>CAWEQO010000001.1:0-949709 GCA_963811225.1 uncultured Chloroflexia bacterium
TGCCCTCCGGCATATAGCCGCCCTGCCCACCGGACGCAGCAGGCTGCGCCGGGGCTGGCTGAGCGACCGGTGCGGCCAGCGCCGCAGCCGAGGCGGACTGGGATACAACCTGCGGCGCGGTCGTTTGACCGCCGTCTGTGAAGAGAACGAAGCCGATGATCACGATCCATGCCAGGGCTGCGAACAGGATTAAATTGGGCCGATTGTTCATCGAGGCATCCTAGTTCTATTGAAACTGCCAATATAGTTATTATGTTCTATTATACTCCTCTTTTCCTGAATTGGGCGGGAGAATTCGAAGTTGAATATTTTATGCGGGTAGGAACCATTCCCACCCGCACAAAACCGTGGCTGCCCTATGTAGATCGGAGCAAAGTGAAACGCCGCCCTCGGTTGGAGAGCGGCGTTTCGAGCAACCAAAAGGAGGAGGGGATTTCGGGTCCCCGGCCCTTCGCCGACCGGGGGGAAATCGAATGCATCCAGAGGGGATCGAACCCTCGACCTCCTGCTCCCCTGGGGGAGACGGGCGCTCTACCTTTCTGAGCTACGGACGCACCGGTAATGTTGGCCGCGATGACATTGGCATTGAGTGGGCAGCGGGCGCCGGTCGAATAAACCAATAAAAGGACGGACGCCTGGTTGGCCCAAAAAAAGATAAAAAATAATGAATGAATTGTCTGGTCTGATTAGGACTGCGGATATTATTATAGCATAATTACCCAGGCCGTCAAGGATACACGCATTAAATGGCGGTGAGTAATTGCGCTCGATCGATGGGTCAGCGGCTACCATTTAAAGGCTATCGATTTACCAGATCCAGCCAACCCACCACAGCCGTTCGTTCCCGGCTCCCCTTCAATGTCCATTGAGATGTTCACCTGACGGGGGCAGGATCGCCGAGAGGATCTTTGAATGGCCGACAGTAATGCGGATGGCGCGCCCCCGTCTAAGAATCCCATAAGCATCCCTGCAAAAGCCTTGACAGATCGGCAGGCTTGCCTATAATTATGCCTCGTTGCCCTGTTGCAAGAGAGGGCACGGCGGGCGGCCCAAAGCCCACTGCCGGAACAAAAAAAACGAGTTGGTAAGCAATTTCTGCAAAAACCTTGACAAACTCCTCGAAGTGCATATAATTACCCCTCGTTGCCCTTTACCGGGCGGGCGCCCGAAAGAACGGCGCCGAGACAAAGGCAAAAAACCAATGTCCCATCACAACCTAAGTGTCCTCTCATAAGGTTTGACAAACCCTTGACAGATCAAGGCAGACCCTGTATAATCAGGATACTTCGATGACCTCCGATCTCGCCGAAAGGCAGATCGATGAAATCAATAGAACTTCCAAACTGGAAGTACGTGCAGCCGGAACGACATCCCTGCGAAAAGCAAATGTCAGACAAATTCCGAAACACCCTTGACAGATCGTCCAGGGGCATGTATAATACTGGCCTCACTGCGAAACGGTCTCGCCAAACGGCAGACCAATCACAAATGAACAGCTAGTTTTCCGGGTGGGGAAGGCAACTTTTGAAGCAAACGTCAGGGCGCCGGTGCCGATAAACATCGGCGTTTTATTATGCCAAAACGCCCTGGACACATGAAAGACTGCCTAGACCCTAATATGGAAGGCACCTTAACAACTGAAGAGTGGTAAGAAGGTAAGGAAACACCGTCAATACCAGTAAAAGACCGTGAACTTGAAACACTCTTAGGAGTGATAAAAAGAATTTGCGGAGAGTTTGATCCTGGCTCAGGATGAACGCTGGCGGCGTGCCTAATACATGCAAGTCGAACGGTAGCTCTTCGGAGCTACAGTGGCGAACGGGTGAGTAACGCGTTGGTGACCTGCCCCGAAGCGGGGGATAACAGTTCGAAAGGACTGCTAATACCCCATGTGCTTATTCTCGTTTGAGAGGGATAAGTAAAGGATCCAGATTCACTTCGGGAGGGGCCTGCGTCCCATCAGCTAGTTGGTAGGGTAATGGCCTACCAAGGCGATGACGGGTAGGGGACCTGAGAGGGTGGCCCCCCACACTGGCACTGAAACACGGGCCAGACACCTACGGGTGGCAGCAGTAGGGAATATTGGTAATGGGCGAAAGCCTGAACCAGCAACGCCGCGTGCGCGATGAAGGCCTTCGGGTTGTAAAGCGCTTTTGCAGGGGATGAGGAAGGACAGTACCCTGAGAATAAGCCTCGGCTAACTACGTGCCAGCAGCCGCGGTAAAACGTAGGAGGCGAGCGTTATCCGGATTTACTGGGCGTAAAGCGCGTGTAGGCGGCTTGGAAAGTTGGATGTGAAAGCTCCTGGCTTAACTGGGAGAGGTCGTTCAAAACTACCAGGCTTGAGAGTGTGAGAGGGAAGTGGAATTCCGGGTGTAGTGGTGAAATGCGTAGATATCCGGAGGAACACCAGTGGCGAAAGCGGCTTCCTGGCACATTTCTGACGCTCAGACGCGAAAGCTAGGGTAGCAAACGGGATTAGAGACCCCGGTAGTCCTAGCCGTAAACGATGTAGACTTGGCGTAGGTGGGTTCAAATCCATCTGTGCCGTAGCTAACGCGATAAGTCTACCGCCTGGGGACTACGGCCGCAAGGTTAAAACTCAAAGGAATTGACGGGGGCCCGCACAAGCAGCGGAGCGTGTGGTTTAATTCGATGTTACACGAAGAACCTTACCAGGGCTTGACATGCAAGTGGTAGGGAAGCGAAAGCAGACCGACCCTTCGGGGAGCTTGCACAGGTGCTGCATGGCTGTCGTCAGCTCGTGTCGTGAGATGTTCGGTTAAGTCCGCTAACGAGCGCAACCCTCGCCGTGTGTTATATGTGTCACGCGGGACCGCCGGTCTTAAGCCGGAGGAAGGTGGGGATGACGTCAAGTCAGCATGGCCTTTATGTCCTGGGCTACACACACGCTACAATGGGCAGTACAGTAGGTAGCGAAATCGCGAGGTGGAGCCAATCCTCAAAGCTGTCCTCAGTTCAGATTGCAGGCTGCAACCCGCCTGCATGAAGATGGAGTTGCTAGTAACCGCAGGTCAGCTATACTGCGGTGAATACGTTCCCGGGCCTTGTACACACCGCCCGTCACGTCATGGGAGCTGGCAACACCTGAAGCCGGTATCCTAACCCGTAAGGGAAGGAGCCGTCGAGGGTGGGGTTGGTGACTGGGACGAAGTCGTAACAAGGTAGGTGTACCGGAAGGTGCGCCTGGATCACCTCCTTTCTATGGAGACCCGAGCATCCGTCTTCGGATGGAAGCTCTACTCCAAAATCTAAATCGTTCTCTCGCGGTGAGAGAACGCTGGGAAAACGGAGTTCTCTGAACTTTCTTGCCACTCTTCAGTTGCTAAGGTATTCGTACCTTACAACGCAGCCGGGCTCTTCGGAGCCAAGGCTGCAGGACCCGAAAGGGTCCATAGAACCTTACAAACCGAATAGTTGTTGTAGGTCAAGTCTGAAATCGAAAGAAGCCAGAACGATTTCGAAAGAAAGAAAGCAAAAGAAAGAGTATCGAATTCTCCGCATCACGTGGGGAAGCTACTAAGGGCTTTCGGTGGATGCCTTGGCGCCAAGTGCCGAAGAAGGACGTGGGTCACTGCGATAAGCCTCGGGGAGCCGTGAACAGGCTTTGATCCGGGGATTTCCGAATGGGGAAACCCACTGGAGCGAACCTCCAGTATCCGCTGCTGAACACATAGGCAGTGAGAAGGGAACCTGGGGAACTGAAACATCTAAGTACCCAGAGGAAAAGAGATTATTCCCTCAGTAGTGGCGAGCGAACGGGGAAGAGCCCAAACCATGCAGGCTTGCTTGCGTGGGGTTGTAGGGCCTGGCAAATGGGAGTTACAAAAGTTCTTGCTAGCAAAATGGTGTGGGACAGCCAACCAAAGAAGGTGACAGTCCTGTATGCGAAAGCAAGAGCCCTCCCGCTGGGTACCTGAGTACTGCCGGGCACGCTAATCCGGCAGGAAGCTGGGGAGTCCACTCTCCAAGGCTAAATACACTTGGCGACCGATAGTGCACAAGTACCGTGAGGGAAAGGTGAAAAGTACCCCTGTTAGGGGAGTGAAATAGAACCTGAAACCGGAAGCCTACAAGCAGTCGAAGGGCTAATGGTGGGTCGGTGCTCCGGTGAAAGCCGGGTGCGCGCCACTAGGCCTGACGGCGTGCCTCTTGGAGAATGAGCCTGCGAGTTAATCTTTGTGGCAAGGTTAAGGGAGTTACACCCGAAGCCGTAGCGAAAGCGAGTCTGAATAGGGCGCATAGTCGCAGGGATTAGACACGAAACCGGGTGAGCTACCCATGGCCAGGGTGAAGCGAGTCTAACCGCTCGTGGAGGCCCGAACCTACTAATGTTACAAAATTAGGGGATGAGCTGTGGGTAGAGGTGATATGCCAAACGAACTCGGAGATAGCTTGTTCTCCCCGAAATAGCTTTAGGGCTAGCGTCATGTGTTCAGTACCGGAGGTAGAGCACTGAATGGGCTAGGGGGCTTATAGCTTACCAAACCCAATCAAACTCCGAATGCCGGTACTCCAGAGCATGGCAGTCGGACTACGGGAGATGAGTTTCGTGGTCAAAAGGGAAACAGCCCAGATCATCGGCTAAGGTCCCCAAATTCAAGCTAAGTGGGAAACGATGTGGGGTTACTTGAACAACCAGGAGGTTGGCTTAGAAGCAGCCACCCTTTAAAGAGTGCGTAATAGCTCACTGGTCTAGTGATCCTGCGCGGAAAATTTAACGGGGCTAAGCTTGATACCGAAGCCATGGACTTCAGCGTAAGCTGGAGTGGTAGGGGAGCGTTCTGCCAGCAGAGAAGGTCGACCGGAAGGACGGCTGGAGCGGGCAGAAGTGAGAATGCAGGCATGAGTAGCGTAAAACACGTGAGAACCGTGTTCGCCGTATGTCTAAGGTTTCCGACGCCAGGTCATTCCGCGTCGGGTTAGTCGGGTCCTTAGCCGAGGCCGAAAGGCGTAGGCGATGGACAGCCGGTCAACATTCCGGCACCACCTGGAGGGAGCGATGGGGGGACGCAGCGAGGTAGGCCAGCCTGCGATTGGTAGTGCAGGTGCATGCAGCGTCAGACGATGAGACCCGTAGGAAAATCCGCGGGTTGAGTTGAGGCTGTGTGGCGAGCCCCTGAGGCGTAAGTGAGTTGAGCCTTGCTGCCGAGAAAAGCCCCTAAGTGATGAACTTCAGGTGCCCGTACCGCAAACCGACACTGGTAGACGAGTAGAGTATACTAAGGCGAACGGGAGAACCTTCGTTAAGGAATTAGGCAAATTAGCCCCGTAACTTCGGGAGAAGGGGTGCCTCTGGACGTGATGCAAAGAGCGTCTGGGGGTCGCAGTGAACAGGCTCTAGTGACTGGTTAACAAAACCACAGGTCTCTGCTAAGCCGAAAGGCGCAGTATAGGGGCTGACACCTGCCCAGTGCCGGAAGGTTAAAGGGAGAGGTTAGCGGCAACGCGAAGCTTTGAACTGAAGCCCCGGTGAACGGCGGCCGTAACTATAACGGTCCTAAGGTAGCGAAATTCCTTGTCGGGTAAGTTCCGACCCGCACGAACGGTGTAACAACTAGAGCACTGTCTCAACGAGGGACCCGGCGAAATTGAAATGGCTGTGAAGATGCGGCCTACCCGCAGCAGGACAAAAAGACCCCGTGGAGCTTTACTGCAGCTTGGCATTGAGTTTGGGCATGGTCTGTGTAGGATAGGTGGGAGGCTTTGAAGCTAGGGCGCTAGCCTTGGTGGAGCCAACGGTGAAATACCACCCTGATTATGTTTAGACTCTAACTCCATACCGTAATCCGGATGGAGGACCGTGCCAGGTGGGCAGTTTGACTGGGGCGGTCGCCTCCCAAAAGGTAACGGAGGCGCCCAAAGGTTCCCTCAGGCTGAATGGAAACCAGCCAAAGAGTGCAAAGGCATAAGGGAGCTTGACTGCAAGACCAACGCGTCGAGCAGAGACGAAAGTCGGGCTTAGTGATCCCACGGTACTGAGTGGAAGGGCCGTGGCTTACCGGATAAAAGCTACCCCGGGGATAACAGGCTGGTGAAGTCCAAGAGTTCACATCGACGACTTCGCTCGGCACCTCGATGTCGGCTCATCGCATCCTGGGGCTGTATAAGGTCCCAAGGGTCGGGCTGTTCGCCCGTTAAAGCGGTACGCGAGCTGGGTTCAGACCGTCGTGAGACAGGTCGGTCTCTATCCGCTGTGGGCGTAAGGGACTTGAGGAGAGCTGCCCCTAGTACGAGAGGACCGGGGTGGACAGACCTCTGGTGTGCCAGTTGTCGTGCCAACGGCATTGCTGGGTAGCCAACGTCTGGCAGAGATAACCGCTGAAAGCATCTAAGTGGGAAACTCGCTTCAAGATAAGGTCCCTGTGATCCCGCTAAGGGAGTAAGGTCGCAGGTAGACTACCTGCTTGATAGGCGGCGTGTGTAAGCGCAGCAATGCGTTCAGCTAAGCCGTACTAATGACCGAGGGCTTCCCATGTGATGCTGAGAACTCGGTACTTTTTCTGAAATCATGGACTACAACAACTATTCGAACCGCAATCTAGACTTTGAAAAGAAAGTCTCTTGGTGATTTGTGCGACAGTGGTACACCCGGTCACATCCCG
Source organism: uncultured Chloroflexia bacterium (assembly GCA_963811225.1). Lineage (GTDB taxonomy): Bacteria > Chloroflexota > Anaerolineae > Anaerolineales > Anaerolineaceae > CAWEQO01. The sequence continues at coordinate 6,627 of CAWEQO010000001.1, forward strand.
AACCCGGTCGTTAAGGCTGTCAGCGCCGATGGTACTTGGGGGGCGACCCCCCGGGAGAGTAGGTCATTGCCAAGAGGCTTTTTTGATTCTTCCGCAGCAAAGGCAACACAGAGTAGAGAATAGAGACCAGTCCAGGCAGCAGTTGCCTGGGCTGGTCTCTATTCTCTACTCTGTGTTGCCTTTTTCTTTAATACTTCAAATCCACCTGGCGCCTCGACCGCGCCAACTCCAAAATCCCATCGGCGATGACCGCGTTGCGATACCCGTCCTCGAATGTTGCCCCGTAGGGAGCCACATCCTTGTCGTTGACGATGCAGTCCAGCAGGTGCGCGATCTCGTGAATGAAGGTGTGCTCCCAACCGATGATGTGTCCCTGCGGCCACCAGTATTCCCAGAAGGGATGGTAGCTCTCGCTGACCATCACGTTATGGAAACCCTGCGTCTCCTTGGGCTCCTCCCCCACCCAAAACACTTCCAATTCATTCAGCCGCTCCAGATTGAAGCGGATCGTGCCCTTCTCGCCGTTCACCTCGAACACATTGTAGTTCTTGCGGCCGGCGGCGTAGCGGCTGGCCTCGAGCGTGCCGATGGCGCCGTTGTCGAACTCCACCGCCGCCGCAAAGGCATCATCCACGTCCACCTTGCCAACGCCGCCCTCGCCGTCCGGGCGCTCTTCAACGAAGGTCCGGGTCATAGCGCTGACACTCTTGACCTCGCCGACCAGGAAGCGTCCCAGGTCGATGATGTGTGAGCCCAGGTCGCCCAGCGCTCCCGAGCCTGCCTCCGCCTTGCGCAGCCGCCAGATCATGGGCACGTTGTAATGCGGCATGACCCACTCTTGCAGGTACTGCGCTCGAAAATGGTAGATGCGCCCCAGCGCGCCGCTGTGGATCAATTCGTAGGCCTGGCGAATGGCCGGGACGTAACGGTAGTTAAAGGCCACCATATGCTTGACGCCCGCCTTCTCGACTGCGTCCAGCATGGTCTTGGCCTCCTCCGCCGTTCTGGCCAGCGGTTTCTCGCACAGCACGTGCTTGCCTGCCTTGGCCGCCTCGATCGAGGGCTCGGCGTGGGCATTGTTCGGCCCGCCGTTGTCGAACAGCTGAATGCGGTCATCGGCCAGCATGTCGCGCCAGTCGGTGTAGGCCTTTTCGTAACCATAGCGCCTGGCCGCGGCTTTGACCGCCTCTGCATTCCGCCCGGCAATGCCTAGCAAGCGCGGCACGGCCGGGGGCGGATAGATCATGTAGGGAATCGTCTTGTAGGCATTGGAGTGCGCCTTGCCCATAAAGGCGTAGCCCAGCATGCCCACCCCGACCTCCGGGGATTGCCCTTCGGCCTGCGGTCCGGCCATGGAGGTGAAACCAGTTGAGTCGCTCATGCTTGCCTTCCTCTTTAATTGTTGGAAGAAAAGGCCGAGTCGAAGGCCTGGGTCGAGGGGGTGTAGTCCATCCGGCGCACCATCTGCAGTGCCTCGGGAGCGCCCCAATCGCGGTCCATGCCGCTGTCTTCCCATTCAATCGAGAGTGGACCCTGGTATCCGGCGCGGTTCAATGCCCGGATGATCGGGTCCCACTTGACATCGCCGCGCCCCGGCGAGACGAAGTCCCAACCGCGGCGCGGGTCGCCGAAATCGAGGTGCGAGGAGAGGATGCTGTTGCGCCCGGTCAGCTGGATGCGCGAGTCCTTGACATGCACGTGGAAGATGCGCTCGGCAAACTCGTCGATGAAGGCCACCGGGTCGATGAACTGGTGGATCAGGTGGCTGGGGTCGAAGTTGAAGCCGAATGCCGGGTGGAAATCGAGCACTTCCAGCGTCCGCTGTGAGGTGATCAGGTCGTAGGCGATCTCGGTCGGGTGCACTTCCAGGGCAAACTGGATGCCGTTCTCCGCGTACACGTCAAGGATCGGCTTCCAGCGGGCGGCGAAAGCGGCGTACCCGGCGTTGATGTCGTCCTGGCTGGTGGGCGGGAAGAAGTACAGGTTCTTCCAAACCGGACTGCCGGTGAAACCGTTGACGATGCTCACGCCGAATTTCTTGGCGGCCACCGCAGTGTCCTTCAACTCTTGAGCGCAGCGATCTCTGACCCCTGCGGGGTTTCCATCCCCCCACAGCCGGTCAGGGAGCACCCGGTGGTGCCGCTCGTCGATTGGGTCGTCGGAGACGCACTGCCCGACCAGATGGTTGCTGATTGCAAAGCACTTCAAGTTGTACTTATTGAGAAGATCCCAGCGGGACTGCACGTAGGAATCATCCGCCAGCGCCTTGTCAACCTCGAAATGGTCCCCCCAGCAGGCCAGTTCGAGACCATCGAAACCCCACCCGCCGGCTTTCTTGGCGACTTCTTCCAGGGGCAGATCGGCCCATTGACCGGTAAACAATGTAATCGGACGTGACATGCATTCCTCCTTTGTAACGATTGGGTGGTCTGGTTAGAAAGAAAAGGCCACTACAGCCCCCCACTCCAATTCCTCGGATCGATACTTAGTATAGCGGTAAATTGAATTTCTCGCCAAAAAACGCTACAATCTATTTTGTGCTTTCGGCCGCCTGAACCATACAATTTGTGATGCTGCCTGCAGTGTACTCGTTCAGCCGGCCAACAAGGGGACCATTGAATCCGTTTCTGTGGCAGTCAGGAGGAAAATATGCCAAAAACTGTCGTGCTGGTTGGCGCTCTGGATACGAAGGGCGAAGAGTTTGCCTTTGTCAAAGAGCTAATCGAAAAGCAAGGGCTCTCAACTCTCACGGTCGACTTTGGGGTGCTGGGTGAGCCGGCTTACCCACCCGAGGTTGGCCGGGAAGAGGTTGCCAAAGCGGGCGGCGGCGATATGCGACGCCTGAGCACCGGCGAGCATAAAGACGAGGCCATGAAAACCATGGCCGCCGGGCTGGCAGAGGTGATCCGCAAGCTTTACGAGCAAGGCAAGCTGGACGGCATTCTGGGTATGGGCGGCAGCGGCGGCACTTCGATCGCCACCGCAGCTATGCGCACCCTGCCGGTCGGCGTGCCCAAGCTAATGCTCTCCACCGTTGGCGGCGGGGACGTCTCATCCTACACCGGCACGAAAGACATCACCTTCATGCCTTCCATCGTAGACGTAGCCGGCATCAACAGCATCAGCCGCGAGATCTACGCCAACGCCGCCGGGGCCATCGCCGGCATGGTGCAGGTGGAAGCGCCCGAGGGCGGCGAAGGCAAGCCATTGATCACCGCCTCGATGTTCGGCAACACCACCAAGGCGGTCGACGAGGCCCGCAAGGTGATCGAATCCCAGGGCTACGAGGTGCTGGTGTTCCATGCCACCGGGACGGGCGGCAAGACCATGGAAGGCCTGATCACCGACGGCTATATCACCGGCTCGCTCGACATCACTACCACCGAGCTGGCCGATGAGGTCTGCGGAGGCGTGTTCAGCGCCGGCCCCGAGCGGGTCAAGGCTGCGCCCAAGGCCGGCATCCCCACCGTGATCGTCCCCGGCTGCGTCGACATGGCCAACTTCTGGGGCATCGACACCGTGCCGGAGAAATACAAGGGCCGCAACCTGTACGAGTGGAACCCTAACGTGACCCTGCTGCGTACGAACGTGGAGGAGAACCGGCAGATCGGCAAGATGCTGGCGGAGGCGGCCAACCTGGCTACCGGGCCGGTGGCGATCCTGCTTCCGCTGAAGGGCGTGTCGATGCTCGACAGCCCCGGCGATCGTTTCTGGGATCCTGAGGCGGACCAGGCTTGCTACGACGCCATCAAGCAAAACCTGCGCGAGGGCATCCCCGTGGTCGAGATAGACAACAACATCAACGATCCCGAGTTCGCCGACCAGGCGGCCAAGACCTTGCTTGACATGCTGAACAAGTAACGAAGTTACCCAGGCAATCAGGGATGATCGGCGTTGTGAACGCCGGATCCCGGATTGATGGATTGACGGAGTAACGCAGGAAAATCTGAAGGGGACATTCGAAGTTTCAACAGGAGGATTCTCATGGTTATGACCATTCCGAGACAGGAAATCGTGCAGCGGCTGCGCGGGCAGGCGCAGGCGGGCAAGCCGATTGTCGGCTGCGGCGCGGGAACGGGCATTTCGGCCAAGTTGGCCGAGGCCGGCGGCGCAGATCTAATTATCATCTACAACTCCGGGCGCTACCGCATGGCCGGGCGCGGCTCGCTGGCCGGGCTGATGCCTTACGGCGATGCCAATGCCATCGTGGTCGAGATGGCCGCAGAGGTGCTGCCGGTGGTCAAGAATGTGCCGGTGCTGGCGGGCGTCTGTGGCACGGATCCATTCCGGCTCATGCCCATCTTCGTGCGACAGTTGAAAGACATCGGCTTCAGCGGCGTGCAGAACTTCCCCACCGTTGGACTGATCGACGGCAACTTCCGCGCCAACCTCGAAGCCACCGGCATGGGTTACGACAAAGAGATCGAGATGATCCGGCTGGCTCACGATCAAGACATGTTCACCTCGCCCTACGTGTTCGACACCGACCAGGCCAAAGCCATGGCCGAAGCCGGCGCCGACCAACTGGTGGCCCACGTCGGCCTGACCACCGCCGGAACCATCGGCGCAGGCGTGGCCCTGACCCTCGACCAGGCCATCGACCGCGTCATGCAAATCATGGATGCGGGGCGCAAGGTGCGCGACGATATCCTGGTGATCTGCCACGGCGGCCCCTTCGACGAACCTGAGAACGTCGGCAAAGCCCTCAAGCAGATGCCCGGCATCAGCGGGTTCTTCGGCGCCTCCAGCATCGAGCGCCTCCCCACGGAGCGGGCCATCCGCGGCCAGGTCCAGGATTTCAAGAAGCTGCAGTTAGGATAAAAAAGATAGAGAGCAGAGCCTAGAAAATAGAGAACAGCTGCAGCGATAATCGCTGCAGCTGTTCTCTATTTTCTAGGCTCTTTTATATATACCTGGGAGTCTTCCGCTCGTACTCGGCATAGCTCTCGCCAAACTGCTTTCTACACCAGCGCTCTTCAGACAGGATCAGCCAGTGCACCGAGTACTGGTAGATCAGCGCCACGCCAAGATAGAACCACGAGCTGATCAACAGGGATACTCCCAAGAAGATTAAGAAGTAGCCGATGTAAATGGGGTTACGGGAATAGCGGTAGATGCCGTGTGTAATAATGCCGCCGTCCCTGCTAAAATGCAGCAGAGATACCGTTAAGAGAATCAAACCCAGAACGTAGACCACCCAGCCGATCGTAGAGAAAACCGTACCGGTTCGGATTCGGGCGAACACCGGCGAGAGGATCAGGAAACCCGTGGTGATATAGTAAATATTTAACGCGGCCCGCTCGAAGCCTTTTACCTGAGGAGTATAGTCCAGCTTGGTTCCAGCCTTTTTATTGATAGCAGCCGGGACGCCAAAACGCAGCACAAGTAAAGGGATGATCAACAAAAAGCCGTTTAAGAGCGTGAGGGTCAGTGGAGGAAAGATATACATCAGTTGATCCACACCGTGCGATCCTCGAAAGAAGGCCGCTGCTTGGGCTCGACCACCAGGTCTGGGTAGCCAATATAAATAAAGCCAACCAGGGGCTGCTCTGGCGACAGGCCGAAGAAGGCCTTGACGTTCGGGTCGTAGGCCGGGCCGCCTGTGCGCCACTTCGCGCCCAGGCCGAGCGCGGTCGCCGCCAACAGCAGGTTCTCGATCGCGGCTGCCACCGCTGCAACATTTTCCATCTCAATCACCCGCGAGTCTGCGGGCGCATCCGCCGCCACGACGATCACCACAGGGGCGCGCAGCAGGCGGTGGCGTTCCTTATCCAGAGCCATGGGCGGCGCCTCGGGAATGCGCTCCAGCAGCGACTGCGCCAGCACCTCCCCCAATCGCAGCCGCCCCTCACCGGACAGCACAAAGAAACGCCAGGGCCGCACCAGGTAATGGTTGGGCGCTTGCACCGCCGCCTCCAATAAACGCTCGATCAGCTCCCGCGGCAGCGGATCCGGCCGCAGCTTCGCAATCGATTGCCGAGTAAATATAGCCTCAAAAACTTCCATGATCCCCTCCTGACTTTCATTTTAACAAAGAAAGGGAGTGGAGAATAGAGAAAAGAGAGCAGTTGCCACGATAACTGCTCTCTTTTCTCTATTCTCCACTCCCTTTCTTTATTCCACCTTTAACCTTCACAGGCTCCGGCCGGGCCGGCCTCTGCGCTGCCGGTCGAGCCGCACGAGCGGGCTTTTTCACGCCAGCCTTCACCCGCACAATCCGATTGATCGTCAAGAAAAGCACGCTGCCACCCGTAATCCAATACATCCAATTGGCCCAGGAAGCCCCAGAGTCGGTGCCCGAGAGGATCCCGTGCACCAGCACACCCAGGAACGAGGCAAAGCTGGCGAAGTGGATCCAGCGCCAGGTCTTCTGCCCGATGCGCTTGCGCACGTAGAAACTCAGCGCCACAATCGCCCACACGTAGAACATCACCTGCCCAATGCCCACCTCGATCGGCCGGTAGTCCACGCTGGAAAAGGGCATCAGCACCTGCGCCACCGTGTAATGAATGTACTGGTCCCCGGTCAGGATCAGGGCGTGGAACAGCGCCAGTCCCAGCCCCAGCAGGCTGGTGTACTCGTGGATCTCAAAAGCAGCCGGGGCCCCCGGCCACAGCCGCGCCATCTTGTTGGTGATCAGCAGGCCGAAGACCATCGAGGCCCACAGGATCAGATACGCCACCACCGCACTGCCACGCGACAGGTACCAGAATACCTTGGGTGCCTCCCCCGCCACCGAGCTCGACAGCCCCGGCAGCCACAGCGGCAGGATCAGCCGGGCCGCCGTGATCGCAGCGATGATCACGAACAGCGCCATCAGGAACCGGGAAAAGGGCACCCCTTCCGGCAAGTTCTCCAGGTCTAAATCCTCGTTTGGTTTTCTCACGTTCATTCGTCCCTCCACCGGTATTGGTCGAAACCGTTCGTCTCCACCGTCTCACCGTTATCCAGCGCCAGCAGCGCTTGCATACCCGCTTGTTCCTCGATCCAGCGTAGGCCTTCACGGCTGCCCAAGATCAGCGCCATCTTTGCCGCCATCTCCGACTGTAGGGCGTCTTGCGCCAGCACGGTCGCGCTGATCACGTCCGTCTCGGCCGGCAAGCCGGTGCGTGGGTTGATAATGTGATGCTGCCATAACCCGTCCTTGCGCCAACGGTGGTAATCCCGCCCGGATGTAGCCGCCCCACAGTGGCTCAGGGCCAGCAGAGCCATGCTGCCCTCCGGATCGAACGGACTGCTCACCCCAACCGGCCAGGGATGCCCGTCCGCCAGCGGCGCGCCGATCGCCAGGTCGCCGCCGGCATCCACCAGCGCCGGGCCGTAAACGCTCAGCCGCCGCATGGCTTGCTGCGCCGCCCAACCCTTACCGATCCCACCCAGGTCGAGCCGCACACCAAACGGCAGCATGACCGTGCGTTTGAGCGGGTCGAAGACCACCTTGTCGAACGAACCGGGATTCGGCCGCGGGCGAGCGTCCTCTGGGTTCGCGCTATCCAGCACCCGCTCAAAGCTGCGGTCGTACCCGGCCTGCTCCAGCGCAGTCAACACCGCCGGAGTCACCAATCCGCCGCTGCGGCGGTGCGCCTGGCGGGCCGCCTGCAGCGCATCCCATAGGATCTCGCTGACCGGCACCGGCAAGCCGGGACTGTCGTTGAGCACGCTCAGCTCGCTGTCCGGGCGGAAGCGGCTCAATGCTTGCTCCCACTCTTCGAACCATGCCGGCGCTTGCTCCAGCATCTCTTCGCCCACCAGGGTGTAGGTCTCCAGCAGCGCCGACATGTGGCTGCCCATGGCGTAAAATCCAATCTTCTTCATGATCGTTACGAGGAGTGCGTGGCCGCAGCGCCCTTGCGACCGCCACCGCCCCCACCGCCGCCGCCACCAGTGGACGCCACTGCGCCGCCCATCTCCACGACCACCGGCTTGCGCTGCTGCACCACCATCGGGGTCGGAGCAGCCACCTGGCGCAGCGGCAGCGCTTCCGTCACCGCGACCTGGGCTGGCACGTTCTCATCGACGACGCTGCTCTGCACGACCAGCTGGGGTGCGCTCTCCACCGCCACCAAGGTCGGCAACGGCGGCAGGCCCAAATCGAACCCGGGCGGTGGGTCAGACGGAGCCGCTGCCTGCGTCTGCCCGGAGGTGCTTTCGTCTTGCAGAGCCTTGACCGAGAACAGGTTCCAGAAGCCCAGCACCCCGGCAACCGACAGGGCCGCCAGCAGAATCTTGACTCCGGTGAATTTCGAGACTTTGCGTTTCTTTGGGGTCGTCATGGCTAATCGTCCTCGTGGCCTTCGTGATCGTCTTCGTGGTGTCCACCGCCGCCGCCTCCGCCGTTATCGCTGCCACTGTAGCTGGCCTGGGCGGTGTTGTTGGCGTTCGGGTTGTACATCTGCACGATCGTGATCTGGCCGGTTGTGTCCATGTAGACGAAGTGTCCGGCGTTAAAGATCACCCGCCACAGCTGCTGCCCGTTGATCGTCACCATGTCGACTAGATAGATATCCGTCAGGCCCATATAATCCTGGGCGATCTTGACTGCCTCTTCTTGGGTGATCTCGTGCGGCTGCTGCGGAGCAGTGCCATTCATCAGCACCTCCCCGCTGTCGGCGTCCACGTACACGTTGCCCTTATCGAAGCCCACCTCGTAGGCCACTTTGCCTTCGAAGTCGACCAGCTCGGGCGCTTTGACCAGGGAAGCATCCTGCGCCACCGCCAAAGCAGCCTGCTGAGCGGCTTCGACCGGGATATACTGCGGCCCGACCGGCTGCGCCTGTTGTTCCGGGGCCGCCTGCACTTGCTGCACCTGTTGGCTCATGGTCTCGATCTGCTGGTTGGCTTCCTCCAGGCGCTGGTTGGCCTCGCTCAGCAGCTGGTTGTAGGCCGCCTCACGCTCGGCCAGCGCCTGCTGCACCTGCTGGTCGACCACGGCCTGCTGGTCGGCGGCGTTCGACTTGCCCAGCACAATCTGCGGGTTCATCACCCCGGCAATAACCACCAATATGAACACGGTAATACCCAGCGAGAGCAGTAGAGTGGTATTCTGCTTCATCCGTCACGCTCCTTCCCCATGCGTCGTAGTTGTAATCTGCGTAATCCGGTCTGAATTACGTTCTACTCTACATGTCGAAAACTGGGAGGAAAAGTTACGGCCTGCGCCGGAATTAAAGTCAGATGCCGGCGACACAATCGCCGGCATCTGACTGAGAAAGCTGTGGCTTATCGACTACTGCGACCACTCGGTCGGTTCACGCTCCCAGCGGTGCTTACGCAGCTCCGCGTACAGGTCCTGCTGCAGCGGGCCCTCATCCGAGGTGGCAATGTTGCTCTCCACGTGGCGCAGCTTGCGCATGCCGGGGATGATCGTGCTGACAGTCGGATTGTTGAGGATGAAGCGCAGCGCCATCTCGGGCATGCTCATGCCTTCCGGGACGAGCGGTTTGAGCGCATTGGCATGCTCGACGCTGGATTTGAGGTTCTCGGGCACAAAGTAGGTATTGCGCCAGTCGCCTTCGGGCCAGTGGCTGTCGAGAGTCAAGTTGCCCGTCAGGGTGCCTTCATCGAACGGCACCCGCGCGATCACGCCCACATCGTTCTGCCGGCAGGCCGGGAACAACTCATCCTCAGGGTTCTGATCGAAGATGTTGTAGATCACCTGCACTGCATCGATCTTGCCGCTCTGCACCGCCTTGACCCCGTTCCACGGCTCCCAGCGATTGAGGCTGATGCCGATCGCCTGGATCAGGCCCTGATTGCGCAGGTCGTCCAGCTTCTGGTACCAGCGGTCGTCCTCCAACCAGCTGTCTTCCCAGGTATGGAACTGGATCAGGTCGATGCTGGAGGTGCCCAGGTTCTTGAGGCTGCGCCGGACCATCTCTTCGATATACTCGGGCGGGTAGTTATCCTCCAACTCGAAGCCGCGCCGGCTGGGCCACTTGCAACTCTTAGGCGGGATCTTGGTGGCTAAATAAAGGGTCTTGTCGGGGTTGTTACGCAGCAACTGCCCCAACAGTTCCTCACTGTGACCCTCGCCGTAGGCATAAGCCGTGTCGAAGAAGTTGCAGCCCAGATCGACAGCGTGCTGCAGCAATTCCAGCGATTGCTCGTCATCCGAGCCGGTCCAACCCCCCATCCCCCACATTCCATAGCCGATCTCCGAGACCATCCAGTCCGTGCGGCCAAAACGACGATAATTCATGCTTGTCCTCCTAGAATTAGATCTGAACCGCACAGACGCCAAGACAGTTTTGTGAAGAGCATTTGCGCTTTGCGTCTTTGCGATTATCTTCTTTAAAAATGCACCGCCGGCAGCAAATGCGGGAGGGCCGTCTTGCTGGCATGGATCACGGGTGAAATGCCGCCGGTCAAGACCTCCAGCAAAATCAGTAAGGTCGGCAGCAGGAAGGTCACCAGCAGGATCAAGGCTTCACGCCGCCGCGCCGGGCGCTCCTCCGGTTCAGGTTCTTCCAGCCAGAAGGCTTCATATGGATAATCGTCGAGGGGAAATCCCTCATCCGTTTGCACGTCTTCAACCGTCTCGTTCATCTCTCATACCTCTATTATCTGTCCCCACACTCGGTTTGTCTCTCTGGTCGACCCCTGTTCTGATTTTATTCTAGCATATCGGTAAGCAGATTGCGAATCAACGCATGACAATTCCGATCCCGCCGTACCCTTAAAGTTTCTTTCCGGTATCTATAAAAGGCGAATTCGCTTCTCCCACCCTTACCTTACCAATCCCCATTTCTATCCAAAATCCCCGCTGCAAAGTCATCCTCCCACTGCCAGAATAACACTTCGCCCGGCTTTTAACCCAAGTCACGCCCCCTTGAAGTTGGAGGAGCTCAACTGAGCTTCTCCCTAAATCCTACTTTTTTAGGGATATTCCTACTCTTCTTTAGGGTTATCCCTACCGCTTTAGGGGAAATATCCGAATTGTAGAAGAAGTGAAGGGAGAGTATAAAGAGATTGGTTCGGTGCGCTGGTTCTTCTTCTCAGGGGGATGTGGCTTCTTAATTGAAGAATCTGCGCAATTTGTTTCATTATTCTGAAGGGCACGCAAGGGAACACGCAAACGCGAAATCATCACAACGGTCTCCCAGTGGATGATCGAACCCAACGGACCTGGAAGCGGCTGTTCCTCCTCCAACTTTTCCAACCCTTTGGAACCCAGCCCAAGCTGTTAACATCGGAATGCGAAGAAGCCTACACGAAAGGGAAATTGTATCGTGGAATTTACACATTCATTAGACCCGGCACAGACCCGGCGTATCGCCATCCTGCGCGCTCTGAAGCTCGGTGACCTGCTGTGCACGGTCCCAGCCCTGCGAGCTCTGCGCAGCGCATACCCCAAGGCCAAGATTACACTCATCGGGCTTCCCTGGGCTGCCGAGTTCGTGCAGCGCTTCAGCCACTACCTGGACGATTTCATCGAGTTTCCCGGGCACCCGGCATTCCCCGAGCGCGAGCCGCGCATTCAAGATGTGGCCCCCTTCTTTGCCAAGACTTACCGGCGCAAGTTCGACCTAGCCCTCCAGATGCAGGGTTCCGGCAGCATCTCCAATGCCCTGACCGTGCTGTTTGGCGCCAAACAAACCGCCGGTTTCTACATCCCCGGCGAGTACTGCCCGGACGAATCTCACTACCTGATCTACCCGGAGCACAAGCCGGAGATTTGGCGGCACCTCAGCCTCATGTCCATGCTGGGCATCCCACTGCAAGGCGACCACCTCGAATTTCCGGTTACGCAGGCCGACCGGGAAGAGTTCGAGCGGTTGGCCGTAGCCAGGGGAATTCTGATGGGACAGTACGCCATCCTCCATCCGGGCGCCAGTTCGCCCGACAAATGCTGGCCGCCGGAGAAGTTCTCTGCGCTGGGTGACGAGCTGGCCGAGAAAGGCCTGCAGGTTGTCATCACCGCTACGGCAGCCGAGGAAGAATTGGCAGCCACCGTAAGCGCCAAGATGCGCTCCCCTGCCGTCAACCTGGCAGGTGCGACCAGCCTGGGCGCTCTGGCTGCCGCTGTGCAGAACGCCCGCCTTCTGGTTTGCAACGACACCGGCGTCTCCCACATTGCGGCCGCTCTGAACGTTCCCAGCGTGGTGCTGTTCATCGCTTCAGAACATCAGCGCTGGGCGCCGCTCAACCGCGATCTGCACCGCACGATCACGCACGCCGCCTATGCGACGCCGGAAGACGTGCTGCCCGAGGTGCAATCCCTGCTGCAGAAAGGACCGGTCTATGCTGTTTGAGTTTACTCAACCCCAACGGATTTTGGTGATCCGTCTCGATAACATCGGCGACGTGATCATGACCGGACCGTTCCTGCGAGCCCTCCACCAGGCCTACCCCGAAGCTACCATCACCTTGCTGGCATCGCCGGGCGGCAGCCAGGCCGCCGCACTCCTGCCGTGGGTTGACGACGTTATCGTCTGGCGGGCGCTGTGGCAAGAGATCAAGGACGATCACACCCTGAACCCGTTCCGCGAGCTGCGGCTGGTCGATCTGCTCAAAGAACGCAGCTTCGATGCCGCCTTCATCCTGACCAGTTTCTCCCAATCGCCCTACCCGCCGGCCTACGCCTGCTACCTTGCCGGTATCCCCTACCGCGTCGCCCAGTCCAAGGAGTTCGGTGGAGCCGCGCTCTCGCACTGGGTGCGACCGCTGCCCGACCGCACGCACCAGGTCGACCGCAACCTGCACCTGCTGGAAGCGTTCGACATTCCCACCCAGGGCAGTCATCTGGATCTGCAGGTGCCGTCCAAAGACCGTCAGGACGTGAACAATCTGCTCCTGGAACAAAAGCTGGAAGCGGGTGAGCCGTACATCGTCCTTGCGCCGGGGGCCAGCAGCGCCACCCGCCGCTACGACATGCGCCGCTATGCCGTGGTGGCTGAGGCGCTGGTCGAAGAGACCGGCCTGCCGCTGCTGCTGGTTGGCACGCAGAAAGAATCCGAGCGCTTCAAGCCGCTGCTGGAGTTGTCGCACCGCAAGCCCAAGGTGGTCTCGCTGGTCGGCAAAACCAGCGTGCCCGGGCTGGCCGCGGTGATCGAGGGGGCCGAGCTGTTGGTCACCAACAATTCAGCCTCTATGCACATCGCCGACGCCTTCAACCGCCCCGAGGTGGTCCTGTTCGCTGGGACGGAGGTCCTGGAACAGTGGGAGCCGCGTAATGCTCCGGCTCGCTTACTGAACCGCAGCACGCACTGTTCCCCCTGCTACCGCTTCGAGTGCCCCTATCACCTCGAATGCCTGGACATCCCGGCTAAAGAGGTGGTTTATTCGGCCTTGCAGCTGATGCAAGAGCCCGAACCCTTACCGGTTGCGCCATTAAAGTGAAAGGGAGCAAATGATTCAACAAGAAACTCACCCATTATTAGAAAGCCCTCGCCGCCGAGTGCTCACCTGGCACATCCACGGCAGTTACCTGTATTACCTGATCCAATCGCCGCACGAGTTCTATCTGCCGGTCAAGCCTGGCCGCACCAACGGTTACGGCGGCGCCGGTGGGGACGATCCGTGGGGGCCAAACGTGCACGAGGTCCCGGCTGATCAGGTTAAAGACCTGGAGCTGGACGCCATCGTTTTCCAGTCACGCCAGAATTACGAGGTCGACCAGTACGAGATCCTCACCGAGGAGCAGCGTGATCTACCGCGCATCTACCTGGAGCACGATCCGCCGCGCGAGCATCCTACCGACACCCAACACTGGGTTGACGATCCGGACGTCTTGCTGGTGCACTGCACGCCCTTCAATGACCTGATGTGGGACAGCAACCGCACCCCCACCAGGGTCATCGATCATGGCGTGGTGGTCCCGGATGATGTGGTCTACACCGGCGAGCTGAACAAGGGTGTAGTTGTCATCAACAACATCAAAAAGCGCGGCCGCAGGCTGGGGTATGACATTTTCGAGCGCGTACGGCAAGAGATCCCGCTGGATATTTATGGGATAAACTCTGAAGAAGTAGGCGGATTTGGATCGATCGGGCTCGACGAACTGCCATACCGCGTCAGCCGCTACCGTTTCTTCTTCAATCCGATCCGCTACACCAGCCTGGGCCTTGCCATCCTGGAGGCCATGTCGTACGGCATGCCGATCGTCGGGCTGGCCACCACCGAGCTGTCGACCGTGGTCGAGAACGGCGTGTCGGGCTACATCGACACACGCGTTGACCGGCTGGTTGAGGTGATGAAGTACCTGCTCGCCTATCCCAGCGAGGCCCGCAAGCTGAGTGAGGGAGCCCGCAAGTATGCCCAAGACCGCTTCAACATCCGGCACTTCGCCCAAGATTGGACCGACGCGATCGAATGGGTCATCGCTCGCCGGCCTGAGCGGGAAATGGTCCAAAGGTAGGCGGAGGGAGTGGATATCGCATGACAAAAGTAGCCATCATCAGTGAACATGCATCGCCCATCGCCCCACTGGGTGGGGTCAATAACGGCGGGCAGAATGTCTACGTGGCCCAACTGGCGCGCAATCTCAGCGCCATGGGGCACGAGGTGGATATCTTTACCCGCCGCGATCATGCCAGCCTGCCGGAAGTGAAAGAATGGGAGCAGGGCATCCGTATCGTGTACGTGCCCGCAGGGCCGGCCTCCTACGTGCCTAAGGAAGAGCTCTTCCAATATATGGATTTGTTCGCCGATTACACCATCGACTTCCTCCAGCAGCAGGAATGCCCTTACGATTTGGTCCACGCCAATTTTTGGATGTCGGGCTGGGTTGCGATCCAAATCAAGCACCACCTGGACATCCCCTTCGTGATCACCTTCCATGCTCTCGGACTGGTCCGGCGCATCCATCAGGGTGAAGATGACGGCTTCCCCGACGTGCGCTTCGAGATCGAAGAGCGCATCGCCGCCGAGGCCGACCGCATCATCGCCGAGTGCCCGCAGGACGAAGAAGACCTGATTAAGCTCTACAACGCCGACCCGGCCCGCATCTCGATCGTGCCTTGCGGCTTCAACTCAAAGGAGCTTTGGCCGGTGGACAAGAACACCGCCCGCAAGATGCTTTCGCTGCCCGAGGACGAGCCCGTGGTGCTGCAGCTCGGGCGCATGGTGCCCCGCAAGGGCGTGGCCAACGTAATACGGGCCATGGCCCTCTTGCGCGACAAACATCACATCGTCGCCCGGCTGGTGATCGTTGGCGGTGAAACCGGCAGACCCGGCTCACCCCCCTCGACCGAGATGGAGCGCCTGCGCTCGATCGCCAATGAGGAGGGCGTGGAGGACCTGGTGAGCTTCGTTGGTCAGAAGTCTCGCGACCAGATCCGTGATTACTACAGCGCCGCTGACATCTTCGTCTCCACCCCATGGTACGAGCCCTTCGGCATCACCCCGGTCGAGTCCATGGCCTGCGGCACGCCGGTTATCGGCTCAAACGTCGGCGGGATCAAGTTCACCGTGGTAGACGGCAAGACCGGCTACCTGGTGCAGCCCAAAGACCCGGCCATGCTGGCCGAGCGTCTGGCGAAACTGTTGGGCAACCCCTCGCTGCTGGAGCAGTTCGGCAAGTTGGGCATCCGCAGGGTCAACCGGCACTTCACCTGGAAGAAGGTGGTACGCTCCATCGCCGACATCTACGAGGAGATCTTGTGCGCCCGGGTCGAGCAGGGCGGTCTCAGTCTCGAATCCGTAGAGAAGGTCTCTGAGGCCTTCGACACCGCGCTGGAGACGATCAACCGCTCGCGTGACGCCCTCAGCGAGGGCATCATCGAAGCCGCCCGGATCTTGACCGTCTGCTTGAAGGGCGGCAACAAGGTGCTGGTTTGCGGCAACGGCGGCAGTGGGGCTCAGTCGCAGCACTTCGCAGCCGAGCTGACCGGACACTTCGAAGCTGCCCGCCGCGCAGCGCTGCCGGCGCTGGCGCTCAGCGCCGATCCGGTCATCCTGACCGCTTGGGCCAATGATTTTGCTTATGAAGACGTGTTCGCCCGGCAGGTGGAAGCCTTCGCCAAATCGGGTGACGTGCTGATCGGCATCAGCACCAGCGGCCATTCGAAGAACGTGCTGCGAGCCTTCGAAGCCGCCGGCAAGCATGACGTGATCTGCATCGCCCTGCTGGGCAAGGACGGCGGTGAATTGCTGCTCGAAAGCAATGCCGTGTCGCTGGTTGTGCCTTCGGAAGAGACGACGCATATCCAGGAAATGCACCTCTTTATTCTGCATCTCCTGGCGGGGCTGGTTGAAGATGGATTCCTGACGAGCAAGCAAACCGCTGCCGCCACCGTTGAGACCTACCCAATGGAAAATATAAACAATTAAAAATGAAATCGACAGGGAGGAATAAATGAAAAGTATTGATGGCAAAGTGGCTGTGGTTACCGGAGCCGGTCGCGGCCTCGGCGAAGCAATCGCCCGAGAGCTCTCGAACGCCGGGGCGAAAGTGGCCTTATTGGATATCCGCGGCGAATTGGCCGAAAATGTTGCGAAAGACATTCGCGACTGCGGCCAAGAAGCCCTGGCCGTAACGGTCGACCTGACCGACGAAAAGGCCGTCTGGGCCGCTCTCGATCAGGTGATCGAACGCTTCGGCCATATCGATTTTCTAATCAACAACGCCGGCACGGATAAGACCGAATCGATTGAGGACATCTCGATTGAGGATTGGGACCGCGTGATCCAAGTCAACCTGCGAGCACCCTTCCTCACCGCCAAATACACCCTTCCTTTAATGAAAAAGAACGGCAGCGGTCACATCGTCAACATCGCTTCCACGGCTGCCAAGCGCGCCTGGGCCAACGCCTCGGCTTACCACGCCAGCAAGTGGGGACTGGTCGGCTTCTCGCACGCCCTGCACGTCGAAGGCCGCAAGGACGGCGTCAAGGTCACTGCCCTGATCGCCGGCGGCATGAAGACGCCCTTCCTGCTGGACCGCTTCCCGGACATCGATACCGACACCCTGCAGGACCCGCGCAACGTCGCCGAGACGGTCCATTACGTCCTGACCCAGCCGGACGAAACGGTCATCCCCGAGGTCATGGTCCTCCCCATGCGGGAAACCTCCTGGCCCTAGAATGATGAGCGTTCCAGCTATATTTCTGGACAAAGACGGCACACTCATCCAGAACGTGCCGTACAACGTCAACCCTGATCGCATTCGCCTGGCGCCCCGCGCCGGTAAAGCGATCGACCTGCTGCACCAGGCCGGCTACCGGCTGGTCGTGGTATCCAACCAATCGGGGGTCGCTCGGGGCTATTTTAGCGAGAAAGCCCTGATTAACGTGGAAGAACGCTTGCGCTCACTTTTACAGCAAGAAGCAGACGCGCCGTTAGACGGGTTTTACTACTGCCCACATCATCCCGACGGCACAGTACCGGAGTATGCGCTGACCTGTCACTGCCGCAAACCCGAGCCGGGTATGCTGTTGAAAGCAGCGTATGAGTTGGATATCGATTTGACCCGCAGTTGGATGGTTGGTGACATCCTCAATGATGTTGAAGCCGGGAATCAAGCCGGCTGCCGCACGATTTTGATCGACAACGGTAATGAAACCGAATGGGAGATGTCTATTAATCGTCAACCGGATTTTATTGTTACGAATTTATTGGAAGCAGCCCAGGCAATTCTTAACGGCAAGAGCGTGAGAAAACTCAGCCAGGGCAAACTACTAGAGAGTATAAAGTATGGATAAAAAACTGTTCGAACTCATGGATGAATTCTCCAGCCTCAATATTATCGTTATCGGAGAAGCCATGCTGGATTCCTATTTGAAAGGGAGCTCTGACCACCTGTGCTACGAGGCGCCTGTGCCTGTGGTGGCCGTCCAAGAACAGGATAACATTCCCGGCGGCGGCGCCAACACCGCCTACAACGTGCATACGTTGGGCGGCAACGTCTATTTCCTGTCGGTCGTCGGGAATGATGTCGAAGGGCGCAGGCTGGTGTCTGCGCTCGAAGATGGCGGTATTTCAACCGAATACATCTATATGGATCCGATGCGCAAGACGATGTCGAAACAGCGGGTGCTGTCGGAAAACCAGATGCTGGTGCGCTTCGACCAGGGTGATACGAGCCCCATCAGCCCACAGGCCGAGGACTACCTGATTGCCCGGCTGAAAGAGCTGTTCAATCGCTGTGATGCCGTGATCCTCTCGGATTACGATTACGGCGTGCTGACGCCCCGGCTGATCCAAACGCTGCAGGAGCTCCAAGAAAAAATCCGCACATCATGGTGGCCGATTCGAAACACCTTGACCGCTTCCGCGCCCTCAACCTGACCGCGGTCAAGCCGAACTACAACCAGGCCGTTAAGCTGCTCGATCTGGAAAAGGTGGACGAGCTCAATGGGCGGGTGGATCAGGTTATCCAGCACGGCGGGAAGATCCTGCAGCTGGCAAACGCGCAGATCGCCGCAGTCACCCTCGACCGGGATGGCGCCCTCGTCTTCGAGCGCAGCCATCCGGTCTACCGCACCTATGCCCGCCCGGCCCCGCATTCGGCCGCAGCCGGCGCCGGTGACACGTTCGTCGCTGCGCTGACCCTGGCCCTGAGCGCCGGAGCGCAGACCCCCACCGCAACCGAAGTCGCATCGGCCGCATCCTCGATTGTCGTGCAGAAATGTGGCACATCCACCTGCCACGTGCAGGAGCTGAAAGGCTACTTCTCAGGCGACGAAAAGATCGTCTCCGACACCTTCTTGATGGTGGCCCGCGTCGCGGCTTATCGCCACCAGGGCCGCAAGATCGTGTTTACCAACGGCTGCTTCGATATTCTCCATCGCGGCCATATTGTTTATCTCAATCAGGCCAAAGAATTTGGCGATATTTTGATTGTCGGCGTCAACTCTGACGAAAGTGTCAAGCGCTTGAAAGGGCCGAACCGCCCGATTAATCCGCTGGAAGACCGCATGCAAGTGCTCAGCGGTTTGAGCTGCGTCGATCACATCATTGCATTCCACGAAGATACACCCCACGAGCTGATCAAGGTCGTCCAACCGGATGTGTTTGTCAAGGGCGGCGACTATACCCGCGAGACGCTCCCCGAGTCATCTTTAGTGGAGGAACTGGGTGGGGAGCTGCAAATCCTACCTTATATCAAAGACCAATCGACCACAGGAGTCATTGAGCGCATTCGCAAGCAGATCCTGTTGGAAGAAGAAGGGTTACCCCATACGTATGGTACTTAAGGATGCAAGTTGGGACAGTGCAAATAATATCTTATGCGTGCGCCTGGATACGATCGGCGACGTATTGATGACCTCGCCCGCCATCCGGGCATTAAAAGAAGGCCGTCCAAACCGCAAGGTGACCCTGATGACATCCAGCCGGGGCGCGGAAGCCTCCGCCCTGATCCCCGAGATCGATGACATTATCATCTACAACTCGCCTTGGATGAAGGCCACACCCGACCGCCCGAACAACAGTTACGACACAGACATCATCGACTGCCTGAAGAAGCGCAAGTTCGACGCCGCTGTGATCTTCACCGTCTTCAGCCAGAACCCCTGGGCTTCGGCCTTCATGTGCTACCTGGCGGACATCCCGCTGCGGCTGGCGCAGTCGCGCGAGAACCCCTATCAACTGCTCACCCACTGGGTGAAGGATATCGAAACGGCTGCCACAGCCCGGCATGAAGTCCGCCGGCAGCTGGATATGGTCGAAGCGGTCGGCAGCGTCACCGCCGACGAGCGCATCCTGATATCCGTGCCAAAGGAGGCCCTGCGCTCGGTGCGTGCCAAGCTGGCGCGGCGCGGCCTGGACTTCAACCGGCCCTGGCTGGTGATCCACCCAGGCGCATCCGCCCCTTCCCGCCGCTATCGGCCCAACGGCTTCGCAGCCGTATCCCGCAAGCTCATCCAGGGCGGCTTCCAGATCGTCTTCAGCGGTGACCGCTCGGAGCGGCGTCTGGTCAAGCAGATCCAATCCATGATCGGCGAGCCAACCTTCTCGCTGGCGGGTTCCCTGTCGCTGGTCGGCCTGTCGGCCCTGCTCAAGCTGGCGCCCATGCTGATCTCCAATAACACCGGCCCGGTGCACATCGCTTCGGGCGTCGGCACCCCGGTGGTCGATATCTACGCCCTCACCAACCCGCAGCACACCCCCTGGGGTGTTCCGGCGCGGGTGGTCTCGCACGACGTGCCCTGCAAGAACTGCCTCAAGAGCGTCTGCCCGCTCGGGCATCACAACTGCCTGCGCCTGGTACGGCCTTCGCAAGTGGTGCAGGCGGTCTATTCGCTCTTGAATGAGAGCGTATCGGTGCCAGAGCCGGCCGTAGAAGCGGCCGAGAACCTGGAATTAGCGGCTTAATCCGGCCGCGTGTGCCTGCGAAACCCTGCCTGATCCGTTTTGCAGGCATACGCTGCCCATACCCACAACCCAATCTGGGGGATTGAAGAATGCTTACTCTTGGAATAAATGCTGTCTACCACGATTCCGCTGCCTGTCTCATACAAGACGGACAGGTGATTGCTGCGGCCGAAGAAGAGCGTTTCACACGCAAAAAGCATGCCAAACGCCCCATCCCATTTTCAACCTACGAGCTTCCTTACCATGCGATCCATTACTGTTTGCAAGAGGCCGGTATCCACCTCAGGGATGTGGATGTCGTCGCCTATTCCTACGATCCGTATATCCTGCTCGGCGAGCACACCGGTCAAGAGACCATTCATCTGCCGTTGGAGCCCAGCGCCCACCCCATTCCAGAAGAATGGGAGGCCGCTTGGGATCCGCTGTTCCTGTCCTCGATCGTCAATGCACCGCGCCAGCTGATCGGCGGTTATCCGCATCACTTGCAAGATCGCTTTCGCGGCGCGTCGTTGGATTCTTTCGAGTGGCGCTTTGTGGAACACCACGCCGCCCACGCCGCCAGCGCCTTCTTCCCCTCGCCCTTCGAGCAGGCCGCCATCCTTACCATCGACGGTCGCGGCGAGAAGGCCACCACCAGTTACAGCCGCGGCCAGGGTACCCGCATCGAGCGTCTCGGCCAGGTCAATATGCCCCACTCGCTCGGCCTGTTATACGAGAAGATCACCCATTATCTGGGCTTTCTGACCTCGTCAGATGAGTACAAGGTCATGGCGCTGGCCTCCTACGGCCGGCCCACCTTCCTGGAGGAATTCCGGAGGCTGGTCCCCTACCACGGCGAGGGCCAATACACGGTCGAGCCATTCGACCCGAGTGAGCTGTTCGGCCCGGTGCGCCAAAAAGGTGAGCCGTTCGAGCAGCGCCACTACGACATCGCCCACTCTCTGCAAGCCTTGCTGGAGGAACGAGCGATTGAAATTGCCAACTGGCTGCATGAGGCGACCGGCTTGGACAACTTGTGCATGTCCGGCGGCGTGGCGCTCAACTGCGTGATGAACGCCAAGATTTCGCGACTGCACCGATTTCAAGCAGGTCTGGGTGCAGCCCGCAGCCGGAGACGACGGTACCGCCCTCGGTGCAGCCCTGTGGATCGACGCCCAAGAGCGACGCGCCCAAGAGCGGCCCTTCCGCATGCAGCACGCCTTCCTCGGCCCCGGCTACTCGAATGAGGAGATTGAAGAGTTCCTGCGCTGGTCCAAGCTGCCTTACCGGCGGCTGGAAGACCCTGCCGCACAGGTCGCCGGGCTGTTGGCGCAGGATCAGATCATCGGCTGGTTCCAGGGACGCCTGGAGTTTGGGCCACGCGCCCTGGGTGGCCGCTCGATCCTGGCCTCCCCGATGAAAGCCGAGATGCAGGAACGCCTGAACGAGATCAAAGACCGCGAGGACTTCCGTCCGGTGGCGCCGGTGGTATTGGAAGAGGAAGCCGGCGCCTGGTTCAGCGGAGCAAGCGCCTCGCCCTTTATGCTGTTCGTCTACGACATCCCGCCGGATAAGCAAGACCAGATTCCGGCGGTCTGCCACGTGGACGGGACCGCCCGCATCCAGACCATCAACCGGGCTCAGAACGCCCCCTACTATGATGTGATCGAGGCCTTCCGCCAGCAAACGGGCGTGCCGGTGTTAATCAACACCTCGTTCAACACGCGCGGCGAACCCATCGTGTGCACCCCGCGTGACGCCCTGGAGTGCTTCTGGTCCTCACCCCTGGATGCCCTGGTGATCGGGCCATTCCTGTTAGAGAAGAACCACAGGGAATCATGAACCCCAAAGTCTCGGTTGTCGTACCCACTTGTAACCGCACGCAACTGCTGCTGCGCTGTCTGAACGCGCTGCTTTCCCAAGACTTTGAAGAGGAATATGAAATCATCATCGTCGATAACGCCGCCAGTGAGGAGACCCGCTGCGCTATCGAAGAATGGACAGGCGTGATCCTGACCGGGCGCATGGCCCACCCTGCCTTCGAACTGCAGAACTACAATGTGCAGCCCTGCAGCCCTGTTCCAGCCGGCGTTCACAGCCAGCCGCAGGTGGCGGAGGTGGAGATGGTGGAGCTGGTAGAGAGCATCCCTGCCGTGCGCTACATCCCGGCCGCCGAGGTGCGCGGCCCGGCTGCCGCCCGCAACAGCGGCTGGCAGGCAGCCCTGGGTGAGGTCATCGCCTTCACCGACGACGACTGCATCCCTGCGCCCAGCTGGCTGCGCAACGGCCTGCAGGCGCTGGCGGCCGGCGCAGACGGCGCCTATGGGCAGGTGATCGTGCCGCTGCCCGAGCATCCCAGCGACTATCAGCGCAACGCCACCGGCCTGGAGCGCAGTGAGTTTGTCACCGCCAACTGCTTCTACCGCCGCAGTGTGCTGGAAGAAGTCGGCGGTTTCGACGTGCGCTTCAGCCTGCCCTGGCGCGAAGATACCGACCTGTACTTCACGCTTATGGAGCACGGCTTCACCCTGGTGCCGGTCAAGTCGGCGCGCGTGTACCACCCTATCCGCCCGGCCCGTTGGGGCGTTTCACTCTCTCAGCAGAAAAAGGCCCAATACAACGCCCTGCTGTACAAAAAGCATCCCCACCTGTACCGCCGCAAGATCCAAACCCGTCCACCCTGGCACTACTACGCCATGACACTCACTCTGGCCGTGGCGCTGATGTGGACGCCTTGGGCGTTGGCCGTGTGGGGCCTCATGGTGCTGGCCTTCTGCGTCTATCGTCTAAAAGACACCTCACGCGCCCCGCTTCACATCCTCGAGATGGCCCTCACCTCCGCGCTCATACCGCTGCTGGCCGTCTTCTGGCGCATCCGCGGCGCGGTGCGGTTCAAAGTCCTGTTCCTCTGATGCAAGGGGCAGCCCTTGCTCGTTTACGATAGGGTAGTTGTAGCCCCAGCATCCTCGCGAAGCACCCTGTTAAGGGCCGCCTGGGGGTAGCCGGCGGGTAGAACGTTCGATCTTTTATAGGCCGGTGCGCCTGCAGGCCAAGAACCCCAGGCAGTCCTTAACAGGGTGCTTCGCGAGGATGTCTGGGGCTACAGGTTGAGAGATGTCCCTCGGCATGGGACGCGCATAGAACAAGAGCCCCAGGCGGCCCTTAACAGGGTGCTTCGCGAGGATGCCTGGGGCTACGAGAACACAGTCCTGTGGGCTACGTTGTCTGCCTGAGTAGTAGTTACCCCTCACCTTTGAAAGAGAGGGACGGTGTAATCAGATTCGGCTGGCGCAGGGGGACTTCCCAAAAAAAATTAGGGACATTCCTACCCGGCACAGTAGGAAGTCACCCCATTGTTCGGCCAGGTGCCGCATTCTAATATTAACAATGAATAATGGTGTTGGCTGTTCTCACAAATGGTGAGACGACAGGCTTTGTCCTCTCATCGAGTAGGACAGAGTGGCCCATTGACTTTATGGTGTAGACCGGAAGAAAATGGGCCACATTTTTATCACATTGTCATCAATCACAGCTTCCCGCTGTAGAAGGAGGAAAAAATGGGAAAAGTCTCAAATTGGTTGTGGGGGGCTAGCATAGGCGCCGCACTGATGTACTTATATGACCCCAATAACGGCCGTACGCGCCGTTCGTTGCTCAAGGATCAATTTATCGGTTTCCGCAACAATGCCGGTAAATCGCTGGATACGGCAGTGAACGATCTTCAGAACCGCATGCAAGGGTTCCAATCGGAAATGACCGGGATGATGAGCGGCAAAGCCGCATCCGATCGGGTCTTAGAAGAGAGGGTTCGCTCCAAGCTTGGCTACCTGACCCATCATGCCGGTTCCATTCGAGTGAGCGTCAGCAACGGTCACGCCACCCTCAACGGCGACGCGCTCGCCGGTGAGGAGGACAACATCGTTAGCGGCGTCTCGAAAGTGCGCGGCATCTACGGGGTCGATAATCAGTTGAAGGTGCACGAATCAGCCGACAATATCCCCGGCTTACAGGGCATCGATCAATCGAAGCAGGCCATGCAGGGCTCGGCCCAGAACTGGTCGCCCAGCACGCGCCTGATCGCCGGGACCGGCGGTGGTGCGATGGTGTTGACCGGCGGCTTGAGCAAGGGTCTGACAGGCCGGCTGATGTCGCTGGGCGGCTGGGCGCTGCTCCTGCGCTCGCTGACCAACCTGCCTTTCGGGCAAATGCTCGGGCTGTCACAGTCACGGCGCGTGATCAACATTCAACGTGCGTTCAACATTCCCGCGCCGATCGATAAGGTTTATAACTTCTTTGCCAACTTCGAAAACTTCCCACGCTTCATGTCACATATCGAATCGGTCAAGAGGATGGGCGGCAATCGCTCGCATTGGGTTGCCAAAGGCCCGGCTGGAACATCCGTAGAGTGGGACGCCATCGAGACCCAGGCCAAAAAGAATCAGATGATCGCCTGGCAGAGCACGCCGGACTCGGAGATCAAGACGACCGGAGCGGTTCGCTTCAAGAAGATGTCGGAGGACAGCACGCAGGTGAACATCCACCTGTACTACAACCCGCCGGCTGGAGCCCTCGGGCACGCCGTCGCGGCGTTCTTTGGCAAAGACCCAGAATCGGCCATGATCGATGACATGATCAAGGTCAAGTCGCTGCTGACGGAAGGCAAGACCACCGTGGAAGGCGAAGAGGTCACTTACAAACAGAAGAATCAACCCCAGCAGAACCGGTAAAGTCACCGGCTGGCTGGATGAGCGCCGGGGCGGGTCAGCGCCCGCCCCGGCGCAATGCATATTAGGGTGGAAAGATGAGTTATACAGGCGCCGGGGCTGAGCCCGGACTATTGTCACGCATGACGAATTCGGCGCTGGCAGGCTTGATCGCAACCATGCCCATGACCGCCGTCATGCTGTTAATGTATCGCTTCTTACCCAGATCAGAAAAATACCCCCTGCCCCCCAGACAAATCACCATGAAGATGGCCCAAGAAATGGGCGCAAAAGATGAGCTCGATCGGCCGCAAGAGCGCACCGCTGCCACCCTGGTAGGGCATTTCTCCTATGGGGTTGGGGCGGGTGCAGTCTATCCGCTGGCGGCCGGCTGGCTGCCCCTGCCGGGCTGGCTGCGCGGCATCCTGTATGGCCTGGTGGTTTGGCTGGTCAGCTACATGGGCTGGGTCCCGGCTGCCAACCTGCTGCCCAAGCCTTCCGACACCCCCCAACGCCGGAACGCTTTGATGATCGCTGCCCATATGGTGTACGGAGCGACGCTTGGATGGGTGGCCAGGAACCTTTAGGGTCTTCGTCTTGGCGACGATCCCCATTCTGTTTTAGAACCAACGAGGAGACAACTGAATACCTATGGACGCGCAAACCCTCTTCCATCAAATGAAAAACATCCCCAACAAACTGCCCTGGCTGGATAACTTGGCCGACAAGCTGCAGCCGCTGATCCACCAGTTCTATCACGATCGCCGGGGATTCAAGCAGAAGTTGGAGAACTTTTTGAATGGCGTCTGGCTGGGGCACCCGCTCCACCCGGTCATCACCGACATCCCCGTCGGCGCCTGGACCGCAGCGGTCACGCTGGATTCGCTCGAAGCGGTCACGGGCAACCGCAGGCTGGGGCAGGGCGCCGACATCGCCACGGCCCTGGGTGCGATCTCCGCCGTCGGGGCCGCCAGTGCCGGCCTGACCGACTGGCAGCACCTGCGCGGTGAGCCGCGCCGTGAAGGGATGCTCCACGCCCTGCTAAATACCACCGCCCTGGGCTTGTTTAGCGCTTCACTGGCCTCCCGGCTGGGCGGCAGCCGCAAAACGGGGCGCTCGCTGGCCCTGGCCGGCTATCTGGCGATGTTCTTCGGCGCCTTCTTCGGTGGGGACCTGGTCTACCGCCTGAAGATCGGCGTCAAGCATTCCACCAACAAAGAGCCCGACGGCTTCATTCAGGTCATGGACGCCAAAGATCTGCCGGAGGATCAGCTGACCAAAGTGGACGTGAATGGCGTGCCGGTGCTGCTGGTGCGGCGGGGCGACCGGGTGTTCGCCATCGCCGAGCGCTGCGCCCATATGGGCGGACCGCTGTCGCAGGGTAAGCTGCTGGAAGATAACACAGTGGTATGCCCCTGGCACGGCTCGCGCTACGAGCTGTCCTCGGGCAAGGTGATCGGCGGCCCCTCTACGTACAATCAGGAGTGCTACCCGGCCCGCATCTACGATGGCCGTGTCGAGCTTCGCCAACCGCAGTAAGCACACCGATACAGGGAAATCCCTACTCTCTAAAAGGATAATTCCCCATTGTAAGCCGCTTCTCATCTTCGTATATTTATTGTAACCAGCGGGGATTCATCCCCAACAAGATCGCACCAATTCTGTTTTGGTTTGGTAGTTCCCTTGAAGGAGAAGGGAAACGGAATGGATTGGTGTTCAGCTTTACCGACACCAGTTCATTAACAATAGAGTGTTTATAGGTAAGAAATCCGGATAAGGATCCGGAGTGTGAGGGGAAACTATGATGTCACGGATACGAGTCGTTTTGGCAGACGACCACCCAGTAATAAGGGCTTGCATCCGTAGACTGCTGCATCAGGCTGGGGATATTGCTGTTGTCGGGGAGGCCAGCAACGGCCTGGATGCTTTAGAGTTGGTCTATGAGTTGAAGCCTGACGTCGTATTGCTGGACATGGAAATGCCGGAACGCAACGGTCTACAGGTTACACAGGAGATGATGGAAAAACACCTCCCCACGCGAGTTCTGGTAGTCAGCTCGCACAACGACCGGCAGTATATCCTCGAAATGTTTCGATTGGGAATTGCCGGATACCTGATAAAGGAAGAAGTGCCCGCTTCTGTCGTACAAGCAGTTCGTGCAATTGCGAGCGGACAATCCGGTTGGGTAAGCTCAGATTTAGCCGCTTCAGTCACGACGACAGTCGAACTGGATCAAGAAATGGTATTTGATGACACGCTGTCGAGCGTGGACAAGGAAATTCTAAAGCTAATCTCAACGGGTAAATCGAACGAAGAAATTAGCATGAAGCTCGGAATCAAACAGAATGTGATTCGTGAACACCTCCAGTCCGCAGTGACGTGTGTGCGCAATAACTTGGGCCACATGGAAACGCTGGGCGAACGCGTTCTATGAGATAGAAAGCAAGGCAAGTCACCATCAGGTCTTATTCTTACAAATGACGGCAAGGGCAGTAGCAGAAATGCTACTGCCCTTGCCGTCATTTAAAAAAAGGGACACCGATTTTGGTTAAGGGCGCATCTGGAGACCCGCGTGCAGGCCCTCGCCAGCGCTCAACTGCCTCCTCTCCTCGAAAAGAAATAGGGAAATCCCTACCCGATATGCGGACAATTCCCCGTTTACTCGCTTCTCGAGAAATTGTATAGTACTTATAGCGAATAGCGGTAAGGTCTCTTGCTGAAGAGAAGGCCAAAGGCGTCAGGATCAGCATTGCCGGGGAGTTAGGAACGACACAAGTATAGAACGACCCGTTGCCCAAGTTGGTCGCAGCGCCTAGAGGGGAAGCAAAGGTTAGTATCGGAAGCGAGAATTTTCAAGGTAGCTCTTTCGCCAGGTGATTGGAAGCCGGGGAAGGCTGGCGAAGTAAGTGGGGACGGATCGCGAGCGACTGTAGAAAATGATCTTACGACTGGACCTGCGGGTTGAGGACAAACAGTTTGGTTACCCGGCTGCCCTTGGCCAAGGCTCGCAACCAATAATCCAGAGAGGGGCGCTTCCCCCCTCTCTGGTTTTGATAAATCAACAGTAACTGGGCAGGCAGTGGAGTTTTGATCGGAAGAACGCAGCTGCGACAGCCCTCTCCCTGACAAAGCTCCTCTGCCCGCCGGTTACACAATTTATAAAGGAGGATTTTATATGGGTATTCTTATTTGGATCATTGTTGGTATCGTTGCTGGCTGGTTAGCGGGACTCGTGATGCGCGGCGGCGGTTATGGCATTATTGGCGACATGGTGCTTGGTATCATCGGCGCGCTGGTCGGAGGCTTCCTGGCAGGGGCGCTCTTCAACATCCCCAACCCCATCTCTGGGTTCAATCTCCCGACCCTGATCATCGCCTTCCTGGGAGCCGTGGTCGTCGTGGCGCTCGTTCGCCTGATTTCCGGCCGCTCAACAGCATAAAAAGTTTTATCCTACACCGGACGATGAATGCGCCTCATGCCTCAGGGTGTGAGGCGCTTTTTTGAAAGGAGCAATCAATGCCTTACACAAACGTTAACGAGCTGCCCAGTTCTGTGCGCGACAACCTGCCAGATCACGCCCAGGAAATCTTCAAGGAAGCTTTAACAGCGCCTGGGAAGAATATGGCCACGACGAGCCGCGCGCCTTTGCAGTCGCCTGGTCGGCTGTCAAGCAAGAATACGAGAAGAATGACAGCACTGGCGAATGGGAGAAGAAAGAGTAGCCCAGCCACGCCCGGCAGGATACTCCATTGTACAAAGCCTACGAATGGTAGGGTTTTCCCTACCCCAATCGGGGGAGCATCCCCCATTGTGCAACCCTCTGCGCTTGGGTACTATTAATGAGCTTCGTGGAAGTTGACAGGATTCAGATTACGGCTCAGTTCGATGTTTTTCATCCGTTAGCCATTAGCGGATTGACGGGATCAGTGCCCTTTTCTGGCTTGAAGTGGACGGGAACACGATATTTTCACGAAGCTAGTTACCAGACGTGCGGCAGCCGGCAAGGAAAGAACAACTGCCTCAGGGGGATACAATTTCCTAAGCCAACTGTGTTCGTGGTGATCGGGTTTGAACGATAACTACGGACAAGGGGGAGAGAAAAAAGTCCTCAAGTCTGGTACAAAGATACTAAAAAGAGAGGCTCACGCCTCTCTTTTAGTTTAAAACAACAGGTTGCGTTTGCCCCGCAAACGCCCTGCCGATGCGATCTGGTTAAGCCGTCTCCCGCAAGCTGGCGAGTTCAGCCTCCACCGATGCAATTTCCTCTTTCAGTCGCTGCATGTACTTCTCGAGTTCGGCAATATACTCTTCACGGGTCAGATAGACCTCTTGTGCGGACTCTCCGCAGCCACAGTTTCCACCGCAGCTGCAAGTGTGCTCTTCGTGTGCTGGCATGGTTATGCCTCCTTGTCTGTTTGGACGGTTCTCACCGATATTTGTACCTATTATATCCAAATTGGGGCAGAATGCAATAGTTTTCATCACAAAGCTTGATAAATCACCACACAGTGCAGCGCAGATGCGAAATAAAACAAGGAGAGGGAAGGCCATCGCCCTCCCTCTCCTTGTTCAAATAAAACAGCTTAACTCACAGCCTGCTTCGTCTCTTGCCAGGCATGCTGTACCGCGTCCTTGACCTGGTTCCAGGTGCCTTCATGACCTTGAGTCTCCCAGTCGCGCTGCGCCTGCGGCTCGATGTCGCCCCAACTGCGGCCGCGATAGCGTAAATCGTGCGCCAGGTCGTATCCGTAGTGGTACGCCGGCTGGTAATCGGTGTAGCTGTAGTTGCGAGCATACGGGCTGGCGGCAAAGTGCTGCTGGAAGTTGCTGTCATAGTGCATATAATCCGTGTCGCCGGTGTCCATCGTGTCGTCAACCCTAAAGGTCTCAACATTTCTGGCGCCAGTGCCGGTATCCGTTGCCTGATAATCCTGGGTGTGCGTATGTCCCTGGCCGGTGACGTCGTTCCATGCGTACTTGATCTCATCCTTGAACTGGTCCCAGGCGCCCTCATGATCGGACTCCCAGTTGCGGCGGGCCTCGGGCTCCAGATCGTTCCAGGTTCGGCCCTGGTAGCGTGGATTGCGGGCCAACTCGTAGCCATAGCGGTAAGCGGGCTGGTAATCTTTATAGGTAGAGCTGCCGCTGTACGGTGTGGTGTTGAAGCGGTTGCGGAAGTTGGTGTCGTAGCGATCGTAGTCCTGCGCCCAGGCCGGAAGCATATCCTCGCCGGTTGCTGCCGTCGGTTCCCCCTCCTGGTAGCCGGCCCAGCCGCTCTGTCGCCAGGTGCTGACCCGCTCGTTCAGGTCGACCGGATTGTGGCGGTTGAGGATGTCGACCGCTTTGTCGGTCATGTAATCCTCCACCTGCACGGTCACCAGTGTGCCGCCGCGGCGCACGCCCTCTGCATAGTATCCTGCCGTCTCCTCCGGGATGCCCATATCCACCAGCGCGCCGATCACGCCGCCGGCCACGGCACCCGCCCCCGCTCCGGCCAGTCCTGCCAGCACAGTCGCCAGCGGTCCAGCCGCCAGCACCGGTCCAACGCCCGGGATCGCCAGCGCGCCCAGGCCAATCAGCACGCCCGCCAGCCCACCAATCGCCGCGCCAATCCCTGCGCCAACTCCGGCGCCGGTGTTGGTCTCTTCGGCCTGGAAGGTTTGGACGTTCGTGTCGCCAAGCGCCTGGCTGTACTCGCCGCGCTGGTCGTTCGCCATGAAGCTGATATCCTCTCGCCGGAATCCCCGGTCCACCAGCTCGCGAACGGCATTGTTCGCGTCTTGGAAATTATCGAATAGTGCTACTACAGTTCGTGCCATATCAGTCTCCTTTCTGGAAACATGTGATGGATGAAATTTGTAACTACTTGGTCAAACAACAAGACCTTACTTCATATTAATTTGAATGACGGTCTAAAACAATCGGGGAATTCCCTGAGAACTGGTAGGGATTCCCCTCTTAATTTAAATGAGCGGAGAGAGGAAAACAGCCGCCTCCTTGACGGGGCGGCTGTTTTCCTCTCTCTGCTCATGCTCTTGTTTCTAATTTACAATCTCCCACAACCTCCCCGGGCTCAACGGGATTTCCAAAATCTCCGCCTCACCGTCCAGCGCATCCTCCAGCGCTTGAGCGAAAAGCGCCCCCACCGGGATGGCTCCAGCCTCCCCGGCGCCCTTGATGCCCAGCGGATTGAGCGGCGAGGGTGTTTCGGTATGGTCGCTGAGGATGCGCGGCACCTCCAGCGCAGTCGGCAGCAGGTAGTCTCGCAAATTGGCGTTGACCAGCCGGCCCTGGTCGTCGTACACCAGCTGCTCGTAGAAGGCGTTGCCGATGCCCTGCGCTACACCACCATGCACCTGCCCCTCCACAATCAGCGGATTGATCACCTTGCCGCAGTCGTGCACCACTGCATACTTCAGCACTTGAGGTTCCAGGGTCACCGGGTCCAGCTCTACGATCATGGCATGCGCGCCGGCCGCCGTCGCGCCGCGGTCCGGGCCATAGTAGCGGGTAGCCTCCAACCCAGGCTCCGAGCCGGGCCGCACCGCGCCCCGGATTGGGTTCGCCCTCACCGCCAGCTCGCCCAGGCGGATGCAGTGCCGCAGGGTCGGACTTGACCCGCACCACCCCTTCGGCCAGCTCCAGCTCTTCCGCCATGACGCCCAGTGTGGCTGCCCCCAGCGCCAGCGCTTTGCTGCGGACCTCCATGGCCGCGGCATAGATGGCGTTGCCCGCCACCACCGCTCCGCGGCTGGCAAAGGTGCCGGTGCCCCAATGGAACTGGTCGGTGTCTCCGGTCACCACTTCCACATCCGTCACTGCCAGCCCCAGCGCCTCCCCTGCCAGCTGGGCGAAGCTGGTAAAGTGCCCCTGTCCCTGCGTGCCAACCCCGGTGGTCACCAATGCCTTACCGCTGGACAACACCTGTACCCTGGCCCCCTCGTACGGGCCGATGCCCGTGCCTTCCACGTACAGCACCACCCCGATGCCCACTTTACGGCCCTCGGCCCGCAAGCGCGGCTGCTCCTCGGTTACGAAGGCCTCGTAGCCGATCAGCTCCAGCGCCTTGTCCAGCACCGGCTCGTAGTCGCCGCTGTCATAGACCAGCGGGGCAAAGTCCTGGTAGATGATCTGGTTGTCGTGCGGGAAAGCGTTCGAGCGCAGCAGGTTACGCCGCCGCATCTCCACCGGGCTGATGCCCAGCTCCTTCGCCGCCAAATCCAGCAGGCGCTCCATCACGAACACGCCGTGCTGCCTGCCCGCGCCCCTGTATGGCGTGACCAGGGTCTTGTTGGTGAACGCTACCTGGAACTCGGAGGTGTAGTTGGGCACGTCGTAGGTGCCCAGCAGGGTGCACTGGCTGTTGATCGGCACCGTCAGGCCATAGTTGTCGTACGCCCCGCTGTCGTGAATGAAGTGGTCGCTCACCCCCAGGATGCGCCCATCGTTGCTCACCGCAATCTCGGCGTCGTGGATCTGGCCCCGCTCGTGTATCGTCGCCGTGAAGTTCTCCAGCCGGTCCTCGATCCACTTGACCGGGCGCTCCAGCCGCATCGACGCCCACGGAATCAGCATCTCCTCGGGGTAGAACAGCAGCAGCTTGCCGCCGAACCCCCCGCCAATGAATGGCGCGATCAGGTGGATCTGGTTCTCGCTCAGGCCCAGCATGCCTGCCAAACCGTTGCGCAGCGGGATAGGAGCCTGGGTGGTGTCCCAAATCGTCAGGCGCCGCGCCAGCCGGTCCCACGAGGCGACCACGCCCCGGTTCTCCATGGCTGAAGGCGCGCCCCGGTCGTAGCGGAACCTTCGCCGGATCACCACGTCCGCCTCCCGGCAGGCTTTTTCGTAATCCCCCTTGCGCTGGACTACCTGCGCCGCCAGGTTGGATTCCAGGTCTTCATGTACCCGTGTGGTCCCCGGCTGCAGCGCCTGCTCCATGTCCACTACCGCCTCCAGCGGCTCGTAGTCCACCCTAACCGCCTGGGCCGCATCCTCGGCCTGGTAGCGGCTCTCCGCCAGCGCCATCGCCACGATCTCCCCCGCGAAGCGCACCTTGCCCTGCGCCATTGGGTAATACGTTCGCTGGTGGAACAACAGCCCCTCGATTGGCGGTGGCGAGACGTTCAGCGGGGTGGGCTGCATCAGGCTGCCCAGGTCGCCGGCCGTGAAGACCGCTGCCACACCCGCCATCTCCAGGGCCTTCGAGCTGTCGATGCCCAGGATGCGGGCATGCGCGTGCTGGCTGCGCACGAAGGCCACGTGCAGCATCCCCGGCAGGTCTACGTCGTCCACAAACAGCGCCCGCCCGGTCAGCAGGTGAGGGTCCTCGCTGCGCTTGAGGCGCTTTCCAATCAACGACTCGGCCATCACTCCCTCCCCTCTTTCTTCCGTTCCGCCGCCAGCAGCGCCGCGTCGACGATGTGCTGGTAGCCGGTGCAGCGGCACAGGTTGCCGGAGATCGCCTCCCGCACCTCTTCCTCGCTGGGGTCGGGGTTGGTCTCCAGGAAGGGCGCAAGCGTCATCAGAAAGCCCGGGGTGCAGAAGCCGCACTGCAAGCCATGTGCGTCCCAGAATGCCTGCTGCAGCGGGTGCAGGCGCTGCGGGTCGTCCGACAGCCCCTCTACGGTGGTGATGTGATGCCCGTTTGCCTGCACCGCCAGCATCAGGCACGAGCGCACCGGCTCGCCGTCGAACAGCACCGTGCAGGCGCCGCACACGCCGTGCTCGCAGCCCACGTGCGTGCCGTTCAGGCCCAAATCGTGCCGCAGAAAGTCGCTCAGCAGCAGCCGCGACTCCACCTCCCGCGCATACTCACGCCCGTTGACCGTGACCTGAACCGCATGCAGGCTCACCACTGCCGGCTGCTTGCTCTCAGCCTCCATGTTCACCTCCTCCTTCAACCAACGCCCGCCCAAACGCATCCCGCAGCGCCCGTCGGGTCAGCTCGGCCGCCAGGTGCCGCCGGTATGCCGCCGGCGCGTGCACGTCACTGACCGGGTCGATCTCCGCGTACGCCGCCGTCTGCGCCGCCGCCTCGATGGCCTCCTCCGTCCCGGTCTGGCCCTCCAGCAGCCCGGCCGCCTTGACCGCCAGCACAGGGATGCGCGCCCCATTCTGATACACTAGCCGGGCGTCGCTGCAGACCCCCCGCTCATCGACCGTCACCACGGCCGCCACGCCCATCATCACCCGGTCACCGTGCCGCCGGGCGCTCTCGTGGAATCCCCAGCCGGAGCCTTCCTGCATCGGCGGGATCTCGATCTCGGTCAGAATCTCCTGCGGCGTCAAAGCTGTGACGAACTGGTCGCGGAAGAAATCCTCCGCCTCGATCCAGCGCTCACCGCCCGCACTGACCGCCTTGTAGCGCGCTCCCAGCGCCAGCGTCACCGTTGGCAGCTCGGCCGCCGGGTCTGCATAGGCCAGGCTGCCCCCGGCCGTGCCGCGTGTGCGGATGGCAGTATGCGCGATTAACGGCACCGCAAAATGCACCAGCGGCGCGACCTGGGATACGCCCTGATCGAACTCCAGCTTTCGGTAGCGCGCCATCGCTCCGATCCGCAGCTCACCGTCCTCGCCTATGCGAATATAATCCAGCTCCGGCAGGCCGTTCAAATCGATGAGATAGGTTGGGGTCAGGCAGCGGAAATTCATCGAGGCGATCAGGCTCTGCCCCCCTGCCAGCAAGCGCGCCTCATCGCCGTGTTCGTGCAGCCTTTCAACAGCTGCGTTCAAAGTGTCCGGTACAACGTAGAGAAATGGCGCCGGTTTCATCCCTCCATCCTTTACAAACGCTCTAAAATATCGGATCGTTAAGATATTATACATCCGCATTTATCATGAAGAACAGGTGGGAGAGCTCCATCGATCGGGCGATTCCACAAGCGGTTATCGGGTGATTGCTTGGTAAACCACAATCGATCACTGTTTCTTGGAAAGGTGCAGCGCCGCACAGGGACCATCGGGTATCTTCCGCAGCCATAAATGATTGCCGTATCAATCGATTCATGTTACAACAAATCAAAGCCTAAGCGCCAGGGAGGAAACCGTGCCGGCCAAACACAAACCCACAATCGCCCTTAAGCCGCAAGAAGAAACCGGCTATGAACGCCTGGTCTTCTTCAGTGACGCCGTCATGGCCATTGCCATCACCCTGTTGGCCCTCGAAGTGCGCCTGCCGGAATCGGTCACTGCTCCGGCGCAGCTGCCCGCCGCCCTGCTCGAATCGACCCCGCAAATCGGCGCCTACTTCATCAGCTTCTTCGTCATCGGCACCTTCTGGATCGGCCACCACCGTATGTTCACCCACATCAAGCGCTACAATCAAAGCCTGTTGTGGATCAACCTGCTGTTCCTGTTCCTGATCGCCATCCTGCCGTTCCCGACCTCGGTGCTCGGGCGCTTCCCCGGCGTCGCGCTGGCGGTCCAGTTCTATGCCGCTACCGTCGCCCTGATCGCCTTCGTTCGCACCGGCCTGTGGCTCTATGCGGTCAACCGTAAGCTGATCGACCCGGACCTGTCTCCCGAGCAGATCCAGCGCGACATCCTGCTCGGCGTCGTGACCATCCTGGTGTTCCTGGTTTCGATCTGGATCGCGGCCTTCAACCCCAATCAGGCCATGTATTTCTGGATCACGCTGTTCGTGCTGGCGCTGGTCCAAAGACGGATTTTTGATAGGAGGAATGGAAAATAAATGCAAAAAATGACCCCTGAGGAGCGCAGGCATTTCCTGCTCGATACACCCCGCACCGCTAAGGTCGCCACCGTCCGCCCGGACGGTACGCCCCACGTCGCCCCGGTCTGGTTCATCCTCGACGGCGACGATGTCATCTTCACCACCTGGCACACCACCGTCAAAGCGCACAACCTGGCCGAGAACAACCACGTCGCCATCTCCGTCGACGACGATCATCCCCCCTACGCCTTCGTGCTCATCGAGGGCGAAGCCGAGGTCGATAAACACGCCCCCGATTTACTCAAATGGACCACCGCCCTCGCCCGACGCTACTTTGGTGACGACCTGGCCGACGAATATGGCCGCCGCAACGCTGTCGAAGGCGAATACCTTGTGCGGGTGCACCCCACCAAGTTCATCGCCCAAAAGGGCATCGCGGATTAATCCAGTCGATTCGTCCATCCGTCAATGAGGGCTTCCAAATCCCTGGTTGACGGATTGACATATCGACTGGATTTTGCGCTACTTCCTCAAGTTCTCTTCTACCCGAAACCTCACGATCTTCGCGATCAAATCGTACGGCAGCGGTTGGTCCAGCGGGAACTGCACCGCCCCCTTCGACTGCTTGTAGCCCGCCAGCTCTTCTCGAAACGCCTCGATCCCAGACCCTGTCGGATAAAACCCAATATGGTTCTTATGCGCCCCAAACCATACCAGCCGCCCCTTCAAGAAATACCCCGGCATCCCGTAGCTGATGCGTTCCTCGACCTGCGGCGCAGCCCCTTTAATCGTCGTCCGCACCTGGGCCAGGATCGCTTGCACCTCCTCCGGGAACTGGGCGATATATTCCTCCAACGTTGCCGGCCCGCTCTTTTTCGCTTCCATAGGGACCCCTTTCGCAAAAGGATATTTTCACACCAATTATATCTGAATTAGACGGAGCGTTAATCATGAGGACGCAAAGAAGAACTTTTATGCTCTTCTTTGCGTCCTTTGCTTTTCGTTGTGACTGTGTGTGAAAAGCTTTTTAGCGCGTCAAATTTCGGTACTTGATCCGGTGCGGCACCTCGGCGTCCTTGCCCAACCTTCTCTTCCGGTCCGCCTCGTACTCCGACCAGTTGCCCTCAAACCAGAGCACTTGGCTGTCGCCTTCGAACGCCAGGATGTGCGTCGCAATGCGGTCCAGGAACCAGCGGTCGTGGCTGACCACCAGCGCGCAGCCGCCGAAGTCCTCCAGCGCATCTTCCACCGCCCGCATGGTGTTCACGTCCAGGTCGTTGGTCGGCTCGTCCAGCAGCAGCACGTTGGCTTCCTCGCGCAGGATGCGCGCCAGGTGTACCCGGTTGCGCTCGCCGCCTGAGAGCGTGCCCACCTTCTTCTGCTGGTCCGCCCCCGAGAAGTTGAACCTTGCCACGTAAGCCCGTGAGTTCATCTCGCGGCTGCCCAGCTTGATAATGTCTTCACCGTTCGAGATCATCTCCCAAATGCTCTTATCCGGGTCGAGCACGTCCCGGCTCTGGTCCACGTAGCCCAGCTTCACCGTCTCGCCTACCCGGATCGTGCCTTCGTCCGGCTGCTCCTGCCCGGTGATCATCCGGAACAGGGTGGTCTTGCCCGCCCCGTTCGGCCCGACGATGCCAACGATCGCGCCCGCCGGGATCGAGAAGTCCATGTCGTCCACCAGCAGGTTCTTGTCGTAACCCTTTGACACGCCCTCGGCCTCGATCACCACACCGCCCAGGCGCGGGCCGGGTGGGATGTAGATTTCCAGCTCTTCGCGCTCTTTCTCGTACTCTTGGGTAAGCAGTCGTTCGTAAGCGTTCACGCGCGCCTTGCCCTTGGCCTGCCTTGCGCGCGGTGACATACGGATCCAGTCCAGCTCGCGCAGCAGGGTCTTCTGGCGCTGGCTCTCGCCCTTCTCCTCTTGCTGCAAGCGGGTGCGTTTCTGCTCCAGCCAGGAAGAATAATTGCCCCTGTAGGGGATGCCGTGACCCCGGTCGAGCTCCAGGATCCAGCCCGCCACGTTGTCGAGGAAGTAGCGGTCGTGCGTCACGGCGATGACGGTGCCCTTATACTGCTGCAGGTGGCGCTCCAGCCAGGCCACCGATTCGGCGTCCAGGTGGTTCGTCGGCTCGTCCAGCAGCAGGATGTCCGGCTCGGTCAGCAGCAATCGGCACAGCGCCACCCGCCGCCGCTCCCCGCCCGACAGCACCTTGACCGGCGTGTCACCCGGCGGGCAGCGCAGTGCGTCCATCGCCAGCTCCAGCCGGTTGTCGAGCGTCCAGGCGTCGCGCTTGTCCAGGTAATCCTGGAGCTTGCCCTGCTCCTCGATCAACGCGTCGAAATCCGCGTCCGGCTCGGCAAACTTTGCGCTGACTTCGTCGAACTGTCGCAGCGCATCCGCCACCGGCTGGACTGCCTCCTCCACCACCTGCTTCACCGTCTTCGAATTGTCCAGGTCGGGCTCCTGCTCCAGCAGGCCCACCGAGTAGCCCGGTGCGAACGCCACGCTGCCGTTGTAGCCGTCGTCCTTCCCGGCGATGATGCGCAGCAGGGTGCTTTTTCCAGACCCGTTCAGGCCCAGCACGCCGATCTTTGCGCCGTAGTAGAAGCCCAGCGAGATGTCGCGGATGACCTGGCGGTTGTTGGGTGGAAAGATGCGATTCACCCGCACCATCGAGAAAATGACTTGTTGGTCCGACATGCTTAACCTCCTGCTCGCTTGGCCGTAAAGCCGCGCTTCTTTAATGCTTCGATAACGGCAGCGGCATGGTCGCCCTGCACTTCAATGACGCCGTCCTTGACTGCGCCGCCCGCCCCACACATCTGCTTCAGCTCGGCAGCAAGCTTCTTCACGTCCGGCTCGTCCAGCAGCACCCCGGTCACAGTCGTGACCGTCTTGCCCTTGCGCCCCTTCGACTTAACCCGCACCCGCACGACCCCATCCCCTCGTGAAGTGCCCTGTAAGTTTTGTTGTTTCGTTTTGGCCTGCTTGCAAGCGCAATCGGCCACCGGTCGCCCGCACTCCGGGCACATCCGGCCTTGCTCGGTTGTATATACCGTTCGGTTTTCATTCTTACGCATGGGGTCTATTATACCCGGCAAAAAACAGGAAACAGGGAATTCGGCAGTTCGTTATTGGATAATTAGGTCCTAATTACCCAATAACGAACTGCCGAATTTCCGGACCGCTCTCTACTCTTAACTCTCTCCCTTGTACTCCGGCAAATTCCTCACCACCTTCGACGGCACCGCCAACCGGATTTGATCCTCCTCGACCGTCATGATCCAGTCCGCCGGCACGAGCTTCTTCTGCATGCCAAGGAAGCCGCGCGACAGCACGATGTGCGTCACCGCTGCCCCCTCGCCCCCGGTGATCACCTCTTCCAGGTCACCGGCATGCTCGCCATCCGTTGTGGTAACCCGCGTGCCCTTATCGAGCGATACGCTGCCGGCTGGCGTGTTGTGCTGCGAAATGGGGGTGTAGCCACGGCCCGGGAAGTAGTAGGGCACCGTCGCCTTTTCCCCCACGCCCCACTCCGGCTGCGGGTAGATCTGCGGATAGGAATACACCTCACCTTGCCAGCCGTGGCCTTCCGTGTTCTCCGACGGCAGCATCTCCCCTTCTAGCGATACATAATCCGTGGTCGTAAAGTCCGGATACTCGTCCAGCGCGTGCGCTTCCCGCGCTAACCGGATCTGATCGTCGTCGGCCTCCGCCACCAGTTCCACCGGCAGCACCTTTTCCTCTCCCGACAGTACGCCACGCTTAACGACCAGGTGCGTCACATCCTTCGAACGCGGGTCGACCACTACCCTGCTCAGCGAACCGGCGCTCTCGCCATTGGCCCGGACGATCTTTGCGCCTTCTTTATATTCCATTGGATCACCCTTCACTTTTGTTAGGTTCGTGACTAGACAACTCAAAACGCAGTAATTTACTATAAAATAGAAGCAGCGGTCCCGGTATGGGGAATCTGCCTATACCGGTATGGGAAATTCCCCTACGCTTTTCAATTTTTCTGCATCAGCATGGCCTTGCAATCGCCTGCATCGAATCCTGCATCACGGAGCGTCTATGCCCTGGCCTCTCATACTCATCGTCGAAGACGGTGACAAACAGCGAGAGTTCCTTCAAACAGCCCTGCAGGGCATGAGGGATTTTATTCTGGAAAACGTGCGCTCCGCCGCGGATGCTCATCTGGTGGCCGAAACCCGCCAACCAGACCTGGTGTTCTTCGACCTGGCATCCCAGCAAGCCGGCGAAAGCCTCGACGCAGGCGAGACCATCCGGCGCGCCGGCATCCCGGTGATCTACATCAACGGGCCGCGCGCCAGCGAGCCCATCTTCCCGGAAGGCGACACCCCCATCATCTATTTCCCCAAGCCGGTCAGTTCGGCCGCCGTGACCTCGGCCGTCGATCTGGCCTTGCAGTACCGCTCCATGCAAAAGCGAATGTGTGAGCGTCAGGCCGCCTACCAGGCTTCCATCGAGCTGCTGCCCGGCGCGCTGGGCATGTTCGACCGCCACACGCAGCGGCTGCTGGAAGCCAACGAGGCCTTCACCAACCTGTTCCAGCTGCACGACGGGCGATCCGAGCAGGCCAGCCTGCCCGAGCTGCTCAAGCTGGAGGAAGGCAGCCTGGAACACGCCTTGCAAACCGCGGGAAAGTTTGGCTGCTGGTCCGGCCGGGCCGAGGTCCTTGGCATCGACCGCGACGGCGTCGGCTGCCAGGCCCGCATCCGGCCCGTGGAAGTAGACAATGAGAACAGCCCCTGGATGGTATACTGCACCGCGGGCTGGGCCGGCAAGATCGGCATCGAGGAGAAGACCATCGAGGTCATCGAGCGCCACCGCCAGGAGGCCGAGACGCTGCGCGAGGTGACTGCTTCCCTCACCAAGTCCCTGGAACCGAACGAAGTGCTCCACCGCATCCTGGAGCAGATGAAAAAGGTAATTCCCTACGAAGGCTTTTCGGTCATGCTATGGGAAGATAACCAGTTGATCCTGTATGCCAGCCATGATCGCCCCGGGACGCGCCGCGAGATCATGGATATCCAGGAACTGCCCAACATTAAAGAGGTCATCGAAAACAAGCGGCCCTTGATCATCCCCGACACCACCAAAGACCCCCGCTGGATCCTTCTCCCCGGTTACGAGTATATCCGCTGCTGGATGGGTGTACCGCTGATCGCCGACGACCGGGTGGTCGGGCTGCTGAACCTGGATAAGAAAGAAGCCGAGTTCTACCAGCAGAAAGACACCCGCCTGGCGCTGGCCTTCGCCAACCAGGCCACGATTGCGCTGGAGAATGCCCGGCTGCATCAGCGCACCCAGCGCGGCCTCAAGCGCCTCTCGGCCCTACGCACCATCGACAACGCCATTAGCTCCAGCCTCGACCTGCGCTTCACCCTGGAAGTGCTCCTCAACCAGGTCATCTCGAACCTGGATGTGGATGCCACCGACGTCTTGCTGTTCAACGAGCGCAACCAGAACTCTCTCCTACGCCGCCGGCCGCGGCTTCCATACCGGCGCGCTGCGCCACACCCACATCCATCTGGGGGAGGGCTACGCCGGGCAGGCCGCCTTGCAGCGCCGCACCCTGTCCGTCAATGAGCTCAGCCGCTCCGATCCGGCCTTTCCACACGGCTTGATGACTGCTGTCGAGGGTTTCTGCGTCTACTACGTCGCTCCGCTGATCGCCAAAGGCCAGCTGAAAGGCGTCCTGGAGATCTTCAACCGCTCCCCCATCAACCCCGACCAGGATTGGCTCGACTTCCTCAATGCCCTGGCGCTGCAAGCCGCTATCGCCGTGGATAACGTGCGCCTGTTTGAAGACCTGCAGCATAAGAATCTCGAACTGACCCTTGCCTACGACATCACCCTTGAGGTGTGGGCCCAGGCCCTTGAGCTGCGCCGGATCGAGCCGGAAGGGCATATCCGCCGGGTAACCGACCTGACCGAGCGGGTTGCCCGGCAGTTGGGCTTCCAGGAAGAGGAGATTGGACACATCCGCCGTGGCGCAATCTTGCACAACATCGGCAAGATCGGCATCCCCGACAGTATCCTGCTGAAAGACGGCTCGCTGACCGAGGAGGAATGCACCATCAACCGCCTCCACACCGTATACGCCTACGAGTGGTTGTCTCCTATCTCCTTCCTCAAGCCCGCCCTCGATATCCCCTACTGCCACCATGAGTGGTGGGACAGCAGCGGCTACCCGCGCGGGCTCAATGCTGAAGAGATTCCCCTGCCGGCCCGCATCTTCTCCATCATCGACGCCTGGGATCTCTTGACTAACAGCCGCGGCAGCAGGCCCCCCTGGCCGGTCCAAAAGGTGATCGAACACCTGCGCGCCAGGGCCGGCACGCAGTTCGAGCCGCGCCTGGTAGAAGCTTTCCTTGCGATGATGGCGTAGGCATATAAGGGGTAACGCAAAAATTCGCCGGTTTCGAACCGGCGAATTTTTGCGTTACCCCTTATATGCCCACCCAATCCCCAAAGCCACAAACCAAATCATCATGATCAGCGAGCTGAGGAAGGGGCCGGGGCGCTTCCAGAAATGCCAGGCGACGAACACCCCAAAAGGCAGCGTCACCAGGGTCGCCAGGATAACCTGCGGGGGAAAGACTTGCCCGGCCAGGGCGAACACGAACGCATACGCTGCGAGGATGGTCACGGCATGCAGTGCGCGTGTGCGCTCGCCCAGCGCCACCACCAGAGAGCGCTTGCCGACCGAGGCATCTGCCAGGCGATCCGCCCAGTGCACCCCAAGCAGGTTGGCAAACACGATCAAGAAAGCTGGGATCAGGCGCACGAGCGTTAAGGGTGTGACCTCCGTCTGGGCGGCATAAGCGATCAGCGGCATTAAAAATCCGCCAAGCGCCGCATTGTCCAGCTCCCCGGCGCTGGTGCGCTCCAGCGCCAACGGCGGCATCGAGTAAAACCAGCCGCCGAGCAGCGCCAGTACGGTAATGGCCAGCGCCTGCGGATCAAAGACGCCCACCATCACAAACCAGACCGCCAATCCCAGCGCCAAACTGCCGCAAACTAACGCCGCCCGCAGCGCCCAGATGGGCGGCAGTTCGCCCGAGGGCAGCACCCCGCTGCCGCCTGAGAAATAGGTGCGCCGGGTGACCGCATCGGTGTCTACGTCGGCGTACTCGTTGGCGTAGTGCGCCATCAGCGTTCCGAGCGACATGACGAGCAAGCCCAGCCCGGCCCGCAGCCAGCTGACCTGGCCCAGGTCGTAATAAGCCATCGACAGTCCCAGGCCATAGGCCGCCACCCCAGACAGCAGCACCAGGAAGCGGCCCATCTTGAGCAGAGCCAGCAGGCGTATCACCTTATACCGCCTGTTCGAGCGCCTGCAGCAGGTTGCGGATGACCTCTTTGCGTTCGGCCGCTACCCGGGCGGCTTCTTCCAGGGCGGCCTGGTCTTTGGTCATGCGCGCCATTTGTGCGGCCGCCTCCACGTAGTAGACACTCAGCTTCTCCAGTGGAGCGCGCACAGCCTGCAGGCGCTGCTGCAGCGCCCGCCGCCCGGACGGAGAAGCAGCCGCATCGCTCGCCAGGGCCGCCAGCTGCCCGGCAATCTGCTGCCACTCCTGGATGCTCTTGCCGGTTTTGCTGCGGATGCCCTGGCGCACCAGCGGGCGGACGATGATGGGGAATCGCTCCGTCTCCGCCACAGTGTCGGCGATTGTCTTTTCCAGCTTGCGGCTCCACTCGACCGCATCGAGGCGCTGCCCAAAGGGCTGCGGTTCTTGCGGCTGCCCAGTCGGCTCCGCTTGCGGCGGCGCAGACACCTGCAAGTAACCGGCCCGCTCCAGCACCTCGTAGGCGTCCACCAGGTCGCCGTGGTATTCCTCCGCCAGCTGCGCCGCCAGATACGCCGTGGCCCCGGCCGCATCCTCCACCGGCATCAAGCCCGCGTAGGCCGGATGGATGGAGAGGGTGAGGAACTGTTCGACGGTCAGGCCCATGCGCGGCGCCAGACCGATCGCAGCCGCCCGGATGCCGGGGGAATCGACCATGCCCGGGCCGAAAGCGATCACTCGCACGCCCTGCTCACCAACTTCGCCCGCCAGCGACTGGCTGAACCCCACCAGTCCCTGCTTAGTGGCCACATAGGCCGCCATGTACGGAAGCGCTTCAGCCGAGACCAGGTTGATCACCGTGCCGCCGCCCCGGGTGATCATCCCCGGCACAAAAGCCCTGCAGGTGAGGAAAGCGCCACGCAGGTTGACCGCCAGGGTGCGGTCCCAGTCATCGAGCCGCATGTCGAGCAGGGGCGTGACCGGCTCCAAAGCGGCGTTGTTGATCAATAAATCGGCCGGGCCGAAGGCGTCCAGGGTGCGCTGTGCCAGCGCCTGCACGTCTGCCTCTTTGGATACGTCCGTGTGCACATAAAGCGCGCGACCGCCCTCAGCGCAAATCGCCTGCTCCGTCTCTGCGCCCTGATCGCTCAGTTCGGCAATCACCACCCGTGCGCCCAACTGCGC
Source organism: uncultured Chloroflexia bacterium (assembly GCA_963811225.1). Taxonomy (GTDB): domain Bacteria; phylum Chloroflexota; class Anaerolineae; order Anaerolineales; family Anaerolineaceae; genus CAWEQO01. The sequence goes on from CAWEQO010000001.1 coordinate 50,739, forward strand.
CAGCGCCCGGGCCGACTCGCGCCCGATGCCGCGGCCCGCGCCGGTCACCACCGCCACCCGACCATCCAGCATTCCAGGGACCAGTCTGAGCCGTTCGAGTACCCGTGCCAATCGATCTGTCATGTGATTACCTCGAATCAGGAAGTTTTCCTTATTGTACTTGTGAAAAGCGATAGTTAGGCAATTGGTCAATGAGAGACGAAGCCGCAATCCCTCATCGCCCACTTGCCGGATGACCTCCCATAGGGATTTTCCTACCATCCCCTTCGGGAAATTCCCGCATGACGCCCGCATGATGAATGTGCCATAGTTAGAGAGAATTGATTGTCTTAACTTAAGGAAGGAAGGATTCTTATGGCTGAAATTGGATATGCTCTCTCTAGTGAAGAGCACTCCCCCAACGATCTTGTCAAAAACGCTCGCCGCGCCGAGGATATCGGCTTCACCTTTGCCATGATCTCGGATCATTATCATCCCTGGCTGGATTCGCAGGGACATTCACCCTTCGTCTGGTCGACGATTGGCGGTATCGCCGCCACCACCAAGACCCTGCGCCTTGGCACCGGCGTGACCGCGCCCATCATGCGCATCCACCCGGCAATCATCGCCCAGGCCGCCGCCACTTCTGAGGTGATGATGGAAGGCCGCTTCTTCTTGGGCGTCGGCACAGGGGAGAACCTCAACGAGCACATCCTCGGCGATCCCTGGCCTGAAACCCAGATCCGCATCCAAATGTTGGACGAGGCCATCGAGATTCTGCGGGAGCTGTGGAGCGGCGAGGAGGTCAGCTTCTACGGCGACTTCTTCATCGTCGACCGGGCGAAACTCTACAGCCTGCCCGAGAAGCCCGTGCCGATCTTCTACGCTGCCGCCGGCGACACCTCCGCCGAGCACGGAGGTGGGATCGCGGATGGCTTCATCAGCACCGCGCCCAAGAACTCGCTGATCGAGGCTTTCGACAAGGGCGGCGGGACTGGCAAGCCCAAGCTCGGCAAGGTGACCGTGTGCTACGCCGAGACCGAGGAGAAGGCGCTCGATACGGTCTTCAAAATTTGGCGTCAGTCCGGACTGCCAGAGCCGCTCAGCGCCGACCTGCCCACGGTGGACCATTTCGAAGCGGCATCCAAGTTGGTCACCAAGGAGGACATCCGCAAGCACTGGATCCTCGGCCCCGACCCGCAGCCCTTCATCGAGAAGATGCAGAAATTCTACGATGCCGGCTTCGACCAGGTCTACCTGCACCAGATCGGCCCGGACCAGGACGGCTTCCTGCGCTTCGCCGAGCGAGAGATCCTGCCGCATTTTCAGGGCGAACCCCACCGCATGCCGCGCTAGTTTTAAACTGCAAAGACGCAAGGACAAGAAAAAGGATAAGAAGGCTCCTTCTTATCCTTTTTCTTGTCCTTGCGTTTCTGCTTTACCAAGACTTCTCCCACACGTAGCAGGCATGCGCTTCACTGAAACCCAGCGAATCATACAGGGCGTTGGCCGGGCCCATGCTCAGCCCGGTTTCCACCGTCGCTTCGCCCGCCCCCAGAGCCTTCAGGCGGTGCAGACCCTCCAGCATCAGGCTCTGCGCCAAGCCTTTCTTACGGTGCTCGGGGTGTGTGCAGACCGGCTCGTACAGGCCGCGTCGGTTCTCCTCATCGTAGATCACGCCCACAAACGCCGCGAAGCTGCCATCGGGAGCCTCGGCCACCAGGTGCAGGTCCTCACGGTACGAGGGCGCACGTTGGGCGAACACCTGGAACTCGAGCGCATTGTGGAAATTGCGGTTAAAGGCCGCGTTGAGCAGGTCGGCAATCCGTTGGCAGTCGGACAGGTCGCCGGCGTGAACGCAGCGCAGCCTGTAACCGGGAGCCAGCTGAACTTCAGGCAGCGGGCGCTCGCCTATATGCATCCAGCGCGAGACGCTGCCGTCGTCCTGCTTCTGGTAACCGCGCCGGGCCATCGTTCGCTGTCGGGGTGCGTCATACGCATACACCTCGGTCAACAGCTTGCGAGATCCGTCCGACCGGACCTCGGCCAGGTTTTCCTCGGCCCAGGCGATCATCTCCTCTTCCAGGTCGCAGTAGTCGGGGTGCAGCTGCAGGTAGAACAGCCCGGGACCGTCCGCGTTGGCCGCTCCCACGAGCCTGCCTTCCGCCGTTTCCCACAAGTGGATCGTAGGCCGAAATTTGGCAATCGCCTCGTTGGGGTCGGCATGATGGAAAAGCGAGCCGTCCCAGCGACGAATCTCCCAGTTCCAACCGCGCCCAACGATTGGGTACGTCTCAATCGATAGGCGGCGAATGCGCCAGAAATCGTGGATATCCTGGAATGGGCGGGAAGAGACGCCCATGACGACAGGGGAAGAACTCTGCATGAACACCTCCAAAAAAATGGATAGGACAAATTGCCTGATTTTATTCTATTATCTTTCAATTTCAAAAAGGCCGCAAGAAGCATGGGAAGATCAACGACAGCAGCAGGTACACTTTGCGCGGCAGCCCCGGCCTGGGTGGCATGTATCCATTCCCGGAACGCTCAATCAAACCCTGGTCCAGAAAGCTTCTCAGCGCCAGTCGAATGTACGTGCCAGATTCATTGAGAGATGTGTAAGGAATTTACTCTGGTGTCGCTGTTTCCGCCCATAATAATCATTCCCTGATATATCAACTGTTGATCTATCCAGCGGAATGAGAATTAAGCTATTTGCCAATCACCAAATCTGCCTCTTGCCCTAAAAACTGCCCGATATCCAGCGCCTCCGCCTCGACCGCTTCCAACACCCTCGATGGCAGCGGCTCGAACGGTTCGACAATCACCTCCAGGCGGCGCTTGCTGCGTTTGAGCTTCCACACCCCCTTCGCTTGTCCATCCACCAGCACGGCTGCGTCGATGACGCCGCCGCCCGGATAGATTCGCTGGGCTGCTTCTGGCGCAATGATCAGGTTACGGTCCGCATAACCGAGCAGGAAAGTGTCCCAACGCGGCAGAAGGCGCACAAAGGGACCGTCCTCCGGTGCATCCGGCCGCCGGGGCCTCACCATTCGCAGTTCCTGCCCCAGCGCCTCGACCTGCTCGGTCTGTCCTTCGATGCCTGCGAACGCCTGACGCGCCTCCCGGATGCGCACGCCCGCCCACCTGGCGAAGTCCTCCGGCCCGGCCGGGCCGTACCCCTCCAGGTAGCGCAGCGCCAGTCGCTCCAGTCCGGTCTGCCTGGCTACCGGCTCCAGCTCACCTGACAGTTCGATAAACAGGCAAAAGGTGTCCTGCTTGCCGCGCTTGGGCCCATAGCAAAGCCGTCCCTCATACGCCCCTCGCACCATCAGGTGATAAACCGCCTGACCTTCATACGGCAGTTCGTTCTCCGCCAGCATCCTGCGAACCTCGGCGCGGGTCTGCGGGCCGCGCTGTTCGATTGCATCCTGCACCAACTGCAGCCCGGCCGTAACCTTGTCCTCCGTCCAGCCCAGCTGCCGTATGCGGCGCCTGCTCTTCTCAATCAGGTCCGGCCCGAGCAGCGGCGTCAGCCAGCGGGCATCCTCGGCGGTGACCAGGTGCAGGGTGCCGCGCATCGCCCAGGTCCAAACGATGGCGCGCTCCTCCTGGCGAGCGCGCTCCACCTGCGCGCGCGCGTGAAGCCTTGCCCGCGCGCCCGCGCAGACAGCAGCCCGGCGGGCAGGTCCTGGGCCTGAACACCCACCAACTGCCGCACAGTCTCCGCCGGAGATGCGGCAAACGGCGGCAGCAGCCCGTTCGACTGCAAGCGCAAGAGGCGCAGCTGTTGGTCGTCCAGTTTCATCATGCAGGTTCCTTTCCGCTGCTAGACCTACCCCTATAACTGATACCCCTTCTTCGCCAGCCCGTAGGCCATCTCGGCCGCCATCTGCTCGGCGTCGTCCAGCTCCAGGATGCCTCGCACCACCAGCCCCGCCAGCCAGTTGGCGCTGGCCCGCCGCCACAGGTCATGCCGGGCAGGGATCGAAGCGAAGGCGCGCGTGTCATCATTGAAGCCCACCGTGTTGTACAGCCCTGCCGTCTCGATCACGCTATCGAAGAAACGCTGCATACCGTTCAGGCTGTCAAAGAACCACCAGGGCGGGCCGAGCTTGACCGATGGATAGTGCCCCGCCAGTGGGGCCAGCTCACGCGAGTAGGCGGACTCATCCAGGGTGAACAGCACCAGCTGGAAGCGCGTGTCGTTGCCGTAGGCGTCCAGCAAGGGGCGCAGGCTGCGGGTGAACTCGATGGCGATGGGGATATCGGCCCCCATGTCGCGCCCGAAGCGTTCGAAGATCTGCCGGTTGTAATCCCGCAGCGATCCGGGGTGCAGCTGCATCACCAGACCATCCTCCACGCTCATGCGGGCCATCTCCATCAACATATGCGCCCCAAAGCGATGCGCGTCCACCTCGTCGACCTTGCCACGCAGAGCTTGCTGGTAGATGCTCGCCGCCTCGCGGTCCTCCAGGCGTGCAGTCACCGGCTGCAGCACGGCATGGTCGCTGGCCGTCGCGCCCAGGGCCTTGAACGCCGCCCGGCGCTCCTCCAGCGCCTGGATGAAGCTGTGATAATCACCCGTGCCGATGCCGCTGACCTGCTCCAGCGCCTGGACGTTCTCCCGCCAGCCCGGGGCGTCCAGGTTGATCACCCCGTCCGGTCGGAAGGTGGGGATGATGCGACCCTTCCAACCCGAGTCGCGGATCTTGCCGTGAGCGGTCAGCGGCTCGTGCGCTGCGTCGGTGGTGGCAAGCGCTTCGATGTGAAAGCGTTCGAACAGTCGGCGCGGGCTGAACTCGGGTGAGGCCAGCTTCTCAGCGACCTGGTCGTAGATCTCCTGGGCCGTCTTGCCGTTCAGCTTCTGGCGCACTTCGAACAAATAACGCAGCGCATAGTTCAGCCACAGCCCGGTCGGCGTGGCGCGGAACAGGTAGTAATTCTCGGCGAACAACTGCCAGATCTTGCGCGGGTCCTGCTCCACCTCGACGCCGCTGCCGAGGCGGGCCGGCACACCCAGACTTTCCAGCGGGATGCCCTGCGAGTACAGGATGCGGAACACGTAGTGGTCGGGAACGATGAACAATTCGGCCGGGTTGCCCAATGAAGCGTCCGGATCGGCAAACAAGCGCGGGTCGACGTGCCCATGCGGGCAAATCAGCGGCAGATTGGTGATCGTGTTGTAAAGGTACTGGGCGGCTGCCTTCTGGCGTCCATCCGGCCCAAAGAAGCGGTCTTCCGGCAAATACAATTCGTCCGATTGAGGCATGGTTTTCGCTCCGGTTTCGAAATTTTCTTATAGAATTATAGGGCGTCTTCACTCACTTTGTTTGCTTTTTAGGAGAACTTCATGAAATCAGCGTTATTCGTCTGGGGCGGATGGGAAGGCCACGAGCCCAAGCAAACCACAGACATCTTCGCCCCACTGCTGGAACAAGCCGGTTACACCGTCGACATCCGCGACAGCCTGGATGCCTACCTGGATGCAGGCAAGCTGAGCGCCTACAACCTGATCGTCCAGACCTGGACGATGAGCGAGATCAGCAAAGAACAGCTGCAGGGCTTGCAGTCTGCGGTCGAGAGCGGCGTCGGCTTTGCCGGCTGGCACGGCGGAGCGGCTGACTCGTTCCGCGCCAGCACCGACTATCAATTCATGGTCGGCGGGCAGTGGGTGGCCCACCCGGGCGGCGTGATCGATTACCGCGTCAACATCACGGACCACGCCGACCCCATCACCGCCGGGCTGGAAGATTTCGACCTGCACTCCGAGCAGTATTACATGCACGTCGATCCGTCCAATCAGGTGCTTGCGACCACGACCTTCAACGGCGAGCGCTGCGCCTGGATCGATGGGGTGGTGATGCCGGTGGTGTGGAAGCGGCGCTGGGGGCAGGGCAAGATCTTTTATGCCTCGTTCGGCCATGTAGCCGCCGATTTCGATGTTCCGCAGGCGCGCGAGATCGTACGGCGCGGGCTGCTCTGGTCCTCGAAAGGCTAGCGGCGCACATGGAAACCACAAAAGTCGGTGTGATCGGCTGCGGCAATATCAGCGGCATCTATCTGAAAATGGCCGGCGCCTTCCCGATCCTGGAGATCAAAGCGGTGGCCGACCTGATCCCAGAGCGTTCGCAAGGTCGCGCGGCCGAATTCGGCGTCCCGAACGTCTGTACGGACGAAGAGCTGCTGGCCGATCCGGAGATTTCCATCGTAATCAACCTGACCACGCCCGACGCCCACGCTGAAGTGGCCTTCATGGCCCTGGAAGCGGGCAAGTCGGTCTACAACGAGAAGCCGCTGGCCATCCGCCGCGAGGACGCCCGGCGGATGCTGTCCATGGCGGCCGAGCGCGGCTTGCGGGTGGGTGGAGCCCCGGACACTTTCCTGGGAGCCGGGCAGCAGACCTGCCGCAGGCTGATCGACCAGGGCGCCATCGGCACGCCGGTTGCCGCCACGGCCTTCATGCTCTGCCACGGTCATGAGTCCTGGCACCCCGACCCCGAGTTCTACTATCAGGTCGGCGGCGGCCCGCTGTTCGACATGGGCCCCTACTACCTGACCGCCCTGGTCAACCTGCTCGGACCCATCCGCCGGGTTAGCGGCTCAACCCGCATCTCCTTCCCTGAGCGCACCATCACCAGCCAACCCAAGAGCGGCGAGCAGATCGTGGTCGAGACGCCTACCCACCTGGCGGCGGTGCTCGACTTTGCCTCTGGAGCCATCGGCACCCTGGTCACCAGCTTCGACGTGTGGGCCGCCGAGGTGCCGCGCATCGAGATCTACGGCAGCCTGGGTACACTGAGCGTACCCGACCCCAACACCTTCGATGGACCCGTGCGGTTGTGGCGCGCGGACGAGCGCGAGTGGCATGACGTGCCGCTGGTCACCGGTTACCCGCAGAATACCCGCAGCCTGGGCGTGGCCGACCTGGCCCACGCCATCCGCGCCGAGCGTCCGGCGCGCGCCTCCGGCGAATTGGCATTCCACGTGCTCGATGCCATGCACGCCGTGCAGGAATCCTCCGAGCAAGGTCGCCACATCCAGCTCTCCTCCGGTGTCGAGCGCCCCGCACCGCTGCGCCTGGATTTACCTTACGGCGTGCTGGACGATTAGCTTTAAAAGAGAAGAGAACAGGGAGCAGCCGAATCTCATGGACTGCTCCCTGTTCTCCGTTTTCTACTCGGTACTTATTCCCCTATCATTTCTTGTACTTCTTTTTCTTGTTCGAATGGAAAACTTTGCGGCCCTTGCCCTTGTAGCCGCCTTTGGTTGGGCCGTGTGAGATCTCATCCTTTGGCGTGGCAACCCGGATGCGGGCATCCTGGCTGCGGATGGACGTGCCATCCATGCGCTGGAGCACCTGGTCCAGGTAGCGCTTGGGCACATCCACGAAGCTGAAGCGGTCGTAGATGTCGATTGCGCCGATGGTGTTGCCGGGGATGTCGGCTTCGTTGGCGATGGCCCCGACGATGTCCGCCGGGCGCACACCACTGCTTCTCCCGGCATCGATGAACAGCCGCACCATGCCGCTCTCGGCGGTCGAGGTCTCCTCGGGCAGCGGCTGCATGACAACCTCTAGCGGGCGGTCGCCGCGCGCCAGGCGGGCTGCCCCGGCTGCAATCTCGGCGATGTCGTGGCCGCTTTCCTCGGCCAGCTCCTGCACCAGGCTCAGATACATGTCCAGTTCATCCGCCTCGACAGCGCCCAGGATGCGCTCCTTAAACAGCCCAACCCGGTGAGCGACCACGTCGGCACGCGTCGGCATCTTGAACGGCTCAATCGGCTGCTTGGTGAATCGCTCGATATCCCTCAGCAGGCGTTTCTGGCGCGGGGTCACGAACAGCAGCGCCCTTCCGGGACGCCCTGCTCGACCGGTGCGCCCAATGCGATGCACATAAGCCTCGGTGTCGTAAGGGATATCGTAGTTGACCACCAGTTCGATGCGATCCACATCCCAGCCGCGCGCCGCCACGTCGGTGGCCACCACCAGCTCCAAATCGCCGTTGCGAAGCCGCCGCACCACGCTCTCACGCTGCGCCTGGTTCATATCGCCGTGCATCGCCTCGGCCGCGAAGCCGCGCGCTTGCAGCTTTTCGGTCAGGTTAGCGGCCCCTAGTTTCGTTTGAGAGAAGATCAGGGCGGCCTCGCCCGGTTCCAATTCCGTCTCCAGCACCTGCGCGAGAGTGTCGACCTTCTGGCTCTCCGTGACGATCACGTAGCGCTGGTCGATGTTCGGCAGTGTCAGAGTCTTATGCTCGATCTCGACCGTGGCAGGGTTGTGTTGGTAGCGGTCGGCAATGCGCCGGATCTCCTTCGGCAGGGTGGCGGAGAACAAAGCGATCTGTAAGTTCCCCGGTGCCTGTCCCAGGATCCACTCCACGTCCTCGATGAAGCCCATTCGCAGCATCTCATCCGCCTCATCCAACACCACAGTCTTCAGGGCGTCGAACTTCAGCGTGCCCCGGCGCAAGTGATCCATGATGCGTCCGGGCGTTCCCACCACGATCTGCACGCCGCTGTTCAGGCGCGCAATCTGGCGGTTGATATACTGGCCGCCGTAGACCGGCAGGACGCGCACGGGCCCCATGTGCTTGCTGTAGGTATGGAAGGCCTCGGCCACCTGGATGCCCAGTTCGCGCGTGGGCGTCAGCACCAGCGCCTGGACCTCCTTCAGGTCTGGGTCGATCCTCTGAAGGATGGGCAAGGCAAATGCCGCCGTCTTGCCCGTACCGGTCTGAGCCTGCCCGACCACGTCGCGCCCTTCCAGCATCAGCGGGATCGTCCGCAGCTGGATGGGCGTCGGCGTCTCATAGCCCACCTCTTCCACCACTTGCAGGATCGGTGCGCTCAAATCGAATTGTTCGAAAGTATCAGTTGTTTGATCCATCATTTCTACTTCTTTGACCTTTTTAAATTTCTTATATGCATATTATTATAAGGGATGAAAAGAGTGTTTAGAACAAAGAACAGCGAAGAGATGGGCTGCGCTTCCAAAGTGCATTCCGCCTGATGCCATCGTTTTTCATGGTCTTTGCAAAGCGCCCCTTAAGGACCGTCAGTCCGACCCACTGCTCCCTTTTAGCTCGAATATAAAATACGTATCCCCCTCACACGTATGCGTAACCCGGAACCCGTAATCCAAATAGAACTCGATCACCTCGGTCCAGGTCGAGGTGGTCTCCAGGATCACTCGCCGGCAGCCGCGCGCCCGGGCCTGCTCGATCAGCGCGGTGAGGATCCGTTTGCCCAGTCCTTGCCTGCGCAAGTCCGCCGCCACCGACATGCGCTTCACCTCGGCGGTCCCGTCCAGGCCGGACGCCAGCGCCCCCGTGCCAACTACCCGCTGCCCCTGCCGCGCCACCAGAAAAACCGCCCCGGCGTAGCTGCCGGCGATGTCGTTCAGGTCGGGGTTGAGGCTTTCATCGACCGCGCCCCAATGCTCGGCCATGCCCGCTAGGATCAGGCTGCGCACAGCCTGCTGATCTTCTCGGCGAAACGGGGTAAGCGTGATAAATTCTGCCATCTAGTTTCCTCCAGGTGCGATTGGCGTGGGAATTATACACTTGAATGTCTAACGTGAAGGGTGCAAAAACCCGCAAAGAACGCTTAAGAACCTCGAAAAGTTTTCTTCGCGTCCTTTGCATGAGACATTCAGCCTCTAGCCTCTTTAGACCTTGCGCGCCACGATCAACCTTCCCCCGCCCGGCTCCGGCGCCGACAAATCCATTCGGGCCGCCGCGCGCGCCAGGCGCATCATCCATGCGTCTGGGATGCGCTTCCAAACCACCCCCACAACCCGCTTGCGCCCGATCCAGACCATTTGCAGCAGCTCCAGCGCATCCCACACCGTCACCAGCGAATGGCGCAGATACGGCCGCACCCACTCCACCTCCATGCCCGCCTGCCCCAGCCGCTGCGACCACTCCTCCACGCTCCACAGGTTCAGGTGCATCAACTGCCGGTTACGCCAGCCGGCGTAGCGCCGTGAGGGCAGCGCCAGCTGGCGGCTGAACGCCTCCGTTGGAGCGGTGACGATCAGGCGGCCGTCCGGCTGCAGCATGCGCCGCACTGCCGCCAGGGCCTTTTTCGGCTGGCGGGCGTGCTCCAGCGCCGAATTGCTGATCACCGTGCCGATGCTGCCCGGCCGGATGTCCGCCCGCTCGGCCAGGCTGGGCTCCAGGCACTCGTAGATGCCGCGCCGGGCGGCTTGCTCCAGCGCCGCTTCGTCCGGGTCCAGGCCAATAGCGACCTTGTCCAGCACCCGCGACGTCACGATCCCGTCGCCGCAGCCCAGATCGAGCACCGGCGGCCGGTAGGCCTGCTCGCGCAGCGCAGCCACCTCCGCCGCCCGCCACAATCCCAGCGATGGCCCAAAGGTTGTAAACAGATATTGAAATTCCTCGGCGCTCACGTGCAGCGGCCGCCGGGTCTCTCGTACGATTGCGTTTCCCATGCATCCTCCCTCGTTCGTATTGTAATAGAAATCGAGCCGGGCAGGATTGAAACAAGGGAAGAAGCTGCAGCTTCTTCCCTTGTTTCAATCCTGCCCGGCACAGCCCTTCCAGGGTGCTTCACGAGATGTGCCGGGCTGCAAGCAGAGAACAGAGAACAGTCCCGGGTAGCCGGGACTGTTCTCTGTTCTCTGCTCTCTACTCTCTATTTTTCACACGCAGAAATCCTTGAACTGCGGCAAATACGCCCGGTTCTGCTCGAACATCTGGTTGACCATTTGCTTGATCTCGTCCATCGACAGCACCGCCGCGGTCAGCGGGTCGTTAAGGATGGCATGGAATATCATCCTTGGGTCGCCTGTCAAGGCGCCTTCCACCGCCATCTCCTCAATTTGTGCGGACAGGTTGGTCAGCGCGGCCACCTGCGGCGGCAGGGGTCCCACCTGCACCGCTTCGAGGCCTTTCTGGCTGGCCCACACCGGCACCTCCACGCAGGCATCCTGTGGCAGGTTGTCGATCAAATTCTTATTGGGCACGTTGCCGTTGAACGAAAACGGCTCGCCCCCCAATAGGGCATTGATAATGTAAGCGGCGTACTCCTTGCCCCGCTCCAGTGAGATGGGCGTCTCCTTGGCGAACCAGGCCTTGACATCGTCCTTCCATTCGTTCTCTCGCCGCAGGTACTCATTCAGGATGTATGCGTATTCGCCCGGATTCCAGCCGGTGCCGTGGGTGCAGTACTTCTCGATCAGGTCGGGGCGCTTGCGGAACCACCAGTTGTACTCCGAGTTATGCCCGCTGGACTCGGTCACGTAGTAATCCAGGTGCAGGAACATCTCGTTGCGCACGATCTCTTCGTTGTAAACCTCGGGCCGCTCCAAGATGGCCTGTCGGATCAGGGGGTAAGCGTCCTGCCCGTTCCACTCGTAATTCAGATACCAGGCCTGGTGGTTAATCCCGGCGCAGGTGTAGGTCACTTCATCCTCCGGCGCGCCGATCCAGCCCGCCAGCATCTCAGCCGTACCCTGCACGCTGTGGCACAGTCCTGTCAGCTGGATCTCGCTCTCGCGCTGCATCGCCCGGCACAGCATCGCCATCGGATTGGTATAGTTGAGCATCGTGGCGTCCGGGCAGTAGCGTTCCATGTCATGAACGATGTCGAGCATCACCGGAACGGTGCGCAAAGCACGGAAGATGCCCGAGGGCCCGCGCGTGTCACCGACATTGATATCGACCCCGTACTGCTTTGGGATCTCGATGTCGTAGCGCCAGACGTCAGTACTGCCCGCCAGGATCGTCACCAGTGCCGCGTCTGCCCCCTCCAGCGCCTTGGCCCGCTCCAGGCTGGCCTCGATCTTGGCCGGATAACCGCCCATGTCGATGATCTTCTGCACCGACTTCTCGGCGAACTCCAGCCGTTCGGGATCGATATCCATTAATGCAATGGTTGCATCCTGCAACCTGGGGAAGGTGAGCAAATCGCGCACCAGTCCGCGCGTAAAGCCGATGCTCCCGGCGCCAATGAAAGCCACTTTCGCCATACAATGCTCCTTTACTGCAGGTGATACTGATCATTGTATAAGAGAAAAGCGCGCCTGAATTGGAAAATAAAACGATCCTTCTGCATTCGTCAGGACCGTTTTATTTTCCAAAATCCCTGACAACCTTCGCTTGCACACCGTGAATATCCTTATGCTCATAAAAGATAGGATCAAGGACTAATTCCACCCGCAAAGCGCGGTATACTTGAACCGGTATCATTGCGATTACCAAGCAACTCGCAAGGAGCTTCGAATTGGCATTGGCAGAAAGATCTTCTCAGAACAACAATCCATCATCCTTTCAGCGTTTATTATCTTTTTTGTTCACCTGGCTGCATCGACATCCGGTCCCCGAATCGGAAGTCATTGTCCTGACTGCTCTCCTGGTCGGGGCGGGGGCCGGCCTCGGCGCAGTTGCCTTTCGGTGGATGATCACAGCCGCCAGAGTCCTTTTCTACAATGACTTTGGCGGTCTTTTTACCGGCGCCCCCTGGCTGGCGCTGCTGCTCATTCCCGCGATTGGCGGTTTGATCACCGGCCCAATCATCTTCCATTTTGCCCGTGAAGCCAAAGGCCACGGCGTGCCCGAGGTCATGGAAGCTGTCGCCATCCGCGGTGGACGCATCCGCTGGCAGGTTGGAGCCGTCAAGGCCATCGCTTCCGCCATTTGTATCGGCAGCGGCGGATCGGTCGGCTCCGAGGGCCCCATCGCCCAGATCGGCGCCTCGCTTGGCTCCTACGTGGGTCAACTGCTCAACCTGTCCGATGAACGCGTCAAGAACCTGGTGGCCTGTGGCGCCGCCGGTGGTATCGCTGCCGTGTTCAACGCGCCCATCGCCGGAGCCATCTTCGCCATCGAGGTCATTCTCGGCCGCCTGAACACCGTCTACTTTGGCGCAGTCGTGATCTCTTCGGTCACGGCTTCGGTCGTGGCGCACATCTTCGCCGGTGACATCAGCGTCTTCCAGGTGCCAACCTACAACCTGGTCACGCCCTGGGAACTGCTGCTGTACGCCCTGCTCGGCGCGATTGCCGGTCCGGCTTCGGTCGGATTCAGCCGCCTACTGTATTGGACGGAAGACCTCTTCGAAAGCCTGCATCGCATTCCCGAGTGGGTGAAACCTGCCATCGGCGGCGTCCTGCTTGGCATCGTCGGCATCGTCAGCATCAGCCAGGGAAGCTTCCCCGCGGTCTTCGGCACCGGCTATGACACCATCACCGAGGTGCTCTTCAGCCGCACGGCCTTCATGATCGTGCTGGCCCTGTTCCTGCTGAAGCTGCTGGCGACCATCTTCACCCTCGGTTCGGGCAGCTCGGGCGGCATTTTTGCCCCCTCGCTGTTTATGGGCGCCATGTTGGGCGGCGCCTTTGGCCATATCATGCATGGTTTAATGCCGGCCTCTACGGCTCCGGCCGGCGCTTATGCGCTGGTCGGCATGGCGGCTTTCTTCGCCGGGGCCACTCACGCCCCCATGACGGCCATCTTGATCCTGTTCGAGATGACCAACGATTACCGGATCATCTTGCCGCTGATGCTGGCGACGGTCATCAGCACGCTGCTGTCCACCATCGTCAGCCGCGACTCCATTTACACGCTCAAACTGACCCGTAAAGGCATCCGGCTGCAAGAGGGCCAGGACATCGATGTGATGCAGGCGGTGCTCGTCCAAGAGGTCATGTCGACCGAGTTGGAGACCGTCTCGCCAGATATGTCGCTGAACGTTCTGTCTGAACTGATGAATCGCACCCACCATCACAGCTTCCCGGTCACCAATCCGGCCAAAGAGCTGATGGGCATGGTCAGCATCCAGGATCTGGAACGGGCCATGATGGAAGGGCCGATCATGGGGAAGACGGTCAAAGACATTGCCACAACCAGTGGGATTGTCACGGTCTTCCCGGACGACCCGATGTGGAAAGCGTTAAAGAAGCTTGGCGCCCGCAGTGTGGCCCGCCTTCCGGTGGTCGAGAAGGATAACGAGAAGGTTTTGATCGGCATCATCGGTGAAAGCGACATCGTGCGAGCCTACAATCACGCCATCGCGCGGCGGGCGCAAGCGCAGTACCGCACCGAGTTACTACGCCTGGGACGTCTGGACAACGCCGGCTTCGTGCAAATGGAAGTATCCAAGGGCTCGCCCATCACCGGCCGGCGGCTGCGTGACATCACCCTGCCTGAAGGCTGCCTGATCGTCTCCGTGCGCCGCGGCCGCAGGCTGGCCATCCCCGACGGCTACACCGTCCTGCAGCCCGGCGACAGGGTGACCGCACTGGCCCGAGATGAGTGCGTGCAGGTGCTGCAAGACGAGTTTAGCGGGGCCGCCGAGGTTCCGGTCGACGTCAAGCACGGCGTCGCGCGGCACGGTGAGATCGTCATCCCACTCGAGGCCGCCAGCATCGGTAAAATGGTGCGGACGCTCAAGCTTCCGCCCGACACCATCCTGGTCAGCATCCGGCGCGGCTCGCAGATCATCATCCCGCACGGCGACACGCTGCTCCAGGCCAGTGACGTGGTCGAGGTGTTCGGCTACGAGGACGAATGGCGGGGCGTGGAAACGGCCTTAGTCGCGCCGCCAAGAAGATAATCAAGCAGATGCAAAGAAGCACGAAGGAAAAACCCTTCGTGCTTCTTTTCGTTTCTTTCGGTGAACGGTTGATTCTAACTTAAAGGGCGGGGGCGGGACGCGGCTCCAGGCCTTCCTCCTCGACTGCTCCCAGCTGGGCCCGCTTTTCGGCGTGCATCTCCAAGACCTTCTCCTGCACCTGATTCAGGTACTTGCCGCGCAGCGGATAGAAGACCAGGATGGCCGCCGCCAGGAGCATGGCCACACCCGGCACCAGCCCGCCGATGGCCTTGATGCCAAACACGGCGCTGGACGGCTGGTTGAGGAAGATCTGCCCGCCGTTCGCATCGCGAGTCACAAAGTGGGTGATCCCCAGGACAAACGGCGAAAGCGCCAGGGCCACCGACTGGGCCGGCTTGGTCAGCAGAGCATTGACCCCGAAGAATGCTCCCTCCCGGCGCACGCCGGTGCGCACCTCATCCTCATCCGCCACTTGGGCAAAAAGCACGTTGTTGAGCGTCTGCGGGCCGGACAGGCCGAAACCCGCCAGGGCAATGCACACCGGGATCATGGCGGTCGGCAGCACCGCCATCAAGATCAACCCGATCCCGGCGATCACCAGCAGCAGCTGCTGCGCCCCCACCACACCCATCTTCGACCGGATCAAGCTGGTGATCGGCACGCCGATGATCAACGGCACGAACAGGAACACCAGCAGGTTGATGGCCGGCCACTGCAAGACGTAGTCGGCCAGGTAGTAGATGGCTCCTAACACCAGCGCCTGCATCAAGATCACCATGAAGTTCTCCGAGACCAGGACCAAGAAGGACTTGCTGGTGAAGGTGAACCGCAAGGCTTCTTTGATCGGCAGGGGCTTGTCCACTTTGGTGAACTCAGGCCGCTCCTTCACCTTGAGCGTCGTGGCAATGATCAGCAGCATGCCTGCCACGCCGACCACGATCATGGCGGTCTGCATGGGCAGCAGCGACAACGAGGTGCCCGCCTTGGGCCGGAACATGTCCGGGATGATAAAGCCCAGCAGCATGCCCAGCAGACCAAACAGCGAGGAGGAAATCTGGAGTCCGTTGCGTTCGGCGTCCGACTCGCTTACTTCCGGCAGCAGCGCTGAATACACCAACCCCACGATCGTGTAGCAGGTGTCGTACAGCAGCATGCTGATCAGCATCCACCAGAAGATGCCCTGCTGCGACGCCCCGGCCGGAGCGAACCACACCAGGATGAAGGTCAACGCCAGGAACGGCGCCGTGTAGCGCATGTAGGGGATTCGACGCCCGTGTTTCGATCGGGTGTTGTCGGTAATGTAGCCGAACAGCGGGTCGTTGATGGCGTTCCAGATGGCATACACCAGGGAAGCTACCGCGATCCACTTGACCGACAGGCCCAGGTAATCCTGGTAGAAGATCGGTAACAGAGCGGCGTAGATGCCGGAGATCAGCGACGTGCCCAGCGCCGCAATGCCCCACACCACCTTGTACCCCAACGATAGCTTGACAGGGCCGCCATTCCGTATCGTAACGAATGACATGCTGTACCTCCAGATTGAAGAGTTTATGGCTGAGATTATTAAGAATTATAGCGGAAAAACCGAACAGCGATCACAAAAGAGGGCGTTGTGTTTGTTGGACCATTAATGGGTGCTCTCCAACAAACACAACGCCCTCTTTTATCATAACTGGTAAGTGGTGTACTCGTTCTCGCAAGGATTGCCCCAGGTGGCATGCATCTGGCGGTTGTCCAGATCGATCACCAGCGCCGTGATGGTCTTCTCCCGGTCCAGCGGATCACCCTCAATCCCATGATTGCAGATCGAATCCGGCCGGTTGATGTGATCGCGCTGGATTGCTTCCAGAGTCTCCACGGTGTGTTGGCGGGTTTGGTCCAGCAAGCGCCGGGCGCGGAAGTAGCGCACCCGTGTGCTGATCAGCTCTTCCGGGTCGTTTTCGATGCTGCGCATAACCGGATCGAGATAGTGGTTGGTGTGGACCAGAGCGCCATCCTCTGCGTAGCACAGCCCAAAACGCCGGGCCGAGACCTCCACGTTGTAAAGCTCACCGGACGCATTCGCAATCAAGTGGTTATACCCGGCTGCGCGCTTCGGTACCAGGGCGCGCCGGATGGCCTCGGTCATCGTATGCGCCGCCAGCACCGCCCGTGAAACGATCACACGTGGGATGCCGATGCGCGAATCGGTGGGGTAGACCGAATCGCAGCACTGGGCGATCCCGGCCGCGTTGAACCCGATGTTCGGCAGCAGAGCCCCATAAGTCATCGCCAGGAAAGGCAGCTCGGCTTCCGGCCGGGCGTGCACCAGGAACACGTCCGGCTCGTCCTCGGGCACCCAATCCTCGTTATGTGCCAGCAGCACCTGCCCATTCGCCGTCCGCTCCTGGCAAACCGCCATGCTGGTGCACTTCTCCAGGTGCAAGGCGTCGGACGTGACCGCCTCCATGGCATTGATGATGGCTACATCGTCAAAGTCCACATTGGCGCCGGCAGAGATGCCCCTCAATTCTTCCACGTAACGGGGATAGCGTTCTTCTGCAAACGGGAGGTACTTGCTCGCCTGGATACGGGCCCCCTCCCAACTGAGCTGCAGCTGCTCATACAATTCGTCCAGAAGTCGTCGGGCAATCTCGATATCATGTTCGATGTTCGCCCGGCGCTCCTCGCCCATCTGCGTCCCCATTTGGTAATGAGAACCGTAGATATGGATCATCGGCAGCTGGCGGCTATTCATACAGAGTCTTATTCATCTGCGGGATGCACAGCTTGATCCTCAACACGCTCGTCTTCATGTTTCTGTTCCCCCTCGACTTTCTCGCGCCACTGCTCCACCGCCCGCTCTTCCAGCGGTTCATCCGGAAAGGCGTCTTCGTCTTGCTCTTCCACCAGGGTCGATTCTTCGAACGGCTCGATAAAGGTATCGCCGAACGAAGCGCCCTCATCTACGTCAATGATCGCCGGGGGAGGCACATCCTCTTTTTGGGGATTGTCGATGTCTTCTTCCGCTTCAGGCTTTTCGAGCAAATCTTCCGTGCCCTCTTCGACCATCTCTTCGCGGATCTCATCCGAATCGCCAACCTCGATGATGGCCGGCGCAGGCTTGGCGCCTTCCTCCGGGATCACCTTGTCGACTGGCGTATCGGTTGGGTACTGCTCATCGGCGGGATCGAACTCGATTTCCTCGTCATCCAGCTCCATCGGTGGGCTTTCCGGCAAGTCTTCGTGCTCCTCTTGCGCCGAGCTCTCGCTTTCAGAACCGGTGGCAGGGCCATTTTTCTCGTTGCGGATCTGGTTTGCGGTCGCAAACGCCAACCCGCCCGATGTCGCCCGGGCAGCCGCGTTGACATCATCCGCCGCCTCTTTCAGGTCAGCGTTCAGGCTTCCACCGATGGATTTCGTTTCGTCTTTAATTTCCTTCAAGGACTCTTCCAGCCCAGCTTCGCGTACCAGCTTGGTCGGGATGTTGCGGATTTCACGGGATGTGTCCACAATCTGAGCCCACATGGGCGAGCGAATGAACTTATACACCCAAAGACCCAGCGTGCGCCCGGTCTTGACCATGTTGTCCGGCCCAAGCACGATTAACACGATCAGGAGGACGAGAAAGAGTTCCCACGGACCTACGTTTAATATTTGCATAGATGCACTCTTACTGTCTTAAGAAAAGCGCCGCTGGCGTGAGCGCGCTGCAGGCAGCGGTGCGGTAAAGCGCTGCCTGCAGCGCTCACACGGAGCTTTTCTCTTTGAATCGAAAGGGGGAATCGAATGGATTCCCCTATCGGATCAAGCGCGAAGCCGTTCGAAAGGCCTCACCCTACTGCTTGTTCTCCTCGGCAGGCTCTTCCTTGTCACCCTCGTCGCCCTTAAGGCCTTTTCGGAAGGCGCGGATACCGCCGCCCAGCTCGCCAGCAATCTTACCAATTCTGCCAACGCCGAACAGCAGGATCACAAGAACCAGGATAATCAGTAATTCTGGAGCACCAAGTTGTCGAAATAACATTTTTGTCTCCTTCAGCTAAACACTAATCTCATTATACAAGATATTCCAGGCAGCTTTTAGAGCCTGTTTTTGTCTTCCGGCCGGTTATCGCCGGGCAAGCCATGCGAACAAGATGCTCAACAGGTACAGCAAGAACAACGGGAGCATCAACAAACCCATGTTGACCGGATCGGGTGTGGGGGTGACCACTGCTGCCAGCAGGGCAATCACAACAATCGCAATACGCCATCCTTTTGCCAGTTGCCGGGCTGACACAAAGCGCAACTTCGCCAGCAGGAAAACGAGCAGGGGTGTTTCAAAGCTCACACCGATCCAGAACAACAGGTTGGTGACAAAGTTGAAATAGCTGATCAGCCGGGGTGTGGTTTTGATGCCCATGAAGCTGATCAAGAACGGCAGCGCCGTCGGAAGCATAACCTTGAAGGCAAATGCGACACCGCTGATGAAGAACAGAGTCGCCAGCGGAATGGAAACGTAGACCCAACGGCGCTCTTTGGGCATCAAGCCTGGCAGGATGAAGGCCAGCAGCTGGTACAGGATGAACGGCAGCGCCAGGATGAAGCCGCTCAACAGAGACACGCGCATAAATGTGGATACGTTCTCGGTCACCTCAATCGAGATCAGCGCCTCCGTGCCGCCAACCGGCGAGGCCAGCAAGTTTACCAGCTTGTCGGCAAAAGCAAAACTGATCAGGGTGGTGATCACCAGCGAGATCAGCGCAAAAAACAGCCGGTTGCGCAGCTCGGCGACGTGGCCCCAAATACTCATTGCCCTAATTTCTTGGTTTTCTACCATACAGATAAATGCTTCCTTGCCTGTGATGCCTAGATTATACCCCGGTTGCAGGAATCCATCATGAAGATAAATTAAGAGGGCAGTGATGCAGAGAGAAAGCGCCGCTGCAGCGGCGCTTTCTCTCTGCATCACTGCCCTCTTACAGGCTCCGGCCTTTCTCCGAGACGTATGCCTGCAAGCTTTCCACCTGCTGCCGGTAGATCGTTTCAGCAAGCCGGACCGATGAGCGCACCGGCACATCCTCGAACGAGTGCGACATGGCCAGCAAGACGCCCGCCATGCGGAAGATGCGTTCCTCCGTCATGGCAGGATCGACGGGCGCGGCGCGGATGATCTTGATCCAATCGGCGGTCGTGCCGACCGCGACCGGAAGGCTGGCATCGATATTGAAGGTTACATCCGGAAGGGTAAAGACCAGCCCGCCTTTGATGTCAATTTGCCAGTCCGGCAAGGCGCGGTCCAGGCGCTTGTACAGCAGATCGCGCTCGCGCAGCCATTGGCGGTGCAGCGGATCGACCGGTTTGACCTCTTGGACCGGGATGCCGCCCTCTCCATAGTAGTTCTTGGTTTGCTGCCACTGCCCGTCCGCATAGGTCACTTCACCCGAAAAATACTTGCTCTCCAAATTCCAAACTCCCGTGGGCCCCAGCAGCAGGACGTCTACGTCCAGGTTGCGTGCCACCATTAATTTCCACATGGTCACGTAACTGTTCGGCAAGATGCGCTTCAACGCGTCAAGCAAGTCCAGCTCCCCCTGATCGCCAAACTGCACCACCACCCGGCCTTCCGCCGCTTCGGCTTCCAGCTGCTTCCACCACAGCCCGGTCAGCTCGGTCAGCGCCGGCACCTTGCGTCGCTCGGGCGGCTGCGGGTTGGGCAGCGAACGCGGCCGTTTTGGGTCGAAGCGGATGCCCGGGTTTTTCATGATTTCCTGCGCCACCCGGCGCTCAGCTGCCGCAGCCCGGGTGAGGAACCGGACGCCGAAGAAGATCGACGTTGTGACGATCAGGGCCGCAGCCGCGAGCGGTAAATAGGTTAAGACGTTCCGGTTGGAGAATCCCAGGCTGAAATTGAAACAGAAAAACGCGGGGCAGGCGAACAACAGCCCAAACGCTAGCAGCGCCCACCCCCACATCCGTGAAGGGCGCATCCGGTCTTTCACCGCCGCCCAATCGGCGCGCGCTTGCTCGGTTTCAACGCTGAGCTGTGCATACTCTCGATCGGCTGCCCGGTTCCAAAGCGCCACCGGGCGCTTCCATTCCGCCTGAAACTGTTGGTCCAGTTCCCGGATTCGGGAAAGACCGGCGTATAAATCGAGATACGGTTTCGGCAGAATGCGCATCTTGTCTTTAATTGTACAACGCCGGCTGGAGAAGGCACAGGTGGAACGCGCCTTCGAGACCCGTTCCACCTGTGGTCAGCAGAGCCAGCTCAGTCGTTCAACGCCCGCATGCAGTCCTTCAAGGTCGGGTACAAGTCCCGGTAGACCGCATAAGTCTTTTCATAGGCTTCCTGGTTGGCAGGCTCGGGCTGTGTAGAGCCGGTGATCACTACACCGCCGGCGACGACCGATTCGACGTCTGCGAACAGCCCGGCTGCCACGCCAGCCAGCAGGGCCGCCCCATAAGCTGGGCCTTCCTCGGCCTTGAGCGTCACCACTTCGGCATCGTAGATGTCGGCCTGCATCTGCCGCCACAGCGGGCTGCGCCCGCCGCCGCCGGTGGCCCGGATTTGGCCGATGGACAGGCCCAGGTCGCGCATGATCTCCAGACCGTCTCGCATCGAATAGACCACGCCCTCCATCACCGCCCGGCACAGGTGCGCCACCGTGTGCCGCGCCGTCAGTCCGACAAAGGCGCCGCGCGCGAACGGATCGAGGTGCGGGGTGCGCTCGCCGGTCAGGTAGGGCAGGAACACCAGACCCTCTGCCCCCGGCGGGACGGTCGCCGCCGCTGCGGTCATTTGGTCGTAGCTCAGTTCGCCGCCGTTCGTCCCGGCCATACCGCCGATCTGGCGCAGGGTGTTGCGCCACCACTGGAACGAGCCACCCGCCGAAAGCGTGACCGCCATCAGGTGGTACTTACCCGGCACAGCGTGACAGAAGGTGTGTAGCCGCCCCTGCGGGTCGAGGGCGATCTCGTCGCTGTGGGCGAAGATCACCCCGCTGGTGCCGATGCTGCTGCTGACGATCCCTGGGCGCACGATGCCCGTGCCGACCGCGGCAGCCGCATTGTCGCCGCCGCCCGCCGCCACCGGCAGCCCCGCCGGCAGGCCCAGCTCTTCGGCCACCTCGGGCAGCAGCCGCCCGGTGACCTGCGGACCCTCGAAAACCTTGGGCAGCCACGTTTGCGGGATCTCCAGCTCCTGCAAGATCACCTCACTGTAATCCCGCGCCCGCAGGTCTAGTAACAGCGTCCCGGCCGCATCCGAGGCGTCCGTGGCGCTCTCGCCGGTCAACAGCAGGCGGATGTAATCCTTGGGCAGCATCACCTGCTTGACCCGGGCGAAGTTGTCCGGCTCGTGATTGCGCAGCCACACGATCTTCGGCGCCTGGAAGCCTGTCAGCGCCGGGTTGCCGGCGATCTGGATCAGGCGCTCGTAGCCGATCTTCTCGGTGATCTCGATGCACTCGTCGGCCGTGCGCTGGTCGTTCCACAGCAGCGCCGGGCGGATCACTTGCTCGCCGGCGTCCAGGAACACCGAGCCGTGCATCTGCCCGGTCAGGCCGAGCCCAACAACCTGATTGGGATCTACGCCTGGGTCCGCCAGCACGGCCCGTAGAGCTTGCCTGGCCCCCTGCCACCAGTCCGCCGGGTTCTGCTCGCTCCACAATGGTTTCGGTGTCGAGAGGGGGTATTCACTCAGCGCCGATGCCAGCACCTCGCCGCGCTCGTTGCACGCGATCGCCTTGGCGCCCGAGGTGCCGATATCCAGTCCAAGCATAATTGCCATCATTTTCGCTCCTTCGATAAGATACGATTGCTGCTCTCGTTGTCGATCAAATCTGATTCTCGGTCATTGGCTCAACCACCACCGGTTGAGGCGGGTTGTAAACCGCCATCTTACCGTACACCTGCCCGGCGCCGTGCGTCCAGCGCACCCACAGCCAGATCAGCGCCATGCCGATCGCAATCGCCGCCAGGCCGATCAAGCCCGCCTCCGGCCCGAAAGCGCCGCCGGTCCACAATACTGGGCCGCTCTGCTGGATATGAAAGAAATATGCACCGTTCGCCCCACCACTGACCGGGAAGCCAAACACCGGCCCTTCGAAGAAGTTCCAGGTGATGTGAATGCCGATCGGGATCGCCAGGTCGCCGGTCAGGATGAAGCCAAATCCCAGGAACAGCCCGGCCGCCACCAGGTCGAGCGTGCTGATCCAGGTGGAGTTGGGGTTAAGGGCGTGCGCAATCCCAAAGACGAGCGAGGCAGCCAGCCAGGCCAGCAGCACCGCAGCCTTCGGCGCCACCCGCCAACCGTGAAATCCTTCCGCCAGGTTGAGCAGCCCGTAGCCGCGGAACAGCATCTCCTCGTAAAACCCAACCGAGATGTACATGATCGCCAGGACAATCGTTGTTGGCCAGAACAAGCCTGGGAAGGAGGACCAAAACACATCGGTCACCGTGATCCAGCCCGCCCCGCGCTCTATCAGGAAGATGAACAACATCAAGAACACGCCCAGCGCCAGGCCGAAGATAAAGTCGCGCCACCAGACCCTGCTTAGGTGGAACCCGTACCCGCGCACAGGGCGGTGGTCGATCCAGCGCGCCGCGATCCAGTAGCTTAACCAGATGGCGGCGAGACTGGAAAGCGAAGTCAGCAGCGGCAAGATCAGGCTAATCGCCGGGGTCCTTTGAAGCGCAGCGGTGTCGGCTGGATTCAACCCGGCGACGACGGCCGCGATGCCCACGCCAATGCCAACGATGAGCTGGAACACAAACGAGATCAGGAAAAACAGGGCCAGTACGATCAGGATCCGCCAGAAGGCACGGATGCGCCGTTCTATTGGATTGTAGAAGATGTTCGACATGCCTTACCCCTTTGCTATCGTTTTAAAGTCGGCTGAGAGAGCAGCCGGTGATACACGCTCGCCACGCCGCCGATGACGCAAGCATCGGTCCCATGTCGGGCAATCGCCAACCGAGTATTCCTCTGCGACCAGAGCAGCGCCCGCTTCTTGACCTCAGCTTGCATCACCGGAAGCAAATACTCCTGGGCCTTGCTCAAGATGCCGCCAAAGACCACCAGTTCCGGGTTGAAGGCGTTGATCAGGTTGGCGATACCGATGCCGAGGTAGCGACCGGTCTCGCTGAGCGCCTCCAAAGCCACCGCATCGCCCTCGCCGGCAGCCTGGACCACCATCGGGATGGTCAGGCGCGCCGGGGCGCCGCGGCTGCGCTCGGTCAGCAGGGTCTCGCGGCCGCCGGCAGCCATCTGGATCACCCGCTGGAAGACCGCTCCCTGGCTGACCAGCGTCTCCCAGCAGCCGGTGTTGCCACAGTTGCACAGCGGCCCGTCCGGGTCCATGGTCATGTGGCCGATCTCCCCCGCCAGGCCGTTGGCGCCCTGCAGGATCTGCTTGTGATAGACGATCCCGCCGCCCAGGCCAACGCCCGAGCTGACGAACAGCACGAAGTTCGCATCTCGGCCTGCGCCGAAGTAACTCTCGCCCAGCGCGGCCAGGTTGGCCTCGTTGTCAACGTGCACCAGGAAGTGGAACTGCTCCTCCAGGATGTCGTGCAGCGGCACATCCGTCCAGCGCAAGTTGGGGGCGAACAGCAGCCGGCCGGTATCCACGTCCACCAACCCCGGCACGCCCAACCCCAGGCCCAGCAGATCCCCGCCTCGCTGCGTCACCTGCGCCACCGCATCCCGGATCAACCCGGCGTTGCAGTCCAATACCGCTTGCTGCTCACCCTTCAGGGCAGTGGTGTCCTCGTGAGCGCGCCACACCAGCTCGGCGCAGAAGTTGGTCAGGATCACCGAGACAAAGTCCACGCCGATCTCGGCGCCGATGATATAGCCGGCTTCCGGGTTGAGCTCCAGCTCCATGGATGGCCGGCCAATGGCCGTGCTGGAAAGGCCAATCTCGCGCACGAACTTGCGGTCGATCAGTTCCTTCACCAGGCTGGAAACCGTCGCCTTGGTCAGGCCTGTGATCTGGGCCAGTCGACTGCGAGACAGCTGGCGCTGCTCACGCAAAGAGCTCAATATCAGGGCCAGGTTCATCTCACGCATCCTGGCGTGATCGACCAGACCCGGTTGATCGGGCCGATAACTAGCGCTGTGGTTCGAGGAGTTCATAGCTGCCCCTGGGATTTAGTATGGATAATAAACTTATTATAGTGGAAAAAAGAGAATTGAGTGAGAGGCGGTATGCCAGGGTGCACTAAAAGGTTGAAGAATCATACGGCTAACGGGAGCCGAGAAAGGGCATCGAAACGATCACCATCCGAAAGCCAAGCAGCGCGAGCTTTGGCCGTTGCATTGGCGCCCGAGAGGGTCCAGCGGGCACCAGCAATTTTGAGCCGAGCGGCGGCAATCTGTTTGCAGGCACTCTCGACCGTGCCGCTGCCGATCCAGTAACCCTTGGCACGAAACTGAGCGTAATTCATCCGGTGCTGGTTGTTGGTGTAATAAGTGACCGCTCGTTGAACCGCTTCTTTGGCTGTTTTATGCCGACTATAGCGCTGGCAGGCCCGGACCACCTTTTGGAGCTGGCCTTGCCATAGCCAGTTTTTGACTTGCTCGATCCACTCCTGGCGGGCTATCTGCTCAGGAAACACCGCTTCGGCAATCGGGGTGAGATATTCACAAGCGTGGTACCAATCAACGATCTGGACCGCATCGGGGAAGTAATGGGAAACCAGCTTCCAAATCCAGGCCGCCCCATCACACACAAAAATCAGTTCTTTGGCTTTATCCGCTAAATGTCTTACGCCAGTAGCCCACAACAACTGCCCGAACTCTTTAGCTGGCGCAATCTCACTGTAATACTGGATCGCTTGGGCCTTCGGCTTGGCTTGTCCATACACCTCTGCCACCTGATACCAGCTCAAGGTTTTCAGTTCCCGCCATTCCTCCCCGACCGGCACCTGGGCTCCATCCAGGGAACCGTACAACCGCTCTGGCCCCTCCAGGTTTGTACGTTCCCGTTGCTGCAGCCAGGCTTCATCCTGGCTTTGCTGGATCCAGTGTGCCTCTGCTTGCGCCTGTTTTTCTCCCATCTGTTGGGTCTGCTTGCGAATGGTATTGTCACTGACCTCCAGCAGCAAGAATTCTTGCACCGTGCGACTGGCTTGCTCAAAAGCAATATTGACCCCGGCAATCGCCAGCAGCTTGCTGAGGGCTGGGCTGACTTCTCCTGGGTGCAGCCCCCACTTCTGATCCAGCCGGTGCTCATTGTGACCACAGCGCTCACAGTTATAGTAACCACGCCGATAGCTGATCCAGCCAAATACCGTCAGTATATGTGCCTTCCGCTTCAAAATCCGCTCTGCCTGTGCCCCACACTCACAGTCTTCCCGTATCCCTTGTTTCTCATCTTCCTGTTCCAATACCTTCCCATACGTTACTCGCCCCACTTCCTTCAACAAGGTCCGAATACCATCTTCCAACTCATGCACATTTTGTATCGCTTCTTTTTCGATCAAACGGCTTATCTCGGACGTCATCACGGCCGAGATTTCGTTTAGTGCTTTTGTGCTAAAATCCATGTTAGAGCCTCTTTCTGTGATTCCGGTTTGTCTAACCTAATCATAGCTTAGGGGCTTTTTTTTCATGCCAGGGCAATCGATGCAGCTGCCTGCTCTTCTCTCGCTTTTCAACTATAATATTCCTCGGAGGATTCCTCACATGAAACGTTCAGAAATTAACCACATCATTCGCGCCGCAGACGCATTCATCCGGGAGCGCGGCTTCTTTTTGCCTCCCTTCGCTTACTGGTCGCCGGAAACCTGGCAGCAGAAGGGACCGGAGGTCCGGGAGATCGTTGAAAATATGCTGGGTTGGGATATCACCGACTTCGGCTCAGGCGATTTCGAGCACGCCGGTTTGTTCCTCTTCACCATCCGCAACGGTCACCCCAGCAACTGGGTAACCAAGACCGGCAAGCTCTACGCCGAGAAGCTGCTGGTTTGCCAGGACGGCCAAGTGACCCCCATGCATTTCCACTGGGCCAAGATGGAAGACATCATCAACCGCGGCGGCGGGACGCTGAAGATCCAGCTGTACAACTCCACCCCAGACGAAAAACGGGACGAAACCAGCCCGGTGCGTGTCCATATGGATGGGGTCGAGCACGTCTTCCCCGCCGGAGCGATCATCAGCCTGGCTCCCGGCGAGAGCATCACCCTGACCCAGGGCCTGTACCATACCTTCTGGGGCGAAGGCGGGACCGTGCTGGTCGGCGAGGTCTCCCTGGTCAACGATGACGAACGTGACAACCGCTTCGAGCAGCCCGCCGGGCGCTTCCCCAATATCGAGGAAGACGAAGAGCCGCTGTATCTATTGGTCGGTGACTACCCTCACTACCTGAATTTCGGATAGGAGCCCATCTTGGCTGAACCCCTCCCCGTTGTCGTGGCCGGGCACCTGTGCCTCGACCTGATCCCCGGCCTGGACCATCTGCCTCCCGGGCAGTTCGAGCAGTTGTTCGCCCCCGGACGGCTGGTACTCATTGGCCCCACCTCCGTCAGCACCGGCGGCCCGGTCTCCAACACGGGCCTGTCGCTGCACCGCCTGGGTGTGCCAACCCGGCTGATGGGCAAGATCGGCGACGATCCGTTCGGACAGCTGGTGCGCAACTACGTCAGCTCATACGATCCCGCCCTGATCGAAGGGTTGATCGTCAGCGACAGCGCGACCTCCTACACCTTGATCATCTCGCCCCTCGGCTCCGACCGGCGCTTCCTGCACCATGCCGGGGCCAACGACACCTTCTGCGCCCAAGATGTGCGCTACGATGTGGTCTCTCAAGCGGCGCTGTTCCACTTCGGCTATCCCCCCCTCATGCGGCGCATGTATGAGAATGACGGCGCCGAGTTGGTAGAGGTGATGCGCCAGGCCAAACAGACCGGCGTCACCACCTCGCTCGATATGACCTTCCCCGACCCTTCCTCGCCGTCCGGGCAGGTCGATTGGGTCACCATCCTGCGCTCGGCCATGCCCTACGTAGACATTTTCGTGCCGTCCATCGAGGAAACGCTCTTCGCGCTGCGCCGCCCGCTGCACGATGAGCTGTACCGGACCTCGCCGGGCAACGAAATCCTGCAGCGCATCACACCCGAACTGCTGCACGACTTGTCGGACGAGCTGCTGGATTGGGGCGCAAAGATCGTGCTGCTCAAGCTGGGCTACCGGGGCGCTTACCTGCGCACCGCCTCCGCTGAATTGATCGCCGCCATCGGCAAGGCCGCCCCCACTCGTCCGCAGGAGTGGGCCGGCCGCGAGCTGTGGGCACCCTGCTTCCAGGTCAACGCAGTGGGCAACACCGGCGCAGGCGACGCCACGATCGCCGGGTTCCTGGCCTCGCTGCTGCGAGGCATCCCCGCCGAGCATGCCCTGACTACGGCGGTGGCGGTCGGCGCCTGCAACGTCGAAGCCGCCGACGCCACCAGCGGCATCCGCACCTGGGAGCAAACCCTCGAGCGCCTGGCTTCCCCCTGGCCGCGCCACGAGATGACCCTCTCTTCCCCCGGCTGGGGAATCGATCCACAGTCGCATTTGTGGAAGAGAGAGTAGCGTACAGAGGAAAGAGAGTGGGGAGATCCGCCCTCTTTCCTCTGTTTGCTGTTGCAATTCTCATTTGGCCGTGCTATACTACTCAAGTTCGATTATTCAGGAGTGATATGGTGACAGAGAGCAACCTCTAATTCTAACCTTTTTCGGGAAGCGGTCTCGGTGACCGGGCTTATCGCCCGATTCGCGCCGGGGGCAAGCTGCCCTCGGTTTTGTTTTTTAAGGTCTAGAACGAGCAGAGGTTGCTTATGCTTATCGTACAACAAATCTCAAAATCATTTGGCATCGAAACTATCTTAAATAACGTTTCCTTCAGCCTCAACCCCCGCGAGCGCATCGGTCTGGTGGGGCCGAACGGCTGCGGCAAATCGACCCTGCTGCATATCATCACCGGCGAGGAACGGGCCAATTCCGGGGTGGTGCGGCGGACGCCGTCGAACTTGCGCCTGGGCTACCTGCCCCAAGGCTTCGCCCCAGACCCAGGCGACACGCTCGGCGCCTTCCTGGCGCGCCAGGAAGGCGACCTCCCGGCGCTCTCGTCCCGCCTGGAACGGCTCTCGATGTCCCTGGCCCAGAACCCCAACCAGCCCGGCTTACAGGTCGAGTTCGACGAGGTGCTGGAGCAGATGGCCCGGGTGGACGAGAACCGCGGTCGCGGCCCGGCCGTGCTGGCTGCGCTCGGCCTGGGCGAGCTGCCCCCGGATCTAGCGGTGTCCGTCCTGAGCGGCGGTCAGAAGACCCGCCTGTCGCTGGCGGGCGTGCTGCTCTCCAACCCGCAGCTGCTGCTGCTCGACGAGCCCACCAACCACCTCGACATCCAGATGCTCGAGTGGCTGGAGGACTGGCTGCTGAACTACCCTGCCGCGGCGCTGATCGTCTCGCACGACCGGGTCTTCCTCGACCGGGTCGTTACCAGCATCGTCGAGATCGATCCTCACACCCATACCGCTCGCCAGTATGCCGGGAGCTATTCGGAATACCTGGAGCAGAAGATGGCCGAGCGCCAGCGCCAGTGGCAAGCCTATAGCGATCAGCAAGACGAGATCGCCCGCCTGCGCAAGGCTGCCTCCGGAATGCGCGATCGAGCCCGCTACCATGCCGGCGGCAAGACCGACCCCGGCAACACCGACGGCTTCTCGATCGGCTTCTTCGCCAACCGAGGCAAAGAGGTGGTGCAGAAGGCCAAGAACATCGAGAAGCGCATCGAGAAGATGATGACCGATGAGCGCGTCGATAAGCCCGCCCGCACCTGGGAGATGAAGATCGACTTCGGCGACGTGCCCACCAGCGGGCGGGACGTGCTGGCGCTGGAAGACCTGGCGGTGGGCTACGGCGATCTCGTGCTGCTGCGCGACCTGAACCTGACCGTGCGCTACGGCGACCGAATCGCCCTGACCGGCGAGAACGGCTCCGGCAAAACCACCCTGATGCGCGCCGTCACCGGGCAAATCCAGCCGCTTGCCGGGAGCGTGCGCCTGGGCAGCAGCGTGCGCTTCGGCTACATGGCCCAAGAGCAGGAGAACCTTAACAACCAAATGAATCCGTTCGAGGTCGTGCAGCGCATCCTGGCCCAGCCGCAGACCGAGACGCGCGCATTCCTATCGAAGTTCTTGTTCAAAGGCGACGACGTCTTCATCCCGGTTGGCAAGCTGTCCTACGGCGAGCGGGCGCGCCTGTCGCTGGCCTGCCTGGTGGCCGACGGCTGCAACTTCCTGCTGCTGGACGAGCCCATCAACCACCTCGACATCCCCGCTCGCACCCAGTTCGAGCAGGCCCTGCAGTCCTACGAGGGCACCGTGCTGGCCATCGTGCATGACCGCTACTTCATTGACGGCTTCGCAAGTCAGATATGGACCGTTCAAAATCAACACATTCGAGTAACAGAACAATAGGCGTAAGGAGGGACAATGCTAGAATTGAGCTCCGCTTGAGAGGGAAAATCATTCCACCGTGTTTGCCCCCGCTTGGGGTGCGGTAAGTCCTTTCCTTCAAGGAGGCCCAATGGCCTATCTATCATCCAAATATGTGTCGCTGGAAATCCGCTTCATCGAGCTGGACGACCAAAACTGGGTGCAGTACGAGATCCTCTTCCTGTATCAAGGCCAGCCGATGGTCAACGACACCCTGCTCAAACGGACCAACCAACACTGGCAAAAGCGCTCTAAAGGCGCCTTCAAGGCCAACGAATCCGAGCACGACACGCTGGTGCGCACCCTCAACGGCGTGCTGGACAATAACCAGCCCGACTACTGGGAGCCACTCGACCCGGACGTGACCCTGGCGATCTACCCCGAAACAATCTTCCCCGGCCTGCACTCACACATGGAGCTGATCTGGGAATCGGAGGAAGCTCAGTGGGAGCGCGAAGCCTGGGAACGGGAGAAAACCCTGCAGGGGCCGCTGCCCTGCGACGCGATGACCATCATCTGCCTGATCGACGCCTACAACTTCGGCGATACCCGCGGCTATCAGGGAGACGGGCTGGCCCTGGTCATGGTGGTCACCCGTCAGCACTTGGAGGACTTCCGCGACGAGCTGCGCAGTGAGTATGCGCTCTTCTGTGAAACGTGGGGCATGCATAAATAGCCAGTTGGCAAGGCGAAAGGCTTTGCCGATCTCTCGGCACGTGATACAATAGCCTCCGGCGATGAAGCTCGCCGGAACCGTCCCAAAAGGACTGATGGCTTCTACGAAAAATCGTAGAAGCCATTTTTATTCTCGCAATGTGGAGTCTTTATGCAACTCATCCGCAGCCAACAGGTGCAAACCTTCTTGCTCATCTCCCTCGGCGCGGTGCTGGGAGCCAACGCCCGCTACTGGCTCGGCGGTTGGATCGCCCAGCGCTGGGGCAGCGACCTGCCCTTCGCCACCCTGGCCATCAATCTGGCCGGCAGCTTCGTGCTGGCGTTCTTCATGACCCTGGTCACCACCCGCTTCATCGTCAACCCGGCCTGGCGGATCCTGTTCGCGGTCGGATTCCTGGGTTCCTACACTACATTTTCGACCTATACTTATGAAAGCGTAACGCTTCTCCTCGGCGGCAGCTGGCTGCCCGGGCTGCTCAACCTGTTCGGCAGCGCCGCCCTCGGCGGGCTGGCGGCCGTGCTGGGCGTCATCTTGGGCCGGCTGGTTTAGGGATAAGGAGGTTTCAGCATGAGCAATCCATCGATTGAACGCAACGCGCAGCGCCTGCGCATCTATATCGGCGAAAGCGACCAGTGGCAAGGCAAACCGCTGTATGCCGCCCTGCTGGACCAGCTGAAACAGTCGGGCATGGCCGGAGCGACGGTCACGCGCGGTGTGGCCGGGTTTGGGGCCCACTCGCGCATTCACACCGCTGCCATCCTGCGCCTCTCGGAAGACCTGCCGCTGATCGTCGAGGTGGTCGACTCGCCCGAGAAGATCCGCCTGGCGCTGGAATCGATCCGGGTGATGGTCAACGAGGGACTGATCACGGTCGAGCCGGTCGAGGTGATCGCCTACACGCACCGCTACCTGCACCCCCTGCCCGCCGACCGTCCCGTCGCCGAGATCATGACCCATAACCCGGTTACCGTCCGGGCCGGTGATTCCGCCTTGGAGGCCTGGGAGCGCATGCTCCAGCACAACCTTAAATCCCTGCCCGTTCTGGATGAGGATGGCCGGGTCGCCGGCGTGCTGACCTTTGAGGATTACCTGGAGCGGGTCGGCCTGAACGCCCGGTTGGCGGTTGCCCAGCGCCTGGACGAAGACAGCCTGCGCGCCGAAATGGACGTGCTGCGCCGCTCGCAATTGAAGGTGTCGAACGTCATGTCGAAGCCGCCAGTCACCGTACAAGCCAATGAGACGGTTGGGCTGGCGGCTCAGCGCATGGTCGAGCATGAGATCACCCGCCTGCCCGTCATTGACGAGAGCGGCAAGCTGGTGGGCGTCGTCTCGCGCCTCGACCTGCTGCGTCAGGTGATGAACGTGCCGCACCAGGCCCACAAACACACCGCCGCGCCGGTCAGCGGGCGATTGGCGGGCGAGATCATGTCAACCGACGTGCCCCAGGTTCGCCAGGACGAGCGCCTCAGCAAAATCATCTCCGCCTTCCTGTCCAGCGGTCAGCACCGCCTGATCGTGGTGGACGGAAAAGGACGCCCTGCCGGCTTGATCAGCGACAGCGACGTCGTCGGACGCATCCAACCCCCGCTGCGCAAAGGCATCCTTGGCGCCCTGCGCGGCCGCAACCGCCCCCCGGACGTGTCCATCACCGCCGCCGAGCTCATGTCGCCCGGCGTCGAAACCATCACAGCCGACACCACCCTGGTGGAAGCCATCCAGAAGATGCTGCCCGCCGGCCGAAAGTGGCTGGTCGTTGTGGATGTGGAAGGCAAGCCGGTCGGCCTGGTGGATCGAGAGATTGCGCTGCGAGCGTTGATACGGTAGGAAGGCTTTTTTGATAAAAATACTTAAGGCAAAAAAATTCTTTCCCTAAACAAAATATCTCCTTCTAGTGGCCTCTTTTTAGTTTCGCTTTTATTTGACACAGCAACAAATTCTGTTATACAATTGATATTGTAATAATTAAAATAAGATAAGAATAAGGACGTTTTCTAAAGCTCCTCAATTTTTTTTGGGGGGGCAATTTAGTATAAAAGAATAAGCAGCATAATAATTAATTTTCGTAAATAGGTGGGGAAATGGATCCAATAGCTGAAAATATACTTCTATATTTATATTGGAAGTCCAAGAAGGTAGATCTTCCCTATGTATTAAAGACGAATTAATAAATTATCTGATTGGCAACAGTGATTTAAGACAATGGAATGAGGAGGCCAGAGTTACATTTAACGCTTCGATTCGATATCTTCTTGAAGAAGGTTTTATTTTATCCGATATAGAATATTACCGAATTACAGCCGAAGGCACAAATAAGGCGAATAGCATTATATATCCGCCTTTTGACTATCAAGCAGAATCCTACAGACAACAAGGTAAATCAAACACATTGCAACTAGTTGCTATTGTTATCAGTATCATCAGCTTTTTCACAATATTTGTCGGAGGGCCAATCTCGTTATCAAAATCGAAACAAACCAGCGAATCAAGAGCCTTTTCTGAAAAAACCCAAATTGATTTATCGAATACTAAAAGTGGTGCTGACCAACCTGTAAACATTACAGCACTTAATCAATGGTTTGAAGAGGCACCTCAAAATGTTAAATTCGAAGGGATTCCTTATATACTATCAAAAAAAAGTAAAGTTATAGAGACAGAATCCGAAACATCTTCGAACCCCAATAGAATGGCCATTCCAATCAACGTGCCAAATCCACTAAAAGTTCATCTATTAATGAATTTGACTTATGGGTCAAGCCAGTATACTGCTGGGAGACCAATTGATGGAACTGATATATGCATCATTACATTTCATTCAGAACACTATCAAATTGCATATGTTATGAAAGCCGGAGTAGATATTCGTGAATGGGTAATTGGGAGTGCAGGTGTTGTAAGCTCTGCGGGTCCCCATGTTAAAGTCCTTTTTTCAGGAAAGCACATTAATTCCGGCTTCGATGCGGTTATAGATCACATTGTCTTGTCTGTACCAGAAGAAATGCAAAATGAAAAACTTCTCGAAATTATCGTTGAAGATAATTCGCAAACAGTTCTAAATAGTATTGATCCGGGAGTAGTTATATTCGGAGTTACTGTAGAGTCTAAAGGCAAATGAATTCTAGTTCAAAAGAACTTACTTCATAAAAGAGAATAGATTAGATATTCAAAAACCCGGTTTCTCCGCGAGAAACCGGGTTTTTGAATATCTCTAACTGCTCTCTGTTCTCTACTCTCTCAGACTTTTGCCCTTCTCAGCCTCAAACTGTTCGTCACCACGAACACGCTGCTGAAGGCCATTGCACCGGCGGCCAGCATCGGGTTCAGCAAGCCCAAGGCCGCAGCCGGGATCAGGATGATGTTGTAAATGAATGCCCAGAACAGGTTCTGTTTGATCGTGCCGAGCGTCTTGCGCGACAGCGACACCACCCGGGCCACGCCGCGCAGGTCGCCGCTGATCAGCACCACCGGCGCCGAGGCCATGGCCACGTCTGTGCCGGTGCCGATGGCGATGCCGACATCCGCCTGTGCCAGGGCGGGCGCATCGTTGATGCCGTCGCCGACCATGGCGACCACCTGACCCTGCTCTTGCAGGCGCTTGACCTCGCCGGCTTTGTCGCCCGGCAGCACCTCAGCCCGCACCGTGTCGACGCCCACTTGTCTGGCGATCGCTTCGGCGGTGGCCTGGTTGTCGCCGGTGATCATCACCACCTGCAGGCCCATATCGTGCAGGGATTGGATCGCCTCTCGTGAGCCGTCTTTGACCGTGTCGGCCACGGCGATCACGCCCCGCACAGCGCCGTCCACTGCCACCAGCATGGCGGTCTTGGCCTCGCGCTGCAGGCGTTCGACGTCGTCGTTCAGGCCGTTCAGTGAGAGGTTGTTGGCCTGGGCCATGCGCAGGTTGCCCACCTGCACCGTATGCCCGTCCACCTCGGCCTGCACGCCGTGCCCCACCTCGGCTTTGAAGCCGCTGACCGGAGCCAGCTTAAGCGCGCGCTCGCCCGCTTCGGCCACGATGGCCTCACCCAGCGGGTGCTCGCTGTCCTTCTCGACCGAGGCCGCCAGCCGCAGCAGTTCATCCGGCCCGTCGGCGAAGTCGCATACCACCACGTCCGTCACCGAAGGCTGGCCGCGCGTGATCGTGCCGGTCTTGTCCAGCACCACAGTCTGGATATGCCCGGCCCGTTCCAGGGCCTCACTCGTCTTGAACAGCACGCCCAGCTCTGCCCCCTTGCCGGTACCCACCATGACTGCGGTCGGGGTGGCCAGACCCATGGCGCACGGGCAGGCGATCACCAGCACCGCCACCGTGACGATCAGGGCTCGGGTAAACTGGCCAACTGCCGCGCCCGCTGGGAGCGGGACGAAGAAGAACCACACGATGAAGGTCAGCAGCGCAATCGCCAGCACCCCCGGCACAAAATAAGCCGAGATGCGGTCTGCCAGGCGCTGGATGGGCGCCTTGCTGCCCTGGGCCTCTTCCACAAGCCGCACGATCTGCGCCAGGGCGGTCTCTTTGCCCACCTTGGTCGCCTCGAAGCGCAGGCTGCCCAGTTTGTTGAGGGTCGCGCCGATCACGTCGTCGCCGGGGCCCTTCTCGACCGGCAGTGATTTACCGGTCAGCATCGACTCGTCCACCGACGAGCGCCCTTCCACGACCACGCCGTCCACCGGGATTTTCTCACCCGGGCGGACGATGACCACATCGCTCACCTGAACTTCGTCGACCGGCACTTCCAGCTCTTGCCCGCCGCGGAAAATACGCGCCGTTCGCGCCCGCAGGCTCATCAGTTTCTTGATGGCTTCGCTGGTGCGGCCCTTGGCGCGCGCTTCCAGGAACTTGCCGACCTTGATCAGGGTGATGATCACCGCCGAGGTCTCGAAGTATACGTGTGAGTCGATCAACCCCAGCGCCACCGGCACCGAATAGAAGTAGGCCACCGAAGAGCCCATCGCTACCAGCACGTCCATATTGGCTGAGCCGTTGCGCAAGGACTTGTACGCCCCCACGTAATACTGCCATCCAACGTAGAACTGCACCGGGGTCGCCAGCGCCCACAGCAGGTAGGGGAACCAGGGCGCCATGGCCACACCCATCGGCAGGAAACCGAGATCCATGCCCATCGAGAGCAGGAACAGCGGCAGGGTGAAGATAATGCCCACCGTCAGAAGGTGGCGCTGCTGGTCGATTTCCTTCTGGCGCGCCACGGCTTCGGCGTCCTCAGCCGCGCCGCCCGTCTCCAGCGCCTCGAAGCCCGCGTTTTCAACCGCATGACGCAGGTCGGCCTGCGAAACGATGGTGGGAACATACCGGACTCGCGCCCGCTCGGTGGTAAAGCTGACGTTCGCTTCCAAGACACCGTCCAGGTTGGCGAGCGCTTTCTGCAAGCGGCGGGCGTCATTGTCATCCGCCAGGCGCTTGATCACCAAATCGGCCTCGCCGGTAGCGATGCCGTAACCGGCCCGCTCCACCCGGCCCACCAGGTCTTCCAAATGCACCATGGTAGGGTCGAACGCCACGGTGGCGCGCTCGGAGGACAGGTTCACCACCGCCCCCTCGACCCCATTGACTTTCTTCAAATTGCGCTCAACCGTTGCGACACAGTTTGCGCAGGTCATTCCAGTAATGGGTAAAGTTAATTGCTTGTTTTCTGTCATTTGATTCCTTTGCGGATACTCCCCTTTGGAGCCCGCCCGCCCCGGTCGGAGTGCGCCAAAAGGGAGAGGCGGTCAGGCCTCTCCCCTGGCACAATGAACCGCAGACCGGTTATGCTTGGGCCGGATAATTAATTTCGGCCAGTGTTTCCTTGATCTTCTCTTCGGTTGCCGGCGCATCGAACTTGATGGTGGCCTGCTTGGCTGCCACGTTCGCATCCACCGCTTCGACGCCTGCCAGATCGCTCAACTCTGTTTTAATGGTATGGACGCAGTGATTGCAGGAAATGTTGGGAATGGTATAAGTAACAGTTTTCATTTTTCTCCTCAAAAATTCATTAAACTTTTGTCGCCGTTTCGAATACGTCGGCAATCTCTTTGAGAACGCGCTCCCGCTCTTTGGGATCGTCGCCTTGGATCGCGGTGACCAGACAGGAATTGAGATGATCGTCGAGGATCATCGTGCTGACTTTGTTCAGCGCCGCCTGCACCGCCTGGATCTGCTGGATGACGTCAATGCAGTAGACGCCATCCTCGAGCATGCGCTGGATTCCGCGCAGGTGCCCCTCGGCAGATTTCAATCGTTGTATGCTGTCAGTTCGATCGTGCATCCTTTTCTCCGACCCCCACCCCCCCGGGGGAGGGGGTATTTCTGACTAAAGTATACCAAATTGGTCGGAGAATGTCAATAGCCATCTTTCGCCATCTTCTTCACTAGCGCCAGCGTCATGCGCGCATCATCCACCGCCTGGTGCGCCCCCTCCACCGGGATGCCCTCGTGCCGGCAGGCATCCTCCAGGCTGTAGAAGCTCTCTCCGCCGCGGTACTTCATGTACAGTTCCGCCAGGTCCACCCACTCCCCCACCGCCAGCGGCGGCTGCTGGAATCGCTGCACCGCTCGCTCCAGCGCCGCCTGGTCGTTCTCGGCCCCGTAAGCGCCCAGCGGCTTGCCCTGCAGCAGCTCCTTCAAGCGCGGGTACACCTGCTCGAAGCCCGGAGCCTTCTCCAGCTCGCGTTCCTCCAGCCCGGTGATCCGCTCCACCACCGGCTTGACCCGTACGCCCGGCTTGAGTTTGGTGTCCAGCAAGGTCTCACCCTGGGCGTCCACCAGCCCAATCTCGATGATCCAGGCGTTCGGGTCTTCCGGCTCGGCGCTGGTCTCCAGGTCGATCACCACCAGCCCCGCCGTCAGCAAATCAGCCGCCCGCTGGATCGCTTTGCCCTGCTCCTGTTCCGGCATTCTGTTTCTCCTTTCCCCCTACACCGTCATTTTACCCGACCCCTTCATCAAATTGGCTTTTTCCATCGATTCCGGGTCGCGCGATCACAGAACGTGTGTTAAAGGGATTCGTCTCCCCTGTGCCGGATTGCTCGATTTGCGCCTTCGTCGGTATAATTGGAAGGAAGCCTTTCCTGTCTTTTCTCTCTTTGCAAGTAAAGAGGTAAAAATGGCGATCTCGTCTTCCCCTGCCCAACAAAAGCGCAGCTTCCCCGCGCTCGGTTCTAACCTGTACAAACTGATCACCGATCCCGAGTACAAGCGCGTCTTCCACGAGCGTGTGCGCCATGGCAACAAATGGATGGCCCTGTTCTACCGCATCGGCATCTTGCCCCTGTTCGGCATGAGCAAGAACATCATGCTGCTCACCACCCTCGGCCGCAAGAGCGGCAGTCGTCGTGACACGCCCATCGGCTTCTTCCGCATCGACGGCGTGATTCACGTCTTCACCGGTTGGGGTATGAACGCCGCCTGGTACCGCAACATCCAGGCACACCCGGGCGAGGTCTCCCTGCAGATCGGCCTGAAGCGCTTCCCCGTTACCGCCGAGACGGTCCAAGACCCACAAGCGGTGCAGCAGGCCCTGGAGAAGCTGGTGGCGCAAGACCCGCAAGGCGCTAAGATGCTGATGGGCTGGGACCCGAGTGCAGACCGTGCTGAAACGTCCGACTTTTCGATGATGGTCGAGAAGGTGCTGGTCGTGCGGTTCCATCCTGCCTGACCTCGCCAGGGGGCTCGGGCATCCTATTCTAAAATTCACTGTATAATGGTAGGGATTTCTGTGAAGCTATTCACAATCCCCCGGAGGATCTTTTGCCCGAACAATTTGACGTAATCATCATCGGCGGAGGGATCGTCGGGGCCATGGTAGCCCGCTTTCTCTCTCGCTACCAGCTCGACATCCTTCTGATCGAAAAAGAAGCCGACATCGGCATGGGCACCAGCTCGGCAAATTCGGCCATCGTCCACGCCGGTTACGATCCCCTGCCTGGCACGCTCAAGGCCAAAATGAACGTGGCCGCCAACCCCATGTGGGACTCGCTCTCAGGTGAATTGGGCTTCCCCTTCGAACGCCGCGGCGACTACGTGGTCGCTGTCGGCCTGGAGGAGCTGCCCGCTCTAGAGCAGTTGCTGGAGCAAGGCCGTCGAAACGGCGTGCCCGGCATGCACATCATCTCGGCCGACGAGATGCGCCGCCGTGAGCCCAACATCAATCCTGCTGTCAGCGGCGCGCTGTGGGCCCCCACCGGCGGCATCACCGATCCCTTCCAGGCCACCGTCGCCGCCGCTGAGAACGCCGTCCAGAACGGCGTCAAGGTGCTGCTCGGCGTGGCCTTCCAAGACTTCATCCTGGACGGCACGCGTATCCAGGGTATCCGCACCAGCCGCGGCGACTTCGGCTGCCGCTGGGTGGTCAACGCCGCCGGTTTGCACGCCGACGACGTGATGCACTGCGCCGGAGTGCGCCCTGAGTTCGATATCGTGCCGCGCAAGGGCGAGTACTTCATCCTCGACCGCGCTGAAATCGCCATCAATAACTGCCTGTTCCCGGTTCCGAATGCAGCCGGCAAGGGTATCCTGGTCTCGGCGACGCTGCACGGCAACACCATCGTCGGCCCGAACGCGCACGTGCTGGATGATAAAGAGGACAAATCCGCCACGCCCACAGGGTTGACGGAGACCTGGCAGGGCGCCCACAAGCTGATCCCCGGCCTGAACACTCGTCACATTATCGCCCTGTTTGCCGGGCTGCGGGCTTATGGCAATGCCCCTACGCAAGACCCATCCGTCGATTACGCTCACGATTTCATTATTGAGGTACCGGATGAGGTCCAGGGACTGGTCAACCTGGGTGGGATTGAATCGCCCGGGCTGACGTCTGCCCCCGCCATCGCTTGCCGGGTGGTCGATCTGCTCAAAGAGGCCGGCGAGCCCCTGCAGGAGAAGCCCGATTGGCAGCCCATCCGCTCGCCGCGGCCCCGCTTCCGCCATATGGGCCACGCCGAGCGCGCCCGCTTGATCGCCGAGAACCCCAGCTATGGCCGCGTGGTCTGCCGCTGCGAGATGGTCACCGAGGGCGAAATCCTGGCCGAGATCCATGCGCCCATCCCTGCCCACAACTACGACGCCATCAAGCGCCGCACCTGGCTTGGCACCGGTCGCTGCCTCGGCTCGTTCGATATGCCGCGCGTCGTCGATATCCTGGCCCGCGAGCTCAACGTCGACCCCACGACCATCACCAAGAAGGGCCCGGGCTCCGAGTTCCTGGTCCGCCGCACTAAGCAGGTGGAGGAGTAACATGCCGCGCAAAGACAAATACGACGTGATCGTGATCGGCAGCGGCCCTGGTGGGCTGGCTGCCGCCATCGCAGCCAAGCAAAACGGCGCGGGCGACGTGCTCATTATCGAGCGCGACGTGGAGCTGGGCGGCATCCTGCTGCAGTGCATCCACAACGGCTTCGGGCTGGAGACCTTCAAGGAAGACCTGCCCGGTCCTAGCTATGCGCAGCGCTTCATCGACCAGGCCCTCGGCCTCGGCATCGAGGTTCTGCTCGACACCATGGTCCTCGATATCACCCCCCAGCGCCGCATCTTCGCCAGCAGCCAGACCTATGGCTTCATCGATCTGCAAGCCCGGGCCATCGTGCTGGCCATGGGCTGCCGCGAGCGCACCCGCGCCCAGGTGCGCCTGCCCGGCACCCGCCCGTCCGGCGTCTATACCGCCGGGACTGCCCAGCGCTGGGTCAACGTGGAGGGCTATATGCCCGGTAAGCGCTTCGTCATCCTCGGCTCTGGCGACATCGGCATGATCATGGCCCGCCGCCTGACGCTCGAAGGCGCTCAGGTCGAGCGCGTGCTGGAAGTCATGCCCTACCTGACCGGTCTCACCCGCAACTACGTCCAGTGCTTGCTGGATTACGACATCCCCCTGCAGCTGCGGCACACCGTCCACCGCATCCTCGGTAAGGATCGCGTCGAGGCGATCGAGTCGGTGCAGGTCGACGACAAGTGGAACCCCATCCCCGGCACCGCAGAGGTCATCCCCTGCGACACGCTGCTGCTGTCGGTCGGGCTGATCCCCGAGAACGAGCTGTCCCGCCAGGCAGGCGTCAAGCTCGATCCGCTGACCGGTGGTCCCGTGGTGGATGACACCTTCCACACCAGCGTGCCCGGCATCTTCGCTGCCGGCAACGTGGTCCACGTATACGATCTGGTGGATTGGGTTACTGAGGCAGGCTTCTCCGCCGGAAAACACGCCGCCCGCTTCGCCGCAGTCGAGCTCAGCCGCGAGATACGCCACATCCCACTGAAGGCGGGCGAAAACGTGCGCTACGTGGTGCCGCACGAGCTGTACAAAGACAGCCTGACCGAAGGCGACGTACGCCTGCAGCTGCGTGTCAGCCAACCCATCGAGGATCCGGTCTGGGTGGAAGTGCGTTCGGGCAATCACCTGGTCAACCGCAAGGCAGAGCGCTACGCCCGCCCTGGCGAGATGATCACTGTCACGCTCTCGCCGCACCATTTCGACGACATCGACCACGCCGACAGCCTCACCGTGGCGGTCGTAAAGCGTTAAAGTTTCCCGCTCGTTCATCCAAGCCGACAAAGTCAACATGGATGAACGAGCGGGGCGCTTCGGAGGAACTTATGGTAGAAACCGAAAAGATTATCTGCATCACTTGCCCAAAAGGCTGCACCCTCGAGGTGACTCGCGAGGGGCAGACCGTGTTGAAGGTAGACGGCAGCGGCTGTAAGCGCGGCGCAAAATACGTGCAGGAAGAACTGAGCGATCCGCGCCGCATGATCGCCTCCACTGTGCGAGTCGCAGGTGGGCTGCATCCCCTGCTGCCGGTCTATACCGCCGCCCCCTTTCCTAAGCCGCGCATCCGCGAGCTGCTCACCGCCCTGCGTGAGGTCGAGGTCGAAGCCCCGGTTGAAATGGGTGCGGTTGTGCTGGAAAACGCCCTGGGCACCGGGATTGATGTTGTCGCCAGCAAGACTGTTTACCCCCCAAATCACCCCAAAAATCGACCCGAATCACCATTCCTCGCTTGACACGCGCCTCCAGTTTGGGGGATAATAAAAAAAGATAATTATCATCTAATTATATAACTGTTGGGGCGGCGCCACCGCCTCGGCGGCAGCGGATACGAATCCGGGGTGAAGCGAGGAGGGACGCATGGCTTATGTAAAGAACATCATCGAGAAGAAGGGCAGCCAGGTCTGGTCGGTGGGGCCGGACGCAAAGGTGCAGGAGGCGCTGACCTTGATGGCCGAGAAACACGTCGGCGCAGTGCTGGTGGTCGAGGGGGATAACATCGCCGGCATCTTCTCCGAGCGCGATTATGCTCGCCGCACCGCCGCTGTCCGCGATGTCTGCCTCGGCCAGCCGGTCCGCGAGCTGATGAGTCACCCGGTATTCTACGTCCAGCCTGAGCAAACTGTGGACGAGTGCATGCGCCTGATGACGGCCAAGCACTTCCGCCATTTGCCCGTGCTGGAAAACGAACAGCTGGTCGGGATGATCTCGATCGGCGATGTGGTCAAATCGCTGATCCAGGAAAAGGAGCTGACCATTCGCGGTCTGGAGCATTACATCAACGGCCGGCAGGTAATGTAAAGGTTAAAGAGGTAAAGATGACAACGGTTAAAGATGTATTGGGGAAAAAAGGCGACCGGGTCTGGTATGTCACGTCCAGCACGACCATTCAAGACGCGCTCAAATTGATGGCCGAGAAGAACATTGGCGCGGTGCCGGTGATCGACGGCGGCCAAATTGTCGGTATCTTTTCCGAGCGAGATTGGGTGCGCAAGGCCATCAAGGCCAACAACGAGACTTTTGACGAGCCGGTGCGCCAGGTGATGACCTCTCCGGTCTATTACGTCACGCCCGATCAAAGCATGGAAGAATGCATGTCTCTCATGACAAACCGCCATTTTCGCCACATCCCGGTCATGGAAAATGATGAATTAGTGGGGCTGATCTCGATTGGGGACGTGGTCAAGCAGATCATCGTCGAGAAAGAGGAAGAAATCAGCAGCCTGGAAGACTACATTTGGGTTCACATGATCTAATGGTAAGGGGAAATGCAGGCTGGAGAAAGAGCGGAGACGGTGGGTACCCTGTCTGCGCTCTTTTGTGTAGATTCAGCCCCACCACTCCCAATTCAAGATGCGCCCCCAACGTGGCAAAATCTTGAATTGTGGGTTTATAATGTGTGTTACCGGCGAACCTTCAACATGCAGGGGGATTAGCCGAATATTACGGATTATGAACCGGAGGAATTGGAATGGCTAACATTCTATGCATCGGCGCTGGCTACGTAGGGGGTCCTACCATGGCCGTGATCGCCAAGAACTGCCCGCACCATCGCGTGACCGTCGTGGACATCAATGAAGCGAAAATTGCCGCCTGGCAGTCAGACCGGCTCCCGATTTACGAGCCCGGCCTGGATGAAGTTGTTCGCTGCGCCCGCGACCGGAATCTTTTCTTCTCGACGGAAATCGATCGCAATATTGCTGAAGCTGACATCATCTTCGTTAGCGTTAACACGCCCACCAAGAGCTTCGGCCAGGGAGCCGGTAAAGCCGCCGACCTGCAGTACTGGGAAAAAACTGCCCGTCAGATCCTGCAAAACTCAACCACCTCGAAGATCGTGGTCGAGAAGAGCACCCTGCCCGTGCGCACTGCCGAAGCCATGGAGCGCATCCTCAACTCCAATGGCCAGGGACTGCACTTCGATGTGATCTCTAACCCGGAATTCCTGGCTGAAGGCACGGCCATCTCCGATATGGAGAACCCCGAGCGCGTGCTGATCGGAGGCCGCGGCACGGCGTCTGGACAAAAAGCCGTACAGACTGTAGCCGACGTGTATGCCTCCTGGGTGCCGCGCGAGCGGATCGTGACCGCCAACCTTTGGTCGAGTGAGCTGTCGAAGCTGGTGGCGAATGCCTTCCTGGCTCAGCGCGTCTCTTCGATCAACGCCATCTCGGCCCTGTGTGAGAAAACCGAAGCCGACGTTTCCGAAGTGGCGCGTGCCATCGGGCTGGACAGCCGCATCGGTTCACGCTTCCTCAAGGCCAGCATCGGTTTTGGCGGCTCGTGCTTCCGCAAGGACATCCTCAACCTGGTCTACCTGTGCGAACACTACGGGCTGTTCGAAGTAGCCGAGTACTGGGAGCAGGTCATCAAGATGAACGAGTATCAAGAAGCCCGCTTCGTCTCCAACATGATCTCGGCCATGTTCAATACGGTAGCCGGCAAGCGCATTGCTCTGTTCGGCGCAGCTTTCAAGGCCGATACCGGCGATACGCGCGAATCACCGGCCCTGGCGGTTGCCCGCGGCCTGCTCGAAGAGCATGCCGACCTGGTGATCACCGACCCGTATGCCATCGACAACGCGCGCATTGACCTGGGGAGCTCCGCCGAGAAAGTCACCTTCGAGGAGGATCCCTACGCCGCCGCCAAAGACGCTCATGCCGTCGCGATCTTAACCGAGTGGTCTTCCTACCGCGACCTGGATTACGAAGCGATCTACAAGTCGATGGCCAAGCCGGCCTTCATCTTTGATGGCCGCAACATCCTTGACCATTTCAAGCTGTACGAGATTGGCTTCAACGTGTACCCCATCGGCAAGCCGCCGCTGGTGCACTTCGCGAACGGGCATTAGTTGGCCCAAGAGTAGAAAACAGCGAACGGAGAGCAATACCTGCTCTCCGTTCGCTGTTTTCTACTCCCTTTCACGCAGCCGGTCAATGACTGCAAACAACTCCTCATTCGGCGGGATGTCCGACATCGAATCGCCGTAGTGAGCATAGCGGATTATCCCCTCACCGTCGATCACGAACACTGCCGGCATGCGCCCCAGCTTGAACAGGTTCACCTCCTGGTCGTACTGGTCAGCCACCCGCGAGCGCAAGTCGGGCATACCAATGAAGGGCAGATCGTTCTCCTGCCAGTAGTTCTTGAAAGCGTTCGGCCCGTCCGGCCCAATGACCAGGATCTCCACGCCCCGGCGCTTGAATTCCTCGTAGTCCTGGCGCAACTGCGCCAGATGCGCGCGGCAGTATGGTCATATAAACCCCCGCGCCATCACAAGCACTACCGGCCCGCCGCGATAATCCGACAGCCGGATGGTGTTC
This sequence comes from uncultured Chloroflexia bacterium, assembly GCA_963811225.1. Classification (GTDB taxonomy): domain Bacteria; phylum Chloroflexota; class Anaerolineae; order Anaerolineales; family Anaerolineaceae; genus CAWEQO01. The sequence continues at coordinate 95,489 of CAWEQO010000001.1, forward strand.
CCCTGCGTGTCCTTCATTTCGAACGCCGGGGCCTGCACCCCTTGTAACAATTGTTTTGCCATTGGTTCTCCCTCTCCCTTTATTTCATCACACCGATGTGATCCTGAGCGCCTTCCCAAAGCTTCATCTCACCGCCCCCAATCTTCTGCAGCAGCTCGACCGTGGCATCCGCGGCCTGGTTCCATTGAGAAGAAGCCGGGATCTCGGCCTGACCGTCGCCGGGCTGCGCGCCGTAATCGCCAAAGTGGGCATGGATACCGCCGGGAATCACAACCCAGGTGGTGTCCGGCGGCAGCAGCGGCTTAGAGGCCTGGATCTTCTCCGGCGTCGCCAAACCATCCAACCCCGCCGAAACCGATACCACCTGCACGTTCCGGTCCGCCAGGCTGTTGTTCTCGGCCGGGTAGGCGGCCCAGAATACCAGCCCCTGCATCTCGCCGGGATGGTTATAAACGAAAGCCGCCGCCATGGCCCCACCCAGCGAGTGCCCGCCGATGGCCCAATGCTCGATCTCGGGCTGCGCCGCCATGACCGCCTCGGCCCGGTTGATGCCAAACACCGCCAGGCTGAGCGGCATCTCCACCAGGTAGACCGGGTAACCCTGCGCCGCAATCATCTCCAGAGGCGGCGCGTAGGAGCGGTAATCCACTCGACCGCCGGGATAAAAGATCAGGGCGGTCGAAGCAGGGGCCTCATTAGGGATAAAGGCGTAACCGTAGCGTGTCCGCTCCACCTGCACGCTATCGCTGCTTTGCAGCATATTCACGGCGATCTCGCCCGGCCCCAGCGGGTTGGATGCCCAGACCACAAACCCAATCCCGGCCAGCAAGACCAGGGCAAGCAGGCCCAATCCAATGCGCAGCAGTGTCTTTTTCAATCTTTTCCCTCCCGGTTATAATCTTTCTATATTGTACGTTGACAGGATATCCGTCACAAGTGATTGTATAAACATTATGCAGCACAGGAGTCAGTATGCCGATCTACCAGCGCTTCGCACAAATTTACGCCCATGGCCCCTATCCGGGTTACTCGCTGACCCTGCTCGACGCCCTGCCCAGGCTGTTCGAGCAGTACGGCATTCCTTCCGGTGGTCGGCTGCTAGACGTAGCCTGCGGCGAGGGCAGCTTCGCCATCGCCATGGCCCAGGAAGGCTGGCAGGTCGCCGGGATCGACCAGTCCGCCGAGATGCTCGCCATGGCGCAAGAGCGCGCCGCCGCGACTGGCATCTCGGTCGACTTCCAACAGGGGGATATGCGCCGGCCTTTCGGCCAGGAAGGATTCGACCTGGCTACTTGCTGGTACGACAGCCTGAACTACCTCCTCACCCCCGATGACCTGCGCGCTGCATTCGCCAACGTGCAGGCCGCGCTGAAACCGGGCGGCTGGTTTGTGTTCGACATGAACACCATTTATGGGTTGGCAGCCGTGTGGGGGCAGCGCCCCTGCCTCTTGCAGCAGGATAATCTGAGCGCCTTTGAGCTGCATCGCACCAGCTACAACTTCGAAGAACAGATCGCCTCGGTGCATATCACCGTGTTCGTCCCAACCGGCGAGAACACCTGGGAGCGCATCGACGAGGTCCACCGCGAGCGCGGCTATCCCCTAAACGAGATTGAGGCGCTGGTGCAGGCAGCCGGGATGGAGGTGGTGGCGGTCTTGGGCAGCCTCCGCGACTTCAGCCCGCCCAGGCCCGACAATCAGAGGGCTTGGTTTGTGACCAGAAAGCCCTAAGGCTCAGGGCTCGTTCCCTGGTGCGGATACCCTAATTCTGCTGCAAGGTTGAAAAATCGCTGCGCTTCTTCCATATCCCCCACAAACTCATACGCTTGCCCCAAGCTCAAATACAGCGACGGATAGAATTCCTTGACCCGTTCGTCGCCAACCGCCTCGGCGTGCCGCAAGGCTTCCTGGTTCCAGCGCAGGGCTTCTTCCGGCGTCTCCTGAAAGCGGGCCACGTAATGAGCGGCGATGCAGGCATCGTAATCGCTGGCCGCCATCTCCCATGCTTGCCGGTACAGCGCCGCGGCTTCTTCGGGCTGCCCGGCATACTCGGCGCGGGTGCCCGCGATGCACAGTTTGAGGATCGGATTATGCGTGTTCATTCGTCGGGTTTATCCGCCGCCACAAGATAACGCTCATCCCGGACCGGCTGGCCCCAGAATTCCGGACTGCCGGACAGGTTTTGAGCAGCGATCGTCATCGATGCAGGCAGTGCTGCTGTGATCTGCTCCATATGCAGCCCCGCGCCTGTGCCCCAAAAACCTTCGACCAGGATCAAGCGGCCGCCGGGTTTGAGCAGCTGCATCCAGCGGCTGAGTGTCTCTCCGGGACCGGGCAGCATCCACAGCAAGTGCCGGCAGACGATGACATCGAAAGATGCGGGTTTCAGCCCCGGTTGGGCCGCATCCAGGATGCCGAATGCAATCGAGCGGCCGGCAGCAGCGGCCTTCTTGCGGGCCAGGGCGATCATCGCTGGGGAGAGGTCGACGCCGGTAACCGCGTGACCGAGATCCGCCAGCACCAGGCTGAGCGATCCGGTCCCGCAGCCCATGTCCAGGATGTTGGATGGGCGTGCCGGAAGCCAGGCCTCCATCAGATCCGACCATGCCTGACGCACAGATCGATCGCGTAAGCCATGGTCCGGTTGATCGTCGAACGAAGCTGCGGCAGCATCCCAATCCTCAGAGATCGGAGCCATGCCTACCCCAGCAGTTCCGCGGCTCGCAGCCAGATGGCATCGAACATCTCGGCGGTCAGGCGGCCGGTTTGCGTGTTCTGGCGGCTGGGATGATAGCTCGCCAGCAGCCAGGGCAAGCCCTCGCCCAGCTCGTAGAAGGCCCCATGCCCGAACTTCAAGCGCGGCGCCTCGCGCCCCATCATCCGGTAAGTGGTCAAGACGCTGTCGAAGGCGATCTTGCCCAATACCACGATGCCCTGCAGCTTCGGCAGCAGGCTCATCTCGGCCGCCAGATAGGGACGGCAGTTCTCTTCCTCTTCCTTGGTCGGCTTGTTAGCGGGCGGGGCGCAGCGGCAGGTGGCGGTGATCAATGCGTCGCGCAGGTGCAAGCCGTCACCGGGTTGGGTGGCGGTCGGCTGGCTTGCGAAGCCGGCCCGATACAGCGCTGGAAATAGGAAGTCTCCCGAGCCGTCGCCGGTGAACACCCGCCCGGTGCGGTTGGCCCCATGCGCCGCCGGGGCCAGCCCGACGATCAGCAGCCGGGCGTCCGGATCGCCAAATGCGGGCACCGGCTTGCCCCAGTAATCCCAGTCCAGGAAGGCGCGCCGCTTGGTGCGCGCCACCTCTTCCCGCCAGGCCACCAGCCGCGGGCACTTGCGGCAGGCTACCACCTGTTCGGTCACGGCCGCCAGGTTGTCGAACGTGCTCCAATCCGTCACGAAAAATCCAATCTATCCCAAGAGATTGTGTGGGGATGGGATATGCTCATCCCCACACAATCTCTTGGATCTCCTAATTTCTTAGGATCTCTTCTCCAAGCCTTCAAAGAAGACATCCAAAATCAGTCCAATCGTACGCTCATCTGCGGCTGCCTGGCCCTGGCTAGGATGGAAGAACGGATACATCATTCCCAGCAGGATCCAGGCAGCGGTGGACGAATCCGCCTCGCGCAACTCACCCGCCGCCATACCCCTCGACAGCAGTCCCTCGATTTTACCAATAAATTGCTCGTGGTACAGGCCCAGAAACGCTTTACGCTTCTCCGGGCTGACATTGGCCAGCTCCTGCCCGGCCAGGCGTATGATGGCACGCTCCTCCGGCGGCTGGGCGAAGATCACCTCGGCCAACGCCCGCACCTGCCGCCTGGCGCTGCCGCCCTGCTCGAAGATGTCATCCAGGCTGGCGCTGAGCCTCTGCAAGTACTCCTGCAAGATCACCAGGAACAACTGCTCTTTGTCGGTAAAGTGATAGTACAGCCCGGCCTTCGATATGCCGCAGGCCAGGGCGATCTCGCGCATCGAGATGCCATTGTAACCCTTCTCGACGAACAGCCGGGCGGCCTCAGTCATGATGCGCTGGCGCATTCCAATGGCTTCATCGGCCGTCATACCGGTTTCTCCCGTGTCTCTTCGTTGTCGTGCGCCCTGGCCATCTCAGCCGAACGGCCCTTGAGGAACAGCGCCGACGCCACCAGGACCACAAAGATCACCCCAACCACGATAAAAGAGGCGCTGTAACCGCGCACCCCGCTGCCGAACGAATACGCCAGACCGCCGATCAAGGCGCTGCCGATCAGCTGGCCGATGCTGCCAAACACGGTGATCACGCCCTGGGCGGTGGAACGCTCCGATGCGCCGGCCTCGTTGAGCAGGATGTAACGCAGCGGCGCGCCCAGCAGCGCTGACAGCCCCAGACCAATCAGAAAGCCTGCGATAATGAAACCGGTCATGCTGGTGGCAATCTGCGAGAGCAGGAAGAACCCCACTGTAGCAACCAGCGTGCCCGCCAGGATCACGACCTTCGAGCCGAAGCGGTCCAGCAGCCGCCCGGACACCGGTGAGCCGAACGCCATCGCCACCACCACCGGCATGAGCAAGAAGCTGGCCTCGCGGTCGCTGACGCTCAACGCCGCCACCGCCAGCAGCGGCATGAACACAACCCCCGTCTCACCGAAGCCCGCTCCGGTCGCGAGGGCGTAGGCCAGCTTCATCTGGCGCGTGGAGAACAGCCTGGGTTTCAGGATCGGAGCCGTCGAGCGGCGCTCGACGCCGGCCAGCAAGAAGCCCAGCACAGCCGCCACGATCAGGAACGGCAGCACGCTGAAGCCCAGCAAGCTGCGCAAGAAGTTGGTCGTGTCGATCTGGTTCAAGCCATAGGCCAGCAGAGCCAGCGCCCCACCCAGCAGCAGCATACCCTGCCAGTCGAACACCGGGCGTTCGTTGGGCCGCGCACTCGGCAGCAGCCTCAGGCTCAAAACAATGACAATCAGCGCCACCGGCAGGTTGATCAGGAACAGCCAGTGCCAGCCGTAGCGTAATAATACGCCGCCCAGGATTGGCCCGACCAGGAACGCCAGCCCGAACACCGCCCCGATCAATCCCAGGGCGCTGCCGCGCTTTTCGACCGGGAAGGTGTCGCCGATCACCGCCGAGGCCACCGGGAAGATGCCGCCCGCACCGAAGCCCTGGATGGCCCGCCCGGTCAGCACCACCCAAAAAGCAGGCGAGAACGCGACCACCGCCGAGCCAATGGCAAACAGCGCCACGTCCAGCACATAGATCATCCGGCGCCCATACAGGTCCGACAGGCGCGCCATCAGCGGCGTTCCGACCAGGTTGAACAGCACGTACACGGTGAACATCCACGTCAGGGTGCGCTCGTTGACGTTAAAAGTGTTCTGAATGGCCGGCAGGGCCGGGCCGACGATGGCGATGTCGAGCGCGCCCATCAGCACGCCCAGGAACAGCACCGCTAAGATCATGTTTCTACGCTTCGAATCAATTTCTAAATTCATCGATCCTCCCTTACTATTTACTGACCGGCCGGTCGGTAAGTACCCGGATTATATCACACCTGGCGCTCTTTTTGCTAGTTAATGGGAAGAGCGGTAGAGACATGGATTTAAGAAGGCCATGCTTCTATCCGTGTCCTTTGCGGATCTACTCCTTCAATAGGATTGACAGAAATAAAGAAGACCATATAATTAGTTAGACTAACTAATCTATTAGGAGTCAGCATGGAAACAGTTCTGGTAGAGTTTATTGACACTCTCGAGTCCCTACTCAAACTCGTGCAAGCGGAAGCCGGCGGCGGCGCAGAGAAGCTGACCATCAGCCAGTACCAGTATCTGGATGCGATTCACACATTAGGAGAACCAAGCATCACCGAGCTTGCTTCTTACCTGGGCATTACGAAAGCCTCGGTGACCGCAGGGGTCAACAAGCTCGAGCGCCTGGGCTACGCGCTGAAAACCCAATCCAACAAGGACCGGCGCATTTACCGCGTCAGCCTGACCGAAGCCAGCCAAAGGCTGGTGGAGGCCAGGGACAAAGCCTTACAGGAGTATGGCAAGTTTATCCGCGCCGCCCTAAGCGCACAGGAAGCCCAGCAGCTTGAAGCGATCCTGCAAAAACTGGTGGACCGGTTCAGACAGCCCCGCGCTGAGGCAAGCCGAAAGGCAGGAGGGCAGCCCCAATGATCACCATCCTGGCCGCAGGGACGCGCGGAGATGTGCAGCCTTACGTTGCGCTGGGAACTGCGCTGAAAAAAGCCGGGCAAACCGTCCGGATTGCCACCTTTCAGAATTTCGAGCGGCTGGTCACCGGGCAAGGGCTTGAGTTTTACCCGGTTCGAGGCGATGTCATGCAGGCGGCGGCCAGCGAAGCCGCGCGCAGCGCCCAGAAGGCCGATAATCCTCTCAAGGTTTTACTCAGCTTCAACCGGCTTAAATCGATGGCGTCTAACTTGCAGCAGGATTTCTTTGACGCTTGCGACGGAGCGGATGCCATCGTTTACCATCCAGGCCAGATTGTCGGCTATTTCATCGCCCGCGAGCGCAGCATTCCCGGCATTCTGGCGACCCCGTTCCCGATGACACCCACCCGCGAATACCCGGCCCTGGTCTTTTACAGCTCATGTCGCCCCGGCAAGGTATTCAACCGCACCACGCATAAGATTTTCGAGCAGATCTTCTGGTTCGTTTCCAGGGCGTCTATTCAACAGTTCTGGCGGCAGCGCTTCGGCTGTCTCCCGGAAGACTTTGGAAACCCCTTTCCCAAACAAACAACGGCTAACTTCCCCACCCTGGTCTCATGCAGCCGGTTTGTTTTCCCTCAGCCGGAAGATTGGCCCGCGCACGTCCAGATGACCGGGTACTGGTTCCTGGACGAGCCAGGCTGGAGCTCACCACCTGATTTAGTCGACTTTCTGCAAAAAGGCGAACCGCCGGTCTATATCGGTTTCGGCAGCATCGGCGACCCCAATGAGGCGGAGCAAACCACCCGGCTGATGATCGAAGCGCTCCAGCGCGCCGGGCAGCGCGGCATCCTGGCGACCGGCTGGAACGGTATGACAAAATTAGAACACCTGCCAGAAGATATCTTCATGCTGGACAACGCCCCCCATTCCTGGCTGTTCCCGCGCACGGCGGCGGTTGTCCACCATGGCGGGGCTGGGACCACGGCGGCCGCGCTGAGGGCGGGCGTGGCGTCGGTGATCGTACCGTTTGGGAATGATACGCTGGCCTGGGGGCGGAGAGTGTATGAACTGGGAGTAGGATCGAAACCCGTGCCGAGAAAACAGCTCACCGCCGAGCGGTTAACCAGGGCCATTCAATACGCGCGAACGGGGGAAGTTCGCAGCGCGGCCAGCGCATTGGGTCATAAAATCCGCGGCGAAAACGGCGCCGAGACCGCGGCGGAGATCATCATTAAGGCGCTTTAAAGGATTTTCGGGGAGATCGCGATCTCCCCGAAATTTTTTTGTGCGATTTTATTCAATCAGCATTGCATCGCCGAAGGAGTAGAAGCGGTACTTCATCTCGACCGCCAGTTGATACGCGGCCAGCATCCGCTCTCGACCGGCAAAGGCACTAACCAGCATCAGCAGGGTCGAGCGCGGCAGATGGAAATTGGTGATCACGGCGTCCACGGCCTTGAAGCGATAGCCGGGCAGGATGTACAGATTGGTCGGGCCGGAAAAGTGCGCCACCGCCTGTCCGGGTTGGGCCGCCTGTGCGCCGGTCTCCAGGGTGCGCACGCTGGTGGTTCCCACCGCCACAATGCGCCCACCCGCCCGGCGGGTCTGGTTGATCTGATCCGCGGTCTGGGGCGTCAACTCGCACCACTCGGTGTGGATCTGATGCTCCTGCGGGTTGTCCTCGGTCACTGGGGCGAAGGTGTCCAGCCCGACGTGTAAGGTCACCGAGGCGAAGCTACCGCCCTGCTGCTCCAGGCGCTGCATCAGCTCGGGCGTAAAGTGCAGCCCGGCCGTCGGCGCCGCTGCCGAGCCGGACTGCTCGGCGTAGACCGTCTGGTAGCGCTCGGGGTTGGCCAGCGGGGTGTGGATGTAAGGCGGCAGGGGCATAACTCCCTTGCGCTCCAGGTAGGGTTCCACCGGCTCGGTAAATCGCACTCGTCTGCGCGAGCCCTCCAGCGCCTCCACGATCTCGGCCAGCGGGCCTTCTTCCAGCTGCACCGTTCGTCCGGCGACCAAACCCTTGCCACCCACCAGCGCCTCCCAGGTCGTCTCATCCTCGCGGCGCAAGAGCAGCAGCTCTACCCGTCCCCCGGTCGGCTTGTGCGCGTAGACGCGCGCCGGGATCACCCGGGTGCGGTTGATCACCAGCAGGTCGCCGGGGCGCAGGTACTCGCCGACGTCCCAGAAGGTGGTGTGTTCGATTTTATCCCGATCGCGGTGCAGCACCATCAAACGCGAGGAGTGACGAGGCTCTACCGGGGTCTGGGCGATGCGTTCAGGGGGGAGATGATAGTCAAAATCAGATGTTTTCACAGGCGGGTGCAATTTTGATGCTTGCAGATCTCATCTGCAAGCATCAAAATTATTCTTCTTCCTCAAATAATCCGGGCTGCGGGTTCTGCTGCATGCCGCTGTAGGGCAGCCCAAGGTGGTCGTAAGCCAGCGGGGTCGCCACCCGGCCCTGGGGTGTGCGGTCCAGGAAGCCGAGCTGGAGCAGATACGGCTCCACCACGTCCATGATCGTGTCGGGCTCCTCGCTCATTGAGGCGGCGATGGTATTCAAGCCCACCGGCCCGCCCCGATACTTCTCGATAATGGTCTCCAGCACCCGCCGGTCGACCTCGTCCAGGCCGAGCGCATCCACGTTCAGCAGGTCCAGCGCTTCCTTGGCCACCTGGCCCGTAATGACGCCTTCCGCGCGCACCTGAGCGTAATCCCGCACCCGCCGCAGCAGGCGCAGGGCCACGCGCGGCGTGCCGCGCGCCCGGCGGGCCACTTCCGACACGCCCTCCGGCTCCGAACCGACCTTCAGCAGGTTAGCGGCTCTTCGGACGATCACTTCCATGGCTTTATGGTCGTAGTAGTCCAACCGGTACACCACCCCGAAGCGAGCCCGCAGCGGCGCGCTGACCAGCGCCAGCCGGGTGGTCGCGCCGATCACGGTAAACCGCGGCAGTTTCAGGCGGATCGAGCGAGCAGAAGGCCCTTTACCGATCACGATGTCGAGGGCAAAGTCTTCCATCGCCGGGTAGAGCACCTCTTCCACTACCCGTCCGAGACGGTGGATCTCATCGATGAACAAAATGTCGCCGGCGCGCAGATTCGTCAGGATGGCTGCCAGGTCGCCGGGGCGTTCCACTGCCGGCCCGGCGGTGATCTTGATATTGACGCCCATCTCGTTCGCCAGCACGTGTGCAAGGGTCGTTTTTCCTAAGCCCGGCGGACCATAGAACAGAACATGGTCCAGCGGCTCTTTGCGTTGAAGTGCGGCGTCAATTAAAATCGACAGGTTCTCTTTGACCTGGTCCTGCCCGATGAGATCGTTCAGCGTTCGCGGGCGCAGCGCCTGGTCCATCCGGTCATCGGGTTTCGGTTCTGGGGTGATCAATCGATCTTGGGCTTCACTCATGGCATAAATTATACCCGATACGGACGTTCTATTTTAAGGAAAGCTCACAGGGCTCTTACATCCCCAGGATCTTCCTTGCAAGCTTATCCATGCGAGCCTGTGCCTGCGCATCCATCTCGGTTGGAACAGCTTCCAACCCAAAGGACAGCGCCTGCGGCCGGTCGAAGTAGGCCTGCATCGCTTTCTGCCCGGCCTGCACCAGCAGCCCGCGCCGCTTCTCGTCCATGTCGAACTCCGTCGTGCCGTAGCCTTTGGCCGGCAGCCGCACCACCAGGTCTTCATAGGCATCGATCACCATCTTGTCGTGCGCTCCGGTGGTCGTGTTGACCAGACGCTGCAAACGCTGCAGCACCGGCAGCGGCTGCTGCCCTGCCCCCGCAGTGACCGCTTCGACAGCGCCCTCCACCTCACAGGTCTCATCGATCAGCAGCCCCAGCACGTTGTCCGCCGATTCCTTGCCCATCAGAGTTTGCACCAGGCTGTCTTGCGATAAAAACAGCTCGATCGGGAAATTGGATAATAACCCACCGTCGACAATCGCATGGCCGCTCATGTCCCGCGCTAAGTATGCGCCCCATTCCCGCTTCCAGATCACCTCCTGCCACACCAACGGAATGCTCATCGACATGCGCACCGCCCAAACGAGCGGCACGTCCGGCGCCGTGCGATGGTTGAGCACCAGCATCGTCCCGCCACTGGTGTCGGAAGCCACCAACGAAAGATCGTAGCCGGTCTCTTGATGGAACTGTGCCAGCGTCAATCCACTGTAACGGCGCGGCTTGCCGCCGTTCGAGCCGCTGTCCAGGCGTTCCTGCAGCCACTCCACGAAATGGCCGGCCGAGAACCAGCCGCCGTATTCGAGCAAAGAATACGGGCTGGCTAACCGGGAAGCAAACCAGGGCATGAAATTATCCGCCAGGAACTTTTGGAAAGCCGACAGGCCCCGATCGTGCAGGTACGCCAGGGTTACGCCCTTCAGCACCTGGGCTTTTTCAAACGGCCCCGGCGCCGACATGAACAGCGTGAAAACCGGACTTCCATCCACCTCTTGCGCCATTGCCGCGAGCATTTCTTGAGACGAATACCCGGCTGCCAACAAGGCCGCCGTGATCGCGCCTGCCGACGTTCCCAACAGGCGCTTGTAGGTGTGGCCGCGCGCCTCGAACTCTTGCATAGCGCCCACGAAAACCATCCCTTTGGCGCCGCCGCCTTCAAAAACCAGATCGTATTCCATTATTTTTCTCTCCCACTGTTAATGCAGAACCCACTGATATCAATAATTATACGACTCGGACCAAAACTAACGTTATAATGGATAGAGTAGGGTGCGTTCCAATGTTGTAGATTTTTTGTTGTTTGTCACAGGTACGCCAAACAACAAAAAATCTACAACATTGGAATGCGCCTGAGTACACAGTCAAGGAGTGGCACATGCATAATGTATTCATTTCGAAGCACCCGCTGGTGGCGCACAAGCTAACCTTACTCCGCAAAACAACAACCGAGCCGAAAAAGTTTCGCGAATTGGTGCGAGAATTGGGAAGCTTGCTGACTTATGAGGCTACAGCCGACATGGCAACCAAACCGATCGAGGTGCAGACTCCGCTGACCACCGCCCAAGGGGTTGAGCTGCAAGACAATATCGGCCTGGTACCGATCCTGCGCGCGGGGCTGGGCATGGTTGAGGGCGTGTGGGAGCTCATGCCATCCGCTGAAGTATGGCACATCGGCCTCTACCGGGATGAGAAGACCCTCAAGCCGGTGCAGTACTACAACAAGCTGCCGATTCTGCCCACCGTCTCAGTCTGTCTGATCCTCGATCCCATGCTGGCGACCGGCGGCTCGGCCGTTGCCACCATCGATATCGTTAAGAATTGGGGCGTCAAACGCATCAAATTCGTCGGGCTGATCGGCGCGCCCGAGGGCATCGAGCTGGTCAACAAACATCACCCCGACGTTCCGATCCACCTGGCAGCCGTCGATCACCATCTCAACGAGGTCGGATACATCGTCCCCGGCCTGGGCGATGCAGGCGACCGCCAGTTCGGCACCGGTTAGCCGGTCATCCGTTCCATGCAAATAAATGAAGAAAGGGTTTGATCGTAACGAGTGGGCGCACTGATTACGATCAAACCCTTTCTTCATTGGGTTAGCCTTCTCTGACAAAGTCTGTGAGAAGCTTTTCGCAAATGTGAGATTCGTCATCCATTTGCGGGCAAAAATCAGTTGACAGGAACCCCGTACACCGATAAACTGTGATTACTACTATAAGTTATCCAACTATCGTTATAAGATTGAATTATCTTGTTTCACTTGCACTCACCCAATCGATACAATCGTCCACTCCTTTTTTCAATTCGATCGCATCTGGTTTTCGGCCACAGAAAGGTTCACAAGCAGCATGCTGGTAAATGTGTCGCTTTATGGAGACCTCGCTCAACAACATGACGGTCATTTTGTTTCCACCTTCGATCACCAACTGAAAGATCCGGCAACCATCGGTGAACTGCTGGTAGAGTTGAATATCCCACCAGATCAAAAAGGTTTCACGTTCGTCAATGCCGTTTTATACGACATGCCCGGTTTGAACGCTTCCGCAAACGAACCGCTCCATGATGGCGATCACATCGGCATCTTTTCACTCAAACACATGTGGCCCTATCAATATCGAGATGGGATCCGCATGAGCGATTCACTTAAGGAAGCGACGCGCGAGCACGGCGCCATTCATGGCACCTACCGCCATCAAAACCAGGAGTCATCCTAAAAATCGAGCCGACAAACCGGAGCGTACAGCAGTGTGCTCCAATTTCTCGGCTCGAATACAAATTGGTTTAATAACAGCAGAAGGAGAAGGATATGGCGAAAAAGATTTTGCGTATCAACATGAAAGACCTCAGCGCAACCTACGAAGATGTCCCCGAAAAGTGGGCTCGCTGGGCCGGCCGTGGATTAACCTCCGCTATCGTCTGCGACGAGGTCGATCCGAAGTGCCATCCATTGGGGCCGAACAACAAGCTGGTGATCGCCCCTGGTTGGGCTACCGGGACTCCGGCTGCCCCCAACAGCGGCCGCACCTCCTTCGGCGCCAAGAGCCCGCTCACGGGTGGCATCAAGGAATCCAATGCCGGTGGACTATCGGGGCAGAAGATCGCCAAGTTGGGCCTTGCCGCCATCATTATCGAAGGCATGCCCAAAAAGGATGCGTGGTACAACCTGATCATCACCAAGGACGGCGTGGAATTCCAGGACGCCGCTGACCTGATGGGCAAGGGCATGTACGAGATTGACGACCTGATGTGGGAGAAGTATCCCGATACCGCAGTGATCGGCATCGGCCAGGCAGGCGAGATGAAGCTCTCCAACGCCGGCATCTCGGTCAATGATATGGAGAACAAACCAGGGCGCTATGCGGGTCGCGGCGGTTTGGGCGCAGTCATGGGCGTCCGCGGCGTGAAGACCATCATCGTCGACGACAAGGGCGGCCCTGGGGTCGAAATTGCCGACATGGAGAAGTTCAAGGCCGGCCGCAAGGCGCTGACCGAATCGATCACCACGCACGATATGACCAAGAAGGGCGGCGGCCTGAACTCGTTCGGCACGGCCATCCTGGTCAACATCATCAACGAAGCCGGTGGCCTGCCCACCCGCAACTTCAGCGCCGGTCAGTTCGATCAAGCCAGCGCGATCTCGGGTGAGGCCATCACCGATGCAGTCAATGCGCGCGGCGGCGAAGGCATGGTCGGTCACCACTGCAGCCCCGGCTGCATCATTCAATGCTCCAACATTTACCCAGACGAGAACGGCGAAGCCATCACCTCCTGTGTCGAATACGAAACTACCTGGTCGTTGGGCGCCAACACCGGCATCGGCGACCTGGATACCGTCGCTCGCCTGACTCGCGAGTGCAACGACATCGGCGTGGATACCATCGAAGCCGGTAACACCATCGCCATCGCTATGGAAGGCGGCGCAGCCGCCTTTGGTGACGGCGAAGCCGCCATGCAAATGATGGATGAGATCCGCAAAGGCACGCCTATGGGCCGCATCTTGGGCCAGGGTGTCGAAGCGACCGCCAAAGCCTACGGCGTCTACCGTGTGCCGACCGTCAAGGGCCAATCCATGCCGGCTTACGAGCCGCGCGCGATCAAGGGCATCGGCGTAACCTACGCCACCACCCCGATGGGCGCCGACCACACCGCCGGGTACACCATCGCCCCTGAGATCGCCGGCATCGGCGGCAAGGCCGATCCGCTGGACGATGAGGGCAAGGGCGACCTGTCCCTGACCTTCCAGGCCGCCACGGCCTTTATCGACAGCTCCGGCTACTGCCTCTTCATCGCCTTCCCGATCCTGGACATCCAAAGTGGATGGAACGGCATGGCCGATACGGTGGCCGGCATCACCGGTCAGAACATTACCGGCGCGGACGTCATCTCGGTTGGCAAGGAAGTCCTCAAGATGGAGCGCCTGTTCAACGAGGCTGCCGGCTTCACCAGCGCCGACGACCGCATCCCCGAGTTCATGGTCAATGAGGCGCTGCCGCCGCATAATGTGACCTGGACGCTGCCCAACAGTGAGCTGGATAAGGTCTTCGCCTGGGTGCATGACGGCCAGTAGGATGCAGGTTGAGATCCGAGTTTTCGCCACCCTCCGGCAGTATGTGCCGGATATGCCCCTGCACTCCTCGTATTTGATGGAAGTGGAGGAAGGCCTCACCCTGGCGCAGATCCGCGACCGCTTGGGCCTGCCGGAAAAGGAAGTCAAGCTGGTGATGCGCAACTTCCGCCAGGCAGACTTTGACGAGGCTGTCCATCCCGGCGATCGGATCGCCTTCATGCCTGCAGCCGCAGGCGGATAAGCATAAGAAGAATAAGTTGGGGTGCGGAGCCATGGCTCCGCACCCCTTTTTGGAAACCTACCTATGAAAATTTTCCAACAGTACCTCTGGGGCTACCAGCTCAGCTACCCCGACGATTGGACGCACCGCACACTGGGCGAAATCGAGGGCTTTGCTCCCATGGCGGAAGCGCTCGAAGAAGGCCCGGGCTTCTCCGAGGGCGGTCACCTGCTGGTGCGCGCCGACTGGAATGGTATGCTCCAGCCGATCGACAAGCTGTGGTCACAGCATTTGGCCCATACAGCCGGCTTCATCGGCGCCAAGAACATTGGCTCGGCCAACTGGGAGATGGGCGGCGCAGCCGGCTTCGAGGCGGAGGTGGTGCTGCCCAAGAAGGAAAACCGGCGTCTATGGGCCGGCATCCTCGCCTTCAACTTCGTCGTCTTGCAGATGGCGCTGGAGCATCCCCGCGCCGAGCGCTCTGCCTACCAGCCCGTTGTGACCGAGATCCTCAAGAGCCTGCGCTTCTTGCGCAGCGTCGAAGGCGTGCTGGAGAACGGCTGCGGCTTCCCGGTGCCGCCCGCCTATCGCTCCGTCCCAGCGCACTCGATCGTTCCGGATGCCGCCGAGGATCAGTTGTGGGAAGCTTACCACGGCGACGCAAGCGCTGGAGCGCTGCAAGCCTTCTATCTGCGAGAGACTCAGGCGCGCGGCTGGAAACTGCAAGAGATGGCCCCCTTCCCTGGTCCGTTCCAGCTGGGCTTTGGCCGCCTGCGCTTTGAAAAAGAAAGCGCACAGGCCACCCTGGGCGTCATGCCGCGCGGCCCCGATGCCACCAGCCCCGCCGACATCGTCGTCCGGTTCGAGTAGTGGATAACCAAAAAGAGACCGGCTGGCGCTGCCAGCCGGTCTCTTTTTGGTTATCCACTACTACCCACCGATTTGCATCATCGTCCGGCCGTCCGGCCCGTGCGACTCACCCAGGGTGTGCCCCTCGGGTTTGGCCTCGATCGCTTGCTGCAGGTATGGCAGCGCCACCTCGCCGCGGCGCATCGGCCCCAGCACATCGATCTCGACGTCGCTCAGCAGGCACGGTCGCAGGTGCCCGTCTGCCGTCAGGCGCATCCGATTGCAAGTGGCGCAGAAGTGCTCACCAATCGGCGAGATAAAGCCCAACCGCCCGGGTGCGGCGGGAATATGATATTCCTTGGCCGGGCCGCTGCCAACTGTGCGGGTAATCGGTTCTAACCCTAACGGCGACAGGATTTCCATCATATCCTGGATCGATAGGAAGGCATGTTCCGGGCTGGGGAAACCCTCCCCCCATGGCAGCTGGTTCTGCACCGGCATCAGCTCGATGAAGCGCACGTCCCAGGGTTTCTCCAGGGTCAGGCGCGCCATGTCCAGCAGCTCGTCGTCGTTCACCCCGCGCATCGCCACGATGTTGAGCTTGATCGGCGACAGCCCGGCCTGCTCGGCGGCCTCGATGCCGCGCCAGACTGCCTGGATCGAGCCGCCGCGCGTGATGTGAGCGAACTTCTCCGGCTGCACGGTGTCCAGGCTGACGTTCACCCGCCGCAAACCGGCCTCGGCCAGGCGCGCCGCCATCCGGTCCAACAGGGTGCCGTTCGTGGTCAGGCTGATATCCTCGATGCCTGGGATGGCATCGATCATGCCCACCAGCTCGTGCAGATCCTTCCGCACCAGCGGCTCACCGCCCGTCAGGCGCACCGAGCGCACCCCGCCCGCAGCAGCCACTCGCACCACCTCGACGATCTCCTCGAAGCGCATGATCGCATCGTGCGGCTGCCAGGAAATCCCTCCGGGCGGCATACAGTACACGCAGCGGAAATTGCAGCGGTCGGTGACGCTCACGCGCAAGTAAGTGATCTGGCGGCCAAAACGATCTTGGAGCATAAAATGTGCCTTCCTGACGAATGGGATTGATTTTTATTGTACCATAGCGCATCTGACGCTCAGAATATCGAAAGCAGAGCGCAGCAGCCCCTGGCAAGAGGCCGGCTGCTTTCTGCTCTCAGTTCTCCTCTCCCTATTCGTAAGACATCCCATACCCAAACGGGAACAACGGATCCTCCGAATTGTACGGCATGTCTTCCTTCTGGTTGCGCACCGCCTCCATCGACGAAGGCAGCTCGAAGGGCAGATGACCGCAGGGGTCGAAACGCCCAAAAATTACGTCCAGCACGGCCTCATCCGCTGCGCCGAAGTCCGCCAGCAGCCCGGCGCTCTGCGCGGTAATCTCGGGGATCACTGCCGGGCGTTCCAGGTTGATGTCCACAATCGTCGGCAGTTGCTCCAACAGGCGCAGGATGCGCGCCTTCTCCTCACCCTTGAAATCCAGGTCCCCGGCATGGAAGATGCTCTCGAGGAAGCCCTCACGCGGTTCGTACGGCGTGGGCAGGCGCAGGATGGCGAAATCGGCCTGCTCGGGCGTCTCGACCACCTCAGCATATTCCCTGGCAGCCTCGGGTTTAACGCCTTCCAGATACACCTTGGGGCGCTCCGGCAGGGGCAGCGGTCCTTGCTTCAGCAGCACGATGGCTTTGCGCTGGGCCAGCTCTCCGGCCTTGCGGAACGCCGGGTTCCCGGCTGTGCGCTCGGCGGCATCCGGATCCAGGTACGGTCGATCGAACAGCCCCAGCACGAACTTCTCACGCAGCAATCGCCGCACGGTTTGGTCGATGCGCGCCTCGCTGACCTGTCCGCTGCGCACCAGATCGACGATCACCTCCGGGCAGGCCTCGCCGCCGAACTGGTCCACACCGGCTTCGAGGATCTTACGCGCCCGCTCGGGTACGCTCAAGTTCTCCACACCCCAGCAGCGGGCGTTCATGATCACCCTTCCATTCATCTCGGCGTCATTCAGCAGCATCCAGTCGGTACAGACGATGCCTTCGAAGCCATACTTCTCACGCAGCATCCCGGTGATTACCGCCTTGTTGTAGCTGAAGCCCACCTCCTCGATTTCCAGTCCGATCGGCTGACCGTAGTAGGGCATGATCTGCGAGGCGCCCGCTGCAAAGGCCGCCTCGAACGGGATCAGGTGGTAATCGAAGTTATCGCCCGGGTAGACCTGCTCCTTACCGAAGGGGAAGTGAGCGTCTTCACCGTTCATCTGCGGACCGCCGCCGGGGAAGTGCTTGGTCATGCAGGCCACGCTGTCCTTGCCGAGCCTTTCGCCTTGAAAACCACGGATATAGGCCCCGGTCATGCGTGCCGAAAGCTGAGCGTCCTCACCGAAGGTGCCCGCCGTGCGGCACCAGCGCGGCTCGGTCGCCAGGTCGGCCATCGGATGCAGCGCCACACGGATGCCCACTGCGGCATACTCTTGGCGGGCGATGTCGCCGAACTGCTGCACCAGGTCCTCGTCACCGGTTGCAGCCAGGCCAACTGGCTCAGGCCACTGGGAGAACATGGAGGTCATCATGCTGGTGGCCGGGTTGTTCGAGTAGGCATGGCGCGGATCGGAAGAGATGGTGACGGGAATGCCCAGGCGTGTGCTCTCGGCCAGCCTTTGCAAGCGGTTGTGCCACTCCACCGTCAAACGCGCCCCTGGCAGCTGGTGCACATTGAAGTGGTTCATCAACCGCCTGAGCACCAGATCCGAGGTGGTGATATGGCTGAAGCGGGTCGGTTCTTCGGCCAGCGTGCCGTCTTGATTCACGCCGATGATGGTATGAAACATTAAACCGGCCTTCTCTTCCAGCGTCATCTGAGAGAGCAAATCTTCCACCCGCTCATCGATAGGGCGGCGAGGGTCTTCGTAAGGATCTAAACGACCATTCTTGTTGAGATCACGGAACGTGATGCCGTCATGGGTTAAAAGTAGGCGCTTCGGGATTAGACATGCGGGTCTCCTGAATTCGGGGATAGGGACATCCCCTATTATAGTCAAAAGGGCGGGAATGAGAACAGAGCAGCCGGCTGCCGGCGCTTGGAATCTCTTTTGCCCCTCTTTCTACAAAAAGTATTGACAAACCGGAATTTCTGTTATAATCATCTTGCGGCTGATAAAAGGACTTTAAGAAAGAGAGAAATGAGCAGCCTACACCAGTTTTGCTTGCATGAAACTCGTTTGCATGCTATAATCTGGTAACCATCGTATCAGAAGGTTTATATTGTTACTAACGGCTTCTCCTGCATAAGGAGTACGACACGAAAGCAGGGAAGCCCATTCATCCCAATATCCCAGGTCAAATTCACGACAACCAAGTTTACCTGCGCAAGCAGGATAGGGTGGCGTGGTTTAATAAAATTTGTCGTTGGATAATTCGCGAGATTCCAATCCATGAAAATAGTTGAACTTGAAAATGCTCCCTTGGCTACGCTGCGAGATATGGCCAAGGAACTTGATATACCGAACGCAGCGCGGTTGAAAAAAGAGAACCTGATGATTCGCATCCGGCAGGTTGAAGCCGAACGAGAGGGCCTGGAAGTCAGAGGCGGCGTCCTCGAGATCATGAACGAGGGCATCGGCTTCCTGCGCACGAATTACCAGGTCGGCTCGGACGATGTATACGTGTCTCAAGCCCAGTTGCGGCGCTACGATCTGCGCAGCGGCGACCTGGTCATCGGTCACGTGCGCCCGCCCCGCGATTCAGAGCGCCATTACGGTCTGCTGAAGGTCGAAACCATCAACGGTTTCCCACCAGAAGAGACCCGCAGCCGACCCTGGTTCGAGAGCCTGACCCCGATCTTCCCCGAAAAACGCTTCGATCTCGAAAGCGAACGCAATATCCTGTCCACGCGCCTGATCAACCTGATCGCGCCGATTGGACGAGGCCAGCGCGGTATGGTCGTTTCGCCCCCTAAAGCTGGTAAGACCACCATCCTCAAGCAGATCGCCAACGCCATTTCTGTCCGAAATCCAGACGTGCACCTGATCATTGCTTTGATCGGTGAGCGCCCTGAAGAGGTGACGGATATGGATCGCTCGGTGGATGCGGAAGTTGTGGCATCCACATTTGACGAGCCGGTCAGCTCGCACGTGCGCACCGCCGAGATCACCCTCGAGCGTGCCAAGCGCCTGGTGGAAGTCGGCCGCGATGTCGTGATCCTGATGGACTCGCTGACTCGTCTGGCCCGCGCTTACAACCTGGTCGTCAACCCATCCGGTCGCACCCTGTCCGGCGGTATGGACCCCTCGGCCCTGTACCCGCCCAAGCGCTTCTTCGGCGCAGCCCGCAACCTCGAAGAGGGCGGCTCGCTGACCATCATCGCCACGGCGCTGGTCGACACCGGCTCCCGCCTGGACGACGTGGTTTATGAAGAGTTCAAAGGTACCGGCAACATGGAGCTGCATCTGTCCCGCCGCTTGCAGGAACGCCGCATCTTCCCCGCCATCGACATCGAGCGCTCCTCCACCCGCCGTGAAGAACTGCTGCTTGGACCAGACATCCTACAGCGCGTCTGGCTCGTCCGCCGTATGTACCTGCAAATGATCGGCCAGCAGCCCCAGGGCGCCGGTATGGACCCGTCGGTCGCGACCGAAGCCATTATTCAGCGCATGAACCGTGCAAAGACGAACCTGGAATTCCTGGAAGGCCTGACGGAGGATATGTGAGCCAACCGCCCTCTGCAAAGGGGAACCCGGCTAAAGCCAAAGGCGGCGGTTGTGTTTCCTGGATGATGTGGGGGCTTGCAGTCTTGATGGTCGCGCTCCTGGCATTCCTGGTCTGGGAGCGCACGCCGGCTGCCCAGCAGCGGGCCTCTGTCCAGGCCGCCAACGTCCCGCCACAGCCGCAGGTCGTCGAACCGCAGTCTCAGCCCGTATCGGCTAACTTGCCGGCGCTCGCGCCGGCAAGTGGCGTTCAAGCCATCGTTCGGGCGGTTAATACCCATACCATCATCCCAACCCGCAGCCGCACAGAGATCGTAAAATATACCGTCGAAATGGGTGATTCCATCTTCGGCATCTCCAAGGAATTCAACGTCAAGCCCGAGACGGTGTTGTGGGCCAACTACGACACTCTGAACGACAATCCTGACCAGATCTCGGTTGGGCTGGATTTGAATGTCCCACCGGTCGACGGCGTGTATTACCAATGGAAAGACGGCGACACGATCGATAAGATCGCCGGTGATTTCAAGACCACCCCGGAAAAAATCCTGGACTGGCCCGGCAATAACCTCGACCTCACCAACCCGGTCATAGAACCGGGGACCTGGGTCATGGTACCGGATGGGTCGCGTGAGTTCCGGCAGTGGCTGGTACCGACCATCTGGCGGCCATCCGCGGGCGCCAATAAATCGATCGCTGGCGGCTGCGATATCCCCGAAGGCGGCGCCTATGGCTCGGGCACGTTCATCTGGCCCGCAAGCAACCAATACCTCTCCGGCAACGATTACTGGGACGGTCACCTGGGTGTCGATATTGCCGCCGGTTCAGGCGCGCCCGTCTACGCAGCCGACAGCGGTGTGGTCGTGTATGCGGCCCCCATTGGCGGCGGCTACGGCAACATGGTCATGATCGATCACGGCAATGGCTACCACTCGCTGTACGCTCACCTCAGCTCCATCGTGGCAAGATGCGGCCAGAGTATCTATCAGGGCAACATCCTCGGCTACGCCGGCTCCACCGGCAATTCCACCGGCCCGCATCTGCATTTCGAGGTGCGCTATATGGGTGGGTTCATCAATCCGTGGTTCGTGCTGCCGTAACTTTGGCGTCACACCACGCAACTTGAATACAAAGAAAATTCGCCCCCGGTTATTTTCTTTCCGGGGGCGTCCAATTTCACTGGTATCGTCAATGAATACAATTTGGCGCTGGCTTCAGCACCCAAGCCGTATCAATTGGATTAAAAATATCGGGACGGTCATCGCCTGTGCAGCCTTGATCAGTCTGGTTTGGGCGTTCCGCTCGAACCCGGCCCAAACACAGGCAAATATTCCGCAAACCTCCCTCCCGACGACCCCCTTCTCTACCCAAGCGCCGGTCAGCTTGGCGCTGTCTGCTTTTGCGCCCGGTCAAACGGACTCCGGCATCTCCCGCTTGGCGCAGCTCCATACCACCTTGCCGATAAACCCCGGTCTGGAGGTCATCCAATATACGGTCGAGCAAGGCGATACCATCTTCGCCATCGCCGAAAAGTTCGGCTTGAACCCTTCCACCTTGCTGTGGGGCAACCTGAACAACCTGGGCGACAACCCAGAGATGATCTATCCCGGGCAGGACCTCAACATCCTGCCGGTCGATGGCATTTACTACGAGTGGCACCAGAACGACGGCCTGAACAAAGTGGCGGAGGTCTTCCAGGTTAAACCGGACGACATCGTCAATTTCCCCGGCAACAACCTGAACAAAGACACTCTCGGCGATTACACCCATCCAAACATCAACCCCGGCACCTTGATCGTCGTCCCCGGCGGCTACCGTAACTTCATCACCTGGAGCGCGCCGACCATCTCGCGCTTCAACCCGAGCTTGGCGCGACTGTACGGCGCCGGCGCTTGCACCGAGCCCAGCGACGGCGCTGTCGGCTCCGGCTCCTTCACCTGGCCCACCGTGGCCCACTGGCTGTCCGGCTACGACTACGCTCCCGAGGCCAACCATTCCGCCGTGGACGTAGGCGGCCAAATGGGCAACGCCATCTACGCCGCCGACAACGGTGTTGTGGTCTACGCCGGTTGGAACGACCACGGCTACGGCAACGTGACCGTCATCGATCACGGCAACGGCTATCAGACGCTCTACGGTCACCAGAGCGAGATTCGAGTCACCTGCGGGCAAAGCGTCTTCAAGGGTGATCTGATCGGCAACATGGGCTCCACCGGAAAATCATCCGGCCCACACTTGCACTTCGAGATGTGGGACAACGGCATCCACGTCAACCCCCATAATTTCATTCCGTTCGAGCACTAAAAAGAGCGTAGCGCAGGTTCGCAGGGACAACAGAGGCGCTGAGATTTTCTTATAAATCTCAGCGCCTCTGTTGTCCCTGCGAACCTGCGCTACGCTCTTTTTAGTGCTTCGGGTTTATGCCGGATTCCATCCAACAAATGCGCCAATGCCAGCGCCGGATGCGTTAGCATCATGCGCGGCCCGGCGAAACGCATTACCACCCGCACGCGCTCGCGCATCTGCGGTTTATAGCAGTGAACGGTGCAACTGGCACAGGTAGGCTTGTCGGGCCGGAAGGGGCAGCGGTCAATGCGCTGCAGCGCGTAGGAGCGCAGTTCGCTGCACGCAGGGCACAGCTCTCCCTCGGGCGCATGGTTCCCCCGGCAGTACATCTCGATCATCACTTGAATTGTGCGGCGCTCGCGCTGCAAGCGCTTTGATTTAGCCATCGCTTCCTCCCAGCCAGATTAGCCGTCGATATTTGCAGAACCAGGTTCCCCCAAGAAACCTGGTTTTTGGACTACTTCCTGCAGACGAACATCAAATTGAATGACAGGAACGGCCACAGCGGCTCGCGCACGTAAATGTGCCGGTTCTGTCCGATGGTCAGCTCTCCAAAGAAACGCACCATGCGAAAGCCCGCCTGCTCGAACAAGCCGCGCCACTTCTCCGGATTGAAGGTCGAGACGTGGGTCGGGTCGAAAATGTTGGTCAGCAAGGTATGGATGGAGCCAAGCACAGCATAGTTGAGCGGCACAGAACCCATCAATACCCCATCATCTCGCAGGCCGTCGAACACCTTCTGGATAGCGTGCCCGGGCTGGCGCAGGTGCTCAAAAATATTGAAAGCCACAATCGCGTCGTAGTGGCGGCTTTGAATATTGGCCGTCTCGATGTTGCCCTGGATGACGCGCCCGTCCGTGCGCTCCGCCGCAATTCGCACAGCATAATCCGACAGGTCCATACCCTGCACGTCGAAACGCTCCTTGGCGGCCGTCAAAAACTCGCCACGCCCGCAGCCGATCTCGAACAACCTGCCGCCCGGTTTGTATGCCAGCAGCTCCTGCAAATGTGTACGAATGCGCTGAGAATTGAGCTTCGGCTGAAACAAGAACCGCTCGTAATACGACTTACCGTAATGTTTTGCCGTCATTTACCACCTGCATTCCCCCCAAAAATGTTGATTGTCTGATGCATAAGCCGACTGCCAGAGAAGTTACTCGACGGCTTAATCATACCTCATAACAGGCTGGGTGGGTCGATCTCCACCTGGAACTCGCCCAATGAGCGGCCGCGTAGGATCGCCGTCGGGTCGGGACTGCGCAGGATGATCTGCCAGCGGTAGTAGCCGCCCACCCGGCTGAAGAAGCACGGTACCGGGCCGATGATGTCGCTGGAGGGGAAGTTCTCCTGCTCGATCCAGTGATGGATCTGGCGCGCCATGCGCACCGCCGTCTCCTCGGCCTCGTTAGCCTTCAGGCTCTTGCACTCCAACCTGGCCAGATGATAGAACGGTGGGTAGCGCAGCTCGCGCCGGTTCTCGATCTCCTGGCGATAGAAGCCGTCGTAATCGTGTTGAGCAGCCGTGCGAATCACGTAGTGGTCCGGCTGGAAGGTCTGCAAGATCACCCGCCCCCCCAGCTCACTGCGGCCCGCCCGCCCGGCCACCTGCATCAGCAGCTGGAAGGTGCGCTCCCCGGCCTTGTAATCTGGGAAGTTCAGTCCCACGTCCGCCAGGATCACCCCAACCAGCGTGACCAGCGGCAGGTCGAGCCCCTTCGCCAGCATCTGCGTACCAACCAGGATATCGGCGCGGTGTTGGGTGAAGTGCGACAGCAGCAGGTCATGCGAGCCCTTGCGCCGGGTGGTTTCGGCGTCCCAACGCAGGATGCGCGCCTGCGGAAACAATCCCTGCACCTCTTTCTCCACCTTCTCCGTCCCGGCCCCATACTGCCGGATCTGGTTGCTTCCGCATTCCGGGCATTTTGATGGCATCTGGCGGCGGTAGTTACATCTGTGGCAGCGCAGCGACTGGCCGACCGGCGTGCGCCCTTGCAGAGCCGAAGGACTGGGGGCGTGGTAGGTCAGGGGCATGTCGCAGCGCGGGCAGCGCAGGGTGTAGCCGCACTGGCGGCAGAACACGTAGGTGGCGCTGCCGCGCCGGTTGAGGAACAAGATCGCCTGCTGCCCGGCATCCAGCACGCAGCCCAGCTCCTTCTGCAGTGCCTGGCTGAACATCGAGCGGTTGCCCGATTTCAGTTCTTCGCGCATATCCGCTAACCTTACTTGCGGCAGCGGCAGGCTGTGTTCGCCGGTCAGCTCCGCCGGGTTGCGCCGGGTACGGTCGCCATTCTCGCGGGTTGTCTGGGTATGCGCCAGGATGCGCAGCGGCAGCTTGAGCACCGGCCAGCCCTCCCGCTCGGCCCGGTACATCTGCACGATGTCCGGCGTGGCGGAGCCCATCACCAGCGCGCTGTTGGTCATGCGAGCGTAAGCGATGGCCGTCTCGACTGCGTGGTAGCTGGGCTGGATTTGGGTCTGATAGTACGAATCGTCGTGACATTCATCGATCACGATCAAACCCAGGTTGGAAAGCGGCGCAAACAGGGCGCTGCGCGGCCCGACGATCACCGGCAGCTGCCCGGCTCGCGCTCGCCGCCAGGTGTCGTAACGCTCGCCGGGTGAGAGCTTGGAGTGCACGATGCCCACTTGCCCGGGGAAACGTCCGGCAAAGCGTCGCAAGGTCTGCGGGGTCAGCGAGATCTCGGGCACCAGCACCACCGCCTGGCGTCCCAGGCGCAGAGTCTCCTCGACCGCTTGCAAATAGATCTCGGTCTTGCCCGAGCCGGTCACGCCGTGCAGCAGGAAGGGCAGGGTCGGGCTGCCGCCTGCGGCCGAGACCAGCGCCGGGACGATCTGCCCCAGCGCCTCTCGCTGTGCGGCAGTCAGCAGGTGGGGCGTGCTGGTCGAAACGTCGATGTGATCCAATGGGTCGCGCCAGACCTCGCCCTCCCCCAGGCTTACCAGTCCCTCCTCCGCCAGCCGCTGCAAGTCCGACAGGTTGGCCCCGCTTTTGGCATACACCCACGAGACCTCCACCGGCCAGGGCTCTTCCAGCAGCATCTTTAAAACTGTCTGGCGGCGTTTGAGCGCTCCGGCCCGGCCCAGGCTGTCGAATCGCTCCTCCACCTCTTGCGGCGAGACGATCAACTGCACCATGCGCGCCATCTTCGGTCGCACGCTGGGCGCTGGCAGCACCGGCTTGCCCAGCCAGCGCCCTCGCCGCACGAGCGCCTGAGCAGCGGGCTTCCAGTGCTGGTGCGGGAAGGCCGCCGCGATCTGCCTTCCACGCAGCTCGCCGCGCTTCTCCATCAAGTCCACCATGCGCTGCTGCAGCTGTGAGAGCTCGGCTGTGTCTTCGGTATACGGAGTGGAGTTGGGCCGGAACAGGGTATCGGCTTGCTTGCTCAGTCCCGGCGGGATCATCAAATCCAGGCAGGTCGGCAGCGGCGACAGCGTCTGCGCCGAAAGCCACTGCGCCAGCGCCAGCTGCATCGAGTTCAGCACGGGCTGCTCTTCCAGCAGGGCTAACACCGGGCGAGTCTCCAGCAGCTCGGAATGGCTCGTGACCTCCAGGACAATGCCCTGCACGGTCTGGTTCCGCAGCGGGATGCTGACCAGGCTGCCCGGCAAGACGGAGCCTTCCAACTCGGCCGGCAGGTGGTAATCGAAAGCCCCCGAAAATTGAGGGATGTTAACTGCAACGCGAACATACATAGAAGGTATTATAGCCGAAGCGGTTGCATAGGCAAAAGATCCTTACATTAACAAAAGCTGCGTAACAGCTTTTTCATCTTCTCTAGAAGGTGAATTGAAGCCGCAGCAGGGAGACCTGCTGCGGCTTCAAGTCGCCTTCTCTTGCGCAATTTAATCACAAATGCAAGAGTTACAACCGCACCAGCAGCACCTGGGCGACCCGCAGGCGGTCCATCTTTTCCACCTTCAAGCGGATGCTGTTCTCCAGGTCTTCGAACGTATCGCCCGCCTGGGGGATGCGCCCGAGCTTGTTCAAAATGTAACCGGCGATGGTGTCGTAGTAGGGGTCGATAATGTTCATGCCGAATCGATCATTGATCTCCTCGATCATGGTCAGGCCGTCGATCAATACGGTGCCGTTGGGCAGCAGCTGGATCGGCGGTGGGGCAGTCTCGAACGGGTCTTGCACGTCGCCGACGATCTCTTCCAGCAGGTCTTCCAGCGTCACCAGCCCCGACGTGCCGCCATACTCGTCTAGCACAATGGCGATATGCGAGCGGCGAGCGCGGAAGTGAAGCAGCAGGTCGTTGACCGAGATGGTCTCGGGCACAAACAGCACCTCTCGCGCCAGCTCACGCGCGGTCTTGCTGTCGCTGATGCCTTTCTGAACGGAATAGATCAAATCGCGCAGGTGAACAATACCGACAACCTGGTCCAGGTTGCCCTCGAACACCGGCATTTTGGTCACACCACGCTCCAGAGCGTGCTGCAGGGCCTCATTGACCGGCATTTCCGCCTCCACCGAAACGATCTCCGTGCGCGGAATGCTCACCTGGCGCACGAGCATATCGCCCAGGTCTAACACCGCAGAGATCATCTCTCGCTCCGGCTCCTGAATGACTGCCTCCACTTCCGGCCCGTTCATCATCTGCTTGATCTCATCCAGAGAGTAGACCGTGTTGTGCGGCGAGGTCAGCTCAATGCCGAGCATCGACAGGATCACTCGCGTTGCCCAGTCAAGCACCCCCACGAACCACTTGAACACCGTGCTAAACACGTGCATGATCGGCGCTGCGAACAGGGCGAATTTTTCCGGGGAGCGCAGTACCGCAACCTTAGGCACCTGCTCGCCAAGCACAACGTGCACGCTGGTCACAACCACCAGCGAGATGATCAGCGGCAAAGCCGGCAGGATCGTCTCTAGAAAGGCCAGCCATCCCGGCAAGGCTACGTTGTGGAAATAAGGAGCGAGCAGCTCTTCGAAGGTGTTTTCGCCGACTGCGCCGAGCGCCAGGCTCACCAGGGTGATACCCAACTGTGATGCCGCGATTAAGCGGTCGCGGGCAGACGCATCGTCCAACCAGCGATGCACCAACTCCAGGGCCGCACTGTTCTCGCTTGCCAGCAAGTCCACGCGGGCCCGGCGAGAAGTCACCGCGGCAAATTCAACCCCAACAAAAAACCCGTTTAGCGCGACTAAGACAAAAATCAGGAGTACGTTGCCAGCGATCATTCTTGTTTTAGGATCACCGCAGCGCCATAGCCGACGACTGCGCTTTCATCTCCTGTCTCTTCAGCGGAGGTGCCGTAATGCAGCACCTTGACCGTATTCCCCCCAAGCTCTTTGGCAGCCCACAGAACGGCGGCCACCGCCCCCGCGCCACAGGCAAGCCCTGAGCCCTCTCGATCGGCATCCAACAGGCCCTCGGGCGAAAACTCGCCAATGCGGCGCAGCATCTCGGTATCGAGCTCCCGGGCGATATCGGCCGAGTAGAAATGCGACAGGTCTGTACTGGCCACCAGTAGACCCGAATGGCCTTGCAGCGCGTAAGCCAGGGCCTTGCCGAGTGCGTGCATCACCTGCGGCGATTTGCTGCGCACCATCACCGGCAGCAGTTTGAACGGCCCTGCCAGGGCGCGCTGCAGGAACGGCAGCTCGATTTCGAGCGAGTGCTCCTGGTCGTTGGCAACTGGCGTCAGGCTCAGGTTGGTATGTTCTTCCAGGTACTGCTCCACCAACTCGATCGCCTGCCGGTCAACCGGAATGCGGCCGAGTGGAGTAGCATAATTTGGATGGGCGCTGGTCAGCAAGGGGGCAGGATGGTAGCCGTGCATCGGTGAAACGATGACCACCAGGTCCGGGCGCATGCCCAAAACACTTCGGAAAGCGTAAGCAGCCGTCGGTCCGGAATAGCGATGCCCAGCATGAGGCGCCACCACCCCTAACACGTCACCCTTTAGCTCAGGAAGCCTGGCCGCCTGAAGCAGTTGGTCTACCTGAGGGCCCAGTGAGTCAGGGTTACCCTGATACCAAATGCCGGCAATCGGCGAAGGACGTAAATCAGACACGGGGGTCATTGAGAAAGAACTCCAGTCCAATTAATAGACCGGATCAAGATCATGATCATTTTTTAATTCTATCATAATCGGCGGGATTCAGTGTCATCAGCGGATGCGCAGGAATCACCGCCGGCATTAAATCCCGGCTCTTATCACAATTGCAAATTAGAAACGCCACCCCACCCCCTATAATTATTAATACAGCATTGAAAATTGCATCAACCATAGGAGGAATCATGAAACCAGCCATTCGGCTCGAACGGACCATCATTGCTATTCTTAGCGCATTCATTCTTCTTTCTTGCGGTCTTCCAGTCTCTGTATCTGCGCCCACCGTCGATGTGGGCTTGCAAGAAACCCGCATCGCCATGGGCATCCAGCAAACCATGATCGCCGTGCGCGAGACCGAGCTGTCCGGGGCGCCCCAGCAAGCCGCCGCGCCGCTAGAGCCGCCGGTGGAGGTGGGCGTAACGGCGACCATCGAGCTGACTACCCAAGCCCCCGTACCGCTCGAACCCACCCGGACCGACATCCCACCCGAAACGGCCACACCGGAGCCCAGCCCCACGATGCAGTCTGTAGAAGATCGTATCCGCTCGGCCAACATTCTAGTGTTCGAGGATATCCGTGGCTATTACGATCTAACCATGTGGGTCCACAGCGCCATCAACGGCATGGATTTCTCTGGCGGAAAGGTCCTGGAGGTGGGCGACGCAGTCGGTGACTTTATGAAGGCGCTCAACTCCCCTGTGGAATGGGACTTGATCATCGTCGCCGCCGAAGCCCGCAGCGGAGTGCGCGGCGAGTTTTGGGACGTGATCCAGGAGCAGGTCAACGATGACGTTGCTCTGATCGCTGAGGTCTGGTACCTGGACGACACCGCCAATGGGCGCATCGCTCCACTGCTGTCGAAGTGCGGTGTGTCTTACCAGAAGGATTTCTGGCGCGAACCAGATCGATACGACGTGCTGAACTATTCGCTCTACTGGCTCGACCAGCACCACGAGCTGTTCACCAACCCCAACATGGTCGAGCCCCTCTACACCCCCGCGATCTACTGGGTTAAGGATGTCGGCGACCTGCTGCGCCTCGACTCTGGCGGAGAGGCCGAACTCTTGGCCGGTTTATATCCCAACGAAAAGTCACGCTACGGCGTCATCGCCTCCTGCCTCGACGGGCGCGTGATCTTCCAGACCTTCTCCACCCACGACTACCGCCAGTCTCAGATGATCCCGCTCTGGCAGAATTACATCACCTATACCCTCACAAACCACTTCCAGGCAGCCGAAGGGAACTAAGTATAAGGGCGAAGCAGGTTGGCAACCTGCTTCGCCCAATCATTCCCTACCAACCCCATTTCCACTCAAAGCTCCCAATGCAATCCGAACGAAGCGATACGCGCATGGGTGTCTCCAATCCCACATCCCTCTACGAGCGCGCCGATACGATTAAGGTCGGGTCTCGAACCTGATTGCCTTACTTGGGGATATTCCTACCCGAGGAATAGGAAACTTCCCCATTGATAGAGGCGCGCCGATCGCCTAACCTTAAGAACAGGTGCGTTTAGCGTCCGTTCTTTGCACCAAAAATCGAACAAGGAGGTATCATGCTGCGCTCATTTTCAAGTTATTGGTGGATTATTCTCATCCGCGGGATCTTGGCGATCCTGCTAGGCATCGTGGCTCTGGTCTGGACACAAGCCATCGCCCTGGCAATTATTTTCGTTTTCGGCGCGTACGCGTTTGTCGATGGCATCCTGGCAGTCGTCAGTGGGGTCAATCACCGCCATGTCAACCCCAACTGGTGGCTAACCCTGCTGGAAGGCCTGGCGGGCATCACTGCCGGTATCATTGCTTTCACCTTTCCGGCCTTTACGCTGGTCGTGGCGCTGTACCTGATCGCCGCCTGGGCCATCATCACCGGCATCTTAGAGATCGCCACCGCCATCCGGCTGCGGGAAGAGGTGACCAACGAGTGGGCCATGGGGTTAACCGGCTTACTTTCGTTTGTTTTGGGCATTATTTTAGTGCTGTACCCGGCCACCGGCGCGACGGCCGTCATCTACGTGCTGGGCATTTACGCCTTGATCTTCGGTGCGCTGATGATCTACCTGGCATTCCGTGTCCGGAGCCTTTTGGATCAAGTGCCAAGCGGGCGGGGACCTTTTTAGGCATCTGAGGAAATGGAGGGAGAACGATGAAATCGATCATCATTTTGTTTGGGTCAGAAGCGACCGGAAACGGGGCGTTGGAGGAAATGGAAAAGCGCATCCCGCAAGATGATTTTAAAGTGCGGGTCGTGGAGGTAAATCAGGGCCACCCACCGTCGACCGAATGGACGGCAATCGGGCTGCCCGTCCCGGCTCATGGTGGAGTTGTGCCCACCTTCGTCGGCGCCGCCGACCTGGATCTCAGTGACGAGGAACGCGATTACATCTTCGACCGCGCCACCACTGATATGATGATCCTGGAGATCTCAGTCCCTGAAAAATATATGGACGATGTGAAGCGCATGGCCACCATGCACAACGGCCAGTTCTACGAGGAAGAGGGGGAAGACTAGCAGATATCGCAGCGCGGATAACCCGAACTGCACGAGTGTTTAATATTCGTGCAGTTCGGGTTATGTTTGGTTTAAGACCGCCACCAACTCCGTGAAGGTCTCCACCGCCTTGAGGATCATTTCCTCATCTCCGAAGAAAGGCTCGGGATACGCGGCTGAAGAGCGCAGGTGCACAATGCGCAGGTGCGGGTTCAGCTCGAACTGCGCCGCCGGTACGCCGATGACCTCATGGCAGTAGCGGGTGACGGTTTCCTGTCGTTTGCCCCCTGCCCCGGTGAACAATTGATCCAGGTCGAGGCGCTGCAGGCGCTTACCCTCCGGCGTGAAGCCATGCCGGGCCAGCGTCTCCAGAATGCGCGGGTACTGCTCCGGGCAGCTGCGCCCCGACATGGTCCCTAGGGCAATCCCGAAGCCGTGGCGCGGCCCTGCGCCGTGAATGTCGAGCACGAAGCGAATGCCCTGTTGCTCCACAATCTCTTCCAGGTAAGTTTTGTAGGGCGCGCCGGCGTGGTAGTTGGGATCAGTGTCCGATTGGCGCCGGGCGTAGAGCACGTGCGCTCCGGTCCGCCGGGCGATCAGTCGGGAGAACCCGGTAGTGAAGCCGTCCTCCTCCTTGATGCGCCCGTTGCGGTTGTGCGCAGCCCCATGGGGGGCAGACAGCAGGATCGGCAGGCTGCCCGGCTTATAGCGAAATTCAGGCTCATCCGGCCCCGGCGGCTGCCGGTAGCGGACGTCCAATTCGAGTGCAGCCAATTGCTGCAGCAGGTCTTGGCCTCTGGCTTCCATATTTTCATTTTCGCAGAACTTATCCTGAAAGGCAAGCGCGCCTTAAAAAGCGTATTGCCGCAGGGGATGGGATCCTATGCGGCAACACGCTTTTTTAAGCGCTTCCCCTTTCGTTTGTTGTCTGCTACAATAGCAAATACTTCCTCGGTGTGGGCTGGACGCGCTTCTTCCATAATCCATCTGGCCAGACAGCGAAACCCAATTTGAGGTGATGCCAATTGCCAAAGAAATATATCTGGTCACCGTGGCGAATGAAGTACATCATGGACCACGAAAGAACATCAGATTGTATTTTCTGTAAGGCGTTGGGTAGCGGCAGTGATGAGGAGAGCTTGATCGTTTACCGCGGTGAGCGGGCGTTTGTCATCCTCAATCGTTACCCCTACACAAGCGGCCACTTGATGGTGGTCCCCTATGCGCATAAGGCGACGCTCGAAGAGATCGATGCAGACACCCGGCATGAGCTGATCGATCTATGCGCCAGGGCCGAGAGGGTGCTGAAAGTCATTTATTCGGCCGAAGGCTACAACATCGGCGCCAACGTGGGCAAGGCCGCCGGCGCCGGGGTGGCCGATCACATCCACTTCCATGTGGTGCCTCGCTGGGGCGGCGACACAAACTTCATGAGTTCCCTGGCCGACACACGCGTGCTTCCTGAAACCCTGAGCGATACCTACCTGCGGGTGAAAGAAGTCTGGGACCAACCCGAAAACTAGCTGTAGGGGCATGGTGGGAATGCGCGAGACAACGGAATTGAATCAATACGCAGCCATGCCCTGATAATCCACCAGAACCTATTCCAAGAAAAATAAACGATGGTCCTTTCCCTTGGATCAAGGCGCTTTTTGACCATTTGGGCATGGCTGCGTAACTGGTCATCGCATTTTGGACGAAGGGATAGGCGAGGGTGTTTATAGCGGAATCAAAAAATGGCGACTTGGTCGCCATTTTTTGATTCCGCTAATCATCGTGCTTATCCTCGTGATGACCACCGTCGTCTTTGCCCGGATCGGAAGAATCGGAACCCGGTGAAGCACTCGTATCCTGCTGCCCATCCTGCACCACGGTGGGGACGATTTGTTTCTCCGTCGTGGGCAGCGGCGTGGCGCTGGGTGCAGTCATGACGGTGGCCGTCGGCGGGATGGCCGTGACCGTGACAGCGTGGGTGGGGGACGCCGCCGGGGCCAAATCGTTCTGCGGCGCGCTCACCGGGGCATCCACAAAGCGCACCGCCAGGGCCAGCAGCCGGTCGGTCGCCACCCGGATGGCCGAGATCTGCACCTGTCGCCCCAGAGCGGGTGTGCCCAGGATATGCGTCTCAGCGGCGATCTTGACCGGCACGCCGTTTACCTGCCACAGCTGCGGGTTCATCGCCTCGATCTGACCCGAAACGTGGAACAGGCGCAGATGCATCTGCGAAACATTCACCTGCCCCGCGCCGGTCTTGCCGCTCACCTCCACGTAAGTGCCCACCAGCGAAACGATCGGGATATCCATCTGCGCCGTGAACGTCACCGGGAGGCCCGCCACACGCCACGTACCAACCTCCGGACGGCTGAGGAACCCGGCAAACGACACAGGCTGAACCTCGCCGCGCGCCAGCAAATCGGCCACTTCCATCACCCTGCGCTGGTCGAAGGTTTCTTCCAGGCTCAGACGGCTGGCCACGCCGGTCGTCAGCCGTAAACGGGCCTGCTCCACTGCAATCTTGACCGGGTAGAGCCCATCGCCGGGCAGGGACTGGGCCGATACCAGCCCGGTGACGAACAAACTGGACACCAGCGCCAGCAAGACGATCAAGGTCGGAACCAGCGAGCGCACCGGCAGGAAAGGCAGGCGCAGCCCACGCCGTGGCGCTTGCGGACGTCGCGCCGCGGCCGCAGTCAAGAACTGTGCCCGGCTGCGGTTTTGGGCTGCGGCCGGGACCGGCCCCGCTTGCAGGCTGCGAGCCATCAAAACTCCTTCGAGCAGTGGGCGCAGATCGTCCGCCTGCTGTGAGTGCGCTTGCAGCGCCTCCTCCAGCGTGGCCCCAGCTTGCATTTCGCGCAAGCATTCTTCCAGCAATTCGTAGAGTTCCTTCTTGTTCATTCCACTTTCTCTTCAATCCCTATCAATCTGCGCAAGGTGTTCAGCGCCCGGTACTGCAGCACCTTCACCGCGTTCACCGATTTGCCCATCGTTCGGGCTGTTTCCTCAATCGACATCTCCTGCGAGAAACGCAGCGCCAGCACATTCTGCTGGTCTTCCGTCAGGCACTGCACCGCCTGGCGCACTTCCTCTTTGCGGAAATTATGTTCGGCCAGCCCTTCGGTGGACTTGCCATCCGGCAGGTTCTCGTGCTCGTCGATCTGCTCCTCTTTGCGGCGGTACTGCACCCGGAAGTGGTCGGCCACCAGATGCGACGCGGTCCCCAGCAGCCAGGCGCGCAAGTCACGGATCTTGCGCCCATCCTTCTTCAGCGCGTCCAGCATGCGCACGAACGCTTCGGATGTGATGTCCTCCACCATCTGCTCGTCGTCCAGCCGGTAGCGCACGTAGCGATATACGACCGGATAGAGCTGGTCGTGCATCTCTCCCAGCGCCTGAGCGTCGAGCTCGTAAACTTTTTTAGAAAGCGAATTCAAGTTCATGCGGTGAAGATCACAATTCTGCTGCTAAGACTAATCCACTAATTTTATCCTGATTCTCATCGCCGGACTCCAATTCGCAGCAGGATTAACATGTTAATCGTGGCCTTCGCCGAAGTCATGCTCCCCTTCGGAGTTATGCCCCTCGCTGTCGCCGCTCGAATGGCTCTCGCTCTCCGAGGTATCATGGTTGTCCTCGCCTGAAGAAGAGCCGCCATTGTTGTGATTGCTCTCGCCTTCGTCGTCGCTTTCGATCTCCGTCGCCATGAAGCTGCCATCATCCAGCTGAACGTAATGGACCTTCACCTGGCTGCCAGCCGCCACGGACCCCTTGACCTGCGTGCTGTCGTCGACCAGGAAGGTGGTGCCGCTGATAATCCACTGAGCGCCGACGAATTCGACCACCCCGTACAATTCGTGCTCCCCTCCGATCACCGAATGCTGCGACGTTCCCGGATGAGCCTCACCGCCAGCCGCCTGAGTGGCCTGCGGGGCGGGCGCTGTGGCCGCATTGCCCAGCACCAAATCGATTTCGTGGGCGGTCATCGCGCCGTCTTGCAGCGTGCCTTCGATCTTGATCATGTCGCCCACCTGCACGCTGCCCTTGATCTCAGCGCCCGGCGCGATTCGAAAGCGCATGTCCGAGACCTGCCACGCGTCCGGCTCGATCGACTGCACCAGGCCGTACATCTGGAACTCGCCTGAATCGGCGGGTGCGGCGGGTTGGGCGGGTTGGGCGCCGGCGGGAGCGCGGGTGGCAGCTGCCTGGGGCGCCGGTGAGATTTCCAGGGCATAGTGCGTATTATCCGGCAGTCGGATCGCTAACACGCGCGCCTGGCTGCCAACCTGTAAACCGACCGGGAGCTGAGTCTGCTCGTCGACCCGGAAAGTCAGGTTGTCCACGCTGACCTGGCCGCTCGAAACGCCGGTCACTCGCCCGGTCACCAGCACCTGGCCCAATTGCGGCGTGGAGGCCGCGTTCAACAGGCCGTCGGCCGGGTTGGCCTGGTTGGGCGCGGCCTGTGAGGGCAGCCCCGCGCAGCTTGCCAGCAGCAGAGCCGCCAGCAGGCTGAAGATCCGAAGGCCCGAGAAGAAATTTTTGAAACGGTTTGCCATGCAGCACTCCAAAAGATGATGTATTTCGTACGATCTTAATCTATAAGTCGGTCTTAAGATGGAAAAGTTACGGGTTCTTGTATAATCAACCTAAATCAGGCTGCTTTGAAGGAGAATACCATGCTAGACCGTAAAGGCGTCCTATCATTCTTGCTGATCACGTTCAGTGTGACCTACTTACTGGAAGGGCTGCTGATCCTGGCGGGCTTTCGGGTTACGGCTATCCCCGCCATGGGGGGGCAGTTAGCCGTTGCGGCCTTCATGTGGATCCCAGCAGTCGCCGCGTTTATCACCATCCGCTTCGTCACCCACCAGAAGGCAGCAGGCATCCTGCTGCGCTTCGGGCCCTCAATCAAGCCCTACCTTGCGACCATGGCGCTGATCCCGCTGGTGTTCGTGGTCACCTACCTTATCACCTGGGCGCTCGGCCTGGGCTCGCCCGACTGGCAGCTGCAGGGTTTTTACGCCCTGGTCGCCTCTACCGGCGCAGACATGTCCACCGCGCCGAACCCCACCATGCTGCTGGTCCTGATATTGTTCATGACGCTGTTCCTGTCGCCGTTTTTAAACGGCATCTTCGGGCTTGGGGAGGAGCTGGGCTGGCGAGGCTTCCTGCTGCCGCGCTTGATGCCGCTTGGCAAATGGAAAGCCTATGCCATCCTGGGCGTCGTCTGGGGCCTGTGGCACGCCCCGCTGGTGCTGGTTGGCTTCAACTACCCGGGGCACCCGTATTTGGGCATCGTGTTGATGATCCTGCTAACCGAGGCGATTGGGCTGTATATCAACGAGATGACCTTGCGCTACAACAGCGCCATCCTGGCCGGCTGGGTCCACGGCGTGTTCAACAGTCAAAGCTACGGCATATGGCGCATGCTGCTGTTCTACAACACCAACCCGATCCTGGGTGGCATCACCGGCCTGGTCGGGATCGTTGTGATCTCAATTTTAGGGATCGGCACGATCCGGTATTTCCAGCAAAACGAGAAACCCCAACAACAAGGCCCATCCGAAAAACTCACCGATGAGCAGGCGGCTGAAATCGTATCCACCTGGACTTTGCTGAACCCGTAAAAAGTTTTGGAATCGATAAGCCGTGAACTACTTTAGGCAGTTTCCGGCTTATCGATTCCAAAGCTTTTATGGGTTCAGCAAAGCGCCGTCGAAAAATTCCCGTACGTCTGTAGCAATCGTCTGCAAGCCCTGCTCGCCATCGATTGGTCCCAGTGCCCCAACTAGATGATAGATCGGCGCGTATTCCACCGCAAAATCGGTAAAGTTGAAGTGGCGGGTTCCTGGAATGGTTATCTGTCTGCCCTCCGGCTGGCTCTGCAAAGCTGCGTTGGCTTCCTGCATGGCCCGCTGCCAGTTCGGATCGGTTTTGTTCGCGGGCTCGCTCCACAGAAACAGGAACGGCTGCTGGAGCCCCACCTGCGCCACGTCCCCATACAGGTATCCGTCCAAGTCGGCCCCGGCCTTACAGCGGGCGTTGTGCGCGCAGAACTCCTCCGCGGATGCGCCGCCAAAGGAGTGTCCGAATACCCCCACTTTGCCCAGGTTGATCCGCCCGGTAAAGCGCCCCTCCGGGTCGGCGGCGTTCAGCCGTTCAATCTGGTCTACCAGAAAACCATCATCCCCCACCCACACCTGGATCAGCTTATCCAGGATTTCTCCTGCCTCCTCTGGCGAGGCCGAATCCGGCAGGTTGCCTTGCGGGGTGCGGTAAACCGTCTGTCCATCGTTGAACACAACCACCACAGAGCTCTCCGTCGGCGTGCTGCCTACCACGATGTAACCGTAACTGGCAAGCAACTCAGCCAGGGTTGTGTAATCCGGTAGGATTGGACCTAGCCCCGGCTGCATGATCAAGACCGGATAGCTGCCCTGGACCCCAGACAGCGGCAGCTGCTCCGTGCTGTGGCCCTGTACCCGGTCTAAGTTTTGCTTCAGCAAGATTCCAAAACCCTCATCCCGCTCGCGCTCAGTTACCCAGGCCGAGGGCAGGTATGGCGCGGGGCCTGCACCAGAAGCGCCCGCTTCGCCCGGATACCAGATCCACACGTTCAACTTGCGAGGCTGGCTGGGGTCCGCCGCCAGCGGATCGGGCCGGGCGCTGTCCGTCCAATCATACTCAACCCGCCCTACCGGATAAGGGCCGCCCGGCGCGGGCAGTTCCACGGGGCGGTTGCGCAGCCACACCAACCCAACGATGAATGCTGCCAAACCAAACGCGCCAACGCTCAAGAGGAGTAATACGTATCGAGAGACTCTCCGAAAATTCACGAGAACTCCTTGCGGCGCAAGTCACCCTGCCTTGGGCTGCCCGGTCCCTTCCCACACCATCACCGCCAGACGATCCTCGCTTTGGAACAGCCAGCGGAATACTTTGAACGCCCGCGCAATCAGCCGGAAGTAAGCGGGCATCTCTTGGGTGCGCTCCACTGCCCGGAAGCCGAACTTTTCATACAGCGGCACGAGCTTGCTGCGGCAGGTCAGGTAGAGCGGCGGCGTTTGCCCCTGCATCAATCGCTCGATCACCGCCCGCGCCACGCCTCGTCCCCGGCAGCACTGCTCCACCGCGATCGAGGCCAGCTCGCGCGAGCCGTCAATGTGCGGCTTGATCTGCCCGCAGCCGATCATCTCGCCTTGCGCATTCACAGCCAGGATGAAATGCTCCCAATGCAGGCTCATGGGATTAATATGCACCCGCCGGATCAGGTCTCGAATTGCGGGTTGATCGGCGGGTGCGGCAGGGCGAAGGGTAAAATCGGTCTGTTTATTCGTTGAGCAGCTCTTCCAAGATCTGGCGCGCCAGGGCCGGGTCGGCCTTGCCGCGCATTTCGCGCATCACCTGGCCCACAAACCAGCCAATCAGGGTGACCTTACCGCCCTGGTAGCTCTCGACCTCTTTGGGGTTGGCAGCCAGCACCTTCTCGACCACCGAACGGATGGCGGCGTCATCGCTGACCCTGGCCAACCCTTCCTTTTCCACAATCGCAGCCGGCGATTTTCCGCTGTCTTCCACCTTCGTCACCAGCGCCTTGCCGGTGGAGGTATTGACCGCGCCCGAATCGACCAGCTTGAGGATCTCGGCCAGATACGCGGGCGTCAGGCGCAGCTCTCCGGCGGTAACGCTCTTCTCGTTCAGCATGCGCAGCACCTCATTCATCATCCAGTTCGAGACCCGCTTGGGGTCGCCGCCGTAAGCTTGCACGGTCGCCTCGAAGTAGTCGGACAGGCTGCGCTCCGCGGTCAGGATGTCGGCATCGTACTCGGGCAGGCCGTACTGCTCCATGAAGCGCGCTTTGCGCTCCAGCGGCAGCTCGGGCAGCGAGGCCAGAACCTCCTCCAGCCACTGCTCTTCCAGTCGCACGGGCAGCAGGTCTGGCTCGCGGAAGTAGCGGTAATCCGCCTCGGTCTCCTTCGAGCGCATCTTGCGCAGCGTGCCGGCCTCGTCGTCCCATTCCAGGGTCCAGGCCTCGATGCGACGCCCGGCCTCCACCTCGCGGATCTGGCGCTCCACCTCTTTCTCGATGGCGTTGCGCACCGCCTCGATCGAGTTGACGTTCTTGATCTCGGTCTTGGTGTTCAGATAGTCGGCGCCTTTGGGCCGGATCGAGACGTTGGCATCGCAGCGCAGGTGGCCCTTTTCCATGTCGGCCTCCGAGATGCCGATCCAGCGCAGCAGCTGGCGCAGGCGGATCAGGTACTGTGCGGCCTCATCGGCCGAGCGCAGGTCGGGGTCGGTGACCATCTCCACCAACGGCACACCGCAGCGGTTGAAGTCGATCAGCCGCTGCCCGGCCTCATTCTTGGTCTTCCCGGCATCTTCCTCGATGTGCAGCTTGTGGATGCGCACCCGCCGCACGTAGTCGCCCATCGGCAGGTCGAGGAAGCCGCCCAAGGCCAGGGGCATGTCGTACTGCGAGATTTGGTAGCCCTTGGGCAGGTCGGGGTAGAAGTAGTTCTTGCGGTCGAAGTACGAGACCGGCTGGACGTTGGCGTGCATGGCGTCCGCCAGGATGACCGCCTTCTCGACCACGGCCTCGTTCAGCACCGGCAGCACCCCCGGCAGGCCGGAGCACACCGGGCAGATGTTGGTGTTGGGTTCGTCGTTCCAGGAATCTGCTTTGCACGAGCAGAAGATTTTCGTGGTGGTGTTCAATTGAATGTGGGTTTCTAGCCCAATAATGACTTCGTATTCGGTCATAAAACGCCTCTTTTATCGTAGTCTCCAGGCGTATATTTTATCATTTTAATGAAGAGAATAGAGAACAGAGAACAGTCCGGCGCTGTCCGGACTGTTCTCTGTTCTCTATTCCCTATATTTCCTACTTCATCAGCGTCCCAAACGTGATCGTATTGTAACCGTCATACATGCTGTCTGGGTTCCTCCGTCCCATGCGCAGCCAGCATGGTCAGGGTGACTAGAATTCACCCCTCTCTCTCGCCCGCAGCCTATTGCATTTTCTCTTGCAGGTTATTAAAATAAGATAATCTATATCCGATTTATAGATGTTAAGGTGGAAAGAATGGCCAATATGATACTTGTGATCCTGCTTTTGCTGGGTGTAGCGGCCTTGTTCGTGTGGCTCGCAACCCGGGCAGGCCGCTCGCGCAGGGCGATCATCAAATGGCCCGGTACGATCCTTTCCGGTTTGTTCGGGCTGGTCTTCCTGGCTGCGGCAGTTGTCATGGGGCTCGGCGCCTACCGGCTGAACGTTGCCCCCTATGCTTACCAGAATCCAACGATCCAGGTCGCTATGACCCAGGACCAAATCCAAAGAGGACAGCAGTTGGCCCATGTTTGCGCCGGCTGCCATTCACCGAACGGCGATCTGCCGCTGAGCGGCAGTCAAGATAATTTCATGACCGACACGCCTTTTGGTGTCCTCTTTGCCCCAAACCTCACCCCCGCTGGTCCTT
This sequence comes from uncultured Chloroflexia bacterium, assembly GCA_963811225.1. GTDB lineage: Bacteria > Chloroflexota > Anaerolineae > Anaerolineales > Anaerolineaceae > CAWEQO01. Next base: position 135,866 of record CAWEQO010000001.1, read on the forward strand.
TAAAGGATTGGACAGATGGCGAGATCATCCGGGCGTTGCGTGAAGGCGTGGATAAGAACGGACGGCCGCTGTTGATCATGCCCAGCGTAACCTTCAACCATATCAGCGATGAAGACGCTCAAGCCCTGGTGGCATACTTGCGCTCGCAGCCGGCCGTCAGCCGGGATCTGCCGGTGACTAGCGTCAGCCCAATGGGCGCCTTGCTGCTTGGCGCCGGCATGTTCACCACCTCGGCGCAGCAGCCCATAACCCAACCGGTGGCCTCCATACCCGCAGGCACCGCCGAGCACGGCAAATACCTGGTGGACGCCTGGGGCTGCCACGACTGCCACGGCCCCTACATGGCGGGCGGCAGCGATCCGTCCGGTGCGCAAGCCCCCAACATTACCGTCATCGTCCCAAAGTGGAGCCAGGCTGAGTTCTTGCAGTTCTTCAACGCCGGCATGCTGCCCGGCGGAAAAATGATCTCGGATCAAATGCCCTGGAGAGATTACCGCAATTCCTTCACCGACCAGGACCTGACCGACATCTACAACTACCTGCATTCCCTCTCACCGCTACCAAACGGGTAAGAACGATCCGAAAACAGAAATACAACAGGAGGTGATCGCAGCGACTGCGCCGCGATCACCTCCTGTTGTATTTCTGTTTTCGGATCGTTCTTCGTCGCCTTTTACTTTAATGGCGCCCCAAACGTGACGGTATAGTAACCGCCATACGTGCTGTCTGGGCCCTTGACGTAGCTGATGCCAATATGCTTCAAGTCTTTGGTCAGGATATTCGCGCGATGCCCGGCGCTGTTCATCCAGGCCTGCATGGCCTTCGCCGGGGTGTTATAGCTGCCGCCGCCGGCATACAGGTTCTCGGCAGCGATCCGGTAGTTGTACCCTGCCGCTTTGATCCGGTCGAACGGCGTTATGCCATCTGGGCTGTTGTGGCTGAAGTAGTCGTTGCAAGCCATATCGAGGCTGTGCAAGCGAGCAGCCTTGTACAACTTCGCATTCACAGTCAACTTTCCCAGCTTGTGCCTGGCGCGCTCCTTGTTGATCAGGCGCAAAATTTTAGTCTCATAGGATTTATTGAACGAGGCATTGCATCCGGGTGGAGCTGGAATTTTTGGAAGCTCTTCAACCACCACGGCCGGGGCTGTATCCCCCATCCTTTCGAGGACCGACGGTGTGAAGATCGGCGGGGCCGGATAGCTCTTTAAGCTGGCCTCTTCGTCTTCGAAGACGAAATCATAACCGTCCGCTACGGCCTGCCGGCCGGTTACTGGAACACCCATCGAAGGCGTTTCTACGTTTTCAACCCCCTGGCATGCAGACAACAGTGTTACAACGAAGATCATGATGAGCGATGTTTGAAAGATCCTTTTCATCATACTCCCTTCTCTGGAGCGATTCAACAAAAACTGCTGCGGTGTTGGAGATCGTGCCCCCCCAGCACACTCGCAACAGAATTTGCCTCCCGCTCTCAACTGTAGAGCAATAAGCGGCAACGTTAATCCAGGCAAGCGGAAACGCCTGTCTGCGACAACCCGCGTAAACAAAGCGAGGTTGTCCGGTAGTAGGTCGTTCTCTACTTTCTTGGCTTCAAAGCGCCGCAGCGATTATTCGTGCGGGTGGGCAAACACGGCAGTAAAGTAACCACCGTAATCCGTATTGGGGTTGTACCTGTAAGTGATTCCTGCCTCAGTAAAGTCTGGATAGAGTAATACTTCGCGATGGCCCTGACTTTCGAGCCACGATTGGACTGCCTGTTCGGGCGTGTTATATCGCCCGCTGCCTACATAAAGATCTTCGCCTGCCACGCTGTACTGATAGCCCTGGTTCTGTATACGATCGAAGGGCGAATCACCATTAAGGCCAATGTGATCAAAATATGCGTTGCACGCCATTTCAATCGTATGCTCCAAGGCGGCAGATTTCAGTTGTTCCTGGGACTTGACCGGATTGAGCCCGCGCTGCGTTCGCTCTTGATTGATTAAATCGAGCAAACGCGCTTCGAGTTCGGGATTATTGACGAGGGTACAGCCGGATGGGTAGGCGGTGGTGGTAACTGCGACAGGCGTAGGTGATCCCGTACCGGTATTGGGGATGCCTGGTATACCAGAGGAAATTCCGCAGGCTATTGTAGTCATTATAGCAAGCACGACTACAAAAAGAAACAACCTTTTCTTCTTCAAACCTCTATTTTCCGTTTCTGGTGGTCTCTCTATCCAACAAACCACCATAGCACCCCTGCGCGGCGATTTCTTCGCAGGGACCCTGAAATAGAATTGCCTTTAATTTCCATTGGTTATGCCGTGCGCAGCGCCTGTGGCCTGACGCTGCGCCACTCGTCTTTTTCGGTTGCCACTTCATAGGCCCGCCCGATGCGCAGCAAAGACGCCTCAGAGAAATCCGGGCCGAGCAGCTGCACACCGATTGGCAAGCCGGCCCTGTCAAGGCCGCCGGGTATGGAGATCCCTGGAATGCCGGCATGGTTTGCAGCAACTGTGAGCTGGTCGGCATACTGCATCAACACCGAATCGCCATAGACCGCGCCCAGCGGGAAGGCAGTGGTCGGTGTCGTGGGAGTAAGCAGGGCATTCAAGCGGTGCTTGCCCTGTGGATCGAAAGCTTGCTCGAAGTCGCGGCGGATCAGCGTGCGCACGCGCAGCGCCCGCTGGTAGTACTTCTCGCTGTACTGCGAGGCGCTGACATACATGCCCATCAGAATCCGCAGCTTGGGCTGCAGCCCAAAACCTTCCGCCCGCGATTTGCGGTACATCTCGCTTAAGTCCGTAAAGTGCCCCGGAGAACGATAGCCGTACTTGACGCCATCGTAACGATGCAGGTTCGAGGCCGCCTCCACCCGGCTGATCACAAAGTAGGCCGGAATGCCGTAACGGTTGTTCGGCATGGGCACGTCTTCGATAATCTCGGCGCCCATCTCCGCTAGGGCCTCGGCCGCCCGGCGCACCGCGTCTTGGATCTCCGCTGTGATCGGCTGGTGCTCGTATTCGCCCGTCTCGGCATCCGGGATCGAGATGGTGAAGTAGTCCGGCGACAGGCCAATGCGCAGGCCCTTAACGCCTTCTTCCAGCTTGGCGAGGTAATCTCCGGTTGGAACGTCGGCAGTGGTGCTGTCGTGCGGATCGCGCCCGGCGATCACTTGCAGCATGCGGGCGGCATCTGTGACATTGCGCGCCACCGGGCCGGGGCTGTCCAACGACGAGCCGAAGGCGATCAGCCCGTAGCGCGAGACGCGCCCATAGGTGGGCTTCATGCCTACCACGCTGCAAAAAGCGGCCGGTTGGCGGATGGAGCCGGCCGTGTCGGTGCCGAGTGAGAGAACCGCCTCACCCGCCGCCACCGAAGCAGCGCTGCCGCCGGACGAGCCTCCCGGAACCCTGTCGAGGTCCCAGGGGTTGCGCGGTGAGGGCTGGAAGGCCGAGGAACTCGTTGGAAGAGCCATAGGTGAACTCATCCAGATTGACCTTGCCCAGGTTGAGGCCCCCGGCGGCTTCCATGCGCGCCACCGGCGTGGCAGTATACGGCGCAGTGAAATTCGCCAGGATGCGCGAGGCGGCGGTGGTTCGCACACCTTGCACGGTAAAGATATCTTTTACGGTAAAGGGGATGCCTGCCAGCAGGCCGGGGTCCTCCCCGGCGGCCAGCTTTCGGTCCACGGCTTCGGCCTGTGACCGGGCCCGCTCTGGGGTCAGGGTGATAAACGCATGGACGGATTTTCCGTCTTCGTTGTGCGCTGTTTCATCAGCAGGCTCGATGCTCCCGGGCTGCCCGTCGACTGCCTGAATGCGCTGCAAAGCGGATTTAAGGATTTCGACCGCAGAAATTTCACGGCTGCGCAGGCGCTCGCTCAATTCGGTGACAGAAAGATCGCTCAGTCCCATGGGCTATTCCAGATCCGTGTGGGGAATATCGGGGACGACAATGTAGCCGTCCTCTTTCTGCGGCGCCTGTTGGAGGATGCCCTCTGAATTCTCGTATGCGCTCCATACGTCGCTGCGCAGCGCAGGGCTGATCTCGGGCGTGTAGGGCACGCCATGCAGCGATACGGGGATGTCGGCATCCAGCGGGATGGCTTCGAGTTCGTTGATCGCAGTCAGCTGGTGGTTGAGCTCGCGGCGCAGGTAAACCGCTTCTTCCGGGTCCAGCTCGAGCGCGGCCAGGAGCACGAGGTGTTCAAAAATGTCAAGCGTGATCGTATCAGTCATAGTCTCTTCTAAGGTTCTATAGAACTGTACAGGCAGTGGCGCTTTAAAGATGTCTGTGCAGCGATCATTCTATTGTTCCCCCTTTTTACCACAAAATGTAAAATTTGTGACGGGTTGGAAGACTGGCAGAAATTGAATTAGCCTTTTGAAAGGATGTGGTTAGATTTGCGTCGAATCGCAACTGCCCAGTTTTCGCGCACGTTCGCCCGTAAACACTGCAAACATGGCGGCCGACAGATCTAAAAAGCAGGCGACCGTTCGATCGCCTGCCTCTAGATCGTTCGATTAACTTCCGCCCGGCGTTATTTCACCGTAAAGTCGAAATAGACCGAGAAGACCTTTTCGCCATTGCCGTTGATCAGCTCCCAGGTCGTGCGGTAGCTGCCCTTCTTATCGGGGGCGCTCATGTCGATGATCACCTTGACGGTATCATCCGGGCCGACCGTGTAAGGCAGCTTGATCGAGCCTTTCTTCTTGTAGGTTTCCTCACCGCTCGAATATCGGAAACGGTAATCGGTGTTCCAGGTATTGTAGCCGGTGTTCTTCAGTGTCCAGCTCATATCGAAGTCTTCGCCGGGGGAGAAAACCTTACCGTCGGATGGGGACTGAGATACGTATTGGGCCTGATCGCGTGTGCGAGTAGGGGTAACCGACGGCGTAACCGTAAAGGTGTTCGACGGGGTGAAAGTCGGCAGCGTGAATCCGGTTGCAGTGGCGATCGGCGTAGAGGTAGCCACCAGCTCCATCCCTTCAGTCCCCGGCCCCGGCGTCACTTCGCCCGGCTCGGGGGTCCAGGTAGGCGGCATGCTGCGCGGCGTCGCCGTAGATGTAGGGATCACTACCGCAGCCGGCATTGTCGGCGGCGGGAAGGGGTTGAGGGATGAACCGGGATTGGTGAAAATTTGCAGGAAGATCACCCCGATGATCACAACCGCGATAAGTGTAACGATAGCGAGGATGTCCCAGATGGAGAACTTCATCGTCCTTGCCTCCTTGTTAAAGCCTCACAGCAGTTCCAATGTGATAGATACCTGGGAGTAACGGAAAAGCGCTGTTCATGACTGCACGCCACAGCCACAGACATCACTCTCTGTTACTCCCTAATGTCAGTATAGTCAACTTTTAACGCCTGTCAAGAAGCCCTTGCGGATGCCGGCTGCCGCTGCTGGCAAGTCAACCGCCAACCAAAATCATCCCGCGCACGCTAAGTGCGAGAATCTCTACCTCTATTTTCCACTGGAATCGCTCCGTTTTACTTTGCAATATCCTTTCAAAGCGCAAATTATTGTCATCCAGGCCGCTTGAATAGGGTTAGAATGAAATAAATACAGCAAAAGGATTCCTCCCCACGATGATCGCAACCAAAACCGTATGGCGCAGCTACCTGCTCACACTCGAATGCCCCGGCTGTGGCCGGACCTACGAACCCGATCAGCTCCAAACCTTCTGCCACGACTGCCAATCGCCGCTGTTGTCCCGCTACGACTTGCCAGCCATCAAGGCCGCCCTCACCCAAGAACAACTCGCCTGTCGCCCGAAGGGCATGTGGCGCTGGCGTGAGATGCTGCCGGTCAAGCGCGCCGAAAACGCCGTCACCCTCGGCGAAGGCGAAGCGCCCACCCTGCCGCTGCCGCGCCTGGGTGGGCAGCTTGGCCTTAACGACCTGTACCTCAAGGACGAAGGTATCAATCCCACCGCCAGTTTCAAAGCCCGTGGGCTATCCGCCGCCATCTCGAAGGCCAAAGAGCTGGGCGTGCAAAAGGTCATCATTCCTACCGCCGGGAACGCCGGGGGCGCCATGGCCGCTTACGCCGCTCGGGCCGGGATGACTGCCTGCGTGTTTATGCCTGCCGACACTCCCTTCGCCAATCAGCTGGAATGCCGCATTTCCGGGGCCGAAGTGATCCTGGTGGACGGCCTGATCAGCGATGCCGCCCGCTTTGCCGATCAGAAGGCCCAAGCCGAGGGCTGGTTCGACCTGTCGACCTTCAAGGAGCCTTACCGCCTGGAAGGGAAAAAGGTGATGGGCTTCGAGATCGCCGAGAGCTTCGACTGGCAGCTGCCGGATGTGATCTTCTACCCGACCGGCGGCGGCACCGGGCTGGTGGGCATCTGGAAAGCCTTCCAAGAGCTGGCCGCGCTCGGTTGGCTGGCCGGCAGCCGCCGGCCGCGCATGATCGCCGTGCAGGCGGAGGGCTGCGCCCCGGTGGTTCAAGCCTTCGAAGCGGGCGCCAAGACCTGCGAGTTCTGGCAAGGCGCCCAAACCGCCGCCTCCGGCCTGCGCGTGCCCAAGAGCTTCGCCGACCGCTTGATCCTGGAAACCATCGATCAGAGTCGCGGCGCCGCCCTGGCGGTGAGCGACGCGGCGATCCTGGCCGCTCAGCAAACGCTGGCCGCAGCCGAGGGGTTCTTCGTCGCGCCCGAAGGCGCCGCTGCCCTGGCCGGGCTGCAAGAAGCCCAGCGGCGTGGGCTGGTGCAGCCGGACGAGCGGGTGGTGCTGCTCAACACCGGCTCGGGCCTGAAGTACCTCGATCAGCTGCGCTAGCGAGAGGGCTGCCGGCGCAGGGCGAACGCATTCGGTTGAGAGGACCTTGAAAGGGAGCAGAGCAAAGAGCTGTATGGCTGGATCGCTTTCTGCCCTACCCGAATGCCAGGCGCCCAATTCGATTGGACCGGTTAGAATGGATTGGGCAATGCCGAACGCCGAGATTGGGGAGAGAGATCTACCGGATAACGAATTGAAGCGGATACCGTTCGCAAATGGAGAAAAAAGGAGAACTGGTGAGCAAGAAAGAGAATTGGCGAGGAATTTTGGTAGACGAACGTCCAATTTTAGTCGATTTGCGCTGTTTTGCCTTTCGTCTACCGATGGTTCGCAAAGCCGGTACAATCGAGAGCAAAAAAGATGTATAATAGCGTAGAGAAGCGGAAACGAGAGATTTTAAAGGCACTGTTGGAATCGTTATGCCCCGTCTAAGGGGATTGAAACTTGAGCAGATGCTGCATTGAGCATTATCTGCAGCATAGTTGGAATCGTTATGCCCCGTCTAAGGGGATTGAAACTATAGCCGATGACGTGTACACGACTTGCTCGTGCATGGTTGGAATCGTTATGCCCCGTCTAAGGGGATTGAAACTGCATGCAGATCTCCGATTGCAATCATTGTCCGATTGTTGGAATCGTTATGCCCCGTCTAAGGGGATTGAAACCTGAAGTGCATCTGATTCCATCTGACACGGCAGTCGTTGGAATCGTTATGCCCCGTCTAAGGGGATTGAAACTACGAGGTTTCCCTCCAGAAGACTTGTACCGAATTGTTGGAATCGTTATGCCCCGTCTAAGGGGATTGAAACCACCCAGAGTGATTCCAGGATTGACCCACGGTTGGAATCGTTATGCCCCGTCTAAGGGGATTGAAACTGTTCCCATTCAGACGTCTAGAACCATGAAGTCACTGAGTTGGAATCGTTATGCCCCGTCTAAGGGGATTGAAACCTTCATATACCTCGACTAGATCTCAGTCACCACGACATGGTTGGAATCGTTATGCCCCGTCTAAGGGGATTGAAACTTCAGGCACACGGACTAACTCTATGAACAGTAGTTCATGTTGGAATCGTTATGCCCCGTCTAAGGGGATTGAAACTATCGACCGGATCTAGTTACCTGGATAGACGATGGAGTTGGAATCGTTATGCCCCGTCTAAGGGGATTGAAACTACATGACGGACTACGTGCAAGCTATCGAGCACTGGAAGCAGTTGGAATCGTTATGCCCCGTCTAAGGGGATTGAAACTTCGAAGTTCACGTCTGAAATCGTCTTGCAGCATGTTGGAATCGTTATGCCCCGTCTAAGGGGATTGAAACTTCGATAGTTCAGGCCAACAGGAGAGTGCAGCTCGGCGTTGGAATCGTTATGCCCCGTCTAAGGGGATTGAAACATCGACATTGCAGCGGCATCTCGACACGGCGGCATGTTGGAATCGTTATGCCCCGTCTAAGGGGATTGAAACATCGAGGCGTCCAGGATTGCATGCATCGCAAGGCTGTTGGAATCGTTATGCCCCGTCTAAGGGGATTGAAACTTTCACTAACCGTTTCGTCTGTAATTATCGCACGTGTTGGAATTGTTATGCCCCGTCTAAGGGGATTGAAACTGCTAGCGACCGTTGTTCGACCGATCCCGCCATGGTTGGAATCGTTATGCCCCGTCTAAGGGGATTGAAACATACCCGATAGTCAGCCTACGGAGCCAAGTTCAGAAGGTTGGAATCGTTATGCCCCGTCTAAGGGGATTGAAACAACGTTACCGACGAGGTATCGGTGATGACCGGAGGCGGTTGGAATCGTTATGCCCCGTCTAAGGGGATTGAAACTATAATTATTGCCCCTATTAGGCTTGACACCATGAGGTTGGAATCGTTATGCCCCGTCTAACCCTTTACAGGGTGCTGCGCGAGGGGATTGAAACGTGTACGTTCCTCCCACTGGCATGGAGTAGCAGTAGTTAGGTTCTGCCCTGTCTTATCCTTTACGGGCGCTTGCGAGGGGGATTGAAGCCGCTGCCGGGCTGCCGGCGCAAGTGGCGCTGACGGGTATATTCTCCTCATGCTATAATCACCATCACAGCGCGGCCGTCCGAGCCGGTAGAGCAGTCCGGGCAGCCGTTGCAATTTTCACAGGCCGAGGCGCTGCCGGGCTCCACAGGCGTGCGCGTCAGCATTGCGAAGGCCGGCGCTGTGCGGATTGAGGCCCAGGATTTGAATATGCGGAACCGGAACACGTGCATGCATGGGAAGTGAAATTTCGATGAATCGCCCAGGGTCAACCCAGTATCTGCCCAGGCCGCCCCGGCGCCGGACGTTCAGCGTACGCTTGCTGGCCTACGGGCTGTTGTTCTTCGGGGTGATGGGCTGGCTGCGGGTGGGTCAGACCATCCCCCTCTGGGCCGTCTTGCAGGCGCTGGGCGTGTGGCCCGGACCGCTGTATCTGGCGGTCAGCGGCGCGCTGTGGGGTACGTTTTCCACGGTCGCTGCAGTTGGCCTGTGGCTCGGCTTGCGCTGGTCGCGCAAGTTCACCATCTTCACCGGTCTCTTCATCGCCGTCACCTACTGGATCGACCGCCTGTTCCTTGCGCGCTCCAGCGCAGCCCGCGCCCCCTTGCCCTTCGCCTTGATCCTGACCATCGTGCTGCTGGTGTATGCCTTCACCGTCTTGCGCAGCGATCCTCGTTTTCAGGCAGTCTCGCTCACGCCCGCCGATTCGAAGGACTTTGAACATCCTTAGAATCTTTCAAGCATGGCCAAATCGATCCATTTTCACGGCAAGGACAAGATGAACGAAAAAGAAATTGAAGCCAAATTCTACCTCTCCAACCTCGACGGCCTGCGCCGGCGTTTGGAGCAGTCCGGCGCTGAGCTGGCCAAGCCGCGCGTGCGAGAGATCAACTTGCGCTTCGACACGCCCGGTCAGGCCCTGTCGGCTCGCGGTCAGGTGCTGCGCTTGCGCCAGGATTCGGCGATCCGCATGACCTACAAGGGCCCCGCCGAAGCCGGGCAGAGCGTGGCGGTGCGCCGCGAGATCGAATTCCAGGTCAGCGATCTGGAAGCCGCCACTCACCTGCTGGAGGCCCTCGGCTACGAGGTGATGGTCATGTACGAAAAGTTCCGCACCACCTACCACTTCGGCGGCGCAGAGATTACCCTGGACGAGATGCCCTACGGCAGCTTCTCCGAGATCGAAGCGCCCGACGCCGAGACGATCCACACCCTCGCAGATCAACTCGGCCTGGATTGGGAGGCGCGCATCAACGCCAGCTACCTGGACTTGTTCCGGCGTCTGAAAGCGAACCGCCAGCTGCAGGCCCAACACCTGAGCTTCGCCGAGCTGGAGGGTCTTTCCTTCTCCCCCGAAGACCTGAATGTTCGTGCGAGCGACAAGCCGCGAGCGTAACGCACAGCCGCAGGACACTAAGAGACAGCAAAGGCGCAAGAGGTTGGTTATTTCCAAACCTCTTGCGCCTTTGCTGTCTCTTAGTGTCCTGCGGCTCGCGTCAGGCTCGCGGCTGCTTCTTCCCCACCGAAGCCAGGTAGATCACAAACTGCTGCTCCCCATCCACCGCCAGCGCCTGGTTCAGCTCGTCGTCCTTGAAGTGGGCGATGGCGCACGCACCCGCGCCGATGTTCTCGGCCGCCAGGTACAAGTTCTGGCAAACGTGCCCGGCATCCAGGTGCAGGTAGCGGTAGCCACGCTGGCCGTAGCGATACACCATCCGCTCCATGACCGCCACCCAGATGAACGTCGCAGCGCTGGTGCGCACCTGGTTCTGGTTGTCGCACGCCTGGGTGATCTGCTCGTTGATTTCATCCGACAGGTTGGCCGGCAGCAGGGACTGCTCGATCGCCAGGTAGCGGTACAGCCCCGGCTGCAGCCCTTCCACCCGATTGGCCAGCACGTAGGTCTCGAAGGCGTGCCGCGCCCCGGCAGACGGCACCGTGCGCGCCGTGGAAGGCCGTGAGGAGATGCGCTTGACCCCTTGCGAAATCCACAGCAAGTAAGCCAGCTCTTCCAGGGTCAGCGGCTGCCCGGTGTAGTTCCGGATCGTTCGGCGCTGTTCCACGGCCTCCCGCAGGCTCATCTCGGGGGCCTGGATATCGCTTGGCTTGGGCAGCGGGATCCGTTGCGCGTCTTGCGGGAAAGGCAGTTCGAGCGGCGGCATGGGCTGCCCCTGCTCCGCTTGAGAGGGGCCGAGGGCTTTTAATTCGGTCTGGCGCATGAATTCGGGCCCGATGGGGTCTGACATGGGTGATTGTTCTCCTCTATGTGGTTAGTTTTTCCTCTTCAGCAGGCTGCAGTTCCTGCTCGACGGTGACGCCTTGGAACAGATCGTGCAAAATGCGGCCTTTTTCCGGCTTGGGATAGGCTTGCATGAAGGTCTCGCGGGTGGCGAGCAGCTTGCGCGCCCGCCCGAGCAGCCCTTGGAACAGCATCCCACCACCCTGACTGGCATGACAGGCGGTCGCCCGATCGCGCACGTCTGCCACCGGGCGAAAATCGACCATGGCGTGCACCGGGAACTGTACCTCCGAGATCGCCGCCAGGTCGATATCCTGATTGCGTCCGGTCCGCCGCGGGTCCTTCCCAAACAGCGGCATCAGCCGCACCGCCAGGCGCAAGAAGCCGTGCGGAATGACGTGGAAGAACAGGCGCTGCGGCTGGTACGGCGGCAGTTCGTCCGGGTAAGCCTGCGGGTCGCCGGCGGCATAGAATGCATGCACCGTGGCGTTATGGATCGCGATGTGATCCGGGTGGCGGTAGCCGCCAATCGGGTCAAAGGTGATCACAACTTGCGGCTTCAGGCGCCGGATCCAGGCGGTGATCTCGCCGGCGACTTGATCGAGCGGCTGGGCGACCAGCGCGCGCGGGTGCTGGTTATCGGGCGTGCCGGGCATACCCGAGTCGCGGTAGTCGAGGAAGTGTACGCCTGAAAGCCCTAAAACCCCGGCTGCGCAGCGCAGCTCGGACTCGCGCACCTCGGCCTTTGTTGCGTGGCCCTGCATATACTCCGTGATCGATCTCGCCCACCTCGCCGCGCGTGGCGCAAACCAGGTGCACCTTTACCCCGCGCCTTGCATACAGCGCCAGTGTCCCACCGATGCCAAACGTCTCGTCGTCTGGATGAGCCAAAACAGCCAGCAAAGTTGGCGCGGCCTGTACGTTTCCGTTGTTTCGTTCTACCATTATCGTTTATCCATCCCTTCGATAATTCTTGGTCTATTATACCGAATTGTTCGCAAAGCAAAGAGCGGCCCAGGCGGGCGGCTCTCTTTAGTACTGCCGCACGTCCGGATCCACTTCCTGCGACCAGGCGTTGATCCCGCCGCGCAGGTTGCGGGCCTGTTCGAAGCCGGCCTGGTGCAGGAACTCGACCGCTCGGCTTGAGCGCTGACCTGACCGGCAGAATACCACAATGTCTTGAGAAGGATGCAGTTCCTCCAGGCGATCCGGCAGCTGATCCAGCGGGATCATCTTGGAATTCGGCAAATCGGCGATCATCCGCTCCACCGGCTGGCGCACGTCCAGCAGCAGCGGCGGGTTGAGCTCTTGCAGCCGCTTCGCCAGCCGGCGCGGCGTGATGTCCCACGGCGACTGCGCCTCCTCCTCCGGGATCTCCTTTATCGGTGCGCCGCAGAAATCCTCGTAGTCGATCAGCTCCGTGATCTCGGGATGCTCTCCACACACTTTGCAGGCCGGGTTCTTGCGCAGCTTCACGGTCATGAAGCTCATCTCCAGGGCGTCATACAGCAGCAGCTTGCCGGTCAGCGGCTCGCCGATGCCCAGGATCAGCTTGAGCGTCTCGGTGGCTTGCAGCGTGCCGACCGTGCCAGGCAGCACACCGAACACGCCTGCCTCCGAGCAGCTGGGGGTCGAGCCGGGCGGCGGCGGTTCCGGGAACAGGCAGCGATAGCAAGGGCCCTCGTGCGCGTCAAACACGCTCACCTGGCCCTCGAAGCGGAAGATTGAGCCGTAGACGTACGGCTTGCCGGTAAACACAGCCAAATCGTTGATCAGGTAGCGGGTAGGGAAGTTGTCGGTTCCGTCGACCAGGATATCGTAAGGCTCGGCGATCTGGCGGGCATTCTCAGACGTGAAAGCCGTGTCGTAGGCGTCTACCTGGATATCCGGGTTGAGCGCCAGCAGCCGCCGCTGAGCCAATTCCACCTTGGCCTTACCCACCGCCTCGCTGCTGTGCAGCACCTGGCGCTGCAAATTCGAGGTGTCCACCACATCGTAATCCACGATGCCAATACGCCCTACTCCGGCCGCAGCCAGGTACAGCGCCACCGGCGAACCCAAACCCCCGCTGCCGACCACCAATACCGAAGCCGCTTTCAGCTTGCGCTGGCCTTCCATTCCCACCTCGGGAATTAACAAATGACGTGAATAGCGTTTAATTTCTTCGGGATTCAGCTCTGGCAGCAAGTGTTCCTCCTTGATTTCCTACTATTGTACTCTGATTTGGAACAGTCATAGGCGGTTCTATTGGGATAGTTAGCGTTGTCTACCCCCAATCCATCTGCGGATCACCATGCTCCCCAGGCTCGCTCTCACCCTCAGCATCACCCTGATTCCATGTTATACTAAATTCGGTTTGCTCCAGAGTTCACATTTTCTGTTTGTGGAGGAACTTCTGATATGAAAACACTCCTGCTGATGCGTCATGCAAAATCGAGTTGGAAAGACCACGATCTCGAAGATCATCTGCGGCCGCTCAACAAGCGCGGGAAGAAGGATGCACCCATGATGGGGCTGCTCCTTCGAGAGAAAGAACTGGTTCCACAGGAAATTTTATCCTCCACTGCCGAGCGGGCGAAGCTGACCGTGCAGGCCATCACCGAAACCAGCGGTTTCATCGGGGAAGTCCAATATCTCGAATCGTTCTACCTGGGCGAGCCTGAAAACTATCTGGATGTGCTGCGCTTCCTGCCGGACGAGATCGAACGGATCATGATCGTCGGGCACAATCCCGGGCTTGAAGGCCTGCTTCAAATCCTCACTCGCGGCATGGAGCCGCTGTCCACCGCCGCCATCGCTTACGTCGTTTTGCCGATCAAGCACTGGAACGAACTGAGCAGTTCCACAGAGGGGGACCTGATCGAGTTGTGGCGCCCGCGCGAGCTGCGCGAAAAATATAAAAAGTAAGCCAAACGAAGGCAGGAGCGTCACACCCACCTGCCTCTATTTATTTAATCAAGGAGGGGTAATGAGTCCATTTCTACAGATTAATGAAGAAAACTTCGAACAGGCTGTTCTCCACGCCGACGAGCCGGTGCTGCTCGAATTTGGCGCGGTTTGGTGCGGTCCATGCAAGCGGTTGGAGCCGGAGCTGGAAAAGTTGGCAGCCGGCCTTAGCGGCAAGGTGCGCCTGGCCAAACTGGACGTGGACGAAAGCTCCAATCTGGCCATCCAGTTCCAGGTCATGTCGGTTCCTACGCTGATCTTGTTCGTTCAGGGCCAGGTCAAGCAGCGCCTGACCGGTTTCCATCCCAAGGATCGCGTGCTCGATAAGATCGAGCCCTATCTGTAGGCGGCGTCTATGAAATCGACACATTCCAAAAAATCTCTCCCCTTCGGATTATGGCCCAGCCCCATCAGCGCTCGGCTGGTCAGCCTTCAACTGCGCCTGCAAGACGTCCAGTGGGGCGACGGGCAGACCCTGGTCTGGCTGGAAGGCCGCTCCGGGCAGAACTCACTGATCGCCAAAAACGGCGACGACGCCCCCCGCAGCCTGACCGATGAGCAGTCGGTGCAGGGCCGGATCGGATACGGCGGCGGCGATTTCACCGCGGCCAACGGCGCGCTCGTCTTTGCCGCTCGCGACGGTCGCCTCTATCGCAAGAGCCTGGAAAGCGGCTTCGCCAGTCCCATCACCCCCGATTTCGGCTCGTGCGCCTCCCCGGCCTTGTCACCCGACGGGCGCTGGGTGATCTATGTATTCAACCAGGGCGACCTGGACCTGCTGGGCATCGTAGACGCCGAAGGCCGCAGTTGGCCGCAGAAGCTCGCCGAAGGCGCCGATTTCTACATGCAGCCGGTCTGGCATCCGGATGGACGGCGTGTGGCCTGGATCGAGTGGGATCATCCCAACATGCCCTGGGACGGAACGCGGCTCAAGCTGGGCCGCGTCGAGGGCTCGCCGCCGAAGCTGGTCGAGGATCAGTTGGTGGACGGCGACAACACGATCCCCATCCTGCAGCCCGAATTCTCCCCCGACGGCCGCTACCTGTCCTACATTGCCGGGAAGGGCGAGTGGGATCAGCTCGTGCTGCTCGACCTGGAAAGCGGCGAGCGCCGCACGCTGGTGGCCGCCGAAGGCTACCACGTCGGAGCGCCGGCCTGGGTGCAGGGGGTGCGTGTCTATGGTTGGAGTCACGACAGCCAAAGCATCTACCACACCCGCATCCAATCTGCCCGCTCTTCGCTCTGGGTAGTGGAACTGAGCAGCGGTGCAGCCAAACCCGTGGTTGAAGACCCCTACACCTGGATCAGCCAGGTGGCTGTCTCGCCCGCCGGAGATCGGTTGGCCTTCCTCGGTTCATCCCCGTCAATCCCTACTCGCGTTGTCTTGTTGGATGACGCTCAACTGCACACAGCCGCATACAGCCAGTCCGAGAACGTCCCAGCCGGCTGGTTCGCCGAACCCGGCCAAATCTCCTGGAAGGCCCCCAACGGTACGTCCGTTTACGGCAGCTACTATCCCCCCACGAACCCCAACGTCGAGGGCGAGGGCCTGCCTCCAGCCATCGTGCACGTCCACGGCGGCCCCACCTCCATGACCGCCGAGCGCTACAACGCCGAAATCGCTTACTTTACCTCACGCGGCTATGGCTGGCTGGAGCTGAATTACCGCGGAAGCACCGGCTACGGTCGCAGCTATCAAAAAGCGCTGCTTGGCAATTGGGGCCGGGTAGATGTGGAAGATGCGGCCGGGGCGGCTGAAGCCCTGGCGGCGCAAGGCCTGGCGGACGCCTCTAAGCTGGTCATCATGGGCGGCAGCGCCGGCGGCTACACCGTGCTGAACGCGCTCGTGCAGCGCCCTGGGCTGTTCAAAGCCGGGGTATGCCTGTATGGGGTCAGCAATCTGTTCACCCTCAACATGGACACCCACAAATTCGAGGCGCATTACAACGACTCCCTGGTTGGCGCGCTGCCCGAGGCCGCCGAGCAATTCCATGCCTGGTCGCCGGTGTTCCATGCAGATCAAATCCGGGATGCGCTCGCCATCTTCCAGGGGAATGAAGACAAGGTCGTGCCGCCCAGCCAGTCGGAGGAGATCGTAAAGCTGCTCCGCCAGCGCGGCATCCCCTATATGTATCAGGTGTACGAAGGCGAAGGCCACGGCTTTCGCAAGTCTGAAACCACAGCAGATTTCCTGCAGCAAACCGAGCGCTTCCTGCAGCAGTATGTCCTGTTCGCTCCCTAGACCCAACCTAACGCAGGGAACCAGAGACGAAGAGAGAGGCGGAGAAAAATCTCCGCCTCTCTCTTCGTCTCTACACCTGCGCATCCGGCTCCGTTTGCTAACAGAAGATGTATTGTTTCAAGAATGCCTCCAATCCCTGCGCCAGCAGCCTGGGCCGCTCAAGGATCAGCATGTGCCCGGCATTCGGCACCAGATGGAGCCGGGCATCCGGGGCCTGAGCTGCGAGGAAATGCACCGATGACAGCGGCAGCAGATGGTCCTCTACCCCGGCTGCCAGCCAAAGCGGGGGACGCAGTTGTCCAACCTGCGAGCGAACGTCAAAGCGAGCGCAGGCTTGCCAATCATTGGACAATACCCCCGGGCGGGCCGCCTTCAAGCCCTCGACCGTGCGCCGCGCCAGGTCATCGCTCACCTCTGGACCGAACAGCCGTTGGCGCAGCCACTGAAGTGCCAACGGCATCATCGCCGGGTTGGAAAGCGCCTCCATCAGCTCACGCGGCACAGCCAGGTAGGCGCCGCTGGCGATCAATCCCAACGCCGCCACCCGGTTGGGCTCGCTCAGCGCAATCTGCAGAGCCACCGCCCCGCCCATCGAATGCCCAATCAGGATCGCCTGGTAAATGTCGAATGCCGATAGGAAATGGGTAACACTTTCGGCATAAGCCTCGATCGTCTGTCGTGCCGCGCCCTCCGAACGCCCGTGACCGGGCAGGTCGATCGCCAGCGACCGGAAACCTGTCAAACGCCGCAGTTCCGACGCCCACACCAGGTGATTCGAGCCGGCGCCATGGATCAAAACAACCGGCGGGCAGCCCACCTTCCTGTCCCCGGATGACGAATAATAGATGCCCGCTTTGAGCGGCATGGTCCCTTGCCTCCCGGTTCTAACAAAAAGCGCCGCTGCGGCTGCTCATGGAGCTTCCCCCATGCGCGTCGCCAACGACGCTGACATAATTCCTTGTCATTCTCTAAAAGAAGCCCTGCTGCAGCAGCGCTCCACCAACAGCGCCCACTCCGATTGCTCAGGCAGCTTCTATGGCTGGATTTGCCCTCGCTGGAGTTGATCGGCGGCTTCCTCGGTCAATGGAATATAAACCATCACCCGCGTGCCCTCGCCCGGATGCGAGTCAATCTGCAGCAGCCCACTGATCAGGTCGGCCCGCTCGCGCAGGTTGACCATCCCCAGGCTGCCACGCCGGTCATAAGAGCTCTGGATGGCCGCCAGGTCGAACCCGGGTCCGTTGTCGATGATCTCTAGCAAGGCAATCGATTTGCTCTGCGGCAGCGGGTTCAGGCGCAGGCAGATGTCGGCTCCGTTGCTGTGCTTGCGAGCGTTATTGACTGCCTCTTCGGCGATGTAGAAGATGGCCGTCTGCTTGGAGATCTCGATCTGCTGTACCACCCCCGGGTCCACCTCCAGTCTCACTTCCTGCTGAAAGGTCTCGCGGATCTTATCGGCCATGGCCTGCAGCGCAGCCGGCAGCCCCTCCAACTCCAACACCAGCGGTCGCAAGGTAAACAGCATATGCCGGATCTCCTGGGTCGTGCGCCGCGCCAGGTCCTCGATCCGTTCCAGCTCGGCCGGAATGCTGTCCGCATTGTGGTCGAGCAGCTTGCGCGCCAATCCCACTCGCATGGCAATCGCCGCCAGCGATTGGGCCGGTCCATCGTGCAGGTCGCGCGCCAGCTTCTTGCGCGCTTCTTCCTGCGCCTCAATAATATGCTCTTTTTCCTGCTCCAGGTCTTGGAACAGGCGCGCATTCTGGATCGCAATCACCGCCTGATGGCTGATGGCTTCCATCAGCTCGCGACGCTCGATTGTAAAGTAAGCCGGGTCGGGGTGGGCAAACAGCATCAGCCCATAAGAATCCAGCCCGCGGTTGAGCGGCAAGAGCAGGGCCGCTCCGACCCGCTCCAGGGCTCCGATCATCGACATTTCCGGATCGTTGATCGGGTGCGAAACCAGTTGGGTCTCACCACTCTTGATCACCTCGGACAGCGCGCCCTGCTCCGCCGGGAATTCCGTGCGCAGGTCCGTCGCCGACAGGCCGCGATATGCGCCAACCTGCAAGTTATGCTCGTGGAACAGCAGCACCGCGCTGATGATCTTGTCGTTCGGGCTGCCATTCTGTTCGAGGGCCGTCGTGCCCAGGTCGAGCGCTGTCTCCAAAACCCGCTGGTAATTGAGCGTGGCATTGAGCGTCTCGATCATCTGGTACAGGTCGCGCACCCGGATGCGCTCCTGGCGCGCCGCCTTCACAAGATCCTGACTGCGCCGCTCGACCTGCCTGCCGTACAACCGCCGCAGCCATTGGATCAGCTGGACGCTCGAAATGCCAAGCAAAGCGCCCACGACCAGGTTCAAAATCGCCAGCAGCGCCAGCACAATCGGGTCGGTTGGCCGCAGCTGCACCAGAGAAGCCACTGCCTGCAGCGCCGAAAGGACCACCGCCACGGTGATCACGCCGCGCACTTCGAAGTAGATGGCCGAGGAAAACAGCGCCAGCAAGCTCGCCCAGATCAACGGCCCATTCATCCCACCGGTTGACAGGAACAGCAGGAAGCTGATGAAACCGTCCGCCAGCACGTTCAACATGCGGTGCTCCTTGAGCCGCAGGTTACGCACGGCAAGCACCGAGTTGAAGAGATTCCACAAACCGCCGGCAGCCAGCAAGGTCCCTGACACCAGGGTAATGCCACCTGTGGATAAGGCCATCGCCATCGCCAATAAGGCTACCCACCTTAAGGAAATGGCAAACCAGTCAGCCAGGTAAGGAGAATCTGATGTTCGCACGTTATGATGATAGCGCAAAACTGAAAAAAAAGATATCGTTCTATCCGGTTACTTTCAAGGTTGATAACCGGGATAGCGATGGAGAAGGACCGCGGATGCCGTCTGTCAAGACACACAGCATCCACTGTCAAATTCGGTCTCTTAGCGTTCCACCTGCCAAATGCGCAGCGTGCCGTCGGAAGCGGCCGAAGCCAGCGAGCGGCCGTCCGGAGAGAACGCCACCGCGCTCACCCCTTCGGTATGGGCGCTCAGAACTGCCAGCTGTTCCTGGCTGCTCGCGTCCCAAAGGATCACCTGCGAACCGGTTCCGGAGGCCAGGGTGCGCCCATCGGGAGCGAAAGACAGGGCGTTCGAGGGGTCTTGACCGGTGAGCAGGCGCCCCAAGGATTGGCCGGTTTGCACGTCCCACAGCTGGATGAACGGCGCATACTCGTTATCAACCGTCCCGGCCGCGGCCGTCGCCAACACGGAACCATCGGGCGAGAGCGCCTCGGCGCTGACAAAGTCTTCGTGTGAGAAGTAGGGGCTGGATTCGCCGGTTTCCAGGTTGACGACCTGTACGGTTGCCCGCGCAATCCAGATGATGTGTTTGCCGTCGGCCGAGAACCGGCCGGAATAGACCGGCGCAGCCGTCTCGAAGCCGGTCAGCGTTTCCTGCACCTGTCCGGTCGTGGTATCGTAGATGCGGATAGCAATCTCGTCCGCCAGCGAGACGGCCAGTTTGCTGCCGTCCGGCGAGAAATTCGCCGCCATGAACATGCCGCCCACATCGATCGTCTGGACGATGCTGCCGGAGGATAGGTTACGAAGCGTGATCGTCATCTGATCGTCGGTGAAGGCCATCAGGCGCGTATTGGCCGAGAAGTCGAGCAGAACCACCGGATTCTGCGCCAGTGCGGTAGAAACTTGCTGCATATTGGCCGCATCATACAGCACAAGCCCATCCCGGTTCATCACCCCCACAATCTGCCCATCTTCCGACCAGTCCAGCCCAGCCGGGTTAGCCACATCGACTTCCTCCACTTGCTGTAAAAGAGACGCGTTCGACGAGGAAATCACCGGCGTCATGTTCTCGGCCACCGTCGCTGCTGGGGTGAGCGTCTCAGGCGGATTGGGCGTCGGGCTGGGAGCTTGTGCGGTGGCGGTGGGCAGATCTGCGGTTTGTGGAGCAGCCGTCATGGTAGACTGCGCTGGCGGGATTGCTGTCGCCGGAGCGGCGGTAGGTGTTGCCATCGTACAAGCCGAAAGCAGCAAGGCCAGCGCCAAAAGCGTGGCCAAAGGGGTGCGGGCGTGTAACATTAAATTCTCCTTCTATGGGTTCAATCCGGTTATCTACCGTTCAAATCAATGGACCCAGATTGCTTACTCGGTTGGAAGCTTGAAGCGCGCCTGCCCAAGGTTCCAATCGATCAGGTCGACCACCAGTTCGAGCCCGTCACTGATTGCGCTGTCGTCCAGGCCGCGGAAGTAAACCAGGCCGGACGAGACCTGTTGTTGTTTGACGGAGTACGGGAACTTGAACGGCGCCAGCACGGTCGTTTGCGGCGGGCTGACCACGGCCGGATAGCGGGCGCCATCCGCCCCCAGCAAGTAAACGTTTTCCGCCTTCAAGTCGTGCGATTCCTCTGAGCGGTTATCGAAAGAGAGCGCCAGGGAATACAGATCGCTCTCTTTCCGCAAGCCCTGATCCAGGGTTACGTTCACATCATTGAGTTGTATGCGGTCCAGCACATCCCCAAATTCGTCATCTGTTCTTTCATACACACGATGAGAAGTGAAGTACATGCTTGTGTTTTCACCCTCTTCTTCATTGTAATACAGGCTGACTGTCCAGTAACCGATATCGACCGAATCGTCTTCAACGTCCGAGAGCAGGGCGCCGTTCAGCCAAACGGTGATCTGACTACCATCGCAGCGCATCACATACCGCCCCCACTCCCCGCTTTTGACACCGTTGGGTGTATTTCCCTCGTCCAGCAAGATTTCAGCGTCATCATCCTCCAGCCACTTACTTAAATACCAGTGAGTGCGGCTGATGTTGAAAAAGTAATAACTGGCCCAATCATCGTTTCGGCAGATTAAATCGACAGAAGCCGTTTGGTTGTTCGCAGGGAAAGCAAAGACCTCTTCAATCTCCACATCAGGAGAAGTGTCATAACTGTACGAACTGATATCGAGCGGATTGTCGATAAAAGTAAACAAGAGGCTGTTGCGTCCTTTGTAGTTGACGTAATCATAATTGTCATAATCCCATTCGAGCGCATCGACCCATTCATCCTGGATGGCATCTTCGCGTTCGAAGTTCGTATAACTGATCGATTTCCAAACCCGGTAAATAAGATCCGGGTTGCTCGGCTTGGGCGTTCGTGTCTTGGTAGGTGTTGCTTCCGGCGTATTCTGACCAACCTGCTGGGTGGTTTGCTCGGGCGTTTCGGTCAGGCTGGCGGTATCCGCCGGCTCAGGCGTTTCAGTATCCTCAATTGCTGGGTCGGTCACCGGGTCCACCACCTCCTCAGCGGCGGACGAGGGCTTCGGAGAAGGCGTGCTCGTCGCTGCATCCTGAGCGGCGGCGGCAGTCAGGGTCATGGGCGCCGGGGCCAATGAAGGTCCAAAGGTCGCCGTGATAACTCGAGCCGCAGGGAAAGCCCCGCTGTTCAACAGGAAAAACAGGGAGATGACAAACACACCCAGAACGGTCACCACACCCGCCCCGCCAACAGCCATTGCCAGCCAAACGGGCGCCCCAAAGAAGGTCCGTTCGGCGCGCACAGCCGTGCCGCCGGAAGCCGGTGTGTCTTCTACCCAGCGCGTGCCCTCCTTTCGGTACCAGGCGCCGCTGGTTAATCCGATTTGCCAGGTCTGGCCTTCCTTGTCGTTCACTCGCAGGTTGAGCACAGCTCGCTCGTATTGCTCCGGGCTAAGCTCTCCCTTCCCATACAATTCCTTCAACCGCAAGTATTCTTGTTTGGCTTGTTCGAAGTTCATTTTGGCACCCAAGCAGCGCCGAGTAATGGGCCCTCAAACGTTTTCAGCGATTGGGGGTTAAAGTCTGGCGCTTGCGCCTTCCACAGCTGCTCTCCGGCGAAGAAGAATAAGGTGGTTCCGTCAGGGTTCCACAACGGAGTGAGTACGAAGCCTTCGTAAACCTGCTGCAGCTCGCCGCCCTGTTCGCGAACCCACAGTCCGGGCTGGACCCCCGGCTTAATCCATGCCGTTAAACCACTGGCACGTGACACCACCGGCAGCGTATCGAGGAACTCAAACGGCAAGGAGACCGGAGTTCCTTCCGTGTTGAAGGCTGAATCCCAGTGGGTATCTGTACCGGCATAGAACAGGCGCGTTCCTTCGTCCCATATCAGCCGGTCGACCGCTTGTGAACCGATTTGCTGCGGCAGTCCCAGCCCGGCAGGCACGTAATACATGCCAGGGTCTGCCTTGCTGGTACTGCACGCACAATTCGCTGCAACTTCCTCTTCCATCGAGATCAGGATATTGCCGGTCTCGGGATCTTGCGCTGCTGTGGTGAAGCAGCGCTGCAGAACCCAGCTGCTCAAGTTGGTTTCCGCATCGATCAGGCGCAGATTGGTGGCCTGGCAAATCGCGTCCCAAGTATAAACCAGGAAGGTATGCGGCTGCTTCCAGCCAACGATCACCTCTCCCTCGCCTCCGGTTTTGTACAGCTGGCGCACCTTGCGATCATCGACGTTCAGCGCCCAGACGCCGTCCATTTTAAAACCGCTCCCCTTGCCGAAACTGCTGGCGCTGAAGAAGACCAGGTAGCGACCGTCCGGAGACCAGCTTGGGTTGTAGGCGTGACTGGGCTGGCTCTCGGTGCGGGTGATGTCGCCGCTGTCCAGGGAGTACAGATAGAGGTCGGCCGCCGGCTGGTCACGCATGGCAATAAAAGCCAGCGTGCGCCCGTCCGGCGACCAGGCCATCGCATTCTGCTCGCGGATGGCCCGCAGTCCTTCGGACAGCCCGGCGGGCGGGTTTGCCGAGGCCATTGCCGTCTGGACATCCTGCGAGAGCAGCTGCAGCGAGGCGACCTGTTTGAGCTCGGGCAGCTGGAGAATATTCAGCGCTAATTTTGAGGACCCGTCATCGACGATATAGGCAGCATGTCCGCCGGATGGCGCTACACCGCGTGCGAATTCATGCTCGGAGACGGTTCCCGTCTCGGCTTGTGTGACAAATGAACCGTCCGGTGGGGCAACCCACAGCCCCTGCGGGCCATACATCGCCAACCAAGGTCCATTCGGAGCGACAGCCACCAAGGTGGGCTTTAGCGTTGGAGTTGGCGAAGGGGTCAGCGTGGAGGTTGCGGTGGGCAGCGGCGTGGAGGTAACCGTAAGCGTAGCCGTACCGGTGAGCGTTGGGGTTGCCGTTGTTGTTCGGGTGGGCGTAAAGGTAAATTGGGCGGCGAGCGGCGTCACCCTCCCCAATGCAAATGCGACGGCGTTATTCATAGGGCCTTCGAACAATGCAACGGCTGCGATTGCCGCGAACACAAGAAGCACACAGGCCATCGCGGTGATACCGGGCAAGAACAGGCGCAGCAGCGGTGGAAATTTTGGTGACGGCGCCGGGCGTAAGGGATTATCCGGTACCCAAACGCCGCCCTCGGCGCGGTACCAGTCTCCGGTCAGTGTCCCGATGCGCCAGCGGCGGCCATCTTTATCGGTTACCTGCAAGCGGCTGACAGCCGCATCGAAGGCAGCATCATCGAACTCACCTGCCTTATGGGCAGCTTTCAACCGTTCGTATTCGCTGAATGCCTCCTCAAACGTCATAAGAATTGGGCCTCAGGGGTATTTCGATAGATGGATTGTAACTCTTCAGCAGTGGCGTTCTTATAGAGGGGTGTCACCGCTGCAGCTGCCCTGTCTCCTTACAAGAACGCCATAGCTGAAGAGTTATGATGGAGTAATTATACATTCGAAATGTTTCGAGCCCAACAACATTCGTTGGGCTCGAATTTTTTGAGTCCTTCATTACCGGCTGAGGGGAGGCCGGAATGATATAGAACTCACAAGAAATTTTAAATTTCTGAAGCCCTGACTACTGCTTCAAAGCTTCCTTGACCAGTTTCTTGACTGCGTTGAAATCGTTGATCACCATGGTTCCCTGCGCCTCATCCACTGTTACCATGTTGCGCGGGATCGCCGCATGAGCCACATCATCGATCGGAACTTCTTGGATCATGCAAATCAGAGAATTAATCTGTTCCAGACTCAGGTCGGTGATGACATTCGATTTGAACGTATCGTATAGCGCGGGAATTTTTGTGGCCGTATCGATTTGGGTCAGCTTGGCGCGCAGGCCGCGCAGGACGACGTTCTGCCGGTCAGTGCGGTTCCATGCCGCTTCCGTTTCAGGCAGGTAGCGCATGTAAAACTGAGCGGTTTCGCCGTCAAAGGTCTGCTCGCCGGCCTGGATGGTCGTGCCATCGATGGTGACAGCAGCCGGGACATTGACCTCGATGCCGCCCAAGTCATCGATCACCTCCCACAAGACATCCTCGTCGAGGGTGGCATAGTGGTCGGGCTTGACCTGGAAGTTGTCGAAGATGGTCTGAGCGACGGCGTTCGTGGCGGCCATATCAGCCTTGTTCGGTTCCTCGTCGGTATTTTCCACTTGAGAGGTCACTACCGTGTACACCTCACCGAGCTGCGATTCGGAGACGCCATAATCCTTGTCTAATGAGGGCGTATCCAGCACCAGGTCGCGGTAAAAATCGAACATGCTGATCTCAGAGTGATTGAAATCGACAACCACGTATCGCACAGCATCCGCGCCGTACGGCGGGACCCAAATGCCGGTCTTATCACGGCCGACGATCATGATCGTCATCGTGCCACTCTGTCCGCACACCTTCTTGTCTTGCCCCTTTGGTTTTTGCAGCGAAGATGCAGGAACGAGACTGCCGGGAGCATTGGATTCAGGGGCGGCAGCTTGCACGTTCAGCGCCAGGGGTGCAGCC
This sequence comes from uncultured Chloroflexia bacterium, assembly GCA_963811225.1. Lineage (GTDB taxonomy): Bacteria > Chloroflexota > Anaerolineae > Anaerolineales > Anaerolineaceae > CAWEQO01. Next base: position 160,847 of record CAWEQO010000001.1, read on the forward strand.
AGCGGCTGCTTGTAGGCGCGAATGAGCAAGAAGCCTCCGGCCACGAGTGCGATAAAAAACACAGCCAGTACAACTTCACCGAAATGTCTTTTCATAGTATGCCCCTCCTTTTAATTCTGCAGGCAATAATGAATACGCTATTATGGAGAACGAGCAAATAATTTCAGCTCCAAGGAGATCATCCACTTCAGATCTCACCTGCGGTGTCCCCCCTACGAAAATTCCAATAGGCAATAACAAACAGAGCCCCTTTAATGGATATACCGGCAGGTAAAACGGGAAACTAATTCGATTTTAATGCTTTGTGGAAGCAGTGTCAAGCGGTATTCGTTTACAAATCTATAATCCACATTAGAACTTTAAAAATGGCTCCAGATGCCGGTTGAAATGGCGCTCCAGTGTGGCCTCATATTCTGCCTCGTGGGCGCGTAAGGCTGCATAAAGCGGCTCTCGGAATGCATCCAGCACGGAACCAAACGTCACGTGCAGCACCTGGCGCGCGTCGAATTGATCTAGGAGTGACGGCAGTTCCTTGACCGGAACGTCCGCAGCCGGCGGCGTCTTCTCCAACTGCGCCGAGACGTGGTATGTGGCCCGATCTTCCTTATAGCGGCTGCGGGCAAAGTCGAGAATGGCACAGAACAGATCCGGTTCGTCAACCGCAAGAACGCGCAGCGCTTCCAGATAGCTGGTCCCGGCAGTCTTAAGATGCACCAGCCCACGCGTGTGTCTCGCTGCCATGGAGTAAACGCTAAATTTGTCCGAGCCGGAATGCAAAGAGAGCTTGTAAGGCCCCATCACACGCGCAATCTCAGCGTGGACAGCCAGATCATGGTCGAGGGCAGTTAAGTCGCCGATGTAATCAACGCCCTTTTCGAAGCGGCCAACGAAGCGCGGCGCCAGCGAAACCCATTGCACACCCAGGCGATGGAGTTCGGCAGCCAGCCAGTAATGAGCCGTGTGTGGAGTGGGCGTCTCTGTCTCATCGACCGAAATCTCGAGTTCAAAGGGAATATCCAGCGACTGCAGGTGCCGGTACATTCGCACGATATGCGCCAGCGCCCCGCCATACAAGACGGCTGCGTGCAGTAAATCTTCTCGCTCGATCCGCAATGTTCGTTGTTCTAGATCCACTTGTTTTCCGGCATAATGCTGCATCTGATCCTGAAAAGATGAGCCCAGCTCCTCCCAGGGCAGCGCCTTCATTTTAAGCTCCAACTCGGCGGCATCGACTTGCATTGCCGACGGATCCACATGCTCGCCCGGGTCGACGGTGTAGAAAGAATACCCGGCTGCGGCGCAAGCGTCGATGTCGGCCGTCGTTTTGAGATGATCCGCGTCAGCGCCAAGCGGCCGGTGCCAACCGGCTTCGAAAGCTCCCCAGGTGGCATCATCGAGTACCTGCTGCGGGGTGCGGCCGGTGCGGGCATTCTCGCGAATGGATTGTTGCGCGAAGATGGGTGCAATTTCGGCGCCCGGATGCGCGCCGAGGGTATCTTTCAATGCGGCAATGTGGCCGGGGGTCGCCAGCCCCAAACGGTCGCCAAAACCGGCCGAGGTTGCCAATCCAAGCGGAACCGGCTGCAGGTTCGGCAGCACCCGCCGGAGGGCTGCGGCATTCTCGGCGTTCAACGGGCAAAGCAGCAAGACACCCTCACCGCTTTCTTGGGCTTCTCCTTCGAATGTGGAGAGGGCCGGATGTGCGGCAGGCGCCTGCACGACGAATGACTTGCGGTTTCCCGAACGAGAGATTGAGAAGGAAATTGAATTCATGTTTCTGGCTATTTCTCCAACAGAACGATAGCTCCGGATTGAGAAGCGCGAAGGGTGTAATCCTGTCCGGCAGCGCTGAGAACGACTGCATAGCCCGGCACGATCACCTGGGCGCACATTTCGCCAGGAGCAGCGAGCCCCAGGCAGGCATCCGGCCAATCCTTTTCGCTTACAGACTTCAGGCTGATCTCGTCCATCTTAAGACCGAGTTCCGCCGCGAGCGCATTCTTCGCAGCATCGACTGCGGGCGCTTGCGCAGCGCTGGGCTGTTGTCTGGAGGTAACCTTATCGGCAGGGGTGGCAGCAGCCTCGCTTGGGCCGCACTCACCGCGGAAGAAAGCCCACTCGTCGCACTCGCTGCCATCGTCAAATTCGCAGATCCCGGATTGGCTGCCGTCCGCGGCAGTCCGGATCACCAGATTGCCGCCCTGTTCCTGGCAGTGCACGCTGGCAGGGTTCGCCATACCGGCGGCATCGCTGCGATCCGGCGCAGCGGTTGCAGCGGGAAGCGCAGTGGCAGGAGCGATCTGGGGCGTAGGCGTGGATGGCTGGGAAGCACAAGCAGACAGGGTCAGCGCAAGGATCAGGCTGACGATCGAGAAACGAACGGGGGCAAATCGGGTAAACATAGGCAGCTCCTTACAGATCTCTTTCAGGTTAATGGATGTTCTCACTCCGTTAACGCCCCTTTAGCGAATGGAGTTCCCGAAAGGGCAGCCCCCGACCGGTCTCGGTTATTTTTCATCCCATCCGTTATGATTGGGCAACTGTTGGTTAGGGTTTTAAAATACCCACCCCACCCGCTTCATCATCTCTCCATTCGGGTCGAACTAGGATTCATCCCATCGGGCCCGAACGGACTGGTAAAGGTTTGAACGAAATAATTATAGCACTCAGCGAATTTTGCAAAGATATGCCGGCTCCCGAAAATTTTATCCGGATTGAGGGGAATCCGCTGCGTTATAGCGCCACTAACCCCCTCAATCCGGATAAAATTTTCGGGAGCTCAGGCTATACTAAGTCTAGTAAACAGCAATTTCGATCTTGAATCAGAGGCGGAATAGCAGGATGGACATGAGCCAATGCCAACAAGAGATCATCTCGCTTACACAAAAACTGGTCCGAATTCCGAGCTTATCAGGGGAAGAAGCAGCGGTCGCAGAACTGATCGAAGGGACGCTGCAAAGCATGGACTTCGATGAAGTAACCGTGGATGGCTGTGGCAGCGTCGTCGGCATCCGTAACGGAGAAAAACCGGGCAAGCGCATCTTGTTTGATGCGCATATGGATGTCGTACCGGTAAATAACCCTGAAAGCTGGAGCCATGATCCTTTTGGAGGGGAGTTGAGTGAGGGGAAAATCTGGGGCCGCGGAGCCACGGATATCAAGGGAGGCTTGGCAGGTATGGTGGTCGCCTTAGGCCGCTTGCCCCGCGCGGACTTCCATGGGACCCTGATCTTGTCGGCAAGCGTAGGGGAAGAACTAATCGAAGGATATGCTTTAAAGAAAGTCGTTGAAGACACCCACCCGGACGGCGTTGTGATTATCGAGCCCAGCCAATGCCAATTGGGAATCGCCCAAAAAGGTCGGGCGGGTTTCTGGATAAAAACGACCGGCGAGCCCGCCCACACCTCCCAGCCGGAACAAGGGGAAAATGCCATCTACAAAGCTGTAGAGATCATCCAACGGCTGCGCGGTCTGCCACTCCCAAAAGATCCCAAGATGGGCAAGGGGGTAATGGAGCTGATTGAAATCCTTTCTAGCCCTTACCCAGGCGAATGTACCGTCCCTTATGGCTGCAGGCTCCGCTACGACCGCAGATTAGTAGAAGGAGAAACGCAGTCCTCGATCAGAGCGTCCATCGAAAGTGCCCTAACCCAAATGGATGGTTGGCAGTTTGGATTCAACCAATCGGAATATACCACCTACACGGGCCATGTTGCCGGCCAATTAGAATTCCACCCCGGCTGGGCGATGGAAGAAACCTCTGACTGGATACGCAAAGCGACGCAAGGACTGATCAGCGCAGGCATCCAGCCGAAAATGTTTAGCGCACCCTACTGTACGAACGGCAGCTATTCAGGCGGCATCCTCAAACTCCCCACGCTAATTTTTGGACCGTCGCACATCGGCCTGGCGCACGTAGTCGATGAAAATATCCTAATCGACGACCTGCTGCCATTCGCCCAAGGGCTGGTTGGCCTGGCTGCAAGCCTGACAGACACAGGTGAAACCGAGTAATTTCTCGGGCAGCCCGATTGGCGGTTAAAAGAAGAAGGGGTTGCCTGGAAAGAGCCTCCAAACAGCCCCTTTCAAATGAAAAAGCAGGCTCGCAGGGCGAAACTGTGAAACAAAAAAAATGATGGGCAATTTTACCAGCCCCCACTCGGTTTTGGCCTTTTCCAATCCCCGCAAGTAGTATCTGCGGAAGCCCTTGGACCGGGGTTGCAGAGAGGAGCATTCTCCCGAATCAGAAGTTCGGTTAGATTCTCGCGCCCGAAGATTAGTATTCTTGAAATCGAAATCTAAAGCATAATAGAGGCCTATGGGCACAAACAACAATGGTGACAAGAGTCTCAAAAGCAAACTGAGCAATTACATTCCACTTGTGCTTTTCATCGTTGTAGCGCTAATTTTTGCGCGCTACTTTGATATTTCACAAACCTTAAGTTTCCTAGAAAAGCACGAACGATTAGGCGTAGTAGGTTTTCTCCTGGTGTATGTAGTTCTCGGCGTAACACCGGTCCCGACCGAGCCGATCGGTCTACTTTTCCTTGCCTGGAAAGGGCCCATTCCCGCAATCTTGCTTGCCACAGTTGGCAATACCCTGGCGGCGATTGTGGAATATTACATTGGGGGCAGCGTTGGTGATTTAACCAATTTCGAACAGAAGAAGGAAAAGCTTCCTTTCCATCTCGGCCAGCTTCCAATCAACTCACCGGCCTTTCTGATCATCGGACGCATACTGCCTGGGATTGGGCCAAAGTTTATCAGCATAGCGGGTGGCATATACAAAGTGCCCATGTTTACCTACCTGTGGACCGCTGTGGTTGCCCACTTTGTTGGAGCCACAATTCTTATGTTCGGCGGCAACGAAGTGATTAAACGACTGCTCATAAAGAAATAACGCGAATTCGAAAGAAGGAGGATAATCCTGTAACGATCCACGTCATCGCGTTTATGAACCCGCCAGGTAAAATCCTATGGAGTGGATGAACGCCATACATTCTGGTTCATTATCCAGGTCCACAGCAACGTTTGCATTCGCCAGCTCCACGTTGACGCTCTCACCATCATTGATTCCCAGGTCGTCCAGCACTTCTTTCGGCCGAGAGACCACAGTGCTGTTTCCTGTTTTGAATACGTGTCTGAGCATAAGAACTCCCATACTAACAAGCACACTCACGCTTTAGAACAGCATAATCAGGTGCCAGAATCATGAACTCATCATGGCTCGCCAGATCATAATCCCTCATTAGACCTACTCGCCCTGTCACCACCTAAAGGGATAGACAAGGCTGATCTTCGGAAAACCTGCCGATTAGAGGGGAGAAGTCAACCAGGGTTGACAAGTCCATGAAATCATTTTAGCAAGGGAAAACGTGTATCGCAATAGAAGAACAGGCCAGTATCCAACTTGGAAACCTTTCGGGTTTTATGCCCATCTCAGTGCACGTCTCTCCGAGATGAGACCTCATTCAATCAGGTCACTACAGCGTTGGAACCAGCTTGAAATTTCTTCCAGGGTGAGCTTTGATTGCGCGCAAGCCAGAGTAAAATGCACCATTTCGTCATTATCAACGACCAGCCGATATCCATTGATCCGCAAGAACATGGCTGTTGAAGTAATCGCTGTGCGCTTATTCCCGTCCACGAATGGATGATTGCGAACCAATGAATCCATCAGAGCGGCGGCTTTGGAAAATAGATCCGGGTAAAGATCCTTCTCCTCAAAAGTTGCCTGGGGGCGTCCTAAGGCGGAAAGCAGCATGCCTAAATCCCGAACGCCATGTTCTCCGCCTGTCTCGCTGGTGACCCGGCTATGAATAAAGAGAACTTGCTCGGGGGTGAGGGATTGTGTCATTGCAAGCGTGCTGGTCTGTAAAATCACGAGGCTTACTTTGCCAACTCGTTCAGCGCAGGTCGGTACTGCTGAATAAACTCATCCACCTGTCGTGCGAACTCCTCATTCACCCCTTCCAGCGCAACTGGTTTTTCAACAGGCGTAATAATAACTCGGTGCTGCTCGCGGTCCAGCTCCAGGTTGACGCTCTCACCATCTTTGATTCCCAGGTCATCCAGCACTTCTTTCGGAAGAGAGACAACCGTGCTATTTCCTGTTTTGAATACGCGTCTGATCATAAGAACTCCTATACTACGGTGTAAGCACATCTCACCTAAGTAAAGCACCATCACTTCGAATCCCAAACTTACCAAAGACTACCAGATGCCAATAACGCATGGGACCGACCCACGCTATAATCCCTAAGACGCCAATGATAAGCCCGACAACGCAGTGGAAACCTCTGAGAACTTTGGGGAAGCGGTCTTCCCAAGAAGAAAAGACCGTGAGATTAGTTTTAGTATGGGTGAAAAAAGGCTTTCCCATCTGCACTCATTCCCTATGGCAACATCAGTCTTCCAACATTGGAAGACTTTTAAGAATTGACAAATCTGTCAGGGAGTCCGCTGTTGACATCGCTCTCGAGCTACTCTAAAATCTCTATATCTTTCTTCGAAAATGAGAATGGGAATTTTGAAAAGTAACCTTACTTGCTAAAACGAAGTGCATTGACTAGCTAGGTGCATATAGGTTGATTTTCCGTAACTGCTCAGGCATTAACCTGAAGAACATTGCCAAAAAGAGAAAAGCCAGTGAAAATAGAGGAGATGGAACCGATCAAACTGCCCAGTGAAGAAGAAATCCGCGCCATCTACCGGCAAGGGGAAGAGGCAATGGTAACATTTGTGGGCAGCCTGACAGGGGTGGTGCAAGCGCTAAGTGGAAGGGTGCAGGCGCTAGAAGATCAACTGGCAAAAAACAGCCACAACAGCGGGAAGCCACCCTCTAGCGATGGGTTGAAAAAGAAACCCAAAAGCTTGCGACACAAGAGCGGCAAGAAAAGTGGTGGGCAACCGGGGCATCCTGGCAACACACTTCAGGCGGTCGCCCATCCAGACCATGTTCAAACCCATCCGGTGCGCCGCTGCCAGCATTGCCAGTCATCATTAGAAGACACACCAGCCCAGGAGTACGAGAAGCGGCAGGTGTTCGATCTGCCACCGGTACAGGTGGAAGTGACCGAACATCAGGCGGAGATCAAAGAATGCCCTCTCTGTCATCAGCTCACGACAGCGGACTTTCCGCCAGAGGTCAGCCAGCCGGTGCAGTATGGCGAACGGCTCAAAGCGCAAATGGTGTACTTCCACCAGCAGCATTTCGTGCCATTGGAACGTACGGCTGAGATCATCGAAGATCTGTATGGTCAACGGGTGAGCGAAGGCACGATTGTCGAAGCCTGCAATACCCTGGCCCAACAGGTGCAGCCGGTCTACCAGGCGATCAAAGCGGAACTGCAGGAAACAGAGGGAACGGGGCATTTTGATGAGACCGGCGGGCGAGTGGAGAAAATCTTATGGTGGTTCCACGTGGTTTGCACGCAGTTGCTGACCTACTATGAGCCGCATACCAAACGAGGCAAACAAGCCTTGGAAGCCATCGGCATCTTCCCCCAGTTCCACGGCACGGCGGTGCATGACGGCTACCGATCTATTGCCAGGCAATGATATGCTATGCCTTTGCAATCCCATCACCTGCCCTAATTCAACTTCATCTTAGACAGTATCAGCAGAGTTGGGCCGAAGAATTCCACCTGTACTGGAATAAAAGCTTCCGGTAGACGTGACAAAACTTGCCCTAACATTTTATCCCCGCTTCGATGTAGGCGCACAGGGCCTTTCTTTTCCCATCCATCTACATCCTGGTTCCAAATAGAAGCAGGCAATCTCCGCAACCAAGTCTCTGGATTTTGGCTTGCCGTATCCCAAATTGCCTTTCTCAGGCTTTCAAATGCTGTATTCAAGAAAAGAACAAGGGGTTATCATGTCAACATCAGAAGTCAACATCCCAGAAGATGAGGCCCTCAAAACCAAAGTCGCTTCCGAGCTTGATAAAGCCAAACAACTCGCCAGGTCGTTGAATTTTGAGGAGGTCAAAAGCGGAGAATGGTTCATTCATCTCTTGCGAAAAGTGATTTAAACGTACGACCGTAACGCTAGAGCGACATATTTTCAACAAAAATACCCCGGATTAGCTCCTGATGAAATTGCCGATATTTTAACCTCCGTTACTGTTCGATATGCGACCATTGCCGGAGCCATAGCCGGGGCCGCCGCGACGGCGAATGAAATCGTTGCATTAGGTTCTGCGGGAATGACAGCGGCACTCTTCCTCGGTTCTATTGGAGCCGAGATGCTTTATCTGGCCCAAATTCAAATGCGCCTTGTCCTCGATCTTTCTGTTATTTATGATCTCCAACTCGATGCAGAAGATCCCGAAGATATATTGATGATTTTTGGGTACGCTTTGGGAGTGACGCCTACCGAAATGCTTGGCAAGGGGCTTCAAGCGGCAGCGCGAGCAGCTACAAAAGGGGCTGTCAAAAAATATATTAGTAAAGATACACTTAAAGCCGTCCAGAAATTTGCCAGTCGGTTAGGTTTCAAGATTTTGCAACGCACTATTTTGAAATATGCGGTTCCTGTGGCTTCAGCAGCTATAGGAAGCAGTTACAATTATGTCACGACCAAATCCGTAGGCAGAATTGCCAAAGCACATCTAAAAAATAGAGGTAAAGTTACAGACGAGTTACGTATTTTGGTATCCCGTAAAAACATTTACGATTTAGCATTTCCGGCTGCAGTGATGTATGTAGCCCAAGTCGATGGCTATTTCTCTCAAAAGGAAAAAGAACTTTACAAAGCGATGTTGTCACGGATGTCCTTTGATGAACATACGCAAGCAGAATTCCAAAAGCTGATCGCCAGTAAGGATCATACTTGACGCTTTGGCTACGATTGAGATATGGAAGTACGGCGCAGTTTAATGGAAACATTGATCTTGATGGCGATCTATGATGGTGAATGGCCGAGAAGGAGCGTGAATTTTTAGCAGGTGTTGCCGAGCGTTTGAATGTATCTTTGGATATGGTTGAAATTGAGCGACGGACGCAAGATTATCAAATCACCATTCAGAAGAATGTATTTGAAAAAACAGCAGGCATCGCCGGTGGAGCAGCCGTTAAGGCCATTGGTGTTGCCGGACAAGCGGCGAATAGTGTCAAAGATACGGCCGCTGGAGCAGGTGAGACATCAAAGGTGATTTGGTAAGGTTTTTACTCGTAAGAAAGAAGACACAAGCTATCTTGCCGCTTCGGGAAAATCAACCATAACTTGCTCTAAGTGTGGCGAAGAGGTTAGCCCGAGTATAAATTTTGCCCGATTTGCGGACAACCAACGGCGACCGAAAAGAGTTGTATTTCTTACAGTCAATTAATCCCAATTGACTTTGCTTTTTGCCCCCACTGTGGTCAATCAAGCGCAGACTTATCCACAACAAATTTTCATGTTCGTGGTGATGTAGCCATAAGTCGCGTCTAGAACGTGGTTGTAAACGAATTGCTACCCTCCCCCTTTTTTCGGCTACCTTGTGTTAGCAGTGTCAGTTGTATGTGGATCATACCGTTCCCCCTCCCCCTCAAAACTGCACCAAAACTGCACCAAAAAATCAAAGCTCACCACGTCGGTGAGCTTCTTTCTAGTAGTCTATGGTAGTTCTACGCCCGTACAACCGCCCTATTTAGGTGACTCACCAGGGACTCGAACCCTGAACCCACTGATTAAGAGTCAGTTGCTCTGCCAGTTGAGCTAGTGAGCCATTTGCGTTCAATATTATACCGCATCATCCATAATTGTCAATAAAACCACACCAAAAATTCCCCTGGCCACCTGACCAGTCCAAAGACCCTTCTCTGGATTCGCTCGAAACCATCCCCACGCATAGTGCCCTCTTCCACCCTCGCTCCTATAATGTCATCTGTAACGAGCATTTGAAATCCGCTGACTGGCGACAGCGACTTTCATTTCCATTTTTCCCTCCTTGTTTACCTCAAAAGCGGTGGCAGAACCACCGCTTTTTAGGCAAGGAGGAGGCTCAATTTCAACACCGCTTACACCTCACGCTTTCTGAAAGTTTAACAAGAACGATAAATCGTCAGTGTATCTAAATCCTGGAGGAGAAATTGCGTAAAAAAGCTTTATTCATTGCTTCATTGTTGATCGCAGCCAGCATGGTCCTGACCGCGTGTCAGCCCGCTGCTGCCCCCGCCGTCGATCAGCCCCAGGCAGAACAGCCTGCCGCTGCAGCGAAGGTCCTGAATATGAACCTCGGCATCGGCGACGTCCCCACCCTCGATCCCGCCCTGGCTACCGATAGCTCTTCGATCCAAATCCTCGAAGAGACCTTCGTCGGTCTTACCCGCCTGAACGAGGAATCCGTCCAGATTGTCCCCGGCATGGCCGAGACCTGGGATATCAGTGAGGATGGCCTCACCATTACCTTCCACCTTCGCAGCAACATCCCCTGGGTCAAATACGACGCCGCTCAAGGCGCCGTTGCACAGGTGACTGACTGCGACGGCAACCCCCGCATGGTCACCGCTCAGGACTTCGCCTACGGTACTCTGCGCACCCTGGCCCCCGAGACCGCTTCGGGCTACGCCTACGTGCTCGACTTTGCTCTCGCAGGCGCCAACGACTACACCATGGGTGTCAACACCGACCCCGCGGCTGTCGGCGTGAAAGCCATCGATGACAACACCCTTGAGATGACCTTCAGCTCGCCCGCGGCTTACAACATCAACATCGCCGGTATGTGGGTCGCCTACGCCCAGCCCAGCTGGATCATCGACGGCGACGACTGCACCGATGCTCGCGGCGACCGCTGGACCGAGACCGGCTTCAACCAGAGCTACGGCCCCTGGGTCATGAAGGAATGGATCCACGACTCCTACGTTACCCTGGTCAAGAACCCCTTCTGGACCGGCACCGAGGACATCCCCCAGCCCAAGGTTGACGAGGTTGTTTGGAATATGCTCGACATCCCGGCCGCCTTCGCCGAGTACGAAGCCGGCAACATGGATGTCAGCAATGTGCCGCTGGCCGATATGGACCGCGCCAAGACGGACCCAGTGCTGTCGAAAGAGCTGAAGATCGCTCCGGCCCTGAGCTCCTATTACTATGGTTTCAACACCCAGGCCTCCGTCGTCAGCGACGTGCGTGTTCGCCGCGCCCTCTCTCTGGCTGTTGACCGCCAGAGCCTGATCGACAACGTCACCAAGAGTGGCCAGGAACCTGCTCACTGGTTCTGCCGCCCCGGCCTGGTCGCTTGCCCCACCATTGAAAATCACCCCGATCTCGGTGTCAAGTACGATCCCGAGCAGGCCAAATCCGTCCTCCAGGAATACCTGGACGAGACCGGTCAGACCGCTGCCGATCTGGACATCACCCTGATGTACAACACGGGTGAAGGCCACCAGCGCATCGCTGAGGCCATCCAGGGCATGTGGAAAGAAGTTCTGGGTATCGATGTCAAGCTGACCAATCAGGAATGGAAAGTCTTCCTCGAGACCGTCAAGAGCTCCGAAACCCCCCAGATCTACCGCTCCGGTTGGAACCTCGACTACCCCGACGCCAACAACTTCACCCGAGAAGTGGTGGGCTCTGGCGGTAACGACAATCCCGTCGATGAGAACGGCAACCCGATGGGCGGCTTGATGTGGAAGAACGACAACTTCGAACAGTTGGTCCGTGACGCCGCTGTCGAGCAGGACCCTGCCAAGCGTCTCGAAATGTATGCCCAGGCTGAACAGATCCTGGTCTGGGAAGACGCCGCTGTTCTGCCCATCTACTGGTACACTTCCGTGTCTGTGACGAAGCCGCATGTGGCTCGCACTTACTCCAATACCGGCGCACAGCACATCGAGAAGTGGGACGTCAGCAAGTAATTGCAGCCAGGACGATAACATCGTTCGATAAATGAAAGCGGAAACCTCCCCGGGCATCAGCCTGGGGAGGTTTTATATTTGCCAGGCAGGTCAATTATTGTCGTTCCAGGCGCCTGTGTCCTCCGGAACCAACCAGAATCAACCTCGCCGACACGCATGCGCAGGCATTAATCAAAAATGTAATATAATCTTCATCAACAGCTTCCACAAATTTTCATTGCCGGTTTATTAGAGGGAACATACAGGCGGTAACCTATGCCCGATAGAACAAACTCCTCCACCTCGCTTCCTGAGCTGCTGCAGCGATTGCCGCAGCCGGCCCTGGTCGTCGATTTGGATAAAAATGTGCGCCTGGTGAACGCGGCTGCTCAGTCTCTGTTAGCCGCCGGCGAAGCCGAACTGCTCGGGCGGCCTTTCGAATACTCCATCCCGGCCAATGGAAAAACCGAAGCCGTTCTGAAGCAATCACAGGATCTGATTGTCGTTGAAATGCAGGCGGTGGAGATCGTCTGGCAAGGCCGGCCCGCGCATCTGATCCACCTGCGCGACATCTCAGCCCAAAAACACCTGGAAGAAGCGCTTCGCTACGAACGCGACTTCGCCGGTAGTCTCGTCGATATCGCCCACATGATTGTAGTGGTCTTCGACAACCAGCACCGTATCGTGCGCATTAACCCTTATCTTGAATCACTGACCGGTTTTAAAGAAGATGAAGTCCGAGGAAAAGATTGGAACGACACCTTCGTCCCTAAAGGAGAACGAGAGCGTGTCCGCAGTCTGCTCGGCCAGGCGCTCAACGGCCAAAAGACCAACGGCAACGTGAACCAGGTCCTCACTCGCTCTGGGGAAGAGCTTTACGTCGAGTGGTACGACTGCACGCTGAAGGACTTGCAGGGGAATACGGTCGGTCTGCTCGGCATGGGCCTCGATATCACCGCCCGGCGCAAAGCGGAAATGGAACTTCGCGAAAGTGAATCCCGCTTCCGCACCATCTTTGAACATACAGAAATCGGCATTAGCCTGACCGACCTGGCGGGGCGCTTCACCTATACCAACCCCGCTTACTGCCGTCTCACCGGCTATACCGAACAAGAACTGCTCGGCATGCAGTTTCAGCGCCTGACCCATCCGGATGACCTCGCGGACAACCAGGTCCTGTACAGCAACCTCATTTCTGGGGTCATGGATCACTACCTGCTCGAAAAGCGCTATGTCCGCAAGAACGGCCAGGTGATCTGGGTCAGCGTTTCCTCTTCGATGCTGTACGACTCCAACGGTAAAGCCGTGTTTGGCTTTGCCTTCATCGATGACATCACGCCTCGCAAGCAGGCCGAAAAACTGCTCAGCCTGCAGCGTGACCTGGCCGTCTTGCTGCGCCAAAGCAGCGATCTGAAAGAGACCCTCGACCGCTGCCTGGAGGTGATGTGCGACCTGGAGGGTATCGACAGCGGTGGCCTGTATCTGCTCGACGATAAGGCCCAGACGCTGGAAATGACTTCCTCCATTGGCATCAGTGAAGAGTTCCGGCAGGAGTTCGCCGTTCTCAGCATCGAACGGCTCAAACCGGTATTGGATAACAGCTGGGGCCCTATCTACTTCGATCATGCCGAGGTGCAAGAGAGGACCGCTGCCGGACCAGAGGGCATCCGTTCCATCGCCATCGTTCCTTATCAAAATGAAGGCAAATTTATCGGCTTCCTGATCCTTTCCTCCCACACGCTGGGTCAAATTCCGCCCATGGTGCGGGAAATCGTTAAATCATCGGCCAACCTTTTGGGCGGTTTCATCGCCCGCTTGCAAGCCGAAGCCGCTCTGCGTGAGAGTGAAGCGCTTTATCGCAACCTGGTGGAAATCTCGCCCGACGTGATCACCCTCACCGACCTAAACGGCACCATCCGTTTTACCAGCCAGAGCAGCCTGGCCCTCCACAATTTCAAGAGCCTGGATGAGCTGGTCGGGAAGAATGCTTTTGACATGATCGCCCCGGAAGATCAACAGCGAGCCCTCGAAAACGCGCAGGTCGTGTTCGAGACCGGCGAAATCCGCCAGGTGGAATACACACTCATTCAAGGTAACGGCCATCGCGTCCCCATCGAGATCAATGTCAGTCGCATCCAGGACCGCTACGGCAATCCAAGTGGTTTTATCGGCGTGACCCGCAGCATCTCCGACCGAAAGCAGCTGGAGGAAAACGTCCAGTTGATGAGCCGCGCCACCGAGAGCAGCAGCGATGCCATCACCATTTTTAAACCCAGCGGCGAGCTGCTGTACTATAACCAGACCTTCAACCACCTGTTCGGATACACGGATACCGACCTTGCTGAACCCAATATTACCGGCAGAATGTTCACGCAAATGGAATTGGTGCAGGAGGTGTATCGGAAACTGGAGCACGGCGAAACCTGGAGTGGTGAGCTGGATATCCGCGCCATGGATGGCCGCCAGATACCCTGCCTGGTGCGCTGCCACACCATCAACGATGCCGCCGGACGCCCGCTTGGCATCGTGACCCTTTTTACCGATATTTCCATCCAGCGAAAGGCGGAACAAGAATTCCGCCGCCGTGATGCCATCCTCGAAGCGGTCAATGTTGTCGCCGAACGCTTCCTTGAAACGCCAGATTGGAAAGACGATATCGAAGAGATCCTCCAGCTTTTGGGAGAGATCACCCATTCGAGTTCGCGTTCAGCTCTTCAAGAACCATACAGATGAACAGGACCTCCAGAGGATCAGCCTGGAGAACGAGTGGGTGCAGGAAGGGATCCCTCCCCTGATGCACCTCGCCGAAATGCATAACGCCGATTGGAGCAAATCTCGTTTCCTGCGCTGGAAGCAACTGCTAACTGAGAATAAAATCATCTCCGGAAACGTGCGCGAGTTCCAGGATGAAGAACGCCCCTGGATGGAAGCCCAAGGCGTCCAATCGCTTGTCGCTGTGCCCATCTTCGCCGACAAGCAGTGGTGGGGCGCGCTCGGATTCGAAGATTGCGTGGGTGAGCGCCAGTGGTCGCAAGCCGAGATCGAAGCGCTCAATGTGGCCGCCAGCGTCTTCGGGGCCGCCATCCAGCGCAAGCAAATCGAAGAGGCCCTGGCACGCACCAACCGTGAACTCGAAGATGCCGCTGCCCGGGCCACGCAGCTTGCCGAAGAGGCCGCAGCCGCCAGCGAATCGAAGAGCGAGTTCCTCGCCAACATGAGCCACGAAATCCGCACCCCCATGAGCGGCGTCATCGGCATGACCAGCCTGCTGATGAACACAAGCCTGCTGCCGGAACAAGTGGAATATGTAAAGACGATCCAGAGCAGCGGCCAGGCCCTGCTGTCAGTGATCAATGATATCCTCGATTTCTCCAAAATCGAAGCCGGCAAGATCGAGCTTGAACACCGGCCCTTCAACCTGCGCGAATGCGTCGAGCTGGCCCTTGATCTCCTCTCGCCTGAAGCCGCCAGAAAGGGCATCGAGCTCGTTCACCGCATCGACCCGCAGATTCCCAGGCAGGTCATCGGCGACGCCACCCGCTTGCACCAGGTGCTCGTCAACCTGATCGGCAACGCAGTCAAGTTCACCGAGAGCGGTGAGGTGTTCCTGGAAGTTACCATCGAATCCGAGCGCCTCAGCCCCGGCGATCCATCCTGCCGCTTGCACTTCTCCGTGAGAGACACGGGCATTGGCATCCCCGAGGAAAATCAGGCTCGCCTGTTCGAAAGCTTCACGCAGGTCCACTCCCAGGCGGTCTATGCTACCGGCGGCTCTGGCCTGGGCTTATCCATCAGCAAGCGCCTGGTTGAGGCTATGGGCGGAGAGATTTGGGTCGAGAGTCGGGTTGCGCATGGTTCCACCTTCCACTTCACCATCTGTATCCAGGAAGCGCCTGCGGAAACCGCGCCCGACGAAGCCGACCTGCGCCTCGAGGGAAAGAAGATCTTAATCCTGGAAGGCAACGCATCCAACTGCAGCATCCTGACCGCCCTCGTCGAAACCTGGCAGATGCTCCCCGCCGCCTTTACCGAAGTCTCCGCTGCCCTCACCTGGCTGCAGGAAGGCGGCCAATGTGATCTGGCCCTGCTGGATGTGCAAACCTGCCAGAGCGACACCGCCGAGCTGGTGAAGCAGGTGAGGTCCAGCGCCAGCCATACCGGTCTGGAGTGCCTACCGTGTGTGCTCTTAGCGCCGCTTGGCTACGCCAACCAGCCTGACCCTTGCCCGGAAATGACCGTCTGGCTGACCAAGCCGGTCAAACCCGCCCAACTGCAGCGCCTCATGTTGTCGTTGATATCGATGGAAGAAGACAGCGGTTCTAAATCTCGCCCCAAACCAACTCCGGAGGCGCGTGCCGCAGCCGGCGATCTGCGCATCCTGCTGGCCGAGGATAATCCCATCAACCAGTTGGTGAGCTTGCGCATGCTCGAACACCTGCGCTACCAGCCCGACCTGGCAAAAACCGGCCAAGAAGTCTTGCAGGCGCTCGAACAATCCGATTACGACATCATCTTGATGGACATTCAAATGCCGCAGATGAGCGGCGAGGAGGTGGCGCAGCGCATCCGCCAAACCCTGCCCGAGGAGCGCCAGCCGTGCATCATCGCCATGACGGCCTACGCTTTGCAAGGGGACCGCGAGCGCTATCTTGCCAGCGGGATGAATGGCTATCTCAGCAAGCCTGTCGATCTCTCCCAACTGGCCGAAATGCTGGGTCAATGCCAGTCGCTCCAATCCAGCGGCGAGCGCATGCAGCCTTCAGACATCACCTTCCTGCACCCGGCCATCGATTCCGAGGCGCTGGAGCGCTTCTGGGCCAAAGCCGGTACCGCTTCGAAAGAAATCTTGCAAGAGCTAACCGCCATGTTCTTGAAAGAATCACCCGTGCAGCTTCAAGCCCTGCGTTTGGCGATCAAATCGGGCGACCCTCTCGCCACCTGGCAAGCCGCCCACCGCTTGAAAGGTTCCGGCTTCCCGCTCGGCGCGACCGCCTTCACCGAGTTGTGCCTCGAGCTGGAGATGATCGGGCGCTCCAACCGCATGTCCAACGCCATGCAGGTTCTTGAATCGCTCGAAGCCGAACATCGCCGCCTGATCGCCGAATTGGAAATCATGCTCATCACGGACAAAATGCCATGACCATCTCAACCGTCGAATATCAACGCCAGGAATATACCATCAGTACCGATAAAGCCAGGTTGGACGTTAATCTTGTCCACGGTTTCCTGTCCACTGAATCCTATTGGGCCAAAGGCATTCCTCTCGAAGTGGTCCAAAAAGAGCTCGAAAACTCCCTTTGCTTCGGAGTTTATCACGGTCAGGAGCAGGTGGGCTTTGGGCGCATCGTCACCGATTACGCCGCCATCGCCTACCTGGCCGATATCTTCATTCTGCCGGCCGAGCGGGGTAAAGGCCTGGGCAAGTGGCTGATTGCAGCCATGCTGCAGCACCCCGATCTCCAGGTGCTGCGCGCCTGGCTGCTCACCACCAAAGACGCTCAGGGGTTGTATGCCCAGTACGGCTTCCAGCCCATAAAACACCCTGAGAACCAAATGGAGCTGCGGTTTCCCAACCGCTATCCCAGTTAACCTCTCCTTTCTTTCCGGTAACAGGACGCATCCCCTAAATGCGCCATTTTCTCCATTGGTTGCTATAATGGTGTTACTGCTCTTTCATTGAGGTGAAATTTGTCGCTCCGCAGAGTAACGCTGCTCGTTGTCGCCGTAACATTCCTTGGATTGGTCGCTTTCGTGACCTTTACCCTGGAATCGACCCTGCTGCGCCACTTCGTGCAGGTGGAAGAACAGATGGTGTACCTCAGCGTCCAGCGCGCCGTGACCGCCATCGACAACACCTTCGATTACCTCAACAGCGCCGCCAAAGGCTGGGCAGTGAGAGACGACGTTTACGCCCTCTTGAACGATGGCGACAAGGCGCTTCTCGACGGCAGTTTTTCCCAGACGGTCTTCGACGATCTCAAGATCAATCTGGTCGTCTTCGCCAAACCGGATGGCGAAGTCGTCTATCAGAAAGCCTACAACCAGGAAAACAACCAGGGAGAACACACCCCTGCCGAGCTGCTGTCACACCTCACACCGGGAGATGCCCTGCTGCAGATGGCGCAAGATCCTGCAGGATCGCACGGCATCCTACCCACCTCGAACGGACCGCTGCTGCTCAGCATCGTCCCGGTCACAAGCCTCCGGCAGGAAAACCAACAGGTGGGTCTATTGATCGTTGGTCGTTATCTGAATGCCACCGAAATGCTGCGCATCAGCTCGGTCATCCAGCTTCCGCTGACCCTCATCCCTTACAACGAGCCGTCCCTCGGCGAGGATTTCCTGCAGGCACGTGACCTGATCAATTCCAAGCGCGCCTTCGCAGCCATTCCGCTGGATGCCGACCAGATCGGTGGTTTTGCCGTCCTCGACGATATCTACGGCAATCCGGCCTACCTGCTTCGTACCGAGCAGCGCCGGGTGATCTACCAGAATGGCCGCATGCTCACCCGCTACCTGGTGACCGCCATGTATGCCGCCGGTTTTATCTTCGGCATCATGACCATCCTGCTGCTTGAATTTCTGGTCCTGTCTCGCCTGACCCGCCTGAATAGTGAGGTCAATCAGATCGGCGTGAGCGGCGACGTCTCCAAGCGGGTCAACGTGACCCGCAGCGACGAGCTGTCGAACCTGAGCGAGAACATTAACAGCATGCTCCACACCCTCGAACAGACCCAAATCAAGCGTCAAGAGCTGCAGGTGGCACTCAGCCAAAGAGTCGATGACCTAGGCGCTCTGTATGAAACCTCGCAGGTCTTCCTCAGCCAGCTCGACAAGTCCACCTACCTGCAAAACGCCTGCCGGTTGGCCGTGGAACAGTTCGATCTCGACGCGGCATGGATCGCCGAGCTGGCGCCCGATGGGATGTGGCTGCATCCGGTTGCATTCCATGCCGTCGGAGACGAGCCGCATGAACCGGCTAAGCTGAGCGTTGTGCAGCCGCAAGATCATGACCATCCGGCGGTGCGCGCCTTCGAGACCGAATCCCGGCAGTTGCAAAACGAGATGGCCGGTGATCAATACGCCGGGGTGGCAGCCTTCCCGCTCTATCAAGACGAGGGCTACTTCAACGAGATGGTTCTATGCAGCCGGCAGCCCAACTTCTTCACAGCCGAGCGGGAGCAGCTGCTCCAGGCCTTCGCCAACCTCTCCGGCATGGCCTTGCACAACTCGCACTTGTACGATCAAGTGCTGGCCGCACAGAAACGCCTCGAAATCCTCTCGCGCCGCCTTGTGGAAGTGCAGGAGGAGGAGCGCAAGTGGATCGCCATGGAACTGCACGATGAGATCGGTCAGGTGCTGACCGGGCTCAAGTTGGCCATGCCGTTCAACGGCGCCGATGAGGCCACCGCCGAGAAGCTGCAGAGATCGAAAGAGATGGTCAACGAACTGATCCAGCGCATCCGGCAGATGTCGCTGGAGCTGCGCCCCAGTATTCTCGATGACCTCGGCCTTCTGCCCGCTTTGTTGTGGCAGTTCGAAAACTATACTCGCAGCACCGGAATTGAAGTCCACTTCCAACACGCCAACCTGGAGAACCAGCGCTTCCCGCACGAGATCGAAACCACCGCCTACCGGGTGATCCAGGAGGCTCTCACAAATATCACCCGGCACGCCCAGGTGACCGAAGCCAATGCCCGGGTCTGGATTGTGGACGAAATGCTGATGATCGAAGTGGAGGACAAAGGCGCCGGGTTTGACCCGGAGCACCTGTTTGAGAACGGCGCTTCGCGTGGCCTGCTGAGCATCAGCGAGCGAACGAATTTTGCCGGTGGACGTTTCAACGTAAATTCATCTCCTGGCAAGGGCACCTGCTTAGAAATCCAGCTGCCTCTGCATGGGTATTCTGGAGGGATCTAAATGACCGTATCGATCTTGCTTGCAGACGACCATCATGTAGTTCGCACAGGCATTCGCAACCTGCTCGAAACGGAGGCTGACTTTGAAGTGATCGGTGAGGCCAGCACCGGCCTGGAAGCGGTTCAGATGACCGAAAAGCTCAGCCCGGATGTGATGGTCCTTGACTTGATGATGCCGGGTCTCAACGGCCTGGAGGTGACCCGCCAGGTGCAGAACAAGACTAAGGTGCTGATTCTCTCGATGCACTCCAACGAAGCCTATGTGCTGGAAGCCTTACAGAACGGCGCTTATGGGTACGTCCTCAAAGATTCGACCGCCGAAGAGCTGATCCAGGCAGTCCACGAAGTCTCGCGCGGCAAGCGCTATCTGAGCCCACCCTTCTCGGACCGTGCCATCGCGGCCTACATCCAGCGCACCCAATCCAGTGAAATGGACCCCTATGAGACCCTTACCACTCGTGAGCGTGAAGTGCTGCTCCTCGTGGCCGAAGGCCGCAACACCAATGAGATCTCTCAGGCCCTTTCCATCAGCCCCCGCACCGTCGAAGGCCACCGCGCCAGCGTCATGCACAAGCTCAATCTGCACTCCCAGGCCGAAATGATCCGCTACGCCCTCCGGCGCGGCATCCTCCCCATCGACGAGTAATCCCTCGAAGGATCAAAAACAGCCTGCGGCGTAAAGCGCCGCAGGCTGTTTTTGATCCCTTTTCTATTCCCGACCCACCAACTTCTGATGCATTCTGCCCCCTCCTCTTCTGCTGCCTTTGCAAACCTCCTGAAAGCATCCCACCCCTCCCTTCTGCGTCACAACCATAAGGAAATGCGTTTTCTCTTCAGAAACGCGCCATCTTAATTCTTTGAAAGGAGATTGTAATGCCTACTTACCCCTCTAAAGCCAAAAACACGTAGTTCTACGGATAGACTCTCCCTGCAGTTTTTGTTATTATAACAGTGAAATAACTACAATCTAACTATATTATTACTAAAGGGTCACACCGTGAACGCCAGCATCCCTACCAAGACCCATAAACCGCAGTACACAGCCAGTTTCTCCCTGAGCCGGTTCGAGAAATGGACGAATGCTTTCGCTGCCATTGCACCCTCGCAGCCTGAGCGTTCCTCCATCGATTGGGCCGGTTCTTTCTATTGTATGGGGGCTGACAGGAGGCCTTTATGACGCGATCGTTCAACTTCCATCGTAAGGGAGAACGGAGCAAAGCCCAGGGTATGGTTGAATTCGCCCTGGTGCTGCCCGTTGTTCTCATACTGATGCTGGGAATCATTGAGGCCGGCCGACTGCTCGTCGCGTATAGCGCGGTCTACACCGCCAGCCGTGAAGCCGTCCGCTACGGCACAGGCAACGGCATCAGCGAATCCGGCCGCATGTACTTCCAGGATTGCACCGGCATGCGCAGCGCCGCCACTCGCGTCGGCTCGATCGGCGGCGTCCGCGCCGATGACGTCGACATCCGCTACGATCACGGCCCCCTCGAAGAGCCGCCCGCCTTCACCGCCCTCGATCAGTGCGATGAAATCGCCAACTATCCAAACGAAAACAACATCGCCCTGGGCGACCGGGTGATTGTGCGGGTCACCACCGAGTGGAACCCGATCGTCCCACTGGTCAATCTCCCTCCGATAACCGTCTCTTCGACCACCGCCCGCACGGTCATCCGTGATGTCGACGTCATGGGCACCCCCTTGCCTTCACCGACCTTAAAGAAAACCTACACCCGGACTCCCTTTCCGCCGACTGCTACAAACACCGTGCCGCCCACCGCGACCACGACCGATGAGCCAACCCCAACCGAGATCGTGCTAATCGAGCTGCCCACTACCACGCCGCGCCCAACCAGGTCGCCCACCTCCACGGGCTCTCCAACAGCCACAGCAACTTCCACGCCGACACCCACATCGACGAATTCGCCAACCCCGGTGCCCACTCCGACCGATCTTCCAGATGATAACTGCCCAGACATCATCATCGAAGGCGATGTCTCCTGGGATCCTTTGGTCGAGGTAAACAAATACACAGTCCTCATTAAGAACGGGTGGAATCACCCCATCACCATCAAGGACGTTGTGATCGGCTGGGACAACGTTTACCTGACAGAAATCATCTTCACGAATCAAACGGTTTGGGCTTCTGCGGATGGCGTCCGTCCGAGCGCCTGGCTTTGGGTTCCAACCGAGGACTACACCATCGCCGCTCGTCCGAATGCCAATGAAACAACGGATGCGGAGCTTGGTTTCACCTTCCGCGGCTCGCTCGCCGATGAGCCCAACGTGATCATCCACTTCAACACTGATTTGCAGTGTTCCTTCTTGCCTAAGTTCGAGGAGTGACGCCCAAGCCATGAAAACAAAATCCCTTACCTCGCTCTTGCTCGTTTGCCTGCTGTTCGCAATGCTGCCGCCCCTTCAAGTGCAGTCGTCCACTGCCCCTGCTCCGCTGCCGTCTTTGGTGCAAGACAGCTTTGGGTACACCTTCAATTCTGGTTATGGAATGGAATGGTATGAACTATCCGGTGACGCAGGTACACCCCTGGCGTTCATTAATTCAGACGATGGTCACGCCACCATTAACCTCACCGACTTTGAGATGGCGTTTTACGAGAAAAGCTACGCGCAAGTAGAGGTCTCCATCAACGGCTTTCTCGCTCTCGAAGGCTTTGGAAATGCCTCTACCAATATCAACACCATCCTGCCGGAGGATAATCTTCCCAATGCCATCGTCGCCCCGCTGTGGAGCGATCTGCTGCTCAATACCAGCGGTTATGCCGATGGGCAGGTATTCTACGCTACCGGCGTCGATGCGTATGGAAAAAAATATCTTGTGGTCGAATGGTATAAGGTGCTTCGCCGCGGCGGGGGATTCGATCTGCCGCTGACCTTCGAAGCAATCTTGCACGAAAACGGCGACATTGTATTCAGCTATCTCACCCTCCCCGGTGGAATTGGCAAGGCAACCGTTGGCATCGAAGACATGGACGGCGTCGACGGCAGCCAATTTACAGAAGACGATCCGGCCAGCCCTGTGATCGCCTCCGGCAAGAGCGTTGCTTTCCACCGGCCAGGGCCAGGCCTGCGTGTCAAAGCGCTGCCCAGGTACCGGGGCGCCTTCCTGTCCAACCAATCCGTGGATTTTGAATTCACGGTTTGCAATACCGGCACCTCCGCCGACACCTACGAGCTGGAATGGGCGGTTACCGGCGACTTGGATCCCGAAATCACCTTTTATGAAGCCTTGGAAGATGGGAAGTTGGGCGCGCTGCTGCCGGATGCCGACAGCGATAGCTTTCAAGAAACCGGGGTACTGCAAGTCGGCGACCGGTTCCAATATATCATGCGCATGATCACGACGGCCAGCGTCGACCCGGGTCATTTCGTCTCCACCGATGTGACCGTGAAATCGGTTACCGATCCGTCCCAGGAATTTACCATCACTCGGGCCTCTGCCATCCCGGCGCAATTTGCGCATGCCATCAACAACAACAAGAAAGAAGCCAACGTGCTGTTCAGCTTGCCTGAAAACCAGGTGATCGAGCAGCCCGCGCCGACCTCCTTTACCACCATCCCATCGCTGGCCCGCATCTCCCATTATCTGTACATGATGGCCTGGCAAGAGTCTACGAGCATCCGCTTTATCACCATGAACTATCTGTCACGCTTCGCTTCAACGATCCGCACGTATCCGAAGAACCCTCCGGCGAAGCAGTCCTGGCGTGATGCCCTGCCGGTCATTGCCAACACGACCGAGAATAAAGTCGGCCTCTTATTTGTGAGAAGGAAGACCACTGACAAGTTGAAAGTCAACGAAAATATCTGGTTCGGCCTGATGAACACCAATGGCGAGGTCATTAAGGAAGTCAATATTACAAACAACACCCTCTTCGGCAACGGTCAGGATACCTATTCCGATTATTTCAACTACCCGGCCATTACCGTTACCTACGATAATAAATTCGTATTGGCTTGGGAGCGCATTCGCCGGGTAGGCGACGAGGGCAACAATAAGGTATTCATCGATATTTACATGGCCGTGCTCGATAAAGACGGCAATGTATTGAAGGCGCCAACCCGCCTCACTCGCATCGGTGATGGCACCTGCCTAGAGAGCAATCCGAACATCTATCCGCTCTGCCTGGATTCCATCGGCGATAAACAGGATTACCACGAGCCCGTTCTCACCTCGGTGAATGGCGGCGGAGCTTACTTGATGTTCTCCATTTACGACAACAGCGAGGGTAAGTACAAGCTCGGCGACATGAAGTTCGATGGCAATTTAGACCTGGATGGTCCGCCCGGACTGCTCCCCGATTGGTCCGGAACCAAACCTGACGCAGTCGAGCTGACGCCTGGGGTGGTCCTCTTCGCCTGGTCGAACCCGGTCGCAAATCAGATCAGCTACTACATCATCCGCCTTAATACCGGCATTGAGATCATTGGCCCAAGATCGCTGGATACGCCCACAGGTCTGGCTGCCGACTATGTCTCCGTCACCAAAGACCCAAACGGCAACGGCGTCATCACCTGGGGTGACCGGCAAAAGGACTTCTTGTTCTACACCTTCATTACCTCCGCCGGCGCTTCGCTGACCGAGCCCATGATGTTCAATTATGGTTATATTCCAGACACGTTCCAGTACTTCAACGGCAATATGGCCAGCGCCCCGCTGGACGGCACCAAGAAGAACTTCATCCCACTCATCGGCTGGTAGCGCATGCATGGGGAGAAGGAGGAAACCATGAGACGATCCATTCAGTTGAAATCCGGGCCTACCCAAAAAGAAAAAGGCCAAAGCATGGCCGAGCTGGCAATCAGCATCACCATGCTGTTCATCATCCTCGCCGGCGTTGTCGATGTGGGCCGCATGTACTTCCACTACACCGCCATGCGCGACGCCGCTCAAGAGGCCGCTTCCTATGGGGCCGTCTTCCCCACCCACTGCGACCAGATCCGCGACCGGGCCTGGATGGCTATGGATTATTCCCACTCCGTCGATGTAGCGGTGGAAATTTCCGGCTTTTATATGGGCGATACCACCAGGGGCCGGTTCACCGACGCCTGCATCGACGCCGCCAGGGTGACCAACGAAGCTTGCCATCAGAACACCATCCGCGTCACCATTAAAGACCCCGGTTTTCCGATCACCATGCCCTTCCTGGGCACCTTCCTTGGGCGGCAAACCATCCCGCTCAGCACCACCATTACCGATACGATCTTACGGCCGCCCTGCCAATAAGAATGGGCGCATCACTACCTGCATCACAGCCTACATAACAACATTGGGAGGAACATTTATGAACGCCCCGAAACAACAACATCGTGAAAGTGGACAAGTGATCGTGCTGCTTGCGGTCGGTTTGCTGGCGCTCTTGGGGCTCACCGCCGTAGCCATTGATGGCGGCATGATCTATGCCGACCGCCGCTACGACCAGAACGCCGCCGACGCCGCTTCGTATGCCGCCGCTGGAGCTGCAGCCATGGCAATGGAGAATAACCACATCACCTACTACACCTTCGCGTGCGGCAGCCAGAACGTGATTGCCGCCGCCAGCGACGGTATCAACGCCGCCGTCTCACGCGCCGCCAGCAATAACTTCGCCGTCGATAACAACGTAGACGATCAACAGGGTGTCGTCGCCAGTTGTGGCATCGAAAAGATCGATGACGTTGGCGCTTTGTATGACAAGCACATCGACTTCACCACCATGATCTCCTCCGATCTGCAGACCGCCTTCGCCCACCTGTTCTACAGCGGCCCGGTCAGAAATACCGTCGAGGCTACCACCCGCTGCCGTCCTCGCTCCGACCTGTCTTACGGTTACGCCATTACTTCCCTCAGCGATAGCTGCAGCAACAGCAACGGCATGGACTTCAGCGGCAACTCCACCGTCAAAGTCCATACCACCGGTATCTTCTCCAATTCGTGCATCACCACCAACGGCGGCATTGTCGTTCAGACCATCGCCGGTCCATCCGGCACGCAGCCGGCTGTGGCCTACCACGATACATTAACCCCCAACGGCACCAGCGGTAACATCGATGCCCCCAAGCTCCACACCAATGGTAAGGTCCCGCGCGAGCACGTCCCCGAGCCCGACTGCGCTGCAGCCGGAAGTGATTACAATTCTCAACCGTCATTGCCGAAGGACACCCCCACCGACATCCAGCCGGGTCGCTACCACAACGGGATCAAAGTCACCAACGATGACATCCTGAATATGAAGCCGGGGCTTTACTGCCTCTACGGAGATTTCGATGCGCAAGGCGGCGAAATCACCGGCACCGGCGTAACCATCTTCATGGCTTCCGGTTCCATGAAGATCAACGGCCAAACCGAGGTGCAGCTCGAAGCGCCGATGGGCGAAGCCAGCCCCGCCATCCGCGGCATGTTGTTCTACGCCGCCGAATCGAACACCGCTTCCCACCAGCTCTCAGGTGGCTCGAGCTCCTGGTTCACGGGCACCATCTACGCCCCTTATGGCAGCTTAGAGATCGGCGGTAACAACGGTGTCGGCCTGACCTTCACCACCCAAATTGTCGGCAACTACGTCAAGGTGCATGGCACCGCCGATATGGAAATCAACTTCAATGCGGTCAATACCTACAATCATCCCGCTTACGTGGAGTTGTACCGGTAAACAGTGTTGGTGTGGAATCGGTAGAGTGAAAACTTCTCATTAGACGTTTGAGCGCTGAGCAGGCCGGGCAAATCGCCCGGCCTGTTGTTATCAAAGTGAGATACACTTCTGGAGCGAGTTCCACCTGATCTTGCATCTTGCGTAAATGCTCTCATAAATACCTTGCCAATTTCGCTGTTATTGATTTTAATGAGAGGTAGGTTAAACGCAGGACATATACCAAATAAATGAAGAATGCAAGCAGGGGGACGCAGCATCCCCCTGTTTGCATTCGTAAAGATCAATTTTCAAGTACTTTCCAGCAAAGAAACACGTAGCTTTACGGGTTTTCAAAACTGTAAGAAGTGAGTATGCTTGATATGTCGAACGAAACAAGGATTGTCCAACAAGCTGGCAATCCTCACGCCTTCGACCGTGCATCAGGCTGGAACCCGTAAAGATATTCGATCTGATCGAGCCTATTCCTTTGAACATCGCAGCCATCCGCGGCCAGGGGGATTGTGGAATTGCGAACGTGAATGCTCTTAACAACATGGCAGGCGGCCTCAACAGGGGCTCACACCCTCTGAGCACAAAGGAGGTTCTGAGATCAGACGGTTCCGGCAGGAGAAAACTATGTCACAGTTATTGAAGCTCCACAAAAGCAAACCGCACACGAAAGCCCAGGGCATGGTGGAATTCGCCCTGGCTCTTCCGATTCTCCTGTTACTGGTGCTCGGCATTATCGAGTTCGGCCGCCTGATGCTCACCTACAGCGCCGTCTACAGTGCCTCCCGTGAAGCCGCAAGGTATGCTCTAGCGGAAGGAATGAGCGTCAACGATTTACCCCATTACCGGGACTGCGCAGAAATACGTGCCAACGGTGTACGAGTTGGCAGCTTCGGTGGTGTTGAGGAAAGGAATATCACTATTGGGTTTGACCGGACTGGTTACCAGGAAACTAATTTAACCCTTAGTGAAGTTCTGGATAGTTTGCCAGGAGATGATCTGTGCTCTGGAGATGAATACCTGGAAAACTTCCCTGATTATGGTAATCATCCCCCAATCCAAACTGGTGACCGGGTACTCGTTAGAGTTACAGTCACCTTTGACCCAATTGTGCCAATCGTCAACCTACCACCGCTTGATGTTTCATCCACCACGGCACGAACCTTCCTAACCGCGATCGATATTCACGGCACACCATTACCCACAAGTACGCGCATCCATACCTACACACCAACTACCACATCCTCGCCAACAAAATCGCCAACACCGATCACACCCACTATAACCCCCTCCATCACGCCTGGACCTTCACCAACGAACA
Source organism: uncultured Chloroflexia bacterium (assembly GCA_963811225.1). GTDB lineage: Bacteria > Chloroflexota > Anaerolineae > Anaerolineales > Anaerolineaceae > CAWEQO01. The sequence goes on from CAWEQO010000001.1 coordinate 188,538, forward strand.
CGGAAATACCAACGCCTACAGAATCCCCCACTGCAACGGATATACCTACTTACACGCCCATACCATCTGCTACCCTAACGCCATCCGAAACACCTGTGCCTACGATAACAAGGACACCTGATGCTAAAATTTGTAGAGCAATGGAGTTCGCGAGAGATTCAGAAGTTATCGGCCCAGACACACTCTATGTACTAGTAAAAAATGGGACGCAAGAAGTGCAATATGTTCGTAGCATTTTAATATCCTGGCCGAATTCAGAAGTCCAATTGAATCTGGTTGTGTTTAGCACTTTTGTATGGACCGGTTCTGCTAATAACCAATGGTTTACTGAGTTTCCATCAGTTGCAGGTCAAATTCCGCCTGATTTTCAAGTTCCATATATAAATGGTGGCGATAGCAGGCTGTTCAGTTTAGATTTTAACGGAGTTTACGAACCTGAAACTGAGATGCCATACATTTCGATTGTGTTTCAAAATGACTGTACAATCAGCTGGCCAGAAGGTGCAGAACCTTACCCAACCATAACGCCTTCACCAGAGGCTCCATTGCCAATCGACTAAAAAGGCTGCCTTTTGTATTACATGACTACGGAAGGAATTACATGCGAGAGAAAATCAAGTTTAGGCAATTAGAAAAAGGCCAAAGTCTGACAGAGCTTGCTATTAGCTTAGTAGTGATTTTCATCATCCTAGCTGGAGTTGTCGATCTCGGCCGCATGTACTTTCACTACATTGCCATGCGTGATGCCGCTCAGGAAGCTGCCTCTTACGGAGCCGTTTACCCTACTCATTGCGATCAAATCAGCGAGCGCGCTCGGGATGCCATGAACACGTCTTCCGCTATTGAAGTTACCGTAAAAGTAGAGGGGCACCAAATGGGTGACCTTACTAAAGATGAATTTATAAATTCTTGTATTGAGGCTGCCGCTGATCCAGAAAAATCATGTATCAACAATACGGTCATTGTTACACTCAGTGACCCAGAGTTTCCAATCACGATGCCCTTTATCGGAACCTTCCTTGGTCGCCAAACTATCTCACTGCAAACAACGATCACCGATACAATTTTACGACCACGATGTAAATAGTTAGCACTTTTTTATCAAATAGGAGGACCATCATGAACGTGCTGAACAAACGCAAACAGGAAAGCGGTCAAATCCTTGTCATTCTGACAGTTGGCATCGTTGCTCTGCTAGCGGTTACAGCCCTGGCACTCGATGTTGGCCTCATCTACTCTGATCGGCGCTTTGACCAGAACGCAGCTGATGCTTCCGCCTTCTCTGGCGCTGGAGCTGCTGCACAGGAAATGGTGATTCCAGAGAGCCCAATTCTCTACAAAGATTTTAACTGCACAAACTATATGACGGATGGAATAGCTAGTGATGCTTATAAGGCAGCGATAACTGCTGCAAAAAGTAGAGCTGCCAGTAATAATTTTGCCAGTTTACCGGAAGACAATCAGGAACCTATTGGAGTCGTTGATGGCCAGCATGGCGTTGAAGTAATATGCGAAGGTGCCGACGGTATGCAGTTTAAGCCTAAATACCTGGATGTGCACGTAATGATATCCTCAACGCTCCAAACAGCTTTTGCCCACCTGTTCTATAGTGGTCCAGTGCGGAATACTGTTGAAGCCACCGTGCGAGCCGAAGTGCCACACGATTATGGTTATGGTTACGGCCTTGCAACACTTAACAACAACTGCCATGAAGATACAGATGGTCTACGCTTTACCGGTTCCGGGAACCGCGAGATCCTTCTGACCGGTGCTGGCGCACATTCAAATGATTGTCTAACCCGAAAGGGTGATGTAAGCGTATATACTGTTCCACAAAATTGGACTGGCACTGATCCTTCAGCTACTGATATTACCGGCCGACCCAGCATTGTAAATGTAGCAAGTGATTATACGAACCAGGGCAATGGCAACTATAACAATTGCGATCCAACTAACAACCCCACTGACTGCCCTCATCAGAATGATGAAGTAATGCCTACCACTTACATCGAAGACCTGGCTGGTGTTGATGACCTTTCCGAACTATGCCCCAAAAACTACGAAGGCAGCATCCATCATGGCTCCGGCGGTTTTATTTCACCAGGCACCTACGATAGCATTACTTTACAAAATAAAGAGGAGATTAATCTGCGTGGTGGATTATACTGCATCAAGGACAACCTTCTTGTCAATCAGGAAAGCGCCACTTTAAGAAGCGTACCCAATACCGATGAAAATGATCCTTATTATGGCGTCGATGGAGTAACCATCCTCTTCCTTAACGACAGCAGCAGCAATGGCAGCGACGCCTATTTTTCGATTGAAGGAGGCACCGTCGATCTAAAAGCGCCTTCTACTATTGAACTCGTCCCTTACCCACATTTGTTATTTTATTCTGCAAAAGGTAACGGAATCGATAAGCACGGAAACTATACTGGGCGATCTAACAAAGCTGCCGGCAATGGCCTCTCAAATTATGAAGGTACGATCCTCATGCCTGATGCCAGCATCGCAATTGGTGGAACTTCTGAGGGTGTTAGCGGCATAAAGTATACAACGCAGATAATCGCCTGGAATATTACAGTCGATGGAAGTGCAACCCTTCATCTCACATATGATGGGTCCAAGGTTGCGACTACCGGGGCTCGACTCTACCTGCAGAAGTAGACGGCCCTTTCTCTTCATCCATGCTGGTCAACTGGCCAGTCCCAATCTCCTCCCCGGTAGGTTGACCGGGGAGGAGATTTCCATTAAGGTCAATCGGAACGCGACTGCCTCCACCATCGTCATTCTGATATACTATTCTTGGAACTACCAAAGAAGGGAACTCACATGAAAACCACATTCCGCCTCGGACCGGCGCTCCTCTTGATCGTCTTGCTCGCAGCCGCTTGCGTCCCCACGCCACAAGTAAACAGCCGCTCCCCACTCGAAATCAACAGCATGGTTTCCTCGTTGGGCGGCGAAGGGGCCAACAACGATACGGGCGTCTACTCCTACACCATCATCTTGATTAACCGCAGTGACCGCCCGATCAACGTCCAATCCGTCACGCCGGAAATGCAGCGAGCCTTCTCCTCCCGCCTGCTCAGCCCGATCCTGGAGCAGCCCGTGGGCCACGCCATCCCTTCAGGAGAGTCGATCGAAATCAATGGTGAGATCCGCTTCGATTTCACCGGCCTATCCAAACAGCAGATTGTGGACCTGGGCGAACCGATCTCCGGCTTCAGCGTCGCCTCTCAAATCTACGTGCTGGTGCCATCCGCCAGGTAGATCCTGCGCCGGGTGCAACCAATCGCGGATTCCTGCGTAAGTAATAGCGTGAACGACAAGTCCTAACTGCTTGCGCAGTGAGGACTGGCAACCTTTTTTAGGAGCACATCTCATGAAACGCAAACTACTGCTTGCACTCGGCATCTCTGTCTTTCTTCTCGTCAACATGGCTTGCTCGATCAACATCCCCCGTAACATCAACGTCAACGTCGGCAGAATCCGCGGCTCGGGCAACGTCATCGAGCAAACGTTCGATGTCAGCGGCTTCGACCGCGTGACCCTGGCTGGTTCCGGCAACCTCTACATCCAAACCGGCGACACCGAAGGGTTGACCGTCAGCGGTGAAGACAACATGATCGAACAGCTCGACGTCCAGGTCAACGGCGACGAGCTGCTGATCGGCTTCAAGTCGGGTATCAGCGTCAACCCCACCCAACCGTTGGACTTTTACGTGACCGTCCGCAGCCTGAACATGGTGCGGCTGCTGGGCAGCGGCAGCGTGCAGATCAGTCCGTTGGATACCAACGACCTCGACGTGCAGATCGCCGGCTCGGGCGACGTGAACATCGACCGGCTGACCGCCGACCGCTTCACCGTGGAAATCCCCGGATCCGGCCGCATTCAGGTCGCCGGTGAAGTCAACGACCAGACCGTCACCATCCTCGGCTCCGGCACTTATGACGCCGCCGACCTGCAAAGCGCCACCGCCGTCATCAGCATCGCCGGCAGCGCCAACGTCAACGTCCGCGTCTCCGAAAACCTGACCGTCAACATCGCCGGCAACGGCACCGTCCGCTACAGCGGCAGCCCCGACGTCAAGAAATCAATCCTCGGCTCCGGCGACATCAAAAAGATCGATTAGGCCGCCATTCCCCGGCCCTAATGGGCCTTGACCATTAACAAGGTCTACGTCTGAAATCATCAACAACTTGCAGGGGGCGCGTAAACCTGCGCCCCTGCAAGAAAGGAAAGTCTGCAATGCAAAAAACCAAACGCGGCAGCCTTACCGGCGGCCTCCTGCTTATCTTGATCGGAGCAGCCTTCCTGGCCTGGACCCTCGCGCCCGACCAAATGTCCCGGTTCTTCGGGCCTGACTTCTGGCCTTTCATCATCATCGGCATGGGCGCCATCTTCATGATCGCAGGGCTCGCTGCCGGCATCGGCGGCTTCCTCATCCCGGCCATGATCCTGGCTGGCACCGGCGCCATCCTCTACTATCAAAACCTGACCGGCAACTGGGAGAGCTGGGCCTACGTCTGGCCGCTGACCCCCGGTCTGGTTGGACTGGGCCTGCTCCTGGCCAGCTTGGTCGACCCCCAAATGCGCGGCGCCCGCAAGGTGGGTCTCTACATGGCCGGCATCGCCTTCGCCGTGTTCGCCATCCTCTGGGCCCTCTTCACTGCCCGCATCGACCTCAACTACGTCTGGCCCGTCCTCCTGATCCTGGCCGGTCTCGGCTTCCTTTTGCGGGGCGCTTATAAGCGGTAGGGGGTATGACAGTTCTGTAAGCCAGAAACGGTGCTGAATGACGAGGTTTTGTAGTATTCTAGTAGTACCGTCTTTCAAGCATTTAAGGGATCCAAGGGAGGCACGCATGCTCGGGCAGTTCTTTACCGATCATATCATTTGGGCTGTTGTCTTGTTTGCTTTGGTCTACGCCGGTGATTATTATTTCACCATCTTGGGCGTCAAAGGGCAAAAAAAGTACGTAAGCGAGCACATTGCGGTCGAAGGCAGCCTGGAACTTACCCCTGGCTACCAAAAAGATGTCGACAACCAGCGCATGTTCAGCTGGCGTTTCGTCGGGTTTCTACTGGGATTTTCCTGGCTCATTTTCTTCTCATGGCTCCTCTTTGTCGTCCGATCCAATCAACCGGCCATCTTTCAGGCAGTTTACGGCGCTTTCCTCTTCTCGGAGATATCGGTCCATCACCGCCATCTGAACAATATGGCCCAGCTCTACTTCACTCGCCGGGGCGCAGGTCTGGAAGGAAAGGTGAGTTATGCCCGCTGGCTGGTTTACAAGAATTCAGCCTCTCATTTTTTCGCCGATGGGCTGATCTTCCTGCTGGTATTCCTGTTCAGCGGCAGCTGGTTCTTCCTGGGCGGCGCGTTCATGTGCATGGTCTACGCCAGCTCACATATGCGCATGTCCAATCAGTTCCTCAAGCCGACTGCCTCCGCCCCAACCGCCGATACCCGGCCATCGAGTGAATCAGTCAGGTAATGACAGGAAATAGAGAAAGCGCCCCGGCGGGGCGCTTTCTCTATTTCATCATCGCTGCCGGATCGGTTTCGTGACAAAAACCCTACCACAGTATCTAGGCAAGCGGGCCATCCTCCTCTTTAATGAATTCAAAGCTTGCGCGCCTGAGATTCTTAGAGGATAATAGGGGCCAGCCACGAATGTGGTGGATGGCTGCGTTCCTATATCATTACCGCATCGAAACGCCAGCGTTCGATATCCCTCATTTGTCGATGTAGTTCGCCGATCGTCGCACCTCCCAGGCCCAGGCTCAGTTCCGCCCGACGCCTATCTCAAACCATATCCAGGGATTTCATGGCTTCAGAATTTTCCAGTAATTTATCGCTTCCGAAAATTGATCACCATACCACCCGGACAATCTTGCGCAGGCTCGCGAACAGCCTTATCATCCTGTTTGGCATCGCCTTTCTCACCCTGCTTGGGCTGTTCCTGGCTCAACAAGGCCGCAAGGGTCTGCCGGCCAACTTGCTCAGCGGCAGCCTGGAGGCGCTGCGCGAGCTGGTCAACTATCTGCTGCACCATCCCCAAACCTACATCTGGCATAAAACGATCGTCCCCGCAGCCCAGCTGGTCGGAACGCTGTTCCTCAACAGCTTCGGGTTGTTATTACTATCGTTGACCATTGCCGCCCTGCTCGGCGGCAGCCTGGGCATCCTGACCGCCCAACTGCGCAGCCGCAAATCAGCAGCCCCACTGATGGTGCTGCTCTCACTGATCGGCGTCTCTACGCCCACCTTCCTGTTCGGTATGTTCCTGTGGGCGCTCAACGTGCAGGTCATGCGCATGCTCGGCTGGACCCGCGCCCCCCTGCCGCAGGTTGGCTTCGGTTGGGACAAGCACCTGATCATGCCGGCCCTGGTGCTGGCAGCTCGCCCCTTCGCCCAGATCATGCAGGTCACCTACGTCAATATGTCGAAGGCCCTCGACCAGGAGTATATCCGGGCAGCCAAAGGCAAAGGCCTCCCCCATCAGCTCATCGTCTACGTCCACGCCCTGCGCAATGTCCTCATCCCCATCCTGACCACGCTGAGCGCCTCGCTGCGCTTTTCGCTCGCCAGCCTTCCGGTGGTAGAGAGCTTCTTCTACTGGCCCGGCATTGGCCTGTCGATCCTGCAGGCCATCCAGCTCGAAATGACCCCGCTGGTCGTCGACCTGGTGGTCTCGCTCGGCTTCATGTTCCTGCTCATCAACCTGGGCGTCGAGTTCCTCTTCCCACTCATCGATCCGCGCCTGCGCCAGAACGGCGAGACCGTCCAGCAGCGCGACGAGCTGACCTGGGGGGAGAGCGCCCTCTCCGCCCTGTCCGGCTTGAGCAGTTGGTGGGCCAGGCTGCGCGCCTGGTTCGCCCGCCTGTTCCGCAAAGAACCCCAGGCCGCCGCATCCCTCTCCTCGGACGGCACGCTCTCGCTGCCCGCCTGGCTGCCGCGCATTGGTATCCGTCCAAAAAAGGACATGGAAAAGCGGCTTCCTAAAATGCGCGCCTCCACTTTGATGGACATTAAGTACGACGAGGAAGTGCCTTTCGCCTCCAACGCCCGCCTGATCCTCAAGGATGCCTACACCAACCTGCCGCTGGTCACCGGTAGTCTGATCATCCTGGCCCTGCTCGCTCTGGCGGTGTTCGGCAAGAGTTGGACCAATGCAGACCCATACCTCTCCCACGGCGTGATGATCATTGACGGTGATGTTTGGGGTCCGCCCTTCCCTCCCTCTAGTGTCTTCCCCTGGGGCACCGACGCCATCGGCCGTGACGTTCTGGCCCTGGTGCTGGCCGGCGCTCGCCAGACCCTCGCCCTCGGCCTGTTCGGTATGATCGCCCGCGTGGTGGTCGGCGTCTCGCTGGGCATGCTGGCCGGTTGGTGGCAGCGCTCCTGGCTCGACCGCCTGATCAACACGGTCGTCTCCATTTGGGCCGCCTTCCCGGTCACCCTGTTCGCCATGATCCTCATCCTCGGCTTGGGTATCCAGCGCGGCATGAGCGTCTTCATCATCGCCCTTTGCGCCGTTGGTTGGGGTGAGATCGCCCAGTACGTGCGCGGCGAAGTGATCGGGCAAAAGCCGCAGTTGTACGTCGAAGCCGCCCGCTCGGTCGGCGCCCGCAGCAGCGAAATCCTGATCCGCCATATCCTGCCCCACCTGCTGCCCGATGTGCTGGTGCTGGCCTCGATGGAGATGGGCGCCGTGCTCATGCTGCTGGCCGACCTCGGCTACCTCAACATCTTCATGGGCGGCGGCGCCGGCGCGGATTTGCTCGGAGAGAGCCGCTACGCCTTCTCCGACGTGCCTGAATGGAGCGCCATGCTCGCCAATGTGCGCGTCTGGTGGCGCAGCTATCCCTGGATGGCAATCTACCCCGGCGCCATGTTCTTCCTCTCCATCCTGGCCTTCAATCTGTGGGGCGAGGGCTTGCGCCGCTTCCTGGCCGAAAGTCGCATCTCTCTCAACCGCTTCATCAACCGCTACACCCTCATTGGCGGGTTGGTCCTGCTGCTGGGCTCGACCTGGGCGATGCGCAGCGTCACGCCCATGGAGCTCTACAAATCCCAGGCCCGCCAGTTCGACACTGCTCGCGCCATGCAAGACATCCAGGAGCTCTCCTCTCCGGCTTATCGCGGCCGCGAATCCGGCACCGACAGCGACGGCATGACCGCCGAATACATCGCCGCCCGCATGGAAGAGATCGGTCTCTTCCCCGGTGGAACCAAGGAAACCTACCTGCAAGAGCAGATCAACCCCAAATTTATCCTGACCGAAACGCCCCATCTCGATATTATCGGGGAGAACGGCAGCCCCGACGTACTGCTGACCTACCGCAAGGACTTCGTCGAGCGCATCACGAACGAGCAGACCTACGGTGAAGGCCAGGGCCGCCTGGTGGGTATCGCCCTCGGCCAGGGTGACCGGGTGGAAGACATTGCCATCTCCGATCAGTATTTCTTTGATAAAATCTTGCTCGTGCGCGACTCCGACCTGCAGAGCATTTCGATGCGCGTCCGTGTAGCCGGGATGCTGATCGTCACCGACAACGCTGAGATCATGGACCTCAAGATCCTGTCGCCCTTTTACAACGAGCCAAACTATCCGTCCATGTATATCTCCACAGAGGCCGCCGAACGCCTGCTGGCGACCGCCGGGAGCAGCCTCGCCGACTTGGAACAGCTGTCGCAGTCCACACTCGCCGACGAGTATGCCCAGACCAGCGAAGGCGCCGTGGTGTATGCGAGCATCGTCGGTCTATGGGGCGACCACCGCCAGAAGAATTACAACGTCATCGGCTACATCCCCGGCACCGGCTCGGACACCCTCGGCCGCCAGGGCCGCTCCATGGACAATGACGTCATCATACTCAGCGCCTACTACGATGGCACAGGCATGAACCCCGACGGAACCCTCTACCCCGGCGCGAACGACAACGCCAGCGGTGTAGCCGCCATGCTGGAGGTCGCCCGGGTGATGAAAGAGGGTAACTTCAAGCCCAAGAAGACGGTTATCTTCGTCGCCTGGAGCGGCGGCGACCGCTTCCAGGGCTTGAACGTCGACAACGCCATGAACGCCAAGACCGGCTTCCTCAGGCTCAACGTCGAGGCCGTCATCGAGTTGAGCGGCATCGGCGCGGGCACCGGCAAGGGCATCGCCATCGACCAGGGCACCAGCTTCCGCCTGGTTACCGTGTTCCAGCAGGCGGCCCAGAAGATGGGAGTACCCACCACCAACCGCGGCCGCGGCCCGCATTTCAACATCACCAACTGGCACGCCCGGCGCACCGCCATGAGCGCTATCCTCCATTGGGACGGCTCCGATGCCTTTGCCCATACCATCAATGACGCCTACGAGATTATCGATCCGGCCAAGGTAAGAAAGGTGGGCCAGACCACCGCCCTGGCGGTGACCGTTTTGAGTCGTGAACTGAATTATTAATGCACCGGTAACCGGGTTGGTTCGAGGCAGGGCGCATTCCTGCCTGAAGTTTCATCAAACTGCTGTAACAGGGTCAGGACGCACGGTTGCGAAACTCACCAAAAAAGCCGTGCGTCTTGCCCAATCGATTAAGTAGAGGAGACTTGTAGCCGCCGTGTCTACAACAGCCAAAGAATCTCATTCACACCGCGCCCAGATCCTCCAGGCGATGCTTCGCCGTGTTGGAACCAGCCTGCTCGTCTTGCTGGGAATCGCTGTCCTCGCCTTATTCGGCTTGAACCTGGCTCAGTTAGGGCGCAAAGGCCTGCCTGCCACCGCGCTTGGCTCCATCACCGATGCCGCCCGGCAGCTGTTCAACTATCTCTTCCACCATCCCCAAACCTACCTCTGGCATCATGAGATCCTGCCGTCCTGGAAAGTGGTCCTGTCGCTGTTTGTGAACAGCGCCGGGCTGCTGCTGGTCTCGCTCTTGATTGCCGGTTTCCTCGGCGTGCTGCTCGGCATCCTCGCCGCCCAGCTGCGCAGCGGCAGTTTCTCCCCGGTCATGCTGCTGGTCTCGATCCTGGGCGTTTCGACCCCAAGCTTCTTGCTGGCGATGCTGTTTTGGATCCTCAACGTCCAGTTTTACCACTTCATCGGCGCCCGCAAAGCCTTACTGCCGCCCACCGGCTTCGGCTGGGACTTGCACTTAGTCATGCCCGCCCTGGTGCTGGCGGCCCGCCCGCTGGCGCAAATCATGCAGGTCACTTATGTCAGCATGTCCGAAGCGCTCGCCCAGGATTACATGCGCTCCGCCCGCGCCCGTGGAGCCGGCCGCCGCCTGTTGATCTTCCGCCATGCCCTGCGCAACGTGCTGATCCCCATCCTGACCACCATAGGCACTTCGCTGCGCTTCTCGCTCGCCAGCCTGCCTGTCGTTGAGATCTTCTTCGTCTGGAACGGCCTCGGCCTGGCCTTGCTGCAAGCCATCAGCCTGGAAATGGACACCCTGGTCGTCGATCTGCTGGTCGCGCTGGGCGGGATGTTTATCCTGATCAACTTGATCCTCGAGTTTGTCTACCCGCTGATCGACCCACGCCTGCGAAAGAACGGCAGCGAACCGCAAGACATGGACGAATACAACTGGGGCGATTCATTCGGCTCGGTGCAAGAGAGCCTTTCTGGCGCTTTCGATATGATCAAGTCGTTTTTTGCGCCACTCCTGCGGCCCTTCACCCGCCGCAAACCGGCCGCAGAGACCATCCTGGCATCCTCCGCCGGTGCGCTCGTCTCCGCCGGTTTAGCCTCTCCTGTATCAGAAGAAAAGGACGAGGCGGGGCAGCACACTTCCTTATGGGATCGGGAAGTGACACAGGCTCAAGCCGTCTCCACCGAGGAAGTGCCCTACGCCTCCAGCGGCAAGCGCATCCTGCGCAGCGCGCTGACCAACCTGCCTTTAATCGCCGGCACTTTGATGGTCGTTGCCCTGCTGGTGATGGTGGCCTTTGGCGAGCAGATCGCCCAGAGCAACCCCTTTGAAACGCACGGCGTGCAGATGGTTGACGGTGTCATCCAATCCCCACCCTTCAAGCCCACCGCTAGCTTCCCTTGGGGCTCCGATGTGGTTGGCCGTGACGTGCAGGCGTTGGTTCTGGCCGGCGCTCGCCAGACCCTGGCGCTGGCCTTCTTCGGCATGCTGGCCCGAGTGTCGATCGGTGTGGTGTTGGGCATGCTGGCCGGTTGGTGGCAGCGCTCCTGGCTCGATCAGCTGATCAATGGGGTCATCTCCATTTGGGCCGCCTTCCCGGTCACCCTCTTCGCCATGATCCTGATCCTTGGGATCGGCATCCAGAAGGGCATGAGCGTCTTCATCATCGCTCTGTGCGTGGTCGGTTGGGGTGAGATCGCCCAGTATGTGCGCGGCCAGGTGATCGGTCAGAAGCCGCAGTTATACATCGAAGCGGTCCGCTCGGTCGGCGCCCGCCCGGGCCGCATCCTGTTCAAGCACATCCTGCCCCACCTGCTGCCGTCCATCCTGGTCACGTCTGCGTTGGAGATGGGCGGCATCCTGATGCTGCTGGCCGAGCTTGGCTTCTTGAATATCTTCCTCGGCGGCGGCTACAAGGTGGAGATCGGCGAATTGGGCCGCGGTTCTCCCAACATCTATTTCTTCTCCGACATCCCCGAGTGGGGCGCCATGCTCTCCAACATCCGCAACTGGTGGCGCAGCTACCCCTGGCTGGCCTGGTATCCGGGTGCGCTGTTCTTCCTCTCGATCCTGGCCTTTAACCTGTGGGGTGAGGGTCTGCGCCGTTTCCTGGTAGAGACCAAGCTCAACCTCGGCCGTCTGATCAACCGCTACACCGTGATCACCGGTCTGGTGGTCGTGGTCGGCGCCGCTTGGATGCTGCGCAGCAGCGCCCCCATCGAAGTCTATCGCTCCGTCGCCAAACAGTTCGACCCCGCCCGTGCCATGGTCGACCTGGAGATGCTGGCCTCGCCTGAAATGAAGGGGCGCGAAACCGGCATCGGCAATGAGCGCATGGCTGCCAATTACATCGCCGGGCAAATGGAAGAGATTGGCCTGTTCCCCGGTGGAGATGATGACACCTTCATCCAATCCTATCCCTTCGAACGGATGCATGTCGTGCAAACGCCGGAACTGGAAGTGAGTGACCCGGGCAGCAGCCGTTATCGGCCGCTCGTCTACCGTCAGGATTTTGTCGAATTCATCTCGAATATCCCCACGCCTGGAGAGTGCGAAGGCAAGGTGGTCGTGCTCGCTGCCGGCCCGCTGGCAGAAGATCAGCCCAACGGCATCTCCTTCCGGGATTCATCATTCAAAGAGAATATCGTAATCGTCAGGGAGCAAGACCTGCAAAAGATGAAAATCGGCGACGCCTGCGGTGCGCTCGTCATCCCCGACGAGAACACCCTGTACGGCCCGCACGATTTCAACAAGAAATTCATGTACCAGGCGAACACCACCTATGCCTACTACCGTATGTTCCCGATGATGTACATCTCGCCCGAGGTCGCCGATCGCCTGCTGCCGACGACCGGTGAGGCAGCATCCCTGGATGAATTCAACCACATGGCCGACGCTCTGCCCATCGGCGAGGTCAAGACAAGCGCTGAAGGCCAATCGGTTTATATGAAAATCGACGCCATCACCGGCGGCCTGGACGAGCAGCATTACAACGTCATCGGCTATATTCCCGGCGAAGGCGCCGCCATGGGTTCCAAGGGCAGCTCGCTTGACGGTCAGGTGATCATGGTCAGCGCTTACTACGACGGACTGGGAACTACCCCCGACGGTCAGATCTACCCGGGCGCGAACGATAACGCCAGCGGCGTCGCCGAAATGCTGGAAGTGGCCCGAGTGATCAAGAATTCCCCCTACTTCAACAAAAAGACGGTGGTCTTCGTCGCCTGGAGCGGCGGCGAGTGGCGCGAGAGCCTGAGCGTCAAGAATGTGATGAGCGCCAAGACCGGCTTCAACACCCTCAACATTGAAGTTGTGATCGAGTTGAGCGGCGTCGGCGGCGGTGAAGGCAAAGCCTTAGCCTTGGGCCAGGGCTCCAGCTATCGCCTGGTTACCCTGTTCCAGGATGCCGCTCAGCGCATGGGCGTGCATACCACCACCCGTGGTCGCGGCCCCCACTTCGGCTACGACGCCCAGGCCGGCTACGGCGGCCGCGACGCCCTCTCCGCCTACATCAGCTGGGACGGCTCCGACGCTCTGGCCCACACCCTGCAAGACACGCCCGCCAACATCGACGCCGCCAAGCTGCGTAAATCCGGCCAGGTCCTGGCCCTGGTTGTCAGCGTTCTCAGCCGGGAGGTCGATTACTAGCTGCCATCCATCTCAATATACAGCCGCTTATTAATCTTCCCCTTGCTCTTATAATCGGCCACCCGCACCCGGCCCACCTCGCTCGTGTTCTTCACGTGCGTGCCGCCGTCCGCCTGCAGGTCCAGCCCCACGATCTCCACCGTGCGCACCTCCTCGATCCCCGGCGGCAGCAGATTGATCTTCGTGCGGATCAAATCCGGGATCTGGAACGCCTGCTCGCGCGGCAGGATCTTCACCCGCACATCGCGTGCGTTCTGCACCTCACGGTTCACCGCCTCCTCGATCACCTGCACCAGATCCTTGTGCAGCGACTCGAACTCGAAATCCATGCGGCCCTTCAGCGGCTCCATGTCGCCCCCGGTCACCAGCGCGCCGTAATCACGGAACACCGTCCCGCACAGGATGTGCAGCGCCGTGTGCGTGCGCATCAGCGCATAGCGCCGCTCCCAATCCAGCTTGCCCACAAGCTCGGTTCCCGGTGCAGGCAGCGGCGCTTCCGGCGCCAAAACGTGCCAGATGCCCTCTGGCCCCTTGCGCGCCCGCACCAGCGGATGCGCATCGCCGTCCACCACCAGCCAACCCTTATCGTACGGCTGCCCGCCCCCACCCGGGTAGAACGCCGTCCGGTCCAGCAGCGCCGCATGGTTGACCTCATCCACTGCGACCACCCTCGCCGGGAATTCCTTCAAATAACTGTCGGTTTGGTACAGTAATTCTGTCATGGCTTCTCTCCAAAATGGGTTTGAAAACCCATTGTACTTGCTTTACCCACTCCACGCAATTTTCCTTCCACTCACTCCGCTCCCCTTGACAGAATAACCTATTCGCCCCCCGATCCGTTTTCTTGGAACAATTCCTTCTTTACACCCCTATACGCATTAATCCGCGCCTGGAGTATAATTAACCTACACCATGACCGAAAAAACCAGCTCCCCCAACCCCATCCAGGACGACGAGATGCTCGACCTGGAGAACAACCAGAATTTCTGCGTCTACCGCCTGACGCTCGACCCCGGCGTCCCTTACGGCGCCCGCGTCATGATGGTCAGCCCCTCGATCAAGCAGCTCGCCGGTGTCACGGATCCCTACAACTTCGCCGGCTGGTTCGAGCGCATCCATCCGGACGACGAGCAGCGCGTGATGGAGGGCAACCGCCGCGCCCTGGAGCAGCGCAAGCCCTACGACGAGGTCGTGCGCGTCTGGCACCCTGACAAGCAGCGCTGGATCTGGCTGCACACCGTCTCCACCCCCATCTTCGGCCCCGACGGCGTCCCTACCCACTACAACGGCCTCATCGTCGACATCAGCAGTCAAAAGCAGGCCGAGGAACGCTTGCAGTATAAGATCCAGTTCGAGGATCTCATCACCGCCATCTCAACTCAGTTCATCAACCTGCCGTCCGAGCATATCGATGAAGGCATCCAGCGTGCCCTCCAGTCCATCGGAGAATTCGCCGGGGTCGACCGCAGCTACGTCTTCCTCTTCTCCCCCGACCACACCCACATGACCAACGCTCATGAGTGGTGCGCCGCCGGTGTCGAGCCGCAAGCCCCGCACTTGCAGAACGTGCCGATCGCCGACTTCGCCTGGTCGAATGCCCGGCTGCTGAACGGCGAGATCCTCCACATTCCGCACCTCTCCCACCTGCCGCCCGAAGCCGCCGCCGAAAAGGCCGAAGCCGCCGCCCAGCGCACCCGCTCACTGATCGTCGTGCCCATGTCTTACCAGGGTCAGGTGTTGGGCTTCCTTGGCTTCCATGCCGTACGAGCCGAGAAGTCCTGGGATGAAGAGATCATCCGCCTGCTGACGATGGTGGGCGATATCTTCGCCAACGCGCTGGAGCACAAGCGCGCTCAGCAGGCCATCAACCAGGCCTATCAGCTGCTCGAACAGCGTGTCGAGGAGCGTACGCACGAGCTGGAGGCCCTCTACCGCGCCGACGAGCAGCTCTATCGCCACCTGCACCTGAACGAGGTCCTCGAAGCCCTGGTCGACATCACCGTGGACATCCTGCAGGCCGATAAGAGCATCCTGCTCGTGTGGGACTCTGCCCAACGGCGTTTGATCCCCGGTGCAGCCCGAGGGTTCAAGCCTCACATTCTGGAAGCCATCTCCCTGACCGAGCTGGACAGCTTAGCCGGGCAGGTTGCCAGGTTAGGCCATCCGCTGTTCATTGAAGACGCCCAAAATGAGCCTGGGGTGGCCGCAGGCATCATCCACGACGAGGAGATTTGCTCGTTTGCGCATGTGCCGATCAAGATTGACGGGACCGTATTTGGTGTTTTCAGCGCCGACTACCTCCGGCCGCGCGCTTTCAATGCGGAAGACCGCCGTTTGTTTGCAGCCCTGGCCCAGCGAGCTGCGCTGGCGATCGAAAACGCCCATCTCTACCACGAAGAGCAGCGCCGCCGCCACGAGACCGAGCGCCGCCGCCAGGTCGCCGAGGGCCTGCGCACCCTGCTGGAGGTGCTCAACTCCGACCGCCCCATCGCTGAGATCCTGCATTACGCTGTGGTGCAGGCCGCCCAGTTAATAGGCTCGGACGCTTCGATGCTGCGCCGCGCCGACCCACAGCAAGGCATTGTCACCACCGACGCCAGCTTCAACATCCCGGCCGATTTCGATGCCATCCGGGTCACCCGCCTGTACTACTCGCCCAACGATTACCGCCTGATGGACCATCAGCCCATCGTCATCCCCAATCTGCAAACCGAGTTTGCCCCCCTGCTCGAGTCACCCGGTGAGCTTGACGCCGTTCAGCGGGCCGGGGTCCAGGCCGAGCTGAAGCATTACAGCTCCAGCCTGGCCGTGCCGGTTTTCATCCGCGAGGAGATCTACGGTGCCCTGCGCTTCTACTTTAAACAGCCGGTCGAATTCTCAGACGAGGACATCCGTCTGGCGATGACCATTGGCGACCAGGTGGCCCTGGCCATCGAGAACGCCCGCCTGCGCGCCCATATGCAAGAGATCGCCGCCGCCGCCGAGCGCAACCGCCTGGCGCGCGACCTGCACGATGCCGTGACACAGACGCTCTTCTCGGCCAGCCTGATCGCCGAGGTGCTGCCCAGGTTGTGGGATCGCAAGCCCGAGGAGGGCCGCCGCCGCCTGGAAGAGCTGCGCCAGCTCACCCGCGGCGCCCTGGCAGAAATGCGCACCCTGCTGCTGGAGCTGCGCCCTGCCGCCCTGACCGAGGCTCCTATCGACGATCTGCTCCGGCAGCTGGTCGAGGCTTTCACCGGGCGCACGCGCCTGCCGGTCGATCTGGATCTTCACACTGCCTGCAGCCTGCCCTCCGATGTCCGCGTCGTCTTGTACCGTATCGCCCAAGAGGCGCTCAACAACATCTCCCGGCACTCCAAAGCCCATCGGGTGCAGCTCACCCTCAACTGCGAGCAGGACGGAACGCGCTTGCTGATCGCCGACGATGGTCATGGTTTCGATCCCTGCGTCGTCTCGTCAGAACACCTGGGCCTGAGTATAATGAAGGAGCGTGCTGAAGGGATCGACGCCGACCTGGAAATCGCCAGCCAGGTCGGGCAAGGGACTCAAGTGCGCCTTTACTGGCAGAATCATCAAGGAGGAGAAGAGGTATGAGCGAACCAAAATCGATTCGCGTCTTACTGGTCGACGACCACGCCGTCGTCCGCAGCGGTTTGAGCGCATTTCTCAGCGCTTACGACGATTTCGAGCTGGTCGGTGAAGCCGGTAATGGCAGTGAGGCCATCGCTCAGTGCGAGGCCGTGCAGCCCAATGTAGTGCTGATGGACCTGGTGATGCCCGAGATGGACGGCGCCGCCGCCACCGAGATCATTCGCCGGCGCTGGCCGGAGATCCAGGTGGTTGCCCTCACCAGCTTCAAAGAAGAAGACCTGGTCACCAAGGCGCTGCAGGCCGGAGCGATTGGCTACCTGCTGAAGGACGCCTCCGCCGACGAGCTGATACGCGCCATCCGCGCCGCCCGCGACGGCCGGCCCACTCTGGCCCCAGAGGCCGCCCAGGCGCTCATTCACGCCAGCCGCGAGGTCTTTGAGCCGCCGCCCGGCAGCGGTCTTACCGCTCGTGAGCAGCAGGTGCTGGAACTGATGGTCGAGGGCTGCAGCAACCCCGAAATCGCCCAACGTCTGGTGGTCAGCCGCTCGACGGTCAAATTCCATGTCAGCAGCATCCTTTCCAAGATTGGCGTATCCAGCCGCACCGAAGCGGTTGCCGTCGCCCTGCAGAATGGATTGGTGAAAAAATCCCCGTAAAGGCAGTCCTTACGCCTGCCCACCTCCACCCCGCCACCCACCCCGCACTGTCGCCCTAAGGAGCCCTTATGCGCGCCCGGCATCTTGCCCCAATATCCCTCGCGACCCTCATCGTCACCCTCATCTGGCTGGTTTTCTTGATCGCCGGGACGGCCTCCGCCGGAGAGATTACCACACCACTGCAGGCCCTCGAATATGTCAGCCGGGCTGGTGTCGTCTTCTACCTCACCTATGCCAACGCCGCCCTCATCACGCTGCTCGCCACGGCGCTCTTTGCCGGGCTGTACGGCTTCCTGCGCACCGCCTTTCCCACCGGCGTCCGCATTGCGATCATCTTCGTCCCCGCCTACGCTGCCATGAACCTGTTCGTCTACCTCTCGCAGATCTCGGTGCTGCCGCGCTTGCTGACCCTGCAGAACGATCCGGTCTATGGACCAACCGCCCAATTGCTCGCCGCCCAATTGGTCCAGGTCTGGCCCGGCTCGCTGGTGGCATTCGTCAACGGGCTGGCCTACGCCGTCCTCGGCATCCCCTCGATCATCTTCGGCGTGACCCTCTCCCGCATCGGCGACGGCATGCGCCCGGCAGGACTGCTGCTGCTTTTCAGCGGCGTCGCCTCGATCATCGGCCTGCTCGGGCTGATGGCCGCTAACCCGCTTCTGCAGCTCGGTTCGCTTGCCGGCGGCGGTCTGTTCCTGCTGGCCCTCCTCCCCCTCACCCTCGAGCTCTACCGTGAGCGCTGGCAGTGAATCTCCGTTTCTGATCCGGTGAAAATGCCAATCGCGCAGCATCAGAAATCAATAGAACCCTGGCCACCTTACCAGGGTGGAACTGGCCATTCAGCCAGATCGATCCTCCCCCACAGCAGGTTGCGTTCCAAAAGAGGGTCAAGTATCCTGAAATAGAAACGCATCCATGGGAACAAGTTCTGCAGAGAGTGCCTGAAAAGCGCTGCCGTGGTGATGCGAACGCCCTCAGCAAACCCACAGCGGCGCTTTTCAGGCACTCTCTCAACCACCTGTGCAGTTCTGTTGGATGAGATCACCTGCTTGGAGGAAAGCATGCGAGTATTGATGGCCGATGACGACCCGCAAGTCCGCTCTGCATTGCATCTCATCCTGGAACAAGAAGTCAAAGTCTCTCTGTTTGATGAAGTAGATAACGCCGCCGCTCTGCTCAAGGCCGTCGAGCAGCAGCCGCCCGATCTGCTGCTGCTCGATTGGAATCTGCCCGGGCTGCACCCTTCCGCGCAAATCCTCGCCCACCTGCATCACAGCAATCCAAGGCTAAAAGTGATCGTCCTCGGAGGCCGGCCGGAAGACAACGTCCTCGCCATCGCCCTCGGCGCAGATGCCTTTGTCAGCAAGACCGACCCGCCCGAAAATCTGCTCAACGCCTTGTGGGACTGCATGAAAGCGGCATAAAAGATTGCGCCCTCACCCCTGACAAAGCTGGGGCGAGGGCGCAGGCTTTTGTACTGCTCTCACTTGACAAACCCCCCTTTCTCTTTTACCCTAAGATCAGATCTCGTTCTCTCAGATAAGTCCCGAGCAAGATGCACGAAGGCGAACAAGATCATCACGAACGATCGACAATCGGATGGGAGGAAAATGGACAACCAATTCTGGTTTAAAAATGCCGTCTTCTATGAAGTGTACGCCCGCGCCTATCGTGACAGCGACGGCGATGGGAATGGCGACCTGCGCGGCCTGACTCAAAAGCTCGATTACCTGCAGGACCTGGGGGTGAACTGCATCTGGCTCTTGCCGATCTATCCTTCACCGCTGCGCGACGACGGCTACGACATCGCCGACTTTTATGGGGTGCTTTCGGAATATGGAGACATGCAAGACTTCGTCGACTTGATCGAGGCCGCCCACGCCGCGGCATGAAGGTCATCGCCGATTTGGTGCTCAACCACACCTCCGATCAGCATCCCTGGTTCCAGGCCGCCCGCAGCGACCCCAACTCGCCTTACCGCGATTACTACGTCTGGACCGATGACCCCGGCAAGTATGCCGAGGCCCGCATCATTTTCCTCGACTTCGAGGAGTCCAACTGGACCTACGATGAGGTCGCCGGGCAGTACTTCTGGCACCGCTTCTACTCCTCTCAACCCGATCTCAACTACGACAACCCGGCTGTGCGCGAGGAGATGAAAAAGGTGATCGGCTTCTGGATGGAGAAGGGCATCGACGGCTTCCGCGCCGATGCCGTGCCCTACCTGATCGAACGTGAGGGCACCAACTGCGAGAACCTGCCCGAAACCCACGCCTACCTCAAGGAAGTCCGCCAGTACGTGGATGAGAACTTCCCGGGGGCGGTCCTGCTGTGTGAGGCGAACCAGTGGCCCGAAGATGTGCGCCCGTACTTTGGCGAGAATGGCGAAGAGTTTCAGTTGGCCTTCCATTTCCCGCTCATGCCTCGCATCTATATGGCCATTAAAAAAGCCGACCGCTCGCCAATGGTCTGGATCATGGAGCAGACGCCACCCATCCCCGACAACTCCCAGTGGTGCACCTTCCTGCGCAACCACGACGAGCTGACCCTTGAAATGGTCACGCCCGAAGAGCGCCAATGGATGTGGGAGCAGTACGCCCCCGAAGACCGCATGCGCCTCAACCTGGGCATCCGCCGTCGCCTGGCTCCCTTGCTCGACAACGACCGCCGCAAGATCGAGATGGCTAACTCGCTGATCTTTACCATGCCCGGCACGCCCATCATCTACTACGGCGACGAGATCGGCATGGGCGACAATATCTGGCTGCCCGACCGTAACGGCGTGCGCACCCCCATGCAGTGGAACGACGGCCCCAACGCTGGCTTCTCCTCCGCTCCCAAAGAAAAGCTCTACTCCCCGGTCATCGAAGGTCCCTTGTACGGACCCGAAGTGATCAACGTGGAGAAAGAGCAGGCCGATCCCGATTCCCTGCTCCACTGGATGAAGCACGCCATCGCTGTGCGCAAGCAGCACCTCGCTTTCGGCCACGGCGACTTCGCCTGGGTGGAAACCGGCACGGACGCGGTCGCCGCCTATACCCGCAGCTACCAGGGCGAAACCCTGCTGATCCTCAACAACCTCTCCAGCGAAGCGCAGGCCGCCGTCGCCGTGCTGCCCGAAGGCGCGTCCAGTCAGCCGGAGGATATCCTCACCGGCAAGCGCGTTGCGGCCGTCACCGGTGGCAAGCTGACCGTGGATCTGCTCCCTTACGGCTATCGCTGGCTGAAGATCTAACGTTTTCATCAGCAAAGAGGCGGAACGCACTTGGCTAGTGCGTTCCGCCTGGTTTCACCGCGGGTAGGTTTTTGATCACCCACGCGATTGGCAGCTTGTCATACGACCTCACCGGCAGGTTACGCAGCTTTGGTGATGCTGAAATGCCGCTGGTACTATGCCTTACAACGTGATCACTTTGGCGGCGTTCATCTGCGCCGTAAGGATGTCGGTCATCCCACCCACAATTCCAACCTGCACCTTATCTGTCAGGGAAAAGTAGTTCAGGCAGGTGCTGCATAGGATCAGGCGGACGCCCATCCCCTCCAGTTCCTTGAGCGTATCCAGCGCCGGTGAGCCCTCCACCGCCAGCTTGACCCCGTCCGCATAGAAGCAGATACAGTTAGGCAGCAGTCGATTCTCCACCAGCAGCCGTAAGTAGGTGACCATCAGCTTATGCTGCAGTTCCACGTCCGCCCGCCCCATCCCCTCGCCAGTAACCAAAATTACCGTGGATTTCATGCTCTCTTTTAGATCCATTCCACTCTCCTTGAAAGACGATCGGGTAGAAGTATACCCTTTGTTGGTAAAAACCTTTTTACTTGTTTTCAGGCTCTGGGGTTTGTGTGGTTCGAGTGGTACCGCCCGATGACCACGGCAACCCCCAAGAGCCTGAAAACCTTCATTCCTCCTATTTATTATTAGAAAGATATACGAAAAAATTCGAGCCCTATTGCACAGCCTCCCAATCGTGCTATAATATGTTGTTGGAATTAATGAACTGATGTAGCTGCTTAGGCAGTGGTGAAATGTTTAATTTTGAGGTGGCATATGCCAATCTATACCTATCGGTGTGAAAACTGTGGCGTTCAGTTCGAGCGCAATCAAAAATTTAGCGACCCGCCGCTGGCGTGGTGCCCGGAATGTGGCAAGAAAGCCCTCCGTAAAGTATACACTCCTGTAGGCATCGTCTTCAAGGGCTCCGGTTTTTACGCAACCGATCACCGCTCCCCCTCCGGTCAGCGCAGCTCATCTTCTTCGGAAGAAAAATCGAGCAGCAAATCGAGCGATCCCAAGCCTTCGGAGAATACTTCATCCAACAAATCCGGCGGAGATAAAGACTAATCAGGTTCAATCGACCTTGCCAGGGCGCGGCCCTGAGAAAAGCCCGGGAGAACCCTGGGCTTTTATTTTTTAATGGATCACAAGAGGGACGATGCAAATCAATCCAGACCATCAATCCACTACCCTTCCCCGCACGTTGGACAGCGGCCTCATCCTCCGGCGCAGCGCCCCTGACGACGCTGAGCGCCTGGGGGATTTCAACGCTCGCATCCATGGAGAAAACGAGCAAGACGCCCGGGCTGTCGCTGCCTGGACCCGCGATTTGCTCACTGGCCGGCACCCCACCTTCGGCGTCAACGATTACACCATCGTCGAAGATCCCAGCACAGGCAAAATCGTCTCCTCGCTGAACCTGATCTCGCAGACCTGGACCTACGCCGGGATACCGTTCGGCGTTGGTCGGCCAGAGCTGGTGGGCACCGATCCGGAATATCGCAATCGCGGTCTGGTGCGTTTGCAGTTCGATGTGATCCATGCCTGGAGCGCCGAGCGCGGCCAAATGCTGCAAGGCATTACCGGCATCCCCTACTACTATCGCCAGTTCGGCTACGAGATGACCGTCGACCTCGCCGGTGAGGCTCACGCTTACCCGGCCAATGTGCCCCTGCTGGAAGAGGGCCTGTCTGAGCCTTATCACTTCCGCCCCGCCCAGGTAAGCGACTTGGCCTTCCTCGCGGAGACCTACGATTACGGATGCGAGCGCTCTCTCATCTCCGCTTGCTGGAACGCTGACTTGTGGCGGCACGAGCTGCTCGACAAGTCACCCGAAAATGTCAACCGCAACCTGCTGGAAGTGATCGAGACGCCCGATGGGCAGCCGGTGGGATACCTGGGCCTGCCGTATGGACTGTGGGGCACGGCCTACGCGCTGCACCAGTTCGAGCTGAAACCCGGCGCCTCCTGGCCGGAGATCGCCCCCGTGGTTCTGCGTCATCTTTATCAGGCCGGGCAGGACTTGGCCAAGAAAAACGGCAAGGAACTGCAAATGCTGATCCTGAGCCTCGGCGATCAGCACCCTGCCTTCGATGCCCTCCGGGGCCGCTTGCCGCGCATCAAGAAGCCTTACAACTGGTACATCCGCGTCCCCGATCTGCCCGGTTTCCTGCGCCTGATCGCCCCTGCTGTCGAGCAGCGCCTGGAAAACTCCATCTATGCCGGCTACACCGGCGACCTCAAGCTCGGTTTTTACCGTTCAGGGCTGCGCCTCAACTTCGAGAAGGGCCGCCTGAACGAGGTGGAACCGGCCCGTTTCGAGTGGCACGAGGCAGACGCCTCTTTCCCTGATTTGAGCTTCTACCATATTCTGTTCGGCCACCGCTCAATCGAAGAGCTGCAGCACGTGCTGGTGGACTGCTTTGTGAATGACAGTAAAAGCGCCCTATTCTCAGCCCTGTTCCCCAAACAGCACACCTATATCCAGGCGATCTCGTAGAACCGGCGTGGTAAAATTAAGGGTGTAATGGAGGTTGTTTTCATGTCGAAGCAAGATCAAAACAAGAAGAAGCCCGTCTCATCCAGAGAGCAGCGCAAGGTGCGCGTACAGCAAATTGCATTCGGGATCCTGGCGGCAATCATCATCCTTTCCTGGCTAATTACGCTCGTTTTGCACTAATCCCTCGAAGAAAGAAAAAGCGAACAGCAGCGCGCTTTTGTGCGCGCTGCTGTTCACTTTTTCTTTCTTCGAGGTAACTCTTTGAAGTTACTCCAATTCTAATTTACCCATCGGCTGGCGATAAAACTATCGAAAAGGATCGTGCCGCGCGTATCGCTGTCGATCCCTTTGACCGCGCCCAACCGGACCTCCGAGATGGTCTGCTTCGAATTGCCGATACCGGTCAGGTTGCCCAATAAGGCATTGTCGATCGTCAGCAGCAGGTAGCCGTTGCCCATGCCAGGGTCCGAGGCGCGCCAGTTGAGCTCCACCCGGTGCGGGATGTCGCTGATGTTGTACCAGGAACTGCTGGTCCAGTTGCCGTTGTTATCGCTTACCTTGGCTTGCATCTGGAACACGCCCGGGCCGCGCTGCAAGCGCACAAGGACCGTCGGCTGCCCGCTTGTGTTGATGCCGTTGAAAATGTTGAAGATGTTCCAACTCGCCATGTCAACGCTGTTGGGATCGAAGCGGAAGAAGGCCTTGTAGTTCGTCTCAGCGTTTGGATTCCGGTAACGGACGTAGATCGAATTGTTGTCGTCGATGCGAGCGCTCATCGCCCGCGTGCCGTCCATCGCCCCGGCCGTGCTGACGCTCAGGTCGCCGCCGTCCGTCACGCTCGAGGTCCAGTTGGCGAAGTTGCCCAACTCGAAGCTGTCGGAGAAGAAGCTCTGCCACTGGCCGCCGCTTGGAGGCGGTGTGGGAACAACCGGAGTTTGAGTTGGCGCCACGGTTTGGGTTGGGATCGGCGTTTGGGTTGGCGTGCGCGTTGGGGCGCTGGTCGGGGCCAGCGTTTTGGTTGGCGTCGCCGGCTGCTCGGTAGGCGCTGCGGTCGGCTGCGGTACGCCGGCGCCCAGCTGCCGGCTGGCGATGAAATTGTCGAAAAGGATCGTGCCGCGCGTATCGCTGTCGATCCCTTTGACCGCGCCCAACCGGACCTCCGAGATGGTCTGCCTCGAATTGCCGATACCGGTCAGGTTGCCCAATAAGGCATTGTCGATCGTCAGCAGCAAGTAGCCGTTGCCCATGCCAGGGTCCGAGGCGCGCCAGTTGAGCTCCACCCGGTGCGGGATGTCGCTGATGTTGTACCAGGAACTGCTGGTCCAGTTGCCGTTGTTATCGCTTACCTTGGCTTGCATCTGGAACACGCCCGGGCCGCGCTGCAAGCGCACAAGGACCGTCGGCTGCCCGCTTGTGTTGATGCCGTTGAAAATGTTGAAGATGTTCCAACTCGCCATGTCAACGCTGTTAGGATCGAAACGGAAGAAGGCCTTGTAGTTCGTCTCAGCGTTTGGATTCCGGTAACGGACGTAGATCGAATTGTTGTCGTCGATGCGAGCGCTCATCGCCCGCGTGCCGTCCATCGCTCCGGCCGTGCTGACGCTCAGGTCGCCGCCGTCCGTCACGCTCGAGGTCCAATTGGCGAAGTTGCCCAACTCGAAGCTGTCGGAGAAGATCGGCTCCCACTGCGTGTTATCCGGCGTTATCGTCGGCAGCGAAGTGGCGTTTTGGGTTGGCGTACGGGTCGGTGGAAGGGTCGAGGTACGCGTGGGGGTGCGGGTCGGTGTGCGCGTGAGTACGCTGGTCGGTGTGCGCGTGAGTACGCTGGTCGGTGTGCGGGTTGGGGTACGGGTTGGCGTGCGAGTCGGTGTCGGGGTTGGTGTGCGCGTCAGCGTAGGCACAGCCGTCTTCGTTGGCAGGCTGCAGTTTGTCAGCTGCTCCATGTCGAGACGGATCAAAGCCGCTTCGGCGTTGTCATAATAATCCACAACCAGGTTGTGATAGCCTGCGTTCAAGGTCAGCGGCACATCATAGGTCGCCAGTTGGTCGATCCACTTATCCAGCTTGAGCTGGCCATCCACAGAGAAACGCACCCCGTCATCGGCTGTGATGTGGAAGACGAGCGAAGTATTGCATTCCAGGTAGATCCGCCGCTGGAACCTGGCGCTAAAGCGGTCGCTGGGCAGGCCGTAACCGGGACTCTCGAGCCCCCACTGATGATCCATGGTTAACGAGCCCTCGTTGACCTCTGCCACCGGGCTGCCCCATTGAGAGACATTGCCCCAGTACTGGGCGTACCAGTCAGGCAGAACCTGTACCTCATGCGGCGTCTCGAAACCCGGCCCGCTCCACCAGGCAGCCACCTTGGCGCTGCCGGTCGTCTCGGCATACTCTACGGTCACCTCGTAATCACCTTCGGTCATCTGCTTGGTGACGGAGTGCTGGTTTTTTCCTTCCCAATTATCCAACACAGTCGTACTGCCAATCTTGATCCGCACCCAATCGTCGGAATCCGCGTTGAAGGTGTAAGTGCCGGTCTGGAAGTGTACTGTGTTGGTGTAGCGTGCGCTCCAGTTGTCGGCCCGGCAGCTGGTCGTTGGACCCAGAACGCCCCAATCTTTGAACAGATACGGGCCTGACTCTGTCGTAACGCTGCACTTCGTCCCGAATTGGGTGCCGAGGTAATAAGTCGCATTCCAGTAACCGAGCGGCGGCTCCGGTGGCGGATTGCTGTCGCAGTTGGCGTTGTCGAACACCTCCATCGAAGAGACGTTGTCATTGATCGGCGTGTCGCTGCCATCGAAACTGCCCTCGGTGCCCAAATCGGAAACATCCGAGTTGAAACAGATCTTGCCGCCGCCGCGATCGGACTTCTCGTACAGCATCGCCGACCAGCCGGACGGCACCCGCAGCGATGAAGCCCGGTCGTTAAAAGAGCCGTCGATCACGTTCTGGAACCCTGGCTGGCGCAGCTGGCGATATCCTGTGTCGCCGCTGCCGTTGGCGCAGCTGTAGCCCGAGTTCCAATACAGCGTCCCTCCGCCCGACTGTGGGCAGTCGCTGTTGCGTCCCAGCTCCACCACCGGCCCGTCGATCACGTTGGTGTCGATGCTGCCAAGTGAGAAGCTGCCCCAGGATTCGCGGTGACTGCCGCTGTACTGGCGCATGCGCTGGTGATTGGGCCATAAGCTGCTGGAAATGCAAGCCACGCTGCTCAAGGATACGTTGGTGCGATACTGGTAAGGGGTGATCCACACCGCCAGCCAGACGGCATCCAGCTTGTTGGCGTTGGTTGCAAAGTCCGGGACGGCTGAGCTGCACGGCGAGCCGTACACCGCCGCCTGGTTGCCGCGCTCGTGCAGGCGCTCAGCCCAACCGTTCATGAACGCTTTCGCCGCGGCTTTGCAGCCCGAGTCGCTGGTATTGAACGACTCCAGATCATAGTAAATGATCGCGCCGGTCTTATCGGCGTTGGTCAGGCCCAGCGATGCAGCCGTATCGATAGCCTTATCGGCTTCCTGGCGGCCCTGGTTGTAGGCGGTGTTCGCGTCGTAGCTCATGCGCGTGCTGAAGCTGGTGCAGGCCGCTTGTGGACCCACCCAGGTTGGGATGAAGCGCCAGCCAATCGAGGCCAGCTGCTGGACATAAGAAGACGTCAGCGTGCCGCAGCCTGCCCGGCTGGATCCGCCGATGTACAGGTTCCAGACCCGGTAGGGGCTGTTGGCGGCCCAATCCCGCATCAGGGACGTGGTTGGCAGCGAGCAGCTGTCGAAGCCCTGCCCGGCATACACTTCACTCTTGTAGCCACCGACCAGGGCGGTAATCCCCGGCAGTGGTAGGGCTTGCCAGGTTTCGCCGCCATCCTCGGTGCGCAGCAGGTTGACCATGCTGGTGCAGGTCACATCGTTGGCCTCGGGGTTCTCGATATCGAAGCTGGTTCCGCCGCTGCAGCTGCCTTCCGCTGAGCTGGCCCAGCCAACCAGATCGGATACCATGTCCAGCTCACCGATCGAATCTGCGCCCGGTCCGCTGCTGGACAGGCTGTCAAGCCCCTCATCCGGGGCGGACTTGATGGTTTTCTGACCATGCGGCACCACCACCGTCCAGTGCTGGTCTTTTTGGGCGGATAGTGGGATCTCTTTACCGTCATACACTTCCCGGTTCACCGGTACACTGGCCGAAAGCTGCCAGGATGCGCCGCCGTCCCCGGTCACGTAGTAGTCCACTTGCGACGTCTCGCCTTGCTGCACGACCACGGGCAAGATACCCGAATTTTCATCCGAGAATACCGGCAGGCGGTACAGGTTTCTGCCCTGTCCCCCACCTACGTCCCGGCGCTGCCAGCTGTTGCCGCCGTCGGTCGTTTCGTAAAGTTCGTCGCCGGTCACGCCGCCGGCCACCCAGCCCTTTTCATTGTTAACAAAGGAAACCGGTTCGCCAATCGGGATTGTCAGGCGCTGCCAGCTTGCCCCACCGTCTGAGGTGCGGAACAAAGCCCCCACGCGGAAATTGGTGCTGGTGGCGCGGCGCACAACCATGGCGCCGTTGTTGGCGTCCACGAAATTCAAAAAGACGGCATCCGAGATGGCATCCGGGTCGCCGGGAGAGAACAGCCCTGCCGGAACCACTTGCCAGGATGCGCCCCGGTCGCTTGTCTTGGCGACCGAATATTGGATATCGCCATTTTCGCCCAGGGTTGTCAAACCGGCCCAGCCAGTCTGCGCATCATCCAGGAAGTAGACGCCCTGGATGTAAGTCAAGCCGCCCAGGGGAGGAGTGATATCCTCCCAGCCCTGACCGCCGTCCACGCTCCAGTACAGGCTGCCGTTGGCCAGCAGCCAGCCATCCTGTTCGCTGATCAGCTTAAAGGCTTGCAATTGTAAGGTTTCTGAGGGGATGTTCTCCTGAGGTTCTTTTGCAGGAGCTTGTGCGGGTTGCGACTGGTTGGTGGATGGGACCGGAAGGTTCCCGGAGGCTCGTACCGCATAAGCGCTCACCAGCAGCATGGAAATTGCAACAATAAATAGAGGCGCTGTCTTGAGTTTCATTTCACATCCTGTACGGAAAGAATAACGTAAAGCGTAACCCTTCAAGCAGTGGGGCCATAACGCCACTCCTTGAATCGTCACAGTGAAGCATGCCTGTTCCGTGCAAGGCAGTTGAACCCTCTCTTGAGACGCCGGTGTCCAGAGGGCGTTTTCAAGAAGACAAAACGCCGTTGTCCGGACCGTTACGCCGAATCCCAACAAGGGTCTATAATGGAGTAAAGTTGCAAGAGATTGGCCAGAAAAATTCTGCATTAGAATTGTAACATAGCTGCAATCCATGCAAGCCGGTAATTTTGTAAGCATCGGATTGCTTCGGAACCATTTTTAGCACCTGGAGGTATCGATTATGCAATCTGCTCTCGAGCATGATGATGTAACCCGCTATTCACAAGCTTTCAATCAGAAGCCGGAAAACCGCCTGGCCCGCAACTCCGTGGCCCAAAACGGCATCCTGGCAGTGGCGATCAATCGCAGCGTTGTCAACCGCGTTCAGCACACCTACTCGAACCTTATCGAAACACCCGAGGCTACCAACCAGAAACGCAGTGGGCGCTGCTGGCTGTTTGCCGGGTTGAACACACTGCGCTTGGCGGCCATGAAGAAGATGAACCTGGACTCGTTCGAGCTGTCGCAGGCCTATCAGATGTTTTGGGACAAGCTGGAAAAAGCTAACTACTTCCTGGAAAGCGTGATCGACACGCTCGATGAGCCCCTGGACGGGCGGGTGGTCATGTGGTTGATGGAAAACCTGATCCCGGATGGCGGTCAGTGGGACATGTTCATCAACCTGGTCGAGAAGTACGGCGTGGTTCCCAAGTCGGCTTATCCGGAGAGCCACAGCAGCAGTGAATCCCGCGGCGTGAATATCTTCGTGGCAGCCAAACTTCGCGAGGATGCCGCCAGGCTGCGCCGCATGCACGCCGAAGGCCGCTCGCTGGAAGAGCTTGAACAGGCCAAAGATGGAATGATGTCCGAGATCTACAAAATGCTCTCGATCCATCTGGGCGAGCCGCCGAAATCCTTCGACTGGGAGTGGCGCGACAAGGATAAGAATTTCCACCGTCACGGCGAGATCACGCCGCAGGAATTCTTCAAGCAGTACGTGGATGTCGATCTAGACGACATGGTCTGCCTGATCCATGCGCCCACCCAGGACAAGCCCTACAACAAGCTCTACACTGTGCAGTACCTGGGGAACGTGGTCGGCGGGCACCCGGTGCGCTACTTGAACGTGGAGATGCAGGCGTTGAAGGAAGCCGTCAAGCAGCAGATCGTCGACGGGCAGGCGGTCTGGTTCGGCGCCGACTATGGCAAGATGACCGAACGCAATCTGGGCGTGCTCGATATGGAGATCTACGACCTGGAAGGCGTCTACGGCTTCCCCATCGAGATGAACAAGGCTGAACGCCTGGATTACGGTCAGAGCAAGATGAATCATGCCATGGTGCTGACCGGCGTCGATCTGGATGACGACGGCAATCCGCGCCGCTGGCGGGTGGAGAACAGCCATGGAACAAGCGGCGGCGATAAAGGCTACCTGACCATGGCTGACTCGTGGTTCGACGAGTACCTGTACGAGGTCACGGTCAGCAAGAAGTACCTGCCAAAAGAGGCGCTGGCAGTGCTCGATACCGAGCCGGTCGTGCTCCCGCCCTGGGATCCCTTCGGTGCACTGGCGAAGTAGCAAGAGCGTAACCCAAAGTCTCGCAGATTGATAAAGGGGCAGAGAGTCAAACCGACTCTCTGCCCCTTTGCTTTCTGTGTAACCGAAAACCGCTTCACTCTGCGGCTCTACCGTATGCTTTCGCTACTTTTAACCTGCGCACCTCGGGCACGCGGAAGGCGACATACAAACCGTAAAACAGCGAAAGGACTCCCCCAATCGCAACCGAGAACGGCGCCGAGACGGCATCCGCCATGATGCCGGCTTGCAAGCCCCCCATGCGCATCATGCCCTGGAAGGTCATCGAGTAGACGCCCATCACCCGGCCGCGCAGCTCGTCCGGCGAGATCAACTGCAGCAGCGTGTTCGCCAGCGCATTCTGCATCACAAAGCTGACCCCCACGAACGCCAGCACGACCATCGAGAAGATAAATGAGCGCGACAGCGAGAAAAGCAGCAAGAGGATCGGGAAAATCAGGTTGCCCGCTGTCAGCAAGCGGCCCTTGCGCACCGACTCCGGCAAGGACGCCACCGCCAGCGAGCCAATCAGCGCGCCGACCCCCACGGTTGTGAGCAGGATGCCGAGCGGCAGGGCTTCCGGCGTGGTGCAGTTGAGCGGCACCGGCCCGCTGTGACAGACGAAGTCAATCACTGGCGCGGCGCTCGTCCCCAACACCCGAGTGGCGAACACCGGCATCAGCGTGCTGTACGGCATCGAGAGGAAGGCGCTGACCGCCACCAGACTGACCAGGTAGAATAGATCGCGGTGCGAGCGGATGAAACGCAGCCCTTCCCAGATATGCCCGCCCATGCTGATCTCCTGGCGACTCAACTGTTTCAGACGCGGCAGATTGCGCATCATCAGCAGGCTGGTGATCACGGCGATAAAGGATATCCCATTGAGGAAAAAGGCCATCCCCACGCCCACCGCCGCAACCGCCAGACCCGCCAACGCCGGGCCAATCGCACGAGCGCCGTTGAAAATGGCGGCGTTCAAGGCAATGGCGTTGAACAGATCCTCGCGTCCTTCCACCATGTCCACGATAAAAGCTTGTCGGGCGGGGATGTCCACCGCGTTGACCGTGCCGAGCACCAGCGCCATGACGTATACGTGCCATTCCTGAATGACCCCTGAGAAAACCAGCGCCGCCAGGGCGAGCGCCTGAACCATCATCACCGTCTGGGTCATCACGATGATCGAGCGCCGCGGGAAGCGGTCGACCAGTGAACCGCCGATCAATCCAACTGGAATCAAGGGAATTAAAGCAATAAAGCTGATCAGCCCGAGCGAAGTCGCCGAGCCGGTCAAGCTGTAAATGAGTATCTGCTGGGCCATGGTGTCCATCCACGTCCCGATGAGCGAGATGGCCTGGCCAAAAAACCACAAACGGAAGTTCCGGTGCCGCAAGGCGCGGAAGGTCGATGGAGGGCGACGAGGCGGTTTATTTCCCATCCTGGTCTGGTATGGTTATCCTTCCTTCTTCTTCCCTCCTCCGCGCTTGCGTCCACTGCGCCTTGACCGGCGCTTCCCTTCATCCTCTGTCTTCGCTTCGGCCGGCTTCTCCTGAGGCTTCTCCGGCTCTTCCTCCGGCAGCAGCGCCGCGGAATCGGTTTCGTAGAAGTTCTGATGGTAATAGTCGTCCAACAGCATCGCCAGCAGCGGGCGCGCGTCCGGATCCTCGCCCAGGCTCTGCGCCAGCGGCAAAAAGCGTTCCATGCGCTCGATCTTTAGCCGGTCGCGTGAGCGCAGCTGCGCCTCCAGGATCGCCACCGCCCGTTCCGACACGATCTGGGCTACGTCCTCCTCGGTGGGCACGGGCATCTCATGGAACTCGATCCCGTAATGCCGTGCGATCCGGCGGATATCGCCAACTTCGAGGGCGTTCACCAACGAGATGGCGACCCCGCTTGCCCCTGCCCGCCCGGTGCGCCCGGCCCTGTGGATGTAGGACTCGATATCCTCAGGTGGCTCGTAGAGCACAACGTGCGACAACTCGGGGATGTCGATGCCGCGTGAGGCCACGTCGGTCGCCACCAGGAAACGTAAGTTGCCCTTGCGCAGGCGTTTCATCACCTTCTCCCGCTCGGCCTGCGACAGGTCCGAGCTGAGCTCGTCGGCGTTGTAGCCGAAGCGCTGCAGCACCGTGGCGACGTAATGCACTCGGGTACGCGTGTTGCAGAAGATCAGCGCCGAAGTGGGATTCTCGATCTCCAGAATGCGCACCAGCGTGCGGTCTTTCTCCATCGCAGGCGGCGCGCAGAAGACGTGCTGAACCTCCGTCACGTGGACGTGATCGCTGCTCAGGTTGATGAATTCCGGGTTGTGCAAGAACTGGCGCGACAGCCGCAGCACCGCCGGCGGGTAGGTGGCTGAGAACATGTAACTGTTGACGCTCCGCCGCGGCAGGTAGCTGCGCACCCGTACCATGTCGGGGTAGAAACCCATCGATAACATGCGGTCGGCCTCGTCGAAGATCAGGATGCGCAGGTTTTCCAGCGTCAGCGAGCGCCGCAGCAAGTGGTCCAGGATGCGTCCCGGCGTTCCGATGACCAGGTGGGCTCCCTTGCGGAAGGCGTCCAACTGCGGGCCGTAGCCGACGCCGCCATAGACCGATGCTACCCGGACGCCCGAATCGCCTGAAAGCAGTTCAGCCTCCCGAGACACCTGCAGGGCCAGCTCGCGCGTCGGCGCCAGCACCATTGCCTGGGTGTTCGCCTGCTTCGGATCAATACGCTCCAGGATAGGCAGCAGGTATGCGCCTGTCTTGCCGCTGCCGGTGCGCGACTGCACCATCAGGTCACGCTGAGCCATGATGTAAGGAATGGTCACCGACTGCACCGTCATGAGATGGTCCCATTCGGCGCGCTTTGCCGCCGCCCGCATGGATGGAGATAAGTCTTCCAGTGATACCGCCGGCAGCAGGCCGGTCTCTTGACTTTGCTCTTCTTTGGATGGTTCCTGCTCAGACGCTTCTTGTGACTGCGCAGGGTCTTTGCTACTCGTCATCGATTGCTCCACTCCCCCTTTAGGGTAAAAATTCAGGACGCTAACGCCCTATCTGTCAAAGTGTAACATAAATTGCCAAATCGGCCGGTATTCGTTCCTCAAAAAAGACCGGTCCGTCCGCTCATTAATCGACCGGACGGCGGAACTTCAAAGGCCGCAGCCGCCACCAGTGCGGATTCGGGACCGGGGCGGCCTCGCTTTTCTCCACTAGCGCTGGGAAGGGATCCATGTCCACCAGCCGGGCATAGATGTAGCGGGCCAGCACCCGCAGCGAAGCGATGGTTGGCGCGGCCAGTACCACCCCCAGCACACCCGCCACCGAGGCCCCTACCACGATGCCCAAGATCACCACCAGCGGCGGCAGGTGCACGCGCCGTCCAATGATCAACGGGATCAGGTAGTTCATGTCGAACTGGGTATACACCAGGTGCAGTCCAAGCACGATCAAGGCAAACATCCAATTCGGCACGGGCATCCAGGTCGAGCCGCCCAACAGCGCCAGGAACTCGGCCAGGATGATCCAGATGGTATGGCCGATGCTTGGCAGGAACTCCAACATTCCGGCCAGAAGACCCATGACCAGGGCAAAGCGCAGCCCAATGATGGATGCCTCGATAGAAATGATAATGCTCACCACCAGCGCCAGAAGCAGCTGGCCCCGGAAGAACGCCCGCCAGATGCTCGTAATTTCGTTCCGTAAGCGCTTATAGTCCAAGCGGTAATCCGGCGGCGGCAGATGTTCGAGCCAGCTTTGAAATGCATGACTGTCCTTGATCAAGTAGAGCGAGACCATGAAGATATACACCACCCAGACCAGGGAAGTCAGGATGCCGGTCAGCACGCCCAACGTGGTGCCGAAGATCGGGTTCAGCAGGCTCCGTAGGGACGAGGTTAGCTGGTTTGCAATCTCTTGTTCTTTGATCGTGTAGCCGTAAATTGTGATCTCGGCGCTGAGCAGTTCCCGCCCTCGATCTAACAACCCTTGCAAATCCTTCCCAAACGCAGCAAATTGCGCGCCCAGGGTCGGAATAATGATCCACAGCGCTGCCGCGACGATCATCGTGAACAGCAGGTACACCATCAACATCGCCAGGCCGCGCGGGACGTGCAGTTTTTCCTGCAGACTGTTCACAGGAGGAGCAAGCACGTAGGCAACCACCAACGCCAATACCGTCGGCATGATGGCCGCGCTGAACTTGTACAGCAGGAAAATCACGAAGCCCAGCACAAGAAGAGTCACTAAGATTTTGGTCGGTACCGACCATGAAGCTCGCCTATCAATCATGTGTAAATTGTAGTCAAAATAGCACAAACTTTCAACCTACAATTGGGAGGAATTATTCAACTGTTTCCCACCCGCTGATCTTGTCTCGCACTTTGCCATCACCTATAATGTCCGCAACGAAATGGTCGATAGGGAGGAAAAATAATGGACATCAAATTTGGTTGGAAAGCCGGACCAGAGCAGTTCACCCCCGAGCAGCTGCTCCGGGCGGCAGTGGCCGCAGACGAGGCCGGCTTCGATTCGCTGGACGTCAGCGATCACTTCGCGCCGTGGAGCCCGGAAGGCCAGGCGTCCTTCACCTGGACCTGGCTGGGGGCGGTCTCGGCGCTCACCTCGACGATTGAGCTGGGTACGGGCGTGACTTGCCCGATCTTACGCTATCATCCGGTGATCATCGCACAGGCAGCTGCCACGCTCGACAAGCTCGCGCCCGGTCGGGCTTACCTCGGGGTCGGCACAGGGGAATCGCTCAACGAATACCCCGTCACGTCCGAGTGGCCCGGCTACGACGAGCGCCAAGAGATGCTGGCCGAAGCGATCCTGCTGATCCGGGCGCTGTGGACCGGCGACGAGATCACGAGCTCTGGGCCGTACTATCCCGTCACAAAAGCCCGCCTGTGGACGCCGCCCGAGAACAAAATTCCACTGTACATCTCCTCGCTCGTGCCGGGCAGCGCCCGTTTCGCCGGACGTTACGGCGACGGCTTGATCACGGTCGGCGGCAAGCAGCCGCAGGTCTACAAGGACATCCTCAAGGAGTTCGAGGCCGGGGCCCGGGATGCCGAAAAAGATCCAAAGCAGATGCCCCGACTGATTGAGTTGTTCGTGGCCTACTCGGAGGACGAAGACCAGATCATGGATACGATTATGAAGTACTGGGCTGGATCGTTCGTCCCGGCGCTGTATAACCGCAAGATCTACACCCCCGAGCTCTCGGCTGAAAACGGCAAGGTGGTCGGGCGAGACACGGTGCGCAAGATGGCCTGCATCTCTGGCGACCCACAGCGCCATATCGAATACGTCCGGCAGTACATCGACCTGGGCTTCTCTCACCTGTACTTCCACAGCGCCGATCCCGATCAGCGCGACTTCATCAACCGCTACGCTCGAGACGTGCTGCCCGCCCTCAGACAAAGCCAGGGGCAGCCCGAACACAGAGCTGCCCACTCTTGATCAACAGCAGCCACGCAGGAGCAGAATCAGGCAGTATTGTTTGGCTGGGTGTCATGGCGCCCAGCCAAGTAATACTGCCTGAGCAGTTAGCCTGCTGCTCCTGCGTGGCTGCCTTACCTTAAAGCAAACGAATCCTTCTTTAACATTCGACGGCAGTAAGGTATAATCAAGCCCATGAAAAAGTGGCAATTCTGGCTGGGTATGATCATCAGCGCTGTGTTTCTGTACTTCGCGCTGAAAGGCCTGAACCTGGCACAATTTTGGGAGGCGGTAAAGACCGCCAATTACATCTGGCTGCTGCCGGGCGTGGCGGTCTATTTTATTGGTGTGTGGGCCAGGGCGTGGCGCTGGCACTACCTGCTGCGTCCGCTGAAGAAGATCCCCACCAATACCATGTTTCCGATCGTGACCATCGGCTATATGGGCAACAACATCTATCCGGCCCGCGCCGGTGAGGTGCTGCGCGCCGCCATTTTGAAAGACCGCCAGGGTGTGCCGATCTCGGCTTCCCTGGCGACCATCATCGTCGAGCGCATCTTCGATGGTGTGGTGATGCTAGCGTTCGTATTCCTCAACCTGCCTGAACTGGCCAAACTGAACAGCGATTCGGGCTTCCTCGGCAGCATTCAAGAGGTCGCCATCATCGGCGCGACCGTGTTCATCGGCGCGCTGGCGGTGTTCTTACTGGCAGCCATGTTTCCGCAGGTCACCGAACGGGCGGTGAACTGGCTGATCGATCACTTCATGCTCTTCCGCTGGCGCGAGCAGACTCGCAGCCTGGCGATGCGCTTCCTGACCGGCATGGAGTCGCTGCGCTCGCCGAAAGATGCCGTGATGGTGTTCTTTACCACGGTGGTCATCTGGCTGCTGGAGACCGGTAAGTACTGGTTTGTCATGCACGCCTTCCCCTTCCAGGTCAGCTTCTTTGCGCTGATGCTGATGAACGGCATCGTCAACCTGACCACCACCCTGCCTTCCGGCCCGGGCTACATCGGCACCTTCGACGGTCCCGGCATTGCCCTGCTGGTGGCTTACGGTGTTTCGCAAAATATTGCCGCCGGTTACACGCTGGTACTGCACGCCGCTCTATGGTTCCCGATCACGGTCCTGGGCGCTTACTTCTATCTGCGCCAACCGCTGCGCTTCCGTAAAGGCCGGGTCAAGGCCGAGGCGGCCGAGACAGGCGAACCCGCGCCGCTGCCGGAGAAGTCGCAACCTTAGACCTTAGCCCACACCTGCAGCGTGTAGAGGCCGGCCTTGTGCCTGCCCAGGCCAAATTCTCTCATACAGGAGTATCCATGAAAGTCGCAATTATCGGCGCCGGGATTGGGGGCATGGCTGCCGCCTTCGACCTGGTCCGCGCCGGGCACGACGTCGAGATCTTCGAGGCCGCCGGTTACGTGGGCGGGCTGGCTGCCGGCTTCAAAGAGCCGCATTGGGACTGGAGCGTCGAGCGCTTCTACCACCACTGGTTCGCCACCGACGAGCACATGCTCCACCTGATGGACGAGCTCGGCCTGCGCAAGAAGGTGATCTTCCCGCGCCCCTATACGGTCATGTACTCCAACGGCAAGTTCTACCCATTCGACTCCATCTTGGCCGCGCTGCTCTACCCCGGCTTAGGTTGGGGCATCCATAAGGCCCGATTCGGGCTGGTGGGCCTTTACCTGCGCCTGACCAGCAATTGGAAGTCCTTAGAGCGTACCACTGTCGATGCCTGGATGCGCAAGTGGGCCGGCAATAAGGTCTATGAAGAGATGTGGGAGCCGATGATGGTCGGCAAGTTCGGCGAGCGCTACGCCCGGCAGGTCAACATGGCCTGGATGTGGGCCCGCCTGCACGCCCGCACCACCCGCCTCGGCACCTACGAAGGTGGCTTCCAGGCCTTCGCCAACGACTTCGCCGCCAAACTGCGCGAGCTGGGCGTGCAGATCCACCTTTCCACCCCCGTAAAGCGCATCCAACCCGAAACCGATGGGGGCCTGAGCCTGGAACTGCCCGAGGGGCTGGCCCATTATGACGAAGTCCTGGCAACGACCTCGCCTGCCCTGCTGGCGAAGATCGCTCCCAACCTGCCGGAGGATTACCTGCACGGCCTGCTCAACCTGAAGAGCATGGGCGCAGTGGTGATGATCCTGGCGCTCGACCGCCAACTCTCCGAAGAAGGCTACTACTGGTACAACCTGCCCAAGTCGGCCGGGTTCCCGTTCCTGGCGCTGGTGGAACACACCAACTTCGTCCCAAAGGAGCACTTCGGCGGCGACCACATCGTCTATATCGGCGACTACCTGGAGACGGACCACGAAAATTTCCGTCTGAGCCAGGAAGAGCTGCTGGAAAAGTTCTTGCCCAGCCTGAAGCGCTTCAACCCCAACTTCTCGCCCGATTGGGTGCGCAAGAGCTGGCTGTACCGCACCAACTACGCCCAGCCCATTCCGATGGTCAACCACTCGCAGAACATCCCCACCATCCAGACCCCCATCCCTGGGCTGTACTTCGCCAGCATGAGCCAGGTCTACCCCTGGGACCGCGGCACGAACTTCGCAGTAGAGATTGCCCGTCGCGCAGCCCAGCAAATGATGGAATAGCGCACTGCCAATTGTCATCTTGAATGCAGTGACACTTGCACCGCACGCAAGTGTCACTGCATTCAAGATGACATCACGTTTCGAGATTTTCTTAAGACCTCATGCCCATTCAAAGTGCTCGTTGCAGCGCCATCCAACAGGCCCTGCCCAACTAAT
This sequence comes from uncultured Chloroflexia bacterium, assembly GCA_963811225.1. Classification (GTDB taxonomy): domain Bacteria; phylum Chloroflexota; class Anaerolineae; order Anaerolineales; family Anaerolineaceae; genus CAWEQO01. The sequence continues at coordinate 226,768 of CAWEQO010000001.1, forward strand.
CCCAAACTGGGGTATAGTTAATGGGTGCAAGCCCATCTGTCTATAATGGAGGTAACCTCGATGAACGTCCGTGACAGTATGAAACACAACGTCGTGTATATCAACGCCACCGGCTCCGTTCGTGACGCGGTAGAACTGGTCGTTGAACACCACGTCGGCACGCTGCCTGTGGTGGACGACACTCAAAAGCTGATCGGCGTGGTCAAACTGCGCTCTCTGCTGGCGCTGGTCATGCCCGACTTCGTCCGGTTGATGGAGAACTTCGAGTTCGTCCGTGATTTCGGTGCGGTGGACACGCGCATACCCTCGCAAGAGGAACTGGCGCGCCCGGTCACCGATATTATGGAGTCGCCTGTTTATGCCTACGAAAACGCCAGCCTGATCCATGCCGCCGCAATCTTACATCAGCAAGGCTTGAAAGACCTGCCGGTGGTCAGCCAGAATGGGACTCTGGTTGGCATCGCCTCGCATGTCGATCTCGGAATCGCACTGATGCGCCGCTGGAAACTGACGCCACCCCCTTCACCAACTGAGAACGAAGCCGAGTAGTCTATGACCCCTGTTGTTGTCTCTTCCGCTATTTTTGTTATTACCCTGATCTTGATCTTTTCCGAAAAAGTCCACCGCACCAGCATTGCACTGGTGGGAGCCGCCGCAATGTTGACCGCAGGACTCGCTATGGGTTTTTACACCCAAGACAGCGCAGTCTCCGCCATCGACTTCGACACCCTCGGTCTGCTGCTGGGCATGATGGTGCTGGTTGCCTTGCTCGAGCCGACCGGGTTCTTCCAATACCTGGCCGTGCTGGTCGGCAAGATGTCGAAAGGCCGCCCACTGCGGCTGCTGATCCTGTTGGGATCGGTGACCACGGTCATCTCGTTGTTCCTCAACAACGTCACCACCGTCGTCCTGGTGGCGCCTGTGACGATCCTGATTTGCGAAATCTTAGGTCTCAACCCGCAGCCCTACTTGCTGGCCGAGGCCCTGCTGTCCGACACCGGCGGCGTCGCTACGCTGGTCGGTGATCCACCCAACATCCTGATCGCATCGGCGGCGGGATTCTCGTTCAACGACTTCCTGGTCTACTCGCTGCCGATCGTGGCAGTCTCGTGGGCCGTGGCGCTGTGGTTACTGATACGCCTGTTCAAAGATGACCTGAAGCCGAGTTCTGAGGTGAACGTGGAGGCCATCCAACAGCTGGAACCGGTCGAAGCGCTGAAAGAGCCGGCTGTGGCGCGCAAAGCTCTAATTGTGGTGGGGTTTGCAATCGTCATGTTCTTGCTGGGCGACACGCTGGGAACCCGCCCGGCGTTCATCGCCATGTCGGCCGCCGGACTGGGGCTGGTGTGGGTGCAGCCGGATGTGAGCGCCACCCTCAAACGCGTCGAATGGGATATCCTACTGTTCTTTGCTGCCCTGTTTGTGCTGGTCGGCGGCATGGAGCAAGCCGGAACCTTCGATCTGATTACCGGACTGGTATCCCACGGCTTGCACCTGCCGATGGTCGTGTTGGGCGTGATCCTGCTGTGGGTGGTGGCGCTGCTCTCGGCGGTGATCGACAACGTGCCGATTACCATCGCCCTGATCCCGGTTATTCAAGGGCTGGGCTCCTCCGGCCTGAACATCGCCCCGCTTTGGTGGGCGCTTGTATTCGGCGCCGGCTTCGGCGGTAATGGCACCATCATCGGCTCGACCGCTAACGTGGTGGTGGCGTCCCTGTCCGAGCGCACTCGCCATCCGATTACTCCGGTGATCTGGAGCAAGCGCGGGCTGCCTGTCATGCTGGTCACCTGTCTGGTTGCCAGCGTAATGTATGTCATCGTCACACTGGCGTTTGGCTGGCAGTAAGACCCCTCTTAAGACGGGAATCAAGTGGAACGCGCCTCGGAGGCGCGTTCCACTTTTATTAATAGGGAAACTCCCTATCGCTTTTCAGGAAGGTTCCCCATTTAAAGAACTGCAAAAAGCGATTACCCTTGTAATTGGCGGACTTAATGCGAAACGGCCTACTCGAAAGGAGTTATTCATGGAAATACTGGAAGATACCAAAGTCGTCACCTACAACGGAGAGAAAGTCGGCAGCGTGGACCGGGTCGTCCTCAATCCGAAGACTCACGAGGTCACCCACCTCGTCGTGCGGAAGGGCACGTTCCTGCCTAAGGACAAGCTGGTCCCTATCGACGCCATCGATACCACCGCGAAGGGCGGCGACGAGCTGCGCTTGAAACCGGGCACCCCCGATCCCAAGCATTTCCCGGATTACGAAGAGACTGAATACATCCCGCTGGACTCGACCGAGCAAGCCCGGGCCAACTATGACAACGTCATGGTGCCCCCGGTTTACAATTACCCCAGCTATGGGATTGCACCTGTTTGGGGCGGCGCGGGATACTTCGGCCCTTACACCGGCGATTATCCCGGCGGCTACATGCCTGAGGAAGAAGCGAATATCCCGGAGGGCACCGTCTCCCTGACCGAGGGCACCGACGTGATCAGCGCCGACGGTCATAACGTGGGCAACCTGGACGAGGTGGGTGTGGACTCTGAGACAGATCGGGCCACGCACTTCGTCGTCGCCAGGGGCCTGCTTCTGAAATCGGAGAAGGTGCTGCCGGTGGATTGGATCGACTACGTCGACGAGAAGGGCATCCATCTGACGGTCGGCGCCAGTTTCGTCAAAGAACTGCCCGACAAAGAAGACTGAGCAAGCGCGCAGCCCAGAGACAGTAAAGGCGCTGAGGACCCTATAAAAACCTCAGCGCCTTTGCCGTCTCTGGGCTGCGCGCTTGCATTCATGCTTGTCGTCAAGGATAATGAGAAGCAAACTGCTGAAAAGGAGCCTGCCATGATGATCGATCCCAACTTCCCGCTGATCGACCTGCACCGTCATTTAGACGGCAGCCTGCGCCTGCAGACGATCCTGGACCTGGGGCGGCAGCACAACCTGCCCCTGCCCGCCTGGGATTTGGACGGGCTGCGCCCACACGTCCAGGTGACCGACCCGCAGCCGGGAGTGCTGGCGTTCTTCGAGAAGTTTCGCTGGCTGCGCGAGGTCATGGTGGACTACGACGCCTGCCGCCGGATCGCTTATGAGAACGTGCAGGACGCTCTACTAGAAGGCATCGACTACATCGAGCTGCGCTTCAGCCCCTACTTTATGGCCGAGACACACCGGCTGGACCCCTCCCAGGTGGTCGAGGCGGTGGCGGACGGCGTGCGGGCGGGCGCGCAGGACACCGGCGTGAAAGCCAACCTGATCGGGATCATCAGCCGCACCTACGGCCCTAACGTGGCCTGGAAGGAGCTGGGCGCGCTGCTGCCGCATCATGAGCACATCCGCGGGCTGGACCTGGCCGGCGACGAGCAGAACTGGCCTGCCGGGCTGTTCGTCGAGCACTTCCGCCAGGCGCGCGAGGTGGGCTGGCAGATCACCGTCCACGCGGGCGAGTCGGCCGGGCCGGAGAGCATCTGGCACTCTCTCCGGCTGCTGGGTGCGACCCGCATCGGCCACGCCGTGCAAGCCCCCCAAGACCCGGCGCTGATGGACTACCTGCGCGACCACCAGATCGGGATCGAGTTCGAGCCTGACCAGCAACGTGCAGACCAGCACCGTTCCCAGCTACGCCGCCCACCCGCTGCGGCTGTTCCTGGAAGCCGGCCTGCTGGCCACCATCAACACCGATGACCCCGGCATCAGCGCCATCGACCTGCGCTACGAATACGAGGTGGCCGCGGTCAAGGCGGGATTGACGCCCCAACTGGCCCATCAGGCTCAACGCAATGCCCTGACGATCGCGTTTTTGTCACCGGAGGAGAAGGAAGAGCTGGTAAAAAAGAACGTGAACAGCAGTAAGTAAACAGCAGGCCGTGAAGGACGTGGATGCTGCTTATTTCCCCCCCGGCGGAACCTGGATGGGGCGAATGGGGAGTTCGATCTTGAATTCTGCACCGTGGCCGGGGGTGGACTGGACGGCGATGGTTCCGCCGTGAGCCTCGACAATCCCCTTGGCGATCGCCAATCCCAACCCGGCGCCGCCGGTGGCGCGTGAGCGGGATTTTTCGCCGCGGTAGAAGCGCTCGAAGATGTAGGGCAAGTCCTCGGGCTTGATGCCCCCGCCGCTGTCACGCACCGTCAGGCGCACGGTCTCGCCGTGCCGCTCGGCATGGATGCGGATGCTGCCGCCCGGCGGGGTGTGGCGCAGGGCGTTGCCGACCAGGTTGTTCAGGGCGCGGCCCATGCGCTGCACATCAATGCGGACCGGATCGACGTCCGGCTCGATGCTGCCCTCCAGCGAGACGCCCTGTTTGGCGGCCAGGGCCGAGAAGCTCTCCAGCGTATCCGAGACCACATCGCCCAGCAAGCTGGGCTCGACCTCCAGGCGCAGCCCACCCGCGTCGATCTGCGACATCTCGAACAGGTCGTCGATCAGGGTGGACAGGCTGTCGATGTCCTTTTTGGCGGTGTTCAGGTAGCGCTGCACGGTCTCGGGATCTTCCACCAGCCCGTCCGAAAGGGCCTCCAGGATGGCGCGGGTGGAGGTCAGTGGGGTGCGCAGATCGTGGCCGACCCAGGCGATCAGGTCACGCCGCAGGGCATCCAGCTCGTGCTGCTTCTGCTCGGCGGCCTCCAGGCGGGCGGCCATGTCGTTGAAGGCCGAGGCCAGCCGCGCCATCTCGTCTGCCCCCTCCACCTGGACGCGCGTGCCCAGCTCGCCCCCGGCCAGTTGGCGGGCGGCGTCGCCCAGCATCAGGATGCGCTCGGTCAGCGCCTGCGACAGCAGGTAGCCCAGGGTCACGGCGATGCCGCTGGCGAACAGCAGCAGCACAGTCGCCAGGAGCAGGTCGTGGCGGCTGGCAAACATGCGCCAGGCGATGAAGCCGACGTTCAGGAAGATCACCAGGCCCGAGAAGGCGTAGGCGCTCATCAGCGTCCAGCGGATGTAGGGCAGGCGGTGGATCCAGCCGGAACGGTAGGCAAAGTAAGCGGCGACCACCGAGAGCAGGGCCGTGACGGCCATGAGCAGGACCATCAGGGTCAGGTCGGACATCGACGGGCGCATGACCACGTAGAACAGGCCCAGCCCGGCAGCCAGCGGCAGCAGCACGGCGATCAGGAAGCGCAGGAAACCCAACGGGCGGCGCACGAACACGTGCGGTTTAACCGTTTCACGGCTCAAATTTGTACCCCACTCCCCAGACCGTCAGCAAGTGTCGCGGGCTGCCCGGGTCGGCCTCGATCTTCTCACGCAGGCGGCGGATGTGCACGGTCACCGTACCCGGGTCGATGTAATCGGACAGCTCCCAGACCCGCTGGAGCAGCTCGTCGCGGCTGAAAACCTTGCGCGGGTTGCGCGCCAGCAGCCAGAGCAGATCGAATTCGCGGGCGGTGAGCGTCTTCTCCTCACCCGCCAGGGTGACCAGGCGAGTCTCGGGGTCGATGCACAGATCGCCGTATTCCAGCGCCTGCCCGGGCTCCTCGCCTGAGGCCGGGCGCGCGCGGCGCAGGACGGCCCGCACGCGGCTGACCAGCTCTTGCGGGCTAAAGGGCTTCATCACGTAATCGTCCGCGCCCATCTCCAGCCCGGCGATGCGGTCCATCTCCTCGCGCCGGGCGGTCAGCATGATGATCGGCGTGTCCCCGCGCTCGCGCAGCCGGCGGGTGATCTCCCAGCCGTCGACGCCTGGCAGCATCAGGTCGAGGATGACGAGCATGGGCGCCTGCCCCTCCAGCAGCTCGAGCGCCTGTCGGCCGTCCCGCACCACATTCACCTGGTATCCCGCCCGGCGCAGGTACAGGCTGACCACCTCGCCCACGCTGGGCTCATCTTCAACGACCAGGATCTGGTTTTCGTTCATGCTCGTTCCCCCTTCAGAAACCGGGTTTTTCCGAAAAACTCGGCTTCTCCAGTTTGGCTCGCTCCCCTTCAGAAACCGTTTTTTGGGTGGCAACCCGATTTTTAAAGGAGTACCGCACCCCCGCCAGCCGTTTCCGCACGGCCGGGATGCGCGCCACCAGCAGCAAAGTCAATACCACCGCCGCCAGGGCAGGCTTCCAGATATTGCCCTGCAAGGAGGTCAGGTTACCCTTGACCACCCAGGCCAGGTGGATCACCACCAGCGGGGCGGCCAGGTAGACCAGCTTATGCAGGCGCTTCCAGGTTTTGCCCAGGCGCTTCTGCCAGTACTTCCAAGAAGTCAGAGCGAGCGGCAGCAGCGCCAGGAAGGCAGCCAGCCCCACGAAGATGTAACGCTTGTTGACGATATCGGCCAGCAAAAAGCGGAAGTTGAAGCCGTAGTCCAGGCCGACGAACAGCGTCAGGTGAACGGCGGCGAACAGGAAGGCATATACACCCAGCGGCCGCCGCAGCAGGATCGCCTTGGAGAAGCCGAACAGGGTATTGGCGGGCGTGCAGGCCAGCGAGAGCAGCAAGAAGATCAGGGCGTAGTCGCCGGTGCGCTGCTCGAGATCCTGGATCGGGTTGACGCTCAACCCGCCGCTGAACCAGGCCCAGGCCAGATAGGCCAACAGCAGCCAGGCGGCGGCGTGCACGGCCAGGTTCCAGCGGGTGATGTGCAGCCTCTTCATCAATAGTTCTTCTTCAGGTCCATGCCCTCATACAGGGCGGCCACCTGCTCCTCATAGCCGTTGAACTTGAGCGTCTCGCGGCGGCTGATCTCACCGATCCGGCGCTCGCTGGCTTGCGACCAGCGCGGATGCGACACCTCGGGATTGACGTTGGAGTAGAAGCCATATTCTTGAGACGCAATCGTGTTCCAGAGAGTCTCGGGCTGGTAGTCGACCAGCTCGATAGTAGTGATGGCTTTGATACTCTTGAAGCCGTACTTCCAGGGCACCACCAGCCGCACGGGTGCGCCATTCTGCGGAGGCAGGTCTTTCCCGTACAGGCCGGTGGCCAGCAGGGTCAGGTCGTTCATGGCCTCATCCAGGCGCAGGCCCTCTTGATACGGCCAGGGATAGCCCGCCATGCGCTGCCCCGGCATCTGATCGGGGCGCATGATGCTCTCGAAGCGAACGAATTTGGCCGCCGAGGTGGGCTGGGCCTCCTTCAACAGCTTCGCGAGGGTCAACCCAGTCCAGGGGATGACCATCGACCATGCTTCGACACAGCGCAAGCGGTAGGTGCGCTCCTCCAGCCCGAAAGCCTTCAGGTCGTCGATCGTGTAAATCTTTGGGTTATCCACCAGGCCGGTGACCTCCACCTCCCAAGGCGAGGTGATGAAGCCCTGGGCACGCGGCGCAACACCCTGCTTATCGAGAGAGAACTCGTAGTAGTTATTGTAGTTGGCAATATCCTCGTAGGGGGTGGCGGAATCGCCCAGCTCATCGGAAAGGGCCGCGGGGCTCACCTGATCGGCCCCAGGGGAGGATGCAGGTCTCTCCGGCATTTCGGCCGGGGCCTCCGTGACCGTCGGCCCGACGCCGCAGGCTGCCAAGGCTGCGCTCACGCCGAAAGCGGTGGCGATCTTGATGAAGGTGCGTCGCGAGTGATACAAATGCTCCGATGTAATCTCGGAGGATGGAATTGGGGTGCTGTCTTTGTAGGTCTTGCTCATAGGTCCCTCTTATGGATAACAATAAGTTCTGAAATACTGGGTAATCCTGGTCTTATTTTACCGATTCTTTGTGAAAAACGGATGAGGATTTTCCAGTTTGTAGATGCTTTCGTATCTTCTGCCGGAGGCGCAAGAACTTCCCTTCTCGCTGATCGGGTAACCGCCCGCGCCGCCGCTTCTATGTATCGATATCTTAACCGGGAGGGATTACTTCCAGGAGAATAAAAGATTACGAAAACCTTAACAACCGCCGGAAGCATTTTGGTTGTGGCATAATAAACAAGGGGGGGTTAGGAGCTGACGATGAAACGAATATCCATCTGGAATGGGGTTTGGCTCGGTTTACTGACCGGGCTGGTGGTGGTGGCGCTGGCCTACCTGGGCTTCCGGCTGTTTGGCCTGCCGTTCATCCCCTTCGACATCCTCGACCTGGAGACGCGCATCCTGCCGGGCGGCTTGATCACCGCCGGCATCGACGCCATGGTGACCGCCATCCGCAGCCTGCAGTTAGGGCAGACCTCGGTGGTCGCCAAGACGGTGGAGCAGGTCTTGTCAGTGCTGCAGTTCCTGGGGCTGGGCATCTTGTTCGGCATCGCCGTGGCGATGATTACCCGCCGCAGACGCGACCAGGCGGTCACCTGGGCCGAGCTCATCGGGCTGCTGCTGGGCGCGCTGGCGGTGGTGGTGGAGATCCTGCTGGGCTTCCCCAACACGGGCGTATTCTTCTCCAGCCTGTGGCTGGTGCTGTTGTTCGTCGGCTGGGGCTGGCTGATGGCGCGCCTGCTGCTGGCCCTCAACCCACCGCCACGTGAGCTGCCCGGGCAAGACGCCGAGCGGCGGCGCTTCCTGTACCTGATCGGAGCCGGCTCGTTCACTGTGCTGGTCTCAGCGCTGGGGGTCACCCTGATCCGCCGGCAGCCCTCGATCCCGCAAACCGGCCTGGAAGGTGGCCCGGAAGCCAACGCCTCCAACACCTCCGGCCCGGCCGAATCGCCGCCTGCCGCAGTGCTGGCGCAGCGCATCCAGCCGGTACCTGGCACGCGGCCGGAGATCACCACCAACGACCGCTTCTACCGCATCGACATCAACGCTGTGCCGCCCACCGTCGATGGCAGCGCCTGGAAACTGGAGATCGGCGGGATGGTGAACAACCCCACCAGCCTCACGCTGGCTGATATCCGGGCGCGCCCATCCATCAGCCAGGCGATCACGCTGGAGTGCATCTCAAACCCCCTGGGCGGCGACCTGATCAGCGCCACCCGTTACACCGGCATCCAGCTCAAGGCGCTGCTAGAAGAACTGGGGCTGCAGCCGGGCGCGCAAGGCCTGTACATCGAGTCGGTGGATGGGTTCTACGAGACGGTCTCGATGGATGATATGCTGGACGAGCGCACGCTGCTGGTATATGCGATGAACGGTGAGCCTTTGCCCACCGCGCATGGCTACCCGCTGCGGATCTACATTCCCAACCGTTTCGGAATGAAGCAGCCCAAATGGATCGAGCGCATGACGGTGGTGGGCCAGGATCAAGGGGGATACTGGGAAGACCGGGGTTGGAGCAAACAGGCGATCCCACCGACCACTTCGGTGATCGACAAGCTGTATCTGCCGCCCGACCAAAACAACCTGGTATGGGTGGGCGGCATCGCCTACGCCGGGGCGCGCGGCATTCGCAAGGTGGAGGTGCAGGTAGACGACGGCGCCTGGCAGGCCGCCGAGCTGCGCGATCCGCCGATCAGCCCGCTGACCTGGGTGCAGTGGCGCTACCAATGGCCCAGCGTTACCACCGGCCGGCACATCTTCCGCGTCCGCGCCTATGACGGCTCCGGGGATCTGCAGCCGGTGATCTACACCGACCCCCATCCTGATGGAGCGACCGGCATCGATCAGGTGGCGGATAATTTCTAAAGCAAGGTGGAACGCACTTGGAAGTGCGTTCCACCTTTCAGCTTGATCGGGTAAGACTAGTGGATGCGCTCTTGGATATTCGTCAGCGTACCCTCCACGAACATCTGCAGGGCCTCGTCGATGTTTGGCATATCCGTCACGATCGGGCGGATATTGGCCGCTTGCAAACCCTCGTACATCGGGCGGCCCAGCCCACGCGACACGACCACCGTACAATCCGAGATGACGTCGGTCATCTCCTTACGACGCGCCCCTGCCCCCGGCCCCATGCCATGATGGTGCTCCTGCTGCTGGGGCAGGTGCTCCACATGCGCCGCCTGTTCACCGGTATCATATTGGCGAGCGTCCTCATCGCCGATATGATGGAAAGGTTTTTCCCGCATCTCGCGGTTGATGACCTGGCCATCCTCGATCGTAATCACTTGGAAATAACGCGCTCGGCCAAAATGCTCGCTGATGATCTTCCCGTCATCGGTAACGAAAGCAACTTTCATTCTATTTCTCCCTTCTGCTAATCGCGGTTCGCCCGGCTGCCGTGTCCCCCTGCTGATGACGGCGAAACTGGATTCCATTGTACCAAAACCTGCCCTTGCGAAGGGGGTTGGCGTCTGCCCTGGCAAGGGGGTTGGCGAGCCCCACTGCCCCCCAATTAAGATGCACCCTGCTCGTGTGTGGCTCTTGCAAGGACCGCGGTCTTCATGTATAGTCAAACCGTTGGCACAACCCATGCACCTGACACAACACCTGACATGACCAATCGTCTTCTCCGCATCCTCGTTTTGCTTGTCATCGCGCTGGCTGCCATGCCCGCTTCGACCGCCCGCGCCCAGCTCGGGGCCGAGTTCAGCACCCAGACGGTTGAAAATCACTTCCCTGAAGGCCTGACCTTCCAAATCCACGCCCGCAGCAGCAGTAAGATTACTTCCGCCCGGCTGTTCTACCGCTGGCGCGGCGACGCGGCTTTCAATATGGAAAAGGTCGAGATTGAATCGCCCGACTATGCGCAGGCGCTCACCTTCTCGCTCCTCACCCTGCGCAGCCTGCCACCCGGAGCCGAAGTGACCAACTATTGGGAGATCACCCTCGAAGATGGCAGCACGGCCCACAGCGACGAGGTCTCCACCGATTACGAAGACGCCAACTACGATTGGAAGGTGCTGGAGAACGAGCAGATCGCCGTGTTGTGGCACGACCGCCAGCAGGCCATTGGGGAGCAGGTGTTCGACATCGCGCAGATGGCGGTTGCATCTCAATCCAAGATGTTTGGAGCCGAGCTGGATGATCAGATGCGGATTGTGATCTACAACAGTTTTGAAGAGTTCGCCGCCTGGCACGGCTCGATCGGCGAATTCATTGGGGGCCAGGCCTTCCCCGAGTTTGGCATCACTGCCCAAATCCTGCCCGACGAAGCCCATCAGAACTGGTGGCAGTACGAAGTGATCCCGCATGAGATCGCTCACCTGTACTTCTACCAGGTCACCAACCACCCCGACGTTTACCCACCCATCTGGCTGAACGAGGGTGTGGCCCAATACAGTGAGTTTGTCGAGCACGGTGAGGAGCTGTCCTACATCGAGGATTTGATTTGGGATGGCAACTTCGTGCCGCTCGAGGAACTGCCCTTCGGCTTCGACGTCGAGGATGAAGAGGTGCTGCGCCAGTCTTACGCAGAAAGCCTGAGCGCCGTGAATTACCTGGTGGAGACCTATGGCACCGAGGGGCTATCGGCGCTGCTGGCGGCTTACAAGAGCGGTAAAGACACGCCGCAGGCCTTCTCGAATGCCCTGGGCATCAGCCTGGAAGAGTTCCAGGCGGGCTGGCTGGCGTGGATAGGCATTCCGCCGGCGCTGTACCCCTCGCCGACGCCCAAGGCGACGTCATATGTGTTCCCGACACCCGATTTCGTCTATGAGACCCCAAACGCCACGATCGCAGCGCCTGCTCCACCGGCGGCTTCCCCGCCTCCTTCGACTCCGATGCCGGTACACCCCCTGGCGCAGCTGCCGCTGGCAGGGATTTCACTGTCGCTGCTGTGCGCCCTGGCCGGTGCATTGACGCTGCTGGCTGCGCTGGCGGTGGTGCTCTTGTTGTCAGTTTCCAAGAAGTAAAGGGTTTGGCCGGATTAAATGCTGTGGATTTTCTACCGGGCAGCGCCGCCAACGCTGCCCGGTAAAATATCTACAGCATTTAATCTACTCAAGCCCCGTTTCCCCCTTTGCAGCGGTTATAATGGTTGCAAAGGGAGGTAATTGAAAGATGCCAAATGGGATTACTTCGAAAGTTGGAAAAACTGTAGGGAAAAAAGCTGGAACCACTATTCTGAAGCGGTTCACGCCGGTTGTTGGGGCGGCTGCAGCCGCGGCTGCAGGCCTGGCCACAGGCTGGATCGTGTACAGTCGAGCCGCCATCGACCACGATATGCTGCTGCCCGAGTCGATCATGGCCGACCGCAAGGCCTTCGACAGCAGGGCGGCCGGTGTGGTCAGCTACTATTCCTCTAACCGCGAGAACTCGCGGCCGCTGGTGCTGATCCACAGCATCAACGCTGCTGCCAACTCGCTGGAGATGAGCCCCCTGTTCAATCATTACCGCAACCAGCGGGCCACCTACTCCATCGACTTGCCGGGGTTCGGCTTCTCCGATCGCTCCGACCGGCGCTATACACCCGAGCTGTACCAAACCGCGATCATCGACTTCCTCAAAACCCAAATCGACCAGCCGGCCGACGTGGTGGCGCTCTCGCTGAGCAGCGAATTCGCCGCCACTGCCGCCTTTATGGAGCCCGACCTGTTCCATTCTCTGACGCTGATCTCGCCAACCGGCCTTAGCAAGAGCAGCAGCAAGCGCCGCTCGCAGAAGCTGGGCGAGAACAATCAGGGCAACGGCGCGCACAAGGCGCTGTCGTTCCCGCTGTGGGCGCGGCCCCTGTTTGATCTGATCACCACCAAAGCCAGCATCCGCTACTTCTTGCAGCAGAGCATGGCCATGCCCGTGCCACCCGAGATGGTGGAGTATGATTTTCTCAGTTCGCACCAACTCGGAGCGCAAAATGCCCCGCTGTACTTCTTGAGCGGGCTGCTCTTTACCCCAGGCATCAACACCCTGGTGTACGAGCGCCTCCAGAACACCCCAGTGCTGGTGCTGTACGATAAAGACCCCTTCACCAGCTTCGAGCTGCTGCCGGGCCTGTTGAAACAAAATGACAACTGGAAAGCTGTGCAGATTTCGCCCTCGAAGGGTCTCCCTCAGTGGGACAATTTCCACGCAACTCACCAAACGCTGGATGATTACTGGAGCAATCTGTCCTGATCGATCCCGGCCCGACAGGCGTCCTTGTCGGGCCGGGACTGCAGGCGATACCCAACGCAAACGCCTTTATGCTTCGAGACCGCTACCGCCGTATCTTATGGTTCTTCGCCGGGATCATCCGCCACCTCGTGTGGTGGGATGTTCTGCTGCCGCGCTTCGGCCTTGGCAGCCTATCGCGGCGCACCCGCCCGCAGCGGCTCAAGCAAATTGCAATATCTTTCCGCAAGCTGGCGATCCAAATGGGCGGCGTGCTCATCAAGGTCGGCCAGTTCCTCTCGGCGCGCCTGGATGTGCTGCCTGAGACCATCACCGAAGAATTGGCCGGACTGCAGGATGAAGTGGCGCCCGAGAGCTTTGAAAACGTGCGGATGGTGATCGAGAGGGAGTTCGGGCGGCCGCTGGAGGAAGTGTTTGCCTTCTTCGAAACCGAGCCCCTGGCAGCCGCTTCCATCGGGCAGGTGCACCGCGCCCGCATCTATCCGTCTGCAGAAGAACGGCAGAACGAGCAGACCCCGAAGCCGGTCGTGGTCAAGGTGCAGCGCGCCCACATCGAGCAAATTGTCGAAACCGACCTGTCGGCCTTGAAGGTGGTTGGACGCTGGGTGCATCGCTACCCGCCGGTCCGGCGGCGCGCCGATGTCCCGGCGCTGCTGGATGAGTTTTCCCGCTCGTTGTACGAGGAAATCGATTATCTCCACGAAGGCCATAATGCCGAAATCTTTGCCGCCAACTTCGCCGGGATCGAGCAGGTCAAGGTACCGGCAGTGCACTGGGAGGAGACCACCCAGCGGGTGCTAACGCTCGAAGACGTATATGCGATCAAGATCACCGATTATGCCGATATCGAAGCCGCCGGGATCGACCGCTCCGAGGTGGCCTACCGGCTGGTGGACACCTATCTGAAACAGATCTTCGAGGATCACTTCTTCCACGCCGACCCGCACCCGGGCAACCTGTTCGTGAAGCCGCTGCCTCCGGCCGTCGAGGGTATCAAACCGGAGTGGAAGCTGGTCTTCGTCGATTTCGGCATGACCGGCGAGATCACTCCAAAAGTTCTGCAGGGACTGCGTGACGCCCTGGTGGCAGTCGCGACCCGCGATTCGAACCGAGTGGTGCGCGCCTATCAGGAGCTAGGCGTCCTGCTGCCCGAGGCGAATATCGAGCTGCTGCAGCGGGCCACAGCCGAGGTATTCGAGCAATTCTGGGGTAAGAGCACGGTCGAAATCATTCAGCAGGGGCGGATGCAGATGATGGAGGTGGCTCAGGAGTTCAAAGACCTGCTTTATGAGATGCCCTTCCAGCTGCCCGAGAATATGATCCTGCTGGGTCGCTGCCTGTCGATCCTGAACGGCATCTGCCTGGGCCTCGATCCGGAATTCAACATCTGGAACCACCTGGTGCCGTACGCTCAGAAATTAATCGAGAGCGAGGAGGGTGGGCGCTGGTCGTTCCTGCTGCGTGAGCTGACCGATACGCTGCAAGCCATGGTCAGCTTGCCGCGCCGGGCCGACAACCTGATGGCGCGCATGGAGTCGGGGCTCTTCGAGATACGAGCGCCGGAACTGAGCGCTCAAATCGCCCACCTCGACCGGGCGATCCGCCGGCTGGTGTGGGCGATCTTGTTTGCTGCGTTCCTGTTCGGCAGCATCTACCTCTACCGCAGCGGAGATCTTCTCCCCTCCGCGCTGTTGGGGGCAGCCGCCTTTTTCACGTTTGTTTGGTTGTTGATGAGAAGATAATAAAGAGAGTAGACAACAGAGAGCAGGGAGTGGACATCCACTCCCTGCTCTCTTGTCTACTCTCTTAACCCCTACTTGGCAGTGCGCTCGATGGCAGCGTCGATCATGGAGCGCATGGCCAGCAGAGTTTGCTTGCGGGCCTCTTTGCGGTTTTCGACAAAGCCGTGTGGCAGCAGCGCCTCGAAGCTCCTGCGCATGGCCGCCCGCGCATCTTTCATGTGCTGGCGAGCTTCCTGCAAGTGCGGATCCATTTTGTGTTCGTGGATTTCGTGTTCCGTCATCCGAATACCTCCAGTCTAAACAATTAAGCCTATCTCTTTGATTATACAATATTCTATTTAAGAATTTCTGTAGAGTTCGCAGGCTTCGCCGATGCCCCATTCCCATTCAAAGCCCTCAATGCAGTCAATCACTAACGAAACTGTAGGTTCATTGTCAGTGAAAAACGATACAATGAATATCAGGCAAAACCACCTCAAGGGAGGGTCAATGGATATTCATCTCGTCATAACCAGTGTGCAAATTCTGCTCGGTGCTGTGTTAGCGTTTTCGGGCTCAAACCTTCTGCGCACGATGCCGCCGCTGGGTGGATTCGTCCTCGGCGCGTTGATCGGCATGAACGTCGCCCCCCTGTTTGGGCCGCCCGGAATCATGACGCAAGGCCTCGGCTTCGTCGCAGGTGGGATTGTCGGCGCCATCATTGCTATCCCGCTGCAGATTGTGATCGTGATCCTCAGCAGTACCTTCCTCGGTGTGCTGGCCGGGGCCATCCTTGGCTTCCTGATCGGTCAGCAAGGTGTTTCTCGAATGGTGATCGAGGGCGTCTTCTCCGGCCCGAGCGGGATCACAACCCTGCAAGTCTGGACGATGGTTTTGGGTGGCATCATCTTCGGCGTTCTATCGGTGCGGTTTGATGAGGGCATGCTGATCGCTTCCACCGGCTTCATCGGGGCATTCGCCGTCATCGGCGGGCTGGCCGCCTTCGCCGGGTACATCGGGCCGCTGTTCCGCAACTCGATCTTCCAGTTCTTCGGCTGGGCCGCGCTGGGCATGATCGGGGCAATCTGGCAGAATTCCAACCGAGATTAAGCGCTCAGCAGTCGCCCCTACTCTTCTAACCATATTCTAACCCTGGCTATCGCATTTTGGGTTTGGTTTAGGCCCACAGCGGCTCTTTCAACCAACCACGTAACATTAATGCCGGTTTCCAACCCAATTCACTTGACAAATCAGCGCTCCTCCATATATACTTTACTTAAATGGTACACTTTTATATTGTGTTTATCATGCGCAATGGGGGAGCGTAATGCCACGTCATCGACAAACAGCAAAACGAACCCGCTCCTGGATTGGGCCAGCACTGATCATCTTGTTGGTTCTGTTCTTCATTGCCTTTTATAGAGACCTGTGGCAGATCTTCCGAGCCATCCTGGTGCTGGGCATCCAATTCATCGGTTACAACGTTCCCTTCCCGGCCGAGGTCGGCCAATCCCTGCTGATCGTCTTGTTCAACGTGGTGTTCGGTTTTGTGCTGGTCACCATCCTGTGGACCATGCTGATCTCCGGACAGGCGCTTTTGCCGATCCGGCGCTACCGCCACTATGGCCCGGCCCGTCGATCTGGAGGCAATGGCAGCCATAATGGCAAGCACAATGGGAATGGGAATGGCAGCGGCCATGGACGCAGCCCACCGAATGACGAGGAAATCACCTGGCCCGGCGCGGGAGACATATTATACTCTGCCAAAGAGTCCCAGCTCCCTCCGAGCGAATCCCCTTCTGAGCACAGCAACGAGCTTGAACTGGCGCGCACATCCTGGCACTTCACACTCCACATGCTGAATATCCACGGTCCGGCCGTCTTCATCGAAGGCGGGCAGGTTCGCAGCAAGCCGGACGAGTTGGATCTACCTTATCCCGGTGTAGCAGTCATCGACTTCAACAGCGCCGTGGTGCTCGACGAGCGCATGCCATCACCCGGCCTGCTCGACCCGCTGTGGCGGCTGGCTTCGACGGTGCTGGTGCCGCTTGGTTTGAGCGATCCGCGCGTTCCATGCAGGGCTGTTGGACCCGGTCTGGTCTTCATTCGCCGCTCTGAGAAAATCCGCGGCGCGGTCGATCTACGCAAGCAGTTCCGCATCCGTACGGACGTATCGACCTACACTCGCGACGGCATTGAGATGACGACCAATGCCTGGGCCATCTTCACGATCGGTCAGGACCCGGAAGTGTTGGACGTCACCTACACGACCAAAAAAGGCAGTCCTCACCGGCCTCGCGACCTGCGAGTGGTGAACTTGCAGCGCTTGAGCGGTGGGCGGGTGCGCGTCCAGGGCTTTTCGGACGAGCTGGATGAGGAGGATATCCAGGAAGTCCATCACTACTTCCGGGTGGACAGCCGCAAGCGGCAGTTCCAGCTGTACAAGCCGGTGCTCGAGCCGAACCTGCTGCCCACGTACAATTCAGAGCGGGTGTTTGCAGCGCTGTACTCACGGGCCCGCAACGACGAGGAACAAGAGCTGATCCCATGGGACCAGTTGCCGACAACTTTCGCAACCGACATCGTACGCGACCTGCTGCACGATATCAACTACGACCAGCTGTATGAAATGAATCCGGATACCGACAACATCAACTACGTGGCCACAAAGGGCAAGCTGCGGCAGCGTATGCGCAATAACGGTATCCTCTCATACCGCACCATCCTCCACCGCCGCGGCGAGCCGCTGGTGGAGGGCGGCGAGTACCGCGAGTCAGATCTGTGGGCCTCGCGCATCCGCCCGCTGACCACTCCGAAAATCTTGCGCGACCGCGGCATCAAGGTGATCGCCAGCGGCTTCAGCGAGCCGGTCCCGCTGGATGACCACATCTACGCGAAGCGGCTGGAGCGCTGGGAAGCGCCCTGGATGCGCGAGACGGAGATCAACCGCGCCTCCCAGGAGCTGGATGCGATGCGCATCCGTACTCGGGCGCGCATTCAGGCCCAACAAGACTTTATCTACTCGCTGGCGCAGATCCTCCAGTCGCACGAACATTCGGAGGAAGTAGCGGCTGTGCGAGTGCTGCAGGCGCTGGAAACGGCAGCGGACGACCCTAACACCCGCCAATTACTGCCCCGGCATGTGATCGTGCTGATGCGTACCCTACACGACTGGCTGTTACCGGAAGAAGCGAGCCCACCGGCTCGGGGATTTGACGATCAATTATGAGTATCCTGGCGCGTTTCGCGCAATCCTTCTCACGTTTCCTGTATAACCTGACCGGGGCAGACATGTTCCGCGTCCGTCGCAAGCGCATGCCCCCCTGGATCGACCAGCCTATTCAACGCTCCCGGCGGCTGATCCGCACCAACCAGCGCACGATCCAAGAGCTGCGAGGGCTGCTGTTCCTGTTTCTGGCGTTCTTCGTGATCTTCATCCTGTTCCCCTATCTCGGCGGACGCCTCTTCGAGGCGCAAGTGATCCCCGGTGAGGTGGCCGCCCGGCTGCGGTCCGCCAACCCGTTCTACAGGCGCTTCCCGATCTGGATGCTGTACCGCTTCGAGCCGCGCATCCTGCGCTATGCGATTGCGCCGCTGCTGGCGACACTGGTGATCTTCTTCTCGGCCGGGAAGTACGTCCAGAACGTATACAACCTGCGACGCTACAGCGACGGGCTGCGATATGTGGTCTCGTCGATGTTTGCGCTGCGCTACCCGATCCTGCGCATCCAGAACGGGAAAGAAGACCTGAATCCCGGTGATACTAACCTGCTGATCAAGGTCGGCGGACCGGGCTTCGTGATGATTGAGCCGGGGAACGCAGTGCTGTTCAAGAAGATTAACGAGTCCTCGGATGTCCCGGTGCATACCGGCCACTTTGTGGAGCCGTTCGAGCAGATTGCCCAGGTTGCCGACCTGGAAGAGCAGGAAGGCTATCTTGACAATGCCACCTCCACCACCATGGACGGCATTCGAGTGAAACTGAACGACATCCGCTACCGCTACCGGATCATACCACCGGTCGTAGATGGGAGACCAATTCAGCGCAATATGCAGGACCCTTACCCGTATTCGTCGGACGCAGTGATCGCCCTGGCCTACGGGTCGAGCATGAACGAGGACGGCCCCGACGCCTGGTCGGCGGCCGTGCAGCGTTTCATTAAGAGCGCCCTGTCGGAGCAGATTAACAAGAACACGGTCGACTACCTGACTGCGCCGCGCAACGGACGAGAAAAGCCGCGGGCGCTGCTGCGCTCGGTGATGGAATCGGACAAGGTGAAAGGCAGCCTGGCTAGCGTCGGGGCGCAGCTCATTTGGATCGACGTGGGTCACATCGACGTGATCGACAAAGAGGTGGATGACACCCGCGTGGATTACTGGTCGACCGATATGGACGGCGAAATCCACAAGCAGCAGGCCATTGGCGAGGCGCGGCGGCTGGCGCTGCGTGAGCTCGGACGGGCCGAGGCCCAGGCCAAGATGATCACAGCCATCGGCAAGGCGCTGGAAGAGATGGACATCGCCGCCAACTCAAAAGACAACCTGCGCACGCTACTGCTGGTGCGCACGTCCCAAATCCTGGATGCGATGCGGGATACCCCTAACCATTCGATTGATAATGAGTAAACATGAGTGAGCTGACCGACGGCTTTCAATGGCTGAATAAACCGGACACCTCGCATCTGAGCCCAGCCATTCGCAAGCGTCTTTCCCGAATCATGAATCCGCGTGAGAATCCGCAGGTGGTGTTCGAGGCTATCGACCAGCTGCTGAATGATACGCGTGTATCGCCCGACCCGCTGGAGCACCCTGAAGCGCTGGTCTACTGCGCGGTGGCGGTTTTTTATCGCAGGCGGCTGAACACGGCGCGCGCCTACTTGCAAGATGCCGTGCGCGAGTACGACTCGTCGGCCCACCGGCAGGCGGTGGCGCGCTGGATGCTGGGCTTCGTCGAGTGGAGCATGTTCGAACGCGAATCGGCCATGCAGAACTGGCAGTCGGCCTCTGAGGCAATCCGGTCGCTGGCCGGCTGGTATCAGGAGCTGGGGGATCATCTGAATGAAGACGCTAAGTTCGCCCGGGCGAACGGCTTCTCCGAAGCGATCCGCTGGTTGAACGAGTTCGAGAGCGGCCGCCTGAGCGAGAGCTCGGTTGAGGTGGTCGAGATGATGAACCAGTACATCAGCGACGCAGAGAAGCGGGGCGACGTCGAGCTGAACACCTGGATGGTGTACCAGCTGATGGATAAGCTCAAAGCGGACACCGAGGAAAGTGAAGACTACATGGAGACGGCCGAGGCATTCGTGGAATGCGGCTACGTGGCCTACCGGATTCGTCATTACATGGAATCGATGCGCTGCCTGCGCATGGCGGCCAAGTATTACCACCCGTTCACGCATCAAGAAGCGGTGGTGCGCTGGGCGCTGGGCATCGTTCAGTGGGAGATGGAACCGTACTGGGGTGAGGCACAGTCGAACTGGGAGCAGGCCATCGATATCATGGAAGAGCTGGCCATCAAAGCCCGCTACCAGAACCTGGATGACCGCTGGGAGTGGTACAACGACACCATCGAGACCATGCGCAACGCCCTTCATGAGAGAATGAAGCAGCTCAGCGTGTAAGAGCGTAACCCTTTAGCCTGCATCTTCAGCAAGAAAGGTATCGATATCCTCATCCCCGCCGTTGATGACCCGCTCCGCCAGCCGGTCTTTCATCTCCTGGAACAGGGCATGGACGGCGCGACCGTTGCCGAACTGGCCCTGCTCGCGCTGTCGGGCGGCGGCCAGGACCTGTTGTGCACGCTCCAGAACCGGCTCGGGTAGGATAAAGTGTTCTGCCTCGGCCAATCCAAGCAGGATTCCCCCCAATTCATCACACGAATAATCTTGGAATTCCACCGGCTTGCCGAAGCGCGACTTCAAGCCGGGGTTGCTGTCCAGCAGGTCTTGCATCTCGGCCGGGTATCCGGCGGCGATCACCACCAGCCGATCGCGGTAATCCTCCATGGCCTTGACCAGCGTGTCCACCGCTTCCTGTCCATAATCATTGGGACCACCGTAAGCCAGGCTGTAGGCCTCATCAATGAACAGCACTCCGTCCAAGGCCGCCTTGATGCGCTCGGCGGTCTTCAAAGCCGTCTGGCCAACGTAGCCCGCTACAAGGTCCGCCCGGCTGACCTCGACCACATGACCCTTGCGCAGGATGCCCAGCGATGCATAAATCCGGCCGATCAGCCGGGCGACGGTGGTCTTGCCGGTGCCGGAGTTGCCTAAGAAAACCAGGTGGCGCTGGGCCGGAGCGGGCTGGAAAGCAGGGTTGTGTTGGGCGCGCAGGCGCTCCAGTTGCAAGCGGTTCACCAGCCGCCGCACGCTCTGCTTGACCACCTGTAAGCCCACCAGCCGGTTCAGTTCGGCCATCAGCTCGTCCAGGTTGGGGACATCGGGGGGCAGGTAAGCATGGTATTTCTCGGGAATATCCTCCAACGTCACCTCTACGGAGATGTCCAGCTCCTCCGCCTGGATACGAGCCGCCCGGCGGCGGTCGAGCGCATCGCACAGGTTGCGCATCTCCCCGGCGTTACCGAAGGTCTCGTCCCGACCGGCGTGCAGCCCGGCAATCAGCGCTTGCAGCGTGGACTGCATGTCCGCGCCGGTTGGGATGCAGCGCTCATCCAGTTGACGCCAGAGGATCTGCCACAGCTCGTTCGGCGAGTAATCGGGGAACTCGTAGATGTTCTCAGACGGAAAGCGGCGGGTGAGGCCGGGGTTGGACTGTAGGAAGCGCCGCATCTTTTCCGGATACCCGGCAGCGATCACGACCATGCGCTCGCGGTCGTTCTCCATCCGGCTCAGCAGGGTATCCAGCGCCTCCTGGCCGTAGCCGCCGCGCCCCGGCTCGCTCAGCATGTAGGCCTCGTCGATGAACAGCACCCCATCGATCGCCTGGTCGATCAGGCGATCGGTTCGCTCGCTGGTCTGGCCCACGTAGCCGGAGATCAAGTCGGCGGCGCGCGCTTCCACCAAGTGACCGCTCCGCAGCAGCCCAATCTCGTGGAAGACCTCTCCAACCAATCGCGCCATGCTGGACTTGCCGGTGCCAGGATTGCCAGAAAAAATCATGTGTAATAAAGGCGGCTCTTCGGAATGGCCGGGCTGCTCCGCCCGCTGTTGGTACAGGCGCAGCCAGGCCGCAGTCTCGTCGAAGCGGCGTTTGACCGGCTCCAGTCCAACCAAACGGTCAAGACGCTCCTGAACACTGGTCGAACTGCGCACGGCGGCGAACCAGCCCAGGCTGCGGGCGGTCTCCCGATCGAGGGTATCCAACTGGGCTAGCCGGTCGAACCATGCCGCGCAGCGGCAAGTTTTCCGCCGCCATCCAGGCCGCCAGGCGTTGGCGGTCCTCCTCGACCACCTGTCCGATTCCCTGCTGTTCGTACAGCTGGAACAACCGCTCGATCTCGTCCGTCCCAGGGCCGGGAATCGCGTGCAAGGAATAGGGCGAGCCGCGTCGGGGCTGCGCCTCCAGGATAGCATTGCGCAGTTCCGGCACCGGAAGCAACGAGGCCGCGTCGGCGGAGATGCCGGAAACACTGGTCGTGAAGAGCATGACGCACAGGTTCTGGTTCGAGACCGGCAGGCGGGCCCAGCTGCTGAGATAGCCAGATAGAATGCGCGGATCGTCGAAATAGCGCAGCATGGTCTCGGCCTGCACCATCACCACCGCCGAGCGGGGGCCATCCTCCTCGGTCATGACGGCGTTCAAACTGCTGATCGCGTGCATGTCTCCCATGCCGCCGCCAACCGTTTGCACGCTCACGGGGGCCGTCTTCAACAGCAAGCGGTTGCCGATTGGCCCATTTTGCAGGTAGCGCATTTCGTCCGCCGCATCCCTGACCGGCTCGGCGGTCCCTTCCAGACGGAACAGCGCTTCAGATTCCTCGTCTTTAAAATAAAACGGATCTTGCGGAGAGCTAAACGCCACCCGCTCGAACTGGAACTGCTTCAATACCAGCAGGATGGCGGCTTCGATATCCATTTCTTGCAGGTTATCCGCCAGGAATGCATCATCGACCCCTGCGCCGTAGAGTAAGGCGAAGCGGTTACCAGCATCGAGGAATATGTCCGGCTGAATGCGTTCAAACATCTTTGATAACCCGGCTAGTGCGAAATCAGGTGCGACTGCCGGTAGCGCCCAGGCCGCTGCTCGGTAACTTCATGTGACCGGGCCTTGGAACGGCGGCTGCTCGAATGCATTTCGCCAACCTCCAGCCCGCGGCGGTCGAGCGCCAGGGCCACCTCATGCGAGCGCCCGACCAGCTCGCGCTCGTTCCGGCGGCCACGGTCCAACGAGATCAGGTGCAGCTCATTCTTGCCCAGCGTATGTGGGTCTGGCGAAACCTGAACGACAATCTCATCTCGCTCCCGGTTGCGGACCTTGGCCAGGAACCGCAGGCGCTGGTCGCTGTTCTGATAATCCAACTCGACCAGGCCGAAGCCTTGCTGCCCCAGCGCCTGCACTACCAGGTCGGCAATGTTGATCCGCAGCTGCGAGTTGAGCACCGTCAGCCGGGCCTGAAAGATGGTTTCCGAGAGCTCGTTATAACGGGTTGGGAGTTCCTCCGCCAAAGAGTGCAGTCCTTCCAGGTCGAAGGACGAAGGGTCTTCCCGCAAGTCCAGCGCCAAACGGCGCAGCTCTTCGATTTGACGTTCCATTTCTCCTCGGGTCCAATAATCGACATCGATCGGATACGGCAGCTCGTTGCCATCCAGGTCGTGCGCCGGGCAGACCCGATTTTCCTCTGCGAAGGCCAGCAGGCGGGATGCGGTTTCCCAGCAAGTCTCCAAAAGCAAGCGCCACTCGCTGTCCAGGCGGTCCAACTGCAAGCGCAGCTCCGACAAGCTCAGGTAAGCCTGCTGACAGCCAAGCAAGGCAGCCTCAGGCAGGTTGGCGTCCAGGTTGGACTTGGCCAGGAGGACGCCTTGCGAAAGGCTCGT
This sequence comes from uncultured Chloroflexia bacterium, assembly GCA_963811225.1. Classification (GTDB taxonomy): domain Bacteria; phylum Chloroflexota; class Anaerolineae; order Anaerolineales; family Anaerolineaceae; genus CAWEQO01. Next base: position 250,271 of record CAWEQO010000001.1, read on the forward strand.
CAAAGCGCCGGGCATGAACATCTCGTGCGCGTAATGGCGCTGAATGAAGTCTTCGAGCTCCTGGGCTTGAGCTACCCAATTCCCGGCAGCCAGGATCTTGCGCTGCTGCTCGTCGAGCACATTGTCCAGGCGCTCCTCCATTTGCTGCATTTCAGCCTGCCGGCGCTGGCGTTCATCCTGCAGGCGCAGATCGAAGTCGGCCGCCTGGGTTTCGAGCAGCATCTGTACGTCACCGATCTTGTGCTCTGCGGCGCTCGACAGGCGCTGGTACAGCTCCTGCTCCCGATGCAAGTAGAACTGGATGGACTCCTGCTCGGCAGCCTGGACCTCCTGCTGGAAGTTGTGCGTGGCCCACTCGAAGCGGCGCTGGCGCTCTTCCAGCTGGTTGAGGTGATCTTGCAGGGCCTGGTTTACCTGCATGGACAACTGCCGGGTGGATGCGTAGGCCGGCTCCGGGGCGAAGCGCAGCTTCATCTCGGCCTCGTGCAGGCGGCGGTACTCCTCCTGGCTGATGCTGATAGTGGCGCGCTTATGACCGCTCATGCTGCACCAACCGGTACTGTTTGGACTTGAACCGCTGGACTGCGGCGGAGAAGGCGATGCCCATGCCCTTCGGCGGGACCCCGACCAGGAAGGCCTGTCCATCTTGGACTTGAATTTCAGCCTTGCGCGGCGTTTCTTCTAAAAAGTAGGTACTCAAGCGCGGTGTAAGATAATGGATGCGCTGGTTGACGCTGCCGCGCAGGCCCTTGTTATCGTTCAGCGCGGCAATGTAAGGGCCATCGACGAGCACATCGAGCTGTGACAGGAGCATGTCAGTCCAAGGATTCGGTGGGTCTTTGCGCAGTTGCTCCAGCTGGTAACCGCTAAAGCAGATGATATCGACGTCGCGCCGGCGGCGGGCCAAACGGGCAACCTCGGCCAGACCGCGGCTCTGGCGGAAGGGCTCTCCACCGGAGAAGGTAATGCCGGTGGTGTTGGGGTCTTCCAATAAGATGTCCACCACCTGCTCCGCCGACATTAGTTGAGCAGGTGTATCGGGGATCCATTCAGGGGAGATGCAGCCTACGCAGCGGAACACGCAGCCTTGCACCCAAACCACGCCCCGCAGCCCTGGACCCAGAGCTCGGGTGGCAGAACAGATCGCCGCAACATTCAGAATTGGGGCTGGCCTCTCTCGAGCCGTATGCTCTTGAGGCCGTGCTTCTTAAATCGCCATCGGGCACTCCTAAACGAAAAGATTCAAAATTCCTAACGGTTGAAGCCCAACCAGGATTGTGAAGGTTTGCCTGAGCAGTTACCAAAATCCCAAATTCCAGAACATCCTTAAATGGATAAACTTCTACCATGGGGTACCTGCTCCTTTGCGCACCACCAAAGAGCGCATGATTTTTTTGGTAAAAAATTCGAGAAGGTCGCTCACCTGAAGGTGGGCTGTCGATCCTGAGGATGACAGCTTTGAGCGTGCAGAGTTACAGGTACTGTGCATTATACGGGTCAGGCAATTTGCACCTTCCACTAAGAAGACAAGCGCAGCCTTGGGCATCACGGCCCATCGATGGGATACCCAAGGCACTCCAGCGTGCCTTGGGGCTGCGCCTGTTCGATGAGCAGGTACTACAGCATTATAGAACAAATTTTCAAATATTGCAAGATAATAAATAAAGCATATGTTAATAGATTTGCAAACTGTGGTTTGGCTGTTGGGAGTTTGGTGAGCGGTAGATTTGTCGGATCTCTCGCGCTCATCAAACCGCTTACAGCCAAACCACAGTTTGCATTACAATACCCGCATGGCGCACTTTTTCGGCCCTTTCTTCTTCGGGGCGCCGTTCGAGCCCTTTGAGCCTGCACACAGGTTGGCGCTGGCGTTGATCCTGCTTGCCAACTTGCTGATCGTTTGGCGCAGGCGGCGTTTCTCCCCCACCGCTCGCCGGGCAGCACGCTTCACTCTGGCCGGACTGATGCTCACAGCGCAGCTATCCGGCACAGCCTGGATGATCTCGATTGACAAGGCTTCGCTGCAAACCGCGCTCCCCCTGCACCTGTGCAGCCTGTTCATGTGGCTCTCGGCGGCGATGCTGCTCACCCGCAGCCCGCGCTTATTCGAGCTGTGTTATTTCCTGGGCGGAGGCGGCGCATTGTTTGCCCTCATCACGCCCGATATTGGCATGTACAACTTCCCCCACTTCGTGTTCTTCCAGGCGCTCGGCGGGCACGGTGCGCTGTTGACTGCCCAGGTCTACATGGCCGCGGTGGAAGGCTTCCGGCTGCGGCCGCGCGCCATCCTGCGGGTGTTCGCAGCCATCAACCTCTACCTGCCGGTTGTGGCCCTGATCGATTGGCTGACGGGGGCCAACTACCTGTTCCTGGCCTACAAACCCGATTTCCCCACCCCACTGAATTCCCTTGGCCCCTGGCCCTGGTATATCCTCTCGGTCGAAGTCATTAGTCTGCTGGTATTTTTCATCATGGCGCTTCCATTCTGGTTGGAAACACAAAAGCGCAAGGATGCGCCGCAGTTCCTAAAAGGGGCCTAAGAAGGGATTTCCTTCTTGGCCTCTTTTAGGAACTGCGGCGCATCCTTGCGCTTTTGCGTTTCTTTTTTATTGTGCCGGGATATACCCCATCGGTCCGAAAGCGAACTCTTCCACCGGGAAGACGTCCACCAGTTCAACCTCGCGCGTGCCCAGGCCGAGATCCTCACCGCAGCGCACCACGTGGTAGGGGTCCTTATGCGGGCCGTGCAGCCATTGGAACGGGTGTCCCTGGCGGGTATGGACTTCCATCGAAGTCGGCAGGTTCTCCTCGATCAATGTCATCCCGGCCGTCGCGTCCAGCACGGCTTGCTCGCAAGCCACGATGTCATCCGAACCGAAGATCCCCGCATCCGGCAGGATCGGCAGGCTGGTGAAGCCGAAGCAGTCGCAGACCGGCGTCATGTGGGTGGCCAAGGCCATGTGCACAGACTTGCCCGGCTCAAATGTCGACATGCTGACGCTGGTGCTGACCGCCATGGCCTCCTGGAAGGATAGGAAGTTGGTCGCGTCGATCTTCAGGCTGCCCTCGGGGGCCACCTCCAAGCAGCGTCCACACTGGTTGCATTCCTCGAAGTGCATGTGAATGTCACCGGGGTGATCCTTGTCTTCCACCATGCCGCCATGTGGGCAGGAGGCGATGATTTTCTGCACCGTCTCGCGTTCGGGACACAGCTCGCGGAACCAGTACTGGTCGAAGTGCATTGCGTCGTGCATCGCCCCGCGCGAAGGCCCGGTCATGCAGCCCAGGGCCAGGTTCTTGAACACCCCGCCGTACGAGCAGCTCGGATGGCCCTTGATATGGGCGAAATTGATCAAAAAGCTGGCGTCCTGGATCATCCCGGCCACCCGCCACTCCTGGATGTTCTTGTACGGACGCTCGTGGACGTAATAGTACTGCTCCTCGGGGCCGGCGTCCGGATAGACCGGGCAGCCCAGCACCTCATGGGTGTAGCCGCGCACTTCAGAACCGGCCACGTCCCAGTTGACGTCGGTGACGAAGGGCTTGCCGCCGCCTTCCTTGACCGCATCGACCACCTTGCGAATGAACAGCGGGTGGATGGTGGAGTACGATAAGTTGTTGCCGGTGTGCATCTTGATCGCCACAGTCTCGCCTTTCACGCGTTCGCGCAGGTTCAGCCGTTCGAGGATCAGGTCGAGCTTGGCGGGCAGGGTCTCTTCCTTGCGCAGGCGGGCCTGGCGCGGCGAGCCATAGTAAACAGTACTGGGCATGGGATTCTCCTTGGATAAAGATAAAGATGGCTGCTGGTCTACTTGGGGTGCGGGTAGAGGGTAATTGTACACGATTATGGGGGTTAGGCAATTGGGGATTGGGCAATTGGGGAGCAGGCAATTAGGAATTAGGCAATTAGGGAGCAGTTGCCCAAGGCATAAGATGCTATGCCTTAAGCCGGGTGAACTTACCGATCATGGAGACCGGCGCGTTTCCTGCCCTTACAGGGCGCTTCGCGACTCGCCTTGTGAGTACACCGACTTTAACCGCCGGCACACATCCAAATTCTCCAGCACATCCGTCAATTCGACGAACTGGTTGATCGAGCCGATGTTGGCCGGCAGCGCGCGCACGGCTTCATCCTGCACGGCGGTCATCAGCGCCTCGGCGAAAACCTCCGCATGGATCACCAAATAAGGCCGGTTATGGAACCAGGTGGTCTCGGTAGGCAAGGGCGGCGTCAGACCCAATGCATTGTGCCGCTCGGCCATCAGCGTATACGTCCAGCTAAGGTACCCTTCCCGCTCGCGCCATTCCCGGCTCATCAGCGCCCGCTCCAAAGTGGATTTTAGAGCTGCAATGCTTTCCAACCGGGCAAATGCGCTGCCGAACCACTTGCTATAGGGCGCATACTTGCGATCTTGCAGGAAGGCCAGCTGCATCAGGGCGTGCGCCAGACGAGCTGTGATCACCTGTGAGCCTAACTCGTCGCCCACCACCCCCGTGCGCGCCACGAACGCGTCCTCCTGCGAAACCTTGGTCCAGCCCGCCGCCATCAGGTACAGCCACAGGTCGTGCGGGTAATACTCCAGGCGCTGCCGGATCGCCTCCAGCCCCAGGTCGTCGCGGAAGACCTTGCCCGAGGTGACTGCCATCAGCTTGTGCTCCTGAAAGGTCAGCCAGTCGGTGAGGGCCGGCTCGCTGAACGGTTCGAAGCCCAGGTAGTCCCTGAAGAATGTCCGCAGCGTGCTGATCTCGACGTAGTGGTCCACCTGACCGGCCTGGATGGGTCGCATCAGCCGCACGCCCGGCTCAGCCGGGTTGTCGGCGAAGTTGGTGGGGTAGCCCAGGAACTCATGCGGCAGTTCGCGGCGCAGGGCGGCGTCGATCCTGCGGCGCTGCTCCTCGAAGCCCTCTTCGAGCAGGAACAGCAGCAGGCGCGGCCCCCAACCGTGGTCGCGGGACTGCTCAGTGTCGAAGCCGATCACGTCCGAGCCAAAGCCGATCAGCGCCGCGCTATGTGCCAGACCCGGCAGCGCCCGATCGAGGATCGGGCGCACGACCTGGTGGTAATACAGCTCGCTGAGTTGAAGTCCGGGGATGAATTCGGGCAAAGACCTGTCCTTTTGCCAGGTGGAACGCACTTGCGTGCAAAGTGCGCTCCACCTCTAGGATACGAACCTAAAACTCTCCCACGTTCGCGGCCGTGAACAGCGGCTCCCACTGATCGGCAGTGGCAATCAACGCTTCTTGTTCGACCTCGTTCATCGCTTTGAAATCGGCGCAAGCCTGCAGGAAGTGCGGCAGCAGGGTTGGGTCGCCGCCGGTGCAGTAACCGGTGACCGGCTGCGACAGGGTGAAGTTGATCGCCTCCTGGATGCGGTCCGGCTGCTCGAACGGCTCGTACCACATGTGGTAGGCATGCTCCTGATCGCCCCACTGCCCCTTGGCAACCGCCTTGATCGCCATGACGCCCACGTCGCGCTGCCTGGCCATGGCGAGCAGTTTCTTGGCATCCTCACGATAGGTGGGGTCGGCATACTGAATGAAGTTGACCGGGAACAGGATCGAGTCGAAATCGAAGCGGTTGAGGGCTTCCTGGAAGACCCGCACGACGTTGTAGCCGTGCCCGGTAATGCCGATGTATTTGGTCAGGCCCTCGTCACGCGCCGCCTGCACGGCCTCCATGGCTCCGCCGGGAGCGAAAATTTTATCGAGTTCTTCCATGCTCGTCACGGCGTGGAACTGGTACAGGTCGAAATTATCCACTCGCAGCCGCTCCAAGGAGCGCCGCAGTTCGGCGGCGGCGGCCTCTTTGGTGCGCTCGGTCGTCTTGCAGCCTAAGAAGAAACGCTCGCGCTCCTTCTCCAGCCAGGGCCCCAGGCGCAGCTCGGCCTCGCCGTAGGACGGCGCCACGTCGATGTGGTTCACTCCATAATCAATGACGTGCTGCATGGCCTTGTCTGCCTCCGCTTGCGTTACACGCCCTAATGCAACCGCCCCAAAGATGGCAACCGTGCTCATGTGGTTGGTACGCCCAAAACGTCTTCTTTGCATATTTATCCTCCCAAAGTTGTTAAAAGGGTTTCGATTTCCGGGCTGCTCTCCAGCCCATTCAGATATTGTTTCAGCCAGCGCTTCTGCAAGCTGTCTCCCGATCTTGCAAGCGCTTCCAGCTCGTGTTGAGCAAAGGTTACCAGGCCGCTGTTCGGTCCGGCGAAGTAAAAGCCCGCTGCCGCTTCCTGCAGCAGAACGCTCGAACCGGCCTCGTCCACCTCGAATAGTCCCAACTCCGGGTTCCAGCGGTAGAGCATCTCGCGCTCCATGCTGAACAGATCGTAGGTCTCGCTCAGGTTGGTGCTGTCTTTGCCGTCGCCGTAGATTGAGTAATCGATCGTAAACGGCAAGCGCAGCCTGAAGCCGTCTTCGTCCATCTGATTCTCCGGCGCACCCCGGTAGCATACGTTGTAAGGGGCCTCCGTCGACATCTGGAAGCCCTCCGTGGGGTACTCCAGCAGCTGGGCGAGCTGCCCGCGGCTCAACAGGAACCAGCCCTCCTCATAGCGGGTGATACCCGCGCCCGACTGCGCCAGCCAGTCCACCACCAGCCATGCGTCTTGCCCGTCCCCCTCGATCTGATAGGAGGGCGGGACGAACGCCTGGAAGGGCAGGTTGATGCGGCCGGAGAACCACCAGCGAATACCTACCGCCCGGAAAAGCAGGTACTGCCAGTTCTGACGGTCCTCATCCGAGATCACCAGGATCTTGTATTCGCCCCGGCTGCCGTTCACCTCCAGATCGAACAGCTCGAATGTGAGCTGTGCCTCTGGGGCGAAAATGTCTTGCGAGCCAAGCTGCAGCGCGTCCCACAGCGACTGCAAGGCCGGGTAGCCCTGACTTTGCAGCGTGTCCAGCAGGGCCTTGGGTGGCTGCGACTGCCGCAGGTCGGTGACGGTCTCCGGCATAGACAGGGACGACGCCATTTGGTCCAGCCAAACCAGGTTAGGGGCGAAATCAATCGCGGTGAGCTGGTCCAACAGTGCGGTCGTCGCACTGCCTTTGAATTCCTGCTGTGCTTTTATCGCCAGCTCCGGGCTCGGTTGGGGCAGCCGTCGGGACGGCGGTCAGCGCATCCGCCGAGACGGGGTAGAAGAAGGCGATATAGTAATCTCCATCGTCGGAGAGGCCCTGGAAGGTGTAAAAGAGCTCTTCAGACGGGCCGTAGCGGGCAAGATAGCGGACTCCCTGACCGCCCTGGAATTCGAGGAAGCGCAGCTGGGCGTGCAGGGTTTCCTCTTCCAGCGAGAGCGGCAGCCGCGGCAGCGGCCCCTGGGCAGGGACCGCCCGGTCATCGATCAGGGCCTGCAGCGCGCCCACTTGCACGGCGGCAGAGGGTGAGATGTTCACGTAGGCCCGGGCGGGGTAGATCAGCAGCTGCGGGTCGAGCGGATCGAAGGTGTCCGCCGGAACCCGGTCGTCGAAGGTAAAGCGGAGGTGTTCGGGGCTGTCAAGCTGCTGCGCCTCTCCCACCAGCGCGCCGACCGCCTCTCCCAGCGCTGTGGACGCCAGCACGTCATCGAACGCAAAACGGAATCCCCGGTACGAAACGACGTGCTGAACAAGGGCAGACGAAGCGGAAAGGGCAGCGGTACGCTCTGCCGGAGCCGTCGCCGTCTCCGTTTGCATGGGCAGTTGGTACCACGGTTGCCGGCGTGTTGGCTGGAACCGTCACCGGTGTGCAGGCGGTTATGAGGAATGCGAGCAGGAGTGTAAACCGCAAGCTCAGTTTCATTATTTCCTCGCTGTTACCGGGCGCTAAGACCCACTATCTGCTACGAAGGCTGCTCTCCTGTTTTTGATTTCAGCAGCGTCTCATACAGCTTTGGGATTTCTTGCAAGATCTCCTCCCGCCGCTGGTCGACGTAGCGTTTCACCTTCGCGATCTCTCCCGGCTCTGGAATGAAACGAACCGCCATGCGGTGGAAGTCCACCGAGCTAACCAGTCCACGGATCTTGCCGCTCATCACCACCTCGCCCTCCTCGATCGGCAGGCGCATCGAGACCTGCACCACCTGGGCATGATGGAAAGCGTGCTCGGGTTCAAGAGCGTACAGGTAAACGCCCAGGCCAATCACGGAAATGTCCGCCAGGGTGCCGACGATGCGTTGATTATCGCTTTCGATGCCAACCGGAATGGGGTTCTTCGGCTCGACCCGCGCCTTGCTGCGCTCGGCTAGCCGTGAAGAGGTGGGCTTGAATTCGTCCAGCCGGACCGTGCCGGCCAGGATGTCGAATGATACCACCCGGGCTTGCAGCGGTTTTTCGATCCCCTCCCCCACCAACCAGGTATAGCGCTCCCACACCAGGCTGGTCAACTCTGGCGGCTGCACCCGCAGTTGGGCGCTGTCGTCCTCGATCGATAAAACCTCCACATGGCAGGTGATGGGTACACCCTTATAAAGGTTGAGTAGATCGTATTTTACCCCCTCTGACAGTACCGAACATAGGTCGCGAATCACTTGCGAATTGGGTGACATCCAAACCTCTCTATGCGGCTGCGGCTATAGGTTCGAACCCTGCACCTGGGGCAGAACACTCTTCGCCATCGCCTCCAACCCCTCCAGGTCGTCCAGGTCCAGCCACTGCAGCATCACCCGCTGTACGCCTACCTCCGAGAGGCGCCCCAGATCGGCGACCACCTGCATGGCGGAACCTGCCAGCATCCCTCGGTCGCGCAGATCATCCAGCAAGCGGCCATCGAGCTTCTTCTTCAGAGCGGTCTCATTCTTGCCGAAGGTCAGGTTGGTCATCAGGGTGCGGCGCACGTCTTGCGGGCGGCGGCCTTCCTGCTCGATGAGCATCGTGAGAGTGTCGTTCAGCTCGGCAAAGCGCTCGGCCGTCAGGAAAACGCCATTCCATTCGTCGGCATAGTGAGCTGCCAGCGGCAGGGTCATCTTCGGCCCATTACCGCCGATGACCAGCGCCGGGCTGCCGGGCTTTTCTGGCCGCGGCAGCAGGATTGCATCCTGCAAGTGATAAAACTCACCGTCGAAGTTGACCGGCTGGTCGCTGCGCAGCAGGCGGGTGATGACCTCCAACCCCTCGCGGAACCGCTGGAAACGCGGCTTCAGCTCCAGCAGGTCGAAGCCGAACATCTCGTGCTCCCGCTCGTTCCATCCCGCTCCGACCCCGATACGCAGCCTTCCGTTCGATAGCTCGTCCACCTGGATCGCCTGACGAGCGGTGTGGACCGGGTGCCGGAAGGAAACCGGGCTCACCAGCGAGCCGAATTCGATGCGCTCGGTGTGGTCAGCCAGCCAGACCAGCGAGAGCCACAGGTCGAGCGAATCCATTTCAGGCGGCTCGCCGTTGGTAAAATGATCCGACCGGTAAAGCCCGGCAAAGCCGAGATCTTCGACCGCCCACGCGATGCGCTGCCAGCGGGCCCAGTTCAACCCGTTCTGGCCTTCCACCATGATTGCTAAATCCATTCCTTGTCCTTTAATCGATTCCATCCAAATTCTCCGTCCCACGATCCTGCGTGAGACAGCCCTTCAAACGCTCTGCGCTCTCCAGTTCCAAGGGCATGGCCGAGAAAGACACGGAGCGTCCGGCGGGAGCATCTCACGCAGGAGCGTGGGGCGGAGAGGCTGTTTTAGTAATATTCCGGCACGAATGTCTGGTCGGTCATCGGTGGGCGGACGTAGCCGGTTGCGCTCTGGCGCTGCGGCAGTTCCACGGGCGGCGGGGTGAGGTCATCGTATTGGATCTGGCTGAGCAGGTGCCGGATGATGTTCAAGCGAGCCCGTTTTTTGTCATCGGCGTCGACCACATACCAGGGCGATTGCTTGGTGTCTGTGTAGTGGAACATCTCGTCCTTGGCCTTGGAATACTCCACCCAGCGGGCGTAGGATTCCAGGTCCATTGGGCTGAGCTTCCAGCGTCGCGTCGGATCGTTGATGCGGGCCTTGAAACGCTTCTCCTGCTCCTCATCGTTGACCGACAGCCAGTACTTGAGCAAGATGACCCCGGAGCGAATCAGCATGCGCTCGAATTCTGGGCAAGAGCGTAAGAACTCACGGTACTCCTCATCGCTGCAAAAGCCCATCACCCGCTCCACGCCTCCCCGGTTGTACCAGCTGCGATCGAACAGCACCATCTCCCCCGCGGCGGGCAGCTGCGACACATAGCGTTGGAAGTACCATTGGGTTTTCTCCTTCTCGGTCGGCACGCCCAGGGCCACCACCCGGCAGATGCGCGGGTTAAGGCTTTCGGTGATGCGCTTGATGGTGCCTCCCTTGCCGGCTGCATCGCGCCCCTCGAAGATCACCACCACCTTCAGCCCTCTGGCTTTGATCCACTCCTGCAGCTTGACCAGCTCGATCTGCAGTTTGCGCAGTTCTTCGAGGTACTCCTTCTCCTTCATTTTCGGCTTGGCCGCCTTGTGGATATCTCCGGTGGAGGTGACAACGACTTCGTCTTCCGGCATTTCAGTGACGATCGGCTGCTCTGCTACCTTCTTCTTTTCCTTTACGGCAGCCTCGGCTTGCGTCCCTTTTTTCCCGTTCGCTCGTTTCTTGTCTTTTTTCGACATGATCTGCCCTCCCTACTGCTCTTTCTGTACTTGCGAAAGCAAATTGGCCGGATATGAATAGTGTAGCACAAGTCATGAAGGGAAGACAATAAAAAAGGCCGAATTCGATCCATCTACGGCTTACAGGCCCCCATCAGACCGCAGTCTTGTAACCCTTTAAGTAGTTGAAAGGGGCTGCAAGGCTGAGGTCGAATGGGAGCCTGTAAGCCCCGTAGATGGAATAAGCAGGCCCGCTTATTCCAAGATCACCTCATCCAGCGATCGCTTCGGGACGTGGTGGATCCCCTCGCCGTCCCGCCAGTAGCGAATGCTGCCCTGCTCATCCACCGGCTCGATTGCGATAATCTCCTTGGGCTTGCCCAGCGCCAGCGCCAGCAGGATTTCGTACCGCTCGGGCACGTTCAAAACCTGCCGCAGCGCCTCCTTACGGATCGAGCCAATCATGCAGCCGCCCAGGCCGCGCTCGGCCGCGCCCAGCATGATGCTCTGCGCAGCAATGCCCTCGTCTGTGGCGAAATTCTTGGAGATACTGGTATCGCCCAGCACGATGATATAGGCCGAGGGACGCTCTCCCTCTTCCGGCCCGGGCCAATCCTTGAGGTACCCGGCCCAGGACAAGGTGTCAAAGATGGCAGCATTGCGCTTGGGGTCGACGGACAGCAGGTACTTCAACGGCTGCAGGTTCGAGCCGGACGCCGACAGCCGCCCCAGGTCGACCAGCGCTCGCAGAGTTTCATCCTCGATCGGGAAGCTCTGATCGAAACGGCGGTAACTGCGGTTCTTTAGAACAAGATCACGGAACATAAACTACTCCTCGCGGACCTTTAGATCGGTGACGAAGAAGACGCTCTCCAGCCGGATTCTGCGCTCGGCAGTCTCGTAACCCGGCGAGCGGAACTGGAACGGCGAGAGGAACATATCCTGCTTGCTGCCAAAGACGGTCGAATCCACAAGGAAACCCGAAGCGTTCACGGCAAATCCCAGCCCAGGCGGGACGGTCGCCTTGACCGAGCCGACGAAGCCGTTGATCTGAATGACCGTTTCGCCCAGCGGAATCTCGGCCTGCGAGAAGTCGAAGTGCAGATCGCCGACCCCAATCCAATAACTCTCGCTGACCGCCTGCCAGATGCCGCGCTTGTGCACGTCGGAAAGCAGCAGGATGTGCGTGCCGGCCCGGTCGAACTGCGGGCGAAAGAGCAGCCAAACCCCTAACAGAACCAGGAAGATCGGCCAGCAAAACAAGCCGAAGTTGACTCGAAAAACTGCCCCAATCAAGGCAAAGAACCCCAACAGCAGCAGCGCGCTGCCCAATATGACCTGCCCGCGTTTCGTCATGCCGTCCTCCGAATGATGATGGATATATGGCTAATATTAGCATAGATTAAGTTGACCGGGGCGTTTGGCTGCCGGTAAAGGGTTTGGGTACCCTTTACCGGCAGCCAAACGCCCCGGTCAACTTCGCTGGTTGTTTTCGATGGAGAAAGCCTACGAATCCTGCTCTTTCTCCCCCGTCCGGATCATCACCAGCACCATCTTGAAAGGCTCCACCGCTTCCAATGCGTGCGGCTTGCCCGCCGGGAGGATCACCATCTCCCCCTCACCCATGCGCTGGGTCTCCCCGGCAATGGTCACATCCGCTACGCCGTCCACAATATACAGGAAGGCGTCGTAGGGAGCGGTATGCTCGCTGAGGCCCTGTCCAACGCTAAATGCAAACAGCGTGATCGTCCCGGTCTTCTGGTTGATCACCGTGCGGCTCACCACCGAGCCCTCTTGATATGCGATTAGATCGGCTAATTTGCGGGCCTGTGCCCAATTCGTCTCTTGACTGCTTCCGGTCATGTTGCTCCTCCTCCTGTTTCTTGTGTGTCGCCTGCGCCCCCTTCCGGCGGCTGCTCTCCAACCTTATCATTGCGAACGATGCTGATACGGCCCTCGCTCTCCATGTAGGCCGTCTTGACCTCCGAAATGTCATCGATGTCGTGTTCGCGCAGGGTGGCCTTCAGCTTCAACTCCGGGATCAGCTCCCGCCGCATGTTTTCTTTGACCATCTTACCATCTTTAATCAGCAGCAGCGGCGGCGGATAAATGAATTTGCCGAACCTCTCAGAGTGGTAACCCAGCCAGTTGATGGCGTAGCTCCAAAAAATGATCACCCCAACCAGCAGCAGCCCATCCGTGATGGTGTGGTAGCCGCCCGCCATGGCATTCTGCGCCGCATCCGCCAGCACGACGATGACCAGCACGTCCGCAATGCCCAACTGCCCGGCCTCACGCTTCAACACCAGTCGCAGCAGGATGAAGATGCCCAGGTAGACCACCGTGCCGCGCACGAAGATCTCCAGCAGCGGAGTCTGCGGCATGAAAATGCCTTTCCAGTCCACTCCGAATACTTGGATCATAGCGGCCGGTCCGCTCTTCTGCGTTCTAGCCAGGGCTCCATTTACTTGCGTTCCCCTTTCTCGTCCTTCTCGATGTTCTGGTTTCGCTCATGCTCGCGTTCTTCCTCTTCCACCTCCGAGGGACGCTGGTGCAGATCTTTTGCCCCGGTGCGCCTGCGGATGGCCGGTGCGATGAACTCGCCAATGGTCACCTTGACCATCCCGGCGATCGGGATGGCCGCCAGCGCTCCCAGCAAGCCGCCGATCTCATAGCCCACCAGCAGGGCGAACACCACCGCCAGCGGCGAGATCTCGGTTTGGGTGCGCATCACATTCGGCACCAGGATGTGCGTTTCCAACTGCTGCAAGACGATGAAAAAGGCCAGCACGATCAACGCCTTGGTGGGCGACTGCAGCAAGGCAAAAGCGGTCGCCAGCGTTCCGGCAATCAGCGGGCCCATGGTCGGGATCAGCTCCAGCAGGGCGGTCATCACCGCCAGCACCAGCGCAAAATCGACGCCGATGATCAAAAAGCCGACGTAAGCAAAAGCGCCCATCGCCAGGCCGTCCAAGAAGGAGGCTCGCACGTACCCGCCCATCGCCGCACTGGTTTGGGCCAGGATGTAAGCCACCCGTTCGCGCTGCTTGTGGGGGAACAGCGAGAAGTAAAAATCTTGAATGCCGGGTTCCAGCGCAAGCGCATACAGCGAGACGAACACGATCACGATGATCTCGAACAGCGAATAGAATAATCCCATCGGCAGCGAAATGATCAGGTTGGCGGCGCTGCCGATCTGAGACTTGATCTCGTTGATAATGTTCAGGTTGCTTAAAAAACCGTTCTGGTTGAGCGTCTGCTGGGCCGAGTCGATCAGCCCGGGCACCGTCTGGAGCAGCGCCTGCGCTTCTTTGACCATGGTGGGGATCACCAGCCACAGGATCGCAACCAGCAGCGCCAGCCCAAGCAGGTAAACCAGGATGATGGCCTCCAGCCGGTTCATCTTCTTGCACATTATATCGATCAATGGGTCGAGGGCCGCGGCGATGGAGATGCCGAGGATGAACAACTCCAGTGGCACAATCGAAAGCCAAACGCCGCCCACGAAGAACGCGGCCAGGATCAACGCCGTGGCCAGCGCCAGCACCAGCCACCACCATGGAATCGTTTTAAACTCCCCGCTGCTATGTGGGGCAGCCCCGCCGGGTGTTTCTCCCTCACTGCTGCCTTGAGGAATAGGATATAACTCTGCCATCTGAATATTCCCCCATCTTCAGGCATACGCCTGTCGACACTTCTTTATAGTATACCTTCGCACACCGCTTCTCTCAACGAGGGTTATCCCCAATAGAAGTATCGGGAGAATCCCTATCGGATCACAATGCCGGCAAGGCCGTCGATGCCATCTTGATGGACATCCTGGCCGAGAAGTTCGTTTCCCCTTACGTCCGTAAAGCCATCGCAGAGATTTGAGCGCCTAGACGCGCCTGCATAGGAGGTCGCGTACCGAAGACGCGACCTTGACATTAACTAGATATTTATTATAATAAACCATAAGAATTTGGAATTATGGAGCAAACCATGTACTATTGCTTGTGTCTGGGGCGGGATCTGTAAGCCGCCTCGCAATCGAAATCTTTCTTTCATCCGAAGGCCAACCCGGCAAGGCGGCGAACAGTACCCCCGCAAGTGATTCGATCGACAGCTTGCGAAGCGCATGTTCGCTGTTTGTATTTCTAGGGTGGCCTTTTTCGTTGACAATCATTTACAATGTAGAGAAAAATTATACGCATCGTTGCGAATTTTGGAGGTACGAGTGAATATTGCGAAGGATGTAACCGAACTGGTTGGAAATACTCCCCTGGTGCGCCTGAACCACCTCTCCGAAGGCTGCCAGGCACAGGTTGTGGCAAAACTGGAATTCTATAACCCGGCAAGCAGCGTCAAGGATCGCATCGGCGTCGCCATGATCGACGCTGCCGAAAAGGCCGGCAAAATCAAGCCGGACACGATCATCATCGAGCCCACCAGCGGCAACACCGGTATCGCCATTGCGATGGTGTGCGCCGCGCGGGGCTACAAGTGCGCCCTGACCATGCCCGACACCATGAGCCGCGAGCGGCGCATCCTCTTGCGGGCCTACGGCGCCGACCTGATACTAACGCCCGGCAGCGCCGGTATGAACGGCGCCATCAACAAAGCCAAGGAGCTGGCCGACGGCGACCCGCGCTACCTGATACTGCAGCAGTTCGAGAACCCGGCCAACCCGGAGATCCACCGCAAGACCACCGCTGAAGAGATCTGGCGCGACACCGACGGCAAGGTCGATATCGTGGTGGCGGGGGTCGGCACGGGCGGCACGATCACCGGCATCGGCGAGGTGCTCAAGAGCCGCAAAGACTCGGTCAAGATAGTGGCAGTTGAGCCAACCACATCGCCGGTACTATCTGGCGGCGAGAAGGGCCCTCATCCCATTCAAGGCATCGGGGCGGGCTTCATCCCGAAGGTGCTGAACACCGAAATTTACGATGAGGTGGTTCAAGTCAAAGCCGAGGACGCTTTCGAAACAGCCCGGCAGATGGCGAAGCAAGAAGGGCTGCTGGTGGGTATTTCCTCGGGCGCAGCCACCTGGGCGGCCCTGCAGCTGTGCCGCCGTCCTGAAAATGCCGGTAAGTTGATTGTCGTCATCATCCCATCCAACGGCGAACGCTATCTCAGCACGCCGCTGTTTGCCGATCTGGCGGACTGAAATATTGACACGCTCTCATCATGAGGTGGAACGCACTTTGGAAGTGTGCTCCACCTCGGATGGGGCGGGCAAAAGAAATTATTGAGGGAATCTGATGAGTCTCATTCAAACGATGCGAGAGGATATACGGTCTGTTTTCGACCGCGATCCGGCCGCTCGCACGACAATCGAGGTGCTGACCGCTTACTCCGGCCTGCACGCCCTGTGGGGGCACCGGATCGCGCACTGGCTGTGGATGCACAACCTCAAACTCTTGGGGCGCGTTGTCTCGCAGTTCATGCGTTTCATGACCGGGATTGAGATCCACCCGGGAGCTACCATTGATAAAAACCTGTTCATCGACCACGGTATGGGCGTGGTGATCGGTGAAACCGCCGAGATCGGCAACAACGTCACGCTGTACCACCAGGTGACACTGGGCGGCGTCAGCATGGAGAAGGGCAAGCGCCACCCAACCATCGAGGACAACGTCGTGATCGGCGCGGGCGCCAAGGTACTCGGCGCGATTGTGGTCGGTGAGGGCAGCCGCATCGGCGCCAACGCCGTGGTTGTCAAAAATGTGCCGCCGAACTCGGTGGTAGTGGGTGTACCCGGGCAGGTCGTCATGCGCAGCCTCCCCAAAGAGCGGGTGGACCTGCACCACGACAATCTGCCGGATACCATCGGCGTCACGCTGGCGTCGGTCCTGTCACGACTGGATCACCTGGAGAAAAAGGTGGATCGCCACGAGCATCCCAAGCTGGCAGCGGTCGCGGAAGGCGGGCAGGATGGCCGCAATGGGAACGGGAAAGAGCCGCATTCACCGCATGCGCCGGATCACGGCGTCTGGCGCGGCGAGGATTTTATGATCTAGGGGAAAGACAATCGCGATTAAGAGAGAAGAGAGCAGTCAAAGTTCCTGACTGCTCTCTTCTCTCTTAATCGCGATTGTCTCTTCTACGACTTCTTGAATGAGGATACCGCCACCAGCAGCAGACCGAATGCACATACGGCAATAATCCCAATCCCGACCGAGCGGCGGTTGATGGATTGAAACGCCTGTATCTGCGGGAAGAGCGGCTTTTCCGTCGCCGTGGGGGTGACGGTGGCCGTGCGGGTCGGGCGCGGCGTGCTGGTCGCCCTGCGGGTTGAGGTGGGTCGCGGCGTATGGGTGACGCTTGGTGTGGGGCTGACTTGGGTAGCCGAAGTCGGCGTGGGGGTCGCGCCGAGCTGGATGACCAGCTTCTGCCCAACATAAACGATCGGGTTCTCGGGATCGAGGCCATTGAGGAGAGCGATTTCGCGGATGGTGGTGTCGTAGGCGATGGCGATGCTCCACAAGGCTTGCCCGGACTGCACCTCATGGACGATCTTCCCGCTCGCGTCAGGCGTAGAAGTCACAACCGGAACGATCTCTTCCTGGGTGGGGTCCCCGGTGGGTTCCTGGAACAGGATCGGGGCGGGCTGTGGCTGCGCCTTTACCGGCGCGACTCCGGTCAGGCCGGAGACGAGCGCAACAACCAGTAAGCACAAGAGCAAAAGGATAGTTTGTCGAGTCATCAGGTCGAATTATAACCCTAAAAAGCAGCCACGAAAAAAGACACAAGAAACCAAAAGCTGTCGGTATTTTGATGTTTAAAGAGAGCGCCGCTAAACATCCAGTTATCGACAGCTTTTGGTTTCCTGCACGTTTCTAGGTCTGCCGAGCGGAGGAAGCGCGCGCCAGGAAGAAGTACACCATTCCCAAGATCAAGCCCACGCCGAGGAAGACCGCCGCCATGACCGGGAAGCTGCCCCGACCACCGGTGTCGGTAATCGGCGCAGCCACAGCGGACTGGGTCTCGCTCGGCACAGGGGAAGGCTGCAGTGTGGGCGTATCGCTGGGCGCCGGGGTCGCAGAGGGCTGCGGTGTGTCCGTTGCCATAGGCGTCTCGGACGGCGCCAGGGTGGGCGTGGCCGTGTAATTCGGCTGGATCTTGAGCTTTTGCCCCACCCAGATGACCGGATTTTTGGAGTTCGAGATCGTTCAAGGCGATGATGCTATCCATGCTGACATCGTACTTCTCCGCGAGCCCCCAAACCGAATCCCCCGACTGGACTTCGTACTCGATGGTCGCCACCTCCTCGGTTGGAGCGGCGGTTTTGGTGACCGTGGCCGTAACGGCCGGCGGGGTTACCGTCGCCGTCGTCTCAGCGGCCGCGGACTTTGTGGCCGTTGCAGGGGTCGCCATGCCCGGTTTAAGACCGGTCGAGCGCCCGGTGTTGATCACAATCAAAGAGTAATAAGCGTTGCCATCCGCTACCGATACCCCCGCGCCAATATAGCCCTGGGTATAGCCAATCATGGTGTGCATGTGCAGTTCGTCGCCCCACTTATCCTGAATGATGTCGTCGGTGGTCAGGTTGTAGCCGTAGGCGATGTTTTCGGTCATGCTGTGGTCGGCAGGAAAGCTGCCATCCGCTAGCTGATGGGTCATGGACTGGGTCGACGCCATGTAATCAGCGTGATCCTGGGCGAACTTCATCACCGCGGGGCCAACCTGATACGGCACGAGGCCGTAGGAAGCCCGCACGGCATTGACGGCCACGATCAAGTCATTGGCGGTACTGTCGGCCTGAACTGGGCGCAGCGAAGACGACAGAAGCGCCAGCAGGATGGTCAGCGCCGGGAGCAGGTGAAAAGCAAGCCGGCGCATCCGATGGTTCGCATCGGATGCGCCGGCCTGTTGCAAACTTCGTGAAGAGCGGAACTGCCTCACGTGATCCTTTCGCCAGGAGCGCGTCCCATTGCCTCCGCAGCGACCAAAAAATCTGTCGCCGAGATCATACCAATGACCATTTCTTGATCGTCGATGACAGGTAGGTGGTGAATATTGTGCTTGCTCATGATCTGAGCGCATTCTTTTAAGGTGATATCCTGATGAATGGAAATCAGGGGGCTTGTCATGATATCTCGCACCCTGGTCTCAGATGGATTTTGCTCTTGAGCGACAATCTTGTCAGAAATATCCGTCGAGGTCAGGATGCCGTACTCTGGATTCTCAGGGGTTTTCTTCGTGATCAGGCTGTTGATGTAGCGCCTGCGCATCAGCGCCAGCGCTTCCGACACGGTGGCGTCCGGTTCGATGAAAACGACCAGATCATTCATCCATTCGCGTACGCTGAAACGTATCATAGTCCGTCCTTTCCTGATGGGGATTGAACCCTGCCAACGGGGTTGAAATCCTCTCTGTGGCCCCCGCCTCAGGGAGTGGTATTAAGAGTATAGCAGATTCACTTAAAAAGGCAAGCGCATGCGCCAAGACCCGTAGCGACAGGCATCCCTGCCTGTCGTAGATTGTAAGAAGAGGTACGACGTAAAAAAGCAATCGTATCCGCAGAGCCACGTAGCGACAGGCATCCCTGCCTGTCGTGGATTGCAGAGAAGAGGTCCGACAGGCAGGGATGCCTGTCGCTACGGGGGAAAACGACCGTTTCCACTCACGCTGCCTGTCGTAGATTGCAAGAAGAAGTACGACAGGCAGGGATGCCTGTCGCTACGGATCGTAAACTACCATTTCCACTCATGCAGGGTCGCCATCAACTCAAAGGCCGTCAAATCCAGCTGCACCGGTGTGATCGAGATGCAGCCGTCGTTCAGGGCGCCAAAGTCGGTGCCCGCTTCGATGACTCCGCTGGGTGGCTCACCGCCCAACCAGTAGTACGGCCGCCCCGAGGGGTCGACCCGCTTGCTCAGCGCATCCCGGTAGATGCGCAGGCCCTGGCGGGTGATGCACACAGGCCCCAGCTGCGGCTCCGGCAGGTTGGGCACGTTCACGTTCAGCACCACGTACGGCGGCAAGCCGCGCGCCAGCACCTGCTCCACCACCCGCCGCCCAACGTTGGCAGCCGGGACATAGTTGAACTGGTCAGGATCCGGCCCGCTGCCGTTCAGCGAGACCGCGATCGAGGGGATCTTCCAGATGGCGCCTTCCATGGCCGCCGTAACCGTGCCGGAGTAGGTCAGGTCGTGTCCCAGGTTGGCGTACGAGTTGATGCCCGAGACGACAAAGTCGACCGGCTCATCCAGCAGCCCCAGCGCCACCATCGCCACGCAGTCTGAGGGCGAGCCGTCGGTGGTCAGGGCCGGCGAGCCGTCGGCCAGCTCGACCGGGCGCACCCGCAGCGGTCGATGCAGCGTCTTGACGTGCCCGGTTACCGACCAGTTGTGGTCGGGCGCTACTACGCTCACCTTGCCCAGAGGCCGCAAGGCCTGCGCCAGCGCCAGCAGTCCGGTCGCATTGACGCCATCATCGTTGGTTACCAGAATATGCATGAAAACTCCTTGGTCATTGATTTAAAATTTCTCGAATTCACCGGTACTGGCAGGCGCAGCCAGATCACATTTCAAACTCCTGCCGCAGTTCCGCCACCAATTTCCGCTTGCGCTCCTCGTCCAGGTAGCTGGCATCCGCCGCCGCCAGGACGAGCCCCTGTAAGACTGCCATCGGAATGCCAAGCGCCTGGCGTGCCGCCCGGAACTCATCGCTCAAGCGGATGCGCTGCATGCCTGGGTCGTCGCTGTTGAGCGTTACGTTGAGACCCGCCGCCAGCATCGCCCTGACCGGGTGGTCCTCCAGCGCCGCTACCACCCCCGTCTGCACGTTGCTGGTCAGGCACACCTCGAACGGCACGCCGCGCTCGCGCGCCAGGGCCACCACCCGCGCATCCTCCAAGACCCGCACCCCATGCCCGATCCGTGCCGCCTCCAGCTCCTCGATCGCCTGGCGCACGTTCTCCGGCCCGGCCCACTCCCCGGCATGAACGCCGATTTTGAACCCACTCTGACGGGCCTCACGGAACAGTCCCAAGAATGGCCCGGCGGGGAAACTGACCTCATCCCCGGCCAGGTCGATGGCCGCGATGCCCCTGTCACGGCGCTCGATCGCCGCGCCCACCACCGTCTCAGCCACCTCCAAAGGATCGTGACGGTTGACCGATGCGATCAGGTTGGTAAGGATGCCCTGCTCCCGCCCGGCCCGCTCGACACTCTCCACTACCCAGTCCATCACCTCCCCCATAACAAAACCGCGCGTGTGTGCCAGCGAGCTGGGCGTGAAGCGCAGCTCCAGCAGGCGCACGCCATCGGCGGCAGCGTCCTCAACCGCCTCATACGCCAGGCGGGCAATGGTCTCGGGGGAATTGTAGAATGGCCGCTGGTACTTGAACTTCTCCAGGAAGTTCGTCACGGTTAGCGGGTCATCCACCTGCACCTGCACCAGCCGTCCCAGGTCGCCGCCCGGCAGCGGGATGCCATGTATGCGGGCTAGCTCCAGCAAGGTCTCCAGGCGCAGCGAGCCCTCCAGGTGGCGGTGCAGGTCCACCTTGGGCATGCGCACGAATTCGTCGTTTTGGGGTTGATTATCGTACCAATAGGTCATGCGAGCTCCTGATTGAGATTGGGTAATTATAAAGGAAAGCGCAAGAAAGAGAGCGAAGGACAGCTTCGAAAGCCTCTTAAGGTGAGGCGCACCCTGGTGGGTGCGCCTCATCTGCTTTGGTCTTGAACCGGATCTGTGGGGATGGACCCGGTTGCCTAGGGAAGATGCGTTGGGCGCAGCGACTAAGCTGCGCCCAACGATACATTGTCACTATTTGAAGTAGAACAGGGCCTGATGGACCGAACCGTCATCGAGGATCATCGTGAAGAGGCGAGTGGTGCCCTTCCAGCTCTTTTGGGTCTGCCACCCATAATTGTAGGTATCGGTGTCGGCATTGTAGCTCAGCCCTCGCTTGCCGGGCAGCTTGGTCATTGCTGAATCGCCCATCGGCTCGAGCGTATCGGGATCGACCCTTACCGAAACCGGATATCCGCTGGCAAAGATAGCCTTCCCATAATACCCGGTCAGGCTGAACTTCATCGGTACGGTACTGCCGGCTTTGACTTCATTGACGACCGGCATGTTTTCGACCGGCGGGAAGAAGCCTTCAAACCGATATGGAATTTGCAAGCCGATCACCACCGGATCGTGGTCCGAAGCGCGGTAGGGTGTCGGAGCGTATAACGCGTCCTGGGCCGAGGCCTTGAAGGTCATGTCGTAATCGAGGATATCAGGCTCATCAGCGTTGTTATGCCAGATGGTCACGCCGGTTATCTGAGGATCCAGGTTTGCGCTGGCCAGGGCATGGTCGAGGTAGCCGATCTGCCCATCGAAGACGTAGGAATAGGCATCCTCGCCGAGGAACTGGAAGATCGTGTCGGTGTAGTCGTCGGCGGTGCCGGGCATGCCATCCGGTCCGGCCTTGATGGCGTCAATCGGATCTTCCTTGTCGTACGAGTTCAGATCGCCGATGATCAGGTAATCGGCGTCGCCGCTGTTGGTCGGGTCGCTAGCCAGCCAGTCGACCAGGGCTTGCGCTGCCAGAGTGCGGGTGATGTTGCAGTTGCCCGCGCCGTCGCCCAGGTCCGGGTCGCCGACGTCGTTGCAGTCGGAACCCTTCGATTTCAGGTGGTTCACGGCAACGGTAAAGAGGCCGCCGGTCTGGTTGTTCTGGAAGGTCTGGGCCAGGGCGGGCCGGTTCTTGTCATCCAGGAAGCGCGGATCGACCGTGCTGTCCAGGACGGCATAGCTGCCGTATGGGGTCACAGTGGCCGAGTTGAAAATGATCGCCACCTTGATCGCATCCGTGCCGATGTAGCCGGTGTCGATGTAGTCGTACGTATCCACGCCAAGGGCTTCATTCAACCCCGCTACTAGATCGGCGGTCGAGGCGCCTCGTCGTTTTGGATTTCCATCAAGCCGAATACATCCGCCTGGATGGTGGACAGTTCAGCAACGATCTTGGCGCGCTGGCGGACAAGTTCTTCTTCAGTGTCTGCGCCGCGGCATTCCATGACTCCAGATGGGACCGCAGAACCGGGCGCCGCAGTATCAAGGTCCGTGAAGTAGTTCAGTACGTTGGCCGAAGCCACCTTGGTATTGCCGCCAACTGGGTCCGGTTGAGCCGGACGCGGGTTCTCGACGGTATAGTCGGCGCCCTGAATAGGCTGGATGCGGTACAGGTCAAAGCTGTAATCCATCACACCGGTCACATTGGCAACCGTGTCGCCGCCGCGGAAGCGGTTGCTCAGGGTAAACTCCGCCCCATCCGGATGGATGGCCGGGTCCGGGTTCTGGGCAGAGCGCCCGTCATCCAAGCGTGATCGAATTGAGCAGGTAATCCTGCATGGCCTGCAGCGCCTCAGGCGAGCCGGGATCAAACTCGGCCGTGGGTGTCAGATGCCGCTCGGAGGTCAGCACAATCTCGCCGTAGCGATCGTAGTTGAAATATTCAGAGATGACCAGCTCCTGCGGGAAGGTGACCAGCATGCCTTCGTAGGCTTCCAGGTTATCCTTGTCCATCACTGGTAAGACAATTCGGTCGGCGCCACACTGCCGTCGGTTCCGCAGACCCACACCTGGCTGGCGCTGATCTCGGTCAGGCCGTTGTATTCGAGACGCTACCGCGCACGCGCACGGTGTCACCATTTTCGACATCCATCGCGCTGGGGGCATATACGAACACGCCATCGGAGGTGGCCGGATTGCCGTCGCCGGTGGGATCCTGGACGTTGAAACCGTTCAGGTCGCCATTGTCAGGCGAAGCGTTATTCTGGAAATCACCTACCACGACGCCTTCAATCGCCACATTCATCGCCCTACCAACGGGCTGGCTGTGCCGTTCCCTGCACTTCATAAATAGGCGTGAAGGGATCGCTGCAGGCTTCCGGCGGGGCAACATAGATTTCATTCGGCTCGCCGGGAGTGTTACACAGCCTCGCCTAAAGTAATGTTCCGGCAAACCCAGAGATACCGGCCAGGTCAAAATCGTTGCGGACCCAGTCGGCATGCGGCATCGGTATCCTTGCCGTCCGGGTAGCGAGAAGCGCCGCCGGGAGAAAATAGCGAAGCCCATCGTAATGAATCGCCTAGAACAGGCATGCCATAGGTCACGATCACTTGCGCCACCATCATTGACGGCCACAGCATCGACAACAGCGTCCCACGGGGTGGCGTCGAACGTGCCGTCGTCGTTGGTGTCCAGGTCGTCCCCTAAAGCGCCGGTGAAATTCTTCACCAGCAGCAGGGAGATAGTGCCGTTCTCTAAAGCACCTGCCGGGAGGCTCGCCAGATACAAACGGTTAGCATCCGTGGTTCCGAGTGAGATGACTTCGTCCACGGTTCCCGTATTAGTACCTGAAAAATCGCCTTCAATCTCAAGTACAGTGTAAGCGGAATAATCGGTGTTGGCGTCACCAAAAATTTCAACGTACTCCACGTCTGTGCTGGTAGTGCTGGCCGAGAACTCGTTGATCACCGGTTCGGCGGGGCCAGTGCTGCCACCGCAGGAAGCGGTGTGCGATCCTAAGCCGTCAAAGGTGTTGGTGGCATAGCCGTCCCACTGGACAGCGGGGTCGAAGGCATCGCTGCCGTCCGGGTCACCCGCGCAGATGTCCACCTTGCGGCGCAAGGTATTGTCAGCAGTGCTGGTCAGGCCCGAGCCCCACTCACTGCCGGGGTCGAAACCAATCTGGCCGATCACGTCGATGACGGTCCCACCTTTCGCCAGGACAACCGCATCATCACCGTTAAACCAGCCAGCGCCATTGGTCAGATCCGCCTCAGCCAGGATAGCGGAATCGGCAGAGCTTTGGGCAACAACAAATACGTCACCATCTGCTACGGTGCCGGTCAGATTGATGGTCAACCCGGCACTTGAGCTTCCGTTAAAGAACATCTGAACCTGGTACCCGCCGGCGGCCAAATCGACTGCCGCGCCGGTGCCGTTGTAGATCTCCAGGGCCTTGTTGTTGCTGGAGCCTTCGATATATTCTGAGAAAAACAAATCTGAAGTGGCTGCCTGGACGGACCGCGCCTGCGCAACGGGAGTGAAGGCGAAGGCGAGGACCATGAGAATGGAAAAGATCCTTAAAGGGAACTGCTTAACGTTCATTTAATCGCTCCTATGGGTTATCGTTTATCCGTTTGAATGTTAGATCACCAACAATGAAAGTCGCTGGGCTGCCTCCTTTGAATATCCTGGTATTCCTTTCGGAAGGGGAACGCGCCACAAAGGTCAGGAGTTTGGAGCGATGCCGCCGGGCCCGTTCCCGGCTGGTTGGTTGGAAACTCCTGCGAGCTGTGTCCGCTTGCGACCGATGCGCTCTACGTACCTTGCGCCTTTCCAGGCGCGGTTGATTCCCCATACAGGTACTTTGAATTGCTCTTATAGTTTACAAAATAATAACAGAAGATGCAAGGATGAAAAGCGGATGAGAAAGTAGAGAATAGAGAGCGGAGAGCAGTAAATGCGCTTCTGGGCTCTTACTGCTCTCTGTTCTCCGGTCTCTACTCTCTTAATTTACAGACTGAATATAAACCTGTGGTCCTGCAGCAAGCGCTTGATCTGCACCACCGAGTTCTCGGCCAGCTCGCTGTCGACCACTTTCAAGTCGAAGTGGATGTCGGTGGTGATGTTCTCGCCCACCCACACCGTCTCTATCCGGCTCGGGTCGACCACGGTTTGCAGGATCTTCAAATCCTCCTGCTCCAGCTCGACTGCCGTCACGATCAGGATCAGCCCTGCGTCCAGGAACAGGTTGGCGACCTCGGCCAGGCGGCGGACATGCTTGTGGCTGCTGTTGCCCGGCACATCCCGTTTCAGGTCGGCATCCACCCCATACAGCACCGAGCCCATTCCGAGATAGTACACGAACTTGCCATCCTGGAACAGGCGGCGCTCCAGCATGCGGGCGATGCGCTTGCGGCCCACGCCCTTCTGCCCAGTGATAATCACAAGGCCCGGTTTCTGGTTATAGCGCTCCGCGCGCTGGTCGATGGAAACCTCACTGGGGATCCACTTCTGCTCGCGGCGGAACACGTCATCGCGCAGCTGGGTCTGGCTGTCGGTCAGGTCCTCCAGCACGATCCCGCCGCCGCAGATCTCGTAATCGTCCACAATCACAAAGCGGCTGGTGTCGCCCAGGCTCTCCGACAAGTCGAAGGCGATCGGGTGGTGCAGTCGCAGCACGACCTCACCCACGTCGTGGTGCTCGATCTGGTCCTTCTCCTCGTGGTGCGAAAGCTCGCTGGCGTCGATCACCCGGTTGATGCGCTCGATCTGGCACTTGACCCGCGCCGTGCCCAGCTTGAGCAGGTACTGCTTCTTGATCGACATCGACTCGCGCCCCAACCAGAACAGGCTGACCCGCAGCCGTTGGGTCACTTTGGGCGGTGTATCTCCAGCCCGGCTGGCGATCTCACCGCGCTGGATATAGATTTGCTTCTCCAGGGTGAAACCGACCGCCTGTCCGGCCTCGGCCGTGCCCTGGGTGTCTTTGTGGAACGCTTCGAAGCTCTTGACCACGCTGCGCTTGCCCGAGGGGTAGAACACTACCTCCTCGCCCACGTGCAACTGCCCGCTGGAAACCGTCCCGGCCACGATGCGGCGGTCGTCGCCGTACAGTGTGAAGCGGTAGATGTCCTGCACCGGCATGCGGAAGGGCTCGTTCACCAACGGCGGGGCCTTGACGAACGAGTTCGAGCGCGTCCAACACCGACGGGCCGGTGTACCAGGGCATGTTGGCGCTGGAGCCGCAGATGTTGTCGCCCTCGCGGCCGCTGACCGGCACGTAGTACATCGGCTGCATACCAATCTCGCGCAGGAACTCAGCATACTCAGCCTGTACGGCGTCGAACACCTCTTGCTTGTAGTCCACCAGGTCCATTTTGTTGACCAGCACCACGATCTGGCGAATGCCCAGCATCCACAGCAGGTAGCCGTGGCGGCGCGAATTCTCCTGCACGCCCTCGTGCGCGTCGATCACCAGCAGAGCTGCCTCGGCCCGCGAAGCGCCGGTGACCATGTTCTTGATGAATTCGATGTGCCCCGGCGCGTCGATGATGATGTAGTGGCGGCGCGCCGACTGGAAGAAGACCCGCGCCGAGTCGATGGTGATGTTCTGGGCACGCTCGTCTTTCAGCGCGTCGATCAGGAAGGCGTACTCGAAGGGCCGTGAGTTGCGCTCGCAGGATTCGCGCACCTGCTCCAGCTTGCCCTCCGGCAGCGAGCCGGTGTCGGCCAGCAGCCGCCCAATGATGGTGCTCTTGCCATGGTCCACGTGGCCCACGAAGACCACGTTCATCTTTTCATGGGGCGTATCCATCAGGCCGTTGTTTTGAGTGGTTTCGGTGACGATCTCTACCATTACATGTACCCCTCTCTGCGCAGGGTTTCCAGGCTGCCGCCATCGGCTTTGTCTTGGGCGCGGCCGGAACGCTCGGCGATATTGGAGAATTTACCGGTCTTCAGTTCGGTGATGATCTCGGCCACTGTGGTGGCCTCGGATTGCACTGGGAAGGTGCACGGATAGCAGCCCAGCGAGCGGTACCGCACGCCTTTGCCCTGGTTGTAGTACAGCGAGACGGTGGGGATCTTCTCTCGTTCGATGTACTCCCAGATGTTGACCTCGGTCCAGTCCAGCAGCGGGTGGATGCGCACGTTGGTGCCGGGGGCGAAGTCGGTCTTGTACTGATTCCAGAACTCCGGCGGCTGCTCGGCGATGTTCCATTCGTTCTGCTTGTCGCGGGGCGAGAAGTAACGCTCTTTCGAGCGCGAGCCTTCCTCGTCCGCCCGTGCGCCCACGATCACGCCGGTGAACGGCTCGGGGTTCTCCTCCAGTTCGTACTGACCGGCTTTGTGATTGAAGCGGTAGCGTGGGCCCTTGCCGTTGAGTGTGTTGGTCAGGGCGTCGGTCTTGAGCAGGTGGCAGCAGGCGATGCGGTCGACCGCGCCGTCGGGGAAGGTTTGCCTGGCAGCCAGGGCTTCTTCGTTGACGCCCACCACCATCGGCAAGCGCCAATCGCGTGTCAGGTTATCGCGGTACTCGATCATTTCCGGGATCTTGAAGTGCGTGTCGATGTGCACCAGCGGGAACGGCACGTGGCCAAAGAAAGCCTTGCGCGTCAACCAGAGCAAGACGGTGCTGTCCTTGCCCATCGACCAGAGCATGCACAGATTTTTGAAGTTGGCATACGCTTCGCGCAGGATATGGATACTGATATTTTCTAGTTCGTCGAGATGGTCCATAGTCATTTGTCGATTCGTCCGTTATGCGTGTGGTTGGGTTATCAGGGTGTTCGATAATTAGGGGTTTGAGGGTTGGGGATCAGAAGGCAAGACGCCGCAGCGCTGCAGGTAAGCGATCACCTGGGCGGAGCATTCATCGACCGGGGTCGCGCCGGAGTCGAGCGTCAACTCAGGCTGGAACGGCTCTTCATAAGGGGAGCTGATGCCGGTGAACTCGGGAATTTGCCCGGCGCGGGCCTTGCGGTACAGGCCCTTCGGGTCACGCTGCTCGCACACCTCCAGCGGGCAGCGCACGTAGATCTCAATAAACTCCCCCTCTGGCAGCAGCGCCCGCACCCGCTCACGGTCGATGCGGTATGGGCTGATGAAAGCGGTCAGCACGATCAGCCCGGCGTCCACGAATAACCTGGACACCTCGCCGATCCGGCGGATGTTCTCCTCGCGGTCTTCAGGGCTGAAACCCAGGCCGCGGTTGAGCCCGGTGCGGATGTTGTCGCCGTCCAAAAGATAGGTGTGGGCGTGATAGGTCTGGTTGAGCCGCTGCTCCACCGCGTTCGCGATGGTGGATTTGCCGGAACCGGACAGCCCGGTGAACCAGAGCACAGCCGGGCCGTGGCCCTTGATCTCGCTGCGGTCCTGTCGGGAGACCTGATGTGGGTGGGGTTGAATGTACTCGGGCATCAAATAAGCCTCGCAGCCTGTCGGGGCTGCAGGGGAAAATTATACCACGAGGAATTCAGAGAGCAGAGATTAGAGAGTGGAGAGCCGTTGGAAACGTTTTTCGTAGGGGCATGGCGGGTTGCGCAAGACACCATCATCTAAAACCGTGAAGCCATGCCCTGCCAGCAGCCATGAATGCAGGTAGGGTAGGGGCATGGCGGGTTGCGCAAGACACCATCATCTAAAACCGTGAAGCCATGCCCTGCCACAACCATGAATCAGGTAGGGTAGGGGCATGGCTGCGTATTGGCTCACTAAAGGAGTTTCGCGCATTCCCGCCATGCCTACGGGTTCAAATCTATTGTTGCGCGCATTATAGGGGCGGGGGCACGGCTTCGTATTGGTTCAATGCTGTTGTCTTGCGCAACCCGCCATGCCCCTACCATAACCAGGGTTCTAGTTCGTTATGGCAGGGCGTGGCTGTGTTTCCCCTCTTGATTTCCGTCTTCACTTGCTATATAATCAAATCAGACTAGTCTGACTAGCCAGGAGGTGAACCATGAGCAACATCTGGCAGCTGCAAGACGCCAAAAGTAAATTCAGCGAGGTCGTCGAGCGCGCCCTTGAAAACGGCGCGCAGATCGTCACGCGGCGCGGCAAGAAGACCGTGGTCATCCTGCCTTTCGACGAGTACCAGCGCCTGACCCAACCCGGCGGCAGCCTGGCGCGCTTCCTGCTCGACTCGCCGCTGGCGGGCGCAGAACTGTCGATCGAGCGCGACCAAAGCCTGCCCCGCGACGTGGACATCGAGCCGTGAACTATCTGCTGGACACCTGCGTTTTATCCGAGTTCACCCGCCGCCGCCCAATCAAGAAAGTCGTGCGCTGGATCGACCAGGTGGAGGAGGAGCGGCTGTTCGTCAGCGCGGTCACGGTCGGCGAGATCCAGCGTGGGGTCGAGCGGCTGCCCGCCTCGCGCCGCAAGACCGATCTGCGGGCCTGGCTGAATGAGGCCTTTCTGCGACGCTTCGGCGAGCGCATCCTGCCGCTGGATGCAGGCGCCATGCTGCTGTGGGGCTCGCTGACCGCCCGCATGGAGCAGTCCGGCCGCCCGGCCGGCGTCATGGATTCTCTGATCATCGCCACCGCCCTGCAGCACAATCTTATCATCGTCACCCGCAACGTCAGCGACTTTGTCCCCTGTGGAGCGCAGGTCATCAACCCCTGGGAATAAAAAAACGAATGCCGAGGCGTTCGTTTTCCGATCAAAAAGCGCCGATGAAAGCGACAACCCCTTGCTGGACCACCGGCCACAGCCCGCGGATGCTCAAGAAGCAGATCAGCAAGCCCACCAGGGCCATCAGCGCCCGTGTGGGCAGCTTTTTGGTCAGGTAGGCCGCCACCGGCGCCGCGAAGACCCCACCGATCAGCATGCCGGCGATGATCTTCCAATGGATCAGTCCGATGGACAGGACGAAGACCACCGATTGCGCGAAGGCTACGAAGAACTTGGAAATGTTGACCGAGCCAATCGAGGCGCGCGGATCGTTGCCGCGCACCACCAGGGTTGTGGTCACGATCGCTCCCCAACCGCCGCCGCCCAGCGCGTCGAGGAAGCCGCCGATCAGTCCCAGCGGGCCAACCCAGGTGGTGACGCGCTTTTCTTTAACGTTGTTGTTCAGCGCCTTGCGCAGGATCACCACGCCCATCACCAGCAAGTAAATGCTGATAAAGGGCTTGATCGCATGGCTGTCGATCGAGCTGAGGATGTATGCGCCCAGCGCGCCGCCGAGCATGCCCGGCAGGAACAGCTTGAGGAACAGGTCTTTGCGCACGTTGCCGAAACGCAGGTGGAACGTGCCGGAAATGGCGGTGGTGAATACCTCCGTCATGTGAACGCTGGCGCTGCTGACCACGGGGCTCAAGCCCAGGCCGAGCAGGAAGCTGTTCGAGCTGACCCCGTAACCCATGCCCAATGCGCCGTCGATGAGCTGCGCCAGAAACCCGACGATGACGAACACCCAGATCGGTAAATCCATTAAAAAAGCGCCTCCATGCACAGCAGATGGGTTCCGGCATGGCCCTCAGTATACGGAACCTGACCCTGCTCGAACTTGCGAATTTCTTTGTAATGCTTCCTGGACTTGCTTGTGCAACGACCGGTAGCAATTTTGCTTAACGGTAATTATTTGATTATAATAATAATCCCTATAGAGTTAATAGACTTTATCAATCCTCAGGAGGAACCAATCATTTCTGATAATGGTTGTAAAATAGACCTGCTATGAAACTTTCCAAACGTGGTGAATACGGCCTGCGGGCCATGATCGATCTGGCGACCAATGCCAATGATGGCGAGGTCGTGCAAATCAAAGAGATTGCCAAGCGCGAGCGCATCCCGGTCAAGTTCCTCGAGCAGATCCTGCTGTCCCTCAAGAACACCGGCCTGCTGCACAGCCGCATGGGCGCTGGCGGCGGCTACTACCTGGGCAAACCCGCCGAAGAGATTACCCTCGGGCAAATCGTGCGCCTGCTCGACGGCCCCCTGGCCCCCATCGGCTGCGTCAGCCAGACCGCCTATGAGCCTTGCGCCTGCCCCGACCCCGATAACTGCGGTCTGCGCCTGGTCATGCAGGATGTGCGCAACGCCATCTCCGATATCCTCGACAACACCTCCCTTGCCGACGTTATTGCTCGCACCGAGAACAACGGCGCCGTCAAAAGCGAAGTGAATCCATGAGATCCTCAGGATTTCTACAGTCCTGAGGATCTCCTATAAAAATCAAGATTTTGCCAGAAACCTGGTTTATCGAGAGCGCTTAAACTGCTCTCTTTTCTCCACTCCCCACACTCTATCTTAGAACAATATCTGCACTAGCGTACGGATGCTCAGGAAGCTGATCAGCACGCCCACCATTCCCATCAGGAGGCGGGTGGGCAGCTTGTTGGTCAGGTAGGCCGCCACCGGCGCAGCGACCACACCACCGATTAGCAGCCCGAGGATCACCTGCCAGTTCATCAGGCCGAGCGTCAGGATGAACACGATCGATTCGGCCAGGGTGACGAAAAACTCAGAACTGTTGACCGATCCAATGGTCTTGCGCGGGCTGTTGCCGCGCGCCACCAGGGTCGTGGTCACAATCGGGCCCCAGCCGCCGCCGCCGATGGCGTCGAAGAACCCGCCGATCAATCCCAGCGGGCTGACCCAGTTGGTGATGTGCTTCTCTTTCCCGTTCTTCACCAGCGCCTTCCTGAGGATCACCAGGCCCATAATCAGCAGGTAGCCGTTGATGTAGGGTTTGATGACATTGCCGTCGATGTTGCTGAGCAGGTAAGCTCCCGCCGCCCCACCAATCACGCCCGGGATCAACAGTTTGAGGAACAGGTCCTTCCGCACGTTGCCGAAGCGCAGGTGGAACAACCCAGAGACCGCTGTGGTAAAGATCTCAGAAACATGAACGCTGGCGCTGGCTGCTGCGGGCGGCAGGCCCAGACTGAGCAAAAAGGTGTTCGAGCTAACCCCATACGCCATCCCCAACGCGCCGTCGATCAGCTGCGCCAGGAATCCAACAATGATAAACGTCCAGATCGGTAAGTCCATCAGTGCCTCCATGCATGCTGCCGGCCCGGTTTGGATAAATCGCTTCCGGTAAAACCGGCCCTGTTGATGTTCGGCCGCGCCTTGGCTCGACCACATTCAGTTGTATTTTCTGCTTGAATTTAATCTTACGCTTAGATAGATTATACCAATATCTCCTATAGAGTCAATAGACTTTATTATAAATAAATCGGGGAATCCAAAAAAAAACTGCAGGAAAAAGACTGCAGCGTTCCAATCCGTTCAAAATTGGCTATACAGTTACAGCAGAATTTGGGATCAAGCCAGTAAATGGACCGCCAGCAGCGACAGCAGCTGCGCGGCAAAGATCAGCAGGTGATCGTTCTCGCTCTTGTACTCCTTGAAGACTTCGTCCACCAACACGAACGCTGCGAACAGCCCGACTCCGGCAGCGAAGCCCGCGTCGACCCTGGGCAGATTCGGCCAGGCAGCCACTGCCATCCACAGCAGCACGGCCGCCAGCGCCTGCCAGGCGATCACGCCGACGAACAAAACCCGGTCCAGCCAGGCCGGGGCGTGATAGGTCTGAGTGGCCTTGCGGATCAAGTTGTAGTTGCCGGAGGCGAACTTCCAATCCTTGGAAAGCCGGCCGAAAGCCTTGAGCGCATCGAAGGCGTTCATTACCAGCACGATGGTGAAGTATGCCGCCCAGAAGATCACCAGTCCCAGTGGGATCCAGAAGCTTGCCATGCTATTCGCGCAGCTCCTTCAGCAGGTCCACCGCTGTGGTCTGGTCGGAGTGCAGCTCCGGCTCGCTGACCACCCGGTACCCCATGCGCTCCCAGAAGCGGATCCCGTCCGGATTGTTGGCCTGCACACCCGAGCGGATGCGCAGGATGATCGGGTCGGCAGTCACGGCCTGCTCGAACCAGGCCACCACCGCCGCCCCCAGTCCCTGGTTGCGATATGGCTTAGCAATCATCAGCAGTTCGAGGAAAGCATCCTCCGGGACATCCTTGTAGCCCGAGGGAACGTAATCCAGGACGCCCATCATCTGCTCATGCGAGTCGAAGATGCCGCAGAACACCCCCTTGTTATCCCGCGACAGCTGCACGTCAGCTAACGCCATCTCCATCGAAGCCTTAGGCTGCGGCCCCAGCGCCAAAAAGTCCTCGCATTGGCGGTAAACTTCCAGCACTTCGGTCAATTCTTCGTCAAAAATCGGACGGATATGAAAATCGATACTCATTCTCCCACCTCTTTCAGCACGCGCAGAGCGCGCAGGGTAACATACTTGTTGGGCTGCTTCTTCGGTCCGAAGTCCACCCAGGTCTTGCCGGCATAGTCATACTCCAGAGCCCAGCGCCCTTGCTCATCCTGCTTGCCACGGATGATATCGAGCGCTCCGACCAAACGAGGATCGGCCCCATAACCCAGCCGCACCAGCGCCTCGGCATTTTGCAGGATGTCGGTAACATAAAAGACCGGGAAACCGAACTTCCACCAGTTGCCGCTGGGGGCTTTGGCGTACGACGGGTAGGGGTAGTTGGCCGCTGCCGAGTCGTGGTCCAACAGATACTCCGCACCCTGACGAATGGCTGACTGAATGAGCGGCGTGCGCCGGTCCGCCGGCAGCCGCGCGAGCGCCAGCAGCGCCTTCACCCCGCCCCAGGCGCAGGGCTGACCCTCGTTCACACCGCACCTGAACAGCGGTCCGGAATTGCCGGAGGCGTAATAACGCAGCGGCGCGCCCTTTTCTGAGGCCGGAGCAATCCCTTCCCCGGTCACGCTGCGCGCCGTCCAATCGAAAGCCGCTTCCAGGCGGGGGTCGTCGCAGCCAAGAACCGCCAACGCGCTGCACAGGTTGCCCTGCAAGCAGTCGATCGTGCCGGAGGGCGCGCCAGAGGTCGAAAACTGGCCGTTTACGGTCATGCCGTAATCCAACAGGTAAGCGCAGGCCAGGGCGATGCGCGCATCCATTTCGATCTCCGCCCCCAACTGGGCCAGCAGGATGATCGCCCAAACGGTGGAACGGTATTTGGGGTTGTAGCCCGGCCCCGGCTTCACCCAGTAGCCCTCCGGCTGCATCGCATCCAAGATCGTGGCGATCGGGCCGTCCCGGTGCGCCGCCGCCCTGGCCTCCGCCAGTTGGGGATCGTCCGGCGGCCGGTCGAGCAGGTCGCGCAGCGCCAGGCAGCGCACACCGGGATCCTCCGGCTCGAGCAGCCAGGAGAGCGAATCGCCGTTAAGTTGATCTTGCCAGCGCACAATCCCCTCCTCTCATTGATAAGCAGGGCAGCCATCGTGGAGGCACCGGTCCAAGGATTCACCTGACCTACCGTCTCGCATCCCCTCCGGTAAAGCCTAAACCATCTTTCGCACCGGATGCCTTAACACCGTCTTCAGCTTCATCGGGTCCGCCCGGCGCGGGTCGCCCAGGTAGATCTCGTGGTGCTTACCGTGCATGGCGTAGCCGTTCTGCTCGGCGAAGGCATCCATCTTGGCGATCGTGTCCATCTCCCCGGCGTACGGCCCAATATGTAAGATCTGCACGCTCGGACCCTCACAGAAACGCTCCAGGCGCAGCTGGTCCAGCGCCGGGTTGTCCTTCTTTTTACGCAGCTTCGCAAGCGCCTCTTCGTACATCTCCATCGTGATAAAGCCTGGCTGCAGGATCATGGCCGTGTAATGCCAGCCCTCCGGATCGAGGATATCGAAGCCTCGGTCCTCCACCCACCACAGCCCCTCCAGCCCCATCACGGTGTAGTCGATCGGGTTGTCCGCCCGCTGCTTGGAGGCGAACTTGAGGGTGTAAGAGATGCCGTACAGCGCCTCCGTTGCGGCGGCGAACGCCGGTGAGGTGCCCGGTGACTGCCCCGGCTCGATTGCGCCATCGATCATGACGAACTGCATCTCGGGCGCCTCCACCAGGGTCACCTGCTTCGCGGATGGGGCGTACAGGTGTTTCAGTTCTTTTCGTAAATCCAATTTATCCATTTCAGGCCTCTCTTGTTGATCTTCTGGAATTCAACTCGAGTACAGGGTCTCGTTGTCAATTAGCGTCCTATTTTCCCAGGTGGACCGCGCGCCGCACGTGTGTTCCACCTTTCAACGACGACGGTCTAAGCAAAGATCAAGCGGCTTTCTGCGCCGTGATCGCCTGCAGACCGTACTCATACTCATCCATGGCCTCGCCCAGGGATGGGTAGACCTGAACGTTCGCGAAGCCCGTCTCACGCAGCAGCCGCTCGTACTCCTCGTTGGTGTAGGCCTGCAGGCTTTCCATGAAGTGCGTCAGCTCGGCGGTCTCGCTGTCGATGATGTAGTAGCGGGTGTTGGCTGCCTTGCGGGTCTCATTCCAGGTGTTTTCGAACAGGATCAGGTGAGGCCGCTCGGAGAAAACGTCGCCCTCTGAGCTGTACCAGGTGTTCGGCGCCTGGCCTTTCTCCTTCACCACCTGAAAGGTATGCGGCTCCAGCAGCAGCCGGCCACCCTCCTTTAACGCCGCCGCCATGCGCTGCAGCATCGAGCGGGCTGTGTCCGGCGCGAAGATGTTAAACTCGCCGAAGATCAGCATGACCAGGTCGTAACCGTGGCCGTAATCTGCCGTGCGAATGTCGTCCAGGCGGAAGCTGCAGCCGGGCGCGGCCTGGCGGGTGGCGTACTCGATCGAGGCCGGCGAGAAGTCGATGCCTGTCACCGTGTGCCCCAGCTGGCACAGCCGCCCGGCGTAAAGCCCCGGCCCGCAGCCCAGGTCCAGGATACGGCTGGGCCGCCCCTGTAGCAGTTCGTTGTGGATCCAACCCACGTGCTGATCGATGATCGCGTAACGCCGGCTGGCGGCGTCGTGCGCCTGGCTGAGGTGCTCTTTGAGCATACGCTGCGAGAATTCCGGGTCGTTCCAGGGAATATGTTCACCCTCACTCCAGGGCTCGGGGTCGGGTTTGCGCTGTATGATATCGAGAAGTGTCATGTGAAGTCCTAAAAAGAGAGGCGAGAATGGAGAGGCGTAACTTTAGCTTCCATCAGGGGTGCTGCCTCTACAGGTTGCAAATGCGACAGGCTGTTCTCTATTCTGCACTCTCTACTCACTACCTTAGCCGACCGTGCCCGCCGATGCGTGGATTTCCGCCGGATAATCCGGCGCGCTCAAGCGATAGTGCTGCCCGCCGGTCTCGATGAAGACCTCGAAGGGCGTGTACTCCGCCGGGACGCCGCTGTTGGGGTACCAGATGCGGTCGCGCTCGACCACGATTAACAGGCCGCCCAAATCGCCGACGGCCGTGAAATTCGGGCTGGCCTCGCCGTAGACCTGCAGCCCGGTCTTGCGGCTGATATCGCCTACCAGCGCCGGCACGTCCTCGGCGGCGATGCCGAACTCGCTGATCCGCAGGATGTTTTCCGGGCGGAAGAACTCTTCTCCGCTGGCGGTGTCCGCCTGCTCGCGGGCGATGAACTCCAAGACATTGCCGGCCGGATCTTTGAAATACACCGAGTCAGCCTTCCAGCCTGTATGACGGAAGGTGTCGCGGCCGCTTTGATCCTTAAGCAGCGTGGCCCGGCGCTGCAGCCAATCTTTGGCCTGCTCGAAGCGATTGTTGGGCACCTCGAAGGCGAAGTGGAAGTGAGCGTCCCAGCTGGCAGCAGCCTGCTGGAACTGCAGTCTGCTTTCCCCGCCCTGGATCAGCACTTTCTCCATGGCGCGCCGCACCGGCAGCCCCAGCACATCGGCATAATAGACGGCCTGCTTGTCCAGGTCTTTGGATGGCAGCGTCATTTCTGCAATTAACATGGATTACCCCTCTCATATATTCCGGACAGTAAAGGCGCAAAAAGGAAAGCCAAATTTTAATCCTTGGCGGTGAAGCGCTTACTCCAACAACCTCCCCTTGCGGAAGGGAGCCGTCATAAATCGCCCCATGGCCTTGGCGCGGCTGAGGTAGGAGATCTCCGCCCCGTTCTGATCGTTCGCCAGCACCCGCTCGGCCATCCACGGCGCCACCGTCTCGACCCGGTCGGCCAGGATGTTGATGATGTTCTTGACCCGCTGCCAATCCTGCGGCGCGAGCTTCTCCTCCTGCCCGGTCAACATATTTGTCAACACCATCCCCGGCAGCAGCAGCCCCACGATCACCGGCGTGTCCTTGACCTCTGCCGACAGGGCCTTGGTGAAGTAGGCCAGCCCGGCTTTGGTGGTCTCGTAGGGCGCCAGCCCCGGCACCGAATGCCCGCCGCGGCTGCCGGCCCCGCCCATGTTGTAAAGCGCGCCGCCGCCCTGCTCCAGCATCCCTGCCAGCGCCACCCGGCTGCCGTACATGGCCCCCAGCAGGTTGGTCTGCACCACCCGGGCAATTTCCTCGGGATCGATGGTCCAGAACATGGCTTGGATGTTGGACAGCCCAGCATTGTTGATCCAGATGTCTACCCGGCCGAAACGCTCGATGGCGGCGTTCCACAGCGCCTGCACCTGGTTGAACTCGGCCACGTTCGCCGGGAAGCCGGAAACTTGCTCCGCTCCGTGGCGCGCCGCCAGGTTCTCGACCGCCACGTCGACCAATTCCTGCCGCCGTCCGTTGACCACCACCGCACAGCCGCGCCCGATCAAGGCGTCCGCCAGGCCGTAGCCGATACCGTGCGTGCTGCCTGTAATGACGATCGTTTTCATAAAACCTCCCGACGACTTGCTAAAACCACACAATCCAATACGGCTGGATCAGGATGCTCAGCAGCGCCCAGACGCTGCCCAGGATCGCCCCGGCCAGGATGTCCCTCGGATAGTGTACTCCAATATACACCCGCGAGAAAGCCACCAGAATAGCCAACCCGTACAACACCACGTTGAGCAGCAGACCGGCCTGGAAGACGTGGCTGATCAGCGAGGCCATGAAGAAAGCCTGCGAGCTGTGCCCGCTGGGGAAGGATTTGCCGCGCTCGCGCCATCCCACCAGGTTAGCCTCTTCGATCAGATAGAACGGGCGAGAGCGTTCCGCCAGAGCCTTGACCGCCTCGACCGTGAACCACAGCGTCAGCGTGCCGAACAGCAGCTCCAGGGCGAATTCGCGCTGGCCGAACAGATAAAAGATGCCCACCAGCAGGAAGCTGAATGCGCCGTTGCCGATCTGCGTGATCCACAGCAGAATGCGATCCAACCAAACGGTGCGGTAGGCGTTCTGATTGATATACAGGAACAGCCACGAGTCCATGTCCTGCCCGGCAGACCACAGCAGCGAGAGCATCAGCAGGCTGAAAAACAGCAGCAAGAACACCAGCCTTCGCGAGGCATGCAAACTGGCCAGCAGCGCCGAGCGAGCCTGCAGCGGGATGGCCGCCAGGAACAGGCCGGTCCCCGCGGCCAACAGCCCCAGCAGCAGGGCGCGCCGGCTCAACAAGAGGAAGGTCAGCAGCCGGTTGAGCAAATAATGCCGCCGCTTGCGCGGGCTGCCGGGAGCTTCTTCCTGCTGTTCATCGCTGCGATGGTTCATCTCGCGCTCGTTCATCCAGGGTCTCGCTTGGCCTCCTCGAAATCCGGGTTGACGATCACCCGTAGACTGTGCGGCTGCACCTGCACCCGCAGCTCCCCCTGCCCCAGCGGCACATCATCCGCCATGGCGGGCATCGGCGGCTCCGGCCGGATGACCGCCTGGCGCACGCGCAGGTGCTGGACGCGCGGGTCGTCCAGCACGTAGCCCCGCGTCCGCAGGGCAAAGCTGAGCAGCTCGGCCTTACCCAGATCAGCGAACAGGAACAGGTCCAGCAAACCGTCGTCGCAAGCGATGTCTTCTGAAAGGTGCAGTCGAGTGCTGGAGTAGGGCAGATTGGCGACCACTGCGGTATGGGCCTGCACCTCGAAGGTTTGCCGGCCGTCATCGACACTGACCTGCATCGGCGCAGCCGGGAAGGACACCAGCGTGCCGACGAACTCGGCGATCTTGGTCAGATCGCCGTGCTGCAGTTCATCCGCCGACTGGAACAGGGCCGAGGTCAGGCCGAGCGAAGACACCTCTAAGAAGGTGTGCTTTCCATCTGCGCCTTCGGCCAGCCCGGTGTCCACCGCCACGACCTTGCCCTGCTGCAGGGTGGCAATCGCGGCCGGGATGTCGTCCAGCGGGATCCCAAAGGTCAGCGCGGCGTTGTTCTGCGTGCCGGTGGGAACGACCGCCAGCACCCCAGGCGTGCCCACCAGCGCCGGGATGGTGCGGTCAAGTGTGCCGTCGCCGCCGCACACCACGAACAGTCGAATGCCGCGTTGAAGCGCATCCGCCACCACCTCTTCCACCGGCAGCGCCTGTTCCACCATGTACACCTCCGGCGTCACCCCGGCGTCCTGCAGCTGTGTCAGCACCTCGGCCAGGTGGGCCGACGAGAACTCCTCGCGCCCGGCGATCAGGTTATAGATGATCTTGGCGGTCATCGACCGGCGTTCGTTAAATGGATTCACGGTTTTCAGAGATGGCTTCCTTTCTCCCCCACGTTCCGTTTGAGAAACCTGGTTTTTACACGATCCCCCACGCAGCTTCGACCCAATTCGGCACGACCCGCTCCACGGCGCGCTGCTCGGCCCAGCGCCGCACCTCGATCTCTTTTGCGGCTTCCGTGCACAGGCGCCAAGTCTTCGGCGTGATCTGCGCCCGGGGCAGGTCCAGTCGATCCGAGTCCCAGCAGGTTTGCACGCTCACGTCGGCCTCGGTCAGGCCCTTGGTGTGTTCGCTGCAAGCGTAGTAGAGCCGCTCGAAGTCGTCCTCGGGCAGGCGGATCAGCGAGCCGCGCAGCGAGGCGGCCAACTCGGCCCCACGCTTGCCATGCTCCCGGTCGGTGCCTTCATTCTGACGGCAGGCGTCGTGGAACACGGCAAACAGCTCGACCACCGCCAGGTTAGCGCCGGTCTGCTCGGTCAGGCGCGTGCCGATGTCGAGGACCCGCGCCCAATGCGAAATGCCTTGCAGCCCATACACGGGCAGTGAATACTGGTCCAGGATTTGCTGCAGCAGTGGTTTTGCAATCATAAGCCTAATTATAACAAGAGAGTGAAGAGTAGTTGGAGAATCCCCGGATGACACAGGTACAGGCGAACAAAATGGAGCCTCAAGCGAGGTGATTAATTGGATGTAGGGGTTGGAAAGGCTGCGGCGGAGGATTTTTCGCACGGATCAGCAGTTGTTGTAGCGCCCCAGCAAAGCATTGCGGCGAATGGTCAGCAGGTCGATGCCCATCCGCAGCGAATCCTCGAACAGGCGCACCCGGCTGTCGGCGTTGAAATACCAGTGGATCGGCACTTCGACGATCTTGTAGCCCCGCAAGCGCGCCACAAACAGCACCTCGACGTCGAAGGACATTCCAGTCAGGGTCTGGCAGCGAAAGACGTCTTCGGCAGCCGCAGCGCTGAAACATTTGAATCCGGCTTGCGAATCATGCAGCCCAGGCAAAGCCAGCAGGCGCACCATCAGGTTGAAGCCGCGCCCCACGACGTGCCGGTAAGCGGGCTCGTCATAGCGCACCGAACCGGGAGCCTCACGCGAGCCGATCACTACGTCCGCATCCGACAACACCGGCGGCAGAAAGTGATTGACCTCTTCGATTGGCATCGACAGGTCGGCGTCGCAGATGAAACGGTATTCCCCCGCCGCCTCCAGCATCCCGCGCCGCACCGCCAGTCCCTTGCCGCGCGCCTCCTCTCGAAGTACCCGCACCTGTGGGATGCGTTCTGCGTAACCTGTCGCCAGTTGGTAGGTGTTGTCGCAGCTGCCGTTCTCCACCACCAGGATCTCGGCCTGGTAGGGCTGGGTCTTCAGGAACGCGTTAATCTTCTCCAACGTGGCGGGGAGACGATGTTCCTCATTATGAGCGGGAATGACGATGGAAAGAAAGGGGCTTGTCAACACATCACCATCGAAAGCGGCTGGCCGAACTAGAAGCGAGGCACACCCTCCAAATTATCGCGGGTTGCGGGGACGGTGACTGCTGCGCTGGTGACCAGCACTTCGCGGCCAGGTTCGCCCGCCAGCAGCACGGGTTCAGACGTCTCGAACGTGCCGGCCAGGTAAGGCAAGCGCACCCCCATCAGATAACGGCAGCCGCTCTTCAGGCGCCGGATCATCTCATCCCGATCGATCAAGATCCGGTCCGACCAGGTGGGGCCGCGCTTTTCGTACACGCGCAGCAGCTTCACCGATCCGTCTGGATTGTATCGCACTGCTTCTACAACGCCATCGCATTTTTTCGCCATGCCTGACCGACCTCCAGAGCATTCGTGGTGGATCCCTCACCATACGGAGCCCCCTCGCCCTCTATAAGAGGGGGCTCCGTATGGTGAGGGGCATTTTACAATGGACCGCCGAGAGGTCTCGGCGGTCCATGTCGGGGTGGGCGGACTTGAACCGCCGACCCCCGCGTCCCAAACGCGGTGCGCTGGCCGACTGCGCTACACCCCGATGACTAGAGTATAATCCGAATGGTATTCGTTCGTCAAGATAAGGGCAGCAGGGAAAATTAATCATCCGACAGGTTTATCCGTATGCTTACACGATTTCGTTTAATGGGGTTGTTGATGCTTGCTGTGGGAGTATTAAGCGCCTGCAGCGGCGGCCCTCAGGCCGCACCGGGCAGCGCGCCGCCTGCCACACAAGATACGTTAGCGACGCTCCCTGCGGAAGCGTTGGCTCCG
Organism: uncultured Chloroflexia bacterium; assembly: GCA_963811225.1. Taxonomy (GTDB): domain Bacteria; phylum Chloroflexota; class Anaerolineae; order Anaerolineales; family Anaerolineaceae; genus CAWEQO01. Next base: position 291,950 of record CAWEQO010000001.1, read on the forward strand.
ATTGGCGGTGAGCCATCCATTCTCCCTCCAGAAGACGCACCGCCCGGCTTGTGCATGGAAAACACCCCTTGCGCAGCGGAAGCCGCCTCCGCAGCGCCCACGGAGACGGTCGCGCCGTGCCTTCCCGGTCGCGTCGAGCGGCACGAGGTCGACTCGCAGATGCTGCACCGCCAATTGTCCGTCCGGGTCTATCTGCCCCCTTGTTACGATTCCCGGCGCTCTGCCGGGTACCCGGCGATCTACTTGCTGCACGGTCAGAGCATGGATGCCACCGCCTGGGACGACCTGGGCGCCGTCGCAGCCGCCAACCGCCTGATCACCAACCGAGACGCCCCGCCCTTCCTGATGGTCATGCCGCAGGAGGATTACTACCTGCAAGACATCCAGGAATCCGCTTATGGCGACGCAGTGGTCGCTGAAGTCGTGCCGTGGGTGGATGCCAGTTTCAACACCTGCGCCACCCGCAGCTGCCGCGCCGTCGGCGGCATCTCACGCGGCGCCACCTGGGCGGTGATGATCGGCTTTGAGAACCCCGGCCTGTTCGCTTCCGTCGGAGCCCACAGCCTGCCCTTCCCACCCATGAGCTCCTCCCGCCTGCATACCTTGATCGACGCCGCGCCCAACGGCCCGCCCGCCCTGCGCATCGACATCGGCAATGCCGACCCGTATCTATCGGATGCAAAGCGCTTCGAGACCTCTCTGCAGTTGGTGGACCTGCCGCACGAATGGCTGGTCCGCGACGGCACCCACAACGCCGATTACTGGCAGGCGCATATGGAAGAATACTTGCGCTGGTACGTGAGCAAACTTGAGGGGTAATGTTTCGCGCAGAAGCGCAGCCCGATAAGAAAAAGAGCAGATAGAAAACTCTGCTCTTTTTTCCCTTAAGACCTGAACGTCTTTGCTTTGAAGCTCTTTACAGCAGCCGCAGAATTGCCTGTGAGGCCAGGGCGAACAGCGCCCCCGGCGCGAACGACAGCCCTACCACCGCCAGGGCCGATACGCCCGCGGTCAAATTGAGCCATGGATCGCGGGCCACGCACGGCTCGCCGGGCTGCATGAACATGATCACCACCACGCGCAGGTAGTAGAAGGCCGAGACCGCCGAGGTCAGCAGGCCGATCAGCGCCAGGCCCAGGTAGCCGCCCTGCACCGCCGTACTGAACAGGTAGAACTTGCCCCAGAAGCCAAGCGTCAGCGGCACACCGGTGAACGACAGCATGAAAACGGTCATCGCCAGCGCCAGCCAGGGCTTGGTGCGCCCCAGTCCGGCGTAATCCTCCAACATCAGGCCGCGGTTCTGGGTCTGCTCGAGAGCGATTACCACCGCCCAAGCGCCCAGCGTGGTCAGGCCGTAGGCCACCAGGTAGAACAGCATCGAGGCCACCGTGTTTTGCAGCACCACACCCTGGCTGTACGGCACGAAAGCCATCAGCAGGTAGCCCGACTGGGCGATACTGGCATAGGCCAGCAGGCGCTTGATGTTCGACTGCGAGATCGCCACCACGTTGCCCACCACCATGGTCGCCGCCGCCAGCGTCCACAGGATGGGCGTCATGTCGGCCGAAATGGTTGGGAAGGCAGTCACGAACATGCGCATCAGGGCTGCAAAACCGGCCGCCTTGGCCCCCACGGTCATGAAGCCGGTTACCGACGAAGGTGCGCCTTGATAGACGTCCGGCACCCACATATGGAACGGCACGATGGCCGATTTGAACGAGAAGCCCGCCAGCAGCAGCGCCGCCCCGGCCACGAACAACGGCAGGATGACCGACCCCGCCGAAACCGCTGCCACGATCTCCGTCAGGTTCGTGGAAGCGGTGCCTCCGTAGACCAGGGCCACGCCGTACAGCACGAAGCCCGAGGAGAAAGCGCCCAACAAGAAGTATTTCAGGCCGGCCTCTTCCGAGCCCTGGTGCAGCCGGGCGAACCCGGCCAGCACGTACAGCGGCAGCGACAGCAGCTCCAGTGCCAGGAAAACCACGATCAGGTCGTTGGCGTAGGTCATCAGGATCATGCCGCTGATGGTCAGCAGCAGCAAGATGTAATACTCGCTGCGCTCGATATCCATCCGTTTGAGGTAATCGTAGGCCAAAGCGATGCCCGCCAACCCACTCACCAAAAAGACCACAGAGAGGAAAACGGCGAACCCATCCACCACCACCATGTCGCTGAAGGCTGCGGCCGGGGCTCCGCTGCGCCAGATCGACAGCCCGGTGGTCACCAGCAGGCCCAGCGCCGCGAGCAAGGCGGTAATGCCCTTGCGCGCCGGCGGGATCCACAGGTCCACCAGCAGGAGCACGATGGTGTAACCGAGCAGGAACACCAGAGGAAGCGTTACGATCAAGTCATTCAATGTCATCATTCCGGTTCGTCTCCTCTAATGCATCGCCATTGCAGTGGTTTGGATGATCGCCGCCAGCTGGTTCACGGTCGGCGTTAGCAGGTCGAAGAACGGCTTGGGGTACAGGCCGATCCAGAAGATCAGCGCCAGCAGCGGCACGAGCATCAAAATCTCACGCGCATTCAGGTCGATCAGCTTGCTGTTTTCGTCGTGCGTCACCGGGCCGAGGAACACGCGCTGATACATGAACAGCAGGTAGACCGCCGCCAGGATCACGCCGAAGGTCGCCAACCCTGCGAACCACGGGCTGCCGAGCGCATTCGAGCCGAACGCCCCCAGCAGGATGGTGAACTCGCCGACGAAGCCGTTCAGCCCCGGCAAGGCCATCGATGACAGCGTCGTCACCAGCGCCAGCCCGCCCAGCACCGGCATCACCTTCCAGACCCCGCCGAAGGCAGCCATATCACGCGTGTGCCTGCGCTCGTAGAGCATCCCGACGATCAGGAACAAGGCGCCGGTACTCAGGCCGTGGTTGACCATTTGGATGATCCCCCCGGCCAGTCCCTCGGGGTTGAGGGCGTAAATGCCCAGCACCACAAAACCCAGGTGGCTGACCGAAGAATACGCCACCAGCTTCTTAACGTCCTTCTGCGCGTACGCCACTGCAGCCCCGTACAGGATGCCGATCACTGCCAGGCCCGCCAGGTAAGGCGCCATTTGCAGGGTCGCCGCTGGGAAGAGGGGCAGGTTGAAGCGCAAGAAACCGTAAGCGCCCATCTTCAGCATCACGCCGGCCAGGATAACCGACCCGGCCGTGGGCGCTTCGACATGCGCGTCGGGCAGCCAGGAGTGCAGCGGCCACATCGGCACTTTGATGGCAAAGGCCAGCGCAAAGGCCAGGAACAGCCACAACTGCGCATCCGCAAACACCGCCCGGTTGGCCACCAAGTCCGGCAGCGAGAAGGTGCCGCCGCGCGTGCCCAGGAACAGGATCGCCAGCAGCATGATGGTGGAACCGGCAAAGGTGTAGATGAAGAACTTGAGGGCCGCATAAACCCGGTTGGGACCACCCCATATGCCGATCAAGAAGTACATCGGGATGAGAGTGAATTCCCAGAAGATATAGAAGAGAACCAGGTCCATGATCAGGAACACGCCGCTCATGCCTAATTCCAACAAGAGGAAGAAGATCATAAAGCCCTTGACGTTATCCTCCACCGACGTCCAGGTGGACAGGATCGCGATCAGGCTCAGCAAGGTGGTCAGCAGCAGCATCAGCAGGCTCAGGCCGTCGACGCCCATGTGGAAGCCGATCGGTAATCCGGCCAGGCTGAACCAGGACCGGTTGATGACCATCTGCAAGCCCGGCAGCGCCGAATCGAACTGCGCCAGCGCCACCAGCGACAGGCCGAAGGTCACCAGCGCGGTCAGCAGGGCCACCCAGCGGATCAGGGTCTTCTGAGCCCCGTTCAGCAGGGCGATGAGGATCACACCGACCAGTGGGAAGAATGTGGTTAGAAACAAAGGGTTGAGAATGATATCCATATGCTACCTCAACACCAGCCATGTCAGCATCGCCACCACGCCCAGGACAATCCCTAACACGTAGGAGCGCACGAAGCCGGTCTGAAAGCGGCGCAGGCCGCCCGCCAGCACGGCGAAGAACTCGCCGGTGCCGTTGACGACCCCGTCGATGAAGCCTTGATCGAAGAAGGTTGCCAGGAAGACCGCCAGCCTCATGTACGGGCGCACGATGACGGCCTGGTAAGCCTGATCGACCCACCAGTGCTCGCGCATGGCCCCGAACAGCCCGCCCAGGGTCAAGGACAGCGGATCACGTCCTTTGACGAAGGACACCCGCTTGCCGTACACCAGCCAGGCCAGGAACAGCCCCAGCAGGGCAATCCCAAACGAGAGGATCGCCAGGGGCAGCTCGAACGGCACGGAAAGCACCGAGTTGAAGGCCGGCTCCAGCCAGTGCTCCAGGGTGTAGATACCGGGCAGGTTGAGCGCTCCACCCACCGCCGCTAACACGGCCAGGATGATCAGCGGCACGGTGATCACCGCCGGGCTTTCGGTAGCGCGCTCGGCGGCCTTGGTGCGGGCCTTGCCGAAGAAGACGATGAATACCTGGCGGCCCATGTAGAAGGCCGTCAGGAAAGCGGTCACAATCAAGATGATGAAGACGGCCGGATTGACCAGCCGCGAAGCCGAGATAATCTCGTCCTTTGAGAAGAAGCCGGAAAGCGGGGCCACACCCGAGATCGCCAGAGCGGCAATCAGGTAGACCCAGAAGGTAACGCCCATGCGCCGCTGCAGGCCGCCCATATTGCGCATGTCTTGGGCGTCGAAGGCCTCGGTCTCATCATGGGCGTGCTTGCCTTTGTGCGCCTGCGCCTCGTGGCCGCGCTCGATGCCCTGGATGACCGACCCGGCCCCCAGGAAGAGCAGCGCCTTGAAGAAGGCGTGCGTGATCAGGTGGAACATCCCCGCCGCGTAGGCGCTCATGCCCACCGCTGCCACCATATAGCCCAGTTGACTGATGGTGGAGTAGGCCAGCACGCGCTTGATGTCGAACTGGGCAATGGCAATCGTGGCCGCGAAGAAGGCCGTCAGTGTGCCCACCCAGATGACCGCATTCTGAGCGAAGTCGGTCTGCAAGAAGATTGGGTTCGAGCGCGCCACCAGGTAAACCCCCGCCGTGACCATCGTGGCGGCATGAATCAGGGCCGAAACCGGGGTTGGGCCGGCCATGGCATCCGGCAGCCACACGAACAGCGGCAGTTGGGCCGATTTACCGGTCACGCCCAGCAGCATGAACATGGCGATCGCCCCAATCACCCACGGAGCGGCCCCGGCGATGGCGGGCGCCATCTGGAAGATGGTGTCAAATTCGAAGGTGCCGAAGTTCCAAAACAGCAGGAACAGGGCGATCAGCAGGCCAAAGTCGCCAATCCGGTTGACCACGAAGGCCTTCTTGGCCGCCAGGGCGTTGCCGATGCCGTCCTCGCCGCCTGAAAACCAGAAGCCGATCAGTAAGTACGAGCACAGACCGACGCCCTCCCAGCCGACGAACAGCATCAGGTAGTTGTTGGCCGTCACCAGGATCATCATCGCAACAATGAACAGGTTGAAGAAGACGAAGAAGCGGGCGTAACGGCCAATATCGTTGTTGTGGCGCACGTCGAAGTACATGTAACCGATGGCATAGACGTGGATCAACGTGCCCACCCCCGAGACCACCAGCATCATGGTGTTCGACAGGGTGTCCACCCGCATGGTCCAGGAGACGTTCAGGGCGCCGATTTTGATCCAGTCGGCGATGTGGACCACGGCCACCTGTTCGGGGTCGCGCGCCAGGGCAACCGCCAGGGCCACGCTGACTGCGAAGGCCAGCCCCGCCGCCAGACTTGCGACGATGCCGGGCCCATACTTGCCCAGCCGCCGCCCGAAGATCAGATTGACGAGCAGCCCGATCAGCGGGAAGAACACGACCCAGGGTACGTAATTCAGGATTGGATCCATGCTTTTAGCCCTTCATGCTGCTCATCTGATCGACATCGATGCTGCGCTTGGTGCGGAAGATCGCCACCATCAGCGCCAGGCCAACCGCCACTTCTGCGGCCGCCACGGTCATGACGAAGAACACGCTCAGCTGCCCGACCAGATTGCCATAGTAGGCCGCAAAGGCCACGAACAGCAGGTTGGCGGCGTTAAACATCAGCTCCAGCGACATAAACACCACCAGGGCGTTTCGGCGCAATAACACACCCAGGATGCCGAGCATAAACATCGTGCCCGACAAAACTAAATAGAAAACCAGCGGCATCTTATTTCTCCCTCTTCCGCAGTGTGAAGTTCAACGTGCCAGACTTGAGTTCGCCCCCCTTACTACCCTCGCTGCGGGTCAGCAGCACCGCCCCGACGGTGGCAACCAGCAGCAGGAAACCGGTGATCTCGAACGGCAGCGCATAGCGGGTGAACAGCAGCTCCCCCACCGCTGCCGGGCTCCCCGATCCGGCCGCCGGCAGCCCGACGATGGCAGTCAGGGTAGGCCGTGCCAGGAAGAACAGGGCGATCTCCACCAGGAAGACCAGCCCCAAAACGATTGCCATGGTGCGCTGGCCCTGCAAGTGCTCGCTCACATTCATGCGCTCGGCCCCCAACAGCATGATGACGAACAAGAACAGCACCATGATCGAGCCGGCATACACGGTGATTTGCACCAGCGAGATGAACGGAGCCCCCAGGATCAGGTACAGCAGCGCCACGGTGGCAAAGTTCAGCACCAGCAGCAGCGCCGCATACAGGGCGTTGCTGGTGAGCAGCATGCCCACCGCGCTGCCTACCACCACCAGCGCCACGACAGCAAAGAACACCGTACCGGTTAGCATCGATAACCCTCCCTTATTTCACGGGGTCTTGCATCACAGGCACCGAGCGTGTGAACTCCCCAGGCTCGGTCTTCTGCGGGGTCGGCTCGCCTTCGTTGCTCACCGGCTCCAACAGGATATCTTTCGTATACAGTGAGGCTGCCCGGTCGACGAACGACAGCTCGTAGTTGTCGCCCAGCACGATGGCCTCGGTCGGGCAGGCGTCCTCGCAGAAGCCGCAGTAGATGCAGCGCAGCATATTGATCTCATACACCCGTGCGTAACGTTCGCCGGGTGAATATCGCTCCTCGTCGGTGTTCTGCGCCGCCTCGACGAATATCGCATCCGCCGGGCAGGCCGCCGAGCACAGCGAGCAGCCGATACACTTCTCCAGACCGTTGTCGTAGCGCTTGAGCACGTGGCGGCCCTTGAAGCGCGTGCGCACCGGGCGCTTTTGCTCCGGGTACTCGACGGTCACCGGGCGCTTGAACATCGACATGAACGTCGTTTTCAAACCTTCTAACATTTCAACCTCCTAAAAACACGATCACCGCAGCGGTGACGAGAATGTTAAGCAGGGCCACCGGGAAGAGGATCTTCCAGCCTAGGATCATGAGGTGGTCGTAGCGGATGCGTGGCAGCGTGGCCCGCATCCAGATGATAAAGAACATCCACAAGAACACTTTGATTAAGAAATACACCACGCCTAAGATCGGGTAGGTCGTCGCCAGGGGTCCTTGCCAGCCGCCCAGGAACAGGGTTGTGCCGATCATGGCGATGGCGATCAGCTTGATGTACTCTGCCATGAAGAACAGGGCGAACTTCATGCCGGAATATTCGGTGTGGTAACCGGCGGTCAGCTCTTGCTCGGCCTCGGGCATATCGAATGGGGCCCGGTTGATCTCGGCCAGACTGGCCGCAAAATAGATGATGAACGCCACCGGCTGCAGCACCGCAAACGGCAAGCCCGCCTGCGCCTTGACAATGTCCATCAGGCTCATCGATCCGGCCATCATCACCGGAGCCAGCAGGGCCAGACCCAGCGCCAGCTCGTAGCTGATCATCTGGGCCGTGGCGCGCAGGCCGCCCAGCGTGGCATATTTGTTATTCGAGGACCAGCCCGCCAGGGTAATGCCGTAAACCGAGATGGAAGTCACGGCCATGATGTACAGCACGCCCACGTTGATGTCGGCGACGTACAGCGGCACCTGACGGCCAAACAAATCGACCGTCGGGCCCCAGGGCACCACGGCGGTGATAATCAGCGCCGGGATCATGGTGATGATTGGGGCTATGATGAAGATCAGCTTGTCGGCCATAGCAGGGATCAGCTCTTCTTTGAAGATCAACTTGACCCCATCTGCCATCGGCTGCAAGAAGCCGCCCGGTCCGGCCCGGTTGGGGCCCACCCGCACCTGCATGCGCGCCAGCACTTTTCGCTCCAGCAAGGTGGTGTAAGCGAAACCGGCCGTCATAAACAGCACCAGGAAGACGGCCTTGGCAATCCATTCGATAATTAAGCCAGCATCCATACGCTATGCACCTGCTTCCTCTCCAGTCGGAACTGTCAGCACGCTGCTGCCGCTCAGGGGTACTCCCACCGACCGCGGCAGGAGGGCCACACTCAAGGGCAGTTCTTCATCCAGGTGAATCTCCACCTCGCCGAAGACGCCCCCTTCCAGCTCGATCTTGATCTGCTGACCTTCATTGAAGGCGTACTGTGCGGCCGTATCAGGGTGCATCCTCAGGACTGCTTTGGCCATGCGGTTGTACAGCAGCGGGGTCTGCATCATCACCGTGCTGCGGTCGTACAGCTTCGTCACCGGCACGATCACCAGCCCGGTAAACGGAACCTGACCTTCCTTCACGGGCTCTGCCTCGGGCAGCTGCACCTGCTCGCCGCGACCGGCGGCGGTGGTCAGCTGCTGGCCCATGCCCTGGTTATTTTCATAGGATGTGCCGCCGTAGTACAGGTCCTCACGGCCCATGATCGGCCACTGCTCACGCACCTCGGCCAGCTTCTGGTAGCTCAGGCCATCGTAACCCGGCACGGCCGCCGCGATCTGCTTGAACACCAGGTTCGGGCCGCGGCCTTCCAGCTCCAGGCCCAGGCACTGCCCAATCCCGGCGGTGATGGCAAAGTCGGCCAGCGGGTCGCGCGGCGGAACCGCCCGGTAATAGCGCTGGACTCGCCGTTCGCCATTGGTGAAGCTGCCCTCACGCTCGATAAACGAAGCTGCCGGCAGCACCAGGTCGGCCAGTTGGGCGGTATCGGTCAGGAACAGATCCTGGGTGATGATGAAGTCGGCTTCGGCCAGGGCCGCGGCCATCTTCGGATCGCTGCGGGCCGGGTCGGCTGCCGCGATGTAAGCCACCTTGGCCCCGGCTAGCGTTCCGCTCAAATCCTCGACCGGGCGGAAGCCCATGTCCCAGGCGCCCTGGGTGTTGGCGTCCGGCCACACGCCGATCAAGCCGTTGTTGGCCTTGCCGGTGTGGCTGGTTTTCATCAATAAATCGGCTGCGGTGCGCGCCAGGCGTTTCGACTCGCCCAGCCCGATGCCTTCGCTGCCGAAGATGACGATGCCGTTCTCGGCCTTGGCGAATGCCTCGGCCGCCAGCTTGATGTCCACCGGAGCGGACTCGGCGTTTTCCGGCAGGAAAGCCTCAAGCGTCTCGGTCTCGCGCCCATAGGCGTAATGCACCATGTGCTTGGCATAGCGCTCCAGCTTGGTGTTGCGCGGGTTAACCACGATCAAGGCCGCACCGCGCTCGGTGGCTTGCTTGACCCGCAGGAACCAAATGGGGGCTTCCTCTTCCAGGTCGCTGGCTATCACCAGGATGGCGGTCTCAGCGCCGACGTTCTTGAAGTTGGTGCCCGGCTCCACGCCCACCTGGGCGGTCAGGTCGCCGCCGGCCATGTAGCTGTTCAACACGGCCTGTCCACCGTTTGCCAGGGTCAGCGCTTTGAGGTTGAACAGGTCTTCGTTCGAAAGCCGCCCGCCCGCCAGGGTCACCAGGCCGCCGTCCGTCGCGCCGATTTTCTCGGCCGCCAGTGCGAAAGCCTCTTCCCAGCTGATCGGGACAAACTCACCGTCGCGCCTTGCCACAGGTTGAGTCAGACGCTCGGGGGTCTGGGCGTAGTGATAGGCGAAGCGCCCTTTGTCACAGATCCAAATCTCGTTGACGTCTTCGTTCTGGCGCGGCATGACCCGCTTGACCACCGAATCGCCGCTGATCGCTTCACGCCGCACGTTGAGCGTCAGGTTGCAGCCAACCGGGCACTGGGTGCAGATGGAGGCGACCGGTTTCAGCTCCCACGGGCGAGCCTTGAAACGGAAATCGACCGTGGTCAGGGCCCCCACCGGGCAAATGTCGGTGGTGTTGCCCGAGAAGTACGAGTTGAAGCCCGGGTCGGAGTTGGTGATGATCTGCAAGGCCCGGCCGCGCTGCGAAAAGGCGATCACCGGATCGTCGACGATCTCATCCTGGAAGCGGATACAGCGGGCGCACTGGATGCAGCGCTCACGGTCGAGCATGATCAGGTCCCCGAGCGGGTGGTGCTTGGCAAGCTGCAGCTTTTCATCGTAGAGGAAGCGGCTCTTGCCCGGGCCATACGCCTGGGTCAGGTTCTGCAGCGGGCACTCACCGCCCTTGTCACAGATCGGGCAGTCCAGCGGGTGCGAGGTCAGCAGGAACTCCAACATTTCGCGCCGGGCATCTTCGACCACCTGCGACTGGGTCACCACAACCATCCCCTCTGAAACCGGGGTGGTGCAGGCAGTCTCCAGCTTGGGGCCGAAGGAAATCTTCTGGGTGCCGTCCTCGTTGAGGATCGGCTCTTTGGTGGCCCGGTCGAACGCCGGGCGGCCAATGGACACCAGGCACATGCGGCACATGCCCACCGGCTCCATCTTCGGGTGATAGCAAAAGACCGGGATGTCGACCTCGACCGTCTTGGCTGCGTCGACCACCAGCATGCCCGCAGGCACGCTCACGGTCTGATCGTTTATTTTTAAGGTTACCGTTTTAGCCATGAAGCGTCTACTCCTTGTCCATCGCCGGGGCCGGCTCGCCCTCTTGAGGTTGCATAGCCGCCATGCGGTCGTAATCCTCCCGGAATTTCTCCAGGCTGGAGACGACCGCCATGGTGGAGAATTCTCCTAGCGCGCACAGGCACTTGTTCTGGATCTGCCGGGCTACCGTGCCCAGCAGCTCGGGATCGCCCGGTAGGGCATTCCCCGACGCAATGCGGCGGGAGATCTGGTTCATCCAATAGGTGCCCTCCCGACAGGGGGTGCACTTCCCGCAGGATTCGTGCTTGAAAAAGTTAACCGTCTTGCTGACCAGCCAGGCGGTGTTGACCGTCTCATCCAGGATGATGACCGAGGCCGAGCCGAGCGGCGCTCCCAGATTCTGCTGGGTGGATTCGTAATCCATCTGCGAGTCCAGGGCGTTTTCGTTCGCCAGGACCAGGCTGGAGGATGCTCCCGCCGTCATGATGGCCTTGATCTCACCGCCGCCCAAGATACCACCGCCGTGCTCGTAGATCAGCTCGCGGAAGGTTGTGTCCATCGGCAGCTCGTAGTTGCCCGGCTTGTTAACCCGCCCTGAGAGCGAGTAGATCTTGACGCCGGGGCTCTTCTCAGTGCCAAACTGGTGGTACCAGGTGGCGCCGTGGTCGATGATCAGCGGCACGTTGGTCAGCGTCTCGACGTTGTTGATCACGGTCGGGCTGGCGTACAGGCCCTCGACCGCCGGGAAGGGCGGCCGCAGGCGCGGTTGTCCCAGATTGCCCTCCAGCGATTCCAGCAGGGCGGTCTCTTCGCCGCAGATGTAAGCGCCCGCGCCCATATGCGTGAGCAGGTGCAGGGAGTAGTCTGTGCCAAACAGGTTGTCTCCCAGCAGCCCGGCCTCCTCCAGTTCGGCGATCTTCTGGTCGATGGACTTGCCGATCTGCCAAAACTCGCCGCGCAGGTACACGTACGAATGGTTGGCCTCCACTGCATACGAGGCCAGCATCAACCCTTCCAGGAACTGAAAGGGGTTGCCCTCCAAGATTTCACGATCTTTAAAGGTGCCCGGCTCGGATTCGTCCCCGTTTGCCACCACGTAATGCGGCCAGCGGTTGTTGGGGATGAAGCTCCACTTGACACCGGTGGGGAAGCCGGCGCCGCCCCGGCCGCGCAGCCCTGAAGCTTTGACCTCGTTGAGCACTTCGGCCGGTTTCATACTGGTGACCGCCTTGCGGAAAGCCGCAAAGCCGCCGTTGTCGAGATACACCTGGAGTTGATCCAGGTTGGGGATCTCGCGGTGGCGCAGCAGGTAATGAGTCATGCTTACGCCTCCTCTTCCATTTGGTCGGTATGGTCCATCGGCACGGCCTGCTCCACCGGCTGGCCACCCTCGGCGGGCTGGCTCTGTGCTGCCCGCTCGCGCAGCGCCTTGAGCACCTCTCGCGCCGTGTCGATGGTCTGGTGTTCGTGGTAAGTGATCTCACCGTCGCCTTGCACCTGGAACATCGGCGCCCGGTGGCAAGCCGCCAGGCACTTGACCTCTTCGATCGTGAACAGGCCGTCTGCGGTAGTCTCGCCCACGCCAATGCCCAGCTCGACGCACACTTCCGCCAGGAAGGTCTCGGCGCCGCGCAGGGCGCAGGGCAGATCGGTGCACACCTGAATGCGATAACGACCGCCTTCTTCTTCGTGGAACAGGGTGTAGAAGCCCACGATGGAGGTGACGTCGGTCGGGGAAATCTCCAAAATCTCGGCGATCTCATGGACCGCCTGTTGGGTAATATAAGGGGTGTCTATCTGCGCCAGGAACAGCAGCGGCATCACCGCCGAGCGCTTGCGGTCGGCGGGATACTTCGCCAGGATCTGGCGGATCTCTTCTGGGTACTTATGGAATAATTCGTTCACCGGTCTGCATCTCCCAGGATCACATCGATGCTGGCAATGATCGCCACGACGTCGGCGACGAAGTGGCCGCGTGTCAGCAGGGGAAGAATTTGCAAGTTCGCAAAGGAGGGCGTGTTGTAGTGGATGCGCTGGGCTTTCGGCCCGTCGTTGCCCTCCAGATAAACGCCCAGCTTGCCACGCGGAGATTCCGTCGCAACGAAGACTGAGCCTTCTGGCAAAGAAAAGCCCTCCGTCCACAGCTTGAAGTGGTGGATCAACGATTCCATGCTGATCCCCAGTTCAGAGCGCGGCGGGGCGACGAATTTACGGTTGTTGCTGCGCACCGGTCCAAACGGCAGGCTGTCCATCCCTTGCTGGATGATGCGCAGCGATTGGCGCAGCTCTTGCATGCGCACAATGTAGCGGCCGTGGACATCGCCGGTCGTGGTGGTGGGAATATCGAAATCGTATTGTTCGTAACCGCTGTAAGGCTGGGCCTTGCGGATATCGTAGGCCATACCCGAGGCGCGCAGCACCGGGCCGGTAATGCCGTACTGCATACACTCATCGACGGTAATCACGCCGATGCCCTGCGTGCGGTCAAGGAACAGCGGGTTCTTATTGAGCAGCGATTCGTATTCCTCAATCTTTGCAGGCATGATCTTGAGGATGTGGCGTACAGCATCCTCGAATTCGACCGGCACATCCCGCCACAGCCCGCCGGGACGCGGGTAGGTGGTCATCATACGCTGGCCGGAACACATCTCGAAAATATCCAGGATCTGCTCGCGCTCGCGCATCGTATACAGGAACAACGACATGGCGCCCAGATCGAGGGCCGAGGTGCCCAGCCACAACAAGTGTGAGGCAATCCGGGTCAGCTCGGTTAGAATGACGCGCAGCGTCTGTGCGCGCGGCGGCACATCCAGCTCGGCCAGCTTTTCGATCGCCATGCAGTACACCAGGTTGTTGCCGATTGGGTTGAGGTAATCCAGGCGGTCGGTCATCACTTCGGCCTTCAGGTACGTCTTGGCCTCCATGTTCTTTTCAATCCCGGTATGCAAGAAACCAATATCCGGAATGCAGTTGACCACAATCTCGCCGTCCAGCTCCAGCAGCAGGCGCAGCACCCCGTGGGTGCTGGGGTGCTGAGGGCCCATATTCAGCAGCATGGTTTCGCCCGTCAGGGCTTTCTCGGAAACCAGGTGCCGCAGCTCGTCGACGTCGACTTCACGTAGTTCTGTCATCGGTCCCCACTCCTATTCTTCCCCGTGCGGCTTGCGCAGGTCGATCTCTTCGATGTTGAAGGTGAACGCCACCTCTTCATAGCCGGTGGGATAATCTTTGCGCAGCGGGTGACCGGACCAATCGGCGGGCATCAGGATGCGGCGCAGGTCCGAATGGCCTTCGAAGACGATGCCGAACAGGTCCCAAATCTCGCGCTCGAACCAGTTCGCGCCGGGATAAATCCCCTCGACGGTCGGCACGACCGGCTTGATCTCGCCGACCGGCACGCGCAGCTGCACGCGCACATTCTTATCGAACGAGTAAACCTGGTACACCACGTTGAAGCGAGGCTCGCCGTCGGGCCAGTAATCCACCGCCGTGACATCTTCCAGCATCTCAAACTGGAACTCGTCCCGCAGGGTACGAGCCGCCTCGACGATATTCTCCGGTGGGATCAGCAGCGTCGTCTCACCTCGAAACTCGGCGGGCGCCGCCTTGAAGCGGTCTTCAAACATCCGAACCATCGGTTGAAGGAGATCATTCATCGAACGTATCCGTTTCTATTCTCGCAGCAACAGGTCACGCCCAGTCTTGCAGGCGCTCACCTTTCACTTTTTCATGCAGGGTCAAAATGCCGTGGATTAAAGCCTCGGGGCGCGGCGGGCAGCCCGCCACGTACACATCCACCGGCACAATCTCGTCCACCCCCTGGACGATCGCATAGTTATTGAATACTCCCCCTGTGGAGGCGCAGTCACCCATGGCGATCACCCACTTGGGATCGGGCATCTGATCGTACAGCTTGCGCAGCACGGGGGCCATCTTGCGGCTTACTCGCCCTGCCACGATCATGAGGTCCGACTGGCGCGGGCTGGCCCGCATCAGCTCCATCCCGAAGCGGCTCATATCGTAATTTGAAGCCTGCGCAGCCATCATTTCGATGGCGCAGCAAGCCAGTCCAAACAACATCGGCCACATCGAATTGGTGCGTGACCAGTTGACCAGCTTCTCCAGATTGGTGGTGAAGATGCCCATATTGCCCGTTTTTTGCTCTATTCCCATTCCAACGCTCCTTTTTTCCATGCGTACACGAAAGCTACCTCTAAAACCACCATGAAGACGACCATCATATACAGACCTGTAGAGCCCAGGTTACGGAAGATGACCGCCCAAGGCAGCACGAAAATCACTTCAATATCGAACAGGATAAATAAGACCGCAACCAGGTAGTAGCGCACCGAAATGCGCCGGGTGCCCGGTCCATAAGGCCGCATGCCCGATTCGTACGGCTGCATTTTGCGTGCGCTGGGCCGTCGGGGGCCGAAGAAGGTGCCGAGCCCGATGACGGTGAACCCCAGAATCGTGGCAACGATGATCAAGATCAACAAGGGAATGTATTGGATTAGCATAGACAATCCTTACCTAGAAGGTCTAATTTACTCGGAAAGTATATCATAGAGATGCGTTGGTGGCAAATTTCACAAGGCAAGCGTATAAACTCCCATCCCTTTTTAATGTTTGCGTTGGCTGCTGCAGCATCTTCTCTTCAGCAACATACTGCTTCAGCAAACGCAAGGAAATAAAACCTTTGCGCTCCTGCGAAATGGGCGCAAAGGTTTTTATGCGAATGACGCCTTGCTTACATTCGGTTCAAAACAATCGCCCGTTATTCGGTTGTGATTAATACCTTTAAGTAGGGGGCTGGCATGAAGCGCAGCAACTCGAACAGCTGGCCCTCGAGCGCCAGTGGCCCGTTATCCTTCACCTTGGGTGTCTTGGTCGGCTTCTTCGTCGGCTTCGTATGCGGCTCCTGTGTGGCGGTACTGGTCGGCGCCAAAGTCTTGAGTGCAGGCGTGGAAGCCGGCGGCGTATTGGTTGGCACAGGCGGCGGTGTATCGGTCGGCGCAGCCGGTGGCGTACCGGTTGGCGCAGGCGGCGGCGTATCCTTCGGCTTCTTGGTCTTCTCCACACCCGGTTGGTTTTGCGTCGCCGTAGCGCTTGGAAGCAGCAGCAGCGCCGGCCGCGTCTCTGTAGGGCTAGCCGTCATCGTCGGCGTCTGGGTGGAGGTCCGCGTAAGCGAGGCGGTCGCGGATGGCACTGCGCTGTTCATCAAAGCCGGCTGCTCGGTACCCACACGCGCCACCGCCAGGGACGTCACGCTCGGCACGGCGGCATCCAGGTTCCCCACAATATGCTTGAACTCGCTTTCGATAATGAAAGACGAGCCCTGCTTGGTGGTGATCACCTGGCGTATCAGATCAATTTTTAATGGCGGCAAAAACTTGCGGATAGCGTCCACCCTGTAGCTGGCCTTGTGCGCCGACCGGATGGGGACATCGATCATATGTGCGGCCTTTACACCGCCCTCGGGACCCGAGAGTAAAAACAGGAGTACCACGAGACAGATCGCGAGCGCCCCAATCAAAAGGATCTGCCAAATCGAAGAACCGAACCGAGAAAGTCGCTGCTTGTGCTGTTTCATTCCGTCATCCTGTCTGAGGGGTTCAACCGGGAAGAGAGCAGGCGATAGACCTGCATCTGTTCGGACTTACCCTTGATAGGAAACTCGCCAAGCGGCTCAGTTACGAAATTCTCTTTGCAGTCGGCTAGCGCGTCGAAGGTTGCCTGGCTTATTAAGATCCCACTGTTCCAGTAATCATCATGCGAATATCTTGCTAAATATCGGGTTGTATTTACCCCGTCCCCCATAATAGTATAGTACAGACGATCCGTAGAGCCAAGGGCTCCACCGATGATTTTTCCGGTATGGATCGCAATTTGCGTGATCATCGGTGGGGCGCCGCGCTCCAGCCTGCGCTGGTTGAAGGTGTCGATGGCTGTGATCATCTCAGCTGCGGCCTGGCAGGCGTCGTAAGCGCTGTCTTGCGGCGGTCGGGGAACCGGCAGCAGCCCGAACAGCGAAAACATGCGGTCACCGTCATACTGGTTGACCACCCCACCGTGTGTAATCACGATCGGCACAAGCAAGCTGAAGTACTCGTTCAGCCACGAGAACACCCGGGTGGGGTCCGGCTCCTCTGCGAAGATATCCCAATTGCGGATGGACGTGATCAGGATGGTGGCAATCGCCTCCTGGCCTTCCAGCGCAAGGTTTCCCGAGGAGAACGTCTCCCGCAGCTGATCGCGCAGCTCCGGTGTGGCCGTATGGCCCAACAAGTCGCGGAAGATGACGCCCTCCTGCAAACCGGTCACCATCGAGTTGAACGAGCGAGTCAGGGCGGCTACCTCGTCGTGGCCTTTCACGTCCAGCTGCACGCCATAATCACCGTGGGCCAGTTTTGTGGAGGCTTCTGTCAATCGTTTCACTGGCGTCGAAATCAGCCCGCCCAGGTAGAAGCCGACGGCCACCACCAGCAAAATCCCGATAGCGATGGCAGCGAAAACCTCGAAGCGGGCCAACTGGCTTGCGCGGATCAGGAAAGCTTGCGGTAGGGCGGTGCCCATCAAGCCCAGCGCGATGCTGTCCCGTACCTGCCAGGGTGCGACGATCTCGGTGTAACCGGTGTCACCCACCTCGATCTGGCGAGTCAGGCTCTGGCTGCCGCCCCCCACCAGCAAATCGTTGGCCTGCGATAAGGCCAGCGGGAAGCTCTCGCGCTCGCTGAACAAGGTCGATGCCAAAGGGCGACCGGTGATGTCGTAGAATGTCACCTGATAAGAAAGCCGCTCCCGGCGGATCTGAGCGATCATATTCTCGGGCGAGCGACCCACCAGCGCCGCCCCCACTACCTGCCCGGCGTCATCCAGGATTGGGCTGGCAACGTAGAAGTAAGTCCCCCAGGGCGCCTTGACCAGCGTCGCGAACTTATCGCCCTCCGCATCGGTCTGCTGTTGCAAGACCATCTTGACGAACTCCTGCGACTGGAAGAAGGTTTCGCCACGCGTCGCTTCATATTGACCCAGCCCGCCGTCCGGGGGCTTGCGCAGGGAGAGCGCCGCAACCCCGTCGGCGTTCAAGATCTCGATCGTCTCTTCGTCGGTGTTGGTTGCGATCGGCAGCAGCAGCGTCCGGAGGTCCTCGGCGTCGCCGTTCCGGGTCATATCCGCCACGCCCTGCATGTTGACCACCAGGCGCAGCGTCTCCAGTAGACGCTCCTCCTGGCGTACCATCCAATCCGCAGACTGCATGCCACTGTCAACCAGTTGGCTCTGGAAGCGGGTCTCGGCCGCCCCCAGGATCATCTGGCTGATCATGTAGGCTCCCACCAGGGCAAACAGCAGGGACAGCACGATCAACGGTAGGATGATCTTCAGCCGCATCGGGACGCGCACGTGCCCGGCCCGGCTCTCGGGCGCGACCGCTTTCGGCGCGTCGACCGCAGGCAAGGTCTCCTTCTTCGCCGGCATCCCGACCGTCTCTAAGGCTTTATTCAGCCAGTAAAGGGTGAAGGGTTGGTGTACAAAGGCATTCACCCCGATCTCTTGCGCTTTCGATTCGCGCTCGACGTCGGGGTATTTACTGGTAACGATTACTTTTAATTCGGGGTATTCCATACGCAGGATGCGCAGGAACATTTGCCACTCGTCCCCTGGAAAGTGAAGGTCGAGGACCATCAGATCGGGCTTGTACTGGGCCAGTTGAGTAGCGGCCTGCCCGAGGTCGAGCACGCTGGTCACATCGTCCCCACGCTCCTCGAAGAAGCGCGTCAGGAAACGCGCAGCTTGCGGTTGCGTCTGTACCAAAAGCACCTTCGGTATCATCGAAGGAAGCCCTCCCCGTAGGATCTATCCAAGAAATCGGAGCGGGTGTTGCAGGAGAAGCGCTGCAGCGCTTCTCCTGCAACACCCGCTCCGATTTTTAGATTTCTATCGAATTGTTATTATGAAAGGTATTCGCGAAGATGGCGGCTGCGAGTTGGGTGGCGAAGTTTTCGCAATGCCTTTGCCTCAATTTGACGGATGCGCTCGCGTGTGACGTTGAAATAGCGGCTGACTTCTTCGAGCGTGTGATCCTTGCCATCGATCAGGCCGAACCGCAGCTCGAGCACCTGCCGCTCCCGTTCCGACAACGCCGCCAGGGCGTTCTGTACCTGCTCGCGCAGCATCTCACGCGCCGCAGCGTCCATCGGTTCGAGCGCATCGTCGTCTTCGATAAAGTCCCCTAATTGACTGCTTTCCTCATCACCAACGGGTCGTTCCAGAGAAACCGGTTCTTCCGCCGATTGCAAAATCCGTTGAACTTTGGCGGTGGCAACAATCCAGCGCCGCTGGACTTCCGGGTCCATCGGTAAGGACTTGGCCTTGCAGCGCTTGATTTCCACCACATCCTCGTCGGACAGCAGGCCCGATTCGAGCGCCAGTTCCTCCTGATTGGGCTCTCGCCCGAGCTGCTGTACCAGCGAACGCTGGACGCGCAGCAGGCGGGTGATCGCCTCGAACAAGTGCACCGGGATGCGGATGGTGCGTGCCTGCTCGGCAATGTAGCGGCTGATCGATTGGCGGATCCACCAGGTGGCGTAGGTGCTGAATTTGTAACCGCGAGTGGAGTCGAACTTGGTAACTGCCCGCAAAAGCCCCAGGTTGCCTTCCTGAATCAGATCCAGGAACGAGATGCCGCGACCCAGGTAGCGCTTTGCAATGCTGACCACCAGGCGCAGGTTGGCGCGGATCAGGGTTTGATTGGCCTCTTCCGCCCGCCAGCGCACGTCTTCGATGTCCATCGCCAGATCGCGATCGGTCGGCAGATGTTGCTCGAAGAAACCGGCTTCGGGCAGCTGCTTGCGCTTGTGCAGGTATTCGAACAGGGCTTGTGCGGTTTCGTCGGGGAGGAGGTACAGGCCGAGGAAGACGCTGAATACGATGCGTACCAGTGCGTCCCACTCGTCATTTTTCCCCCAGAGTCCATTGTCAAGGTAGGTGCGTAGATAGGATGGCTCGTCGGCTTGCCACTGGCGCCGCAGCAGCTGCGCTTCCGACAGCACCAGGCTCGGGTCGGGCGGATCGCCCTGCCCCAGGCGAGCAATTTCATCTGCCATCTGTTCCCACGAAGCAATCAATTCTTGCCCAACCAGCGTGAACATGGTTTTGTAATGCCCTGGCTCTCCTGCCGGCGGTTCGGCGCTCTTGGAGATCGCATCCAGCACGTGCTCGGCTTCGATGCGCGCAGCCAGGCGGAACTCACTGTCGGCATCCAGCAGGCTGATCTGTCCTATTTCTTTCAGATACAACCGGACCGGGTCTTCAGAGAGCTCGACCGCCATGGACGGATCTTCCAGGATTTGCAAAGGGTCTTCCACGCTCACGTCCTGCCATTCCTCGTTGTTCTGGGCAATAG
This sequence comes from uncultured Chloroflexia bacterium, assembly GCA_963811225.1. Taxonomy (GTDB): domain Bacteria; phylum Chloroflexota; class Anaerolineae; order Anaerolineales; family Anaerolineaceae; genus CAWEQO01. The sequence continues at coordinate 312,086 of CAWEQO010000001.1, forward strand.
ACTGCTCATCGGGCTCGTCTTTTTCTGTCGATTCGTCCTCCGCCTCATTCATAGGTTCCTCTGGTTCCGCCTCAATCGGCGGCTTACCAGTTTTCGACGAACGCTTCGGCTTACCGGAGCTGGGGCCTTTGGTCCCCCTACGTACACTTTGCGGATCTGAATTGGAAACAGCTGAAGATTTAATCTTTCGAGCCATGTCTTAACTATACCATACAAATCAAATTCGTAATGCAACCCTAAATTGATGCAAATTTTCTCACCACCCCCTGTAGAGGCAGCCTTCCTGCTTGCCCTCCCTCCGGTGTTGGGTCAATTTCTCAGGTCTACTTCTACAACCCCTCCCCCTTCTCTTCGTAAAGATCTGTGAGAGTCGCCTATTCAACCTGCAGCGGATGCGCCAGCGCCAGATTCAACCGGCCAAGAGTTTGCGCATACTGAACCAGGATCTGATAATACGGCGTCAAATGAAAGGATTCCTCCTCCTCCGGCGGCTGCTCTTGATGCTCCTGCTGTTCCTGCAAATCCTGCTGCAGCATGCGCAGCTGCTCGATGCCCTCGTTCAAGCGCACCATGCGCAGCTGCACCACCGTGCGCACCAGGTCCTCAATCAGCTTCTCCTCGTTCGGCTCGCCGTACGCCATTGGCGCTTGCAGTTCTTCGCCGCGCTCCCTCAGCGTCTCCGGCATGCTCTCCTGGATGAAATCCAGCGGGTCCAGCGCGTCCTGCTCCAGCGATTGCCGCACAAGCCGGGCCAGTCCCTGATGATCGGCGTGCTCGAAATCCTCGGGACCAAAGCGCGCCAGCCCAAACTGCTGCAGCGCCCGGTCGAGCAGGTAGAGCGCATCCGGCTGACGCAGCAGCAGGCGTAGGCTATGCACCTCCAGATCACGGGCCCGGGTGCTGCGGCTTGCCAGCGCCGGACGCGGGGTCTGGCCCTCCGCCGGGCGCTGCTGGCGGCGCTGCGCCCGCCCGGAGCGTGAGACGGCCGGCCTGGCTCCCACCAGCGAACGCTCGTCGACGCGCAGCAGGCGGGCCAGACGCTGGCGGTAAGCTTCGCGCTCGAACGAGTTCGGGCACGTCCTCGATCAGCGGCAGCACCTGCGCCGCAATCTCGCTCTTGACCTTGGGGTCTTCCACGTCGCGATGGGCCGCCAGCGTCTCCATCACGTGCACCACCACCGGCTGGGCGTTCTCCAGGATGCGCTTCCACTCCTCCGGATCGCGCAGCACCACCTCATCCGGGTCCATGCCCTCTGGAATAGTCGTGACGCGCAAATCGGCCTGCAGGCGGGCTTCGTGATGTAACAACCCACGGGCATCGAACACCATCTCGTCCGAGTGGTCGAGCGCCTGGCGGGCCAGCTCCAGGCCGCGCATGGTGGCCTTCTCACCGGCTGCATCCGCATCCAGCGCCAGGATGATCCGGCGGGTGTAGCGCTTGAGCTGGCGCAGCTGGTCTTCGTTCAGGGCGGTGCCCATCGGCGAAACCGTGTTGGTGAATCCCGCCTGGTGCGGCACGATCACGTCCATGTAGCCCTCGACGATCACCACCTGATCCTCGGTCCGGATCGCCTTTCTGGCCCGGTCGAGCCCGTACAGCAGGCGGCCCTTGTCGAACAGGGCGGTCTGCGGCGAGTTGAGGTACTTGGGGACGTCGTTGGGATTGAGGATGCGCGCCCCGAACCCGCACATGCGGCCCTGCATGTCTCGGATGGGGAACATGGCCCGGTTGCGGAAGCGGTCGTAGACGCCCTTGCCCTCCGACCGCTCGGTCACCAGGCCCACGCTGACCAGTTCTTCGCTCTTGTAGCCGCGTGAGGTGAAGTAGGTCAGGGCGGCGTCCCACGATTCTGGTGCATAGCCCAGCCCAAAAGTCTCGATCGTTTCGTCGGTGACGCCGCGCTTCTTGAAATAGGCCAGGGCGGGCGCTCCGGCGGGCGTCTGCAGCAGGTTGTGCCGGAAAAACGTGACGGCATCTTCCAGCAGCGCCCGCAGGCGGTCATTGGCGTCGTCCTCTTCCTGGCTTTGCGGCGTGCGCGCTTCCAGCTCCACCCCCGCCCGCTGCGCAAGCTGCTGCAGCGCGCCGGGGAAGTCGAGGCCCTCCTTCTTCATCACGAACTGGAAGATGTCACCGCCCTCGTTGCACTGCCCAAAGCAGCGCCATGTGCCCGAATTGGGGAAGACCACGAAGGCCGGTGTGCGCGTGTTGGTGTGGAAAGGACAAAAACCTGTATAGTTCTTGCCCGAGTGGCGCAGCTTCACCGTCTCGGACACCAGATCGACAATATCTACCCTGGCTTTGACTTCATCAATTACCGACATGTAGGGCCTCAGGAAAGCAATAAAAGCGGAGCGTGATCGAATTATAGGTGGAGTCAACCGGAATCGCAAGCTCGCTCAAATTAGAACCCTTTATAAAGCACACCCTTATTCACCCCAACCATAGGTGTATGGCGGGAGAGCGCAATACTCACCTGTCCTTCCATGCAAAGCCATACTCCGCCAACCTCCCAATCCACTAAATTGTAGGGGCAACCCTTGTGGAAGCCCCAGCCCCCGGGGTTGCCCTCTCCCCCAATTCCCAATTGCCCAATTCCCTTAATCCCCCTTTTTCCCAAAATTGGCTACAATAAAAGCATGCCAACGCTGCCCTCGTCCCCGCCCCACCGCGCGCTTATCCTGGCGCTTGCCTTGCTCATCCTGGCTGGTATTGCCTCCGGCTGCAGCCTCACCAACCCACCGGAGCCTCCGCCCGCGCCGGTGTTCATCCCCAACCAAGACACGGCCGCCCCTGCTCCCAACCCGACCGCCTCGCTGGCGTCGGAGATCAACACGACTCCCACGGATGCGCCTGCCGCAGCCCTAGCTGCCGAGGCGACAATCGAACCGCTGCCGCTGCCCGAGACCTGGCTGTGGACGGTCAACAACGTCGACCACAACCTGCTGCGGGTGGATCTGCAGACCGGGCAGATTGGCGCGCTGCCGCTCAAGGGCAAGCTCGGGCCGGTGACCGCCGGGGAAGGCGCCGTCTGGCTGGCACAGTCGCTGGTCAGTGACGAGCAGAATCTGCTGCGGGTCGACCCGGTGACGCTGGAAGTCGTTGCCGCCATCCCGGTCCGTCAGGGCGCGATCACGAGCTTGACTGCCGGGGACGGCGCTGTGTGGGCCGGCATCCGCGAGCCAACCGCCGACGGCGTCAACGCCGGGGGCGTGCTGCGCATCGACCCTACCACCAACCAGGTCAACGTCTACCTGCCGCGCAGCGCCGTGGCCGCCGAGCTGTCGCTGTACGAGCATACCCTGTGGGTGCTGGAGTGGAACGAAGTCTTCAGCGTCATCGACCGCATTGACCCCGCCTCGCTGCAGGTCAACCCCTTGCCGGTCACCGTCGAGACGGCCGCCTCGGTGCAGCAGTTCAAGCACATCTCGATCGGCGCAGCCGGGATTTGGGCCACCTCGGTCACTGAGCTGGCCCCCTATATCTACCGCGTTGAGGCCCAGTCCGGCGCAGTCTCCACCATCGTCCCGGTCGGCAACTCGCCCGAGGCGTACCCGGTGTCCATCCTGACCAGCGACAACGCCGTCTGGGTCGGGCTGGCCAGCGGCAAACTGCTGCATGTGGACCCAGGCAGCGGCGGCATCGTCGGGCAGGTGCAGATCAAGCGCGGCATCGGGCGCATGCATCTTGCGGACGGATCGCTGTGGGTGGAGAATGTGCCCGAGTCCGAGCTGTATCAGATCAATCCACTGACCCATCAAGTCGTCTCGATCCTCTCGACCGGCGCCAAACCGAAGCCCACCCCCACCCGCACCCCCAGGCCCAAACCCGGCGAAGAAGCCTGCCAGGGCGACTACCCCAGCCGCCTCAAGGTCGGCGCCAAAGCCTACGTGACGGACGACCCGCCCCTGCCAAACCGCGTGCGCGCCGAGCCGAACGTCAAGGCCGAGATCCTGGGCGAGATCGACCCCGGCGAATCCCTGCTGATCGTCGAAGGTCCGCTGTGCATCGACGGCTGGGTGTGGTGGAAAGTCCGCGCCGACGGCCAGGAACTGGAAGGCTGGACCTCCGAAGGCAAAAAGGGTGAATACTGGCTCATGCCGGTGGAGTGAGTTCAGGCGATCCAATAACAAAGACGGGATGCAGCTGCATCCCGTCTTTGCTATTGGATCGCCTGAATTTTAGAACCCTTCCAGCTTCGACAAATCCGCCGCACCCTTCGCCAGCGCCGCGATCCGCTGCAGCAAGCCCAGACGGTTCTTGCGCACCGCCGGGTCTTCCGCCATCACCAGCACCTTGTCAAAGAACGTGTTGATCACCGGGATCATCGGCAGGAACGCCGCCAGGAAGTCCTCCACCGAGCCGGGGCGGCGCGGGGTGCGCTCCGCTGCCAGCAGGGCGTCGTAAAGCCGGCCTTCCTCGGCGTCCACGAACAGATCGGGGTCCACCGGGTACACCTCCGGCTGGTCGCGGGTGATGCGCACGCAGCGGGCGTACGCCGGCAGGATCGTGCTCCAGTTGGGATTCTGCACCCAGGTCGAGAGCTCGCGCACGGCTTGCAGCGCGCCCGCCGGGTTGAAGGACTGCTCGCCCAGCGCGGCGTCGACCACGTCGTAGCGGTAGCCCTCCTGATCGATCAGCAGGCTGCGCATGCGCCCCACGATGAAGTCCAGCACCGCCGCCTGCGATTCAGGCGTAGCCGGAACCGGTAGGGTCTCGGCGGTCAGGGCCAGTCCCTGACGCAGGTCGAACGGCAGATCCCAGGCCATCAAGTTCTGCACCAGCCCCAACGCCGCCCGGCGCTGGGCAAACGGATCTTTTGTGCCGCTGGGAGCCAGCCCGGCCGCGAACAGCCCGGCCAGTGTATCCAGCCGGTCGGCCACGCCTACCGCCAGCCCAGCCCGCTCCTTGGGCGTCGCATCCCCGGCATAGCGCGGCAGGTAGTGCTCGAGGATCACTTCGGCCACCGCAGGCGTCTCGCCGGAATGCAGCGCATAGTAGTGACCCATGATGCCCTGCAGCGAGGTCATCTCGACCACCATGTGCGTCACCAGATCGGCCTTGGCCAGCGCGGCCGCCCGCAAAGCCGTCTGGGTCTGGGCCTCGTCCAGGCCGAGCGCCGGGGCCAGCTTACCGGTCAGCGCCTCGATCCGGTGAGTCTTGTCCAGCATCGAGCCGAGCTTGAACTGGAACAGCAGGGTCGAGAGCCGCGGCAAGAAATCCTCCAGCTTGTGCTTCAGGTCTTCGTCGATGAAGAAGGCCGCATCCGCAAAGCGCGCCCCGATCACCTGTTGGTTGCCGTCCACCACGATCCCCTCGAACTTATCGTCGCCGTTTCGGATGGTGATGAAGTACGGCATCAGCTTACCGTCCTTCGACCAGATCGGGAAGTAGCGCTGGTGCTTCTTCATCACCGAGACCAGCACCTCGGTCGGCAGGCGCAGGTGCTCCTCGGCGAAGCTGCCACGCAAAGCGGTCGGCGCTTCCACCAGATTGGTCACCTCCTCCAGCAGCCCCGGGTCCAGGTCCGGCACGCCGCCCACCTCGTCGATCAGGTCAGTCACCTGGTCGGCGATGGCTTGCTTGCGCAGCTTGGGGTCGAGCAGGATGCCCTGCGCCCCCAGCTTATCGAAGTAGGCCGCCGGCTCGGGGATCGACAGTTCGACCGGATCGTGGAAGCGCAGCCCGCGCGTCACCCGCCCAGATGGGTAGCCTGCGTAGCGAAACGGCACCACCTGCTGACCGTACAGCGCCAGCAGCCAGCGGATCGGGCGCGAGAAGGCCACATTGCTGGCGTTCCAGCGCATGACCTTGTCGAACTTGATGCCGCCCACCAACCCCGGCAGCGCCTCGCTCAGCACGTCCAGCGCTGAACGCCCCGGCTCGAACACCTTAGCAGTCACGTACTGCCCGCCGTCGATCTCGGCCACCTGCAAATCAGCCACGTCCAAGCCCTTACTGCGGGCGAAGCCCTCGGCGGCCCGGGTCGGCTGGCCGGTCTGATCGTACGCTCGACTGGCCGGCGGGCCCTTGTGAACCGTCTCGCGGTCCGGCTGGCTCGGGGCCAGCGCTTCCACGTAAGCCATCAACCGCCGCGGCGTGCCTTCGATGCGCACCTTGCCGTGCTCCAACCGCAGTTCGTTCAGCAGCGCCGGCACCCGCTCGCGCAGCTGCTGGAGCGCCGCTTCCAGATCCGCGTACGGCAGCTCTTCTGTACCAACTTCCAGTAGAAACGGCGCAGAACTCCCTGATACAGTCTGCTTACCGTCTTGACTACTCTCTACTCTCTGTTCTCTACTCTCTGTTTCCTGCTCTCCGCCCTCTTCCTGTAACCACGGAAACTCCAACCGCTGGCGTTCGTCCACGTACGCCGCCGACACCCGATGAGCCAGCTCGCGCATCCGTCCGAACAGCGCCTGGCGCTCGGTCACCCCCACCGCGCCGCGCGAGTCAAGCACGTTGAAGGCGTGCGAGCAGCGCAGGATGTAGTCGTAAGCGGGCAGCACCAGCCCATTCTCCAGCGACTGGTTGGCTTCGGACTCGTACAGGTCGTACATCTTACGCAGCCGGTCGACGTTGGCAGTCTCGAAGTAGTAGATGCTGTGCTCGCGCTCGGCCTGGTAGTTGACATCGCCATAGGTCCGGTTTGGGTTCCATTGGATGCTGCGGAAGTGGCGCACCCGCTGCAGCGGCATGGCGATGCGCTCCAGGCCGTAGGTGATCTCCACCGAAACCGGGTCGAGGGTGATGCCGCCCGCCTGCTGGAAGTAGGTGAACTGGGTGATCTCCTGACCATCCAGCCACACCTCCCAACCCAGGCCCCACGCTCCCAGGGCAGGCTGCTCCCAGTTATCCTCCACAAAGCGGATATCGTGCTGGCGCGGGTCGATCCCCAGCGCCTCCAGCGAACGCAGGTACAGCTCTTGCGGGTTGCCCGGATCGGGCTTGAGGATCACCTGGAACTGGTAGTGCTGCTGCATGCGGTACGGGTTCTCACCGTAGCGGGCGTCGTCGGTGCGGATCGATGGCTCCACATAAGCGACCTTCCACGGCTCGGGCCCCAACACCCGCAGGAAGGTGCCGGGGTTCATCGTCCCCGCGCCTACCTGGGTGTAATACGGCTGCCAGATCAGGCATCCCTGATCGGCCCAATACCGTTGAAGGGTCATGATAATTTCTTGAAAATTCAGGGGTTCACTCATTCAAAAGACTCCAAAACAGCTTTGGTTTTTTGTTGTTGTGGATGTGCTGCGGGAACTGCATCCACAGCACATCCACAACAACAAAATTAAATGATGCTGTTCTGGCTGAGATTATACCAACAAAGCATCCGGCAAATTGAACAAAGGCAGCAGCGGATGAAAGGGAATGCCCCAAACGGATGATCGGAGAACACCCCTCCCCGAAAGGCGCCCCTATTGACAAACCAATTTACCGGCTCTAGAATGTGGTTAGGTTTTTCCAACCTTACAATCGTTTTCATCCAGGGGCATGGATCCGAATGGCTTAAGGATCTTTTGTTCGGTCTGTCCGTTTCCAACCACATGAGGGGAGTTCTTCCTGTGAAAACATCGAAAAGCGTATACTTACTTGCCTTAATCATTCTCGTCATCGCCTTGGTACCCGTCCAAGCGCCCGTGGTCCAGGCCCAATCCAGCGGACCCACCGTCAGCGCGGATGCCCAATACGTTCCCGGCGAGCTGATCGTCGGCTTCGGCCCCGGCTTGACCAGCGCCGACATGGACGCCAAGGCCAGCGTCATGGCCGGCAGCGTCGACGCCCAGGTTGCCGAGACTTTCGACAGCATGGCGCTCATCAGCCTCGAGCCGGACGCCGACCTGGATCAGGCCATCGTCCAGCTGCACGCCCAGATCGGGGTGCAGTACGTCGAGCGCAATTACATCCGCCGGGTACCGTCCATCAGCCGCGACGCGAGCTACGCCGTCGACAGCATCCAGCGCAAGGCCAGCGACGGAAAACAGGTCGAGATCGGCGTCGACCAGTTGAAAGCTATGCGCAGCCAGGTCAAGAGCGGCGGGCGAGTGCGCACGCTCCCCACCTACCCATCCAATGAGTGGCTGAACTGGGGCAACTTCCGCATTGGGCACGATATCATCTGGTCCGAGCGCGCATCCAGTCCGTGGGTGTGTGTGGCCGATACGGGCGTGGATTCCAACCACCCGGACCTCAAAGGCCGGGTGGTCAACGGCTACGATTTCATCAATGCCGATCGGGTTCCCCAAGACGATTACGGCCACGGCACCCACATCGCCGGGACGATCGTCGGCAAGGTCGGCAAAAGCGACGGCCCGGCCGGTATCTCCAATGGGAAGGTGCTGGCGGTCAAAGTGCTCGGCGCCCAGGGCTGGGGCACAGATTTCGATGTGGCTCAGGGCATCCGCTACTGCGCCAATAACAGCTACGTCAAAGTGATCAACCTCAGCCTGGGTGGCAGTGAACCCAGCTACACCACCTACAGCGCGCTTCAGTACGCCGTCAACCAGAAAGGCAAGCTGGTGGTGGTGGCGGCCGGCAACGGCTCCACCAGCGTCCCCGAATTCCCGGCAGGCTGGGCTTCCGACACGATCAACGGCATCGATGTATTTGGCAGCATGACCGCCGCCAACGACATTCACGCAGGCATGCTCTCGGTCGGCGCAGGCGTCCCCAATGATTACTTCGCCGGTTACGGCGATCCGTTCGGCCCCACCTGGGTGGACACAAACTTCAACAACCTGCGCGACACCGGCGAGGACACCTACTTGGATTGCGCCGCCAGTTTCAGCAATTACGGAAACTGGGTGGAGGTGGCAGCGCCCGGCGCATCCATCTGGTCGACCCTGCCGGTCAGTTACCCCTACTATTCGAACTACTACTTCGGTGACGGCGTCGACACACCCGGCTACGCCACCTGGGGCGGCACCTCCATGGCCGCCGCCCACGTCTCGGGCGCAGCCGCCCGGCTGTGGAGCATCAACCGCGGTCTCGACAATACCCAGATCCAAGATCTGTTGATCTCCACTGGCGACCCGCTCAACCTGGCGGTGGACCCAAGCGTGACGCAGGTGCTGACCGGCTTCGACGGCTACGGGAATCCGGTGGATTCCAATGTTCCGCATGGCGCCGCTCCTTACTGCTGGCCCGAAGCCTCCGGTAACTATGGGGCCGCCCAGGACATGAGCAATTCGGTCTACATCAACCTTGCCAAAGCCATGGACCGCGGCATCCTCACCACCATGGCGTTCGACTCGGTCACGGCCCTGCCCATCCAGGGCGCAAAGATCAAGGCCCAAGACGCCGCCACCGGCAAAACCGCCGGCATCGCTCTCGTCCAAGCCAGCTACGATTATCCCTACACCGACCTGATCAACCTGCCGGCGACCCACGGCGACAGCCCGGTCTATAATCTGCTCATCTCGCATCCCAAATACACCCTCGGCTTCCAGATGTACGAGTTTGTCATGCCGGTCATCCCTGGCATTGCCTCTTGGGACCCGCAGTGGGGCATCGCGGCCGTCCCGCCCAAGAAGAGCACCATCTCGGTCGTGGCGCAGTGGTGGTACGATGATTGTTACTTCGGCTGCTCCGGCCCCACCAGCGGCGACATCGATCTGTACCTGTGGCTGCCCGACGAGCAGAATACCATCGTCGGGCCGGAGAAATACTGGCCGCCCGATTACAACACCATCAACCCCTTCTCCGTCACCGGCAGCCTGGTGGACGCGCCTTACGCTCGCTATCATCGCGACGGCGGTTACGCCAATACGGGTGATCCGGGCGGACTGGACTTTGTCAACATCGAGACCATTGAGATCAAGAACAGGCGGGCAAAGCCCTACTACCCCGGCGATTACAAGATCTACATGACCAACAACAACGGCTCGGAACAACAGCTGAACGAGGCCTTCCCGTTTGTTACCATCTGGCGCAGCGGGCAGATCATCGGCTGGAGCCTCAAGAACCTGGACAACACCGCAACCACCCAGGCGGGCTACTGCAATACCGATCAGAACTGGTGGTATGCCGGCTCGATCAAGGGCTCCCGCTTCACGCCAGAAGACAACTGCGGCGACTCCTCCATCCTGCCCTACTGGATCCCCCTACCCTAATCCCAAACCTGCATAAAAAGAGCCGGCAGCATTTTCCGCTGCCGGCTCTTTTTCATCATCGCAAACAACTTCTTGGCCCTGCTTCAATCCTTAACTCACCCCCGCGATCCAGCCTACATCCTGTCCTTTCGAACCTCCCGGATAAACGCCGGGGAATTCAGGCTGCGCTCCAACAAGAAGGTGATGTACGACTGGATCAACGCCTCCATCTCTGGACGCACACCCGGCGGAACCTCCACCTTGCTGGCTTCGCTGTACGAACTGCGCAGGAAATGACGCATATACTTCAGCGCCTGCACCGAAACCGGGCGAGCTTCCGGGTTACGCTGCAGGCAGCGCGGGCAGACGACCCCACCCAGCAGGCTCGAGAAGAACTGATCCTCCTCGCGTACCGGTTTATGGCACATCACGCACTCGAACACCTCAGGCCGGAAGCCGAGCAGATCGAGCAGGTGCAGCTCATAATAACGGATGGCGGAGTAAACGTCCTCCTCGCCGGCAATCCGCTCCAGCGTGCTGGTCAGCAGCTGGAAGAGCAGGCGGTTCTCACCCTCCTCGTAGGTGAAGCGGTCGAGCAGCTCCACCACGTAAGCGGCGTAACCGGTGCGCGTCAGGTCCTCGCGGATCGGCAGGTACGCTTCCACCGTCTGCGCCTGGGTGACAATCCATAAGTCCCGGCCTGCAGCCAGCATCAGCGTCACGTGCGTGAAAGGCTCCAGGTGGCCGGCCTTGCGCGAGCGCAGGCGTCGCGCACCCTTGGCCACCGCCCGCAGCTTGCCCTGGTCACGCGTGTAGAGCACCAGCAGCCGGTCGGCCTCGCCCCAGTCGTTGTGGCGCAGTACGACACTGTCCACCCGAATATTCCGTTGGGTTCTTGACATGCTATTTTAAATTCATTTCCAATTTACAGATCGATCTGCAAATTGAAACGACCTTTCTATTCCCTGGCCAAATCCTGCTCGGTAAATGCGCCCGGCAGCAGGTCTCTCACGGTCAGCTCTTGCACCAGGTTGCCCTGGGTATCGCCGATCAGCACCAACATATCCAGGCCAAACTCGGCCATCACCTGGCGGCACGAGCCGCAGGGTGTCCCACCATTCTCGGTCACCACTGCCAGCGCCACAAACCTGCGCTCACCCTCCGATACCGCCTTAAAAATGGCAACCCGCTCGGCGCACATGCTGGTCGGGTAGGCCGCGCTTTCCACGTTCACACCGTCATACATCCTGCCGGACTCGGTCAGCAGGGCCGCGCCTACATCGTAATGCGAGTAGGGCGCGTAGGCCCACTGGCGAGCGGCGGCAGCCCGTTCCAGCAATTGGGATTTTATCTCAACGCTCAGACTCATGCTCTGTCTCCTGTGTTTCTCCGAACTGCGATCTGCGGCGGGCTCGAACCATGCGAATGCGGCGTCCGCTCACCTGTTCGACCTCAATTTGCCAATCTTCCACTTCTAATTTCTCACCGCCGACCGGCACCCGGCCAATCTGTCCATAAATATACCCACCCAGCGTGTCGGCGATCTCTTTGGTGAGGTGGGTGTCTAAAATTTCGTTGAAATCATCCAGGTCGATGCGGCCCAGGAACTGGTACTCATCCGGGCTGATCTGCTGGTACAACAGTTCTTCGCTCTGATCGTACTCGTCACGGATCTCGCCAACAATCTCCTCGACGATGTCCTCCAGGGTGACGATCCCGGCCATGCCGCCGTACTCGTCCACCACAATCGACATGTGCACGCCGCGCGCCTGCATCTCGCGCAGAAGCTCGTCGACCTTCTTGGCCTCGGGGACGAAATATGCCGTCCGCAGCAGGCCGCGCACCGAATTGCCGTTCTCTACGTCCAGCTTCAGGCGCAGCAGGTCTTTGGCGTACAGCACGCCGATCACATTGTCGATCGCCTCTTCATACACCGGCAGGCGCGAATGCCCGGACTGCACGGCCAGGTCGACCGCATCCTCCACGGAGGTGTTCACGTCCAGAGCGACCACGTCGATACGCGGCACCATGATCTCTCGGCACAAAGTGTCGCCGAACTGGAAGATCGAGTAGATCATCTTGCGCTCGCCCTGCTCCAGGCTGCCCTCTTGCTGGCCCACTTCCACCCAACTCTTCAGCTCATCCTCGGTCACGCCGAAGCGAGAGCGCACCAGCGAATCGGGCGAGCCAACCAACCGCATCAGCAGCCAGGTCAGCGGCCGAAACAGCAAGTCTACGGCCCTCGCAAGACCGGTGAGGCGAATGGCCCACATCTCGGTGTTGGGCAGCACCAGGCCTTCCACTGCGAACTCGAAGAACAAGATCAGCACCACGAACACGAGCGACCCAATCAGCACCACTCCAATGGACAGCTGGGCGGGTGTGAAGTACAACGTCGCCAGCAGGTACAGCGAGCCTGCCAGCAGCAGGTGGGTCGTCGTCAAACTGGCCCGCAGCATGGTGGGCAGGTTCGGACGATCCATCAGTTTCAGTGTGTCGTCAACGGCTTTGGGGTAGCGGTCGTGCAGGGGAACCAGGCCCACGGGGCGGGCAAGGATCAAGCTGGTCCGCATGGCGGCAAAGAGCATATCGACAAAAAACAAAATAAAGAACAAAACCCAATAGGTGTTACTCACGTTGATTTTCTTTCAACCTTTTTTGTGGGCAGTTGATTCAGCAGCCTTATTTTCCTTGCAAATGCTCGAATGGGCCGACCTCGGCTCCGTCCGGCAATTGCGTATCTTCTATTATAGAAGAAATCACTTTGCAGCGATCACCCAATTGTGCATTCCGTAAAATTGCATTCGGCCCAATCTCACAGCCCTCTCCGATGTGACAATTGCCCTGCAGGTGCGTATTCGGCCACAACACGCTGTCCTGACCGATAACCACGCTGGGATCAATGTAAGTGGTATCGGGATCGATCATGGTGACGCCAGTGATCAACCAGCTGGCATTGGTGCGCCGCCGCAGGATGGATTCGGCCTCGGCCAGGTGCGCCCGGTTGTTGATGCCGATGGCCTCCTCGGGGGCCGAAACCGGCAGCGCCTCCACCGGCAGGCCGTCCTGTGCTGCGATGGCGATACTATCCGTCAGGTAGTACTCGCCCTTCGGGGAGAGCTTTATGCGCTCGAGCGCCGGCCACAGCCACTTCGAGTCGAAGCAGTAAGCGCCCACGTTCAGCTCCTGGATGGCAAGCTGCTCGGGCGTGGCCTGGGCCTCCTCGACGATCTCGCGCACCATGCCATCCGGGCCGCGGATGATGCGACCGAAGCCGTGCGAGTTCTCCAGACGCATGGTTAGCATCGAGAGCGGCCCGAGGTTGTTCTGCTGAGCCTCCACCAGCCCGCGCAGCGTCTCTGGCAAGAACAGAGGCATGTCGCCATAGAAAACCACCACCAGCCCGTCATCGCCCCTCAGGAGCGGCTCTGCCGCCTGCACGGCGTTGGCTGTGCCTAACTGGCGGTCTTGGATCACAAAGCGGGCCGCATCCCCCACCGCCTCACGCACCGACTCGGCTCCGTGCCCAATTACCACCACCGGCTTCTCGGTGGTCACCAGGGCCGCATAGGACAGTGCGTGCTGGATGAGCGGTTTCCCCGCCAACCTGTGCAGCACCTTCGGCAAATTCGAGCGCATGCGCGTGCCTTGCCCGGCGGCCAGAATGACGGCAGTTACTTTATTCAACACAATCCTCCTGTTTACCTTAAGGGCAACCCTTGTGGAAACCCCAGACCTAAGGGTTGCCCTCCCCGAGGTATGGGCTTGAGACCAAAAAACCACAGCTGCTGCCGATATTCACCGGGCAAGGTTCACCCGTGGACATCTGCATGCAATTGTGGTTGATGGAGAGCCAGGTCCTCCCATGGATAGGCAGTCAAGCGATACAGCTGGGGCGCCTGGATTCGAACCAAGATCCACAGATCCAAAGTCTGGTGTGCTGCCGTTGCACTACGCCCCAATGAAACCCATGTAAATCGGAGGAATTTTAACACAAAATGAGGAAAATTGCCATTTGTATTTGTGTTATCGATGATTCTGTGCTAAAGTATACGATATATCAAATACCTTTTTTAACTAAAAAGAGCTTCTGTAACAGTTTCCCCAACCGCAAGTGATCTGAATAAGAAAGGAGTATCTCGGAAAAATCAGCGTTCCCTTACCCTTCACCCATTCAGTATCTCAACCTTTCATTTTAGAGGAGGAATTTCAGATGTCTCGAAAGAAGTCTTGGTTAGCTGTCAGTGTTCTCTTGATGGCCGTTATGCTGTTGTCCGCCTGCCAGCCTGCCGCTGCCCCCACCCCTGAAGTAATTTACCAAACTCAGATCGTGGAGAAGGAAGGCCAGCAGGTTACTGTAGTTGTCACGGCCCAACCGAACGAGCCCGCCGCTCCGGTAGATCAGACGCCGCAGAAGAAGGTCCTGCACCTGGCATGGGGCCCCAGCGACATCCCCACCATCGACTCGGCTCTGGCCTGGGACGTGATCTCGATCCAGATGATCGATGAAATGACCGTCGGCCTGACCCGGCAGAACGAGCAGACCGCCGAATTGGAAAACGCCATGGCCACCGACGTGCAAGTTGCCGACGACGGCCTCACCTACACCTTCAAGATCAAGCAGGGCGTGCCGTGGGTCAAGTACGATTCTGTCAACGATCAGGTTGTGCAGGTGCTGGACTGCGACGGCAACCCGCGCATGGTCAACGCAAATGACTTCGAGTATGGCATGAAACGCACTGCCGATCCGATGGTCGCGGCCGATTATGCCTATGTGCTCGGACTGGCCGTTCAAGGTGTCGATGAGTTCAACAGCGGCGCTGCAGAAGACTCCAGCGTCGTTGGTGTGACTGCATTAGATGACTCCACCCTCGAAGTTAAGTTCCTTCGCCCCGCCGTCTACAACCTCAACATCATGAGCATGTGGTTCGCCCATGCCATGCCCAGCTGGCTCATCGATGGCAGCGACTGCAGCGATGCCCGCGGCGACAAGTGGATCGAGACCGGCTTATACCAGGGCTATGGCCCCTTCACCCTGAAGGAATGGGTCCATGACGCCGAGATCACCCTGATCAAGAACCCCTTCTGGCCCGGCGACGATGTCGTTCCTACAGCCAAAATCGACGAAATCCACTGGTCGATTATTGATACACCTGCGGCGCTGGCTGAGTTCGAGGCCGGCAACTTGGATTCCGCCGGCATTCCGTCCAGCGATCAAGATCGCATCCTGGCCGATCCGCAGTACGCCGATATGGTGACCTACACCTACACCCTCGGCACTGAATTCTACGCTTACAATGCCCAGCTGCCGCCCACCGACGATGTGCGCGTCCGCCAGGCTCTGTCCATGTCCATCGACCGCCAGTCGTTGATCAACAACGTCATCAAAGATGGCATCCCTTCACCTTTCTTCACCAACCCTGGCGCGGCCGGCGCTCCCAAGCCTGAACTATACCCCGATCTCGGCATCAACTATGACCCCGAGCAGGCCAAGGCGCTCATGAATGAATATCTGACCGAGAAAGGCCAGAGCGCTGCCGATGTAACCATTAGCCTGATGTTCAACACCGGCGACGCCAACAAGAAGATCGCCGAGACCGTCCAGGCCATGTGGCAGGACAATCTCGGCATCAAAGTCGAGTTGGTTAATCAGGAATGGGCGGTCTTCAAAGTCAGCCGCAAAGATGGTCAGAACAACGTCTACCGCGGCTCATGGGTGCAGGACTACCCCGACGCCAACAATTTCCTCTATGAAGTCTTCGCTCCCGGCGGCGCCTACCAGGACGTGGTCGACTGGGCATATGACCCCAGCAAGACCGACACCTGGGACAATCCCAAGTACGATGAGTTCATTAAGCTGCTGGAAGACGCCGCAGTCGAAACCGATCCGGACGCTCGCATGGAATTGTATGCCCAGGCAGAGCAGATCCTGGTCTACGATGAGGCCGCTGTCATGCCGCTGCGCTGGTATTCCAGCCGCATCTTGCGCCTGCCTCGCGTTCAGGATACCCAATCCATCACCGGTTACGACCGCTATGAAAAGTGGGATATCTCAGAGTAAGTCACTGAGACTTTTCGGAAAACCAAAACCGGCGGGCTTTCAAGCCCGCCGGTTTATGATTCTGTCTACTTTTAATCCCCGAAATCGTTCACCAACCCCAGCTTGCGCGCCTTCTCGAACGAGATCGAGTCCTTCGCCAGCGGCTCGATGGCGCTGGCCTCGGCTAACGAATCCCAGAAAGCATCCACATCTTCGTTCTTCAGACCGCCGCCGCCCGCATCAAACAGGGCCGCCAGGCTGCCCAGTCCGGCCTCCGGCTCGGGCGGCCTGGCGGCTTTGGGAGCTTTCGGCCCCTCAGGCAGCGTTTCCTTCACCGGCTCAGGCAGCTCTTTTGGAGAGAGCGCATCCACCGCAATCGACCGGGACTCTTGCGGCTTCTCTAATGGCGTCTCCGCCCTCACCGGCACGAGCGCTGCAGCCGCCATATTCTTCAAGACCGCTTCGATCTGCGCTTGCCCGCTCAAGGCCTCTTCCAGCGCCAGGGCCAGTCGCAGCAGGCTGGCTTGCGGCCGGATCGCCAACGCCAGGGTATACGCGCCCAGCGCGGCAATCACCAGGTTAACGACCTTGCCATGCAGGATCAGCGCCGATTGGGGCGCTTCCAGGCCCATGCGCTGCGACAGCGCTTTCTGCCCGTCCAACGCCTCCAGCACCGGTGCGGCCCACTTCTGCTCGAACGCCCCGCCGGGGAACTCCCCCACCATGGCTCTCACCTTCCCCTCCGAGTCCATCAGCACAACCGCCAGCGCATTGGCGTCCTGGCGCAGCCTGGTCAGATGCTTTGCCAATGGTTCTACGAGATCGGCCTTCTTTGGTGATTCCGCCGTAAGCGCTCCCGGCTGCGAAGGCTGCGCCTGTGCTTCTGGTTTCACCGGCTCAGCCGGCGCATCCTGATCGGCAGACTGCTCCGCAGCCTTCTCTTCGTCGCTCAGGCAGCGCTCAGCCACATCGATCAGCGCGTTCAGATCGAACGGTTTGCGGAAGAAGCCCTGCGCCTGGATACCATCCATCTGCCGTCCAATCTGCGTCTCGGTCAGTCCGGTAATTAAAATGACCTTCAGATCGGGGCTGCGCCTCCGGATTTTGCGGATCATCTCTGTGCCGGAAATACCCGGCAGGCGGATGTCCGTGATGAGCAGCTGCACGGCCACCCGCGCCGATTCCAACATCGCCTCCTCGGCGGAGGGACAAATCATGATCTTGAGGTTAGGGTCGACGCTTTCGAGGGCACTGCTGATCAGACGGGCAACGTCCAGAGCATCTTCGACGATTAGCACACGTTTCTTTTTGGCTGCCATGTTTGATTCCATTGTGCGGTGATTGGACAATTCGACTTCCAATGGCACTATAGCATACGCAGTGAGCCTAGTCAATCGATGCGGGGGGAGTTATGAAAACTGTAAGCCGGTGTGTGCAGACACAAATCGGGAGACGCAGTGATCTTTCGGATCACTGCGTCTCCCGATCTCCGTGCCTGTGTGTCTCAGTTATTGGGTTCCGCGCAGGCGTGGATCGAACGCATCTCGCAGGCCATCGCCGAGGAAGTTGAAAGCGAACATGGTGATCGCCAGCGCTAGCGCCGGGAAGATCGTCTGGTTCGGGTAGGTGCGCACCACGCTGGAACCGTCCGAGATCATCGCACCCCACGAGGGGGTCGGCGGGTTGACGCCCAGGCCGATGAACGACAGGAAGGCTTCCGTGCTGATGTAGCCCGGGATCGCCAGGGTCTCCGCCACGATCAAGGGGCCGACCACGTTGGGCAAAATGTGGCGGAACAGGATGCGCCCGTTGGTGGCCCCTACCGTGCGGGCCGCCTCGACGTATTCCTTCTCGCGCACAGACAGCACTTGACCGCGCGTCAGGCGCGCCATGCCCTGCCAGGCAGTCAGTCCGATGCCAATGAAGATGAACAGCATGCCACCCAGCTTGGCATCCATGGCGCTGATCGCATAGGTAAACGAGCCGGGGTCTGGGTGAGAGAACGTCGAGCGGAAGAAGGCCAGCATCAGAATGATGAACAACAGGTTCGGGAAGGCGAATAAGACGTCCACGATGCGCATCATGATGTTGTCCACACTGCCGCTCGCGTAGCCCGAGATGCTGCCGTAGGTCACGCCGATCAGCAAGCTGATCAACGGCCCGATCAGCGCCACGGTTAGCGAGATGCGCGCGCCATAGATGATCCGGCTGAACAGGTCACGGCCCACGTAGTCGGCGCCCAGGATATAGCTGTTGGACACCTTGACATATGGCTGCATCGACGGGAAGACCTTCAAAATCCACGCCGGAGCAGCGTTCTGATCGGTCAGGATTTGCTTATCGAAAGAATATGGAGCGATGACATCCGCAAAAATGGCCAAAAGGAACAGAACGATGATAATCGCTCCGCCCACCACGGCAGCCTTGTTGCGGATCAGCCGCCGCAAGGCATCCATCCACAGGCTTTCACCCTTCTGAGTCAGCAGATCTCCACCCAACGGTGACTTGTTCACATTCAGTTCAACGGTCATCCTGCCTCCTGTTGATTCAGTCTTAGAGATGTAGGACTCCATTTCCGGCTGCAAACACCACAGCATCCGGTTAATAATAAGTTAACCGGATGCAAAAGATTGGTCAAGCTACTGGAGAACTATCTTCAGGGCATATAAAAGAAATCGGAGCGGGGCGTCACAACACCCCACTCCGATGGTTCTGATAGACCCTGTTGGAATCGAGCAGCTGCTCCTACTGGCAGCCCTCACCGTAATCCAACGATTCCAAGTTCCACAAGGCGCTGCGAGCGGTCACGTCCATGTCCAGTCCACACAGGTCCGGGCGCGAGATGGCCATTTTTAACCGGAAATAAAGCGGCGCCGACGGCAGTTCCTCCGCGAACAGGCGCTGCACGTCCGCTTGCTTCTGTTGATAGATGTCGGGCTGAGCGGGGTTCGCCATGCGCACCGACTGGCAGGCGCTATCGTAGGCCACGCTTCCGTAGCCGGTCACGTTCACCTTCAGCCAGCCGTTCTCAGCCGTGGGAATCTGGTCACTTTGATACAGGAAGCAAGACGATTCGTTCCCGGCTTCCCAGGCGAACTCGGCCAGCTCGAAGTTGCGCCCAAACAGCACTCCATCCGGCCCCGGCGCATACAATTCGCCCACCGGCAGGGTCTGCACATTCAGCTGGATGCCGCACTGCTCCATCGAATCCGACAGCCGCCGGGCAATCTCGGTCCGCAGCGGCGCCTCGGAGGTCACGTAATTGACCGTCAAAGGCGTATCGTCGGTCACGCCGCTCACACCGGCTGCAGTGCGCGGCGTAGCGGGGTCTCCGTCGTAATCCTTCCAGCCCACCTCATCCAGCAAGCGCGCGCCTTCATTCGGGTCGAACTGCAGCGGGACCAGGTCCTGCAAGTACTGCGGATGCGAGGGCGGCACGAACCCGGCCGGCACGCTCGCCTGCCCGAACAGCAGCTGATCGGCGATGCCCTGGCGGTCCATGCAGTAGGTGAACGCCTTGCGCACGCGCACGTCGCCAAACAGGTCGGCACGGTCACCGTTGTACGGCTGGAAGCCGTCATCGTAAGAGGAGGGCTTGATGCCAAAATCCACGTGCTCCCACTCCGGCCCCTGGCCGATGTAGGCTTTGAGCTTGCCATCACGCTGCAGCTCCAGCACCTGTTCGAGCTGCTCGTCTAACAGGGAGGTCTGATCCACCACGTCACATTCGCTGATCAGCAGCGCCGCAATGTTATTGTCGGCCGGCTCGCCCAGGAAGCGGTACACCAGTGTATCGAACTTGGGCAGGCCCTCAGATGTGCGGAAGTAGTTGGGGTTCTTTTCCAGGGTGATGTGATCGCCCTGCACCCACTCGCGCAGCTGATACGGCCCCCAGCCAAGTGGGCTGTGGGTAGAGGCGTCTGCAGTCAGCAAATCCTGCGCAGCCATCTGGCCCCACAGGTGGCGCGGAAACGGCAGCCAGAAGAAATTGTCATAAGCGGCGGGCAGGTAACCGGGTAAACCCACCCATTGGGCGCTGGTTTCATCCAGCGCCGTGTAAGAATCGGTGCGGTAAACGATATCCTTGGAGACCGGCGTCGCCGGGTCGGCGGAAACCTGATACGAGAAAACCGAGTCATCCATGGTCAGCGGCGAACCGTCCGACCAGGTCAGCCCCGGCAGCAGCGAGTAGGTGAGCGTGAGGCGGTCCATCTGCAGGGTGCCGACGCCGTCATAGCTCACGGCGCACCCCTGGTCAGAGCAGCCACTCGGCAGCACCAGTGTCCCGGCGGATAGGGTGGTCAGGCTGCCTTCCGCATCCACCACTTCCTCGCCGCCCGTGACGTCCACTGCCTCGATCTTTGCCCCGCCGTTCGTTAGGTCGGGGATGTTCTGGAGGATGACCGGCTGCGAGCGAAAGCTGCGTGTGTCGATTGGGCCGTCGTAAACGGCCTCCAGGACGCTCCACATGCTGCGTGACGAGCTGCCGTAAGCATATAAAGTTTCAGGCTCCTGGCCCAGGCAGATGACCAAACTGCGGGGTGGGGTTTGCGTGGCTGTCAGGGTTGCAGCCGGAGCAGGCTGTGTGGCTGTCTCTGCGGGCTGAGAGACTTTGGTCGCGTCTGGCGCCGGCGCTGCGGGTCCGCAGGCGGCCAGCAGCAGGCTCAGGCCGAAAAGCGCCCCCCAAACAGATGATCGTTTCAACAAGGGCAATCGCATTGGCATTCCTCCAAAGCTAGTAACAATGATAAAGCACGGGTAACGTGGGCAATTATAAACCACTCTGACAAAGTGGTGAGCGTAGGCGAAGACTTTCTCATAAAAAAAGGGGTGGAGACACGGAGACGCGGTGACCTTGATGATCACCGCGTCTCCGTGTCTCCCCCTGTGTGTTTCGAACTACTGGGTTCCCCGCAAACGAGGATCGAGCGCATCGCGCAGGCCGTCGCCGAGGAAGTTGAAAGCAAACATGGTAATCGCCAGCGCCAGCGCCGGGAAGATCGTCTGGTTCGGGTAGGTGCGCACCACGCTGGAACCGTCCGAGATCATCGCGCCCCACGAGGGGGTCGGCGGGTTGACGCCCAGGCCGATGAATGACAGGAAGGCTTCCGTGCTGATGTAGCCCGGGATCGCCAGGGTCTCTGCCACCACAAGCGGACCAACGATGTTCGGCAGGATGTGGCGGAACACGATCCGGCCATCCGTGGCGCCGATGGTACGGGCGGCTTCGATGAATTCCTTCTCGCGCACAGACAGCACTTGACCGCGCGTCAGGCGCGCCATGGTCTCCCAGGCGGTCAGCCCAATACCAATGAAGATAAAGAGCATACCTCCCAGCTTGGCATCCATGGCGCTGATCGCATAGGTAAACGAGCCGGGGTCGGGGTGAGAGAACGTCGAGCGGAAGAAGGCCAGCATCAGAATGATGAACAACAAGCCGGGGAAGGCGTACAGCACGTCCACGACGCGCATCATGATGTTGTCGACATTGCCTCCAAAGTAGCCCGAGATGCTGCCGTAGGTCACGCCGATCAGCAGGCTGATCAACGGCCCAATCAAAGCCACCGTCAGTGAGATGCGCGCGCCGTAAACGATCCGGCTGAACAGGTCACGGCCCACGTAGTCGGCGCCGAGAGGATAATTATTCGACACCTGCACGTACGGCTTCATTGACGGGAAAACGTTTAAGATCCAGGTGGGCGCCTTATTTTGATCGGTCAGAACCTGTTTGTCGAACGGATACGGAGCAATCAAGTTCGCAAAAATAGCCGATAAGAACAAGATGACGATCAGGACCAGGCCCACCACAGCACCTTTGTTGCGAAGCAGCCGGCGGACGGCATCCATCCACAGGCTTTCACCCTTCTGAGTCAGCGGCTGGCCGCCTCCTAAATTTTGGGACTCCGCGTTTAATTGTGCAGTCATACATCCTCCTTACAAAACTTCTTTCGCCTATTCATAGCGGATGCGCGGGTCGAGATAGGCATAAATGATGTCGACGAACAGGTTCGCAATGACCAGGAACACCGCATATAACAGGATCGTACCCATGATCACAGGGTAGTCACGGTTGGTGATGCTGGTGACGAAGTAGCGGCCCATACCGGGGATACCAAAGACTAACTCCGTGACAAAGGTACCGGTTATCAGGGCGGCGAACATGGGTCCCAATACGGTGATGACCGGGATCAGCGAGTTCTTCAGCGCATGGCGGGTGATGATCAGGCGTTCCTGCAGGCCCTTCGACCGGGCGGTGCGGATGTAATCCTCACGGACAACCTGGAGCAGGCTGGCGCGGGTCAGGCGGGCGATAATCGCCGAGCTGCCAAGACCAAGGGCAACCGCAGGCATGATGGCGTACTTGAAGAAGTCCCAACCGAGATCCTTGGGAAGGAAACCCAGAAGATACGGAGGCTTAGAGCCCCATCCGGTAGGTGGGAGCCATTTCAGCTGGACTCCAAACAGCCACACCAGGATTGGACCGAGTACGATCACCGGTACAGAGACTCCAAAAATGGCAACACTCATGCCCACATAATCGAAAATGGTGTTTTGCTTAAGGGCCGAGATGATCCCCATTGGCATGCCAATGGTCATGGCAACCACCAGGGCCATCAGGCCTAACTGTATGGAAATCGGCAACTGTTGGCGGAAGATATCGTTGACTGTGCGGCTGCGGGAAGTGTATGAGGGACCAAAGTTCATCCAACGGAACCAAATGCTGCCTAACTTAATGTTGATCAAGTGATCGTTTTCAAGGCTGCCACTCGGCCCTTCGCTGGTGAACTTAGGAAGAACGACATCCTGGAGGTATCTACCGTACTGAACAATTAATGGAGCATCAAGATTATAGCGTTTTTCCAGGTTTGCCATAATTTCCGGTGGAAGCGCCTTTTCACGGTCGAAGGGGCCTCCTGGCACGGCATGCATCAGGCCAAAGGTGATAGCCGATACAACCAGCAGAACAGCCACAAGGTAGATCAAACGACGGGCGATATAACGACCCATATTTCCTCCGGGTAACAGCTGCATAAAGCAGCTTTAGTTTTAGGATGGGGAGGGGGGCGAACCCCCCTCCCCATCTTTAGTGCGTGATTATACTACTTACCCATCTTCTGGGCCATATCAACGTCCCAGTGATAGACGATGTTGTGACCGCCAACAGCATAGGTGCGGGTCACGTATGGTTTGGTGACACCAACAGAGGTGTACCAGTACAGCGGGATGATGACCGCGTCGGTCTTCACCAGGATTTCCTCGGCCTGAGCGTACATGTCGACACGCTTGGCAGGATCGAGTTCCTTGGCGGCGTCTTTAACGATGGTGTTGAACTGATCATCGCTCCACATCAGGCCACCCTGGGGGGCGCCGGATGCATCGGTCGGGTTGGCCGAACCACCGGGGAGCATAACCTCGCCAATGAAGTTATTGGCATCGGCGTAGTCCAAGCACCAACCATTGCGCCAAATCTGCGGGGTGTCGGGGCCCTTGGTGGTTTCCAGGTAGACTTTCCATTCCTGGTTGGTCAGCTTGACATCCAGACCCAGGTTGTCCTTCCACATGGCCTGCACGGCCTCAGCGATACGCTGGTGGCCCGAGGAGGTGTTGAACATAAGGGTCAGGTCGATGTCAGAGGTCGTCAGGCCCTTCTCGTCCATGTAGGACTGCAGCTGGGCTTTGGCATCTTCAACATTGTATTTCACACCCAAATCGGGGTGGTCTGCAATGGTGGGGGCGCCGGCCAGGCCGGGGCGAGAGAACCACTGAGCGGGTTCTTGGCCGCCCTTGAGCACGTTGTCGATCAGAGATTGGCGATCCACAGCCTCGGACAGGGCCAGGCGAATGCGCTGGTCATCCACGAACTGCTTGGTGGTATTGAAGCCAAAGTAGTAAGTGCACAAGGAGGGGTAGATCTTCAGTTCTTCGGACAGGATCGGATCCGCTTTCACGCGGTCGATGTCAGCCGAAGGAACGGCAGCGGAATCCAGGTTGCCGGCTTCGTAGTCGGCGAACGCAGGCTGCTCATCCAGCATGGACCAGTGGACCTCGTCGATCTTGGCAACAGGGATGTTGTCCTGACCGGGCCACAGGGGGTTCTTAATCAGGGTGATGTAGGAGTCATGGACCCATTCCTTGAGGGCGTAGGGGCCATAGCTCTGGTTGAAGCCGGTCTCGATCCAGCGATCGCCACGGGCATCGGTGCAGTCGTCGCCTTCGATCAGCCATTGCGGTTCCGCACGGGCGATCCACATACCGGCGATGGCGGCGTTGAAGGCAGCCGGTGACTTGAAGGTCATCTCGACGGTGTTGTCGTCGACGGCCTTGATGCCGACGGTGCTGAAGTCTTCAGTATCGCCGTTGTTGAATTCCGTTGCGCCGGCGAGGACGAAGTCCATCACGTAGGCGTATGGGGAAGCGTTGGCGGGAAGCAGGGTGCGGTAGGCGCCATAGACGAAGTCCTGGGCCTTGACGTTGCGAGTGTTGCCATCGCAGTCTTGCACAGGAACAACCTGCTTGCTGACAGCATCGTATTTAACCCAGGGAACATCGTTGCGCAGGTGGAAGGTGTAAACCGTTCCATCCGCGCTCATGTCCCAGTTCGTGGCGATACCGGGCTCAAGGGCGGAAGTCTCTTCGTTCTGGACAGTCACGCCAACGGTGATGTTCTCAATAATGGTGATGGATGAGGTATCCTCAGCCAGCGAGGGATCCAGGGTCGGGATGTCTCCAGGCCCCATATTCAGATCCAACGTCTTTACGACCGGAGCGGCCACAACAGTGGCCTCCGGGGTCGCCGGCGCGGCAGGCTGACAAGCAGCCAAGACCATGCTAGCTAAAGCGAGTAAAGCAATCACTGCGAATACTCTTGAACGCATTTTTTCTCCTCCTAAATTACCTCTGTGTGAATTGGACAAGATTGTGTAACAAGCATTGATGATGGAACTACGAGACTTGAAGCGTTTTACGTCCCTGCTCCAGGCACCACCTCCTCTCAAAGATTAGACTAGATGACACGCAACAAAGTGACCAGGGCTCACTTCCCGGAATTCTGGCTTTGCTTCGGCGCAAATGGTTGTGGCCAGCGGGCAGCGAGTGCGGAAGCGGCATCCGGAGGGCGGGTTCACTGGCGAAGGAACGTCTCCCTGAAGGATAATGCGCTTGCGCTTTTCTTCTGACATCGGATCCGGGATCGGAACAGCGGAAAGTAAAGCCTGAGTGTAAGGATGCAGTGGATGGCTGTAAAGCTCTTCCCGCGTCGTAAGCTCAACAATGATGCCGAGATACATGACCGCCACACGATCGCTGATATGGCGAACCATAGAGAGGTCATGGGCAATGAAAAGGTATGTGAGATTCAGATCACGCTGCAGGTCCTCCAGCAGGTTGACAACCTGTGCCTGGATGGACACGTCGAGCGCCGAAATGGGCTCGTCGCAGATGATCAGCTCTGGATCGAGCGCCAGGGCGCGCGCCACGCCGATGCGCTGGCGCTGTCCGCCGGAGAACTCATGCGGGTAGCGGTTGGCGAAAGCCGGGTTCAAACCCACCATGCGCAGCAAATACTGGACCCGGTCCTGCTGCTCTTTGCCATCGGCGGTCTTATGGATAACCATCGGCTCGCCGATGATCTCACCAACGGTCATGCGAGGATTCAGGCTGGCGTAAGGGTCCTGGAAGATCATCTGCATCTTGCGGCGCATCTTGCGCAGGTCCTCGCCCTTCATTTCAACCAGGTTCTGGTCCTCGAAGAAGACCTGACCCGCGGTCGGGCGGTACAACTGCAAAATGGTGCGTCCAGTCGTCGACTTGCCGCATCCGGACTCACCGACCAGGCCGAGCGTCTCACCCTTCAAAATGTCGAAGCTGACGTCATCGACCGCATGAACAGCGCCCACTTGGCGCTGGATGAGAATTCCACGAGTGATCGGGAAGTGTTTTACCAGATTATTAACGCGAAGGATTTTTTTCTTATCTGCGCTCATTAGCGTTCCTCACCGGTTTTAGGGTCGACCCAGCAGGCAACGGTATGGTCGGGGCCAACCGGCATGAGCGGGGGATTTTCTTTCCAGCAGTGATCGACAGCGAACGTGCAGCGCGGAGCGAACGGGCAGTAGCTCGGCTTCTCCAGCAAGACAGGCGGTAAACCGTCGATCGAGGCGAGCCGGCGGTAACCGGTCTCGTCCATTCTGGGCAGGCTGTTGAGTAAACCGAGGGTATAAGGATGCTGTGGATCCAAATACAATGGCTTTACATTGGCTTCCTCAATGATGAAGCCGGCATACATGACGGCCACCCGGTCGGCCAGGCCCGCAATGATGCCCAGGTCGTGTGTAATCCAAACGATGGCCATGCCCAGTTCATCACGCAGCCGCTTCACCAGCTCCACAATCTGCGCCTGGATGGTCACATCCAGTGCAGTGGTGGGCTCATCGGCGATCAGGATCTGTGGGGTGCAGATCAGCGACATCGCGATCATCACGCGCTGGCGCATACCGCCGGAGAACTGGTGCGGGTAATCGTTGAGGCGATCTTTAGCGTATGGGATGCCCACCATTTCGAGCATCTCAGCCGCCCGGTCGAGCGCCTGCTGGCGATGCGTTCCGTTATGGATTTCGAGCGGTTCGGCAACCTGCCGGCCAATGGTCAGCACCGGGTTGAACGAGGTCATCGGGTCTTGGAAGACCATGCTGATCTGCGAACCGCGGATGTGCCGGATTTCTTCATCCGACATCTTCAAAAGATCTTTTCCCTGGTAGATGGCTTTTCCAGCCACAACTTTTCCAGGAGGGGATGGGATGAGGCGCAGCATGGACATAACAGTCACACTCTTACCGCATCCACTCTCTCCCACAATTCCTAGTGTTTCTCCCTCCTTCAGATGGAACGACACGCCGTTAACGGCATGTACGATTCCCTCTCTCGTTCGGAACTGCGTTTCGAGGCCCTGAACATTCAGTAAATCGGCCATGCAATTGTGCCCTCTTAGAGAATTAGATTGGGGATAATACAAAGAAACATCATCACCTCTCGTGACGAGGTCTCCCGTAAAAAGTTCACGTCAGTATACACTGAAAAAACTGTAATGTCAAACCTCTAAATCATTTATAAGTCAGTCGAACCCCCTTATGGTAGTACCACAGTAGGGTTTTATATAGTTCTCCAGTAGGGTTTAAGTCAGTTCTTTCGGCGGAATACCCCGCTCCTCTAGAGTCTGCCAGTTTTTTGTTGAAATTTTGTTGTTTTACTGCGTCGACCGCGCTTCAAAACCACAAAATTTGCATATAATAACCTCATGGAAACCCCCCAAATCCTTCAATCCCTGCATCAATTTGGATGCGACTATGCCCTGTACATCCACCGTAAAGACGAAGAGCCCTTCTTGCGGGCCAACTGCGAGCGCTTCTCGTCTGCATCGCTGATCAAGGTGCCGCTCCTGCTGGCCTGGGTCGAGCTGGAACGGGCCGGTCAGGTCAACCGCGACGAGCTCTGCAGCCTGGATGACGAGCCCGCCGTTTATGGCGCAGGCTTTTCCTGGCTGCTTGGGGCGCGCCGGCTGCCCTATCGCGACGTGCTGCTGATGATGATCGCCGTATCAGACAACCAGTGCACCAACCTGATCGTGCGCAAGCTCGGGCTAGAGCGCATCGAACGGGTCTTCCGCCAGGGGTTGGAACTTAAAGAGACCGCCTTGGAGCGCAAGCTGATGGACTTCGAGGCGCGCTCTCAAGGTCGCGACAATTGGATGGGCGTGCAAGATTGTATCCGCCTGTACGCTTTGATCCACAACCTGGAGCCTGAGACCCGTGTCTGGGTTGAAGCGCTGCTGCGAGTCTGCCAGGATGACGCCCTGCTGATGCGCGACCTGCCGCGCGACGGTGTCCGCTTCTACCACAAGACCGGCTCGATCCCCGCAGTGCTGCACGATTGGGGCTACACCCGCAACCTGGAAATGTTCCTCCTCACGCAAAAGATGGAAGACGAAACCAAACTGTATCCAATTTTTGGCGAACTGGGAAAATTGCTTGCATCTTAACGAGTAAAGTGGAGCATTCTTGCTCCACTTTACCGTTTAGGCTGAAAGTCCCCCTGAGCCTAAAAGCTGTTTCGGGCTGGTGCATGTTGAAAATCGAATTGCTCGTGACACCGCAGACCGGTTTGTCGGGGTGTACCCTCCTGAAGTATGGCCTTACCCACTTAGAACCTGGAGCCACCCGAAGGCCGCGGGCTTCCCTCGTGCTTGCGCGCTGGTTCTGAATAAAGCGCGTCTTGCAGATCCATTATTCCCTTTTGTAAGGATCGAGCGCTTTGTTTCCCCCTCTTCAACCGCTCAATTCGTACACTATCATTAAAACAAATTTAGAATCTCTCACAATGGGGAAAAACCCTATTCCTTAATCAGGAGACTCCCTATCCTGCCAATCATCTGCCTCAGCCCATATCCTTGCAATCGCCATTCACTTAAAATAGAAATCCGGATCTCAAAAATGAGGTCCGGATTTTCTCCTTCAAGTCTGGCGGTTAGCGCAAATAACTGGCAGCCCCAAAGAAATCCATCCGCAGATGCTCCACTTCCTGCACGTCGTCCACGTACACCCCGTTGTTCGCCCGTGAAGAATGCAGCAGCTTCCACCCGCCCAGGCTGACGCCCACGTGGTCGATGCAACTCTGGTTGTTCGGGTCGCCGAAGAACAACAGGTCTCCCGGCTCGAAGGGCGGCTCGATCTTGGTTCCGGCGCGGTACTGCTGATCGGCATCTCGCGGCGTACGGATTCCCACCAGGCGGTGCAGCAGCTGCGCCAGGCCCGAGCAGTCGATCCCGTTGGCGCTGCAGCCCCCCCATAGATAGGGCACACCGATCAGGCGCAGGCCGTCTTTGACCATCGTCTGGCGTTTTTCCGCGGCCGTCTGTGGCAGAGCGTCTAAAGCGCGCAGCCGTTTGACCGGCATCCAGCCGCGCCGGTTGGCGATCACCTCAACCCAATCGCCTTGCGCGCCCACCACTGTCACGGCGCTGCCACCCAGCAAGCGCGTCAGTGTCTGGCTGCCGCGCTCGGGGCTGGTTCGCAGCCGGCTGACCGGTGCGACCACCAGATGCGTCGGCGCGGGGACCGGCTCGTCCGTCAGGTATGGCCGGTACGCCCAGCCCATATAGCCATCCATCTGGCGCACGTTCACCCACTTG
Organism: uncultured Chloroflexia bacterium; assembly: GCA_963811225.1. GTDB lineage: Bacteria > Chloroflexota > Anaerolineae > Anaerolineales > Anaerolineaceae > CAWEQO01. Next base: position 341,395 of record CAWEQO010000001.1, read on the forward strand.
CCGCGCTCCTGCATGATCTCCAGCGGCCATCCGTAGAACAACTGGCTGTCCATCTCAGACAGCCAGGAAGGCTCGGCGTGCAAGTGGGTCAAGTTGGTCGCCACGCGCAGCACCAACGGGTCCGGCTGTCGCAGGGTCGTCACGCCGCTCAGGTCCAGCTGCAACTCCGGCAGACGTTCCAGGAACGCCTGCCGCATCACATCCAACACCTCCTGGTCGAGCGCCCGCCCGGCCAGCATCACACAGTCAGCCTGTTGAGACTCCACGGTCACATCCAAAAGATGAATGCGTCGATCACGGTAGCGTTCTCGCAAATCCTTCAAAACGGTTTCGATGTTGTCGGTCATTTCAATTCTCCAGATTCTCTCTTGATCGCCCCAATCCCCGGCCGGTTGGGGAGCGTGACGAAGGCCTGCTCGTCGTACTGAACGCCTTCAAACGGGTCGTTTGTGATCAGGATCGGCGGATCCAGGTCGAGCCACTCGGCGTAGGCCATCAGGTGCGCCATGGCGGTCACGCCAATCGAAGTCTCGATCATGCAGCCCAGCATGATCCGCAGCCCCAGCTCGTGCGCCCGCTTCAAGATCTCGACTGCGGGTGTCAGGCCACCCAGCTTCATCAGCTTTAAATTGATGCCCTGCACCCCGGCCGCCGCCAGGCGCTCCACGTCTTCCAGCGACTGCACCAACTCATCCGCCACGATCGGCGCCGGGCAAATTTCTTGCAGCCGCCCCATCTCCTCGATATTTTCACGCGGCAGCGGCTGCTCGATCAGCTCCAGGTTATAGCGCATCAGCGCCGGGATGTTCCGCACAGCCTCGGCATAGCTCCAACCGGCGTTGGCGTCTACCAACAGGCGCGCATCCGGGCGGGCTTCGCGGATGGCGCGGATACAGGCCTCATCATCGTCGCTGCCCAGCTTGACCTTGATGATCGGATAACCGGCGATCTTCTTGGCCATGTTCGCCATGCCCTCAGGCGTATCGATGGCGATGGTGAAGGCGGTCTGTTTGGGCTGCGGCTTGGGTAAATCGAGCAGGGCGTACAGCGGCAGCCCCTGTTCGCGACCAATGCGATCGTACAGCGCCAGCTCCAGCGCCGAGCGCGCCGGGGCCGGGCCGTCTGTTCCCACCCAATCCGGGATGTCCAGCGGATCGTCCGGGAAGGGCCGGCTGCTCTCGGCCGCCCGCTGCCACCTGGCGATCATCGCCGCCGGGTCAACCTGGTAATACGGCGGGATGGTGCCCTCCCCCCAACCCTGGTCGCCTTCCAGTCGCAGCCAGAAAGCCTGCCGGGTGTCGCTGACCCCATAGGACAGCCGGAAGGGGTTGCGCAGGTGCAGCGTCAGCATCTCCCAGCTCAATCGAGGTGTTGCCATACTGTTATCTCCTTTAATTACAATGAAAAGCGTAAGGACTTACGCGCTTACTCCTCTTCCTCCCCATACCGCAGCTTGAGATACGAGCGATACCGCTCGGGGCTAATCTGCCCCGCCTCGACTGCGTCGCGCACGGCGCAGTCGGGCTCGCTGCGATGGGTGCAGTTGCTAAAGTAGCACTGCGCCACAAACGGGCGAATCTCCGGGAAATAGCCGTCCAGCTCCTCCGGCTCGGTGTCCCACAGCGACAACACGCGCAGCCCGGGCAGGTCGGCCAGGTAACCGCCCCCCGCCAGTGGGAACAGCTCGCGCACCAGCGTGGTGTGCCGGCCCTTCGAGGTCGAACTCGCTGACTTCACGCACCTCCAGGCCCAGGTGCGGCTGGATCGCGTTCAGCAGGCTGGTCTTGCCCACGCCAGATGGACCGGCCAGGCCCGTCAGCTTGCCGCGCAAATGTTCATGCAGGGCGTCGATGCCCAGGCCGGTTTTGGTTGAGGTATAAAGGACCGGATATCCAATTGGCTCGTACAGGGAAAAGATCTCTTGCGCCCGCTCCAGCCCAACCAGGTCGACCTTGTTTGCCACGATCAGCGGTGGGATGCCTTGCTTCTCACAGATCACCAAAAAGCGATCCAACATGCGCAGGTGCGGCTCCGGGTTGGCGCTGGCAAACACCAGGGCCATCTGGTCCGGGTTAGCCAGCAGCACTTGCTTGTACAGTCCGCGCGGCGTAGGCGCCATGCGGATCAGCGCCTTCTCGCGCGGCAGCACCTCTTCTACCATGCCGGTGCCGTCCTGCTGCAGGCTGATCATCACACGGTCGCCCGCTGCGATGACGTCCTCATCCCACGAGCCTTTCTTCAAACGGCCGCGCAATCGACAAACCACCGTTCCTTGTTCGGTCTCCACCGAATAAAACCCGGACTGCAAGCGGGTGACCAAACCGGGAACGCGTTCTTGGCTCATCCTGAAGGCGTCTCCGTCATGGCCGGCTGCGGCGTATCCGTAACCAACGGCGTAGGCGTCTCGGTCACGTAGTAATCCGCTTCCCAAGGATACAGGCGGGTGGGCTTGCCGTCGTAATACAGCTCGACGATCCGCCGGAAGATGGGCGCTGCGACCTCCGAGCCCTCACCGCCGTTCTCGGCGATCACGGCGATGGCGATGTTGGGCTTATCGGTGCGGGTCGAGTTGGTGTACCCGGCAAACCAGGCGTGCGGGTCGTACGGCGGGTTCTCTGCCGTGCCGGTCTTGCCATACACCGGCACGTTCAGGCCCACGAAGGTGCGGTAAGCCGTGCCGCGCGGGTTGGAAACGACGCTGCGCATGGCGTCTTGGATGATCTTCAAATTCTCTGCCGAGACCGGCAGCTTGCTGCGCTCTTCCGGCTTGAAGGTGTAGCTTTCGGTTCCGTCCGGCGAGACGATCTTCTCGACCACCTGCGGGCGGTAGAGCGTGCCGCCGTTGCCGACCGCGGCGATAAAGTTGGCGACCTGCAGCGGCGTCACCAGGGTTGCGCCCTGGCCGATCGCCAGGCTGGTGGCGTCCAACTCGCTGGTCGGGTCGGGTATGTTGCCGGTATCCTCGGCCACCTGCTCGATGCCGGTCGACTTGCCCAGGCCAAAGCCACGCGCCATCTCCGAGACGGCTTTGGGCAGGTTCTGGCGGTACAGGTCGAGGCCGATATGGTAGAAGTACGGGTTGCAGGAGCGCATGAGGCCTTCCGGCAAAGTCAGCGTGCCGCTGGGAGACACCTCATGGGCCACCGTCCAGTCTTCCAGGGTCACGCCGGGCAGCTCGGTGAAATAACCGCCGCATTCATAAACCGTGTCTTTGTTGTACAGGCCGCTCTGCAGGGCCGCCGCGGTGGTGATGATCTTGAACACTGAGCCGAGCGGGTAACCGCCCTGCGTGGCCCGGTTGAGGAAGGGTCGCTCGATCGAGCCGAACAGGCCGCCGGAATACTGCCAGTTGTAGTTGGTGACCTCGAACAGGTTGGGGTCGAAATCCGGTGAGGAAGCCATGGCCAGCACCCGCCCCGTGTCACGTTCCAGCACCACCGCCGCGCCGGTGAAACCGGTGAGGGCTCGCTGCACGCCTTCTTGAAAGTTGGCGTCCAGGGTTGTGTAGACCGCCTGGCTGGGCTGCGGGTCGGTCTGTGCCAATCGGGTAACCACCTCGCCGTTGGGCTTGATCACATACAGCGACGCGCCGCGCTGCCCCGAGAGGTAGCTTTCGCCCCACTTCTCCAAACCCGACATGCCCACCTTCTCGTCGATGCGGTAACCCTCGCGCTGGTATTCCTCGGCTTCCTCGGCCGGGATGGGCTGGACGTAGCCGGTGACGTGCGGGGCGATGCCTTCATCATAGTAGTAGCGTGAGCTGAAGGGGTACCAGATCAGGCCGCTGATGCCCGAGAGGGTGTCATAGCGTTCCTGCACGTCCTGCGCCAGAGCCTCGCCCACCGGCACGTAGCCGGGGATGCCGCGCTGGTCTTCGTACAAAGCCCGGATCCAGGCCGCCGGCTTGCCGGTCAACCGTGACAGGTAAGTCAGCAGCGCCCCCTCCTGGTCATCTTCGATGGCCGAGGGGTCGACCCCCAGCGAGTAAGCGTCCGCCTGAGCGACCAGGGCCGTGCCGTCCTTGTCATAAATGTTGGCGCGGGCCGGAATCTTAATGTCCATCGCCAGCTTGTTGCCGCCGCGCAGCTCCGGCATAATCATGCCGTCTTCCCACTGCACGGTCCACTTGCCGTTATCCAGCAGCAGGTTCATCACCATATCGCGCTGCAGCTCGCCAATCAGCGAGGTGCTGAAGTTGACCCGGTAAGCCACCTGCGCGGTAGCCGGGTTGGTCAGTGAGGAAAGGATTTCGTAACTGAGAGATTTCAGGCTGAGGTTGACTGCCGTCTCCTGGTAGCGTTTCTGGAAGTCCTCCAGGCTGGTGGCGTCCTTGCTGACCGGGCCAAGCAGATCGTACATCCCGGCATAGTCCTCCCCCTTCCAGGCTTCCAGGAACGTCTGCGCGGTCTCGCGCACATCCGGCACGGACGTGACGTCGACCACCGGCGGATGGAGAGCCGCAGGCGCTGTGACGGTGGGAGCCTCGGCCTGTGGTGTAGCCACCGGCGCGCAGGCGGAGAGCAAGATCACTAACATTAAAATCCAGGGACGAAACTTCATTGCAATACCTCACAGACCAGCAAGAGCGTTATTTGCACACAGGGATAAGGGGGCAGGAACGGTGTCATCCGTTGCGAGGGGGGTTCTCTTCATGGGACGTTTCAAGGTTTGCCAGCAGGATTGCCTCACACGCAGTGCACTTATACCCTAAATTCTGCTCGCATGCCAGGGGTAAGTCTTGCTTGAGCGGTAAGCCAAACTTTTGCAGCAGGCAGGCCAGGTGACACAGCGGCAGCCCGACCACGTTGGAGTAGCAGCCTTCGATCCGGTCGACCGGGTGGAAAGCCTCGTTTTGAATGGCGTACCCACCCGCTTTATCGAACGGGTCGCCGCTGGCAATGTAGGTGCTCACTTCATCTTCAGCGTATGGACGCATGTGCACTTCGGTTACCGCCAGGATGGTTTCCAGCCGGTCTTTCTGGGGATCGTAAACGGCGATACCAGTGTACACCTGATGCCAGCGATCGCGCAACCGCTCCAACATGCGCCGCGCCTCAGCCGCATTCTCCGGCTTGCCCAGGATTTCGCCCTGGTAAGCAACCGTCGTATCCGCGGCGAGGATCAGCCGCCCGGCGGGCGCTTTCGGCGCCACTGCCTGGGCCTTGCTGCGGGCCAGCCGCATGACGTAACCGTCCGGCTGCTCGCCTGCCAGCGGCGTCTCATCGATATCCGCCGGGGCGACGCTAAAGCTATAGCCCAGCGTAGACAGCAGCGCCTTGCGCCGCGGCGAATTGGAAGCTAAAACCAGGGCTTCTTCTGTCATCATGATGGGATTCTAACATGAAAGAGAAGCGTAGTTCTCCTCGTTTTTTAAGGTAACTCCCCTACCGCAGAAGGAGAAGCGGAATTAAAATGTCTAGATCACTTCATCTTCAATGCGGTTCCGGAAAGCGCACCTACGCGCCGGGGGGCCTGCGGCGTACATCGCTTTTCATAAAACAACATACCCAGGAGGTCACAATGCAGGCATTAAAAGAACGCATCCAGCGGGACGGGAAGAATTTAGGCGGCGGAATTTTGAAGGTAGACGGCTTCATCAACCACCAGGTGGACCCCGCCTTAATGGAAGCCTGCGGGCAAGAGTTTGCTCGCCGCTTTTCGGATCTCGGCGTGACACGCGTGCTCACCGCTGAAATCTCCGGCATCGCCCCGGCGCTGATGACGGCTAAGTTCCTCAATGTGCCGGTCGTGTATGCCCGCAAGCATAAGCCGATCACCATGCCCGACACCGTCTACCTCACGATTGCCCCTTCCCATACTAAGGGCAACCAGACTGAGCTGATTATCTCCCCCGAATACCTGGCGCAGGGTGAGCGCGTCCTCATCATCGACGATTTCCTCGCCTCGGGCGCCACCATCCTGGGCCTGGTGCGCCTGACGCAGGCGGCCGGGGCGACCCTGGTGGGCATCGGCGCTCTGATCGAGAAGACTTTTGAAGGCGGGCGGGAAGCCTTGGAGTATCTCAACCTGCCGGTCGAATCGCTGGTCCGCATTGCCGAGATGAAGAACGGCGCCATCACCTTCGCCGACTGAGCCATGGTTGATACGATTGCGGTTCTCGATTTCGGTTCACAGTACTCGCAGCTGATCGCCCGGCGTGTGCGAGAGCTGCAGGTGTACTGCGAGCTCTTCCCCTGGGACGCTCCAGCCGAGCAGGTGCAAGCCCTGTCGCCTAAGGGCTATATCCTCTCCGGCGGGCCTACCTCGGTCTACGCGCCGGGCGCTCCCACCCTTCCTGAATTCGTGCTCGCCTCCGGCAAGCCCGTGTTGGGGATTTGCTACGGGATGCAGCTGCTGACCCATACCCTGGGTGGGCAGGTTGCCGCCTCTGCCAAGCGCGAGTATGGCCCCGCGCAGGTGGAGCCGGTGCAAGCCAACCCGCTGCTGCCGCCCGGCAGGCATGGCGTCTGGATGTCACACGGCGATCGTATCGAATCGCCGCCGCCCGGATACGTGGTCCTGGCCCGCAGCGACAACAGCCCGATCGCCATGATGGGCGACTTGCAGCGCAAGCGCTTCGGGGTGCAGTTCCACCCTGAGGTGCGCCACACCCCCGGCGGGCAGGAAATGCTGCGGCGCTTCGTGGTCGACATCTGCGCAGCCTCACCCGACTGGACGCCCGACTCCATCATTCAGCAAAGCGTGGAGCAGGTGCGTAAACAAGTGGGCCGGCAGCCCGTCCTGTCTGCGGTCAGCGGTGGCGTGGACTCGAGCGTGGCGACCGCCCTGGTGCACAAGGCCATCGGCGATCAGTTGGTGGCGGTGTTTGTGGACAACGGCCTGCTGCGCCAGGGTGAGCGCCCGCAGGTGGAGGCCGCTTTCCGCAAGAATCAGGGGGTGTCACTGGTGGTGGTCGACGCGGTCGACACCTTCATAAACGCCCTGCAAGGTGTGACCGAGCCGGAGGCCAAGCGCCGCATCATCGGTGAGACCTTCATCCGCATCTTTGAGCGCGAAGCCCGTCAGCTGGGCAGCCCGCCCTTCCTCGTGCAAGGGACCATCTATCCGGATGTGGTCGAATCCAGCGCGCCCGACCGCTCCAAGGCCAACCGCATCAAGACCCATCACAACGTCGGCGGCCTGCCGCAGGATCTGTCCTTCTCGCTGGTCGAGCCGCTGCGCTACCTGTTCAAAGATGAAGTGCGCTCTGTGGGCGAAGCGCTAGGGCTGCCGGTCGAGCTGGTCTGGCGCCAACCCTTCCCCGGGCCGGGGCTGGCGGTGCGCTGCCTGGGTGAGATCACACCCACCCGCCTCGACACCCTGCGCGCCGCCGACGCCATCTTCACCGGCGAGCTGGCTGCCGCCGGACTGCTCGGTCAGCGCAAAATCGAGGGCCAAGACAGCATCTCGCAGGCATTCGCCGTGCTGCTGCCCGTGCAGTCTGTGGGCGTAATGGGCGACGAGCGCACTTATCAAGAGGTGATCGCCCTGCGCGCCGTCACCACCGACGACTTCATGACCGCCGATTGGGCCCACCTGCCCGCCGGCCTGCTGACCCGGGTCGCCAACCGCATCGTCAATGAGGTCCACGGCGTCAACCGGGTGGTGTATGACGTCACCAGCAAACCGCCTGCAACTATTGAATGGGAATAACGTATTTAAACATTAAACTGATATGATAAAGCTTAAGTGTGCTGTTGCGAGGCAGGCTGCTGACCTTCTGCAGCGGCACACGTTAAGTGCGGTTCAATAAAATTGATGTAAGATGCAAGTGAAGGGAGGGATCGATGAATTACGGAGAGTTGTTTGAAAAAGCCTGGAAGATTATCTGGCGGCATAAAGTGCTGTGGATCTTCGGCATTCTCGCAAGCTGCAGCACTCGTTCGGGGGGAGGCGGTGGTGGTGGCGGGAGCGGCACAAACTTCCGGTTCAACGGAAATCAGAACTTTCAAAATTTGCCACCGCAGTGGCAGCAGTTCTTCTTCAACCTGGATCGCGGCCTTCAGAATGGAACCTTCTGGGCCTATTTTGCAGGTTTCATCGGAGTTGTCATCGTTGTTGGCATTCTGCTCTGGTTGATCTTCCTGGCGCTGGGCGTCTTCGGAAGGGTCGGCCTGATCAAAGGCGCCTGGCTGGCAGATGAAGGCGCTCCCCGCCTCACCTTCAGCGGGCTGTGGAACACGGGCTCCCACTACTTCTGGCGGGTCTTCTGGTTCCTGCTGATCTTTAGTATCGTCATGCTCTTAGTATGGCTGATCCTGTTCATCCCAATCATCATCATCGGCCTCTGCACCTTATGCATCGGCTTCATCGTGGTCTGGTTGATCGGCTGGCTCATCTATGTTTGGGTCGAACTGAGCATCGTCGCCATCGTTGGTGAAGACCTGGCTGTGATGGATGGCATTCGCCGCGCCTGGGACGTCATCACCCACAACTGGGGCCCCGTTGCTCTGGTCACAGTGATCGTGGCGGTTGGCTCGTTCATCCTCCATATCCTGATCGGCTTGCCGTTCGTGGTCGTGGCGATCCCGATCATCATTGCCGTCGGGCAGCAAACGCAGGCCGCCATGACCAACAGTTTCATTGCAGCCCTGGCCTTGTTCTGCATCTACCTGCCCATCGCCATCTTCCTCGGCGGCGTCTTGCAGTCCTACATCGGTTCCGTCTGGACCCTGCTCTACCGCCGCCTGACGGGGCGCACAGGTGAAATCCTGCCGGTGCCGTCGCAGCCGGTCACCCCGGAAGCTCCTGCTGAACAGGTGCAGCCGGGCAGCGTCGACATCATCGAGCCGGACGATACCGACTAAAGAGGATAGAGAACAGAGAGTAGAGAGTAGTAAAAAGCCCCTTCCCTATGGATGGGGCTTTTTACTACTCTCTACTCTCTTCTTTTCCTGTAAACGTTTTTCAGGACTTGACAACTACTCTCTGCTCTCTGCTCTCTGCTCTCTACTCTCTGTTCTCTATCCTCTGTTCTCTCCCATAATCGCCTTCAGCACCTGGGGATACAAAACCGGGTTGGCGCATAGCACAGAATAAGGTCCTTGGAGCAGCTCCGGCTCGCCCTGAGCCGTGGTGACCACCCCGCCCGCTTCTTCCACCAGCAAGCCCCCGGCAGCGATATCCCAGGCCTCCAGGCTGAATTCCCAGAAGGCATCCACGCGTCCGGCGGCCACGTAAGCCATGTCGAGCGCGGCCGAACCCATGCGCCGCACGCCCTGGGTCAGGTAGGACAGCCGCACGAAAGCATCCAGGTCGCCGGCCACGTTGGCCAGGTCGTAGCGGAAGCCGGTCACCAACAGGCTGGTGATCATCTCACTGGCCGGCGAGACATGGATTGGGCGGCCGTTCAGCCAGGCTCCCTTGCCCCGTTCGGCGCTGAAGCATTCGTCCCGCATTGGCTCGTAGACCACTCCCAGCTGCGCCCGGCCTCGCTCTGTGTAGGCCAACGACACAACGAACATCGGCACACCATGGGCGTAGTTCACGGTGCCATCCAGAGGATCGACGTACCAGCAGTGCTGTTCGGTCCCTTGCAGCAGCCCGCTTTCCTCGCTAATGATCATGTGGTCCGGAAATCGCTCCCGGATGCGGCCGATGAGCAGCTTCTCCGAGCGCTTGTCGATCTCGGTCACCGGGTTTGTTTGACCCTTATACTGCACCTCGTGCTTTTGCTCGTAACCTTCCCGCAAAATCTCGCCGGCCTGGCGAGCCCAATCGATCAAATCCTGTAATTCTGGCGGCATTCTATTGATTCCTCATTCTCAATCAAAGATCCTAAGGATTTTGAAAATCCTTAGGATCTCATTCTACTCCACGTTCCACAGATCGATGAACAGCCGGAAGCGCTGTCCGCTGTTGGCGGTCTACTGGCGATCGCCGGATGCCTGGGCTTCCTTCAACTGGTCGAGGATGTGGTACAGCTCGTCCAGCTCCGACTGGATATCGTCCCGGTCCTTCCTCGACTGTACAAGAAGAGTGTCGAACGCCGGGCGCTGGTCGGGCGGAAGGGTCTGCAGCAGGCGCTCGGTGCGTGCGATTTGCGTGTTCTTGTAGCGCAGCTTGCTCTCCAGGCGCTCACGGTAGCCCTGATAGAACTCCTCGTCGTTCATTGGCCTCGGCAGCGTCGAAATGCCCTGGGTTAGCACCTCGGCCACCGTCAGCAAGAAGTCTTCGGTGTCGATCGGCTTCTCGATGAAGCGCACCCCACCCAGACTGAGAGCAAATTTCTTGTCCTCGGGGGTAATATACGTAGCCGAGATAAACACGATCGGGATTTGGTTCGTGAGTGGATTCTTGCGGATGTTGTGGGCCAGGGCGTAGCCGTCCATGCGTGGCATGAGGATATCCGTAATGACCATCGCAGGGCGCTGGCGTTCGATCTTCTCGAGCGCGTCCTGCCCATTAACGGCAGAGATCACCGGGTAGCCTTTAAAGCGCAGCGTGATCTCCAGAAGCTCCAGGACGTTGGGAATGTCTTCGACAACCAGGATAGGGCCATAGGGGATGTTCATAGGTTAATTTTAACCAGAATAAGGCAGATAGCAAGAAGCCCAGGCGAGATGCAAGGGAACTGTAAAGGGAGAGTTACCCTTAAGTAAAGGAGTACCTCTGCTATAGTCCTTCGATTGTTATCTGCGCCAAAAAAGTCTATAATAGCTGTTGGCAACTTACATCTCTAAACTATATATGGGGGAATCGTGTCGCAGCCATCCAAACCCAAATCACAGCGCCAGCGCCTGCCGGTCTTGTATCCATTCCTGTTCGGGCCGTACTCGATCCTCGCCCTCTTATCGACTAATGCCGGTAAAATATACCTGCAAGATATTGTCCGTTCAATCGTGGTGATCCTCACAGCGCTAGTCGGATTGTTCGGGCTGCTCTGGCTGCTGTTCCGCAGTCGCGAGCGTGCCGGGCTAACAGTTCTGCTCAATACTTTCCTGTTCTTTTCCTATGGTCATATTTATGCTCTTATATGTTCGCTGCCCGGGCTGCAGGATTTTCCGGCCGACGTTTTTTTAGCCATCTGGGCTGCCGTCGCAATCCTTGGCATCTGGTGGATCTTACGCAAAACTCAGATGCCATGGCGGTACACCCGCATCCTCAACATCTTTACTATCATTCTCTTGCTTATGCCAGGCGCCAACATCGCATTTCGCGCTCTGCAAAATCAAAATTCACGAAATGCCATCGATGTAAGCCGGTCGCAATCTGTAGGGATCGATGTACAGATAGCCGGTCACAATAACGCGGATAGTCCAACCACAGCATATGCGGCTGCCGCTGCAGAAAAAAGCCCCCTCTCAAAACATCCGGATGTTTATTATCTGATCCTGGATGGTTATGCACGCCAGGATGTGCTGCAAGATCTCTATCGGTATGATAATTCGGCCTTCATCCAGGCTTTGCGTGACCGGGGCTTCTACGTCGCTCCCCAAAGCCACAGCAATTACAGCAATACTTTACTTTCCCTATCCTCTTCCCTAAATGCGAACTACCTGGATTTTTCCGAACTCGGACCAAACACTGATCCTTCGAGTGATGTTGGTCTGATCCGGCTTATAGAGCATAGTTATGTCCGATCCTTCTTTGAGGAGATGGGTTACCAAACTGTTGCTTTCAACAATAATTACAGTATAAGAAGTCCTGATGCTGCCGGCTTGGTGATCAGCAATGGCGGGTTGAATAACTTCGAACATCAACTGGTCGACACGACCCTAGTCATGCTTGCGGGTTATCAACTCTATGCCGACGCTGCCCGCCTGGCGGTACACACCTCTCTCGAACAAGCCCCAACCCTGCGTGACCCGGGCACTCCCCGTTTTATTTTCGTTCACATTATTTCCCCTCACCCGCCATTTTTGTTCGGCCCGAACGGGGAGAAACTCCCATTCCAGGGTTACACAGGCGACGGCAGCACCTTTTATGGAGGCTCGCAAAAATATGCCTCGCTGTATACAGGCCAGCTAACCTACCTGAACCGGCTGGTTTTGCAAACAGTCGACCTATTGCTGGCTGACCCTGATAACCAGCCGGTCGTTATCATTCAGGGCGACCACGGCCCGGCAGCCTACTTGGACGCCCCGGACGGCCCTTGTGTTCGTGAGCGCATGTCAATCTTGAACGCTTATTATCTTCCAGAGCAGAAGTCTGCCCCCTTGTATCCCAATATTACTCCGGTGAACACCTTCCGTTTATTGTTCGATACCTACTTCGGCACTAATTTAGGGCTTTTGGAAGACCGTACCTATCTGTCACCGAGCGGCTCTCCCTTTCATCCAGACGATGTGACCAATCGCCTGGATGAGTGCAAAAACCAACCATCGCAGACGCCCTGATGGATGGTTCTGGGAACGAGACTGCAAGCGCCATCCATCAGGGCGTCTGCGATGGTCTTACTGATCTCCGGCAATCTCCGCCTGCAACCGCGCATAATACCCGGCAATGTAGGCGTGCCGCTCCATTGCGATGGCCCGGGCCGTCTCGGTGAACAGCCGATCTTTGATCTTACTCAGCTTGAACACAAACTCGTGGTACGAGCTGTGCGGCTCACCCGGCTCCTTCTCCCCCGTCTCGATGAAACGCTGCGAGGGCACGGCGTAAACCGGCTCGCCGGCCAGGGTGGCATACGCAATCGTGCGCGCCACGCCGATCGCGCCCAGCACGTCCAGCTTGTCAGCGTCGAACAGGCACTTGGCCTCGATCGTCTGCGGCGGCTCACGGTTGTCGCGGAAGCGGTGGGCGCGGATGCAGTGCTGCACCGCCGCGATGGGCTCCGGCTGCCAGCCCTCTTCCTTTAGCACGCGCCCCGCGAACTCTGCCGAGGAAAAATGGTGATCGGCGCGGCTCTCTGCGCCCGGCGTCGTGCCTTCCACATCATGCAGCAGCGCCGCCGCCCGCACGATCTCCCAATCCGCCCCTTCGGCCTGTGCCAGCCGCTCCGCCATCCGGTACACCCGCTCGACGTGTTCGAAGTCGTGCACGGAATCGGCGCCGGCATACCATTCCCGCGCTCGTTCTAATGTTAGCATTGGCAATCCTCCCAGAAGTATTTGCTGTAGCGATTATAACGGTTTAGAACCGCCAAGACGAAAAGACGCCAGGAAGAGCGTAAAGGCTTTCAGCAAAAACCTTTACGCTCTTCCTGGCGTCTTGGCATTAAAAATGGACCGCGATCCGGGTTCCCGCTCCTACCTGGCTGCTGACTTCCACACTGCCCCCATGCGCCTCCACCACCTGTTTGGCAATGGCCATGCCCAGGCCGGAGCCCTTGTGCGCCTCGCCGGTGTTCGTGCCGCGATAGTAACGTTGGAACAGGCGCTGCACCTCTTCCGTCGGGATGCCCTGGCCTTGATCCTGTACCACCACGCAAATCTGCTCGCCCCCCATAACCGAAACCTGAATTGGTGTGCCGGGCGGGTTGTGCACCAGGGCGTTCAGCATCAGGTTGCTGAATGCCCGCTGCAGCAGGCGTGCGTCCCCCTCGAACCACACCTCCTCACCGGACGGCTCGAAGCGCAGCGGCGCCTCGCTGTAGCGCGGATCGTTCAGCAAGTCGATGACGGCCTCGCGCAGCAGCGAGACCAGGTTGAGGCGCTGCTTCTCCAGCGGCAAGGCTGCGTTCTTCAGCCGGTAGGTCAGGCGCAAATCCTCGATCAGCCGGTCCATGTAGATCGACTTGTCCACGATGATGTGCGCATACCTGCGCACCTCGTCTTCCTCGAAATGGTAATCCGGTTCGGCCAGCAGCTCGGCGTAGCCCTTTAACGACGACAACGGCGTCTTCACATCGTGCGAAACGTTGGCGATCCACTCCTCACGCGCCGTCTCCAGCTGCTCCCGTTCCGTCTCGTGTGACTTCAAAGTCATGGACAGCTTATTCAACTGGCGAACACCGGCGCATACACCCCCGCGGCGTGATAGCCCTGGGTATAATCCGCCCGGGCCAGCCGCTGGATGCCTTCGATGATTTCGGCCAGCGGCCGGGCCATATGCGAGCCGTAAAAGTAGGCCAACGCCAGGATCACCGCCGTGACGATCACCACCGCCCCGAGCAGCACTCTGGCGATGTTGGCGGAAAAGTTCAGCGGGATTGATTGAGAGCACCGTCTTGATCACCTCGCGGTCCGGGAAGCCCAGGATGTAGCTGAATGTGCGCTCGCCGCGGGTGGCCCGGGCTACGTAAATGGTATAACCCTGCGTTTCATCCTTGATCGCCCCACTGTAGCGATAATCCAGGATCAACTCGGCCGGGGTGTAATGGGTCGGCGCTGAGGCGGGTTTGAACTGCTGGTAAACCTGGCTGCCGTTTTCATCCAGCACCTGCAGCCAGGCCCCCAGCTTGCGCAGCTCGTCCAGCTTCTGCGGCTCGACCGAGAACTGCCCATCCTCGTATTGCAAATTCGGCTCGAAGTCGAGGGTCATCTGCCCTGCCTGGCTCGACAGCAGCCCTTTAGCCCCGCTCAGGTTGCCCCAGCGCCCGAACAGCAGCACGCTGAACACCAGCAGGCTGACATACATCACCGGCAGCACGATCAACAGCAGCCCCAGAATTTGCCCGGTAATCTTCCAACGCATGGCCTAGCTCCTTGTCGACAGCTTGTATCCCAGGCCGATCACGGTCTGGATGTAGATCGGCTCGCTGGGGTCAGGCTCGAGCTTCTCGCGCAGGTGATGGATGTGCACGGTAATGGTGTTCTCCAGGCCAATATACGCCTCGCCCCACACCGCCTCACAGATCTTCTGCTTGCTCAGGATGCGGTTGGGGTTCTGCGCCAGGTACAGCAGCAGTTGGTACTCTTTGGCCGTCAAAGAGACCGGCTCGCCCGCCCGGGTCACCTCGCTGCGGGCCGGGTCCACCAGGATGTCGCCAAAGCGGATGGCCCGCTCGACCGGCGCAGCCTTCTGCTCGGCTTCCAAATAGCCGCTGCGCCGGAACTGTGCCTTGATCCGAAACGCCACCTCTTTGGGACTGAACGGCTTGGTGACGTAGTCGTCGCCGCCGATCCCCAGCCCGAGCAGCTTGTCGAAATCGTCGCTGCGGGCCGAGAGGAACAGGATTGGGGCATAGGTGAACTCGCGCAGCTGTCTGCACACCTCGAAGCCGTCGATATCCGGCAGCATGATGTCCAACACGATCATGTCCGGCTTCCACGCCTTCGAGATCACTACACCATCCTCGCCTGTGCGCGCCTTGCGGATCTGCTGGAAGCCCTCTTTGAGCAAGACTGCCTCCAACAGATCCAGGATCTCGTCCTCATCATCGACCAGCAAAATTTTCTTCTCGGCCAGGCCGCTCAATGGGGTCATCAATCACCCCTTCCAAGTTCTTTTCCATCAGGAATCGCCATTCGCAAATTATACGCCATCCATTCGGTCCGGCAATCGCTAATTGTCCTACCCTCCACTCCTCCGGTGGGCGATCCATATACCGATCACAGCCATCAGCGGCACAGTCAGGGGCAGGTACTCCGGCTTGAACGGCAGCCCGAACAGCATCCCGACCGGGCCGGGACCGTAGATCGCATAATGCGCCCCGTGCAGGAAACCCACCGCCAGACCCAACAGTGTCCCCGCGACTGCGCCGAACAAGGCCCCCAACAGCAGAGCCCGCGGGCGCAGTTGAAGATCCGGGTCCTTGCGGATCTCGACCAGCGAGGCCGCCAATATTCCCAGGGCCATGCCGATGCCGATGCCCATGCCAATGTTATGGAAGATCAGCCCGAAGGTCACGCCGAATATCATCCCATAGATGATGCCCTTATCGATATAAGAATCCTTGTGATTGTGGTTTGTCGAATTGCTTTGCATCGTACTTCTGCCTTTCTTTATTTTTCCGGTTGCGATGTCTTTATTCTAGACCAGCCATCTTATCTCCCCATTTTAACGGTCTTAATCCGTCTTAAAACAAGCGCAAATTCGCAAAGCAGAGCGTGAAGCTTTTCGAGGTAGCTTCACGCTCTGCTTTGCGAATTTGCGCCTTTGCGCTGCGGTTAAACCTTAAGAACCTCACCCTTCTTAATCACGCTCTCCACCAGGTTTGTGTCGATGCGGTAACCCAAATGGCGGTAATCGCTCACCGAAAGCACCAGCAAATCGGCCTGCTTGCCCGGTTCAATCGAGCCGATGACGGCATCTCGGCCAATTGCCGCCGCGGCGTTGATGGTCGCGGCCGCGATCGCCTCGGCTACCGTTAGCCGCAGGTAGCGGTTCGCCAGGGCAATCACGAACTGCATGTTCTCGCACCAGGCCGTGCCGGGGTTCAGGTCTGTGCCGATCGCCAGCAGCCCGTTCGCCGCCAGGATCTCGCGAGCCGGGGTATAGCGCCCATCGGCCAGGCTGAAGGGCGTGCAGGGCAACGACACCGCCACGGTATTGCTGTGGGCCAGATTCAGGATATCACCGGGGGTGCTGTGTACCAGGTGCGCGGCCGCGACCGCCCCTAGATGGGCCGCCAGGCGCGATCCGCCCAGGTTCTTGAACTCATCCGCATTGACCTTGATCGGGAAACCCAGGTCGCAGGCTTTCATCAAAATCGAACGCGCCTGCTCCAGGCTGAACCTGCCCGCGTCACAAAACACCTCCACGAACGGCAGCGGTCGACCGCCGGCATTCGCCTGCCACCAGTCCTTCACCGCCGGGATCATTTCGTCCCGCACCAGGTTGGCATATCCGCCCGGATCGTCTTGATACTCCGGCGGGATCATGTTGGCGCCCTGGAAGGTCGCTGCAAGTTCCAGCGGACCCTGCGCATCCAGGCGCAGCGTCGCCTCCAGCTGGCGCAGCTCACTCTGCGTCTCCAATCCATAGCCGGTTTTCAATTCGGCCGTGGTGGTGCCGTAACGGAACATGCGCTCCGCCCGGCCCTGCGCCTGCGCCACCAGTTCATCCACGCTGGCGCTGCGGGTGGCGCGCACGGTCGATGCGATGCCCCCGCCGCTCTCCGCAATCTCCTCGTTTGATCGGCTTTGCAAACGCATCTCGAACTCCGCCGAGCGGTCGCCCGCGAAGATCAGGTGCGTGTGCGGATCGACGAAGCCGGGCATCACCACCCGGCCGGTCGCATCCAGTTCGGGCTCGTCAGGATAGCTGGCTCGCAGCTCCGGGGTCGGCCCCACCGCAGCGAACCTCCCATCCCGGATGAGCACGGCCCCATCCGGGATCCAGCCCAGGCGGCCCAGTTCCTTGCCTCGCTGCGGCCCACCGGCCAGCGTCAAGAGTTGAGAAGCGGAATGAATTAACATCGTCTAGGAAGAGTATAGCAAATTCAGACGGCTTCGAGGCGAGTTTCTGTGGCGAACTTCAGTTGGGATAGCACGATGGCGACAAAGATCAGCGCGCAGCCCAGCAGCTGGCGTCCGGACAGTCCCTCTCCCAGAATGAAGAAGGCGAATAAAGCTCCAAAAACGCCTTCGGTGCTGAGCAAAATGGCCGCGTCGACCGCCGGCGCATGGCGCTGGCCGCTGATTTGCAAGGTGAAGCCCAATCCGATGGGGATGATCGCTGAGTACAAAACCATCGGCCAGGAGCTAAGAAGGTTGGCGGCGCCCGAAGGGTCGAGCCCCAGGCCGAGCGCCAGGTTCAGCGCCCCACAGACCAGGAACTGCACCATCGAAAAGGTCAGCGCATTAACGCCCTGCATCGCCAGCCAGCCGACCAGGATCACGTGCAGCGCCCAGGTGAACGCGCCGATCAGCTCCAATCCATCGCCGGGTGACAGGCGCAGTTCCGCTTGCAAGCTGAGCAGCATCACCCCGATGACCGCCAGGCCCACCGACAGCCAGGTGCGCGGGCCAATCCGCTGCTTCCAAAAGATCGACAGGATCAGCGGGATGAGCACCACATACAGCCCGGTGATGAAGCCGGCATTGCCAACAGTGGTCGTAGCAATGCCGGCTTGCTGCAGCCCGGCCGCGGCAAACAGCAGTACGCCCGCCAGCGCCATCCACAACAACTGGCCGCGTGTTAGCCGGTGGGCGTTCTCCCTCGCCTGTCTGGGTCTTGGCTGCAGCCGCAGCAGTGCGTACAAGAGCAAAGAAGCCAGCAGGAAACGCCAGCCATTAAAATAGAACACGCTCAGTTGGGCTGCCGCCAGCCGCTGGGCGACGAACCCGCTGCCCCAGATAGCGGCCACGAACAACAAGAGGAGATCCGACTTCAAACGCATGAAAGTACCCCGGCTACTGACAAGATTCATTTCCAGTTTAAACCCAAAGGGCTGGCACGAGGCCAGCCCCTAATTGTTATGCAATGGGCGCGCGCACAAGCAGATCTGGAGAACCAGAAATTCGGTGACTGGGTTATGCTGCTTGCGGAGCGCTCTTACCGTTCAAAAACTGGGCAAACGAAGTCCTGCGCAGCCGGTCAACCAGGTCATTCTGCGCATCGCACCACAGCGGGCGGATGACGCAGTCTTCGCCAAACGGGCAGGCGTTGGGATCGCCGGTGCATTCGTTCAATGCAATGGGACCGTCGATAGCCTCTACCACTTCCAGGATCGAAATCTCTTCTGGCTGGCGAGCCAGGGAGACGCCGCCGCGTGCGCCGCGGGAGGTGTGGATCAACCCGGCAATAGACAGCTGGGAAATAATTTTCGCCAAAAACGAGGGCGGAATCCGCTGTTCTTCGGCGATTTGGCTCGTCGCGGCTCGCTTAGCCGGTTCAAGACGGGCCAGGTAAAGCATAGCACGGAGTGCGTAATCTGCCTGTCGCGTAATTTGCATAATGGTCTTCCTCTTTCGCTAATATAGGTAAGATTTCTCTTTTTCAAATAAGTCTATTCTAATCGTTTTAATCCGACAAGTGTCAGAGGTCATCCCTGGAGGATGACCTTTTACCACTTCATGGTGTAAAAAGACACAAAAAGCCCAAAATAAGTTCCGGAGTACAGTGTTGAAGTGATGGTGGCGCTGCCGGTGTCGCCGCAGGCGAATAACCGTTAACTCCTGAATACAACACCTCTTATTTTGGTATAATCACGCCATGACCCCCTTCCGCTTCCTCTACCCCATCCAAATCCGCTACGGTGACCTCGATCCTCAGTGGCACGTCAACAACGCCCGCTTCGCAACCTATCTGGAACAGGCTCGCTCTTCCTATCTGATGGAGCTCGACCTGTTCGACGGCCATTCCTTCTTCGATATCGGCCTGATCGTCGCCGACGTTCACATTGCCTATCTGGCTCCCATGACGCTGACGCAGAAGATCTGTGTCAAAATGAGCGTGACCCGCATCGGCAACAAGAGCCTGACCATGGAGTACGTCATCGAAGACGAGCAGACCGGGCAGGCAACCGCCCGCGCCGAGACCGTCATGGTCGCCTACGATTACCACACCAACCAGAGCATCCCCATCTCGGACGAGTGGCGGCGGAAGATCGCCGGGTACGAAGGCATTCCTGAACGCAGCTAATCCTCAGCGGTTCGTCTATCCTTTCCTTATTAGAGGCAGTTATGACCCTTCCATCCATCGATGTTGAATATCTGCTCGACTTCCTGACCGGCCTGCTCAACACCCCTAGCCCTACCGGGCTGGCCGAGGCCGGAGTCGATTTCACCCAGCAAGCCCTCCAACAATTCCCCGAGCTGACCTTCTCTCGCACTCGCAAGGGCGCCCTGCTGGTCACCTTCCCCGGCGCTCATCAAGACGCCCCGCGCGCCCTGACCGCTCACGTCGACACCCTCGGCGCCATGGTCAAGGAGATAAAGTCCAACGGGCGGCTTAAGCTGACCCAGTTGGGCGGCTACCCTTGGACCGCGGTCGAGGGCGAGGGCTGCACGATCCTCTCCTCGGGCGGCAAACGCATCCGCGGATCGATCCTGTTTGAAATGGCATCTTCGCACGTGCATGGCCGCAAAGTAAACGAGACCACCCGCGACGCCGATAACATGGAAGTCCGCATTGACGAGCGCGTCACCGGTCCCGACGAGACCCGCGCCCTGGGCATCGAGGTCGGCGATTTCGTCGCTTTCGACCCGCGTGTCGAGGTGGTCAACGGCTTCGTCCGCTCGCGCCATCTGGACGACAAGGCCTGCGTGGCCTGCATCGCCGCGGCTTTCAAGGCCCTGCACGACGCCGGTCTGTCTCCCACCCAAACCACCCACTTCCTGGTCAGCAACTATGAAGAGGTGGGCCACGGCGCGGCCGCCGGCATCCCCGCTGACGTCGTCGAGCTGCTCGCCGTCGACATGGCAGCCATTGGCTCCGGCCAAACCTCCGACGAGTACCACGCCTCGCTTTGCGTCAAAGACTCCGGCGGCCCTTACCACCACGGCTTCAGCCAGCGCCTGCGCCGGCTTGCCCGCGCCAACGACATCGAATACAAAGTCGATATCTACCCCTACTACGGCTCCGATGGTGAAGCCCTGTGGCGCGCCGGCGGCGACATCCAATTGGCCCTGATCGGCCCCGGCGTCGACGCCTCCCACAGTTACGAGCGCACCCACACCGATGCCCTACTCGCCACTGCCAAATGGACCGCAGCCTATCTGTTGAGCTAACATGCGCCAACTTCTAACCTACACCCAATCCCTGATCGACGCCCTCTTCCTTGCGGAAGCCGAGCGCAAGCGGCGCTGGTTCGCGGCCCTGTGGCTGGCCGGGCTGCTGCTGGTGGGGGTGGTGCTGTGGGCCAAGTTCCTGAACTTCGGCGACATCCCCATGGACTACTTGGATTGGGCCGAAATCTCTGGGCCGCGCCTGGCCTTCCTCCAAAACGCCGTCCAGACCGGTCAGCTCCCCCTCCATGTCAACGAGAGCAGCGTCCTGCGCATGGACACCGACCGGCTGATGTCGGTGGCAGATATTATCCTCTCGCCGCAGATCCTGCTGCTGGGCGTGCTCAGTATCGGGCAGTTCGTGCTGGCCAATGTGCTGATCCTCTACGCCATCGGCGCGGCCGGGCTGTTCTGGCTGCGCAAGCGCTTCCGGCTGTCGCTGTTCGCCTTCTCGGCGCTGTTCCTTCTGTTCAACTTCAACGGCCACATCCTCTCGCACCTATCCGTCGGCCACGCCAACTGGGCCGGCGGCTACCTGCTCTTCCCCTGGCTGGTGGTCTTGACCTTCCAGCTGCTGGACGGCGAGGCCGGAGTCAAGGGCTGGCCCTGGGCCTTCAAGCTGGCGCTGCTGCTGTTCTTCATGTTCCTCAACGGCGCCTTCCACCCCTTCGCCTGGACGTTCATGTTTTTCGGGTTGGTCGGGCTGTGCTCCTGGAAGCACATGGGAACCATCCTCAAGGGTCTGGTGGCTGCCGTGCTGCTCAGCATGGTACGCATCCTGCCGATTGCCCTCGAATCCGGCCAGCTTGGCGGCGAGTTCATCACCGGCTACACGACTCTAGGACACCTGCTGCAGGCCATGCTCATGCCCACCCCACCCTGGGAGTCAGTCAACCCGGCCCTGCCCTTCAGCACCGTCGGCTGGTGGGAGTTCGACCTTTACATCGGCCTGATTGGGGTCCTGTTCCTGGCCTTCTTCGGCATCGTGCGCTGGCTCGGCCGCTACCGCAAGGGCGCTCCCTACCCGGCCCTGCTGCTGCCGCTGCTCGGCATGCTCATCCTCTCGGCCGGGCACATCTACCAGCTGGTCATGCTCACCCACGTCCCCCTGCTGGCCGGAGAGCGCGTCAGTTCACGCATTGTCAGCCTGCCGTTCGTCTTCCTGCTCATCATCGCCGCCATCGAGCTGCAACGCTGGCTGGACAGCGCCCGCCCCTCCCTGCCGCTGCAGCTGGCCTCACTCGGCGCCCTGCTGCTGATGGTCAACGATCAGTGGCTCTACATCAAGCTCTGGCAAGTCACCAACGTCTACCCCAACATGACTCCCGTCCCCGTCGACCTGAGCAGCAAGCTGATCGCCAACCACCCCGACCCCGCCTACACCATTGCCCTGCTGGCCGGCCTGGCCGTCTCCACCCTCACCCTGGCCGCCCTGATCCTCCTCTCCCGTCAGAAATCCTCCGCTAAACGCCAGGTACACCGGGCGGCCAGGGTATAACCCCTCCTCCGCGGTGTGACTTGACAGCTATACGCAAAGGTGATATCATTATCAACTTAGAACATCCTTTCGGGTTAAAAGGAAATCCCCCATCCGGTTGATAGATCGTTAATGAAACTCTTATTCGAATCATCTATACAGCGGGGAATGGGTGACTGTATAATAGGCATAAATCTGGTAGAATCCTTATAGATTTTATTAGAATTGCAAGTTCCGGAAGACGCCTGTCACAGACGATAGGCCTTCTTCCATGTTACTGTTGTTACCTGTCCTCATTGCGGATGGGTGCCGAAGAAGTAAAAGGAGGTTTTTACTTTGGCCGGTATGGAACGTTTTACCCAAAGGGCGCGCCGCGTGCTGAGCCTGGCTCACCAGGAAGCAGAGCGTCTGCGTCAAAATTATATCGGCACCGAGCACCTCCTTCTGGGCTTGATCCTGGAAGAAGGCGGTGTTGCAGGGCGGGTATTGCGTGACTTAGGTTTGGAACCGGAAAGAATGCAGGAAATGGTGGAACGCATGAGCGGCTACGGCCAGGCTCGTGGCGGCAAGATCGACCTTTCCCCCGGCGTTCAGCAAGTCTTAGAATACGCAATCGAAGAAGCCCGTCGAATGGGCCATCATTATATTGGTACTGAACATCTTCTACTTGGACTTATCCGATCGACTGAAGGCAAGGCGATGGACGTGCTGCGCCGCCTTGGTGTTACCCCTGAGCAGATCCGCCGGCAAACCCGCCGCGTTCTGCAAGAGAGCAGCTCCACGGCGTCTAGCGCAAGCCCGCGCGGCGCTTCCCGGTCGGAGAAGGAGAAAGAATCTCCCAAGACTCCCCTGGTGGATCAGCTGGCAGTCGATCTGACCGCCCGTGCCGAAGAAGGCAAGCTGGACCCGGTCATCGGTCGCCAAATGGAGATCGAACGGGTGATCCAGATTTTGGCCCGTAGAACGAAAAATAACCCCGCCTTGATCGGTGAACCGGGCGTTGGCAAGACCGCCATAATCGAAGGTTTGGCGCAGCGCATCATCGAAGGGGACGTACCCGCACTGCTGCTGGGCAAGCGTGTCCTGCAGTTGGATGTTGGATCGCTGGTGGCCGGTACCATGTACCGCGGCCAGTTTGAAGAGCGCCTCAAGCGAGTCATTGACGAGCTGAAGACCTCGCAAGCGATCCTGTTTATCGACGAGGTCCACATGCTGGTAGGCGCCGGCGCGGCCGGTTCCTCTGTGGACGCCGCTAATATTCTCAAGCCCGCCCTTTCCCGCGGCGAGCTTCAGGTGATTGGCGCCACCACCCTGGACGAGTACCGTAAGCACATCGAGAGCGATGCAGCCCTCGAGCGCCGCTTCCAGCCCATCGTTGTCAGTGAGCCCACCGTCGAAGAGACCATCAAGATCTTGCACGGCATTCGTCAAATGTACGAAGAGCACCACCGCCTCAACATCTCCGACGAAGCCCTCGACTCGGCCGCCCATCTGTCGGCCCGCTACGTCTCCGACCGCTTCCTGCCGGATAAAGCCATCGACCTGGTCGACGAAGCCTCATCCCGCGTGCGCATGTACAAGAGCGACGCCGCTCGCAACACCAAAGAACTGATGCGACAGCTGCGTCAGGTACGTCACAATCACACCCTCGCTGTGGAAGACGGCCGCTACGACGACGCCCAAGAGCTCCTGGAGCAAGAGGCAAATCTGTCGAGCGAGCTGGAAGGCCTCCGCAATGATTGGGACCGTGACACCAGCCCCATCGTCTCCCCAGACGACATCGCCGAAGTGGTCTCGATGTGGACGGGCGTGCCCGTTATGCAGATGGCGCAAGAAGAGTCCATCCGCCTGCTCAACATGGAAGATGAGATGCGCGAGCACATCATCGGCCAGGAAGAGGCCATCGTCACCATCGCCAAGGCAGTCCGCCGGGCCCGCTCCGGTCTCAAAGACCCCCGTCGCCCCATCGGCTCGTTCGTCTTCCTCGGCCCAACCGGCGTCGGCAAGACCGAGCTGACTAAGGCGCTGGCTCGCTTCCTGTTCGGCAGCGATGATGCCCTGATCCAGTTGGATATGTCTGAGTTCATGGAACGTCACTCCATCAGCCGGCTGGTGGGTGCGCCTCCCGGATACGTCGGCTATGAAGAGGCCGGTCAGTTGACCGAAGCCGTCCGCCGCCGCCCGTACTCGATCATCGTCTTCGATGAGATCGAGAAAGCGCATCCTGAGGCACAGAACATGCTGCTGCAGATCCTCGAAGAGGGCCACCTGTCAGACGCAAAAGGCCACAAGGTCGACTTCCGCAACACCATCATCGTCATGACCTCCAACATCGGAGCAGATGTCATCCGCCGCCAGGCCGGGCTGGGCTTCTCGCTGCAGCGCGACGAGGAAGTGGAAGAGAAAACCTCGTACGATGAGATGCGCAAGAAGCTGCTCGACTCGCTCAAGCGTGTCTTCCGCCCTGAGTTCATCAACCGCCTCGACGGCGTGATCGTCTTCCGTGCACTCAATCAGGAAGACATCCGCAAGATCGTCCACCTGGAGATCGACAAGGTCGCCGAGCGCCTCACCGACCACAACATCAAGTTGACCACCAGCACCGCCGCTTTGGACATGCTCGCCCGGGAAGGCTACGACCCAGAGATGGGCGCCCGCCCGCTGCGCCGTGTGATCCAGCAAAAGGTGGAAGACCGGCTGTCGGATGCCCTGCTGGGCAAAGAGTTCGATGACGGCGACACCATCATGATCGACGTCGACGAAGACGGCCAAATCATCCTGCGCCGCGGCGCTCCCACTCCCATCGAGCCGGAGCCGACCATCGGCCAGGCTGCCTGATCGAAACTAAAATTAAGAGTCCCGGAGGATTTCTCCGGGGCTCTTTTGATTCTCGCAGCGATCGGCATTCTTGCTCTCGACCGCCATCCCCTGTCGATAGAGCCGCCGCACCAGCGCATCGAGCGGCTCCCCAATCTCCAGAATATGCCCATTGGGATGCTGCTTTTCTGTGCGCCTTTGCGTTGAGGCTCTTCTGTGATACAATCAGGCATCTTATACTAGAAGAAATGTTCTATGGCTAAATCTACCACTCATTACGTATGTCAGCAGTGTGGGCGCACCTCCCCCCGTCCGCTCGGACGCTGCCCCTCCTGTGGAAGCTGGGGCAGCATGGTCGAAGAATCACGCCCCGATGCCATTGCCCCCAGCAAGACCGCCGCACGCGGCTTGAGCGGGCGCTCCCATCCCCAAAAGCTGTCCGAGATCGAGGGTGACGCCGAAGAGCGTATGGCCCTCTCGATTGGCGAGTTCGCCCGCGTCCTGGGCGGCGGCATCGTCCCCGGCTCGATCGTCCTCATCGGCGGTGACCCCGGCATCGGCAAGTCCACGCTCACCCTCCAAATGGCGATTGAGATGTCGCGCAGCGGCAAGGTGCTGTACGTCTCCGGTGAGGAGTCCGAGCGGCAGATCAAAATGCGCGCCATGCGCCTGCTCAGGCCCGACAACGGCGACCCGCCGGCCCTGCCGGACAACCTGTACCTGGTCACCGAGACCAACCTGAACATTATCCTGGAGCACATCTACGCCGTGGGCCCCTGCCTGGTGGTCATCGACTCGATCCAGACCATCTACATCCCCGAGCTGGAATCCTCCGCCGGTTCCGTGACACAGGTGCGTGAGTGCTCCTCACGCCTGCGTGAGCTGGCCAAGACCTCCGGCATCGCCGTGTTCGTCATCGGCCACGTCACCAAAGAAGGCACCATCGCCGGGCCGCGCGTCCTGGAACACATCGTCGACACCGTCTTGTACGTGGAAGGCGACCGCTTCCAGTTCTTCCGCCTGCTGCGCTCGGTCAAGAACCGCTTCGGGGCCACCTCCGAAGTGGGTGTGTTCGAAATGGGCGAGAAGGGCATGATAGAGGTCGCCAACCCTTCCGAAGCCTTTCTGGCCGAACGTATGGCCAGCGCGCCCGGCTCGGCCATCGCCGTGACGATGGAAGGTACCCGCCCGCTGCTGGTGGAACTGCAGGGCCTCACCAGCCACTCCAACTTCGGCAACCCGCGCCGCACGCCCAACGGCATCGACATCAACCGCCTGCTGCTGATCGCGGCGGTGCTGTCGCGCCGGGTCGGGCTGCCCCTCTCCGAGCAAGACGTCTTCGTCAACGTAGTCGGCGGCTTGCGCATCAGCGAGCCCGCCGCCGACCTTTCCATCGCGGCAGCCATCGCCTCATCCATGAAGGATACCGCCGTGCGCGCCGACGCCGTGCTGATCGGCGAGGTGGGGCTGTCGGGCGAGCTGCGCTGGGTGGGGCAGATGTCCGCCCGCCTGAAGGAAGCCGCCAAACTGGGCTTCAAGGCAGCCATCGTGCCGCGCTGGACTCGCCGTTCCGAGCCCTGGCCCGAAGGCATTCAGGTGATCGAAGCGCGCTCCTTGCGCCAGGCCCTCGCCCTGGCCATGATCAGCGCCGATCAAGTGAAAGGGAAGGAAGAGTGATCTTTTCTTCATACGGCGTGACGAATTAAATATCAAAAAAACAGTTGTGTGAGTTTCCTCACACAACTGTTTTTCTTATAAACGAATTAACTTAATGCCTGTTGGCGTAGGGATGCCGGTTCGAAGTAGACGACTGGCGTCTGTCGGCGTTAGCGCTTGATCGCGCTCGGCTTGCAGGCCGCTCATCCGCGACCAACTGCACCTCGAAACCTTCCATCTTGCAGCGTTCCAGCCGCTGGCCCATCAGACGCTCGATGGTTCGCACCATCGGCAAGTCTTCCTGAGTCACCAAAGAGAGCGCTTTGCCCAGGCGTTCCATACGGCCGGTGCGACCGGTACGGTGGGTATAGGCTTCGGCGGTGTTGGGAAGATCGAAGTTGATCACGTGCGAGACGCGAGTCACATCGATGCCGCGCGCTGCGATGTCCGTCGCGACCATCACCTTCACCCGGCCCTTGCGGAAGCTGTCCATGGCGCGCTGGCGCTGGTTCTGCGAAAGGTTGCCTTGCAGGGAAGTGGCGGAGATGCCCGACTTGGAGAGCTGGAAAGCCAGCTTCTTGGCGCGATGCTTGGTGCGGGTAAAGACCAGCACCTGTCCACTGCCGCTGTCCTGTAGCAGGTTGAGCAGCATCTCCACTTTGCGAGTCTGCTCTACCGGGTAAATGGCGTGGCTGATCAACTCGAGCGGGCTGGTGATGCTGATTTCCACCGTGACCGGTTTGGAAAGCATATCGGTCGCCAGTGAGCGGATTGCGTCCGGCATGGTCGCCGAGAATAAAAGCGTCTGGCGTTTGGGCGGAACGGCCGCCAGGATGCGGCGGATATCGGGCAGGAAGCCCATGTCGAACATCATATCGGCTTCGTCCAGCACCAGAATCTCGATGCTGCGCAGGTCGATCAACCGCTGGCTGTGCAAGTCAAGCAGGCGACCTGGGCAGGCCACAACGATGTCCACGCCGCGGCGCAGGCCCTCAATTTGCGGCCCGGCGCTCACGCCGCCGTAGACCGTCAGGCTGGTCAGCCCAGTCTGGCGGCCCAGCTGTGTGATGGCAACGTGGGTCTGTTCGGCCAGCTCACGGGTCGGCGAGAGGATCAGGGCGCGCAGTTTACCACGCGGCCCGCGCATCAGGTGCTGCAAGATCGGCAGCGCGAACGCAGCCGTCTTGCCGGTTCCGGTTTGGGCCAACCCCATCAGATCTCTCCCGTTCATAACGGGTGGAATTGCTTGAAGTTGGATCGGGGTAGGGGTTGAATAACCGGCAGCGATGATACCCGCGTCAATACGCGGGTCGAAAGAAAATTGCTTAAAACTCACAAAATAATCCTTGCGTGGTGTTGCGGTCAAAAATGATCTGACCGTTCCGCTCGATCGCCCCGCACTGCGGTTACACCGATGAATAAATAAGAGCGGTATTTTTATAAAATAAAGCCAGGGTGAACCCCCGGCGCGTCGAAGATTTATTGCGGATTAACGATATCCATATTCAACGTGACGGTTGAGTATACCACAGATATGGAACCTGGCTCTCGGGTGTAGCGCAAAAGTGTCGGGGGAGAAGCGATCAGGTAAAATGAGGGGGGAAGGAGTAAGAGAAGCAGATGACCCGAAAACAATCACGAGAAAAACGGCAAGCGGCATTTATGAAGGCAGCCGAAACCTTATTAAGGGAATGGAAGCATGGTACGATAGCCACCCGGAAGCGAGTTTTGAGGAAATCGAAGCAGAAGCGCGAAAACAGCGGCGGGAATTCATGGGGGAAAGCCTGACAATCTGGGTGAATGGGCGGGATACAGGGTATCAGGTGGAAGGGGTTAAGTGCGAAGGTTGTGGGAGTGCGATGGAATTCGAGGGGTACCGAAAATGGGGGATTAACGGACTGGAAGGGGAAAGCGAGCTAGAACGCGCTTACTACGTCTGCCCGCAATGTAAAGGGGCGACGCTTTTTCCCCCTGGATAAGAAATTAGGGCTGCGGACGGATCATTGGAGTGCAGGGGCCGCACGGGTGGCGACCCGCCAAGGATTACAAGCCAAATCGTTTGAACTGGCGGCGGAGGCGTATCAGGAAGCAGTGGGGGGCAGCATGTCACGCGATAGCTTACGGCGGTTGACCGAAGGTTGGGGGGAGCAGGTGGAGGAGCAACGGGTGGTCGAAGCCCAGGCAACGTTTGCACCAACGCAAAAGGGGGCGCGCGCGGATCGGGAAACGGTGGCGGCGGTCGATCCGATTAGTGGCCCAGCCAACCTCTCAACGGACGGCGGGATGATCCTGGTGCGCGAGGAAGGCTGGAAAGAAGTGAAACTAAGCGTGATTTCTGCGGTAGCGTCACGGTCTGGTCGCGCCAAGCCAATGGACGAAACGACGGAACCCGAGGTTGTCTTAGCACGGCACAGTTATCAGGCTGGGCTATGGGATGCCGATACCATGGGTCAGCACCAATTTCTGGAAGGGCTGCGGCGCAGGATTGGACAGGGTCCTTTGAGTTCAGCCAACGACGGTGCGCTGTGGATCGAACGGATTACGGCTACCAACTTCCCCAAAGCGATTCAGATCCTCGACTGGAGCCATGCCGACCAACGCTTATGGAAAGTGGCCAAGGCCGCTTTTGGCGAAGGCACGCCGCGCACCAAACATTGGGCAGAAACCAATATCGATCGGCTCTGGCATGGGCAAGTGGCGCGGGTCATCGTCGCGTTACAGGCGCTGGATTGGACCCATATCGTTTGTGCTGATGATATCCGCCAATCGCCTGCCTATTTCCAGGCCCGGCAAGACAAAATGGATTATCCCCGCTTTCGCCAGGCGGGATATCCGATTGGCAGCGGCACCGTTGAAAGCGGTATCAATACCGTGGTTCATCACCGTATGAAACGTCAAGGCCGGGGCTGGAAACGCGACAACGCCCAAGCCATGTTCGCCGCCCTCAGCGAGTTGCACAGCCATCGTTTCGCCATTTCCTGGTCGCGTCTCTCCCTCAATTAACACACCGACACTTTTGCGCTACACCCCTGGCTCTCAATCCGTCCAACATATCTATGTTTTAAGATAAAATATGTTCATGTTCATTAAACAACTCCAGCTTTCCTTGATTCATGTTGCGGTGGCGATGACGCTCGTTCCAATCAACAGCACCCTCAACCGGGTGATGATCAAAGAGATGGCACTCTCTGCCACCCTGGTGGCGGTGCTGGCCTCGCTGCCCTATATCTTCTCTCCCCTGCAAATCTTCATTGGCTCATATTCCGACCGGCATCCCCTGCTCGGCTGGCGGCGGACGCCCTATATTGCGGCCGGGCTGGTGCTGTGCGCTGCGGGGGTCATGCTCGCTCCGCTGGTGGTGTTTCTGATGCCGCAGAACGTGCTGCTCGGGTTGGCACTCAGCCTGGTGGTATTCGCCGCCTGGGGCATGGGTTATAAC
This sequence comes from uncultured Chloroflexia bacterium, assembly GCA_963811225.1. Taxonomy (GTDB): domain Bacteria; phylum Chloroflexota; class Anaerolineae; order Anaerolineales; family Anaerolineaceae; genus CAWEQO01. The sequence continues at coordinate 371,279 of CAWEQO010000001.1, forward strand.
ATCGCCAGTGTGGCTTACATTTCGCTGGCCACAGAACTGTCGGGCGAGAAAGGCCGCTCCGCAACCGTTTCGATGATGTGGTTCTTGATGATTGTCGGCATCATCATCACGGCAGCCACCCTCAGCAGCTTGCTGACACCTTACTCTCCCCAGACGCTGCAGCAAGCCTTCCAGTACGTCGGGCTGGCAGCGCTGGTCTTGGGCGCGATCGGCATGATTGGACTGGAGCCGCGCCATCAGAAGAAAGAGGAAACCATCCAGCGGGCCTCATGGCAGCAGATGGTGGCGACAGTGCTGTCCGCCCCACAGGCGCGCCACTTCTTCTTCTACCTGATCGTGCTGCTCAGCGCCATCCTGGGGCAGGATGTGCTGCTTGAACCCTTCGCCGGGACAGCCTTCAACATGCCGGTGGCGACGACGACTCGCATTACGTCGATCTGGGGCGGGTGTGTGCTGCTGGCAATCCTGGCGGCCGGGCTGCTGGAGCGCTTGCTCTCAAAGCATAAAGTGGCGCAGGTGAGCGCCTGGGTGACCCTGCTTGGATTCGCGCTGATTGGCCTGAGCGGGCTGGTGCTGAAAACAAGCGTCTTCTACAGCGGTGTGGTGCTGATGGGCGCCGGGACCGGCCTGGCAACGGTCTCGAACCTGTCGCTGATGCTCGACATGACGACTTCACAGGTAGGGCTGTTCATTGGCGCGTGGGGGATGGCCGAGGCGCTGGCGAGGCTGGTCGGTTCGGTAACCGGCGGGGCAGTGCGCGATCTGGTTGCGGGCATCAGCTCCAACCCAAGTCTGGGCTACGTGCTGGTGTTCTTCCTGCAAGCGGGCATGCTGCTGCTGGCGTGGTTCATGCTGCGGCGGGTCAACGTACGCCTGTTCCGCCAACAAACCGAGCGCCTCACGCTGGTTGAACGCACTGCCTTAATCAACGAGACGTAAAAATCCGGCGAAAGCCGTATTCGAGAGGGAAGAAGGCTTTCCCTCTCGAATACGGCTTTCGTGTTTTTAGTTTTGCACCTGATGGTACAATAGGTTCGAGGTAAACACCATGCTTAAAAATTTATTGGATTTGAATCCGTTATCGCATATCCGGCGGAACCATGCGCTGGAGCATGCAACTTTGTCGATCCTGGCGAAGAAGAACCCCAAGCTCAGCTTAGTCGGCAATTCGGACGTGCGGGGCTTCTGGGTATTCGGCGAGGTATCGACCGAGGAGCTGCAGCAAGCGGTCGATGAGGCCGCCGCCCGGCTGAAACACGGCGAGCGCAACCTGGCGATCCACCCCTACTGCGGCACCAACTTCGTCACAGCCGGCGTCGTGGCGGGTGGCGCGGCCTGGCTGGGGATGCTTGGCAGCAGCGACGGCCTGCGCCGCAAGCTCGACCGGCTGCCGGTAGTGGTCTCGCTGGTCACGCTGGGGCTGGTGCTGGCGCAGCCGCTCGGCCCGCTGATGCAAGCCCGTGTCACCACCGACGCCGAGATCGGCGATCTGCGGGTGTACGAAATCACCGAGTTCAAGCGGCATGACGTGCCGATGCACCGGGTAAAGAACGCGTAATTAAAGGCGCTTCCTCTAGAAACCAGGTTTCTCCGGAGAAACCTGGTTTCTTAACGGAGACATACTTGGAATCTAATCCCATCGATAAACCCATCGTCTACATCTTCCACGGCAGCGACGAGTTCGAGATCAAGAAAGCGGTCGAGACGATGTACGCGCGCATGGGCGACCCGGGCCTGGCGGAGTTGAACACGACCCGCCTGGATGGGCGCCAGTGCAGTGAGGAAGAACTGCGCACGTCTGCCTCAGCGATCCCGTTTCTGGCTGAGCGGCGGCTTGTGATCCTGTCGCACAGCATCGCCAAGCTGGGCAACGCAGCCGTGCGCCAACGCTACGAGAAGTTCTTCGACGGGCTGCCCGAGACGACCGCCCTGGTGCTGGTGGTGGAAGACAGCATCGAGCGGCGAGGGAAGTGGGCCTCGCTGCGGGACACACACTGGCTGCGCAAGTGGGTCCAGAAGGCCGGATCGCGGGCCCTGCTGCAGACCTTCGCCCTGCCATCGCTGAACGAGATGCCCGTGTGGATCATGAACCGGGCGCGCGAGTTGGGCGGGCAGTTCCACCCCTCCGCAGCCCAGGCGCTGGCGAACCATACCGGCAACGACACGCGCCTGGCCAGCCTGGAGATCGAGAAGCTGCTGACCTATGTGGACTTCACCCGCCGGATCGAGGCGGACGATGTGGAGCTGCTGGTGGCCGCGGGTGGGCAGTCCAACATCTTCGATATGGTCGATGCGCTTGCGACCGGCAACAAGACCACCGCGCTGAAGCAGCTGCGCGCATTGCTGGAAGAGCAGGAAATCCTGTTGGTATTCGGTATGATCGTGCGGCAGTTCCGGCTGTTGATCCAGGCGCGCGAGATCCTGGACGAGCGCGGCACGGCTGCGACCATCCAGCAGGAAATGGGGCAGGTGCGCTTCGTGGCCGATAAGCTCTACCTGCAAGCCCAACGCTTTAGCATGCAGGAGCTGGAGGGAATCTACCACCACCTGCTGGAGATCGATGAGGCCATGAAGACCAGCCAGATGCCGGGGGATTTGGCGCTGGATTTGCTCGTCGCAGCGATGTAGGAAAGAAGAGAAAAGAGAGTAGAGAGCAGTTAGAACTTGAGGTTCTAACTGCTCTCTACTCTCTTAATCTCTACTCGCTCAGTCCTTCAGCCGCTTGTCGCGGATCTCACCCCACTTGAGAGCCGTATCGATGGCGGTTTCGAGGGGAGTGGCCGATTCCCAGTGCAGCAAATCACCGGCCTTGTCGGCGCTGGCGTAGGCTCCGGCCACGTCGCCGGGACGGGCCGGCATCTCGCGCTTGTTGATCGGGCTGCCCCATACATTCTCGAAGGCGGTCAGCAGCTCTTTGACGGTGACGCCGTTGCCGGTGCCCAAATTGATGGCCAGGAAGTCGCCCGGGGGGTTGCCCGCCCGCTCGAATACCTGGTCGAACTCGACCGCGGCGGTGACGTGCGCCTTGGCCAGGTCCCAGACCCAGACGTAGTCTCGCACGCCCGTGCCGTCGCGCGTGGGCCAATCGGTGCCGGTGATCTCGAAGCACTCGTATTTGCCGAGAGCGGTGTTGACCATGCGGCCCAGAACGAGGGAGGGGTCTTTGACCTGCAGGCCGGTGCGCAGCTGCGGGTCGGCGCCGATCGGGTTGAAGTAGCGCAGGGCAATCGAGCGCATGTCGTAGGCGGCGCTGAAATCCTTAAGCACCATCTCCATCACGTACTTGGTGCGCGCATACGGGCTCTTGGGGTTGAGCGGAGCGTCCTCGGTGACCAGGAAGCCCTCAACGGTATCGTAGACCGAGGCGGACGAGCTGAACAACACGCGCTTGCAGCCGTGGCGCAGCAGCTGATGGAACAGCTCGACAGACTTGCCCACGTTTTCGCGGTAGTACTCGTAAGGCTGGGCGGTGGACTCAGGGACGATAATCCGGGCGGCGCAGTGAATGGTGGCGTAGATGTCGGGATGCTCGCTGAAGATCGTATCGAGCAGACCCTCGTCGGCAATGTCGCCCTCATAGAAGATGCGGTCGCGGGTGAATTCCTCGCGGCCGGCGTACAGCGAATCCAGGATGATCGGCGTATGGCCGGCGTCGATCATGGCAGAGGCGATGGTGCTGCCGATGTAGCCGGCTCCGCCGGTGATCAAGAATTTCATAAAACCCTCCTATAGATATCAGAATAATGCAAGCACCCGCTAATTATAAGCGGATTTACACCGCTCTCGTAGCACCACAAATCCCTTTGTAGTGTTCCCAGTTGAGCAGGTTACCGGGCCAAGGACACACCACAAAGGGATTTGTGGTGCTACGGGCAGCCAAGGTTCTCGCGAACCGCTTGAACGGCCTTGTTCTTACCGTCACCGGTAGGCGCTTGCACGTCGATGCGCTGCCAGAGGCGGCACAGGACGGGCTGCATGAGCGGGGTGATACTGCTCGCCTCGGCTGTTAGCTCTTGGGCGCGCGACCAGTTGGCGGTGTGGGCGTAGCCCTCGATGAAGGGCACGCGCTCCATGGGGTCGTTCGGGTAATCGCTCAGGGCGAAGGCCTCGTCGCCGAGAGCGGCCACACGCTGCCAGTCGCCCTGCTGAGCAGCCAGCGAAGCCTGCTCGAAAGCATAGCACCAGCTGCGGGCGGGCTCAGCGCCGAAGATCCGGGCAGGCGGAGCGGCCGGGTCTTGCGGGTCCGGCAGGATCCACTGCCCGTCAGTCAGCGAGGCGGACGAGCGCATCAACTCGGGCAGCATCGCGTTGAGCGGGTCGAGGTCCGGGTCGAGGATGCGCAGGCAGCCGGGCGGCGAGAAGCTGAAGGCCACCACCTGAGAGGTGCTGCCGTGGAAGCCGGCCGCCAGGTAGTTCTGGTCGATGGAGGAGCCGGACTGGAGAGTCTTCAGGCCGCGCTCCAGGCGCACGCTGGGATAGTAGAGCATCAAGGACATGTCCTCAGAGCGGTTGCCGGGGGCGAAGATCAGGTTGAGCGGCGCGGTGAGCGAGTTGTCACTGACGTGCTGTGAGGGCAGGTCGTTGGCGAGCAGGGTGGTGCCGGGGGCGATGCCGGGCATGCGCCAGGACATCTGCCAAAAGAGGGTCTTCTGGAGGTTCCAGTCGCGGCGGTAGTCGCTGGCGACCTGGAACTGATACCCGGCAGCGAAAGCGACTACCAGCGAGAGCAGCCCGAGCTTCATCCAGGTCTTGAGCGGCACGGCCTCCAGCAGCACCGCCAGCAGCAGGCTGGAACCGAGCATGAAGGGCACCGTGAAGCGGCTGCTGGGATAGACCAGCCCGACCTGCAGCCCGGTCAGCCAGAAGGGACCGCCCGCCAGCGCCAGCGCGGCCAGCGCCAGCAGCGCGGCGCGCCCTAAGCCTCCCCGGCGGCCGTCATCCTCAGAGCGCATGCGCAGCAGGTAGACAAAGGCCAGCAGGAAGGCAGCCACAGTCACCGCCATATAGAGCAGCGTGGTCAGCTTGCCGAGCGAGGCCACGTCCGGCAGGCGGAAGGCATGCAGCCAGGCGGCGGCAGTGACGCGGTACAGGTCGGTCAGGACGGCGCCGGCCAGCCCGAGCAGCGCAGCGAATGGCTGTGTGCGCAGGGATTGTAGAAACTTGGGATCGTAGTTCTGGGTCTGATAGCGGAAGAAGAAGGCGCGCCAGACGGTCATGCCCAGGAAGAGAGCCAGGTAGGGAAGCCACTGCACGATGAGCATGGACCCAAAAGGTTTCTTTGGAAGACCCGGGCGGCGGGGGTCGGAGGCGCTTTCCAAGTCGTCATTCTTGACCGCGCCAAAACCTTTCGGGGCTTCTTCCTGTAAAGGCGTAGGCGCCATCCAGGCCAGCCAGATCACAACCGGCCGCAGCAGCTCGAGCAGGAAGAAGTACTCCATGGTAATCAGGTTGACGAACGCCAGCGCCAGAGCCAGGAGGGTGTAGAGCAGGCGGCGGCGGGGGCGGCGCAAGGCCAGGACGGTGAAGCTGAGAGAGAGCAGGAAGGCGCTCAGGATGATCCAGAAGTGGCCGTAGGTGATGGCGATGGGCTGCTGGTCGAAGCCGGGGTAGACCACGAACAACACGGCAGTCCAGGCGGCCAGGCGGGCCCGGCTGGGGAAGAGCAGGCGCAGGAACCACCACAGGCTGAGGGCGCTGACCCAGCGAAAAACGAGGCCGAAGACCTGCCACTGCCAGGGGGCGCTGCCGAGGATGGAGGTGGTGAAGCGGTAGAGAATGCCCCAGTAGGGCCGGTTGGTGGCGAAGTAGCGGGCCAACCCGGCGGGACCGAGCTTTTCGGAGATCCAGGTGAAGGCCCAGTCATCCCAATAGAAACCCAGCCAGGGCAGCAGGACGCCGTAGGTCAGTACGGCCAGCCCGAGCAGCGCCAGGGGGAAGGTCCAGATCGGGAAGCGGACAGCCATCAAGCGGTCGAAGCGCTTACGCATCCCCGTGCTCCTCGGGGTGGGGTCCGGCTGGCTGCTCTGCGGCGATCTCCTTGCGGACCAGGTAGATCGGGCGGCGCTTGACCTCCTGGAAAATGTAGCCGATGTAAATGCCGGTAAAGCCGAGCAGGATCATGAGCGTGCCGCCGACGGTCAGCAGGACGAACATGAGCGAAGACCAGCCGGGGGCCAGGTGGCTGGTGTTGCCGGTGATCCAGAAGCTGAGCACGTAGACGGCCTCGGCCAGGGCCAGCACCAGGAACAGCACGCCGACGGAGATGCCGATCCACAGCGGCACGAGCGAGAAGGAGAAGACGGCGTCGGTAGCCAGGCGCAGCATCTTGCGCAGCGAGTACTTGGAGCGCCCGCCCAGACGTTGAGGCTGCTCGAAGGGCAGGATGACCGAGCGGAAGCCCATCCAGGCCACCATGCCGCGCAGGAAGCGGTGGTATTCGGGCATTTGGCGCAAAGACTCGACCACTGCCCGCGACAGCAGGCGGAAATCGGCGCCGCCGGGCAGGATGTTGGTGTCGCCGATGCGGTTGATCAGGCGGTAGAACAGGCCGGAGGTGCGGCGCTTAAAGCGCGGCAGGCCGTCCTGCTCCAGGCGCTGGGTCAGCACCAGATCGCAGCCGGACTGGGCCAGGCGCAGCATGTCGGGGATCAGGGCGGCCGGGTGCTGGCCGTCGCCATCCATGGTGATCGTGAAATCGGCGTCGGCGCGGTCGAGCCCGGCGGTCAACGCGGACTGGTGACCGAAGTTGCGCGAGAGCTGGACGGCGCACACGCGGGGATCGGCAGCGGCAAGACCGGTGAGCACATCCGCGGTGCAGTCGCTGGAGCCGTCGTCGACGTACAGGATGCGGAAATCGTAGGGCAGGGAATCGATCACCTGGAGGAGCTGCCGGTGGAAGTCGGGCAGGCATTCCTCCTCGTTGTAGATGGGCACGACGATGTCGACCCGCTGACTGGTCGCTGGGGTTGGTTGGGCCAAATTCCCTCGCATATGCTGAGGTTGGGCGGTTTGAGACGCCGGGGTTATTATAACGGATTAAGTTAAGAGAGTAGAGAGCCGAAAAGCAGTCAAGGCGGGAGCAAGATGTAGGATGTTAAAGAGCCGGGGAGGAGTATTCGTTATTGGAAAAAAACGAAAAGGAACGAATCCCTTTAACCAACCGGGAGCCTGTTGGAGGGCAGGTTCCCGGTAGAACTTATATTAAATTGGACAACGGTTTGCCATCATTGGGGAATGCCATACAGTTGCACCCGCCCATCGGCGAAACCGACGGCAAGCAGCGTGTCGTCGGCGGAGAGGCTGATATCAATGCCAGCAATTGTATTGCTGATAATGGGAACAGAGAAAGATTTGACGATTGTCTTTTTTGACGGATCCCAGAAGTTGATTTGGTAATCTTCCCTTCCACCAGCTGAAACAAGCAGCGAGCCATCGGAATTAATATCGATGCACCCTGCGTTAATCAACCAGGACGAAGACGGGAATGGTGAAATCTTGCCGTCCTCGACCGGCCATATTTTTAAGATCCCGTCGTACCCAACCGCGCTTAACGAAAAACCGGCATCGTCCGCTTTCATTTCTGCCACGAACCGGATTTTAGACTGGAATGAGGTCCAGGCAGGCTGTCCACTGGTCAGGTCCCAGAAACGAATGGCGACCGTTCCGGCCGCGGCAAGAATATTCCCATTCTCCAGAAAAAGAAGCTTCTGTGTACAGCCTAGTTGTTGGTCAGGCGCTTCGGGACTTTGCGTGTCTCTTATGGTCTCTAACAATTGACCTGTCTGCGCGTCCCACTCCTTGATCCCATCTTTATATTCCCCGCCCTCGACTGCTTCTCCCGCGCCTGTGATCACCGATTTTCCATCTGGGGTGAACGCAATCGCATGAACCTGGCCCGCTTCGACTTCATACAAAGTATCCTTCGTATCGAGGTCAATCATACGCAAACTATTGTAGTCACCTATTGCGAGTAAAGATCCATCCGGGCTAAAGGCAACTGCTCCGCTATATTCCCGGCAGGCGTTTACGCTGCTAGCACCTTCAAAATTTTCCCCATGCCATAAACTTACTTGCTCCTTTTTATATGTATCATGCAGGATAAAATCTCCCTTTCGATTGGCAACCGCCATCCAGTGACCATCAGGGCTTAGCTCTACTTTTCCAATCTCACCATATGTAGCCGAGCCTAATTCAAGGGTTTTGTTACCATCTTGCAGGTCGATGATACCCACTCCGGATTGGGTCGCATAAGCGAGGAGTAAGCCGTCAGGACTAAAAGACAACGACTGAACGAACATTCCTAGTGATACCGAATTGATTATATTTCCCGTCTCGATATCTAAAAGATGTACACTTCCCGATTTATATCCAAGCGCTACAGTTTCACCATCCGGTGAAAAACCCGCCGCTGTTCCCCACCTGTTTTCGAGTTTCATTGTATTCCATAACGACTGATACTTACCTTGCTCGTCAAACTTCAGCAGCTCGAAGCTATTTTGGCCTCCAATTGCAGCGAATTGGGCGCTTGGACTAATGGCTAATGTAATGGCCCCGCGCACATAGGATGAACTTGGGAACTTAGCGCGCACTTCGGGCAAGCAGAATAATCGCGACAGCCACCAATCATAAGTGGCGATCTTCTGATCTTCGGGGCACAACGCTTCTACTGGTACGTCTGCCAATTCCTCTCCGCTTACGGCATCTACAACCACTTGGGATAATTTCCCGGTAGCTGGTAATTTCATCATGGTTAGGATTTTCGATCCATCCAGGCTGTATCGGAGCGCAGTCGGAATGCCTTTGACCTTGAAAGAATTCAACTTTGTCAGCGATGAAGGATCGTACAGATCGATGCCGCTGTCCCCCGCGATCGCCAGGATCTTTCCATCCGGCGACCAGGCAACATCGTTCCCAGACGGCGCGCCGACCTGCATCACCATTTGCAGGCTGTCAATGTTTTCGAGCGTAATAGGCGTGCGCGGGACCGGCGTCGCGGTCGGTGTTGCGGTTGGAATTAAAGTCGCAGTTGGGTTCGGGGTTTCCGTCGGAGGAATTGTGGATGTGGGAGAAATGGTAGCCGCCGGAACCGGTGTTAGCGTTTCGGTTGGGATTGTGAAGGCGGCCGGTGTAGGGCTAACCGCGTTGGGAGCGCAAGCCGAGAGAAGCAAAAGTAAGAGGAGTATGGCTGCAGTGTTTCTCATGAGAACCTCTCTGTGATGCAAGTTTGTAAATTGATATGATCGTGTAGTTTATATTCCAATCGTAATTGTTTAGGCGTTGAAGGTGTGCTGCGCGCAGCACACCTTCAACGCCTAAACAATTACCTCCAATCATTATAAAGGAATTGCAATAGAAGTAAAAGCAGCAACTTGTTCAAACGCCACCCAATCCCGTAATGGGTGGCGTCGGGTAAAATAAAGTATTCCTTGATTGGAGGCGAAAATGGACATCACGGTGCGGCGGGCAACGATGGCGGATTACGAGCGGTTGTGCGAGTTGTACGCGGAGGTGGATGCCCTGCACGTGGGCGCGCATCCAGAGCTGTTCCGAATGGCGGAGCCGCCGCGTGAGTGGGCCCATATCCAGGGGATGCTGGAAGGGGCGGACAGCACGATCCTGGTGGCCGAAGTGGAGGGGGTGATCGCCGGGTTCGCACTGTTGGTCGTGAAAGATACCCCACCGGTGCCGGTGATCGCGCCCCGGCACTTCGCAGTGGTCGATACCCTGGGGGTGGGCGAGAATTACCGGCGGTCGGGCGTCGGGCGCGCGCTGATGGAGCAAGCCGAGCAGTTCGCCCGCGAGCATGGCGCGCGAGACATCGAGCTGTCAGTGTACCGCTTCAATCAAGCGGCGGTGCAGTTTTATGAAGAGCTGGGTTACCAGACGGCGAGTTTTAAGATGAGGAAGAGCGTAGAGAACAGTGAATAACTTTCCCCCGTCTTACGATCCCTGATAGGACGGAGTAAAGCGCCACCCACTTCGGAAGTGGTTGGCACTGGAGGAGGACGGTGGAAACGCTGGATTTTTTTAACTGCTCAGGTAGTAGTATTTTTACAGAGTGTTTTGTTGTGCGGCGCTGCAGCGCCGCACAACAAAACACTCTGTAAAAATACTACTACCTGAGCAGTTACGATTTTTATTGCATTCCAAGGTAGTGCTGGGCGTCGAGCAGTGCCTGGCTGGCGGTCCAGTAATCGAATGCATTACAAGCCCTCGTCAAATAACTGTCGGCGGTCGTCAGGGATACCGTTCCTGTACCTGTATAAGCGCGCGTGGCCAGGAAAATTCGCCGGGTGTCGTAGTAGTAACGCAATTTATCCATCAAATCGTTGAATTTCTTTTCGTCATCCTCGGCCTCTTTCACCTGATCGTAGATGACGATGACCTTTTCCCTAATTTGTTTCAGCATCTGGATGGCGGCGTCCATTTCTGGGTTGTCGCAGGCTTTTTGGGCATATTCGCTCAGCTGGCCAAAAGCGACAGCGCCCTCACGCAAGGCCTGGCTGGCATCAAAAAACATCTGATGCCAGTAGCTGTCCTCGATCCTTTTTGCTCGCAAGGCGAGATTATTGCCAGACTTATTACAATTATCGATGGCATCTGCAACCTGCCCATCAAAATCGTTATAGAAACTTTCTACTGTCACAATCTCGTCCGTGATCTTTTCCACTTCTTGCTGATAAGCTTTCAGGAAGACTTCGATATCGCGAGCAGCGGCATTCGAGAGATTAAACCGGGCCAATCCGCTTACCCAACGCTCAACCGTGCTCCAATCCTTATCCGCGTGGGGGGTGCGGTCTTTTAAGTGTAGATAACGAGCGCGCAGGCTCTGGTAGTTCGCCCATTGCCCGGCAGCGCCCTGACGCTTGCGCTCAAGTTGAGCCTGGGAAGACGATAAAGTTTTCCGCGCTTCTACTTCTAGCCGATCCAGCCGGTCGGAAAGAACAAGGTAACTGACTCCGCGATGAGGGGTAAGCTCCGACTTTAACTCATAGAAATGGTATATCTGGTCTTTCAATGCATCCTTGTTTTCTGAAAGGCCATCATCGATTGCTTTTTGCAGTCTTGCGATCAGGGTGGCTGCGCTTCCTTCCGATTCAAAGCGACTCGCGAGCCGGTTCTGGTCCCGTTGTACTTCATCCCATTTATTCTGGAGGGATTGCGCGGCAGCTTTCAGTTTCAAGAAGCTGTCTTTCTTCAATTGAAAGATGCTCCAGTTCTGAGGGGTGGGGCGGCGAGCATCTACCGAATGGGTGAGGGTTTGCAATCCCTGACGTAACGTTTTCAATTGGCCCGATACACTGCCAACGACACCGGAAGCGCGTTCCCAGGCCTGTGGAACGTCTTCCAGACTGCCAAGGTAAGGGACTAAGGCAGCTTCAGCGGTCTGTATGCGCTGGATTTCTACGGCAATCTCAGACAGCAAAGCATTCAAGCTCTCCCAGTACTCTCTGAACTCATCGATCTGTTTTTGCAATTCACTCTGGACGGCATCCAGCCGGGGCAGATATAAGGAAATATGAGCGCCGAGAGGTTGGAGGTTTGACCAGGCAGGCTCAACGGGAAGAGAAGCGGGCAGAATGTAGTCGGGATAGATCCGGTCGAGCCGCTCGAGCAAGGCGGTCTCGTTGATACGATCGGATTCCTTCAAGACCGCCACGAGCAAGCCTGCATGGTAACGGTAGAGGGTGGCAAGTTGGATAGAGAAATGAGCCAGGGAGAAGCAGACACCGTCATCCGGGGGGGCAGTGAGCATCACAGGGGCGTCTTTGAGGGCCTGGGCTGCGTGATCGGTGACCGAACGGGCATTGGCGGCCAACTCACACACCTGCCGCAAGCGATCCTGAGCGAGGGTGTCTGGGGGACCGGCAGATTGGTCGATGTCGTGGCGGATGGCAGCGAGGGCGTCGACGACCGATTGGCGGGCGGCGGCTTCTTCCTTGAACAAATGGTCGATTTCGACCCGGGCCTGCTGCAATTGGTCGATCAGATAGGCAGTCGCGTAAATTTTTTTCTGATCATCACGCCACTGTCGAATGTGTTGGAGATTGCCGGGAAAATCAAACAAACTAGCCCAGGAAGAACTGCGATGGCTGCGGAGGGAAAGATGAGCAGGCAGGGACGTGAAGCGTTCTCGCGCCTGAGCGACACGCTCGGCCACGTCGACCACCCGGTCATCAATGGCGTTGAAAGGCTCTAATCGTGGGAAGTCTGATTCCCAGGGATAGAAGGGAAGCCTTTGAAAGGCGCGCCAGTTTGCCATAAACGCACGGCGCCCGGCGCGATATTCGGCCTCGTGCATTTCCGCGCGCCGCAAGCGATCTTCGTTCAGGATGGCAAGGACGACGATGAAGAGAGCAACGATGATGAACGCAGCGACCCCGATGACGATCCAGACCGTCCAGTTTTGCATCGTTCACCCCCGGAGAGATATTGAGTTGAGGCGTATACGAAGATTAGTTTCCCTATTTTATTAGTATAGCACGCGTATCAGACATTCAAAACAGCGAGAAACCGGATGGGTTGTAAGGAAAGTGCCACCCACTTTGGAAGTGGGTGGCACTGGTAGGACGAGCGCTTTGACTGCTCTCTGCTCTCTACTCTCTTTTTTTCTCGAACGCCGCCTCGAATAATCCGAAGTAGTCTACTGCAAGCTTCCAGTAGGTTTTGTTCCAGCGCACCCGCCGCTGAGTGTGGAAGCGCTCTTCGGGGAGGAAGACTTCGAAGGCGGGTACCGTGTGGTCTTCGTAGGAGTTGTCGGGGATCCAGATCTCCTCCATAACTGAGAGCTGGTAGCGGAAGTGCGGGTCGCGGCGGTTGTTCCACAACACGATCTGATCGGTGTTGCTGTTCGTGGCCATGCGCACGGCGCCGACCCCGGCGATGGTCTCGACCAGGGCCTGGACCTGCGAGCGGGTCAATACCATGTCGAACCGGCGCACGGCGGTGATGTCTTCCATCAGCTGCGGCAGGGCCGCGTCGATGCGGGACTTGACGAAGGTGGGGGCCCGGCAGCTCCACAACAGGCGGCGGACCTTGTCCTCAACGGTGAGCGGGGCGGTCATCAAAGTCCCGGCATCGGTCCCAAGCGTGACGGTCAGCATGGAGGCGGCATGCAGCTCGATGCCATCCAGGCGAAGGGTGTGGGCGGCCGGGTCGTAGGCGTAGGCCAAATCCAGCATCTCGCCATCTTGCTGGACGGTGACGGATTTAGGCTCGACGATGCCCTTGAAAGTCAGGATGTAGGTGCGCGGATCGGGAGCGGCCTCGACCAGGCCCTTAGCGGGGTGGATGGTGAATTTGAGGGACTGCTCGCTCCACTCCTGGCTGAATTCGGTCAGGCGGTACGCGCCCTGGCGGTACGCGCTGGTACTGCCGTCGTCCTCGAACAGCTCGAAGCTGCGGCTGGTGCCGGGGAAGATCCATACGTCCATTTCGGCCGGGTTGTCGGCGCTCTCGATCGCTTCACCCTGGGCCAGCGGCACGATCGCCCCGGCGCGGGCAAAGACGGGTGTGTCCTCGACCTTGACGTACAGCGACTGCCACGCGCCGCCCGTATAACGGTCGCCTTTGAAGAAGTCGAACCAGTCACCCTCGGGCAGCCAGACGGCCTGCCTGCCCAGGCGCAGGTCGGGGTCGGCCGGCGCGGTGACCGGGGCGGCCAGCAGTTCGGAGCCAAACAGGTATTCCTGCGGGCAGTGGTAGGCGGCCTCGCTCTCGGGCTGCTCGTAATACAGCGGCAGCACGGGCGGGATGCCGTCTTGCTCGTTCCGGTAAGACATGCTGTAGAGATAGGGGATCAGCGCATGGCGGAAGCGCAGCGCGGCGCGGGTGACCTCGAAGGCGCCCGCGTCGAAGGACCATGGGCAGTGGTCGATGTAGGGGTCTTTGGTGGCGTGCATGCGCAGGATGGGCGAGAACACGCCGTATTGGATCCAGCGGGTGAAGAGCTCACCGTCTTCCATGCCCATCATGTGGCCGCCGATGTCGTGGCTCCACCAGCCGTAGCCGACGTTCGCGGCGGTGGAGGTGAAGTAAGGCTGGAAGGCGAGCGAATCCCAGGTGACCACCGTATCGCCGGAGAAGCCGATGGGGTAGCGGTGGTTGCCGAGGCCGCCCCAGCGCGAGAAGACGAACGGGCGCTTGCCGGCCCGACCGAGGTCGTAGAAGTGCAGGTGGTTGAGCCAGAAGAGCGGATCGAGCCCCGGCATCTTGGTCTGGGTGCCCTGCTGCCAGTCCATCCACCAGAAATCGACGCCCATCTGCTCGTAGGGATGGTGGAGCAGGTCGAAGTAGGCCTGGGCGAAGGTGCGGTCGGGGATGTCGAACTCGACCGGCTGGTCTGAGGGTTCGACGCCCAGGGCTGCGCACATGGCCGGGTAGGCTTCCTCATGCGGCCAGATGCCCAGGGCCGGGTGCAGGTTCATGGCAGTCTTGAGACCCATCCGGTGCAGCCAGGCGATGAAGCCCTGGGGATCGGGGAATAGGTCGCGGTTCCAGGTGTAGCCGGTCCAGCCGCTGGAGGCGTTGCCTGTGTCGGTGATGTGCCAGTCCATGTCGACGATGCAGACCGAGAGCGGCACGCGGTGCTGCTTGAAGTCCAGCATGAGAGACTTGAGGGATTGCTCTGAATACTCGAAGTAGCGCGACCACCAGTTGCCGAGCGCCCAGCGCGGCAGCAGCGGGGTCTGCCCGGCCACCTTTTGCAGGTCTTGCACAGCTTGCAGGTAGTCGTGGCCATATCCAAAGAAGTACAGGTCAAGGGAACCTTCGGGGGCGTCGCGTGGGGCGATCCAGCCCTCAGGATCGAAGACCAGGCGCTCGCTGTCGTCGTAGACGGCCCAGCCGTCGGTGGAGAGCAGGCCGGGCTCGAGTGGCACGTTGCCATCGACGGTATCGAGGGTGCGGTAGGTGCCGTCCAAGTTGCCGCTGGGCTCGTCCCCGTAGCGGTAAACCTTGCCGAGGCTCTTGATCTCGATCTGCAGGTTGGCCGGTGAGAAGCTGTCGGCGGTGGTGTCGTAGGTGAGCCGCAGGGCGCCGGTGTCGATCTCCAGGCAGTCACCCTCTTCGGTGACGGTGCAGGCCGGGACCGGCTGCTTGCGGTACCAGAAGGCCTGGCTGGGCCGGTCTTCGAACGCTCCGGTGGGGCTGTATTCCATGCGGATGAGCTGGGATGTCAGGAGAGTGAAGCGCGCCCTTGGGGTCCGGACGACAGCGTCCGGGTCCGCCAGCGGCGCGAACGGCGGGTGGAAATGCATGGGGACGGTATACATAGGCTCCAATTCCTTGGTTATCGGGTGAGACTGACCTTATTATACAAGCAAGAAGCGTTTTGTTTTTAAGGGATGGCGCAGTCGTCACACCTCAAAAAACAAAACGCTTAAACCTTCGTCCCCTCCCTGGGGGACCGGGAGGGGACTGAAGCGCAGTGTAAAGCGCAGTGCTTGGGCGGGGACGGGATACGCCGCCCAGGATGTATGCGGATTAGAAGATGAGGGCAAGCAGGCCGTGCAGCAGGCCGAAGATCAAGCCAAAGAGACCGGCGACCAGGCCAAAAACAGCGCCGATGATGCCGACGATCAAGCCAAACAAGCCCCCGAGTAAGCCAACAATGCAACCCATGACGCAGTCCTCCTCTGTGCGGCCGTGTATCGAAGCCGGCTGCCACACCTGCCGGTTGAACGTTCCGTTTTCCGTTTCTATGAATATATACGGAGGGAGGGGGTGGAAGGTTGCAAAATGCGAGATTCGAGAGAAGAGAACGGAGAGCAGTAAGAACGCCTTTTTACTGCTCTCCGTTCTCTTCTCTCGAATCTCTACTTTTTATCCGACAATGAAAATCAGCGCCACACCCGAGAGGGCCACGACGGTGCCGACGACAGCCCAGCGGCTGATGGTCTCTTTGTAGACCCAGTAGACGACGGGGAGCATGATGACCGGGGTGAGGGCCATGAGGGTGGAGGCGATGCCGACGAAGGCGGCCTGCACGGCGACCAGCGACAGCCACACGCCGATGAAGGGGCCGGTGATGCTGCCGTAGAAGATGCTGCGCAGGGCCGGGCGGTCGCCCCAGACGCGGCGGAAGGTGATGCCGCCCTGACGCAGGGCAAAGGCGATCAGCCACAGCACGATCAGTGCAACGATCATGCGCATCAGTACGCCCGAGAGGGCCGGAAAGCCGCCCTCCAAACCTTTCTTGGAAAGCACCAGCCCGGAGGCCTGCCCGACTGCGCCGCCGAAGCCGGCCAGCACGCCCAGCAGGTAATGACGCTGGTCCTTGCCGCTGCGGCTGCCGTTGCCACGCTCCAGCACGACCATCATGATGCCGCCGACCGCCAGGAGGATGCCGCTGATCTCGAGCAGGTTGAGCTTTTCACCCAGGAACAGCCAGGCGATGATGGCGCTGAAAACCGGCACAACCGCCATGATGAGCGTGCCCAGACGCGGACCGATCATCACGTAGGATTGGAACAGGAAGGAATCGCCCAAGACCAGCCCGGCCACACCGGACGCTCCCATCCAGAACCAGCGGTCGAAGCCTGCGTCGACGGGCAGGGGCCGCCCGAGGAGGATCCAATGCGCCAGGAATAAGAGCAGAACGGCAAAAATCAGACGCATGCGGTTCACCGCCACCGATCCAACCCGGCGGCCGGCGCTGGTAGTGAATATGGAGGTTATGGCCCAACAGACGGCCGTCAACAATGCTGCTACTTCGCCCATACCCATCATCTCTCTGTGTCGTTGCCATGCAGATGGAAACCATAGGGGCAACCCTCGTGGTTGCTCCTATGGTTTCCAAAGAGCAGGACAATCGGAATAGGCGTGATTATACCGTTGATTGGCAAAAAACAACGAGATGGAATGCAAAAGCGCATTCCATCTCGTTGTTCATCCGTGTCTGATTATCGGTTAATGGTCAGGCCCCGGCGCTCGAGCTTGTTGACGCCCGCGCGGGTGATGCTGAGGCAGCGCTGGATGTCGAGATACTCCAGGTTGTTGAGACTGCGCAAGTGCTTGACGACGGCATCGCTCATGTGGTTGCAATAGGTCAAGATCAGCCGCTCCAGATGCGGCAGCTCACTCAGGTGCTCCATGCCGCGCGAACTAATGTTGGTAGAGCTGAGATTCAGCTCGCGCAGCTGCGGCAGGTCCTTCAAATAGCGCAAAGAGGCGTCGGAAAGATTGCGGTTCTCCGACAGGTCCAACGAATATAAGGTAGGGAGGTCGCGCAGCTCCCCCACCAGGGTCTGCAGTTCTTCATCACTAATGCTTTTTAAACGCACACAGACCGCATCCTCTGGCGAGACGTTGAAATAGCCTGGGCCGCGGTCGAACTCCTGCCAGTCCATCTGGGGTTCACCCGCTGGACGGGTAAAGACGATGACCGGCAGGGTGGAAGAGAAGCTGAGAGGGGCGTCGATTATTCTTCTCGCTTGCGCTTCAAAACCGGCAGGCCGTTGGCGGTCTCACTGACTTCGTAGCCCTCGGGCACCTGATCCATGGTCCCCTCTTTTTCCTCGCGTGCGAAGTAATAAATCCTTTGCTCACGACCACCACGGAGTGTGGTTGTGCGCGAATGCAAGTAATAGGTGTTCCCTCTTGAATTGGTATAGGCATATGCCATTTGTACAACTCCTTTCATCATTGAAAAAGCGGATTATTCGAGGATATTCGGCCAATGCTCGCGCAGCGGACCTTTTACAGGCGCCAGCGCCACTGCCTGAGCAGTCGCCGTTGTTGCTAATCATAATCTAGTTTCCCCATTCCACGAATAGGGTATTTCCCCTATCGGTGTTAGGACTTTCCCTACCTTTTCCTCTTTCAAGAGATGATATATGTTAAAAATAAAGGAAAAAGAAATCAGGGGGACCGATCGGCTTTCATAGAGGCAATAAGCAAATGATCCGAGGGGGGCAGCCAAAATCAAATTGATTAATTGAGGACTAATGAGACAAACAAAAATGACCAAACAAGCACAACAACAGGAAACCGAAGAGACCGCAAAAGAGGCCACCAGTTGGATGGCCCGGGTGGGATACGCCGCCAAGGGAATTGTGTACGTATTGATCGGCGTTTTAACCCTGCAGGCCGCGTTTGGCTTGGGCAGCGCGATGGTCAACAAGAACATCATCTTGCTGAAGATTTTCAACCAGCCGTATGGGAAATGGCTGCTGGCACTGCTGGCGTTTGGGCTGGCCAGTTACGCGCTGTGGCGTATCATCCAGGGTTTGTTCGACCCGGAAGAGGATCAAGGGGAAGATACCGGCGGGTTGGCGGAACGGGTGGGGCACGTGGTGACCGGGCTGGCTTACGCCGGTTTGACCTACATTGCGATCGAGCTGGTGCTCGGATTCGGGGCAGCCCGTAGCAACCCGGTAATCTCGGCAAAATGGACGGCCTTCGTGCTGAATCAACCGTTCGGGCGCATTCTGGTCGGACTGGTGGGCGGTTTCCTGCTGGCATTAGGGCTGTTCATCAGCTACAGGGGTTGGACGATCGACTTCGAGAGCGATCTGGAAGAGCGTGATCTCAGCCCGAGGGCACAAAAGTGGGCTGTCCGGCTGGGGCGGTTCGGTTACATGGCCCGCGGCGTGATCTACGTGGTGATTGGCATCTTCTTCTTACAGGCGGCTTTCCTATTCAGCCCGACACAAGTTGGCGGATTTGGAGAGGCGATCCAGGCGCTGGCCAATCAGCCATACGGTCCGTGGCTGGCGGGCATCGTAGGAGCGGGGTTGATCGCCTACGGCCTGTATGCGATTGTGCTGGCGTTCTTCCGGGAGATGGAACTGTAGGGAAAGAGAGTAGAAATAAAAGCGCAGAGAGCAGCCAAAATTTTGACTGCTCTCTGCGCTCTTATTTCTACTCTCGACTGCGAACCGGCTCTTCCACAACCACCCGGACGCCTTTCCAAAAAGCGACGTAATCCCGGATGTGGGCGGCGGCGGGCTTAGGATCGGGGTAATACCAGGCGGCGTTGGGGTTGAACTGATCGCCGACGACAATGTCATAGTAGCTGGCCTGACCCTTCCAGGGGCAGGTGGTGTGGTGATCGCTGGGTTTGAGGTATTCGGGATGCAGGGCGCGGCGCGGGAAGTAGTGATTGCCCTCTAACACGATTGTGCGGTCGCATTCTGCCAACACAATGCCATTCCAAAGCGCTTTTACCATCTTGCTTGCCTTTCCACTCGTAGGCTTATTGTACCATCCTGTTTTCGCTTGCGCGTTTTTCATTTTCGGTCTAAGATGGATGAAGGTTGTGCAGACCTGTCGATTGCCTTTCTCTATTCTTACAGACCAAAGCTCGAACGTTGATCACAGAAAAGGATGCCCTTTCCTATGGATCTTTCCGAAATCCGTCAACGCTTTCCCAATCTCAACCCCGAGGAATTGTATCCGCTGTTTCCACGCCTCTCTGCGGAGGAACTGCCCACCCTGGAAGGCCTCAGTTGGGAGGAATCCCACCGAGGCTTTATCGGCGGTGGCGGGTTGTACCTGGTGGCCGAGATGGCCGAGAAGCTGAAGCTGCAGCCGGGCATGCGGGTGCTCGACCTGGCTTGCGGCAATGCCTCCAGCTCGATCTTCCTGGCAAAGCGCTACGGCGTCACGGTGTACGCAGTCGACGCGGGAGCGGATCCAACGAAGAACTGGCGGCGCGTCCACTCGGCGGGACTGGACCAGGTGATCCTGCCGCTGCAAGTAGGCGCGCACTACCTGCCCTTCCCGCACAATTTCTTCGACGCAGTGTTCTGCCTGAACGGCTACTTCTACTTTGGCGGCAGCGAGAGCTATCTGCCGTACCTGCTGCGGTTCGTGCAGCCGGAAGGCCGGATTGGGATCGTGAGCCCGTGCTACAAACAAGAGCTGAGCCAGGACCCCCCACCGGAACTGCTGTTCGACCCGCCGGATAACTCCGAATCTCTGCTGATACACTCGCCCGGCTGGTGGCTGGAGCTCTTCGAGAAGACGCCGCTGGTCGATGTGCTGGAGTGCGTCGAGCACCCACTTGGGCGCGAGATCTGGTTGGACGACACGCGCTGGCTTCTGGAGCAGATGCAGATCAACCAGCTGGCGAACACGCTGCAGCCGATGCTGCAGCAGCAAATCACGATGCTGCTCAGCGACAAAGAGCACATGTTGACGTACTTAACCCTGCTGGCAGAAAAGCGCTACATGGAGCCGCTGGATTCATAGAAGCTGGTAAAGATGACGATAACGCAAGTAGTTATCCTGGCTTGATTTGGCATCGATAAGAAATCGTCCGGCCTATGGCAGCTGCCACAGGCCGGACGATTTCTTATACAAGCGTAATTATCGCTTTCGGAGGGTCAGGGATTGAAAATGGAGCGAGGAGCCGGGACGGTAATCGATCGAGTGGAAGTCGAGCAGGTCGAAGACCTTGACGGACTCAGCCTGAATGTGATCGTCGCTGAAAAACGAGAAGAAACGCTTGGGCTCCAGGTAATCGTCCTCACGAATGCCTGCGTGGTCGTATCCGCCGTAAACACCAAGAAAGAACAAACCGCCCGGCGTGAGGACACGCTCGATCTCGCGCAAGACGGACGGGAACTCAGTTTTGGGCAGGTGCAGCAGGCTGTTGAGAGAATAGACGGCGGAGAAGGAAGCGCGAGGGAATTGAAGCCGGCTCATGTCCATGACACGCGCATCGAGCCTTTTTTGCCGGCACAACGCAACCATCTGCGAGGATAGGTCGGTGCAGACGACTTGCAGCCCTTGATCCTGGAAAAATTTCGCATCGCGGCCGACTCCGGCGCCAACTTCGAGCAGGGTATGCTTTTGCTCGTGCTGGAGCAGGGAGAGGAAGCTTTCACGCTCGCGGATTTTCCAGCCTGCGGTTTCGCTCGCTTCTCGATCTTCTGAGGACTTGTCGTAGAACTCACGCAGGGCAGCGCGAAGAGGGGATTGATGGGGTCCGTCCATGGACTACTTGTCGAGCCAGTATTCGAGCTGAATGTTATCGGGGTCGCGGAAGGAGACATACTTCTTGCCGCTGGGATGGAACGTCTCGACGCCTTTGGTCTCTATCCCGGCCTGCATGAGGCGCTCGGCCAGGGCGTGCAGGGCGGCTTCGTCCGGGGCCTTGAAAGACAGGTGGTCGAGCCCCACCCGGAATTCGCTGAAGCGGTCGCCGGAGGGGGTTTGGGGGTGCTGCATCAAGAAGAACTCGACTCCACCGGCAATAAAGAAAAAGGCGCCCGCAAAGAGGGGGTTGGCGTAATCGGCGGGGAGATCGATGACCTCGAATCCGAGCACTTCTGCGTAGAACAGGCGGCTGCGGACGAGATCGGAGACGGATAGATTGACATGATCGAGGCCGGAAGTTCGCATCGGCGCTCCTTATATGGACGCAGAGCGCCCGGGGGATACGTTCGACGCCGGGCGTCAAACGAGGGAGTGAGATAATTTTTCGGTGGCTTTGAGGCCGTGACCGGTGAAGACTGAGACGATGACCTCGTCCGGGCGGCTGGCGGGCAGGCAGCGGATGACGCCCGCGATGGTAGCGGCGGCGGTTGGCTCGATGTAGTAGCCCTGGCGAGACATGGCCTTGAGGGCGGAGAGGATTTCGTCCTCCGTGACCGTCACAAACCACCCACCGCTCCGGCGCACCGCCTGCAGGATCTGCGGGCCGCGCACCGGCTCGGCGATGGCGATACCTTCGGCCAGGGTGTCGCGCTTATCGATGGCGACGGGGCGGTCCTGCCCGGCGGCGAACGCCCGCTCCAGCGGAGCGCAGGCCGCGGCCTGCACGGCGACGATCTTGGGCAGGCGCTCGATCACTCCCGCTCGCCGCAGCTCGTCAAAGCCGATGGCCGCGCCGAGCAATAATGTGCCGTTGCCGGCGGGCAGGACGAGTGTGTCCGGCGCCTGCCAGCCAAGCTGCTCACAAACCTCGAAGGCGAAGGTCTTGGTGCCGTGGAAGAAGAACGGGGTCCAGGAGTGCGAGGCGTAGTAGGTGGCCTGGGCGGCCTGCATGACCGCCGTGGAGGTGTCCTCTCGCGAGCCGGGGATGCGGTGCAGCCCCGCGCCGTACATCTGGATCTGGGCCAGCTTGCCGGGGGAGGTGCTGTCGGGCACGTAGATGTCGCAGGCGATGTTGGCTTTCGCGCAGTAGGCGGCGACGGCGCAGCCGGCGTTACCGGAAGAATCCTCCACCACCGACCGGACGCCTGACCGTTTGGCCTGCGAGATCATCACCGTGGCGCCGCGGTCCTTGTACGAGCCGCTGGGGAAGAGATGGTCTTGCTTGACCAGGACTTCGCGACCGGCGATCTCGACCGGGATGAGCGGGGTGAAGCCCTCGTCGAAGGTCACAATCTCAGCATCTTCTGGCAAGGGGATAGCTTCACGATAGCGCCACAGATTCGGCTTTCGAGCTGCGATCTTGTCCAGCGGAAAACGCGCATCAAAGTCGATATCCAGCAGGCCACCGCACTCACAGCGCCAGCGGGCAGAGTCGAGGGGATAGGTTGTCAGGCAGGCGGAGCAGATCAAGTTTGCCACGCGTACTCCTTATTTTATCGAGGGGATGACTCACGCCAAAAGTGCCAGGGGGCGCAAAATTCACGAATGAAGGGTCACCCACGGCACGCGGGCCATGATGCCGCTGGTGACCTCATAGTTGATGGTGTCCCACCAACCGGCGACCTCCTCGGCGCTGATCTCGTCGTCACCCTGCTTGCCGATCAGCACGACCTCATCGTCACGGCGCAGGCCGTCGATGCCGGTGACGTTGACCATGATCTGGTCCATGCACACCCGGCCGACCACCGGCACACGCTGCCCGCCGGCCAGCACCCAGGTGGGGTTGGGCGGGTTACGGCGGAAGCCGTCGGCGTAACCCACCGGCAGCACGGCGATCTGCTCTTCCCCTTGGGTGAAGTAGGCGCGCCCGTAGCTGACCGAGTGGCCGGGCGGCAGGGTCTTGAGCTGCGAGATGCAGGTCTTCCAGGCCAGTGCCGGGCGGAAGTCGGGCGGGTTCTGGACCTCGCCCGAGGGGTGCAGGCCGTACATCGAGATACCTATGCGCAGCAGATCGAATTGAGCGCCCTCCAGGTACAGCCCGGCCGCGGAGTTCGAGGCGTGCACGAGCGGCGGACGCAAATGCTCGGCGTCCAGCTCGGCCACCAGAGCCTGGAAACGAGTTAACTGCTGGCGGGCGTAGCCGGGGTCGGCCGAGTCGGCCGTGGCAAAGTGGGTGAAAAGGCCCTCCACCTGCAGGCCGGGGAACTGGTGCAGATCGCGCACCAGCCGGGCGGACTGATCGGGGAACAGGCCCAGGCGGCCCATACCCGTATCCACCTTGACGTGCAGGCGGGCGCGCTTGCCCAGCGCCTGGGCGGCGGAGGCATACTCGCGCCCCAGGTCGAGGTCGTAGACCGCCAGCGCCAGATCGTGCTCGATGGCCTCGGTGGCCAGGTCACCGGGGGTATAGCCCATGACGAGGATGCGGCCCCGCAGCCCGGCCTGTCGCAAGGCGACCCCCTCGGCGGCGAAGGCCACCCCAAACCAGTCCACGCCAACCTCGGCGGCGGCGCGTGCGACTTCCGGCGCGCCGTGGCCGTAGGCGTTGGCCTTGACGACCGCCATGACCGGCGTGCCGGAGATCTCTTGCATACGGCTGAGATTGTGCTGGATGGCGTCCAGGTCGACGACTGCATAGGTTGGGCGAGATGGGGTTGGATTCATGGATACTCCCTGCAAAGACTTGCGCTGCGCCCATTATCATATCATAAGAGAGGGTGGAGAATGGAGAACAATTTGGCCCTCACCGTCTGGAGTTCCCTCAGGGTTTTGCATGGCCTCTTAAACGTGAGGGGCTGCTCTCCACTCTCTATTCTCGCTTTTGAATTACAATAGACCATTATCTTGACCCAATAAGGAATGTTCCATTGGATTCAAAGCAGAGTAATACAAGCGGGTTGATCTATCTATCAATTGTCTATGTGGTATGGGGCAGCACCTATCTTGCGATCCGGGTGGCGGTGCGAGACGGCAGCGGCTTCTCGCCGTTCATGATGGCCGGGATGCGCACGCTGGTGGCCGGGGCGATCATGATGGCCTGGGCCGTCCTGGCTAAGCAGCGCATCAAGCCCAACCGCAGTGAACTGATCACGCTGGCCCTGGCGGCCATGCTGCTGTGGGTGGGCGGCAACGGACTGGTCTCGTGGGGCGAGCAGCGGACCGAATTGGGCATCACGGCGATGATCCTGGCGAGCATTCCGATGTGGTCGGCGGCGATTGGGGCCGTGTGGGAGCGCAAACTGCCCTCGCTGTTGATCGTGGCCTCGCTGCTGGTGGGCAGCGTGGGGATCGTGGTGCTGAGCATGCCTTCGCTGCGCTCGGGGGCGCGCTCGGACGCGCTGTCGATTGGGGCAATCGTCATTGCGTCGCTGAGCTGGGCGCTGGGCACCGTGATCCAGAGCAAACGCCGGGTGACGATCTCGCCGATCGCCAGCGCCGGCTTCCAAATGCTGATCGGGTCGCTGGGGTTCTTCCTGGTGGCGCGGCTGGCAGGCGAGCCAACACCCCACCCGATCCTGGACGCCTGGCTGGCATGGGGCTACCTGGTAATCTTCGGCTCGGTGGTGGCGTTCACTTCGTATGTACGGGCGCTGCACCTGCTGCCGACCAATGTGGTGACCACCTACGCCTTCGTCAACCCGATCATTGCCATCTTTTTGGGCTGGCTGATCCTGTCTGAGCCGGTGACGGGTTGGACCATCGCTGGGGCGTCGCTGGTGCTGCTCGGCGTGAGCGGCGTATTCCTGTCAAATTTGCGAACGCAGAAGCGGGCGCGCAAACAGGCGCTCGAACAGGCCGGAAATTAAAGGGCACAAAAATGGACGGGGACAATTTGCAACCGAAAACGAAAGTGGAGCTGGTAGAACGCATCCGCCAGGGACGCCAGACCCTGGAGGCGGCGCTGGCGGGCTTGACGCCGGAGCAAATACAGGCAATTGGCCCGGAGGGCTGGTCGATCAAAGACCACCTGGCGCACATTGCGGCCTGGCAGCGGTTTCTGCTGGGGTTTATGCAGGGGAAGCTGCCGTACGAGACGCTGGAGATGGAGCAGGATCAATTTTCCGGGCTGGGGCTGGACGAGATCAACGCAGTCCTGTACGAGCGCGGGCGTCAGAAGCCGGTCGAAGCGGCGCTGGCGGACTTCCAGGCGACCTACGTTGAGGTGCTGCAAGCGCTGGAGGAACTGCCGGAGGAGGGCTTGCAGTGGCCTTACCGGGCGGTCGACGTAGGCGAGCAGGGCGCGCTGATCGAGGGCATCATCAGCAATACCTACGACCACGATCTGGAACATTTGGGCTGGATACGGCGGGATTTTTTGGAGTAGGGAGTGGGGAGTGGGGAGCAGTAAAAGCCTCAGGTGTTCTTGTAGTAGCCCCAGACATCCTCGCGAAGCACCCTGTAAAGGCTGTCTGCGGTCCTCGCGCTATGGATTCCAGGGCAAGGGGTGTGCCTATACCAGAGGCCCCAGGCAAGGATGCCTGGGGCTACGGTTTTCTACTTTTACTTTTCTCAGTTATTTACTGCGTGGCGTACGGGCAGTTGGCGAAGTTGCCGGCGCCGGCGCCCATGCCGCGACCTGCGCCACGGCCCATACCCATGCCGGCTCCGCGGCCCATGGCTGCGCCACGCTGCGACATCCAATCGGCCTGGTCCTGGGTCAGGACGCCATCGGCGACGGCCTTGGCGGCAGCATCGGTGCGGGCTTCCAGCATCAGGGTGCGGAACTGGTCGAAGGCCAGGCCCTGCTCGCCGGCGATCTGGCCGACGGTGGCGCCGGCGTCGAGGCGGGCTTCGAGGTCGGTGGCGCTCATGCCGAGCTTATCGGCGAAAGCGGCCACCATGTAATCGTGCAGGGGGCCTTCCACGCCGGAGTTATTGGCCATCATACCGCCGCGGGGGCCGCGACCGTAAGCGCCTGTGCCGTCCTGGGGGGTGGGGGGATTGGTAGGCCCCTGGGCGAACACGGAACCGGCGGTAGCCAGGAAGGCTACGACTAATGCTAAAGCTGCCAAACTGATAACGAGTTTCTTCATTGTGTTTCTCCTTTACAAATAGAAGTTGTGATTGGTCCTTACTGATGCTTATAATAACGGGGCGAATGGAAGAAACAGTGAAGATGATGTGAAGAAGTTATGAAGATTCCACCAAAATCAACAAATTGATTGGTCAAATGTTTACAAATTAACTTGAAATTAATCTCTCCCTGTGCTATTCTTATGAAAGAGCTTTCATAAAAGTAAGATCAAGAAATTTCTGTGCAAAGAGAGGGGATGGTGACACAGCCCAAGAAGCAGCCTGCAACCATCTATGACGTCGCCCGACTGGCAGGCGTGAGCATCTCTACGGTCTCCAGGGTGTTGAACATGACCACCCCGGTGAGCGAGAAGACGCGCCTGGCAGTCATGAGCGCCGTAGATGCGCTTGACTTCATCCCCAAACTGGACGCCAGGGAAAGAGCGCGCAAGGAAATTGGCCGGATCGGCGTGCTCAGCCCTTTCTTCACCCGGGGTTCTTTTGTCCAGCGTATGCGCGGCATCTCTGCGGCAATTTCGAGCCTCCCGTACGAACTGGTGATTTACACGGTCGGCTCCAGTGAGCGCCTGGAAAATTATTTGCTGATGCTGCCGCTCACCTCCCGGCTGGATGGACTGATCGTGCTGTCGCTGGAGCTTCCGCCCAACGGAATCGAGCGCTTACTGAGAAGCCGACTCGAAACCGTGCTGGTCGAACAATCCCACCCGGCTTTTCCATCGGTCGAGATCGATGATGTGGAAGGCGGGCGGCTGGCAGCGGAGTACCTGGCCGCGAAAGGTTACCGGCGCTGCGCATTCGTGCTAACCAGCGGTCTGCCGGATTATTCCATCCGTCCAGAAGAAAACCGGCTGGAAGGCTTCCGCAAAGGCCTGGAAGAGCGGGGGCTCGACTTGCCGGAGGCGTACATCGCCGGGCTGGATCTCAATCAGATTGGCGCCAGCGAGAAAGTGGCGGCGCTGCTGCATCTGCCCGAGCCGCCGCAGGCGATCTTCGCTGCCACGGACGACATCGGCCTGCTGCTGCTGCGAGTGGCGCGGGAAGAGGGCCTGCGGGTGCCGGAAGACCTGGCGATTATCGGTTTCGACGACCTCGATTTTTCCAATTACATTGGCTTAACCACCGTACGCCAGCCGCTGGACGAATCCGGGAGAGTTGCCCTGGAACTGCTGCTGGCAAGGTTGGGCGACCCTGAGCGACTCGTGCAGAACGTGCGCCTGCCGCTGCAGGTGATCGAAAGACAAACTGCATAAGTGCCACTTCAATTGATTTAGAGATTTGCTGTCAAACCTGAAGGGAGGTGATCTGGTCAAAAAGAGATCGTTTTTTTCCTGGCTTGCTTACAATATTCAGAAAGACTCATGTCCAAAAAATAAAGAAGGAGAAAGTCATGAAACACGGATTAAAGCTTTTTAGCTTAATGATGCTCGCCATCATGATCCTGGCTGCTTGCGCTCCTGCTGCGCCGGCGACCCAAGCCGTTCAGCCGACCACAGCCCCTGCTGCCGCACAGCCAACCACAGCCCCTGCCGCTGCGCAGCCGACGACGCCGCCTGCCGCCGCAGCAACCGAAGCGCCCGCCGTACCCGCAGCAGCTGTAAACCCACAAGACTATGCCAAAGTTGGACCTGAACTGGTTAAGGCCTTCGAGGGTGAGTATGCGGGCACCGTAGTTAATATGGCCGGTCCCTTTACCGACCAGGATACCGTGAAATTCAACCAGTCGATCAAGGATTTCCAAGACAAGACCGGCATCAACATTCTGTATGCGGGCTCGAAGGAATTCGAAGCCTCAATCCGCATCTCAATTGAAGGCGGCAGCCCACCCGATATCGTCGACTTCCCGCAGCCTGGTCTATTGGCCTCATTCGCCTCGGCCGGCAAGGTGCTCGATGCCAGCGAAATCGTCAATCCTGATTGGCTGAAGCAGAACTACTCGCAGGGCTGGCTCGACCTGGCGCAGATGAAGGATCAGAACGGCGATCCCTTCACCGCCGGTATTTGGGCACGCGCCAATGTTAAGGGGATTGTCTTCTACCCCAAGAAAGAGTTCGACGCTGCCGGCTACACGGTTCCGACCACCTGGCAAGAGCTTATGGACCTCAGCAATCAGATCGTTTCCGATGGCGACACCCCTTGGTGCATGGGCATCGAATTTGGCGCCGCCACCGGCTGGCCGGTCACCGACTGGGTGGAGAACCTGATGCTGCGCACCACCTCTGCCGAGAATTATGACAAGTGGGTTGCCGGAGAGATCAAATTTGACTCCCCCGAAGTTAAGAATGCTTTGAGCTACTTGACCCCCATCTTGTTCGATGACAAGATGGTATACGGTGGCACTAAGGCAGCCACGACCATCGCCTTCGGCGATGCCCCCAAACCCATGTTCGACAGCCCGCCCAAGTGCTGGCTTACCATGCAGGGCAACTTCATCACCAGCTTCTTCCCCTCGAACCTCGTCTCCGGCGTAGACTATGATGTCTTCTACCTGCCGACGATCACAGAACCGGGAATACCGCTGGAAGGTGCAGGCGATATCTACGCTGCGTTCAACGACCGGCCGGAAGTCCGTGCCGTCCTGCAGTACTTCACCATGGGTGAATCGCTGAAGACCTGGATTGAAGCCAATGGCGCCATCGGCCCTATGAACGATGCCAACCTGGATTGGTATGTCGACCCGGTGACCAAGAAAATCGCCGGTATGACCCAGAAAGCATCCGTCTTCCGCTTTGACGGTTCGGATTCCATGCCCGGCGCAGTTGGTTCGGGCAGCTTCTGGAAGGAAATGACTGCCTGGGTTTCAGGCCAGGTGGATGAAGAAACTGCCTTGAAAGCAATCGATGCTTCTTGGCCGGCGCAGTAATTCACGCGATCATTGATTAAGGGGTGGGGCCTCCCTACCCTCCTTGTAAATGGAGTGGGGCAGAAGGATCAGGGCAACGGCTGTCCTTCTGCCCCAACCTCCCCATGATCGGTTTGTAAAATGGAGGGGCATTAAGATGGCAGCAAACGGTATGAAACCGAGTTCCAGTGATAATGTTGTGAGTTGGTTCGCCACCAGCCTGGGGCGCATCCTCATCTCAATCTTTGTTCCGTTGATAACCTTCATCGTCTTGTGGCAAGGATTTCTTTTCCTGCGCGACTCGCAAGCGCCGCAGTTGGTCCTGGTGCTCGTCGCCATCATCTGGGGGGTCGGCGGCGTCGCGTTACTGTACACTGTTGCGAACTATGTAGTGGAACAACTCCCCACCAAGTGGAGACAAAACCTGCAGCCGTTCGTCTTCGTGGGACCGGCCCTGGCCATCCTGGCCTGGTTTCTGGCGATCCCAACACTGCGGACCTTGTATCTCAGTTTTATGGATGCTAACAGCTTCAACTTTGTTGGCATGCAAAACTACCTTTACGCCTTCACCAACCGGGTCATGCTCGAGGCCTTCCGCAACAACCTGCTCTGGCTGGTGTTCGGAACATCCTTCAGCGTCGGCCTGGGGCTGCTGATCGCTGTGTTGGCCGATCGCAGCCGTTTCGAGTTGGTCTACAAGGCGATCATCTTCATGCCCATGGCCATTTCCTTCGTTGGCGCAGGCGTGATCTGGAAGTTTATTTACACCTACAAAGGCACCGGGTCGGGCATTCAAGAAATTGGCCTGTTGAATGCCATCGTTCTCGCCTTTGGGGGACAATCCCAGCCCTGGCTGCAGCTATCCCCTTGGAATAACTTCTTGTTGATCGTCATCATGGTCTGGCTGCAAACGGGGTATGCCATGGTCATCATCTCATCGGCAATCAAAGGCGTTCCGGACGAACTGCTGGAAGCCTCGCGCATCGACGGAGCCAGCGAGATCCAAGCTTTCTTCAGGATCACCGTTCCTTACATTCAGGGCACCTTGCTCACCGTAGCAACGACGATCCTGATCTTCAGCTTGAAACTGTTCGATATCGTGCGTGTGATGACCGGCGGTAATGGTGGCACCAACGTGATTGCGAACGAATTCTATCTGGAACGGTTCACCTACGGTCAGGCAGGCCGCGCATCGGCCATCGCTGTTGTACTGCTCATCGCCGTTATTCCGGTCATGATCTACAACCTCCGGCAATTCCGGGAAAGTAAGGCATTCTAATGGCTACGAAAACGATCGCTCCCCCCGTTGAGAAGAAGAAGACTGCCAGTTTAAGTCGTCAGAAATCTCTTTCGGGTTTGTTGGTTAATGGCATACTGATCCTGATCTGCCTTGTCTGGCTCGTTCCAACGATCGGGGTTTTTGTCACCTCCTTCCGTGATAGCCAGGACATCTTTACGACCGGCTGGTGGACGATCTTCCCGCACCGCACGTACGTCCAAAGCGGCGAGATCCACATCGATCCGAGTGTAGATGTCAACGGGTTATTTTCCGTGCCCGGATATCCAGGGCAGTACACCTTTGAAGAACTGCGGGCAGGCGTCGAGGTCCCTGGCGGACAACAACTCACCTGGTATGGCAACAAGCGCACCCGCCTGATCGAAGTGGCGTCCTTGAAATGGGTCGGTTTTAGTACCAATCTCACCACGAAAAACTACTCAGACGTGTTGAGCGGCTCCAAGGTAAATTACACCGACGCAAACGGCAATAACATCATTCGCCAGGGCGACAACCTGCTCGGCGCGTTCCTGAACTCGGTGGCTGTGGCCGTGCCCGCCACCATCATTCCTATTTTAATTGCCGCCTTCGCCGCGTATGGCTTTGCCTGGCTGAATTTCCCTGGCCGCAAGTTCTTTTTCACCATCGTGGTGGCCTTACTGGTGGTTCCGCTGCAAATTGCGCTGGTACCTATCGTTCAGGACTACACCAAGCTGGGCTTGAACGGCACTTACCTGGCCATCTGGCTGGCGCACACCGGCTTCGGTTTACCGCTGGCGGTTTACCTGCTGTTCAACTATATCAGCACGCTGCCGCGCGATATCCTGGAGAGCGCTTTCATCGATGGAGCATCCAACTTCACCATCTTCACCAGCCTCATCCTGCCGCTGTCGATCCCGGCCCTGGCAGCCTTCGCCATCTTCCAATTCCTGTGGGTCTGGAATGACTACCTGGTGGCGCTGATCTTCTTAGGCAATCAGAATGTCGTGCTCACGGTCGCGCTGGCGAATATGGTCGGCGAAAAAGGCCAGGACTGGCAGCTTCTAACTTCGGGCGCGTTTATTTCGATGCTGCTGCCCCTGGCTGTGTTCTTTGCGCTGCAGCGCTACTTCGTGCGCGGCCTGATGGCCGGGTCGGTCAAGGGATAAATTGCCAACCCTAATGAGCATGAGGCAACGATGGCCCCAAACGAGAGCTTGACCCGAGCAGGGCGGTCGATGCAGCGCCTTCGGCCGCGCCTGGAGGAGGCCTTTGCAGCCGAGGTCGCGGAGCGCCCCC
Organism: uncultured Chloroflexia bacterium; assembly: GCA_963811225.1. GTDB lineage: Bacteria > Chloroflexota > Anaerolineae > Anaerolineales > Anaerolineaceae > CAWEQO01. The sequence goes on from CAWEQO010000001.1 coordinate 402,748, forward strand.
AGGAATGGCAGGATTTCACCGGGCGCCTTGAAGCGCACTTCGAGCGGCTGTTCGAACTGCTGTTGCAGGTGTATGGCCGCGAGTACGACTTCTTTTACCATTTGGAAGAGCTGCTGCGGCTGATGGCGCATTCATGGTTCGAGCGCCCGGAGGCGCTGAAAGCGCTGGACGGAGAGCGCGAGGCCGATACAGGTTGGTTTCAATCCAATCAGATGCTGGGTGGGGTATGCTACGTGGACCTGTTCGCGGGGGATCTGAACGGTATCGCCGAGAAGATCCCCTACTTCAAGGAGCTGGGGCTGACCTACCTGCACTTGATGCCGCTGTTCAAAGCGCCGGAGGGCGAAAACGACGGCGGCTACGCTATCAGCAGCTACCGAGAGGTCAATCCGGCGCTGGGAACGATGGCGCAGCTGGCCGAACTGGCGGATGCGCTGCGCCAGGAGGGTATTAATCTGGTGCTGGACTTCGTGTTCAACCACACTTCCGAAGAACACGAGTGGGCCATGAAGGCCAAAGCGGGCGATCCGATCTACCAGGACTATTACCTGATGTTCCCAGACCGGACCATGCCGGACGCCTACGAGCGCAAATTGCGCGAGATTTTCCCGGACGAGCATCCTGGCGATTTCACCTACTTCCCGGACATCGATCGTTGGGTATGGACCACCTTCCACAGCTACCAATGGGACCTGAACTACGCCAACCCGGAAGTGTTCAACCGCATGGCCGGCGAGATGCTGTTCCTGGCAAACCAGGGCATCGACGTGCTGCGGCTGGACGCGGTGGCGTTCATCTGGAAGCAGATGGGCACCAGCTGCGAGAATCTGCCCGAGGCGCACATGCTGATCCGGGCGTTCAATGCGGTAACCCGAATCGCAGCGCCGTCGATGCTGTTCAAATCTGAGGCGATCGTGCATCCGGACGAGGTGGCGCGCTACATCCGCACGGACGAGTGCCGCCTGTCGTACAACCCGCTGCTGATGGCGCTGCTGTGGAACACGCTGGCGACCCGTGACGTTCGACTGCTGAAGGAGTCGATGGCCCAGCGATTCCGCATCGATCCGGGCTGCGCCTGGGTTAACTACGTGCGCTGCCACGACGACATTGGCTGGACATTTTCAGACGAGGATGCAGCCCGGCTGCACATCAACGGCTACGACCACCGCAAGTTCCTGAACGCGTTCTACACCGGCCGCTTCGAGGGCAGCTTCGCCCGCGGCCTGCCGTTCCAGGAGAACCCGCTAACCGGCGACGCGCGCATCTCGGGCACAGCCGCATCGCTGGCCGGGCTGGAGCAGGCGATTAAGATGAAGTCGGAGCAGGAAATCGAACTGGCGCTGCGGCGCATCCTGCTGATCCACTCGGTGATCCTGTCGATTGGCGGCATCCCGCTGATCTACCTGGGCGACGAGATCGCCACAATGAACGACTACAGCTACCGCAGCGACCCCGATAAGGCGGGCGACAGCCGCTGGGTGCACCGCCCGGCCGCCGACTGGAACCGCTACGCCCTGCTTGAAAACGAGAGCACGGTCGAGGGGCGGGTGTTTTGCGAGCTGCGCCGGTTGATCGAGCTGCGCAAGCAGCACTCCGCCTTCAGCGGCCAGCAGACCGATTTTATCAACACCGGCAACCCGCACGTCTTCGGCTACGTTCGCAGTAACGGTGCCGAGCGCATGCTGGCGCTGTGCAACTTCAAGGAAGAAGAGCAGCGCATCCCGTCCAATGAGCTGCGGATCTACGGGCTGGGTTACCAGTTGAAAGACCTGGTGACAGGTGAGCCGGTATCGCCGCAAGAGGGGCTGCGGCTGGGGCCGTACCAGTTTGCGTGGTTGGTGTAGGGAAGGGTACAGAGAGCAGGCAATCTTTTTTCTCCATGTTATAATCCCCGTCAGCACGGCCTATCGACTATGGACTCTGCTCAAAATCACCCTCCCCCCTTTTCAACCGACCGCTTTTTGCGGATCTTGCTGGCTTTGAGCGGCGCGCTGCTGCTGTTCGGCTTGGCAGTGATTGCGCTAAGCGGGCGCTTCACCCGCTTCCACGCCGACGATTTCTGCCTGGCGGGCGAGGTCGTCCAGCGCGGGCTGCCGGTGGCACAGGGCTACTGGTACAACGCCTGGTCGGGGCGCTACTCCGCCACGTTAATCGCCAGCCTGCTGACGCTGCCGGGACCGGGCTTTGCGCCCTTCCCGGCGCTGCTGGTCATGGGTGTGTGGCTCTTTGGCCTGACCTGGAGCTTTAAGCAGTTGGGCGAATGGCTGGACTGGCCGCGGCCCTGGCTCCCGGCCATGCTGCTGGCGCTGGTGGGGGTGTTCGCCGTGCTGAGCAGCACGCCCAACCGCTACCAATCCTTCAACTGGCTCACCGGCCTGACCACCTACACCTTGCCGCTGGCGCTGCTCTCGCTGGGCAGCGGCTGGATTTTGTACCAGGCGCTGCAGCGCAACCGCAAGCCCACCGCCCTGCTGTTGGCCGCCAACGGACTGCTGGCGTTCTTCCTGGGCGGTTTCTCGGAGACGTACGTGGCTGTGCAGGTGACACTGTTCGGGCTGGCGGCCGCGCTGGCGCTGGTGTCCGGGCGCTCGCGGACGCGGGTGGTACTGCTGCCGGTGCTGATCGCCTGGCTGGTGGGCTCGCTGGCTGCGTTGGGTGGGATCGCCCTGGCCCCGGGCAACGCCGCCCGGCAAGCGCAGCTGCCCTTGACACCCGATCTGCTGCGCATCCTGACGTTCTCGGCACGGAATGCGGCGCACATCATTGGAAAATTCCTGCTGCGGACGCCGCTGGCCGCAGGCATCTCGCTGCTGGTACCGTTAGCGCTCGGGTTGGGGCTGCCGGGCCGCTCGCTGGACGGCGGTAAGTGGGACCACCTGTCGCCGCGCTTGTTATGGCGTTTCCCATCGATCAAAGGGTTGGTGCTTGCGCCGCTGGCCGGGTTTGCGCTGCTCACAGCGGCCTGCGCCCCGACGGTATTTGCCATGAACGCTTACCCGGATGACCGTGTGATCGTGGCGCCGCAGTTCTTCCTGGCGCTGGCGGTGATGGTTTGCGGATTCCTGTTTGGGCGGGCGCTGCGTGACACGGCGCACCGGTTGTTCTGGAAACGCCAACCAACGCTGATGCTGGCCGCCGCCGCTCTGGCGCTGTTGGTGAGCGGAGCGGCCACCGTGCAAAGCGTGCAGTCCACGCTGGCGCAGTGGCCCGAGGCGCAAAGTTACGCCGTGCGCTGGGATGCGCGCAATCGTGACCTGCACACCCTGCGGCTGCTGGAAGCGTCTAAGGTGGAAATTGGCGCGTTGGAGAGCCGCTTCGCCCTGGCAGATCTGAACGCAGACCCGAACGACTGGGTCAACCGCTGCTTCGCCAGATATTATGGATTTGACGAAGTAAGAGGAAAATAGAAAGTAGAGAGCAGTCAAAGGCGCAGCCCGAGACACTGTATAACGTGCCTCGGGCTGCGCCTCTGACTGCTCTCTACTCTCTATTTTTCGAACTTACTCCCCCGCCATCGGGAGCCCGGCCGCCTTCCAGGCATTGAAGCCGCCGTCGAGGTTGTAGAGGTTGGTGTAGCCGTGCTCCACCAGGGCTTTGGCGGCGATATTGCTCATGTTGTCGCTGCGGCAGTACAGCACGATCTTGGCGTCCTTTTCGGGCAGCTGGTCCAGGTACTGGGTGATCTGATCGTAGGGGATCGACAGATCGGTGTTGGGAAGGTCGCCCTCGAAGGGGATGTGAACGTTAACCATGGTGAAGTCTTTGTTCTCCAGCATTTGCTGAAGTTCTTGAACGCTGACATCGCGGTAACCGCCGGCGTCTTTGCCGGGCAGGTCGGATTGGCCGGCGGTTTGGGCGCCGCTGCCGCAAGCGGAGAGTAACAGAGCAAAGAACACGGCCAGTAAGAAGATGCGTTTCATAGAAAGTAACCCTTTCGAAAAGTTGATATTGTCAACCCTGATTATACTCAAATTAATACAAGCTTTGAATCTGGCAAATAGTCGATTGAGATAGACTATAATTACCAGCGAATGAAAGCAATCATCCGGTTTATTTTGTTGTGCTCGATCTTGCTCCTGGCTGCTTGCGCCCCCTCCAATCGGGGGGAAACGGGAGCTGCTTCCGCATCGGCCTATATCGAAAACAAAGGCTCCGACACCATCGTCAATCTGGCCCTGGCGTGGGCCGAGCAGTATCAGGGCGTTCACCCAGAGGTGCAAATTTCGGTGACGGGCGGCGGCTCGGGCACGGGCATCGCATCATTGATCAACGGCACGGTGGACATCGCCAATGCCTCGCGGGCCATCAAGCCCGAGGAGCTGCAGCAGGCCAAAGCAGCCGGTTTCGACCCGACCGAGTTCGTCATCGCCCGAGATGCCATCGCCGTGATCGTTAATCCCAATAATCCGGTCAAAGAGTTGACCCTCGAACAAATCTCAAAGATCTACAAAGGCGAGATCAATAACTGGAAAGAGGTCGGAGGCGAGGATCGGCCTATCGTGCGCCTGTCGCGCGAGACCAACTCGGGCACGCACGTATACTTCCTGGAGGAAGTCGTGCGCTTGGGCAGCAGTGACGACAAGAGCATCTTCTCGCCCAACACCCTGCTGTTGCCGTCCTCGGAGGGCATCATCTCTGAGGTGAGCAGCAACCCTAACGCCATCGGTTACGACGGTCTGGGCTACGTATCCGACACGGTGAAGACTGTGGCGGTGGCGAAAGCCGGGACGCACGAGTACATACTACCCTCGGTCGACACAGTCAATTCAGGCGCCTACCCGATCTCGCGCGACCTGTACATGTACACACGCAACGCGCCGGAGGGAGCGGTCAAGGATTACCTGGACTGGATCCGCACGGAAGATGCGCAGAAGACCGTCGCCGAGCTCGGTTTTGTCCCCTATCTGGAAAATTCACCATGACCCAAACGACCGTACCCGCCCCCACCAGCGCGACCCCTACCTCGCAAATTAAGTTTAGCGAGCGCATCATCACGCTGCTAATCCGGGTGGCCGGGTATTTAAGCATCCTGTACGTCGGCCTGATCTCTATCTTCTTGTTGAAAGAAGGCCTGCCGACCATCGGCTCGGTGAACATCGGCAACCTTTTCGGACAGTACTGGTATCCCATTGAGGGGCACTACAGCCTGTGGCCGCTGATCCTGGGCTCGCTGGCGGTGACAATTGGCGCCGCGATCATCGCCATCCCGCTGGGGATCGGCACGGCCGTATTCATCTCCGAGATCGCCCCGGCCTGGGCGAAGGAGGTCCTCAAGCCGCTGGTCGAGATCCTGGCGGGTTTGCCCTCCGTGGTACTGGGGTTCCTCGGTATCCTGGTGCTGGCCCCGTTCTTGCGCGAGGCGTTCAACCTGCCGACCGGGCTGACCGGGCTTGCGGGGGCGCTGCTGTTGGGCTGGGCCGCCATCCCGACCATCGTTTCGATCGCCGAGGATGCGCTCAACACCGTACCGCGCTCGTACCGCGAGGCGGCTTTGGCAATTGGCGCCACCCGCTGGCAGACCATCTGGGGCGTAACGCTGCCGGCAGCCCGCTCCGGCGTGCTCACTGGAGTCATGTTGGGTGTAGGCCGGGTCATCGGCGAAACCATGACCGTGATGATGGTGACCGGCAACGCCCCGGTGGTGCCCAAAGGCCTGGGCGCGCTGCTGGGACCGATCCGCACCATGACCGCCACAATCGCCTCCGAGATGGGCGAGGTGGCCAACGGCAGCCAGCACTACCAGGTGCTGTTCTTCATCGGCATCCTGCTGTTCGTGTTCTCCCTGATCATCAACGTGTCCGCTTTTATGGTAAGCTCACGCACCATGAAACGCTCTGAGCGACTGTTGTCTTAAGGTACGCCGATGAAACCAGCCATCTCCATCCAAGAACCCCAAATCAATCCGGCCCAAGCGATTATTCGCGAGCCGCGCAAGCAGCGCAGAAACTTGCGCAAGGCGCTCTCCGCTAACCAGACCCAACGGCTGGGCTACGGCCTGCTGGCGCTGGTCACGCTGATCACCGTGGCGCCGATCATCGCCGTAAGTATTTACGTCTTGATCCAGGGACTGCCGGCGATCAGCTGGACGTTTCTGACCGCCCCGCCAACCGACGGGATGCGCGCCGGGGGCATCCTGCCAGCCATTTTGGGCACCTTCTACCTGACGCTCGGCACGGCGCTGTTCTCCGTTCCGCCCGGGATTGCCGCGGCAGTCTATCTGGCCGAATACGCTCCCGATAACCGCCTGACACGCCTGATCCGCATCGCCATGATCAACCTGGCGGGCATTCCCTCGGTGGTCTACGGACTGTTCGGCCTGGGCATGTTCGTGATCTTCCTGCACTTCGGCACCAGCATCCTGGCGGCCTCGCTGACCCTGTCGATCATGACCCTGCCGGTCATCATCAGCACCACCGAGGAAGCGCTGCGAGCGGTGCCGAACAGCTTCCGAGTGGTGAGCATCTCGATGGGCGCCAGCCGGTGGCAGACCATCTGGCGCATCGTGCTGCCGCAGGCCATTCCGGGCGTGCTGACCGGGGTGATCCTGGGCCTGGAGAGGGCCGCGGGGGAAACTGCGCCGATCCTGTTCACCGGGGCGGCGTTCTTCCTGCCACAGCTGCCCCATTCGCCGCTGGATGCGACCATGGCGCTGCCCTACCACCTGTTCGTGATCTCGACCCAGGTGCCGGGGATGCCGATCCACATCCAATACGGCACGGTGCTGGTGCTGCTGGCGTTCGTGTTGGGCATGAACCTGATTGCCACCGTGATCCGCTCGCGGGCGCGGGCCAGGAGGCAGTGGTAAATGGCGGACAAGTTTATCATCGAGCACCTGAACCTGCGCTACTCCGACGGCAACGAGAGCCTGCGAGACATCAACCTGCGCATCCCGTCCAACACGATCACGGTGCTGTTCGGGCCGGCAGGCGGCGGCAAGTCGACCCTGCTGCGTACCATGAACCGCCTGAACGACCTGGGCGACGTGCAGAGCCTGTCGGGGAAGGTGTTGTTCGAAGGCCAGGACCTGCTCGACCCACGCACCGACGTGATCTGGCTGCGGCGCAAGGTGGGCATGGTGTTCTCGCGACCGGTGCCGCTGCCGCTGACCATCTATCAAAATATCAGCTACGGGCTGGAGGTGGCGGGTGAACGCCGCAAGTCCAAGCTGGACGACGCAGTCGAGCAGGCGCTGCGCCAGGCGGCGCTGTGGGACGAAGTTTACGACCGGCTGCACGATCCGGCTATCGCCATCTCAGGCGGCCAGCAGCAGCGGCTATGCATTGCGCGGGTGCTGGCCTTGCAGCCCGAAGTGATCATGCTGGACGAGCCCACCAGCGCCCTCGACCCGATCTCCACCACCAAGATCGAGAGCCTGATCGGCGAACTGGCCGAGGAGATGACCGTGGTGCTGGTGCCGCACAACACCCAGCAGGCGGCAAGAATGGCAGACTTCTCCGCGTTCTTCCTGCAAGGCGAGCTGGTGGAGATGGGCGAAGGCAAGAGCCTGTTCATGAACCCGAAGGATTCGCGAACGCAGGATTATGTGACGGGACGGTTCGGTTAAGAGCGGTTGATCCGGCGCTTTGTCAATGGGTCAATCAGGAGGCCCTACTCCTGGTTGACCCATTGACAAAGCGCCGGATCAACTGCTTCTTTATGTTAAAATGTGGTAAGGGGGAAAGGAGAAACGAATGGGGGTTAACGAGTGGGGAATCTGGAGATTGACCAGAACCTGGATTTTCAACGGGTCGAGTGGAAGATCGAGCGGATTGGCTGGGTGGTCATGGCCCTGATCCTGCTGGCGGCGCTGCTGGGGCTGTTCGGGGCCGAGGGACCGCTGTCCGACAGCGTGGCTGGACAACAGGAGGGACCATTTTGGGTGCATTACAACCGCTTCGGACACATGATCGCGAACAGCGGTTTTAATATCTACATCGACCCAAGCCAGCTGAACACCGGCAGCCAAGTGCGGCTCAGCATGGAAGGCGACTTCCGGGCAGCCTATCAGGTACGCGCGGTCAACCCGCAGCCCAGCCAGGTAATCAGCGCAGGCCGCAATCAACTGATCTACGTGTTCAACGTGCAGCCGTCGGCCTCACCTGTCAAAATCGACTTCTTTGTCGAGAGCCGGCGGATGGGCTTGCAAAATATCCAGATCGGGGTCGAAGGCGGGCCCTCGGTCCACTACTGGCAGTTTTTATATCCGTAGAGAAAGGGGGACACCATGGCAACCGTCCTGCGCAGCTTTATCATTTACCTGTTGCTGTTAGTCCTGTTCCGCATCGCCGGGAAGCGCGCCCTGGCCCAAATTACCACGTTCGACTTTCTGCTCTTGATCATCATTTCTGAGGGAGTGCAGCAGGCGCTGCTGGGGTTGGACTATTCCATCACCAATGCAGTCCTGGTCGTGACAACCCTGATTGGGATGGACGTCCTTTTCTCGTTGATCAACGACCGGTTTCGATTTACATCGCTGTGGACAGACAGCGCCCCACTGGTCCTGGTGGAGAATGGGAAGCTGCTCAAAGAGCGTATGAAGAAGGCTCGCATCGACGAATCGGAAATCCTGGAACAGGCCCGCTTGCTGCAAGGCATCGGTCAGATGGAAGAGATCCAGTATGCAATCCTGGAGCGCAGCGGCGGGATCACCGTGATACCGAAACCAAAGACGACTATGATTCCCAGCCCTTGAAGACTTCCCCAGGATAGGAGCCAATCACCTTTTCGTTCATGAATTTTCCCTTCGAATCGGCAGAAATGAGGCTCAGGTAGATCTTCAAAGGCACTTTGCTGTAGGTATAGGCCCGGCCGGTATTGAACAGCACGACCAAACGCTCGGCCTTGGCGTCGTAGCCAACGGCAGCCAGCATGGTCGATTCGACCGGATAAAGGATCATTCGATTCTTGGCCATGTGTCACTCCAAATTCAACTTTCCCCCATCGGAGAAGTGTACCCGGTTTTTAAGGTTTTGACTACGCAAGAGCGGAGAGATACAGAAGCAGCAGAGACGCAAAGAATGGCAAACAATTTCTCTGCGTCTCTGCTGCTTCTGTATCTCTCCGCTCCGCTCTTGCCTTTTATACCATCACAAACTTCGCCTCGCCGGTGTCCAGGTCCAGGATCAGGAAGGAGCGTTCCTGGGGCTTGAGACCGCCAAGCGCGCCGGGGTTGAGCAGGCGCGTGCCGCTGCGCTGGTCGTCCTGGCGGCGATGAGAGTGACCTTTAAGCACATACTGGTATGCACCCGAGTTGACCAGTTCATCGAACTTCCCAGGCAGGTGGCCGTGCGTAGCGGCGATGGGCACCCCTCCTAGCTCGCCGGTCCAGACCAGGCCCGAATAGCTCTCGGGGTTCATCTCGAGCAGCACCCGCCGGATTTCGCCGGAGAGGTAGTCGCCGTTGCCGACCAGGTGAATGACGCGGAGGCCGCGCAGTTCCCCGGCAGTCTCGGGGCGGGTGAGATCGCCAAGGTGGAAGATCGTGTCGATGCCTTCTGAACGCAGGCGATCGAGCGCCGCCCGCAGGTTGGGCAGGTTGTTGTGGGTGTCGGAAAGGATGCCAACTTTCATAAGTGAATTGTAATTGAAAAGAGAGCAGAGAATAGTCGGGGTCAGTTTACAGTCCTGACTGTTCTCCGCTCTCTTTTGTTACAATAAACTCATGAACGACACGCCCGTGCTTCGGATGACGGAACGGGGATTATTCTGCGAAGCCGGTGATTTCTACATTGACCCCTGGATGGCGGTGGATCGTGCCGTGGTGACGCACGCGCACGGCGACCATTTGAACCGCGACTGCCGCAGCTATCTCTTTGCCCAGACGGGCGAGGCGTTGGTATCGCTGCGCCTGGACGGCGCACTCGGGCGACGCCTGCAGCCGCTCCCCTACGGCCAGATCCTTCCGATCAACGGTGTGAAGGTCTCGCTGCACCCGGCGGGGCATATCCTTGGCTCGGCCCAGGTGCGGGTAGAGCAAGGCGGAGAGGTGTGGGTGGTCACGGGGGACTACAAGCTGGAGCCGGACCCGACCTGCGAGCCGTTCGAGCTGGTGAGCTGCGACGCCCTGATCACTGAGGCCACCTTTGGACTGCCGATTTACCGCTGGCCCGAGCCGGAGCGGGTGATAGGTGAGATCGAGGCGTGGTGGCGGGCCAACCAGCAAGAGCAGAAAGCCAGCGTTTTATTCGCCTACTCGCTCGGCAAGGCCCAGCACATCCTGGCCAGCCTGGATCCCTCGATCGGCCCGATCTACACGCACGGCGCGGTCCAGCGTATCAACAGCGCCTACCGGCGCTCGGGTGTGCCGCTGCCGCCGGCCTCGCGCGCCACAGCCGTTCAGGATGCCCGCTGGGACCAGTCCTTGATCCTGGCCCCGATTAACGCCAAGGGCAGCGCCTGGATGCGACGCTTCGGGACGCACTCGTCAGGCTTTGCGTCGGGCTGGATGCGAGTGCGCGGGTACCGGCGGCGACGCGCGGTCGACCGGGGCTTCGTGCTCTCGGACCATGCCGATTGGCCGGGGCTGATGCAGGTGGTGCACGCCAGCGGGGCCGAGCGGGTGTGGGTCACGCACGGATACACACATACCTTCGCCCGCCGGCTGCAAGAGCAAGGGATCGACGCGCAGCCATTGGAGACGCCGTTCGAGCGAGAAGAGCGCGAGGACGCCAGCCAGGGGGAAGAATAATATACGAAAGGAATGGAAGAAATGGACAAACAAACCTACCAACAAAACGTTGAGAAACTGCACGACCTGATTAAAGACATCGACGTGACGATGATGACCACCCTGGACGAAGACGGCACGCTGCGCAGCCGCCCGATGGCGACGCCCAAGCGGGCCTTCGACGGGACGATGTGGTTCTTCACGGAAGCCGAGTCGCCCAAGGTGCAGGAGATGCAAGGCTACCGGCAGGTGAACCTGTCGTACGCCACGCCGGAACGGGAGCGTTATGTGTCTGTGTCGGGCAAGGGCTACCTGGAGCGCGACAAGGAGAAGATCCGAGAGTTCTGGGACCCGCGCTTCGAAAAGTGGATCAAGGGCGGGCTGGACAATCCAAACCTGGCGCTGATGCGGATCGATGTGTTCCAGGCCGAATTTTGGGATACGGCGCAGAAGGCCTACGGAACGATGATCGATTTCCGGTTAGAAGAGGTGACCGAGAAGGAAGCTGGAAAGTAAGAAGATGGAGAATGCCGGTCCCTCCCCGTTCGTAGGGGCAGGCCTTGTTGACCCTGTGTTCGGGGAGGGATCGGAGCAGTTATCATGAAGGCTTTCGCCGACCTTTTCACGGCGTTGGATGAAACCAACAAGACCAATCAAAAACTGGCGGCTCTGGCGGCATACTTCGAAAAGGCGCCGCCAGAGGATGCCGCCTGGGCGGTCTACTTCCTGAGCGGGCGCAAGCCGCGCCAGATCATCTCCTCGCGTGACCTGACCGACTGGGCGATCGAGGCAGCCGGCATTCCAGCCTGGCTGTTCAGCGAGTCCTACGGGGCGGTGGGTGACATTGCCGAAACGATTGCCCTGCTGCTGCCGGAGAACGAACAGGGCAGCCATCTGCCGCTGCATCTGTGGGTGGAGGAGCGCCTGCTGCCGCTGCGGACTGCGCCGCGGGAGAAACAGTACCGCGCGGTGATGCAGGCATGGAACGAGCTGAGCACCCGGCAGCGCTTCCTGTACAACAAGCTGATCACCGGGGCGTTCCGTGTGGGCGTATCGCAGCGCATGGTCGTACGGGCGCTGGCGCTGGTCAGTGGGGTGGACGCAGCCGTGCTGACGCACCGCATGATGGGCAACTGGGAGCCGACGCCCGGCTTTTACCAGACACTGGTGGCAGAAGGCGACGTGGAAGCGGACGCCGGTCAGCCCTACCCGTTCTTCCTGGCCTTCCCGCTCTCTGAGGGGCCGGAGTCGCTGCCGGGAGCGGTGCAGGACTGGCAGGCCGAGTGGAAGTGGGACGGCATCCGCTCGCAAGTGATCCACCGCCGCGGCGAGGTGTTTGTGTGGTCGCGAGGCGAGGAGCTGGTCACCGAGCAGTATCCCGAGATTGCCGCAGTGGCCGAGGGCCTGCCGGACGGCACGGTGATCGATGGGGAGATCCTGGCGTGGAAGGAAGGCCGCGTGCTGCCGTTTGCGCAGATGCAGCGGCGGATCGGGCGCAAGAAGCTGGCCAAGAAGGTGCTGGCGGAGGCGCCGGTGGTGCTGATGGCCTACGACCTGCTGGAAGAAAACGGGCAAGACATCCGCGAGCAGCCGCTGGCGCAGCGTCGGGAACGCCTGGAGGCGCTGGTGCGGGCGGCAGACGATCCACGGTTGATCCTCTCGCCGGTGCTGGAGGCGTCCTCTTGGCGGGAACTGGCCGAAGCGCGCCAGCAGGCTCACGAACGCAACGTGGAGGGGCTGATGCTCAAGCGGCGCGACTCGCCCTATCGTGTGGGCCGCCAGCTCGGCGACTGGTGGAAGTGGAAGGTGGACCCGTATACGCTGGACGCGGTGCTGCTGTATGCCGAGCCGGGCTCGGGCAAACGATCGGGGCTGTATACCGATTACACCTTCGGCATCTGGGACAGTGAGGGCCAGCTGGTGCCGTTCGCCAAGGCCTACTCGGGTTTAACGGATGAGGAGATCCGGGCGGTGGACCAGTTCATCCGAGCCAACACGCTGGAGCGGTTCGGCCCGGTGCGTACGGTGAAGCCGGAACTGGTGTTCGAGCTGGCGTTCGCAGGGGTGCAGCGCTCGAAGCGGCACAAGTCGGGGTTTGCGGTGCGATTCCCGCGTATCCTGCGCTGGCGACATGACAAGCCGATCCAAGAGGCGGACACGGTCGAGACGGTGCGGGCGCTGGCGCCGGAAGAGGATCCTTCGGATTAGAAACCAGGGCTGCCGACAGGAAGCTGGTTCCGCAGTAGAAGTGGGGAAATCGATGCAATTCAAAGTGATGACGTTCAACATTCAAGGGGAAGTCATGCGTGGGCCACAGGCCTGGGACGAGCGCTCGCCGCTGGTGGTAGAGACGGTGCTGCGCCAGGCGCCGGACCTTTTGGGGTTCCAGGAGATGCACCGGAGCAACCTGGAAACGCTGCGGCCGGGGCTGGCCGCCTACCACTATGAGCTGGGCCCGCTTGCCGGCTCGCCACCCAGCACCTACAACGGGGTCTTCTGGCATGAAGACGCCTTCGAGCGGGTGGACAATGGCGGTTTCTGGCTGAGCGACACGCCGGACGTGCCCTCGTCGAACGCCTGGGACTCGTCGGAACCGAGGGTGGTCAACTGGGTGCGGCTGCGGGCGAAAGCGGACGGCGCAGAGCTGCTGTACATGAACACCCACTTCGATCACATCAGCCCGGCGGCACGGCTGCACAGCGCACAGCTGATCGTGCAGAAGCTGGAGGAAATCCGGATTGGGAACCTGGCGGTGACGCTGACCGGAGATTTCAACTGCAACGCCTTCTACCCTGCTGAACTGGGTGATCCGGGCCAGGCCAGCGACTCGCGACCATACGATACGCTGATCAAACATGGCTTTGTGGATGCGTATGCGGCGGCCGGGCAGCCGGATTCGGTCCATTCGAACACGTTCGAGAACTACGAGGGCCAGCAGTACCACCCCTCGCATAATCTACCGTTTCGTCCCTGGCGTATCGATTGGATCCTGTTGTTGGATGGGGAACGCAAGCTGAAGGCGGTCTCAGCGGAAATCGATCATTTCCACAAGGGGGAACGGTATCCAAGCGATCATTACCCGGTGGTGGGGGTCATCGAGAGCAGAGAGTAGAGAGCAATCCGGGCGACTGCTCTCTACTCTCTTAACTACGCCACGTGCTGCAGCCGGGCGTAGAGATGCAACACGTTGCCATCTGGGTCATTGACGGCGAAGGAGCGCTCACCCCAGGGTTTGTCGGAAGGCTTATCGACGACCTGCACCCCAGATGTGGACAGGCGTTCGTACCACCGGTCGACTTCCTGGGGGCTTTCGAGGCGCAGCCCAATGCTAATGGCGACCGGAGTTGGCCCACCGTAGACTTCACCGCCGCTGGGGCCGAGCAGCTCGAGGATGACTCCTTCGCGGACTTTCATCAGCGCGCCTTTGCCACCGTTCGGTAAATCCCAGGTTTGGAGCAGGTCTTTCTGCTCCAGGGTTTCGTGATAAAAGCGCAGGCTGCGCTCGAATTCAGCCACCATGATCATGATGCGGACATCCTGTACGTTCATATCTCTCCTTATTCGTCAGGTGAAGAGGTGGAGCGCACTTTGAAATTGCGTTTCACCTGGTCTCATCGTTCTTAGGTTTTCTCGCGTAGACGGTTTTCTCTCAATCCCCAGCCATGACCGCCAGGAAGCAATCCAGCTCATACATGGCCGACTGGGCCACGGGTGAGATTTCGGGCAGAACCATATCGAAAGCGTGGTCGGTGTGCGGGTAGAGCACCGCAATCGCCGGGACGCCGCTCTCGGCCAGCTTGCGCTGCAGTGCAATCGTGCTGGTATAGGGGATGAAGTAGTCGTCCTCCCCTTGCAGCAGCAGGGTCGGCGGAGACTGCGGCCCGGCGTGGGTGATGGGCGAGTAAAGGTCATACTTCTCGGGCGAATCCTGCGGCCCGCCGCCCATCAAATCCATGAAGACTTCGGCCTGGTTCAAGCCTTTGATCTTGTCACCGTTCCGGCGGTACCACCGATAGGAATCTGGGTAGACGGTGCGGCTGAGCAGGGCCAATGGCGGCTTGAGAATTTTTTGGAGGGCTCGTTCGAGCAGGCCGCGCTCACGATCGACCATCTGGTGCGGGCCGCCAAAGACCTCCTGCCCGTGCTTGACCTGAGCGCGCATGTCGATGGGCGCATAATACACCGCTGCGCCACGCACCGAGGTGTCCACGCCATGCAAGTCCTGAGGAGTCAACGGTTGGCTGCCGGGGGTATAAGCGGCCATGAGCGCCAGGTGCGCGCCTGCCGATCCGCCGCCGAGAACGATCCGCTGTGGGTCAACGTTGTAGCGGTCGGCGTTTTGGCGCAGCCAGGCAACGGCGCGCCTTGCGTCGGCGATCATGCCGGGCATGTCTGTCTCTGGATACATGCGATAGGCGACGTCCATAACCACGTGGCCCTGGTTGGCAAGGTGGCGGAAGAAGGTGCGGGTGCCGACATCCTTATCGAGCACAAACCAGCCGCTGCCGTGCAGGTAAATGTAGGCGACACCGGAAGGCTCGACGCCCACCGGCGGCTGCCAGATGTCGGCCAACAACTGACGCCCGCTGCCTTCTCCATCCGGTAGGGTATGGTCCAGAAAGCGACGTCCTGCTCCAGGCGCGGCTCTTGCCCCTGGGGCAGCTGCCAGTTCCAGCGGCGGTTGAGCTTGCGCTCATAGCAGCCGGGTGACATGCGCCCCTGCCAGTTGTCACTGAAGGCGCGCCGGAAACCACCGTGAGGGGCAGTGACCGATTGGACGTAGCGGGTGGAGACGCCCCAACCGAACAGCCCCATTGCCACGGTCAGCGGGGCGCGCAGCAGCCCGCCCAGCACCGCAGCCAGCAGCCCTCCCACGGCGGCAAACGGCGACACAGCGCCGGCAGTGGTTTTAGGCGTCCACAGGGCCGTGCCGGCTCGTGAACGCACGCGGTAGTACAGCAGCCCACCCACCAGGGCGGACAGGAATCCAACCAGACCTGCAGCGAACCTTGCGAGTTTTTTCATGTTATCCCTCCCTCCAGTATTTTAATGGGCAATCCGGGATTGGGCAATTAGGGATTGGGCGATTAGGCGATTAGGGAGTGGGTAATTCCTGATTGCCCAATCCCCAATCCCCAATCGCCCAATCCCTAATTACCTGTCTGGCAGCCATGTATAATATCCAAAACAAGACATGTTCTCCAAGGAACGGAAATGCCCTACAAACGCCTGAGCACGGCAAAAATTGCAAAAGCAGTGGGCTGCCACCCGAACACCGTGCGGCTGTACGAGGAGTGGGGATTGATCGCCTCGGCGCCGCGCGGCCGCAATGGCTACCGCCTGTACACGCAGATGCACCTGCACCAGATGCGGCTGGCGCGCACGGCGCTGCGCGAGCCTTATCCAGGGCCTAACATCCGCGCCTCGGCTTACGATCTGATCCATAAAGCGGCCAGCGGAGATTGGGGCGGTGCGCTGGAGCATGCCTATCGGCACCTGGCGGTGGTGCGGGCCGAACGCAGCTATGCAGACACAGCGGTGAGGATGCTGGAACGCTGGGCAGCAGGGACCCTGGCCGACACGCTCCGCCAACCGCTGCGCATCGGCGACGCCGCCCGACTGCTGAACCTGACAACCGATACGCTGCGCTCATGGGATCGCAACGGTCTGATCGAGGCGCCGCGTGACCCGAACAACGGTTACCGTCTTTATGGGGGCGAGGAAATCGGGCGGCTGCGGGTCATCCGTATGCTGCGGCAGGCGGGTTACAGCCCGAATGCGATCCTGCGCATGCTGCTGCAGTTGGACTCAGGGGAGACGGAGAACCTGGCGGCGGCGCTGGACACCCCCGCTCCCGGTGAGGACGTCTACCTGGCGGCGGACCGCTGGCTGTCTACGCTGGAGGAGCAAGAGCAGCGCGCTCAGGAACTGATTGCGCTGGTGGAGGAGATCGTGACCGGAGAGTAAAGTCTCCACTTGCGGGCGAAGGATCGAGCGTAGAAATTTGGTAACTGCTCCGGCATCGATGCCTCACACCTTCCTGGCCCCTAACACCTCGGAGCGGGTACTTAGATTTCTGAAGCAGAGAAGGCCCGGGATTAACAGGCAGGAATTGGCAGAGAGAGCTGTCAACGGATTTGGGGGAGCGGGTTGAACGGATTGGAAGACTCCTAATCGGTTCAATCCGCTCCCAAAATCCGTTGACAGCTCCCCAAATCCATTGACAGCTCCCCCTACCCCTCCACTTTGACAAACAGAATCGGTCGTGGCCGTCAGAGGCCCTAATAGCCTCTGACGGCCACGGCCGATTTAATTTCTACGCTCCCCCTTAAACCCTACACTTGTACACCAATGTTCTACAATGGAAATGAAACCCAATCAGGAGGGCTCCATGCAAAATCAAATCGAGGTGCGTAACCTTACGAAGACTTATCGGGTGCCCGAACGGGCGCCCGGATTGGCGGCTGCGCTGAAAAGCCTGACCCGGCGCACATTCCGGGATGTGGAAGCTGTTTGCGAGATCAACTTCGACATCCATCCAGGTGAGGTGGTCGGCTTCATCGGGCCGAACGGGGCCGGGAAGACGACGACGCTCAAGATGCTCTCGGGGCTGCTGCACCCAAGCGGGGGCGAGGCGAGCGTCAGTGGGTTTATACCCTGGGAGCGCCGCCCGGAATTCCTCAGCCGGATCAGCATGGTGTTGGGCAACAAGAGCCAGATGATCTGGGACATCCCGCCGATGGATTCGTTCCGAGTCCTGGGCGAGATCTACAGCGTGCCTTCCGGGCAGCTGCAGCAGACGTTGGACGAACTCATCGAGCTGTTGGAGATGGGCGAACTGCTGACAAAACCGGTGCGCAACTTCTCCCTGGGCGAGCGCATGAAATGCGAGCTGGTGGCCGGACTGCTGCACCGGCCGCAGGTGCTGTTCCTGGACGAACCGACCCTGGGCCTGGACGTGTCGATGCAAGCCCGGCTGCGGTGCTTTATTGGCGAGTACAACCGGCGCTTCGGAGCAACCATCATCCTGACCAGCCACTACATGGCCGACGTAAGCGCCTTGTGCCCGCGGGTGATCCTCATCCACCATGGACGGCTGCTCTATGACGGCGCGTTGAGCGGTCTGGCGCAGCGCCTGGCGCCGTTCAAGCTGGTCAACGTGTCGCTGTCGAATGGGCACGCCAATGGGCAGCATCCGCTGGCGCTGCCGCCGGGGGTAGACCTGCTGGAGCGGGACAATGGACGCCTGACCTTGCGAGTGGGGCGGGCCGAAGCGCCGGCTGTGATCGCGCACCTGCTGGGCAACCTGCCGGTCTCGGACCTGTCGGTCGAAGATCCGCCCATCGAAGCGGTGATGGACAAGATTTACCAGGAAGGTGCGTTATGAACCACCGGGGTGGGATTGCTTTAATCCAGGCCACCTGGATGTCGTGGCTGCAGCACCGGGGGTTCTTCTTCGTGCTGACCTTCGGCTGGATGATCCCGCCGCTGATCTACCTGTTCATCTGGTCGACCGCGGCCGGGGATGGCGAGATTGGCGGGATGAGCCGGGGGGTGTTCGCAGCCTATTACTTGGCGCTCATCCTGGTCAACCAACTGACCTACTCGCAGACCAACTGGACGGTGGGCGACGTGATCCGCGAGGGCAAGATCAGCCTGTCGCTGCTGAGGCCGATCCCGTTCCTGTACGAGGCGCTGTCGTCCGAGGCGGCCGGCAAGGTGGTCTACATGGTCTTCATCGTGCCGGTCTCGGCGCTGCTGGCGGTCATCTTGCGGCCGGAACTGCACGCCTCGGCGGGCGATGCGGCGCTGTTCGTCCCGGCGCTGGTGTTTGCGTGGGCGCTGCGCTTCTTCTGGGGCTACGCCCTGGCACTGCTGGCCTTCTGGTCCACGCGGGCGGACGCGCTGCTGGCGGTGCAAGAACTCGCTGGTGTTCCTGCTGGCGGGGGTTGTTGCCCCGGTGCCGCTGCTGCCGGGAGCGCTGCAGGCGGTCTCTAAGGCGCTGCCCTTCCGCTACATGATCGGCTTCCCGGTTGAAGTGCTGACCCGGCGCTTAAGCGGGCCGGAGCTGCTGCTCGGCTTTGGGATGCAGCTGGGCTGGCTGGCGCTTGCGCTGCTGGCAGCCAGGCTGGCCTGGACGCGGGGTCTGAAGCACTATTCGGCGGTTGGAGGGTAACGATGCGCTATTTCCGCATGTTAAGATCGTTCATCCGAGCTTCGGCCCAGCAAGAGGTGGCCTACCGGGCAAACTTCTTCATCGGCCTGCTGCACTCGCTGCTCAACCTGGGCACCGGAGTGCTGGGGGTGGTGGTCCTGTTCGGGAAGGTGCAGACGGTGCGCGACTGGGACTTCCCGGCGACGCTGGCGCTGCTGGGCGTGTACCTGACGGTTAGCGCCCTGCGCGGTCTGGTGATCGGACCCAGCCTGGAGGCGCTGGCCGGGCAAGGACAGGAGGTGATGACCGGCAATTTCGACTTCACCTTATTGCGCCCGGTCAACCCCCAGTTCCTGGCGAGCTTCCGGCACTGGCGGCTGTTCGCACTGATCGACCTGGCGCTGGGATTGGGCGTGCTGGCGGCAGCGGTCACCCGCCCCGGGCAGTCACTCTCGGGGCTGCAGGCGCTGGCCTTCACCGTGGCGCTGGCGAGCGGGCTGGCGATCCTGTATGCGATGCTGCTTGCGCTGACTGCGCTGGTGTTCTGGAGCCCGGGGTTCCTGTTCACCTGGGTGTTCGATGGCATCTTTCAGATGGCGCGTTACCCGGTGGGCATCTACCCCGGCTGGCTGCGGCTGGCGCTAACCTGGGTGATCCCAATTGGCGTGATCACGACGGTGCCCGCCCAAGCGCTGACCGGCTCGGCGCCCTGGTCTCTGATTGCGGGGAGCATGCTCTTGGCGGCGGCGATGGTAGCGGGAGCGTCAATCCTGTTCCAGTTGGCGCTAAGACGGTATTCGAGCGCATCGTCTTAAAAAAGAGAGCAGGTCATAGAAAACCACATGCAGCCCCAGTCAAAGATGACCTGGGCTGCATGCAAAAGATTTTCATGCCGGGTAGTGTTGCCTAAATGATGCAGTCTACTCGCTTTTTCTGTATAATAAATACAGGCATCATCCTATCCAACCCGAACATGGAGGCCATGCGTGAACGCACTCAGGCCACCTCAATTCTCCTGGCAAAACCCCTTGCCTCAGGGCAACCACTTGAAAGCGGCTGCTTTCGGCAACGGCGTGTGGGTGGCGGTTGGCGCAGGCGGCACCGTCCTGCTCTCGGAAGACGGCATCGGTTGGACACGCCACCCAACCGGCGTATCCGGATCTCTGACGGACGTGTTGTTTGCGGAGGGCTGTTTCTACGCGTCCAGCGCACAGGGTGGCATTTTTTCCTCTCCGGACGAGTTGCACTGGCAGCGCAGCCACCTGCCCGAGACGATCTGGGTGGAGGCGCTGGCCCACGGGCCGGGAATGTTTGTGGCAGCCGGCGCGGGCGGGCTGATCCTGTCATCACAGGATGGGCAAATCTGGACCGCCCGGCGCTCGGGCTCACGGCGCTTTTTGCGCGACGTCCACTATGCCGCAGGGCAGTTCATCGCCGTGGGCAACTATGGAGCGATTCTAGCCTCGAAGGACGGGATTCATTGGATAGCTGCCGGGCGCGAGAATGGCATCGACCTGCGCAGCGTTACCTGGGGTAACGGGCTGTGGATGGCCATCGGCGGGGACGGCGACGCCTGGATTTCTACCAACGGCAGCAATTGGAACCACCAGCGACTGCCGGGAAAATCCACCTGGAACAGCGTATGCTATCACGATGGGCGCTTCATCGCGGTCGGCTCAGGCGGGCTGATCCGCACGTCTTCGGACGGCGTCTCCTGGCAAAGCCGGTTATCGCTCACCCAAAGCACCCTGGAAGGCATCACCTACGCGCAGGGGCGCTTCGTCGCGGTGGGGCGGAATGGGGTGCTGCTCACCTCCAGCAGCGGCGCCTATTGGGCCAACAGCTCTCCGGCTGTGCGTTCGAACTTGATGAGGGTATGCTACGGCAGCGGCTGGTTCGTAACCGTCGCCATGGACGGCTCGGCGCTGGTTTCGCCGGACGCGAAAAACTGGAAACCCACCAGCATCGACAGCCACTGCTATTTAAGTGGGGTTGCCAGTGGGGCCGGGGCATTCGTGGCGCTGGGCGAGATGGTTCATGACCGCAGCGCCTGCCTCTTCAGCTCACCGGACGGGGTGGCCTGGTCGAGCCGGGCGGCGCGCTTCGCAGCCGGAAAGCGGCGTTTAATCTACGCGGGGGGTCAGTATATCAGCGCCGGGAGCCGCGGCTCGGTGTACACGTCGGAAGACGGCGAGCGCTGGCGGCGGCAGGCTACCGAGAGCGATGAGCTGCTGCAGGGGATTGCATGGGGCCAAGGACGTTACGTGATCAGCGGCAGCCGCGGGACCATTTTGACCTCCATGGATGGCGTCAACTGGACCCACTGCAAAACCGGAATTGATGCAGACTTTTCGGCTGCAGCTTACGGCAGTGGCGTCTATATGGCTGTGGGCGTTGATGTGGCCCAACATGCCGCAGTGGCGCGCTCAGAGGATGGACTTTACTGGCAAACGCTGTCGCCGAACCTGGGGGAGACGCTGACCGGGCTGGCGTTCGGGGAGAGCTGGTTTGTGGCGAGCGGGTCGCAGGGTGGGCTGTTCGCCAGCCGGGATGGGCTGGAGTGGACGGCGTTGAAGGACACGTCCAGCAGCCGCTTGAACGACGTGATGTATGCGCACGGAAGATTTGTGGCCGTGGGGGATGGGGGAGCAATCCTGGTGGCAAGAGCGTAACGCAAAGTCGCAGGGGTTTTAAAGAGCCAGAGAGTTGGGTCATACCACCTTGCCACATAGTAGTACAACCCCACCTCAGCCTGCCGCAGCTGACCCGTGTACCGGAACTCGGTGGGTGTGGTACCGCTGCTGTAGTGCACCTCACCAAAGGCTTTATACCGCAGCTCCGTGTTGAAGCTGCCGTCGAGGTTGGCTGTCAGGCTGGTGGAGCCCAGCGCACCGGCCAGGATAGGTGGAAAGGGTTTGTATTTCATGATCGAATCAATGGCGTCAGGGTTGCCAGTCCATTTGTACCACAAGATGGAGAAATAAGAAAACTCGATGGTGGCGCTCCCTATGCGCTCAAAATATCGACCCTTTGAGCCCAGACGGGTTACAGAGTATACTAATCTCATGGCAGATGAGACACCGAACACAAAGAAATGCAAGTACTGCGGGCGGGAGATCTCGAACGAGACGCCGTTCTGCTGGTACTGCGGGCGAGAGCTGGAGACCCGGCCCGAGCGCCCGGCTGAATTGAGCCAGGGTGGAACGCCGATGTGGTTATATTGGGTGATCCTTGCAGCTGTCGTGATCGTGGTTGGCGTGTTGATCGCCTTGAATTCAATGTAGCTGCGGAAAGTTGAACCCCTGCTAAAAATGTTATAATGTCATCAGAAAAGATGCATGGTTTAGATTCCTTCTTTGAGGGGGCTTACTAGAGGGGCTTATTTCGTTTTTGTCCATTGAGAGATTGGGAGGGAAAATGACTCTCAAGGCACGCTTATGGGTGCTGATATTGTGTTTCGCGTTCCTGCTGCAAAGCTGTGGGCCGGCGAAAAGCGAACCGGATTCGAAGGCGACGGTGGCTGTGGCGATCCAGCAAACGCTGACCGCACAAAGCATTTTGATCACGGCCACCGCGCTCCATTTTTCGCGCCTGACGCCCACTTCCGGAGTGACCGCCGCCTTCCCGTTTGGAATTCCAAACAGCGGCGACAGTACCCCCACGGTCACAGCCGGCATGCTCACACCTGGCGAGACCCCCATTCCAATCCCAACGAATACACTCAGCCTGCCGCTCACGCTCACCGATACACCAACGATGGCAGCGACCACTGCGGTCATCGCTACATCCATCCTTGGGCAGGAGATCACAGGCTTTGAAACTTCAACCCCACCGGCGACTGTGACTGCCGCCGGCGCAGCCACGCAAACACCCTCCGTCGAGCAGCCCGAAACGAGTACGCCTTCGCCCAGCCCCATGACAGGCGCCTCGCTCACATCCAGTCCAACTCAGACGCCCTTGACCGCGCAGATGCCACCGGCGGGAGCGCCAATGTTAAGCGTCAACCAGCCCACCACCTGCCGGGCGGGTCCGGGCATCTCCTACGATCTGCTTGGCTACCTGTTCCCAGAGAACGATGTGGCTGTGGTAGGGGTTGACACGGCGCTGAATTACTGGATCGTGATGAACCCGGATGCAAACGGCACTTGCTGGGTTTGGGGCGGGTATACCACGGTGCGCGGCGAGACGGGCGCGCTGCCGACCGTGGTCCCTCCGCCGCCGCCCGAGCTGCCGCGCATCTCGGTGCGCCTGACGATGCCCTGTCGCAGCGGGCCGGGCACGGAATATACAATCCTGAATGAGCTGGCCGCCAATGCCTCCGCCGATCTACGTGGGCGATTGTCCAGCCTGAACTGGTGGCTCATCCGCAACCCGAACGGGTCGGGCAACTGCTGGATCCCGGGCGAACAGGCCACAATCGCCGGGAACGTGCAATCGCTGCCTGTGCTGGATATCCCGGCTGCGGCTACCCAGACCCCCACAGTCCCGCCAACGTCCACGCCGACCGTCACGCCGACCGCCACCATCGACCTGTCCGCTTATCAATGCAAGTTAGTTTCAAAAGCGGTCAGGGACAACACCATCTTCCGGACAGGAGCGAACCTGGACGGGAACTGGGTGGTGAGGAATACCGGAAGCGCTGCCTGGGATGCCGGGGTGGTGGAATACCGCTTCGTCAAAGGGGCGGAAATGTACAAGTACCAGTCCGCTTACACCATGCAAAAGCGGGTGGCGCCGGGCCGGCAGGCGCGCATCCTCGTCGATATGGTCGCGCCATTGATGCCGGGGCGCTACGCTGCCACCTGGGGGTTGGCGGTGAATGGGCAGGTATTCTGCCGGCTGCCGATGTCAATCGTCGTCGTACAACCATAGGGGGAGGAAGCTTTGAACATCTTGAAAAAATTTGGGGGCCTAGGGCTGCTGTTGCTGCTGGGCGCCTGCAACTTCCCGACCCGGCAGGCGCTGAACGAAGCGACGCTGACGGTGGGAGTGCTGCAAACCCAGGTGGCGGTAGAGCCGGTTCAGACCATGACGGCGTCGGCTCTGCAGACCCTGGGGGTCACGCCACAAATTTCGACACCGGGGGCGCCCGGCGCCTACCCAACCCGGCCCACCGGGGCGACCATCATGCCATTCACACAGGTTCCCGATCGAGGAGGGGTAATCGCCCAGCCGGGGATCCCCGGGCAAGGAGCGACGCCCTCGCAAAACCTGCCCACCACCGGCATGGTTACGGTCACGGTAACGGTGGCGACCAACTGCCGCACAGGCCCGGCAAAGTCGTACGCGCAGCTGGGGGTGCTGGACCCAGGTGAACAGGCCGTGGTGGTCGGTAAGAACGAGGCGCTGGATTACTGGATTATCGAAAATCCGGACGCTTCGGGGACTTGCTGGCTGTGGGGGCATTATGCGAACGTGAGCGGCGATACGGGCAGCATTCCCGAGGTGCCGGACCCGAACCCGTAAGGGCGGGAAGATGCGTTGATGGAATAAATCTCCGTTGGACGGGATCAGGCGAAGGACGTGTAGACAGGGGTTCTTTGGAACGAATCGGTCCACTTGATCGTCACAGAATATAAGACGGGCATCAACTCAAGGAGGATGGTATGCGTCCTGTTCGCCGCATTGGCTTGCTTTTGATCATCCTGTTACTTAGCGCGGCCGCCTGCACCCCATCAGCGGCGCCTGTTCCGGTTTCAAATGAGGATACGGTCGGAGCGGCGGTGAACGCCACCCTGACGGCAAACGCCTTCTTCTCGGCTGCGACCGCTGCCACACTTCCGGCGGTCGCAACCGTCACACCACAGCCGGGCGAACCAGAACCCATTAGCGCCACTGCCACAGTCGCAGGCCCGCAGACCGCCGAGGCGCCTTCTTCCACTCCCATTCCCACACGGCCGGCTGCCCTTGCGCTCACCGCAATGGTCAGCGTCAGTGTTGCCACCAACTGCCGCAGCGGGCCGGCGCGCTCGCACGACTGGCTGGGCGGGCTCTATCCGGGGCAGTCGGCGAAAGTGGTGGGGCAGTATCCCGACCTGAACTACTGGATCATCGAAAACCCAAGCGGCAGCGGGACGTGCTGGCTGTGGGGCGGCTATGCCACCGTGACGGGAGATACCTCGTCTCTGCCGGTGTGGCCTGCGCCGACCCAACCGGCCATGCCCAGACTGACTGCGAAGATCAAGTTGGCTTGCCGAACGGCGCCCGACGACAGCTATGAGAAAGTCGGTACGCTAGCCGCAGGTGAAAGCGTCGAGATTGCCGGGCGGACGATCGGATCCGGTTGGTGGCTGGTCCAAAACCCAGATGCCGCCGGGACCTGTTGGGCCCCCGGGCTGAATGCTGCCATCAGCGGCAATCTCAATGCCCTACCGGTCGTTTCCACGCCATCCGGGGTGCCGCTGCCAACGGCGACCCGCACCGCTACGGTCGTGCCTGAAGGGTTCGACTGCAAGATCGTCAGCACTTTACCCGGCAGCGGGACGGTCTTCTCAGCGGGCGCGAATTTCAACGTGATCTGGAAAGTGAAGAACACAGGCAAAAAGACCTGGAAACCGGCCAGCGTGGATTATCGCTACCTGTCCGGCGAGAAGATGCACCTCCAAAAGCTGTACGATCTGCCAGCTACGGTCGCACCCGGAGACAGCATCGACATCTCGGTGGATATGAAAGCGCCTGCAGACGACGGGCATTACAGCGCTGCCTGGGGACTGATGGAGAACGGCGACACGTTCTGCCAGATGACAGTCTCCATCCGAGTAAAGTAAATCCCTGCTGCGGATATCATCTTTGCCAATATTCTTATCCGAGTCTTAAACAAGGCCTCTCTCTTCGCTGCTAAGTCATGCTATGATTAAGCACCAGGGAGGGAATTATTAATGGTTCCAGACAGACCACTACCGGCTGCTGTGATTCGTATTGTCTTTTTTATCTTGATCGGACTCGCTGTTCTGTTGTCCGGCTGCCAGCCGGCAAGGCCCATTTCCTTATCCGCTTCGACTATTGCGGCCCAAATCGAAAAGACCCTGACGGCGCAGGAACCGGCCATGACACCCGTCCCGGCGCCCATGCGCTCGTTGCCGAGCCTTGATGCGCCGGTCCAGGCGACCCCGGCAGATTACAAACTGCAGACGGGTGCGCCTGAAACTGAGGTCGGCGGCCCGGCAATCTTTGCCTGCCAGGTCTTGCCGGAGACCGCTCCGATCCTAAAAACGATCAAAACGGGACAAGATTTCGATGCGATGTGGCTGGTGCAGAATGTTGGCAACCGCACCTGGAGCAAGCAGTCGGTGCAGTACGTTTACTTGCGCGGTAAAGCCTTACAACGAGGCAATTCAGCATTCCCGTTACCCCAGGATGCGCCCCCGGGCGAAACCGTCCGGCTGGTGACGAGGATGCAAGCGCCCAGCCAGCCGGGGAACTATTTGGCTTTTTGGAGCCTGTTGGAAGGCCCGGACATATTTTGCACCCTGGAGATCCAGTTAGTCGTCACACCTTAAAGCTAAAGGCTGTCGATCGATAGAAATTGAGCGCAGCAGCTGCTGCGCTCAATTTCTATCGATCGACAGCCTTTAAATCCACACCCTCACGAACTACCACTACTCCGAGCTGATAAAAACAATGATAGAATCACACAACGGGATTGGTTGTAAAAACTGGTGAAGTCTGCTACATTAACCCTAGGCAGCCTTGCAAGTTGTCAGGATACAATCCTTTGTACAGTCCCTTGCGGGTGTACCAAGACGCCGCCACCCTTGCTTCCAGGAGTTGAAGATGCGAGCCCAAAAACTGTTCGTTCCCATTCTGCTTGGCCTTGCGATGGTTCTGCAGGGCTGCACGCCAGGCACGACGATCCAGTCGAATGAAGCCACGCTGCAGGCCGCCGTGCAGCAAACTCTGGATGCAGAAAAGGCCGCGCTGACCGCCACCGAAGCCGCCCGTCCTGCCGCAACCTTACGCCCGACCGAAACCACCGTCCCAATCCCCACCCGCCGCCCATCGTCCACACCCGACACACCGGATGTGACCCAGACCGCGTTCCAACCGCCAATCCCATTGGTCAGCGTGAGCGTCAGCACCAACTGCCGCAGCGGACCGGGGACCGACTTCGAGCTGCTCGGCGACCTGCAAGCCGGGGATGTGGCCGAGGTGATCGGCAAGTATCCCAGCATGAACTACTGGATCATTAAAAACCCGGATAAAGCCGGGAACTGTTGGCTATGGGGCGAATACGCCACGGTCATCGGCAGCACGGCGCTGGTGCCACTGGTGGCCCCGCCTGCCACGCCCTCGGTTCCGATCCTGATGGTATCGCTCGACACTACCTGCTACTCCGGCCCGAGCGACAGCTACATCCCGCTTGGCACGATCAACATCGGCGAGCGGCCCGTGGTCTACGGGCGTGACCCATACAGCAACTTCTTCCTGATCAAAAATCCGGACGCAGCCGGCAACTGCTGGATCTCGGGTGAGAATGCCACCGTGCAGGGCTCGATCGCGCTGATCTCCACCGCCGAAACGCCTACCCCGCCCGCCAGCAGTGCGGACTACCGGTGTTCGATCGTTGAGCGCAGCCCCAAAGACGGCGACAGCTTCAAGCCGGGGGCTAATTTTGACGCCTACTGGTCCGTCAAGAATACCGGCGATAAGACCTGGAAGACCGTGAATGTGCGCTATGGATACCTGTCGGGCACGAAGATGTACGAAGGCAAGGATAAGTATGCGATCTCGGAGGATGTCAAGCCAGGGAAGACGTACGACATCCGGCTGGACATGGTTGCGCCGGAACAGAAGGGCACGTATTCGATGCTGTGGTATATCTGGTCGGGGGAAACGCAAGTTTGCACCTTGCCGGTTTATATTGTAGTGAAGTAAAGAAAACAGAGAACAGCGAGCAGAGAGCAGCCAGAAAGATTTCCTGGCTGCTCTCTCAGTTTTCCTCATGACAGTAGGGACCCTTCCGTGCTGTAGATTGCCCGACTAGCCAGCATAGTTTTTTACTCTCCCCTTAACCTGTGGTATCATTTCGCTGTAGCGCAAAAAAGCAAGCAGCAAAATTAATGGAACGGGAGAAAGTCAAACACCTCTCATGATGGTTGGAGACATTCTTTCAGGGCGGCAGTATAACTGGACCCTGATCAAAAAGCTCGGCGAGGGTGATGCAGGCGAGGTCTACCTGGTCGAATCGCTGGCGGACAAGCGCCGGGCGATCTTGAAGCGTCCCGCCAACAGCGCATTCTCCGGCGACGTCGCCCGCCAGTCGGCCCAGATCGAAGCGGAAGGCAAGATCCTGGCCGCGCTGCACCCGTTGTTCGACGCGCAGCCTGAGGGCGGTTTTGCCGTCCCGGCCCTGTTCGATACGAGCCAACCGGGGGCCGAGCGCAGTGAGCGCCTGTTCATTATCATCGAGCAGGCGCCCGGGATCGACCTCGGATCGCTGGCCCGCCTGGGCGCGCTTGGTTTCGAAAATCACTCGGCCTTCAACGGCTCGCTCTCTTCTGAAGAGACCCACTTCCTCAACACGCTCAACAACAGCGGCAGGGTGCCCGAGCGCATCTTGATCACGGCCCTTCAACGGCTGATCGAGTCGCTCGAACAGGTGCACACGCATAACTTCGAAGCCAACGGCAGTGACTGGTCGGGTGTGCTGTGGAACGACGTCAAGCCAGACCATCTGTTTTGGGACCCGCTCAACGCCCGCCTGACGGTTATCGATTGGGGCAATGGACAGTTCCTGCAAGCGGACGGGGCTACCCCCGACCGGCGCTACTCGATCCTGGACGATTACCGCCAGTTGATCGAGGAGATGGGGAGGCTGCTGACCCTGGTGGCGCCCGACCTGAAGCGCCGCCTGGAATGGCCGGAACGCTTCACAGCCGAGGACATCAGCGAGACGACGGCGGGTTTGAAGGAGCGGCTCAAGGAAGCCCGCAAGGAGGCCGACAAGGCCCAGGCGGCGCTGCGCAAGCGCGAAGCCGAGCTGCTGCGCCCTGCCCCTTCGAGTGAAAATCCACTGGAGCCGCTGGAAGAGGTGCAGCGCCAGATCATCGCCGGGGGTGAACTGCCGGACTATCCCGGAGCGCTGGCCTTCTGCCAGGCCCACGCCTCACTGCTGGCGCACGAAGAGCAGCTCGACATGCTGCGCCAGATGAGCGAATGGGCAGGCAAGCTTCCCGGCGCCAGCCCAGACGCCTGGCGGCTGATCGCCCGCCTGGCGCAGATCACCAGCCGCAGCGAGGGGGCGCCGCGACGGCACTTCTTGGAAGCGGTCCAATCCGTAACGGGGGAGGATTGGGAAGCGACGATGTGGAGCCTGGTAGAGGCGCTGCAAAACGCACCCGAGCCGGACTGGTGGTATGACCTGAGCAGCTTGGTGCGCCGCCAGCAGCTGGAGCTGGGGGCAGACGCGATCACCCCGCTGGTCAGCGTCAAGCGCACACTGTTGACGCTGCAGTCCATCGGGCGGGCCCTAGAGGATAAGCTGGCAAAGCAGAGGCCCAATCCCGACCTGCGCCAAGAACCCCTCCCCGGCCCGGCCCTCAATGGCAGGGGGGTGAACGTAAACGCCCTGCAGGCTCAGATGGATGCGATCGCTCGGTTGATCCGCACTCTGCAAGAGGAGATCGTACCCAACTGGCGGCGGCCCGAACCAACTCCGCCGCATGCCAGCCTGGCCTACAGCGATGTGGAGCCGTTCCTGGCGGAGATCGCGACGGTGCTGCCGGATGCGCAGCAGATGATCGCCCGGGCGCTGGCCCAGCCGCGTGCCCAGGTCAAGCAGGTACTGGAAGCCTGGAGCCGTAAGGACTTCCCGGCTGCCGGTCACAGCCTGCGGCAGCTGCTGCTGTGGGACCCAGACCGCCAACGCACGCTGCGGGCCGGGAATGCGCTGATCAACGCCCAGGCCTGGCTGAAACGGGCGCAGATGGGCCCGCTGCGCGGCGAGAGCATGCTGGATTTCGCCACGACGCTGGAGTTCGAGGGACGCGAACTGCGAAACCAGATCGGCCCGGCTGCCTGGCTTGACCGGCTGCTGGAAGGCTGCAAGAAGCTGCGGCGGGGTACGTGGCCGGTTGAGCTGGCCGCCAGCGACCTGGGGTTTCTGAACGATATGCCTTGGATGCAGAAGTTCGACCGGGGAGCGCGCTTCGCTGCAGCCCCAGAGCCGGGAGAGCAAGCGCCAGAGCGCACGTCGACTTTGAGTGGGCAGCTGCAAGCCCAGCTGGGTAAAGACGGCGACCTGCTGCTCAAAGATCCGTTAGATACCTGGGTGCCGGAGGCGCGCGGCTCGTCGGCGCGGGTATACTTGGGCTCGTTGAAGGACGTATTCGGGCGACCTTACCAGGCGGCGATCAAGCTGATGCGTATGGACAAGATCGAGTATGCCTCGCCGCTGTTTAACGAAGAGGTGCGGGTGCTGGCAGCGCTGAAGGACGTATCGGGCGTCAGTCACCTGCTCGAATGCGGATTCATCCGCTTCGATGACGATGCAGATCTGCCCGCCGACAGCGCCCACAACCCGGCCCGGCATTTGACCGGCACGGCGCTGCGCCTGGGAATCGACCAGACGGAGGCCTTCGTCGATGCCCTGGCCGAACGGGTCGAGGAAGGCTGGGTGCCCTACCTGGCGATAGAGAAGCGCAACCAGAAGGACAATCTGCTGCGCTTCTGTGACGCAGGGTCCACCCGTGGTCGCTTCCTGCCAGTCACCGATCTGATGCGCATATCGGTGCAGATCTGTGACATCCTGCAAGCCGCGCATGACCGCAAAATCGTCTACCGCGACCACAAAATATTGCACTACTACTGGCAGAATGAGGATAACTCGGTCTACATTATCGACTGGAATGTGGCTCGGCTGCACTCGAATGGGCTGTCGCAGGTTGAGATCCACATGGACCTGGTACAGTTTGGGGCGCGTGCCCTGCACCATATCCTAACCGGGCGCACCGCCCCGGGCGCGCTGCCGATGGGCCCCACCCGGCCTGAGGAGATCGAGGCGGCCGACCAGAGCTACACCACCCAGTGGACCTACGACGACCAGCGGCTGTCGCAAGACTTGAAGGACATTCTCGAGCGGGCGCTGGGCGGCGGCTACACTTCGGCTGCCCAGCTAGGCGCCGATTTGAAACGCTCGTATCTTGAGATCAAGAATGGGGATCACAATTCCGCCGATTAGGCGGCGCTCCCCCTAGAAGGAAAGATCTATGGCAGATATCGACCAACTGCTCTCCACCACTCAAAACCTGCTGGCGCAGGAATCGCCCTCCACGTCCGAGATCCGCAACGTGATGATCGACCTCGACGACGTGATCAATTCGGCCGAGTTCGCGGGGCTGGAAGCCGAACAGCGCGCCAGGCTGCAGAGCGCCTACCAGGACCTGCGCAACATGCTGCGAGAAAAGGAGCGCCCGGCGGGCGCAAGCGCGGCAGGCGCAGTGATTGGATATGAAGACAGCACCCCCATCAGCAGCCCGTTGGCGGCAGCCTCGAGTGAACGTGAGCACAACCCCTACGCCGCTAAGCAAATGGAAGAAGCCGAGCAGCTGTTCTATGGCGGGCGCTATGCCGAGGCGATCAAGCTGTACGACCAGGTGATGCAAATCGAGCCGGACTGGGAACGGGCCCGGCAGCACCGCAACGAGTCGGAGAACTATCTGCGCACCGGGCATATTCCCTCGGTGGCGCTGCCGCCCGAAGCCGCCACGGCTTTCGGCAAGGCGCAGTCGGCGGCACGCCTGGGGCGCTATCAGGACGCAATGGCGCTGCTCAACCGGGCGCAGGCCAGCCTGCGCGACTTAGGCATCCAGCGCTGGCAAGAAGGCCAGGAGTTCGAGCAGAAGCTGCAGCAGAACATCGACGCCGAGTCGGTGTACAACGAGGGGCTGTACCTGTTCCGCCAGGGGCAGATCGACGAGGGCATCGATCGGGTTGAGACGGCTGCCCGGGCCACCGGCTTGCCGCGCTACAACGATCGACTGCAAGAGATGCGCAAGGTCAAGGAGACACTGCGCTCCATCTCGGAGGCGCTTAATACCTCTACTCCGGACGCCAAGGCAGTCGCCCAGGCCAAGACCGATCTAGACGCCCTGCTGCTGGAATACGGAGAGAACCCTACTCTGATGCGGCTGCGCACCCGGCTCTCTGCGACCATCCCGCTCCTGTCGGAACCGCTGAAGCAGCAGGTTGAAGACATGATCAACCAGGCCGAACGCTCGCAGACCCTGGACGGCATGGAGAACAAGGCGCGCCAGGCGCGCCAGATGATCGAACAGGTGCGCAAGCTGGGCTACACCGACGAGACCATGGAGCGCTACCAGGCCGAGGTGGAGAAGCTGGTGCGCAACGTGGACCGCTATCGCGACCAACTCACTCAGGCCGAGACGGTTTACAACTCGAACCGCGACTGGCCGGTGGCGGCCGCCCGGCTGAGCCAGGAAGTGCGAGCGCGCTTCCCGAACGACCCGGCGGTGATTGAGTTCAACAAGTCGCTGCGGCGCTACCACACCATCCTGACTGGGATCAAGCTTGGCGCGGGTGGGGTGGCATTGGCGATCGTGATCTTTGTGCTGTCGATTGTTTTCGGGCAGGCCAAGGCGTTCGTGCTGTCGCTGACGCCGACCCCCACGCCTACCGTCACGCTGACACCTACGCCCACGGCAACGTCCACCTTTACGCCGACCCTGACGAATACCCCCGGCCCGACGTTGACACCCAGCCTGACGCCTACGCCGCTGGCCGGCGGAGTCTCACGCCTGGTGTGGGCACGCAACGGCTGCTACGAGAACTTCACTGCGATTGGACGCATCCCGGCGGGCGCAACAGTGCGCTTCTTACCGAGTGACCGGCGCTTCGACAACCTGGGGCGCGAGTGCCTGCTGGTAGAGTTTGACGGCAAGGATACGACCGTGATCGGCTGGATCTTGATTGCCGACCTGGGCCCGGCGCCCACCGCGACGCCGTCACAGTAGGGCAAAACGCAACGTTAGAGCCGCGAAGGGCTTTCATCCAAACGAATAAAGACGCAAAAGAAGGCAGGCGCGCGGAGAAATAAGCTCCACACCCTGCCTTCTCTTGCGTCTGTCGAAAAACCGTACGAAAAAAATCCCTACGGCTCGACGTTACGCTTTTTCTACGAAGAAATTCACAGGCACGCCCTTGATGCCAGGATGCAATCTCCAAATGCCCGTCTCCGCAGCGGTGACGTAGAGCTCGTCGAAGTCCGGACCGCCGAAGGCGGTGCTGGCAGGCCGGTCGACGGGCAGTTGGATTTCGCGCTCGATCTTGCCTTCCGGGTCGTAGCGCACCAGTTTGCTGCCGCGGAAGCTGGCGCTCCACAAGAAGCCCTCGGCATCGATCGTCAAGCCATCCGGCACACCCTCCCCCGGCGTTTGCGGGACGCTGATCAGGGTGCGCTTATTCTCGATTGCGCCGCTGTCGAGGTCAAAGTCGTAGGCGTAGATCTCGTAGCGGCGGGTGTCCGTCAGGTAGAAGGTTTTCTGGTCCGGGCTCCAGCCCAACCCGTTCGACTGGCGCAAGTCGTCCACCATCACCCGAGTCGAATGGTCGGGATCGAGGCGGTAGATGCGGTTGGTGGGTGTGCGCTCTGGGTCGAGTGTGCCTGACCAGAAGCGGCCCTTACGATCGACGGCGCCATCGTTGAAACGCCGCCCGGGCTCGTCCGCCATCAAGTCAACGAGCCTTTCGAACTTCTTTATCTCAGGAGTAAAAATACCGAAACCGGCGTCGGTGCCGACCACCAGCCCGCCCTGGGCTCGGATGCCCATCGAATAGATTGGCGCCTCTAATGGGATGCGCTCGGTCTCGCCGGTTTTGGGGTCGAATTGATAGAAAATATCGCTCTCGATGTCGACCCAATCCAGCGTCTGAAGGCGCGGGTCCCACAGGGCGCTCTCGCCCAGGCGGTTGAAAATATTAACGACTTGCTCGATTTGTGTGTCCACGGATAGGTCCCTCCTGGAATTATTATAACCGGAGGTCATTTGGGATGAGTCGATTTGGGATGGGGAGCTTTCACATGTTCAGGCTATATCTTTCCCCAAATGACCCCTTACAAAATAAACAATGATGAAACTGCAATTTCTCTTGCATCGGGCGAATGATTAATTTATACTGAAGAAGCAGAACAATTCATGAAGTAGACAACGGAATACCTCACGCTCCACTGCTAAATTCCTTTGCGCCATCCGAAGGAGGGTAAGGATGAGTATGGAATTTTATGGAAAGACCATCTTTATTACAGGAGCAACGGGGTGCGTCGGCAATGTGCTTTTACGGACACTGCTGAAAGAAGGTTGGACCATCAAAACGCTGGCGCGCACAGCCAATGAGGCTGCCGCTCTGAACAAAGCGGGCGCGCAAGCAGTTATGGGGGACATCACAAACGCGGCCTCGATGCGCCAAGCCATACAAGGATCGAATTTTGTCTTCCACCTGTCTGGCGTTGACGACAGCCATGCGCCCCCGGCTGCGGGGCAGCCATCGCTGTCTGTCTGCGCCAGGGCTGTAGCCGAAGCCTGTCTTCAGGCCCAGGTGGAGCGATTGCTGTTCCTCAGCGATTCGATTGTGTATGGCTACGACGCGGCCGAGGATACCAGCGAAACATCACCGATGAGCAGCAGCCGTGAACCGGCCATCGCCGAACGGGTGCGAGCCGAGCAGGCAGTCCAAAAGGTCTGCGAGCGAGGCCTGGCCGCCATTATCCTTCAGCCCACCACCATCTATGGGCCGCAAGAGGAGGCCTGGACGATGCAGCTGCTGCGGCTGATCGACGAAGACAACCTGATCTGCCCGAACGAGGGCAAGGGATTGATCCAGCCGATCCACATTTACGATGTCGCCGAAGGCATTCTAACCGCTGCCCTGGTGGGCATCCCGGGAGCATCCTACCTGCTGACCGGATCGAAAGCAGTCACCTGCCAGACCTTCCTGGATTGTTACGCGCGCATCTTAGGCAGAGCGGAAGTCCCGGCCTCTGGGAGCGGGTTCTTCAGCGGCCTGTTCGGGCGTAAGCCTTCGCTGGAGCCCTGGCAGGTGCGCTGTGCGTCGATGCAGGCGACGTATAACGGGGCGAAGGCTTATTTCGACATGGGTTTTCTGCCCCGTTATACCCTGGAATTGGGGATGCAGCAGACAGAGCAGTGGCTGCGAAAACGGGTGAAGTAAATAACGATACAAACAAAAAGAGTGTGGCCGGGCCACACTCTTTTTGTTTGTATTTAAAATTCCTGTTCATCGTCGTCCAGATGGACAATGCCCTGAGGCGGGTTGTATTCCAGGTGGCGCACGTCGGCCATCACGCTGTAATGCATCCGCGCACCGTGCGACTGGCTGGGGTTCAGCACTCCCCGGCGGTCCGGATCGGTGGTCCACAGGGTGAGCTCGTAAGGCAGGCCGGCGTTCTCATTGATGTAATTGCGCTCGAAGGAATCGACCGGCTCACGAACAATGAGCGAGCCATTTTCCAACTTGAAGGTGGCGCGATCATCGGAGATGTGGGGCATGCCCCCCAAAATGGCCGAGTAATGCTGAACGGCGTCGCCAAGGTCTGGCACCAGTAAGGTGAGGCTCTCGATGCCGGTCACTTCGTTCGGATGGTTGGTGGGCTTGACATCCTCAGGGACGCGTAAGGTGCGCGGGGTCTGATCCTGGATCAGGAACGGCGACATGGAATCATCGATCGTGGCGTTGAACCATTCGACCTTCATTCCGTCTGGGCGGGTGCGGCTGCCTGCTTTACTGTCCGAGATCTTGACGCCGCGCTCGCGCATGCGGATGACAGCATTGCCGATGTTCTCTGCAATCAGGGCGTAACCGGCGTAACCTTCACGCTCGCCCACTCCTGGGAAACCAGTCTGCTTGTGTCCAGGCAGTGGGGCCAGCAGCTCCAGATAGGTGCGGTCCTTAAAGATAACCAGGGCGTTGTGGGTGCCCATGTCTTTGTGCTGTCCGCCGGGCACGGTGTCGAACCCGAGGGCGTTGAAATCGGTGACGGCTTTGTCCAGCTCATCTACGGCGATCACGATGTGGTCTAATTCTAAAGTCATGGTATCATTCCCCTCTCTTTTAAATAATTCTCGGTCCCCTCTCCGGGGTATCTTAACATTGTAACAAATT
Source organism: uncultured Chloroflexia bacterium (assembly GCA_963811225.1). Lineage (GTDB taxonomy): Bacteria > Chloroflexota > Anaerolineae > Anaerolineales > Anaerolineaceae > CAWEQO01. Next base: position 438,705 of record CAWEQO010000001.1, read on the forward strand.
GGCCTTCCAAAGCGGGGAATAAAAGGAATCCTGCAGGCAGTTTACGAATTAACGCGAAGAGGTGGAACGCACTTGGAAAGTACGTTCCACCCGATCTTCTCTGTTGGTAGGGCGGTTAGCGACCGGCCAGCATGGCCTCTACATCGGCTTCGACCGAGCCGATCGGCATGATGTCGAACTTATCGACCAGGACATTGATCACGTTGGGCGAGAGGAAAGCCGGGAGCGTTGGCCCAAGCCGGACCTTTTTGACGCCCAGGTAGAGCAGCGCCAGCAGCACGATGACCGCTTTCTGCTCGTACCAGGCAATATCGTACGAAATTGGCAGATCATTGATATCGGAAACGCCAAACACTTCGGCCAGCTTCTGTGCGATGACGATCAGGGAGTACGAGTCGTTGCACTGGCCGGCGTCGAGCACGCGCGGGATGCCGACGATATCGCCCAGGTCGAGCTTGTTGTAGCGATACTTGGCACAGCCGGCGGTCAGGATGACGGTGTCCATGGGCAGGGCCTCGGCCACGTCGGTGTAGTACTGCCGGTCGGACTGGCGGCCGTCACAGCCGGCCATGACCACGAAGCGCTTGATCGCGCCGGTCTGGACCGCCTCGACCACCTTGTCGGCCACGCTCATCACAGAGGCATGAGCAAAGCCCACCGGGATGCTGCCCTGCTCGAGCTCTTGCGGGCTGGCGGACTGCAGCGCTTTCTCGATGACCGGGCCGAAATCCTTCTGGCCGCTGTTTTGGCGGTCGGGGATGTGCTGGACGCCAGGGTAGCCGACCATGCCGGTCGTGAAGATGCGGTCCATGTAGCTGTTGCGCGGCTTGACCATGCAGTTGGTGGTCATCAGGATGGCGCCATTGAAGCGCTCGAACTCCTCAGGCTGACGATACCAGGCGCCGCCGTAGTTGCCGATGAAGTGCGAGAACTTCTTGAAGGCCGGGTAAGCGTGGGCAGGCAGCATCTCACCGTGGGTGTAGACGTTGACGCCCTTGCCCTCGGTCTGCCGGAGCAGTTCATCCAGATCGCGCAGGTCGTGGCCGCTGATCAGGATGGCCGGGCCAGGTTTGACACCCAGGTTAACCGAGGTAATCTCGGGGTTGCCAAAAGCGCCTGTGTTGGCCTGGTCGAGCAGCGCCATCGCTTGCACACCCATCTCGCCGCACTTCATCGCCAGGGCCACCAGTTCGTTGGCGTCGCGGCTTACGGTGGCAGCCAGCAGGCCCTCCTGCAAGAAGGCCAGCAGCTCTGCGTTCCAGGTGTCAAGGACGGCGGCGTGGTCGGTATAGGCCGCCAGACCCTTCAAACCGTAAGTGACCAGCTCGCGCAGGGAGCGGATATCGGGGTCGAGGTCTTCGCCAGCGAGGATGCCAACGCTGCGGCCTTTGGACAGCAGCGTTTCAAGGCTGTCATCGGCGGGGGTCCAGTCGGCCATTTCAAGTATCGTCTCGTTGAAGTTCTGGCCGTAAGCAGCGCGATAGGCAGCCATGAAGCGAGACTTGAGGCGATCACGCCCCACGAAAACCCGCCGGACCAGATCGGCGATGCGCTGAGGATCGAAATTGACGTTGGTAATGGTGGCGAACAAGCCTTGGGCCACCAGCAGATCAGCTTCCGGGTCGACCACGTCCAGTTGACGGGCTTTGACTCCATAGAAGGAAAGGCCTTTCAGGCTCCAAAGCAGCAGGTCCTGGAGTGCAGCCACGTCCGGGCTTTTGCCGCAGGCGCCGGCCAGTAGGCAGCCCTCATTCTTCAATGTTTCCTGACATTGATAGCAAAACATGTTCATGGGTATTAAACCTCTCTCATAAAAATTGTTTGAGTGCCAACCGTTCCCCTACGGTTTGGAAATGATATAGAACAAATCGATGGCGCGCTGGGGGCAGATGTCCTCACAGGCGCCGCAGTAGGCGCAGTCCAATGGGCGGGCGATGACGGGGCGCTCGGCCTGCATATCCACGGCCTGGCCGGGGCAGTGCTGGGCGCATAACCCACAGCCGTCGCAGCGCTCTATATCGATCACCGGCAACCACCAGCTTCCGTTCATGCTTGCACCTCCATCGATCTGATTCTATTTTAGGGAATGAGGGGAAGAGCGTCTGTGATAAAAGTCACAAGCGACCCAAAGACGCGGAGATGAGTAACTCCACGTCTTTGGGTCGCTGTGCCTCCGTCACTCTCCGGAGGCGATGGTCTCCAGTGCGGCAGGGTCTTCGATCAGGATGCGCTGCCGGTCGAGGCGGATGCAGCCTTCCTGAGCGAACGCGCGAATCGTGCGGCTGACGACCTCACGCACGGTGCCGATGCGGGCGGCGATCTCTTCCTGGGTCCAGTGCGCAGTCTCTATGCCCTCTCCCTGGTAAGAGTTCGAGCAGAAAGCGCGCCAGGCGGGCGCGCACGCTCAGCAGGCTGAGATCGTGGGTCAGGGTGGTGAAGTGCTGCAGTTTCGCCGAGAGGTCTCCCAGCACGGCCAGAGCCACCGCCGGCGACTGGCCGGCGATGCGGCGGAAATCGTCCAGCGAGATTTCAACCAGCCGGGCGGCGCTTTCAGCGACGGCGCTCGCAGAGGAACGCTGGCCAGGCAGGAAGGCAGCCGGCATGTTGAAGACTGTGCCGGGCTGCAAGGTGATAAGGGTCTGCTCGCGGCCGTCCAGGTTGGTGCGGAAGACGCGCACAGCGCCCTCTAAGACGCAGAAGACGGGAGCATCCTCATCGCCGGACTGCAAGACGATCTGGCGGGGAGCGTAATCGACCAGCCTGGAAGCCGCTCGCAGGACCTCCAGGGCGGAATTGGGCAAGTTTTGGAAGAGTTGGATTTGGCGCAGCTGTTCGATATCGACCATCACTGGCCGATTGTACCAGAATAAAACAGAGAGCAGTTACAACCTTAGCTGCAGTTGCTCTCTATTTTCTAATGCCCTTCTTCCTGGCGGCGGACGATGCCCTGCTGCCAGGCGTAGACAGCGGCCTGGGTGCGATCGGCCAGGTGGAGCTTGGAGAGAATGTTGCTGACGTGACCTTTGACCGTGTTCTCGCTGATGACCAGGGTCTCGGCGATCTTACTGTTCGCCATACCGCTGGCGATCAACTTAAGGACTTCGATCTCACGCTCGGTCAGTTCGGTGTAAGGGTTGACCTCTTCGCGCTTCTGGCCGTGCAGCTCCTGGATCACTCGGGCGGCGATGCGCGGGTGCAGGGTCGCTTCCCCGGCGGCTGCCCGGCGCACGGCGTCGGCCAGCTCATCCATTTTGACATCTTTCAGGATGTAAGAGATGGCGCCGGCGCGCAGGGCCGGGAAGATATGCTCGTCTTGATGGTAGGAGGTCAGCACGACGACCTGGGTGTGCGGGCTGACCATCTTTACCTGGCGGCAGGCCTCGACACCATCCATGCCGGACATGACCAAATCCATCAGCACGACGTCGGGGACGAGTTCCTGAGACATGCGCACGCCCTCTTCACCTGATTCGGCTTCGCCTACCACTTCAATGTCGGGAAGCGAGTCCAGGTAGGCGCGCAGCCCCTGGCGGACGACAGCATGGTCGTCTACGATCAATATACTGATGGGATCGCTCATGTAATACCTCCGCTTAATCAAGCTGAACGGTTCACTCCTGTGACCGTTGCCGCTTGCAGCCCGCGTGTGGGACGTTGGGCTGGCTTCAAACCTGTCTTTGGCTGTATGTATCGTGTATGTACTCATGTTAATAATACTCCTATTTTACAGGATTAGGTGCGATCCCGAATGATTTTTTGTCGAAATGGGGAATCTGGCGGGAAGAATTATTCCTGGGGGGCCGCCAGAGTCCCCCCAGGTGATGAAGGAGAAAAATCGAACAAGAACATTCGTTGGTTGGACTCTACAGATAAGAATTAACAATATTGTACTGAAGTGCACTATGGGGCGCACGGCCCCCCAGGCGCATATTGGCCCCTTCGTCAGGAGCATCTTGGAACCTTCTTCCGGAGGGGAATGGTTTTATCCTCGCAAGGGTTGCATCTTGAATTAAGGAGGATCGGGGTTGGCGATGCAGACTGTGTCTACATCGCCAACCCCGATATCTCCCAGTTACGTGAGGGGGTGCAGCGGCAGCCGCTGCACCCCCTCTAAATTTCATTTTGGTTAGCGGTTCAAGTCCCATTTTTCCACGTGTTCGGCGCCCGTGTTGGAGAAGGTGCGAACGACGTAGGGTTTGGTGACGTTAACCTGGGTGTACCAGTAGATTGGGATCAAGGCGGCGTCGTCCCATACCAGGATCTGCTCGGCCTGAGCATACAGGTCCTTGCGCTTTTGCAGGTCTTGCTCGGCCGCGGCGTCGCGGACCAACTGTTCGAAGTTGTCATTCTTCCACATCAGGCCGCCTGCCGGTTTGCCGTCCGCTTCGACCGGGTTGTCGTTACCGCCGGATGCCACCACTTCACGGGTGAAGTTGTTGGCGTCGGGGTAGTCGAGGTTCCAGCCGGAGCGGTAGATCTGGGGAGTGTCCTGGCTCTTGACCGTTTGCAGGAAGACCTTCCATTCCTGGTTGGTTAGCTTGACATCGACGCCCAACACGTCTTTCCACATGCCCTGGATGGCCTCGGCGATGCGTTGATTACCCTCACTGGTGTTGTACATCAGGGTAATGTCCAGGCCGACAGCGGTTTGGCCGGTCTCATCCAGGTATTCTTGAAGGACGGTTTTGGCCTGCTCGGGATCGTACTTCACGCCCAAATCGGGATATTCCTCGAGGGTGGGGCAGGCGACCAGACCGGGGCGGCAGAACCACTGGGCGGGCTCCTGGCCGCTCTTGGTGACGTTGTCGATCAAGCTCTGGCGGTCGACGGCCATCGAGAGGGCGCGGCGGACGCGCACATCGCTGACGATGTTGGCCTGGGTATTGAAGCCGTAGTAGTAGGAGCTCAACTGGGGCGCAATGCGCAGCTCCTTTGACAGCACCGGGTCGGACTTGGCGCGGTCCATATCGGCCAGCGGCACGCGGCTAACGTCCATGTTGCCGGCCTCATACTCTGCGAACTCGGGCGGCGTGTCGAGCATCGACCAGTTGATTACATCGATGGTGGGCACCGGGATCTCGGGGGTGCCGGGCCAGAAGGGATTCTTGACGGCTGTGACGTAGGCGTCATGCACCCATTCCTTCATGACCCAGGGACCGTAGCTCTGGTTGAAGCCGGTCTCAGTCCAGCGGTCGGCGCGGGCGTCGGTGCAGTCGTCGCCGTCGATGATCCATGACGGCAGGGCATAGGCCACCCACATGCCGGCGATGTTCTCGTTGAAGGCGGTCTTCTGGACGAAGGTCATCTCCAGGGTCTGGTCGTCGATGATCTTCACACCCAGCGTGGCGGGGTCTTCGGTTTCAGCGTTGCTGAATGCCTCGCCGCCTTCCAGGGTGAACGCCAGGACGTAGGCATAACCGGAGGCGGTCTCCGGCTTGAGGGTGCGGACGATGCCGTAGTAGAAGTCTTGGGCGGTCACTTTGCGGGGATTACCCTCGCAGTCCATCACCTGGACCACCTGATTGCTTGTGGCGTCCCACTTGACCCAGTAGACGTTATCGCGCAGGTGGAAGGTCATGGTGCGGCCATCCGCGCTGTAGTCCCAGCTGGCGGCCATGCCCGGCACAACCTTGACGCTGACCTCGTCGAGGCGGGTGAGGCCAACGTAGGTCTCCTCCAGCACCTGGATCGAGCTGTTGTCGGTAGCCAGCGAGGGATCCAGGGTCGGCACGTCACCGTTGCCCAGGTTCAAGTAGATCGTCTTGGGCGAATGATCGGCAGGGGCGGGCTGTTCCCCAGCCGCGGGCGCGGCGATTGGTGCAGGCGCACAGGACGCCAGGACCATCGCGACAGCGATCAACACAGAACTGATGATAAAGAGCTTCGCTTTCAAGGTTTTCTCCTCTCGAAAATAAGTGGTTACAACTGCTCAGACAGCAGGTTTTCCTTATCGTGCATGGAATTGACGTGGATGGGTCAGTGGGCCTCCTTTTTGAAAGAACGAACGGACGCGTGAATAGATCCGTAACCGGGTGTCCCGGTCCAAAGAAAACCGCTTTTCAGATCAAAAATGGTGGTTGCGAAGGGCGGCTGTAATGCTTCACTAGCCTCTTTAATACTGTACGGGAATTAGGGGGAAAAAGCACGCCCTATTAGAAGGGTTGCGGGGGGCTACTGAAGGATCATTCCAAAGGATTCTCCAGTAGGGGTGATGGATCGAAAAAGGCCTGTGCTGCGGCACAGGCCTTTTTCGATCCATCACCCCTACTCGACTTGAATGCTCTTCTTGACCGGGATAATGATTCGGACGCAGGTGCCCTGATCGGTTTGGCTGTCGATATGGAAGCGGCCGTTGAGCATGGTGACGCGCTCGCGCATGGAGCGCAGCCCCATGCCTGGGTGATATTCGGCCAGGTCGAAACCGCAGCCGCAGTCGGTGACCACCAGCGAGACGATATCCGACTCATAGAGCAGCTCCACATCGGCTGCGCTCGACTTGCTGTGCCGGGCGATGTTGGCCAGCGCCTCTTGGGCTACCCGGAACAGGGCGTATTCCACGTCTGGCTGCAGAGCGCGCTCATTCTGGATGTGGATATTGGTTTCGACGTCATTCTTGTGAGCCCAATCGAGGATGTAATTACGCAGAGCAACCGCCAGGCCAACCTCTTGAAGCACGGGCGGGCGCATTTCGTGAATCAGGAAAGACAGCTCTTGCAGCACCTGGTAAACCAGTTCTTCGCCCTCACCCAGATGCTCGCGAGCCGACTCGATATCGACCTCCAGCAAACCCTGGGCAGCTGCCAGCTGCGCCATGGCCGCGAACGCTTGCTGCTTGGCGCTGTCATGCAGGTCGCGGGCCAGACGGTTGCGCTCCGATTCGACCGCAGCCTGCTCCACTCGGTCTCGCAAGCGGGCGTTGGCAATCGCCAGGGAAGCCTGATCGGCGAAGGTCCGGATGAGCTGCAAGTCTTCCTTCGACAACGAGCGCTCTCCGACAAAGAACAGCGCCAGGCCGCCGCAAATTTCGCCGCCGACCTGCAGCGGCATGGCCAGCACAGCGTTATATGGCCCCAGGGTATCGGGGGAAGCGCCGGGGTTGCTGAAATGATAGCGGCTGTAATTGGGAACGATCAAGGTGCGGGTCAGGTTCAGGGAATTGGAAATCCACTCTGCGGCCGGCTCCGGAAGTTCTTCCATGATGCCGTCCCGCGAGCGGCCCTGGTAGTACCCGGCGGCCACTGCAGGAAGATGGATCTTCTGGCCCTGGTAGATCACGGCGGCCTCGGCGCCAGTCAGGCGCGCCAGCTGGATTACGATGTAATCCAAACCCTCCTTCAGCGAGCGCTCCGAGTTCAAGATGACCATGATGTCTCGCAGGCCCTCGGCGACCTTGCGGCGCTGCTCGATTTCGTAGGTGCGCTCGGCGACCTGCTCGCTCAGATCGCGGTTACGATCCTCGATGCTCTTCAGGCGCAGTCGGTAACCGCCAAGCACACCCGAGATGACGAGGATGCCCATGCTGATGCGGAACCACCAGGTCTGCCAGAAGGGTGGCATAACCCGGACACGAATGGAGATGCCCTGTTCGTTCCAGACGCCGTCGTTGTTGGCGGCCTTGAGGCGCAATGTGTAGGCGCCGCCGGGCAGGTTGGTGTAGCGCCCAAAACGGCGGTTACCAATGTAGTTCCAATCCTTATCAAAGTCCACCAGCATGTAGGCGTACTGGTTCTTGTCGGGGCGAATGTAGCTGAGGGCGGCAAACTCGAATTCGAAGTAGTTGCCGGGCCAGGGCAGGGTGATCTGCTCCACGCCTTCCACCGCCCCCTTGACGTGCACCGGCTCGCCGGTTTGGGTCAGCAGGGTCAGCGCCACGGGCGGGATATAGGGGTTATCGATGACTTTCTCCGGGTAGAAGGCATTCAGGCCATTGCCGCCGCCGAAGAACATCTCACCGCTGCGGCTCTGGTAGTAGGCGCCGGCGTTGAAGCCGTTGCTCTGAAGGCCGTCCCCAGCGTCGTAATTCTTGAAAGTTGCCGTCTTTGGATCGAAGAGAGACAGGCCGTAGTTAGTGCTCATCCACAGGTATCCCTGAACGTCCGAGAGGATGCCGTAAACCACGTCGTTAGGAAGGCCGTTCTCGGTGCGGTAGTGCTTGAAGAAACCGGTGCGCGGATCGAAGCGGTTGAGGCCACCGCCCCAGGTGCCGATCCACAGGATGCCATCGCCATCCTCATGAATGGCGTAGACGTTGTTCTGGCTCAGGCTGTTGGGGTCGTTAGGATTGTTTCGGTAGTGGGTGAACTTGCCGGTGTTGGGATCGAGCCGGTCGAGGCCGCCGCCCCAAGTGCCGACCCACAGGTAGCCGCGATAGTCTTGCAAGATTGCCAGAATGGAGTTGTTCGAAAGCCCTTCACCCTCTTGCTGGCCGACCTCGAAATGGGTCAGCGATTGGCGCTTAGGGTCGATGCGATTCAAACCACCGCCAAGCGTGCCCACCCAGAGGTTATCGGAGCGGTCTTCATAGATGGGGAACACCACCGTATCGCTCAATGGATCGGACGAGCCGACCGATGGGCGGTAGTGGCTGAAGGTATCGGTCTCAGGGTCGTAGCGATCGAGACCCTTTTCGGTACCTACCCACAGCTCGCCGTTGTGGTCCTCGAAAATGGAGCGAATCGTATTGCTGCTCAAGGTGCCGCTGATGCCTGATGCCGAACGGTAGTGCTTCCAGTCGCCCGTGCTGCGGTTCAAGCGGTTCAGGCCATCGCCATAGGTGCCCACCCACAGATACCCCTGGCTGTCCTCGCAAATCGACAGGACACGGTTATCGCTCAGGCTGTTGAGGTTGTTCGGGTTAGCCACGTAATGGATGAAACCCTCACGGCCGCGGTCGTACTTGCTGATACCATCGAAAGTGCCTACCCAGATGACGCCGGAACGATCCTCATAGATGGACCAAACGTAGTTGTTGCTCAGGGTGGTGGTGTCATCGGGGTCATTCTGATAATAGACAAACTTCTCCGTTTCAGGATCGAACTTTTCCAGGCCGCCACCGTAAGTGCCGATCCAAAGGATGCCGAAGTGGTCGACATACATGGAGCGCAGGTAGCTCTCATGCGGACTGGGTTGGCTGTCTGGGACGTTCTGATAAGAGGTCCAACTACCGGTCTCACGGTTGAGCTTATTCAAGCCGCCATCGGTAGCCACCCAGAGATTATCGGATTGATCCTCGACGATGGCTACGATGTAGCTGCCGCGCAGGCTGTCGGGATCATCGGGATTGGGTTGGTAATGGATGAAGCGATTATTCGTGCGGTCAAAACGCTCCAGGCCACCCAGAGTGCCGATCCACAGCGTGCCGGTATGATCCTCAAAGATGGAGCGCACGCTGCTGTGGCTGAGGCTGTTGGGATCGTCATGTTGGGGGACGAAGTGAGTAAACTCTCCGGTGCTGGGGTCCAACCGGTTCAACCCACCGGCGGTTCCGACCCACAAAAACTGCTCGTGGTCCTCGTAGATGGAAAGGACGCGGTCGTTGCTGAGGCTGTGAGGATTATCTGAGTTGGGCAGGTAACGCTTGAAGGTCTCCGTTCTCCAGTCGAACTCGTTCAAGCCGCCGCCGTTGGTGCCCACCCACAGGTTCCCGGCGTGGTCCTCATAGATGGCGGTGATGTAGTTGCTGCTGATGCTGTCGGGATTGTTGGGATCATGGCGATAGACCTTGAATTCGTACCCGTCGAAGCGATCGAGGCCGTCTTCGGTGCAGAACCACATGAAGCCGCGCTGGTCCTGCCAGATGCACATGACCGAGCTCTGCGAAAGACCATCCTTAAAGGAAAGGCGCTCGAACTGCACGTCCTGAGCGCCGGTGACCAGGTCGGAGAACTGGGCGGATTGGACCGGGTTTAATTCGGAAATGGCAGGCGGCAGCGGAGGGGCCTCGTAGCCGGTAGAGGGTTGGGGTGCGTTCGGGGTAATCGAGACGGCCAGAACGACAAAAATGACTGCACCCAAGGCAGCCAGCCGCATCCATTTCAATCCATTAATCGCCCTAAATGGGTTCTTCAAGTTCCCTCTTTCCTTCACATTCTTGTGGGGCATGCTTCATCGCATCGATAGATCGATTTTAGCATAAGAGCATTAGACGCGATTAAAAAAGTCTTGCGCAAGCGCGTATCGAAATGCTGCCGATTTTTGGGGCCGCGCTAAATTGGAGTATGTCACCCCGAATTTGTGATTTCAATCACTATTGGAATCAGGCAAGCTCTCCTATAATTCAGGTAATGAACGAGCCTATTCTACGAATCGAAAATCTCAGCCTGACCCGCAGCGGTTTCCGCATCCTCAGCGGCGTCGACTTGGCGCTGGAGCCGGGGAAAATCCACGCCTTGTTGGGGCTGAACGGATCGGGGAAGTCTTCACTGGCCTACACATTGATGGGCTGTGAGGGCTATCAACCTGATTCCGGGCGAATCCTGCTGGAAGACAAAGATATTACTCACGCCTCGATCAGCGAGCGCGCCCGGCTGGGGTTGACCCTGGCATGGCAAGAGCCGGTACGCATCGAGGGTATTCCGATTGGCAAGTATGTCGGCCTGGGCGCGCCCGAAGAGAACAACCCTGAACAGGTCGTCGAAGCGCTGGATGCGGTGGCGCTGGCCGCCAAGACTTACGGCTACCGCTCCGTCAACTCGTCGCTTTCCGGCGGGGAGCGCAAGCGGGTGGAACTGGCGGCAGTCTATGCCATGCACCCCAAAGTTGCCATCCTGGACGAGCCGGATTCCGGCATCGATGCCATGTCGATTGGCGAGATCCAAAACCTGATCCAGCGCATGGCGGCCGAAGGCACGGCGGTGCTGCTGATCACCCACCGCCCCGAGCTGGTATCCGCAGCCGACACGGCTTCGCTGATGTGCCTGGGTTCGCTGGCTTATACCGGCGGGCCGGAAGACACCAGCGCATACTACATGCAGCGCTGCCAGCCGCACCAAAACCGTATGGGCGAGCAGCCCTGGAACGAGAACGTGGTGCTGCCGGTGAACTTCAAGCGGCAAGGGAAAGGAAACGGCAGTGACTGACCTCCACTTACAAAAGAAGCAAAACCCCAGCCGTCACGCAGCCGGAGATCAGCCGGGTTGGGCCGGAGAGATGGAAGCCATCGTCGACGCGTACCGCCAGGCAGGCGGCAATCCGGACGAACTCAACATGCCCCAGGTAGCCACCCTGGTGGTCAGCGCTAATAACGTGCTGGCCTCACACGAGGTGCCGGGCATCCGCTTCGAAGCCGTACCTCTGGAACACGGCGTGCACGCCAAGATCTTTGTGGAGCCGGGGACCAGGCTGGAGAACCCGGTGCACCTGTGCTTTGGGGTCACGCCCGCCGAGGGCATCCAAGAGATCGTGTCGGAGTACGAGATTGGCGAGGGTGCGGATGTGAAATTCCTGGCGCACTGCTCCTTCCCGAACGCCGTCAAGGTGGAGCACCGCATGGACGCAAAGATGCACGTCGGCAAGAACGCTAAGCTGAGCTACACCGAGGAACACTACCACGGCCCGCACGGTGGGGTGGAAGTGCGGCCCCGCTCGCTGGTAACCGTCGATGAGGGCGGGCAGTTCAGCAGCACCTTCAACATCAACCGCGGCCGGATAGGCCTGCTGGACCTGGATTACACCATCGACGCCGCCGCCAACGCGAGGATCGAGATGATCACAAAGGCCTACGGGAAGGACACCGACAAGGTGAAGGTGCAAGAGCTGCTGCGCCTGAACGGCGAGGGCGCTCACGGCATCGCCAAGACCCGTATCGCAGTGCGCGGCGAGGCCACCAGCGAGGTCAACACGACCACCGAGGGCAACGCCGCAGGGGCTCGCGGCCACATGGACTGCACGGAAATCGTGCGGGATGCCGCCTGGGCATCCAACAATCCACAGGTGGTGGTGCGTAACGCGCACGCCCAGGTGACTCACGAAGCTGCCATCGGCACGGTCAACCGCAGGGAGCTCGAGTCGCTCATGGCGCGCGGCATGGACGAAGACGATGCGGTCGATTTGATCATCCGTGGAATGATACGGTAAGAACAAGAACAGCGCGCAATAATTTATGGATGTTGGTAAAAAGATAAAGCCCTTTTGCCAATATCCATAATTTATAAAAAGAAACGACAGCAGCCGGCGTACTTACTCCACCGGCTGCTGTGCTTATATCTTCTGGCAGAGAGGGTAAGCCTGCCAGAAATTGAGGAATGCGATTCTAGCGACGGCCAGAGAGGACCGGCGTATCGACCGTCACCACGGTCTCGTTTGTCGCCTCATCCTGCACTATAGCAGTCGCTGAGATCGTCCCGCCCGACTGATTGGCTTTAACCGTGACCTGCAAGATCGTCACAGTGATGGTCTGGCCGGCTTTGATCTTGCCGCTGCGCCTGACCGTCTGGGCCGACTTATTGTAGCCAGGGCCGGAGCGATAGGTGGTACCGGCTGGAACGCCGGCGCTAACCGTGTAGGTCGTATCGAAATCCATCGGGTTGGTGATGGTCACCTTGTAGGTAATGGCGCCTGTCACCCGCTGAGAGGCTGGGGAAGCCTTCATAGCAGCCTTGAGCATACCGTCCGTCGAGTTCCAGACCTGGATCTCGGCCCAGCTACCATCCTCGGCCTGCTTTACCGGAGCGATGTGGATACCATACTGAACATCATCATCGCCAGGGTTGCCGGAACCAAGCACACCAAACGAGGCTGGAATGTTATACAGAGCATAAAGTGGGCGCTTTTTCAAGTCGGTGACCCGGACGGAATAGTCTCCCAACGCCGGAACCACGCTGCTGCCATCGACGTCCCAGGCATAAAGACTGTATGACTGTTCTGTTGAATTGAAGATGCCGTAGAATCCGGGATAGTAACCCACAGAGTCGTGGAAGACTTGGACGCCCGGCTCGGGGCCAAACTTTTGGGCGCTCTTCGGCCTACTGAATAATGCACCGGTTATCGGATTATATCCCGCGCGGATCTTGAAGGACGTGGTCGGCCCAAGCGTGAAGGCAGCATCGCCAGGGGTGACGCGGCCACTGACACGCGCGTGTGCTCCCGAGGGATATTTGAAAGCGTTCCAGGTGTACGGGAACGGGTGGCTGTCGACGAGGGTCAAAGCGCTCTTGATACCAAAGCTCGGCGAGTCAAATAATTTGTCCGAAAGTGAATAGTCGAAGTCGTACGAAGCGTTGCGGGTCCAGACCAGCATGCCAGGTACCGTGTAGGGCGCCCGGTCAACCTTCCACTCATCCTCATCCGAGTAGACCGTCTGGTAGGCGTACTTCAGACCCTGATCGAAGCCACTGTTGTTGCGCCATTCGACAAGGTAGTAACTCGGCAGGACTTTGGTCACCGGGGTGAGCATCCAGTCGTCCGTCATCCATTCGCCAAGGCCGCCTTCGAAATCAGTCGAGTAAAGGGTCGTAGAGGCATCTGTCACAGAAATATCATCGACCCACCAACCACTCCACTGTTCAGCGGTGTCGGTGGCATACAGCAGCTTCACCATGACTGATTGGCCTGCGTAACCGCTGAGGTTGTAGATCAGATCACCCTGACTTTCGCCGGTAATCCCGCAGCCAATGTTGTTTTCATGCGGGTTGGTCGTCCTGCAAACACTGGTGGTGTCCGTCAGGATATCCCAGGTTTCGCCGCCATCTGCCGAGACCATGACGTAACCATAGTCCCAATCTTCCTCAATGCTCCAGTAGCTTTTCATTGAAAGAGTAACCGGGGCGGTGGCGCTGCTTAGATCCAGGGGGAGCACGGCTTCGTTCAGCACTGTGTTGCCCACATCCGACCATAAGGCGTTACCGGTGTCCAGGGGGTTCGCCACGGGCACATTAACGCTTGGCAGGTTAATTTTGATGCCATCGGCTGTGCCAAATGGGCTTTGCGAGAGCTGCCCAACCACCACATCGAGTGCATCCCCGTTGTAATCAGTCTCCACCACATCTGCCCAACCGAGCAGGTAGCGGAAGAACAGCGGGAAGGGAGCCGGCTGGGTGCCGCCGAGGATACCGTTCCAAGAACCGGATTCCATGATGGCCCAGTTCGAGACGGGGTTCTGATAATCGTCGCCGCTGTAAATATCGGGCAGGCCGAAGGCAGCATGGCCGAATTCCTCGGCGATCACGCCCAGGTCGATGTTCTCAGGATCCATGCTGTAATGCTGGACACGAATGTCGCGATCCGGGCAGCCAGCAGCGCCGGCTTCGCAGACCAGATAACCATTCATGCCGCCAATCATCGAAGCGTGCGACCAGATCGCAAAGTCGCCTTGCGCGCCGCCGCCCGCTTCCTGACCCATACCGGCATGGATAATGGTGAAGTTGTCGATAACGCCGTCGTGATCTCCATCGTAAGCTTGCCAGTCGAAGTTCGGATCAGCGCTCTTAATCTTAGCAATCACTTCCTTAACCAGATCGCCGGCATACACATTATGAGAGGAACCATCGCAGGAATCCTGGCCGTAATAGGCTTCTACGTGATCAGCCTCTAACCACTCCGGATACACTTCGCCATAAGGGCGGAATTTACCGTTCGACTGCTCCAGGTAGTAGTTCACCATGGTCAGACCGCGCAGGTCGACTTCACCCAGGTTGGGGTGATTGACAACCACGCCGGCATCCGGACCCTGACCGAAGAAGATTTCATTGTACAGTTCAGGGGTGGAATCCTCATACCAGAGGGTGTTGTTGTCACGCAGGCCGGGAGATGCAATTTCGTTGTGCGCGGGTCCTACGAACCCTTGCGATGCTGTGGCGCAGTCATCAAGGTCTACATCGAAGTATTTAAATTCTACCGTCTCTTCAACAGGCGGAAACTCTACCGGGACGGCCAGGCTCATGACTGTCGGCTCGATAAAGTAAGCAGATTTTGAAGGTCCTTCGTCACCCCGTTCCCGTGCGAGCAGCGCCTCCAGCTTGCGAGGATCGACCGTGTCCGGGTTCCGGGCATTGAATTCATTGTAGAATTCCTGAACCTGAGACTGGATGACGGGGCCATCTTTCGTGATGACGCCTGCCTTTTCCAAAGCCTGAATAACCCCACCTTCACTGGGGACGCGATAATGGGCATCGAACTTTTCGGACTTGAACATGCCCGTGACGCTCTTCTCTGGCGCATTGACTGATACGCTGCTCAACGCTGGCGACGGAGCAGCGAGCACCAGGATAGCGAGCAAACAAACAAAATTGAATAACTTTTTTCCCATTTCCATTTTCTCCTTGAATTAGATCAATGTTTGTCAGTAGACTGCAAATAGCTGGACCCCGATCGATAAGCATTCACCTCCCCTCTTGATTCTTGCTGCGGGTAACCTTTTCGCCGCTTAATTGCAAAGCGCAAACACAGTTGCCTGGATTGACCAGACAGCAATGCCGAAACAGGCGCGGTTAGAAGGCTCTTTATCCTTCTTAACCACAGCGGATCACCCATGAATGTAAACTGCAATGCGGGCCGGGTTTCCACCAATAAATCGTGATGCCCGTGAAAATGGAATACAAATTAGACTGGCTATAGCTACTGAAAGATTCCGCGAATCTGAGCCTGGAAACGGATCTCTAACCCACCTGCCGTAGATTAAACTCAATTAAAGTGTGCAACTCATTATAGAGAGAAGTTGGTGATGATACAAGAGGAAAGCGGGGAAGACTTTGACAATTTGCAAGAAATCACCCCCTTTTCCGGTTACCCCTTTTTTTGATCCGGCTGCCGTCTGCAGCCCTCGAAAGAACCCCCCGTTTTTCACCGTTGCAATCCCTGATCTAGTTTGCTAAGATAACGATAGGACAAATTTTCTACCACATTGGTATTGGCCAAGCAGGAAGGGCACCGCAGATGCCTCCCTCCTTAATCAACGCCACTGCCTGCATCCGATCAAGGAGGTCTATGGGAAACGTGTATTTAACCAGGCGGCAAGTCCGGGTATTACGACTGCTGTCACAAGGAATGACTACCCGCCAAATCGCACGAGAGATGGAACTTTCCGAGCGGACCATTTATGCCCACATTCAACAGCTGAAACACCGCTTGAAAGCCCAGTCGCGTGCCCAGATTCTTCTGCATGCAGTTCGATATTGCCCAAACGCCTTACAGGAGGAGAGCGAATCATGACTTTCATCGATGTCGAAGATGAGCGTCTGGGCTACCTGCGGCTCGCTCGGGCCATGCTGGTGCGGGCGATGATGGATGCCACCAGCCCCTACCCATTGCTGGCGGCAGAAGCCCGGCGCTGGCTGGTCGAGGAAGGCCTTTTTTTCTGCGAGGGGCTGTGGTTGAACCCAAACCTGCTGCTGAAATGGCTAGAGCAGGGCTGTCCGGATGCGCCCATAAAAGGGGGAATGGAAGGGTAGAATTTTCAAGCAAGAGAAGGCGTCGCCGCGGCGCCGCCTTCTCTTGTAAATTCAACCGATGAAAGCGGTTCAGACTATAATAAGAACGCCGGCAGCGAACTCATCTGCCTGCAAATGGAGGAAAATGGAACTGCGTTCACTGCGTTACTTCATTGCTGTGGCCGAGGCGCTCAACTTTGTCCACGCAGCCGAGCATCTGGGCATCTCGCAGCCGGCGCTGAGCCAGCAGATCAAGCGGCTGGAGGAAGAGATCGGCGCGCGCTTGCTGCGGCGAACCCGCCACAAGGTGGAACTGACGACCGCCGGAGAGGTGCTTTTACGGGAAGCGCGCCTGACGCTTGTCCAGGCTGAACAAGCCGTGCAAAAAGCACGCCGGGCGGCAGAGGGCGAAATCGGGTATTTGCGCCTGGGCTTCGTCGGCTCGGTGTTGTACAGCTTCTTGCCGGAAGCTATTCGCACCTACCGCCAGCGCTTCCCAAACGTGGAGCTGCAACTGCAAGAGCTCAGCTCACAGGATCAAATCGATGCGCTGCGCAACGGCTCGATCGACCTTGGCATTCTTTACGATCCGGTAGGGACGGACGAAATTATGACCGAAACCGTGCTGGAGCAGCCGCTGGTGGTCGCTCTGCCGACCGGTCACCCGCTGGCCGAGCGCCAATCATTGGCGCTGTCTGAGCTGGCCAACGAGCCCTTCATCTCGCTCGAACGCAGCAGTGAACCCGCCCTGGTCGACCGCTTGAGCGCCATCTTTCAAGCAGCCGGGATCGTGCCGCGGGTGGCGCAAGAAGCCCGCCAGATTCAAACCGTGCTGGGGCTGGTCTCGGCCGGCATTGGCATTTCCATCATGTCGACCTACATCCGCAACATTCATCACGAAGGCGTGACCTACGTGCCGATCGTTGAACCGTCGCCACAGCTGCGCCTGAGCCTGGCATGGAAGGCCGGACCGCCGCCGCCGCCCTTGAAGAAGTTCCAAGAGGTGGCAAGGGAAGTGACAGGGCAGCAGCCGGTCTCTTCGTAAGGATCACGCGGACCCATTCGAGGAGCTGCTCACCTGGGGTGAGCAGCCCCTCGAATGCCACAGTGACGGATGTCACAGCAACATATGTGACATCCGTCACTGCTTTAATCCCCCTTGCTGTCGTAAACTAAAGGCATCTTATTGCAAATAGTTCGCAGTAGCGACTCTGACAGGAATGTTTTCGGGATAGGAAGCGCCCCTCTCAGAACAGCTAGCGATTGCAGCGACGGAAGGCAGCCGTGAGCACAACATTTGTAGAACAAGCCAAAGAACATCTCCGCGACAGCGGCGGCCGCATGACCAGCCAGCGCCGCCTGATCCTCGAAATCCTCGAGGCTTACTCCGGGCACCCCACCGCCGAGGACATCTACACCCTTGCCCGCCAGAAGGATCCCAGCCTCAATCTCTCCACCGTGTACCGGACGTTGCGGTGGTTGGAAGAGGTCGAGCTGATCAGCCCGCGCCGGTTCGACGATGACCAGCGCAGTGAGCGCTTCGATCCCAACACCCTCAGCGAACACTATCATTTCTGCTGCCAGGTATGCGGCAAGATCATCGAGTTCGATGAAGCGCTGGCGGAGCGGATCGCCCATCAATTCGAAGCAGAAGCAGGCGCCAGGGTTGCCAACGTCTCTTTAGTGTTATACGGCACGTGCCGGGAGTGTTCTACGGCGCGTTCATAGAGGAGTGGGAAGCGCTGCCAAAATGGCGCTTTTCAAGCACTGGATAAAGGTATGGTTTATTAATGGAATCTTGTCACACAACCTCAGCACCAACACTCGCCATGGGCAGCCGCATTGCCCTGGTCGGCAACCCCAACGTGGGTAAATCACTGCTGTTCCACCGCTTAACCGGACATTATGTGGTCGTCTCGAACTATCCGGGCACAACTGTCGAGCTGTCGCAAGGCACGGCGCGGGCGCTGCCCGAAGTGACCGTGGTGGATACGCCGGGAATCGTGGCGTTCCCATCCCGCACGGAGGACGAGCAGGTGACGGCGCGGGTGCTGCTGCAGGAAAACTTCCAGGCGGTCATCTCGGTGGGCGACGCCAAAAATCTGCGGCGCACACTGCACCTGGCTGTCCAACTGGCCGAGATGGAAGCCCCGCTCGTCGTTGTTCTGAATATGATGGATGAAGCGAGGGCGCGCGGCCTGCAGGTAGACACGCAGCGCCTGGCCGAGATTCTAGGCGCGCCGGTCATTCCGACCATTGCCACGCGCAATCAGGGTGTGAGCGACCTGGAAGCCGCCGTGCAGAAAGCGCGCCGCCCCCATTTCCAGCTGGAATACCCGGCCAAGGTGGAAGCGGCCCTGAGAGCGCTCGATCCGTTACTGCCGGAGACGCCGACCGGAAAGCGAGCCCTGGCCTTGCTGTGGCTGAGCGGCGATGTGCTGGCGGCCAACTGGCTGCAGGAACGCAAGTCCCAACAAGACTATGCGCAGCTGGTCGCCATGCGGCAGCAGCTCGAAGATACGCTCGGTGAGCAGCCCCAAACCACCATCCACCGCACACGCGAGATGTTCGTGGAACGAGCGGCCGCGGCGGCGCTGGCAGGAGAAGATTCCAGCAAGCAAAGCCTGGCTGTGCGGCTCGGGCACCTGTCCACCCACCCGGTATGGGGCCTGCCGATCCTGGCGCTGGCGCTGTACGCGATGTACCAGTTCGTGGGTGTGCTGGGAGCAGGCACACTGGTGAACCTGCTCGAAGCAAAGCTGTTCGGCCAGATCATCAATCCGTGGCTGACGGCCCAGATCACTCACTTGATCCCGATCCCGTTCATTTCCGACTTCCTGGTGGGCCCTTACGGCCTCTGGACGATGGGCATTACCTACGCAGCGGCGCTGCTGCTGCCGATTGTGATCACATTCTTCATCACCTTCTCGGTCCTGGAGGACTCCGGCTACCTGCCGCGACTGGCGGTGTTGAGCAACCGTATGTTCCGGACGATGGGGCTGAACGGCAAGGCCGTGCTGCCGATGGTGCTGGGCCTTGGCTGCGTGACGATGGCGACCATGACCACCCGCATCCTGACCAGCAAACGCGACCGCCTGCTGACGATCTTCTTGCTGGCGCTGGCGGTTCCATGCTCGGCGCAGCTGGGGGTGGTGATGGGCATGCTGGCGGGCATTTCGCTCGGGGCGGCCGCCATTTGGGGGGCAGTGATGCTGGGCGTGCTGTTCGTCGTGGGCTGGCTGGCCGCCAAGCTGATGCCCGGCGAGCGCACCCCCCTGGTGGTGGAGCTGCCGCCGCTGCGCCTGCCGATCCTGTCCAACGTGCTGATGAAGACCCTGGCGCGCCTGGAATGGTACATCAAAGAGGCCGTGCCGCTGTTCTTGCTGGGCACGCTGCTGCTGTTCACCCTGGACAAGACCCACATCCTGCCCTGGCTGATCGACGCCGGCAAGCCGCTGGTGTCCGGCTGGCTGGGCCTGCCGCCGCAAGCCAGCTCGTCGTTCCTGCTGGGCTTCCTGCGGCGCGATTTTGCCGCCACCGGGTTGTTCGCCATGCAGTCGGCCGGGCTGCTCAGTCCGGTGCAAGTGCTGACCGCGATCGTGACGATCACCCTCTTCATCCCCTGCATCGCCAGCACCTTTATGATCGCCAAGGAGCGAGGGGCGCGGACAGCTATTGCAATGCTGGTCTTTATCTTCCCGTTCGCCTTCCTGGTAGGAGGCTTGCTGCAGCGGGCGCTGGTGCTCTTTGGGTGGGGCGCGTGATGAACGAGCAGACCGCCATAACCTGCAGCCTGTGCGGCACAACGTTTGACCCGACCGAAAACAGCGCCTGCCCGACCTGCCCGCTCAACCGCGGCTGCCGGATGGTGTGCTGCCCGGCCTGCGGTAACACGAATATCAACCCGGCGCAATCTTCCCTGGTGCGCCTGATCAGCAAAGTCTTTGGAGGTAAACGGAATGACCCTGCCCTGGATCACCCTACATACTCGAAATAAGCCTGGGGCTGCCGCCAACGCAGCGCAGGCCAACCTTGCCGGGGCCCAACCTGGGCAAGAGGTCGTCATTCGCGGCTACGGGCAATTGGCCCCGGCCGAGCAGGCCCACCTGCAAGCTTATGGGCTGGTGACGGGGCGCAAGGTGCGGGTCTTGCAGCAGCGCCCGGTCACGGTGGTGCTGATCGAGCAAACCGAGCTGGCCTTCGAGCATGAGGTAGCATGCGAAGTATTGATCGACCAGGCAGAATAAAAAAATGACCGGAGCGCCCCACAAGACGCTCCGGTCATTTTTTTATTCTGTTACAAACAGTCCTCGTTAATCTTCCTGCGCATCCGGCGGCTGGTTGAACTCCAGGGCATCGGCGGTCTCAGGATGCAACTGCCAGCGGCCATGGATGTAAATGGAGTGATCCCAGGGCATGATCACCAGCGCATCGGTGATATGCGGGCATACATCCGGGACAGGATCGGCCCACGAATGACACACCAGGCAAGCCGTGACGACCCGCTTCGCGCCCAGCTCGAGCGCCCGCTGCCCAACCAGCGCCAGGGTCTCGCCGGTGTCGGCAATTTCATCGATCACTGCGACCACCCGGCCGCGAACCTCGGGGCTCACGTCCACCCGCCAGACTGGTCGCTCGAAGCGCACCCGGTCATCCACCCGCCGGCTGACGCTGACGGGGTACAGCATGATGCGCAGGCTGTAGGCCACCGCCGTAGCGGCGAACAACCCGGCCCGAGCGATGCCGACAATCGCCTCGACTTGCTCGGCAGCCAACTGCTCAGCGACGCTGC
Organism: uncultured Chloroflexia bacterium; assembly: GCA_963811225.1. Taxonomy (GTDB): domain Bacteria; phylum Chloroflexota; class Anaerolineae; order Anaerolineales; family Anaerolineaceae; genus CAWEQO01. Next base: position 459,861 of record CAWEQO010000001.1, read on the forward strand.
GGTATAAGGAAACGAACCCTGCCCAATCGATGGGTTCCACTCCCTTGCGATGAGCGTAATCGTAACTCTTCATCATATTCCTATTATACCGACTGGATGGTCTAGATTTTAGAGGAGCGGCAACGAAATTTGTGGGGCGTTAGCAGACAGCAGTGAAACCGCCGTCGACCAACACCCACAAATGTAGGGGCGACCATTGAGGGGTGAACAGTGGCAGGCTCAGTCCCTCTCGATGCCCTCACGCAGCTGCGCCAACCAGGAAGGCCGCGCCGCCAGGATCGGCTCGGGCGTGCGCTGGCCGGAGAACAGCGCCGACAGTTCGAGCGGCGCGCCGGAAAGGTAGCCGTAAACGGCCCCCGATTGGCGCAGGATCGGCAGCAAGCCGGCGATATCCCAGATATACACCCGGCGGGTGAGCGCTCCGACGGCGATGCCGCGCGCCACGCACGCCAGGTGCAGGGCGGTCGAGCCGAACGCTTGCAGGCGCGGGTAAGAAATCCGGTAGAGCATGTGGGTGTTGGAGGGCACTGCCAGGAAGGCCAGCGGGCTGTTGAAAGCCAGGGCGGTCTCCGGCACAAGGCGCTGCCCGTTCCAGAAGGCCCCACTGGGGCTGCTCCAAAACATCTCCTGGGTGGCCGGCTGGTAGAAGAAACCGGCGTTCGGTTGTCCGTTTTCGAGCAAGCCGAGAGAGATGCCCCAGGTGGACAGACCCCGGATGTAAGACTTGGTCCCGTCGATGGGATCTAAGGCCCAGACCGCTTCGCTGGCGGAAGGGGCGTCTTCGGTCTTGCCGCTTTCCTCGGAGATGATTTGATGGCCGGGGAAATGCTCGCGCAGCCGCTCGATGATCAGCGATTCCATGCGATATTCGATGTCGGTGACCGGGGTATGGTCGGGCTTCCAGTGCATCTTGGCGGAAGCGAAGCCGTCCATGGCGATCTGCCCGGCTTCCACCAACCAGGACTTGACCTGTTCAATTTGTTCAGCGCTCAGGTTCAAAGAAGTTCCTCCCTTGCATGCAATTCGTACCTCCTGAGTTTACCCGATTTTGACGGAAGGTGGGCGGGCGCGTCAATACAGAGGTATAATAGAAACTTAGTTCCATATCAGGAGACAAATGATGCCCAGTGGAAAGGCGCACAACGTATCCATCACCGCCCTGGCCGCGGCCCTGCCAATCGCAGCGCTGGCGGCGGGGCTACCGTTTGGCAGGGCCGCGGCGCTGTCGGCCGGCTGCCTGGCCGGGATGCTGATCTCACCCGACCTGGACGTGGACCATGGCAGCATCTCTCACCGCCTGGTGCGGCGCTCGCTGGGCTGCCTGCCGGGCGCACTGTGGAAGCTGTTCTGGCTGCCGTATGCCCGCCTGATCCCCCACCGGTCCTGGTTGTCGCACGGACCGCTGATCGGCACGCTGCTGCGGCTGATTTACCTGTTGGGGATACCGGCGATGCTGTGGTCCCTGCTGAGCCTGGTTATCCCGCTGCCGCCGCTAACCACGCCGGGCTGGTCCTGGCTGCCGTATATGCTGATGGGCTTGATGGCGGCGGACGCCCTGCACGCGCTGATGGACAAGGTTTTCCACTAGCGTCCCGGGGGGAGTTCCTTCGCGGGACCGGGGCGGCATCGGGAGGAGGCCTGCGCCGCCCTGGTTCTGCTCAGGATGACCATACTTTCAGTATAATCATTCGTATGGCGACGACCGAATTCCATATCCGCCCGTACCAGACTGCCGACCGGGAAGCGCTGCGGCACATTGCGGCCGACACGGCCTTTTTCGGCGAGCCGATCGAGGCGCTGATGGAGGACCGCAGCCTGTTCCTGGATTTCTTCTACCGCTACTACACTGACCTCGAGCCGGAGCATGCCTGGATCGCTTGCGCCGGGGATGAGGCTGCCGGGTTCCTGACCGGCTGCACCGATACCCAACGCCAACAGCGGGAGCTGCGAAGCAGGATCCTGCCTGGGTTGTTCCTGGGGCTGGCGACCGGGCGTTACCGCCTGGGACCGCTGGGCCGGCAGTATGCTGCCGGGGCCATCAAAGCGGCGCTGCGCGGCGAGCACGTCGACCCAGACCTGGACGCCTATCCCGCGCACCTGCACATCAATGTTGCCAAGGCATGGCGCGGCTGCGGCCTGGGGCGCGGCCTGATGAGCGCCTATCTAAACCAGCTGCGCGAGCTGGGGCTGCCGGGCGTTCACCTGGGCACGACCGACCGGAATGTCACGGCCTGCAAAATGTACGAGCGCTTCGGGTTCAGGCTGCTGGGTACGCAGAAATCAGACTTGTGGCGGTTTGTGACCGGCGAGCAGGTTGAAATGCGCAGCTACGGCATGCGGTTGTGATTTTATTAAAATGTGCGTATAATTACCCTGGATGCAGTGATTGTTACCCCTTGCGCTTGCGCTCATTCCCGCCTGGCCGGGGCGCATCTGCCCAATTGATAATTTCCCTTCTTAATGTTGGTGATTGACGAATCGGGGAAAGTGCGACCAACGAATTCCATCCAATAACGGTGGAAGGAGTGAATCGATGGACCGTATTCGAGTAAACAGCTTGCAACTGGCAGTGGCTGCGTTCTTCGCAATGATTGCAGCCCTGATGCTGATCACACCCCACACCTTCCGGTTTCTAAGCAGTATCCCGGTCGAACGGCGCCTGTTCTTGTGGGGCATGCTGTTCCTTTCGGCTGCGCTGGGGCTGTGCGCAATCGTGATCGCCAGGCTGCCGCGCTGGATGGCCTCCTTGTTCAACCTGGCGGCCTCCGGACTGCTGATCACGCTGGCGGTCGAGTTCTTGCACAGCTCGCTGTGGATCAACTCGTTGGACTACGCCATGCTGGCGCTCGGGATGGCCGTGGCCGCCTACATCAACGCCCGGCAGCCGCGGCGGCACTCCAACATCAGCTCCGACCTGCTGGCGCTGATGGTCGGGGCCAGCTCGGTCCTCACCGGCACTGCCATGCTGGTCACCCCCCGGCTCCATGACTTTTCGGCCCCCCAGTTCTTCCTGCTGCCGGGGGTCTTTCTCCTGACGGGCTTGTTGCTGGCGGGCGTTCAGGTCTGGAAATTCTTCCAGACGCGCCCCAGCCGGCCGCTCGGCAGAGCGCTCACGCTGGCCGCCCCGCTCGTTTCGGCGGCGTTCTTCCTCGGGCTGCTGGCCCTATCGGTCATCCTCAACCGCAACTGGACCATGGTGGCTTATTACAGCATCTTCTGCGTGGCCCTGGCGTTTATGCCGTTGTTCAGCAGATCCATCGATCGCCTGATCTCATCCAGCTTGCGCACCCGTTTGGCGTTCGTGCTTTCGGCTGCCATGGCCGTGCCGCTCATCCTGACCGTCGCCCTGACCAGCGACCGTCAAGAGGACCTGGTGCGGGCTGAGGCGCTGGCCCGGCAGGAAAGCCAGGCCGTGGCGCTGGCGCATGGCATCTCTGACTATGTCACCCTGAACCGCTCGGCGCTGATCGCCCTGGCCGGACAGCCCGGCTTGATGCGGGAAACCCCCGAACAGCAGCGCAAGCAGCTCGAGTCCTTCATCCATGCCTTTCCGGACGTCGTCTATTTTTCCACCTATGATATCCAGGGAAAATTGATCGCCAGTTATAACAATGAGAGCGACGCGATCACGTACAACCCGCGGTCACAAACCGATGGGACCGTCTCGGACGACATCTTGCGCGACGGCTACATGCAGCGGCCGCTGTTCGGCTTCGGCGTGCCTACCCACGATGACAAAGGCAGCTACAGCGGCACGGCTTCGTTCGCCCTGTCTTCGCTGCGGGTATCCGACTTCCTCACGGATCAGGCCTCGGCGCTGGAGGGGGAAGTCTACCTGGTAGACCAGTACGGGAAGGTGATCTCGCATCCGAACGAGCTGCTGGCGGCCTCTTATGCCGATCTCTCTCAATCGCCGGTGGTGCGGGCCATGCTGAGCGACCCCAACCCAACCGGCTCCCTGGCATATTTCAGCGGCAGCGGCCAGCAGCTGGGCGGCTATGCCCGGGTTCCAGGCCTGGATTGGGGCGTGGTGGTGGAGCGGCCGGCCTCCCTGGCGCTGATGGGCGTGTACACCGGGCGCGAGATGGCCTTCGTCCTGCTGATGATCGCGCTGGTGGTCACCTCGGTGTCCGGCTCCTTGCTGGCATCCTGGCTGACCAGGCCGCTGAGAGCGATGACAATGGCCATGAATACCCTGGCGAACGGGCAAAGCGGCCCACCTTTACCGAGAACCAGCTTTATCGAGATCCAGCGCATGGGGATCGCCTTTGGCAGGATGCGCGCCGCGCTGAACTTGCAAACCCAAAAACGAGAGCAAACCCTGGTAGAGCTGCAGCAGGCGAAAGAAGGCCTGGAAGCCCGGGTGGCGGAGCGCACGTCGGCGTTACGGATGGTCAACCTGGAGCTGAAGGCCGAGCTGCAAAACCGGGATCGCCTGGAAAAAGCGCTGATCGAGAAGAATCAGCGCATCAGCGACATTTTAGACAGCATCAGCGACGGCTTCATCGCCCTGGACAACGATTTCCGGATCGTGTATACCAACCGGCAGGCCACGCCCGACGAATGTGCGGCGAGAAGACATTGTCGGCAGTGATGTTTGGAAAGTCTTCCCTGAGTTTCAGCCGGGCGTGACCGAAACCGGGTATCTGAAGATGGCGAAAAGCGACCTGCCGCCCGAGCTGGAAATCCATGACCCCATCCAAGACAACTGGTTCAACGTGCGCGTCTTTCCATCCGGAGAGGGCTTGTCGATCTACTGGATGGACGTGACCGAAAACAAGCGGGTCGAGATCGCGCGAGAACAGCACCAGGCGCACGTGAAGCAGCTGGTCGACATCTCGGAGAAGATCCTGGCGATCAACACGGTCGAGGGTTTGCTGCAAACCCTGGTGGATGCGGCCCGCAGCCTGCTGGGTACAGAACTGGCCGTCGCCGGATACGGGTATTCTAAAAAGCAGTTCCGTCTGGGAGCGACCTCCAGCGAGACGCCCTTCTCGGATGCCTCTCCGATTCAAATCGGTCAGATCTTCCAATTGGGCGGCGAAAGCCCGCACGGCAATCTGATGGAGCAGAACCTGTCGCTGCGGCGCAGCCGGGAAGAGCTGCGCCGCAATCCCTTGTGGAGCGGCCCTCTCGACGGTCACCCAACGGTTGATAACCTGGCCGGGGCGCGCCTGGTCAACAGGGACGGAAAACCGGTCGGTGTGCTGTTCGTCAGCAACAAGAAAGGGGGCGACTTCACCGACGAGGATGAGGCCGAACTGGTGCAGCTGGCTTCTCTGGCTTCCCTGCAGCTGCAGAACGTGGAAGCCCGCCAGGAAGCCGAGCGGCTTGCGGAAGAACTGGAAACCATTTTCAACGCGATGTCGGACGCCATTACGGTGTACGATCACACCGGAGAGCCGGTGCGCTGGAACCCGGCCGCAAACCGCCTGGCGAACGGTCACAACGACGGCCAGCGGACGGCTCCGGCCAAGAGCCTGCGCATCCGCCGGTCGGGCAGCCACACCCAGGACACGACCCAAGACCTGGTCAGCAGTCGCGCCTTGCACGGTGAGGAGGTGCAAGGCGAGCGGCTGGTGCTGACCAACCATACCGGCAAAGACATCACCGTGCTGGCATCCGCCAGCCCGCTGCGCAACGCCACCGGCCAACTGACCGGCGCGGTGACGATCTGGCACGACATCACCCAAATCGAAGCGGCAGAGGAAGCCTTGCGAAACAGCGAGCGGCGATTGCGGGCCGTGTTGGATTACCTGCCGGTGGGCGTGTGGCTGGCAGACAGCACGGGGAGCATCGTATACGCCAACCCGGCCGGGCGAAACATTTGGGCCGGGGGTGAGCACGTGGAGATGGATCAATTGGAGATCTACAAGGGCTGGTGGTTGGACAGCGGCATAGCAGATCGCCGCCGAAGATTGGACCGTCGCCCGAGCGATCCGCAATGGCGAAACCAGCCTGAACGAAATCATCGAGATCGAGTGCTTCGACAAAAGCCACAAGATCATCCGCAGCTCGGCAGTGCCCTTTTTCGATGACCGGCGCCGGCTGCTGGGGGTCGTGGTCCTGAATGAAGACATTACCGAGTACCAGCGCGCTTTGGAGGCGCTGCGGGCCAGCGAGGTGCGCCTGCGGCGGCTGGTCGAGTTGACCCTGATTGCGGTTAACTACAGCGAGACGGACGGCACAATCAGCGAAGCCAACGAGGCCTACCTGCGCATGCTGGGCTACGCCCGCAAAGACCTGCAAATGGGCCTGATCAACTGGCGCAGCGTGACGCCGCCCGAGTACCTCTCCCTGGACGAGAGGGCGATCGAAGAGGCCCGAGGACAGGGCTACTGCAGCCCGTACGAGAAGGAGTACGTTCGCAAAGACGGAAGCCGGGTGCCGGTGCTGGTTGGGTTTGCGCATGTGGAAGGCATGACGCGGCGACTACGTTTGCTTTATGGTTGATCTGACCGAGCGCAAGCAGTCTGAGAAAGCCTTGCGCGAATATATGGCGCAGCTGGAGCGCAGCAACCAGGATCTGGAAGACTTTGCATTCATCGCCTCGCATGACCTGCAAGAACCGCTGCGCAAGGTGAATGCATTCAGCACGCTGCTCCTGAAGAATTACGGGGACCTGCTGCAGCGGGAAGGCTGCGATTACATCAAGCGCATGCAAGACGCCGCCGTGCGTATGAAGTCGATGCTGGAAGACCTCCTGGAATATTCGCGCATCTCCACCCGCGCCCAGCCATTCATCGATATGGACCTCAACCGGATTGTACGGGAAGTGCTGGCAGACCTGGAGGTAAGTGTCGAACAGAATCAGGCCAAAATCACGCTCGAACCGCTGCCGGTGATCCAGGGAGATGCGCCGCAGATGCGCCAGCTGTTCCAGAACCTGCTCAGCAATGCGCTCAAGTTCCACCGGCCCGGCATCGCCCCCCAAATTCGAGTGTATGCCCAAGAAGCGGTCCCTTTCAATCTCGATCCAAAGGGCCAGTCCCAGCCGATGGTCCAGCTTTGCGTGCAGGATAACGGCATCGGCTTCAACGAGCAGCACATCGAGCGCATTTTCCAGCCGTTCCAGAGGCTCAAAGGCCGCAGCGAGTACGAAGGCAGCGGCATCGGCCTGGCAATCTGCCGCAAGATCGCCGAGCGGCACGGCGGGTACATCACCGCCCGCAGCGAGCCGGAGCAAGGCTCCACGTTCATTGTCGGGCTGCCGCTAACCCGAACAACAGAAAGAGACGAAACATGATAGACGTCGAACAGCGGTCCTGGAAGATTTTGCTGGTTGAAGACGATGAAGACGATTTCATCCTGGCGCGGGCCTGGCTCTCGATCTCCAAGGGCAGCCAATTCAACCTGGAATGGGCCCAAAGCTACGATAACGCCCTGGAAATCCTGTCCAACAACCACGGCATCGACGCGGCCCTGATCGACTACGACCTGGGGGCGCACAACGGGGTGGAGCTGGTGCGCAAGATGACGAGCTTGGGCTACAGTATCCCGGCCATCCTGCTGACCGGCCGAGGCAGCTACGATGTCGACATGGAGGCGATGAAGGCCGGAGCCGACGACTACATCGCCAAGAGCGAGGTGACACCGCTGCTGCTGGAGCGCACCATCCGCTATGCCATCGAGCGCAAGCAGATCGAAGAGGCCCTGCGGAGCAGCAACGAGGAACTGGAGCGGCGGGTGGCGCAGCGCACCGCAGAGCTGTACGAAGTGCGCCAGCGCCAGATGGAACGGGTAGAAGCCGAGCGCCTGGAGCTGGCCCAAGAGATCCACGACGGGCCAATGCAGGAGCTGTATGCAATGGTGTTCCAACTGCAAGAGATGCTGGATGACAACAATGAACTCGGCAGCCGGGACACCGTCAAAAACGCACTGGCAAACTTAGAGAAGGTGATCGGTGAGCTGCGCCTGACCGCCTACAACTTGCGGCCCCCGGCGCTGGCCTCCTTTGGGCTGCAAAAGGCGATCCAATCGCACGTCGGGCAGTTCCGCCAATCGCACCCGACGCTGGATATACAACTCGACCTGCAGCCCGACCGGCAAACCCTGTCGGAAGACCTGCGGCTGGCCCTGTTCCGCAATTACCAGATGGCGATGACGAACATCGCCCGGCACGCCTTTGCCAGCAAGGTGATCATCCGCTTTCACTTCAATGAGGAGAAGGTTGTGCTGGAGATCCAGGACAACGGTAAGGGCTTCGACGACAGCCAATCGTGGCTCGATCTGGCACGCGAAGGCCACCTGGGCCTGGTGGGGGCTTCCGAGCGGGCCGAGGCGGCCGGCGGACGGCTGGAGGTCCATTCCACCTCAGGCATGGGCACGCTGGTGCGGACGGTGCTGCCCAGAAAGCCGGAAGCATAAAAAAAGGGCGGGCAGCTTGCGCTGCCCGCCCTTGCTTCTGCAACTCAACTCACTTACATGCCAAGATTGACATTCAACTGCATCTGCTGGCCGTTGCGATAAACCGTCATGGGGACGGTGGCTCCGGCGGCAGACTGCAAGGCGCTGCGCAGGCCCTGAACGGTCTGGATCGACTGGCCGTTGAACGAGGTGATGATGTCACCCGGCTGCAGCCCGGCCTGAGCAGCCGCGGAACCCTGCTGGACGACAGCCACCATCACACCCTGGGTGTTCTGTGGCAGGCCCATCGAGGCCGCTAACTGTGGGTTCACTTCCAAACCCTGGATACCCAACTGGACGCCGCCTACCGGGGGCGTGAACTGCGGGTGGGGGGTTTCGAACGCATTCTGCCCGTTGGGTGATGTGTTCGGCGGCAGCGGCGTCAGGAATTGCGGTGCATTGTTATTATTTCCAAACTGCGACTGGTCGGACGGGCGAGAGCCCACCGTCAGCTGGACTTGCATCTGCTGGCCGTTGCGATAAACCGTCATTGGAACGGTGGCTCCAGCGCCGGCAGATTGCAACGCGTCGCGCAGGCCCTGAACGGTCTGGATCGATTGGCCGTTGAACGAGGTGATGATGTCACCCGGCTGCAGCCCGGCTTGTGCGGCAGCGGAACCTTGCTGGACGACAGCCACCATCACACCCTGGGTGTTCTGTGGCAGGCCCATCGAGGCCGCTAACTGTGGGTTCACTTCCAAACCCTGGATACCCAACTGGACGCCGCCTACCGGAGGCGTGAACTGCGGGTGGGGGGTTTCGAATGGATTCTGCCCGTTGGGTGATGTGTTCGGCGGCAGCGGCGTCAGGAATTGCGGTGCATTGTTATTATTTCCAAACTGCGACTGACCGGACGGGCGAGAGCCCACCGTCAACTGGACTTGCTGCTGCTGGCCGTTGCGCAGAATGGTCAGAGTAACCTGATCGCCAACGCTGGTGTTGCTCGACAGGTACGAAATCAACTGATCCATCGAGGTCACCTGCTGTCCATTGATCGCGGTGATGATGTCGCCGCCAACCGGAACCTGCCGGCCCTGGATGGTAGCGGTTTGCGAGCCGCCCTGCAAGCCGGCTTGTGCAGCCGGGCTGCCGGGAGCCACGCTCACGACCAACACACCCTGGCTATTCTGGGGTAAGGACATAGCCTGGGCAATCTGGCTGTCCACTGTGCCGCCCTCAATACCCAGGTACGGGTGCTGATAATTACCCGACTGGATCAAAGACGGGACAACCTGCTTGACGATGTTCGACGGGATTGCAAAGCCCACACCGGCGTTCGAATTGGACGAACCGGCGATGGCCGTATTCACACCGATCAACTGACCGTTCGCGTTCACCAGCGGTCCGCCGGAGTTACCGGGGTTAATGGCTGCATCGGTTTGGATAATGTTGGGAATGATGTAGCCGCTGGCGCTGGTCTGGCTGGCGGGCAGGCTGCGGCCGAGGGCGCTGACAATGCCCTGGGTCATGGTGCCGGCCAGGCCAAACGGGTTACCGATGGCAATGGCCAACTGGCCGACCTGCAAGTTGCTCGAATCAGCCACGGAAAGCGGCTGGAGCGGCGGAATGCTGCTGGTATCGATCTGGATCACCGCCAGGTCACTGCCGGCATCCGTGCCTACAATCGTGGCGGGAACAACCTGACCGTTGCTGAAAGTAACCAGCAGTCCGGCTGCGCCCTCCACCACGTGATTGTTGGTCACAATGTGACCCTGGTTATCCCAGACGAAGCCTGATCCCAAGCCACTGGGCACCAGGTTGTTCTGACCCTGGCCCAAGCCCTGGTTTTCACCCTGTCCAAATGAGTTGACGGATGCTTGAGTTTCGTTTGTAATGGTCACGACGGACGGGTTTACGTTATTATAGATGGTCTCCAGTTGGCTCTGGAATGTCTCCAAAGCTGGCGCCCCAAGCGATCCGGTCTGCGGCACCTGGTTGACAGGAGTTGGGGATGCTTGTTGAGCAACAGGTCCAAGGACTGCACCTGTTTGTGCACCAATACTGGAGCACGCCGACAGCGCTGAAAGCAGCATGACTGCCAGCAGTGTATAAGCAAAGAAGCGCTTTTTCACAATTTACCTCCTCTTTTGGTATTTAAACCATTAACATAATCAAAATATGCCCTTCCCCCTTGGGATGCGTGAAGATAGAGAGAAAACAGCGTGTGGAATTGAAAAAAAACGCTTCGTCAATGCCTCTCTCCCCAATCTCTCGCAGTGACGGAAGGCAGGTCAGTTGTTCTCTTACCGACCTGATTTCATTGTAACATAAAGGCAGGGGCATGGCTCGTTAGGAGATTGTTGAGGTTTGATAAAGATTTGGTTTAGAAGCGGCATTGAAGGGTCGTCCTGCGAGCCCATTTGCGCCAAACTTCCGGCGGGCAGCTGCATCAAGGCAGCCGCCCGCCGGTTCAAGTTCCTTAAAATATCCGCCGGTGTAGCCGAGACAATCGGGAAGGACGTCCCACTGGCGTCGCTGCCGGTCTTAGGCACCAGGCCGCTTTGCGGCTTGAAGCCCATTTCCACGGTCAGCTCGGTATCATTGGCGCTGATGTTCTCCAGTTGGAGGATGCTGGAGTTGAGCGGGTGGGTCAGCTGGTTGAGCTGATTTTCCAGCTCGGTTTGCAGGGCGAGCAGTTGATTCTGGATCAGCACACGCGGCACGTTTAGACTCCCCACGTCGACCCGCACGATATCGACCACGATGCGATTGTTGGACACCACAAAGGCGATGGTGGCGGTGGGGCGAACGGTCAAGCCGCCCGCCACCCGCATCGACATCGTCACCAGGGCCTGGTTGGGGGCGCGCAAATCGACAACCGGGTCGTATACGTTGGGATTATCCAATAACTGCTGCTTCACCAAGGCGTTTACGTAGGTCTCATTCAAGGTCAGGCTCACGGCGTGAGTTTGCGCGGTCGCCGGCGCTGTGGCTGCCGTAGGGGTCGGCACGGCTTGATAGGCGGACACCGATCCTCCCATACGCGACACGAATAAAAGCACGACCACGCCCAGCATGATCCCCAGAATACGTCCGGGTGTAAATATTTTCATCTTTTGCATCTCGTCTCCTTTCTTACCATTAAGCACGGCAAGGTTAAGCCGCAAAGATCTGGCTCCGCCACTGCCGAACCGGTAGACTGCAACCTCAATCGATGCCTTTGGCCGGCCATACCAGGTGACTCGCTGAGGTGCAAGGGTGTATATCGAATGGAGTTCTTCCGGTCTCGTTTGCTTCCCCTGGCCGGTCTGCTTTTATGATAACAGATTATGGGATCCGGTCCAAATCAAGGCCCGGAAATCGTTACGAAAAGACGCAGAGAAAGCAAGACGGCGATTTGCCGTCTTGCTTTCTCTGCGTGTCGCGTTACGCTCTTCGGGCCTTGAACTCGTCCAGCATTTGGGCGGTGCGGGTAGCGCCGACGCGGGTGCAGCCGGCATCGATGACAGCGAGCAGGGCATCCAGCGTGCGCACGCCGCCGGCAGCTTTGATCTGCACCTGCGGGCCGACCGTGGCGCGCATGAGCTTGAGGTCTTCGATGGTGGCGCCGGAGGAGGCGAAGCCGGTGGAGGTCTTGACGAAGTCGGCGCCGGCCTGTTCGGTCAGTTGGCAGGCCAAAACCTTTTCCTCGTCGGTCAGGTAGGCGTTTTCGAAGATAACCTTGACCAAAGCGCCGCTCTGGTGGGCCACCTCGGTTACGGCGCGGATGTCATAGCGGACGTCGGCGGAGCGTCCCGAGCGCAAAGCGCCGATGTTGATGACCATGTCGAGCTCGGTGGCGCCGTTGGCGAGGGCGTCTTTGGCCTCGAAGACCTTGACGGCGGTGGTGTGGGCGCCGTGCGGGAAGCCGATAACGGTGCCAATGGCGACGCGGCTGTCCTGCAGCTCGCGCACGGCCAGCGGGACGTGCGAGGGTTTGACACACACAGAGGCGACGTTGTAGCGCCTGGCGAGGGCGCAGCCCTCGATGATGTCCTGGTCGGTCAGCTCAGGCCGCAGCAGGGAGTGGTCGATGGTCTTGGCGAGCTGCTCGGAGGTGATGGTTTGGGAATCCATGAGAACTCCAGTCTCTTGTAATACCGCTGATTTTTGAAATAGACCCAAGGGTTTCTTGGGTAGAGAAAGTGTGATGGTTATACCGCCTGCGCAGACGGGTCGAGCGGAAGGGAGACCGGGCGGCCGCCGTCGAGTGAGGACTGGCGGATGGCGAGGATGATCTCCTGGTCGAGGCGGGCCTGGTAGGGGCCGTAGGTGGGTTGGCCGCCGGTGCGCACGGCCTCGACGAGGCTCATGATGCAGCCGGCCACGCCGATCTCGTCGTCGTGCCACTGCGGGCCGTGGCCTTTCTGTGCCGGGCGGAAGGGGTTATCCCAGCGAACGATTGGCCGGTCGGGATCGCCGGTGTGGGCAAGGATGGCGATCAGGGCGCCGCCGTCGTTGCGCTCCCAGCGGCGCTCAAGGGTGATGAAGCGCGGGGCCTCGCCGCCGGGCGCAATCAGCGACAGGCGCTCGTCCTGGTCGAAGCCGGCGCCGGTGGTGATGCACATGCCCTTCTCGGCCAGGAAGCGGCTGCTGCGCCACCAGCGCAGGGCCGAATCGTAGCCCACGTTGGTCCAGTGGAACACGCCCACCTGCCCGCCCTCGAAGTCGATCAGGCCGTGCTCCTGGGTCTCGGTGCGCGGGCCGGTGGTGCCGGCCAGGCGCGACCAGTGGGCCGCCAGCGGGTACTCGCGCACCAGGCCGGTGACCCGCAGGGGCCGGGCGTCAAAGCCGAGGTAGGAGCGCATGACACTGACGCCGTGGTAGCCGTGACCGGCGAAGTCGTTGAATGAAGAGTAGACTTGACCGAACAGCCCAGAGGCGATCAGCTTGAGTTTGATCTGCTCCAGCGGGCGGCGGTGGAACTGCTCGGCGACCTCGATCTTGAGGCCACGGGCCTCGGCGGCGGCGATGATGGCATCGGCCTCGGCGAGCTTGTGGGCGATGGGCGTCTCGAGCAGGACGTTCAGCCCGGCCTCGACCGCCATCAGCCCGACCTCACCGTTGGCGCTGTAAGCCACGCTGACGACGCCGATGGCCGGCTCGGTCTCGCGCACCAGCCGGTCGAGGTCGGTGTACCAGGGCACGCCCAGGCTCTCGCCGAGATTGCGTGCCGAGCCCTCACTGCGGCCCCAGACGGAGACGAGCTCGACGCCGGGGATCTGTTGGAGCAGCGGGCCGTAGAGGTAATCGGAACGTTTCGCGGTGCCGATGATGGAGATGCGGAGCAGGGAACCAGTCATAGCGGAAAATCCTCCTGGGATGAGATAGCTTTATTTTAGCAGGGAAAAGAGAGCGAGGAGCGATCACCGGTCTCTTTTCCCTCATGGAATAAAGGGAGCAAATCCCAACGAAGGACAAAATTCGGCGCGGCCACCAGGTCTACCCAACGACGCCGTCGACGTTCCTGGGGCTGCCGGGCTCAACCACCGCGAGCACGTGCTGAAGATCATCCCGTCGATCCCGGAACTGGAGATGGAACGCCCGTCGCGGCGGTGAGAAGACCTGCGCGTACGGTGCGGGCGGAGGCGGCGGTTAGAGCGTTAGCGATGCGGGTCAGGCGGAGCGAACGGCTTCGTCGAGGACGCGGCGAGAAAGGTGCGCCGGTCCCTCGATCAGGACGACCACCAGGGTGACCAGCCATTCGAGCGCCACAAAGACCCAAAACAGGGCCGGGCTGCTGGAAAGGACGCCGGTAAAAGCCAGCGTCACGTCAGCCGAGGCGTGGAACAGGGCCGCCAGCAGAACACTGCCGCGAGTGTGGTTGAACAGCCAGGTGAACAGCACCGCCTGGGCGATGGTCAGCAGCAGGAAGCCGGGAAAAGAAAGGCCGGACTGGAATGAGCCGGGGATAAACCACAGCGGGGTATGCCATATGGCCCAAAGCAATCCCAGGATCAGGCTGGCGGTCAGGGCATTGTAGCGCACTTGCAAGCGAGGCAGGGCGAAGCCGCGCCAGGCCGTCTCCTCGGTGAGCCAAAAGAAGAAGATTTGGAACAGGAATGAGGGGAGCAGGCCGGCCGCTGAGAGCAGTATGCCGACCTGAGCCGCGCCGAAGGGTGCGAACACGGCGATGGCAGCCAGGGCCAGCAGCGGCATGAGCAGCAGGGCAACGCCGTACCAGAGCAGCGGCACGCGCCAGCGAATCAGGCGGGAGAGCAGGTCGCGCACGGCAGGCCAACCGCCGGAAAGGGCGGCAGTCAGGTAGGTGGCCAGGGTGAGCCCAATCCAGAAGGCGAGCGGCTGAGGGATATGGAAGCCGAGCAGGCCGCGGCTCTGGAGGATGGAAGTGCCCCAGATGAGCCAGGGGAAAAGGAAAGCGAAGAAGAAGAACCAAACGAGTGGATGCCGTTTAATCATGAGAAACCCCCGAAATTTGTCAGTTCGGGCAATTATACCATTAAGGTAGATAATTACAAGATTGGTATTCGTTCCAATAGGGGTTGGCCGTGATGCCGGAGGTATTTACATGAAAAGCCCGGGTGGTTTGCCCGGGCTTTCCGTTACTCTGATGCAGCTTACTGCGGGAACTCGGCAGCGATTTGCTGGGCATAGTCCTGGCCGGGGAGCCAGGGGACGAACATGCCCATGACGGGTTGGCCGTCGAGCTGGAAGGTGACGCCGCGATTGTCGATGCCGACGGTTTGCTGCCAGACGGCGGCTTCTTCGGCGCTGAGGACGACAGCGGTGAACTGCTCCGGGGCGGACTGGGCGCGCTGGATGTAGGCGGGGTCGAGGGGCCAGTTGGCGGGCGAGGCGTCCTCCGGTGGGGACACGATGCGAACGAAGAGGGTGGCGGCGTGCGGCTGGTAGACGGTGGCTTCGGGGCTGCTGAAGTCGTTCAGCAGGCTGTAGATGGCTTCGTATGCCGCCGGGTCGTTGGAGAAGTTGGCGTAATTCTTGATCTCACGCAGGCTGCCGTCGGCCATGCGCACCCGCAGCACGCTGGTGGACATGTCGGCGATGCAGGTTTCGACGCCGTCGGCGCTGACGCCGCACATGTCGGTGTGGGATTCGAGATCGGCAAAGCCGAGGTCGCGTATCTGTTGGAGCAAGGCAGCGGCTTCCTCCTGCGAGAGCTGGGCCTGCATCACCTTGCCGTCCTGGTTCTGGTCGACGTAGATGACCGTGCCATCGGCCAGGAGGGTGAAGTAGGGCGTGCGGCCAAAGTCATAGCGATATTCTGGGAGCATGAAGCCGGGCTCGTAGTCGAGTTGGACGAGGATGTCCCCGGCGTCTAACCCGGAAGTCACGCCGGAGGGCGACCGGGTGGGGTCGGCGCCGGTCTGTGGCAGCAGCGGGGCGCAGGCCGCCAGGATGAAGGTGAGCACTGCGAGGACCCCCAGCGCATATTTGTGGATAGAAAACTTGGTAAACATGTTGATCCGCCTTTCGGTTGTTATTGTGATTCGGGCCGTGGCCCATGTTAGAGGTATAACGAGCCGAAGGGGATAAAGGTTCCCGGATTTGTACAAATAGCCGGTTGGTCGTGGTCAAAACCAATCAACAGAAACCACCTGCTCAGACATGGCCGGCAGAGGGATGATGATCCAGGCCGGCAGGGCGTTCATCAAGGCCATAAACACGCACAGCTAGAACAAGGTTGCTTTTCTTCGGTGCAAACCACAGGAAGATGTGCGGTTTGCAGCCGATTTTGGGGCCGCCAGGCCGTTCAGCTTTTACTGTCCGTACACGTTTTGGTAGCGCCAATGCAGTTTCTTGACATCCTCGTCGGGGATTTCGGTTGGAGCGCCGAGCTGGAGGGCGAGCCAGATGGTGGCAGCGATGTCTTCGACCATGACTGCCGATTTGACGGCGGATTTGGCGTTGGGGCCGATGGTGAAGACTCCGTGGTTCTTGAGCAGGACGGCGCTGCAGTCGCCGATGGTCTCGCAGACCACGCGGCCGATGTCCTCGTTGCCGATGAGGGCGAAGCCGCCGCAGGGGATGGCCGTACCGAATTCGTCGGCCTGTGCGGTGAGGTAGACGGGGATGGGTTTGCCGACTGCGGCGAAGGCGGTGGCGTAGCGCGAGTGGGTGTGGACGACGCCGTTGACGTCGGGGCGTTCGCGATAGATGTAGAGGTGGCTGTAGGTGTCGGAGGAGGGTTTGAGGTCGCCCTCGACGACTTTACCGTCCAGGTCGAGCACGACCATGTTTTCGGGGGTCAGGTCGTCGAACATGACGCCGGAGGGTTTGATGACCATGTAACCGGTTTCGGGGTCGCGGGCCGAGACGTTGCCGCTGGTCCAGGCGACGAGGTTATTTTTGGGGAGCTCGAGGTTGAGCCGGAAGACTTGTTCGCGCAGGTCAGGTAGAAGCATGAGAGGTTTCCTTGATCAGATGTAGAACTTAAGGTTTTTAGCAAGCAGGGCCGGTCATGGACACCGTAGACCCTAAAGGTTCTCAGCCGAGAAACCTTTAGGGTCTTCTTCCAGGACCATTACCGAATCTGTTCGTCAACATTCATCAGGGTCCGGGAGGCGGCGCTACGATTTGGCGGCGATGACCTGGGCTTTGAGGGCTTTGAGGCGTTTCATGACGTCGTTTTCACCGCGGCCGAAGTAGTCGTGCAGGCTAAGGTATTCTGCGTAGAGCCTGTCATAGACGGCCTTGTGGTCGGGGTTGGGCTGGTAGCACTCGTCGCGCAGGCGGGCCATGCTCTGGGCGGCATCCATGATGAAGTCGTAGCCGCCGGCATTCGAACCGGCTGCGACGGCGCCGTGCATGGCAGAGCCGAGGCCGCCGCCCTGGTGGGTCTCGGCGACGCTGATGGGCACACCAGTCACGTCGGCATAGATCTGCATGAGCAAGCGGTTCTTGTCGGGCAGGCCGCCAGTGGCGACAATCTCGTTGATCTCGACGCCGTAATCGCGGAAGTTCTCGACGATCAGGCGGGTGCCGTAGGCGGTGGCCTCGATCAGGGCGCGATAGATCTCCTCGGGCTTCGTAGCCAGGGTCGCGCCGAGCAGCATGCCGGTCAGGTCGACGTCGACCAGGACACTGCGGTTGCCGTTCCACCAATCCAGCGCGACCAGACCGGACTCGCCAGGATCGAGAGCAGCGGCCTTCTCTTCGAGCAGTTCGTGGACGTTGACGCCCTGGTCGCCGGCCTCCTGTTGATAGGCGGCGGGGACGCAGTTCTCAACGAACCAGGCGAAGTGATCGCCGACGCAGGACTGCCCGGCTTCGTAGCCGATCATGCCGGGGATGATGCCGTCTTCGACGTAGCCGCAGATGCCGGGGACGAGCTGCTCTTTGGCGCCGAGGACCATGTGGCAGTTGGAGGTGCCCATGATGATGACCATGCGCCCGGTCTGGGTGACGGTGGCGGCAGGGGCGGCGACGTGGGCGTCGACGTTGGCGACAGCGACAGGCGTGCCTGGCTTGAGTCCGGTCCACCTGGCGGCCTGTTCGGTCAGCTCACCGGCCTTGGAGCCGAGCTCGGCCATCTGGCGAGTCATCTTCTCGTCGACGATATGCTCCAGGCGCGGATCGAGGGCCTTGAAGAACTCGTCGGGCGGGAAGCCCTCGCGCTTGGACCACATGGCCTTATACCCGGCGGTGCAAGCGCTGCGGGTCTCAACGCCGGTCAGCTGCCAGACAACCCAGTCTGTGGCTTCGAGCATACGGTCTGCGGCGGCGTAGATCTCGTGGTCTTCATCCAGGATCTGCCAGGCCTTAGGGAAGAACCATTCGGAGCTGATCTTGCCGCCGTAGCGGTCGAGGAAGGTGTAGCCGAGCTCGCGGGCGATCTGGTTGAGCTTGTTGGCTTCGGGCTGCGCGGCGTGATGCTTCCAAAGCTTAACCCAGGCGTGCGGGCGGTCGCGGAACTCGGGCAGGAAGCACAACGGGGTGCCGTCGGCCCTGGTGGGCAGCATGGTGCAGGCGGTGAAATCGATGCCCAGGCCGATCACGTCGGCGGGGTCGATCCCGCTCTGCTGCAGCACGGCCGGGATGGCATGCTTGAAGACTTCAATGTAGTCGTTGGGGTCTTGGAGTGCCCAGTCGGGCTCTAGACGCACACCGCTCTCGGGGAGCTTCTCATCGATGACGCCGTTGGTGTAGGGATGCACGGCGGTGGCGATTTCCTCGCCGGTCGCGACGTCCACCAAGAGAGCGCGGCCCGATTCGGTGCCAAAGTCCACACCGATGGCGTATTTCTTGTGGGGGGTAGAGTCCATGATCGATCACCTCTTCTGTAGGATGGGTTAGCCGAATGAGACATTATGCCGTAACCGGCCAGGCAGGGGTTGTTCTTAAAGAAAACGCGGCTGCAGGCTTAGAAAATTGTACACCAAAAGAGGAAGGGGCTGGTGTGATAATTCATGCGGGAGGGTGAAATTTTTATGAAGTCGGGATTGGCAGGCCCGAGGCTCGACTTTGTTGTAATACTTTTCAGGGACGTGCGTACATTAAGTTAAACCATGTCCACTCAATTGGGAAACCGTATGAGAACCCGAACCGCTTCCGACACCCTGACAACTTTCAACAGCCTGGTGCTGGCGCACCAAGAACAGGCTTTTAACCTGGCCTGGTTTCTGCTCGGCGACGAGCGCGCCGCCGAGCAGGCCACGCAGAATGGGGTGCTGGAAACCTACCGCCAATGGTCGAAGGGGCTTGCAGGGCCCTTCGAGCGCCGGCTGCTGACCTACGTGGCGCACGCTTGCGAGAAGTGCAAGAACGGTAAGAATGCTCTCCACAATGGTCTCAGCCGGCTGTCCTTCGAACAGCGCCTGGCGGTGACACTCATCGATGCGCTAGGCCTGAAATATGAGGAAGCTGCTTTCATCACCGGCTGGCCATTGGATCGCTTCCGTCAGGCGCTGGCAGAAGGACGGCAGGAAATGTCGCAAGCGAGTGGCGTTGGCGCCGGAGTGGGCGCGTGACGCCAGCGCTGCAAAGAACAAGCAGACTGCACGGTTCAGACGTTTTGAGGTATGCTTAGGGTGGACAGGAAACGACTTCATGAATGCTTTGGACGAACTCGCAGTCCAGGCGGCAAGCGACCCCTACGCTTTCAGCACGCTGTATCACCGGTGTTATGCCCGGATATACAACTACGTCCGTTACCGAGTAGACGATGACGCAACAGCGGATGAGCTATGTGGAAGCATCTTCGAGCGACTGCTGAACGCACTGAACGGGTTCAAACCCGAGCGAGCCTCTTTCATCACCTGGCTGTTTGCGATCGCGCGCAATGCGCTCAACGACCATTATCGCCGCCAGCGGCTGCGGCGCTTTATTCCGTTGGATGCGATCCTACAGCGCCCCGACCCACAGCTCTCGCCGGAAGAACTGGTGCTGCGAGACGAGCAAACCTCACAGCTGCTGAAAGCGCTGCGCGATCTAGAACCGAAAGAGCGCGACTTACTGGGCTTGAAGTTTGCAGCGGGACTGAACAACCGCGAAATCGCCGGGCTGACCGGACTGAGCGAGAGCAACGTGGGTGTGCGGGTTTACCGGGCCATTCAAAAGCTGCGAGCGGCCTGCGCCGACCACATCACTACAGGTTCGATTATCGATATCGACGCGAGGATTGCCAATGAACGAACGTGAAGCCGCCCATCTGTTCGAAGATATCCTGTCCGGGAAACGGGTGATCGATGCCCGCGTGCCGCCGGAAGTGCTGGTCGCGCTGGAAATGGCCGGTCACCTCCATACGACGAACCTCAGCGACGCCAGCCGTTCGGGCCCAGCCGGGCTGGACCGGTTGATCGCGCAGCACCCGGCCAACCGGCGACCGGGCGGGCGGGTGTCACTGCGCTGGGCGCTGCAGGGCATGGCAATCTTCCTGGCGCTGGCGGCGGTGGGGCTGCTGTTCAGCCGGGCGCTCACCGTGGCGCTGCGCCCACAGGCAACCGCTGCCCCGGTGGCGCTGGTACAGCCCAGCCAGGCTGAGCCTGCCGCGACCGAGGCGGCGACTGAGGCGGCCGCGCAGGCAGCGATTCCCGGCGTGATCGACAGCGCCACCCCGGCTGACGAAGCCATGGAAGCGCCTGCGCCCGAGCCGCTGGAGATCAGCATGGCGCAGGCAGTCGAGCAGCTGCCGTTCCCCGTGCTGGCGCCGGAAGATGATAACACCCCACTCACCCTGGAAAGCGTAGAAATCCCCACGCAAGACAGCGAATCGAATACGGTCATCCAGACCTACAACAGCCCGCAGGGTGAAGTGACCATCACGCAAAAGGAAGCGGCCGAACCCACCGCGCAAGAACAACCCACCGAAGCGGCAGCGGCGGTCAATGTGCGCGGGCAGACCGGTTACGTGACCGAGACCGGCAGCGGCGAAAAGGCGCTGACCTGGAAGGAAGGCAGCACCGACATCACGATCAGCGGCAACCTGCCGCAAGAGCAGCTGATGATGCTGGCGGAAAACCTGCAGCCGCAGGAACCGGCGACCGAGCAAGTGACGATCGACTGCGAGGACACCTTCCCTGGACTGCCGGGCTGTCAGAGCCGAGAAGCGATAGCGTCCGGGCGGCTGGTGTTTGTCGACCCGCGACCGGCGTTCAACAACCGCCCATACGTGGCGGACCTTCAGACCGGGGCCGGTTGGCCGGCAGGTGATGCGCCGGGACAGCCGGTGAGCTTCTCGCCTTCGAGCCGCTTTTTGCTGGAGCGCACAGCCAAAGGCAGCTGGCAGGTGTACAACATGAAGGGCAAGCGGACGCTGAAACTGGCGGCCCTGCCAAACCACACGCCGTTCGACCCGTTCTGGCTGCCGCCGAACACCCTGTCGCAGACGGGTGACTGGCTGGCGATGGCTACCGAAGGGGGTGGGCTGAAAGCATACAGCCTGCCGGGCGGCCAGACCGTGCAGCTGCTCCCCCCCGGGACCTTCCCCACCGGCGGCGCACTGCCCAGTCAGCCGGTCGTCTCGCTGGACGGCTGGATGGCATGGACACCCAACCCGGATGGTCTCGCCGCCGGGGCCGGGCAGAGCTTGCTGCTGGTCCCGCTGAAAACACCGGAGAAGGTCGGCAGCCTGACGCTCAGTTCAGACGTGAGTGTGAAGAACGCTTACCGGTTGATCGATTGGGCGCCGGGGACACGCACGCTGCTGCTGGGCGGCTGGACCGGCGGCGGGCAGGAGGCCACCGGCATGCCGCTGTATAGCCTCAATGCCGACAGCGGCGTAATCACGCGCCTGCCGGCAGCGATGCTAAATACCAAAGAAGCCTACGACTGGAACCCGGTTAAGCCGGGGTTGATGGCGCTGGCCGAGGGTGGGGGCGCGTCGATCGGGGAAAACAAACGCCTGGCGCTGCTGAACGTTAACAGCGGGGCGCTGAATTACCTGCTCCTGGACGAGCAGGGGCAGCCGCAGCAAAACTTCACCGTCTTCCAGCCTAAGTGGAGCCCGGACGGGCGCTACATTGCTTTTGCCGGGCTGCAAACGCCGGAAGGCGCACCGGCGGCTGAGGACTCCCTGCTGGGCCGCAGCATTTACATCGATGACACCGACGGGGCAATGTCCTACAGGAAGGTGACTGCACCACAGGAGGGCGAGAACGGACGCTGGATCGACGGGTGGCCTCAGTGGACCGAGGACGGCAAGCAGCTGCTGTACACCCGGCAGCAGGGCGGCAAGACGGACGTGCGGGTGCACCAACTGGCGAGCGACAAGGACAGACTGCTGATCACCGGCCTGCCCGACCCGGCCTGCCTGGTTGGCGGCTGCAACTGGTCATCGATCCTGCTGTATACCCCCAAGCCGGTACCGGCCCCGATCCCGGATACGGCCAACAAACCCACGAAGACCCTGGCGCCGACCCAACCCACCTCGAACCCACCGGCGACCGCAACGCCCGCGCCGCTCGAAGCAGTGGCCAGCGCCCAGCTGCTCCCGCCGACGCAGTCTAGCGACCCAAGCGGCGTGGAGTCGCAGCAGGTGTGGACCGTGAACGAACTGGCGGGCCGCTGGTTGAGCGCCCTCAGCGGCGAGAGCGGCGCGGATGGCATGCGCCTGGAGGATTGGCGGGGCGTGCAAGTGACGATCCTGCAGGATGCAGTCCCGGCGCTGCCCAGCTCGCCCACGATGAACTTTACCGCTCAACTGACGGTGGAGGTCAAGCCGGCGGCGGGTGCAGCGTCCGATTGGGCTGCGCAAGGGACGCTCCAGGAGGATGGCTGGGTTATGGGTGTGCAGAAAACGGTGGGGGTGGCACAAGAGGGGGACGTGTATTCGCTGTATTTGCTGCCATAGATCAACCCCACGCAGTGGTCTTTAAAAGGTAAGGTGGAACGCGCTTTGGAGTGCGTTCCACCTTTTGGTTTCGCCAGACAAGGCCCTAACAGCGCGACAATCCCTGCCCGGGGTTTACGGAATCAGGACGAGGGCCATTACCAATTTGATTATCGAAGACCAGAGGCGTAGGGGCACGGCGAGTAACGCAAGTATCCAGGTTTGAGCCAATACGAAGCCGTGCCCCTGTAACCCAACAATACCATTTTCAATAAAAACACCCTTCGCCTTCTCCCCCCGGCCAAAATGCATGATGATCACCGGTGGAATCCTGGTCTTGCGGATTCCCGATGCCTGGGCCTGCATGATTGGGGGGCTCCTCAATGGGGGGACAGGGCAAAATTCGATATAATGATTGTGCAGAGATGAATGATTGGGGAGTGTGTGGGGTCGACTTGTGAACTATCGTCGTTGGATTTTTTGGGGATTAATACTGGCTTTCTTCTGGATCGTGCTGTCGAGGCTGGTCCAGATCGAGTCTCTATTGAAGGCGCTCTCGCAGGGAAAAATTATGTGGATCTTCCTGGCGGCGCTGCTGCAGGTGGGGTTCTACATGGCGTTTACCGCCATCTACCAGGGCGCGTTCCACACCGTGGGGCTCAAGAAGCCGCGGCTGCTGCACTTGCTGCCGCTAACCTTTGCTTCGATCTTCGTCAATGTGGTGGCGCCAAGCGGGGGCGTATCGGGCGGTGCGCTGTTTGTGGATGACGCAGCCCGGCAGGGCGAATCCCCAGCGAAAGCGGCGGCAGGCGTGATCGTGAAGATTCTGTCAGACCTCGTGTCGGTCTCGCTGATCCTGCCGGTCGGGTTGGGTTACCTGCTGTGGCGAGGCAATCTGCAGGGTTACCAGCTGGCAGGGGCGGCGGTATTCGTCACGATCCTGCTGGGATTGTCTGGGTCACTGGCGCTGGGCTTGTGGAAACCGTCAGCGCTGCAGCGAGCGCTCGGAGGCCTGCAGGCGCTTTTCAACTGGGTCTCGATGCGCATCCGCCGCCGCCCGGCGCTTTCCCCCGAATGGGCCGAGCGCAGCGCCAGTGAACTGACGAATGCCTCGAAGAACGTGATCAGGCATCCGAGCCGAGGCGGGCGCACGGTGCTGTACTCGCTGACCTCGCATACCTTCAACATCTCCAGCCTGTACGCCATCTTCCGGGCCTTCCACACCCCCATCTCGCCGGGGGCGCTGATCGCCGGTTACGCCATCGCCATGCTGTTCCTGGTTGTGTCCATTACACCCATGGGGATTGGCGTAGTCGAGGGGGCCATGGCGCTGGCGTTCCAATCGCTGGGGGTGCCACTGACGGTCGCGACGATTGTGGCGCTGGCTTTCCGCGGGATCGGTTTCTGGCTTCCTTTCCTGATCGGGTTCCTGGCGCTGAAAAGATTGAAGACGTTCGAGACATAGAGGAAGGCAAGGCATGAAACGGCGCACCGTCTTTTGGGTTTTGCTCATCGCTTTCCTGTGGGTGCTGGTCACCCGCTTTGTTGAGATCAAGAAGCTGGTTAACACCCTGGCAACCGGGCAATGGGAGTGGGTGCTGGCGGCGGTTTTCCTGCAGGCGATCTTCTACCTGGTGTTCACCGCGCTGTACCAGTCGGCGTTTGCCACGGTGGACGTGCGGGCGCGGCTGACGCACCTGCTGCCGTTGACGTTTGCTGCGATCTTCGTTAACGTGGTCGCGCCGAGCGGCGGAGCCTCCGGCGCGGCGCTGTTCATGGATGATGCCGCCCGGCGGGGTGTATCGCCGTCACGGACGGCGGCGGGCAACCTGCTGCAAATTGTCGCCGACTACCTGGGATTCACCCTTGTGCTGGTGTCGGGGCTTATCTACCTGTTCTTCGTGCATGACCTGCAAGCCTACGAGATCGTGGGGGCAGTGGTTTTGATGCTGATGACGCTGGGCATGACCGGCGTGCTTCTGGTGGGGCTGTGGCGGCCAGAGATGCTCCGGCGGCTGTTGGGATGGGCACAAGGAGCGGCCAACGGGATCGCCCAGCGGCTCAAGCGAACGCCTGCACTGGACGGGAGCTGGGCGGATAAGAATGCGAGCGAATTCATTGCGGCGGCGGCGGCGGTGGTGGCGCACCCGGCCCGCCTGGTCGGCACCATCGGCATCTCGCTGCTGTCGCACTTCGTCAACATCGCCAGTCTGTACGCGGTGTTCAGAGCATTTCACCAGTCCATCGGATTGGGCGTGCTGGTGGCGGGGTACTCGATCGGCATCCTTTTCTGGATCGTCTCGATCACGCCCCAAGGCATCGGCGTGGTGGAAGGCGTGATGGCGCTGGTATTCACTTCGCTGGACGTACCGGCCTCGGTAGCAACCGTGGTTGCGCTGACCTGGCGCGGCCTGTCGTTCTGGCTGCCGCTGCTGATCGGCTTCGGGGTGTTACGCAGGACCAGCAGCTTTTCGCGGCAGTCGGAAGACCTGTCGGAACGCTGGAGCGTGCGGGTGATGGCGGTGCTGACGGCAGTGATGGGGGCAATCAATGTGCTTTCTGCGCTCTCGCCGCGGCTGGTGAGCCGGCTCGAGGTGATCCGCCCAGACCTGCCGCTGTTCGTCCAGCATGGTGGACACCTGACGGCGGCGCTCTCGGGCTTTGCACTGCTGATGCTGGCCAGCGGATTGTGGCGCGGTAAGCGTAACGCCTGGCTGCTAACGCTGGTGGTGCTGTTCGTCTCAGCAACGAGCCACCTCATCAAGGGTCTGGACGTGGAGGAAGCGGCGCTGTCGCTGGGGTTGGGCGTCTGGCTGTTCACGCAGCGGGCGCACTTCCACGCCCTTTCGGACGCGCCATCCATCAGGCAGGGGCTGCGTGTGCTGGCAGCCTCGCTGCTGTTCACCCTGGCGTATGGCGCGGCCGGGTTCTACCTGCTCGACCGGCACTTTCACCAGAGCTTTGGCTTATTCGATGCCTTACGGCAAACGGTGGTGATGTTGACCCAATTTTACAACCCGGGGGCTACCCCCACCACCCGCTTTGGGCGCTATTTCATCGGCTCGATCTACACGATTGGAGCGGTGACCTTCGGCTATTCGCTGTGGATGCTGCTGCGCCCGGTGCTGTTCCGCAAGGCGAGCTCGCAGGGTGAGCGTGAGCGGGCCCGCCAGATCGTCGAACGGTACGGGCGCACGTCGCTGGCGCGAGCGGCATTGTTTCCGGATAAAGCCTATTTCTTCAGCCCGGGCGGCTCGGTGATCGCTTACGTTACGATTGGGCGCGAGGCAGTGACGCTTGGGGATCCGATCGGGAAGCCCGAGGATTTGAGCGCGGCCATCGAGGGCTTCAAGGCGCTGTGTACCCGCAACGACTGGCAGCCAACCTTCTACCAAACCCTGCCTGAGACGCTGCCGGCCTACCAGCAAGCCGGTTTCAGCTGCCTGTTGATCGGCGAAGAAGCGATCGTCGACCTGCAAACGTATACCCTGGAGGGCAACGCCAACAAACCGGTGCGCACAGCCTGCAACCGGCTGAACTCGGACACGTCACAGCGCCAGGATCTACGATCCACCCATCCAGGACGAGGTGCTGGCGGAACTGCGGTTGATCAGCGATCAGTGGCTGACGATGATGGAAGGAGCCGAGCAGCGTTTCTCACTGGGCTGGTTCGATGACGCCTATATCCGCAGCAGCCCGGTGGCGGTGGTGATGGACGAACGGGGCAATATCACCGCATTCGCCAACCTGGTACCGGAATATACTCAGCCAGAAGTGGCGGTGGACTTGATGCGCCGCCGGGTGGAGGTGGAGCCGGGCACGATGGAATTCCTGTTTGTGACGATGTTTAACTGGGCGCGCGAGCACGGCTACCAAACCTTCAACCTGGGACTGAGCTCGCTGGCCGGAACGGGCGAGCAGCCGGACAGCCCGGCAGCCGAGAAGGCGCTGCGCTACATCTACGAGCACGTGAACCAGTTCTATAATTTCAAAGGCCTGCATGCCTTTAAAGAGAAATTCCATCCAAGCTGGTCGCCTCGCTACCTGATCTACCCGGGAACGGCAAACTTGCTCTCATCGGTGGTGGGGGTGATCCGGGCTAACACCGGTGAAGGGGTGTTTCCGTTGGAACATATCAGAGGAAGGAGATAGAATGCCGGCGTCTTTCCGATCGACTTTCGAACGCATCCGCAGCTGGTTTGGCTGGAAGTCAGCCGCCCCTGAAAAGCCCGATCAGCCACCGGAGCCGGGCGAGCCCCCACTGCCCGCGCCGGTCTCGCCCAAGGTGTGCCTGCTGATCTTCGATCCGGCGCTGCCCTCACAGCGCGGGCGGCGTTTACGGCAGGTGATGGGCTGGAACGATCCCGAGGCGCTGGCGGAGCAGTACATCCAGGATGTGGCCGAGATCTCTTACGGATACGCCAACTACCAGATCACGGAACGCATTGTGGCGGATGGCTTTCCGGCCAAACAAGACGGCTTCGCCTACAGCGGTGAGGAGTACCTGAAAGCGATGGGTGGGGCTGGGAACTTCCACCAGCCGGACCAGGTCAGCTACGAGGCGATCCTGGCGAACCATCACCTGGTGGAGAAGATCAATCAGGGCAGCGTGGATGAGGTATGGATGATGGGCTTTCCGTATGCAGGCTTCTATGAATCCCGGATGGCCGGGCCGGGAGCTTTCTGGTGCAACGCCCCGCCGCTGGAGAACACGGGCGCGAACCGCCGCTTCGTGATCATGGGCTTCAATTATCAGCGTGGGGTGGGCGAGATGCTCGAAAACCTGGGCCACCGGACCAAATCGATCATGACCCACGTGTTTCGAAAATTCCCGAGAAATCAAAACCTGTGGGAGCGCTATATCCGGCACGAGGACCAAAGCCCAGGGAAATCCGAGGTGGGAACGGTGCATTTTGCGCCTAACAGCAAAAAGGACTACGATTGGGGCAACCGAACGGCAGTGTTGAGCCGGGCGGATACCTGGTTGAACTTCCCGGACCTGCGCGGCGAACCGCGCACGATGACCAGCAGCGACTGGGGCGGTGGCGATATCCGCGGTCATCACAAGTGGTGGTTCCGGCGCTTGCCGCACATCAAGGGTGAGATGAACGGGATCGCAAATAACTGGTGGCAGTATGTGATCGATCCGAATCGGGTCAGGTAGGGAGAAGGAAATGTTTCGAAAATCAACAGCTGTGCTTTTATCCCTTGTGGCTGCGGTTCTCCTGACGGCATGCAGCCGGACGGCGTCGACGCCGGGCCCAGCGGCCGGACAGGCGCAGGAGGTGCCGAACCTGTCGCTGAGCAGCCAGTCGTTCCCGGCAGATGGGGAGATGGCGGTGCAGTATGCCTGCGAACGCTATGGCGGCAGTGACCTGTCTCCACAGCTATCATGGGACGCACTGCCAGAGGGCACGCAGAGCCTGGCGCTGACGGCGGTGGACCCGGATGCGAACGGCTTCGTCCACTGGGTGGTGTACAACATCCCGCCAGATGTGGCTTCGATCCCAGAGGGGCAAGCGCCGCAAGGGGCTGCGCTCGGCAAGAACGGCTTTGGCAAGCAGGCGTATGGGGGGCCATGCCCGCCGAGCGGCACGCATCATTACGTGTTTAGGCTGTACGCGCTCGATCATATGCCGGATCTCGAAGCGGGCGCAAGCTTGAACCAGCTGCACAACGCCATGGATGGGCACGTGCTGGCGCAGGGCCAGGTGACGGGGACGTTTACGAAGCCTTAATAAATCGAGACGAAAGCGTAAAATGTTTAACCCCCTCCCAGTTTTCAGCGGGAGGGGGTTTGAATTCAGAACGAGGATTTTCGTTTCGGGTTTAGCTGCCCAAACCGGAAACGTTGAAGGGCTGCACGACGGTCTGTCCATTGACCTGAACCGGAGCGTCTGGGCCGGGGAACTCGTAGGTCCCGACCGCACCGGCATCGGTATGCAGCATGGCATACAGAGTGGGCGTGGCCTGAGACGGGTCGATCTGCACCTGGACGTTGTCATTGACGCCGTCATTTACAGCAGCGTGACCGATCACAGGGCCGGGCTTTCCGTTATTATCGGCGTGGATCACGATCCAACCGGGGCCGCTGCTATCCACTTCTTGAACCGTCACGGCGCCATTCTGGACGCTCTGATCCTGGACGGTCACGGATGGCTGAACCACAGAGGCGGTTGCGCCTGAGCCAGGGACGATAGCCGTACCGGTTAATCCACCAACCGAGCTGGTTCCAGTCAAGGGTGAAGACGTACCTGAACCGGGGACTGTGGTGCCAATCACACCGGGAGCGTTGGTCGCGCCTGTGCCTGGAACGACGCCGGTCCCAACCGGGGTATTATTCCCGACTGTTCCGGCGCAAGCGGACAGGACAAAAGCCGAAAGCGCCACCAGAGACAATAAAATCATGTTCCATCTTTTTACATGCATCGTTAATTTTCTCCACTGATCTACAAGTTAAGATTGATGGGGAGCATCCCTCACGTTTTCCGCAGCGTCAGACATCCATTCGAAAGGGCGTTTCTTTCTCCCCCATTCACCCCTCGTTTTTACGACCCTGCTTCTTAGAATACAAGTAGGGAAATCCCCAGGGGGATGTGGGGAATCCCTACCTTAAGAAGGGGCTTGATCGTTCAAAGTGGAAAGCTGTACTATACTATTCCTAAAAAGGATTGAAGATGTTAGAAGAAGCCAACTACAAGTACGAAATCGTCGGGGTGTTCGGGCATCCGGTGGCCGAGAATCCCACCGGTCTGATGCAGGAAGCCGCTTTCCAGGCGCTGGGACTGCCGTGGCGCTACGAGCTGTTCGAGGTGTACCCGGACGGGCTGGTAGATGCGGTACGCGGCATGCGGGCAATGCACTTCCAGGGGATCAACTGCACGATCCCGCACAAGGTCGAGGTGCTGAAGTATCTGGACGAGGTCTCGCCGGACGCGCGACTGATGGGCGCGGTCAACACGGTGCGCCGCGAAGGCGACCGGCTGGTCGGCGAGAACACGGACGGCAAGGGCTTCCTGACCTCGCTGCGCGAGGAGGGCGGCGTCGACCCGGCCGGGAAGCGCTTTGTGGTGCTGGGAGCGGGCGGCGCGGCGCGGGCGATGACGGTAGAGCTGGCGCTGGCGGGGGCGAAACAGATCACGGTCGTCAACCGCAGCCCCGAGCGCGGGCAGGCGCTGATTGCGCTGCTGAACGGTAACACACCGGTTCAGGCCGAGCTGGTGGTGTGGAACCACAGCTATGTGGTTCCCGCCGATACCGACGTTCTGGTCAACGCCACCTCGATTGGGCTGTACCCGAACGTGAAGGAGAAGCCCGATCTGGACTACGACATGATCGGCAAGGATTTGCTGGTGTGCGACGTGATCCCGAACCCCCCGCATACGGCGTTCTTAAAAGAAGTGGAGGGGCGCGGGTCGCGCACACTGGACGGCCTGGGGATGCTGGTCAACCAGGGCGCGATCGCGTTCCAGATGTGGACGGGGCAGGAAGCGCCCACAGACGTGATGCGGGCGGCGCTGGCGGAGGCGTTCGGTTTGTAACTGCTCAGGCAGATAACGTAGCCCCAGACATCCCTTTCGCACGGAGCCCCAGGCATCCCTGCCTGGGGTAGCCGGCGGGTAAGATGTTCAATCTTTTATAGGCCGGTGCGCCTTGCAGGCCAAGAACCCCAGGCAGCCCTTACAGGGTGCTTCGCGAGCATGCCTGGGGCTACGTTGTCTGCCTGAGTATTTACGATTTCCTTACAAAACAAGGTGCGGCGCACTTTTTCTCGTGCGCCGCACCTCGATTAACAATTCTAGGGCAAATTACGGATTGCGCTTCTTACGACGGGCGATACGGATCTGCTGCTTGGCGCTGATGCTGTTGGACATCATCATCGGTGTGAGCAGGGCAGCCATGCCGTCGGGGATGACGCCAACATGGTAGGGGCGCATCATCTCGTTGTCCTCGTGGTCAATGATGTGGCAGTGCCAGACATAGAGCCCTTCCATATCGAAAGTGGCCTTGACGCGAGTGATCTGACCGGGATAGGAAACCACGGTATCCTTGAAGCCGGTTTCCCAAAGCTCCGGCCCCGTGACGGTTCCAACCTCACCAGCCTCCTCGTCGAAGATCTCTCGATTGTAAACCTGGAACTGAACCAAGTGGAGGTGGATCGGGTGGGCGTCGGCGGTAAAGTTGTAGATTTCCCACATTTCCGTCGATCCAGGTTCCGGGTTTTCCGTAATCTCATCCATCCAGAGCAAGGGTACGCCTTCTGGGTCTTCGCCGCTGCCCTCAACCGTCCCGCAGACAGCCGCAATTGGTCCATCAAATTCCATCGACATCTCTTCATTGAGGGACACCTGGCGAACAGTACCGGCGACGAGATCCTCAATCGACGGCAGCTGGAGGAATTCAACCGGAGTGGAAGGATCGTCTACCGGGCCAGGGCCAACTCGGAACTCCATCACCTGACCGGTGGAGTTCTGGGTCGGCGGCATCAAAGTCCTCGTTCGGCTCACCGCCACCGAACGGTTCATCGGGGCCGACGTTCCGCAAGACATAATTGCCCTCGGGAACATCGGTGAAATCAACGATCAAGTCGGCACGCTCCGCCAGCGCAATGAGCAAGCGATTGTTGTTTTCGTTCGTGAGATCAACCGGAGCAGGCAGGAACCCGCCTTCCGCGCCAATCTGGTAAACCTTAACACCTGGAATACTATTGAAGTTAAGGATGAGGAAGCGCGAGTTGCAGCCGTTCAAGAAGCGGAAGCGGTAGCGGCGCGGCTCGACGTCCAGATAGGGCCAGGTGCGACCATTGACGACCATCATATTGCCAAAGAACTCAGGGTTCCAGATGGGGGAAACATCCGTGTCGGGAAGGTACGGGCCGTTATATTCATCAAAGAAGGCGCGAGTGTCCGGGAAGAACAGCGAGCCGTCGGCGTTGAAAGAGCGATCCTGGATCACAATCGGGATCTCGTAGTACTTCGTGCCGGGGGTATCGCCTTGCTGCGGGGCCGGTCCTGGGAGGACAGCTTCGCTGTTATCGCGGGTATCGTAGACCTTATCAGCGGGATTGCCGCGAATGATATAGAATCCAGCCGGGCCGGCGTAAACGTTCAGGCGGGTCATGCCGAGGGTGTGATCGTGGTACCACAGGGTGGTGTCGCGCTGATCGTTGGGGTATTGGTAGACCGCCGAACCGCCAGGCCAATTTTGGTTCAGCTTGTTTTCGGCGATGGGTTTGAAGTAATCATAGAAGCGGCCGGTCTTGGCATAGCCTGCCGGGATGTTCTTGGCAGCCGGCAAAACCCAGGCTTCGGGGTAACCGTCGCTCTCTTCCGTTACGTGCGCACCGTGGACATGGGTGACGAGCGGGACCGGGCCGGTATAGGCCTCTGGAGTGGAGGTAAAGGTCGGGCGAGTGTCGCGGCCGGTTTTTCCACCGGGAGGATTGGCCCAGTGCAGGGTTGGATCGACAGGGAGGAGATGCGGCAGATATCGATTTTTGCTGTCGACCAGATTGTTGATCCAACGCACGCGCACAGGCCTGTCATAAGTGGCTTCGATGGTAAACGAAGGATAGTTGAGCGATTGAGGGCTGTAGATCGGTGTGTAGCCCCAAACGGTGGTCATGGGCTGCCCGGACGGCAGGATCTGCTGCTCAAACTGGCGCACCGCCACGTCGTAGTAATCGAAGTTGTTCGAGCCGCGCACCTTTCGCGTGCTCTGCTTCATTGCAGGAGGAATGATCAGGGGAGCCTGATATTTTTCGACTTGATCAGGGAAAAGGGAACCCCCAGGAATTGACTCCTGCAAGGATTTTGCCACCTCTTGGGCGACTGCAGCCGCCTCAGCGGACTGAAAGCGGACAGGGATAAATAGACCGGCGCCGGCTGCGAAGCCGATCTTGAGGAAGTTTCTTCGAGATACCATCGGTAAACTCCAGTTAATAGTAGGTGCGGATGAAAATGGGACGGCTTTGGGAGCCTGTGTAACAAGATGCACCAAATGGGGGGAGGCAATAAACTGCGGATTGGGGCAGCTTGCACGGATACGGCCGTTACTAGCGGCTAATTAACCAAATTTATTTTCTCCTCCCTTCCCCGGCTCGTTTAAAACAACAAAACCGGCACTTTCGGCCGGTTTCGCTACTTGGCTCCTTGACGGTTGCGCTTTCCCCTCTATAAGCGGTCAGCTAGCGACCAAAGATAGAACCGTCAGATCATCGCCATCCGAATGGATGTCCCGCTTAAGCGGGGCCTTACTCTAGTTAGCACCTATAATAATTACTATTGCTATTACTAATATCGTATTACAGACAAGTTCATTATAGAGACGTCTCACCGGCATGTCAATAGGTTTAGCTGATTTTAATGGGTGATTATTACATCCTCATTTCGGATGTCACCCATGGTACAATTTTTTTGTAATGGATGCAGAGCCGGCATTCTTGCGTGGTAAGAGCGCCATTACCAAATGATGATCGGGTTCAATCAAGGGGGAAAGGTGCGCCCAGGATATGGGCGCAGTTCCGAGGAGAGGGGAAACTTGCATGCAAACACCCTGGTACAAAAATGCCATTCTTTACGGCATCGATATTTGGTCTTTCAAGGACAGCAACGGCGACGGCATCGGCGATTTAAGAGGCGTGATCGAGTCGCTAGACTACATCGCCGAGCTGGGGGTTACCTGCCTGTGGCTGCTGCCCTTCTACCCTACCCCATATCGAGACAACGGCTATGACGTCAAGGACTATTACAATATCGACCCGCGGCTTGGGAGCCTGGCAGATTATGCAGAACTGATTGAGCAAGCCAACCGGCGCGGCCTGCATGTCTTGACCGACCTGGTGGCTAACCACACCTCCGACCAGCATCCATGGTTCCAGGCCTCGCGGCGTGACCCCAGCTCGCGCTACCGCGATTACTACGTCTGGTCTGAGTCCCCGGTCCCAACAAAGAAGCACAGTATCTTCCCAGGCGTGGAGGAAAGCGTCTGGAGCTTTGACGAGCTTGCCAAGCAGTTTTACTACCACCTGTTCTATCACTTCGAGCCGGGCCTGCGCTTCGCCAATCCAGATGTGCAAGCGGAGTTTCAGCGTGTGATCCAGTTCTGGCTGTCGTTCGGCGGCTCAGGCTTCCGCATCGACGCGGCTCCGCATATTGTGGAGCAGAAGGGGGTGCCGTCCACCAAGCCGGACGACCCGATCGCCCTGCTGAAAGGGCTGTACGACGCGGCGGTAAAGCAGCGCGAAGATGCGGTACTGCTGGGCGAAACCGACGTGCAGATCGAAAAGATCCAACCCTACTTCCAGGCTTTGAACATGATGTTCAGCTTCTTCAACAGTGAATTCATGTTCCTGGCGTTTGCTCAGGAGCGTCCAGATCGACTGGTGGAGATGGTGGAGCGTCAGCAGAAGGTTTTCAACCCCAAAGGCCAGTGGGTCAACTTTCTGCGCAATCTAGATGAGCTGGATATGGACCAGCTTTCCAAGCAGGAGGAGCAGCTGGTCTTTGATACCTTTGCGCCCGAACCGAAGATGCGGCTGTATGGGCGCGGCATCCGGCGGCGGCTGGCGCCGATGCTGGGCGGCGACCGCGGCCGGATGGAGATGGCCTTCAGCCTGATGTTCTCGCTGCCCGGCAGCCCATGCTTCGTCTATGGAGACGAGATCGGGCAAGGGGAGGACCTGGCCTTGCGCGAGCGCGACTCGGTGCGTACGCTGATGCAGTGGAGCGGGGCGGCGAAGGCTGGCTTCTCCAGCTCGGTAATAACCAACCGCCCGGCCGTGTGGAGCGAGCCGTTCGGATACCAACAAGTGAACGTGGAACAGCAGCAGAAGGACCCCGACTCGTTTTTGAACTGGGTTAAGCAGTTGTGCAGTCTGCGCAAGTCCTGCCCGGAAATGGGGCTGGGCAAGTTTGCGACGCTGCAGTCGGATGCGCCCACACTGATGGCCCATCAAATGCAGTCCGAGCGGGCGGTGATTGCG
The DNA here is from genome assembly GCA_963811225.1 of uncultured Chloroflexia bacterium. Taxonomy (GTDB): domain Bacteria; phylum Chloroflexota; class Anaerolineae; order Anaerolineales; family Anaerolineaceae; genus CAWEQO01. Next base: position 494,477 of record CAWEQO010000001.1, read on the forward strand.
CTGCATAACCTGAAAAACGAGAGCATACAGGCCACAGTGACGCTTAAAGACGACAGCCAGGAGGTCGAAAAGCTCTTCGGAAATGCGGAGATTACCGGGCGAAGCGGAAACTCGCTGCAGGTGAAACTGCCACCGTATGGGTATCTGTGGGCGGCTTCCTGATTGTTGTACAATGAAACATATCAGGAGGGAACCCCGCATGAAACTCATAACACTCTTCCTGCTCACAGCGCTGGCTGCCGGCTGCGCCCAGCCTGCCCAGCCGTCTCAGCCTCAGCCGGTACAGGCGGCGACGTTCACGGCCCCGTCGACGGCCAGGGCGACAAACGCCCTCACCCGATCGGCATCCACCTCTACCCCTCCGCCCACCGTGACGGCCCCGGCTCAGCCGGTCTCGGTGGCGCCAGACCCAAACTGGGATTGGCCGGTGAGCCAACCGGAATCCCAGGGCGTCGATGCGGAGATGCTGGCGCAGCTGCTGGAGGCCTTGCCGGAGCGTGCTCCGTCGCTGCACAGCCTGCTGGTGATCCGCAACGGTACGCTCGTCAGCGAGAACTACTATTTCGGCAACCGCGCGGACAGCCCACACGTCCAATATTCCATCACGAAGAGCGTGATCTCGGCCCTGGTCGGCATCGCGCTGCAGCAGGGGGTTATCGAGAGCGTGGACCAGCGGATCGTGGATTTCTTCCCCGGGCGCAGCTTCGACAACATGGACGAGCGCAAAGCCGGCATGACGCTGCGAGATGTGCTGACCATGACCTCGGGGCTAAGGTGGGTCGACGGCGACCCGTACTGGGAGCAGATCCGCAGCAGCCCAGACTGGCTGGATTATATGATGGGCCTGCCAATGACGGCTGCGCCCGGTGAGCGATTCAACTACTGCTCGGGCTGCTCGCATATCCTGTCGGAGATCCTTTATTCCACAACCGGGCAAACCCCCGAGGAATACGCCAACCAGGTCCTGTTCGGACCGCTGGGGATCAAAGACGTGAAATGGGAGCGCGATCCGCAGGGCATCTCGATCGGCGGCTGGGGGCTGTACCTGACCTCCCGGCAGATGGCTAAGATCGGGCAGTTGTACCTGGATGAGGGCCGGTGGCAGGGGCAGCAGGTGGTCCCGGCAGAGTGGGTGCGTGAGTCGACCAGGCCGCAGGTGCACGCCGATGACATCACCGACTACGGCTATCAGTGGTGGTACAACCCGGGGCTGCAAGGCTTCGCCGCCCAGGGCGCGGACGGTCAGATGATCTTCGTCCGGCCAGACAAGCGTCTAGTGGTGGTGTTTACCTCAGGCAGCACCCCCCTATCCACCGAGTTCGATCTGATTGGAGAGTACATTTTGCCGGGGTTAAAGTAGGGAGTCGCACACCCAGAACCGAGAATCGCCCCGCAGATTGCAACCCTTGCAGGTTGCAATCTGCGGGGCGATTTACTTCTTCACAACATCTTCATCGATTCTTGACAGCAACTTCAAACCGAACGGATATGCTTGCTCCATACCCTAACAAATTGGAGATGGAGCATGAAACGTTCGCGCAAGCCGCGAAGCCTCGGCCTTCGCACCGGAATTCAGATTTTCTTCTTCGCCTTGATCGCGCTGATCTCGGTCAATCACTCGCTGGCGGAGGCGGGTCAGGGCCTGCCGTTCTTATCGACCGCATCGCTGCATGCGCTGTGCCCGTTCGGCGGCGTGGTCAGCGTTTACCAGGTTGCCACGGTGGGCACATTCGTACAGAAAATCCACGATTCCTCGTTCATCCTGATGATCCTGGTGTTCCTGCTGGCGCTGCTGGCCGGGCCGGTGTTCTGCGGCTGGGTGTGCCCGCTGGGCAGCCTGCAAGAGTGGCTCGGGGGAATCGGGCGCAAGCTGTTCAAGCGCCGCCGCTATAACCACTTCATCCCGGCCAGGATCGACCACTGGCTGCGCTTCTTGCGCTACGGCGTGCTGGCCTGGTCGCTGTACATGACGGCGGTAACCGGCAAGCTGGTGTTTGCAGAGGTGGACCCCTACCATGCGCTGTTCAACTTCTGGACCAGCGAGCTGGCGATCGGTGGGCTGGCGGTGCTGGGACTGACGCTGGCGGGATCGCTGTTTGTCGAGCGGCCCTGGTGCAAGTACGCCTGCCCGTACGGCGCGCTGCTGGGGATGACCAACTGGATCCGGGTGTTCCGCATCCAACGCCAGGAGTCGACCTGCAAGCTGGACCGGGCCTGCGACCGGGTATGCCCGATGAATATCAACGTCAGCGGCTCGACCGCCATCCGTGACCACCAGTGCATCAGCTGCCTGAAATGCACCTCCGAGAGCATCTGCCCGGTGGCAGGCACGGTGGAACTGGCAGCCGGAAGATTGAAGACTTTTCCGGTCGAGCTGCCGGCAGGAGGTTTGAAATGAGCCTGAACGCCAAGACTTTGGGCGCAATCATCGTGTTCGTGCTGTTTGGCGGCATCCTGGCGACCACGGCGACCGGCTGGTGGACGACCACCACCAGCAAGGTGCCGGTCACGTTCAGTGAGGGCGAGGCTGCCGGTGAGTACAACCCGGCCGACATCCGCGGCTCCTACACCTTCGGCGACATCGCGGCCAGCTTCGACGTGCCGCTGGCGGCGCTGCAAGCGGCCTTCGAGCTGCCGGAAGGCGCCGACCCGGCGGCGTATCAGGTCAAATCGCTGGAAGAGCGCTACGCCGACGCGGAAGTGGAGATCGGCACGGCCTCGGTGCGGCTGTTCGTGGCGCTGTACACCGGGCTGCCCTACGACCTGTCGCTGGGCGATTCCCTGCCCGCAGCCGCAGTCCAGGCGCTGCGGGAGCAGGCCAACCTGACGCCCGAGCGGCTGGCCTACCTGCAGACGCATACGGTCGGGGCGGCCCCGGCGGCCCCAGCGGTTGAACCGGCCGGGGCGGCCAGAGCGGATGCGCCCCAAGCCGAAGCCCCGCAAGCAGCCATCCCGCCGGAAGCAGCGCCCCAGGCGACCCCGGCGTCCGGCGCAGAGCACGCCACCGGCGATACGACCGTGCGCGGCAAGACCACCTTCCGTGAGGCGTTGGATTGGGGCGTGCCGCCGGAGAAGATCGAGGCGGTCATCGGAGGCCCGATGCCGAACCCGCTGACGGTGATCCGAGATTACTGCACCCAGAACGGGCTGGAGTTCGCGACGGTCAAGGAAGGGATCCAGGAAGAGGTTGACCTGGCGGCATGCCGGAAATTAATAACTATCGCACGCCGAGGCGTGAGAGATGTAAGGGAAAATAGACACCGGGTTTCTGGCAGAAACCCGGTGTCTATCCTAATCCGTGCGCCAATAAGCGCCGCCACCGCTCTCGCGATCCATGAGGTGGTATTCGATCATGCCGCGGCGCAGGGAGGCGGTATCGTCGTTGAATCGGGAGAGGATCTCATTCACCTGCTTCTCGGTGTAACGCTCGCCCGGTTCGAAGGCTCGCAGCACGTAGCGCAGCAGCGCCTGGAACTTCTTCTCTTGGGCCGGGAAGGCGGTGATGCGGCCTTCCGGGTCGACGAAGCTGCGCAGCACCTTGCGCTCGTAAGCGTCTTCGGTCACGTCTTTCGACAGGTTGGGCAGGTTCTCCTCGTGCAGCAGCTGCTGGGCCATCTCTCGCAGCGTGTCCGTTTGTAAAGAGTAGATGTAGTAGTGGCCCTCGGTGCGCGAGCTGACCAGCCCGGCCCTGGACAGGCGCGAGAGGTGGTGCGAGACGGTCGAGACGCCCAGACCGAGCGTCTCGGCCAGATTCTCCACCGAAGAGGGCTGCTGTGCCAGCAAACCCACGATCTTGAGGCGGTTCTCGTCGGCCAGGGCCTTGAAGAACGCCAGCAGACCTTCCATTTGTTCTTGTTCGTTCATAACGATATCCTTTAAAACGTTTCTATATTGATAGAAATGATTTTATCACGATCGGAAGGAATGTCAAGCCCTTCGCAATATTCCCCCGCTTCAAAGAAGCGATCTGGTATACTGCAAGCATCACACCCGGGTTTTCCGGCGCTCGGGGCGTGGGTAGAAAGATTTTATTGGAATTTAGCCAGCCGGAAATCTTTTAGGAGGTGGGAAATATGGCCGAGTTAATGAAAAATGATGTCGAGAACCTTTGGAACGAAATGGGCAACGACCACAGCTGGGGCTCTCTCGTTCGTGTGCTGAATGACCATAAAGACAAGGCGAAGGGCATCGACGATTCGACGGTGGACATGCTGATTATGCAATCGAAGAAGATGCAGAAATCCGGCAAGCCATTCCCGAAATCGGCCGATGCGCTGCACGAGACCTTGAGCGAAAAGGTCAGCAGCTAATTATTCCTGTTAAAACATAGAGGTGGATGCGCTGCATCCACCTCTATGTTTTTAACAGTCATTCTTTACTCCACTCGGACACGCACGGCGCGGACGACGATGCGCAATCGATACCGGTTTGTGGTTTCGTCCCAACCTTTGCATGTGATCAGGGTGATCCAGTCCATGTCTTCGTGCTGGAATACGCCCATGTCTTGCGGCGAGACCTGCTTGGTGGAACGCACCTCATACACGTAGCGTTCGCCCCAGGCCTCCACCAACACCGTGTCGCCGTAGCGCAGGTTCTCCAGTTGAGCGAAGGGACCCGGATAGCCGTTCTGCAAGTAGGCGTGGCCGGTCAGCACGGTGTTTCCAGACCAGGTGGGGAAGGCGGTGCCTTCCAGATAACCGGCGTTATTATCCAGCCAGGCCAGGTCCCAGCCATCGTCCAGGGCAGGGACGCCGACAATGGGCACCTTGACGCCCAGGCGCGGGAACGCCAGCTGCAGATCGGTATCCTGGTAGGCCTTGGCGGCCGGCTGCGCCAAAAGCGGGGTTACGACCCCGGGGGCGAAACCGGTGTTGGGCAGCCACCAGCCGGTCAGCACCTTCCACAGCTCAGAGCCATCGTCTCGGTTTGTGGCGTTGAAGAACAGCAGTTCGCCCATGCTGGTCAAGTCGTTCGGGCTCGAAGACGCCGGACCGCGGGCGATATCCTGCACCAAATGGGCGGAGGTGTAGGGCGCCTCGCTCAGCCAGACCTCGCGGCCGTACTCCGGATCGATCGCGGTGAAGAACAGAGTCTTTACCGCGGGGGTCAGATCCGTTGGATCAGAAGTGCCGGGACCGCTGTTGATATCGGCTACCTGGAAGGTGGTATCGTCTTTGTAGGGTGGCTCGCTGCGCCACAGCTCGTAGCCGTCCACCGGCTTATAGGCCGTGAAGAACAGTGTCGTGCCGATGGAGGTCTTATTTTTGGCAAAAGAAGACTTTGCAGCGATAGACACCGGGCTCGCCGAGTTATTGGTCACGTCGTTAACATCGGCCACCCGGTTGGTGGTAGTTGGCTCGTAGGGCGGCTCAGTCTTCCACGGCTCGAAGCCAATCAGGCCGATATTGGCGGTGAAGAATACCATGTCGCCGATTGCGTACAGGTCGTAAGGCAAGGAGCCCTGCCAGCAGTACGGCGCGAATTCGTCCATGTCAAGTTCATCCGGGTTGAAATTCACACAGACATCGAAATTATTCAGCGGGCGGGTACTCTCGGGTGTAAAAGGAGATTCGGTCAGAAATATCTCCGTTCCCCAGTCTGGATCGACCGCGGTGAAGAACAGCTTTCCGTCGACAGGGGTCAACTCTTGCGGGTTGGCGGAGCCCGAGGGGTTGATCTTTGACACCTGCTGAGCGCTCGTGTACGGCGGGCCGCTCATCCACAGCTCACGGTGGTAGCCATTGGTGGCGGCGAAGAACAGGTTCCAGCCAATTTTGGTCAGGTGATCGGGCTTGGAGCCGGGGCCACCCACGTAAATGTCCGCAACCATCTCGGCGGAATTGAAGGGTGACTGGGTCTTCCAGAGCTCGATGCCGTGGCTGCCATCCTCGGCGGCGAAGAACAGGTCATTGCCGAGTGGGGTAAGCTGGTGCGGAATCGAGGCATCGAGGCCGGGGTTGATATCGGCGACCAGGCGGGCCGAATTGAAGGGCGGCTCACTGATCCACAGCTCGCGGCCATGCTCGCTGTCTTCGGCCGTGAAGAACAGCGAATTGCCATGCACGGTCAGGTTCTCGGGGAACGAGCTGTCAGCGCCCGGGTTGACATCCGCCACCAGGATCTCGTCTGTGTAGGGCGGCAGGCTCATCCACAGCTCGAAGCCGGTATTATCGCCGGCCGCGCTGAAAAAGACAGCTGAACCGATGACCGTCAGGTTTTGCGGGTTGGAGCCGGTCTTACCAGGGAACAGGTCGGTTACAACCGAGGCGGCAAAATCTGATTCATCTGTTCCGGTGACCGGATCGGGCGATGAATAAGCCCCAACCGGCGCAACCGGGGCGAGCATGCCCGCCATAACGACAACAAAAATGAGCGCCTTCCAGAATCTTCCAAGGCGCTTGAATGGGTTCATGATACCATCCATGCTCTTCCTCCCCAGTTTGTACCAGTGATTTCCCGGTTGACTGAGATTGCTGCCAGTCGACTGGTTGATTCCAATGAATTACCCACTAATTTGGAAATGAGATTACCGAATAAGGAAATGCCGTGTTAATCCATTCTAGTTTATTATAAAAGAGAACCGAGAATTTGCACCTTAAGACATCGGGTTTTGCTCATCTTTGCAAGGGATGGTTAGTAGAGGCTGCCCTCGGACATGAAAATATCGGCCGACTTTAAGACTATTTGACAAGCATTCCGAGATATGTTACTATCGCTTCAACTAAATACGCCCCAAAGGCGCTTCTTATCCAGAGAGGTGGAGGGACCGGCCCTGTGAAACCTCGGCAACCTGGAAGAACGCAGGCAACTGCGAACCGACAAGGTGCCAATTCCGTCAGAGGGATCGTCTGGAAGATAAGAGGGCTGCCATGCCGTATGCCCCCTTATGAACAAACCAGAGGGGCAATTTTTTTTCATAAGGAGAACCGCTGAATGAATACAACCTTCATGAACTCCCCGTGTTACCTGTTCACATCGGAATCGGTAACTGAGGGGCACCCCGATAAGCTCTGCGATCAGGTCAGTGACGCGGTGCTGGACGCCTGTCTCGAACAGGACCCTTATTCGCGGGTTGCGTGCGAAACGGCCACCAAGACCGGCTTCGTAATGGTGCTGGGCGAGATCACCACCCACGCCTTCGTCAACTTCAACGACCTCGTCCGTCAGGTCGTCATCGAGATTGGGTACGACGACAGCAATAAAGGCTTCGACGGCAACACCTGTGCAGTGCAATCGGCGATCGCCAGCCAATCGGGCGACATCGCCATGGGTGTCGATAAGGCGCTGGAGGCCAAGACCGGCGAGATGACCGACGCACAGATCGAGGCGATCGGCGCGGGCGACCAGGGCATGATGTTCGGCTATGCCTGCAACGAGACCGACGTGCTGATGCCGATGCCAATCTACCTGGCCCACAAACTCACCCGCCGGCTGGCGGAAGTCCGCAAGAACGGCACACTGCCCTGGCTGCGCCCGGACGGTAAGTCACAGGTGACGGTGGAATACCATTACGGCAAGCCCGCCCGGATCCACACGGTGGTGATCAGCACCCAGCACGCGCCCGAGATCTCGCAAGAAGAGATCCGCAAGCAGATCATCGAGCACGTCATCCTGCCGGTGCTGCCGGCCGATATGGTGGATGAAGACCTGAAAGTCTACGTCAACCCGACCGGTCGCTTCGTCATCGGCGGTCCGATGGGCGATGCGGGCGTGACCGGCCGCAAGATCATCGTCGACACCTACGGCGGTATGGGCCGGCACGGCGGCGGCGCTTTCTCGGGCAAAGATCCGACGAAGGTGGACCGCTCGGCTGCCTATGCGGCGCGCTGGGTTGCGAAGAACGTCGTGGCGGCCGGTTTGGCCGACCGCTGTGAGATCCAGTTGGCGTATGCAATCGGCGTAGCCCGCCCGTTGAGCATCAACGTGGAGACCTTCGGCACTGGCGTGATCTCAGATGACGAGATCGCCAAACTGATCGACGAGAACTTCGACCTGCGCCCGGGCGCGATCATTCGCGACCTGGACCTGCGCCGGCCGATCTACCGGCAATTGGCCGCCTACGGTCATTTCGGCCGCGACGACCTGAACCTGACCTGGGAGCGTACCAACAAGGCCGAGGCGCTGCGCAAAGCGGCCGGGCTGGACAACGGCTCCGTATCGGTGGAAGTCAAGCAGGCGCTGTCGGCTTCGGATTAACCTTACCCTCGCTCGTATCGAAACCCCAGGCACTGCACCCCGCCTGGGGTTTTTGCTGGGTAGAAGTGGGGGAGTGGGGAGTAGTGATTTGGGATCGGGGATCGGGGATCGGGGAATGAGTGATGCGCTCCTCATTCCCTGATTACCTGATCCCTACTCCCTGATCCCCTAATCCCTCACAACCTCGAATATACAGAAATAATTAAGCCGACCGTCGACAATAAATTACACAAGCAATGAAACACAATTGATATGACGATATTTTTCTTCCTCCATGCAATCAATGCAGCAGGAAAAAACGCAGAAATTCTAAATAAGTTATTGAATGGAAGCCAAAAATGATATAACGAAAACAGTATCGTGATGATAAGCGGCGCAAAATTGCCATATCTACTTATTTTAGAAGTAAGGTATCCTCTAAAAAATAGTTCTTCTACAATCGGACCAACAATAACATTAAGAATAAAGTATCCGACAAAGGTTACCAGCAAAACGTCCTTTGAAAACTGTTTAAAATATTCAATATTGTTCCAATCAAAATATGCCGGCATACTCTGTGTTAGCTTACTTGAAAGCGGAGCAAGCAAGTTGTTTTCGAATGGCGCTACGGTTACAGACATAATTCCTGCAAAACCAAACAAGAAAATCCCATATAGAAATATTTTCCACCAACTCATTTTGTTGTAATTGGCAAATGCACTTTTTAAAGAATAACTACCGTATTCTTTTTTACTTGCATTTAAAACTACACCGAGTTCAATAGGAAATAAAATTAATGCAGCACAAATAAAAAAAAGTAAAAGTGAAGGAATTGTATGTTTCAGTCCTACTGTAAAAATATACACACTCGTCGATATTGAAGAAGGAATAAAAACCGCCCACAATATCTTTTGCAAACTTATTTCTTTTTGTACGTTTGCTTTATATGTTGTCATAGGTCACCTCATATGCCGCTTTTTTACTTATTCGTCTAAAAAATGGAAACTTTCGAACTTTTCCAAACACTTTGAAGCCAGCACCCGGATATTCGACACTACCTTCGATAATCAGCATTAATAAGTCCCAGCGGATGTAAATTCTCCTTCACCTTTTAGATACTTATCAAAGAATTCGAGGCTGATCTTATTGATTGTCGTAAGTACGGTTTCAGTGCGGGCCGTTGATTTCTGCCCGTCGATTACGCGGGTCAGGATAGGGCTTGTGCGTGAAAAATCAGTCAGCCCCAGATGAGTGACACCAGCGATATGGACATTAAATGCGGTTGCATCCCTATTGGAAAGCAGGGCATAATTTTCTGCGTACTGCGTCCATTCTCCCAGATGGTTCCATGAAGTATCCGAATAAACATTCAGCACAGGCACGGGATATTTCTCGTCTGTGAATACAAATTCGCCATCCTGAACACCTTCGATATCATGCATGAATGGAGATTCGAGTGCGATCACCGCGCTGACGTCATCTCTCACTCTTCCAATACCCAGTGCTGCCGAGCCGCCGAGAGAATGCCCCACGACACCGATTTTCGCCGTATCGATCAGTTTATAGACCCCATTCGCGCCGCTGCTTTTTGTTTCGTTAAGAATATGATCGATCACAAAATTAATGTCGCCCATGCGTATTCCCATCCACTTCTGAAAATACTCATGGGCTTGTATTTTGTTGGCGTGCGCGTCTGCTGCGCTAACTTCCTGCATATAGCCCATATCCATCAAAGTTGTATGTCCGTCTTCACCTGTAGTGAAGAAGGCCTGGTAGGTATGGTCGATGGAGACTACAACATAACCATGGCTCGCCAGTTCATTGTATAGAGATAAATTGCTTGATTTAACCCCAAACGAACCATGTGAAAAAACCACCAACGGATATGTCTCCTCACCACTTTGGGGATACCAAAATTCAACATTGAGTTTTCTATTTTCGCCGATATCCATATAGGTTTCAACACGATTCGTATCTGTGTAGGTGTAATTTACGGTTGCGACTTGATATTTGCCCGTCGTCTCCATCGCTCTGTGCTGCGGAAATAGGATTGCGGGTAGGGTCACAACACAGATCAGTACCGTCATTCCGACTGCTTTCAAAACAATACGGCGTGTTTTGTATGGTTGCCTTTCTTCCTGATGACGGGTCAGGTTGACTGCCCCAATGACTGCCAGTAAAAGCAGCAAGGCTGCCAGCGCATAATAACGAAGGCCCCATTCGAGGACTGATGCCAGAGTGGAGGCAGCGAATAGGGCAAATGCGCCGATTCGAGCCAGGTTCCTGACCTTCATCTGGTTCGATTTCGTAATAATGCAAACGGTTGCAAAAGCGGCTTCGACAACGAAAGCAATAATGACTGGTAATGTTCCTGTCATATTTCTCCTTTCACCTGCAAAGAGGTCTGAGCGAAAGCGAAAACCAGCGCCGCGCAGCGCTGGTTCGTGATCGGTGCTTGTTGCCTCAAAGCAAACCCCCTACTTTACGGTTGGTTTTGATTGCATTGGTAGCATTCATCGACTTTTGATGATTCAGATTGTCAAAGAACAAACGCTTGTTGAGTAATACGACAGCCAACGCAGCAAGGATGAGGATGGCCGTTTCAATACATTTGGTCGCCTGGGTGACATTCAACGCTTCCTGTGCCAGGTTGAAAGAAAAATGGAACAAGATGACCGCGGTGATACTCCTGGAATTCAACTCCCATACCCAGCTGATGATGAACGCCATGGGAATGATGGAGATGAAAAAGTTGATCGCGTAAAGAATGTTTTCGTTAACAATTTCATTCTGGTAAGTACCTTGAATGAAAAATAACGGAAGGTGCCATAGAGCCCAAAGCCCGCCGAAGATCAATGTCGTGGTGAAGTAAGTGCGGTTACCCTTCAGGCTGTCCATGGCATAACCTCTCCAACCAACCTCTTCAAAGATTGCCGCCAGGATCAGTATCATCAATGTTGGCAGCATTCCAGCCGAGAAGGAAATACCCTCTGCAAGTTGGAATTGCGAAGGGTTTCCGCCAAAGGTGATGGAGATCAATGCTGCGATCACGAGCGCGGCGGGGACGATCAAAAGGGTGGCGAGAAACCTTCCCAACTTAATCAACCGAAGGTTGCAGAGCCTGTTGGTGAAAGAATTCCACATCTCCTTGGATTTTGAAGAGCGAATCATCCAAACAGCGACAATCGCGGGCGCCATCATTCCGGGGATGAGAAAACTTACGAACATGCTCTCTCCACCGGGTTGGCGGCTGATGATCGTGGCGATGATCTCAAATAGATAGGTGACCAGGAACATGATGAGGAAATAACGGACCGGCTTGTAGATTTTTGTTTCCATTCTAATTTCCTTTCTGCGCTGAGAATTGGGTTGAGCCAGGTTTGGCTTTCGTACGGTTTCGATCAGGTAAGGCCTTGCTTATTTTTCACCTTCCGTTTGTCGAACCAGCAGCAAGATCAATCCTAAGTCACGGATTTGCATCAGGATACCGTGCAGCTCTGATTGATCGATGATAGAGCCGCGTAAAACCGTGTCGCCGTCAGGGGTCTGCTCTGACGTGAAATTATTGAATAAAATGGCAGCATCATGACCCACATAACCTTTGATGCGAATTTCGTATTTCATCACTGTGTCTTGTGTCTCCATGGTTTCATTATAGGTTTGCCGGTTATGCGATTGAACACACCAAGGTGGGATTATTTAAATGCCCATTGCCTAACACAAAAGTGTTAGGCAATGGGATGACAGGTAATTTTATTAAACCAACTGCAATCGCTGCGCTTCGATGATTGCTTGAGCCCGGCGATTCACATTCATCTTGCCATACAGGTTGTTCGTATGGCGCTTGACCGTATCCAGCGCGATACAGAGGTCTTCGGCAATTTCCTGGTTCGATTTTCCCTGGCAAATGAGCTGCAAAACTTCGAGTTCTCGTTTGCTTAAAGGTTCTACTAAATTTTGTGCTCTCGATGGTTTACTCTGCAAGACCTCTTTTGTCCGCGCGACAACCTCATCGAGGAATCGATTTTGAATGGACGCGGCAATGCGCTCCGCATGATGCATCTCTTCCTGTGTCTGGGTCTCAATACCTTGTGCATGATGCAGCCGTGCGGCAATTAAATATCCATGTGCAAGGTACAATACGTGCCCATTTTTTTTCGTGATCTCCAACCCCTGGCTTAAATGATGTTCTGCTTCTGCCCAGGATTTTTTCACGCCTAACACATCTGCCAGCGCGAGGTGAATCAAACAAAAAGCAGGATCATCTGAGCAGCCTGTTTGCTCCGCGAAAGATAACTCATCGCGGCATATATTTTCTGCATCCTCTATTTGCCCCAGGCGTAAATATATTTGTACCAGTTCAAAAGTTACGTGCGCCAGTGCTAGATAATTGCCACATCCGCACGCGTGCGGGCTGACGCGGCTCAAGTTTTCTGCCGCCCGGTGTAAATCGTTTGCAGCCTCACAGGCATAACCCAACTGCGAATAGCATGCCGTGAGGCCCATATCGACATACGCTTGCCCAAGAGTTTGTCGTAACTCCGCGATGGTCGGCAAGAGCTGTTCGATTTCTTTGATCGCGCCGGCAACATCGCCGCCATGCCGCATGACGACGGCGCGCAATAAAATCACTTGATGCGAGATGATGTTGTATTCCGGTTGTTCTTTGGGCAGCCTGCCTGATGCGGCCGTATCCTCGAATACCTGGATAATACCGTCAAGATAGGATGCGATACGGTCATAATTTCCGCGTACGAACAAGGTCCAGCAGTAAGCCACGCCTAACGGTGGTGATTGGCGAATAAAATCATCTGGCAACGATTCGAGCCACTGCACGGCGACATCCAGGCGGCCCTCGTGATAGATGCGCCGCCAACTATTCACAATAATTTCAGTAGCATACGAATAATCGGGGATGGCAAACGCATGGCTCAAAGCATTTTCAGGATAATTATTTTCTTGAAACCATTGTGCGGCACGTCGATGCAAAATCGGGATATCGTCTACCGATGTGCGTCGCAGCCGGCTTTGCAACAATTCTGCAAAAAGTTGATGATAACGGAACCAATAGAATTCCCTATCCATCGGTACGACGAACAAATTACTGTGATATAGTTCTTCAAGCACATCCATGCTGTCCGCGCGTCCAGCCACCGCATTGCACAACGGCGCGCACATACTTTTGAGTATGGATGTTTTTAACAAGAAGTTCCTCAATGGTTCGGGTTGTTTCTGCAATACTTCGTCTGCCAGATATCCCAACACGTAATGATTATTATCCATAAAGGCTTGAATAAATTCATGCGCATCGGTGTCTCCCTGCATCGAAAGCGCCGCGAGTTGCAAACCAACGATCCATCCTTCCGTACGCTTTTCCAGCGCCTGGACATCGGATTCATTCAAACCCAGTTTCATCGAATTATTTAGAAATGCCTTCGCTTCATCGGTCGTGAACCGAAGGTCAGAAGCGCGCAGTTCACTTACTTGTCCGCGCCCGCGCCAACGATTAATGGGCAAAGGTGGATCGGCGCGTGTCAGAATAACAAGGTGCATTGTCGGCGGTAAATGTTCGAGTAGAAATATGATTCCTTCGTGGATCGCTTGATTGGAAATGACGTGATAATCGTCAAGCACGAAAATGACCGGGCGGTCAAGCCGGCCTGCTTCATTGATCAAAGAGATGAGGAAGGTTTGCAGGTCAAAACCTTGGGATGATTCCAACATTTGCGCCGCCGCCTGTCCGAGCGTTTTGGGGGACAGGGTTTGGAGAGCGGCGACGAAGTACGTCCAAAACCGATTAACGTTGTTATCTTGTTCGTCCAGTCCAAGCCATGCGGTATCACCTTGATGCAAAGCAACCCATTCGGCAAGCAAAGTGGTCTTACCATAGCCTGGAGGCGTTGAGAGAAGGGTCAAGATATGTCCCGAATGTAAACCTGTATTCAACCGCTCGATCAGTTGGGGGCGGTGAATATTGCCAGGAGGAATGCTTGGGATGAAAAGTTTGGTCGAAAGAATGGAAGCAGCCATAAGAATATCCTTGGAGTGCAGATCTGCCGCCCCAGCCGCTCCATCCACTCGTGCGTCTGCTCGAATGAACGTAGACAGTGGATCGCCGGCTATCGCCGAGCGGGGTGAACGGCGGGGTCAGCGACTGCGGAAAATGGACAGGCCGACAGACACGGCCAGGGCAAGGGCGATGAGCCACAGCAGAACGACGACCGGGCCCATCCAGCGGAACTGCGGCGCGCCGGCCGTCTCCATCTCACGAGCACGGCGCTCGCATTCGGCCATCACGGCGGGCGGGACGAGCCTGACCACCAGCAGAACGCCCAGCGGCAGGAGGATGAGATCGTCGAGGTAGCCGAGCAGCGGGATGAAGTCGGGGATCAGGTCGATGGGGCTGAGGGCGTAGGCGACCACGAGCAGGGCGAGCGCCTTGGCGTACCAGGGCGTGCGCGGGTGGCGGTAGGCCAGGTACAAGGCCAAAACCTGGCGCTTGAGTGCGGCGGCTTTTTCACGCCAGTTTTTCCACCAGTCTGCTTTCATGCAGCCGCTCCATGCTAACCGGCTTTGAGAAATAAGATTGACCGCGATCGGGGCGGCCGGTGTGGGGCGTGTCCCCGCCAGAGGTGTCTCCCGATCACGTAGCCTCAGACATCCTCGCGAAGCACCCTGTAAGGGCTGTCTGAGGTAACCGACCGGCATTGCCGGGCCTGGTTGTCAATCTCCACCAGGGTCTGGGATGTCAACTAGGAAATCAGGCCTTGGTAGTAGTCGCAAAGGTGCTTGACGGGGCAGATCTCATGCTCGGGGTTGCGGGCGTGGCAGATGCGGCGTCCGAGGTAGATGAGCAGGATGTGGGCGGGGCCGTAGATCTCGGGCGGGAAGAGCTGCTCCATCCAGGCGTGGGTCTGCTCGGCGGTCATCTTCTGCGGGCGCAGCCCAAGGCGACCGGTGACGCGCTGGACGTGGGTGTCGACCGGGAAGGCGGGCTTGCCGAGCGAGAAGACCAGCACGATGGCGGCGGTCTTGGGCCCGACGCCCTTGAAGCGCAGCAGCCAGGTGCGCGCCTCTTCGGTATCCAGTTCACGCAGGAATTCCAGGTTCAGTTCGCCGCGTTCCTCCGTGATCTGGCGCAGGACCTCCTGAATGCGAGCGCCCTTCTGGTTGGCGAGCCCGGCGGGACGGATGGCGCCGATCACGTCGTCGAGGGGGGCGTCGCGCACGGCCTCCCAGGAGCTAAAGCGGGAACGCAGCCCCTGAAAAGCCATGTCGCGGTTGCGATCGTTGGTGTTCTGCGAGAGGATGGTCGAAACCAGCTCGTCGAGCGGCGGGAGCGGATCGCCCCAATCGGGCATGCCGAAGTGGTCGAGCAGGCGCTCGTAAATGGCCATGGCGCGCTCGATCAGTTCAGTGTCGGGCCGCTCTCCGTCTTGACTAGCAGCGACCACGAATGGGCTCCTGATGCCAGGTGAGGGTCTGGAAGGGACGCATCTCGCCGACATCGAGTTTGCGCCAGTTGTAGACGGTCCAATCGCCGAAGTGGGGCATGGTATGGATCTGCTCTTCGGTGAAGACGCCCAGCTGGCGGAGGATGTCGAGGGTGATGAGGGCGCGGGCGCGGCCGGTGGGGTCGCCATCGGAGATCTTGAGGGTGATGCCGAGGCCGGGGCTGCCGGGGCCGAGCACGCCGGGCAAGACGCCTGCAGCCTGATAGCCTTCGGCGCCGCCTTTGGTGACAACCTGGCCGCGGGCGAACTCCATCAGGAGGGTGTCAAAGCCCTCGGGGCCGGAGACCATATCGGGGTGGCTGGTCATGGCGCGCACAATGTGGCGGCAGGCGGCGGCGCGGCGGTCGGGCACGTCACAGGGGTCGACCAGGCGGGCGAAGCCGAGCGCGGCGTTGTACATCGACACGGCGAAGACCGGGGCCGAGCAGCCGTCGGTGCCGAGCTTGACAGAGCCCGGATCGACGCCGCACATCTCGGAGAAGGCCATCAGGTCGGCCTGCTGGACGGGATGCTGGGGGTTGAGGTAGTCCTCGATGGGCAGTTGGCGCAGGACGGCCTGGGCCAACATGCCGGTGTGCTTGCCGGAGCAGTTGTGGCGGTTGGGGGTGGGCTGCTCGCCGCGCAGCACGAGGGCGTCGGCGGTGGGCCGGTGGAAGGGAGTGTGGACGCCGCAACGCAGGTCGGTCTCTTTGATGCCGGCCTTCTTCTGAATGGAGGAGACGGTGGCGTAGTGATCGTCGGTGCCCTGGTGCGAGGCGCAGGTAACGGCGATCTCTTTGTCGGAGAGGCCGAAGGCTTCGGCGCCGCCGAGCTCGATCAGGGGCAGGGCCTGGAAGGGCTTGGCGGAGGAACGCAGGTAGGTGACGGTTTGCGGGTCGCCGTAAGAGGCGATCAGGCGGCCGCTGGAATCGACCACGGCAGCGACGCCGTAGTGAACCGACTCGACGATCGGTCCGCGGGTGACTTCGAGAAGGGGGGTAAAGTTTGTGTAGGGCATGGGGGAATTATACTCTGGTTGGAGGAAGAGAGTAGAGAGTATAGAGCAGTCGGGGGTGTGGGAGATTGGTAACCGGGGAATTGGGGAATTGGGGAACTGGAATTCGTTCCCGAAAAACGAAAAGGAAGTTGAAAAGCGGTCGGAAGATGAGTTGGCGCTCTACCCGCTGCGGGGCGTGGTGGAGATGGGGGAAGGGAGAAGCTGTCAACGGATTTCTGGGAACGGATTAAACGGATTTGATACTTGTAATTCACTAACCTCGCTTGACTGGGAATATTTTTAGACCTAGAATAATTCCGCCTCATTTCACTTTCCATTCATATTGAAAATATTATCTTAAGAAACTGGAATCATAAAAAGGCTAATTTGTAAATAATAAAAGAACAGTCCCAAACATTTAGACCAACCAAAAGGAAAGATCAATGCCAGCACCTACAGAAACACTCTGGGAGATGGAACCACATACAGCCGCAAAACATGCGATATTGAGAAGATATTTAGGAGCATGGTTTGGAATAATGGGAGGAAAAAATCCAAGGGTTATTTACCTTGATGGTTTTTGTGGTCCTGGACGTTATAAGAAGGGGGAAGAGGGATCCCCAATTATTGCTCTAAAGTTAGCGATAGATCATAATCAGCAAAACCGCATAAACAATTGTACATTCTTGTTTGTTGATGAAAACAAAGATCGGATTGACCACTTAAAAAGTGAGCTAGATAAAATAGCAACTCCTAATAATTTTATAATTTTTCCAATACAAAATCAATTTGAAGACACACTAACAGAATTACTTGATAATATGGATGCGAAAGGTGAAAGAATGGCCCCTACTTTTGCCTTCATTGATCCTTTTGGTTTTAAGGGGGCCCCCTTTCGGTTAGTAGAACGACTCTTAAATAACCCAAAAACAGAAGTGTTTATAAATATAATGGCAGATTCTATTAATCGATTTACTGAACATCCAGACGACCAAGTCAAGAAGCATATTGTTGAACTTTTTGGAACAAAAAAAGTTCTTGAAGTTATTAATTTCTGTGGAAATCGAGTAAAAAATTTTAAGAATTTATATCAAGAGCAACTTGAAAAATGCGCTAAGTTTGTCAGATATTTTGAAATGCGCGATAGAAAGAATAGAATAATTTACTATCTCTTCTTTGCTTCCAATAATGCTCTTGGTCATATTAAGATTAAAGAGGCATTTTGGAAGGTAGATCAATCATCTGGTTTTTACTTTTCAGACGCTACTAATCCAAATCAGCCAGTTTTGTTTAAAGATGATCCATCTCAAGAGTTAGCTGTTTTACTCACTAAAGAATTTCAAGGAAAGCGGAAGTCGGTTTATGAGATTAGACAATATGTTGAAGATAAAACGCCATATTTAGCTACACACATGAAAAAAGCAATGTGTAACTTAGAAAACAAGGATGAGCTTTCAGTTGAGCCGCTAAAGCTTAATGGTAGTAAGCGAAGGAGGAATTCTTTTCCAGATGATGTTATAGTTACATTTCCTGTCCCCTTTTAAAATCAGAACAATTGTGCTACAATATTGTCGTAGCAGTAAAGAGGAGGAAAAGGATGGCATCATCAAGAATTGAATGGACAGATTCAACGTGGAATCCACTAACTGGTTGCACAAAAGTTAGCCCGGGCTGCAAACATTGCTATGCAGAAAGGATGGCAGCTAGACTTAAAGCCATGGGAAATCCTAACTACCAAAATGGCTTTAGATTAACCTTACATGAAAACTCTTTACGCTTGCCATTATCATGGAAAACTCCCCAATTTATTTTTGTTAATTCTATGAGTGACCTGTTCCATGAAGATGTACCATTTGAATTTATACTGAGCGTTTTTCAGGTTATGAAAGAGGCTTCATGGCACACATTTCAAGTATTAACGAAGCGATCTTCAAGACTATCAAAGTTGGCAAATAGTATAGAATGGCCAAGTAATGTATGGATGGGAGTAAGCGTTGAAAATGATAAATATACATATCGTATAGACCATCTTCGGTCTGTAAATGCTTCAATAAAATTTCTTTCACTTGAACCACTACTTGGCCCAATTCCAAACCTAAATCTTGAAAACATAGATTGGGTTATTTCAGGTGGTGAATCTGGACCTAAAGCTCGCACTATTGATCCTTTATGGGTAGTGTCTATTAGAGATGCCTGTATTAAACAAAAAGTTCCATTTTTCTTTAAACAATGGGGAGGGACAAACAAGAAAAAAACTGGGAGAATCCTAGAAGGTATTACATGGGATCAAATGCCCAATATAGTTTAAGCCAACCTATCAGCAGTAATTAATTCTCTAAAATATTATCAATGTACATCAAACCCATTCACACGGAAGAAGAATATAACGCCGCGCTGGAAGAAATCGATCGGATTTTCGATGCCAAACCGGGTACGCCGGAAGGCGACCGGCTGGAGATTTTAGTTACTCTGGTTGAGGCGTATGAAGAAGTGCACCACAAGCTGCCTTTGCCCGATCCGATCGAGGCCATCCAGTTCGAAATGGACCGTTTGGGACTGGCCCGTAAAGACCTGGAACCTTATATTGGCAATCGCTCCCGTGTCTCTGAAATTCTCAACCGCAAGCGCCCATTATCCCTGCGCATGATCCGCAATCTCAGCAAGGGTTTGGATATTCCTCTGGAGGTTCTGGTTCAAGAATATCCGTTGGGGGTGTTTGTCCTACGAGATCGTGACGCCGATCAGGCGTAATCTAAAATCAAGTTGAAGTAGATCGTTGCCCTTCCCCCATTTCCGATATATACTCATTTCATTCCTTTAGCGTTGATTGAAAACGAAATCGAGGCCGCCCATCCCTGGTTGGCGAAGGACGATAGGCAGGGATGCCTAACGCTACATGGTTGAATGCGGTCGGCAGGGATGCCTGTCGCTACATGGTTGAATGCGGTCGACAGGGCTGCAACTTTTTGGCGCTGTTTCCGTTAACAAAGGGTAAATCGGGATTCATCACAGGAGAAAGGCAATGGCTGCAAATCAGAACGCGAAACGCATTTGGATCTTTCTAGGGTTTGCCTTCTGCATTCCCTGGGCGGCGGCCCTGGCGATCTATTTGACGATGTCGAGCAACCTGGCCCAGGCCGTGGCGACCGCGAACATCGTTTTTATTGCGACGCCCTGGCTGGCGAACATCCTCACCCGCCTGGTAACGAGGGAAGGCTGGGGGAACCTGTGGCTGCGGCCGAACTTCAAACGCGGCTGGCCGGCCTACCTGGCCGTTTGGTTCCTGCCGCTCGTGGCGGTCATCGTGGGCGGTGGCGTTTTTTACCTGCTCTTCCCACAATCCTTCGACCCCAATCTCAGCGCCATTCAGAATCTGGTGCAAGGAACGCCCTCGGCGGCGGCTAACCCCTGGCTGATCCTGGTATCGATGACGCTGTCGTTGGTGATCATCTCGACGCCGATCAATATGGTGGTCTCGCTGGGTGAGGAGTTCGGCTGGCGAGCCTACCTGCTGCCCAAGTTGATGAAAGGCTATACCGGCTCCGGCGATTTCGACGGGACCGAGGCGCGCAAAGCGGCCTTGCTGACCGGCCTGATCCATGGCGTGTGGCACTGGCCGCTGCTCTTCATGGGCATTCGCCTCGTCCCTGGCGCGACCTTCCTGACCCCGGTGGTATACCTGGTGTTCGTTGTCGCAATGAGCGTGCTGCTGTCTTGGGCCACACTGCGCAGCGGCAGCGTGTGGCCGGCGGCGCTGGGGCACGGCGCGATCAACGCAGCCTCAGCGCTGCCCGGGTACCTGCTGGCGGGTGCGCCGGTTGCGCTGCTTGGCCCGGACCCCACCGGCCTGATCGGCGGCATTGGCTTTACCCTCCTGGCGCTGTCGCTGCTGTTCGGCAGCCGCGTGTACACGCGGAGAAAAGCGGCGGGACCGGCACAGGCAGCGCCGTCGTCAAGCTCGCTCTAAAGAAAAACCAGGGTGCGAAATAGAAATGTAGAATTGAGCGGCGAACCATCGCTGCTCAATTCTACATTTCTATTTCGCACCCTTGAAAAAATCTTAGTTGCCCTCCCCCCGTTTCCGTTATATACTCAGTTCATCCCTTTACCAACCCATCGGAGACGAACAATGAGCGAAGACAGCATTCAATTCAGCCGGAATTACACCGATCACAGCACCGACAAGGGTTTCCAATTCGAGTTTTTCTGCGACCGATGCGGAAATGGTTTCCGGACACGCTTCAAGCCGTTCACCCTGGGCACAGTCAGCAGCGCGCTGGGTATTGCGAGCGATCTGTTCGGCGGGATCGTCGGGCAGGCGGCGGACGTATCGGAGCGGGTGCGCTCGTCCAGCTGTGAGCGGGCGCACGACCAGGCGTTCATCGATGCGGCCAACGAGCTGCGGCCCAGCTTCGTGCAGTGCCCGCGCTGCTCCAGTTGGGTATGCCGCAAGAGCTGCTGGAACAACAAGAAGGGCCTGTGCAAGGAGTGCGCGCCGGACCTGGGAGTCGAGATGAGCGCGGCGCAGTCCAGCCGCACGGTGGAGGAGATCTGGTCGCACTCGCAGATGGCCGAGGAAGACCGGGGGATGCTGAAAGAGGAAAGCTGGCGCGAGGGCGTGCGGGCGAGCTGCCCGGCGTGCGGCGTGCCACTGGCGACGAACGCCAAGTTCTGTCCCGAGTGCGGGGCGAAGCTGAAGACGGCCGCGTTCTGCAAGGAGTGCGGGGCAAAGTTGGAGTCTGGGGCGAAGTTCTGCGGAGAATGCGGCACGAAAGCGCAAAGTTAATAAAATAGAAACGCTCAGATATAAAGACGCAAGGGTTTTAAAGCTTTAAGCCTGAAGTCGCAAGGACCGTGCACGGCCTTGTGGATTAGAAAGCTTAAAACTTGCCAGCCTTTGCGTCTTTGCGACTTTGCGTTTCAGGTCTGATGCTACAATAACAAGAGCAAAGCCCACACCGATCCCACAGGGGAGAACATGCCGGTAAATTTTCAAGAGATCCAGAGCCAAATCAAAGAGATGGGCCAGCAAGCCCCCGAGCGGCAGAAGCTGCTGGACGAGAAGGCGGCCCGCGCTAAGGCGCTGCTGCAGGCCTGGTCCGGGAAGATGGAGGAGCTGCGGCGGCTGGTGGAGGCGGCGACGACCTATTACAGCGGGCTGCGCTGCGCCGTGCCGCTGGACGAGCCGCTGACGCTGCACAAGCCGCTTCCCGATACGCCGGGCCCGCAGGCGCTGATCGCGGCGGACGGCTCGCAGATCAACCCCGACCGGCACGCCCAAGTGCAGTTTGGCGTGATCAACGTCGGCGCGATCCGGATGACGCCGGGCGAAGCGCCGCGCGAGATCATCCAGAGCAAGCTGCTGTATCACGACGAGCTGGAGACCAAGGACGGCCCGGTGGGTGAAGAGGTGGTGGCGCTGATGCGTGACCTGGCCGAGCGCCAGGCGCTGGCGGACCTGGCCGCGCTGGAAGAAGGCAGCCTGCTGACCCTGACGGATGGGCCGCTGGAGCTGTTCCGCGAACCGCGCGAGCGGGGGCAGTTCCAGCAGTTGTTCGACGACTACCTGGTGGCGCTGGCGCGGCTGGCGGAGCAGGGTGCGGTCACGGCCGGCTACGTGGACCGGCCGCGCGGCGACCTGGTGGTGCGGCTGCTGGAGCTGACCGAGCTGCACGGCGCAGACCTGGAGAAAGCCGGGCAAGAGCGACCGCTGCGACCGGTGATGGACCTGACGCTGTTCGCAGGGCTGCTGCAGCCGGGTGAACGCTCGGCGCTGTTCCAGATCCAGTCCAGCCAGGCGCGCAAGTTCATTGGCGTCACGGCGCTGCACTTCTTCTATATCAATGTTGGACGGACGGGGCGTCCCTACCTGGCGCGAGTTCGAGCTGCCGCAGTGGGTGGCGTGCGATCCGGAAGCGGTCGATTTGCTGCACGCGGCGCTGGTGACCCAGTGCCGGCAGATGGGGGCGCAGCCATACCCGTACGCGCTGCAGCGGGCGCACGAGGTGGCGGTGGTGAGTTTCGACGAGAAGCGTCAACTGGGCGACATGATCGCACTGGAGCTGCGCCGCCAGGGGCTGGGTGTGGAAGGCGCGTCGCACAAACAGGCCAACAAAGACATTCTGGGTGGGAAAACGAGGTATCAATCATGACAACCACAATCGCCATTGGACGTTTGCTGCGGGCCGGGACGACCGGCTGCGTGATCGGCTGCCGGGTGTCGCAAGAGGGCGCGCCGGAGTTCGGCGAGATGGTGCGGGTGCCGATTGGCCGGGGCCGTGAGGTGTACGGGCTGGTGCACGACATCCACATCGATGACGACGGGCTGGTGCGGCAGCTGGTCACGGCGGAGAACGTGCCCGAGGAGGTGCTGCTGGATAACCGCCTCAACCGCAACGTGCCGGTGGAGATCAGCGTGCTGTTCGTGGGATACTGCGATGGGCGGCGGTCGCTGCATCTGCTGCCGCCGCGCCCGCCGCTGACGCTGGACGCGATCTACCTGTGCGACGGGGACGACGTGTGCGGTTTCACCGGAGCCGGGCGGTTTGGGTATTTCCGGCACATCCTGCGGGCTGCGGACCTGCCGGTGGGAGAGCTGCTGGCGGCGCACCTGCGCTCGGCGGCGGTGATGCACCGTGAGCGAGGCAATGCGGGTTGGGCTTCCTCGGCGACGCAGGAGCTGATCACGCTGCTGCGGGATGATTATCCGACGCTGATGGCAGTGTTGAGCGCGCTGTCGGATGCGGAATTGATTCAGTAGGGAGAATTGAGGCGCGCGGAGGAGAGAGGGAGATAAAACAGCGGCGCTTGGGCTTCTTTGCAGATCAGCTCTTAATGGAGAGAACAATGAATGAAATGATCGGGTATGTGGTGGGTGGGAGTTTGAAGGATAACCTGCGGGTGCGGCTGACGCTGACGCCGCAGCAGATCCAGGAGGGCGGGTTCGTGGTGATCGAGAGCGGCGACTGGCAGTTCTACGGGCTGGTGACCGACCTGGTGCTGGGCTCGACCGACCCGCGCTTTGCAGACGAGCAGTCGGAGCAGCGCCTGCCGGGCGAGCTGGCGAAGCTGCTGCACGGGCAGACGCTGTACACCAACCTGGAAGTGCTGCCGGCGCTGATGCTGGAGTGCGGGCCGGAGCCGGGGTCGCCGGGGTACGAGCGCTGGCGGCTGGAGCATCCCAGCGATGCGCGGCCAATCCCGGTCAAGACCATCCCATCCCATCACGCCGGGGTGCGGCTGGCGCAGGCGGGCGACGTGGCCGAGATCTTCGGCAGCCCGGATGACAAGGACAAGTTCGAGATCGGCTCGACGCGCGAGCAGAACCACCCGGTGTGCATCGACCTCAAGAAATTCGTGCAGCGCTCGAGCGGCATCTTCGGCTCGACCGGCACGGGCAAGTCGTTCCTGACCCGCATCATCCTGGCCGGGCTGATCCAGTACAACGAGGCGAGCGTGCTGGTGTTCGACATGCACAACGAATACGGCCTGGACGACACCGACAGCGACCGGAATGAAAAGGTGCCGGGGCTGCGCAGCAAGTTCCCGCAGAAGGTGCGGCTGGTGGGGCTGGGGCGCAGCGCGTCCATCCGGGGGCAGACGCCGGACTTCCACCTGACCCTGGGCGAGAGCGACATCCAGCCGCAGGACATCGAGATGCTGTCGCACGAGCTGAACCTGAAAGAGACCACCCCCACCACCCTGGACGCGCTGATCAGCACGTTTGGGGCCAGGCGCTGGTACCACGAGTTCAAGCAGATGAAGGTGGGGGCGGCGATCGAGACCGAGGACGGCAAGAAAGTCCCTGCGCCGGACAGCGTGGCGGCCTGGGCCAACGAGGCGGGCGTCAACGTGATGGCCGCCGAGGGGCTGCACGGCAAGCTCAACCGGGTATTCCACCTGGACTACGTGGAGGAGAGCCCGGCGGCGGACGCGCTGGAGCAGATCGTCAAGTGGCTGGATGCGGGCCAGCATGTGGTGCTGTCGTTTGGGGATTACGAGCGCGACCTGGACTATTTGTTGGTGGCGAACATCCTGACCCGGCGCATCCGGGCGGTGTGGGAGGAACGCACCAACTACTACCGCTCGCACTCGAACGTGAAGGGCAGCGAGCCGCGGCCGCTGGTCATCGTGGTGGAAGAGGCGCACAAGCTGCTCAACCGCGAGATGGCGTCGCAGACTGCGTTCAGCACGATCGCGCGCGAGATGCGCAAGTACTACGTGACGCTGCTGATCATCGACCAGCGCCCATCCCAGATCTACGACGAGGTGATGTCGCAGCTGGGGACGCGCATCTCGGGCTGGTTGGGGGATGAGTCGGACATTGGGGCGGTGCTGTCGGGCCTGGCCGGGCGGGACACGCTGCGCGGGATGCTGTCGAGGCTGCAGCCGAAGGAGGAGGTGCTGCTGCTGGGCTGGGGCATGCCGATGCCGATGGTGGTGCGTTCACGGCGGTATGATCCGCGCTTCTGGGAGAATCTGCTGGGGAAGGCGAACCCATCGCCCACACCGAGGGAGCCGGATGATATTCTAAGCGAACTGGGATTTTAGATCCGAAGGGCCTTAGACATCCTTAAGACCCGTTTGCGGGAAAATCAGGTTTCTGACAGAAACCTGATTTCTTTAATGATGCGCACGGCGCCTTGGCGTGGGGCTATTTTATGATCATCACGGCCAGACGAGGGCGATGAAGGCAGGGACGGCCAGGCCGAGCAGGACGCCGGCGATGACCTGGCGGGGGGTGTGGCCGAGGACTTCTTTGAGGGACTGATCGGTGATGGGCTGGCCGCTGAAGAGCTCATTGATGAGCAAGTTGAGGCGCTGGGCGTGGAAGCCGGCCTGGCGGCGCAGTCCGGCGGCATCATAGACGACGACCATGGCCATGGCGAAAGCGACGGCGAAGGTGGGGGTATCGAAGCCGGAGAAGAGCCCGACAGCGAAGGCGGTGGCGGTGACTAGGGCAGAGTGGGAGCTGGGCATGCCGCCGACGCTGAACCACAGAGCCCAATTCCAGCGCCGGGCGACGGTGTAGTGGACGAACGGCTTGAGCCACTGGGCCAGCCACCAGGCTCCCAGGCCAGAAACCAGAATTCGCCAGTCATGCAGCTCGCTCAAAGGTCAGGACTCCAGATCCTCTTCGTCTTCTTCAAATTGGGTGCGCATTTCCTGCCCGGTCAGCTGGCGGATGCGCAGCTCGGCCTGTTCGAGTAGATCGGAGCAGCGCCTGGAGAGGGCCTGGCCGCGCTCGAACTGAGAGATGGCTTCTTCCAAGGAGGATTGGTCGGCTTCGAGAGCTTCGATGATGGATTCGAGCTCTGCGAAGGCCTGTTCGTAGGTGAGGGATTCAATTGGTGTGGGTTCAGTCATATAGGTTGGTCCAGATTTCAGTCGAGATTTTTACAGCATAGACCCTAATCTCGGGTAGAGAAGGCAGCGAGTAGTTCTAAAACCCTTCAGTTCCAAGTTGTATGCCAATCAAAACGACAGGCAAGGATGCCTGTCGCTACGAGCCGGATGAAGGAGCGACATCGGCATTAAAATCGCCGTTGGCAACGCGGATGTGCAGGCGGTCGCCGGGGGCCAGCCGGGCGGGATCGCGGACGATGGCACCGTCCTCGGCTTTGCGGACGATGGCGAAGCCGCGCCGGAGGACGGCAGTGGGGTTGAGCGCTGCCAGACGCTGGGTGGCATTCTGCAGCTTGAGGCGTTTGAGCGACAGCCCCCCCACTGCGGCGCGCTCCAGGCGCTGGTCGAGGTGGTCGAGGCGCTGGAGGCTGTTCCGGATGCGCCAGAGCGGCGAGGCGCGCAGCAGGTCGGAACGCAAGGCGTCCGCGTCGGCGCGGTGGCTGTAAAGGATGCCCCGGTAGACGGCGTTAAGGCGTTCCTCAGTCGCCAGGAGAGACTCCTTCAGGTCGTCCACGTCGGGCACAGCCAGCATGGCGGCGCCGGTGGGGGTGGGTGCGCGCAGGTCGGAGGCGAAATCGACCAGGGTGAAGTCCGTCTCGTGGCCGACGCCAGTGATGACCGGCACGCGGGAGGCGCATACGGCCCGGACGACGCGCTCATCGTTGAAGGCCCACAGGTCTTCGAGCGAGCCGCCACCGCGAGCAACCAGGATCACGTCGGGCGGGTCGGCATGATTGAGGGCCTGAATGGCGCGCACGATCTCGGCGGGGGCCTCGGCGCCCTGAACGGAGCAGGGGGCGAGCAGCACCTCGACCAGCGGGAAGCGGCGGCGCAGGGTGTTGAGCATATCCTGCAAGGCGGCGCCGGAGGGTGAGGTGACGATGCCGATGCGTTTGGGGAAGGGGGGGATGGATCGCTTGCGCTCGAGGTCGAACAATCCCTCGGCTTCCAGGTCGGCCTTGAGGCGCATCAGGCGCTGGTAGAGCATACCCTCGCCCGCAGGGCGCACGGCGATCACGTAAAGCTGGTACTGGCCGCTCTGCTCGTACAGGCTGATCGAGCCGTGGGCCTCAACCGCCATGCCGTTCTGCAGATCGAAGCGCAGGCGCTGCGCCGCGCTGCGCCAGATGACACAGCGCAAGGCGCACTGGTTGTCTTTGAGGGTGAAATAGATGTGACCGGAACTGGGGCGCGACAGGTTCGAGACCTCCCCGAGCACCCACACATCCTGCAAAAGCATATCGCTCTCTAACAGCTGTCGCAGATAGCGGGTGATATCGGTGACGGTCAGCGAGACCTGTGAAAAGAGCGAAGGTTGTTCCATACGATTAAACCAGTTCCGGTCAGATAAACTTCAGGCGGGTGGCGGCGAAAGCGACCATGCGCAATAACAACATGCCGTGCTTCCAGCGCTGAATGTTGGTAGTGCCGTAGGTGCGCTCGCGGTAGCGGATGGGCAGGTCGATGATCTTGTGGTTGAGCCGGGCAGCGCCGAACAGCAAGTCAAAGTCGCCAAACGGGTCGAAATCCCCAAAGTAGGAACGGTTGGCTACGATGCTATTGTAATCCGATTTCCACAAAACTTTGGTGCCGCACAGGGTGTCTTTGACGGGCTGCCCAAGCAGCCAGGAAAAGACCGAAGAAAAGAACTTGTTGCCGAGCAGGTTGAAGAAGCGCATGGCCTGCTTCTCCATCGGGTAAACCAGGCGGACGCCGTTGATGAAGTCGCCCTTACCGGAGACGAGTGCATCGTAGAAGCGAGGCAGGTCTTCGGGCGGGACGGTCAGGTCGGCGTCGAGGATCATGAGGACGTCACCGCGGGCGGCGGCAAAGCCGTAGCGGACGGCGTCGCCCTTGCCCTTACCGGGCTGGCGAAGCAAAACGGCATTGCGCTCGGGATGTTCGGCGATGGCGGCCTCGATGGCGGCGTAGGTGTCGTCGGTGGAGTGGCCCTCGACGAAGACCAGTTCGGTGCCGGCGCCCATCTCGGGCACGCGCTCGAAGATGGCAGGCACGTTGCCGGCCTCGTTGCGGGCGGGCACCAGCACCGAGACGAGCGGCGGCTCTTGGGTGCGGGGCCGCGGGCAGGGGCGGGCCATGGTGAAGTGGGTCAGGGCCAGGTGGCGGAAAGGCCAGAGCTTGACCACAAACTTGTTAATGAAGGGCGCAAGGATGGGCGTGCCAAGCGGCCAGATGATCTCGTCCCAGTTGCGGATGACCTCGAAGCCGGAGAGGTAGAGCAGGTTGGCGGTATCCTCGATGGTCAGCCAGTTCTGGTAGAGGTTGGGGGTGGCAAGGCCGAGCGAGCGAGCCGCCTTGAGGGGATACTCCCACAGGCGGCTGTAGTAGTTCATCATGATGCGAGTGGAGGGGGTGCAGAGGGGCTGCAAACGCTCCAACACGGCCTGCACGTCCCACAGCTCATTGAGCGTGTCGGAGAGGATGATGACGTCGAAGGTTTCGCCCAGCTCGAACTCATGGGCGTCGGCGGCCAGGAAGTTCAGGTGGGGGTAGCGCTCGCAGGCGCGGCCGAGGTTCTCGCCGGAGAAATCGATGCCGACGCCGTAGGAGGGCTGCAAAGCAGCCAACAGGCTGCCGTCGCCGCAGCCGACCTCGAGGATGCGCTGACCGGGGGGAACGAGGAAGCGGTAGATGCCGGCAAGGCGGCGGTGATAGTAGTCGCCTACGCCATGCCAGGAATCTTTTTTCTGCGCGACGCCATCCCAATGCTGGACGCGCTCGCGCTGGTGCTGTAGATACCGGGGGTCATTCCGAAGAGAAGTAAGGCGTTCTGTCAATCGTCTACACCTGGTGTGAGGATGGTGGGGATAGTATACCAGAAAGAAGAACGCAAAGAGCCTGCTCACACCAGTCGGGCCTCATCCGTGCGAAACCCCCCTCGCCAAGGATGGGGAGGGGAGAAAGCTCTTCCGTCGTCATCAACCCTCTACCCTTGCGGGTACGTTGCGCAGTACATCTTTTTGAGAGGGGGGCTTCGCGCAGATGAAAGGCTGCTCTGTTATTAAAAACTAGCGGCGCTTGGGCAGGTTTTGAGAGAGACGCCAGCGGCGGATGATGAGGTTGATCTCGGCGGCGTTGTGGGCGCGGCGGGACAGCTCTTCTTCGTCTTCAATGGGCTCAAGGTCGGCAACATATTTCTGAATCTCATGGGCCACCTCTTCGTTCAGCCCATTGGCGCTGACAATGGAGTCCCATTCCTGAACTTTTTCAGGGTCGAAGGGCATACGCCCAAGGATGCGGATGAGTTTGTTTTCGTCGGAAGTTGTACGGCGTGCCATATTATTTCTCCCTTCGTACCGTATATTCGAGTGTAACGGTTGAAGATGAGGGTCCTGGGCAAGGCCCCTCACAAAGCCGTTACGCTAGAGGAAGTATATCCCAGATTGATAGGGGAAGCAACCTGGCAGCCGTTAAAAGTGTAAGGTGTTTGTCAAGCGCTCACGCTTGCGATTCAATCAAGAGCTCTCTAAAATTAAGACTATCTATCATTGCATTACAGCGGCATAACTTAGAGGGGACGCTACTGCCGCAGCATTCCCTCCCTGAAATTCAAGTCTGCCCGTGCAATTCTGCTTAACGCAAGCCTATGATTAAATTTTTTGACCAGAAGCCCCTTCAAATTAAAGACCTCCCGGCAGAAAGCGCCCAATTTCTGGCGGTCGTCAATTCTATTTGCTGGGTGGCGCTGGTCATGCACGCGATCTTCCTGGCGCTGTTCACGGCCTTGGGGATCCTTCCGCTGGCGCTGCTGAACGTTGGCAGCGTTTCAGCATACCTGATTTGCATCTACCTCAACAACAAGAGCTATCAGAACATCTCGCAGCTTTTGGGGGCGGTAGAAGTCCTGGCGCACACCGCGGTGGCAGTCCCGCTGCTGGGGTGGAACAGCGGTTTCCATTATTACATCATCTGCCTGATCCCGATGGTGTTCTTCTTCCCGGTGTTCCATACCTTCCGATCCAAGCTCGGCGCCTCGTCAGGCCTGTTCATTTTGTACGGCGGGTTGTACCTGCTCACCCGACAAATAGAGCCGTCCATTCCCATCCGTCAGGACGCGCGCACCCTGCTCTACTTCCTCAACATCTTGGGGATGTTTTTATTATTCTGCTTCCTTTCCTACTATTACGTGAGCAGCACACGCATTGTCGAAGCGGAGCTGCGGCGGGCAAACGAGCAGCTGCGCTGGCTGGCGACCACCGATCCGCTGACGCACCTGCTCAACCGGCGTACGATTTTAGAGCAGATCGAACGGGAGATGAAGCGGGTGCAGCGCGGCGGGCGGCCCTTCTCTCTGATCCTGTGCGACGTGGACGATTTCAAGCTGTTCAACGACCGCTACGGTCACGAGTGCGGCGATTACGTGCTGGAGTTGATTGCGCATTTGCTGTCGGAGATGCTGCGCGGGCAAGACCAGATCGCGCGCTGGGGCGGTGAGGAGTTCTTGATCCTGCTGCCCGAGACGGGATTGGAAAGCGCCGAGCTTGTGGCCAACTGCGTCCGAGAGCAGTTGTGTTTCCGCAATTTCTACTACCAGCAACTGCAAGTCTGCATTACGATGACGTTCGGAGTGAATACCTACACGCAAGGCGCCTCGGCCAGCGAAAGCATTCGGGGGGCGGATCATGCGATGCTAAACGGTAAGGAGCAGGGGAAAAACTGTGTGGTGACCACACAAAACCACGAATAACACGAATATTATGACTGTGAAAACAATGGCGATGTTCCATGGAACATCGCCATTCTGCTATCCGTGGTTCTGTGTGGTTTTCTTGGATGCATAGAGCCCGAAGGCCAGCAGCGACAGGCCGAGGGCAAGCAGGGCCGCGCCTTGCGCCGGTGGGAAGAGGGCAGCCTGATACTGCAGGCGCAGAAGCCAGTAGTCCAGCTGGAGTTTGAGGTAGAAGTCGAAGCCGGGCGGGAGGTAGAGCCAGGCCAGGGCAAGGACGATCAGGGCTTCGGCGAAGAGCAGCAGCAGGCCGCGGCGCACCCAGGCCCAGCCCATCCGGGGTTGGGCGCGCACGGCGGACATAACGTTTTGCGCAAGGCCGGCCGGGGGTTTGTCGAGGGGCAGGGAGTGGAGGGCGACGTCGATTTCAGGGAAGTCGGATTGGTTGTTCATACCGCTAGCTCCTTTGTAAAGGATGAAGGATCGTTCGAGAAATAGACCCTAAAGGTCCCTGTGGTAAATGAGGTATTGGCCGATCGACTGGGATGGACCTTTAGGGTCCGGGAGAGGCGCACAGGAGGGGGAAAATTAAAGCGCAACATGTTCGTACTCCCTGAGGGTATCGCGCAGTTGGCGGCGGGCGCGGAACAGGCCGGTCTTGACGGTGCCGAGGGGCAGGTCCATGATCTCGGCGATCTCGTCGTAGGAGCAGTCGTTGACAAAGCGCAGCAAGATCATCAGGCGATAGCCTTCGGGCAGCGCCTGGACCTGCTGCTGGATGAATGCCATGCGGTCCCGGCGTTCGAGGTTTGTTTGGGGGTCGACGGCATCTGGGGCGGCCAGTTCGGATGCGGGCTCAGCGGGGTCGTCGATGTCGGCGGCCAGTAGGTCCTGGTGGAGACGCGGCAGGCGATTGTAGCAAAGGTTGACGACGATGCGGTAAAGCCAGGTGCGGAAGCGGGACTTGCGCTTGAAGCGCGGCAGCGCCTGCCAAGCGCGCAGGAAGGCCTCTTGGGCGATGTCCTGGGCTTCGTGAGGGTCACAGACGGCGCGGAGGGCCAGGTTGAATACAAACTGCTGGTGCTGAAGCACCAGCTGCTCGAATGCGTCTATATTTCCGGCCTGAGCCCGGCGTACCAGTTCGTCTTCGCTCGTCACAAGGATCTGTCCTCTTCAGTTAGACCGGCTCGCTCGTAAAAAGTTTCAACGGGAGAGCCTGGAGAACAGAGAGTAGAGAGTGGTTTAGCGGCCCAGGCTTCGTAAGAGCAGTCACCATTCTCCATTCTCTACACGCCTATATTGAAACTTTTTCGCGAATCGCGGGTCTTACTACCTGAAAGGCTGTCAACACTATTGTATCAGGAGAACAAAAATGAAAAAGTGGGGCATCGTTTTGATTGTGATCGCCGGGTTGATGCTGGCGTGTGTGGGACTCGTGATCGTGGCGAATTTTGCCTACTTGCCGAGGTCGTCAAGGGTGATCAAAGTGGGGCCGGTGCGGCAGGTGGAAGTGATGCCGACCGGGCAGGCCACGGCGGAAGAGGTGGTGGAACAAAACTTCTCGGTCAGCGGGCCGGCGATGGTGAAGCTGGACAACGGCTTCGGCAGCGTGGAGATCACCGGGCAAGCCGGGCTGAAAGAAATCCAGGTGAAAGCGACCAAGAAGTCCTGGGCGCTCAACCAACAGACGGCGCAGGAGCGCCTGCAAAAAACAGAAATCCGTATGACGCAGTCCGGCGACACGGTGACGATCAAGATACAGGAGCCAATGGAAGTGACGAACGGCCGGCCGGTGGAGGTCGTCTTCACGATCCTCGTTCCCACCGAGACGAGCGTGGATGCCCGCACGGCGTCCGGCAACCTCACGGTGGATAGCGTGAGCGGGGCCGTGAACGTAAGTTCGGCGTTCGGCAGCGTGCAGGCCAGCCGCATCCAGGGGGAGCTGAGCGCAGAGACCAGCAGCGGGGAGGTTGAGGCGAACGAGATCAGCGCCGGAGAGAAGGACATCCTGATCTCCTCGTCTTTCGGCAGCGTCTCGCTGCACAACGCACAGGCAGCAGCGATCACGCTGGAAACAAAAAGCGGGGAAGTGCGCCTGGTTTCGTCTAAGGCCAGCGGTGGGGCGACACTGAAGAGCAGCTTCGGCAGCATCACGGCAACCAACGGCGAGTATGGCTGGGTGAACGCCTACACACAAAGCGGCGAGGTGGAGCTGACCGGCATCCAGGCAGCCGAGAAGGTCAAGGTTTTCAGCAGCTTTGGCGCGCTGCGGCTCTCGCAGGTGCACACGCCGCTGTACGACCTGGCCACCCACAGCGGCGATGTACGGCTGGACGGCGCGAGTGGAAAGGTGATTGCAGATGTTGAGCAAGGCAGCGTGAAGATCCTGGACGGCGAGAATGTGACGCTGGATCTGAAGTCGCAAAGCGGTGATCTGGAATATGCGGGCAGCCTGGGTGACGCTCCGTCGACGCTGACGAGCACCTTTGGGAGCATCCGGCTGGCGCTGCCGGCGGACAGCGCCTTCCATGCGGACTTGGAGAGCAAGTTCGGCACGATCCGCTCGGATTTTGAAGTGACGATGGGCGGGACACTGGACGACAATCACTGGGTGGGGACGGTGAATGGGGGCGGTTCGGAGCTGAAGGCGAGCACGAGTGGGGATATCCGGCTCGAGAGCAGAGAGTAGGAAAGAGAGAGCGCAAAAGTCCCTGGCGATCGCCAGGGACTTTTGCTGCTCTCGGACAACTGCAACTTCACTCTATATTAAACGTACATGAAATGGTATAAACAAATTGCGGATTCGTGTGATTCAAGGAGGAGTGAAAATGAATCGTCCTTATCGATCTTTCTTCTGGCCGATCCTGATCTTGGGGATTGGCGTGATCTGGCTGCTGACCAACCTGGGCTACATTCAGGCGGTCAGCTGGGCGACGCTGCTGCGGTTGTGGCCGGTGCTGCTGATCGTGGCGGGGCTGGACCTGCTGTTCGGGCGCATCTCGCCCATTATTGGGGGGCTGATCGGGCTGCTGGCGGTGGCGTTCATCGTGTACGTGCTGCTGGCGGCGCCGTCGCTGGGGCTGGTCAACACGCCTGCGCTGGTGACGGATGTGTTCAGCGAGCCGCTGGGCAACAGCCAATCGGCGAACGTGTACCTGGATTTGGGCTCGGTCAGCACCTCGATCTTTCCGCTGGACGCCTCCAGCGGTGACCTGTTCAACGCCACCATCGATCACTATGGGCAAGTGCGCTTCAGCGCCACGGGCGACGTGAACAAGACGCTGCGCCTGACCCGCACCCCCACCAACTTCAACTTCTTCGATACCCTTGGCGCACAGCCGCGGCGCTGGCAGATCGGCCTGAGCCCGCTGGCGCCGACCGAACTGACGGTCGACAGCGGCTCGGGCAGCGTCAACATGGACCTGAGCGGGATTCAGCTGCAGCGGCTGAGCCTCGACAGCGGCTCGGGCAGCGTAGACATGAGCCTGCCGGACGCACAGCAGCCTTACCGGGTCAACCTCAACAGCGGCTCGGGCAGCCTGGATGTGAACGTGCCGTGTGCGGCCGGGGTGGAGATCCACCTGGACGGCGGCAGCGGCAGCCAGACGATCGATGCGCCCGGCGGCTGCCCCTTGCGGGTGGAGGTCAACGACAGCGGCTCGGGCAGCATCAACCTGCCGAACGAGCTGACCCGCACGCAAGGCCAGTCGGGGCAGGACGAGGGCATTTGGGAGACGAACGGCTACGCTGCGAATGGGCCGCACATCCTGTTAGTTTTAGATGGACACGGCTCGGGAAGCTTTAACGTGCGCTAAAATCTTGGAGAACACCGGTTGAGGTGGAACGCACTTTAGAAGTGCGTTCCACCTTTTAGAAGGAAGGAAAATCGATGAAACCATTAGCACCCGAGGCATACGGCCGCGCCCGCAAGTATTTGAAGACGCAAGCTCGCCCTATCGAACGGGCGCTGTTCGAACGGTTTTTCGAGGGGGGCTCATCGGAGGCGGTGATCGAGGCCCTGGCGCCGTTCCAGAATGCGGATGGGGGCTTCGGGCATGCGTTTGAGCCGGACATGCGCTCGCCAAGCTCTTCGGCGCTGGCGACCGGTCATGCTCTGGACTGGCTGTGCAAGTGTGGCGTTCCGGCAGAGCACGAGATGGCGCGGCGGGCGACGGCTTACGCCATGTCAACGTTGGACCCACAGACGCGCACCTGGCGGATCGCGCCAATAGACGTTAACAACTACCCACATGCGCCCTGGTGGCACGACGAAGACGGCTCACTGGCAAAGACGTTCGACGATTTCGTGATCTCGCCGCGCGGCGAAATCCTGGCGGCGCTGTACCACAATCGTGCGGCGGAGAACGCCTGGCTGGACATGCTGGCAGCGGAGACGGTGGCGGCGGTCGAGAAGATCGTGCCAAGCGGTGGCAGCTTTGAATGTGCAATGCAGCTGGCGGAAGCGCAGGAGCTTCCGGAAGATCTGCGTAGGCGGTTACTGGTCCATTTGCGAGCGCACATGGCGGAAGCAGTAGAACAGAACCCGGAAAAATGGGGGGAGTACTGCCTGCCGCCGCTGTGGGCCGCGCACAGCCCGGACTCGGCGGTGGCAGATTTGCTAGCGGAGTCACTGTCGAAGCATTTGGATTACGTGATTGAGACGCAGACACCAGGGGGGTTCTGGGAGCCAAACTGGTCTTGGTTTGGCGCGTACCCAGAGGTATGGCCGCAGGCGCAGCAAGAGTGGCGCGGGGAATTGACGCTGCGAAATCTGCGGTTCCTGAAGGCGTTTGGAAGAGTGGAGTAGGACAGGGAAGGAGCCTTACCCACTGCCCCTCTCCATCGGATGGAGAGGGGGAAGGAGACTTTCGGATTTGTTTGGAAATCTGATGAAGGTTCCGGCGTCTGGTGATTGACCCGGAACTTTCTTCGTGCTATAAATAAAATGAGGTGCAGAGGGGCTCAAACTTAAGCGCTTCGTTTTTTTAGAGGACCGCTCCCTGCTCCATCTTTCTGCCGGAACCATTCCCAACCAATGAACGAACGAACGCTGATCCGCATTAATCTTGATCCACCAAAAGACATCGCCCGGCTGAATGGCATCGATGAAGAGCTGGCGGCGCGGATTGTGGCATATCGTAAGCTGGGAATGTTGTTTATTGGTCCGGAAGACCTGACCCAGGTAGAAGGCATCGACCTGGAGATGGCTTTCCGCATGGCAGAAGAGATCGATTGGGAAGCACCGCGACCCGCACGGCGGCGTTTTTATGTGGCCCGCAAGCGCAGGCGCTTGAAGCGAGACTACGTGAGCACGGGGCTGCACGGTACAGCGGCGCTGGCGCTGTTCTGGCTGTTGGTGGTGCGGGTGATGCCGATGCTGGCGCTGTCCATGGCGATTGGGCGCTCCGGCTCCGGCTGGGCGCTGGCAATCATCCTCGGCACGCTGGGGATGGCAGTGTTTTTCATGCTGCTGGGCTCGGTGTCCTCGGCGATGCTGGCGCTGTCACGGCAGCTCAACCGGACGCGCAAGTCGATCCGGGTGCGCTCGGCGTTCTCGCTGCTGGCGGTGGTCAGCTTGCTGCTGTCGCTGGTGGTGAGTGCGATGATGGAGTTGTAGAAGGAAGAGAGCAAAAATAGAGAGCGGTTCTAATTGATTCTCAGGGTTTAGCAGATCAAATTGGGGGAAAATCCTACCGCTCCTAAGGGATAATCCCACTTTCGATGTCGGCGGGTATCTATTAAGATTAAGACACAATATCCTGCGCGGGGACATAGAATCACCTTTTACAGCGAGCGCCGAGAGGGATCCGATGCCTCTGAGCCCCGCAGGAGGCAGCATCCTACCCTAGCTTTTTTTCGGCCCTCCAGGAACTTTATCACACATCCTGTGGGTCACATCCTCCCGGCACCCGGTTCAACCAAGTTCCAACGAAATATTCCAGGGATTCGCTGATCATTTACTATTTGATTGGAGGTCAATATGACTTTAACTGCATTACTCATTTGGATTATTGTTGGCGCTGTTGCCGGTATCCTGGCCGACCTGGTGGTTGGCGGTATCGGCGTGAACCTGCTGGGCGCGATCCTTGTCGGGATCGTCGGCGGGATCTTAGGCGGCGCATTGTTCGGCGCGCTGGGCATTAGCCTTGGCGCCGGGATCCTTGGCGATATTATCATTTCCTTTGTCGGCGCGATTATTTTGTTGATTATCATTCGGGCCGTCAGAAGGGCGTAATGGAAGCGAGTAGTCAAAGGCCCCGGGTCACATGACCTGGGGCCTTTTTTATTGGATGAACCACGTAGACAGCAGGTTTTTCAAAAACCGGGGTCATCAAGTCAAGGAGTCCACCAGGTTGGCGAGGGAGAGCCGGCGACGGGCGAGTTTTTTGCGTTCGCGGGACAGGTAAGAGAAGCGGAAGGGCAGGTAGGGCTCGATCCGGCGCAGGTAGTCGCGAGAGTAGAGGCGGCGCCGCGAACCGGCGCCATCGATCAGCAGCAGGCGGATGCTGCGGCGGAAGAGCTCCTCGACCGAGGCGGCGTCCGGCACGTCGAAGGAGCCGATGCCGTCCATGATCTGATCGCCGAGGCGCATGGTGCGGTTGGTGATGCCGTCGAGCTTCCAGCCGCGGGCGGTGGCAGCGAAGGGAGTGATCTGGCCGGCAGCCAGGTCGGCCTCGACGTCTTCCTGATCGTCCATCAACTGGGTGAGGACGCCGTAGCCGTACAGCACCTTGCGCTCCTTGGGCGTCAGGTCTCCGGCAACCAGATAACCATCGGCGAGGACGGAAGTGCCGCCCTTCTCGAAGCTGATGCCCAGCACGTCGACCTCGAAGCCGGTGGGCGCGCCGCTCAGCAGGCGCATGCTCTTCTCTTGAGCGATGTGGATGGCAAGCAGGCTGTCGTAGACCTGGGGGAAGCGGGAACGCTCGAACTCGCCCTCGATCATGGCGATCATCTCGAAGATCTTTTGTTCGTTCGGGTTCTCGGCAGGGATGCTCTCACCCAGCAGGCGGCGGTAAAAGCGGCGGTTGAAGACCCGCTTGGTTTCTGAGGTGATGGTGGGATCGTCGAGGTAGTTGTCTGTGTAAGGATAGAGCATGCTGAAAGCGAAGATCGAGGGCGTGAGGCGCACAGGCTGCCCGAGCAGGAACTGGATCAGGTTCATGGTCCACACATT
This sequence comes from uncultured Chloroflexia bacterium, assembly GCA_963811225.1. Classification (GTDB taxonomy): domain Bacteria; phylum Chloroflexota; class Anaerolineae; order Anaerolineales; family Anaerolineaceae; genus CAWEQO01. Next base: position 532,411 of record CAWEQO010000001.1, read on the forward strand.
GCGGCCGGCCTGGTAGATGTCTTCGCCACTCACGGAGGGGTCGTAACGGCGGGCCTGACGGGCGAATTCGAGGACGGCATCAAGGAAGCCGTGGTTGAGGACGATGTCGAGATGGCGCTCTTCCAGGTCGAGGGCCTGCACGGCGAAGTCACTGAAGGCGGCCGTGAGCTTTTGGCGAGCGGCCTCCTGGGCCTGGGACGTGCGGGGCATGTCTTTCAGCTCGGTCAGGATCAGCTCGATGTAACGCGAGAGGCGGCGTTCGCGGGGGAATTTTTCAGAGAGGGTATAAGCGCGGCCCACTTCCGGGAAGCGAGAATCGCCCTCCCACCAGGCGCGCAGATAGCACTGGTTGAGGTCGGCGACGAGGGTTGCGAAGGAAGGCGACAGGCCTTCTTGAAGGGTATTCGATATCATGGTTAACTCCTATGATAATGTACGCAGGCGTTTAGGGGAAGTTGCAGGACCGTGCGCAAAGTCCATGAGGTCCGCTGCGAAAACCGATTGACAAAAAGGAAAATTCCATATAATTAAGATAGTTCCTCGTGACTTAATTACAAGTGGCATTCCAGCCCACATTGAAGCGTCCCCAATACCTGTAGATTGACTTTATCAAAGAATGGCCGAGCGGCGGTCGGATCAAACTGCTTAAGCGATCCGGTCTGTTTTACGCGCCATTCGGAAAGGAGGGGTTACGACATTCTGCTCGACCGGCAATTGAGGATTTTTTGGCATCTCTATATTCGATCTCAATTCACTTCAGGAGGAAGCAAATGAACAAAAGGCTTTATACGCTGCTGATTGTTTCACTCGTGCTGGTGTTGGCCGGCTCTATGCTGGCCTGGGCCATCCAGACCAATGGGGGAACGGTAAAAATCATCGACGTGCGCTGGGTGGGCTCGAACGGCGTGCCAATGAGCGGCTTGCTGTACGTCCCGCCGAACGCCAGCGCTGAGACGCCCGCGCCGGGGATCGTGGCCATCCATGGGTACATCAACTCGCGCGAGACGCAAGACGGCTTTGCGATCGAATTTGCACGGCGAGGATTCGTGGTGCTGGCCGCCGACCAGACCGGACATGGCTTCTCCGGAGGGGCGGCGTTCGCCAACGGCTTCGGCGGACCGGACTCGCTCAAGTACCTGCGCTCACTGGACATCGTCGATGCGAACAACGTGGGTTTGGAAGGCCACTCGATGGGCGGATGGGCGTCGCTGGTGGCGGCGGGCGTGATGCCAGATGATTACAAGGCCATCGTGGTGGAGGGCTCGTCCACCGGCACGTATGGCGCTCCAGACGGCACGTCGACCTGGCCGCGCAACATGGCGCTGGTATTCAGCAAGTACGACGAGTTCTCGGCAATGATGTGGGGCGCACCTACCGGGGCGACCATCGTCGGCACCGATAAGCTCAAGACGGTCTTCAACACCACCGACACCGTGCAGGTCGGCAAGACGTACGGCTCGATCGCCGACGGCACGGCGCGGGTGCTGTACCAACCGGCCATCACGCACCCAATGGATCATATCAATAACCAGGCAATTGGCTATGCGGTAAGCTGGTTCAACCAGACGCTGGATGGTAACAACGGACTGCCCGCCAGCAATCAAATCTGGATCTGGAAAGAAATCGGCACGCTGATCGCCTTCATCGGGCTGGTGATGTCGTTCTTCCCGTTGGGCGGCCTGATGTTGGGCACGCGCTACTTCAAGCCGTTGGATCAACAGGCGGCGGAAGCTTACCCATCGACCGGCTGGGGATGGTGGGTTGGGGCAGCGCTGATGGCAGCCGTCCCGGCGCTGACGTACTTCCCACTCAATCACCTGGCCGATGCGCCCTGGGCGGCGTCGGCGTTATTCCCACAGAATATTACCACCGGGATCATGTTCTGGGCGGTGGGGAATGCAGTCATCTCGCTGGCGCTGTTCCTGGCATGGCACTTTGGCATCAACCGCAAGGCGGGCGCCACGGCCGAAAGCTACGGGCTGACCTGGAAGGGCAAGCTGCGCTGGGGCCTGATCGGCAAATCGTTCCTGCTGGCAGCGGCAATCGTCTTCGTCGGATACTTGCTGCTGGCGGTAGCCGACTACTTCTTCAAGGTGGACTTCCGCTTCTGGGTGGTGGCGCTTAAGCTGATGTCGCCGCTGCACCTGCGGATATTCCTGGGCTACCTGATCCCGTTCGCGGTGTACTTCCTGGTGGTGGCGATGGTGCTGCATGGCCAGATGACGCGCACCAGCAAGAGCGGAGAACCGCAGCCGCTGTGGAAATCAATGCTGATCAATGCAGCGTTGATGATCACCGGCCTGGTGATCCTGCTGCTGGTGGAGTATGTGCCGCTGTTCTCCGGGAACCCGCTGGGGAATTCGGCCGCACCGGAGTTGCTGCTGAGCATCGTGGCGATCCAGTTTGTGGTGATCCTGTCGGTGGTAGCGCTGATCTCGACCTACTTCTACCGCAAAACCGGGCACATCTACGTGGGCGCGTTCTTGAATGCGATCTTCGTGACCTGGTATATTGTAGCCGGGCAGGCGGTGCATTTCACCTTCTAGAGAAGAGCGGTAATCAGGCAATTGGGAATCAAAACGAGGGGCCGGTTCTTCTCGGCCCCTCGTTTTTTGATCCCTTTGACTATTCGATGGGCGTTTTCATGTCAGCTGTGATTTCACTGAGCGTCAGTTCCCGGTTATAAACCCGCACCTCGTCAATCCGTCCATTGAAGTATTCACCCCACACGCCGTTGCCCCCGATCGTGAAGACCCCGGTGGAGGTTAGAATCGATCCGTTGTAAGTGGCGGCTAAATGGGCCCATTGGCCGCCAGCTGGCTGCCCCCACTGGCCGCTCTCTCGGCGCCGTTGAACGGAGGAAAAGCTCCGCATGAGACTCAGGGATCTTTTTTAGCCTAAAAAACCTGCCCATCTTAAATACGCACCGCACTTGTTGTGCTAAAATCGAAGGTGAACTCATTGATTATTGGAATTTAGCGCGCATTGAAATTTCACTCCGGAGGGGAAGATGAAACGATTGCTAGTCTTCGTCATTATTTTGTTCGCCATGGCGGCATGCACGCCGAGCGCGCCGCCGGTGGCCGAACGCTTCACGAATGCGCCTGCGGCGGTGACCGAGGCGACAGCCACGGAAACAATTGCGCCGGCTCCCAGCGCGACGGAACCGCCCGTGCCTACGGATACGGCGACGCCGGAGCCCTCGCCCACCCCGACTGTGACGCCGCTCCCCAAGGCCAGCAAGCTGCTCATCGGTTTCGGCGAGGTGCAGGGCAGCAGCATGATCGGCAAGGGGATCTACACGCTCGACCTGGAGAGTCACGAGCGAACGCTTGCGCTGGGGGGCGATTACCTGCTGCAAGCGCTGGCGGACGACTACGATTCGCTGCTGGTCTCGTCGGGGCCGCAGCTGTTCCTGTACAAGCTGTCGGAGGGGGGCGATCCTACGCTGCTGACCGACCAGTTCGATCCGCGCATCCGGCACATGGAGACGATGGCGGAGTGGGTCGACGGGCAAACGATTGCCTTCGCCTCACCCAGCACGGTCCAGCAAATGCACCTGGGGGATGAAGCGCCGCGTTCGATCGTGGATGGCTTTTACCTGCTGCCCGAGATCATCCCATCCGGAGATCCGCAGGGGGTGTACTGGAAGGACGACACCCTGCCGTCGCTGCGCTACAGCGGCGTGGACGGCGCGGCGCAAGGCGTTTCTTCAACATTCTTTGCCCCGGCGTGCATATCTTATATCGGAAACAAGATCGCTTATAAGGACCAGGCGGGATACGCTTTCCTGGCCTCCGACCTGCGAGGAAACAATGCGCACCAGATCTTCGGATCGGAGAGCCCGGCCAACCGGCTGCAGCTCCTGTGGAGCCAGGGCGGAGGGGTGTATCACTGTGAGTGGACGCACGATGGCGAGCAGATCTTGATGAGCGTCAACACGAAGATGTCGACGCCTTGGGAAGGCGAATACCGGCATTTCCTCTTGAATGCGGATGGGACGCTGGCGGTGGAGATCCCGGTAGACCTGGTGGGGAACGAGTGGCTGATCAGCTCGTGGGCGCCTGACGACAGCCAGATCTTGTTTTACTACCTGAACCATGGCCTCACTATTCTGGATAAGAAGACGTTCGAGGTGAAGGACCTGTCGATGGAGATGGGAATCTCGGAGAGCAACGCGGTGGACCGAGTGTATTGGCTTCCATAGGGAAGAGAATAGAGAGCAGACAACAGAGAGAGTAGTCAGGATGGCCTGACTACTCTCTCTGTTGTCTGCTCTCTATTCTCTTCCTTAACGCACTGCTTGAACGCGGGCGAGACGGCGGATGGTGAAGGAGGCGTTGGGCTCGGGGGTATAGCTGGCGTAGCCGAGCTTGCGCAGGAAGTGGTAGACCAGGTGCAGGGCGACGAAGCCGATGCGATTGCGGTTGACCTGGCAGATGGCCTGGGTCTTATGGGCAATGAGCGCCTGGCGCAGATCGTCAATGGTGCGGCCGGGGAAGGTGGTCACGGCGTCGCCGACGGTGTGGCGCACGTGCGAATCGCTGCCGCCGGTGGAGGCCAGGCGCAGGCCGTAAGCCAGGGCCTGCGCGGCTGCGTTGGAGCCGGGCCAGACCAGGCCGGAGTTGTAGGCCTCGATGCCGATGAGCGTACCCGCCACTTCAGGCGCACGCAGGGCCTTCCAGATGGTCTGAGCAGAGAAGCTCTCGACACCGCGAGCCATGGGATGGGCGGCAATGGCGAAGCCGCCCTGTGCCTTGACCCGCATGAGTGTCTGGAGCAGCGACATGCGCGGCGGGATGGCCGTATGGACGAACAGGGCCAGTAAATGGCCTTCGGCGGTGGTCACCTCGGTGCCCGGAATGACCTGCACGCCAAATTCGGGGGCAAGGCGACTGGGCCTCGAGCCCGCCTTGCACGCTATCGTGATCGGTCACGGCGATCACGTCCAATTGATTGCGGTTAGCAGCCTCTAAAACGGCCTGAACGGTAGCAGCGCTGTCGTGGCTGTAAGTCGTGTGAATGTGAAGATCAGCTTTTCCCATGATACGTCTAAGTGTTTTCTCGTAGACCGGCATGCGAAGCGATACGCGAACGTCGATCTGACTAGCGATAATTCCTGCGAAGCGCGCGGGCGGCCCGGCAAACTGACTGGGCAGCAGCTGTCTACTTCGAGCAGGTTTATGTTATAACGGTAAAAGCGCCAGGGATCGCTGGCGGATTTGAAGTGCTCATCCATACGCTTTTGGGAGGATTCGATGACAGATTTGCTCGACACACTTCTACCGCTATTAGAGGCCCATCGACTTCCGGGTGGGGCCGACTACGGAAATGATATTATATACCCTTTTTACCCTGAATTCAGCCTTTCCAATCTTCCTGCCAGCATTTGTTACTGGCTGGGCGCGCCCCCACTGGGCGCCCCCCCGCTCGGAAGGGAACTGATGGAGCCAATCGGCGGACCGTACCAGCACGTGGTTCTGCTGCTGGTGGACGGGCTGGGGCTGGACCTGTTCTTGCGGCTGTCCCAACCGGGCAGCGGCAAAAGCGGGAATAAACCGATCTGGCAGCGGATGCTGCCGCAAGGGCTGCTGGGGTCCATCACCAGCATTGCGCCCAGCACCACCTCTGCAGCCCTGACCACGTTATGGACCGGGCAGACGCCGGCGGAGCACGGCATCATGGGCTACGAAGTGTGGCTGAAAGAGTACGGCATGATCGCCAACATGATCTTCCAGACGGCTGCAGCGTTCCACGGCGACACGGGCGGCCTGCGCCGGGCCGGGTTCTCGCCGGAAACCTTCCTGCCAAGCAAGACGCTGGGCACGCACCTGCTGGAGAACGGGGTCCTGCCGTATGCCTTTCAGCCGTCGGGGATCGCCCGCAGCGGGCTGTCGGTCATGCACATGAAGGACGTCAACATCTTCCCCTACCGCTCACGCAGCGACCTGTGGATCAGCCTGGCCAACACGCTGGCATCCAACCGCAGCGAGCGCACCTACAGCTACGTGTACTGGGGCGATATCGACGACCTGTCGCACCGCTATGGGCCGGGCGATGAGCGGGTGCGGCTGGAACTGGCAAGCTTCAGCCTGATGCTGGAGCGCTTCCTGGCGAGCCTGAAAACCCGCCAGAATGGGCGGACGCTGTTTATCATGACCGCAGATCACGGGCATATCCACACCGAACCGAACCCCAACCTGGAGCTGCGCAACCATCCGGAGTTCCTGTCGTATTTGGCCATGCTGCCCACCGGCGAAAGCCGCCTGTCGTACCTGACGCTGCATCCTGGGCGAGAGGATGACATGCGGGCCTATGTGGAGAAACATTGGCCGGGGCAGTTCCGACTGGCGCCGACCAAAGAAGTGCTGGAGTTGACGCTGCTGGGGACAGGCAAGATCTACCCACCGGTGTACGACCGGACCGGGGACTGGATCGCGGTGCCGCAGGGGAACAATTACTGGTGGTTCTCAGACAGGGACAACCCGCTGATCGGGCGGCACGGCGGCTTGAGCCGCGACGAGATGCTGGTGCCGTTGTTTGCGATGGAGGTTTAGGCGCACAACCGGGGTGGCGGGAAGGATGTTCCTGAAAATTGGAAAAGGCCGGCGCCTTCTGCAATTCACAGAAATATCCTTCCAGTCACTCTGATTGCCAGACAGAAACTGTTATAATACATACGATTCATACACAATAATTAATCGATTTAAGGACGGCTGCCGATGCGGCGTGAAGTACTGACCTGGAACGATATTGACAAGCTCATCGACCACCTGATTCCCCAATTTGAAACCGAGTTCGATGCAATGCTTATGATCACGCGTGGGGGCGTGATTCCCGGAGGCATCCTGTCGGAGGCGTTAAACATCTCGAACATCCTGACGGCAGCGGTCGATTTTCCGTCGGAAATGCAATCCGAGCAGCAGCGGGACAAGTTTCGAGCGTGGCCAAAGTTCTTGCAGTTCCCCGACATCGCACTGCTGCGCGATCAGCGCATCCTGCTGACGGACGATGTGTGGGGATCGGGACGGACGATCACGGCGGTGAAGAGCCGGATCAGCGGAGCGGGCGGGCGGCCGTACACCTGCGTGCTGCACTTCAACCCTTACCGCAACCTGTTCGGCAGTGTACGCCCGGACTATTTTGCAGCGGTGACGGATGCGTATATCGTGTATCCCTGGGAAATCCAGCGCGGCGCGGATGCGCTCATGCTGCACAACTTAAGAGACAGCTAATTTCATTGAGGCGCTCTTAACGAGCAGAAAACAGAGAGTGGGGGGCAGTAATTGTCCCCCACTCTCTGTTTTCTGCTCGTTAAGAGCGCCTCAATGAACGATACGACGGGATTTGAAGTTGGGAATATGATCAGAAAAGATTTCGTCAAGGTCAGGGCGAGCGTTTTCGGCGATGTCGCCCAGGGCGGCGGGGTCACCGCTGCCGACAATGCGGATGGCGGTGTAGCGTTCCCAATCAGGGGAAGCCTGGGCCAAGGCGATCGTCATGGGGGAGACATTGTTGGTGAGAATCTCCCACACCACGACTGCGGTGATGGGATGAAGTTTGTAAAGTAAGTCTTCCCACTCCTCCGGGATAGCAGGCTGCAGTTCCCAGTTATCGAAATCTTCGTTGTTAAAATCCATCTTCTTCGATGGCATGTCCTCTCCTCATTTCTATTTATTTCTTTGAAATGGAGAGGGTTATTATACAACATTTTTTTGCGGGTGGTTTTGGAAATGACGATGCCTCCAGCGACAAAGTAAAGAAGATATATTTAGGAATGTGAGACGATGGCTCTGAATCGGACTTGGGGAATCAAACAGCTCCCATTCCCGCACGACTTACATTTGATGGTCATCATGCTGGTTGTCCTTTGATCGAATGGTGGCGCTGGGTTTTCTAAGGAAAAACATATGAACGCAAAGCACCAGCGACCTTCAGCTCTGAAGAATGAAAAACAGGAAATGTGAAAAGCATTGGTAAAAAGACCAGAAAGGAAGTAGGATGGAGGATTTCGGGAGGCGAGATCAAAACTGGGAAAGGCGAAAAGACAACAACCGACAATAGGAAAGACAACTACCCCAGATCCATAGCACTTGGGGAGAGAGAATCAGGAAAGAGAACCGCGGGAGATGCTTGTTAGGAAGTATCGAGGGGTGAGGAGAGCAGTGCGAGCAAGGCTCGATCTTCGAGGCGAAGATTGCGCCAGGCTTCGAGCAAACGGTAGGCGATGTTTTTCAAGGAACCCAGTCCTTTGGGGAAGGTGCGAGTAAAGGCAGGGCCTTTGGCCATGAGTTGAAAGAAGAGCAGGGCAATCTGCAGGAGCAAGTAGAAGACTTTGTGAGCCGTTTCGTTCTGGCTAAAGACGTGTTCCAAGGCAAAGCCACCGTTTTTCTGGAGGTTGAAGCCCTCATTCTCAATTTTCCAGCGCAGCCGACCAGCTTGATTGGCAATGGTGGGCGCATTGGTGGAGAGCAGGGTGAAATTGGTCAACCATTTGAACTTGGTCGGTTGCTCCCTCTTGGTGGGAATTGTTTCGACACACTCCAAAACGTTGAGAGAATGGCTCCGATTGTCACTATCAGTGTAGGCGATGCTATTCATCCAGCGATAGACTTGCCGAACGCCTTTGTCTAGCACGATTTCCTTTCGGTTTTCGGGTGGGAGAGCCAATAACTTTCGGTTCGCTCATATTTAGGGTGGTTCTGAAGATTCATCCAGCAAGGTGAGAAAAATTTCTTGCGGCAAGCCCAACAAGGTTAGGATCTGAATTTGGAGATCGGAAAGCGGTGAGATAAACCGGTCAGCCTGGTTACCAAGATGCGTAATATTCAGAAAGATGTCTTTGAAAGCCTGCAACAGCGCTTCCGCCGTGGGGGAAGCGGTGGCCCGTTTCGGATTGCCCACATACAACCCGGCCAATTTGGCGTGTGTTTCCGTCAAGCGTTGCCGGACAACTCCTTCGAGCAGGCTCAAGACCCGCAAACCGATGGACAACAAACGGATCAAGCCGGTTGCGCGGTTATCGTCTTGCAGGTACATCGGGGTAAGGGAAAGGGGTTTGCCTTTCAGCCGTCCAAAATTGCGTTCCACCCGGTATTCTTCGCGGTAGGCCAATACCGCTTGTTCCAAAGGAAGCTGCTCTGTGGGTTGGTTTGTGCCGTAAACGCGCCAACCCAAGTGCGCGATGGCTGCCTGGATAGCGATTTCGTCGCGCTGGATCTCCACAGCAATCACGTGCTCCGTTCGTATTTCTGCCGGCCGATCTTTATACCGACGCACCGCGTGTTCTTCCACCTGCTCGAGATAGGACAGGGTCAACAAGCCTGCCACCTCCTGCCGTTTGAGCAGTCCTTCCGCCGCTTTGCGCACCATTTCAATCTCCGTCAGACGCTCTTTTCCTTGCCGATGCTCATTCAGCTTCTTCACGGCAGCCTCAGCCTTGTCCAGGCGCGCCTGCAAGGCGATTTCAGCCGCATGGGCCTGGGCCAACGAACGCACCACCAACCGTCGCTCCACCCAAGTCACGGTTTCCCCTGCCACGCTTGCGGTCAGATTTTCCGCTCGTTCATAGCCTTCCGCCACCTGGATCCGTTCGCCGTTCTCATCCACTCGATAGACGCGGGTCAGATCTTGTTTTCCGGCCCACACCGGCTGCAAATAGCTCTCCAACATGTCATCCGGAATCTGGACCTTCGAAAATGGCCCAAGGTAGTAATCGTCTCCAGCCTGCACATAGGCCCGCGTTTCCAGCGACATGATCTTGCAGTCCCCAACGTACAACAACCCGGGCTGTGTCAGTCCTCGCCGCACCTGCTCGATCGCTGGAATATACAACGGGTCATCCGCTTTTTCTCCCGAAACGACCTGCACCGCTACCGGCATCCCCAAGGGATCGAGCGTCGACAGCATCACTTTGACCTGCGGTTGATCGGGACGATGGTCTTTGCTGTGGCCAAACTGAAACAAGCCATCTTCCGTCACTTCCCAATAGCCATTCGCCGTGGTGCTGTCCAATCGCACACATTTCCGCTCCAGGTTGTACACCCGCAGCGTGCGCCGGTTCAGCGCCGCTTCAAAAGCCGACCAGTTCCGATCCTCGCTCAACTTGTCCAGCACAACCGCCAGGCGGTCATCCGTAAAATCCGCTCCATTCACCTCTGCCCCAAGACATCCTTGCAGGGTTTTCAGCCGTTTCTCGGCCCAGTTTTGCACATGATTTAACCGGTGGTCAGCTTCCGAAAGTACGTGGGCCAGCCAACCCGTCAGCAACCCTCCCATTGCTATCCCTTGCCAGTTTCCATGCATCGCAAAATGCTCATCTACCAGTTCAGCGATGCCCATCCGCTTCATCTCAGCTATCAAAACTGGGATATCGTCCACGCGTTCCGTTTCGATGCTAAAGGCTGTGTTCATTCCCACAGCTTACTCTGATTTCTAAATCATGTCAAAATATGAGCGAACCGAAAGAATAATGCTTCGAATTCCTGATTCACGCTGGGTAAATCTTCATCGGTCAACCCAATCAGGTATTTCCACTCCTTCTTTTTACACACTTCTAGGGTGGGGCCGCCCGCAAAGAGACCGTCCAACAACAAACAAAAGTTGGTCTGTGGAAAGCGCTGCTTTAGACGATCCGCCAGACGGTAGAACGCTTTCAGTTCACAATCTTGCTTGGTGGCTTGCGGATCGCTATTCTCGATGAATTCCGTCATCAAGGATAAAGCGTAGCCATTGGCAGTCACCAATTTTGCTTCCAATACCGGATGATAGTAAAGGGTCTGACCATTCGAGAGTTTACGGGTCAGGCAGGTGTCACAATGCCGCTCGTGATAGGTCAACACCCCGGTGCCGTCCATTGCTACCAAAAAATAGACCCCAAACAGCCGCCAACGGCGCAATTCTTCCGTCGCCATGACCCTTTCCATCAACCGGCAGACGACTTCCTGCACCTCTTCTACCTTCAGCCGTTGGTAGTTATAGTTCAGCGTATCGCCATGCGGAACACTCTCTACCCCAAACAGCGCCCGATATTTCTTGCACACTCGCTCATTGCCCCGCAGTTGGTGATTGACCTGCCGCCGCGCCCCCAAATGGCAAATAAACAGCAGTACTCCGGTGAATAACAAGACCTTCAGCGAATAGGTTACCTTCCCCGCTTCCCGTTGATCACTTACTCCCTGAAATATATCTTTCCATTTCCCACCATACTGCTGTGCCGTCCGTAAAAACAAACTCAGTATCTGTTTTTGGGCTTCGTCTTCCAAATCCTCCCCCTGATTTTTCCCTTTTCGCTCTGCATTTGCTTCCTGCATGGTATTATTAAGCTCCTGGTTGGTATATTGGCTGTCTGTTCACAACTCCAATATACTCAACCAGGTTCTTTTTGTGGGCTTTTTCCTACCTTTTTCTAATTCATTCTTCAGAGCTGAGCGACCTTCTTCCTTATTGATTGCCTTTTCGTTTTCATTATATAATCCATGTATCGCTGTTGAGAAACATCTTATACAAAAAGGCTGTATTTTTGTTCCATTTCTTGGTAAAATAGATATTATGATGCGGAACGATTAGATCGAGTCTTTTACCAGGCTCTGCCATGCACTCGGTTGGGGCAACACCGTTGAGTGGCGTTCTGCAAGCATTTCCGGGCTTCAAATCCCTCTTTTCTTGCCAGGCAGATACTGAAAACAAAATCGTATCACGTTCAATCGCAGATCTACATAAGATCTTCGTTTGGCACGTGATGAATGCATTTCCTCTAGAGGTATCAATGAGAGGAAGTAAGAACAACTTCTGGCTGCTCTGGAAAGAATATTGAAAAAGGGATAAATATGTTTGGCGGTATTGACTTTGGGACAAGTAACTCTTCGATTGCCATTTACCAGGGGGAGAAGCTGCGCTTCTTTGACCTGGACCTGCTCAATCAAAATCAGCGGGTGCTCCCTTCCTTTACGCAAGCAGCCTGCGGACCGAACAGATCCAGGCGGTGCTGCGAACGGGAGGCTCGTCGGAAATCCCCATCTTTATTGATTTGCTTGGTCAACGCTTTGGGGCGGAGCGGATCCAGGAGTTGAATCCCTTCACCTCAATCGTCGGCGGCCTGGCACTCAAAGGGCATGAACTCAGCCGGTGAGCTTCGTAGACAAGAATACGATTAATTTTTAATGAATAAACAAAAGGTAGAAACCATGGAATTAACACCCATTGCAAGCGCGGCAGGTACGTACACGAACCGCCGTACGTTTGCCATCATTTCACATCCCGATGCGGGAAAGACCACGCTGACCGAAAAGCTGTTGCTGTACGGCAATGCGATTGACTTGGCCGGCAATGTGCGCGCCCGGCGAAACCAGCGCAGCACCACCTCTGACTGGATGGAAATGGAGCGCGAGCGCGGCATTTCCATCACATCAACCGTCTTGCAGTTCTCCTATCAGGATCGCGTGATCAATTTACTCGACACGCCTGGTCACCAGGACTTCTCTGAAGATACCTACCGGACACTTACCGCCGTTGACAGCGCCGTGATGGTTATCGATGCTGCCAAAGGTATCGAGCCGCAAACCCGCCGGCTGTTTGAAGTTTGCCGCAAGCGCGGCATTCCGATCTTTACCTTTATCAATAAGATGGATCGTCCGGCCCGCCATCCCCTTGAACTGCTGGACGAAATTGAAAATATATTGGGAATGCAGCCGGTTCCCATGAACTGGCCATTGGGTGATGGCTTAGATTTCAAAGGAGTTTACGACCGGCAGAAAAAAGGGGTGTACCTGTATGAAAGAACGGAGCGCAATGAACGCATGTCTCCGGAGATCTTTATGCCCTTGGAATCCCTGCGGGCGTCAGGGCTGCTAACAAAAAGTCATCTGGATGAGGTTCTGTCAGAAATTGAACTGCTCGAGGGACTAGGCATCACCTTTGATCAGGATCGGGTTTTAACGGGGGAGCAAACACCGGTGTTTTTTGGCAGTGCATTAACCAACTTCGGCGTGCGCTTGTTCCTGGACGCCTTTGTGGAGACTGCTCCGGTACCGCAGCCATACGAAAGTGATGCAGGGTCAGTCCGTCCCGCGGATGAAGACTTTTCTGGGTTTGTATTCAAGATCCAGGCTAATATGAACCCGAAACACCGGGACAGCATCGCCTTCTTACGCATTTGTTCCGGCCAGTTCGAACGCGGAATGACCGTCACCCATGTGCAGAGCGGAAAACAATTCCGCCTGGCGCGTCCCTATAAACTGTTCGCCAGTGAGCGCCAGGTGATTGACGAAGCCTATCCAGGCGACGTTTTGGGACTGCCGAACACGGGAGGCTTTGCCATTGGTGACACGCTTTGCGTCGGGAAAATTGTCAAGTTTTCATCCATCCCAAGATTCCAGCCCGAGCATTTCGCTTTGCTGCGGAACAAAGACCTGGGCAAACAGAAACAGTTTCTCAAAGGTTTGCGGCAGATGGAAACGGAAGGAGCAGTGCAGGTGCTTTATAACGTCGATGGATTCAAACGCGAACCCATTTTGGCAGTGGTAGGGCAGCTGCAGTTTGACGTCGTTCAGGCGCGTTTGGAGAGTGAATACAGCGTTCCGACCAGCCTGGAAGCGCTTGGTCTGGAACTGGCGCGGTGGGTCGTGGGTCCGGAGGAATCGGTCCTGCGCGTTGCCAGCCGAAGTGATGTTGTCTTGGCAAAAGATTCGGAAGAGAAATATGTCGCGCTGTTCCGTGAGCCTTTTTTTCTTCGATACACGTCAGAGAAGTTCCCGGATTTGCGTTTTGAAACAAAGAGTTGATCCATCTGGATAAAACTTAACATCACAAATCACCCAACTTTGATGCTGTTGTAACGTGTGGGTAGAGTAGAACAACAGGAATTTTTTTTAGAATAGCAATAAATGGAGTTTGAATCGAGATGAATGCAAAGCTATATGTGGGAAACTTATCGCTGAATACCACAGAAGAAGATCTGCGGTGGTTGTTTAGCAAAACAGGACATGTGGTATCGGTAGATTTGATCAAGGATAAAGAAACCGGGAAGTCAAAAGGTTTCGCGTTTGTGGAGATGATTACCGTCGGCGATGCTGGGAAAGCAGTCAGCGAGTATAACGGTTATGATCTGAACGAACGCAAGATCAAGGTGTCGCCGGCAAAACCGAGTGAGAACAAAATCTATCGCAAGCGAAGGCCTGGGTTTGTAGAGTATGAGTCCTACAATAAGAGCATACGTAATAAAGATTAGAACCAGTTCGGAAGTGAGCAGTTTGAGAAACGCAAGGGGCGTAATACAAACAAGACCTGCTATATCTGGCAATGCATATCGGGTAAGAACTTTGGGAAGGATTTCGGGGCAGGGGTAGGTCAACCTGCGCCGCTGGCGCCTGCACCTCCGGCGCCCGCTGCGCCTGCTCCTGCGCCGCCGGCTGTGGTGCCGATGGAACTGGAGGCGGCGATGACGGTGACGAAGGCAGCCATTTCGCGCCCGGTGGGCGTGTTGGCCAGGGGGCGGAACCAGACGGGCGGCTCAGCCAGGCCTTTCCCGCGGAAGATGTTGGCCCAGGACTCCGCCATGCCAAAGCTGGCGGCGTAGGGCAGGTAGGCGTCGAACAGACTGGCGCTCACGGACGGCACGCGGCCGCGGACGACGGTGCGCAAATAGCGTTTGAAACTGCGCCACTTGTCACCCTCGCGCTCTCCGCGACTGGTCAGCGGAGAAAAGGCAGTGCCGATCATCAAACCAACCAGACCAACCAGGAACAAGGCAGCCGAGCTGCTGAACCACAACAGCATCCAGCGAAAGGCAGTCCAGGCTTCACGGGCGGCAGCGACGTTGGTGAAAACCAGGCTCAACAGGCCGCCGATCAAGCCGATGAAGAGCAGGGCCAGTCCCAACAGAATTATACGGCTGCGGTCACGGCGGCGCTCGTGGCCGGTCAGACCGTTAATCTCCAGCTCCTGCTTCAGCGACTCGGAGTAGACTTTGAAGTTGCGCGAGACAACCTTGCGCAGCTCGGGCAGGCTGACGAACTCGCGCCGTCCCTGACGAGTTTCAAACAGCATCTCCAGCAGGGCGCGCTCGTGGGGATGCAGATCGTCGGTGCGAGAGGCGAGGCGGTCTGCGTCACCGCTGAACTGGATGGTGAAGCTGTGGCCGAATAAACGCCGTCCGGGCAGCTCTTCGATCCGCAGCCAACCGCGTGAGGAGAGGTCGAACAGGGTGCCGAGGGCGTTGGCCCAGGATACCTGGTCGTCGCGCGAGACCAGCGCCCCGGCCATGCCGGGGGGAAGGTCACTGGGCGGCGAGGCGATCGGCCCATCGACGGAGGGAATGCTGCGGCGTCCATGATTGGCCTGCGCGCGCCAGAACACGAATCCGGTGACGCCCAGGAAGAGAATGGCGAACCCGGCAACCAGGTTGTAGGGCATCATCTGGTTGACGGTTGCGGTGGTCAGCAGCTCACGGCGCTGCCAGTCGGGCGGGTAGGCGATCAGGCTGTCTTGCGGGAAGGGCATCGAGATGGTCAGGGGCTGGTTGGCGTCGATGCCGTTGGCATCAAAGAGCACCATGTTGGGCGCGCTTTGGATGGAAGCCTCACCGCGCAGGACCGAAGGCTCAGCTGCCAAAGACACGGACGACGGATAGCTGACGCGGACACGGGAAGATTCAATGGGGTAATCGTGCTCGGTGGGGATGGCGTTCCATTCCAACAGGTCGGTGTCGCCGACACGGCGGATGACACCGTGAGCGTCGTAGGTCAGGCGGAAGGTGTGGGTGGATTCGGACAGCTCGGGGAAGCGCCAGGTGATGCGGACAGGGTTGCCGCGCTCGATCTCGACGTGACCGGGGCCGACGCCTTGCGGCAGCTCCTGGCCGTCGATGTAGGCGTGAATGTTGTCGATGGCGTCAATGTAGTTGGTTTCGAGGGAACGGAAGACGAAGGTAAACGGTCCGCCCGAGAAGCGGAAGACCGCCGTCTCATCGACCCGGATCGTGCCGCCATACTGCACGGCGATGTCGACGTTATAGCTGCGAGCGGTGTAGCTCTTCGCGGCGTAGACGCTCGTGGGCAGTGCGAGTATGAGAAATGTCAGCAGGACGAATAGAATCTTTCGTGTCACGTTGCCCCTCCTGTTTGGATTGTAACGTAAAACCGGGAAGAAGCGTAGACCACAGAATCATACGAGCAGGCCGATCTTTTATGGAGGATCGGCCTGCTCGTATGTTCTTGGTGTAAATTCGTGGCCCGGTTAAGGACTTAGAAGAGCCTCTATATACTTCTCGACCATCTCGTCGAGGCCGAAGGCTGCTTCGGCGCGGCGGCGGGCGGCAGGGCGAAAACGGTCCTGATCGGCGATGACCTGATTGGCGGCGGCGGCCAGGGTGGGGATGTCGGGCGGCTCAAGGTTCCAGTAGTTGCCGCCGTAGGGGACGACGATGCCGGAGTCGTCCTGGAGCAGCTCGGGCAAGGAACCGGTGGCAAAGGCGATCACGGGCAGGCCGCAAGCCAGGGCCTCAATGACCGAATTGGGGCAGGCGGCGTTCAGGTCGCCGGAGAAGAGGAGATGGGCGGAGCGGTCAAGGGTGGGGATCTCGTCAATGGGCAGAACGCCTAACCAGCGTATCCACGCGCCGGGCAGGCTTTCATAGCGGCGGCGCAGATCAGGCGGAACGCGCCCGGCGATCTGGAGCTCCACCCAGTGGCGTTCCTGGTTGAGAGCCTGCACCAGCCGGACAGCGTTATCCAGCCCGGACTCGTTGCCGCCGCCCAGGCCGCCTTCGACCATTAAAAGGCGGGTGTGGCCGGTCGGGCGGTCAGTGGGGCCGTTGGGCGTGAAGTGAGAGAGGTCCACACCGTTGTAGATGATGCGCTCGGGGGCGTCGACGCGGCCGTGGACGGTGGCCCACCATGTTTTGGCGAAGTCGCTCTGATAGACGATGCCGTCGGCGAGGCGCCGGCGGATGGTGGCGAGCAGCCAGTTGTTGCGCTCGGAGCGCAGGTAGTGACGCCAGCCGGTGCTGCGCTTGCGGTGGATCCAGTTCATGCCGTTGAGGCGCTGGATGATGGGGATGCCGCGGCGCTTGGCCCACCACAGATCGGGCAGGTGCGAGGTGCCGCCGATGACGAGGACAGCATCGACGCCGGGCCGGCGGGGGTCGTGGGTGGCTTGGATGCCGCGCGTTTGCAGGCCGGCGATCAACCGGCCCTGAAAGGAGACGGGGCCGCCGAGGCCTTTGAGCTTGGGCAAGATGCAGAGGGTGGTCAAGAGGCGAGGCTCGATTCTAGGGGTGGGACATGACGGCGATGCTCAGATCTCTCTCGCCTCCCTGAATTGCGAGGGGAGAGAGATCTGAGCATCGCCAGGATCTAATCCAATTACGAATACTCCAGCAGCGCCTCGGCAATGCGCTCGGAGGCGTGGCCGTCGCCGAAGGGGTTGTGGGCGGTGGCCATGGCGGCGTAGGCGGTGGGGTCTTCGAGCAGAGCGCGGGCAGTGGGCACGATGACGTTGGGGTCGGTGCCGACCAGCTTGAGCACACCGGCTTCGACACCCTCGGGACGCTCGGTGACCTCACGCAGCACCAGGGCGGGCTTGCCCAGTGAGGTGGCCTCCTCCTGGATGCCGCCGGAATCGGTCAGCACCAGGGTGGCCTGGCGCATGAGATGCACCAGGGGCAGGTACTCCAACGGCGGCAGCAGGGTGATGTTGGGCACGTCCGACAGGCGGCGGTAGACCACCTCTTGCACGTTGGGGTTGAGGTGGACCGGGTAAACCAGGCGAATATCCGGGGAGGTTTCGGCCACGGCCTGCAGCGCGGTGCAAATGTCCTCGAAGGGCTGGCCGAAGTTCTCGCGGCGGTGGGCGGTGACCAGCACCAGGCGGTTCCCACCAGGTTGGATGTCGAGGCGCTCGAGCAGCTCGGCGGCCTCGGCGGGGGCCGGGCGGGCGGTGATGATGTTCAAGGCATCAATGGCGGGGTTGCCGGTGACCTTAATGCGCCGGTCAGATACGCCCTCGCGCAGCAAGTTCTGGCGGCTGTGCTCGGTGGGCGCAAAGTGAAGGTCGGCGGTCACACCGGCCACTTTGCGGTTGATCTCCTCGGGGAAGGGCTGCCACTTGTCGCCGGTACGCAGCCCGGCCTCGACGTGGCCGACGTTGATGCGATGGTAGAAGCCGAGCAGGGCGGCGGCCATCACGGTGGTGGTGTCGCCCTGGACCAGGATCCAGTCGGGCTGCAGGTCGGTGAGCACCGGATCGAGGTGGGTGAAAACGGCTGCGGTCAGCTGGGCCAGGGACTGGTCGGGTTTCATCAGGTTGAGATCGACGTCGGGTACGATCTCGAACAGCTCCAGCACCTGATCGAGCATTTCGCGGTGCTGGGCGGTGACGCACACCTTGGATTCGATGCCGGGCGTTTTCGACAGGCACTGCACCACCGGAGACATTTTAACTGCCTCCGGACGGGTGCCGAAGATAGATAGGACCTTCAACATAATATTTCGAGGGGGAAGAGAGAATAGAGAAACGAGAGTAGAGCGCAGTTCCTACGCTCTGTTCTCCATACTCTAGTCTCTATTTCCTAACCCCCATTTCCTCCCTTAGGTAAACTAGATTTTCCGTCGCCCAGACGCCAGAGATTGAAGCCGGCGGCAGTCCAGGTCTCCGGGGACCAGGCGCCGGTGGCGTCGATGGCGAGGCGAGCGGACGTTTGAGTAACAACTGTCATGGGGTCGAGGCTGCGCAGCGAGGAATGCGCCACGAGCAGCACGAGGGCTTCGGCGCCTTCCACAGCGGCCTCGAAGGTGGGGCAGGTGTCGACGCCGTCCGGGTGGGCTTCGGGCTTATAGGGCTCGAAAGCGCGCACCTGAGCGCCGGCCTGCGAGAGCATCTCGGCCACCTGGATGGCGGGGCTTTCGCGCAGGTCATCCACGTTCGCCTTGAAGGCCAGGCCCAGCACGGCGACGCGCTTGCCGGTCAACTCGCCGCCCAGAGCGCTCCGCACCATGTCGAGCACGAAGCGCGGCTGACCGTCGTTGACGTTGCGGGCGGTGTGGATCAGAGGCGAGATGTCGGGGGCGGCCTCGACCAGGAACCAAGGGTCAACGCTGATGCAGTGACCGCCGACGCCCGGCCCGGGCTTGAGGATGTTGACGCGTGGGTGGCGGTTGGCAAGCTCGATGGCCTCCCAAACGTCGACGCCGAAACGCAACGCCAGGCGGGAGAACTCGTTGGCGATGGCGATGTTGATATCGCGCGAGGTGTTCTCCATTAACTTGACCATCTCGGCGGTGGTCGCGTCGGTGAGGATGATCTCGCCGCGCACGAACAGGCTGTACAAGTCGCGCCCGACCTCGGCAGAAGCGTGGTCGATGCCGCCGATGACACGGTCGTTCTCGATCAGCTCGCGCAGGATCTGCCCGGGCAGCACCCGTTCGGGGGTGTAGGCCAGGTAGAAATCCTGCCCGGCCTTCAGCCCGGAACGCTCCAAAATGGGCACAACCACATCGACGGTGGTGCGGGGCGGCGAGGTGGATTCGAGCACCACCAGGTTTCCGCGGCGCAAGTGCGGGACGATGGCCTCGGTGGCGCTGACGACGTAGCTGAGGTCGGCTTTCTTTTCTTCACGGAAGGGGGTGGGCACAGCGATGATGAAGGCGTCGGCCGTTTCGGCCCGGTCGCAGATTTTGAGGTTGCCCGAATGGACGGCGGCCTGGACCAGCGTGCGCAGACCCGGCTCGTAGATGTGCAGATTTCCATTTTGCAGCCCGTTGACGACTGCCTGGTTGACATCGACGCCGATCACCGACAGGCCGTGGGTGGCGAAGGTGCTGGCGGTCGGCAGGCCGATGTAACCCAATCCAAGAATGCAAAGCTTGCGAAATTCCATGCGTGCTCCTTTGCTTGATGCGGGTGCTGGTATTATGCCACAAAATTGGGAAAAAGCAGAGAATCGCGAGCAGAGAGCAGTTAGAAAGGTTCCCAACTGCTCTCTGCCTCGATCTCTTTTTCTATTTCTATTTTCTATTCATACCGCAGAGCGGCGACAATCTGCATGCCGGCGGCCTGGCGGGCGGGGATGATGGCGGCCAGGGCGCCGAAGACCAGGCCCGCGGCGACGGCCAGCAGCAGCCCGGCGGCCGGGAAGACGTAGTCGATGGGGAAGCCGGCGGCGCTGAAGACGCCGGTGGCGGAGTAGCCCAGGTACAGCCCGGCCAGGATGCCGAAAGCGGTGCCGATGGCGGAGAGGATCAAGGCCTCGGCCAGGATGACGGACCCGACCTGCTTGCGGGTTGCGCCAATGGCGCGCAGCATGCCGATCTCACGGCGGCGCTCGATGACACCGATGGCGAGGGTGTTAACCATGGCCATCAGCGAGGGGATCGAGAGGAACAGCACCAGGGCAACCATTCCGGCGAACATGGTATCGATCAGCTGCAGGTTCTGGGCCAGGTAATCAGGCCCGGAGATCAACTTAAACTGCGGGTAGGGAACCAGCGCGGCCTGGATGGCTTGCTCGACGGCGGCGTGGTCGGCGCCAGGGGTCAGGTTGATCTGGAAGAAGACGTCCTCTTTTTGACCGAAGTCGGCGGCGATGCTGGCTTGCGAGACGTAAGCGGTGTTGGTCTTGGCGTTAAGGAAGTCGCTGGCGATGCCCACCACGGTGTAGGTAGACTCACCCTGCGTGGTTAACAGAGCAGTTTGGTCGCCGACTTTCAGCCCAGTCTTACCGGCCAGCAAGCCATTGAGGATCACGCCGCGGCCGTTTTCAAGGGACTGGAACGCAGTCGCCTGGTCGCCTTGCGAGAACTCCAGGCCGCTGGTCTGCTGGTAAGCGTAGGGATCGATGCCGAGCACGCCGACCGGGACATCGCTGATCTGGGTGTTGGCGAAGCGGGTCGTGCTGACCACCTCGACGCCTCGAATGGCGCGCAGTTCCTGGGCCAGGGCGGGCGCAGCGCCGGCGTCCATGCCCCAAACGGAAACCGAGGGCGGCACGAGCAGGTAGTCGCTGCTGAGGCTCTTGCGCAGCATGTTCGAAAAGGTCAACTGGACGCTGGAGACCATGCTGGCAGCCATCACCAGGATCGCCAGGGAGATCATGGTGGTGGAGGCGGTGATGGCGGCGCGGCCGGGCTGGCGGGAAAGGTTGCTTTCGGCCAGCCCGGCGGAACCGTCGCGGGCGAAGATGACCGCCGCAAGCGATCCGAACAGGCGCGCGATCGGGTTGACCAGCGAGGGCGAGATCAGCAGCAGACCGGCGACGAACAGCAGGCTGCCGAGCCCGAGCAGGCTGAGGTTCTTGGAGAACAGGGCCAGGGTGGCCAGGACGATCAGGGCCAGGCCGGTCCAGAAAGCCTTACCGGTCAGGCGCTTGAGGGTGAAACCGCCAATGGCCGGGCGCATGGCCTCGAGGGGCGAGATACGGCTGGCGGCGCGGGCGGGCAGCAGCCCTGCCAGCAGGGTGACGCCGACCCCGGCCAGGACCGAAACGGCCACCAGCAAAGGCTGGAAGGTGACCGGCGTGACCTGCAGGTTAATGAAGCGCAGCAGGATGGGGGCGATGGCCCATAGCAGCAGGCGGGCGAAGAGATAGCCCAGCAGCACACCGATGGCTGTGCCGATCAGGCCCTGGACCAGCCCTTCGATCAGGAAGATGCGGACGATCGCGCTGCGGTCGGCGCCGATGGAGCGCAGCAAGCCGATATCGCGGCGGCGCTCGGCAACCACGGTGCGGAAGGTGTTGAAGATAATGAAGCCGCCCATGAGCAGGGCTAACCCGCCCAGCAGGTTGATGATCGCCACGGCGATCTGCATGTTGCTGAGGATCTCGGCGCCCTGCTGGAGGACACGGATGGCAAAGCTGCCGCCGAGCGTGGTGGTGATGTTGTTCTCGATGCGCCGGCGGGCGGCCGCGTCGACGGTGTCGAAGTTGGCGCGAATGACGTTAATCTGACCGGGCATGGCGAACAGGGACTGCGCCTCGGGCAGTGTGACGTAAACCTCTTCGGAGCCGGGCAGCAGGCGCTGCGGCAGGAGCCCAACCACCGTTAGACTGGCCTGGCCGGTGGCGGTCGGGACGCGCAGTGTATCGCCCAACTGCAAACCGGCAGCGTCGGCCAGAGATTGGGTGATCACGGCGCTGTTGGTGTCACCATCCTGTACGAAACGGCCCGAATCGACGTTCAAAGCCGAGATGGCGCGCACCGCCTGGGGCTGGATGCCGACCAGGATGATCGAATTGATTCGGTCCGGCACGCCCGGGTCGTTGTCGTAGTAGTTGACCGGCAGGCTGATGGCGCGCTCCAATGAGGGCGAGACAGCCTGGACACCGTCGACCGCGGCGACTTTGGCGGCGACCGACTGTGGGAAAGCTTCATCGATCTGGCTGACGATGGTGGCATCCACCTGGTTTTGGGCAGCCAGGGTGTTGGCCTTGAAGGCCTGGATGAAGACCGGCAGAACGCTGTTCATGCCGAAGATCACCAGCACGCCGAAAACAATGGCGAGCGTGGTCAGGGTTGTGCGCAGTTTGCGGCCCTGGAGGTAACGCAGGGCGAGAGTGAGATCGGTATTCATGGGATTATCCCAAAGCTTTCATCTTATCGGCGACCAACCCGGCGCTGCCACCATCGAGGGTGTCCAGGCGAGTCTGGTCGGTAATGCGTCCATCTTTGAGGAAGATAATGCGCCCGGCATACGCCGCGATGCGCGGATCGTGGGTGACCATGATGATCGAGCGGCCCCACTGCCGGCTGATCTGCTGAAGCAGGCGAGCAACGTCCTCCCCGGCGCGGGTGTCGAGGTTGCCGGTGGGCTCGTCGGCCAGGATGATCTCAGGCTCGGCTACCAGAGCGCGGGCGATGGCGACGCGCTGCTGCTGACCCCCGGAAAGCTGGTCGGGGCGGTTCGTCAGGCGGTCGTCCATGCCGACCTTTTTGAGCCATTCAGCGGCCCGGGCGCGGGCCAGCGACTGCTTGACCCCATCTAGGGTGAGCGGCAGGGAGACGTTTTCGACGGCGGTCAGCACCGGGACCAGGTTGAAGAACTGGAACACCAGGCCGATCTTTTGACGGCGCAGGCGGGTGGCTTCCCGGTCGGAGAGCTCGGAGAGATTCTCACCGGCAATGCTAACGCTGCCCTCACTGGGGCGGTCGAGGCCGCACAGCAGGTGCAAGAGAGTGGACTTTCCGCAGCCGCTGGGGCCCATGATGGCGACGAACTCGCCCGGCTGCACGTCGAAAGAAACGTGATCCAAGGCCGTGACGGCGGTGTTGCCCGATCCATAAATTTTGGTGAGATTGCGAGTTTCTACGATGGACATCTTATCCTCTTTTCTTCGGTCTGCCCCTGCGGCGAACGTCCGGCTCAGGCAGGGGCTGGTTCTTGATCTCGTCCAGGCGGGACTCGACCCGATCGAGCCAGCGCAGGTCGGCTTCCAGATGCATAATGGCCTTGTCGAGCAGCAGCACCTGGGCCAGCTCAATCCGTGAGTCGAGCTGATTGCGCTGGTTGGTGACGGCGTGCAGGCGTTGATAGATCAACGAGCGCTGGGTGGTGAGCACCCGGTAGGGGTCGCCGCAGCCCGAGACGAGCGCCACCATCAACTTGATGTAAAACGAGTCGCGGACGTGCTCGGGCTCGATGGCGTTGAAAAACCACCGGTCCAATTCTTGCCGCCCGGCATCGGTCACGGCGTACTGGCGGCGGGAGGGTTGGTCCCCCTCGCCCAGATCCGAGACACAGGTTACCAGACCGGCCTGTTCGAGCCGCTCCAGGGTGCTGTACACCTGAGCGGGCTTGAGGTCCCAGTTGTTGTCGCCTCCGGCGATGGCCAGGAAGGCGGCGTGGAGGTCGTAGCCGTGGCGCGGGCGCTCCGCGATCAATCCAAGCAGCGCGTGTTTTACAGTCAAGATAAATATTCACCCGGTTTCTATATTATGTAAATAATATAAACCGAGTTAGTATTTTTGTCAAGAGGGAATGGATACGAATGGATTTGGAGTGGGTCGGCCAAAGGACCCAACACAGGGATGTGTTGGGCTACTGTCTGTTTTATTACCTTGCAAAACTGTAGCTACAGTAGATGAAGGGTCACTTGCTTCAAGAGGCCCGGCGTGATAAACTCTTAACGTGCCCAAACATATCCTCGTCACCAGCCCTCAATCGTCGTTTTGTGAGCTGCTGCGTTCGAGCCTGGAGGAAACCGGCAAGTATGAGGTCCAGGCAGCAGACTCGGCAGAGCAGGCGTTGGCCCGCGCCAATGCGTTCCGCTTCGACCTGGCGATCCTCGATTCAGACATGGAAGATGATGCGGTCTCCTCGCTTGGTCACAGCCTGCAAGAACTGCATCCCAACCTGCTGCTGGTGGTCATCCCACCCGAGAACGATCCACAGCGCCTGTCGATGGTCAACTTCACCCCAGACGGCTACCTGGAGCGCCCGTTCTACCTGCCGGACCTGTTGGAAAAACTGTCATTCTTGTTGGAGCAGACCCCAAAGGCAGCCGCGCCGGTCGAGCCGTTCTGGCTGCTGAGGTCGAAGCGAGCCGGGTCCATCCTGGATAAGCTGCTGCACGAGTCGTTCCTCAGCTCGGCGTTGATCTTGAGCGCGGACGGGCAGCACCTGAGCCACAACCACGGCCTGCCCGACGCGGTGGCGCGGCGTCTGGCCGACATCTTGCAGCCCCAGCGTGTGGCCTCGCAGCATTTCGAGGGCCGCCCGTCGGTCGAGCTGGCGCACTATACTCAACTGGACAGTGGCGAGCACCTGCTGTTTGCGACGCCGCTGGCCGAGGGAGCAACGCTGGCCGGGTTGATGGACGCCTCGGTGCCGCTGAGCCAGGCGCGGACACAGGTGCAGGCTTTGCGGGACGAACTGCTGCAGATGCCCATCGAAAAGGAATCCGCTCCGCCGCCCGCACAGGAAGTGGAGCAGCCCGAGGAAGACAATTCCGCAGAAAACGAGCGGGATGATTACGATCTGAGTGAAGAGGAAGAGGACTTCCTGGCCCGGCTCGAATTGGAAGGGCCGGAGGAAGAGGACGGCGAGGCCCCGGCGATCGACTTGAGCGACCTGCTGGCAGCGATGCCCCCGCCCGACCCGGACCGTATGCCGATCTCGATGCAAGAGTGGCAGCACCTGGCAGACGATGACACCGAGAACGAAGAAGTCCCGGCAGAGGCAACGCCCGAACCGGTCGACGAGCAGCCGCAAGCAGCTGAGGACGAAGAAGTCGAAGTGAGCTTCTCGACGCCGCCGAACGGCAAGGTGCACCCACCCGAGGACGAGGAAGATGCGCTGCTGCTGCCATGGGAGCAGGCGCCGCACCAGGATTGGCCAGAGCCGGAAGCGCAGAAAGACGAAGGCGCAACCGTCCAGGCGGTCACGCAGGCCACCTACACCTGCATCTTGATCCCCCGTTTGGTGCGCCACACCCTGACTCTCGAGATGGGCGAGCGGCTGAAGCAGTGGCTGCCGCAGCACTGCCTGGCTTTCGGCTGGTCGCTGGAAGGCATGAACGTGACCGCCGAGTACCTGCAGTGGACCGTGCGCGTGACGCCCTCGGTGTCGCAGGGTAGTGTGGTGCGGGTGATCCGCCAACGCACCACAGAGAACCTTTTCAACCAATACCCTTACCTCAAAGAGCAGAACACCTCGGGCGATTTCTGGGCGCCGGGGTACCTGTTGGTCAGCGGGTCGAACCCGCCGTCACCAGAGCTGCTTCGGAATTTCATTTACCAGACCCGCCGCCGCCAGGGTTTGTACCGGTTTTAGGCGCTGGCATCCCCATGCTCTTCACAAAGCATGGGAATGAGGGTCATAGCGGCTGCCATCCTGATGGAAGAAACAAAATTTTAATGGTTTTTGGCGGTATAGAAAGGAAGGGAGGGGTATCATGCCCTCCCCGCAGTTGTTTTACACGCTGACTGGGAATGAGAGTGAAATGCCACCCATTTTATATTTGATCGATGGACACGCGCTGGCCTACCGCACGTATTATGCGCTGACCGCCACGAGCGGCGGACAAGCCATGGCCACCAAGAGCGGCGAGCTGACGGCCGGAGTATACGGCTTTGCCAGCGTGCTGCTGCGCCTGTTGGAGCAGGAGCGGCCCGAGTTCTTAGCGGTCGCCTTCGATACCGGTAAGACCTTCCGCGATGCAATCTTCCCCGAATACAAAGCGACCCGCTCGAAGATGCCGGACGACCTGACCCCCCAAATCGACCGCATCCGCCAAATGGTGGATACCTTCGGCTTCCCTCGACTGGAGGCGGAGGGTTATGAGGCCGACGACGTGCTGGGCAGCATCGCCCGCCAGGCGGTGGAGAAAGGCTTCGGCGTCAAGATCATCACCGGCGACCGTGACCTCCTGCAGCTGGTAGACGAGCGCATTATCGTCAACCTGCCGGGGCGGGCCCTGTCGGACGCGCGCGACTACACCACAAAGGATGTGCAAGAATACCTGGGCGTGCGCCCGGATCAGGTGGTGGACTACAAAGCGCTGGTGGGGGATTCCTCCGATAACATCCCGGGCGTACAGGGTGTAGGCAACAAAACCGCTACCAGCCTGCTGGGAAAATACGACACCCTGGAGGGCATCTACGAACACCTGGACGAGATCTCGGCCGGGGCGCGCAAACGGCTGCAGGCCGGGAAGGATGCCGCCCGGCTCAGCCAGGATTTGGCGCAGATCCGCATCGACGTGCCGGTCACGCTGAATATGGACCGGGCGCGGGTCGGCTACACCGATTTGGAAGGGGTGGAATCGCTGTTCCGTGACCTGGAGTTCCGGACGCTGCTGCCGCGGCTGCGCAACCTGAACCCGCAGAATATCGAGACCGGTGAACCGGGGCAGCAGTTGACCCTGTTCGGCCAGGCGGTGAGCGAAGTCGGAACACCGCCGAGCTACCAGCTCGACACCCAGGTGGTGGACACACCCGAGGCGCTGCAGGAGATGCTGGCGCAGCTGGAGAGCGCCGAGATGATTGCCTTCGACACGGAGACCAGCTCGCTCGATACGATGCGCTGCAAGCTGGTGGGCATTTCGTTGGCGGTGAAAGAAGGCCTGGGATACTACATCCCTGTGGGCCACGTCACAGGAGAGCGCCAGCTGTCGCTGGAAACGGTAATGGATGCGCTGCGCGGGCCGATGACCGACCCGAAGATCGAGAAAGCCGGACACAACCTCAAGTTCGACGTGGAGGTGATGGCGCGCAACGGGCTGTTCCCCAGCCCGCTGACCTTCGACACGATGGTAGCCGAGTTCCTGGTCGACCCGGCCTCGCGCAACCTGGGATTGAAGCGCATGGCGCAGATCTACCTGGACGCGCAGATGACCGAAATCATCGAGCTGATCGGGAAGGGCAAGGCGCAGATCACGATGGCGCAGGTTCTGGTGGAAAAGGCTGCACCCTACGCCGCAGCGGATGCCGAAGTAACGCTGCGGTTGATCCCGATCCTGCGCAAGCGGTTGGAAGAGCAGAACGCCTTGACCGTGTTCGAGACGGTCGAGATGCCGCTGATCCCGGTGCTGGTGGATATGGAGATGGAAGGCATCCCGATCGACGAGGAGTTCTTCACCAACTTCTCCAAGGAGTTGACCGAGCGAATGGCCGAGATCGAGGAGCAAATCTACCAGGCAGTGGGGCATACCTTCAACCTGAACTCGACCCAGCAGCTTTCCAAGGCGCTGTTCGACACACTCAAGCTGGAGCCGCCCGACCGGCGGCGCAAGACCGCCAGCGGCCACTTCTCAACTGCAGCCGAAGTACTGGAGGAGATTAGCGAACAGCATGAGGTGGTGCAGTGGGTGCTGGAGTTCCGCGAGCTGGCCAAGCTGAAATCGACCTACGTGGAGGCGCTGCCGCAGCAGATCAACGAAGACACCGGCTGCATCCACACCTCCTTCTCGCAGACCGGTACGGTCACCGGGCGGGTGGCCTCGTCCGAGCCGAACTTGCAGAACATCCCCACCCGCACGGACCTGGGTCGGCGGGTGCGCGAGGGCTTTGTGGCGCGGCCGGGGCACTTGCTGCTGTCGGTGGACTACTCGCAGATCGAGCTGCGCATCGTGGCGGCGATGTCGGGCGACGAGGCCATGTTGAACGCCTTCCGAGCCGGGCAAGACATCCATGCCACCACAGCCGCGGCGATCTACGGCGTACCGCTGGAGCAGGTGACGAAAGAGCAGCGCTCGAACGCCAAAGGCATCAACTTTGGGCTGGTGTACGGAATCAGCGCGTTTGGGCTGATGCGCTACACCGGGCAGACCCTGGCGGAGGCGGACAACTTCGTCAAGGCCTACTACGAGCAGTTCCCGGGTGTAAAGGGCTACCTGGACGACCTGCGCAAGCTGGCCAAGAAGCAGGGCTACGTCGAGACGCTGCTGGGCCGGCGGCGCTACTTCCCCAACCTGTTGCACGCAACCAACCCCAACATTCGCGCCCGCGAAGAGCGGGAGGCCATCAACGCCCCGATCCAGGGCACGGCCGCCGACATCATGAAGCTGGCGATGATCAAGGTGCCCCAGGCGTTGAAAGATGCCGGGCTGCGGGCCAGGGTGCTCTTGCAGGTGCACGACGAATTGGTACTCGAAGTGTCCGAGAAAGAGCTGGACCAGGCGGTCAAGGTGGTGCAGGAAACGATGGAGAACGTCTATCCGCTTTCGATCCCGCTGGAGACAGAGGCGCGGGTCGGCAAGGATTGGGGACATATGCGGGTTGTAGAATAGAGGCTTCCTTTCACCGGGAAGACAGCAGCCCCGCCCCCTCTCCATTTCATCGAGAGGGGCAAGAAAAGAAGTAAGCCCCCTTTCCAGTGGATGGAGAGGGGAGAAAGATGAAAGAAACGGGCTCTTCTCGCCGTCTGGGAGAAGGCGCTCCGCGAGGTGAGATCTACCCGGGAAGACACAATATCTATATACAGAAGACAGGGCCAATATGAGCGGTGACCAAAAAGCATTCGAGCGAGCGATGAACAAAGGCCACTCGGCCGCATGGGAAAAGAATTGGAGCCAGGCTGCGTCCTTTTACCGCCAGGCGATTGGCGAGTTCCCTAGCCACCCCATGGCGCTTAACAGCCTGGGGCTGGCCCTGTTTGAGATGCAGGATTACGAACAGGCGCTGCACACCTACGAGCAGGCGGCGCGGTCCTCGCCGGAAGATCCTCTGCCGTACGAGAAGATGGCGCGAATCTGCGAGCAGCTCGGCAAGCAGACCCGCGCGGTGCAGATGGGGATGAAGACCGCCGAGCTGCATCTGAAAGCCCACAACGTCGAGAAGGCGATCGAAAACTGGAAGCAGGTGGTGACGCTGCAGCCGGAGCACCTGGCGGCGCGTACTCGCCTGGCGATGGTTTACGAGCGCATGAACCGCAAAAACGAAGCCGCCGCGGAATACCTGGCCTCCGCCAGCATTTTACAGCGGGCCGGAGACCTGGCCAAGTCGATGCAGGTGGCGGCCTACGTGCAGCAGATGCTGCCGGATTCAGCCGAGGCCAAGCAAGCCACCACCCGCCTGCGCAACAATCAGCCGCTGCCCCGGCCAGCACGACCACGTCCAGCGGCCCCTCCGCGTGAAGAGACCCAGCTGCTGGCCGCTCCGAAAGAAGAAAAAAAGATCGACCCGGTTGGCGAGGCGCGCCAGCGGGCCATGGCCGACCTGGCCGAACTGCTGTTCGAGCAAGCCGAGGATAACGGAGGCGTAGAGACCGGCCGGCGGGGATTGGCGGCGCTGACACGCGGCACGGGCACCGGTTCACTGGGGCACTCGGACCGGACGCGGCTGCTGATGCACCTGGGGCAGGCAATCGAGTCGCAGTCGCACGGTGATGACAACCAGGCAGCGGCGGAGCTGGAGCGGGCCATGGACTTAGGCCTATCACACCCGGCGGCCGACTTCGACATCGGTCTGCTGCATTCACAGCGCAGCCCGCAGCGGGCGCTGCGGTCCTTGCAGCGAGCCGTCAAGCATCCGGATTATGCGCTGGGCTCCTACCTGGCGCTTGCCAAGATTTACGAACAGAGCGAGGACAGCGAAAATGCGGCAACGGCTTACCTGCAGGCGCTGCGCCTGGCCGACGCCGCCACGGTGTCCATGGAGCACTCGGACGAGCTGGCCCAACTGTATGAGCCGATCATCGAAGGGCAGATGCGGATCAAGGATACCGACAAGCTCAAGAAGATGTGCAGCACGGTTTCAGTGCAGTTGATGCGACCGGACTGGCGCAGCTACTTGCAGACCGCCCGACGCGAGATGCCGGAACAGCCCGGCAGCGGACTGCCGGTGCCGCTGGCCGAGATGCTGCTGGAGACCAACAGCAGCCAGGTGGTTGAGGCGCTGGGGCGGGTGCGGGCGCTTGTGGATCAACGCAAGTACCGCACGGCCATGGAAGAGGTGTATAACGCCGTTCAGGTTTCGCCCACCTACCTGCCGCTGCACATCCAGATTGGCGACATCCTGCTGCGCAACGGGCAGACCCAAGAGGCGGTCATCAAGTTCATGCTGGTGGCCGAGTTGTACAGCCTGCGGGGCGAAGCGATCCAGGCCATGCGGCTGCTGACCCGGGTGGTGCAGATGGCCCCGATGGAGCTGAAGGTGCGCAGCAAGCTGATCGACTTGCTGGTGGCGCAAGGACACCTGGAGGAAGCCATCCGGCAGTACATGGACCTGGCGATGGTGTACTACCACCTGGCCGAACTGAACATGGCGCGCCAAACGTACGCTGCGGCGCTGCGGCTGGCGCAGCAAGCCAAGGTGGACCCCTCGTACACCGTGGAACTGCTCTACAAGGTGGCCGACATCGATCTGCAGCGGCTGGACCTGCGCCAGGCGGTGCGGATCTTCGAGCAGATCCGCACGATGGAGCCGGAGGACATGCGCGCCCGGCGCTCGATCATCGACCTGTACTTCCGACTGGGGCAGGATGTTGCCGCGCTGAGCGAGGTGGATGGCTTCACCGCCCTGCTGGAACACTCGGGTCAGCGCAACACGGCGATCGAGTTCTTGAGCGACCTGACCAACGAGCGGCCGGAGAGCATGGAGCTAAACAAGCGCCTGGCGGACCTGTACGTGCGCAACGGGCAGATCCTGCTGGCGGTGGAGCGCCTGGATATGATCGCCGATGCGCTGCTGAATGCAGGCAACCGCGAGGGGGCCATGGCGATGTTGAAGGCGATCATCGCCTTGAAGCCGGTAAATGTGAAGGATTATCAGGTCGCCCTGCAGAAGCTGCAGAGAGCCTAGGCAGTTCGCGATTCAGCAATGAAGGAATGGGAGGCTGTGCTGCTGACACGGCCTCCTATTCCATCATTGCTGAATCACAAATTGCCTCTGCTTCTATCATCTGAGTTTGGAACGAATCACCCCCATTGAACGTATATAGATTAGGTCTTTCATTCGAAGCGATTCTGTGTTACAAATTAATTAATTATTCACCAATGTGCTTGATAATTTAGCGATTGTGGATCGAATCCCAGTTGAGAAGGGGCATGTCAAACTACCTATGAACAACGCTGCAGTGCTTGACAAATTGAACGGTTGTGCCGTGGGGGCGGCAGTTGGGGATGCCTTGGGCATGCCGTCGGAATTCGGGCCAATGCGCCCGATCGACTCGCTGGTGCGTGAGATGGTCTCCGGGCGGATCTCGGCCGGACGGTTCACCGACGACACGGAAACAGCCCTGGCAGTCGCCGAGAGCCTGATCGTTCACAGATCGTTGGACCCAGAGGACCTGGTGAAACGCTTGCTGAAATGGAAGCGCTCCATGCCGCTGGATATCGGCGTGCACACCTCAATGGTGCTCGGTTGGATTGCAGGCGGCATGACCTGGGAGCAGGCGGCCGAGCGCATCCGGCGAGACTTGCCGGCCACGGCCGGGAACGGCTCCGTGGCGCGCTGCTGGCCGGTAGCGGTTGCGTGGTGGAACGACCGCGAGCAGATGATCAAGGACAGCGAGGCGCAGAGTATGGTCACGCACCCGCACCTGGAGTGCACCAGCGGCTCGGCCTTCATCAACTGGATGATCGCGGAGATGGCAACCGGCGCAGGGCCGCGGGCGGCTTACGAATCGGCCTTCACGGCCATCGACCTGGGGAACGAATTTTGCCAGGTCGTGCAGAACGCGCCCAACGCCAAGCGCGAAGAGCTGAAGAACAGCGGCTGGGTGCGGCACACGGTGGAAAGCTCGCTGTGGGCCCTGCTGAACACGGATTCGTTCGAAGAGGCGCTAGTACAGGTGGTCAACCTGGGCGGCGACACCGACACTGCCGGAGCGGTAACGGGCGCGCTGGCCGGCGCAGCTTACGGCCTGGAAGCCATCCCAACCCGGTGGGTGGAAAAGCTCAACGGCGAATGGCCGTTGGGATCGGGCAAGAACTGGGATGCGAGCACCTTCGTCCGGCTGGTGGGCCGGCTCACTGCGGACACATAATGCTGAATAAGCGACTACACGGCGGGCCGGCTGGGATACAACCACAGGCCCGCCGCCTCCATTTCTCCCTTCTATTTCTCCTCTGTTTGCTGATCTTTAACGCCTATGCCACCATGCGGCTGGCCGGTCTGGCGGCCGCGCCGGGCGCAACCCTGCGCACCGATTCGAGCGACTATCTGACCATCGCCGCCATCCCCATCTGGGACATCAATTTTTGGACACATACCCGCTCGATGGCCGCACCGCTGATCTACAAGCTGGTGAGCGGGCGAGCGGAGAGCATCCCCCTGCTGCAGACGCTGGTATCGGTGGCAGGCTGGGGGCTGCTGGCCGCATCGCTGGCGCGGCGAATGCGCGCCGGCTGGCTGAAGGCAGCGGCATTTGCGGCGGTCCTGCTGTTCAGCCTGAGCGCCGACATCACCCAGTGGGACTCGGTCGTAATGAGCGAGTCGCTGTCGCTGTCGTTCCTGGCGCTGTGGGTGGCGGCCTGGCTGTGGCTGCTGGACGGTTGGCATCCCCTGGCGATGGCGGCGGTGGCTGTGGTGGGATTCCTGTTTGTGTTCACGCGAGAGGTGAACGCTTACCTGGGGCTGGCGGCCGGGGTGATCCTGATTGGGGCGTATTTGTGGAAGCGGCATGCCGCACGATTCGACGAAGGCGACGAACTCCTGCGACGGCAAAAGGCGCTGGCGCTGGGATTGGCGCTGGCGGCAATCTTTGCGCTGAACGCGCCGCTCTCGGCGCGCGGCGAGCGCTGGGTGTTCCCGCTGTTAAACGTGATTGCCCAGCGCATCCTGCCGTCTGAGGAGTTCACCCGCTTCTTCACATCCCGCGGCATGCCGGTCAACTCGACGCTGCGGTCGTTAGAAGGCCAGTGGGGCAACAGCCAGGATTCCGCCTTTTATAATTCAGATCAGCTGCGCGGCTTCCAGGCCTGGCTCTACCGGGAAGGCCGGGTGAGCTACTATGACTTCCTGTTCAGCCACCTGGGCTGGACGCTGGCCGATCCGGTGCGAAACGCCGGGGCGCTGCTCTCGCCGCAAGTGCGCAATTTTGGACCAGAGGACTATCAGGGCGCGCTGCCGGGCTGGGTCGAAGAGATGATCTATCCGGAGGCGTCGTCGGTATGGGCATTTGTGTGGCTGGGCTTGACGGTCGGGATGCTGGCGGCGGTGGCCGTGCAGCGCCGCAAGATGCATCCGGCCTGGCTGGCGGGGGCGGCGGCGGTTGCGCTGGTGTACCCGCACGCAGCCCTGGTCTATCAGGGCGACGTGATGGAAATGGCGCGGCATGCGGTTGGCGTGGCAGTGCAGGCGCGCCTGGGCGTGTGGCTGACGCTGGCGTTTGCGTTGGATGGGCTGACCTACCCCCAGGCGTCCTGTATGAAGGGAAGGAACGACAGGCGCAGGCATTACCGCAGGGAAATTCTCACCACTCGCTGGCGGGACTTCACCAAATTTTTGGGGCATACGGCGCAGTCGGCGGAGTTCTTGGCGGCTGCGTGGCTGGCGGTGTCGGCGCTGGAGGGGCTGACGATTGCAAACCATTTCCGCTCTCAGGCCTACTCGCTGATGCCGATGCTGCTGCTAACGCTGGCATTAGCCCTGTGGGTGGTGTGGGTGTACCGCAAGCCGCAGACCGTCGAGCGGGGGATGCGGTGGCTGTCGCCGGAAGAAAGCAAGGCACGGCTGTATGGGGCGAGCCTGGGGCTGCTGGCGCTGATTGGCGCGTGCATCCTGGCGCTGGCGCTGTTCTCCCCGGCGAACAGTGGGGAGATTATCAGGTCGCTGAGCGTCTCTACCCGCCTGATGCGGATGTACGGCGCTGCCCAGGCGCTGCTCGGCCCACTGCTCCCAGGGATCGCCTGGCTGGGGTTGATGGCCGCGCAGGCGCTGGGCGCGCTAGTGGTGGTATTCAAGGCGTTCTATCGCGAGCTGTGGCGCGCGGGGGTAGTGTACCGGTTGGGCGCGGCGGCGCTGGTGGTGGCAGCCGGGATCGGCCAGATGGCGCTGCTGTACCTGCGCCTGCCGGGGCTGCAAGAGATCAGCGGATGGCGCTACCCATACCGGGCGCTGGACGTGGGCCTATCCGGGCATCTCGTGTTCCTCGGGCTGTTGGCGCTGGCCTCCGCCGGTACGGTTTTCCTGTCCACGCGGCCTAAAAAACCTATCCGGAACGCATTCCTAACGGCCGGCCTCTGGCTGGCGCTCGAGGTTGGATTCATTTTCCTGATCTTCCCATGGGGCGCTTACGGAATCCTGGCGGACGGGCTGGTGTATGTGGTGGACCTGCCGTTCGCGGGGCTGGCCCTGTTGGGCTTGATCCTGACCGGTATCGCATTGAAAACGCCGGCGGCGGCGCTGCTGATGCTGGTCGCGCCGGTTTTTTTGATAGGTCCCCAGGTCGCCCCGTTCGAAATCAACCGCTATGCGCTGCCATTTGTGGGGGTGATGGCGCTGTGGTTGGGGCAGCATGCCATGCGCCGCTCAGCCCTGTGGGCGGCGCTCGCAGCAGGTTTCCTCCTGGGAGCCGGGACAGCGATCGCTGCTCCCATGGCTGCCTTATTCGGGATGGTGTTGGGTTGGATCTGGCTCGATGCCGGCTTACAGACGGAACGAAATCTCAGGCGGACCGCGATCCTGTCGGCCGCGTTGGCAGCCGGGGCAGGCGCAGGATTACTGTCGGCGGTGCAAATGGGCAACCACCCGATGGCAAGCTACCTGGCGAACCTGGCCGCTGCCCGCAGCGAATTGGGCCTGCACCTGGGCCTGTATTCCTGGCTGGTGCGGGTCAAACTGGACCCGTTCGAGCTGGCGTTCCTGGCCGGGCTGCCGCTGGCCGGGCTGGCAGGCTTGCGAATCCTGCGAGCCGGGTATGCGTTCGCCCACCAACAAGCCGGACGGCTGGACGCGCTGGCGCTGGCATTCAGCGCTGCGCTGGCGGCGCTGGTTCTGGCGCTGCCGCCGTTTGGCGGAACGGCGATACAGTGGCTGTTCCTGCTGCCGCCGATGGCGCTGCTGGCGGGCGACGAGGCGCAAACACTCTTCCCGGGCAGATGGGCTGCGCTGGCGGTGGCGATGCAACTGGTGATTTGCTTCCTGGTTTTCCGCTTCCTCTAAACAGCACGTGAAATTTTCGCGAATATTTGGTTATTTGTCATCCATTTTCTGTGATTTTTAGTCACCGACTCTTTCAGCTTGAAATGTTATACTCAATTGTGTACAAAGGAACTAATGAAATGACCGTCGATTCTGAACAAGACCTGGAGCGGCTGAAAGAGATTGGCCGGATCGTTGCCCTGGCGCTGCAGGCCATGAGCCAAAAATTAGAGCCGGGCATCACCACCCGCGAGCTGGACGAGGCCGCAAAGGCAGTCTTGGAAAAGCACGGCGCCCACTCTGCGCCGCAGGTGATGTACAACTTTCCGGGAGCCACCTGCATCAGCGTCAACAGCGCTGCGGCGCATGGCATCCCCGGCGACCGGGTGATCCAGGCAGGCGACCTGGTCAACCTGGACGTGTCGGCCGAGCTGAACGGCTTCTTCGCCGACACAGGCGCCAGCATCCCGGTGCCACCGGTCAGGCCGGAGATCCAACAGCTGTGCAACTGCACCCGGCAGGCGCTGATGAGCGCCATCGAAGCGGCCAAAGCCGGGAAGCGGCTGAATGTGATCGGTAAAGCGGTCGATACGCAAGCCCGGCGCGGCGGCTACAACGTGATCCGGGCGCTGCAAGGCCACGGGATCGGCCGGTCGCTGCACGAAGAGCCGCGCAATATACGCAACTACTTCTACCGCCGCGACCTGCGTGTCCTGCGCGAGGGCATGGTGATCGCCATCGAGCCGTTCTTGACGTCGGGCGAGGGTAACATTTACGAAGACAATGACGGCTGGACACTGCGGACGGTCGATGGGGCCATCCCGGCCCAGTACGAGCATACCATTGTGGTGACCAGGGATGCGCCGATTATTTTGACAACTGCGGATTAATCTATAGGTTTTTAGAAGGAAGAAGGAGGGTCCAAGCATGAGCGAACGATCATGGCTGGAAAAGTTTGAGAAGAATGTCGAGCAGCATACCGATGAGAGCACTCGCGAGCACGTGATGCAGGGCAGTGAAGGCATCACGGATCTGACCAAGCAGGCCGAGTTCGCTGCGGTGGCTCTGGACCGGTTGGAGAGCGCGGCGGGCGAAGAGACCACCGATCAGGTGATGGAAGCTTGCGCCTGCGACTGCAATATCCACGCCGAGAAGGCACGCGGCCTGTACGAGAAGGCCGGCGGAGATATGAACGAGTTCATCAAGCTGCTGGTCCGCGATACAGCCGTCTTTGGGACGATGGAGCGCGAGGGCGACATCCTCAACGTCATCTACCCGCGCTGCATCTGCTGGGCCAAGTTCGCCCAGGCCAAGATTTCGGCCAGCTTCTGTCACTGCGGCAATGGCTACGTCAAGCAGCTGTTCGAAGGCGCGCTGGGCCACCCGGTGCAGGTGGACCTGGTGATGTCGATTGCGGCGGGCGACGAGGAGTGCCGATTTGCGGTACATTTAGAAAAATAGAGCATAGAGAGCAGAGAACAGGGAGTAGAAACTGTATGGATTGCAGTTTCTACTCCCTGTTCTCTTTTTCCTGTACAATCACATCAAGGACTAAACTCAATCCCATTTCAGGCAGGTCTTATGGCTATTCTATCTCGCTGTCTCCTGTGCGCTGTCTCTCTGACCTTGATCGCTGCTTGCGCCCGCCGGACCTCTCAAGACGCGCCGCCTGAGCGGTCGTCACGAGAGGTGGTGCAGGAGCTGGCCTGGAACGGCCTGCGCTACCGGCGCGTCTCAGCGCCGGACACGATGTTCGCGCTGACCGGGCGGCAGCTGTACGTGATCGGTGATGTGGACGGAGACTTCCGGCCGCGCTCGAACCCCTATGATCTCTATGCAGACGGCGAGCCCAGGCCGGACGACCCGCTGGCGAATAAACTGCAGGGGGTATGGGCCCAACCGGTGCGAGGGCTGGCGGGATACGGCTACACGCTGACGATCGGCAAGGAACCCTGGCGGCTGGTGGGGGCAGACCAATTCACCCAGTCCTTCGTCACGGCGCACTTCGACTACCAGCGCGGCCCGGTCAAGGCGGTGCGGATGGATTTTGTGCCGTTGGACCAGTCGATGCTGTTCAGCACGTTAACGCTCAAGAATGAAGGCTCGCAGCCGCTCCAGGCGCAGCTGACCTTCCAGGCAGACTTCGATCTGGAGGATGCCTGGTTCACCAGCATGGCGAAGGAGCGCAACCCGGGCGAGACACTCCGCGTTGAGGGGCAGCGGCTGGTGGCGCGGGCGACTGCGGCGCCGGAACGCTGGGCGGCGGCCGCCGGTGCCGAGCGCGCGCCCGACCGGGTGACGGCGGACGGAACGCGCGGCGAGATGCAGTACGACATCCAGCTTGCGCCGGGGGAGGAGCAATCCTGGACGTTTGCGCTGGCGGTGGAAAGCGAGGGTGGGGCGAAGGCGGCGCTGAAAGCCCTGCAGGAGTGGCTGCCGCAGCGTGAGGCGCTGATGGTGGAGAAAGAAGCCGCCTACCGCCGGGCGCTGGACAGCGGGCCGACCTTGCACAGCCCCGACCCGGCCTTCGATGCAGCCTTCCGCGTCGCCAAGGCCAACATGCAGTTCTTGGAAGCCGAATCGCCTGCGCTCGGGCACTACTTCTACGCCGGGCTGGAGATGTTCCCCTTCTGGTTCAGCAACGACGGGGCCTACAGCGTGGTGGGTTTGATGGCAAGCGGCTATCGGGAGCCGACCTTCAACCATCTGCGGAACGGGCAGCGCTGGCAGGAACTGGGCAGCGTACCGCATCAGATCTCGCCCTCGGGCAAAACTGCCTTCCCCGGCAACGCCCAAGAGACCGCCCAATGGGTCGCAGCGATCTGGGAAGCATACCGCTGGAGCGGAGACGCAGAATTCCTGGCCGAGATGTATCCGGCGGCCATCGAGGGCATATTCGAACACACCTTGGGTTCGATCGACGCCGACGGAGACGGATACCCATCCGGCCCCGGCATGGTCGAGGTGAGCGGCATGGGCCCCGAAAAGCTAGACAGCGCGGTATACACCTGGGCCGCGCTGCAGGCGCTGGAGCAGATGGCCCTGGTCATGCAAGACGAGCCGGTGGCGATGCGCGCCCGTCAAACGGCAGCCAGTATCCAGGCGCGCTTCGAGCAGGATTGGTGGGACGAGAGCGGCGCGACGTACGCCATGTCGTTGGGGGAGAACAACCAGCGCCAGCCCGCATCGCATTGGGCCATCCTGACCCCGTTGGAGGTGGGCCTGGCCTCGCCCGAGCATGCCGCCCAGACCGTGGCGGTGGTGCGAGCGCAGTACCTGAATGCCTGGGGCCTGAAACACACCGCCGGGAGCGACCAGCGAGTGTGGACCCTGCCGACTGCGGCGCTCAGCCGGGCGGCCTATCGCTACGCCGAGCCGCAGCTGGGCTACGAGATGCTGAAGCACGTGTCCGAGACGCTGGATCACGGCAGCGTAGGCATGTTCCACGAACTGATCCCGGAAGGCTTTTGCTTCGTGCAGCTTTGGTCGGGAGCGACGTTCGTGCGCGGTGTGGTGGAGGACTTGCTGGGGGTGCAGGTGCAGGCGGGCGAGCACCGCATGACGCTGTCGCCGCAGCTGCCTCAAGGTTGGGAGCGGGCGTCGTTGGAGAACCTGAGCTTCGGCGAGCACGTGGTGGATGTGACGGTGGAACCGGGCCAGGTGACTGTGTACCACCGCAGCGGCCCGCAAGCGCTGGAGGTGACCGTCCTTACCCAGCAAGGCCAGGCGCGCCAAGCTTATGCCGATGTTGATCAATCTATTACCTTTGA
Source organism: uncultured Chloroflexia bacterium (assembly GCA_963811225.1). Taxonomy (GTDB): domain Bacteria; phylum Chloroflexota; class Anaerolineae; order Anaerolineales; family Anaerolineaceae; genus CAWEQO01. Next base: position 571,694 of record CAWEQO010000001.1, read on the forward strand.
CATGACGAAAGGGTTATGATTGGCAGTTCTGCCCATCCTGAGTTTAAGATGAACTTAAGAGACGGATCATTACTGCTTCACTGCTGCATCCCTCCGCTCTGCGATTGCAACGTAAACCGCCATCAATTCCATGAACCGGGGGGCTGGGCCCATTGAACTCATCGAAAATTACAACGAAGAACAATCTTCGCTGCAAGGTCAGTTACGCAGGCGCTCCGGCGCCTGTTCCAGCCATTTCGAGTTACCGAACGAAGAAATTCGATCCATCCCCCGACCAGCAACCATCTTAATTGGGACAAGCAAGCTGCATGCGCCCAAAGGGCATGCGCTTTTTGTTTCTGACCGGCTCCCTTCTCCGCATGAGCCGACGGGATGAGCACTGCGCTATCTCCCACCGCAGCGTCCACCTCGGATGCTCCTCGAATGGGGCCGAACAGCCAAACAAAAGGAGGTGAGGCCAAACTTCAGTCGGACGAGCGAACCACGTCACGATCCTTCTCAATCCAAAATTCTACAACGAGCACGACCAGACACAAAGCGAGAGGAAAACGTATGGACACAAAGCTCTACAAGATCATGATCCTGATTGTCATTCTGACAATGGTGACCCCTACGGTTGCGTTTGGACAAGCGACTGTATTCGCGGGCGACCCAGTCACCAGCATCGACCTGGTGCGCAGCGCGACCGGTGAGGCCAACCTGGGCGATCTGGTGGCCGATTCGATGCGGTGGAAAGCCGACATGATCGACGACAATGAATTGAACAATTCAATCGATTTGGCTCTGATCGAATCAGATGCTCTGCTGGCCGACATCCCCGCCGGAAGCATCACCACCGCCGCCGCCGACGACGCTATCGCCGACGACACCCTGTACCTGGTGAGCCTGACCGGTGCGCAGGTCCAGTCCCTCCTTGATGGATCTGCCAGGCTGACCAACGGCCTGCTGCAGATTTCCGGCGGCGAATACTTCTGGTACAACGACACAGGCGACACGACCGCGACCACCTGGGGCGCTTACGGCGTCAAAGTTGAGGGCCAGGCCCTGGTCCGTGAAAAGGTTTACAAGGTGGTGGTCAACGATGCGCTGGTGAGTGAAGTTGTCCCTGCGCCGGAAACCACCCCCGAACTCACTTCCGACGAGGTCCAGCAAGCCTTCTATGACTACACGGCCATGCTCGGCACTGTCGACGCATTCAACCTGGACCGCATCACCCAGTTGGATAACGTGGTCACGATCCTACATACGAACGACGTCCACGGCGATTGGCAGAAAACCTCGTATAAAGATAACAAAGAAGGCATGGTTTACCTGGCGACGTTGATTGCGCGTGAGCGCGCACACAACCCGAACGTGCTGCTGCTCGACGGCGGCGACACTTTCCAGGGCAACTCGTACGCCTATTTCTTCCGTAATATGTCCGACAACGCGATCTCACAAGGCCTGAATTGGCTGGGCTACGACGCCATGGTGCTGGGCAACCACGAGTACAACTTCGGCCCGGAGACCTTCGCAGCCATGCTGGGCCAGCTGGACTTCCCAATCCTGGGCTCCGCCAACCTCGACGACGACGGCTCATACGGCTTTATTAATGACCACGTGCAGGATTACACCACCTTTGTCGTCAACGGCATCAAGGTTTCGGTGTTTGGCCTGACCAACCCGCGGGTCTACCGCTACGAACTGCCCTCCAACATCCCCGGCCTGACCTTCTACCCGGTGATGGATGTGACCCAACCATTGGTGGATCAGATCCGGGCGGATGAGAACCCCGACGTCCTGGTGGGCCTGACCCACATCGGCTATCATGGCAGTGAAGACGAACCCGACAGCGACGACATGTTGGCTGAGAACGTGACCGGCTTGGATATCATCGTTGGCTCACACAGCCACTCGACCATCAGCCCGGCGAAAATGTTCGTCACCGATGCCAATCCGAACGGCGTCCTGGTTGCCCAGACCGGCAGCCACGCCCAATATCTTGGCAAGATCGATATCGGCTTCATCGACGGCAAGGAAGCGCTGCGCGAGGGGTATCTGATCCCGGCCAACGAGGTTGCGGAACCTGATGCGGCGCTGTCAGCCTTCATGGAACCGTACGTGCAGCAAATTGAAAAATACAACAGCACCATCGCCGGCACCACGACCGTGCCGCTGGATGCGCTGAACGCCTACACCGAAGAGACCAACGGCGCCAACCTGCAAGCCGACGCTGCCGTTTGGGCCGTCGAGGACAATGGTGTGGACGTTGACTTCCACCTGTCGGGCGCTATGTCGAACCGGAAGATTGCGGACTCCGCTACGCCGGAGAATCCGTTCAATGTGACCCGCGGCGACCTGTTCGAACTGATGCCCTACGAGAACTCGCTGGTGGTGATGTCGATGAACGGGCCGCAGATCAAAGAGATCCTGGAGCGCGGCTTCCGCAACTGGTACTACTATCAGTACGTGCCTCGCAGCGGCGGCTATTCGCACTATACCACCTGCATGCTGACCACCGAAGCCGGCAACCAGATCAGCTACCGCGATCCCTACCCGGCTCTGCCGGATGGCGACAACGTGCTCTCAATGGTAGCGGACGGCAAGTTGATCGACTTCGACGATGCCGATACCTACTACAACGTATCTTCGGTCAACTACATCGTGGCCGGCTCGTGCAACTTCAACAATGACGGGCAGACGATTTGGCCGCTGGATCAGATCGTGGCGGACACACAGTACTACGTGCGCGATTCGGTGACCAACTACCTGGATGATCAGGAAGGCCCTATCGCCCCGGCGATCGAAGGCCGCCTTACATGGCTGCACACCGGCATCTGCCCGACCACCGATCCGAAAGGCATCGGCTACTGGAAGAACCACACCGGCCGCAATACCGACTGCGTGACCAGCAGCCTACCGGTCATGCTGGGCATGCTGAACGGCGAAAAGAGTGTCACGGTGAGTGACGTCAAACAGGCCGTGAGCCTGCTGAAGATGGACAAGGCGTCGAACGGCATCGAGAAGCTCTACGCCCAATTGCTGACGGCCAAGCTGAACATCGCCAACGGCGTCAACAATCACGGCATTGCCGAGACTGTCTACGCAGCCGACACCTTCCTCAGCACGCACAACGCTGCCGCCTGGAAGGATTTGTCCAAGAGTGATCAGCAGATGGTTCTGCAGTGGATGGAACTTTTGGATCAGTTTAACAACGGTTACTAAACCGATAGGAAATAAAAATCGGGTTCCGCCGAACGGCGGAACCCGATTTTTATTTCCGTACAATCCAATGGGCGGATTTATTCCTTCTCAAACTCCTCAGGCTGGATCAGGCCGTAGGTGATCAGGCGCTCGCGCACACCGATGCTGCCCATTATGGCGGTCATGGCCGGGATGCCGACGAACAATGGCAGGATGAACAGAATGCTCGCGCCCATGAGGGCTAAGATCACAAACCAGATCAGAAAGGCCCGCAGCGGGGAGGACAAAGCGACATAGGCGCCGTTACGCCAGGCCACCCACAGCGACTTCTTCTCTTGCATAAAGAAGAATGGCAGGCTGTAAAACTGCATGCCGAGCCAAAAGAATATCAGGACCAGGGTAATGGCCTGGACGATGGTAGCGAAGCCGCTCTTCACCCCGCTGTAGAACGTCAAGTTCAAGAACAGCAGGCCGGCGACCAGGATGTTAGCAAGCATCCAGCCCCAGCTGATGAGGAAGTATCGCCTTGCGCCGTCAAAGGCAGTGCGGAAGGAGGTTGTGTTCTCTTCGACAAGCTCGTGAATGGCATAGAACAGGCCAAAGGTCGCCGGAGGGCCAAGGATGATGGTGAACCAGCAGGCCAGCCAGGCAATAGTAATCAAGACCAGGATGATGAGATTGTCCCACCAGCCCACAATGGATTTCCAGATCACGACAAATGGAGAGCTTGATTTGATGAGCACAGTTCGATCCCGAGTAAGTGATAGAGTAATCATACCTTAAATTTAAGAGAGCGGAGAGTGGCAGACAAACGGTTTATCACTCTCTACTCTCGGCTCTCTCTTGTTATAATCAAATAAACCCTGGGGGAAGGGACGGAGGGATTCCATTGATCGAAGAAATTACAAGCGAGTTCGAGGGGTTCAGCTTGCTGTGGCCGGAGGAAACTGACAAGGCCGGGTGGTCCGCGCCGGAGGCCACTCGCCGCGACCTGACGCTGGACTGCATCCTGCCGGCCTTTGCGCTCGCGGAAGCCGACCGCAAGCGCGCCGCTCAGACCCTGCACTTCTTGCCAACGGAGGTAAAAACAATCCGCTACCGGCAGGATGTGCTGGCCGATTTGCTGGCGCAGCCTGCACTGGCGGAGGCGCTGCGCGATCTGCTGCCGAAGATCGAAACACTGGAGGCGTACACGGTGCTCCCGCAGAGCGGCCCGGTCGCGGCCGCGATCCACGCGGTCACCTGGCGATTGGGCGAGCTGCAGCTTCTGGTGGAGTGCATCGACACGCTGGAACGCGCCTTCCGGGCGACGGGCGGGGTGCAGTCCAAAGGGCTGATCCGCCTGCATGACCTGTCGGGGCGGCTGGCGAGCAGCGCCAACTTCCAGAAGCTGAAGAAGGAACTGCCGGAGCTGCTGGGGAAGTTCCGCTCGATCGCCAGCATCACGATTGGCGTGAACCTCACCCCGCAGCTGCAGCCGTCGGAGGCCGCGCTGATCGGAGTGCACAGCGAGCCGTACACCGACTCGAATTTGCTGCAGCGCTTGCTGGGCAGTGAGAGTGAGATGAAGGGCATCGCGCCGCTGCACAATTTGAGCGGCAAGCCCACGGGACCGATCTTCGCGCCCTTTCCGATCGCGCCGCCCGAGACCGATCCGATGATGCTGCCGCTGTTCCGCGACCTGTCGAGCGTCATGGAGAAGATAAGCAAGCCGGTGGCGGCGGCGCTCAATCACTACGTGCATGTCCACGGCGGCTTTCTGACCCACTTACGCGACGACCTGGCATTCTACCTGGGCGCGGCGGCGCTGTTGACGGAACTGCAGGCGCACGGGCTGCCGGTCTGCCGGCCGGAGATCGCAGACATGGATGAGCGGGTGTGCGAGATCGAGGAGAATTACAACGTGTGCCTGGCGCTGCAGCTGATCCGGGAGGGGACGGAGGAGAACCTGGTGCGCAGCCGCGTGCAGCTGGGTGACGAGGCGGCGCGCATCTGGATCCTGACCGGGCCGAACCAGGGCGGAAAGACCACGTACATGCAAGCGGTGGGGCTGTCGCAGGAGCTGGCGCAGGCCGGGTTGTTCGTGCCGGGAACGCGGGCGCGCATTAGCCCGGTGGATGGCATCTATACGCATTACCCAACCGAGGAGCGGCTGGAGTTGGGCACCGGCCGCTTCGGGGATGAATCCCGCCGCCTGGGTGAGATCTTCGGGCAGGCCAGCCGCAGCAGCCTGGTGCTGCTCAATGAGGCGCTGGTAGGCACCAATCCCGGCGAGAGCCTGTACCTGGCCCAAGACGTGGTGCGGGCGCTGCGGCGGCTGGGGGCGCGGGCCATCTACACCACCCACTTCCACACCCTGGCCGCTGACGCCGATCGTCTGAACGAGGAGACGCCCGGCGACAGCCGCATCGGGAGCCTGGTGGCGTCGCGGATGGAGGCGGAAGGAAAGGCGGGCAGGGGTGTACAGCGCAGCTACCGGGTGCAGCCGGGCCCGCCGCTAGGGAGGAGCTATGCGCGAGAGATCGCCTCGCAGTATGGGGTGAGCTACGAGCAGCTGGTGGAGAAGATGAAGGAGAGAGGGGTGATTGAATGAGCCTCGTGTATAATGAAAAAAAAGAGAAACAGGACTGCCATGCATAAAAAGATCCTTCTCATTCTGACGCTGATTGCGCTGTCGCTGGCGTCTTGCACGCCCGGCGGAAAGCAGGCAAGCGATACGCCTGCGCCGGTGCAGGCGCTGGAGAGCTATTTGCAAGCGCTGGTGGACAAAGACGAGGCGACACTGACCAGCTTATCCTGCCAGGACTGGGAGGCCAGCGCCCTGCTGGAGCTGGATGCCTTCCAGGCGGTGGAGACTACACTCGATGGGCTGTCTTGCCAGCAAACCGGCACGGGCGACGGCACGGCCCAGGTAACCTGCCAGGGCTCGATCCAGGCGACGTACGGCAGCGAGGTGCAGTCCTTCGACCTGAGTGAGCGGACGTATACCATGGTCGAGCAAGGCGGAGACTGGCTGGTGTGCGGCTATTAGCCATAACGTAGCCCCAGGCAAGAACCCCAGGCAGCCCTTATAGGGTGCTTCGCGAAGCTGCCTGGGTAATTACCAATTTTTTATCGAAACCAGGGGTGCAATAAAAAGATGCTAAAAAAGATCCTCATGCTGGGGGTGATCCCGGCAATATTGGTATTGGCGGCCTTGCTGGCCCTAACGGCGTCTCCCAATCACGGCAAGCAGGAAACCGCCACCCCCGCCGCCCAAGAGTTGGGGATGGAGGAGCAGCCACCCTCGCCGGTGGTTCAACTGCCGAGTGCGACTGCGGGTGTGGGAACGTCGACACCGGCAGCCGTGCGGGCCCGGCGGGCGGCGAACCATCCCAAAGCGACCGTGACCGCAGCGCCGTCTGCTGCGGCCTCCCTACCTCAGGCGCCCACCCCTACCATTGAGGTGATCCAGCTGCCGCGCACGGTGGACAACTGGAAGGACTGGCCGGCGATGCCGCTGGTCTCGGAAGAGATGCGGCGGGTGTACCAGAACGGCGTCGCAAATGGAGCCGACCCGCACGCCTTCTCGATCCTGGGCGACTGCCAGAGCCTGCCGGAGGTCTTCATGGGCGTCTACGACTCCAGCCCGGATGTCTACTACAGCCTGCCGCCGAATTTGCAAGAGACTGTGACGCAGTTCGCCGGGTCATTCGACCGCTACAGCCCAACGGTCAAGGACGCCAGCACGGCCGGGGCGCTGCTGTGGGCGCAGTGGAATGACAACAAGCAGGGCGAATGCACCCTTGGCGAGACGCCGATCGACTGTGAGCTGCGCGTCCACCGCCCGAGCATCGTCTTCATCCACATCGGCACCCATTGGGAGGCGCGCAATCAGCATTACCTGGACCTGCTGATCGCCAAGATCCTGGACGCCGGGGCGGTGCCGGTGCTGGCGACCAAGGCCGACAACCGCGAGCTGGACGAGCGCGTCAACCGGGGCATGGCCGAGCTGGCGCTGAAAGACAACCTGCCGCTGTGGAACTTCTGGGGGGCGCTGAAGAGCATGCCGAACCATGGCCTGATCCAAAACAGCGACATGTACCTGACAGAGCCTGCGCTGGAGATCCAACGCCGTACAGCGCTGGAGGCGCTGGATACGGTGTGGAGGGCATTAAAGTAACCTGGCAGGGATTCCCCCAAGCAAGAAAGGCAATCTCCCTATATCCCATGGGGAGATTCCCCATTTAATTCATAGCAGCGTTTCATTAAGCTTATATTGGTAATGGTGTGTAAGGGGGTTTAGCGACCATACACGCAACCCTGCTCCCTGCTCACCCCAATTAATGTTTAGTAACAATAAAGGTAAGGGAGGATATGAATAAACGAGTAACACTTTTTTCGGTTGGCCTGATTTTGGTCATGGCGCTGGTTACGCTTTCTGCAGGGCAAGTTAACAAGGTAAACGCCCAGGCCGCAACAGGCACCCTCACGGCGTCACCCACAGTAATAATTCCCAGCACCGCAACATTGGTTCCTGTTCTGCCGGTGACCGGCGGACAGGCTGCGCAAAACGCGCAGCAAGAACTGCTGGCATCGAACATCATCGGGCGGATGGCCTACCTGCAAGACGGCGTCCAGCTTGGGCCGATTTCATCGATTATAGTCGACAGCCAATCCGGACAGATCCAGTATGCTGTCATTCTGTTGAGCAATCAGACGCGCACCCGAATGAACAGCCTGTTTGGCGTTAATCCAGGCGTCCAGCTTGGCCTTCAGAACGCGCAGGGCCAGGGTGGGCAGTACGTACCCGTGCCTTGGCAGATGATCAATGTTCTGCCGCAGATCGAGGCGCAGCAGCTGAGCAATAACGCGCCGCTGAACAACCCCAACAACGTTGTCCCGACGATGCAAGGCAGCACCCCGCTGCCGACTTCGGCTGCGACTCTTGCGCCACTGCCGACGATGGCAGCCACGAACAATAACCCGCTGATCATTGGGACCCCCAATGCGCCAGCGTTTGTAACCCCGAACGCGACCCAGAGCGACATGCTGCTGCTCACGCCCGGCGCAACGCAGACCGGCGTCATGCAGCTAGCTCCCGACGTTGTCGACGATACCGACAACGATAATGAGCTTAAGGAACAAGAAGCGCAGGAAAGCAACCTTTCGCAGCAGGCACAGAACACACCGCAGGCATTTATGAACATCACTGCCACCCCACTGGTGGGACAGCAATCGCCCTCCACCGGCAGCTACTACCTGCAGCAGTTCAACTCGATCTCGGTGCAGGCCAGCTTAGAGAACCTCAACGGTGCGCCCAGCTTCAACAGCAACGAGGTGCGCAACTGGCAAGGCCAGAACTGGGGCCAGACGATTGCTTCGTATTGGAATAATCAGGTAGCGGCTCTGCCGCAGACCGGCGCGCAACTGAGCACCGATCATCTGATTGAGTTCCAGAACCTGCAAGGAATTACGGTGATGAACGCTTCGAACACCGTGCTTGGTTACGTGGAAGACATGGTGATCGACCAGGCAAGTGGACAGGTTACCTACACGCTCGTGCGGGCGAATAACGGCCAGCTGAATGCGAATGCCCATCTGGTGGCGGTACCGTTTAGCGCACTGCAGTGGATGCAGAATGATTATCTGCCGGAGTTCCAGATCCCACAAAATTCTCCGGCTCTGGAGAACGCTCCGATCGTTAACAGCAACAGCCAGATCAACAGCCTGAGCGGCAACAGCAGCTATCAGCAGCAAGTTAACAGCTACTGGAACGTACAGGGGACTGAGGGCGGCGCTGCAGTTGGCGCCACTCCTGGTGTCTCCGCTGCGACCAGCACGCCGCTCGTTGGCCCGGTGCAGACCGATGTCTTTGGCACTGAAACCTTCAACTTTGGAACCACAACCCCTACTCCGTAATTTCGGATGAGGGAGATTTCAGCCCCCCGGCATTGGCCGGGGGGCTTTTCTTTGAGATAATCCAACTGTTTATAAAATAATTCAAAAGTACTATTGACAAAATAAAATGTTTTGGATATTATGTTGAATATAATGAAAAACAGTTTTGATTTTATATGGCGCCGCAGTAGAGTCACGGCGACCTTGAAGGAGAAGCAGAAATGAGCGAATGGGCAATCGAAGCGCAAGAACTGGTCAAGAAATTCCCCAAGCGCAGTGAAGCATCCAAGAATGGCGAGAACGGCAGCGGCGCGAAGCCGAAGCGCCTGCGCCTGCCGTTTAGCAAAAAACCCGAGCAGGCGCTGTTCACTGCGGTAGGCGGAGTCAGTTTGCAAATCCACAAAGGCGAGATCTTCGGGCTGCTGGGACCGAACGGGGCCGGCAAGACGACCACCATCCGCATGCTGTGCACCCTGCTGGAGCCGTCCAGCGGCACGGCCTGGGTCAACGGTTACGACATCCGAAAGCAATCGAACCAGGTGCGCCAAAGCCTGGGCACGGTGCTGGCGGGCGACCGCAGCATCTATTGGAAACTGACGGCGCGTGAGAACCTGGAATATTTTGCGGCGCTGTATCACATCCCGCCCAACACGGCCAAGAAGCGCATCGACGAACTGATGGCCCGCATGGAGCTGAATGATCGGGCATCGGAGCTGGTGGAAAAATACTCGACCGGCATGAAGCAGCGTGTGGCGATCAGCCGGGCGCTGCTGGCCAAGCCGCCGGTGCTGCTGTTGGATGAGCCGACCTTGGGGCTGGACCCACAGGCGGCCCGACGGGTGCGCGAGGTGATCCGAGAGCTGAAGGACGAGGGGCATACCATCCTGCTGACCACGCACTACATGGAAGAGGCCGACCAGCTGTCCGACCGGATCGGCATCATCGACCAGGGCAAGATCATCGCCCTCGACCAGTCGTCGAGACTGAAAGAGATGATTGACCAGAAAGACGTGATTCACATGGAGATCGCAGGCTGGCACGAGGAACTGTGCGCCCCGCTGGCCGGGCTGCCGGGTGTGGAGAATTTGATCACCCGGCGGATGGGCGAGGACTCGCTGTACGAGGTGAACCTGCACGCGGCCAACAGCCGGGCGATCATGCCGGGGATCATCGCCAACCTGAGCCAGAACGGCACCCGGCTGGTTAACATGAATATCGTCAAGCCGTCGCTGGAGGATGTGTTCATCCACCTGACCGGCAAAGCGCTGCGGGACTGAGGAGGACGACATGGCAACAGGATCTCAAACCATCGTGCGGCTGCCTTCACTCTCACGGCGCAGCTTGGCGGCCGAACTGCGGGCGTTGTGGGCAGTGGCGCGTAAAGAGTGGTTCTACTTCATCCGCTACCCAACCTGGGTGATCTCACTGTTCATCTGGCCGATCATCTTTCCGCTGGGCTACGTGCTGTCGGCGCGGGCGCTGGCGGGGCCCGACGGCAGCGGTCTGGCCCTGTTCACGCAAGCAACCGGGATGCAGGATTACCTGGGCTTCATCGTGATTGGCACAACCGTGTGGATGTGGCAGAACGTCGTGCTGTGGAACGTGGGCTTCACCCTGCGGCAGGAACAGATGCGCGGCACGCTGGAGGCGAACTGGCTCACACCCACCTGGCGCTTCAGCTTCCTGATCGGCAACACCCTGGCGCAAATGGTCACGATGGGCATGTTCTTGCTGATGTCAGCGATCGAATACCGGCTGATCTTCGGCGTGCATCTGAACGGCAGCCTGTGGAATGGCCTGCTCGTAACGCTGGCGGCGGTGCCTTCGATCTATGGGCTGGGGATGGCCTTCGCCAGCCTGGTGATCAGCGCAAAAGAGGCGAATGCCTTCGTTTACCTGGTGCGCGGCTTTGTAATGATCTTCTGCGGCATCTCGTACCCGGTGTCGATCCTGCCAGGCTGGATGCAGTCGGTGGCGAAATGGCTGCCGCAGACCTACATCATCAACGGCATGCGCAGCGCCCTGCTGGGCAATGCCAGGCTGGCCGACCTGCGGGTGGACCTGGTCCCACTGGCGCTGTTTGGAGCGTTTTGGCTGGTGGTTGGGTTCCTCGTGTTCCGCTGGATGGAACGGCGGGCGCGGCGCACGGGCGCAATCAGCCAGTATTAGGAGGAAAAATGACCACTGCCGAATTTAAACTTTACTCTCCCAACCTGATCAGCAACTTACGGGCCATTTACATCATCGCCCGCAAGGATTGGAAGATCTACTGGCGCTATCCGCTGAACGCGGTGTCGAGCGTTTTCCAACCGTTGATCTGGTTCCTGCCGGTGTTTTTCATGGCGCAGACGTTCAGCACCAACGGGCAGGCGCTCGGCTTCGCCGGGTACTCCGGGACGACCGATTACGTTTCATTCGTGATCGTGGGCGGGATGCTCAACCAGTTCATCCTGTCGGTGTTTTGGGGCATGGGCTATGCCATGAAGAATGATATGGATGCCGGGGTGCTGGAGTCCAACTGGCTGACGCCGATGTCGCGACCGCTGAACCTGGTGGGGCGCACGCTGGCGAATATGCTGGTCACGGCAGTCACGGCGGTGGGCACGTTGGCGCTGCTCTCGCTGGTCTTTGGCTTCAATATCAGCGGCAACCTGGGCGCAAGCCTGCTGATTGCGGTACCGATGCTGCTGGGACTGTACGGCTTCGGCTTCGCCTTTGCGGCGCTGGTCCTTTTGCTGCGCGAGGCCAACACGCTGGTGGACATGAGCAGCTTCATGGTGCAGATATTCTCGGGCTCGCAGTTCCCGGTCAATGCGCTGCCAAAGTTCCTGATGCCCATCGCTCTGGCGCTGCCGCTGACCTACGGCCTGGACGCAGTGCGGCACCTGTTGCTCGCGACGCGCACGCTGCTGCCGCTGCCGGCGGAGGCGCTGATCCTGGTGGTAACGATGGGATTGTTCATCGGGTTGGGGTTGGTGGTGTTCCGCCGCATGGAGCGGCACGTAAGGGCATTGGGCACTCTGGGGCAGCATTAGGGCAAACGCGTAAGGCAGAGCTGCAGCTCTGCCTTACGCTTTCTGCGGCAGTTTGAGCAGATCGTCGATGCGGATGGCTTGGCCGGAAGCCAGGGAGTGATTGGCAGCGATGCCGAGCAGGATCGAGGCGGCGCCGTCGATGTGGCCGGCGGCGCGGCCGAGTGGATCGGGTGGCGGGTTGGGAGCGAAGAGCTGCTCCAGCAGGGCCGGGTCGGCGCCGCCATGGCCGCCCTCAGTGACCGGGATCTCGTATTCGTAGGGCGGATGGAACTGCGGGAAGACCCACAGCGAGGATTCCTTGAAGGGCCCGGTACTGTGCGACAGGCCCAGCGGCGACGGCTTCCCCTGTCCCACCTCGACGGACTCGACCACTTTGAGCTCGGCGCGGCCTTTGGCGCCCGTGATCGAGACCGTCATACCCTCCCAGGGCGAATAGGCCACCAGGCAGTAGGACAATAAGGCGCCGCTGCGGTAGCGGGCCGAAATCACAGCAGTATCCTCGATGGTGACCGGCTCACCGAACACGTTCCGGTCGCGCAGGTAGCCGGTCTCGGCCTCGGCGTCGAGGTACAGGCCGCGCAGGTTGGGGTCCTGATCCAGGAACAGCGCAAAGGGATCGCCCTGGGCCTCGGGGATGCCGGTATAGCGGGTGTAGGGGTACTGCTTGCCGCGGGATTGGGCGTTATCCTTGCCATAGAACAGCAGATCACCGTAGGCAAAGACCTGGGAGGGGTAAGAATCGATCCACCAGTTAACCAGATCGAAGTGATGGGTGGCTTTATGGACCAGCAAGCCGCCAGATTTGTCCTTTTCACGGTGCCAACGGCGGAAGTAGTCGGCGCCGTGATGGGTATCGAGGATCCAGGCGAAGTCGACCAGCAGGGGCCGCCCAATCATGCCGGACTGCATGACCTCGCGCAGGGCGGAGAATGCCGGGGCGTAGCGGTAGTTGAAGGCGACGCGGCAGGTGACGACCGGTGCGCTCTATCGCGTCGAAGATCTGGCGGGCCTGCTCCTCGCCGACGGTCATGGGCTTTTCGGTGATCACGTCGCAGCCCAACTCCATGGCGCGGATGATGTAGCGGTGGTGGGTGTAATCGACACTGGTGACGATGATCGTGTCGGGGTGGGTCTCGGCGATCATGCGGTCGAAGTCGGCGGCGAGGTAGGTGGGAAGAGGGTCGAACGGATAGCGGGCCTTGAGCTCGCGGTTGTAGAAGTCCATGCGGGTCTGGCTGGTATCACACAGCCCGACGAGCTGATTGTTCTGGGGGTAGGCGTCGACGATGGCGAGGACGTACATGGAAGCGCGCGAGCCGGTCCCGACGATGGCGTAACGATTTATAGGGAAGTCTCCTGAAGTCGATCTCGAATGATTATACTCAAACCGGGCCGCAAAAGCGCAAAGACGCGCAGGGATTAAGGAGACCCGGTTCCTTCTCCTCCAAATCCTGCGCGTCTTTCCACCTTTGCGGTCCGGTTTCTACTAGAGTAGTTTAATAATGACTTGCAATATTAAAGGTCTGATTCGAGAGATTGGTTGATCCCATCAATAGGATTTGAGGTCAATGGTCTCCATATTCCCCCAACTCTCCTCCCTCCGAATTTGCATCTGCCAAGGATGAACTCGTGCGTGTCGATCCTATCCAGGTGCATGTTCTCAGAGAGGCAGGTTGGGGGCGGATTGAGACGCTTGACCTATTAATTTCATAATGGGGGATGAAAACGATCCATCGGGAACGGCTTGCCATGTCCGGGGTAGACGGTTCTTATCCTGCCAGACTTCAACTTTTCGATGCTGGCATGAAAATCTGCCATGTCGTCGATCATAAAATGATGCTCAGGTCTGAACATATTCATCAGCAGGTCGCCGCAAAAAAGATCTCCATCAACGGTGAGAATGCCGATGGAGCCCTTGGAATGCCCGGGAAGATGCAGGATTTTGGCCTCAAAACCGTACTCTGAAAGATCATCTCCGTCATTCACAATAAGGTCTGGGCTAAATGGATGGAAACTGCCCGGTTTCACAAATTGGGATGAGACGAAAATGATGATTTTTCCAAAGAGAGTGACGCAGTCTGCCATGGCTTTGCGGTTCCAGCCCTGATCCCCGTATTTGACCATTCCAGCATCCTCCGCGTGCATGGCGACTTTCGCTCCATATTTTTGCTGGAGGTAGGCTGCATTTCCAGCATGATCGAAATCGCCGTGGGTCAGTACAGCCAGTTTCAGATTTCCAGGTGTAACACCCGCCTGGCGTAACGCTTTTTCCAGATTGGCGCAGTCAGAAGAATCGCCGGTGTCGATCAAGCAAAATCCACTGCTGGTTTTCACCAGGTAGCAGGGCACTTTCAAGGGAATGGTTTGAACTTCGGACATCATGATTTCGTACCTTTTTATGCTGATTGGGAAATTCCAATCCATCATACAGTCTCAAGAACGGGGAAAGCAAGTTATCAGAATGGATGACTTCATGGATTGTCCGATCCAGTTGTAGGATCCACTACACCCGTTAAATCCACACAAGTCAAAGATAGAAAAGTGAACCCCAATCCGTGTAAGTAGGTCAGTTTCGTAATCTGGCATTTGTCATGCCCCTATTGTGCCACAAATGTCAACACAACCTAATCCCCAAGGTCGTTCGAAAGACCTTTGAGGCGGCGCTTGTGGGTGCGGGCGCTGCGCCATTCGCGATCGGCTTTGATTTCCAGCTGCTCCTCCTCGATGTCCTCGTCCCAAACTTCAACGTCTTCGAGGTGGGGGAGATCTTGCAGCTTACGCTTGAGTTTCGTCTGTCCCTTACGGCGCAGGCGCTGAGCGTTGGCCTTCTCTTGGCCGGTCTTGCTTTCTTCTTCATCCAAGGGGTTGTCGTAACCGTGCATCTTCTGATAGACCTGATATTGGTGCGGCGACATCTGGTGTTTCTGTGGCATACCTGTGCTGCTCTTCTCTTCTTATGTGGATCCGTACTTTAATTTTAGTACGAAAGTCAAGAACCGGAAAGAGCGCAAAGCAGCTTTTAAAGAAGGCCGAAAAAGCAAATGCGCCCAGGTTTTTCAAATTGGGCGCATTTGCTTTCTCGATGTTCTTTTAGAAGCCGCTTTGCGCTTAAGCCTCTACAGCCAGGATCGTTTCAGGGGCGACCGGGGCTGAGGAGAAGTTGCCGAGCATGACCCGGGCGAAACTGGCCGAGAGCCAGGCCAGGCCGTTGAAGACGTGCAGCGAGATGAAGCCGATCAGCACACCTGCCAGGCTGATCAGCAGAGCTTCGCCGAGGGTGTCGATGACCCAGACCATGTTGTAGCTGTAGATGCCGATGCTCAGGTCCCAGGTGGGGAAGCTCCAGTTGTAGTAGAAGGGGGCGAGGATCAGAGCGCCCGAGAGCGACACCAGGGTGACCAGAACAGTGAAGCAGAAGATGCCGACGGGCAGCTTGAGCAGCAGGTAGGCCAGACCCTTCCAGGTGACCGGATTCTTGAGGGCGGCGACGAACTGCTGCCAGACCGACAGGCTGGTCAGGTCGCGCGGCTGCATGGACGGAATGTCCGCGCGCAGCAGCCAGACGGCCAACTGGCGCTCGAAAGCCGTCAGGCCGTACCAGGCGGCGAACATGGCAACCAGCAGGGCCAGTCCGATCCACAGGATGATGGTGCCAAGGCCGAGCGACAGCCCGGTGACCAGGAACACGAAGTAGAACAGTCCCAGCGGGAAGGCCAGCAGCAAGTAGACGAAATTGAGGTAGGTCTGGCTTTTTGCCACGACGCCGAAGAATTTTTCAAGTGCGTTCATGATGGTTCTCTCTTTCAATTGTTGATGCTTTATATACGGATGCAGGGTGGGAATCGTTGCAGAGAAGAGAACAGAGAGGGGAGAACCGTAAAAGCGCGCTTTTACGGTTCTCCCCTCTCTGTTCTCTTTCCCCCGCTTGACGATTTAGACTAATTCAGTTAGGATTCATATATACGCAATGGACGCTACGAATACGCAATCTCCCCCGATTCTGCTCCTGGCAGGCGATGGTCTCGCACTGCTGATTGTGACGTGGATTGGGTTCGCCAGTCACGGTGAGAGCCTGCTCACGCCGCGCTGGCTGCTCACCTTCGTGCCGCTGTTGGCCGCGTGGGCGCTGGCTGCGCCCTGGCTGGGCGCTTACATGCCCGGTACGCGCTGCTCGACGAGCGGCATCTGGCGCGCCGCCCTGGCGATGCTGCTGGCGGCCCCGCTGGCAACCTTTCTGCGGGCGATCTTGATCGGCGAAACGCTGACGCCGGTGGTGTTCATTGCAGTCATGATGGGCGTATCGGCGCTGGGCATGGCCGCCTGGCGCAGTGTCTGGTGGTTGATCTGCAAACGGACGGTTTCTCATGGAAGAAGCTGAACTCGTAACCGCGGCGCAATCGGGCGACTTGAACGCCTTCAATCAGCTGGTGCTGACCTACCAGGAGGTGGCCTTTAACGTGGCTTACCGCATCCTGCTGGATGATGCATCCGCCGATGACGCCACCCAAAACGCCTTCTTGCTGGCTTACACCAAGCTCGACAGCTACCGGGGCGGATCGTTCCGCGCCTGGCTGTTGCGCATCGTCACTAACAGCTGCTACGATGAGCTGCGCCGCCGCAAGCGTCGCCCGACCACTCCACTGGAGCCGCTGGACAACTCCGGCGAAGAAGAGATCGAGTCGCCGAGCTGGATGGCGGATGACGGCCCCAGCCCCGAGGATCACGCCGAGCAATCCGAGCTGAACCAGGCGGTGGTGCGCTGCCTGCAAGACCTGCCGGACGACTTCCGGGTGGTCGTGGTCATGGTGGACGTGCAGGGCTTCGATTATCAAGAGACCTCTAACGCCATCGGCAAGCCGCTCGGAACGGTCAAGAGCCGGCTGGCGCGCGCTCGGATGAAATTGAGGGACTGCCTGCAAGGCGTTTGGGAACTTTTACCGGGTGAGTTTCGTCTAGGATTCGAGGAAAGAATGGCATGATGAAACCACAGCTTACACCCAAAGACTGGCAGCTACTCTCCGAATACCTGGACGGACAGCTCTCCGAGCGCGATCAGGCAAAACTGGAGCAGCGCCTCAAAAAGCAGGCCGAACTGCACACCGCGCTCGAAGATATGCGCCAGATGCGGTCGGTTCTGCGCGCTGTGCCGCGCCACAAAGTGCCCCACAACTTCACGCTCACGCATGCCATGGTAGCCGAACAGCAGCAAACCAGCAGATTCCTGCGCTGGATCCCAGCACTGAGCTTATCCTCGGCGCTGGCGACGCTGATCCTGGTCGTCACGCTTCTGCTCGGCGGTGCGCCCGCGATGACGGGTGGTCCACAAGTGGCCCAAGCCCCTCCGCAAGAATTTGCGATGGCGCAAAAGAGCGCCGACCTCACGGCCCAGCAAACCGAAGGCCCGATCATCCTGTGGAATGGGCAATACGGTGCGGCTACCGGGCTTGGCGGCGGTGGCGGCGGTGGCGGTGGCGGCGAAGTGGACGGTCGCGGTGGCGGACCGGGCCTCGGTGGCGGCGGCGAAGCGCCGCAGCAGGCCGTACCCCAACAGCCGCCCAGCATGCTGCAAGAGGAGCAGACGCCGGCCAATAAGGGCATCCCGCCCGCACCGGAAGGCACTCCCCTACCCAACGATACGCTGGAAGCGCCCGCGGCCGGGCTGATGGCCATGCCGACCCAGACGCCGGAAGGCGAAGCCGCTCCGCAGGCTTTGGCGCAAGCTCCGTCAGCCGAAGCGGCCCCGATAGAGGGCAGCGGGCCGATCCTGGGCGTTGCGCCCAAGGACGAGCAAGGCAAAATCACAACGGTAACCCCCTCACGGATCCTGACACAGCCGGAACAAGTAGAGAAACTACCCCCACCCAACGGGGTCCGGCGGTTCACAGGCCTGCTGGCGGCACAGATCGGCCTGGTGCTGATCGCCATCGCTGCCGGGCTGGGCGCGATCCTGCTAAGAATTCGATCCCGATCTTGAGTCACACGAACGTCCGATACTGCATGCAGTGCGGCACGGCCCTGGAGCTGCGGCCCCAGTTTGGCGCGCCGCGGCCGACCTGCCCGTCCTGCGGATGGATCTACTTTGCCGACCCGAAAGTGGCGGCGGCGGCGCTGGTCGAACAGGATGGCCGCGTGCTGCTGACCCGGCGGGTGAACGAACCGCACCAGGGCGAGTGGAGCCTGCCGGCAGGCTTCGTCGATGCGGGGGAAGACCCGGCGCGAGCGGCCGAGCGCGAATGCCTGGAGGAGACCGGCCTGCAGGTGCGGGTGATGGCGCTGTTGGACGTGGTAGCGGGGCGCGAGCATGACCGCGGCGCAGATATGGTGATCCTGTACCGGGCCGAAGTGGTGGGCGGAGATATGCGCCCGGGCGACGATGCGGATCAGGTGGGGTTCTTCAGCAGGGACCATTTGCCGCCGCTGGCGTTCGAGGCGACGAAACGGGCGCTGGGAATCGAATAAGACTCACAACGGGAGCTTGATATGCTCCCTATGCACGAAAACAGGATCGTTTTTTGGTTGATTGGCGGCGCAGTTGCGCCGCCAATCAACCAAAAAACGATCCTGTTTTCGTGCATCCCTATACGCACATCTTCAACGATTGATTATTATTATCCGTTATAATACAAGTAGAGAGTTGTAAGGTTTATAAAATGTTTACGGTTGATCCATCTTGAAGCTTGCGTTTATGTGAAAGACAAATCCCTCGGAAAGAGCTACATATGACCGAGAAAAGCACCAAGAGGCAACAAACAACCAGTGGGGAAACAGATAGAGCAACCAAACCAACAGCATCGAACGCAGAAACGGAACTGGAAGCGGTAAATTTAGCCACTTGCATTTTTTACCTCGATAAAGACTTGCACTTTATCCGGGTGAATAAGGCATTTGCTAAAGCGACCGGTTACCAGGCAGAAGAACTCGAGGGAAAGAAATTTCACGACATTTTCCCCATCGAAGAATATCAACAACTTTTCTGCAACATCCTCAAAACTGGAAAGCCCTATTTCGCGGAAGGTGAGCCGCTGGAAATCTCACAGCAGTACGGGAAAGCGCCCGGTTACTGGGACGTTGCCATTCATCCAATCCTTGGGACGGACGGAACTCCGTTCCAAATTGTTGTTACCCTGGCAGACGTGACTCAGCGGCGGGAATCAATGCAGGCGTTGAAGGAGTCCAACGAGCTGTTCCGGCACATGTTCGAGATGGCGCCAGACGCCAACTTGCTGGTGCGGAAGGATGGCACGATTGCCAAGATCAACCAAGAGGCCGAGAAGCTGTTCGGCTACAGACGAGATGTGTTGAAGGGCCAGAAGATCGAAAATCTGATTCCAGAGCCGGTGCGAGGCTGGCACGCCGAGATAAGGAAGCGCTACATGGAAAACCCGGACTCCCGGCGCATGGCTGAGCGACAGCAGCTGGAAGGGCGCGACAGGCAAGGGAAGCTTTTCCCGGTGGAGGTGTCACTCAGTCCGCTGAACGTGGAACACGAGATCCAAATCCTGGTGGTGGTGCAGGATATCTCGCAGCGGCTCTCCGCACAAAGAGAACTGCAAGAGAAGAATAAGATCGTGCAGCTGCTGCGGGATGTGGCGGTGGCGGCGAACGGGGCCCACAGCATTGAGGAGGCGCTAAAGTATGCGCTGGTACGCATCTGCGCCTTCCTGGATTGGCCGGTCGGGCAGGCTTACATGGTGGAACCGTCCGGCATCACCGGAATGGAGATCTACCACAGTAAAGATCCACAACGCTTCGCCCACTTCCGAGAAGCCAGCCTGAAGCAGGATTATACAAAAGGACGGGGCATGGTCGGGCGGGTGGTGCAGCACGAGGGGCCGGAGTGGTTGGCGGATATCCAAACCAACCCCGATTTCATCCGCAGTGAGGAGGCGCAGCAAGCGGGATTGAAAACCGGGCTGGCGCTGCCGATCCTGACCGGCAAAGAGACCGCAGCCGTGCTGGAGTTTTTCACCGACGAGGTGGTCATACCAATCCAGTCGTTCCTGGACATCCTGCCGCACGTGGTCACCCAGTTGGGACGAGTAGTCGAGCGGGTGCGGGCCGAGGAGGAGCTGACCCGCAGCGAGGCGCGCTTCCGGGCAATCTTCGAGGGCTCGGCGATTGGCATCCTGATGACGGACATCAACGGCAGGGTGGTGATCGTCAATCCGGCGCTGGAAGAGATGCTGTATTATCCGGCCGGGGCGCTGAGCGGCGCGCACATCCGCCAGCTGCTGCAGGCAGAGGAAGCGGTCAAACACCGCTTGCAGGTGCGGGCGCTGCTGGCAGAGACGGGGATGTATCCCCCACTGGAACTGCGCTACCGGCGCAAGGACGGTAGCGCCATCTTGGGCCGCAACGTGGCCTCGGTTGTATACGACCTGGACGGCGTGCCGCGCTATGTGATCACGATGGTGGAAGACATTACACAGCAAAAGGAGATGCAGGACGAGCTGGCGGAGCTGCGGCGCACGATGCTGTCCAACGTGGAGAACGAGCGCATCCGCCTGGCACAAGACATCCACGACGGGCCGATCCAAGACCTGTACGTGATCAACATGCAGTTGAACGGGCTGCTGGACGAGGTCGAGGACACAGAGCCGGTCCAAGAGGCGATGAACGCGGTCGAGAGCGTCATCGGCTCGCTGCGGGACACGATCACCGAACTGCGCCCACCGACGCTGGCGCAGTTCGGGCTGGAGCGGGCGATCCACTCGCACGCCGAGCGCCTCCAGGAAGCCAACCAGCGGCTGAAGATCCACCTGGACCTGGAGAGCGATCAGCAGCGGCTGCCGCAGCCGGTCCGGTTGGCGCTGTTCCGCAACTATAAATCGGCAGTCAGCAACGTCGTGCGGCACGCCGAGGCGAAGAACCTGTGGGTGCACTTCCACATCCGAGACCAACAGGCAATCCTGGAGGTGGAAGACGACGGCAGAGGCTTTGAGTTCCCCAAGCGGCTGGTGGATCTGACGCGCGGCGGCCACCTGGGGCTGGTGGGCATGCTCGAACGGGCCGAGTCGATGGGCGGGAAGCTGGAGGTGAAAGCGGAACCGGGCAAAGGCACGCGGGTGCAGACGGTGGTGCCGTTCGAGGAAAGCTGAAACGCAAAGATGCGCCGGCCGAAAAAAGTTGAAGAACAAGAAGGGCTGTACTTATTTTCTTCCTTCTTTGCGCCGGCGCATCTTTGCGTTTCAGCTTTTTTAGATTGTGATAAAATCGAGTTGTACTTTTGTTCTGATATACACTTGTTTGACTGTATCGGATAGAACGAGGAAGGATTCACCGTGGCCGGATCGACGCAACGAAAGAAGAAATCGACCAGCAGCCGGCCGGTAAAAACCCGAACGGCGAAATCGAAGCCGACGAGCCGCGCCAAGCCGGCGGCATCCAAACGAAAACCAAAGCGCACCACTGTCTCGAAGCGTATCAACAAGCGGGTGGCCGACAAGCGCCAGGCGCCGCGCCTCGATCTGGGGAGCATCTCCCCCGAGCGCAAACTGGACGTGACCGGAGTTGCGCTGGCGCTGGCGGGACTGATGACGCTGCTCAGCCTGCTGTCCAGTTCACGCGGCAGTATCACCGGCATGTGGATCAGCTGGCTGGGACAGCTGGCGGGCTGGGGTTCGTTCTTACTGCCCCTCGCCCTGATTGTTGTCGGGTTGTGGCTGGTGTTCCGCAACCTGGAGCAGCTGCCGCGCCTCTCGGCCGAACGCATCACCGGCGTAACGCTGCTGTACCTGAATTTGCTGTCCTGGCTGCACGTGCTGTCGCACGGCAATTTCGAGACAGCCTTGAACAAGAGCGGCGGCGGACTGGTCGGAGCCGGATTCCAATGGCTGCTGGTGAAAGGCTTTGGCATAGGCGGGGCCGTTGTGGTGTTGATCGCCTGGCTGCTGCTGGCGCTGGCCTTCACCCTCGACGTATCGATCCCCGAGTTGTTCCAGTATGCGCAGCAAATGACAATGGCGCTCAAGCGGCGCAAAGAGACTGCAGCGACCCAAGCCCCTGCGATGGAAGAGCCGGAATTCGCCCCGCCGCCCGCCGAAGCCGGCCACCTGCCCCCTAACTTCCACCCCATCCATCCCCCTGCCAACAGCCGAGCTGCGGCCCCAACGGCGTCCAGCCCGGCCGAGCAGACGGCGGATGCGCCTCAAAACGGCCGCAATGGGAGCCGCAGGAAACCGGAACCGGTGACGGTATCGCCCTCCGGTAAGGACAATGCCATCCAGCCGGATACCGGCGATTGGACGCTGCCTCCGATCGAAGCCATCCTCGACCCACCTACCCCGCAAGCCATCGCCGCCAACAGCGACAAGGAGCGCGCTACGCTGATCGAAGATACGCTGGCCTCGTTCGGCGCGCCGGGCCACATCGTGGATATCTCGCGCGGGCCGACGGTCACGCAGTTTGGGGTCGAGCCGGACTTCATCGAGACGCGCAACGGGCGCACGCGCGTGCGGGTCAGCAAGATCGCCAACCTGGCGGACGATCTGGCGCTGGCGCTGGCGGCGCAGCGCATCCGCATCCAGGCGCCGGTGCCGGGGCGCAGCTATTTGGGCATCGAAGTGCCCAACACCGAGGTCAGCCGGGTAACTCTGCGCGAGGTGATGGAGAGTGAGCCGTTCAAGAAGCTGCGCTCGCCGCTGCGCTTCGGACTGGGCAAGGATGTGGCCGGAAAACCGGCCTCCTACGATCTTGCGGCGATGCCGCACTTGCTGATCGCCGGAACCACCGGCTCGGGCAAGTCGGTGTGCGTCAACGCCATATTGAGCTGTTTCCTATTGAATAACGCGCCCGCCGACCTGCGATTGGTGCTGGTGGACCCGAAACGGGTGGAGCTGACCGGCTATAACGGCATCCCACACCTGCTGGACCGGGTGGTGACCGACGCCGAGAAGGTCATCGGCGCGCTGCAGTGGATGCTGCGTGAGATGGACAGCCGCTACCACCGCTTCTCGAAAGAAGGGGTGCGCAATATCCAGGAGTACAATAAACGCCACCCCGACGAGCGCCTGCCCTACCTGGTGGTGGTGATCGACGAACTGGCCGACCTGATGATGCTGGCTCCTGACGAGACCGAGCGCAGCATCACCCGCCTGGCGCAGCTGGCCCGGGCGACCGGTATCCACATGGTGCTGGCGACGCAGCGTCCCTCGGTGGACGTGCTGACCGGGTTGATCAAGGCCAACTTCCCGGCGCGCATCGCCTTCGCGGTGGCATCGGGCATCGACAGCCGGGTGATCCTCGACCAACCGGGTGCCGAGCGCCTGCTGGGCCGTGGCGACATGCTGTTCCAGGCGCCGGACGCGTCTGCGCCGGTGCGCTTGCAGGGTGTATATGTGTCCGACTCGGAAACGCAGCGGCTGGTGGATTACTGGCGCTTCTCGGCGTCCAAGATCAGCCTGACCCACCCAGAGAACAACGAGGAGGGCGCCGGCACGAGACTGCCGGTGGGCGCGCCGCTGCAGCAGGTGCCGCTGTGGGATATGGAAGAAGAGGAAGACAGTGACCCGCTATACAAGGAAGCGATCGAGTTAGTGCGGCGCGAGGGCCGCGCCTCGATCACCATGCTGCAGCGGCGGATGCGCATCGGCTACACCCGGGCGGCCCGGCTGATCGACACGATGGAAGACAAGGAGATCATCGGCCCGTCGCAGACGAACTCGCAGGTGCGAGAGGTGCTGGATTACGGGCAGGGCGCACCGCCTGCAGAGGATTAGAAAATAGAGAGCAGAGAGCAGAAGAACAGAGAGCAGCCGCTTTGACTGCTCTCTGTTCTGCTATCCTCTATTCTCTGTTTCATAGATCAACAAGGCTGCGGCAACCACGGCGGCGGTTTCCATGCGCAGGATGCGCCGGCCGAGGGTGATGGGTTGGAAGCCGGATTGGCGGGCGGCGAGGATCTCCTCGTCGGAGAAGCCGCCTTCGGGGCCGATGAAGACAGCGGCGGAAGACTCGCCCTGAACCAGGGGGAGAGGGCCTAGCGCCTGGCGCAGGCTGACGGTATGCTCGCCTTCAAAGGGGATCAGCTTGAGGTCGTGGTGGGCGCCGGCCAGGGCGGCGTCGAAGCGCAGCGGCGGGTGCAGATCGGGGATGCGGCCGCGGCGGGACTGCTCGGCGGCTTCACGCAGGATGCGCTGCCAGCGCTCCAGCTTCTTGGCCGCGTCGCGTGAGTCCTGCACCAGGGTGCGGCTGGTGATCACCGGCACGAAGGCGCTCGCGCCGACCTCGGTGCATTTCTGCAGCATCCACTCGAACTTTTCACGGCGCGAGAGCGCCAGGTAGAGGGTCAGGCGGATAGGCGGCTCGCCGGCAGCCGGGCGATCGGAGAGGATGCGTCCGGCCGTCTGGCTGCGGTCCACCTGGGTCAACTCGATCTCGTATTCACGGCCCTGGCCGTCGAGGACGATGACCGTCTGTCCCGGCGAGAGGCGCAGGACGGAGGTGATCTGATGGGCGAGATCGGGTGGAAAGCTGACCGAACCGGGCTGGAAGGAGGTAGGGGGAAGGAAGAAACGGTGCATATTTCCTTACTGTTCTTCTGCTTCGTTTTCTTCCTGACGCGCTTTGCGGCTCTGCGGTTCATCCTCGGCCCCGGCAATCACAACGGTGTATTCACCGCGCGGCTCTTCGGTTTCGAAGCGCGCCGCCAGCTCGGAGAGCGTGCCGCGCAAGACCATCTCGAACATCTTGGTCAGATCGTTAGCGACGACGGCTCGCCGGTCGCCGTAGACTTCCAAAGCGTCTTGCAGGAAAACCTTTAAGCGGTGGGGGCTCTCGTAGAAGATCAGGGTGTGGGGCGAGGCGGCGTCGACGGCAAAGAAGCGTTTGCGCGGACCGTGCTTGCGGGGCGGGAAACCCCGGAAGGTGAAACTGTGCACCGGCAGGCCGGAGAGCACCAGGGCCGTGATCACGGCGGTTGGCCCGGGGATTGCGGTGATGGGCAGGTCCTCTTCCAGGACGGCGCGCACCAGTGTGAAGCCGGGGTCCGAAACGGAGGGGCTGCCCGCATTAGTCACGAGGGCCACGTCTTTACCCTCGCGCAGCAGGTCGAGGATGCGGGGCAGGGAGCGGGCCTCCTTGGGCTCGTAGAACGAGATCTGGGGCTTCTTGATATCGAAATGCTTGAGCATCATGCCTGTCTTACGGGTGTCCTCGCTGACGACCACGTCGACGGCGCGCAGCGTTTCGAGGGCGCGCAGGGTGATATCGCTCAGGTTGCCAATCGGGGTGGCGACTAGATAGAGCATGCTTAGAGTATATCAGAGAGGGGTTGGAATGTCATTGTAATTACCTGTTGTTCGCAGGATTGCGTCACTCGAACCATAAAAGATTACCGTGTTAGCTCTGGCGGATCGTAGAAGCGTTCGAGCAGCATTTCGTAGGTCATGATCGGGGCGAGCTTGCCAATGATATTTTCCTCCTGGCCCGCGTTCATACGGACCCAAATGGAGCGCAGGTAATCGGGGTTGAACAGATCGCGGCGGAGAAGCCTATCTCCGAGCAGGATCGATTCGGCCCAATCGTGGAGATCGCCGCGCAGCCAGCTCTCGTAATCGGCATATAGGTCACGATATTCCGGGAAGATCGGGCGGTAGTGGCGGTTGATCTTGCGCCGGCCCCAATTCTTGACCCGCTCGAAAAAATGCCTGGCGCGGTTTTCGGTCAGCGGATCGCGGTCGTAAGCGTTCAACACCCCGGCAATCCTGGGCATACAGCGTACGATCATGGCCTTGCGCAGCCTGCGGTTGGCGCGCAACTGGGGCGGCAAGGCGTACATGAAACTCAGGTAATCGTAGTCGTAGAAGGGGAAGCGCAGCTCGAAGGCGGAGCGCTTGAAGACGGTGTAATACTGGAACATACGCCGGTCGGTATTGACCAGGGCGAAATACTCGGCGCGCTGGCGGTAGGGCAGGCCCTCAAAGGGCTTCAACTCCTGGCAAAGCGATTCGTAGGCGCTGCCCCGCAGTGCGTCGCACACCCGCGGCGAGTACAGCCGGGCTTCCTCGGAATCGCTGATAGAAGGCCAGGTGGCGCGCTGGATGAGGTTGCGGTACATGCGCTGCAAGAAGGTGACATCATCACCGGCATGCAGCAGCGCCGGGTCGTTCCAGGAGAGGACCGTGAAGTCGCCGCCCAGGCCGGTCAAATTCAGGTCGATGAAGCGGCGAATCTCATCCAGGCAGCTGATCCCGTGCATGTGGATCCAGCTGTGGAAGCCCTCGGTCAGGTCCAGGTGCAGCCCGGCGTAATCCTTCACCCAACAGCCGTCCTGCCAGGCAAAGCTGTGATGGCGCGAGCCGACCGCCTGGGCGATCAGGCTGGCGTAGCACATGTCGACCGAGTCCTCCAGGCCGTAGGTGAAGGTGTCGACCGTGCTGCGCTCTTCGGGGATCATGCCAAGGATGGCGCGCGAGTTCAGTCCGCCGCTCAACAGAACCCCCAGGCGGTAGCTGCCCTGCGACTGGCGGGTAACACCCGCCCGGAACAGGCGCGTGCTCTCTTCCAGGGCCTCCTCAAAGCGAATCCCGGCAGGCAGGGCCGGCAGCTGCGAGAAATCCCAGTAGGAGCGGATATCCAGGCGGTCGTCTTGAAGGGAGTAGCGGGCAATCGAGGCGTTGGGGAGCAGCTTGACGCTCTTGAAGAAGGTTTTATCGCCCAGCAAGTATTGGAAGCGCATGTACTCGGCAAAGGCGGTCGAGTCCAGCTGCCGCTCGAAGCCGGGCTTGCATAACAGCGCCTTCATCTCGGGGGCAAAGCAGAAGACGCCCTGCTCGTGAGAATAGTAGGTGGGATACAGGCCGAAGCGGTCGTTGGCGAGGAGCAGCGCCTGGCGCTTACGGTCCCAAACGGCAAGGACAAACGTGCCATTGAGCGCCTCGACGAAGGCGTCTCCCTGGAGTTGATACAGGTGGAGGATCAGGTCCAGATCACCGGCGGCTTCACAAGGGTAGCTCTGACGCTCCAACCGCCGGCGCAGCTCGTCCTGGTTGTAGATTTCGCCGCTCAAGAACACTGCCAGGCTGCCGTCTGGGCTGAGCAGCGGCTGAGCCTCCGGGTTGAAGATGCCGATGCCGATCCGGCCGAGAGCGGCCCCGCCCCAATCGTCCACCCAGGTGTCAGCCTGGTGGCGGTCGTGGTGAGTCATCACCTGCCCCGAATGCCGGATCAGCGACGGCAGGGGCATGCAGTCCTTCGAATCGATCACGCCGAAGACACCACTCATGCAGCGACCTCGGCCAGCTTCCTGAGGGTGACGCCCAGGCGGAACTCGTCGTAGCGTTCCAGGGCGGTGGCCCGGATGGCGGCGTTATTGCGCAAGCGGCTGTAGGCGCGCCAGGCCAGCCGGCGACGCACACCCGCTGCGCCTTGCTCGCGCCAGACCTTGGGCAAACCGCGCAGGCCACCGCCCTCGCCGGAGGCAGACTGATTCAGCTCGACGTGGTTGTTCCAGGCGATCTGGCGGGCCAGCGCCACTGCGGGCTGCCCGGCGGTCTGCGCGGCCTGCAGCAGGCGGGCGACCGACCGCGCAAAGCTGCTCTGGATGACGGTTTGGACCTCGTCCAGGTGGAAATGCTGGCCGTTGGCGTCCACCGCAAACACGCCGCCGCAGTTGGCCACAAAGTCGGGCAGGAGCAGCACGCCGCGTTCGAGCAGCGCTTGCTCGGCAGGATGCGAGACGGGCGCATTGGCAATCGGCACGATGGCCTCTGCCCGGATGAGATCGACATTGCCGGAGTGGATGGTGTGCGAGAGCGCGCCGGGGACCAGCACATCCACCGGCCGGCACAGCAGCTCTGCACGCGGCAGGCGCTGTGCGCCTGAATAATGAGCGACCAGGGAATCGCCGTGCTGCCGCTTCAAGTCCAGCAGGCGCGGCACGTCCAATCCGTTTTCGGCGACAACAGCCCCCTCGGCGGTGGAGACCGCCACCAGGCGCGCCCCGGCCTCAGCCAGCATAGGCGCCAGCCCGGCGGCCACTTTGCCGAAGCCCTCGAGGGCAATGCGCAAGCCCTGCAGGTCTTTGCCCTGAAAGGCGGCTGCGGCGCGGAGCGACTCGAACACGGTCAGCGAAGTGGCCAGTGATGCGTCGATCTGCTCGCCGGAGAGGGGCGTCCCGGCCGCGCCGAGCATGTCGGACAGGTCCTGGTTGGTGGTGCCGAGATCGACGCCTGGGAGGTACACGCCGCGCTGCACCAGCGGGCGGATGGCGCGGCCATAGGCGCGCATCAGCTCTCGACGGTCGCAGCCGAGTGCATCCACGTCTGCGGTGATCCAGCCCTTGGCGCCGCCCATGGGCACGTTCAGCCAGCCCCACTTAAACGTCATCGACCGGGCGATGTCACACAAGCCTTCGAGGGTGTCGGTTGCATAACGGACACCCCCGCAAGCTGCGCCCTGGACAGGCCGGTCGATGATGACATAACCAATTTTTCCAAAAAGTGGGTCGTGCGCCTCGACGATCAGATCGGGTGGATCTGCGCTGGGAACAAGGTAAGTGCGATTCATAAGTCTCCCGTTGTGCTGCGATGGACGTCAGTGCAATGGCGCGCAGAATGAACGACAATCGGTAAGTTATTGTATTCTTATCGCCATTATAACCCGAACGAGACCTCACATCCGAAAGGTAGGGAGGGTGGCCCCTGACGATTTAGCGCTGCAAGTAATCCCTCAAAATCTCGACGGCTTTCCCCACGCCGTCTTCGCTGCGGATGCGCTCGCCCAATTCAGCCACCCGACTGCGCATCTTCGAATCTTGTAGCATAAGTTCAATGTTCTCAGCAAGCGCTGCAACAGTCAACTTGTGGAAGGGCACCGGCTGCGGTCCAACCCCCAATTGGGCCACCTGACGCCCCCAGAAAGGCTGGTCGGCGGTGAACGGGACGATGAACGAAGGGATCCCCGCGCGCAGAGCGTCGGCGGTGGTGCCGATGCCGCCATGGTGGACGGCAGAAATCATGCGCGGCAGCAGCCAGTCGAAGGGGGCGTGATCGATTACGTAAACGTCCGACGGGAGGTTGGCCGGGCACAGCCCGCCCCAACCGGTCAGCAGCAAGCCGCGCTGACCGGTCTGCGCCAGCGCGTCTAGCGCCATCTGGGTGATCCGCTTAGGGTCGCCGTTCACGACGCTGCCAAAACCGATGAACACCGGCGGCGCACCGTCGTCCAGGAAGGCTTGCAAGCCGGGGGGAGGCCGCCAGCCGGGCGGCGAGTCGAGGAACCAGTAACCGCAGAGATGGACGTTTGGACCCCACTCGGGTGGACGCGGGACGACGTGACGGCTCATGCCGTACAGGATGGGCGTTACGCGCTCGTTCTGCGGATCGAAGGGCCAGGAGGCGGTCATCTGCGGAAGATCACGATGCTTGAGCCGCAGCAGGGCATACCCGAGCTTGTTTCCCCACCAGAAAAGACGGTCGAAGTAAACGTGCAGCTTCCGGTCGTATTCAGGGCCGAGCGGAAAAGGCGAGAAGAGCGCATTCGGGAAGGAGCCGGTGGGGGCAAATACAGTAAACATCAGGGCGGAAAAGTCGGGAATGCCACGGCGGACGGCGGCCTCATGCCCGGCGACGGTCAACAGCAGCGAGTGGATGATGGCGTCGGCGCCCTGACAAGCCGCGTCAACATCCTTTAGCATCTGGCGGGCCAGCGGCAAGGCGTAGCGCAGCACCACCCATCCGATTCGCAGGGGAGCCAGCACGCCGCTGCCCGGAGGGGCCTTCGCCACAGCCTGACGCATCAGCTCAGTGGGGTCGCCGGCCAGGGGCGCGAAGGCCAGCCCGTAGCCCTCGACGAACGCGCGAAAAACCGCCGGCGCCGCAAGCGTGACGGTATAACCGGCGCGCTGCAGGCCCAAACCGAGCGCGATGTAAGGTTGAACGTCGCCACGCGAGCCGTATGCTAAGATTGTCAATTTCAACCGGCAAAAACCTCCTACAAAGAGCTGGGACAAAAATCTGTAGTGAATCGATCTATCTATTATAATAATTAACGATGCGCAAGATTCAATCCCGCATGAGGGAATATATCTCACACACGCGCCCGAAAGTTCTTGGATAAGGAGGGAGATGTGGGGGTCTTGATATGGAGGGTTTGGTGATTGAAGCGACACAGAAAACTTTTTCTCGGATTCCGCGTCACGTCGGCTTTATTCCAGATGGCAACCGGCGCTGGGCAGTCGACCGCGGGATGGAACGCCACGAGGGGTATGTAGCCGGATTACTGCCGGGGTTGGAATTATTGCAGGTATGCCAGGAGTTAGGGATCGAGGAAGCTTCGGTCTATGGGTTCACGCGTGACAATACTCGACGCCCCAAGAAGCAGACGGAAGCCTTCCGTGACGCCAGTGTGACGTTCGCCTTCGAGGCGCTGGAGCGCGGGGTTGCACTGCTGGCGCTGGGCGAACTCGAGCACGGGGATGTTTCCGGAAGAACTGCTGCCCTACACGACCCGCAGCGAGGGCAAAGCCGGCGGAATGCGCGTCAATCTGCTGGTCAATTACGGGTGGGATTGGGACTTGCAGGCGGCTCTGAGCGCCTCGAACGGCGATGTGGGCAAAAGCAAGAAATCGGTGCATGCCCTGCTGGCTTCGAAAGACGTCTCGCGCATCGATCTGATCGTGCGCTGGGGCGGGCGGCGGCGGCTGAGCGGGTTCCTGCCGGTGCAGTCGG
The DNA here is from genome assembly GCA_963811225.1 of uncultured Chloroflexia bacterium. Taxonomy (GTDB): domain Bacteria; phylum Chloroflexota; class Anaerolineae; order Anaerolineales; family Anaerolineaceae; genus CAWEQO01. The sequence continues at coordinate 602,460 of CAWEQO010000001.1, forward strand.
TCTATGCGGATTTCTACGTGGTGGATGAGTACTGGCCGGATTACAAGGTGGAGCATTTCTACGATGCGCTGGAGTGGTTCCAGACGCAGGAGGTGACGTTAGGGGGATAAAAAAGAGAGTAGAAAACAGAGAGTGGAGGGCAGTGACTGCTCTCCACTCTCTGTTTTCTACTCTCACAGCTTTTTTTACAGCTCGGGCGAGCGTTTGGCGATGCGGTCTTTGATCATAGCGACGAACTCGCCGGCGGGCATATCGTTCTGGCGCGAACCGTCACGTTTGCGCAGGGCGACCGTGTCGTTTTGCACTTCCTGGTCGCCGACCACGAGCATGTAAGGTACCTTCATCAACTGGGCCTGGCGGATCTTGGCGCCCATGCGGTCGGGGCCCAGGTCGGCCTCGGCGCGGACGCCTTCGGCGCGCAGGCGGCGCTGCAGCTGGACGGCGTAATCGATGTGGGCGTCGGTGATGGGCACGATGCGCACCTGCTCGGGCGACAGCCAGACCGGGAAGTTACCGGCGTAGTGCTCCAACAAGAATCCGACCAGGCGCTCGTGAGTGCTGAGCGGGGCGCGGTGGATGCACAGGGGGATCTCTTCCTCACCGTTCGCGTTGATGAACTTCAGGTCGAAGCGCTCGGGTACGGCGAAGTCGACCTGGTTGGTGGCCAGGGAGAACTCGCGGCCGATGGCGCTGCGGATCTGCACGTCGATCTTGGGACCATAGAAGGCGGCCTCATCATCGGCTTCGATGAAGGGGATATTGTTGTTGATCAGGGCCTGGCGCACCATCTCTTCGGTCTTCAGCCATAAAGCCTCGTTGTCGACGTACTTCTTCCCCAGGCCGCTGGGCGCGTACTTGCTCAGGCGCATCGAGTACTCCTGGATGCCGAGCAGCTTGAAATACTCCAGGTACAGGTTGACCACGCCGACGAACTCCTGCTCGAACTGTTCCACGGAACAATAGATATGGGCATCATTCATCTGCATGGAGCGCACGCGCATCAGGCCGAACAACTCTCCGCTCTTCTCGTAGCGATAGCAGGTTCCGTACTCGGCCAGGCGAACGGGCAGGTCGCGGTAGCTGCGAGGCTTGCTGGCGAAGATCTTGTGATGGAAGGGGCAGTTCATGGGCTTGATGTAATACTTCTCGCCGTCGTCCAGCTCCATGGGTGGGTACATGCTTTCGGCGTAGTAGGGCAGGTGACCGCTGCGCAAGAACAAGGCCTCCTTGGTCAGGTGTGGCGTGCGGACGCGGTCGTACCCGGCCTTGAACTCCATCTCCTTGGCCAGGGCTTCGATCTCCTCGATCATAACGCCGCCACGCGGCAGCCACAGGGGCAGGCCAGGCCCGACCTCTTCGTCGAAGGTGAAGATCTCAAGCTCTTTGCCCAGCTTGCGGTGGTCGCGCTTCTTGGCTTCCTCGAGCCGCCACAGGTACTGCTTCAGCTCATCGGCATTGTGCCAGGCCGTGCCATAGATGCGCTGCAGCTGCTGTTTGTGCTCGTCGCCGCGCCAGTAAGCCCCGGCCACGCTCATCAGCTTGACCGCCGAGGGGTTGATCTGGCGGGTATTCTCGACGTGGGGGCCGCGGCACAGATCGGTGAAGGTGTCGTGCTGGTAGATAGAGATCTCAGGCTTCTCCTGGAGCGGATTGCCGTACTCATCCGTGCCTCCCTGTTCGAGTCCCTCGATCAGCTCCAGCTTGTAGGGCTGGTCTTTAAAGATCTCGCGGGCTTCATCGGCCGAGACAACCTTCTTCTCGAACTCGTGCTTCCCTGCAATGATTTGACGCATGCGCTTCTCGATCTTCTCCAAGTCTTCTGGGGTCAAGGTGCGGGGCAGGTCGAAATCGTAATAGAATCCATCTTCCACTGGGGGGCCGATGGTGTATTTGGCCTCTGGGAACATTTCCAGCACGGCCTGGGCCATGACGTGCGCCGCCGAGTGGCGGATGCGGTACAGGTCGCTGTCTTGATAGCGTTCTGCTGGTTTATCAGACATAATCATCTCCTCGTTCTTGAGAAGTAACTTGCCGCTGCTGTTGAAGCCGCGCTTCCCGCAGCAGCCACAAATCACTTCTCCAGCTTGTTAAAATAAAAACTCTCACCCATCCTGGGGCGAGAGTAAAATCACGCGGTTCCACCCAGATTAGACGCCAGGCGTCCATCTCGTTGAGCCGCTAACGGGGCCATCCGTTTGCCGTACTGCGCTGTCGCGGTTCAGGCTCAAGCTCGCGGGTGGTTTTCGCCGGTCAGACGCCCCTGGAGACTCTCAGTCTGTGGTCTCCAATCCCTGTCGGGTCTGCGGTCCGGCTACTCGTCCCGGTCATTGCTGTTGGAGAAATTATACCACGTAAATTTTAATAAAGAGAGTAGAGAGCGGAGAACAGAGAGCAGTCAGAGCGGAGAGCAGGGAACAGGGGGAAGGGAATGGGGAGCAGGGAGCAGTTACGAACTTTCAGGCGTACAGTTTCGGGCAGAAACTGAGCGCCTGAAAAGCCATAACTGCTCTCTATTCTCTTCCTTACTCCCCATTCCTGCGGATGGCGTGCAGCGTGCCGCCGACGACGATCAACACCAGCACGATGCCGCCGAAAATGACGCCGTCGGTTTCTTTTTCGTTGGTCAGCCATTCTTCCGGGATGGGAGTGGGGGTGCGGGTGGGCCTGGCTTCGGGCGCAGCGGTGGCGAGAACCTCAACCGCCGGGGTGGCGCCGATGGCGCCGGCGTCTTGCGGTGCGGCGGTGGGCGCAAGCGTGGCAGTGGCGGTGCCGGTCGCGGTGGACTGCTGGGCAAAGGACGGCAGCGGCGGGGTCCAGGCCAGCATTCCGGTGAAGACCAGCAGCGTCAGGATGACGAATAAGAGCGTTGGATTTAGCCAGTGCGGCAGGAAGCCAGCAGGACGCCGGGATGGGGAGGGTGATGTGCTGCTGTCTCGTTCACTCATTGGACGTTCAGCCTTTCAGCGGCGGCCTCGGCTGCCTGGGCAGGGTCGACCTGGCTCTTGATAATTTGCATGGTGGCGTCTTGCATGACCGGCCCCAGGCTTGAGATCAGGTCATTGGACGGCTGCAGCTGGGCGGGTTGGACGATGCCTTCGATCAATGCGGCCTGCGACTGATCGGGCCAGGCAGTCAGCGAAGAGGGCCGCACCGGTAAAGTGTTGGAGACGGGCGACCACTTGGCCAGGAAGTCGCTGCTGGTCAAGGACTCGGCCAGGCGTATGGCCGTCTCGCGGCGAACGGGGTCGGGGTCGGAGACGCTCCACAGCCAGCCCGAAGCGAAGGCGAAAGGATCCTCGCCCAACCAGGGCATCGGAATGGCGTTCGAAATCGGCGGGGAGCTCGGTCAAATACTGCGAGGCCCAGGTGACCATGAAATTGGCGCGCTGCTCGCCGTAGGCCTGCCAGGCATCTTTGTCGCTTGCATACTGCGCCAGCCAGTAGGGGAAACAGCCGGCCTGAGCTCCGCTGGCGTAGAGCTGCAGCACTTTGGTGAGCGGATCCACTTCCAGGGCCGGGTGACGTTTGTCGTTTTGGACCGTGCCGCCGAGCGACTGGTAAAGCGCCAGCGTGACCAACGACTGCGTGTCGGCAGCCGGGAAGATCACCGGGCGACCCAGCGAGATCACTGAAGGCCAGTCGGTGGGGGTGATGCCGATCTTCTCCGGGCGATACATCAGCACGAGCGCATCGCCGCCGAAGGGCAAGCCGAAGATACTGTTCTCCACCTGGGCGAGCTGCTGGGCGTAGGAGTACCAATCGGGGTCGTTCATGACGTCGCTCAGGCCGTCGAGCGGGTAGATCAGGCCCTTCAAGGCAGCCGTTTCCAGGTCGGTACGCGGCAGAGCCACCAGCGAAGGTACGGCATCGGGCGCAGCGGCGGTGGCGGCGGACAATAATTCGAGCAGGCCGCCGGGACCAGTCAGGGCCTTAACCCGCACTCGCACGATCACATCCGGATTGGCGTGAGCGAATTCATCCAGCCGCTCCTGCAGCAGCTGCGCGCTCTGCGACCCGCCGGCGGGGTCCATCTGCGGCGGCACCCACAGGGTGAGCACCTGCGGACCGGGCGTCGGCGATGGCTCGGGAGTGTTGGTGGGGGTGGGAGCGATCACAGTCTTGGCGACGGGCGTGCCGGGATTGGGCGCAGGGGTAGACTGCTGCGGCAGCAAGTCGATGAGCGGCTGCAGGGTGCTGCAGCCGGCCAGCAGCAGCATGATGAGGGAGAGCAGAAGGGCAGGCTTCAGGGCCCGCGTAGATTTTACGCGGGCCCTGTTGAATCTCAATTTCATTCCAGCTCGATCGGTTGGCTCAAGAACGCAACCAGCAGCTTGACGGCGTTCTGCACGTCGTTGTAGTCGGTCATCTCAGACGGCGAGTGGACGTAGCGGCAGGGGATCGAAACGGCCCCGGCCGGTACGCCCACGCGGGTGAGCTGCATGACGGTGGCGTCGGTGGTGCCGCCTTCCAACACTTCCAACTGGTAGGGCAGGCCGGCTTTTTCGGCGGCCTTGATCAGGGCATTCACGACGCGCGGGTCGGAGAGCATGCGCCCGTCGCGCACTTTGACGGCCGGGCCCTTGCCCAAGCTGACTTCCATGGTGACGCCTTTGGGGGTGTCACCGGTCAGGGTCACATCGACCGACAGGCCCAGATCGGGGTCGACCCCGTAAGCAGCCACGGTGGCGCCGCGCAGGCCGACCTCTTCTTGTGTGGAGAAGACGAAGTAGACCTCATTCGGGCCGCCCTGGAACTGGCGCAGGGTCTCGATCTGTACGGCCACGCTGATGCGGTCGTCCATGGCCTTGGAGACCATCTTGTCGCCCAGGTCGAGGAAGGGGCGCTCGAACACGGCGATATCGCCGACACTAACCGGGCAGTCGTCGCGGCCGGTGGCGCCGACATCGATGAACAGCTTGTCGAACGAGGGCACCTTGTCATTCGAGTCGAGGCGCTCGCTGCCGATCACGCCCTGGGGGCCCTTGAGGAAGCGCACCCGACCGCCGACACAGTACAGCGCCCGCACTCCGCCGATGGGAGTGAAGCGCACGAAGCCCTTGTCATCGACGTGGGTGGCCATCAGGCCAATCTCGTCCATATGGGCCGAGAGCATGACGCGCATGCCGTTGGCGGCTTTCTGGCCTTTGCGGGCAATCAGGTTGCCCATCGAATCTACACGCAGTTCATCAGCCAGCGGCTCGACCGCTTCACGGACCACCTGTCGAACAGGACCTTCATACCCCGAAGGGCCCACACTTTCCACCAGTTTTTGGATCAGTTCTTTCATGAAAAACTCCTCGATAAGAGTGTAGAGATTAGAGAATGAAGAGCAGTTACCGCTCGCCGGCCAGCACATCTGGGGTCCACTCCGCCAGGGTGGCATGGAGCAGGGCCAGGGTATTCTGCCAATCTTCGATGCGGGCGATGCCCATTGCGGTGTGGGCATACCGCCCAGGGACCGAGACGGACACGGTCGGGATGCCGGTGCGGGCCTTGTGGATCGCGCCGGCATCGGTGCCGCCTGGTCCCGGCTGGCGCAGCTGCACCGGGATGTTCCGGCGCTCGCACAGCTCTAGCAGGTAGCGGACCAGGCGCGGGTCGCCGAGGGTGTGGCCGTCGGCCACGTAGATGGCCGGGCCATCTCCCAGGCGGGTGTTGTAGTGCTCGTTTTCAGACTGGTCCCAGGTGGGCAGATCGTTAGCGGGGGTCGAATCGATCACAAAGGCCGCATCGGGGTCCATGGCGTAGGCCGCAACACGCGCGCCGCGCAGGCCGACCTCTTCCTGGACGGTGAAGGCCGCCAGCAGCTCGATATTCGCCGGAGCATGCTTGACCAGCTCGATCAGGGTCACCACGCCCAGGCGGTCGTCGAGGGCCTTGCCGCGCACGCTGTGACCCAGCCGCAGGAAAGTCGTGGCGAATGTGGCCCAATCGCCGACTTTGGCGAGGTCGCCGCCGCCGTTGCCCAGGTCGATGCGCAAACTGTCGATCGAGATGGTGCGCTCGCGCTCCTCGCGGGTGGTCATGTGAATGGGCTTGGCGCCGATCACACCAGGGGTGTGCTTTTTACCAACCCAGACGGGCTTACCCGCCAGTTGGCGCGGGTCCAGGCCGCCAACGGCATCGAACGTGAACATGCCGTTATCGTCCTTATTGACCAGCATGAAGCCGACCTCGTCCATATGTGCGGCGATCATCACACGCACCGGGTTCTCGACCCCGGCCTTGCAGGTGACCAGCACGTTCCCCAATGCGTCGACTTTCAGCTCGTCCGCATAAGGCTTGACCTCTTCGATGACGATCGAGCGGACTTCGCCCTCGTCGCCGGAGACGGCCACAGCATTCGATAATTTTTCGAGCAGTGCAATTTGTTCTTCCCCAATGCTGGGGGTTTCAGAAGAACGTTTTACGGGTTCCGTCATGATCCGTCCTCCCAGTTGATGGATTGAAGATAGTCCGGCTCGAGCCGGGAAATAAACTGGGCGATCAGATGGCCCACACGCTGGATATCCTTCAGCGAAACGACCTCAACCGGGGTGTGCATGTAGCGCAGCGGGATGCTGACGACCATGCTCGGCACGCCCTCGGCCACAATCTGAGTGGCCATGGCGTCGGTGCCGGACATGCGCGCCATCGGGTCCATCGAGTAAGGGATATCCAGCTGCTCGGCCAGTTCTTTGAAGCGTTTATAGAGGGCCGGGTGGATATTGGGACCCCAACCGAGGGCCACGCCCTTGCCGAGCGGGTAGGCGCGGTGGTCGCCGGCGCCGGGGCCCTTGGCAAAGGTGACGTCGACCACGATGGCCAGATCGGGGTGGATCTGGAAGGTGGAGGTGAAAGCGCCGCCGAGGGTTTCTTCCTCCTGAGCGGTCGCCACGGCATACACGTCCCAGGTGTGCTGGACGTGCTGCAGCTCTTGCAGGACGACGGTGGCGGCGGCAACCGAAGCGCGGTTGTCGAGGCTGTGCCCGGCGATGGCCTCACCGGCCAGGTCGAGCGGCTGCTGGTCGAAGGAGACCAGGTCGCCAACGCGCACCAGCTCGTTGACCTCTTCGGGAAGCAGGCCGGTATCGACGAACAGGTATTCCATCGGGACGGGCTTATGGGCATGTTCGGGTTTGAGGGCGGAGGCGGGCGGCTGCACCACCACACCGGGCAGCTCGCGGCGTCCGAAGACCATCACGGGTTGGCCGGGCAGGATGCGCGGATCCACGCCGCCGATCTGGGTGACGCGCAGCAAGCCGTCGACGATGGTGGTGACCATCAGGCCAATCGCGTCCATATGGGTGGCAATCATCAAGCTGGGTCGCGACTCGGGGCCGGAACCCCGGCGCAGTCCGTGCAGGCTGCCCAGTTTGCTGACTTCCAACTCGTCGACCAGGGGTCGCCAGGTTTCGGCGATCCGGTCACGGACCGGGCCTTCGTAGCCAGAAAGCCCGGGCACAGAAAGAAGTTGTTTGAGGAAGGGGGCTATATCAGACATAAGGTATTTGGGTTTCGTTTGAAAAACATATTACGGAGAAGCGGTCTCCGTTTCCGTTGGGGTTGGCGTCGACGTTGGCGGCGGTGGCGTGTTGGTAGCCGAGGGCGTAAACGTGGACGTAGGGATCAGCGACGGCGTGTAAGTTACCGTCGGCGTGCGCGTGGGCGGCACGAAAGGCGTATAGGTTTGTGACGGCGTCCAGGTGATCGTCGGGGTGAATGTTTCGGTGGGCGTGGGGAAGACGATCGGTGTATCGGTGGGCGTCGGCACGATGGGGGCAAGCGTAGAAGTGGCAGGCGCGGTAGGAGAAGGGATCGGGGTCGGTGGGGCCGGCTGACAAGCTCGCAGCATGATCAGGCCAAGGCAATAGCACGGCAGCGTGCCCACGATGATCATTAGTAGAGTTGAACGGGTTCTAGCGGTTCGGTTGCGCCTCAGGGCCATTCATTTCTCCTTGCATCGCCATCATCATAACACTACTTCTTTGAACCGACAACAACTCTTCGGTGGGGTTACCTGACCTAGCGCTTCTCGTCACTCGCCCCGGCCTGACTCATCTCCTGGCGGACGGCGTAGTAAAGGTTCTCGGCTTTGAGCTCGGTCAGAGAGTAGCAGGGAGCTTCAAGGCTGTCGGCCAGCGCCTGGGCCAGACCCTGATCGAAGGCGGCATGCTCCATGTTAATCACCACGCTGTGGACCTTGTCTTTGGCGATCATCTCAGCGATGTAGCTGGATTCCTCTTGGGGCGGCAAGTGACCCATCGACACGTTGCCTGCGCCGTCAGTCAGCACGATCAACAGCGGCAGCACTTCAGGATGCAGCACCTTTTCACGATGGAGCACGTCGTAGGCCATTTGCAGCCCGGCCGAAAGTGGGGTCTTGCCGCCGACCGGGATATTCCCCAGAGCGGTGCGGGCCAGCTGGATTGAGCTCGTAGGCGGCAGCACCAGGGTGGCGCGATCCTTCTGGAAGACGATCAGGCCAACCCGGTCGCGGCGCTGATAAGCGTCTGTCAGCAGCGAGAGGATGGCGCCCTTGGTGGCGGCCATGCGCTCGGCAACCGCCATCGACCAGGAAGCGTCCACCAGGAACAGCACCAGGTTGGCGGTGCGGCGGACGCGCACTTTGCGCATGTAGTCGCCGGGCTGGATGGCGAAGGCAACCCGCTTGCGCTGCTCGCCGCGCTGGTTCTGGAAGGGGGCCGCGGCGCGGATGGTGGCGTCGAAGGCTAAATCTTCGGCCTTGCCGGGGGTGGGGCGGGCCATGACGTAGCGGCCGCGCTTGCGCTCGGTGCGGGTACGCGAACGCCGCCCGGCGCTGCGACGCATGATCTTATCGAGCGGCGTGTCCAGGCGGCGAGGATCGAACACCTCACCGGTCTTGACCTTCTGGCCGCCATCCCACCAGTTGGCGCGGCCCTGGTCAAAGACCTGTTGGGGAGAGGGCTGCAGCTCACCTTGCTCGTCGGTCGGCTGCGGCTCGCCCTCGATTAAGTTTTTTTTTGCGTGCGGGTCTCTTCCCCTTCGCCTTCGGTTTCCTGGGGCGTCCCGGCTTGCTGACTGCGGCCTTGCAGCTGCTCGATGCGGTCTTGCAGCTCTTCCATGCTGATCTCGGATTGCTGGAAGGGGCCGCGCTTGAGACGGTGCGGCAGGGCCAGCTCGGCAGCCAGGGCGATGTCGCGGTCATTGACCATCATGCGGCCATCGAACGCTGCCTGGGCGCGAGCGGCTTTGAGGATCACCAGATCGGAGCGATGACCTTCCACATTCAGCGATGCGGTCAGCGAGGCGATGGAGAGCAGGTCGCGGCTGGAGTGCTGCACCTGGTCAACCAGCTTACGGGCCGAGCCGATTTTCTGCGACAGTTCCTGTTCCTTTGGCAGGTAGATGGCCCGGAACTTCTCCGCGTTGTGCTCGTAGGCCAGGTTGTTCTCCATGATCGCGACACGCTCGCGAGCGCTGCGGATGCCGTGGATGTCGACGGACAGCGCGAAACGGTCGAGCAGCTGGGGTCGCAGGTCGCCCTCTTCGGGGTTCATGGTTCCGACCAGGATGAAGCGGGACGGGTGCGAGAACGAGATGCCCTCGCGCTCGACGATGTTGGTGCCCATGGCGGCCGCGTCCAGCAACACATCGACGACGTGATCGTCCAGCAGGTTGACCTCGTCAATGTACAAGAGGCCGCGGTTGGCGGCTGCCAGCACGCCCGGCTCGAACTTGCGCTCGCCCTTCTGGATGGCGCGCTCGATGTCGAGCGTGCCGACCACACGGTCCTCGGTGGCCGAGACGGGCAGGTTGATGAAGGGTGTGCTGCGGGTGGAGACGGGCAGGACTTCGCCGCGGTCGGTGCGCTCGCGGCACTCGGTGCACCAGGTGCCGGGCGAATCAGGATCGCAGCCGAAGCGGCAGTCACTGACCACCTTGACGCTGGGCAGCAAGGCTGCCAGGGCGCGTGCGGCAGTGGATTTCGCCGTACCGCGCTCGCCGCGGATGAGCACTCCACCGATGCGAGGATCGACGGCGTTCAGGATCAGGGCGCGCTTCATGCGCTCCTGTCCAACGATTGCGGTGAAGGGATAAATTACAGGCATAAAAGCGGTAGCTTCCTTATAATCGAAATTCGTTGTGTTTGCATCTCGGTAAGTTTACCATAGAAGAGAGCGGAGAGCAGAGAGTAGAGAGTAGTGATAACAACGGCCGTTTTACCTATTCTCTACTCTCTGCTCTCCGCTCTCTAGGTTATAATTACCCCAGTACAATACTCACTCACCCCGGAGACCTTTTTATGGAGCGAAAAATTCGCGTGATCATTGCCAAGCCGGGGCTGGATGGCCACGACCGGGGGGCTAAGGTTGTCGCCCGCGCCCTGCGTGATGCGGGCATGGAGGTCATCTACACCGGCTTGCGCCAGACCCCAGAAATGATTGCTGAAGCTGCATTACAAGAAGATGCCGATATCATCGGCCTGTCGATCCTGTCGGGAGCGCACATGGCGCTCGTGCCGCGCGTGCTGGACCTGCTGCGCGCCAATGGGCAGGAGCATGTAAAAGTGTTCGTCGGCGGGATCATCCCGGAAGCCGACGCAAAATCGCTAAAGCAGATGGGCGTCACTGCGGTGTATGGACCGGGCGCGACTACCTCGCAGATTGCCGAGGACGTGCAGGCTGCGGTGGACGCCGAGCAGGTGGAGTGAGCAAGTTGACCCCGGCGGCTGCGCTGAACCTGTCGGATGCCGTCCGGGCGGGCGAGCGGCTGGCCCTGGCCCGGCTGCTGACCCAGGTGGAGAACGATACGCCGCAGGGACGAGCGGCGCTGGATGCGCTTTTCCCCTACACCGGCAAGGCCCACCTGGTGGGCGTGACCGGTTCGCCGGGGACGGGCAAGTCCTCGCTGGTGAACCAGCTGGCGCGGGTGTTCCGCCACCCGCCGGAGGGGCAGCCCCCCAAAACGGTGGCGATCGTGGCAGTGGACCCGAGCAGCCCGTTCAGCGGCGGGGCGCTGCTGGGTGATCGGGTGCGCATGCGCGATCTGTCGGGCGATCCGGGGGTGTTCATCCGCTCGATGGCCTCACGCGGGGCGCTCGGCGGCCTGGCGCACAGCACGGCAGCCGTGGTGCAGGCGCTGGACGCGGCCGGGTACGAGATGGTCCTGATCGAGACGGTCGGGGCGGGGCAAGCCGAGGTGGACATCGCCCGACTGGCCCATACCACCGTGGTGGTGGAAGCGCCAGGCATGGGCGACGACATCCAGGCTATCAAGGCCGGCATTTTGGAGATCGCCGATATTTTAGCGGTCAACAAGGCCGACCGCCCAGGTGTGGAGAACACCGAACGGGCCCTGCGGGCCATGCTGGAACTGGCGAACCCGGGCCGCAAGCCGGACGAGGAAGCGGGCTGGCAGCCGGAGGTGCTGCGCACGGTGGCATCCAACGGCGAGGGCGTGCCGGAACTGGCCGAGATGATCCGGCGGCATGGAGAGTACCTGCGGCAGGCGGGCGGCTGGCGGGCGCGCGAGCGCCAGCGCCTGGAGAACAACCTGAGCGGCCTGCTCCAAGAAGCGCTGATGGCCCGCTGGCAGGCAGAGACGCCGGAAGGGCGCTACGAGCAGGTGCTGCGGCGGCTGGTGGAGCGGGAGATCTCGCCGCACCAGGCGGTGGAGGAACTGCTTGGGGCGTAGGGGCTTGGCGGTAACGCGCCGGGGCGCTTCGCAAAGCATGGGAATGAGGAAGAAGAGAGCGCATTGATGGAACGCACGTTAATCAAAGATTTACACGATTTTATCGGGCAGCAGGTGAAGGTGCAGGGCTGGCTGCAGACCTTACGCGACCAGAAGAACATGCAGTTCCTGGTCCTGCGCGACCGCACCGGGCTGGCACAGGTAGCCTTCTGGAAACAGGGCGACCCTGATCTGGCCGAACGCATCTCCAGGCTGAACACCGAGAGCGCGCTGACCATCACCGGCAAGGTGGTGGAGAACCCGGTGGTCAAGCTGGGTGGAATTGAGATCCAACTGGAGACGCTGGAGGCCGAAGGCGCAGCCGAAGTCACCGCTGCCGTTCGAGCCGACCACCGACACGCTGCCGGGGCTGGACTTCCGCCTGGACTGGCGCTACCTGGATCTGCGCCGCCCTGAGAACCTGCTGATCTTTGAGGTACAGACCACCGTCGAGCAGGCCATGCGCGAGTATTGGATGGAGCACGGCTTCGTCGAGATGCACTCGCCCAAGCTGATGGGCAGCCCGTCCGAGAGCGGGGCGGAGCTGTTCGAGCTGCCCTACTTCGACCGCAAGGCCTACCTGGCGCAGTCGCCGCAGTTCTTCAAGCAGATGGCCATGGCGGCCGGTTTCGAGCGCGTGTTCGAGATCGCCCCGGCTTTCCGAGCCGACCCCTCCTTCACCTCGCGCCACATGACGGAGTTCACCAGCGTCGACGTGGAGATCTCGTGGATCAACTCACACGAAGACGTGATGGACCACTTCGAGCGCTGGATGCAGTCCGTCTACAAGCGGGTCAAAGAGGCGCACGGCGAGCGCATCCAAGAGCTGTTGGGCGTGGATCTGGTAGTGCCCGAGATCCCCTTCCCGCGCATCTCGATGGACGAGGCGCACGGCATCCTGGAGGAAGTGGGCTACCGGCTGCCGCCCGACAAGCGCGACGAGATCGATCCGGGCGGCGAACGGGCGCTGAGCCAGTACGTCAAGGAGCATTACAACAGCGGTTTCTGCTTCCTGACCGATTGGCCGATCAGCGTGCGCCCGTTCTACCACATGCGCCACCCCGACAACCCCAACCTGACCCGCAGCTTCGACCTGATCATCAAGGGCCTGGAGATCTCAACCGGGCGCACAGCGCGAGCACCGCTACGAGGTGCTCAAGGCCCAGGCGCTGGACAAGGGCCTGACCGAGGAGCCGATCTCGTTCTACCTGGACTTCTTCCGCTACGGAACGCCGCCGCACGGCGGCTTCGCAGTGGGGCTGTCGCGGCTGTTGATGGTGATGCTCAACCTGAGCAACGTGCGCGAGGCGGTGTATCTGTTTAGAGGGCCAAACCGGCTGCACCCATAGGGAACCGGGCCGGAGCTGGAGCGCGCTTTACAAGCGCACTCCCATCGGAAGGAAGCACGATGATCACTGGAAAACGCATGCGCTTACGCGCCATCGAACGAGATGACCTGCCGCGCTTCGTGGAGTGGCTGAACGACCCCGAGGTGCTGCAGGGGCTGATGATCCACATCCCGCTGTCGCTGGCGCAGGAAGAGAAGTGGTTCGAGAATACTCTGAAACGCGACCCGGCCGAGACGCCCCTGGCGATTGAAGTCAACACGCCGGAGGGCTGGGCGCACATCGGCAACGTCGGCTTTCACGACATCAACTGGCAGGAGCGCGCTGGCCGAGATCGGGATCTTGATCGGTGAGAAGCGTTTCTGGAACCAGGGCTACGGCAGCGAGGCCATGCGCCTGATGCTGAAGTACGGCTTTGAGACGGTGAATTTGCACCGCATTTACCTGCGCGTCTTTGAAAACAACCCGCGCGCCGTTCGCGCCTACGAGAAGGCCGGGTTCGTCCACGAGGGCCGCGAGCGAGAATCCCATTTCATCGGTGGCAAGTACATCGACACCCTGCTGATGAGCGTGATCCGTCCGGATTGGGATGAAATGACACAATTCGAGTAAATGCTGAGGCGGCGGCACGCAGCCCCTGCCTGAGCGTTTGCCAATAGAAGATAAATCGAGAAGGATAGACCTGATGCCCCATTCGATCCAAACCCGCCACGAGCGCATGCTGTACGGCGATATCAAGCTGTACGCCGGGACGGCAGGTCCCGAGCTTGCGGCGAAGATCGCCGCCTACATCGGCGTACCTTTATGTGATAGAGATGTAATCACCTTCCCGAACGATAACCTGTTCATCAAGCTGCACAGCAGCGTGCGCGGCCAGGACTGCTTTGTGATCCAGACCACCTCGCCGCCGGTGCACCGCAATTTAATGGAACTGCTGATTATGCTGCAAACGCTGCGGCTCGAACTCAGCGGCGCGCGTCACGGCAGTGGTGCCGTACCTGTGCTACGCCCGCAGCGACAAGAAAGACCAACCCCGCATCCCGATCACCGCCCGCCTGGTGGCAGACATGATCGAGGTGGCCGGCGCCGACCGCTACATTACCATGGACCTGCACGCCGGGCAGATCCAGGGCTTTTTCTCGATCCCCGGCGACGTGATGACCGCTTTTCATCGCATGGTGGATTACATCAAGCCCCGCCAAGAGCAGATGCACCGGCCGGTGGTGGTCACCGCCGACCTGGGCTTTGCCAAAAAGGGCCGTAACTTCGCCGCCAGCATGAACGTGCCAATGGCCTTCATCGAGAAGCGCCGCCTGGCAAACGACGCCCGGGCCGAGGCCCTGACGCTGGTGGGCGACGTGTACGACCGGGACGTGGTCATTGTGGATGACGAGGTCGACACGGGCGGCTCGATGGTGCAGGCGGTAAACCTGGTCAAGGACTTCGGGGCGCGCGACATTTACATGATCTTCGTGCACCCACTGCTGTCGCTGAACGCATCCAAGCGCCTGGCAGCCCTGCCGGTTAAAGAGTTCGTCACGACCGACACTATCCCAATCCCGCAAGAGAAGCTCGAACAGTTCGGCGGCCGGCTGAAGATCCTATCGGTGGCGCCGCTGCTGGGCGAGGTGATCGTCCGGGCGCATGAGGGCAGAAGTGTTGGCGAGATGTTCAACGAATGAGAGAGTAGAGATTGGAGAATAGAGAGCAGTCAAAGCCTTAAGAAACCGGGTTTCTGGAGCGAAAGCTCTCACTATTCTCTGCTCTCCACTCCCTTTCTCTAGAATTTCAACATGCCGGAATTACCTGAAGTCGAAACCATTGTGCGGGCGCTGCGGCGCGGCGGGCGAGACGGCCCCCCCATCGTGGGGCGCACGTTTGCCACAGTCGAGGTCCTGTGGTCGCGCACACTGGCGGAACCCGGCATCGCAGAACTGCAAGCGCGCCTGCCCGGGCAGACGATCATCGGGCTGGGGCGGCGCGGCAAGTTTGCCATGCTGCAGTTGACGCAAGACACGCTGCTGATCCACCTGCGCATGAGCGGCGATCTGCGCGTCGAGCCGGCCTACACCGAACGAGGCGAGCCAATTGCCCCACAAACGCACGACCGGGCAGTGTTCACCTTCACGGACGGCTGGCGACTGGCTTTTAACGATACCCGCAAGTTTGGGCGCATGTGGCTGGCAGCGGACCCGCAGACGGTGGTGGGCAAGCTCGGGCCGGAGCCGCTCGACCTGTCGCTGACCCCTAGCGACTTCTATAACAGCCTGCAGCTGCGCCATCGCCAGCTCAAACCCCTGCTGCTCGACCAGACCTTCATCGCCGGATTGGGCAACATCTACACCGACGAGGCCCTGCACCTGGCGCGCCTGCATCCCCTGCGCAGCTCGGACTCGCTCGATCCGGAAGACGCCGTGCGCCTGTTGGATGCCATCCGCAGCGTTCTGGCCCTGGGCATCCAAACGCAAGGGGCCAGCATCGACTGGGTCTACCGCGGCGGCGGATTCCAGAACAATTTCCGCGTCTATGGGCGCACAGGGGAGCCCTGCCCGGTGTGCGGCACGGAGATTGCACGCATCACGGTTGGCCAGCGCAGCACGCACTTCTGCCCGGTCTGCCAGCCGGAATAACAAAACCGTATGGTTAAACTTTGCCATCTGATGCTATAGTATTAAATTTAGACGTATAATTTTCTTACTCCATAATTCTTTTATCTGTTTCCCATCACATCCCTTATGACAGGAGGAAAGGATGTTATCCGCACTGGGAAATCAAGCAATTCTATTCCTTTTGGTGGGCGTATTTGGTTTCATTGTGGGCGCGCTGCTGACGATCTTGTTCACCGGACGAGGCAGGCAGGAAAATGAGCCGGTCGAACCGAAACGTCGCCCGGGCGAGGTGAGCGTCTGGCACGAGGGTGCGCTGAGCAGGATCATCACCGAGATGGACGGAAAGACGTTCACCAGCCCGAAGGAGCTGACATCCGAGCAGCGCCAGCGGCTGGTGCGCCTGCTGCGAGATTGGGCTTCGTGGCTGGAGGTGACTCCGCAGAGGCCCGCACAAGCCCCGGCTGCGAGCGTCGAAACCCCGGCCCCTGCGGCAGCTCCGCTCCGAGCCATGGCTGCCCCGGCCCTCAAAGCCGAGAGGCCCGCTCGTCCGTCCGCCCCGCCCCCCACAAACGACGGTAAACAGCCCGCCACAAACAGCATCGTGGTACAAGTCAACAACATCTTGCAAGAAATGCTGGATTCGGGATCGGCGAAGGCCAAAGGGATCCGGCTGGTGGAGGACCCTCGCAACGGTGTGACGGTATGGGTAGGCCTCAACCATTACGACAGCATCGATGCGGTCGAGGACCCGGAGTGCCTGACGTTGATCCGGGCCGCGGTGGCCGAGTGGGAGCGCCGGGCAGGAGGCAAGAGCGCCTGAGCAGGCAATCGGGAAATCAGGGATCAAGCAGCCAGGACTGAGAGCATTCATCCGAACTGCCTGATCACGGCAATCGTATCTAAATAAAGTGGGATAATGGCCGCGAACAAGGAGGAGCGACCATGGCCCAAGAACCCGACCTGGGAAGTCTCAAAAAGTGTTTTAGCAAGGTCAAAGACCCACGAATAGATCGAACCAAGCGGCATAAACTGATCGATATCTTGATCATCGCCATCCTGGCAGTCATCTGTGGAGCCGACAATTGGGTCGATGTGGAGACGTTTGGGAACAGCAAGAAGGAGTGGCTGAAAACATTCCTGGAACTACCGAATGGTATTCCTTCCCACGACACTTTTGGGCGTGTATTTGCCTTGATCAATCCCCAGGAGTTTGAAAATGGGTTTGTGGAGTGGGTGAAGCTAATCCAAGAACTAACCCAAGGGCAAGTCATTGCCCTGGATGGCAAGCAGATGCGGGGATCGAAAGACCTTCCGGCTGGCAAAGCGGGCATTTATATGGTGAGTGCCCGGGCAACAGCCAATCAATTGGTCTTGGGACAGCGCAAGGTGGATGACAAATCCAACGGGATTACCGCCGTTCCACAGTTGCTGAAGGTTTTAGAACTGGCGGGTTGTATTGTTGTGGTGGATGCGATGGGGGCGCAAACCAAGATCGCCAAAATCATCATCGAGCAAGAGGCGGATTACATTCTGGCGGCCAAAGAGAACCAGGGACATCTCTACGAAGAAAATCACGATTTGTTTGAAGACGATTGGAAGTACAACTTCGAAGGAGCGCCTTACAGTTACGCCAAAACGGTCAACAAGAATCATGGTCGCATAGAAATACGTCAGTGCTGGAGCATCTCCGATCTGGAGTATCTAGCGAACATCAGTGACTTGGATCGCTGGATAGGGGTGAAAAGCATGGTGATGATCTTGTCCGAACGGCAAATCGGGGAGGAACGGGAAGTGCAGGATCGTTACTATATCACTAGCCTGGAAAGTGACGCTAAGAAAATCCTGCAGGCCAAACGTAGTTATTGGGGGATTGAGAACTGCTTGCACTGGGTGCTCGATATCACCTTCAATGAAGATCACAGTCGGGTTCGCAAGGACAATGCTCCGCAGAACTTTGCGATATTGCGGCATATGGCGCTCAATTTGCTCAAGCTGGAGACGACCGTCAAGGCCGGCATTAAGGCGAAGCGCTTGAAATGTGGCTGGGATACCGAGTATTTGCTCAAGGTCCTGGCGGGATAAGGTGCGTTTACCCTAATACTTAATAGAATCTCATCAAAGTATTGACAAATAAATAATATTCTAGGGTAGCTAAGTCATTCATTTTCTGATAAGGAGATTGCAAAATGCCACAAAGTAAGGAAAGCGGTTGTATTGAAAAGTTTGTCGCCATTGCTACCATAATTGCCGCTATTGCAGCAGTGCTCGTGGTCCCCGAGGTCCGGATATTTTTAGGTTTAGAAAAAAGGGTATCCCCGATTCCCACATCTATTCCAATTGCCCAAGAGATACAAATGCCTCAAACTAAAGCATTGGTACCACCCAATACAGTTTCCTCTCAACCCGTAACCGTTCCTACCTCAAAAATCAAAATCGCCAACCTGTCACCGTTGAGTGGTCCTGCCCCGACCTTCGGCGCCTCCACCCGTGACGGCTTTCTCATGGCCGTTAAGGAATGGAATGCCAAGGGTGGCGTACTCGGTCGCCAGATCGAGACGGTTGTGGAAGACTCACAATGCACCCCCGACCCGGCTGTGAACGCCGCGAACAAGGTCATCGACCAGGACGGCGTCAAGTTCATCGTCGGTGAAGTCTGCTCCAGCGCCTCGATTTCGATCTCTGAAATCGCCGAAGAGCAGGGCGTCGTGATGATCAGCCCGACCTCCACCAACCCGACCGTCACCCGCAACGCCGACGGCACGGTCAAGCAGTATGTCTTTCGTGCCTGCTTCATCGACCCGTTCCAGGGTGCGGTGATGGCAAAGTTCGCTGACAGCAAGGGTTACAACACGGCTTTTGTTATGTTCGACCAGGGCAACGACTACGTGCGCGGTCTGGCTGAAGCCTTCGAGACATCCTGGACCGGTATGGGCCACGAGGTCGTGGGCAAGGAATCTTACACCTCGCAGGATACCGACTTCTCCGCGATCCTGACCAAGGTGGCTGAGAGCAACGCCGACGTTCTGTTCCTGCCCGATTACTACAACATCGTCAATCTGGTTGCTGCTCAGGCCAAGGAAAAAGGCGTGACCGCGGTCATGACGGGCGGCGATGGTTGGGACTCAGCCGACCTGGATAAGTCTGCCGCTGCCGGTGGTTTCTACTCGAACCACTACTCTCCCGACGACACCCGCGCGATCGTTCAGAACTGGGTGAAGAACTACCAGGCTGAGTATGGGTCGGTTCCGGATGCGCTCGCCACGCTGTCCTACGACGCCACCAACCTGCTGCTCTCTGGTATTGAAAAAGCCGGCACGGACGATCCCGCCAAGGTGAAAGACGCGCTTGCTTCCCTCGAGATGGAAGGCGTTTCCGGCAACGTAACCTTCGATAAGTTCCACGACCCGATCAAGTCTGCCGCCGTGCTGGGTGTCACGCCGGACAAGATTACGTTCGTCGATTCGGTTGCTCCTTAATCGAAGAGAAAGCTTTTGGGGGCGGCATTCGTGCCGCCCCCAACTCTTATCTTGAAACGAGCCATCCTATGAAATCTGCCACAACTGCACCACCACTTCCCTCGGTTCTTACTTACGTGATCAAGAAACGTTGGTTGGGGCGAGAGCTTCTCATCTCAATTGGGCTCCTTGCATCCTGGCCGGCAAAGAAAACCAGGGACACCTCTACGAAGATATTCACGATTTGTTTGAAGACGATTGGAAGTACAACTTCGAAGGAGCGCCTTACAGTTACGCCAAAACGGTCAACAAGAATCATGGCCGGATTGAAATCCGTCAGTGCTGGAGCATCTCTAACCCCGAGTATCTGGCGAACATCCGGAATTTGGATCGCTGGAAAGGAGTGAAAAGCTTGGTGATGATCTTGTCCGAACGACAAATCGGAGAAGAACGGGAAGTCCAAGATCGTTACTATATCACTAGCCTGGAAAGTGACGCTAAGAAAATCCTGCAGGCCAAACGTAGTTATTGGGGGATTGAGAACTGCTTGCACTGGGTGCTCGATATCACCTTCAATGAAGATCACAGTCGGGTTCGCAAGGACAATGCTCCGCAGAATTTTGCGATCTTACGGCATATGGCGCTCAATTTGCTCAAGCTGGAGACGACAGTCAAGGCCGGCATTTGGGCCAAGCGCTTGAAATGTGGCTGGGATACCGAGTATTTGCTCAAGGTCCTGGCGGGATAAGATGCGTTTACCTGAACTGCCTGATCCCTGATTTTGTGATTGCCTCCTTCTTCGTGTACAATACAAATCGATCAACCTTGGGGGAAAGGAGGGTATCGATTGTCTGACCGTGTGACGGATAAAGAACCAGCGGACGTCGATAACGTCGAGCCGCGCAAGTCGGCGGGCGTCATCGTCGAACAGCAGGTGAAGGAGGGCTTGCGCGAGTTCCGCCTGACCAACCGCCAGATGCTGATCTCGGGCCTGGCGGCGGGGTTAGAGCTGGGCTTCGGCCCGTTCTTGATGGCTGTGGCCTTATCGATTGCAGACGATTCGACCCCGGCGATCATCAAAGAGTTCCTGCTGGCGCACATGTACACCATCGGCTTCATCATTGTGATCTTGGGGCGCTCTCTTCTGTTCACCGAGCAGACCGCCATGGCCGTGCTGCCGTTCATCAATGGCGAGGCCAAAATCAGCCAAATTGCGCGGCTGTGGGGTCTCATTTACATTTCGAACCTGGCCGGCGGTTTCCTATTTGCCTGGATCATCGTGATGACCGGGCCGGGGTTGGGTCTGATCCAGACGGCCGTTTTGGGGCAGATGGCCGGGCAACTGCTGTACCATCCCTGGTGGGCGATTTTGCTAAGCGCCACGCTTGCCGGCTGGCTGATGGCGCTGTTAAGCTGGCTGATCACCGCCAGCCGCGACACCATCAGCCAGGTGGCATTGACCTGGCTGGTCACCATGGCGATCGGCTTCGCCCACCTGCATCACGTCATCAGCGGCACCATAGAGGTGCTGGCGGGCATCATCGCAGCCACAGGAGTGCATTGGACCGATTTCGGCGCCTTCCTGCTGTGGTCCACCATCGGCAATTCCATCGGTGGGGTCGTGTTCGTGGCGGTGCTGAAGTATGGGTATTCGAAGGAGACCAGGGAGCAAAGTAGGGAGAATAATAAACAGAGAACCGGGAAGGGAACCTGATGGGACGAATTTAACGTTTAATGGGTGGAAGTTTGATCCACAGGTCGATCACTGATGGGGGAGCGAGGAAAGGATATGATGAAGAGACTCTCATGCTGGACCGCCTGCATGATCGTGGCGCTGTCGATGGGTTGCGCGCCGATCGCGACACCCGAGGCGAGCACAGCAACCGTGCCTGCCGCGCCGGCTGCGGAGCAGCCAACCGCGACCGAAGAACAAGCTGCAGCGACGGCGGTTGTTCCCCTCACCCCAACGGTCACGCAAGAACCCCCCCAAGAGGAGTTACCGATGAATGAAAACACCCCCGAGCCAGAGGCTTATGACCCGTCCTTAGAATCGGTTGTTTCCGCTGCCCGCCAGGACCTATCTCAACGCACGGGTGTTCCGCCTCAGGACATTGTGGTACTCGAAGCGAAAGCGGTTGTATGGCCAAACCCGGCGCTTGGCTGCCCGCAGCCCAATATGCGCTACAAGCAGGTGCCCGTGGATGGCGTCTTGATCCGGCTGCAGGCTGGAGGCAAAGTACATGAATATCATGGCGGCGGAACTCGTGAACCGTTCTTGTGCGAGCAAACCTCCCCGGTGGTCAAACCAACCGCACACAAGCTCGATCCATTGATTACCCCGCCCGGCTCCGAGAATCAATAGCGTCATAAGCGCTGCAAGCTATCCCAGAAAAACAAAACCGCCCGCCGTTATCCGGCGGGCGGTTTTGTTAAGGTTGAATCAATGGTTAAGGTACAGTCACGTCGATTAAGGTCATACCGAGGATGCTCGAGCTGTCTTCGTGGGTAACTGCGCCCAGGTACCAGCCGTCTGCTAATCCATTCCAGCTCACCGTTACAGGAATGACATCGCCTGAAGTGACCGGGATAGGACCGGCGGGCGTGACCTCCAAACTACCGCCTGTTGCAAAAGGCAGAACCCAGCTGTAAAGCGTATAGGGTGAATCACCGCCTGGGGCCGCCCATCCATGAACGTAGACCGTCCAGGTTCCGTCCATCGGGAAACTGATGTCGACCTGTTCGTCGGTGCCGCCATTCGTGCTGCTGGCTACCAACTCGCCGACCGGATTGTAGACGTAGACATCCAGGTCTGCATCAGGCTCTGTAGCCTGCGGTGGAATGGCGACTCTAAAGAAGAGCGCTCCACTGAGGTCGAAGGTGTGGGCATTTGAGTAGCCATCGTTCGGATCGAAGGTCTGATCCGGATCTTGGACAACCGTACCGGTCGTCTCTGTCGCCGGCGTAAAACCGTGCGGGGCCGGCGTGTATTCGTCATTGCTATAACCAATGGATACATTGAAGTTCAGCGAGCCGCTGGCGCCGCTGGCGCTCAATTCCGTTGGCGCATCGAACAGCGAGCCGCGAACTGCGATCGGGCTGTATACCCGATAATGTCCGTTGTCGTCATTCCATTCCAGAGAGCCGAAACGCCATTCGCCAATTGGGGCGCTGACATTGGTTATCGTCACTTCATAGGTAACGGACTTGCCCGGCTTGACCCGGAAGGAGGCAGGCGAAACCGAGACATCATATCCTTCGGGGGCATTCACCGACACTGCATAGGTGCGCCAGCCACTCTCCTTGGCAACGCTTGTAACCGTGCGCTGAACGGTGATGCTGCCGGGAACACTGGCAACGCCGATCGAAGGCAGGTTCAGGTTGCGCGCCTTGGTGGGAATGCCCATGTTGGCCAGAGAAGTGCAGGTTGCAGTTGGGTTGCCGAAAACGGCGGGATCTGCTTCACACAGGAAGCCGAGATATTCATAAAAACCTGCATCGTAGACCAGGCCGGGTTCGTAGAGCGAGCCTTTGGTGACCGTGCCGCCGGGGCGAATGTGCCCTGCGCCCATATCGAACGGGCCGGCCGGGCTGAAGCGGTCATTATCGACCACGTCTTGATAGGCCGTCGTCATTAAGGCAGACTTGGCCTCGGCCGCGCTCCAGGTCGGATGCGCCTGCTTGAGCAGGGCAAACACGCCGGCCACGTGCGGGCTGGACATGGAGGTGCCTTCAATGGCTGCGAAGAGCTGTCCAGGGACGTCGCCTTCCGCAGGTGTCGGCGAGTAGCCGGCCAGGATCTGCTGACCAGGAGCGGTCACGTCGGGTTTGATAATGTCCGGGGCCACCGGGTCTGGGCCGCGGGATGAGAAGGAGGACATCGAAGGCGCATACGGCCATTCCGCTTTCTCACCGCCTAAGATGGTCGCCACTGCGGTTTCAGGGTTATCGGCGATGTACTGCTTAACTGCAATGCCGGGCGTGTAATCGGTTTGGACCGTAGGCACCCAGTGGGTATCGGTCGCAAGGTCGCTGGCGTCGTCGTTGTTGTACATAACCATTCCGACGCCGCCGGCTACTTTAACGGCCTCACTCTTTGCGACGCGGGCATTCACGCCGCGCCGGCATAAGACGATCTTGCCGGTGACTACATCCGGATCTAGCTTGCCTACCTCGCACAACTCGCTGCCGGCATTGGCGCCATCCACCAACGGGAATTCACCATCCGTCCCACCGGTGATGGAAGCGCCGGTGTACTGCGCGCCGTTCCCGAGCACAACCGTGCCTTCAAAGAAACGCTGCTGCATGTTCGCGCCCACTGTGGTGATCCACGGCACCGAGCCGGGGCCGCCAACGGTGGCGGGGCCAGGGCCGGAATTGCCGGCTGAAGTCGCGGCAAACACACCGGCATCCGCTGCGTACAGGAAGGCGAAGTCATCTGCACTGGCCAGGCTTGCGCCGCCGCCAATGGAGTAATTGATCACATCGACGCCGTCGGCTACGGACTGATCGATCGCTGCTGTCAGGTCTGAAGTGTAGCCACCCAAGGCGCCAAGCGCTTTATAGGCGATCACGCGAGCCCGCGGGGCGATTCCCAGACACCGTTCCGCGCGGGATGCCCAAAATTTCGGCTTGCACACCGGCGTTCCCGGCTGCGGTGGAGGAGGTATGGGTACCATGCCCTTCGTTATCACGGGCAGATTGATACTCCTCCGGTCCTAGCCCAGTTAGCGCAATGTAGGTATCCAACATCAGACGAGCGCCAATCAGCTTGTTGTTGCAGGTGAAAGGAGCATCATCCGGGTTGTGGGAGGTATTCCCAAAGTCGCATGCCGAGCGCTCGCTTTCATCCAGGTTGATTCGAAGCGGTTTGTAAGAGCCATCATCGGCAAAGCTGGGATGCTCCGGCCAGATGCCTGTATCGATGACGCCAACGATCACATTCTCGCCCGTAATGCCTTTGGCATAGGGGCCGCCCGGATCCGTCAAGCCGAGGAAGTCGCCGCTGGCGTCTGTCTTAGCGGTCGAGGTGGCGTCCGCTGTGGCTTGCCGCAGTTCGTCACGGACCACTCGCTGCACGCCTGGCTGTCTTGAAACTTTCTCGACCTCTGAGGGGGTCAGGATCGCTGAAAAGCCATTTAAGGCGAATGTGTACTCATGAATTTGTTCTTTGCTGGAGATGCCGGCATTCTTCGTCACCTTCTGGTGCTGAGTCTTCAAGTACTGGTCGTACTTCTTGACCTTAGCGCTGTTGGGATTGATCTTCTTGCCCGTCTCCGGCTTCGTGGCCGGAAAGCCCTTGATACCGCCATCGTAGCTGGCAATCGGGTCAGCAGCCATAATGACGATATAGGAATATGCCTCTAAATCATCGGCTGCAGGCGCATACGCCTGGACCGATGCTGGAAGGGCAATCGTTAATGCCAACAACAGAGTAAGGAGTGCATTAAGCACTTTGTATTTCATTTTGTTCTCTCCTTATTTTTTTATTCAATGCCTTGGGTATCGGATCCGGCGAACGGCTGGCAGACGGTCGATTGACCTGTCAAGTGGTTTCGCCCTCGTTACTGCTGTCACATCCGGGGTTCATTCGAATATTTGTTATCCCTCCTTTCCTCGAATTGGCCGTTAAAGAAAAAAGCCGAAGGGAAAAAAGACCTTCGGCAGCCTGGCAATCTGCGGTGGCAGACCCATGACTTTGCGTCCCCATCTCACGATGGGTTTGCTTTTTCGGATCGTACGCCTATAAGATGAGGCTTAATGGCATGACTACCAATAAGCGTTGATGACGTCCCCTCGAACGATCTGAATCAGGGCGAATGGTTACACCGATAACGGATATTACTACTACCATTACTATTCTACGAATTTATATAACCAATGTCAATAACTTTTCAAGTTGATTCGAGGTTTTCTCTGCTTCCTTCCCAACATGGTAAAATAAAACCATATCCACCTCACGCAAGGAGCGCGAATGGCGACCTCAGAAGAGCGGCTTAAAATTTTGCGGATGATCCAGGAAGGGAAGCTCAGCCCGGAGGAGGGCATCCAGCTGATGGAAGCGCTGGATGCAGGCGAAAAGCCCTCCGGCAAGAAGGCTCCCCCGGAACCGCCGGTTCCCCCGTCCGTACGGGCAGCGCGCTTCTTGCGTGTGCGCGTCACCGATACCGACTCGGGCAAGGTGCGGGTTAACGTGCGCCTGCCGATCAGTGTGGTCAATGCGGGCTTGAAGATGGGGGCGCGCTTCTCGCCCGAGGTCGAGGGGTTGAACATTGAACAGCTGATGGAGTTCGTCCATTCGGGCGAAACCGGCAAGATCGTCGACGTTTTCGACGATGAAGATGGCGAGCATGTCGAAGTTTTCATTGAATAACCTACAATCTATCCCAAAAGAGATATCCCCATGAACACCTGGATTATTGAAGGCGGCTCGCCCCTGCGCGGCGAAGTCCAGCTGAGCGGCGCCAAGAACTCGATCACCAAGTTGATGGTGGTCTCAATGCTGACGCAGGAGCCATGCATCTTCTCCAACGCTCCCCGCATCGGTGACAGCCAGATCACGCAGGAGATTTGCGAGGCGCTCGGCGCACAGTTCAGCGAGCTGTCGCCGCACGTTCTGCAAGCGCAGACTCCCCATGTGGTCAGCAGTGAAATCCCCCTCGACCTGGGCAACCGCAACCGCCTGGCGATCATGATGCTGGCGCCCTTGCTGCACCGCACCGGCGAGGCATTCGTCCCGATGGCAGCCGGGGGCGACCGGATCGGCCCGCGCCCGGTGGATTTCCATCTGGAAGGCTACCGCAAGATGGGCGCAGAGGTAGAGATCAAGGATGACGTGTATCACGTGCGCTGCGAGCGGCTGCACGGAGCCGAGATCGTACTGCCTTATCCATCGGTCACGACCACCGAGAACCTGCTCCTGGCGGCTTCGATGGCCAAGGGCCGGACCTACATCCGCAACGCGGCCATCGAGCCGGAGATCATGGACCTGGTGATGTGCCTGCAAAAGATGGGCGCGATCATCGACTACAACACCGACCGGACGCTGGTGATCGAGGGCGTCGATTCGCTGGGCGGCGTTTCGCATGAGATCATGCCCGACCGGATCGTGGCGGCCTCGCTGGCCTGCGCAGCGGTGGCCTCGCACGGCGAGATATTCGTGCGCGGCGCGCGCCAGCCCGACATGGTCACCTTCTTGAATACGCTGCGCAGGGTGGGCGGCCAGTTCGACGTGGAGAACGACGGCATCCGCTTCTGCCATAACGGCAAGCTCAACTCGATCGCCCTGGAGACCAACGTGCACCCCGGCTTCATGACCGACTGGCAGCCGCCGTTCGTGGTGCTGCTGACCCAGGCCGAGGGCATGTCGGTGGTGCACGAGACGGTGTTCGAGAGCCGCTTCGGCTACGTGAGCGAGCTGCAGAAGATGGGCGCAGACATCGCCCTGTATGACACCTGCCTGGGCGGCTCGAACTGCCGCTTCCGCTCCAGCAACTACCGCCACAGCTGCGTGATCAAAGGCCCAGCCCGGATGCACGGCGCGCAAATCACCGTGCCCGACCTGCGGGCCGGCTTCACCTACCTGATCGCCGCCATGATCGCCGAGGGAAAGTCGGTGATCGAGGGCGTAGAGCACATCGAGCGCGGATATGAGGATTTGGAAGAGTCGCTGCTGCGCTTGGGGGTTAAGCTGGAAGCTGTGAAGAACTGAGAGAGTAGAGATTAAGAGATTAAGAGAGTAGAGAGCAGTTAGAACCGATGTGTTCGAACTGCTCTCTACTCTCTTAATCTCTACTCTCTTTCCCCCAGCATCTCCTCAACCGCCTCGATCACCTGCTCGGGTGTGATGTGCAGTAAAAACGAGGCGTTGTGCCGGCAGCCGTTCCGCGCGCTCTGGTCCAGTTCCTCCTTGTCGCACCACGTACCGCACAGCATGCACTCGCGCTGCCAGGAGATCAGTGGGGAGAAACGCTCACGCGAGAGCGGCATGGTGTTGAGCGACTGCTCAGACCAGAACAGGCCCACGGCGCGCACGCCGGTCGCCAGGGCCAGGTGCAGCGGCCCGGTGTTGTTGGTCAGCATCAGCTGCGACTTCGAGAGCAGCCCCAGCAGCCCCGGCAGCGACAGCCGCCCGCAGGCGTTGACCGGCTTGCATTCCATCAGCTGTTCAATGCGCTCTACCTGCGCCAGCTCGCTCTCCACCCCGGTCAGCACCACGTCCATCCCCAGGTTCTTGATGATGTAATCCGCCGCCCGGGCGTAGCCCACCTCGGGCCACATGCGGCGTGCATCGGTGGAGCCGGGATGCACGACGATGAAGGGACGCTTGACCTGTTCCAGCACCGGCGCGGCT
Source organism: uncultured Chloroflexia bacterium (assembly GCA_963811225.1). Taxonomy (GTDB): domain Bacteria; phylum Chloroflexota; class Anaerolineae; order Anaerolineales; family Anaerolineaceae; genus CAWEQO01. The sequence continues at coordinate 629,917 of CAWEQO010000001.1, forward strand.
TCGTCCAGGTCGGAAGGCAGCACGCGCAGGCGCGGTTCGAGTTTGCCCGGTTGCGCGCCCGCCAGGGAGGCCACCTCCAGGTTGCGCAAGATCTCGTGCTGATAGAAGCGGTAGGGGATCCAGCGGTCGGGGCGTGGCGCATCACCGTCCACCGCGCCCAGGCTGATGCGCGGCTTGAGCCGCATCACAAACGGGTTGGACGAGGCTCCGCCGCCGTGCATCTGGAAGGCCAGGTCGAAATGCTCGGCCTGCATTTGGGCGAAGAAAGCGGCCTGGGCCTGGTAATCGATAGGCCCGTCGGTGATCAGCACGCCGGGGGTCTCGGGGATGGTGAGGGCGCGGTTGACGGCGTCCATGCGCTGCTGGAGGATGGGCGTGTGCCAGGGCGCGCCGAGATAGGTGATCTCGGCCTCCGGATAGGCGGCGCGCAGCGCCTCCAGCGCCGGGATGACGAAGACGAAGTCGCCCAGGCCATTGGCCCGCAGCACCGCAATTTTCTTGACGTCCGGGACGATCCCCCGTTCCATGCTTCCTCGATTCCGTTCGTTTTCCCCCTAGACATTATAACGGAAAGGGAAAATAGAAAGTGGTTAGCCGATCAGCAGCCGGTCAATCAGGCGCCTAATCGACCCATTACCTGATTGACCGGCAACCGATTGCCCAATAACCCAAGCCATTGTACAATATCCCTGATTTAACAATTGGAGTATCAGCGCATGGCTAAAGTTGCAGTCGTTACCGACAGTACGGCTTATATCCCACCCGCGATGGCGGACGGGTTACCGATCTTTTCGATCCCGCTGCATATCCTCTGGGAAGGGCGCGATTACCTCGACGGGGTCGACCTGTCGCCCGAGGAGTATTACCCGCGCCTGAGAACCTCAGCGGACCTGCCGAGGACCTCACAGGTGACGCCGGAAGAGTTCGCCGCCTGCTACCGCCCGCTGCTGGAGCAAGGTTACCAGATCCTGAGCATCCACCTGTCGGCCGGGTTCAGCGGCACGCTCGATTCCGCCCGCGCCGCCGCCGAGCAGTTGGGGCGTTCCAGCTTTGCCCTGATGGACTCGCTGAGCGGGACCATGCCGATGGCCTGGCAGGTGGTCCAGGCGGCCAAGGCGGCGGCGGCCGGGGCGACTTTACGGGAGTGCCAGGTCATCGCCGAGAAGGTGCGCGACAACAGCAACATCTTCTTCCTGCCGGAAACGCTGGAGTTCCTGCATCGCGGCGGGCGGATCAACTGGGCCCAGGCCTTCTTCGGCTCGGTGCTGCAGCTCATACCGGTCATCGAGGCCAGCAACGGCGCAATGAAACCGGTCGATAAGGTGCGCACGATGGGCCGCGCCGTCCAGCGCGTGATCGGGCTGGCGCAGGAACGCATAGGCAGCGGCGCGTGTGTCCACCTGGCGACGCTGCACGCGGGTGCGCCCGACCTGGCGGCTTCGGTTTTGGAAAAAGCCCGCAAGCAGCTCGGCGTCGACCGGGTGGTGGAGGCGCTCACGACCACGATCAGCCCGGTGCTGGGCACACACATCGGGCCGGGGGCGGTGGGGTTGTCGTATTGGGTGGAATCATAGAGAATAGAGAACAGAGAGTAGTCATGGTCTTTGAAGCTCTGACTACTCTCTGTTCTCTACTCTCTACTCTCTATTTTTTTACTCTCTCCAGGCTTTGTTCAGCACCCGCACTTGCTCAGCGGCATGATACGACGAGCGCACCAGGGGCGCACTTTCCACCCAGCGGAAACCGATCTCCAGGCCGTAAGACTTGATCTCGGCGAACTCGTCGAGCGTGTAGTAACGCTCGATGGGCAGGTGCTTGCGGCTGGGCTGCAGGTACTGCCCCACCGTCAGGATGTCTACATCCCAGGCGCGCAGATCGCGCATAACCTCTTTGACCTCGTCCATCGTCTCGCCCAGGCCGAGCATGATGCCCGACTTGGTCAGCGCATCCGGGTCGAGGCGCTTGGCATTGCGCAGCGTCGCCTCGGACCACTCGTAGTGGTCCTGCGGCTGGACCTGCTTGAACAGGCGCGGCACGGTCTCGACGTTGTGGTTGAGGATGTCGGGGTGGGCGTCTGTCACGATCTGGAGCGCCTCGATGCTGCCCTTGAAATCGGGGACCAGCACCTCGACCGAGCAGCCGGGATGGATCTCGCGGATGCGCCGGATGACCATGGCGAAGATCGGCGCGCCGCCGTCCTTGCGCTCGTCGCGGTTGACGCTGGTGATCACGGCGTGCTTGAGGCCCATGGCCTTGACCGCCTGCGCCACCCGCTCGGGCTCCAGCCAATCGAGGGGCGTGGGACGGCCGTGCTTGACGTCGCAGAAGCCGCAGGTGCGGGTGCAAACGTCACCGAGCATCAAGAAGGTGGCCGTGCCCGAGCCCCAGCACTCGCTCATGTTGGGGCAGCCGGCCTCCTCGCACACCGTATGCAGGCTCTTCTGGCGCATGAGCGTCTGGAGCCACTCGTAGGTCTCGCCGCTGGGCGGGCGCACCTGGATCCAGCTGGGCCGCCGCATGGGGGTCGTGTTGATTTTGTCCGGATTCACCCGGTCGCGGGTGGGGTTGGATGGCATGAAGTCTCCTTTGGAAGGGGCGCAGAGAGAATGCGCCCCACGAATAGAGTAACATTATAGTATTCGTCGGGAATGATGGCAAGATGCTGGAAAGCCTTCTGCCTCTCGAACGGAAATTCAACTCAGTTTACCCCTAATTTTAATAACCCCATCATCGCTAACCCCTGAAAGTTTCTTATAATGGGCTGTGGAACCCGCCCGATCCATCGGAGTGGGCGCTAAAGGACATGGGGGTTAGAAAGGATCGATTAGAGGTCGTGGATAAGAAAGCGATAAACGTAATCAGCCCGGACAACGGTGTGGGGCTAACCCATTCGGCGGCAATCTTGTCCAGGGCGCTGGAGGAGGCCGGCTGCGAGGTGTCTACCCATGATATCCGCGCCCACCCAGACAGCGCCTGGCAGCCTTACACCGCCAACGTCTTCATGGAGCGGCTGATCCCTGCCTGGTTCGAGGCGGCGGAGCTGAATCTCATGGTGCCGAACCAGGAATGGTTCCTGGACGAAGACCTGCCGCACCTGCCGCAGGTCGACTGCATGTTATGCAAGACCCGCCACGCCAGGGAGATCTTCGACCGGCTGGGAGTGGCGACGGAGTATACCAGCTTCACCAGCAACGACCGCCTGGAAGAGGACCAGCCGCGCGACCCGAAGGGTTTTTTCCACCTGGCAGGACGCAGCTTGAGGAAAGGCACCGAGACGCTGCTGACGTTGTGGGAGCGTCACCCGGAATGGCCGCCGCTGACGATCGTCCAGCACCCTGAGACGCAGCTGAAGGTGCACGGCCCGAACGTGAAGTACATCTCCGAGTACCTGGAGGACGACGACCTGCGTGATTTGCAGAACCGCCTGGGCGTGCATCTGTGTCCATCGGAAGTGGAGGGGTTCGGCCATTCGATCGTCGAGCCGATGACCTGTCGGGCGCTGGTGGTGACCACCGACGGCCCGCCAATGAACGAGATCGTCACGCCCGAGCGAGGGCTGCTGGTGGAGTACCGCAGCGAAAAGCCCGAGCGACTGGGGATGCGCTATTTCGTCGACTCGCAGGCGCTGGAGGGGGCCATCGACGAGATCCTGGGGATGGACGAGATGCGCCAGCGCCGGTTGGGATCGAACGCCCGGGATTGGTACGAAGAAAATGACCGCTTCTTCCGCCAGAAAGTGGCGGAGATGATTAAAAATATCTAGGGGGCTAGAAAGCAATCCTATGGAAATCGCAGTGATGGGTTTAGGATATATCGGCTGTGTGTCCGCGGCTTGCCTGGCGGACAACGGCCATCATGTGGTAGGGGTGGATATCAAGCCGGACAAAGTGAGGATGGTCAAGGAGGGCCGCAGCCCGATCACCGAGCCGGGGCTGCCGGAATTGATCCGCAAGGGGGTGGATGCGGGACAGCTCGAAGCGACCCGCAACGCGCGCCGGGCGATCCAAGACGCCGAGCTGGTCGTGATTTGCGTGGGCACGCCTTCCGGCAGGCACGGCGGCGTGAGCCTGCGGGCCGTGCAGAAGGTCTGCCAGGAGGTGGGCGAGGCGCTGGCGGAATCGGACGATTACAAGGTGATCAGCATCCGCAGCACGATCCCACCCGGCACGGCGGCTGGACGCTTGATCCCGGCTATCGAGGAGCGTTCGGGCAAGCGCATCGGGCAAGACTTCGGCTTTTGCACCAACCCCGAATTCTTGCGCGAGGGCAGCGCCATCTCGGACTTCATGCAGCCCTCGTACACCATCATCGGTGAGTACGATGAGCGCAGCGGCGACCGGATGGCGGGGGTCTACGGTTTCACCGATGCGCCGCTGCACCGGGTGCCGCTGGGTGTGGCCGAGATGGTCAAGTACGCCAGCAACGCCTTCCACGCCCTCAAGGTGACCTTCGCCAATGAGCTGGGCAATATCTGCCAGGCTTACGGCATCGACAGCCACGAGGTGATGGAGGTCTTCATCCAGGATGAGCGTCTGAATATCTCGCCCAAGTACCTGAAGCCGGGCTTCGCCTTTGGCGGGCCGTGCCTGGGCAAGGACATGCGCGCCCTGGTGTATGCCGCCCGGCATCAAGACGTGAGCGTGCCGGTGTTGGGCGCCACGCTGCGCAGCAACCGGCGCCAGATCGCCAAGGTGGTGGAGATGATCGAAGAAGAGGGCCGCAAGCCGTTGGGGATGATCGGCTTGAGCTTCAAGACCAACTCCGACGACCTGCGCGAGAGCCCGGCCGTGACCCTGGCGGAGCGCTTGCTCGGAAAGGGCTTCCCGCTGGAAATCTACGATCATGAGGTTGCGCTGGCGCAGATCTACGGGCGCAACAAGGATTACGTGACGCGGGTGCTGCCGCATATCAGCGAGCTGCTGCTGGACTCGCTGCCGCAGGTGGTCAACAAGGCAGAGATCGTGGTGGTGACCAAGCCGCTCAAGCCCGACAAGCAGCGCGAACTGTTCGACTTGCTGCGCCCCGACCAGACGCTGATCGACCTTGTGCGGCTGGATCAGGAGCTGGTGGAGGGGTTCGAGGGCAAGTATTTGGGAATTGGGTGGTAGGAAAAAAAGAGAGCAGAGAATCGAGAGCCGCAACGGCTCTCGATTCTCTGCTCTCTTCATTAAAACGCGTGATGTTCCGTTCTGGCGATAATCTCTTCCTGTAAAGCCGCGCTCAGGTCGCAGAAGTAATCGCTGTAACCGGCGACACGCACGATCAGGTCACGGTGCTGGTCGGGGTGCAGTTGGGCGTCGCGCAGGGTATCGGCGTCGACCACGTTGAACTGGATGTGATGCCCGTCGAGCTTGAAGTAACTGCGCACCAGGTGCACCAGGCTGTTCAGCCCAACATCGTCCTGCAGCAATGAGGGGGTGAACTTCTGATTGAGCAATGTACCGCCGGTGCGCAGGTGGTCCATCTTCGCGGCCGACTTGAGTACGGCGGTCGGGCCGCAGCGGTCGGCGCCCTGGACCGGCGAGATGCCCTCCGAGACGGGCTTGCCCGCCAGGCGGCCATCGGGCGAGGCCTGCATGACCGAGCCGAAGTAGACGTGGCAGGTGGTGGGCAGCATATCGATGGCGTAGCGCCCGCCGCGAGTGTTGGGCCGCCCAGAAACGGCGCCATGGAAGGCGTCGAACACGGCGCGCATGACCTCATCGGCGCGGTCGTCATCGTTGCCATAGCGCGGTGTGCGGTTGAGTAATAACTGGCGCTCGCGCTCGTGCCCGCTGAAGTCCTCATCGAGCAGATCCAACAGCATCCCCATCGAAAGGTTCTTACGCTCGAAGACGTGCTCGCGCAGGGCCGAGAGCGAATCGGTGATCGTGCCGATGCCTACGCCCTGGATGTAGCTGGTATTGTAGCGCGCGCCGCCCTCGTGATAGTCCATGCCCTTCGCGATGCAGTCGTCAACCAGCAGCGAGAGGAACGGGGCGGGCATGTGGCGGGCGTACAGCCGCTCGATGACCTGATTGCCGCGGATCTTAACGTCCACAAAGCGCTGCAGCTGCTTCTGGAAAGCGGCGAACAGCTGCTCATAGGACTCGAAGGCGCGCGGATCGCCGCTCTCCAGGCCGATGCGCTTGCCGCTGCGCGGGTCGATGCCATTGTGCAGGGTGATCTCGAGGATCTTGGGCAGGTTGAGGTAACCGGTCAGGTTGTAGTTCTCTTTGCCGAACGCCCCGGTCTCGACGCAGCCGCTGGTGCCGCCGCAGCGGGCGTCCACCAGTGACTTTCCCATGCCGACCATCTCCTGCACTACGGCGTCGGCGTTGAAGATGCTGGGCTGGCCGAAGCCGGTGCGGATGATGCGGGCGGCGCGCTGGATGAAGCGATCGGGATTCTTCTTGCTGACCTGCAGCGAGGCGCTGGGTTGTAACAAGCGCATCTCCTCGACCACGTCCAGCAGCAGATAGGTCAGCTCATTGACACCGTCTGAGCCGTCGGGCTGCAGGCCGCCCAGGTTGATCTGGGCGAAGTCGGTATAGGTGCCGCTCTCGGCCGCGGTGACGCCGACCTTGGGCGGGGCGGGCTGGTTATTGAACTTGACCCACAGGCACTGCAGCAGCTCTTCGGCCCGATCGCGTGTCAGGCTGCCGTCGACGAGGCCGGATTGGTAGAAGGGGTTAAGGTGCTGATCGAGGCGGCCGGGGCTGAAGGCGTCCCAGGTGTTGAGCTCTTTGGTGACGCCCAGATGGACGAACCAGTAATACTGCACGGCCTCCCAGAAGGAACGCGGGGCATGCGCGGGCACCCACTCGCAAACCCCAGCGATCTGCGCCAGCTCAAGGCGGCGGGCGGGATCGGGCTCGACGGCGGCCAGACGACGGGCCTCGGCGGCATACCGCCCGGCGTAGGCGATGAGTGCATCGGCGCAGATGGCCATGGCCTTGAGCTCCTCCTGGCGGGAATAGGCCTGCGGATCGTTGAGGTAGTCCAGCTTGGCCAGAGCCTGCTCGATCTCGGCCTTGAAATCCAGCATACCCTTGCGGTAGATCTTGTCGTCGAGCACGGTGTGACCGGGGCGCGCTGCTCCATGAACTCGGTGAAGATACCGGCTTCATAAGCGTCGACCCAGGTGGGCGTCATCTCGGCAAAGAGCCGCTCGCGCAGGGTGCGGCCCTGCCAGAAGGGGATGATCCGCCCGGCGTAGAGCCGGTGGACGGCGTCATCCACGCCGAAGGGGATCTTGTCGCGGCTGTCGAGCAGGCGCAGATCTTCCAAGGTGTGGCAGCACAGCTCGGGGAACGTGGGGGCGGCCTTGGGCTGCGGCCCCTTCTCGCCGACGATCAGCTCACCGGGGCCCAGGTAGATGTCTTCCTTGTCGAGCAGGTGACGGAAGGCCATGGCACGGAACACCGGCGTGGACAGCAGGCCGGTCTGGCTGTTGTAGAAATCGGTCATCAGCTCGGCGCGGTGGGTGGAGATGGCCGGGACAGCCTCCAGGCTCTGGCGGCGCAGGCGAGCGACGCGTTGGGTCATGGGCATGGGGAGCTAACCTCCAATCTGGATGGGGAAATCGAAACGGCTTAAGAGATCAACGGCGGACTCGACCGCCTCGGATGTGGGTGGGCGCACCTGGTTCAGACGATACGGAAGACCCAGGCGGGCATACTTTTCGACGCCGCTGGCATGGTAAGGGAGTAAGTCGAAGCGCTGCACGCCGGGCAGCGAGGAGATGAAGCCCCCCATCCGCTGCAGTTGGTCGGGCTGGTCGTTCACGCCGGGAATCAGCGGCATGCGCACGACAATCGGATGGCCCAGACCGGCCAGCTTCTGCAAATTCGAGAGGATCAGGCGGTTAGACACGCCGGTGTACTCGCGGTGGACGATGGGATCGAGGGTTTTGACGTCGTACAGGAACAGGTCCACGTAACGACGGACGCGCTCGAAGACCCGCCAGGGGGCGAAGCCGGAGGTGTCGAGGGTGGTGTGGATGCCGCGCTGGCGGCAGGCCTCCAGCAGCTCGAGCAGGAAGGCCGGCTGCATCATGGCCTCGCCGCCCGAGAAGGTTACGCCGCCGCCGGATTCATCGTAGAAGGGCACATCCTTCTCGATCTCGGCCAGCACCTCGGCGGAGGTCCACTCGCGGCCGACGATCTCGCGTGCGCCCGAGTAGCAAGCCTCGACGCATGCGCCGCAGGCCTTGCAGTGGCGCATGTCGGTGAAGGAAGCGCCGCCACTGCTGTGAATGGCGCCTTCCGGGCAGACCGTCTTGCAGGCCAGGCAGCTTATGCAGAGGTTGGGACGCAGCATCAGTTGCGGGTAAATTCCCTGACTTTCGGGATTGTGGCACCACTGGCAGCGCAGCGGGCAGCCCTTGAAGAAGACTGTCGTGCGGATGCCTGCACCGTCGCGCGTACAAAAGCGTTGAATGTCGAAGAGGAAGCCGGATTCCATGCGGTTAAGTATACCCAGTTTTTGGTGGGAAAGTGCCTTCGGGAATTCGATCCCGAGAGGTTTTTCGATTGGCAGAGTTTCTGGTTTGTGGTGGAGAGCGAAACCGCAGATGTAAATGTATCTTTTAATTTTGTAAAGACGATTTTCGGCGCGAAATGTGTGGTAATATGCCCATTATTTATGACATCCTTTGAATGCTGTAAAATGGAGATTCGAATGCCGAACAAAAAAGAAAAATTTATGATGGCGATTTAATCGGCTTTATTTGTAGGCATGGTGATCACCTCCTTGTTCAAGCAGGAACAGGTTCTCCGGCTCCGCTGGGCAGGATTGATTGTACTTGCCCTTTCCTTTTATCTTCTCCTGGTGTCATACCAGGCACATGGTGAAACTAATCCCGTCAAGTTGAGCTCGATGCCGGCGCCAGCTAAAAATGCAGAACTTGTTACCGGCGGCATATACGCCTATATCCGGCACCCAATTTACTTAAGTTTCATTTTGCTGTTTTGGGGACTGGTACTGGTAACCGGTTACCGATCCAGCCTGATTGTTGCCACACTGGCAACGGTTTTCTTTTACCTCAAGACCTGGTACGAAGACAAACTTCTGGCGGGAGAATATCCAAATTTTCCCGAATACAAGCGAACCGTTGGGCGGTTTTTTCCGAAGCACTTCCGCTAGCAGGCCACAGTTCACATAAAAGACGCCAAGGGAAGCATGAGCTTTCCTTGGCGTCTTTGCGCCTTGGCGTGAGATCCTTCTTTAAGCTCGCCAAAAGCCTCGTCTGACCGGGCGCACGTCCTCGGCGGTGATGAAGGCTTCGGGATCCGTTTCCAACACGGCGGTTTCGACGGTGCGGCGGTCGCGGCGGTTGACGTTGACCATCAGCAGGTGGACCGTGCCGCTGCGGCCGCGAGCGGGCACTTCGGTGACGGCGAAGCCTTCAGACCGCAGCTGTTCGGCCACGGCTGCGCCGCGGGTGGAGGAGACGATGGTGAAGTGGATGTGGCCGATGGCCAGCCGCTCTTCGAAGATCATGCCGACCACCACGCCGGTGGCGAAACCGGCTGCGTAGCCGATAATGCTCAGCGGGTTATCCAGGTGGGTCAGCGCCTGGGAGATGGCGATCACGAAGATCAACGATTGAAAAAAGCCGAGCACCCAGGCCAGCAGTTTGCGCCCGCGCATGACGAACAACACGCGGATGGTATCCAGGGACATATCGCCAATACGCAGAGCGAAGATCCCCAATGCGGTCAGGAATGCCGCAGGGGCCAGTGAGAAATCCATTATATTTACCCTTCGGGTGTCACCTGGGTGATGGTCTCTTCTTCTTCCGAGGTCATCGCCGGGAGGTACATCTCGTTCATGTATTCTTTGATCATGCGCATGGTGTTGAACTGCGGCGCCAGGGTGCGGATCGATTCCTTCATGCGGCCGATCCACTCACCGGGCAGCTTGTCCGACGAGCGCCGGTTGTAGTACAGCGGGATGATCTCGTTCTCGAGCTTGTCGTAGATCTCCTGAGCATCCGCTTCGTCCTGCTCCTCGGGCGATGAATACTCCTTGTCGCTGCCGATGGACCAGCCGTTGCGGCCATTGTAGGCCTCGTGCCACCAGCCGTCCAGCACCGAGAAGTTCAACACGCCGTTGACGGCGGCCTTCATGCCCGAGGTGCCCGAGGCTTCGTTGGGACGGCGCGGGGTGTTCAGCCACACGTCCACACCCTGCACCATATGCCGGGCCACGTCCATGTCATAATCTTCCAAGAATACCAGGCGGCCGGCCATGTGGGCGTCCTTAACCGCGCGGTAGACCTGCTGGATGAGCAGCTTGCCGGGTTCGTCGGCGGGATGGGCTTTGCCGGAGAAGATGATCTGCACGGGCATCTTCGAATTGGTGATGATGCGCATCAGGCGCTCGTAGTCGCGCAGGATCAGGGAGGCGCGCTTGTAAGTGGCAAACCGGCGAGCAAAGCCGATGGTCAGCGAGTACGGCTCCAGCAAGACGCCGCCCGCCACCACCTGCACCGGGTGGACGTGCCCCTGACGCCACTCCTCGCGGGTGCGCTCGTTCGCAAAGTTGAGCAGCTTGCGCTTGAGGTGCTGGCGCACGGCCCACAACTCGCCATCGGGAATGTTTTCCGCCTGGGCCCACAGATCGGTTTCATCCTGGCGCTGGTACCAGTCATGGCCAAGGTACAACTCGAACAGCACGGCCATGCGGCGGGCCAGCCAGGTGCCCATATGGATGCCGTTGGTGATGTGCTCGATCGGCACTTCATCCACACTGCGGTCGGGCCATAGGAACTGCCACATGGCGCGTGAGACCTGGCCGTGCAGCTCGGAGACAGCATTGCGCTGCTCCGACAGGCGCAGGGCCAGCACCGGCATGGAGAACATCTCACCCCAAGACTGGTTGTGACGCGCCAGATCGACGAATTCGTCGCGGGTCAAGCCCAGTTGGGGCCAGAAGGAGGCAAAGTACTTGTCCACCAACCAGACCGGGAACTGATCATTGCCGGCCGGGACGGGGGTGTGGGTAGTAAAGACATTGGTCTTCTTGACCTCGTCCGAGGCCTGCTCGAAGGTCATGCCGGTCTTCATGTACTCACGGATGCGTTCCAGTACCAGGAAGGCGGAATGGCCCTCGTTCATGTGCCAGACGGTGGGATCGTAGCCCAGGCGGCGCAGCGCGCGCGCGCCGCCGATGCCGAGCATGATCTCCTGGGAGATGCGGGTCTCGGGGTCGTTGCTGTACAGGCGGGCGGTCAGCTCGCGGTCGGCCTGGGAATTCTGATCGATGTTGGTGCTGAGCAGGTACAGCGGCACCCGCCCCACCTGCACCTGGTACAGCCGGGCGTAGACCTTGCGACCGGGCAGGTCGACCTCGATAGTCAGCGGCTCGCCGTTCTCATCGTACAAGTGGATGATCGGCAGCCGGTCGAAATCCAGCATACGGTTACGGGTCTCCTGCCAGCCGTCTTCGGTGATGTGTTGGGAGAAGTAGCCCTGGTTGTAGATAAAACCAACCCCGACCAGCGGCAGACCGAGGTCGGAGCTTTCTTTGAGGTGGTCGCCCGAGAGGATGCCAAGGCCGCCGGCGTAGACCGGCAGCGACTCGGCCAGGCCAAACTCGAACGAGAAATAAGCAATCTGGCCGTCGCCGGACAGGTTGGGGTAGGTCTGGTTGAACCAGGTGAGATCCCCCTTGAGGTAGGCGTCGAATTCCTTCATCGCCCGATCGTAAAGATCCAGGTAATAGCGGTCGTTGGTCACGGCGTTGAGCCGGGGCCGCTCGACCATCTGCAAGAACTCGACCGGGTTGTGATGCAGCCGGTCCCATAGGTCCTTGTCGATCAGCGAATACAGGTTCTGGGCGTCGGGATTCCAAACCCACCAGAGGTTGAAAGCCAGCTCGCCGAGACGCCCGATCCGGCGTGGCAGGCGGAAGTGGTTGGGAACTTCACGTCGAATATGATTAGTGATCATGGTTCATCCATTCATAAAAAATTTGGCTATCCTGTCATAAAGAAAGCAAGAGAGCCAAGGGATAGACGATTTATTAACTTTTATCTATTTTATTAAATTGTACCATAGGGAAGCGAGAATTGAAGCCCCCAAAATTGAAAAGGGTATACAGCCCAACCCAAGCTGGATCAGGCTGTATACCCTGTTTTTATTCCGTTAATTCACTTCGTTGGCAATCAATTCGATCTTCCACTGGCCGTTTTCCTGGCCGAGGGTGAACGTGCGCCGGATCTCTGCACCGCCGACTTTGACGGCTGCGCTGACGACCGCGGCGGGCGGATCGGGATTGACGGCGGCTGCATCGATGACAAAGCCTTCCAGGGAGCCTTCGAAGCCCAACAGGGAGGCGCTATCGCCGGCCTGGCCCTGGCTCAGGTAGCTGTCCATTTGGCCGGGCTGGTCGCTGTAGGAGGCCAAATAGGCCTGAACGACGCCTTCGGGAGAGCCGGGGTATTCACCAGGGGCGGGAACGGCCGGCATGGCAGCTTCGGCCTCTTTGACCTGCGGCGCCGCAGCCTGCATCTCGCCGGCAGCCGGGTTCTGGTTGCCTTGCACGGCGATGCCTGGCGCTCCGCCGCCGACCTGGGAGTCACCTTGCCCAACGCTTTCAGGAACAGCCGTTGGCGTGGCAGGAGCGCCACATGCGGAGAGCAAGAGTGTGAATACCAGCAAAACGAAAAAGGGAACTGCAAGAGTTTTTCTATTCATGGGGAAGCCTCGCTTCGATCATAGGGTATTGTAACTGCGCACAGTTACTGAATAGAACCTATTCTAGCACAGAATCGATGAAAGAACAAAAGTTCTAATCTACAAATTCGAACTGCGTTTCCCCAGCCATTTTATTAACTGCTCCACCGGCCAGGCGGTGATCACGTTTTCAGGGCCGACCCAGGCGCGGCGAGCAACTGAGACGCCATACTCGCGCAAGTCGAGGTTATCAGGAGAGTGGGCGTCGGTGTCGATGCTGAGCGGAATGCCCATCTCCGCCGCCCTGCGGGCGTAAACCTCGTCCAGGTCAAGCCGGTTGGGGCTGGCGTTGATCTCCAGCGCCACGCCGCTCTCCCTGGCGGCCGGGAGCAGCACATCCCAATCCAGGTCGGCGCCCTCCCGGTTGGGCAGCAGTCGCCCGCTGGGATGTCCGATGATGTCGACATGCGGGTTTTGGAGGGCCTTGAGCAGCCGGGCTGTGACGGTCTCCCGCGGCTGGCGCAGGCTGACATGCAGCGAAGCGATGACCAGGTCGAGCTCGGCCAGGATCTCATCCGGGTAGTCGAGCGAGCCGTCGGCGCGGATTTCCACCTCGGCGCCCTGGAGCAGCTTGATCGAATCTCCCAGCTTGGTCTGGAGCATATCGATCTCGACCCGCTGCTCGCGCAGCCGCTCGACGCTCAGCCCATTGGCGATGCCGAGGCTGTGGGTGTGATCGGTGATGGCCAGCGCCTGCAGGCCGCGCGCCATGGCGGCCCGGGCCATCTGCTCGATGGTCACAGCGCCGTCGCTCCAGGTCGAGTGAGCGTGCAGCTCGGAGCGCAGATCGCTGAGCTGCACCAGGTTTGGCAGCTTGTGTTCGCGGGCGGCCTGGATCTCGCCGCGGTCCTCACGCAGCTCAGGCGGGATCCAGGGCAGTTCCAGGGCATTGTAAACGCCCTGTTCGGTGGCGAAGGTTTGCAGGTTGCCCTCTTCGTCGATCAGGCCGCGCTCCGAGAGCGAGAGACCCTTGCGCTGGGCCAACTCGCGCAGGCGAACATTATGGTCCTTCGAGCCGGTCACGAACAGCAGCAGGCTGCCGAAACGCTCAGGCGGCTGGATCCACAGCTGCATCTTGACCCCATTGTGCAGCTCGACGCTGGACTTGTTCTCGCCCTGACCCAGAACGCGCAGCACCTCCTCCGAGCCGATGAAGGCGTCCATCAGCGGCTTGGAATCCTCGGCGGCGGCCACCAGGTCGATATCGCCGACTGTTTGTCGCCAGCGGCGCAGGCTGCCGGCGGCCTCGACCTGTTCAGCCTGTGGGATGGCGCGCAAGAATTCCAGCCAGCGGCGGGCGATGGGCCAGGCCGTGCCCAGCAGCATGCGGTCGGTGCGCCGGGAGAGTGCCTCGATGCCGGCCAAGATGCGCGCCTCGGACTTCTCGCCAATGCCGGGCAAGCTGCGCAAGTGCTGCTCGCGGGCGGCTGCCTCCAGGTCGGCCAGGGTGGTGATGCCGGCCTCCTTCCAGAACAGGCGGGCCTTCTTGGGGCCTACATCGGGCACCTCCAGCAGATCCACCAGGGTCGGCGGCACCTCAGCTTGCAGGCGCTCCAGGAAACCCAACTGACCGGTGGTCAGCAGCTCATCGATCTTCTCGGCGATGGCCTTGCCAACGCCGGGAATCTTCTCCAGGCGGCCCTCCTCGCGCACCGTGTTAATGTCCTCAGGCAGGGCGCGCAGGCTGTCGGCGGCCCTGCGGTATGCGAGAATCTTATAGATCACCTCGCCTTTGATCTCGAGCAAGTTAGAGATGCGCTCGAAGATGGCGGCGAGGTCGGAATTGGAATAGGCGACCTGATTTTGGGCCATGCTGTCCTCCCCATCAACTTAGGTGTATTGTAAACGATAACGACCGGTCCGGGCAGCAGCGCTCCATAAGAACCCCACAAAAACAGCAAACAGCCCCTTGGAGATCCAAGGGGCTGTTCTGTGACTGTTTGCTGTTTACCGGACGCCGGTGTTCAGCAGCACCTGCTTGATGGCCTCGTTATCCGGCAGCAAGATCCACATGCCATCGTAGGCCCAGGAGGGGCTGGCCTCATCCTCGTTGATGACGGCCTGGCTCATCAGGCTCTTGTCCTTGAATACCCGGGCCGCCTGCGGCAGCAGCGGGATGATGTCGCCAGGGCGCATGTCGGTCTGGACGGTCTTGCTGTAGCCGTTGTACAGTTCGTACAGGCGGGGGATGGCGTTCAAGTTGATCAGCTTCTTGAAGGCCGCAAAACCCACCTCTTGAGCGCGGCGCAAGCGGTCATAGTCGCTGGAGGTCTGGCGGGAGCGGATGTACCACAGGGCGGTCGAACCGTCCATGTGGAGCGTGCCGGGATCGACCGTGCAGTCCCCGTCAACCGCCTGGGGCAGGTCACAGTCGTCGGTCAGGGATTGGGCTACCTCGACCTCGATGCCTTCCAGGCTGTCGACGATGTCGACGAAGCCCTGGAAGTTGGTCATCACGTAGTGGTCGATGTGCACGCCCCAGTTCTGTGCAAAGGCGCCCTGCACGGCCTCGAAATCCCCCAATCCCATGATTTGATTGACCTTCATCGGATACATACCCGGCACATCTATGTACAGGTCGCGCGGGAAGGAGACCACGCCGACTTTGTTGTTGATCGGCATCGACCGAGATCAGGATGATGGTGTCGGTGCGGAAGCCGGGATCGTCCTCCCGCATATCGGAGCCCATCACCAAGATGTTCGTGCGGCCCTTGGCCTGATTCTCCCCAGCGATCTGGATCGCCTGCTGCAAGGGATCGACCGTAGGTGTGGGCCGGCTGGCGCCGAAGGCATGCCGGGTGGTCTTGTGCGGCATGAAGATCAATACCAGCACGAGAATGATGGTCAGCGGCAAGACGGAGAACAGCGCCAACCGTTTCAAGCCGTGGACCGGGAGGCGCAATTCGTCCAGGTCGAACGGCAGATCGAACGGCAGGCTGAAGCGCTTGCGGGCGGGCTGGAAAGGCGTCGATTGACGCTGGCGAGTGACGTATCCACTGGGGGTGGAATAGCTCTGGGCGCCCCGGACAGGCGGGCGCGGTGCGGCAGCCGGGCTGGGATTGGCCTCCGGAGTGGAGCCATCCTGAGCGCGGCGAGCGCGTATCCGTTCCGCCCGTGTCATTTTGCGGTTGTGTTTGCCAGAGTGGTCCATGCTGCTTCCCCAGAGACGAGAAGTTGGGATAGGGTTGATCCGGTCCATATCCCAACAGATACCAGAATCGTGCCAGAATTGGGTTTTTGGCCCTGCCAGTGCATTATACCTTAAGCGAATTCGGGTTGAGGCACTGCGGCATTAGAGAGGCCGGGAGAGTCTAGCTGGACTTGCCTCCGGAACCCTGATGCAGAAGATCCACTAACGTCCACACCCTTTGATATCCAACAACTGCCGGAAATCATACGGCGGACCTTCCCACTCGTACTGCTTGACCAGCCGGACGCACTAGCCTTCCAGCAGCTGCTGGTACTGTGCGGGCAGTTTTTCCCAGTATTTACGGTCCAGGTAGACGTAGTCATATCCGGCGGCGCGCAGGGCAGCGGGATCGGGGGCCTTGATCAACGCCTCCCACTCGGGCTTGCTCTCGTACCAGGTGATGCCGGAGTCGCTTTTGCGGCCAAAAATGGTCGCCGAGCGGGACGAACTCGAGTCGAAGATCAGAGCGTCCGGCTCCAGGCGGTTCCAGTAGTCGGCCTCGACGCGGGCGTCCAGCACGTCGACGAAGGTGGCGCGCACCGGCTTGACCGCCGCCAGCATCTCGAAGCCAAACAGCACCACTCCACCGAACATGACCACCGCCAGCAGCGATCCGGCCAGCACCTTGGCGGTCTCCGAACGGTTGCGCGCCCACAGCCACATCCCCGCAACAGCAAAGTTTCCGGCGGCCAGTCCGATCAACCCATTCTGCACGCGGTTGAGGGCGGTGGGCCCGGCATTGCCGGTATACTGGATGACCAGGGTGATCACGCTCAGCAGCGGCAGGACGATCAAGAAGGCCTCGTACCAGCGCTCGGAGCGGAAGGCCTTGACGCCGTAGATCAGCGCAAACGGCAAGAGCAGCAGGACCGGGCCGATCTCGAACAGGACGGTCAGCAGGGTGTAGGGGTTGAATAGGGGCAGCGAGCCCAGGTGACTCGACAGCAGCGCCGGGGGCCAGAACAGGGAGAAGCTGAACGAAAAATAGGAAGGGCCGCCGGCCTGTCCGCTCAGTCGGGCCAGCAAGCCCGAGGCGATGCCGGTCAGCACACCGCCTTGGACCATGGCGATCAAGCCGGCCGGGATCAGCATCCAAAACCAGCGTGAGAGCGCTGCGGGCAGGTGGGTCGTGCGCCGCAAGAGCATGGTCAGCGCAACCACCACCACGAAGCCGACGCACAGCCGGATGAAGCTGGTCTCGTTGTTGAGCGGCAGGGCGGCCAGCGCCAGGGTGGAGATCAGCGCCGCCGGCCAGCCGCGCCAGCGGTTGTGGGTCAGCAGCAGGAAGCCGCCGATCAGCCCGGCCAGCGCGCCCGCTCCGGCGTGATAGGTCCAGATGGAAGGCACGTTCATGCCGTTGGCGAAGGCGAACGGGAAGCCCCAGGTAGAGCCGGAATCGACCGCCCAGGAGCCGGGCAGGGCAGTCAGGAAGTCGTTGGCGCTCTGCGAGGCCGAGCCGATCATGTGGATGTTGGCCGAGAGCCGCTTGAGCAGCGGCTCGGGCAGGAACAACATCAACCAGCGCGTGCCCCCGGCAAACAGGCCCATCAACACCGAGACCAGCCCGGCCAGCCGGCTGCCGGTGACGCGCCGCACCCACAACATGCTGAGGAACAACGCCAGGGCAAAGGTGAAGCCGCGCACGATGTCGATTGCGTTCCAGGCGTGCAGCCCGCCCACGCGCATCAACTGGGCCGAGAAGAGCAGGCCGCCGTAATGATAGTCGAAGACCACGTTGGGATCGAGGGCGAAGTGTGGGGGGATGTCGCCGGTCGCCAGGATGGAGGTCATCGGCAGGTTCTGGTAGTCGTCCAGGATGGCCAGGCCGCGGCCGACGGTGATCAGCACGAAGGCAAGGCCGATCAAACCGGCCCACTGCAGCGGCGAAACGGGGATGAGCACCAGCCACAGCGGGCTTTTACGCCATAAGGGCAGTGAGAGGGCCAGACCGCCGAGGAAGACCAACCCGGCCGCCAGCCAAAAAGCCGCCGGAACGACCATGAAGCGCCCCAACAGGTTGGCCAGCCAGTTCTCCAGCGCCAGCCCGATCGCCACACCCACCAAAACCTGCTCGTTCGGCCGCAGATTGAACGCCCGGCGCACCATCCAAATACCGCCCAGCGCCCACAGCGCCACCCAGACCAGGATGGAAAACAAGTCTCCCAGGTTGTTGATGATCAGGCTCATGCAGGACTCTCCATTCTAAAGTGACGTGCAGCGCAGGCGAACCTCGCCCCCACCCCCGCTCCATTTGTTAGAGACGGAGGCTCCGCCTGGTGAGGTGTGGCTAATACGGCGGGCATTCCAGGCCCTCTTTCGGCGGCTCTTTCTGCTTGGGCCGGAGCAGCTGCACGCCGACCTTCGGCTGCGTTTCAAACGGCTCGTAGTAGCACAACAGCGGGACCGAGACCCACTTGACCCAGGCGTCGTTCTCGTTGCCGAACAGGTAGCTGTCGCCCTGATAGCGCACTTGCAGCGGCTCGCTGACGATCAGCTTGAAGCGGTGGGCCGCCAGATCCTGATAGAACTGGTCGAAATACTCGGCGTTCTCGGCCATGGCCTGGTCCATGACCAGCTTCTTCTCGTACTCCGGTGTCAGCGGGACACGGTTCACATAGCCAAAGGTGAGCAGCTGGCGCTGGTCCATGAACAGCACCTCGCCCTTCTTACTGGCGGAGGTAACCGCCTTGCGCACGTTGGTGAGAGCGTCGTCGATCTGGTCGGAATCCGGCAGGATGCGCTGGCGGGCAATCAGGGTGTTCTGCGAGGCCGGGTACAGCACCGAAGCCAGCACCAGCAGCGCCAGCAGCCAGCCCCGGCCGGGGGCGAGCGCCCACTCGCGCAGGCCGGACCGCCAGGCCAGGGCGACGGCAAACAGCACACCGATCAGGAACATGTCCACATTGTGCAGGTTGCTGCCACCGCCGATCTTGACGCTGACAACCAGTCCCACCGCCAGGAAGACCCCCAGCGAGGCAACCAGCCACATCTTCTGCCAGATGTCCAACCGCCAGCGGCGGGACACGGCGAAGTAGATCAGCAGCGCCGCCAGTGGACCCGTTGCCAGCAGCAGGCCGAAGACAATGCCGAGATGATAGGTGGAGTTCGGCCACAGGCGGTCCCAAAGCAGGGGTTGGCGGCCAACGGTGGTGGTGAGGCCCGCAACGCTGATCACGCTGGGATTGACCGTGTGGCCCTGCAGCGAGCGGATGATGGGGCGGATGACCTCGGGGATGACGTAGCCGCCTACCAGCCCGGCTGCGCCCAGCAGGAAGGCGTCGCGGTAGTGGCCGAACAGGGTGCGGATACGGGCGACGAGCCCCGCAGCCGGAGACAGCTGCAGCGGCTCGGCTTCCACCAGCGCCCAGGTGAAGGCCCAAATGCCGGGCGCGAACATCCAGGTGTAGCGCCCATCTCGGGCGTAATACCCGGCCAGCGCCAGTAGCAGCATCCCGGGGATCAGGGGCAAACGCACCGCGGCCGCCACGAGTATGGCCGCCAGAACCAGCGGGGCGTAGATGGGGCCCTGGTTAATGAACAAGTATGTCCACAAGATCAGGAGGAACCACACGCCCAGGCGCTCACGGCGGCTGTAGAACAACATGCCGCCCAGCAGCATGTAGGGCAGGGTGAACAAAATCGCGTCCCAAAGGCGCATGAACCGGATCGATGCATCTGCAAACAGGAACGGCAGTCCCCACAGGCTGATGCGGGTGTCGTTGGTTAAGGAACTCAAGGCCCGATCCGCCGGGTAATTGTACAGGCGCTGACCGTACATCACCGAGTAGTCCCACAGGCGGTTGCCCTCCGACCAGGACAGCGAGAAGGGATAGGCGACCACATCCTGGAAGGCATACGAGAGCGAGAAGATGCTGCCGACCAGCACGCCGGCCGCCAGGAGTCCGGTCCATTGGAAGGCGCGCGCCGGGTTGGAGGTAGCCAGCCAGGCGCTGATCGCCATGGCTGTCAGGAAGAACAGGCCGCGCAGGTAAGGGCCATAAATGACCGTGCTCCACTTGGTATACAATAGCAGGTAGCTGAGCAGCAGCGGCGGCAGCAGCGCCAGGACCCAGCGCAGCCGGCCCAACCGGGCGCGCAAGCGCTGCAGCGGGACGAACCACTGCGGCAGCCACAGCTGCAGCACTGCCAGGGCGAGGGCCGCCACGCCCAGCGCAATCAGCACCAGGAAGGATTTGGGCAGCGCATCCGACGACAAAGCCTCGCTGAAGCGAGCGCTCAGGTCCAGGCCGAAGCCGTAGGCCAAAGCGACCAGCGCCAGCGTCGCCAGGATGGGAAAGCCCCTGCGCTCAATCCGTTGTGCTGCCGTCATGCAACCTCCAAATCGGCGGTGCGAGGTTAGAAATTCTATTTGCCGTCGCTGACCACAAATAGAATAACGAACCTCTCAAACCGCCCCTTCCAAGTCGTAAGCCGGGTCGAGCAGCGCGGCGTAGGCTGCGCACATCCGGTCTAATGTGTAATCCTGCAGCACCCGCTCCCGGCCCTCAGCGGCCAGGCGGCCCCGCAGGGCGTCATCCGCCAACAAATGCGCCAGCGCCTCGGCCAGGGCGATATCGTCGTCCGGCGGCACGAGCAGGCCGTTTTGGCCGTGCTCGATGACCTCATCGGCCCCGTCCACGTTAATGGCGATCACGGGTTTGCCCATGCTCAGCACCTGGAGGAGATGAAAGGCCGCCGGCTGTGTACCTGGCAGCGCCAGGTAGATGTCGGCTGCGGCCAGCAGCTGGCCTTCCGGCATCGCTTGCCCCGGGAAACGTACATAGTCGTTGAGCCCGTTCTTGCGGGCCTGCTCGATCAAGCCGGGGCGCAGCGAGCCTTCGCCAAGCAGGGCGAAGCCGGCGTCCGGCGCGCTCGCGTGCACCTGCGGGAGGGCGCGCAGCAGACCTGCGTAGCCGCTGCGTGCGTCCATGCGCCCGGAGACCATCACCAGCGGGCAGTCCTCCTTGAAATCCAATCCCCAACGGGTGCGGAATGGATGCGGGTTGGTCTCTTCGGCGGGGTTGATGCCGGGCGAGATGTGCACGATCTTGTGCGGGCTGACACCGAGCTCGACCGCTTCCTCGCCCGCCCGCCGGGAATCGACCACCAGGCATTTAGCCAGCTTGTTCACCGCATTGGCATAGCGGCGAGGATGGGAGGGGCGGTCGGAGTATACGGCGATGCGGGTGCGCACGTTGCCGAGCCAGGCCACCGGCAGGCCGGTCAGCGCCGCTTCAGAGCCGCAAGCCAGCATGGCGTCGAACTCGCCGATGGCGACCATTTGCGCGGTGCGCACCAGGCCGCGCAGGCCAAAGAAGGCGTTCGCCAGCGTCAGTCCGTCGGGCTGGTAGGCTTTCAGGTTGCTCAAAGGCACCGGGACCTTCGACTGCCAGTGGGTATACAGCCCCTCGGCGTCGTACAAGAACGCCAGCACGACCCGGTGGTTATTCTGGTAAAACCAGCGGGTCTGATCCAGCAGGCTGCGCTGCCGGCCGCCCGCTTCCATCCGGCTGCCGAGCAGCAGGAGGGCGGGCTGCGTGGACTGGGTTCTAGAATTCATGCCGTCAGAGGTGAACACGCCTCGATTCTACCAGATTTAGGAAGGTTGAACCGCAAAGGCGCGCACGCGTAATGTCTTTTATTCCTTTGCGCCTGTGCGCCTTTGGGCTGCGGGCCTTTTATCTTTTTGATCGAACAGCTGCGCATACTGCGCGCACATGCTCTCGATGGTGTACTGGGTGCGGATGCGCTCCCGGGCTGCAGCGCCGAGGCGTTGACGCTCACTTTGATCTTCCAGCAGCGCCAGCATGGCCTGCGACAGCCCGTCCACGTCTTCGGGCGGCACCAGCAGCCCGGTCTCGGCATGAGATATAACCTCCCCCACCCCGCCGACGTCGAAGGACACCACGGGCAGCCCGGCAGCCATGGCTTCCAGCAGAGCGTTGGGCATGCCCTCGGAGCGCGAGGGCAGAACGAACAGATCGGCGGCGGCCAGCAGATCGGGCACGTCCTGGCGCACGCCCAGGAAGCGCACCCGCCCGGAAATACCCATCTGCACGACCTGCTCCTCCAATGCGCCGCGCAGCGAACCGTCGCCGGCCAGGACGAACACGGTCTGCGGGAAGCGGCGCAGCACCGCCGGGACCGCCTGCAGCAGCAGGGATTGGCCCTTCTCGGCATTCAAGCGGCCGACCGTCAGCGCCAGGGCAGCCTCCGCCGGCGCCTGCAGCCAGGCTCGCAGCCGCCGGCGCGCTCCCGGCTGGACCGGCAGCAGCTCGACCGCATTGGGGATGACGACGATGCGCTCAGGGCGCACACCCTCCTGGATGGACTGCTTGCAGACCTCATCCGAGACGGCCACCAGGCGGGTGGTCAGGCGCGAATTGACCATGACGGCGTGCAGGCGGGATAACCAGCCCGGGAAGCCGTGAATGCGGCCGCGGTGCGAAGCGATGCGCAGCGGCACGCCCGCCAGCCAGGCCAGCGGCACGCCGATCAGGTTTGAATGGTGGGTGAAGGTCAAGACCACGTCCGACCGGCTGCTGCGCAGCAGCCGCCACAGCCGCAGCATGCCGCCCGCCAGGCGCAACAGCTTGCCGGGAGTCACGCCGCCCTTGGACCAGGCGTCCAGGTTGACGATGGGGAAGGCCGCCTGCGACTGCCACTGGGCGTGCAGCCCGTCCTTGTCGTACAGAAAGACCGCCGTGACCGGGTAGCCCTGCCGGTGGAAACAGCTCGCCAGCATCAGCAGCACGCGCTGCGCGCCGCCGGTGGTCATCTGCGAGCCGAGGAACAGCAGGCGCGGGCGAGAGGAGGGACCGGTCAAGTGGTCGCCGCCGATCCGGGCGTTTTCGCTCCCAACAGAGCGCCCAGGTACTGTTCGGCGACCGCATCCAGACGGAACGCATCCAGCCATCCGGACTCGACCGGGCGGGTATCGCCGTCCAGCACCGCCAGGATGGCCCGGCTCATTGCCTGCTCGTCGCCCACCGGCGCCAGATGCCCGTACTGCCCGCCGCGCAGAACTTCTCGTGGCCCGCTGGGACAGTCGGCGCTGACCACCGGGCAGCCGCAAGCCATGGCCTGGATCAGGGCATTCGGCAGGCCTTCGCGCCGCGAGGAGAGCGCGTAGACCGCCGCCCGGCGCATATAGGCCGGTGGATTGGGCTCGAATCCTGGCAGCGAGACATCCGCTTGAATGCCGAGCGAACGCGCCAGGGCTTCGAGCGCAGAACGTTCGGGGCCCTCGCCGAGGATCACCAGGCGCGCCGGTCGCTGCCTGCGCACCAGGGCGAAGGCTCGCATCAGGGTAGGGAAATCCTTGACCTCCGTGAGGCGCGCCGCACTCAGGATCACCGGCGTCTGCCCGGGTTGGAACCAGGGGTGCTGCGGTGTCTCTTGCGCCAGGGCTTCCAGCTTGTCATCAAGGGTGGGGTTGTAAATCACGCGGATGCGGCTTTCGGGCAGGCCGGTGTACGCCTGCAAATCCTCTGCCACACCGTGTGAAACGGCCACGATCGCATCGGCCCAGGGATACATCCACGACAGGGCCAGCTGTTCCAGCTTCTTCATCCGGGCCGAGGAACGTTGATGGGCGGAGACCGAGGTGGCGATGCGAATGGTGACGCGCACCGGCACACTCGACAGACGCCTGGCGAGCAGGCCGATCAGGTTGGTCAGGTCGAGGGTGGTCAGCAGGGCCGCAGGCCGCTCCCGGCGCAGATAGCGCACGAGCGGCAGCAGGCTGCGGATCTCGCTGCCGGTGTTGAGCGCCACCCGCCGGACCCCGGGCGGGACGCGGTCGCTCAGCTGCCCGCCACTGCGCATCAGCAGCAGGTCCACAGCGTACCCGCGGGCGGCAAACGCCCTCGACAGCTGGAGCATGCTCATCTCAGCGCCGCCGAGCTGCAAGTCCGGGAGCAGCAAGCTGATCTTGATCTTGGCGGGCATCAGGCGCTCCACAAAGTCTGCACCAGACGCCAGGTGTAATGAGCCGCGAAGCCGAGCTGGAAATTCTGCAGGGCGATGCGGGAGTTGCGCAAGAACAAATGCCGCCGCCTGCGCATGACGTCGCTGCGAAACTCGGGATAACAGGTCTCGATCTGGCGCAGCGCGGCCAGGAAGCCGTCTTCGCGGGCGCTCTTAAAGACCCGCGAAGCGTTTTCGGCGTGCAAGCGGCGCTGGACCAGGGCCTCTGGGATGTGGACGATGCGGTAATCGCTGGCGTAACGCACCCAAAATTCCTCGTCCTCTCCGCCATAGCGGGCGGTCTCGAAGCCGCCGGAAGCCAGGAAGGACCGGCGGGTGACCAGGCTGCTGACCAGGCGGATGGGAAAGTCGAGGATCAGGTGGCGCATTAACTGTTCTCGGGTGAAGCGCTCGTAGGGGGAGCTGTCGCGCAGCCGGTTCTCGCGCTGGGCTTTGCCAGGCATGCGGTCGCCGTTTGCGTCGATGATCTCCACATTGGTATGGACCGCCTCGAACTGCGGCTGCACTCCCAACTTTTCGACCTGTCGCTCCAGCTTAGATGGCAGCCAGCGGTCGTCCTGGTCGAGGAAGGCAATCGCATCCCCCGTGGTCTGCCGGATGGCGAGCATGCGCGCCCCTGCGGAGCGCAAATTCTGCCGGAGGGAGATGAGCGAGATCTTGTCGGGGTACCGGCTCTGATCAGCGCGGACGCGCTCGGCGCTGTGGTCGGTCGAAGCGTCATCCACCACCGTCAACCGCCAGTGCGGATAGGTTTGTGCCAGCAGGCTTTCGATGGCCTCCCCTACCCATCGTTCTCCGTTGTATACAGGCAGAATTACATCGACGAGCATCGATTTACCTTCCAGATGGGATCAGGTTCCCGTAGCCCAACTGCTGCATTTGCGAGCGGCCGGACACATGGCGGTAGAAGTCGAGCAGCGCCGGATTGCCCTGGAAAGCGTACGCCCGGCTTCCTTTCACCTGCCCGGTCAGCGCAGCCAGGTCGATCCGCTCGTAGTCGATCTCCAGGAACTGCGCCAGCTTTTCGAACTCGGCTTGCGGCTCTTGCAAGAAGGTTTCGTAGCACAGGTGGTAGACCTGCCCCTCCGGTAAGCCAGCAGTCACCTCGAAACTTTTCTCCACGTACTCCTCCCACAGCTGGAACGCTCGATCGAGGTCGAGGCAGCGGCAAGAGAAGAGCCGGTTCTCCAAATGCTGGGCGCGCTCCTTCTCGCGCGCTTGCAAACTGGAGGCCACATCCACGCCGTTGCGGTATATGTTTAGGACGCGGGCCTGGGGAAAAATACGCAGCCAGAACGGCAGGACGAACGTGTTGAGAGGGTCCTTCCAGCCCCAGGACAGATCCAGGTTGGCCAGGGAGCGGATCTGCCAATAGCGCGAGAAACCCAGGTACGTGGCGATGCGCGGCGAGCCCAGCAAGGTACGCAACCGATCGACCATGCCTGCAGCCACCTGCTCTTCCGCCAGCAGGTAATTCATCGGAAGGGGATTGTCCCAGGCGGCATGGGCGCGAGCGTAAACCAGGCGGTTGGCCTTCATAAAAAAGCGGGATTCTGTGTGACGCTTGCTGTGGTCCGCTCCCATCCAGATGCCGGCGTCCTGAAGGACCTCGGCGAGCAGGCTGGTTCCGGAGCGGTGCATGCCAATGAGGATGATGGGGAAAGAAGCGTTCAACTTGGGAATCTCCTGGAAGCAAACTGGCGGGCAATGCGCTGGCGCAGCTTCTTTGGCACCAGGTACTTGTTCAGCAAAAAGATCATGTCGCCGATATTCTTGCGGTCGAACAGCAGTAATACCGCCACGTAACCGGTGGAAAACAGCAGGAAGTCGATGCCCGCCGAGACGATCGGGGAAGCGATCTCGGGCAGCAAGGCTCTGACGCCCAGGGTCAAGCCCATGCCCACCACCACTGCCAGCGCCGGGGCCAGGAGCATATCCTTCAGCGAGAAATCGACATACTTGCGCGCCATCTGCAGGACGATGACGATGCCGAGCACGAGCATCAGGTCGACAGCCAGGGCTACACCGGCAATGCCGAGCCCTTGGCCCATCAGGTACATGCCGGCGATCATCACCACCAGCTGGAAGGAGCGCACCTTGACCACGGTCATGGGATGGCCGACGGCATTGAATAGTGAGCCGATGGTCTGCTTCATGGGGTCGAACAGGGTGAAGATGAGCATCAAGCGGAAAGCGTCCAGGATCGGCAGCCAGCGCGCCCCCATCACGATCACGATAAACTCCGGCGCGGTCAGCGAGAGGATCGCCGCCATAAAGAAGCCTGTGCGCACCATCAAGGCATTGGCGCGAGCAAAGGCCAACGAAAGGGTTTCGCGGTCCTCTTTCAACTCAGCGTAGGTGCCGGCTGCCACGTTATTGACGGGCGTAGCGATGAATGCGCTTGGATACTTGGCGAATTTATAAGCGCGCGAGTAAAAGCCCAGCGCCTCTTTGCCGAGGTACACGCCGGTCCAGATGTCGTCCAGCCGGTCGAGGCCCATAGCCAGCCCGCGCCCCAACAAGTTTGCGCTGCCGAACCGCAGGTAGTAGCGTACAGCGGGCCACGACCAGGAGAGCCGCGGTTTCCAGACCGGTCGCCAGATATATAGCATGAAAAAGTTAACGGCAGCCTCGATGACGTTGGCGGCCAGCAGCGCCCACAGGGTGGCCCCGAGGAGCGCCAGAATCGAGGTGATGATGGCGGTCAAAGCGATGTCGACCGTGTCGATGATCGCCAGGCGCTGGTGCTCTACCTTGCGGACCAAAACCTGACGCATGGGCTGGTTCATCTGCCCCATCAATTCGGTGGCGATGATGAGCAGGTAAGCCGTGCGCATATCAACCTCACGGAACCCGCCAAGCAGGCTTACAACCAGCAGCACCAGAGCCACCCAGATCACGGTCAAAACCAGCCTGACGCTGAAAAAGGTGGAGGTGGCCTGTTCAAAATCGTCGCTGAATTCGGAACGGTGGAGATAGGCGGAAGCCAACCCAAAGGAAGGCAGCACCCCCAGCAGCACGACTGTAGCGCTGACCTGGGCGTAAACGCCGAACACCTCGGGGTCGAGCAGGCGCGCCAGGATCGCGAACTGGATGAAGCCCAGCACAATTTGCGCGACGCTGCTCATGGCATTCCAGGTCACGGAATTAATGCTGCGTTTCGCAAGATTATCAGGCATAGGTGGAATCGCAATTCATCGCAAGAGTCTGCCCACCAGCGGCGGACACGCTCGATTGTACCATCCTTCGGCGAGTCTGTAGAGTCAGGGGCTTTTCGCTCCCGCTCCAGGATCAGGATACTAAACGGCGCAGACGAAGAACCAAACGAAAAAATACCTTTCAAAATAGTTGGGTTATGTGTACAATAGAAGCGGGAAGGAGCCAGTTAACCTGCTGGCTGTTCTCCCCCATCACACGCCGCAGAACCCCGACCGGTTCATCCACACGGCCGTTAACATTCATGGATTGCAATACCAACCACAGCTTTATATCGATTGGAAAGATGGACATGGAGATCTCGGGGCCACTGCTCCACCTATCTGCAGTGTGCGAACCGATCTTGCGGGCTCTGCCCTGTTTGGTCTTGATCCAATAAATTCAATATCGATGGAACTTGTATCTCCATCAGCGATTGCTTAAGGATGCCTGGGGAGCGCAAACTTGGATCGCAACCGTTATGATGTGATCGTTATAGGAGCAGGGATCGCCGGCCTGTCTGCGGCTGCCTACCTGGCAAAAGCCGGGCAGAAAGTCATCGTGTTCGAGCAGCACAACCGGCCGGGCGGTCTATGGACCTCGTTCGAACGGAGTGGGGTCATCTTTGATATTGGCGCGCACTGGACCACCGAAGCCGACAACATCAACCGGATGCTCGATGAACTGGACGGCAAGTCTGTGGCGTTTGTGCCGGTGCCCAACCTGGGCCGCATCCTGGGGCCGCTGCCCGGGGTGGACATCGTGCTGGCGAAATACCGGGAGACCTTCGAGCGGTCGATCCTCAACTCTTACCCCCAAACCAATCGTAAATCGGTCTTCAAGCTGACCGAGCTGGCGCTGCTGATGGAGCGCGAGCTGAACAAGTTCCCCAACCGCTGGCCGCAGGAACCCCGGCAGCGTTTCGACAAACGCTTGCGCAGCACGGTCTTTCCCGACCAGCTGCAAAAATACGCTCGCATCCCGGCGCTGCGCTTGCTCCGGCAGCTGTTCCCCGGTAAGGAGCTGAAATCACTGCGCACGTCCCTGCACATGATCGTCCCGACGCACAATGCCACGGCGCTCGACCTGCTGATCATGATTGCCATGGCGCTGACGGGGCGGGCCTATACGCCGGTGGGCGGAGCGCAGCGGATGGGGCTGGCTTTTGCTACGGCGCTCGAACACAATCACGGTGAGATCGAGTATTCCGCCCGGGTAATGGCCATCGAGACGAACGAAGGCAAGGTCAACGGCGTGATGTTGGAGGATGGGCGGCGCTGCGAAGCAAAAGCCGTGCTGTCGGCCATCGACGCCCGCCAGACCTTCAACAAGCTGGTCAATCCTCACCTGGTGCCGCGCCTGCACCAGCGACGCCTGGACCATGCCGGGCAGTCCAATTCGTACCTGTTGGTCTCGCTGGTCACCGACCTGGATCCGGGCTTGCTGGGCTTCGACCACACCGACCTGTACGTGCTGACCTCGGCGGACCTGCAAGAGGTGCTGCAGCCCGACCATTCCGAGCTCGGCAGCTTCCAATTGGTCTTTCCACGCTTCCGGACCTCGCAAGACAACCGCCTGCACGGCGTTCAGATCATCGCCCCGGCCAGCATCGAGTTCGAAAACTACTGGCGCACCGGCCCGCAGCTGGCGCGCGACGAGCAGTACCAGTCGTTCAAGACCGAACGAGCCAGGCGCCTGGTGGAGCACGCCGAGGTCTACCTGCCCGGCCTGGGCCAGCGCATCCTGGAAATGGATGTGGCCACGCCGGTCACGCTGCACCGCTACACCTTAAACGACCGCGGCGCAGGGCTGGGCTGGTTCAATCCACCGCCGTGGCGGCAAAAAGTGCCCTTCTTGAAGGGGCTGTACCTGGCCGGGCATTGGGTAAACCCGCCGGGAGCGTACCAGGCAGCGGCCAGCGGCAAGTCGGCTGCGGAAATGGTCTTGAAGAGCAAAGAGAAATAAATCAAAGTCGGGATGGGCGATCGCCCATCCCGACTTTGATTTAACCAGACTATTCTAATTTCCCAATCTCTTTGGTCACATCCGTCGGAGCGTCATATTTACGGTCCGGCAGTTTTTTCAGCGTGCTCATCACGTTTTGATCGGCGCCCTGGCTCTTGGCAGTATCCAGCAAATCTTGCTTGGAGGCGGGGTAATCGATGCCGCCGAGGAACTTTTGCACCTGAATCGGGTTGACGATCTGATCTTTATCAGCCATTCTACTTTCCTCCCTCTATCAAATCGGTTTGTGAATCGGATTATACCCGCCCTGGCAAGGATAGAGAGGATCGACTGTCAGCAGCCCGATGCCTCCTCCGTGACCGTGATAGAATTCATGCATCGATTATGTCTGCACGGAATCATCCAAGGAGGGATCGACATGGCCAAGGTGATCATCGACCGCGAGCGCAAGCTGGTGGACGTGGAGATGGGGGGATTCATCAAGTCACAAGAGGCGGCGCGGATTTCGACGGAAATTAAAGAAGCCTTCCGGGTATTTGGACCGGGGCAAGCCTTGCTGTTGATCGACCTGATCGGCTTCGCGCCGCTGAACAGCGATGTGCTGCCGGTGCTGCGCGGCCTGGGCCGTGACGTGCTGACATTCTTCAAAAAGGGCGCGCTGGTGCAGGAGTGGTCAATGAAACTGCAGAACCGCACAGTCATCGAGCCGCCGCCCGGCTACAAGCTGCCTACGTTCCAGACGCGGGAAGAGGCGCTGGAATATCTGCTGGAAGAATGACGATCAAGGAGGACTTAAATGTACCAACGTTACCAAATTTCACACCAGGATGCGCTGCAAATCATCACCTTCATTCAAAAAGAACTGGGGAAGGACCATCGCGGCGCGGCGGTGGCGGTCGCCGATTCGCAGGGGGAGCTGCTTGCGTTCCTGCGTACGGACGGCTGCAAACTGCCGTCGATCCAAATTGCGATCAACAAGGCTTACACCGCGGCCCGTGAGCGGAATGAGTCTTATCAGGTGGGTCAGAGCTCGCGCCAACAGGGCTTTCCGATGACCAACTTTGGCGACTTGCGCTACACGGCCTGGGGCGGCGGCGTGCCGATCGTCTACAAGGGCGAGGTGGTCGGCGCAGTGGGCGTCAGCGGCCTGCCGGAGGAAGAGGACATGAAGCTGGCGCGCAAGGCAGTGGAGCTGTTCGGCTCGGCCTGAGCGATTGCAATTAAAAACACGAACCGGATGAGATCGTCATCCGGTTCGTGTTTTTATTTACGGCTTGAAACCGCCGAACACGGCGTGCCCGGCCTGCATCCAAAACACGTCCGCCTGCTCGAAACCGGCCTGCTCCAGCCACTTGATCTGGTCGAAGAGGGACGAGGGCTTGTCGGTCGGATCGTCGGGGTAGCGGAAGAAGTTCCACTCGGCGGAGTCGAACTGCTCGAAGAGTTCCAGGCTGCCGGTAAAATCCAGCGACTGGCGGCGAACAGTGGCATCGTAGATCTTGGCGGCGTAGACCATGCCGTCCGGCTTGGTCGGGTGCAGGATGTCGGCGATGATGAAGGCGCCGCCGGGGTGCAGCATCTCGAAGACATCCTGGAAGAGCCGGGCCTTGCCGGGGCCGTCGAGGTGGTGGATCGCCAGCGACGAGACGATCGCATGATACCGCTCGCCGCTATTACGCCAGTCGAAGGCGAACAGGTCGAACTTGCCGGGCTGGAAGCGCAAACCGAACGGTTCCAGGCGCATTGAAGCGGACTTCAGCATCTCATCCGAGCCGTCTAATCCGCGGACGGCGCTGCCGGGCAGCCGCTCCAGCAGGGATTGGGCCAGCAAGCCGTCGCCGCAGCACAGCTCGAGGATGCGGGGTTGGTTGAGGTAGGCAAGCTGGCTGCAAACGGCGTCAATTTGAGCGTCGCGCTCGGGCACAAAGCAGCGGGCGCGTTCGATGAAGGAGCGGGAGTTCGCCTCGCTCCAGCGAAGATCGTTATCCGTCATAGACTGAGTCTCCTTGGGCCTATTCTGATGTCTCTCGTAAAGCGCGCCAAGGGCCACTTTGCGGGAGACATTCAGCTATGGGACTTCGATCTCGAACACCCACGGACCGGGATGGACGTAACCCAGCGCCTCCTCAAAGCGGCGGAAGGCTTCCTGCTCGGTCATGCCGTCCGGCAGTTTCGAGTAGGTCAAATTCGCACCGCCCCCGCCGCCCGCGCTCATGCTGGTGGCATACTGCATCTCGATGCCCTGTGCGCGCAGTTTCTCCTGGGCAGCCTGTAGCTCATCGTCAGGAATCACCTCCGGCTGAGATTGTTCGAGCTGTGGAACCGTTAGCGTCAGTGACCGGGTCTGCCCAGTTAGCCCCAGTAGAAAGTCGATCGTCACGCAGCGCTCATCCGGGTTGAACGCCGGAATGCCAGCAGGTTCAGACCCCTTGCCTGTATAGCCGCCGTAATCGGCATCTGCCACAAGGGTATAGCCATGAATCTGGGCTTCGTAAGCGCCAGCCTGTAGAACTGGACCTGCGCCAGGCATTCCGGCCAGCATCCAATCTTTAGGAGAAGGCTTGTTGTAGCACAGGGTGAAGCGTGCGTAGGAAGGCGTAATCTCCGCCCGCTCCAGGCGCATGGTGATACCGTTGGCTTCCACCATCTGCTTCGGCTCCAGCACCTGCATCGGGTAGACCTTGGCGGTCGCCTCGAAGTGAAACATGCCTACCAGCCGGTCAGGGACTGATGGCAGCACATAGCCCGGTGGGAGGTAATCCGGGAAGGGCGTCGCGTCCGCCGGGCGCTGGATCACCGCCAGAGAATAGTCGCTCTGCGTTGCGCCGTCCAGGGTCAGGTCCATTTGCAAGCCGAGTTCTGCGGTTTGCAGCGGGTCTCGCAGCACGGCGCTCCAGACGCCGGTATAAGCGCCAGGTTCGCCCTTCACGCGCTGCACGGTGCTTTGACCGCCGTAACCGGCGCTGGTGAACACATTGCCCTGGCTGTCGCGCACCTCCAGGTGGCCCTTGAGGAAAACCGCGTCCGGCACGTCCGGCAGACCCAAGATGGTGTAGCCGAAGGCGATCCGCTTTACATCGGCGTAGACCCAATCCAGGCTCACGTCGACGTTGTCGAGGGTCTGCTGGTCGATGGCAGTCGGAACAGGGGTGGGTGTGGGCGTAGATTCAACCGCACCAGGCACGAGCCGGCTGGAGGGCAGGTCCACATAGAACTCCCACGGTCCTTCGGCTTTCTCTTCCGGTCCATCTTGCAGCGCGACGATACGACGGACGCGGAACACAAGAGGATCCACTCCATCCGCGTTCCCGACTGGGAAGCCCAGCTGTACACAGTGGTCGTCGGTCACTTCTTCCATATACTGATAAGCGTTGAAGCCCTCTTCGGGACGATCACCAAATTGGATCGTAGCATTTTGGATCATCGCAAACAGCCAATCCGGGCGTGGGAAGTCGTAGCAGGCTGTCACCTCGGTCGTCTCGGGCAGCACCCGCACTGATTTCAGCCGCACCTCCAAACCGTTAACTCGCACGGCATAGGTCTGCCGGATCGGCAGATTGTTGCCCTGGTACACCGCAACGTCTTTCAGGTCGAAGTGGAAGGTCGCCAGCTGCTCTTGCTGTTCCCCGGAACCTCGCACCAGCGGCACGTCGATGCCCAGGCTCAGCTTGCCGCCGATCTGATCGACTTGAATGACCTGGTAAGAGACGTAGACCGCCTGATGTTCTACAGCGCGGATGCTCTGGGTGTAGCCGAGCGCTTGCTGTGAGGTAATGCCCGTGAAGCTCACATGCGGCGCGCCCGGCTGTGTATTCGTTGGCAGGTCGCTGAAGCCGAGCCCGAACGCCAGCCGTCCCTCGTCCAGATAGACCCAGTCTATGCTCAGCGTTATCCCTTCCTGGGTCTGGCTCAGTCTGATCTGGGAGGCAGGCAATGGCGTGCCGAGAGGCGTGGCGGTCGGCATTAAGGTCGGCCGGGCTGTAACCTGAACGGTGGACTGCATCCCCGCGTCCAGCACGGACTGCATACCGGGATCGGTGACCATGCGGTAAACAGCATAAACGGCGGTCGATAGCACCAGCACTGCCAGAAGCGCCAGCAAGACCGTGGTCGCTAGCTTCATCTTTGAAGGCATTGAGGACTTACTTTCGTGATCGATCTGATCCAGAACTTTTTGTGTCAGGTCTACACGTGAAGGAATATGCTCTGCGGCGGATGCATCGAGAACTTGGGCGTACGTTTTATGGGTCATCGAACGCTCCTTTTGGAACCGAGCAGAGCGCGCAAGCGGGCGCGGGCGGCATTCAGCAGCCACTTGACTGTGCCTGGGGCAGCCTCCAATGCGGTGGCCATCTCGGCCTCGCTCATCTCCAGGTAATAGCGCTGCACTACTGCGGCCCGCTGACGAGGCGGCAGTGCCGCCACGGCTGCCAGGATTGAGCGCTTTAGCTCGGCGAATTCAGCCTGGCTCTCCACTGAGGTGGCTTGCGACAGCAGCGCTTCTAGACCCTCAGTTCCGTCGCTGCCGTCCAGCGAGGCTTCCCGCGAGCGCTGGCGCATGGTATTCAAGGAAGCGTTGACAACGCTGCGCATCAGGTAGGGTGCGAAGGGTTTGCTCTCATCGAAGCGCTGGATATGGTGGTAGATGCGCAGGAAGGTATCCTGCACCACGTCCTCGGCCAGCTGCTCGTCTTGCACGATGAAATAGGCAGCCCGCACGGCCCGCACCTGATGGCGCGCGATCAGGCTTTCCAACCCGCCGATGTCGCCTCTTTTCAAGCGGCCAACGGCCTCTCGATCCGGCATGGGAATCTCCATGAGTAAAGTGTAGTCCTATTTTAAATACACGGGAGAAGGAGAAAAGGTTGGGAAAAAGAATAAATGAAGAATGCAGAGCAGTACCTGTCCGGGTGTATACTCATAGAGGCGCACTCAAACCGTAACTGCAGGAGAAGATCACTCATGGATTATGACCCCGACTGTCAGGAAACTGCTTTTGCTGCCTTTCTACAGAAATTCCCGTCTTATCGAAGCACAAAAATACTGGATGATTTGCGGGCCAGCGACTACGACCGCCTGGACCGGTTGGGGCAGGTGTATCTGGATTTCACAGGCGGCGGGTTGTACGCAATGCGCCAGGTGGAGCAGCATATCGCGCTGCTGCGCGACCATGTGTTCGGCAATCCACACTCGCAAAATCCGACCTCACTGGCCTCAACCAGGTTGGTGGAGCAGGCCCGCCGGGCGGCGCTGGCATTCTTCCACGCCTCGCCGGACGAGTATGTTGTGATCTTTACGGGGAACGCCAGCGGCGCGCTCAAGCTGGTGGGTGAGGCGTATCCATTCGCGCCGGGTGGCCGCTTCCTGCCGGCCTTTGACAACCACAACTCGGTCAATGGGATGCGCGAGTTCGCCCGGGCCAGGGGGGCGCAGGTGAACTACGTGCCGCTGGCGCTGCCCGAGATGCGCCTGGACGAGGCTGAGTTGGAACGGCAGCTAACGCAAACTCAGGCCGGCAGCCATAACCTGCTGGCCTATCCGGCCCAATCCAACTTCTCGGGGGTGCAGCATCCGCTGGAATGGATCGAGCGGGCCCACGCGCTGGGCTGGGACGTGCTGCTGGACTGTGCGGCCTTCGCCCCCACCAACCGGCTCGATCTGAGCCGTTGGAAACCGGATTTCGTGCCGCTGTCCTTCTACAAGATCTTCGGCTATCCAACGGGGGTGGGCGCGCTGATCGCCCGCAAGGAGGCGCTGGCGAAACTGCGCCGGCCCTGGTTTGCAGGCGGAACCATCTCGATCACTTCGGTGCAAGGCGAGGGCTGGCACTACCTGCTTGAGGGCAGCGCGGGCTTCGAAGACGGGACGGTCAACTACCTGAACCTGCCGGCGGTGGAGATTGGGCTGGAGTATATTGAATTGATTGGGATTGAAACCATCCACGAGCGGGTGCGCAGCCTGACGGGCTGGCTGCTGGAGCAAATGGCGGACTTGCGCCACAGCAACGGCCGGCGGGTGGTGCAGATCTACGGGCCGGAGACGACCGAGGCGCGCGGCGGCACAATCTCCTTCTCGTTCAACGACCCCGGCGGCGAACACCTGGACTACCGCCGGGTGGAGAAGCTGGCCTCGGAGATGGGCATCTCGCTGCGCACTGGCTGCTTCTGCAACCCAGGCGCAGGCGAAACGGTGCACCACCTGACGCGCGAGGATATGGCGCAGGCCTTCGGGCGCGGCGAGGCGGTCAGCTTCGAGGCCTTCTATAAGATGGCCAAGGATTTGATGGGCAAGGCGCCCAGCACACTGCGCATCTCGCTGGGTGTGGCAACAAATTTTGAAGACGTGTACCGCTTTATGACGTTCGCGAGCACCTTTATCGATCAGACGGCGAGAGAGATCGAGATGATCGAGTTAACGCCGTCTTGCCATGCCAGCCGGCGGGACAGCGCATAGAGGCGGCCCCATTTGCAAAGGTCCGATTAAATTTGTGGGTAGACCCTTATGATTCCCGCGGATCCAGCGGGACGGTGACGCGCACGATGGTCCCTTCGCCGGGGGCGGACTGCACCAGCAGCTCGCCGCCGATGTTCTCGACCCGCTCGCGCATGCCCACCAGCCCGAGATGGCCCTGACGAGCCAGGGTGACCCAACTCTCGGGGATCGCGAAGCCTTTCCCTTTATCCTGCAGCTCCAGTTGTGCCCTCCCGTCTTCTAGATAGAAGCACACGCGGGCCTCACTGGCGTTGGCATGCTTGAGCATGTTGTTCATGCCCTCCTGGTAGATGCGGTACAGGATCATGCGGGTATTCTCGGGAATGGTATTCCGGTCGGCGTCCAGCCGGGCTTTAATTTCGATGTTTGGATGGCGCTCCTTGACCTGGTCGATATGCGAACGGATGGCCTTTTCCAGGCCGAAGGGGGCCAGGGCAGGCGGTCGCAGCTCGTTGCAGAAACTGCGCAAACTGACAGCCTGCTCTTCCAGCATTTCAGACAGCTGTTTGAGCTTGCTGGAGCGCTCGGCCTCGTCTTCCTCAGACTGTATCATCGAAATCTGGAAGTTGGTGGAAATCAGTTCCTGCAAGGGGCCGTCATGCAGATCGCGGGCGATGCGGGCGCGCTCTTTTTCATAGTCGTCGCTGATGCGGCGCTGGATCTCGATGCGCTCCTCGCTGCGGACCATCTCAGCCTTCAGCTCCAGCACTTCGGTCATGTCGACTGCGGCAACGGTCAGCCCAACCATCTTGCCACCGGAATCCAGCAGCGGCTCGGCGGTGACGTTGTAGGTCTGCATCTGACCCTGGAAGGGCAGATGGACCTCGGCCCGGGCGCCTTCACGGCTCTCCAGGACCGAGCGCTTGAAATCGACAAGCTCTTGCACGTCTTCAGCCAGGAGCAGTTCTTCATCCAGCTTGCCGAGCACCTCTTCAGCCCTGAAGCCGTTGGTGGGGGCATACATCCAGGTGTAACGCAGGTCGAGATCGGTGGTGTAGACCAGGACGGGAGCGTTCTTAAGCGCCACCCGGAAACGCTCCTCGCTGGCGCGCAAGGCTTCGTTGACCTGCTTCTGGTCGGTGATATCCATGCTGCTGCCCGCCATGCCCAGGAATTCGCCGGAGGCGGAAAAATGCGATTGACCCTGCGAGTTGACCCAGCGCCACTGGCCGTCCTTGCGCCGCACGCGCCCCTGGGCGCGGAAGTGCTTGCGCTCGCGCAGGCACTCCTGGAAAACGTCGATGTAAGCGGCGCTGTCGTCCGGATGGACCAGCGGCTGCCAGCCGCCAGACTTCACCTCTTCTTCATCAACGCCAAAGAAATCCTGGTAGGCGCGGTTGACGAATTCAATCCCACCGGCGGCATCGTGGACCCACATGATGACCGGGGTGCCGTTGGCCATGATGCGGAAGCGGTCTTCACCCTCGCGCAGCGCCTGATCGATCCGCTTGCGCTCGCGCAGGTCGATGCCGATCCCGATCTGGGTATCGTCTGCGAGGCGGATATTGGACCATGCGCTTTCGATCACGCTTCCGTCTTTGCCGGTCAATTGAAAATCACGCCAGCCCTCCTGCAAGGACTGCATGAACTCGGCGACCATGCGGCGGTACTCCGGATCGGGGTAGACCTTTGCCATGAAGTCGCCGCCGTGGTTGGCGTCATCGGTCGTCCAGCCGGTGATCTGTTCGAAGGAAGGGTTGAGCTGCATGAACTGCAGGTCGGGGTGGTACATGGTGATCATGATCGGAATGCGCTCGAAGAGCCGCTGCCACAGCTCACGCTGGCGGTGCAGCTCGGCTTCCGACCGATCGTGTCCATCGGAGTGCTGGGTAGTTGAAAGAAGCTGCTCTAGCAGCCCCTTTTCGACAGCCCGGCTTTGCTCCAGTTCCGTTTTGAGCCGCTCAACCTCTTGCTCGAGTTTGGCTAAACGTCGAAAATCATTGTCCTTTGAATCGTGCGTGTTATTTCGCATAAAAATAACCCGTGCTAGAAAGATCAAATTATCAAGGGAGAACCGCAAATACGTTGGATAAACACAGCATCGTTGGCAGATATTTGAGCGAAGAAACATCATCTCAACTTCCTTACGAATTCAATTTTGCCAAAAAACTTAAAAGAAGTCAAGATCGGGAAGGGCGAGGAAGCTTGTAAAACTCGGTTAAGATGCGCCCTGCATGCAAGAGCGAATTACCGTTTGGTCAAAGTCTTATATAATCTTTATCAAGCAGAAAGATCCAAAATCCAAGAAAACAGGGGAGATCCTGGCGCGCAAGAAGCGGGATTAATCTCGCCTCTGCCCCCCCCACAGCATCCAGGCCAGCATGATCAGCGCCAGCGGTAGGAGGACGCCATTGCCCACCTGTCCGGGCGGGGTGTGGGCGAAGCTCACCGGCTTGATCCGCCCGACCAGCATGCGCAGCAGCACTTCGAGCGCCAGCAGCAGGTAGAAGAACGGTACCAGCGCGCGGTAGCGAAAAGCGACCAGCAGCTGGACGATGGCGTAGATCAGCTGCGAGGAGCCCCACAGCCCGAAGGCGAAGACAATGCCGCCGACCCCGGCGACGGAGAGATCGATGCCGGCGATGGAGCCTGCGCCGCCGTCGGGCGCGAGCAGGTGGATCAGGCTGCGGACGGCGCTGACAATGGCGATCAGGGCGAAGAGATAAACCGGGATTTTCGAGCCGCGGACGGTGTTGTCTGCAGGCAGAGGGAAGAGGATATCGAGAATGTTTTTCATGTTTTCATGCCCCAGTAGAAGATCGTCTAATTATAGGTGAGATCCGATCGGAAACGGGCGTACCGGGAATTCGGTACAGCCCCGAACCTGGCCGAATGCTCTATAATACGGGCAGAGTGGACTCGGTTTTTCATCAACGGAGGGAACATGGCTGAGGAAATGAAGGTCATTGACCTGGGGTTTGTCAATTGTTACCTGTTCGACACGGAGCAGGGCTGTGTGCTGGTGGATACGGGCATGGCCAACCAGCGCGCCAGGCTGACCGGCGCTCTAGAGGAAGCAGGCTGCAAACCGGGCAATTTACAGTTGGTCGTGATCACCCACGTCGACGCGGACCATGTGGGCAGCGCCGAGTATCTGCGCGAGGCGTATGGGGCCAAGGTCGCCATGCACCCGCTCGAAGCCGCGGCGGTCGCGCCGGGTGGCGGGTCGACCACGAACCGCAAGCCGCGCATGGACAAGGTCTCGCCGCTGTTCCGGCTCATGCTGTCGCTGGAGCGGCTGATCCCTGGGATGATGCGCGCCCCTCGGTTGGAGCCAGATTTCACCATGGAGGAGGGTTTCGACCTGTCACCGTATGGGTTGGACGCCAAAATCGTCCACATCCCAGGGCACTCGCAGGGCTCGATTGGGGTGCTGACCACCGGCGGCGACCTGATCTGCGGCGACCTGCTGACCAACAACCGCCGGGTGGCGACGCCGATCATCGATGACCTGGAGCAGTACCACCAGAGCATCGAGCGGCTGAAACAGATGGACCTGCACACGATCTACCCGGGCCACGGCAAGCCGATCGCGCCGGAGCAGATCTAGAAGCGAAGCCGGGCGGAACCAGCCGGATGCCGCAAGCAGCCGCCAAACCGAACATCAAGGAGAAAAATACCGGAGCATTTCTGAAACCTCAAAGAGAACCGCTCAGGATTTTATTTTAGGAAGGAAGTTGATGAGATCACGAACAGCAAGGAAAGCGGGGCGCTTCGTTGTGATTGGGGCGCTGGCGCTGATGGCGCTGTGCCTGGGGCTGCTGGGGGTTTTCGCAGTCACGAACGCCAACCTGCCAGGCGCTTCGGCCCGGCCGGAAGAGTTCACCCCAGAGCAGGCGGCGCTGATGAGCGAGGCGCTGCACTTGAAGGCCGAGCTGGGCGACGAGGTGTGGCCGGGGTTCGGGCAGGCGCAGATCCCGATCCTGGCCTGGAACGAGCAGTATGCATTCCTGTGCGCGCACCCCAACCCGCCGGATGGCTGGCAGCCGCTGGAGACGCAGCTGGACGGGGGCGAGCGCTGTTACCGCCGCGAATGGCAAGACGGCCAGAATTTTGCCTACCCGGTCGGCGACACGTACACCGGGATGCTGGCGACGCGGCGAGTGGGCTTTGATCTCGCTGCGCCAGCCGTTCACGGAGATGCTGCCGGGTCCGCTCCAAAAGGTCGCGCCGGTGTACCTGCTGATCGGCCAGATGATGCAGCCCGACCGCTATATTGGCGGGCAGGTGCACGAAACCTTCCACGCTTTCCAGGCCGAGACGATGCGCGCGCGCTTTGATGACGCTGAGACAGCCTACAAAAGCAGTGATGCTTACTGGCAGCTGGACCCGCAGATGAACGAGGCCTGGAAGGAGGAGATCGAGGTGCTGTATGCGGCGGACTACGCCGAGGAAGATGGAGAGGCCCGGTCACTGGCCCGCCAGTTCCTCGATTTGCGGTCGCAGCGGCGCAGCCAATTCTTACACAGGGAAGAACTGGCGCGCTTCGAACAGCGCTTCGAGTGGCTGGAGGGTATGGGCAAGTACATGGAACTGAACATCCAGCGGGCGGCGGAAGCTGCTCCAAACTACCAGCCAGCACCGGGGATGCAAAACGTCGACTCCTTTAAGCGCTACGCAGGCGCGCCGGCCTTTTTCAAGCAGGAAATGAACCAGATGAAGAGCCAGGCCACTCGCGAAGGCGAAACGCGCTTCTATTACACCGGCAACGCCCAGGCGCTGCTGCTGGATCGCTTCATGCCGGGTTGGAAGCAGCGCATGGGCGAGCCGGGGGTATGGATCGAAGACCTGCTGGATGAGGCATTAAGGGCCAACGGCGGGTAGCGCCGTCGTGCGAAAGGAGCGCTGAAATGGCTGCCTGGATCAATGTGTATGTGCTGTTATTGGCGTCGCTGCTGTTCTTATACTTCTACGTGCGCAGCGTGAGCCCGGCGACGCTGGAGAAGGTCTACGGTCAGCAAGCCTACCGGCGCTGCGCTCGCGACCGGGCGGTCGCGATGGGATTCGAGCTGCTGACATTGATCTGTTACGTGGTCTATGCCTTCTACCCCTTGCCGTCGCCGCTGCCGGAGCATTTTCCGTGGCCGTGGTGGGCTTCGGCGCTGATCGGGCTGGCGATTGGCGTGCCGTCGATGTGGCTGATGATCGTCGGGCTGCGGGATGCCGGGGAAGAGGCGGTGCGCCCGAAGAAGGAGCACGGCATGTACGCCGGCATCTACACACGGCTGCGCCACCCGCAAGCGGTGGGCGAGGTGTTCCTGTGGTGGGTGGCGGCGTTTTTCCTGCACTCGCCGTTCCTGGTTGTGTTTTCGTTCATTTACATCCCGATCTTTTTGATGCTGTGCCTGGCTGAAGAGCAAGACTTGCTGTGGCGCTATGCCGGTTATGCCAAATACTACCAGAAGGTTGGCGCATTTTATCCGCGCAAGCAGAGGAGCAAAACCAGATGAACGTGCAGCTGGTCGAGAAGATTGGAAAGTCGTACCTGGAGTGCCTGCCGGATGAATGGCGGCTGTCTAGCGAGCAAGATGCGCTCGACCTGGTGGCGGCCTGTGGGGAATATGGGACGCAGAACCTGATGCTGCATGCCGAGAGCCTGCCAGAAGCGTTCTACAACCTGAAGACCCGCCTGGCGGGTGAGGTGATGCTCAAGTTCAGCAACTACCGGCTGGTTGTGGCGGCGGTCATCCCGGCGGAGCTCTCCGGTCGGGGGCGCTTCGGCGAGATGGCGCTGGAAACGAACCGCGGCAGCCAGTTCCGGGTGTTCGCCACACGAGAGGAAGCTGAAAACTGGCTGACGAAATAAGCAATTAAAATAACAACAGGGCGGTTTCAACGCCCTGTTGTTATTTAATTGCTTATGAATGTGCGGGATTCTTGGTGTGCGGCTTTTTGCCCAGTTGATGCCAGTTGGATTCTTCGACGTTGATGTCGTAGTAGTCGGCGGCCTTCTTGATGTTGGCAAAAGCCAGGTCTCGATCCTCGTCGCTCACGTCTTCCACCTGATCGAAGCGCGCCAGCGCGTTCTTGACGTGGGATGCATCGGTGATGGGCTCTTTGCGCTGCTTCGGGAATGCGAAGGCGCTGTCGGGCAGCTTGTCACGGTCCTTCGAATCCAAATCTCCATGTTCGGTATGCGGTTTCCAAGTAGGTTTGGGTGCCATTATTTGCTCCTTTCTCCAGCGCATTAAGCATAGGAGAAACGGCAGCGCACCGGCAATGGAGAATCTCCCCAAGGAGCGGGTAGGGATTTCCCTTAGAAGAAGGAAGTCCATCTTGAAGATCAAGGCGATGGTCGATGGACCATCGCCTTGATCTTTAACAGCTTAAATATTCGTGGAAATCTGCGTTCAGCCTGCCTGGGCCATGAGGTAGTTCTGGATGCCCATCTGATCGATCTGATCGAGCTGGGCGTCGAGCCAGTCTTTGTGGTCTTCCTCATCGGCCAGGATGGATTCGAGGATCTCACGAGTGCCGTAATCCACCTGTTCGCCGCACAACTGGATGCCCTGGTTGTAAGACTGAATGGCGTCGATCTCGGCTTTCTGGTCATTGTTAAGCTGGATTTCGACCGAAGCGCCGATGTGCATCGGGTTGAGCTTGCTGACGACCGGGGCGCCTTCGAGGAACAGAATGCGGTCGATCAGCTTTTCGGCGTGCCTCATCTCGGTGATGGCGCGGGCCTCGACCTTCTCGTGCAGGCGGTCGTAGCCCCAGTTCTCGCACATGCTCGAATGGACCATGTATTGGTTGGTGGCGGTGAGCTCATCGGCCAGCAGATCATTCAAGACAGCAATGACTTTTTCGTTCACGGAATCCTCCCTTGGAATTCATTATTAATTGTGAAAAATCGAACGATTCCCCTCGCCCTTATTTATACATCATTTTTAAGTGCGTGAGGTTTCTCATAGAAACCTGAGGTCTATAAAACGAGCCGCTCTCTGTTCTCTACTCTCCAGCGTCGATTAACTCAATCACACCCATCGATCCATCCATGCGGATGCGCTGACCGGTTTGCAGGCGGGTGGTGGCGAGGTCTACGCCGACGATGGCAGGAATGCCATATTCACGGGCTACGACTGCGCCGTGGGTCATCATGCCGCCGACCTCCATGATCAGCCCGGCGGCGGAGAGGAACAGGGGCGTCCAGGAGGGGTCGGTGCCGGGGCAGACCAGGATATCTCCAGGGCGCAGCCCGGCATGGCGCGGATCGAGCACGACCCGAACGAGACCTTCGACGCTGCCCGGCGAGACCGGGCTGCCCACGATCTGCCCATCCGCAGCGGTTAGATCCGTGATGCCTTTATAGAAGGCGCGCCCGTCGGAGAGCAGCAGGCGCGGCACCTGGCGGCGGGCGCCCTCGCGCCGGTTGGCGGCCCGGCGGCCGGCAATGATGCCGCGCCAGTCGCGCGGTTCTCCAGCCGCGAACGCCTCGATTTCGCTGCAGCTCAGGTAGAAGACATCATCGGGATACTCCAGCTCACCCGCACGCGCCAACTCGGCCCCCGCATCGAGTAAGGGCGCGCGCAGCAAGGCCATCAACCGGACGGCGAAGAACTTGGGGCTTTCGCGCAGCCCCAGCAGCCTGCGCATCCGGCCGGCCAGGAAGCGCGCCCGGCGCACCTTCAACCAGCCGCCGCGCGTGCGAGCCAGTGCCGCGCACAGCCGGTCCAGCGCCGCCCGGGCAGATGCGTCGCCCCGCGCGTAAACGGCCTCCGGAAACTGCTCGGGCTGGGTGATCTGCAAGTAACCGGAAAGGACGTCGAAGACGTGGGCGGGGTCCTCGCTCCAGCGCTCACGTCCCAGGTCGATCTCGGCCAGCCCGCGCCCACCGTAGCGCTCCAGGAAATCCGCCACCAATGCCTGACCGGCCGGAGACATCTCGCCTGTGCGGAACCGCCGGGCCAGGGTGGGGGCATCATCTGCACTGAACTCGGCCAGCAGCTGCGGATCGGCTTGAACGGAACGGGCCATTTCCCACAGCCGCAGGTCCATCTCGGTGGTCGGGTTATTCGGCACCGCACGCGTCAGCTCCAGCAGCGTATCCCCCCAGCTTGGGCTGCCCGGCTCGTCCGGCAAATCTTTCATCATCATCCGCAAGATATTCATAGAGGCGACGCCCGAAGCCACCCCTGAGACGAACAGGACGAACAACCCGCCCAGATGATTGCGCAAAGTTTGCCGGAAAAGCACAACGGCCTGGGCCATGCGCCGGCGCGGGCCCTGCATTGCCCCAGCTTCCTGGCTGAAGGAAAGGGATAAAGGCCGCGTCTGATTCTCCCCTTCCTGGGGGAGCGGGGTTGGGGTGAGGTCCGGCGCCGGTCCACGGATCGCGCCGAGCCCGGCCCGCATCCGCTCGATGATCCTTTCGCCGTGTGCAACGATATAAAGCCGGCGCATGTCAGGCGCAAGCAGGTTCAGAAGGACGTTTCCGGCCACGGGGAGGAAGAAGCCGGCCAGCTGGAGCACCCGCCGCGGGCGAATGCCGGGGCGGCCCGGCTGCAAGCGTGGGTCCTCCAGCAGGGGCTGCAGCGCTTGCAGCACAGCCGGATCGACCATCTCAAAAGCGTAGTGCAGCACCGTGCGCCCGATGGTGCTGCGTGCAATCGGAGTGATGTTGACCCACAGGCGCTCGCCGGCGTCGTACAACACCGTCTGGGTATTCTCATCGACACGGATCGCAAACAGGTCCGCCGCGGCCGCAAAAATTAGCTTGATGGCCGAGCGGCCGATGGGGGTCATGGGGTCGAGCATGCCCTGTACCGAGCCGAACGAGAAGGTCACCTGCAGCGGGTCGGTGGGCAAGCCCTGCAAGGCAGGATAGAGTGAGGTGACCGGGCGAGACTGCAGCAAGTAAAGCTGCTCGCCCGCCCAGGCCCATTCGATGTCCTGCGACTCCCCATAGAGCTCGGCCACCCGGCGGCCCAGCTGGGCCAGCGCCCTGACTTGCTCGTCCGCCAGGGCCTGCTGCTGCTTGCGGGGCTGCT
Organism: uncultured Chloroflexia bacterium; assembly: GCA_963811225.1. GTDB lineage: Bacteria > Chloroflexota > Anaerolineae > Anaerolineales > Anaerolineaceae > CAWEQO01. The sequence continues at coordinate 674,457 of CAWEQO010000001.1, forward strand.
CGACATGCTGCGTGCCGCCGCCCGCCTTGCTGTGGATGGAGAGCAGCTTTGCGCCCAGGGTCTTTTCGAGGATCTGCCCTGAGGCGGCATCCACCACGTAGTGATCCGGCTCGACCTTGCCGGAGACCAGCGCCTCGCCCAGTCCAAAGGCGGCGTCAATGACAGTCTGTGCGCGCTGCCCCGTCAGCGGGTTGGCGGTGAAGAGCACACCCGAGACCTGGCTCTCGACCATCGCCTGGACCACCACCGCCAGCGAGATGTCATCTTGCGGGACGCGGTTGCGTGTGCGGTAGCCGATGGCGCGGGCGGTCCACAGGCTGGCCCAGCAGCTCACCACCGCCTGGACCAGGGCATCATCCCCCAGGATATTGAGGTAGGTGTCCTGCTGCCCGGCGAAGGACATCTCCGGCAGGTCTTCCGCCGTGGCGGATGAGCGCACCGCCACCGGACCGCTTCCCAACCGGTGGTAAGCATCCAGCAAAGAATGGCGCAGCGCCTCAGGCATTTGGCCGCCCGCAAACAGCGCCCGGATTTGGGTCGAGGCGGATTCCAGCTGCTCGGGGTCCAGGTCGCCGGAGGGCAAGGCAGACTGAACGGCCCCATCCAGGCGGTTGGCAGTGACGAAGTCACAATAAGCCTGGGTGCTGACAATGAAGCCGGGCGGGACGGGGAAACCGGCCTGCGCCAGCCGGGCGAGGTTGGCGCCCTTGCCGCCGGAGGTTTCGAGCGCGGCAGCCTGCGGGGAATCGAATGAGAAGGTCAGGGGCATGGGGTTATCCTGGGGTAACGGGTTCGTTATTTGTTTATATCATATTTAGGAGAGCAGCCCATAGGATTGATGATGCCTGGAAATTGATTGCACACAGCCCCAGGCATCCCTGCCTGGGGCTGTGTCATCTGACGCAAGCGGATCAGGTTACAGGTTCCCAATCACCTCCATCAAGCGCGACTGCTCCTGCTCCTCAGTTTGCACCGGCACGATCGACAGGTTCAGCTCGTCCAGCTGGTCCGACAGCAGCTCCTTCAGCCGCTCGGCCACCGTGTCCTCCGTCCCCGAGACCACCAGTCTGTCGATCAGCGCCTCGGGCAGTTCGCCGTCTTCGGGCACGGGACAGCCCGCCTCGGCGAACATGTGCCGGTAGAACGGCAGCCGGCCGTAGTAGCCCAGGCGCTTGCGCGCCGCTGCAAACACCGCCTGCCGGTCGGTGCCGAACGCCACCGGGACGTGAGCGACCACAGGCGGTGTGGGGCGCTGCGCCTTGCGCGCGCCTTCCCGCACGGCGGGCATCGCGGTCTGCGTCAGGTACGTCACCGGGCACACCCAGGAAAGCGCCCCGTCCGAAATCTCCCCGGCGGTCTCGAATGCAGTCGGCCCCAGCGCGGCGGTCAAGATTGGCACGTGCGCCGTTCCCGGCAGCTTTTTGACCTGCACCTGATAGAAACGCTCGGAATGATCCACCTTGCCTTCCCACAGCGCAGCCCGCAGCACAGCCACATACTCGCGCAGGTGCTCCAGCGGGTCGATCATCTCGATCCCGTACATGCCCTCGATCGTCGGGCGGTGGCTCGTGCCGAGCCCTACACGCAGCCGGCCAGGCGCCAGTTCCTCGAACCCCCGCACCAGCGCCATCACTGCCAGCGGATGGCGAGGGTAGGTCGGCAGGATCGAGGTACCCATACGGACCGTCTCGGTCTGGGTGGCTGCCGCCGTATACAGCGCCAGCGCATCCACCGTGGTGGGCCCTTGGGTCGTCCACACCTGGCGCACCCCCGCCCGCTCGGCCTTCAGGATGGCCTGCAGCGCCTCTTTGGCGTGGACCGTGGTGATCACCAGCCCGGCGCGCTCACGCAGCGGCAGCGCCCGCACGCTCTCCGCCGTCAACATCTCATCTGCACGGATCATCTTATATCCTCTCAATTATTCGGTCGGCGGCTGGGAGTGCAAGTCCCCCGAGATGCGCAGGCGGTCATAGACACGCCGCACGCCCGGGACGGATTGCGCCACGTTCTCGGCGATGTGACGGTCGCGCTCGCTGCTGACCACGCCTTGCAGCGAAACTTTGCCATCCTCCACAACGACACTGATGCCCAAGGCATTCAGCCGGCCGTTCTGCATCAGGCGTTCATTGACCTCCTCCATGATGCGCTCGTCTTCCGGCTGCTCGTAATCGGCCGGGCCGTAGCCGGTGTACGGGCCGGGCCGGCGCCAGCCGTCATATTGGAAGCGTTCATTGGCGCGCGGATAGGGGCGGCCAACCGTATCCGCTCGGTCCAAGCCTGCGTTGCGATCGCGCCCGTAGCCGTAGCCACGGTTGAAAATGCGCTCCGCTCCCCGGCTCCATTCCTCGTTCTGGCCGGTAGTCTCTTCACGGTCCTCGACATGATCTCGGTCTACCATCATTTCCTCCTTATCGATCGACTCTAAGGATAATTTTCAAGGCAGCGAGTATCAACCGGGAAAACCCCCATGCGGGATGGGGGGAAAACCCCCGGGAAGTCCACACCAGCAAGGGCCAGGCTTGTGCCTGGCGCACAAAAGCCGTGGGGTTTTCCCCCATTGCGAAGGCTGGAGAAGAGCTTTAAAATGGCTGCGATGGGGGAATGTTGGAACACAAATCAGGAGCTGCTTGTGGAAGATGATGAGCTTTGGCCGGGGAAACCCGCCCCTCTGGGAGCGGAGTGGGACGGGCAAGGAGTCAATTTTGCGCTGTTTTCGGGGCACGCCGAGCGGGTCGAGCTGTGCCTGTTCGATTCGAGCGGGCGGCAGGAGGTGCGGCGCGTCCGGCTGAAAGAGAAGACCAACATGGTCTGGCACGGCTATATCCCCGGGCTGCAGCCGGGGCAGTTGTACGGCTTCCGGGTGTATGGCCTCTACGCGCCGCACATAGGCCACCGCTTCAATCCCAACAAGCTGCTGCTCGACCCATACGCCCGCGCCATCGCCGGGACGGTGGAATGGGAGGACGCGCTGTATGGATACCGGCTGGGCAGCCCAAAGGAGGACCTGTCGTTCAGTGAGAGCGACAGCGCGCGCTACCTGCCCAAGTCGGTCGTGCTGGACACGAGCTTTGATTGGGAAGACGACCACCCGCCGCGCACGCCGTTCCACCGCACCATTATCTACGAGGTCCACGTCAAGGGCTTCACCCAACTGCATCCCAACGTGCCACCCAAGCAGCGCGGCACCTTCGCCGGCATGCGCCATCCAGACGTGCTGGACTACCTCTCGAAGCTGGGCATCACCGCGGTGGAACTGCTGCCCATCCACCAGTTCGTGGCCGACCGCTACCTAACCGACGCCGGTTTGACCAACTACTGGGGCTATAACTCGATCGGCTTTTTCGCACCCGACGCCCGCTACGCCAGTTCGGGCATGTGCGGTCAGCAGGTGAACGAGTTCAAAGAGATGGTGAAGGCCTATCACCGCAAGGGCATCGAGGTGATCCTGGACGTGGTTTACAACCACACCGGCGAGGGCAATCACCTGGGACCGACCCTGGCCTTCCGCGGCATCGACAACGCCTCGTACTACCGTCTAATGGAAGACGCCCGCTACTACATGGATTACACCGGCACCGGCAACACCCTCAACATGATGCAGCCCAACGTGCTGCGCCTGATCATGGACAGCCTGCGCTACTGGATCGAAGAGATGCATGTGGACGGCTTCCGCTTCGACCTGGCCTCGGCCCTGGCGCGCGAGCTGCACGACGTCGACCGGCTGGGCTCGTTCTTCGACATCATCCATCAAGACCCGGTGATCTCGCAGGTCAAGCTGATCGCCGAGCCGTGGGACCTGGGGGAAGGCGGTTACCAGGTGGGGCGCTTCCCTCCAGGTTGGGCCGAGTGGAACGGCAAATACCGCGACACGGTGCGAGACTACTGGCGTGGGGCAGACAGCACCCTGCCCGAGTTCGCCAATCGCTTCACCGGCAGCTCAGACCTGTACAGCCACAATGGCCGTCAGCCGACCGCCAGCATCAACTTCATCACCGCCCACGACGGCTTCACCCTCAACGATCTGGTCAGCTATAACCGCAAGCACAATCTGAAGAACGGGCAAAACAACACCGACGGGCACAACGACAACCGCTCGTGGAACATGGGCAAAGAAGGGCCAACGGACGAACCGGAGATCCAGGCCCGGCGTGAGCAGCAGAAGCGCAACTTCCTGGCGACGCTGCTGCTGTCGCAAGGCGTACCGATGCTGCTGGGCGGAGACGAGATGGGCCGCACCCAGCAAGGCAACAACAACGCCTACGCTCAGGATAACGAGATTTCGTGGTTCGATTGGGAGCACATCGACCGGTCGCTGCTGGAATACACGCGCCAGCTGATCACCCTGCGCCAGCGGCACCCGGTGTTCGAGCAGCGCAACTGGTTCCAGGGCCGGCCGATCTACGGCGGCGAGGCCAGCGATATCGGCTGGTTCACGCCGGACGGCGAGCCCATGTCGGAAGAGCACTGGAACAAGGGCTATGCCAAGTCGCTGGCGGTGTACCTGAACGGGCGCGGCATTCAAGAGTCCGACCCGCAGGGTAAACGCATCGTGGACGACAGCTTCATCTTGCTGTTCAACGCCCATCATGGGCCTATGGATTTCGTCCTGCCGGCCTATGAGTGGGGAGCGCGCTGGATCAAGGCGCTGGACACCACCGAGGAGACTGTCCACGACGGCGAGCGGATCTATGCGCCGCGGGATACGGTGCAGGTGGCGGCGCGCTCGCTGGTGGTGCTCAGGCACGTTTGGTAACCGGCCATCGCAGCCCTGGTGGGCGCTTGCGTTCTTTACGTTAGAAATCAGCCCTTATGGATACACATACCCAAACGTAATGTCCAACTGCCCTTGCCGGGGGTCTTGCGTGAAGGCTACATCCGCCTGATGATAGCCATGAGCGGGGATGAAGTTGAGGTTGATCTCGGCGGTCTCCGTCTGGCCCTGGCTGCCGGTGAGCTTGAGCGCAACCCACAGGTTGGCGGCGGTCTCGTCACCGACGTTGGAGAGCTTGACCGGCAAGTAATACTGCCCATTTTGGGTGAAGACAGCTTCCATTTGGGGATGCACTTCGAGCAGGACCTGGTTCGAGGTCTCGCGGAAATACAGCCAGGTGATCAATCCGATCAGGCTGAGGATGATGGCGGCGCTGATGCCAAGGGTGATCCATTCGGCAGCGGTGCGCTGGTGCTTTTCCGACTTGGGCTCGCTCTGTTCGTTGTCTTGCCCCTGGCTGCCCGGCTGCTCTTGTGGCTTTTGCTTGGGCTTGTCTTGTTCCTGGCGCTTGTTTTTCTTCTGCTTGCCGTCGTTCATATCACCAGCCTCCCGGCCGCGCCGCCGATGGTCGTCGGCAGGCCTAAGACTAACACGTGCCGCAGCACGAAGCCGAACGGGTCGCTAAAGTGGATTTGCCCGAACAGGTACAACCCGACGACCGCGATGCCCAGAGAAACCACGTAGGAAATGACCGTCTCGGTGGTGGGATGCTGGAAGGGGCCGCGATTGGCCAGGCTCATCTTCGACGAGCGGAAACCGGCCACGAACACGATGGTGTAGGTGATCGCCAGGGAGAAGGCCAGCAGGGCCAGCTCGCTCCAGTAGGTCATGCCATCCGCCAGGCGAGGGATCTCGCGGGTGGGGGCAATCGGCAGGCCAATGAAGATGCCGCCGACCAGGGTTGCGCCGACATCCGTTGCCAGCTTGGCCCAGGTGGAGCCTTTCTGCTGCTGGTCGGAACCCCCCTGGCGGTTTTCGGACTTGTTCATGGAAAGGATGGAGGTGGAGGCGGCCGCCCCGATGCTCAACGGCACGGTCAGTACCGCCACCTCGCCAACCGCAGCACGCAGCGGCACGGCAAGGTTGATACGATTGAGAACGACCAGGATGATCAGCGCCGAGAGGATGCCCACCGCGGTGGAGTTGGTGGTTTGCATGAAACTGCCTCCCAGGTCACGATCGCCGGTCGGGGAGGAGAAATAGGCCATCATGACACCGATACCGAAGGCCAGCACGATGAAGACCGCCAGCTTCCAAAGAGAAACATACCAGCCGATGAACCACATCTCCATGGTGAGGATGAGCGGAATGCCGAACAGGAACGCTCCGCTGATGAGACGGATGGTGCGGTTCAGCTCTTGCTTCCATTGGTTTTGTTGGTTACGATCATTCATTCTTATGAGAGTCCTTTTCGATGATGCGATTCCCCCTGCAATTCCAGTATACCAAATAAGGCTGCATACACCCAACTCCACACGGCTTCGGTCGACAAACTTGCAAGGTTGAGCGGGGACGCTCGAAAAGCGGGCCGGGTTATGCTATAAAAGAATTGGTAAAAAGGCGACGCAAACGGATATGGTTGGCCAAAGGAGGATCAATGGCCTGCATTTTGATAGTCGACGATGATGAAGGGACGACGGGGCTGATGATCATTGCCTTGCGTAAAGCAGGCTATACGATCATCAAGGCCGGCGACGGCGCCCAGGCCATGGAAGCGGTCCACCATTACCACCCCAACCTGATCCTGCTGGACATCATGATGCCAGACATCGACGGCATTGAAGTGTGCCGCCAAATCCGGGCGAACCCCACCATCGCTCAAACCCCGATCATCATGGTGACGGTGCTGAACTCGCAGGAGCACCGCCGGCAGGCCTTAGAAGCCGGGGCAGACGATTATCTGACGAAACCGGTGCGCTTCGAAGAGCTGAAATCCCGCATCCAGGCGCTGCTGGAAACGGGCCGCGAGGGTTTCCACCAGGGAGCCAACGGCAAAGGCACGGTGATCTCGGTGATGGGCGTGCACGGCGGAACCGGAACGACGACGGTTGCGGTGAACCTGGCGGCCAGCGTTCTGACCAGGTACCCACGGTCGATCGTGGCCGAGCTGAGCCCGGGTAGTGGACGGCTGGCTCAACAGCTGGGGCTGACCCCTTCGAAGAGCCTGCTGGACCTGGTGCGGTTGAATGCCATCGCCATGAACGCCACAGCAGTCCATTCGGCGATCTTGCGTCATCCCTGCGGGTTGAACGTGCTGCCCGGCGGCTTCGATCCGGGCATTGGATCGGAGGTGGATGGCATCCGCCTGAACTCGGTGGAAACGCTGGTGCGTGAGCTGTCCATTTACTTCCACCCGGTCTTCCTCGACCTGGGGCACACTTACAACCAGCAAGCCAAGGCCGCGTTGAAGCATTCCAAAGAGCTGGTCTTGGTGATCAAGTCCGAGCCGCTGTCGCTGCGCACGGCGGTCCAGTTGATTAAGCTGATCGAATCCGAGGGGATGTCGTGGTGGCAGATCCACTTGCTGCCGATCTCCTTCAACCCCTACCCCTACTCGCTAACGCCGCAGTCCGTGCGCCTGTTCTTCGATCAAATGGGGGTGCGCTGCAACGTCCTGGCGCCAATCCCGCCGCTGGCGCAGCAAGTGTACCTGGCCGAGCAGCAAGGCGTTCCGCTGGTGGAGCATGGCCCTGGAGGGGATCTGAAGGTTGAGTTGGAAGGGGCGGTGGAGTCGTTACTGAACCGCTAGTTTACGGTTGCAGGTCGGGCCACACCCGAGCGAAGCCCCCTCGCCATCAATGGCGAGGGGGCTTCGCTCGGGTGTGGCCCGACCTGCAACTTTCTTTTAGCGCGGCAGCGTCACCCGCAGCAAGGTGCCCTCGCCGGGTTGTGACTGAACCTCAAAGGTCCCCCTGGCACTTTCGGCGCGCTCTTTTGCGCCCAGCAGGCCCATGTGACCATCGCGCGCCAGCTCGACCCAGCGATTGGGCAGGGGGAAACCGCACCCATCGTCCTGGATATCCAATACCACCGAGTTGTCGTTCAGCCGTAAGCGGATATCGACCCTTTTCGCTTTCGCATGGCGCAGGACGTTGGTGAGGGCCACCTGATAGATGCGGAACAAGATCAGGCGGGTGGTCTCAGGCATTTCCTGGCCGTCTTTATCCAGGTCGAGGTGCAGCTGGAGGTTCGGCTGCGATCGGGTGAAATTGTGGGCGTGCGAGCGGATGGCTTTTTCCAGGCCGAAGGAAGCCAGGGCAGGCGGGCGCAGCTCACCGGCCGTGGCGCGCAGGGAAGATATCACCCCCTCCAAAGAGGTCTTCGTGGTGTCGAGCAGCTGCTCGCGCTCTTCGGGGGGCAGGTTTTCGCGCAGCATCTCCAGCTGATAGGTCAACCCATAGAGCTCCTGCATGGGGCCGTCATGCAGCTCGCGGGCTAACTGGAGCCGCTCGGCCTCGGTGCTTTCGAGCAGGCGAGCCTTCACCTCGTCCAGCTCGGCTTGCATGCGCTGGCGCTCGTTGATCTCCTCGGTCAGATCCTGGTTGGCTTCCGTCAGTTCGCGCGTGCGGGTCAAGACACGCTGCTCCATCTCGTCACGCGCGGAGCGCAAGGCCTCACGCTGCTCGATCAAGTCGCGAAACATGAGGTTGTATGGACGCACAATACCGGTCTCGATAATGGCTTTGTAGGTGAAAAAGTAGGCAAAAACCAGCAAGTAATGGCCGAACAGGTTGGCGATGTCATAGACACTAACATACTGGGTGAAAGCGAACTCGGAAGCAATGTTGAGCACGAGCGCAATCGAGAACAGGCGGAAGACCTGCGGATCGAAGGCTTTGCGGTTGAAGTAGAAAAGGATCAGGGCGGCTGTAAAGATCAGAATAATGATGTGCTCGCTGGCGAGCTTGAAGAAGGTCAGACCAGAGCCATCCACATAGGCTACCGGGAAACTGCGCCAGACGAAGACCGACAGCAAAAGCAGGCCGGAGATCAGGCCATAAATCATGACCAGCGGCTCGGGGCGTGCCCTGCGGCGCAAGAATAAAGGCAGCGCCAGGAAAGAAAGGCTCAGGATGTAACGCTCGATCAACCATAACTGGGTGGCCAGGTTCGCGCCGAAGAAACCGGCGAAGATGTCCATGCCCTTGTAGGCCACCATATGCAACACCTGGAAGATGGCGGTGAACAGGAAGGCGACTCCAATGAACAACAGGTAAGCGCTGTTGGTCATCCGCCTGGAATTCCAGCCGAGGATGAAGATGGAGCCAGCGATGATGATGCCGAAGATCTCCACCAGGGTATGAAAGAGCAGGTAATTGTAAGAGGAAATCAGATACAGGCCTACCATCGTAGCGACCACAGCGGCAATTTTCACGGCGATCGCTAAAACAGTGTTTTGACTCTCAGGCCAGGTGTTGGCTAAATCCTCAAGTATTCTCATTTTGCGAAGGTCGAACCGCATATCGCTTCCTCAAAAACAAAATCATGGCTTCGACACGATCAAAAACTGATGAAGGGGTTTCATCAGTTCTAAAAATACGCAGGACATTAAAATTGCCAAAGAATATTATAACTCGAAAAGGATTGCTTATAATTAATCAGCGGTAAGAAAATGAGCCAGCCAGGGGCCCAGCCCATACCCTCTTTAAACATCCGCCCCATTTGCGCTACAATAGCTGCAGGTGGGAGACGAGCCGGGGGCTCAATATCCATTCAATCGATCAGTTTTTTGGTTAGCAAATCAATCACACGAGAAGAAAGGACCTATTTTCGGATGATGAATCTCAAAGGTTGGAAAGTTGGGCGCGATATGCAGGTCAAACCGGTAGAGGTGTACTACTACCAGGGCCATATGTCGGGCTGGATCAACATTAACATCACAGTCGACGGGATTCAAACGACACTCTGGGCGACGAGCCTGTTCCCTCCATTCGACGCGCTCGCCAGGTTCCTGACCAACATCCTGGAGGGGTCCTTCCCGGCGCGCTTTGAGCTGGAAGAGGAAGGGCCGTATAAGGTCCTCCAGGCGGAAGCGGTGGAGGAGAACTCCGAGTTATTCCACTTTCACATGACTGGCAACGGGGAAGAAGTATTTCTGGATAACCTGTTCGACCGCAAGCAGTTTGTGCTTGCCTTCTTCGATGACCTGATCCAGTTCCTGGACACGGCTTTCTATGAAGAGGATTGGGGCGAGCCGCTGCTGTCGCCGGGGGTGCTGGAGCGGCTGGAAGAGGTGGTGGAGCAGTCGCGCAAAAGATAAGCGCCAAATGACGGAGAAACAGAGAACTGCTCCATTTCTTCATTTCTTGGAGCAGTTCTCTGTTTCTCGGTAATATGATAATATTGATCTTATTAAAAAACATTCTATTGAAACTGAGGGAGAAAGAGCGTACAATAGGATTTGGCAAGGGGGGATTGTTTTCATTTCGGTCATCATTACCCAAGGCATTGCAGCTCTACAGCCGCTGAATTAATTCGCGGCCTTTTATTTGCATGGGGGCTTTATTCGTAATGCTCGTGTTCGCTTACCATACGGATAGGACCACCAAATGACCTTTCCAGCGAAGCTGGCCTCCCCGCTGCCAACCTCCAACGCCCACTCACGTTACCTGATCCGCGCACAATCCCGCGGATCTGTGACCGTGGTCATCGCGGCCAGCGGATATGTTTCCACCAGCAGCCTCTCGGCGGCGCTCAGCGAACAGGCGCTGGGTGCGGTCTGGTACCGGCTCGACCCGACCGACGGCGACCCAGGCATCCTGCTGACTACGCTGGTGGATGGGCTGCGGCAGCAAGCGCCCGCGGCCGGCAGCGCCACGCTGGAGCGGATGCGCGAGCAGCCCGGCCCGGTGAACGGCTGGCCGCCGCTGTTCGCCAGCCTGGCGCGCGAAATTGGCGAGCCCATGAACCAGCCGTACGCACTGGTGTTTGAAAATGTTCACAACCTGGACGGTGGGCGAGAAGCGCTCCTGCTGCTGACCACGCATTTCATTCCACTGCTCCCTGAAAATTTCCACAGCATCTTGATCTCGAATGCAACCCTGCCAAAGAAAGAACTGCCGGCTCACGCGGCCGCGTTCGGGCCGGGTGAACTGCGCCAGGATGTCGCCGCGCTCTACGATCCGCGCACAGCCGGCGCAGTTCTACTCAGCAAGCGATCGCTGCAGCGGCTGGTCGTGCTGATGCAGGGCAAACCGGCTGCCATCGCCAGCGCCCTCTCGGCCGGCGAATGGCTCGGGATGCAGGCGCTGGAGGGGCACATCCAAAACGCGAACAGCCAGGATAACCTGCTGGAGCGCATTGCCCGGGACTGCCTGATCGGGACGCAGCCCGCCGAGATCGAAGCGCTGGCAGTTTGCCTGCGCCTGGAGTACGATCACCCCGATCTGAACCGGCAGGTGCTGGGCGGGGTGAAGCCGCCGGACGGACCTTGGTGGCAGGAGCTGAGAGGCGGGTGGCGGCGAATTCAGCGCTTCTGGCAGCCGCCGCTGCGCCTGGCGCTGCGCTCGGCGGCCACGGCCCCGGTCGAGGCGCTGGTGCGGGCGGCGGAATATTACACCGGGCAGAACGCCGTAGAGCAAGCCGTGACGCTGTACCTGGAGCTGGGCAAACCGTCGCAAGCGGCGCAGAGCATGAATGCCGCGGCCGGTGCCATGATCAACCTGGGGAAGTGGCAAACGCTGCAGGGCTGGCTGGCGCGCCTGCCGGCGGCAGTGCTCAACCACTGGCCCAGGCTGGTGTATGCCGGGATTGAAATGATGGCGACGCACGGCGACAATGCCGCCCCCCGGCGGGCATTTGCGGCTGCCACCCGGCTGTTTGAGTCGCAGCAAGACCTGGTGGGCGCGTGCCAGAGCTTGCTGGCCGAAAGCGCCCTGGCATTGAAAGAGAGGGACCTGAAGGCTGCCCGGAAGCTGGCTGAGCTGGCCCTGCAGCGGGCCAAGGAAGGGGAGTCTCCCATGGTTCATGCTCTGGGCTGCCTGGCACCTGGGCTGCCTGTTTCTGGCTGAAGCCGACCAGGAACAGGCGCTTGGGTCGTTCATCGAGGCGCGCCAGGCGGCCGACCTGCTGGGCAATTCGACTGCCATCGCGCTCACGCTGCGGGTGGAGGCGCTGGTGCGGCAGCAGCGCGACCTGGCTGCAGAGCGCGAGCGCCACCGCCAGGCGTACTTCTTGCTGGAACAGTCCGAGCGCGAGGCGGCCGAACGCCTGCGCTTCTTGCTGCTGGACGTTCCGTCGAACCTGGACGCGCTGCTGCGGGTGCACGGCTGGGCGAGCGTGCCGCTGAGCATCAAGCTGCAGCCGTCGCTGCCGCCGGGCCAAGCCCTGGAAGCAGAGCCGGAGCGCCAAGACGGCTGGTGGGCGCGGCTGCGCGAACTGGCCGGCCTGCTCGGCCGGTCCACACCCGCACCGGCCGAGCGCGAGCCGCCGCTCTTGCCCATCCCCCCGCTGCCGGAGACGCCCGGCCGGCTGGCGACCGTCCAGCCTCTGACCGTTCCCAACCCGGCAAGCCAAGCTCTGAGCGCGCGCCCTTCTCAGCCCCGGCCCATACCGGCTCCCGAACCGGAGCCGCCACCCAGCCCCGCGCCCGCTGCAAAAGATGAACCAGGCCCGGCCCCCACCTTGACCATCCATTTGCTCGGGCCTTTCCGGGCGCGGCTGGACGACCGGCCGATCGAAAACCTGCCCCACGGCCAGGTGTTGATGCTGTTCCAGTACCTGTTGATCAACCGCGAGCGCCCCACGCCGCGTGAAATATTGATGGAAACGTTCTGGCCGGAAGTCTCACCCAACTCAGCCCGCAACAGCTTGAACGTTGCCCTCCATAACCTGCGCAAGGCAGTCAACAGCGCCGATGAGAACCATCTGGTGCTGTTCCACGGCGGGGGTTACCGGATCAACCCGGCGTTCCACGTCTGGCTGGATGCAGAGGAGTTCGAGCGGCTGTATCAGGTTGGCCAACAGGCCCGCAGAACCGGCGATCTGAATGCCGAGGCGGCCAGCTACGAGGCCTGCATCAGCCTGTACCAGGGCGACTTCCTGGAAGAAGAGCCGTATGAAGATTGGCCGGTACTGGTTCGCGAGCGCCTGCGCCTGGCGTATCTGGAAGCGCTCAACCGCTTGAGCCAGATCAGCTACACCCGCAAGCAGTTCAGCGCCAGTATCGAGCTGAGCCTGCGCCTGCTGGCAGCCGACGACTGCCGTGAGGATGCTCACTGCCGGCTGATGCGCTGTTACGTGCAGCAGGGCCAGCACCACCTGGCCATCCGCCAGTACCAGGCCTGCCTGAAAACGCTGGAACAGGAGCTGGGGGTCGGTCCGGCGCCGGCCACCCGCGAGCTGTACGAACGGATTTTGAGAAGAGAGCCGGTATAGGCCCAGATGCCACATAAAAACTGGCAGCCGTTAAACCGGCTGCCAGTTTTTATGTGGCATCTGGGCCTATACCGGCTCAATTAAGACAAAATAACTCCAAATTTAAGCGCCTGGAAAGCGGAAATTAAGCGCAGCGGGATACGCTATAGGCAGTCAGTCGCCAACGAACCGGTTCAGCATCTGACCAATCGAGTTGCGAGACATTCAGAACGTGGAAAAGAAAACGAAAGGAGTTTCAAATGCCACTGGGAACGTTTCAACCTAACACAGGCTTTTTAACTGGCACCATTCAGGCGAACCCTGTCGACCCGGGTTTGAACCCTAACACGGTCATCCAGGCCGGAGCTGCCTGGACCATTCAAGTGCAGTGGGAACTTACCGGCGGATTCACCACCTCGCTGCTGTTCGGAACCTGGAAACTCCAGGCTTATCTGGAACGCTTCGGCCCGGGGGCCGACCTGGTTATTCCGCCAGTCGATGTGCCCTTCACGAATGGTGTCCCAACAGGCGCCGGGCTGAGCTACAACCTGTCAATCCCGGCCCTTGGGGTCCCGGTCCAACCTGGGATGTATACCATGGCAGTGGCCATGCGCTACGTCGACAGCGCCAATAACCCGACCCAGATCGCCGGGTTCGTGCAGGGGCCGGTGGTCGAGTTCTACCCCTAGCGCAGCATCCTGATCCATTTTCCCAATCCACCGGCCCTGCGTGTTGGGGGAGGGCCGGTGGAACTTTCATTCCATCCACCTCATGATGTGGATGCGTTTGCGGAGGCAAATCATGAGCCAAAAGTCATCAGAGCAACAAGCAGACGACCTGACGCGCATCCAGGGCATCGGTGACGGCGTAAAAGCCCGGTTAAATCAAGCCGGCATTCTGACCTACGAGCAGCTGACGGCGCAGTCGCCGGAAACCCTGGCCGCGTTATTGAAGGAAATGATCGGGGTTACGGCAGCACGGATCGAAAAACAAGATTGGATTGGACAAGCGCGCGCGCATGCGGAAGCGGCGCAAGAGGGCCAGGATCCCTTGGAAGAGCCCACTGCCGACCAGCAGCACTACGAAACCTTCACCCTGGAACTGCTGCTGGATGAGGGTCAAAACGTGCGCCGGACGCGAGCGTTCCACGTTCAAGAGGGTAAGCAGGAATCGTGGGCCGGCTGGGACGAGAAGCACCTGGTGGCGTTCCTGTCTGAAAGAGCCGGATTCGAGGCGCCGGATGTGGAAGCGGTCCCGGTGGAAGTTTTGGTTGTCTCAGAGCCCAGGCCGCAGTCCGTTCCAGCCGTGATGAAGGCTCCCTATCTGGGGCTGGCCAATTTCGACATCATCTCAATCGATACGCGCGCGCCGGCGCAGATGCTCTCCACCGACCAGCCGTTTGGGGTGCTGCTCACGCTGGATACGACAAACCTGCCAGATGAAGAGCGCGCTCATCTGTCCTGTAAAGCGCAAATCTATGCGCAGCAGCTGGGGAGCCGCGACCCGAACCTGGTGGCCTCGATCGAAGACTGGCAGGCGCCTGAAGGTGCCGGGCAAATCGAGCTGGTCGGGGAAGGGCTGCCGGAAGGGGTCTACCGCATCTCTGCCCATCTGAAGGTTCGCATTCCTTCCGAAGAAGCGGGCCGCGAGATTGCGCTGCCCCTGAGCCATCCCGGCAGCCTGGTCCAGGTGCTCTAGCCGGCGGTACCGAAAGAGGACGCATGGACCGGCTGTGCTGCGTGCGCCTCGGCGTTCATCCGTCCGGCTGCCTGGAAAACGTGCGAAAGAAATCGCAGTGCGGCTGCTACCGCACTGCGATCTTTTTGTCATAGCCAACGCAGTCTATTGGATGATATCTTCGTTGTCCGGCGCAGTTGGCGCTTCCGAGGCCGAACCGATTTGAATCCCGGCCGGCTGCACTTCGAAATCGCCGAAAGCGCCGGCGTGAATCGCGCTCTCGTCACCGGGCTCAATGGTCTTGGTCTTGAAGACCGGCTGCCATTGCACCAATATTTTGCGGCCACACGCCAGGCAGTGCCATTCCTGACTGCCGTCTGGGCGCTCGATTCCCATATCCATCGCGTGAACATTTTGAGCGGACATCAAACATTTCCCTCCTTATTATTAAGAAGTCCGTAAACATACTGTAACAGATTCAAGTGAAAGCTGCATGAGAAAACCGCCATGCGGTGCGGGCTTTTGGGTTCAATCAAACGGCTCACCCAAACCGCCCCACCGCGTGGCATGTTTTCCGGATAGCAGTATATACTTATTCTTGCATTCATTTTTCCCATCCAACCGCATAACCAGACATCTGAAAGGCTGCTGCCGTGTTCCTTCACCTGCTTCCCCTGCCTGCCAGCGTCTTGCTGATCTCGGCCTACATGGTCGCCCGCAATCGCAACGATCTCAAGCGCACGGCCATCATCCAGCCTCTGACCACCCTGGCGGCGCTGGCAATCGTGGCGCTCAGCTTAACCAGCCCACACGCCAACCCGCAGTACAACCTGTGGATCGGCATCGGTATGGCGCTGTGCTTCCTGGCCGACATTTTTAACATCGACATGACCAACGACAAGATCTTGTACGCCGCCATCGGGGTGTTTGTGGTGGCGTACCTGGAATATGCGGTTACCTTCACCCGCTTCAACGGCTTCCAACCGCAAGACTTGTGGGTGGGCATGGTCTTCCTGCTGGTGTACGTGTCCCTGATGCGGCTGTATTGGAAGCAGCTGGGGAACTTCAAGATACCGGTGCTGATCTACGGGCTGGTGATGCCGTTCATGGTCACCCGGGCCATCTCCACCTTGTTTGGAGACAGCTTCTCGACCCTTTCGGCGGCGCTGGTGACGGCCGGCAGCCTGATGCTGTTCGCCGGGGACGTGGAATACGGCATCCACCGCTTCTACAAGCCGATTAAGTTCTCGATCGGGCCGATCTTATATGCCGGCGGGCAGGTGCTAATCGCATTGAGCTGCGCCTATTTCCTGCCATGAGCGAGGAATCCATGCCAACAAAAGTCTCATTAAAGACCCGCCTGGGTTTTGGCGCAGGCGAGTTCAGCAGCAGCATCTTCTTCACCATCACCTCGTTCTGGCTGATGAATTTCCTGACCGATGAAGTGCGTCTCAGCGCGGCCCTGGCAGGCACAGCCCTGCTGATTGGGAAGATCTGGGACGCAGTCATCGACCCGTTTATCGGGCATTTCTCGGACCACACCCGCTCGCGCTGGGGGCGGCGGCGCCCATACCTGCTGGTGTTTGCCATCCCGTTTGGGGCGGCGTTTGTGCTGATGTTCCGCAATCCGGGCATCGATGCGCAGGCCGGCAAATTTGTATGGGCTTTACTCACCTACATCTTCTTCTGTACGGTCTACTCGTTCACCAATATCCCCTACAACTCGCTGCTGCCTGAGATGAGCCGCGACTATCAGGAGCGCACCAACCTGTCGGGGTTCAAGAACCTGTTCGCGGTGATCGGCACGCTGTTAGGCGCGGGCGCCGCAATGCCGATCATGGCGCTGTTTGCCGGAAGGACCGCCGGGTTCATTGGCATGTCGGCCCTCTTTGGCTTTTTGGCTGCGCTGTCGCTGCTGGTGACGTTCTTTAGCCTCAAAGAGCCTCCGGCCGCACAAAAGCCGGCCGGCGAGAACGTGGTCAAGTCGCTGAAAGACGTATTCACAAACCACCCGTACATGCTGCTGGTGGGCGCCTGGTTCAGCAACAGCACCGCTGTGGCGATCATGCAGACCATGCTGATCTATTTCTACAAGTATGTGCTGCAAGACGAAGGGGCAGTCACGCTGGCGATGATCACGCTGCTGCTGGTCACAATGGCGACCATTCCGGCCTGGGTGTGGATCACCAAGAAAATCGGCAAGAAGAGCGCCTACATCCTGGGGATGTCATTCACCCTGGTGGCGGTTTTGCTGGTCTCGTTCCTGGGAGATAAGATCGGCACAGGCGGAACCCTGGGGTTGATGGCGCTGGCCGGTTTCGGTTTCTCCTCGCATTATGTGCTGCCGTGGGCCATGGCGCCGGATACGATCGAATATGGCTATGCGCGCTCCGGTGTGCGCCGCGAGGGGATCTACTACTCGGTGTGGACGTTTATGGTGGCGCTGGGTGGGGCCTTTGCAGGATTCCTTGTGGGTCAGGGGCTCAACCTGAGCGGGTATATACCCGACATCCCCCAGGCCGCCGGAGCGATCAACGGCATACGCCTGCTGATTGGCCCGCTGCCGGTGGTGTTCATCCTGCTGGGCAACCTGGCGCTGTACCTGTATCCGCTAAATCAGAAACGGTACGAAGATATCCAGGCGCAAATCCGGGCGCTCGAAGCCGGTGACGCCCCGGTTGGGCCGGAGGGCGGGATCGAGCCGGGAGCTGCGCCAGCCACCAGCGGTTAGCCCTTACAAAAGCGCCAGGGGGCCGTCCTCGCCCAGTAGTCACGCTGAGCTTTCAGCCGCTGTGGATTTCAGCCGTCAGGCGGGGTGGAAAAGCCGCTTCTCATTCACTTCGAAAGCGGTAGCCCACGCCGGCCTCGGTCAAAATGTATTGGGGCCGCGCGGGATCGTCCTCGATCTTGCGGCGCAGGTTGCTGATATTGACGCGCAGCAGGTGGGTTTCATCCGCGTAGGTAGGCCCCCACACCTGGCGGAGCAGCTGGCGGTGGAGCAGCACCTTGCCGGACTTCTGCACCAGGGCGCGCAGGAGATCGTATTCGGTCGGCGTGAGTGAGATTTCCCGCTCGCCACGGCTGACCAGGCGGTGGGCCAGGTCGATCTTCAGGTCGCCGAACTGGAACAGTGGGGGCTCTTCGGTTGGCAGGGCATGGCGCAAGGCGGCGCGGATGCGGGCCATCAGCTCGCCAACCCCGAACGGCTTGGTCAGGTAGTCGTCCGCCCCGGCGTCCAGCGCGGCGATCTTGTCGCTCTCCTGCTCGCGCACCGACAGGATGATGATCGGCACCTGGCTCCACTCGCGCAGGCGGCGGGTAAGCTCGATCCCGTCCATATCGGGCAAGCCGAGATCGAGGATCAGCAGATCGGGGCGCTGCTCGGCCAGCATGCGCTGGGCTTCCTCACCGTCGGCGGCCTCAAAGATGCTGAAGCCGTGCGCCCCGAGCGAAGCGCGCAGAAAGCGGCGGATCGGGCGCTCGTCATCGACAATTAAAATGCGAGGGCCGTCGGCGCTCATCGCAACTTCCTCTGCTTGCATAGGGCCGACCAACCGCTTTTTGCGCGCTTCATTGGACGGCCTCGCTTTTCTCCGGGCTTGCCGGCAGGCTAAAGCTCAGCTCGGCCCCGCCGCCGGCGCGATTCTCGGCCCAGATCTGGCCGCCGTGGGCCTCGACGATCCCCTTGCAGATCGGCAGTCCCAGTCCGGTGCCGCCCACGTCATGGCGCTGGACGCGGTAGAACTTGTCGAAAACGCGCGTCAGGTCATCCTCAGGGATGCCGATGCCGCGGTCGGCAATGGTGATGACGACATTGGGGGCGTGAAGGACGGCGCGAACTTCAACCGGCGAGCCGGGCGCGGCGTACTTAATCGCATTGTCGAGAAGGTTGATCAATACCTGGGTGATTAAGACGAAGTCGGCCAGTACCATCGGCAAGTCGGAAGGGATCGAAGTGATGACCGGGCGGTTTTCCAGCCGGTCACGCAGCTGGGCCAAAGCCGTGCCGACCAGGTCTTGCACGTCGATCAGCTCACGATGGATCTTGAGTGCCCCGGCTTCCATACGCGTCATATCGAGCAGGTTGGCGACCAGCCGGTTGAGGCGGCGAGCTTCACCCCAGGCGGTATCGACCAGGTCGCTGCGGGCGGCGGCGTCCAGCGCAAGCGAGTTATCGGCGCGCTCCACTTCGCGCAGGCTGCTGAGGACACCGGTAATGGAAGCCAGCGGGGTGCGCAGATCGTGCGAGATGGAGTTGAGCAAGGCGGTCTGGAGCTTTTCGGTGGCGCGCAGCACCTGGGCCTGGTTGGCCTGCTCGGACAGCTGGGCGCGCTCGATGGCCAGGGCTGCCAGGCTGGCGAACCCTTCCAGCAGGTGCAGCTGCTCGGGTGAAAGAAACTCGCCACCTTCCGGGGGGCAGGTGCCAAGCACACCGATGACGCCGTGGGCTGTTTGCAAGGGCAAGTAACGCGAGCGCGAGGCGGGCGTTTGCTCGGTGCCGTGACCGGCGGGCTGGTTGTAGGTAAAAGACCAGTCCGCCAGGGTCTGTTCGGCAGCATTGAAGGCGTAAGCAGGCGTAGAGGCGCAGCGCTCCAGGCGGTTACCAGACGGCATCAGCACAATCACGCCCGACGAGAGCACCTGGCTGATCTGGTGGATGACGGCTTTGAAGACCGCCTGGAGATCGACGGCGATGGCAACGTCACGGCCGAGGGCAAACAGGGCCGCCGTCTCGGCCTCGCGGCGGTGAGAAGCGTCCATCTGCTCGCGCACCAGGCCTGCCAGGTTGGTGATGACCAGGCTGACAAGCAGCAGCCCGAACAGGGTCAGCAGGTACTGGGTATCGTAGACGGTCAGGCTGAAATGCGGCTCGACGAAGAACACGTCGAAGGCCAGGGCGCCGAGCAGGGAAGCGAGCAGAGACGGACCGCGCCCGAGGTAGACGGCGGCGAGCACCACGGCAATCAGGAACAGCATGACCAGGTTGCCCGGCTCGATGATGCTGCGCAAAGGCAGGCCGATCAGCGTGACCAGGACGACCAGGAGAATCCCCTGGAGATAGCGCAGAAAATGCTTGCGGTCGAACATCGTTTGATTATAAGGCGTAATTACTTCACCTGATACGGCACTTCCACGATGACCACGTCGTCGCGCTGGAGCAGCGCATTGCGCAGGGTTTCCGCCGTACGGGTGTGCAAGAAGTTGCTCCACAGGCGGTGGGGGATGAACTGCGGCACCAGGATGGTGATCGCTTCGTTGGGGCTGCTGGCAGCCTCGACCTTCTCGACGTAGTCGAGCAGCGGCTCAAGGAACAGGCGGTAAGGTGAATCGAGGATGACCAGACGGTAGCCCTCGCCCCATACCTCCCATTTATTGCGCAGCTTCTTGGTCTCTTCGGGGTCGATGCTGACGTGGACGGCGGTGACGTCATCGGAGAGGGTGCGCGCGAAGCGCAGCGCCTGGAGGGTGCCCTGGTGGACGCCGCCGACCGGGATGATGATGCGGTTGCGGCAGAAGGGTGTGCGCGGAAAGGCATTCGCGAGCGAAAGCTGCTGGGCGACGCTCTTATAGTGGTGGCGGATCAGCAGGAAGAAGCCTACCAGCGCCGGGATCAGCAAGATCACCACCCAGGCTCCGTCGCGGAACTTGGTCATGGCAAACACCAGCATCACGATAAAGGTGCACAAGCCGCCGAAGCCATTGATGATCATCTTCGACTGCCAACCCTTCTTGTAGCGCAAGGTCGAGCCCTGCTCGGCGCGCTCCTCGCCCGGCTTTAGGTGGCCGACCTTCCACCAGCGATGGGACATGCCGATCTGCGAGAGGGTGAAGGACAGGAACACACCGATGGCGTAGAGGGGGATCAGGCGGGTGACGCTGGCCTGGAACAAGATGATCAGCCCGCTGGCAATGATCGCCAGGGCGGCGATGCCGCGCGAGAAGACCAGGCGGCTGCCGCGGTAGCTCAACTGGCGCGGCAGAAAGCCGTCGTTGGCGACCAGGGCACCCAGGCGTGGGAAGTCGGCGAAGGCGGTGTTGGCCGCCAGGATCAGGATGATTGCGGTACCGGCGATGACAGCCAGGTACATGGCGCCCTGACCGCCGAAGACGGTACGGGCCAGCTGCGAGATGACCGTCTCGACCTCCGACGGCACGACCCCCACCTGGCGGGACAGGAAGGTGATGCCGAGGAAAAGCGAGCCCAGGATCCCAGACATCCACAGCAGGGTGATGCCGGCATTGCGGCTGCGCGGCTCTTTAAAGGCGGTGATGCCGTTGGAGATGGCCTCGATGCCGGTCAGCGCGGCCGTGCCGCTGGAAAAAGCGTGCAGGATCAGGAAGGGCGTCAATGCCTGGAGGACTTCGTAATGGTACATCTCGGGCGGGTTGGCGACGACGCCCAAACCGCCAAAGAAATGGCGGAACAGGCCAAGCCCAACCGTCAGGAACATGGTCACAACGAAGAAGTAGGTGGGGACGGCGAAGGTCATCCCAGATTCCTTGACGCCGCGCAGGTTGATCAGAGTAACGAAGCCGACCATCAGCACAGCCATATGGACCCGGAAGTCGTACAAGACCGGGAAAGCCGACGCGATCTGGGCCACGCCGGACGAGACCGAAACGGCCACGGTTAGGATGTAATCGGTCAGCAGGGCGGCGGCCGCCATTTGAGCGGGCAGCTCTCCCAGGTTATCACGGGCGACGATGTAGGCGCCGCCGCCGCTTGGGTAGGCGTGAACTGTCTGCTCGTACGACAGGGTGACGATCAGCATGAGCAGCGAGATGGCGATCGCGATCGGGAAAGCGTAACCGAAGGCCACCGATCCAGCGGCCGCAAGGATGATCAGGATCTCCTGGGTCGCGTAGGCGGTGGAGGAGAGCGCATCCGAGGCAAACACGGCCAGGCCGATCAGCTTGCCGATGGTCTGGTGGGGAGCATCGGCGGTCGCCAGGGGGCGGCCGATCAGCCAATGGCTCCAGGAGCGCGGGGAATCCTCGTAGGTCTCTGTAAATACGTTATTTTCAGCTTCTACAGCCATTGCTTACTCCCAAATTTATCTTCGCCGGCGGTCAGCGATGGGGTCTGCCGGGCGTCTTGCTGCTGCTTGTACTGGCGATAACGAACGATGGTGCGCGCGTTCGTTATCAAACGAGCCCGGAACCAAACTGCTGCCAGGAAGGAAACCAATATTAAGACCGCAAACTGGGCGAGCTCATGCGCCGGTTGGGGCATGAGCATTCTGCCTTCTTCATAAAACAAGAAGGACGCCACAGCAACCAGAACGATCGGGCCCCACCAAAGGGGTTCGTGTAACTTCTTCATACCTTCACCTCTTAAAACAAAAACAAAAAGAATAGAACAGCACAATGATTGCTGATCCTCAAAACGCCGTTATTTATAATGGGATTTGGGTCAAGAAATCGACAAGGAGAGGATGGGGGATGTCAAGAAGATATCAAGAAATAAACTGGCGAAGGCGTCTTTAGATGGGCCCGGAGGTCCTTCGTCAATCAGGATGGCAGTCCAAACAGAATGACAGTGACCTAGATCATCTGGTTGAATGTCGGTTCGAGCGAGCGGTACATCTCCTGGAACAGAGGGAAAGTCTGAGCGTAGACCTGGGCCGCCTGGGGATCAGGGTCGATGGTCTCCTGGATGGGGTTCATGGCTGCGGCCATAGAGAAATCGGGATAGAGCCCAACCGCCACCCCACCCGCCAGAGCCGCGCCCATCGAGGTGGCTTCCTCTAAGATCGATAGGCGCTGGACGGGTAGTCCATAGATATCGGCCATGATCTGGTTCCAGAAGCGGGCGCGCGCCCCGCCGCCGATCAGGCGCATGGCGTCGATCTGAGCGCCCTGAGCCAGGAAGATGTCGAGGATCCATTTCAGATTGAAGGTCACCCCCTCCAGTACGGCGCGCAGCATGTCGGCGCGAGTGTGGCGCATGGTCAGGCCGATGAAGCCGCCGCGCGCCCTGGGGTTCCAGTGCGGCGTACGCTCGCCCATTAGATAGGGCAGGAAGAGCAGCCCATTGGCCCCGGGCGGCGAGAGGCGGGCTTCGTCGTCCATCAGCGGGTAGGCCGAGCGCCCGGTGGCGAGAGCGTCCTGCTTCTCGGAGCGGCACAGCTGATCGCGAGCCCACTGGTAGGCCGCCCCGGCCGACTGGGTGGTGCCGGTGGGCATGTACATATCCGGCGCCAGGTGGCAGTAGGTGAAGGTTTTAAATTCCGGATCGAGCAGGGGCTGCTCGGTCGCCAGAGCAATCCACGAGGACGAGCCGATGTAGTTGTAGGCGCTGCCCTCGGCCACCACACCCGCCCCGGCCGAGGCGCACACACCGTCGCCGCCGCCGATGACCACCGGCGTCCCGGTGACCAACCCGCAAGCCTCGGCGGCCTGGGGAGTCACCTCGCCCACGATGTCCGTGGAGGCCAGAACCTCCGGCATCTTGTCCATGTCCAGCCCGGCTGCGTCGAAGATGTGCTGCGACCAGACTTTCCGGTGCAAATCGTACATATTCGTGGAAGTGGCATCCGATCGGTCGGTGACGAATGCGCCAGTCAAGCGGGCGGCGATGGAATCCTTAGCCTGGATGAACTTGTGCGCGCTGCGGTAGATATCGGGCTCGTGCTGCCTGAGCCAGAGGATCTTGGGCAGCGTGTACGATGGGCTGAGGCGATGCCCGCTGATGGCGTACACCTCTTCGTTCGAGATACGCCCGCCCAGCCAATCCACCTGTTCCATCGAGCGCTGGTCGGCCCAGATGATGGCCTTGCGCAGCGGGTGTCCATGCCGGTCAACGGCGACGCAGCCGTTCATCTGCCCACTGAAGACGATACAGGCGATCTCCTCTTTCGCGACACCGGACTTTGCGATCAGGGCGCGGGTAGAGCTGCACACCGCCTGCCACCAGTCGTCCGGGTTCTGCTCGGCCCAGCCGGGGTGGGCGTACTCCGTCTCATAGGGGTAAAATGCGCTGCTCACCAGGCAGCCCTCGGCATCATACAGGGTGGCTTTGTTCCCGGTGGTCCCCAAGTCGTGCGCAAGAATGTATCGCTTCATCGGTGGTTGGCTCCTTAATCAATCGAAGTGGCAAATCCATTTTTGCATGGAATTGAAAATTTGACAACCTCACTCCACAAGGAAAATCAAAGCTTTGTTTTACATTTTCCCTCCCTTTCATTAGATTCCCTGAGCCTGTCTGGGGGAATCTCCTACGTAGCGAAAGAGGGATGTCCCCATTCCGGGGATGCGGAGGATGTGTTATGGTTTCTAAAGTAAGCTGCATGCAGAAATGGGGGCAAGATGTAAGAGGCGCCGCTAGTATTGCCGCTCAATTTTCTGTATACTGATAATAATTATCCGATTTGTGTGACTCCTGCCTGATCCGGCAATCGAAAAAGGTTGAGGAACTCCCGATCCGGTAGAAGAGACAAGCGGTTAGTGGTATTGAGTAAAGGACTTAAAAATGGTAGATAAAAATTGCTTTGACTCGATCGATGAAGTGAAACACGGCCTGTTTCAACAGCAGTACATCCCCAGTGATGAAATCGCCACCATCTTGTACCTCGCGCAGCAGCTTGGCAAGCCGCTGCTGACGGAAGGCCCGGCAGGCGTGGGCAAGACGGAGCTGGCCAAGGCACTGGCAGGGGCCACCGGGCGTGAGCTGATCCGCTTACAGTGCTATGAGGGCCTGGACGAGACCAAGGCGCTGTACGAGTGGGAATACGCCAAGCAGCTGCTGTACACGCAGCTCTTACGGGACAAGATCCAGGATACCCTGGCAAACGCCGAGAACCTGCAAGCGGCCGCCGACCGGCTGGCGCAAGAAGAAGACGTGTTCTTCTCGATGCGCTTCCTTCTACAGCGGCCTCTGCTGCGGGCAATCCTCTCGGACAAGCCCACCGTCCTGCTGATTGACGAGATCGACCGGGCGGATGCGGAGTTCGAGGCGTTCTTGCTGGAGGTGCTGAGCGACTTCCAGATCAGCGTGCCCGAAATTGGGACGCTGCAAGCCCGTCACCGTCCACTGGTCATACTGACCAGCAACAACACACGTGAGCTGAGCGAGGCGCTCAAGCGGCGCTGCCTTTATATCTTTATCGATTATCCCGACATCCAGCAAGAGCTGGACGTGGTTCGCTTGAAGGTGCCCGAGTTGGCGCCAAAGCTGGCCCGCCAGGCGGTCGAGACGGTCAACAAGCTGCGCCAGCTGGACCTGCGCAAATCGCCGAGCATCAGCGAGACGTTGGACTGGGCCAAGGCGCTCGTGGCGCTCAACGCCGACAAGCTGGACAACGAGACCCTGGATATTACACTCAACGTGCTGCTGAAGCACGAGCGCGACCTGGAACGGGCGCGCAAGCAGCTGATGGCGGAACCGTCATCCGGAGGCCGGCTGAGCGATTTCGACCTGTGGAACCGGCACAATTAGAGGCGGCTTATGGATAAACGGATCGTACAGTTTATTATTGCATTACGAAACAGCGGCGTGCGCGTCAGCCTGGCCGAGAGCATCGACGCCTTCAACGCCATCGACAAGCTGGGCATCGAGGACCGTGAGACTTTCCGGATGAGCCTTCGCACTACTTTGATCAAGAACAACCAGGATCTAGCAACGTTCGACAAGCTGTTCCCGCTGTTCTTCCAATCCGGCGAGCCGCAGAATATGACCAATCCGTCGGAGGATTTGTCGGAGCAAGAGGCGCAAATGATCGCCGATGCGCTGCGGCAGTTTACCGAGCAGATGCGTAACATCTTGCAGAAGATGCTGCGCGGCGAGCCGCTAACGCAAGAGGAGCTGCAGGCGCTGGAAGCCGATATGGACCTGGACCAAATCACCGACCTGCGCTACCAGAAGTGGCTGGCCAACCGCATGGAGCAGGCCATGAAGTTCGACGAAGTCAAGCAGGCGGTGGACGAGCTGATGCAAATGCTGGCACAGATGGGCATGGACCCGCAGCGCCGCGAACAGATGCGCCAGATGCTGCAGGGCAACCAGCAAGCGCTGCACGACCAGATCGAGCAGTACGTGGGCCGCAAGATCGCCGAAAACCTGAGCAAGCAAGAGCGCACCCAGAAGGCCGACGAACTGTTCAACCGTCCCTTCGAGGCGCTCAGCGAGGATGATATGCGCATCCTGCGCAAAGAGGTTGGGCGGCTGGCGGCGGCGCTGCGCACCCGGCTGGCGCTGCGCCTCAAACGAGCCCGCACCGGACAGCTGGACGTGAAGGGCACCTTGCGCAAGAACTTGAAGCATGGCAGTGTGCCACTGCTGCTGCAGCATCGCGATAAGGTGCAGAAACCGCGCATTGTTGTGCTGTGCGACGTGAGCACATCCATGCGGCACATTTCGGAGTTGATGTTGAGCTTCCTTTACAGCGTGCAGGACCAGATTAGCAAGACGAACGCCTTCGCCTTCATCGACCATCTGGAATATATTTCTGAGTTCTTCGAAAATGATGAGCCGAACAAGGCCGTCTCCGAGGTTTTGCAGAAGATGCCATCCGGCCATTACAACACCGATCTGGGCTTCAGCCTGCAGAACTTCTCCGACGATTATCTGGGGATGGTCGACAACCGCACAACGTTCATTGTGGTAGGCGACGGGCGCAACAACTACAACGACCCGGCGCTAGATATCTTCCAAGACATTTCCCGCCGCAGCCGAGCGCTGATTTGGCTGAACCCTGAAGATAAAATGCAGTGGGGCCGCGGCGACAGCGACATGCTCAAGTACGCTCAGCTGTGCGGGCGGGTGTTCCATGTGAGCAATCTGGCCGAGCTGACCGAAGCTGTGGATGAATTATTGGTGTACCGCACCCGGTAAGATCAAGAGAATAGAGAGTAGAGAACAGAGAACAGTCAGATACCCGACTGCTCTCTGTTCTCTGTTCTCTGCTCTCAATTCTCGCTCTTTTTTACTGTCCTGAGGAGAGTGTATCCCGCAGCGACTGGTTCAGGCCGGTGATCAACTGCTGCCTCTCAGCGGCGTTCAAGCGAGCATTGGGATGGATCAGGGTGTACTGCAGCGGCGGCATGCTGCCCTCGCGGATGGTCTCGTCGATCTCGTCCAGCTCAATTTCCCGGTTGGAAGCCAGATCGGAGAAGTTGAGACGTCTGCGCCCATCTTCCACATCATGCACCGCCAACCACGAGGCCGGGGCGATGTTGGTATACCAGTACCAGTTGGTCTCGTTGCTGTGGCAGTCGAAGCAGGACTGGCGGGCGAGCTGCTCGGTCTGTGGGCTGTCCCACTGCATCTGCGTGACGACGGGCGGGTTGGCATGGTTGTGTCCATAGGGCACCAACTGCATCAGGCCAAAGCCGACTACGACAACTAGCACTGCGATTAGAATAATTCGAAGCATGATGGTCTCCTCTGTTTAAATTTCCCCACAATTAGATTTTATCATGAAAAGGGAGGGGGCAATCAGGGAATCAGGGATTGGGGATTAGGGATTGGGATATCGGTGCGGGGTCAGGCAGTGTACCTTGCACTGCAAGCAAGCGCCGCCTCCCTTCGGGATGGCACGGCAGCGGTTCCGGTGAATAGAAATGGGGGGAATTGGTTGTAAAGCCGCGGCGGAAAACATTAATAATTCCCTTACAATCGTCAGACAACACGATTTGCGAGGACTCTCAGTGAGGCGTTTGCGGTATAATCGGGGCTGAAGGATACCCTCCCAGTGACGCAAAGGATGCATGCATTGTGGCTCGCAAGCGGCCAGTTGAAGACCTCTCGGTAGAAGAACTGCGCCACCTGCTCATGGAAAAACGCCGGGCAGAACGGCAGACGCGCCTGGAGCACTTCCGGCGCACGGGCCGCTCGGTGGTCGTGGAGCCCGAGGTCATCGCCGAACCCGGTACGCTGGACTCACTGCACAGCGGCCAGGTTACGGAGGAGAAAGCAGCTTCGACGTCGCGCTCGCCGCGGCGGATATGGCTCGACCGGCTGCTGCTCCTGGTGGAGGTTAGCGCAGTGATCGGACTGGTGCTGGTGCTGCTCAACGGCATGTCGGCGCTGCGCAACCTTAACAATGAAGTCGCTTCGGCGCTGGTGCAGCCCACCCTGACGCCCACCCCGCTGATCTCGGCTGTGGTGCTGCCCTCCGGCCACACCCCTCCCGGTCAGCCGGGCGGCGGCCTGCCGAACGAGGCTGAGATCCCCGAGCACCTGCGCCCGCTGGTGCAGTCGCTGGCCAACCTGCCCGTGCCCACGCAAGGCCCCGAGCAGGCGGTGCGCATCCGCATCCCGGCGATTAAGGTGGACGCGCCGGTGGTGCAGGGTGACGGCTTTGAACAATTGAAGAAGGGCGTCGGCCAGAACGTCGGCGGCCCGAACCCGGGCAAGGATGGCAACATCGTGCTCTCGGCTCACAACGACATCTACGGCGAGATTTTCCGCTATCTGGACGATCTGAAGGAGGGCGATGAAGTTTTGCTCTCCACCAGCCAGCACACCTACACCTATGTGGTGCGGAAAAAGCAAATTGTCGAGCCGAATCAGGTCGAAGTCATGGATGCAACCGTCGAACCCGTGGTAACATTAATATCCTGCTATCCCTATATGGTCGACAAGCAGCGCATTGTGATCTCGGCCTATTTGGAAGAGCAATCGTAAGCAATTATTTGATGAGAAGGAGTACGACAATGGCTAAAAGCAAAAAACGCCAGGTTTCCCGTGGGAACCGCTTGAGCGAGACCCAACGCCAGGCCGCACCGAGCGTTCCCAACACCAAGAAGGCCCAATCCGCCGCGAACCGCCCTGCCCTGAGCAGCGAGTTCAACCCGGATTACACCTTCGTCAAGCAGGATCTGCGCAAGATCGGCATCATGGCCGCCAGCTTTATCTCGATCCTGGTGATCCTGTCATTCTTCCTTGGGTGATCTCTGGTAAGCGCTGCACTTCTGGGTGCGGCGCCTTCCAGTCTTTAGACAACCTCTACCGATCCTAAAAGGAGAGTTTTATGGCACCCATGTTCGTTCCTGGTCCAGTCGATGTTGCCCCCGAAGTACTGGCAGCGCAGGCCAAACCAATGATGCCGCACCGCAGCAAAGATTTTGAAGCCATCTTCCACCGGACGGAGGACAAGGCCAAGAAGTTGTTCTTTACCGAGAACCACATCTACCATGGCACCAGCTCCGGTTCTGGAATGCAAGAGGCCGGCATCCGCAACCTTGTCCAGGAGACTGTACTTTCATGCGTCAACGGCGCATTCTCGCAGCGTTGGAAAGACGTCGCCGCCACGAACGGCAAGCAAGTTGATGTTCTCGAAGCCGGTTACGGTGAAGTGATCACGCCCGAGATGCTGGCCGACGCGTTGAAGCAAAAACACTACGAAGCCGTCACCATCGTCCACAACGAGACCTCCACCGGGGCGGAGAACCCGCTCCAGGATCTGGCCGCAGTTGTGCACGAAGTCAGCCCCGATACGCTGATCCTGGTGGATGCGGTCTCCTCGCTGGGCGGCGTCAAGATCGAGACGGACGCCTGGGGATTAGACTTCCTGCTGACCTCGTCGCAGAAATGCCTGGCCCTGCCGCCGGGGCTGTCGCTTGCGGCCGTTTCAGAGCGGGCGATGAAGAAGGCCGAGACCGTCGAGAACCGCGGCTGGTACTTCGACCTGGTGCGGATGGAGAAGCACCGCGCCAAAGACTCCACCCCCATGACGCCGGTCATGCCGCTGATCTATGCCCTGGACGTGCAGCTCGACCGCATCCTGGCCGAGGGCCTGGAGAACCGCTTCGCCCGGCACGCCGAAATGGCGCAGCGGGTGCAGAACTGGGCCGAAGAACGCGACATGCCGCCCCTGACCCCCAAACCCTACCGCTCCAAGACCGTCACCTCGCTGGTCAACACCCGCGGCTTCGCCGTCGGTGACTTGAACAAATTCTTGCTGGCGCGTGACATGCGGGTGGCTAACGGTTACGGGAAGCTCAAAGAAAAGAACTTCCGGATTGCCACAATGGGCGAGACCCAGGTGTGCGACGTGGACAACCTGCTCGAAGCGATCGACGAATTCCTCGGGCAGTAAGCAGAAACCTTATCATCCCTTCCCTCAATGAGGGAAGGGATGATCTTATTAAGTGAGAATCCGAGAAATCGGGGGATGTAGAGATGATGGAATCTCGTTCTCTTGCTGAGCGTCATCCCTGGCTCTTCAGTATCCTGATCTTGCTGCTCATTTTCGCTGTCAACGCCGTGGGGGTTGTGATCGCCAGACGGGTTGGCTTTCCAGCGACCACCTTTGCCACCTACACCGAACTGGCGCTGGTCATCCTTTTCGTGATCGTCGTCAGCGCCATGGGCTGGTGGCGGCGGATCGGCTTTCGCCAGTCTGGCTCACAGCAGGCAATGGCGCTGTACCTGCCGGCCTTCATCCCGGTGCTGGGGAACCTGATCTTCGGCGTACGGGTGCGGGCGATCCCGGTCATCCTGGGGTTCCTGGTGCTGGCGGCGGCGGTCGGATTCGTGGAAGAGACCGCCTTTCGCGGCCTGATCCTGCGAGCGTTCATGCCGCGCGGCGCGTGGATGGCGGTGCTGGTCTCGGCCGGGTTGTTCGGCTTTGCGCACGGCATCAACATCCTGGCCGGTTCGAACGGCCTGTACGTGCTGGTGCAGATTGGCTATGCGCTGGCAATTGGCTTCGCCTATGCGGCCATGGCGGTGCGCGGCGGCGTCATCTGGCCGCTGATGATGGCGCACGGCCTGACCGACTTCGCCGCCTTCGTCAACTCTGGCGAGATCGGCGGGCAAAGCGTCAGCCTGGCGCTGGTGGTCATTGCGAGCATCTATATCTTGATTTTTGTCGGGTATGGTTTGTATTTGATGCGGGGAGAGCCTTTTACAGAAGTCGGTTAGGCAATCTGGCAATTGGGCGATTGGGCGATCAGGCAATTTGGCAATTTGGCGATCAGGCAATCAGGCGATTGGGCTGCAGGTGAAGCCTAATTCACCAATTGCCCAATTGCCAGATTGCCCCAATTGCCCAATTGCCCAATTGCCTGCCTGCCCAATTGCCTAACTACCTGATTTCCACTACAATAAAGAAGCAATTCCCTTATCCGTAGCGAACCTATCCACCATCATTCCAGGAGGAACCCATGACCCACGCCTTCTCGACCGAAGGGCTGCAGGATCTGCTGCGATTCCCATTCCAAGCCGAGCGCGCCGGCGCAAAACTGGCCATTGCGGCCGTGATGCTGCTCGGCGGTATCATCATCCCCATCATCCCATCCATCTTCCTGCTGGGATACCTGTATCAGATCATGAAGACGGTGATCCACACCGGCAGCCTGTACCTGCCAGAATGGGACGACTGGGGCAAGCTGTTCCGAGATGGCCTGAAGTTCTTCGGGGTCTCATTGGTTTACGGCCTGCCGGTAGCGGTGCTGTTCACGCTCGTGTTTGGCAGCTACCTCGTCACGTTCATCGGGGTCATGACGGCCGTCGACCGCTCACACAACTCCGACCTGGCCGGACTGTTCTCGCTGGTCCCGTTCGTGTTCTTCGTGTTCTTCGCATTGGTCTACTTGCTGCAGATGATCGTATCCGTGGTGCTGCCGGTGGCATTGGGGAACGCCGCAGCCAAGGACCGCTTCGCGGCCGGGTTCCATTTTGGCGAGATGTGGCGGGTATTCAAGGCGAACTTCCTGGGCTACGTGCTGGCCTACTTGCTGGCAGGCGGGATGTTCTTCGCCCTGAGCTTTATCTCCACGACGCTGTATATGAGCATGGTGCTGTGCTGCTTGCTCCCGGTCGTGGGGCTGGTGGTGTCGCCCTACCTGGCGGTGGTGGTCAGCGCCTTGTTCGCACAGGTGTATCGAGAGGGGCTGCTCAAGCAATCATAGAAAGCAGAAAACAGAGAGCAGAGAACGGCCCCTTGCAAATGCAAGGGGCCGTTCTCTGCTCTCTGTTATTGCTTTTTCCCTCATCGTCCGGTATACTGGACTTACGTCCAAAGGAGTAGACGATGCCGACCGACCCGCTGGTACCAACCGCCGAACGAACCCTGCGCCTGATCGAACTGCTGCTCGACCATCCCGATGGCCTGACGCCGCAGGAGATGCTGCCGCAGCTGGAGCTGTCGCGCAGCTCGCTGTTCCTGCTGTTAGGCACGCTCAAATCGCTGGGCTACGCCGAGCAGGCTGAGAAGCGCGGGCGCTACCGGGCCGGGCCGCGGCTGGAGTTGTGGCGCTCGGCCGCCTCCCCCACCTCCAAAGACCTGCTGTCTGCATTTTACCAGGAAGCAGCCCACCAATCCGGGCCGGAAACCCTGGCGCTGGTGACCCCCTCGGAGAGTGGGCCGCTGCTGCTGGCCCAAGTGGAGGGCACGCAGCAGGTGCGCAGCGTGCTGACGCCCGGGCAGCCTGCGCCGGGGCTGGATGCGGCTGCTGTGGCGCTGCAAGCCGAGCCGCCCGAAGAGGTGCGCACCAATGGCTACGCTTTCGGCGAATTGGACGACACCTTCGACCTGGCGCTGCCCATTTGCCGCGACGGCAGCCGACCGGATGCGACCCTGCTGCTCTCGGCGCCGCGCTTTTCGCTGGGAGCGAGAGGGGCTGCTGAAAGCTTTCCTGCCAGACTTGCGTGTGCTGGCGGCGCGGCTGTCGTATCACCTGGGTGCGCCTGTCTATGCTCCCTATCACATGCAGCCCGATTCGCGCCTGCAGCCCACCTCGCCGCTGGCTCACGAGCAGATCGCAGCTTTCTTGCGCGGACCTTGGGCGGCGCGGCTAGCCTGCGTGCGCCCGGATGGCAGCCCGCACGTCATCCCGGTCTGGCAGGAATGGGACGGCGAGAGCTTCACCGTGATCGCCTGGCAGGGCTCGCAGTGGGCTAGTTACGTGCTGCAGAACCCGGGCGTGTCGATCAGCGTGGACGAGCCCTGGCCGCCGCTGCGCCGGGTGGTGGTGCGAGGCCAGGCCCGGCCCTTGAACGCCGAGGACGCGCAGGTGGACCTCGGTCAGCTGCTGCAGCGGATGGCCAAACGCTACCTGGGCCACCCCCTGGCAGGGCCGGCCAGCCGGGTGCAGCAGGCGTTCCGAATCCAGCCGGACTACCTGCGCGGCTGGCAGGGCGTCTCGGGACCATTGAAAGCGGGGTAATAGCATGCACGTCTCGATCCTAAATCTGCGACACAACTTTCCTACCCACCCACCCCGTCCGGCGCTGGACGGGGTCTCGATGGAAGTGGGGTCGGGCGAGTTTGTGGCCATCATCGGGCCGAGCGGCTGCGGCAAGTCCACCCTGCTGCGGTTGATCGCGGGGCTGTTGGAGGTACAGACGGGCAGCATCCGCCTGAACGGCAGCGATGAAATCGACCGCACGGTCTATAGGCGCGTCGCCTGGATGGCGCAGAGCCCGGCGCTGCTGCCCTGGCTGACTGCAAAAGCCAACGTGGCCCTGGCGCAGCGCTTCCACCGCAACGGACACCCGCCGCGCTTCTCACCGGACGAGGCGTTGGAGCGGGTGGGCTTGGGCGACGCTCTGAACGCTTATCCCTTCATGCTCTCGGGGGGCATGCAGCAGCGCCTGGCGCTGGCGCGCACTTTAACCCTGGACGCCAAGCTGTGGCTGATGGACGAGCCCTTCGCCGCACTGGACGAGCTGACCCGCGAACGCCTGACCCATGAACTGGTGGCGTTGTGGGAGCCGCTGCGTCCGACGGTTCTGTGGGTGACGCACAACATCTACGAGGCCGTCCACCTGGCCGACCGGGTGCTGGTTTTCAGCCCGCAGCCCGGGCGGATCGCACTGGACCTGCCGATCGAGATGCCGCGGCCGCGGGTCGAGTCCTCGGCGGAATTCCAAACACGGCTGGCGCAGCTGCGGAACGCCTTGGGGTTAGACGTCCGCCTGAGGCAGGAGGTATCCTGATGCGTGCTCGGGGTGAGCTGGCCCATGCGGCCGAAGCCCGGCCGGTACGGCTGTCCTCAGGGGTGGTGGCGTGGGGCATCGTGCTGGCATTCCTGCTGTTGTGGGAGGGGGCGGTGCGCTTGTTCAGCGTGCCGATCTACCTGCTGCCCGCACCGTCGCGGGTGCTGATCACCCTGGCGCAGAATTTAAACCTATACGCAAGCGCCACGCTGATCACCATCGGCGAGGCCATGGTAGGGCTGGTGTTAGGCGTGCTGGCGGGTGCGCTGATCGCCGGGCTGCTGACCCTGTGGCCCGGCCTGGAAAGCGGCGTGATGACCCTGGCGATCCTGGTCAAATCCACACCGCTGGTGGCGATCGCCCCGCTGCTGACCCTGTGGCTGGGCTTCGGAGTGCTGCCTAAGATCCTGATCACCGCCCTGCTGACCTTCTTCCCGGTGCTGGTGAACATCCTGACCGGGCTGCAGCAGGTCGATGCGGCTTTGTTGGACCTGTTCCGCTCGTGGCGGGCCAGCCGCTGGGAGGTGTTCACAAACCTGCGCCTGCCTTCGGCGCTGCCGTACCTGTTTGCGGCGCTGAAAATCTCGGCCCCGCTGGCGCTGATCGGCGCGGTGGTGGCCGAATGGACCGGAGCGTCCGGCGGTCTGGGCCGCACCATGTGGCTGGCCTACACCAACCTCAATCTGCCGTTCCTGTTCGCGGCGATCTTCATCCTGGCCGCGGCCGGGATGAGCCTGTATCATCTGCTGTCGTTTGCCGAACGGAGAGTGGTGTTCTGGCAAGCGGCAAGAGAAGACTAAATTTGAAACGCAAGAGCGCGAAGGCGCAAAGAAAAACTTTATAAAATGTAAATTTTGAAGCTTTTCTTTGCGGTTTTGCGCCTTCACGTTAAAAGCTTCAGGAGGGATGAATGAAAAAGGGCTCTTTACTGCTAACCGTTATGCTGCTGCTGGCCGCCTGCCAGCCGATAGTGACTCCCGCGCCGACCGCTGCGCCGCTGGCAATGACGTTTATGGCCGGGTATAAGCCGCAGGCCGATCTACCGTTCGTGGGTGTGTACGTGGCTCAGGAGAAGGGTTTCTTCCAGGAGGAGAACCTGGACGTGGCCATCGAACATTCGGCCGGGCAGGGACAGCACCTGCAGCTGGTGGCCTCGGGCAAGGTGCAGGTGACCACCCAAGACGCGGCCGTGCTGCTCAAGCGCCGGGCCGATCCGGGCCTGCCGCTGGTCTCGATCGCATTGATCGGGCAGCGTGGGCAGCAGGCCTACGCCGCCCTAGCGGAATCGGGGATGAAGACACCCAAAAATTGGGAAGGGCACACCGTGGGCTACAAGGGCGCTCCGCCGCCCGACCTGTATGCCCTGTTGGCGCTGGCCGGGGCCGACCCGAGCAAGATCGAGCTGGTAAATGTGGGCTTCGACCCGCGCTTGCTGGCCGAGGGCAAGGTGGATGTCTACCCGGTCTACAAGTCCAACGAGCCGTACCAGTTGGAGAGTTGGGGCAAGCAGCTGGTGTTGTGGGACGCTGCCGATTACAACGTGCCGACCCTGGGGCTGACCTACGTGACCAGCGACGAGACGCTGCAGCAGCAGCCCGAAATGCTGGCACGCTTCCTGCGGGCGGCGCTGAAGGGTATCGACTACGCTCGGACGCATGAAGATGAGGCCCTGGATGCAGTGATGAAATATACCGGGCCCGAGACCGACCGGGGCTTGATGAAGTTCATGATGGAAGCGGAGTTCAAGGATTTGGAGAGCGACGCCACGCAGCAGAACGGCATCGGCTGGCAAACGGCGCAGCAGTGGCAGGCGCTGGCGGACATGCTCCAGCAGTACGACGCCATGCCCCAGGTGGATGTAAAGACGGTGTTTACGACCCAGATTTTAGAGATGGCGAAGGGCAAATAAATAAAGAGAGCAAGGGACCGTTCACAGTGAACGGTCCCTTGCTCTCTATTCTTTTCTCACTTTATTCGAATGCCTTCATCCAGTTGCCGATTTCGGCCCAGCAGTACTCCAGGTGGGCGGCTAGGTTCTTCCCGGCTTTCTTGCTCACCTTCCTGTGAGCGTATTCCATCAGGTCCATGCCGCCAATCTCGTGCAGGCGCTTGCCGATGGCGCGCGCTTCCTTGTTGCGGCACTGCGCGTTGAACTGCCCGCCGGGCCGCTCGGAAAGGAAGTCGTCGCGCTTGCCGATCTTGACCAGCTCGTCGATCATGCGCTGGACCTCGCGCTTGTTCTTTGACGGAGTTGGGGCTCCGGAAAACAGGTCACCTAAAAAACCCATTGCGATCTCCTTGGGAACACTTTCTTAAGAAAAGTGTACCAGAGAGGGGGCGATTAGGCAATTCGCCAGGAGGGATTCGGATGGTTTCTAGTCCCTTATTGACGAATTTCCTGATTGTCAGTATAACCAATTCATGCACTGGATTTACCTTTCCCCTCACACAGACGACGCCGTGCTGTCATGCGGCGGGATCATCTATGAACAGGTGCGGGCGGGCGAGACGGTGGAGGTGTGGACCTTCTTCACAGCCGATCCGCCGCCGGGGCCGCTGCTCTCGCCGTTTGCCAAGGAGCTGCACGAGCGTTGGGGCGGCGGGATGGACGCGTATGCGATCCGGCGAGCGGAGGACATGGAAGCTTGCGCCAGGCTTGGCGCTGCGCCGCGCCACTTCGACCTGCCGGAGTGCATCTACCGCCGGCTGCCTGGCGGCCAGCCGGTGATTCACGCCCGCGATGACCTGTTCCGGCCGTACCATCCCGGCGAGCAGCCGCTGGTCGAGACGATTGCCGGGATCTTACGGCGCGAGGCCCCGGCCGCGGTGCGCCTGGTTGTGCCGCTGACGGCGGGAGGCCACGTCGACCACCGCATCGTGCGAGCGGCAGCCGAAGCCGCCGCGGCAGGCAGCGACCTGTCACTGTGGTTCTACGTCGATTATCCCTACGGAGTGCAAGAGGAGCACGACTTCCGGCTGTCCGATTGGGTGGGACCGGGCTGGCTGGTGTATGACCAGGAGGTCACCGGGCAAGGACTGGAGGCGTGGCAGTCGGCGGTGGGGGCATACCAATCACAGATCAGCTCATTTTGGGGGAATGAAGGGCAAATGCGCAAGGAAATTGCGGCCTACCGTGAGAAGGGCAGCCGGCTGTATCATCAAATTGTATAAAAATCGTAAGGTGTAGGTTATTTGCTTACCCCTATTGGCTGTGCTATACTCTTGAGTATGCAAGGACGTTCTTTCTGGCTACCCTGGGCGCAATTCTTGCAACAAAGGGGGATGAGTGAGCCAGCCGCTGCCCTGTTGGATGGCTTAGGACCACTGTCGGTGGTGCTGGCCCAATTTCTGTATCTGGGGCAGCCATTCCTTGGAGGCGCGCTCCACAAGGACAATGGAAGGCTTTGGCGCACTTATTGGAGAACCAGGAAGACACTAAAACATTCGCTGCCTTTCTGCGCAGGGAGGGTGACCAGTGATCACTGTCGACAACGTTATTGGGCTGGTGCTGCTGTTTCTTGCGACCGGGTTGGTATTTATTTACTCCCTGCCGCAGCGCACACGCTCGCTGCGAACCTTGCGGATCATCCCGGCGATTGGGCGCTTGCGGCGTGCGCTTGGCCTCTCGATTGAAGAGGGCAAGCGCATTCACGTTTCGGTTGGGCGCGTCAGCGTGCTCGACCGCAACAGCGCCTCCAGCTTCGTGGGTCTGTCCACGCTGGAGCGCATCGGCTCGCTGGCAATGATCTCCGACCGCCCGCCGATCGGCACCAGCGGCGACGGCACCCTCTCGATCCTCAGCAAGGACACCCTGCGCTCCACCTACCGGGCCGGCAACGCCATCGAGCTGTACGACCCGGCGCAGGCGCGCCTGACCGGCCCCACCCCCTTCTCGTACGTAGCCGGCGCCATCCCGATCATCCGGGATGAGAATATTTCCACCAACATCTTCATCGGTAACTTTGGCCCCGAAGTGGCCCTGATGACCGAAGCCGCCAACCAGGAGGGCGCATACTCGCTGGCTGCCAGCAACTCGCTGCCCGCCCAGGCGGTCATGTTCGCCACCGCCGAAGACTTCCTGATCGGCGAAGAACTGTTCGCCCTGCCGGCTTACCTGCAGGCCGGGGCGATCCATCAGGCCAGCCTGCGGGCTCAAGACGTGCTGCGCTGGCTGCTCGTCATCGCCTTGATTGCCGGGGCGATCATTAAACTGTTGGCAGGGATGTTTGGAATAAACTTCTTATGAGATCGCCCATCGCTACCGCCGTTGCCATCGCCGTAGGTCTCGTCATCCTGCTCGGCTATTTCATCCCGATCCCGCTGCTGCAGCAGATCCGCTACTTCCTGCTGGATTGGGGTGTGATCTTGTTCGGGATCGCCACGCTGATCGGGATCATCAATCTGGTGAGCGTGCACTGGCGCAAGATGACCGCCCCCCGCAGCCGGGACTTTTACAGCCCCATCCTGATCCTGGCGTTTTTACTGACGCTGGGCGCCGGGCTGGTGCTGACCCCCTCAAACCCGCAATTCCAACATGTGGTCACCTCGATCCAGGCGCCGGCCGAAATCTCGCTGCTGGCGCTGCTGGCCATTAGTTTGGCCTATGCCAGCCTGCGGCTGCTCTCGCGCCGTCGCGGCGTGATGTCGATTGTGTTTGTGGTCAGCGTGATCGTGTTCCTGCTCTTGGGAGCAGGTATCCCGTCGTTTACCAACAATACGGCAGCTGCCGGTTTTACCGGGTTTCTCAGCCGGCTGCCGTTGGCCGGGGCACGCGGCATCTTGCTCGGCGTCGCCCTTGGCTCTGTCACCACCGGAATCCGAATCCTGTTGGGCGCAGATCGCCCGTATAGTGGTTAGTTATGGCTGATGTTCACTGTCCACATTGTGATGCACGAAACCCCGCCGGTGCGGTTCGTTGTTGGAACTGCCAGGAGAATCTCAAGCCGGAACCATCCAAGGATGAGAGCGCCGACTGGCTCGAAAGCCTGCGGGGAGACGGTCCCTCGGAAGAGGCAACTCCCTGGGTATCCGGCGACAATTCCTCTGAGGAACCGCCTGCGGGTGAGGCGCCCGACTGGTTGGCGCGCATCCGCGACCGCAGCCAATCGGAGATTGGGCAAGAGGATAAGCCCGCCGAAGACTGGGCTGCCTTTGATTCCAATGACGCCGAGCAGGCTGAAGATGTGCCCGACTGGATGAAGGATATGGCCGGCGAGGGCGATCGGGGATCATCCTCCGACGGGGACGACTGGTTGAGCGCCTTCGCGGCGTCCAACAATTCGGCCAGCCCTGATTTCAGCGCAGGACCCCCTGCCGCTGAACCGGTCGGAAGCGGCCAGGACGAGCCGGGGGAGGACTGGCTGAAAGAGCTGCAATCCTGGCAGTCCTCACAGGAGGGCGGTGAGAAGGAAGAAACGCCGACCTCAGACACGCCATCCGCCGAAACGCCTCTGGCATGGCAGGCCAAGAGTGAAGAGCCGGAACCCGAAGCGGGCGAGGAAGAAGAAACCGGCGGCCTTGGCTGGCTCAAGTCACTTTCCGATGAAGGCTTTGCCCCGGATGATTCCGAGGAAAGCTTCGAAGAAGAAACGCCCCAAGAGCCCGCGCCGTTCAAGATGGAAGATGACGGCGGCATGGACTGGCTGAGCCGCTTCTCGAGCGGAGAGGGCCAAGAGCAGCCCGCCAAGCCGCAAGCCGAAACGCCCGCAGAGACGGGCAGCGCTGGGTTCATGGCCGGTTGGGACATCCCCTTTGAAAAGGAGCCCTCCGGATCGGAACCAGAGCCGGAGCAGGAAGAAAAAACCTCCCAACCGAGGAACCCCTTCGCATTTGAGGAGGATGAAGAGGACTGGAGCCCCGTGGCGCAGTCTGGCGATCAACCCCAAGAGCGGGGCGAACAAGTCGGGCTGCCATCCTGGCTGTTCGCCGGCGACGATGAGGCAAGCCCGCCCGCATCCGCCGGGCAACCCTCAGCAGTGGAACAGCCAGGAAGCGAAACCGGACTGCCGTCCGAGGAGCCGGCTGCATTCACGGCCGAGCCGGGCGATCTACCCGATTGGCTGAAAAACCGTTCGGAAGTCGAACAGCCTGCCGAGGATGCCGAAACGCCAGAGACTCCTTTCTCATTGACAGAAACGCCGGAAACCCCGGAAACCGCGTTCACTTTCGAAGAAGCGTCAGAGGCTCCAGAAGAGACTCCTGAGACTTCTGAAGAAACCTCCGAGACTCCGATCACGCCGTTCACCCCGTTTTCGGCAGAAGAGCTGCCGGCCTGGCTGTCGGAAGAGAGCCTGGAACCGCCGGTGGTGGAGCCGGTGAATAAACCGGCCTTCGTGTTCGACGAGACCGGGGAGTTCGCCGAGCCGGTCGAGCCGGAGGACCATCCCTTCTCCGATGAAGAGATGCCCGAATGGCTGGCTAGCGGCGAAGAAGCCGAAGCAGACGCCGCGGGAACTCCGGCGGAAGGCGCCGAGATCGCCCCCGCTCAGGTGCCCGGCTGGCTGGAGGCCATGCGCCCGGTCGAAGCGGTTGCGCCCGGTGGAACCGCAGTCGATGACAGCCACACCGAGAAATTCGGTCCGCTCGCGGGCATTCAGGGTACGTTACCCAGCGAGGGGATCGCCGGGCAGTACCGCAAGCCCCCCGTCTACTCCATCCGCCTGCATGTTTCGGACAAACAGCGCGCCCATGCCACCATTCTGGAAGAATCGATTGCCGACGAGAGCAAGCCCAGCGAGGTGCGCCCGCAGCGCAAGGGGGTCTCGCAAGTGCTGCTGCGCCTGTTGATCGCCATCATCCTGATCGGCATCCTGCTGTTCAGCGGCGCGTTGAACCGGGCCGAGCCCACCGGCAGCGACCCCTCCTTTGGCTACATCAACTTCCGCACCCAGGTGGATCATTTCGCCGATGGCGCTCCCGTCTTAGTAGCCTTCGAGTACAACCCGGCCTACTCGGCCGAGATGCGCCTGGCCGCCTCGGGTGTGCTGGAGCAGCTGATGCGGCGTAACGCGCGCATCACCGCCATCTCCACCACCCCGGCCGGTCCGGTGCTGGCCGACGCCCTGCTGACAGAAGTGGCCGACACCGCCGGAGTGACCAACACCAGCGACCGGATCGTCAACCTGGGCTACCTGGCCGGGGGTACCCTGTCGCTGCAGCAGTTTGCCATCAGCCCACAGGAGGTCACCCGCTACCAGTTCGAACTCGGCGGTGACCGGCAAGCGGGCCTGGGATCAGCCCGCCCTGGCAGGCGTGCAGGCGCTGGACGACTTCTCCCTGGTCATCGTACTGACCGAGACCCCCGACGTGGGCCGGGCCTGGGTGGAGCAGGTGGCGCCGTTCTTTGGTGAGACCCCGCTGCTGATGATCACCAGCGCCCAGGCCGCCCCGCTGCTGCAGCCTTACGTAGCCAGTGGACAGGTGGACGGCTTGATCGCCGGACTGCTGGGCGGCAGCTACTTCGCCGTGCCGCAAGAGGAAACTTACGTTTCCCCCGGCTACTGGAACGCCTTCTATGCGGGCGTGCGTATTGCCATTGTCATTCTCGTCTTAGGAGCCATTCTCCAGGGCATCCTTTCACTCGTCAAAGGTCCGAAAGCTTAACACGAGGCACAGCCGCTATGCAACCGTCGGACTTAATCTGGACCGTCGTTAGTTTCGTCATCACCCTGCTGGTGTTCTTCTACCTGTTCGGGGACAATCCGCTGTTCCGGCTGGTGTCTTACCTGTTCATAGGCGTTACAGCGGGCTATGTGGCCGTGATCGTGATCTACCAGCTGCTGCTGCCCCGCCTGATAATCCCGCTGATCAGCGGCTCGATGTCCGAGAAACTGCTGACGCTGATCCCGCTGGCCTTGAGCCTGCTGCTGCTGACGAAGCTGTCGCCACGGCTGGCCCGGCTGGGCAATGTCTCGATGGCCTACCTGGTCGGGGCAGGGGCAGCGGTGATACTGGGTGGGGCTGTGCTGGGCACGCTGATCGCCCAGGGCATCGCTACCGTCAACCTGTTCGACTTCCGCAGCGGGGCCGCCTTGGGCCGCAATCCCATCGCCCTGCTGGTGGAAGGCATCATCGTGCTGATCGGAGTGGTTTCCACGCTGATCTACTTCCAGTTCGGGGCGCGCTCGCGTGGCGATCTGCCCCCGCGGCGGGCCGCTTTCGTCGAGACAATCGCCGGAATCGGGCAGATCTTCATCGCCATCACGCTGGGCGCGCTGTTCGCCGGGGTGTACTTCGCCGCCCTAACGGCGCTGATCGACCGCTTGAACTTCTTTGAAGACGCAGTCTTGCTGATTCTGTCATTCTTCTAAACAGGTGCCATGACCACATCTATCGTTGACGCTGAATCTGTACTGGCAATCGACCTGGGCTCCGTTCATACCCGCACGGTGCTGTTCGACGTGGTGGACGGGCAGTACCGCTTTATTGCCGGTGGAACTGCGCCTTGCACGCTGAACGCCCCCTATCAAGACGTCGAAGAGAGCATCCACCAGGCCCTCGGCCAGTTGACCGAGGTGACCGGGCGAGTGTTTGTCGATTTCGGAATCGATGCAGTTGATCCTGCCGACGAGGCCGGGCGGACAAGGGGTGGACTGCCTGGTGGTCACCTATTCAGCCGGGCACGAGCTGCGGGTCGTAACCGCGGGGCTGCTCGGCGACGTGTCGCTCGAAAGCGCGCAACGGCTGGTCAACGCCATCCAGGGCAAGGTGGTGGAGAGCATTGGCCTGACCGATCACCGCCGCACCGACGTGCAAATGGATGCGGTCCTCAAAGCCGAACCGGATATCATCATCCTGACCGGCGGGACCGAGAACGGGGCCACCCGTTCGGTGTTCAAACTGGTCGACGTGATCAACTTGACCCTACGTGTGCTGCCGCAGGAGCGCCGCCCTCAAGTGCTGTACGCCGGGAACCAGGCGCTGGGCAAGAAAATCAAGGAAGTCCTCGAACATTGGACGCCGGTTAACCTGGCGGCAAACGTGCGCCCCTCGATCGACCAGGAAGACCTGGACCCAGCCGCGGAGGCGCTGTCGCGGGTGGTGACCGATGTGCGTTACAAACAGATCGGCGGACTGCAGCGGCTGGCAGAGGTCAGCGTCCAGGCGCCGATGCCCACCCCCTACGCCTTCGGGCGCATCGTGCGTTTCTTGAGCAAACTGTACGACCCGGTCAAAGGCGTGCTGGGCGTCGATGTCGGCGGGAGCAGCACCACGATCGCGGCCGGGAGCGGCGGCGAGCTGGCGCTGAACGTGTTCCCCTACGGCACAGGCGGCGGAGCAGCCCGGGCCTTACAGGATGGCTCGCTGGCGGGTGTCATGCAGTGGCTGCCCGCTAATATCCAAGAGCCGACCGTGCGGGATTACCTGTGGCAGAAGAGCCTGTTCCCCGGCAGCCTGCCGGTCACGACTGAAGCCCTGGCGATCGAGCAGGCGGCAGTCCGCCACCTGCTGCAGATTGCCATGCGTCAGGTGCTGCTGCGTTACCCGGCAATTGGCATGGCGTTCGAGCCGATCCTGGCCAGCGGCGCGGCCCTGAGCGGGGCGGCCTCCCCGGCCCAGGCGCTGCTGATGCTGTTGGACGGGCTCCAGCCGGTGGGCGTTACCACTTTGATCCTCGATCAGAACAACCTGATCCCAAGCCTGGGAGCCATTTCGACCAGCAACCCGGTGCTGCCGGTACAGCTGCTCGAATCGAATGCCTTCCTCAACCTGGGTACCGTGATCAGCCCCATCAGCCGCTCTAAAATGGGCACGCCCATCTTACGGGTGGAACTGGAAGTGGAAGAGGGCAACAAGACTCGGCTGGACGTGAAGCAAGGTTCGCTGGTCGCCCTGCCGCTGCGCTCCGGGCAGTCGGCTCGCATCCACCTGCAGGCGCTGCGCCCGCTGGAGATCGACCAGCGCGGCAAGCGCGGCTTAGGCAGCTTCAAGATCGTCGGTGGCGCGCTGGGCGTTGTGAT
Source organism: uncultured Chloroflexia bacterium (assembly GCA_963811225.1). Taxonomy (GTDB): domain Bacteria; phylum Chloroflexota; class Anaerolineae; order Anaerolineales; family Anaerolineaceae; genus CAWEQO01. The sequence goes on from CAWEQO010000001.1 coordinate 718,105, forward strand.
CGACGCACGCGGCCGCCCGCTGCGCCTTCCCAAGGAAGACGCCAGGCGGCAGGAAATGTTACAAAAATGGGCCACCTCGATTGGCAGCTAGCATGATTGAAAGAACAGAGATGATATCACCGGTAACCCACATCTTACCCCTCACCCGCGTCCGCAGGCAGCGCATGCTGCCGTACACTGGCCGCATCATCGCGCACACCGGGCAGAAGGTCAACGCCACCGACGTCGTCGCTGAGTGCGGACAGCAGAGCCAGCACGTGCTGGTGGATGTGCGCAACTCGCTGCGGCTCAACCGCAAAGATTCGATCGAGAGCGTGCTCGAACGGCGCGTCAACGAACGCGTGATGGAAGGCGACATCCTGGCCCAGAAGGGCGGGCTGTTCAAGCGGGTGGTGCGCGCCCCGGTCAGCGGCGAGATCATCCACATTGGCGGCGGGCGGGTCATGATCGAAGCGCCCTCCGAGCCATTCCAGCTGCAGGCCGGATACACCGGCGAGGTTGTCGAGATCATTCCCGAGCGAGGGGTGGTGATCGAGTTCGACCGGCGTGCTGGTGCAAGGGGTGTGGGGCAACGGCCGGCTGGACCAGGGCATGCTGCTGGCGCTGGCCCAAAGCCCGGACGATATGCTGACCAGCGAACGCCTGGACGTATCGATGCGCAGCGCGGTGGTGCTGGCCGGGCACTGCGAGCAGCCGGAAGCCCTGCAAGTGGGAGAAGAGCTGCCCTTGCGCGGCCTGATTCTGGGCAGCGCCAGCGCCGATGTGCTCGCAGCCGCCGAGAAGGTGCATTACCCGGTCATGGTGATCGAAGGCACCGGCCGCACTCCAATCGACAGTGTGGCCTATAAAGTATTGACCACCAATAAAGAGCGGGCGGTGTGCCTGAACGCAGTTCGCTGGGACGCCCTGAGGGGTGAACGACCCGAGCTGTTGATCCCACTGCCGTCCTCGGCCGAGCTGCCCTCGGACGCAGACACCTTCCACAGCGGTCAGACGGTGCGGGTGGTGATCCTGCCCTACAGCGGGCAAACCGGTCAAATTACGAAGATCCTGCCGGGCTATACCCGGCTCCCCAACGGCCTGCGCGCCCATTGCGCCAGCGTCCGGATGGAAAACGGCGTGCACGTAACCGTGCCGCTGGCAAACCTGGAAGTTTTGGCATAACGCGCGAAACGATTTTTTAAAAGGCAGTATCCGAAAATTGAAGCCTGCGACAACATAATACTGGCCCCAGGAGGCACGCCATGAGCGATATCGATGACAACATGCTGGAAGACTTTGACTCCGAACCGGTTGCGCCGGATCCGGTTGCGCCCGCGGCAGGTGCGGCATCCGCAGCGAACCGACCTTTTTATATAGCGTTAGGCGTGATTGGCGGCGTTTTCCTGCTCGCCGTTATCGCCATGGCGGTTTACGCAGCTGTCGTGCTGCCGCAGCGCAATCAAGCCTTCGTCGACGCGGCCGCTGAGCTCAACGCGCAAAACACCGCCACCTCGATGGCAGCCACGCAGGTGGAAGCGATGCTGCAGCTGGCCCCGACCGATACGGACACTCCCGTGCCGCCGACGGAAACTCCCGTCCCTTCGGCGACGTCGGTGATTGCCCCCACGGCCACACCCATCCCCACAGAAACGTCTGTTCCGGTCATCGGAGCGGACATGCTGGCCCGCACGGCGACCGTCTCGGCGCTGCTGACCCAAGCCGCCGGCGGCTTGCTGGCGGCGGGCGCGGCAATCACACCCACTGCGCTGCCCAAGACCGGTTTCGCCGACGAGGCGGGCGTGCCCAGCCTGCTCGGCGCGGCCATCCTGCTGGTGGCCGTGATCTTGCTCGTGCGCCGGCTGCGGCTGGTCAACAGCAAGTAGAAAAGTTTAGCCGATCGTAACTGCCAGGCAGAGGTGTTTGACAGGCTGCTTGTGGTGCAGCGCATCCCGCGCCACACACAGCCTGCTAAGCGCCTCTGCCTGAGTAGTTGCAGCCGACCAAGCAAAACAGATCGAGCGGTAGAAAACCGCTCGATCTGTTTTGCTTGATATAGGTAGGCGACGGAAGGGACTTACCGGAGGCTGTTGGCGATACCTTCACCGAAGGTGAGCAGCGCCTTGACCATATCCTTGGTGCGGCCCTCGGCATAGACCCGCAGCACCGGCTCGGTGCCGGAGGGGCGGATCAGCAGCCAGGAGTCGTCGGACATCAGGTACTTGACGCCGTCGAGGGTGCTGACGTTGACGATGGTTTCGCCGCCGATTTGGGATGGGGCTTCGTCGGTCAGGCAAGAAATGATCTTGGCCTTGGAGACCGGGTGAACCAGGCGCAGGTCTTTGCGCTCGTAGAAGGCTGGCCCAACCTGTTCGAGCAGGTCTTCCACCAGCTCATACAACGAAACGCCCGAACTCGGCCACAATCTCGATCAGCAGCAGGCCCATCAGGACGCCGTCGCCCTCAGGGATGTGACCCTTGAAGGAGATACCACCCAATTCCTCGCCGCCGATCAGGATATCGTCGTTCATCATGTAGTCGGCGATGTGATTGAAGCCAACCGGGGTCTCGTAGACGTTCACGCCGTAGCGCTGGGCCAGGCGGTCGATCATGCGAGTGGTGGAGACGGTGCGCACGACAGAGCCGGATAGGCCGCGCTTCTCGACCAGGTAGCGCAGGGCCAGGGCCATGATCTTATGCGGGTCGACGAAGTTGCCGCGCTCGTCCATTGCGCCGATGCGGTCGGCGTCGCCGTCGGTCGCTAGGCCGAAGTTGCCCAGGCCGGTGCTGATGGCGCCTGCCAGCGGCGAGAGGAAGCGGGCGATCGGCTCGGGGTGTACGCCGCCGAATCCGGGGTTCATTTCGCCCCGGATTTCGTGCACTTCGCAGCCGGTGCCCTGCAGGATGCCGCGAATCACGCCGCGGCCTGAGCCATACATCGAATTGATCACCACACGCGGCTGGGCTTCAGCGATGATGTCAAAGTTGATCAGCTTGCGCAGGTGATCGTGGTAAGGGGGAATGGGGTTGAAACGGACGATCAAGCCTTCATCGCGGGCTTTGTCGTAGTCGATCAAGTTGGGGCCGCGAGCCTGGGCTTCGTTGTCGTTCAGGTAGACCTCCACCCGGCGGCACTGCTCAGGTGAAGCCGAGCTGCCGTAGGCAGATTTGAGCTTGACGCCGTTGTAGCGCGGGGCGTTATGCGAAGCAGTGATCATCACACCTGCGATGGCTCCCAGATTGTGGACCGCATAGGAATAAGCCGGGGTAGGGCCGTCCGCCTGTCCGAGGTAGACAGTAAAACCATTGGCCGCCAATACGCGCGCCACATCGGTGGCATAGCGATCGGAGAGGAAGCGGGTATCATAACCCACCACCATTTTATGCAGGTCGGGCTCGGGATCGATGGTGTGGCCGTTGTGCCATTCAGAAGAGGCCACCGAGTTCAGCGATGGCCTGAGTAACCATGCGGAGATTATTGAACGTAAAGGTGTCGGATATAACAGCGCGCCAGCCATCTGTTCCAAAGTGAATTGGCATGAGTGTACTCCTGAGTCATGTGAATTTGTAATGCGAGTTATTCGGTTGTGAAGCCGTCGGTATGAATCGTCCCGCCCGCGTTTACCAGGCAGGAGCAGGGGTCGCTGTTACCAATAAAGAGAGAACAACCCAGCCCTCAACCCCCTCGGGGGTCCGGATTTTCACCCAAGTGACATTTTTATTTTGATAGACATCCGGGAGGACTTCCACCAGTTTATCATTAATTAGCGAGATCACAACAGGGGAATCGTAGTTCGGCTGCTCGCGCACAATGGCGCCGCCCATGTCGTTCGGCTTGATGCGCGCCCAAACAGGCGTCGGCACCGGGCTGACTGTGACCGTTGGGGTAAGGGTGGGCACGAGCGTGTTGGTCGGTGAGGAAGTGGCGGTGGGGGGCCTGGGTGTTTCGGTGGGGGTGACGGTCAGCGTGACCGTGGGCGTCCTGGTCTGCGTCGGCAGGATAACCGGAGCCTGGGCGCGCATGGCCATGCCGAAACCGCTTACGACTACCAGGGCGACCACACCGGCCATGCCGAGTGAGGCTCCCAGGGCGTAGCCAAACCAGTTGAACGGGCGTAAACCCATCAACGCCAGCGTGATCGCTCCAATCAGGGCCGCCCAACCGAGGTGGATGGCGAAGACCAGCAGGCCATTGGGCCACAATCCAGCGACGTGCCCGGTCAAGCCGAAGCCCGCCACGCCGATCGGCAGGTAGACCTCGTAGGCCAGGGCGGTGCTGGCGACCAGTGGGCGCTGCTTGGGCGCCCGGACCAGCAAGAAGGTGGTCATGGCCGCGCCGATGGTCAGCACGAAGAAGTCCGGCCAGGTGAACAGGGCGTGATGGACCCCCTGCACGAAAGAGGGATGGGGCCAAACCTGCACCAACAACCCGGCAGCCAACCCACCGATGAACACGAGCAGGCTGCCGATGATGAAGCCGGTCAGCGACTGCAGGAAGAAGCGCCACGAGCCCACCATGGTTGCCAACGACAGGCCGACCAGGGGTCCCATAAAGGGCGATACCAGAGCGGCCAGCACGAACAGGGCCTGCGCGTCGAACAGCACGGCCGCACCCAGCATCAGGCTGGCGAGCAGCGAGAACAAGAAGAAATCGATCGACGGGTAAACCCGCTTGGCAAGCTCTTCCAGGAACTTGGCCCGCTCGGAGCGGTCGCCGGTAACGATGGCGCGCCGAGCCCGCCTGCGGCGGGCCGGGGGCATACTTTCTTCCTCTGGGTTCAAGGGTTCGCTAGTCGGTAGGCTCATTTTCGTAACGAAGCAACGATCCGGATTGGTTTTTCGAGCAAGTCCAGGGCAGTCAGGATATCGGGAACGAGCAAATTGGAAGCCAGCAGGGCCTCGGTGGCCAGGCCTTCTTTGGAGAGGATGGCAATCCCGATGGCAGCGGCCCGCAGCATCTCGGTGTCGTTTGCGCCCTGGCCGACCGCCGCCACCTTCTCGGCGCTCAGCCGCCGTACGAAGGCTGCTTTTTGGGCGGCCTCTTCACCTTGTGTCAGGCGCACGGCTTGCAGGTTGAGCTGCTCGTCGATCTCCTTCTGGAGACCGTGGGTGTCGGCAGTGATCAAATGGATTTGCAAGCGGTCTTTCAAGGCTTGCAGCCGGCGCGAAACGCCTTCAATTAACCGGCCATCGTATGCCAATGTTCCATTGACATCGCAGACCAGGTGCTCCAATTGAATGACTCCACGCCCGGGGATGCTGAGCTCGATCATTGTCTTATTATAATACAGTCCTTAGAAAGTGATTTTAAGCTTTCTGCGGTTCCCAGTATTTCAGGCAGCGTTCCATAGCACTTCTTAGAACATCTTGTTTCTGGTGTAAAATTACACCCATGTCCCAATCCCATCGCTACGCTCTGAATCGCTGCAAGATCCTGACCATCCTTCTTCCGGCGCTGCTTTTGTTGAGCGCCTGTGCGGCCCCAACCCCCACACCTGCCATGGAATCACCCACACTCGAAGCGCCCGTCCAACTGTCGACGGCGGCGGAGAGCACTGCTACGCCGGTGCCTGTCTCGAAGGTGGTGCTGGTGACAGGAGACGGCGCGAGCGTGCAATCGCAGGCGCTGCAAGCGGCCGTACAAGAGCTGGCAGCTCAAAACGGCGACGAGTTTGAGGAGCGGGCGGCATTGGGGCCGGGCGACGTGCAGCCGGGCTGGCGGGTGGTGGTGCTGACTTCAGCGCAAGACAACCTGGCGGAAATCGCCGGCGCCGCGCCCGGCACGCAGTTTGTGATCGTCAGCCAAACCGACCTGCAAGCGCCGGGCAACGTAAGCGTGATCCGGGTGCATAAAGAATACGAGACCTTCGCTGCCGGCTTCATCTCGGTCGTCATGGCCAATGATTGGCGGGCAGCGGGACTGCTCCCGGCGGATACCTCCCTGGGCGGCACGATCGATGACAACTTCCGCAACGGCGGGGCATACTACTGCGGGCGCTGCCTGCCGCAGCTGGCGCCGTACGTGCGTTTCCCGGTGCCGGTATCGCTGCCCTCGAGCGCTTCACTGGCAGACTGGCAGAACGTCGCCGGCACGCTGTCGCAGTCGGTGGTGTACGTGGTCTACGTGGACGGGCAGGTCAGTAACCCTGAGCTGCTGTATGACCTGGGCTCACGCGGCTTCTACCTGTTCGGCGGGCAGACCCCCAGCGACCAGGTGCGTCCCCGCTGGCTCTTGACCCTGCAAACCGACCTGGTCACACCGCTGCAAGCGCTGTGGCCAGGGCTGCTGCAAGGACAGGGCGGCCAAACGCTCAGCGCCGGGATCACCTTTGCAGACGTGAACGCAGATATTTTCACCCCCGGCAAGCAGCGCCTAACCGAACAGATGATCGGGGAACTGACGAAGGGGTATATCAATCCATTCAATCCGTAAGGGATGATCAAACGTACCGTTGTGGGGCGACTGCACGCCCCACAACGGTACGATTTTTACTTTCCGTCTTCTTTGCTAACTATACTGCTGTCTTTGGGGCTGCTTCCCGCGGCGGCGTTTACCCTTGGGCTTGCGCTTGTGTCCGCTGCCCTTGAATTCCTCCATGGTTGCATGGCCGGGCTGGCTGATGCCGTCCTGGCGGAAGACATGCCACAAGGTCAGCGCCAGGATCTTGATATCCAGCCACAGAGACCAGTGGTCCACGTACCACACGTCTAGGCTGAACTTTTGCTCCCATGAGATGCCGTTGCGACCGTTGACCTGCGCCCAGCCGGTCAGGCCGGGCAAGACGTTGTGGCGGCGCATCTGGCGCGGGGAGTAGCGGTCGAGGTAATCCGCCAGCAGCGGGCGCGGCCCCACCAGGCTCATCTCGCCGCGCAAGACGTTGAACAGCTCTGGCAGCTCGTCCAGACTGGTGGCGCGCAAGAACTTACCAATCGGCGAGAGCCGCTGCTCATCGGGCAGCAGCTTGCCGCGGCCATCATTGTGATTACGCATGCTGCGGAATTTACATAGGGTGAAAAGTTTGCCGTTCAGGCCGGGTCGCTGCTGGCAAAATAGAACCGGCCGCCCTTCCGTTAAGAAGAGCGCCAGGGCAATGACTGCCATTACAGGTGAAAGGAAGACCAGCCCAGGGATGGTCAGCGCCAAATCGAACAGGCGCTTGCTGACCGGCGCCCTGACCGGTGCTATGCTCGCCGACATAGGGATATTGTACCTTGATTTGTCAAGGATGGAATAGCCGCAGGAAAGTCCTTCGGTTGAGGTTTGGGTTGCCCGCCGGCGAGTAACCCAAACCTCAATCACTCAACCATTCCGGGTAGAGGTGCATTTTTATTGATATAATTGACGCCGAAGTCCCAAATGGAATTAAACTTCCTGGAAAGGAATGCAATGACTGGAAAGAAAGGCCGCGTGTTTTCCGGCGCCCGACCGACCGGACGCCAGCATCTTGGCAATTATCTGGGCGCCATCCGCAATTATGTCGCCCTGCAAGACGAGTATGACTGCGTGTACTGCATCGTCGATGTTCACGCTCTGACCACCGTCGACACCACCCGTGAGCTGCGCCAGAATACCTACGAAATGGCGCTGGATTGGCTCGCTGCGGGTATCCGCCCGGAGGAGTCGGTCATGTTCGTGCAGTCGCACGTCCCCGAAGTGATGGAGCTGCACACTTACCTGTCGATGGTCACGCCGCTCGGCAAGCTGACCGACCTGCCCACCTTCAAAGAGAAGGTGCGCCAGCAGCCCCACAACATCAACTACGGGCTGGTGGGCTACCCGGTGCTGATGTCGGCGGATATTTTGCTGTATAAAGCTAGCGCCGTGCCGGTGGGCGTCGACCAGGCTCCGCACATTGAATTCGCCCGTGAGGTGGTGCGCTCGTTCAATTATCGTTACGGCACGAAGGTGCTGATCGAGCCCGATATGAAGATCACCGAGGTGCCTAAAGTGATCGGCATCGACGGCGTGCAGAAGATGAGCAAGAGCCTCGACAATCACATCGAACTGGCCGCCACGCCCGAAGAGACCCAGAAGCGGGTGATGAGCATGGTTACCGACCCGCAGCGCCAGCGCCGTACCGACCCCGGCGACCCGGACGTGTGCAATGTTTTCTCCTTCCACAAGATCTTCTCCAGCCAAGAAGAGGTGGACATGATCAACGTGGAATGCCGCCGGGCGGGCATCGGCTGCGTGGACTGCAAGCGCCGCATGGCCAAGAATCTCAACACCAACCTGGAGCCCTTCCGCGCCTGCCGCAGTGAGCTGGCCGAGAAGCCCCAGCAGGTGTGGGACATCCTAGACGACGGGGCCGAGCGCGCTCGCAAGATCGCTCAGCAGACGATGAAGGAAGTCCACCAGGCGATCGGATTGTCATAAAAAAAGCCTGGAGAATAAAGAACAGAGAGCCGTCAAATTGCTTTGACGGCTCTCTGTTCTTTATTCTCTGCGCCCTTAACCTAAATTCGCAGGCAGCGTGAAGCTCCCATCCGCATCCGGCTCGAAGGGAGTGACGGCCACCACCGCGCCGAGGTTCAAAGGCCCATAAATGTGGGGGAATTCTTCGCCGTGCAACTCCTCGAAGCGGATCTCGGGCAGCACCTGGTCGGCATCGATGGACAGCAGCGCCAGACCGTGCAAGCCGTGATAGTAGCGGCCGGCGGTGGCCTCCACCTGCTCGCGCTTCGAACAGTGGATGAAACCCTCGCTCTCCAGGCTGTCGGCCCGGTAGCTGCCCTCGTCCTGGGCGCGCTGCCAATCGATCAAAGGGGTGATGTGATAGATGATCATACCGTCCTCCCACCTTCCCGGCGCACAAGCAGCAGCAGCCCGGTCAGAATCAGGGCAATGGGGCCAATGGCCTTGAGAATCGGCGTGCCGAAGATCAGGGCAAAGATGGTGAAGACGAACAGGCCGGAAATCAAGATGGCCCAGCCCACCCAAGTCACCACGCTGCCCCAACGCCCCACCCAGGCCGCCAGCGCCAGCCCCAACCCCACCGCTGCCGGGATGAGGATCCAGCCGTAGGCCCACGAAGCCCAGTCACCGGTGCGCACGTTGTAGATGAAGAACAGCCCAAGCTCGATCAAGATGACCCCGGGGATGAACAGCGCCGCCAATCCCTGCCTTGCCGACGGCCACAGGAAGGGCGGCAGCAGGAATGCGAAACCCAGCAGGACAATAATCACCGGCCAGATCAGTGTGGTATCGAAGCCGGGGATCAGGTTAAACAGCAAGAACAGCAGCCCCACGCTGATCAACCCCACCGCAACAATAGCTCGTGCACGAAAGAACGGTCTCATTCTTCTCTCCTTATTCTATAACCGCCGCTTCCAGGATTTCAAAGCTGCGCCGCTCGCTGTCGATCCTTGCCCGGCAGCCGAGCGGGAGCGTCATCTGCGGGGCGGTATGGCCGAAGTCCATGCCGGTGACCACCGGGAAGTCATACTTCTGTGTGCGTTCCCGGATAACCTCGTTCAGCTGGCGCTTTTCGACGTCGGTGTAGCCCAGCGGCCGGCCCACCAGCATCCCGGCAATCTGGTCGAACACGCCCATGTTCTCGTAATCCATCAGCATCCCATCCACGTCGGCCGGGGTGGGCTTCTCCTCTGAGGTCTCGAAGAAGAAGAGGGCGCCCTGCCAGTCGGGCCAGAAGCGGGTGCCGCGCAAGTGCTGCAGCGATTCCAGGCAGCCGCCCAGCAGCGGACCCTCGACCAGTCCCGGTTTCAGCCAGGTCCAGCCGGGTGAGGGGATCAGTGTCCGGGGTCGTTCCAGATCGCGCTTCTGCTCCCAATCCAGGAACTCCTCGGTCCATTCCTCGGCGGGAAACACTTGCCCCACAGGTTCCGGCCGGCAGACCGCTTTACGGAAGCAGCGCTCGGTATAGGGGTTCATGTGCGGATACTCGGCGAACTCGGTGATCAGCGAGGGACCGTAGAAGGAACCCATCCCGGCGGCGGTGTGGAACGCCAGGTGCAGTACCGTGTTGTCGGAGTAGCCGCTGAAGATCTTCGGATGGGCAGCGATCAGGTCGAAGTCGAGCAGCGGCAGCAGCTGGTTGGCATGGTCGCCGCCGATGGCCGCGATGACGGCCTTCACCTCCGGATCCAGGTACATGGCGTGGATGTCTTCGGCGCGATGCTCGGCTGTATCCGAGACGTAACCGCGCACGCTGCGGGCGTTCGGCGCCATGCGGACCCGGAAACCCATCGCTTGCAGCTGCCTGACGCCCAGTTCGACGCGGTGCGGGAACAACCCCACTGCGCCAAAAGATGGGCTGACGATGCCAACGGTATCGCCAGAGTGGAGAACATGCGGTTTCAACATAAAAGTATTTTAACCCAGTTGGGGTCAACAGGCGCAAATAAACAGAAACCCGGTTTACCCGACCGCCTTTTCAACGACAGAAACCAGCCATTCCGTCTCGGACGGGATATTCTCTACCAGGCGAGCGCCGGCCATCACCGGCATCCAGGCGGCCAGTATGCGGCGCTCGAAGGGACGCAGGCGGGCATATCGGCGCTCGTAGAGGGTATAGGCCGCCACCCGTCCGGCTGACAGGATCCAGCGATTCGGCATTTTGGGCAGCGGTGAGCCGTTCATCAGCAGCAGTCTGGTGCGGGCAACATCCGCCAGCGGGTTTCCATAAGAAGCGTCGATCCAGTCGATGACGACCGGGTCGGACGAGGTGAGCAAGATATTATCGGGGTGAAAGTCGCCATGGCACAGGCTGCGCCCATCCGGCAGCGAAGCCAGCCGCTCCAACAGCCCCGCTTTCAGCTCGTCACGCAGCTCGGGCGCCGCCTGGATGCGTTTTGCCAGCCGCTCATGCAGCGATGGCAGCGTGGTATCCTCGGGCAATTGGATGGCGTGCATTTTGGCGTGCAGCTCGGCCATGACGAGCGCAATCTTGATGATGGACAGGGGCCGGTCTTTGAAGACACTCAACGCCGAGGGACCGTCGATGCGCTCGAAAACGATCCCAAAGCGGCGATCGAACTGGAGCACCTCGCCCACCGCGGGCACAGACAGCCCCAAATCGTGGACGGCGCGGGTGAGGGCGGCCTCCTGGCGCACGCCCGGCTGAGAAACCCAATCATAGAACAGCTTCAAAACCCGCCCATCTTCCCAGGCGTAGATCTCGGCCGTGCGGCCATAGGCAATCGGTTTTCCATCAATTTCAGGCATAGGGTGAGTATAACCCCGAAGGGAGAAAACGGTGTGCACACTGTCAAACAGCGACAACTCGAAGCACACTTCACGCCCGAATTCACTGTTGACAACTCAACGAATCCTGATATAATGCTAATTTGTAGGTTGCAGTATGGTTCGTTGGAAGGACAACAGCGGCTCCAGGCAAACCTGGAGTTGGTTTTTTTTGACCGCTTCCGATGTAACGCAATATGCACGCCTAGGTAAAATCCCGTTTTATTGCCATGAAGGAGGCAAAATCAATGTCTGAACGTATCATCGGTACGGTCAAGTGGTTCAGCGGCCCCAAGGGCTACGGCTTCATCTCCCAGGACGACGGTCCGGACGTTTTCGTCCATTTCTCCGCCATTCAGTCGGACGGTTTCCGCTCACTGGAAGAGGGTCAGCGCGTAGAGTTCTCGGTTGAGAACGGTCCCAAAGGCCTGCAAGCCGCTAACGTTGTTGTCCTATAGAGTAACATCAGTTGGACACAAACCCCGCCAAAAATGGCGGGGTTTTTCTTTCGATCCCCTTTGAGATTGACATGGCCGCAAGAAACTTGTCAGTCAATTGAAAGCCCAATCCTTTAGGGCAATCGCATCTAAATAAGGTGGGATAATGGTCGCAAACAAGAAGGAGCGACCATGGCCCAAGAACCAGATCTAGGAAGTCTCAAAAAGTGTTTTGGAAAGGTCAAAGACCCACGAATAGACCGAACCAAGCGACATAAGCTGACCGATATCTTGATCATCGCCCTCGTGGCAGTGATCTGTGGAGCCGACAGTTGGGTGGATGTCGAGATGTTTGGGAACAGCAAAATCGAGTGGTTGAAAACATTTCTGGAATTGCCCAATGGTATTCCTTCCCACGACACTTTTGGACGTGTATTTGCCTTGATCAATCCCCAGGAGTTTGAAAATGGGTTTATGGAGTGGGTGAAGCTGATCCAAGAACTAACCCAAGGACAAGTAATTGCCCTGGATGGCAAGCAGTTGCGAGGTTCGAAAGACCTTCCGGCAGGCAAAGCTGCCATTTATATGGTGAGTGCCTGGGCGACTGCCAATCAATTGGTCTTGGGACAGCGCAAAGTGGATGATAAGTCCAATGAGATCACGGCTATTCCACAATTATTGAAGGTTTTAGAGCTGGCAGGTTGTATTGTCGTGGTGGATGCGATTGGCACCCAGACCAAGATCGCCAAAACCATCGTCGAGCAAGAGGCAGATTACATTCTGGCGGTCAAAGAGAACCAGGGCCACCTCTACGAGGATATCCACGATTTGTTTGAAGACGACTGGAAGTACAACTTCGAAGGAGCGCCTTATAGTTACGACAAAACGGTGAACAAGGATCATGGCCGCATTGAAATCCGTCAGTGCTGGAGCATCTCCGACCCAGAATATCTAGGGAACATTCGTAATTTGGATCGCTGGAAAGGGGTGAAAAGCTTGGTGATGATCCTGTCTGAACGGCAAATCGGAGAGGAACGGGAAGTCCAGGATCGTTACTACATCACCAGCTTGGAAAGTGACGCCAAAAAAATCCTAGAAGCTAAGCGTAGCTATTGGGGTATCGAGAACCGCTCGCACTGGGTGCTCGATATCGCCTTCAATGAAGATCACAGCCGGGTTCGTAAGGATAATGCGCCCCAGAACTTTGCCATATTGAGGCATATGGCTCTCAATTTGCTCAAACTGGAGACCTCCGTCAAAGCTGGCATCAAGGCCAAGCGCTTGAAATGCGGCTGGAATACCGATTATTTGCTCAAGGTCCTGGCTGGATAAGATGCGATTGCCCTACCAATCCTTTACAAACAAAATCCCAATCAGTTATACAATTAAGCATCGCAAAAGTCCTTTTCGGGTTATTACAATAAAGGAGATCTGCTATGTTCGACCGAATCGTCAGAGCTATCCGTCTTGATCGTACCCTGTACCGTGAAGTGGCCGACAATCCGGCCTATATGAACGAAGCCGTCATCATCGTCGTGGTGGTTTCGCTGTTAGCGGCCATCGGTCAGCTGTTCACCGGCGGTATCGGCGCTTATATCCTCCAGGTGGTGAACGGCATCCTGTTCGGCTGGGTGCTGTGGGCTGTGGTGGCATATTATGTAGGCGCAAAGTTCTTCAACGGGCGCAGCAGCGTGCAAGAAATGCTGCGGACGCTGGGCTATGCCAATGCGCCGCGCATCCTGGGCCTGCTCGGTTTCATCCCCTGTGTGGGCTTTCTTTTCGCCATCGCCGGCTGGGTATTGAGCATTCTCGCCGGTGTGATCGCCATCCGCGAAATCGATGGAGTTCGACACCACCAAAGCCGTCATTACCGCCGTGATTGGTCTGCTGGTATTCCTGATCGTCAGTATCGCGGTCGCCATTTTCATGGGTGGGGCAGCCGCAATCTTCAACAACTAAGGCGTTTTTTTCGGAAAGAAAAACCCGGTCCCTGAAGGACCGGGTTTTTGCATTCTGGGCGCATCAACCGTTATAATCTTAACCAAACGACATACGATACCGGGGGGAATCATGATCTATTTTTACTTGCTTTTGCTCGTGCCAATATCGCTGGCGCTCGAATATCTGATCCACGCGCCGCCGCTGTGGGTTTTCGTCAGTTCAGCTGCCGCCATCATTCCACTGGCGGTATGGATCCGGCGCGGCACCGAGCAGTTGGCCGACCGGCTGGGAGCGTCGATCGGCGGCCTGCTGAACGTGACCTTCGGCAACACTGCCGAGCTGATTATCGCCATGTTCGTGCTGCTGGACGGCAAGACCGAGGTGGTCAAAGGCCAGATCACCGGCTCGATCATCGGCAACAGCCTGTTCGGGCTGGGGCTGGCGATCCTGATCGGCACCTGGGGCCGGAGGCGGCTGACCTTCAACCGCGACCGGGCCGGGCAGTTGTCGACCATGCTGATCCTGGTGCTGATCAGCCTGCTGCTCCCGGCCATCTTTGACTTCACCGAGCGCGATATCGCCCAAGTGCCCAACGCAGCTGCACTGGACGAACGGTTGAGCCTGGCGGTCTCGGTGGTGCTGATCCTGCTGTATGCCGCCAACCTGGTCTACACGCTGGTGACCCATCGAGACATCTTCTCTGCTAACGAAGAAACCAGCCGCGAAGCCACCGGGAAGGAGAAAACGCCGGCGAGCGTTGAGAAGGCGAAGCAGCCCAAGGAAGGCGAGTGGTCGCTGTGGATAACCGGGCTGGTGATGGTCGGCGCGACCGCCCTGACGGCGCTGGAGGCCGAACAGATATCCAGTTCACTGACCGACACTGCCGGAAGCATCGGCGTGACGCCGTTCTTCCTGGGCGTGATTGTTTTGGCGATCATCGGAAATGCGGCCGAGTACGTCTCGGCCATCTTCTTTGCCCGTGAAGGCGACATGAGCCTGGTGATGTCGATCACCATTGGCGGAACGATCCAGGTGGCGCTGCTGGTTGCGCCAGTGCTGGTGCTGGTCTCTTATTTCCTGGGCCGGCCGATGAACCTGGTGTTCGCCAACCCAATCGAGCTGATCGCCATCGCTGCCGCGGCCTTCGCTATCGAGGCCATTGCCGAGGACGGCGAAGTGACCTGGTTCGAGGGGCTGCTGCTGATCGGTGTGTACTTGCTAATGGCGATTGCGTTCTTCTTCGTCACGCCATAGAAACGGAACCGAAATTCTACTCGATAAGAAGCGCTTTCCTTAAGAGGATTCGGCTTTGCGTCTTGCGAGTAAACGAGAATAGGAGGTCGGGATGAGGCAAGTCATTGTGAAAGTGCCGCACGGCAAGGGGCAGAAGGCCCTGGAGATTGGGGAGAAGCACCACGGGCACAACATGGCAAGCGTGGTGGCTCACGACCAGAAAGGCGCCTGGGAGCTGGTGTATATCTTCCTCGACAACCACGCTGTGGGCCCGCTGGTGAATGAAATGGAGGAGATCCAAGACGCGCAGATCACCCTGATCCCGCACGGCACGATCCCCATGTCGCCGCCGGCCTCGCAAGTCGAGCAGCAGATCTCGCACGTCACCCGGCGCAGCCCGATGGAGATCTGGCTGAACGGCTTGATGAGCATCGGCTCGTGGACCGGCTTCCTCGGCTATACGGTTGCGGCCAGCCTGGTGGTATGGGTGGGTTTGTTCACCAACTCCTCATTCTACCTGGTGGCGGCCATGCTGATTGCGCCCTTCGCCGGGCCGGCCATGAACACCGCCATCGCCACGGCCACCGGCGACCCCAAGCTGCTGTGGCGCAATCTGCTGCGCTACTTCAGCTCGCTGGCGCTGACGGTGGCGATCACCTACCTGGTCTCGCTGATCTATGGTCAGCAGGTGGCAACCAGCATGATGGTGGGCATCAGCGAGGTCTCTTCGGTGTCAGTGATCCTGCCGCTGGTGGCGGGCGCGGCGGGCGCGCTACACCTGATCAATGCCACGAACAACAGCCTGGTGCCGGGCGCAGCGGTGGGCGCCCTGGTGGCGGCCGCCCTGGCGCCGCCCGCCGGGTTGGCCGGGATGGCGGCTGCACTCGGTCGCTGGGATATGGCCCTCAACGGGGTGTTCCTGCTGCTGCTGCAGCTGGTGGGCATCAACCTATCCGGCTCGCTGGTGTTCCGTTTCTACGGCGGTCTGACACCCTCCGGCCCGCGCTACACCCACGGGAAGTCGCGCTACGTGTACCTGTCTTTTATCATCACGGTGCTGGCGTTGGGCGGGCTGCTGTTCTGGCAGTTCTCAGGCAGCCCCAACCTGCAGCGCTCGACCCAATCGCAGAACGCGGTGGAGGTGGTCAATCAGGTGGTGAACGACAGCGGCTACGCTGCCCTGGTGGAGACGGATTTACGCTTCACCCGGTCGTCGATCCAGGGCCAGAATACTCTGCTGGGGGATGTGTACGTGCAGCGCACGCAGGCCGCGAACATCCCAGATCAGCAGATCCAGCAAGAGCTGACCCAGAAAATCCAGGCGGCCATTTTGCAGCAGGGATTCAATGTGACGCCGCTGATGGATGTGACCGTGCTGGACCCGCCATGAACCCCGCTTGTAGCGGTAGGCATCCCTGCCTACCGTAGACGGAATGCAAATCGTCTTGTGCGTGCAAGCGGTGCGCTACAAGTCGGCCTACGGTAGGCAGGGATGCCTACCGCTACGTCGACAAAGCGGCGGAGGTTCATGAACCCTTCCGGCTCTGTTTTGGTTACCTGTACCTCTGGCGTCTCATGCCAGTCGGCGCAGCGCTGGATGGCATCACGCAGCGCCGCTGCCAGCCCAGGTGTCGGCTCGTCCTCAGGCTCCAGGTAGAGCGCCTTGACCTCGAAGATGCCCTCTTTGCGGTGGGCCTTGGCGTCCAGGCGGCCGACCAGCCGGCCCTGATGCAAGATGGGCAGCAGGTAGTAGCCGTAGCGGCGCCTGGCGGCCGGCAGGTAACATTCGATGGAGAAGTCGAAGCCGAACAGATCGCGGGCGCGGGCCCGATCCCAGACCAGCGGGTCGAAGGGGGAGAGCAGGGTGGTATAGGTCGCTTGCAGGCATCCCGCCCGGGCAGCCTCCAGCAGCGGCAGGTTGTCGGGATGGACCAGGGCAGGCTCGTCCCAGCCCTGGACCGAGACGGTTTGCAAACGGCCTTGCTCCAGCAGTTCGCCCAGGGCGGCGGCGGTCTCACGCTTCGGCAGGCGGAAGTAATCGGGCGCCCAGGCGGCTTTGGCGACGCCCAGGCAGCGCACGGCCTTCGCAGCCAGCTCGCGCAGCATCTCCTCACGTGATGGAGTCTGTGCGTCGTCGTAGCCGGGCAGCACCCGCTCGGCCAGGTCGTAGACCCGCTGGAATTTGTCGCGCCTTGCAATCATCAACGTCCCGGCGGTAAACAGATGCTCCAGGGCTTCTTTTTCCTCTTTCCAATCCCACCAGCCGCTGCTGCGCGCTTCCTTCCGCTCGAAGTCGGCCGAACGCACCGGGCCCTTGGAGCGGATGCGGCCCAAGACCTCCTCCACCACCCCGGCGTGCTCGCGCATCCAGGCCTGCTCGTCCCCCCAGCCGCGGCGCTGGCCGTTGAGCATCAGGCGGCGGTAAAGCGGGTAATCCTCGATGGGCAGGAAGCAGGCGGCGTGCGCCCAGTATTCGAACAGAGCGCCTTCGGCCAGCAGTTCATCCAGCCAGGCGGGATCGTAAGCGCCCAGGCGGCTCCACAGCGCCATGTAGGGGCTGCGGGCGATCACGTGGATCGTGTCGATCTGCAGGGCGCTCATGCGCCGGATGGCGGCCAGCACGTCCGGCTTTTGGGCGGGATGCGTGGGCGGGGTTAAGAGCCCTTGCGCTTCCAGTTGGATCAGGCGCACGGCCTCGACAGTCAGGGGCGGCGAGGAATCGGGGTTCATTCAGGCGTTCCGGCGAACCCCGCGCGCTCGACCACCACCTTGTCCAGGCGAGCGCGCTCGGCGGCGAAGGCCGTCAGGTGGCTCTCCAGGGCTTCGCGGGCCGTCCGGGCGGCCTCGGCATTGCTGCCGGAGCGAAGACTGTCGAGGAAGGCGGCCATCAGGCCGAAGTCGCCGCCACCGTGACCGACGTCGTGCCCGCCCGAGGTGTCGTAAACGGTGTGCTGGTCGGAGCGGTGCTCGTCGACGGTGACGCTGGAGCCGCCGATGCCGAAGTAAGCCTGCAGGCGGCCGCGCGAGCCCTCGATGCGGGTGGAACGATGCTCGGTGTGCGAGTGACCGTGCATGGTCAGGGTGACCGAGAGGCCGCCCGCGTACTCCATCGAGACCACTTGATGGTCGACCACATTGTTGTCGCAGTGATAGACGCAGCGCCCATAGGGGCCGGTGCGCAGTTTCTCCATGATGTTCTCGGGTGTGGGGTCTTCGCTCAGCACACTGACCGGCCACTCGCGAAACTCGGTCATCTGGCGCAGGAGCGGCACCACATTCCCGGCGGCGCGCACCAGGTCCGGCGAGTTGAGGTAGGCGGCCACGGCGGCCTGCTCGAAGCCCTTAGCGCCTTCCACGATACTGCGCCACAGCGGCACCAGGTCGTGATAGATCCAGGGGGCGTAGTAGGGGCAGGTATCGGCGGCGGGGCAGCCGTCGGTGCAGCGCATGGGAGCGCCCTCTGGGGCGTTCTCTGCCCGGAAGTGGATCAGGCTGCCGACGCTGGAGAGGCGCTCGCAGCGCCGGTCGAGCATCCAGGGCAGGATGTCCAGATCGTGGACGCACTTGGCCAGGATCATCGGGCTGGACTGGTCGCTGTTGCGCCAGTTGCCGCGCACGTAGCTGTGGGCCATGTGCCACCAGCCGACGTTCTCGCGCTGTGACACGTCGACGATATCGCCGAGCATGCCCGAGCGCACAACTTCGCGGATCTTGCGGAAGTGGCCGGTGTAGCGCAGCACGTGGCAGATGTGCAGCTGGCGGTCCATTTCCTCGCTGACCTGCACCAGCCGGCGGCATTCCTCGGCGGTGGTGGCCATGGGCTTTTCGAGCAGGACGTGATACCCGGCGCGCAGGGCCGCCAGGGTGGGGGCGGTGTGCTGCCAGTCTTGCGTGGCGATCAGGGCGGCCTCGCCCAGCTGCGGGACGTTCCAGCAGGGCCTGCCAGCTTTCGAACTGGCGCTCAGCGGGGATGTTATGGGCGCGCGCGAAACGCTCGCGGCGGACAGCGTTCGGCTCCGCCACGGCGACGAAGCGCAGCTGATCCGGGTGGCGCAGGGCGTAGGGGGCATAGGAGTCAGCGCCGCGCTGGCCTGCGCCGATCAAAACAGCCTGGATGGGTTCAGACATGGATAAGGGAACTCGCTTTCTATGAAGGGCAGGTGATTGGGCAATTGGCAATTGGTAATTGGTTATTTGTGACTGGGCAATCCGATACTGGGAATATGATATCCCATTTCGGTTAGAATGAGGTGATAGATCGAGAAATCCATTATGCCTTTCGCCAGTTTCCGCTTTTACGCTGAATTGAACGATTTCCTGCCGCGCAAGCGGCGGTTCAAGGACCGCGCCTACCGCTTCGAGAACCACCCCTCGGTCAAAGACGCCATCGAGGCGCAGGGCGTGCCGCACACCGAAGTGGAGCTGATCCTGGTCAACGGCACGTCGCAGGATTTTGGCTACCAACTGAACGGACGGCGACCAGGTGAGCGTCTACCCGGTGTTCGAGTCGCTGGACGTGACCGGGCTGCTGCGGGTGCGGCCCGAACCGCTGCGCGAGCCGCGCTTCGTGCTGGACGCGCACCTGGGGCGGCTGGCGGCCTACCTGCGCCTGCTGGGCTTCGACGCGTTGTATCGCAACGATTACGCCGACGAAGAGCTGGCGCGCATTTCTCAAGAGGAGGGGCGCATCCTGCTGACCCGCGACCGGGGCCTGCTGAAGCGCAGCGCGGTCACGCACGGCTATGCGATCCGCGAGACGGCTTCCAAAACCCAGGTGCGGGAGGTGCTGCGGCGCTTCGACCTGTTCCGGGCGATCGAGCCGTTCACGCGCTGCCTGGCGTGCAACGGGCGGCTGGAGCCGGTGGAGAAGGCAGCCGTGCTGGCGCAGCTGCCCGAGGAAACCCGCCGATATTATGAGGAGTTCTGGCAGTGCCAGGGCTGCGGTAAGGTGTACTGGCAGGGCTCGCATTACGAGAAGATGCGGGAATTCGTGGAGGAGATCAGGCAATCAGGCGCTCAGGCAATTGGGGGGTCAGGCAATTAGGCAATTGGGGCTGAGGCAATTGGGCGCTCAGGCGCTTGGGTAATGGGGAATCCTCTGTCTCGAATTCAGATATCAGAGGGGCGTCCCACGCCCCGGGCCTTAGGAAATATCCAAAGACCCCGGGCGTGGGAGCCCCTCTGATATCTGAATTCGATCACGCACCAACCCCCAGCCGCACAAACCGGGGACATATCTTGCCCCTAAACTTGCAAATGCTCCAGCGGTATAAGTTAGCGAGCCTTGAGAAAACGCTTCGCAATCAATCGGCGCGAGCACCCCGTTGAGCGTCGCCACGCAGGAGTGTGGGACGGAGGAAACCCGGAATCGGGGTCAGGAGTCTTTATCCTGCGAGAGGATGATGCAGGTATACGGGCCGATGCCGATATCGCCCTGGCAGAGCAGGCCGTCGCGCTCACCGGGGTGGGCCCAGACGTGGAAGCTGGGCGAGTTGTGGAACTCGTAGTCGTAGCCGGCCCAATCGCTGTTGAAGCGCACTTTCCACAGGCCGGGCTCGGGGAAGCCGATGGTGTAGCGGTCCCAACCCCGGTTGCTAAAGTTGGCGACGACGATGGTGCTGTCGCCGGAACCACCCTGGTCCCAGCGCAGGAAGCCCAGCATCTTATCCCCATTGTTAATGTGGTGGATGTGCAGGTTCTGCCCGCTGAGCCCCGCGGTCTGCCCGGTCTTGTCGAGGCGCAGGGCGATCAGGTCGCGGTACAGGTTGAGGATGCCGCGGAAGCGCCTGGCCTTCGACCAATCCAGCGGATCGGTGTCGCGGAACCACTCGTCCTCCAGGAACTCCTGACCCTGGAAGATCATCGGGATGCCGGGGGCGGTGAACACCAGCGCCGCGCCCAGGGTGGAGCGCTTCTTGCTGAAGTAGCTGGCGGCGTGGCCCGGGTAGATCTCTTCGGGCAGGCGCGCATGGCCGTTGGCAACCTCGTCGTGCGATTCGGTGTAGATGACGCGCTCGAAGCTGTCGCTGTTGTAGCGCACACGCAGGGCGTCGGCCACGGCATACAGATCGCGCTGCTGGTCCTCCACGGCGGTCAGGGCAGCGCGCAGCGGGTGCACGAAGTTGGGGTCCCACTGGGCGTTGAAGCCGGCTCCACCCTGGCCGGTAGACTGGGTAACGCGATCATTGCCCGTCATGTCCTCGGCGATGTGGATCTTCCAGGGCTGGCGGGCGGCCTTCTCGTCGTTGATCCACTGCAGCAGGCTCCAGCCCTCGGGGATGTCGCCGCTAGGATCGTCGTTGTAGCCGCGCACGTTGCGAATGGTCACGGTCGAATCGAAGCGCAAACCGTCCAGGCGGTATTCCTCCAGCCACATCAGAGCGTTGTCACGCAGGAACTGGCGCACCTCGCCCCGACCATAGTCGAAGCGGTCGCCCCAGGGGGTGGAAGAGCGGTAATCGTTGTAGAAGTAGATGCCGCCCTTGCCGCCCTGACTCCAACCGTCGAACTGCCACAGGCCGTTTTCCTCGATCCCGGTGTGGTTATAGACCACATCCAGCAGCACCGCGATCCCATGCTCGTGGGCGGCGTCGATGAAGTCCTTGAAGGCGTCCGGACCGCCATAAGCGTCTTCGATGGCAAACAGGCTGCCGGGGTTGTAACCCCAGGAATAGCTGCCGGAAAACTCGAAGGGCGGCATGACCTCGATGGCGTTGATGCCCAGGCTTTGCAGGTAGGGCAGCTTCTCGATCACGTGGCGCAGATCGCCGGGCTGACCGCCGGGGGCGTCGTTGAAGGTGCCGACGTGCAGCTCGTAGATCACCAGCCGGTTCCAGGCGGGCATCTGGAAGGGACGCTCGCTCCAGGGATAATTGTGGTGATAGATGACCGCGCAGTGGTCGGGTCCGGTAACCCAGCGGGCGTAGGGATCGATGCGGGGCAGCACCCGGCCCTGGTAGGTGATCAGGAAGCGGTAGGTGTGGCCGGGCCTGGCGGCAGCCACGTCACGCGACCAGATGCCGGCCCCCTCTTTGCACAAGTCGACCGGCCGCCGGGACCAGCTGCCCTCGATCTGGACAAAATCGGCGTGCGGGGCCCAGACACGGAAGGTGACGCCCCGGTCGAATGGGACTGCGCCCATCCCAGGATTGGAAGAAGATTTTAATGGCCGGCACGCAGTCAGCTCAACTTGTAGCGGTACATGTTGGTGTTGCGCTTCTCGAAGCCAACCTTTTGATACAGGCGGTTGGCGGCCTCGCGAGACGGGCGAGAGGACAGATCGACCGTCTTGGCGCCCACTTTGCGGGACTGCTCGATGGCCGCCTGGGTGAGCGCCCCGCCCATGCCCTGGCCGCGCGCAGCCTCATCCACCACCACGTCCTCAATCCAGGCGCGCACGCCGGTGGGGATGCGGAAGGTGACCAGGGTCAGCATGCCGTCGATGCGGCCGGTAAGGTCGTTGCGGGCGATAAAGAGGAAGTCGCCTTGCGACCGAACGATCTCCTCGATTTGCTCGCGAGTGGGCACCTTGGCGCTGGTGGACAACTGCGGGATCAAGCGTTCGAACGCTTGGACCAGCTCGTCGTTGACTTCGGTGGCGATTGAAATATCCATGGATGAGTGATTCCTCCGTTGATTGGTAATCCGGCAATCTGAAATTTGGGTACTTTAGGGATTGGGCAATCCCTTCTTCACCATCTCCCACAGCATCAGCGCATTGGCGGTAGCCGCGAACGCAGCGGTATTGTCAAATATACACCAAGCAGGTGCAGAGCTGGCATGCGCCTGCAAGCGGGGCAGTAGATCGTTCAGCTGCTGCTCGGTGTAAGCAGTGTAATACATTTTGGGCGAACCATGCAGGCGATAATAGAAAAGACCGTCCCAACCGCCGGGCTTGGACGCGCCCGGGGCGGAAGGCGGGTCGGCGGCGGCGCGGGCGACGTGAAGGCGGGCCAACAGGGCCTCCACCTCGGGGCGATACCAACTGGGATGGCGCGGCTCGCACACCACCTGCCCGTCGAACTGGTCTTGCAGGCGTTCGAAGAAGGTGGCCGCATCGCCGGCTTCAAAGCGCAGGCTGGGCGGCAGCTGTACCAGCAGCGGACCGAGCTTATCGCCCAAGGAGAGCGGCCCTTGCAGGAACTCGCCCAGGCGTTTGAGATCGGTCAGCCGGCCTTCGTGGGTGATGGCCCGGTTTAGCTTGACTGCAAAGCGGAAGCCTGCGGGCGCCGACCGGGCCCAGCGGGCGTAGGTGGCGGGCTGGTGAAATTTGTAAAAGGATGAATTGATCTCGACGGCCGGAAAGCGGGCGGCATAACGTTCAAGATGAGCGCCGCTGGCAGGGAACCATTCGGCGTCGGGCCGTGGGATGGACCAACCGGCGGTGCCCACGTAGATTTGGGAGGAATCTTCCACAGAACGCTTCCTTCCGAATTCAAGCAGGTCCTGAGGGTTACGAAAATTCTTAGGGCCTGTTTGCTGTTACCACCACTTGTCACCGCTGTTGTGAGCGGCGGCCTTCTTAGGCTCGACATCCTTCTGGCGAGTCCGCTCTCGTTTCCAGAAATCTTCGCCCTGGATGCGCTTCAGCTGCTTGACTGAATTGATGCGCCGGCTCAGCTTGATCTGTGATTTACGGACGAAATAAGCGACCGGGATCATCAGCACGCCAAACTGGAGGATATAAAAGAAGTAAATGGTGAACTCGTTGCCGGTGGTGTAGTCGGGCGCGATGCTGAAGTCGGACGGCTTGGTGGGATGGCGCAAGTTGTACTGCCCGGGCTCATCAACGTAGATTGCCATGACCGGGCGACCCTTGGCGAAGGGGCTGTCGTAAGGGCGCAGGCCGCGCTCGATAAAACGGATGCTGGCAGGGCTGCCGGAGGGGCTGCGGGCGTTGATCCAGGGTTTGCCGCTGCGTACGGCGAGATCGTCGGACGCCTGCAGCAGATCCGAGTCGTTGGTGTAAATCTGGTACCAGCCTGGCGCAGTGAGCGTGACGGTGTGGTTCTGGCCCTCGCCCATATGGATGACGGTCACGTCGTTGGGGTGGACCACGTTCAGCAGGCCGAGCTGCTCGGGCGCCCACAAGAATGGATACCCGGCAAGTTTGACCAGGCTGGGCAGCGAGCACAACACCATCAGGAACAGGACGAACAGAATGATCCCCAACACGATGGGGGATATTTTTGAAGGGTGGTAGGACTGGTCAGACATGGACACCTCACGCCAAGTGGTGTTGTATAGGCCCGGCAAGGCGGGCGCCGGCCCGTGAAATCAAGTAAGAGGAATCTGTATACATTGTAACGCTTTTTCGCACCGCTATCCAGGTGGATCGTGAAGGAAGGCACAAGCGGGCGCATTCAAGTGTTGTAGATTTTTGTTGAGTGTCGGCGCAGTTAGGTCGATAATCTAACAAAAATCGTACCGGCAGTCCTTATGCGCACCGGAATACCAAAACTTGCGGGGAACCCGTATTATAATGCAAGCAGTGGGGAATGGGGCCCATGAAGATTGGGCGATTGGGCTTGAAATTTCGGCCCGTCAATGGCATAATGAGAGGAAATATACTGCCAAAAAAGGCCGTGACGGAGGAAAGTACGCTGGCGGAAACCGACAGGGAGGCAGGGGCAAAGACTGAGACCCCTTCCCGGCGGAACCCGGCCGAAGTTCCCTCCCGAGCCGCTCAGGGGAACGCCCGTAAGGGCCAGTAGTTTGAGCCGCAGGCGCAGCGTTAGCGGCGCAGCCAATCGCCCGTCCAGGGGCCGTTGGATCGAGTGGGCCGTGCGTTGCGCGGCCAAGCAGGGTGGCACCGCGGATTGAACCCCGTCCCTAGTTTTGGGATGGGTGTTATTTTAAAAGAGAGAAGAGAACAGAGAGTAAAGAACAGCCAAAGCGTTCTCAGGGTTTTCACCGCTGTAACTACTCTCTACTCTCTGTTCTCCACTCTCTTTCTCAACGGAGGCATGATGACAGAACAGAACGATACCCTTCAAAACCTCGACCAGATCCAGTCGAGCGGGCTGGAGGCGCTCGAAAAGGTGAAGGATGAGGCCGGGCTACAGGCCTGGCGGACGGCGCACCTGGGCCGCAGCTCTGCGGTGATGCAGGTGTTCAGCGGGCTGGGTAAGGTACCCAAGGATCTGCGGCCTGAGGTGGGCCGGCGCGCAAACGAGGTGCGCACGGCGCTGGAGAACGCGCTCGATGAGCGCAGTGAGCAGATGCGCCAGGCGGCGCTCAAGAAGAGCCTGGAGACCGAACGCCTGGACGTGACCCTGCCGGGGCGGCCGTTCACACGCGGCCGGCTGCACGTGGTCACGCAGACGCTGCGTGAGATCTACCGTGTGTTCGGCGACATGGGCTTCCAGGTGTACCGCTCGCCGGACGTAGAGACAGACGAGATGAATTTTGGGCTGCTTAACATCCCGCCCTACCATCCTGCCCGAGATATGTGGGACACGTTCCACACCACCACGCCGGACGTGGTGCTGCGCACACACACCTCACCGGGGCAGATCCACGTCATGCGCGAGAGCGTACCCAACCCGGTTCGGGCGATCCTGCCGGGGATGTGCTACCGCTACGAGCAGATCAGCGCCCGCTCGGAGATCCAGTTCAACCAGGTGGAGGTGCTGGCGGTGGGGCATAACATCACCTTCGGCGACCTGAAGGGCACCCTGGACGAGTTCGCCAAGCGTATGTTCGGCGAGAACGTGCGCACGCGGCTGCGCCCGTCGTACTTCCCGTTCACCGAGCCGAGCGGCGAGATGGACGTGGAGTGCTTCGTGTGCGGCGGTGAAGGCTGCAGCATCTGCAAAGGCTCCGGCTGGCTGGAGATCCTGGGCTGCGGCATGGTGCACCCGACGGTGCTGCGCAACGGCGGCTACGATCCCGAGGAGTTCAGCGGCTTCGCCGCAGGCATGGGACCAGAACGCATTGCAATCCTGCGCCACCGCATCGAGGACATCCGCAACTTCTGGGCGAACGATTTGCGGTTCTTGGAGCAGTTCTAGGGAGAAAGAGAATAGAGAATAGAGAGTAGAGAACAGTAAAAGCAAAAACAGGTAAGACCTCTCTATCCCTCAAATCTTTATCACGAAGCAGTAACGAATCTGTGTTCGCTTATCTCCATTCTCTCCTGGAGGGATTATGAGCAGCGATGGCTTAGCCCGGTTGACGACCTGGAAAAAAGCAAAAGATTTTACCGTACTGATCTACATGGAAGCAGTGACAAAGCTGCCCCCGGAAGAGAAGTGGGGGCTCGCCAGTCAATTGCGCCGGTCGGCGGCCAGCATACCGGCAAACATTGCAGAAGGCTATAGGCGCTTTTACTACCAGGAAAACATCCGGTTTTGCTACATTGCCCGGGGTTCACTCGAGGAAACGCTCAGTCACCTGATCCTGACTCATGACCTATCCTATCTTCCCACGGAAACGTTCCAAAAACTGGTTGGCCGCGGCGATGAATTGGTCCGTATGATCAATGGTTACATCGAATACCTGAAGCGCTCTCGCCAGGGAGCGAATGAACCGGGCGCTACTTATGAAATCAATGAAAGGACCGGAGATGAGTACTTTGAGTTGCCGGATGCTTCAATCGAAGATCCAGCAGATTGATCTGAGCAAATGTAGTCACTGCTCTCTACTCTCTGTTCTCTACTCTCTTTCTTAGGAGGTTTTATCCATGAAACTACCCTTATCCTGGCTAAAAGATTTTGTTGACATCACCCTCGATATCGAAGAGCTGGCTAAGCTGTTGACCATGGCCGGGCTCGAGGTCGAGGGGATCGAGCTGGTTGGGCTGCCGATGCCGCCCGGCGAGAAGCACGAGTTCAAGTACGCCGGCCTATCGTGGGACCCGGAGACGATCGTGGTGGCGCAGATCGATGAGGTCATGCCGCACCCGAATGCCGACCGGCTGGTGCTGTGTCGTCTGAACGACGGACAGCAGGAGCAAACTGTGCTGACCGGCGCGCCGAACCTGTATCCGTTCAAGGGCGAAGGCCCACTGCCTACGCCGATCAAGGTGGCCTATGCCAAAGAGGGCGCGAAGATCTACGACGGACACCAGCCCGGGCAGGTGCTGACCACCCTTAAACGTGCCAAGATCCGCGGCGTGGAGTCGTACTCGATGGTCTGCTCCGAGAAGGAGCTGGGCATCTCCGAGGAGCATGAGGGCGTTATCTTCCTCGACCCGGACGCCCCAACCGGTATGCCGCTGGTCGAGTACATGGGTGACGCCGTGTTCGAGATCTCGATCCTGCCCAACATGATCCGGGATGCCAACGTGGTGGGCGTGGCGCGCGAGGTGGCCGCGCTGACCGGCAAGGAACTGCGCAAACCGGAACCCAAGCTGGCCTCGGACGGCCCGCCGGTCGGCGAGGACGTGCGCATCGAGATCAGCGACCCCGAGCTCAACCCGCGCTTCGTGGCCGGGCTGGTGCGCAACGTCAAGCCGCAGCCATCGCCCTACTGGGTGCAGCGCCGCCTGCGCCTGGCCGGGATGCGCCCGATCAACAGCGTGGTCGACGCCACCAACTACGTCATGCTGGAGGTGGGCGAACCGCTGCACGCCTTCGACTACGACCTGCTGGTGAAGCGCAATAACGGCCTGCCGCCGACGATCATCACCCGCACCGCCGAGCCGGGCGAAAAGCTCAAGACCCTGGATGGGGTCGAACGCACACTGGACGACTTCACCGAGCTGGTGGCCGATACCGCCGGGGCGCTGTCGATCGCGGGCGTGATGGGCGGCGAGGAGAGCGAAGTCACCGCAGAGACGCGCAACGTGCTGCTAGAGGGGGCTTCATGGAATTTCATTAACATCCGCAAGACCATGTCATCCCAGCGCATGAACTCCGAGGCGGGCTACCGCTTCGCGCGCGGCATCCACCCACGCGTCGCCAAGCAGGGCGTGGAGCTGGGCGTCGACCGGATCGCGCAGTGGAGCGGCGGCGAGATCGCCTACGGGCTGATCGACGTCTATCCTAACCCGATGGAAAACCCGCTAGTCGACCTGACCCCGCAAGACGTCAAGCGCCTGCTGGGCATCGACCTGACGCCGCAGCAAATCGCCGACCTGCTGCAAGGGCTGGAGTTCGAGACGGAGATCGAGGGCGAGACGGTGCACGCCAAGACGCCGCCTATCCGCATGGATATCGGCGAGGGCATCATCGGCAAGGCCGACCTGTTGGAAGAAGTGGCGCGCATGTACGGCTACAATAACATCCCGGCCACCCGGCTGGCGTCGATGCTGCCGAAGCAGGTGGGCAACCCCAGCCTGGAAGCCGAGGAGCGCATGCGTGACATCCTGTCGAGCCTGGAACTGCAAGAGGTGATCACCTACCGCCTGACCTCACCGGAGCGTGAGCGGCGGGCGCTGCCGCTGGATACCCCGCCCGAGGACGTGCCTTACGTGCGCCTGGCCAATCCCATCGCCTCCGACCGAGTGGTGATGCGCCGCAGCCTGCTGGCCTCGGTGCTGGAGATCCTGGAGCGCAACATCCGCCTGGAAGACCGCCTGCCCCTGTACGAGATTGGACCGGTGTTCCTGCCCAGGCCGGACGAGAAACTGCCCACCGAGCAGATACGTCTGGTGATCGCCATGACCGGGCTTCGCCATGAGGCCGCCTGGGACCGCCCTGAGCCGCACCCGTTCGACTTCTTCGACATTAAAGGCGTGCTGCAAGCCCTGCTGGACGGCCTGCACATCCAGGATGTGCGCTACGAGCCGGTGGAGCACCCCTCGTTCCACCCGGGCAAGGCCGCCATGCTGTTCGTCGGCGGTGCGCCGGCGGGCGTGGTGGGCGAGCTTCATCCGCTGGTCAAGGAGAATTACGACTTCGGCGAGCACCCGGTGCTGGCGGTCGAGCTGGACGTGCAGAGCATTCTGGCGGCTGCGCCGCGCATCTACACCATGCGGCCGGTGCCGGTGTTTCCGCCGGTGCTGGAGGACATCGCCGTGATCGTGGACGAAGAGACCTCCGCCGGGCAGGTGGAAGAGGTGATCCAGCGCGCGGGCGGCGACATGCTGGTGGGCGTGCGCCTGTTCGACATCTTCCGCGGCCCGCAGATCGGCGAGGGCAAGAAGTCGCTGGCTTACAACTTGACCTACCAGGCCCCCGACCGCACCCTGACCGATGCGGAAGCCAAGCGCATCCGTAACCGGATCATCAAGGGGCTGGACCGGGAGCTGAGCGCGAAGATTCGCAGTTAGGGAAGCTAGAAATTAGGAATCAGGCGATCAGGCTGCGGCCTGGTCGCCTGATTGATCGATTGGATCCCAAGAGCGCCATGCCGGAGGATGTGAAACGCTGCGCCAGACAATTCACCCTTTCGATTCGGCCTGACTTTGACAAACAGGTATAGACTATTTCTACTGGTCAAATTGTTAAGAAACGAGCCGCAAGGAATTTCAAGATGAAAAGCTGCCTTGTTCGTATGGCAATTGGATTGGGGCTGCTGATCCTGATCGGCGCGGCTGCTCTCCTGGCGCTGCCTCCCCTGGACCGCGAGTATGCCCTGCGCCTCTTGCGCTGGGGCAAGTCGGACACGCTGGATTACACCCGCTTCGCCGAGCGAGAAATTCAAAACCCGCCGCAAGCCTCGCTGCTCGTGAGTGAACCGCACCCGGAGTGGTTCCAGAAGATCGAATATAAGCGCAAAGGCGTAACCTACCGGACGAGCGTCGACGAGCTGATGGAGAAGTCTCGCACGCAGGCGCTGATCGTGATCAAGGACGATAAGGTCGTGTACGAGAAGTATTACAACGGCTATCAGCGCGATTCGATCGTGACATCCTTTTCCTCAGTCAAGTCGATCAACTCGGCCATGATCGGGATCGCGATCGACGAAGGCCGGATCGGCAGCGTCAACGACCGGATCACCCAGTACCTGCCGGAGCTGAAGGGGCGCGGGCTCGACGAGATGACCCTGCGCGACCTGCTGATGATGTCCTCCGGGATCCGGTATATGGAAGACGAGCATATGTTCCCGCTGCTGGGCGCGCCGTTCTCCGACGACGCTCTGACCTATTACTATCCGGACTTGCAGCAAATCGCGCTGCGCAAGGTCACCCACGGCGCCGAGCCGGTCGGTCAATACATGCACTACAACAACTACCACCCCATACTGGAAGGGATGATCCTGGAGCGGGCGACCGGGATGCGCGTGGCGGAATTCCTGGAGCAGAAGCTCTGGCAGCCGCTGGGAATGGAGTACCCGGCATCCTGGAGCCTGGACAGCGCCGGCGGGTTCGAAAAAATGGAAAGCGGTTTGAACGAGCGCGCCATCGATGCGGCCCGGTTTGGGCTGCTGTTCTTGCACAACGGGCGCTGGAACGGGCAGCAGATCATCTCGGAGGCCTGGGTCATGGAATCGACCGCCCCGGACCCGAGCGACCAGCGCGAGTGGCTGTACTGGCCCGAGTACCCTCAGAGCGGCGGCTACTACCAGTACCACTGGTGGGGCAGCCTGCGCCCCGACGGGCACTACGATTTCATGGCGGCGGGGAACTTCGGGCAGTATGTGTACGTCTGCCCGCAGAAGGACCTGGTTATCGTGCGCTTTGGGGAAAGTGAAAATGCGGTGGATTTGTACAGGGATGTCCTGTACGCGCTGGAGGAGATGCTTCCGTAAGATGGAGAGTAGAGAGCCGCCAAAGCTTTGGCGGCTCTCTACTCTCCATTTTCTACTCTCTCCAAAGCGATCCCAAACCCATCCCGGTACACTACCCGGTAACCGGGCAGATGATCCTGCCCGGCGTCCGAATAAAAGGCGTGGGCGGCAGTCATGCGGTCGGTGTTGACCGCCTGCTCAATCGCATCCGGGCGGGAAAACAGGTCGACGTTGGCCTGCTCCAGCAGGATCAGGTCGGGGTCGAGGGATTGGATGTAGTCGTAGCTGGCCAGATCCCAGTTGAGTTCCACCCGCCCGGCGTTCGGGGGCACGTAGACCTTCCAATCGCGATAGATGACCGGGCTGCGGCCGCCGAGCTGCGGCAGCACGTTCTTCTCAACCACCCGATAAAAGGCGATGCTGGCGGAATCCTGCTCGCGGCGCAAGCGCCCGGTGTAGATGCCGATGTCGGTGCGCACGAACAGGCCCAACTGCACCAGCGCCAGCGCGGCCAGGGCCCACGGCACGGCCGTGCCCATGCGCTCACGCCGGGAGAGGTCGGAGCGCCAGAAGCCCCGCAAACCGCCCTCCGGAATCAGCCACACCAGGGCCGAATACAGCGGCAGCATGACCGGGATGAAATAATGCGGTCGCACGGTGGCATTGAGGCTGAACGCCACGGCGGTGGTCGCTGTCCAGGCCAGGATCATGCCGTTCAGCAGGCGCTCTTGTGGGCGGCGGATGCCGGCTGCCAGCCCGCCCAGCGCCATCAGCAGGAACAGCGGCTCGCCGAAGTTCGCGCGGAAGCTGGATGAAAGGCCCACTTGCAAGGGCTGCTTCGGATTCACCAGATAGAAGCCCTGCGAGGTCTGTTGAAACTGCAGCTTCTGCGTGGCGATGATCTCGGTGCGCTCTTGCGGCAGGAGCAGTAACGGGTTGGAGACCACCACCGCCGCCAGCATGACCGCCACGAAGACGGCCCCGCGGCTCAGGGTGCGCAGCGCCGTAGGGGCAGCTCGTGTGGATGCCCCTACATTGCGCGCCAGTGCGCCCCATATAAGGTAGGCCAGGATTGCCAGCACGAAAAATTCGCCCAGGTGCTTGGTGCCGATGGCCAGGCCGCAGGCGGCTGCCGCCAGGAAGAAATTGCGCCCAAAGCGCAAGTTGTCACGCTGCAGGAAGAACAGGGTCAGCTCCACGAAAAGGAAGGCCAGCGAGTTGGGGTGCCACCACAGGTCGTTGTACAGCACCGCCGGGACGGAGACCAGCAGCACGAACAGCCCCAGCGCCCGCCGGCGCGAGCGGAAGCGGGTCTGCATCCAGACCAACAGCAGCGCCGCCGCCAGCATCGGCAGGACGTTGACGCCCAGCCGCAGCGTGGTGACGATCAACTGCGTGTGGGGTTGCCAGCCCGCGCCGAGCAGCAGCCGCACCGGCAGCAAGACCAGCGCCGAGAAGAAGTAGAAGGGGTAGCCGTAGAAGTAGTGCAGGTAGACGACAAAGTTGCGCAGGGATTGGTAGAGAGTGTCGCCGGGGGTGAGCATGTTGAGCACGTGCGGGAACTGGCCAAATTCATCCACCTCGAAGATGGACAGCATGTTGACGTCCCGGGCGCCGGTGCGGTTAGGGAATATCAGCAGCACGAACAGCACACCCGACAGGAAGAGGAGCAGGAAAAATGTGCGTCTCTGGCCTTTGTCCATATCAGCACAATTATAAGGCTTTTTGTAACTGCTTAGGCATCGATACCTCACACCTTCCTGGCCCCTCATGAATTTTGACAAACAAAATCGGCAATGACTCGGGACCCTAAAGGACCTTAACACCTCGGGGCGGCTGCTTAGGTTTTCGGCTCTATTCGCTGCTTGTCTATTAAATCCAGCCCGTTAAACCACCCCCTTCTCTTGCAAGGTAACCTTTAGCGTCCCTGACGGTCACGACCGATTTTAATTTAGTTATCTGCCTGAGCCGTTATATTTTTTTATTTTTCGAATGGGGTAGTTTGGAACCATAAGGTGTTCTGTTTCAATGAATTTCCGGAAATCAACACGACATATACGATAAACATTCCAATCGCTGCCCATTCGGCAAGGAAAACGGAATTCAGAAAAGCGCCGTAGATAAAATTAACCAAGGCAGCCAAAAAGCCAAAGGAAGAGAGCCAGTGCATCGAATGGGGGCGCGACCGAAGGATCGTTGCCGAGAAGCTCAAGAAAAAACCTGCGAAGAAAATGTGGCCTTTCCCTGAGATCGAGTGGATCAGCGTCTGCGCTCCCAATGGGAAGAAAGCAGAAACGATCAAAAAGAGGGACGAAATGATGCCTGCCGACTGCGTGATCGTCAACAGCGTCCTGCGTTTCCGGTCGCCGGTGTTCCATGCTTCCAGCCCGATGGAAAAAAGGATGAGACAAAGACCCGTAAGGACACAGCCCAGATTGTATAGAAAAGCCCCGCTTGGGTTGATGATGGGGTTGCCCAAGTCACTGAGCCAGTTCGCGAATGGACTAAATGCAAGCGGATAATAGAAGAAAGCAACCAATGTGAAGACCAAATAAATGGCAGTCGCCATAAAACCGGTACCCCATACCAACCTGTTCTTCATCATGTGGTTCCCCTTTGGAACTAGAGGCGGCGTTTCCATGCGCACAGCCGCTGATTAATTGTAGCATTCTTCCTGATAACTGCTCAGGCAGTGTGTTTCGTAGGGAGTAGAAAACAGAGAGCCGTCAAAGCGTTTTGACGGCTCCCTGTTTTCTACTCCCAACTCTCCGCTTTATCTATTCGGGGCTGCCCACAAGCTGATCGATCTGATCGAGGACATCTTCAGTCAGGCGGTCCAGCATCTCAGCGGCAGTGAGATTCTCGTCGAGCTGTTCCATGCGAGTGGCGCCGGTGATCACGCTGGAGACGTCCTTGCGGCGCAAGATCCAGGCGATGGCCAGTTGTGCGGTGGTAATCTCCAGCGAGCTGGCCAGGCTGGTCAGCTGGCGAACGGTGGCGAGGCGTTGGGGCGTCAGAGCATCTTGCAGCCAGGCCATCTCTTCTAAGGAGGCGCGACTGCCTTCGGGGATACCCTGATTGTACTTGCCCGAGAGAATGCCCGAATCGAGCGGCGACCAGGTGGTCAATCCCAGGCCGAAATCGCGCGCCACCGGGGCCAAGTCGAGCTCAACCCGTTCGCGGTGGAACAAGTTGTACTGCGGCTGCTCCACGCTGGGGGCCACCCAACCATTCTGACGCGCGGCCGCGTAGGCTTGGGCAATCTGGGCGGCATTCCACTCGGAGGTGCCCCAATACAGGATCTTGCCCTGGCGCACCAGCACATCCATGCTCTGCACCACCTCCTCAATGGGGGTGTCCGGATCGAAGCGATGGCAGTAGAACAGGTCGAGGTAGTCGACGCCAAGGCGGTTCAGAGAGGCATTGACCGATTCGAACAGGTGCTTGCGAGACAGGCCGCGGCCGTTGGGCCCTGGAAAAGTGGTAAAGAAGGCCTTGCTGGCCAGCACCAGGGCCTCGCGCGGCAGGCCGCGCACCGCCCGTCCCAGCAAGACTTCAGCTTGCCCGCCCGCATAGGCATCGGCGGTGTCGAAGAAGTTGATTCCCTGCTCGTAGGCGGCGTGGATCAGATCGTCAGCAGAGGTCTCATCGACCTGACCGCCAAACGTGACCCAGGTGCCGAGGGAGATTTCACTGATTTTGAGGCCAGAACGGCCCAGGCGGCGGTAGTGCATAGGTG
This sequence comes from uncultured Chloroflexia bacterium, assembly GCA_963811225.1. GTDB lineage: Bacteria > Chloroflexota > Anaerolineae > Anaerolineales > Anaerolineaceae > CAWEQO01. Next base: position 752,252 of record CAWEQO010000001.1, read on the forward strand.
CTCCTTTGGGGCAGAGAGCAGAGAGATAGAGAATAGAGAACAGTTAGAATTCAACCCTCTAGATACCGGGCTTCTTCAAAGAAGCCCGGTATCAAAGCTGGGCTTTGACTAATCTCTACTCTCCACTCTCTGTTTTATGCTTATCTCCAATTCCAAGCGGCTTCCACTTGGTCTCGTCGGCGCGCAGGCGGTGCATCCCGCCGCCGCGGTTGTGGAGCTGGTCGAAGCCTTCGGGTTTGATGAACATCTGCTCGCCTTCCAGCAAGCCGTAAACGCCGGACTGGCCCGGTTCGAGGACGTGGTTCTTGCAGTACTCGCAGTTTTCGGCCTCATGCGGGTGGTACTCCAGCGGCTCCTCGTAGGCGGTGATGTAGCCCTCGTAGTTGCGCAAGGCCACCTTGTGATCCGATGCGCTGATCATGTAGTTGGGGGCAACGGGGATCTTGCCGCCGCCGCCGGGGGCGTCGATGACGTAGGTGGGCACTGCATAACCGGAAGTGTGACCTCGCAGCCCTTCCATGATCTCGATCCCCTTGGCGACCGGAGTGCGGAAGTGGCCCGCCCCGGCGACCAGGTCGCACTGGTACAGGTAGTACGGGCGGACGCGGATGCGAACCAGGTCGTGCACCAGCTTGCGCTGGATGTTGACACAGTCGTTCACGCCCGCCAGCAGCACCGACTGGTTGCCCAGCGGGATGCCGGCCCGGGTGAGCTTGTCGCAGGCGTCGGCCAGCTCGGCGGTGATCTCGTTGGGATGGTTGACGTGGATGTTCATCCACAGCGGATGGTACTTCTGGAGCACGTCGGTCAGCTCGTCGGTGACGCGCATCGGCATGAAGACCGGCACGCGCGTGCCAATGCGGATGATCTCGATGTGCTCGATCTCACGCAGGCGCGAGAGCAGCTCTTCGAGCAGCTTGGGAGCCAGGGTCAGCGGGTCGCCGCCGGAGAGCAGCACATCCCGCACCTGTGGGGTATTCTTGAGATACTCGATCTGCATCTCGAACTCAGAGCGTGAGAAGGTGGCTGCCGGGTCACCGACGATGCGCGAGCGGGTGCAGTAGCGGCAGTACGAGGCGCACTGCGTGGTCACCAGCATCAGCACCCGGTCGGGGTAGCGGTGCACCAGCCCGGGCACCGGCGAATGGCGGTCCTCCGCCAGGGAGTCCTCCATCATGCCGACGAACGGGGTGATCTCTTCGTCGCGCGGGATGATCTGGCGTCGCACCGGATCATCGGGATCGTCGGGGTCAATCAGCGAAACGAAGTAGGGGGTCACATCGACCCGGAAGAGGCCCTGCGTGCTGAGGGCCTTGCGCTCGCTGTCTGTCAGGTGGATCACTTGCTCAAAATCTTCAACCGTATTGAGGCGGTGGCTGAGCTGCCAGCGCCAGTTGTTCCATTTTTCGTCCGGAATGTCCGCGTAAGCGGGCGCTCGTTTAGACACAAAAGGTGCAGGAGACATACGTTCGATCCTCACTTTCGAAAACCATCGATATTTTGTACGATAAGGATAAAGCCATGCGGGGATGAAGGGCCCCAAACGAAATGGGCCGCATACAGGCGGCTCCGAGAGCGGCCGGAAAGGGGATGCTGACCCTTTCAACCACTCCCTCAGGATTGGGGAGGATCGTGGTCCGTTCGGAAGAAAGATCCGAGCCAAAGACTTACAGCCTGCCAGTTGATCGATCGTTTCATTCCTACCATTGTAAGGGGAAACCGCGTCAAGGTCAAATAATCATCGATTAGACAATCATCAGAAAAACGAATCTGGCCCCCGGCCCCTCTCTTGTAAAGTGAGGGGGAAAAATAAAAAGGAAAGCCTCCGTCGGGGGCGGTGTAAGGTTGATGATCCCGGCGGAGGCTTTCGAGGGTGGAGACTTTTAGGGCGGCAGTGCTGGCTTCGATGAGCTTCAGAGTTCTATGATGTTGGCTGTGATGAGCTTCGATGCGGCTACGTTGTGTTGGCTGCGATGAGGCTGCGGTGGTGCTGCGATGCCGGCTGCTTTGAGGCTGCGATGCTGTCTGCGTTGGGGCTGTAATGTCGGCTGCTTTGAGGCTGTGTTGGGTTGATGATGTCTTAGTGGTTTGCCCGTCTCCACAACTATAATAACAGATTTACCTTATTTTAACAAGCCCTGTTTGTCATTACAAATTTGTGAGGTTTGAATAGCTTACAAATTACTATCGTAAAAATTCCTGTGGTCCCTATCGCTGATAAATGCATCCACCAAGCTGAGCATTTCATCCGAGGTGTGGTACATTCCCAGGCAGAAGTTGGGGTGCGAATTTCCGGTCAGCATTTTGGAGACCTTGCGGCCCCCCTGATGCAGGCACAGCACAGGCTTGCCCAGCGAGAGGGCCAGAGCGATCTCGTAGCCGACGCCGTGGGAGGGGGTGCTGACCTCGGCGATCAGGGCGTCGCAGCCGGTCACCCAGCGCACGTCGCGTTCGTAGACCGCGGCAGGCTCGATGATGACTTCATCGTCCATCACTTCAGGGCGGGCCAGAATGGCAGTGGGCACCTCATGGCCGTTCTCCAGCAAGTGGTCCACCAGAGCCGCGTAGGCCGGCTGATCGTCACGGCCGCCGGTGATCGAGCAGGAGAAGTAGATGTTCACGCAGGGTTCCCCTTCAACTGCATCGCCAGGGCAACCCAATCGCCCTGTTGGCGCTTCTCTATCAGAACCAGGTCGTGAGATTCGGCGGCAGCGATCACCCGCCCGGCCTGCTCTTCCAGGAGCCCGGCCAGCACCAACGTCCCGCCCGGCTGGACCAAACCGGCCAGTCCGTCTTCGAACAGGTTCAGGATAACCACCATGAGGATGTTGGCCAGCACCAGTGGGGCCTGCTGCAGCGAAAACTCTCCGTTGTTGATCTCGCTGACCGAACCGAGGCCGGTCTCCACCCGCTCGATCACCCCGTTGCGGGCGGCGTTCTCCTCGGTGGCGCGCACGGACTCGGGGTCGATGTCGACGCCCAGGGCGTGACTGGCGCCCAGCTTGAGGGCCGCAATGGACAGGATGCCCGAGCCACAGCCCACGTCGATGACCGGCCGGCCGGGGATGGTGTACTTCTCCGCCAGTTCCATGCACAGCTGCGTGCTTGGATGGGTGCCGGTGCCGAAAGCCATGCTCGGGTCAATGCGCACCGCGATACGCTCGGGGTCGCCCTGCTCGATCCAAGCGGGCAGCACCAGCAAACGCTCGCCGATTGGAATGGGATGGTAGTTCTTCTTCCAAGACGTCATCCAATCCTCGTCCACCAGGGTGCGGAAGGTGGGCGCGGGCACGGGCATGATCTGCCCCAGGTGCCACAAGGCTTCCTCGATCTGGCGGCGCTTTTCTTCGACCTCGGTCTTGGTGGAGATGTATCCATACACCCGCACCGGGCCGAAAGGCGTGCCGGCATCCTCGGCGTTCAGATAAGTCACATCCCGTTCAACCACGACCCCATTAGCGACGTAGCGAGAGAGCGCCTCGGCGACCGCCTCAGCCACCTCGTTATCGACGGAAATCGAAACTTCGATCCAATGCCCGGTATTATCCACCCAACACATCCTTCAAGCGATCTAAGAAACTGCGTTCCTGCGGGTGCACCTCGCTGCCAAGCGTAGCGGCCAGCTTCTCGAACAACTGGCGCTGCTCGCTGTTCAGGCGAGTTGGCACTTCCACATCCACGATCACGTGCTGGTCGCCGCGGCCGCTGCTGCGAACGAACGGCACACCCTTGCCCTTGAGGGTGAACACCTTACCCGGCTGCGTCCCACTCGGGATGGGCAGAGTCTCGTCGCCTTCCAGGGTGGGCACCTGGATATCTGCGCCGAGTGCTGCCTGGGCGATGTTGATGGTCAGATCGAGGATGATGTCGTTCTGCTTACGGCGGAAGAACTTGTGCGGCTTAACCCGGATATCCAGGAACAGGTTGCCGTTCGGGCCGCCGTTGGCGCCGGGCTGGCCCTCACCGGGCAGACGCACCTGGATGCCGTTGTCTACACCGGCAGGGATTGGCACCACCTTGCGCGAGGTGATCCGCTCCAGGCCGCGACCGTGGCAGGTGGGGCAGGGCGTGCTGATCACTTCGCCGCTGCCGTTGCAAGTGGGGCAGACGGAAACCTGCACCATCGAACCGAGGAAGGTCTGGCGCACGGTCTGCACCTCACCGCGGCCGCCGCAAGTGGAGCAGCGCACCGGGCTGGTGCCGGGTGCGGCCCCGCTGCCGCTGCAGGTCTTGCAGACCTCATCGCGAGTGATCTCGATCTCTTTCTCGACCCCGAACACGGCCTCTTCGAAGGCCAGGGTGACCGGGTAGGTCAGGTCCTGGCCGCGACGGGGGGCGTTGCGCGAGCGAGTGCGCCGGGAGGTGCCAAAGCCGCCGAAGCCGAACAGCTCGCTGAACAGGTCGGTGAAGTCAACCGAGGTCCAATCGGGCATGCCGCCCATGTTGTTCACGCCTTCGAAGCCGAAGCGATCGTAGGCGGCGCGTTTTTCAGGATCAGAGAGGACTTCGTACGCCTCGGCGATCTCTTTGAAGCGCTCTTCGGCGTCTTCGGATTTATTCACATCTGGGTGATACTGCCGCGCCAGGCGGCGGAAGGCCGATTTCAGATCATCGATCGAGGCCGCCCGGCTGACACCCAGGATTTCGTAATAGTCTCTTCGAGCCATTCGCTGCTATTTACCTTACCCTTATCATTTCCATAATTTTATGCAACGGCGATTTTGTTTTCCAATGCGGCCACGCTGTCGCCGCATTCGTAAACAAAGTTCAAAACCATGCTGAAACGAACTTCAAGGGTGATATTCCGGATTGTCCGCCGGAATATCACCCTTGCTGCTTTTTATGAACCCTTAAGACGGGACAATGCCCCGACCATTTTAACCGATAATCTCGGCCTTGTGGTTATGCGTTATGGAACTCGCCATCGACCACGTCTTCATCGGGGCCGCCTTCAGGGGGATTCTGCCCGCCGCCCGGCTGTTCGCCATCGGGGCCGCCTGCTTGCGGACCCTGCTGCGGTCCACCCGGCTGCTGGTACATGCTGGCTCCCAACTGCTGCACCACCTGGCTTAGCTCGTCGGTGGCCTTGCGGATGCGCTCCAGATCGTCGCCGTTCAGAGCGTCTTTCAGGGCGCTGACCTTCTCCTCGGTCTGGGTTTTCTTATCGGCCGGGATCTTGTCGCCGTAGTCACGCAGGGTCTTCTCGGCGGTGTAGACCATGTTGTCGGCGTTGTTGCGCGCCTCGATCAGGTCTTTGCGGTGCTTGTCTTCCTCGGAATGGGCCTCGGCCTCTTTGCGCATGCGCTCGACCTCATCCTTATTCAAGCCGGAGGAGGCGGTGATGGTGATGTGTTGGCTGCGGTTGCTGGCCTTGTCCATCGCGGTCACCTTGAGGATACCGTTCGCATCGATGTCGAAGGTCACTTCGATCTGCGGCACGCCTCGCGGCGACGGGGGAATCCCGTCCAGGTTGAAACGGCCAAGCGACTTGTTATCCGCCGCCATGGGGCGCTCGCCCTGCAGGACGTGGATCTCCACCGAAGTTTGGGAGTCCGCAGCGGTCGAGAAGACCTGGCTCTTGCGGGTAGGGATGGTGGTGTTACGCTCAATGATCGGGGTGGCAACGCCGCCGAGAGTCTCCACCGACAGGGTCAGTGGGGTCACGTCAAGCAGCAGGATGTCTTTGACCTCGCCGCCCAACACGCCGGCTTGAATGGCCGCGCCGATGGCGACGACCTCATCGGGGTTAACGCCCTTGTGCGGGTCTTTGCCGAACAACTTGCGCACGGCATCTTGCACGGCGGGCATGCGGGTCATACCGCCCACCAGCACGATTTCGTTGACCTCGTTGGGCTTCAGGTCCGCATCCGAAAGGGCGCGGCGTACGGGCTCCAACGAACGCTCGATCAAGTCGCCGGTCAGCTGCTCCACTTTGGCGCGGGTCAGGGTCATGACCAGATGCTTGGGACCGGTGGCGTCGGCGGTGATGTAAGGCAGGTTGATTTCGGTCTGCAAGACGCTGGACAGCTCGATCTTGGCCTTTTCAGAGGCCTCTTTGAGCCGCTGCAGGGCCTGACGGTCGTTGCGCAGGTCGACGGTGACCTCTTTCTTAAACTCGTTGATCAGGTAGTCCATGATGCGCTGATCGAAGTCATCGCCGCCCAAGAAGGTATCGCCCGAGGTGGAGCGCACCTGGAAGACGCCTTCGCCGACGTCGAGGATGGAGATATCGAAGGTGCCGCCGCCCAGGTCGTAGACTGCGATCACTTCGTTCTTTTTCTTGTCCAGGCCGTACGCCAGTGACGAGGCGGTCGGCTCATTGATAATACGCAGCACTTCCAGACCGGCAATCTTGCCGGCGTCTTTGGTGGCGTTACGCTGAGCATCATTGAAGTAGGCCGGAACGGTGATGACCGCCTGGGTTATGGTCTCGCCCAAGTAAGCTTCGGCGTCTGTCTTGAGCTTCGACAGGATCATGGCCGAAACTTCCGGCGGGGAATATTCATGCCCGTCGAGGATGACGCGCACGTCACCATTGGGGGCCTTCGCAACCTTATAGGGAACGCGCGAGAGCGTGCGCTGCACTTCAGCGTCGTCAAATTTGCGGCCCATAAACCGCTTGATCGAGAAAACTGTGTTCTCGGCGTTGGTGATCGCCTGATTGCGGGCCACCCGCCCCACCAGCCGCTCGTGATTCTTGTTCACGGCAACGACGGAGGGCAAAAGACGCTCACCTTCGGCCGTCGGGATAACAGTCGGTTCACCCCCAACCATCACCGCTGCGACGGAATTTGTGGTACCAAGATCAATACCTATGATTTTTCCCATGGAATGTCTCCTATCGAGCTACTCTGACCAGCGCCGGTCGAATGATCCGGTCGCCAATCTGATATCCTGGCTGAACGACTTCAATAATTTCACCACCTTCGTGGTTGGGGTTCTCCTCGTGTGAGATCGCTTCGTGGATCTCGGGGTTGAACTCCTGGCCTTCCTCGGCCGAGATGCGAATGACGCCCTCCGCTTCGAGGATATTTTGCAACTTGCGGTAAATCAGCTCAATGCCTTGCGACCAGGAAGCGCCTTCGCCCTCTGTGGGGCGGGTCTTCAAAGCGCGCGCCAGGTCATCCATGATGACGAGGTATTTCTTGACGACCTCGCCGGTGATGTTGCCCGAAAGTTGGGCCTGATCTCGTTCGACACGCTTGCGATAATTGCTAAATTCGGCCCGCTCGCGCCGCCAGCCTTCCAGGTTCTCTTCGGCTTTCTGCTGGGCCTGTTCGAGATCCTCCTGTAATTGATTGTATTCTTCTGTGGATACGGACTCCATGATCGTTTCCTGGTCACCCTGAGCAGTAGTTTCGCCATCCTGGTGCGGCGGATCGGCCTGCGCCCGGTCGGCGGGCCCAGGGCCCTGTTCCATTTTCGACTCCCGCTCGGGAGCCTTATCTTGTGGTTTTTGGTCTTTCTTGGTCATACAATTCCTCCTGAAAGGAGTAATGGTCTAATTAATCGGTCAACGATTCCGACACCATCTGGCTCAGTAAGCCTGAGATAAAGCGCACGATCGAAATGGTGCGGGCGTAAGGCATGCGCATCGGGCCAAGCACGCCCACCGTGCCGGAAGCCTGGCCGGGTGTGCCATAGCGAGCAAGCACGACCGAGGACTGGCGAAGCTCATCCCAGGTGCCCTCCCCGCCGATCAGCACTTGCACACCGCCCACGCCGCCGGTCAGCACCGTGCGCGACATCAAGTCCTGTAGCAAGGATCGTTCCTCAAGCAGCTTTAAAGCCCTGCGAGCGTCCTCCGGCCCGGAGAATTCGGGCTCGGCGAGCACATTTGTAAGGCCGTCAAGGTAGATCTCGCCGAGAGAGAGGGCGTCGGTTTGCGACATCTCTTCCAGCAGCCAGGCGCTGATGTCCGCCTCCAGCCCCTGCAGCTGCGCTCGTGCGGCCTGGATACTGTCTGCGTCCTTGCCCTGGAACAGCCCGGTCAGGCGGGCGGCGGTCTCGGAGAGCTGGTCTTGCGAGACCAGTTCGGGCAGGGTCAGCAAACGCTGGTGGACCTCACCTCCGTGTAAGACGGTGACCATCAGCACTTGTCGTCCGCGAGTAGAGATCAGCTCCAGGTGTTTCAGGCGAGCCTGTTCGGCGTGCGGAGCGGTGACCAGCGAGGCGGCCCGGGATTGGTGGGCCAGCACCGAGGCGGCCAACCGCATCCACTCGTCTACATCGTGGCGGGTCTGGTAGAACTGGTGGCTGATCATTCTGCGGGCGGGGTCGGGAAGCTCAGTCTCGTGCAGTAAGCGTGACACGAAATAGCGATAGCCCTCCTCGGTCGGCACGCGGCCGGCGGAGGTGTAAGGCTGACGCAGGTAACCCATCTCGGTCAATGCGGCCATCTCATTGCGCACAGTCGCCGAGGAGAACTCGAGGTTGTAGCGCGCAACCAGGGTTTTAGATCCGACCGGGTTCGCCGTTCGGATGTATTCGTGGATCACGAGGGTCAGGATGAATTTCTGGCGTTCAGTCAACTCGCTCATAGTTATCATCCTTTTAGCACTCTCGGCATGAGAGTGCTAAAAATACGTTATTTATGATATCATGCCACAAATTGAACGTCAAGCGGGGGTTAGCTTTCTGATAAACATCTTACATAACTGAGAAGGGACCTGACACTTCGATAACCTGCTATCCCCGTAGCGACAGACATCCCTGTCTGTCGCTACGGGGGGCACAGCGCTAGGCTTCCGCCAGCGGCAGCACCACGGTGAAGGTGGCCCCATTCCCAGCGGTGGAGTCGACCCAGATGCGGCCCTGGTGGTTCTCGACGATCGATTTGACGATCGCCAGGCCCAGGCCGGTGCCCTGCACCTCGTGGGCCACGTTGCTGCCGCGGTAGAACTTGTCGAAGATGTAGGGCAGGTCAATGGAGGGCACCCCTTTGCCGTTATCCTGCACCTGCAAGATCACCTGCTGGTCTTCGGTCTCGGTGGTGATGGTGATTTTGCCGCCGTTGGGTGTGTATTTGATGGAATTGTCGATCAGCTTGTCGAGCATCTGGCGCATCTGCACCGGGTTGGCGTACACCAGTGGGGCATCCTTGGAGAGGCGGCAGTCCACCGAGAGGTTTTTCTCGCTCACCTCTTTGACGAAATTTTCGAGCGACAGGTCGATCAACTGGTGGAAGGGCAGGCTCTCTTTGCTGACGTCGAAGCCGGACTCGATGTGGCCCAGGTGTAACAAGTCATCCATCAAGCTGGTGATGCTACGCACGTTCATGTGCACGCGGCGGATAAAGTCCTTCTGGCGCTCGGTGACCGGTCCGGCCCGCTCGATCAGTTCGACGTAGCCCATGATGGCCGTCAGCGGGGAGCGTAGGTCGTGCGAGACGGTGCTGACGAAGTCGCTCTTGATGCGGTCGAGCTTCTTCAGATAGGTGATGTCGTGCAGGGTCAGGGCCAGACCGACCTCGGGGATCGGGGTGATGTGGACGCTGAAGACGCGCCCGTCACTTGCGGTGACCTCGGCCCGGTTCGACAGGCTTTTGCCGGCCGATTTGACCAGGCGCTGCAAGTCGGGGTCCGAAACGACCTCGTCGAACAACATGCCCTCGAACGATTGCTCTTGCGAGAGACTCAGCGCCTGACAGGCAGCCTGATTAACCAGTACCAGGCGGCCGTCCAGGTCGAGCACGATCACGCCGTCCTGAATGCGGGTCAGGATGGTCTCCAGCTTATTGCGCTCCTGGGTCTGTGCGGCATACAAAGCGGCGTTCTGCAAGGCAATCACGGCATACTCGCCGATTGCGTTGAGCACCATCACATCGCGATCTTTGAAAGCCTTACGCGCCAGGCGGTTGTCGACGCCGAGCACGCCCAACACCAGGCCTTTGTACTTCAAAGGCACGTAAACCAGGCTCTGCACCAGGTAAGAGGTCTTGATCTTTTGCGGGGTTTGCTCGTCGAGGCGCACGGGCTGTCCGGTGCTCAACACAGAGCCGATCAGGTTATCCTGGATCGGAAGGCGGAAAGTGCTGACGAAATCGTCCTGGAAGTTGCGGGCGGCGCGCATGTACAGCTCGCCGGTCGACTCGTCCAGCAGCATCAGGCTGCCCTCCTCCGCCCCGGTCAGCTCGACGGCCGCATCGACGATGGACGCCAGCACGCTTTCCAGGTCGAGGGTGGAGGTGATGGAGTGGCCCAGCCGTTCGAGCGTTTCCAGCTCGTCCACCCGTCGCTGCAGGGTTGTGGTAAAGCGGCGCGCCTCCATGAGCACTTCGTCGCGCAGCTGCCGGTTGCGGTTCAAACTGGCCTGGACGGATTGGCGCACGTCCTCCGAGCGCAGCGGGCGCGAGAGCACATCGCAGGCGCCCAGGCGCATGGCTTTCTTGTAGGCGTCGGGCGAGGCTTCATCGAGCAGTAAGATCAACGGCACGGTCGGCAGCTCGCGGGCCAGCATCGCCGGGAACTCCCCATCGACGGAACCGCCGTTCTTATGTCCGCAAATCATCAGAGTTGGGGTGATGGTTTTGAGCGCCTCTTTGGCGGTGTCAGCATCCTTGCACACCGTCACCGGATACTCCAGCGAGCCGATCACCCGTTCGAGCAGGTAGCCGACCTGTGGATCCGATACGATAACCAGCACTTGATCTTTATCTTCGAGAGCCATTGGGAACCCATAACTTGATGTGATTGTTGGTGGCAGGGGCATGGGTGCGCTGAATGGCGTACCGCGGTACGCCCCCTGTTCAGGACACTTGCGCCCCTACGATTTCTGAGGATTGACGAGCGGCAGGGTGACGTGGAACATGGCGCCTTGCCCGGGCTTGCTCTCAGCCCAAACTTTTCCCTTGTGGTTTTGAACGATCTCTTTAAGGAGGGGCAGGCCAATCCCCAGTCCACCGAAGCGGCGCAGCCGCAGCATCTCTGCCCGCCCGCCGGATTCGAACAGCTTGGGCAGGCGGCGCGGGTCGATGCCGATGCCGGTGTCCATGACGGTCAGGTGCACGCTGCTCTGCGAGGTGCGATCGATGCGAACGGTGACACGCCCGGCAATGTTGGAATACTGGATGGCGTTGCTCAGCAAGCCACCCAGCACCTGTCCGAGCTGGTACGCCTCACCCTGCACCATCAACGGCTCCTGGGGGATGTCCACGACCAGGGTAACGTTGTTCTGCTGAGCGAAGTGCTGGAAATGATTGACCACCTGCCGGACCACGTCATTGAGCTTAACGGTATGTGCGCCGTCCTCTTTGGCGTCGACCGGATCGGGCATGGCCTCGACGATGCGGCCCTGGCCGCGCAGCTGGTCTTGCAGCAAGGCCAGCGCCTGGCGTTGATCGGCCGTCCAGCGTGCGCCGGGGTCTTTGATCAAACGGTCGAGGGCGGTCTGGGCCGAGTCGAGGTTGGCGCGCAGGCTGTTGCGCGAGCACTGCAAGATCTCATCCGCGATCTTCTCACGGGTGCGAGCGTTGTCGACGTTATGCTGCAGGGTGTGGGTGCGCTGCTCCATAGCCTGGAACAGGCGGGCGTTGACCATCGAGATCGAGGCGTAGTCGGCCACTGCCCCCATCAGGTTCTGCTCGCTGGCGCCGAAAGGCTGCGCCTGCTGGCGCATGACCACCAGCAAGCCGATCACATGCTTCTGCACCTTGATGGGGATGATCAAGGCCGATTGGCCCAGTGAGACGATCTTGAAGCGCTTGAGCGGCTCGCCGTAGATGGAGAGCGGCTCGCCCGACATGGCCACCAGCGAGCTGATGCTGTCATCCCATGGCTGGTTGAGCCGGGCCGTCATCATGGCGGGCAGGTTGCGCTGGGCCACCAGCCGGAAGACCTTGTCATCATCGCGCAGCAAGAACCAGCCCAGATCGGCTTGAGTGGCCTTGACCGCGCCTTCGAGGATCTTATCGAACAGGGAGGCCTGGTCGGTGACCGAGGTGACTGCCTTGCCAAGGGAGAAGATGGTGGTCAGCTCGCGGACGCGCAGCTGCAGGTCCTGGTTGGCCTGCTGCAGCTGGCGAGCCAGCTGGTCGCGCTCGCGGCGCTCGCGCACCTGGCGCAAGACCCGCTCGACCACCGTGACCACCTCGGTCTCACGCACGGGCCAGATCAGGTAGTCAGACGCGCCCAGGCGGAAGGCCGAAATGATGTCGGCTTCCGAGCCTTTCTGCGAGAGGATAATGACGGGGATTGTGACGTTTTGGGAAGCGAGGGCAACCATCAGGTCCTTGCCGCTTAAACCGGGCAAGGCCAGGTCGGTGATGATCGCGTCGGGGGCCAACTGGATCGCCTTGGCGATGGCGCTGCCGGCATCGCCGACCACGTAGGTCTGGTAGCCGGCGGCCTTCAATGCCTGCCGTGCGATCAGGTCGCTGACAATGGGATCACTTTCAACGATGAGGATGCGATCACGCCCATTTGTTGCCACGCTACAATCATAGCATGGAAGGAAGAAAAATAAAAGAAAAGTTTATCCGCAGGCGGTTGACAATATTGACAGTTTGCAGTTTGCAAATCGGGTTCCCGCGCGGGCCGGGCCTGATTTGCAAAATTGTATTTTGATTGTCGAGTCCGATTCGCCGGATTCCGTGTACAATGAAGACAGGAAACAGGCTGCAGCACATCCACAGCCGTGCACCATTCGAATCAATTGAAAAGGGGAGAATGCAAGTATTAGAGAGAATTCAGCGAAAACTTAGAATTCTATAAGATTCAACACCTTTACTTGAACTCGACCTATCAAGAATGCATACAATTAGCATATGGACTATAAAGATTATTATCAAATATTAGGCGTTGAACGGAACGCTTCTCAAGATGAAATTAAACACGCCTACCGGAAACTTGCGATGCAGTACCATCCCGACCGGAATCCAGGCAACCCGTCTGCAGAGGAAAAGTTTAAAGATATTAACGAGGCGAACGAAGTTTTGAGCGACCCCGAAAAGCGGGCTCGCTTTGATCAGCTTGGACAGTCGTACAATCAGTGGCAGCAGGCCGGCGGCCAACCGGGCGGCTTCAACTGGGAGGACTGGTTCACCCAGGCCCCCGGCGGAGGGGGCACCCGCCCCGGGCAAGTGCACGTCGAGTATGGCAATATCGGCGACATCTTCGGTGAGGGCGGCTTCTCCGATTTCTTCACCCAAATCTTTGGCGGCATGAGCGGTGGGATGGGCGGCGCAACCCGCACACAGACCCGGCGAACGGCCCGGCCGCTGCGACCGCAAAATTATGAGCAAGAGGTCACCATCAGTTTGATGGAAGCCTACAACGGCGCAGAGCGCATGTTTCAGATCGGGGACCGGCGGATCAATGTTAAGATCCCGGCGGGCGCGAAAACCGGCACGCGCGTGCGTCTGGCAGGACAGGCGCCCAGTGGACCGGACGGTCGCCCGGGCGACATCTACCTGGTCATCAAGGTGGCGCCCGACCCGCGCTTCGAGCGTAAGGGCGATAACCTGACCACCGAGATCACCATCGACCTGTATACCGCTGTGCTTGGGGGCCAGGCCACGGTCCCCACTCCGGGCGGCGACGTGGTGCTCACCGTTCCACCCAACACCCAGCCCGGCCGGACATTCCGTCTGGGCGGACGCGGCATGCCCCACCTGCAAAATCCGCAGCAGCACGGCGACCTGATGGCAAAGATCCAAGTCCGTCTTCCGCAAAATCTCACCGAAGAACAGCGCAAGTTATTCGAACAGCTTCGCGACCTGGCCTAGCGCCCGGCAGCAGTTGTCGTATCGGTCGTTTTTACATCTCTTAACGGCTTAGGGAGCATTAACAAGATGAAAAAGAACTCCCCCTGGTTTGTGATCGGTATTATCGTACTCTTGAGCCTTGCCTGCAGCTTTTCCGCTGCCCGGAACCAGCCCCAACCAACCCCTTTGCCGGCCCAAAATCAGGCCGCCGCAACCGTCCTCGTCCAAAGCACCCCAACCTTCCCTCCCCTAACCGCCGGTTCGATGGAATCGGAACAACGCCTGATTGCCCTGTATCACCGGGTTTCACCAGGCGTTGTCGCTATCCGCACCACCAGCCAGGCAGGCGGAGGGCTGGGCTCGGGTTTTATCTATGACAGCGAAGGGCATATCATCACCAACTACCACGTCGTGGAGGGCGCCGAGGACCTGGAGGTGGATTTCCAGAGCGGGCTCAAGACACGCGGCCAGGTGGTAGGGACCGACCTGGACTCCGATCTGGCCATCGTCCAAGTGGACGTGCCGCCGAATGAGCTGCACCCGCTGACCATGGGGGACTCGGACCTGCTGCAAGTGGGCCAGACGCTGGTGGCGATTGGCAACCCCTTCGGACTGACCGGCACCATGACGGTGGGCATCCTCTCGGCGAAGGGGCGCACGCTCAACTCGCTGCACATGACCACCGACGGCACGTTTTATTCGGCCGGCGACCTGCTGCAGACCGATGCGTCCATCAACCCGGGCAACTCCGGCGGCCCGCTGCTCAACCTCGACGGCGAGGTCATTGGCATCAACCGCGCCATCCGCACCACCGGGGTCAGCCAATCTGGCGACCCGGTCAACAGCGGCATCGGTTTTGCCGTTTCCATTAATATTGTCAAACGCGTCACGCCGGAGATCATCCAGAATGGGAGCTTCGACTATCCCTACCTGGGCGTCTCGGCCCGGCCCGAACTGACACTGCAAGAGGTGGAGTCGTTGGGGTTGAGCCAATCGACCGGCGCGTATGTGGTCGATGTCGTGCCCGGCAGCCCGGCCGATGAGGCTGGACTGCAAGCCGGCAGCCGCGACACCGACCTGCCCGGCGTGTATGCCGGGGGTGATTTAATCGTCGGCATCGACGGACGACCCGTGCTCATCTTCGGCGACCTGCTCAGCTACATCATGCTGGAGAAGAGCCCGGGCGATCAGGTTTCAATCCAAATTCTAAGAGACAATGATGTAAAGGAGGTGATGCTCACGTTAGGTAAACGCCCGTAGCAGGTGTACGTGTCGTACCATCTCTTTCTCACCAAAGGAGGTACTATGTTTTCAGAAAATAACCTGCGGGAGTTGCTCGAATTCACCGCTCCTGATCCGGTGCTCAGCCTTTACTTGAACACAGAACCCAGCCAGGGTAACGCTGACGCTTACAAGCTGCAGATGCGCACGATGTTGAAGGAGATCTATCTGCCACAGGATGTGGAAGCGGTCGAGCGCTATTTGAACCAGGAGTATGACTGGTCGGGGCGAAGTATCGCCATGTTTTCCTGTTACCCACAGGGTTTCTTCCGGGCCTTTCCGCTGGCAATCCCAATTCGCAGCATGTATGATGTAAGCGACCGGCCCAGCGTCAAACAGCTCACCAACCTCATGGACAGCTACGGGGGCTACGGGGTTGCGCTAGTGGACCGGCAAGGAGCCCGTGTTTTCTACTTCCACTTAGGAGAGCTGCAAGAACAAGAAGGCGTGTTAGGAGAAGCCGTCAAGCGCACCAAGCGCGGCGGAGCTTCCTCCATGCCGGGGCGGCGCGGCGGCACAGCCGGCAAGACCCGGACTGTAGAGGAGATCGTGGATCGCAACATGAAGGACGCGGCCGATTTCGCCGTGCAGTTCTTCGAGACCAAGCGGGTGCGCCGGGTGCTGATCGGCGGGACGGACGACAATGTGGCCCAGTTCCGCAACCTGCTGCCAAAATCATGGCAGAGTTTGATCATGGGCAGCTTCCCAATCAGCATGACGTCCAGCCACACCGAGGTCCTCGAAAAAGCCCTGGAAGCCGGGCAAGAGGCCGAAGCGCACCGAGAGCAGAAGCTGGTCAAGAACTTGATCAACTCGGCGGCTAAAGGGGGCAACGCAGTCACCGGGATTGAAGAGACGCTCTCGGCCGTAAACGACAATCGGGTGCAAACGCTTGTGATTGCCGACGGTTTCCGCAAGATCGGCTATTACTGCTCCAGCTGCGAACGCTTGATGATGAACCCCAACGGCGGCTGTGAAGGCTGCGGTGGAGAACCCGAGCGTATTCGCGACGTGGTTGAGATGGCCATCACCAACGTGCTGCGCCGCAAAGGCAGCATCGAGGTGGTGCACGTCAACGGCGAGTTCGAGGATGCCGGGAACATCGGAGCGCTCCTGCGCTATTAGTGGTACAGTAATCACAACCCCCTCTCTGGATGAGAGGGGGTTTTCATTTTAAGGCAATCAGGGATCGAGTAAACAGGCAATTAGGCGGAGCCCTCCTCCTAATTGCCTGTTTACTCGATCCCTGATTGCCTTCTTACCAGTGATTGAAGTGGATCCGGTCCAGCTTAAACCGATTGACAGGCTGGGGGGTGCGCGCCGGGTAGCCGACAGCCACAATCGACAGCGGGTGGACGGTGTCGGGCAGGCTCATCATGGCGCGGATGTTTTCGATGCGCAAGGGATCGGGGTGGATGGCCAGCCAGACCGCGCCAAGCTCTTGGGCATGGGCAGCCAGCAGGATGTTCTGGGTGGCGGCCGAGCAGTCTTAAATCCAGCGGTCGGGGCGTTTTTCGAGGCGTTCGTCGCCGCAAACCAGGATGGCCACCTGGGCCTGATGCAGGCATTCGGCGGCCGGGTGGAACTCGGTGACCTTTTCGAGCAGCTCACGCTCTGTGAGGATGATGAAGTGCCAGGGTTGGGCGTTCGCGGCCGAAGGGGCCTGCATGGCGGCGCGCAGCAGCGTCTGGACGACCTCGAGTGGAACCGGTTTGGGTTCGAATCGGCGCACCGAGCGCCGGGTGAGCAAGGCTTCCATCAAATCCATTTGTCCCTCTCTGTGGTAGGAATTGCCTGACCTCTCCCCAGCCCTCCCCAGAAGGGAAGGGAGCAGCAGAGTCGGCCGCGAATGATGCTGATTCTATCACAAAACGGAGAAGCGAATGGGCGGTGCAGCTTCGGGCTGCGCCGCACAAGCAGCGTTCTTACCAGCCCATGATCTGACACAGGATGGGCGTCACATCGGCCAGGTTAGCAATGCGCTCACCGAGCACACCTCCGACAACCGCGCGCAGCGCCTCCACCTCGGCATTCCCTGCGCCAGGACGGGCCAGGGCAAACACGGCGCTGGAGTCCATCGGGTGCAGGCCGCCATGGGCGCCGCGGGTGGGCGCGCCGAAGTAATAGCCGCCGGCGTAGTTGGAGACCAGCAGCAGGTCGCCGCTCATCGGGCCCGCCAGGTGCGCCAACCTTTGCGCGGCCTGCAGGGTCTCGATCTCGGGATGGGCCTGCAAGTACTCGTCCACCGGCAGCAGCTTATCGGGCGTGTAGACGCTGTAATCCGCCTGCCAGCCGTCGGCCTCGGCATTGCGCGCCAGGATCATCGCCAGGGCATCTTGCAGGTCGCTTGCGTAGCGCCCGCTCTGGTTGGCGTCCCAGAAAGCCTTGGCCACCGGCAGCACGGTCTCGGCGAAGACCGGGTAGTCGTTCCAGCGGCCGCGCTTGTTCTGCAAGTAAACGTGCGCCATGCCGCCGTTGCTGGCTACCACCGCGTCGGTGTTGGGGTCCTCACCGGGCAGATCGTGCACGTCCAGCCCGAGGGCGTCGAACAGGTGGCCCATCTCGCGATCGAAGGGGAAGCTGATGCGCTGCGAGTGGCGATCGTCGTCTTGCACCTGCACCTGGCCGTGGTCCGAGACGATGCACACCAGCGCGTCCGCCAGCCAGCCAGCCTGCTCCAGGCGCTCCAGCAGCCGTCCCAAAAGCGGGTCGATCGTGCGGGCCAGGTAGCCGGTTTGTGCGCCGGGACCGTGGGCATGCAACTCGTGGTCGACGCCCATGAAGTAAGCGGTCAGCGCATCCGGCAGGGAGTGGCGCTCCAGGTAGTCGAAGATGCGCTCGATCATCCTGCCGTCATACTCGGCGGCGCTCAAGCCGAAGCGGTCACCCCCTTTGGTAAAGCGCCCGATGTCGATCAGGCTGGGGCGCAGCCACTCGGCGCCCCGGGCGATCATGTGATGCGAGACGACCGGCTTGCGGCCATGCTGCGCGGCCCGCTCATACAGGGTTTCTACAGAATCGGGCAGCAGGCGGTTGATCAAGCCCTCCCCCGAGAACACCAGCACGGCATCGTCCACCGCCAGGGTGTCGCCGATGTCGAAGGCGTAGAAGCGCGGCGTGCCGCCGCTGGACGCGCCGAAGCGGTCGAAGAACTGGTTGCCGGGGATACCGTGCTGGTCGGGCTGGGCGCCGGTGAAGATGGTGGTCTGGGCGCAGAAGGTGATCGAGGGTGCGGTGGAGACGGCGCCCAGGTTCAAGCCGCTCCCGGCCTCGCGCCCACCGAGGATGCGCTCGAAGTTGGGCAGCAGCCCCTCGGCCAGGGCAAAGGCGAAGGTGTCCTGGCGCAGGCCGTCGATGTCGATCACCAGCAGGTGGGAGGGAGCACTCGTCTCGACCATCTCAGTTGTCCACCTTGTGCGACTTGCAAGTCATCTCGTCGATGCGGACTTCGAACACCGCCAGGTCGCGCAGCTGGTCCTCGGGGTAGTCGGCCGGGTCGCCGCCGTAGTGGCGCACAATCTGGTCGAGCGCGCAGCGCTTCTCGCTCAGGTCTTCCAGCCTCCGGGCGACGCCGTAGCCGATCACGCTGCGGTAGCGCATCGAGAACTGGCAGGCGCTCTGGCCGCGCACCAGCGAGACGTTCTGCTCCACCTCGAAGCAGACTTGCGGGTTCTGGGCCAGGATCTCGATCTTCCGCCCACGCGAGGCAGAATGGAAGTAGAGCTTGCCATCGGTGTAGCCGTAGCTGAGCGGCACAAGGTAAGGCCGCCCATTGGCCGAGATCGCCAGCCGCAGGACCAGGGACTGCTCCAGGATGGATTCGGCGCGCGGGTCGCAGGGAATAAAGGTCATAGATGACTCCGAAATAAAATGGTTTTGTAGAATATGGACGTGAGCTAACAACCATATTCCAGAAAGCAGATTGATTATAATAATGAAACGCGCCGCAGCCGCAGCAACTTTTTAGAAGATTTCCCGTAGATACATTACGGAGGTTAACATGAATGAAAAACGCAGTATCCCGCTTTTGTTATGGCCGTTCTGGGCCATTTGGCGTCTGATCGCCCTGATCCTCGAGCTCACCGGACGGCTGGTCGGCATGGTCCTGGGGATCGTGCTGATGATCGCCGGCGTGCTGGTCAGCCTGACCGTGGTCGGCGCCATCATCGGCATCCCCCTGGCGATCGTGGGCTTGATGCTAACGGTGCGAAGTATTTTCTAAGCGCAGGCATTTCGGGAGTAGGCAGTTAGGGAGTAGAGCCCTAATCGCCTACTCCCTGTGCCCCAAAACTCACTTTGACAACCATCCCTTCTTATGATAGAATAAAGACCAGATTACTAAGTATTTTTTACGCCGGTAAGCCGGCCGCTGGTGAAGGACCATATCTAACTGCTCATTGAAGCGTTACGAAAGGCACTCATGCTCGGCTGGAAGCCCCAGTCGGGCTTTTTTTGTTGTGAATATGGGGGTTAATCCTATTTTCCACAGCTTTTGAAATCATATTAAATTGAACTTATTTAGATATCGATAGATATCAACGGTAAAGTAAAACAATTGTAAGTTGAGGTAATTTACAGAACATGAAGAAAGAGTCATTGAGAATCATTCCCCTGGGAGGACTGGGGGAAGTGGGGAAGAATTTAATGGTCTACGAGTACGGCAGCGACATCCTCGTTGTCGACACAGGCCTGATGTTCCCCGAGAACGATATGTTGGGGATTGACTACATCATCCCTGATTTCCAATATTTGCGTGACCACCGCGCCAACGTGCGCGGCATCATCATCACGCACGGTCACGAAGACCACATCGGCGCCATCCAGCACGTGCTGGCTGAAATCGACGCGCCGATCTACGCCACCCCGCTGACGCGCGGCCTGCTGGAAGTCAAGCTGGCCCGCCATGGGATGGGTCAAAAAGCCGATCTGCACACCGTGCAGGCCGGTAAATCGATCAAAGCCGGCGTTTTCGAGGTAGAGTTCTACCACGTGTGCCACTCCATCCCCGATGCGGTCGGCCTGGGCATCCAAACGCCCGTCGGGCTGATCGTGCACTCCGGCGACTACAAGTTCGACCACACCCCGGTGGATAACTGGCCCACCGACTACGCCCGCCTGGCGGAGTTCTCCAAGCGCGGTGTCCTGGCCCTGGTGGCCAACTCGACCAACGCCGAGCGCCCCGGCTGGACCCCCTCGGAACGGGTGATCGACAGCGCCTTCGACAAGGTATTCGCTGAAGCAAAAGGTCGCATCATCCTGGCCAGCTTCGCCTCGCTGATCTCGCGCGTCCAGCAGGTTGTAAACGCAACCGAGCGGCATGGCCGCAAGCTGGCTATCGCCGGCACCAGCATGGTCGACAACGTCAAGATGGCCCGCAAGCTGGGCTACCTGGAAGTGCCCGAAGATATGACGATCAGCCTCGACCAGGCGCTGCACATGCCCGACGATGAAGTCGTGATCATGTGCACCGGGTCGCAGGGCGAGCCGACCTCGATCATGGGACGGCTGTCCACCGGGCGCCACCGCCAGTTCGACATTAAAGAGGGCGACACCGTGGTGCTGTCCTCGCACCCCATCCCCGGCAACGAGGAAAACGTCTACCGCACCATCAACCGCCTGTTCCAGCGCGGCGCAGACGTGATCTATGAAGCCATCGCCCCGGTGCACGTCTCGGGACACGCCAGCCAGGAAGAGATGAAACTATTGATCAACCTGGTGCGGCCCAAGTACGTCATCCCGGTGCATGGCGAGCTGCGCCAGTTGAAGGCACATGCCCACCTGGCGGCCCAGCTGGGCATCCCTGAGGAGAACATCCCGGTGGTGGAAAACGGTCAGGTGATCGAGTTCCGTCACGATAAAATGCGCCTGGCCGAGCGCGTCCCCGGCGGCTACGTCTTCGTCGACGGCTCGAATGTCGGCGACGTGGACCCGGCGGTCATGCGCGATCGCGAAACGCTCTCGCAAGACGGCGTGGTGATCGTATCGCTGGTGCTCGACAAGGTCAACGGCAAGCTCATGCAAGCGCCGACGATCTCCAGCCGCGGTTTTATGCTGGAGAATGAGGCAACCGAGTTGATCGGTCAGCTAGGTAAGCGCATCGGCGACACAGTCGCCAAGGCCAACGGCAACCTGCAAAAAGACGTGGAGCAGGCCGTGCGCACTCAGTTGTACCAGGAGGTCCGCCGCTCGCCGGTGATCTTCGTCACGGTCAACAAAGTGTAATCAATTTTCAAGGAATAAAAGAATAAATAAAAAGGTTGGTAGTCCAATGGGCTGCCAACCTTTTTTTCTGGAAAAACTACTCCCAATCTTCCTCACGCCAGCCATGCTCGCCCAGCAGCGGCACGAACGCCACCGGGATGATATCCTCACGTTCCAGGCGGGGGCCGTGACGCTCCCAACGCTGGAGCACCTGCCGGCCGCGTGGACCCACCGGCAGCGCCATCCGCCCGCCCTCGCCCAGCTGCTCGGCCAGGGGCGGCGGCACCGCCGGGGCAGCGCAGGTCACCAGGATGCCGTCATAAGGGGCGTGCTGGGCCCAGCCCAAGGCGCCGTCGCCGACGTGGATGGAGACGTTCTCGATGCCCAGCGACCAGAGCCTGAGGCGGGCAGCCGCTGCCAGGTCTTCATGACGCTCGATCGTGTAGACGTGCCGGGTCAACTGGGCCAGGATGGCTGCCTGGTAGCCCGATCCGGTGCCAACTTCCAACACGCTCTCCTCGCCATTCAAGCCGAGCAGGCTGGTCATGATGGCCACGATATAAGGCTGTGAGATGGTCTGCCCTGCGCCGATCGGCAGCGCCTTGTCGTCGTAAGCCTCGTCCCACAGCGGCTCGGGGATGAACAGGTGGCGTGGGATGCGCCGCATGGCCTCCAGCAGCGCGGGGTGGCGGATACCACGCCGCTCGATCTGCTCGGCGACCATTTTATGACGCATATGCTCGAGGTAAGGAGAGTCCATGGGTGGCTCCATAGAGTGGAGAACGGGGAGAGTAGCCCCTTTAGAAACCTGGTTCAGGAGAGGAGGGGCCTGGCTGCTCTCTACTCTCAATTCTTTTCGCGATCTGCCGATCAATTTTCCCCATCGGGAAGTCCCTCAAATCGTCCGGCGCGGCCCAACACAGGTCGCTGGGTTGGATGGGCTGCGGCTCCTCGCCGGGCAGCAGGCGGCAGAGGAAGGCGTGCAGGGTCACGCTGAAGTGGGTGTAAGCATGTTCGTACACGCCAAACGGCTCGCCCACCTCGATTTCTGCACCCAGTTCCTCGACGATCTCGCGCCGCAAACACTGCGGCAGGCTTTCGCCCGGCTCCACCTTGCCTCCCGGAAACTCCCACAGCCCGCCCAGTAGACCCTCAGACGGGCGTTGGGCCAGCAGCAGCTTGCCGTCCTGCCGGATCACCGCGGCTGTCACCAGGTAATGCGGCGTCTGGCGCTTGGG
Source organism: uncultured Chloroflexia bacterium (assembly GCA_963811225.1). Taxonomy (GTDB): domain Bacteria; phylum Chloroflexota; class Anaerolineae; order Anaerolineales; family Anaerolineaceae; genus CAWEQO01. The sequence continues at coordinate 774,674 of CAWEQO010000001.1, forward strand.
CAGCTTGACCGGGCGCTGCTCCTGAACGCCAAGGGCAAACGCCCGGCACAGCCCATTAAGCGGACACGCCAGACAAGCCGGTGAGCGCGGCGTGCAGATCGAAGCGCCCAGGTCCATCAGCGCCTGGTTGTAGTCCCCGGCTCGGCCGGCGGGCAGGTTCTCCTCCGCCAGCGCCCACAAGATGCGCTCCCCTTTCGGTGAGCGGGCCGGCACGGTCACATCGAACACGCGCGCGAGCACCCGGCGGATGTTGCCATCCAGGGCGGGCTCATCCAGACCGAAAGCGATTGAAGCGATGGCCCCGGCAGTGTAGCGACCGATCCCAGGCAGCGATTGGAGCGCGGCGCGTTCGGCAGGCAGAGCGCCGCCGAACTGATCCATGACCAGGCGGGCAGCCTTGTGCAGGTTACGGGCCCGGCTGTAGTAGCCTAATCCCTCCCAGGCGCGCAGCACATCCTGCTCAGAGGCAGCCGCAAGATCTGCCAGGCTAGGGAAGCGCGCCAGCCAGCGCTCGAAGTAAGGGATCACCGCCTCCACCCGCGTCTGCTGGAGCATGATCTCCGAGATCCAGGTGCGGTAAGGGTTTTGGTTGTCCCGCCAGGGCAGGCGGCGCGCATTGCCTTCATACCAGGCCAACAGGCGCCGGGCTAATTCCGTTGTCATAAGGGCTTTGGAACCATCAATAAGGCCCTCACCTGAGGTGAGGGCCTGAATCCTAAAACTGAAAGCCGCCGCTGGCTTCCACCAGTTTTTGCGAATAATTATGCACAAAATCCTGCAGCTGGTTTTGCAGGCTCTGCCATTCAGAAGAATCCAGCAGCTGCTGGGCGCGCATGGTCGAAGACGTCATGGCGCCGACCAGGATCTGCGGCTGCGTGCCATAGACGGTCGCCCAGGCATCACTCAACTCAAACCCCATCCGCTGGACGCCAGGTATGAACTCGCGCACCACGAACTCGAAGTATTCCTGCTCGCGTTCGGGAACGATGTCCCAGGTCATAATGAGTTTTACTGCCAAGGCTCCCTCCTCCCACTTACTTAGGGTAATCCAATACGACCACCCGAGTCTCTTCTGGCAAGGAACTAGTGCTGGTCACTTTGTAGGAGGGCATGCTCTCTACCTCTGCCAGGCCCATTTCTTTTAAAAACTTGCTGATCGGGTCGAGCTGAACGCTGGTTGATTTGTTGCCGTAGTGCATCGGGATGACCAGGTTGGGTTCCAACATGCTGATCACCTCGTTAGCCTTGGCAGCAATCAGCCCGCTGCCTCCGCCGACCGGAACCAGGGCGATGTTGATCGTCCCCAGCGCCTCGACCTCAGCCTGGGTGGGTACGCGATCGAGGTTACCCAGGTGCGCCACCGTCAGGCCGTTGTAGTCGATCACGTATAGAGTATTGAGCGGCTCTTCAACGTCTTTCTTGGATCCCCCGTTGGTCTGCACACCGGTAACAAAGACGCCGCCGATCTCGTACTCGCCGGGACCCGTAATGGCGTAAAAATCGCCCTTGACCGCCTGAAGGTAACTATGCCCCGGCAATTCGTGGCTGACGGTGACGATATCCGCTCGCAGCTTCAACAATTCGTAGCCCACCTCGCGGTAATCGTATGGATCGGTGACGACCGAAGCCATGCCCCGTTCGGCCAGGCGAAAACAGGAATGTCCGTACCAGGTAATTTCCATTCAACCTCCATCGGAAAGTATTTGAGAAGTGTTGATGTGGGCGTGATGCAGGCATCGCGCCCACATCAACACTTCTCAAAAACCTTCTAAAGGTGATTATACCTGATTACCCGATAGAGGAATGAACGTTTTATTGCAAGGGAGCATTCAAGATTTGGTAAAACGGGCGGATGCCTTAAAATCCTTGACGTATCCGCCATCCAATGATAGACTCTCACCCCGCAGCAAGGAATCAACCGGTTTTCCAAGCGATATCTTCTGGAGGAAACCTTGCCTTTCGCAAAGGGCTCTGGTATAATTTAGCCCGCTTACTGGAACCTTAAAATATCCTGCGCCGACGTAGCTCAATCGGCAGAGCAATCGCCTTGTAAGTGATAGGTTACGGGTTCGATTCCCGTCGTCGGCTCAGTTGAAAGCTGGCGAGTGAGTTTGTAAACCAACCGGAGGGTTACAATCTCACTCTCGAGCTAACAACTCAATATTTTGGGCGGTTACCCAAGTGGCCAACGGGGACTGACTGTAAATCAGTTGGCGACACGCCTTCGTAGGTTCGAATCCTTCACCGCCCACTGCCGAAAGGCTAAAAACAACGCGTATATGGCGGAGTACCCAGGGAACGGCAGGCCCTCATAGCTCAGTTGGTAGAGCACGTTCTTGGTAAGAACGGGGTCATGGGTTCAAGTCCCATTGAGGGCTCTTCTTGCCGACTTCACCTTGAACCGTCTTTGTTTTTAAGGAGAAGAGAATGGCGAAGCAGAAATTTGAGCGAAGCAAACCCCACCTGAATGTGGGCACCATGGGGCACATTGACCATGGTAAGACGACCCTTACGGCTGCAATCACCAAGTACTGCAGCTTTTTGGGTGAGGCGGAGTACCGGGCCTACGACTCGATCGACAACGCCCCGGAAGAGAAGGCGCGCGGCATTACCATCAACATTGCCCACGTCGAATACGAGACCGAGAACCGGCATTACGCTCACGTCGATATGCCGGGTCACCGCGACTACATCAAAAACATGATCACCGGTGCGGCCCAGGTCGACGGCGCCATCCTGGTGGTGGCAGCTCCCGACGGCCCCATGCCGCAGACCAAAGAGCACGTGCTCCTGGCCCGCCAGGTGGAAGTGCCCTCGATCGTGGTTTATCTGAACAAGATCGATCAGATGAACGACCCCGAGCTGCTCGAGCTGGTGGAGTTGGAGCTGCGCGAAATGCTGAGCGACTACGGCTACCCGGGCGACGATGTTCCGATCGTGCGCGGCAGCGCTCTGGAAGCGCTGGAGAGCACCTCGACCGACCCAGAAGCCCCCGAGTACGCCTCGATCAAAGAACTGCTCAAGGTTGTGGATGAGTACATCCCGCAGCCCGAGCGCGAGATCGACAAGCCGTTCATGATGTCGGTGGAAGATGTCTTCTCGATCAAGGGTCGCGGCACGGTAGTAACCGGGCGTGTCGACCGTGGTCAGGTCAAAGTCGGCGAGCAGATCGAGATCGTTGGCCTGCGCGAGAAGAACATGAACAGCGTGGTGACCGGTGTGGAAATGTTCCACAAGACCCTGGATGCGGGGTTGGCCGGTGATAACCTGGGCCTGCTGCTGCGCGGTATCGAGCGCACGGATGTGGAGCGCGGCATGGTCATCGCCAAGCCGGGCAGCATCACCCCGCACACCAAGTTCGAAGCGCAGGTGTACGTTCTGCGGCGTGAAGAGGGCGGGCGGCACAAACCGTTCTTCCCCGGCTATCGCCCCCAGTTCTACATCCGCACGATGGACGTGACCGGCTCGATCGATCTGCCGGAAGGCGTCGAGATGGTGATGCCGGGCGACAACATCAATATGCTGGCCGAACTGATCGTGCCGGTAGCCTTGGAGCAGGGCTCGAAGTTTGCTATTCGCGAAGGTGGCCTTACGGTTGCCTCCGGCGTTATTACGAAGATCCTTAAGTAAGTTTTTGTTGGAAGGAGTTTCAGCCAGATCCTCTGGCTGAAGTGTGAAGAATTATGGCATCGAAAAAGAAAGGCATCCGTCCGGTGATCACACTGGCTTGCACCGAGTGCAAAGAACGGAATTACACGACTCAGAAGAACCGTCGCAACGACCCCGGGCGCATGGAGTTGGAAAAGTTCTGCAACCGCTGCCGCCGCCATACGGTCCATCGTGAGACGAAATAATTTTGTGGTATGATAGGTTGTGAGGGCTGGTGATTGGCAAGAGCCCTTCCCCGGCCCCCACAACCTGATGAAGGCGAGTAGCTCAATTGGCAGAGCACCTGTCTCCAAAACAGGGGGTTGTGGGTTCGATTCCTGCCTCGCCTGTCTCTGCACGGGGAACGCCGCTCATCGGGCGGCGTTTTAGCCGTAAAAACAAGGAGCGTATAGTGGCCGCAATTAAGACCGAAAAGAAGCCTACGCCTGTGAAGGCAAAAGCTGAACGAAAGAAAGACCGGAAGGAGAATGGCATCCAACGCTGGTGGCGTGAAACCCTCGGCGAGATGCGCAAAGTCTCCTGGCCTACAACGCCGGAAGCCTGGCGATTGACCAAAATCGTCTTGATTGTCATGGCGGGTATGGCTGCTCTGTTGGGATTATTGGATTTTGTATTTTCCAGGCTGATCACCCTGCTCCTGGCATAAACAGCTGTGCGAGCGGATAAAGGCAGCGAGATGAGGTAAGTGATTGATGATGGACGCGTGGAACGAGAATGACGAATTGAATACCAAAGACGAGGAAGAACAGGTTTCCCCTTACGACCGCGAAGAAGACTCCGACGGCCGTGAAAACGCGTCGCCGCATGAAGAACTGCCTTCCACCCCCACAGCCGATACACCTTCCGAAGAAGAAGAAGAGCCGGTTCCCGGCGAGGAAGGCGACCAGCGAGCCTGGTACGTTATCCACTGCTATTCTGGTTATGAGAACAAAGTTCGCCATAACCTTGAGCAGCGTATCGAGACCATGGGGATGAAAGACAAGATCTTCGATGTGGTCATCCCAACCCAAGAAGAGATTGAGGTTCGGGAAGGCAAACGCCGAGTGGTCGAGCGTCACGTGTTCCCCGGTTACGTGCTGGTGAACATGGTCCTCACCGAGGAATCCTGGTACGTTGTGCGCAATACCCCGGGCGTCACCGGGTTTGTGGGCATGGGCAACCAACCCACCCCCCTGCGCCCAGAGGAAGTATCCCAAATTCTGCGCCGCATGGAAGCGGAAGCGCCGCATATCAAAGTCAGCTTCAAAGTGGGCGAGCGCGTCCGCATCGTCGACGGGCCGTTCAACGACTTCCGTGGAACGGTGGCAGAGATCGATATGGAGCGCACCAAAGTTCGTGTGATGGTCAACTTCTTCGGCCGTGAAACGCCGGTAGAACTTGACTTCTTGCAAGTCGAAAAATCGTGATCGGACCCAAACGGGCCTGAAAAACGTGGGAGGGTGCCCCGAAGAATCACCCGCTATAACCACAAAGGAGTAAAGCAGTGTCTAAGAAATTAAAAGCAATCGTTCGTTTACAGATCAACGCCGGGAAAGCGAATCCAGCCCCGCCGATTGGTCCCGCCCTGGCCGGCCATGGTATCAACATCATGGCCTTCTGCAAGGAATACAACGCCCGCACCCAGAATCGGGTCGGCGAGGTTCTCCCTGCCGAAATTACCATTTACACCGACGGTTCTTTCACCTTCGTTTTGAAGTCGCCCCCCGCGGCCGTGCTGCTCAAGAAAGCGGCCGGCATCCCGAAGGGCTCCGCCACCGCCCCCGGCGGCAAGGTGGGCAAAGTGACCCGCGCCCAGGTGCGTGAGATCGCCCAGACAAAGATGAAAGACCTGAATGCCATCGATATCGAAGGCGCTATGCGCCAGATCGAAGGCACAGCCCGCAACATGGGTATTGATGTCGTCGAAAAGTAATCACGTGGGAGGGTGGGGTAAGCCCCTGCTCGCTACGACCACAAAGGAGTTTTAATGTCTAATCACGGTAAGAAATACGCTGCTGCAGCCGAGAAAATCGACCGTCAACAGTCCTACACCCCCGAAGAAGCCCTGACGCTGATCAAAGAGAACAACTACACCAAATTCGACCAGACTGTCGAAGTCCACATGCGTATGGGTCTCGATCCCCGTCAGGCCGATCAGCAGGTGCGCGATGTCGTCGTGCTCCCGCACGGGCTCGGCAAGACGGTGCGCGTCCTGGTCTTCGCCCAGGGTGAAGGCGCCCAGATCGCTCACGATGCCGGCGCCGATTACGTCGCCGACAGCGACGAGTGGATCGCCCGCATTCAGGGCGGTTGGACCGATTTCGACGTGGCTGTGGCCACGCCCGATATGATGGGTCGCGCCGGCCGCCTGGGTCGTGTGCTTGGCCCCCGCGGTCTCATGCCGAACCCCAAGGCCGGTACGGTCGTCCCCGCTGAAGACCTGCCGCGCGTGATCAACGAGGCCAAGGCCGGCCGTGTCGAGTTCCGTCTCGACAAGACCGCCAACCTGCACGTGCCGATCGGCAAGGTTTCTTTCGACCAGACGAAGCTGCGTGAAAACTTCGCCGCACTCATGGATGCGATCAAGAAAGCCAAGCCCCCGGCCTCCAAGGGTCAGTACATTCGCAAGATCACCCTCACGTCCACCATGGGCCCTGGAATCAAGGTCGATATCAGCGCTGCCCAGAGTATGAACCCAACAGAGTAAACCCCGTTTCAGGCCGTGATATTTTGCAATCTGTAAAATATCACGGCCCGAACGATCTTTTTGTAGTATAATTTGCAGCGGCTCCCAATCGGGGTCGCTGGAAAACTTGAAAACCGAAGTTCACCAGAGATAGCCGGTGCCGCAAGGCTCAATATCCTGCTGAGGTGAAGACTTAATGATGAAACATCCCGCTCGCCCACGCGAGCATCAGAAGGTCTTTGCCTGGCAGATATCAGGCAAAGACCTTTTTTGTTACTGCTCAAGCAGGGCGCATTCTCTCACAGAAAATACGACTGCTCGAGCAGTACCAAAGATGATTTCGGAAGGAAGGAGGTGAAGTTTCATTGGCCTTTACAAAGAAAGAAAAGAATGAAATTCTGGCTAACTACCAGAAGTGGCTGGACGAAAGCCAGGCGATGTTCCTGTTGGAATATTCCCATATGACCATGAAAGACGTCGACGTCTTGCGCGCTAAGGTGCGTGAGGTCGGTGGTCAGGCCCACGTGATCAAGAACACATTGATGGAGCTGGCGTTCAAAGACGCCGGGATCGATCAAACGCTGGAAGGGACCACCCTGGTTGGTTTTGGCTATCAGGACATCCCCGCTCTGGCAAAAGTGTTCTCTGACGCGGTCAAAGCGGATGCATTCTCACTGAAGATGGGTCTGCTGAACAAGCAGGCGATCTCAGCCGACCAGGTCAAGGAGTTGGCCGAACTGCCGCCGCTGCCCGTCATGCGCGCCCGCGTTCTGGGCGTGATCATGGCCCCTGCGCAGCAGTTGGTCCGCACCCTCAACGAGCCTGGTCGCTCGCTGGCTGCGGTCATTCAGGCACGCAACGAAAAGCAAGGCGGCGGCGCTCCGGCTGGAGAAGTTGCCGAAGAGGCCCCCGCGGCCGCCTAATTGTGTCCATCCGCCTGGCAAGAGGTGATCAACCCAACCAAAACTTGCTGGTGTTAGATTGTAGATCGAATCAAAAACAAAATTTTTCAAACCCTTTGAGGAGTTGTAAGAAATGGCAGACATGCAAAAACTGATTGATGAACTGAGCGAGCTGACCGTTTTGGAAGCCGCTGACCTTGTGAAGGCTCTCGAAGAGAAGTGGGGCGTTTCCGCCGCCGCTCCTATGATGGCCGCCGCCGCCCCGTCCGCTGCAGCCGCCGCCGAGCCGGTGGAAGAGCAGACCGAGTTCGACGTGGTCCTGAAAGACCCGGGCCCCAAGAAGATCGAGACCATTAAGGTCATCCGCCAGCTCACCAGCCTGGGCCTGGTCGAGGCCAAGAACATGGCCGAGACCGCCGGCGCCAAGGTGCTGAACGGTGTATCGAAGGAAGCCGCCAACGACGCCAAGGGCAAGCTCGAAGCTGCCGGCGCCAACGTCACGGTCGAGTAAGCCTTTTTCTAAGGCAAACAAAAAGAACTGGATCCTACGATCCGGTTCTTTTTGTTTGCCTTTCTCCCTCGCTGATGAGAGCGGGGACTCCACGATGGGGGCTGATGACAATAGGAATCAAAAAAACCGGGTTTAAAAACCCGGTTTTTACTCAACCTTTTGCTTGGCCAGAAGCAAGCGGTCATAAAGAACAGCCGGGGGGAAAGCAGCTACCGGCTGCGCTTTTTAGAAGAAAGAACCAGACTACATCTCTTTAACTTGCCGCACCACCATCACCACCTTGCCCATGATCCGCAAACCGGCCGCTTCTGGATCGTTAATGATGATCGGTTCCATGGTGGGATTGGCGGGCTGCAGGCGCACACGGTTGTTCTCACGGTAGAAGTACTTGAGGGTCGTCTCGTCGTTGCTGTCGAGCCAGATGGCCACCATCTCGCCGTTCCGGGCTTCGTTTGTGGGCCGCATCACCACAATGTCGCCGTCGTTGACCATGGCGTCGATCATGGATTCACCCTGAACTTCCAGAGCAAACAGCTCTTCGCCCTTCTCTTTGGCGGGCAGGATGCTCTGCGCAATTTCGATCGCGCTTTCCGAATCGAAATACGAGACAGAGGAAGGGGGTATCGGGATCGGGTTGCTGGCGACGATACGACCGACGATCGGAATGCGCAGCAGATCGTTCACTGCAGCGCTCACCTTGCGCATATGCTTGGCAAGAGAGGGCAGCGGCTTCAAGATGCGGATGCTGCGAGAGATATGATCATCACGAGAGATGTAGCTCTTCTCTTCCAGCTGCTTGAGGTAGTAATCCACCAGCGAAGTGGACTTGACCCCAATTTTTTCACCGATCTCACGAATGGATGGGGAATAGCCATTCTCTTCTTGAAAATCCATCAAGAATTTCATAATTCTGATGTGTCGGTCTCCGAACCCAGCGCTTTTTCTGGCCATTGGCTGCTCCTGTGTTCTGTTAAAAAACATAGTCCATTTGTGCTATTAATATACACGAACAGGCGTCCTATGTCAAGTGTTTTAACCGCTTTTATTCGTGAATTTTGGAAACTCGTGCTCTCAGGAGCAGTAAAAAACGTTAAGATACATCTCACCCCCCTGCTCTCCTTGACTCTTACAGATCCTATGCTATACTAGGGTACAGTATTTCAACAACAGGAGTTATCATTCATGCCGTTATACGAATATCGCTGCAGCCAGTGCGGCCATCAGTTCGAGAAGATGGTGCGCTTCTCTGAAGCCAATCAAAGCCCAGTCTGCCCCAACTGCCAGAGCATCGACACCCAAAAGCAGCTGTCAACCTTTGCCTCCCTCGGCGGCTCGAGCGGATCGTCCATCAGCTCCGGCAGCAGCTGTGGGTCATCGTCCGGGCGTTTTACCTGAGGATAAAGCCGCGGCTGCGTTGCAGCCGCAACGATAGGAATACAATGAAAGTGCAGAATATCGAAACCAGGCAGAACCTGATGAGCCGCCTTCGCCGGATCGAAGGCCAGGTGCGCGGCATTCAATCGATGCTCGCCGATGAGCGCGATTGTGAGGAGATCCTTCAGCAGCTCGCAGCGGTCCGCTCGGCAGTGCAGAGCGCCAGCCAGGTGTTCCTGGAAGAGTATGCAACCGACTGTCTGGTGAACCTGGAAGCCGCAGAAACGGGCGAGCGCGAAGAGGTCGTCCGCAAGATCCTTCACCTGTTAGGTAAAGCGGCATAGTTTTACAACCGGAGGTTTTTCCATGAGCTCAGCAACCGTCCGCTGGATTGGCGGAAAACAATTTGTCGGAACCGATTCCACCTCTCACTCGGTCGTACTGTCATCTTCGGCCGAAAACGTGGGGATGAAGCCCTCCGAGCTGCTGTTGGTAGCAGTCGGCTCGTGCTCGGCAGTGGACGTGGTCGACATTCTCAGCAAGAAGCGCACCCCGCTCACGTCGATGGAGATCAGCGTCAACGGCGAGCAGGACGCCGACCCACCCTGGACGTATCGCAAGATCCACATCCACTACTGTATAAGCGGCAGCGGCCTGACCGACAAGGGCGTCAGCCAGGCAATCCACCTGTCGCACAGCCGCTACTGTTCGGTGGCCGCAACGCTGTCGGGCAAGGCCGAGATCACCACGTCCTACGAGATCCTGTCCTCCGAGGTGCAGGAAGCGCCCGCCTTCAACCCCACGATCGGCACGGCTCCCGCAACAGGCGACTAACCGCGAGAACGTAACGCAGCGTCAGCAGAGGCGCAGAGAAAAGCTTTTCTCTGCGCCTCTGCTGACGCTGCGCCTTCGCGAAGTACCCCTTTGGGGCTGCGTTGCCCCTTGCGCTATTTATTCAACAGTCGAAGGACTAAGTTCAGCGCCACCGTCAGGACAATGCTGATCACGATCGACGCCAGCAGGGGGATGATGCAGGTCACGCCGCTGGTCTCGATCTTGATCATGCCGGGCAGCGAGCCGCCGAACAGCTTCGACAGGGCCCAAATCACGCCGCCGATCACCGCGATCACGACGCCTAATACCAACAGCCAGCGCCCGACCAATTCCAGGTTCATACGCCCTCTCCTCTTAATACGATCATCTGCTTCATTTTAACATACGTCAGGATCTGCCCTCCGATCTGCAAGGGTACCTTTAGGATCTCTGACTGTCAAAACCGATTAGCGCTGCAGAGCGAGCCCGGGGTAAGTTAACTCTTACAAATGCTTTACGATTGCCTATCCGCAACGCATTCGGCTTGACGATGAGGGCGGACTATGCTACTATCAACGTTGTTAACAGTTTGAATTGTTAACAGATCATTCTTGCCATCAACGACCGGCTCTGCCGGGGGCCTTAAGGAAGGAGAATTTTCCATGAGCAAGAAAGCATTCAGCCTAATAGCCGCCGTCATGCTTTTGGGCTTCATACTTTCAGGATGTAATCGTCCATTCTCACAGCCGCCGGTTTATACGGAAACGCCTGCCGGTGAATTTCCTTTCCCTGTGCAGCCGGGAGAGAACGCAACCAGCCCCGCTTCTGGCGAGGCAGCCACCCCTGCGGTTAAGTCACCGGAAGAGATGACGCCCCAGGCCGGCGGCGGCATCATTGCGACGCCCGAGGGCGAACAGGCCACCCCCGTGGAAGGCGAGCAGACCGGCGGTGGCATTCCCGCACAACCGGAACAGCCCGCGCAGGCCGAACAGCCCACCCAAGCCCCTCAGCCGGCCGCCCAGGTGCAGCTGCCCACCGTCGCCCGCCCGCAGACCTATACCCTGATGCGCGGTGAATGGCCCTACTGCATCGCCCGGCGCTTTGACCTGCCGGTCGGAACCCTGCTGTCGATGAACGGACTGAACGTCAACTCGCACCCGCCGATCGGGACGCAGCTGCAAATCCCTCAAAGCGGCAGTTGGGATACGTCCGTCGCCCCACGAGCCTGGCACAACCACCCGTCCACCTACACCGTCGATCCGGGCGACTCGGTCAACTCGATCGCCTGCTACTATGGCGATGTGGACCCCTCACAGATCGTCGCCCTGAACAACCTGCAGGCGCCCTACTCGCTGACGGTCGGGCAGACCTTGCAAATCCCGTAACGCCTGCGCATCTGAGGCGAGAACTTGCTGATTCCAACGGCGGGGCACAAGAGCCCCGCCGTTATTCTATCAAAGGGAGGAAATTCTCAAATGGATTTCAATATTCTCAATCGCAAAACAGTCTTTGAGGGTCGCATCTTCAATATTGAAAACGTGCGCACCCGCCTGCCGGACGGGCGTGAGTTTGAGTACAACCTGGTGGCGCATGCTGCGGCGGTCACGATATTGCCGGTCGACGCGCAGGGGAATGTCTGGTTCGTGCGCCAGTGGCGGGTGGGCGCCGAACAGTCCCTGCTGGAGCTGCCAGCCGGGGTGCTGGATGAAGGCGAAGACCCCGATACCGCCGCAGGGCGCGAGCTGCGTGAGGAGATTGGCATGGCCGCCCGGCGGATCGAGAAGCTGGGTGATTTCTATATGGTGCCAGGCTACAGCAGCGAACACATGTACGCCTACCTGGCCCGGGATCTGTTCAATTCGCCCCTCGATCAGGACGAGGATGAGTTTATCGACGTGGAGAAGATCCCGGTCGAGCGGGTGTATGAGATGGTTCGCCAGGGGGAGATTAAGGACGGTAAGACCATCGCCTCGCTGATGCTGGCGATGCCAATGCTGATTTGATCGAGCGAAGAGGTGGACCACACGAATGCCCGGGCCGGCTGCATGCGACTCTCTGTTCTCGATGCTCGCTCTCCTCCATAAAATATGACAGGACGCAGTATATATTTATGACCTATATTACTAACGATTCCTGACATTTCCCGATAGAATCGTATAGTTGGATGTCCAGACAGCCACGCCGATGTTTCGCGCGGCTGTGGGTCATTGTCGTTTTTACGGATGTTTTAGGCCGTTTTTCTGAACTAATAACCTATGGAGTGATGCTATGTCGCGTCAAAAAATTACAATCGATGCAAACGAAGCCGTTGCGCGGGTTGCATACCGCTTGAACGAGGTCGTGGCGATCTACCCGATCACCCCCTCTTCGGGCATGGGTGAATTCGCCGATGCCTGGTCAGCTGCCGGCATCCCAAATATTTGGGGTACTGCGCCGCTGGTAATGGAAATGCAGTCCGAGGGCGGCGCTGCCGGTGCAGTCCACGGCGCATTGTCCACCGGTTCGCTCACCACCACCTTTACCGCCTCGCAGGGCCTCCTGCTCATGATCCCTAATATGTACAAGATCGCCGGTGAGCTGACCCCCACCGTGTTCCACGTCTCGGCCCGCTCGATCGCAGCCCAGGCGCTGTCGATTTTCGGCGACCATTCCGATGTCACCGCCACCCGCAGCACCGGCTTTGCCCTGCTCGCCTCCCGCTCCGTGCAGGAAGCCCAAGACATGGCCCTGATCTCGCAGGTGGCGACGCTCGAATCGCGCGTCCCGTTCCTGCACTTCTTCGATGGCTTCCGCACCTCACATGAGGTCAACAAAATCGAAGCGCTGACGGAAGAGGATATGCGTGCGATGATCGACGACGAGACCGTAATCGCAGCCCGCGAGCGCGGCCTGTCCCCCGATCGTCCCGCAATCCGCGGCACCGCCCAGAACCCCGACGTGTTCTTCCAGGGTCGCGAGACCGTCAACCCCTACTATGACAAGTGCCCGGCCATCGTCCAGAAGGCGATGGACCGCTTTGCCGAGCTGACCGGCCGCCACTATCACCTGTTCGATTATGTCGGGGCCGAAGACGCCGAACGTATCATCATCCTGATGGGCTCTGGCGCCGAGACCGCCGAAGAGACTGCCAAGTGGCTGGCTGAGCGCGGCGAGAAGGTCGGTGTCATCACCGTTCACCTCTATCGCCCGTTCTCGCTTCAGCACCTGCTGCAGGCGCTGCCCGCCACCGTCAAGTCCGTTGCAGTGCTCGACCGCACAAAGGAACCCGGAGCCACCGGCGAGCCCCTATACGAAGATATTGTCACCGCCATCAACGAAGGCGTTGCCACCCACAAAGCTCCCTTCACCACCGCCCCCATGATCGTCGGCGGGCGCTACGGCCTGTCATCCAAAGAGTTCACCCCTGCGATGGTCAAGGCAGTCTTCGATGAGCTGTGCAAAGCCGAGCCCTCCAACCACTTCACGGTTGGCATCAAGGACGATGTCACCAACACCAGCCTCGATTATGACCCCACCTTCTCCATCGTCAATCCCAACACCGTCCGCTGTGTGTTCTTCGGCCTGGGTTCCGACGGCACCGTAGGCGCTAACAAGAACTCGATCAAGATCATCGGTGAAGAGACAGACAACTGGGCGCAGGGCTACTTCGTGTACGACTCGAAGAAGTCCGGCTCGGTCACCATCTCGCACCTGCGCTTCGGCCCCGAGCCCGTCCGCGCCCCCTACCTGATCGGCCAGGGCGACGCCAACTTCGTGGCCTGCCATCAGTTCAGCTTCCTCGAGCGGCTCGACATGCTCAAGTATGCCAAAGAAGGCGGCACGTTCCTGCTCAACAGCATCTACGGCCCAGACGAGGCCTGGGATAACATCCCCGGCGACGTCCAGCAAGCCATCCTCGACAAGAAGCTGCGCTTCTACGTGGTGGACGCCTACGACGTGGCTCACAAGACCGGCATGGGCGGCCGCATTAACACCATCATGCAGACCTGCTTCTTCGCCATCAGCGGTGTACTGCCGCGTGACGAGGCCATCGAGCAAATCAAGAAGAGCATCAAGAAGACCTACGGCAAGCGCGGCGAGGCCGTCGTCCAGCAGAACTTCGAAGCTGTCGACCACTCCCTGGCGAACCTGCACGAGGTCCAGGTCCCGCAGATGGTGACCAACCAGCAGACCAAGCACGAAGCCGTCCCAAACGAAGCGCCTGCGTTCGTGCGCGACGTGCTGGGCAAGATGATCGCCTACGAAGGCGACGATCTGCCCGTGAGCGCCATGCCCGTCGACGGCACCTTCCCCACCGGCACCTCCCGCTGGGAGAAGCGCAACATCTCGCTTGAGATCCCCGTATGGGAGCCCGATTTGTGCATCCAGTGCGGCAAGTGCGCCTTTGTCTGCCCGCACGCTGTGGTCCGCCAGAAAGTTTACGATCCGGCTTACCTGGAGAGCGCGCCCGAGACCTTCAAGTCGATGGACGCCAAGTTCCGGGAACTGCCCGGCATGAAGTACACCGTCCAGGTGGCTCCGGAAGACTGCACCGGCTGCGGCCTGTGCATCGAAGTCTGCCCGGCCAAAGACAAGAGCCAGGCCGGCCGCAAGGCCATCAACATGGCCCCGCAGCCGCCCATCCGCGAGACCGAGCGGGCCAACTGGGAGTTCTTCTTCGAGCTTCCGGAAGTTGACCGCACCAAGTTTAACCCCACCACCGTCAAGAATTCTCAGCTGCTGCAACCGCTGTTCGAGTTCTCCGGCGCCTGCGCCGGCTGCGGTGAAACCCCCTACGTCAAGCTGCTCTCGCAGTTGTTCGGTGATCACACCGTGATCGCCAACGCTACCGGCTGCTCCTCGATCTACGGCGGCAACCTGCCCACCACTCCGTGGGCGCCCAACAAAGAAGGCCGCGGCCCGGCATGGTCGAACTCGCTGTTCGAAGACAACGCCGAGTTTGGCCTGGGCATGCGCCTGACGCTCGACAAGCAGACCGAGTACGCCCAAGAACTGGTGAAAGCTTTGGCCGGTGAGATTGGCGAGCAGCTGGTCGACGAGATCCTCAAAGCCGATCAGAGCAACGACGCCGGCATCAACGCTCAGCGTGAGCGGGTTGCCACCCTCAAGCAGCGCCTGGCCAATTCGAAGGACCCACGCGCCCGCCACATGCTCTCGCTGGCCGATGTGCTGGTGAAGAAGAGCGTCTGGATCCTGGGCGGCGACGGCTGGGCTTACGACATCGGCTACGGCGGACTCGATCACGTGCTGGCCTCCGGCCGCAACGTAAACGTGCTCGTGCTCGACACCGAAGTCTACTCCAACACCGGCGGACAGGCATCTAAGGCCACTCCACGCGCCGCAGTCGCTAAATTCGCGGCCAAGGGCAAGGGGATGCCGAAGAAGGACCTGGGCATGATCGCCATGGCCTACGGCTACATCTACGTGGCCCGGGTTGCGATGGGCGCCAACGATGCCCACACCCTGAAAGCCTTCCTCGAAGCCGAAGCGTATGATGGCCCATCCCTCATCATTGCCTACTCGCACTGCATCAACCACGGCATCGACATGCGCAAGGGCCTCGACCAGCAGAGGCTGGCCGTCCAGTCGGGCGTGTGGCCGCTGTATCGCTACAACCCAGACCTGCTCGAGCAGGGCAAGAACCCGCTGGTCATCGACTCGAAAGAGGCGACCGTGTCGGTGGAAGAGTACGCCTACAACGAGACCCGCTACCGCATGCTGCTGCAAAGTGACGAGGCCCGCGCCGAGGCGCTGATGAAGCAGGCTCGCGGCGATGCGAAGAAGCGCTGGGAACTGTACCAGCAGATGGCCGACATTGAGTACAAGGCCAGCAAAGAGCAAAAAGAAGAGTAAAGCTTCTATATAATAGAATAGAGTGTGGTTGGCGCCGGCGGGAACCCGCCGGCGCCAACCACACGGACCTTTTTTCAGGTCGGTTTATTGAATGGGAGGAACCTATGGTTGATCTCAGCACTACCTATCTTGGCTTACAACTGAAGAACCCGCTCGTCGCATCCGCCTCACCCCTTTCAAAGAAGGTGGACAGCGTTCGCCAACTGGAAGACGCCGGCGTTGGCGCAGTTGTAATGTATTCCTTGTTTGAAGAGCAAATTGTCCACGAGAGCCTGGAGCTCGATTATTACCTGAACCACGGCACCTATCAATTCGCCGAGGCGCTCACCTACTTTCCTGAAATGGAAAGCTACAACATCGGCCCCGAGGGCTACCTGGAGCAGATCGCCAAGCTGAAGAAGACGGTGAGTATCCCCATCATCGGCAGCCTGAACGGCATCTCCACCGGCGGCTGGGTCGATTACGGTAAGAAGATCCAGGAAGCCGGCGCCGATGCGCTGGAGCTGAACATCTACTACATCCCCACCGACGTTGAAACCACCTCTCAGGAGCTGGAGCAGCGCTACGTGGACCTGGTGACCGACGTGCGCAAGCAGGTGCACATCCCCCTGGCAGTTAAGCTGAGCCCGTACTTCACGGCCCTGCCGAACTTCGCCCAGCGGCTGGTTACAGCCGGAGCCGACGGCCTGGTGTTGTTCAACCGTTTCTACCAGCCGGACCTGGACATCGAGTTCCTCGAAGTCACGCCCGACCTGGTGCTGAGCGAATCGGCCGAGATGCGCCTACCCCTGCGCTGGATTGCCATCCTGTACGGCCGCATCCAGGCCGACATGGCCCTGACCACCGGCGTACACACCGCTGAAGACGTGGTAAAGGCCATGATGGCGGGCGCCAAGGTGGCCATGACGGCCTCGGCGCTGATTCACAATGGCCCGGCTTACGCCGGTGAGGTGCTGTCCAACCTGCAAAGCTGGATGGAAACCTACGAGTACGAATCGATCCAGCAGATGATCGGCAGCATGAGCCAGCAGGCCGTCGCCGAGCCCGCAGCTTTTGAACGGGCCAATTACATGCGGGCGCTGAACAGCTTCGATTATCGCATGTCATAGACAAGACAATTAAGTTAAACAAGAAGGGACTGGCGAAATCGCCAGTCCCTTCTTGTTTAACTCCTTACGCCCTCCATCAAAAAAAACAAGCCTCCTGTAAACAGAAGGCTTGTTGATTTCAAACAAATCCCTTGAAGAATTGGGTCGAGATGGGATCCGCAATGTTAAAAAGACGAATACGGACGAGTCCGGAAGGTGCTATTGTCTATTCTTCTTCAGTCGTTATGGGACCGCTATGCTTTTTCTGACGATAGACAATGCGGCCGCGATTCAGATCGTAGGGAGACACTTCCACCCGCACGCGGTCTCCGAGCAAGATGCGGATATAATACTTGCGCATCCGTCCAGAGAGGTATGCTAGAACTTCATGGTTATTGTCGAGCTTGACCCGGAACTGTGTGCCCGGAAGGGCCTCGACAATCGTGCCCTCTACAGTAATCTTATCTTCTTCTTTGGCCATACACTCCTCCACTCCTACATGCAGCCCAGGCGGCTTTACTCGCCAATCCGGCCGGTTTGGCGCCGCTTGAGTCTGCGGACTGCCTTCTTCTTTTCAACCCGGCGCAGCTCGCTCTTGGAAATAAACCAGCGCTTGCGGCGCACAGTACTCAGGATGCCACTCTTTACAATCTTTTTACGGAATCTTTTAAGAAGCTGATCCTGCAACTCATTCTGTCGAATCACAACACTCGTCATCTTTCTCACCTCCCTTCTTGAAGGGAATCAATCATAGACTGTGAAGAACTGTGAGGCACAAAACAAAAAACCCGGCTCGCATGGCGCACGGAACCGAGTGGGTGATCAGGAAAGATGACAGTCTTCTTCCTCGGATGCCTCCAGCCGTAGCCTCCACAAAACGAATAATGATCGAAATGTATCGCCCGGCCATTGATACGGCCAAACCATAACACAGCCCTATTATATCACGGTATGTTAAAGATTGTCAAACGAATTGCAGACAACACAGAGTAGAGAATAGAGACCAGTCCAGGCAACTGCTGCCTGGACTGGTCTCTATTCTCTACTCTGTGTTGCCTTTGCTGCGGAAGAATCAAAAAAGCCTCTTGGCAATGACCTACTCTCCCGGGGGGTCGCCCCCCAAGTACCATCGGCGCTGACAGCCTTAACGACCGGGTTCGGGATGTGACCGGGTGTACCACTGTCGCACAAATCACCAAGAGACTTTCTTTTCAA
The DNA here is from genome assembly GCA_963811225.1 of uncultured Chloroflexia bacterium. Taxonomy (GTDB): domain Bacteria; phylum Chloroflexota; class Anaerolineae; order Anaerolineales; family Anaerolineaceae; genus CAWEQO01. The sequence goes on from CAWEQO010000001.1 coordinate 792,764, forward strand.
AGTCTAGATTGCGGTTCGAATAGTTGTTGTAGTCCATGATTTCAGAAAAAGTACCGAGTTCTCAGCATCACATGGGAAGCCCTCGGTCATTAGTACGGCTTAGCTGAACGCATTGCTGCGCTTACACACGCCGCCTATCAAGCAGGTAGTCTACCTGCGACCTTACTCCCTTAGCGGGATCACAGGGACCTTATCTTGAAGCGAGTTTCCCACTTAGATGCTTTCAGCGGTTATCTCTGCCAGACGTTGGCTACCCAGCAATGCCGTTGGCACGACAACTGGCACACCAGAGGTCTGTCCACCCCGGTCCTCTCGTACTAGGGGCAGCTCTCCTCAAGTCCCTTACGCCCACAGCGGATAGAGACCGACCTGTCTCACGACGGTCTGAACCCAGCTCGCGTACCGCTTTAACGGGCGAACAGCCCGACCCTTGGGACCTTATACAGCCCCAGGATGCGATGAGCCGACATCGAGGTGCCGAGCGAAGTCGTCGATGTGAACTCTTGGACTTCACCAGCCTGTTATCCCCGGGGTAGCTTTTATCCGGTAAGCCACGGCCCTTCCACTCAGTACCGTGGGATCACTAAGCCCGACTTTCGTCTCTGCTCGACGCGTTGGTCTTGCAGTCAAGCTCCCTTATGCCTTTGCACTCTTTGGCTGGTTTCCATTCAGCCTGAGGGAACCTTTGGGCGCCTCCGTTACCTTTTGGGAGGCGACCGCCCCAGTCAAACTGCCCACCTGGCACGGTCCTCCATCCGGATTACGGTATGGAGTTAGAGTCTAAACATAATCAGGGTGGTATTTCACCGTTGGCTCCACCAAGGCTAGCGCCCTAGCTTCAAAGCCTCCCACCTATCCTACACAGACCATGCCCAAACTCAATGCCAAGCTGCAGTAAAGCTCCACGGGGTCTTTTTGTCCTGCTGCGGGTAGGCCGCATCTTCACAGCCATTTCAATTTCGCCGGGTCCCTCGTTGAGACAGTGCTCTAGTTGTTACACCGTTCGTGCGGGTCGGAACTTACCCGACAAGGAATTTCGCTACCTTAGGACCGTTATAGTTACGGCCGCCGTTCACCGGGGCTTCAGTTCAAAGCTTCGCGTTGCCGCTAACCTCTCCCTTTAACCTTCCGGCACTGGGCAGGTGTCAGCCCCTATACTGCGCCTTTCGGCTTAGCAGAGACCTGTGGTTTTGTTAACCAGTCACTAGAGCCTGTTCACTGCGACCCCCAGACGCTCTTTGCATCACGTCCAGAGGCACCCCTTCTCCCGAAGTTACGGGGCTAATTTGCCTAATTCCTTAACGAAGGTTCTCCCGTTCGCCTTAGTATACTCTACTCGTCTACCAGTGTCGGTTTGCGGTACGGGCACCTGAAGTTCATCACTTAGGGGCTTTTCTCGGCAGCAAGGCTCAACTCACTTACGCCTCAGGGGCTCGCCACACAGCCTCAACTCAACCCGCGGATTTTCCTACGGGTCTCATCGTCTGACGCTGCATGCACCTGCACTACCAATCGCAGGCTGGCCTACCTCGCTGCGTCCCCCCATCGCTCCCTCCAGGTGGTGCCGGAATGTTGACCGGCTGTCCATCGCCTACGCCTTTCGGCCTCGGCTAAGGACCCGACTAACCCGACGCGGAATGACCTGGCGTCGGAAACCTTAGACATACGGCGAACACGGTTCTCACGTGTTTTACGCTACTCATGCCTGCATTCTCACTTCTGCCCGCTCCAGCCGTCCTTCCGGTCGACCTTCTCTGCTGGCAGAACGCTCCCCTACCACTCCAGCTTACGCTGAAGTCCATGGCTTCGGTATCAAGCTTAGCCCCGTTAAATTTTCCGCGCAGGATCACTAGACCAGTGAGCTATTACGCACTCTTTAAAGGGTGGCTGCTTCTAAGCCAACCTCCTGGTTGTTCAAGTAACCCCACATCGTTTCCCACTTAGCTTGAATTTGGGGACCTTAGCCGATGATCTGGGCTGTTTCCCTTTTGACCACGAAACTCATCTCCCGTAGTCCGACTGCCATGCTCTGGAGTACCGGCATTCGGAGTTTGATTGGGTTTGGTAAGCTATAAGCCCCCTAGCCCATTCAGTGCTCTACCTCCGGTACTGAACACATGACGCTAGCCCTAAAGCTATTTCGGGGAGAACAAGCTATCTCCGAGTTCGTTTGGCATATCACCTCTACCCACAGCTCATCCCCTAATTTTGTAACATTAGTAGGTTCGGGCCTCCACGAGCGGTTAGACTCGCTTCACCCTGGCCATGGGTAGCTCACCCGGTTTCGTGTCTAATCCCTGCGACTATGCGCCCTATTCAGACTCGCTTTCGCTACGGCTTCGGGTGTAACTCCCTTAACCTTGCCACAAAGATTAACTCGCAGGCTCATTCTCCAAGAGGCACGCCGTCAGGCCTAGTGGCGCGCACCCGGCTTTCACCGGAGCACCGACCCACCATTAGCCCTTCGACTGCTTGTAGGCTTCCGGTTTCAGGTTCTATTTCACTCCCCTAACAGGGGTACTTTTCACCTTTCCCTCACGGTACTTGTGCACTATCGGTCGCCAAGTGTATTTAGCCTTGGAGAGTGGACTCCCCAGCTTCCTGCCGGATTAGCGTGCCCGGCAGTACTCAGGTACCCAGCGGGAGGGCTCTTGCTTTCGCATACAGGACTGTCACCTTCTTTGGTTGGCTGTCCCACACCATTTTGCTAGCAAGAACTTTTGTAACTCCCATTTGCCAGGCCCTACAACCCCACGCAAGCAAGCCTGCATGGTTTGGGCTCTTCCCCGTTCGCTCGCCACTACTGAGGGAATAATCTCTTTTCCTCTGGGTACTTAGATGTTTCAGTTCCCCAGGTTCCCTTCTCACTGCCTATGTGTTCAGCAGCGGATACTGGAGGTTCGCTCCAGTGGGTTTCCCCATTCGGAAATCCCCGGATCAAAGCCTGTTCACGGCTCCCCGAGGCTTATCGCAGTGACCCACGTCCTTCTTCGGCACTTGGCGCCAAGGCATCCACCGAAAGCCCTTAGTAGCTTCCCCACGTGATGCGGAGAATTCGATACTCTTTCTTTGCTTTCTTTCTTTCGAAATCGTTCTGGCTTCTTTCGATTTCAGACTTGACCTACAACAACTATTCGGTTTGTAAGGTTCTGCGGGCCCTTCAGCTCTCGCGAGCCTTTTGGCCGTTCGGTCCCTTTGGGCTTATCCAGCCCAGGACCTACGCTGTTTGATCAGCGCTGTTTGACCCTCACGCAACTTGCATCCGTCAGGGGCATACAGCCCTCGTCAAACTTGTTTCATTTTTTAAACATAAGGCGACCCGGCTCAACGCGCCGGGTCGCCACTGGACTTCCCTGCGTTTTTGCCTTACCTATTTAGATCTTGCGATCAACTTCGCCTGTCTGCAAATGATTTCCTCGCTACAAGCTCAGTGGAGATGAGGGGATTCGAACCCCTGACCTCCGCCGTGCAAAGGCGGCGCTCTCCCAACTAAGCTACATCCCCGGAAGTCCAGGGTTCCAGGTGGGCCTTTCAGGGGTCGAACCTGAGACCTCGCCCTTATCAGAGGCGCGCTCTAACCAACTGAGCTAAAGGCCCGTAAGTCCTTAGCAACTGAAGAGTGGCAAGAAAGTTCAGAGAACTCCGTTTTCCCAGCGTTCTCTCACCGCGAGAGAACGATTTAGATTTTGGAGTAGAGCTTCCATCCGAAGACGGATGCTCGGGTCTCCATAGAAAGGAGGTGATCCAGGCGCACCTTCCGGTACACCTACCTTGTTACGACTTCGTCCCAGTCACCAACCCCACCCTCGACGGCTCCTTCCCTTACGGGTTAGGATACCGGCTTCAGGTGTTGCCAGCTCCCATGACGTGACGGGCGGTGTGTACAAGGCCCGGGAACGTATTCACCGCAGTATAGCTGACCTGCGGTTACTAGCAACTCCATCTTCATGCAGGCGGGTTGCAGCCTGCAATCTGAACTGAGGACAGCTTTGAGGATTGGCTCCACCTCGCGATTTCGCTACCTACTGTACTGCCCATTGTAGCGTGTGTGTAGCCCAGGACATAAAGGCCATGCTGACTTGACGTCATCCCCACCTTCCTCCGGCTTAAGACCGGCGGTCCCGCGTGACACATATAACACACGGCGAGGGTTGCGCTCGTTAGCGGACTTAACCGAACATCTCACGACACGAGCTGACGACAGCCATGCAGCACCTGTGCAAGCTCCCCGAAGGGTCGGTCTGCTTTCGCTTCCCTACCACTTGCATGTCAAGCCCTGGTAAGGTTCTTCGTGTAACATCGAATTAAACCACACGCTCCGCTGCTTGTGCGGGCCCCCGTCAATTCCTTTGAGTTTTAACCTTGCGGCCGTAGTCCCCAGGCGGTAGACTTATCGCGTTAGCTACGGCACAGATGGATTTGAACCCACCTACGCCAAGTCTACATCGTTTACGGCTAGGACTACCGGGGTCTCTAATCCCGTTTGCTACCCTAGCTTTCGCGTCTGAGCGTCAGAAATGTGCCAGGAAGCCGCTTTCGCCACTGGTGTTCCTCCGGATATCTACGCATTTCACCACTACACCCGGAATTCCACTTCCCTCTCACACTCTCAAGCCTGGTAGTTTTGAACGACCTCTCCCAGTTAAGCCAGGAGCTTTCACATCCAACTTTCCAAGCCGCCTACACGCGCTTTACGCCCAGTAAATCCGGATAACGCTCGCCTCCTACGTTTTACCGCGGCTGCTGGCACGTAGTTAGCCGAGGCTTATTCTCAGGGTACTGTCCTTCCTCATCCCCTGCAAAAGCGCTTTACAACCCGAAGGCCTTCATCGCGCACGCGGCGTTGCTGGTTCAGGCTTTCGCCCATTACCAATATTCCCTACTGCTGCCACCCGTAGGTGTCTGGCCCGTGTTTCAGTGCCAGTGTGGGGGGCCACCCTCTCAGGTCCCCTACCCGTCATCGCCTTGGTAGGCCATTACCCTACCAACTAGCTGATGGGACGCAGGCCCCTCCCGAAGTGAATCTGGATCCTTTACTTATCCCTCTCAAACGAGAATAAGCACATGGGGTATTAGCAGTCCTTTCGAACTGTTATCCCCCGCTTCGGGGCAGGTCACCAACGCGTTACTCACCCGTTCGCCACTGTAGCTCCGAAGAGCTACCGTTCGACTTGCATGTATTAGGCACGCCGCCAGCGTTCATCCTGAGCCAGGATCAAACTCTCCGCAAATTCTTTTTATCACTCCTAAGAGTGTTTCAAGTTCACGGTCTTTTACTGGTATTGACGGTGTTTCCTTACCTTCTTACCACTCTTCAGTTGTTAAGGTGCTTTCGGACAACTTTCGTGCTGCTTACAGACTGAAACGCCGATGCTCTTGCTTTACATCACATCGGCCTCTTGGTCTTTGCGCCATCCTTGCGGATGTTCCTGTTGTCACCGATCTGCCCGACGGGCTAGACCGCACATTGCTTTCGAGGCATTTATTGTACCCCCGGTTTTTGTCACTGTCAAGGGTTTGGCCGTAACCAATTCCTGACTTTGTCCGACAACCGGCCGGGCGTTTTCTTTTGTCATTGATTTGCCTCGTCGGCGAAATCTGCCTTGTTTCTTACAACGGGCTGGATTATACAGGATTTTGAAACCCTGTCAAGGGTTCTCGCAAAACTCCTGCAATTTGCTTCCTTTTCCCTTCCCCTCCGGTCCATTCTTTGCATCCGGAACTCTTTGGGGTCTTTCAACGTCTCAGTTGTAATGGGTTGGTTGCTTGTTGCCGTCCAGCCTTGGATGTCTATCATACACCCTTCCGAGAGCCAGGTCAAGGGTTTTCGGATACAAATTGTCGATATTTACGCGATTCTTATACTCGATTACGGTTATAATTCGACCATGCGAACCATGACCTATCCACACCACAACGCCCGCCCACTGTTCGAGCAAGCGCTCGTCTCGCTGCTGCTTGGCTTCCTCGTCTTCCTTGCCGCAGGCGCCGCTTACGCCTTAGGCTACCAGTTCCAATACGCAAACCGCATCTTCCCGGGCGTCTCGGTCGCCGGGATCGATGTGGGCGGTCTCAGCGAGCAAGAAGCTGCTGCCCGCGTTACCCAGCAGCTGGCCTACCCGCTCAACGGCCGCCTGCTCCTGCGCAGCGATCTGAACAGTTGGATGGTAACCCCTGCCAACATGGGCCTGTATCTCGACCCTGAATCGACCGCGAAGAACGCAATGCAGGTAGGCCGGCGCGGCGGGCTGTTCCACAGCCTCAAGGAGCAGTACGACATCCGCTCCTTTGGCACGAACATCTCTCCCCTTCTGGTCTTCGACCAGCGCATGGCCTATCAATTCCTCGAAACCGTCGCCGCCCAGGTCGACCAACCGGTGATCGAGCCGTCCCTTCATATTGAGGGCGTTGACGTGGTCGTGCAGCCGGGACAGGTGGGCCGGTACGTGGACAAGGCCGCTACCCTGGCATTGATCTCCGCACAGGTGCAGAGCCTGCAGGACGGGGTCGTCCCGGTGGTGATCCGAGAAGAGAAGCCGGTGATCGAAGACGTCTCCGGGCAGGCCGAGCTGGCCCGCCAAATCCTCAGCCAGCCGCTAAACCTGACGATGCCGGAAGGCCAGTCCGACCAGACGGGCCCGTGGACTTTCAAACGCGCCGACCTGGCCGATATGCTCAGCTTCCAGCGCGTCATCGCCGATGACGGCTCGGCCAGCTACGAGTTAGGTCTCAACCACAAGCTGCTGGGTGACTTCCTCTACGGCCTGGCCGACACGATTGCGGTGTTTCCGCAAAATGCCCGCTTCATTTTCAACGACGATACTCACCGCCTGGACCTGATCCAAAATGCGGTCATCGGCCGCAGCCTGGACGTTGAATCCACCCTGCGCACCATCGATGAGAAGCTGATGGCCGGCCAGCACGATGTGACCCTGCAGTTAATCACCGACAAGCCCCAAATCACCGACGACACCACCGGTGAGCAACTGGGTATCACCGAGCTGGTCTCGGCCCAAACCAGCTACTTTTACGGCTCCAGCGCCGACCGCATCCACAATATCCGCACAGCAGCAGCCGCGTTCCATGGCCTGCTGGTAGCCCCCGGCGAGACTTTCTCGATGGCCTCGGCCTTGGGCGACATCAGCCTCGACAACGGTTACGCCGAGGCGCTGATCATCGTCGGCGACCAGACGGTTCAGGGTGTTGGGGGCGGGGTGTGCCAGGTCAGCACCACCCTGTTCCGCACGGTCTTCTTCGGCGGCCTCCCGATCGTCGAGCGCCACGCCCACGCTTACCGGGTCTACTATTACGAGCAGACGGCGTCTGGCGGCCACGATTCCGGTCTGGCTGGCATGGACGCCACCGTCTTCGTCCCGCTGGTCGACTTCAAGTTTACCAACGATACCAACAACTGGTTGCTGATGGAGACCTACCCCACCGATACCAGCCTGACCTGGAAGTTCTACTCCACCTCCGACGGCCGCACGGTCGATTGGGACACCACCGGGCCGACCGAAACCGTCGAGGCGCCGGATCCCTCCTACAAGGAGAACCCCGATCTGTCGAAGGGCGAGGTCAAACAGGTGGATTGGGCCGCCCAGGGCGCCGACATCACCGTCCACCGCACCGTCAGCCGCGACGGGTCCGTCTACCTGCAAGACACGTTCTTCACGCATTACGAACCCTGGCAGGCCAAGTATGAGTACGGTCCCGGCACAGAGGACATGCCGCCGAAGGATTAATCGGTCCGTTTGTGGTGGTTTCTCACCGCAGGCATCCGGTTTTACCTTAATTTTGAGTCCTTGTAATCGTGGTACAATAGCCAAAGTTTATTCCTCTAAATGGAGGCGAAATGGTAAGCTCTGACCTTTTAGAAATCTTGCGCTGCCCCGCCTGTGTCCGAGAAAAAGAAGGACAACTCGCTGTGGTAAAAGAAACCTGGCTCGTCTGCCAGGACTGTGGCCGTAAATATCCCATTGTTGAAGACATCCCGGTGATGTTGATTGAAGAAGGGGATAAATGGGCCAAAACATCAGAAGAAGAACTGCCTGTTCCACCTCCGGAAATCTCGTAACAACAACTTACAACTATGTCCCAACCACAACCCCAAATGGAATCACCGCGGCGAAAGCGCTTTGACGGTTTATCGGTCGCGCTGATCGTCGTTTTTATCATTCTGGCCATTGCCGGCGCCGTCGCCGCCTATATCATCGTTCACAATATCGTTCTAGGCTGGAGTTTCACGCAGCTGCCGGGCGCGCCCGGAACAAGCGGCGAAAGCAGCAGTCAGGCGCAAGCCCCTGTCGCAGGCGCCACCCTTTCTCCCGAGCAGATGACCGTGCCCCTGCAGCCCGTCGAAGCTGGGCCTGAAGCTCAGGCCTGGGATGGCGCCGGTCGGGTCAACGTGCTCATCATGGGTCTCGACTTTCGCGACTGGGAAGCCGGCGAAGTGCCGCGCACCGATACGATGATCCTGTTCACGCTCGATCCGGTCCACAACACTGCCGGTATGCTCTCCATTCCGCGCGACATGTGGGTCAACATCCCTGGGTTCGATTACGCCAAGATCAACACCGCCTATTACCTGGGTGAGATCTACAAGATGCCGGGCGGCGGGCCGGGTTTGGCCGTCAAGACCGTGGAACAATTCTTGGGTGTGCCGATCAACTACTACGCCCAGGTCGACTTCTACTCCTTCATCAAGTTCATCGACGCCCTCGGCGGGCTGGACATCAATATCCCTGAAGAGATCGTAGTCGATCCGCTCGGCCCGGGCAACACCATCAAACTGTACCCCGGCGTGCAAACGCTCGACGGCGCTACAACCCTGGCCTTCGCCCGCAACCGCCACATCGAAGGCGACGACTTCAGCCGCGCCAGCAACCAACAGCTGGTGATCATGGAGATGCGCCGCCAGATCCTCGATCTGAATATGCTGCCGACCCTGATTTCCAAATCCCCGCAGCTGTACGCCGACCTGTCCGGCGGCATCCGCACCAACATGAGCCTGACCGAATCAATCCAGCTGGCCCTGGCAGCTTCTAAGGTGCCCGAGAAGAAGATCCTGAAAGGCGTCATCGGCCCACCCGACCAGGTTGGCCTGGCGAAATCGCCCGACGGCCTGTCGATCTTGATCCCGGTGCCGGACCGCATCCGCCTGCTGCGCGATAAGATCTTCTCGGGCGGCGCTGCGATCGCCCCTTCTGAGGTCAGCGGCGATGTCGCTCAGCTGGTCAAGGAAGAGCAGGCCCGCGTCGTTGTCCAGAACGGCTCGCAGACCGCCGGCATGGCCACCCGCACCTCGGAGTTCTTCCGCTCGCAAGGCATGAACGTGGTCCAAGAGACCAACGCCGATCAGGCCTACTCGGCCACCACGCTGGTGATCGTCAACGGCAAGCCGTACACGATCAAATACCTGGCCGATCTGATGGGCATTTCAGAGGGCAACATCGTCAACCAATACACCCCAGACGCCGGGATGGATATTGTGGTGATCGTCGGCAACGACTGGGCCGCCAATAACCCCATGCCGTAACAGCCTGATTACCAATAAAAAAACCTGACGATTTCTCGTCAGGTTTTTTTATTGGTGGTTTATGTTGTTTTACTTGCTCTGCTCCATGGAGACCGCCTCTTCCTGGGCTAACGCCTCAGCCTGCTGCTCTTGCTTGACCAGCTCCAGGTTGACGTCCACGTTAATGGAGTCGCCCACCAGCCAGCCTCCGGTCTCGAGCGCCTTATTCCAGGTCAGGCCCCAGTCGGCGCGGTTAATGGTGGTATGGCCTTCAAAGCCGTAGCTGGTGGTGCCCCACGGTGACATCGCCTTACCGTTGAAAACCACGTCCAGGATCACATCTTTGGTTGTATCCTGAATGGTCAGGCTGCCCACCAGGCGAGCATGGTTTTTGTTCTGCAGCTCGACGCGCTTGCTCTTAAAGATAATTTCAGGAGTGTTTCTCTACATTCAAGAAATCCGCCGAGCGCAGGTGCGCATCGCGGTCGTCACTGGCAGTGTCAATGCTGGCCGCGTCGATATGCACCTCCACGGTTGTGTCTTTGCGGCTGCTCTTCATCCAGGTCGATTGCGCCATCGAACTTGTCGAACGAACCGCGCACCTTCGAGATCATCATGTGGCGTACGGAAAATTCGATGCTGGAATGGGCAGGATCAATCTGATAAGTAATCATCGTATGTTATCTACCTCCTCATGATTTGGTTGCTGCAATCCTCGCTTCAATCTATTTAAGTCTAATCTTCAGAAATCAAATGAGTATATAAGTCTTGTATAAATTGTGTTAATTAGCGAGGAATAGTGCAATGCTGTCCTTGGGCGGAGGCGAAGGATCTCAGAGACCATCTTAAAGCGGCACAGCCATGCGTATGCTTAAATCGACAGGCTGCTTGTATCGTTGGTTTATGAAGGCAACATTTAATTAATCAAACACGAGCCAGAGGCGACACTTACCTATAAGTGTCGCCTCTGTCTCTGTACTTGATTGCCCAGATCGCTTACCGCCCAACCATCTACGGCGATGAGCTCGCCGGGGCCACTCCCTCCTGCCCGCTGAGCGCCATGGCCAGATCCCTGAGTGCCTTAGCCTCCAGGTCCGAACCGCCCTGCGCCTGGATGCGCTGCGCCTGCGAGGTCAGCTCGGCCACCGAGTCCTCGTCATTCAACTGGGCCAGCCGGCCCTCGGCTCGACCCAGGTCTTGGTTGGCCTGAAAAGACAGGGCGATCATGCTGCGATACTGGTCCTTGAACTCGGACCGCAGACGCCCAGGCGAGGTGTCGATGAAGTGGACCGGGTTGACCAGCCATGTATACAGCAGCCCGGCGATCAGGCCAATCAGCAGTCCGGTCAGCAAATACCAGGGACCTCTACGCTCGTTCATTGCTGCCCCTCCAGGGTCGGCGACCAGAATCCAATCGCCATCGACAACTTGCCCAGCGTGTCGATGTCCTGACTGCTGTAGTTCAGCTTGCGGGCCGTCTCGATCGCAATCTGGACCTGCCGTAAAGGCGTCTCATTCGTCGCCGAGCAGCGCCAGCCGATGGGCCGCCAGGCTGATATTGTCTTCCTGCTGGTAAATCTCGGCCACCATCAGCACATAGTCGGCCTTGTAATCGTAACGCAGCGCATCGGGTGAGGTATCTACATAACGCACCGGGTTGGCCACCCAGCCGTAATATATGCCGGCCAGCAGGCCAATGAAAATTGCCAGGAGAAACACCACGAAACGGATTACTCTGTACACGTTGTGAAACCTCCAAGTTTTGACTGGGAGAACAATTACGAATGCATAACTATGTTGATTATACATTTGTTCGGGTGACAGGGCAATTCGCAAGGAAGTGAATTCGTGAATCAGTGATCCGTCCATTAAGCGATTGGGTGTTCTCGGAATGGACTGAACGAAGTGGCTCTTGCTTTAACAGAACTTTAGTTCTATAATGGGGCTATAGAACCGGTATCGAGAAACGGAGCGCAGCATGTTACTGGATACGTTCGCAGCCAACACCCTGGCATCCGATTTGGATGCCTTGAACGAAGTCCTGTTCTTCAACTACCCCCTTATCGGGGCCGAGCGCAGCATCTTCCTGACCATGATCGCCGGGCGGCAGATCAAAGACGGGCCGGCTGCCGGGCTGTTTTCAACCCCCGAGGAGAACCGAGAGGGCTTGCGATTGTTCACCGGTGAGCGCCTGCGCACGGCCCTTGCGACCGGAAATGTGCTGGCGGCCGAGTGCATGCGGGCGTTGTTGCTGCTGAGCCCGCCCCAGCCCGCCCCGGAAGACGTGCTCGAACGGGCCCACGCCCATCTGCGCGGCGCCTGCTTTACCGGCTGCTGCGCCAAGGGTGAGTGCGCCCATTCCAGTGTGGCCTGGATGCGCTGCCTGGCTGCACAAGAGGGCCGCCGCTCGGAAGAGTGGTTACAACACCACCTGGAGGTGATCAAGGCCCACCGTGACGGCAGCGGCCGCTGGTGGAATTTCCCCTTCTATTACACCCTGCTGGCGCTGACCGAGATTGACCTGCCCGAGGCCAGGAGTGAGCTGCAGTACAGTGCCCAGACCTGCACCCAGTACCTGTGGCGCGCCAACCACGATGAAGAAAGCGACCGGCGGCGCACGGTCTTAATGCAACGAGTTCTCGAACGCTGCTAATCCCTGGCGCGTTTCGTCCCCCGCCCCCTCTTTAATAGCCTTAAAGAGGGGGCTTTTTTATGGGTTCCGACAATCGGCGCTAATCGAGCGAGATTTAACAATCGAAAAACACTTGAAGAAGCAGCAGAAGCGTGCTAAAATAAGACTAGTTTAGTCCGATTATTCAGGCGGGAAATTGCCGGAACGGAGGTGGCGTGATGAACAGGTTGCTGAGTTCTACAGTTATTCGCAATGAGTTCGCAGCCTTCCTCCGTTCTGGCCGGACATTGAACGGGACGCATGGCGTCCTGAGCTCTTAATGGTTTTCGGGGTCCAATCCCCCAAGAGCCACAGGCGAGAAATCTGCCTGTGGCTCTTTTTATCGTCAAGGCTGCCCATTGCCGTTCTAGAACTGCAGTATGAGCTATGCTTTGATTGTATCTGCGCGCCTGCGCGGTTCAGCGCTTTCTTGCAAAAATATATGCTCTGTGGCTCTGATACTCCACCTCGGGCGCGTAGGGATCGCGGAGGATGGTCTCTTCGATCTCGAAGCCCGCCTGGTGCAGCCATTCCTCGGCTTCGACGGCGCTGAAGTAGAAGAAGGTGAGGTCTACCGGCTCGTCCCACCACTCGTCCAGGTGCAGTGAGCCCTGGCCGATGTGGAAAGTCATCAGCAGCAGGCCGCCCGGCATGAGCACTCTTCGCAGCTCGCCCAGCGCTTGCAGCATCAAAGCGGGTGGGATGTGGATCAGCGAGTAGAAGGCGGCGATGCCCGCCCACGAATTGTCTGCGTCGGGCAGGCTGAGCATGTCGCCCTGGCGGAAGGGGATCTCGGGGTTCAGGCGGGCAGCTTCCGTCGCCATCTGCGGCGACAGGTCCATGCCAAACACGTCTTGAAGCCCACAGCGCCGCAGATAGCGAGCGATCTGCCCGGGCCCACAGCCCATGTCGCAAACAGGGCCGCGCCCCTTCACCTCCGCGGCGAAGCGTTCCAGCATCTGCCGGTCCATCGGTTTGGTGTCCGGCTCGTCGATAAAGCGCTGACCATATTCTCCCGCCACGCGATCGTAGCTGGATTTTACATCGCCTGCGTTTGCGTCCATTTGAGCCTCCTTGAAAATTCCAGGCAGAAAACAGTATACAGCCTTCGCTCGCAGATGCCAAGACGGATGGGGTTGGCTGCATCCTGGCAGCGCCGCCTGATTTAATGTAATTCTCATACATATTAAATTGAATTTAGATATAATAAATTGAATTCGTCTATGGAAGTGGGAAGAAAAAGACGATTTGCAGATGCAGTCCTCAATCGATTCGTGGCTACCGGAGGTGATTGATAAGATCTGACCGGGCTCTCTTTATCTGAAATGCTATCCGCCTGGAAAGCATTTTTTTGATCGGCGCCGGCTGCCAGGTCGTAAGCAGTTTTGGCAAGCGGATTCATCATCAGAAGTCAGGAGATAAAACGATGAAATTTCGAAAAGTGTTTAGTGGAATATTGATCATTGTGTTCTTGTTGAGCATGATGACAACCTTCTCGTCAAGCGCTTCAGCTAAGGCCAGCTCAGGCCCTACGTTTGGCTCCAACGTGTTGATTTTCGATCCCAGCATGCCGACCAGCGACATACAGGCCGCAGTGAATGCGGTCGCCGCCGAAATGGTCGACAATGAGATGGGCTCCGAGCGCTATGCACTGCTGTTCATGCCCGGCACCTACGGCAGCCCCGCGGAGCCGCTCATCATCCAGGTCGGCTACTATACCGAGGTGGCCGGTCTGGGGGCGCTGCCAACGGATGTGGTCATCAACGGCCATGTCGACGTCTACAACCGCTGCCTGGCTCCCGATAACTGCATCGCTCTGGTCAACTTCTGGCGGTCGGTGTCGAACCTGACCATCAATATCGAAAGCGCCGGACTGGATGGATGCCGGGCGTCTGGCGATTTCTGGGCAGTTTCGCAGGCTGCGCCAATGCGCCGGGTGAACATCAACAACGGCAACCTGACCCTTATGGACTACTGTACGGCTGGTCCGCAGTACGCCAGCGGCGGCTTCATCGCCGATTCGCAGACCGACTATGTCATCAACGGCTCACAGCAGCAGTTCCTGGTGCGCAACAGCAGCATCGGCGGCTGGTCGAACGCCGTCTGGAACCAGGTCTTCTCAGGCGTCATCGGCGCTCCGGATCAATCGTTCCCGGATCCGCCTTACACCACCCTGGAGACCAGCCCGGTGACCCGTGAGCGGCCGTTCTTGTACGTTGACGGTGGCGGCAGCTATCAGGTGTTCGTCCCGGCGGTGCAGTTCGACTCGCGCGGCGCTTCATGGGCGGACGAAAACCTGCAAGGGACTTCGATCCCGCTCAAGGAGTTCTTCATCGCCACACCCGACAATGATGCACAGAGAATCAACGTGGCCCTGGCCCGCGGCATGAACGTGCTGTTCACCCCCGGCGTTTACCACCTCGACCGCGAGCTTAAAGTCAAACGCCCCGACACCGTCGTGCTCGGGCTCGGTTTCCCCTCCCTGGTGCCCGATAACGGCCAGGTGGCGATGAGTGTCGCCGATGTGGTCGGTGTGAAACTGGCCGGATTCACCATCGATGCCGGCCCGGTCAATTCGCCTATCCTGTTGGAAGTCGGCAAGCCGCACGCCCACAAGAGCGATCCGGCCAACCCAACCACGCTGAATGACGTGTTCTTCCGCATCGGCGGACCGCACGTAGGGAAAGCGACCAATTCCCTGGTGGTCAACAGTGATGACGTGATCCTCGACAACATCTGGGCCTGGCGCGCCGACCACGGCAACGGCGTCGGTTGGGACGTGAACACCGCCGACACCGGCCTGATCGTCAACGGCGACGATTTGACGGCGTACGGGCTGTTCGTCGAGCACTACCAGAAGTACGAAGTGATCTGGAACGGCGAAGGCGGCCGCACGATCTTCTTCCAAAACGAGATGCCGTACGACCCGCCCAGCCCAGAAGCCTGGTCGCATGACGGCGTCGTCGGTTATGCCGCTTATCTGGTGTCCGACTCGGTTAAGACCCACGAAGCCTGGGGCATGGGCAGCTACTGCTACTTCAACCAGGGCGTCGATATCTACGCCGAGCACGGTTTTGAGGTGCCGGTCACAGAGGGCGTCAACCTGCACGATATCCTGACCGTCTTCCTGAACGGCAGCGGCGGCATCGAACACGTCGTCAATGATACCGGCGCAGCTGTGAACAACACAAATCAGGTCACCTATGTTGTCAGTTACCCATAAGCCATATAGGCGCTAAGTCATTTAATCAATTGGGCGATTAGGAGTACCTTCCTAATCGCCCAATTGATTCACTGACAAAGCGCCGAACTGCCTGCCGCTCAGTCATGATCCCAGGCCACGTCGCCGACCGATTCCATCAACCGGCCCATGTTCTCGTACTTCTCATCCTCCAGGTCTTTGAGCACATCCATTACCTCTTGCGGCGAGTGGTTCGACTTAGCGCAGGCAATCACGTCTTGCTTGGAGGCTGGGAACTTCAACCCTTTCAGGTACTGGTCCTCCAGCTGGATCATGCCCACCGGCGGCTTCTTGACGCCCTCGGGCTTGGGCATGTCCTTGGTGGATTCGCCGCTGATCTCCGCCCACATCTTGCGGTAATCGGTCGTGAAGGGGAAGTCCTTCTTCTTCAAGCTCTCCACGTCCCGGATCAAGTCGGGGACCTCATCCTTGGCAAAATCCGAATCGTAGGGCGCCGGGCCGTGCAGGTAGCGCAGCACCTGATCCCAATTCTTGGCCCATCCGCCGGTGTTGTCCATCAGCTCTTTCAGGTCGGAGGGGCCGTAGTGACGCTTTTTCTCGTCTGCCATCATCTCACCGTTCCTTTCTCGCTTAAACGATAGGATTGGAAAAAACGGCAGGCAATGGGGAATTTACCCGAGGGATGGTAGGGGAATCCCTGAACTTCGTCAAAACCGGGGGTCGAGCTCGATCCCGAGCACAGACGCGTAGACCTCCGCCTGCGACTGGATCTGCCCGGCACGCAGCGAGCGCAGCGGCACCCACTCCGGGCGCTCGGCCTCCTCGCCTTCCAGCCGGTACTGAGCGGTGACGCCAGCTGTCAGCGGCCGGCAGTGATAGTAAAACAGGTAGCAGTGATAGGCCACGTCGCCGGGGTCGTAGTACAGAAACTCCTCCTTGAAAGCGGCGAAGCGCTCCACCGCCACCGCCAGCCCGGTCTCCTCGTGCACCTCCCGCTGGAGGGCCTCCTCCAGGCGCTCGCCCGGGTGCACGCCCCCACCCGGGAACATGAACTTGCCGGTAGAATGGGCGTGCACCAGCAGCACGCAGCCATCGACGACGATGGCTGCGTACACCGAAGGCCGGAAGATCAAGCGCTGGCGCGGCACGTGGACGGTTTTTCCGTAGACGGAATGGCAGGCGACAAAATTCATTTCAGCAGTGCTCTTCGATGAACCTGACCGTCTCGTCGGCGATCAGCTCTTTATCGTTATCGAGGGTGGCGACGTGGTAGCTCTCCTCCATCCAAACGATCTCCTTTTCCGTGGAGACGATGTGCTCCAGGATGTACGGACCGTTCACCGGCGGCACGACGTGATCGTCGCGCGACGAGAAGATCAGCGCGGGGGCGGTGATGCGCGGCAGCATGTCGTGGGCCACGCCCATCAAGGCGTAGAGCTCGCGAATGGCCTTGACGGGGGTTTTGGGATAGGCCAGCTCGGTGATGCCGGGCTGCTTGATGTCGGAGCCGATGCCCGGCAGGAACTCAGGCGCATCCGGCGCGTAGGCGATGCCGGCCATATCCGGGCTGTTGACAAAGACGGCCGCATTGATCGGGATCATCCCGGCGAACACGTCCGGATAGCGCCCGGCCATGTACAGGGTCAGCGTGCCCCCCATCGACAGCCCGGTGATGAAGATCTTCTTGCAGGTCTTTTGCAGGGTGTGCATGGCCGCTTCGATGTCGCGGACCCAGTCCGCCGCGGTGGCCTTGGCCATGTCCTCGGGCGTGGTGCCGTGCCCGGTCAGGCGTGGTCCCAGCACGGTAAAGCCGCCATCTTGGGCCAGGAACTCGCCCAGGAAGCGCATGCTTTGAGTGGTGCCGGTGAAGCCGTGCGAAACGAGCACGCCCACGTCGCTGCCCTCATAGAAGAAAGGCTCTGCTCCTTGCATGATTTCGGGATTTGCCATGAAAGCCTCCTGTTTATAGAATATTCTCGATTGCCTGCAGCTCTTCTTCCGAGAAATCCAGGTTTTGCAAAGCCTGGATATCGTCCAGCACCTGCTGCGGCCGGCTTGCCCCGACCAGCGCCGAGGTGATAACCGGCTTGCGCAGAACCCAGGCGATCGCCATCTGCGCCAGGGTCTGATTGCGGGCCTTGGCCATCTCGTTCAGCTCGCGCGACTTCTCGATCTTCTCGTCGGTCACGTGCTTGGGGCGCAGGAAGCCGGTTGGCCGCCCGGCGCGTGAGTTCCTCCGGGATACCTTGCAGGTAGCGGCTGGTCAGCAAGCCCTGCGCCAGCGGCGAGAAGACGATGCAGCCCATGCCCTCCTCTTCCAGCACATCCGTCAAGCCGTCCTCGATCCAGCGATTGTACATGCTGTAGGACGGCTGATGAATGAGCAGCGGCGTGCCGAGCGAGTCCATGATCTGAGCCGCCCGCCGGGTTTGCTCGGGGTTGTAGTTCGAGATGCCCGCATACAGGGCCCGGCCGCTGCGCACGATCGAATCCAGCGCGCCCATGGTCTCTTCCAGCGGCGTGTTCGGGTCGGGGCGGTGCGAGTAAAAGATGTCGACGTAGTCGAGGCCCATGCGCTTGAGGCTCTGGTCGCACGAAGCGATCACGTACTTGCGCGAGCCCCACTCGCCGTACGGCCCCGGCCACATGTCGTAGCCGGCCTTAGAGGAGATGATCAACTCGTCACGGTAGGGCTTGAGGTCTTGGGACAGAATCAACCCAAAGGTTTCCTCGGCCGAGCCGGGCGGCGGGCCGTAGTTGTTGGCCAGATCGAAGTGGGTGATGCCGTGGTCGAAGGCGGTGTGGATCATTGACCGGGCGTTCTCCAGCGTATCGACCCCGCCGAAGTTGTGCCAAAGTCCCAGCGAAACCGCCGGGAGCAGCAAGCCGCTCTGCCCGCAGCGCCGGTAGGTCATCGTATCGTAGCGCATATCGTCTGCCTGATAAACCATTTTTCCTCCAGATAGATTGGAACCCCCCCTCGATTGTGCATTGGTGCACAACTATTTTACAACATAGAAAGGAAATCAGGGAATCGCCTCATTGCCTTGTCACCCACCCATCCTTTAATTACAATGGTCTAGATTAACTGGCCTTAACATAAATTGGGAGGGAAATTGATGGCAAATATCCGTATCGGTGTGCAGCTGCAGCCTCAGCATACCACTTATGACTCGTTTGCGCAGGCGGTCAAACAGGTCGAGAGCATGGGGGTCAACACCATCTGGACCTGGGACCACTTCTACCCCCTTTCCGGCGACCCGCAGGGCCCGCACTTCGAAGCCTGGACCCTGCTGACCGCCATGGCGGTGCTAACCCACAAGCCGGAAATTGGCCTGCTGGTCACCAGCAACAGCTACCGCAACCCCAACCTGCTGGCCGATATGGCCCGTACCGTCGATCACATCAGCCATGGACGGCTGATCCTGGGGATCGGTGCGGGCTGGTTCGAGCGCGATTACCGCGAGTACGGCTATGAGTTCGGCACAGCAGCCAGGCGTCTGAAGGCCCTGTCGCAGAACCTGCCGCTCATCGAGCAGCGCTGGGAGAAACTGAACCCCAGCCCCACCCGCGACATCCCGATCTTAATCGGCGGCGGTGGAGAGAAGGTGACCCTGCGCATCACCGCCGAGCACGCCGACATCTGGAACGGCTTTGGCCCACCCGAGAGCTACCGCCATAAAAGCGAAGTGCTCGACAACTGGTGTGAGCAAGTCGGCCGCAGCCCACAGGAGATCGAACGTTCCGTCACCATCTCCGACAGCGACCTCGACAATCTGGATGCCTTCCGAGACGCAGGCGCGACGCACTTCATCATCGGCGTCACCGAGCCCTGGAACTTCGATGCCATCGATCAGCTGCTGGATTGGAAGAAGCAAGCGGCTTAATCGGTCCCGGGGGGCGGCTCTTTACCATCTGCACACCTCTTCCAGCGCCTTGCCGAGCAGATCGTCCAGATGGCCGGCCACGGCAGGCGACAAATCCAGGCCCACGTCGATGGTCTCGGGCTGGATGCCCCACACCACCACCCTTTGCGGGTAAAGCCCCAGCAGTTGCGCGTTTTGCAACAGTTCGGCGATGCCCATCTCATGCAGCGAGACCTTCTGGGAAAAGTACTGGCGCACTTCCTCCCCATCCAGGCGCACCAGTTCGCCCGGCCGCCCGCCCCAACGGACTGCGTCCAGGATCAGCAGGTCTGAGACGCCCTCCAGGAAGGGCAGCAGCGCCATGCCCAGCGTCCCGCCGTCGAGCGTGCGTACGTGCTCGGGCAGGCGGGACGATTGGGCTTGCAGCCGCTGCACCCCATGCACCCCGACCCCGTCATCTGAAAGGAGCAGGTTGCCGACCCCCAGGATGAGTGTTTCTCCCATCAGCTGCCCCCTGCGCTGCTCTCGTTGTTTTGGTCGGGCGCCGGGTATACGGTCACCGTCTTGCGCTCGATGACCTTTGTCTTGCGCTCTGACGCGGGCGGTACCGGTTTCTTGACCCAGCGCTCGACCGGCCAGAATTTAATGCCGGTAAACATCGAAGAAATCTGCCCCGGCAGGCCGGTCAGGTCGCTCAGGATCACCAGGTAGATGTGCACCACGAAGAACGACAAGAACAGATACATCGATACCAGGTGGACTACCCGCAGCGTCCCTGCGCCCACCCAGGCATACGGGCCACCAAACAGCACCTTCCAAAAGCCATATTGCACGAAGGGCAGCGAAAACAGCGCAAACCCGGTGATGATCTGGAGTAACAGCAAAAAGCCCATCAGCAAGTAGATCGTCCCTGCGATCGGGTTGGGTCCCAGAAATTCGGGGCGGTCGTTGCTGAGGAACAGGTAATACTTGAATTGGTCTCCCAGGCTCCGCAAGCGCGAGCGGGTCGCCGGCAGCCAGTTATACCAGCGGGCGTAGCGATTTCCGGCCAAGAACCAGTAGATGCGCACGGCGAAGGAGATGGCGAAGAAGAACCCGAACAAGAAGTGCACGTAGCGGATCGAGCCCATTACGTAGTTGTTGGCTTGTGTGGTGCTTAGATTCAGTGTTCGCACGGTGATGATCGGATGGGCGATGTAAAAGCCGGTCAAGACCAGGAGGGCGAAGCTGGTGAAGTGCACCCAATGCAAAATCCGCACCGGCCACTCCCACACCAGCACCTTGCGCACCGGTCTCGGATCGATTTTTGGCATTTCTCCCTCCTCACGCTTCCAACGTCACCGAAGTGATTTTCCGGCCCTGCGTGTCCACCACGTGAACACCGCAGGCCAGGCATGGGTCGAAACTGTGGATGGTGCGCATGATTTCCAGCGGTTGGTTTGGGTCGGCGACGGGCGTGCCCGGCAGCGAGATCTCGTACGGCCCCGGCTGCCCGGCCGCATCGCGCGGTGAGGCGTTCCACGTAGAGGGAGTGATGACCTGGTAGTGCTCGATCACGCCGTTGCGGATCGAGACCCAGTGCCCCAGGCTGCCGCGCGGCACGTTGATCAGCCCGTAACCCTGGGCTTGAGCCGGCCAGGTGGCCGGGTCCCACAGCCGCGTGTCTTGGGTTTGGGTGTCTCCCGACTGCACGTTGGCAATCAGCTCATCCAGCCAGACCTGGCCTTGTTCCGCCAGCACCAGCGCCTGAACCACCCGCCCGGCAATGCGCCCGAGCGTGGAGTTGAGCACGGCGGGCGTTGCGCCCAGCTGCCCGAGCGCCGCGTCCACCCATTTTTTGACCCGCGGCACCCCGGCCACATACGACACCAGCATGTTGGCCAGCGGCCCGGTCTCGAACACCAGGTTGTCGTAGCGCGGGGCTTTAACCCACGAGTACTTGTTATCCACGCTCAACTGGTCGTAAGGCGGCTGCGGGCCGGTGTAATGCGGATCGGTGACGCCGTTGAAGGGATGCAGGCCTTCCTGATTGTTCGGATACTCATACCACGAGCGGGTCACATATTCGTGAATCTTGGCCTGGTCGAGTGGGACCACTTTCGTAAGGTCGTTGTTGATGATCAAGCCGGGTGGGTTATAGCGATTCTCCCCTTCGATCTGTCCGCCGACATTGACCGTGGTCGGGAAGCCGCCGTAGGTTAAGAAGTTGCCCGGTCCTGGGCCATACTGGAACCAGTCCGGATACTGCGAAGCCACGTACAACACGTCTGGCAGGTAAACCTTCTGGGTGAAGTCGACCGCGCTCTGGAACAATTCGCGCAGCAGCTGCAGCCACCAGGTGTTCACGGTGGAAAAGTCGTCCGGATTGATCACTGTGGCGATCCCACCCACCAGCAGGGTCTGGATGTGCGGATTTTTCCCGCCCAGAACCGAGTGGATGCGGATGAAATCGCGCTGGAACTCAAGCGCTTCCAGGTAGTGGGCCACCCCCATCAGGTTGGCCTCGGGAGAAAGCTGGTAAGCTGGGTGGCCGAAGTACCCATTGGTGAAGATGCTGAGCTGGCCGCTATTGATCAAGGTCTCCAACTGGGTCTTCACCTGTTGGAAGTAGGCCGGTGTGGACTTGGGCCAGTCGCTGATCGATTGGGCTAACTGAGCGGTTGCGTTCGGGTCGGCCTTCATCGCCGATGCCGGGTCCACCCAATCCAGTGCACAGAGATGGTAGAAATGGATGATGTGGTCCTGGACCATTTGAGCCGCCAGGATGAGATTGCGCAGTAGGATCGCATTCAAGGGGATTGTAACCCCTAAAGCATTTTCGACTGCTCGCACGGAGCAGAGGCTGTGAACCGTTGTTCAAACCCCTCATATGCGTTGGGCCAGCAGGTGCACGCTGCGCGGCTCGCGTCCTTTGAAGATGATTTCGAGCCCGCGGAACATCGTGCAGCTGCTGTAGGCTTTGCCAAGCGAGCCGCCACCGTATTCAACTTCGATGCGCAGGTGACCTTCAATGCGCGTGAATGGATCGATGACTATCCGAGCCATGTTTATCCCTCCTCTTCGGTTTCATCTGTTATTGGTTTTTCGGCAGATTGAGTAGACGAACTGCCGCGGATCCCGCTGCCGATTGCGTGCACAGCGACCAGAGCCGCCGTCACACCCAGCACACCGGCAGCCACTTCTTCGGCCCGGACCTCAGCGCCAAATCCGGATACCGATGGGATCGGCTGGTAAGCGGGGAACAGGCGCTCGAAGAAATGCACTTCGGCGCACCCAATGCAGCCCACACTCGCCCCCACCGGCCAACTGGTGCGCTCGTTCCACAAAGCCAGCGGGCAGTTGTGGAAGGTGGACGGCCCCTTGCAGCCCATCTTGTACAGGCACCAGCCCTGCTTGTGGCCGTCGTCCCCCCACTCTTCCACGTACATCCCGGCGTCATAGTAGGCCCGGCGCTGGCAGCCGTCGTGGATGCGCGCCCCGTAGGCGAACAACGGCCTGCCCAGGCGATCGAGCTCAGGCAGGCGGTCGTAGGTCAGGTAGTAGGTGATCAGGGCAGCGAAGTTGACTGCGTTCAGCGGGCAGCCGGCCATGTTCACCAGCGGTTTATCCACCAGCCCGCCGATGCCCACCGCCCCGGTCGGGTTGGGGTTGATCGCCGGGACGTTGCCCCAGCAAGCACAGTTGCCCATCGCCACCACCGCCGCAGCGTTGGCCGCACTTTCTTTCAACAGATCGATGGCGGTGCGCCCACCGATGCAGCAGTAGATGCCGTCTTCCGCCAGCGGCACTGCGCCCTCCACAAATAGCAAATAGCCCCCCTCCTGGATCGTCTGCTTGCGGGCCTGGTCGGCCGCCGAGCCTGCTACGTACATCACCGTCTCTTGATAGTTCAGCGAGACCAGGTTGAGTAAAATGTTGGCGATGTTTGGATTTGTCGAGCGCAACACCAATTCGATGTTCCCGGCGCAGTCCTGAAACTCCAGGTAGATGGCCGGGGGTTTCTTGACCTGCTGCAGCGTCTCGGCGATGCGGTCGATCTCTTTTGCCGGCAGCATCAGTGTGGTAGCCATCAGGGAGCAAAACTTCAAAAAGTCTCTGCGGCTTACCCCCAATACTTTTTCTTCTTGCGCCAAAAAGCCTGTCATGGAACCTCCTCCTTAAACCTCGGAACCGGATCGAGTGTTGAAGTGAGCGTTGCGTCCTTCGACCCAACCCTCGCTCCGATGCCCCGGATTGCTCTTGATAACCCTCACTTGCGGACTTCGGCAACCTGTTCCGGGCTGACGGCTAAAGCTTGATTGCCCCACGAATTGCGAATGTAGGTGGCCACTCCCGCCACCTGTTGGTCGTTCAGGAAGGCGAAGGGGCTCATTTGATTGCGGTTGCTGAAATAGGATGCCGGTTTGGAAGTGCCGTATAAGATGATCTCGACCACTTCGCCCGCATCTTCTTGTTGGACGATGGGATCGCCAGCCATGACATAGTAAAAGCCAGGGATGCCCAGTCCTTGCAAGCCGTGGCATTTGGCGCATTTATTCTGGTACACCTCCTGGCCGACCTGCATCAGTGCATCGACATTAAGGTTTTCCGGCGGCGGACCCACCCTGGCGACCCGCGGCCCGAACACGCTACAGCCCGCCGCG
Organism: uncultured Chloroflexia bacterium; assembly: GCA_963811225.1. Classification (GTDB taxonomy): domain Bacteria; phylum Chloroflexota; class Anaerolineae; order Anaerolineales; family Anaerolineaceae; genus CAWEQO01. Next base: position 816,660 of record CAWEQO010000001.1, read on the forward strand.
AACAATACCACCAGGGCCAACAGCGCGGCCCACGGTGTTGGTTGGTGAATGGGTGTATGCGTTTTGATTGAATTCCAAACGACTGCCGGTTTCTTCATTTCACCTCCCTTTGGCGCACGCGCGAACGAAAGCACCTCAAACGGTCATGACCGGAGGTGTGGGGGAAGTGATCGAAATGTCTTACGAGCGTCAAGAAAATGCGAATGGGATTGTGAATGGCGCTGCTTAAGGCTGTTCCCCCGCCTCGATGCGCCTGTGAAATTGATTAGTGATATTATACACGATCATGGGAAAGTAGAAGGAAAAATGAGCGGAAAGAACAGGGAGAAAAGAACAGCCAGAGTACCGAGATACACGGGCTGTTCTTTCCTCCCTTCTCTCTTTCTGTTACCCGATCAAAAAACCGATTGCCACCAGGGCCGGGGTAATCAAGTTGAGCAGCACGTTCATGCCCATCGAGGGCGCCAGCTTCTGCATGTCATCGGCGTTGCGATAGACGTTGAGCGCAGTCGGCGCCGCCAACACGAGTGTCAGCAGGCCCAGCAGGGTCCATACCGGCATGAGCCCAAAATAGACACCCACCCCAATTGAGAGATAGGTGAACAGCAGGAAGGCGTCGTAGATGACGGCGCTGCGCTTGCGGCCGATCGTGATCGGGTAGTGGCGGCGGCCAATGCTGCGGTCGGGCTCGACATCTGGGAACTGGTTGAGCAGCAGCAGGTTACTGACCAGGAAGAACGGTACCAGCGAGGCCATGAAGGCGGTCCAATCGTAACTGCCGGTCAGCACGAACTCGACGCCCATGACCATCAGCGTGCCGAAGCCCAGCCCGGGGGCGATCAAGCACAGCAGCGGCGAGCGCGTCAGCCACACAGTATACCCAAAGATCACCACCAGCCCCAGCAGGCCCAGCGGCAGCAGCGCCCAGCCCCACACGAAAAGGAAGAAAACGCCGATCAATGCGGTTAAAACAAAGGTGACCACGCCGGTCACCAGCGCACTGCGCGCCGCGCCAGGGTTAGCAGGCAGGGTGCCGCTGCCGCCCGAGAAGGGCGTGCGCTGGGTGCGGAAGTCCAATCCGCTGCGGAAATCGAAGTATTCGTTCAAAGCGTTGACGCTGATGTGGGCCGCTACCGCGCCAATCAGGGCCAGCACAACGTACAGGGCATTCACCCTGCCCTCATTCCAAACCGCCGCGCCAAAGCCCAAGAAGGCGCACACCGGCGCCAACACCAGGAAGGGCACGCGCATCGGGCCCAGCACCAGCTGCGCCCGGCTCGGCGTGGTTGATTCTTGTTCGTGAACTGCGCTCATATCATTTCCTCCCACAGAAAAGATGATAGTGAATTCTAATACAAAACGGATAACTGTATAATTAGACCATCTCTTTCAGGAGGAATCACATGCCGCATCTTATGACCACGCTCGGCCCCCTGCCCAAAGACCGGCTGGGATTGGTCCTACCGCACGAGCACGTCTTCGTCGACCTGCGCACCCCCAATGCGCCCGGGCACGCCCAGGCCGAGACCGGCGACGTGCTGTCCCTGATGGTCCCCGAGCTGGAACGCGCCGGGTCTGCGGGCATCAGTGTTCTGGTGGAGTGCACCCCAGTCGGACCGGGACGGCGGGTGGATATCCTCAAAGCCGTCTCGGAGGCGGCCAATTTTCCACTGGTCGTGCCGACCGGCATCTACCGCGAGCCCTGGGTGCCCGATTGGGCCCATGACGCCGGTGAAGACGACCTGTACGAGTGGATGCTCGCCGAGCTAAACGGCGAGATCGAGGGCTCCGAAGTCCAGGCCGGCTTCGTCAAGCTCAGCGCCGGTGACGACAGTCTGACCCCCGTCGAGATCAAGATCCTGCGGGCCGCCGGGCGCGCCGCCAAACAGGCCGGGGCCGCCATCGGCAGCCATACCATCCGCGGCCGGGTGGTGCGCGATCAGCTCGACATCCTTGAATCGCTCGGCTTCCCCCTCGACCGCTTCATCTGGATCCACGCCCACGTTGACCCAGATTTCGACATCAACCTCGAAATGGCAAGGCGCGGCGCCTGGATCGAGTACGACGGCATCAGTTGGGAGGATAACGACGACTTGACATTGCAGCGCCTACAGGGTATGCTGGACGCCGGGCTGGGTGGGCAGGTTCTTCTGAGCATGGACCGCGGCTGGTACGATCCGGCCCAACCGCACGGCGGCACGCCGAAGCCGTTCACTTATTTTGTCGAAACGTTCCTGCCGAAACTGCGCGCCTCCGGCGTCGGGCAAGGCACCATCGATCAACTCACCTGCGATAACCCCTTCCGGGCCTTCGCGAGATAGGAATTTCTATGCAGCGCAACCCCATCCCCGTATCCGACTTCATCCACCGTTCCTACCACTTGTGGGAGATCCAAACCCTGCTGTTGACCAGCGGCGACTTCGCCCAGGGCAAATACAACACCATGACCGTCGGCTGGGGCAGCTTTGGCGTCATGTGGGCCAAGCCCTTCGCCCTGGTGGTAGTGCGCCCCACCCGCTACACCTACGAATTCATGGAGGCCTACGACACCTTCACCCTCACCGCCTTCCCGTCCGCCCACCGCGCCGCCCTCAAGCTGCTCGGCACCCGCTCGGGCCGCGACGGCGACAAGATCGCCGATGCCGGCCTGACGCCCACCGCTGCCCAGCAGGTGGCCGCCCCCGCCTTCGAAGAGGCCGAGCTGGTGGTGGAGTGCCGCAAATCCTACTGGGACGACATGGACCCGTCGCACTTCCTGCTGCCCACCATCGAGCGTCAATATCCGCAAAAAGACTACCACCGCATCTACTTCGGCGAGATCCTGGGCGTGTACGGAACCGAAGCGTATCGGGCCGGGTGAGATGCCCCGCTCCTCGGAAATTGAAACCGGCGCGTTCAAAAAAGGTCCTTGACACGATTCCGTCGTGCATTTATAATACCGAAGCCATTCCTCGATAGCTCAATTGGCAGAGCGGGCGGCTGTTAACCGCTAGGTTGTAGGTTCGAGTCCTACTCGAGGAGCCATAGCTTCCTTACCCCTGACAACGCCGGTCAGGGGTTTTTTCTTTAAGCAGTTTGCAGGCCCCCGTTATTTTTCCTGGAAATGGTACTGGTGGGTTACCAGGGCATGGCTTCGTATTGATTTAATTCTATTGTCTTGCACATTCCCGCCAAGCCCCTACGGGTTCAATTCTATTGTCTTGCACATTCCCGCCAAGCACCTACGCCCATGTTCTTCGACAATCAAAATCGTTAACCATCCCGTCCAGTCACGTAGCAGGCCTCCATAAAACGATAAACTGCTCTCACTTGCAATTGCATCAAAAATAAGTAAGATAGATTGCACACCTCTTCTTTCTCGATCATTAAAAAGGGGAAACAGTGCAACTCGCATTGAAACAGCCGGTCCTCGAAAAGATTCGATTTCTTCAGAACCTTCCGCTCATCCTGGCTTTATTCCTGTTCCTCAAAGTTGGGCTCGGCCTTTGGGGCGTTTTCTTCGTCACTCAGTACCACAACCCCTCGCCAAAAGCATCTGCGCAAGTCCTCTACGAGCAGATCATTCCAGGCGGCTTTCAACAAGGACAAACCCTTACCGATCTCACAGTTTGGCCTTGGTTCCGTTGGGATACCGAATGGTACATTACCATTGCCTTGCATGGCTATACAACCGAGGGCAGCGCCTCTTTCGCGCCGATCTACCCCCTGCTGATCCGCCTCATCTCGCTGACCGGTCTCAATCCGATGACGTCTGCGCTGCTCGTTTCCAACATCGCCCTCATTCTGTGTTGTCTGCTGCTGTATCAAGAGGCTCTCGAACGCTTTGATGCGAAAACAGCTTCCCGCACCATCTTGTACTTTCTGCTGTTCCCTTCGGCGGTCTACTTATTTGCCGGATACACCGAAGGGCTGTTTACGCTGTTCGTCCTGTTCGCCTGGCGCGCCGGGCACAAACAGCGCTGGTTATGGATGTCCATCCTGGGAGCCCTGGCCATTCTGACCCGTTTCCAGGGGGTCGGCCTGCTGGTCCCCCTGGCATTTATCTGGTGGAAACAACGCAAAACTGCGCCCTGGCAGGGACTATTCCTGCTGATCATCCCTGCGACCGTCGCTCTCTGGACATTGATCGTCAAGTTTGGATTGCACGCTGAATTCCCCTGGGGTGCGCTCCAAGGCCAGTTCGAGGCCTACTACGCATGGCCCTGGTATCCAATCTGGCGCAGCTTCCAGGCATTAACCGGTCCGCACCCGTGCATCTCTGACTTTATGGATTTCTCCTTAACGATGCTCTTCATCGGGCTAACCGTCATTGCGGCCTTCAAACTCCCGGGCGAATACTCGCTGCTGATGGCCGCTGTCCTCGGGCCCTCCATTGTCAAAGTGGCCTTCGACATGCCCCTGATGAGCATGTCACGCTATCTTTTACCGCTTTTCCCTGGCTTCCTTTTGCTTGCACATTTCGGACGCAAGCCCCTTTTTCACTGGTTATGGCTGATCTTCAGCCTGACATTAATGGCGCTTGCCGCGGCCGGCTTCTTCCTCTGGCAGTGGGTTGCATAGTGGACAGGAAAAGCCTGGGCAGATAAGAGAGCAGAGAATAAATTAACTGCTCAACTACTATTCTCTTCCTCTCCACTCTCTGCTCTCTTTTTCCTGTGTTACAATTGTGCCCATACAAGTGCTACAATCCACCCGAGAGGAATACCAAGATGCCTAACAAGAAGCCGCTTCTGCAAGTTTTGTCGTTCCTGATGATTGTCGTCTTCCTGGCCGCCTGCACGCCGGCAACCCCCACTGCGCAAGCCCCTGCTGCCGCCGACCCGGCCGCCCCTGCCAACACCGAGATTATCCTCGCCACCACGACCAGCACCCGCGATTCCGGCCTGCTGGACGTTCTGCTCCCCATGTTCCAGGAGCAAACCGGCTATACCATCAAGATGGTTGCCGTCGGCACCGGTGCGGCGCTCCAAATGGGTGAAGAGGGCAACGCCGACGTGCTGCTCGTGCACGCCCCCGCTTCCGAGGTGGAGTACATGAACGGTGGTTTTGGCAAGGACCGCTTCCTGGTCATGCACAATGACTTCGTCGTCGTCGGCCCTAAGGACGATCCGGCCGGTATCAAGGGCATGGCCACCGCAACCGAGGCCTTTAAAGCCATCGATCAGAACAGCGCCACCTTCGTCTCGCGCGGCGACAACTCCGGTACGAACAAGATGGAGCTCAGCCTGTGGAAGACCGCCGGCATCGAGCCCGCCGGTGATTGGTACTTGCAATCCGGCCAGGGCATGGGCGACACCCTCAACATTACCAGTGAAAAACAGGGCTACACCCTCACAGACCGCGCCACCTACCTGTCCCACCAGGACACTCTCGCCCTGGATATCCTGGTCGAAGGCGATCCCGCCCTGCTGAATATCTACCACGTCATTACCGTTAACCCCGACAAGTGGCCAGAGGTCAATTACGCAGGCGCCATGGCCCTCGCCAATTTCATGATCGATCCTGCCACGCAGGAGGTCATCGCGAAGTTCGGTGTCGAACAGTACGGCCAGCCGCTGTTCTTCCCAGACGCCGATAAGACCGACGCAGACCTGGGCCTATAAGCAGCCATCCATTCGGGCTCCCATGCTCCGGTTTCATCCCGGATGTGGGAGCCCCCTTTCTTTTTATCTGAGGATTGTTGATGCATTTAATTTGGGAAGGCGTCCTACAAGCGTTCCAGTTACTGCTCCACGGCGACAAGGGCGTGTTGGAGATCGCTCTGCTCTCGCTGGAGGTCTCTGCCCTGGCCACCCTCGTCAGCCTGGTGATCGGGATGCCGCTCGGCACACTGCTGGCCTTGGGCAAATTCCCCACCCGGCGCTTCTGGATCAGTCTGACCAACACAGGCATGGCGCTGCCCCCGGTTGTGGTGGGTTTGACCGTTTCGATCATGCTGTGGCGCAGCGGCCCCTTCGGCGGACTGCACCTGATGTACACTCCAACCGCCATCATCATCGCTCAGCTGGTCATCGCCGCGCCGGTCGTCACCGGGCTGACGATGGCGGCCCTGCAGCAAGTGGACCCGCGCCTGCGCCTGCAGCTGCTCGGCCTGGGCGCTTCGCGATTGCAAATGATCTGGATGCTGTGGCGTGAAGCCCGTTTGCCCCTGCTGGCGGCCCTGATGGCCGGCTTCGGCAGCGTGATCTCCGAGGTGGGCGCCTCGATGATGGTCGGCGGCAACCTGCTCGGCTCCACCCGTGTGCTAACCACGGCTATCGTGCTTGAAAACAGCAAAGGCGAATTCGCCGTGGCCATCGCCCTCAGCATCATCCTGCTGGCCCTGGCCTACCTGTTCAACGCCCTGTTCACCTGGCTCCAGCAGCAGAGTGCGCATAAGTAAGCGAATAGAGATCGGAAAGCGGAGGGTAGTCTCTGCTCTCCAATCTCTATTCACAGTTTCTTCGTAAGGTAAAATATCCCGTATGGGCAACATCCTCGAAGTGAAAGACCTGCTCGTCAAACGCGGCGAGCGGACCGTATTAGAGATTCCCTCGCTGACAGTCCAAGAGGGCGAAGTTCTGTCTGTCATCGGGCCGAATGGAGCCGGTAAAAGCACCTTTCTGCTGGTGGTCAGCAAGCTGCTTCAGCCGGCGCAAGGGCAGCTGTCCTTTCGCGGCCAGGCGCTCGGCAAGAAGGACGGTCTCTCCTACCGCCGCAAGATCGGCCTGGTGCTGCAAGACCCTCTACTGATCGACGCCTCGGTCTTCAACAATGTCGCCGCCGGGCTGCGATTCCGGCGCATGCCCAAAAACCAGATCGACAGCAGGGTGACGCACTGGATCGAAGCCCTGGGCATTACCCACCTCAAAAATCGCCCGGCCCGCTCCCTCTCCGGCGGCGAGGCCCAGCGTGTTAGCCTGGCCCGGGCTTTTGCCCTCGAACCCGACCTACTGCTGCTCGACGAGCCCTTCAGCGCCCTCGACACGCCCACCCGAATGCGGCTGGTGGAAGACTTCCAGGCCCTGCTGTCGGGCATCGATCTGACCACGATCATGGTGACCCACAGCATGGACGAGGCCCTGCTGCTCGGCGACCGGGTGGCGGTGTTCCTCGACGGCCGCCTGGGTCAGATCGGCGCGACCGACCAGGTCTTCCGGGCTCCCACCGACCCGCAGGTGGCAGCCTTTGTCGGTGTAGACGTGATCATCCCCGGCAAGGTGCTTGCATGCACGGACGGCCTGGCGTTGGTGGCCGCCAATGGCTACCAAATCGAAGCGGTCGGCGAGGTCAAGGCCGGGCGGCCTGTCTATCTGCTGCTGCGGCCCGAAGACATCACCTTATGGGCCGGCGATCACGTGCCCGCTTCCAGCGCTCGCAACCGCCTGCCGGGCGTCATCACCCGTCTGATCCCGCAAGGGCCGCTGATGCGCGTCAGCATGGACTGCGGCTTTCCCTTGGTCTCTCTGATCACCCGCAGTTCCGCAGAGGAAATGGGCATCCAAGTGGGCACGCCGGTCATGGCCAGCTTCAAGGCCAGCGCCGTCCACATGATTTCCAGGAATTAACGCCCCGGCCCTCACACCTTCCTGGACCCTGATGAATTTTGACAATCAGAATCGGCAGCAGCCCCAGGCAAAGTTATTACTAATTTTGATGATCAAAGATCATTTGGGAAGGTTGTAGGGGCATAGCGGGAATGCGCTAGACAATAGGTGTTAACCAATACGCAGCCTTAATGGTTAAAAGGCGCATCGGTCAAGGGGGAAAGGGGCCATGGCCGAGGCAATCATATTACCGATTTTGATAATCATTTGGAAGATTGTAGGGGCCTGGTGGGAATGCGCAAGACCACATAATTGAATCAATACGCAGCCATGCCCTGCCGGCAATCATACATTTTGGCCGCAGGGAAAAGGGCCGCGGTTGTTTTTCTTGGTATAGTTTCGGGTGGGTTATCGGGGCACGGCTTCGTATTGGCTCAATATTGGAGTCTTGCGTTACCCGCCGTGCCCCTACCGGTTCAATCCACATTTCCGCCATTCCCACAATGCCCCTGTCCCTCGTAATTCGCGAGACAACAAATTTGAACCGGTAGGGGCATGGCGGGAATGCGCCAGACAACAGACGTTAACCAATACGCAGCCATGCTCTGGTGGGAATGTGCGAAACACCATCATTGAACCGGTAGGGGCACGGCGAGTAACGCAAGACTCCATAATTTAACCAATACGAAGCCGTGCCCCGGTGGTAATCATACATTTTGGCCGAAGGGAAAGGGGCCATGGTTGTTTTTCTTGGAAATGGTATTGGGGGATTATCGGGGCATGGCTTTGTATTGATTCAGTTCCGTGGTCTTGCGCATTCCCGCCATGCCCCTACGGGTTAAATAAAATACGGACGCAAGGGTGAGGGGGGCACCCTGGCGTCCGATGTATTTATAATAGCACATTCCCTCAATTTATGCAAGGCCCCTGGCATAAAAATTGTAATAATTTGCGAACTCTAATTTGTTTATTATTTGATAATGGATAGAGAATAATATGCGCCGGGCTTATTTCCGTTCGCCGTCATTTCAGCCGTTTGGATCGCTCAAAGGGAAGACACCTGGTGGGGCGCGCTTTGGAGCGCGTTCAACCTCTTAGCTCGTCGAAGAACAGGAGGCTTGGTAGAAACTTCATCCCACTCCACCGAAACGCCCGCCCTGCAAGTAGATCGCATTCCTCGATATCGGCGAATGGACGAGTATAACCGTACCCTGCCCCGGCGCCGAAGTGACCTCCAAACTGCCACCGATGGCGTCGGCGCGCTCTTTGATGCCCGCCAACCCGTAATGACCGTTCTCGGCCAGGCGGCCAATGCTGCCCTCGAAGTCGAAACCCCTGCCGTTATCGCCAATCTCCAGCAGCAGATCATCGCCTTCATAATCCAGACGTACCCAGGCTTCACTGGCATGTGAATGACGCAGAACGTTGGTGATGGCCTCCTGGTAGATGCGGTACAGCGCCAGGCAGGCAAATTCCGTCAACCGCACCTCGTTGTCCTTCAGATCCAGCGCCAGCTCGAAGCCCGTATCCTTCTCCTTCAGCTCACCGGAGTGGAAGCGGATCGCCCGCGCCAGTCCAAAGCGGATCACCGAGGGAGGGCGAATCTCAAAGATCAGGTGACGCAGGTCCTCGACCGCCTTCTTCACATTCGCCACGATCTGATTCATTTCGTACATCAATTTCGGGTCGCTGATCTCATCCTTGGCCACCTGTGCGTTAAACAACATGCTGGTCAGGTTCTGCACGGGGCCGTCGTGGATATTGCGAGCGATCGCCAGGCGGTCCTCCTCCCGTTGATCGATCAGCCGGTGCTGGATGCCGATCTGGGTCAGGTATTCCACCTGCTGTTTTTGCAGCTTGCGCAGCTCGGTGATATCGACGAAAGCGCCGATCGCGCCGGCAGGACTTCCATTGGCGTCGAAGAGCGGGTTAACATTGCCAATCAAGTTGGCAACTCGCCCGTCGTCAAAAACCAGATCGAAGGTGAAATCGCGGGCAGGCTTACCGGTGGCGGCGGCCACCTGCATGGGAAGCTGCTCGGGCGGAGGGACGCAGCCATCTTTCACGAGCTGATAGTGCTGGTTAAGCAGTGAAACTTCAGGGGCGCTCTTGGAGATATTCTCCCCAACCTCCATGCCGAAGAATTTGTAGCTGTGCCGGTTGCCGATCATCTCGCGGCATTCCCGATCGCGCGTGATCCAAATCATCACGGGCACCGCGTCCATCAAGGTTTCCTGTTCGTTGGCCCGGGCGCGCTCGCGGACTTCACTCTCGCGCAGGGATTGCTCGGCTCGTTTGCGTTCTTCCAGCTCGCGCGTCAAGTGGACATTCGCCCGCTGCAGCTCCGCCGTCCGCGCGGCCACCCGCCGCTCCAATTCCTCGTTGCTGCGGCGCAGCGCTTCTTGCGCCTGATGGAGAAGTATGGGAATCGTATGCTCAGGAGTTATCACAGCATCAATTTGCTGCAGCACAATCGCGTTCAGATTGGCTTCAGCTTCTGCCAGACGGCGTTCCAGTTCATGGATCCGTTTCTGTGGGTCTTTCACGTCTTACCGAAACTCCTCTCGATTAACCATCCATCGTCTCCGTCAGCTCAAGCGCGAGTAAAACCTGTTTCATATCGCTCAAACTGCCAATGATCTTGCAGTTTGGTGTTGGAGATAACCGTATCAGTGTTGGGGTGACGTAAATGTTATCTTCCAAAGTTCGGAAGGGTTCTTTCAACACGTCCACAATTTCAACTTCATATCTTCCGGGCAAAAACTGATCGGCAATCCGCTTCAAGTTTGCCATCGCTTGCAAAGAATTGGGGGCGTTCCCGGCAATATATAATCGAAACAGCCATACCGATGACTCAAAAGAGATCTCCGGCGCTGTAGAATTACCCAAGTTCAACACATCCATTCATTGCTCCCTCCCAATTATCAAGCGCCATCTGCTTCAGGATGGGTATCGCCGCGCAGCTGGCGGACTCTGGCCTTGTTCGTAGCTGCTTGCGCTTCATGGCGGTTAATTTCTTTGCTGAGGTTGGCGATCTCAGCATCGGATGCTTCCATCTCTTTGTTAGCCGCTTCCATCTTTGCCTTGGCCTCCGCTCGGCGAAGCTCCAGCTCCCGTAACAGCCGGGTTTGCTCGATCTCCTGGCGCTCCCAGCGCTCACGCTCGGCAAACTCTTTCTCGAAGCGCATGGTACCCATCAGCACCTCGCCGCCCGCTGTGTAGACATCGGTCAAATCGACGCCTTCGTCGCTCAAGATCAACTCACGAACTTGATTGGAATGCTTGGTGCCGCGTGATTTGATGATCGTCAACGCGCGGTTACGCTCGCCGGCCTGAATGACGTACGACAGGTGGATCCAGGTATCCGCGATGGTTGAGATCTCGATGGGCGTAGCCTCCAGCTCCGGGTTCTTCCCGGCTAGAAGGCTGGTGAGGAACAGCGTAATTCCTTCCGCCTTGGCCTCATAGATCAGGCGCTGGGCCATGCTCTTCGCCAGCTGCTCGCCGCCGGCTTTCTCCATGGCGGAAAGTGGGTCGATCACAACAAACTTCGGCCGCTGCTCTTTGATCATGCGCTTGATATCCACAAGATGCTCGACCGCGCTGCGCGCTTCCGCCCGGCTGGAATACATTCGCAGCATCCCGGTGTCGACGTGGCGCTGCAAATCGACGCCAACCGAAGACAGGTTGCGCATGATTTCCTCCGGGCCCTCATCGAAGCTGATATAAAGTGAGCGCTCGCCGCGCCGGCAGGCCGCATCCAGCAAGGTGCCTGCCAGGGTCGATTTCGCCGTGCCGGGGGAACCGGTAACCAGGACGCTGGTGGCGCGGGTGTAACCGCCACCCAGCATCTTATCCAACTGCTCCACTCCAGAGCTGATCCGGTCCTGATAAACCGGATAGCTGAGGTCGAAAATGCTTAAACTGGGAACTTCCACCCCATGCGGCCCAATGACCATGCTGAATTCGCTCTCGGCAAAGCTGGACCCGCGATACTTGATGATGGTCAGGGTGCGATGAGAGACGCCTTCGCGGACCAGGCGTTTTAGCTCGATCACACAGTCTGACATATAAGGCAGGTAACCGCGCTGCGGTTGGCCGCCCTCGAACATGCTCGACTTGGCCGTTACAATCCCGGAGAAAGCATGCCCCTCCAGCCAGGTATGGATGCGGTACAGTTCTTCGCGCTCAGCGTTGACGTCTTCGAGATTGGAAAGCAAGACGTCGGCCGCGTCAAATATGATCCGTACGGGCTTGCCCCCGCACTTCTCGCTCATCTCTTGCGCCTTGGCGCTCACGCCCGCAAGCAGAGCGGTCAGGTCAAAGTCTCCGCTCTGAATCACGTCCGACGACATGCGGGCGTCGATGAAGAACAGGTTCTGGTCGACCAGCTCGGGCAGATTCCACCCGAATGAAGCCGAGTTTTCGAAGATTTGCTTGGTGTTTTCTTCAAAGGCGACGAAGATTCCGGGTTCACCGTATTCGCGGGCCCCGTTGACCAGGGTGTTGAGCGCAAAAACGGTTTTGCCGCTGCCCGGCCCACCCACCAATAGGGTTGTCCGGCGCAGGGGTAGCCCCCCGCCGCTAATCTCGTCGAATCCTTGAATGCCTGTAGGGATTTTCTTTAGACAGCTTGTTTGATAGGGAGTATCCATTTCATCTTTCTAAAATTTGTGTATGAACGATGGATGCTGTTACACATTCGGGGTTTCCTCTACAAACCGACAAGACACCAATTTCAACCGATCTGTAAGGCTTGGGATATTGTAGCACAAATTAGAAGTGCAGGCGCAACAGGAATGCATGCACTCCTGTTACGCCTGCGCCTACACCAGCGGCGCTTCTTCCAAAATGACGTTGGGCTCCGGCTCCGGCTCGGTTTCCGGCTCACGGACGAAGCGGGCGAAGATCCCCATCGCGGCGAAACGGCCCAGCCCCGAGACCAGGAACACAATCGGGTAGCCCCAGCGCATGGCGATTATGCCGCCCAGGGCAGCGCCCGCCGCGGTGGACAGCGTCACCACGATCTGGAACAGCGCCGAGTAGCGCGCCCGCTGGTCGTTGGGTGTCAGCAGCAGCAGGAAGTTGAACGAGCCCAGGTTGTATCCCGCCCAGATGAAGCCGCCCAGGATGTTGATGACGATCACCTGCCAGGGCGCGGTGATGAACGCCCAGGCGAGCGGCAGCACCGGGATGATCAAGCCGGTCAGCAGCTGCACCTTGCGCGGCCCCCACTGGTCAGTCCAGCGCCCAAACAGGCGCATCCCGGGCAGTCCGGTCAGGCTGGAGACGATGCTGGTGACGCCGACCATGACGGCGGTAGCCTTCAGGTTTTGAACCAGATGCACGTTGAAGAACGGCCCGGCGACGCTCAACGAGACGTTCCACAACATGGTATGGGCGCAGAACGCCAGGAAACGCTTATCGCCGGTCAGAGTATGCAGCAGCGAGGCCGCGGTATAGGCGTGCTGGGCAGGCCGCGGCGCGTCCGGCTCGGGTTCAGGCTCACGAATGTGGGCAAAGCTAAAGGTGGAAAACATGCCAATCGCAAAAGCCAGCCCAAGCGCAACCTGGTACCCTTGCGGTGAGGCCATGCGGGTGATCAGCCCGCCAACCAGCAGCACCGCCAGCATGTTGCTGATGCCCATGATCAGGTTGCGCGAGCCGAAGTAGTGGCCGCGCCACTTGATCGGCACCAGGTCGGCGGTCAGCGAGATCCAGGCGGGCATCGACAGGCTGCCGGCCCCGTCGGCAATCAGCTTGAGCCCAATCGCCACAAAAATGATGGACGGCCCCTTGAACACCAGCGGGATCAGCGCCAGCAGGAGCAGCATCAGGCGCGTCACGCCGCCGCCCGAGGCCAGGATCAGGCTCTTGCGGCTGCGCAAGCGTTCGGCCAGCATCGCCCCCGGCAGCAGCATGGCGGCCGCGCTCAGGCTGGCCAGGGCGGTCATGAAGCCGATCTGGGCGCTGGTGGCCCCGAGCGCCAGCAGGTACAGCGTCAGATAGGTGAGGTTGATGGCGTCGCTGGCCGAGGCGAACAGGCCGTCGAAATAAAACCAGCGAAGGCTGCTGCGAGCGCCTTCGCTGAACTCGTTCGTCCAGCTTCCGCCGGCGGTCGTCTGGGAAATGCTGCGCCCCAGGCGCGCCCGGATGTCTTGAATAGATCGGTAAGGAGGATGCATAGGATCAGCGCCGGGTGGATGGATTCCTGTAAAAAAGAATTGCGGGCGTTAGAGACGCTCGAAATGCTCGACTTCTATGCTGTAGACCATTGCGCCACCCACTTGGGCTTCAATCATGGCTGGGTTGGCCTGGATGATGTGGTACCCCAGGCCGGTGGGGATGTAGCGGCTGCGCGGCTTGCAGCAGCGCTGGATCAGGCGGAACAGGGTCGGCTTGCGCTCGCCGGGGATGCCCACCAGCAGGAACACGAAGGACTCTAGGGGCCAGCCCGCCCGTGCTGTCGACGCGGGTGAAGTAGAACTGCTGCTTCACCAGCTGCTGGGCGAGCTTGCCAACCTGTTCTCCGGATACGATGACCACGACCAGCAGGTCGATGGGGGTATTGGACGCCAACTTACAATTTTCCTTTGGGGTTTATTTTCGGTTGATGGTTTGCTGCACGCTGATGCTGTCGGCCTGAGCATGACACCAACCGCTACTAAAGTTTATTATAACCACGTATAATGGATTCCTGGGTTAATTCGCTAAAACGCTGCGAAAAATGAAATTCCTCTCATCTGCATGGCAGCCGCCCGGCTGCCAGCGCTGGAACGGAGCTGCTCATGGCTGTGCCCCCCAAAGCAGGTCGCCAAACCCTGGCAGAGATCACGCTTTTCTCCATCTTGTTCCTGTTCTTCCTGCAGCTGCTGACCACCTTCATCGAGTCCACCTACGCCTTCGGCCTGCTGCAGACCGGCATCCCCTACGAGGCTGCCAGCATCCTGTTATTATTCTCGCCGCTGGCGCTGTTGTTCTTCAAGCGCAGCAACCCCCGGCGGGCCCTGCTGCTGACCGGCGAACTGCTGCTGCTCGTCCGCATGTTCCTGGCCGTGCTGGTCGACACGCGCGGCAAGATGCTGCTGGCGGGCGCGGGCGTCGCCCTGTTCCTGGTGTTCTTCCCGCTGCTGCTCTGGCGGCTGGGGCGCAAAGGCGGCAGCGCTGCCGCCCTGCGTCTGGGGGCCGGGCTGGTGGTCGGCGTGGCGCTCAACGTCCTGCTGCGGGCGCTGATGTCTGGCAATGACATCACCCAATTCGGAATGTTCCGCTTCCTGGCCTGGGCGCTGGCGGTCGGGGCCGGGTTACTGCTGCCGTACGTGCTGCGCCAGACCGACATCCCCGATCTGAAAGCGCCGCCGGTGCCGCGCCGCGGCTCTTCTGTCCGGGTGGTGGGGTTGTGCCTGGGCATCGTGAGCGTGTTTGCGCTGCTGTACTTCGCCCTGGCTGCTCCTAACGTGCTCCCTCGCTGGATTGGGGAAGGGATCAATTCGTCTTGGGGGCTTTTTATCGCCCCATTGTTCGGGATTATTTGTATCGCCGCCCTGCTTGAGCATCCAAACTGGCTGTCGCCGGTGCTGGTGGTCGCCTGGAACCTGCTGTTCGCTGCGGCGCTGGCGCTGGGGCTGCGCGGCTATCAGGTGGCCTTTCCGGCATCTCCCGGCGACTACCCCTTCTTCGAACCGGCGCGCATCGGGTTGGCGCGGGAGTTCCTGTTTGCGGCGATGGCCCTGCACCCCATCCTGTACCTCGACTTCGTCTTGCTGGTGCGTGGGCTGCAAACCGAAGCTCCCTCCATCCGCGCCCTGGGCGGCGGCTTCAGCCTGGGTTCGCTGTATCTGCTGGCGTTGATCCTGGCGCAGGTTTTCACGACCGTTTATGATTACGTCCCGGTGCTGGGTCCGCTGCTGCGCGACCGCTTCTGGCTGACGATGGCTGCTCCGGCGCTGGTGCTGCTGCTGGGTGTGCTGATGGCGGGCGCAGGCAGCTACCGCCTGCCCAGTATCCGCTACCGGCGGTCCTATACCTTCCTCCTCATCTTGTTAATTCCTTTGGCGCTGCATTCCTATGCCCCAGGTCTCAATCCCACCGGCCCACAAGACGCCGTTCGGCTGCGCGTGCTGACCTACAACATCCAGCAGGGCTACAATGCAGCCGGGCAGAAGGCCCTCGACCAGCAGCTGCAGGCCATCCGCGCCCAAAATCCGGACATCATCGCCCTGGAAGAGTCAGACATGGCGCGCGCCGCGAACGGCAGCTCGGACGTGGTGCGTTACGTCGCCGACCAGCTGCACCTGTATTCCTACTACGGGCCGCGCACGGTCACCGGCACGTTCGGCATCGCCTTGCTGTCGCGCTACCCGATCCGCAGCCCGCAGACCTTCTATCTGTACTCAGCGGGCGAGCAGACCGCCGCCATCCACGCCCAAATTGAGGCGGGCGGGAAAACCTTCAACGTGTTCGTCACCCACCTGGGCAACGGCGGGCCGGTCATCCAGCAGCAGCAGGCGCTGCAAGGGGTGGAGGGGCTGGACAACGTGATCCTGATGGGCGACTTCAACTTCCGGCCCAACGGCGAGCAGTACCTGGCCACCGTCGACCTCCTGGACGATGCCTGGCTGGAGGCCGACCAGCACGTCGTCACCCCTGCCTCGCTGAACCCCGGCCTGCGCATCGACCACGTCTTTATCTCCCCCAACCTGGATGTCACCCAGGCCGAATACCTCGACCCCGGCGCGTCCGACCATCCGATGATGGTGGTGGAGATCCCATTGGAATAAGAGCTGTCGAAAACGATGAGCGTAGGGGCATGGCGGGAATGCGCAAGACCTCGTAATTACACCCGTACATCCGACTTGAACCACAGCCTACTTTTGAAAATCGTTTTATAAAACTCATACTATAGGCGTATTTACTTGTCATTCAATGTATAATATTAACTGTAATTTATTATAGCTATAGTTAAATCAGTACAATCATGAACCGAGCTATTGAAATTTTTGAAGCCCACAAAGGCATCCTAAAAACAAGCCAAGCGATTGCTTTGGGGATTGCTCCGCGCACGCTGTATGCCATGCGAGATGCGGGGCTGATTCGGCAGATCAGTCGGGGTGTCTACCAACTCGCTGATCAGGAACCACCTGGCAATCCGGATTTGGTCAGTGTTGCCCTACGAATCCCAAAAGCTATCATTTGCTTGATCTCTGCCCTGCATTTCTACGGCCTGACCACTCAAATTCCTCATAAGGTTTGCATTGCACTCCCACAGGCAGCGGAAAAACCCCGGCTTGACTTTCCGCCGCTCGATATTGTCTGGCTCTCTAAGAAAAGCTATTTCGCCGGGATCACAGAACAACAAGTTGATGGTGTGCCAATTAAAATATATTCGAGGGAAAAGACGATTGCGGACTGCTTTAAGTTTCGCAAAAAGATTGGGATTGATGTCGCTTTAGAAGCCTTGAAGGATTATGTTAAAACCCCAGATCGGCAACTTGATCAACTACTTTCCTATGCGCGGGTTGACCGGGTTGAAAACCTAATCTCCCGCTATCTTGAGGCCCTGTTATGACTCCCGCGAACAATGCAGCATCGGTCCACCAACAAATCCTCAATAAAGCTGTCTCTGAATATAGGCCATTTAATGAGCTGCTTCAGTATTATGCAATCGAACGTTTTCTCTATCGTTTAGGCGAATCCCCACATTGTAAGCAATTTGTCCTGAAAGGAGCTCTGGTTTTTCTTGCCTGGCGAGCCCCTCTCACCCGCCCTACACGGGACATGGATTTCCTTGGTTATACAAATAATTCGGTCGATAATCTGGTTCGGATTGTGCAGGAAATATGCGATCAGTCAGTTGACGCTGACGGAATGGTCTTTGATCCCGCAAGCGTTCAAGGGGAAAATATTAAAGAAGAAGCAGACTACCAGGGCGTCCGTGTCAGCTTTCTGGGCTTTCTTGGTAAAGCGCAAATCCATATGCGCCTGGATGTTGGTTTCGCCGATATTGTCACTCCAGATCCTGATGAACTTGAACTTCCTACAATTCTTGAGTCTATGAGCAAACCTTGCATCCGCGCCTACCCACCAGAAACGGTCATCGCAGAGAAATTCCAGGCAATGGTTTCATTGGGGATGATCAACAGCCGGATGAAAGACTTTTATGATATCTGGTTCATGGCGCAATCAATGGAATTTGATTTCCATTTGCTATGGGAGGCGGTTTTGAACACGTTCGACCGAAGAAAAACAGTCATCCCAAAAGAAACGCTAACCGCATTCACCAATGAATTTACGGATCAAAAGCAAGTTTTGTGGGCAGTCTTCCTGAAGAAAAATCAGATCGAGGATGCGCCCAAAAGTCTAGTGGATATAATTCAAGTGCTGAAAGTATTCTTTGACCCAATAATCTCTCCCACAGAGAAAAGGTTCTCACACTGGTCTCCGCAGGTTGGTTGGAAAGAATAATCCTTGCTATATTTGCGTTTCACCTAAACTAGTTATCATTTCTCCAGAAACTTTAAACATAATTCCCACGTTCAGCGTGAAAGGTTGTCGAATACCACGGCTGCCTGGGGCTGCTGCCTGCGCAGTTACGATTTTTTATTTTGCTGCTTCAGAAGTCAAGGGAAATAGCGTGATATTCTTACGGGTTCTGCTCGTACGGCATCCACGGCTCTTGATGGTCTACGTTGAACGAGTTGTACACCGCCTGGGCCAGCCGGGCCACCAGCACGTTTTGCGCGTCGAAGTCGAGCTGCTCGGTGCGGTACAGGTAGATGCTCAGGGTGAAATCACCGCCCGGAGTGTAAACCACGCTGGCATCGGACATGGTGTGCAGCAAGCCGTCCGCCTCTTCCACCCAGCCGTGCTTGTGCGCCAGCTGGACCGTCTCGGGCAGTCCCGCCTCGATCAGCATGCCGTGCCGGTTCTTGGCCATGTAGTCCAGGATCAGCTGGCACTCGCCCTGGCTCACGTCACCGTTGAACTTCTCGATGATCGGGCCGGAGTCCTGCTTGGCGCACAGGTCGATCCAGGCCAGCAGGTTGTCCATCTCGTCCGGCGTGGTCTGGTTATAGATGTCCGGCTGCAGGTTGATGTCGCTGCGCTGGTTGGCGGGCGTGTCGTACTTCTGCAGCAGCGGCGCGCCGTCGTAGAAATAGCCGCCCAGGAAGGTGTCTTTCAGCCCCAGGTCGCGCAGGTCCTCGGTCAGCACCAGCGGTCCACGCGCCTCCGCCAGGTAGCTGCTCATCAGCGCATCCGCTGCGCCATTGTCGGAGTAGTCCATCATGCGTTCGAGCCAGTCGAGGGTCTGTTCGGGGGTAGGTTCGTCCGTGCGCCGCAGCACTGAGAGCGTGATCGGGATCTTGATCGTGCTCGCGCCGGTGAAAGCGATCTCCGGGTCCACTTCTTCGCCGTTCCATAGGGCGAAGTTGATGCGCCGTCCGGTCTGCAAGTTGGTCATCGCCAGGTCCACCAGCCCATCGAAACCGTCCTGGCGCACCAGGTGCTTCAGCAAGGCTTCCAGGTTCTCGTTCGAGACCGGCAGGTTGGGCCGCTCCGTCACCGCCAGTTCGACCTGGCGCTCACGCAGCGACTTAACGGCGCTCTCGATGCCCGGCAGCGAAGCCTGCACGTCCAGCGTCCAGCCGGGGCGTCCGGGGATGATCTGCGTGTCGCCGCGCGGCAGCGGCTCTTGCGGTGGGTTGTCGTAGCGGGGGGCGATCTCTTGCTCTAAGAAGGTTTGGGCCTGGTCGGGGGAAAAGCCGGACTGCAGCGGCACGTCCACCGGGCCGGGGCCGGGCTGGTTCCACAGATTGGCCCAGAAGCGTTCCTGCCAGCTGCGCTGCGATCCCTGACCGGCCTGCGCCAGCATGCCGTCCAGGTCGAGCCTGAAGCCCAGCGCCTGCGGAGACGACTGGATACGGCTGTCGCGGTAGGCGAGCTCGACCGGCTGGTCGTAAGCGTCCTGCACGCGGCGGCGCGCCGCGGCCTCGTCCAGCCCCCCCACGGGAATCCCGGCAATGGTCGAGCCGGCCGGGAACGCCGCGGGGGGCTCATCCTGGGCGCGTAGGGCCGTCATGCCGGTCAGCACAGCCGCCGCCAGCAGCAGTCCAAGCGAAAAGATGCGGGTCATGAAAGCAAAGGGTTTCTGTATCACGGTCTGCGCCGAATTGTACCACGGCTCGCGCAGAAGAGAGATGCGGGGTTCGTTCGGGCGCGGCTGTCTTCCTGATACCAGGTTTCTTCCAGAAACCTGTATCGAATTGAGCAGGACCCTAGGTACAATAATCCTATCTAAAGTTCACTTGGGAGTTGAAAACAGACCATGCACCTGAAACCCTTCAAACTGGAGCGCTATTTCGCCCAATACGAATTCTCCGTCCAATACCTGTTATCCAGCTCGGACTGCGACGGACTGCCGCAAAAGGAACTGCTCACCCTGGCCGATCCCGAAACAAAAGGCTTATGGGACCACCTGTCGTTGGGCTACACCGAGTCGCTCGGCCACCCGCTTTTAAGGGAAGAAATCTCCCGGCTCTATCAAGGCATCCAACCGCAAGACTGTCTGGTCGTGGCGCCGGAAGAAGGCATCCTGATCGCCTTGATGTCCATTCTCCATCCCGGCGACCATGTGATTTGCACCTTTCCCGGCTATCAATCGCTGTATGAAATTGCCCATGGATTGGGCTGCGAAGTGACGCTCTGGGAACCGGAAGAGGAAAACGGCTGGCGTTTCGACCCCGACTTTCTGGAATCCCAGATCAAGCCCAACACCAAACTCATCGTCATCAATTTCCCCCACAACCCCACCGGCTGCTTGCCGCCCCACGCCGACTTCCAAAGAATCATGGAGTTTGCCCGCCGGCATTCCCTGTATGTCTTTTCCGACGAGATGTACCGCTTTCTGGAGTACGACCCGCAAGACCGGCTGCCTTCGGCTTGCGAAGTTTACGACAGGGCCGTCTCCCTGTTTGGCATGTCGAAAACGTTCGGCGTGGCCGGCGTCAGGATCGGCTGGGTCGTCACCCGGGACATCGAGTTGTTCGCCCAGATGGCGTCCGTCAAAGACTACACCACCATCTGCAGCAGCGCCCCAAGCGAAATCCTGGCGCTGATCGGCTTGCGGGCCAGGGAAACCATCATCGGCAGGCATCTGGCCCGCATCCACCGCAACCTCGGCTTGCTGGATGGATTCTTCGCCGACTACCAGGACCGCTTTGAATGGGTTCGACCCCGGGCCGGGACGATTGCCTTCCCCAGGCTAAAAGGGGATCTCAACTCGCTCGAGTTTTGCCAAAAGGTCGTCCAAGAGGCCGGCATCCTGCTCTTGCCTTCCACGGTGTATGACTACGGCAGCCACCATTTCCGCCTGGGCTTCGGGAGAGAAAACATGCCCGAAGCGCTGGAAAAGCTGCGAGCGTATTTGAACGCCTGAAAGCGGCCCCCTTTTGGTATTACAATCAACTTGATTCTTATGCTCAAGCGAATCCTCCTCGCACTCGCAGTGATCCTCAGCCTGGCCGCCACCGGCGCAGGCTTCTGGCTGTTCCACGACCTGCCCACGCCCGAGATCGTGCCTGCTGCCCTCACCGCCCCCAGCGTGCGCATCATCGACCGCAGCGGCCGCCTGCTGTACGAGATCCTGCCCGACTCCAGCGCCCGCCAGACCAGCGTCTCGCTCGACCGTATCCCCCTGGCCCTGCAGCAGGCCACCATCGCCACCGAAGACGCTCACTTCTACCAGAATCCCGGCGTCGATTTGGGCGGCATCCTACGCGCCCTGTGGATCAACCTGCAGGGCGGCGAGACCCTCTCGGGCGGCAGCACCATCACCCAGCAGGTAGCCCGCACCCTGCTGATGAGCGAAGAGGAGCGCGCCCAGCGCACCATCAAGCGCAAGCTGCGCGAGACCGTGCTGGCCTGGCAGTTGACCCGCCGCTACAGCAAGGACGAGATCCTGGCCCTGTACCTCAACTACACCAGCTACGGCGGCATGTCTTTCGGCGTCGAGGCGGCTGCCCAGACCTTCTTCGGCAAGCCCGCCGCCGAGCTCGACCTGGCCGAGTCGGCCCTGATCGCCGGGCTGCCCCAATCCCCCGCCATCTACAACCCCTTCAGCGACATGGACGCCGCCCGCAAGCGCCAGTCGGTCGTCCTGGGCCTGATGGAGAAGAACGGCGCCATCAACGCCGAGCAGCGCGCCGCCTCCGAGCGCGAGCCGCTGGTGCTGGCAGGCTCCCCCTACCCGCTGGAAGCGCCGCACTTCGTGATGATGGTGCGCTCTCAGCTCGATGCCCTGCTCACGCCCGAACAGCTGCGCTCCGGCGGCGGGCTGGTGGTGCGCACCACCCTCGACCTCGACAAGCAGCGCCTGGCCGAGCAGGCCGTCACCCAGCAGCTCGAGCGCCTGCGCCAGCAGGCTCGCGGCGGCCCGGGCCACAACGTCAACGACGCCGCTCTGGTGGCGCTCGACCCGCACACCGGCCAGATCCTCGCCATGGTTGGCAGCCCAGACTACTTCGACGACGTCCACGCCGGGGCGATCAATATGGCCCTGGCCCCGCGCCAGCCCGGCTCGGCCCTCAAGCCCTTCATCTACGCGGCCGCCTTCGACCCCACCCGCCCCGACCCCTGGACGCCTGCCACGATGATCCTCGACACCACCGCCCACTTCGTCACCCACGAGGGCGATCCCTACACCCCGGCCAACTACGACGGCCTGGAGCACGGTCCGGTGCTGGTGCGCACCGCCCTGGCCTCGTCGCTCAACATCCCGGCGGTCAAGGCCCTCGACCACATCGGCCTACCCACCCTGTTCGAGGAGCTGGCCCGGCTGGGCATCCGCACCCTCGGCGACCCCGATAAAGCCGATCTGTCGCTGGCCCTGGGCGGCGGCGAAGTGCGCCTGATCGACCTGACCGCCGCCTATGGCGCTTTTGCCTCGGGCGGCTACCGGGTTACCCCCATCTCGATCCTCTCGATCCAAGACCAGCAAGGCCAGGCGATCTACACCGCACCGCAGCCCACACCCGAGCGGGTCTTCGACGCCCGCGTCACCTGGCTGATCAGCGATGTACTCAGTGACGACTCGGCCCGCGTCATCGGCTTTGGGCGCAACAGCATGCTCAAGCTCGACCGGCCCGCAGCCGTCAAGACCGGCACCACCACCAACTTCCACGACAACTGGACCGTCGGCTACACGCCGGAGCTGGTCGTCGGCGTCTGGGCCGGCAACGCCACCCACGAGGCCATGCAAGACGTCACCGGGCTGACCGGCGCGGGCCCCATCTGGCACCAGTTCATGCGCTCCGCCCTGTCGGGCACGCCGGAATCGGCCTTCCAGCAGCCCTCCGGGCTGGTGCAGGTGGAGGTGTGCGCCCTGTCCGGCTTGCTGCCGTCGTCCGATTGCCCCAACCGGATGTTAGAATGGTTCATCGACGGCGCCCAGCCCACCCGTACCGACAGCTTTTACCATGCGGTCACGCTGAATGCCGCCACCGGGCAGCTGGCGGACGAATTCACACCACCCGAGCGTCGCATGCAAGCCCTGACGCTCGACCTGCCGCCCGAGGCCCAACCCTGGGCGCGCTCGACCGGCCTGCTGCTCTGGAACGACCTGACCGCGGCCGCACCGCTTTCCGGCGAAACCGGCAGCCAGGCGCCCCCCCTGCGCCTGATCTCGCCCGGCCAGAACACCGTCTATCGGCTCGCGCCCGAGCTGCCCATAGACGCGCAGCAGTTGGCGCTCCAGGCCGCCGGCGAGCCGGGCATCGTCCAGGTGACACTGTACGTGGACGGCGTCCCGCTCGACACCACCGGCGCTCCGCCCTTCCAGGCCTGGTGGCCGCTGGAACTGGGCCAACACCAGGCCTGGGCCGAGGGCGTCCGCGCGGATGGTTCGCAGGTAGAGACGGAGCACGTCCGGTTCGAAGTGCAGTAGCAGCTTCCTCGCGGCAGCTTCGAGCAAACATGGTGCAGTTATAGGATAAGAAAGAGAAGGCATTTCATTGCCCACTTTGCTTTCGGTGTCTGATTTGAGCAAGCAGTACGGCGACTTTTTGGCGCTGACTCCTGCGTCTTTTACGCTCGATGCGGGCGATATCACGATTCTATCCGGGCCGAATGGATCCGGGAAAACCACCCTGCTTTCCTGCCTGTCGGGCTTGATCCGGCCCTCCAGCGGTGAGATTTCGGTGGAGGGCTTCGATCTGTACCAGGACGAAGTCGAGGTCCGCAAACGCCTGGCTTACGTTCCCGACGTCCCTCGTTTTTACCTGGAGCTGACCGCTCTGGAGCACTTGCGTTTCGTCGCCATGGCAAACAAGGCCATGCAGGATTTCGACCGGCGCGTCGAAGTCTTGCTGCGCAAGCTGGAGCTTTGGGAAGCGCGGGACCTCTTCCCCCACAACTATTCGCGCGGTATGCGCTTGAAATTGGGGCTGGCGCTGGCCCTAATCCGCCCGTTTGACGTGCTCCTTCTCGACGAACCGACCTCGGCGCTGGATACCGCCGGGGTTGAAATGCTGGTCGGGGAGCTGCGCCGCTTGCGCGATCAGAGGGCCGCCGTTTTGCTGTCAACCCACGACGCGAGCCTGAGCGAGATGGTGGGAGACCGGCGGATGGTCATTCGGCACGGCGTGGTCGAGGCAGCCTGAGATGCAGGCAGTCCACTGGTTGCGTTCACGACAAGAAGAGCGCGAGCTGATCTACTGGCTGTCTATCGCGTCCTATGATGTCCGAGACCGCTCTGTCAACAATCGGATTTATCTGCTCTACCTGATCGTGTTCTTCAGCATCTGGATCTTTATGACCCTGACGCTGTTTGCCAGCGCGGGCGCGCGAGATTCTGCTTGCCGTCAATCCAGGCAGCCCCGGCAGTGCGGCGGCTTTCCTTGTGATCTTGATCTTGAGCGTCTGGAGCATTTTCGCCCTATGGCGGTCGTTGCGGCGCAGCCCGGTCGTTTTTTCTGAGGAAGACGCCGTTTTGATCTGCCAGATGCCCGTCAGCCGCCGGCACGTGGTGCTGCGCTGGTTGTGGATGCCCTGGTTAAAAAGCGCCATCCCTTTCTGGCTTGCGGCAGTCGTCCTCGGCTTTTCGATGGCAGAAGTGAGCATGCCCGGCACGATTGGGTTCGACCGCATTTTTGAATATGCCGGGTATGGCGTGCGCGCCTGGCTGGCGGTCATCCCCGTGCAGCTGGCGCTCTTTTTGCTGGTGTGGATTGTGGGCGTCTATCGCTTGCACAAAGACGTCCAACGGCGCTGGCTCACCTGGGCGGTCCTCCTCTCAGACGTGGCCCTCTCGGCGCTCCTGCTGATCTTCACATTCCAGGCCAGGTTCCGGTTCCCGTTGAGTGGGATCGCCAATCTTGCCATCTTTCCCATCCGGGCCGGTTTTGGATCGGGTAATTTATCCGCTGCGGTTCTATCGATGGCGCTTTTGGCGCTGGCATTGCTCGCAGTCCTGTATGTCTTCTCCGGGGGGTTCAGCCTGAGCCGGTCTGCCCAGGAGACCCAAGAGGAGGATACGCTGAATACCATGACCCGCTATGGGATGACCTCGGAAGCGGAGCGGCTCCGATCGCGGAAACGGCTCGGCGTGGCGCGCGCCCAGTCCCGTTTACCGGTCCTGCTTGGTCCGGGCGCGCTGATCTGGAAAGACGCTTTGCAGTCTCAACGCCTGTTCCGGCCTACGGCGCTGTTCAACTGGGTCACTCTGTTCGTGATTGTTTTCAGCCTGCCCC
The DNA here is from genome assembly GCA_963811225.1 of uncultured Chloroflexia bacterium. Lineage (GTDB taxonomy): Bacteria > Chloroflexota > Anaerolineae > Anaerolineales > Anaerolineaceae > CAWEQO01. The sequence continues at coordinate 841,930 of CAWEQO010000001.1, forward strand.
TGCTTCCCGACTTCAGCGTCCATGCGGTCCTGATTGTGATTTGGGTGATCCAGGTAGGCAAGGTATCCGTCGCTCGCCTCCAAAACGACCTTACGCTTTGGCCGTTGATCCGGCAGCTTCCCATCTCGAACGCGCAGTTTCTCCTGGCCGACCTCAGCTTGCCGTACGTGCTGGTGGTGCTCCTGAGCCTGTTCGGGCTGGGCCTCGGCGCAATCGCTGCAAATCGGCCCGTCGATCTCATGTTCTGGCTGGTCCCCGGGGCTGCCGCCGCCGTTGTCGGGGTGGCTGCTTTCGATGTGATCCGCAGATCCCGCATTCGTTTACTGATGACCGGTTCTGCGCCGGAGGCGGGCGCAGGCGGCGTATTGATGGGCATCCTTTTCGTGGCGGTTCCCCTCCTGACCGGTCTATTCTTACCGGGGGTCGTAGGGCTGCTGTTTGCCGTCGCCTCCAGCTTGCTGCTCGGTTGGCTGGCTTTCTACCTGGCGGTCCATTCTTATTCCAATATCGATTCGCTCGGTTAACCGCGTCAATCAACCCTAACCAAAAGCCAGGTTCCTCGGAAGAAACCTGGCTTTTGATTATGGTGGCGCGCTTCGCAAGTGCGCCTCGCTTGATATTTTGGCCTTACGGCTTGACCGTGAACAGGCTCCCCTCTCCCCGCCCATACACCTCGGGGAAATAGAACTCTTGCGCCGTGGGCGGGATCACCTGGAACGCCCCCGGGGTGCTGGCGCGCGCCTGGTAGGTGTACACGTACGTCCCTGCGGGCAGGTAATCCGCCGACAGCACCACCTTCTCGTCACGCAGCTCCACGTGTGGGAAGTACCACCAACCCCAGCCCTCCGAGCCGACCTTTTGCCAGTCGTAGCTGCCAGGGATCTCCGGCACAGGGCTGCTCTTGAGTGAGGTATCCACCGCCTCCAAACCCGCAGGCAGCGGATCGGTGACCAGCAGGAAGTGCATGTCGTTCGGCACGGCGATGGTCAGCTGCACGGTGAGCACGTCACCCTGCTGAGCCTCGGTGACCGGGGTCTTTAAATCGCCTTCCTTGAAGTAGCGCCGCTGCAGCGCCACACCCTGGTCCAACGCCTGGACCTCCGGCACTGGCAGGTCCACCGTCAGGTGAGTGGTGTAGTACAAATGCCCGCTGCCGCCGGTGCGAGCAAAGACCAGCTTGTTGGCTTGGCCCTTGAGCAGGTCGGCCACCTGCACCTTTAGGGTCTGTGCATCGGCGACCATGTCCGGCGTCACCTGGCCCTGCCCCAGCGTCGCATCGTTCAGCGTTACGCCATAAGCGTAGTCGGCTTGCTGCTCGCCGGTGGTGCGGATCCAGTTGGTCATCGCTTTGACTGCCCAGACCGTCTCCTGGGTGCTGTCCCAGTGGCCCTCCTTGCGGGTGTGCATCAGCCAGCGCACGGTGTTGGCGTTGATCGGGTTGCTCGGGTTAAGTTGGATGAGCGTGTCCAGCACGATGGCGGTCGAGCGGGTGTCGGTGTTCCAGTTCCAGAAATCGACTGAGTACTCCTGCCAGTGCGCCCCGGTGGCGCTCATATCGACCGCGTCGACCAGCTCGGAGCGCAGCACGTCCAGGCGCGGGTCTTGCGCGTCGATCATGCCCAGCGCCTGGGCCAGGAAGCCCTTGGCGTACAGGCTAAGCCACTCGCGCTGATCGTACAGGCCGACCGTCTTGCTGACGTCCGGATAACCGGCGTCCGCCAGCACGAACAGCACGAAGGTCAGGCGGTTGCGGCTGCTGGCTGCGTCACGCTTGCTGTCGCTCGGCTCACGGAGTCCGTTCATCTGCAAATAAGTGACGGCGCGCCCCAGAACGCTGGCGTCGACCGCATAGCCGCTCTTCTTTGCCTCCACCAGCCCCAGCGCCACATAGGCGCTGGTCAGCGGGTCGCTCTGGTTGTTGCTCCACCAGCCCCAGCCGCCGTCGCTGTTTTGCTGATTGTACAGCCGCTGTAAGGCCGAGTTGGTCAGCGACTTGAGCCGGCCCGCCAGGGCTTCGTCTTGCATCCCGGCCGCCTGCAGTGCCTGATAGGCGAACAGGTTGGGCAGGAAGCGCGACACCGTCTGCTCGGTGCATTCGTAGGGGTAATCCCTCAGGAAGTCCAACCCGGCCACCATCCCCGCCGCCAACGACGGCTCGATCTTGACGCTCAGCTCGCCACTGGTGACGTCGAACTGGTCTGGCAGCAGGATCGCCTCGGTGCGGCTGCCCTCCGCCGCCAGTTCTCCGGCCGTTCCGACCGTCTCAGGCGCCTCATAGCGGTAGACCGGGATGCCGTTGTTGTCCAGCGTACCCAGGGTCGGGCGGCTGGCGTCGCGATAGCTGCCGCCGCTGGCCGAGAAGATCAGATCCACCCGCTGCGAGTTGTTCGGCACGGTGACATTCCAGCCGACATAGGCCTGCTTGCCGTTGGCGATCGAGACGGTTTGGGCTGCGTCGCTCCCTAACGTGACGCCTTGGGCTTGCAAAGCCACCTCCACCGTCAGGTCTTGCCCGGTATTGTTATGAACCGCCGCGCCCAGAACCGCCTTATCCCCGGCGACGAAGAAGCGCGGGGCCTGTGGCCGCACCAGCAGCGGGCGGGTGCTGACTAAGTCGAGCGTGGTCTGCCCCACCTGCGTATCGAGCGTGTCGGCCCGAGCGTCCATGCGCCAGGTGGTCAGGTTGTCCGGCAGGGTCACATCGACCGCTGCCTTGCCGCCGGCATCCGTGCGCACGCTGGCCTGCCAGAAGGCGGTGTCGAGGAAGTTCTGGCGCACGTCCGGCACACCCGGCTCGCCGCCGCCCTTGCCGCCGCTGCCCTGGCCGCGCCCACTTTGCAGCTGCTCCTTCAGGTTGGCGTTGAATTCCTCCATACTCGCCGCCAGCGACAGGGCCGTGTTGACGCTCAGGCCGCGCTTGGCGTAGAAGAAGCTCAGAATGGGCTGCGAGTTCATATCCAGCAGCGAGAGCGTCGCCAGGTCCGACAGGCCCAGCGAAACGTCCGCCTGCACCGGCTTGCCCGCCGCATCCATGGTCTCGACCGTATAGGTCACTTTCTCGCCCGGCGCCGCCTGCGGCGGGTTCGCGGTCAGCTTGACGTTCAAGGTCTGCTGTTCGGTGGACACGTTCAGTTGCGCCATGCCGACCTTATAGGCCGGGCGCGGGTTGTTAGCGTCCACACCCTTGACGATCAGCACCGAGGCGTACACCACCGGGGCCATGTCGGCGGTCACCGGAAGCTGGTAGATGGTGCTGTTGCTGTTGAGCTCGATCACTTCCCGTGAACGCACCTTGCCGCGCTCGACGGTAATCAGCGCATAGGCCGTGCCCTGGAAGGGCGAGGCGATCAGCAGTTGGGCGGTGTCGCCCGGCTGGTACGAGTCCTTGTCGGCGATCAGCTGGAAGCTGTTGTCGTTCGCCTGCCGCCAGGGGATATAGCCGCTGCCCGCCACCCACAGGTAGGCGGCCGAGCGATTCATATTGCCGCTGCGGTCGTAAACCGTGACCAGGGCGCGGTACACGCCGCCGTGGTCGGGGGTGAAGTTGACGTTGGCCTCACCGTTGGCGTCGCTGGTCACGTTGTCGAAGCTGGCTACCGGGATGTCCTTAACCGAGGTCTTCCAGCGCAGCACGCCCTGGGCGTCCAGCTCTTGCACGCTGTACCACTGGCGCTCGCTGACGTCCACCTTGACGGTCTGGTTGGCGACCGGATTGCCATCCCAATCCAGCGTGACCAGCTGGAAGGTCTGCTCCTTCCCGGCCGTGCCGATGTAATCCTTGGGCCGCGCCCCGGCATACACCAGGCTGCGGTGAGCGATCACCTGCCCGCTCGCGCCGACCTGCGTCCCGGCGAAGTCGGTGATGTAGGCGTAGAACATTAGCTTGCGGCTGCCGGGCAGTCCCGCCGGGTCGGCCGGCAGTTCCAGGCGCAGCTTGCCGCTGTCGTCCGTGGTGGCCTGCCCGTCGGCGATGGCCTTGCTGACCTGCTCGGGCTGGCCTTCGCGGTCGAACCCGGCGTCGCGCTCGTCATCATAGAAGCTGTATTGGCTGTACTTCTGAGGAGGCGTGTAGTTGAATGGCTGGGAGAATAACTGCCAGTCCACCTGGGCCTGGCTCAGCCCCCCGCCCGAGTAATAGGCGGCGTCCAGGTTGGCGCTGAACTTCTGCCCTAACAGCACGTCCGTGGGGTCCATGCTCAGGTCGATCTGAAACTCCGGCTTGCGGTATTCGGCCACCGTAAAGGTCAGGTTACCGATGACGTGGTCCGCGCCGGGGAATTTGGCGCTGATGTAGTAGGTGCCCAGCGCAGCGCCCTCGTCCAGGTTAAAGGTGGCGTCGAACGCGCCGTAATCCGACAACGCCAGGGTCTCGTGGTAGACCTCCTCGCCCTCGTAGCTGGAGATGGTCACTTCCACCTGCTGCTTGTCGGGCAGCTTGTAGCTCAGGTCGTCGTCCACGCGCACGATGCCCTTGAAGTACACCGGCTGGCCCGGGCGGTACAGCGGCCGCTCGGTGTAAATGTAGGCGGTGGCGTTGTAGAGCGCATCCGAATACTCGGGCATGATGCCAAAATCATAAGCCGAGACCGAGCTGTTGTAGCCGCTGCTGGCAAAGGCCACCACGCCGCCCTCGCTGACCGCGTAGCGGGTGTTCCAGGTCGAAATCGGGGTTGTAGGGGATCTGCACGTACAGCGTGCCGTCCGCCCCGGTCGTGCCCTGGCCGATCTGCTGGGTGCGATCGAACACCTTCAGATCCAATCCCGCCACGGGCTTGCCGGTCTGCGGATCGGTGGCCCACACTAGCGCATCCGCGGGCGAGGATTTGAGCGTCAAGTTCACCTGGATAATGGACAAGAAACGCCCATCCAGGTATTTGCCGGTGTGCTGCACGTCTGGCGAGGTCATCCCCAGGTAGTAGAACCCAGGCGGGACGGGAGCGCCGTCTGGCTTTTGCAGGGAAATCGCTTCACGCACACGCTCGTTCAGCGCCGCGCGTGCGTCCAGGTCGTACTGCCAGGCCAGGTCTTGCTCCGAGAACTTCATCTCATCCAGCGGCCTGCCGTTCTCCTGGTAATTGATGAACTGCGCCGCGCTCATCCGGTACAGGTCGAAGTGGATGCTGTTGACGTTGGTGTGCTCGACGTAAAAATCGTTCGGCACGCCGGTGCGGTACATTGGCGCGTACGGCATATTGAGCGCAGCGGTCGGCATGGCCGGGGCAGTGGTGAAAGTTACCACGGTGTCGCGGTTGATGGCGTTGCCGTACTTGTCGAGCATTCCGGCCTGGAGCGTGACCGTGTAGGTGGTCGAGGGCTCCAGGGAGTAGAAATTCATGCTGTCATCGTAGGGGGAATACCACGAGTTGAGGTTTGCAATCTCCGGTTGAAAGACGACGTGATCGCTGATCGTCTCCGGGTCCATCGGTGAGACGAACTTGACCGAGAAATTGCCGTCGGAGTAGTTCCCTTCGCCGTTCGAGGGCCGCGTGCTGACAATCGCCGGAGACGGGATCGTCACAAACGACCACTCCGGCGGCACGGCGATTGCCCCGCCGTCGGCCCCCACCCCACCCATCGTGAGCTTGTAGTTGGTTTTGAGCGCCAGCATGATCTGCGGCTTGATGGTCAGGACGGTGTTGTCCTCCTCCCATGTAACACTGAAGGGGATATCACTCTGGCCGGGCCCGCTCAAGCGGATGGCGCGGGCCGTAGCCTCGGGGTCCATCTGCTGCTGGAACTCGATCTTGATCGTCGGGTTGGGCGGCAGGTTGGTGTAAACCCGATCCAGGCTGTCAGCGTCGATGCTGTAATCGCCGGCTGTGATGCGGAACACGCCCGGCGGGCGCACGGCAAAGCTCCAGGTCACGGCCTCGGCCAGTTTGGAATCACCGGAGGCGTCCGCCAGACCCTGGCTGACCGTGACGGTGTAATTCATGCCGGTCTTCAGCGGCGGGTTGGGCTGGAACACGTACACTGAGGTGTTGATCCACTCGCCCGCGCCGCTCACCGCTGGCGAGAAGGCCAGCGGCTGCGGCAGATTGACCTGGTTTTCAGCGATTCCAAGCGGAACCACCGGTCGGTTGAACATGACCGTGATGCGGCTGCCCGGATCAATCTCCGCTGCGCCGCCAGCAGGGAACATCTGGCTGACTTGCAGCGGTGTGACCGTGTTGAAACGGAATAAGAAGGGGTCGTTCAGGGCAATCCCGTCTGCGCCCTTGGCGGTTGCGTCCAGGCCGGCTTCGTAGGCGCTGCTCTTTGACAGCGCCTGTCCCGGTTGGAACTGCACTGCGTTGTCGCCCGGCCACGAGAACTGCCCCGCCACGGTCGCGCCATCCGGCCCGGTCAGGCTGAAAGCCTGCTCCACCGAAGCCTGGTCCATCGGGCGGTCGAAGGTCAGCTCGATGGGGTCCTTGGGTCGAGCTTCCGCGCCCAAAGCGGGCTTGTACGCCACCACAACCGGTGGCGCGCCGGATGCCGAAGAGATCAGCGCCGTTAGCCCTGCCGCTATTTCAGGCGGAAGGGTAGCGCTGGGTACGGGCGTGGGCGCGGTTGTGGGTGTGGGGGGTAAAGATACTGGGGTGGCTTCCTGCCCTTGTAGTGCAGGCGCCTGTTTCGTCGGCGCCTGCGGCGTGGGTGTCGGCGCGCCGCAGGCCGAAAAGAGCATGGATGTTAAGACAAAAAGCAAAACCAGCTTATAAAGGGTTGAGTTTTTCATGGCCTCCCCTTGCATGGCGAAAGGATTGGGTGGAACCGGACAGACTCCACTGTATATTGTAGACGATTTTGCAAAAGGATTAGTTCCAAGGGACAGCTCTGAAGAATGAAAAACAGGAAATGTGAAAAGCATTGGTAAAAAGACCAGAAAGGAAGTAGGATGGAGGATTTCGGGAGGCGAGATCAAAACTGGGAAAGGCGAAAAGACAACAACCGACAATAGGAAAGACAACTACCCCAGATCCATAGCACTTGGGGAGAGAGAATCAGGAAAGAGAACCGCGGGAGATGCTTGTTAGGAAGTATCGAGGGGTAAGGCGAGCAGTGCGAGCAAGGCTCGATCTTCGAGGCGAAGATTGCGCCAGGCTTCGAGCAAACGGTAGGCGATGTTTTTCAAGGAACCCAGTCCTTTGGGGAAGGTGCGAGTAAAGGCAGGGCCTTTGGCCATGAGTTGAAAGAAGAGCAGGGCAATCTGCAGGAGCAAGTAGAAGACTTTGTGAGCCGTTTCGTTCTGGCTAAAGACGTGTTCCAAGGCAAAGCCACCGTTTTTCTGGAGGTTGAAGCCCTCATTCTCAATTTTCCAGCGCAGCCGACCAGCTTGATTGGCAATGGTGGGCGCATTGGTGGAGAGCAGGGTGAAATTGGTCAACCATTTGAACTTGGTCGATTGCTCCCTCTTGGTGGGAATCGTTTCGACACACTCCAAAACGTTGAGAGAATGGCTCCGATTGTCACTATCAGTGTAGGCGATGCTATTCATCCAGCGATAGACTTGCCGAACGCCTTTGTCTAGCACGATTTCCTTTCGGTTTTCGGGTGGGAGAGCCAATAATGCTTCGAATTCCTGATTCACGCTGGGTAAATCTTCATCGGTCAACCCAATCAGGTATTTCCACTCCTTCTTTTTACACACTTCTAGGGTGGGGCCGCCCGCAAAGAGACCGTCCAACAACAAACAAAAGTTGGTCTGTGGAAAGCGCTGCTTTAGACGATCCGCCAGACGGTAGAACGCTTTCAGTTCACAATCTTGCTTGGTGGCTTGCGGATCGCTATTCTCGATGAATTCCGTCATCAAGGATAAAGCGTAGCCATTGGCAGTCACCAATTTTGCTTCCAATACCGGATGATAGTAAAGGGTCTGACCATTCGAGAGTTTACGGGTCAGGCAGGTGTCACAATGCCGCTCGTGATAGGTCAACACCCCGGTGCCGTCCATTGCTACCAAAAAATAGACCCCAAACAGCCGCCAACGGCGCAATTCTTCCGTCGCCATGACCCTTTCCATCAACCGGCAGACGACTTCCTGCACCTCTTCTACCTTCAGCCGTTGGTAGTTATAGTTCAGCGTATCGCCATGCGGAACACTCTCTACCCCAAACAGCGCCCGATATTTCTTGCACACTCGCTCATTGCCCCGCAGTTGGTGATTGACCTGCCGCCGCGCCCCCAAATGGCAAATAAACAGCAGTACTCCGGTGAATAACAAGACCTTCAGCGAATAGGTTACCTTCCCCGCTTCCCGTTGATCACTTACTCCCTGAAATATATCTTTCCATTTCCCACCATACTGCTGTGCCGTCCGGAAAAACAAACTCAGTATCTGTTTTTGGGCTTCGTCTTCCGAATCCTCCCCCTGATTTTTCCCTTTTCGCTCTGCATTTGCTTCCTGCATGGTATTATTAAGCTCCTGGTTGGTATATTGGCTGTCTGTTCACAACTCCAATATACTCAACCAGGTTCTTTTTGTGGGCTTTTTCCTACCTTTTTCTAATTCATTCTTCAGAGCTGTCCAAGGGAAGAATGCGCTAGCATCTTCTAGACCTGTCAAGGAATAGGCGAAAAGCAACACGCGACTAACCCGCAGGGGAGAGCGGGGTGCGAACAAGATATTGAGTAGAAGCGGCGAAAGGTTGCGAAGCTGATGCAGGTCATTGTCATCCTGATGGATGAAACTGCGACATCGGGTGTCGTCATCTACTGCGGCATACGGAATCTGACCGATCAGGGCGAAACTTCAGGCTATGAAGCGACGTCGGATCCGAAGCGGATGCTGCGTCCAGGGCAATCGCGAAGCTGAACCGCCAAGAGGGATGAAGCGGCTGAAACAAGCAAAGATTAGCGGGCTACTTTTGGATCATAGGGCACCTGATGCAGTAAGAGATAGAAACACATGCGATTGGCTTTGTGCGCAGCGTGGATAACCGCGCCAATGTGTTTTTTGCCATGCTTGAGCGCCTGCTTTCGGGCATGGGCAATGGCGGGACAATATTGACTGGTGTTGAGGCCAATGGCAAACAGGATGTTGCGAAAAGCAGGATCGCCGCGGCGGGTGATGCGGCCCATCCGGCGCCGGTCGCCACTATCATCCTGTTCCACATCAAAGCCTGCCAGCGACCAGATTTGATCAGCATGGGTAAAGCGCTGGGGATCCACCACATAGGCCAGGTACTGAGCAGCCAGATAGGCCCCAATGCCTGGAACAGTGGTTAGCACAGCGGCTGGGGATTGGGGGACCAGGGTCTCGGCCTGCTGCTGGAGTTGGGCTAAGCGCTCATCGAGTTGTAAGAAGTGCTGAAAGTCGTGCTGTAAGCGTTGGGCGAGGGCTTCGGCCAGGTGTTCGGGCGGCAACAGGGCTTCCTGTGCCAGGGTGTAGACCCGTTGTGCGGTAATGCGACCACAATGTGGGCCCTTTTCATGGAGAAAATGGTGCAACGCTTCCGCGCTAAACGTGCGCCAATAGTACGGATTGGGGTTCTGAGCCAGCAAAAAGCGCACCAACTGCCGCTCTAAGGGACGAGAGCGCACCAACGGTTGGGGAGTTTTGAGCTGCGGATGGGCTTTCTGAAAGGCTTTGACATCCACCAACACGCCAGGCCAAAGCCGGTCCCACTGGGTCAGGATGCTGAGTTGCAGCCGTTGATGCGCTCGATACGCCTGGCGAAATTCGGCTGCCCAGAGATCGAAATGGATCGTTTGGGGTTTTGCCAGGCAAGCCGGATTGCCTTGCCCATCGCGTAAACAATAGGCAATTGCCTCCACATCGATGGGATCTGTTTTCTTCTTCCGCCCATTCTGCAACTGACGTCGTTTTTGCTTGGTTTGGTAGGGATTCAGAAAGCGGAGCGCGATTTCATCGCCGAAGTCCTGTTGGAGCGCGTACGCCCAGGCTTCATGGTAGATCCCGGTGGGTTCCAGGCCCACCACAATCGGGGCATAGCATTGGCTGGCCACCTGCGTTTTCAGCCAGGTACGAAAGGTCTCATAACCGGGCTGGTTATTACGCACTTCTTGCCTGGGGTTGACCAGTCTCAACTCACCACCCGCGTATCCGCCAAAGCAGTGCACGTTTTTGCCAATATCAATGCCAACATACAATGGGGTTGTGCTAGAATCGATTTGCATAAGTAGCCTCCTTTTTGGTAAAGTTGACGCTAGACGTCGCCTATACTGTACCCCGGAGGGGCTACTTATGTTTATATCAGGGCAATCGCATCTAAATAAGGTGGGATAATGGTCGCAAACAAGAAGGAGCGACCATGGCCCAAGAACCAGATCTAGGAAGTCTCAAAAAGTGTTTTGGAAAGGTCAAAGACCCACGAATAGACCGAACCAAGCGACATAAGCTGACCGATATCTTGATCATCGCCCTCGTGGCAGTGATCTGTGGAGCCGACAGTTGGGTGGATGTCGAGATGTTTGGGAACAGCAAAATCGAGTGGTTGAAAACATTTCTGGAATTGCCCAATGGTATTCCTTCCCACGACACTTTTGGACGTGTATTTGCCTTGATCAATCCCCAGGAGTTTGAAAATGGGTTTATGGAGTGGGTGAAGCTGATCCAAGAACTAACCCAAGGACAAGTAATTGCCCTGGATGGCAAGCAGTTGCGAGGTTCGAAAGACCTTCCGGCAGGCAAAGCTGCCATTTATATGGTGAGTGCCTGGGCGACTGCCAATCAATTGGTCTTGGGACAGCGCAAAGTGGATGATAAGTCCAATGAGATCACGGCTATTCCACAATTATTGAAGGTTTTAGAGCTGGCAGGTTGTATTGTCGTGGTGGATGCGATTGGCACCCAGACCAAGATCGCCAAAACCATCGTCGAGCAAGAGGCAGATTACATTCTGGCGGTCAAAGAGAACCAGGGCCACCTCTACGAGGATATCCACGATTTGTTTGAAGACGACTGGAAGTACAACTTCGAAGGAGCGCCTTATAGTTACGACAAAACGGTGAACAAGGATCATGGCCGCATTGAAATCCGTCAGTGCTGGAGCATCTCCGACCCAGAATATCTAGGGAACATTCGTAATTTGGATCGCTGGAAAGGGGTGAAAAGCTTGGTGATGATCCTGTCTGAACGGCAAATCGGAGAGGAACGGGAAGTCCAGGATCGTTACTACATCACCAGCTTGGAAAGTGACGCCAAAAAAATCCTAGAAGCTAAGCGTAGCTATTGGGGTATCGAGAACCGCTTGCACTGGGTGCTCGATATCGCCTTCAATGAAGATCACAGCCGGGTTCGTAAGGATAATGCGCCCCAGAACTTTGCCATATTGAGGCATATGGCTCTCAATTTGCTCAAACTGGAGACCTCCGTCAAAGCTGGCATCAAGGCCAAGCGCTTGAAATGCGGCTGGAATACCGATTATTTGCTCAAGGTCCTGGCTGGATAAGATGCGATTGCCCTGAAGAATGCGCCCCTCCGTCCCGTGCGGAGCATGGGACGGAGGAATGGGACGGAGAATCAATTCCCTGCTTTTACGGCAGCCTCTCCGGCGCCTCGGTAATCGGCTGAAAGCCCACGAACAACAGCCGCCCCTCGTGCCGCGCCAGGCGCAGCGAGATGCGCTCGATCTTGCCCTCCAGCGGCTGGTTGGCGATCCAATCGAAGGCGTGCAGCGGCATGGGCAGGGCCAGGTCGGACAGCTCGTATGTGCGCTGGACCGGGTAGTCTGCGGTATTGAAGATGTACACCACCCCCAGCTTATCCGGCTCGGGTGCCCGCACCTGCACCATCACCGGATCGAGCAGACGCGCCGCATGGCTGAACTGGCGACCATTCGGGCCGTAGGGTATGAGATCGTAAGTGATTGGGCTCTGCCCTAACAAGGGGAAGGAGCAGTCGCTCCGGTTTGGGTTCAGGATCAATTTCCACAACCGCAGGCGCTCAGGCGAGAGCTCGGCCAGATCGTCGCTGGTCATCATCACCCCGCCGCTCATCCCGGCATAGATCGCCAGCGAGCGCACTTCCACGTCGTCCAGGTGGTGATAACTGTTGCGTAACAGAACGCTGTCGGGGTCCACCTGCCACAGAACGTTGTGACCGAAGTTGCGCGTCGACAGGTCTTGCAGCAGCGACTGGGCTGACAGTTCTCCCGTCCACGATACGCCCACGTCACCGCCGATGCGGATGCCGTCCACCAGCCCAATCGAGGCCCACAACGGGCACCCGCAGCCCAGCCAGGTAGTCTCCTGCCCAATCTCCTCGCGGATCATCTCAGCCACCCGCCGCCAAATTTCAATGCGGGTCAGTCCCGGCGTGTAGTATACCGCCCGCTCGGGGCCATGCTCCGAGCCGAACAGCATGAAGTCGGTCTTGAAGTACTCGCAGCCCCACTCCCAGCGCCAGGTGCGGAAGACCTGGCGCAAATACTCGAACGCCTTGGGATGGGTGCTGTCCAAAATGTAATACTGTTCGCTGCGCTTGTGCCAACGGTTCTCGCCGTACATGGCCCACTGCACCAGCGGCCGCCCGGTCTCACGGTCTTTGATCACCCAATCCGGGTGGTTGCGGTACAGGCGGCTGCGGTTGCCCACCATGAAAGGCGCGATCCACAGCCCCGGCACGAACCCCGCCGCCCGTATCTCGTCCAGCACCGGCTTCATGCCGCGCGGGAACTTGGTCTTCACTTCCAGCCAGTCGCCCATCTCGGGAGTGAAGCCGTCATCGATCTGGAAGAAGCGCATCGGCAGGTGGTCACGCGTCGCCACGGCATAAGTTTTCAGCAGCTGGTCGAGCAGAATGTCTTTGTTGATGTTGGTGTACAGGTTGTACCAAGAGCTCCAGCCGGTGATCGTCGGCGTGTCCAGCCGGGGCGGGAACGGCGACGCTGCCGCCAGGATCTGCGCCCATTCCCGCAGCCCCGCCTCGACCTGTTCGTGCTCGAAGATCACCATCTGCTCGGACTGCACCCGGTTCAGCCCGGTGCGATTCTTGTTGTCCCACAGCGTCAGGATCGTGAGGGCCGGGGGGCAGCGCTGGGTATCGAACGTGAAGGTGTGCTGGAAACGGTCGTTGCGGTCGAAGCCCAGCACCACACAGCCGCCGCCGGTATGCGGCAGCAGCTGGGCCATGGCATAACCGGTCTCCGGGCGAGCTTCCTGCGGCCCACAATCACACAGCTGCTCCGGCTCGACGTAGGCGCTGCCGTCCCAGCTGTTGTATCCATTGCGCAGATATTTGCGCAGGTTTTCAACGCTGTCGAAACGCAGCCCAAACGAGAGCAGCGGCGCATATGGATCGAGGGCTTCCAGTCCGTAACGCAGCCACAGCCGCCCCTGGTCGTCCAGGTGGGCTTCCAGGGTAAAGGATGCGTCGCCTGGGGTCGGTGAGTTGAAGCGCATGGAGAAATGGCGTTCCTCTTGAAGGAGGATCTGCGGCTCGACGTTCGCCAGCAGCTCTCCATTGAGCACCGGCTGCAGTCCCCGCAGCATGATCGCCCCAGCGGAGAGATCGAGTTGTCCTGAATAGGTGAAGTTGATCATTGTATTCGCCCTCTTGATCGCGTGTGGTCTGCTCTTAATCAGTATACCACTCTGGGGATGTGGAGATTCGTTGCAGTTTTAATCTATATGAGAAGGCTTCCCATCGCCGCCTCCGGCAGAACAGTAGTATACTAGCCTCAGTTTCCGATTTTTAAACAGGAGCGTTTACATGACGAATAATCGAACGGCCGCAACCGACCCAGACTTGAAAAAGGACGACCTGATCCTCGTTGCCGGGGCGGGCGGGTTCATCGGTGGCTCGCTGGTGCGCTACTTCCACGACCAGGGCTTCACCAACATCCGCGCCGTTGATAAGAAACCCCTGCCGCACTGGTACCAGCGCACGCACGGTGTGGAAAACCTGTGCCTCGACCTGAGCGAGAAGGAAAATGCAGTGCGGGCCGCCGAAGGCGCGACGGAAGTCTACAACCTGGCCGCCGATATGGGCGGGATGGGCTTCATCGAGCGTTTCCGGGTGGAGTGCCTGCGCAGCATTCTGATCAACACCCACCTGATCGAAGCCTCCTATCGCTCCGGTGTGCGCCGTTACTTCTATTCCTCCTCGGCTTGCGCCTACAACACCGATCTGCAGAAAGATCCCAACGTGCGCGCCCTGAAGGAATTGGATGCCTATCCCGCCATGGCCGAGCGCGGCTACGGTTGGGAGAAGCTGCTGTCGGAGATGTTCTGCGAGGAGTACTGGGCCGAGCGCAAATTGAAAACACACGTCGCCCGCTTCCACAACGTCTACGGTCCCAACGGCACCTGGTACGGCGGCCGTGAGAAGGCCCCGGCGGCATTGTCGCGGAAAGTGATCGAGGCCAAGGACACCGGCGTGCACGAGATCGATATCTGGGGCGACGGCAGCCAGACCCGCAGCTTCATGTACATCGACGACTGCGTGCTCGGCATCGATCAGATCACCCACTGCGACGACCTGATCGCCACACCCATCAACCTGGGCAGCGCCGAACTGGTCTCGATCAACCAGTTGGTCGATTACATCGAAGAGATCGGCGGGATCGAGCTGAACCGCACTTACAAGCTCGATGCGCCGCGCGGCGTCGCCGGTCGCAACAGCGACAACACCTTTATCAAGCAGGTGTTGGGCTGGGAGCCATCGATCCCGCTCAAGGAAGGCCTCAAGAAAACTTATGGCTGGATCGAGCAGCAGTACAACGACCGCAAAGCCGGTAAAGCCATCGTCAGCGAATATCTCGAATTCGAGCGTTAAACACATGCCCGGTGCCACTGCCGACATCTCCAGCGTCATCGGCCGCATTCCCTACCGCATGGCCCTGGCCGGCGGCTGGATCGACCAGCCGTTCGTCTCCAAACACAACCCAACCCCACCCGGCTCGATGGTCGTGGTGGGGCTGGAACCTGCGTTCCGCTTCATGGACCGCTGCGGGATGGGCACCAGCACCCGCAAGGTGGCCGCCCGCTTGTGGAACGGCGCCTTGCCGCAAGGCAACCCCGACACGCTGGTCCGCCGGTTGTACGCCGAGGAGAACCGCGGTAGATCCGAACCCTCCGGCTCGCAAGACATGGCCGGGCTGGTCTACCCCGGCGTCAACCGCCTGGATTACGACTACGCCTCTGAGGGCGGCTGCTTCCCGGCCCATATCGCATCCAACAACGACCCCGCGGTGGTCCACTGGCTGGAAAGCGTGTTCCACATGCTGCCGGTGGCGCCGCGCCCCAATGGCTACAATCCGCTGGTCACTAAGAACCTCGATCCCCAGTGGATCCGCCGCCTGGGTCAGACCGGCAAGGACTGCTTCGACGCCATCGTCGGCATGGATCTACGCGCCTTGGGGGCCTCGCTGAACGAGTGCATGGCCTGTTGGGAAGCGATCCTGCCCAACACGGTGCGCCACCCTTCCCTCACAGTTGACCTGATGGAGCTGCTGGGGTATTATCAAAATCGCTATCCCGGCGTGATGTACTCCGGCTGCGGCGGCGGTTACTTATTCGTCGTGGCCGAAGAGCCGGTGCCGGGCGCAATTCAAATTCAGGTACGGTATGACCCGAAGAGTGAGTAACGTAAGAAAAGTTGTCGTTTCCGGCAGCTTCGACGACCTGCGCTCCCGGCACGTCCGTTTGCTGGAGGAGGCCTCGAAGCTGGGCGCGCTGCATGTGCTGCTGTGGTCCGATGAGATCGTGCTGGCGCTGGATGGCAAGCCCCCCAAGTTCCCGGCAGAAGAACGCCTCTACCTGGTCCGGGCTCTGCGCTACGTGCAGAGTGCCACACTGGTGCACGACCTGCCCAATCCCAACATCCTCCCAGATCTAGAGAAAAACCATCCGCATATATGGGCCATGGCTGAGACCAACTCTGCGCCCGAAAAACACGATTTCTGCCGCCAGAACGGCATCCTTTGCAAGACCTTCAGCGCCGAAGAACTGGCGGGCTTCCCGCCCTTCGAGCCGCTCCCACCGCAAGGAGAGCAGCAGGCCAGGAAGGTGGTCGTCACCGGCTGTTTCGACTGGCTGCACTCGGGCCACGTGCGCTTCTTTGAAGAGGTGTCCGAACTGGGCGATCTGTACGTGGTGGTCGGCAACGATGAGAACGTGGGCTTCCTGAAGGGCGAAGGTCACCCACTGTTCTCGCAAGACGAGCGCCGCTACATGGTTCAGGCGGTGCGCTACGTGCACCAGGCGCTAATCTCCAGCGGCATGGGCTGGATGGACGCCGAGCCCGAGATCGACCGGCTGCGTCCGCACATCTACGCCGTCAATCAGGATGGCGACGTGCCCGAAAAGCGCACCTTCTGCAACCAGCGCCACCTGGAGTACGTCGTCCTCCAGCGCAAACCCAAGGAAGGCCTTCCCAAGCGAGAGAGCACCAAACTGCGCGGATTTTAAGCGCAAGCCATCACGCAAAGACGCCAGGGAACATCAAAGAGAACGAAGAAGGGTATCCTTTCTTCGTTCTTTTCATTGATCTTTGGCGTCTTTGGGCCCTTGCGTTACGCTTTTAATCCGTGGCCGATAAAGACTGCCCATCCGATAGGGCGTCAGGGCATGATCCGGTTCTCCGGAGCGCCAAAATAATTTGAGACATTGCTACCTTCTTTTGCTGCTGTCTGTCCGAAATAAGGAAGCCGGTTCCCGGATTGCCTTTCCCTTTCCCTTGTGCTACAATTCACAGGATACTATTCATTTATTGACTATTCAAAGGTTGAGTATGCCTCGATCCCAATCCCCGCTGGCCCTCGAATACGTCTTGCTCGGTTTCGTCGACCAGCAGCCCACCCACGGTTACGATTTATACAAGCAGCTCCAATCCAGCGATATTGACCTGGTTTGGAAAATCAAACAGAGCCAGTTGTACGCCCTGCTCGACAAGCTCGAAGAGCTCGGGCTGCTGGCGTCTGAGCAGGTGTCCGGCGAGGGTTACCCGCAGCGCAAGCAGTATCGCACCACCACCCTTGGCCGCCAGACCTTCCAGGCCTGGATGCGCAGCCCGGTTTATCACGGTCGTGAGATGCGCCAGGAGTTCCTCGCCCGGCTGTACTTCGCCCGCCTCGATGACTCCGAGACCGTCCAGGAGCTGGTCGAGGCCCAGCGCGAGGCCTGTCAGGGCTGGCTCAACGATCTGGAAATGGGCTTCACCCGCCGAGCCATGCGCGGCAGCTACCGCAGCATGGTGCAGCGCTTCCGTATCCTTGAGACCCAGGCGATGCTGGATTGGCTGGACGAGTGCGAAAAGGAGTTGGTGTGATCCGCGAATCCTCGACCAAACTGCCCGCCAAAACCCAGACCCAAACCCGGAAAATCTCCTGGGGCTGGTTGAACAGTTCCTGGCAGCTGCTGTCGCTGCCGCTGCTGCTGTTCATCGTCCTACCGCTGGCCGCCCTGCTGCTGCGTACCTCGCCCTCCACCTTCCTTAACGATGTCAAACAACACCAGGTGATCCAGGCCGTCAGTCTGAGCCTTGGCACCTCGCTGATCACGACCCTGGTGACGCTGGCCTTCGGCACCCCGGTGGCCTACCTGCTCGCTCAGCGCCGCACGCGCTTCTTCCAGTTGATCGACACGCTGATCGACCTGCCCACCGTGCTGCCGCCCGCCGTCGCCGGTGTAGCCCTGCTGATGGCCTTCGGGCGGCGCGGGTTATTCGGCTCCTGGCTTGCCGCCGCCGGGATCAGCATCCCCTTCACTCAGGTGGCGGTGGTCATGGCCCAAACCTTCATCGCCTCCCCGCTGTACGTCAAGGCCGCCGCCATCGGCTTCGCCGCTATCAACGACGAGCTCAAGCAGGCCGCCGCGCTCGACGGCGCCACCCGCATCCAGATCTTCCGCTACATGGTCCTGCCGCTCTCGTGGATGTCCATTCTGACCGGCCTGGTGATGACTTGGGCCCGCGCCCTGGGCGAGTTCGGCGCCACCATGATCTTCGCCGGCAATTTCCCCGGCCGCACCCAGACCATGCCCCTGGCCATCTACGTCGGCTTCGAGATCGACCTGGACGTGGCCCTGGCGCTTTCCTTCGTGCTGATCTGCTTCTCGTTCCTCACCCTGATCATCGTCAAGGGAATCCTGCATCAAAGAATGAATCAAATGTGAACCCACGCAAGCTCCTTCTCCCCCTTCTTGCAATCCTGCTCCTCGCCTCCTGCGCCCCTACCGCCCAGCCCGTCACCCTGACCGTGCTGGCGGCCGCCTCGCTGACCGAAGCCTTCCAAGACCTCGGCGAGCTGTATGAAGCCCGCAACCCCGGTGTGAACGTCGAGTTCAGCTTCGCCGGGTCACAGCAGCTGGCCCAGCAGATCACCAACGGGGCCGTGCTGGACGTGTTTGCCAGCGCCAACGAGAAATACATGCAGACCGTCACCGACGCCGGGCGGGTGGACGAGAGTGCCTGGCAGACCCTGACCCGCAACCATCTGGTCGTGATCGTCTCACGGCACAGCGCGCTGCCGGTCGAGAGCCTGGCGGGCCTTGCTCAGCCCGGGCTGAAGCTGGTCTTCGGGGCTGAAGAGGTGCCCGCCGGTCGCTACACCACGGAGTTCCTGAAAAAAGCCGCCGCAGACCCGGCTTACGGCGCCGCTTATCAGGAGGCCGTTCTGGACAACGTGGTCTCGTATGAAGATAACGTCCGTTCGGTGGTGACCAAGGTCGCCCTGGGTGAAGCCGATGCGGGCGTGGTCTATGCCAGCGACGCCGCCGGCGAATGGTCTGGCAGGGTCAATGCCCTCCAAATCCCCGACACGCTGAACGTGCTGGCGGTCTACCCGATTGCCCCCATCAAAGACGCCCCACACACCAAACAGGCCCAGGCCTTCGTCGATCTGGCCCTCTCGCAGGACGGGCAAGAGATCCTGGCGAAATACGGTTTTTTGATGGAAAGCAGTCAATGAGGGGTTCGTCAATCAGGCCCCTGATCGACCAATTCCGCATCCCCTGATTTCCTACCCCTCCCGATCCCCCATCTCCTTCGCCGCCGTCTCCACAATCTGAAAGCCCAAATGGATCAGCGAATCCAGCCGGGTCGAGGCGCTCTCACGCTCCTCCGCCCCGGCGGTCTCGACGGCCTCCATCGCGTTAAGCAGCGAGCGCCGGAAGCCGCTGGCATGATGCGCCAGGCGCGAATCCACAGACAGCCGCTCCAGGCGGGCAATCAACAGGCGGGCGAGTTCGAGCTGGGCGTCATCCATGTACCGGCTACTCCACCTCCGACAGCGGCTTGCTCTGCTTGAGCTCCTCTGCCGGCTTGCGACCCTTCACGTCCACTACGTTCGAAATGCGCCGGATGGCGTTCTGCAAGTAGCCTTCGTCTGTGATGCGCAGGTGGATGGCCTCGTTCGGGCAGGTCTCCACACAGCGACCGCAGCCCCGGCAATCCGAGCTGATCTGCGCCTTGCCGTCCGCCATGCGAATGGCGTCCACGAAGCAGCCGGTGCGCACGCACTTACCGCAGCCATTGCACTCCTCGCCGACCCACACCTCCACCCCTGGAAGGCGCTTGATTCGCTCAGAGATGTTCGGCCGCAGGTCCGGAAGGATGCGGAACAGACAGCAGCACGGGCAGCAGTTGCAGATCGTCATCAGCTTCTCGGACGGCCCCACCCCCATCCACAGCGTGTCCAGGCGGTCGCGCCCGATCAGGTGCACCAGCCCGGCCTCGCGCGCTCGGCGGGCGTGCGCCAGCGCCTCCTCTTTGGTGGCCGGCCGCCCCAGGCGCGGGTCGATCTTGGTGGCCGCCTCCCCCAAGAAAATGCAGCCGATGTCGTGTGGGTAATCCTGGCAGTCGTCACTTTCGCGGCAGATGCACTTGTCCATAATCCACCGGAAATCGGCCTTCTCAATGAAATGCTCGACGACGGACGATGGCAGCACGGTGCTGCCCGGCTGCTCGATGTCTTCACGGATCACTACCCGGTCTTTCGGCAGGTACACCATCTCATCATTGCGGAAAATGACGTGCTCCATCACCGGGCCAACCACAGGCAGGCGGCTCATGCGGGCGAATGTTTTCCGGTAAGGGAAAAGCGTTTTCAGTAAACGGACGAACCAGGCAGGGGTAGGCACAGTGAGGAACCTCTTTTTGTGAGATGTAAACGGCGATGTCGCAAATAAGCCGGGGGTAGCATTCCTATTATAGACAAAAACCAGAAAGTGAGATACGGTCCGGGATCTTTTTTAAGGTAATCAGGGATCAGGCCACGCGGGATTAGCCAATGGGAGCCCTCATCGCCGGCCTGCCTGATTCCCCCCTATCCCACATAACCTTTCCGACAACTCCCACAACCGCATTGCATCTTCCTCGTCCAGCGCCCGTGGGCCGGGTGGGATCGGCTTGCAGTCCTTCCAGTACGGCTCGGGCGAGCCCTCTACGGATGGGTCGGCCGCCAGGAAAACCGCAGTGGCTGCACCCTCGCCGGGGTCGGCGCCCTTCTTGCGGCGCAGGTCCCACACCCAGCGCACGATGCCGCTGGTGCCCTTCAGCCCAATCTCGGTGTTAACCAGGCCCGGGTCTGCCGCATACGCCCGCACGCTTGCGCCCAGTTCCAGGCGGCGGTTCAGCTCCAGCGTGAACAGCACGTTAGCCAGCTTCGACTGATCGTAGGCGGTCAGCGTGTTGTAACGCTTGCGCAGCATCACATCCTTCCAATGGATTCGGCCGCGCCGGTGCGAGCGCGAGCTGACCGTTACCACCCGCGCCGACGGAGCCGCCTGCAGCTGCGGCAGCAGCAAGTTCGTCAGTAGGAATGGCGCCAAGTGGTTGACTGCAAACTGCAGTTCGTAGCCGTCCTCGGTGGCCGTGTACCAGTTCGCCACCGTCCCGGCGTTGTTGAGCAGCACGTCGATCTTGCAGCCAGTTTTCGCTTCGGCAAACTGCCGCAGGGTCTCCCCCAGTTCGCGCACCTGGCGCTGCGACGCAAGGTCTCCCAGGAAGAAATCCAGCTGCGCCCCGGGGTGCCGGCCCAGGATGGCTGCCCGCGCCTCTTCCACCTTGCGCTCGCTGCGCCCCAGCCCAATCACGTGCGCCCCGCGCCCCGCCAGCTCGCCGGCCGCCGCCAGCCCAATCCCCGAGGTTGCCCCCGTCACTACCATCGATTTGCCTGCTAAATCAGATTGCATAAATCCTCCATATGCAGTTATTTTACAGGCGACGGTGTCGCCTGTAAAATAACTGCATATGGAGGATTTATGCAATCTGTCGCTTTGATCACCGGCGCGGCCGGCGGCGTGGGCAAGGCCTTCGCCAACGAGTGCGCTTCACGCGGCTCGGATCTGCTGCTGACCGACCTGCACGCGCCGCAGCTGTTGGCCCTGGCAGAGGGCATGCAGCGCCTGCATCGCGTCGACGCCGTCTTTATCCCCTGCGACCTGACCGACGCGCCCTCGCGCGACGCCTTCTGGGCTGAGGTCGGGCGCCTGGGCCTGCAGGTCCACTTCCTGGTCAACGCCGCCGGGGTCGAGTTCGAAGGCCCCTTCCTGGAGCGCTCGCTCAGCGAAATCCGCACGTTATTACGCCTGAACATCGAGGCCACCGTGGACACCACCCACCGGGCCCTTTCCCAGCGCGACCCCGCCCGCACGCTGCACGTCATCAACATCAGCTCGCTGGCCGGGTTCTATCCCATGCCGCTCAAGGCCCTGTACTCGGCCTCCAAGCGTTTCCTGATTGACTTCTCCCGCTCCTTGCGTCAAGAGCTGCGCCCCCGCAACGTACGTGTAATGGCCCTATGCCCGTCCGGAATGCCCACCAACCCCGCCACCACCCGCCGCCTGCTGGCCCAAGGCATCATCGGCCAAATCTCCATGCTCAACGCCGGTGCGGTCGCCGCCCGGGCCGTGGACGAAGTTATCGCCGGTCGCGACGTCTATGTGCCCGGCGTCTTCAACCGCTTTCTGCGCCTGCTCGGTGGGCTGCTGCCGCCCTCCATCGTCACTGCCTTCATCTGGAGGAGATGGAGCGCAGCGCGCCGGCCGCGGGACCGTAAAAATACGGAGATGCGCTGACCTTCCCTGTCAGCGCATCTCCATATGTCCCCGCCCTCGCCTCACTCTTTGCCCTGCGCCATGCGGATCGTCCGCTTCAGCCCATCCGCCAGGTCGTTCTTCTCCTGATCGGTCAGCTTCGACGAAGGGTGCAGCGGCAGGTAGCGCACCGGCGGCATGTGCCGCACGTACACATCCGTGGCGACGTGATCGGCGTTCAGCCCCTGTGGATTCCAATCCGAAAAGTTCAGCTCATTCCGGCCCAACTCCACGTCCTGCTGAATCAGCCAAGAGACCGGCGCAACGTAGGCGTACCAGGGCCACTCGGTCTCGTTGCTGTGGCAGTTGAAGCACGACTTGGCCGCCAGTTCCGCAGTGCGCGGGCTGTCCCAGACTGGTGTCGCCAACACCGGCGGGTTGGTGTGCCGGTGGCCGTAGGGCACCAGCTGCATGAGGATCAATCCTCCGCCGCACAGGCCGACGATCAGCAGGATAAAACCGAGGTTCGAAAGCCTGCTCCACATCGTGATTAATAGCTCAGGGCCTGACCGCTGTCGATGCGGAAGTAATGGTACACATTGCCGCCGAACATTCCATTGGTCGGGATGATCAGCATGTAGCTGCCCGGCAGCAGCATCCCCGGTTGCAGGTTGATCCGCCGCGGCAGCGAATCCGAACCCATCCACAGCATCCGGTCTCCGGTCTCCAGTTGGTAAAGCATGTAGTCATCCTGCTGGAACAGAACCTTCTGGAACACGACCATCTGCTGCAGTTCCCCCATCTCCAGTGTGGGTGCGTCCCGCGGCGCAGCCTGCAGCGGCATGTACCACTCGAACAACGGCATATACCCCTTCGTGGTCGCCAAGTAATCGCCCACCGCATCGTCCGGCAAATCTTGGAAATATACGTTCTGCTGCACGTCCGTCACCATCCCTGACAGATACGGCAGGTACGGCAGCACAAACAACACCCCGAATAAAACCACCAGCACCGACACCATTCCATACAGGCGCACGCGCAACCGCAGGCGGCGCAGTTCGCCCTCTTCCTTCACCCGGACGGCATCCTGATCGCTGTCCCAGAGCGGCAGGCCAAACAACAGCAGCAGCCCGCCGAGCAGGCTGGCCAGGGCGTGCTCCCAAACCCGCCCAGCCGGCACGCTGAACAGGAGATTGGCCGCCAGGACCGCCGCCCCGAGCAGCGCCGCCGAACGCTGACCGGCCATGCGCAAGTTTCCACTGTTCCAGAAGACCCTCCAGACGAAGGCCGTGCCCGAGGCAAACGCCAGCGCCGCCCCAACCAGCCCGGCCAGGCGGATGAGCAGGATGCCCGTGCCCGGCTTGAGCCCGGCCTGGGCCAGGGTCAGCCCGCCCAGCGGCGCGCCGCCCTCCGCCGACAACCCCCAAATCGTCGCGGCGCTCATCACCAGCCAGATCAAGCTTCCCAGGATGGCCCATGGCTTCTTGCTTGCCCGGTAGATAATGCCCAGCCCCAGGCACAGCAGGCCGGCGGCTGTTGTGCTCAGGTAGATCAGCTGCAGCCCCGCCTTGGGCAGTGGCGCAAGGCTGCCGGAAATTTGAAAGGCCGGCGCAGCCAACAGCATCAGGGCCGCCAGCCCCCACAAGAACAGGTAGCCGCGCGGGCGCGCTCGTAATGCCAGGAAGATGCGCAGGCACAGTGCCAGATTGACCAGGGCTGCGCCCAGGTAGAGCAGGGTTACGATCATCGATAATCCTTAGAAGATGTAGAATGAGGCTCCCAGAGGTAAATGCCGAGCGCAATCGTGGAAAGGACCGCCGCGCTGACCATGTAAACCACCATCGGCGTCGGCCCGATCAAGCTCATGGTGTGGATGTTGTACACCGTCATCACAATCGGCACGAGCACGTAGGCGATGATCGGGCTGGCCACCGCCAGCGAAATGCCCACCAGGGCGTGCCCGCTGAACAGCCAACCCATACCGGGGAAGCCCATAATCCCGAACCCGACTTCGATCAGCAGCAGCGCCTGCAGTGAAAAGTGCTTGCCCGCCCGGCGCGCCTTTGGCCCGTTGGTCCGCCGCGCCATGTCGCGCGTCTCTTGCAGCCAGCCGGCCCGGTAAGCCACCGTCGCCTGGCCGAGCCCCCTGGCAAAGGTGAAGTAACCAATGAACACTGGCAGCGCCGCCAGCGTCAGCAGCGCCGGAGCCTGCCAGCCCATCTGCGCCGCCGATTCGTAGTCGCTCAGGCCCTGCGTCAGATAGCGGTAGCGCCACAGCCCGGTAGCCATCATCGCCACGTAATAGGCCAGGCTGCCCAAAGCGATCCAGGCCAGGCTGCGCCGGGCGGTCTTCAGGTCGAACACTTGCCCGGTCAGCTCCGGCAGCAGCAAGATCACCGCACCCAGCAGCGCCAGGATAATCCCACTCATGTTCAAGTTGGCGTGGATGGCCGGAACCTCGCGCAGCGCAGTCAGCACATTGGCCGTACCCGGAATGATCTGCAGCAGCCCCTGCAGGGTGCCCACCGCCAGGATGCCGCTGGATACCAGCCAGAAGGCCGAGGGCCGCCCCGAACGGAGCCCCGCCCACACCTCACGCAAGCGCACCCCACGCCACAGGTAACTGAAATAAGCCCAGAAACCCACCAGCATCAGTGAGCCCGCCGTCGCCAGGATCGCCGTATGATAGCGCGCCAGCAGCGGCCCCAGCCAGGCGATATGCAGCCCCCCAAAGCCGTTCACTTCATGCCCGGCGATCAGCCCGGTGCCGATGAAGGCCAGGTAGAACAGGCCCGCCGCCGGGGCGAACAACAAGAACAGGCGGTTGCTGGCGGCCTCGCTAAATTTGCGCCCATTCAAGCGCGGCAAGAAGTACAGCAAGAAGGCCACCATGACCACCATCATGCCCGAGAGCAGGTTCATGTGAACGTGGCTGATCGGGTCGACGTAGCGGCCAAAGTTCCCGGCCCCTTCCAACCAGTCGGCGTTGTCCGGAATCACCTGGAAGATGCCCTGGATCGTGCCGACCAGGAAGGCCGAGGCCGAAACCACGGCGAACTTCATCAGGTAGCCCAGCGGCCGGTGCGGCACGCGCTTCGACATGCCCACCGTGATGTACACGTTGGCGACGTAGAACCAGAACCCGAACCCCATGATGCCCGAGCTGGCTCCGGTGGGCAGCTTGTGCCACAGGTTTAAGGCTTCTTTGACCGCCTCATAATTGGCGCCGTTGGCCACCGCGCTGCCTTCGTACAGGCCCAGCGCCACCCAAGACAGGTAAGAGCCTGCCACGCCGATGGTGATCAGCCACATCGACAGGTTCGCCAGCAGTGGGCTGTACAGCGGCCGGTTGGCAAAGCGCGGCAGCACGTACCAGGTCAGTCCAATCAGGAACAGCGTGCCGCCCGCCATGATGAACATGTGCGAGTTGGCCGCATCCCGGAACAGGTGTCCGCCCTCACCCGCTTTCCACAGCCACAGCCAGAAGCCCGGCAGGTTTTTGATCACAGCATGGACGCTGGCAATCACCACCGCCGCAGCCGCCAGCAAGAAATAGCGCGGCACGTAGCGATCATAGGCGTGGATCTCTTCCTCGCTGTAAGTCTCAACCGGCGAGGGATAGCGTGAAGGAATGTAACGGATCACAACCCAGATCAGAAAGGCGATGAAGAGCACAAAGAGAATCGCCTGGAAGTTGGAGACATTGAAGATGGCCATGTTGGGCTCTAGCGCAGCCCGGGTTCGAGGAAGTAGAAGGATAACTGGAAGCCGACCCAGATCACAATCGCGATCAACAGCATGATCCAATCCCGAACTTGCAGGTTGGTCGCCCAGCGCTTGTCCTCCGTATCGAACGACCTCTGGCGGTCTTCATCAGAGATGGAGAGGGTATAGTGCCGCTCTTCCGAGGAGTTCTTCGAATTGAAGTCGTTTCCCGGGGATGATGTATATCCCGGCTCCCGCCCCCCCTGCCTGCCCTGGCTGCCTTCTCCAGGCGCTTTGTAGATTTTTGCATCATCATCTTTGCCGGGTTCTTCGCCTGGCGCTTTATAGATTTCGGGACTCATCATTCCCTCCTAAGAGAAATCTTCAAGAGTTTCTTCGCTGATGTCATACGCCGGCCGGCTTAATTGCGAAAGCAGGCTGGAGGCCGAATATTCGCTGGCGCGCCATTCTTCCAAATCTTCCGGATACGACCAAACCGAAAAGACGAGCACGCGCACGTCACCGTTATCCAGCGGGCGGGCCGAGATGCGAATGGTGCGGCTTCCGGGGAAGGATTGCAAAAAGCCCTTCCAAGTCGTCAATACCATCCAGGCCTCGTCCCAGGCTTCGGCAGGCACGTTTGCGGTTACGAAGTGTGAGTAAGAATCAATATGCGCCATCGCAGCCTCCCATTAGTAGAGAAATCCGTACAGGATATACCGCACGCCGATATACAATCCTGCCAAGAACAGGCCAATGATAATCGACCAGGTAAAGATCGAAACCCGCCCGTTGCGCTCGAACAGCGTACCCGCAAACGAGGTGGTTTCATACAGGGCTCCCTTGGCATAGTGGGTGTAGCTGAAGAAGTAGGTGAAGAAATAGAACAGGATCACCATTGTCATCAACCAGGCCATCACCTGGGCCTGAATGCCCCAGAACACCTCGGTCGCCCGGTTGGTGCTCATATTGGCATAATACAACGTGTAAAGATAGGTGTAATAGGCCTTTACGACATCGGTTTCATTACCGGTTGGAATTGGGAACATGCTCTACCTCCTCTCCTTCTTCGGTTTCCCCTTGCTCCTCTTCATCTTCTAATCCTTTGGCCCAGTCGGGCGTGTAGTAGTCCGGCTCGTCGATCGTCAGCATGTAATACTTGGCTTCTTCGATGTTGTGGAACATGCCGCGCTTCAAGGCAATCAAGAAGGCCGCCAGCGCCGCCAGGAACAACACCAGATAGCTGAGCACCAACCAGGTCGCCACGGTGAGAGCTGCGCCCGGGCCTTCTTCATACTGCGCCGCCTGCACCGGCGCAGTGATCAGCGCCATCAACGCCAGCGTGATAACAGCTGAAGTCCGGAATTTGTGTCGATAGTTCATCATCATCCTCCCTCTCCTTGGGCAGCCCTAACAATGCAAGGCTGCCCGTTTTTTCTTGGTTATGGCGCATGGAAGGTCAAATCCTCGGTGCTCATCACTTCAGCTTCCGTCGGCAGCGGATCGCCGCGCGCCAGGGCGTCTTGATAAGCTTTCGTGACCGGATCGAAGCAGGTCGGCCGGATCAGGCCGGTCACGATGGACTGCGTCATGGGCAGCTTGCCCCCCAAAACTTCGTCCCCCGCAGTGCAACTCAAGGGGCATGCCAGGTGACGCTCTCGGTGCTCATCACTTCGGCCTCCGGCGGCAGTGGATCGCCGCGCGCCAGGGCGTCTTGATAGGCCTTGGTGATCTGCTGGAAGTAGGCCTCGCGGATCAAGTCGGTCAGGATGGTGTGGGTGATCGGCAGCTTGCCGCCCACCATGACCTCGTCGCCCGGCGCCAGGCCCGCCGCCACCCAATGTGCCGCCGCTTCGAACGGCTGCGTATCGGTGTTGATGATCACGCCCGGGCCATCCTCAATCGGATGATCATTGACGTAATTCATCAGTGGGGGCGGCGGTGTCCACTGTTCGTACATCGCGGTGGTTGGCACCACTTCTTTCTGCGCCATCGAGCCGTTCTGGATCGTGCGCAGGAACAGCGTCAGCCGCCAGACGTCTTCCACCGGCAGGCGTGTGCCAAAGTTTTCCATGGCCGTGCCCTTGCCGCCCACCAGGATGCGGTAGTACAGGTCGCCGTCCGAGGCGAACGGACCGTTTATCGCACTGACATCCTGGAAGTTGAATGGGTTTGGATCCATGAATTGAGCGGCCGGTCCGTCTCCGCCGCCGTTTGCGCCGTGGCAGCCCCAGCAGCGCTGTAAGAAAACCGCTTTGGCCTGGATCAGGTTTTGTTGGGTCAGCGGGATGGGGGATGGGGTGAGCCAGTAGCCGCGCTCGAACGAGTTCAACATCCAGACCGCTTTCCAGGGCAGCCCCCAGGGCGAACTATCGCTGGGCTTGCCGTTCGCGTTGTAGGTGCCCTCGTTGGTCAACCGCTGCACCAGATTGGGGAAGCGGTCTTCGGGTTTGTAGATCCCCATATTAATCAGCATCAGTTCCTTGCCCACTTGCTGGGCCGCCACCCGCAGGTAGCCCTCTTTACCGCCCTGAGCCTGGTTATGCGCGATCAGCATATTGATGCTGGTGTCATCGTAGAAGTTGAAGCGCGGCATGATCGAGTTTGGCGTCGTGGCGCGCGGGCTCCAGTAATGCGCCGTGTGCCAATCGTTAGGGTGCTGCCCGGCTTCGTTCGCCAGGTCCGGCCCGGTGCGCGCCGTGCCAAAGATGTTCGGGGCCGGGTCGCCGTCCCAATAGTCGCCCGGTTCCGAGACGCGCGGGTACAGGTAGTAGCGCGCCCGGAAGTAGTCCTGCGGCCGCGAGAAGGAGCTGTGACAATAGACGCAGCCGTTCGCCAGATACAGCGCCCGGCCATCCAACGCTTCGTCGGAATAGGGCGCCCAGTTCAGCGAGGGCGGCGGATCCATGCTAAAGGTCGGCAGGATCACCACCACCACCACCGCCACCGCAAAAAACACCAGCAGCGCTCCAACCGTGCACATCAAGGGTGACATCAGGATCACACGGAAGGGCTCCTGCGAGAGCATCTTCCCTTCCAGCCCAGCACTTGGATGTGCGGGTATTCTTTCGTTCTCAGGTATTGGCATCTTCGTCTCCCTCTATCTATTCTTCCCAATGGCAGCGGCCTGGATAAACGGTTGGATCTCTTTGCGCCGCAGTGCAGATGTATCCATGGTGACGGTGCGGAAGATGTTGTAAGCCTGAACGATGGCCGAGGTCATGATCATTCCGCCGAAGAAGGCGCGCATGATGTAGTGCGGATACAGCATCGGCACGGTGTTCACAATCGGAATGCCGTTCCACCAGTTCTGACCCTGCACAAAGCTGGCAAACGTGAGCGCAAAGAAGAAGCCGGTAAAACCAATCGTGATCAGCCAATACTGCCAGTTGAGGGCGCGCTCGCTAAAGATTGGCTTTTTCAATACCTGTGGGATGATGTAGGCGATCATGCCCTCACCCAGGATGGTGAACCCGCCCAGCAGGGCCAGGTGGGCGTGAGCAATGGTCCAGTTAGTGAAATGCATCAGGGTATTGAAGTCCGACTCCGACTGGCCTGCGCCTTGCACGTTCACCAGGAAATAGAAAATGAATCCGGTGATCACGAATCGCAAGGGCAGGTTGACGACGAACTTCTCCCAGTTGCCTCTCATCGTCAGCCAGATATTGGAGAAGAACGCGATCACCGCCGCCAGGATCAGGAAGCTGTTGATGATCGCTACCGTGCGCAGCCAGCCGGGGATCGGCGCTTGCAGCAGGTGGTGGTGCCCCACACCCGCATAGAAGAAGGCGACCCCCCAGAAAGAGATCAGCGAGAGGGTGTGGCTGTAGAGCGGCGTGCCGGTGATGCGCGGCACCATATAATAGACCAACGCCACCAGCATTGGCGTCAGCCACAAGCCAAACAGGTTATGGCTTCCCCACCAGTTGATCATCACATCATGGAGCGGGTTGAGCAGCGCCCCCGATACCGACCCGCCTGGGATGCCATTCCCGAGCAAGGTGCCCGGCCTCCACATCACGTTTGCAATGAAATAATCGGAAGCAAGCCATAGCGGCGCGGCCAGGAACCACCAGACTGTCACATACAGTGGTTTGACCCGGCGCTCGATCACGCTCATGATCACGATCACCGTGTTGACAATCCAGGTCAGCCACAGCCAGACGTCCAGCGGCCAGATGATCTCCCAGTACTCGCGGCCCTGGGTGTAACCCATCCCCAGCGTCAAAATCACCAGGGCAAACATGATGTTCCACGACCACGACATCCACCAGGCCAGGCGCTCACCCCACAGCTTCGAGCGGCCAAGCAGGCGCGGCAGGACGTAGAACAGCGAGCCCCAGTACATACTCGACAGCCAGGCAAAGATCACGCCGTTGACGTGCATGGGGCGGATGCGGCTGAACAGCAGGAATGGCACCCCTGCGAACAGGTTCGGCTCGATCAGCTCGTTCGCCATCGTGAAGCCGATGACCGTCACGACGATCATCCAGAAACAGGAACTGTACAGCCAGAGCCTGGCGGCGATATCCTGATACTCCAGTACTGATTCGCCCGCGATAGAGATGGTACGGGAGAAGATTCCCGAACGTTTGACTTGTTCACTATCGTGGTAAGTCGATTGACCTTGTTGCGGCATTATCGTTCCCTCCTCTGCAAGTATGCAGTGCCGAAAACATGATGCAGTTCTTCTATATGCTGGTTCTGATAAGTCGATTGTAAAGATGGTGGTTAGGCGTTATACCTGCTCAACTTCAGGTGAATCCCCCCGGATTAAAAAGCCTGAATATGGATCGATGCTCAGACGTGAACGCAGGCGGTTAAAAAGAGTAGAACCAATACCAACAGTCAGGCGAGAGCGAATGGATAAGGCGGAACGGCGTGCGTATTGAGGAAAAATATCGCGATAATTTCACGCAGTTGCGTCGAGCCCCCAAGGCATTGCAACCAAATAAACAGGTACCCCCCCATTAAATATTCAATCCATTTTAATACGTATTGAATTAATTGAGTAAAGAACAGGCTGTGCCAAATGTCATAACAATCGCATGACATTTGTAATAGCATCTGAAACGAATACAAAAGGAGGCGCTGCCAGGCAGCGCCTCCTTTTTGTATTCTCGTAATAAATGAATGCTTACAGCGTCTCCAATGCCTCGGTCAACATACCCGAAGAGCGGTCCATCCGGCTCTGGCTCTCATGCGCCAGCTCGATGATGTGGTGCATCACCATGTCGGCCACGATCCGCACACGCCTCCGGTCGTCGGCGTCGCCGCTGAAGTACAATGGCCGCCCGCTGGTCACGTTGTAAGGACCGCGTAGATACCAGTGGCTGGTTTCATGCTGGCCCTTGACGCAGGAATGGAACGTATGCAGCCGTTCGGTCAGCAGGTGGACGCCCACCGGCACCACCGGAGCGCCGCTCATCAGCGCCAACCGGGCCACGCCCGTATGCGCCTTGTGGAAGCCGCCTTCCAGCGGGCTGATCGCGCCTTCCGGGAAGATGATGATGTTGCGCCCCGCCTTTAGCTGGCGCATGGCCTCGTCGATGGCCTCCTGCCCCTGGCCTGCCTTGACCGAGATGTGTCCCGAGCGGCGCAGGTATTCACCCAGAACCGGCACCTGGAACAGCACATCCTTGATCATGATGAAGGCCTGCTGCCGCACCATCGCCGCCACAAAGAACGGATCGGTGGTGCTGGGGTGGTTGGCGGCAATGATCTTCGCCCCACCCGGAAAGTCGGTGTGCCTGTGAATATCCATTTTAAGCATTGTGCTTGTATAGGACAGAACGACAGGTTTCGAGAACCAATAAAAAGGCTTTTCGGTATGTATGATCATTTCCTTTATCAACCTTCCCTGGGTTCTATGAATGTGCGGCGCTGCATAGGGAAGTGTACCTTTAATCCTATCCCGGCGCATCGGCCACCGGACACATCTTTGGGCTGTGAAGGGGGTACATCTTCGGGATGCGCCTGGTCACATTGGCGATGTGACCATCAACATGAATACTATAACCCCCTGTGCCATTAAAAGTTCTTTTCAATACCCTACATAAGTGTTAGGTGTACCCCGGCTTTCGCCCTCCCCAACCCATCCGTATGTCGGCTATTCACCCTATTGTAACCTACATTGTCCATATCGTATACATTCCCCCTCGCAGCTCCCTGCAGCCCGGCACATCCCTGTGCTGGGCTACGACTCTCCAGCCTCCACACGCTTCTGCACTCGCGCCGCCTGCCGCTTCCCGGCCGATACGCCATCGATATACGGCTGCAAAATCCGCACCCAAATCACATACCCATTGCCCAACAGGTGGATCTGATCGTTGGTCAGCTCCGGACAAATGGCCCCTTGTGCGGTGGCAAAGTGCGGGAAGAGATCGATGTACGTGGCTCCAAAACGCTGCGCCAGCGCTTCGAGACGGAGGTTCAACCGGCGGATGCGCCGGGCATAGCGCTGCTTGCGCGGCAAGATCGACTGCACGAACACCTGCGTCTCCGGCAACTCGGCCTGGATACGCTGCAGGATGGCTGCGTAATTTTTCAAGATATGGGCATCACTGTGATTGACGTACCAGGGCAAATCGTTTGTGCCGATCAGGATGAAGATCGCCGCGGGCTTGCCCGGCAGGATCTCATCCATGCGGGCCAGCGCGCCGGAGACGGTATCGGCATTGATGCCCCGGTTCCTGACCGGCAGGCCCGGGAACAGCTCGTTCCAGCGCGCCCCGTCGGTGATGCTGTCGCCCAGGAAGACGATGTCGCCCGGCTTCACCGGGAAGTGTTGGAAGAACGAGCGTTTCTGCCTGTGATGGTGGCGCAAGAAGTTCCCGGCTGCGATCCGCGTGATGACGTACAGCACCAGCGATGCCGCCAGCAGAACGATCAAAAAATAGGTGAGAAAGTCTCCGATGCCAAACATCTCGATGGATTATAACTTACTTTCGACCCTCGGCCTTCACCAGCATCTTCCACACACCCCGCTGCACCGCCTTATCCTCCTGGTTTAGCAGCTCCACCTCCGCCGACACCATCCCGCCGCCCAGCCGCGGCACCGCCTTCGTCTCCGTGACCGTCAGTCGCACGCGCAGCGTATCGCCGATGTGGATCGGCAGGCTGAACTTCCAGGCGTCGATCTCGCGGAAGGCCAGCACGGTCGCGTCCATGAAGCCCATCCGCACCGCCAGTCCACTGGCGATCGAAAGCCCCAGCAGCCCGTGGCCGATGCGCTGCCCGAAAGGCCCATCGGCGGAAAACGCAGCGTCCGTATGCATCGGGTTCCAATCGCCTGAGAGCATGGCAAAGTTGACAATGTCGCTCTCGGTCACCGTCCGCCCCACGCTGGTGGCCGACTGCCCTGTCTCGTATTCCTCGAAATACAGCCCCACTCGGGGTTCCAGTGTTCGTTTTTCGCTCATGGGTGTTATCCTTTCTCTATGAAGATAGCAAGAACGAGTCAATCCGTCAATAAGAAAGTGAACGGTCTGCCCATTACACACCTGGTTTTCTCGGAGAAATCCGGTATCCAACAATCAGACTGGGCTCTACTCTCTGGCCCCTTGAACCCAATTGACGAATCCCCTCCCCCGTTGTATAGTTATCTCGCTAGATAACGCCCTAAAGAGGAGCGAAATGACACAAAATTTCCATCTACCTGCACCGCAGTTCTTCCCCCCGCTCGACGACACCTTCCGCCCGGCAGCCCTGGCTAACCGGGCATTCCAGGACGAGCTTGCCCATCAGGGAGTGTCCCTGGTGATCGGCCTCGAACGCGACAACGGCCACGTCTCGCGCTTCGAGACCCGCGTCTTCCACCCTGAGAACTCGCCGCGCCGGCGGCAACTTCTACTACGTAGAGCGCCTGGTCAAGTTCTTGCTGTGGGCGCGCGGCGGCTATAAGCTCTACATCGGCGGGCCGCACAACATCGGCCAGTACATCGAAGAAATCTACTCCCCCGAAGGCCCGCGCAGCTTCGATTACCACTTCATCGGGCGTCAGGTCTACCAGCAGCCCTTCACCGTCATCTCCTGCGACCCCGACGACGTCCCGCCCGCCTCTGAGATCGGCAAGTCGCTCGGCCGCCACCTGGACGGCTGCCGCATCGGTTTCGACCTGGGCGCATCCGACCGCAAGGTTAGCGCGGTGATCGACGGCGAGGCGGTCTTCTCCGAAGAGGTCATCTGGGAGCCCCGCAAGCACGACGACCCCGGCTATCACTACAGTGAGGTCATGGCTGCCCTCAAGACCGCCGCCTCCAAGATGCCGCGTGTCGACGCCATCGGCGGCAGCTCGGCCGGCATCTTCATCGACAACCGCCCAATGGTGGCCTCGTTGTTCCGCGGCATCCCGCCCCGGCGCTTCGACGAGATCCGCGGTATGTTCCTGCGCATCCGCGACGAGCTGGGCGTGCCGCTCGAAGTCATCAACGATGGCGACGTCACCGCCCTGGCCGGCTCCATGTCCCTGGAAGACAACGGCGTCCTGGGCATCGCCCTGGGCTCCAGCGAGGCTTCCGGCTACGTCGACATGGACGGGCACATCCTGGGCTGGCTGAATGAGCTGGCCTTCGCCCCCATCGATTACAGCCCCACCGCCCCCATCGACGAATGGTCCGGCGACCGCGGCGTGGGTTCGCAGTACTTCTCGCAGCAGTGCGTCTTCCGCCTGGCGCCCAAGGCCGGCATCGACATCCCCAGCGATCTGACCGACGCCGAGAAGCTTAAGTTCGTGCAGGAGAAGCTGGAAGCCGGACACCCCGGCGCCGAGCAGATCTGGCAGAGCATGGGCGTCTACCTGGGCTACGGCCTGGCCCAATACGCCTCCTTCTACGATATGAAGCACGTGCTGATCCTGGGTCGCTGCACCTCGGGCCGCGGCGGCAGCCTGCTCCTGGATGGCGCGAATCAGGTGCTGCAAGCCGAGTTCCCCCACCTGGCCGAGCGCTTCCACATCCAGCTGCCCGACGAGAAGAGCCGCCGCGTCGGCCAATCCATCGCCGCCGCCAGCCTTCCAGCATTGTAGCCCCAGACATCCCTGTCTGGGGTTCCACGGCGCCTCACATTTTTGCCGTCTTCCTCCCCTCTCCACAAAATGGAGAGGGGCCGGGGGTGAGGTTTGACCGGCCAGGCAAGAACCTTGTTACCAGGAGCAACCATGAACTTCCACATGCAGTCATCCGAGATCTT
Source organism: uncultured Chloroflexia bacterium (assembly GCA_963811225.1). Lineage (GTDB taxonomy): Bacteria > Chloroflexota > Anaerolineae > Anaerolineales > Anaerolineaceae > CAWEQO01. Next base: position 876,742 of record CAWEQO010000001.1, read on the forward strand.
CGTGCCCGACGGTCTGCCGGTCGAACCGGCTCTGGCGCGCACTACCCACATTGCCATCAGCGCCCACCAGGACGACATCGAGATCATGGCGGCCGCGCCGATCATTGAGTGCTTCCAGCAGCAAGACAAGTGGTTCACCGGCGTGGTGGTGACCGATGGACGCGGCGCACCCCGCGACGACCTGTACGCCAACTACACCGACGAAGATATGCACACCGTGCGCTTCAAAGAGCAGCGCAAAGCCGCCGTGATCGGTGAGTATTCCGCCCAGGTCATGCTCGACTACCCCAGCCGCATGGTCAAAGACCCCGCCTCTACCGATCCGGTCGATGACCTGGCCCGGCTGCTGGATGCCGCCCGCCCGGAGTACGTCTACACCCACAACCTGGCCGACAAGCACGACACCCACGTCGGCGTCGCCCTCAAGGTGGTGGCAGCCATCCGCCGCCTGCCCGCCGAGGCCCGCCCGCACAAGCTGTTCGGCTGTGAGGTCTGGCGCGACCTGGATTGGATGCTCGACAGCGATAAGGTTCCCTTCGACCTCTCGTCCCACGAGGCGCTGCAGGCTGCCCTGCTAGGCGTGTTCGACTCGCAGATCGCCGGCGGCAAGCGCTACGACCTGGCCACCATGGGCCGCCGCAAGGCCAACGCCACTTACGCCGAATCCCACGGGGTCGACACTTACCAGGGCTTGAACTACGCCATGGACCTCACGCCCCTGATGCAAGACCCCTCCCTCGATATCAACGCCTTCGTCCAGTCCTACATCCAGCGTTTTTCAGAGGACGTGGCGCAGCGTATTAGCGAGCTGAGTTAATAAGCAATCAGTCAATCAGGGCCCTGAAAGCAGAGCCTCTGATTGACTGATTGACCAATTACTTCTTCTTGCGCTCCTACGCCGCCGTCTTCAACCTCTCCTCATACTTCTTCTTGAACTTGCCCAGCTTGGGCCGGATGACCACCTGGCAGTAACCCGCGTACGGGTTCTTCTGGTAGTATTCCTGGTGATACTCCTCGGCCTTATAATACGTCTCGAACGGCTTCAACTCGGTCACGATCGGCTTATTCCAGACCCCTTCCTGGTTCAGCTCTTCAATCACCTGCTCGGCGACCTCCTTCTGCTGCTGGTCGTTATATAGGATGATCGAGCGGTACTGTGAGCCCACGTCTGCGCCCTGGCGGTTTGGCGTGGTCGGATCGTGGATCGAGAAGAACACCTCTAAGATATCCCGGAACGTGATCACGTCCGGATTGAATTTAATTTGAACCACCTCGGCATGCCCGGTCCGCCCGGTACTGACCTGCTCGTAGCTGGGATTCTCCGTGTGCCCACCCGCATAGCCCACGGTCACGTCTTCGATACCCTTCAGGTCTTCATACACCGGTTCGAGGCACCAAAAACATCCCCCTCCCAGTGTGGCAACTTGATTTTTCTTGTCTGCGCTCATTTCACTACCTCCAATTCACCCCTATTCAATAATCAGACCTGTTTAGTCAGAGTATACCTTGAAATTGGAGAGAAGAGAACAGTAAGAACAGAGAGTAGAGAACAGAGAGCAGTAAAAGCAGCCCGGCGGCGGCCAACTGCTCTTACTGCTCCCTGCTCCCTGTTCTCTGTTCCCTACTCTCTGTTTTCTACTCCCTATTTTTACTTCATCGAGAAGCTCTCGACTGCATGGAGCATCACGGGCTCGATCGCGGTCAGTTCTTCCTGGCTGGGGGCGATGAACAGCGCCGCCATCATCACCGTGCCGTCCGGCGAGGGAAAGGTGTAGACTGCCTCGTAACCCTGGAAGATCTTGGTGCCCTGGGCGGCGTTGACCTGGTAGACCTTGAAGTCCGCCCGGTTCACCGCGCGCTCGCCTACCGTCAGGTCCATCTCGTTTAGCAGTTCGCCTTCCTCGGGGAACAGCGGCTTGCGTGCGTCCTTGCCCTCTTCCACCCAGGCCCGGTTCAGGCCCATCATGGTCTTGCCGTCATCCGGTGACCAGGCGAAGCCATTGCCCCAGGCCTGCCAATCCGCCGGCAGCTCGAAGGCGATCTCTTCCGGCCCCGGCACGCTGAAAGCCTGCATCTCAGGCAGCACGGGTGCGGCAGCGGGCCGCTCGACCGGCTTCATGGAGAAGGTCTCGATGGCGTGCAAGGCAATCGCCTCCAGCGGCTCGAGCGCCGGCTCGGTCTCGGCCCGCACCAGCATCCCGATCATCTGCGCGCCATCTGCGGAAGGAAAGGCGTACATGCGCGCGAAAGCCAGGAATTTCTTTGGGCTGCCATCCGGCTTTGATTGATAGGCCGTGTAGTCGATCCGGCTCACATCCACGGCGCCCGCTCTGAGCGCGTTAGAACCAGTCTGCTCGTCCTCCGGCGTAAGCAGCATCTGGGCAACGTTGCGGCCTTCTTCCATCCAGGCCTGGTGCACGCCAAGCAGAGTCTTGCCCCCATCGGGCGATAGATATCCTGCGTTGCCCACGAATTCCCAATCGCTGGGCAGCTCGAAGGCGATCTCTTCGGGGCCGGGCAGGGTCACGGCCTTCATTTCCGGCGTCTCGGGCGTCCCGGCAGAGGCGGGGGCGCAGCCGGCGATCATGATTGCCAAAAGCAGGGTCATTCTGAAGAATTGGAGTAAGGTTTTTTCTTTCACGATTTCCTCCTGGAACATCTTACCGGTTCATATCGATAAGATGTTCCTCGCGGACCGTTTGTTCCAGGTTTCACAAGATACTGGCCATCTGGCCAGGTAAGCACCCTCCTCATGAGGGGTAGACGGTCGGAAATGCCCACCCCTGTCCTCTCCCCCCACCCCATGGCCGGGCGGCGCGCCGGCGGGCATGGTCTTCTTGCACTTGTCACAGCAGGGCACAGAGAACAGTAAAAACAGAGAGCAGAGAACAGAGAGTAGAGAACAGTAAAACCAGCCCATCGGCGGCCTACTGCTCTTACTGCTCTCTGTTCCCTTTTTTTACTGCTCTCTACTCTCTGTTCTCTACTCTCTGTTTTTACTGCTTTCTCCCCTCTCTCCTCACCCAAGATAATCCGACGCCGCCGCCACCACGATAAACCCCAGCACAAACAGTGCGGCCGCCAGTCGCGCCTCCTTGCCACGATGCGAGCGCGGGACGATCTCTTCCACCAGCAGCACTGCCAGGAACCCGGCCGTGAAGGCCATGGCCGAGTAGGCGAACACCGGCGGGCGCCCATGCGTGATCAAGAAGCCCAGCGGCACGCCCGCAATCATCAGCAGCGGCTGGGCGATCTCCAGCAGGATGCGCCTGCCGCGCTGGATGCCCTTGCGCTTCAGGCTGGCGATGGCGGTGAACCCCTCCGGCAGCGCCACGATGGCGGTCGCAATCGCGAGCGGAAACCCCAGGCTCTGGATGGTCGAGCCCGAAGCGATCAGCACCCCGTCCGTGACCAGGTCCACCGCCAGCCCCAGGAAAACCACGTAAGGCGACTTGCCCTTATCCTGGCCTCCGATGGTCTCGTTCACAAACTCGGTAGCCCAGTCCACGAACAGGAAGAACCCGCCCCCGATCACGAACATCAGCAGGATGATCCACTGCGTATCGGCTTTCAGGAACTCCGGGATCAGCTCGACCCCGATGATGCCCATCAACACCCCAGACGAGAAGTGGAACACGAAGCTGAGGAAACGTTTCGAGATCGGGATAAACTCCACCAGCACGCCGCCGACCAGCGCGGCCGCCGCCGGGATTAAGATCAGCGTCAGTGGGCGCGCCATCGGGCCTAAAAAGTCTTGGATTGCGCTAATCATTGGCTTCATCCCCCTCCTGGCCCTGTGCCTTTTTACGGCGTACTTCTTCTTCCAAGTTCTCGTCTTCCCCCTCTTCCGCCCTCCGAATGGCTTCTTTCACAGAAGATTCTTCGTGGTCCTCCACCTCTGGCGCGCCGACCGCCGTTCGGATCGCCGGAGCCAGCACTGTCTGCGTGAACACCATCAGCGCCGCCGCCAGCGGGATGGCCACGATGGCCCCCAGCAGCCCGCCGATGAACGCCCCCGCCACCACCGCAAAGATGCCCAGCAGCGGAGGAATCTCGGCTTGCGACTTCATGATGATCGGCAGTAGGATGTTGCCTTCCAGCTGCTGCAGCACCACCTCGAACAACAGCACAATCAACGCCATGGTCGGCGAGACGGTTAGCGCCACCAGCACCGCCAATGCCCCGGCGATCAGCACGCCGATGGTGGGCAGCAGCTCCAACACCGCGGTCAGCAAAGCCAGCACCGCCGCATAGGGTACGCCGATGAGGAACAGGCCGGCAAATTTGAGGATACCCAGGATGATCCCATCGATCACCGAACCGCGCAGATAGCCCCCCATCGCCTGCCCCATCCCGGCCACCACACCGTCGGCCCTGTCTCGGATCCCCGAGGGGAACAGCGACAGCGTGAAGGCGCGCAGGCGCGGCATCGAGATCAACCAATAGATCGAAATGAAGATCGTGAACAGGAACTCCGCCACGAAGGTGACGATGGTCATCGGCACGGTTACAATCGAGGCGCCCATGGTGCCAACCTGCCCGCCAAGCCAATCGATCACCGTTGTGGGATCCAGGTAGGTATTTTGATCGATCCAGGTCCGGGCCGAATCGAGATAGTTGGGCGCATTGGCCACAAACTGCTGCAGCTGGGTGAACACGGTCGGCAAGATCAGCCAGCCGATGACGATCGCGATCACCAGCAGCGCCAGGTAGACCAGGATGATCGCCTGGATGCGGTACATCTTCTTACACATGAAGGTGACGATCGGGTCGATTGCGGTCGCGATGGAAATGGCGATGATCACTAACCCCAGCGGCCGCGCCAGGATCTGAAATACGTACAAAGAGCCAATGCCCAAGAAGAGCAGCAACGCCCCGGCCGTGACAATCCACCACCAGGAATACGGCCTTTTGGAAAGCTCTTTGCCTTTCGTCGGATAGATTTTTACAGAACGTTCAGACAACAGTCCTCGCTTTCGTTTATAAAAAAGAAAATAAAGATTTGGTGTTGGTCGGCGAAGAAACGCAATCCCCCTGTTCGCCGGAATGTAGATCGATGTCCCCCCTGTTGTTTTTAGTATACCAATTCTGTCAACGTTAGCGGGGCATTAAAAGCAACTTTTCTTCATCATATTCATACCAGATCTAAACAAGTTCTTAATAGAACCTTGCTATTTTATATTCTGGGCCCTAAAGGTTCTACCAACCTGAAAACAGAATGAGCCGCGCCGGAACTATATTGAAACGTGCTAAAATTAATGCAAGAGCGCTCGTTTGTAAAGGAAAACAAACTGCATGACGAAGACCATTTTGATTGTGGATGACAAAGCCAACATGCGCGCCATGGTGCGCGATTATCTGGTCGGCGAGAACTTCCGGGTAGTCGTGGCCGAAAACGGCCAGCAGGCTTTGTATACCGCCCGGCAAGAGAAGCCCGATCTGATCCTGCTGGACATTATGATGCCCAAAATGGACGGCTACGAATTTCTGCGCGCCTACCGCAAAGAGCAGAACACCCCCGTGATCCTGCTCACCGCCCGCCTGGAAGAGACCGATAAGGTGCTCGGCCTGGAGCTGGGCGCCGACGACTACATCACCAAGCCCTTCGGCATGCGCGAGCTGGTAGCCCGCATCCGGGCCGTGCTGCGCCGCGCCACTCCCGAGCAGCCGTTCGACGAGGTGGCCCGGGTAGCCGGGGTCTGCCTCAATAAATCCAACCATGAGGTCTGGGTAAATGAAAAGCAGGTCGAATTGACCCCCTCCGAGTTCGACCTGCTGGCGGTGTTGATCTCCTCCCCCGGGCGGGTCTTCTCTCGCCTTGACCTGCTGGAGAAGCTGCAGGGCACCCGCTTCGAAGGCGTCGCCCGCACCATCGATGTCCACGTGCGCAACCTGCGCATCAAGATCGAGCCCGACCCCAGCAGCCCGCAGTACATCGAGACCGTGTTTGGGGTGGGCTACCGGTTCCGGCCGGAATAAAACATGATGCGTTCTCTGACCCTCAAACTGACCCTGGCATTCATCGTGGTTGGCCTGATCGGCATCGCCATCGTGGCGCTGCTGGTATACAGCCTTACCGCCAACGAGTTCAATCGCTTCCTGGTCAACCGCGGTCTGAACGACTACACCGCCGCCGTCACCACCTACTATGAGACCCACGGCGCCTGGGACGGCGTTGAAAATGCACTCCAGCAGAAAGGCATGACCTTCCCCGTTCAGGGCCACTCCGGAGACCGTTCGGCGCCGCCGCCGTTCGTGCTGGTCGACGCCGCTGGACAGGCGCTGGCCCCCTCGGGCCGCGTTCAAACCGGCGAGCAAATGGCGGTCACCCCCGGCGAGCAAATCGTCGAGATCTCGGCTAACAATCAGGTGGTCGGCTACGTGCTGGTCACCGGGCGCCTGCCGCTGGCCAACCCCTTCGAGCAGCGCTTCTTGGCCCGCACCAACACTGCCCTGATCTACGCCGCCGTCGGCGCAATGGTCATCGCCGTGCTGCTGGGGCTGTTCCTGGCCCGCACCATCACCCGCCCTTTGCGCGATCTGACTCTGGCGACCAAGGCCCTCGCGCATGGTCAGCTGAACCAGCAGGTGCCGGTGCGCTCCAAAGACGAGCTTGGCGAGCTGACCCAAACCTTCAATCAGATGAGCGCCGACCTGGGCCGCGCCAACAATCTGCGCAAGCAGATGACCGCCGATATCGCCCACGACCTGCGCACCCCTCTCTCGGTCATCACCGGCTACCTGGAGGGCCTCAAGGATGGGGTGGTCAAGCCCTCCGAGGAGCGCTTCTCGGCCATGTACGATGAAGCCCTCTACCTCCAGCGCCTGGTCGAGGACCTGCGCACGCTGTCCCTGGCCGATGCCGGCGAGCTCTCGCTGAACTGCAGCCCCACCCAGCCCGGGCAGATGATCCTGCGGCTGGCCTCCTCCTTTCAGAACCAGGCCGAGCAGAAACATGTCCGGCTGACGGCGGACGTCCAGCCCGATCTGCCCGCCGTCGATCTGGACCCCGAGCGCATGCTCGAATCCCTCGGCAACCTGATCAGCAACGCCCTGCGCTACACCCCCGCGGGCGGGCAAGTGCTGCTCTCCGCCCGCCGGGAGGGAGACGCAGTGCTGCTGGAGATCAGCGACACCGGCGCAGGCATCGCCCCCGACGAGCTGCCGCACATCTTCGAGCGTTTCTACCGCAGCGACGAATCCCGCCAGGAGGGCGGCTCCGGCCTGGGCCTGGCCATCGCCAAGTCGATGGTCGAGCTGCAAGGGGGAACCATCACCGCCTCCAGCCAAGGCCTCGGCCGCGGCAGCAAGTTCACGATTACCCTCGCTTAACTGCTTTCAATTGCCCCCAATCGCCGTGCGAGTTCAATTGCCTGCATTCGGTACCGCGCCGCCAACCTCGACTCTCGGATCCAGCGCGCCGCCAGCGCCTGCCCCTCCGGGGTGTTCCAGTCCCGCTCCAGGTCGGCATGGCACTGCGGGCCCAGCCCCTGGCGTGCATGATGGCAGAACCGGCACTCCAAAGGCTGGAAGCCGGTCCCGTGCAGCTCGCAGCGGCCCTCCTTCAGGAACGTGCAGCCCTGCTTTGCCGCCCACTCCAGGGCAAAGTTCCCCTCGCAGCCTTTGAAGGCCGGCGAAAGCGCCGCAAACGAACGGTCCGGCGAGAACTCCAGCATCATGCGGCCACCGCAGCCCGCCGCCAGCGCCGCCGCAGCCTCCGCCACGCTCCACCAGCCTGGGCGCATGCAGTAGCTCGTGCACACCGCACAGTCGCACGGCTCGGAAGGCGGGTACTTCTCTTTCAGGCTCAGGGGTCGCTTCCTGCGGTTACGGACCAACGAGTCACCCCCTGCATAAGGTCACATCACCGGCACGCCCTGCGCCCAGGTCTCGATCTGGTCCCAGCGGCGGAAATCGCCTTCGGACGCCTTCATCATATTCATCATCAGGCGCTCGAGCAGGCCGATCTTCTTCGCGTTCAAGACCCCCGCGAACATTCCCTCCGAGGCCGGCTGTACCAGCGCCCGCACCGGGTCCAGGTAGGCGTTCACGGTCTTGCGGTTCTCTTCGGTATCTTCCTTGAGTGTCATGCAAACGAAGAAGGCGCTGAAGTTCTTCTGCTGAAGTTCGGCCTGGTGCGCCTCGACGAACTTCTTAACTTCCGGCAGTACGTTGCCCATCCGGATGGCGCTGCCGAGGATCACGGTGCTGTAGGCGCTCAGGTCTTTGACCTCTTTGACCGGCTTCACGTCCACCGCAGCGCCGCGGCCGGCGAGGGTTTTGCCGATGCGCTGTGCAACTTCGCCGGTCGAACCGGCCTTGGTAGCGTATGCGATTAGTGTTTGGTTTCCCATATTCGATTCTCCAAATGAAATTGAGGGGGTATCAACCGGTGGATGGTAGGTTGCAGCGACTGCGCCGCCGCCAACCAGTGTTAGCCTGAGCTGCGCCTGCGATACATCCGGTTTTGAAAAATTTGCGTCGGGAGATCTTCTCACTCATTCTTGCGTCTCCGGTTCGGTTTCGAAACCCGAAATAGCGTTTCTTCTAATTTTCTGGGAAAGGATGCGAAAATCACTTTGCGCGCTCTTTGCGAACGTGCTCGGCTATTCTTTACGCGATAATTATATTCTTAATGTTGGGTCAAGTAAAACTATTCGGAATTTGCTATACTCAATTAATCACGTTGACTAAATCTTTCCAGGAGGTTTCGTGGACATCAAAAATGTGATCTGCTCGCAGTACGGCGCAGCGCTCGATATGCTCGAGCAGTCGATCGCGAAATGCCCCGCCGAGATGTGGGATGACCACCAGGACAAAAACCGCTTCTGGCAGGTGGCCTACCACGTCCTGTACTACACCCATCTGTACTTGCAGCCCTCCGTCGAGAGCTTCCGGCGCTGGCCTAAGCACCGCGAGCACACCTCACGCCTCGAGGCCACCGGCGCGCCGCTCCAGCCCTACAGCCAGGACGAAATGCTGGAGTACCTGGACTTCTGCCGCAAGCAGGTCAACCGGCAGGTGCCCCTGCTCGACCTGGCGTCCGCCTCCGGCTTCGACTGGCTGCCCTTCGACAAGCTCGAGCTGCAGCTCTACAACACCCGCCACCTCCAGCAGCATACCGGCGAGCTGATGGAACGCCTGGGCGCTCGCGCCGGCATCGACGTCGACTGGGTCAGCTTTAAAGAGTAGAGAATAGAGAACCGCCGAAGCCAACGCTTTAACGGTTCTCTATTCTCTGCTGTCTATTCTCTTCCGAACGCTATTTTCGTTTAATCACGATCACTGCCACGTCATCCTGAGGCGTGCCGCCAACAAAACGCGTCACCGCATCCAGCAGTGCCTTTTGGATCTCTTGCGCCGTGCCGTGCTGCTTTTCCAGGATCGCATCCAGCACGCCCTCGTCCCCGAAGAAGACCCCTTCCGAGCTTTCGGCCTCTGTCACCCCGTCGGTGTACAGCACCAAATAATCACCCGGCACGAAGCGCACGATCTTCTGCCGCCAGCGGGCATCCTCCGAGACGCCCAGGGCCATACCGGTCGGCCGCAGCGAGTCGATGTGCGTCTTGCCCTTGCGCACGCTGATCAAATATCCCGGCGGGTGGCCCGCATTGGAGAACACCATCCGCCCGATGTCCGGCTCCAGGATGCCGTAAAAGGCCGTGACGAAGGTGCTGCCGCGCGTATCGCTCAAAATGCGCTCGCTGACCGTGCTCATGGTCATGGCCGGCAGGGTCGGGAAGCGCACCGAGTAGGTGCGGATCAGCGTGCTCGACAGCGCCATGAACAGCGCCGCCCCCATGCCCTTGTCGGTCACATCCGCAATCACTACGCCCCACTTGCGGTTCGTCAGCGGGATGAAATCGTAGAAGTCGCCCGAAGTCTCGCGGGCGGGCAGAAGCTTGACCGCAATCTCCCAACCGGGGAAGACCGGCGCTTCCTCCGGCAGGATATCGGCCTGGATCTTGCCCGCCATGGTCAGCTCGCGGGTCAGCATGGCCTCGCGCGCCTCGAAAGGCGCCAGCGTCTCGCCGTCGTTCGACTGCGGCGCGCTGTTGAACCGCCGGCTGCCGTCCGTCCCCGGCCGCGGCGACTGCCGGATCTGGTCCAGCGCCGCCTTGAATTCCTCTTCCGTCACGTCCCGCGACAGATAGTACAGCTGCGGATCGTCCTCGTCCGGCAGGTTGCCTTCATCTTCCATGTCGCTCATCAGCACGACCCGCACCTCGGGGCAGCGCCGGTGGATCTCTGAGATCATCTCCACCGCCTGCGCGCAGTTCCGCAAATCCAGCAAGACCAGGTCCGGATGGGATATCTGGCAGGCCTGCACGGCCTCGATGCCGCTGGTCGCCTCACCCACCAGGGTCATGCCGCGCATCGACATGACCAGCGCCGCCAGCCCGCGTAGAAAAACGGCCTGTTCCGAGGCCACCACCACTTTCGACGGTTTCTTTTCGTTCATCGAGTTCATCCTTCGATAGTATACCAGTAAGTGCAAACACTGCAACTGCTCTGGCGGATAAAATTTGAGCTGTCGCAGATCATCAGGGAAGTTTATCCGGCTGCCTTCCGGTTCCTTTTTCACGTAGATTTACGCTTGTATTTTGACTGAAATACTCTTAGAATCTAATCAAGCTCCTTTTGCCTTAATCGCACGATGAAAAGAAAGCTACTGCTGTCTGGGGGGGTAGGAAGGGCGCCTTCCACAGTTGAAAAGGGCCGGTTTCGCCGCACGCTGCGGGCCGGCCGTTGGGTGTTTCTACGCAATCGCAAGACCTGGTTTTCATCTTAGAAGGAGATGCTTCATGGTAACCGCTGCGGTTCCTGTGCGGGCGCTTTCACCGTTTGCCGTTTTCAAGAAAAGAAACCTCAGCCTGCCGGCCCTGCCGCGTTTCGCCGGCGACGACCGGCTCGAGTTGTGCGAGCTGCGCTCAACGGAGTCGCTGCAGCGCCCCATGGAGGCGCGTCCCAGCTGGATGATTTACACCAAGGAGTCCTTGAATGGTAGATCGAACCGCACTACCGGTTAGCAACTATCAAGACCTCAAAGCCGCCGCCGCCAAGGCCCGCGCCGGTTACCGGCATGAAGAAGCCATCGACCTCTACACCCAGGCCCTGACCTGCCCGGGTGTGCCGCCCCTGGACTGCTGCGACCTGCTCTACCAAAGGGCAGCCGGCCTGCGTATGATCGGAAAGCTGGCTGAAGCGGAAGCCGACCTGGAAGAAGTGATCCGCATTGCGGCAGGGCAGGCCGACGTCCGCCGCCAGGTGACCGCAGCCCTGCCGCTGGTTGATGTTCAGGGCTACCTGGGTAAACACCAGGCAGCCGAAAAGAACGCCGATAAAGCCATGGCGTTGGCGCTTGCCTCCGGCGACCCGATCCTGGAAGCCACAGCTCGCAGCGCCAAATCGAACAACCTCAACACCGCCAATCGTTATGCAGAAGCGCTCGAGCAAAGCAAGCTGGCTTTGGCCTTGTTTACGCGGTTTGGCGACTTGCAAGGCGAACAGCAGGCCCTGCGCTCGATCGGCAACAACTTGAATGCCATGGAGCTTTCGGATGAGGCGCTGGGTTTTCTGGAACGGTCGCTCGTGCTTGCCCGGTCACTTAGAGACCGGCCGGAAGAGGCGATCCTTTTGAATGGCATCGGCCTATGCACCCTTGATATTGCGCTTACTCGCCAGTACCAGGAAGAAGCCCTGGCAATTTTCGAGGAGACCGACGACCGACGCCGCCAGTACATCATGCATAACAACCTGGGCATTTTGAACTATAACCTGGGGTTGTACCGCCAGGCTGCCCGGCATGCCGCCCGCGCCGTCCAGGCTGCCCGCTCGATGGGCGCCCAGAATGACCTTACCAACAACCTCGATAACTTCTCCCGGTCGCAGCTCGAGCTTGGTTTTATCGAAGAAGCACACCAGGCGATGAAAGAAGGCTTGCGCCTGGCCGTCCAGGTGAGCGACCGCATGCTGCAGTCGATCTACCATCTTTATGCCGGGATCTTTTCGCTGCGGGGCGGCAGGCCGCGCGAGGCGCGGGTGGAACTCCAGCAGGCTGCGGCGCTGGCAGAGTCGGTAAACTTGCCGGTCGAATGGGCCACCGCCCTGGCCTGGCAGGGCGCTGCCGCTCTTGCGCTCGGTGATTTGGCCGAGGCCGAGCGGCTTACGGCCCAGGCCGAAAGCCTGGTGATGAAGGCGGAGGAGTTTGTATTCGGCAACTTCCCGGTTCAGGATATCCTCTGGCTGCGCTACCAGGTGCTTTCCGCCCGGAACGCTCGGGATGCTGTCCACGAGCCGGTCTCGGATCGGGCCTGGCAGGTGCTGCAAGACGCCCGGCGAGTCATGCTGCAGTACGTGGTCTCGGTCAGCGACGAAGGTATGCGCCGCAATTATTTGAACAAACCGCCAGTCAATCGTTCCATTCAACTCGAATGGGCGCGCCAATCGATCCTGCGCGGGCTGCCGGTCGAGGAGCCGCCTGCGCCCGAGCGCGCGCTGGTGGGCCAGGAATTGTTCCGGCGCATGCTGGACGTAAGCCTGCGCCTGAACGAGAACCGCGACCTGAGCGCCCTGCTCGACTTCATCCTGGACGAGGTCATGGATCTGTGTGGGGCTGAGCGGGCCGTCCTGGCGCTGAGAAATGAAGAAGGCCGCATCGAGTTTATCGCCCGCAGCGCGCCAGGCGAACAGCCGGAAGAGGTGCAGGCCCAGGCCCAGCGCCTGCTGGAAGAGATGCAGTCCGCCCGCCGCCCGGTCCTCGAGCTGGACGAGGGCTCAGAAGCCCTCAGCCTGCGCTCGCGCATGGCCGTGCCGCTGGTGGCGCGCTCGCGCCTGACCGGCCTGATCTACGCCGACAACCGCCTGCTGTTCGGGCGCTTCACCCAGGCCGACCTCGACCTGCTGGCCGTGTTCGCCAACCAGACCGCCATCGCCGTCGAGAACGCGCGCTGGTCGCAGACCCTCGAGCAGCGCGTCGAGCGCCGTACCGCCGACCTGGCACAGCGCAACACCGAACTGGCGGTCATCAACCAGATCAGCACTGCAATGGCCTCCGAGCTGGAGCTGGACGCTCTGATCCAACTGGTGGGCGAGCAGGTGCGGGCGGCCTTCCAGGCCGGTATCGTCTATGTGGCCCTGCTTAACAAAGAAACCAACCGCATCGAGTTCCCCTACTCCTACGGCGAGAATTACCCCGCGATCCCCTTCGGCGAAGGCCTCACCTCGCGTATCCTCCAGACCGGGGAGCCGCTCCTGTTGAACCAGGACCTGAGCGCCCGCCGCGCGGAAATGGGCGTTCAACTGGTGGGCAAGGAGTCGCAGTCGTACCTGGGCGTGCCGGTGCTGGCGGGCAAACAGGCCATCGGCGTGATCAGCGTGCAGGACGTCAATCAGCCCGGCCGCTTCGGTCAGGATGACCTGCGCCTGCTCTCCACCATCGCCGCCAACGTCGGCAGCGCCATCCAGAACGCTCGCCTGTACCAGGAAACCCAGCGCCGCGCCAACGAAATGGCCGTGCTGGCCGAGATCGGCAGCGACATCGCCGCCACCCACAACCTGGATGAAGTCCTCGAGCGCATCGCCGCGCACGTGATGAAGCTGCAGCGGGTGGGCGACATCGCCATCTTCCTGCTCGAACCGGGCGGCGAGACCTTGCGCGCCCGGGTCGCGCTGGGTAATTACGTCGAAGAGATCAAGGCCCACACGTCCCGGATGGGCGAAGGCCTGACCGGCAGCATCGTCCAGAGCGGCCAGGCTGAATTCGTCAACTACCCGTACAGCGACCCGCGCGCCATCCACATCCCGGGCACGCCGCCCGTCGAGGAAGAAGACGAGGGCATCATGATCGCCCCACTCATCTCGCACGGGCAGGTGACCGGCTCGATCAACGTCTGGCGCTTGCATTCCAAGGGCCTGTTCACCCAACCGGACATCGAGTTCCTGACCAGCGCCGCCCGCCAGACCGCCATCGCCATCGAGAGCGCCCGCCTGCACCTGGAGACCCAGCGCCGCGCCGACCAGATGGCCACCATCGCCGAGGTGGGCCGTGAGGTGCTGGCCACGCTCGAGCTGAGTGAGGTGCTGGAGCGCATCGCCGGGCGCGTCCACCAGTTGTTCCACGCCGAGGATACCGTCTTGCGCCTGGCCGCCGCGGATGGGCAAACTTTCCACACCATCGTCGCGCTGGGGCAGTACCGTGAGCAGTTCCAGGCCGACACCTTGACCACCGGCCAGGGCATTTCGGGCTACATCGCCCAAAGCCAGGTGGCAGAGATCATCGAAGACCCCTCCAAGGACCCTCGCTCGGTCCACGTGCCCGGCACGCCCGAGGAGGAAGAAGGCCGCGATACCCTGATGGTAGCGCCCATCATCGCCCGCGGCAAAACCACCGGGCTGCTGTCGGTGTTCCGCGCACGCTCCGAAGGCTCGTTTACCCCGGTCGACCTCGACTTCCTGGTCGGCCTGGCGCGCCAGGCCTCGATCGCCATCGAGAATGCCCGCCTGTTCGAAGAGATGAACCAGGCCCGCCAGTCTGCCGACGCCGCCAACGAGGCCAAGAGTGCCTTCCTGGCCATGATGTCGCACGAGATCCGCACCCCCATGAACGCCATCATCGGCATGAGCGGCCTGCTGCTCGACACCGACCTGCAAGCCGACCAGCGCGACTTCGCCGAGACGATCCGCACCAGCAGCGATGCCCTGCTGACCATCATCAATGACATCCTCGACTTCTCCAAGATTGAGGCCGGCAAGATGGAGCTGGAAGAGCAGCCCTTCGACCTGCGCGAGTGCGTGGAGGCCTCGCTCGACCTGGTCAAGGTGAGCGCCGCCACGAAGGGCCTGGAGCTGATCTACCAGATGGACCCGAGTGTGCCGCCCACCCTGATCGGCGACGTGACCCGCCTGCGCCAGGTGCTGGTCAACCTGCTCAGCAACGCGGTCAAGTTCACCGAGCACGGTGAGGTGGTCGTTTCGGTAAGCAGTGAATCGCGCGGTAGAGATTTGCTTACTCCGAAAAACCTGGTCTCCGGTGCATCCGAAGACACTGCCCACCCATCACGGTTGACCGTTCACTTCTCTGTAAAAGACACCGGCATCGGCATCCCACCCGACCGGCTCGACCGCCTGTTCCAGGCGTTCAGTCAGGTGGACGCTTCCACCACCCGCAAGTACGGCGGAACCGGCCTGGGGCTGGCGGTCAGCAAGCGCCTGGCCGAGATGATGGGCGGGACCATGTGGGTGGAGAGCAGCGGCAAGCCGGGCGAAGGCGCTACCTTCTCCTTCAACATCCTGGCTGCGCCTGCCCCCGAGATCAAGCTGCGCCGGCACTTGCGCGGCGAGCAGCCGCAGCTGCGCGGCAAGCGCGTGCTGCTGGTGGACGACAATGCCACCAACCTGCGCATCCAGACACTGCAGGTCAAGTCTTGGGGCATGACGCCCCGCAGCACCACCTCATCCCTGGAGGCCCTCCGCTGGATTCGCGCGCGGCGACCCGTTCGATGTGGGCATCCTCGATTTCCAGATGTCGGAAATGGACGGCATCAGCCTGGCGAAAGAGATCCACAGTCTGAGCGCAGGCCGCGCCCTGCCGCTGGTGCTCTCCTCTTCCCTGGGTGAGGGGGAAGACTCGGCTCGCGGCATCTTCTTTGCCGCCTACCTGGCCAAGCCCATCCGCCCATCGGCCTTGTTCGACACGCTGATGAACGTCTTCCAGATCGAGCATCTCGAAGAGGCCGAGCCAACCGAGAAAGAGAAGCCCCTCATCGACGCCGGGATGGCCGCCCGCCGTCCGCTGCGCATTCTGCTGGCCGAGGATAACGCCGTCAACCAGAAGCTGGCCTTGCGGCTCTTGCAGCGCATGGGCTATCGCGCCGACCTGGCCGCCAACGGTCTGGAAGCCATCCAGGCCCTGGAACGCCAGCAGTACGACGTGGTCTTGATGGACGTGCAGATGCCCGAGCTGGACGGTCTGGAAGCCTCGCGCCGCATCTGCGCAAAGTGGCCGAGAGGAGAAAGACCGCACATCATCGCCATGACCGCCAACGCCATGCAGGGCGACCGCGAGAAGTGCCTGGAAGCCGGCATGGACGACTACGTCAGCAAACCGATCCGGGTCGAGGAGCTGGCCAACAGCTTGCGCCAGGCGCCGGAACTGAGCGCCAGAGACCCTAAGGATCTTCAAAATCCTTAGGGACCTGCCGCAGCCTGGGTGGAATGCAAGCCTAATCCCTCCTTCCCATGCTCCGAATGGGAGGGCCCAACAAGGACCGTGCGCACCGCCTCAAGGAGGACAAACGGATGAGCGTAGACACCGCAATCGATCATAAAACCTTCAAAGAACTGATAGACACCGTCGGCAGCGATTTCATCGGCGAGCTGGTGTCCGCCTATTTGGAAGAGACCCCCACTTTGCTGGAGCAGCTGCGCGCGGCCTGGGACCGCCGCGACGCGGAAACCTTCCGGCGCGCAGCCCATTCCATCAAGTCCAGCAGCGCCAGCCTGGGAGCCTTGCACCTGTCGGCGCAGGCCCGCGCGCTGGAGGTGCAAGGCATGCAGGCCCAGCTGGACGGGGCCGGGGATGCGCTGGACGTTCTGGAAGCCGAATACGCCCGGGCCGCGCAAGCTTTCCAGGAGCGATTGGCATGATCCGTGGCGGAACACAAATGACCGGCCATTTGCTGGTCGTCGACGACAATAAGGTTAACCGGCTGCTGTTGGGGCGCGGCCTGGAGCAGCAGGGCCATACGGTCGATTTCGCCGAGAACGGCCGCCAGGCGCTGGAGCTGCTGCGCGTCAAATCCTTCGACCTGGTGCTGCTCGACATCCAGATGCCCGAGATCGACGGCATCGCCGTGCTGGAGAAGATCACCCACGATTCGCGCCTGCGCGACATTCCGGTCATCATGACCACCGCCATGGAAGAGCTGTCCAGCGTGGTCACCTGCATCGAAATGGGCGCCGAGGACTACCTGACCAAGCCGGTCAACGCCACCCTGCTGCGCGCCCGCATCGGGGCCAGCCTGGAGAAGAAGCGCCTGCGCGACCAGCAGAACGAGCTGATCCGTAAGTTTGCCACGGCCGAGGTGGCCGAAGATCTCGAGTCCTCCGGTTTCGCCCTGGGCGGCAAGTTCGTCGAAGCCACCGCCATGTTCTCCGACATCCGCGGCTTCACCACTATCGCCGAGGCCCAATCGCCGGAGGAGACCATCGAGCTGCTTAACACCTACTACACGCTCATGTTCGAGGCCATCAGCGATCACGGCGGGGTGGTCAACCAGATGGTCGGCGATGGACTGATGGCCATTTTCGGCGCGCCCATCCCCATTGAAAATCGCTGCGAGCGCTCGGTCGGGGCCGCTCTGGAGATGATCGAGATGATCGAGCTGCTCAACGCCGACCGGACCGCGGCCGGCAAGCAGCCCATCCGCATCGGCATTGGCATCGCCTCCGGTCAGGTTATCGCCGGGTACACCGGCACCCTGCGCCGCGCCACCTACACCTGCGTCGGCGACACGGTCAACCTGGCCGCCCGCCTGGAATCGCACACCAAGCTGGTTGGTGAGCCGATCCTGATCGACCAGACCACTCGCGACGGCCTGAGCGACAAGATCCGGGTGGTCCCCCAGGGCGCGTGCCAGCTCAAGGGCAAGACCAAAGAGGTGCAGGTGTATTCCGTTCCGGTCGAAAAGGAGGTTCAATCGTGATCCAAGAGATGCTGCGCCGCTTGGCGTTGTTTTCCTCGCTGCCCGATGAAGAGATCGAGTTCCTCACGAACTCGCTGCCGATGGTGGAGCTGGAGCCCGGTATGTTCATCTTCGAGGAGGGTGTGGCCGACGATTACTTCCTGATCCTGCTGGAAGGCGAAGTGGAGATTATCAAGGCCATGGGCACCAGCGACGAGCGCCTGCTGGGTGTGCGCGGCGGCGGAACCATCCTGGGCGAGATGGCCCTGTTCAGCGCGGAAAAGTTCCACACCGCCAGCATCCGCACTCGCACCAGGATCCAAATGCTGAAGATGGGCTACGCCGAGTTCGACGCGCTGCTCACCCGCCGCCCGCACCTGGCTTACAACATGGCCCAGGTCATCAGCCGCCGTCTGGAAGAATCGGAAAACAGCACCATCGCCGACCTGCGTGAGAAGAACCGCCTGCTGACCCAGGCCTACGAGGAGCTGAAGGCTGCCCAGGCTGCCATGATCGAGAAGGAGCGCCTGGAGCGCGAGCTGGAGATTGCCCGCCAGATCCAGAGCAGCATCCTGCCGCAAGAGCTTCCCCAGCCGCCCGGCTTTGAATGCGGGGCCTGCATGCTCCCGGCCCACGCCGTGGGCGGCGATTTCTACGATTTCATCCCGCTCAGCGGGGGGCGCCTGGGCGTGGTGGTCGGCGATGTGACCGATAAGGGTGTGCCCGCCTCGCTGTTCATGGCCCTGACCTACAGCCTGCTGCGCGCCGAAGCCCAGCGGTCTCGCCCACCCGGCGAGACCCTGCGCGAGGTCAATCGCCACCTGCTGGACATCAACTCCAGCGGCATGTTCGTGACCCTGCTGTACGGCATCCTCGAGCCCAAGCAGCGCCGCTTCACCTACGCCCGGGCCGGGCACCCCTACCCGCTGATTCTGAATGCAGATTACCAGCGCGTGCAGGTGCCGCAGGGCATTGGCCAGCCGCTGGGGTTGTTCGAGGACCTCCGCCTGGACGAGCACAGCCTGATCCTACCGCCGCAAGCCCTGTTGCTGATCTCCAGCGACGGCTTGACCGAGGCCATGAACCCGGCCGGGGAGGAGATCACCCAGGAGGAAGTGGTCGCCATGCTGGCTTCCCTGCGTGACGAGTGCACTGGCCGACTGTGCATGCGCTTGTGGGATCAGGTGAAGCTCTTCACCGAGGGCGGCCCCCAGCAGGATGACTTCACGGTGCTGGCGCTGAAAGTCAAAGCGGAGGAGTGAAATGGCGAACCTTGACCTGAGCCCCTTCCAGATCAAGGCCGTCCGATGGTCCTGCTCGGCAAACGTGACACGGCGACGTTCACTTGTCTTTTTAATGACACCCCTGTCCATTTTCAGGTAAGATAAAACCCACGTTCATCTAGAATGAAGGAGGGATTGAGAAATGGCAGGATATCACATCGATATCGAGAAGAAAACACTGGAAAACGAATATTTCCGCGAGGTGCTGTTCACCGGGCCAAACGAGCAGCTGGTGGTCATGGCGCTCCGGCCCGGCGAGGACATCGGCATGGAAGTCCACGACGATACCGACCAGTTCATCCGCATCGAGGCCGGCAAGGGCAAAGCCGTGCTTGACGGCCAGGAGATCGTCCTGCGTGACGGCTCGGCCGTGGTCGTCCCGGCCGGCACTCAGCACAACATTGTCAACACCTCTGACACAGACATGCTCAAGCTCTACACCGTATACGCCCCGCCCGAGCACCCCGACAAGACCATCCACAAGTCACGGGCAGAGGCCATGGCCTACGAGAAGGAACATCATCAGTAAGAGAGAGTAGAGAGCAGAAATTAGAGAGCAGTCTGGAAACTGGCTGCTCTCTGCTCTCTACTCTCTACTCTCTGCTGTCTATTTCTACTCCCACGGCACCTGCGGCGAGCGATAAAAATCTACCCCCATGGCTGTGAGCCGCGGCCCGTGCGCCGCCAGCCGCAGCCTGTATTCCTCCCAGCCGCGGCACTCGGCCTGCGACCAGCCGATCTCGGCATGGCCCGGCAGGCGCGGGAACGCCAGCCACTCCACCTCGTCGATGGTCTCGGTCGTCTCCGACCACAGCGGCGCCTCGACCCCCAGAACGTTGTCGGGCGTTGCGCCCGGCTGCGCCAGCGGATCCCACTCGTAGGCGTCCTGCACCTCCACGTACCCGGCCCAGTGCAGCCCCAACTTCGAAGAGGGATCGTACTGCATATCCAGGTAGGTCTTTTCGGCCGGTGAGAGCACCAGCTTCACCCCCTGTGCGGCAGCCTTGCGCCCGCCGCCATGGTTCCAGACCTGGGCGACCGAGTCCGGGCGCAGGTCGATCTGCCCGATCTCTTCCCAGCCCACCATCTGCTTGCCGTGCGCCGCCACGATCTCCTGCACGATCGCCATGAACTTGCGGTAATCGGCCGCCGGAGTGGCCTTGGCCTCGTCGCCGCCGATGTGGATGTATGGCCCCGGCGTCAGCGCCGCCACCTCGCCGATCACTTGATCGATGAACCGGTAGGTGACGTCCTTGTCCAGGCACAACGAGCTGAAGCCCACCCGCGTGCCGCTGTACAGCCTGGTTGCGCTGCCGTCACAGTTCAACTCCGGATACGAGGCCAGCGCCGCGTTGGTGTGCCCGGGCATGTCGATCTCCGGCAGCACCATGATGAAGCGGCTCTGCGCGTACGCCACGATCTCGGCATACTCTGCCTGGGTGTAGAAGCCGCCCTCGCCGCCGCCCACCTCGCTCCCGCCACCTATCTCGGTCAGCTTGGGCCAGGATTGAATTTCCAGCCGCCAGCCCTGGTCGTCGCTCAGATGCAGGTGCAGGCGGTTGAACTTGTACGCCGCCATCCGGTCGATGTAGCGTTTAACGTCCTCCACAGAAAAGAAGTGCCGGGCCACGTCCAGCATCGCCCCGCGCCACTCGAAGCGTGGGGTATCGCGCACCGTACCGGTTGGCAGGGTCCACGGCCCCGGCTGCGGCTCGCTCGCTTCCATCGCTGCGGGGAACAGCTGGCGCAGCGTCTGCACCGCATAGAACAACCCGGCCGGCTCCACAGCCGACAGGCGCACCCCCTGCTCGGTCACCTCCAGGGTGTAGCCCTCCGGGCCCAGGGCCGGGTCGGCATTCAGCGTCAGCGCAATCGAGTTCTCAGGCAGGCGGTCTGGTGGGAACGCCACCGCCAGGGAGTAGCCGCTGCCCCGGTTGAGCCGGTCGACCAGGTACTGCGCAACCGCGCGCACCTCTGCGTCGCCGGGCGAGACGTAAACTTGCGTTTCGGGCGTCAGGTTAAAAATGCTGCCGGTTGCTGCCGCTTCCGTCGGCTTCGGGATCAGTGTGTCGAACGTGGTTTTGGATGGCGGCAGGCCGCCAGTCTTCGCCGGGTTGGGGATGAAGATCTCGGCTGGTCGTGGCTCCACCGGCGCATCGGTCACCTCGCTCGACGCGCAGGATGCCAGCGCCAGCTCGAACAGCAGCACGGCAGCCAGCCGCCAACCCCATCTGCGGGAATTGAAATGTTTCTTCAAAGGAGTACTCCTTAAGGAACCTGGTTTCGGTCAGAAACCAGGCCGTCTCTCTCCGTCCCACGCGGAGCCTCCGTCCGTCCCGCGCTGGACCGTCCCTCCGTCCCACGCGGAGCATGGGACGGAGCCCAAGACGCTCCGCGTCCTCTTCCTCCCGCTGCTAGCCCAGGGGGCGCGGAGCGCCCGAGGGATCGTCCCACGCGGAGCATGGGACGGAGGGAGGCTCCGCGTGGGAGGGAGGCTGGGGACGGAGAGTCTCCCGAACGGATCCCTTACCCGACCTTCGTGCCACACTCCGGGCAGAACCTGGCGCCCTTCACGTCCGCGCCGCAGCTCGGGCAGTTAGCCGGTTTTTGCTCCATCTTCGTCCCGCACTCGGGGCAGAACTTGGCGCCATGCACCTCCGCACCGCACTTCGGGCACTTGCCAGATTCCGGTTGGATCATGGCCGAGCCGCATTCCGGGCAGAACTTGGTACCGGGTGCAGCCATCGTGTCGCAGCTCGGACACCTAGCGACCTGGCTGGCGGCATCGGCGGCGGCCTTGCTGGCCTTCTCGACATTCTTGAATGTCTCGCCCAGCCCAAAGGCGTTCGCCAATCCCTTCAGGGCTGCGCCGGTCTGCTCGCCGCGCGCCTCGGCGATCTCGTTCGTGCGCGGGCTGTCATCCTGGCAGAAACCGCTCTGCGTGTCGAAATCAGACAGGCACACGAGCCGGCTGCAGGTTGGGCATTCACGGAAATGCACCTGCACCTGCTTCCAGGCCGCTTCCAATTGGACGGGGGTCATGCTGTAGGTGTAGCGCGGGTCTTCGCCGAGCGCGTTGTTGGCAAGCGTGTTGCCCACCAGCGGCACCTTGCGGAGCAGCCCGCTCATCGCCGACTTGCCGATATCCTGGGTAAAGGTGTTGATCGCGTCCGGCTGGCTGCGGAACTCTCGCTCACAGGCGTCGCAGTAATACACGGCATACGGCCCAAAGCCGTCGTTGCGAACGTCGTAGCGGGGCATGCGCGAGAATGTGGCCATGATGTTCTCCTTATTGCGGATAAATTGGAAGTTCTGGAAGATATACAAGAAGAGTGTATAACCAAGAGGCGGGCTGTGTCAAGTGGGTAAAAATTAGAAAAACAGAGAGTGGAGAGTCGAGAACCGTTAGAATGACACGCTAACTGTTCTCGACTCTCCACTCTCCGTTCTCGTTTTAATTTATACTTAACCTATCCTGCCTGACCGAAAGGAAACCTCTACCATGACCTCCATCGACTGGAAACGCTACCGGATCGAGCCCGGCCAGAAAATCGACCTCCAGGACTACGATCCCCAGGAGACCAAAGCCTGGGACGATGACAAGGACGACGCGAAAGAAAAGCTCGACCGGCTCAATACCCGCCTGGAGACGCTGCAAGAGCTGCTCTACGCCGAGGGCAAGCGCCGCCTGTTGATCGTCCTGCAGGGCATGGATACCGCCGGTAAAGACAGCACCATCCGGCGTGTGTTCGAGGGCGTCAACCCGCAGGGCGTGCGCGTCGCCTCCTTCAAGGTGCCCACGCCCCAGGAAATGGCCCACGATTACCTCTGGCGTATCCACAAGCAGGTGCCCGGCAGCGGCGAGATCGTTATCTTCAACCGCAGCCACTACGAAGATGTGCTGGTGGTGCGCGTCCACAACCTCGCGCCGCCCGAGGTCTGGGGTAAACGCTATGACCAGATCAACGACTTCGAAGAAATGCTGGCCGAAACCGGCACCACCATCCTCAAGTTCTTCCTGCACATCAGCAAGGACGAACAGCGCAAGCGCCTGCTCGACCGCCTGGACGAGCCCGCCAAGAATTGGAAGTTCAACCCCGGCGACCTCAAAGAGCGCGAGCTGTGGGACGACTACCAGCAAGCCTACCAGGATGCCATCGAGAAGACCAGCACGAAATACGCCCCCTGGTTCGTCGTGCCTGCCAACCGCAAGTGGTACCGCGACCTGATCATCTCCGCCGCCCTGGTCGACGCGCTGGATGGCCTGCACATGGCCTACCCCCAGCCGGCCGAGGATTTGGACTCCTACCGGGAAGCGCTGGCTGACGATTGATCGTAGATCAGGATACCCTGGGGGCAGTTTTCATCCAAGAATCGCCGCCAGCGCAAAAAACACGATCAATACGGAAATCATCGCTCCAATAACAATGGAGTAATTCTTAGGGTTAATTTGCCCGTTCCGATCCAATTTTCGAATTAATGGGAATAAGCGCCAGTAAAAAGAAATGGTTGCAATGCATACCGCTGCCAGGCTCATGCGCTGCATGGCAGAATTTCCGAACAGGGCAATCACCCCCAGGAGGAAAAGGAAAATTAATTTTGCTCCGGCCACCCAATAGACGAGGTATCGGACGAAGGCATGGATTTCCGGGTCCTGTTTGGATTTTTCCCAGGCGGAAAACACACCCACTGCATTGGCGTACTTGGAACCGGGGGCAAAATACAAGGCCAAAACATTGGAAAACTCCAGGAATATGAACGCCAGGATCACAACCGTTGCGAACATTTGCATGTCTCCTGATAAGGATAATTCCGCGTGCCGCTCACAAATATTCTACTGCCGTTTTCACCTTTTCTTTGATTGCTTCATAAGATCTTGGGCCGCATACCAGCCTGTTAACATTGCGATGGGCACGCCTGCCGGGGAATATGCCCACTGACCTGCCTGATAGACATTTGGGATCGGGGTAAAGACGGATTTTGGGATATTGATCAAGGTATTGACGACTGGGGGTTCGGTTTCAAATGACCATCCGGTAATCGCTCCTTCGGAGCTTCCGGATATCTTCTGGATTGTCAGAGGCGTCGACGAAAACTTGAAAAGGATATCTTCATCCATGTCCTGATAAATCGTTTTTGAAAAAATATCGATGATCTGATTTTCAATTGTTTTCTTTAATTCATCATACCATCCGGCTTTTTCAACTTTTACCATCACGTCATAATCGAACAGGCAGCTTATCATCAGTCCGGTTTGCCCTTCAGGCGCCATGCTGCTGTCACGAAGGGCCGGGATCGAAATTTCGAAGGTATTTAACCGGATGTATTTTTCCACCCAATCGAGTATCTCGGTTTTTGATTTTTGATCAAAATCTTCAAGAAGACGTAGTCTTTCTTGGACGTTCGTCTCTCCCAATCCTTGCTTTGAGGGTGTGTAGAACAGGTGCGCGCCGCCGTTATCCTCAAAATAGATCGGAGGACGGTTTACCCCAATAAACATAATAAAGATAAATTCAGCCCCTTTGGAAGAAAGGATCCGCTGCGCCTCCGATTCAATTTTTTGGGTTGTTGTTGGATCGATTCCGGCGGGATTCAGGCACCGGTACAACGTTTTTAAATCGGCTGCCCAGATCAAATGATCGTACGAGTAACAACCGCCCTCCGAATCAATCACTTTTGATTCGGAGGGAATAACGTCCACAATGTGGGTATTCAGTTGAATATCCCCACCACAACTCAGAGTTTTCTCTTTCAACATGCGGTCCAATGCGCCGGTTCCACCCTTCGGGTAGAAATAATCCAGGTACACATAAAAATAGCCCAATGCGAAATAGGTTGGCGTTTTCCGGAAAAAATGTTGTGTTAAAATATCGATTAACGACTGGTTCTCCGATAAACCTTTTAAAAATCCTTCCATTGGCATGTTGAATTGACGAAACATCCTTAATGCATGTAAAAACTTAAAGGTCCACGGGATCAGTTTCCTAACCACGAACTTCTTGTCGCGCATGCGATCGCCAAAATTCGGGTTGTCAAATTCATATAACACCTGGTTATATCCGGACAGCTGCTTAATCAGGAGGATGATTTTTTCGATATCCGCCTTGCTTTCCGGGTACAGCTGGATCAACACTTGTTGATAATCCTGTAAATTGCCCATCGAATTCACCCGGAACAGGTGATCTTCAACCCCGATCGAGATTTTATTTTCTAAAAGCTCCAAGTCAATTCCCAGATCTTTCAACATTGGCTTCACAATTCCGGAATTGACAAAAGCCCTTGGGCCGGAATCAAAGGAAAACCCGCTGCTCTCAAAGGTGCTTAACAATCCCCCGGTTCGATCATTTTTATCCAGGAGCAAGACATCAAAATTTTCTCGGCTTAAATAAGCGGCCGCAGTTAACCCGGCCATTCCAGCGCCAACGATGACAACTTTTTTATTGCCTGTTTCCATTTAAACCACCTAACTCGAGACTGATCGTCCATAAACTTTCCGCAGCATCTTTGTCCAGCGCAGGCGGAGCGAGCTCTTCCTCAGTGGTGAGATTGAAAAACCTGCCGGATATTCCTTCCATTTCACTGGAAACACCTAAGTAATATAGGGCTTCTGCGGAAACATCGGCAGGTCGTGCAGAACGGTCAATCAGCGCACGCTTGAAAAGTTTATAGGCGAAACCGTTGTCTTTCCCGCTGTTGGTTCTTACGTTACCTGGGTGCATTGCATTCACCGTAATTCCGGTTCCTTGGAAATATTCATTAAATTTTATCATCGAGAGCAGCTGTGCCATCTTGGCAGCGCTGTAGCTCTTCAAGCCTGAATAATGATGATGATCCCAAAATAGATCATCCAAATGCAGGCCCGATACCGAGAAGCGATAGGCTTCCGAATTTACGAATAATATCCGCCCGCTTTTTTGATGTTTGAGCTTTTCTCGAAGGCAATAGTTCAAAATAAACGTGCTCAAATAATTGGTCTGAAAAACCACCTCGATCTTGTCTTCAGTAAGCGTTTTCTTTGTGATATAGACCCCAGCATTATGGATGAACACGTCAATATCTCGGTCTAAGATGGATAGCTGCTTTGCAGTTGCATGTACGTCAGACAATTTAGAAAAATCTGCGATCCAATAGCTGCATTGGGTGTCGAACTCGCTTGCAAGGGTTTCACATATTTCTTTTGATTTCTTTTCATTGCGGTTGATACATAAAATATCGGCTCCATGCGAAGCATACTTTCTCGCCGTTGCATAACCAATCCCTGAAGTTGCGCCGGTAATCACCACCAAACGATGATGGAAATCATCGCTGCATGTTTTCGGCTCTAATTGTAGATTGCGGATCATCGCAAAAACATTAGACCATTGATATTCTTTCAGGTATTTTTTCAATATGCCTCCGGCTGATATCGATGGAGTCTTCCCACCCGCAGTCCGCACGGCGCCCTGTACGGAACAGACACGCCCCGATTCCCCCGGCAAGCCGTCGACTTGACTTTCTTCGATGCGCCCATATAAATCCCTCCATACCACGCACCGCCAATCGCCGGTCACCGTTACGCTGTCCGGGTAGCGATATAAGTGGTCATGCGACTGCCAGTTGAAGGTTCTGCCAACAAGGAAATTGTATATCCGCTCTGGGCCTTGCGCAAGCAGAAGGTGCTTGCCAACCGTCTCGACTGGTTCAGGAACGAATCCCCCGGCATCCTCGCGAGGCAGCCCTGTAAGGGCTACCTGAGGTTCATCATCTGCACGCGCCCCTTGCCAATCTACTTTCCTGTCGCTGAAACCCCAGGCTGCCCTCACAGGGTACTTCGCGAGGATGCCTGGGGCTACATGCTGACTGCATCAATGTGTTCGATGTTCCTGTTTTTCCTGTAAACGTATTTCAGGACTTGACAAACTGCTCTCTGTTCTCTACTCTCTTTCTCACTCACTCGTACGCCAGCACCTCGCGGATGGTCATCTTGCTCGCGCTGTTGGCCGGGATCAGGCTGGCCCCTGCGCTCAGCAGCACCACCACCCCCAGCCAGATGCCGAAGCCCTGCAGGGTGAAGGCGAAGTTGGCCGGGGAGCTGAAGATGGCCTGGCTGATCAACTCGGCCAGCAAGGTCGAGATCGGGAAGGACAGCGCAGCCCCAAAGGCGTAGCTGATCACCCCGATGATCAAGCCTTCCACCAGCACCAGCCGCAGGATCACGCCGTTGTAGGCCCCAATCGCCCGCAAGACGCCGATCTCGCGCGTGCGCTCCATCACGTTCATGCTCAGCGTGCCCGCCATGCCGATGCTGCCCACCAGCGCGGTCAGCAGCGCCATGACGATCAGGAACCCGGTCAGGATGCCGATGTACTCGGTCATCGATTTGGTGAACGAGCCGCCCGCCTCTACGTTGCTGATCTGCACGCCCTGCGCCCGCAGCTCCGTCTCCAGCTCGCGGCTGATTTTCTCCTGCGACGCCAGGCTGTGGTCTTGCCCAGAAATGCGGAAGGTGGCCGTCTTGCTGGGCGTATTGAGCAGCTGCGACAGGTAGCCATAGTTGGCGTAGGCGATCAGCTCATCCACGCCGGTGAACTGGAAGACGCCCACCACCGTCCAATCCGCCTCTTTACCGCCCACTTTCATGTGCAAGCTGTCCCCCACCTTCAGGCCCGAATACTCGCGCAGGAAGGCTTCGTTGACCGTGATCGCCACCTGATCGTTCGGGAGCAGCCAGCGTCCCTCCATCAGGATCGGCTTGACCATCTCGCTCCCGGCCGGTGGGGCCAACAGCGAGACGTCCTTATCCACGTCCCCGTTCGGCTTCAGGATGCTGGCCCCGGTCATGATCCACGGCTCCACCTTGGCCACACCCGGAATCTCCTTGACCATCGCCGAGATCTGCTCCACCGGGTAACTGCGCCCCAGGTCGAGGTTCACGTCGGCCCCAAAGTAGTGGGTGATCTGCTCGATCTTGTTGTTCAGCGAGACCTGCACGTTGAACACCGAGATGAAGATCGCCCCGCCCAGCGTCAGCGTTAACAAGGTCAGCGCCAGGCGGCCCTTACGCCGGAAGGTGTTGCGCACCGACACCAGCGCCGGCCGCGACATGCCCTTCAGCCCCGCCAGCCAGCGGTCGAACAGGCCGCGCTGTTCCGGTTGAGACTCCCCCAAGGAGTTCCCGGCAATCGCCTTCTTAACCGTCACCCGTGCCCCGGCCAGCACCGGCAGGCTGCCCGAGATCAGCGGCACCGCCAGCGAAACCACCACCTGCAGCGCAATCGCCCCAGGCACGATCCGGAAGCCGCTCAACGGGAAGCCGACCATGCCGGCCGCAAAGTCCGACAGCGCATAGGCCGCCCAGGCCCCCAGCGGGGCCGCAAGGATCAGCGCAAGCAGCCCGAACGCCGTGATCAGCGCCAGGTACATGCTGATGATCTGCAAGCGCCGCGCCCCTACCAGCTTCATGATACCGATCTGCTGCAAGTGCTGGTTCAGCAGCGCCGACAGCGTGTTCGAGATCAGCGAGCCGCTCAAGAACAGGATCAGCAAGCCCAGCACCAGCAGGATACGCAGCATCGCCTGCAAAATCCCTTCCATGGGGTGCTTGTTCTGCGCCGACTGCTTGATCTGGTAGGCCTCCCGCCCGCCGTTCTCCAGCTTGTCGGTCACCCGGTCGGTCACCTGCTGGATCGTGGCCGGGTCGTTGGGCTGGTCCTTGACCGTCACCAGCAGCTGCGAGTAGTAGCGCGGTTCGTGCAGCCACTCCAGTGTATCGGCGATCACGTAGCCGCGCGCGTTGTCCATCATCCCGCCGATGCCCGAGGTCAGGTCTTGGGCGATGCCCGCCACCCGAATCGCGCGCTCGGTTCCGTCCGAAAGCTCGACCGTCAACAGGTCGCCCGGCTGGACGTGATACTTCTCGGCGGCTTTCTTCTCCAGGATGACCTCATCCTTGGGCGGCGTCAACGCCCCCGAAATCGGCAGCTTGGCGTCGATCTGATCGGGCTTGAAGCTGGACGAGGCGATGATGCTGAAACTGACCCAGGTCTTCGACCCGGTCTTCATCCGCGCCGCCACCGTGCGCCGTCCCTGCGCCGCCTGCACCCCATCCACCTTGGCGATCGTGTCCAGCAGGTCGTGGTCGAAGGGCGCCGTGGTGATCTGGATATTGGCCGGGTTGGCCGACCGGTAGCTGTTGTTCATGTCTCTGGGGATGATATCGTATGCCCCGGCGATCATGCCCACCGCGAACACGCCTACCGCGATCGAAGCCACCACCAGCGCCGTGCGCACCTTGTTGCTCCACAGGTCAGAGAGCACCTTGCGCCCACTGGGTTTGAAAATGCCCGGCCCGCTCACAGGTGCGCCTCCTTGCCCAACAGGCTTTCACGCAGCTTGCTCGACTGGCCGATCAGCTCGCACAGCGCCCCACCCTCCACCGCCAACGCCTCCACCGGCTGGCCTTGCCCCGCCACGGCCGCAGTATGCGCCGGCTGCCCGCTCAGCAGCGCCATCTGCCCGAAGGCGCCGCCCGGCCCCAACCGGTAGCGCTGCCCGATCTCCACCTGTCCCGAGGCCACCAGGTAGAGCGCCTCCACCCGCTGCCCCGCCTGCACGATGCTCTCCCCCGGCTCGAAGCGCAGCTCGCGGCTGTGCTTGGTCAGCTGCAGCATCTGCGGGTGGCTCAACATCGGCAGCCCGGCTGCGATGGCCGGGTGGACGATCTCACCGTCACACAGCAGCACGGTTCGCCCGGTGCGCTGCGACAACTGCGGATCGTGCGTGACCATGATGATGGTTTTGCCCTGCGCAACCAGCTCCTCGAAGATCTCGATGATATGCTCGGCGGTCTTCGAATCCAGGTTGCCGGTCGGCTCATCCGCGATGATGATCGGCGGGTCGTTGGCCATGGCCCTCGCAACCGCCGCGGCTTGCTGCTGCCCGCCCGAAACAGCCGAGGGCATCTTGTGAGCTTCTTCCTCCAGCCCCACCAACTTCAACAGCTGCATGGCGCGCGTCTCGCGCTCGGCAGCCGGCACTTTGGCGGCGATGTCCATCGGCAGCATCACGTTCTCCAGCAGGGTCAGCACCGGCATCAGCTGATAGAACTGGAACACGATGCCCAGGTTCTTGCCCCGCCAGCGCGACATCTGGCTCTCGTTCAGCTTGTGCACCAGCGTCCCGCCGATCTGCACCTCGCCCGAGGTAGGCCGGTCGATTCCGGTCAGCATGTTGACCATCGTGCTCTTGCCGCTGCCCGACTTGCCGATCACGCCCACAAACTCGCCGGGGTAAAAGTTGGCATCGATGCTCTTCAAGACGGTCACGTCGCCCGCTACCGTCTTAAACTTCTTGACGATCTGGCGCATTTGAATGCCCGCTTCTGGGCGGGAGGATAATTTGGAAAAAGGATGGCTCATACGAACATCAATTCTTGTAGATCAGCTCGCCGTCGGCGATTTCGAGGATGCGGTTGACCCGCTCAGACAGGCTGCGCTCGTGGCTGACCACAATCACGGTCTTGCCCTGATCGGCCAGCTTTTGGAACAGCGCAAAAATCGTCTCGGCGGTGGCCGTGTCGAGGTTGCCGGTCGGCTCGTCTGCGACGATGGCGGATGGATCGTTGGCCAGGGCGCGTGCGATAGCGGCGCGCTGCTGCTGCCCACCCGAAATGGCCGAAGGCTTCTTGAAGGCATGGTCCTCCAGCTCCACGGCGCGCAGCAGTTCCAGGGCGCGTTCCTCGCTCTGGCCGCGTTTATAGAAGCCGCCAAATTCCATCGGCAGCAGAATATTGTCCAGCAGCGACAGCGTTGGCATGAGCTGGAAGGTCTGGTAGACGACCCCCACGCTCTGGCTGCGCCAGGTGGCTTTTTGATCTTCAGACAATGTGTGAACGGGGATGTTTTCGAACCAGACTTCACCGGCTGTCAATTGGTCGACCCCGGCGATCATGTTGATCAGCGTAGACTTGCCTGCGCCCGATTTACCGATAATGCCGATCAGTTCTCCCCGGTAAAATTCTGCGAAAATGCCTTTCAAAGCGGGAAAATCGCCCGAGCTGGTGCGATAAGTTTTGGTAACGTCTCGTAATTGGATCAGAGGTTTTTCTGTCTGGACGACCGGTCCCATCACCTCTTCAACCTGTAAAGATACCTTTGTTGAATGCTTCATTCCGTTGTTAACCCCTTCGAGTATTGCATTGAATGTAATTGCGGCTCAAGTGACGATTGTAAATGGATTCAGTCAAAATCACGATTAGAGTATGGTTAAGAAAAGGATTAGAATTAAGCTTGCTCAGACCTTTTCTGCTCCATTCCATCGATCAGGACGACAATCCCCTCCTGAATCGCCTTGCCCCAGTCGGTTTCTTGTGGGTTCACCAGCCCTTGCACCATCATGCCGATTGCCAACGCCATCACCAGCCGCGCCGCCGAATCCGTATCCGCCTCATTCAGGCAGTGCTGTCCCATTCCCTGACACAGCAAGTCGGCAATAAAGCGCCGGTAGCGGGCGAACTGTTCCGGCACGGTCTGCCACACGTCCGGGTCGTGGATCGCCTTGGTCCAGAACTCCAGGAAGATCGGCAGGCGGCCCTCGGCGTCGCTGAACACGCTGCCGGTCACCCCTGCGATATCGATCAGCGCCTGGGTTCCGTTCAGGCTGGACTCGCGGATGCGCCGCATCTGTGCATCCAGCCGCTCCAGCCACTGATCCAGCAGGTTGAGGAAGACCGACTGCTTGCTGTCGAAATGGTGGTAGAAGGCGCCCTTGCTGACGCCCGCCTCGCGGCAGATCTCCGCCACGCCGGTGGCGTCGTAGCCCTCTTGGGCGAACAACTTCTCTGCCGCCGATAAAATCTTTGCCCGGGTCTCTTCACTGCGCTGCTGTGCCACATTTACCTCCTAATAAAACCGACCGGTCGGTCTTATTTTACCCGGGTTTTGAATGATCTGTCAAGAATGATTTAGGCCTCTGTATAAAATTCTACGCCGGTTTCGCGCGGTCGGGGCGAGCAAATCCCCCTCCTTGCTGGTTTGTTAACTCCGGCCCCGCCGACACCACTACCCGCAAATTGAAGCGCACCCAGGGTAATTGTAATTTGCTCCATACCTTCCTATAATCAAGGTTTACGTTTACCGGCGCGGCTGCTCATCGAAAGGTGCTTCTGGAATCAAAACGTGCAGTACTTCCAAGGCCGGGAGCCGCCATTTATAATAGTGGCATGAAGAGAGGACCTGTGCGAGCAGCGGCGCATCCTCTCTACCGAACCCTCCACCGCTCGCACAGCGATGAAGAGAGGAAAACTCACATGCAAAATAAACGCGATGCGGTCCTCAGCCTGCTCGAGCCCAACCGGACCCCAGCCTACATCCCGGCCGCCTTCTTCCTGCACTTCGGTGAGGGGTATAAATCCGGCCAAGCTGCCATCGACCGCCATTTGGAATACTTCCACTATACCGGCATGGACTTCGTCAAGATCCAATACGAGAAGAACTTTCCGCGCCTGGACTCGATCCAAAAACCGTCCGACTGGAAAAATATGCCCTTCTATGGACTGGACTTCTACGAAGAGCCGCTGCGCGTGGTCGAAGGGCTGGTCAAGGCCGCCAAATCCGAGGCCCTGGTGGTGCTGACGCTCTACTCACCCTTCATGCTCGCCGGGCAGACCGTTGGAGAGCCGGCCCTGGTCGCTCACCTGCAAGAAGACCCCGAGGCAGTCAAGCCCGGGCTGGAGACGATCACCGAGAGCCTGCTCGGCTTCATGCGCGCCTGCATCGATCTTGGGCTGGACGGTTTCTACACCTCCACCCAGGGCGGCGAGGCGGCGCGCTTCGGCGACCGCAGCCTCTTTACCGACTACATCCGCCCCACCGATCTGGCCGTCATGCAAGAGGCCGACGCTCACTGCCCCTTCAACATCCTGCACGTGTGCGACTACCGCCTGCCCTACGACGATCTGGCCCCCTTCGCCGATTATCCCGGACAGATCGTCAACGCCAGCCTCGAACTGACCACCGGCAAGCTCACCCCGCAGCAAGTCGCCGATCTGTTCGGGCGGCCTTTCATGGGCGGCCTGGAACGCCTGGGCATCCTGGCGCACGGCAGTTTACCCGAGGTGCGCTCCGCCGCTGCCGCCGCGCTGGAGCAGGCCCCCAAACGCTTCATCCTGGCCGCCGACTGCACCGTCCCCGCCGATACCCCCTGGGACAATCTGCGCGAAGCCATCTCCAGCGCCCATGTATGGGAGCAGTAAAAAAGAGAGGGTGGAGAGTGGAAAGCAGAGAACGGTCAGAAAATTTCTGACCGTTCTCTGCTTTCCACTCTCCACCCTCTCTTGTTAAATCAGTCGCCCGCGATTCGCAGCGCTCCCTGCGGCGCCTCAATCGCGACGGACTGCGGCAGGCGGATGCGCATCGCGGCCGCAAAATTGATCACTGCGATCACCACACCCATCACAAACACGTACTGGTAGCCAAACGTGTTCCAAATCACCCCGCCGATCAACGCAATCGAGATCGAGAAGACGTGATCCATCGATACCGCCGTAGTTAGCGCCGGCTGCACATCCTCGGGCTGCAGGGCGATCTTCTTCATATAGGTAGCCCGCGCCATGTTGACCGACATCAGCATCTGGTCGATCAGGTACAGTCCACAGGTAAACAGGAACGCAAAATGCTCAGGGAACAACGATTTGGCGAAGCCGTAGCCGAAGCACACCAGCATCAGCATCACCGCTTCGGTCGCCAGCACGAAGCGCTCGCCCAGTTTGTCCACCGCCCAGCCCAGCAGCGGCTGGAAGGCGATCCCGATGATCCCGCCGATGGTATACAGCGTCGCCAGCGTCTGCGTCGGCTGGTGGAAGATCGTCACGATCACCCACGGCGCAAACGTGATGAACAGCTGCTTGCGCGAGCCGTACAGCACCGCCAGCACATAGTACAGCCGGTACTCTTTGTGCAGCTTCAAGAACACCGGCGCTTTCTTCGGCTTCTCCGGCGTCATTCGGAACATCAGATAGGCTGCAACCGCGAATCCCACCGCTGCCAGGGCGAAGGCGTGCTGGAATTGGAACCCCAAGTAACGGAAGCCCAGGAAAATGATGAAGCTGCCGATGATCCCGGCCAGGTTGCGGATGGCGTTAAACTGCCCCAGGCGGTGGCCGGTCTTGCCGTCGCTGGCCAGCTCCATGCCGATCGCCGACTGCAGTGGGATGAAAATATGCGAGCCCAGGGTATAGATAAACAGCCAGATGATCATGATGCCGTAGCTGGTCGTGGCGAAGCCGATCAGCAGCGCCCCGGTCAGTCCCAGCGACATGGCGATCACTCCCAACCGCCGGCTGGACAGGAACCACAGCAGCGCCGAAATGAACACGATCAGCAAGCCCGGCAGCTCGCGCGGCACTTCCAGGAATGAGCGCTGGAAGCCGCTCAATGCAAAGCGGGCGTCGAGAAAATTGTTGGTGACCGAGTTCGACCATGGCGTAGCCCATGCCCATGGTCAAAGAAGCGATAGCGAACAGCTTGAGTTCGCGGGAGGCAGCGTTGATGCGTGTATTGAGGGAAGTCATTGCGTCTCGTTAAGGGTAAGGATTGAGCCATTGTAGCATAAAAGGTAAATACTCAGGCAGACGCAGCCCCAGGCTGCCCTTACAGGGCGCTTCACGAGGAAGTCAGAGACCGACCCTAACACCTCGGGGCGGGTGCTTAGGTTCTAGAACCTATTGGCAACTTGTCTAGCAATACCTGCCAATTAATCCCGAATTTTCTCTACCTGAGTAACCTAAGCACCCATCCCGAGGTGTTAGGGTCCAGGGATTTAGGGTCTACTTCCGGGGCCTTGCATACCCGATCGCAGCCGATGCCAATTTTGGTTCCTTGGTTCCTTGGTTCCCATTCCCTATACCTTTGGGAACCAAGGAACCAAGGAACCAAACTTTGGAGGCGCAAAATGTTTGAATCGAATCCTTGTTTGAGAAACGGACCAACGTCCGTGAGCCTTGCATACCCGATCACACCCGATGCGGATTTTGGTTCCTTGGTTCCTTGGTTCCCATTCCCTATACCTTTGGGAACCAAGGAACCAAGGAACCAAACTTTGGAGGCGCAGAATGATTGAATCGAATCGTTATTTGAGAAATGAGACCGACATCCGTGAGCCTTGCGTACCCGATCGCAGCCGATGCTGATTTTGGTTCCTTGGTTCCTTGGTTCCCATTCCCTATACCTTTAGGAACCAAGGAACCAAGGAACCAAACTTTGGAGGCGCAAAATGGTTGAATCGAATCGTCGTTTGAGAAACGGACCGGCATCTGTGAGCCTTGCGTACCTGATCGCATCCGATGCTGATTTTGGTTCCTTGGTTCCTTGGTTCCCATTCCCTATACCTTTGGGAACCAAGGAACCAAGGAACCAAACCCGGTAACCCTATCCCTGGATTACCTTGCAAGAGAAGGGGGTGGTTTAACGGGCTCGATTTGCTAGACAAGCAGCGAATAGAGTCGAGAACCTAAGCACCCGCCCCGAGGTGTTAAGCTCCAGGTCACCCGCTCCAACGACTGGCTTGAATGATTAGAGACTCACCCCAATCCCTCATCAACTGATTGACGAATCCCTTCTTTCGGGTAGAATTAACCGGGCAGGTCCAGGTATCCGCCCGGACCTGTCTCCTTAAAGGAGATATCATGCCGAAATTGTCTTACCGTTTTGTCTTTTCAGAAGACGACAGCAGCCAGGTGAGAGCCCTGCTGGAGCTGGAAGAACCCATGCCCTACCAAACGCGCTCCGGCCAGGGCGGTCTCTGTCGTATGGGCAAGCTCTCCGTCGAGGGCAGCAATTCCATCGATCTGGCGCTGTACCATACCCCCGCCACCTCCGCCTTCATCTACACCCACGAATACCCCCTCGACCCCAACCTGATGGACCTGATCGGCCTGGGCGCCGACGAGACCCACGGGGTTGAATCCGTGCGCCTGCCTGGGCAGTTGGTGATGGGCGCCGGGCGGGTCAGCATCATGGGACAGGCGGTCGACGATCTGCTCAGCGGACCCCTGCTGCGCTCCTCGATCCCGCTCTACGAGCAGCAGAACATCGCCATCTTTCCCATCGCCCGCGAGGGCCTCAAATACCAGGTCGCCGAGGCAATCTACGCCAACTATGGCTACTACTGTGACGAGATCCTGCTGGACGCCCACCACGTCTTCGACAGCTCCGTGCCGGTCTACAACCGTAAGGTCGAGATGACCCTGTTCAAGGACAAAGACCTCGACAACGAACAGCACGAGAATATGCGGGTCGCCTTCATCGCCGACAGCATCGCCTCCGGCCTGGTGATGAAAGAGACCATCGCTCGCGTCGACGAGCGCTTCCCCAAGCTGGAGCAGGTCGAGGTCGTCTCCCCCCTGACCACCGTGCGCGGCCTGTGCCGCATCGCCACCACCAACATGCAGAACATCCGGGTGCGCCTGCACGCCTTCGAGACCCTGCTGAACGCCCTGCCGCCCGACTACTACTACTCGGCCCACTTCAACGTGCCCGAGCTGCACATCGACCCGCAGCTTGAAAAAGAGTACCGCCGCTGGTGGGGCCAGGACCCCGAGGGCAGCCACATCGCCGACACCGCTTGCGCCGGTTACGGCTGGTCGGAGGTGTTCTACTCCCCCCGGAAACAGATCCAAATGATCAACGACCAGCTCTCCCATCGCCACGACATGACCATCGCCGATATTGTTCGCCGGAATATTGAGGAGAAAGCCTAACATTAAGAGAGCAGAGAGTAGAGAACAGAGAGCAGTCAAAACCTGACTACTCTCTGCTCTCTACTCTCTACTCTCTTAAACAAGAGGCAGCAATACCTCGAACACCGTCCCCTTCCCCGGTTCGCTCTCCACCCGAACCTGACCGCCGTGCGCCTGAGCAATCCACTGCACGATCGACAGCCCCAGCCCGCTGCCCGAAGTTTCTTCGCCTTCCTCTTCCCCCTCGTTGTGTGAGCGGGCCTGGTCGACCCGGTAGAAGCGGTCGAACAGGCGCGGCAAGTGCTCTGGAGGAATGCCCGGACCCGTTGTCCGCTACCCGCAGGCAGGCGTAATCGCGCCCGTCCAGGCTGCGGTGGCATGTTTCCACGCTCACGCGGCTGTCTGCTTCCCCCAACTCGTACTTGATTGCATTGTCCACCAGGTTGCCCGCCATCTGCAGCAGATACTGGCGGTCGCCGCGCACCGGCAGCTCTTCCAGCTCGCCCACCTGGATCTCCACGCCCTTACGAGCCGCCAGCGGCGCATAGCGCTCGGCCACGTCCAGCGCCAGTTCGCCCAGGTCCAGCGTCTCGGCGTGGATCTGGATCTGCCCGGCATCCATCCTCGCCAGCGTCAGCAGCTCGTTCACCAGCCGGGTCATCATCTCGTTCTCCGACTGGATCACCTGCAGGGCCTGTTTGTACTCCTGCTGCGAGCGCTGCCCGCCCAGCGCCCGGCTGGTCTCCAGTTCTACGATGGTCAGCGGCGTGCGCAGCTCGTGGCTGGCATCCGCTGTGAACTGGCGCTGCCGGGCGAAGGCAGCCTGCAAGCGGTCGAGCATGCGGTCAAAAGTCGCCGCCAGTTGGCCTAGCTCGTCCCGGCTGTGGATGTTCATCCGCCGCGACAGGTCGCTGCCGCTGATCTCCTGCGCCGTGCGGGTAATGGCTTTGACCGGGCGCAGCGTCCGGTCGGCCAGCAAGTAGCCCCCGGCCATGGCCGCCCCCAGCGTCACCAGCGCCGCCAGCGCCAGGGTCAGGCGCAGCCGCGGCAGCTGTCCCAGCGGGTCAAGCGGCTGCCCCAGGATCAGTGTGCCAAACGTGCGCCCATCGAACTCCAGCCGGGAGCCGTCGAACAGGTAGGTCTCGGCCCGGTTATCTTGCCTGGCGGCGGATGCGGCATCCGGTGCGGCGGTGGGGATGTACCCGATGCCGCTTGCAGGCGTGGTCGCGGGATTGATCGGGAAGGTGAATCCGCTGCTGCCCGGCTGCCTTGCCTGTGCAGCCAGCGCAGCTGCGCTGCTTTCGTCGACCGGCCCCCAGGCCCCCGCAACCTGGCCGCCAGGCCCCGCCAGCACCAGCACCTCGCTGCTTCCGAGCGTAAACTGCGGGCCGTGTTCGCTATTCAGCGACGGCAGCCGCCCCTGCTCGGCCGTCTCTGCCACCAGGCCGCGCAAGTAGCCGCTGGCAAGCAGCAGCCGCGCCTGCACCCGCGCTTCGCTTTCCATCCGCACCGCCTGGGCCTCCCGGTAGTAGACGAACAGGCTGAAAAGCGCCAGCACCAGCGCCAGCACCAGCACGAACCAGGCCGCCAGCCGGAAGCGGATACTGTGAAAGAAGTCGGAAAGGCGTCCGCGCTGCCCGCCCGGCGCGGCCGGTTGCGATGCATCCATCAACATGGCGCTCTCATTCCTCCGGCTTTCGCAGCCGGTAGCCCATACCCCGCACCGTCTCGAACAGCTTGAAATCAAACGGGTCGTCGATCTTACGCCGCAGCCGGCGAATGTACACGTCCACCACGTTCGAGGTGTTCATCATGTCGTAGCTCCAGATGTGGCTCTCGGCCATCTCGCGGGTGATCACCCGGTTGGGGTTGCGCATGAAGTACTCCAGCAGCGAGTACTCCTTAGCCGTCAGATCGATCTCCTGCCCGGACCGCGCGACCATGTGCGTCGCCGGGTCGAGCGCCAGATCGCCCACCTGCAGCGTCGGCGATTTCTCCTCGGCGTTGCGCCGCAGCAGCGCCCGCAGCCGGGCGCGCAGCTCCTCGATGGCGAACGGCTTGACCAGATAATCATCCGCGCCGCTGTCCAGCCCGGCCACCCGGTCCTCGATATCGTCCCGGGCGGTCAGCATCAGCACCGGCGTGTTGACCCGCTGGTTGCGCAGCTCCCGGCACACCGCCAGCCCATCCTTCTCTGGCAGCATAATATCCAAAATGATCGCATCGTACGGGGTCAGCAGCGCCAGCTCCTCGGCCTCCGTGCCCGTATAGGCTGCGTCCACCGCATAGCCCTCGTCCACCAGACTCATCTGCAGCGAGCGGCTCAAACGCCGGTTGTCTTCCACAAGCAAGATGCGCATAAGATCCTCTTTCTCCCTTTGTTTCTCACTGCTTCATTATATGACGGGAACATGACAAATTTATGAAAAAGCTCTTAACTCCCGCTCCCTCCTAGAATTCCCCAAATTTGACCTGTTTCATCATTCTGTCATCTTCATCCAGTATATTCATAAGCAAATACCCACCCGGGGGGAAATGAACCCTGGGACAGGAGGAATGATGAAAAAACAACCTGCATTGATCGCAACCCTGGTCACCACCATCGTGGTGGGCGTTTTCCTGCTCGGCATCGGCCTGAACGCCTTATTCAACCCCAGCACGGTCGTGGCCGCCCAGGCGCCTGCCGCAGCCAGCAGCACAACCGATCCATCAGCCACAGGTCAGGTGCAGCAGCTGCAAAACCTGATCGCCCAGTACCAGGCTCGCGACCAGCAGTACCAGCAGCAGCTGAATACGCTCAAACAACAGCTTAACGACACGAACACCAGCCTGCAGCAGTATCAGATGATCCTGTCGCAGCTCCAGCAGATCGGCGTCATCCAGATCCAAAACGGTCAGATTTACGTCAACCGCGGCGGGGGCGGAAGCGGCGGCGGTTTTTTTGACGGGGATTGACCGCTAAGGAGGAACAACCATGAAAAATCAAGCGTTTCGCACCCTTTTGAAGATTTGGATCGGGCTGGCCAGCATGTTGGCCTTCCTGTTCGGCTGGGTCACCTTCGCCCACTCCGGCAAGCCGGTCTCGGCTTCCGGCGGATCGGCGGCGAATCCGCCCGCGCAAATCGCCCCGCTGCCCACGCTCGAACCGCTGCCGCCGCTTGGCAGCAGCCGGCAAGTGCAGCCGCTGCAGCAGATCCCGCAGCAATCATTCAACTTTATCCCGCGTATGCGGACGAGAGGTTCGTAATGGAATACAAGGAATTCTCGGCGATGAACACCGGCATCCTGCTGGCCGCCGAGGGGGATCCCGCCCAGGTGGCGGAGGGGTTCCGGCGGGCGGAGCAGCTGGTGCACGAATACGAGCGCCGCTTCACCCGTTTCAGCGAGGACAGTGAGTTGTCTGCCCTCAACCGTTCGGCGGGCAGCTGGTTTGTCGTCTCGCCGGAGTTGTTCGAGATCGTGCAATTATCTTTGATTTATTTTGAGAACACCGGCGGGCTGTTCAACCCGGGCGTGCTCGGCGCGCTCGAACAGGCCGGTTACGACCGCAGCATGACAGAGATCCGCACGGAAGGCGATCTGCCCGCCCAGGAAGCGGCCCAGCGCCGCTATGTCCCGCCGCCCTTCGAGCAGGTTGAGCTCGACCCAGACCGACTGGCGATCCGCTTACCCAAAAGGATGCGCGTCGACCTGGGCGGTATCGCCAAAGGCTGGATCGCGGAGCGCGCCGCCCGGCGCCTGAGCCGGTTCGCCAATGCCTGCGCGGTCAACGCCGGCGGCGACCTGTACGCTTACGGCACGCCGCTCGACAGTCCCACCTGGCCGGTTGGGTTGGAAGACCCCTTCCGGCCCGACAGCGACCTGGCGGTGCTGTCCATTCATTACGGTGCGGTAGCCACCTCCTCCGTTACCCGCCGCACCTGGAAGCAGGGACGGCAGGTGCGCCATCACATCATCGACCCGCGCACCGGCCGGCCGGCCGAGTCACCCTGGGTCAGCGCCACCGCCATCACCCCCCACGCCACTCAGGCCGAGGTGCTGGCCAAGGCGCTGCTGATCGCCGGGCCGGATGGAGCCCAGCAGTTGATCCACTCTTATGCCCAGGCGGCATTTGTGGTGATCGACCGGGAAGGGAAATTGTGGGGTTCAGATAAAGCGAAGGAGTATTTATATGAGTACGATGAATCAATCCAATGAAATGAAACCCGGCAATCACTGGTGGGGCTGGGTGTTAAAAGTCTTAGCGGTCACCACCCTGCTGGTGTTGGGCGTCTTCGCCGTCATGGCCGTGCTGGTGGTCACATCCACCCCGCTGGGCGGCGCGCTCGGCTCGTTCTACACCTGGCTGATCGCCGCCGATACCACGCAGCGCTTCTGGTACGTCACCCGAGCCGCCGGAATCACCGGCTACCTGCTGCTGTGGCTCTCGACAGTCTGGGGGCTGGCGGTGCCCAGCCGCATCTTACAAGGTAAGCTGCACGGCGTCTACACCTTCGACTTTCACCAATTCATCTCGCTGCTGTCCATCGGCTTCATCGCCCTGCACATCGGCGTGCTGATGCTGGACGCTTATCTGCCCTTCTCGCTGGCCCAAATCCTGGTGCCGTTCATCGCCCCCTACCGGCCGCTGTGGGTCGGCGTGGGCGTCTTGAGCTTCTACATCATCCTGCTCGTGACCGTCACCTTTTACATCCGCGACCGCATCGGCTCGAAAGCCTTCCGCGCCATCCACGTCTTCAGCCTGCTGGCCTTCCTTGGCGCGGCCGTCCACGGCCTGTACGCCGGCACCGACAGCCCGCTTCCGATCGTCAAGGCCATGTACGGCGTCACCTTCCTGTCGGTGGTCTTCCTGACCACTTACTGGCTGGCGGCCCTCGGCATGAAGAAGGCCCAGGCCGGGCAAGCGCGCAGCGATCCGCCGCTGCAGCACAGCGCTGCGAAGGCTCAGCAGAAGCTGGAGCCTCACGGCCCCAACCATCGCTAAATCCAGGCAGCCGCCGGCATCCCCGCTTCCTAATTCCTGGGTCCCGGCCTGCTTGTTTCAAAACCCGAGTTTCTTGCCGAAACCCGGGTTTTCGTTTACGTGCTCCTATCGATACGAAATTCCTGCAAATTCGTGGTTTCTCATTGTAAAGTTAGCTTGACATTCGTTTGGATTCGTGTTATTATATGTCAAGTTAGCTTTACATAAGGAGGCGGCATGGACAATCGTTTAGAAGAGATTCGCTGCCAGAAAGGCTGGACTCAGCAGGAGCTGGCCGACCGGGTCGGCGTTTCACGCCAGACCATCATCTCACTGGAGCGAGGGCGCTACAACCCTTCGATCCTGCTGGCATTTCGGCTGGCCCACCTGTTCGACGCCAGCATCGAGGACTTATTCTTGTATTCGGAAGAGGAGATTCAAAATGAATGACAACCAGAAATGGATCGATCAAAAAGTGACGTTAGGCTGGGTTTTGCTGGCGCTTGGTATCCTTGCCATCGTAATCGGTGCGCTGATCCCCCTGCTGACCCACGATCTGGGATTCAACACCCGCATCATCGGCGGCGCAGGCATTCTGCTGATCGCGCTGGGCATCGTGCAGTTGGTCAAATATCGCGCCGCCAGTCGCGACCGGGTGGTTGCAAAGCGCATCACCGCCCAAGAACGTGACGAGCGCATGATCCTCATCCGCCGCAAGGCCGGCAACCGCGCTTTCTGGGTCTCCCTTCCGCTGACCTACATCGCCCTGATGTGGCTGTCCTTCGCCGGAGGCGGCAGCCTGCCCGACCCCTCGCTGGACACGCTCTGGTACTACTTCGCCGCGGCAGTCGTCGTCCCCCTGGTCGTCTATATCGGCAGCATCATCTACGATAACGCCCACAGTTAAAACGAACACCCGCCGCAAGACTGGCAAGCGCGCAAAGGTAAAATCGAGCCTTTGCGCGCTTGTCGTCTCCGCGCAGAAGGTTAATCCTTCTTAAAACCCTCCGTTATCCCCCCAACTCTCTGGTAGAATCTTTCTGATATGGACATTCTCAAACGGGAACTTCTCGACCCCGATCGCTTCATGTATCACGATTACAACGCCTACCGGCGCGGCAGTGCTTACTATCAAGAGGGCCGCGTTATTGTCCAAAGTTTCGATGGTCATGAGACGACCTGCCGGGTGCACGGGCATCACGGCATCTATTCTGTTGCCATTACCGCGGCCTCGCGCGGCAGCATCGATATGACCTGCACCTGCCCGCAAGCCGAGCGCGCCCCGATATGCAAGCATATGATCGCCAGCCTGTTCGCCATTCAAAAGTATCTGGACGAAGAGGGCGGCGATCAGTGGCGCTACCGCCTGATGCAGGCTCTGGACGTGTCTCGCTCGTCCAAATCCACCCGCACCCCGCGCGCCCGCTATGCCATCCTGTTTGGCCTGCGCAAAGAGTCCAGCTATTACGCTGCCGATCACTGGCGGCTGGTCTCCTTCCGCTTGAACCTCAAAGACTGGAGCTATGCCGAGCAGTTCCAGGCCACCGAAGACCGCGAGCAGCAAAATCTCCTGCTCGATCAGCACCGCTCCTGGACCTATTCAGCCACCACGCAGTTCCGCAACATCGACGAGCGCACCGTCGTGAACACTACCAACCTGGGCGTGAATGCCTACAACATGATCGGCAAAGAAGGCCAGTTGTACTTCTCCCCCAACCTCGCCGATTATCTTCCCGTGCTGCGTTCGCTCAACCTGCCCATCTTCCTCCTGGGTAACAACGGCCACCTCTTCGAGCAGCGCCTGCTCTTCATCGATGCGCCCGGGCGTTTCGAGGCTGCTTTAGCCAAAGAAGGTGAAGACTTCACCATCCACGCCGGGATGCAGGTCAACGGTGAACGTTTCAGCACCATCAAGAGCAACCTCGAGCTGATTTCCACCTCGCCCGCCTGGGTGCTGGCCGGCAGTCACCTCATGGAGGTGGAGAACCCTGAAGCCCTCGAACTGATCCAGTACTTCCCTTTGCACATCCCCAAAGAGGAAGTGCAGGAGTTCCGCGACGAGTTCCTCCCCGAGCTGGCCAGGCGCATCCCCCTGGGCGGCGACGTCTTCAGCTGGACCGAGTTGGATGGTCCGCCCGTGCCGCGCCTCTACCTCAGCGACAACAAGCGCACCCTTATGGCCGAAATGCGCTTTGGTTACGGCGATCAGGAAGTGGAATTCTCGAAGGATGGCGAGATACTCACCGTGCGCGGCATTCCCGGTTCATGGGGCATGGCCCGCATCCACCGCGATCCCGACAAGGAAACCGACTTCTATCAGATGCTGACCCAGGCCCGTTACGGTCTGAAACGCTCGGTTGGCGCACAAAAAGATGGGATGTTCGAGCTGCGCGCCCGCACCCACCCGCTCGACTTCCTCACCCGCTCGATCCCTCTCCTGATCGAGGCCGGTTTTGAGATCTACGGTGAGGATAACCTCAAGATTGGGCGCATCAACCGCTCGAAGCCCACGATCTCGCTCAACATTACCTCCGGCATCGACTGGTTCGATCTCAACGCCGTCGTAAGCTACGGCGACCAGCAGGTCGGCCTGGGCGACATCCGCCGCGCCCTGCGCCGCAAGGAGAAGTATGTCAAGCTGGCCGACGGCTCCATCGGTCAGATCCCTGACGAATGGCTCGATCGCTACAAGCAGCTCTTCGACATGGCCGAGGAGACGGATGACGGCCTGCGAGTGCGCGACTTCCACCTGACCCTGGTCGATCAACTGCTGCAAGACGCCTCCGAGACGAATGTCGCCGCCGAATACCGCCGGCGCCGCGAGCGCCTGCGCGGCTTCGAGCAGATCGACCCGCAGCCCGTGCCGGCCGGCTTCACCGGCGAGCTGCGCTCTTATCAGAAGGCCGGCCTCGAATGGCTGCACTTCCTACACGACTACGGCTTCGGCGGCTGCCTGGCCGATGATATGGGCCTGGGTAAGACCATTGAAGTGCTGGCCTTCTTGCAGTCACTGCGCGAGCAGGGCAAGACCCAGAGCGCATCGCTGCTGGTGGTGCCCAAGTCACTGCTGGCAAACTGGCAGCGCGAGGTCGAGCGCTTTACCCCCGGGCTGAAGGTGCTGGAGTACTTTG
The DNA here is from genome assembly GCA_963811225.1 of uncultured Chloroflexia bacterium. GTDB lineage: Bacteria > Chloroflexota > Anaerolineae > Anaerolineales > Anaerolineaceae > CAWEQO01. Next base: position 921,516 of record CAWEQO010000001.1, read on the forward strand.
GCGCCGGCCGCGAGAAGGACACCGCCATCTTCGACGGCTGCGATGTCATCCTCACCACGTACGGCACCATGCTGCGCGACGTTAACTTCCTGCGCGGCTACACCTTCGACTACGCCATCCTGGACGAGTCCCAGGCCATCAAGAACCCCATGGCCCAGACCGCCAAGGCCGCCCGCCTGCTGCAAGCCCGCCATAAGCTGGTCATGACCGGCACCCCGGTCGAAAACAATACCTTCGATCTCTGGTCACAGTTCGCCTTCCTCAACCCCGGCCTGCTTGGCAGCCTCGACTACTTCAAGCACGAGTTCGCCTCGCCGGTCGAGAAGAACGGCAGCGACGATACCCTTCAGTCGCTGCGCAAACTGGTCTACCCCTTCATCCTGCGCCGCACCAAAGAGCAGGTGGCCCCCGAGCTGCCGCCCCGCACCGAGCGCGTGCTCTACGTCGACCTCGAACCCGCCCAGCGCAAGCTCTACGAGCACACCCGCACTTACTACCGCAAGTCCTTGATGGGCCTGATCGAAGAAGAAGGCATGGACCAGGCCCGCATGAAGATCCTCGAAGGCCTGCTGCGCCTGCGCCAGATCTGCATCCACCCCGCCCTGGTGGAGAGCGGCTTCAAGGGCAAGGTTGCCAAGTTTGAGACCCTCATGGACACCCTCGACTCGCTCCACGCCGAGGGCCACAAAGCCCTGATCTTCTCGCAGTTCGTCAAGACCCTGCACATGCTTGAGAAAGAGCTAAAATCCCGCGACCTGCGCTACGTCTATCTGGACGGGCAGACCAACAACCGTCAAGAGCGGGTCGACCGCTTCCAAAACGAGGCAGACATCCCCTTCTTCCTGATCAGCCTCAAAGCCGGCGGTGTCGGGCTCAACCTCACCGCCGCCGACTACGTCATCAACATCGACCCCTGGTGGAACCCGGCCGTCGAGATGCAGGCCGCCGACCGCGCCCACCGCATCGGCCAGGACAAGCCGGTCTTCATCTATAAGCTGATCGCCCGTGACACGGTCGAAGAAAAGATCCTGCAGCTCCAGGAGAAGAAAAAAGATCTGGTCGAGCAGATCATCTCCACCGAGAGCAGCTTCTTCAAATCCCTCAGCAAAGAGGATGTGGGCGCGCTGTTTAGTTAAAGAAAACAGGGAATAGAGAGTAGAGAGCAGTTACAGCGCTGACGTTTATGCACGATTCTTGGCCCGACCGTATTGTCATCCAGTCATTTCCACAGGTTCGCCCTGCTGTACCCCAGTCGTTACTACAATTTTATATCAGAAGCCAAAGCCACCCGTGAACCGTTATAATCCTAATAAAGTGGGATTAAAAGGAGTGAAATCCATGCAAGAATTTACGGGAAAAGTGGCTGTTGTGACAGGCGCCGCATCTGGGATTGGTCGCAGCTGCGCACAACTGTATGCGAGAGATGGGGCGAAGGTTGTCGTTTCCGACCTGGATGAATCGGGAGGGCAGGAGACTGTCCAAATGATCGAGAAAGCCGGAGGCGAAGCGACCTTTATCAAGACCGACGTATCGCAACCGGATGACTGCCAGGCATTGATCGCCGCGACGGTCAAAAAGTATGGTCGGCTGGATACCGCCTGTAATAATGCCGGAATCGGCGGAGAGCAAAACCCTACTGCAGACTACAGCGTCGAAGGGTGGCAGAAGGTCATCTCCATCAACCTATCCGCCGTCTTTTACTGCATGAAATATGAGATTCCGGAGATGTTGAAGTCGGGCGGCGGTTCGATCGTTAATATGTCATCGATCTTGGGCAAGGTAGGTTTTCAAGGATCCCCAGCTTACATTTCGGCCAAGCATGGGGTGATCGGACTGACTGAAGCCGCTGCGCTAGAGTATGCCGGGGAGGCCGGTATCCGGGTCAACGCGGTTGGACCGGCTTTCATCCGCACACCCATGATCGCCGCCCTGGAATCAGATCCGGCCGCTTATCAAGCGCTGGTCAGTCTGCACCCGATCGGCAGGCTTGGCCGGCCTGAGGAAGTTGCGGAGCTTGTGATCTGGCTGAGCTCGGACAAGGCCTCGTTTGTCACAGGGTCATACTATCCGGTTGACGGTGGATATCTCGCTCGCTAGAGGCTGCCGGAAATCGATCACCGGCACGCTTTGCAGAAGAGGTAAAGATATCAAATTCCTAAGGCCCAGTTGCCCTTTTCTTGATATTCAAGGCCTCATTCAAATGCACGAAGCAGTGCCGCGTCGGCGGCATGAGCAGCAAGCCCGCCAGCGTCAGCCCGCCCCAGTAGTCGATCAAATAACGGCTCTCTGGAACCACCGCCCCCTCGTCCAGCAAGCGCTGTAAACGCTCCGGCTGCGCCTTGCGCCGCAAGTCCCCCGGCTGCAGCGCCTGCACCGCTTCCCGCGTGCGCTTGCCGACCGCCGCCCGATATTCCCGCAGCGCCGTCCAGGTCCACCTGCTCACTCAACGCCGCGATCTGCTCCGGCGACATCGCATTGCCAGTCTCGCACGTCTCCACGCCCAACCTCGGCAGCCAGCCGCCTCGTCCAACGCCTGCGACGCGCCTGCCAGCAGCAGATTCATGGTCGCATCCTCAATGCGCGCCAGGTGCCATAAGCACCACACGATCGAATGCTCCTGCCCGGGCGGCACGCGCCGCGCCGCCGCCTCGTCTAACCCCTCCCAGACCTCCGCTTCGAAGTTCCAGCCATTCGCCCCGCTCACCGTCCGGGCGTGCACCGCCGCGTGCTGCTCCAAAAACAGCGCCAACGCTGCGGCGTGCGTCTCGGGTTTCGAGAGCGCCTGCCGCAGCAGCTTCTGCCGCTCATTCCACGCCTTGCGGTTGGGGTCCATTACCGGTGCAACAGCTCCTTCTCGGTCTCTTCCGTCTCCTTAAAGATCGCCGCCACCTCGGCCTTCAACTCCTCCGATGCGCTCGGCGTATACGGGATGAACTTCACCAGGTCACGCGCCTGCTGCATCAGGTCCTTCACCTCGGCCACATAAGACAAGTCCGGGAACGTCTGGTTCTCCGGAGCAGGCAGGTTGTGCGCCTTTTCAATCAGCGCCCGCGCCTTCTTCACGCGGTCCGCTGCCGGAATCATTCGAGCCATACAAACTCCTTTCAATGGATCCGTTTTTATGGCTGTATCCCCATCTTTGACGGGCATGCAGCCATAAAAACGGATCCTCTACGTTCTTTAGATAATACTTTTTTTGCCTTTGACGGTTTTCGGGCGGTTCATGATCACCCGCAGCGCCAGCCGGGTCGCCAGCGGCCCAATCCACCAAATCGCCAGCGCGGCGTAGGGGCTGAGGAACGCGAACGGGATCGAGATCAGGAAGAACGTCGGCACCGTCACAGCGATCAGGTTGGTGTAGTGGATGTAGCGCAAATCCAGATCGGGATCGATCAGCCGGCGCTTGTGCGAGGCGTACCACCACACCGCCCCGATGGCGTAGCCGGTCGCCGCCACCGCTGCGGAGTAAATCGCGATGCTCAATGGGATCAGCGGGAAGTGCCCCAGCAGCCCCGCCACGAACGGCATCACCACGATGAAGAACAGGAACAGCATGTTCAGCACCACCAGACGGCTGTCGTAGCGCCGGATGTGCCCAAAGTAGCGGTGATGCCCCGACCAGTATACCCCGATCACGAAGAAGCTGATCACGAAGCTGACGATACGCGGCATCAGCTCGGTCAACTGCCGTGGCAGTTCGGCCGCCGCGACCGCCATGGTCATCTCCGGCACGCGCAGGTCGATCGCCAGCAAGGTGATCGCAATTGCCATCACCGCGTCACTAAAGAACACGATCCGCTCCAGGCTCAGATCGGTCGGATGTATTTGCGGTCCGGGTTGGGGGGTGTGGTTTTTGCGCGTCATCGGGAACCCCTGCGGCCAAATGTTGCGACTAACTCGGCAAGAACACGTTCAGCAGCAGCCCCAGGCCGATCACGATCAAGATAATCGGCCAGAACAGGCTGGAGGTGAAGTCGAACAGGAAGGCCAGGGCGACCAGCGTCAGCACCAGGCCGCCAATCAACGAGCCGCGCGCCGCCGGGGTCATGTGCCCGCCGGCTGCCTGGTAACTGTTGAATGCGTTGCCGAAGACCCCCACTGCCGGGATCAGGATGAACAGCGCCCACCAGTTGCGCAGCTCGTAGCCGGTTAGATTCTGCAGCAGGAACACAATCCCCAGGACGATCAGAACCGCCCCACCGATCCATGCCCCGCCGCCATACGTGCGCCTCGCCCGCCGATCCTCGCGCCATTCTCGCCGCGCCTGGCGCCGCTGCTCGCGCCAATCGGGAGGTGGGGGTGGATTGTGATTAATCTCTGGATTTGGTTCAGGAGGGATATTCTCGCTCATTTTCGACCTCTTTTTGCTCAGCCTGGTAAGGAGGATTTTCCGTAACTGCTCAGGCAGTGGCGCGGCACATCACGCGCCACAAGCCTGAGCAGTTATGATTTTAATATCATATCATTGATTCTAAAAAAGGGAGTAGGGGCATGGCGGGAATGCGCGAGACAACGTAATTGAGCCAATACGCAGCCATGCCCCCAACCCATCTGAATCATTTCCGCTAAAAACACCCTCGCCCCTTTCCCTGTGTCCAAAATGTATGATGACCAGTTACGCAAGGTCGTAGGGGCATGGCGGGAATGCGCGAGACAACGTAATTGAACCAATACGCAGCCATGCCCCGATAATCCCCCAATACCATTTCAAAGAAAAACAACCATGGCCTTTCCCCCTGGACCAATGCGCCTTTTAACCATTAGGGCATGGCTACGTATTGGTTAAACCATGGAGTCTTACGCATTCCCGCCATGCCCCTACACAATCCCATGGAGTCCTGCGCATTCCCGCCATGCCCCTACAACCTTTCCAAATGATCTTTGATTATCAAAATCGGTAATACGATTGCCTCGACCACGTAACCCCATGCACCCCAAACTTCTACGCTCATAACTCACTTTCTTTAGTACAATTACCAATACCTAACCAAACACCTCGGAGGATTTACCCGTTTTTATGAGCCTTTCCCCAAACTCCCAGACCCTGCTCCTGCTGACCTCGCACCTTGGGCTTTCCAATCAGCCCGATTTGGCCCCCCTGACCCTTAAAGACTGGAACCCGCTGGCCCGCGTCCTGCAGGCTGCTTCGCTGCGTCCTGAAGCTCTGCTTTCGATGGACGCCTCCACCCTCCATTCGCAGCTCAACCTCGATCCCGACCTCGCCGGCCGCATCGAACAGCTCCTCCAGCGCCGCGCGGCCATCGACCTGGAGCTGGAGCGCCTGGCGGGCCTCGGCATCTACCCCATCACCCGCGCGGATGGCGATTACCCCGCCCGCTACCTCCAGCGCCTCAAGGACGCCGCGCCCCCGGCGCTGTTCTATGCCGGTGAGCCTGCGCTGCTTGGGCAGGCTGGTGTGGCTGTGGTCGGCTCGCGCAATCTCGACCCGGCCGGGCAAGCCTGCGCGGAGTACGTCGGCAACGCCTGCGGCCTCTCCGGCTTCGTGCTGTACTCGGGCGGCGCGCGCGGCGTGGACACCATCAGCATGGACTCGGCCCTCTCCAACCGCGGCACTGCCGCAGGCATCCTGGCCGACAGCCTCGAAAAGGCCATACGCGCCACCCCGCACAAGTCCGCCCTGGCCAACGGCGATCTCTGTCTGGTCACGCCCTACTCGCCGAACGCGCCTTTCTCGGTCGGGGCCGCCATGGGCCGCAACCGCCTGATTTACACCCTCGCCGACTATGCCATCGTCGTCGCCAGCGACGCCGAGAGGGGCGGCACCTGGGCCGGTTCCAATGAGGCGCTGCGCCACAAGTGGCTGCCCGTCTTCATCCTGGAGCACGACGCTATGCCCGAGGGAAACCGCCGCCTGCTGCAAAATGGCGGCCTACCCTTCCCGTTCCCCTTCCCGGTCGGTTACCAGCAGCTCCCCGTCTGGCTGGCAGAACACGCCACCGGCTATTCTACTCCCCCAACCCAGTTGGGATTATTCTAACGAAAATGAGTTCCTCTGTCCCAAAAGACTCTCAGGATATGGAATTGAACCTTCACCACAGCCTCAACACACACTTCGGGTTTTCCGACTTCCGACCCGGGCAAGAGGAAGCCGTCTCCGGCCTGCTCTCCGGCGCACACGTCCTGGCCGTGATGCCCACCGGCGCAGGCAAGTCGCTCATCTTCCAACTGGCCGCCCTCGAGCTCGACGGCCCCGCCCTGGTCATCTCCCCACTGATCGCATTGATGAAAGATCAGGTGGACGCCCTCCAGCGCCGCAGCATCCCGGCCACCTTCATCAACAGCGCCATCCCTCAGTACGAGCAGAGCCGCCGACTGGAGGATTACGTCTCCGGCAAGTACCGCATCCTCTACGCCGCCCCCGAGCGCCTGCGCAGCGCCGCATTCCTCAGCGCCTTGCGCAAGCGTCCGATCCACATGCTGGCCGTCGACGAGGCCCACTGTATATCCGAGTGGGGCCACGACTTCCGCCCCGACTATCTCAACATCGCTGCCGCCCGCGCCCACCTCGGCAGCCCGCTGACTGCCGCTTTGACCGCCACCGCCACGCCTGAGGTTCAAGAAGACATCGTCCGCATGCTCGGGCTGCCCGCTTCCACCCGTCGCATCGTCACCGGCTTCAACCGCACCAACCTCTCGCTGGATGTGCGCTATACAGCCGGGCCGGAGGCCAAGTACACCGAGCTGGAGGACCTGCTCAAGCGACGCCCGGACGGAGCCACCCTGATCTACACCGGCACCCGCCGCGACGCCGAGGAAGTGGCCGAGTTCATCGTCCAGGTTTGCCGCACCAAGGCCGAGCATTACCACGCCGGGCTCGACTCCGAGCAGCGCGCCCGTGTCCAGGAGGAGTTCATCTCCGGCCGCCTGAACGTCATCACAGCCACCAACGCCTTCGGCATGGGCATCGACCGGGCCGACGTCCGCCAGGTGATCCATTTCAGCCTGCCCGGCTCGCTGGAGGCCTACTATCAGGAGGCCGGTCGCGCCGGACGCGACGGCAAGCCCGCTCGCGTCGTGCTTCTCTACGATCCCCGCGACCGCAGTCTGCAAGAGTACTTCATCCGCACCAGCCAGGTCTCCACCCAACAGCTCGACAGTATCTATCGCTCCATCCGGAACGGCGGCTCCGCCTGGACCAGCCTCGAAGACCTCTCCCGCTCCACCGGCATCGACCCAGTCGGGCTTAAGGTCGGACTGGCTGAATTGGAGCGGGCCGGCGCGCTGGAGCAGCTCAGCGGCGAAGGCCTGCGCATCCAGGTCCGCACAGGCCAGTGGAATGCAAGCGCCATCGCCGAGACCGCCGGCCGCACTCAACTGCATGCCCAAAGCCGCCAGCAGAAGCTGGACGTGATGGTCTCCTACGCCGAATCCAACGACTGCCGCCGCAAGATTGTGCTCCAATACTTCGGCGACACCAGCGACGCCCACGCCGACGACTGCTGTGACAACTGCCGCAACAAGGCCATCACGCCCCGGGTCGCCAAGGATGTCGAGGACATGTCCGGGGGTGAGCGGGTGGCCCTGATCATCCTCGACACCATCCGCCGCCTGCGCCAGGACATTGGCAAGACCAAGCTCACCCAAATCTTGCAGGGCTCGCGCGCCAAAGACATCCTCCAGTGCCACTATGACCGCAGCCCTTACTACGCCCGCCTGTCCACCTACCGCCGCAATGAGATCGAGGGACTGCTGGCCCAGCTGACCCGTAAGGGCTACCTCAAGCTCATCGGTGGGGACTACCCGGTGCTGCACCTCACCCCGCGCGCCGAGACCGCCATCCAGTTAAAAGAAGCCATCCCACTGCAGCTGCCGCGCCCGCTCGATCCCTATGCCGCCCATCGCAAGCTGGCCGCCAACGCCGCCGGCGGCACCATCGGCTACACCCGCCAGCTGTTCAACTCGGGCAAGACCCCCATGCAGATCGCCGTCGAGCGCGGCCTGTCCCCCAACACCATCTATGGCCACCTGGCCCAGATGATCGTCGCCGGGCAGATCGACGGGGCCCGCATTGCAGAGCCGGAGGTGTACGCCCAAATTGTCCGGGCCATCGAGTCCACCGGCTTGCAAACCACCACCGCGCTGTCCCTGCACTTCCAAGAACAGCTCGCCTACGGCCTGATCCAATGCGTGCTCGAAGATTGGAAACGCAAGCGCCCCGGCCGCGCGACCCCATCCTCCTCGGCTTCTGCTCTGGAGTTGACTCCCACCGCCTGGGCTGGTCCTGCATCGCAGGCTCTTCCATCCGAGATCCCCCCCTCCGCTCCCGTTCCTGTGTCTCCCCCTCCTCCTGACAGCCCCTCCTCGACGCAGGTCGCAAGCTTCCTCAAACAGCCCCATCCCCGCCTCCTTTCCGGCCCCTGGGACACCGGCTGGGCCCTCGACTTCCATTCCCGCTACGACGGCGGCGACTGGAACCGCAGCGTGACCGGGCAGCTCACCTACCGCCTCAAATACGCCAACGACCTCTCGGTGCTCTCACGCCTGGCTGAAATGGCCCTGGCCCTCATCGCGAAGCAGCCCGCCCTTGCGCAGGTCGACGCCGTGCTGCCCGTGCCGCCCTCGCTGGAGCGCGCCGTCGACCCCGTGCGCTCGTTCAGCGCCGCCCTCGCCCGGCGGCTCAACCTGCCCGTGCAGACCGTGCTGGTCAAGACCCGCCAGACCCAGGCCCAAAAGGAATTGAAGACCCTGGCGCAAAAGCGCGCCAATGTCGCCGGCGCGTTTGGCTTGCAAGGCGACGTCCGCGGCCGGCGCATCCTGGTCATCGACGATCTGTTCGACTCCGGCGCCACCCTGGAAGAGGTTACCCGGATGCTCAAATCTCACGGCGCCATACAAGTCAACGTCCTCACCCTGACGCGCACCATCCACTCGGATGATTAAATCGGACCTTCTCCCCATCTTCCCCTAGGGGAATCTCCCAACTATCGATAGGAACATTCCCAATTTAGAAAACCCATCGATCGCGGTACAACCAAACTAGAAAACAGTCTCTCTCGGCGCGCAACGCTTCGAGAAGCTTTAACGGTAGTTCGCTGCTGAGGCAGAGCTGACCCGCTGGCGTTCTCTCTGCCGTCACAGCGTATATAGAAAGTGAATTTATCATGAGAATTGCATTTCTAGGCGCTGCCCGAACAGTGACAGGTTCGCAGCACCTGGTAACGGTGAACGGTCGTAAACTCCTGCTCGACTGCGGCCTGTATCAGGGCGATCAGGACCCCTACACCCGTAACAAAGACTTTGCCTTCGACCCAGCCGAGGTGGATGCCGTCATCCTCTCCCACGCCCATATCGACCACAGCGGCAACCTCCCCAACCTGGTCAAGCAAGGCTTCAAGGGCCGCATCTACACCTCCTTCGCCACCGCTCACCTGGCGGACCTCATGCTGCGCGACTCCGCCCATATTCAGGAGGCCAACGCTTCAGGGCCTGAGGCCCCCGAGCCGCTCTACACAATGCAGGACGCCGTCAAAGTGGCTCCTTTGTTTTACCCGGTCTACTATGACACCGAGTTCAAGCCCATCCCCGACGTCTCGGCCCGCTTGCAAGACGCCGGGCATATCCTCGGCTCGGCCGGCATCCAGATCGACGCGCATGAAGACGGTCACGTCCGACGCCTGTGGTATTCCGGCGACATCGGCCGCCGCAACCTGCCGCTGATCCGCGACCCCGTCTTGCCCAAAGACGTCGACTACCTGGTGATGGAATCCACCTATGGCGACAAGAACCACGAAGATCCTCTCGTCGCGGCCGATATGCTGCGCCAGGTGCTGACAGCGACCATCCAACGCGGCGGCAAAGTCGTCATCCCGGCTTTCGCCGTTGGCCGCACCCAGGAGATCGTCTACGATATCCACCAGATGATCGAGCGCGGCGAGATCCCGCGCGTGCCGGTCTTCGTGGACAGCCCCCTGGCAACCGAGGCGTCCAAGGTGTTCAGCGAGCATCCGGAGTTCTTCGATGACGAGGTGCGTGACTTTCTCAGCAAAGCCGAAAGCCGGGCCGCCCTCGGCTTCGACCTGCTGCGCTATATCGAATTGGCCCGTGAGTCGAAGGTCCTCGATAAGGCCGACGAGCCCTTCATCGTCATCTCCACCTCCGGCATGGCCGACTTCGGTCGCGTCGTGCATCATATCGAAAGCGTGATCGAAGACCCGCGCAGCACCATCCTGATGGTCTCTTACCAGGCGCCCAATACCCTTGGGCGGGCCCTCGCCAACGGAGAAAAGAAGGTCAAGATCGGCAGCAGGGAGTACGAGCGCAAAGCCGACGTGGCTGTCATCTCCGGTCTCTCGGCTCACGCCGGGCAGCAGTTGCTGGGCGAATATGCCGGAGGCGTCAAAGATCGCGTCAAGCAGGTCTTCCTCGTCCACGGCGAGCAAGCGCCTGTCGACGCCCTGCGCCGGCGCCTGCACGATATCGGTATCCAAAATGTGGAATATCCCGAACCCAAACAAGAGGTTGCGCTAACCTAAGCACAGGCTCCAAGCAATGGAAAGCCACATGCAGCCCCAGGCATTCCTGTTACAAGAACCCCAGGCGAGGATGCCTGGGGCTGCAGCAACGAGGATACCTGATGGTTTTCGCCATTCCTGTGGACTGCTCTCTACTCGCTTCTTTCTACCCTTCCACAATCCAAAGCTTCTTGCACCTTTGCACCGGCCTTGTCTCTCTCCGCGCCCCCCGGCAAAATCGCCGCCAGTTTTTCCCATCTTCCACAAAGGAAACCTGCATCCCCCGGGTCATACCCTGCTGAGGACAGCGCCAGATCCGCCGCCGCCGCCCAACGGCCCGTATGCGCGTACGCCTCGACGAACGGCTGCCACTCGTAAGCCGAATTCGAGCCGGGCCTGTCGGGCGCATAGCCCTGCGCAAGCGCCGTATCGCCCAGATCGGCCGCCGCTGCCCAGTCGCCCTGCTGCCGCGCCAGGTCGGCTTTCTCGAACAGGTAACACCAGCCGTGATCCGGCTCCGCCCCAAACAGCGTGGTCGATGGGCTGCCCTCCGCGCCCATCGCCCCCACCCGCTTCAGGTTCGAGACCGGCAGCCAGCGCTTGACCGCTGCGGACAGGTCCGGCACGTCGGCGTCCTCGGGCCGCAGCAGCCATACGCAGTTCGCCCGCTCCAAGCCGTAGGCCAGCGCCAGCGTCTGCGGCGAGCGCCCTTGAAAGTGCAGCAGCCGCACCTGCGTGTTGAACGAAACCGGGGTCTCAAGCGGGTTAGTGTCCAGGAAGCGCGGGTTGAGTGCGTACACCCAGTAATTCACCCGCTCTGCGCCCGCCTGCTGCGGATAGAGCAGGTTGATCGCGCTCGACGTGGCGAACAGCCCCTGGTACGGGAACAGGACGTCCTCACTGATCAAGGCCGTGCCCGGCTCGATCGACGGCGCTCGCCAGGCCAGCTGCCAGTAGAAGCGCGTTTGCTCCACCGACAGCCAGCGGTAGTCGTTGGCCGTGCGGGCCTGGAAGCCCACCAGCAGCCCCACCAGGATCGCCGCCAGCGCCGCCCGGGCCTTCCAGCGCTCCACCGCCCAGATCAACGCCCCTGCCAGCAGCAGCCCCATCCACACCATCGCCGCCAGCGTGAAACGGTCGGCGTGGTAGGGATCCTTGTCCAGCGCCCACAGCATGTTCTGATCCGTGATCCACAGCGGCAGCGGGCCTAACAGCGCCCCAACCAGCCCCAAAACCATCCACTGCTTGCCAACCCCGCCCGCGGTCGACTGCTCCTCGCCGCTTTCCGGCCGCAGCCCGACCAGGTACGCCCCCAGCCCAAGCGCCGCAAGCGCCGAAGCCAGCCACGAGAACAGCACCGCCGGCTGGTCGAAGCTGCCCAGGCGCAGATCGAAGACCTTACCCCACACGTTCGCCAGCACGTTCAGCCCGTCGATGGCCGCATAGCGCCCCAGCCGCAGCGCCGTCCCAACGGGATCGGCGCGCAGCGCGGGCAGCAGCGCCGGGGTGTTCTGTGCGCCCTCCGGCAGGTGGATGAAGAACCCCCGCCAGACCACGTAGCCCAGCAGCGCCAGCAGGTACGGCGCCCAGGCTCGCAGCGCCGCCGTCAGCCGCTTGCGCCCGCGCAGTCCCTGGCCGGACGGCGCATTCCCCAGCGCCATCCACAACAAAAGCGGGCGTAACAACTCCACCCCCACGAAGAACTCGGTGATCGACAGCTGCAGCAGCTGGCACGCCAGCGCCGCCCCCGTCCAAAACCAGCGTCGACCCGGCCGGCGCAGCGCCTGCGCCATGAACGCCAGCGAGAGCAGGAACAGCAGGTACTGCAGCCAGTGCTGGTGGTACGCCACCGATACCGGCTGCTGGGTGAAGCCTGGGTAGAACCCAAACAGCAGCGCCGCCAATATCGCATCCCGCCCGCGTGCGGGCCACACCCAACGGAACAGCTGCCAGGCAGCCAGTATCGAGCCGCCCCGCAGCGCCAGCGTGAACGCCTGCCAGCGCAGCGGCGAGTCCGCCATCAGCGGGCCGAACACCACGTGCGTCCACCCCGAGAGGGGGCGCTCGAAGAAATAGCGGAAGTAGGCCGGGTAACCGTACAGATGGCGGCTGAGCAGCTGGCTCCAGTCGTCCCAGAAGAAACCCTGCCGGGGCAAAAACAGCCCAAAGCACAGCAGGAGCAAGGCTGCCACAACCATCGGGAACGTCCACGCAGCGAAGTTGAGTCGGGCCAGCCGCAGCTTGCGAATCCCTAAACGTGTGAGCATGAGGACATTATGCTACCAAAATCAATGTTTGAACAGGATCAGGATCTGAACTATAATCCAACAAACCTTTCATCTCAATTTACACAGGAGGTCGCCATGGAGCAGGTTCGAGCCTTTGGCAGTCTGCTGGCGCAGCGCCGGCGGCAGGCGCTCACCGGCATTGGGCTGGCGCTGCTGGCCTTTTACATTTTGCGCGGCTGCATCCCCGGGCTGCAGGGTCGCGGCGGCTTGCCGTCGGAGCTGTACACCCGCATCGAGCGCCAGTACGTCAACTGCCTCGACGATTACTTCGCCATTCAACCCGGCGAGCGCCGCCAGCCCGACTGCGGCTCGGTGGACATCCAGGTGGTTGGCAAGGGTGTAATCCCCGCAGACCAGAAGGCCGCCGGCGTCAGCCGGTCGCTGTGCTACAAGGTCACCACCACCAACCCCTACGTCGACGTGAACGGCATGGGCATCGGCCACGAAGAGTACTGGAAAACCCGCCGGTCCAGTAAAGTGACCGTCTTGCAGGAAGGCAAATGGCAGACCTTCCCCGATCAGACCATCGAAGACGAGGCCCGCTGGATGCAGTTCGCCTGCCCTGGGGCGTACGAGTAATTTTTCAGGTGAAGCAGGTTGGAAAATCCCTGTCTTTTCTATTACAATATAGCAAAAGGAGGGATAAAAATGAACGATATTTTTCGCTTTTTAGCCAGCGACAACGGCCGCCTGGCACGCGGTATGGGCGGCATCGCCTTGATCACCGTTGGGTTGGGCATCCTGCGCGGCGTCTGGGGCATCGTCATGGCTGTGATCGGCCTCGTGCCGCTGCTGGCCGGCGTCTTCGACTTCTGCGCGTTCGCGCCACTGTTTGGCCTGCCCTTCGAAGGTGAAGAGCTGCGCGAGGAGCTCGGCGTGCTCAAGCGTGAGAGGATCGACTTCATGGAAGGCGTCGAGTACCAGCTGCAAGATTAGGGCATTAAACAGTTCCGGATCAGCGGAGGCGATCATCGTCTCCGCTGATCCGGTTAATGGGAACGCTTCGCAGATGCTGCTGTTATGCGCCGACCAGGTCGAAACGGTCGAGGTTCATAACCTTATCCCAGGCGGAAACAAAGTCGTGCACGAACTTCTCATGCGCGTCCTGACCGGCGTAGACTTCCGCCAGGGCCCGCAGCTGGGAGTTCGAGCCGAAGATCAGGTCGACCCGCGTGCCGGTCCACTTGAGCTCGCCCGTGACGCGGTCGCAGCCCTCGAACACGCCATCGTCTTCCGTCGTCGGCTGCCATATCGTGCGCATATCGAGCAGGTTGATGAAGAAGTCGTTGGTGAGCGTCTCCGGCCGGTGGGTGAAGACGCCGTGCTGCGACTTTCCGTAGTTGGCGTTCAAGACCCGCAATCCGCCAACGAGGACGGTTATCTCAGGAGCGGTCAGCGTCAGCAGCTGGGCCCGATCGACCAGCAGCTCCTCCGCCGTGACAGCGAACTTCGCTTTTTGATAGTTGCGGAACCCGTCTGCCGCCGGCTCGAGCGGGACGAACAACTCCACTTCGGTTTGCTCCTGTGAGGCGTCCGTGCGCCCAGGCGTGAAGGGAACGCTCACGTCTTGACCGGCGTTCTTCGCAGCCTGCTCGACGGCCGCGCAGCCGCCCAGGACGATCAGGTCGGCCAGCGAGACCTTCTTGCCGCCCGAGCCGGCGGCTTTGTTGAACTCGCTCTGGATGCCCTCCAGCGCCTGCAGCGTTTTCGCCAGCTGCTGCGGCTGGTTGACTTCCCAATCCTTTTGGGGCGCAAGCCGGATGCGCGCCCCGTTGGCGCCGCCGCGCTTGTCGGAGCCGCGGAAGGTGGAGGCCGACGCCCAGGCGGTCGAGACCAGATCCGAGATCGACAGCCCAGAAGCCAGGATTTTGGCCTTGAGTGCGGCCGCGTCCTCCGCGTCGATCAGGTCGTGGTCGACGGCCGGGATGGGGTCTTGCCAGATCAGCTCTTCTTGCGGGACCTCCGGGCCGAGATAGCGCGAGCGCGGGCCCATGTCGCGGTGGGTCAGCTTGAACCAGGCCCGGGCGAAGGCGTCTGCGAACGCATCCGGGTGCTCGTAAAAGCGCCTGGAGATCTTCTCATACGCCGGGTCGAAGCGCAGGGACAGGTCGGTGGTCAGCATGGACGGCGCGTGCCGCTTAGCCGGGTCGTGTGCGTCCGGCACCGTCCCTTCACCCGCGCCTTCCTTCGGCGTCCACTGGTACGCGCCCGCCGGGCTCTTGGTCAGCTCCCACTCGTAGCCGAACAGGTTCTCGAAGAAGTTGCTGCTCCATTGGGTCGGCGTCGTGGTCCAGGTGACCTCCAGCCCGCTGCCGATCGTGTCGCCGGCCTTGCCCGTGCCAAACTTGCTCTTCCAGCCCAGGCCCTGCTCCTCGATGCCGGCGGCTTCCGGCTCGGGGCCCACCAGCGACGCATCGCCTGCGCCGTGGGTCTTGCCAAAGGTGTGCCCCCCGGCGATCAGTGCGACCGTTTCTTCGTCGTTCATCGCCATGCGGGCAAAGGTGTCGCGGATATCCTTGGCGGCAGCCAGCGGATCCGGCTTGCCGTTCGGGCCTTCGGGGTTGACATAGATCAGGCCCATCTGCACGGCGGCCAGCGGATTCTCAAGCTCCCGCTCGCCGCTGTAGCGCTTGTCGCCCAGCCACTCGCTCTCGGCCCCCCAGTTGACATCCTCTTCCGGCTCCCAAACGTCCTCACGCCCGCCGCCGAAGCCGAAGAGCTTGAAGCCCATCGACTCGAGGGCGCAGTTGCCCGCCAGCACCATGAGGTCCGCCCAGGAGATCTTGCTGCCGTATTTCTGCTTGATCGGCCACAGCAGCCGGCGCGCCTTGTCGAGGTTGACGTTGTCGGGCCAGCTGTTGAGCGGCGCAAAGCGCTGGCTGCCGGAGCCCGCACCGCCGCGGCCGTCGCCGACGCGGTACGTGCCGGCGCTGTGCCAGGCCATGCGGATGAAGAGCGGCCCGTAGTGCCCGAAATCGGCCGGCCACCATTCCTGCGACTCGGTCATCAGGGAGAAGAGATCCTTCTTGACGGCTGCCAGATCGAGCTTCTTGAACTCCTCGGCGTAATTAAAGTCCTCGCCCATCGGGTTGGACAGGGAAGAGTGCTGATGGAGGATGCGGAGGTTAAGCTGATTCGGCCACCAATCTCGGTTCGAGGTGCCCCTGCCGACCGTGGGATTGGGTGTCGTGCCCGTTTCCGAGCCTTTGCGATCTTCATTCATACAATTTACCCCTTTCTTTTCTGGGAATGGGTGAATAAGGTTGTGGTTTGCGCATCACTGCTGCTCTGGCAAATGGCTTGTAGAAGCCGGCGCAGCGGTATTTACAAATGAGGGAGCTTACACGGATATTATATATCGAAATTATCCCGCTTGCGAATCGAGATAGATAGAATGTAGAGGGTTCAAGATTAAAAAATTTCTGTTGGTTCCCAGAGGCAGCCAACAGAAATTCCAGGCATCTCGATTGCGAGCGCCATTCCTTACACCACCAGCCGGCGCTTCCTCCCCAGGACTGCGACGGCCAGCAGCAGCGCGATCACCGCCGCGAACCACACCGGCGACACGTTGACCGCCGCGCCCGGATGGACGCCCAGGTAGTCGATCACGGCGATGCCGTTGTCGCGGTTGAAGGGCCCCAGGTACCACAGGATCGGGTAGACCACCTCGAACAGCTTGCTGGTGCGGCTCCACACGCCCAGCGCCAGCGCCAGCGACGGGATGAACAGGACAGACAGCGCCCACGCGCCCGCCAGCAGCGGCTCGCCGTGCACCAGACGCTCAAGCAGCGCGCCGCTGAGCGCCGCAGCGCTGACCAGCACGCCCGCCGCCCAGGCCGGGGCCAGCAGCCGCACCAGCGGGTTGGCCGCCTGGTAGACGAGCTGCTCGGCCTGGTAGTGGGCCTCGCGCTCGCCCATCTTCGACCAGACCAGCACCGGCCAGATGGCCGCCAGCATGAACCACATCTGCCGCTCGGACGCTGTGCCAGACGTGACGCCGCCGATCCATAACAGCGCCATGCCGGCCCACCAGTACCATTTCAGGCCCTTGACCAGCAGCAGCGCCTCGAGCCATACCAGCCGGAGCAGGTTGGCGCGCATCCGCAGGCCCACCGGCAGCGGCGTCAGTGCGGCCGCCGGCGCGACGGAGCCCGCGGCCGCCGCCTCCGCAGCCATCTCGGCCGCCTCCGCCGCCTTGCGCCGGGGTTCTCGCAGCTTGCGCGCCGAGGGGTCGAAGCGCGGGAAGAACAAGGCCCCCGCCAACGCCGTCACCACCGACGCGGCCACCCATGCCATGACGCCCCAGCACCATGCTCGCCGTCCAGTGGATGCCGGTCCACACAAAGGTGACCGGCGGCGCGTCCGAGGCCATCGTGAGGGTGAAGCTGCCGTTGTAATCGGGGTGCAGCGCGCTCAGCACGGCCTTCATGCTGGCGCTGACTAGGCCGAAGCCGGTCACGTCCAGCACCGGGTACTGCGGCAGGAACACGGCCAGCATGAACAGGGCCATGAACACGCCCATGTAGACCAGGTTGCCGAAGCCGCCCTTCAGGAAGCCGATCGACTCGAACAGCACCGCCAGGGCGGCCACGAAAGCCATCATCGGCAGGGCAACCAGCAGCAGCGGCGAGACCAGCGCCCACAGGTGCAGCCGGGCGTCCTCGCGCTGGATAACCTGCATCAGCGCTGCGCCGACCGCCAGCACCCCCACCAGCGCCGACAGCACCGTGAAGTTGCTCAGCCACTTGCCCAGCAGGTACTGCGCCCGGCTGATGGGCGTGGTGGCGATGATCTGGCCCACGCCGGTGCGCTCGTCGCGGTCGACGGCGTTCTTGACCAGGTAGAAGCCGATCAGGCCGAGGAAGAAGGTGATCACCACCGTCATCATGCCGCCGACCCAGGCCGAGTTGTAGATGCCGCGGTAGTCGCCCAGGCGCAGCAGGATCTGCCCGGTGTTGACCGCATAGCCCAGGTAGACCACCAGGCACAGCGTCACCAGGAAGCTGGTGCGCCGGGTGCGCTCGAGGAAGTCGGCCTTGAGCATGGCAAACAGGATGCGCCCGCCGTTCATCAGGCCGCCTCCGCATGGCCGTTGGCGGTGACGAACAGGTAGGCGTCCTCCAGCGAAGGGGCCACGGCTTGCGCCAGGCCGCTGGGCGACTGCTCCTGCACAATGCGCAGCCGGGCTCCGTCCGAGCGCCGGGTCATGCCGGAGACCAGATGGCCCTTGCGAACCTCGGCCAGCTGGGTGGACGGCACCAGCCACTCCCAGACCTTGCCCTCCACGCTGCGCAGCAGCTCTTCCGGCGTGCAGCGCTGCAGCAGCCGGCCGCGGTTCATCACGGCGATCTCGGTGGCGGCGGCTTCCAGGTCGGACACGATGTGGGTCGAGAGGATCACGATGCGGTCGCCGGACAGGTCGGACAGCAGGTTGCGGAAGCGCACGCGCTCCTCGGGGTCGAGACCGACGGTCGGCTCGTCGACGATCAGCAGCTGCGGGTCGTTGAGCAGGGCCTGGGCGATGCCGATGCGCTGCTTCATGCCGCCCGAGTAGCCGCCCAGCGGGCGCTTGCGGGCGTCCACCAGGTTGACCACCTGCAGCAGCTCGTCGATGCGCCGGGCGGCGGTGGACGAATCGAGGCCCTTGATGGCCGCCATGTAGTGCAGGAACTCGAGCGCGTTGAGGTTGGGGTAGACGCCGAAATCCTGCGGCAGGTAGCCCAGCACGGCGCGCAGGCCGTCGGGTTTCTTGGCGATGTCCGCGCCGTTCCAGGTCACCTGGCCCTCGGTCGGGCGGGTGATGGTCGCCAGGATGCGCATGAGGGTGGACTTGCCGGCGCCGTTGGGCCCGAGCAGCCCCCACACCCCGGGCGTCAGATTGAGCGTGAAGTCGCGCAAGCCCCACTTGTCGCGCCCGTAGCGCTTGCCGACCTGTTGGATCATTAATTCCATGATACTGCTCCTCTTAATAGAGATGTAAGCATACCCTAATTATACGGATGGGTTTGGAATTGGTTGCAGGGGGGAGGGGCGCTGCTCTCGCGGCAAGCTGTGCGGCGGCTCATCGTCCGTCATCACACCGCGCAGGTCGCGCAGGATCCGGTCGAGGATCTCTTCGCGGGCTTCGGGCTCGGCCTGCTCCCACACCTCCAGCAGGTCGACGGTGGTGTTCATGCTGCGCCCGACGGATTCGATCAGGCCGGCCAGGCCCATGGCATCCAGGTCGTCATCATCCATCTGCTGCTCGATGCGTTCCAGTGTCTGGCGGATCAGATCGACTTGCAGCCGGCGGAGTTCTTCGGGCGTGCGCTTGCGGGGTGGTGTGGGCATAAACAGGCCTCCTTGGAGGGGTGAAAGGGGCTTGCATTGTAGCACCGATGTTCTAGAAGCACAAGAGAACCGCGCTCCCTGCACGGCCTTAAGCCTGGATGTTTGGTTCCCTGGTTCCCAGGGGTATACCCCTTGGGAACCAGGGAAGCAAAAAGAATGGATAGGGACTCTAACCCCCGTAGGACTTCATCTCACGGCACTTCGGGAAGTTGGAACAGCCGTAAAACTTCTTGCCCTGGTGTTCTATTAACACAAGGGGCAGATATTATTCGTGTGATTACCGTGGGGAAAAATCATATTTTCATCTTAAGGTTTAGAAAGAAGGTACCAATAAGCGGCTCCTTTTATTTGAATATATCAATAAAATATAGCATTCCGCCTCATGCTATAATCATCTTAACAAGAGGAGAAACAGCATGAGCGGTGCACATACGTTTGCAGAATTGAAGGGACCTCTTCAAAAGCTCTACCCAGAACTGAAACGCAAGTATGGGGTAACCAGCCTGGGAGTGTTTGGGTCTTACGTTCGCGCTGAGCAACAAACGGGAAGTGATTTGGACTTGCTGGTTTCCTTTGAGGAACCTCCAAGCCTGTTCCAATTTATCGAATTAGAGAACCTGATTTCCGATACTCTTAGTGTCAAGGTTGATCTTGTGATGGAAGAAGCTGTAAAGCCAAACATTAAAAAGCGCATTTTAGAAGAGGTTCAATTTTTATGAAGCAAGGCCGCTTCTATACCGACTATTTAGGTGACATGCAAGATGCCTGCATAAAGGCTGTCGAATTCGTTCAAGACATGTCCTTGGAAGAATTCATGCAAGATGAAAAAACACAATTCGCTGTAATCCGCGCCTTGGAAATTGTGGGGGAAGCATCCAAGAAAATTCCGCAAACATTTAAAGATGAAAACCCAAACATTCCCTGGCGTGCAATTGCAGGGATGCGCGATAAGATGATCCATGATTATATGGGGGTTGCACAATCCGTCGTTTAGAAGACGGTGAAGGAAGATATTCCTCCTTTGATTTCCTACCTTGAAGATCTTTCCAAGAAAACGTAAATCTTCATTTAAGCAGGCTGCTGCGATTTCCCTGATTACTTGCGCTTCATGACAAACTTACTCGGTCGGTCGGCGTTGAGTTGGTAGCTGTCGACGATGAATTGACCTTCATAGGTAAAGTCCATATCCCAGCGATCACGGTAGAAGAGGTGAATTTGGTCATCGGTATTGTTGGAATTGATCATACGATCTTCAGAGCCGTGATCGGTCGGGCCTTCCCAATGCAATTTATCACCAATTAGGTTGTCAGCATACTGCTCGGCGCTTTGATGCTTTTCTTTAGTGGCGAACAGGATGATGAGGTTTGTGTCTTTAGGGGTTACTACGCCACGGTCTAATGGAAAGCGATGTGAGTACCCCCAAATTTTGACTAATTCGTTCCGTGAATATTCCTTGCCTTTTTGAATGTTGTCGAATGTGACCTTCATGGTTTTCTCCTTTGCTGCTATCGATGTATCTTTAATTATAGTAGAGGGAACTGACAATCTTCTTACGCTCGTATCATTGATTCTCTCATCATCGACGCGCAACCATCCAGGCAGCCCCCTGCGTGAGCGGATGGAGATGCTTTTTGCTTCCCTGGTTCTCAAGGGGTGAACTAAACTTCAAGGCCGGGGGGAGACTGCTCAAGTTCTGCCAGTATTTCTGCGATGATGCGTTTTGCCATGGCGACGAATTCGGGGTTGGTTTGGGGGTAGTAGGGCACGATCAAGAGGGCCTGGTGCAGGGCGTAACCGCGGGCACGGCTCCAGGCGCCGTCTTCCACGTCCAACGCTCGCCGGAATGCTTCGCGCCCGGCCTGATTGAAGACGCTCCAGGCGGGAACCAGGTCGGCAGCCGGATCGCCGATACCGGCTCCGCCAAAGTCGATGACCGCCCGAAGGCGGCGGCCGCGGACCAGCAAGTTGGATTGGAGCAGGTCGGCGTGGATCCAGACCGGCTTTCCATCCCAAGCCGGGAACTCGAGCGAGCGCGTCCAGGCAGCGGACACGGCTGGCGCGTCAATGACAGCCCGGGCAGATTGAATGGCAGCCCGCGTGGCTGCGTCCAGCTCGGCCAGCGGGCGGCGGCCTGCCGGGGGCGCTCCGGTCTGGTCGACGCTGCGCAGCTCCAAAATGAAGTTCGCCAGATCGGCCGCAGCCTGGCGCTCATCCCCGATCCGGTCATCGCGGTAGGGAGAGCCTTCGATCCAATGGTAGATTGCCCAAGGAAGTGGATAGCCCTGCGCAGGTTTTCCGAGCGCCAGCGGTTTTGGAATTTCGAGCGAGACGTGCTGTGCCAGTTTGGGCAGCCAGGCCCATTCTCGCTCAAGGCTGCCGGCCCATTCTGCCAAGCGCGGCAAGCGCACGTACAGATCAGGGCCAAGGCGATAGATGGCATTGACCGTGCCGGTCGACTTGACGAGCCTGATCGACCTGCCCGCCAGCTGCGGGAACTGCTCGTCCAGCAGGCGTTGGACCAGCGGAATGTCGATGTCGATTTCGCCGGCGTGCATTTTGACCTGGGCGTCTTGCCCTGGCTCTGGTTGGGAAAGATTCTCGTTTTGGTCCAAACCGGCTCCTGCCGGTCCAGTGGCGCAGGCGGCACGGCAGCCGCCTGCGCCACTGGACGTTTGTCTAGAGGCCGTTGTTCTGGATGACCTGCCGGTACCAGTGGGCCGAGTCCTTCCACCTCCGCTCTTGGGTCTCGTAGTCAACCCAGACCAAGCCGAAGCGCTGCGAGAAGCCGTGGCCCCACTCGAAGTTGTCGAACAGCGACCAGACGAAGTAACCCGCCAGCGGCACGCCCATCTGGATGGCGGCGTGGGCGGCGCGGAAGTGGCCGTCGAGGTAGGCGATGCGGCGCTCGTCGTGGATGCAGCCGTCGGGGCCGGGGCCGTCGGAGTAACTGGCGCCGTTCTCGGTGATGTAGATCTTGGGGACCTGATACTCGAAGTGCAGGCGGCCCAACACCTGGCGCAGTCCTTCGGGGCAGACCTCCCAGCCCATCTCGGTCCAGTGGCTGTCGTCCTCAGGCAGCGGGAAGACGGTCTGCGGCTCGGGGTTCTGAGGATCACGCGCCACGCCCCGGAAGTAGTAGTTCAGCCCGACAAAGTCGGTGGGGGCGGCGATGGCCTGCAGGTCGCCGGGCTGGATCACGCTCCACACATCCGGCGTCACCAGGCCGCTGCGCTCCAGCCACTCGCTGGTATCGGCGGGATAGCCGCGGCCGTAGAGCGGGTCGAGGTACCAGCGGATCCACAGGCCGTCGCCGGTGTTGAGGGCCAGGCGGTCGGCCAGGGTGTTGGAGCCAGGCACGGTGTAGTTGGCGTTGACCGCCGTGCCGACCTCGCAGCCGGGGCTGTTCTGACGGATGACCGGCACGGCCCAGCCGTGCGAGACCAGCAGGTGGTGGGCGGCGCGCGCACCTGCGGCGTAGTCCTTGACGTGGCCGGGGGCGTGACCGCCGCCGATGAAGCCGTCCATCACCACCACCGACATCTCGTTGTGGGTCATCCAGTGCTTGACCCGGTCGCCCAGGCTGCGCGTGACGATGTCGGCATACTCGACGAAAGCCTCGGCCGTGGAGCGGGCGGTCCAGCCGCCCTGGTCCTGCAGCGCCTGGGGCAGGTCCCAGTGGTAGAGGGTGGCGAAGGGCTCGATGCCCGAGGCGAGCAGCTCGTCCACCAGGCGCGAGTAGAAGTCAATGCCCTTCTGGTTGCGCGCGCCGCGGCCGCTGGGGAAGATGCGCGGCCAGGCGATGGAGAAGCGGTAGGCCTGCAGGCCCAGCCCGCGCATGGCGGCCACGTCCTCAGCATAGCGGTGGTAATGGTCGATGGCGACATCCCCGGTGTCGCCGTTTTTGATCTTGCCGGGCGTGTGAGCGAAGCGGTCCCAGATCAATTCGCCCTTGCCGTCTTCGTTCCAGGCGCCTTCGACCTGATACGAGGCGGTGGCGGCGCCCCAGCGGAAGCCGGTTGGGAAGGTGAGAGTGGGTGGCATGAAGTCTCCTTAGAAGTGTGGTTCGTAGCCCAACACATCCTTGTGTTGGGTGGCGTTATGTGTTGGGTTTGCCGTCAACGCCACGTAGCCCAACACATCCTTGTGTTGGGGGCGTTGTTCGTAGCCCAACACATCCTTGTGTTGGGGGGACGTTGTTGGTAGCCATCAACGCCACAAAGGGATTTGTGGCGCTACGGGCAATTCGGCAATTCCGGCATCTCCTCGTCGTAGGTCAGGCCGTATCCGGCGGGGAAGAGCGGGGCGGCGCAGCCCTGGGCGGGGTGGGCGAAGTCGAAGGGCAGCTGCTCGTTGGTGCGCGGCCACGAGTAGGGCGTCTTACCCTGGAACGGCTGCAGGCCAAACAGCACATCGGCCACGCCGCTGCCCTCGCTGCCCGGCAGCCAGGCGGCCACCAGCGCATCGATCTGCGGCAGCTGCTCGGTGACGACCAGCGGACGCCCCGAGACGAGCACCACCACCAGCCGGTCGACGCGGGCGCGCAGGCGCTCGATGACGGCCCGGTCGGGGGCGCTGAGGGTCAGGTCGGCGGTGTCGCCGCGATACTCGGCGTAGGGCTCTTCACCGACCACGGCAATGCCGAGCGGAGCGCGGCGCTCGCCGAGGTCGTCGAAGCGGGCAGCCGGGTCGAAGCGCACCTCTCTTCCGGGCGCGGCCTGACGCAGCCCTTCCAGGATGGTCGTGCCGGGGGTGATGTCGCCGGGATAGCCGGCCCACTCGATGGTCCAGCCGCCGCACTGCAGGCCAATGTCGTCGGCGGACTTGCCGGCCACCAGGATCGTGCCGGCGTCTGGGGCGACGGGCAGGGTCTGGGAGTCGTTCTTGAGCAGCACCAGCAACTCGGCCACGGCCCGGCGGGCCAGGGCGCGGTGGTCGGCGCTGCCCACCTGATCGAGCAGGCTGTCATCCGACACGGGGTCCTCGAACAGGCCCATGGCGAACTTGACGCGCAGGATGCGGTAGACGGCGTCATCGATGCGGTCGAGCGGCACGGCGCCCGCCTCGACCGCCTGGGTGAGCGTGTCGATGAAGCGGTCGTAGTCGTAGGGGACCATGTTCATATCGATGCCGGCGTTGATGGCGGTGACCACGCTGGCGTAGTAGTCGGGGGAAATCTGGTCGATGGCGGCCCAGTCCGAGACGACGAAGCCGCTGAAACCCAGCTCACCCTTGAGCACGTCCGTGATCAGGTACTTCTGGGCGCTCATGCGCATGCCGCCCCAGCTGGTGTAAGACACCATCACGCTCTGCACGCCGTGGTCGATGGCCGAGCGATAGGGCGGCAGGAACAGGCGGCGCAGGTCGGCCTCGGAGTATTCGGTGACGCCCTGATCGAGCTTCGCATAGCGCAGGTTGGTGGTGGAGGTGCCCCAGGCGGTGCCGCCATCGCCGATGAAGTGCTTGGGCGTGGCCAGCGCCGAGGTGGAGGCCGAGAGGTCGCCGCCCTGCAAGCCGTCGATGTAGGCGGCGGACAGCTCGGCGACCAGCTCAGTCTGCTCGCCAAAGCCCTCGTAAGTGCGGCCCCAGCGGATGTCCTGCGGCACGGCCACCACCGGAGCGAAGTTCCAGCGGATGCCGGTGGCGGCCATCTCGACTGCGGTGGCGCGCCCGATCTGCTCGACCAGGGCCGGGTCATGCGTCGCGCCCAGGCCGACGTTGTGGGGGAAGATGGTCGCGCCGTACAGCGTGTTGTGTCCGTGCACCGCGTCCACGCCATAGAGCAGCGGGATGCCCAGGCGCGTGCCGGCGGCCGCCTCCTGATAGCCGCTGACCATGTCCAGCCAATTGGCGGCGTCGTTGCCCTGGGCGGGATAGCCGCCTCCGCCGCTGATGACCGAGCCAATGAAACGCTCGCGCACGGCCTTGGGACGGATGGAGTTCTTCTCCACCTGGGTCATCTGGCCGATCTTCTCTTCCAGGGTCATGCGCGACAACAAATCCGTGGCGCGCTCGTCGGGCGTGCGGCCGGGGTCGGGGTAGAGGGGCGGGCCGGGCGTGGCGGTGAGGGTGGGGATGGCGGTAGGGATGGCGGTGGGCTCGCTCACGGCTGAGGGCAGCGTACGAACAGGGGACTCGAAAACCGTGGGCGTTTCGGTGACAGGGGCCGCAGGCAGGCAGCCCGACAGGAAGAGCACAAGGATCAAGAGGGAAATCAAGGGTTTCATGCGGATTCCACCTGCCTGGCTAAGAAAGGGACGGGCGCGGTTGGGTTCGTTCCCGGCTGGGGGGCAAAGACCGGCCTAATAACCGCTGGACTCGCGCACCACCAGTTCCACGTCCAGCACGGCGCGCTTCGGGGGCTGCTCGGGATGCTCGATCAGATCCAGCAGCATCTCCACCGCCGTGACGCCCACGCTGCTGATCGGCTGGCGGACGGTGGTCAGGCAGGGGAAGGCCGAGACAGCCGGGGGCAGGTCGTCGTAGCCAACCACGGCCACGTCCTGGGGGATGGACAGGCCGGCGTCGAGGATGGCGTGGGCCGCTCCGCGGGCCATGGCGTCGCAGGCGCAGAAGACCGCGTCCGGATGGTGGGCCAGCAGTCCCTTCATTAGAAGGTAGGCGCTGTCTTCCGAGAAGTCACCCTCGGCCACCAGCTCCTGGCGGCAGGGCATGTCCCGCTCACGCAGGGCCTTGCAGTAACCCTCCATGCGGTCGAGGCCGGTGGTGGTGATCTGCGGGGCGTGGATGGCGGCGATACGCTGGCGCTTCTGCCGGATCAGATGCAGGGTGGCCTGGTAAGCGCCGTGAACGTTGTCCACATCGATGTAGCTGTAATCCGGCTCGGAGGGCCGTCCGAGGACCAGGAAGGGCATGTCGGCCTGCTTCATCTTCTTGATCAGGCAGTCGTCGTCCGGGCCGGTTTGCAGGATAATGCCGTCCAGGTAGCCGCGGCGTTTGAGGCGTGGGAAGATCTCGTTGGGGTCGCCTTCGAGGAACACGGCCAGGGTCTTGCTGTACCGGCTGCAGGCCTGGTAGACGCCCTGGGTGAGAGCCGGGAAATAGGGGTCGGTGAAAAGGCCGCCGACGGTGTTGTTGAGCACCAGACCGATGATATCGGAGTGCTTGTTGCGCAAGGAGCGGGCGGCAGCGTTGGGCTCGTAGCCGGTTTCCTGGATGATCTGCAAGACGCGCTTGCGGACTTCGGGGCTGACGTCGGGCTGGTCGTTGACGACGCGCGAAACGGTGGAGCGAGAGACGCCGGCCATTTTTGCTATTTTACGCAGATCGACTTTGGTCATATGTGATTACCATAGAAAAGCAGGGACTCCGGGAACGTTCCCGGTTGTGCTCTTATATTAAACTTTAAATTAATACTTTGTCAAGTATTCGAACTAAATGGAAGTTAAGGAATTGCATTTAAAAAATAAAATCGGTCGGGGCATGGCGGGAATGCGCCAGACCATGGGATTGCGTCGGGGCATGGCGGGTTGTACGTGTAGGGGCATGGCGGGAATGCGCAAGACAATAAAATTGGTAACTGCTCAGGCATTAACCTGAAGAACATTGCCAAAAACAGAAAAGCCAGTGAAAATAGAGGAGATGGAACCGATCAAACTGCCCAGTGAAGAAGAAA
Source organism: uncultured Chloroflexia bacterium (assembly GCA_963811225.1). Taxonomy (GTDB): domain Bacteria; phylum Chloroflexota; class Anaerolineae; order Anaerolineales; family Anaerolineaceae; genus CAWEQO01. The sequence goes on from CAWEQO010000001.1 coordinate 948,239, forward strand.
TCCGCGCCATCTACCGGCAAGGGGAAGAGGCAATGGTAACATTTGTGGGCAGCCTGACAGGGGTGGTGCAAGCGCTAAGTGGAAGGGTGCAGGCGCTAGAAGATCAACTGGCAAAAAACAGCCACAACAGCGGGAAGCCACCCTCTAGCGATGGGTTGAAAAAGAAACCCAAAAGCTTGCGACACAAGAGTGGCAAGAAAAGTGGTGGGCAACCGGGGCATCCTGGCAACACACTTCAGGCGGTCGCCCATCCAGACCATGTTCAAACCCATCCGGTGCGCCGCTGCCAGCATTGCCAGGCATCATTAGAAGACACACCAGCCCAGGAGTACGAGAAGCGGCAGGTGTTCGATCTGCCACCGGTACAGGTGGAAGTGACCGAACATCAGGCGGAGATCAAAGAATGCCCTCTCTGTCATCAGCTCACGACAGCGGACTTTCCGCCAGAGGTCAGCCAGCCGGTGCAGTATGGCGAACGGCTCAAAGCGCAAATGGTGTACTTCCACCAGCAGCATTTCGTGCCATTGGAACGTACGGCTGAGATCATCGAAGATCTGTATGGTCAACGGGTGAGCGAAGGCACGATTGTCGAAGCCTGCAATACCCTGGCCCAACAGGTGCAGCCGGTCTACCAGGCGATCAAAGCGGAACTGCAGGAAACAGAGGGAACGGGGCATTTTGATGAGACCGGCGGGCGAGTGGAGAAAATCTTATGGTGGTTCCACGTGGTTTGCACGCAGTTGCTGACCTACTATGAGCCGCATACCAAACGAGGCAAACAAGCCTTGGAAGCCATCGGCATCTTCCCCCAGTTCCACGGCACGGCGGTGCATGACGGCTACCGCTCCTATTTCCAGTACAATGATGTGCGTCATGGCCTGTGCAATGCCCATCACCTGCGCGAGCTCATCTTCATCTTAGAGCAGTATCAGCAGAGTTGGGCCGAAGAGATGATCCGCCTGTTATTGGAGATCAAAGCTGCCGTGGAAACGGCGCAGCCCCAGCAGGATCACTTATCTCCAGCCCAAATTGCCGGCTTTGAAGCCCGCTACGATGCCATTCTTACAGCCGGCCTTCAGGCCAACTCGGTTTCTCTCCCTCCCGAGCCACCTCCTAAGAAACGGGGCAAACCCAAACAGCATCCGGCCAAAAACTTACTCGATCGTTTGCAGTTGCGCAAGCGTGAAACACTGGCTTTTATGTATGATTTTAAGGTGCCGTTTGACAATAACCAGGCCGAACGCGACTTGCGTATGGTCAAACTCAAGCAAAAGGTGTCAGGTTGTTTTCGCTCCCAAGACGGTGCCAAGACCTTTTGCCAAACTCGCAGCTACATCTCTACCGCCCGCAAAAATGGCCAACGCGTTTTGGATGTGCTGCAACTGGCTTTTTCTGGTGTGCCCTATGCTCCGCCTTTTCTTCAGGCTCAACTCTCATCCAATGCCTGAGCAGTTACTAAAATTGAACCAAT
>CAWEQO010000002.1:0-834317 GCA_963811225.1 uncultured Chloroflexia bacterium
GAACTAAGGAACTAATTTTTACGTTAGCTCTCTATCTCGCTCCCGCCGCTCAATTCGACGATCGACTTGATGCGGCGCGAGAGCTCGCGGCGCGGCAGCAGGACGCGACGGTTACAGGTCAGACACTCCAGGCCAATATCGGCGCCCAGCCGCGCGACTTTCCATTCGTATCCGCCGCAAGGATGCGGCTTCCGCAGCCGCACGACGTCTCCTAAACGCAAATCAGGTAACATAGCTGGATTATATCAAAATGCCCCTCGCGAAGGGTGTCTTTGGCGCGGGCTGCAGTCAAAAGTTGTATAATCGGAAGCGAATGGAAATGCGCTATCATCCAATCCGGGCCAAGCCCTTGACCCCGATTTCCACCCGGCGAAAGCTGGCCCTGGCGCTCTCGTCGGCTGTCCTCGGCCTGGCGCTGGGACTGTTGGCCAAATACCTGGACGGCATGCCGTTCCTCGGGTCGATCGGCACCTCGCTTGGCGTGTGGGTCTTCCTCGCCACCTTGCTGGCTGCCTGGAGCCGGACGCCGGGCGCTGCAGCGCTGCATGTATTTCTCTTCTTCGCGGCGATGCTGGTGGCATACTACACCTATTCGATGGTCCTGTTTGGGTTCTTCCCTCGCTATTATTTCTTTGCATGGGGTTCGATCGCCCTGCTTTCACCCGCTGCCGCCTATCTGGCCTGGTATGCGCGCGGCGACGGTTGGGTGGCGGCGGTGTGCGCGGCGCTGCCGGTTGGGCTGCTGATGGCAGAGGGCTACCGTTTTTATTACACGCTCGACCCCTCGCAGATCTTCGACGTGCTGGCGGCCGTGGCCCTGGCGCTGGCGCTCGGCAGCAAGTGGAGTCAGCGAGCGCGCATCCTGGCGCTGGCCGTGTTCGCCTTCCTGGTCTTCCGGCAAGCGCACGTTCTCGAATTGATCTTCGGTGATTTGTAAGACCGATATAATTTTATCAAAACGGGCAATTGTGGTTGCAGTCTGTAGGGGCACGGCGAGTAGCGCAAGACCACACATTCCACATGTAGGGGCACGGCGAGTAGCGCAAGACTACATCATTGAACCAATACGAAGCCGTGCCCCCCCACAACCCACCAGAATCATTTCAAAGAAGAATTGCCTTGGCCCCTTCCCTTCGGCCTAAATGACCGATTGCCATCGGGGCACGGCTTCGTATTGGTTAAATTATGGAGTCTTGCGCTACTCGCCGTGCCCCTACATGTGGAATTGTGTGGTCTTGCGCTACCCGCCGTGCCCCTACAGACACAATGATGTGATCTGGCGCTACTCGCCGTGGACCTACATACACAATGATGCGGTCTGGCGCTGCCCGGCGTGCCCCTACATGTAGAATTCTATGGTCTGGCGCTGCCCGGCGTGCCCCCTACAGGCTCAACTCTTCTATCCCAACGGCTTTTATACCATCACCACGTTCACCCCATCCTCGGACAGGTATTTCCGCACCAGCGATTCCTCGAACGTGGCGACAATCGCTTGCTTGAACATGCCGCGCTTGTGGCTCTGCACGAGGAAGCGCACCAGCGAGCGCCGGTTGACGGGGTCGAGGTGTTCCAGCGGCTCGTCGATCATTAAGAAGTCGAGGCTGCTGAAGTTGTGGGCGATGATGGTGTGCAGCATGATCAGCAGGGCAGTCTTCTCGCCGCCGCTCAGCTGGTACAGGTCAAACTGGCGGCCCAGGTCGTCTTGCAGGGTGGGCACGCCCTGCTTGTCCAGGGCGATCTGCCAGTCGGCCTCACCGGTGAAAGCGCCCCACAGTTGGGCGATCTGGTTGTAGATGAAGCTCATGTCGGCGTTGCGCTGGGCGATCAGGGTCTGCTCGCTGGCTTGCGAGGCCGAGCGCAGCGACATCAGCCGCACCTCCAGCCCCACCAGGGCCGCGCTGACGTCCTCGGGCCGCTCGAAGCCCAGGCCCTGCAGGCGGCGCTGCACGGCGATGTAACTGGCCTGCTGCGACTGGAGCTGGTTCATGCGCTGCTGGATCTCGGCCCGCTCGGTCTCCAGCCCGGCCAACTGCTCGCGGGTCTCCAGCGACTTTGTCAGGGCGGCTTCGATCTGGTCATAACTGCAGTCCAGGTCGACCCCATCAACGTGGCCGTAACCGATCAGGCTGCGCAGCTGGCGCAGCAGGTCCAGGCGAGCTCTGGCCTCACGGCGATCCTGCTCGGCCTGCCTGCCCTCAAGCCGCAGGGCAGAGGCCTGATCCTGGGCGACCTGCATGTCCGCGCGCAGCTTTTCCAGCACGGTCTGGCGGTCACCGGCGCTCATCGGCTTCTGGCAGACCGGGCATGGCAGCGTCTCTTCGCTGTCCTCGTAGGGCGCCAGCACGGCCAGGATCTTGGCATAGGCCTGCTGCTCGCCCTCCAGGCGGGCCACCTGAGACACGGCCTCCTGCCCGGCGCGCTCGCCTTGCTCCACCTCGGCCTCGAGACCGGTGACATACTCGATCAGCGGGGTCGAGCGGAAGGCCTGCCAACCTTGGACGGCCTGAGACATCTGGCCTTCCACTACCGCCAGCATATCCTGCAGGCGCACGGCCTCTTCGCTCTGGCTCTGGATCTGGATGGCATGCGCCTTATTCTCCTCGATCTGGCGTATTAACAGGTCATGCACCATCTCACCTGAGCGCAGCCGGTCTTGCAGGTCGGCCTCGGTGCGGATGTCCAGACCGGCCAGGTCGTCGACCAGTTCTTTCAGGGCATCCAGGCGCTGCTTGATCTTCTTCTCGGCCTTGCCGACCGCAGCGGCGAAGGCGTCCAACTGGGTCAGGCCCAACACCTGACGGACCTGGTTCTCCAGCGCCTCGCCGGGAGGATTGTTGATGAAGCTGTAGACATCGCCCTCGGCCATGTAGATGATGCGGCGCAAGAAGTCGTCGGACACACCGAGCATCTTGCCGATGTACTTGGTGGCGCCGGAATGATTGCCGGCCAGGGTCTTGTCGTCCAGCAGGCGCTTGAGCTCGGCCTCGGCAGCGGCACGCGGCCCCTGTGAGCGGCTGACGCGGTAGCCTTTACCCTCCAGCTCGAAGTTCAGGTTGACGGTGGCGTTCACGTCCGGGTTGCGCAGCAGGCGCGGGCGGGTCTTGCTGTTGAACAGCATGCTCTCGCCGGTCAGGCCATAGCAGACCGCCTCAAGGACCGAGGTCTTCCCGGCGCCATTTGCGCCCATCAAGAAGTTGATGCCCGGCTCCAGGCGGATCTGGCGGTGGTCGAAGGCGCGCCAGTTGACCATCTCGATGGTGTTGATCATACCGCACCGCCTGCATCGACTTGCGCCAGCCGCTCGATCAACTCGTCGGTCTCAGCGCCCTGCAGGGCCGCCCGCAGCGCCGACATCAGCAGTTCTTTCTCCTCATAATAGGGGAACACTTCGGCGGCCTTGCTGCGCTCGCGGTTGCGGTAGTTGCGGCTCATCTCCACGTCGATGGCCTTACCGATCTCCTCATCAAACACCTCCACCAGGTCGACGCGCTGACCGGGCGGCTGCTGGTTGGGATCGAGGCGCAGGTCCCAGCGCTTCACCTGGCGCTCGATCAGGTCGTCGATCACCGCCTGGAGCGGTTGGGCCTGGGCCAGCAAGCCGGGTATGCGCTCGGGGTTGGCCAGCATGAACTGGATGCGCGCCAGCGAGAGCGGCACGGCATCGAGCGTATCGGTGGTCCAGACGTAGAGCAGCGCCTGCGTGCTGGGGTTGGCCTCCAGCAGGGCGGCGGTATTACGCAGGCGGTCGGCGGGCAGGCGGCGCTGACCGCCGGGCGCGTCGAGCATCTCCAGGCGGAAGTCGTAGTCGTCCACCTGAAGGAGGTAGTCGGCGCCGGGCCGGCCGGCCAGGTGGCGGTCGGGCATCAAGCGGAACTGCTCGTCGGGGCGCGCCGCAATCAGCTGCTCGACCACCTGGACGAGAGCTTGCTCGGCGTTATCTCGGAACAATCCGTGCATGGGGTCTTGGAATTCACTCATGGGGTCTGCTTTCTATGGCCTAGGGTTGGCTGGCTTTATTATAAGGCATATGAAAGAGAGCAGAGAGTGGAGAGTAGAGAACGGTCTTATGCGGAGCACTTCCTTCGTCCCATGCTCCCGCGTGGGACGGCTTTTTGGACGCTCGGCGTCCTCTTTGATTTAGAGGACTTTGGTCCACAGTAGAGGCGCGGAGCGCCGGGGGAGCCGTCCCACGCGGGAGCATGGGACGGAGGAGAGCCGTTCCTGCTCTGTACCTTCTTTTCTGGATTACAATGCAACCAGGAGGGAAATATATGTCTACGACCGCCCGCGTCTGGGTGGGCACCAGCGGCTGGAACTACAAGCACTGGTCGAACGGGGTGTTCTACCCCGAGGGATTGAAAGCGCGCGACTGGCTGGAGTTCTTTGCGCGCAGCTTCGACACGGTGGAGGTCAACAACACCTTCTACAACCTGGCCAAGAAATCGGTGTTCGAGTCGTGGCGGGAGACTGCGCCGCGGGGGTTCTGCTTTGCAGTCAAGGTCTACCGTTACATCACCCACCGCAAGAAGCTGCTGGACGTGGAAGAAACCCTGCCGCCGTTCCTGGAGAACGCGGCCGGGCTGGGGGATAAGCTCGGGCCGCTGCTGTTCCAGCTGCCGCCGCGCTGGCATTACAACGGCGAGCGGCTGCAGTCGCTGCTGGAGTACATGGACTGGCAGCGCCTGCTGCCGGACGTTCGCTGGGCCCTGGAAGTGCGTGATAAGACCTGGTACAACCAGGAATTGTTCGCCTTGCTGCGGGAGCATAATGTCTCGCTGGTGCTGGCCGACCAGCCGGGTTTCGCCGCCCAGGGCCCGGTCACGGCGGACTTTGTGTTTGTGCGCCGGCATGGGCCGAAGCAGTTGTATTCCTCCAACTATACCGAGGACTTGCTGCAGGCGGATGCCAGGCAGATCCAGGAGTGGATCGGGCAGGGAAGGGACGTGTATATCTACTTCAACAACGACGCCCAGGGCTTTGCGGTGCGAAACGCCTTACGGCTGAAGGAAATACTGGGGACTACAAATAATTCCTAGTGGACGTTCGCCTTTACCAGCTCCTGGAACGCCTGCCAGTCGGCTTCGCTCTGGAGGAATCACCGGGGAAACAATTGAAATAATGGGCTTTTGGAGTAGAGCATTACAAAGTCGGATTGATAGAGGGCCTTTTTGTATGCAGCCCACTGAACTTGTCCGGTTGTTACTTGCGATTGGAGTGAAAATCCACTTTCACCGGCCGCGCCGCTGATCGGGCCTTGTGTGGATTGTTTTTATTATATCGAGGATTAAAAAGATAAGTTGGGAGGCACTTTGGAAGTGCGTCCCAACTGGATGTTCTAGAAAGAAGCCCGGTTTTTGGCGAAACTACAGGCGGTTCACGAACCTCTGAATGCGCTCCAGGGCCGCCTCGATCTGCTCGTAGGCGGTGGCGTAGGAGGCGCGGCAGAAGCCCTCGCCGCCCGGGCCGAAGGCGCTGCCGGGCACAATGGCGACGCGCTCTTCTTGCAGCAGGCGGTTGGCGAAGGTCTCGTCGTCCAGCCCGGTCACGTCGACCTTGGGGAAGGCGTAGAAGGCGCCTTTCGGCTCGAAGGTGGGTAGGCCAATCTCGTTCAGCCCGGCCACGATCAGCTTGCGGCGGCGGTCGTACTCCTCGCGCATCAAGATCACGTCTTCGTCGCACACCCGCAGCGCCTCTAACGCGCCCATCTGGGCGGTGGTGGGGGCGGACATGATGGTGTACTGGTGGATGCGGACCATGCCCTGCGCCAGGACCGCCGGGGCGCAGGCGTAGCCGATGCGCCAGCCGGTCATGGCGTAGTCCTTGGAGAAGCCGCCCAGCAGGATGGTGCGGTCCCAGGCGCCGGGCAGCGCGGGCATGCTGACGTGTTCCACGTCGTAGACCAACCGGTCGTAGATCTCATCCGAAATGATGATCAGGTCGTGGGCCACGGCCAGGTCGACGATCTGCTGCAGGGTCTCACGCGAGGCGACTGCGCCGCTGGGGTTGCTAGGATAGCCGACCAGGATGGCCTTGGTGCGGGACGTGATGGCGGCTTCGATGGCCGGGATGTCGGGTTGGAAGTCGTCTTCATAGCGACTGGCCACTTCCACGGCTACGCCACCGGCCAGGATCACCCCCGCCTGGTAGGAGACAAAGCAAGGGGTAGGGATGATGACCTCGTCGCCGGGATCGAGCAGGGCGGTGGCCGCCAGGTACAGGGCCTCCGAGCAGCCAACGGTCATGACGATCTCGTCATTCGGGTTGTACTTGAGGCCGTAATGCTTGTCGAGGTGGATTGCCAGCGCGTTTCGCACCTCCTGAATTCCGGAATTGGAGGTGTAGTGGGTCTCGCCCTGTCGCAGCGATTGGATGCCCGCCTCGATGATGCACTCCGGTGTGGTGAAGTCCGGCTCGCCGATCCCCAATGAAATGACATCTTTCATGGTTGCGGTGATGTCGAAGAATTTTCGGATCCCGGACGGACGCAGCCCGGCGACCCTGCGTGAGAGATACGAATCGCGCATTGTGGCTCCTTCCTGGGTGGGTGTGACGCTCATAGATTCTGATGATCCTCCGTTCTGGGCAGGCCTTAGTCCCACCCGGTAGGGGTGGGCCCGACAGTCTTCACCTGCCATTGATCTTTTAATTCATCGTAATGCAACTCAAACCGGCGGCCCTGGCGGGTGCGCACGCGAAATGCGCGCCCGCGCGGGTCTCGCCAGTTAGATTCAATCTCTTCGATTTCCAGCCGCTGCCCCTGCCAGTGGAGGGCGACGGGCCTCTCGGCGTAGACGCTGCCCGGGTGACACTCGACAACGTCCGTCACCGCTCAATCCAGGAGGCGTTGCCGATATTGAAGCGGCTGGCCTGCCCGTTGAGTTGGACTTCCTGCCCCAACAGCGAATCCTCCAGGATCATCTGATGCACGTTGACGCAGTTCTCGAGGATCGAGTTATGGACGATAGCGTTGGTGATATCGCAGTCCTCGCCAACCGAGACGTACGGCCCCACCACCGAGTTCTCGATGTGGGCGTTCGCATTCACGTACACGGGCGGCACGATGGCGACACCGGCATGGCGCTTGGCGGCTTCGGCGCTGTTGTCGTATCCGTGCGAGAGCAGGTACTGGTTGGTGGCCAGCAGCGAATTGGGCGTGCCGGCGTCCAGCCAGGTCTCGATCTTGCGGGTGCGGAAGTCGGCGCCCTGCTCGAGCAGGATGTTGATCGCATCGGCCAGAAAGTACTCGTTCTGCAGCTGGACGTTGCGATTCATCTGCTCCTGGATGGCGGCCATCAGGTCGTCGGCGGAGCGGAAGTAGTAGAAGCCGACAACCACCAGGTTATTGCTCATGTCGCGCGGCTTCTCGACCAGTTTGACCACCCGGCCTTCCTGATTGAGCTGGGCCACGCCAAAGCGGCGCGGGTCTTCCACTTCTTTCACGCAGGCGACACCGTCTGCGGTTTCGTTTTAAGGAACGAGAGGTCGGTCTCGATCAACGTGTCCGAAAAGGCCATCAGCATCTTGCCGTGCAGGTGCTCGCGCGCCTGCCACAGCGCATCCGACTGGCCGCGCATCTCGGCCTGGAGCACGTAGCGCACCTTCTTGTCGGGATGGCGGCGCTCCATGTGGCGTTTGAGCTGGTCGCCCTGCGGCCCGATGATGAAGACGTACTCCACATCGAACTCGTCCGGGATGGACTTGAACTGCTCCAACACATAATCCAGCACCGTCCGACCTGCAAGCGCAATCAACGGCTTCGGCTTGCTCCAGGTGTGAGGGCGCATGCGCGTCCCCAGCCCCGCCATTGGGATTGCGATTTTAATCGTCTCTGACATTTACATGACCTCCCTATGAAATGTTAAAAGTATTGCTTTCCCTCGTATTGTATCATCAGTCACAAACTTGCAACAGTCTGGTAGAATGCCGGGGCGCAGTGGTGCTCCCTAAAAGCATGTTAATATAACGTTTATTGTCCCGATTTGCAGGCCGTGGTAGAATCATATGAGATAGCATAGGATCATTCCACGTTGGAATTGATCGATTGGAGTTAATAACATCAAGATTCGCTCATTCGCCTGGTATGATCTGGTTTCTCTCTATCGTTGGCGGAATCAGATGATCCCACTCGATAACGCCCTGGTCCTCACTCGCGGCAGCCCAATCGGGCTCACGGCAGCGCTGACCCGTCTACACCCATCGCACGGCAGTTTTACCGGGGTTGTGAAATATCCGGACGGCGGCGCTCCGCTCATCGGGCAGATGCTTTATCGCCTGGGAGACCGTTCGGCGCGCCTGTCGTTCCTGACCCCGGCCAGCGCCGCGCACACGTCACCCGTCACCCGCCTGACCGAAGGGATGGCGCACATCGCCGGGGAATGGGGCGCGTTCAACCTGCTGGCCGAGGTGGACGAGCAAAGCGAAGCCCTGACCGGGCTGCGCCGGGCAGGCTTTGCGATCTATGCCCGGCAGCGGATTTGGAAGCTGCCCGGCGGACGACCAAACGGGCAGGAAGGGCCTTCCTCCTGGCGGCCGGTTACCCCGGTCGACGAATCTGCTATCCGCAGCCTGTACCAGTGCCTGGTGCCGCCCCTGGCCCAAGGCGCCGAAGCGTTCCCGCTGCAGAATTTCAGGGGTTTCATCTACAAGCAGAAAGATGAAACGCTGGCATTCGCAGAGGGGATCTTCGGCCCGCGCGGCATCTATCTGATCCCACTGGTGCACCCCACCGTGGAAAACGTGGGCCGCTTGCTGGCCGAGTTACCCCAACGGATGTCGCCAGTGCTCAAGCGCCCGGTGTACATCGCCGTGCGTTCGTACCAATCGTGGCTCGAAAGCGCCCTGGAAGACAGCTGCACCCTGGTCGGCCCGCGCCAGGCGCTGCTGGTCAAGCACCTGGCGCATATCCAACGCGTTTTCGCCGCCAACGGTCACCGCATGGCCAGCCTGGAACATGCCAAGGCTGAGCCGAGCGCCCCAATCGTTTCCAACTGCCTGGAAACGACGGAAAGTTATCAATAGAAATCATTCGTCCGGGCATGGGGGACTGAGCCCCCTTGTCAAACGACGGTTTATTATAAAAAAAGAGTGTTTGATACATGACAGAACGAAAAATTACAGACGATTTGAAAGCCCTGATGGGCGTCCTGCCATCGGACGTCGCTGAGGCTGTTGAAAAACAAAACAATTCCGACAACCTGCTTGAGATCGTGATGGATCTCGGGCGGCAACCGGTGGCAAGATTTGTCAAGGAAGAGGTGCCGCTCAGCGAAGGCGACGTCACCCACGAGGATATCAACGGGGTGGTCGAGCGCATCGGTGATTTCGACGCCGACAACCGGGCCGGGCTGGAGCGGACTTTGCACCGCATCTCGGGCATCCGCAACCGCCGCGGCCACATCGTCGGGCTGACCGCCCGCGTCGGCCGCGCCGTGTACGGCACCATCGACATCATCCAAGATTTCATCGAATCGGATAAATCGGTGCTGATCCTGGGCGCTCCAGGCGTGGGCAAGACGACCATGCTGCGCGAGGCGGCCCGCATCCTGGCCGAGAACAAGCGCGTCGTGATCGTCGACACCTCGAATGAGATCGGCGGCGACGGCGACGTGCCGCATCCGGCTGTCGGTCGCGCCCGGCGCATGCAGGTGGCGACGCCCTCGCTGCAGCATGAGGTGATGATTGAGGCGGTGGAGAACCACAACCCGGAGGTGATCGTCATCGACGAGATCGGCCGTGAGCTGGAGGCCCTGGCCGCCCGCACCATCGCCGAGCGCGGTGTGCAGTTGATCGGCACGGCCCACGGCCGCACGCTCGATAACCTGCTGCTCAACCCGACCCTGTCGGACCTGGTCGGCGGTATCGAGTCGGTCACGCTGTCCGATGAGGAAGCCCGCCGACGCGGCACGCAGAAGACCGTGCTCGAACGGCGCGCCCCACCCACCTTCGACGTGCTGGTGGAGATCAAGGAGCGCGATTACGTGCTGGTGCATCCAGACGTGTCCTCAGCTGTGGACGCGATCCTGCGCGGCTACCCGCCGCAGCCGGAAGTGCGCTACCGCGACGCCGAGGGCAACGTCCACGTCGAGAAGCCCTCGCTGCCGCCGGTGCCCGTGCGCCAGAACCAACAGCAGCAAGGCATGCGCCGCACCCCAGTGCAGGATAACGTGGAATTCTTCACCCGCGGCAACAACCGCCGCAGCCCTGAATTCAGCCACGCGACCCCGCGCGGCGCGGTTCCGGCCGTGGCCCCGACCAGCGCCCCGGCGGGCGCGAATGTGCGGCTGCAGCCGGTGCGCGTCTACCCTTACGGCGTGGCCCGGAACCGGCTGGTGCAGGCCGCCAAGCGGCTGGGCGTACCGGTCAACGTGGTGCGCGAGATCTCAGACGCCGACGTGCTGATGACCCTGCGGACGTACTACCGCAACCGCCAGCAGCCGGTCTTGGAAGCCGAGACCCGGGGCATGCCGATCTACGTGCTGCGAGCCAACACCGTCAACCAGATGGAGCAGTCGCTGGCCGAGCTGTTCAACATCTCAGCGGATTCGCCCAACCAGCCCAACGATGTGGAAAGCGCCGTCGCTCAGGCCCAAACGGCCATCGACAGCGTGCTGAACGGCGAGCGCTGGGTAGATCTGCCGCCTGCCTCGGCTCCAGTGCGCAGGATGCAGCACGAGATGGCGCGCGAGGCCCAGCTGGTCTCGCACTCGTACGGGAAAGAGCCGCACCGCCGCGTGCGGATATTCAGAGAGTAAATGTTTAGATCCTAAGGATTTCAAAGTCCTTAGGATCTTTTTTGCAGCGACAGGCATGCGCAAGACCATGGGATTGTTGTAGGGGCATGGCGGGAATGCGCAAGACACCATGGGATTGTTGTAGGGGCATGGCGGGAATGCGCAAGACACCATGGTTTAACCAATACGCAGCCATGCCCTGATAATCCACCCGAATCATTTCCAATAAAAAACCATGTTTCCTTGGGCCAGGGGTCCTTTTGACCATCAGGGCATGGCTGCGTATTGGTTCAATTGAGTTGTTTCGCGCATTCCCGCCATGCCCCTACCGGTGGGATAAACCTCGCGCATGCCCGCACTGCCTGAGTAAGTCGCCATATGGGTTATAATCCACACATCTTACACAGCCGAGACGCCCATCATGTTCATCACGCTCGAAGGACCGGAAGGCAGCGGCAAGACCGCTCAAGTACCCCTGCTGGCGGAGTTTCTCAGCCGGCAGGGCCATCATGTTTTAACCACCCGTGAGCCCGGCGGCACCGCCATCGGCAACCAGGTGCGCTCCGTTCTGATGAGCATGGACAACAAAGCCATGCACCCGCGCACCGAAACCCTGCTGTTCTGCTCGGCCCGCTCGCAGCTGGTCGAGGAGGTCATTCGGCCGCAGTTGGCATCCGGCGGCGTGGTCCTCTCCGACCGCTATGCCGATTCCACCTTGGCGTATCAGGGCTACGGTCACGGTTTCGATCGCGACCTGCTGCGCGGCCTGCTCGACTTCGCCACCGGGGGTCTGTGGCCCGATCTGACCCTGCTGCTCGACATCCCTGCCGAAGACGGACTGCACCGCAAGCGCAAGACGCGCGAGTGGAACCGGATGGACGACTACAACCTGACCTTCCACCAGAAGGTGCGGGCCGGGTACCTGGAGCTGGCCCGCTCACAACCTGAACGCTGGGTAATTATTGACGCCGCACAATCTTTAGACATGGTACAATCAGCCTTGCGCCAGGCAGTCATGAGGCGCTTACCCCAAGCGTAATGATCCAGGCAGTGGTGTTTTTTATGGAAGGCAGCGCCGCTGAAACGAAGCCCCCCTTTCCAAAAACGTCACTGCCTGGGTAATTACTAGCAAACTTATCTTGAAAGGTAGAAAGAAAAAATATGCGAAAATCGTGGCCCTTGTTTGTTTTAACGGCGCTGTTAGCACTGTCGGCCTGCACTCCGCAGCCTACAGCCAGGCCTACAGCCGGGCCTACAGACGAGCCGGCAGTCACACAAGCAGCGACCCAGGAATCCGCTGCACCGGCAGGCGACCCAACGTTGGTGCCCTTCCAGGCCAGCGGACCGGCCACCTGCACATCCAAAGCCGACATGCCGTTCTCGCCCGACCCCACCATGACGACGCTTTTCCCGCCGATCACCGAAGAGGATCACGTCGTCGGCCCGGCCTCTGCCGACGTTACCATTATCGAGTATTCAGACTTCCAGTGACCGTACTGCGCTCAGCTCGAGCCCGTGTTGGCTCGACTATCGCAGAACTATCCCAACGACGTCCGCATCGTTTACCGTATCTTCCCGCTGACCTCGATCCACCCGCTGGCAATTTCCTCGGCGCGTGCTGCTGAAGCCGCAGCCCTGCAAGACAAGTTCTTCGAAATGCAGAGCTTCTTGCTGGAGCACCAGCAAGACTGGGCGCAGATGAGCCAGGAAGACTTCGACAATTATATGAAAGACACCGCCGCATCCACGGTAGGCCTGGATGCCGACCAGTTCATGACGGACTATGCCTCGCAAGAGATCGCCGATAAGGTGGACGCCGCCGAAAAGTCGGCCACAGATATCGGCATCCCGGGCACGCCCTTCATGCTGATCAACTTCACCTACTATCAGGGCCAGAACGACTACGACAGCCTCGAGTTCGATCGTCAAGCTGTACCAGATGCAAGACAATATGTACAGCGACTGCCCGCCGATGACCATCGACACCAGCAAGGATTACACCGCCACCCTCAAGACAGACATGGGCGACGTGGTGGTGCAGCTGTTTGCCGATAAAGCCCCCATGGCAGTCAACAACTTCATCTTCCTGGCGCGTGAAGGCTGGTACGACAACGTGCCATTCCACCGCGTCATCCCCGGGTTCGTGGCTCAGGCCGGCGACCCCTCGGGCACCGGTTACGGCGGCCCCGGCTACACCTTCGGCAACGAGGTGGACCCCAGCCTGCGCTTCGACAAGGCGGGCGTGCTGGGCATGGCCAACGCCGGTCCCGAACTCGAACGGCAGCCAGTTCTTCATCACTTTCGGCCCTGTGCCCACACTCGACGGCAACTACACCGTCTTTGGGCAGGTGGTTTCCGGGATGGACACGCTGGATAAACTGCAAGCCCGTGACGCATCTCAGGGCGGCCCACTGCCAGAACCGAATCGCATCGAGACCATCACCATCACAGAAAAATAATGACACCTAACCAGCGAGTCCACCTGCCATCGGTACTACAGCTCTTAATCAGCGGGGTCGGCCTGACGTTCTTCCTGGCCTCCACCGCAGGGCTGTTTGCCGCCGGAGCGATTGCCCGGTTCGGCAGTGGACTCGCCGGTGCGGATTCCCTTTCGCTTTTTATGCTCGGCTGGATGTCTCTAGCCGTCTGCTTGCTGCTGCTTCCATCCCTGGTTTACGCCATCCTGCGCCTGTTTGGCCGGGGCGATGTCAGCCTGGGATGGAAGCTGCCGGGCAGCTTCCACAGCGCGCTGATCGCATTGGCGCTCTGGCCGGTTCTGTTAGTGATCGGCCAGGTCATTTCCACCCGCTCGGACATCAACTGGTTACTGCTCCCACCGCTCCAGGCGCTGGCGGTCATCATCCCCCTGTGGTTCCTGGTCGAACTGGGCCGGCGCGGCCTGCCGTCCGGGAGCCCGCAGCGGCAGTGGGGCATCCTCAGCGTGGGACTGGTGATCACACCCACCCTGGCGATGCTCGTCGAAATTGTCTTGATGATCGCGCTGTTCGCAATTTGGATCATCTGGCTGGTCCAGAATCCGGCGGTATACAATGACATCAACCGCCTGGCTCAGCGCCTGACGCTCACGCCCGTGGACAGTGAAACGATCCTGCGCATCCTGCGCCCGTACCTCCAGCGCCCGGTGGTGATCTACGCCATCCTGGGAATCCTGGCGGGCCTGGTGCCGCTGATCGAAGAGCTGATCAAGCCGCTGGGTGTTTGGGGGATCGCCTCGCTGCGCCTGACACCGGCCGAGGGCTTCGTCGCCGGGCTGATCTCTGGGGCGGCCTTTGCCCTGGTAGAGACCAGCGGCGTGCTCGGACAGCAAGGCGCGGGCACCTGGGCCGCAACCGTCATCGCCCGCAGCGGCACCGGGCTGCTGCACACCGTCACCGCCGGGTTGACCGGCTGGGGACTGGCGCTGGCCTGGTCGAAGGGCGCATACCTGCGGCTGGCGGGCATCTTCCTGCTGGCCGTTAGCCTGCACGCCACCTGGAACACCCTGGGCGTCTTGATGGGCGTTTTCGCCGACTTCCAATCACCCGGCGTCGCCACAGCGCCCATCCTCGGCTATTTAAGCGCCGCATCTCCTTACGCTTTGGGGGTATTAGCTGTTACAATGTTGCTCATATTGATTGGAACGAATAGGAGAATAAGGGAGTGGAGAGTAGAGAACAGAGAGTAGTGTCAATGGGATGATTGCAGATACGCATCTGCAATCATTCCATTGACACTACTCTCTGTTCTCTACTCTCCACTCTCTCTAATTGAGGTAAAAAATGGACGTATTAGCCTTCGCTGTCGACTTCATCCTGCATCTGGACGCTTATCTAGCCGACATCATCGCTTTGTTTGGTGTCTGGACCTACGCGGTCCTGTTCTTCGTAATTTTCATGGAGACCGGGTTCGTGGTAACCCCATTCCTGCCCGGCGACTCGCTGCTGTTTGCCTCCGGGGCCATTGCCGCCACGGTTGGGCATATCCTGGATATCAAAGTGCTGTACCTGTTGGTGGCGCTGGCGGCCATTTTGGGCGACACCGCCAATTACTGGGTCGGCCATTTTATTGGGCAGCGGGCGTTTTCGGGGAATATCCGCTGGCTAAAGCGAGATTACCTGATCCGCACCCAGAACTTCTACGATAAGCACGGCGGCAAGACCATCTTCCTGGCGCGCTTCATCCCCATCATCCGCACCTTCGCGCCGTTCGTGGCCGGGGTCGGCAAAATGACCTACGGTCATTTCATCACCTACAACATCTTCGGCGGCATCGTGTGGACCGCTGTGTTCACCTTTGGCGGCTATTTCTTCGGCAACCTGCCCTTCGTGAAGAACAACTTCTCGATGGTGGTGCTGGGGATCATCTTCGTCTCGGTCATCCCGGTCGTCTATGAGATCGTCAAGTCGCGGCGCGAGGCCACCGGAAAACTGCCAGAAGAAAGCCAACCGTAGTCTCAAATCGAGAGACGCAAAACAAAGAGACGGAGCGGCCCTTCAAGGGTCGCTCCGTCTCTTTGTTTTGCGTCTCTCGAAACCCCTATTTCTCCGGCACCGGCAACCCCTCCATCGCCATGATCTTGAGGGCGTTGGTAGTCGGGCTGGGGCCGGTGCGCAGCTTGTAGTCGAACACCATTTTGCCAACCTGCACGTCCTCGCGGAAATGCAGGTTGCGCACCTGCGGCCGGTCCTCGGCCAGGTGGGTCAGTTCCAGGTCGTGAGTCGATATCACGCCCGTGCCGTTACCGTCCACCAGGGCGCTCACGTAGGCCTGGCTGCCGATGCGGCGTTCCTCGTTGTTGGTGCCGCGGAAGATCTCGTCGACCAGGAAGAACAGCGGGGTGGGATCGTCTTTCGCGAGCGCGTCCAGCAGGGCCTTCAGACGACGCACCTCGGCGTAGAAGTACGAGATGCCGTAGCTGAGCGAGTCGGACACCTGAATGGCGGTGAACAGGCGGAAGGGCAGGGTCTCCAGCGACTCGGCGATGACCGGGCCACCGGCGTAGGCCAGCGCCAGGTTGATGCCCAGCGTGCGCAGGAAGGTGCTCTTGCCGCTCATGTTCGAGCCGGTGATCAGGGTCACCTCGCCCAGGCTGTCGATGGCGAAGTCGTTGCACACGCGCAGGCCATAGGGGATCAGCGGGTGGCCGAGCGCCCTGGCCGCCAAGACCGGGCCTGTTCCATCGGCCCGGATGACCGGGAAAGCGGCGTCCGGGTTGAGGTAACCGAAGTTGGCCAGCGAGTTGAGAGCCTCCAACTCATACCAGGCGTCCAGCCACTGGGGCAGAACGCGCCGCATACCGGCCTTGTAGCGCTCCATGATGCGGGTGAAGAACAGGTTCCACGGCACGATCAGATTGATGAAGAAGCCCAGGATGGGGTTCTCACCGATGCTGGCCGCCGAAGACAACCAGGCAATGCGCCGCAGGTAGTCGGAGGGACACTGCTCGGAATCCAGGAACGGCGACACCAGCGCCCGGATCGCCGGTTTGCCGGCCGGGTACGGATATCGCTCCAGGCCTACCAGCGCCGCCCGCAGCTGCTCCAGGTAGCCGCCCAGGCGGAAGGTCTGCTCGAACAGCTCGCTGTAGTCGCGGTACTTGTACAGGTAAATGCCGGCGTACAGGGCCAGCGTGGCCATCCACAAAGGCGGCAGCAGCCCCAACACGTACAGCACGAACAGGGCGATATTGGCCGCCGCCAGCGACCCCAGCGCCGCCAGAAGCACGCCGAGAGACCTGGGCGACTCGCTCTCCCGCAGCCAGCGCAGCAGCGTGTCGCTGTCCCAACGCTCCGCGAGGCTCTCGCGCAGCCCAAGGCCGGTATACATCAGCATGTGCCGGAAGCCGGGCAGCGCCAGCAAATCGCACTGCACAGACTGGCGCTGTTGGGCCGCATCGGGATTGGGAATGGGCTGCAGCAGCCACTCCCGCAAACGCCGGCTGCCCCCCAGCGTGGCGGACGTATCCAGCAGCTGGTGCAGCGAGCGCACACCCAGCAGGTCCAGGTCGGTGGCGAACGGGTGAGACGGGTTGGCGAGGGCTTCGGGTGTGGGCGGGATATGCTCCCAATCCAGACGCATGCGCGCCACCTGGACGGCGGTCAGGGCCTGCACGCGCTGGTAGCGCAGGCGGGTCTGCATCAGCCGCCGGTGCAAGGCCACCACCCCGATGAACGCGACAACCAGCGCCAGGAAGGCCAGCAGCCCGGGCGTGCCCAGCCCGAACAGCAGCGCCACGAAGGCGATGACGACCCCGGCGATGAACAATGACAACCGCGCCACGAAAAAGCGATGGTCGGCGGCATCCAACACGGACAGCGAAACATCCAGCTTTTGCAGGCGGCGCTCCAGGCAGTCGAGGCGTTGTTGGCGGCTGCGGTCGATTATCGCACCTCCTGCAGCAGCTCACGGTAGCGCCTCTCCGAGTTGATCAGCGCGACCAGTAGGATGATGCCGAGGGTGCCCAAAAAGACCATTCCAACCGTGTCATTCATCTTGATGAACACCAACTCCTGCATATGACGCGGGATGTTGGCCTCTTCCAGTTCTTCTGATACGGGGTTATCGTCTGTCATCGTTTCCTCCCAAAAAGTGAATAACGCTGGTCCTGTTTCAATCATAACAGCATCGCCGCTTGAGCGCAAAAGGCATTCGAGTTCGCCGGATTAACGAAAAATCTCAGGCCTTCGTGCTCCTACGCATTCCTTCGTGGTTGCTATTCCAGAGTACAATACGACCAAAGAAAGGGGGCTTTATGGACAAACTCCAACACAAGTATGGCCCTTGGGCGCTGATCGCCGGGGGATCGGAGGGGTTGGGGGCGTCGTTCGCCGAGCAGTTGGCCCAGCGCGGCCTGAATCTGGCGCTGGTCACGCGCAGCGCAGATTTGCTCGATACCCTGGCGCAGCGGCTGTCGCAGCGTTATGGCGTCCAGACTTTGACCATCACCCAGGATTTATCCGTGGAGGGCGCCGCTGCGACGATCGACCGGCAGACGGAGGATCTGGACCTGGGCCTGCTGATCTACAATGCCGGTTACCCTGCCAGCGGCGGCTTCTTCGACATCCCGCTCGAAGACCACCTTCGTGAGCTGGGCACCAACGTCCGCTCGCCGCTGGAGCTGACCTACCTTATCGGGCAGCGGCTGGTGGCCCGCGGACGGGGCGGCATCATCCTGATCTCGTCGCTCAGCTCGGCCTTCGGCTCGGCGCTGATTTCCAACTACGCCGCCACCAAAGCCTACGACCTGATCCTGGCCGAGGGGCTGTGGGAAGAGCTGCGCGGCCGGGGCGTCGACGTGCTGGCTGCGCTGCCCAGCGCCATTGCAACGCCCAACTACTTGGAGAACCAGCAGCGTGACGGCAGCCGTAACGTCGTTGCGCCCATGCTGCCCGAGGACGTGGCGCGCGAGACGCTGGCCGCGCTGGGAAAAGGGCCCAGCGTCGTTCCTGGGCGGGTCAACCGCCTGCAAGCCTTCTTCATGCGTCGTGTCCTGCCGCGCACCGCCGCCATCCGCTTGATGGGCAGCGTCATGCGGCGGATGTATAGAAGCAGGTGATCAGGCGCTTCGGCAATTAGGGCCTGTTTGCCCGTGTGTGGTCCCCCGGCCAAACCACCACCATTCGTCTCCACACATCCCTGTGTTGGTTTTACCACCGGGGACCACACACAGGGATGTGTGTGGCTACGAAGGTGGGCATCGTCTCCACACACATCCCTGTGCGTGGTCTCCGGCCAAACCATCACTCGTAGCCACACACATCCTTGTGTGTGGTCCATCCAGCCAAACCGCCACTCGTAGCCGCACACATCCTTGTGTGTGGTCCACCCGGCCAAACCGCCACCACACACATCCTTGCTTCCCTACCAGCGCGCGTGGTGCTCCTCGGCCCAGCCGACCAGATCCCGCACTTCGAGCGTCTCCCCCGCATCCGTGCAGGCCGTGCCGTTGTAGCGCCCGAACATCTGATGCACCTCGCTGTACAGCAGCTTCACATCGGTCTTGGCGACGCGCTCGAAGAAGGGCGTGAACGTCAGGTCCAGCCGCCCGTCCGGCGAGCGCATGGTCCAGGGGGCCTTGAAGTTGTGCAAATCGTAGCTGAAATCCACCTGTCCCAATTTGTGGACGCGTCCGTCCAGGATGACGGCGTTCTCTGTGGCAGCCGAGGTGTCGCCGAAGCCGTAGCCCAGGTTGAGCCCCAGCGTGCGCCCGTCCGGCAGGAAGCCCGAGGCACTGGCCCACACCCAGAACGAGCTGTAAGCCCACACGCCGCGTCCCCAGTCCAGGTTGCCCAGGCAGGTGGCCGGGTCGAGGTTGGCGCACTCGCCGCCATAGTCCACCCAACCCTCAACGGGCAGGCAGTTGATCTTGCGGTTGTAGTAGAAGCGCTTGCCCTCGATCGGGATCACGATCGTCAGCAACTCGTGCTCGGGCGGCAGCGGCATCCTGGCCTCGGCCGAGAGACCCTTTCCGCCGAAGCCCGGCCAGCGCACCCACAGCCGCCGCTCACCCTCCGCTGCCGTGAAGCGCAGCCGCACCTTGCCGTTGTCGTATACACTCTCACCCGTGTCGCTGTTGCGCGGCAGGCGCACGCCCTTCGCCAGCGGCACGGTAAGCGTCTCCTCGTGGTAAGCTCCGGTGGCGAACTCGATCACGTAGGCGAAGATCATGCCCAGGTAGCCGATATCGCTGACCGTGAACGAGTAGAAGTGGGTGGGTGTGGTGATGCCGTAATAGTCCCAGCGCTTGGTACGCAGCGGCTGCAAGAAGCGCAGCCCATAAAAGCGCATATTCTCCAGGTTGCAGTCCAGCAGCGCCTGCCGTGACCAGCCCACCTGTGTCAGGTTACCGTTCGGGTCCAGCAGCGGACCGGGGGTGAGGATTTCGTGTTGGACCATGGGAGACTCCTTGGGTTATCTATTCATTTCCGTTCCCAATCGCATTTTGAGTCGGTAAAGCTGCCAACGGATTTTGGGAGCGGATTGAACCGATTGGGAGACTCCCAATCGGTTCAATCCGCTCCTCGAATCCGTTGACAGTACTCCGTCGGGTCCATCAAATTCTGCGGCCTCTCTTGGAAATAATTCCCGCCCAGGTAATCCTCTTCCGCGGGCATGCCCTGGTGCATCTCGAAGTGCAGCATGGAGTGCACGCCCTTGCCGCGCAGCCGCTGGATGTACCCCGGCGCGGAGTCGTCCACCTTATCCAAATTGAGCACCTGCCCGACGCTGCCGACCCGCTCGCCCGCCGCGACCCACTCTCCGGGCTGCACAACTGCCGCCTGCATCTCGGCGTAGCGCAGCACGCGCCCATCTTCACACTCCACCAGCACGCTCCAGGTCACGTTCCAGTAGGGGCGCAGTGCCGGCGCGGTGAACACCGCCACCTCCAATACCACCCCAGGCTCCGCCGCCAGCACCGGCGATCCCACCGGCGCATACACGTCCACCCCGGCGTGATGGCGGTCGCCGCGGTCCTCCCAGAACGAACCCGGCTCACCCGGCGCGGGGATGCGCCTTTCGAAGCTCTCCGGCGCGGGCCAAACCCTTACTTGCGATGTTGTTCCACCCATTCTGCATCCATTTTTACCAAACAATTCTTCTTCAGGTTCTCGCGCACCACCCAGGCCACGTCCGGGTCGGGCGATTCCATCCAGCGCTCCAGGCGGCGTTTGCCCTGCTCGGGCGCGGCCACAATGGCGACGCTCCAACCGTAGCCCAGGGCCTTGCGGAGGGCGATGAAACCTTCGCTTTTGCGATCCTCAGCCGCGGCAAGGCCCGTCGTGATTGCATCCAAAATCTCTAACACTTGCAAAGCCGCATCCCGCTCTTTCAATAAGACCGGCTCGCACAGCCCCGCCACCACGGCCCGCTGCTCGCAGCGGCTGCCCTTTGACCATGCGCGCATCTCGCCCAGCAGGCGCGGTATGTCACGCAGGCCCCAGCGCTGCAAGCCCATCGCCACCCCCTCACGCACCCGCCAGCGCGGATCGTTCGCCAAACGGCGCAGGGTGGGCAGGTGCTGCTCTTCACCCTCGCCCACCAGCCGGCCCAGACCGACCGCGCCGCAGCATACCAGGAAGGTTCGAGGATCGTTGGTATCGGCGCGCTCCGGCGGGCAGTCGATCCAGCCCAAGAACTGCTCCTCCGTACCCATGTCGGCCGTCACAGCCAGCAGCTCCAGGTTGGCACGCGGCCCCGGCAAGTTGGATTCAGATAGCAAATACGGCTCCCATTCTTGAATTGGGAGCGAAGCAAGTTGTTCGCGATAGAGTTGGGTCTTTGTCACATATCGATTATACAGCCAGATCGCGCTGCTCGAACACCACCCCCGCCGCCGCCACGCAAACGACCGCCAGCAGCGCCAGCGCCAGCGCGTGCCAGAGCAGCAGTCCGTTGGTCAGCGGCTCGCGACCGGTTGCATAGTAAACCGGCGACAGGTAGCGCAAGGCCTGCCAGCCGTGCAGCCAGACCGCATTCAGCAGGTATGCCGCGCCCAGCGCAATGACCGCAATCAGGCGGCTGCGCGCCGGAACCCCTACCCAGGTGGACAGCGCGAACGCCGACCCGCCGAAGGTCAGCGCCAGCAGCCACAGCCCCAGGCACGCTCCGGCCAGGCGCCCCAGCGATACGCTAAGCCCCAGCGCGCTCACGCTCAGGGCCAAGAGCGCCCACAGCTCCGCTGCCAGCAGCAGCAGCGCCAGCGCCAACGCCGCAAACTTCTCCAGCATCAGACGCCAGCGCGGCAGTGGATAGGCCATCAGCAGCTCCAGTGTGCCGCTGCGCTCCTCGCCTGCCACCAGCCCGCTGCCCTTCCAGATGGCGTACAGGCACAGCGCCAGCGGAAAGACCAGCCCGAATCCCACCGCCTGCAGCCAGCCTGCCGGGGTTGAGACGGCATTTGTTACACCGCTCAACCGGAACAGGAGCTCGTTCAGCCACACCGGCGACGCGGCCCGCGCCAGCAGGAACAGCGCCGGCGCAACCAGCGCATACAGCCCCAGCGCGACGCCCAGCCGCAGCGTGCCGCGCTGCAGGTCCTTCAACGTTTGCAGAAGGACCTCAATTGGCATGGACGCTCACCCCGTAATAGCTGCGGAAGGCCTCCTCCAGGCTGGGCGTCTGGCTGATGATGTCGGTCACCCGGTACTGGCTGGCCAGCTTGATCAGCGCATCCGGGTCACCGCGCACCGTGCAGCTGATCTGATTCTCGCGCTGCTGCAGGTTCTCCAAATTCGGCAGGCGTGAGAAAGCATCCGCGCTGACCGGGTTAGCGAAGCGCATCTCCACGTGGCGCATGGCCCGGCTGCGCAGGTGCACGCCCCGCTCCACCGCCACCAGCGCGCCCCGGTAGAGGATGCCCACCCGGTCACAGGTGCGCTCCATCTCGCTGAGCGAGGTGGACGCCAGGAAGACAGCTCGTCCCTCGCCGCGCGCCTCGGTGATCAGGCGGTAGAAAGCCGCCTGGGCGGACGCGTCCAGGCCCCTGGTGGGCTCGTCGAACAGCATCAGCTCGGGGCAGTGCATGAATGCCTGCACCAGGCCGATCTTGCGGCGCTCTTGGGCGCTCATCCGGTCCACCGGGCGCGCCAGGTCCACGTCCAGCTGATCGGCCAGCTCGCGCACGTACGCCCAAGACACCTCGCCTCGCAAGCGGGCCAGGTAGCGCAGCAGCTTCTCTCCGGTTGTATCTCGATACAGGCTAATTTCGCCCGGCAGGTAACCCACCTCCCGGCGGATCTTCAAACTTTGCTCGTGCGAGTCCAGGCCCAGCACCAGGGCCCGCCCTTCCGTCGGGCGGATGAAATCGAGCAGCAGCCGGATGGTGGTGGTCTTACCGGCCCCATCCGGACCCAGGAAACCGAATATTTCCCCCGGTTCGACTTCGAACGTTAAATCGCGTACACCCAAGCGCTGTCCATACATCTTGGACAGGTCTTCTGTGCGGATCATTAAGTAGCGCATGGTCGGCCTCCTTCTCTGCAGGAACAACGGTTAAGGTGCGTCACTCTGCATGCCACCCTGTCCATCGATCCTGCGCTTAAACAAATACCGGCTGGCAGAAGCGCCAGCCGGTGATGAGACCGAAGGATGCGTGGTTAGGCCCCTAGCCTGAACCAGCCGGCAGCTGCTGCCGGGATTGCCACTCCTGACGCATGCGCTGCGTCATCTCCTCTACCATATCCACCCAAACGACCATCTCCTCAAGCCGCTGACGGATCGGGTTCCCGTTTTCCAGGCCATCCAATCCTTCTTCAGCGGTCTCTTTAAGCGGCAAGACGGCGGCGAGGCGCATCTCCAGGGTCTTCTGCCAGGGGTCATCCGCGAGGGTGTAATAATCCAGGCGGTCACCGGGCAGAGACACCTTCTCGACCAGGTCGGCCATCAGCAGGGTGCGCAAATTCGTGGACACGCTGCTGCAACTCACCTGAAGCGCCTCCGCCATCTCCTCCGAGGAGACGGGTCGTGGGGTGACAAGGAGCAGGCCAATGATCCTCCCGCCAATGCGCGGGATACCATTCTCCTGGTAGTGCAACCCCATATTTTCAATGAACTGGGATAAACTGCGTCTATCCTCCGGTATGGGAGGGGTTTCTGCAGAATTATCCGAGCTCTCTAGCTCCATCAAAATCGCTCCTTATTTGCGGCTAAACCGCTCAATAAAACAATTTCGTACGAAGAGTTGTCAGACACTCTCCTTCGTAATCATTGTAAGGGTTCCGGTTGTTTCTGTCAACACTGAAACCGCTGTTTTCATCGAATTAGCGAAACAGAAGCGCAAGGCTCCGAATCCAAATCCGATTTGACACGGTTCAGGCAGTGATGTTTTAATTTTGCCGACGAATCGGTTTGCGCTCTCTTCTCTCCCAACTTGACTCGACTTTTCCAGAATGATATATTTACGATACGAAAGCTGCAATCAAACCAACAACGATCATTCGAGGTATTTCGATAATGAAGTTCATCTCCCTGCTGACCGACTTTGGGGTGCGAGACGGCTACGTTGGCGTCATGAAAGGGGTCATCTATGGCATTGCGCCGGATGTCCAGATCGCCGATATCACCCACACCATCTCGCCCCAAAACGTCATGGAAGGCGCAATTGCCCTGGGCCGAGCCGCCCCCTACTTCCCGGACGGCACCGTCCACATTGCCGTGGTCGACCCGGGCGTCGGCACCACCCGCCATTCCATCGCTGCCCGCATCGGGCGCTTTTCCTACGTCGGCCCCGACAACGGCCTGTTTACGGTCGTCTTGCAGCGGGCCGAGCGCCGCCACGAGCCGATCAAGCTGGTGCGGCTCGACCGGCGCGGCTACTGGCTGCCCGAAATCAGCAACGTCTTCCACGGCCGCGACATCTTCGCTCCGGTTGGCGCTCACCTGGCCAACGGCGTGCCGCTCGAAGAGCTAGGCACCCTGGTCGAAGACATCATCCGCCTCGACATGCCCGAAGTCGAGACCACCGAGAATGGTGTGCGCGGCCAGGTGATCTCGGTCGATAACTTTGGCAACCTGGCCACCAACATCCACCGCGCCGACCTGCCTGCCAACATCGAGCGACTGGTCGTGTCGGTTGCCGGGACCAAAATCCACGGCCTGGTGCGCACCTTCGGCAGCCGCCCGACCGGCGAGCTGATCGCCCTGTACGGAACCGCCAACGACCTGCTGGTCTCGGTCGCCAACGGCAGCGCAGCCGAGCGCCTGGGCGCATCCGTGGGCGCGGTGGTGGACGTCCAGGTGGAAACGGCATGAGCGACCCCCAACGATCCCCGCGCGTCATCAGCCTGACCACCGACTTCGGCTGCGGCGACCCGGATATCGGCTCGCTCTCTGGCGTGATCTGGGGCATCGCCCCCGGTGCGCGCATTGTCGATCTCAGCCACGACATCCAGCGCCACAACGCCCGCCAGGCGGCCCTGCTGCTCGACCGGGTGACACCTTACTTCCCTCCCGGCTCGATCCACGTGATCGTCGTCGACCCCGGCGTCGGCACCAACCGCCGCCCGCTGGCGGCTCGCTTCGGCGAGCAGTGGTTCGTCGGGCCCGACAACGGCGTCGCCACGCTGATGCTGCGCCGGGCCCAGAAGCTCGGCCTGCCGGTCGAGATGGTCGAGCCGGATAAATTCCAGTTCATGCTGCCCGAAATCAGCGACATCTTCCACGGCCGCGACGTGTTCGCCCCGACCGCCGCCCACATCGCCCGCGGCGTGCCCCTGGACGAGATCGGCGCGCCCATCAACGACCCCGTGCTGCTCGATTTCCCCGAGCCGCGCCAGGTTGAGAACGGCTGGTTGGGCGAGGTCAAGGACATCGACCAGTTCGGCAATCTGGAGACCAACATCCACCAGGACCTTCTGAAGGACCTGGGCGAGCCCGGCGCGATCGACGTGCGCATCAACGGCGAGACGATCCACGGACTGGTGAAAACCTTCGGCGAGCGCGGCAGCGGTGAGTTCGCCGCCCTGGCCGACAGCTCTGGCTACCTGAGCATCAACGTGGTCAACGGCAGCGCCCAGCGCCGCCTGGACGCCAAAGTCGGTGACCCGGTAGAAGTCCGGCGTCAGGCGCCCGGCGCATAAATCAGAATTGGCAGATCCCCTGATCTCCACCATGTAGCCCCAGACATCCTCGCGAAGCACCCAGTAAGGGCTGTCTGGGGTACTTGTGACAGGAATTCTCACTGGCAAAGGGAGGTCTTCCGGCCAAGAACCCCCAGACAAGGATGTCTGGGGTACGACTGCGACCCTCATTTCATCGTGCAAAGCCCCAGACATCCTCGCGAAGCACCCAGTAAGGGATGTCTGGGGTACTTGTGACAGGAATTCCATCGGCAAAGGCAGTCATCCGGCCGGAGCACCCAGTACAGGGATGTCTGGGGCTCCATGGTGGAGATCAAGGTAATTACTGCAGAGTTTTCGTTTACAATGGAGCCAGCGAACATGGGGCGAACATCGCAGCGGTATCCGTTTTTTAGAACGATCGTTGGAGATAAAGATGGCGAAAATAAACACGATCAAGCCATCCACAAAAAGATCCGTCTGGGCCATTCACACGCGTGAGATCAGCGCTGCGCCTGTTTGGGCCGTCCTGTACGGTCTTCTCTCCTCCTTGACCAATG
The DNA here is from genome assembly GCA_963811225.1 of uncultured Chloroflexia bacterium. Lineage (GTDB taxonomy): Bacteria > Chloroflexota > Anaerolineae > Anaerolineales > Anaerolineaceae > CAWEQO01. Next base: position 25,846 of record CAWEQO010000002.1, read on the forward strand.
CCCTGGTGATCCCTGGCGCGGCTAACGTATCCGTCCGTCCGGGGGTAGCCTTGTTATTCTTCTCCGGCTTAACCTTCGGACCCTGGGTGGGGTTTTTCACGGGCTTCTTCGGCAATCTCTTATCGGATCTTCTTTCCGGCCAGGGAATGAATTTTTGGTGGAATGTGGGCAACGGCCTCATGGGTTTCTTGCCCGGCCTGCTCGCCGGCTCGATGATCAATTATCGCAGCCTGCCGGACATCCTCAAAGCGGAAGCCTCGATCTTTGTCGCCACGGCGATTGGCATGGGGGTTGCGTCCATATCGGAGCTGTGGATGTCGAATGCCGATCTGAACGACGTGCTGCTGAAGAACTTCATCCCGGCCTTCATGCCCAACATTTCCAACGGCCTGATCCTCGTGCCAATCTTATTGTTGGTGTACGGCACGATGAAGGCCATCCAACAAGCAAGCCTCTCCGAATAGAGTCAATACCAGGTCCTCCGCCAGGAAACTGTTTTTCTTACGGGAACTCAACCCCCGATTGTGTTGCTCATTTTCTCATTTAAATCTACAATTTATTGATTATCATGTTCCTCTCACCACTGCTGCTTCTCTCCGTCGCCTTCCTCGCCGGCATCTGGTTGGGCTCTCTCCTGGCGTTACCCTGGCCCCTCCTCAGCGGCCTGGCCGTCCTGTCCTTGCTGCTGGGGTTGTCCGAGCGGCGCATCCGCCTGCTGCCACCCCGGCGCAGTTTCCCCTTCCCCTATCTTTTCCTGCTGGCAGCCTTGCTGGGCGGCATGGCCCGCTGCTCGGCACACCTGCCGGCGCTCTCCCCGACCACCCTGCCCTACTACAACGATCTCGGCAAAGCCCGCATCCAGGGACTGGTCGTCTCAACGGTCGAAGACACCGGCGCGTCCGTACAGCTCACGCTGCGGGCCGAGTCCATCGCCCTGGCTGACGGCGACGATTTCGCTCCGGCCCAGCCAATCAAGGGCCGCCTGCTGTTATCACTCCCACCCGGCAGCGATGTGCGCTACGGCGACCGCCTGTCCCTGACCGGCAGCCCGCAGGCCCCCAGCGACCTGCCCGGCTTCTCCTACCGCGACTACCTCGCCCGCCAAGGCATCTTCACCACCCTGCGCAACGCCTCGGTGCGCACACTCGAACGTGGCCGCGGTAACCCGCTCCTCGCCGGGGTCTACAGCCTGCGTGGACGCGCCTACGCCTTCCTGATCCGTTCGGTGCCGCAGCCCGAGGCCTCGCTGCTGGCCGGCATCCTGCTCGGCATCGAAAGCGATATGCCCGCCAATCTCGACGCCGCCTACCAAAGCACCGGCACCAGCCACGTCATCGCCATCTCCGGCAGCAACATCGCCCTGGTGGTGCTGCTGCTCTCGGCCCTGTTCTCCCGACTGACGTCAAGGCTGTGGGCGCCTGTCTTCGCCATCGCCGGGATCGCCATCTACACCCTGCTGGTCGGGGCGCAGGCTTCGGTCGTGCGGGCGGCGGTCATGGGCAGCATCGCCCTGATCGGGCAGTCGATCGGCCGCGGCCAATCCGGCGCGCACGCCCTGACCTTCACCGCCGCCTTGATGGCGCTCGCCAATCCGCTGGTATTGTGGGACGCCGGGTTCCAGCTCTCGTTTGCCGCCACGCTCGGCCTGGTCCTGTACGCCTCGCGCCTGCAGGCCTGGACTGCCCGGCTGCTGGAGCGGCGGCTGCCTGCGCCCGCCGCTCAAAAATGGGCCCGGCCCATCGGCGAATACTTGCTCTTCAGCCTGGCTGCCCAGGCCACCACCCTGCCGATCATCCTGTACCACTTCGGGCGGCTCTCGCTCAGCGCCCTGATCGCCAACCCGCTGATCCTGCCGGCCCAGCCGCTGATCATGTCGGTTGGCGGCGCTTCCGTGCTGACCGGGCTGGCGCTGCCGCCGCTCGGCAGGCTGCTGGCGGCTTTCGCCTGGCCGCTGCTGGCCTACACCAACCGGGTAGTCGAGCTGCTGGCGCAGCCCGCCTGGTCCAGCGCCGGGATCGCCCAACCCGGCCTCGGCTTCGTGCTTGGCTGGTATGCGCTCCTGTTCGGGCTGACGCTCTCGCCCGGTCCGCTGGGTCCGCTAAAACGGGCGCTGTCACCCTCCAGCCTGCTGCCCAAACTACGCGCAGGGTCCGCCGCCTGGCTCGTCTCTCCGGCTGCGCTGGTGGCGCTGGCCTTGCTGACCGGCTTCGCCTGGCGCAGCGCCCTCTCCACACCGGATAACCGCCTGCACCTGCATGCTTTCAATCTCCCCGGTGGACCGGCGATCCTGCTGCGCGCTCCGCACGGCGCCTCCCTGCTTACGGGCGGCGCCCGCTACCCGCAGGATCTCACTTCGGCGCTCGGCCGGCGTCTGCCGCCGCTGACCGGGCGGCTGGACGCGCTGGTCGTCTCCAGCGCCTCCAGCGCGGCACTGCAAGGGCTGCCCGATACAGTCGAGCGATTCCCGCCCGCCCAGGTCTACTGGCAGCCCGGCGACCTGCCGCGCGGCGTCCAGCGCCTGCAAGACACGCTGGCCGCGCAAGGCAGTGGCTTTGCCCTGCTGGAGCCGGGAGCGGTTCTGCAGCTGGAAGAAGGCGTGCGGCTGCGCAGCGCTCGCCGTTCAAGACGGCTCAACCGCCCTGCTGCTGGAGTATGGCAGCTTTCGGGCGCTGATCCCGGGGGGCGTCCCGGCGGGCGAGCTGACTGCCGCATCCGCCATCCCACTGCGCAACCTGAGCGCCGTGATCCTCTCGCCATCCGACCTCGACGGCGGGTTAGAGGCCTGGGCTGCCCTGTCGCCGCAAGCGGTTGTCGCGCCGCAGCAAGCCGGGCAAGCGCTGCCGGATGCGTGGCTCCAACTGCCCGATGGGGCCTGGGTCTCCTTGGTCACGGATGGGGAAAAGATGTGGATAGAGACAGGAAAATAGTAGGATAAGTGAGGGATAAAACCGGGAAAAATCCGCCAAATCTGTGGATAACTGTGGAGAAAATGGGGGAAATCTGTGGATAACTGACGAAAACAGGGGGAAATCTGTGGATAACTATGGAGAGCGTTATTGTGGAGGGATTTTCAATAAAACGGGCTGTTTTCATCGTTATTAAAAGAATGCCGATTCAATTTTCAATCGAATAAATGGAGCGAGACGCATGATGGATCACTGGCTGCGGCGTCTCGGGATTCGAGAGTAAGCCGCAGCCCCCTTCCTGAAAACATTATACATACATTTGGCATCCTTTTGCGATTCCCCTATAATCAATCCAATGAATAAGACTGAACAGCGAAAGGAACGATCAAATGACACCACCTTATGTCTTCTCCCGTGAAACCCAAACCATCGAAGAAATCGATGTTTCCGAAGTGTACGTCGCCGAGCCGCAGGGGCCCATCCACGAAGCCGTGCAGAACATCCTCCTGTCCATCGGGGAGGACCCGCAGCGCGACGGCCTGATGAAAACCCCCGACCGCGTGGCCCGCATGTACGCCGAAATCACCGCCGGCTACCATGTCGATCCGGTCCAATTGATTAATGGCGCCCTGTTCGAAGTGGACTACAATGAGATGGTGCTGGTGCGCGATATCGAGTTCTACAGCCTGTGCGAGCATCACATGCTGCCCTTCTACGGCAAGGCCCACGTGGCCTACATTCCGAACGGCAAGGTCATCGGCTTGAGCAAGATCCCGCGCATCGTCGAGATGTTTGCCCGCCGCTTGCAGGTGCAAGAGCGCATGACCGCCCAGATCGCCGATTTGCTGCAAGACACGCTCAACCCGCAGGGTGTAGCGGTGGTGGTGGAAGGCGCGCACATGTGCGCCATGATGCGCGGGGTAAAGAAGTCGCAGACCAACATGGTCACACGCACCATGCGCGGCGCCTTCCAACAGGACGCCCAGCTGCGGGCGGAGTTTTTACAGCAGCTGAAGGGGTAAGATGAGCAAGATTTCCGTCAAGCAAGGTATGGTACTGCTGGCGACCGTGGCGACCATCACGGTCAACGCCCTGGCGAACATCCTGCCGATCAACGGCCAGCAGACCGGCGAGATTTCGGACCGCTTCGCGGTGTACTTCGTCCCAGCCGGTTACGTCTTCTCCATTTGGGGATTGATCTACCTGGGTATGATCGCCTACTCGGTCTACCAGCTGCTGCCTGCGGCCCGGACCAACACGCGCATCCAGTCGATCGGCTGGTTGTACGTGGGCTCGGCTGCCGCCAACATCACCTGGATCTTCCTGTGGCACTACAACCTGTTCGTGTGGACCCTGGTGGCCATGCTCTCGCTGCTGGCGCTGCTGATTATGATCTACCTGCGGCTCAAACAAGACCCGTTGAAGATGCGTTCGTGGGGTGAGCGCCTGCTGGTGCAGCTGCCCCTCAGCATCTACCTGGGCTGGATCACCGTCGCCACGTTAGCCAACGTCACCGACGTGTTAAGCTACGTCGGCTGGGGTGGCTGGGGCATCGCCCCGCAAGTCTGGGCGGTGATCCTGCTGGTAGTCGCCACGATCATCGCCGCCGTCATGGCCGTCACCCGCCGCGACGTGGGCTACCTGCTGGTGCTGGTATGGGCCTTCGCCGGGATCGGCGTCAAGCAGGCGGACGCTCCACTGGTCGCCAATGCCGCCTGGGTCGCCACAGCTGTTGTGGCGCTGTTCGTGCTCGCCACCCTCTTGCGCACGCCGCGCATCCTTGTGTTTAAGAAACACCCTCAATCCTGAGCAGCCGGTTGCCACGCAAAACCGATAGAGGATCTCCTCGGGTGTCAATAAAGAGGAGCTCCTCTAATTCATTTCATTCACGCAATTGAACGCATTCCCTAACAGCTCCGTATATTTTTGTTTCGATCGTTCGATTCGATCCATCACCTTTCTATCGTGGAAAAAACCAAAAGCGTAGGCTTCTAATCCACGGTTCCCAAGCCTGCGTTTCTGCATTTCGTTTCTTCTCACGGATGTTGTCGACCTGGCGCTGGCCGGGCCAGCATCGGCCTTAAGTGTTCCTTTTTACCTGGCTCAACATTTTCACGATCTTCGGATCGCGATGATCGAAGAAGCTGCTTGTTTTCGTGTCCAGCGTGGCAATCGCCGCCATTTCCTCGGGGCTGAGTTCAAAATCAAACACGTTGAAATTCTCGACAATGCGTTCCTTGTGAACTGACTTTGGAATCGCTACAACGCCGCGTTGGGTCAGCCAGCGCAGAATGACCTGCGCGACAGTCTTGTTGTGGTTTTCAGCGATCGAAGCCAGCAATTCATTTTGGAAAATATTATGTTTTCCTTCCGCAAAGGGTCCCCAGGATTCAATCTGCACCTCGTTTTCCTGCAAGAACTTCTGCGTTTCGATCTGCTGATTAAAGGGATGGGTTTCGATCTGGTTCACGGCCGGCGCAACCAGGTGGTGAACGATCATGTCCATCACCCGATCCGGTGGGAAGTTGCTGAGTCCGATGGCGCGAACCCGACCTTCGCGATACAGTTCTTCCATCGTTCGCCAGGAGCCGTACACATCGCCATACGGCTGGTGGATCAGGTACAGGTCCAGGTAGTCTAGCTGCAGCCGCTGCATGGATCGTTCAAACGCCTGCCTGGCGCTCTCATACCCGGCATCTGAAATCCACAGCTTAGTGGTGATAAACAGATCTTCTCTTGCCACACCACTCCGTTGGATGGCCCGGCCGACTGCGGCTTCATTGCCATATGAAGCCGCAGTATCAATCAGGCGGTAGCCGGTTTGGATGGCTTCATAAACACTCCGCTCGCATTCTTCAGCATCGGCGATCTGAAAGACGCCGAACCCCAGAATGGGCATCTCTACGCCATTATTTAATGTGACCGTTTGCATGGTTTCCTCCTCGGTACAACTAGCCTTGCCGGTAGTCCAGTTCCTCGATCCTTACACTTAATACCGGTCGCCAACTACGGTGATCTGCGACATGGTTTTATCGATCTGGCTTAGATCCGCCGGCGTCAATGCCACGTCGAGCGCGCCGATGTTCTCATCCAGGCGCGACAGCTTGCGCGTGCCGGGGATGGGCACGATCCACGGTTTCTGCGCAAGCAGCCAGGCCAGCGCAATCTGAGCCGGGGTAGCGCCCTTCTGCGCGCCGATCTGCTCCAGCAGCTGCACCACAACCTGATTGGCGCGGATGGCTTGCGGCGTAAAGCGCGGGTTGTGGCTGCGAATATCGGTATCATCGTAGGTGGTGTTCTCGTCGATCTTGCCGGTCAGGTAGCCCCGCCCCAGCGGGCTGTAGGGCACAAAACCGATGCCGAGTTCCTCGCAGGTCGGTAAAACGGCCTCTTCAACAACCCGCCACCAGATCGAGTATTCGCTTTGCACCGCGGTGACCGGCTGGACCGCGTGGGCGCGGCGGATCTGGTCCGCACTGGACTCGGACAGGCCGAAATGCTTCACCTTACCGGCCTGGATCAGATCCTTCACCGCTCCGGCCACGTCTTCCACCGGCACATTCGGGTCCTGACGATGCTGGTAAAACAGGTCGATGGCCTCGACTTGCAGGCGCTTGAGCGAGGCATCGGCCACGCGCTTGATCTGTTCCGGGCGGCTGTCTGGGCCAACGCGGGGATGAGGGCCCGTTACAGGATCGTGCTTCCACCCGAACTTGGTTGCAATCGCCACCTTGCCCTTGTACGGCTCCAGCGCTTCGCCCACCAATTCTTCATTGGTGAACGGGCCGTACACCTCGGCCGTGTCGAAGAATGTGATGCCGCGTTCGACGGCGGCGTGAAGCAACTCGATCATCTCGTGTTTATCGGTCGGCGTGTCGCCAAAGCTCATGCGCATGCAGCCCAGTCCGAGCGCCGAGACTTCTAACCCACTTTTTCCCAGTTGTCGTGTTTGCATTTTGCAGGATTCCTTTCTTTGTCTGCCTGTCTGCATTCAATTCACCCTCATTATAGGTGGCCGTGAGACCCAGGTGGTAGAATAATTCTGGAAGATGATTGTAGAATCCTGCAAGTGAGCGGGTCGAGGATTGAGATACAGGAGAGCGAGGTTCTTATGATCGGGGTCTATTCATCCCAAACGCAGCGTGATGCACAGCGCATACAGGCGAATCGCGAGGAGTTGGTCGAGCGAATCCTGCGCGCCGTGCCGGAAGATGGGGTTATGCAGCCGCTGGACGGGCTCTTCCTCGGCCGCGCCTCAGTTCCGCTGAAACGGATCCCCAGCGTGACGGAGCCCTCCTTTTGTGTGATCGCGCAAGGCAGCAAGGAGATTCTGTTCGGAAGCAGCCGCTACCGCTACGATCCCGCACACTACCTGCTTGCCACCCTGGAACTACCGCGGATCAGCCAAATTATGGAAGCATCCCCGGAGGAGCCCTACCTCAGTTTCCGTCTCGTGCTCGACCCGGCTCTTGTCGGCTCCGTCATCGTCCAGGCGGGCGACGCCTTCCCTGAGGTCAGCGCAGACGTAAGCGCCGTAACGGTCAGCCCGCTGACCGTGGAGCTGCAAGACGCCGTCGTGCGGCTTGTCCGGCTGCTGGACTCGCCTGCAGAAGCGCCGGCGCTTATGCCGCTGATTGCGCGTGAAATCGTCTACCGGCTTTTGACGGGAGAGGAAGGCGCCCGGCTCCACCACCTGGCAGCGCCCGTAGGGTACAGCCCTCTCATTGCTCGGGCGGTCGAACGCTTGCGGCAAGACTTCGACCGGCGGCTGCGAATCGATGATCTCGCCCACGAGCTGGGGGTCAGCGCTTCGAGCTTGCACCACCATTTCAAAGCCGTCACGTCCATGAGCCCGCTGCAGTTCCAGAAGCAGCTGCGGCTGCAGGAGGCCCGCCGTTTGATGCTGAGTGAAGAACTCGATGCGGCCAGCGCCGCCTACCGGGTAGGCTACCGGGACGCATCCCACTTCAATCGCGAGTATAAAGGCCTCTTCGGCGATCCGCCTATGCGCGATGTGCAGCGCTTGCGAGAAGAAGCCCTGGAAAGGACCGGTTGATATGAGCGCCCTTCCGCTTCTTATAACCTTCTAACACCGATTTCATCTTCCTATTAATATGAGCGGTTAATCTATTCAGTGAAATTCAACTCGCGCCGACGCTGCACCGCTTTGCTTACAGGTATTTTTCTCTTCCGGCAAGACCGTTGGCACAATCGCATATACTCGAAGGAGTTGTTGCAGGAGGCTTATGAATGAATGCAACAGTCGTTAGAAGACTTATCATCGGGATCACACTGCTGGTCGTTCTGTCCGGCTGCAGCCTGTTGACCGGCGTGAGCTGGGCGCTGCCCACCCTCTTGAACGCAGGCCAGTCTGCACCCGCGGCGGCAGCGACCGCCCAACCCGAAGTCGTGGCCCGGCCCTCGACCGTCGACAATCCGCCGGCCCAACCGCCGGTGGTGTCCGGCAATGCGACCGTGCAAACCACCCCACTCGAACAGACCTACATCCAGCTTTACGAGAAGGTCAACCCGTCGGTGGTGAACATCCGGGTGGTGGAGGGCGCACCCGCCCAGTCCAACCAGGTTCAGCCCACCCCCGATTTACCCTTCCCGCTGCCTGGCAATCCAGGGCAGGCAATCCCCTCGCAGGCTGAGGGCTCCGGCTTCATCTACGATCAGAACGGCTACATCGTCACCAACAACCACGTTGTGGATGGGGCCACCAAAATCGTGGTGACCTTCAGCGACGGCTCGGAAGCCGCAGCCCAGCTGATCGGGACCGACCCCTCGTCCGACCTGGCAGTGGTCAAGGTGGACGTCGACCCGTCGATGATCGTGCCCGTGCCGCTCGGCAACTCGGACCAGCTCAAAGTCGGCCAGATCGTGGTCGCCATCGGCAACCCGTTTGGCGAGAAGAACTCCATGACCACCGGCATCGTCTCGGGCTTAGGGCGCATGTTGGCGACCAACTCTACCTCCCCCAGCGGCGGGCAGTACAGCATCCCGGATATGATCCAGACCGACACGGCCATCAATCCCGGTAACTCGGGCGGCCCGCTGCTCAACCTGAGCGGTGAAGTGGTAGGCGTTAACACCGCCATCGCCACCAACGTGGGCACCAACTCGGGCGTGGGCTATGCGATCCCCTCGGACATCATCCGGCAGGTGGCGCCGCAGATCATCAACAACGGCATCGTGCAGCATCCGTGGCTGGGCATCTCCGGCCAGACCCTCAACGCCGACCTGGCCCGGGCCATGAACCTCGACCCGTCCACACGCGGCGTGCTGGTCGCGGAAGTGCTGGAGAACGGTCCCGCAGCTGCGGCCGGACTGCAGCCCTCCACCAAAGACGCCGCCATCGACGGCCTGCAGACCACCGTCGGCGGCGACGTGATCACCGCCATCGATGGACAGCCGGTGAAAGTCTTCGACGATCTGCTCGGCTACATCATCCGCCATGCCCAGGTGGGCGACAGCGTCACCCTCGACATCATCCGAAACGGCCAGCCCATGCAGGTGCAGGTAACGCTCCAGGCCAGACCGACCGGCCTGTAAACCAGTTTCGCAGTCATTAGCGGTAGTCTTAGCGGTTCAAAAACGGAAGACCTTCCTTTATTGGTCGTTGAAGTACGTTAGCGGTATAAGCAGTCGAGTCCCAGGTGCAGTTGGCCTGGGACTTGCTGTATATCGTAACTCCGGTCTTTAACGTAAAACACGTTTCTGTTACAATACCATTAACGAACAGCCGTAAAAAGGGAGGGCGAGGTGATCGATATGGCAAAGATGGAACGCAAGCACTTTTTAGCTGCCGAGGTCTACGGCTACAGTTACGAAAATTACGCCGGCCACCTCGAGGTTAATAACTCGCGTTTTACCCAGTTAATGCCGGATGACATCGCAACGCTGCAGAAAGCCCTCGACGAAGAATGGGATGACGCCAAATTGGCCGAGGCCCTGAAGATCGATGAGGACAAGGCCGAGTTCTGGCGGCAGCTGTACCGTGATGCCCTGGCGATTATCGATGCCGAGACACGGGTGCAGTCCTTCCGCACGGCGGTGCGCGTGTCGATCCGCAATTCGATGGCCGAAGGAATCTCGGACGAGGACTTTATCGAGCGGCTGGTGACGCAAATCTGCTACCGGGTAGCCGATTTGTCCTACCTGCTGTCCGAGGAAGGCAGCCCGCTCTCGATGTACGCGGAGCAGCTGCGGGAGGAGACTGAGGCCGACGAGGCCTGGTTGATCGCCCGTTTTGGCGATGTATCGGACGAGAACTAGCGGACCGAAGCTGGCAGGGGAACCAAACAACCAAATTCAGGAGGGAAATAGATGGAAAACAAGAAGTTATACCGTAGTCGAAGTGACCGCATGGTTGCCGGCGTGGCCGGTGGGCTGGCCGAATATTTCAGCATCGACCCGACCATCGTGCGGCTGGCGTTCGTGCTGCTGGCTCTGATGGGCGGGCCGGGGCTGATCATCTACATCATCATGTGGATCGTGGTGCCTGAGGCGCCGATGGGCTCCGGGCTGTAGGCCGGAGCGAGGGAACCGGTGGGACGCACTTTGGAAGTGCGTCCCACCGCTCATTTAAGTTTGAATTTCCGACCTTACAAAGCTATTATTGAGATTCGACAGGTTCTGCCTTATAATAGGGTTGCTTCCACCTCTTTTATACGTCTTTGGCGGAATATCCATCATTGGTAGTAGACGCAACTTGCGTGATCTCGCACTTTAACCACAGAGTTTTGTCGCAAATCCGGAGTTCAGCGCCGCGCCTTGCAGCCAGCATCCTAGCGCTGAGAGCTAATAACCTTGAACAGACGGGCAGGACGGAGGATTTTGCGCCAGCTTCATTGCACCTTAGCCATTTTCTATCCTGGAGCGCTCTCATCGCAGGCCGCTCTGGGTGGATCACCTTCCATCGTCGATCAGCAGGCAGCAAATAGATACTCTGGGGGTTCGAAATACCGTTTAGCCCTGAACGGGGTGCTTTGATTCCGGGAGCGCCTTGAAAGCTGTAGTCAGGGACGGCTCTTGCGAGCCGGTATCGCTAAACCGAGTATGACGATGGCCAAGCTCGTACCTCGCCTGCACATCACCCACAAGTTCGTCGCCTACCTGCTGGCGATCAGCATCCTACCGCTGCTGGTTGCCGGGATCAGCGCCGATCTCATTTCCCGTGCCACCATCCAAAATGAAGCCCGCCAGTATTCGGCGGAGATGGCCCAAACCCAACGCGCCGACCTCGACCTGCAACTGCAGGGCATCGAGGGACTGGTGGCGAATGTGTCCAGCCTGGAGTCGCTGGGGGCGGTGCTGACCGCGCCGGACGCGGCCAAGCCGCCCGGCGACGCGCTGACCCGCGCCCGCATCGGCTACCTTCTGGACGGGTACATTGCCCCCAATGGGCCGACCTCGATCGACCTGTTTGCGTTGGACGGCAGCCACTACCACGCGGGCGGCTCGGACGACGAGAGCGAGGTGCGCGGCGACCTGGTGCAGGCGTTGATGCAGGGGGCCAGGCAGGCGGGCATGGGCATCTATTGGAGCGGGGTGATCGACAACCTGCACACCGGCTCACCGCAAGGTAAGGTGATCGCGGCGGCCAAGATGGTGCGCAAGCTGGACCCGGACACGCTGGTGAGCCGCCCGACGGCGCTGCTGGTGGTCAGTACCCGTGTGGAGCAGCTGTACAGCCACTTCAGCCAGGCAGACGTGGCGGCGGGCACCCGGCTGGCGGTGCTGGACGAGCGCGGCCGGCTGGTCTACGACCCCGAGCCGGGGCGCATCGGCCAGGCGGCCGGTTGGGATTTCACAGCGCGGCTGGTGGGCGAGCAGGGGGCCTTCTTGGGCGAGCTGGACGGGCAGCCGGCGGTGATCAGCTACAGCCGCTCGCGGGTCAGCGGTTGGGTGGTGGTGCACGTGTTCCCCAGCCGGGCGATGACGGGCACGGGGCTGCCGGGGGCGCTGGTGCGCGCGGCGCTGCTGGTGACGCTGGCGCTGCTCTCGCCGCTGGTGGCGCTGCTGGCATGGCGCTTTGCGCGGCGTTTGCAGTCGCCGGTGATGGCGGTTTCGAGTGGGCTGCGCGGACTGCGGGAGGGGGCTGCTCTCGGCGTGCCGCAGTTGAGCGGGCAGGACGAGATCGCCAACCTGGCCCGGCAGTACAACGCCTTCTTGCAGCACTGGCAGGAGCGCCGGGCCGAGGAAACCGTGCTGCGGGAGAGCGAGGAGCGCTTCCGCCACCTGGTGGAGAACTCGGGCGACTGGATGTGGCAGACCGATCCGGAGGGGCGCTTCACGTACTCCAGCCCGAACGTGCAGGCCATCTTGGGCTACACGCCGGAGGAGCTGGCAGGCAAGCGACCGGCAGACCTGCTGGCGTCGGGGCAGGCGCCGTGCTTCGAGCCGGGCGCGGCGCGCTCCGTGAAGGCGCTGGAGGTGACCTTCCGGCACAAGGATGGCAGCCCGGTGGTCTTCGAGCTGAACGGGGCGCCGCTGACCGGCCCGGACGGGCGCGCGAACGGCTTCGGCGGGGCCTGCCGCGACATCACCGAGCGCAAGGCGGCGGAGGCGGCGCTGCGCGAGAGTGAGGGCCGGTATGCGCTGGCGATGCGCGGTGCGAACGACGGCATCTGGGATTGGGACCTGCCGGCCAACCGGATGTACTACTCGCCGCGCTGGAAGGCCCTGCTGGGGTACGACAACGGCGAGATCAGCGACAGCTCGTCCGAGTGGCTGGGGCGGGTGCACCCGGAGGACATCGAGCGGGTGAAGGCCGACCTGGCGGCGCACATCGAGGGGACGACCGGGCGCCTGGAGATCGAGCACCGCATCTTCCACCGCAGCGGACGCTACCGCTGGGTGATGGTGTTGGGCTTGGCCGAGCGGGACGAGAGCGGCCGGGCGGTGCGCCTGGCGGGCTCGCTGACGGATATCTCGGCCCGCAAGGCAACCGAGCAGCGCCTGCGGCATGATGCCATGCACGACCCGCTGACCAACCTGCCCAACCGGGCTTACTTCATCGACCAGCTGCGCCGTTCGATGGAGCGGGTGCGGCGGCACAACGATCACCTGTCGTCGGTGTTGTTTATGGACCTGGACCGCTTCAAGATCGTGAACGACAGCCTGGGGCATCAGAGCGGCGACACGATGCTGCTGTCGATCTCGCAGCGGCTGGAGTCGTGCCTGCGGGCGTGCGACGTGGTGGCGCGCTTCGGCGGTGACGAGTTCGCCGTGCTGCTGGAGGACATGAGCAGCATCAACGATGCGATCCTGGTGGCCGATCGGATCCAGGCCGAACTGTCGATGCCGTTCGTGCTGCAGGGGGTAGAGGTTTTCACCAGCGCGAGCATTGGGATTGCGCTGGTGAACGCCAGTTACACCCGACCGGAGGACCTGCTGCGGGATGCGGACACGGCGATGTATCGAGCGAAGTCGAACGGGCGGGCGCGCTACCAGCTGTTCGACAGCGAGATGCACGCCCGCAGCCTGGCGCTGTTACAGATGGAGGCGGAGCTGCGCCGGGCGGTGGAGCGCGAGGAGTTCGAGCTGCACTACCAGCCGGTGGTGGCGCTGAACGGCGGGCGCATCACCTCGGTGGAGGCGCTGGTGCGCTGGAACCATCCGGGGCGGGGGGTGGTGTACCCTAAGGAGTTCATGGCGCTGGCCGAGGAGACCGGGCTGATCGTGCCGATTGGGATGTGGGTCTTGCGGCGGGCCTGCGCTCAACTGAAGGAGTGGCGCGAGGCGGGCTTCAGTGAGCTGGTGATGGCGGTGAACATCTCGGGGCGGCAGTTCCAAGACATCGCCTTCCGCGAGCAGGTGCAGGCGGCGCTGCACGAGGTGGGCCTGCCGGGCAGCGCGCTGCAGCTCGAGATCACCGAGAGCGCGGCAATGCAGGACTTCGAGCTGACGACGCAGACGATCCAGCACCTGGGGAAGATGGGCATTTGCATCGTGATCGACGACTTCGGCACGAACTATTCGTCGCTGGGCTACCTGAAGCGCTACCCGGTCAGCAGCATCAAGATCGATCAGAGCTTCATCCGCGACGTGGTGGAGGATTTGGATAATGCGGCGATCACGACGGCGATCATCGCGATTGGGCACGTGCTGAACCTGAAGGTGATCGCCGAAGGGGTGGAGACGCAGAAGCAGCTGGACTTCCTGACGGCGCAGAACTGCGACGAGATCCAGGGTTATCTGCTGGACCGCCCGATGCCGGCAGAGGAGTTCATGGAGCGCCTGCGGATGGGGCATTTGCTGCCGGCTTCTCGTGAGCCGTAGCGGTTGACGACAGGCAGGGATGCCCGCGAGCCGCAGCGGTTGACGACAGGCAGGGATGCCTGTCGCTACGAAGAAATCTCCATATTATACGAAGACATCGATCCATCAGCGGATGAAGATTAATTGGACATAAATTGGGGGAAACTCCTATTCCGGATAGGGACACTCCTACCTATATTTATTCTTCTCCATTGAGTAGAATGATTGTGATGGTTTCCTTCGATTGATGGGGGAGTTGGAAACATTGCATTTTTTTAGTGGAGGCCAAAGTCCTGGGGGCCTGTGCAACCGGGATGTACGCCACGGCCTGTCTTGTTTTCACGATCGCTTTTTCTTGTAATGGAGGTTGAAATGACTTTAACTGCTTTGATCATCTGGATTATCGTCGGCGCGATTGCCGGCTGGCTAGCCGACCTGGTCGTCGGTGGCGTTGGGAGCCTGCTCGGCGCAATTTTGGTCGGGATCGTCGGCGGCATTATCGGTGGGGCGCTGTTTGGGGCGCTGGGCGTCAGCCTGGGAGCCGGGATTATTGGTGACATTCTGGTTGCTTTCATCGGCGCTGTTATCCTGCTCTTGCTTATTCAACTCGTTCGGCGGGCATGAGGTAATAATTGCCCCCCCTCTCCACCCCTGGCTTCTCGACGGAAGCCAGGGGTTTTTATGCGAAGAGCGCAGCCGGCCAATCCTGGACTGCAGAAGGGCGAAGGGGGAATTTTGTGGTAAACGCTCAATTTTGACTTGTCTAGTCAAGTTATGTGCTATACTTAAGTTCCTCCAATGTAAATGAAGGACACCCATCATCTCAGGCAGGACGTGATGATTTGCAAATGCTTGAGCTCGCTCCCGCAATAATCATCCTTTCTTTCAATTGGCGCTTGTTCGGTCTGAAAAGGGAAGCTGTGGGCTTGAATAAGGATCTGTATAACAACCGGTTCGTGCTGGCGATGGATTACTTGCAAAGCGAGTATCTGCGGCAGGTTTATACGAACACGGAATTTTTGATTCAAGACGCTTTGGACCGATTGTTGAAAGACGAGGCCAACAATTGGAAGGAGGAGGAGTTGGTGGTCAAATCGATTGGGATTTTGATCGAGCGGCTGCCGGTGGACGCTGAGAGGACGGGGGAGATCATGCAGAAGTATGAGGCTGTGCGGCGGCGGGTGAATGGGCGAAGGTTTTGCTGAGGGTTGAAACGCCGGCTCCCACAGGCAGTGCGCCTGTGGGAGCCGGCGTTTTTTTAATTGGGGGATGGGGAAAGGGGCTAAATTATATTTTCAAAAAAGGGGACGTCGTGCAAATCGAAGTCCTTGTATAGTTTGGCTTCTGGGTTTCCGCAGAATTTTCCATGAGACCATCGAACTTCTGCATGGAATTGTAAGTTATAGCGATCATGTGTTTGACGGTTTTCCACTTCTACTTCAAACCTTACAACGCTTTGCCTTCTTTTGAGCTGGGGTACTGCTAAAACGCTTGATAAATTCCAATTCTGTTTCCATTTTGTTAAACCTGGAATGATCACCGCAAATTGATTGTTTTTTTCTATCCCTGCAAGAACGTAATTTACAGAATTAATTCTAAAGAACTGTTTTATTATGTTGTCTTTCACGGCAGTTCGAATATGCGTTTGCAAGGTCTTCGCCAAAATGGAATTAAATTGATCCGCTGACGTTTGGGCTACATTCCGGCACATTCTGACGTAAAGATCGTTGAATTCCTTGAAAATACCATTGTTATCTAATTCTTGAAATTTTTTTATCGTCCCTTGGATCTCCTCTCGATCTGCAGGTGTCGCTTTTTTTTCAAGAACTGAATACTCCGACGGCAAGTTATATAATTTACCCCTCTCTCTAACCATTGAATAAACAGCTTGGGCAGCCGAGTAATCTGACTCTATATACCAATTCGAAGAAGAAGCTGCATGAAGTTGTCCACTCGGAATGATTTCAAATAAGTTATACGGGGACGGGTTCAATACAACGTTACTGTTATCCTTCACACTAATCGGAATATTGTTTGCTAACAAATCTTGTGCAATCCCAACAATCCCCGCTTGTCTTTCCGGGCCTGTCCACCGTATGTGCTCTACGTTCGATAACAATGGATAATTTTCTCGAAGTAGATTGCCTACAGTATAGAAGTCTTGGTACTTTTCCAGATCGCGCTCATATTCTTTGACGAATTCAAGATATTTATCATAAGACAAAGTGCCTTCGAACAAGGTCTTAATTTCATCATTTGTTCGATTGTTGATTACAGAATTTAAAAGGCCAAATCCAACTGCTATTTCTGTGGCTTCTGTTCTTGGTGTTGGCATAGGTTTCCTTCATGAATTAGCTTTAAGGTAATAGGGGGACGTTGGCTGTTCTCTTTATCTTTGTAGAATCAATTCGTTTCTTAGCAATCTCGCAATACTCTTGGGAAATATCATACCCAACATAATGCCGGTTATTTTCAATGGCGGCTACACAAGTCGATCCTGAACCATTAAAAGGATCTAGAATTACTTCCCTTTCATAAGAATAAAGGTGAATAACTTTGGCAGCCAAAGCCGCCGGGAAAGGCGCTGGATGGCCTACCTTCTTCGCTGACTCGGGGGGGACTTCCCAAATTGATAATGTCGAATTCATAAACTCATCTCTATCAATATCGGATGTTCCCTTATCTGGGCGGGAGAAGGATTGTTTTGCAAAGACGAGCAGGTATTCGTGCAAGTCTCTCAATCGTGGAGCTTTGGCACTCATCCAGCTGCCCCAGGCGCAGCTGCCACTTGCGCCTTTGCCCTTTACCCAAATAATTTCTCCCATTGGCAGGAATGCAATCCCTAAATGTATCTGATAAAAGAACGCATGGAGAGGGATGTAGGGCTTTCTCCCTAAATTGGCGATGTTCACAACATAACGTCCACCGGGCTTAAGAACTCGATAGACTTCTTTTCCCACCCTTTTTATAAGGTCGAGGTACTCATTCAGTGACATATCATCATCGTAATCTTTTCCGACATTATAAGGAGGTGACGTAAAAGCCAGCGCCACGCTGTTATCGGGTATGTGTTTCATGTCATCCGATGAATGGCAGTAGACTTTGTCCGCCCAATCCCCAACTTCCGGGACCGTAATTTTTTTCAATTCTTTATCATCTACTGGAGAAGCGAAAAAGCCGTTATAGAGATTTCGCCCATAGAACTCTGAAGAGTCATGGGACTCGCGTTTTCCTGTTCCAAATGAGGATGTTTTCGTCTTTGCCATCTATACCGTCCAATTGGATTTCTATAGGAGGATTATAGCACTTTAGTTCCAGATAACGATTATCCAATTTGAACGCAATTTTCGACGACGGGGAGTATGGTTGGCTGGAAGAGGGGATGAAAGGCCGTGAACGGTGGTTGTTAAGATGTCAGCGGATTGGGGGTCTTGTGGAATCAGGAGGCCTCCAATCCGTTCAATTTGTTGCGGCTATTTGCGGTCGGGTTTTTTTATGGAAAGCGGTACTCGCCCAGGGCGCGGATCTCTTCGTCGGTGGCGTCTGGGACGTCAAGCACGGTGCGCACGTCGGCGAAGATGGCAGGGGGCAGTTTGCTCTGCAGGTACCCGGTCATGATCAAGGCTGCTTTGCGGGCTTGTTCCTGTGAAACCCCCAGGTGTTCGGAAATGCGTTTGGTTAGCTCGTCCATCACTTTCTCCTTTCGATTCATTAACTCTTCTTATTTTGAGTCTAATGCCCCAATGTCTAAATTGCATTAACTTTTTGCTTCTTCTCCATAAAAATGGAAGGCACTGTCTCCGCGTCCCCCGGTCTTGCCCTTCCCCAAGTGGAACGCACCTTGGAGGTGCGTTCCACTTTTTTGCACAATCCCTCACCCTTGCAACCGGCTTTTGCCATTACAATAAGCTCCATAGGAGAGACCATTGCCATCCATTATTGTCGCATCCGAAAACCCGATCAAGATCCAGTCCGCGCTGACCGCTTTCCAACGCATGTTCCCCGTCGAGACGTTCGAGGCGCGCGGGGTGGCGGTGGCGTCGGGGATTGCCGACCAGCCGCTGTCGAGCGCGGAGACGCTGCAAGGGGCGCGCAACCGGGCCCGCAGCGCCGCCGCGGCCGCGCCGGGGGCCGATTTTTACGTGGGCTTGGAGGGTGGCGTGGAGGAGATGGCGGAGGGCTGGGCGAGTTTTTCGTGGGTGGCGGTGTTGGGTGCGGAGAACGTGCAAGGGATCGCGCGCAGCGGGATGTTCTTCCTCCCGCCGAGGGTGGGCGAGCTGATCCGCCAGGGGATGGAGCTGGGCGAGGCGGACGACGTGGTGTTTGGCCGCACCAACTCGAAGCAGGCGAACGGGGCGATCGGCCTGCTGACCGGGGATGTGATCGACCGGATGGAGCTGTACGCCCACGCGGTGGCGCTGGCGCTGGTGGCGTTCCGGAATCCGGGGTTGTATGGGGGTGGGGAGAGGGGGTAAATGGGTGATTAGGGATTGGGTGATTGGGATTGGGCGATGCGCGATTGCGAATCGACCAGTTGACCCATCACCAACTTAATCCCCATTTACCCAATCCCAATTCCCAATCCCTAATCACCCAATCCCTAATTGCCCAATCCCCAATAGCCTAATCCCCCACCCCGGCCATTTGGGCCCGCTCCATCACCTTGCGGAAGTGGTAGCCGTAGATCGAGAAGGTGATCGCCAGGGGGAACTTCTTGGGGTGCTTGAAGAGCGTCCAGAAGAACAGGCGCCAGTACTGGGTGCGCTCGACGCCGCGGATGCCGAGCAGGTAGACCGAGCGGAAGAAGGCCATGATCTCGGACAGCTCGAGGTGGGCGCGGGTGTTGTCGATGGCGTAGGCGCTGAGGAAGGTCTTGACGCGCTCGTAGAAGAGCTTGGGACCGTAGATGGACGACATGATCTGGTCGTAGCCCTGCTTGAGGATCTCGATGTCCATCTTGGGGATGATGTTGGTGGTGCCGTCGACGTTATCGCCGGTCATCTGGTCGAGCAGGCGGCCTTCCTTCTCGAGCCGTTCGTACAGGCGGGTGCCGTAGGGGGCCTGCAGCAGGCCGACCATGGCGGAGACGATGCCGCTCTCTTGGATGAACTCGATCTGGCGCTGGAAGATGGCCGGGGTGTCGGAGTCGAAGCCGACGATGAAGCCGCCCATCACCTGCAGGCCGCGCTGGTGCAGAAGCTTGACGCTTTCAACCAGGTTGCGGCCCTTGTTCTGGGTCTTGTTGCACTCGGCCAGGCTGAGCTCGTCGGGGGTCTCGATGCCCACGAAGACCGAGCGGAAGCCGGCCGCCACCATCATCTGCATCAACTCCTCGTCGTCGGCCAGGTTGATGGAGGCCTCGGTGATGAAGTTGCAGCCGGTCTTGCCCTTGCGCCACTCGACCAGGGCGGGCAGCACCTCTTGCTTGAGGATGCGCTTGTTGCCGATGAAATTGTCGTCGACGAAGAAGACGCCGCGCCGCCAGCCCAGGTCGTAGATGCGGTCGAGCTCGGCCACGATCTGTGCGGCGGATTTGACGCGTGGGATGTGCCCGAGCAGGGCCGTGATGTTGCAGAAGTCGCAGTTGAAGGGGCAGCCGCGCGAGAACTGAATGGAGAGCGAGTCGTACTTGCGCATATCGATCAGTTCCCAGGCGGGCATGGGGGTGGTGTGCATATCGGCGTAGTCGCCGGTCTGGTACACGCGCTGCGGCTCGCCTCGTTCCAGGTCGGCCAGGAAGGGCGGCAGGGTCAACTCGGCCTCGTTGAGGATGAAGTGGTCGACATCCGGGAAGCGCTCGTACTCGCCGGTGAAGATCGGGCCGCCTGCCACGATCTTCACGCCGGCCTGTTTGCAGCGGGCGATGACGTTGAAGACCGATTCGCGCTGGACAACCATGGCCGAGAGGAAGACGTAGTCGGCCCAGGCCAGGTCGCTGTCACGCAGGTCGGTGACGTTGAGGTCCACCAAGCGTTTGTTCCACTCTCGGGGGAGCATGGCGGCGACGGTGATCAGCCCCAGCGGCGGCTGAGAGGATTTCTTCTGGATGAAGCTCAGGGCGTGTTTGAAGCTCCAAAAAGTATCGGGGAATTCTGGGTAAACCAACAAGATATTCATGAATAGGGTTCCCTCACTGAGTTAGATGCAGAGCCGGGTTTGCCGGGGGCGCTCCCCGCCCGCCAACAAATACAAAGCTCTTGATGGCAGTGTACCCGGTTGCAGCGGGTTGGAGATGGGACTGCGGTCATATTGAGAGTCACGGTTTGGAGTATTACCGCATAATGGAAGATGTGACCGGTAGAGGCTTAAACGGGCCTGCCACCAAGGGCTCGCGCCGATTTTGGCCGAAGGAGAAAGGGCCGAGGTTGTTTTTCATGGAAATGGGACTGGTGGGCTGCGTGATCGGGCAAGGGTCGTTATGGATTTTGGTTGTCGAAGATCTTCGGCAAGGGGCAGGTGTAGTTCCGCTCACAGTTACAATGCTATAATCGAGGCATGGACGCATCCCGGCCACATGTAATGAAGACCGGCACCGGCGCAGACCTGGCATTTGCGGTCGTGCTGCTGGCGTCGTATTTTGCGACGTTCAGCGCGATCAAGTCGACCTCGACGCTGAACCTGGTGCTGATGATCGTGCTGGGGATTGCGTACGTGGCGATTGGGATCTACGGCTACGGCTTCTGCGCGGCGTCGGGGTCGTTTGGTCTGCAGCTGGCATACTTCGCCGTGCAGGTGCCGCTGGGCGGGGTGATCCTGTACCTGGCGAAGGCGGGCGGGTTCAGCGCCCTGATCCTGCTGCCGCTGGCGGGTCACAGTGTGATGCTGCTGACGCGCAACTGGATGCTGGGGGTGAATGCGGCCATCCTGGCGACGTACCTGCTGGCGGCCGGGCTGTTCGGCGCAGGCTGGGAGAGCGCCAGCGGCACCTTGCCGACCTTCCTGGCGGGGCAGGTGTTCGTGGTGGCCTTCACCCAGATGGCGATGAACGAGGAGCGGGCGCGGCGCGAGGTGGAGCGGCTGGTGGGCGAGCTGGAAGTGGCCAACCAGCAGCTGCGCGAGTACGCCCTGCAGGTGGAAGAGCTGGCGATCGCCCGAGAGCGCAACCGCCTGGCGCGCGAGATCCACGATGGCGTGGGGCATTACCTGACCACCATTCATATGCAGATCCAGGCGGCCCGGGCGGTCAGCGACAGCGACCCCGACCGGGCGCAAGAGGTGCTGTCGCACGCGCAGAACCTGTCGCAGGAGGCGCTGGCCGACATCCGGCGCTCGGTGGCGGCGCTGCGCAGTGGGCCCGAGGAGAGCCTGCCGCTGACCAGCCGCATCTACGAGATGGTGAAGAACTACGAGATGGGCGGGCTGTCGGCGGACTTAAAGGTCAGCGGGAAGCCGCGGCGCATCTCACCGCAGGCCAACCTGACCATCTTCCGGGCGGCACAGGAGGGCCTGAGCAACGCCGGGAAGCACGCCATGGCCAACCAGGTCAGCATCCTGCTGGACTATTCGGACCCGAAGATCGTGCGCCTGATGATCCAGGACGATGGGCAGGGCGCAGATTGTGTGGATGGAGGTTTTGGATTAATGGGACTGCGAGAGCGGGTGAATTTATTGGCAGGCGAGTTCAAGGTGGAGACGGCGCCGGGGCAGGGCTTCCGGCTGGTGATCGGGGTGCCGGGATGAGAGCGATCATCCCAATCTTGATTGTGGACGATCAGGCCCTGTTCCGCGAGGGGCTGCGCACGCTGCTGAGCGTGCAGCCAGACTTCGAGGTGGTGGGTGAGGCGTCCAACGGGGAAGAGGCGCTGCGACTGGCGGCGAAGCTGCAGCCGGTGGTGGTGCTGATGGACCTGCGCATGCCGGTGCTGGACGGGGTGACCGCCACCCGGCGGATGCGGTCACAGATGCCGGACTGCCGGGTGATCGTGCTGACCACGTTCGATGACGACGACTATGTGTTCGACGGCCTGCGGGCGGGGGCGGTGGGCTACCTGCTGAAGGACGTCTCGTCGGACAAGCTGTTCGAGGCGGTGCGGGCGGCGGCACGCGGCGAGTACTTCCTGCTGCCGTCGATCACGTCGAAGGTAATGGAGGAGTTCTCGCGGCTGTCGCAGCTGGCGCCGCTGCAGTCGGAGTCGCTGACGGAGCCGCTGTCGATGCGCGAGATGGAGATCTTGAACCTGGTGGCTACGGGCGCCAGCAACAAGCAAATTGCACAAAACCTGGTAATCGCCGAGGGGACGGTCAAGAACCATCTGACCAACATCCTCAGCAAGCTGGGTGTGAAGGACCGGATGACAGCTGTCTTGAAGGCAAAGGAACTCGGGATATGGAGAGGACCGAAGAAGAACGACGTCACATCGCGCTGAGCGCGCACACGCTGCGGACCCGCCTGGGTGTCTTTTTGATCGTGATGGGCCTGGCCATTTTGCTCGACCTGTACCTGAAGACCGGCTGGCTGACGCTGGCGGTCGTGGCGCTGGTGGGGCTCGGCTCGCTGGCGGGCAGCTTGCTGTTCCACCGCTGGGGCTGGATGATCGCCGGGTGCCTGGTGAGCGGGCTGGGGGTCGGGGCGCTGGCCGGGCTGTCGCCGCTGTTCCGGCTGTCGGGATGGGCGCGGGCAGGCGATCTGCTGACCGCGTTCGGGGCGGCCTGGCTGCTGGCGGCGCTGCTGTCGTGGGTGGTGTTCCAGCGCAAGGCGTGGTGGGCGCTGGCGCCGGGCGGGGTGATCCTGCCGGCGGGGCTGGCGCTGGCGAGCGGCTCGCTCAACCTGGTGGGGTTGGCGCTGTACATTTCAGTGGGCTTGGGGCTGGCGCTGCTGGCCTGGGGGCTGCTGGAGCGGCTGTTCGGGCTGATCATCCCGGGCTGCTTGCTGCTGGGGATCGGGCCGGGGCTGTATGCGGGTTGGGGGCCGCAAGCCGAGCCGAACGGGCTGGTGCAGACGGGGGTCATGCTGGTGGGGTTTGCGCTGGGGTGGGCGCTGGTGACGGTGTTCTCGCGGCGGGTGACGCACAAGTTCGTGTGGTGGCCGCTGATCCCGGGGGGCGTGCTGGCGATGGTGGGCTGGGGGCTGTACATCGGCGGCGACCCTGGCAATGCGCTGGGCTTCATCGGGAACACAGGCTCGATCGGGCTGATCCTGTTCGGAGCGTATTTGATCTTACTGCGGCGGGGGATCCAGAAGTAGGGCCGGTTCACAGGTCCTTGGAATTCTGGAATTCCAGGGGATGGCGTTCGTCAGGGATCGAACAGGGTTATAACAGCTGCCAGGCGATACCCTGGGCGGGGTCGAGAGCGATTTGAAGCGATTACCGTTCGCAAATCGAGCTAGAGGGAGAATGCGCGCGAATGAAAGAGAATAAGAGCGCGAATCGGGTAGACGAAAGACCAGATTTAAGCCGTTTTGCGCAGTTTTGCCTTTCGTCTACCGATGGTTCGCAAAGCCGGTACAATCGAGAGCAAAAAAGATGTATAATAGCGTTGAGAAGCGTAAACGAGAGGTTTTAAAGGTACTGTTGGAATCACTATGCCCCGTCTAAGGGGATTGAAACTTACCAGCATGTTCATAGCTCAGATGCTCGTACAGTTGGAATCACTATGCCCCGTCTAAGGGGATTGAAACTTCGGCTTGACGTGGCGATGCAGCACTCGTCCCATGTTGGAATCACTATGCCCCGTCTAAGGGGATTGAAACTCTGCAGTCGCATCGAGTTGGCGTGATCATGTGGTCATGGTTGGAATCACTATGCCCCGTCTAAGGAGGGTTAGACGAGTCAGGACTGGTTACGGGACTGATTACGCTTGGGGCGAAAAAAGCGTAACCAGTCAAATGACTGATTACGCCTGAATATGAGCACCTCCCCCATTCTTTAACAATTCAGTCGGATTCTCGCTGGCGGTTGCGGATGCGCTGCAGCAGGCGCAAGTTGATCAAAATGTAGATCAAGGTGTTCTGATTGGTGATGGCTGCGCCGTTGCGGAGATAGGGCCGTTCGACGCCCAGGGCTTTCGCCTGGCTGTTAATCCGCTCGGTGGCCGTGCGCTGGTTGTAGACTGCCTTGTAGGCTTCACTATCCCGATCCAAGGTGTAGCGCAGGCGTGCGCCGATGCTGGTGGGTAGATCGGCTGTGCAGCCGCCTTTGGCCCAGTTCTTGTGATTCTTGGGACAGGCCTGGCCGGTTGCCTGTGGAAACAGCAGCGGGCAGGTGTATTTACCGCGCTCGTGGGGGATGATCGAGCGGGTGCGGTCAGTGAAGACGGTCTTGAGCGGCATCGGAAGATGGGCTGCGCACAGCGGCAAGCCGTCTGGGCTGAACTGGCGTCCCTTGGCCTTGTAGCCACCCTTTTCGCTAAAAGGCACGGCAGCGAAAGCCTCCGGATCCTCGTCGCGGTGGAAGTGAGCGTAAACGTACCAGGCGTCGAAGGCAGCATCGAAAGTACCCCAGCGCGGGCGGAAGCCCAAACGCTGCTCGGTGACTTCCATGAGGGGGAAGAAGTAGGTAACGTCGCCCTGATCGAAGGTTTGGGTCAGCTCCGCCAGCACGATTTCACCCCAGCCCGGCGCTTTGGCCACGACCACCCCTGAACCGTAGCCCCAGTAGAACTCGCCCACCGGCCGGTCTTTCGCCGGGACAGGGTTTTGTGTAGGTGTGGAAGCGGGTGGCTCGTCCCCTGCTTTGCGCCGGTTGTGGCGGCGTTTGCAGCCCAACTTGCAGTCTGGGTCGCCCGGTGGCTGCTTGGTCTTGTCGAAACGATCTTCCACGTAGGCTTTGGGATTGTTCTCCTTGACCCAGGCCAGGATGTGCTTGGTGTCCAGGGAGATGCAGTCGCCGGTTTGCACCCCTTCGGCAGCCAGCGCTGCTCGGATCAGGCGAACGCTGTCGGCCAGCAAGAACTGCAATACCTGGTTGGGCATCTCGCGCAGCAGGCGGGTCAGGTGGCGGGTGGTCGGGAGGCTGTCTTGAACCGCAAAGCCGAAGCTGCCGGGGTTTGAAATCGACAGCGGAAAGCCGAGCAGCCAGATCAATTCGGGGTGTTCGGATAAGAAAAGCCGCAGATCGCCCATCGATTTTTTGTCCTCGTTCAGCTTGAGTAAACAGGCGGCTATGAAACTGGCGTAGGGGATGGTGGGCTGCCCCCAGTTGCGCTGGAGGTCACGCTCCGGTAAACGATCCCAGGCCAGAGGACCGAGCAGGTCCAGGCAGCGCTGTGCGAGCGGGGATTCTTGAACGAAGCGCGGGAGCCGTTCCGGATGCGTCCAGGCGGTATGCAGATCGAGTTGAGTGGGCGGGCGGGCTGCCACTGCGTGCTTCAGGGCGTGCTGAAGCTGGGTAAATCGAGATACAATAGGCGTGCCGATCATGTTTTTCGCTCCTTTCGGGTCAAAACTGAGTGTGGTAACCCAATTTTAGCCTGGAGAGCGGGGCATGGCGGCAGCGTAATCAGTCCTCGTGACTGATTACGCTTTTTCCAAGAGAGCCGGGGACTGGTTCCGGACTGATTACGCTTTAGCGTAATCAGTGAATTGACTGGTTACGTTTTGGGGATTTCGGTATAGAATAATAGAGGACTCGTTACGCTTCGGCGTAACCAGTCATTTGACTCGTCGAAGCCTCTCTAAGGGGATTGAAACTCAGTGACGTTGAACAGATCTGCGACCTGTGCACGAGTTGGAATCACTATGCCCCGTCTAAGGGGATTGAAACTCGCGGTGATATTGCCGTCCACTGACCCGCTCGTAGTTGTTGGAATCACTATGCCCCGTCTAAGGGGATTGAAACGACCGGCTTTGCCAGCGTTCGCTCATCTCGCCTGGTTGGAATCACTATGCCCCGTCTAAGGGGATTGAAACAATACGATTACGCATTGCGAACTTATTGGTACGCATGTTGAAATCACTATGCCCCGTCTAAGGGGATTGAAACTTCAGCTGACACATGTCATTGACCGTGCTAGACTTTACCAGTCATAGCCGGACGCATGTTTACCAGGCGTAGTCGGACGAGTGTTTACCACCCATGATCGGACGGATGTTTACCAGAAAGGGGTCAAGCTATGGCACAATTCCTTCGGACAAGAAACTGCCTGGAGGAGAAAACCATGGAGCATATCCATATGAACCATTTACGTGATCTAATTCAACGGCTAAGAGCAGGCGAAAGTGAACGGCGCATCGCCCAAGATATGGGTCTATCCCGCCCAACGATCCATAAATACCATGAATTGACCAGACAAGAAGGGTATCTGGAACCGGGGGCCTTGATCCCGGATGATGCGACTTTGCAGAAGGTATTCGGACCTGGGCCGAAACCGCCCAAGATCGTCTCTAGCTTGGAGCCGTATGGGGAGGTCGTGAAATCTATGCGCCAGCAAGGGATGGAAATGGTGGCCATCTGGCAGCGTCTGAAAGAAGATTATCACTACTCCGGCAGCTATAGCGCAGTTCGCCGTTACGTGGCTCATCTGGAGCCAGCCCCAATGGAAGTCTTTGTGCGCGTCCACACCCCGGCCGGGGAAGAAATGCAGGTCGATTTTGGGTCGGTGGGGCCCTTGTTTGACCCCCTCAGCGGGCAAATCCGCACCGCCTATGCCTTTGTGGCCACCTTAGGCTACAGCCGCCACCAATATGCCGAACTGGTCTTTGATCAAAAAGTGACCACCTGGATCAGCGTCCACCGGCGGGCCTTTGAATATTTCGGGGGTGTCCCGCGCCGCGTGGTTCCGGATAACTTGAAGGCAGCCGTGCTCAAAGTTCTGGTTCAGGATGCGGTCTTAGGCGAGGCGTATCGCCAGATGGCGCTGTACTACGGGTTTTTGATCAGCCCGACCCGGCCGCGCACGCCCCGTCACAAAGGCAAAGTGGAAAATGGCGTCCATTATGTGCAACGCAATTTCATGGCCGGGCAAGCCTTTGCCGATATCGATTGTGCCAACCGCCATTTGAAGACCTGGATCCGGGAAGTGGCCGGGGTGCGCGATCACGGCACCACTCATGAAGCCCCGTTGAAGTTATTCAAGGAAGCGGAACAAAGCGCTCTGCTAAAATTGCCGCCAGAGCCGTTCAGCCTGTGTGAAATTCGCACTGCCAAAGTGCATCCGGACTGCCATGTGGTCGTTTCGGGCAGTTTCTATTCGGCTCCGTATGCTTATGTGGGTCAAAAGCTGGATGTGTATGTGCGTGACCGGGTGGTGGAGTTATATCTGGGCCAAAAACTGGTCGCGACCCACCTCCGATGCGCCAAGCCTGGTCAGTGGCAAACTCACATCGAGCATTATCCAGCCCAGAAGGCGGCCTTCTTGCAGCGCACGCCCGACTTCTGTCGCCAATTGGCTGCCCGGTTAGGCCCGGCCAGCAGCCAGGTGGTGGAGACGCTGTTTTCCGAACGACCTTTAGACCATCTGCGCTCGGTGCAGGCCATCTTGAAACTGGAGGAAACGGTGGGAGCGGCCCGCTTAGAAGCCGCATGTGCGCGCGCTGTGCATTATGGTGATCCACACTATCGGCGCATCAAGCAAATTCTCAATGCCGCCCTCGATCGGGAACCCCTGCCCGGGGCCTCCTCCCCGCCAGCCCCCAGCAAGGAGCACACCTTTGCCCGGCCCCCGGCCGACTTTTTCCCACAGGTAACCACATGAATAGCCATCCCCTGCTTCCCAAACTGCGCCAACTCAAGCTTTCCGGGATGCTACAAACCCTGGAAGTGCGCGCCGCCCAGGCGATTGAACGCCAACTCAGCCCGGTGGAATTCCTGGCGCTGCTGTTGGATGATGAACTGGAACGGCGCAACCAACAACACCTGGTCAACAGCCTGGCCGCTTCTGGGTGCGACAGTCTCAAATCCCTGACCCAGTTCGATTTCCTGGCCACACCGGGGGTGAACCGGACCCTCATTCAGGACCTGGCCACCTGCGCTTTCATTCCCCGCCACGAGAATATTTTGTTATGCGGCCCGACCGGGGTTGGGAAGAGCCATTTGGCGAACGCCATTGCCATTGAAGCGCTCAAACGGGACTACCGGGTCGTCTCCAAACCCACCCACCATTTGCTCAATGATTTGCAGGCGGCCCGGGCCAGCGGTGGCTATGCCCGTTTGTTGGTGCGCCTGCTGCATTGCGACTTGCTGGTACTGGATGATTTTGGTTTGCAAGCCCTCTCCCCCCAGGCCGTTCAAGATTTGTATGAAATTATTACCGAGCGCTACGAGCACGGTTCCCTAATCATCACCAGCAATCGGGCCTTCGCCGAGTGGGGGGAAGTCTTCAACAATGATCTGCTCGCCAGTGCTGCATTGGATCGTTTGACCCACCATTCCTACACCTTGACCGTCCGCGGAGACAGCTTCCGCCAACGCAACCGTAAAAAGGAGGTCCCCCTTACGCTTCCCGCATAATCCATTTTATCCACTCGCCATAGCCCCACTCTTGGTAAACATACGTCCGGCGATGCCTGGTAAACATCACCCGACTATGGGTGGTAAACATAACCCGACTATTGACAACACAGCCCAATGCCCATATAATCCCGGTTGGAATCACTATGCCCCGTCTAAGGGGATTGAAACTTCGGAGAGGGCCGTTGGTAACTACCAGTGCAAGGTTGGAATCACTATGCCCCGTCTAAGGGGATTGAAACCAGTGACAGATCCCCAAACGGCAGGATTTGTCTCCGTTGGAATCACTATGCCCCGTCTAAGGGGATTGAAACTGCGAACGTCGCAATGATTGCGATTAAAACAAACGTGTTGGAATCACTATGCCCCGTCTAAGGGGATTGAAACCTGCCATGTCATCTCTGGCGATAAATTTGGCATAGGGTTGGAATCACTATGCCCCGTCTAAGGGGATTGAAACAAGATATCCACGCTGAAGTAGACTACATTTGGTGTTGGAATCACTATGCCCCGTCTAAGGGGATTGAAACTTCCTCTGGAATAACCTGAAACGAGATAGTTACCTCCGTTGGAATCACTATGCCCCGTCTAAGGGGATTGAAACTTGCAATCATCCGAACGCCAAAACCCGAGCCAGTAGTTGAAATCACTATGCCCCGTCTAAGGGGATTGAAACTCCAGGCGGTCCAGGATGGCCTGCCAGGGCGGGTCGTTGGAATCACTATGCCCCGTCTAAGGGGATTGAAACCCAGCGTTTCACAGATAGCTCCATATACTCGTGCGTTGGAATCACTATGCCCCGTCTAACCCTTGACAGGGTGCTTCGCGAGGGGATTGAAACTCCCCGGCCTGTTGCGCCTGCACCGCCACGGGGCTTTGCGCAAGTTGGAATCACTATGCCCCGTCTAACCCTTTGCAGGGTGCTGCGCGAGGGGATTGAAACTCTCCGTTCCAAGTGTTTACGTCTACAGAAATGTGTTGGAATCACTATGCCCCGGCTGACCCTTAGAGAGTGCTGCGCGAGGGGATCGAAATTCTTTTCACTACAAACTGGTAGCGATACCACTTGTTGGAATCCCGATGCCCCGTCTCTGGCAGCGGTGGGGATGCCCTTGGAATTCCAAGCAGAATGGTTATAATTCCAGTATGAAATGGTACAAAGACACGATTGAGATTTCGACGCACGGGAAGGGGCTGTACAGCTTCACCGATGCGGTCCAGGAGCGCATCCGGCGCTGGGGCGTGCAGGAGGGCATGTGCTTCCTGTCGATCCTGCACACCAGCGCTTCGCTGACGATCAACGAGAATTACGATCCGACGGCGCAGGCCGACCTGGAAGCGTTCATGCAGCGCGAGGTCGCCGGAGGGACAAAGCTGGTACGAGCACACGCTGGAGGGGCCCGACAATTCGACCTCGCACATCCGGGTGATGCTGACGCAGACCAGCCTGTCGATCCCTGTGGACGGCGGCGGGCTGAGCCTGGGGACCTGGCAGGGGATTTACCTGTTCGAGCACCGGGCGCGCGGCCAGCGCAGGCGGGTGCTGGTGCGCTGCCTGGAGGTGGAGGGAGCTT
Organism: uncultured Chloroflexia bacterium; assembly: GCA_963811225.1. GTDB lineage: Bacteria > Chloroflexota > Anaerolineae > Anaerolineales > Anaerolineaceae > CAWEQO01. The sequence goes on from CAWEQO010000002.1 coordinate 55,978, forward strand.
AAATGCGAAGACGCCAGGACGGAAAGAAAAGCAAAAACTCAGCTTTTCTTTCCGTCCTGGCGTCTTCGTATTTAAGCGTTTATGGCGGTCATGATCCCGCGCACGCTGTTGGTGAAGGTCATCTCTGTGCTGACGAGGTTACAGGCGTTTTCGGCGATGCGCCGGCGCTCGTCCTCATGTTCGAGGTAGTAGAAGATGGTATCGACCAGTTCCTCGACCGGGGCCGAGACGTAATGCTCGCCCTCTCGATAGCCGTTGGCGTGGTCGAGCTTGGGCTCGCTGACGACCAGGGAGCGGTTGCCGGCGGCCATGTGGAAGCGGTAGGGGAAGGCGTTGTCGAACCACTTGGAGAGCAGGTTGAGCGTGGTCTTGGCCCGGTTGAGGTAACAGGTGCGTTCCTCGCCGTAGATGAAGGGCCGCTCGGCGCCGTCGGCGTAGTAGACGGTTTTGCCGTGGGCTTCCAGGGCGCGGCGCAGGCGTTCGAGGATGCGGCTGCGGCGGGCGGTGCGGCGCTTGCCCATCCAGAGCAGGTCGATGTCGCGCTCGAGCTGCAAGTCCTCGAACCAGTCGGGTGAGGTGCCCCAGGGGGAAAAGACCGCCGGGACGCCGTGGCGGCGGTGCAGGTCGACGTAGACCTGCGAGGTCTCGACCAGCAGATCGAGCAGGCCGTGACGATCGGCATAGTGATAGTCGCCCAGCAGCCGGAAGCGGGCCATTTTCTGGTTCAATGCCTGCATGGGCCCCAGACGAAAGAAGCGCTGCAGCCCGGGCGAGGGCGAGTGCTCTAGACGACCGAACCAGGCGCGCGCCCCGGCGATGCCGGACATCAGCCGCCAGGGAATGCGCAGGTCGGGGGTCAGCTCGGTGTTCCAGTGCACCCAGCGAGGGCGGTCACCGGGCCAGCGCTGCAGGTCGTGGATCAGGCGGGTGAACTTGCCGTAGGGGCCGTAAGAGAAGACGAGATCGGCGATGGGGGGAACGCCGGAATCGGGGCAGAAGGAGAGCGTGCGGTAACCCAGCTCGAACAGGCTCTGCTCGATGGCGTCGGCGACCTCGTCGTCGCGGGTCCAGCGCGTGACGGTGATGAGCGGGTTGGGCTTCATCCGTGCGAAGCTCCCCCTCTCCAGTGGATCGAGAGAGGATCTTTGCATGGGTGGCGGCTCAGATTGAAGGCGCATTCATTCCACCTTGGATGAACCTTTGGGTATTGGACGCCAGGCCGGGTGGGGCGGCGGAAAGCTCTTGGAGCAGGCGCTCCAGGGAGATCGAAATCGTCGACGTCGTACCAGTGGCGGGTGAGGTGGACGCGCAGGCCCTCCTTGCGCGCCATCAGCAGGGTGTCGGTCAGGACGGCGCTGGTGCTCATGGTCACGTCCAGCAGCAGGCGCGGGGCGGGGCGCTTCAGGCCGATCAGGTAATAGCCGCCATCTTCCGACGGACCCAGCACCACGTCGGCGTCGTCCAGGGCGGTGAAGGCGTCCTGCAGGTTTTGAGGGGGCAGGGTCGGGCCGTCGCTGTTCATGATGATCACCCGGCGGAAGCCGCGCGCGAAGCTGTCGCTCAGGCCGTTGTTGAGTCGCGCGCCCAGGCTGGCCCCGGTCTGCAGCAGCAAGTCGAAATCGGGCGCAAGGTCGGCGAAGTAGGGGCGCTCTTGAGCAGGCAGGTAGAGGATGCCGCGCGCGACGAACGGCACCCGGCGGACGAGGTCGAGCGTGTCTTGTAAGAAGCAGTGGTACAGGCAGGCGGCCTGCTCGGGGGAGAGGGGCGGCGAGAGGCGGGTTTTGGTCATGCCGGGCTGGGGACGCTTGGCGATGACCCACAGGGCGTTCTCCAGCGGTTGGAGCGACTCGGACATCAGACCACCACCGTGGTGCAGACGTTCCCCGAGCGGACCAGACCATGCGAGGGGGCAGACGACCATTCCAGCTGGATGACGTCGCCGCGCGGCCGCGGGCAGTAGATGTCGTGAGCGTCGAGATTGCCGGTCAGGGCACGCCGGCTGGCGCAGCCGCCGGCGCACAGGCAGTCCTGGGCGGCGGGCGGATCGGCCTGGATCTGCTGGAACTCGGGGCTGCCGAAGATGTCATCACCCAGGCGGGAGAGGTCGTCGATGGTGGGCAGGCTTTTCCCCTCGGTGGGCCAGTAGACGCAGGGGATGACCTGGCCGCGCGGGTTGATGCGGATGCTGCTGCGCCCGCAGGGGGAAGGCGAAGGCTCCAGGCCCATGGCGGCGCGCACGACCGGCTCGGTGCAGGAGACGACCCGGCCATTGAGCAGCAGCTGGCGGTAGCCCTCCCAGAACTGTTCGTAGCTGAGATTGAACTCGCCCGATTTGACCGGCTGGTAGGCGTTGACCCGCAGGTTCAGCCCAGAGCGCCGGGCGAGGTCGACCATCTCAGCCATGCGGTTGAAGTTGGCGCTCATCAGCGTCATCAGGATCGAGACCTCGACGCCCTGGCAGAAGCAGCGGTCGATGGCCGACTGCACCAGGGTCCAGTTGCCGGGCGAGCGAAAGGCGTCCTGCTCGGCCTCGGTCGGGAAGTCGATGGACACCTCGACGTCGCTGAAGGCCTGCAGGGTCTCGTCGGGGATGCTGGTGAGGGTGCAGCCGTTGGAGGCCACGCTGAGGTGGACGCCCCGATCGTGAAGGTAAGCGACGATCTCGTTGAACTGCGGGTTGAGGGTATTTTCGCCGGTGCCCATGCCGACCGAATCGACCGGGATGGCCTCGCACACCTGTCGAACCTGGTCGAGGGTGAGGTTGTCGATGCGGTTGGTGTCGCGGTAGCAGTGGGCGCAATTGAGGTTGCAGTCGTTGGTCAGACCGATGCCTATTGAATAGCCCATGGGATACTCCATTTAAGAGAGGTTGGTCCAGGGGCGCAGAGCGCCTGGAGGCCCATTCCCTCGCAGAGCATGGGAATGAGGAGGTACGCCATCATTCAACGATGCCGGTGGCGATGAAGTAGACGATGCTGGCGAAGAAGGTGCCTTCGCTCAGGCGCTGTTCGAGCTCTTCGGTCCAGCGCACGTAGGCTTCCATGGAGATGCCGCCGCCGTCGAGGGCGCGGTGGGCGCAGCGCAAGGCGGTGAGGGCCAGGGAGGTCTGGCGGTCTTGGGCGATGCTGGGCACGGGATGCAGGTGGACGTCGTGCAGGCCGGCGGTCTTCATGCGGCGGTAGAGCTGGCGGCCGGACCAGTTATTGCCGCCGTGGTTGTCGCAGCGCCAGTGCAGGATGGTGCGGGTCAGTTCGCGGTCGGAGTGGTCGAGGGCCAGGGTGTCGAAGTCCCAATCCATCAGCGAAAGAGCGCCGCCGGGGCGGGTGACGCGGGCCATCTCGGCGATGGCGGCCTGGGGGTGCTGGAGGTGGAGCAGCAGGCGGGCGGACAGGGTTCCGTCGAAGGCGGCGTCGGGGAAGGGCAGGTGGTAGGCAGTGGCGGCAGTGTCGAGGGCCACGGGAGAGTGGCCGCCGGCGAGCATGGCCTGAGAGATGTCGAGGCCGACGGCTGCGCCGGTGGGGGCGACGCGATCGGCCAGTAGGCGTGTCAGGGCCCGGCTGCCGCAGCCCAGATCGAGCCAGCGCTGCCCGGGCTGCGGGTTGGCGGCGTCGATCAGGGCGGTGTTGACGGCGACCTGGTCGGGGTAAGCGGAACGCTGTTCCAGGAAGGCGGCCATGGAGGAGGCTTCGTCCGGAGAGGGCTGCGCCCAGGGGTTAAGGGTGGTTGATTCCATTTATAAACTCCAGTAAACACCGCACCCGGCGCACGTGCGGGGCGGGTGATCGCTAAGCAGCCGCGCGCGCAAGGAGCGGTAAGCGGGACCGTTCCAGATCTGCTCGAAGGGCTGCTCGAAGAGGTTGCCGAGGATCAGGGAAGAATAATCCCGGTCGGCGAAGGGGGCGATGCAGCAGGGCAGACAGTTGCCGTTGGCGGTGACATAAGCTGTGGTCCAGGGGCGCACGCAGGCCTGCCAGGGGGCGGATTGGGCTTGCCCGGCCGCGGTGAGGCTGCTGCGGGGGTCGCGGGCGCCGGAGGCTTTGAGGGTGATGCCGAGGGCGAAGGCCAGTGATTCGGCTTCTGCCAGGGACTGCTCTTGCATCTCGGCGACCGGGCCGAACACGGCCTCATCGACGCGGGCCAGGCCGAACTGCTGACCGGGCTGGTCGGCGTAGTAGACCAGGCGCTGGACGTAGACCTCGGGCACAGCCAGGCGGCCGGCCAGCCGGACCATGCCGGGCAGCTCCGAGAGGTTCTGGCGGGTGGCGGTGATCCAGAGCGAGACGCGCGGAGTTTGGGCGTGACGCTTGCGCTGCAGCTCCATCAGGCCGCGGATGCCCTCGACCACCAGTTCGAAGGCGTGCGCGCCGCGGATTTGGGCGTAGGTCTCGGAGGTGGCGGCGTCGAGCGAGCAGCGCAGTTCGTCCAGTCCGGAGTCGATCAGGGCCGCCTGACGAGTGGGGGTCAGCAGCGTGGCGTTGGAGTTGATGAGCGTCTGGATGCCGCGGCGTTTCAGCCGCCGGATCATCTCGGGCAGGTTGGGGTTGAGCAGCGGCTCGCCGATACCGTGGAGCAGGGCGCGCTGCATTTGGGGGAACTGAGAGGTGATGCGTTCGAAGGCGTCCAGGGAGAGCGTTTGGGGCGGTTCGAGGGGGAAGTAGGTGCGCGGGCAGGTTTGGCAGCGCAGGTTGCAGCGGTTGGTGGCCTCAATGAAAACGACCTGGGGCTGGGAATCACACACTTCGCTGCGGTCCTGCCCGTGCGGGAGGCGGTAAGCGGCGGGTAAAGCTTCGCGTTGGGAAGGTGAGTGGTCCATACTCTTCCGTTCGAAATCGATCACAATGCGGGTGGTTGGATGGAGTTTACCGGCGCAGCCCCCTAAAAGTGGCCGGGATAATGAAATATGCGGCGTCCCCCACGTCTGGCAGAGTCAAGTATAGATGAAATAGGGGGATTTGGCAATACGGATTGCGGGCGCGGGGGCAGGTTGGGGTTGCAAAATAGATCGAGTATACTTACCCTTCTATGAACCGAATCACAAGCATTTACCACGAGTTTCCAAAGACATTTTGGACGCTGATTGCTGCGATGTTCATCGATGGGTTGGGCGGGGCGCTGATCTTCCCGTTCCTGTCGCTGTACGTGACGCAGAAGTTCGACGTGGGCCTGACCGAGGTCGGCTGGATGTTCTTCATCTTCGCGGGGGCCAGCCTGGTGGGCAGCGCCATCGGCGGGGCAGTCAGCGACCGGTTCGGGCGCAAGACGATGATCATCATCGGGCTGGTGTTCAGCGCCATGACGTCGCTGTCACTGGGGTTCGTCGAGAAGCTGAACGTGTTCTACGTGCTGGCGGGGGTGGTGGGGCTGATGTCCAACGCGGCCGGGCCGGCGCACCAGGCGATGGTGGCGGACATCCTGCCGGAAGAGAAGCGCACGCAGGGCTTCGGGCTGCTGCGGGTGGTGGCGAACCTGGCGGTGACCATCGGTCCGCTGATCGGCGGGCTGCTGATCGGCATCTCGTACCTGCTGCTGTTCATCATCGACGCCGTGGCGAGCACCATCACGGCGGCGCTGGTGTTCTTCCTGCTGCCGGAAACGAAACCATTAAAGGAAGCGGGGGAGCCGGAGGCCAGCATGGGCTCCACGATGGCGGGGTACGGGGCCGTGCTGAGCGACTGGGTGTTCATGGTGTTCGTGCTGATCTCGATCTTCATGATCACGATCTACATGCAGATGAACAGCACGCTGCCGGTGTTCCTGCGAGACGTGCACGGCATCCCGGCGCGCGGCTTTGGCTACCTTTTGAGCGTGAACGCCGCCATGGTGGTGGGGATGCAGTTTTGGATCACGCGCCGCACGGAAAAGACGCCCCCGCTGACGCTGATGGTGGTCGGTGCGCTGCTGTATGCGCTGGGGTTCGCGCTGTTCGGGTTCGTGGGAACGTGGTCGATGTTCGCGCTGGCGATCATGATCATAACGCTCGGCGAGATGCTGGTAAGCCCAACATCGCAGGCGCTGGTGGCGCACTTCGCCCCGGCGGACATGCGCGGGCGCTACATGGCGGTGTACGGAGTGGTGTGGATCATCCCATCGATGTTTGGGCCGCTGGCGGCGGGGTATATCATGGACAACTACAACCCGAACCTGGTATGGTACCTGGGCGGGCTGATCCTGGTGGGGGCGGCGGTGGGGTATGTGTTCTTGCAGCTGCGGGTGGGGGGACGGTTTGTGAAAGTATAAGTTAATGAAAATCAGCAGGTTATAAGCCTGCTGATTTTCATTCTAAAAATATTTTACTCGCTCTTTTTGCCCAGCCCGCCGACGCCGTCCCGGCCTTCGGGAGCCATGCGGGTGGCGATGATTTGTACCCGCTCCATTTTTTCTTCTTTGTCGTCTTTCATTAAGATGCGCAGGTATTCGCCGACGCTGTCGATCGGCAGGGTGACGGTTTGCTTGCAGGGTGATGAGGCGCATTTCTCGTGCAGGAGCTCGTCCTCTCCGGCATAGATGCGCAGGTTGAGCGTGCCCTGAAAGTCTTCGATCTCGACGGTGAATTCATCGCCGGCGACGGCGTAGGTTGAGTATTTCTGGTTCATGTGTCCTCCTCGGTTGTCCCGCCGTTGAGTGGCGGGGATTCCCCCATAGTTGGATTATAACGGATGGATGTTGTTCCCGTCAGCGGCGACGGGCCTATATTTCTATCAATTTAGATTACAATCATTAATGCAGATCAGCCACGCAGTGCGGGTTGGGAAGCCAAGGCACGTTTTCAAACACAAATGTCAGGTTCAGCTTAGTTCTCGGGGAAAGGAGAATGGAATGCCAGGTTTAAACGATATCCTTGCGGTCATTTTAGGCGGTGGAAGAGGGAGCCGGTTGTGGCCTCTCACCCAGCAGCGGTCGAAGCCGGCGGTGCCAATTGCGGGGAAGTACCGTTTGATCGACATCCCGATCAGCAACTGCATCAATTCCGGCATCTACCGGGTTGCGGTGCTGACGCAGTTCAACTCGGTGTCGCTGCACCGGCACATTTCGCGCACCTACCAGTTCGACCCGTTCCACCAGGGCTGGGTGCAGATTTGGGCCGCAGAGCAAACCATGGAGAACACGGACTGGTACCAGGGCACAGCCGACGCGGTCCGCAAGCAGCGCCTGGAGATCTTCTCGACCCGGGCGGAATACGTGCTGGTGCTGGCCGGCGACCACCTGTACCGGATGGACTACGAGCCGATGGCGCGTTACCATATCGAGAACGACGCGGACATCACCGTGGCGGTGCAGCCGGTGGCGCGCGAGGATGCGGGGCGGTTTGGCATCCTCAAGCGCGACCCGAGCGGAAAGATCACAAGCTTTGCCGAGAAACCGCGCGACCCGGTGATCCAGTCGGGAATGGTCAGCCGGGACGACGAAAAGCGGCCTTTCCTGGGCTCGATGGGCATCTACCTTTTCAAGACGCGGGTGATGTTCGAGCTGTTGAGCAACCCTGAGCTGGAAGACTTCGGCGGGGATGTGATCCCGTTTGCGATCAACAACTATTCGGTGTACGGCTTCGACTTCGACGGATTCTGGGCCGACATTGGAACGATCCGCTCGTTCTACGAGACCAACCTGGCGCTGGCCCGACCGGACACACCGTTCAACTTCTTCGGCCCCGAGAAGCAGATCTACACCCGGCCGCGCTTCCTGCCGGGGTCGATCCTGAGCAATGTCACGCTTGAAAACGCGATGGTCGCCGAGGGCTGCTCGATTGAAAACGCGACCGTGATCCACTCCATCGTGGGCATCCGCAGCCAGATCCGCTCGGGCTGCAGGGTGGAAAACACGGTGATGATGGGCTCGGACTACTACGACCGCAGCATCCCAGGATATCCGGGCGAGCTGCTGCCGATTGGCCTGGGAACCAACTGCCAGATCGACGGGGCGATCATCGACAAAAACGCCCGCATCGGCAGCGACGTGGTGATCCGGCCTTTCCCGGAGGGCACGGACCTGAATGGGGACAACTGGGTCGTGCGCGACGGCATCGTGGTGATCCCGAAGAACGCCATCTTGCATAGCGGCACCTATATCGGGCCGGACAGGGAGTAATCATGAGCCGGCCGCACCCCACCCCAACGCCGCCGGACGTGAGAATCGTCTGGCACGCAATGAGCGCCGATGAGGTGCTCGACCGGCTGGAAACGCCCCCGCAAACGGGGCTGACCACGCAGCAGGTAGAGCAGCGCCGCAAAACATACGGCACGAACGAGCTGGCCGAAGCGCCACGCACAACCTTCTTCCAGATGGTGGTCGGCCAGCTGAACAATTTTGTCGTCATCCTGCTGATTGTGGCGGCGGTGATCTCCGCGATCCTGGGAGACAACGTCGAGGCCGCCGCGATCATGGCAATTGTGGTCTTGAACGCCATCCTTGGCGTGGTGCAAGAGAGCCGGGCCGAGGAGGCGCTGGCGGCCCTGAAGAAGCTGGCCGCGCCGGAAGCCCAGGTGCTGCGGGATGGGCGGCGGGTGACCGTGCCCGCGCCGCAGCTGGTGCCGGGAGACATTGTGTACTTGGAAGCGGGGAACTTTGTCCCGGCGGACCTGCGGCTGCTGGAGGCGATGAACCTGCGGATCGAAGAGGCGGCACTGACCGGAGAATCGGTGGCAGTGGAGAAGAACTCCGCCGGGCTGATCGACCCGGACCTGCCGCTGGGTGACCGCAAGAACACGGCTTTCATGGGAACCACCGTCATCTACGGCCGCGGCCGGGGCGTGGTGGTTGCCACGGGCATGAAGACCCAGCTGGGCCTGATCGCCGGAATGCTGCAAAACGTGGAGGCCGAAGAGACCCCCTTGCAGCAGCGGCTCGACAACCTGGGAAAGATGCTGGGCTGGGGGGCGCTGGGAATCTGCGGGCTGGTGTTCGTAGTGGGCGTGCTGCGAGCAGCCGCCATCACCCTGCCGGTGGTGACCAACATGTTCATGATCGCGGTCAGCCTGGCGATTGCAGCCGTGCCCGAGGGGCTGCCGGCGGTGGTGACCATCTCGCTGGCGCTAGGCATGCGCGAGATGGTGCGGCGGCACGCCTTGATCCGGCGGCTGGCCTCGGTGGAGACCCTGGGCTCGGCGACGGTGATCTGCTCGGACAAGACCGGCACGCTGACGCAGAACGAAATGACCATCACGCGCATCTGGACCGGCGGCAATTCTTTCCAGGTGACGGGCAGCGGCTACTCGCCGAACGGCGACTTCCTGGTAGACGGTAAAGCCGTCGATCCGAACGATTACCCTTCCTTGAATACAGTCCTGTGGGTGGGCGTGCTGAATAACGACGCCGAGCTGGAGCTGGCCCAATCGGACGGCGACACGGCTTACCGCATGATCGGCGACCCCACCGAAGGCTCGATCCTGGTGGCGGCGGCCAAGGCCCGGGTGTATTCGCCGGACCTGAGCGGCGCCTACCCGCGCAAAGACGAGGTGCCGTTCGACTCCGAGCGCAAGCGCATGATCACGATCCACCAGGTGGAAGATCCGAAGGTAGAAGACGTCTCGCCGATCTATGATCTGGAGAAGCGCGGCCAGAAGGCGGTGGTGGTCAAGGGCGCACCGGACGTGGTGCTGAACTTGTGCAGCAGCTATGCAGCCAGCAGCGATGAAGAAATCCCCCTGGACGAGGCCGCCAAGGCCAAGATCATGGCAGCCAACGATGAGATGACCCACAATGCTCTGCGGGTGTTAGGCCTGGCGTACCGGGTTGTGCCGGACCTGCCGGAAGGGGTCAATACCGAGGCGCTGGAAAAGGACTTGATCTTCGCCGGAATGGTGGGGATGATCGACCCGGCGCGGGTGGAGGTGATGCCGGCCCTGGAGAAGGCGCGCAGCGCAGGCATCCGCACGATCATGATCACCGGGGACTACCCGAACACGGCGCGCGCCATCGCCGAGGACATCGGCCTGCTGCAGCGCGGGCATCACGTGCTAACCGGCAGCCAGATGAACGAAATGGACGACACCCAACTGTGCGAAGAGGTGATGAAGACCGACGTGTTCGCACGCGTCTCGCCGGAACACAAGATGCGCATTGTGGATGCGCTGCGTGAGAACAATCAGGTGGTGGCGATGACCGGCGACGGGGTCAACGACGCGCCGGCAATCAAGCGGGCCGACATCGGCGTGGCGATGGGCATTACCGGCACGGACGTGGCCAAGGAGACGGCCGACATGGTGCTGACCGACGACAACTATGCCAGCATCGTGGCGGCCATCGAGCAAGGCCGGATCATCTACAGCAACATCCGCAAGTTCGTGTACTATCTGCTGTCGTGCAACATGGCCGAGATCAGCATCATCTTCCTGGCGACGCTGTTCACCGGTAACTCGCCGCTGACCGCCATCCAGCTGCTGTGGCTGAACTTGGTGACGGACGGCGCGCCGGCGCTGGCGCTGGCGACGGAGAAGGGCGACCCAGATATCATGGAGCAGCGGCCGCGGCCGCCGAAAGAGCCGATCATCAACCGCTTCATGACGCGCGGCATCATCATTCAGACCATTGCGATCACGGCGGTGACGCTGGCGGCCTACTTCATCGGTCTGTCCTCGTCGACGCACATCGAGTTCGCCGAGACGATGGCCTTCGTGACACTGAGCGTGTCGGAGCTGCTGCGGGCATTCACGGCCCGGTCGGAATATTACCCGGTTCTGAAGATCGGGTTGTTCAGCAACAAGTGGATGAACTACGGGGTGGTATCCTCCTTGGGGCTGATCCTGATGGTGGTGTATGTGCCGTTCTTCCAGAGGGTGTTCCAGACCGAGGCGCTGGGGTGGGCGCAGTGGGCGCAGGTGCTGCCGCTGTTGATCGTCCCGTCCTTGGCGGCGGAATTGACGAAATTTTTGTTCTCGCCCTACCGGAAGGCGTAGCCCAACACATCCCTGTGTTGGATTGACGATCCAGCACGTAGCCCAACACATCCTTGTGTTGGGGTTAATGACCCGGGGGACCACGTAGCCCAACACATCCCTGTGTTGGGTGGATACGAGGGTTGACGACCCGGGGACCACGTAGCCCAACACATCCCTGTGTTGGGTGGCTGTGAGGGTTGAAGGTACGAGAGAATGAGGTTGTAAACCATGAGCATCGTGCTTCGAATCATCCTGATTATTTTGATCGTTCTCGTGATTCTGATTGCGCTGGCAATCCTGGGATTGAACATCCAACCAAAGTCGTTCCCGGAATATCCGGAGCGGGAGCCGGCGCTGGAGACGACGCCGCTGCCGGAAGGGCTGCCCGCGCCGGTGGAACAGTTCTACCGTCGGCTGTATGGAGAGCAGATCCCGGTGGTGCGCTCGGCGGTGATCACGGGGCGGGCGAAACTGCGCCCGGCGGGCCCGATGTATCTACCGTCGCGCTTCCGCTTCACGCACACTGCCGGGCAGGACTACCGGCATTATATCGAGTTCGACGATCTACGGCATACCGTTCTTCAAGGTCAACGAGCGATATTTGAACGGACAAAGCCGGATGGAGCTGCCGTGGGCCACGGAAGAGAACACGCCGGAACTGAACCAGGGGGCCAACCTGGGGCTGTGGGCCGAGTCGATGTGGTTCCCTGCGATCTATCTTACCGACGAACGCGTGCACTGGGAGCCGCTGGACGAGACGACCGCCGTGCTGGTGACGCCGTTCGGGGATGCGCAGGAGCGGTTCGTGGTGCGCTTCGACGCTGAGACGGGGCTGCCCAGGTGGATGGAGTTGATGCGCTATCAGGGGTCCACCAGCGCATCGAAGGTGCTGTGGCTGAACAAGGTGGGCTCGTGGGGCGAGGTGAACGGGCACATGACCATGAAGGATGCGGCCTTGATTTGGATGGACGATGGCAAGCCGTGGGCAACCTTGGAGGTGGAGGACGTGAAGTTGAACGTGGATGTGGGGGAATACGTTCGAGGGAAGGGGCTGTAGCCCAACACATCCCTGTGTTGGGTGGATACGAAGGTGGACGACCGGGGACCACATGTAGCCCAACACATCCTTGTGTTGGGGGTGGATACGAGGGGTGGATGGATCCAAAAATCCTCCGCTCGCCCATGATCTTCCAGTACAATACAAACCGAACGGGGCGTTTGAGCCGTGGCGCAGCGAGCTGCGTGCACCGCTTCACCGCCCCGACAAAAACCAATCCACGGGGGAATTGAGGTGTAGATGGAACAATATCCGTTGTTATCGCTGCTGAAAGACCGGGTCGACCTGAAACAGACGCCGTTTACCGAGCGCGGCTCGCGCTTGCTGGTGCTGTTGAACCCCGACGGCGGCATGATCATCCGATTGGCGGAGCGCTGGGTGAAGCTGGACCCACGCGTCACGGGCTACCTGGAGCGCCCGCCGATCGTCGATCACCTGTACCTGTCCGACGGCGAGGGCAATCCGCTCAAGTTCGACCTGGAGAGCTACCCACACCGCTTGAACTTTATTACTCGTATCGGCACTTTTTCCATGATTTTCGATGATACCGAGACGCTGCTGTTGAGCGTGCCGGAAGTGGCCTGTGGGGTGTGCTTCCAGGTGCGGGTCAACGAAGGCAGCACCGACCGGCGCGGTGGGGTCTTGCACGTCACCGGGCAGATCCAGCGCAGCCTGGCCTACACCACCAACCGCCCGATCAAGACCAACACGATCGAACAGGTGAGCCCGGGGCTGGTGCAGGTGAACCTGACCCTGGAGGCGGGCGAGGAGGCGGGTCTGCTGATCAACCTGACGCCGCGCCTGGGCTACAACCGCTACGTGCCGCACCTGGAAACCGCCTTCGACGCGGCCGCCAAACGCTGGGAGTACTGGTTCCAGGCCGCGCCCGAGGTGGAGGGGCCCTACCGCACGCAGTATTACTACGCCTGGTACATCATGCGCGCCGGGCTGATCTCCAGCCGGTATTTCACCACCCGCGAGGCCATGACCCCCTCGAAGGTGTTCTACGTGGGCATCTGGCAGTGGGACGCCTACTTCCACGCCATCGCCTACCGGCACATCGACAAAATCCTGGCGCAGAACCAGTTCCGGATCATGCTCGATCACCAGCGCGCCGACGGCATGATCCCCGACGCGGTCCACGACGAGGGAACGATCACGCAGATGACGTACCCGGTGGCGGCCGAGGTGACCAAGCCGCCGCTGCTGGCCTGGGCGGCCTGGAAGCTGTACGAGATCAGCGGCGACCGGGAGTTCATCGCCGAGACTTATGATGACGTGGCGGCCTGGAATGAGTGGTGGTTCACCACCAACGACATCGACGGCGACGGCCTGGCGGAGTACCAGCATCCCTACTCCTCTGGGCTGGACGACAGCCCGCTGTGGGACCAGGGCATGCCGGTCACGTCGCCGGACCTGAACACCTACCTGTACTTGCAGATGCAGAGCCTAGGGCAGATGGCGCGGGTGCTCAACCTGTTCGAGGATGCCGGGCGCTGGCAGCAGCGCGCACAGGACCTGCTGGATAAGATGGTCAAGATTTTGTGGGACGACGATCTGGGCGCGTTCATGGTCATGCACCAGGGGTTGAAGGTGGAGGTGATGACGCCCTTCAACCTGCTGCCGCTGATGACCGGCAACCTATCCGAAGAGATGGTCGAGCGGATTGTGGAGCACATCCAGAATCCGGAGGAGTTCTGGACGAAGTTCCCGCTGCCGACGGTGGCGAAGAACGACCCCAAGTACAGCCCGCAGCAGATGTGGCGCGGCCCGACGTGGGTGAACGTGAACTACATGCTGATCGAGGGGCTGGAGCGTTCGGGGCGTCCCGAGCTGGCCAAGGGGCTGCGCGAGCGCACCCTGGAGATGGTGGCAGGGTTGAAGGATATCTATGAGTATTACAACCCCGAGACTGGGCAGGCCCCGCCGCTGGCGGCGTCGACGTTTGGGTGGTCGGCGGCGCTGTTCATCGATCTGATGGTGCAGGCGTACGGAAAGGGAGCGCGCCAGGCCGATCCGCTGTCCGAGGAAAATGAGTTGTAAGTCTACAATCCGTATCTCACAGAAAGGCGCCAAGAAGACAAAGAGTGCAGGGCTAAAACTCTTCGCGGTCTTCTTGGCGCCTTCGCACGTGGCGTGAGATATTAAACCGGCGCTCTATCGGAGAAACCTGGTTCTTAAGGCTGCTGTTGGATCGCCTCCAACTGCATCCAACCCGGCCCTTTCTCCATCCCCTTCAGATAATGATCGAAGAACGCTAGCGTCCCCTCATTCACAATCGCCTCCACCTCACGGGCCGGCATCGAGCCCGCCAGGCCCACGGCCTTGGCCAGCGGCGAGAACCCCGGCACGTCGGTGAAATCATAATGCACCGTGCCGGCAATCGTCTCACGGTACAGGTCCGCCTGGGTGTTCTCCACCAGCGCGTCCACCAGCGGCTGGTTGCCGTTGGAGTGCCAGTGTTCGCTGTTCATCAGCAGCAGCGGCACGTCCAGGCCCTCCTGCACCATCTGGCGCGAGTAGGGCACCAACCAGGCATCCTCGGCCAGAGCGGCCTTGCAGCGGGCATCCTCCCAGCAGGTCTCGACCGCAGCGCCGCCGCCAGTGGAGTGGCCGAACACGCCCACCTCACTCAGGTCGAGCCGCCCGGCGAAGGGTGAGACGATCTCGCCTGCATCCAACCTTTCCACCTGATCGAGCACGAAGCGCAGGTCGCCTGTCCAGGTCTGGCCGAGCTGCTGCGCCACCCGGCTGTACTCCTCATCGGGCAGGTCGCTGCTGGGGATCGCATCCGGATTGTTCATCGCCACCTCGCCATCTGGGAAGACGCTGATGGCGGCGCCGTAGGTGTGGTCGGGGGCGACGACGATATAGCCGTGGCTGGCGAGCATTTCCATTTGATAGGTGTTCTGGGTGCGGATGCCCGCCCAGCCGTGCGAGAAGACCAGCACCGGGAAGCGCTGACTGCCGGCGACCAGGGGCGCGTCGACGTAGGAGTTGGTGCGGGCCAGCTTCAAGTAGCCGGCCAGCTGCGGCGGCAGGCCGTTCTGCTCGGCTAGGGCCTTGCCGGCGATATCGAGATGGTCGAGCCAGGGGGCTAGCTGGTCGCCGGGCTGCGGGTCGGCGGGGTACCAGACCTGCACCATCATGCGGCGCGGTCCGCCGGGGGTGGGGGCGTACTGCTCGGTGCGCGAGGGGTCTTCCCAGTAGAAGGTGCGGGTACCGACCTTGTTTGGGCCGCCGGGGTCGGGGAAGGTGGGCACGGGCATCAGGATGGGCGGCACGCTGAACAGCGCCAGGACCACCAGCCCCAGGATGACCCACAGGACGGTGCGGCGGCTGCGGGTCGCTGCGGTGCGCACGAACAGCGGGCGGACGGCGATGAGCGCCAGCGCCACGGTGAACACGTACAGGGGGATCATTTGCCAGCGCGGCCCCTCGAAGATGCCGTGCAGCAGCAGGGAGATAAACGCCAGGCCGCTGAAGACCAGCGCCAGGCCGCGTCCCGCCGGGCGGTAGAGCCGGGAGAGCAGGGCCAGGGCATTCAGGACGATTATGACGATTTCAAAGGTTCGCATCAAGACTCCTTGGTAAGCGCAGTTTCCTTGCAATTTTACCTTAATGAAACCGGCGCAAAGGCGCAGATTTTCATTTGGCCCCTGCAGCGCTCACCAACCTCTAAGTTCTTACTGATATAATTAGCCAATGTCGTACGAATTTACCCCACCTTCTAGAATAGCGGTTGCATACCATCCCAGCCTCGATGCGGCCCAGGTCGAGTTGGAGGAGGTGTGCGGCTATCTGCGCCGGCAGGGCGTGGAGATGGTGTCTTGCGCCTCGCTCTACGACCCAGACCTGCGGCGAAGTTTACAAGACGGCAACTTCGACATCCTGATCGCCCTGGGCGGCGACGGCACGATGCTGAGGGCGGGGCGGCTGCTGGCTCCGCTGAGCATCCCGGTCTTGGGCATCAACGCCGGTCACTTCGGTTTCCTGACCGAGGTGCAGCGTGAGGACTGGCGCGAGAGCATGTCGCTGCTGCTGGAGGGCAAGTACCGCCTGGAGCGGCGCATGATGCTGCGGGCCGAGCACTGGCGCGGCGAGCAAATGCTCGACTCGTGGGACGTGCTCAACGAGGTGGTGGTATCGCGCGGCAGGCTGGTGCGTCCAATCCAGCTCACCGCCCAGGTTGACGGTTACCGGATGTCGAATTACACCGCCGACGGGTTGATCGCCGCCACCCCCACCGGCTCCACGGCCTACGCCCTTGCCGTCGGCGGGCCGATCATGCCGCCCGAACTGCGCAACATCCTGATCATCCCGGTAGCGCCGCACCTGTCCATCGACCGTGGCATTATTTTGCCGGAAGGCGTGTGCGTGACGATCGGCGTGGTCACCTCGCACGAGGCGGTCATCAGCGTGGATGGGTACCCCCCGGTGGAGGTCGAAACCGGCGATTCGATCAAAGCTCTCGCCGGAGAACATGCGGCTTTATTCGTCCGTTTTCAGGATCCCAGTTATTTTTACCGTAATCTAACAATGTATATGGAGCAAAACCCCGCTGCCAACCAAAACCATGAGTGAAGAGACCCCTAACCAACCCCTTGTTTGTGTAAACCATCCGAATCGTCAGACCTCGCTGCGCTGCAACCGCTGCGGGGATCTCATCTGCCCGGAGTGTGCGGTGCTGACCCCCACCGGTTACCGCTGCAAGAAGTGCGTGCGCTCACAGCAGAAAGTCTACGTGACCGCCCGCACCGTCGACTACCCGCTGGCGTTCTTCGTCGCCGCCATCCTCAGCTTTGGCGGGATCTTTATCGCCCGATTCCTGGGCTTTTTTGCGGTCTTCCTGGCCCCGGTGGCCGGGGTGGTCGTCGCCGAGGCGGTGCGCAGGATCGTGCGCAAGCGGCGCGGCAAGGCGCTGTTCCAGCTGGCCACGGCCGGGGCGGTGGCAGGGACGGTGCCGATCATCCTGCCGAGCCTGATCGGTGGGCTGGTGATGCTCTCCAGCGCGCGGGGGCTTCTTTGGCCTGCTGTCGCTGGTGTGGCTGGGGCTGTATGTGTTCCTGATGGCCAGCACGGTGTATTACCGGCTGTCTGGGATCCAGATGCGGAGATAACGGATAACTTCTGAATTTTAACACTTGTTCGAGAAATGGCTTTATAATTGCACCTCTAGATGAAATCACGAATGTACATAGCAAGAACACACCAAGTTCCCTGGACGCCTTCCATTCGTGATCACTTAAAATTGAGGACGTTGTAGAATGGAACTTGAGGGAGCGCATTCGCCCGCAGTTCCCTCAAGTTCCATTCATTCCTCTCTGACCTTGCCTAGAAGGGAACGATCGAGCGAACCATGCTGAAAGAACTCCGGATCGAGAACTTTGCGATTATCCAGAGCCTGATCATCGATTTCGAGGACGGGCTGAGCACCTTTACCGGTGAAACCGGCGCAGGCAAATCGATCTTGTTGGACGCCCTGGTCTGCATTGTGGGCGGGCGCACCGACACCAACATGATCCGCAGCGGCGCCAACAAGGCCCTGGTGGAGGCCACCTTCCGCCTGCCGCAAGCCAACCGTGAAATCATCAGCGAGATCCTCGAGCGGGAAGAGCTGCTCGACGATCCCGATTACGTCACCCTGGGGCGCGAGCTGCGCCTGGAGGGCCGCAATGTGGCGCGGGTCAACGGGCGCTCGGTGAGCGTCTCGCTGCTGAAAGACCTGGGCAGCTACCTGGTGGACATCCACGGGCAATCGGAGCACCTTTCGCTGCTCAATACCCGCCAGCACCTGCCGCTGCTGGACCGTTACGCCGACATCGATGCCGATCTGGGCGCGTACCGGCAGACCTACCGCAAGCTGCTGGCGCTGCGGCGCGAGCTGAACGATCTGCGCGAGTCGGAGCGGGACGCCTACCGGCGCACCGACCTGTTCACCTTCCAGGTGCAGGAGATCGAACTCGGCCCACCTGACGCCCGGCGAAGAGGAAGATCTGCGCCAGGAGCGTGACCGGCTGGCGAATGCCGAGGCGCTGGCCTCGCTGGCGCAGCAAGCGCTGCTGCTCTTAGAGGAGGGCGACTCCGAAGTCCCCGGCCATCTCGGACCTGGTCGGCAAGGTGGTCGAGACGCTGGCGGGGGTCGCCCGGCTCGATCCCTCACAGTCGGCGCTGTACGATCAGGTGGAGGAAGTGTTTGCGAGCCTCTCGGACCTGGGGCGGGAGATGCGCGACTACCTGGAGGGCATCGAGTTCAATCCGCGCCGCCTGGAGCAGGCGGAGGAACGTCTGGAAATGATCTCGATCCTCAAACGCAAGTACGGCGGCAGCATCGAAGCGGTGCTGGCCTTCGGGGAGAAAGCCCGGGCGCAGCTGGACACCATCGCCCACGCCAGTGAGCGTATCCAGGAGCTGGAGGGACAGGAGAGCGCCCTGCTGGAGCAGATCTCGGCCCAGGCGCAGGCCCTGTCGGAGCGACGCTGCCAGGCGGCGGAAACGCTGGCCAAGGGCATCGAGAACGAACTGGACGACCTGAGCATGTCGGGGGCGCGCTTCACGGTGGACATCCAGCACAAGCCGGATGCCAGGGGCTTGCAGATGCTGAATGGTACCCGGGTGGCATTCGACGATTCGGGCTTCGATCAGGTGGAATTCCTGATTGCCCCCAACCCGGGCGAGGGCTTCAAACCGCTGGTTAAGATCGCCTCGGGTGGTGAGACCTCGCGGCTGATGCTGGCGCTGAAGAACGTGCTGGCGCGAGCCGACGACATCCCCACGCTGGTGTTCGACGAGATCGACCAGGGTATCGGCGGGCGGGTAGGCTCGGTGGTGGGCGAGAAACTGTGGCAGCTGGGACGGCAGCATCAAGTGCTGTGCGTGACGCATCTGCCGCAGCTGGCGGCGTTCGGCGATCAGCACTACCGGGTGCAAAAGATGGTGGAAGCGGGGCGCACGCAGACACAGGTGGAGCGGCTGAACGACTCGCCGCGGCTGGACGAACTGGCGCAGATGCTCGGGGCGCTCTCGGCGGCCAACCGCATCGCCGCCCAAGAGACGCTGGAGACGGCCAAGCGCAGAGCGGCACAGTTAGCCGGTCATTAGCCGGGACCGTCAATTGGGCAGTTGGGGATTGGGCAATCAGGGAGACCGGTTCCCAATCCCTAATCGCCCAATCCCTAATTGCCTTCTTACCCATGTTATAATCCCCATCAACTCCTATGAAAAAGATCATTCTATCCCTCGGCTTCCTACTGGTCCTGGCGGCGTTTGCGGCGGCGCTGGTCTCGCCGGCGGCTGCCAGCCCGCAGCCCCAGGTCTTTTACCAGACTCCCACGCCCGACGCTGAGGGCCACATCTATTATGTCGTGAAGAGCGGTGAGAGCTGCACCAGTATCTCGCTGCTAACCGGCGTCGATCTCAACACGCTGCGCCAGCAAAACAACCTGGACGCAGACTGCACGCTGCAGATCGGGCAAAAGCTGCTGCTGAGCGTGGTGGAGATCCGGGCCGTCACGGCGGGCCCGACGCCAACCGCTACCGCAGTTCTGCCCACGCCCACACCCTTCAATGGGAACGGGCGCATCTGCATCTTCCTGTTTGAAGACGTGGACGGCAACGGCATCCCTGCCACAACCGAGGCGCAGGTATCCAACGGTGCGGTGAGCATCACCAACCGCTCGGGCAGCACCTCGCTGACCGGCATGACCGCCGGTCCTGCTGAGGACCCGCTGTGCTTTGAGGAAATTCCCGAGGGCGAGTATAACGTCAGCGTGGCGCCGCCGGAGGGGTACAACGCCACCACCACGATGAACTATCCAATCAGCATGCGGCCGGGCGATTCATCCACGCTCAACTTTGGGGCGCAGCACGGCTCGGTTGCGGCCCAGCAGGCTGCTCCTGAAGAAAAGACCTCACCGGTGCTCGGGCTGCTCGGGGGCGTGCTGGTGCTGGGTGGAGTGGGGCTGGGATTGTACGTGTGGCGGATTAAGCGGTAGAACCACGCCCTAAAGTTTCAAGCAAAGGGGCGGACCGAAAAGAAAGCAGAAATCGTAGCATTCATACGATTTCTGCTTTCTTTTCGGTCCGCCCCTTTGCCTGTGACTTTTTAAAGATACGGCGGGAACTGTGAAATGTCGGCAGCCAGGGGCTTACCGCGCTCGGCGGGCCAGGTGCCCATGACCTGGCGCAGGATGGCGAACTCGCCGATGTGGTAGGCATTGTGGTCCGCCACCAGCAGGATTTCGCGCAGCATCGTGTAGCCCTGTGCGTGGGGCAGCTCGGCCAGGATCTGTGTGCCGGGGTCTTGGACAATGTCCTGGATGGCCTGCAGATCGGCCTTAAAGGCGTCGATGGTCTGCTGCCACCGCTCAGGCGTGGCGGAGGCGCCCGGCGCGGGCCAGTAGCCTTCCGGCCATTGGGGGGAAACGTACTCGGGATTGCGGACAAATTCGAGGATGTCGAACTGGGTAATGCGCAGGTGTTCGAGCAGATGCCAGGGGGTATAGGTCACGTTCGGCGGGTGCTGGTTGATAAACTCCATTGGAAAATCGGCCACGGCATCATCGATACCCATGTGGGCATTCCCACCTTGAAGCAGCGCCAGTAGCTGGCTGCGCAGGATCTCTTCGCCGTTCATAGATAGTCTCTCCTTTCCCCGATCGACGAATATTATGGAGATTATAACCCGAGAGAGTGGAGAGGAGTAACCACTCTCTTTCTTCGGGATTATACTTACCGGCATGGTTGTGCAACCTACCCTCGAATTTGAACTGGAGCTGTGGCAGCGGGGCATCCTGCGTGTGGCGGGGATTGATGAGGCCGGGCGCGGGGCCTGGGCCGGGCCGGTGGCATCGGGCGCAGTGATCCTGCCGCCCGATCCGTCGATCCTGGAGCGGCTGGACGGGGTGCGCGATTCCAAGCAGATGACGGCCCTCCAGCGGGCGCGCTGGGCGGCGGAGATCCGCAAGACAGCGTTGGGATGGGGCACGGGCTTCGCCTCGCACGAGGAGGTGGACACGCTCGGGCTGCTGCCGGCGACGCGCCTGTCGATGCTGCGCGCCCTGCAAGCCATGGCCCTGCCGCCTGAATTCCTGCTGATCGATGCGGTGCGGCTGCCGCTGGGCGTGCCACAAGCGGCGCTGATCAAGGGAGACGTGCGCTCGCTGAGCATTGCGGCCGCGTCGGTGCTGGCGAAGACCACCCGGGATGCGTTTATGGTGGAGCAGGACCGCTATTACCCCGGTTACGATTTCTGGCGGCACAAGGGCTACGGCACCCGCCTGCACCAGCTGGCGCTGTTGGCCCAGGGGCCGTCTGCGATCCACCGGCGGAGTTTTGCGCCTGTGCATAATTTGATCGAGTTTGGGGTGTTGTGGTTGGAGGGGGAATTTCCGGAGGAGGGGGATTAGGTCGTTGGCATGTTCGGGGCTGGCGGCGACCGCTAAACCGTGAGGAACACTCCCTGAGCCGAGCAGATAACATAGCCCCAGGCTTCGTGCCTGGGGTTCTTAGCCTGCAAGGCGCACCGGCCGATAAAAGATCACACATTCTACCCGCCGGCTACCCCAGGCAGCCCTTACAGGGTGCTTCGCGAGGATGCCTGGGGCTACGTGCGACAGGGATGCCTGAAGCTACGTTATCTGCCTGAGCAGTTACAGGAAATCTTAGAATTAGATGAGGAAACCCCTTGTATTTTGGGAATAGGTTTGTATAATTAGCATTAGTTTATTCACGCAATCAATTATCAGGAGAATATGCAGAGATCACGCGCTGCCGATCAGGAGGTTGTGCGCAAGGTTAATAAGTCGTTGATCTTAAACGCCTTGCGCCTGCACGCCCCAATTTCCAGGGCGGAGCTTGCTGCGCTTTCCGGTCTGAACCGCAGCACGGTCAGCAACATTATCAAGGGTCTTCTTGATGAGGGGCTGGTCTGGGAGCAGGAGCTAAAAGACTCCCGCATTGGCCGGCCCTCGATCTCGCTCAACCTCCGCCCCGACGGTGGGGCCATCATCGGCGTTGAAATCAACGTCGATTTTATTTCTGTGCTCCTGACCGACTTCGTGGCTGCGCCACTGCACCAGGATTTCATCCCCTTCGACCCCTCGCTGCCGCAGATCGATGTGCTGCTGCGCGCCGAGCAGGCAGTAGACCGTGCCATCCAGGTCGCTGCCCAGCGCAAGCTGCAGGTCATGGGCATCGGGGTGGGGCTGCCCGGCCTGGTTGACGTCGAGCGCGGCGAGCTGATCTTCGCCCCCAACCTGCACTGGAGCGATATCCCCCTGCGCTTGATGTGGAACCAGCGCTTCCGCTGCCCGATCTTCGTGGACAACGAAGCCAACCTGGCGGCCCTGGGCGAGTATTACTTCGGGATCGCCCGCAACGTCGACCATTTTATCTACCTCAGCTCGGGGGTAGGCATGGGCGGCGGGATCATGATCCATGGCAAGCTGTTCCGCGGTTGGAACGGTTATGCGGGGGAATTAGGCCACATCCAGCGCGATCCAGAGGGAGAGCAGTGTGGCTGCGGGCGCACCGGCTGTTGGGAAACCCAGGTGGGGCCCAAGGCTGTGCTGAGCCGGGTAAAGAATGCCCTGAAAGAAAATAATCGTAGAGAGGGCTCTCCCAGCGATCCGTTCGACCTGAACGATCTGACCTTCGAACTGGTGATCGAACGGGCGCTGCAAGGAGCCGGCATCTGCTTGAAAGCGATTGAAGAAGTTGGCGTCAATCTGGGGAAAGGCATCGCCGACATCGCCAACATCTTCAACCCGGAAATGGTCGTGATCGGCGGCTTGCTGTGCCAGGCCCGCACGATCCTATATCCGGTCATCCAGGAAACGGTCGCCAAGGAAACGCTGCTGCCCTCGCAGAAAGACCTGCGCATCGAGTTCTCAGAGCGCGGCCGGGATGCCTGCGTCTATGGCGCAGTCGCCATCGTACTCGACAACATCTTGCAAGAAATGGCAATTGTCTGACTTTGCCGCCAAACCGGCACAGCAAACAACCGTTTGTGGAAAGGAGGTTCAGACACACAAATTTTTCCACCCTCAACCGCTCCACCCAAGATGCTGTTCCATTTTCTTTAGAAAACAAGAGGAGAATTGCAATGAAGTTTAAGCGTGTTCTGTACATCCTGTTCGCCATCGTGGCCATGGCCAGTTTCTTGGCCGCCTGCGCCCCGAAGGCGACCCCCGCCCCCGCCGCGGAACAACCGCAGCAGCAAGAGCAGCAGCCCGCCGTCAGCGAGAAAACCAAGGTTGGCCTATCGTTCTCTGACTTCGCCACCGAGCGCTGGAAGAACGAAGAAGTTCTGATGCGCAGCCAGCTGGAAGGCATGGGCTATGAAGTTCTGAGCCAGGAAGCCAACCACGATGTCAAGCTGCAGAACGACCAGATCGACAACATGGTCAGCCAGGGCGTCAAGGGCCTGATCGTCATCGCTGAAGACGGCGATGCCGTGGTCACCTCGGTGGACAAAGCCGCCGATGCCGGCGTGAAAGTTATCGCCTACGACCGCCTGATCAAGACCCCCAAGATTGCCGCTTACCTGTCCTTCAACAACAACGAAGTCGGCCGCCAACAGGCCGATGGCGTGATGAAGGCCATCGACATTGAGAACTGGGACGTGGCTGCCAACGGCAAGCTGCGCCTGGTGAAGTTGGGTGGCAGCCCGACCGACAACAACGCCATCCTGTTCCGCGCCGGCCAGGACGAAGTCCTCGCAAAGTACGCCGACAAGATCGAAGTTGTCGCCGACCAGTGGGTCGACAACTGGGATGCCGCCAACGCCAACAAGATGATGGAGAACATCCTCACCGCCGCCAATAACGACATCGACGCCGTGGTTGCTTCGAATGACGGCACCGCACTCGGCGCTCTGCAGGCCATGAAGGCCCAGGGTCTGGCCGGGGTGGTCCCGATCAGCGGCCAGGACGCCACCGCCGACGGCTGCAACAGCATCGTCAAGGGCGAATTGACCGTCTCCGTCTTCAAAGACATCCGCAATCTCTCCCCATTGGCCACCAAGACCATGGATGCCCTGCTCAAGGGCCAGCCCGTGGAAGGCCTGAAGAACTATACGCTGGCCGAACTGACCAACGACAGCACCAAGACCGGCGAAGCCCCTTGCTTGTTCCTGCCGGTCGAGCAGGTCAACAAAGACAACGTCTACGATCTGGTAGTGAAGAGTGAGTTCCAGGGCTACGATGATGTCTATCGCGACATCCCCGAAGGTCAGCGCCCACCGAAACCCGGTGAAGCAGCTGCCGCCCCCGCCGCCTCCGGCGAAAAGATCAAGATCGGCCTGTCGTTCTCTGACTTCGCCACTGAGCGCTGGAAGAACGAAGAAGTTCTGATGCGCGGCCAGCTGGAAGGCATGGGCTATGAAGTTCTGAGCCAGGAAGCCAACCACGATGTCAAGCTGCAGAACGACCAGATCGACAACATGGTCAGCCAGGGCGTCAAGGGCCTGATCGTCATCGCTGAAGACGGCGATGCCGTGGTCACCTCGGTCGACAAAGCCGCCGATGCCGGCGTGAAAGTTATCGCCTACGACCGCCTGATCAAGACCCCCAAGATTGCCGCTTACCTGTCCTTCAACAACAACGAAGTCGGCCGCCAACAGGCCGATGGCGTGATGAAGGCCATCGACATTGAGAACTGGGACGTGGCTGCCAACGGCAAGCTGCGCCTGGTGAAGTTGGGTGGCAGCCCGACCGACAACAACGCCATCCTGTTCCGCGCCGGCCAGGACGAAGTCCTCGCAAAGTACGCCGACAAGATCGAAGTTGTCGCCGACCAGTGGGTCGACAACTGGGATGCCGCCAACGCCAACAAGATGATGGAGAACATCCTCACCGCCGCCAATAACGACATCGACGCCGTGGTTGCTTCGAATGACGGCACCGCACTCGGCGCTCTGCAGGCCATGAAGGCCCAGGGTCTGGCCGGGGTGGTCCCGATCAGCGGCCAGGACGCCACCGCCGACGGCTGCAACAGCATCGTCAAGGGCGAATTGACCGTCTCCGTCTTCAAAGACATCCGCAATCTCTCCCCATTGGCCACCAAGACCATGGATGCCCTGCTCAAGGGCCAGCCCGTGGAAGGCCTGCAGAACTACACGTTGGCCGATCTGACCAACGATCCTTCCTACCAGGGCGAGGCGCCTTGCTTGTTCCTGCCGGTCGAGCAGGTCACCAAGGATAACGTTTACGATCTGGTGGTGAAGAGCGGCTTCCAGGGCTACGATGATGTCTATCGCGACATCCCCGCCGATCAGCGCCCTCCCCAACCCTAATCCAAACCGTTAACACAGCCCGGCTCCCATGCGGAAATTGCATGGGAGCCGGGCAAGCGAGTATAATAACCCAAAGTTTTATCCCAGATTTCCACCAGACCATTTACAGGATTGCCGCCGCCGCCGCAGCAGTAGAAGGAGCCGCCCGTGAGTGATGACATCATTCTCGATTTTCGCAGTGTAACCAAAAAATTCCCCGGTGTGACCGCCCTGGATAACGTATCGCTGCAGGTCCGGCGGGGCGAGATCCATGGGCTGTGCGGTGAGAATGGCGCCGGGAAATCGACGCTCATCAAAATGCTTTCGGGCGTCTATCCTCACGGCACCTATGAAGGCCAGATCTTTTATGAAGGTAAAGAGCTGACCCTGCACGAAGGCGAGATCCGCCATGCCATGGAAGAGGGCATCGCAGTGGTGTACCAGGAACTGACCCTGGTGCCGTTGATGACCGTGGGCGAGAACGTTTACCTGGGCAAGGAGCCGCTCGAAAACGGTTCCGTCAACTGGAATAAACTCTACTCCGATACCCGGGACATCTTACAGAAATATAAACTGGAAGTCAACCCGCAGGCCGTCGTCAAGAACCTGGGGGTGGGCAAGATGCAGATGGTGGAAATCGCCAAGGCGCTCTCCGAGAATGCCAAGGTCTTGATCCTGGATGAGCCCACCAGCGCCCTGACCGAAGCCGAGATCGACAAATTGATGGAAATCCTGCAGACGCTGAAAGAACACGGCGTCACCTGCATTTATATCACCCATAAATTGAACGAATTCTTCCGCATCACGGATACCGTCACCGTTCTGCGCGACGGCAAGGCAGTGGTGACCAAGCCCACCAGTGAGCTGACCCTCGAGAGGCTGGTGCAGTACATGGTGGGCCGCGAGATGAAAGAACGCTTCCCCGAGCACAACCGCAAGCCGGGGGAGGTGATCTTCGATGTGGAGAACCTGCACGCAGTGGACCCCGACGTCGGCAAACCCGTGCTGAAAGGGATCGACTTCAACGTGCGCAAAGGCGAGATCTTCGGGATCGCCGGATTGATGGGTTCGGGCCGCACCGAGCTGGTCACCACCATCTTCGGGGAATACGCCAGGATCACCGAGGGCAAGCTCACGCTGGAAGGCAAAGAGATTAAGATCGGCAGCGCGCGTGAGGCCCTGAACAACCATATCAGCCTGGTGCCGGAAGACCGCAAAGGACAGGGACTGATCCTGATCCAGAGTATCTTGCGCAACATCTCACTGCCCAATCTGGACATCTATTCCGCCTTCTTCCGCATCAACGACGATGCCGAACTGTCGGCGGCCAACCAACAGGCCCAAAGTTTGGCGATCAAAGCGCCCAACCTGGAAGTGGCCTGCGATACGCTCTCGGGCGGCAACCAGCAGAAGGTGGTCATCGCCAAGTGGCTGATGACGAAGCCCAAGCTGCTGATCATGGACGACCCGACCCGCGGTATCGACGTGGGCGCCAAGTTCGAGATCTACAAGCTGATGAACGAGCTGGCCGAAAACGGCGTCGCGATCATCATGATCTCCAGCGACCTGGAAGAGGTCATTGGGATGAGCGACCGGGTGATGGTGATGTGCGAGGGCAAGTCGAGCCCGACGCTGGAACGTGATGAAATCACGCAAGAAGCCATTATGAAACTGGCGACCGGGATCGTCGACAAAATCACAGCATAAGGAACTGGCAGGCGGAAAGCCTGATCGAATGACGATTAACAAACTGCGCAGGAGGAAATGATGGATGTAACAACCGAACCGAAACCTAAAGTCACTACCGGAGTAAGCAGCGATCTTACCAACCGGTTCCGGCAGAACCTGCAAACGTATGCCATTATCCTGGCGCTGGTCGGCATCTGGATCCTGTTCTCGATCCTGACCGAGGGCGCCTACACCTCTTCTCAGAATATTTCCAACCTGTTCCGCCAGATGACGGTCACCGCCTTCCTGGCAGTCGGCATGGTGCTGGTCATCGTGACCGGCGGTATCGACCTCTCGGTCGGTAAGGTGGCCGGCTTTGTCTCGGTCATGGTCGCCTATTTCCAGGCGCGGGTCTGGTACAACTCGATCCCCGACCAGCCGCTGCTGGCGGCGGCCCTGTCGATCGCGATTGGACTGGGCGTGGGCGCAGCCTATGGGGCCGTTCAGGGCGCTCTGATCGCGTACGGGCGCATACCACCCTTCATCGTGACGTTGGGCGGCCTGTTCGTGGCGCGCGGCCTGATCCTGTGGCGCACCGAGGGCAAGACCATCCCGGCCAATCAGCCGGCCCTGTCCTACATTGCCCAGGGTTACCTCCCGGATGCAGCCGGATGGGTCGTGGCGGCGCTGGTGGTTGCGCTGTTGTTCTTTTCAATGTTCAGTAACCGGCGGAGGAAACGGCAGTTCGGCCTGGACGTGTCGACCATCGGCGTTGACCTGCTGGTGACCTCGTTCTTCTCCGTGATGGTCGTCGTCTATGTCTACGTCGTCAACGGCTACAATGGCATCCAGGTGCCGGTGGCGCTGCTGGCGATCACCGCAGTGATCATGTCGTATGTGGCCTCCAACACCCGCTTCGGGCGTTATACCTACGCCATCGGCGGCAACCGCGAGGCGGCGCGCCTTTCGGGCATCAACATCAAGATGACGCTGTTCAAGGTCTACACGCTGATGGGCTTCCTGGCGGGCGTAGCCGGCGTGGTGCTGGCCTCCTATGTGGGCTATGGCACCATTGCGGCCGGCGAGGGCTACGAGTTGGACGCAATCGCCAGCGCGATCCTGGGAGGCACGTCCACCCTGGGCGGCGTCGGCACCATCTTTGGGGCGCTGATCGGCGCGCTGATCATGACCAGCCTGTCCACCGGTTTGCAGATGCTCAACGTGCCCCCGGCCTACCAGTATCTGGTCAAAGGCATGGTGCTGGTGCTGGCAGTGTATTTTGACGTGACCCTGAAAAAAGGCAAATAACCGTTCGTTCTTCCTGCGCATAAAGCGCCCTCCAAAACGGAGGGCGCTTTTTTTTGATGTCGATCCATAACTGCTAAATCTTTGACAATCAAACCCAGGTACTTCCCTTGTTCGGGTCAGGTCGTGCACGGCTGAGCATTTACGTCCATTATTATTGAATGGCTTCCCTACGACGTTCAGAACGATTTTGTTTTGCACACTTATCCCCATCCTTTTATCTATGTATATGAATGGATTCGTATTCGTAGTAGGGCCTGTGGAAAGTGTGGATAACGCATTGGAGTTTAAGATTCGGCCCATATCTAGCGTCAACAGCGGCGCAGCCATCCGCATCTACCGTTCCCGAACGAAAAGTTATCCTATTCCGGCTGTGGATAAAAAAAGGATAACATAGAACAACTTATCCACATTCATCCACAGTTGTGGAGAAAACCCAATATGGAGTTTTTGTTCTCGAAATATATGGACAGACTCAAAAACGACCCCCCACATATGGGGGTGACACTTTCTTACGGAATCGTTACCGGAATCGAATTTTCGGCTATTTTTCCACAGTTTTCGCGGTTTATCCACAGTTTTTCACGGTTTATCCACAGGTTTCGCAAAAAACAACAGGCTGAGGGCTTCCGTATATAGCCATAAGATGGACCGGTTGGGAATGGTTGGGGCCGCCCCAGGATTGTTAACCTTTCTATCCAAACGGAGGCCTGAACCGGGTGATTGGCCAGGGGGCAGGCAAAAGGATGTCTTCGCTCGATGAGAAGGGAGTTTAGAAGCAGCCCCGACAGCTTGGGCCGGGTGCTGTATGATGGGTCAAAAACGACAGGGGTTTAAAAGGGGGAGAGCTAACGCCGTTCTGTTCGCCCCACTGATCGAGTGTTTCTTCGACGACGTCGAGGTAGGCGTCCAGGGCTTCGAGGCGCTGAGAGAGGTCGTCGGGGCCGAGCTGGAGCGCCTGCGCCAGGGCCTGCCAGCCCTGAGAAGGCTGTGCGAGCGTGCAGGCCGAGAGGGTCCAGGTGCGCAGCAGCAGCCACAGGGAGGCCTCGGGTTGGTCGCTGGAGAGGGACTCGATCGCGCCGCGGTAGTAGCGCTTGCGGGCGGGATGCAGCCGGGCGGGCGCGCTCTCGGTCTCGCCGGCGGCAGTGAAGTCGACCCCCCAGGCGTCCAGCCAGCCGGCCAGGACATCCGGATCGAGCGTCTCACGGCTGTACAGGTCGACCAGACCCTGCGAGAGACCGGGCTTATCGATCGCGGCGGCGCGTTCGGGGAATTGGAGCATGAAGCGCCGTTCGGTCAGTGGAGGCCCGCTCAGGCAGGCGACGGCATTGGCGGCCTGTTCGAGGGCGTGCAGGTAGGCATGGACGGCGGCAGGGCCGGGCTGGGCCGCAGTGCGCAGATTGAACCAGGCCTGGCGGGCTTCTTCGGCCAGGGGGCGGGCGCGGCGCAGGCGGTATTCGGGGGTGTTGAAGCCGGCGAACACGGCCGCCTGGGTGAATTCGAACCAGTGCTGGTTCTCGTGCAGCAGCATCGGCCCTTGCACCAGGTAAGAGCCCAACCAGGCGCTGCTACGCAGGCTGCGCGGCTGCAGGAACAGGCTCTGCGACAGGTGAGCGATATCCAGGTGGATGGTGTCGGTGAGGGGTTGGATCTCGCGCGGCTGGGCCGGGTCGATGTCGTGGATGAAGACCAGGTCGATGTCGGCGGCGCCGCCGAGCAGGGGCTCTTCGTCCAGCAGGGATCCGGTCAGGTAGACGCACATCACGTGACGGTTGTAGCGCGTGCGCTGATCAACGGTCGTCCGGGCAAATTTTAGCAACGCATCACGGGTGATTCGCATACCATTTTCCTCTCTAGGAATTTCATGGTTTACCCGGTCGACTGTCTCGACCGGGTAAACCATGAAAATTTTATTCTTGACTCTCCATCGGCAGCTCGGGCTGGAAGGGCGGCAGCTGCAGCGCCTGGCGGATACGGTTCTCCACCCACTGCAGGTCCTCGGCCTTGCGCACGAAGTCGAGCTCGTCGGTTTCGATGGTCAGCACCGGCGAGATGTGTCCATCCTCTTCCAGAAAGAAGTCGTCGTAGGCGTGGTTGAGCTCGTCGATGTAGCTGCGCTCCATGGCGCGCTCATACGGGCGGTCGCGCAGGGCGATGCGCTGCATGAGCGTGTCGGTGCCGGCGCGCAGGTAGACCAGCAGATGCGGAGGGACGATCTTCTCGGCCAGGGCCTGATGGACTTTGTCGTACATGTCGAGCTCGTCGCCCTGAATGTTAATGCGGGCGAACAGGGCATCTTTCTCAAAGGTGTAATCGCTGATCAGCGACTTGCCGTCGGAGAGGGCATTGGGGACGCGTTCGTGCTGCTGGTGGTAGCGGCTGAGCAGGAAGAAGATTTGGGTTTGGAAGGCATAGCGGGCGCGGTCGCCGTAGAAATCGCTGAGGAAGGGGTTTTCTTCGAAGACTTCGAGCAGTAGATTGGCGTCGAAGCGCGGCTGCAGCAGGCGGGCCAGGGTGGTCTTGCCGACGCCGATGACACCTTCAATGGCAATATACATGGGCACTCCAAAGAAGTGCGCCCGGACAGATAGCGTGGGCGCGGATGGATACCATGAATATACCATAGAATGGGAAATTGGTTGCTTTGGCGATCAGGGAATCAGGGCAGGGCCGGTGGCAAGCAGCGAAGAAGAAACCAGGTTTTCACAAAAACCTGGTTTCTTAAAGACAACAAACCTGTGCGCTCGTTGCGCGCGGTATTCTGCTACGGTAGGGGCAGCGCTTCCAACTGCTTGACCATCTCGGCCACGACGTCGAAGCCGCCTTGCCAGAAGGACGCCTGGCGGATGTCGATGCCGGCGTTGGCGAGGACGTCTACGGGAGCCTCGGAACCGCCGGCGGCCAGGATCTTGCGGTAGCGCGGCTTGAAGGCCTCACCCTCCTCCTGGTACTGCTTATAGAGCGCCAGCACCAGCAGCTGCCCGAAGGCGTAGGCGTAGACGTAGAAGGGCACGTTGAAGATGTGCGGGATGGAGATCCATTCCCAGCGGAATTCGTCGCTCAACTCCAGGGCGTCGCCGAACTGCTCTTCCAGGTTCTGCATGTAGGCATCGGCCAGATCATCGACCGAAGCGCCCTCGCGCACCATGCGGTGGGCGGTGCGCTCGAACTCGGCGAAGAAGGCCTGGCGCTGGATGGTGGCGTAGGCGTTATCGAGCTGGGCGAAGAGGATATCACGGCGCACATCCTCGTCCTGCTCTTGCGAGAGCATGCGGTTGACCAGCATCATCTCGCCGAAGGTGGAGGCGGTCTCGGCCAGGGGCAGGCTGGCGTGGAAGTTGAGGATGCTGTGGTCGGAGGCCAGCATGGTGTGGATCGCGTGGCCGAGCTCGTGGGCCATGGTGGAGACGTCCGAGGCGCGGCCCTGGAAGTTGAGCATCACGTAGGGGGTCTGGTCGTGCGCCGATGACAGGCAGAATGCGCCGCCGCGTTTGCCCTTGCGAACTTCGCTGTCGAGGTGGCTCTCGGCGAAAACGCGCTCGGCCATCTCGGCCATTTCCGGGGCAAAGGAGTTCGAACGAGTTCGAACACCATCTCGGCCGCCTGCTGGAAGGAGTATTCCTTCTCAGATTGGGCGACCGGGGCGTAGATGTCGCAGCGGCGCAGCTTATCCATCCCAAGCCATTTGGCCTTGAGCCGGAAGAAGCGCTCGAAGACGCCGGTATTCTGGCGGCAGACCTCGAGCAGGGTGTCGACCACCTCGTTGGGGATGTCGTTAGCCAGGTTGCGGGCGGCGATGGGCGTGTCGAAATGGCGCAGGCCGATGTTCTCGTTGTACCAGTCACGCACCATGGTCTGATAGATCTGCCCCAAAATGGCGCCGTCGTCGCCGTAGACGCGATAGAGCTCCTGGTAGGCGCGGGCGCGCAGGTCGGGATCGGGGCGGTGGACCAGCGTCATCAGCTCGCCGCGGGTCAGCTCCCGTTCTTCTCCGTCGACCTCCACCTTATAGACGTAGCGGTTGGTGATGGAGTCGTACAGGCGGCTGAGGGCGCTGGCGCCGGTGACGTCCTTGATGTTGATGATCTTCTCCTCCGGCTCGGTCAAAGTGTGCGGCTTGAAGTGGCGCATCTCCTCCAGCCAGTAGCGCAGGTCGCCTGCGCCGGACATGAGACGCCCGGCGTCTTCGTCCGGCAGGTCTTTCCACCAGATGCTGAAGAACAGCATGCGGTTGGACATTTCGGCGTAGGCCTGCTCCACCTGGGCCATCAGGGTTTGGGCCTGCTGGTCTTGGGTGTTGCCGGCAAAGCGCAGCTGAGCGTAGGAACCCAGCCGGCGGGCGTGGTAGTGGATGTCCTCGACCTTCTTGAGGATGGCGAGAAAGTCGTCCTGCGAGATGTCGGGTTTCAGCTGCTCGCGGGCGGACTCGAAGGCTTTGGTCTGCTCATCGAGGGATTGGAAGGCCTGATCCAGGGCAGCCGGATCGGGTGGGAACAGGTCGTTAAGCTGCCAGGTGGTTTGGGTGTAGGTAGGCGAATCGGTCATATGGGTTTACTCCAGTTAAAAATTAGACCCCGTTTGGAGGAATTATATCAGAGGAGGAATTCGGCAGTTGGGCAATCGCCCAACTGCGCAATTTCTGGTATCATATCTCCTATCCACAAAATTCCAGGGTTTTCCATGGACGCATCCATCCTTTCTCAGGCGGCGGAACGCTATGGCGTTTCGCCGGATCAATTGAAGCCTGCTTCCGGCGGCCATTTCTCGGCGGTGTATGAGTTCCCCTATCAGGGGCGCGCCTGCATCCTGCGCATCACGCCGCCCAACGAGGACATCGGCCTGGAGAGGATGCGTTCGGTGTTGGATTGGATGGACTTCCTGGCGGGGCAGGGTGCACCGGTTACCGCTCCACTGCCGTCGCTGCGGGGCTGCCGCATCGAGTGCATCGAGCATTGCGAGACCTACCTGGCGGCGGCGTTCGAGAAGGCCGAGGGCATTTTAGGCGAGGATCTGCCCTTCGAGCAGTGGACGCCGGGGCTGTTCCAGGCGCTGGGGTGCGCGGCCGGGAAGATGCACGCCGCCGCCCGGCGCTACATCCCTCCCGCCGGCCTGCGCCCGCTGCCGCACTGGGAACGGGGCAGCAGCTACTACCACCCCGCCAAGAACTTCGATCCGGCCCAGGCGCGCATTTTCGCCGCACAAGAGAATGCCCTCGAGCGGATCCACTGCCTGCCGCACGACCCGGACAGCTATGGGCTGATCCACGCCGACTTCCACGGCGGCAACTTCTTCGTCGAAGTGGGCAGCCAGACCGTTACGGTGTTCGACTTCGACGACTGCTGCTGCGGCTGGTTCGGCATGGACATCGCCATGAACCTGTTCGACATGCTGGTGCTGTACCCCGGCAGGGACAAAGAGGTGTTCGCCCTGCGCTTCTTGCAAAATTACCTGGCGGGCTACCGGGCCGAGCAGGAAGTCAGCGCTTTCTGGCTGGCGCAAATCCCGCATTTCCTCAAGCTGCTGGAGACCAGCATCTACCTGGAAGTGCACCCTTATTACGATCCTAAAGACAGCGATTCGTGGGTGGGACGCTTCATGCAGGGCCGCAAGCGCTGCATCGAACACGGAGCGCCTTTCGTCGACATCCACTTTGAGACATTATGAAGCTTTCAACCCTGACTGAAAAAAACCTGTTCCATACCCTGATTCAGCTCAAGGGCAACGCGCGCGGCATCGTGTTCACCGAGCCGCTGTTTGGCATCCCCTTCAACCTGTTCATGCCTTACGTGTCGATCTATATGCTGGCGCTGGGACTGAGCGACGTGCAGATCGGAACGGTTGCCAGCATTGGCATGGGCCTGCAGATCGTCACGGCCCTGTTGAGCGGGGTCGTGACCGACAAGATGGGCCGCCGCGCCGCCACCTTCATCTTCGACTTCGTCAGCTGGTCGATCCCGTGCATCATCTGGGCCGTGGCGAAAGACTTCAACTACTTTGTGGCTGCGGCATTCTTCAACGCCTTCTGGCGCATTCCGATGACCTCGTGGAGCTGCCTCCTGGTCGAGAACACCGAGCCCGATCAGCTGGTGGACGTCTACTCGTGGATCTACATCTCGGGGGTGCTGTCGGCGTTCTTCGCGCCCATCGCCGGGCTGCTGATCAATCGCTACACCCTGGTGCCCACGGTGCGCGGCCTGTATATCTTTGCGGCGGTCATGATGACCATCAAGGCCATCACCATGAACGCGCTGGTGGGCGAGACCAAACAAGGCAAAGTGCGCATGGCGGAGTCGAAGGGTCAGAGCCTGGCGGCAATGCTGAAGGGGTATCGCAGCGTGCTGCCGCGGCTGTTCAACAACCCGAACACGCTGTACACCCTGGGCTTGCTGTTGGTGACCGGCATCACCGGCCTGATCAACAATAATTTCTGGGCCATCTATGTCACCCAGCGCCTGGGCATTCCGGAGGGCAGCATCGCCCTGTATCCGTTCGCCCGCTCGATCGTGATGCTGGTGTTTTACTTCCTGGTCATCCCGCTCATACGCGAGATGAACTTCAAGAGCCCGCTGCTGGTGGGGTTCGCCGGCTCCGTTCTCAGCCAGGTGGTGTTGATCACCATTCCGACCCAGC
The DNA here is from genome assembly GCA_963811225.1 of uncultured Chloroflexia bacterium. GTDB lineage: Bacteria > Chloroflexota > Anaerolineae > Anaerolineales > Anaerolineaceae > CAWEQO01. The sequence continues at coordinate 90,785 of CAWEQO010000002.1, forward strand.
ATTTTTGGTTGTTGATGGTCAGCGTGCTGCTGGAGGCCACCAGTTACGCTGCGGTAGGCGTGCAGATCGACCGGCTGGTGGCGATCACGGTAGAGGCGGAGGAGCGGGCGCGCATCGTGGCGATCCTGTACGTGATCGTGATCTGCTTCACGTCGCCGTTTGGCTGGATTGCCGGGTCGCTGTCGGAGATCAACCGCTCGCTGCCGTTTGTGCTGAACATCGGTCTGTTCCTGGCGGGCGGTGCGCTGGTGCTGCTGGCATCCAGAAAGCCGAAGAAGAAGAAGGCGATGGAAGTGGCGTTGTAGAAGCGGTGTTTGTGCAGTCCGAAAAGAAAGCAGAAATCGTACCAATCGTACGATTTCTGCTTTCTTTTCGGACAGTCCCTTATCGTTCGCTGCTGATCGCCGGGGCGCGGTGCAGCTGCTCGCCGGTCTTGGCGACCTGCAGCGCGTAGGCGGCCAGATCGGCGCGGGTGATGCGCATGCCCATGCCTTTGCCGACCATGCCGACCGTGATGTTGCCGGTGGCCTCGTCATCGACCAGCATGGGGGCGCGCACAATGGTCCAGTCCCGGTCGCTGGCGCGCACGCTCGCGGCCGTCTTGCGCATATCTTCATAGGCGTTCCTGGCAGCCAGGCGGATCAAGAGATTGATGGCCCGGTTGGGCAGGGCAGGACGGTCCTCGGGGTCGCCGACGCCGGCCCCGGCCGTGACCACCAACCGCTGCACTCCGTGCTTGCGCATGGCTTCCAGGATGTTCTGCATCCCACGGCTGACGGCAAAGACCGGCCGGTTGGTGGTGGGGCCGAGCAGGCTGATGACCGCCTCGGCTCCAGCGACGACCCGCTCTACCGCCTGGGGGTCTTGCACGTCACCCTGCACGATCGACAGGCGCTCGTCTTGCAGGTCCAGTTTTGATGGGGTGCGGGCCAGGGCAATCACTTCATCCCCTTGCGCGAGCGCATCCCGCACCAAGATCTGCCCGGTCCGCCCGGTTGCGCCAAAGACTGCCAGTTTCATTTGCGTTTCTCCTGTCCCTTGATTGGATCAAAGCACACCGTCTCGATTTCCGACACGCTACAAGTACTTCTTAAAATCCGCATCCAACCGCACCTCGGTCACGTCTACCAGGCGCACCAGCATGGTATCGTTCAGGCGCTCCAGAATGGCCCGCGACTGTGCCACCATTTCTTTACCGGTGGCGTAGGCCGCCGCGCCGCGCTGACGGTCGCTGCGCAGTTGGCGGGCGGCCTGCTTAGGCTCCTGGTTCAACAGGTTCTCTGCGCCCAGGGTCACGTAGGAATAATGCCCCGCCGCCAGGTCTTTCTCCAGGTCGGTCCAGTCGTCAATCAGCTGGATCGCCGCCCCGAACAGCAAGAACACCTCCCAATAGTCATCGATCCACTCCGCTTTGCCCAGGCGTTCCAGGCTGAGCATGTAGGGAGTAACCGCGTTGGCTCCTTTGGTGCCCAGGTCTTTGGGATCGTCCAGGCGGTAGGGGCTGGCCTTATGCCGGGCGGCCTTTTCTTTAATCTCGGCTCCCAAGAACAGTGTACGCATCTTGTGGACAATTCGCAAGTTGACCGGCGTCACCCCGAACACGTCCAGCGCCAGCGTCTCGTATTCGGCGATCAGCGCCTGGGCGGTCAGGATCTCCACCGCTGAAGGCGCATCGCTGTCGACGTTGGCATCGAGGATGCCGTAGCCCGCCACCGCATAGACACCCGCCCGCAGGATTTCATCGAAGCGATCGAGGTACTCAACAAGGCCTTCCTCGTCCATCCACACCGCTAAAAAGGCAAACACCGGGTAGGCGTCCTTGAAGTACTGCGGGCGGTTGCTTTCCCAGCGAGTCACGTCGACCCCGAAGGGGCTGCCGAACTCGATCAACACCTGGCGGGCGTGTGCGTCGATGCCGCGGAAGGCCGCCAGCAGCTGCGCATCGATCTGCAAATTGCGCAGCCAACCGGCCAGCGAAACGTTTTCCGCCAGGAATGGGGCCGTGACCGCCGCCCAGAAAGTCTCTTTGTTGCGCTGATAGATCTTTAGGATGGCCGGAGCAAATCGTTCGAAGGCTTTCGTTTCCAATGGCTTTGCCTTTCAGTCAGGTTCTAACAAGCATATCACGATATGGGTGGGAGCTATTAAGGGATCAGGGAGCGAGCTTCTTTAGCCCCCCGTCCCATGCGGAGCATAGGACGGAGGAAGGGCTGCGCATAGGACGGAGGACGCATGGGACGTGGGAAGGGGATTGAGCCTTCGCCCGGTCCCTGGTTTCTTGTTCCCCAATAAACCCATCCGATTTCTCAGACGGGTTCTTAAATGGTACAATCAAGCTACCAAAATGGGGGAAGAGGAAATACCATGGCGAAACGTAATCCGTCGAATGAGGATATTGCGGCGGTGCTGGACCGCATCGCCGATCTGCTTGAAATTCAGGGGGCCAATCCTTTCCGCATCCGCTCTTACCGTGACGGGGCGAACACCGTCCGGCAGGCCGACCGTTCGGTGGCCGAGCTGGTGCAAGAAGACCGCATGGACGAGTTAAAGAAGATGCCCAACATCGGCGGCGGGCTGTCCGCGCTGATCGGCGAGTACGTCGCCAGCGGGCAGTCCGACCTGCTGAAGCGCCTGCAGACCGAGGTGGATCCGGTGCAGGCCTTCTCGCAGCTGCCGGGGATGGACGAGGATCTCGCACAGCGGGTTGTGGATCAGCTCGACATCGCCACTTACGAGGAGCTGGAACGGGCCACATATAACGGCAACCTGGAGCAGGTGCAGGGCTTCGACCAGCACAAGGTCAAGACCGTGCAGACCGCCCTGGCGGGCATGCTCTCCGGGGCGGCCCAGAACCGCATCGAGCGCAAGCGGGCCGAGGCCGAGGGCGAAAAGACGCCCGACCGTCCGAGTGTCGAGGCGCTGCTGGCTGTGGACGAGGAGTACCGCAAGAAGGCCGAGGCGGGCTCGCTCAAACAGATTGCGCCCAAGCGCTTCAACCCCGACAACGAAGCCTGGCTGCCCATCTTGAACACCAAACGCGATGGCTGGGACTTCACCGCTCTGTTCTCCAACACCGCTCAAGCCCACAAGCTGGACAAGACCCACGATTGGGTGGTGATCTATTACGAGAAAGGCGGGCTGGAAAGCCAGGCCACGGTGGTCACCGGCAGCGGCGGCGAGCTGGAGGGCAAGCGCGTGGTGCGCGGCCGCGAGATGGAAACCAAGCAGCACTACCAATCCAAACAAAAAGAGGGATCTTGAGATGTTATGGTTCAACGAGCCCCCGCAGTGGGATGTCCAGGGTGACATCCTGCACTTTCGCACCGAACCGCACACCGACTTCTGGCGCAAGACGCATTACGGCTTCACCCGCGACAACGGCCATTTCTACTATGAGCTGGTCAAGGGCGATTTCGACGTGGAAGTGAAGGTCAGCGGGGAGTATACCGACCTGTACGATCAAGCCGGGGTGATGATCCGGATCGACGAGCAGAACTGGCTGAAGACCGGCATCGAGTACGTCAACGGCGTGCAGCACATCAGCGCCGTGTTCACGCGTGAGTTCTCCGACTGGTCGGTCACGCCGCTGCCCGAGAACCCGAGCATGATCTGGCTGCGCTTGACACGCCGGGCCGAGGCGGTGGAGGTGCATTATTCGCTCAATGGGGTGGATTACACCCTGCTGCGCATGGGCTACCTGCTGCCGGAGGAGACTGCCGGGGTGGGGCTGATGGCGGCCTCGCCGGAGGGCGCGGGGTTCCCGGTAACGTTCGATGGGTTTAAGGTGACGCAGACTGAGTGAGCGAATCCGTTTGTTTTCTGTAGGAACCTTCTTTATAATGTTAAGTGTGATGGTGTCAGGGCTGTGAAGTCTTTGACAGGCAAACCAATGCTCTTTGCAGAGGTAATTTTTGTGGGGTAAGCAGGAGAATTATGTCCTTTCCGAATCCGTTTTATCGCTGGCGGCCGCATCCCTGGCACGGGCTGGAAGTTGGCATGGATCCACCGAAGCTGGTCAACGCCTATATTGAAATCACTCCGTTCGACGTGGTGAAGTACGAGGTCGAAAAGACCACCGGGTATCTACGGGTGGACCGCCCGCAGCGATCCTCGTCACAGCCGCCGACGCTGTACGGCTTCGTCCCGCGCACCTTCTGCGCCGAGCGTGTGCAGCAGCTTTCGCCCAGATCGAAGCACGGCGACGGCGATCCGCTGGACATTTGTGTGATCAGCGAGCGGCCGATCAACCGGTCCGAGGTGATTTTGAACGTGCGGGTGGTCGGCGATATCCAGGCCATTGACGGCGGCGACGCCGACGATAAGATCATCGCTGTGCTGGAAAACGACTCCTTCTGGGGTGACGTGAAAGACGTCTCGCAGCTGCCGGCGGTGCTGGTGGAGCGCCTGCGGCACTACTTCAGCACGTATAAGATGATACCGGGGCAGCCATCGCAAATGGAAATTGAGGCCGTGTTGGATCACGAGCACGCTTACAAGGTGATCGAGGCGGCCATGAAAGATTATGAGGACCACTACGGTAGTTAACTGAAATGAATGACGGTAAATTTGATGGACCAAAGAGTCTGCTGCGCTCGCCCGAGCGGTTGAAGCTGCTGGAGGTGGACCGGGTAGCAGACTTGAGTTTGGAAGGGATCGAGGTCGAGCGGGTGCTCGACGTCGGCACCGGGACGGGTATCTTCGCCGAGGCATTCGTGGCGCGTGGAGTGACCACCTATGGGATCGATCGCTCGTCTGAGATGATCGTGATTGCCGAGGGCCACGTGCCGGAGGCCGATTTTCACCAGGCCGACGCCGACGACATCCCCTTCGCGGACGATTATTTCGATCTGGTTTTTTTGGGGTTGGTGCTGCACGAGATCGATGGCCCGCTGGCGGCGCTGAAGGAGGCCCGGCGGCTTTCCTCCAAACGGGTGGCGGTGCTGGAATGGCCGCCGCGCGCCGAAGAGTTGGGGCCGCCGCTCAAACACCGCCTGGACCCGGACACTGTGGCCGGGTTGGCGCTCGAAGCAGGGTACGCGGGCATCGAGACGCTGCAGTTGGAGCACATGACGCTGTATCGATTGGGTGTGTAACCCACCCCGAAAAACAATGGTGGGTCGAGCAGAAAAGAACCCTCCTTGAAGGGAGGGGCAGGGTAGGTCTATGACCGAAACAAAGTCCTTGCTCTACCAGCGCATTTACAATATCGTCCGGCAAATCCCAGCGGGCCAGGTCGCCAGCTACGGGCAGATATCCCAGATCGTCGGGTGTACGGCCCGTGAGGTGGGCTATGCCATGGCGGCCGTGAAGGAAGCGGACATCCCCTGGCAGCGGGTGATCAACTCGCAGGGCAAGATCAGCCTGCCGGGCGATGGCGGCGAGCGGCAGCGCCGGCTGCTGCTGGAGGAGGGCGTGAAGTTCAACGCCAAAGACAAGGTGGATTTCGATGCGTATGGCTGGTTGGGACCATGGGGATCAACATGACCGATCAAATTCCTGAACCGAAAGAGCAAGAGGAACACGACCCGCGCCTGCTGTACGGGCGGCCGGTGGTGGTGCAGGCTGGCCGCCGGATTGCGACGCCGCTGACCAAGATGGGCTGGCCGGCGTGGCTGGTGTACCTGCTGGGCGTGGTTGGGCTGGTGTACGTGCTCAACCCGGGTGCGGGCATTTTCTTCGAGGCGATTCCCGACAACCTGCCCATCATCGGCAACATGGACGAGGGCTTGGCGTATTTGTTCGTGTGGTCGGCGCTCTTGGAACTGCTGGAATGGCGTCGTATCCGGCGCGAGGGCAAACAGGAGGATTGAGGATGTTTGAAACGCAAAGGCGCGCAGACGCTGAGAAATCCAAAGAGAAAGCAAAAGCTCTTTATATTTCTCATCGTCTGCGCGCCTTTGCGTTTTAAGGCGCCTGTCATGACCGGAAACCGCGAGCGAGAGATCACCCGAGTGAGGCGCAGCCGGGAGGAGGCGCAGGCGAGCTACGATAGCCTGAGCCGTTGGTACGACTGGCTGGCCGCACCGTCTGAGAAGCGCTTCCGGCAGGTGGGGCTGGAGATGCTGGCGGCGCAGCCCGGCGAGCGGGCGCTGGAGATCGGCTCCGGCACGGGCGGCAACCTGACGGCCCTGGCCGAGGGCGTGGGCGAGCGGGGCTTCGTGGTCGGGCTGGACCTGTCGCCGGGGATGCTGGCGGTCGCCAGGGACAAACTGCCCGGTGAAGACTGCTTGGGACGTGTGGGCCTGGTGCGCGCCGATGGGGCCTGCCTGCCGTTTGCGCCCCGGGCCTTCGATGCGCTGTTCATGGCCTTTGTGCTGGAACTGTTCGACACGCCCGAGATCCCGCGCCTGCTGGCCGAGTGCCGTCAGGCGCTGCAGCCGGGCGGGCGGCTGGTGGTGGTGTCGCTGCTCCAGCAGGGGGGGATCATGGTGAGACTGTACGAATGGGTCCACCGGCACTTCGAGAATCTGGTAGACTGCCGGCCAATTGTCGCCGGTCAAATGCTGTCTGAGGCCGGGTTTGAAGTCGCCCAGACCCGGAATGAGATGATGTGGGGGCTGCCGGTGGAAATTGTCATGGGGCGAAATCCGTAGGAGGAACGATGGATGGATTTTTGCTGGACCCAATTCCGTTTCAATTAGACATAAACCTTCTGCGCAGGCGGGCACACGTCCGGCCGGGCAGCCCCTATACGGCAGAACTGGAATACCTGGCGAAAGAAGCGCAGCCGATTGCGAAACCGCGCGCCTGCTTCCGCCAGGCTTTTATCGATCAACACGACGATTATTCCGTCGTTGTGGATGGCGTCTCACTCACCAGCCGCACATTGGCCGTCAACATCAAAGAGGTGCACCGCATCTTCCCCTTCATCGCAACCTGCGGGATGGAACTGGAAGAATGGGCTGCCGGTATCCGTGATACCCTCCAGCGCTTTTGGGCCGAGGCGATCAAAGAACTGGCCCTGATGGCGGCGGTGGAGGTGTTCAACAAGACCCTGATCGGGCTGTACGACTTGCGCCGCAGCAGTTCCATGAACCCAGGCTCCTTGGAGGACTGGCCGATCATGCAGCAGGTCAACCTGTTCCGGCTGCTGGGCGAGATGCCGGATGCGATCGGTGTGCGCCTGACCGAGAGCTTGATGATGGTGCCAATCAAGAGCATCTCGGGCGTGCGCTATCAGAGCCAGGAGACCTTCGAAAGCTGCCAGCTGTGCCCGCGCGAGAAGTGCCCCGACCGCAAGGCTCCGTACGATGCGAGGTTGTGGGCCCGGAAGTACGAAAAGTCAGGGGTCTAAGACCAGAAACAGCAGCAACAAGGAGGGATCATGACCACCCCACCACCCACCCAGTTCAATACGCAGGCAGAGTTGATTGAATATCTGGGCGCCATGGAGCGCCGGGTCGCCGTGCTGGAACAGGAGAACGAGCACCAGCAGCAGGCCATCGATGGGCTGTATCACGAGCGCCCCGAAAGTGCGCCGCCGGCCGATCTGCCGGACACCGACTTGCTGAGCAAGAACTACCTGTCACGGGCGTTTGCCGTTTGGGGGCACGATTTCGTGGCATGGTTGATCATTGCCATCGGCGTTGGAATTATCGCATTGGTGATCTATCTGATTTTCTATGCCGTGATGACGGCGACGGGTTAGGATTTTTCTATGGAGGGAGGAAGCAGCATGCCCAATGATTCGATGGATAAGAATGAGGAACTCACCTTTTGGGTGATCGTTCTGTTAGTGATGGCGCCGGTGGCGGCGCTGGTCTTTACCTATTTGCGCAATCGCAATCGCCAGCCGTCCCGCTGGTCGACGGCGCCCGGATTCGAGTTCCCGTTAGAGGAATTTCCGCATCCGGAGGATATCTCCTGGCACACGCGGGTAGGGGAAGAGATCGTCGAGCGCACGGCTGAAGCGGAGGCGCAGGACATTTCGATGGCCGAGGTGGAGGCGCAGGCTGCGGAGGCAACCGCCGGTGAGGCGCAGACGTTCGAGGCGCCTGAGGCGCAGGCCGAAGCGGAGGAGGTCGAAGCGCCATCCGAGGGCGGCAGCGACGCCTTGGACGACTTGACCAAGATTGAGGGGATCGGCCCCAAGACGCAGCAGGTGTTCTATGGTTCGGGGATCAAAAAGTTCAACGACCTGGCGAATGCGTCGCAAGAGCGGCTGCACCAGGTGCTGGACGCGGCCGACTTGCGCGGCAACCCCGACACCTGGCCCGAGCAGGCTGCCCTGGCTGCGGAAGGCAAGTGGGACGAGCTGGCAAGCTTGCAGACAAAGCTCCAATACGGCCGGCGGTCGGAGTAGCTCCGGAAGTTGAGGACGTACACCTCTCTCCTGTAGACCGCCTTTTCTGGAGTACAATGGCAGCAGCGCTCCGGCGCATATCCCCACTTGGAGGAGAAGATGGAGAGCAGCCATCAGCCGTATCCCGTGAAGCGCCTGCATTACTTTAGCGGGCAGACCTTGAGCGCCGCCGACTTTGCGCTCGAGCAGCAGTATTTCCGCGAGAAGCTGAAGCGGCACAACCGCTACCTGCATGGCAGCGGGCTGGTCGCCGGGATGGAAGTTTCCGTTGAGAACCACCATGAGGTTGTGGTCGCGCCGGGCCTGCTGCTGGACTGCACCGGGGAGGAGATCTACGTGCCCGAGGCGGTGCGGATCGCCCCGCCGGACGTGAACCACGTGGCATTTTTGATGATCCGCTACGCCGAGCAGCCGGTCGGCTTCGTCCCGACCCCAGGCGGCGAGGGGCAGGAGGAGAGGCAGGCGCTGTACATTGCCGAGACCTTCGAGCTGAGCTACGAGTACGACGATCCATACATGGGGCATGAGGAAGACCCGCTGGTGTGGGTGCCGTGCGGGAAGAGCCACGCCCTCCCGCTGGCGAAGCTGTTCCAGCGCCGCGATTCGTGGGAGGTGGACCCATGGTTTCAGGCCCCGGGGATTGGATAGGGGTATGCCAAAAGGGGGGATTTCCCAATCACCCCCGGCTTCGGACGATCCCTGGTTGGCGCGCCCCTCTCCATTTGCGTTATAATAGGGCGGGCGACAATTTACAGCCCGACGCCTGAGAAGGCGTCGAAACAGGGGATGGTTTTCTTCTGGATGTCTGTCTCACACAACCAATCTATTCTGTTCGATTAGGAGGGAACTATGATCTATCAAGGGATCGAAAAACTCGATCAGATGCTCCATTTCGATGAGGCCTCGGCCCACTGTGACGTTCCGTGCGGCATTTACGACCCGCATCACGCCCTGGTTGGCGCGCTGACGGTGATTCGCATGATCGATATCATGGATGATCTGCAAAAGGATCACGGCAGCATCGACGAGCTGTCGTACCTGAACACGATGACCCGCGCCATAATGGTCAAGGAAGAGCACGCCGAACTGGTCAAGCACGAGATCCGCGTGATCTACGGGGATTATGTCAAGCAAGATATGATCAACAAGCACCCCGAGCTGCCGGGGCTGGTGCTGCGCATCTACCAGGCGGGCTCGAAGGCGCGCCAGACCGTCGATCGCCAGAATGCGGTGGACCTGCTGAATGCGGTCAACCAGTTTGCGGAGATCTTCTGGGAGACGAAGGGCGTCAGCACCAAGCGGGTGAAGGCCCCTTACAAGCCGGGCGAGGAGATGGTTATCCCGAATCTGTGATGCTCAAGGTGCTGAAAATTTCGGGCGCAAGCCTGGAACCACACTATCAAGAAGGGGATTTTGTGCTCGTTTCCAAGATCCCCTTCTTGATACGCGCCCCCCGGCCCGGCGACACCGTGGTCTTCCGCCAGGAACGCTATGGGCGGATGATCAAGCTGGTCGAGCGGGTGATGCCCGACGGACGGCTGTGGGTGGTGGGCAGCCGCGCCAGCAGCGTGGACAGCTATGAGTTCGGCCCAATTAAAAGGGAAGATGTAGAGGGCGTGGTTTTCGTCCATATCCGCAAGAAAGCAGGGCAAGCAGCGGCCGGGTAATGGGTCCATCGGTCAATCGAGTGATTGGGCGCTCCCCAATGACGAGTTGACTCAGGATCTGAATTCCCAGAAGTTTAAATCAGAAAGGATATCGAATGGCACAAAAACAATGGTCGAAGCCGCCAGAGATGGTGATCGACCCTGAAAAATCGTATCAAGCGACGATCGAGACCGATAAGGGCAACATCGTCGTGGATCTGTTCACCGACAAGGCCCCCAAGACCGTCAACAACTTTGTGTTCCTGGCACGCGAGGGCTTCTACGACGACACGATCTTCCACCGGGTGATCAAAGATTTCATGGCGCAGGCCGGCGACCCGACCGGCACCGGTACGGGCGGCCCGGGCTACCGCTTTGGTGACGAGTTCGATTCGTCCCTGAAGCACGACAAACCGGGCATCCTCTCGATGGCCAACGCCGGGCCGAACACCAACGGCTCACAGTTCTTCATCACCCACGTACCGACCCCCTGGCTCAACGGCAAGCACACCATCTTTGGGCAGGTGGTAGACGGCATGGATGTGCTGATGTCGATCCCAGAGCGCGATCCAAACAAGCGCAATGCCCCCGCAGTCAAGATCAAGACCATCGAGATCCAAGAGAAGTAAACGAGATTAGCAAGTAGACAAAAAGAGAAACGTTACCGCGGTAACGTTTCTCTTTTTGTCTACTTGCTAATCTCGTTTACTTTACCGGCAAAAGCGGGCATTCGAAGAAAGCCGGCGGCCCACCGGCAGGGCTGCCGGCGCTAATCGCCAGATTGCCCATGTTGACCTGCTGCAAAATCTGAGCATAAGACGTCAGCACAGGCAGTTGACTTCCGTAACTGGCGAGCCCCTGCGCCGTCCAGGTGGCGGTGTGGGTGTACCAGCGCCCGCCGTTGAAGTCCGGGTTACCGGGAGCGGCCTCCGAAACCGGCAGCTGGCCGGATGCGCCGTTGGTGAACACGAAAAGCTTGTCGAAGGACTGTTGGTTATGCCCATTCGGGCCCGGGATTGTGGCTGCGCCCTTGGTGCCCCACAACTGCCCGTCGCCGTACACGCCGCCGCTGAAGTTGGGCTTCCCGGCGTTAGCCGAAACGGCCCCAACCGGTAGCAGCGCCAGCACCAGCGCCGCGAGGATCGCAATCGTTCGGAATTTCTTTAACATGGTTCTCTCCTTTTGGTTGGTGGTTTGGAAACCATCGTTTCCATAGTCCCATCTTAGGGGATGAGGATTTCCATACGCTTGCGAAAATGTTACGTGTATATTAAGCATGCATTGAAAGAGCGCAACGCAGGCTCGCACAGGCGCTGAGAAATAGAAAGAGGCAGAGAGCCTAACTTCACTCTCTGCCTCTTTCTATTCTCTTTGTTTCTGCGAACTTTCCTTTACGCTCTTTCTTACTGTGCAGGCTGTTCAGGGCCGATCGGCATGGTGGGAACCACGTTGTCGCCGAAGACCAGGTAAGGCATGACGCCCTCGGGGGTGAAGATCAGCTTGTCGGTGTCCTTGATGGCGCTGGCGTTGGCCAGGGCCATCTGCAACTGCAGATACTCGGGATGGTCCACGTACAACTGCGCCAGGACCATATCCTGCGACAGGTCGGCTTTGGCCTGCTCTGCAGCGGCTGCGGCGCGCGCCTGTGCGATCTCCAGATCCTTTTGCGCCGATAGCAGGTCATTCGACTTCTGCGACTGGATCACCGCGCGCTGGGCGTCCAGCTTGTCTTTCTCCAGCTGGGCCAGCAGGGTCTCCTGGCGGGTCTGCTCCTGCTTCTTGGACTGCTCGACACGGATGGCGGCTTCCTGCTGGGCCTGGTCCGCCTTGCCTTGGGCGGTGGCCTTCTTCTCGTCCTGCACGGCCTTCTCGGTCAACAAGCGGGACTGGGTGATCTCGTCCAGGCGGGCCTGCACCTCGGTGTTGAGGGTCACGTTAGGGACGACCACGTTCATGACGGACAGGCCGAAAGGCTCCATGAGGCTGTTGAGCTCGCCGTCGATGCAGTTGCGCAAGGAATCACGGTCCGAGCCGATGACGCTTTCAGAGAAGGGGCGGTCGCCGACGCAGACCTTCATGGCCTGGAAGCTGAGGTCGTTCATCAGGGATTGCAGGGAGTCGTTGGTGGTGTAAACCGCCTTGTACTGGGTCCACAGCGACTTGATCCGCTGGGCCTCGGCAATTTTGGGGCGAAAGACGCTGCCGCTGACGACCACGCCGATGCGCTGCTGGTCGGAGGTGATCACCTCGGGGTCGGTGGCGACGAACTTGTACTCCTGGGTAGAGTAGGTGTCCATGCGCACGAACAGGCCGAGGTCATGGTAGACGCCGGGCGGAACTACGTCCATGATCTGCCCGCCGCGGATCTTGACGCCGATCTGATCCTCTTTGACCAACTTGAAGAAATAAAAGTGCGGGGTAGCAAGCAGCACCAGGACGCCGGCAATCACCAGCACGAGGATGACGATCAGGAGGGCCGGGGCCGCTTGGAGTACACGTTTTGCTTTCATGTTTGCCTCTTTGTGTTTAGTTGTAAGGATACCGGATGAGATGAATGAATTATATCTGAAAGCGGGAAACTGAGGGAGCAATTAAGATGCGCTGGGAAACCGTCCTACGACTTCGATTTAAGTGGGATGGGGAACAGCATCGGCGTGCTCGCCTTGTAAGTGGCATACGTCTCGCCAAACTCGCGCAGCAGCTTGCGCTCCTCGAAGATCGCACCGATGGTCATGTACAGGCTCGCACCGATGTTGAAGGCCAGCAGGTTCCAGGTCATGACCGGCGTGAGCCAGAGGAAGACGATCGAGCAGGTGTAAATCGGGTGGCGCACGAAGCGATACAGGCCGCGGGTGGTCATCTTGCGTGGGCGGGCGGCGGCCTGGGGGTCGAGCGCCTGTTCGACGCCCAGAAAATTGGACGCTCCGGTCAGGTAGACGGTGTGCAGCAGGCCTATCGCGGCCAGCAGCTGAATGACGACGGTCAGCGTCACCCACGGTGAGGGGATGCGGTAGATGACCGGGCTGGGCAGCGCCGACACCAGGACCAAGGTCGGCAGGAACGTCACGCCCGCCATCAGGTTGAAGAATAACCGGTACCAGCGCCGGTAGACGGCCTCACCCACCGCCCGCGCCGCCAGGTCTTTGAACCACAACGATGCCAGGATCGAGTGGACCAGGCCGAACAGCAGCAGCGACAGCAGGATCCAGGCCATGTCAGCAGATGTCCTCAGGTGGGGATTGCAGCAGCTCGCGAACGCGGGGATGGTCGCGGTAAAAGCCGCGCTGCTCTTCCGGCACCAGCACGGCAATGCGCGCCATGATCTCCTCGGTCCAATGCTGCATGAACGCCTCGCGGTCCTCGCGTGGGATGGGCGGGATGTGGATGGCCGGGCCGAAGTTGGCGTCGATGTGCTGCTTGCGGAAGTGCAGCAGCGACGGGAGCGCCTTGTCGGTGTTGACCAGGCCCACCGGCACCACCGGCACGCCCGTGCGGCTGGCCAGCAGCACCGTGCCGGACTTGCCCTCGATCAGCTTGCCGCTCTCACTGCGGGTGCCCTCGGGCGAGATGCCCAGCGCGCCGCCTTTCTTAAGGAAATCGATCGCGGCCCGGAAGGCGGAGAAATCGGCCTTGGAGCGGTCGAGCCAGATGCCGTCGGCCATCGTGATGATGATCCAGAAGAAGAGGTGAGTCTTGTACTTATCGGCCACCAGGGCGGTCACGTCGGGCCGGTTAGGCGTCATGAACAGCACCGGGATGTCGATGCGGCTGATGTGGTTGGTGGCGATCAGCAGGCCGCCCTGGTCAGGGACGTGCTCCACGCCGTGAAATTGGGTGTCGGTCAGGTTGTCGATCAGAAATTTGATGCCGCTGTAAAGAATTTCTCGTTTGCCCATCCACGCGAACTCCAGTCATTGATATCCCCGAGTATACCCCGGAATGGGCGGCAATTCGACTGAATGTTTGACGCCAAAGCGCAAAGGGCCAGGAAGAACGCTCTTCTTGGCCCTTTGCGCCCTGGCGTCAAACATTCAGCCTAATCCACCACACTCACAATCATTGAAATTACGCCCAGCAGCAAGACCAACAACAGCAGTCCGCCCAGGGCGACGCCGATGACCAGCCATGGGTTGATGGGGCCGTGGCTGCGCACGGGGCGGCCTTCGGCCAGGGAGCGCACCGCCGAGACGGTCTGCTGGATCAACTCACGGTCGCTGCGCGGGCTAGCGCCGACGAAGGTCATGCCCCCGGCAGGCAGCGGGGCCAGCAGGCGGTGACCGGCGTATTCGTTCAGCCACAGGCGCAGCGCATCCGGCGGGCGCGCCGCCAACCCGGCAGGCAGCACCACGGCCTTGGCCTCGGCCAGATCATCTGTCAGAGGCGAGAGGTCCAGGCGGTGGACGGCCACGGGCAGCCCGGGCGATTCGCGCTGGAGCGCGCCCGCCAGGTCGACCGCGAAGGGGTGGTCGTCGGCCTGCATGATCAGCACCGGGAAGCGGGTGTAGCGCTCCACCAGGACTTTGTGCGCCTGGCGTTGGTCGCTGCGCAGCACGTTCCAGTGATAACCAAGCCAGACCAGCACCAGCGCCAGTTCGGCCAGGCGCTGCACCAGCACCTGGACGAAGTCCGCCGAGCGGCCGCCGAGCAGGTTCGAGAGCACCAGGTACAGCAGTGTGCCGCCGGTCGCCATAGCCCCCACCACGGTCAGGAATAGAACCAGGTACAGGTAGCCGCGCCGCACCAGCGACTGGCGGGCGGCATCGCCGCGTTGGGCCGGGCGCAGCGCCTCGGACTGTAGCGGGCCCCAGGTGGACAGCCACACCGGCAGCCCCACCAGCAGCGGCCCGAGCGCCGAGCCCAGGTTCTCATAGAACACCGCCGCGCGTTAAATTCTGAACGGGCGCCGCCAGCGCTGCCAGCGACACCAGCAGCTGCCACAGCCCGGTGAACACCGCCACATTGCCGGTCAGGGCCAGCAGGTAGAAGTACAGCCGGTCCAGCTCGGCCCGCTGCAGCGCATCGCTCTCGGCGCGCACGGACCGCTGCCGCTCGCGTCCGAAGTAGATCCACAGCACTGCCATCGGAATGGCCAGCGAAAGGGTAGTGGCGTTACGGCTGATCAAGGTCGTGGCTGACATGCCGGGGTTGATAACGTAGCTCAGCAAGGAGGAGAGGAAACTTGAGATCGAGATGACGAAAATGATCGCCCCAAACAACGCCGTGAGGTAAACCACCGCCAGGTGCAGTGGCGTGGAGCGCTCATCCGGCGTCATAGACAAATGGACCAACCGCCAGATCCAGGCCCAAACCGGCGCACCCACCAGCGCCAGGGCCGTGCCGTTGGCCAACCAAATCGCTTCCGCCGCCATCTGCAGCTCGTCCACCAAGGGGATGGTGAGCAGGAAGTGCAGAACTTGCTGCACTCCCATCACGGTCAAGACCAGGGCGTACACGAACCAGATATACCGGTACAGGCGGCAGGCCTCATCCAGGTGGTTGTTCTCCAGCCAGGTCTCACGGTCGCCGCGCAGGACGCGCTCGAGATAGGCCCAGGCGACGATGTTAATGGCGATGGCAACCAGATTGTCTGCCAGGCTCTGGCCGGAGCCCAGGAAGGCCGCGGTGACCGGGGCATTCATGAGCTGCAGGAGCAGCCGGTCGAGGATCGCCAGGACGTTCTGCGCCACCGGGATCAGCACCGCCAGCCGGGCGCCGTACAGGAAGATGGCCCGCACGCGGGTGATGCGCTCTTCTTCGTTGTGGAGTGCATCCCGCTGGGCGGTCACCCAGTGCAGCAGGAAGATCGGCAGGCCCACCAGCACCAGCGACAGCCCGCTTGCCAGCAGGGTCGAGACGCTGCGGATGGGCAGCGGCGAGATCAGCGTGCGCGCCAGCAGGATGGCGCCCCAAATGACCACCTCCAGGCTGATGAAGGTGATCAGGTAGAAGTAGAAGCGTCGAATGCTCTGCATCGATCAAGCCCTTCTAAAAGCGTTTGAACCGCGCAGGCGCAAAGCCGCAATGGGATTTAAAGGGAAGACCCCTGCATCCACATCCGCACAAAATCATTCGCACCTGCGCGGTTCAAGCATGGTGTTTATGATTTCAAGGAACGACCGGGCGCGGCTTGCCGTCCATCGTATCGACCGGCGACCAGCTGTAGTCCCACCACTGGTAAGCCATGGATGTGATCTTCCAGCTGCCCTCCTGACGCATGAGGGTGGCAATCTGCGAGCTGCGGTAGGTGTTGGCTAACGGGCCGCCGCTGACGCTCACAACCGTGATCGGTACGACGGCTTCATCCCCGTCGATCTGGGCCTTGTCGATTTCCAGGCCGTTTCCCTGGTCGGGGCGGCGGTTTGCGCTCAGGCTGACGCGGAACTCGCTGTAGCTGGGGGTGTTGGCGCTGATGGCGACGTAGCTGTAGGCGCGTTCGTAATCTTCATTTTCGAGCGCAACCACGTAATTGTGCAGCACGGCCTCGGGGTCGCTGCCGTCCACGTAGCCGGTGTCCCCGCTGCGCAAGAAGAACAGCGCCAGCGACAGCACGATTAAGATGGCGATTCCGGCCAGAATGCCGGTGAGAAAGCGGTCATGTTTCATAAAATGATCCAGGTAAATGATCCAGGTGTGCGGTTCTGGTTCGTGATTTGATTCGTCTTCACCCAGTATAGCAGATGAAACGGATCTTGACAGGGATGGGGATTAACGTGCGCGTGGAGAAGGACCGGTTTCTCGGATCAATTCTTATGCGGATTGGTCTTTATTCCGTTTAGAGAACGGATGATTGGAGAACCAGGCTTTGGGAATCAGCGGTTTGGAGGTTGGGACCGGCTTGCCCGGGCGGCTGAGGATCACCAGGAACGGCCCGAGCAGCGGCACCAGCAGCGCAACCAGCCCGAAGCTCAGGTATTCGTGCCAGGCCAGCTCGCGGCCGCGCAGGTAAAAGAACGCCAGCAGCGCCATCGCAATGATGTCGACCAGCAGTAACGTGCGTATAACAGCCGCGTTCATGGCCCTCCCCTCTGTGACAAGTCCTAAAATAACTTCTTAAATTGTAGCGATTTTAGAACTGGATTTCAAGGACAATTGTTCCGGGAAGTATTACAATTTCTCGGATTCGGTTGCAAGCGAAGGATATTCCGCGTATAGGATTAATCAGGTCCATACATCCTTGTGTGGTTTGTTTCCGCAGAGCGCGCTGACAACCCGCATCTATGCCAGCATCTGCGCATAGCGGCCCAGCAACTTCGCCCAGCCCTGCTCGGACGCCATGCCCTCGCGCCATACCTGCGCCCCCACCTCGCCGTGACGCTCGAATGCACTGTGCGTCACCGTCACGCGCGTGATCGACGGCCCGACCCCCTCGAAGCGCACGTCCACCTGGCTGGCCCGCTCCGGTTCCGGCTCGGGCTTGCCCTCGTGCGTGATCTGCCAGGTCAGCGTCACACGCTCCACCGGCTCAAAATCCAGCACCCGGCCCCAATCGAACCGCTCGCCGTCCTGATTGACCTCATACCAGCGGCCGCCTTGGCGCGGCTCGATGATCACCGCCCGCAGCCGGTCCTCCGAAAAGGTGTTCTCCTTGGGCCACCAGGCCCCAATCTCTGAGGTGAACGCCTCGAACGCTCGCGACACCGGAGCCTGCACCTGAACGCTCGCCTGCACGGGTTGTAAAAAACTTTGGTCAGTCATTGATTCCTCCTGTCATTGGATTATGCCATAAACAGTATGCCATCCCAAAATCATGCAGCCCCACCCCTTAAATCAATCGATCCCCTTTCGAAGAAAGGGGATCGACCTTCAAGAGGATAGAAGGAGAAGATGTCTGTTTAGATCCAGCCGCGCAGTTCCATGGCCTTGACCACCCGGAAGATGGCCACCATGTAAGCGGCGTCGCGCATGTAGACGTCTTCCTGCTTGGACATGCCCAGCACGCCGGCGAAGGCGGTGGTCATCTTGTCGTCCAGGCGCTGGAGGACTTCGTCGCGCGACCAGTAGTAGTTCATGTCGTTCTGCACGCTCTCGAAGTACGAGACGGTCACGCCGCCGGCGTTGCACAGGAAGTCGGGGATCATGAAGACGCCGCGCTGCTTGAGGACTTCGTCGGCCTCGGGGGTGGTGGGGCCGTTTGCGCCCTCGGCGATGATACGCACGCGCTTGCTGATGCTTCCGACGTTTTCGCCGGTGATCTGGCTTTCCAGGGCAGCCGGGATCAACACGTCGGCTTCCTTTTCGATCCAGGCGTCGCCGTCTTCGATGCTGTAGCCGGCGGCCTTGGCCTTATCCTTATCGATGGTGCCGTACTGGTCGGTGATGCTCATCAGGAAGTGCGGGTCGATGCCATCGGCCTTGTAGAAGGTGTACGAGGTGCGGTCGTCGCGGTCCCAGCAGGAGACGCAAACCACTTTGCCGCCCAGCTGCTCCACGAAGCCAATCGAGGCGTACTGGGCAACGTTGCCGAAGCCCTGGATGGCCGCGACCGCCTTGGTCGAGTCCATGCCGAGGTGCTTCATCGCTTCGCGCACGTTGTAGATCACGCCGTAACCGGTCGCTTCGGTGCGGCCCAGCGATCCGCCGCCGCCCACCGGTTTGCCGGTGATGACGCCTGGGGTGTACTGGCCGGCCAGCTTGGAGTATTCGTCCATCATCCAGCCCATCATCTGGGGCGTGGTGCCAACGTCGGGAGCGGGCACGTCATTGCGCGGGCCGATGTTCTTCCAGATTACGTCCATGTAACCGCGCACCAGCCGCTCTTTCTCGCTGGTGGAGAGGGTCGCCGGATCGACGATCACGCCGCCCTTGCCGCCGCCCAGGGGGATGTCAGCGACGGCGCATTTCCAGGTCATCCACATTCCCAGGGCTCGGACGGTGTCGACCGTCTCAGAGGGGTGGAAGCGGATGCCGCCTTTGTTCGGGCCGCGAGCATCGTTGTGTTGGACACGAAAGCCCTCGAAGACGCGGATCGTGCCATCGTCCATGCGCACGGGGATGCGGAAGTGGAACTCCCGCAAAGGCCAGCGCAGGATTTCGCGCACCTGAGGGTCGAGCTGAAGCATGTCGGCGACGTGGTCGAACTGCCGCTGTGCCATATCAAATGCATTCGTTACGACTGCCATTGAGATGAGTCTCCTGTGACTATTTCAGAAATTCGACAGGTTGATATCGGAAGCGGTACGAGGCAAAAATAAACGGACACCTCGGTTGTGTCCGCTAAAAGGCTGTGTACTGGTGAACGTTGATTCGCATTGCGTTCCTCTGCCTGCTTCCTCTGGCCTTAAAGGTAACAAATTCTCAGGAGAGCGTCAATATGATGATCATCGCTATTCGTATGTGACGGTAGTGAGATTCAGCGGGGGAGGGAGTAGTCCTGATGGGTGGGGGAAAGCAGAGAGCATTTGGGCCGGACTGTTCTCTACTCTCTGCTTTCCCCCAACTGCCGTTCCAACTCCTCGCGCACGACGGCCGGGTTGGCCTTGCCGCCCGCCAGGCGCATGACCTGGCCGAAGAACCAGTTCGACAGCGTCTGCTTGCCGGCGCGGTAGCTTTCCAGCTCCTGGGGGTGTTCGGCCAGGGCCTGGCGCACCAGGGCGGCGATCTCGCCGGCATCGGAGACCTGCCGCAATCCGCGCGCCTGGACGATGACGCGCGGGCTGACGCCGGTCTCCAGCATTTCGGGCAGCACCGTCTTGGCGGCGGCGGCGCCGATCTCGTCGCGCTCCAGCATTTCAAGCAGTTCGGCCAGGCCTTGACCGGCGGTCATCGGCAGGCGGTCGACGTCTTGCCCGGTCTCGTTCATCCAGGCGAACAGCTCGCCGGTGATCCAGTTGGCGACGGTCTGTGGGGGCACCACACCCTCGGTCTGGGCGGCGACGGCCTCGAAGAAGTTCGCCAGGGAACGGTCCTCGATCAGCTGGTCGATTGAGTAGTCCGACATGCCGTACGCCTCGTGGAAGCGGACCCGGCGTCGGTCGGGCAGCTCGGGCAGCTCGGCTCGGACGCGCTCGATCCAGGCAGGCTCGATCACCAGGGGCGGCAGGTCGGGCTCGGGGAAGTAGCGGTAGTCGTGGGCCTCCTCCTTGCCGCGCTGCGAGTGAGTGATCCCGGCGGCTTCGTCCCATCCGAGGGTTTCCTGACGGACGCGCTCGCCGCGTTCCAGGGCCGCCGACTGCTGCTCGATCTGGTAGGCGACGGCGCGCTCCATGGCGCGGAAGCTGTTGAGGTTCTTGATCTCGGTACGCGTGCCAAGCTCCTGGCTGCCCTCAGGCCGGACGGAGATGTTGGCCTCGAAGCGGATGACGCCCTTTTCCATGTCGCCGGAGTTAACCTCCAGGTAGCGCAGCAGGCTGCGCAGGGTGGCGGCGTAAGCGCGCGCCTCCTCGACCGAGTGCATGTCCGGCTCGGAGACGATCTCCAGCAGCGGGACGCCCGCCCGGTTGAGGTCCACCAGCGAGTAAGCGCCGTCCTCGTGGGACACGTGGGTCAGCTTGCCGGTGTCCTCTTCCAGGTGCACCCGCCGGACGCGGATGTCGCGCTCGCCGGCGCTGGTGCGGATGGTCAGGAAGCCGTCCACGGCCAGGGGGTGCTCGTACTGCGAGATCTGATAGCCCTTGGGCAGGTCGGGGTAGAAGTAGTTCTTGCGGTCGAAGATGCTGTAAGGCGGCACGGAGCAGTGCAGCGCCAGGGCCACTCGCAGGGCATACTCCACCGCCCGCCGGTTGATGACGGGCAGCACCCCCGGCAGCCCGGCGCAGATCGGGCAGATGGCAGTGTTGGGTTTGGCCGAGGTGGAATCGACCACCGGGCATGGGCAGAACATCTTGGATTGGGTGAGCAGCTCAGCGTGGACTTCCAGGCCGATCACGGCTTCGAATTTCATGGCGGTATCCCTCAATTGGGGATATTGTATCAAAGAAGCAGCCACGAAAGCGAAATTGGTCAAAGCCCCAGACAGCCTTATCTGGGGTAGTTCTACCCATTGGGGCATGGCGGGAATGCGCAAACCAACAATATTGAACCAATACGCAGCCATGCCCTGGTGGGAATGCGCAAGACAACAACATTGAACCGGTAGGGGCACGGCGAGTAACGCAAGACCACATAATTGAACCGGTAGGGGCACGGCGAGTAACGCAAGATTCCATAATTTAACCAATACGAAGCCGTGCCCCGGTGGCAATCATACATTTTGACCGAAGGGCAAGGCGAGGTTGTTTTTTAATAGAAATGATTCGGGCGGATTGTGGTAGCAACTGTGATAAAAGTCAAGGCCAAATTTAGGATTTAGGCATAGCCAGGCGAGGTTCCCAACGAGTACCAGAGCGCATCATCGCATTGAGAATCGTTAACATTTTGTGCATGCAGGCCACTAAGGCAACCTTACGCAACTTGCCGGCCTGGACCAAGCGCTCATAGTAAGCCTTGATAACAACGTTGAAGCGGGTAGCATTCAGGGTTGCCAGGTACAAGGCACTGCGGACACTCGCCCGGCCTCCCCAAATGGCCCGTTTGCCACGCATTTTGCCACTGTCTCGATTGAACGGCGCTACTCCCACGAGTGCGGCAATCTGCTTGCGATTGAGTTGACCCAGCTCGGGCAGTTCGGCTAGCAGCGTCGTAGAGGTCACGGGCCCGATGCCTTTGACAGATTGCAGCAACTCATCCTTTTCACGCCAGACCGGGCAATCTTGCAAGCGCTGATGTAAGTCCTTGTCAATATCTGCCAGCTCCTGCTCCAGCCACTCAATATGGTCTTGAATGCGCACTTGCATCACTGAGCGGGCTTGCTTCTGTCGGTTTTTCTCTGCCACCAGCATTTCGACCAGTTGGCGGCGACGAACCAAGATCGCCTGAAGCTCTCGAGCCTGCTCATCCGGCATCCTGCGGGGCTCGGGGCGGATCGCTTCCGCAAAATGAGCCAGCACACCGCCATCAATCTTGTCCGTTTTGGCCAGTTCTCCGGTGGATTTCGCAAAATCGCGGGACTGACGTGGGTTGATCACCGCCACCGGCATCTGAGCCGCCGCCAAAGCTACGGCTACGTCTGTCTCTAAGCCACCGGTGGCTTCCAGTACAATCAAGGTCGGCGGGAATGCACTCAATTGATCGACGAGTTTCGCAATCCCTTTCTCGTTGTTTTCCACCTGCCAGTGTTTAGCGGACGGCCGTACGGCCACATCCAGTTGTGCCTTGCTCACATCGATCCCCACATATACTGCTGCTTTGTCTTTTTCGCTCATTTTGCCCTCCATCATCGCATCTCTCTGGTCCCAACCTTGCGGATACGGACTCGCTCATTTGCGGTCCCGGCAACTGTTCGGGCTATTATCGGAAGGACACGGCGACCTTCGCTACGGTTCGGTTTTCTTTAACCTAGGGGCACTCGATCTGCCGTGGCCTTATCCACTACCCTTGATCTTACTCCTCTTCAATCATACAAGGGGCACGGCTTCGTATTGGCTCAAGATTGGGGTCTTGCGTTACCCGCCGTGCCCCTACCGGTAAAATCCGAATTCCCGCCGTGCCCCGGTGGTAATCATTCATTTTGGCGGAAGGGCAAGGCGAGGTTGTTTTTTAATCGAAATGATTCGGGTGGATTGTGGGAGGGGCACGGCTTCGTATTGGCTCAAGATTGGAGTCTTGCGTTACCCGCCGTGCCCCTACCGGTAAAATCCGCATTCCCGCCGTGCCCCGGTGGCAATCATACATTTTGGCCGAAGGGCAAGGCGAGGTTGTTTTTTAATAGAAATGATTCGGGTGGATTGTGGTAGGGGCACGGCTTCGTATTGGCTCAAGATTGGAGTCTTGCGTTACCCGCCGTGCCCCTACCGGTAAAATCCGCATTCCCGCCGTTGCCCCTACCGGTTCAATCCGCATTCCGGCCGTGCCCCTACCCTTCCCGAATGATCTTCGACCGTCAAAGCCGCTAACGACCGGCTGCGGTGAGGATGCGGATGGAGGCGAAGGCCCCGGGCATGAGCAGGCGCACGGAGCCGTCTCGCACGTCGAGGGGCAGTAAATCGCGCTCGCGGGCGTCACACAGGGTAGCGGCGCGCAGGCTGTGATGGGGGCAAGTCAGCCGCACGGCTTGGCCTTGCATGCCGGGAGCGTACAACCGCACGATGATGCCCTCGCCGCGTGAGGCGGGCTTGACGGCCTGCACCTGCACGCTCTCCGGCTCCACCGCCGCCACCAGGAGCGCCAGCCGGGCGTACTCGCGGCTCTGACCGGCGCTGAGCAGGTGGTTGGCCTGCCAGTCGCCCTGTCGTGTCAGCAATAAGTTGTAGCGGGCAGTGTGATCGGCGCGCTCGTGGCCCTTGACCGGCATGCCAGGAAACGGGAACAGGCCCAGGAAACGCTCCTGGGTGGCGTTGCGGTGACTGACCAGCTCCAGCGCCCCGGCGTCCGTGCCTTCGGCGCACAAGGCTGCGGCGCTCATCATACCGGGCATCACGGCCAACCCTCTTTGACCGGCTGTGACGTGCACGAAGCTCTGCACCGGCCAGAAGGTGGGCTTGTAACGCCGTGACCAGGGCCTCTCGATCACGCCGCCCGGCTCATCCATCGTCAGCGAGGTAGCTTGCAGGCCGGTCGCGAAGCGTACGGTGACGGTACGGCCTGCCGCGGCCCGGCCATCGACCTCCAGGCCGATGATCGGGGAGTCGCAGCGGAAGGTCCAGCGGCGGGTGAAATCGTGGCCATCCAGCCGCAGGGTGCAGCCGACTTCCAGGGCCCCGTCCAATTCACGCGCTTCCAATCGGGCCTGGCGCTGCGAGGCGCGCTCCACCAGGCGCAGCATTCCGCCGGGGAACTCGTTGCCCATGCGCCACAGCCCGCCCCAGTCGGCATAGACCGCCAGGTCGCCGGAGGGGCCTTCCAGTAGGGTCTCGCCGCCGGTTGGGTCCCAGGCACGGGTGAGGCAGCCGCCCAGTTTGGCCGACAGTTCCAGGGCGTAATGGGGCGTCTCTACCTTAATAACGCCGTCTTTCTGGCTCCATTCGGGCAGATCGGCGCGGCCGCCGTCGTAGCTGCTGGATGTGGCCGCGTGCACCGAGAGCGGTCCGCCGGGGGCGGTCACGAGCGGCTCAAGGCGCTGGATGACCTGCCGGACCTTGTCCAGGCTCGACTGCAGCCAGGGAGTCTGCTCTGCGTCGACGACGTGGTCGGTGGCGGTGCCGGTGACGAAGTCATGGTGGTTGGAGGAAGCCGCCTTCCACCAGGGATCGGCCAGCTCACCCAGGGCCGCGCCGCGCGCCACGGCATTGCTCGACAACAGCGCCAGGGTCTCGGCCTGCTGCAGGGCGGAGGAGAGGTCGCGGCAGGCGCGCTTGAGGCTGGGCCGCGAGCTGTAGAAGCCGGTCCAGTAAGGGTTGGGGTCCACCTCTACCACAGGCAGCTGATCGCGGTAGTAGCTGACAAATTCGAGGTAGTCGTCGATCCCGGCGTTGACGGCCCAGATGCCGGTCTGCTCGTAGCGCTCTTGATTGTAGCGGTCGAGCAGGGGGACCAGGTCGGGGATGGGCGCGACGAAGTCGAAGCCGATGGGGCAAAACAGGTAGGGGGTGTGGCTGAGCGGCATGAGCTGATGGGCGAAGCGCTCGATGTTGTGGGCGATGTGGCGCGGGGTGCGCAGCGGAATGGCCGAGGGGAAGATGTAGACCCGGCTGATGCCCAGGTGCGCCAGCAGGTCGCCGTGACCGTAGGTGAAGGCGTTCCAGTGAGCCAGCACCTCGCCGCCGCTGCCGTCCTTCCAGATAAAGTCGAGCGAGCCGTGCTCTTTGGATAGGCGCTCGGCAGAGGAACCGTGCCAGGGAAAGCGACGCTTGGGGTCGGATTCGCAGCCAAAGAAGTACATCCCGTCGATGCGGGTGATGGCGGTGCGGTCGAAGCCGGCCGCGTTGAGCAGCGAGGGCAGGGCGTGGGTGCAGCCGAAGCTGTCGGGGAAGTAGGCCACCGTGGGCTCGGGCACCATCCCGTTCTCGCGCAGCCACTCTTGCCCGAGCAGGAAGTCGCGCAGCAGCGCCTCGGGGCTGGGGATGAGCGTGTCGGCGGTGGTCACACCGCTGCTGGTCAGGCGCAAGCGGCCCTGGTTGACCAGCAGGCGCAGGTTCTCCTGCTGCTCGGGGCGGTTCTCCCAGTACATTCGCAGGAAGAACACACACTCCAGCGAGTACACCCGGCGCGGGTCACGCATCAACTGCTGCACAGCCAGGTCGAGGTTGCGCTGGACGAAGCGCCGGTAGTACTCCTCAGAGGTGTAGATCCAGTCGGGATCCCAGTGGCTGCTCTCGGCAAAGAGAATCACGTGTGAGGCGTCGTAGGGAATCTCCAGCTTGCGGCGCAGGGCTCGCTCGCCGCTTTGCACAGAGGGGTGTCGCGGGCTGGGAACGGTTTTTTGATCCATGTGTTGTTTGGGTCTTGCTGTGTATATGCGTCTAGTATACCCTGATTCGAAAGCGGGGAAAAATGAGACAGGCGAGCGCGCCCCTACCTTTTCACAGTATAATTCCCTCTACCGCATTTGACGAAAGGCATTCCGATGAAAAAGCTTTCCCTGTTGCTGTTGGCTCTGATCCTACTGCTGATTTCGGCAGGTTGCGCCGCCGCGCCCATGGCGCAAGAATCCAGCGGCTCGTCGGTGACCGGCATCACGATCAACGAGGCCGCCGCAGGCGTCGACCATATCTTCACCGTACCGGCGCAGCCCGGCGAACAGGTGGGGGTCGATTTCCGCGGCACGCTCAATCTGGGCAGCCTGCGCTTGCAGCTGCTCGATCCGCAAGGGCAAGTGGCCTGGCAGTCCGAGCCGCAGACGGGCGACTTCCACGTGAACCAGACCATCACGCTCGAGCAGAACGGGGAGTACCACTTGCAAATCGTGTGGGACGGCCCGGTGCAGGGGCGCTATGACCTGGTCTGGCGGCGGGGGGCGCTGGCGGCGCCGGTGATCTCGCCCATCGCCCTGGTCGATGGCGTGGGGATGATTGCAGTCGGGATCGGCTTCGTGCTGTGGGCCATGCTTGGAAAACGGGTGTGGCGGTACGTCATACTGGGTGGGCTGTTCTGGCTGATCACAGTGGGGCTCAAGCTGGCCTTCGCCACGGGCGTCAATGCGGCCGTCTACACGAGCCTGCGAAGCAGCCTGGGGCCGGGTGTTGGCAATCTAGTCTTCTACCTGTACGTGGGCGCGCTGACCGGTGTCTTCGAGGTTGGGTTGACTTATGCGGTGCTGCGCGGCACGAAGCTGGGCAAGGTGGATTGGGCCCATGCGCTGGCTTTCGGAGCGGGCTTTGGCGCGCTCGAGGCGATCCTGCTGGGGCTCAGCCCGCTGGTGGCGGTGATCGCGGCGCTGGCCAGCCCCAGCACGCTGAGCCTGGCGGCGCTGGAGCAGCTGGCGCGCCTGAACAACTTCTTCTATGCCATCATGCCGGTGTGGGAACGTTTCTTCACCATCTGGGTGCACATCTTCTCCAACGTGCTGCTGTTCTATGCCGTGCTGACCCACCGGCCGCGCTGGTTCTGGCTGGCGTTCGGCTTCAAGACGCTGTTCGACAGCGTGGCCGCCTACGCCCAGATCTCCGGCATCACCACCCTCGGATTCTTATGGACGATCGAAGCGGTGGTGGCCGTGTTTGGGCTGCTGGGCTGGTGGGGGGTGACGAAGCTGCGGCGGATGTATGCCTTGGTGGGAATAGAAAACCGAGAATAGAGAGCAGTCCGTTCTAAAGACACCGGGTTTCTAGCGGTCACCCGGTGTCTTTTTCTATTCTCTTTCTTTCTCGCACGGCTCGAAGACCAGCTCCAAACCTTCCCGGCTGCCGATGGTGTTGGGGAAGACGGCCTGGGCATCCGTGACGATTTGGTCCATCTGGTCGTCGCTGTAGGAGGGGTCGAGGTGGAAGAGGGCCAGGCGGCCCACCTCGGCCAGTTGAGCGACCTCGCAGGCCATGGCGACCGTGGAATGGCCGAAGCCGCGCGTCGCAGGCAGCCCGGGGGTCAGGCCCTCGTAGTGGGCCTGGGTGTACTGCGAGTCATGGATCAGCAGGTCGGCGTGATGGCTGAAATCTACCAGGGGGTGATTGGGGTCCATGGGGCCCTCGCGGTCGGTGGCATACACGATCGACCGGCCGCACCATTCGATGCGGTAGTGCATCACCTGATTGGGATGCTCACTGGAGCAGAAAGCCATCACCCGCCCGGTCTGCGGGTCTTGGGGTGTGGGGGTGTTCTGGCCGCAGCGCACGATCCCGCCCACCTCATCCCCTACCAGCAGGACGTCGCCTCCATCCATCAGGCCATAATCAATCTGAGCGTCCAGCTCCTGCAGCTGCAGCGGGAAGAGCGGCAGGGTGAGCACCTGTTCCAGCACCTCTTGGCTGCCGGTATCGTACAGGCGCGGGCCGAAGACCGAGATATGGGCGTTTGGCAGGCGGGTGGGCGCAAAGAAGGGGAAGCCCTGGGTGTGGTCGTGGTGATAATGGCTAAAGAGCAGTGTCGGAGCGAGGGCCTTGGGGTCTTGCTGCGACTGCCGTACCAGCTCGCGGCCCAGTTGGATGATGCCTGTGCCCGCATCCAGGATCAGGGTGTAACCGTTAAAATGGACCGATATACAGGCTGTGTTCCCCCCATAGCGCAGTGTGGACTGACCGGGGGTGGGGTAGCTGCCGCGCACTCCCCAGAAGCGGACGGTCATTGGTTTTGGATTCAGCATCATTTAGCCATTATAGCCATTTCTGATTCTAAAATCAAAAAAATGTAACAGGCCGGCGCCGCTATCCGGCGGCGATCAAGCGCTCCAATTCGGCGACGGTGCGGGCCAGCTCGGCGGCCAACTGCGCCGGACCGCAGTGGGTGAAGATCTCCACCAGCGAACGGTAGTACCACAGCGTGCCGTCTCTGCCGCCGCGGAAGCGCCGCCAGATGTGGTTGCCGTACTGGCGATAATCCGCCAGGATGGTGCGGGCGTTGTGCAGCTTGTCGGCGGCGGAGATGAGCCGGACGGCGTCGGAGGCCTGCGGCAGGTGCGCCAGGTAAGCTTCTTTGCGCTCGCGCCAGGGCGGTTTGGGATTGACCTCGGTATCGCTCAACATGCTGACCATCTCGGCGATGCGCTCGCCGAAGCGCCGGGCGATCTCGACGCGGGTCTGCGCGCCGCCCTGGTCTTCGATGGCATCGTGCAGCAGGGCCGCGATGGCCTCATCCTCGCCGCCGCCGTTCTCAATCACGAGACTGGTCACGGCGAGCAGGTGGGAAAGATAAGGGATCTCGGTCTGCTTGCGGACCTGGGTCGCGTGCAGCCGGGCAGCGTATACCAAGGCATCTTCAAATCGGGATGTAAGCATAAGCCTCCTGTAAAATGCGACCACCAAGAATCAGCGAGGATCACGAACGGAACGTTCACTCCTGTAACGATCCCTTCTGCGTTAACAAAGTCTGTAAAAACAATCGTTCCTTCGTGGCTGCTCCTTTTATTGTACAGTCAATCGTCAGAATCTCCTGTTCGTATAGTGATTCAAACTGGACAGATTTTCTCATCTTGTGATATACTTGGGCCGCTCACGCCGTAATTACCACACACGCTTCTCGACCAGTCTTGGCGTGCTCCGGACCAACCGGAGTGAAGGACTGGGATGAAGGAAGCGGAGGACTAAAACGCAAAGGAGTTTAACAACAAATGGCAACCGTAATTTCCATGAAAGCTTTGTTGGAAAGTGGTGTGCATTTTGGGCACCGCACCAATAAGTGGAACCCGAGGATGAAGCCATTCATCTTCACTGAACGAAACGGGATCCACATTATCGATTTGCAGCAGACTGCAAAAACTCTCACCAGTACCTACAACGTAGTACGTGACACTGTCGCCAACGGCGGCACGGTTCTGTTCGTCGGAACCAAGCGCCAGGCGCAGGAAACCATCCGGGACGAGGCGACTCGCGCCGGAATGCCGTACGTTACTGAACGCTGGCTGGGCGGCACCTTGACCAACTGGACCACCATCCAACAGCGTATTCAAGAACTCGAACGTCTGGAGCGCTTGCGCGACAGTGGCGAGATCAACCGCCTGACCAAAAAAGAAGGCTTGATGATCGAGCGCGAGATCAACCGCCTCGAGACCCGCCTGAGCGGCCTGCGCAACATGCGCCGCCTTCCCGATTTGATCTTTATCGTCGACATTGGGCGTGAAGACACCGCCGTCCACGAAGCCAACCTCAAGGATATCCCCGTGCTGGCTCTGGTCGACACCAACTGCGACCCCAGCGGCATCGACTACATCATCCCCTCCAACGACGACGCCATCCGCGCCATCAAGCTGCTGGTCGGCAAGATCGCCGATGCAGTGCTCGAAGGCAAGGCCATGCGCAAGGAAGAGAATGAAGCTGAAGAAGCTGCCGCTGCCGCCGGCCCCGCTCGCCCGCCTGCCCCTGCCCGCCCGCGCCTCGAAACGGAAGATGAACTCGAGGACGAGGATCTTTTGGGTGAGGCCACCCTGGCCAAGCTAGGCCACCAGGACGAAGAAGACGAGACGGCTGAAGACGAGACGGCCGAAGACGAGACTGAAAAAGACGAAGAGTAAAACCGGTCGTTTCGACCAGATGATCCGAATTCTTGAAGGGAATTATCAATGGCAATTACAACCGACATGATCAAACAATTGCGCGAAAGCACCGGCGCAGGCATCCTTGACTGCCGCAAGGCGCTTGAGCAGGCCGACGGCGATCTGCAGAAAGCGCTCGAGTTCTTGCGCGAGAAGGGTCTCGCCACCGCAGCCAAGCGCGCCGGTCGCCGGGCCTCGGAAGGCGTCGTAGAACTGTACTCGCACGGCAACGGCCGCGTGGGCGTGATGGTGGAAGTCAACAGCGAGACCGATTTCGTCGGCCGCTCGGACTTCTTCCGCACCCTGGCCCACGAGATCGCCCTGCAAATTGCAGCCGCCGCACCGCTCTACATCTCCGATGAAGACATCCCGACCAACGTGCTCGAGGCCGAGGAGCGCATCGCAACCGCCAAGGCGCGCGACGAGGGCAAGCCCGACAACATCGTCCCCCGCATCGTCGAGGGCTCGCTGAAGAAGTACAAGGACGAATTTGTGCTGCTGCGCCAGCCCTACA
Source organism: uncultured Chloroflexia bacterium (assembly GCA_963811225.1). GTDB lineage: Bacteria > Chloroflexota > Anaerolineae > Anaerolineales > Anaerolineaceae > CAWEQO01. The sequence continues at coordinate 120,841 of CAWEQO010000002.1, forward strand.
TCCGGGATGAGTCGATCACCATCCAGGAGCTGCTCAACCAGAATATCGCCGCACTCGGTGAGAACGTCGTCATCCGGCGTTTCGAACGTTGGGCGTTAGGTGAAAGCACCGCAGAAGAGTAAACACCCAAGGCCAACCATCCGGTTGGCCTTTTTTCTACACGTTGGACCTCATCTGTGCGCAGCCCCCTTTGCCACTGTATCGAGAGGGGGAAGAGCCTGGAACCGGAAGCTCCCCTCACGATGGAGTCAAGAGGGGGCTGCGCTCGGGTGAGCCCTGAAGAACGAAATGGAGAGGGCATGCAAGAACTGAAATACCATCGTATCTTGTTGAAACTGGGCGGAGAGGCGCTCTCGGGTCAGAAGGGATTTGGCATCAACCCCCAGCGCGCCCTGGAGATTGCCAAGCGCGTCAAAGACGTGCGTGAAATGGGCGTCGATGTGGCGATTGTGATCGGCGGCGGCAACATGTGGCGCGGCCGAGAGGGCCTGGAGCTGGGCATGGACCGGGCTACCGCCGACTACATGGGCATGCTGGCGACGGTGATGAACGCCCTGGCGCTGATGGACTCGCTGGAGAGCATCGGCGTGATCACCCGGGTGCAGACCGCCATCGAGATGCGTTCGGTGGCCGAGCCGTACATCCGGCGGCGCGCCATCCGCCACCTGGAGAAGGGCCGCGTGGTCATCTTCTCGGGCGGCACCGGCAACCCCTACTTCTCAACCGACACGGCCGCGGCGCTGCGCGCCATGGAGATTGACGCCGACGTGCTGATCAAGGCCACCAAGGTCGACGGCGTCTACGACAGCGACCCGGCTACGAACCCCGGGGCGGTGCGCTTCGACACCCTGACCTACATCGATACGCTCAACCGGCGCTTACAAGTCATGGACAGCACCGCCATCTCGCTGGCCATGGAGAACAAGCTGCCGATCCTGGTGCTGAACCTGTGGGACGAAGCTGCCCTGCCGAAAGCCCTGCTGGGCGAGCCGGTCGGCACGCTGGTGATGGGATAATGCGCTTTAGAAACCGGGTTTCGGCTAGAAACCCGGTTTTTTAATCTCTCTTTCCTACCGCACCTCAACCACCGGCGTAGCCTGCTCTTCGCCAGAGAACTGATCCAAGAGAACTGGGGCAGCGCCTGGTTTGCTCAGGTAGACTCCCCAGCGATTCCCCTCATAAGAAGCATAGACATAACGCTCCTCGTCCAGCCATGTGACCAGGCGCACCGGCCCCTCGGTCAGCGGCGCGTGCCCGGCCCCGATTTCGCCCAGCTCCGGCGGCGCGCCCGGGGCCGTGAAGTATACAAACCGGCGTGAATCCGGCGCCCAGCCGTAGAAGCTCTGGACGTTGGTCTGGTAGCGCACGTCCTCATCCCCCACCACCGCAGCGATGTGCAGGTCGAACTGCACCTCGCTGCCCACCTGCTCGGCCTTGAGGTATGCCACCCACTCCAAATCGGGCGACAGCTCGGCTTGCCAAAGGAACGCCCCCGGCAGGCTCAGGTTCAGAACCGGGTCGCCGCCGCCGGTCGGGATCATCCAGACCGCGGCCGGCTGCGCCGGGCTGGACAGCGGATCGTGCGGCGGCACGAATACCCGCAAGTAACTGCCGTCCGCCGGCCATGCCGGGCGCACGAAATACTGCGAATTGGCGTAGGACAGCACCTTCTGGTAGCGGAACAGCTCGCGCCGGCTGCCGCCGTCGATGTTCATCAGGTTGATGCTGTCGGGCTGCGCCACGGCGATTTGATGACCGTCCGGGGAGAAGTAGAACTTGCCGCCCTGCTTCTTGACGAGCAGCTGCTGCGGAATGCCGCTCTCGGCGTCCACCAGCCACAGATCGTTGTTCGGCAGCCGGCCCGGACCGTCATAGACCGGGCGGGTGTTGAAGGCCAGGGCGTGCCTGCCGGGGACCCATTCAAACTGATCGGGCGCTACCGCCACGGTATAAGGGTCGTCCGCCAGGGCCATGAACTCGTCGGGGGAGAAGAGCAGGCGCATCTCGGAACCGTCCGCGCGCACGGCCCACAGGCTGTAATCGCGGCTATCCTGGGCGCGCACGTAAGCGATCCACTGCCCATCGGCGGAGATGCGGGCGTCCACCACGCCACCGCCGGTGGTCAGGCTGCGGCGGCCGGCGGTGGATGTCCAGGCGTACAGATCATGGTCCGCGCCGGTGTAGACCAACACGTGCCCGGCTGCGCCCTCCAGCGCCGGCGGCAGCGGGGTAGCGGTGGGCGCAGGGCTGGGTACGCGCGTGGCGGTTGGGATGGGCGTGTCCGTGGCCATTGCCGCGATGGTGGCGGCCGCGGCGGTCGAGATTTGCTCGGGCGAGAGGGTTGGCACCGCCGGGGTGCAGGCGGCCGGCAGCAGGAGGGTGAGGAGGAGGAATAAAGACAAACGGCGCATCGCAGAGTCTCCAGGGAAGCGAAATCGCTGTCATTATGGCACAGCCAGTGAGCGATTGCAAGGAGCGTCCGTTTCCATTGCGGATAAATCAATCCGGCCTGTTTCTGTAGGGGCATGGCGAGAGAAATTGAAGACAACAGAATTGAACCTGTGTGCAGCCATGCCCTGCGCTTCGCCCAAATCCCATCTTGACGGTCATTAAAATAAGGTTATAATAGAATTTACCAAAACGTTTTGGAAGGCTCATGACAGTTACCATACACGATGTAGCCCGGCGCCTCCACCTGTCCATTACCACCGTCTCCAGGGCGCTGGACGGCTACGATGACGTTGCCGAGGATACCCGCGAGCGGGTAATCCTCACGGCACACGAAATGGGATACGTACCCAGCAGAGCGGCCAGACAACTGCGGCGGCAGCAAGCCGAATCCATTGGTTACGTGCTGCCCACCACGACACCCCGCTTCACCGACCCGTATTTCTCCGAATTCATCGCCGGTTTGGGCGACGAACTCTCCGGGCGCAATTTCGACCTGCTGGTCTCGACTGCGCCGCCCGGAGAGGTGCAAGAGAAGGCGATGTACGAGCGCTGGGTGCACGGCCGGCGGGTGGACGGCATCATTCTATCCCGCATCCGCCTGCGTGACTGGCGCATCCAGTACCTGGCGAGCGAAGATATCCCCTTCGTTACCACCGCCCACAGCCACGACCCGGTCGATTTCCCCTTCGTAGAGGTGGACGGGCAGACGGGCATGCAGGCGCTGGTATCGCACCTGGCGGACAGCGGGCACCAGCGCATCGCTTACATTGGCGCGCATCCCATGCTGACCCTGCAGGTGGAGCGTTTCATGGGCTACCAGCAGGGCCTGGCCGAGGCGGGCCTGCCCTTCGACCCGGCGCTGGTGGCCACCGGCGATCTGACCCGCTCCGGCGGCGACGCAGCGATCCGCGCCCTGCTGCAGCAGCCCAGGCCGCCGACTGCAGTCGCTTGTGTGAATGACCTAACCGCCATCGGTGTGATGAACGCGGCGCGTGAGATGGGCATGGAGCCCGGCCGCGACCTGGCGGTCACCGGCTTCGATGGTATCGAAGACGCCGAGCTCGTCCAGCCGCCGCTAACCACGTTGAACCAACCTGTGTACGAGATCGCACGCCGCCTGATGCGCATGGCGCTCGAATTGGTGGCGGGCGAACCGCTGAAAGAGCCGCAGGTTATTTTGAAGCCCGAGCTGGTCATACGAGGATCCAGCACAGGAAGCTAATTTTTTTCCAAACGTTCCAAAACGTTTTGGAATCTTCTGATTATCGGTCATCGATCCGAAGAATTCGGATCTCCCACAGATCGTCCGTGTACGAGCCATTCATCGACAAACAGGTCCTAAGGCTTTTGAAACCTTGGGGTCTTCGCCAACCATATCCAACTCAATCGATAGAAGGAGAGAACCATGAAGCATAAGAGGAACCTGTTCCCGTTCGTGACCCTGATTGTGGTGCTGCTGTTCAGCGCTTGCAGCCAGGCGCCCCCCGCCGTCGAGCCCCCGCAGGGCGCACCGGCCGCCGCCGAGCCGGCTGCCGCCCCAACCGAGGCGCCCAGCCAGTCTGAACCGGCCACCGCCGCTCCGGCAGTCTCAGGCGGCGGGACCATTGTGGTCGCCCTGTCCGAAGCCCCCATCACCCTCGATCCGGCCGACCACCGCAGCCGCCCCTCGGAGACTTTGCTGCGCAACATGTTCGACGGACTGGTCACCCGCGACACCCGCTCGGGCGTGCACAACCAGTTAGCCACTTCCCTGAACTGGGTCGACGACAAAACGCTCGAAATTACCCTGCGCGAGGGGGTCATGGTTCCACAACGGCGTAGAGATGACCGCCGACGATGTGGTCTTCACTTTCAACCGCATCATTCAAGAGAACGCCATCGAATATCCCGAGGCGCACACCTCGCCCCGTAAGGGATTGATCGCCCCGCTCGAATCCATTGAAAAGACCGGCGACTACGCCGTGGTGATGCACTTCACCGACCCGTGGCCCCCGGCCCTGCAGCTTCTGGTCCACCAGCAGATCGTCCCCAAGGGCTACATCGAAGAGGTGGGCACCGAGGGCTTTATCGCCAACCCGGTCGGCACCGGCCCATTCAAGTTCGTCTCGGCCAGCTCCGGTCTGGAAGAGGTGGTGCTGGAACGCTTCGACGATTATTACGGCGGCTCGGAAGACCTGACCCCGGTGGGCACGGCCTGCGCCGACCGCGTGATCTTCCGTGTGATCCCCGAGTCCTCCACCCGCGTGGCGGCGCTGCTGGCAGGGGAAGTCAATATCATCCAGGTGGTACCGCCTGACCTGATCCCCGCACTCGAAGAAGATCCGAATATACAGGTCAAGACTGCCCCGGGCACCCAGCCCAAGTGGATGGAGTTGAACGTCAACAAGGCTCCCTTCGACGATGTGCGCGTGCGCCAGGCGCTCAACTACGCGATCGACAAAGACCTGATCATCGAAGCGCTCTACGGCGGCCGCGCCGTGGCGCTGCCCGGCCCGCTTTCCCCCTTCAACAACTTTGTCAATAAGAGCCTGTCGCCCTACGCCTACGATCCCGACCAGGCCTATACCCTCTTAGAGGAAGCCGGTTGGACCGACACCGACGGCGACGGTCTGCTCGACAAGGACGGCCAGCCGCTGTCATTCACCATCGATACGCTGGAAGAGCACCGCTCCCTGGCGGAAGCCGTGGCGGGCATGTACCAGTCCTTTGGTATCGACGCCAACGTGCGCTTCTGGGAGTACAGTGTGATCAAGCCGCAGCTGCAAGCCGGCGATCGCCAGGCTTATCTGGACGACTGGGGCGACTCGGCCTTCGACCCGGTGGGACACTTCGAGGCCAAGTGGCACAGCTTTGTGGAAGGCGCGGCGTATGGGCGCGGCAACTTCTCGGGTTACAGCAACCCGCGCGTCGATGAGCTGGTCAAGGCCGGTGAGACGACGGTCGACACGGCCGAGCGCCAGCAGATCTACGACGAAGCCCAGCAGCTGGTCTACGACGAGGCGCCGGCAGTCTTCTTGATCCTGCCGGAAGAGGTCGAGGCGGCCTCGGCAAGCATCCAGAGTTGGGAACCTGCCAGCGACAGCCGCATCAATCTGCACGACGTGTGTATAGCGGAGTAAGTTGAAACCCGGTAGAAAACAGGTGGAACGCACTTTTTGAAAGTGCGTTCCACCTGCACGGAGGTACATCTCATTGGTAATCGTCAAAATCTTTGAACGTTTTCTCGTCACCATCCCGATCATGTTCGGCGTCGCCATCGTCGTGTTCCTCTTCATGCGCATGACGCCCGGCGACCCGGTTGACATCATGATGGGCCAGGGGGGCGCGGTTTCGGCGGGTGAGGAAGAGCAGCTGCGCTCGGAGTTCAACCTCGACAAACCGCTGGGCACGCAGCTGTGGCTGTTCCTCAAAGACGCGGTGCACGGCGATCTGGGCTACTCGTACATCCAGAAGCGCCCGGTGACCACCCTGATCGCCGAGCGCCTGCCCGCCACGATCGAGCTGGCGCTGGGGGCGCTGTTCTTCGGGCTGTTGATCGCCGTGCCAATTGGCATTGTCTCGGCGGTCAAACAAAACACGATCGTCGACCGGGTCAGCATGACCGGGGCCTTCCTGGGCATTTCGATGCCCGCCTTCTGGTTCGGCATCCTGCTGCTGCTGATCTTCGCCGTGCGGCTCAAGTGGATGCCCGTGCAGGGCCGCATCAGCTCGGACATCACCCTGGAGCACGTCACCGGCTTCTTCGTGCTCGACAGCATCCTGACCGGCAACAAAGAGGCGCTGTGGAGCAGCACCAAGCACCTGATCCTGCCCTCGATCACTTTGGGCGCGGCGATGGCGGCCGTGGTGGCGCGCGTGCTGCGCTCCTCGATGCTGGAGACGCTGCGCTCCGATTACGTGGTGCTGGCTCGCGCCAAGGGGGCTTCGGAGCGGCGGGCGGTGCTCAAGCACGCCCTGCGGAATGCCCTGATCCCTACGGTGACCGTGGTGGGCTTACAGGTGGGCGTGCTGTTGGGCGGCAACATGGTGGTGGAGGCGGTCTTCAGCTGGCCCGGGCTAGGGCGCATGGTGGTGGCGGCCATCTTTGACCGCGACTTCCCGCTCATCCAGGGCACTGTGATGGTGTACGCCTTCACCTTCGTGATGGCCAACCTGCTGGTAGATGTGCTCTACACCTACCTCAACCCCAAGATCAGCATGTAGGCCGGAGAAAACTATGGACAACACTTCATCCATTCGCTCCCCCTTCGAAGACCTGATCTACGACTGGAAGATCCGCCTGCGGTTAATGCGCCAGAGCGCTTCGGGCTTCTGGGGCGATCTGCGCAAGCATCCCCTGGCCATCATAGGCCTGGTGATCATCATCCTGTACGTGCTGGGGGCGATTTTTGCGCCCGCGATCACCACTTACAACCCCAACCGCGGCAATCTGCGCGACCGCCTGGCGCCGCCCGCCTGGGAAGCCGAAGGCAGCTGGACCCACCCGATGGGCACCGACGCTCAGGGCCGCGACCTGCTCACCCGCATCATTTACGGGGCGCGCGTCTCGCTGGCCATCGGCGTGCTGTCGGTGGGCATCTCGGCCCTGGTGGGCACCACGCTGGGGGCGCTGAGCGGCTTTTACCGCGGCTGGCTGGACAACATTCTGTCGCGCTTTGCGGACCTGCTGCTGTCGTTCCCGTACCTGATCTTCGCCATCGGCGTGATGGCCTTCCTCGGACCCGGCTTCACCAACCTGATCCTGGCTTTGACGTTCAAGGGCTGGGTAGAGTTCTTCCGCCTGGTGCGCGGGGAGATGATGGCCCAGAAGACCCAAGAGTACGTCGAGGCGGCGCGTGTCTCGGGCGAGGGCAGCTTCGCCATCATCGTGCGTGAAATACTGCCCAATATTATCCAGTCGGTGTTCGTGGTCGGCACGCTGCGCATGGGGCATATGATCATCATGGAGGCCAGCCTGAGCTTTCTGGGCCTGGGCCTGCCGCCGCGCACGCCCGCCTGGGGCTCGATGGTCGCGTCCGGGCGTGACTACCTGCTGGTCGCCTGGTGGGTGTCCACCATCCCCGGCATTGCAATATTGATCCTGGTGCTGTCCATCAACCTGTTGGGTGAAGGGTTGCGCGACATCCTCGATCCGAGATTGAAGGTAGATTAATATGGTATCCAACAACCCCTTGCTAGAACTGAAAAACATGAGCACTGTGTATCCCACCGGCCGCGGCGACGTGGCGGCGGTGGAACTCGGTCAACCTGACGCTGCACGAGGGCGAGGTGCTCGGCCTGGTGGGTGAATCCGGCTGCGGTAAGAGCACCGTGCTGCTCTCGATCCTCGGCCTGATCCGCCCGCCCGGGCGAGTGGCGCAGGGGCAGATCTTGTTCCAGGGTCAAGACCTGCACCGCCTGCCCCCTTCGGCGCTGCGCCAGATCCGCGGCAAAGAGATCGCAATGATTTTCCAAGACCCGCAGTCCACGCTCAACCCGGTCTTTCCGATTGGCGAGCAGATTCGCGAGACGCTGCAAATCCACAATTTGATGGGCAGCGGCGGCGGTATGTTCGGCTTCAAGCGGACGCAGCGCGAGAAGAAGCGCGTGCTGGAGGTGATGGAAGAGGTGGGCATCTCGTCGCCGATGACGCGCTTCCACGCCTACCCCCACCAGTTCTCGGGTGGCATGCAGCAGCGCGCCCTGATCGCACTGGCGCTGGTGTGTAACCCAACCCTGCTGCTGGCCGACGAGCCTACCACCGCCCTGGACGTGACCATCCAGGCCCAGATCCTGGACCTGATGCGGCGCATCAATCAGGAGCACGGCACCGCCATCATCCTGGTGACCCACGACCTGGGCGTGGCGGCCCAGTTTTGCGACAACATCGCCGTGATGTACGCCGGGCGCATCGTCGAGAAGGGTCCGGTCGACCAGATTGTGGAAGACCCGCAGCATCCCTATACCCGGGGCCTGTTGGACTGCCGCCCACGCATTGTGCGCCCGCGCACCCCGATTGCACCGATCCCGGGCAACGTGCCCGACCTGGTGGATCTGCCGCCCGGCTGCACCTTCGCCGACCGCTGCCCGCTGGCCCAGCCGACCTGCTCGCTGGGACCGGTGCCGTTTGTGGAGGTGGCCGAGGGTCAGATCGCCCGCTGCCTGGCGCACGTACAGTTCCACCGCGATCCCGATTGGACCTGGGAAAGCGTGGTTCGAGCGGCGGAAGTGGAAGGAGGCGCGGCATGAGCGAGCTGAAAACCACCCCCGCACAAACGCCCGCCCCCGCCGGCCCCATCCAGCCCATGATCGAGGCGCGCGGCTTGCAAAAGCACTTCTACATCCGGCCCAGCTTCCTGGTGCAGGCGCTCACCCGGCGGCGCACCCAGGTGGTGCGAGCTGTGGAGAGCGCCAAACTGGCGGTCTACCCGGGCGAGACGCTCGGGCTGGTGGGCGAGAGCGGCAGCGGCAAGACCACGCTCGGCCGCCTGCTGACCCGCCTGTACCTGCCGACCGCCGGGGAGATCCACTTTCAGGGCGAGCGCCTGACAGGCAGCGGGGAGGTGCTGGTGACCCGCGACCGGGAGGGCCTGCCGCAAGAACCGCAGAAGGTCAAGTTCTACCGGCTGGCGCAGATCATCTTCCAGAACCCGTACTCGTCGCTCAACCCGCGCAAGACCGTGCGCGACATCCTGGCCACGCCGCTGCGCCATCGCGGCGTCAGCGACCCGCACGAGGCCGAGCAGCGTATCGTCGATCTGATCCGGCGCGTCGGCCTGAGCGACCGGCACATCGAACTCATACCCGCATCAGTTCTCGGGCGGCCAGCGCCAGCGCATCGGCATCGCCCGGGCTCTGGCCATGCACCCGCGCTTCATCGTGGCCGACGAGCCGGTCTCCTCGCTGGACGTGTCGATCCAGGCCCAGGTGATCAATCTCATGCAAGAGCTGCAGGAGGAGTTCCGCCTGACCTACCTGTTCATCGCCCACGACCTGTCGGTGATCTATTACATCAGCACGCGCGTGGCGGTCATGTACCTGGGACACCTGGTGGAGACCGGGCCGACCGACGACCTGTACACCAACCCGCTGCACCCCTACACCGTGGCGCTGCTGGCCGCCATCCCAAGGGTGAAGAAAGAGCTGCGCACCGAGCGCATCATCCTGGAGGGCGAAGTGCCCAGTCCCATCGACCCGCCCTCGGGCTGCCCCTTCCACCCGCGCTGCTTCCGCAAGGTCGGCAAGATCTGCGAGCAGGAGATGCCGCCCTTCTTCCTGGAGGGCAAGCAGAAGGTGGCCTGCTGGATCTACAAGGACCGGCCGGTGGTCGAGGAGGGATAGAAGCCTTAAGAAACGAAAGCAGAAACAGTGGGTGGTGGTTGCGATGCGGTCGCTACCACCACCCACTGTTTCTGCTTTCGTTCCGAGCAGCCCCTAAGAAACCCGGTTTCTAAGTACAATACCTCTATGCTTACCACCGAGCTCCAAGTCCTCACCTACCTCGACTCGCACAGCATTCGCTACGTGCGCACCGAGCATCCCCCCGTCTTCACCTGTGAAGAGGCCGGCGTCTACCGTCCGCCCATGCCCGCCGTGCATACCAAGAACCTGTTCCTGCGCGATCGCCAAAATCGCTTCTATTTGCTCATGACTGCCTGCGCCAAGCGGGTCGACATGAAGGCGCTCGGCAAGGCCGTGGGCGGATCCAAGCTGCACTTTAGCGCCGAGCAAGAGCTGTTGGATGTGCTCGGTCTGACTCCCGGCGCGGTGACGGTGCTGGCAGTGGTCAACGACGAGGCCCAACAGGTGCAGCTGCTGATCGACAGCGAGATCTGGGACGAGGAGCACTTCCTGTGCCACCCACTGGTCAACACCGCCACCCTTCTGATGAAGCGTGACGACCTGTGGCGCTTCTTCAGCCTGACAGGGCACGCGCCGGCGGCGGTAGAGGTGCAGCCTGGGGTCTAAATAAGCGAACAGAGAGCAGGGAACTGTCAAGGCGCCTTGACGGTCCTCTGCTCTCTGTTCGCTTATTTATTGAGCCCCAACGCCCATACCGCCTTGTCCACATTCGGCGGCGTCCACTTCTCCAGCTTCTCCAGCAGCGCCTCAGGCTCCGCATCCACGAGCACCATCGAGCGGTGAGGCGGCAGGATGAAACCCTGCCCAACCGCATGGTCGAGGAAGGCGGACAGCTGATCGAAGTAGCCCAGCACGTTCAGCAGCCCGGCCGGCTTCTTGTGGATGCCCAGCTGCGACCAGGTGATCACCTCGAAGAACTCCTCGATCGTGCCGAAACCGCCGGGCAGGGCGATGAAGGCATCGGACAGCTCGGCCATGAGGGCCTTGCGCTCGTGCATCGTCTCCACCACACGCAGGTCGGGCAGGTCGGTGTAAGCCACCCGCCGCTCGACCAGATCGCGCGGGATCACGCCGGTGACCTGGCCGCCGGCTTCCAGGACTTTACGGGCCAGCTGGCCCATCATACCGACGCTGCCGCCGCCGAAGACGACGCCGATCTGGCGCCTGGCCAGCGCCCGGGCCAGCGTCTTGGCGGCCTGGATGTACTCGGGCTGCGTGCCGGGGCTCGAGCCGCAAAATACGCAGATTCGCTTCATGGTTGCGCTCCAATCATAGAATAGGTTGATTGTACCAAAACCCGTGCGGGCATGGCGGGAGAAATCGAAGACAGAAAGCCCAAAATCCGTGCGGGCATGACGGGAGAAATTGAAGACAACAGAATTTAACCCATGTGAAGCCATCCCCCCCCCACACCCCACCCCGCCCCCCCATTAAAACGAAAGGCCGATAGTGTCCCCTCTGTACACTACCGGCCTTTGCACGGGGTCCCTATTACCCATGCCAGGTGACATCTGTGATGTAACTCGCAACGATGAGATCCCCCGGTCTGGATTGCATTGCAGTGATATTGCAATTAATCCAATTTTAATCGAAATGTTCGATTTTGAACAGAGGTAAAAAAGGGCAAAATAAAGAACAACCGCAGCTGCCCAGGCGCACGACTTTTCCCGGGTTATAATACACGAAAGACTTTCCAAGGAGTTCGTATGGCGCTTGAAATCGTCGTAGGGACGCAGTGGGGGGACGAGGGCAAAGGCCGGATCGTGGACTTGCTGTCCGCAGATGCGGCCGTGGTGGCGCGCTGGAACGGCGGCGATAACGCCGGTCATACGGTCGATACAGGCAAGCAGACCTTCAAGCTGCACCTGATCCCCTCCGGGATCGTCCACACCCAGGCGCGCTGCGTCCTGGGCAACGGCGTGGTGGTCAACCCCGCCACCCTGCTGGAAGAGATACAGGCCCTGCGTGACGGTGGCATTCCGGTCACGCCGGCCCGCTTGCGCATTTCGTACGCGGCGCACTTGATCACCCCTGCCCACCGCGTCCTCGATCAGGCCCAAGAGGCGGCCCGCGGCGGCGACATGATCGGCACCACCGGGCGCGGCATCGGACCGGCCTACACCGACCGGGCGGCGCGACGCGGCCTGCGGGCCGAGGACCTGCTCGACCCTGAGCGGCTGCGGAACAAGGTCTACGCTCACGTCCATGAGAGCAATCACCTGCTGGAGGACCTGTACGGGGCCGACCCACTCGACCCGCAGATCATGGCCCGTGAGTACCAGAACTACGCCGAGCAGCTTTGGGATTACGTGGGCGACGCGGCTGATTGGATCGATGTGGCCCTCAACCGGGGCGAGCGCGTCCTGGCGGAGGGGGCGCAGGGCACGCTGCTGGACCTGGATTTCGGCACCTATCCCTTCGTCACCAGCTCGAACCCGCTGGCGTCCGGGGCGCTGGCGGGCCTGGGCATCGGCGTGCGGCCGGTGGATCGCGTGCTGGGCGTGACCAAGGCCTTCCAGACTCGGTTCGGCGCAGGGCCCTTCCCCACCGAGGTGGTCGGACATACCGCCGTGCGCCTGCGCGGCACCGGCGCCAACCCCTGGGATGAGTTTGGAACCACCACCGGCCGCCCGCAGCGCGTCGGCTGGCTGGACGGTGTGCTGCTGCGCTATGCGGTGCGCGCCAATGGACTGACCGAGCTGGCGGTTACCAAACTGGACGTGCTGACCGGGCTGGATACGATCTACGTCTGCACGGCCTACCGCGCCTTCGGACGCGAATATGATCGTCTACCGCTCGGGCCGGCGGACCTCTCGCCGTTCGAGCCGGTCTATCAGGGACTGCCCGGCTGGCGAGACGAGGTGCAGTCCGCCCGCAGCTGGGAGGACTTACCCACCCCGGCGCAGCACTTCATCCGGCAGATCGAAGCGATCGCCGGAATCCCCGTTCGCCTGGTCTCGGTCGGCCCCGAGCGCGATCAGGTGGTAGAAATTGAGACTGCATGAGACGTTTTCTTTCCCAAATTTGGCTGCATTTTCGCCGGACCCCGACCCCTCCACAGGTAGCCCAACACACGGATGCGTTGGGCTACAGCCCGGTGGGGAGGGTTGGGGGCGCGGTTTTGCTCCTGCTGCTTCTAGCCCTCTCGGCCTGCACGCCCGCGCCGGTAGCCGCACCCTTCCCGACCGGCACCCCCACCACGGTTCCCAGCCCAACCCCTACCATCGTGTGGTTCCCGCCCACGCCGACGCGCCCGGCCGCTTCAACCATCACGGTCGTCCCGACGCCCGAGATGCACCCGAATCTGGGCGCAGTGGTGTTGGAGGACGCGTTCGATGGCAGCGGGACGCGCTGGCCGGTGGGGCGCACCGGGGTGGGATCGATCGCTTACGGGAACAACGAGCTGACCCTGGCGGTCTCGCAAGAGAAGGGCACACTGCTGAGCCTGAGCCAGGAGCCGGCGCTGGATGATTTCTACCTGGAAATCACCACCCGGGCCAGCCTGTGCCGGGGCAGCGACATGTACGGGCTGCTGCTGCGGGCCGCGTCGGAGGGGGATTTCTACCGGCTGCTGATCAACTGCAGCGGTTCCATACGCCTCGAGCGGGCCACCAACAGCCAGTTGGCCCTGGTGCAGGATTGGACGCCGTCAGGACAGGTGCCTCCGGGCTCGCCGCTGCAGCTGCGCATCGGCGTGTGGGCCGTGGGCGCTGAGATGCGCATCTTCATCAACGACGTCTTCCAGTTCAGCGCAACCGACCCGATCTATTCCAGCGGGCGGATCGGTTTGTTCGCCCGCTCGACGGGCAGCACCCCGCTGACGGTCAGCTTCTCGGACCTGGTGGTGCGCTCCATCGACACGGGCGCCAGGCGACCCTTCTTCAAATACACGCCGACGCCGCACATCGTCGTCCCGCCCAAACCCTGATCGCATTAGCGCCCCCTCGTGGAGGGGGAAGCCCTGGCGCGGCGGCTGCGCCCCATATTGAAAAAAGGCGCATTAGCGGCCGCTCACAAATGCTTTTTCGTGTACAATAGTTCTAGTTTCAGCATTCGCTAAAAAATCTTGAGGAGGTCCACATGTATCACACAATCATTGTTGTTGGGAATCTGGGAAAAGACCCCGAGATGCGCTACACCCCGTCCGGCCAGGCCGTAACCAGCTTCTCGGTAGCGACCAACCGCGCCTACACCAATTCCAGCGGCCAAAAAGTCGATGAGACCATCTGGTTCCGCGTCTCGGCCTGGGGCAAATCGGCGGAGACCTGCAACCAGTACCTGCGCAAGGGCAGCAAAGTGCTGGTGGAAGGCCGCCTGACGGCCGACTCCAACGGCGGCCCGCGCATCTGGACTCGCCAGGACGGCACCCCCGGCGCCTCGTTCGAGATCAGCGCCAACACCGTGCGCTTCCTGTCCACACGCAGCGAAGGCAACTCCGGCTACGGCGACGAAATGAGCGATTCCTCTTCTGTGTCCGAGGACGAGATCCCCTTCTAGTGGAACCCTCAGAGAGTGTCCGATCAATTATGAAAAATCTCGATGAAATCGCCGAAAACGCGCACCAGGATTTCGAAGCACGCACCCGGGCGCGCGATCAGGCGCTGGCCCAGGCGCGCCAGTTGACCCGTCACTCCGCCAACGCCATCCGGGCGATCCATCGCCTGGATCACGACCTGGCGCACGAGTACCTCGACAAAGCCCGCGACCTGGTGTCCAAGCTGGAAACCGATCTGGCGGACTACCCCGATCTTTATGACGCCGGCTACACCCAGGATGCCATCAAAGAGTTCGTGGAAGCCACGCTGACCACCGCCTTCCTGGAGGATGGAGACATGCTCACGCCGCAAGAGCTGGGCGTGAAGACCGCCACCTACCTCAATGGGCTGGCCGAGACGGTCGGCGAGATGCGCCGGCGCTGCCTGGACATCCTGCGCTCCGGTTACTCCCCCGAGGCCGAGCGGCTGTTGTCCTACATGGACGACATCTACGGCGTGCTGGTCACCATGGACTACCCGGATGCCATCACCAGCGGCCTGCGCCGCCAGACCGACCTGGTGCGCGGCATCACCGAGCGCACGCGCGGCGACATGACCATCAGCCTGCGCGAAGAGCAGTTGAAGCGCTCGATCGACGACCTGATGAACAAGCTGGGCGATCAGGGGTAAATGCCACGCACCATCCGCGCATCGGAGATTGGGTCGTTCCTGTACTGCCGCCGGGCCTGGTGGTACCGCTCGCAAGGCATCGAGGCGGACAACCAGGCCGAGCTGGCAGCCGGGTCGGCCTTCCACGAGCAGCACGGCAAGCAGATCATCCGGTCGGGCCTGCTGCGGCTGGCGGGCTGGGGCTTGCTGCTGCTGGCGCTGGCCCTGCTGGCGGCAGGCGTGACCGTTCTGCTGCTGCGCTGAAGGAGAGCCAGGCATGCTGTTGATCGTCCTGGCTTTGTTGACGCTGCTGGCGGCCGTGTTCGTGCTGTGGCGCGGCTCGCGCTCCCGCAAGGCAGCCGGTTTGCCGCGCGGCCGCATCCTCTATAACGATACGGGCATGTGGAACCGGTTGGAGAAGCCGCTCTACGACCGCTTCCTGGGCCTGACCGGCAAGCCGGATTACCTGGTGGAGCAGGACGGGCAGCTGATCCCGGTGGAGGTGAAGAGCAGTTACGCGCCCGCCGAGCCGTACGAGAGCCACAAGCTGCAGCTGGCAGCTTACTGCCTGCTGGTTGACCGGGCCTACAGCAAGCGCCCACCCTACGGCATCTTGAAATATCGCAACCGCAGCTTCGCCATCGATTTCACCCACGAACTGGAAGACACGCTGTTGGAGCTGTTGGAGGAGATGCGCCGCCAGGAGCGCCGCGGTGAGGCGGACCGCTCGCACGAACATGCCGGGCGCTGCGCCAAGTGCGGCTACCGGCGGATTTGCGAGCAGCGGCTTTAATGAAATGAAAACCCCAGCCGTCTACGGGAAGCAAGACGCCTGGGGTTTCGGTTTCTTCAGCGTTAGGGATGTTCGCTGAGGATGGAATTTTCTTAATCAGGCACGAAGCATTTGCTGAGCGATGTGAGCGGCGATGAAGGGTTTCAGCGAATGCTTCGTGCTTCTATAGTTTACCGCGAATTTCAACGATTCCACCTTACAGGGGCTTTACAGGGGGTGAACTCAAGTGCAGCAGGTCACGGCTGCTCTTGAGTTCACCCCCTGTAAGTGTTTTTACTCCCTCCTTCCCTTCTATGGTATGATTTTCGCATGACGGGTGATTTTTCGGTCCTGATCGGCATTGGCGCGGCGCTGGGACTGCTGCAGGTGGCCCGCGCCGCCCCACCCAAGGACGCCCTGCATTGGGTGGACGCCGGGCTGTTCGCCCTGCTGGGTTCGCTGATCGGGGCGCGCGCCTGGTACGTGGCCCTGCACCTGTCGTATTTCCGCCTGCACCCGCTGGAAGCGCCGCAGGTATGGCTGGGAGGCATCTCCTGGCCGGGGGCTGCATTGGGCGGGCTGCTGGTGGCAGCCCTGGTGGCCTACATCGACGAGCTGCCGCTGTCGACTGCGCTGGGGCGGCTGTCGGGGCTGGCGGTCCCGCTGGCGGCTGCGGCCTGGCTGGGCGCCTGGCGCAGCGGCAGCGCCTACGGTCCGCTGCTGCCTGAGGGCTCACGCCTGGCCATGCTGGCCCCCATGGAGGACGGTCTGTTCACGCCGCGCCTGCCGGTGCAGCTGCTGGCGACGCTCAGCCTGCTGATCGCGCTGATCTGGTTCGAGCTGCACCCGCAGATGCTCGAGCGCCTCGACCGGAAGGCGGCGGTCACCGGTCTGGTCCTGGCGGCGCATACCCTGGTCTTCTCGCTGCTGCGCGCCGACCCCACCCCGCTGTGGCGCGGCCTGCGCCCGGACGTCTGGGCGGCGCTGGCGTTCATGGCCCTGGCGGCGCTGGCGCTGGCCGCCTTGTTTTTACCCATCCATCGAAAGGAATCGGGGGAGTCATCGCAATCGGTCGGTGGAACGACACAGTTCTGACCGTTCTCTACTCTCGGCTTTCTACTCTCTGAACCTGAATTATGAAAGTCAACATCGCGCTCGCACAAATCAATACCCAACTCGGCGTCGTGGACGCCAACCTGGAGAAGCACCTGGCGATGGCTCGCGAGGCCAAGATGGCCGGAGCCGACCTGATCGTGTTCCCCGAGCTGTCGCTGACCGGCTACGTGCTGCAAGACCTGGCGGTGACGGTGGCGCACCATCCCGGCCCAGACGACCCGGTCTTCAAGCCGCTGCTGGAAGCCAGCCACGACCTGGACATGGTGGTCGGCTTCGTCGACGAGGACCGCCGCCACCGCTTCTTCATCTCGGCGGCCTACCTGTCGCGCGGCGAAGTGCTGCACATCCATCACAAAGTCTACCTGCCCACCTACACCATGTTCGACGAGGGCCGCTTCTTCGCCTGGGGCGATCAGGTGGCGGCCTTCGACACGCGCTTCGGGCGGGCGGGCATGCTGATCTGCGAGGACTTCTGGCACGCCTCGCCGCCCTACCTGCTGTGGCTGGACGGCTGCGACCTGTTCCTGTTCATCTCGGCCTCGCCCGGGCGCGGCCTGAGCAGCGAGCCGATCCTCGACACGGCCCGCTGGGTGGATCACATCAACCGGGCCTACGCCAGCCTGTTCACCTCGTTCGTAACGCACACAAACCGCGTCGGCTACGAGGATGGGCTGAACTTCTGGGGCGGCTCGGCGGTCTACGACCCCAACGGGCACGAGGTGGCCTGTGGTCCGTACCACGAGGAGGCGCTGATCCTGGCCGAGATCGACTTGGACCAGCTGCACCGCACCCGCGCCCGCCTGCCCCTCCTGCGCGACGAGCGCACCAGCCTGGTGCAGCGTGAAATGAACCGTATTTTGAATAAGGATGAGAATGCTTCGGGGAGATAGAGCGTAGAGCGTAGAGCGTAGAGAATGGAGAACAGAGAGCAGTAAAACCTTCAGAAACCTGGTTTCTGAGACGAAAAGCGCTAACTGTTCTTGACTCTCTGTTCCCTTTTCCCTGTTTCCTGTTCTCTCCAAAATTGGAGTTCCTATGCCAGACTTAACCATCGACACCGAACTTGCTCGCAAGATCTTAACCGGCTTTATCCGCAGCGAGGTGACGCGCGCCGGGTTCAGCAAGGGCGTGATCAACCTGTCCGGCGGGGTCGACTCGGCCCTGTCGTGCTTCCTGGCGGCCGAGGCGCTGGGGCCCGAGAACCTGCTCGCCATCCGGCTGCCCTACCGCACCTCGTCGCCTGGGTCGCTCGAGCACGCCCAGATGGTGATCGACAAGCTGGGCGTGCCGTCCATCACGGTCGAGATTACGCCCATGGTCGAGCCGCTGTTCGAACGCTTCCCCGACATGGACAACGTGCGCAAGGGCAACGCCATGGCGCGCGAGCGCATGATCGTGCTGTATGACCAGTCCGAGGCGTTCAACGGGCTGGCGGTCGGCACCGGCAACAAGACTGAGATCCTGCTGGGCTACACCACCATCTACGGCGACTCGGCTGCGGCGTTCAATCCGATCGGCGATCTGTACAAGACCCAGGTGCGACAGCTGGCGCGAGCGCTGGGCGTGCCCGAGCCGATCGTCGCCAAGGCCCCCTCCGCCGACCTGTGGGTGGGCCAGACCGACGAGGGCGAGCTGGGCTTCACTTACGAGGAGGTCGACAAGCTGCTGTACCTGTTGGTCGACGAGCGCTACACCCCCGAAGAGGCGGTGGAAGCCGGATTCCCCGAGCCGTTCGTGCGCGAGGTGGTGCGGCGCATCCAACGCAACCACTTCAAGCGGGTCATGCCGCCCATCGCCAAGCTTTCCCAGCGCACCATCGGCTATGACTTTTTGTATTTGCGCGATTGGGGCACGTGAGATCGAGGGAACCAGGAGGGAAATATGCCAAAAAAGCCAGAAGTTATCGCCCGTCTAATCATCATCCAACAGGGCCACGTGCTGCTGTCGCACAAGATCGGGGCCAACAATACCTACCTGACGGGTGGGCACATCGAGCGCGACGAGACCGCCCATCAGGCGCTCGCCCGCGAGTTCGGGGAAGAATGCGGCTGCGAGATCGAGGTGGGCGATTTCGTGGGGGTCGTGGAGCACGCTTACACCAAAGAGGCCAAGCAGAAGCGCCACCATGAGTACAATCTGGTCTTCACCGGCAAGCTGCCGGATTCGCCCTTCCCCCAGCCGCCGCAGTCGAAGGAGCCCGACCTGGAATTCCTCTGGCAGCCCCTCGACCGCCTGGACGAAGCCAACCTCCTGCCCCAGCCCATGCGCGAGATCGTGCAGAAGTGCGCCGCGGGGAACAGCAGGCCGGCTTGTGGAAATCGACCCTGTAAGTTACGGGGGGGAATGTCTCACGCCAAGGCGCAAAGGCGCCAAGTTTTTAAGTTTTCGCCTGCTGTTTTTTTGATTCCCCTATAGAATCATTTCCTATCAACCACAGGAGCAAACATCGATGACCGAAGATGAAATTGCGCAGCAGATTGTGGATGCAGCCTATCAGATTCACACGAACGTAGGGCCAGGGCTGCTTGAATTGGCTTATCAAATCATGATGGTACGTGAATTAAACCTTCGCGGCTTGAAAGTGCAATGCGAAGTCCCCGTTCCGGTGATTTATAAAGGCGCAGTGATAGAGACAGCTTTTCGAGCCGATATTATTGTTGAAGATAAGGTGATTATCGAATTAAAATCTGTCGAGCGACTCGTTCCCGTGCATTACAAGCAGCTCAATACGTATTTGAAAATGGTCGATAAGCGTTTAGGGATCCTGGTTAATTTTGGTGGTGAGCTGTTGAGAAATAATGTAAAGCGAATCGCCAATCATTTAGAGGAACCCGGAAGGCCAAAGGGAATACCTTACACCAAGGGTCAAGTCTAAATGTCTCACGCCAAGGCGCAAAGCTTAGATGTCTCACGCTAAGGCGCAAAGGCGCCAAGTTTAAGAAATTCATTTAAACTTGGCGCCTTTGCGCCTTGGCGTGAGACATCAAATTTGATGCCTTAGCGTGAGATATTAAACTTGGCGCCTTTGCGCCTTGGCGTGAGACATCTAAGCTTGATGCCTTGGCCTGAGACATTCCCCCTTACTCCGCCAGCTCAGTCCAGGCCTGGAGCTTCTCTTCCAGCGCCTGCTGCAGTTGATTGTACTCCTCCCCCAACTGCCACACCTTGCCCGGGTCGGCCGGGGGGCTCTCCAACTGCCGGGTGATGGCCCCCAGCCGTTCCTCCAGCGCGGAGATCTCCTTCTCCAGCGCCTGCACCTGCCGCCGCCGCCGCTGCATCTCAAACTTGCTCGGCCCCGTGGAGGGTTTGTGCGGCTGCCGCGCTTCCTTCTTCTTGACCCCCGCTTCCGTCTCCACCTGAACGTTGGCCTCCGCCGTGCGCGCCAACTTATACTCGCTGTACGTCCCGTTGAACACCCGCAGCGCGCTCTCCTCCGGCGACACTTCCCACACTTGCGTCGCCAGGGCGTCGATCAGGTAGCGATCGTGCGACACCAGCAGGATCGTCCCGCCGAAGTCGCTGAGGATCGCCTGCAGCACCTCCTGCGACGGCAGGTCGAGGTGGTTGGTCGGCTCGTCGAGCAGCAGCAGGTTGGCCCCTTGCAGCGCCAGCCGTGCCAGCGCCAGCCGCCCGCGCTCCCCGCCCGAGAGCACGCTGACCGTCTTGAACACGTCGTCGCCAGTGAACAGGAACCTGGCAAGGTAGTCACGCATCTCGCCCGGCAGCATCTGCGGCGCCAGCTCGTCGATCTCTTGCATCAGGGTGTGCTCGGGGTGCAGGCCCTCGTGCGCCTGGGCAAAGTAGCCGACCTTCAGGCTCGCTCCCAGCTGCGACTCGCCGTCGTAGGGTGGGATCTGCCCCAGGATGGTTTTGAGGAAGGTGGTCTTGCCGGCCCCGTTCGGCCCGATGATGGCCGCGCACTCGCCGCGCCGCAGCACGATGTCGGGAGCATGGAACAGCGGCCGGCCCTCATCATGGTAGCCCACGTCCAGGTCGTAAGTGCGCAGCACCAGGTCGCCCGAGCGCATGGTGGGCTCCAGGCGCAGGTGCAGGCTGCGCTTGCCGGGTGGCGGCGTCAGGCGCGCCTCCTCGATCAAGCGCTCCAGGCGCTTGCGGCGTCCCTGGGCCTGGCGGGTGTTCTGCCCGGCGATGTTGCGGCGGATGTACTCCTCTTCCTTCTCGATGAACGCCTGCTGGGCCTCGTACTCCGCCAGCATGCGCTCGTAGCGTTCCTCGCGCTGCTGCAGGTAGGCGCTGTAGTTGCCGTGGTAGACCTCCATCACCGGGGTCATCTCCCAGACTGTGTCGACCACCTGGTCCAGGAAGTAGCGGTCGTGTGAAACCACCAGCGCCGCCCCGTCCCAGTCCTTCATATACGATTCGAGCCACTCGATGGCCGCGATGTCGAGGTGGTTGGTGGGCTCGTCCATCAGCAGCAGGTCGGGTGAGGTCAGCAGCAGCTTGGCCAGGTAGGCGCGCGTGCGCTGGCCGCCCGAGAGCTGGGCGATAGGACGCTGGAAGTCGACGCGCTCGAAGCCCAGGCCCACCAGGGTCTGCTCGACGCGCACCTCGTAGGTGTAGCCGCCCTGCAGCTCGAACTGAGCTTGCAAGCGCCCATAGGTCGGCAGGGTCTGCTCGGCCTCGCCGGGATGTTCGCTCATGCGCTTTTCCAGCCGGCGCAGCTCCTGCTGCAGGGCAATCAGGTCTTCGTAAGCGGTAAGGCACTCGTCCCAAAGCGTACGCTCCGAGACCAGCGTCACCTCCTGCGGCAGGTAACCGATCCGCAGGCCGCGGGCGCGCTGAACCTCACCCTCGGTCGGCTCTTCGGTGCCAACCAGGATACGCAGCAGCGTCGTCTTCCCTACCCCGTTCGGGCCGACCATGCCGATCCGCGCCCGGTGTGGGACGTTCAAGGTGATGCCGCTGAAGATGTCGTTCGGGCCGTAAGACTTGCTCAGGCCCGTGGCAGAAAGTAGTGGCATACGCTCCTAACTCCGGGCGAAAGTATACCATAGGGGAAAAGCCGGAGATCAGGCAATCAGGCAGTCAGGCCCTGATTGACGATCACCTGGACCTTAATTGCCCGGCTATCGAATCTGCAAAGTTTTTTCAGCCTGTAAGTCGATTAGAACCATATAAGAATCCCCTCCCAACCGTTGACAGATCCGGGCGGGTATGGGAAAATACGGCTTCCTCAAGAGGAAATAGGAGATTTTCATGATGAATAATACCGTTTATGCCGACTTATCGAGAGACTATTCAGGTCTCGACCAATTCAAATGCTCCGTAGAAGCCCAGTTGGGCAGCGTCATGCCGCAGGATTCTTACACCGTCATTGCCCGCAACTACGGCGGCGACATCCGCACCGCCAGCCACAAGAACACCCTTTTTAAGTGCATTATTGTGCTCCAGCCCGAGGCGCGAGCCGCAGCCGTCGAGCATATGGATGAGCTTACGAAAATGGGCTACCAGGTTTCACCGGACGGGAGAATCAACCTCCCCTGAACGGCCAGCAGAACGAAACCGGCAGCCCCAGGCAAACGCCCGGGGTTTTTTTTATTGTGCAGATTCTTGACGAACGGCGGGCAGATGCATCTGCTCGCCGTTCGTCAACTTTTAAATTGTACCCTTGCATTTAACCCAAATGTTTCCACATATGTTATAATCCGGTAACACCTTTAGAATGATGATTGTCTACCATCAGACTCTTGAGATGGTGGATCTTTGTTTCCCTACAAGGCGAGGTCCTCGAGGTGAGGAAGTTTTCCACCGATATTGCGGTGGCAAGAATTAGAAATCGTATGACCCTTTACGGGAATACGAAGGAGTTTAGGAACAATGGAAGCAAAGCTTTATGTAGGGAATCTTTCCTACGACACAACTGAAGAAGACATTCGCAATCTATTTGCGCAGGCCGGAACCGTTAACGAAGTTGCTCTGATCAAGGACCGTGACACCGGTTCCTCGAAGGGTTTCGCTTTTGTTACGATGAGCAGCCAGGACGAGGCCCAAAAGGCCATCCAACAGTTCAGCGGCTACAGCCTGGGCAACCGGGAACTGACCGTGAATGCTGCCCGCCCGCGCGAAGAGCGCTCCGGCGGCGGATATGGCGGCAATCGTGGCGGTGGCGGTGGCTATCGCGGCAATTCCGGCAATTCCGGTCGCAGCGGCGGCGGCGGCGGCGGCGGCAACCGTCGATACTAAATCGAAATTTTGAAATCGTGTAACGCCGGGCAGCAGCCGCTGCCCGAGCCGTTACGCAAAAGAACAACGAGGTCATCCCCTGATCATGGGATGACCTCGTTGTTCTTTTCTTTCACTAATCTCTTCGAACGACCACCGGCGTTTACGGAATCAAAGGGCGGCTACATTCACTCCCAATGCTTTCAGCATGCCCGACATGCGCCGGTTCGGGGATGCAGCGGAGACGTCCCGTTCCGTCGAGATTTTCCCAACTTTCACCGTAAACTCGTAATTTCCATTGGGGAAAATGATGAATTTTTGCGTCTTCCGGACCACGCCAATCCCCATTTCCCGCAGGTCCAAGTTTTCCGAGTTCATCCCGCTGAGCTGGACGGTGACCTTCACTACATCATTTTCCAAACGGATGTTGTACAGGGAATGGAGCAGGTTGGGGAGAGCGACCTTCATCTGTCGAAGAAAACCGAGCATAGCGTCCTTCGTCATCGGCTTTTGCGCAAAATCGATCAATTGATAATCTTCGGCAAGGTATTGGTCCGCCTGCTGCATATCCGCGGAATCAAGCGCTTTAAAATAAGCAATCACAGTTTCAATAGGGTCCATTTTTCCTCCAAGATCAAACTTATCCATGGATATGCCAGGTATTTTTGGGGTCACAGTAGAGTAGAAATTCTACCCATATAATCAATTATAACATGACCGAATGGATTCCACTCGCCAAACGCTCGATCCTGATTGGAATCGGAATTTCAAACAAAAACCCCGCAGTTGAAGTCTCAACTGCGGGGCATATTGGTTCGATAACCTTGGGTTACGGATGTTTCGATACTGCGCTAAACGCGTTCACCTGTCCGTGGCCAAAGAAACCGTTGTATCCTTCGCCTCCCTGGCAGGTCGCCAGATAACGGCCTGTTCCGCCTGGATCGAACGGATTGGGCGGGCATGCCAGAGGATCTGCCGTTTGCGTAAGCATCGCCTGCACAGCCCCTTGCGGCATTTTACCGTACTGGCTCAGGATGAGAGCGGCCACGCCGGCCACGTGTGGTGAAGCCATGGAGGTGCCCTGAAGGTAGGCGTAGCGGTTGTTGGGGTATGTGGAGAGTACAGTTCCACGCATGGCAGCTGCCGTTTTTTGGTAACGGCTGTCGCCGCCCGGAGCGGTGACCTGGGCCACGCCCACGCCGTAGCTGGAGTAGTAAGACTTTTGCAGCAAGTTGCCAACCGACGTGACGCCCACGACGCCCGAAATCTCAACCGGAACGACCGCGCAAGCGTTGGTCACCTCACGCGTGATCGGTGTGCCGTCATCCGGGCTGGAGGTGTCAATATTGGTCTTCGATAGATCCATATTTTCATTGCCCTGGGCCGCCACGACCACGACGCCCTTTGACATCGCGTAGCGGATGGCGCGTTGTTCGGCCTTCCAGATGGCGTGCTGTTCGGCATCATTTTTGCAGTTGAATAGCCAGGGGTCGGCGTAATAGGAGTTGTTGGTCACATCGATGCCATGCTCCGCTGCCCACATGAAGGAGCACACCACGGCTTCCGGGAAGAAGTAGCCGTCGCCGTTCCCGGCTTTGATCCCGGCGATCTTCACATTCGGAGCCACACCCACGATGCCAATGTCATTCTTGGCCGCCGCGATGGTGCCTGCGGTATGCGTGCCGTGGCCGTTGTCATCCATCCATGCGGCTGGGTCTTGATTGGGGACGCCGCCGACACAGGATACACTGTTGGCAAAATCAACATTCGGTGCCAGGTCCGGATGGTTGTAATCCAGGCCGGTGTCGATATCTCCTACCACTACGGAAGGACTGCCGGCATTAACTGCGTGGGCTTCGGGCACGTGGATTTGAACCATGTCCCACTGTAGACCCGAGGAAGGATCTCCCCAGCCATCGGCCTGGCTGACTTCCAGCGTATCCACGACTTCCACATCGCCGGTTAACTGGACGCCAAAATTATCTGTGGCCGAAGCGCCTTCGATCCGTTTGTCATTCATCAGTTTGCCCCGGAACGATGCGCTGTCCGAGCTGGCGATGGCAACCCCAATTGGATCGTAAGCGTACACCAGGGAGCCGCCCGCATTGGCAATTGTGGCAGCGGCATCCTTGGGGACGGCTTGACTCTTATAAAGAATGAGGTAGGTTTGGGAAACGCCCGCCTGAGCAGGCACGGCCTGTGGGGTGAAGGAAACCACAGTGAGAACGGCGACGAGCACGATGAGGATACGATAGAGACGCGACATAGAAGCTCCTTTTTGTGCGACATTCATTAAATTGACATTGGTGGTATTAAAAACATATTTGGTAAGATTTACCTTGATTATTATAACAGGATGAGAAAGGGAAATCAAGCGGGCTTTAACCCCTCCTCCAGCATGATTCTCCCCGCCAAACGCTCGAATCCCTTTCCTTAAAGGGTAGATCCTGGACGAGATCGTTTATAATCATCCTGGTAGAGAGAGCTTAATGCGATGGAGAATATTCGCGATGGAAAAAACAACGAAAGATTACATGACCCTGGATGGCGCAAGAATCTACTATGAAACTGCCGGCCAAGGGGATGCGCTGCTCCTGGCACATGCCGGTTTTGTTGACAGCCGGATGTGGGATGAGCAGTTTGCATTCTTTGCTCGCAGTTACCAGGTGATCCGTTTCGACATGCGCGGGTTTGGCAGGTCGGACCCCGCGCAGGGACCGGTCGTCCGCCGGGATGAAATTTATTCCTTAATGAAGCACCTGGGTATCCCAAAGGCGGCGCTGATTGGCTGTTCCATGGGTGGCGCAAACGTTCTTGACTTCGCTCTGGAGCACCCGGATATGGCCCAAGCGCTCATTCTGGTCTCAACCGTGCCGAGTGGCTTCGAAATGCAAGGGGAGCCTCCGCCGGGAATGATGGAAATGTTCTCCGCGCTCCAGCAAAATGATCTGCAGCGAGCATCTGAACTGCAAATTCAATTATGGGTGGATGGCATGTTCCGGAAACCGGAACAGGTCGATCCCCTGGTGCGGCAGCGGGCAGCAGAGATGAACCATACAGCGGTTGCAAACCAGACCTTCATGAAGGTGGACATGCAGCCTTTGCATCCGCTGGATCCCCCGGCGGCGAACCGGCTCAAGGAAGTACAGGTTCCTACCATGGTCATCGCGGGCGAGTTGGATCATCCGGAAATTTTGCGAGCAGCGACCTTCATGGCGCAAGAGATTCCATCCACAAAAACATGCATCTTGCCGAACAGCGCGCACGTGCCTAATATGGAGCGGCCGGACGAATTTAACCAGGCCGTCATTAACTTTTTACAAGAAAAATAGCGGATCTGAGGGTAAAAAGCATCCCCCTGGGCGATTGACCATAAAAACGGGGTAAGGCCAAGGCAAAACGTCTCAAAGCAGGTTGGGACGATGCCTGCATCCTTATTACGATTGAGGACTACCACTAGGAGGTTCTATGGCCCGTGATTTTCCCCCGCTCCATCCCGGTGAAGTCTTGCTGGAGGAGTTCCTCAAGCCCATGGGGTCAGCCAGAACCAGCTCGCCCGCGCCATGCGCGTGCCTTCCAACCGCATCAACGATATCGTGCTGAGACGGCGGGCCGTAACGGCGGAGACCGCC
The DNA here is from genome assembly GCA_963811225.1 of uncultured Chloroflexia bacterium. Classification (GTDB taxonomy): domain Bacteria; phylum Chloroflexota; class Anaerolineae; order Anaerolineales; family Anaerolineaceae; genus CAWEQO01. Next base: position 147,480 of record CAWEQO010000002.1, read on the forward strand.
CTGCGGTTGGCAAAGGCATTGGGCACTACGGCGCAGTTTTGGGTCAACTTGCAGTGCATGTATGACCTGGAAACTGCCCGCGAGCAGCTAGAAGAGCAGGTCGAGAGGGAAGTCCTTCCGGTTACCCCTTAAAGACAAGCCCCGTGCAAGCGGGGCTTGTCTTTCGTATGCGTTAGCGACCTTTAGGGTGGCAGGAACGAAACCCCCCTCCAGAACTATTCTCTGCGCCCGAATCCCTTTCCTTATATGGTAGACTCAAAGGGTTATGGACGAGAAGACCCTGCTCACCCTGGAATATCCCAAGATCCTCGCGCGGCTGGCGGACTACGCTGCCTTCAGCCTCTCGGCGGAGCTGGCGCGCGCCCTGCGCCCCACGCCCGACCTCGACGAGGCCTTGTTTCGCCTCGCCCTGACCACCGAGGCCCGCCGGCTGTTGGCGGTCTACGGCGACTTCACCATCGGCGGCGCGCGGGACGTGCGCTCTCAGGTCGACCTGGCCTCCCGCGCCGGAGTGCTCGAAGGCTCCGACCTGCTCGACGTCAAGAATACCCTGATCGCCGCCCGCGAGGTCAACCGCACCCTTGACCGCCAGTCCGAGCCGCTGGAGAACCTCAAGGCCATCGCCGTACGCCTCGTCCCGCCGCCTGGGCTGGTGGACGCCATCTCGCGCTCCATCTCCGAGCGCGGCGAGGTGATGGACTCGGCCTCCGACAAGCTGGGACGCATCCGCGGCGAGCTCAAGGTGGCCCACAGCCGCCTGCTCAGCCGCCTGGAGCGCATGATCAACGACGCCAACAACGCCCCCATGCTCCAGGAGCAGATCATCACCCAGCGCAACGGCCGCTACGTGATCCCGCTGCGGGCTGAGTTCAAGGGGCGCATCCGCTCCATCATCCACGATCAGTCCTCCTCCGGCGCAACCCTGTTCGTCGAGCCGCTGGCTGTGGTCGATTTGAACAACGAGTACCACGAGCTGCAGCTGGCCGAGCGTGACGAAGAGCGCCGCATCCTGGCCGAGCTGTCGATGCAGGTAGGCCGCTACGCCGATCAGATCATGGACATCCTGCGGGCCCAGGCCGAAATCGACCTGGCCCTGATGTGCGCTAAGTATGCCGACGATATGCACGCTGCCGAGCCGGTGCTGGTGTCGCCGCGTCCGGAGACCGAGCGTCACCCCGGCACGATCATGCGCCTGTTCAAGGCCCGCCACCCGCTGCTTAAGCCCGAGATGGTCGTGCCCATCGATATCGATCTCGACCCGCAGACCTTCTCGCTGGTCATTACCGGACCCAACACCGGCGGCAAGACCGTTACGCTCAAGACCGCCGGCCTCCTGGCGCTCATGGCCCAGACCGGGCTGCATATCCCGGCCCAGTCCGGCTCTACCATCAGCATCTTCGAGGACGTCTACGCCGACATTGGCGACGAGCAGTCTATCGAGCAGTCGCTGTCGACCTTCTCGGGCCATGTCACCAACATCGTGCGCATCTTCGCCCAGGCCGGGCCGCGCACCCTCGTCCTGCTCGACGAGCTGGGCGCCGGCACCGATCCGCAAGAAGGCGCCGCTCTGGCGCGTGCCCTGCTGACCTTCCTGGTGCAGCACCGCATCCCGTCGCTGGTCGCCACCCACTACCCCGAGTTGAAGGCCTTCGCCCATACCACCCCAGGCGTGGTCAACGCTTCGATGGAGTTCAACCTCGAAACGCTGCGGCCCACCTACCACCTGACCATTGGCCTGCCCGGGCGCTCCAACGCTCTGTTGATTGCCGAGCGGCTCGGCTTGCCGCCGGAGATCCTGACCGATGCCCGCAGCGAGCTTAACCCTGAGGACCTGCGCGCCGAGGACCTGCTGGACGAGATCCACCGCCAGCGCGACCTGGCCCGCCAGGCCCGCAGCGAAGCTGAAGACGCCCGCGAGCAGGCTCAGCGCGTCCGCGCGCAGCTGTCCGACCGGTTGGAGAACATCGAGGATGAGCGCCTGGCCGTGCTGGATCGGGCCCGGGTCGAGGCTGAGAAAGAGGTCGACGAGCTCAAGGCCGAGCTGAACGACCTGCGCCGCGATCTGAACCGCGCCCGCCAGCCGCTGGAGGCGCTCAAGAACATCCAGGAGCAGGTCGAAGAGCTGGAAGAGAGCGTGCAGCGCCCGGTGGAGCGCAAGCGCCAGGCCGTGGCCCAGCCGCGACCGCTGCGCACCGGCGACAAGGTGCGGCTGCGCTCGCTGGGCATGGAGGGCGTGGTCACCGCCGTCGGCGAGTCAGAGGTGGAGGTGCAGATGGGCGTCTTCCGCGTCCGTGCCCGGCTGAGTGACATCCAGCGCCCCGGCCAGCCGCAGCGCGAAGAAGCCCCCGAGCGCGCCCCCGCAGCACGCCGCAGCGAGCCCGCCTCGACCTCCGTCCCGTCTGGCGGCGTCTCGTTGTTACACCCATCCCCCGGCATCGAGCTGGACCTGCGCGGTCAGCGAGCCGAAGAGGCCCTCGAGCGTCTCGACCAGTACATCGAGAACGCTTACCTCTCCGGCATGCCCTTCGTGCGCATCATCCACGGCAAAGGCACCGGCAAGCTGCGCCAGGTTGTGCGGGATGCCCTGCGCGACTCGCCGCACGTCAAGAACTTCGAGGCCGGTCTGAACAATGAGGGCGGCGACGGCGTGACCGTGGCGCACATTCGGGCAGATTAAAACCAGAGCGAGTAGAAAACAGAGAGGACAGCTGCTGTCCTCTCTGTTTTCTACTCGCTATCTTTATGGCAGTATCGGGTACGTGCTCCCTCCGAACGGCAGCACCACCACCTCCGCCTTCTCCGGGAACTGCTGGGCCGCGCGCCGGATGGCCTCCATCGGCTGCTCGACGAAGGAGACGAAGGGCAGATTGCCCTGCACCTCGGCCGGGATGGTGGGGCCGTAGAGCATCAGGTTGCCGTGGCGCATGGCCTGCAGGGCAAAGTACAGGAAGAACTTATCCTCCTCGGCCATGCCGCTCAATTTGAGCTTTGGCACCAGCGGCAGGATGGCCGGGCTGAGGAATTTGAGCGCCTTCTTGCCGACCGGCAGCTTCTTGTTCGCCAGACCGAAGACCCCCACACCCTCGTCCGCGCGCACCACCGTCAGCATGGAACCGCCCTTGCGCAGGGCGCGGATGTTGTTTGCCAGCGCCTTGACGCCCTGGCGCAGGTCCTGATCCATCGGATGCGAGGCAGTGATGACCACGTCGGCCAGGGCGGGGATCTGCACACCGTAGATCTCGGCGCTGGTCTGGACCCCGGCGCGGTGGGCGGCGATTGGATCGCCCGCCACTACGCACACCAGTTCCAGCGAGCTGTTCAGCACGGCGTTGACGATGAACACCGGCGGCTTGAGCATCTTGCCGGCCTCTTCCAGGTCGAGGCGCATCGGGTTGCGCTCGATGGGCTGGCCGACCATGTTGAAGGTGCCCGGGCGGCAGTTGAGGCCGTGGTTGTGGGCAATGGCGGCCCGCGAGGCCACCCCCGGCAGCAGGTTCTTGTAGCCGCCGCCGAAGCTGGCGATGATGTGCGGCTCGATACAGCCGACCGAGACGATGAGATCCGACTCCGCCACCACCTTGTTGAAGGAGACCGGCGTACCGCGTGAGGTTGTTCCGAGGAAGCTGAGCTTCTCCGGATCGTCGCAGTCGTGGGTCTCAGCTTTCAAACCGGGGATGCCCGTGCGTTGAAGGACCTCATCGGGCGTCATCGGGCGGTGGACGCCCAGCGCCGGCACCACCGTAACGTCCTCCAGCGGAACGCCGCCGCGCGCCAGCTCTGCCAGCACCGCCGGCAGGAAGCTTGCAACCGGGGTCGGGCGGCTGGCGTCGTCGATCACCAGTGCCACCCGCATGCCGGGCTTGACCTGTTCCGACAGGCGGCCGCAGCCGATGGGCGATTGCAGGCTGCGAGCGGCTTCCGCGGCGGGGTCGGGCACGCCCGGCAGGCCGCGCGGCTCGAACACTCCGGCGATGTGCCAGGTTTCGGGCAGCTTGAGCGTGATCTTCTCGTCCCCCCAGGGTAACTGCACGGTATGGTCTTGCATGCTATATCCTTTGGATAACCACTTTTTCAGGATGGATTTCGAACGACCAGGAACCCCGATCGCCAAAACTGTATACCACTTCGAGGTAGTCCTGGCCGCGCTTGACGGATTCGAGCTTGACCGGGCGCACGAAGGCGAAGCTGATCAGCTCCGGGTCCCACTCCCCCTGCTCTTCGAGGTCGTAGCCTTGGGGCGGGGCATACAGGTTCTCGACGTCGGTCTCGTTGAGTAGCAGGCGCAGGATGGTCTCGGGGATGTCGATGTTGCGCAGCAGGCTGGATTCGGCCTGGGCTTCGATCTCTTGGGCTTGCTCCTCGCGGGTCTGTTCCCATTGAACCGGGGACCAGACGCCGGGAAGCTCGTCGACGTGCAGGGTCTCGGGGATTATGACACCGGGCATAAAGGCTCCTTTGGTTGGCGGATCGTGGTTGCAGCTATTAGTATAGCTTAATCGTGAGATTGTGCAGGCGCGCGGCAGCCGTGCCCGCGGCCCGGCGTGGGGGGAAACGGAACCCATCCGCTGGGAGCGTGTGGCTACTGTTGAGAGAGCAGGTCTTGTAAGCGTGTTCCGTTGACGTAGATTTGGGCGGATTGGACGGTGCTGAATTGGGTGGCGGTCTGCGTCAGTTGGGCTTCGACGCGCGGGCTGTCGCAAACGCCTCCTAAGACCAGGTCGCCGGTGAGGTAAATGCTGGCGGCGCCATTGTCGATCGAGATGCTGTCGACGGACAGGTCGGATTGGTAGAGGGCGTTGTACAGCCCGGATTGACCGTAATACTCCTGGTCGATGGACAGCATCTGCTGCATGGCCGACCGCAGCACCCCTTGGGTGGCCGGGATCTGCACCGGCACCGCCACGACGCTGTCGCCGCAGCCGATCTCGGGGCCGGTCTGACCGCCGTCGCCCAGGGCGATCAGGTAGATGTCGACGGTCTGCGGGACGGACGTGCCGGCGCCTCCGGGCAGGGGCGGGATGGTGGGGTTGGGCGAGCCGGGTGTAACCGCAGGCGTGCGGGTGGGAAAGGTACAGCCGGACAAGGCCAGCGCCAGCAGCGCGACCAACAGGCTCAGCAGTATGTGTGGAAACGGTCGAAATTTCACGGACAACCCTCCTTTGTTTTCCCCCGTTAAAGTATCAGACGCCAGGGTGAGGGGGGCACCCGGGCGTCTGACAAATGAAAGTATATCACCGCCAGATTAAATAAACATTAAAAATGAAATCGATAACATTGCAATTTCGTTGCAAACTGCGCTTCCCGAGGCCACGCCAACCCTTACGCCTCGGGTTCTGCGTGCACTACCTGCACCGTGTGCGGGCCGCACTTCTTGTCAAAGATGACCAGTCCGGCCGCCACGAGATACAACAGGACGGTCTGGATCAGCATCAGCGTGGCCCCGAACGGGTAAAACAGGCCGAGGGTGAAGTTGTACATGAAGTGGCCGATGATGGCCGCCAGGATGCTGCGGTGGTTGCGCTCGTAGGCCCAGGCCAGGAAGACCGAGAGCGGGATGACGTTGGCGAGGAACAGCCAGAAGAAAGGCGTGAAAAGGCCCCAGGTGTAATGGGTGGTGCCGCGGATGAAGAACAAGGGCAGGTGCCAGGCCCACCAGATGAGGCCGAGAATCAGCGCCGCGCCGAGCAGGCCGAACCGGCGGGCCATCCGGTCGAGCGCAAAGCCACGCCAGCCAAGCTCTTCGGCCAACGGACCGGTAAAGATGCCGATGATGATGACGGGGATCACGGAGGCGGGCGCGGCCAGGATGCCGCGCCACTGGGCCATTGCAGCCGGTTCGCCGCCAATCAGGGAGTTCAGCAGCAAGGAAAGCAGGAAGATCACCGGAAAGCTGAAGAAGAGCAAGACATACCAGACCGGGCGGATGCGGCTGAAGTCGAGGATACTGCGCCAGAAGTTGCGGCGCTCTTTGACCATGCCGTAGCGGCTGATCATCAGGATCCCGGCCATGGAGGGGCCGAAACCGCCCAGGGCAAACAGCAGCACGGTGGGGAACTCCATGCTGGTCTGCCCGGTCAGTGCGGCCGGGATCCACAGCGCCCACGAGAAAACGAAGGTGACGATGAAAAAGGCGAACAAGCCGTTGCGTTTGGGATTGGAAGACATGCGGTCGACTCCTGGAGAGATTCTAGGTGTATTGTATACGGAATTTGGGGAAAGAGAGCAGAGAACAGAGAACAGAGAGTAGAGAACAGGGAGCAGGGAGCAGGGAGTAGGGAGCTGACCGCCCCCTCCGCTGTTGTGTCAAAGAGCAGAGAGCAGCTCAAGCATTTAAGTTTTTACTGCTCTCTGCTCTCTACTCTCTTTCCTCTGTTCTCTACTCTCTACTATCCCTATACAAACCATCTAACTTGTCGTTGAAGTCAGCAGCCGGGCCCGGTTGAAGCCGCGCACAGCGATGGCAGTCAGGACAGCGGCGATGATCCACAGGACGAGGCCGAGAATGAGGCCGGTGACGACGCCCAGGTAGAGAACGCCGGTGGCCTGCCCTATCATCAGGCCCACGACGAGCACGACCAGACTGGAGCTGGTCTGGTAAGCGCCCATGAAGGTCTGGGTGCGGGAGGAGATCAGCACGGTAGCCGAGACGCCGATCAACGCCAGCGCCGGGCTGATCCAGAAGATCAGCGGATACCAGGTTACGAGCGGGAACCAGACATAGCCGAAGATGGGCCAGGCGGCGATGTTGAGAACCAGGATGTAGAGAATGAAGCTCACCCAGGTGATGAGCAGCGAAGGCGTCAACCCGGCAGCGACCTTGCCGAGGAACAGCTCGGTATCGGTGGCGGGCGTGTAGAGCAGCGCCTCCATCGTCTTGCGCTCACGCTCGCCCGCGAAGGACTCGGCGGCGATGACGGTCGAGAATATGAGCGGGAAGATCAGGAACATGGGCGCAAAGAAGTAACCCAGCATGAGCACGATGGTGGACTGCATGTCATTCAGGCCGGAAAGCACTTGTGAGAGACCCAGAGGCAAGTTGGCAAAGAAACCGGCCATATCCGGATCGCTCATCATGCTGGAGCCGAGCGAGGCAGGCGCCAAGATGAGCGCCAACGGCAGGATAAAGACAAAGATCAGCGGTACAACGACCATGGGGATCCAGGCGGCCTTATTCTGGCGCACTTCCAGCAGATCCTTTTTGGCGATGGCGGTGATGATTTTCGTGTTCATTTGACACCTTCCCGCTGCCCTTGCAGCTTGAAGTAGATTTCTTCGAGTGAGACCTTTTGCGGCATCAGCGCAGTGATCTGCGCGCCCGCCTGCACCAATGCGGTGACGACCGTGGGGATGTTGGCTTCTTGCTCCACCTGCACCCGCCAGTCGCCGTTCTCACCCGGCTGATTCTGCAGCACGCCGGGGAGGCCTTGAAGAGCGGCCTGCGCCTGCGCCGGCAGCGTCTGATACAGCTTGACCTGCAGCCAAAGTCCGGGCGAGACCAGCCGGCGCAGCTCGTCGAGTGTGCCGATGGCCAGCAAGCGGCCTTTGTTCAAAATCGCCAGGCGGTCGCACAGCCGCTCGGCTTCGAACAGGTTGTGGGTCGCCAGCAGCACCGTGTGTTCACTGCGGTTGCGTAAACCGATCACCAGTTCATGGACCTGTTGGGCGGCTTCGGGGTCCAGGCCAGAGGTCGGCTCATCGAGGAACAGCAGCTGCGGATGGTTGAGCAGCGCGCGCGCCAGGGCCAGACGCTGCTTCATGCCCTTGGAATACGTGCCGGTCCGGTCGTTGCCGCGTTCTTCGAGATTGAAGAACTGCAGCAGCTCTTCCGTGCGCGGCTTGATCTCGGCGCTGTCCATGCCGTCGAGGGTGCCGAAGAATTCCAGGTTCTGGCGGGCGGTCAGGCGCTCATACAGGGCGGGCGTCTCGGTCAGCACACCCGTCTGGGAGCGGACCTTGTCGCCTTGCGTGACGGGATTGGACCCGAGGACGCTTATTTGACCGGAGGTTGGCGGGAAGAGCCCATTGAGCAGGCGAACGGTGGTGGTTTTCCCGGCGCCGTTTGGCCCAAGCAGCCCGAGGATTTCGCCCTTGTGGACAGAAAAGCTCAGGTCCTGCAGAGCGGGATGATCGCCGTAGCGATGGACGAGATGATCGACTTGAATTACGGTTTCCATGATAAGAACCTTTTCAAACAATTCCGGCAGGGCAAAATGTTGAAACCCAGACGGTGAACGAAGGAATTGTTTCACGTGAAACATTCGATTCGCCGGCACGCTGCGCCGGCGCCATGTTTCACGTGAAACATTAACCGGCTTTATGGATGCGCCGGTAGGCAGCGTAGGAATAGACGATGGAATAAAAAGCGACGAACAAGATCGGCACAATCACCAACAGGAACGCCAGGCTGGGGAGGGCCAGCCCGAACAAGGCGATGATGCCTGAAATTGCAAAGCCGCGAGCCGCCACGACGTTTGTCTCCCGCCAGACCTGGTCGCTGCTCAGAGTCCATGGTGTGCGGACGCCGATGAACCAGTTGGGCCTGGCATGGAGCATCAGGTAGGCGGCGCCAAATTCGAGCAGGGCCAGCCCGGGAATCATGGCTTGCAGCATATTGAAGCGCACGCCGAAGTTATACAGCATGGTCAGCGCTTGCAGGTACACCAGGAACGCGGCGAGTACCACGATAAACCCGTAATAACTCTGGCGGAACCCGGCCGCATTGAAGCGCCTGGGATCGATGCGCGGCAAGAGCAGCAGCAGCCCAACGACGACCACCAGCATGATCGGCAGGATAAAGGCTGCCGCGAAGCGCGAGGAGTAGCCGTCCGGCTGCCCCTGAGCGTTCCAATGGGTGACGCCGCGGGCGGGCAGCTGCGGGTAAGCCAGGGCGGCCATGATGAATGAGGCCAGGACGATCGCCAGGACGGCGATCAATAAGATACGTGTTTTCATGTGTGTTCTTCAAAATCCTTTGTTTGCAAGTGCTCTTCCATCCGTTCACGGATCGTTTCAAAATCGTAGCCCAGGCGGGTGGCGGCCGAGAGATAGCGCCGGGTCAGCCGGTCGAGGGCGTCGCCTTGCAGGGGCTGGCTCTTGGCCGCCTCGGGACGATCGAGGATGTAGCTGCCGCGGCCGTGCTGGGTGGAGATGATGCCGCTTTCGTCCAGGATGTGGTATGCCCGGGCGACCGTATTGAAGTTCACGCCCAACTGCGAGGCCAGCTCGCGGATGGTGGGCAGCTGGTCGCCGGGCTGCAGTTTACCGCCATTGAGCAGCGCTTGAATCTGCTCGACGATCTGGGCGTAAATCGGCGTCCGAGAGCGCAGATCGAGCTGTAAATCGATCAAACGAGGATTGCCTCCTAAAATTGTATTATTGTACGATTGAGTGAATTGTATGTGAGAAGGGCGGATTTGTCAAGGGGATTGGGGATTAGGGATTGAGGACAAATTACCACTCCCCGCTCCCCAATCCCCAATCCCCCAACCTCAACTTTCTTCATTCAAAAACAGGATACTCCGAATCACCTTCGGACTATCAGAGCGTCCGCCCAGCGAGCCGGTGAGGACGCCGATGCCGGCGGAGAACATGGCCAGTTTGAGATGGTCGATGGGGGTGGTGACGGGCCCGGCGGTCGGCCAGGTGGTCATCAACTCGGGCGGGATGATGAACAGCACGATCAGGTACATGAGCGCCAGGAATATCAGGTAGATCAACAGAATGGTGACGATCAGGCTGAGCTGAGTGGTAACGATTGTAATTACAGTCGACTCTGACAGCCCCTTGCGCCGGTTCGAAAGAGCAGTCAGGCCGAAGGAGTTGTAGAGCAGCAGCTCGGCGCCGATCATGGCAAACAGAGAGAACAAGATGATTTGATACAGCTCTACCTGCCCGGCGATGTCCCAAATTTCAGCGTTGAACAGGAACAGGATAATCACCGAAACGCCGGTGGTGATCATGGTTGGCAGGCGCGTCAGCAGATGCAGCGGGTTAACCTGCCAGACGCCTTTGAGTATGGCGCCGCCGTTTGAGAAGAATTGGCCGAAGGCAAAGCGCACCAGGTGGCGCTGGGCAACCCGATCGTGGGCCTCGGCGGGCAGGCGCTGCTGTATGGCGTGAATTTGCCGGGCGTCATAGACGCGCATGCCATCCAGATCGTCGATGATGGTGAAATCGTACATGGCGTTGGTGGGGTTCTCATCGTGCGGCAGGCCAAGCGTGTGGCCGAAGGTGTGCAGCAGCAGCGCCGACAGCCGTCGGGCAGCCAACTGCTGATCGGGGGCGCGGCCCCAGAACTCGGACCACAGGCGCTTGGTGGAGATGATGCCGATGTTGGTTAATTGGCTGGGATAGGCCAGCACGTAGGTGTGGGTGGTGGGCGACAGGTCAACCTCGGTCAGGATCAACAGGAAGTCGATGTCGCGCTCGATCTTCTCGCTGACGCCGAGCTGGAGGAAATCGAACGGAAGGTAAGCGCCTTCGACAGGGATGAGGTGCGGGCCGGTGAACTGGAAGACGGAGATGCTGACGTTGAGGTCCTTCAGCTCCTGACGGAACAAGGCCAGGCCCTGATCAACCAACTCACCGAAATTCTTCGACGCCTTGGTCTCCTCGACCTTGACTTTCATGATGCCGATGGTATATGGAGGCCTGGCGTGCATTTACCCTCTACTCTCCCACAAGCTTAAACCGGGTCACTTCTGGGGGGCAGTTGATGCGGATGGGATAGTCGCTGAAACCGATGCCGCGATTGACGTACAGGTGGTTGCCGGGCTTGCCGAAGTCATCTTCAATCCAGCCGTCCATGTGCACCGGGTCTGACTCGAACAGGCTCAGGTACGACCAATTGGGCAGGCCGGGGATGCGGATTTGGCCGCCGTGCGTATGGCCGGCCACCGCCGCCGGGGCCTTTTCAGGGGCGATGTCCTTAAACCAGTTCGGGGTTGTGCATAAACACGAAGCGCGGAGCGGCGTCGGGCACGTGGGAGAAGGCCTCCTCGATCTCGCTGTCTTGCGCCATGTATGAGCCGATGCCAACCAGGTAGAAGGGGCAGGCGTTCTTCTCTTTGGGCGACGCCAGTTCGGCCGCCTGGTTTTCCAGCATGCGGATGCCGATCTCTTTCATGGCGTCGCGGGTCTCGATGGCACGTGTGTAGTTCATATTGGGATCAGAGCGGTCGACCACGCTGTAATCGTGGTTGCCCAGCACACCGTAGACCGGGATGCCCGCCTCCACCAGCGGGGAGAGCAGCTCTTGCACTGTGTGCACAACCTCATCGGTATGGTCGGCGGCGTGATAGATGAAATCGCCCAGCACCAACGCCGCGGCGGGTGGATCTTCGAGGATTTTTTTGACCGCCCGGCGGATGGCTCCGGTGTTGCCGAGCCACATGCCCACCTGCAGGTCGGCGATCACCGCGATTTCACGACCCTCCCAATCTTGCGGCAAGTTGGGGATGTGGGCGACGGGACGGGTCACGTCGATGATGAAGCGCGGCTCGATGAAGACGCCATAGATGATGAATAAGATTATCAGACTCACCAGTCCAAGAAAAATGTAGCCGATCACGGTGAGGAATTCCCCCATAGAAATGCTCTCCTTTCTACCCCCTTGATTGGATTGTACCAAATTCGACCGATAAGAAGCAAATCCCGAAGCCCTTATTAAAAGAGAAGAAGAGCTTTGAAGCTCTTCTTCTCTTTTACATCCCTGGCGATCCCGGTTTTACCCGTAGCGCTCCTCTTTCCAGACGTCGGCTTCATTGTGATAACCGGCGCGCTCCCAGAAGCCGGGCTGGTCGTAGGCCGAGAACTCAAGGCTGCGCAGCCACTTGGCGCCTTTCCAGAAGTACGGCACCTTCAGGTCTTCCCGGTCGGGGATGGCGCCGATGACCGCCCGCAGCGGGAAGCCGTGGTCGGGGGTGAGGGGCAGTCCGTTGAAGTGGGTGGCCAGCAAGAAGTTCTCTTGCAGGGTCACGTCCAGCGGCAGGTTGGTGGTGAAGCCGAATTCGGCGTGCTCGATCACGAAGATGGCCTCGGGCTTGAGCTTGAGTAGACCCTGGTCGATCAGCGTGCGCAGCGAGACGCCCTCCCAAGTGGTATCGAACTTGCTCCAGGCGGTCACGCAGTGGATGTCCATGGTCAGGGTCGTGCGGGGCAGGGCGCTGAACTGCTCCCAGTTAAGGGTCTGCGGCTCCTCGACCTCACCCAGGATGCGAAAGTCCCAGGTCTGAGGGTCGAAGCGGGGCACCGGGCCGTAATGCAGCACGGGGAACTTGTTGGTGACGGACTGCCCCGGCGGCACGCGGTTCTGACTGCGGAACTCGTTTTCGTCTTCCCGTCGTCGAAAAATGCCATCAAACATGATGTTGCCTCCAAAATAAAAGAGCGAAGAGCCCCGCTGGGGCTGTGTTACGCTCTTTGGTTGTAAAGTTTGTAAAGGGGATTATACCCGGATTTGACCGCCGGTCCTATATCGGGTATAATGTATCTAAATACTATTGTTAAAAATTTCACCATTGAAGGTATAGCTGAAGAACATCGATGACCCAGGGCGAGCGCCGGCTGCTCGCCTGCAGCCTTTTCGCAGCCCCTTTCAATGAAGGTTAATTGCGGTTACCGGCGTTATCGGGTAAAATGAAGAACGGTTTAAGTATGGTTACCCTGACTCGAGAACAATTGGAAGAGCGCTTGCTGGCTCTCCACAAAGCCAGCCTGGAGCTGGTTCAAGACGTTTCTCTCGACTCCCTGCTGGAGCGGATTGCAACCCTGGCCTGCGAACAGGCCGGGGCGCAGTACGCTGCGGTGGGCGTGCTGGGCGAAGACGGTGAGCTGGAGCGTTTTATTCCGATTGGGATGCCAAAAGAAGAGATCGCGCAAATGGAGCACCCGCCCGTTGGGCTGGGGCTGATTGGCGCTTTAATGCAATCCACCCAGACCATCCGCGTGGCGAGCATCGCCGAGGACCCGCGCAGCGCCGGTTTCCCGGAGAACCACCCGCCGATGACCTCGTTCCTGGGCGTGCCGATCCGGCAGGGCAACCGGCAGCTGGGCCAGATCTACCTGACCAACAAGAAGGACGGCGCCACGTTCAGCGAGGACGACCAGATGGTCATCGAGTCGCTGGCGGCTTATGCGGCGGTGGCGATCTCGAACGCCCGGCTGTACAAGCAGCTGATCCGCCGTGACCGGGTGCTGACCCGCCGCAACGAGAACCTGGCCCTGCTCAACGAGCTGGCCTCCACCCTGGCGTCCTCCTCCGACATCGACGCCATCCTGGACAAGTCGCTGACCCAGGTGATGGACTACCTCAACCTGGAGGCGGGCGAAATCTACCTGCGCCATGGCGACACGCGCACGCTGGACTGCGTGCATCAGCGCAGCCGGCGCAAGAAGCTCAAGTCGCTGTGGATGCAGCAGCAGTTCCAGCTGGGTGAGGGCATGGTCGGCAAGACCGCCCTGACCGGGCAGTCGGAACTGCTCAGTTTGCCGTCGGAGGATGGGGCCAGCCTGAGCAAAGAGGCGCTCAACAGCCCCTTCAGCCAGGTGGCCTGCTTCCCGCTCAACGGGCGGCAGGGCGTTCTGGGCGTGCTGTGCGTGGCGACCGGCATCAAGCGACCGCTGGGCGAACTGGAAGCGCAGTTCCTCTCGGCGATTGCCTCGTGGATCGGGATGACCATCGAGAACGTGCGCTTGAACCTGCAGCAGCGCCGCCTGGCGGTGTTGGAGGAGCGTGAGCGCATCGGCATGGACCTGCACGACGGTGTGATCCAATCGATCTATGCGGTGGGGCTGACCCTGGAGCACGCCCGCCTGCTGATGGCCGAGAACAGCGAGCAGGCCAACCAGCGTATCGAGCAGGCCATTGATGACCTGAACAGCACCATCCGTGACATCCGAGCCTACATTTTGGACCTGCGGCCGCGGCAGCTGCACGAGGAAAACCTGTTGGATGGCCTGGGACGGCTGGTGTCGGAGTTCCGGGTCAACACGCAGGTGGAGGTCGACCTGCAAGGTACGACCGAAGCGATGATCGGGCTGCCGGACCCCCAGGCGATTGCTCTGTTCCATATCTGCCAGGAGACGCTGGCCAACATTGCCAAGCACGCCCGGGCCAAGAAGGTCTCGGTGCTGCTGTGGGTCTCGGCCGACCGGGCGCTTTTGGAGGTGGAGGACGACGGGCGCGGTTTTGACCTGAGCAAGGTGCGGCTGACGCTGGGCCACGGGCTGTCGAACATGCAGACGCGTGCCCGCAATGTAGGTGGCGACGTGGACATCACGTCCGAGCCGGGCGGCGGCACGACCGTGCTGGCGTGGGTGCCGTTCAATGCCGATGTGCCTCAGAAAACGGGACAGTAGACCGAGAGGTTGCCCACAAAAGTAATGAGCGAAGGTATGACCGAATTTGATCTGGAAAAGGCCGCCCTGCGGGGCGCGCCTTCTTATGTATGGCGCGCCGGGCAGCAGCGCCGCCTTGAGATGATCCGAGCGGCGGTGGGTGAACGCGCCTGTGGGCGGGTGCTGGTGGACGGCTGTGGGGTGGGCATGTACCTGGCGCAGCTGGCGACGGAGGCGTCGCAGGCAGTGGGCCTGGACATCGAGCTGGAGCGTGCTCAGGACGCGCACGCCCTGTCGCAGCAGGTGGTGTGCGCGGCCGGCGAGAAGCTGCCCTTCCCGGACGATTGGTTCGATTTGGTATTGAGTCACGAGGTGCTGGAGCACGTGCAGGACCATCGCCTGGCGCTGGAGGAGATCGTGCGGACGCTGAAGCCGGGCGGAAGGTTGGCGCTGTTTGTGCCCAACCGCGGCTACCCGTACGAGACGCACGGCGTCTACTGGCGCGGCCGATATCACTTCGGCAATATTCCCCTGGTCAATTATTTACCCCGCCGCTTGCGCGACCGCCTGGCCCCGCACGTCGAGATCTACACCCGCCGAGACCTGAAGCGCCTGTTCGCCGGTCTGCCGGTGCGCTTCGTGGAGCGCACGGTAGTGTTCGGCGCATACGACAATATCATCGCCAGCCGCCCGGTGTTCGGGCGCTACCTGCGGGCGGCGCTGCAGTGGCTGGAGAAGACCCCGCTGCGGGTGTTGGGCTTGTCGCATTTTTGGGTCGTAGAAAAGACGTAGCCCCAAACATCCTTGTTTGGGGTATTTGATTGGGAGGGACCGACAGGCACGCTGCGCAGTGCCTGTCGCTACGAAAACCTTTGGTTACACCCTTGGCGCTTTGTAGGGCCGCTTGAAGTAGAAGCTGGCCTCGCCGGTTTTGTCTGTAGTGGCGGCGACCAGCTCCCAGCCTTCCTTTTCGAGGAAGTCCCAGGCGGCGAAGTCGCTGCCAGCGTGGTCGATGCGGTCTTCGAAGAGGCCATCGCGACCCAAGTAGGTGATGCGCGAGCCGTGGAGTTTGCAGTGCTCGAAGCGTTGGTTCATGGAGTCACTCCTTTAAGGATAAGCGCGTAACATAAAGACGCAGAGATCATCGATACGGAGAGATAAACATTATAGCTTATCTCTGCGTTTCGATGATCTCTGCGTTTTTACGTTACGCGCTGATCGCCTTTGCGATTAATCCTCTTTGACCCGCATGTCGTAGATGCCGCCGTTGACAGGGTAGGTGCTGCCGCAGGCGGAGCATTCGAGCAGCGGTGGGGTGTCGTCGAGACCTTCACCGCAGTTCGGGCAGCGGAAGAAGCCGGCCGGCTTCTGAACGGGCACGCCATTGTCGGTGTGCGAGCGCAGGAATACGCTGGGGGTGAGCTGGACGAATTCACCGGTGGGCTGGAGCAGCGAGTCGATACCGACTAACAGCTTCAGCGGCACGTTGCGCTTGAGGATCCCGGCGCGCAGGTGCGAAACGGTCAGCGTGCGGTCGATGTTGAAACCGCTGCTGTGCAGCCATTCTCGCACCGTGTGGGGATGGAAGTTGTAGTATAGATCAAAGGTGGAGATGGACTCAGGGGTGAAGGGGTTCCAGTCCTGGCGGCGCAGGGTGTAGCGGAGGATGGACTTGGCGTTGCGTTTGTTGGCAAATTCGAGGATGAAGGTTGCGCCGGGTTGGAGCGTGGCGCGCACCTGTTCGAGGGCGTGCTGCGGCTCGATGAGGTGATGCAGGGTGCGGATCATCGTGGCGCAGTCGAATAAGCCCTTCACGAACGGCAGGCGGTACACGTCGGCGGCGACGTAGATGTAGCGCGGGTCGTCGCCCAGGCGGTCGCGAGCTCGTTCGAGCTGGGTGTGGGCATAATCGACCAACACAACCCGGTCAAAGCCCTGATAACGGGGTGAGTTTCGCCCGGCGCCGGCGCCGAGCTCGAGCATCAATTGTCCATGATCGGGGAGCAATCTTTTTAGCGCCACCCCCTCCACGGCATCTTCGTACTCTCGCCCGCCCTTGTCCCAAAATGTTTCTTGGTAGTCGGATCCTTCGTAGCTGCATACAGGCGGCTGATCCATGGTGGCCTCTCTTAACTGTGGTATTGGGTGTAACTGCATGGCAATCGTCTAAGCCATGTCAGTCACGGTTGTTTCTCAGCGATGAAAAAAGTACGCCCGGGTAGGTTTCCCGGCGGCGCCCGGAGAGACCCACTTACCGCTGCTTCCTCTCGGACCTGACGGGGTTCGCGGGATTCCGCCGCGCCGGTCCCACCCGGACGTTGGCCTAAAGATACCTTAAAAGAAATGGTTTGTCAAGAAATGAAGCGTCCTTGAAATGTTAAAGAAATATAAAAATAATATTAAAATTCGAAAAGATTTTTTCTCCATATATGCCGGTTTTACTTGGTTCTAATCCCGCTTTAATCAGATATAGAGATGATTTAACCAATTGTTAATAAACATGGGGAAATTCCTACCCCCTTTTGGGGGACTCTTCCTCTTGGAATGAGACGGGAGATGTGGCAAAATGAGAATGAAGCTTAATAATGCCTTCAGGCATGAAAGTTGGCTCGCTGATTATTGGTAGTTCGGTGAAGCGATCCAGGACCATTCTACCCAACAGTGACTGGAAGTGAATGAGTGGCTCTGCCCACTCCCGCCCGAACAAGGATCTTCATAGCTGTGCGAGCAGTTTCATGGAGAACCTCTTTCGCACGTACCAATCATCCGGCGGTCCTCTTTCTGCTCACCATTCATGAGACAAAGGGAGGAACGACGATGAAAAAAATTAAATATTTCGTGTTAGGGCTGATGCTTGTGCTGATTGCCCTACCCGCACAAACAGCGTTCGCACAGCAAAGCGTCTGCGGCAACACCTATGTTGTCCAGAGCGGCGACAGCCTGCGCGAGATCGCCCAGATGTGCGGGACGACCGTGCAATCGATCCTGAACTTAAACCCAGGAATATCAAACCCGAACCTGATTTATACCGGGCAGGTGCTGAACCTGCAGCCGGGCAACAACCAGGGCCAGCTCCCCATCCCGGGCACCGGCGCGGTGACCCCGCAGACCGGCGCAGGACGGGTGAACAGCCCACTGTATATTGTCAAGCCGGGCGACACGTTCACCTACCTTGCCAGCCGTTTGAACACGACCGAACAGGCGCTGCGTGATGCGAACCCGCAGCTGAATGGAGAAAACCAGCTGTCCATCGGCCAGGTTTTGGTCAAGCCCGGCAGCCAGAATCAACTGCCTGCCATTGCCGTCTCGCCGATCACCGGCCTGCCCGGCAGCCAGGTGACCGTCGCCGGTTTTGGCTTCAACGATAACATCGACCTGCAGGTTGGTGTGGGCCTGCCCGGACAGGCGTATACGCTCTTAGAGACC
Source organism: uncultured Chloroflexia bacterium (assembly GCA_963811225.1). Taxonomy (GTDB): domain Bacteria; phylum Chloroflexota; class Anaerolineae; order Anaerolineales; family Anaerolineaceae; genus CAWEQO01. The sequence continues at coordinate 165,243 of CAWEQO010000002.1, forward strand.
GTCAACACCGGCAATAACGGCCGATTTAAAGCCAACGTCAGTGTGCCGAGCCAATTCAACATTGGCCAGACGATTGTTTTCGTGGCCGACAACACCAACCATGCCGGCATCGAAGCCATCTCGAATCTGTTCTACGTGGTCAGCCCGAACCAACGCAGCGGTGCGTTGCAGTACCGCATCGAGCCGGGCGACACCCTGTCGTACATCTCGAATCTGTTCGGCGTCTCTATCGCACAGATCAAAGATGCCAATCCACAGATCCCCGCCTCGAACCGGATCATCGCCGGAAATTACATCGTGATCCCGGCTCCCGGCCAGCAAGGCGTGCCCGGTACGGGTGGAACCCCACAGCAACAGAATCAGCCCAGCATCGCCATCTTACCGAAGAGCCCCAGCCCCGGTCAACGGGTGTTCGTGCTGGCGACCGGCTTCCCGGCTAACAGCACCGTAGACGTTTTGATGGGCGCTCCTGGCGCTCCTGCGGCTGTAGCGGAAAACGTCGACACCGGCGCGTTTGGCGTGGTCTACACCAGCCTGATGGTGCCGCAGAACCCGTCGGCCTCGCAGCCTTGGGTGGTCTACGCGACGACACGCGACCGCTCGGTCAGTGTTGTCTCGCAAACCTTCAACCTGTCGGGAATTCCTTCGACAGGCGGCACAAACTTCCCGAGCAGCGGCCCGGCGCAGGATTTGGGCAATCCGGTGTGGGTGGATGACTTCAACACCGGAACCAACTGGCTGATCAGCAATGGCACTTACACCGACGCCTCGATTGAGAACGGCCGCCTGGCGCTGACCGCCAACACCGGCGCAGACGGCTGGCGCATCACTTGGCCTGTGGTCAGCAACTATTACTTGCAGGCCACCGAGACGACCGGCCAGTGCAATCCCGACGACCGCTATGGTCTGTTCGTGCAGGTGCCTGTGAGCCGCAATGCCGCCCAGACGGGCTACCTGTATGGCTTCACTTGCAACGGGCAGTACTTCCTGCGTGAGTGGAACAGCGGCGGTGGGCAGTACCTGATCGCCCCGACCGCCAGCAGTGCGATCAACACCGGCGACAACGCCACCAATGAAATCGGCATTGCCGTAGCGCCTGACGGCCAGATGGCCCTGTACGCCAACGGCCAGATGCTGACCCAGATCAGCGATACGACTTACACCGGCCAGGGACGCTTTGGCCTGTTCGTCGGCTCGCCGACGCAGCAGGATTTCACCGTCTACGTGGACCGGATTGCGTATTGGAATTTGCCGTAAAGGCAGGGAATTAGGCAATTAGAGATTCGTCAATCAGGCGATTAGGAGCATGTCTCCTGATCGCCTGATTTTTTTATCGTATGGGTTCCCCAGGGTATCCTGGTTTGTTCTACCAGTAGCAACTGTGATAAAAGTCAAGGCCAAATTTAGGATTTAGGCATAGCCAGGCGAGGTTCCCAACGAGTACCAGAACGCATCATCGCATTGAGAATCGTTAACATTTTGTGCATGCAGGCCACTAAGGCAACCTTACGCAACTTGCCGGCCTGGACCAAGCGCTCATAGTAAGCCTTGATAACAACGTTGAAGCGGGTAGCATTCAGGGTTGCCAGGTACAAGGCACTGCGGACACTCGCCCGGCCTCCCCAAATGGCCCGTTTGCCACGCATTTTGCCACTGTCTCGATTGAACGGCGCTACTCCCACGAGTGCGGCAATCTGCTTGCGATTGAGTTGACCCAGCTCGGGCAGTTCGGCTAGCAGCGTCGTAGAGGTCACGGGCCCGATGCCTTTGACAGATTGCAGCAACTCATCCTTTTCACGCCAGACCGGGCTATCTTGCAAGCGCTGATGTAAGTCCTTGTCAATATCTGCCAGCTCCTGCTCCAGCCACTCAATATGGTCTTGAATGCGCACTTGCATCACTGAGCGGGCTTGCTTCTGTCGGTTTTTCTCTGCCACCAGCATTTCGACCAGTTGGCGGCGACGAACCAAGATCGCCTGAAGCTCTCGAGCCTGCTCATCCGGCATCCTGCGGGGCTCGGGGCGGATCGCTTCCGCAAAATGAGCCAGCACACCGCCATCAATCTTGTCCGTTTTGGCCAGTTCTCCGGTGGATTTCGCAAAATCGCGGGACTGACGTGGGTTGATCACCGCCACCGGCATCTGAGCCGCCGCCAAAGCTACGGCTACGTCTGTCTCTAAGCCACCGGTGGCTTCCAGTACAATCAAGGTCGGCGGGAATGCACTCAATTGATCGACGAGTTTCGCAATCCCTTTCTCGTTGTTTTCCACCTGCCAGTGTTTAGCGGACGGCCGTACGGCCACATCCAGTTGTGCCTTGCTCACATCGATCCCCACATATACTGCTGCTTTGTCTTTTTCGCTCATTTTGCCCTCCATCATCGCATCTCTCTGGTCCCAACCTTGCGGATACGGACTCGCTCATTTGCGGTCCCGGCAACTGTTCGGGCTATTATCGGAAGGACACGGCGACCTTCGCTACGGTTCGGTTTTCTTTAACCTAGGGGCACTCGATCTGCCGTGTCCTTATCCACTACCCTTGATCTTACTCCTCTTCAATCATACAAGGGGCACGGCGAGTAACGCAAGACTCCAATATTGAGCCGGTAGGGGCACGGCGGGTAACGCAAGACTCCAATATTGAGCCGGTAGGGGCACGGCGAGTAACGCAAGACTCCAATATTGAGCCAATACGAAGCCGTGCCCCCACCCCCACAATGCGCAAGACTCCATAATTTAACCAATACGCAGCCGTGCCCCTCCCACAATCCACCCGAATCATTTCTATTAAAAAACAACCGCGCCTTTCCCTTCGGCCAAAATGTATGATTGTCGTCGGGGCACGGCTGCGTATTGGTTAAATTGTGGGGTCTTGCGTTACTCGCCGTGCCCCTACCGGTTCAATTATGTTGTCTTGTGTTACTCGCCGTACCCCTACCGGTTCAATTATGTTGTCTTGTGTTACTCGCCGTACCCCTACCGGTTCAACTACGTTATCGCGCATTCCCGCCGTGCCCCTACAACCCCTCACGCCGGGTGGCTCGTCAATCCGGCAGGGTGTAGCTCTCGCCGGGTTTGAGCACCTGCACCTTTGTGGGAGTTTCGTCCTCCACCTGTTCGGCCCAGGCGCGGCCGTTCTGCTGGATCCGTTCGAAGGTGTTGTAATGGATGGGGATGACCACCTTGGGTTGGATCATCTTGACCGCGCGCAGGGCGTCGGCAGGGCCCATGGTGAAGTTGTCTCCGATGGGGATCATGGCCAGGTCGATGCTCTCTTCGCCGATCAGGCGCATGTCGCCGAACAGGCCGGTGTCGCCGGCGAAGTAGATCTTGTGGCCCTCGTTGGTGGTGATCAAGAAGCCGGCGGGGTTGCCGCCACTGCTGCCGTCGGGCAGGCCCGAGCCGTGCAGCGCCAGGGTCAGCTTGACGTAGCCGAAGGGGTACTGGAAGCCGCCCCCCAGGTGCTGTCCGTGGGTATCCTTGATGCCCTGCTTGCCCAGCCAGCTGCAAATCTCGGCGTTCGAGATCACTTCGGCCCCGGTGCGCTTTGCGATCGGCACCGTGTCGCCGATATGGTCGCTGTGGCCGTGAGTGACCAGGATGTAGTCGGGGTTGATGTCTTTGGCTTCCGCGGTGGCAGCCGGGTTATTGGTGAAGTAGGGATCGATGATCAAATGATACTTGCCCGTCGCCAGCCCAATCGTCGCATGGCCGTACCAGGTAACTTTGTCGCTCATAATTCCTCCCATTGTTCTTAATCTAAGACAATCTTACTGCAAACAGGCAGCACTTTGCAACTTCTGTTTTCCTGCTATAATCCAAACATGAAACCCTCCCAGCCGCATGCTCGCATCGCGATCTTGCTGCTCGTGCTGGCGCTGGCCGCGTGCCTGCCGATCGCGCAAGAAATGGCAGCCGCGCCCGCAGCGACTGCCTCCCCCACCTTGCGCGCCCCGACCACCCCTTCAGCGACGCCGGAGGCGCTGGCTCTCCTCCCCACGCCCAGCCCCACGGCCACACCCAACCGCGTGTGGGGCAGCTATGAAGGCCCGGTCATCGAGCCGGTCACGCCCATCCCCACGCCTGTCGATCCCTATCAAATCCCGCCGGAAGTGCGGGTGGGAATCTTGCTTGGCACCAACCGCGACGCGCCGTTCGTGGGCCGCACGGATGCGATGATGCTGATGTTCTATAATGAAAAGCTTGGGCGGGCCAGCCTGCTGGCTATCCCGGCCGACCTGTACGTCTACCTGCCGGGATACACGATGCAGCGGGTGCAGATCGCGTATGCCACCGGCGGGCTGGAGGGCATCCAAGACGCCATCGAGTACAACTTTGGCGTGCGCCCGCTGCGCTACGCCTTACTGCACCCCAGCGAGATGACCGGCTTTGTCAAGCACCTGGACAAGATCGTGGTCGATGTGCCGGGCGACTATTCGGATGGCTGTGAGGGCATCACCGGCGGGCGCATACGCATGACCGCCGATGAGGTGCTGTGCTACATCACCTACCGCGACGGCATGGACGAAATCGATCGCAACCAGCGCCAGCTGGACATGGCCGCGAATGTGTTCCACCGCATGACCCAGTCCGGCAAGCTGGCGCTGCTGCCCGAAATTTACAGCACGGTTGTGCCGAACGTGGAGAGCAATTACACCCTGACCGACCTGATGGGCTACATACCGCTGGCGCTGCGCATGGGCGACCCGCAGCAGCTGGGCCTGTTCCGCTTCGAGCGATCCGACTTAATCCTTTGGGATATTCCTGGGCAAGAGCAGCTCGGCACGCAGGGCTTCGTGCCGCGGCCGGGGTCGATCCCGCGGCTGGTGCAGCGGGCGGTGGAGTTCGTGCTCGATCCGCAAAAGCCCCAGTGGATCGTCACCCGCCTGGCTTCCGAGCTGACCTCCTCGCCCTCGCCGACCATCACCCCCTCGCTGACGCGCACGGCCACGCGCTACCCAACCTACACCCGCACGCCGCGCGACACCTACACGCCCAGGCCCACCTATACTCGCACCCGAACGCGTACCAGCACGATCGAGACGGCCTTCCCGTTGATGACCGCGACCGATACGCCCATGCCGCCAACGCCGACCGAGACCGCCACCGAAACAGAGACGACCACGCCGTAAATAGCGACGAGCTTTGGCGCGCCCGCTTTCCTTTCCCAAGAATCTGGCTATAATAAACAAACCAGCCTTTTGTATCCAAGCTTTGCGCAGGGGGGATTGATTGCACTGCCGCCGGGACCGGCCAACCTCCATCATCAGCTGCTTCACAGGAGAGAACACCATGGTCGCAATAGGGTTCAAGGAAGTATTTGAAAAATCCGGTTCTGTGATACACTATTTTTGAACTTCTACGGCTCCCCAACGAAACTTAGTGGCGGGCCTTAAACTGCTTTGGGGTGCGGATTGAATGGGATATCGTAGGATTTTCATGGCAGGCGTGCTAACCCTGCTGCTTGCGGGACTGTTCCGCTTGCCTGCTTCCCAACCTCGTCCCGTACAAGCGCAAGATGATAATCCCCCCGGGCCTGAACGCCAGGCCGTTCTCACCATCGATACCAACTTATATGAGTGGTGGCTCATCCGCTGGAGCGACAACAAAGTGCGCTGCTGGGTGGTTGTCGACCACGAAGGCCAGCCGACTGCCAAGGAGATCTACAACACCTGCGGCGAGAAGGTCTACGATGCCTGGGCCGAGACGACCGCATGCAGCCAGAATGACGTGAGCAAGTGTGAGGGGGTCTATTTATATTTTGCCGACCAGCGCCGCGGCCAGAAAGAGGTCAAGGTGGATCTGCCCCCGGCGGAGGCCTGGCTGTCGCTCTCGGGCTGCACGCAGGTGGACGGCCGCAACGAATGCAAGCGCACCCCGGCGTTGGTGATCAACGGGGTCGAGCCGCTGCCGAACGAGGTCATCACTCGCATCGAGGGCAGCCTGGGCGGTGAGCCGTTCAGCTGCCAGCGTGACGTCTGCCGCGTGCCGCTGCGACCGACCGGCCGCCAGGGCGTCCCGATTGAATTCTGGGCCAACTCCAGTTTCGGCGACACCAGCCCGCATTACTACGGGCTGGTGCGCGTGCTGCCGTGGGGCGACTTCGCCGCCCCGGAAGGCCCCACCCAGGACCAGGCGCTCTACTACGTGGACGTGCTCAGCGACCAATGGCGCGGACCGCGTCCCGCCAGCTGCTCGGACGTGTGGCAGGTGTTCCCCGCGGTCGACGGCCCACCAGACTGGCTGCAGACCCCCGACTCGCCCGCTGGGCTTGAATCCTCCGTGTCTTATTATTACCTGGCGGGGATGCTGATCCGCAACGGCGCGGTGGACGCCAGCGCCTGCCCCAACGGCGGACTGGAAGATGGCGGCGTGACCGCCAACGCTTGCGGCGTGCAGGTGGCGATGCCGCAGGTGGTGGAGTGGCAGAATCAGTTCGACGCCGACATCTTGCAGGTGGCCGATGATACCGGTGTGCCGGCCCAGCTGATGAAGAACATCTTCAGCCGTGAGAGCCAGTTCTGGCCGGGCATCTACCGCACCTACCGCGAGGCCGGGCTGGGCCAGCTGACCGACAAGGGCGCCGATACGGTACTGTTGTGGAATGAGAGCTTTTACCAGCAGTTCTGCCCGTTGGTGCTGAGCCAGGCAGTCTGTGACGAGTCACGCTTCTTCGAGCTGCCCGAGCCCGAGCAGGACATGCTGCGCGGCGCGCTGGTGCAGAAGGTCAACGCGGCGTGCGACGACTGCGCGAACGGCATCGACTTGACCCAGGTGGGCTTCAGCGTCGAAGTGTTCGCCAAGGGCTTACAGGCCAACTGCGCTCAGGTGGGCCAGACCATCGAGAATATCACCCAACTGCCGCCCGGGCAGGTGGCCTCATATGAAGACCTGTGGCGTCTCACGATGGTGAACTATAACGCCGGGGTGGGCTGCCTGTACCGGGCGGTCAACCAGGCCTGGAGCGCGCGCGAGCCGATCGATTGGGAGCATGTGGCGCCCTACCTGGAGCCCGCCTGTCGCGAGGCCATCCGCTATACCGAGTTCGTCACCGAATGGAGTGGGCCGTCGCTCTACACGGTCGATAACAGCGGCTACACCGGAGAGGATTACATCCCCTACGATACCGAAGATTACCCCGCGAATGACGAGGAATGCGTGGATGGGTACTGGTATTGGGACGGGGAAGACTGGATCTGCGAGGTGGATGAATAAGGCTTCCCGAACCGTGTAGAGGCCCGGGAAGGTTTGCTCCTCTTTAAATTTCGAGCTTGCGCGGAAATCCCCAGCCCCTCAGATTGACGCTCTTCGGATCCTCCGGCCAGATGCCGGCGATGGTGGCGCCGCATTTAGGGCACTTGCCGCCGGCGGTGATGTTGTAGCTTTGCAGGGTGTAGCCGCGCCGCCCGATCAGGGTTTCCTGGCAGTGCGGGCAGAGGGTATCCTCCAGCGAGCCCACTTTGCCCGGCAGGTTCCCGGCGTAGACGTAGCGCAGCCCGGCCTCCTGGCCCAACTCGGCGCCGGTTTGCAGCGTGGATGCGGGCGTGGGGTATGAGCTGTTCTCTTTGTAGTCGGGGTGAAAGCCGGTCAGGTGCCAGGGGATGTCCGGCGAGACCGAGACCAAATAGCGGGCGGCGTCCCACAGCTCTTTCTGACTGTCGTTGAAACCGGGGATCACCAGGGTGACCACCTCCACCCACAATCCCAATTCGCGCGCCATCTTAATCGAGTCGAGCACGTGGTTGAGCGTGCCGCCCAGCGAGCGGTAGTGCTTGTCGTCCATCGATTTCAGGTCGATCTTATAGGCGTCCAGGTACGGGCGCAGGTACGCCAGGACCTGGGGCGTGGCGTAGCCGTTGGAGACGTAAGCGGTCATCAGCCCGGCGGCTTTGGCCTGCTTGAAAATATCCAAGGACCACTCGCTGGTGATCAGCGGCTCATTATAAGAAGAGACCACAACCCGCGAGCCGGTCTGCCGGGCCGCCCGGACGATCTGCTCGGGCGAGATGCGCCGCACGGCCGAGGGCCCCAGGTACAGGTCGGTGTTCTTGTCGCGCAAAGCCTGCGAGGTGATCCAATTCTGGCAGTAGCCGCAGTGGAAATTGCAGCCCAGCATGCCGAAGGTGAGGGCGTCGCTGCCGGGCATGAGGTGCGAGAAGGGCTTCTTCTCGATGGGGTCGGCTTGCAGGGCGGCGACGTAGCCCCAAGGGACGCGCAGCTCGCCGCCTTGATTGAAGCGCACCTGGCAAATGCCGCGCCGCCCAGGTTTGATAAGGCAGTGATGGGCGCAGGCGTGGCAGCGCAGCGCGCCGTTGTCGAGGGGCTCGACCAGCTCGCCGGGTGCGGTCAATTCGTCCATTCGTTCTTGAAGGGTTGTCATACCATATACCTCTGCCATCATTATAGCAAGGTTTGTTCTATCTGTCGGGAATGCGGATTGTCCCGTGGGGCATGGCGAGGTTGTACCGGTAGTGGCACGGCGAGTAATGCAAGATGACATAATTGAACCGGTAGGGGCACGGCGAGTAATGCAAGATGACATAATTGAACCGGTAGGGGCACGGTGAGTAACGCAAGACTCCATAATTGAACCGGTAGGGGCACGGCGAGTAATGCAAGATGACATAATTGAACCGGTAGGGGCATGGCGAGTAATGCAAGATGACATAATTGAACCGGTAGGGGCACGGCGAGTAACGCAAGATGACATAATTTAACCAATACGAAGCCGTGCCCCGGTGGTCATTACAAATTTTGGCCGAAGGGAAAGGCAAGGTGGTTTTTTAATAGAAATGATTCGGGTGGATTGTGGGGGGGCACGGCTGCGTATTGGCTCAAATTTGTGGTCTTGCATTACCCGCCGTGCCCCTACACGATCCTGTTGTCTCGCGCATTCCCGCCAAGCCCGACGCAATCCCGTGGTTTCGCGCGTTCTGCGGATTGAACCGGTAGGGGCACGGCGAGTAACGCAAGACTCCAATATTGAGCCAATACGAAGCCGTGCCCCCGATAATCCACTCAAATCAGTTCCAAGGAAAACAACGATGGCCTTTCCCCTTCGGCCAAAATGCGTGATTGCCATCGGGGCACGGCTTCGTATTGGTTAAATTATGTCGTCTTGCGTTACTCGCCGTGCCCCTACCGGTTCAATCTGCATCCCCGCCATGCCCGTACGGGTAGGGAATGTGAAAAATGGCATATAATGGGGGAGGTTCAAAGGTTCTCCAGTAGGATATAAAGACCCTCCCCGATGCGCTTGTGTTTTTGAATCAATAAACTAAAATTAATAAAGTGAGTTAAATCACCAGCTTAACCTGGACAATCTTCCATTATCGGGTAGAATTGAAATTTAACCCAGGGCTAATGGCCATATTGTAGGAAGGAGGTGCACCGCGAAACAATTCACCCCTTGTATGCACCGTTTTGAATCCCTTACACCAAATTTAGGAGGATAGAAGAATGAGATCGAAAGCGTTTTACGCTGTGATTGCCCTTTTGTTTCTAGCGAGCATGGCCCTTGCGGCCTGCGCTCCCACCCCTGCCCCGGCGACTGAAGCCCCCGCCGCCCCCGCCGCCCCTGCGGCTCCCGAGCAGGCCACCCAGGCTCCCGCTGCAGAACAGCCGACTTCTGCTCCTGCCGCTGTCGAACCTGCCGCCTTCGAGCCCATGACGGTTGTTAACAGCAACTGTGGCGAAGGCGACTTCGTCAAATCGATCACCGCGGTGGACGAGTACACCGTCACGTTCGATCTGTGCCGCCCTGACCCGGCTTTCCTGGCCAAGGCAGCCTTCGGCCCCTTCGCCATTGAGCCGAAAGCTTACCTTGAGAAGACCGGCGGCGGCGGTGAGGAACTGCTCTCGCACCCGATCGGCACCGGCGCCTACATGGTTGACAGCTGGAACCGCGGTGACAGCATCACCTTCAAGCGCTATGACGGCTACTGGGGCGATGCTGCCAAGACCGGCACCGCTGTGATGCGCTGGGCAACCGAGAGCGCCGCTCGTGTCCTCGAGCTCCAGTCCGGCACCGTTCATGAGATCGAGAACCTCGGCCCGTCCGACTTCGAGACCATCCAGAACGATCCCAACCTGCAGCTTCTTCCGCAAGACAACCCCAACACCCTGTACGTCGGGTTCACCAACACCTTCTCCCCATGGGACAACGTTGACGTCCGCAAGGCCATCGCCATGGGCATCGACCGTCAGCGCATCGTCGACAATTTCATGCCTGCCGGTTCTTCGGTCGCCACGCACTTCACCCCCTGTGAAGTTCCGCACGGCTGCGACGGTGAAGACTGGTACGCTTTCGATCCCGAAGGCGCCAAGGCCCTGTTGGCCACCGCCGGTTACCCAGACGGCTTCGACACCACCATCTACTACCGCGATGTGTTCCGCGGTTACCTGCCCACCCCTGGCGACGTGGCCGTTGAGCTGCAGACCCAGTTGAATCAAAACTTGAATATTAACGCCACTGTCCAGGTGATGGAATCGGGCGCATTCATCGACGCATCTTCTACCGGCCAGCTCGACGGTCTGTTCCTGCTGGGTTGGGGCGCCGACTACATGCACGTCACCAACTTCCTCGACTACCACTTTGGCCGCGCCCAGATGGAATTCGGCACGCCTTACGAAGACATCTACACCAAGCTAGAGCAGGCCGATACCCTGGCCGATCCTGGTGATCTCTATGCCCAGGCCAACGACGCCATCAAGGCTGATGTCCCGATGGTGCCGATCTCGCACGCCACCGTTGGCTACGGGGCTCTGGCGAGCCTCGAAGGCGCCAACATTCCGCCCTTCGGCCCGCCGCTGCTGTCCCTGATGAAACCGGCCGATGGCGACACGGTTGTCTACATGCAGTCCGCCGAGCCCATCAGCATGTACTGCGCTGACGAGACCGACGGCGAATCGCTCGCCGCCTGCCGCCAGGTGCTGGATGGCCTGTTGAACTACGATGAGACCGGTCAGGCCGTTCCTGCGCTGGCGACCAGCTGGGACGCCGCTGAAGACGCCAGCTCGTACACGTTCCACCTGCGCGAGGGCGTCACGTTCCACGACGGCTCCGCTTTCAACGCCAATGACGTCGTCGCCAGCTTCGCCGCTGCCCTCGATGTCAACAGCCCGTACCACAAGGGCAACACCGGCACGTTCGATTACCCGGCCACCCTGTTCGGGTTCATGAACGACTAGTTAGCAGTTCTGCCATCTGGCAGCGCTAGAAGGGGCGCGGGGTGGCGGCGGTCCGTAAGGACCATTGGCCGTCCCGCGCCCGACGTTATCTTTTACACTTGAAATTCATTCGCTTGGGCTCCCACATTGGAGAAACCCCAGGGTGGGGATGAATTGAAAAGAATGGGTTGAATATGCTTCAATACACAATTCGACGTCTGCTTCTTGCAATACCCGTTTTGATCGGCATTCTGATTGTGACGTTTGCGCTGGCCCGTTCCATTCCGGGCGACCCGTGCCGTGCGATGTTGGGGGAAAAAGCGACGGCCGAGGTGTGCGCAAAATTCACCCGCGATCAAGGCCTGGACAAGCCCATCACCACCCAGTTCTTTGTTTACATGAACAAAGTGATCCACGGCGACTTTGGCAGCTCGATCCGCTACAGCCGCCCGGTCACCCAGATCCTCATCGAGCGCCTGCCCATGACCATCGAACTGGGTCTCACGGCGCTGATCATCGCCATCCTGATCGGCGTCCCTGCCGGTCTGGTATCGGCTGTCAAGCGCAACTCGCCGCTCGACGTCATCACCATGGTAGGCGCAAACATGGGGGTCTCGATGCCGGTTTACTGGCTGGGCCTGATGCTGGCTTACCTGTTTGCGCTCAAGCTGAAAGGCACACCCTTCTGGCTGGCGCCTTCCGGGCGCCTCTCGGCGGGCATTTCGCCGATCCCGTTCTACGAACTTTGGCACTGGAAAGTCGCCGTGGACACGTTTGGCGGCAAGACCCTGGAATTCATTTCCAACTTTTACATCTTCGATTCGATCATCACCGGGCAGTGGTCCGTGCTTAAAGATGCCATTAAGCACTTGATCCTCCCATCTCTCGCGCTCAGCACCATCCCGCTGTCGATCATCGCCCGCATGACTCGCTCGAGCATGCTGGAAGTGATGAAACAAGATTACATCCGCACGGCGCGCGCCAAGGGGTTGATGATCCGGGTAGTGGTGTTCAAGCATGCGCTGCGAAACGCTCTGCTGCCGATTGTGACCATCATCGGCTTGCAGGTGGGCACGCTGTTTGCCGGCGCGGTCCTCACCGAAAGTATCTTCAGCCTGGCGGGGGTGGGGCGCATCCTGTTCGAAGCCATTACCGCCCGCGACTTCCCGATCATCCAGGCCTTTACCATCGTCATTGCGATCGGCTACGTGCTCGTGAACCTGGTTGTCGATCTTTCTTATGTCTTTATCGATCCTCGAATTAGATTGGAGTAGGCGCGCATGGCAGTCGAACTCGAAACGATGAAAAATTTTGAGCCTGTAAAAGATTACCGCGCCAACAGTCTTTGGCGGCTGACTCTGCGGCGCTTGTTCCGCCAGAGCAACGCGGTTGCCGGCGGCGTGATCCTCGGTATCCTCATCCTGGTCGCCATCTTTGCGCCGTTGATCGCACCTTACGACCCGATCCAGGTGTTGATTGGGGTCGAGCCTGTTACGCGCCGCGAGGCCCCCTGCATCCACGCGCTCGGCTGCCCGGCCGATCAGCCCCAGCACATCATGGGCATCGACGGCAACTTCCGCGACGTGTTCAGCCGGGTGATTTACGGCGCGCGCATTTCTCTGACGGTCGGCTTTGCGGCCGTCTCCTTCGCCATCACCTTGGGAACCCTGTTGGGCGCCCTGGCCGGGTACCTGGGGGGCTGGCCCGACAATCTCATCATGCGTGTCCTGGATGTGTTGATGGCCTTTCCATCCTTATTGTTAGCGATCGCCATCGTATCGGTGCTCGGTCCGGGTGTTTCCAACGCCCTACTGGCGATTGCGATTGTGACCATCCCGGCCTATGCCCGCGTGGTGCGCGCCAGTGTGCTCTCGGTCAAAGAGAACCCCTACGTGGCGGCTTCGCGCGCCCTGGGCGGCAGTCACATGCACATCCTGTTCCGCCGCATTTTGCCGAACGCAATCCCGCCCTTGATCGTGCAGGGCACGCTCGGCATCGCCGGCGCCATCCTCGATATTGCCGCCCTGTCCTTCCTTGGCCTGGGCGCCCAGCCACCGCAGCCGGAATGGGGCACCATGTTGGGTACCGAGCGCAATCAGATATTCACGGCTCCGCATCTGGTTTTCTTCCCCGGCATCGCCATCATGGTCACCGTGCTGGCCTTCAACCTGCTGGGCGACGGCCTGCGCGACGCCATTGACCCACGCCTGAACCAGGCTAAAGGTTCATAGAATGGAGCCAGGCATGGAACACCATACATCAGAAATGTTATTGCAGATCCAAAATTTAAAAACCTATTTCTACACCGACGACGGGGTGGTTAAAGCCGTCGACGGTGTAGATTTCGAAGTGGGCCGCGGCGAAGTGCTCGGCCTGGTCGGTGAATCGGGCTGCGGCAAGAGCGTGACCTCTTTCTCGGTCCTGCGCCTGGTGGACTCGCCCGGACGTATCGTGGACGGGAAGGTGTTCTTCGAAGGCCGCAACCTGCTGGAGATGGACGAGAAAGAAATGACCAAGGTGCGCGGCAACCAGATCTCGATGATCTTCCAGCAGCCGCAGAGCAGCCTCAATCCGGTGTTCACGGTCGGCGACCAGGTGGTCGAAGTCCTGCGGATCCACAGCAATATGAGCAAAGAAGACGCCTGGAAACGCGCGGTCGAGCTGTTCCGGCTGGTTGGCATCCCCGACGCCGAGAAGAAAGCTAAGACCTACCCGCACGAGATGTCGGGCGGGCAAGCCCAGCGCATCATGATTGCCATGGCGCTGGCCCTCAACCCGATGCTGTTGATCGCCGACGAGCCCACCACCGCACTCGACGTGACCATCCAGGCTCAGATCCTCGACCTGATGCGCGACCTGCGCAACCGCCTGAACACCTCGGTCATTTTGATCACCCACGATCTGGGCGTGATCGCCGAGATGGCCGACCGGGTGGCGGTGATGTACGCCGGGCAGATCATCGAAGAGGCCGGCGTGGTGGAGCTGTTCGAGAAGCCGCTGCACCCCTACACCCAGGGGCTGATCGCCTCGGTGCCGGTGCTGGGTGAGGTCAAAGACGAGCTGGACACCATCCATGGCAGCGTACCCGACCTGATCGACATGCCCCCCGGCTGCCGGTTTGCCCCACGCTGTGAGGCGCGCGAGAAGTATTCCCTGGGGATCTGCTCGCAGAAAGAGCCCAACCTGATCCAAACCGGCAAGGGCCACAAGGTGCGCTGCTGGCTGTATCAGGACGATCCCGAGCTGGGCTTCAAGGCTCCGCTGGATTACAGTAAGCCGCCGGAAGCCCCGGACCTGCCGCAAGAACCAAACATCGAACCAGAAGGAGGCAGGTCATGACCGAAGCGATCCCCAGCAGCAGCAAGGACCTGGTGCAGGTGAACAACCTGGTCAAGTACTATCCGGTGTACGGCGGCGTGTTCCGCCATGTGGTCGCGCAGGTCAAAGCGGTCGACGGCGTCAGCTTCACGATCAAAGAAGGCGAGACGCTCGGCCTGGTGGGCGAGTCGGGCTGCGGCAAGACCACGATCGGTCAGACCATGCTCGGCTTGATCCCGTACACCTCGGGCGAGGTGCTCTTCGACGGCGTGAACGTGTTCGACCTGAAGGGCGACGACCTCAAGCAGATGCGCCGCAACATGCAGGTGGTCTTTCAGGACCCCTACTCATCGCTGGACCCGCGCCTGCCCATCGGCAAGTCGATCGCCGAGGGCCTGCAGATCCATAAGATCGGCAGCGGGCAAGAGCGCTTCGAGATGGTGCTGGCGGCGCTCAAGCGCGTGGGCCTGGAAGATTACCACGCCATGCGCTACCCGCACGAGTTCTCCGGCGGGCAGCGCCAGCGCATCGGCATTGCCCGGGCGCTGAGCCTGCAGCCCAAGTTCATCGTGCTGGACGAGCCGGTCTCGGCCCTGGACGTGTCGATCCAGGCCCAGGTGCTCAACCTGCTGCGCAAGCTGCAAGGCGAGTTCGGCCTGACCTACCTGTTCGTGGCCCACAACCTGGCCGTGGTGGAACACATTTCGGACCGGGTGGCCGTGATGTACGTCGGCAAGATGGCCGAGCTGTCGGAGTGTCACGATCTGTTCGAGAAGCCGCTGCACCCCTACACGCGGGCGCTGATGTCGGCCATTCCGATCCCGAACCCCAAGCTGAAGCGCGAGCGGGTCATCCTGCCGGGCGACGTGCCCAGCCCGCTCAACCCGCCCAGCGGCTGCCGCTTCCACCCGCGCTGCCCGATCGCCCAGCCCAACTGTGCGGTCGATGAACCCCAGCTGCGCGAGCTGCGCCCGGGGCATTATGTGGCCTGCCATTACGCCGAGCGGTATTTGTAAGAACAGGGCTTAGAGATGAAAGAGTGGAGAGCCGTACAGCTCTCCACTCTTTTCTATTTGGGTGAGCAAGGGTTACTGTAAGGGAACCAGCAGGGTATAAATCGCCTGGTAGGACCAGTGGTGGATGCCGGAGATGACATGGATGCGCGTGTCGAGCGGAACCACAACCCGGCCGCCGGGGGGCACGGGCGAACTGGTGAGGCTGATCCAGGCGTCCTCTTGCGGATCGTACTGAACCATCGGCGGCCCCTCCAGGTAGACCGTCCCGGCCAGGACTGCGGCATAGGTCTTGCCCCGCGTATAGGGCATTGGCCCGCGCTGCTCCCATGCCGACGCATTGTCCCCGGCGCGAGCTGGGTAGAACACCAGCGCCTGATCCAGTGCGGCCTGTTCGCGCAGGCCGCCGAACACCAGCACCTTGCCCTCCAGGGCGGCCGCAGCGGCATACGAGCGCGGGCCGGGCAGCGTGGCTGCCTGCGACCAGGCGTCTTGGATGGGGTCGTAGGCGTAGACCTCGGCGTGATCCTGGATGCCGTCCGTGCCGCCGAACAGGTACAGCCGGCCCTCGAAGGCAGCCAGGGCTGCGCCGGCCAGGGGCGCGGGCAGGGGTGCGCCGGATTCCCAACGGTCGAGGCGCGGGTCGTAGATGTCCAGGCGGTCGAGCGGCTTACCGTCCGCGCTCAGGCCGCCGGGGACGTAGATCTTCTCACCCAATACGGCCGCGTTTGCGCCGTAGGCCGCCACCGGGCGCGGGGCAAGGGACTGCCAGGTATCCTGGGCGGGGGAGAAGCGCAAGGTCTGATCCAGCGCCTGCTGCTCGCTTTCTCCGCCGATGACGTAGATGCTGCCTTCGTAAGCGACGGCGGCCGGATCGACGCCGCCCTGAGGCAGGCTGGCGCGGATTTCCCAGCGGCTGGTGAGGGTGGAGATGGGCTCCAGGGGTCGGCTGCACAGTTTTACCGGGCAGAAAGCTCAGGGATACGGCCAGGGCCAGGACGAACAAGACGGCGACCAGGGCCAGGAGGGCCGGCCGCGGTTTGGGTTTGGAAGCGTGCTGAGGGCTGGGAGCCGGAGCGAGGGACAAGACCGGGCACGGGCGGCGCAGGCGGCGCGGACAGACCGTGTTCGAGCGCGTACAGCGTCGCGGCCGTGCGGGTCGGCGCGTCGATCTTGGCGAAGATATTGCGCAGATGCACCTTGACGGTGTTGGGGCTGATGCCCAGATGCTGGGCGATCGCTTTGTTACTGGCCCCCGTCGCAACCTGTTGAAGGATTTCGAGCTCGCGCTCGGACAATGAAGGGTCGGCTGGCATGTTGAATCCATTATAGCGGGTTGAAGGGTAGCGGGAGTTCAGCGCAGATAACGAAAGTGTTAAGGGGGAGAGTGGAGAGTAGAGAATGGACAGTCCGTCTGGTTTGCAAAGGCCGCTTCAACCCGATTGTAGTGGTCTCCCATTCCCCAGGCGCGTTACCTGGAAAACCACGCCGATTTCCGAGTACCAGTACGCGGCCAATAATCGCGTACTGGTACGTATTGACTCCGTTCACCAGATTTGTATAATCAAGTTGTAATATCCAGACATGCGACAATTGAGTGTGCAACAACAGGCGGTATTGATCCGCGCGCTGTGGTGGTCGCTGAGGCCTTATCCATGGCAAAGCGCACGGGGAGCCAATAGCGAAACCGGCCTGAGATGGTCGGTTGTTAATTTAAATGGAGGGGGTCCATCGCTAAATTTCTCAAAGATAAATTTTATCTGTTTGGCCCCGGGCGACCGGGTATGCAAGGCTAAGAATATTTCAATCAGATTTACCAGACTCTTTGGAGGAAAAAATGAATACGAAACGAAAAGTGTGGTTCGGTTTGACGTTAGCGGTGTTGTTCACGATGCTGGTGTCGACGATGGCGTTTGCGGATGACATTAGCAACACCTTGGATGCAACTGTTGATGCTGAGGCAGAAGTCATGCCATTGAATGTTGGAGGTGCAAACGGAACAACAGAGATTTACTTAATCGAAGCCAAAGATGATGGTAAAAACGGCTGTAACTTGCAAAACACCACAGAATATGTCACGTTTTCTGTGACTTCAGACGATCCATCTGTTGCCTCTGTTTCACCATCATCCATTACATTTAATAATTGCAGTGATCGTTTTACCCTTACTGTAACACCAATATTAAAAGGTTCCGCCAGAATCTCATTGGCTCAAACAGCGATCAGCGTTGACAAGGGTACATTTAATGCGACTGGAGCAACCTTTGATGTTAATGTTAGTAATTCATCAAACACAGCACCTTCGCTTGAAATAACTGGGGTAACGGGTGGAGAAGACTACGAAATTGGATCAGTACCGGCTGCTACTTGCAATGTAACAGATGCCGAGGATGGTAACTCCTCCTTTGCAGCGACCCTTTCTGGGTCCCTGGATGCTTATGGTCTGGGTGAACAGACTGCTTCCTGCTCATACACAGATGCTGGCGGGTTGACGGCTTCTGCCAGCGTCACGTACACCATTGTTGATACCACTGCGCCTGTGATCGCCTTCGTCAGCCGGACGCCAGACGCAAACGGAAATGGCTGGAACAACAGCGACGTGACCGTGAACTGGACGTGCACCGACAGCGGTTCGGGCGTGGTGAGTCAGAAGGTAGAGGTAATATTGGACGAAGAGGGGGCTAATCAGTCAGCTGAGGGCACTTGCGAGGACCACGCTGGCAATACCGCTTCGGACACGCAGACTGGCATCAGCATCGACAAGACAGCCCCGACGATTGTAGCATCGATCAAGTCTGGCACACTCGGCAACAACAACTGGTATGTCTCTAATGTAGTCGTCGAATTCACCTGCTATGATGCCACTTCCGGAATCCCTGCTGACACTTGCCCTGATGATCAGACTTTGAACACAGAAGGCTCAGAAGTGAAATCAACGGCAAAAACAGTAACGGATGCGGCTGGCAATGTCAGCGACCTGAGCAACGTGGTCACGGTCAACATCGACAAGACTGCCCCATCTGTTTCTTTGGTCGATGGCCCTGTGGATGGTGGAACCTACTATTTTGGTTTCGTCCCGGCTGAACCTACCTGCTCGGCAAGCGATAATCTCTCCGGGCTTGACGGCGCTTGCTCGGTCTCAGGTTACAACAATACAGTCGGCAGCCATACCGTGACCGCGACCGCAACCGATAAAGCGGGCAACAGCGCTTCGGTTTCTGCCACCTACGATGTTTTAGCCTGGTCTCTCAACGGCTTCTACCAGCCGGTGGATATGGGCGGCGTGTTCAACAGAGTCAAGGGCGGTTCGACCGTACCGCTGAAATTCGAAATCTTTGCTGGTTCGACGGAGTTGACATCCACGGATAATGTGAAATCCCTTGCAGTCAAGAGTGTGAACTGTTCGACAAGTTCACAGATTGAGGATATTGAGATGACCGCTACCGGAGGAACGAGCCTGCGGTACGACGTAACCGGTGGCCAGTTTATCTACAACTGGCAAACACCGAAAAAACCGGGGTATTGCTACAGTGTCACGATGACCACGCAGGATGGTTCTGCTCTCACGGCTAACTTTACGCTGAAGTAGCCTGATAACTCGTAACAGTTGCAAGATAGTTAAGCAAGCGCCCCAGGGGTTTCTGGGGCGCTTGTTTTTCTGTTAGTCTTCTCTTAGTAAAAGATATCGGTGCTGAAAGATATCACCTTTATCCTGGCAGTCTCTTTGGGCGGGTTCGCAAATACAACCGTGAACCTCACCCGCTGTCCAGGAACGATCTCCAAGGGCAGCGCCGGCTCGATGGACTGCGGCGTTTGAGGCTGGCCCTCCCCTTCGGCCAGGGTAATATCCCCCGTGTTCACTTGTTCCGGCTGGCTGCCGTTGTTGGCGATCGCTACGATTACCATCAGGCTCGAGCTGTCCGAGGAGAGGGTGATATCCAAAAGCTCCAGGTCGGGGAATGTGCCGAGGGCGGCAGTCTCTAGCACCTGCTCTTCTGCCGGCGCTGCGGTGATATCCGCTGTTATCGGCGCGCCCGGCCTCACCCCATTCACCACAAACCCATCCGGCCCGGGCACGAACACGCGCAGGCCGTACCCGGTCGCCTCCAGCAGCGCAGTCGCGTCGACCGGCCCGGGCTCGACCGAGCCGACCACAAAGTCCTCCTGGCTGCAGTCGGCCCACACCACTTGCAAGGCGTCTCCGGACTGCAGCGAACGCTCCAGCGCCAGGTTCTGCCGCACGGCTCCCAGCCCGAACACGTAGCCGCCGACCGATCCGGTCACCCAGTAGGCGCTGCCCGGGTCGGAGGGGACACTTACGCCGCCATCCGCGTCAGGTTCCAGTTCCCGGATGGCGTACACCGTCGTGCCGGCGGTCAACCTGGGCTCTTTGCACGGCAAGCTCACCGCCGGGTTGGGAGCGGCAGAAGGCGCCTCCACCGCCACCTGCTGCTCGACGGCCCCCGGCGAGGTTGCGGCGGGCGCAGGCAGCGTCGTCTCGGCTATGATTGCGCGCGGCGCGGTGGCGCTGACGAACACCACGAACCCGCCGACCATGCACACGAACAGCACCACCAGCGCGAACAGGATGATGAACTGGTTGACGCGGTTGCTGATAAATTCGTTGAAATGGAGGGAAGCGAGCGCTGTTTTGATCCGGTCTATCATGGGGGTCGCTCCTTGTGGATTAGCCCAGCTGTTTCTCGGGGATGGGAGATGACTGCTCTATGCAGAGTATACATCGATTGACTTAAATCGGGTGTACAATTTCCTCGGCTTGCGCTGGTCCCTTGTGGACAGTCGCGCATCGTTCTAGCATTCCTACCCATTCATTTACAGGAGCCGTTCATGAAAACCTTTACCACCCACCGCCTGGTTAAAAGCGAGGACCTGAACCACCACGGCACGCTGTTCGCCGGGCGTGGGGCGTCCTGGTTCGTCGAATTGGGATTTGTAGCCGCGGCCAGTATGACCCGGCCCGAGAATATCGTATGCTTGCAGATCCACGGAATGACCTTCAGCCGTCCCGTGCACCCGGGCGAGCTGGTTTGTTACGAGAGCAGCATCGTGTATGCCGGGCGCACCAAGCTGGTGGCCTACGTGCGGGTGGAAGCCAGCGAGCATCAGATCCTGGAAGGCTTTATCACCTTCGTCAACGTCGACGCCAACGGCAAGCCCCTGCCGCACGGCAAAGTGGTCGAGCCGGCCACGCCGGGGGAAGCGGAGCTGCAGGCGCGCGCCAAGGCGCTCTTTGCACCGAAGAAGGGTTGATTGGGGAGTGGGGAGCAGGGATTGGGCAATTAGGCAATTGGGGATTAGGGATCAGTGATCAATTCGCCCAATTGCCAAATCCCTACTCCCCTCCCCCCTTAAATTGAAACACCCGGTCTTTCAACCGGATGTTTGATAAAAGGGCATTATGTGCGGATATACCGTTAGGATCGGCTGTCACCCCCATTTTTGCTACCGATAAAGCTCTTCACATCGGCTGCCCTTAGCCTGCAAATGGATGCCTTAATCGTCGATGCTGCTGTCGACCTTCTCGGTGCGGGCTCTGACCGCTTTGGCGACCTGGTCGTTCAGCATCTTCCAAATTTGCGGTCGCGAACGCTCGCATTCCTCCAACGCCTGATGGATCGGGCGGACGTCTTCCCTGGCCAGCAGTTCGGCGGTGCGCTGCGGGAAGGTGTACGAGCGGCTGGAGAAGACGAACAGCACCTTCTTCTCCTCAGTGCCCAGCAGGCCGCGCCGGCTCAGTCCCTGCTGCACCATGGCGATCACCTCGTCCCAGGGGTTCGAAACCTCACGGCCCATCCACTGGTACACGAAGTTGTACACTTCATGGCGGTTCTTGTCGGCCTTCAACTGCGGCGCCCGGCGGCACAGCTCGGATTCCAGTGTGCCTTGCGGCCAGGTGAAGCTTTGCCCGGAAGGCTCCAGGTACAGCGCATTGACCTTGCCCAGTCCCAGCAGGCCGCGCTTCTGGCGGATTTCCAGCCGGATGACCCCGCGCTGCTCGTTGGTCAGGATGGCTGCGGCCATCATCTGCTGGACCAGCCTGCTGCAGATCACCTCTTGCCCGTTGTGGATCAGCCGGGTGCGGTCGAGCAGCTTGCCCTTGGGCGAAAACTGTTCGCCGTGCAGCAGTACCAGCTCGCTAGGGGTGAAGACGATCTCATCGGTGTTCATCGCGCTGTCCTTGGGCGTCTCGACGGTATTTGCGTTTTCGTTCATCTGCTGAAATCCTTCTCTATTGTACGGTTCTCAGGGCCGGGGAGCAAGGATGAATACAGGGTCACCCCCGGGTGATTCTGGACGAGTCCCTGTAAGTATACTTTTAAATGACACAGCGGCGAGAGAGCTCCCTCGCCGCTGTGCCATCCGCTCCGCTGCCAAAACCTACTTGCCGATCATGCGCCCTTCCAGATTTTTGATGGTCTGGCGCTGCTGATAAATGACGTCTTTGATCACATCGCCGATCGAGATCACGCCGATCAGCCGGTCGTTTTCCATGACCGGCAGGTGGCGAATGTGCCGGGCGGTCATCGTCTCCATGCATTCATTGACGGTTTGGTCGGGGTGGATGGTGTACACGTGGCTGGTCATGATGTCACGTACCGTGGTCTCTTTAGACGATTTGTTTTGCAGGATCACCTTGCGAGCGTAGTCACGCTCGGAGAGGATCCCCACCAGCTTATCGCCTTCCATCACCAACAGCGCGCCGACATCTTTAGACTGCATCAAGCGCAGTGCGTCATATACGGTTGCGTCTGGAGAAACCGTCCAGACATCTGTACCCTTAATTTGCAGGATATGTCGAATCGTGTTCATGCTACCCTCCTGTAACAATGCCGGCTGAACAAGGAGTGTTCAAAAAGAACTGTTTTGTGCGCTGCGGGTCCGCTCACAAAACAGCGCTTTTGGATACTCGATAAAAAGATTGTATCTCAGGTTAGAGGCAAATGCAAATCGGGCGATTGGGCAATTGGGTGATTGTGGGCCTGATATTGGGGTGATTTGGGCCGTGTTTGCGCTAATTACAGGCCTGTGGGCCCGGCTCTCCTTACATTCCTGCAAATAATACCAATGGATTATTGCCTTTCTCGGCCGGTTCCTTTAATCTGGAGGCAAGCTTTTCAGCTTCCCGGTCATTCCGGCTTCATCTTATTAAAGGGAAAGGGAGAGCATCCTATGAAACGAGCAGTTATCCTGGCGGTCTTCATCGCCCTGCTCTCGACCCTGGCGCTTCCGGGCTCACTCCCGGCTGAGGCCTCCGCCACACCCACGTGGACCTCAATCGTCGCTTATTTCAACCCAAACCCCGCGCCTGTTGGCGGACCGGATGAACTGGGCATCGTCGTGTACAGCGAGGATGACGACAAGGCGCTCTCGCTGCCGCAAGACGTCCAAATGGCGCCGTACCAATCGGGCACCCTGCTGATCGGCAAGATCATCGGCGAACAGGGCTTCAAGGGCTCGGCGGTGATCAGCTCCAGCACGCAGGTGGTGGCGGTTTACAAACAGGCTCCGGCCGATAACGCCCCCTACAGCCCCATCGTGTACACATCGTTCGATATGTCGCAAGCCGGCCAGGGCAGGATCTACATCCCTGGGGTGCAGCGCACGACCGCATACGACACGGAGATCGGCGTGCAGAACATCGAGACGGCCAGCGTTGTCATGACCCCCCACTTCTATGGGGAAGACGGCAGCGAGCGGGTCTACGATCCGGTCGTCGTGGCCGGCAGCCACTCGTACGTTTTCAAAGCATCCGACTACGTCGAGGAAGAATTCTACGGCTCGGTGGTGATCGAGTCCCGGTTGGAGATCACCCAAATGGAGTCACGCCTGGTGGCTGCGGCCCAAGAGGTGCAGGGCGGCGGGCGGCGGGCCTATGCTTACGAGGGCGTTTCCACCGGCGCTACGGAACTGATGATGCCAGAGGCAGGCTGCCAGTCGGGAGACATTCAGAAAACCAGCATCTATGCCGTGCAGAACCTGGGCATCAACCCCACCAACGTCAGCGTGGATTACTACTTCTACGATGCGAATCAGAATCTCCAGGTGGTCACCAGCGCTGCGAAGCAAATCCAACCCAATTTCAGCGCCCGCTTCAGCCCTTGCGACGAAGACGTGGCCGATCAGCTGGCGGATATCGACTACATGACCGCCGTGGTCCGCTCCGACAGCGAGATCATCGCGGCGGTATGCCGCATGACCGCCGGCAACGGCCTGGCGACGGCCTTCCTGGGCCAGGCGCTGCCGCACTCTGCGGGCGACTTCGTCACCTTGCTGCCGTACGTGGAATGGTCGTCCTCAGAAGACGGTATCCATACCGAGATCCGGGTGCTGAACCCCAACGATGATATGGCCGACCGCGTCACCATCGAATACTACAACCGCAAAGGCAGTCTGGTCGCAGAACATGCAATCGGCTCGACCGCCGGTGAAGGGCCCATCCCGCCTCACGGCGTGCGCATGTCGAGCCCGAACACCCAACGCATCATCGGGAAGCGCGGCTTCACCGGCGCGGTGATCATCCGCAGCAGCGTGCCGATCGTGGCGTTGGCTCGGGTGACCCGCTCGGTGGATGTGGACAACTTCACCGTCTTAGGTGACGATTACAGCGGCATCCCCTACAACTTCAAGTGATTGACGCCATGAAACGCAAACTCTCCCTGATCTTCCTGCTTCTCCTGGGGCTGTGCGCGGCCTGCTCGGGGAACCCCGGCGAGGCCCAGACGCCCACACCCATCCAGCCTGCGCTGGGTTACGGCGGCATCGTTGGGCAGCTGGCGGAACTCCCCGTGGAATGGAAGCAGAAGCCGCTGCAGTTGTATGCTGCGCCTTTTCTCAACAGCGGCGACGGCCAGGGGATCTTCATGCTGGAACCCGACGTGCACCCCTCCGGGGAGGTCGGCGGGAACGGTACCTTTCAAGTGAACGACGTGCCGCCCGGCGAGTACGTGCTGGTGGCCGGGCCCACCCCAGAGGAAGCCCGCCTGCTGGTGGATGCGCAGCAGCAGACCGAAGTGGTCACGGTTTACGCAAATCAGGTGCTCGAATTGGGCGCCTTAGATATTTCAGAATAATCACTCTGTTCGGTGTATCAACGCAGAAACAGACAAGTCCATGGAGGCTTACAATGAAACGCTTTGTCTACTCCGTCCTTCTCGTCCTGCTCGTGGCCGCCTTGCTGCCGGTGCAGCAGCCCGCCGCAGCCCAGCCAATGACGGAAGAGGTGGATCGAAACGCCCTATTCGTCCCCGGCGAACTGGTGGTCACCTTCAACGAGAATCTCTCTACCCGCACCGTGCATGCCAAAGCCGCTGCGATGGCCGGTCAAGTCGGCGCAGCGGTCATCGACCAGTTCGATAACGTCGCGCTGCTCTCGTTCGACCCCGACGCGGATGTGGCGGCGTTGTCTTCGAGGATCTCTTCGGCCAACAGTGTGGTCCGGGCGCAGCCAAACTACGTCTATTGGATCCCTGAGGACAGCAGCACAGAGAGCAGCCCTTACCCGGTTAGTCAATACACCCTTAAATCGCCAGACGGGCGCAAGGTTGCGCTCAACTGGGATGAGGTGGCGCAGATGCGCAGCCGCCACAAGGTTGGCTCGCGCTTGCGCACGATGTCCACCTACCCGACCGAGTTCACCAGTGGCCCGATCGACGGCGCCCTGTGGGGCTGGGATAAGGTGCAGGCCGACCTGATCTGGTCGGATTCCAAGGCCACCGGCTACGTTTGCTTGCTGGATACCGGGGTGGATTTTAACCATCCCGACCTCAAGGGCATGGTCATCAACGGGCCCGATATGGTGAACAACGACAGCCGCTCCGACGATGACAACGGTCACGGCACGCACATTGCGGGCATCATCTCCGCCAAGATCAACAGCGGTGACGGCACCGCCGTGGGCGTCTCGAAGACCAAGGTCTACTCGGTCAAGGTGTTGAATGCCCAGGGATACGGCACCACCTACAACATCGCCGCCGGTCTGAAAACCTGCATGAAGAACTCGTACGTCAAAGTCATCAACATGTCCTTTGGCATGGACGAGCCCGACCCGCTGATCAAAAGCTATGTTACCAAGACCGTCATCGAAAAGAAGAAACTGATCGTCGCTGCGGCCGGGAATAACACGTCCAGCGGCCGCACCTATCCGGCCGGTTGGGCGGATGACGGCGAGATCGGCAAGGGCGTGATCGCAGTTGCGGCCGCCAGCGGGCCTTCACCCTACCCGGTTTGGGTGGACCGTAACCACGACAGCAATGTCAGCGCGTCCACCGACCCGGCCGAACGGGAGGTCTTCACCTCCACCGAGTGCGCCTTCGGCCAGGCGAACTCCCTGGGCGATGCGGTCGGCACCAACTATGGGGCCTGGGTCGATATGGCTGCCCCGGGTGAGAACATCTACTCCACCACCCCGGTCAATTACCCGTTCTACCTGAACTATTACAACAACGTGGCATCCGGTTACGCTTACCTGAGCGGCACCTCGATGGCTGCCGGCTTCGTCTCGGGCGCAGCAGCCCGGGTGATGACGACCCTGAACAGCGCCGATGCCGGGATGCCCAAGGGTCTCAAAGATCGGTTGATCGACGGGGGAGAGCCGCTGCAGCTTGCGGTCGACACCTTCCTCCTCGACGGGACCGCCGGTTACAACAATGCCTCGCGCACCCTTACGGTTGGCGGCGACCCAATCGCTTACGGCCAGCCCTTCGCGCCCGATCCAGACGATGCGGATCTTAAGGTCGTGATGGCGCCCTTCTGCTGGCCGACCACCGGCGGCGCTTTCGGCGCAGACCAGGACATGAGCAGCGCGGTCTATCTGAACGTGGCCAAATCGATGAAGCGCGGCGCCCTGATCGCCGAGGTCAAGGACGCCTTCAGCGCTCTGCCGACCTCTGGCGCAAATGTCTCAGCGATCATGAGCGGCGTCACTTATGATACGTCCATCAGCAGCGGCTCGCCGTTCTTGGTGTTGATCAACCTGCCGGTTGGAATCAAGAACTACGACTTGAAAGTGTCGAAGTACGGCTCGACCACCGGTTACCAGTACTTCAATCGAGATGTCGCGGTAACCGCCGGCAAGCCCTATTTCGACGATTACAGCACGGTTAGCCTGCCATCGAGCAAAAACATGCACGTCGTGCTCGACTGGCTGAACCCGAAGGTCGGCCCCCTGGGTGACCCGGTTGTCACTGTGGACCTCGACCTGTACATGTCCGCTCCGACCAATTCGGGCTGCGTGACCGGTGCGTCTACCTCCACCTGCGTGATCGGCACGGAAGGCATGTGGGACGAGACCACGCACAAGTATGAGCTGGATTCCTACCTGTCCGACCGCTTCTTCGGCATGGGCACGCTGCTCGCCAAGGAATGGTTCGACGGCAGCTGGTCGCCTTTCGCCATCCACAACATCGACGGCGTCAGCACCACCACGGATCAAGAGCCGATCGCGGTTGCGCCGAGCGAATCGATCACGCTGGGCACCGCTCGCACCTCGCGGAGCACCCCGTACTATTACCCGGCGTACTCCGGCGTCTACAATTTCTGGGTCACCGACAACAGTCCCGCGTTCGACTGGACCCAAGGCTACCTCGACAACGACCCCAAAAGCGATTTCTTCGTCGCACCGGTGGTGCGCTACTGGTCGAAGGGGATCATCATGGAGACGGTCAAGCTGTCCAGCAGCGGTGCGAGCTGTAACGGCTCGGCGCAGTGGTGGCGGGTGATGGACCTGAGCGGTTCCAGCGGCAAGACCACCCCGGTCAACAACTGCACGGACACACTTCCGTAACCAACCGGTTTGTAGGTAAGAACAACTCCCAGGGCTCTGGTTCCAGAACCCTGGGAGTTATTGTTTGTTGCGTATCTCGTGCGCCTTTTCTTCGAATGGCTGGCCGGGATCGGCCGGTCCCACAGCCCCAGGCAATCACGCATTTTGGCCGAAGGGAATAGGGCCTTCGTGTTTTCCTTGGAAATGGTTCTGGTGGATTATCGGGGCATGGCTTCGTATTGGTTAAATTGTGTTGTCTTGCGCATAACGGGGGACGGGGGCACGGCTTCGTATTGGCTCAAATTTGTGGTCTTGCGTTACCCGCCGTGCCCCTACCGGTTCAATCCTGCCATGCCCTGATGGTTATCACGCATTTTGGCCGAAAGGGGACAAGGGCGAGGGTGATTTCCCCAGGGGATAGACGATCGATAACCACCGGGGCGCGGCGGGTAACGCCAAACCACAGGATTTTACCGGTAGGGGCACGGCGGGTAACGCAAGACAACAAATTTGAGCCGGTAGGGGCACGGCGGGTAATGCAAGACAAGATAATTGAGCCAATACGCAGCCGTGCCCCGATGGCAATGACGCAATTTGGCCGAAGGGAAAAGGATCATCGTTGTTTTCCTTGGAAATGGTTCTGGCGGATTATCGGGGCACGGCTTCGTATTGGTTAAATTACGTTGTCTTGCGTTACCCGCCGTGCCCCTACCGGTTCAATCTGCATTTCCGCCATTCCCACAATGCCCCTGTCCCTCTGTAATGCACAAAACCACAGGATCGTGTAGGGGCACGGCGAGTAACGCAAGACGAGATAATTTAACCAATACGAAGCCGTGCCCCGCCCCCCATAATGCGCGAGACAACAGGCGTTAACCAATACGCAGCCATGCCCCGATGGTAATCACGCATTTTGGCCGAAGGGAAAAGGATCATCGTTGTTTTCCTTGGAAATGGTTCTGTTGGATTATCGGGGCACGGCTTCGTATTGGTTAACGCCTGTTGTCTCGCGCATTATTGGGACGGGGGCACGGCTGCGTATTGGTTAACGCCTGTTGTCTTGCGTATTAATGGGGACGGGGGCACGGCTTCGTATTGGTTAACGCCTGTTGTCTTGCGTTACTCGCCGTGCCCCTACCGATTCAATCCGCATTTCCGCCCTTGCCCTGGGGAACGCCACCACCACCACCCGGTGCGTGTTGTTGTCCGGCGGCCAGCACGAGATGAGCGCCAGCCGCGGCGTCAGGCCGGGGGAGAGGTACTGCTTGTAGGCCGCCCGGTCGGCATCGCCCTGCAGCACGGGCAGGATGGTGACCTCGTCGACCTCGTAGACCCAATCGCGCTGGCCGGTGCTCAGCGTGATCAGGTCGCCCGGCTGCACGTCCGCCAGGTTCTGGAACACTCTGGAATTGATGTTGTTGTGGCCGTACAGGATCACGGTTCCGTCGGGGTCGCCCGGCAGCGCGCTGCCCAGCGCCCAGCCCACCCTGGCCCCCGGCGACTCCCACTCCACCGCCAGGGGATCGTCGGGCGAGGGGTCGGGCTGCCAGCCGACCGGCGTGACCGGGGCGTACACATCGATGGAGTCGATGCGCGCCCACTCGATCAGGCGGTCGCCGTACTCGCTGCGGGCCAGGTCGGCCGGGTCGGACGGCAGGGGCGCGGCGGTCGGCTCGGGCAGGGCCGTGGCGGTTGGGTCGGGCAGCGGCGGGGGCGTCTCGCCGGCGCGCGTCAGCACCGGCGGCGGCAGGCTGGCAGGCTGGACGTTCGGGGCCGCCGGCCGCGGCGTGCAGCCTGCCAGCAGGGCCAGGGCCAGGATGAGCGGCGCCCAGCCGGCTTTCCCCGGTCGTCTCCGGAGCTTGCCTGGGTGTGGCATTACACCCGCCGCCGCCGCAGGACCAGCAGCCCGGCGAGCGCCAATCCCAGCGGCAGGGCCAGAATGCGCCAATCCGGCTTGGGCGCGCCGGTGACCGGCGGCGTCTCGGGCACGGACGCCCGCCCGGACGAGAACACGCCGAAGGTGGAGAAGTGCGGCACGTCCGCCAGGATGCGCTGCCCGTCTTGGTCCACGTAGGTGGGCAGCTTCGTCCACATGCGCGTTTCGGGATCGTACACCCCGAAGATCAGGTTCTGCGGCTTGCCGCCCGCTTTGAGCAGGTCGGCGGCGGTGTAGTAGTAACAGATCTGCGGCGGTGGGCTGAGCGGGGCGTCGGGCATCGGGTCGGGCTCAATGTCGGCGAAGTGGTTCAGGTTCAGCAGGCCATTGGGCAGGGGGGCGAAATGGTCGAACACGGTGAACTGCAGGCGGGTATCGGTTGAGAAGGCCCCGGCGGGCGCTTCCAGGCAGAAGGGCGCAAAGGTCATCGTGCCGCCGTCCGGGCCGATCAAGTCGTCTTCCACGCAGCCCGGCACCCCCGAGGTGTCGCCGCGCGGGTGCGGCACGAACAGGATCGTCTGCTGGCTGCCGACTGCGCCTGCGCGGTTGTAGGCGTACTGCATGCCCTGGTAACCGCCGTTGTACTCCAGGCCGACCGTGGCCGAATCGCCGCTGCTGCCTGGGCCGGTCATGCTCTGGTAGGAGACGACGATGCGGCCGCTGCCCTCGTACAGGCGCACCTGGAAGGTCAGGTCGGTGCTGTTGTTATTCGCCTGGATCGGGATGCGATACCATTCGACCACGTACTGGCGGTTGGGGCTGGCGCCGAGCGTGGAGAAATAGATCGAGGCATCCACCCGCGCCGAGGGGTTGAGATCGTCCCAGAAGGGCGCGATGAACCAGTCGGAGCGCAGGTAGCCGTCGCTGCCGGTGGCGGTGGGGATGATGAAGTTGGTGCCATCGCCGCCGAAACCGTCGAAGCTGAGGGTGCCGTTGGCGCTGACTGTGATGGCGCTGAAAGTTTCGCCGCCAAAGGGGAAGCTAAACGGCAGGTTTGTGCTGGCGTCGTCGTCGTTGCCGAAGATCGGCAAATAGTTGTCCAGGGTGTGTGGGATGGTCTCCCAACTGTAAGCGACGTTGCTGCAGCGGGTGGAGCTGAGCATGTCATATTCCACAGTGGAGGGCGGCGGCTCGTCGGGGGTCACCGAGGTCGGATCGAACGCCAGGGCCAGGTCGAGGCGCACCAGGCCGTAGCCGGTGTAGATATCCGGGCCGACAAAGCCCACATCTTCGGCCGTTTCTTTCAACGCCGTGTAGATCTGGTTGGGCTCGGAATATCCCGGGCGACCCGCCAGGATGGCCGCAGCCCCGGCCACGTGCGGCGAAGCCATCGACGTGCCGGACAACAGGCCGTAACGGTTGCCCAGGCCATAGGTTTTTTGAAAGGAGAAGGCCCCACTGTAGGGGATGGTCGCTAAAATGTTGACGCCGGGGGCCACCAGGTCGAGCTGCGAGCCGTAACCGGAGAAATCGGCGCGCTGCTTGCTGCTGTTCACTGCGCCGACCGCCAGCACCCAGGGGTACTTGGCCGGATAGTAGACCGGGCCGTAGGAGTTGCCGGAAGCCGCCACCAGGACTGCGCCGCGCTGGTAGGCGTAATAGGTGCCATATTCGAGCAGACGGCTGGGGGTGGGCGTGCCGATGCTCAAGTTGATCACGTCCGCGCCCATCACATCCACGGCCCACACCAGCCCTTCGACGACGCCGGCGATATCGCCGGTGCAGTTGGCGCCGAGCACGCGCACCGGCAGGATCTTGGTGTTCCAATTCACCCCGGCCACGCCGGTGGCGTTGTCGCCGGTGGCTGCGGCGATGCCCGTCACGTGCGTGCCGTGGCCGCATTGGTCCTGCGGCGTCGTGTCATGCTCGACGAAATCGTAGCCGGGGAGCAGCCGCCCGGCAAACTCGGGGTGGCTGGTATCCAGCCCGGAATCGAGGATCGCCAGGACGGTGTCGCTGGAACCCTGGCTGGTATCCCAGGCTGCCGGCGCGCCGATGAACGGCATGTTCCACTGGCCGTTGGGGAAACTGGGCGTGGGGTCCCACAGGGGATCGTTGGGGATGGTGTCGGCCGCCTCGATGATGTAGTTCGGCTCGACAAACAGGACGCTGTCGGACTGCAGCAGCTGCTCGCGATAGGCTGCCTCTTTACCGGCCGGCACGTTGACCAGCATGGCATTGACTGCGTTCAGACGCGGGGTGTTTTTGGCCGTTTGCACGCCTTGCGGCATCGGGAAAGATTGCAATAAGTTGGTGCGTTTAAACCCAACAATGAGTTCACCTGGGACAAAATCAGCGCTGAAATTGGGGGCCGGCTGTGGTGCTCCTTGGACGGGGCCGGCTGCAGCGAAGATGAGAATGAGCCCCATTGCCAGGAGCACGGGGGTTCGCAACCGCATAGAAAGGCCTCCCTTCAGAAATATTAATCTGGCACTCATATTATAGTTGAATTTGCGAAAGGGATGCTGGAAATTCAGAGAGTAGAGAGCAGAGAGTAGAGAGCAGTAAGAGCAACCCTGCACAGCCAGCTACTTTTACTGTTCTCTGTTCTCTACTCTCTGCTCTCTGTTTTTACTGCTCTCTACTCTCTCTCCGGTTATAATGTCCTTGATCCAATCCCCACAAGGAGCTTCCCATGCACACCATCGACCCTAAATTCGGTATCGGCACCCTGGTCACGCACGCCGGGGAGGGCGAGAACGCTTTCAACGCCCACGCCATGCCGCTGTACCAGACCTCGACGTTCGATTTTCCGGACGTTGCCAGCGGCGCGGCCCGCTTCCGCGGCGAACAGCCCGGTTATATCTACACCCGCCTTGGCAACCCGAACGTCAACCAGGCTGCCGCCAAGATTGCCCTGCTGGAAGGGCTCGATTTGCTGCGCGCCCGGCCTGAAAGCCCGCCGCAAGAGATCACCGGGGGCCTGATGTTCTCGTCCGGCATGGCCGCAGCGACCACTGCGATCCTGGCCTGCTTCGAGGGCCAGCGACGGCGGCACGATCATCGCCCAGGAGGCGATCTACAGCGCCACCTACAACTTCCTGGAGGAGATTGCGCCGCGTTATCACATCCGGGTGGTCTTCCTGCACGACCCCAGCCCCGAGAATTGGGAGGCCGCCTTCCACGCCCATCCGCAGGCGCACCTGGCCTACGTCGAGTCGCCCTCCAACCCGGCCCTGACCCTGGTGGACCTGGCGGCGGTGGCCGGCATCGCCCACGCGCACGGAGCCTGGCTGATGGCCGATAACACCTTTGCCAGCCCATACTGCCAGCGCCCGCTGAGCCTCGGCGCGGACGTGGTGATCCACTCGACCACCAAGTACCTGTCGGGTCACGGCCTGCTGATCGGCGGCTGTGTGGTCAGCAGGCATCTGGACTATCTGCACGGACCGCTGCACAAGCTGATGAAGATCTACGGCGGCTCGGCCGCCCCGTTCGACGCCTGGCTGACCAACACCGGCCTGAAAACCTTCGAGCTGAGGATGCAGCGCCACTGCGCCAACGCCCTGGCGGTGGCCCGCTTCCTGGAAAGCCACCCGGCGGTGGCGCGGGTAAACTATCCCGGCCTGGAGAGCCACCCGCAGCACGAACTGGCCGTGCGCCAGATGCCCACGTTTGGAGGGATGCTGTCGTTCGAGCTGAAGGGCGGCCTGGAAGCGGGGGTGCGGCTGATGGAGCGGGTGCAGGTGTGCACGCTGGCGGTCAGCCTGGGGGCGGTGGACACGTTGATCGAGCACCCGGCCAGCATGTCGCACTCGACCGTCTCCAGAGCGGAGCGTTTGCAGCACGGCGTCACGGATGGGCTGGTGCGCCTGTCGGTCGGGATCGAGAACGTGGAAGATTTGATCGCGGACTTGGAGAAGGCGCTGGCCTGACGCCCCGCTGGAAGCTGCGCCTTGCGCGTTCCACCTCATCTTGACATTTCTCAACCGCCGCATTACAATCATCTGTGAAATTAATAACTTGTAACTGCTGTGGCAGGGGTATTCCGAGAGGGAGCGCGGTCTCAGCAGTTACATCAAATATTCCTTCGGGGCAGGGTGAGGAACCACGGTTCCAATTCCCGATCGGTGGTGACAACCCACGAGCGTCCAAGCGGCGCGGGACTCGGTGAAACTCCGGGGTCGACGGTACAGTCCGGATAAAAGAAGGATGGCACGGTGCAGCTCTACGAGTGCGCCAACCACGCCCCGAAAACCACCTGGTTTTCGGGCTTTTTATTGGTAAGGGATTTTTCCCCTTGACCCGTGCCCGGCCTTGCCCTGAAGGATCACACTTCAGGGTTTTGTTGTTTAACAGCCAGTCAGGTCCGGCGAAGAGAAGAGCGTTATGGAAATCAGCCACGAGAACGAGAAGAAACAGGCCATCCTGCAGCGGGCGCGCAAGCGTGGACGCTGGCTGCTGCCGATCTCCATTGCGGCTGCCTTGATCGGTTGGCAGGCGCTGGTCAGCTTGCGCGGGCTGCCGCCCTACCTGCTGCCGCCGCCGCTGCTGGTGGCCGAGCGTTTCTGGCGGGCCCTGGCGGACGGATCGCTGCTGCGCCATGCGACCTTCACCCTGCTGGAGGTGCTGCTGGGGCTGCTGGCCGGCTCGCTGACCGCCACGGTGATCGGCTACCTGCTGGCGCGCTCGCGCGTGCTGGAGAGCTTGATCGCCCCGTACCTGGTGGCCAGCCAGGCCATCCCGCTGGTGGCGATCGCCCCGCTGCTGGTGATCTGGTTCGGCCCGGGCATTTTCTCGAAGATCCTGATCTGCAGCCTGATCGTGTTCTTCCCGGTGCTGATCAACACCATCGTCGGGCTGCGGGCCGTGCCGGACAACCTGCGCGACCTGATGCGCTCGATGCACGCCACCCCGGCCCAGATGCTGACCAAGCTGGAGATCCCGGCCGCGCTGCCGGTGTTCCTGGGCGGCCTGCGCATCGGGGCGACCCTGTCGGTGATCGGGGCGGTGGTGGGCGAGTTCGTCGGCGCCAATCAGGGCCTGGGCTTCTTGATCAACGTGGCTCGCGGCCAGTACGACACGGCCCTGGTGTTCGTGGTGGTGTTTACCCTGATCGTGATGGCCCTGGGGCTGTACGGCCTGGTCATTTTGCTCGAGAAAAAGGTGCTGCGATGGCAAAACTCCTGACAATGAAACGCCTGTCTTTGCTCGCGCTGGCGAGCTTACTGATGCTCTCGGCCTGCGCCCCCGCATCCGGGGCTCCTCCGGCTGCGCCCACCCAAGCCACGGCCCCGCCGAACTGGTGACCGTGCGGCTGCCGGTCGGCTACATCCCCAATGTGCAGTTCGCCCCGCTGTACGTCGCCATGGAGAAGGGCTACTACCGCCAGGCCGGGATCGACCTGCAAATCGACTATTCCTTCGAGACGGATGCGGTCACGCTGGTGGGGGCCAATCAGCTGCAGTTCTCGGTGGTCTCGGGCGAGCAGGTGCTGCTCGGGCGGTCGCAGGGACTGCCGATCGTGTACGCGCTGGACTGGTACCAGAAGTACCCGGTGGGCGTGGCGGCGCTCGGCCAGGACACCCTGACCAAGCCTGAGG
Source organism: uncultured Chloroflexia bacterium (assembly GCA_963811225.1). Classification (GTDB taxonomy): domain Bacteria; phylum Chloroflexota; class Anaerolineae; order Anaerolineales; family Anaerolineaceae; genus CAWEQO01. The sequence goes on from CAWEQO010000002.1 coordinate 200,003, forward strand.
ATCTGCGCGGCATGAAGATCGGCACGCCGGTGCTGTACGGGGCCTCGTGGATCGGCTTCCAGGCGCTGCTGCAGGCCGGTGGGCTGGCGCAGTCAGACGTGACCGTCGACACGATCGGCTTCAACCAGGTGGAGGCGCTGTCCGCCGGGCAGGAGGATGCCGTGGTGGTCTACGTCAACAACGAGCCGATCCAGCTGCAGGCCCAGGGCCACGACGTCAGTGTGCTGCGCACGGCCGACTACCTGCCGCTGGTGGGCAATGGGCTGCTGACCAACGAGAAGACCATCCGGGACAACCCCGACCTGGTGCGGCGCATGGTGGCGGCCACCTACAAGGGCATCGCCGACACGCTGGCCAACCCCGACGAGGCTTACCAGATCAGCTTGAAGTACGTGGAGAACCTGGACCAGGCCGATCAGAGCGTGCAGATGCAGGTCTTGAAATCCTCCATCGACCTTTATCTGGAAAGTCCGGACGCGCAGCTGGGGTATTCCGATCCGCAGTCCTGGCAGAATATGCAGGACATCCTGCTCACGATGGGGCTGATCGACAAGCCCCTGGATCTGAGCAAGGCCTACACCAACGACTTCCTGCCGGGAGCGCAACAGCCATGACCGTGCAAGAGACCAGCGCCCTGCAGCAAACCGCCGGGACCGTGACGGTCACTCCGGCCTTGCAGGTGCGCGACCTGAGCGTAACCTTCCCCAACGGCAACGGCGGGCTGAAGGCGGTCAGGGGGCTGAATTTCAGCGTCCGGCCGCAGGAGTTCGTATGCGTTCTGGGGCCGTCCGGCAGCGGCAAGAGCACCCTGCTGCGGGTGCTGGCGGGGCTGCTTACGCCCACCTCGGGCAAGGTGATCTTCCCCGGCTCTGGCCCGGCCCGCATCGGCTACGTGTTCCAGCAGGCCAACCTGATGCCCTGGCGCACGGCCATCGAGAACATCACCCTGCCGCTGGAGCTGCAGGGCGTGCCGGCGGTCGAGGCCACCGAGAAGGCCCGCGACTTGATCGATTTGATGGGCTTGCAGGGCTTCGAGGATACCTGGCCGCGCGACCTGTCGGGCGGCATGGCCCAGCGAGTGGCCATCGCCCGGGCGCTGATCGCCGACCCCGACCTGCTGCTGCTGGACGAGCCGTTCGGCGCGCTGGACGCGCTGACCCGCGAGCGCATGGGCTCGGAGCTGCTGGCAATCTGGCAGGCTCGCCGCAAGACGGTGCTCATGGTGACCCACTCGATCTCCGAGTCGCTGCTGCTCTCGGACCGCGTGCTGGTCTTCACCCAGCGTCCCGGCCGCGTTGCGCTGGACCTGCAGGTGGATCTGCCGCGCCCCAGGAACGAGGAGATGCGCTACACGCCGCACTTCGGGGAGCTGGCGCGGGAGCTGCGGGCGGCGATTGGTTAAAAGTAGGGAGTAGAGAACAGTCAGAACAGAGAACAGAGAACAGAGAGTAGAGAACAGGGAGCAGGGAGTAGAGATCTGGTCGCACCCTCGAGAGTAGTAAAAAGCCCCATCCATAGGGAAGGGGCTTTTTACTGCTCTCTGTTCTACTGTTCTCTACTCTCTCTACTCTCTGATTCTAGGCCAATCCAGCAGCACCACTTCCGTCAGCAGCTGGAAGTTCAGGTTCTGATCCAGGCGGGCGATGGCCTGCTCGAGGGAAGAGGCGCACTGGCGGGCGGTCTGCGGGCCGATGCGCCCGGAGAGGGCTTGCAACATCCCGGCGCAGTCCGGGTTAATCAGCGGGGCGGAGGAGCCGGCCGAGACCAATAACAGATCGCGCCAGTAGGACAGCCAGGTGGAGAACATCGAGCGCAGGCTCTCGCGGGTTATGGCGCGGTCGCGGCGGCGGGTGACGCTCTCGGCGTAGGCGAAGCGCTCGCGGCGGCTGGCCGAGAGCAGTGTGCGCAGGTCTTCGATCCAGCCCTGGCGCTGCTCCAGCAGGTCGGGCGACTCGTGCAGCTTGAGGGCGTGGCCCACCCGCCCGGCGGACAGGTGCGCCAGCAGGGCGGCTTCGTCTTCGGGCATGCCCCAGCGTTCCGCCAGCGCCGTGGACAGATCCGCAACCGGCAGCGGGCGCAGCCGCAGGATTTCGCAGCGCGAGGTGATGGTGGGGAGCAACGATTCGGGCGTGTCGGCGGTCAGCAGCAGGATGGCTCGCTCGGGCGCTTCTTCGAGCGTCTTCAGCAGGGCATTCTGGGCGCTGGGGTGGGCCGTCTGGAAGTTGAGCAGGATCGCCACCCGGTAGCGGGCTTCGTAAGGCGAGAGCGACAGCGAGTACTGCAGCTCGCGCACCTGCTCCACCTTCAGCACGCCGCTTTCGTCGGCCTGCACGATGGTCAGGTCGGGCTGCTGCGCCTGGGCAATCAGACGGCAGGTGCGGCACGCGCCGCAGGGCGCACCCGGCTCGGGCGGCTGCTGGCAGTTGAGCGCCTGAGCGAAGCGCAGCGCCAGCGAGCGCCGCCCGACGCCCGGCGGCCCGCTGAACAGGTAAGCGTGGCGGGTTTCGCCGGAGGCAATGTGCTGCTGCAGAAGTTTGTTGGCCCACTCGTGGCCGAGAATTTGGGATTCCATCGCACCAATTGTACCAAGAAAGAGGATAGAGAATGAAAGCAGTTACTGCTCTCCGCTCTCTACCCTCTTTCTTGGTAGAATGAAGGAACCTACCACACAAGGAGTTCTCCCCATGACCATCACCATCTCGCGTGAAAATGTTTTCTATGCCTTCCAGCCCGACCTGGAGCCGGTGCGGCGCGTGCCGCAGGGCCAGGAAATCGTCATCGAGACGCACGACTGCTTCCAGGGCCAGCTGCAGTCCACCACCGACAAGATCGACGGGCTGGACTGGTCGCGCATCAATCCCGCCACCGGGCCGGTGTACTTCGAGGGCGTGCAGCCGGGCGACGTGCTGCGGGTCGATCTACTGGAGGTCAACGTGGCCGAGCGTTCCACCATGGTTACCCTGCCCGGCGAGGGCGCCCTGGGCGACGTGATCACCGACATGGAGACCGCCATCCTGCGCTATGAGGACGGCCAGGTGATCTTCAAGGACAAGATCCGCATCCCGGCCAGGCCGATGGTGGGCGTGATCGGCGTGGCTCCGGCCGAGGGCAGCGTGCCCAACGGCACGCCGGGCTCGCACGGCGGCAACATGGACTGCACCCTGATCGGTGCGGGCACGCGGCTGTACTTCACCGTGGGCGTCGAGGGGGCGCTGTTTGGCTGCGGCGACATGCACGCCGTGATGGGCGACGGTGAGATCGTGGTGTGCGGAGCCGAGACGCCCGGCTCGGTGCGGGTGCGGGCCGAGGTCGTGCCGCTCCAGGGCCTGCCGACGCCCTTCCTCGAAACGCCCGAGCTGGTCGTGACGATCTATTCGGCCCCCACGCTGGACGAGGCCGCCTCCGGGGCCATCCATCACATGGCGCAGTTCCTGACCGACTTCGCCAAGCTGGCGCTCAACGACGCCGGGATGCTGATGTCGCTGGTGGGCGAGCTGAAGTTCTGCCAGGTGGTCGACCCGGAGAAGACGGTGCGCTTCGAGTTCCCCAAGCGGGTCTTGAAGGAGTATGGATTTGCGTTGTAAAGGAAAGAGAATGGGGAGTGGGGAGTGGGGAGTGGGGAGCAGGGAGTAGTCCCAGATGAGGACCCCAGTCAGCCCATAGGGTGCTGCGCGAGGATGACTGGGGCTACGAGAACTGCTCCCTGCTCCCTACTCCCTATCCTCTTCAAACACATCGAACTGCGGCACAAACTCGCGGAGGCCGAACCTCGTCAGCAGCACGGCGCCGAAAACCACCAGCGCCGCCAGGATGCCAAGCGCCCCGCCGACCACGGGCACGAAGGCGACCAGGTCCAGCGCCAGCACGAGCAGGAAGGTCCCGAGGAAGGATGCCAGGCCGCCCCTGCTCGACAGCCGGCGCCCGATGCCTGCGCCGATGGCGGCGTAGCCGTAGCCGACCGCCAGGAAGCCCAACACGAACCCCAGCAGCGTGACGGGGATGAGAATCAGCGTGAAGGCCATGACCACCAGCAGCACCAGCCCGACCAAACCCGCCAGCAAGCCCATGGCGGCCGAGACCAGCCAGTAGCGCAGGGCCGCCCGCTGCACGTTGCGGACCGCGCCGGGGATGAGGCGCTGGATCAGGGAAGCCAGCGCCGCCAGGAACAGCGCCTCCAGCAGGATGCGCGGCAGTTGAGAGCCGAGAGAGCGGCGCGGGAACAGGTCGGACGGCTCGACGCCGGAGACCGGCCCGCGCAGCACCTGCCCTTCCACCACTGCGCCGGACGCCAGCGACACTTCTTGCGCAGAAGCGGCGCGCAGATCGCCTTGAACGACCGCCGAGGGGCCTGCGCTCAGCTGCCCCCCGATGGCGGCCACATCCCCCCGGACCGTACCGTTCAGTTCCAGTGAGCCGCCCATCAGGTAGACCGGCCCGTCCACCGCCGCGCCCGGCTCCAGCACAGCTTCGCCGCCCAAGACGACCAGCGCGCCAGGGAGTGTGGTTCCTGCGCTGTAGACGTGACGGCCCTCCAGCACCAGCGTGCCGCTGTAAGCCCCGGCCTGCGCCTGCTCGGCGGTGCAGGCCGAGAGCAGGAGAAGAGGCAATAAGGAGAAAAGTAAGAGTTTTAAACGCCCAAAGGACTGAAACACCTTGAATTTCTTCACTCTTTCCTCCTCACGGCGGGCGAGAAGAACACCAGCGCCCCCACCAGAATGAAAAACAGGATCGCCAGCGAGTCGACGATGCGCAGGTGCAGCTCGAGCGGCACGCCGGACAGCCGCATTTGCAGCGCCAGGGCGGTGGAGATGAACGTGGCGGTCCAGGCGGAGAGCGCCACGCCCACGGCGGTATTGCGGCTGACCGTGCGCGGGGTGGAGACGTCGGCCCAGATGGAAAAGTTGACCACGGTGTAGAGGCTGACGGCGACGGCGTACAGGATCGGCTCGGACAGCCCGGCCCGGGCCAGCGGGGCGCGCGCCGAGAACGAGTACATCAGGTGCACCAGGGCGAAGATGCCGAAGATCCACAGGAACAGCTCCTTCTCGTTCAGGGCGGAATACAGCAGGCCGGCCACCAGCGCGGCCAGCACGTGGGTGACGCCGATGGTCAGGCGCGGGCCGAGCGCGGGCGACTGCCAGGCGGTCTCGAACAGCAGCGGGGTGGAGGCCAGGCGCAGGAAGCCCAGGCTGTCGACGAAGAAGATGCCGAACATGATCACGAACAGCACCAGCAGGCTGCGCTTGATGCGGGTTTTGCCGTCCGGCCCCACCTGCACAAAGCGCCCGATGCCATACTGCGGCAGCAGGTGCTGCCCGGCCAGGGTATCCATGAAGGGCAGGCGCAGGAAGGCCAGCCCGCCCAGCCCGAGCGTGCCGCCGATCATCAGCGGCAGGATGTCGCGGCTGAACTGCTCGATCGTCCAGTTGGTGGAGAAGACGGCCGCGGCGAAGTAGGCCAGGGCGGTGATCCAGGCCCCGGCGAAGCCGCGGTAGCGCACCGGCACCAGATCGATGGCGGTGCTGAAGGTGGCCGGGACGCTGACGCCCAGCGCCAGTGAAGCGGCCAGAACCCAGGCCAGGAAGCCGCCCGGGCTGCGCACCAGCGGGGCGACGGCGGTCAGGACGGTCTGGGCAGAGACCATGACGAAGGCCAGCCGCAGCTTGGCGCGCAGGCTGCGGCTGAGACCGGTGCGCTGCATCCAGATGCCGGTGAGCACGGCGGTCAGCGCGGTGACCAGCGCCAGGGCCGACATGTTGCGCGCCACGGCCTGCTCGCTCAGCCCCACCAGGCGCGTGCCCAGGTCGAGCAGCCCGAACTGCACGAAGGTCAGGTTGTAGTAATAGCCGGTGGCCATCATGCCGATGAAGAACACGTAGCCGGTCAGTGAGGCGTAGCGCCGGTGGCGGAAGAAGTAGATAAATTCCATATCTGGTTATTGTACCAATGGATGGAAGAGCGGTAACTGTGGGCCTGCTGCCCTTTCCCCCTCCGGCCGACCACCGAGGCATGGCGGGGTTGAACCGGTAGGGGCACGGCGGGTAACGCAAGACCACAGGATTCTACCGGTAGGGGCACGGCGGGTAACGCAAGACGAGATAATTTAACCAATACGAAGCCGTGCCCCTGTGGCAATCACGCATTTTGACCGAAGGGAAAAGGCGCGGTTGTTTTTTATAGAAATGATTCGGGTGGATTGTGGGAGGGGGGCCCTGCAAGCCGCCGGCGCAGCCCTCGTTGAAGATACCAGCGTCAGCGGCGTGACCATGCAAACCTGGTCGTTGGAGGGTGCATCGTTCACGCTGGCCGTCACCTCGCAAGGCGGCTCTACGCTGATCGTCATTGTTGCGGGGTAAAGAGCGTAACGCAGAGAGCAGCTTTTTGGAGGCTGCTCTCTGCTTTTTTATCCCTGCGCTTCTGGGTTACGCTCTTCCATCATGGTACAATTGTTCCGCAATGGAATCCAAAGACTTCTTATCCCACCTCAACCCCCAACAGCGGCAGGCGGTCACTGCCGGGCTTGGGCAGGTGCTCGTGCTGGCGGGCCCTGGCTCCGGCAAGACGCGCGTGCTCACCGAACGCATCACCTACCTGATCCGCACCATGGGTGTGCGTCCCTACCATATCTTAGCGGTCACCTTCACCAACAAAGCCGCCCGTGAGATGAAAGAGCGCGTGGAGAACCTGCTCGGCGACGGCTCTTCTTTCGCTGCGGACGTGTGGCTGGGCACTTTCCACGCCATGTGCGCCCGCATCTTGCGGCGTGAATCGGCCTACCTGCCGTTCGACAACAACTTCGTGATCATGGACGCCGACGATCAGCAGTCGCTGGTCAAGCGCGCCATCAAAGATCTGAACCTGAACGACAAGCTCTACCGCCCCAACGGCGTGCACGCCGCCATCTCGGCCGCCAAGAACGAGCTGAAGAACCCCGAAGACATCGCCACGCGCAACTATCGTGAAGAGGTGATCGTACGCATTTACGAGCGCTACAACCAGCTCTTCCGCGACAGCAACGCGGTGGACTTCGACGACCTGCTGCTGTGGATGGTGCGGCTGCTGGCCGATAACGACTCGGTGCGCGAGAAGTACGCCCGGCGCTTCGAGCACGTGCTGGTCGACGAGTTCCAGGACACCAACATGGCCCAGTACCAGCTGGTCAAGATGCTGGCCTCCTAGCACTTGAACATCTTCGTGGTCGGCGACGAGGACCAGGCCATCTACCGCTGGCGCGGGGCGGATTACCGCAACGTGCTGCGGTTCGAGGAGGACTTCCCCAAGGCGCAGAAATTCCTGCTGGAGCAGAACTACCGCTCCACGCAGAACGTGCTGGACGCCGCCCGCTCGGTGATCGACCGCAACCAGTATCGCACGCCCAAGCACCTGTTCTCCGAGCGCGGCACGGGCGATCCGCATCACCCTGTACGAGGCCGCCGACGATCACGCCGAGGCCGACTTCGTGGTGGACACGATCCGCCAGCTGGTGGAGCGCGGCACGCAGAACGCCGGCAGCTTCGCCGTGATGTACCGCACCAACGCCCAGTCGCGCCTGCTGGAAGAGGCTTTCCTGCGCTCAGGCATGCCCTACCGGCTGGTAGGGGCGCAGCGCTTCTACGGGCGGCGCGAGGTCAAGGATATGATCGCCTTCCTGCGGCTGGTATGGAACCCGGCGGACGAGATCAGCCTGGGCCGGTCGATCAACATGCCGCCGCGCGGCATTGGCGACAAGACCTACATGGCCCTGCAAATGGCCGCCCGCAAGGCCGCCCTGTCCCCCGGCAAGGTGCTGCTCGATCTGGGCCAAAAGGGCTCCGACTCGCCCTATTGGAAAGACTTCCCGGCCCGCAGCGCCATCGTGCTGTCCGACTTTGGGGCGCTGCTGGCGGGCTGGGTTGACGGATTGAAGAATCAGGGCATGTCGCTGCCGGCGCTGTTCGACAAGATCCTGGAAGACACAGTTTACGAGGAATACATCAACGACGGCTCCGAGGAAGGCGCCGACCGCTGGAACAACGTGCAGGAGCTGCGCAAGCTGGCGTATGAGTACGCCGAACGCGGCGTGGACGAGTTCCTCGAGAACCTGGCGCTGGTCTCGGACCAGGACACCGTGCCCGAGCAGGCCGAGGCGCCCACCCTGCTGACGCTGCACGCCGCCAAGGGCCTGGAGTTCCCGCAGGTGTTCATCATTGGTCTCGATGAAGGCCTGATGCCGCACTCGCGCTCGGCAGAGGACCCGGAAGAGATGGCCGAGGAGCGCCGGCTGTTCTACGTCGGCCTGACCCGCGCCAAAGATCACATCTACCTGGTGCGCGCCGGTCAGCGCAGCACCTACGGCTCGTACGAAATGAGCGATCCCTCGCGCTTCCTGGATGACATCCCCGAGGATTTGCTGTATCAAGAGGGCTTGCGCCAGCGCACGCGCCGCTCCAACGACACCGACTGGAACAGCGGCGGCTCGTCCTCCGGCTACCGGCGCGGAACCACCCTGGCGCCGTCCTCACCACCGTCCGGGCGCGCCGCGCGCCTGATCGAGCCGCAGTACCACCCAACCATGCGCGTCCGCCACACCACCTGGGGCGAGGGCATCGTGCTGGAGAGCCGCATCCAGGACGACGACGAGACCGTGGATGTGTTCTTCGAGTCGGTCGGCTTCAAGCGGCTGGTGGCCTCACTGGCCAAGCTGGAGATCCTGAAGTAAACGGAGATACCATCAAAAATGCCGGAGTTCTCGAAGAACTCCGGCATTTTTATAATGTCAGGTTACGATTACGGTGTGGCTGCGAGACAAAATCTGTAAATATCCAGGACCCTAAAGGTTACTCGGGTAGAGATGATGATGGAAGACAGGATATTACGGCAGAAGGGTTGCCGTTAGGTTCTAGAACCTAAGCACCCGCCCCGAGGTGTTAGGGTTCGAGGAGGTTATGGATTTGATTATTAACGATAAAGCTCTAATCTTCATCCGCTCGCACAAACCACTTCGCCTCAGCCTCTTTCACCCACTGTGAATTCAACTCGAGATATTGCTCTTTCCCACCAAACCATTCCATCACCTCTTTACGCTGGAGCCGTGTAGTTTTCTCTGAGAGCAGCCCTTGAGAAGGAGACCATTTCCAATCACGAAAGTATTGTTGTGGTGGATGCGATTGGCACGCAAACCAAGATCGCCAAAACGATTGTTGAGCAAGGGGCAGATTACATTCTGGCCGTCAAAGAAAACCAGGGACACCTCTACGAAGATATTCACGATTTGTTTGAAGACGATTGGAAGTACAACTTCGAGGGAGCGCCTTACAGTTACGCCAAAACGGTCAACAAGAATCATGGCCGCATTGAAATCCGTCAGTGCTGGAGCATCTCTGACCCCGAGTATCTGGCGAACATCCGGAATTTGGATCGCTGGAAAGGGGTCAAAAGCTTGTTGATGATCTTGTCCGAACGGCAAATCGGAGAAGAAAGGGAAGTCCAAGATCGTTACTACATCACTAGCCTGGAAAGTGACGCTAAGAAAATCCTGCAGGCCAAACGTAGTTATTGGGGTATTGAGAACTGCTTGCACAGGGTGCTCGATATCGCCTTCAATGAAGATCACAGTCGGGTTCGCAAGGACAATGCTCCGCAGAATTTTGCGATCTTACGGCATATGGCGCTCAATTTGCTCAAGCTGGAGACGACCGTCAAGGCCGGCATTAAGGCCAAGCGCTTGAAATGTGGCTGGGATACCGATTATTTGCTCAAGGTCCTGGCGGGATAAGATGCGATTGCCCTAGGATTTCTCGTCAAATCGTCGCCAATGTTATATAATAAGTGTACGCTCCTTCATAAGCAATTCCATACCCTTCACCTTCCCGGCTGATCGCACTCCGGCCGCTACTTATTGCACTTCTCACAGGAGAAAGAACCATGCCCTCTAGCCTCAAGCAGCTCTGTACTCCACGGGAAAGCGTCTTCGACAGCCAACGCCGTGACACCGTACTCGATATCACCGACCTGATCAACGACAAGATCGATCCGGCCGAGTTCTTCGAAGAGAACTACATCACGGAGGGCATGAAAACCCTGCTGGAACAGGGTTTCCGCAGGCTGGAGGGACAGTCTAACCAGGGTGTCTTCCGGCTGAAACAAGCCATGGGCGGTGGTAAGACCCATAACCTGCTGACGCTGGGACTGCTGGCACGCCATCCGGAGTTCCGCGAAAGGGTGATGGGTAAGATTTATCATATCAATCCCACTCTCGGGCCGGTCAAGGTCGTGGCGTTCTCCGGTCGCGAATCGGACGCTCCGCTGGGCATTTGGGGCGCGATTGCCGAGCAACTGGGCAAGAAGGAGCTCTTCAAGGATCTCTATTCACCCCTCCAGGCGCCCGGGCAAACCGCCTGGGAAACCTTGCTGGCGGGGCAAACCCTGCTGATCCTGCTGGATGAGCTGCCCCCTTACTTCGAGAATGCCCGAGCGAAGTCGATTGGGAACTCCGACCTGGCCCGCGTGACGGCCACTGCCCTCTCCAACCTTCTGGTTGCGGTTGGGCGCGAGGCCTGCTCGCGGGTGTGCCTGGTGATCACCGACCTGGTCGGCTCCTACGAAGGCGGCGCCCACCAAATCTCGGATGTGCTGGCCGACTTCGAGCGCGAAACCCACCGCACGGCGATGAGCCTGGAGCCGGTGCGGATGAACTCGGACGAGCTGTATCATATCCTGCGCAAGCGCATCTTTGCGAAGCTGCCCACTGAAACCGAGATCGGCGAGGTGGCTCAGGCCTATGCCAAGGCCATCCGTGACGCCAAGCAGATGGACATCACCAACGAATCACCGGAGCAGTTCTCCACCCGCATCCAGGCGTCTTACCCCTTCCATCCCGCCATCCGCGACCTGTATGCCCGCTTCCGCGAGAACCCCGGCTTCCAGCAGACCCGCGGCTTGATCCGCATCATGCGCATCGCTGCCTCGCGCCTGTGGACCTCCGGCGAAGCGGACAAGCGCTACCTGCTCTCGGCTCAAGACCTGGACTTCAACGACCGCGAGACCCGCGCCGAGATCGGCCAGATCAACAGCACCCTCGAAAACGCCATCGCCCACGATATCGCCTCGGACGGCACATCGGTGGCCGAGGTGATGGACCAGAACCTGGGCGGCCGGGATGCGCGCGATGTCTGCCGGCTGCTGCTGATGGCTTCGCTGGCCAACGTCCCGAACGCCGTCGTCGGTCTCTCCATCCCCACCCTGATCGCTTACCTGGCGGAACCGGGCCGCGACATCGCCCGGCTAAAAACCGAGGTTCTAGAAAGGTTGTCGACCGCGGCCTGGTACATGCACAGCGACCGGGATGGCAAGCTGTATTTCAAGAACGTCGAGAATCTGAACGCCAAGCTGGAATCTTTAGTGAAGGCTTATCTGCCCGAGCAGGCGGTCAAGGAGCTGCGCATCCGCCTGGAGGATCTGTTCAAGCCCGTCAACGGCTGGTGCTATCAGCGCGTGCTGGCTCTACCGGCCATCGATGAGATCGAGCTGGAGCAGGATAAGGTCGCGCTGGTGATCGTCGAGCCCTACTCCGGCGGCGGTTTGCGACCCGAGATCCGCGCCTTCTTCGAGCAGGCCACCTGGAAGAACCGTGTGGCCTTTCTCAGCGGCCCCAAGAACACCTATGAAGAGATGATCAACACCGGCAAACGCCTGAAAGCGATCCAGCACATCATCGATGAGCTGGTGAAAGACAAGACCCTCGAAAGCGACCCGCAGTTTGTGCAAGCCAAGGATCTGTCGGACACGATTCACACAAACTTCTATTCGGCCGTGCGCGAGACCTTCACCACGCTGCACTATCCAATCGATGATAACGGCAGCTTGACCCTGTTCAGCGCCGACTTCGGCATGAAGTTCGAGGGCAACAAGTACAGCGGAGAGCAGCAAATCCTCGCCTTGCTCAAGGATAAGATGAAGTTCACCGAGGACGTGGCCGGCGACACCTTCCGTAAGAAATGCGAGCAGCGACTGTTCACCATCCAGTCGATGCCCTGGAACGAGATCAAGAAGCGCGCCGCCATGCTGCCCAAGTGGCAGTGGCACATTCCCTCGGCCCTGGACGATCTCAAGGCCGCTTGCCTGCAAAAGGATATCTGGCGCGAGAACGGCGGCTACGTGGACAAGGGGCCCTTCCCGAAGCCCATGACCGGCGTGACTGTCAAAGAGATCAGCCGCGACCTGGATACCGGCGAGGCCATCCTCAAGCTCACTGCGATCAACGGCGACACGATCTACTACGACTTCGGCGCAAACGCCAGCACGGCTTCGGCCAGGCTGGAAAATTCGACCCTTACGACAGCAGAGCTGCGCGCATCCTTCCTGGCGGTGGACTCGACCCGCGTGCATGAGACCGGCGCTCCGGTCGACTGGACCAACAAGATCACCTTCAAGTACCGCTTCTTCCAGAGCGGACAGAACCGCATGCTAGAGCTGCAATCTGCTCCTCCATCCCCAATCTCCTATACCACCGACGGTTCGGACCCCAAGCTGGCCGGCGCCAGCTATGATGGGCCGTTCGTTGTGCCGGCAAGCTCGATTATGGTGCTGGCATATGCCGAGTGTGATGGGGTGGCCTCACAGGTCGAGCGTATTAATGTTCCGACCGGTGGAGGTGGCGGAGGCGGGGGTGGTCAGGTTATTGTCGATGAGCATCGCCCGGCGGTGTGGACGCGTTCGACCGAATTGGCAAGCACCAAGGATTCCTACGAGAGCATCGAGCGCGCCAAGAAGTACAAGGCCACTTTCCAGGGCGTAAAAGTAATCATCATGGGCGAGGGTGGCGATAAAGATTGGATCGACCTGCAAACCTACCAGGACAAGCAGGCTACACCAGAGCTGGTGGAAGAGTGCCTGACGGCGCTGCGTAAGCTGCAGGGCAGCGGCCAGGTGCAGCTGGGCTGGCATGCCTTGCGCTTCGAGCTGGGCAAGGATCTGCTGGATTGGGTGGAAGAGGTAAAAACCACCCTGAAACCAGGCGAGGTGAAGCAGAGTTGAGCGACGATTTACTGATGCTGATCAAAAACTCGTTCGGCTTCGACCCGGCCGAGAGCCAGCACCATTTCCTGGTGGATATCCCGCGCGGCGGGGACGCGCCGATCAAGATCAGCGAGCACCTGAGCTGGGACGACGAAAAAGGCTCCAGCGAGGTGACGCTCGGCTCGGCCCAGGACGGGCAGATCCGGGTGATGCTGGCGCGCCTCAAGTGGGACGCCATCGCCGACGAGGTGCGGGCGCAGTTCAACCTGCGCTTGAAGAAGATGGGCAAGAAGAGCGGCGTCTGGCGCAGCGGGCCCAACCTGGTGCGGCGCGAGCTGGGCAAAGAGCTGGTGCTGCTGGCCTGGGCGATCGAGCAGGCCGACCCGGCCCTGATCCCGACCGCGCTCGTCAACTGGAACGGGCTGGTGCCCGAGGAGCGCTGGTGGCTGTACACCCAGACCGCCGCGGCCACCGGTCACGGCGTCGACGGGCGCGGGCGCGGCTGGCGCAAGGCCGTGCGCTACGCCCTGACCGAGAACCCGGTCAGCGGCAGCGCCGATGCCGTGGTGCCGGAGTATTTCCGCCGGGCGAACGCCGGGCCGGATTGGAATTTGTTTAGCAGTAGCGAAGAGGATAATCAGAGAATCATGACGGAAACCGAAGCAGATCAGACAAATATTAAAGATACTCCCTTGGCAAATGCACCAAGCTTTATCGAAACACAGTTTCCGGTAGCGAAAGTATCGATGGAGAGCTATAAGGAGCGCACGGCTAAGCAAAGCCAAACCTTGACCGGCCTGGGCAAGTGGTGGGGACGAAAGCCTCTCGTCCTGGTGCGCGCTGCGCTGCTGGGACTGCTGATGCCCGCCTCCGATAACCCACAGAAAGACCGCGAAATCTTCCTGAAACTGATGATGATGGATGCGGATGGCTTGCGCCTGCGCAAAAGCAAATCGATCCCGCAAGTGCGCTTGCTGGAAGAGCTCCGCCGGGTGCCCCCCACCTATCAAAAGCGGTTTGTGGATTCTGCCGATGGAAAGGTTTCGTTGCGCAGGCTCAGTAAGGAAGAGCGAGATGAGCTGCAAGCGCTGGTCTTCGAGCGCATGACCTACGCCGAAAAGATCACTTACTGCGACCGCCCAGAGCAAATGGACGATCTTCCGCAAGAGAAGTGGGTTGAAATCAATGCCCACCTGGGGACGCAAGCCACCAATCTGGTTGAACTGGTGCAAGAGCTGGGAGAAAAGCGCTTTGGGCACCGCCCGCGGGTTGGTGATGCTTTCTGTGGCGGCGGCTCCATCCCCTTTGAGGCGGCCCGCTTGGGTTGTGACGCCTATGGCTCGGACCTGAACCCCGTGGCAGCCTTGCTGACCTGGGCAGATTTGAATATTGTCGGCGGCGGGGAAGATGCGATTGCCCGGGTAGAAAAGGCGCGTAAGGAAATTTACGAGGCCGTTGAAAAGCAGGTGGAAGAATGGGGCATTGAGCGCAATTCTGTCGGCTGGCGGGCAGATGCCCACCTTTACTGTGTTGAGGTTACCGATCCGGAGAGCGGGTGGAAAGTCCCATTGATGCCGTCCCTTATTATCGGGCGCAAGACGAACACAATTGCACGTCTAGTCCCAGATCCTGATCACTGCCGCTATGGTATTGAGATCTTGCAAGGCGTTAGCGATGCCGAAATGGAAATGGCTGACCAACAGGTGACGGACCATGGTTCTCGTGTTTATCCTCCTGGTTTTTCCCACTCCACACCAATTGAGATCATTCGTAATGGATTGCGGATGTGGGAAAGCCGAGATATCACTCCTACGAGAGGGGGATGTATTTCAAGAACGTCTCTATTGCATCCGATGGATTGAAACCGTTGTTAATGAAGATGGAAAGACACAAGAGATCAAGCATTATAGAGCACCAACATATGAAGATCAAAAGCGTGATGAAAAGGCCCTTTCTTTGCTAAAAGAACGATTTGATAACTGGCAGGGAAAAGGCTTTCTTCCATCACGTAAGATAGAACCAGGGGCAAAGACTGATGAGCCTATTCGTACTCGTGGTTGGACTTATTGGCATCATCTTTTTACGCCGCGCCAGCTTCTCGTTCTTGGTTTATTAAGTGAAACTTTAAATCGGTGTGCAACTGATCCAATCGCTTTAGGAGGATCATTACTTAGTTTAGGGAAATGTGTAGATTGGCACTCGAAGTTATGCCGCTGGGATGCAAGTCCAGCGAATGAGAAAACTACGCAAACATTTAGCAATCAAGCTTTGAACACTTTAAGTACCTATGGGAGCCGAACGCTCTCCAGCTTAACCACAACTTGGTTTGCTAATATGTCAGATGCGAGTATTGTTGGGAAGGGAGAAGCAATTGTATCTGATGCTCGGACTATCAGTTCTCCTAGTGATATTTGGATTACAGATCCACCATATGCTGATGCTGTAAATTATGAAGAAGTCTCTGAATACTTTCTTGCTTGGTATGATGGCTGGATACGATTCCTTTTTCCTAATTGGTACACTGATTCAAAGAGATCGCTCGCGGTAAAGGGAAGCACAAGCGACTTTCGCCAGACGATGGTCGATTGTTACCGCAGGTTAGCCCAACAGATGCCGGAAAACGGTATGCAATTGGTGATGTTTACTCATCAAGATGCATCTGTTTGGGCAGATCTTTCTATGATCCTGTGGGCAGCAGGATTGCGTGTTACAGCCGCCTGGACGATTGCAACTGAGATTGATAGCTCTTTCCGAACTGGCAACTACGTTCAGGGAACTGTTCTGCTGGTGCTGCGCAAGCGCACCGAAACCGAGCCGGTCTTCCTGGACGAGATCAGCTACCAGGTGGAAACGGAAGTGCGCCGCCAGCTCGACAGCATGATCCGGCTGGACGACGACTCGGACCCCAACTTTGGCGACGCCGATTACCAGCTGGCCGCCTATGCCGCCGCGCTGCGCGTGCTGACCAGCCAGCCGATCGAAGAGATCGACCCGGAGAAAGAGATCCTGCGCGAGCGCAAACCCGGCGAGACCAGCCCGGTGGAGGAGCTGATCAAGCGGGCGGTCAAGATCGCCTGCGACCACCTGATCCCCAAGGGCCTGAGCGCCGACCTGTGGAAGTCGTTCGGTCCGATGGAGCGCTTCTACATCAAGGGGCTGGAGGTGGAGAGCCATGGCGAGTACCGCAGCGGGGTCTATCAGGAGCTGGCGCGCGGCTTCGGCGCGACCGACTACACCGACCTGCTGGAGAACACCAAGGCCAACGAGACCCGCCTGAAGAGCGCCGAGCGAGTTCGGCAAAAAGATGCTGGGCGGCTACACTGCCGTCAGCGAGAGCTTTGGCGATTCCCTGGTGCGCCAGTGCCTGTTCGCGGTCTGGCTGACGGTCAAGAACGAGGACACCCGCGAGGGCCTGAACTACCTGCACACCGAGCTGAAGGACGTGTACTGGTCGAACCGCGAGAAGATCGTCGGCGTGCTGGAGCATCTGTCCGCGCTGCGTTACGCAGGGTCGATGGAGCATTGGAAGAAGGATGCCGATGCGGCCGGCGTGCTGGCCGGGGCGGTCAGGAATGATCATGTGTAATGGGACAAATGGTTCACTTTGAAGAAGGTCAAAAAATAGGAGAATTGATAATATTCATGCCAGCGCAACCAGACGATCCCAGTAATAGATCAAGTTCGATAAAGAAATTGCATCTTGAATACTGGAGGCATTTATACAATAAATTATTGTCTTCTTATAAGAAATCCAATATAAGTTTCAAGGGTCTATATCGCTCTCGGTATCGGTGGGTAGGAACCTTTGTAAGAATCCTATCAGCAAGGAAGAAATGGAGGGGTGAGAATATGGCTTCACAAGAGTGATGATCTAAAACCGAGAATAGGAATAAAAAACCAAATGAAAATGGAAAAGCGGACAGCCAGATAAAAGCGGCAGTAATTAGGGCAGTAGCGGTCATAGTAGCAGCTTTGATTACATTTGCTGGAACAGCATATTCGGTTAGCAAAAAAGCTGAGGAAAAGTATTCGGGAACGTTAACGGCTGTAGCAGCACGATTAACACTATTTACGATGACTCCATATCCGACGTATACGCCCCCAGTGCTAGTCGATCAGTTGCTGCCGACATTAACACCTTGGCCGACCTATACGCCATTCGTTGTACCAACATCAGCCCCTTCTGTTCGATTAACCGATCTCGGTGAACTCGTTGATCCAAACTCTTGGACGGCTGAAGCGATGGATAGGACTACTCTCCTATCGAAACAAGGGCCTGTAGATATTTCCGGCGAGAAGGTAAATGCTATCAGTTGGGAAAATGCTTTCTTATCTAGCGAACAAACAGGGGTGGGTTGGAGTGATCCCATTAATGCAATCCAATTTACATGGAGGTCGCCAGTTCAAAAAGTTCCCTTAAATGGCATCATTGTGCAGCTCTACCATGAGCCATCATTACCTGATCGAGAAGATAAGCTTTTCTGTCAGTTTAATCTGCTCTTTGAACCAGAAGGTTCTGGCGAGGTATTTGAATACAATAGTTCTGAACACTATATTGCTCCAAATACTTGGAATACCTTAGCCTGGGATCTGACAGGCGTTTACTATCCTGAGGATAGTTTATGGCAAGCATATTCTGCAAGTACAGAAAATGAAGGTCGATCATATGTACACCCCGCTAGCCTGATAAGTGAGAAGCTTCTTTCTGATGCTATGACTTCCAGAAATACAGATTGGGCTCGCCAAGTCAGATCTATTGGGGTATTTTGCTATGTTTCAGCTGATGAAGAATATGTTGGTCAAGTAGACCAAACAGAATATCGAGGAAGAATTATGTTAGGTAGGGCGTGGGCGCTCCCTGCCAACTATCCGACATTATTGAAGCCCTAAATCAGTAAATTTAACACTTTCGTTTACAAATATTATGAGTGATAACAGAATCCTTCGCTACTCCTCTCGCCGCCAACCGCTTGGTCGGTCTTTCCTCGCCGCTCGACTGCAGGGCGCTCAATCCTATGATCGCATTGCTGGGTATTTCTCCTCCTCTCTGCTGGAACTGGTAGGCGAAGAACTGGAATCGGTATCGGGGAAGATCCGCGTTGTCTGTAACTCCGACCTGCACCCGCTGGACGTGCAGACTGCAAAAGCAGCCAAGATGGCGGAGTGGAAATCGTGGACGGCCTCGCAGCCGGAAAACCTTCTGGAGACAGCCGCCGCTCCCCTGGCCCAGAACCGCTTCCGGCGGCTGTACGACTTCCTCTGCTCGGGCAAACTCGAAGTGCGCGTGCTGCCCGATGAGGTCTTCGGCTTGATCCATGGCAAGGCCGGGGTGATCACCCTGGCGGATGGCTCGCAAACTAGCTTTATCGGCAGCGTCAACGAATCCAAGTCCGGCTGGCGGCTCAACTACGAGTTGATCTGGGAGGATCCTTCGCTCGAAGCGGTGGCCTGGGTGCAGGAAGAGTTCGACGCTCTGTGGCGCCATCCGCGGGCCATCCCGCTCTCGGAAGCGGTGGTCAAGGATATCGAACGGTTGTCGCGGCGGCAGGTGGTGCGCAACCTGGACGAATGGGCGGTCGAGCCCGAGCCGGCCGCGGCCATCATCGAAACCCCGGTCTACCGCAAAGAGCTCGGGCTGTGGGAGCACCAAAAGTACTTCGTCAAGACGGTCTTCGAGGCGCACAATGGTACCGGCAGGGCGCGCTTCGTGTTAGCCGACCAGGTTGGGCTGGGCAAAACCATCCAGCTTGCCATGGCCGCACAGTTGATCGCGCTAACCGGCAGCAAGCCGATCATCGTGATCTGCCCCAAGACCCTGATCTGGCAGTGGCAAGCCGAGATGACGGATCTGCTGGATATGCCCTCGGCAGTCTGGGATGGGCACAACTGGATCGACGAGCGCGGCATCAAGTATCCCAACTTTGGCATCGATACCATCCGCCGCTGCCCTCGTCGGGTGGGAATTGTCTCCAGCGGGCTGATCAGCCACGGCTCCGAGGTGGTTGGGCAGCTGCTGCGCATGGAATACGACTGCGTGATCCTGGACGAGGCGCACCGCGCTCGCCGGCGCAACCTGGGTCCCACCCACGACCAGGAGAACCCCGATCCCAACAACCTGCTCGACTTCATGTACCAGATCTCCCCGCGCACCCGCAGCCTGCTGCTGGCTACAGCGACGCCCGTGCAGCTGCGCCCGATCGAGGCCTGGGATCTGCTGGACGTGCTCAACCGTGGGGATGAATCCGTGCTGGGTAACCAGTTCAGCCAATGGCAGGATGGTCCACGAGCCTTGGGTCTGGTGATGGGGCGTGACAGCCTTCCCAACGAGGAATATGAAAAGTGGGAATGGACCCGTAACCCACTGCCGCCGCGCTCGGAGGGCAAGGACTTCGAGATCTTGCGCCGCAAGTTGGGCATCCCGGACGAGCAATCGGTCGTATTCGGCGATCATTTCGCCCGCTTTGGCCCGCCTGACCAGTCCCGCCTGAACGGCCTCTTCCCGCGCCTGATGTACGAGCACAACCCCTTCATCCGCAGGATCATCCGCCGGACACGCGACCAACTGGAACACCAGATCGACCCCGAGACGCAGGAACCACTGCTCAAACCGATCAAGGTGGAGCTGTTCGGGGAGGAAGAACGTGACGCCGTTTACCTGCCAGCGTACTTGCGCGAGGCCTACGATAAAGCGGAGGAGTTCTGCGAGGTGTTGGGTCACCGCATGAAGGGAGCAGGCTTCCTGAAGACCCTTTTACTGAGGCGGGTAGGCAGCTCGATCTTCGCCGGCAGCGAAACCGCCCGGCGCATGCTAAAAGATTGGGAGGATGCTGCTATCAGTGAAGAGGAAGATGAGCCCGAAGACAACCAGCCCGAAGCGAATGCACCCCCGGCAGAGAGCAAGTCTTCGAAGACTTTGACCGACAACGAACGCCTGCTGCTGGAACAGTTCCTGGCAGCTTTAGAGGCCAACCAGGAGCGCGACCCCAAGTATGCGGTGGTGGTGAACTGCCTGAAGAATTGGGGCTGGCTGGAGCCTGGCTGCATTGTCTTCAGTCAGTACCGTGATTCCATCCAATGGCTGGCCGAACAGCTCACGGTCGAATTTCCGGAGGAGCCGATTGCTCTGTATTCCGGCCCAACCACTTCCGGCATCATGTTGAATGGGGAGTGGTTGCGGACCACGCGTGAGGAGATCAAGGCGCAGGTGAAATCTGGGGAGCTGCGCCTGCTGCTCGGTACCGACGCAGCTTCAGAAGGTTTGAACTTGCAGCGTTTGGCCACTCTCATCAACCTCGACCTTCCCTGGAACCCCACTCGCCTGGAACAGCGTAAAGGACGTATCCAGCGCATCGGCCAGGTGCATGATTCGGTGCAAATCTACAATCTGCGCTACAAGGACTCGGTCGAGGATCGAGTACACGAATTGCTGTCGACACGGCTGCAGGATATCTATGGGCTGTTCGGCCAAATTCCGGACGTGCTCGAAGATGCCTGGGTGCGTATGGCGTTGGGGGAGAAAGAAGAAGCCCAACGCATCATTGAAGCCCTGCCGAAGGAGCACCCGTTCGAGATCCGCTATACGCGTGTAGAGAAGGTCGATTGGGAGTCTTGTGCGACGGTGCTGTGGGCCGAGGAAAAGCGGAGGGTCCTCGAGCAGGGATGGGATAAGAATCATATCTAAAAGAGTGCTTCAGTAATCCAGCGAGTCTTAACCAAACCTTCTCTTCAAACTATAACAATAACCAGGATTCTTTTTGGAGTTGAGAAACCTCATGGATACGAACCTTCAGAATTCTCGCATTCAAAATTTCCTTAAAGCCGTAACGACGGACCCCATTTTGGTTGATCATATGCAGGAGCACCACCAGCGCATACAGAATGCCGCTGAGGTTCTCAACTTTGACCACATCCCTGCACTCACTATAGAGGAGATCAAGCACTTTCTAATAGGTACAGATACCTGGTATGGGGTTCGTCGCAATAAGGAACGGCTTTGGAGTGGATTGTTTGGAAGAAACGGGGAAAAGCTTCTGGAACTCCGGCAAACTTTTATCGATCTGGTTCGTCATGGGGAACAAGGGCTTTCACCAGAGTCGTTCAATGAATTAATGAGCCGGATGAAAGGCATGGGGACCAGTTATGTCTCTGAATTATTTGCCTTGCGCTTTCCGGATAAATATTGGATGTGGAACGGTCCAGTTGACGATTATTTAGATTTGCTGGAAATTGATCCAGGAGATGATATCCCGTATGGAAAAAAGAGCGACCTCGGAGAAAAATACTTTGCGGTAGGGCGTTATCTGAAAGACTTGCGCCAGCACATGAGCCATCTCACGAACCGAGAAGTAGATTTTCTAGAGGTGGATCTATTTGTATATTGGATGGCAAGAATGGGTGGTAGCCAGGGTGGAGAGATTGATCCTTGGAAGGAGAAAGTCCAACGTATTTTGGATGAGTATGGGGCATCTGAAAGGCAGGAAGCCCGCCGGCAAGGAGAAGAACAGGCACGCCAATTTCTGAAGACGAAACTCGGAAATTTTACTGAAGAAGATTTGAGTAAATATCTATCCAGCTTGAATGCCGATTATTTTAACGGTAAGTTGACGCATGATAGGTTTAGCCCGGCTTTTAGTAGGCCTCAATTTCAAAAGATGGTGCAGACACTCGATGCTTTCAACGATTGGAGCGCTCGCATTTGGAATGCTTCTGACGAGGAACTTGATCAGTTGCTAAATTCTTTTTGGGATGCTTTAGAGGTGGCAGGAGCTGGTATATCGCTTCCGACCGCGATTTTGTACCTGCGGAATCCAGAAAAGTACAATATCTGGATTCCAGTGATGTCAAAGGGTTTGCAGCTGGCGACAGGCTTGCAGCCAGGCGATTATCGTCAAGCGGATTCATACCGCCTTTACAATCGAACCGCCACTTTGTTCCGTCAGAAGTATAGTATTAAACCCTGCTTATTAGACCTTGTGTTATGGAAGATCAGTGGTGAAGACGGCTCTGAAGCAAAAGGGACGAGCAAGCAGGTTTTTACTGGCTTTGTTCCTGATACCTTCGCTTTCTTACGAGAGCTTTCAGAAAATAACACCGACGAGTGGATGCATCGGAACAACGATGAAAATGAACTTCGCTTCCGGCAAGTGCTACGCGAACCCTTGAGGGCATTATTTATGGCAATCGCTCCGGCGATGAGCAGGTTAGATCCCAGTCTGGAAACGAAAGCCAAATTTGGGAAGGTTCTGGCGACCATCAAAAAGCGCTGGCCAGATGAGGAAGGCCCCTACCATAATTATCTGTGGGGAGCCTTCTACCGACGTGAACGAACGAGACAGTCAGATGCTCAACTATTTATTACTGTATGGAGAGATAAGGTCAGAGCCGGTTTTTCCCTTGCAGGTAGAATGGCTGGACCAATCATCAACCAGTTTCGTTCGAATTTGCAGCAATCTCCAGATGTATTTTTAGCTCTCTTAAAAGATTTAGGGGAATCATATGAGGTCTTTTACGAACAAGACGGTGTAACCAGCATTGTTCCAACATCGGAATTCAATACACCTCAAAACGTAGATGCTCTTGTATCCGCAGAAAGGGTCGATATCTATCGCGAATTTCATCCAGATAACTCAAAGCTGTATGAACCAGCCTTTGCTGATGAGATTGAGAACGTGCTAGTAACCTCTTACCCATTATTTGTATTTGCTACTGCAAGCACGCCAGATACCTTAAGCCATCTCGTCACCGAGCAAGATGAAGAGTATGAGGTAGATGAAACAGAGCCGTTGTACGACCTTTCCCAACTGTGCGATGAAACCTACTTGGATGCACAGTATTGGAACCGGATCGAACAGCTTCTCCGCGACAAGCGGCAAATTATTCTGTATGGTCCACCTGGCACCGGAAAGACCTTCGTTGCACAAAAACTGGCTCAGTATTGGGTAGACAGTGCCCAGGAGCCGGGAGGGGAGTATCAGGTGATCCAGTTTCACCCCTCCTATGCCTATGAGGAGTTCATGGAAGGCATCCGACCGCGGTCGATTGACTCTCCGAACGGTGGGAAAATGATCGATTATCCGGTTCGTGCCGGCGTATTCAAAGAGTTTTGCAACCAGGCACGGGAAAAGAAAGGCCGCCGGTACGTGCTGGTCATCGATGAAATTAACCGGGGTGATATGCCCAGGATCTTCGGTGAGTTGATGTATCTGCTGGAATATCGAGGAGAGCAGATCACCTTGCCTTACTCAGGAAGCGAATTCAACATCCCAGGGAACGTTTTCATCATTGGCACCATGAATACCGCCGATCGTTCGATTGCGCTGGTCGATCACGCCCTTCGGCGTCGCTTCCACTTCGTGAAGGCTGTGCCTGATGGCACTATTTTAGCTGATTGGTTTATGGCGAACAATAACGAGGAGATGGGCTGGGTAGCTGACTTGCTGAAGTTACTGAATGAACACCTGCAGCAGGATGGGATTGATTGGCACCTACAGATTGGTCACAGCCACTTCATGAAAGAGAACCTGGATGATAGTGATCTGGAGATGATCTGGGAGTACACGATCTTGTCGACCCTGGAGGAATACTTCTACCGGGATCCCAAGAAGCTCTCCCGCTATCAACTGGCAGCCCTGAAAGCCGAACTCGGAAGATAATGACGGAACATCCTCTCATTCTCCTTCAAGAATACAAACAGGTGGTCGCTACGCTCCCAGAAGCGGACGTAGAGGTAATCCAGAGCACCCTGAAGGGGAAGATTGAGCTAAGTCCAACAGGTATACCGAGTAGCTATCTGCTGCAAGCCAATTCCTGGGTGGGCTTTGTGCGTTTGCCCAGCGGTCGAATCCTCGAAGTTCAACCCAAAGTGCAGGTCCCAACCCTGTTCTCGATCCTGGCACGGGTCTACCAGCCTGATCAAAAAGAAATCTTCGACCCTGAGACGATCACTTATACCACCATCGAGGATTTCTTCGAGTATGTAGTGACGATCTTTACTAGCCAGGTCGAGGATCTGATCCTGGGTGGGATTTTGAAGTCCTACCGGAGCGTGCAGGAGGATTTGATTTCGATACGGGGACGGTTAATGCTACCAGAAACTTGGCGCCATCGCCCAGGCCTCCACGACCGGCACACTTGCTCCTTCCATCAGTTCACCCCAGATATCATCGAGAATCAAGTGCTGAGGTTGGCGGCATACGTTCTCAAGCGCTACCCATACAAAGAGCAAGCGGTTTCTTCGCGTTTGATGCGTATCGAGCAGGCGCTGGTGGATGTGAACCTGGATCCCTTGGCGCTAGACGCGTTCGACGACCTAGAGTTTCATCGCCTGAATGAGCATTACCGGCCGGCGTTGGTGAGGGCCAAACTTCTCCTGGATCACCTGACCTTCACTGGGACTGCTGGTGAAGAAGCCTTCATGGCCTATATGGTTGATATGAATAGTCTGTTCCAGCGCTACCTGACGGTCATGCTAGAAGAGGAGCTGTCGGAGGCGGGAATTGAGGTGCTGGCAACGTCGAGAAGGTGGCTGGATCATGGGAAGCAAATCGAGGTCGAGCCGGACATTATCTTGGCAATCGATCGGGAGCCAGTGTTAATTGTGGATGCTAAGTACAAGCTGGCTGAGCATCACGAGGATGTATATCAGATGCTGGCTTACTGCCACGCGATGAATCTGGATCGAGCAGTATTGATTCATCCGGCGCATGAGTGGGCAACGAAGAGCACCCACCAAATCCTAGGATGGGGCCATTTAACGATTTAGTATTTGGCTCTGGATTTGAGTTGTGGACCGGATGATTTAAGAGCAATGGGGGCGTCACTTGCGGAACAACTGACGAGATTGGTGGCCGATCTACAAGGGCAACTCTTTGCGTGAGCTGAACACATTTCCTGTCTATTTATAGTTGTAGTCTCGGATGGCGCACTTTGTTGGCGTGTGCTTGTATCTCCATGCCCTACAAAGACACTACTTGCAATAGTCCCTTGTTTTGTGATTTGATATGGATAGAACTCGCTTATAGAGCGCAAGAGTCAACCTTGGATAATTCCCAAACCGCCAGTGGTATTTCAACGTTAGGCATTCTTCCCTATACAGGCCGGCTCCTGAGCTGACCCGCCACCTCCATGTCTGCAGAAACTCATTTCAGGGAGCGCCAGGGTCTCGAGATCTGCGTAGCAAATCGCCCTGTCGTCCGTTGGATCACCGGCGAAAAGCTCAACGGCTGAACAATTCATAGCCTCTTTACTACTGGAAACGGCTGGAAAGAGCTTCCAAGGTCGAAGAGAAGGTGTGTCTAGATGTCATTGCCATCGATCACTAACCAAGTCAACAACGCTTTGGAAAAAGTAACCTGGGATCAAGACCGGATTCAACAGTACCAGGCTGAACACAGTGTAGCGTCGGTCAAGAAGTCACTACGGCCGAATGGCGATCCCACTGATCCGCTTCCTACAATTCTGGGAATCAACACACGCCGCACTTACTTTCAGGCGACAACGTTATTTTTAAAGCGGGCAGAGGGAATCAGCGGCGAAGAGCTGTTGGTGGATCTGCTTAATTCGGATGTTATCAAGGCAACCTCGAAGAATTCTATGCAGATCAGGCTCCGGGGACGGTATTCAAAGTATTGTCAGCCATTGAGAAAGTATATCTAGGCTGCCGGCAGCTCCTCTGGACGAAAGAATCATCTCCCATTACGAACGAATTAAGGGAATGGGTTAAAAGACTGAATGATCAGTACGGGGGTGCGCTCTTCTCGCTTTGGTTATCTTCCGGAAGATGCTGATCGGCTGATCCGGTACTTAGTCTAGAAAGGTTCGCCCTATGCCCTGCCTGCCCAACTAGCGCCCTATTATGGTCTTCGTGGAGATGAGATCGCCAGCTTGAAAGGTGAAAATGTTGATAAGGGGGGAAAGCTGCTTCAAACCACTGGGAAGCGTAGTAGATACCGGGCTGTGCCTGTACCAGAGAACATTCTTGCGTAACCAAACACATCGAAGCAGTACCTATTCCCGGAGAAGCAACCAAAAAACTGGGGATTGAAATCATTGGTGTCAACCGCCTGCGGGCAAATCTCGATCAGCAGAAGTATCAAGAGTTTATCCGGCAGGGTTTAGATGAACAGCAGGCGCGCAGAAAGGTTTCCGAATTACCCAGCCATGCACGAGTGGATGTCATATATAAATTCATCCCCAAAGATTTCAGCAAAAATTAGAAGCAGCCTCTGTTATACTTTCCCTATGATTGAAATTGCACCCAACGTCTTCATCGACGAGAACGAGGTGGAACTCGAGTTCATCCGTTCATCTGGCCCGGGGGGACAGAACGTCAACAAGGTGGCCTCGGCGGTGCAGCTGCGCTACGACGTGGACGCATCGCAAACGCTGCCGGAGCCGGTCAAGGAGCGTTTGCGCCAGATCGCGCACAACCGCATTACCCAAGAGGGCATCCTGGTGATCGAGGCCAAGCGCTACCGCTCGCAGGACAAGAACCGCGAGGATGCTATGGCGCGATTGATCAAGCTGGTCTACCGGGCGACGGAAAAGCCAAAGGTGCGCAAGAAGACCAGGCGCACCAAGGCGGCCGAGGAGAGACGCCTGGAAAACAAGCGCCATAATTCCGAGAAGAAGCGCATGCGTAAGATCAAGCCGAAGGATTTGGTCTAGGCGTCGAAATGATGAATGGAATTGCGCGGGGCCGGCACTGCCGAATCGTTATCATCTAACAACATCAGGGAGGATTCAAGATAGAATGGATAATCGTCCGGGTTGTTTATCAGGTTTGCTGAAACTGTTCCTGCTCGACCGCCTGTTTAACTGGCTGCAGGGGCGCTTTGGGTTTGGTCGAGGCTGCATGGGGGTTGGATGCGGCGTCATTCTGTTGATCATTTTTATCGTGCTGGCCTGCTCGATTGCCACCGGCACAAACTGGTTCCGGTTGGGCTTCTAAGGACCCGCCCGGATCTTGTTTTGTTCCCAGGTTCATTCTAGATGAGGTGCCGAATGCAGGTGGTGACCGACACGGGAGCCGATCTCACGCTTTCTGAAGAGGAGATGGCAGAGCTAAACATCCACGTCATCCCTCAATTAATCAACATCAATGGAAAATCTTATCGCAGCGGCGTCGAGCTGCGGCGGGATGAGCTGTACCGGCGCATGTCGCGTGACCACTGCATTCCGACCACCTCGACCCCCTCGGCCGGGGAGTTCGCCGCCCTTTACCGCCGGCTGGCGATGACCGACCCGAACATCCTCTCGATCCACGTGCCCTCGCGCTTGAGCAGCACGGTCGATGTGGCCCGGGTCGGGGCTGCGCTGACGCCTCAGGCCAACGTGACCGTGGTGGACAGCCGCACGCTCTCGGTGATCCAGGGCTGGCAGGTGGTGCAGGCGGCGCGCGCCGTTCGGGCCGGGTGGCCGCTGGAACGCGTGCTGGGCCTGATAGACCGGGTGCGGCAGGTGAGCGAGATCCTTTTCACGGTGAGCGATCTGCGCCACCTGATCCACGGCGGACGCATCAACCACCTGAAGGGTTTGTTGGCCTCGGCCTTGAACATCAAGCCGCTGATCGGCTTCGAGAAGCTGAGCGGGCTGCCGGTGCAGATCGGCATGACCCGCACCTTCAGCCGGGCCCTGCTCGAGATGGTCAAGATCGTGACAAAGCGCTTTGCGCCCGGCTCGGCGCTGCGGGTGCAGGTGGGCTGCGCCGCCAGCGCCGAGGGGCTTTCGGTCCTGCGCGAGATGCTCGAAGCGACCTTCCAATGCACGTGGATGCCGGATATTTCCATCTCTCCGATCCTTGGCGTTCATGGCGGCCCAACGGTGGTGGGCATGGCGTTTGCGCCGGTCAGCGAGTTTGAGGAGATGCCGTAGGCCTTCGAAGGGCACAGGATTCTGGAAGGGCTCAAGGGGATTATCAAATAGAAAGGTACTGCTCAAGCAGCGGTGGCTTCCCAGAGAGGGAGCGCCGCTGCGCTGCCTGAGCAGTTGCGATAGAAAAAGGATTCCATGACGGACCAATCAACGACTTCATCAACCGATGTCATCATCGTCGGCGCAGGGCCGGTGGGGGTAGAGCTGGCTGCGGCGCTCAAGCAAGCCGGGATCGACTATATCCACCTGGAAGCCGGGCAGTTGGGTCAGACGCTCACCTGGTGGCCGCACAGCACGCATTTCTTCAGCTCGCCGGAGCGCATCTCGATTGCGGGCGTGCCGATCCAGACAATCGACCAGGAGCACGTGACCGGCGAGCAGTACCTGGCGTATTTGCGTATGGTGGCGATGACCTTCGATTTGCGCTTCCATTTTTATGAGCCGGTGACCGCGATCGAAAAGCAAGCTGCGGGCTTCGAGGTCCGCACGCAGACGCACAGCGGCCCGCGCCGCTATCACTGCCGAAGTGTGGCGCTGGCAACCGGTGGCCTGGCCGAGCCAAACCGCCTGGGCATCCCCGGCGAGGAACTTGCGCATATCAGCCACTATTTCAGCGATCCGCACAGGTACTTCCAGCAGCGCCTGCTGATTGTGGGTGGGCGCAACGCCGCGCTGGAGGCGGCCCTGCGCTGCTGGCGGGCGGGCGCCGAGGTGACCGTCAGCTACCGCGGGCCGGAGATCGACCCTAAGACGGTGCGCGGCTTCGTCTATGAGGACTTCCAGGCCCGGCTGCGGGAAGAGGCGATCCGCTTTTTCCCCTCGACTGCGCCGGTGGAGATCACGCCGGAGAGCGTGCTGCTGGCCCCAACCGAGAGCGGCCGGCACGTCGAGGGCGAGCGGATGCAGTTGGGGGTAGACTTCGTGCTGCTGCTGACCGGGTACAAAGCCGATCTGCGCCTGTATGAGATGCTGGGGGTGCGGATGGAGGGGGCAGCGCAGGCTCCGCACTTTGACCCTGAGACGATGGAGACCAACGTGCCGGGCGTGTATGTGGCCGGGACTGCGGCGGGCGGCTCGCAGCAGGGCAATTACAAGCTGTTCATCGAGACGTCGCACAAGGATATTCCGAAGATCGTCGAGTCGATCTGCAGCCGTTTGGGATTAAAGCCTAAATCATGAAGGGGCAAAGGATAAAGAAAAGAAGCGATCTTATCCCTTTGCCTCTTCATACCCTTCGCAGGGTGTGCGGCTTTGCTTCCAGGCTTTTTTAGTACTCGGGTAAATCGTCGAGTTTGTCTAGAGCGACCTTGCTTTCATCTGTGCGCAGGTATTCGCCCCCCTTTACCCGCGTCAGATTCAGCTTCTTGCCTTTGCGGTACTTTCCAGTCGTGCTGCGGAAAATGGTCATGAATTCCTTCCCTTCCTCGATGAAGGTCATCATTTGCTTCCTGACCATGTTGTAAGCGCTGCTGAGCTTGTTCCCACTATCCTGGCGCACCGAAACCCAAATGATCCGATTACGGCTCCTGCTATACCTGACTTTTTCAACATAATAGTCCGCTCGGTTGCCCACGTCTTACTCCTTTCTCTTGACGGGTTCACGGCGTTCAATTTCATTGTACTATCAAACAAATTGGATGGCTACTAAATTTGGAGGTGACTGCTCAGGCAGGTCTGCTCAGCAAGTTGTCATAAAACCCTGCTGAACACTACTGCCTGAGCCGTTCCATTAAGGGCGTCTCGACGGCGCAAATGGGGCCGTTTTGACGCAAAAAAATCGGAAAAAGGCCGGGAAAAAGATGAGATTTTGGAAAACTACTTGACAAAATTTGAAGCAAATCCAGGATTTGTGTTATACTCATAATAGCCCTTCAGAAGGATGAACCCCACCATCACACGCTAAGGCAGGTGGGGTTTTCTCAAAGATAAGGGGAAATTAGTTCGAGATTAGGGACCACACGATAGATACGTAAAGCGTATCGAAACAGGAGAAATGATGGAATCCAAATTGTACGTAGGAAATCTTTCCTACCAGACGACTGAGGACGAACTGCGCGATCTGTTCTCACAGGCAGGCGACGTGACGGATGTTGTGATCATCAAAGACCGCGACACCGGCAATTCGAAGGGTTTTGGCTTTGTAACAATGAACAGCCAGGACGAAGCCAATCAGGCGGTTCAACAATTCAACGGCTACAGCCTTGGAAATCGTGAGTTGAAAGTCAATGCTGCCCGACCACGCGAAGAGCGCCCCAGCGGCGGTTACGGTGGCGGTGGTGGCGGCTACAACCGCGGTGGCGGCGGCGGCGGTGGTTACAACCGTGGCGGCGGCGGCGGCGGCGGTGGTGGCGGACGCGGTCGCAGTGGCGGCGGCGGCGGACGTCAATACTAAATATCGAAAATTCCAGACAGCGTCTATATGGCGTACATCTGAACACCACGGCCTGTTCGCAAGAACAGGCTTTGGTTTTAACTTAACCTGCAGGTTTTGACTGCCCCCCTTTTAATCTATAATCAGGAATCGATCGAAAGTCGACAAAGAAGGATTCCAAACTCAGGAGGTTCTTATGCCGCATCCCCTGGTGACTCAACTGCATTTTGCCCGCAGCGAGTTGATGCGCTGCGTTGAAGGTGTGACCGAGGAAGAAGCCGCCCGCCGCTTCGAGACGATGAACTGCATCAGCTGGATGGTCGGGCACGTGGCCAACCAGGAGCAGACCTACTGGCTGCTGCTGACCGGGCGCGAGCTGCCGTACCCCGACCTGTACAAGCTGGTGGGTACGGGCAAGCCCGCCAGCACGCCGTCGCTGGCGGAAATGCGGAAGGTGTGGCGCAGCGTCACCGCCGCAGCCGATGAATACCTGCAAACGCTGACGACCGAGTCCCTGCAAACGCATATACTGTGGAAGGGCGAGCCGCGCCCGGAGAACATTGGGACGATGCTGCAGCGCTGCATCTATCACTATTGGTTCCATCTGGGCGAGGCCTTCGCCGTGCGCCAACTGCTCGGGCACACCGATTTGCCGGAATTCGTTGGGGACATGAGCGGGGCGGCGTACCAGCCGGAATGACTGTAAGAGCGTAACGCAACTCCGCGTACCGCTCGTACAGTCGAAAGGGGACAACTTGTCAGGCTCGTTCAACATCCCCGAACCGATCAAGCAGTTCAACCTGGCGGCGCGCGGGCAGGCGGGCGTTGAATGGCTGGAACGCCTGCCGGAGATCCTGGCAGCCTGCGCCCTGCGCTGGGATTTGCGGGTCGGGCCGCCGTTCGAGCCGCTATCGATCAACTACGTCGCCCCCGCCGTCCGCCGCGACGGCTCGCCGGCGGTGCTCAAGCTGTCCTTCAAGGATCGCGAATTCTTCTCAGAGGCGGGCGCGCTGCAGCTGTACGATGGGCGCGCCTGCGCCAGGCTGCTGGAGGCCGACCTGGAGCGCGGGGCGCTGCTGCTGGAACGGGTGCTGCCGGGGGATGCGCTGGCGGATATCGAGAGCGTCCCGGCGAACGATGCGGAGGTCACCGCCATTGCCGCCGGAGTGATGCAGCGGCTGTGGCGGCCGGCGCCGGAAGGGGAGCACCCCTTCCCAAGCTTTCGCTCGTGGATGGAGCACATGCGCGAGCGCTATGGGCGCATCTTGCAGCGAGCGCCGGACTTCCCGGCTGCCTGGATCGAGCGCGCCCTGGCGATGTACGCCGAGCTGGACGACCCGGACGCGCCCCAGGTGACGCTGCATGGCGATTTTCACCACGGTAACGTCCTCTCGTCCGAGCGGGAGGGCTGGCTGGCCATCGACCCGAAGGGTGTGACCGGGCCGCCGGTGGCCGAGACGGGCCCGCTGCTGCTGAACGCACTGCCGCAAGACCTGCGCCTGCCCGAGACCGGTAGCCTGCTGGCGCGGCGCATCGCCCGGTTGAGTGAGGTGCTGGGGTTCGAGCGGGAGGCGCTGCGGGATTGGTCCATCGTGCGCATGGTCCTTTCGGCATATTGGACGGTGGAGGATGGGGGCGGTCGCTGGCGCTGGGGGATTGGAATTGCCGAGATCCTGGAGAACTTGTAAAAACAGCCGCGCCGGGAACCAATTTGGTACAATGAGGTTTGGACGAGTTATTCAGGGGGCTTAAGGAGGGTATTAAGCTTTAATGGATGATCGAAAAATCTATATCAGCGAGCACGACCAGGCCCGGCTGCAGGAGATGATCTTGCAGGCAATGCGCCAGCGCTACCGGGGCACGCGCGACCTGCGTGAGCTGCAGGCGCTGCTGGACAGGGCCGAGGTGGTGCCGGACGGGCAAATGCCCGAGAACGTGGCTACAATGGGCTCGCAGGTGCGGGTGCGCGACCTGGACACGCAGCGCGAGCATACGTACACCCTGGTCTGGCCGGACGAGACCGACCTGGACGAATCGAAAGTGTCGGTGCTGGCCCCGCTGGGCGCGGCCTTGCTGGGTCGCAAGTCGGGCGCCGAGTTCGAATGGGAAGTCCCGGAGGGGATCCGGAATTTGAAGATCCTGGAGTTGCTTTCTCAGCCGGAAGGGCAGGGTGACCCCAACGACGTGGCCGACGCGGTCATGGACATGACCCCGCTGCCGTATACCGAGCGCCGCCGCCCGCTGGACGAGGAGCTTTCGGCCAGTGACGACACCCCGATCGAGGTGCAGTCCAAGTGGGAGGGGGGCTTCCCCTCGCCGCACAACGAGGAGAAATTCGAGGAGCGCGCCGAGCGGGACGACATTCGCGAGCAAGAGATCGAAGAAGGGGCCGAAAAGGTCGAAGACCCCAGCATCGCCGCCGAACGCGGCCCGTTGAAAAGCAAAGAGAAGCGTGAGGCCCAGAAAGGCACGACCGAAGAGCATACCGGGGAGGACGACGATGTCGCCAAGTGAAGCCCTTGAACACCAGACAGGACAGGCGCCGGTCTTGGGCGCCGACCTGTTTTACGACATTTCCGGCGAAGGCTACCCGCTAATCCTGCTGCACGCCGGGATCGCTAACAGCCGCATGTGGGATCCCCAGTTCGACGCCTTCACCGCCCACTACCGCACGCTGCGCTACGATCTGCGCGGTCACGGCCAGTCGCCGCTGACCCCGGTGACCTATTCGCACTGGCAGGACCTGATGGAGCTGATGAACTACCTGGAAATCGAACAGGCGCACATCCTCGGCATCTCCATGGGGGCCCGGGTGGCGATCGATTTTGCCCTGGAGCGGCCCGAACGAGTGGGCGCGCTGGTCCTCGCCTCGGCTGCGCCGCCGGGATTCCAGCACGGCAGCCCGCCGGCGTACGCCGACGAGGCGGCCAAAGCCTTCGAGGCGGAGGATTTCGTGGCGGCAGCCGAGTTCGAGGTGCGCATATGGGTGGACGGACCGCACCGCCGCCCCGAGCAAATCGACCCGGAGCTGCGGGATGCGATCCGCGACATGGACATCCGCAACCTGAAGTACGAGGCGACGGGAGTGGGGGAGGAAGTGCCGGTTAATCCGCCGGCGCTGGAACGCCTGGAGCAGATCGTCGCGCCGACGCTGGTGCTGTCCGGCGAGCTGGACCAGCCCTTCACCCAGGCCGGCAGCCAGGAGCTGGCCAGGCGCATCCCCGCGGCGCGACTGGTTTCCGTGCCGGGGGCAGCGCACCTGCTGAACCTGGAGAAGCCGGAGGTTTTTAACCGCAAGGTGCTGGCTTTTTTGGCGCAAAATTAGAGGACAGCGAGCAGAACGGAGAGCAGTTATTGTAGAAACCGGGCTTTACCAAAAGCCCGGTTTCTACAATAACTGCTCTCCGCTCTGTTAATGCCTTATGCTTTGGCCGGGACGCCGGCCGGGGCCTTGGCCTTCATGGGCGTGGTGGCCCGCACGAAGCCGATGAACAGCACGATCGCGCCCAGCAGCTCGGACAGGTACAGCGCGCCCGGGATGCCGAAGCGGCTGAAGGTCCCGCCAAAGGCCGGCAGGATCGCCCCGCCGGCGATCAGCACGTTGCCGATGGTGCGGTGCAGCAGCACACGCTTGCGCCAGAACAGCCAGGCCGAGTACAGCGCGCCGCCGACCAGCGCCAGCGTGCCGTACAGGTTGAAGAACGGCGTCAGCGAGCGCACCCCACCCGAGACGATGGCGTGACCGCTCAGCTCGGAACCGGTGTGCAGGCTGGAGGTCATCTGCATCGGGTCGAGCTGGGCGGAGAGCACGCGCACGGTGGCATAGACGGAGGCCAGCGCCAGCGCCGCCATCAGGATGTGGGCCGTGCGGCGCTTCACCAGCAGGTACATCGTGCCCTGGCCCAGCCAGGCCGCCACCAGGATCGCGCCGAACAGGTACCACATGCGGAAGACGAACGGGCTCCAGCCGAACAGGGCGTACAGCCCCTCGCACAGGCCGCCGATGCCGTAGAACACCATGCCGATGCCCCACAGCAGCAGGTACAGGCCGCGCCGCACGGTGTAGCGCTTGAACACGAAATAGGCGAAGATGAAGCTGATCGCCGCGGAAAAGATAGGCAGGTATTTCAAGAACATAGGATCTTTCCTTTCGGATTAGTGTGCCCCGACCTCGACGTAGAAAATCACCCCCATCAGCACAAGGATCAGCAGGCTGATGACGATGAGCGCGATCGGGATAACCTTCTCAAAGAAGGGGGGATAGGCCCGCTTGGGCGCGGTCTGGTTGGATCTCTTGGGTGTGGGTTGCATGATCAGTCTCCGCTTGTTGAATTTTTGGTTCGCCGCCCTCGTCGCCAGGAAGCGGTCCTGGTGAGCGGGCGTTCCAGCATCTCTACTAAAACGATTATAGTCCTGATTTAAAAATGGGTGGTTTTTTTACCCATCGAAATTCGGCATGTATCGACCCACCCCTTTTCCCGGTTCCGTAGCCCCAAACGTCCTTACAGGGCGCTTCGCCTTGCGGGCCGCTCTCTCGACCTGCAACCTTCTCCCCGAATCTGCGTAAATCATTATAGAAACCACAAAGGAGAAAGTAACCATGTCTGAGAATGTCAAACGCTTATACCGGTCGCGCGACGACCGCATGTTCGCCGGAGTGTGCGGCGGCTTAGCCGAGTTCTTCGGCGTCGATTCCACCCTCATCCGCCTGGCTCTGGTGCTCGGCGTGTTCCTGAGCGTCTCCGGCCTGTTCTGGGTCTACCTGGTCATGGCCCTGCTGGTGCCGCTCGAGCCGGAGCTCGTCCCCGGCGTCGTGGACGTCATCCCGCCTGCCGAGTAACAACCCAACCGGTACCAACAGCGGCGATTGCTCGTGGGCAATCGCCGCTGTTTATAACCTCATCGCAGTCCCCGGCGGCTGTTTTCAGGGTAGAATCAGGATGTGATGGGCTACTTCGAGATCGGCATCTACTTCCCCAAGAACCGGGCCAACCTGGGCACGCTGTGGCGCTCGGCCTACCAGTTGGGCGCGGCGGGTATTTTCACCATCGGACGGCCCTACCGCCGCCAGACCTCCGACAGCTTCCACACGCCCGAGAATATCCCCTACCGCAATTACCCCACCTTCGAGGATTTACTGGCAGCCCGGCCGCTGGGCGCGCAGCTGGTCGGCGTGGAGATGGGCGGCACACCCCTGCGCCAGTTCAGCCACCCCGACCTGGCAATCTACCTGCTCGGCTCGGAGGATAACGGCCTGCCGCCCAAGGTGCTGGAGCGCTGCGACCACGTGATTGGGCTGGAGTCGGTGCGGAACGCGTCCTTCAACGTGGCGATGACCGGGTCGATTGTGATGTACCACCGGGTGTTTTTGGAGAACGGGCAGTTCGGGATTGGGTAATTAGGAATTGGGTAATTAGGGGTTGGAATAAGGCCGCCCTGGTTGCCTACTTACCTGGTTGCCCAATTCCTAATAACCTAATCACCCAATCCCTAGTTACCCAATCACCCAATCCCGAACTGCCCGTTTTTCTACGCCTTTCCCGCCCTACATTGAATCAACTCCCCCACAATACTGATCGCGATTTCCTCGGGCGTTTCGGCGCCGATGCGCAGGCCGATGGGCGAGTGCACCCGGGCAATGTCCGCCTCGCTGTACCCCTCGGCGCGCAGGGCGGCGTAGATGGCGTCGCGCTTGCGGACCGAGCCGATCATGCCGATGTACCTGGCCGGGGTGCGCAAAGCCTGGGCCAGCACGGTCTTATCGTGCAGGTGGCCACGGGTGACGATCACCAGGTAACTGTCCTCGCCGATGTCCAGCCTCGACAGGGCCTCTTCGAAGCCCTCCACCTTCAGCACCTCATCGGCCTCTGGGAAGCGCCGGTGGTTGGCGAACTCCTCGCGGTCGTCGATCACCCAGGTGCGGAAGCTGACCCTGGCAGCCAGCGGCGCAAGCTGCTGCGAGATGTGCCCGCCGCCAAACAGCGCCAGCGTGCCGGAGACGTCCAGCGGCTCCACCAGCCACTGTCGGGAGCCCTCGTCGATCAGGGTGGGATAGTGGCTGCCAGCCACCTCGGGCTTGCGCAAGTGCGCAGCCAGCTCTTCGACGCTCAAGCCCAGCGGTGCGCCCGCCGCGGCCTTCACGTCCACACCCCACTCGCCGTTGGCGTGAGACTCTTGCGCCACCGCCCGCCCGGTCGCGCCGCTCGTGGCGGTCGGCAGCGCCGTCACCAGCCAGCTCTTGCTGCGCCGGTTGGCGGCCTCCACCAGCGCCGGCCAGAAAGCGGTCTCGTGCGGGTGTGAAGCATCCACGAACTCCACCAGCACCGCCACTTCGCCGCCGCAGATCATCTCCAGCTGCGAGGCGTCCTTGCCGGTCAGGGAGAACTCCATCACCAGCGTGGCACGGTCGCGGAACAGGTCGGGGGCCACCTTCTGGACGTCGGCCTCCAGCAGCCCGCCGCCAATCGTGCCCAGGATCGAGCCGTCTTGGCGGATGACCATGCGCGCCCCGGCAGTGCGCGGCGCCGAGCCGCTGCGGCTGAAGATGGTGGCGAGTACGAGGTTTTCCCCTTGCGCGATGAGGAATGCGATACGGTCGAAGATGGTTTGCATCGGTATGCCTTTCGAGATCGAGTTTAATCTAATTATACCCTTGCAGAAAAGAGTAGTTAGAGCAGCTCATCGGCTGCTCTAACTACTCTCTGCTCTCTTTTCTCTACTCTCTTTTTTACGGCTTTATATACTCGTCCGGCACTCGCAGGCCGGGCTGCCCCGCATAGAACTCGCGCACCTGCGGCCAGCAGGCATCCACCCGGACGGTCAGCTCGGCGGCCTGGTCGAAGAGGGCCATCTCCTCGGGCGTAGACTCGGCCACAGGTTTCTGCATCATGCCCCAAAAATCCCACGGCAGGGTCTCGATCTTGTTGAGCGCCAGCGCCTCACGGAACAGGTTGCCGCGCACAAAATCCCAGCCGTGCCACTCGAAGATGCCAAAGTCGTCCGGACTGGCCTCGCCCCGCCGGCACATCTGCCAGGCCTGCCCGCCCAGCACGAACTTACCGGGCGGCATGTCGAGCGGGTCGAAGTCGATGCCCAGGGTCTCTCGCTGCAGGGCGTCCAGCTGCCCGTCCACCTGCGCCCAGCGCCCGGCGTCCGCGTTCCAGTACTCGGTCATCCAATGGTCCTCGAAGTGCCCCGGCCAGAAATACGTGCCGAAGCCGCAGCGGGCCCGGGCGGGAATGCCCTGGGCGCGCAGCATGGCAGCCAGCAGGGTGGAGAAGTCACGGCAGTTGCCCACCAGGCGCTTGTCCAGCGGCCGCGGCTCGCTCAGCGGGCGCGGATCGAGGTCCCGGATGCGCTCCAACTGCCTGGAGACAAAGCGCAGGTTTACCTCGTCCTTGCGCTGGTCGGAGAGCTGCAGGCCAGAGCGCTCGGCCCAAAAGATATGCACCACCAGCCCCTGCAAGGTCTCCACCAGTGCGCCGACCTGGCCGGGCAGCCCCGCCAGCAGCCCGGCCTGATTGCGCGGATCGCTCACCGGCCCTTGTTGGGCAAAAAAGGATTGCACGTTCGGTTCGTTCATGTTTGTCCTCCTGAAGTTGCTCGTACAGGTGAAAGGATACACCCTCCCCTTGCAGGAGAGTCAAGGGCTGCGGTTCCTCATGAATGGATTTTCTGCTCTCTTAACTTAACGCCTTATAATCAATTCCGGCGGAAAGCAACTCTTTTTGCCCCTCTAATACGTTACCTATATTAATGGATGAACCGGCGGTCAAAGATATGACATCGATTACACCCGATCTCATCGAGCGCGCCCGTAAAGGTGATAGCGCCGCTATTGCTGTTTTCTACGAACAGTTTCACGACGCCATCTATCAATTCCTGTATTACCGCCTCAGCGACCCGCAGACTGCGGAGGATTTGACTTCGGAAGTTTTCCTGCGCATGATCAACTCTTTATCGGATTACCGTCCGCAAAACGTTTCCTTTCAAGCCTGGTTGTACCAGATCGCTCGCAACCTGTCGATCGACCATTACCGTAAGGCCAGCAGCCGCAATCACACCTTCTTGGAGGAGAACTTGGTTATTGGGGACAGTTCATCCGGTAGTCCTGTCGAACGCAAGCTGACCAGCATCACACTGCGTCAGGCCCTGACACAAATCAACGAAGATCAGCGCGACGTACTGGTGCTGCGGTTTGTGGCAGGCATGCCGATCTCAGATGTCGCTCAGACGCTGCGCCGCAGCGAAAACGCCATTAAAGCCCTGCAGCGGCGCGGCTTGATTGCCTTGCGCAAGATCTTTTCGGATTGGGAGGTTTCTTATGCCTGACATGGATGATCTCCTTCAAGAGAAACTTGAAGCCATCGAAAAAGGATCGCCCATCGAGGATGTCCTCGGCAGTCTGCCTTTAGAAGCGCAAGAGCTGACTTCCTTACTTTTCCTTGCCCAAGCGGTACGCGTGCTGCCGCATCCCGAGCTTTCTCAGGCGCAAGCCCAGGTTGGCGAGCAGAAGGTGCTGGCCGCAGCCCAATCGCACAATCCGCCCCTGCCTGAAAAGGGTGCGGTGGAGCAGCCGCAGCCCCAGGTTCACCCGCAGCCGGAAGTTCCTACCGCCGGGTCGAACGGCGCCGGGCCGCGCCCCGTCGAGAAACCGCCCGCCAAACGGCAAACCCGCTGGATCTTCCCACGCTTCAGCATGCCTGCCGTGGCCGGGCTTGCATCCGCGCTGGTGATCTTCCTGGTCGTGGTCGTCGGGGCCGGTCTGTGGCTCTCGGGTCCGTCTGGAGCCAAAGCCGCCACCCTGATGGACGTCACCGGGTACGTGGAAGTGCAGGCAGACGACGGCGCCTGGACCGTGGCCAAAGAGGGTCAGCAGGTCCACGCCGGGCAGAGCGTGCGCACCTCGGGCGCATCCGGCGCGACCCTGCTGTTCTATGAAGGCAGCCGCACCACCCTGGGCCCCAACACCAGCCTGACCCTCGAAACGGTCAGTGGGCAGTGGGGCAAAGCTTTACAGGTTGAGATCGCCCAGGCATCCGGCAAGACCAGCCACAGCGTTGTCCCGCTGCAAGGCAAAGACAGCGCCTACCGCGTCGACGCCCCGGGCGGCACGGCCAGCGTGCACGGCACCCGGTTCAGCGTGGCCGTCGCTAAGAGCGGGCAGTCACTGTTCGCGGTGCGCACCGGCAAGGTGGAAGTTTCCAACAACCAATCGCAGGTGTTCGTCACCGCCGGGCAGGTCACTGCGGCCGAGCCCGGTAAGGTGGCCGAAGCGCCTGCTTACCAATTCGTGCTCGAAGGCACCCTGGCCGGCGTCGACGGCGACACCTGGACGGTGGGCAGTGCGCTCTTCAGCGCCTCGCTGGACACGATCATCACCGGCAAACCGGTCCTGGGCGACGACGTGCACGTCGAGGGACGCATCCTCGACACCGGCGTCTGGTTCGCAGACCTGGTCGAAAGAGTGGATATCAGCGAGCCCTCCACCACCTTCTCTGGCCCGGTGCAGTCTACCGGTCTGGACAGCTGGCAGGTGGGCGGCCAAACCCTGGTGATCGACAGCCAGACTCAGATCGGGCCGCGCCTCCTGGTGGGCGACGTGGTGCAGGTGACCTTCCGGGTGCAAGGCGATCAGTGGACCGCCCTGAGCATCACCTCGCTGGATGAGACCGTCAATGAAGAACCGCTCTCGCTGCCAGAACCGGTCGCCGGAGCCAAACCCGCCCTGGAGTTCTCCCCCGAAGAGGTCGAGATCCCCAGCTGCGAGACCAGCTTCGTCGTGCAGGGCAGCCTGTTCAATAACGGTGAAGAGCCAGACGATGTCGCCGCTAACGTCAAGCTGGGTTACACCATCGACATGGGCGCAGAGTTCGTCGACACGGTGGAGTTCGACCCGTCAGCCTGGGAGACCATCGATGCGGGCGCGGGCGTGCCCTTCACCGTCACGATGGACCTGGATCGGGCGGCCTGGGACGCAGCCGCCGGCAAGAAAGTGGTCAAGCTGCGGGTGTTCGTGGCGCAAGAAACCAACCGGCCCGATCATCTCAAGGCGAAGATGACCATCACCATCGACGGCGGCGATTGTCAACCGACCGAGACGCCCGAGCCGCAAGACACCGAAGAACCCACGGTCGAGCCGAGTGAGACCGTAGAGCCCACCCAACCGGCCGAGACGCTAGAAGGCGTCTGCACCGGCACACAGCAGCACCCAACCGGCTTGAAGCTGGCGCAGCGCTACGGTGTGAGCTACGAAGAGATCATGGGCTGGTTCTGCACCTACAACCTCGGCTTCGGTGAGATCGACGAAGGCTACAGCCTGAGCCTGCAGACCGGCATACCGGTGGCGGATGTCTTCAGCATGCGGCTGAGCGGCATGGGTTGGGGTGAGATCAAGCAAGCTTTGCTGGATAAGAAGAACCCTAAGTTGAACGAGGAGCCGACCGAGAAGCCGGCCAGAGAAAAACCTACGAAAAAGCCAAAACCTTCCAAACCCTGACGCAGAAAGGGTTGAGAGATAGGCCCCCCTAATTCCTGGGGGGTCTGTCACTTTAAATTGGGATGTTCGCAGCCGCTTGCAGTGGAATTCCCTGGAAGCTGTCTTCGAAATCCCGCCGCAAACGGCCCAATTTAGGGATTCCCCTACAACGGATGCAGGGAAATTCCCGATTGATAGAAACCTTCAGCTGGCGTAAGCTTAATTTTGGTCAACCATTAAGAAGTGAAAGATCAAAGCGTTCACATGGCGCGCCGTAAACTGCGTGCCCTTGCGAATGCCTGAATGGACAAAGGAGGAATCTTTTGAGCGTCTATGAACTAACCCCAACCGAGCTTTGGCAAGCTTACGCCGAAGGAAGAGATCCGCAAGACGTTTTGGATGAAGGCCGCACTAAGCTGGCAACCTGGCTGCAGGTAGAGCAGGGCATGACCGATAAAGATGCGTTCTACGCTGCCGACCAGATCCGCACGCACGCCCAGAACTTGCTGCAGCAGCGCCGGCAGGAGCCGCGCTCATGACGCAAGCGCCTGAGAATCCAGAGCAGCTGCTGCAACCCGGCACGAAAGCGCCCAACTTCAGCCTGCCAATTGGCCCGGATGAAGACGTATCGCTGCGCGACTATCGCGGCCGGCCGGTGATCCTGGTGTTCTACCCGGCCGACTGGAGCCCGGTGTGCGGCAACCAGATCGCCCTGTACAACGAGATCCTGCCGGAGTTCGAAAAACACAACGCCGCCATCCTGGGCATCTCGATCGACACGATCTGGTCACACCTGGCCTACTCGGAGCATCTGAACCTGCACTTCCCGCTGCTTTCCGACTTCCACCCGAAAGGTGAGGTCGCCAAGAAATACGGTGTCTACCGCGAGGAAGATGGAACCACCGAGCGAGCCCTGTTCGTGATCGATTCGGACGGCATCGTCCGCTGGAGCTTTATCTCTCCCGGCGGCGTGAACGGCACCAACCCCGGCGCAGAGGGCATCCTCAAAGCGCTGGAAAACCTGAAAGAGAAACAAGAGGAACACTAATGCCTGAACTGTCCCAACCGGTCACGCAAGAAGACCACGCGCGCGGGCCTGAAACCGCCCCGGTCACGTTGGTGGAGTATGGAGATTTCGAGTGCCCGCACTGCGGGGAGGCCTTCCCCATCGTTCAGGAACTGCTGCGCCGCGAGGACGGCAACGTACGCTTCGTGTTCCGCAACTTTCCGCTGGCGCAGTCGCACCCGCACGCCCAGTCCGCTGCGGAAGCCGCCGAGGCTGCCGCAGCCCAGGGCAAGTTTTGGGAGATGCACAACAAGCTGTTCCACAACCAAAATGCCCTGAACGAAGGCGATCTGCACAATTACGCCGAGCAAATCGGCATGGACGTGCAGCGCTTCGAACGTGAGATGTCGCGCCGGATGTACGCCAACGAGGTGCAGCAAGACTTCCTCAGCGGCGTTCGCAGTGGGGTCAACGGCACCCCGACCTTTTTCATCAACGGACAGCGTTACGATGGGCCCTTGGACGCCGATGGTTTAGAGGCGGCAGTCGAACGGGCGGAGTCGAGAGTGTAGGGGGGCTGGTAAATTCATAACAACCTCTCAGAATAAACCTATTGCATTCGGGCGGATTCGGCCTATAATGTGAATCTAAACCAGGGGGAGTGCAGTTGTCTAGGCAAGTTTAGCATGATCGCAAAGCCGTAACGCCTTGCCCATCGGGCCGATGCAAGCATCGGTTCTTAACCATACAGAGGGAGGCAGGCCCATGAACAGTATCAGAGATCTTTTGTCATTGAAAGGGGGCGACGTCTGGTCCGTTCCACCGGAAGACATTATCTACGATGCCCTGGTGTTGATGGCGGACAACGATATCGGGTCGGTTCTGGTAATGGACGGCGACCAGTTGGTGGGGATCTTCACATTAAGTGATTACGTGCGCAAGATCGTTTTGTGCAACCGTTCCTCGAGAAATACAATGGTACAAGAGGCGATGAGTACGCCGGTGTATACGATTAGCCTGTATGCGAGTATCCGGGATTGCATGGAGCTGATGCTGGAACGCAAGATCCGCTATCTGCCCGTGGTGCATGAGGGCCGTTTGCAGGGGGTCATTTCCATCGGTGACGTGATGCGCGAGATCATTTTTGAGCAGGGGACGCACATCCGCTTCTGGCAGGACCTGGCAGTC
Source organism: uncultured Chloroflexia bacterium (assembly GCA_963811225.1). Classification (GTDB taxonomy): domain Bacteria; phylum Chloroflexota; class Anaerolineae; order Anaerolineales; family Anaerolineaceae; genus CAWEQO01. The sequence goes on from CAWEQO010000002.1 coordinate 242,912, forward strand.
GAGTTTTAGAGAAGGCCCAATGTTTCGAGATCCAACTCCCGGGAAAAAGGGATTTCCCGGGAGTTGGGTGTTAATTCTGCAGCGCCGGCGGGGATGGAAAGGCCAAACGGCCATCCGCAAAGGTGTTATACTCATTGTCATACAAACTATTTCCAAGACCGGGCCCAAGGGCCTTATTGGAATCCCATTCGAGTTGTCTTCTTGAAATCTACAATTCCTTACCCTCTCACCGAACAGGCGGGTAACCGCCGCTTGACGGGCACGCTATGGAGGTGTTTTTCCTACCTGCGCCCGTACTGGCAAATCACTGCCGGATCCTATCTATCGATCCTCCTGATCAACGCTTTCATGATCGTCAGCCCACAGCTGATCCGCCTGATCATCGACCGCGGCGTGCGCGATGGCGATCTGGCGTATCTGCACAAAGCCGTGCTGGGCCTGCTGGCGCTGACCCTGGTCAAGGGTGTGTTCACCTTCCTCCAGGGCCGCTGGAGCGAGATCGCTTCTCAGAACGTGGCCTACGACCTGCGCAACGAGATCCAAAGCAAGCTGACTTTCCTATCGTTCTCCTATCACGACCGCTCCCACGCGGGCGACCTGCTCTCGCGTGCCATGCAGGACGTGGAGCGCATCCGCTTCCTGACCGGGCGGGCTTCGCTGCGTATTATGGAGGGCGCGCTGCTGTTCGTCTCGACCATCGGCACGCTGATCTGGATGAACCCGCGCCTGGGCCTGCTGTCCTGCATCGCCCTGCCGCTGCTGATCGTCCAGGCGCTGCGCTTCGGGCGGCGCTACCGCCCGCTCTCGCTGAAGATCCAACAGCAGCTCGGCGCGCTGACCTCGAACGTGGAGCAGAACCTGCGCGGAGCTCGGGTCGTCAAGGCCTTCGCCCAGGAGGACGCCGAGAACGAGCGCTTCTCGACGGTCAACGAGAAGTGGTTCGATCTCTCCAACCTGGCCGCACGCATCCAGGCGGTCAACATACCGCTGCTGCACCTGATCGCCAACGTCGGCTCGGTGCTGATCTTGTGGTACGGCGGCATGCTGGTCATCAATAACCAGCTGACCCTGGGCGAGCTGGTGGCCTTCACCACCTACCTGGCCCAATTGGTGCAGCCGGTGCGCCGTCTGGGCATGATCATCCCGGCGATCGCCATGGCCGGTTCCGCCGCCGAGCGCATCTTCGAGATCCTGGATGCGCCCGCCGAAGTGCAAGACCACCCCGGCTCGGTGCCGTTGCACGAAGTGAAGGGCCGTGTGCGCTTTGAGAACGTCTCCTTCACCTACGGGCGCAATCACAACGCCCTGCGCAGCATCGACTTCGAGGCCGAGCCCGGTCAGGTGATCGCCCTGTTGGGGCCGACCGGCTCGGGCAAGTCCACCATCATCAACCTGATCCCGCGTTTCTACGAGCCGACCGATGGCCGCATTCTGATCGACGGCATCGACACCCGCAGCGTGGTGCTCAACTCGCTGCGCAGTCAGGTCGGCATCGTGCTGCAAGAGACCACCCTGTTCGCCGCCACGGTGGCCGAGAACATCGCCTTCGGCCGCCCGGATGCCACCCAGGCCCAGATCGAAGAGGCGGCGCAAGCGGCCCAGGCCCACAACTTCATCCTGGAAATGCCGAAGGGCTATAAAACCCGCGTGGGTGAGCGCGGCTCGACCCTTTCGGGCGGGCAGAAGCAGCGCCTGGCCATTGCCCGAGCCCTGCTGACCGACCCGCGCATCCTGATCCTGGATGACGCCACATCGAGCGTGGATACCGAGACCGAGAAGCTGATCCAGACCGCCCTGGAGCGCCTGATGCAGGGCCGCACCACCTTCGTGATCGCCCACCGCCTGTCCACCCTGCACCTGGCCGACCTGATCCTGGTGCTGGAGAAGGGCAAGATCGCCGCCCGCGGCAACCACGCCTCCCTGCTGCAGACTTCCAAGCTGTACGCTGAGATTTACGAGCGCCAAATGCGCCCACAGGAACGCGCCCGCTATTTGCAAGCCGATCAAAGAGCCGCCAAGGCCCGCGGAGGTGCGCGATGAGCTTCTCGATCGGTTCCGCAAGCCCCAACATGGGCCCACGCGGCGCGCTGGAAGGATTTGGCGACGCCGAAGGACACGAAGGCGCCTTCTTCAACGGCCGGGTCGTGCTGCGCCTGATCCGCTACTTCCTGCCCTACGGCTGGCAAATCCTGTTCGCCTTCCTGGCGATGCTGGTGACGACCGGCTTGACCCTGCTGGCGCCCTACCTGCTCAAGATCGCCATCGATACCCACATCACCGCCGGAGACAGCGCCGGGCTGATGCGCGTCTCGCTGTACCTGGCGGCCTCCTTTATCGGGCTGTACCTCTTCAGCGCCGCGCAGGAGTACCTGCTGTCACGCGTTAGCCAGCGCGTGCTGGCCAACCTGCGCGCCGAGCTGTTCCGCCACCTGCAAATGCTCTCGGTCGGCTACCATGATACTCACATCATCGGCGTGACCGTCTCGCGCATCATCAACGACGTGGCCGTGATCAACGATCTGCTGGCTCAGGGCTGGATCAACCTGCTCGGCGACCTGCTGATCCTGGTGGGCATCATCATCGTCATGCTGACCATGAGCCTCAAGTTGGCTCTGCTGACCTTCATCGTGCTGCCGTTGATGTTATTGGCCACCTGGCTGTTCGCCCGGCGCGCGCGGGTGGCCTTCCGTGAGACGCGTTCGAAGGTGGCCGCGGTGATCGGCGACCTGGCCGAGGATATCGCCGGGATGCGTGTGATCCAGGCCTTCGCCCAGGAGAACACCGCACACAGCCGCTTCAAGCGCGTCAACGTGGACAACCGCAACGCCTACATCAACGCCATGTCGCTGTCGTTCGTGTTCCTGCCTTCGATCGAGTTCTTGGGCATCCTGGCAACCGGCATCGTGCTGTGGTTTGGCGGGCAAGCCGTGACGGACGGCGCTGTGACGCTGGGCGTGATGGTGGCCTTCCTCTCTTACGTGACGCGTTTTTTCCAGCCGATCCAGGAGCTGAGCCGCATCTACACCACCATGCAGTCGGCCATGGCCGGCGGCGAGCGCGTGCTGGAGCTGCTGGAGACGCCCGCCGACGTGCGAGACCGCCCCGGAGCGGAGCCCATGCCGCCCATCCGCGGCAAGGTGCAGCTGGACGAGGTCACCTTCCGCTACCGCAAGGACACGCCCGAGGTGCTGCACCAGGTGAGCCTGACCATCCAGCCCGGGCAGACCGTGGCGCTGGTAGGGCCGACCGGGGCGGGCAAGAGCTCGATCGCCAATCTGGTGGGGCGCTTCTATGAGGTGACCGGCGGAGCGGTGCGCATCGACGACATCGACGTGCGGGACGTGACCCAGCAGTCGCTGCACCGCCAGGTAGGCCTGGTGCCGCAGGATTCGTTCCTGTTCCCCGGAACCATCGCCGAGAATATCCGCTTTGGCGAGCCGGACGCGTCTATGGAGGCAGTCCTCCAGGCGGCCAGGCTGGCGAATGCCGACGAGTTCATCGAGGCCCTGCCGGACGGCTACGACACGCAAATTCTGGAGGGTGGGGTGAACCTGTCGGTGGGACAGCGCCAGCTGTTGTGCATCGCCCGGGCCCTGCTGGTGAATCCGCGCATCCTGATCCTGGACGAGGCCACCGCCAACGTCGACACCGTCACAGAGTACCTGATCCAAGACGCCCTGGGCAAGCTGCTGGAGGGCCGCACGGCGATCATCATCGCCCACCGCCTGAGCACCATCCGCAGCGCCGACCTGATCTGCGTGGTCGATGGCGGGCAGATCGTGGAGCGCGGCCGGCACGAGGAACTGCTGGCGCAAGGCGCCGTGTACCGGACCCTCTACGAGCGGCAGTTCGCCGATTTGGAGTGACTGCCAAGCCATGGATAGACCTACCCCTGCCCCTTGCCCGCTGTAAAAAATGCGTGATAACCAGTAACGCAAAACCGTAGGATTTAACCTGTAGCAACTGTGATAAAAGTCAAGGCCAAATTTAGGATTTAGGCATAGCCAGGCGAGGTTCCCAACGAGTACCAGAACGCATCATCGCATTGAGAATCGTTAACATTTTGGGCATGCAGGCCACTAAGGCAAGATGACGCAACTTGCCGGCCTGGACCAAGCGCTCATAGTAAGCCTTGATAACAACGTTGAAGCGGGTAGCATTCAGGGTTGCCAGGTACAAGGCACTGCGGACACTCGCCCGGCCTCCCCAAATGGCCCGTTTGCCACGCATTTTGCCACTGTCTCGATTGAACGGCGCTACTCCCACGAGTGCGGCAATCTGCTTGCGATTGAGTTGACCCAGCTCGGGCAGTTCGGCTAGCAGCGTCGTAGAGGTCACGGGCCCGATGCCTTTGACAGATTGCAGCAACTCATCCTTTTCACGCCAGACCGGGCTATCTTGCAAGCGCTGATGTAAGTCCTTGTCAATATCTGCCAGCTCCTGCTCCAGCCACTCAATATGGTCTTGAATGCGCACTTGCATCACTGAGCGGGCTTGCTTCTGTCGGTTTTTCTCTGCCACCAGCATTTCGACCAGTTGGCGGCGACGAACCAAGATCGCCTGAAGCTCTCGAGCCTGCTCATCCGGCATCCTGCGGGGCTCGGGGCGGATCGCTTCCGCAAAATGAGCCAGCACACCGCCATCAATCTTGTCCGTTTTGGCCAGTTCTCCGGTGGATTTCGCAAAATCGCGGGACTGACGTGGGTTGATCACCGCCACCGGCATCTGAGCCGCCGCCAAAGCTACGGCTACGTCTGTCTCTAAGCCACCGGTGGCTTCCAGTACAATCAAGGTCGGCGGGAATGCACTCAATTGATCGACGAGTTTCGCAATCCCTTTCTCGTTGTTTTCCACCTGCCAGTGTTTAGCGGACGGCCGTACGGCCACATCCAGTTGTGCCTTGCTCACATCGATCCCCACATATACTGCTGCTTTGTCTTTTTCGCTCATTTTGCCCTCCATCATCGCATCTCTCTGGTCCCAACCTTGCGGATACGGACTCGCTCATTTGCGGTCCCGGCAACTGTTCGGGCTATTATCGGAAGGACACGGCGACCTTCGCTACGGTTCGGTTTTCTTTAACCTAGGGGCACTCGATCTGCCGTGTCCTTATCCACTACCCTTGATCTTACTCCTCTTCAATCATACAAGGGGCACTCGATCTGCCGTGTCCTTATCCACTACCCTTGATCTTACTCCTCTTCAATCATAAAGGGGCACGGCGAGTAACGCAAGACGACGTAATTGAACCAATACGAAGCCGTGCCCCGGTGGTCAATCACACATTTTGGCCGCAGGGGGAAAGGGGCCATGGTTGTTTTTTCGCGGAAATGATTCGGATGGATCGTGGGGGCATGGCGAGTTACGCAAAACCGTAGGATTTAACCTGTAGGGGCACGGCGAGTAACGCAAGACCACGTAATTGAACCAATACGAAGCCGTGCCCCGGTGGCAATCACACATTTTGACCGCAGGGGGAAAGGGGCGGTCGTTTTTCTTTGAAATGGTATTGGGGGATTATCGGGGCACGGCTTCGTATTAACTTAATGATGTCGTCTTGCGCAAAATTGTGGGGGCGGGCACGGCTTCGTATTGGCTCAATGATGTCGTCTTGCGCAAAATTGTGGGGGCGGGCACGGCTTCGTATTGGCTCAATTATCTTGTCTTGCGTTACCCGCCGTGCCCCTACATGTTAAATCCTGCGCATTCTCGCCCCGTCCGGTCCACTCGATGATCGGGTTCTCGCTGCCGGTGGCCGGGATGGACCCCTTCGCCTGCACGAGCAGATCGCCGGCTGCGTTGGCGCGATATTCGTAGTTCTGCCCGCCGTACTCCAGCTTGACCGTGTATCCCTGCGTCTCCACGGGCGTGCAGTCCCGCTCCAGCCCGGTCACACCCAGGCAGGTATCCGGGAAGGTGGTGGGCTGGACGCTGTTGACCACCACCTGCCCGGGGTCGGCATTGAGCTGATTGGCCAGCTCGTAGCGGGCCCGCTCACCCACGTACTGTGGAACCGTAACCTGGGCGATCTGGTTGACGTAAGCGCCGTCGGCGCTCTGACGGTATTCATAGACCGTGTCCGCATAGCGCAGCGCCACGGTATAGCCGACGATTTCGCCCTCCACGCAGTTCAGCTGCTGGGCCACCGGCTCGAAGCAAGCCTGGGCGAAGAGCGCCGACTGCACGTTGAGCACCTGGATCGAGTCCAGCGGCACGTTCAGCGCGGCCGCCAGCGCCTCTTGCGAAGGTCGTGGCGCCTGGGGCGGCAGCGGCGGGGCGCTGGGCGTCATCGGGGTCGGCACAAGCGCCGGCCCGGACGGCAGCGTGCAGGACGCAACCAGCAGGAACAACACGGCAAGCAAGAAAAATTTCAAGGAATGCATGCAAGACCACCTTTCTCTCGCTTGTGTTGTATCAAAGCGGGGCCGCAGGTGAAATGGGGGAAAGTCCTACCTGTGGATGGGGATGTTCCTGTTCACAGAGATGGTTGTGGATGGAATTGGTTCTGATGGATCATCAGAATTTGCTTCATCCTTCCCCCTCAATTTGTTACAATAAAATGAGGAGGGAAAATGACAGGACCTAAAAAGAATCCGAATATTAACGAGACCATTCAGAAGGCGCGAGAGGGGGCACAGAAGCGCACCGAGCCGCCGCCCGTCCGCTACCGCAGAGCGACGATCTTGCAGATTTACGTGGCGGCTGCGGCCATCGCCTTCTTACTCCTGGCAATCTTTGCTTTAACCTCAAGTTATTTCGTCTTCGACGTCTCCTTTACGCGCGAATTCCAAGAGTTCGCCCCGCCGTGGTTCGAAACCATTATGGTGGCGGTGAGCTGGTTTGGTTATCCGCCCCAGGTGATCCTGATCACGTTGGCGATCGTCGTGCTGCTTTACATCCTGGGTTATCGCTGGGAGGGCGTCTCGGCGCTGATCACGGCGGTTTTGAGCATCCTGGTGAACACGGGAGTCAAGGCCATGGTTGCCCGGCCGCGCCCAACGGCGAACCTGATCACGGTGTTCGGACACGTGCTGACCTCGTACAGCTTCCCGAGTGGGCACGTGATGTTCTACGTGTCCTTTTATGGATTCCTGTGGTTCCTTGCTTATACGCTGCTGCGGCACAGCCCGCTGCGCGTCTTCTTCCTGGTCATTTTCGGATTGCTGGTGCTGCTGGTGGGGCCGTCGCGCATCTATCTGGGCGCGCACTGGTCGAGCGACGTCCTGGGCGGCTACCTGCTCGGCAGCATTGTGCTGATCGCTTCCATCTCGATCTATCGCTGGGGTAAGCCGCGCTTCTTCGAGGAACAGGAAGTCGCCACCCCCGACGATAAGGCTTAGAAAAAGGAACTGCTCATCCTGCGGAGCCCCATCGAGCCTTGCGGGTACGTTTCGCAGCCCCTCGGGGCGAAGAGGCTGTGCGCGGTGAGGGTCAACTCCCTATCAAGGCTGCTTTTCTTTGTCATCCTACTGGTAAAAATCCCCGGCATGTTGTATACTTTTTTATACTCCATTTGGCAGAGAGGGTAGCGTACAACTATGAAGGCTTCTGTATCGCAACAACAACTGGCGCACGGCTTGAGCGTGGTTTCCCGCGCAGTCTCCCCGCGCAGCACCCTGCCGGTGCTGGCGAACGTTCTGGTCGCGACCGATGAAGGCCGCTTGCGCCTCTCGGCGACCAACCTCGAGCTGGGCATCTCCAGCTGGATTGGCGCGCAGGTGGAGGATGAAGGCGCGATCACCGTCCCTGCCCGCACGCTGGCCGACCTGGTGAGCACGCTGCCGAATGATACCGTCCACCTGGATCTCAACACCCGCACGCAGACGCTGAACGTGCGCTGCGGCACCGCCGTGACCGACATCAAGGGCATCGACGCCAACGAGTACCCGCCCATCCCGGCGCCCGACCTGCAAGAGGGCATCGAGCTGAATGTGACCGACTTCAAAGAGATGATCCAGCAGGTGGCCTTTGCCGCCTCCGCCGACGAGGCCCGGCCGGTGCTGCAGGGCGTCTCGATGACCGTGCAGGGCGACGAGATCACCCTGGCTGCCACCGATGGCTTTCGCATCTCTGTGCGGCGCGCCACCCTGTCTGAGGCCCCGGCCCAGCCGATGAAGGCCATCATCCCGGCCCGGGCGCTCAACGAGCTGGCTCGCATTACCGCCGACAACGACGAGACGGTGACGATGGTGCTGCCGCAAGGACGCGGCCAGGTGCTGTTCCACCTCAAAGACGCCGAGCTGGTGTCGCAGTTGATCGAGGGCAACTTCCCCGACTACCGCGCCATCATCCCCCGCAGCTTCAAATCCACCACCATCCTCTCCACCCCGGCGTTCCTGAAAGCCTGCAAGCAGGCCGAGATCATCGCCCGCGACGGCAACAACGTCATCCGCATGAACATCACCCCCGGCGACGACAAGCCCGGGCAGGTGGACATCTCCGCCCAGACGGAGGAGACGGGCTCGGCGAATGTCTGCATCGACGCGACTGTCGACGGTCCTGGTCTGGTGATCGCCTTCAACGTGCGCTTCTTGCGCGAGGTGCTCGAAGTGCTCAAAACCCCCAACATTGCCCTCGAAACCAACGCAAACAACACCCCCGGCATGCTGCGCCCGGTTGGCGACCAGAACTTCCAGCACGTTATTATGCCCATGCATTTAGGATGACCTTTTCGCCTTCTTCCACCGACCGGCTTCTCAGCATCTACCTGGCGCTGGCTCAATATCCCATTCTAAGCAACCGCATCCGTCACCGGATGCGGAATCTCTTATTTGAACGTGGGATCACCCAACCGCAGGCATTCGAGGCGCAGGTCCGCGAGCTGGCCATCCGCTCACAGGAGCACGAGGGCCTGCGCAATCCCTACAGCGACGAGCCCGCCGAGCTGTGGGACTTGCGTATCTCGCGCATCCGTGACCAGCTGACCGACCTGGTGTTCAGCCGCCACCTGATGTTCAAGGACTTCGAAGCGCTGGTCAGCCAGGTGCTGAAGGAACGCGGCGTCAGCACGAAAGACCTGATGATCTCGATGAACCCGGAGCTGGCCCCGGTGGACCTGCTGTTCGAGCAGGCCCTGATGATCGAGAACCTGCCCCCGGCCCAGCGAGCTCGCTTCGAGCCGCGCCTCCAAGAGTTCAAGGTGGTGCTGATCCGCACCTTGATCAGCGACCAACTGCGCTACATCAACATTGCCAAAGAATGGTTCACGATCAAAGACCTGGCCGAAATCCGCAGGCGGCGCATCTCGTCCGGGCGTATCGGCGGCAAGGCGGCCGGGATGCTGCTGGCGCTGCGGGTGCTGAAAGAGGTGGCCGAGCCGGAGCTGCAAGAGTGCCTGGGACGCCCGGAATCGTACTACGTTGGGGCCGACCTGATGTACTCGTTCATGTCGATCAACAACCTGCTCCATTGGAACGACCAGAAGTACAAGAGCGAAGATGAGATGCGGGCCGAGTACCAACAGATCGTCGACGATTACGAGGAAGGGGTCTTCCCCCCCGACATCCTCGAAAAGCTGCAGGGACTGCTGGTCAACGTGGGCAAGTCGCCGCTGATCGTGCGCTCCTCCAGCCTGCTGGAGGATAACTTCGGTACGGCCTTCGCCGGGAAGTACGAGAGCGAGTTCCTGCCCAACCAGGGCACGCCCCAAGAGAACCTGCGCGACCTGACACGCGGCATCGCCCGCATCTACGCCTCCACGCTCAATCCGAACGCCCTGCTCTACCGCCGCTCTCACGGGCTGCAGGACTACGACGAGCGCATGGCGGTGCTGATCCAGGTAGTGGAGGGCGAGAAGTTCGGCCGCTACTACCTGCCGCACGGGGCCGGGGTGGCCTTCAGCCGCAACCTGTACCGCTGGACGCCGCAGATCAAGCGCGAGGACGGCTTCGTGCGACTGGTGTGGGGGCTGGGGACGAGAGCGGTGGAGCGTGTCGGCAACGACTATCCGCGCCTGATCGCCCTGAGCCATCCGCTGCTGCGCCCCTCCACCGAGGCCCGCTCGATCCGGCGCTACTCGCAGCAGTACGTCGACCTGATCGACCTGGAGAACAACGCCTTCGAGACGCTGCCGATCCACGAGGTGCTCAAATCGCGCTACCCGCCGCTGCGCTACCTGGCGCAGGTGGATGAGGACGGTTTCTTCGTGCCGCTGCGCACCAACCTGGCTCCCGCCGACACCAGCCGCCTGGTGCTGACCTTCGACGAACTGATCAAGCGCACGCCCTTCGCCGAGCGCATGCGCGAGATCCTGCGCCTGCTGGAGCGCAGCTATCGCGCCCCGGTCGACGTGGAATTCACGCTGGAGGTCAAGAATACTGGAAGCGTGCGGCCAGAGCTGGTGATTACCATCGTGCAGTGCCGCCCGCAAAGCCACCTGGTGGCGACCGAGCAGACCCCCATCCCCACCGAGCTGCCAGAGGAAGATCTTGTCTTCTCCACCTATTTTGTAGTGCCGCAGGGGCTGATCGAGGGCGTGGAGTACGTGTTGTTCGTGTCGCCGGAGGGCTTCTACTCGCTGTCGACCTTTACCGAGCGCAAGGCGCTGGCGCGCTCGGTCGGGCGCTTGAACGCCCAGATGGCCGGGCGAAAGTTTATCTGCGTCGGGCCGGGGCGCTGGGGCAGCTCGAACGCCGACCTGGGCGTCCCGATCGACTACGGCGACATCTACAACGCCCGGGCCCTGGTTGAACTGGCCGGCAAGGGCTTCGGCCCCGAGCCAGAGCCATCGCTGGGCACGCACTTCTTCCAGGACCTGCTCGAAGCCCAGATCTACCCGCTGGCGGTCTATCTGGACGACCCGCGCTCGCAGCTCAACCGCGAGTTCTTCTACAAGACCCCCAATCACGTGGACGAATGGATCGACGTGGACGAGGTGCTGGCCAAGCGCATCCGGGTGATCAAGGTCTCGGACTACCGCAAGGGGGCGTCGCTGCGGGTGGTGATGAACGACGAGCAGGGCCAGGCGGTGGCGTACGTAGTGGGGGGAAAAGAGTAGGCTGCGCTGGCTGCCAAGCACGGAAATTCCATTCTAAAACCCGATTTCTAGCATTCTTTTGTAATTCATCCCAAAACATGCTAAAGTAGTTGCAGAACTCATTCCTGCTTTCCAACAGTCAATTCGCAGGAGGGAACCATGCGAACACGTTCATTGGGAACAAAACTCTTCATCGCGGCACTCGTCGTGATTGTGTTTGGTTTGGCCCTGGCCGGGCCGGTTGCGGCGCAGACGCCGGGCAGCTGCGGCAGCACCTACATCGTGCAGCCGGGCGACTACCTGGCCAAGATCGCAGCGACCTGCGGCGTGGACGTGCCGTCGCTGCTGGCGGTCAACCCGCAAATCGCCTACCCATCGACCATCTACGTGGGGCAGGTGCTGGTCATGCCGGGCGGCGCGCCCAACCCGTCCGCCCAGCCGTCGATCCGTATCGAGCCGAGCGCCGGCGCGCCCGGCGACACGATCTACGTGATCGGCTCGGGCTTCGCCGGCAGCCGTGAGATCGCCATCGGACCATCCAAAGATGCCGAGACCTCGGTGATCAACGAAAAGCGGGTGACCACCCAGGCTTCGGGCGTGTTCGTGTCCAGCATTACAATCCCGGCGAATGCCGAAGTCGGTTCGACCCTGGTTGTGCTGGCCTACGAGCCGGGTGGCGACGTCCAGGCGGTTTCGCCGCCGTTCACCGTCACCAGCGTCAGCCACGGCGCGCAGAAGCTGAGCATCACGCCCAGCAGCGGCGCACCCGGCACGACCGTGACGGTCAACGGATCGGGCTGGCCGGCGGACACCATCCTGCGGGTGGGCCCGGCGCGGCGCTCGGGCGGCGACATCACCAGCGACGCCCAGGTGACGACCGGCAGCGACGGCAGTTTCAGCGCCGCCGTTGTCATTCCCACGAACGGGACGCACGGCGAGCGCTGGTCGGTGCGGGCGATGATCCCGGGCGGTGCGCTGAGCACGGATTCGAACGTTTTCGTGACGCTAAACTACAGCAGCGGACCGGCGTTTTACGTGGCCCAAGAGGGCGACACGCTGCACTCGATCGCCGAAAAGCTGCATATCGCCTACGAGGCGCTGGCGGCCGCCAATCCCAACATTCTGCACTCGTTCTACGTGTACACCGGCCAGCTGGTCAACCTGCCCTGGTCGTACGTCAACAACGATCCCGGCTGGTACTGGCCGAATGATCCGGGTTGGTATTGGCCCGCCAACTCGAACTGGCACTGGCCTAATGATCCGGGCTGGTACTGGCCCGCCGACCCTGGTCAGAGCGCATATTACACCGTCCAGCCGGGCGACACGCTGCAGTTCATCGCTCTCAAGCACGGCAGCACCTGGCCGGCGCTGCTAGCGCTCAATCCGCAGATCACGGATGCGAGCCGGGTGTATGTTGGGCAGGTGCTTAAGGTGAAGTAGAGGGGGTGACGAGCTCAATGGAGCGAAAGATGACCCGCCACTCATCCGATTGGATGATTGCATTTCGCATTAAAATATGATAAAGTAAATATAACTCATAAATATTACTAAATAAGGGAACTTATGCATTAAGCTCTACGTTTAAGCCCTAACAAATCAAACCGTATCGAACTCAATTCACAGGAGGGATAAGATGAAATCGAAATTAGTGGTACCAAAAATTTTCATCGCTGCAATCATTGTTGTGCTCCTCAGCGCCGGGTTCGTTCAACCGGCGCACGCCCAGTCCACTTGCGGCCCCACCTACGTGGTGCAGCCCGGTGACTGGATGGCCAAGATCGCCCGCTACTGCGGCGTCAGCTACTCGGCGCTGCTGGCAGCCAACCCCCAAATCACCACGCCCTGGCTAATCTACCCCGGTCAAGTGTTGAACATGCCCGGCGGCATTCCCAATACCGGGGCAGCCCTATCCATCAGCCCCACCAGCGGCGTCGCCGGAACCACGCTCAACGTCAGTGGGGCAAACTTCCCGGCAAACGCAGTGGTGCGGGTAGGTCCTGCGCCTAACGGTGCGGGCGGCTTGATCACGGAGAAACAGGTCACCGCGGACAACACCGGAGCGTTCAACACCAGCGTCGCCGTGCCTGCAGACGCAGCCGTCGGGGCGCAGTTCGTCGTGCAGGCCTTTGTGCCGGGGATTGGTGTGGACGCCACCTCGCAAGTGTTCACCGTCACAGACAGCGGCAGCACCAACCCAAGCGTCACCATCACCCCCACCAGCGGTCCAGCGGGCGCCACCGTGACCGTCAAGGGCTCTAACTGGGCGCCGGGCAGCACCGTGCGCATGGGCCCGGCCCGCAATAACGGCAGCGACATCGTCAGCGAGGTGCAGGCGGTGGTTGGCGCCAAGGGCCACTTCACTTCCAGCGTGACGATCCCGTCAACGGCCGCCAACGGCGAGCAGTGGGTGGTGCGAGCATTCATCCCCGGGATTGGCACCGAGGCCACCTCGAACGTGTTCACCGTGGCCACCTCCGGGACGGGCGGCAGCTACACGGTCGTGCGCGGCGACACGATGTATAAGATCGCCGGCCGCTTTGGCATCCCGCTGAATGTGCTGCTGGCTGCCAACCCGCAGATCGCCAACCCGTGGCTGATCTATCCCGGCCAGGTGATCTACCTGCCGGGTAACTCCGGCGGCATCCCGGACACGGGCAACCCGGCCTACTACACTGTCCAGCGCGGCGACACGCTGAGGATCATCGCCGACAAGTACGGCACCACCTGGCAGCGCATCTGGGGCCTCAACCCGCAGATCTGGAACCCGAACATCATCTACCCTGGTCAGGTGATCCAGGTTTCTTAACCAGTGAACAATCGAATAACAAAAATCGAGGCTGGTTTTGCCAGCCTCGATTTTTGTTGTTCATACCATTCACTGCATTCAGGCTACAGCGCGCTCCGGCGCAGCGGATCGCTGGGCGCGGGCTCCTGCTCTTCCAGTTCGTGCAGGGTTTCGATGTCTTGCTGCAGGTTGCGAGTCCGCACAATCAGGCTGAATACGTAGATGATCATCACGCTGAAGATCACCGCATACCCGGCGATCATATAGTTGAGGTAGGGAGGGGTGGTTGGCATGGGATTCTCCTTTAGGAACCAGCTTTCCGCAAAAAAGTGAACCAGGAGTAGAAAGCGGGAAATACTCTCTGTTCTCTACTCACTGAGTTTAATCCTTAGCTCCTCCACTTTATCCGCCAGGAAGCCCAGGCGGACGCGGTGCCAAAGGATGTCGGCGAAAATGACCGTGAAGGTCAGCAGGCTGAACAGGAAGGTGCGCACCATGTCGGTGGACATGTCGAAGCCGCCCTCGGCGGTGGGGCTGCTGCTGCCGATGACGACCGGGTGGATGGTGCGCAGCAGGCGGATGGAGAGGAAGGTCAGCGGCACGGTCAGCACGGCCACGATGGCGTAGACCGCGCCGAAGCGAGCCCGGCGCTCGGGGTCTTCGATGCCGGCGCGCAGCATCAGGTAGGCCGCGTAGGCCAGCTCCATGATCGTGATCGAGGTCAGGCGCGGGTCCCACTGCCACCAGGTGTTCCAGGTGGGCCGGGCCCAGATGGAACCGGTGACGATGGTGATCAGGGTGAACACCATGCCCACCTCCACGCCCGCCAGCGAGATCACGTCCCACTTATGGCTGCGGGTGACCAGGTAGACGCCCCCAACGACTGCGGCGAGGATGAACGAGAGCATCCCCACCCAGGCCGCCGACACGTGGAAGTAGAAGATCTTCTGCACGTAACCGGTGGTGACGTCGACGGACGTGAAGAAGAACACCAGTATCGTCGCAACCGCCAGCAGGGCGATGGCTGCGCCGTCAAGGATTTTAAGAGTGAGGGGTTTGGTTTGCATAAAGACCTTTCAAACAAGAGATTAGCGAGCGGTCTGTCTCCCAGAAATCTGGTTTTCTGGAGCAGAGAGGGGTTATCGTTCTGCTCTCATTCCTCCACCACATAATCGAACACCATAAAAGCGATCGACGTGACAACCACGTCGTAAACCAGCATGAGGTTGAGCCAGGGGGCGATGTCCTCCATCGGGAAGGCCTGCAGGAAGCCGCCGCTGGCCTTGACCGCCGAGATCAGCAGCGGGACGACCACCGGGAACAGCAGGATCGGCAGCAGGATGTCGCGGGTTCGGGCCTGCACGGCCATGGCCGCCAGCAGTGTGCCGACCGCCACGTAGCCCTCGACCCCCAGCAGGATGACCAGCAGCAGCCCCGGCCGGAACAGGTTGACGTTGTAGAGCACCGTGTAGACCGGCAGGATGATGGCCGCCACCAGCAGGATAAACATCAGGTTCGAGAGCGCCTTGCCGAAGTAAATGGCGGTGCGGTCGACCGGGGCCAACAGCAGGCCGTCCAGGCAGCCGCGGTCCTTCTCGACCGCCATCGAGCGGTTCAGGCCGAGCGTCCCGGCGAAGACGAAGGTGACCCACAGCACGCCCGCAGTGACGTTGGCGCGTGCGCTGGCATCCAATTCGAGGGCGAAGTTGAAAATGAAGATCACAAGCAGGGCGAAGACCAGCATGCCGGAAAGCAGCTCGCGCGAGCGCCACTCGGCGGCCAGGTCTTTCCAGACGATGGCGAGCATGGCGTTGAGGAAGGAGGCGAAGTTCGAAGTTTCAGACTTCAAATTTCGCTCGGACGCGAGCGACTTCTGCTCTTTCCGGTTCTCCACGCTCATCGCTCTCTCTCCAGCGTTTCCCGATAGAACTTCAACAACCCGTCCGCAGGGACGTCTGCACGACGGGCGGAGCCCAGGAACTTGCCGTGCGAGAGGATGTCGAAGCGGGCAGCCAGCCCGGCGGCACGCGCCAGGTCGTGGGAGGTCATGACGATCGTATGGCCGCGCTGGGCCACCGAGCGCAGGACGTTATCGAGCATCTCGGCTGCGTCCTGATCGAGGCCGGTATGCGGCTCGTCCAGCAGGAGCACATCCGGCTCGTGCAGCACGGCCCGGCCGATGGCCAAACGCTGCTGCATGCCGCGCGAGTAGGTGCGCACCAGGTCGCGGCGGCGAGCGGACAGGCCGATCAGCTCCAGCACCGCGTCGATGCGGGCGGGCAGGTCGGGCAGGGAATACATGCGCCCATAGAAGCGCAAGTTCTCCTCGGCGGTCAGTTCACCGTACACCAGCGGCTGGTGCGAGACCACACCCAGGCGCCTGCGCACGGCGGCGGCCTGCTGCGGCAGAGCGTAACCGCCGATGCGCACCTCGCCAAACGTTGGCCGCGACAGCGAAGCCAGGATGCGCAGGAAGGTCGTCTTCCCGGCGCCGTTCGGCCCCAGGATCGCGACGAACTCGCCCGGCGAAGCCTGGAAATCCAGGCCGCGCAAGACGGTCTTAGGACCGAAGCGTTTGGTGAGGTGGTGAACCTGGATCATAATATTTCCAGAGAGCAGTAACCGCTCTCTACTCTCGGTTCTCCAGTTTCTTTTTCTTCAACTTTTCCTTCAACTCGGCTCTTCTCTCCTGATAGGCGTCCAAGGGGAGCTGGCCGGAGCGATAGAGGTCGTCGAGGGTCACAATCGCGTCGAGCAGCTCATCCATGGGCGGCAGGGGCTCGGCCGGGGCGGCGGCAGGCTCGGGCTGGGGCAGAGCCATCTGGCGGCGGCGGTAGAGCCACAGGCCGCTGACGCCGAGGACGATGAAGAACACCGCTCCCCCGAACAGCAGGCCGGCGATTGTGCCGCTGTTGAATGCCGCCGCGGTGCGCAATCTGCCCGAAAGCGTCATCTGCACCGGCTGTCCGGCCGACAGATCGTTGGCCCCGTACAGGTCGATATTGGCGCCCTCGATCGACTGCTGCCCCATGGTTTGCAGTTGATCGCTTTGCAGGCGCACACCTTCCTCGGAAGGCAGCATCACCATCATCGACTGCACCGGGAGCGGCATCATCAGCGAGAGCGGCAGCTTGCGGTCGTACTGCAGGCTGTAGACCAGCAGGATCTGGTTGGCATCCGATCCGGGCATGAGCGGGGTCATCGTGGGATCGTCTGTCAGGGAGACGATGTGACGCTCGCCGGGCGTAACGTTCTCCAGCTGCTCGAAGGTCGCTCCTTCGGCAGGCCGGAACTGCATCAGAGCCACCTGGTCGGTTGGATTGGTGATCATGAACAGCTCGGAGACACGCACCTGATCGGGCTGGGGGAACTGGAAGAACACGTGCAGCTTGGATGCGCTCAGCTGGGCGTGATCGTTGGTGGTCTCATAGATCGCCAGGGGCAGGTCGGTCTGCCGGCCGGCCGGCAGGGCGGGCGATTGGAGCATGGTGGAGAGGTAGCGCTGATCCTGGTAATCGGCAAAAGCCACGTACACCCGCCCGGCAGCCAGGTCGATGCCGTTGATGGTGCAGGTCTGGTCGGATTGGAGCGTGCAAGTGTACTGGGTGGCTGGCTGCATCTGGTCGAAGCCCTGCAGGGTCACCTCCAGCCCGGCGGGCGCTTCACCGCCGGAACCGTTGCTGACCTTGATCTGCACGCTGGCCTTCTGCGCCTCCGCGGGTTGGCTTTCGGCGGCGGGCTGCTGCCCCTTCCCGGCCTGACCGGGTTGGGAGGCGGCCAGGCTGTCCTGCGGGGCGATCGAACCAGGCACAAAGCCCAACGTGCGCACGTAAGCGGCCAGCGACCAGCGCAGATCAGGTTTGAGCGAGTTGGCGTAAGCGGGCATCTCGCTGCCGACGCCGGCGGTGATGGCCTGATAGATGTCCTCGTCTGAAAGCTGCGCCAGGCTGGACGGGTTGGTCCAGTCGGGCAGAGGGTCGCTCAGACTCGGCCGCGCGCAAGCCTGCGCCACTGCCGGTCTCACCGTGGCAGTCTTGGCAGAGCATCACGTAGGTGTTGCGGCCCTGGGCAAGCTGCGCTTTCGGCACGTTCATGGTCATCACGTAGGCCACCATGTCCCAGCGCTGGCGCTCGCTCAGCGAAGCGGAGAAGGGCGGCATGTTGCGGCTCATGCGGCCGTTGGTAATCACGTCAAACCACTCTGCCGGAGTGGCGGCGCGAGCCACCTCCGGGTCGCCGATGGCGGGCGCCGGGAGGGGCAGTTGGTCGGCCATCGCTCCGTCGCCCATGCCGGTCTCGCCGTGGCAGGGGGCGCACTTGATGGCGTAGACGCTGCCTGCCGAGCCGGGGTCGGGCGGCATGATCGGCGCGAGCGTGGCCGAAACGGGCTGGGCGCCCTCGGACGAGTAGCCGGGCGGGGGCTGGATGTCGCCGGCCAGCGAACAGCCGGTCAGCGCCAGCAAGAAGAACACGCTCCCGGCGAGCGGCCAGAAGACTCGCGGCAGCCTGACAGGGGTTTGTGGGATCATATCGAGGCTCCGCAGCGGGGGCAGAACTTATCGGACTTGCGCAGGGGCCTGCCGCAGCTGGGGCAGAAACCGGCTGTTTTTTCCTGGCGGGCGCGGCGATGCGCCAGGATCATCCCTTCCAGTTCATCCACCGGGGCAGCGGGCATCCCGTTGCGCAGCAGCTCCACCGGCTGGCCGGAGGCGGAGCGCCCATTCCCAATGGGCAGGGGCAGGGCTTCGAGCTGCTTGAGCACCTCGGCCCCGGTCAGGAGCAGCGCTTCACGCTGAGCGGGGTAATCGTCATCGGGAATCTTGCCCAGGGCGTAGTCGAACTCCAGCTCACGGACCGCGTTGACCAGGCGGTCGCGCTCGGCCAGCAGGGCCGAACGGCGCTGGTCCTCCGGACGGACGGCTTGCTGTGAGGCGCGCCGGCCGGTCTGGGCGGGCTCGAAGAATGGCCGGCTGATGAACACCGCAGCCACCAGGGCCAGGGCAAGGATCAGGAATAACGAACCGAAATCCATACAGTCTCCTCATTGAAAGGGCTTGCGCCGTTCAAGCCGGATTGGAAAGCTCTACTCCAACAACGGATCGATCTCCGACTGGATCTCCGCCAGCGAATTAAATGGGCCCTTCTTGACGTACTGCAAGCGGCCCTGCTTGTCGATGATATACGTCTCGGGGACGCCGGTGATGCGGAACATCTGCGAGACTTTAGTGCGCAGGTCGGGGCCGTTGGGGTACGTGATGCCCCAGGTCTCCAGGTAAGCCAGCGCCTCAGGCTCGGTGTCGACGTAGTCCATGCCCAGGAAGACCACCTCACCGCCGGGCTTGTAGTCCTGCCAGGCCTGTTCCAGGTCAGCGGCCTCGTCCTTGCAGGTCACGCACCAGGAAGCCCAGAAGTTGACCACCACCACCTTGCCTTTCAGCTCGGCGCTGTTGAAGCTCTGGCCGTCGAAGGAGGTCAGGCCGAAAGCCGGCACCTCGCTGCCGATGGTCACCGGCCCGGAGCGGACGCGCTTCATATACATGGCCGCGATGACCACCATGCCGATCAAGACCGCAAACGCCAGCACGGTCACCCAAACGGAGGGCCGCCGGGCAGTGGTCGCTGGGGGGGATGCGCTCATTTCTTCTTCCATTAAGTTATCCATGGCTTATTCTGCCTTGCGCACTTGTTCTTCAAAGCGCGCCACGTACGGGTCCTCCGAGAGGGGCTCCTCTGGAACGGGCCCGGCGGAGGCCGGGACACGCCGCATATTGCGCAGCACGCGGGCCAGGATCAACGCGCCGCCGAGGATGAACACCGGCGGGAGCACGTACACCAGCCAGTTCAAACCGCGGCGAGGCGGCTCGGCCAGCACCCGGTCGCCGTAGTAGTTGACGAAATACTCCTTGATCTGCTGCTGGTTCTGGCCCTGCGCCAGCTTCTCGCGGATCAGGCCGCGCCACTGGGCGCAGGCCGGCGTGCCGCACACGTCCAGCGGAACGTTCTCACAAACCGGGCAGTAGAGCTGCCCGGCGATGGCGTTGACCTGATCGTCGGTGACCGGAGCGGGGGTGGGCGCCTGGGCTTGCGCTGCGCCGAACACGAGCAGCGCGCCGAGCAAGGCGAGCAGCGTGGCGAACTGCAGGAGACGGGGGTTAGCGATTTTCACTTCTTCTCTGATCATGGTGTCTTTCTCTAGAAACCAGGTTTTTGGCGAAAAACGGTTTCTAGGGGGAAAGGTTTTGGGCAAAAACCTGGTTTCTTACGCTGATTCTACACCCGCTTGACCGCCATCTTAGACGGGACGCGGGCCTGGGCGGGTTCTGTTTCCTTATCGGGCCAGGCGGC
Source organism: uncultured Chloroflexia bacterium (assembly GCA_963811225.1). Lineage (GTDB taxonomy): Bacteria > Chloroflexota > Anaerolineae > Anaerolineales > Anaerolineaceae > CAWEQO01. Next base: position 263,017 of record CAWEQO010000002.1, read on the forward strand.
AATCAGGGTGCCGAAGATGAACACAAAGCCGCCGATCCACAGCCAGTTGATCAGCGGGTTGTCGAATACCTTGAAGGTGGCGCCCTGTGAACTGACCGGCTCCCAGCCGACCAGCAGCACGTAGACGTCATCCTCCATGGAAGAGCGCACGCCGGGGATGGTCATGTTCTGCTGGCTGTCGGGGTAGAAGTCCTGGCGGGGGTAGACCTCACCCAGGACCTTGCCGCTGCGGCTGACCTCGACCACCGCCCGGGTGACCGTGCGCCCGTCGGTGTGCGGGAACTGCGCCAGCGACTTGTAGGTGATCTGGTAGCTGCCCAGGTCCATGCTCTCGCCCGCCGCCAGGGTGCCCTGGGTTTGCGTCTGGAAGAACTGCATGCCGATGATGCCGAGCGCCATGAGCACCACGCCCAGGTGGATGGTGTAGCCGCCGTAGCGCCGCCGGTTGCGGGCCATCAACCGCCACAAAGCCAGCAGCAAGTTCTCGCCCGAGCGTTTGCGGCGCGCCCACATGCCCCGCCAGAACTCGTGCACGGTGATGGAGAACACGAAGGCCGCCAGCCAGAAGCCGAGCAAAGCCCCAAAGCTGCGAATGCCGCCGATCAGCAAGGCCGCCAGCGCCAGCAGCGAAACCAGGAATGGCTTCCAGATGGCCCGCCCGAGGGTCTTATAGGTGGAACGACCCCAGGCCGAGAGCGGCGCTACGCCCATCAACAGCAGCAGGCCGGCGAACAGCGGCCCCGTGGTGCGAGTGTACCAGGGCGGGCCGACGGTCACTTTTTGCCCGGTAAACAGCTCGGAGATCAGCGGGTAGAACACGCCCCAAAGACAGATCATGGCGATGCCGACAAACAGCAGGTTGTTAAACAGGAACAGCGACTCACGCGACAGCAGTGAGGTCATCTCGCCCTCGGAATGCAGCTTGTCCCAGCGCCAGAACAGCAGCCCCAGGGCGATGGCGAAGGTCACGCCGATGAAGGCCAGGAATGCCGGGCCGATCTCGCTCTGGGCGAAGGCGTGCACCGAGGAGAGCAAGCCCGAGCGAGTCAGGAAGGTGCCTACGATCACCAGCGAGTAGGTGATGATGATCAAGATCATGTTCCACTGCTTGAACAGGCCGCGCTTCTCCTGGATCATCACGGAATGCAGGAAGGCCGTGCCGGTCAGCCAGGGCATGAAGGCCGAGATCTCGACCGGGTCCCAGGCCCAGTAGCCGCCCCAGCCGAGCACATCGTAGGCCCAGCGCGAGCCGAGCACCAGCCCCAGCGAGAGGAACAGCCAGGCCACCAGCGTCCAGCGGCGGGTGATGCGGATCCAGCGGGCGTCGCTGCGACCGGTCACCAGGGCGGCGATGGCGAAGGAGTAGGGGATGACGAAAGAGACGAAGCCCAGGTAAAGCATGGGCGGATGGATGATCATGCCGGGATGGCGCAGCAGCGGGTTGAGGCCGCGCCCATCGGCAGGCACGGCGGCGGCGCTGCCCACGGGCTGCAGCAGCGAGACGATCTGCCGGCCGGTGGGCGTGACCCAGAAGCGCACGAACGGGTTCTCGGCGAACAGGATCAGGCTGAGGAAGAAACCCAGCGTGACCAGCGAGACGACGATCACCCAGGGCAGGAAGGCGCTGTCGCGGTCCCACTTGCGCAGGGTGACCGCCGAAGCGAAGGCCGACATGAGCCACGACCAGAACAGCAGTGAGCCCTGCTGCCCGCCCCATAGGGCGGTGATCTTCAAATACAGCGGCATGCTGTTGCTGGTGACCTGGTAGACGTAGGCGACCTGATACTGCCCGGTGACCAGCAGCAAGATCAGACTGACCGCTGCAATGGTGATCAGCGGCCAGGTAAGCAGCATCGCCAGGCGAGCGCTCTCGATCCAGGCGGGCGACTTTTGGCGCGCGCCGTAGACCGCGGCGCCGATGCCGTAGATGGAAACGATCAATGCAATTGTGAGCGAGCCAAAGCCAAAGTTGGTTAGCATGAGAAAGGTTTCATGGGGGGTTTTTAGCCTTCCGCCTGGTCGGGAACCGCGTCCTGATAGCGGGTAGGGCACTTCAACAGCAGTTCGTCGGCATAGAAGATGCCGTCGTCGCCCATCTTGCCGGTCATGATGGCCTGGGCTTCATCCTTCAACAAATCGGGCTTGACGCCGTTGTAAACCACTTGCAAGCGCGGCAAGCTGGTATCGGTCGAGGCTGCATGGAGCACGGCTGCCAGCCCACCGGCGGCTTCGATCGCTTTGTTGTCGCCCGGAATGTGCGCGACGGTGAAGCGCAAATCGAGCGTCTTGGAATCGTATTGGATCGAATCTCCCAGGACTGCGCCGGAGACGCGTACGTCGCGCCCGGCGAACTCAGCGCCGCGAGTTTTCAGCTCTTCGACGGTCAGGTAATACTGGGCTCCGGTTGAAGTGGATGTCCAAATGAGATAGACGATCGAGGCCAGTATCAGTAACCCGCCAACGATGAACTTGGCGCGCCCCCTGGTGGCAGTTTTCATTGTGACGGCTTGCTCCATACAGGCAGTACCTCCGGTACAGGTTCATCAAAAAGCGCCTGAAACGTGCCGCTGGGCATGCCGCGGTTGCTGGGTTGTCACAACACAGCCGGCAGCACATTTCAAGCACCTTTCGTGAATTCAATCAGACTAATTCTATCTCTATTTTTAATCAACTAGATTAATAGAAGGTGAGAGTAGCAAGAAAGCAGGATGAGAAACAGAGAATCGTCCACAATCCGCCCGCATAAGACGCGAGATCGCCGGATTGGTTTTATATGGGCGTGGCGGGAATCCGCGAAACAACATGATTGTACCGGTAGGGGCACGGCGAGTAGCGCAAAACAACACAATTTAACCAATACGCAGCCGTGCCCCCACCCCCAATAAAGCGCGCGACACCATAATTGCACCGGTAGGGGCACGGCGAGTAGCGCAAGACACCACCATTTAACCAATACGCAGCCGTGCCCCCACCCCCAATAAAGCGCGCGACACCATAATTGCACCGGTAGGGGCACGGCGAGTAGCGCAAAACAACACCATTTAACCAATACGCAGCCGTGCCCCCACCCCCCCATAAGACGCCCGCATCCCCGGAAAGGCCCGTATCGTTTTCCCTTGGAAATGGTTCTGATCGATTATCGGGGCATGGCCTATTGTCTCGCGCATTCCCGCCATGCCCCCACGGGTACAATCCGGTTGGGGGGCGGGCCAGAGCAGTTATAATGACTGTAACCCGAATCAGGAGAGCGCAATGCCGCAAGGAACCTACTATTTCCCGAATGGCTTTTTGTGGGGCGCCGCCACCTCGTCGCATCAGGTAGAGGGGCGCAACACCAACAACCAGTGGTACGCCTGGGAGCAGCAGCCCGGGCACATCTACCAGGACCAGCGCTCCGGCGTGGCCGACGACTGGTGGAGCGGGCGCTGGAAGGAGGATTTTGACCGGGCGGCCGAGGCCGGGCAGAACGCCCACCGCCTGTCGATCGAGTGGAGCCGGGTGCAGCCCACTCCCGACCGTTGGGACGAGCAAGCCCTGGACTATTACCGTGAGATGATGCGCGGGCTGGTCAAGCGCGGCATGACGCCTATGGTCACGCTGCACCATTTCACCGATCCGCTGTGGCTGGCCGAGCGCGGCGGCTGGGAGAGCGACGAGACGCCCGGGTTGTTTGCGGCCTATGCGGTGCGGGTGGTGGAGGCGCTGAAGGAGTACGCCAACCTGTGGGTGACGATCAACGAGCCGAACGTTTACACCTACGGCGGCTATCTGAACGGCGGCTTCCCGCCGGGCAAGAACGACACCGGGGCGGCCTACATGGTGATGCGCAATATGCTGCGCGGCCACGCCCTGGCTTATCATGCCATCCACGACGAGCAGGTGCAGGCGCGGGTGGGGCTGGCGCACCACTATCGCGGCTTCCGCCCGGCGCGGATGTGGCTGCCGATGGACCGGGTCATGGCGGGCATCCTATCGCAGAACTTCAACGAGTCCTTCGGCCGGGCGCTGGTGGACGGGCGCTTCCGCTTCATCTTTAAGGGCGAGCGCATCCCCGAAGCCGCCAAGACCCAAGACTTCATCGGGCTGAACTACTACACCACCGAACTGGTGGCCTTCAATCCCTTCAAGACCGGCGACTTCTTCACCTCGCGCGAGCTACCCCAAAGACGCGGCCCTGAGCGAGACCGGCTTCATTGCCAACGTGCCCGCCGGAATGAAGACGGCGCTGCAGTGGGCCTACAGCTTCGGCCTGCCCATCCTGATCACCGAGAACGGCGTGGAAGACTTCGACCGACCAGATGCGGCCGCGCTATCTGGTGGAGCACCTGCACACGGTCTGGAAGGCGCTCAACAATAACTGGCCGATCAAGGGCTACTTCCACTGGTCTTTGGTGGACAACTTCGAGTGGGAGCGCGGCTGGTCGCAGCGCTTCGGGCTGTGGGGTCTGGACCTGGACACGCAGGCGCGCATCCGCCGCAAGTCCGCCGATCTGTACGCAGCCATCTGCAAAGAGAACGCCATCTCGTATGAGATGGTGGAGAAATATGCGCCCAAGGCGCTGGAGCGGGTGTTTCCGGGGTAAAGAGAGTTGAGAGTAGAGCGTAGAGGGGAGCCGGCCCTCACCCATCCCGCCTTGGATGGGTGAGGGCCGGCTCCCCTCTACGCTCTTTATTTGCTATCTTCCCAGCTGTGCTCGGCGGCCTTGCGCAGGGCATCGGCGACTCGGCGGGCCTGGTCGCGGGTGAGGTACAGGTTGGTGATGGTCGAACGGAAGAGCCGCTCCTCCTCCGGGCAGTCCTCTTCGATGCACAGGCAAACATTGTCCTCGAAGCTTCGATCTTCGGCTTCGTAATACACGATCACGCGCAGGGTTTCGTCTAAAAGTAAGATTTCCTCCATCTCAACCGCTCCTGTTTGATGGTCTTGTGCCTATTATAAGGAAGTCCGGGCGATTCGGCAATTGGTATGCGCAGCAGGTGGGGCACGTTTTGGCCGCGCGTTTCGCCTGCGGCCCCATTTGGTACAATACACCACAAAGGGAGAAAAAGGGGGAAAACGAGCATTCCTATGACAAACAGCGAGAAGCAAATCCGTAAAAAAGTAGGCAAACCACCCAAGGGCTGGTCCAAGCTGAGCTGGCTGGGAGCAGCAGTGCTGTGGGCGCTGTCCTCGGTCGGGGCCGGCGTCATCTTCTACAGCCCGCGCGTGGCGGCGCGCTACGGTTACACCCTGCTGTGGGCCATCGTGGTGGTCATCTTCTTCACCTGGCTGATCACCCGCGAGATTGGGCGCTACACCATCGTGACCGGAAAAACGATCATGGAGGGCTATCAGAAGATCCCCGGCCCGCATAACTGGCCGGTCTGGATCTTCTTCCTCACCCATCTGGTCGACATCTCACTCTTCTCGGCCGGGCAAGCGGCCCTGGCGGCCAGCCTGGCAACCCTGCTGGCGCCCGGCAGCGAAATGTTATGGACCGGTATCCTGGTCAGCATCTCGGCGGCGATCATCGTATTCGGCGGCTTCGACATGGTCAACAAAACCAGCAGCTGGCTGGCGATCGGTTTGCTGGGCGCGGCGATTGTCATGCTCGTGCGGGTCTTCCCGTCGTGGAGCACGCTGCTGCAGGGCTTCATTCCCCAACTGCCGCAAAAAGTGGACCTGTACTTTCTGATCCCGTGGATCGGGTTTTTGCTGGTGCACGGCGCGCCCTGGTATTCCTTCTGGGTCGACAAGCAGGGATTCGGGCGCGGCAAACCCAAGGGCAAGCAAAAGGACCAACAAGGGGACCAGGGCGGCTCGGCGCAAGACCAGGGGCAAGACGAAGACCGGGATGGGAAGAATCGGACGCAGAAGCTGCGCGGCTGGGTGGGATTGATGACCCAAACGGAGGGCGGCGGCACGATCCTGGCCGGCCTGTTTGCGATCATCTTTTACATCCTGGGGGCGCAGCTGCTGGGTAACGTCCAGGTCGACCCGGGAATCGGCATCGGCCGGCAGATGGCCAACCAGTTCAAAGACAACTTGGGTCAGATCGGGTTGTGGGTATTCGTGCTGACCGCCGGGATCGCCTTTTGGACCACCGTGCTGGACGGCCAGGACGGAGCCTCGCGCATGATCACCGACCTGACCCAGATCCTGACCAACACGGGTAAGTTCGCCAGGCAAGGAGAGCGTTCCAAGGGGTTCATTTTCAATTATCTCTCCGACACGAAAAAACTGAAGAACACTTACGTGATCGTGCTGGGAGCGATTGGGCCGATCGTCCTACTCTACTTCTACCGCCACCCGCTGCAAATCCTGTCCATCTCGGGCATCATCGGGGCGGCCATCACGCCCATTTTCACGTTCGCGACGCTGTGGCTGAATAAAAAGCTGCTGCCAAAAGAGCTGCAGCCCAATTGGCTGTCCTTCTGGGGGACGGTGATCGCCGGACTGTTCTTCACTGCCACCACACTGCTGTATCTCCTGCACCTGGTCGGGATCGATCTGCTGCCGTAGCGTGCCAGGTGGAGCGCACGCGCAAAAGTGCACGCCACCCGCGAGCGGCCGCCGTGGTAACATTAGCGCATGGCCAAGAAACGCAAGTCGAAACCGCAGGGACCCACGCCCGCCGAGGCAGCCGAAGCGGCGCTGGAACGCTTCCGGCCGATGCTGGAGGCGGATGATCTGGCGCAGCTGTTGGCGGAGCTGGGCGAGCCCTTGCCGCACTTCCATCCGCATTAACCCGCTCAAGGTGGAGCCGGAGACGGCGCTGGCAGGCTGGCGCGCCCGTTACGGTTGGGAGGTGCAGCCGGTGCCGTACTGCCCCAACGGCTGGTGGATCACTCAGAGCCGGGTCTCGCCTAGCCAGACCATCGAGCACCGTCTGGGCGAGTATTACATCCAGGATGCGGCCTCGATGCTGCCAGTGGAGCTGTTCGACTTCGACGGTCTGGACGAGCCGCTGACGCTCGACCTGGCGGCCTCACCCGGCGGTAAGACCACTCACATCACCGCCCGCACCGGCGACCGCGGCCTGGTGATCGCCAACGACTCCAGCGCCTCGCGCATCACGGCCCTGCGCCTGGTGCTCGACCAGTGGGGAGCGACGAACGCGGCGGTGACGCGCTTCCCGGGCGAGTCGTTCGGCGAGTGGTTCCCGGAAACCTTCGACCGGGCGCTGTTGGATGCGCCCTGCTCGATGCAGGGCCTGCGGACGAGCGAGTCGCACCCGATGCGCCCGGTCTCCGAGAAAGAGACCGCTTCGCTGGCGCAGCGTCAGGAGCGACTGCTGCACAGCGCGCTGCAAGCGGTCAAGGTGGGCGGCCAGGTGGTGTATTCCACCTGCACGCTGGCGCCCGAGGAAGACGAGGCGGTGCTGGATGCGCTGCTGCAGCGCTGCCCCGGCGCCTTCGAGATCGTGGATCTGGCGGGCAAGCTGCCAGCGCCCGCTCCGGCGCTGAAGGGCTACGATGAGCAGGAGTTCGATCCATCCGTGCAGCGGGCGGCGCGCCTGTGGCCGCACCGCTTCGGAACTTCCGGGTTCTTCGCCGCGCTGCTGCGGAAGACACAGCCCTTAAAAACCTCGTCGGGAGATGAGGGCCCGCAAGGTGAGAATGTTCCTTCCCGCCCCATGTCCCGCTCTGGTTTCGAGGAATTGAGCGAGCAAGAGGCGCAGACCTGGAGCGATGGGTTGATGCAGGCCTACACCTTCGATCTGACGGGGGTGCTGGAACGGCTGAGGCTGGCGCTGTGGCGGCGGGGGCGCGAGGTGTATGCCATCCCGCGGCTGTATCTGGAGCGCTTCCGCGAGCTGCCGGTGCAGTCGCTGGGTCTGCCGCTGGGCGACGAGCTGCCTGATAGCCTGGCTCCGTCGCATGAGTGGGTGACGCGCTTCTCGCATGAGTTCCTGACCGGGCGCTATCTCCTGGAGGAAGAGCTCCAGCAAGCCTGGCTGCGCGGCGAGGACATCCGCAGCAAGCCGCTGCCCGGTTATCCCACCGGGATGGTCGTGATCGTAGAGGATGCCGCCGGGCGTCTGCTGGGGCGAGGCAAGGTGCTGCGCGACCGGCTGAAGAACCTGCTGCCCCGGCGCTCGGTGCTGTAGCGACACGCCCAGCGCCATAAGCGCCAACTTTTGACTGCCCCTTGTCCCATTATTCCAGGGGCCGAATTGAAAATTTGGGATATAATTCGGTCATTGGGGTAAGCGAAACCCACCTTTGCACTCACGATACAACCATGACAAATCACTCGTTCCAATCCCCCTCCTCGGAGCCGGGTCAAACTCTCCATAAGTACCTCCAATCCGTTGGCGAAGCAATCGACTGCCCGGACGAAGACTGCATTGCCCGCAAGATGGCCGAGCAGCTGTGCTGGCTGCTCGGCGCGCAAGTCTGCCTGGTCCTATGGCCGCACATCGAAAATGGAGACGTGGAGCTCGCAGCTGCCCGTTTGACCGATGATGGGGGTGAGCTTGCATGGCTGCGGGTGACGGACCCGCCGGGAGCCAGGCATCTGCTCGATCAAGCCCTGTCATCCGGCGAGGCGGTGCAGGCGCAGCGCAGTCAGGCCGGGCCCAACTTGCGCAGCCTGCTGGATTCGCTCGGAGCGTACAGCCTGCTGGCGCTGCCCACCGACCGTTACGTGATCGCCGCGGCCTTCCAAAAGAACGTGCGGACGTTTGTGCGCGAAGACCTGCAGCTTGGGAAACAGATTGTCGTGCAGGCCGTCTCGCTGGGCCAGCACATGCGCCTGTTCGCCGAGATGCAGCAGCGCTCGCACATGCTGGAGATGATTTACGAGGCCAGCCTGAGCCTGACCGCCAGCCTGGATCTGGAGAACGTCTTGAACGCCATCCTCAAATCGGCGGCGGGACTGATGAAAGCCGCCCTGGATGCTCACATCTTCCTGTACGACCAGGAGACGCTGATCTTTGGCTCTGCCTTACGCGACGGCGACATCAGCCCACAGCCGACCGCGCCGCCGCGCCAGAACGGCCTGACGTATACGGTGGCGCGCGGCGGGCAGCCGATCGTGGTGGAGAACATGAAAGAACACTCGCTCTTCAGGAACGCGCCGCCCGAGTGGCATGGCGCCATCGTCGGGCTGCCGCTGAAGATCGGCCAGCGGGTGGTAGGGGTGATGACCATGGCCCTGCCGGTCAACTATCCCATCGCCGAATCGGAGCTGCGGGTGCTGCGGCTGCTGGGCGATCAGGCAGCCATCGCCATCGAGAACGCCCGCCTGCACCGCATCATCAATCAGCAGGCCCACACGGATGTGGTCACCGGGCTGCCCAACCGGCGGGCCTTCGATGAGCGGCTGGCGGAGGAGATTCGACGCTCCAGCCGCTACAACCACTCGTTTGCCCTGGTGATGCTGGACTTGAATAACTTCAAGCTGGTCAACGACACCTTCGGGCACCCGGTGGGCGATAAACTGCTGCGCCTGGTCGGGGAATGCCTGCGCAAGGCCGTCCGTGACACCGATTTTGTCGCCCGCTACGGCGGCGATGAATATGCGATGATCTTCCCGGAGACGGATTTGAGCACCGCACAACGGGTGGCCGCCCGCATCCACACCGATCTGAGCAAGTTCTGCCCGGATATCCCCGAAAAACTGAAAATCCAACCCCTGACCACTGCGCTGGGCATTGCCATTTATCCGGATCATTCCACGGAAGCGGTGGATCTGATCGCCCGGGCCGACGCGGCGCTGTACGAGGATAAGCGGAATTTTAAATAAGAGAGTAGAAAACAGAGAACAGTCCCTTGCCAGTGTAAGGGACTGTTCTTTGTTTGTTATGGGCCCCTGCCCCGCGTTGATCCTATCCGCCGGCGTGGGCGGCTTTGAGTTTGGTCAACTCATCCTCGATGGCCTGCTTGCGGCTGATTTGAGATAGCTCGCGGTCCACTTCGTCGACCCCCGGCTCGAGCATATCGGTGAACACGCCTTCGGCGATCAGCTTCTCGATCGCATCCGAGCGCGACTGCATCTCTTGGATGCGGGCCTCGACCCGCTGGATCGTATTGCCCACGTCCGCCAGGTCGACCGAAATCCCCGACATCGCTTCTCGCATTTGCAGTTGGGCGCGGGACGAATCGTACATGGCTTTCATCTCTTCTTTCTTAGCCTGGAACATGGCGACCTTGTTGGTCAGGTTGATCTCAGCTTGCTTCAGTTTCTCCGTTTGGGCGTTCAGGTTGGCGATATTTTTCTCCAGTTCAGCCTGGCGCGCCAGGGCGTCTTGCTTCCGTTCCAGGGCCACCCGGGCCAGGTCCTCGCGGTTGGCGCTCAACGCCGATTGGGCCTGTTCCTGATACTTCTCCAGGGCAGCCTCGATCTGGGTACGCTGCAGTTCCAGCCGGTTCCTGGCGGCGCTGACCTCGATCAGGCTGCGGCCAATCTGCGCCCGGCTCTCCTCCAGCTTGGTCAGGCTGTAATCCAGGCTGGCTTTGGGGTCTTCAAACGCGTCGACAACCTGATTGGCGCGTGTTTCAAATGACGCTTTAAATCGTGCAAATATACTCATCTTGACATCCTTCCTCTAAAGGTGTTCCATTTACCGTTGGGACAGCAGGTCGCCGCGAACCCGCTGGTTCAATTTAGCCAGCCGCTCGCGCGAACAGAGGACTTTGATCCGTATGATGGCCGCTTTGATCTCCTTCTCCAGGGTATCCAGGTTCAGCATGTCCCGCTCCATCGCCTGCAGGTCGCGCTCAAGCCCCTGAGAGAGGGAGAGCAGCTTCTGCCATACCTCCAGGAATGAACGGGCGGCAGCTTCATCCGGCATGGCCGCACCGGCATCCCGGCGAGCGGCTTCGGCCTGCTGTCGGATCCAGTCGACATCCTTGCGCAGCGCCTGGGTGTTTTCGTTCAGCTGCTGGCGCGCCTCTTCCACCCACACCCGGTCTGCGTACAGGCGGTCCAGGCTGTGTTCCAACTCGGGGCTGCCCTTGTCCGACTCCATCCGGCGCGCAGCCTCCTGGTGGATCACGTAAAGGTCCGTTTTCGAGACCATCCCGTGACGCAGCTGGATGCGGAGCTGTTGGTAACGCTGCTGATTGATTTCTCCGCGTCCATACAGCGTCCTCAGCTGCTCTTCCAGCTTTGCCTGCGGGTCGGGATTCAAGAAAGTTTCCTCATAAAACTGGCGCAGTTCCTCTTGCATGGCGTGAAGCGCCGAATCGACAACTCCCCCCATTTCAGTCCAACCTTCCAATAAACATCATCATTGCGCTCCAAACTCAGCTTCCCATCCGGAGAATCCTCGATGGTAACCACATAGCCCCCATGGGTGAATTCATTGCTTGACTGCTTTGTGTCTGCAAAGCAGTTTCCTCTATAAATTTTAAACAATTTCAGTCGGGCAGAGAAGGGAAGCGGAGGATTATTAACAAAGACTTATTCACACATCCCAGGAACCCCAGGATTGTGCCGGTCGGGCCACGGCGGGAATGCATAAATTCCATCCAACCCGTCTGGTCATGGCGGGAATACGCGGGATTCTACCGGTAGGGGCACGGCGAGTAACGCAAGACTCCAATATTGAGCCAATACGAAGCCGTGCCCCTACCACAATCCACCCGAATCATTTCTAAGGAAAAACGCGATGGCCCTTTTCCCTTCGGCCAAAATGCGTGATTGCCATCCGGGGCACGGCTGCGTATTGGTTAAATTATGTTGTGCCTTGCGCATTGTGGGGGCGGGGGCACGGCTCCGTATTGGTTAAATTATGTTGTCTTGCGCATTATAGGGGCGAGGGCACGGCTCCGTATTGGTTAAATTATGTTGTCTTGCGCATTATGGGGGCGGGGGCACGGCTGCGTATTGGTTCAAATTATGGGGCCTCGCGGCATTATGGGGGCTGAGGGCCGTGCCCCTACACGTACAATCCGGTGGTCTCGCGCAACCGGTAGGGCCACGGCGGGAATCGTAATTTTTGTCCTACCCGTACGTCATGGCGGGATTCCACAATTTTTATCCAACCGGTAGGGGCACGGCGAGTAACGCAAGACCCCAGAGTTTAACCAATACGCAGCCATGCCCTGGCGGGAACGCATAAATTTCATCCAACCGGTAGGGGCACGGCGAGTAACGCAAGACCCCAGTAATTTAACCAATACGCAGCCGTGCCCCCGGTGGTAATCATACATTTTGACCGAAGGGAAAGGCAAGGTGGTTTTAATGGAAATGATTCGGGTGGGTTATCGGGGCATGGCTGCGTGTTGTCTTGCGCATTGTGGGGGCGGGGGCACGGCTGCGTATTGGTTCAATGATGTGCGTCTCGCGATTGTGAGGGCGAGGGCACGGCTCCGTATTGGTTAAATTATGTTGTCTGCGCATTGTGGGGGCGGGGGCACGACTGCGTATTGGTTCAATTATGGGGTCTCGCGCATTATGGGGGCGAGGGCACGGCTCCGTATTGGTTAAATTATGGGGCCTTGCGCATTGTGGGGGCGGGGGCACGGCTCCGTATTGGTTAAATTATGTTGTCTCGCGCAACTCGCCGTGCCCCTACACGTACAATCCGCCGTGCACCTTAGATGAACGGATTATAAAACCGGCTATGGTTGATAAAGATCGACACCCCGGCCGCCAGGGCAAAGATGAGCGCCGAGACGCCAATCGCCACGGCGTCCTGGCGGGTCAGCTTGCGGAACGTGTACCAGGTGCGGGTCTTGCTCTTCGAGAACCCGCGCAGGTCCATGGCGTTGCTGATCAGCTCGATCCGGTCCAGCGTCGAGAAGATCAGCGGGACGATGATCAGCAGGGAGTTCTTGAACCGGTCGAAAAACTTCGCCTTCCTCGACATCTCCAGCCCGCGCGCCTGCTGGCTGAGATAGATATCGTGGTAGTCGCGCTGGATGTCCGGGAAGTAGCGCAGCGTCAACGAGACGGCATAGGCGGCTTTGTAATGGATCCCAATGCCGTTCAAAGCGGATGCGAACTCGCTGGGATTGGTGGTCATCAGGAAGATCATGCCCAGGGGAACCACCGAGGCGTACTTGAAGAACTTGGTCACCTCGTAAAACACCTGCTCATAGGTCAGGGAAACCCCAAAGATCCGCCCGAACTCGTGCTGCGTGCCGTAGATCTGGGTCCCATATTCGGGCGCAAAGAAAAAGCTGATCACCGCATTCGTCAGCAGGAAGAGGAATACGTAAATGACCATGACCCGGATCTGCGAAAAGCGGATCAGCGAAATCCGCATGAGCAGGATGGAGAAAACCATCATGCCCAGCAGGACGCGGATATCGTACGAGTACATGACCGCAAAGGTGAGGAACAGGAAGCAAACCAGCTTGGTCAAGCCCGACAGCCGGTGGACGGGCGTGTCGGCAACCCCATAAGAAAAGAGCTTCATTTTTGCGTTCATCGGTTTTTCAACCTCCGCTCGTAGTCGATAAAGCCCTGGACGAACTGGGTGCCGTTCTCGATCCCCGCCATGTGGGAAAGCGCAAACAAAGAGGTCTCCTTCAGGTTCGCATCCGCAATCACCTGGGCGTCGGTCAAGACCACGGACGCCGCCGTATCGGCGATCTTTTTCCCGCCCGCCAGCACAATCGCCCGCGGGGTGTATTCCAACATCAAGTGCATGTCGTGCGTAATCAGGATGACCGTCACCCCCAGGCGGTTGATCTCCACCAGGAATTCCATGATCTCGGTGTAATGGCGGAAGTCCTGCCCGGCCGTGGGCTCATCCAGAATGAGGATCTTGGGGTCCAACACTAAGATCGAGGCGATGGTGACGCGCTTCTTCTGGCCGTAGCTCAAGGCGGAGATGGGCCATTCGATAAATGGCGCCAGCCCGCAGATCTTGAGCGCCTTCTCCACCCGCCCGGTAATCTCGTCTTCCGGCACGTGTCGCAGGCGCAGGCCCAAGCGCCACCTCGTCGAAGATCAGCGGCTTCGAGATCATCTGGTTGGGGTTCTGCATCACCAGCCCGATGATCTCCGCCCGTTCTTTGATCGACTTTTCTTTGATGTCTTGGCCGCGATACAAGATCCTGCCGCAGTCCTCCTTTTCGAAACCGCACAACAGCTTGGAAAGGGTCGACTTCCCGGCCCCGTTTTTGCCGACAATCGAGACCATCTCGCCTTCCCGGATGTCGAAGTTGATATCCGCCAGCACCGGGCGGATGCCGTCGTACGAGAAGGAGACGCCTTCCATCTTCAGGATCGACGGGCGCGCATTCACACGCTGATCCGCCTGGATGCCCCCGTACCAGGTCTGCAGCGCCTGGCGCGAAAGCCCCGCTTTCAGCGTTTGGATGTACCCGGCCTGCATCGCTTCGGTCACTTGCACGCCGGCATACTTCAACGCCGTGACGTACAAAGGCTCGCGCACCCCCACTTCCTGCAAGATCGTCGAGGCAACCAGGGCGTGCGCGTTCAGGTCTGCGATGATCCGGCCATCGTCGATCACCAGGATGCGGTCCACGTCGCGGTGCAGCACGTCTTCCAACCGGTGCTCGATGATCAGGATCGTTTTGCCGGTCTGCTTGTGGATGTCGTCGATGATCTCGATGGCAATCTTGCCGGTGGCCGGGTCCAGGTTGGCCAGCGGCTCGTCGAACAGCAGGATCTCGACGTCGTCGATCATCACGCCCGCCAGCGAGGTGCGCTGCTTCTGCCCGCCCGACAGCTCGAAGGGCGACGAGGTCAGCCAGTTCTCCATGTCCACCATTTGCGCGACCGAGCGCACCCGCTCGTGCATTTCGGCGTGGGCGATGTTGTCGTTTTCCAGGGCGAAGGCGATATCCTCGCCCACCGTCAGCCCGACGAACTGCCCGTCCGAATCCTGCAGCACGGTGCCGACCATCTTGGATAACTGGAAGATGTTGAGCGCGCTGGTTTCCAGGCCGTTGATCTTCAAACTGCCCTGGATCGCGCCGCGATACGAGAACGGGATCAGCCCGTTGAGGCAGTGCCCCAGGGTGCTTTTCCCGCTGCCGCTGGGACCGACGATCAGGACTTTTTCACCCGGGTAGATTTTGAGGTTAATGTCATGCAGGGTAGGTTCTGCCTGGCTGAAGTATTGAAAGCTGAAATCGATAAACTCGATCATTGGCCGTGAGCTCATAAGGATTCTTCAGGGGTCCGCGTGCGCAGCCGCGTGTTTCCAGAGCGGAAACGCGGCTGCGCCGTTCCTTCTCGATCGAATAAAAGCTCAGACTCTACACCCGAGTCTGAGCTTTTGTGAAGTTCAAACAAGTCCAAAAAGCAAAACTCCTGCTGCTGAACTACGCTGCCTTTTTCGACAGGCTGCCCCGCTTGGTGCGAGTGGCTGCGTAAGCGACCAGCAGTAAGGTGCCGATGACACCCGCGCTGATGGCGTCCATGCCTGCGGCGGCTAAGCCCTGCACGAAAACCTTGTTGGCCGGTTCCTGGTAGATGACAATGTCGAGCACCGGGGCGACCACGATCCAGGCAATCGCATTGCCGATCACCTGAATGACGTTGAAGGTCAGGATGTCTTTCCAGCCAAACTCGCCGTCTTCCACCTTGGTGCGCTTGAAAGCGAAGCCAAAAATAAAGCCCGACACGCCGCTGGCGATGACCCAGCTCCACCACGGCGAGCCGTACTGAATGGCGTCGCTGAGGGCGTGCCCGATGAAGGCGATCAACGCCCCGGCGATGGGTCCAAACAGAGCTGCGAAGAAAGCGCTCAAGCCATAGGCGGTCTGAAAGCTGGTTTCAGGAATCGGCGAGGGGATCTTCACATACATAAACAGCAGTGTAAAGATCGCCGCACCCAATCCAATCGCTACAATGGTTCTGGTGTTAACCTTGAATAAATCTTTCATCTTCTTTTCTCCTCGCTATGGTATGGAAAAAGATCCAGCTGGATAAACGTTATTATATAACGATCTTGTGATCTAAAGGATTAAAAAGCTGAGAGAATTTTAATAACGGATGTTATGCATACAGCGAAAAAACGAGTGCCATTCACGCGCCCGCTCATTTCCGCGCAGTTGGTGGTTGATCTGCCGCAGCGCATCCAATTGGCAGATAAACAGCAGCATTCCAGTGAATAACAAATCGCGCCCTCGTTAAGCTCCTGATTCATTCTTCAGAGCTGGTGTATAATAAAATTGGTTAGGATAAGATCCTAAACCGCAATCTCACAGAACGAAGCATCTTCAAAAGCCGCATGAAAACTCAACTGCTCGAACGTAGAGATGATTCGCTTCTCTACGTTTTTTAATGGATCAATACAAGTTGAGAATCACCCGCCCTTTCAGGTCAGGCGTCAAAAACAGACATGACAGAACAAGATAAACCCAGATTGGAATTCGAAGGACTGCTTGAGGTTTCTCCCTTCCTCAAGCAGATTTTGCATAATATCAAACAAGTGGTATGGCTCATGGATCTGAACACGGATCAGATTCTCTTTGTTAGCCCGGCGTTTGAGACCGTTTGGGGTCGTTCTTGCGAAAGTCTTTATGCGGACTCTTTAACGCTGATAAAAAGCGTCCATCCGGAAGATCGCGTGAAAGTCATGTCCGCCAATCAAGAGAACGACAAGTTCTTGATCCAAACCTACCGGATTTTGCGCCCGGATGGCAGCTTGCGCTGGATCTCTGCAGAGATCTTCCTGATCCATGAAGAATCGTCGGGCGCTTCTTATCAGGTCTGTATTGCCCAAGATATCACCGATCAGAACCGGGTAGATGAGACGCTGCGCAAGGCCCTGGATCGTTCACATGAGCAGTTCAAACTCAGCCGGCGGATGAGTCTGGCGCGCAAACCAGAGGCGGTGCTCAAAACGCTCATGTCCGCCTCTGATCTGCGCTCTGCCCAGCGTTCCTTTGCCCTGTTTTTTGAGACTCCGCCGTTTAGCCCTCTCCAAGATTTTGAGGTCGTTGCTTCCTGGTCGGCTGTTCCGTATCCGCCCGGCGCAAATCCAAAGGAATCGGTGAGCGAAGCCAGTTTGTTCGAAAACCTTGCTTTACTCGATCTTTTCCATCACTTCAAACCGGTGATTATCACGGAAATATCGAAAGACGAACGATTATCTCCGTCGGTGCGCAGTCTCCTGGGAGAAGAGAATATTCGGACGGTCGCCATCTTCCCGCTGGTATCATTGGGCAAATGGTTGGGCTGCCTTTTGGTATTTTATTCCATCGAAAAGCACTTCGAATCAATTGTGCTTCGGCATATCAAAGTGTTGGTTGATCAGGCAACGATCACTTTATATAATCTCAAGTTATTAGCGATCGAAGCGGAATCCCGCCATGAGGCAGAGCGGGCCAACGAGATAAAGACAGAATTTCTAGCCATGATTTCACACGAGCTGCGCACGCCGTTGACCTCGATTAAAGGATTCACCACCACCCTCCTTGCAAACGACGTCACCTGGGGGCCGGATGAACAGCGCGACTTTATTCAAACCATCCAACAGGAAACCAACCGGCTCCAAGAACTTATCGATCGCCTGCTGGATCTTTCTAGCCTTGAAGCCGGAATGCTGCCGATATCGCTGGAACCTCATGCACTCCCCGATATCCTAAAAGATACGCTGCCGCAGCTTCAAACCTTGACCAGCGGACAAACGTTATCCATGCACCTGCCGGACAACCTGCCGCTCGTCTCCGTAGATGCCAAGCGTATCGCTCAGGTATTGGTCAACCTGGTGCGAAATGCTGCCACCTATGCTTCAAAAGGGACGGAAATCAACATAACCGCCCTTGTTCACGGCAGCTTTGTGCGGATCAATGTCAACGATCAGGGACCCGGTATCCCTCCAGCTGAACATAAAAAAGTGTTTAAAGCTTTTCAACGGGGTGCAAGTATGAAGGACAGCTCCGTGCAAGGCGCCGGGTTGGGATTGGCCATCTGTAAGGGATTGGTCGAAGCCCACGGCGGCCGCATTTGGATCAAGAAAAAGAAAACCCAAGGCACAACCGTCTCCTTTACGATCCCAGTCGTTCCTTTGCAGCCCCGACCGATCTCCGTGGAAGAGGAGCAGTAAACAATGGGGAATATCCTGATTGTCGAAGATGACCCAAATATCCGCAAGCTGGTGCGGGTCAACCTGGTCAAGCGCGGCTATACGGTCAGCGAGGCCGAGGACAGCCATCAAGCGATGGCCCGCTTTGAAGCGGATACCATAGACCTAGTGCTGCTGGATCTGGTGATCCCCGGCCTTTCCGGGGTGGATGTGTGCGCCTGGATGCGCGCCCGTTCCGACGTGCCCATCATCGTATTGAGCGCTCGCGCAGAAGAAGATCTGAAAGTCGCCGCCCTGGATGCCGGCGCGGATGATTACGTCACCAAACCGTTTGGACAAGAGGAGCTGCTGGCGCGAGTGCGGGCTTTTCTGCGTCGATCTTATGCGGTCCCCAATGTGCCCGACACAAAAATCCAGATCGGCAAGCTGCTCATTGACCTGAAGGCGCGCCGGGTGTTCATCGGTGAAGAGGACCTGCACCTTACCAAAACCGAATATGCGATATTGGCCGAACTTGCCCTGCGCTTGGATGAAGTCGTGACCCATGACGAGTTGATTGCCAAAGTTTGGGGAGCCGAGTACCGCGGCTCGAATCATTATTTGCATAACTATCTCGGTCGCCTGCGGAAAAAACTGGGGGAGTACGGAGACCTTCTCGAAACGCTGCCCGGGCGGGGATACAACTTGCACTCGAAGAAATTCGACCGTTCTGTTTCTTAATTTGGGTAACGCTATCAACAGGGGTTTGTGTGTAGCACACAAACCCCTGTTTCGTTTCTAATTTGGTAGATATTTAATAGGTCATATCTGGGACGTAGATAGCTCCTTTCGTTTAGTATGGTACTGCAGCAAAAAAACGACCGAATGAAAGGAGACTGCATGAGACAAAATCATCATGACATCGATAATCTAAAGGTGCCGGTTCTCATCCATCCGAATATCGGTTTGGACAGCAGCATTCGGCTTTCGGTTGTAGAAATCCTCAATATAACCCTGGCTGACGAAGTCGTGCTGGCCACAAAAACCCGCGGCGCTCATTGGAATGTTCGCGGGGCTGATTTCTTCGAGCTGCATACCCTTTTTGAAGCCCAATACCAGTTGCTGAATAACCTGTCCGACGAGATCGCCGAACGAGTGCGAATGCTGGGCGGCTTTGCAACCGACTGCCTGACGGAATTTCTCCGTCTTTCCAGGCTGGATGAACATCCCGACCATGTTCCCAATCTTCTACGGCTTTTGGCCGACCACGAAACCTTCATCCGTTCCTTGAGGGAAGACGCCAGAAGAGTTACCGAGGAATTCGAGGACGAAGGCACATTTGATTTGCTGATTGGCGTGATGCGCCAGCACGAAAAGATCGCCTGGATATTGCGCTCTTATATCGAGACTGAAGCGCTGGATGGCAGTATCCAGTCTTGATTGACTCCATCCGGCATCGTTCCGCATGGACGGTCCGATCGACAAAAGCTGATATTGAGGGATTATGAATCAAACGGAAATGTTGAAGGCCTTAAAACAGTTCGGCCAAAATGTCGAAGTGGCACAAGGGCAAATGAAAGTTACCCGAGTAGCGGATTTCAAGACAGTCTATGTCGAGACAATTGATAATGTCGGCCGCTCGATTTTATTCCACGAATACAAGGTGGACGGGAAAACATATTGGGCCGGCTACAGCTCGCGCAGTGATACTGTTTTCGTGAGCCAGACAGGCCAGGGTTGAGGAACAAGAATAGCAATCTCGACCCCCACAGCTTAAGGAAAAGCGTAATCTTCTCATCATTGAACGCATGAGAAAAGTTTGTACCCTCTCTCATGTTTGCAATCGAGACATCAGATCGAAAAGGAACAAGGAAAAACAATGAGCATACTTTCATGGATCGTCGTTGGTTTGATCGCCGGCTGGTTAGCCGGAATTGTAATGAAGGGTGGCGGCTACGGATTGATTGGCGACATCGTCGTCGGCGTGATCGGCGGGTTGTTGGGCGGCTGGATTGCCACCACTTTCCTGAATATTGGCGCCGGCGTGAACGGCATCAACCTGGAGTTAATCCTGATCGCGTTTGTCGGAGCGGTTGTGCTGCTCTTCCTTTTCCGCCTGGTGCGCGGAGGTCGGGGCTTCCGGCGATAACACCGGCGGCGCCTGCGGTATAAACTGTTTCAAGTGCAAATACAGCCCGGCCAGCCGGTATTCACCCAAAAGTGGACACCGGCTGGCCGCTAAAGTTACGCAAATCGTCGATTGATCCGGGTTGTGGGAACATCATTTACAGAACAGCTGAGGCAATAAGATATCGGATGGAAACTCATTTAACGCACAAACGCCCCATGCGGGCCAAGTTGATCTTCAATCCTAGCGCAGGGGCTGCAAGACAATTTCCTATCGAAATTGTAGACGTGATTCATCAGATGCAGGCCTGGAATCTCGTGCCGGAGGCTTACCTGGTCGAACCGGGCTGTGATCTGGCCGAGGTGGTCCGGGCTGCGCTCGAGGATGGAATACACATGTTTGTGGTGTGCGGTGGTGATGGCACGATTTCTGCCGTGGCGAGAAGCCTTGTGGGTACGCCCGGAACGCTGGGGATCATCCCCATCGGCACGCAGAATAACACAGCCCTCAGCCTCGGCATCCCCGACGATGTCCCGGATGCCATCGCAATCTTACGCACAGGCCGCCGGACCAAAGTGGATGTTGGCACAGCTTCTTGCAATGGCGTTACGACGCCTTTCCTGGAAGTCTGCTCGGTGGGCCTGGTGTCGACCCTTTTCTCTTCTGTTGATGATATCCAGCACGGTAACCTGGCCCGGGTGGGCGACTTCCTGACAACACTGGCCGCTTCTCCTCCCGCCGAGATCCACCTGCTGCTGGAAAACAAGCAGAAAATCCACAAACTCGGTCATGTGGTGCTGGTTTCCAATATGCCGTATATCGGCTTTCATTATCAAGTTGGGTCCAAGGCCTCGTTCAAAGACGGCCTGTTGGATGTGCTGTTCTTTGCCGACCTATCCAAACTAGAACTGCTCGGTTACGTTTTTCAGGGGGTGGGGATCGGAAAACCGGAAGATCCGCGCATTCAGCATTTCCAGGTGCGCCGGGTAGATATCGACACGCAACCCGCTATGCCGGTCATGGCGGATGGGAGCCCCTTAGGTGAAGGACGGGTGAGCATCCGTGTCAAGCGGCACGCATTGGCGGTGATGGTCGGGCAACCACTCCCAGAGACCGCGCCGGAGATCGAAGAGAAGCGTGTTGAACAGTTGGAGGATGTGTCTCTCGCCTGATGTTGAATTCTCAATACCTGGCATTCTGACTCTTTGCTTCAATTATCAACCCTGGTCGGAGACCAGGGTTGCAGCCCCATCATTCCCCCTGCGCCTCAGCCCAACTCCTCCGCCGGCTCGGCCTGTTGATTGAACAAATCCAACACAAACGCGTCGATCCGGCGGTCGACCTCTTTGGGGTTGTAATGCTCTTCGGCAAACCGGCGGTTGGCCCGGCCCATTTGCTCGGCCAGGCCCGGCTCCTCGCACAGCCTGCGCAGCGCTTCTCGCCAGGCGTCGACATCACCGGGAGGCACTAACAGCCCGTTGACGCCATCCTCGATCAGCGCCGACATTCCGCCCGTGTCGGTCGCGATCACGGCTTTCTGGAACGCAGCGGCTTCCAGTACGGCGTTCAATCCTGCGCCGTCATGGGTGGTGTCCTGCAAAGGGACGACCACAAAATGGGTGCGCTGGTAGTGGCGGATCAATTCGTCCTCGGAAACCCAGTTATGGATTTGAACGGTATCCGGCAGGGGTGAGTGAATTTTATTCGCAAGGGTATCGCCGAACTTACTGGAGATAAAAAGCTCCGCCTGGTAGCCCGGAAGGGTCGATAAGGCCGCAATCAGGGTCTCATAATCGCGCTTGGCAACGCCGATGCTCACAACCGGGCCATCGTAGCGGATATCGCACTCTGGCGCCCGGTCCAAATACTTGGCGGATTCGCACAGGAACAGGCGCTCGGGGTCGACCTTGAAATACTGCTGGAAGAAGTTCTTGCTCTCTTCATTTACATAGCCGATACCGCTCCAGCGACGGACGACACCGAAAAATCGCGCCACTTTTGCCTTCAGGGGAGACTTCATGTGATGGGCGATCACAATTAATGGCTTTCGAAGGCCCATAAAACTCAACAGAAGCCCGATGTTCTCAGAACCGGCCCAAACCATATCGCAGCGCTTTTCAGCCAGTTTGGCGCGCAGGCCCAGATAAACATCCAGCCGGGCTTTTTTCATCATCTTCTGAATGAAGCGCGGCGTTTCAGCGTTCTCATCCAGCAGCACGACCGATGATTTGTCCTCGGTATCGAATAAAACCAGCTTCCCAGAGCCTACCCTTAAAATCTTCGGGTACCTGCACATCCATTCCCCCGTTCACCTGTACTTCTCTCCGCACGGGCGCTAACGCCCATTCTAGGTAAATTCTATACAATTTAAATAGGATAGAGAAGGGGAAACAAAAACTATTAATCTGCTCTTATCCAGGCATGCCCGCCCGAACCCAAGGTCCCAATCGCATCCCAACACGCCCTTGTTTTGGGATGCGATTGGATTCGTCTGGGTTTGACAATCGCCTTGCGCCTGCGATTTTAAAGACTGCTCTCGATCCTCTCCTCCCTCTTTTAACCTTGAAAGCCCCTTCCTATGACCAGGAAAGGGCTTTCGGTGAGACGGCAGGATGGCTATTTGACCGTGACGGTCAGTGGCAGCTTGCACAGGGTGGTCTTACCCTGCATGACTGCCCAGGTGGTGGTGAAGGTGCCGGTCTTGTTGGGGGCCACCATGTCGACGATGATCTTGATGGTCTCGTCGTCCTTGACGCTCTGGGTGAAGTCGTAGCGGTCGGCGCTAATCTGCATTTCACGCCCGCTGACGTACTTGTAATCCACGGCGTTCTTGTCCCAGGTCTTGCCGCTGACGTTGCGGATCTTCCAGACGGCGTCGAAATCGGCGCCCTTGGCGACCTTGACCGACGGGCTGGTCGAGATGATGTCACAGACATTCGTGACGGTCGGGCCGCTGGGGTTGTCGTTGAGCGTGCCGCTGTCGACGTTCTTGAAGGCGTTGTAGGCGTAATACTTCTGTGGGCTGTCCATGCGGACCGCAACCCAATCGCCTTCCTTCACATTGTCAGGGATGTCGATGTTGAAGCTGAACGAGCCGCCCGTGCCGGAGTAGACGGTGTCCGCGACGGTGTAGCTGCGGGAGAAGGTCCAGAAGGGGCCGACGCGCACGGTGAAGTATTGGCCGGCGGGGAAGCCGCTAACCTTTACGGTTGCCTTGTGGTTTGCGTCCACTCCAGTGATGGTAAGGTTCGGAGCCACGGAGGCGCTGCCAGAGCCGGTGGTCGGGATGGTGGGGTTGGTGGCGCTGCTGGCGTTGTTGAACCAGTTGTAGCTGTAGGGGCCGGCGCTGCTCTCCATGCGGACGGTGATGGTCTTGACGCCGCGCAGTTCAGCCGGGATGCTGTAGGTCTCTTCGAAATCGCCGCCCGCGCCGGTGTTGGTCTCGGTAACGACAATGCCGCCGATGCCCTGATTGCCCGATGCGTCCATGCGAACGGTGAAGATCTGGTTGGCAGGGAAGCTGTGCGCACGGACCTTGATCCATTGATCGGCTTGTACCTGTACGACCTCAAACCATTGTGAAGCCGCCTGAACGGGACGCGGCAGGGCAGCGACCATGGCGGCTGCGAACGTCAACGCCATGAAAATACGAATTAGATTTGTGAGTTGCTTTTTCATTTCTATGCCTCCAATTGCTTTTGTTGCTTATTTATGTAACGTAATTGGAATGGAAAAGGTTCCATAAAAAGTAAAAAGAACAAGATTAGAAAAAAATGAGAGCAGAGAGTTGAGAACATCTGCTCTCTTCTGCTCACTTTTCTCTATCTCACATTCCCTTCTCATCATATAATTCGAACAGGAGGAAATTACGCATGGAACAGAATCTCAAAACCGAAACTCGCCAGGTCAGCGGCTTCGACCGGCTGGTCCTAACCGACTTTGGCGAATTGATCGTCCAGCAGGGCGATGTCGAGTCCCTGACGATCGAGGCGGCGCCCGAGCTGCTGGAGCGGATCCGCAGCGACGTGGAAAACGGAACGCTCACGGTCGGCATCCGCAGCTGGCTCGACCGCATCTTCGCCCCCTTCGAGCACCGGGTGCGCTACACCTTGCTGGTCAAGAACCTCGCGGCGATGAAGATCAGCGGCAGCGTGAAAGCCCAGGCTGCCAGCCTGAGCGCCAAGAACTTCGTGATCGAGATCAGCGGCTCCAGCAGCATCCGCATCGATGAACTGACCGCCGAGAAGCTGACCCTCACCACCAGCGGCTCCAGCGATTTCCAGCTGGCCGGGCGGGTGCAGTCGCAAGAGGTGCGCATCTCCGGGGCGAGCAAGATCCAGGCGGTGGAGCTGGAATCGGAGACTGCCAGGGTGAACATCAGCGGCTCGGGGCACACCGTGCTGTGGGTGACCGACAAACTCGACGTGCGCATCAGCGGCGCCGGCACGGTGGAATACAAGGGCTCGCCGCAGGTCAATCAGAGCATCTCGGGGGTGGGGAGCATCAGGCAGATTACGGCATAACGAAATAGGGCTTTAAACGAAAGGAGAGACCGGATGGTGAAGCGGTCTCTCCTTTCGTTGCTGTTACCCAATTCCGTCTCACTTGCTGGTCGAGATGGGCACTGGTTTGTTGAGCTGCGCTTTTTTCTTGTCTTTCTTTTGCTTCTTGACCATTCCCTTGTCTTTTCCGCGATCTTTCGCCATCTTCATCCTCCTTCTGCTGCTGCGTTTGGTTCTCGTTTAATTATAGTATAAAATGAGAATCAGGGAGTAAGGAACAGCAGCCATCCCTGTAGCCCCAGACAGCCCTTACAGGGTGCTTCGCGAGGATGTCTGGGGCTACGAGGATGTCCGGGGCTACACCCTGACCTGCCCATGCTCGATGAGCCAATCGACGGCCTCTTTGACCGCCTCCAAGGAAGAGTAGCGCGGGCGGTAGTCGATGAGCCGCGCGGCGCGGGCGATGCTGCAGTTGGGACTGTGGGCGATGTGGTTGGGTCCGCTGTCTCTATCGTAGCACGAATCCCTGTCTGGCAGAATATTTTGTCCAAGTGGGCCCCCGCTGTAGTGAAGGCTTTGAATGGATCCGATACCTTCCACCCGGCTTTACCCCTCCGCATCAGGCCGGTTCTTTACTGCAGCTCCACGCTTTTGGCCTGGAACAGGATCGAGTCCGTCCCGTCTTTATCGGGGGCCCACTTGCCGCACACGGCCAGCACCCCCCATCCCTGCGGCATGATCGCGCCGTCGACGGCCAACCAGACCTGCTCGCCAGTCTTCAAGTCCGGGCCAACTAACAGCGTGGTGGGCGGCTCGATGCTCTCGAAGATGCGGATGCTGGAGAGGTTGCCGGTGTTGTGCAGGAAGTCGCGGAACCGCCCGGCATGGATGTCCGGCAGCCAGTCCAGGAAGAAGTCGGACTCGCGGTGGATGTTGACGGCCGTGCCTGGTCCGTAGCGCAGATAGACGTCTCGCTGGCCCGCCGCACAGTTGACCGGGCCATAGGTGGTGTTGGGCGTCAGCGCCGGAGCGATCAGCGGCGCCGCCAGGGTGAGGATCAGCACCAGCACGCCAAAGGCCGCGGTGACCGGCTGCGACAGCACTTCGCGCGGCTCACCGAGCAGCTTTTGGACCTTCAGCCTGGACAGCACGAAGGCCAGGCCCAGCGCCGGCAGCAGCGCCAATACGGGAATGGTGGCGGCATACACGCGCATGCGGTTGGCGTCCATGGGTGGCGCAAACGGCACCGAAAGCAGTGTGCCCACCACGCCTGCACCGATCAGGCTGGAATAGGGGTCCTTGCGGTTCAAGGCCCAGGCCAGCAGCCCAAGCAGGCACAGGCCATACAGGCTGAAGTGCAGCGGCTTGCGCAGGGCGCTGTCGTAGGTGATGAACGAATACAGGCTGTAGTAGGTGTCGGAGACCAGCAAGCCGTACTGCTTGAGCGTGCCCCTCACCAGGTTCTGCGGGTGAGCGCGCACTTCCTCCAGCGCCAGGCGCATGGCCAGCTGCGGCTTTTCGGCCTCCGACAGCTGCCTTACCTCCTCGCCGTGCTCCACCTTGAACTTGTCCCAACCGATGCCGCCGTAAGCCATGCCATAGAACAGGTAGGGGAAGTTCGAGAAGGGCAGCACATCTGGTCGGGCCGAGAGACCGAACATCAACTGGTTGACGAGGATGCCGCCCGCCACGACCGCCGAGCCCAGGGCAGCGTAGTCCCAGGCCAGCCAGCCGCGCTTGCGAAAGCTGCGCGCGGCCCACAGCGCCGCCAGCGGCAGCACGAACAGCGCCGCCGGGCGGGCCATCGAGCCGACCGTCAGGAAGAACAGGCCCAGCAGCACATTCGGCAGCCGGCGCCGCTGCATCGAGGCGCTGCGCCACAGCAAGGCGAAGCCCAGCGAGCCGAGGATGATGCCCAGCGCCTCGGTGGTGATGGTGGCGGTGTAGCGCCGGGCAAAGAAGAACAGCACCACGAACGCCAGCGCCGCCGGGGCTGCACCGTGTGTCCGCTGCACCTCACGCGCCGCCAGGTAAACCGACACGCCCATCAGCAGCGAGAGCAGCGCCACCGCCGCCTGCAAGTTGCGCCCGGCCAGCCCAAGCAGCGCCGAGAACATCAACGGCAGCAGCGGCCGTCGCGCCGCAATGGTGCCAAAGCGCAGGCCGTCCAGCCAGTTCAAGCCGTCGACGTAGTAAGCGGTGGAATCGTTCCAGGGCAGAAGCCCGCTCAGCGCCTGGTCCTCGCTCTGCACACTGGCCCAGAACCCGGCGGTCGCCAGGCCGAACAGGGCCAGCGCCAGGGTCAGGCTGATCAACCGGCCCCAATAGCCGGGGATGCGGTACGAAAGGTACACCAGCCCGGCCACCAGCGGGAAAACCAGAGCGAAGCTGTAGCGGGCGGCGATGCTGACCGGGCGCAGCGGCATGGTGATGCGCAAGGCCAGGATCAGGGCGTACACTGCCAGCGGCACGACGAACAATCCGGCCCCTTTTGCGACCACTTTCCAATCCAAAGAGCGTCTTGTGGTTTGAATTGACAGGGATTCGGTCATAGATGCGTATTTTATCATGGACAATCTGTTTAAATACAACAACGGACGACAGCGTCGTCCGTTGTTGTATTTAAACAGCTTTTACTCGAACGTCACGATGGCGGTCATGTTCCAGCGCAGTTCGGGGTTTTGCTCCAGCAAATCCACAGTGACGGTGTAGGTGATGTCGCCCTGGCGGTTCTCACCCAGAGCCTTGATCCTGGCCACCTTGCCCTGCAGTTGCACGTCGGGGAGGGCGTCGAACTTGACGGTCACCGGGTCGCCGGGCTGAATGCCGACGACGTTCAGTTCGGTCAGATCTGTGGTCTCCACCTTCCACTTCGACAGATCCGCCAGCACAACGTTCGAGGACTGCGGGTTGACCAGCTCACCGGCCTTCAGGCCGCTCGAAACCACCGTGCCTGAGAAGGGAGCGGTCAGCTCCAGGTCGTCCAGGCTGGACTGGGCAGCGGCCAGCTGAGCTTTGGCGTTGTCGATCCGGGCTTCAGCCAGCGACAGGTCGTCGGGGTCGGGGCCGTTCTTGACACGGTCGTATTCGCGCTGGGCAGCGTCCAACTCGGCTTGCGCCACCGCCACGTCCGCGTCTGCCTTGGCCACTTCCACCTTGTCGGGGATCTTCAGCAGATAGTTCAGGTTCGACTCGGCCCGGTCGCGGGCTTTCTCGGCAGACGAGAGGGCGCTCAGCGCCTGGGCGCGGGTCACATCTTCCTCACCCCGGTCGGCCACGCCGTCAAAGAGTTCCTGGTATTTTTCGACCTGATCCTGGGCGAGGATCAGATCGGCGCGGGCCTTGGCGATGGAGTCCTTGCTTCCGTTCTGGTAATCCTTCCAGGTACGGTGATCCTTGGCGGTATCCAAGACGTCCTGCGCTTGGGCCAGGCGCTTCTCGGTGGCGGCTTTGATTTGAGCCGCATTTTCTTTCAGGTCCTTCATCGCCTGGTTGGCGGTCAGCAGCTCCAGCTCGGCTCCGGTGGCGGCCGCAGCCAGCTTGTCACTGCCCTGCAGCCGGGCGATCGGCTCGTCCTTTTCGACCTGCTGCCCTTCCTCTACCAGCACTTCATCGATCACGCCGTTGCCCCCAAAGCTCAGGGTGGCATAACGCACCGGCACAACCGCCCCCTCAGCGACCACGTTGGTGTCCGCCAGCACGGGCGGCAGCGGTGTCGCACCTGCCGCAGCCGGAGCGGCGCCTGCCGAGCAGGCCGCCAGCGACAACATAAGAACCATAAGCACAACCAGACCAGCAAAGCGCGAAACCCCTGCTTTCATTCTTCCCTCCATTGTCTCTCACACCTTCAATTTAAAATGATGAATATTCGTTTACTGCCAGATAGTGGGATCGATACAAGCCGTAATTTTACCGCCTGTGTAATTCCAATGCTATGCTATTGTACAACGATTTCTTGACCGGCTGCGATATCCTTATAATTTTCTCTAAAAGCCTTCCGGAAAGTCTCCAGCGCCGTCGGGCCGCTGTCATGGGGCGAGAGCGAAACCACTACGGGGTTCAAGCCTTGCAGGAACTCGATCTCGGGCTGGAGGGCCGCCGCTTCCAGGCCGGTGTAGTGCTGCCCGCCGATGATGCCCACCACAGGCCGGCCAAACGCCTGCTGCACAAACCCCACGGTGCGCTGCATGCCGGGGTGCCCACAGCCGCTGATGACAACCAGCCCCACCCCTTCTACATTCACCACCAGTGACTGCTCGACCCCGCTCGGCAGCACGATGGCCGCCGGGGGCTTGTTCATGTACGGCAGCGGCCCGGTGGTCGCCACGCCCTCGCTCAGCTTCATCGGCCCTTGCACCCAGGTGGGCGCCGAGCCGGGATAGGTCATCTCGACCGGGGTATAGATCGGCAGGTCGCCCAACGGCGGCTGCTGCATGCTGAACCAGAAGGTGGTGTCGCCGAAGGAGTTCTTCGAGCCAACATGATCGCCGTGCGTATGTGAGATCACCAGCAGCGTCACATCATCCAGCGAGACCCCCAGCGACTGCATGTTCTTCTCCAGGCCGGACGGGTTGGCTTGCTCGGGGTTGAAGCCCAAATCCATCAAGATCGTGTCGGTATCCGTGCGGATCAGGTACGAAACGCCATGCCCGCTCTCCAACCCGGCCTTGGCTTCGGCCTCGAATAAGGGCAAGATGCGCAGCGAGCGGGTCGAGCCGATGTCGGTTGGGGCGCTGCTGTTAAACAGCTCTTCTTCCTGGCGCTGCACCTGCGCCACCGCCATCTCGAAGCGCACCAGCACGGCAATGATGCCCAGCACCAGGATGATCAACGGAACGATGAACAGGATTAAGAGCTTCTTTTTCATCGAAAAATCTCCTTACTCATACGCCAGCACGTCACGCACCGTCAGCCGGGCGGCGTTCAGCGCCGGGAGCAGGCTGGCCAGGGCCGCTATGACCCACACGATGATCAGCCAGTACACGAAGCCCTGCACCGATATCACCAAATCCATCGGGACGAACAGGAACGCCAGGCCGACCGTCGTGTTGAGCACCATGCTGATCGGGATCGACAGCAGCGAGCCCAAAAGCCAACTGATGGTGCCGATGAGCAAACCCTCAAATACCACCATGGT
Source organism: uncultured Chloroflexia bacterium (assembly GCA_963811225.1). Taxonomy (GTDB): domain Bacteria; phylum Chloroflexota; class Anaerolineae; order Anaerolineales; family Anaerolineaceae; genus CAWEQO01. The sequence goes on from CAWEQO010000002.1 coordinate 292,705, forward strand.
CACGATGGTCAGGTTTGATGCGCCAATCGAGCGCATCACGCCAATCTCACGAGTACGCTCCAGCACGTTCATGCCCATCGTGCCCATCAGGCCCAGGCCGCCCACGACGGCGATCAGCAGCGCCATCGACATCAGGAACGAGACCAGGATGTTGGTGCCGGTCGACTGCTGCGCCTGGATCTCGTAGCCTTTCTCGATGGCGCCGACGGCATAGCCGTGCGCCTGGAACAGCTGTTTCAACTGCGTGGCCACCCGATCCTCGTTCGCGGGCGAGTTGTCCGCCAGCTTGATGCGGAAGGTGACCGCCTGATCGGGGATGTTCAGGGCCCGGGTAGTGAATTCGAAATTGGTGTAGACGAACGGTGGAATGAACGTGCCGGCTGCCTGGAAGTAACCGACCACCTTGAACGGGATTTCCTTCTCATCGACCTTGACGGTCAGGGTATCGCCGATCTTCATTTCTGGGCGCTGCTTCAAAAAGTGGTTGCCCACCACAATGGCATTCTCATCCTCGGGCGTCAGCCAGCGGCCTTCGGTCAAGACAGGTTGGATCAGCCGCGATCCGGACGGCGGCGAAACCACCGCCACTTCGGTGGAGGTATCGTTGTTTGGGGAAAGCACCCGCCCGACCTGCATCCCCCAGCCCTCCACCAGCTCCACCCCCTCCACGTGGGACGCCAGCTCTTGCACCTGGTCAACGTGGTACATGCTGCCCATGTTCATATTGATATCCGAGAGGAAGTAGCCGAGCGTATCGGCGATAACGTTGCTGAAGGCGGCCTGAATGTTGAACACGGCGATGAAGATGGCGCCTGCCAGGGTGAGCGTGGATAAGGTCAGCAGCAAGCGGCCCTTGCGCCGGAAGGTGTTGCGCAGCGAGATCAGCAGCGGGCGCGGCAAGAAGCGCACCGTCTCGATCAGCTTGTCGAACATGCTCTTGCCGAAGGCGCCCGCGCCGATGCCATAATTGCTGATGGCTTCGCGCACGGTCTTGCGTGAACCGCCGCGGATGGGCGCCAGGGAGGCTATCAGCGGCAGTAACAGCGCCACTGCCAACTGCATGATCAAGGAAATGCCCGGGACGCGGAAAGCGCCCACACGGTAGTTGAGCATGGAGCCCATGCCGCTGATTAAGCCCCAGGCGATGACGGTGGACAGCGGCAGGGCAATCAGCAGCGCCAGCACGCCGTACGACAGCACCAGCGCCATGTACATGCCGCTGACCTGCCGGCTGGTTGCCCCGATGGCTTTCATCACGCCAATCTGGCGCACGTGCTGGCTGATCTGGGCGTTGATGGTGTTGACCACCAGGAAGCCGCTCAAGAAGACCGCCAGCCCGCCCAGCGCGCCCATCAACAACAGGATGGATTGGATGGTGGTCTGCATGGGGTTCTGGCCGGGTTGGTAGATGACCGTGGCGTAAACCTGATAGCCCTTTTTTTCCAACAAGTGGGTGACCTCGCCCGCAACTGCCCGCACGTGGGCTTCGTCGGACTTGTTCTCTTTGACCGTGATGAGCAGTTGGTTCATGTAGTCGCTGTAGCCGAGGTAGTCCATGGTGCGTGGGGTGACGTACAGCGAGATCACGCCGCCCATGGACGGGGCGACCATGTTCAAGTCGTGCACCAGGGAGCGCACTTTGAGCTGTTTGGTGCGCTTGTCGGGCAGCTCGATGGTGAGCATGTCGCCCGGCTGCACCTGCATGACCGTCAGGACGGTGCGTTCGAGCAGCGCCTCACGATAATCCACCTCCACATGCCCATCCCCCTGGGCGGGGCGGATCAGGTCGACCTGCATCTCTTCCGGGTGGTCGATGACCGTGATCATCATCTGCTTCCACTCACCGGTGGGGGTTTGAACGCGACCGGAAATGGCGTTACGGCCCTCTGCGTCGCCGACCCCCTCCACCTTTTCGACCGAGTTGATCAGGTCATCCGCTCGGAAGGGCGAAACAAAGAGTGAAGCCGCGTGGGCGTTGATTTTTTGGTAGTCTTCTGGCAGGTCGTGCGAGAGGACGACGTAGGTCGTCGCGACGAAGCCAACGGCAAACACGCCCACGCCGATGGACAAGACCACCAGCAAGGTGCGCAGCTTGCCGCTGAATAAGTCGCGGAGCACTTTACGCCAGCGCGGATCGATCATGCGCCATCACCGTTCCTGGCTGCCTCGTTCGTGTCGACACGCTGGTCTGCAATCTGTTCGATGCTCTCACGCGTGGTCTCCGAATTCGACACCAGTTGATCGAAGGTGGCATGGTCGAGCGACAGCGCCTTGGCGCCGGTCTCGGCAGCATGCACCGTGGCCGAAGCCTCCTGATGGTGCAGCAGCGAAAGCTCGCCGAAGTACTGCCCAGGGCTCATGCGGGTCACGAACACGTCTGTGCCGCCCGGCCGCTTCAGGCTCACATCGGCAAAGCCGTCGGTCAGGATATAGAAGGAATCTTGCGCCTGGCCTTCCTGGATGATTTGCTGGCCGGGGGCATATTCGACGGTGGTCAGCTTCTTGGTTGCCGCCAGCATCTGCGAATGCGATAGGGTGGGCATGGCCTTCATGACCCACTCGTTGACCACTTCGCCATCCGCGATCAACAGCGTGCGCGACACACGCCGGGCCAGCGAGCTGTCGTGAGTGACCATGACGATGGTCTTGCCCTGAGACACCAGATCCTCGAACAGCTTGAACACGGCGTCGGCGGTCTTCGAATCCAGGTTGCCGGTCGGCTCGTCGGCCAGGATAATGGGAGGGTCGTTTGCCAAGGCGCGGGCAATGGCGACGCGCTGCTGCTGGCCGCCGGAGATGGCCGTGGGCAGCTTGTTGGCGTGCTCCTGCATCTCCACCAGTTCCAGCAGGTGCATGGCGCGCTCCTTACGCTGGCGGCGCGCGTACATGTTGCAGAAATCCATCGGCAGCATGACGTTTTCCAACAACGACAGCATCGGCAGCAGCTGGAAGAACTGGAACACGATCCCCAGGTTCTTGCCGCGCCAAACCGACATCTGGCTCTCGGTCAGGGCGTGCACTGCGGTGCCGCCCACCCAGACTTCGCCGGATGTGGGATGGTCGATGCCGGTGATCATGTTGACGAGGGTAGATTTGCCGCTGCCTGAGCGCCCGATGATGCCGACAAATTCGCCCTTGTAGAACTCGGCGTCGATGCCTTTTAGCACGGTGATGTCTTCTACACCGGTCTTGTACTTCTTGACAATCTTGTCGATGTGGATCAAAGCGTCGTGACCGTTACCGCTGCCGTCCGGCTTCTGGACGCTGCTCTTTCGTTTAAAGATCCTGGTATGCATGGTGTGCCGCCTCCCATATCACATACGCAAAATACTGGATTTGGTTGCCTGCCTTCAAAGAAGATGCTGCAGTTCTTAGTTGGTGCGGGCAAACATGCGCCCTTGCCAGCATTAAACCTGCAACATCTCAGTGTCCCCCTGCAGCAATCAATACAGTGGTTTTGCGGACATGCAATTGGTAACTATCATTTTCTATGGACGATAGAGTGATGTTCCGTTAATTTTAATCGATAATGAAAATCTTGTGCAGTTAAACAGTCAGGGGTTTTGATCCGGCTCACCTCTTATGCGGCCATTTTCAAACCGAGCCGTCCGGTTTCGTGCCGATATACAGCAGGTGATTGGACGCTCCAAGCAGCGTGGGCTCCAACCCCAGGCGGTAATTCCACTCCACCCAGAACTCCCAGTCCTCGCCGCTGAGCGCATTGACCGCCTCTTCGTGCCCGGCAGCTGCCCCTTCCACGCCCACCAGCGCCAGCGCGTCGAACCCGGCGCTGTCCATCATCAGGTGCACCTCTTCGGGGAATACAAAATAAGCATTGGGGAAAGCCCCATTTGGTGGGGTGACGCCGGTTTCCCACAGCTTGCGGGTGTGCTCCGGATTCTTGTGATACTCCTCCATGGCGTTCCTGGCCATGGCATCCCGGAACGGCGCAAACCGGGTGATGAAAGACGCCGCCAGGGAGCCGCACTCGTGCAGCACCCGCCGCGCTTCGAGCAGGGACTGCATGCGCTCGCGCAGCGTCACCAGGTGATACAGCGGCCCCATCAGCAGCGCGACGTCGAAGCTGCCGCTGGGGAAGAATGACAGGTCGAGGGCGTTGCCATGGTGCATTCCCGCCAGGGTCACCCCGGCTTCCCGGCAGCGGTCGGCGGCGAACTGCAAGTTGGCGGTCGACAGATCGACCAGCGTGACCTCGTATCCCAGCTGCGCCAGGGCAATGCTGTAACGCCCCGGCCCGCCACCCACGTCCAACACGGTGGCCGGCGGCGGCGGCAAGAAATGTTCCAGCGCCTTGAGCGTCACGGCGAACTCGGTGCGATGGCGTTCCAGCCGCTCCCATTCAAACTCAGTTGAAGAATCGTAATACTGCTCGACAATATTCATCCCCGGCTCCCTCCCATAGAAACCGGACCGCAACCGCTAAAGCGGTTATTCAGTCTATAAAATATTGTAGCACGCGGGTCAAGGGGGTAAAAACCCTATTTCAATCTTATTTCTGCTACAATAGAAATCAGTGTTTCTCAACTCAAGATCAACGCCTGAAATGGCATCATAACAAGGAGGAATCCTATGTTCGTTGGAGATCGCATGTCACGCCCTGTTGTAACGGTGCATCCGGAGGCCACCCTCGAAGCCGCACTCGAGCGCATGCAGTCAGAGCGCATCCACAGCATGCCGGTGGTCAATAAGCGCGGCGAGATGGTCGGCATCATCGCAGATGGCGACATTTACCAGGCCATGCCGTCTGAGGCGACCACCCTCAGCGTGTGGGAGCAGCGCGAGCAGGTGCGCCGCCTGACGGTCAACCGCTACATGACCAAGGAAGTGGTCAGCATCGATGAGAACGCCCCCATCGAAGAGGCCGCCTGCCTGATGGCCGACAATCACATCTCGGCCCTGCCGGTGCTGTGTGATGGCCGGCTGACCGGCATGATCACCCGCACCGACCTGTTCAAGATCTTCCTGGAGCTGCTCGGTGCGCGCGATCCGGGCGTGCGCCTGACGGCCTCGATCTCGAAAGGCCCGGGGCAGCTGCTCCAGCTCAGCAAAGTCATCTACGACCTGGGCGGAGACATCCTGGCGCTGGGCACCTTCATGGGCGAAGACACCGAGAGCGGCGATCTGGTGCTCAAGGTGGCCGGGGTGAAGAAAGACGCGCTGGTCGAGGGTGTCGAGCCGCACGTTATCAAGATCAAAGATGCGCGCGAGACGGAATCGACCGGCTGCTAACCCCGGCGTTCCATCCATAACACAAGACGAAGGGAAGAGATACGACAGCATCTCTTCCCTTCGTCTTACCGGGCCTTTCTTCGTCGCTGCGAAAACTCTTTTACAACGCCAGCCCCTTTCCCTTCGGCCAAAACGTATGATTGCCGTCAGGGCACGGCGGGAATGCGGATTGAACCGGTAGGGGCACGGCGAGTAACGCAAGGTCACATAATTGAACCGGTAGGGGCACGGCGAGTAACGCAAGGTCACATAATTGAACCGGTAGGGGCACGGCGAGTAATGCAAGGTCACATAATTGAACCGGTAGGGGCACGGCGAGTAACGCAAGACGAGATAATTTAACCAATACGAAGCCGTGCCCCGGTGGCAATCATGCATTTTGGCCGAAGGGAAAAGGGCCATCGTTATTTTCCTTGGAATAGGTTCTGGTGGGTTATCAGGGCACGGCTGCGTATTGGCTCAATTCTGTTGTCTTGCGTTACTCGCCGTGCCCCTACCGGCTCAAATTTGTTTTCTTGCGTAACTGGTCATCGCATTTTGGCCGAAGGGAAAAGGGCCATCGTTATTTTCCTTGGAATAGATTCTGGTGGGTTATCAGGGCACGGCTGCGTATTGGCTCAATTATCTTGTCTTGCATTACCCGCCGTGCCCCTACCGGTTCAATTATGTGGCCTTGCGCATTCCCGCCATGCCCCTACCGATAGAACTACCCCAAACTCCCCTGACGATGCATGGGGCCACTCGTCCGGGATCGGCCGCTACAGGATTCGGAGCAGCTCTTGCACTTCCCGGACCTGATACGTGATTTCCAGCTCAAGCTCCGGCTGCAGGCCGTTGGGATTGACCCAGCAGGTGTCCAGGCCGTAGCGCGCCCCGCCGGCGATATCCGATGACAGGCTGTCGCCGATCACCAGCACCTGATCCTTGGGCGGATGGCCGATCACCTCGAAGGTCGTGTCGAAAAACTCCGTCGATGGTTTGGCCGCGCCGATCTCCTCGGAAATGATCACCGCTTCCAGGAAGGGAGCAATCGAGGAGGCCGCCAGGCGGGGACGCTGCACATCCTGCAGCCCGTTGGTGATCAGCGCCAGGTGGAAGCGCCGGGACAGCTCCCGCACGGTCTGCTCTGCGCCGGGCAGCAGCGTGGACTGGTCGGCCAGGCTTCGCAGGTACAGGGCGCTGAAGGCCTCGGCGTCCACGTTCCAGCCCATCGCGGTGAACAGCCGCTCGAAGCGCAGCACCCGCAGCGCCGCCGACTCGATCTTGCCCTGCTCGAAATCGTGCCACACCGCGGCGTTGATCTCGTGGAAAGCCAGCTGGGCCTGCTCGCCAAAGGCCAGCTTAAAGGCCTTGAAAGTAAACTCGAGCGCCAACCGCTCGGCCAGCTCGAAGTTGAAGAGGGTGTTATCTGCGTCGAAGAGAAGCCAGGTGTATTTCATGGGTCCATTGTAACAGCAGCGAACACTCCTCACCGCGCGGTGAAGGCCGTTCTCTGCTCTCTTTTTTTCTATGATAATATTCAACCAAGCAACACCAATTCCAGCAATCAGGAGATGTTATGCCAGCACCCATTGCGCTTCAGTTGTATTCTGTCCGCGAAAGCCTGGCGAAGGATTTCGCCGGGACGGTCCGCAAGGTGGCCGGATTTGGTTACGCCGGGGTAGAGCCTGCCGGATTCCCCGGCTCGACGCCGCAAGCCGCGGCCCAGTTATTCCGAGAGCTGGGCTTGCAGGCGCCCAGCGCGCACACGCCGCTGCCGCTCGACGAGCGCGAGGCCGAGGTGCTGGCGGCGGTGGAGGCGCTGGATTGCCCGCGCATCATCTCCGGCATTGGGCCGGACGGTTTCAAAACCCTCGACCTGGTCAAGCAGTCCTGCGAGACCTTCAACCGGGCGAGCGCAGTGGCCCAGGCGCACGGGACGACCTTTGGCATCCACAACCACTGGTGGGAATATCAGAAGCTGGACGGTCGCTATCGTCTACCAGATCATGCGCGAGCTGCTCGATCCGGCCGTCTTCTTCGAGCTGGACACCTACTGGATCCAGACCGCTGGGGTCGACGCGGCCGAGATCGTGGCGGAGATGGGTGAGCGCGCCCCGCTGCTGCACATCAAGGACGGCCCATGCGAGATCGGCAAACCGCAGACCGCGGTCGGCGAGGGGATGATGGACATCGCCGCAGTGGTCAAGGCCGGTGAGGGCGCTGCCCGCTGGCTGGTGGTCGAGCTGGACGCTTGCGCGACCGATATGCTGGAAGCGGTGGAAAAGAGCATCGATTATCTAACAGACGAGGGTTTAGGACATGGTCAATAAAGTCAAAGTCGGCGTAATCGGCTGCGGCAACATCAGCAGCAACTACCTCCAACACATGAGCGCCTTCGAGATCCTGGAGATCAAGGCGACGGCGGACATCATCCACGAGCGGGCCATCGCCAAGGCAGCCGAAGTGGGCGCGCAGGCGCTCTCGGTGGCCGACCTGCTGGCCGATCCCGAGATCGAGATCGTGGTCAACCTGACCCCGCCGCTGGCGCACGCCGAAGTGTCCCTGGCGGCGATCGCGGCCGGGAAGCACGTCCACAGCGAAAAGCCGCTGGCGGTGACGCGCGAGCTGGGCCAGCAGATCCTGGAAGCGGCGCTCGAAAAGGGCGTGCTGGTGGGCTGTGCGCCCGACACCTTCTTGGGCGGCGGCCTGCAAACCTGCCGCAAGCTGATCGACGACGGCTGGATTGGGCGGCCGGTGGCGGCTGTGGCCTTCTGCATGGGGCACGGCCCCGAAGCCTGGCATCCCGACCCCGAGTTCTTCTACAAGTTCGGCGCCGGCCCGATGATGGACATTGGGCCGTACTACATCACCACCCTGGTGCACCTGCTTGGGTCGGTGCAGCGGGTGACCGCCTCGGCCCAGGTCTCGTTCCCCGAGCGCCTGATCCTGAGCCAGCCGCATCACGGACAGAAGGTCCAGGTGGACGTGCCCACCCACGTGGCCGGCGTGCTGGACTTTGAGTCCGGCGCAGTCGGCACGGTGATCACCAGCTTCGACGTGTGGGACTCAACCCTGCCGCGCATCGAGATCTACGGCAGCGAAGGCACTTTGAGCGTGCCCGACCCGAACATCTTCGGCGGGGCAGTCAAGGTGCGCCGGGCCGGCGCTGACGCCTGGAGCGAGATCCCGCATACCCACACCGACGAGGTGGGCCGGGGTATCGGCGTGGCCGACCTGGCCTATGCCATCCGCTGTGGGCGGCCGCAGCGCGCCAGCGGCATGCTGGCCTACCACGTGTTGGACGTGATGAGCGCCTTCCGCGAAGCTTCGGAGACCGACCGGCACGTGTACGTGAAGAGCCGGGTGGAGCGCCCCATGCCGCTGCCCACCGGCTTGATGCCGGGGACGCTGGATTAAGCCTGCAGCCCGAATCGCGAATGGCTTTCTGAACACTGACGAACGATCGAAATCGGCGGTCGAAAGGCGTCTGCTGGGCCCAGAAAGGGATGAAAGGGGCGAGGAACATGCGAGATGAGATTCAATTCCCACAGTTATCGGAGCCCTACAACACTGCCTTGCGCGAGGCGGTGGCGTACATCCTGGCGCGCTTCGATGTGAGCGGGCTGGTGGCGGCCGGCTCGATCTTGCGCGGCGCGCCGGACGCCTCCTCGGACCTGGACCTGTACGTGATCCATCGCGGGCCCTTCCGCCAGCGGCTGCAGAAATTCTTCCACGGCGTGCCCGCCGAGATCTTCGTCAACCCGCCCGAGCAGGTGGAGCGTTATTTCGCCGAGGAACAGGCATCCGGACGGCCCATCACGGCGCACATGCTGGCGAACGGGACGCCGCTGATCGAGAACGGCCCCGAGCTGGGGCGGCTGCGCCACCTGGCTGCCGGGCTGCTGCAAAACGCCCCGGCGTACACCGTAGACAGTCTCCTGTACGAACGCTACCTGTGCGCGACGCTGTATGAGGATGCGGTGGACATCGCCCAGCGCGACCCGGTCACCAGCGACCTGCTGCTGGCCCAGTCCGTGACGGCAATGCTGCCTTACCGCTTCAAGCAGGCCGGGCTGTTCGTGCCGCGCTGGAAAGACCTGCTGGCGCAGCTGGATGAGCTCGACCCGGACAGCGCCGACCTGGCAAAGCAGTTCTTCGCAGCCGGCACGCACGACGAGCGCCTGTCCCTGGCAAGCCAGCTGGCTCAACGGATTGCAGGCGCTGAAGGGTTCTTCGAGTGGGAATCCGATCCGGAAGCGTGAGGGGGCATTCAACGAAAAACAAGAGGAGGTGCTGCAGCCTGCAGCGCCTCCTCCTTATTTTTATCCAATGGTCGTGTTCGTTACTGGCTCAAAGAAACCGTGCCGGCATTGTCGGCGCCGAGAGGATTATTGAGGCTGCCCAGCATATCGGCCCGGTCGATCAAATAGGCCTCCACCGCCCAGTACTGTTCGCTGGTCAGGCTGCCGGGATTGGTCTGCGGCATCTTGGTGGAAATGTATTCATGCAGCGTTTGCGCCGAATCGAAGTTTGCCAGGGTTGTGGCGGTCAAGTCGGGGCCGACGACACCGTTGGCATGGCATGAGGCGCATTCGTCATTATAGACGGTCTCGCCGGTTGAAATTTGCTGCTGAAGCGCTTGATCGTTCCCCCCGCCGCCACCGCCCGCACAGGCCGCAATCCCAAAAGCCAAGAGCACGAGCACGGAAACGGCCAACAAATAACGCAATTTCATGTTTTTTCCTCCTTATACTTCTACTAACAATTTTGATCGAAGTGTGTAGACTGGTAGACGGAAATCTCCAAGAGTTGGTTTATTTAGAATCGGCTAAAACTTTCCCTCCTTGTTCCGTCCCAAGCCTGCAATTCTGCAATGTCCCCCCAGGTAATCGCTATCATGCAGTAATACCGTCTTTATTCCCTCATTCTACCTTAAAAAGAATCTTAAAAACAGGGGGCGCAGCTCATGTTGTAAAGGGTTAAACCGAAAAGAAAAGAGAGACCTTTCGGCCTCTCTTCAAGCTGTCTAACCGGCACCGATTTCGTAAAAGTCCCCCTGGTCCGCTATACACGGTTGATCCCTTACAATCGTCTACAGCCAACTCGCGCAAGGCTTGGAAGTATTTCCCCCTGAGGCAGTTTTTTTCTTCCCAGCTCGTTGCCTATCGTTTCCGGTCAAGATGTTATTATGATACGCTTCTTCTGGATCGAGCGCAATTGGGGATGCTCCTCCCTCAGGGGGTAGGGAATACCCTACCTTTTTTGTTTCAGAGTGATCGGTAGGTACAAAAACACGGAGAAGGGGCGGCCATGAAAGGGCCGCCCCTTCTCCGTGTCTCCATCAATCGAGCAGCTAGCTCAAGCGGGCCAGGATGTCGCCGCTCTCGATCAGCAGGTAATCCTTGCCGTCCATGCGGAATTCGGTGCCGGAATACTTGGCGAACAGGACCTGGTCGTCCACCTGCACCTTGATGTCCTCATCGTCGCCGACGGCGACGACAACGCCGGTCTGCGGTTTTTCTTTGGCGGTCTCGGGCAAGAGGATGCCCGAGTTGGTGCGGCTTGCCTGATCTTGCGGCTGCACGAGGACGCGCGGGCCGAGCGGCTGGATCTGGGTGAGTACGAGTGTGTCAGTCATGGATTAAATTCCTCCGGTTGTTGATCAATGGATTTACTTAACACCAAGATAATGGTTGATCTTGCTGCGATCGAAGCCGACGACGATCTTGCCGCCGATGTCGATCACCGGCACCCCTTGCTGCCCCGAACGGCGCAGCATGTCACGGGCGGCGACCGTGTCGCGGCTGACGTCGACGTCTTTGAATTTGATGCCGCGTTCGCGGAAGTAGCGCTTGGCGGCGTTGCAGTAAGTGCAAGTGGGGGTGCTGAAAACGATTACCCTGGGTTGTTTTTTCTCTTCTGCCATGCAGTTTGACCTCCGTCTGATTTCTTTTTTTTGATGCAGAAGGAGAAAAAAAGTGACATGCCAAGCAAAGGGTATCACCCATAAATCCCCCATATTCTTCCGATTTTGATAGATTGCGCCGGCCATGGCGGCATGGCACACTGGATATAGAACAAAAATTCTGGAGATGGTGTGAGATGACCGATACGACCGGCAAAAAATCCAAGAATACCCGCATCCGCAAGCAACCCGCCGAGCTGCTGCCCAGCCCCGAGAGCCTGATCAACGAGATCGCCATGCTGCGCTACCTGATGCAGCGGGTGACCGGCATGGTCGACGACGACTGCCAGCTGGGCGAGCTGTTGGAAGTGCTGGAGAAGGTGGGCCGGGCGCAGACCCGCCTGGTAACGCTGTTGAAAGCCCAGCAGTCCCTGGGCGGCGAGGACAGCCTGACCACCTATCTCAACCGGGCGCTGGACGAGCTGAACCGGGAACTGGAGCAGGAGAAGCGGGAGTAGTCATTGCCCGGAGGTGGAACGCGCTGCGAAGGTGTGTTCCGCCTCCGGGCGCGTTCGATCCGAACGGAGGAAACCAAGCATGACCGAAGAAGAGATTGCGCTGCTTTCCGAGCAGATGAAGCGAGCGGTGGACCGGCTGCGGGCCGATATGGACGCCGTGCGAGCCATCCAAAAGCACGACCGCGAGATGAACGAACACCGCCTGTCGTCGCTGGAGGCGCGCGCCGCCGACCACGAGCTGCGCCTGCGCTCGGCAACAGAAGGGGTGACACAGTTCAAGATCTGGTCCGGGTTCGCCTCGGGCGGCTCGGGGATCGTGAGCCTGGTAGCGCTGCTGCGAGCATTTTTTGGAGGGTAAGCTGGCCGCACCTGACACGATCTCTGGAATCTTTATGGACCTGCTGAAGGACGTGCGCGAGTTCACCGCCCAGTGTTCGGACGTGGATCTGCGCAGCTATCAGGAAGCCGTGGCGATGTCGGTGGTGGAATCGGTGCTGCATACGCAAGGGCGCACCTTTGTAGTGATGTTCCCACGGCAGTCGGGTAAGAATGAGCTGCAGGCCCAGATCGAAGCCTATCTGCTGCTGCGCCTGTCGAGAAGCGCCGGCGAGATTGTGTCCATCTCGCCCACCTGGAAGCCGCAGAGCGAGAACGCCATGCAGCGCCTGGAACGGGTGCTGAAGCGCAACTTCCTCACCAGCCCGCTGTGGGTCAAGGAACTGGGCTACGTCTACCGCATCGGTGAAGCCAAGATCATCTTCCTGTCCGGCTCACCCGAGACCAACATCGTCGGCGCGACTGCCTCCGCCCTGCTGTCGGTCGACGAAGCCCAAGACATCCAGATCAACAAGTTCGACCGGGACATCGCGCCCATGTCGGCCAGCACAAACGCCACGCGCGTGTTCTGGGGCACCGCCTGGACCGGTCAGACGCTGCTGGCGCGCGAGCTGCGGGCGGCGCGCGAAGCCGAACAGCGTGACGGCATCCGGCGCGTGTTCGAGATCGGGGCCGAGCAGGTGGGGCAAGAGGTGCCCGCCTACCGTGCGTTTGTGGCGGAACAGGTGGCGCGCTTCGGCCGACAGCACATGATGGTGCGCACCCAGTACTTCAGTGAGGAGGTCGACGCGGAGGGCGGCATGTTCGGCCCGGGGCGAATCGGCTTGATGCGGGGCGCCCACGCGCGGCAGGCGGCAGCCGCGCCCGGCAAGGTGTACGCCCTGCTGGTGGACGTGGCCGGGGAGGATGAACAGGCCGGCAGCCTGAGCAGCGGGGAGATGCAGGCGCTCTCTAACCCCGGCCGCGATTCCACCGCCCTGACCGTGGTGGAAGTGGAGCTTGCCGGCCTGGAGGACGCTCTGATCCAGGCGCCGACGTATCGGGTGATGGACCGCCGCCAGTGGCTGGGCGTCAAGCACACCAGCCTCTACGCCCAGCTGCTGGCGCTGACCGACAGCTGGCGGGCGCGCTTCGTCGTGGTGGATGCCACCGGGGTGGGCGCGGGGCTGGCCTCGTTCTTGGGCAAGGCCCTGCCCGACAAGCTGCTGGCGGTAACCTTCTCGCAAACGGTTAAGAGCCGGTTGGGCTGGGGGTTCCTGGAGATCGTCGAGAGCGGGCGCTGGCGTGAGTACGCCCCCTTCGACGAAGAGCTTCTGGAGCAGCTGCAGCACTGCCAATATACAATCCTGCCGGGGCCGGGCAAGACCATGCGCTGGGGCGTGCCGGATCGCACCCGCAGCCTCGCAAGCGGCAGCCTGGTGCACGACGATCTGGTGTTGTCTGCCGCGCTGGCGGCCATCCTGGAGGAACAGGATTGGAGCGCCGGCGGCCCGACGCTGATTGTGCCGGGGCGGGATCCGCTGGGTGGGACGTTGGAGTTTTAGACGCTGCAGGCCCGCAACATGCGGCCCTGCCACAACAAAAAAGGAGACAGCATGAACCTGTTCGACAAATTGACCGGGCGCATCTTTGCCCCCACTCTCGAAAAGCGGCTGCGGCAGGCGCTGGCCATGGCCGAGATGGACTCGACCTGGGCGCTGGGAGGCCGCGGGCTCGGCGAGAGCGAGCGCGACCGCCTGAGCTTCGACCGCGAAGAGGTGCTGCGCCAGTCACTGGACGCCTGGCGCATCAACCCGCTGGCGCGGCGCATCGTCGGGCTGACCACGCAGTACGTGGTCGGCGGCGGCATCAGCATTTCCTGCAAGCAGGCCGCCACCAGCAAATTCCTGGACGCCTTTTGGAACCACCGCCTCAACCGCATGCCGGTACGCGTCTCAGAGTTCTGCGATGAGCTGGCCCGCAGCGGCAACTTGTTCCTGCTGCTCTCCACCGACGCGGCCGGGATGAGCTACGTGCGGGCGGTGCCGGCGCTGGAGATCGAGCGCATCGAGAGCCGCCCGAACGACATCGAGCAGCCGCTGCGCTTCTACCCGCGCCCCACCCTCGACGATCCCGATCCGCAGCCCTGGCCGGCCTACGATGATCTGACCGACGGCCCCGGCGCAGACGGCCGCTATCCGGTCGTCATGCTGCACTACGCCATCAACCGCCCCGTGGGGGCGCAGTGGGGGGAGAGCGACCTGGCCCCCGAGCTGCGCTGGCTGAGCCGCTACGCCGGATGGCTGGAAGACCGTGCCCGCCTGAACCGCTTCCGCAACATTTTCCTGTATGTGGTCAAGGGACGGTATGCCAGCGAGAGCGAGCGCATCGCCCGCCAGCGCGCTCTGAACGCGAACCCACCCGGGCCGGGCTCGATCCTGGTCACCGGCGAGAACGAGAGCTGGGAGGTGATCGCCCCCAGGCTGGAGTCGGCCGACGCCAACACCGACGGCCTGGCGCTGAAGAAGATGATCGCCAGCGGAGCGGGTGTGCCGCTGCACTTCCTGGCCGAGCCGGAGAGCTCGACGCGCACCACCGCCGAGGCCGCCGGGGGCCCCACCTACCGGCACTTCGAGCAGCGCCAACGCTTCTTCTTATGGATGCTGAGTGACCTGCTGCGCGTGGTTGCCAACCGGCGCACGCTGGTGGACAGCCGCGTCAGTGTGAAGGCCGATGTGCACCTGCAGGGCGCGGATATCAGTGCCCGCGACAACGTGGCGCTGGGGCTGGCAGCCGGCAGCCTGGTCTCTGCCATGGGCAGCCTGCGCGACCGGGGCCTGATCGACGATGCCGAGATGCTGCGCATGGTGTATCGCTTTGCCGGGGAGGCCTGCGACGTTGAAGAGCTGTTGAAGCAGGGCCGGAAGGCCGGGCCGTCCGCGGGCAGTGGGGGCAAGCGGCCGCCCCTGAACGTGAAGGCGGTGGACGTGGAGACCGGGGAGCCGAAGCCAAACTCGTAGCGACAGGCATCCGTGCCTGTCCAAAGCAATCCCCCAGACAGCCCTTAACAGGGTGCTTCACGAGGATGTCTGGGGCTACGAAGGCAAAGCTAACCAAGCGGACAAAATCGGAAAGGAGACGCGATGCAAGATCAATTGTTGGACGAGGCGCTGCAGTGCCGCCTCTCGGCCAGCGGGACGGTGGGCGCCGGCGGGGAGTTCGAGATCCTGGCCATCACCACCGGCGCCGGCAACGGCTGGGAGTTCGGCGAGACGTGCCTGCAAGACAGCCTGGCGCTGTGGGACGGGGCTGAATGCTTCGTCGACCACGCCTGGTACGGTCACTCGGTGCGCGACCTGGCCGGGGTGTGCCACTCGCCCGAGTGGGACACCGAGAGCAAGGGCGTCAAGGCGCGGCTGAAAGCGGTCGGGCCGAGCGCCGGGCTGCTGACCGAGTTAGGCCGCCAGATGCTGGCGGAGACCGGCAAGAAGCCGCGGGTGGGCTTCTCAGCCGACGTGCTCTTCACCGCACAGGGCCGCAAGGTGCAGAAGCTCCTGCGGGTGCTGAGCGTAGATCTCGTGTTCGACCCCGCGCGCGGCGGCGCTTTCAAGCGGGCATTGAATTCGGTGTATCCCAACCAACAGGAGGCAGTGAATATGGGTGAAGATCCCAAAGCCGCGCCCGTCGCGGCGCAGTTGGCAAGCGCGCAGCCTGCGCAGGCCAGCCCGATCAACCAGGAAGAGCTCGAAGCGATCTTGGAGAACAAGCGCGTGCCCGCGCCGGTGCGCGAGGAAGTCCGCAAGTCGTTCATCGGCCGCACCATGCAGGCAGCCGACGTCGAGGCGGCGGTGCAGTTGGCCCGCAGCGTCTACGCCGCCGCCACCAACGACCTGGTGGTGCAGGGGCCGCGCCGGCTGTCCGGCATGTTCTCAACCGAAGACCAGATCGAGGCGGCGGTGGAGGACCTGTTCGGCATCCCGCGCAGCCGGCATCTGCAGGGGCTGAAAGCGGCCCGTCTCTCGGGCGTCCGCGAGCTGTACCTGACCCTGACCGGCGACGACGACCTGCACGGAGGCTTCTATCCCAACCGGGTGCGGCTGGCGACCACGGCCGACTTTACCGGTCTGGTCAAGAACGCCATGAACAAGATTGTGGTCAACACCTGGGAGCAGCTGGGCCGGGCCGGTTACGACTGGTGGATGAAAGTGGCCGCGATCGAGCACTTCACCTCGCTCAACCAGATCACCGGCACGCTGGTCGGCACGGTCGGCGGGCTGCCGGTGGTGGCCGAGGGCGCAGCCTACACCGAACTGCAGGTGGGCGACAGCCCCGAGACCGGCACGTTCAAGAAGTACGGCGGCTACATCCCGCTGACCCTGGAGCTGATCGACCGGGACGAGACCCGCCGCCTGAAGGCCTACCCGCGTGAACTGGCTGCGGCCGGGCTGCGCAATATCTCCAAGCAAATCGCCGAGATCTTTACCTTCAACAACGGGGCCGGCACGATCATGGCCGACGGCAGCAGCATCTTCAGCGTGGGGCATAAAAACCTGGGCTCCAGCGCCCTCGATGCCGCTTCCTGGGAGGCCGGCTGCCAGGCGATCTACAACCAGGAGATGCTGAACTTCGACAACAACGAGCAGCCCAAAATGGCCATCAACCCGCGCTACCTGCTGGTGCCGCGTGCGCTGCAGCTGACGGCCAAGAAGATCCTGTATCCCTCGCTGGAAAACGCCGCCAACATCACCAGCGAGAACCAGCAGCAGGGCCAGCCGGGTGACGTGATCACCGTGCCCGAGTGGACGGATGCCAACAACTGGGCCGCAGCGGTCGACCAGGCCCTGGCCCCGGCCATCTACGTTGGCGAGCGCTTCGGGCTGATGCCGCAGGTGTTCATCGCCGGAAACGAGCTCTCCCCGGCGGTCTTCACCAACGACGAGCACCGCTTGAAAGTGCGCCATCTGCTGGCGGTGTGGGTCAACGATTTCCGGCCGCTGTATAAGGCGAATGTGGCCTAGGGAAGAGGGTAGAGAGAAATCAGGTGGGGCGCACTTCCAAAGTGCGTTCCACCGCTCGAGCGCCCCCGGAACCTGCAAACCGCTCGAGCAGCTTACGGTAGCGCGCTTCCGAGGTTAGCAGGGCGACCAGCAGAATGAGCGCCAGCAAGAGAACGAGCAGATTCGGGGCGCCGCTTGCAATCTCGGTATAGGCGAAGGAGCCGTTCTCACCGGCATGTTGGAACGCATTCGTGTTTTGGAAACCCGATGCCATTTTGATTCTCCTGGTTGGATAGGGATGCTTTCATTATACAACCGGGAATGGATAAGGGCTTAGAGCCGGGTGGAACGCGCTTCGAAGGCGCCTTCCACCCGGAAAGGAGGAAACCATGGAGCTTTTGAAAAACCGTCTCTTCTGGGCCGCGCTGACCGGCCTGGCCTTCATCATCTTGCGGGCGGCGCTGCCCGGCTTCCCGCTGGACGAGGGACAGGTGGCCGAAGTGCTGTTCGTGCTGGCCTCGTTCATCGCCGCCGAAGCGGTGGAGAACGCCGGGGGCCGCCCCAGCCTGGACGTGGGCGCTGTGCTGCGCTCGCGCAAGTTCTGGGCGGCGCTGGTGGCGATCGCCTTCGTGCTGCTGCGCGCCGTCTGGCCGGACTTCCCGCTGGACGAGGCCGCCATCCAGCAGCTGGTGTGGGTGGTGGTGGCGTACGTGCTGGGTGTGGGCGTCAGCGACGTGGGCCGGTTGAAATCGGCCTGGATCAGGCGGGCATAAGCATCGCCAACCCCTGGGGCTGCCTCTACGATTCACCCTCGCAGGGGCAGCCCTGCAAAGTGAGCGCCAGAGAGACCCCAAGAACGAGAGGAACCAATGACCGATCTCGATACATTCAAAACCAGACTGCTGACCGCCCTCGGCGACCCGGACGGCGTGCGCTACAGCGCCGCACAGCTAGAAGAGGCCCTGCGGCAGGCGCTGGAGGAGTACAGCCAATCGATACCCCAAATCCTGGAGACCACGCTGACAGTCGTCACCGCAGGCGGCAGCCAGCCGGTCAGTGCAGTCAAGCAGATGCAGTGCGCCCTGGAGGTGGTGTATCCGTACGATCCAAATGCCGCCAACCAGGCCTCCTACGACCCGTGGTACATCTACGTCAAAGACGGCTCGCACTGGCTGCTGTTTGGCGGCGACGCCGTCCCCCAGGTGGGCGAGCTCATTTTGATCCGCTACGCCGCGAGTCACACCCTCACCGGGCTGGACGGAGCCGCCGTCACCAGCCTGCCCGACGTCGACGAGGGCCTGCTGGCGCTGGGCGCTGCCGGGTATGCCGCCGTCATGCGCGCCGCGGCCATGGTCCAGGCGTACGGTAAACGCAATCCGCAAGACGAGAGCCTGCAGCACGGCAAACTGCGCCTGGAAGCCTTCCGCCGGCAGTTGGAAAACAGCCCAAGCCCCGGGATGCCCGCGAAACCCTGGTCCATGCGCTGGTCGCTGGATGGATGGGATGTGTAGGGATGCCGACCATAGGCGCGGATTGTGACATTATGCTGGCGCACCCGGAGGTTGACGGGGGGCAGCCGGTGGGCTTTTTGGTGGAGCCAAAAAACGAGAAGTACGGGCCTGCTGTGCAAGTGCATTGGGAGAAGTACACGAATGCGGATGGGTCTTTTTCGGATGTGCGGCACCTGTGGGCTACGGTGATGATTGCGGACCAGCTGCAGAACCCAAACGGCAGCCTGCACCAGGAAACTGGGGCGGAGATGTATTCAAAGCTGATTGAGCTGCTGACAAAGCCAGACCAGATCACTTTGGTAACGAGGATGGGGGCGATTGCTGGGTTGGTGGGGTCGGGGCATGTGATGGAGCAGCAGATTTACCCGGAGGTTGTTTTGGTGATTTGCCAGCTGACGACTAGAACAAATGTTTTTCAGCCGGTGAATTACGATTATTACTTGCGCTCTGCCTGGGTGGATGAAGACACGTACACCGGGGATATGAGCTGGGGCAATTCTTATTGGAGGTCTTAGGATATGGCTTATCCGAATAGTGTGGATGTGGTGGACGGCATGCCGACCAGCTTTCAGCAGTATAACCGGCTGCGGAAGGATGCGCTTTACTACGGGAACCCGGAGGCGGACAGCGCGCCGGGGGGCAAGATGTTGGCGCGGTACGTGGGAGAGCAGCTGCAGCTGCATCTGCTGGACACGAACCGGGTAAGGATTCCGGCCAGCGGATCTGCGCCGGTGGGTTTGATGGTTGGGGGCTATCCGCTGCAGGCGGAGAGCAATGTGGATTTGCCGCTGGGCAGCCGGCCGAGCGGGGCGGCTGCGGATTATTTTGTGTTTGCGGTACGGGCAGCGGGGAGTGCGACGTTTACGCTGGACGTGAACACGAGTGCGACGGAGACAAGCACCACAAGGCTTTTGGGGCGTTTTTATTGGGATGGAGGCCAGATAATCCCTGAGAGCGTGCGAACGGAGCGCACAGAGGCGCTGAGGGGCCAGCTGGGGCTTTTTCCGGGGCTGGGGGCGGGCGGAAGATTGACGTTGACGCCGAGCATGCCTTTAACGACGGCGGACGTTTTGAGCAGCGACACGGTTTACTACAGTGCATACAAGGGTAACTTGCTGCCGTTGTATGCGCCGGGAGTGGGCTGGGTGCTGCATGAGTTTGCGGAGCTGGTGATACCGCTGGCTGGGAAGCTGGTAAAGAACTACGATATTTATTTTTACTGGGATGGGGCGCAGCTGCAGAGCGAGCTGGTTGAGTGGGCTTCGGATACCGGCCGGGGAGTGGCACAGGCGTACCAGGACGGGGTTAAAGTGCTGGCTGGGGAACCGCGCAAGCGGTTTATCGGGACGGTGCGGACGGACACGGCCGGGGCAACTTGCGACACGCTGTTAAAGCGGTACGTTTGGAACCAGGAGAACCGGGCGCCCAGGCGGTTGGAGCGAAAGATACCGGTTTCAAGCTGGACCTGTAACGAGCTGGCTTACCGGATGGCGAACTTGTTAGATTGCATGGTGGCGGTGGTGGTTGGGGATGGGGAGACGTGGTTGGAGCTGAACCTGAGTGTTGGGGTGAAGTGTGGAACTGGGGAATTTGCCATGGCTGCGATCAGTGATAACAGTCCGAACACACCGATGGCGGGTTTGATTGGTGAAGGTTTGGGCGGGGCAGACACTTCTTCGATTGTGGGGACCAGGGCAACGGCAATGGTGCGGGAGTATGCGGGGCTGGGAAAGCACACGTATTACTGGCTTGAAAAGGCGGTAAGAGGGTTGGTTGTGTTTACTGGGACGAACGACCCGGATCTGGGAACGAGTGCGCTGTTTGGGTCGATATGGGCTTAGGAGAAAACATGGCAGACAAGAAGATTGACGTTCGCAAGCTGCATGAAGAGCTGGCAGCCGCAGGCCTGCCGGTGAGTGGGGTGGATGCCGGGGGGCGGGTGAACTACACGCGCCTGCTGGATCCGAACGAGACTGCAGCGGCAGCTGCAGTCGTGGCGGGTCACGATGCGGAGCCGAGCAAAAAAGAGAAGTTGAAGCAGCGGGTGCTGCGCTCGAGGCTGGGGGATGATATGCTCTTGGCGCTGTGGTCCTCGGTGGTGGATGGTGACGACACGCTGATCGAGGAGCTGCGGAGCGAGTGGGAGAAGGTGAAGAAGGGTTAGTGCGGGGCGCTGCTGAAGTTGCCTGCCAGGCGTGGTGACACCCAGCCGGTCTCGCCGGCAGCGGTGCGCTTGATCGCATCCACCAGCACGGACGGGTCCTCGTCCTTGACCAGGTAACCGGCTGCGCCAAGCTCGAGCAGCGACAAAATATAATACTTATCATCGAAGGCGCTGAAAGCCAGGATTTTCACCGGCGAAAGCGCCTTCTTTAATTTCTTGGCAACGGCAACACCATCCAGAACAGGCATCTGCATGTCCAAAATAAGGATATCTGGCTGCGTTCGCTCGACCATCTCCAGCGCCTTTTCACCATTCTCAGCTTCACCGACCACCTTGATGCCCGGCGTGCGATTTAAAAGATTGCGGAGCCCGATGCGCATCAACGTGTGATCGTCAGCAATGGCTACTCGGATTGGGTTCATGAAAACTTTTACCACCTCTCTTATCAATAAGGGATTTGCAAGGCACGGCGGCAGTCAGACAAACGCCTTGACCTGGCGCAGAGCTTAACCAGAACGACCCGGAAACCGATTGGATGCGTTCTTGCATTCCCACCAGGCCAAAATGCCCCCTGCGGGCATAAACAATCCATTCCTCCGGCACTTCGAAACCATCGCCATCGTCACGGATCTCGAGCTTAACAAAATCATTTTCAACCAGCAGCTGCACCCACACCTGGTGGGCGTTGGCATGGCGCACCACGTTATTCAGCGCCTCTTGATACACCCGGAACAGAGCCATGCGCTGGGCTTCTTCCAGCGCTTCGTGATCGTTTTGCAGCAGAACGTTAAGGGTGATCTCGGGGTGGCGTTGGCGGAAGGCTTCGACGTGCGATAGGATCACTTTCTCCAACCCAAACGGCCCCAACGACGGCGGCCGCAGCTCGCTGCAGAAGGAGCGCAAACTGCCGATCTGTTTTTGCAAGGATCTTTCCAGCGTGTCCAGCTTTTCGGTCATGCGAGCGGTATCCCCCGCTCCGGAGGCTTCTTTGAGGGTGAAGTAGATGCCGATCATCTCTTGCAAGGGGCCATCGTGCAAGTCGCGAGCGATCTCGATGCGCTCCTGCTCGCGGTGCTCGATCAGGCGGCGCTGGACCTCCATCTGCATCTGGTTCCGGAGCAACTCCTTCTCGACCTGGCGCTGATGGGTGATCTCGATCGAGGCGCCGGTCAATCCCACCACCTCATTGCTCGCATTGCACAGCGGCTCGAGAGAGATATCGAACAGGCACATCTCCCCCTCTACCCTGAGCTCGATCTCACGCCGGGCGCCCTTGCCGCTGTCGATCACCGATTGCTTGAAGGCCACCAGCTCGTCAGCCTCCCCCAAAGGGAGCAGTTCATCGTCACGCTTGCCTAGCAGCCGCGAAGAATTGCGCCGGGCGCCGGGGTTGTTGTAGACCCAGGTGTAGTGCAGCTGCCGGTCTGTGGTGAACACCGTGATGGGGGTGGAGGAGAGCGTCACCCGGAAACGCTCGTTGCTCTCACGCAGGGCCTGCTCGGCCAGCTTGCGATCGCGGATGTCCAGCCCAATGCCGATCTTGGTCTCATCGGCCAGCTGGATATTCGACCAGGAGGTTTCCACCAGGCTGCCATCCTTGGCCGTGGCGACCAGGTCGAGCCAGCCATCCTTCAGTGTGCGCATAAATTCGGCCACCTGAGCCCGGACCTCTGTGTCGGGGTAGACGTGCGCCATCAGGTCGAAACCCGGCTGGGCCAGATCTTCTTCGGTATAGCCCAGGATGCGCTTCACCGCTGTGTTGATCTGGAAATTCTTCAGCTCCGGATGGTAGATGACGATCATCACCGGCAGCCGCTCGATCAGCTTCTCTAAGATCTCGCGCTCCCGTTCCTGCTCCGAGAAGGCCTTGCGCTGGTAGCGCAGCGCCTCATTTGCCTCGGCCAGACGTTGTTCGAGTTCCTCCACCCTGGCGATCAAGGCTTCGGTATTCTCCTGTTCGACTTCCGCTTTGGGATGCCGCATGCCTGTTCCTCTCAGCGAGCGTAGGGGCTGCCCAACCAGCGCGGCGATGGAAGTGGAATCTGCCCTGCAAAAGCGGCAGGGGCTGGAAGGGCGTCTTCTTTTTCGATCGAAATCGCTGTAATCATTTTTCGGCGGGCGCTGCAGCTGTCAGTCTGCCCGTCCGGTGGGGTTTTCGTTACCCAGGGGATGCAGTTTAAGGAAGGGAGTCTTCGATGGACCACTTCAATGTTCCCCTAAAATCATATTTTTAAAACGTACAAGGGAAATTATACCTTTTCTGGTGAGAATGTCAACCATGGTTGACAGCGGGCGCGTTTCAATTCGCGGCTGTGCCTGCAAACCACTCCACCGTCCGGAAATTGAACCACGCCCGTTGACAGCCAACCTTTCTTCCTGTATCCTAAATACGGATCGAGCCACCTTTTCGATAGCATTTTAATACCAGAGGTGCACGCCGGATGGTTAACAAAAATTCCAAGTCCGAACGGAACGGGAGCGGTTTCGAGTTGCCGCGCCGGTTGTCCATCGTCTACAGCGACGTGCGGCGCGAGTACTTCCCCACCGAGGCCCAGTACATCACCGAGAAAGAAGCCGACCAAGACGCAGCCCTGATCGCCCGCTACCTGGAAACGCTGGGCATCAGCGTGCACCTGCACCCCGGCAACGCCCGCCTGCCCGGCGCGCTGATCCGCGAGAAGCCCGAGATGGTCATCAACCTGGTCGACTCGCTCAAAGGCGACGAGAGCCTGGCCGCCTCCATCCCGGGCGTGCTGGAGCTGCTCGATCTGCCCTACACCGGGGCAGACATCCTGGGCCTGTCGCTGGACACCAACAAGTTCCTGGTGATGAAGCTGCTGCAGCAGAACGGTGTGCCGGTGCCCAATTATCAGCTGTTCAACACCCCCAACGATTACCTCGACCCCACCCTGCGCTTCCCGCTGATCTCCAAGCTGAACGCCATCCACGGCGCGGTCGAGATCACGGTGGATGCGGTCTCGGAGAATGAGAAACACCTGCGCGAGCGCGTCCGCTTCCTGACGCAGACCTACAAGCAGCCGGTGCTGGTGGAGGAGTTCATCGTGGGGCGCGAGATCACCGCCATCCTGCTGGAGGGCATGATCAAAAAGGTCTACCTGGCCGAGAAGGTCTTCCCAGAGAGTGAGGAGAAGTACATCTTCACCACCTTCGAGGACCAGTGGCTGCGGCCCGGGTCGGAGAGCTTCCAGTACGCCAAGGTCGACGATCCGATCTTAAAGGAATACGTCAAGCGAGCCTTCGATGTGACCAAGATGTACGACTACGGCAAGTTCGACGTGCGCATGGATCAGTCTGGGCGCTACTTCTTCATCGACTCGAACTGCAACCCGGCCTTCGGCCCCAAAGAGCTGGACGTGGCCCTGTCGGTGATCCTCGACATGTACGGCATCTCGTTCTACGAAATCCTCAAGCGCCTGCTGCTCAACACCATGCGCGACGCCGCCGGCAAAGAGCGCCTGCCCCTGCCGAAGGAAGAAGAGGCCTAGAATCCATGCAGCCGCCCCCGCAAACAAAATCCCACCTGTAGCAACTGTGATAAAAGTCAAGGCCAAATTTAGGATTTAGGCATAGCCAGGCGAGGTTCCCAACGAGTACCAGAGCGCATCATCGCATTGAGAATCGTTAACATTTTGTGCATGCAGGCCACTAAGGCAACCTTACGCAACTTGCCGGCCTGGACCAAGCGCTCATAGTAAGCCTTGATAACAACGTTGAAGCGGGTAGCATTCAGGGTTGCCAGGTACAAGGCACTGCGGACACTCGCCCGGCCTCCCCAAATGGCCCGTTTGCCACGCATTTTGCCACTGTCTCGATTGAACGGCGCTACTCCCACGAGTGCGGCAATCTGCTTGCGATTGAGTTGACCCAGCTCGGGCAGTTCGGCTAGCAGCGTCGTAGAGGTCACGGGCCCGATGCCTTTGACAGATTGCAGCAACTCATCCTTTTCACGCCAGACCGGGCTATCTTGCAAGCGCTGATGTAAGTCCTTGTCAATATCTGCCAGCTCCTGCTCCAGCCACTCAATATGGTCTTGAATGCGCACTTGCATCACTGAGCGGGCTTGCTTCTGTCGGTTTTTCTCTGCCACCAGCATTTCGACCAGTTGGCGGCGACGAACCAAGATCGCCTGAAGCTCTCGAGCCTGCTCATCCGGCATCCTGCGGGGCTCGGGGCGGATCGCTTCCGCAAAATGAGCCAGCACACCGCCATCAATCTTGTCCGTTTTGGCCAGTTCTCCGGTGGATTTCGCAAAATCGCGGGACTGACGTGGGTTGATCACCGCCACCGGCATCTGAGCCGCCGCCAAAGCTACGGCTACGTCTGTCTCTAAGCCACCGGTGGCTTCCAGTACAATCAAGGTCGGCGGGAATGCACTCAATTGATCGACGAGTTTCGCAATCCCTTTCTCGTTGTTTTCCACCTGCCAGTGTTTAGCGGACGGCCGTACGGCCACATCCAGTTGTGCCTTGCTCACATCGATCCCCACATATACTGCTGCTTTGTCTTTTTCGCTCATTTTGCCCTCCATCATCGCATCTCTCTGGTCCCAACCTTGCGGATACGGACTCGCTCATTTGCGGTCCCGGCAACTGTTCGGGCTATTATCGGAAGGACACGGCGACCTTCGCTACGGTTCGGTTTTCTTTAACCTAGGGGCACTCGATCTGCCGTGGCCTTATCCACTACCCTTGATCTTACTCCTCTTCAATCATACAAGGGGCACGGCGGGTAACGCAAGACCCTAATATTGAACCGGTAGGGGCACGGCGAGTAACGCAAGACAACAGGATGTAGGGGCACGGCGGGTAACGCAACACCACAAATTTGAGCCAATCCGAAGCCGTGCCCCCGCCCCAACAATACGCAAGACTCCAACATTGAGCCAATCCGAAGCCGTGCCCCCGCCCCAACAATACGCAAGACCACAGACTTTGAACCAATCCGCAGCCGTGCCCCCGCCCCAACAATACGCAAGACTCCAACATTGAACCAATACGAAGCCGTGCCCCCACCCCCACAATGCGCAAGACTCACAGACATTAAACCAATCCGAAGCCGTGCCCCCACCCCCACAATGCGCAAGACTCCAACATCGAGCCAATACGAAGCCGTGCCCCGATAATACACCAAAACCATTACCAAGGAAAATAACGATGGCCTTTTCCCTTCGGCCAAAATGCGTGATTGCCATCCGGGGCACGGCTTCGTATTGGTTTAAATGATGTAGTCTTGCGTATTATGGGGGACGGGGGCACGGCTTCGTATTGGTTAAATCACGTTGTCTTGCGCTACTCGCCGTGCCCCTACACGATCCTGTGGTTTTGTGCATTACGAGGGACAGGGGCATTGTGGGAATGGCGGAAATGTGGATTGAACCGGTAGGGGCACGGCGAGTAACGCAAGACTACAACATTGAGCCAATCCGAAGCCGTGCCCCCGCCCCAACAATGCGCAAGACTCCAACATCGAGCCAATACGCAGCCGTGCCCCCGCCCCCACAATACGCAAGACTCCAACATTGAGCCAATCCGAAGCCGTGCCCCCGCCCCAACAATACGCAAGACTCACAGACATTAACCAATACGAAGCCGTGCCCCCACCACAATCCACCCGAATCATTTCTATTAAAAAACAACCGCGCCTTTTCCCTTCGGCCAAAATGCGTGATTGCCATCCGGGGCACGGCTTCGTATTGGTTAAATGATGTAGTCTTGCGCATTATGGGGGACGGGGGCACGGCTGCGTATTGGTTAAATCACGTTGTCTTGCGCTACTCGCCGTGCCCCTACCGATTTAAATTTGTGGTCGCGCGCATTATGGGGGACGGGGGCACGGCTGCGTATTGCGTTAAGATCAACGTTGTCTTAGCGCTACTCGCCGTGCCCCTACACGATCCTGTGGTTTTGTGCATTACGAGGGACAGGGGCATTGTGGGAATGGCGGAAATGTGGATTGAACCGGTAGGGGCACGGCGGGTAACGCAAGACCCCACAATTTGAACCAATCCGCAGCCGTGCCCCCGCCCCCACAATGCGCAAGACTCCAACATCGAGCCAATCCGAAGCCGTGCCCCCGCCCCCACAATGCGCAAGACTCCAACATCGAGCCAATCCGAAGCCGTGCCCCCGCCCCAACAATACGCAAGACTCCAACATCGAGCCAATCCGAAGCCGTGCCCCCGCCCCCACAATGCGCAAGACTCCAACATCGAGCCAATCCGAAGCCGTGCCCCCACCCCCACAATGCGCAACACTCACAACATTTGAGCCAATCCGAAGCCGTGCCCCCACCCCCACAATGCGCAAGACTCCAACATCGAGCCAATCCGAAGCCGTGCCCCCACCCCCACGATGCGCAAGACCCCAACATCGAGCCAATCCGCAGCCGTGCCCCTGCGCGAATGCCCTCCTGAACCTGGATCGCCCCAAGATCACATTGCATAGTTGTTGGGTCAGCGTAGGGTGAGCGTAGGGTAATCGTCAAGTTATTAAACACTTGTTCTGGTAACATAAATTGCAAGGGCGACTTCTCTTCTTCTCCTCCTTAAGAGAGCGCCGGGGTCGGCGTCCCCGGCGCTCGCTAATTTAAGGGGAGTAGAGAACAGAGAGTGGAGAGCAGCTAGAACGCGTTCTAACTGCTCTCCACTCTCTGTTCTCTACTCCCCTTAAACTATGATAAACTTCCCTCTTGGGAGCAAATCCCCGCTCATTTCCGACCTTTTTGGAGGGACCCATGCCGAAGCGAGAGACGTACTCAATCGATATTGCCGGGGTGCACCGCGAGCTGCCCCTGTTCGAGATCAAGCCGGGGTTGACCATCGCCATCCTCAACATCCTGGGCGACACCGAGCTGGTCAGCGCCTGCGCCGAGGCGCTCAAGCAAAAGCTGGCGGGCGTCGATTACGACGTGCTGGTGACCGCCGAGGCCAAGAGCATCCCGATCGCACACGCTATCTCGGAACGGGTGGACAAGCCCTACGTGGTGCTGCGCAAATCGTATAAGCCCTACATGGGCAACGCCCTGCAAGCGGAGACGCTTTCGATCACCACCGGCGAGCCGCAGACCCTCTACCTGGACGAGAAGGACCGCGAGATGATGAAGGCTAAGCGGGTCGTCATCATCGACGACGTGATCAGCACCGGCTCCACCCTGCAGGGTATGCGCCTGCTGCTGCAAAAGGCCGGAGCCACCATCGTCGCCGAAGCCGCCATCCTCACCGAGGGCGAGCGCGCCAAGTGGGCCAACATCCTCTCGCTCGGGCATTTGCCTGTGTTTACGGATTAAGGCACTTGGTGATTAGGGATTAGGGATTCGACAGCATAGAAGTTCACACGTAGCCCCAGGCATCCTCGCGAAGCACCCTGTTGGGGGCCGCCTGGTGATGTTATTGGTCTCCGAATCCCCCCCCAATCCAATGCTATCAATTTGCGCGGCGCTGCCGGTAGAGATTTCCCCCATCCGAAGGCAGGGATTCTCCTAATAGAAAACCCCAGAGTCACCCTCTTATACTGCAAAGACAAGGATTCGATTTGCTTCCGGGCCGGCGCGGCCCGGGTCAGGAGGGGATGTATGCGCACGATTCAAAAGATCGCATTCTATTTTGGGATGGTCAATCTCGTGATTGGGCTGGCCGGGTTCACCGGGCCGCTGGTGACGAAAAACGACCAGAAGGTCATTAACACCAAACCCGGGCTGCTGTTCGGCATCTTCGCCATCAACTGGGCCCACGCCTTGCTGCACCTGCTGACCGGCGTCGGCGGGCTGGTCGCCCGCACCAGCCAGGACGCCGCACGCACCTACATGTGGTTCAGCTCGATCCTGTTCGGCGCGCTGACCTCGATGGGGCTGGCGGTGTTCGGCTTGAACCGCGGCATCCACCTGGTGATGGGCATGGCGCTCAACCGGCAAGACAATCTGCTGCATACGGCCTTCGCCCTGGCGGGCATGGTCGGCGGCATGTGGAAGCCGGGGATGCATCCCGAGGCGCTGCTGGAAGAGTTCAAGGAGCGCATCGAGGAGAAGCGCCCCGTCCACCGCTTCGAGCACGAGATGGAGAAAATCGCCCCGTAACGGCAGTGGATTAAAAGATACAGGTTGTGAGCGATCAAACCGCTCACAACCTGTATCTTTTTAATCCACTGCCGTTACTTCAACCCCGTCTGAGGCGCGGCATAGATAAACCTCGGCGCGCCGGCCGCTGGCCTGCAAATAGCCGTCCTTCAGTCCCTGGATGAAGCCCTCGGCGCGCTCCTCGGCCACCAGGTTGACGGTGCAGCCGCCAAAGCCCGCCCCGGTCAGGCGCGCCCCGTAGCAGCCCGGCAGCCTGGAAGCGACCGACACCAGCGTGTCCAGCTCAGGGATGCTGACCTCGTACAGGTCGCGCAGCGAGGCGTGCCCGGCGTACATCAGCCGCCCGAAGGCCTGGGCGTCCCCGGCCTTGAGCAGCTCCACCGCCCGCTCCACCCGATCGCACTCCTCCACCACGTGCCGGGCGCGCTTGCCGATCACGTCCGGCAGCAGCGCGGCGTGCTGCTCCAGATCGTCCGGCGAGACGTCGCACAGGGCGTGGATGCCCGGCAGCTGCGTCTTCAGGATCGCGAGCGCCTGCCGGCACTCGGCAAAACGCTCGTTGTAGCCCGAGGAGGTCAGGCTGCGGCGCATGGTCGAGTCGGCGATCACCAGCACCGTCCCGGCGGGCAGGGGCACCGGGTAGGACTCGAGCGTATCGGTGTTGAAGTACAGCACATGCCCCGCCACCCCGTTGGCGCTGGCGAACTGGTCCATCAGCCCGCAGTTGAGGCCCACGTACTGGATCTCGGCGTCCAGGCTGATCTGCGCCAGCTGCATGCGCGTGGCCTCCCAGCCGCCCAGGGCCTGCCACAGCGCGGCAAAGCCCACCTCGATGGCCGCCGACGAGCTGAGCCCCGAGCCGATGGGGATGTTGGAGGTGAAGCTGGCCTCGAAGCCGGGCGTGCTGAGACCACGCTGCTGCAGAGCCCAGGCCACCCCGGCCGGGTAGCGCGCCCAGCCGGGCAGGGGTTTGCCCTCCAGATCGCGCTTCTCGTCCAGGTGGTCCAGGTCGAAGGCCGCGCTCTCGTCCAGGTCGAGGGCTCGCAGGTGCACCGTGCGCCCGGGGCGCGGCTCGGCCGCGATGCGCACGGCCCGGTCGATGGCGGCCGGCAGCACCGCGCCGCCGTTGTAGTCGACGTGCTCGCCCAGCAGGTTCACCCGGCCGGGAGCCGTCACCAGATAGGGGGTTTTCGGGAGTTGTGGTTGGGGCATGGGGGCCTCTTCGATTTAAAAGCGTTGAGAGTTAGGATCGCCCACAGCGGGGTCAGGTCTGGCTGGGGTTCGCCCTCGTGGCGCTTGCCAGAGAGCCTACGGCTTTCCAAAATTCTTCAGGTCGATCTCACACCGGTTGGCCATCTCTCGCTTCTTCTGATGGCTGTACCGTTTGATCTGCACTTCACGCTTCATGGCCGTCTTGCGGTCGGGCTGGGGCTCCACGTACACCAGGCGCACCGGGCCATGCATGCGGGTGTAGGCTGACCCAACCCCACGGTTGTGCTGGCGCTCCCGCCGCTGCGGATCGGTCGTCCAGCCGGTGTAAAAACTGCCGTCGGCGCATTCCACCATGTAACAATAAAAGGCCATGCGCTTATTTCTTCTTCTTGTCTTTGCCTTCCTTGCCCTCCTGGTTGCCCTTGCCGCGCAAGCGGTTCAGGGTGCCCAGGCCGAACAACCGGCCCACATATTCGCCTTTCGACGGCATTTCCTGGCGGGCCTGGTTCTCCCAACGGGCTTCATTGCGCTGATCGATCCACAGGCTGCGCTGCGTGCGGGCGTTCTCCAGCAGGTCGTTGAGCTGCTGCTCGTCGCCCTCGGCGATGGCATCCCGCAGGTCACGCAGCGAGCGCATCAGGTTGTCCATCACGCGCAGGGCATTGTCGCGGTTGAGCAGCGCCGACTGGCCCAACTGCTCGCTGTCGTCCAGGTGGGCCAGCGGCTCACTGCCCAGGGCATAGCTGCGCCCGGCCACTTTGCGGGCCTCGGCCCAGCCGGGCTGCCCGATGGTGGCGTTGACCAGCGCCGCAGCCGCCAGCTGCGGCAGCAAGTTGCCGCCCGCCAGCAGCCCGTCCGTCTCGATCGCATCCGAGAACAGCGGGCGCGCGCCCAGCAGCGCCGCCAGATCTACGCCGAGCTTGATGGCGTCCTGGCCCGAGCCGTAGGGTGCGGTGATCAGCACCTGGCTGCGCTGGAAAAGATCGGCGTGTGCGCCGTCGATGCCGGCAGCGGTCTCCAGCAGGTAAGCCGGGTTGAGGGTGGGCGTGAAGGTGATGAAGTAACGCTCTTCGGGCAGCAGCTCTTTAGCCCAGCGGGAAGACGCCTCGTTGATCGGGGCGGTGTTAATCACCACCGCCTCGGGCTTCAAATCCCCGGCGATCTCCTCCAGCGTGCTGCGCACCTGGTCGACCGGCAGCGCCAGCACCACGATGTCGGCTTCGTCGACGGCCCGGTGCAGGTTGGTCTCCATTTTGTCGATGGCGCCCAGCTTATCCGCCTGGCGGGCGACGATGGTGTCCTTGTCATGCCCCACTCGGGTCAGCTGGTGGGTTTGCTCGGCCAGCGCCAGCCCCATAGAAGCGCCGATGCGCCCCAGGCCGATGATGGTCAGTTTTACAGTCATAGATCGCTCCTGTTAGATGCCAAACAGCCCGAAGAAGGCGTTCAAAACCGGATTGATGATCCAACCGATCACATTCAAGCCCACCATCGGGCCCAGGAAAACCAGCGCCAGCAGGATGGCCGGGGCGTAGGGCCGGATGGTGTCCATGAAGCGCGAGAACTGCGGCGGCAGGAAGTAGTCGAAGATCTTCTCGCCGTCCAGCGGGGCCAGCGGGATCAGGTTGAACACGAACAAAAGCAGGTTGATGGCGATAAAACTCGTCAAGAAAGTGTACAGGGAGGGCAGCGGCCCGACCCCCTGCGAGAACGGTGACACCAGCCCGACCTTGAGCGGCACGACCGCCAGCAGCGCCAGCAGCAGGTTCGACATCGGCCCCGCCAGCGAGACCCACATCACCGCCGCCGAATTGCGCTTCTGCAAGACGTACGGATTGATCGGCACCGGCTTCGCCCAGCCAAACCGGGCGATCAGCAGCATCAGGCTGCCCATCAGGTCGAGGTGGGCCACCGGGTTGAGCGTCAGGCGGCCGTTCAGGCGCGGGGTGTCATCGCCAAAGGCGTTGGCCACGAAGGCGTGCGAAAACTCGTGGAAAGGCAGCGCAATGAACAGGATCACTAAATTGGATATAAATTGCTGGATCGTTAAACCAAACATTTTTCCTCTTGAAGATGAATACGAATAAAACCGGTGGGCCGTATGCCAGCCTACATGATTATAACCTCGATTTTGTAACTGCTCAGCCCTGTCTGATGCCCGCCAGGTTTCGGCGAACGCATGGCCGGAATGCGGATTTTACCGGTAGCAACTGTGATAAAAGTCAAGGCCAAATTTAGGATTTAGGCATAGCCAGGCGAGGTTCCCAACGAGTACCAGAACGCATCATCGCATTGAGAATCGTTAACATTTTGTGCATGCAGGCCACTAAGGCAACCTTACGCAACTTGCCGGCCTGGACCAAGCGCTCATAGTAAGCCTTGATAACAACGTTGAAGCGGGTAGCATTCAGGGTTGCCAGGTACAAGGCACTGCGGACACTCGCCCGGCCTCCCCAAATGGCCCGTTTGCCACGCATTTTGCCACTGTCTCGATTGAACGGCGCTACTCCCACGAGTGCGGCAATCTGCTTGCGATTGAGTTGACCCAGCTCGGGCAGTTCGGCTAGCAGCGTCGTAGAGGTCACGGGCCCGATGCCTTTGACAGATTGCAGCAACTCATCCTTTTCACGCCAGACCGGGCTATCTTGCAAGCGCTGATGTAAGTCCTTGTCAATATCTGCCAGCTCCTGCTCCAGCCACTCAATATGGTCTTGAATGCGCACTTGCATCACTGAGCGGGCTTGCTTCTGTCGGTTTTTCTCTGCCACCAGCATTTCGACCAGTTGGCGGCGACGAACCAAGATCGCCTGAAGCTCTCGAGCCTGCTCATCCGGCATCCTGCGGGGCTCGGGGCGGATCGCTTCCGCAAAATGAGCCAGCACACCGCCATCAATCTTGTCCGTTTTGGCCAGTTCTCCGGTGGATTTCGCAAAATCGCGGGACTGACGTGGGTTGATCACCGCCACCGGCATCTGAGCCGCCGCCAAAGCTACGGCTACGTCTGTCTCTAAGCCACCGGTGGCTTCCAGTACAATCAAGGTCGGCGGGAATGCACTCAATTGATCGACGAGTTTCGCAATCCCTTTCTCGTTGTTTTCCACCTGCCAGTGTTTAGCGGACGGCCGTACGGCCACATCCAGTTGTGCCTTGCTCACATCGATCCCCACATATACTGCTGCTTTGTCTTTTTCGCTCATTTTGCCCTCCATCATCGCATCTCTCTGGTCCCAACCTTGCGGATACGGACTTGCTCATTTGCGGTCCCGGCAACTGTTCGGGCTATTATCGGAAGGACACGGCGACCTTCGCTACGGTTCGGTTTTCTTTAACCTAGGGGCACTCGATCTGCCGTGGCCTTATCCACTACCCTTGATCTTACTCCTCTTCAATCATACAAGGGGCACGGCGGGTAGCGCAAGACAACACAATTTAACCAATACGAAGCCGTGCCCCTCCCACAATCCACCCAACCCATTTCCAAGGAAAACACGATGGCCCTTTTACCTTCGGCCAAAATGCATGATTGCCATCCGGGGCACGGGTATTGATTTAATTATGTTGTCCTGCGCATTATTGGGGGCGGGGGCACGGCGGGCATGCGGATTCTACCGGTAGGGGCACGGCGGGTAGCGCAAGACAACACAATTTAACCAATACGCAGCCGTGCCCCTCCCACAATCCACCCAACCCATTTCCAAGGAAAACACGATGGCCCTTTTACCTTCGGCCAAAATGCATGATTGCCATCCGGGGCACGGGTATTGATTTAATTATGTTGTCCTGCGCATTATTGGGGGCGGGGGCACGGCGGGAATGTGGATTCTACCGGTAGGGGCACGGCGGGTAGCGCAAGACAACACAATTTAACCAATACGCAGCCGTGCCCCGATAATCCACCAGAACCATTTCCAAGGAAAATAACGATGGCCCTTTTACCTTCGGCCAAAATGCATGATTGCCATCCGGGGCACGGGTATTGATTCAATTATGTTGTCCTGCGCATTACGGGGGCGGGGGCACGGCGGGCATGTGGATTTACCGGTAGGGGCACGGCGGGTAGCGCAAGACAACACATTTAACCAATACGCAGCCGTGCCCCTCCCACAATCCACCCAACCCATTTCCAAGGAAAATAACGATGGCCCTTTTCCCTTCGGCCAAAATGCATGATTGCCATCCGGGGCACGGCTTCGTATTGGTTAAATGATGCGGTCTTGCACTACCCGCCGTGCCCCTACACGATCCTGTGGTTTTGCGCATTATGGGGGGCGGGGGCACGGCTTCGTATTGGTTAAATGATGCGGTCTTGCATTACCCGCCGTGCCCCTACACGATCCAAATGGTGGTTTTGCGCATTATGGGGGGGCGGGGGCACGGCTTCGTATTGGTTAAATGATGCGGTCTTGCGTTACCCGCCGTGCCCCTACCGGTTCAATTCGGTGATATCACGCATTATTGAGGACGGGGGCATGGCGGGAATGCGCGAGACCAGCCTCGTTTCCGGTTTGGTGATAAGGGCAAACCGATTCTTAAGGTATCATGACAAGAGATTCTATTAAAGGAGGGAAACAGCATGGGTCCATTCGAGCTGAACGGCAAGGTCGCCCTGGTGACCGGGGCGGCCAGGGGGATTGGCAGGGCTTGCGCGCTGGCGCTGGCACAGGCCGGGGCGGACGTGGTTCTGGGGATGCGGGTGAAGGCGGAGGACTGCCAGGTCTGCGACGAGATCCGCTCTCTTGGGCGCACGGCGCTGACGGTGCAGATGGACGTCGGCCACCTGGAGCAGATCCGCAGCGCAGTCGCCGAGGCGCTGGAGGCGTTCGGGCGCATCGACATCCTGGTCAACAACGCCGGGATCAGCCTGCCGCATCCCGCCGAGCAGGTGACGGAGGCGGATTTCGACGCCACCTTGAACGTCAATCTTAAGGGCACGTTTTTCACCAGCCAGGAAGTCGCCAAGGGGATGATCCGGCAGCAGCAGGGACGCATCATCAACATCAGCTCGCAGGCCGGGTTCGTGGCGCTGAAGGACGAGTTGGTCTACTGCATGACCAAGGCCGGCATTGCCCACCTGACGAAGTGCCTGGCGCTGGAGTGGGCGCCCTATCACATCAACGTCAACGCGGTGGCGCCGACCTTCATCGAGACCCCCGGCACGCGTAAGTGGCTGGACGACCCGGACTTCCGCCAGTCGGTCGTGGACCGCATCCCGCTTGGGCGGGTGGGCGACCCGCTGGAAGTGGCCGAGCCGGTGGTGTTCCTGGCGTCTCCGGCGGCGTCGCTGATCACGGGGGCGACCCTGATGATCGACGGGGGCTGGACATCATCCCAGAGGCTACAGCCCTTCTTGAGCGAGATAGTCTCTGGAATTTGTTCTATCATTGAGGTTGAAATTCCGACCGAACGCGTGTGAAACCGGCGGGGTTAAAACGACCCCGCTTCCAGAAAGGACCCAATCCATGCTCACAGAACCGTATCCGCAGTTGGACGACATGCTCGAGATGATGGGCGAGGCCGGGCGTCACCTGGCGGAAATTGGGGCCAGCGAAGGCGCAGCCGGGAATATCTCGGTTTGCATGCGCTGGCCGGTGGAGCTGCGCACCCGCTTCCCCGTGATCGGCGAGATCGACCTGCCCGAGCCGGCGCCCGAGCTGGCCGGGGCGACCTTCCTGGTCAGCGGCTCGGGGCGGCGCTTGCGCGAGATCATCGACGAGCCGACCGCCAACATCGCCTGCATCGTGATCAACGCCGGCGGGCGCACCGGTAAGCTGTATACCTCGTATCACCGCCGCTTCGACTACGTCACCAGCGAGTTCAACTCGCACCTGGCCGTCCATTACGACCAGATCCTCACCTCCGGCACCAATTTCCACGCCATCATCCACGCCCAGCCGGTTAACCTGACCTTCTTGAGCCACATCCCACGCTACGCCGACGAGCAGTACCTGAACACGCACCTGCTGCGCTGGCAGCCCGAGACGATCATCAACCTGCCCGAGGGGATCGGCTTCATCCCGTTCCGCATCCCCAGCTCCCCGGAGCTGATGGCCGCCAACGTGGAGAGCCTGCGTCGGCATCGCATCGTGATCTGGGCCAAGCACGGCGTGATGGCGCGCTCAGACGTCTCGGTCAAGCGGGCCGCCGACCGGATCGAATACGCCGAGACCGCCGCAAAATATGAGTACCACAACCTGACGGTGGCGGAGATTGGGGAAGGCTTGAGCGTCGAAGAGATCCGTAAGATCTGCCAAACGTTCGACGTCCAGCAGCACATTTTCTAAGCGGCAGCGGAGGAATTGAGATGGCGACCCCCCAGACAAGGATGTCTGGGGCTACGAAGCCACAGCCGTATCCGTAGCGACAGGCATCCGTGCCTGTCGGAGACAAGACCCCAGACAAGGATGTCTGGGGCTACGAGGCCGCATCCGTAGCGACAGGCATCCGTGCCTGTCGGAGACAACCCCCAGACAGCCATTAACAGGGGGCTACGTGATCTTTGGACTGATGACAAACAGTACGTGACAGCCAATCGGAACGATTGTAAAATAGATTCGTTGACCCATCCCCGCCATCCTCTACATGCCCCTATGACGGTTGAATTAAGGATACACGGTTAGATTTATGGACTGCAGGATCGAGAACGACGATGAGTGAAGAAATCGATTTTGAAGAGTTGGCGCCCTGGCTGGTGGTTGCGATCACGCTGGTTGGCGGTTTGCTGCGCGCACTTTTTCTCAGTAAGAATGGGATGTGGCTGGATGAAACCTTCAGCGTTTGGATGGCCGGCCACAGTGCTGCGGAAATACTGCAGTGGGTCGTGCGCATCGACCAGCACCCGCCCCTCTATTATTTCTTGCTCCATTTCTGGATCGCCCAAAACGGGGATTTGCCCTATTACGCGCGCATGCTGTCTGTGCTCTTCGGCGCCGGCACAATTCCGGTCATCTATCTGATTGGCAAGCGCATCTCGGGGGTGATGATGGGGTTGGCGGCGGCCATATTCCTGGCGTTCTCGCTGTACAACATCAGCTATGCCCAAGAAACGCGCATGTACACCCTGCTGACCTTCAACGCCGCCGTGGCGATTTACGCCCTGGTCAGGCTGCTGACCGATCCACGCACCGCCCGGCCCATCGGCAGTCAATTCTGGGCGTACCTGCACACCTTGCGCACCGCCGGTAAAGACAAAGCGGCCAGTCAGGAAGCGCCTGACGATCGGAAGGCTTCCCGCCATTACTCCGTGTGGCGGGACGTGTCTTCCCAGCGCCGCTGGCTGCCCATCCAGGCCATTGCAACCGACCTGACCTGGATTGCGTTTGTGGTGTTCTCGGTTTTGACCCTGCTCAGCCACAACACGGCTGTCCTTTTCCCTTTGGCCACCAACATCTTCGTCCTTGGCTTGATGCTTTATCAGCGCAGCAAGAAGACAGAATTGACAGCCGGGTTCCAGGCTCCCTCTTTTTGGAACTGGGTCAAAGCGCAGGCTGCGATCTTCCTGCTGTGGAGTCCGTGGCTCGCTTCCTTTATCAAGCAAGCCGGCAGCGTCGATCGGCGGTTCTGGATCCCTGCGCCAACCTGGGACGCCGTGGTCCAGACGCTCAAGGCTTTTTTGTATCCGTCTGCGCCCATGCAAGCCGGCCAGGCCGCCGTGGTCTGGTCTCTGTATATACTGGCGCTTTGTTTAGGGCTGCTGTATTTCCGGAAAAAGGGGGCTCAGCTCTTGTTTCTGGCCACCCTGTTTGCCGTCCCCTTCCTGGGCGAGCTGCTCGTCAGCCTACGCCGGCCCATCTTTTTCGACCGGACCCTGATCTGGACCACGATACCGCTGTACCTGGTGCTGGCGGCGGGTATCACGCAGTTGAAGTTCCGCCCGCTGGCGTTCCTGGCGCTGGGGAGTATCGTCACTTTCAGCATGTTTTCTGCCGGCGATTATTACCGGTTTTATCAAAAGGAGGACTGGCAGGCCGCGGCCGGTTATATCGGGGTGCGCGCCGAGAAGGACGATCTGGTCCTTTTCAACTCCAACTTTGTGGAGATCCCGTTCAACTATTATTTCCGGCCCTACGAAGAGAAGTGGCGCATCCAGGTCGAAAAACAGGGGCTGCCCCTCGATCTGCTCGACAGCGGTATCCTGGAACCCGAGATGACCGCCGGCGATCTGCCCCGTTTGAATGCCCTGCTGAGCGGGCATCGTCGCGTTTGGCTGGTGTACAGCCATGAATTGTACACCGAC
Source organism: uncultured Chloroflexia bacterium (assembly GCA_963811225.1). Taxonomy (GTDB): domain Bacteria; phylum Chloroflexota; class Anaerolineae; order Anaerolineales; family Anaerolineaceae; genus CAWEQO01. Next base: position 330,883 of record CAWEQO010000002.1, read on the forward strand.
CCGAGGGGGCTCGTCCCGCAAGCGCTGGCCTCGCAGATGAAATTGACCGGGACCCACGATTTCTATGGGGGGCAGGTCCAATTTTACGAAAGTCCCTAACCGCCCCCTCATCGCTCCCATTACTTGAATCGCAACCCAAACGACCGGCGCACAACACTCGTAGCCCAACACATTCATGCGTCGCCACGCAGGAGCGTGGCGACGCTCTTTTGAGCGCTTTGCGAAGCACCTGTAAGGGCTGCGTGGGTCACCACCTCTTTGGCCGATGACTTACTGGGCGCAGTCCATTTCATCAACTGGCTGCTTTACAACACTTAGCCCCCGCTGTTCTCACCCCTGCCTCGGCCCCGAGCTTGTTTGCCTTCGTAGAGGCAGCCAGCATCCAGGTCGGTCGGTGCAAGCCATCTATAAATGCGAACAAGACGATGGCGAAGACCAGGCGCCCAGCTCTCAAAACCAGCGGATTTTAGTTCCTTAGTTCCCCAACCCTATACCCTGGGTCTGATTATTTCCTCTATAATTTTGGGGTCTATACCATATTCCTCTGTGTTACCACAAACTGAACAAGTAGGTACAGCCTTTATCTCATAGTTCATAAGTTTAACTTTCCTTAAATCAAAATAAGTATAGGTGGGAATCTCCCCTGAATGGGATAATAGTTTTAAAATAATTGAAGCTGAGTAACTGGATAAGAAACGGATTACGGGCGCAAGCATGGGAGTGGGTATATTATCTCCTCCACATATTTGGCGGTTATTATCAATGTTACTACTGGTTTGCGATTAAATTCATACGCGTTGTTGTCTTCACCACCAGATGCTAAACAAACAAAACATGCACTCTCGCTCGGCCTGTAGAGTAATGTATAACCCGTCCACTCCGCTTGTTTAGTACCACTTACACCTACAAATAGCGTTGGTTTTCTATATTTGACTGCATAGAAATTGACCCACCTTCTGGTTTGTTCATTATCAGGTGCACATACAATAACATTATGCTGATCAAATATTTCAACAGCACATTGTTGAATAAATTTTGGTTCAGTGGAAACAGTAATATCCGGAAATTTTTCAATTAGAAAATCATGCACAACATCCACTTTATTCATACCAACATGTTTTGGTAGAAATAATGTTGAATGCGGAATATTAGCTTTACTAACAATATCCCCATCTACTAATGTGATATGGGAAATATGGGAACCTGCCAAACGTAAAGCGATATCATTCCCTAGACCACCTGATCCAATAACAAGAACGTGTGTTTTGTTTAATATTTCTAGAGATGTAGATATCTCTTCTGAAAGTTTTAGCCGAGACCAAATATCATCTGATTTTTTGATGTTAGAATCATTCATTACTAATACCCCTTTAATGTGATATGACTTAACATTAAGAAACTGATGATACTGCCAAAAAGTTTACCTATTTCAATAACTGTTTTTACGGTTTGGGCCACCTCTCCTATAACAATCAATGTATCTTTAAGATTAGGATCAACAGGTCTCCAAGACCTCTCTAAACTCTTCCTAGGAGGTAAACTACATGCCGACTGGCGGTGAATAGGATTGTTTAATATTAAATTAGTTATTTGGATTGTTTGGTTAACATGAAAACTTGGATTTTCAGTGGATAGAAGTAGATTAAGGCGTCCATTAGATTTATTAATGTTTGGGTGAAGAAATTGAGGGTGATGAGGGCAAGATGGAACATCATAAAAAAGTATTTTAGGGAATACTCTAGCGGGATATTCATCAAATGAGACGGCGGTTTTATACCGCTGACCATTTAGATATATTATAAGGATAAATGGGTTGACAACCACTACCTCTGGATCGTCTGATGGAAAACGCTTTATTACAACGTTTGTTAAATTAGCATTGGCAGCAAGCAAATCTTCTGCTAATAGGCCTGTGTTAAAAGAAGGTAGCATTATTGCCTTCTTTTAATTCATTTTCGAATGAGGATGGTATTTGCCTGCTAGAATGGAGATCGAAGAAAAGTGCTCTTTCATTATTCGAATTAATTAATAAAGCGATTGAGCGTTTTAGTAAATGACCTGACTTAAAAACCTCTAGATCCCATTTTGAAATTTCCTTAAACGAATTGGAGTCAATTCCACTAGGTCCATCAATCGGATGTACATGTCCCCAAACAATTAAGTCATCTTCTCGAGGTATATCACTATATATCGTTGTCTCAATAAATTTATCAGTCAACTCACAATAGCCAGGATTACTAATGCGCATCTTTCCTGAATAGTAGGAGATAATCCGCACTATTCCGTTGTTTAGAAAATATCCACTACAAATGAAAGCGAATTCATTGGGCCTATATTTAGAGTAATCTCCAAGTATAGACTTATAAATACTTCTCGGCCAGATGACTTTTTTGATTATTGTTGAAAATAAATCCTTTGAATTTACGCGGTTAGCAAGTTTTGAGAGATCAGTAGAAACTGTTACGGTTTTATTGTCATCTTTTACTTCGTGCATTGTTTCTGGATTAATCGTTTTGTTTATAGATTTGCCTTCATCGTTTTGTACTTTATCCAAGTTGTTTGTGTTTTGTTTTTGAGGGAATATTTTAGAAAATAAGTTAAAAGAGGCTTTTCTACTGACTTGTATATCACTCTCTCCTGAAATATCTTCTCTCTTTAGTTCAATTTTTTTAATCGCCTCTGTTAGTGAATTTAATATATCAAGTAATCTAATTTTCCTCTTTTTATTTCTAAGATCATCATTTGCTAACTGAATTAATTCAATACATATGGGGTCGTTCGTAGGTAAAAGCTCGAATTTACTTGCTGGATATTCTTGCATTACAACAATTATTTTTACACCTTGCTTCATAATGCTACTAGATATTCTAAAAACTAACTTCTCAAATCTTTCAGGCTCTGCGAGTAAAACCTCAAATTTACTACCGAAGTTACTACTATTGCTAATATCAAGTAAATCTTCAAGAAGGACTCCCAAATCTTGTTCGTTTAGTAATGTAGGCTTCCCATAGTCATTTTTCATTGGTTTCATCATTGTAAAAAGTTCCGAATCTTATCTAGAAATGTTTCCTCTTTAGACTGGCAACGATTTGGTACAGCGCTATTGTGATTAGGTGTAAGTAATAAACTATACAAGGTGTTGAGTAATCCTGCTATTCTCATATTAGGAAATACTCTTGCTGTTCCCCAACAAACTCTCCCAGAATTGTAGATATTAGGATGCCAGCTATGAAGATGTGCCGGGCAAGGAGGAATCCTTTGTTCAAATATTACTTCAGGAGTAAGAATTAATTGGATATGTAGAGAGTTTAATCTGCGTTTGCCACCATTCTTCTTAAAATAAAAATAAACTCGAAAAGGATTAAAATAATTTCGACTAATCAGCTTTACTTTAAATTGCAAATTATAACCCCTTGTGTTGCATGCATTAATTAAATTATTTCCTAATTGATATTCATTGATACTCATCTTCTACCCCATTTAGGTTTCGGGATCGCTTTTGCAATTGCGGGTGGAGAAGAGCTTTCAGGGACTGGAAGACCATTACCATCAGTTATTGCTACTTCATCACTGTCAACCCCAATGGTTGCAGCTACAAGTCGTTTTAATTCTTTGATGGAATCAGTGGAATAATTTTTATTACTTCCATCTGGCATCTCAACTTGACTTGGCATGGCTTTATACTCCTTACAAATGAAAATGAAATAGATTTGCCGCCTATGAAACTTAGTAGGAGGTGGTGAATCCTATAATTAAGTATCGCTTGAAATCTGAGAGATGCTCTTTCATACCCCCTATTACTAATAATTATAGCGATTTCCTTTTTAGAGTCTAAGCACAAGGGCATTAAATATTACGAACCTTTCAAATATGTAATGCTTATCCTTATCCACAATCTGGATCTGTTCTTTTTTAAAGGATATCCATTGAAGACCTGATCTAATATTTATGGATAACAAGTAGCTCCAGGCATCCTCGCGAGGAAACGCAGCCCAACACATCCCCGTGTTGGGCTGCGGTTTTGTTCCCCACGCACCTGATCGGGAGTGGGTGGCTGGCGCAAAAAGATACGTGGTTTTACGGATTGTAGTTACCTCCCCGGCACTGTACAATGAAATACGTGACTGCGGCTTTTCCTCTTAACCGCTTCCTCAAATACCATCCGCACCTTCATCAACCCAGATCCATGCGTTGGGCGAGAACCTCTTGAACTGGACAAACTTCCTCAGCTCCCCCTGGCCTTACCTGGCAACCACGGCTCTCGCTGTTCTGGTCGGCTGGTATGTCTGGAAGCAGCCGCTGCGTCCCGGCGCGCGGCACTTCCGCTGGTTAGTCCTGATCTGGTTCGTCTGGTCGCTTTTCGCCGCGCTGCACAACCTGACCCCTTCCCTGCCGGTGCGCTACATGTTGTGGGTGGCGCAGGGCGTTTGCCCGCTGCTGGGGCCGCCGCTGGTCTTGATGATCGTGCTGGAGTACACCGGGAATGAAAAGTGGCTGGCCCGGCGCAGCCTGAACCTGCTGTTCCTGCCGGCGCTCCTGGTCGTCGGGCTGTCCTTCTTTCCCAGCAGGGTCAGTGTGTCTGAAGTCCATGCCGGGGTTCAGGTATTCAGGGGGTCTGACCTGATCCGCTGGGGATTCTACGCCTACTTCGCGGCGGTGATGCTGGCCACGCTGGCGGCGCTGTTCGCCTGCCTGCTGCGCGCCCCCGCTTTTTGGGCGCCGCTGTGGCTGCTCATCTTGGGCCGCATCATCCCGTTGATCGGGTACCCCCTGCCCAACCCGCAGCAGCTCTCCATCCCGCCGGTGCAGAGCGGGCTGCTGTTCCTCGATTTCACCATCGTCTTGTATTTCATCGCCTTGTACAGCTTCCAAATCCTGCGCGTCAGCCCGGTGGCGCGCGATACGGTCATCTCGCACATGCCGTATGGACTGCTGGTCCTCGATGCCGAGAACCGCCTGGTGGATTTCAACGCGGCTGCGCAAACACTGCCGGGGATGCCGGGCCGGCTGGCCCTGCGGCAGTCGATCTCACAGCAGATGCCCGGCTGGTGGCAGCGGCTCTCGCCGCTGGTCGGCTCCAGTCCGGTTTCTCAAGATGTCATTTTTCAAGATTCGGAAGAGCAGATCTTCCGGGTGACCAGCCTGCCGCTGACCCAAGCCGGCGGCTTGCGGATCGGGCAGGCGTTTTTGATGGAAAGCGTCACCCAGGCGCGCCGGGCCGAACAGCAGCAGGCCCAGGCGCAGCGGGTGTTGGCGACGCTGCAAGAGCGCGACCGCCTGGCGCGCGAGCTGCACGACGAGCTGGCTCAAGAGCTGGCCTTGATCAACGTGCAGGCCCAGCTGGCAGGCGACTTGCTGGCGGCCGGCCAAACCGAGCAGGCCAGGGCGCAGCTCCAGATCCTGGCCAGGCACGCCCGCCAGGCCCAGGTGGACGTGCGCGGCGAGATCGGTAAGCTGCTGCACGGCTTCGCGGTGGGCGAGGATTTCCCCGGGGCGTTGGAGCGTTTTATCTGCGCCTTCCGCCAGACCTGCGGCATCGACGCCCGGTTCATCCAACCCCAGCAGGGCCGGCCCACTCCCACTTTTGATCCGGCAACCGAGGTGCAGCTGCTGCGGATCGTGCAGGAGGCGCTCACGAACATCCGCAAGCACGCCGGGGCGACCAAGGTGCGGGTGGCGCTGATGGGCGAGCCCGGCTCCGCCCGGCTGGTGATCGAAGACGATGGGGTCGGGTTCGATCCGCAGCGCCGGCCCACCGAGCGGCAGTCGTATGGGCTGGGCATCATGGCCGAGCGGGCCAAGGAGTTCAACGGCCAGGTGGTTGTGGAGTCCGCACCGGGCGAGGGGACCCGGGTGATTGTCACCGCCCCGACCGGTGGAGTCAGGCAGATGTGCGCGCAGAGAGACGAGGAGGCAAGATGAAAGTGCTGCTGGCCGACGATCACGCCCTGTTTATGGACGGTCTGAAGAACCTGCTCAGCTTGCACGGCGTCCAGGTGGTCGGGACTGCCCGGAATGGGTTGGAAGCGCTGGAGAAGGCCCTCCAGCTGCGCCCCGATATCGTCTTGATGGACGTGCGCATGCCGGATTGCGACGGCGTCACCGCAACCCGCTTGATCAAGGCCCAGTGGCCGGAGTGTAAGATCGTGATGCTGACCACCTCCACCGACGAGCCCGACCTGCTCGAAGCGATCCGCAGCGGCGCGAGCGGCTACCTGCTCAAGTCGCTGGAAACCGGCCCGTTCCTGACCTACCTGGAAGGGGTGATGCGCGGCGAAGCGGCCGTCTCCCGCGAGGTGTCTGGGATCTTGCTGAAAACCGTTGCCCGCCGCGAAGAACTGGACTTGCCCGAGCGGGCGGCGACCGAGGAGCCTCCCACGCTGACCGCACGCCAGATCGAGATCCTGCAGCTGGCAGTGCAAGGCCTTTCCTATAAAGAGATCGCCGACTGCCTTTCGGTCAGCGAGCACACCATCAAGTACCACATGGGTGAGGTATTCCAGCGCCTGGGGGTCAAGAACCGCGAACAGGCCGCAGCCTATGCGCTCAGCAGGGGCCTGGCCCGCCGCGATTCAGCGCGCCTGCCTTCACCCTCCCCCAAGACTAGTCCCGCTCGAGCGGGACTAGTCTTTTTTTATCCCCAGGGGGAGTAGGCAGCGCCGGTCGTTCGGCGGATACTGGATGCAGAGCTTTTCCCACCTTGAGAGGATCGGGCGTGCAGATGAAACGTGTCCTGCTTTGCGGAACTTCCTTGTTGATCGCCGGGCTGCAAGCCAGCCTGGGGAACGCGCCCGGGTTGGACCTGCAGCGGATCGAATCGCAGCCGGAGCGCATCCGCGCCCGGATCGAAGCCTGGCAGCCGGACGTGCTGGTCCTGGAGGCCCAGGTGCTGAAGGATGGCTTTCCCCTGGCGCTGCTGCACGACTTCCCGCACTTGAAGCTGATCGGGCTGGACATCGAAGATAACCGCCTGCTGCTGCTCTCCGGCTCGACCGCCGAGAAACCGACCACCGAAGAACTGCTGAACGTGATCACCGGTCAATTTGAAAATCAAAGCATTGAAACCCAAAGGAGATTGAAATGAAAACGAAATGGAATTGGATTGTCATTCTAGCGATGCTGTTTGGTCTGGTATTCACCGGGCCCAGGCAGACGGCCATGGCCGCGACGGCCAATTTGACCATCGAACCATCCGCACTTCCGGACGCGATGGTAACGGTCAATTTCCAGCTTGTGTTAATCGCCAGGTACGCGGGCGGCGTCGAATGCGCAAACTGCACCTGGTACACCACGTCCGGCGACTTGCCGGAAGGTGTCCACATCAACGCTGATACGGGAGAATTTCGCGGCGCGCCGGCGGCGGTCGGAACCTACACCTTCACCGTCGTCGCAGATGATGGCAGCGACATGCCCGGCTCCCAGGCGTACACCTGGACTGTCACCAGGGTCCGGCCAATCGTGGATGTGGGCCTTAATTCGACGACCTATGTTGGCAACACCGCACCGATCAGCCTGGGCGCCGCTGCCCGGCATCCCGATCCGTACTATTCCCCGCAGCCAACCGGCAAGATGTCCTTCTCGGTCGACGGCGTTCCGGTCCCGGGCTGCTCGGGAACAGAAGCGAAATCGACGAATGCCTGGGGTCAGGCCTACTGCACCAGCTATATCCCCCCGGCTGAACTGACAGCCGGCGCCTACGACATTCAGGCAGAGTTCACCCCAGACGTTTCCTCCAGCGCCCTTTATCAGGAAGGGTCCGGCACGGGCACGCTGCAGGTGAATCCCCCACAGGCCATCGTCAGCGGGCTGGTGTTCATGGACGATGACCAGGACGGCGAGAGAGACGAGACCGAAGTCGCCCATGGGTCCTGGAATGTCTTCCTGAACCAGGATTGCGACAGCTTCTTGGAAGGGAATGTCGTCACATATTCGCCCACGGGCGAATTCACCTACTATCCCGTACCCATCGATGGTCACACCTACTGCCTGTATGTCGACCTGATCGGGTTCGATGGATACGTTCAGACGACCCCCTATGACAACCTGACGCTCAGCGGAGACCAGTACTTCGAGATCGGCGTTTACTACCCGCACATTGACGTCCTGCCCAATCCAGAGGAAACGCTGAGAGGCAGCGTGGGGGCCTACTTTGAGCAAACCTTTGAGGTTTATGCCGGGGCGCCTCCTTACACAATGCAGCCATCCAGCGTCTTGCCGGACGGCTTGACCTTCGATCCGGATACGTTCACCCTGTCCGGCACGCCAACCGCCGGGGGAACAAGCGAGCTGGTGCTGCATGTGACCAACTCGAACGGATTAACGAGAGATATAAAGTACCGGCTGTCGATCCAGGCCGTGGGCGTTTTCGACCTGACATCCTCGTCCAATCCTTCCACTCCCGGCGAAGCGGTGACCTTCACCCTTACGGGGTCCGGCGCTGCGGTTGACCCTCAATTCGGCGCTGTCCCTCCTGCGGGGCTTGTCACGTTTTCGGCCGGTGGAACCCCAATCGATGGCTGCTCGGGACTGATCCTGAATGTTTTGTTTGATGAGAATGGAGAGCCGGTCTTTGACGAGAATGGAAACCCGACCTTCGGGAATTACCCGGTGACCTGCACAACGGCTGCGCTTGAGATGGGCACGCACGAGATCACGGCGGCCTATACAGATGGAATGGGCCTTTATTCCGACGCCACCCTCACCCTGACCCAGGTGGTCGGTCCTCAGAAAATCACGCCCGAGTTAGGCATCGGTATCTCGACCCCGACCTATTACGGCCACCCGTTCAACCTCAGCGCTTCAGTGAGGGCAAACTACCAGGACGTTTGGGGATCGGTGGACTTCGCAATTGACGGAGAACCGGTTGCCGCGTGCCAGGGTGTGCAACAAGATGAGACCGGTCTATTCTTTTGCGAGGAAGTCAGCCTGACGCTTGCCGTCGGCAGCCATACCCTTGCAGCCAGTTTCACCCCCGCAGATGCTGCTGCCTATAATCCCGTCTCGGGCAGCATGCCATTCACGGTGGAGGCCGGCAGCTATCAAATTCAAGGGATCGTCTTCGAAGATCAAAATCAGGATGGCGCTTATACCAGTGGCAAATCTTGGGTGTCCGGATGGACGATCAACCTGACGACCTGCGCCGGAGCTGCGGTTGTGCGCGAGGACGGGAGCACGATAGCGCCGGTAGTCTCGGCTTACTGGGGATCGTTCCTGTTCACGGGCGTGCCCGGTGGTCAGTGCATCCGCCTGAGCGAAGAAGTGCAGCCGGGCTGGCAGACGACGACGCCGACGCAGTTAGAGTTTACCCTGAGCCATGACATCTATCCGGCTTACTTCGGCAGCTACTACCCGCGGATTACCGTCAGCACGGCGGATCCACTCCCGGGCGGCAGCTTCGGCGCGACTTACGGCCCGGTTACATTTACTGCGACCGGCGGGGAAGGCCCCTACACCTACACGCTCAAGGACGGCTATGGCGATTTGCCCGATGGCCTGCAGCTGAGCTTGGACGGCGTCCTCACCGGCACGCCAACAATCGCAGGCAGCTTTTACTTCGCCGTGCAGGCAGAGGATCAAAACCAGGCGGTTGGTTATGAGGTTTACGGGCTCGCGGTCATGATCGACGGCGTCTTCGACCTGTCCTCCTCGTCCAATCCTTCCACTCCCGGCGAGGCAGTGACCTTCACTGTGAGCGCAAACGGCAATGCAGCTACCCCGGATGGCGTGATCCCTCCTGTGGGGCTTGTCACGTTTTCGGCCGATGGAACCCCAATCGATGGCTGCTCAGACCTGTATCTCAATATTGTGTTTGACCAAGATGGAAATCCGGCTATCGAGAATTCCCCGGCAGTATGTGTCACCTCAACGCTAGAACCCGGCACGCACGAGATCAAGGCCCTCTACACCGATTGGGGCGGGGTTTTCAACAACGCCACCCTCACCCTGACCCAGGTGGTCAACGCGCAGGCCGCCGCCGCCGACCTTGCCGTCGACCTGACCGCCGGCAAGGATTCCATCAAGCGCGGCGCCAAGCTGGTGTATACGCTGACCGTGACCAACCTCGGGCCGGACAGCGCAGAAAGCGTCACGCTGACGGATAAGCTCGACGTCAACACCACCTTCGTTTCCATCTCCGCCCCGGCCGGCTGGGCCTGCAAGAACGCGAAAGGCACGCTCACCTGCACGACAGGCGGCCTGGCGAGCGGCGAAACCGCCGCCATCAAGCTCACCGTCAAGGTCAGCAAGACCGCCAAGCCGGGCAAGGATCTGGTCAATAACGCCTGGGTGTCGAGCCTGACGTTCGACCCGGTCGACGCCAACAACACCGTCGTGCAGAAGACGCTGGTGATCAAGTAAGCACAAAGCCGGCAGCGCCGGTTGCTCATCGGATCGAAAGACAGCCCGCCATCCCCTCGGCGGGCTGTCGAGCTTAAATTGAAGCGCCCCTATCTCTAGAAGGCGCTTCAATGATCCCAAGTTTACTTCGCGCAGCACGGGCCGGAACTTATCCCCATATATCGGAATCGGTCTGCAGGAGAGAAGTCAAGGTTATCATCGGATCGCAGCCGTGAGCGGCTTGTGAGGGGAAATGGATTCTGCTTGTAAGCAGGAAAAACACAAAGGTCACATAACAACTTGAAAATCGCGCAAACACCCACAAGTACGCCGCACGCTTTGTTCAGGGGATCTATAGAATGCCTCAACTCATTGACACATCCCACCAACAGCCGAAAGCCACAGAAAGCGTGCAATCAAAAATCCTGATCGTAAAAGGCCTTGTTGTAAAGCGACCCGATTAACAGCAGAGCGATATTTTGCGTGATGTGGGTCTAGTTATCGATCATCTCACAATTCCATGAAATTCACCTGGCCGAATTCCATGTCATACATAGCGCCGATTATTTTGATTTCTCCAGCCGCCTCCATTTCTTGAAGGATGGGGCTTTCCTCTCGGATTTTTTCAACATTTAGTTGAACGTTCTTTTCCGCCACCATATGGACAAATTCTGCGTTTGCGCTTGCCTTCTCACGCTCGTAACCCGAAAAGCTGTTTACCGCCGGTTTGATCTTTTCTAGCATTGCGGTGATGTTACCGAGTTCGACTGCGTCAATAGCCCCTTTTACAGCGCCACAATACTCGTGTCCCATCACCAAGATCAGCTTAGCACCGGACACCTTGCAGGCGAATTCCATGCTGCCCAGAATGTCTGTGTTTACAAAATTGCCTGCCACCCGAGCGACGAACATATCACCAATTCCCCGATCGAACACGTCTTCCACGGGAACCCGCGAATCAATGCAGGAAAGCACGATAGCCTTGGGAAACTGATTGGCAGCGGTGCGGCAAATCTGCTCCTTGTGGTTCCGCAGCGTCACCTCACCGTTAACAAATCGCTCATTTCCTTCTTTTAATAACTCGATCACTCTCGCAGGCGTCAGCCTTGCTTGCTCTTCCTGCGTCAGTACGCTTTCGACCAGCCCTTCCGCTTGGGTGTTTAGACTACTACTTTGCTTTTTCATATTTCACTCCTTTTTCATTTGAGATGGGGTTTTTGTGTTATTTCAGTCCCGGAATGACTTCCCTGACCTCAATGAATTTGCCTTCTTCTATGATTCGTTCCTGTACGAGTTCCTGCTTCAGCCATTCAATACTTTGCTCAAACTCCTCAAATACCCGACTTTCTGGAAGCAAGTCAGGAACAATATCAATGGTTCGGAGCATGTCTTGCGGTTGGGGTTGTAAGCCAGTGAGAAGAACTAGCACACCTTTGTTTTGCAGGGCAAAAATGGCTTCTTCCAAAGCGTATAGGCCAGTTTGATCGATGTGGGGAACTCGATCCATCCGAATAATCAATGCACGAATATTTTCATCGAGTTCTTTGATTGAATTCTGGAAGTGGGATGAAAATCCAAAGAACATGGGGCCATACAGATGCTTAATATAGATACGATCCTTATATTGATCGTAGATGGTTTTTTCATCTTCCCAGGCTTGTTCTCCATCTATACCCACCAACGCCTTTATTGACGTGCCTTCTTCCGCCAAATCACTTGACCGCTTCATGAAAAGTAGTGAAGCCAGGATAATGCCGATGCCTACAGCATTGATAAGGCTGCCAAAAGTTGTCACCAAAAAAACCGTGACGAGAACCACAGCATCTGCTTTGGGTACGTGCAGCAAATGTTTTAGGCCTTTGTAGTCGATAATGCCAAAGCCGACAGGAATGAGGATGCCTGCCAGTACAGCTAGAGGGATATACGCGGCAAGCTGTCCAACACCGAGAAGTACGGCAAGTAAGAAGAAACCGTGAATGGCTCCGGAAAGCCGGGTCGTTCCGCCAGCCTTGATGTTTACAACCGTGCCTTTGGTCGCACCGGCGCCTGGTATGCCCCCCAACAACCCGGCGGCAATATTGCCTATCCCCTGACCAATCAATTCACGATTGCTGTCATGTTTGGTTTTCGTGATATTGTCGGCAATCACCGAGGTCAGCAAAGAGTCAATTGATCCGAGAACGGCAAGCACAAGGGCAAATTCCAGAATCAATGGGTAAGCTGCTGAATCGATACGGAATAATCCGCCAATTTGAAGCGATGGCAGCCCGGATGGAATATTGCCAATCAGGGGGATGTCTAATTTCAGGAAGTATGCAACCAGCGATGCAGTCAGAAGTGCTACCAGGGAACTGGGAATCGCCTTTGTCACACGCGGGAATGTGTAGAAGATCAACACAGTCAATACACCCAGCCCAAGGGCAGCCCAGTTCAGACCAGCCATAAAACGCGGGATTTCTGTGAAAACAGCCAGGGTGTTTGCAGGTGCAGAAAGTCCGGCAAAGGGATAAATTTGAAGCAAGATAATGATTAACCCCACACCGCTCATAAAGCCGGAGATTACAGGATATGGGAAATATTTTACGTAGCGCCCGATACTGAGAAGTCCAAACAGGATTTGGAGAACGCCTGCCAACACAAAGGTCAGAACGATTATGCCTAGTGCACGCTCTAAACTCCCGGAAAAATTAATGGCAGCAATAACAAACGCAGCTGATATTACCGTCATTGGCCCGGTCGGTCCACTTGCCTGAGTCGGAGTACCCCCAAAAAGGGCAGCCAGAATACCGATCGCGATGGCGCCATAAAGCCCACTGACTGCTCCCAATCCAGATTGCACGCCGAAGGCCAGCGCCAAAGGAAGGGCGACAATACCCGCGACCAATCCTCCGGTCAGATCACCTTTCAGATTTTTGAGATCATACATTTTAAGTTTCACGCTTCGCAGCCCTATTCTCTACGTCAGAATTTCACAGGGAGATTGCGGACAGAATAAAACTTGTCTACGAACGCTTTTCTGTGTACAGCTGACGTACTATTAATTATAAGGGTCTCCGGATACGTTGTAATTATCTTGTATAAGGTCAACGAAAAGAAGGCTGGCCGGGCTGCCCGCCAGCCGCAAAAACACCATCCTTCTTGAACACATAAATCGACCATCCAACGGTTTCCCGCCCCCACCTCAAGTAGTTCGCCCAATTCTGCCCTACTCGCTTCAACACCTCTTCCACGTCCGGATCATCCGGATGCTCGTCTGCCCACGCCGTCGCCGCATACCACTGCAGCCCCTCATATCTGTCCCAATCATCCGGGCTGCTTACCAGGGTGTAGACCAGCTCTAGCCCAAGCGCTTGGCCCGCCTCCATATTCTCGTAGTGCATCCCAAACATATTCCGTTCTTCTCCGGTGGCTTCCAAATACTCCGCTGCGGGTTCTTGTCGCCAGTATGGCTCCCCCACCACCAGCCAGCTTCCGGGGGCTGCCATCTCTTTCAGCGCCTTGAGCGTTCCTTTGTGGCCGCCATAGATCCAGCTCGCTCCAATGCAGGCCACCAGATCAAAACTCTCCGGCTCCTCCGGCTTATAATTGGCCCCATCCATCTCCAAGAACGTCAAATGAGCATCCGGAACGCGTTCTTTGCACTTCTTCTGTGCGTCCGAAATATGGTACGGCGAGATATCGATGCCTGTTCCTTCAATCTCGTACCGTTCCGCCAGCCGGATGCTGAACTCGCCCTTACCCGTGGCGATATCAAGCGCCCGTGCTCCAGGTTTCAAGCGCAGTAGAGCGATAAGTTCCTCAAGTTTCTCAACACTTGTCGGGTTGCACACAACGTGTTCCCGGTGTGTGATGTCAAAGTACTTCCATAGATCCATCCGCAATCTCCTGTCAAACGGGCAGCATGAATTAAGATTTCTCGTCTCACGTTTTAATTATACGAACTCCCTGTATTTACACACATAAAGAGCGCCCTCCATTTACGGAGGGCGCTTCAATGGCCCCAACTTTCCTTAGCGCAGCGCCGGTCGAAACGTGCAGCCGCCTATCCGGCCCGTTTCAGGCTGGGCAGCTCACGCATCCGAGGCATGCAGGACTCGCGTGCATAAGAGCTGGCTGCGGCCTTTTAGCTGAAGCTGCCTTTTCTCGCAGTCGTCCAGGCGTAAATTTAATGCAGGACAGGTATCTTCACTAACCAGAATTTCACCAGGGCCGGCATGCGAGGCCAAACGTGCTGCCGTATTGGCAACATCGCCCAAAACCGTGATGTCACTGATTCCCTGGCTGGATCCCACCGCGCCAACATAGCCTGCGCCCGTATGGACGCCAATGCCGACTCGGATCCAGGGCCCATTCGGGTCTGAAACCCCGGTCGCGTTCAATAAAGCCCGGGCCGCCTCGATCGCAGTCTGCGCGTGAGCCGGCCCTGCAATACCCGGAACATAGATGCCCGCCACCTCGTCGCCGATCATCTTTTCGATCAGGGCGTGGGATCGGATCAGGATTTGGGTGCTGGTATTGTAAAAGCGGTTGATGAGCTGCTGGAAGGCGGTCGTACCAATCTCTTCAGCCAGTGTGGTAGAGCCGCGCACGTCCACAAAGAGCAGCGTCAGCGGCACTTCGGCCCCCACTTGATGTTGTTTCACAATCACTTCGCAGCGGCCGCACAGGGTCGGGTTGAGGCTGGATCGCCCGGCCGAAAAACCAAGGCCTTTTACGAACATACCGCCCACGCCATGAAAAGGCGCATTACAGACCAGACAGCGAGGGCTGGAGGGCAAATACTTAAATACCTGCCGCACAACCTTCGTCATTTTATCGATTTGAGAGTGGTCCCCAGTAAGATAGGAATGCCAAAGAATCGACGCACGCTCTTTTTGACCGCCGCCGGGTAGATCGTTCTCTTTCAACTGTGGATCCATCAATACCTCTCTCACTTCAATAACCAAAACGGGCAGATTGCCGAGCTCCAATATATAATACACTAAATTGGCCGGTTTTATCTTGAAATTTAAAATTGTATCCCCTTTACGCAAGGCGCTTCTCGTGCAAAACCGGATCGAGTTCAGAATCAATTTTCAATGGATATTGCTGGGGGCGGCCGAAACTTATAGCCGCTGCAACGACCCCGAATCCCATAAATAAGCTACAATATCTCTATACATCTTGAGGCAGACCTTTCAAACCCATCATGAGCGAAGCAGACACTTGTCGAAAGTACATCACTCCCAAGCTTCACCAGGCCGGCTGGCAGGATCATGACCAGATCCGCGAGCAGGTGACCTTTACCCACGGGCGCATCGTGCCCGCAGGGCAGCGCGCCTGGCGCAAGGTGCAGAAGCGGGCGGACTACTTGCTGTACTACCGCCCGGACTTCCCGATTGCGGTGCTGGAGGCGAAAGAGGAGAACCACCACGTGATGGATGGGCTGCCGCAGGCCAAAGAATACGCCCAGATCCTGGGGCTGCGCTTTGCGTATGCCAGCAACGGGCACGAGATCCTGGAGTTTGACGCCGAGACCGGCGAGCTGTGTGAGCTGGACGCCTTTCCGTCTCCTGAAGCGTTATGGCAGCGCCTGAACCCGGTGTCGGAAAAGCGCGAGGAGCAGCTGCTGACCCCGCTGCGCAGTAACAAGCAGATGCGCTACTACCAGGAGATTGCCATCAACCGGGCCGTAACGGCCATCTTGTCGGGGCAGAAGCGCCTGCTGCTGACCCTGGCAACCGGCACCGGTAAGACCGCCATCGCTTCGCAGATCGCCTGGAAGCTGTGGAACTCGCGCTGGAACCGCAAAAACCGCGCCCACCGCCGCCCGAAGATCCTGTTCCTGTCAGACCGCAATTTCCTGGTCGACGACCCCTACAGCAAGGACTTCGCCATCTTTGGCGACGCCCGTTGGAAGATTCAGCGCGAGGCCAACCTGGCGCATGATATGTACTTCGCAATCTACCAGGCGGTGGACGATGACGAGTGGAAGCCGGGCCTGTACCGCGATTACCCGGCGGATTTCTTCGACCTGATCATCATCGACGAGTGCCACCGCGGCTCGGCGCGAGATGAGAGCAGCTGGCGCGAGATCCTATACTACTTCCAGGAGGCGGTCCAACTGGGCATGACCGCCACGCCGCTGCGCGAGGACAACCGCGACAGCTACGCCTACTTTGGCAACCCCCTCTACACCTACAGTTTGAAGCAGGGCATCGAGGACGGCTTCCTGGCCCCCTATAGGGTGCACCGGGTGGTGACCAACGTGGACCTGGACGGCTACCGCCCGGAGCCGGGGCAGGTGGACCGCCTGGGCCGCGCAATCCCCGACAAGATCTACCACACGCCAGAGTTCGAGCGGGAACTTGTGCTCCGGGCGCGCACCCGAGCCATGGCCCGCCACCTGACCAACTTTTTGAAAAAGACCGGCGACCGATTCGCCAAGACGATCATCTTTTGCGTCGACCAGGACCACGCCGCCGATATGATGGTGGAGCTGGCGAAGCAGAATAAAGACCTGGTGGCCCAGCACCCGGATTATGTGGTGCGCATCACCGGCAACGACGGCGACATCGGCAAGGGCTACCTGAGCAAGTTCAGCGACGTGGAAAGCGTCACCCCGGCGCTGGTGACCACCTCGCAGCTGCTCAGCACCGGCGTGGACATCCCTACCTGCCGCATCATCGTGATCGCACGCACGGTCAATTCGATAGTCGAGTTCAAGCAGATCATCGGGCGCGGCACGCGGGTGCGCGACGATTATGGCAAGCTGTGGTTCGACATCATCGACTATACCGGCAGCGCGGTGGAGCGCTTCTCAGACCCCGAATTCGACGGCACGCCGGCCCTGGCCACCCAAGAAGAGATCGACGCGGCCGGTGAAGTTTGCCCAGGCAGCGAGACGGTCGATATCCCGGAAGAGCCGGTGGGCGAAGAGGATGAGGCCCAGACGGTTATCAAGGATGAGCCCAAAGATCCTTATGGCAGCCGGAAATACATCGTCGACACCGGGCTGGTGGAGATCGTGGCGAACGTGGTCTACGAGCTGGACCCGGACGGCACGCGCCTGCGCTCGGTCTCGTATACCCAATACGCCGCCAGCGCCGTCAAGCGCATGTACACCACGGCGGCCGCCCTGCGCAACCAGTGGGCCAACGCCGACCAGCGCGCCGCGCTGATCGCTGCCCTCGAGGAGAAGGGCGTCTCGTTCGAGTACCTGGCCGAGCTGCTGAACCAGCCCGATGCCGACCCGTTCGATCTGGTCTGCCACGTGGCCTTCCAGTCGCCGATCTTCACCCGCCGCGAGCGCTGTGACCGTCTGCGGCGTGACGAGCGGGCCTTCTTCGAGAAGTTTACCCCTGAGGCGCGCCAAGTTCTGGAGGAGATCCTGGACAAGTACATCGAGGCCGGGGTGACGGAGTTCAAGATGCCGGACATCCTCAAGCTGCCCCCGCTGGTGCAGCACGGCACGCCCATCGAGATCAGCCGCAAGTTTGGCGGCGCGGAGCAGCTGCGCGCCACCATGCAGAACTTGCAAACCATGTTGTATGCTGTATAAATCACGATCCTGATTAGAAACGAGATTGATTCCACGATGCCGTCAAAGAAAACACAAAATAATAACGGCCAGACCACACCCGCGCAGCTGTCTTCCGTCATCAAGGCTGCGCGGGATATTATGCGCAAAGACCGCGGGCTGTCGGGTGATACGGACCGCCTGCCGCAGTTGACCTGGGTCCTGTTCCTTAAGTTTATCGACGACAACGAGCGCATCCGCGAAGAAGAGGCCATCATGTCCGGGCAGCCCTTCCGCCCGGCCATCGAAGCCCCTTACCGCTGGCGGGATTGGGTGGTGCGGGAGCAGACCCTGACCGGCGACGACCTGCTGCAGTTCATCGGCAATGACGAAGTGACCCTGCCGGGTGGAGGCAAGGGCAAAGGGCTGTTTGCTTACCTGAAAAGCCTGCGCGGCCATAACGGCGGTGACCGGCGGGATGTGATCGCGCACGTCTTCGAGGGCACGCTCAACCGCATGGTGAGCGGTTACCTGCTGCGGGATGTGCTCAACAAGATCGATCAGATCAACTTCACCGCCAGCGCCGAGATCCACACCCTCAGCGCCCTGTACGAAAGCATGTTGAAAGAGATGCGCGACGCCGCCGGCGACAGCGGCGAGTTCTACACCCCACGCGCCGTGGTGCGCTTGATGGTGGCCGCCACTGACCCACAGATCGGTGAGAGCGTGCTGGATCCGGCCTGCGGCACCGGCGGCTTCCTGGTGGAGTCGTTCGAGCACATGCAGAAGAAAGCCAAGACGGTGGAGAAGCGCGCCACCCTCCAAAAGGACACCCTGTTTGGGGTGGAGGCCAAACCCCTGCCCTACCTGCTGTGCCAGATGAACCTGCTGCTGCACGGCCTGGAATACCCGCAAATCGACTACGGCAACGCCCTGACGGTCAAGCTGGGCGAGATCGGCGACGCTCAGCGGGTGGACGTGATCCTGACCAACCCGCCCTTCGGCGGCGAAGAAGAAGACCGGATTTTGAACAACTTCCCGCCCGACCGGCAGACGCACGAGACTGCCCTGCTGTTCTTGCAGTTGATCATGCGCAAGCTGCGCCGCAGCGGGGGCCGGGCGGCGGTGGTGGTGCCCAACGGCACGCTGTTTGGCGACGGCATCGCCGCGCGCATCAAGGAAGACCTGCTCCAGCGCTTCAACCTGCACACCGTGGTGCGCCTGCCCAACGGCGTGTTTGCGCCCTACACCAGCATCCCCACCAACATTCTGTTCTTTGAAGCGGGCCAACCCACCCAGACCGTCTGGTACTACGAGCAGCCGGTGCGCGAAGGCATCAAGAACTACACCAAGACCCGCCCGATGAATTTCAAGGAGTTCGAGCCGCTGCTGGCCTGGTGGCAAGATCGCCAGGAGAACGAGCACGCCTGGAAAGTAGACGCCGCCCACCTGTTGCAGTACGCCGAAGATGGCAGCCTGCAAAGCGTGAATCTGGACCTGAAAAACCCCAACGGCGGCGAAGAGATCGAGCACCGCCCGCCGCAGGAACTGGTCAGGAGCATCGCCGCCAAAGAGCGCCAGATTGCCGAGATCATGGCTGAGATCGAGCGCTTGCTCAACGAGGGGGCGTGATGGTTAACGGCTGGAGAACTGTAAACTTAGGCGAAAGTCATTACGCAACGATTAAAGATGATATTTCGCCATCGAGGACCATCGGCACATACAAACAGGTTACTGTACGCCTTTGGAGTAAAGGGATGACTTTACGTGGAGAGCAGTTAGGCGGCGTCAATTAAGACAAAGAGTCAGTAATTTGCTCCAACAGGTCGAATTATTCTTTCGCGCGATTGATGTTCGAAATGGGCGATTGGTCTATGTCCATCTGAAGTTGATAAGGCAATCATAGCAGATGATTTTTTCTTTGAGATAGACGACGACTGATTTGTCCTCGAATATCTAGAACTGTTTATAAGACGCCGGGTTTCGTTAAAGATCTAAGTCGCACGAGCGTGGGAACAACTAACCGAATTCGTTCAAATGGAGAGCATTTTTGGAAATAGAAATCCCCCTGCCACCGCTAGCCGAGCAGCGCCGCATCGTGGCGCGCATCGAGGCGCTGGCGGAGCGGGTCGCGGCTGCACAGTCCCTGCGGAGGGAGGCAAGTGAGGAAGCAGAAGCACTTTGGGGTGCAAAAGCGAGAGCACTACTTTCGAAGATTGGTGGTAAGCATAGAACAATAGGAGAAGTATGTGAAGTACGTGGTGGTATACAAAAATCTCCCTCAAGAACTCCAAAGGATCATCCCACCCGATGCATTACAGTCGCTCATGTTCATAGGAACCAAATAAACGTGACTGCTGGTTTACGATTTTTAGAGAGTATCTAACCTGAAGAACTAGAGATGATGGAACGGCTGCTACCGGGCGATTTCAATAGATCAATTGAAGGCAATGGAAGTGCTGATCAGATTGGGCGAGTCGCCTTGTTCCGTGGAGAGCTGGAGGATTGTGTCCACCAGAACCATGTGATCCGCGCAAGACCTGATCAATCAATTGTTATTCCAGATTATTTGAATATCTATTTGAATAGTCCGCTTGGTCAAGATGAGGTTCAAAAAAGAAGTCGAACGACAAGCGGTTTACGAACTTCAAGTGTCGGCCGCATCCGGGAAATCGAAGTCCCTATACCCTCGTTGGAAGAACAACGTCGTGTGATTGATTATCTGGACGGAGTCCAGGCCCAAGTCTCTGCCCTGCAAGCAGCCCAGGCCGAGACCGAGCGCGAGCTGGATGCGCTGCTGCCGTCGGTGCTGGACCGGGCGTTCAAGGGTGAATTGTAAGCCGGCACAACCGAAAAGAACTGGCCGGAGTTTGCCGGCGGAGGCCAAAACCCGGTTTGCTACGTCAGCAAGTGAGCCATGTCTGCATCCCTCACCGTCTTGCGCGAATCGCCGGTCGGTATTAGAATCCCTGAGTAGAACATAAATTCAATAAAGGCCCCCTCGCTCAGCCAACCCCCGCGGGCCTGGTCAACCGATTCCGGCGGCGGACTCCGAAAGGCGGCTTTGCATTCAACCATGAAACTCGACTTCGATCTCGAAACCGTCGACGCGGCGCTCCTGTTTTTCTTGCAGTTCAAGCAAATCTACTTCACCCGCACGGCCGTCACACCCGCTTACCTTCAATACCAGCTCAGCGTGCCCACCTGGGGCAGTGTTGGTTCCATCGTCATTCGCAAGCTCACCCCTGACTGCTGCGACATCCACTGGCCTTACCCGCCCTTGCCCACCGGCCCGCAGGTTTTTGCCTTCATCGAAGCGGCCCGTATGCAAGTGCGCCGGCAGTTCCTGGCCGAGGAGCAAGCCAAAGACCCCAACGCGCCGCTGGAGCGCCTGATCCGTGAGAGTGACGGCCCTGCCAACCTGGCCCTCACCATGCTCTATCCGGATTTCGAGGTCACCAAACCCGACGATTCCACATTTGTCCCAGATGCCGGCCAGGAAGAGATCGAGCTCCAGCTGGCCCAGATTGGGCTGCAAGCGCTGCGGGATTATATTTACAAAAAACGCTCTGCGTACAAAAGCGCCATCATGGCCGAATTCTATCAGGGGTTTTCGCAAGAGCACAACCTGCATACCTCGAAGGAAACCGCTGAAAAGCAGATCGACGCTGAAATCGGTAAAGCCAATCGACAGCCACGCGTGCCGAAGCAGTCCAAGATCCGTGCCCGCTGGGTGGCAGCCTGGCGGTATGTGAAGCACATGTACTACGAAGGCAAGAGCTACCGTGAAATGTCGGTTGCGCTGCGGAAAATAAAAAGGATCCAGATGAGCGCAGATGTATTGGCAGATGTGATCCGCGCCGGGGAGGCCGGGCTGCTGGACAGCCGCCCGGATAACTCCCAAAAGTTCCCATAAGTTCCCATAAACTCCCATAGACCTCGGTTGTGCCGGGCTTACCATAGTGATGTAAGTCCGGTCTTTTTTGCTTGGAGAGAATCATGGATCTTTCAACCGTTTATATCGCCCTGACCGACGGGCAGCAGCACCTCACCATCGATGGGCACCTGGTCCTCTTGGACCGGCTGCTGGTCGTATTCAACCGTTCCGCGCAAGCGGCGGGCAGTTCGGCCGCTGTCAGCCCTGAAATTGAAAGCTGCAGGGATCGAAACCCGCCTGAGATCAAATCGGACCCTCAAAAATGATGCGGGATACCCAAGAACAGGCGATACAAACCGCCCGGCAAGATTTGCAGGCGGTCTTGCGCCCGCAGGCGCAAGGGAATCGCAGCCGACCATCCGAACAAGAAGGTGATGCCGTATGCACAACGAAACCGAACGACTAAAAGGCCTGCTGTGTTCCATCATGGTGAAAGCGCCGCAGGCCAGCCAGGCGCTGGACGAGGTCCTCCAGGCATGGCCGGCGGATGCGCGCGAGCAGTTCCTGATCGATCTGTTCGCCCTTAACCCGGAAGACGTTGGCCGGGCAGTCATGTACACAGGCGAAGCCGAACCCGAACCCGAAAAGCCGCCTTATACCCTGCACACCATCGACGAGATCTTCGCCCCCCTGCCGCCCATGGAATGGATCGTCGACGGCGTGTTTTCAAAGGGCTCGCTGTCGATGCTGGCCGGCGCGCCTGGGTCGAAGAAGACTTACTCCCTGCTGTATGCCGGGATGTGCGTGGCGCTCGGCAGGCCCTGGCTGGACTACCCCACCCGCCAGGCGAAGGTCTTGATCGTCGATGAGGAGAACGGCGAGATCCGGCTGCGCAACCGCCTGCGCGAGGTCTTGCACGGCGTCGATCCGGACGCCCGGCCGCCGCTCCAGTACGCCTTCAACGAGCGCTTCAACTTCCGCAACCCCCACGACCAGGCCCGCTTCTATGCCATGGTCCAAGAGAGCGGCGCCGAGTTTGTGGTGGTCGACTCGCTGGCCGCAGTCATGGCCGGCGGCGACGAGAACTCCGTCAAGGACGTGCAGCCGGTCTTCCTGTTCCTGCGCCAGGTCGCCAATGACAACAACTGCGCCATCGTGCTGATCCACCACACCAACAAGATGGGCGGCTACCGCGGCAGCTCGGCCATCTCCGGCGCGGTCGACCTGCTGCTGATGGTGGAGAGCGAAGGGAAATCGAGCGAGATGAAGTTCCGCTCCGAGAAGACCAGGGACGTCGAGCCGTTTTCGTTCGCCGCCCTGACCCGCTTTGAAGAGGAGCGTTTCTATATGCTGCGCGACGCGGATACCCCTCCGACTGCCTCCGTGAGTACATCCGAGACAAACTTGCTCAGATACCTTCAAGAGAATGGCCCCACCTCAAAGAAGAAGCTAGAGGATGGCTGCGGGCTAGAGATGCCGAGAGGAACTGCGATAAAGGCAATCTACAGTCTTCTGGATAAAGGCTTGATTGAACGCACGAATCCCGCTACAGCAGGACGAGGAGTTCAGGCGGTCTACACGATCTCGGAAAATATCGATACAACCTCGTCGCCGGAAGACCAACCCTCTTTACTGTCTTAGTGTTTCAACCATATACCCATGAAACACTAAGACAGTAAAAAGATGACTTTCGGAAGGGACGCCCCTCCGTCCCATGCTCAGCGTGGGACAGAAGACCAACCCTCTTTACTGTCTTAGTGTTTCAACCATATACCCATGAAACACTAAGACAGTAAAAAGATGACTTTCGGAGAATGTCAAACAAAGAATTGGAATCAGGAGCAGAATGGTTGCACGCCGGCACCTCAATAAGCCGGAAGATCAACCCTCTTTACTGTCTTAGTGTTTCATGGGTATACCCATGAAACACTAAGACAGTAAAAAGATGACTTTCGGAGAATGTCAAACGAAGAATTGGAATAAGGAGCAGAATAGTTGCACGTCGACACCTCAATAAGCCGGAAGATAAAACCCTCTTTACTGTCTTAGTGTTTCATGGGTATATGCTTGAAACACTAAGACAGTAAAAAGATGACTTTCGGAGAATGTCAAACAAAGAATTTTAATAAGGAGCAGAATAATTGCACAACGACACCTCAATAAGCGTCAAACTTGCCAATCTGATCGCGTCCGACCTGGGCCGCCCGGTCAAATCGGGGCGCTGGTTGAAGTGGACCTGCCCGTTCCACGCCGACGGGCACACCCCTTCCCTGACCGTCAAAGGGGAAGACGACACCTACTTCCACTGCTTCGGCTGCGGCAAGAGCGGCGACAGCATCACCTGGCTGCGGGAATACCGCAACCTGAGCTATCCCGAGGCCCTGGCCTACCTCCAGGGCTCCTGCGCTCCCAGCCCCACCCGGCCCGTCGAGCGGCCCCGGACCGAGCCCCGCCCCCTGCCGCTCGACCTGCAGCCGGCCTGGCGAGAGATCATCGCGGTGTGTGAAAAGCAGCTGTGGGAGGACGTGGGCGCTCGCGCGCGTGCCTATCTGTCCCAGCGCGGGCTGACGGAATACACCCTGCACAGCCCATACTACCGGCTGGGTTATTCAACCGGACAGAAGATCGCCGGGGTGTACGTCCCGGCCGGGATCGTGATCCCTTGCTTCAACGTCACCCCCGACCTGCAGATCGACACGATCGACTACGTTAAGGTGCGCCGGCGAGACAACAAACCCAAATACCAGAAGCTCCCCGGCGGCGGCTGCGACCTGCGTGGATTGTTTGGGATTCGGCTCTCCATCATCAGCGCCGAGGATGTTTTCCTGACGGAAGGCGAGTTCGATGCGATGCTGCTGGAACAGGAAGCCGGTGATCTTGTCGGTGTGTGCACGCTCGGTTCGGCCAGTGAGCGCTTCGATTTCGGGCGCTTCGGTGGACGGCTGCTCGGCGCAAAGCACTTGTTTGTCGCCTACGACGCGGATACAGCCGGGCGCAAAGGTGCGGAATACTGGCAAGGGCTGTCGTCACGCATCCGCCTGGCGCATATCCCCGAGGGAACCCATCCGAAAACAGAGCAGCCCATTAAGGACATTACCGATCTGTGGCAGGCTGGAGCGAACTTACAGGACTGGGTATGGCAGAACCTGGTTGATTACGGGTTTGAAAAGGGTCAATCCGAAGCGGGAGCCGGCCTCTCACAGACACCTGATCCGACGACCTGCCTTGAAGAACTGGGATGAAGCTGCGCCTGACTACCTGGAGGATGTGCGCGTCGGCCTGGAGAGTTTAAACGCCGCCCCTCGAATAGACGAGGAGCGGCGTGATCAATTTGAAATCAAACGCCAGATTGTTCCAACCCTGATTGAGAAGGTTGAGTTTACGAAAGATCGCCAGCGAAAAGTTACATTCATTAACCCGTTTACTCGGAGAACATCTCCGACAGCACTGCCAACACTTCGCATAGAGTATCATCCGATATTTTCCCAAGCTTCTTGACCAGACGGCTCTTGTCCACAGTACGAATCTGATCCAAAACGATCTGACCGGACTTCCCTTCAAACTGGCAATTCACTCGAGTTGGGTAACTTCTACCTTTTGTTGTCATCGGAGCAACGATCACTGTTGCGATATGGCGATTCATCTCATCTGGAGAGATAATGAGACAGGGACGCGTTTTCTGGATCTCACTTCCGATGGTTGGATCCAGGTTGATGAGATAAACTTCAAATCGCATGATTACCATGTCCACTCTTCCTCATCCCACTGCGAAAGAGGAGCTTCGTCCAACAACTGGTCATCACCCTGTTTTGCCATCTCAGCAAATTGATCTTCCCAATCCTGCCGAGGTTGGCGAAAAGCCTGGATGATTAACTTATTCCCTTCCACGGTCATTTCCACCTCATCGGTTAATCCTGCTTGTTCTAAAACAGTACGTGGGATCCGAATCCCACGCGAGTTACCGATTTTCACCACTTTTGAGCGAATCGTCATGTTCATCTTGCCACCTCTTTTATAATTACATTGTAATTACAGTAAAGGGTATTGTCAAGATTAACGAAAGCAAAAAGCCAGCCTAATTGAAGAATTGAGGCTGACTTTTCAAATTCAGGACTTTGTTGATAACTTATAAACGCGGCCTAAACTTATACCCGTACACCAATAAACCCCGCTCGTCGCCGTCCTGGCGGATGCGGCGGGTGACCATCTCGACCGGCATACCGATCTCGACCTGCTCTTCGCCCAGGTCGGTCAGCTGCGCGGTGACCACCGGGCCTTCTTTGAGCTTGACCAGCGCCACGGTGTAGGGGGTGCTGCCTTCAAAGCCGGCCGGGGCGTCGTTCATGGTGGTGTAAGAGAAGACCTCACCCTCGCCGCTGAAGGCGTACTGGGTCTTGGCCTCGCCGCCGCACTCCGGGCACACGTCCCGCGGCGGGAAGATCTTGGCATCGCAGTGCGGGCAGACTTCCCCAACCAGGGAATACCGTTGTTGTTTTAATCGCCAGTGGCGTGGAATTTCCATCTCTACGAACTCCTTCTTAAAAACGTTGTTTCCTTCTATGTTCTGACTCTAAGGGATCAACGCTATCAATAGCTATCGATTTCAAGACTCCCTGCCATCCGATGCGGGGGGTAGGCTCTATTCTCCACGGCAAGACTCTCAAAAACTATCAAAACATCCTCTTTGGCGCTGACAGTTCTGAAAAGCCCTGTTTTTTCATTATAAATAGGCATTAGATAAGCAAACTGGCCTCCACACAAAAATGATTGAACAATAAACCCGCTCCACAATTTTCTTGTATCACTCAACATAACTCGTTTTCAGAAATTCATGGAGGAATGCAATGTCTAAGAAGCTGTATCTGCTTTTGGCCGTGGCCCTGGTGGCCGTGCTGGCCTTCGGCATCATCGGATCTGGCGCGTGGTTCACCGACACGGCCTCGATCGAGAACAACTCCGTCAGCACCGGCGAGCTGGACCTGTCGGTCTGGGGTGGACCGTTCACAGCCACAAAGCTGGAGCCCGGTGGCGATTATGTCAAACTGGGCGTGTTCTGCGCCAAGAACGAAGGCGACTATGATATGAAGTGGCGCGGTTGGATGACCGATGTCAGCGATCCGGCCAACCTGCGTTCAAAGCTATTGGTACGTGGGGTGATCAACCCGACTGGAAACGTAGGCAACTATGGGCCTGAGAATTATGAACT
The DNA here is from genome assembly GCA_963811225.1 of uncultured Chloroflexia bacterium. Classification (GTDB taxonomy): domain Bacteria; phylum Chloroflexota; class Anaerolineae; order Anaerolineales; family Anaerolineaceae; genus CAWEQO01. The sequence goes on from CAWEQO010000002.1 coordinate 357,799, forward strand.
GTTCACCGATATTCCCTTCACCCAGCTGACTAGCGCCAATAGCATCATTGCCATCACCAACTCCGCTGATCCGCTGTACCCCGGCTACTACGCCTGCTATGAGATCCAGGCGAAGCTCGACGGCAGCGCTCCGAACTCCATGCAGAACGCTACGCTGGAGGCTAAGTTCTTCATTGAGGCCACCCAACGCCTCAACCCCGGATACGCCCAGTAACACCCCATGTGCATTACTTCAGGAGGGGTGGTCTCCCCACCCCTCCTGGATCCTTTGATTGGACCGTTCTATGAGCTTCTTAACCGCGACAGTCGCCATCCCATCGAATCTGCTCCGTAAAGCCCTGCTCAAGGCGCTGGACGGGCTGGTCATCCTGGCGATGCTGTTCTTGCTGTTGCTGGCCTACGGAAACCTGCCCAACCGCTGGTATCGTGTCCTGGCGGTGACCAGCGGCAGCATGACGCCCACCTTCTGCGCAGGCGATCTGATCATCATCTCCCGTCCGCCGGAAGAGATCAGGCCCGGCATGGTCCTGACCCTGTGGGTCAACGGCAGCCTGGTTACCCATCGCTTCATTGGTTATAACGCCAACGGCCAGCTGATGACCAAAGGCGACGCCAACCCAACTTACGATGACTGGACCGGCGACGACGTGCAGGTCAAGGGACTGTTCCGAGGGCGCATCCCGCTGCTCGGTTACCTGCTCAATCTCAAGGATGTCTTCAAGGGCCTGGCCGCCACCGGCAGCTGGTACACGGATGCCAACTCGGTCGCCGTCGGTCTTAGCGCCGGCGAGTGGTTCGAACCCAGCCCAACGCCAACCCTGACACCAACCCCGACGCAAGTTAACGGAGTGGGATGAGATCAGGGTGAGGATGATGACGACCAGGGAGAAGGTGAAGAGAACGATCATGGAACAAGGGAACTCTTAATGGAAGTGACCAGTACCCCGCCCGCTACAGTCACCTTCAGCCCGACGCCTTTGTTCTCCATAACGCCCACTCCAATCCTTCCGCCGCTCGAATCGCCGACCGCTGAGCCGACGTACTTCTCTCTTACGCTCCTGTTTTATTTAAGGGAACTATTCTCTTCTATCGTCTCTCTTTATTTCCGCTCCAGCACATGCGTCACCGCAGTCGAGGCCGGGCCGCCCAGCGACTGGATCAGCGCCAGGCGCGCCCCCTGCACCTGGTTCTGGCCGGCTTCACCGCGCAGCTGCAGCGCCGCTTCGACCGCCTGGTACACGCCGCTCGCGCCCAGCGGGTTGCCGCGCGCTTTCATGCCGCCCATGGTCGCGATCGGCAGGCTGCCATTCAGCGCCAGAGCGCCGTCCTGGCCCAGCTTCCAGCCCTGGCCGCGCTCGGCGAAGCCCGCCGCCTCCAGCGACAACACGGCGTAGATCGAGAAGGCGTCGTACAGCTCGAACAGGTCCGCGTCCGTGGGCAGGATGCCCGCCTTGCGGCAGGCTCGCTCCACCGACAGGCGCGCCGCCTTGAACGCCAGCGGGTCCGGGCGGTCGTGCAGCGCCAGCGTGTCGATCACGCTGCTCGAGCCGCTGATGCGCACCAGCGGGTGCGTCACCCCGGCCGGAACCAGCTCAGGGCGGGTCAGCACCACGGCCGCGGCCCCGTCCGCATACGGCGCAGCGTCGAACAGGTTCAGCGGCGCGCTGGTGACCCCGGCCCGCTCGTAGGCCGCCTGGCTGATCGCCTTGCGGAACATGGCGTTGGGATTGTTGACCGCATTGGCGTGCGCCAGCGCCGGGAAAGCCCCGAACGCCTGGCGCGGCGCATCGTACTCGTACAGGTAGCGCTGCATCAGCATGGCCGCCTGGGCCGCTTCGGTGATGCCCTGCACGCCCTCGTAGTCGTAATCCGCCGACTGCGCCACGGCAGTCTCGGCTTCCGGCCCCAGCACGTCGGTGTACTTCTCCACGCCCACCACGATCGCCGTGTCCACAAAACCGGACGCCACCGCCAGGTAGCCCAGGCGCAGCGCCCCGCCGCCCGAGGCTCCCGCCGCTTCGACCGTGAACGCCTCGATGCCGTGCAGCCCGGCGTTATCGGGCAGCAGCGCACCCAGGTTGGCCTGGTGCGAGAGCATCGACGCCAGGAAATTGCCGATGTACATGGCCTGCGGCTTCAGCCCGCCCGCGTCTTCGACAGCATCCAGAATGGCCCGCGCCGACAGGTTGCGCAGCGACTTGTCGTAGTGCTCGCCGACCGGGGTCTGCCCAATGCCTGCGATAACAACATCCGTCATCGCCGCCCCCTCACTTCAACGCCAGCTTGCCGCGCATGCGGGCATAGGTGGCATAGCTGATCTCGGTGCGGCGCTGGATGTACTCCTGCGTGGTGGGCGCTTTGCCCTGCCGCGCGCTGATCGCATCCGTCACCCGGATGGCGAAGGCGTCTGAGCCTGCGCCCGAGCCGAACGAGACCACCAGCACCCGGTCGCCGGGCTTGGCCACGTCCAGCACCGCCGACAGTCCCACCAGCGAGGCCCCGGCGTAGGTGTTGCCGATCACCGGCACCAGCAGCCCGGTCTGGATCTGCTCTTTAGAGAAGCCCAGCTGGGCCGCCACCCGCTGCGGGAACTTGGTGTTCGGTTGGTGGAAGACGGCGTACTGGTAGTCGGCCGCAGTGCTGCCGGTGGCTTCCATCAAGGCCTTGCCCGCGGTGAAGATGTGCTTGAAGTAGGCCGGTTCACCGGTGAAACGCTGCCCGTGCTCGGGATACTTAGCTCCGGCCCGCCTCCAGAAGTCCGGCGTGTCGGTCACGTACGAGTACGAGGCCTCGATCACCGCCAGCAACTCGGCCGCCGGCCCGAGGATGTAGGCCGCCCCGCCCGATGCGGCGGTATATTCCAGCGCGTCGCCGGGCTTGCCCTGGGCCGTGTCGGCCCCGATGGCCAGGGCGTACTGGGCCATGCCCGAGCCCACCATCGCCATGGCCGCCACCAGCGCCTCGGTGCCCGCTTTGCAAGCGAACTCCCAGTCGCCGGCCTGGATGTCGGCCGGCGCGCCGATGGCCTCGGCCACGATGGTCGAGCTGGGCTTGACCGCATACGGGTGCGACTCAGAGCCCACCCACACCGCCCGCAGCCCGCACGGGTCGATCCCGGCCCGCTTGAGGGCGTTGCGGGCCGCCTCAATCGACATGGTGATCACGTCTTCATCTTGCCCGGCGACCGCCTTCTCTTTGACCGGCAGGCCGCCCTCTTCTCCGCTGCCCCACACCGCCGCCACCTGGCTGGCCGGCAGCCGGTAGCGCGGCACGTAGGCTCCATAACCGACAATACCCACCGGCCGGTCGGGTTTCAGGAGAATATTATGATCATGACCAGAATTATCCATCAAAGAACTCCATTCTTTATGGAAGGGTCTCACTCCCTGCCTGCCGACCTCACCGCCCTCTCCATTCAATGAAGGGGCCGTTCGACCAGTTACTCCATTTCTTTCAATAATTCCTCGGCGCGATCGATGCGCACGTTCTTTTCCCTCACCAGCTGGGCGGCCAGGCGGTCGATCTGCGCGCCCTGGCCCCGGCGGCAATCGCCACCTGGCGGGCGTGCAGGGTCATGTGCCCGCGCTGGATGCCCTCGGTCGCCAGCGCCCGCAGCGCGGCCAGGTTCTGCGCCAGCCCCACCGAGACGATCACCTCGGCCAGCTCGGGCGCGCTGACTGCGCCCATCAGCTTGAGCGCCGCCCGCGCACTTGGGTGCACCCGGGTGGCCCCGCCCACCGTGCCGACCGCCATGGGCATCTCCAGCGAGCCCACCAGATTGCCGTCACGGTCTTCGCCCCAGGTGCTCAGCGAGGTGTAGCGCCCGCTGCGGGCCGCATAGGCGTGCGCCCCGGCCTCCACCGCGCGCCAGTCGTTGCCGGTGGCGATCACCACCGCGTCGACGCCGTTCATGATGCCCTTGTTGTGCGTGGCGGCCCGGTAAGGGTCGGCCGCGGCGAAGGCCCAGGCCGCGATCACGCCGTCCCGCACCTGCTCGCCGCTGAAATCGCCGAAGGCCAGCTGCTCCACCGGGATGGTGCAGCGCGCCCGCGCCAGGCGCCGGTCGGCCAGGTTAGAGAGGATGCGCAGCAGCGCGCGCCCGCCGGTGATGGCCTCCACCTGCCCGGTCAGGCGCTCCAGGGCGGTGTTGATGGCGTTGGCGCCCATGGCATCCCGCACGTCGTAGATCAGGTGCATCACCAGGAACGGCCCGATGGCCGAATCCTCGATCAGGCGCACCTCCAGGTCGCGCGGCCCACCGCCCAGGCGCTGCAAAACCGGGTCGATGCCGGTCGCCTCTTCCAGCAGGCGCTCGCGCGCTTCCAGCAGCTTGAGCCGCGCCGAGGCCGGGTCGTCCAGGTCGAGGATCTGCATCTGCCCGATCATCTCGGGCGCGGTGGCGTGGGCGTGAAAGCCGCCGCCCGCCTTGGCAAGTTTCGCCATGAACGACGCGCCCGCCACCACCGACGGCTCTTCGATCGCCATCGGCACCAGCACCTCGCGCCCGTTGATCACGAAGTTCTGCGCGATCCCCAGCGGCAGGGCATACACGCCGACAACGTTCTCGATCATGTGATCGGCCTGATCGCGCTGCAGCCCGCCCTCGCCGCTGAGAGCCGCCAGCTCGTCTTCGCTCAGCCCGGCTTGCTGCGCCAGGTACTGCAAGCGCTCGCCCAGCTTCATATTATAAAACTTTTTGGAGTTGCCATTTTCCGAGGCATCCGTCATGCGTGCACCATCCTCCCGTATACGGTTGAGGCTATCATAAGGGCAGGATGCTCGCAAAAGCTATCAATTGTACCGGTAGGGGCACGGCAGGAATGCGCAAGACAACAGGATCATGTAGCAACTGTGATAAAAGTCAAGGCCAAATTTAGGATTTAGGCATAGCCAGGCGAGGTTCCCAACGAGTACCAGAACGCATCATCGCATTGAGAATCGTTAACATTTTGTGCATGCAGGCCACTAAGGCAACCTTACGCAACTTGCCGGCCTGGACCAAGCGCTCATAGTAAGCCTTGATAACAACGTTGAAGCGGGTAGCATTCAGGGTTGCCAGGTACAAGGCACTGCGGACACTCGCCCGGCCTCCCCAAATGGCCCGTTTGCCACGCATTTTGCCACTGTCTCGATTGAACGGCGCTACTCCCACGAGTGCGGCAATCTGCTTGCGATTGAGTTGACCCAGCTCGGGCAGTTCGGCTAGCAGCGTCGTAGAGGTCACGGGCCCGATGCCTTTGACAGATTGCAGCAACTCATCCTTTTCACGCCAGACCGGGCTATCTTGCAAGCGCTGATGTAAGTCCTTGTCAATATCTGCCAGCTCCTGCTCCAGCCACTCAATATGGTCTTGAATGCGCACTTGCATCACTGAGCGGGCTTGCTTCTGTCGGTTTTTCTCTGCCACCAGCATTTCGACCAGTTGGCGGCGACGAACCAAGATCGCCTGAAGCTCTCGAGCCTGCTCATCCGGCATCCTGCGGGGCTCGGGGCGGATCGCTTCCGCAAAATGAGCCAGCACACCGCCATCAATCTTGTCCGTTTTGGCCAGTTCTCCGGTGGATTTCGCAAAATCGCGGGACTGACGTGGGTTGATCACCGCCACCGGCATCTGAGCCGCCGCCAAAGCTACGGCTACGTCTGTCTCTAAGCCACCGGTGGCTTCCAGTACAATCAAGGTCGGCGGGAATGCACTCAATTGATCGACGAGTTTCGCAATCCCTTTCTCGTTGTTTTCCACCTGCCAGTGTTTAGCGGACGGCCGTACGGCCACATCCAGTTGTGCCTTGCTCACATCGATCCCCACATATACTGCTGCTTTGTCTTTTTCGCTCATTTTGCCCTCCATCATCGCATCTCTCTGGTCCCAACCTTGCGGATACGGACTCGCTCATTTGCGGTCCCGGCAACTGTTCGGGCTATTATCGGAAGGACACGGCGACCTTCGCTACGGTTCGGTTTTCTTTAACCTAGGGGCACTCGATCTGCCGTGTCCTTATCCACTACCCTTGATCTTACTCCTCTTCAATCATACAAGGGGCACGGCGAGTAACGCAAGACTACATAATTTAACCAATACGAAGCCGTGCCCCCGCCCCCGTCATGCGCAAGACAACATAATTAAACCAATACGAAGCCGTGCCCCCGCCCCCGTCATGCGCGAGACAACATAATTAAACCAATACGAAGCCGTGCCCCCGTCCCCCATAATGCGCAAGACAACATGATTTAACCAATACGCAGCCATGCCCCGATGGCAATCATGCATTTTGGCCGAAGGGAAAAGGGCCTTCGTGTTTTCCTTGGAAATGGTTTTGGTGGATAATCGGGGCACGGCTTCGTATTGACTTAATCATCTTGTCTTGCGTTACCCGCCGTGCCCCTACCGGTTCAATCCGCATTTCCGCCATTCCCACAATGCCCCCGTCCCCCACAATGCGCAAGACAACAGGCGTTAACCAATACGCAGCCGTGCCCCCGCCCCCCGTCATGCGCAAGACAACAAATTTAAACCAATACGAAGCCATGCCCCGATGGCAATCACGCATTTTGGCCGAAGGGAAAAGGACCATCGTTGTTTTCATTGGAAATGGTTTTGGTGGATAATCGGGGCACGGCTTCGTATTGGTTTAATCATGTTGTCTTGCGTTACCCGCCGTGCCCCTACATCCTGTGGCCTTGCGCATTTCCGCCGTGCCCCCGTCCCCCATAATGCGCAAGACAACACAATTTAACCAATACGCAGCCATGCCCCGATGGCAATCATGCATTTTGGCCGAAGGGAAAAGGGCCTTCGTTGTTTTCATTGGAAATGGTTTTGGTGGATTATCGGGGCACGGCTTCGTATTGGTTAAATTATCTCGTCTTGCGTTACCCGCCGTGCCCCTTGTATGATTGAAGAGGAGTAAGATCAAGGGTAGTGGATAAGGACACGGCAGATCGAGTGCCCCTAGGTTAAAGAAAACCGAACCGTAGCGAAGGTCGCCGTGTCCTTCCGATAATAGCCCGAACAGTTGCCGGGACCGCAAATGAGCGAGTCCGTATCCGCAAGGTTGGGACCAGAGAGATGCGATGATGGAGGGCAAAATGAGCGAAAAAGACAAAGCAGCAGTATATGTGGGGATCGATGTGAGCAAGGCACAACTGGATGTGGCCGTACGGCCGTCCGCTAAACACTGGCAGGTGGAAAACAACGAGAAAGGGATTGCGAAACTCGTCGATCAATTGAGTGCATTCCCGCCGACCTTGATTGTACTGGAAGCCACCGGTGGCTTAGAGACAGACGTAGCCGTAGCTTTGGCGGCGGCTCAGATGCCGGTGGCGGTGATCAACCCACGTCAGTCCCGCGATTTTGCGAAATCCACCGGAGAACTGGCCAAAACGGACAAGATTGATGGCGGTGTGCTGGCTCATTTTGCGGAAGCGATCCGCCCCGAGCCCCGCAGGATGCCGGATGAGCAGGCTCGAGAGCTTCAGGCGATCTTGGTTCGTCGCCGCCAACTGGTCGAAATGCTGGTGGCAGAGAAAAACCGACAGAAGCAAGCCCGCTCAGTGATGCAAGTGCGCATTCAAGACCATATTGAGTGGCTGGAGCAGGAGCTGGCAGATATTGACAAGGACTTACATCAGCGCTTGCAAGATAGCCCGGTCTGGCGTGAAAAGGATGAGTTGCTGCAATCTGTCAAAGGCATCGGGCCCGTGACCTCTACGACGCTGCTAGCCGAACTGCCCGAGCTGGGTCAACTCAATCGCAAGCAGATTGCCGCACTCGTGGGAGTAGCGCCGTTCAATCGAGACAGTGGCAAAATGCGTGGCAAACGGGCCATTTGGGGAGGCCGGGCGAGTGTCCGCAGTGCCTTGTACCTGGCAACCCTGAATGCTACCCGCTTCAACGTTGTTATCAAGGCTTACTATGAGCGCTTGGTCCAGGCCGGCAAGTTGCGTAAGGTTGCCTTAGTGGCCTGCATGCACAAAATGTTAACAATTTTCAATGCGATGATGCGTTCTGGTACTCGTTGGGAACCTCGCCTGGCTATGCCTAAATCCTAAATTTGGCCTTGACTTTTATCACAGTTGCTACCGGTTCAATCCGCAGAACGCGCGAGACAACAGGATCGTGTAGGAGGCAGACCAAGAGGTAGATTACATTCTGGCGGTCAAAGAAAATCAGGGCCACCTCTACGAAGACATTCAAGACTTGTTTGAAGACGATTGGAAGTTCAACTTCGAGGGAGCGCCTTTACACCAAATTGGTCAACAAGAATCATGGCCGCATTGAAATCTGTCAGTGCTGGAGCATCTCTGACCCCGAGTATCTGGCGAACATCCGGAATTTGGATCGCTGGAAAGGGGTGAAAAGCTTGGTGATGATCCTGTCTGAACGGCAAATCGGAGAAGAACGGGAAGTCCAAGATCGTTACTACATCACTAGCCTGGAAAGTGACGCTAAGAAAATCCTGCAGGCCAAACGTAGTTATTGGGGTATTGAGAACTGCTTGCACTGGGTGCTCGATATCGCCTTCAATGAAGATCACAGTCGGGTTCGCAAGGACAATGCTCCGCAGAATTTTGCGATCTTACGGCATATGGCGCTCAATTTGCTCAAGCTGGAGACGACCGTCAAGGCAGGCATTAAGGCCAAGTGCTTGAAATGTGGTTGGGATACCGATTATTTGCTCAAGGTCTTGGCGGGATAAGATGCAATTGCCCGAACCTCCATAAGCGCTTGAATAATTCCAGTTTTCAACTACAATAAAAGTGTGAAACGTAAGGAGCAATCCCAATCTAGGACCTCATTCTTCAAGGAGAAAACGATGGCAAAGCTAATCGATATCGAAGGCATTGGTGAAACCTATCACGCGAAGTTCAAGGCCGAGGGCATTGTGACCACGGAAAAGCTGCTCGCCCAATGCTCATCCGACAAGGGCCGCAAGGAGCTGGCCGAGAAGCTGGGGCTCAGGCACGAGCAGATCCTGGAATGGACAAACCGGGCCGACCTGTTCCGCATTAAAGGCATCGGCGAAGAATACTCCGACCTGCTGGAAGCCTCCGGCGTGGACACGGTGCCAGAGCTGGCCCAGCGCAACGCCGCCAACCTGCTGGCGAAGATGGCCGAGGTGAACGCACTGAAGAAGCTGGTGCGCCGCCTGCCGGTGATCTCCCAAGTGGAGCGCTGGATCGAGCAGGCCAAGGCCCTGCCGCGCGTGGTGACCTACTAGCAGCCGTTTGAAAAACAGGCAAGCGGCGCTGCTGCCGGCATCGACTGCCGCAGCAGCGCCGCTTGCCTGTTTTAATACGGTCGTGCAACTTATTGTTAACGTTCCGTAGATTCAAACCAATTATCTGTTACAATCGGATTGGGGAAATTAAATAGAGCCTTAAAGCGGTGGAAATCCGGGGGGAAGCCTGCCGCCCCAAATCGATCCCATCTTTATTGGGTTTGCGTTTTCTCTATCAAGATCGCTTTAAACCGGATTCTTTCACCCTTCTGCCTGATTCGTGTGCGGCTCTACTTACCGTTTCATTTGACCGGCGCACAGGCCGGGGAGCGGCTGCTCGTATGCAGCTCGGGCCTGCGCCGGCGCAACCGGGAGGAATCCGATGAAGTTTTCACCTCTAGTATTGGCCATGACAGCCTTCGGAGCGCTGCTGCTGATCGGGATGGTCGCGCTTGGCACGGTCTCTGCTGGGGCAGCGGCGCTGCAAGCCACCGCGACCGGCACAACTGCCACGCTCGCCCCGACAGCAGCCTCCACCGGCACAGCTGCACAGCCCACTGCGGCGGCAGCACAAGCCGAAACAGCCCAGTCGAGCAGCCATCCGACGCAGGGAAGCGGCTTTTTGAACCTCATGCAGAACTTCCAGCCCGGCAGCCCACAGGACGCCCAGGGCCTGGTTTCCAATGGCAAAGGCGACGTGCCTGCCTGCCAGGACTGCCACGGCGCTAACGGACAGGGCGATCAAGTGCGCGCAATTCCGCGCCTGGCCGGTTTGCAGGCCTTCTACCTGTACCATCAGCTGCTTGCCTTCCAAGATGGAACCCGCAAAAACAACACCATGGTGGGCATCGCCACCAATTTAAGCTCGCAGCAAAAGCATGATGTCGCCGCTTATTATGCCTCCTTGCCGCCGCCGAACATCCAGCCTGCCCAGGCCAGCCAGGACACTCTCTCCGCAGGGCAGCAAGTCTTCGAGTTTGGCGAGAAGAAAGGCTGGGACGCCTGGATGCCCGCCTGCTACACCTGCCACGGCAGCCAGGCCCAAGGCGTCGGCGCTTTCATCCCGCCGCTGGCCGGGCAAGGCGCAGCATATATGCAGAACCAGCTGCAGGCCTGGAAGCAAGGCGCTCGCACCGACGACCCCAATGGACTGATGACCACCGTCGCAGCCCAGCTGTCTGATCAGCAGGCCAACGATGTGGCCCTGTACCTGAACAACCTGAAACCCGGCGCACAGGGTACGGCTGGAGACCAGGGAATTCAGCCGCAGCCGGGAGGAGGATCGCAATGAAAACGAGGACTTACTTCTTTTCTTTGTTTATGATCGCAGTGGTCGCCGGGCTGTCGCTCGTTCTGCGCCCGCAGCCGGTCAGCGCGCCGCCGCCGCAGTCCGCCGCCGATGGCGCCCAGTTGTACACGCAGCACTGCCAGGCCTGCCACCAGGCCAACGGCCAGGGCGTCGCCGGAACCTTCCCGCCGCTGGCCGGGAACTCGAACCTCCAGAGCACCGACTTCGCTATCTCGGTGGTGCTGAATGGATTGAGCGCGCCCATCACCGTGAACGGAACCCAGTATCAGGGTCAGATGCCCGCCTGGGGAGACCAGTTGTCGGACGACGAAATCGCCGCCGTGCTGACCCACGAGCGCACCAGCTGGGGCAACAACTTCGGCGCGGTTTCAGCCGGCGACGTGCAGCAAATTCGCCAGAACGGGCAGAAGCCCGCCGATCTAATGCCCTCACCGGCTGCGACGCCCGCGCCGCAAGCCGGGCAAGCCCCTTCGAGCTTTGCCGGGCAGCAGATGAGCGCAGCGGACATCAAAGACACTTTTGGCAGCATCCACCTCGACTACCCGGCTCCCAGCGACCTGTATAATCAGGGCGGCCCGTTCATGGCGGCCGTTCAAAGGGGTTATCTGATCTTCATCGATACCCAGACCTACGCCAAAGAGTACGTGGGCGATGCCCTCAACTGCCGCAACTGCCACCTCAACGCCGGAAGCCTGCCCTATTCAGCCCCCCTGTGGGCAGCCTACCCAGTCTTTCCGGCCTACCGCTCCAAGAATAACCAGGTCAACAGCTTCCAGCAGCGCATGCAGGGCTGCTTTGTTTACAGTATGAACGGCACCGCGCCGCCGCAAGGCAGCGATATCCTGGTTTCTTTGGAAGCCTACAGCTTCTGGCTGGCGCAAGGCGCGCCTACCGGCATTACCTTACCCGGACGCGGCTATGGCGAATACGATGACAGCAAAAAAATTTCCAGCGACCTGACCCCCAACCTCGATAACGGCCAGTCCCTGTACATGGACAAGTGCGCCCTCTGCCACGGCGCTAACGGTCAGGGCACGGCCGCGCTGGGAGGCGCACATACGCATATCCCGCCGCTCTGGGGCACGGGTTCTTTCACCAGTTGGATGGGCTCCGAGTTCGGGCCCGACGGCCCGTATGTCGGCCAAGACGGCGTCATCTCTTTCAACTGGGGCGCCGGAATGCACAAGGTCAGCAACATGTCGGCCTTCGCCAAATACAACATGCCCCTCGGCCAGTCCGGAACGCTTGCCGACCAGCAAGCTGTGGATATCGCCGGGTGGGTTTTACAAGACTCTCACCAGCGCCCCATTCGCTGGTCGCCTTAGAGAGAAAGGAAACCGGAATGACAAAATCAACGAAAGAACAGCTCGAGTCGGAAGAGCAGCCGGTTGGCGCCTGGATCGTGGTAGGCGTGGTCGTGCTGGCCATCGTGATCTACTTCACGGTCACCCTGGTCATTTTCCTGTCTCGGACGTGAGGGGATGATGAACGATCACGATCCATATTTGTTGTTACCGCATGAGCCGGAGTTTGTCGAAAAGGCCGAATCACTCTGGATGAAGATATCGGTCTCGGTCCTGGCGATCTTCTTAATCGGAGTCGCCATCGTCACCGCCCTCAATTTCGCCGTGGTCCCCCAAGAGCGGATTCGCGCCGGCACCGACGAGCTGCTGACCAACCAGTTTGCAAACCCGCGCGTCGAGCAAATCAGCGCCGATGAATATCACGTGTATGTGCTCGGTCGAACCTGGGACTGGCAGCCCAACCCGATCCGCGTTCCGCAGGGCACGCGAGTGGTTTTCTTTATCACCTCTGCAGACATCCTGCACGGGTTTTCCATCAGTGGCACCAACGTAAACTCCATGGCGATCCCTTCGGATGTAGGCCAGATCTCCTATACGTTTGACACGCCCGGTGAATACGATGTCGTTTGCAACGAGTACTGTGGGATGGGCCACAGCACGATGGTCGGAAAACTGATCGTGGAAAGGCGGTAAGCATGAGCAGCAGTGTTGAAACCTTTGCAGTTGTGGAAGTGGAAGCGCCGCTCGCGGCCGTCAAAAAGCTGACCGGGGCGCTGGTGATCACCGGGCTCCTGTCGGTCACGTTAGGCATTTTGATGGGCCCGCTTCAAGCCCTCAACTACGCCAACTACAACGCCTATTCCTATATCCAGCCGGTGGTCGGCTCGTACTATATGGGCCTGACCCTGCATGGGGTGCTGAACGCTTTTGCCTTCACCACTTTCTTCATGTGCGGGTTCATGCTCTACCTCACCGCGCGCGAACTGGACGTAACGCCCAACCTGGGCTTCGGATGGTTCGGGTACGCAGTCATGCTGCTCGGTTTGCTGCTGTCAGTGGGGGCCATCTTGAGCAACACCTCCACCGTTCTCTATACCTTCTATGCTCCCATGCAAGCCTCTTGGGCCTTCTACCTGGGCCTGGGGCTGATCTTCCTGGCGAGCTGGGTGTTCGTCTACGAAGTCTTCCATATGGTGCACCTCTGGCGGGTGGCCCACCCCGGCGAGATCACCCCCTTGGCCAGCTGGATGAGCCTGATCACCCTGGGCATGTGGTTCATCGCTTCGCTGGGCGTGGTCGCCGAGGTCGTGATCTTTCTGCTGCCCTGGTCGCTCGGCCTGCGCGCCGGGGTCGACCCGCTGCTCACCCGCAGCCTGTTCTGGCTGACCGGCCACCCCATCGTCTACTTCTGGTTGATGCCCGCCTACATTTCCTGGTACACGCTCGTGCCGCGCCAGGCGGGCGGCTCGCTGGTCTCAGACCCGCTCGCACGGCTGGCCTTCGTCCTGCTGATGCTGTTCTCGCTGCCGGTCGGTGTGCACCACCAGCTGCAAGACGCCGGGATTCCCACCCTCATCCGCGCCATCGTCATCCTGCTGACCTTCATGGTCATCTTCCCCAGCCTGGTGACCGCCTTCACCGTGGGGGCCTCGCTCGAACGGGCCGGCCGTAACCGCGGCGGGCGCGGGGCGCTGGGCTGGATTTGGGCTCTGCCCTGGAAAGACCCCAGCTTTAGCGCCCAAGGCTTCGCCATGCTGATCTTCATCATGGGCGGCGCGACCGGCATGGTCAATGCCAGCTGGATCCTCAATGTGACCATTCACAACACCTCTTGGGTGCCGGGGCACTTCCACGCCACCCTGGCCTCGGCCAGCGCCCTGACCTTTTTGGGCATCTCCTACTGGCTGCTCCCGCACCTGACCGGAAAGCCCCTGTTTGCCCCGCGCCTGGCGCTGGCCGGCAACTGGTTCTGGTTCATCGGCATGCTGGTCTTTTCCAACAGCATGATGGCGGCCGGGCTGATGGGTGTGCCGCGCCGGGCCTGGCTGGCAGTGATGCTGCCGGGCAGCTACGATCTGGTGTACAGCAAAGTGCTCTTCCTGCTGATCACCATCGGCATCGGCGGCGTCCTGCTGGGCATCGCCGTGATCCTGATCTTCATCTCCATTTGGGGCACGATCCTGCGCTCCGGCCGCGAACGGGTTGAAACCGAAATACCTTTCACCGATCGCATGATCAGCAAAACCGGAATCCGCATCGCCCGCATTGCGGATCACTACTACTGGTGGCTGCTGGGCGGCCTGCTTCTGGTCGTGGCGGTCTACATGCCCCTGCTGATCCACCTGCTCTCTCAGTACACCCCGCTGCCCGGATTGCGCAGGTGGTAAGTGCGCACAAAACAGCGGGGGCGGAGGATGTTTTTCACCTCCGCCCCCGCTGTGTTTTCTACCCCTGGTTACGATCTTAAAATTCTGCCCCAGTTCGCCGGGATATCCATCTTCAGCCTGCCGCCTTGCATCACGAACTCCCCGCCGTTCAGGGCATCCGTCAGGCACGTTCCATCCGCCAGCGGCACAGACAGGTCCAACGCCGCCGGTTCGGGTGACGCGTTCACCGCCACCACCGCCTGCGAGCCCTGGTCCTGCCGCAAAAAGGCGAACTGCTCCATCGCCACGTGCAGCTGGGTGTAATCACCGTGGCGCAGCGCCGGCGTCTCCGCTCGGATGCGGCTCAGCCCGGCAATCGCTGCGGGCAGGCCGGGCTGCGGGCTGGATTGTTCCAGCGCCGCCAGGTCCAGCGCCGGGCGCAGGGCCACGTCGCTATGATCGCTGCGCTCACCGCGCAGGCCCCACTCGCTGCCGTAGTAGATGCTCGGCACGCCGGGCAGGCTGAACAGCAGCACGTGCAGCGGGTACAGGTGCGCCGGGTCGATCAGGTTGCTGGCCACCCGGTTGACGTCGTGGTTGTCGGCGAAGGTGTACAGCGGCAGGCCGGGGTAGATGCCGCCCGCTCCGAACTGGCGATTGAGGGCGTAGGCGATCTCGAAGTAGTTGCGGTCGGCGTGCGCCGAGTAGAGGCTCTTGTAGACCTCATAGTTGGTCACCGAGTCCAGCGTCTCTGGGTTGGCCCAGACGCGGTAATCGCCGTGGATGATCTCGCCCATCAGCCAGAAATCCAACTTCAACGCCCGTCCATGCCGGGCCAGGTCGCGCAGGAAGCCCAAATCGACTGCATCGGCTGCATCCAGGCGCAGACCGTCGATCTCGAACTGTTCCACCCACATCCTGACCGCGTCGAACAGGTGCCTGCGCAGGTCGGGGTGATCCAGATTGAGCTTGACCAGGCTGTCGTGCCCGTTCCAGCCCTCATAGGTGAAGGCATCCCCGAAGCGGCTGCTGCCCTGGAAACGCAGGTTGGCGAACCAATCCCGGTAAGCCGAGTCCTGCCGGTGCTGCTGCACGTCTCGGAATGCCCAGAAGTCCCTCCCGACGTGGTTGAAGACCCCATCCAGGATCAGGCGCATCCCCCGGCGATGCAGCTCGCGGCTCAGGGCCGCCAGGGTCTGGTTCGTTCCGAGACGCCGGTCGACCGCGTAGTAATCGGCGGTATCGTAGCCATGCCGTGAAGATTCGAACAGCGGCCCCAGGTACAGGGCGTTGGCCCCCAATCCCTGGATGTGATCCAGCCAGCCGTAGATCTTGTCCAGGCGCGGTTCGGCCGGGCTGGAAAAATCGTTCTGCGCCGGAGCGCCGCAAAAACCCAAAGGGTAAATGTGATAAAAAATCGAATCGAATGACCAGTGTGTCATAAGTTCTCCTTATATACCTACCGTTCGGTATACGCTATCTAAAAAAAACAGATCCCGGTTAGGACTGTAGATTACGAATAGATGCCATGCTCGAAGCGGTGCACTGCCCGGTAAACCAGTTCCTCATCCAGGCGCACGTGGCCGTTCAATGCCAACGCCACCATGGTATTGATCACGCCCAGGAACGCCGCCGCATACTCGCGCTGGCGGCCGCGCATGTTGCCGTGGTCCTCGGCAGCCTGGGCGAACATCTGCTCTAACCTGCGCTGCTGGCGGTCGTTCAGCTCCGCCACCAGCTTGTGCGCCTCGCTTTGCTGGGGCGCCAGCCACAGCGCCAGCAGCATCCGGTAATAGGTGGGCTGTTCGCTCGCAAAGCGGAAGTAGACCCGGGCGATGTCATTCAGGCTGCCTGTCAGGTCGTGACGGTACGCGGCCGCCTGCGCCAGCGCCGCGTCGAACGGCGTGTAGCTGCGCTCCAGCAGCGCCTGCATCAACCCGCTCTTGCTGCCGAAGTAATGGTAGAGGGTTGGCTTGGTCACCCCCGCCGCCTCGACAATTTCCTGCACGCCCACGGCATCATAGCCACGCGCGGCGAACAGGTCCAGGGCCGAGTTGAGCAGTTTCTCACGGTTATCCATGGGTAGATTATACCGATCGGTATATAAATTGTCAAGGCAGAGACTCAAACGGGGTGCATTCCAGTTTTGCAGCGGTTGTTTTCCGGCAGCCGCTGCAAAACTGGAATGCACCCCGTTAAACCCTTGGTCAGGGCTGGGGGTGAGGGTACCCCTTACTTCCACGCCTTTGCGATCACGCTCGTCTGTGGATCGTCGGTATGACCCAGCGGCGGCAGGTCCCAGGCAGACAGTACGGTCTTCAGAAAACCGTAGTGGCTCAAGGGTGTATCATCCTCGAAGCCCAGCTTTGCCAGCGGCGAAACCACGATCGCCGGCACCCGTCCACCGGCTTTCGCTGGGCAAACCGCAGCACGAGGAATTGTCGCCGCGTGCCTCATCAAAGGTGATGAAGATCAGGTAACGGTCTCCCAGCGCACCCGATGCCAGCAGGGTATCCATCATGCCCGCCAGCCAGGTATCCGCAGTGTCGATCGGGCAGTCGTGGGCCGAGTGACACTGGTTGGGGACGATCAGCGCAAAGTTGGGCAGCTGTTTGGCGGCCAAGTCGAGGCTGAGCTGCTCCAGCGGCGCCACGTTCGCGCTGCACAGGGCGGTGTCGTTACGGATGGGGTCAAAATACACGAATGGGTCGTGCTTTTGGGCGTAGCCGCTGTGTTCACCCAGGGCGCACGGCTTGGGCATGTCCTCCTGATAGGTCTTCCAGGTCAATGCAGGCATCGTCGAAGCGGGTCGCCAGGCTGGGCTGATCGATGAAGCACTGCGTGCAGTCGGAGTGAATGCCAAAGGTGTCCCCACCCACCAGCGCCAGGTAGTTGGGCAGGCTGGGGTGACTGACGGCGTAATACTGAGTCAGCAGGGTGTATTCTTGCGCCAGCCGGTTGAAGGTCGGCGCGTGTCGATCCCCGGCGTGGATGCTGCCGATCACCTCGTCGAAGCTGCGGTTCTCGAACACGATCAGAAGGACGTGGTCGAAGCGCGGCACGCCCGCCGCGCTCGCAGCCGCGGTCGCCGTGACCGTCTCGACCGGTGTGGACGTTGGCCGCGTGGGCGCCGGCGTGCCGGGAGCTATCGTCGCCGCAGCGGGCAGCGACGGCGGGGGTGTATGGGCTGCGGTGCTCGCCGCCGCGGCCAGCTCAGGCCCGGGATCGGCCGGCGCTGTGCTGACGCAGCCCACCAGCAGGCAGCCAAACAAAAGGATGGCAAGCAGTTGTCTTTTCATATTCCTCTCCCCTCTCGCTCTTTAATCGGTGGGTGTTTGCGAGTGGCGACGCTCGCAAACATCCACCGATAAATCATCTCTGAAAGGCATTGTACCGGATTTTACCCGCTTACCGACGCCCAAGGCATCGGTAGGGAGCATGGAACTCGAACCGCTTCATGGACTCAATCCTTTCCGCGTATTAAAATTACAATTGACGATTAGGCACCCTTCGTGATAAAATAACATTTAGTAAGTTAGAACTGGGGGCTCGTCCAATGGTAGGACAACAGACTCTGGATCTGTTGATAGAGGTTCGAATCCTTTGCCCTCAGCCTTCGGATCAAAGCACCCTGACAGTGAATGCAGGGTGCTTTGCATTTTCCAAGCTGCGCGGGCAGCGGCGAACTCCATCCAAGGGAGCGCCGCCGCAGCGCCGCCTTTTCCATTTGGAGCACGCTAATGACTGAATCTTCTGCTGATACCAGCAATTTTATTCGAGAAGCTGTCGAGGAAGACCTGGAAGAGGGCCGTTTCAAGTCCGTCCGCACACGCTTCCCACCCGAGCCTAACGGCTACCTGCACATCGGCCATGCCAAGGCCATCTGCATCGATTTCGGCACTGCCGAGGCCTTTGGCGGCGAGACCAACCTGCGCTTCGATGACACGAACCCGGTCAAAGAAGACACCGAGTACGTGGACGCCATCAAAGAGGACATCCACTGGCTGGGCTTCGACTGGGGCGACCGAGAGTATTACGCCTCCGATTACTTCGAACAGCTCTATGGATTTGCGGTTGACTTGATCAAAAAGGGCAAGGCCTACGTCGACGACCTCACCCCGGACGAGATGCGCGAGTATCGCGGCACCCTGACCGAGCCCGGCAAGGAATCCCCTTACCGCAGCCGCTCGGTTGAGGAGAACCTCGACTTGTTCGAGCGCATGCGCAAGGGCGAGTTTCCTGAAGGCGCACGCACCCTGCGCGCCAAGATCGATATGACCTCCGGCAACATCAACCTGCGCGACCCGGTCATGTACCGCATCATCCACGCCGAGCATCACCGCACCGGCGACAAGTGGTGCATTTATCCCATGTACGACTTCGCCCACGGTCAATCCGACTCGATTGAGGGCGTCACCCACTCGCTGTGCGACCTGGCCTATGAGGATCACCGCCCGCTCTACAACTGGTTCCTGGACGAGCTGGACATCTTCCGCACCCGCCAGATCGAGTTCGCCCGCCTCAACCTGAGCTACACCATCCTCTCCAAGCGTTTCCTCAAACAGCTGGTCGAGGGCGGCTACGTGCGCGGCTGGGACGATCCGCGCATGCCCACCCTGAGCGCCATGCGCCGCCGCGGCTACCCTGCCACGGCCGTGCGCACCTTCATCGATCAGGTGGGCGTCGCCAAGCGTGAGAATCTGGTGGACATTTCCCTGCTGGAGCACCTGGTGCGCGACCAGCTGAACACTGTGGTCGAGCGCCGCCTGGCCGTGCTCGATCCGGTCAAAGTGATCATAACCAACTACCCCGAGGGCCAGGTGGACGAGCTTGAAGCGGTCAACAATCCCGAGGATGAGGCTGCTGGTGTTCGCACGCTGCCCTTCACCCGCGAGATCTACATTGACCGCGACGATTTTCGCGCCGAGCCGCCGCCCAAGTACTTCCGCATGACCCCCGGCCGTGAGGTGCGCCTGCGCTACGGCTACATCATCAAGTGTGAGGACTATCTCAGCGACCCGGAGACCGGCGAAGTGACCGAAATCCACTGCACGTACGACCCCGCCACCCGCGGCGGCTATGCCCCCGACGGCCGCAAGGTCAAGGGCACCATCCACTGGGTCTCTGCGGACTATGCCCTCGACGCCGAGGTGCGCATGTACGACCGCTTGTTCACGCTCGAAGACGCCAACAAGCCGGAGGAAGGCAAGACCTTCCTGGACTACATCAACCCCGAATCGCTGACGGTGCTGGAGAATGCCAGGGTGGAGCCTTCGCTGGCAGACGCCAAACCCGGCGACCGCTTCCAGTTCGAACGCAAAGGATTCTTCGTCGTCGACCGTGACTCCACCCCCAATCACCTGGTCTTCAACCTTACCGTTCCCCTGCGCGACAGCTGGGCCAAGATCGAGAACAAGCAAGCCAAGAAGTAGTTGAAACGCTAAGGCGCATAGACACCTGGATTATCAAACCCAAAAGAGAAGAAAGCCGATTTCTTCTCTTTTGGGTTAAAAATCGAGGTGTCTGTGCACCTGTGTGGCGCAGCTTTCTTTGCATTCCATTGTGGTCGCATTTTCAAAATGCCGTGTACAATATAGAAAAGGGGACACGATCGATCATGGAAATCAACTTCCAGCAAGCGCTCATCCTGCTCGGCGTCACTGCCGCCATTGGCCTCATCCTCAGCCTGCTGCTGCTCTTGTGGGTCTTCAGCCGGGTTCGCCACATCCAGCTGCCGCCCAACGCCGACTTCTTCGAAGCCCTGCGCTACACCCCGCTCTCGGTCGTCCTGCTGCTCGACGCGCTCGACTTTGCCCTGGACTTTCTCTCGGCGCCCATCGCCTGGTTCATCCTCGGGCGGCTGGGCCTGGGTGTCTTGCGCGGCGTCGCCGTGATCGAAGATCTGATCCCCTTCACGCAGTGGATCCCCACCATGACGATTGCCTGGGTTCTGGCGAGGGTCTTACCGAACGAGCGCCTGTAAGCGCGGCGGGAAACGCTTTGCGCTGCTCCCGCCTCAAATTGCTGGAGGGATTAAGATGGACGTTTATTTAGAAGAAGGCAAGAAACGCACCTTTGCGGGTGCGATCGACTGGCCTGGATGGTGCCGCAGCGCCCACGACGAGGAAACGGCCTTGCAGGCGCTGTGTTACTACGGCCCGCGCTACGCCCTGGCGATGCAGAACGAGGGCATTCCCTTCCGGGCGGTGTGCACCGGGGACGATTTCAACGTGGTCGAGCGGCTGGAGGGCAGCGGCGGCACCGATTTTGGCGCGCCCTCGGCCGCCCCGGCAGCCGACGCGCAAACCTTGGACGAGCTGGAGCTGGCGCATTACGAAGCGCTGTTGAAGGCGTGCTGGGCCACCCTCGACGATGCCGTCGCCGCCGCAGCCGGGAAAGACCTGCGCCTGGGACCGCGGGGTGGGGGCCGCAGCCTGGACTCGATTGTCCAGCACATTTACGGCGCACAGCGCAGCTATCTGGGCAGGATTGGTTGGAAGGCCGGTTCAACCCAGCCGGAGGATGTGCGCGCCTTAATGGAGCAGTCGCGCCAGGAGGCGCTGGAGGCCCTCGAGTTGGCGGTGCACAAGGGCCAGCCCGAAGCCGGGCCGCGCGGCGGCAAGATCTGGTCGCCGCGTTACTTTATCCGCCGGGCAGCCTGGCACATTCTCGACCACGCCTGGGAGATTGAAGACCGGATGGTGTTTGTTTGAATTCCTGCGGATTTTCGTTTAAAATAAACGCGAGCATGATTCAAAGTTGGGGGAATCGACCGAAGGGCAGGCGGCATATCCGGCTCTTCGGCGAATAGATTAAGGAGTTTCGATGGATTCCTCCCCACGTGGGGTCGATGAGGAAATCCCAAAAATTCGATCGTTGATCGGCGACTTGACCCGGCAGCTGGAAGGGCTGTCACCTGAAGCGCAGGACAGCCTTTCACAGGATCTTCAGGGCCTTCAGGCCGCGCTGAGTTGATTCCCTCCATCTACTGCTTCGCAAACCGGTCCTGACATCTTCGAAGTCAACAACAGCGATAACTCGTTCCTGGAAACGCTTTTCAAGTTCAGCCCCGGTGGAATCGCCGTCGTTACCTACCCCGACCTGATCTATCGGATGGTAAATCAGGCGTTTCGCTCCATGACCCCCAACGCCGAGCTCGACCCGTTGGACCAATCCATGGGAGCGGTCTGGCCCGAGCGGGATATCGAAGGCACTCGAGTTATCTTCGAGCAAATCCTGGCGACCGGCGAGAGCATCAACGCTGATTACCAGTATCTATCTCCCAACGGAGAATCTCGATATTACACCGCGCGCGTCCTTCCCATCCGCTGGAAAGACAGCCCGGCGATCTTACAGGTCTTCTGGGAAACTACCCAACTGAAAAAAGCGACCAAAGACCTGCAGGAAAGGGAGCGACGCCTGATTGAAGAGCGCAACCGCCTTCTGGCCATCATGGCGGCTGCGCCGGTCGGCATGGCGATTTATGATACAGAAGGGGGCATCCTCCAATCGAACGAGGGCTATGAACAGATCTGGGGCAAACAGCGTCCAAGCGTGCGTTCGTTGGACGATTACGAGCGTTACAAAGCCTGGTGGGCCCATTCGGGCAAACGTGTGCGGCCGGAGGAATGGGCGTCTGCCCAGGCATTAAAGGGAGAAACGGTCATTGGGCAGTACATGCGCATCCAAAAGTTCAACGGCAGCCATTCTTACATTCTCAACAGCGGCGCCCCCGTCCGGGATGCGAAAGGGGAGGTGGCCGGCGCGGTGGTGGCGATCATGGACGTGAGCGCCTACGTGGAGGCCGAACAGGCCTTGCGTGAAACGCAGGGCCGCTTCCGTGTGGCGCTTTCGGCGCTGCCGATGATGGTCTATATGATGGACGACCAGCTGCGCTACACCTGGATCTACAACCCCCACCCGGTTTTTGAAGAGAAAAATTTTCTGGGAAAGCGCGATATTGATTTGTTCGCCCGGAAAGTGGCGGAACCCTTCATCCTCCCCAAGCGGCAGGTGATTGAAACCGGCGAGAGCCTGCAGCGCGAGGTTCCCGTTCAGATCGAGGATGAGATAAAGACCTACCTGCTGACAATCGAGCCCCTTTTCGATTCCGGTCGGAAGGTGATCGGCCTGATCGGTGCTTCCCTTGACGTGACCGACCAGAAGCGCATCCAAAAGGAACGCCTCGAAGCGATTGCCAACACCATGGTCCAGCGTCAACTGCTGGAGAACCGGGAGAAGGAGCGCCAGTCCATCGCCCGTGACCTGCACGATGGGCCGATCCAGCTGCTCTCCAGCACCCTGTTCAACTTGCAGATCGTCAAAGAGGCCCTGGATGATGACGAGCTGCAGGCGGAGATCTCGCAAGCCTCGAAAAATCTGAAGACCGCAATCCGGAACCTGCGCAACTTGATGAACGAGTTACGCCCGCCCGCGCTGATCCGCTTTGGATTCGTAAAGTCGGCCCGCATGCATGCCGAGGATTTCCGCGACCAGAACCCCAACGTAGAGCTGTACCTGCAAATGATGGACGATGGCGACGCGCTTTCAGAGGATGCGCACCTGGCGCTGTTCCGGATCTATCAGGAAAGCCTGAACAATATCATTAAGCACGCAAGCGCCACCAAAATTTGGGTGAACCTGAGAAGAAAGGGCAATGAGATGCGCCTGCAAATCCACGACAACGGCCAAGGGTTTAATATCCCGCCCTATTTCAACGATCAGGTTGAGGCGCAGCATTACGGCCTGGCGGGGATGAAAGAGCGGACGGAAGCCCTGGGGGGCAAATTCCAAGTCCTGTCGGTCCCCGGTGTTGGCACCACAATCATTGTGACCATTCCGATTATGAATCAAAACAAAGACGTTTGAGTTTCAAAGGCCTCCCGGTGCGCGGCTGCCCTTGAGATAAGTGACATCCGATACCAAACCGGCCGTGATGTCTATTACCAGACACGCTCCTTACGAATCATTTATGATTCAAGTGGAGGGAAATAAATGTTGAATGTCGTATTTGGAATCTTCGTCATCTTGCATGGACTGGTGCATCTCTGGTACGTAACGCTGAGCCAGCAACTGGTGGAATACCGGCCCGATATGGGCTGGACGGGCGAATCCTGGCTGCTGTCACCGGCGGTCGGCAGCGGCATCCTGCGACCGGTGTCGAGCATCCTGTTTGGCCTGTCGATGCTGGGGCTGTTGGTCGGCGGGGTTGGCCTGCTGGCAGGCGGCGGCTGGTGGCGCCCGCTGCTGTTGATCGCGGCGGGGGTCTCGTTCGTGACCATCCTGATCTTTTGGGACGGACGCCCGCAGATGCTGGTGCAAAAGGGCCTGGCCGGGCTGCTGATCGACGCGGCCATCATCCTGGTGATCTTGTTCACCAGCCGTTAGGGCATTGAACTCACTGCAATAGAGAGAGCGCATCATGAACGATAAACCTGAAAAAGACAATTCAACCAGCTATACCGGAATGGGCGTTGGTCTCGGCGCGTGGCTGGGACTGCTCTTCGGTATGCTGCTGTTTGACAACCCGGCGATTGGCGTCGGCATCGGCTTGACCCTGGGCCTTGCCATCGGCACCCCCTGAGCAACCTTATACGTTACAGCAAATTCATCAGCCTGGTTCTGCGCCACCGGCCTGAAATGATCGGCCTGGAGATGGATGCGGGCGGCTGGGTACGAGTCGATGCGCTGCTGGCCGGTATGAACGCCCGCGGTATGCCCGTCGACGGGGCTATGCTGGAGCGGATCGTGGCGGAGAACGACAAGCAGCGCTTCATCCTCAGCGAGGATGGCGTTAAGATCCGCGCCGCCCAGGGCCACACCGTTCAGGTTGACCTGGGGCTGGAACCGCGCACACCGCCCAACTTGCTCTACCACGGCACCGCCCAAAAGAGCCTGAGCTCGATCCGCGGTCAGGGCTTGAAGAAGGGCAAGCGCCATGCCGTGCACCTCTCGCCGGATGCCGAGACCGCCCGCAAAGTCGGCAGCCGTCACGGTGAACCGGTGGCGCTGGTGATCGAGAGCGGCAAAATGGCGGCGGACGGTTTTGCCTTCACCCTTTCCGAGAACGGCGTGTGGCTGGTGGAGCGTGTCCCGCAGGAGTATATTCAAACTGTCTGAGCGTCTGCGGATCGATCTCCCCTTTCGTGCTAAAATCATTCCATGCCTGCCAACACCATCTACTTCGGTGACAACCTGCCGATCTTGCAATCCCTGCCCTCCGAGTCGGTCGATCTGATCTACATCGACCCGCCCTTCAATACCGGCAAATCCCAATCCCGCACGCAGATCAAGACCGAACGCAGCGAATCGGGGGACCGCACCGGCTTCGCCGGGCGGCGTTACGAGACGATCAAGATCGGCTCGAAGACGTATACCGACCTGTTCGACGACTACCTGGCTTTCCTGGAGCCGCGCCTGAGGGAAGCCTACCGCCTGCTCACGCCGCATGGATCGCTGTACTTTCACATCGACTACCGCGAAGTGCATTACTGCAAGCTGCTGCTGGATGCCATCTTCGGCCGTGACAGCTTCCTGAATGAGATCATCTGGGCCTACGACTATGGGGCGCGCACGAAGAAGAAGTGGCCGACCAAGCACGACAACATCCTGTGGTACGCCAAAGACCCGCAGCGTTACACCTACAATGTGGATGAGATCGAACGCATCCCGTACATGGCGCCCGGTCTGGTCGGGCCCGAGAAGGCCGCCCGCGGCAAGCTGCCCACCGATACCTGGTGGCACACCATCGTGCCCACCAACGGCAAAGAGAAGACCGGCTATCCCACCCAGAAACCGCTCGGCATCCTGCGCCGGATCATCCTGGCCTCCTCCAACCCCGGCGACCTGGCGCTCGATTTCTTCGCCGGCTCCGGCACCACCGGCGCCGCCTGCCTGGAGCTTGGCCGCCAGTTCACCTTGATCGATTCCAACCCTCAGGCGATCGAGGTCATGCGCCGGCGCTTCGCAGACGCCCAAATCGAATGGGTTGGCTGTTAATCGTTCCCCGGCACGGGTAGGGGCGAAGCCGGCTGGAAGCATGCTAAATTTCGCAATTGTAGATGGATTTTCTACACGAATTTCTTCAAAACCCCCTCCAGGCTCTTGAAAAAAAGCTGTATCCTGTAGTATCATTGTCTTAGAAATTCATTCAGAAGACCGAATGGCTTATTGGAATATCGGCGGAGTGACTGCCAGATCACCGGCATCTCCTGAAAATCGCGCAGAAGAATCGAACGGAGTGCCGGGATTGGCGCTTGCTCGCTTTTCGCGCCTAGCTTTGCGGCAAACAAGATCCAGAAATTGCAAGCCATATGTTCCTGGATCGCCGGCGATGCCCTACGGGAGCTGCTCAAGAAGCACACGCATCTCACGCGGGGAGGACCGTCGCAAACCGAAGTGAACGATTTACCTTGTGTTACCAATTGAGTTTCTGATGCCTTTTCACCATGATCGAGCGGTGGATGCCGACCCACGTATCCATCGACCATTGGGGAACTGTGCATTTACGGAGGGTAAAATGCATCCTGCCAGGCGTTTGTTGCTTCCCATCCTTCTACTGGTATTGGCTTCGCTTGCTTGCAATTCAACCGAAATGGTCGCATCCGGTGGGACCGAGCCAACTCGCGCCGGTGAAATGGCCTCGATCCTGAACACCGAGCCGCCCGCCGCCACCTCTCCCGTCGACGGCGTGTCTGCGCCGTTCGCCACCGAGATCCCGTTGTACACGCCCACCTCACTGCCCAAAGCGATCGTCGAAGCCACGGCTGTTGAACATGCGCAGCGGCCCTGGCACAGATTACCAGGTGCTGATGACCATTCCCTACGGTGAAGAGCTGACCGTGCAGGGCCAATACAACAGCTGCGACTGGCTAAAGGTGGAGCGCATCACCGGCGATATCGGTTGGGTAAAAGCCGGGTCAGGCTTCGCCAGCTTCGCCGGCAACTGCGCCGCCATCCAGAACGGCGCATTCCGCCCAGAGAACGGCGCGATCGTCTTCGACCGGCGCAGCCAGCTGGGCGCCGGCACGCTCACCGTTGAAAACAGCACCTCCACCGATGGGCTGGTGGCGCTGGTCGACCCGGTCGGCACGCCTGTGGTCGGCTTCTACCTGCACAGCATGGGGCAGTACGTCCTCAACGGTTGTCCCGACGGCACCTTCTACATCTACTATCAGAACGGCCAGGGCTGGGACGGCGAAGAAAACCGCTTCAAGCTGGTCGAGTCGATCAAGCGCATGGACCAGCCGATCGAGTACGTCACCACTTCCGATGGCTACACCACCTGGACGCTGATCCTGGCGAACTCCGGCACGGGCACCGCCAGCGCCAGCGAAATCGCGCCCAACGCATTTCCTGATTTAAGCAATTACAAAGTTCGTAAAAGTACTTGAAATCGTCCTCAAGATTTGCTATATTAAGGACTGACGCAGTCACCCTTGTTCAGCGAAGCCACACAACCATCTCAGAGCATTGCCCAATCTGGTTCGTACCAGCCTGCGCGCAGCTAGAAGGCGCGAGATGGTACCCCAATGCAGCCGTCCTGTGCGTTGATGGACCGGTATTCCGGCCAGCATCGCCACGAGCTTTGTCGTACCGGTTCCCGCCGGCACAGGAAACGTCGTTCGATAAGCGGATGTCATCAGCTACCATCCGCAGCCCATGCTCAGCCGGCTGAGGGCTCCGGTCCCCTCGTCCGGCTGAGTTCTTTTAATGCCTCTGTCTGTAACTGGGCCGGGGTGAGGGCTAGACCCACTCATTCCCCTCCACCGTGCGCTCGTTGGTCACATTGCCCGTGTTGAGGGTGGTCTTCGGCTCCAGCAGCAGCACCCAGGCTTCCTCCTCGGCGACAGGCATGTGCTCGACCCCGCGCGGGATCACCACCAGCTCGCCCTCTTCCAGGGTCACCTCCCCTTCGCGCAGGCGGATCACCAGCCGGCCCTTGACCACCAGGAACAGCTCGTCCTCGTTCTCGTGATGGTGCCAGACGAACTCCCCTTGCAGCCTGGCCAGCTTGACGTATGAATCGTTCAGCTCGGCAGCGATCTTTGGGCTCCACTGCTCGTGGAAGCGCCCGAACTTCTCCAGCAAATTTATCTTTTCCATGTAGATCTCCTCGGCCCCATCCATTGATTGGCCCCTTCCCGCCGCCGGATGGCGACCTCGTCTGGAAGGGTTTTACGAAATGATACACCGAAATGCCCCTGCCCGAGCAGTTACCGGCATCTTGAATGTTCCCAGCATCATTTCAATTCGTCCGTTTGCAGCCTCCCTTCTGCTATAATTCTTTTAGAATAGAACTCAGGAAGGGAGCGCTGCAGCGCTCCACCGCGCTCCCTTCCCTCAGTTCCATTCAAGGGGGATCGATTTTGAATCCTGGAGTTTTACAGGTGTATACCTTTAAGGTGATGTTCCTATCCGGCTCATACGCCCCGGAAAAAGACGGCGTATCCGACTACACGCGCATCTTGCGGGAGAAGCTGCAAGACCTCGGCTTCGACACACCCGTTTTGACCACCTGCGAGTCGGCAGACGCCCGCGCAGACCCTGAAGTGCAGGGCGCGGTCGAGGATTGGAGGGCGGGCAGCCTGCTGCGGCTGGTACAGTCCATCCGCCGCAGCAACCCCGACGTGCTGCATATCCAATGGGCGCCGGGCAGCTACCGCTTCCAACGCACGTTGTTCTACCTGCCGCCGCTGCTGAAACTCGCCGGCTGGGGCAAGCCGATCGTCACCACCATGCACGAATACGGCAACTGGGAGCTGCACCCCAACTGGCTGCCGGATCCTCTCGACAAGCGCATCAAGCTGTTCGGGCAGCGCCGGGGCTGGTGGGATCGGGAAGCCGGTTTCCTGGTGACCCAGAGCGACCGGGTCATCTGCACCAACGACAACGCCTTCCACTTGCTCTACGACCGGCTGCCCGACATGCTCCACAAGCTCTACAAGATCCCGCTCGGGCCCAACATCAGCGTGCACAACAACGGCGCCGATCCGCGCCGCCGCCTGCGCGAGGACTTCCACTGGCCTGCCGATGCGCAGGTGCTGGCTTTCTTCGGCTTCGTCCACCCGGTCAAGGGCCTGGAGACGCTGTTCGAGGCCTTCCGGCAGGCGCTGCAGCGCCACCCGCAGGCCCGCCTGCTGATCGCCGGGGGTTACGAAAGCCTGTCGCTGCCGGGTGAGCAGGCCGAGGACTATCTGGACTCGCTGAAGCGTAAGCTGGCGGAGCTGGGCATTGCCGATCGAGCCGTCTTTACCGGCTTCCTGCCTGACGACCTCGCCTCGCTGTATTTGCAGGGCGCCGACATCGGCGTGCTGCCCTTCAACCATGGCGTCAACCTGAAGAGCGGCTCGCTGCTGGCGCTGTTAGAGCACGGCTTGCCGACCATCGCCACCCACCACGACCCGCCCGAGCCGCTGCTGGAGGAGCAGCAGGTGGTCTGCCTGGTGGACCCTAAGGACGTCGAAGGGCTGGCGAATGCCCTGGATCGCCTGTTGTCCGATCCGGTCGCCCGGCGGCGCTACATGGAGTTGGGCAAGCAGTTCGGTGAGAAGTTCTCCTGGCAGCGCATTATTGACGACCACGAGGCAATCTACCTCGGCCTGGTGTCGTAGTGGGGCGGAATGACTAGATTTCGCGTTTGGAATGTATAATTTTAACGATGAGACTCTGGACTCTCCACCCGAAGTACCTGGACGTAAAAGGGCTGACCGCCGTTTGGCGCGAGGGACTGCTGGCCCAAAAGGTTTTGCAAGGTGGCACGCGCGGCTACCGCTTCCACCCGCAGCTGGAACGCTTCAAGGCCCACCCCGATCCCCTGGCGGCGATTAGCCTGTACCTGGTGGTGGTGCTGGAGGAATCCCGGCGCGCGGCTACCACTTCAACGAAAGCAAGGTGCAGGCGCCGGGGCCTTGCCTGCCGATTCCGACCAGCAGCGGGCAGCTGTTCTACGAGTGGGAGCGCCTGAAAGCCAGGCTGCGCGACCGCGACCCCGAACGCCTGCGCTCGCTGCAGTTGGTGCGTGAGCCGCTGCCGCACCCCCTGTTCCAGATCGTCCCCGGCGGGATCGAACCCTGGGAGCGTCAAACCCTCATCGAAGACTCCTAGACCCCAACCATTTCATTTCTACGAGGATTTCATCATGGCTCTAATCGAATGCCACTTCCGCTCTGAGGCGCTGCACCTGTCCACCTCGATGACCGTCATCCTGCCGCAGCAGCCGTCGGACAGCATCGCCCCGTCCACACTGGGGGGGCCACCTCGCTGCCAGACCCTGTACCTGCTGCACGGCCTATCCGACGACCATACCGTCTGGCTGCGGCGCACCTCCATCGAGCGCTACGTGGAGCCGCTTGGGCTGGCGGTGGTCATGCCGGCCGTCGACCGCAGCTTCTATACCGACATGGCGGCCGGGAATCGCTACTGGACCTTTATCAGCGAGGAGCTTCCCGCCCTGGTGCAGTCGTTCTTCCCGCTCTCGCCCGCCCGCGAGGACAACTTCGTCGCCGGGTTGTCGATGGGCGGTTACGGCGCCTTCAAATTGGCCTTGCTGAAGCCCGAGCGCTTCGCCGCAGGGGCCAGCCTCTCCGGCGCGGTCGATATCGTCGAAGTGGCCCGGTCTGAGGAGGATGAACCCTGGCGCCCTGACAAGCACGCCATCTTCGGCGACCTCGACAAGGTCGCCGGCAGCGAGATGGACCTGTTCCACCAGGCCCGCCGGTTGATGGAATCGAACGTGAAACCCCCGGCGCTGTACCAGTGGTGTGGAACCGAGGACTTCCTCTACCCGATGAACGTGCGCTTCAAGCAGTTCGCCGATCAGATTGGGCTGCCTGTGGATTACTCCGAAGGGCCGGGCGATCACCAGTGGATGTATTGGGACCTGGAGATCCAGAGGGTGCTGAATTGGCTGCCGCTGCGGAAGCCGGAGGGCTAAGGTTTGCAGCAAGAGCAGGTTTTTAAAAATATAGTAAGATTCTACCGTCACCCTGAGTTTACGACAATTTCATGTTATAAAGGGAACAATTGGTAACGGCTCAGGCAGTGGCGTCACAGCGCCACTGCCTGAACAGTTGCGATAATTGCTATCATCGATTGGATTAATGGTGGATAGGGAGAAAATGTTATCGAATAAAGAATTTGGACTGCAGTATCCGACCGAGTTCCCCTTGAAAGTGATTGGGTGGAACAACGACGATTTCGAAGAGTTTGTGGTGCGCATCGTCTCCAAACACGTGCCCTACATTAACGCCGGCGCCGTGTCTGTGCGCGAAAGCTCGGGCGGCAAGTACCTCTCAGTGACGCTGACTTTCATCGCCCAGAGCCGGGACCAGGTCGACGCCATCTACCGTGAGCTCACCAGTCATAAGCAGCGGGTTTTGTTTATCTTGTAGGAAAATCAATGGGCCAGGACGAAGGGATGTGCGCTCTCGCCGCCCTCCACCCGATCATCAAAAGCACAGCGCAGAGCGCGCAGCGAAAGCAAAGGCGCAGAGGTTTTGTAAAAATCTCTGCGCCTTTGCTTTCTCTGCTTCTTTGCGCTGTGCTTTTGCTTTATAATCAGACTTAACGACGGGGAAAATAGGAGCCTGCATGGAGCCGCAAACCATCTACGAAATCGTAGGATATCTGGCGTCGATCCTGATCGCCATATCTTTAATGATGCGCTCCATCCTGCGGCTGCGGATCATCAACTTAGTCGGCTCGGCGCTGTTCACCGTCTATGGCATTGTCATCGGGGCGACGCCGGTGGCGGTGGTCAACTTCTTCATCGTGCTGGTCAACATCTACTACCTGTTCCAAATCTACGGCACGCGTGAATTCTTCAACCTGCTGGAGGTTGCCCCTGACTCCAGCTATCTGCGCTATTTCCTCGATTTCCATGCCCAAGAGATCCACAAATTCCTGCCCGGCTTCCGCTTTCAGCCCGAACGGGACCAGTTGATCTTCTTCATCCTGCGCGACGTGGTCCCTGCCGGGCTGTTCGTCGCCGAACGGGTGGAGCCCGGCGCGCTGCTGGTGCAGTTGGACTACGTGATCCCCGGCTACCGCGATCTCAAGGTGGGGCGTTTCTTGTATTCTCAAAAAAGCGGCATCTTCCGTCAGCGCGGCGTCGAGCGCATCTACACCCGCCCCGGTAACCCGGCCCACGCCAAATACCTGCGGCGGATGGGCTTTGAGCCCGGCTGCGCCCTGCAAGAGGAGCCGATGTATTGTTTGCGTTTGGATTAGGAGGAGTATATGGTGGATTGGGAACGTCTCGGTCGGATTGCTTTCATGTTTCCGGATGACAGCCTGGAAGCCCAGGCCTTCTTTCAACAGCTCGAACAACTGCTCGAAGAGGACCCCAACTGCATCGTCAATGAGGACCTGATCTTGTTCACACCCTCCAACCCGCCCGGCGCGCTGCCGGTCACCTCGCTGGAGCTGTCCTCCGAGCTGGCGATCCCCAAACTCGTGTTGGAAACCGACATGCCCTTCGAGGTGCGGGTGGGCAACTTCTTTATCCACAGCACCGAGGTGGTCACCGATATGCCCTACCAGCCCCGCCCGCTGCCTGATTCCATCCAGGAGCCGTCGCACACCCTGCTGCCCATGCTCGACTTCGTCCAACGCTTCGACGGGCACGTCGCCCGCGTCGACCATCTGGGGTTGAACATCCCCTCGGCGCTGCTGGACGTAGTCAAGTGGCGGCCGCTGCTGCATAACCTGGCGGTCGTCTCCACCGTCTACCAGTACCCCACCGGCGACCCCTGGTACTTCCTGATGCCGTCCACAGCGGAGGAGCTGCAGGGCAACATCGCCGAGTTCCTGCCGGGGCGCGATCCGCTCTTCGAGCTGGTCTACGACGAATTCGACCAGCTGCCGGTGGTGCAGATTCAGATCGACACCGACCTGACCCAGGCTGAGGTGCAAGAACTGCTGCCCGAGCCCTACGGGATCTCGTATCAGGGCCAGGAGGAGGCCTTCCGCGCCGTGTATGTGGAGCACCCCTGGAAGGACCTGCTGATCCGTTTTGATATGGGCTTCAAGAAGGACCCGGCCGACCTGGATGCCTGGAGCAACGAGTGGATCGTGCACGAGGGCAAGCGGGTGATGGTGACCCAAGAGTAGACTTTCTAATGTAAAACTTTGCAATCGAGGTGACCGCGTCATTTCGATTGCAAAGTTTTATTTTTTTAAGTTATACTTTTGCCCATGTATCTCCTTAGAGGCGTTGTCTTAGGATTATCGGCAGCCGCGATGCCCGGGCCGCTGCAGTTCTTCATGCTCTCGCAGACGCTGCGGGTCGGCTGGCGGCGCGCCCTGCCGGCTGCCCTGGCCCCATTGATCAGCGACGGCCCCATCATGCTGCTGTTCATGCTGGTACTGTCGCATACCCCCGATTGGTTCCTCGACGCGCTGCGTATCGTCGGCGGGCTGTTCATCCTGTACCTTGCCTGGGGCGCCATCCAGGCCTACCGCGCCATCAATCAAGCCGCCGAGCTGCCGCAGGAGGGCGCCAGGCAGTCCTTCCTCAAAGCCAGCACAATGAACCTGTTCAATCCCAACGTCTACATCTTCTGGGCCACCATTGGCGCTCCGTTTGTGCTGGACGGGCTCACCCACTCCACCTGGGGCGGGCTGAGCTTCATCGTCGGCATGTACGGCACCATGATCCCGGCCATGGCCCTCATCATCCTGCTGTTCGGACTGGGCGGCGAGCTCAAACCGTCCGTGCGCCGCTATGTGGGTGGAGTCCTGGCGCTGCTCCTGCTCGGCATCGGCCTGTACCAGATCGGCCTGGGCGTCACGGCCTTTATCGCTTAAGAAACGCCGAGACCGTAAACCTGAGCGTCCAGTCCAAGGCGTTTGAGCCTCCCTTTGAAAGCCACTACCGTTTCAAGCGGTTAAAATTGTTATTATGAAATTCAACACGATCATCAACTTCAGGCAAATCTCGCCGGATCTCGCTACCGGCGGGCAGCCGCTGCGCCGGCAGTTTCCCGACATCCAGGCCGCCGGCTGCCAGGCGGTGATTAACCTGGCGATGCCCACCTCCACCGATGCCCTACCCGACGAGGCGGAGATTGTCGCCGGCCTGGGCATGGAGTATGTGCCCATCCCGGTGGTGTGGGAAGCGCCGCAGCCGCAGGATTTCGAGCGTTTCTGCGCGACGATGCAGCGCCTGGCAGGCAAGCAGGTTTTCGTCCACTGCGCTTTGAACTACCGCGCCTCGGTATTCGTCTACCTTTACCGCACGCAGCGTCTCAGCGTGCCGGAAGACCAGGCCCGGCGAGACCTGCTCGCCATCTGGCAGCCGGAGGGCGTCTGGGCTGAATTCATTTCTGAACGCAAGTAGCCAGGCCAACTGCGCGGCCACATCAAATGTATGCAATTGCAAGAGGTCGGAGTGGGGCGTCATGGCGCCCGCTTCGACCTCTTGCACAGGTTCTTGGGTATAATCAGTAAAAATATCGTTAAGGAGGGTTTACAGATATGGCAAACGAAAAGATCAACAAAAGCGAAGAGGAATGGCGTGAGGAGCTCCCGCCGGAGCGCTATGCGATCCTGCGCCAGAAGGCCACCGAGCAGCCTTTTACCGGTGAACTGCTGGATGAGGACCGCCACGGCGTCTACCGCTGCGCCGCCTGCGGCAATCCCGTGTTCCCCTCGGAGACGAAGTTCCACTCCGGCAGCGGCTGGCCCAGCTTTTATGCCCCGGTCGATGAAGAGCACGTCGACACCGAGCGCGATACCAGTCACGGGATGCGGCGCACCGAGGTGCTGTGCGACCGCTGTGGCTCGCACCTGGGCCACCTGTTCGAGGACGGTCCCCAGCCGACCGGGCTGCGCTACTGTATCAACTCGGCCGCGCTCGACTTCGAGGAGAAAAAGTAGCCGCAGCGCCGGGGAGCAGCGCTCCGCCGCCTCCCGCTACGGGTTCCCCCATTCTACGATCAGCGTCGGCCGGCCTTCAGCATTCCAGTCGGCCGTGTTGGAGGTCACAAAATACTTCCCGCTGTGGAAGGCCTGATCGGCCTCATACAGCGCCAGCTGCAGCGGCTTACCCTTGCCGTACGCCTGGGCCGTGGCCCGCGTCACGTCCCACTCGTAGCGCACGCCCGGCCACTCGTCCGGCTGGATGGTGTGGTCCATCGAGTTGACCCACGCCTGCCCCACGTTCTCCAGCGCCCGCGGGCTGTTGTTCCAGTTGATCGTGCGCTCGCTCCAGGCATTGTTGGTCGTCGATATCTGGATCAGTGAGGGCTGCGCCTGCGAAAAGTCCGAGCCTCCCCACTCGTGTACCACCAATTTGGCCGAGACAATCACCTTGCCCTTAGGCACTTTGTTGAGCGGGAATTTGACGTAGAAGCGCGCGAAGCACGGCCAGTCGCCAATGTAACCCTGGTTCTGAATGTTGACCGTGGCGGCATTGCGGAAGTTGCGCGTTCCCCAGCTTTGCCACAGGTTATTGGGGTTGCACAGGTTGCCGATGTCGCCGCCCACGCCCGCGTCGCTCACCACCTGGCCGTTCAGCTTATGGCGCACGGTCACCGTGCCGCCGCCAGTGTGCGCCGGAGCGTTGTAGACCGGCATACCGAAACGCAGCCGACCCCAGGTGGACGGGTTCGCGGCGCGGTAGGTCTCCGGCCAATAGCGCGCCGGGTTTACGCGCCCGCCGTCCCGGTCGTGTACCATCACCGCCAGGTCCCACTGGGTGCCATCGCTGGGTCTGCCTGACAGCCCCAGGCTGGAGAATGGGATCGTGAAGGTCATCGCCCAACCGCGGTTGACCTTGTTGTTGTTGAAATTAGCACCGGCATAGCCGCTCTTGGCTGTGAAGCCCACGTCCGCCGGCTGCCACTTGCCATTGGCCGCGCGGTACTCCGCCCGGTACTGGGCCTGGTCTTCCCACCAGTTCAGCCCGGCCACCAGGCGGTAGGTCTGGTTGTTGAGGCTCGTGGTGTTGGGATTGCCCACCTGCAAGAACAGCGAGACCGCATCCGACTTGAGCAGCTTGGCCGGTCTGGCGTTAACGTCGTACCAGAACAGCCGGTCGACGACGTTGGCCTGTACCACCAGGGCATTGTCGTTGTATCCCACCCGCACGTCGGTGTAATTCTCGCTGCCGGTCACCTTGCCGAACCAGAACACTCCCATTTCGGTGTAGTGGTCGCCGGCGATGCTGCTTGAATTGAGATACGGCGCGTTGATCGTCCGCCGGGATGGGAAGCTGGCGGCTGCGCTCAGCGACTCCAGCATGGCGGGGATGGGCTCTTCCAACTCTGCGGCGGTGGGGCTGGGTTCGGCGGTCGGTTCGAGCGTTAGTTCGGCGGTTGGTTCAAGTGTTGGTTCGTCCGTTGGTTCGAGCGTCGGCTCACCGGCCGTTTCAGAGGGCGCAGGCGAAAGCGTCTCCTGCGGGGTGAGCGCCGGTTCCAGGGTTGATGTTTCCACAACAGCCGGATCGGTTGGCGCGCTTGTGGGGGCAGTCGTTTGTTCAGCAGTGGGGGTCGGCCCTTCCGACTGCGGGCGGCCAGGCAGGTTCAGCGCCGTCGCAGCCTGGGCAGGAGTTGCAAACCCGGGCAGTGAGAGCAGCAGCGTGGTTATCAGAGCCGCCATCCAGAGCCGGTGCAGGTTGAGTTTCATGATAAGGTTCCTCGGCAATCGTAGATTTTGTAACTGCTAAGGGTTCCTAAGGGCTCCATTGTCCAACAAAGCGCCCGATTTGTCCACCGGCCGGACGCCTTCATTGCAGCACTGTTACCTAACCGTAATGCAAACGTAATTCGCACTTTCAAAGCGCGCCCCGGCTTTGCTTCGGCCAAACAAAAAGCAGGTTCCGGTCAGGAACCTGCTTTATGGTCTTCTATTCAATTCAAAGTTGTTCTTACGTATCGGTCGGCGTGCGGTCCCAATCGTCAGAATATCCGCAAACCCAATTCAACGCATAGTGCCGCTCGAAGGCAATCGAGGTCGCCTTGGCGAACTCGCTGGGCGTCAGCGCCGAGTACGGCTTGCCGAACGCCGGGAAGTCGCCCTGGATCGGCCGGGGGATATTCTGGCCGAGATAGGCGTGCTGAGCGGCTTCTTGAATGGCCCCATTGACGCGCACGGCCCCGCCATTTTTGGCGCTCTGCTGCATCAGGCGTGAGGTCCGCGAGCGCCAGTGCCACAGCTCGGCCACTTCGCGTATTTGCCGTATCTCGCTTGTGGGCCGGATCAGCGTGCACTGAACGAAGCAGCGCGAGCTCATATACAGGCCGAGTTCGTCCAGGACCGGATTGACTTTAAATTCGGTATCGAAGGTAGGAATTTCTTCCAAATAAGATAAGATCCATAAAAGCGTGCCGAGGGAACTCGGTGCGCCAGCCGGCGTTGATCATCGCCTGTCGTTTCCATGTGCCGGGCTTTTTCTCGAACAGCTCGCACTCCTGCCGAGACATGTAGTCTTTCAGGTGTTCTTGATCCAGCCAGGTGGACAGGTCCGCAGCTTCAATTTTCAGTTGCTCAGTTTCGTCGGAGCGATCGTCGTCATCGTCGATCTTGTACAGCTTGTGCTCGATCTCCCCACGTGAAATGAGTGCGCCAAGACATAATGCGCGGTAAGCAATAGTTTCTTCCGAAGGGGGTTTCATAGCGACCTCTAAGAATTTTGTAGAGAAGTTTCCACGTTCAATTGTTTACTAAGTGGACTATGCCAATCCCCATTATAGCCCAAAAATTACCGGGGGCAAACTAAAGACACATAAAATCGATAAAATTCTAATCTAGATTAAAAAGGATTTCAGAACGTGCTCACTGGTTGCAAAGCCGCTGCTCTTCCCCCTTGCGCTTTGCGGTTAGCGTTTTGCTTTGACCAGCAGCGCCTCGTATGCGTCGAGCACCTTCTCCAGGTCGAACTTCTCCGCCGCCTCCCGGCTGGCCTGGCGGGCCGAAAGCAAGAATTCCGGTTCGGTGAGCAGCCTGCGCAGCCCCTGCTCGAACCCCTCCGGCGCAGACGCGTCCGCCAGGAAGCCGTTGACCCCTTCCTCCACCAGGTCCACGAAGCCGCCTGCCCGGCCCACCACCAGCGCCAGCCCCAGCGCCAGGGCCTGCACGCCTGCCACCGGCAGCCCCTCCGACAGCGACGGCATGAACAGGATGTCGCTGCGCCGGTACCAATCCAGCACCTCCTCCGGCGTGACCCAGCCCACCAGCCGGATGCGCTCTCCCAACCCGCAGGCTGCGATCTCCGCCTCCACTTGCGGACGCAGAGGTCCGTCGCCGATGAGGGTACAGCCCCATGCCAGCTCGCGCAGCGCCGCCAGGGTCCGCACGATCTGCACCGGGTTTTTCTGTGGCTGGAAGCGCCCCGCGAACACGATCTGCGGCGGGTCGTTGATTGCAATCTCGCCCGGGTCGAGCTGCTGCAAATCCACGCCGTTCGGGATGACCTGCACGTCCACGCCCAGGTAGCTCTGGGCCGCCAGCTGTCTGGTAAAGCCGCTGACCGCCGCCACCGCCTTCGCCCCCTTCCAGATCGGCGGCGTGAACGGATAGACGAGCCGGAACCACTTGCCGGTCTTCTCCGGCACGCCCCCGGGCACGTCCCCCAGGTGCGCCGTTAGCACGTACGGCACTCCGCTCAGCCGCGAGACTGCCAGGGCAGCCGCTCCGCTCGGCACCGCAAAGTGGGTGTGGATCACGTCCGGCTTCCAGCGCCGCGCCAGCCTGGCGCCGTGCCAGCCTGCCGCCGCCACGTAGCCGCCCATCGCCCCCAACCCGGCCTTGAACGCCTGCTTACGGCCGGAGACCAGCCGCCGCACCCACACGCCCTGGTCCCGCTCCTCCAACGGCAAGTCGCCGTAATGCGCCGTCAGCACGCGCACCTCGTGGCCGCGCGCAGCCAGCCCGCAGCACAAATCCTGCGCCACGCGACCGCCGCCCCCGCCAATGGGGGGATATTCATAGATGAGAACCAGGATTTTCATAAACTGCCTTGCTTGTGGCCTCAGGGTGCGGGAACGCCAATCACCTACACAAACCTTCTCTCCAAGATCGAATCGTGGTTCACGTTGATCTTATCGCGGACGATGTAGGTGGGTTTGCCCTGCGACTCGTGGTACGTGCGCATCAACATCTCGGCGATCAAACCCATCAGGATCGATTGGAAGCCCAGCACGAACACCATCAGAGACGTGGTGAACAGCGGCGACGCCAGCACCGAGGTGCCTAATGCCAGCCGCCTCGCCGCCAGGTACAGCAGGAGGAACCCGCTGATCGCCATCAACCCGAAGCCCGTGCCTCCGAACAGATAGATCGGCTTGCTGCTGTAGCTGCTCAGGAACTTGACCGTGAACAGGTCGAGGATCACCTTCATCGTGCGCTCCAGGCCGTACTTGGCCTTGCCGAAGCGCCGCGGGTGATGATGCACCGGCATCTCGATCATGCGCGCCCCCACCGAGTTGGCGTACACCGGAATGAAGCGGTGCATCTCGCCGTACAGCCGGAAGCCCTGGATCACTTCGCTGCGCATGGCCTTCAGCGTGCAGCCGTAATCGTGCAGGCGCACACCGGTGACCGTGGCGATCAGCCAGTTTGCCATGGCCGAGGGCACCTTGCGGGTCAAGAAGGTGTCCTGACGGTTGATCCGCCAGCCGTTGACCACGTCGTAACCTTCCTCCAGCTTCGCCAGCATCATCGGGATGTCCGCCGGGTCGTTCTGCATGTCGGCGTCCATCAGCACGATCACCTCGCCGTCGGCGTGGTCGATCCCGGCCGCAATCGCCGCCGTCTGTCCGAAGTTGCGCCGCAAGCGGATCACGCGCACGTGGTCTGGATCGCAGCGCGCCAGCTCTGCCAGCACGTCGAAGCTGTCGTCGCGGCTGCCGTCGTCGATCAAGATCAGCTCCCACGAATGTGACAGCGGCGCCAGCGCCTGCACGACTGCATCGTACAGCATGGGCAGGGAATCGCGTTCGTTATAAACGGGGATGACAACTGAGAGGTTCATGGGATCCTCCGGAAGATATGGATATTGGAACGGCCGCGGCACGGTACGGTTAAGGGTGTGGATTCAATCTCATCGTAACGCTCGGGTGAAAGGCCTTGTTTGCCCAGTCGGAGCACGTATTTGTCGGAAACCAGAGCGTAATCGGCTTCCGTCAGCCAGCGCCTGGACAGCTCAGCGTTCCAGTAGCCGTAGCGCTCCAGCTGAGCGGGGTTGCCGCCCTCCAGATAGGTGTACCAGTGATTCAACTGCGCCGGGAAGACCCGCACGCCCGGGATGTACAGAAGCGGCAGCGGCGAGACGTCATTCTCCCAGAACACCAGCGAGCCGGGCGGCACTTGCTGCGCCAGCTGCTTGCCCACCGCTTCGTGCGAGGCGATCACGTCCGGGCCGCACAGACTGTCCAGGCTGCCCCCTGCAAACACCGGCGACGGTGTGAACACCGTACCCAGCGTGAAGAACACCACCAGCACGACCCACCCGTAGGGCCTGCCTTTGCGGCTCTCTTGTACGCTTCCGCCGTCAAATTCCACTGCAGTGCGCTTGTTGCGTAAGGCGGCGCGCTTGCGCTCAGCCTTACGGCTGCGTCGCGCCGAGGCTAACATGATCGCGCCCACCACCGCCAGCAGCGCCAGCCCAAACAACAGCCCGGCGATGGTCGGCAGCAGCTGCTGCAGCGTGTCGTAGCTCAATCCAAACTTGTTGGACAGCGAGCGCCACAGCTCCGTCATGCCCGGCTGGATGCGCATGTTGGTCACCCGTGGGATCGGAATGTTCAGCACCGGCTCCGCCAGCTCCTGCCAGGCCCCGTAGGCGACACCCGCTGCGCCTGCCGCCACCGCCGCCACCGCCAGGATCTGGCGCACCATGCCTGGCCACCGCATCCAGGAAGAGAACGAGGCCGCCACCAGCAGCAGCGCCACCGGTGAGAAGAACGCCAGGTAGCCGGTGTAGCAGTACAGGCAGTAGTCGCGGAAGGCTGCCGCCCAATAATGCGCCCCTACCAGCACCAGCAGCGTCACGCTCAGGAATACCGACGCCCGGAAGTGCGCTCCACTTTGCCACTCTTTGCGGCGCGGCCACAACAGCCATGTGGTCAGCGCGCCCCATAAAGCGAAGAAGTTGAAGCGCAAACCCTCCATAAACACGAAGATGCGCGACGGCCAGTTGAACTCCGGGTTCCAGGTGGATGAAGTCGCGCCCAGCGAGTAGCGTCCAAATGGGAGCAAGACCTTGATTGCTTTGGGGATCCATGGCCGCCAGATTTGGAAGATCCCCGGCCAGTAATGGACGTGCACCGCCAGCAGCACAACGCCCGAGACCAGCAGCGCGACGCCACCGGCTTTGCGCCCGTGCTGCCAGAAGATGTAGAGCAGCACGAAGAACATGACCGGCAGCATGTTCTGGCGCGTCAGCACGGTCATGGCCGCCAGCAGCGCCCCCAGCGCCAGCTCCCACAGTTTGCGTTTCTCACCCAGCACCAGCGCCAGCGACCAGGTTAGCAGACAGGCTACGATCACTTGCGAGATCGCCAGGGTGTACTGCATGATCACCGCCGGGCTGACCGCCACAACCCACAGCAGGCCCGCCGCCATCCAGCGGCCCGAAAGCCGCCGCGCCGCCAGCCACAGTCCAATCAACATGACCACTGCCAGGAAGATTGAGAAGTAGCGCCCCGTGCGCAGCCCAGGGCCAAAGATGGCCTGGGCCGCCCCCGGAATGTAGAATGCCAGCGGCATTTTGTTGGTCAGCGGCCCATATTCCTGGAACGGCTGGTAATCTCCCTGCACATACAGCAGCCCCTTCATCAAGTAGGTGCCCTCATCCATGGTCACGTCTTCGGTGTGCGCGTATCCCAGCGCCTGTCCCATGTACACAAGCACAGCCAGCGCCGCCAGGACGACCGGCAGCCAGCGGTTGGATTGGAGCTTGAAGAAAGTGTTTTTGATCATTAGGGCTCGATGGGGAGAATTATAACATCTGCTTCTTTGGCATCAGGCATCCTGCTTTCGCAGCCGTGCTTGGGCCCATTTGCTGAAATCCCACAGCCAGCCGCTCGCCAGGACGATGCCGCTCAAGGCCAGGATCGTAAGCACCATCTGCTTGAACGGCATGCGGTGCACCGTGCCGAAGTAGCGGCTGACGTACCAGTTGGTGAAGAAGCCCAGGAAGATCGCCTCTACGGCCAGCCAGCGTGCCAGCCACAAGTCTCGGCCGGCCCAGGCCTGACGCACGCCCCAGGCCGCCAGCAGCGCCATCCAGGGTAAGAACATCGAGCGGTAGCGCGGGTTGTCGGTCATGTCGCCGCCTGCCCGGAAGGCAGAGACGATCATCCATACCAGCACCGCCGCCGAGAAGAACACCCACAGAGCCCGTTCTTTGGCCGGTTTGGCCCTCAGCGAGCGGAAGAATGCATACAGCAGGAACGGCGCCAGCAGGTACCAGCCCGCCGCCCGCGCCACGATGATCAGCTTCCATACCGGCAGGGTTAAATCGGCGATGGCCGCAGGCAGCACCGGCTGGGCGATGCCGTAGCCGATGATGAACGGCACGGTGAACTGCTCGCCCAAGCTCTGCAGGTCGTACAGCGCTCGCCCGCTGCGCAGTGTGGTCACAATGTCCCAGTGGGCCGAATCCTGCAGCCACACCCAGCTGCCCGCAGCAGCCCCCACCAGGCCGAGCGCCAGCGCCACGATCCCGGCGATGCGCCAGGCGCGTGACTGCGCTAAATGCTCCAGCCAGAACCACACACCCAGGACTGCCGCCAGCGCCAAAGCCACGCGCGACGAGATCAGCGCCATCAGCGCCAGGCTCACGCCCAGGGCGATCAGCGACCGCCGCCGGCTGCGTCCAAAGGCTAGCACGCCCCATACGGCGATCCCGACCAGCCCCAGCAAGAACGGCTCACGCATTTGCGAGGAGCCGAAGAAGATTGCATCCGGGTACAGCGCCAGCGTCCAGCTTGCCAACGCCGCCAGTCCCGCTCCCCAGCGCAGGCGGACGCCCTGCCAGAAGAAGGCGACCCCCAGGGCCGTGGTGAACGCGCCCAGGATCAAGATCAGGAACGGGCGGTGCGCGTCCGGGCTCAGGTAGCGGTAAACCACGGCGCTGATGCCCAGCAGCCCGCCGTACTGATCGTGCGAGAACTCGTCCACGAAGCTGTCGCTCAGCGGGCGGTCCGATGTCGCCAGGTCCCAGGCCTGCATGTCGCGCTGATAGGCATCGTAGAAGTGATAACCGGCGTTTTGCTCCGGCTCATCGAAGCCCGCCACGGGCAGGACCAGGCCCAGGCTGACGCCCACTGCCAGGCGGGTCAGGAAGGCCAGCGCCACCAGCCACGCCAGCGTGCGTCCGCTGCCGAAGCGCTGCACCACCAGCAGCAGGAAATACGCGCTCAAACTCAGCAGCAAAGCGAACGGCAGCCAGCTGGTCCAAAACGGCGCGGGCGCGCTCAGGGCCGCCAGGGCCGCGCCCAGCCCGATGCCAAACATGACAGAAATTAGGATGCGGTTTCGAAACGACATGATGGGGGATTCTACCACGGCTCTCATCTTACACTTATCAAGCCACAAAGGGGTTGTATATCACAACGTCGATATGCATCCCCAATGCTCGATCACTCGATCTCCGGCGGTGGGCAGCTCAGCGAAGCAGCCGGCTCATGCAGCAGCCAATTCTCCGCGTCGTCGAGCAGCACCAGCATTGACGCAAAGTTCAGCTTCTTGACCTTGCAGCCCATCACCAGCACGTCGGCTCCATCAGGGATGCTTGCCGGAGCCGACTCCAACGGCAGCACGATGCTCATCTCGCCGAACGTCCCGAGCACGAAAAACGTAAGGCGCGGGTATGGGCGCGCCCGGGTTGCGCGTGCGTCGCCGGGCAGGCCCTGATTGGAGCTTAAGTAGCGCAGGTAGAGCAGCCGCCCGCGCAGCACATAAGCGTTCTCGTCCGCCAGGAAAGCCTGAACCTCCGCCGGGCTGTATCCCGCTCGTTCGAACACACCCATGGTGGTCATCTGCGCCGCCAGCTGTGTCTTGGTCTGTTGGGTATAACGCTGTGGGAAGGCCGCCTCGGTCAGCGATGGCAGCGCCCCGAGCGCCAAAACCGCCGCAAGCAGCAGGGCGCCTCTCCCAATCCCTCTCCACGTCATCCCTTCTTCTTCGCGGAGCCGAGAGGGAGTGGGGGTGAGGATAGGTCTCTCGCCAAACCCCAGAGCCGCTCCCACCCATTTGACCACCTGCGCCAACCCAAAGACGAAATACAGCGTCACTACCCAATCCACCGGCACGATATAGCGCCCGCCCGAGGCGCGCGCCAGTCCATTCGACAGCA
Source organism: uncultured Chloroflexia bacterium (assembly GCA_963811225.1). Lineage (GTDB taxonomy): Bacteria > Chloroflexota > Anaerolineae > Anaerolineales > Anaerolineaceae > CAWEQO01. The sequence goes on from CAWEQO010000002.1 coordinate 401,298, forward strand.
TGTAGCCTGAGAACACCGCCAGCGGGGCCAGCCCGGCTGCGCCGCTCCGTCGCCAGGCGAATGCCACGCCCAGCGCCAGCAGCGCCAGGTTCAAACCCAGCCCGGGCAGCGCGCCGGCCGGCATCTGCCCCTCCCAGTGCACGTTCCAGTAGGGCAAGTCGCCGCGTACGGTGTGGAACAGGTCGTCCAAGGCCGGGCCGGTGGGCAGGATCAACACCGAAGTCACCAGGTTATGCAGGAAGTGATCCGAGACGAAGCCCGCCATCCCCAAAGCCTTGCCTGTCAGGCCCGCCGCCACACCGCCGCTCAGCGGATCGCTGGAAGCGTCCAGCGGAGCGGGCGCGGCCTGATAGCGCTTCTTCTGCACCGCCTCCACCCGCCTCACGTATGCGCCGAAGAAAGGCCGATTGTGCTGCATGTTCCGCAGGCTCCAGGGCGTCACCGCGGCCAGCAAGGCTAACACGAAGACCAGCCCGGCCGGCAGCCAGCGCCGCCACTGCCGCAGGTGCGTGATCATCGGGAGCAGCATCGCAAACGGCGCGACGATCAGCGGATTGGTGCGGACCATCGAGAGCAGCCCGGTCAGTCCGCCGATCCAGATTGCGCCGTTCAAGCGCGGCCAGCCGTCTTGGATCCAGCGCACCAGCGCCAAAACCACCAGCGCCATGCCCACCGCCGTGAAGAAATCCGTCAGGAACAGCTTGGGGTTGGCTCCGTTGATCCAGGTAGCCGCCGCAATGGCGTTCACGCCGCGCAGAGCGGTCAGCGCCGCCGCCATCAATCCCGCCGGGCGGTTGAACAGCCGCTTGCCGATCAGGTACACCAGCGCCGGCAGCGCCGCGAATAACGCCGCCTGCAGCGCCGCTGCCCGGGCGTAATCCTGCCCGGCGAGCAGGTGGATGCCGACCAGGAAGGCCGGGTATAAGCTGCGATCGTAAGGGGCGCCGTTGTGGATGCCCTGACCCAGCATGGCAAACTGGCCCATCATATCGAAGGACACCGCGTCCGAATAGGGGTAATAGGCCGCGTTCGGGGGGTATGGCCCCGGCGCAAAGAAGGTGGACTGCAGCGGCTCTTTCGCCCACAGCAGCGCCGTCACCGCCCAGACCGCCAAGAACACGATCAAGTCCAGTTTTCCAGCAAGAACGGCGAGGCTGCGATGGACCCCGCCAGCCGCAGCCTCGCCGTTCTTGCTGGAAAACCTCTTCTCTACCCACACCGCCGCCAGTCCGAACATACCTGCGCCCAGCGCCTGCAAGCCCAGCACCGGCGCGCCGGCCTCATACCACAAGTCCTCTCCAGGTGTAATCCCCAGCCCCGTGACCGCCATCGTGCCCCTCAGGAGCAGGAAGGCCGCCAGCAGCCCGGCCGCCATCCACAATGCCCGGCGCTCGGCGGCCAGCGTGGCCGCCAGGCCGCGCCAATGCAAGCCGCAGCGCTGGGCCAGCAAGACCAAGAAGGCCTGCCCGGCGAAAACGGTCAACCAGACCGTGGCCGGTTTCAGGCGCTCCACGGTGGCTTGCAGCAGCCCGAAGCGGTACAGCGGCAGGAAGTTGAATACCCAACCCGCCAGCAGCAGCCCACCCGAAAACCAGATCAGCGCTGTGGTCAGTCGCCGGTTTTGTAGGATGCGCACGTCCAGCCAGGCTAGCCAGCGCGGTCTGCGCCACAACTGATACGACAGGCCACCCAGCACGAGCCCGGCCCCGAGCAGCGCCCCGGCTGTCGCCAGGCGGCTGAGGGAGTAGCCGAGGAATATGCTGTTTTTTGGATCCGCAGGGATGGAGAGAATCGAGACCACCGCCGCCCACGCGGCCAGCGCAGGCAGGGCGAAGAACAGCGCCGGGGCAGGCAGCCGCCGCCTAAGGGACATGCGCGCTCGGCCTCCGCACGGGCTGCATCTTCTCGTTATTCATCGGCCACAGCTTGGGGTGATCCAGCGTAAAGATCAGCCCGCTGCCGACCAGCAGGCAGCCGAAGAAGATCAGGTTGGCCGCCAGCGGTTCGAGCGACAGGGCAATGAATGCCAGGCAGTCCAGCAGCAGCGAGACCAGCACCTCGGCCATCACCGCCTGCGCCGGCGGCAGCCCAAACGAGATCAGGCGGTGATAGGTGTGATCGCGCCCGGCGTGGGTCGCCGAGATGTTCCTGCGCAGCCGTGAGAAGGTGACCAGGGTGGTGTCGAAGATCGGCACGGCCAGGATCAAGATCGGCACGAACCAGGAAGAGGCCTGCTCTCGCCCGGCCGGGGTGTAGAATACCCCAATACCCGCCAGCAGGAATCCCAACAACTGCGCCCCGGAATCGCCCAGAAAGAAGCGCGCCGGGGGCGAGTTGTAGAACAGCACGCCAAACACGATCCCAAACAGAGCCCCGATGAACCCGGCCAATGCCAATTGACCTGAGATCAGGGAAGACAGCAGCAAGAAGGCCAGCGCCGTGGCGGTCAGCCCGGCTACCAGCCCGTCCATGCTGTCCAAGAAGTTCATGGCGTTGGTGATGCCTACCATCCATACGATGGTGATGGTGTAATTGATGAGGGTAAACAGGAAAGTGGCGTTGCTGATGCCGAACATGCCCGGCTTGAAGGCCCGGATGCGCTCGCCCAGGAGCATGAACACCAGCACCGCCAGGAACTGGCCCACCAGCTTGCCGCGCGGCGGCAGCTTTTCGGCGTCATCCCACAGCCCAAAGGCATACACGATGACCCCGCCTAGCATCAGCGGCCAGAACCCTTCCATTTTCCATAGCCGGAAGATCGGAATCAGCACGAGCAGCGCAAGCATGATGGTTGTACCCCCTGCAAGCGGGGTGGGGTGAGCATGTTGTTTGTGCGGCTGGCTGTTGGGCACGTCGATCACGCCCAGACGCCGGATCAGGTACACACCCAACGGGCCGATCAGCAGCGTAGCCAGGATGCCGGCCAGGATTTCTTGAAAGAGGATGGATCCGGGAAAGTTGATCATAAGGTTTTGATCGGCTCCATGCGCAGCCCGGCTCGATCGTAGACCGCCAGGGTCTCCGCCACCACCCGCTCGACCGAGAACTCCGTTTCGGCCAGGGTTCGGCCGTTGGCGCCCATCTGGCGGCGCAGCTCCGGGCCCTCGATCAGATCGCGCAGCGCCGCAGCCAGCGCAGCCGGGTCTTTAGGCGGCACCAGCAGGCCGTTGAAGCCCTGGCGGACCACCTCACGGCAGCCGGGCGCATCTGCGGCGACGATGGCGCGTCCACAGGCGGCAGCTTCGATCAGGGTTTTTGGCACGCCTTCGCGGAAGGAAGGCAGGCATACGATGTGAGTCAGGGCGTACTGGGTTGGCATATCTTCCTGCCACCCCCACCATTCTATCACAGCTTCTCTTTGCCACGCCTGCAGCTGCGCGGCCGGGATGCCCGCCGGGTTGTCCGGATCCAGGTCGCCCAGCAGGGCAAAGCGCGCCTGCACACCCTCCGCCTTCAGCAGCCTGGCCGCCTCGACGAACACGCCCACGCCCTTGTCCCACAGCAAGCGGGCCGGCAGCGCCACCACCGGCGTCCCCGCCGGCTCGGGCGTCATCCCGAAGCGTCGCAGATCCACACCCGAGCCGCGGATCAGCGCAATCTGCTCCGCGTGCACGAGTTCAGATTGTAAAAAGGCTTGCTGGTCGTCCGGGTTCTGGAATACCACCGCTGTGTTCCGCAGCGCCAGCCGGTACAGACCCCTCGCCAGCGCCTGCAGCCCGCGCCCCCTGCGCCCATCGTGCAGGAACACATATCCAAGCCCGGTCACCGCGTTGATCACAGCCGGTCGTCCCAGCCTGCGCGCCGCCTGCGCTGCCAGCGATCCATACACCACGCACTTGATCGTGAAGTGGTGCACCAGGTCCGGGCGCTCGCGCCGGTACAGCCAGACAAGCCGGGCCAGCGCCAGCATTTCGTTGAAAGGATTCAGACTGCGCCGTGAAAGTGGGAATTCGAGCCAGCGGAAACCGTCCGCTTCCAGATGCAGGCTGTGCGGCCCCGGCGGCGAGACCAGCAGCACCTCATGACCGGCTTCACGCAAAGCATGCGCCAGCGGCAGGCGGAAGTTGTACAGATACCAGGGAGTGTTGGCGAACAGCAGAACTTTCACAAAGACCTTCGTTGGATCAATGACCGGTAAAGTTGGGCGTACTGCCGTACGATTCCATCCAGATTATACTCCTGCTCCACCCGCTTGCGAGCCGCCGCCCCCAGCGCGGCCCGCTCTTCCTTCGGCAGGCGGAGCAAGTCCAGCGCCGCCTCTGCCAGCGCAAGCGGATCTCCCGCTGGGACGGCGCGCCCAGTGTCCGCAATCATCAAGGCCGAGTCGCCCACGTCGGTCACCACGCATGGCACCCCGCAAGCCATCGCCTCGCCAATGGACATCGGGAACGCCTCCCGCCGCGACGATGACACATACACGTCCAGCGCCGCCAGCAGCTGCGGCACGTCATCCCGCAGCCCCAGCAGGTGCAGGTGGTCGCCTAAACCGGCGTCCTTGGCCCACTGCGCCAGTTGCGGGTTGGCCGCATCCACCCCCTGGCCGCACAGCACGAAGTGGGCCCCCGGCAGCCGCTCTTGGATGATCCTGGCCGCCCACAGGCAGGTCTCGTGATCCTTAAGCGGGTGGAACCGGGCGAACATCCCCACTGTAGGGGCGCACGGTGGGATACCGAGCGTATCCCGCACCGTCGCACGCGCTGCAGGGTCCGGCCGGAAGCGCCCCGTATCGAAGCCGTTGGGGATCACTACCAGCTTCTTGGGGTCGTATCCCAGGCGGGCGTGCGCCTGCCGTGACGACTCCGCCACGCACACCACCGCCCCCGGCAGGCGGCGGGATGCCCAGCCCCCGGCCTGCACCACTCGCGCCGTGGCGGCTTTCAGGTTCTCGAAGTCGGCCGCATTGTGATGGATGCCCCACACCACCGGCGTGCCGGCCAGGCGCGCCGCCGCGCCGCCGATCAGGTTGGCGTGATACATCCAGGTCTGCACCACGTCGGGCCGGCTGCCGGCGAATCCAGTTCGCCAGCTTGAGAACCAGCAGCGGATTGGGCAGGTCGGGGCGCATGTTCAGCCCGCGCACCGGCACGCCCAGCGCCTCGATCCGCCCTGCCATCCGTCCGGCGCTCTCCAGCGAACGCAGTGAGATCACCTCACTCTTGAACGCCCCCTCTGAACACTGCGCCCGCTCCAGCAGGTTCGCCAGCATCGTCTCCGCCCCGCCCACCAGCAGCCCGGTGATCACGTGCAGCACGCGCAAGGGTTCGCCGGTTTTGCTCATGCGAACAATACCTCGCGGTAGGCCTGCACCGCCCGCTCCACCGAGAACTCCGCCGCCCGCGCCCGCATCACCGCGCCCGGCAGCGGGTCGTCCAGTGTTTCTACAATCGCCTCAGCCAGCGCCTGGGCATCGCCCACCGGGACCAGCCGGCCGTAACGCCCGTTCTCCAGGATTTCTGCTGGGCCGCTCGGGCAGTCCGTCGACACCACCGGCGCGCCGCATGCCAGCGCTTCCACCAGCGCATTCGGGAAGCCTTCGCGCATCGAACTGAGAACGTAGACCCCGGCACGGGCCATGCAAGCAAACGGGTTATCCACGTATCCCGCCAGCTCCACCTGTGAGCGGATGCCCAGGTTCTCCGCCAGGGCTTCCAGCCGGGCTCGCTCGGGGCCCTCTCCGAGGATGATCAGCCGAGCCGAACGCAGGGGGTGCAGCAGCGCGAACGCCCGCAGCAAGGTTGGATAATCCTTTTCGAGGGCCAGCCGCCCGGCCGCCAGGATGACCGGCGGCTCGCCGGGGCCGAACCAGGGATGAGCCGGTTCTTCTTGCGCGCCCGCCTGGATCGCCGTCACGTCCACCGGGTTGTAGATCACGCGGATGCGCTCCGCAGGGATGCCCGCTGCCCGCGCCAGATCGTCCGCCACCCCTTGTGAGACCGCCACGATGGCGTCGGCGTGCGGGTAGAACAGCCGCGCCATCAGCGGCCGCAGCCGGTCGCCCGAAAATCCAGCCGTCCGGGTCGCGGTGCTCATGTGACTGTGCTCGCTGATCACGAGCCGCGTCCCTGTGCCCGCCATCCGATGTGCCCAGGTCGCGATCACATTGATGTGCGGCTGCGCCGACAGCAGGGCAGTCGGGCGCTCGGCGCGCAGGTAACGAACCAGCGGCGTCACGCCGGATAACGCCCGCCGAGCCCCCAGGTCCACCAGGCGCGCCCCTTGCGGCGCCGTATCCAAGAACGGCCCCCTGGCCTGTAAAACCACGAGGTCAACGTCCACCCCGGCGCGCATCAGGCCGCTCGCCAGATTGACCATGACGCGCTGTACGCCGCCGCCAAAGAAAGAAGGGAAGAACAAGGCAGCTTTCGGCATCAGGCCCCTGTCCAGTGCGAGAGGTCGCGATCAATGATCTTTTCCAACCGCTGCAAGTCCTCTCTGAAATAGTTCCGCAGCGCCGCCGCAGTCCCAGTGTCCATTGGCGGATACTGCACGCTGCGTGAATTGGCCTGGAAGGCAGCCATCTTCAATTTGTAGCGCAGCTCCATCGGCACAACCCGCTTGAACAGTTCTTTCAGCCGGCCCGGCTGGCGGATCAGCCGCCAAAGCGCGCGCGAGCGCGGCATAGAAGCCTGGTTTTGTGCGCCCAGTTGTGGGGTGAAATCTGGGTCCACTTCCAGGAATGACAGCAAGCTGCGCCAGGCGCTCTCGAACGACGCCTCCGCCAGGTCTTCTTGCAGCATAAAGTGGAAACGCTGCCTTGGGAAGCGTTCCAGGAACGGCTGCAGCAGGGCTGCATAGCGCCCACCGCGCCGGTAGCCATACTTCATCGAGCCGTACGAGCCCAACCAGTCTGCGTTCGCTCGCAGGCGCTCTTCCTCCAGCGCCATGCTCTGCTCGAAGGTCTGGTCCTCATTGCCCTCCTTAATCATATTCCAGTACCACGAGTAGGCTCGCTGCGTGGGGTCGCGAAAGATCGCGATGAACTTGACCGGCCGCTCTCGATACACCTCTTTCAGGCGCGGCGCGGTCTTCTCGCTCCAATACAGGTAATGCGGCGTGGCCTCGCCGCGCGCCGGGCAGGCGTCGGCGTCGCGGAAGAAAGTGGACGTGTACCAATCCAGGCCCAGGGCATAGTATTCATCCCGGCTGAAGAACATCGGCTCTTTGTCGAACGACATATACACCTGCGGATGCTGGCGTAAGAGGTCCGTCAGGGTCGTAGTTCCGGCCTTGGCCGCGCCGATGATGAAGAAGTTGGGCAATTGATTCAAGTTCACCTGGGTTCCAATCAGTCAGTATACCAGTGGGAGAGGTCGCGGCCGATCAGCGTCTCCAGCTCACGGATCTCGGTCCTGCAGCGGTCGGTCAGCGCTTTGCGCACGGCCGGGTCCATCGGCGGATAGTCAGCCGGTTTCAGGTTGGCTTTTTGCAGATCGCTCTTCCAGCGTTCGCGCCAGGCCGTCGGGAAGATCTGCAGCAGGGCGCGCACCGTACGCCGCAGCGGCGTCGTCGAGTTGTGCAGGCTTTTCTGCAGCCCAGGCAGACGCGGTGCGCCGGCCGGGTTCTTGGCCACGTTGTGCGCCTGGAAGCTCGCGTCCGCCCCCAAAAAGTCGTAGATGCGCCGGGCCGTGCCGGCGAAGTCCGCTTTGAGGTCTTCGGTCAGCAGGAACAGGAAGCGCTCGCGCGGGAAGCGCGCCAGGAACGGCTTCAGCTGGCAGGCGTACCGCCCGCTGGAAAGGTAGCGCCGCTCCCGCCACGGTACGTACTCCACCGCCGGGTGCGCAGCGCGCCAGGCGTCCTCGGCCCGCAGCGCCTCCTCGAAGGGCAAATCCTCCCACATGTCGCGCACCCAGTGCCAGTACAGCGAATACGCCCGTTCGGCCGGGTTGCGGAAGATGGCGATCAGCTTCAGCGGCCGGCCCTGATAGGCGCTGGAAATCCGTTCGGCTGCCAGCGCGCCGCGCATCAGGTAGCGCGGCGAGGCCTCGCCCCGGCAAGCGTGCCCGCGGCTGCTCTGGAAGTGCGCCTGCTGATACCATTCCAGGCCGCGCTCGTAATGCTCGTCGTCGCTGTAGAAATTCAGCTCCTTGCGCTCCGAGATGAAGATCTCGGGGTGCTGCCGGGCCAGATCGTACAGCGTCGTAGTCCCGCTCTTCTCGGCCCCGATAATGAGGAAGTTCGGCAAGAGGTCGAAGTCGATCATGTCAGGGCCGTTCCTTGTCCGCGCTTTTTCTGGCATAGATCATCGTACAGCGCCGTCATGCGCTCACCGTAAGCCTGCAAGCTGAAGCGTTCCAGCGCGTCCTGGCGGGCTTGCTGTCCGCAAGCCCTGGCTTGCTTGGGCTCACGGAGGAAATCCAGCGCAGCCCTGGCGATCTCGTCCGGGCGCTGGGGCTCCACCAGGGACGCATTCCGGCCCTGGATCAGCACGCCCTGCACCCCGGCCAGGCGGGTTGCGACCACCGGCTTACCCATCGCCATCGCCTCTACCACCACCCGCCCCAGCCCCTCCGACCACGACGGCTGCACGAACACATCCATCGCTGCCAGCAGTTCTGGCACGTCACTGCACTGCCCGGTCAGGTGCAAGCGCTCCTGCAGCCCAAGCGCTCGGATGCGCTCGCGCAGCTGCGTTTCCACAACTTCGCTGCCGCCGCCGACCAGTAAGAAGTGCGCATCCGGCGCAGTCGACAGGATCGCCGGCGCGGCTTCGAGCAGATCGAAGACACCCTTGGCCGCCAGCAGCCGCCCGACAAAGCCCACGCACGGGGCGCTCGGCGGGATGCCCCACGCCGCCCGCACTCCTTCACCGGAAATCGATGGGGCGAAGCGGGTCAGGTCGAACCCGTCGTAGACCAGGTGGAGGTTGCCGCACGCCGGGTCCAGCTGCGCCGCCACCCCTTCTGAGATCGTCGCGACCGCGTCCGCCAGCCGCGGGATCGTCCGGCCTGCCCAGCGTCCCCACACGCCGGGGCCGAACATCGCCCGCACGTGCCAGACTTGCGGGATGCCCAGCCCGCGCGCCGCTGCGCCCGCCGCGATCAGGCCGAAACCGTTGAAGTGCAGCACGTCCGGCCGGAACTCGGCGCACAGTTGCCGCAGCAGCCGCCTCTGCCCAGGGTACGCGGCCGCCAGCCGCAGCACGGCGGCCGCGGTCGCGGCGGACCTCCGCCATCCAGGCAGTCTTGCCAGCGCCAGGTGGTAGCCCTCGTGCAGCGGACCAAACGGCTGCCAGGCCGCCTTGCGCACTGCAATCGGGTAATCTCCCATCTGCTTGCGCACAACATCCGCCGAGGTCGCTGCAATACATACCTCGTAACGATCGGCAGGCAGGGCGCGCGCCAGAGTGAGCAGGCTCTCCAGCGCCCCGTTGACGTGGTCTCCGACGTGCAAGTAGAGGATACGGCGTTTCATCGCGCGCGCTCACTCCATCCCGGCAGCAGCGCCTCGCAGTAGCGCTGCGCAGCGGCCTCGATGGAAAAACAAGACGCTCTTTGGCGCAAGGTATCGGGGGGCAGGGGTTCGTCCAGCGCCTTGCAGATCGAATCCGCCAGCGCCTGGGGGTCGCCCACCGGCGACAACCGGCCCCAGCGGCCCGCCTCCAGGATCTCAGCCGGTCCGCTCTCGCAGTTGGTCGAGACCACCGGTGTTCCGCACGCCATGGCTTCCACCAGCACGTTGGCAAACCCCTCCCACGCCGAAGACAGAGCCAGCGCCTGGGCGCGAGCCATGTACGCGTACGGGTTGAGAACGTACCCTGGCATGGAAACATCTGCCGCGACGCCGAGCTGCGCGGCCAGCGCTTCCAGCTCGGCACGCTTCGGACCCTCGCCCAGGATGATCAGCCGGGCAGGGCGAACTGCTCACGCAGCGCCGCGAACGCCCGCAGCAAGGTGGGATAGTCCTTTTGCGGCGCCATCCGTCCGGCCGCCAGCACGACCGGCGCGCCTCCGTCCGCAAGCCAGGCGTGCTCCGCCGGCTCTTTCGCCTTGACCAGCAGATTGTCCGAGAAGATCGGGTTGTAAATGACGCGGATGCGGGAGCGGTCGAGGCCGATTGCCTCCAGCGAGTTGGCGACTCCCGCTGACACCGCCGTGATGCCGTTCGCCCAGGGGTAAAAGGCGCGGCGCAGGCGGTCTCGCATCCGGACGCTCAAACGGATGCTGCTGTGGCTGTCTTCTTCCAGAAAGCGGTTATGCTCGCTGATGACCAGACGTGCTCGCGACCCGCTCAGCCGGTTGGCAATCGAGGCCACCACGTTGACATGCGGGTTGGCGGAAAGCACAGCGTCCGGCCGCTCTCGCCGCAAAACAGCTGCAACGGCCGGCAGCGTGCGGTAGATGTTGCCTCCCCCCACGCCGATCACGCGAACGTCCGGCGGAACTTCGGCCAGGAAGGGCCCTTCGGCGCGCACCAGAAGCAGCGTGAGCGAAATGCCCCGCTCGCGGAATGCTCCCATCAGGTTGAGCATCACCCGCTCGATGCCGCCGACGTTGAGGCCGGGGAAGAACATCAGCAGTTTGGGCCCTGTGCTCATTCGCGCCCTTTCATGCCTGATACCAGTCCGACAGGTCGCGGCCGATCATGCTCTCCAGGCGCACGATCTCATCCCGGCAGCGCGCCTGCAGCTCCCGTTCCATGGCTGGATCCATCGCCGGATATTCAAAAGAACGCAGGTTTGCCCAGCGGATCCTTTGCTTGATCCACTTACGGACCGTTTCGGGCAGCATCGCTTTAAATATGCCCTTATACTTCGACGGCTCGTTGAGGAAGTACACCAGCCGTAAGCTGCGTGGGCGCTGGGCCGTGTTCTTGACGATCGTTTCTTGGTCGGTGGGTGGTTCCAAACCTAAGAAGCGGTACAGCCGGGCAGATGCGCCGGGGAAATCGGCTTTGAGGTCGTCGGTCAGCAAGAACAGGAACTGCTCGTGTGGGAACTGATCGAGAAAAGGCTGCAGCAGCGTCGCATAACGCCCGCCGCGAGCGTAGCCGTAATCCTGCGAGCCTTCTCGGTTCAGGCGCTCCCACTCATCCCGCAGGCAGCGCTCTTCCTGATCAATCGCCAGGGGAAAAGGCCGCTTTTCCTTTCCGTAGCGGAAGTCGTGCCAATAATAAGAGTAGGCGCGCTGCACCGGGTTGCGGAATGAAACGATGATCTTCGGCGGCCGCTCGCCGTATGCCTGCCGGATGCGCGCGGCGGTCTTCTACTGCCAGTACAGGTAGGCGGTGGAGGCGTCGCCACGCAGCGGGAATCGCGCCGCCTGCGGGTAATAGGTCTCCACGTACCAGTCCAGGCCGCGCGGATACTGTGTGTCATTGCTGAAAAACCCCGGCTCCTTCGTCTTCTTTGAAAAAGTCACCTGCGGGTGTTCCTTTAACAGCTCGTACAGGCTGGTGGTGCCGCCCTTGGCCGCCCCGATGATCAAGAAGTTGGGCATGGAATCGATCTTGCTCATGCCCGCGCCTCGCGCAAGCGGGCCGGCTGGGTCCCGGCATCCCAGCTGCAGCAGGGCGGGATGTCCGTGGCTATTCCCATTGGAAGTCTCTCCCCAGGTATTCGTACAGGCGCTGGTTGTGCGGACGGAAGTATTCCCGCAGCGACTGCCATACGGCGTCCGGCACCTGGTCTTTGCTGTGCCCGGGGTTCTTGTCGGCCAGGCTGGGCGGGGCCCATACCGGGTCAACATCCAGGAACGAAAAGACCTGCTTCAAGACCCCGGCGGTATCGACGAACAGATCCTCGCTGCGCAAGATGAGCAGCTGGGCCAAGTCGAAGTGCTGGTGGAAGCCGCGGATCTGGTCGACGTATACGCCGCGCTGCTTGTAAGACAGCCAGCGGTACTTCATGCTGTAATAGCGTTCGTCCGCCAGCATCTGCTCCATTTCGCCTGCCAGGCGCTCTTCTTCCTGTTCCATCGCCTCTTCGATCGGCAGCGTTTCGAACCCGTGCTTGATGTTTAGGTAATAGTGCGAGATGGCCCGCTCGACCGGGTTCCGCAGCAGGGCGATCAGGCGCGCGTGTGGCGCCATCTGCCGGATGCGCGCCGCCGCATGCGGATGGGCGAGGTAAAAGGGGGTCGCTTCGCCGCTGATCTTGCCGCCGCCCGAGTATGGGAACTGCCTGCGGTACCAGGCTTCGCCCTGAGGGTAAAACCGGTCGAAGAAGTGGATCTCCTTGCGGCTGGCGCGCTGGATCTGCGGGTGTTGTGAGAGGTACGAATACAGGGAGGAAGTCCCTCCGCGCTGCGTGCCCACGATAATAAAGTCCGGCAGTCTCCGGAACCGGGCTGTTGCGCCCCGGTAAACCTGGTCGGCGTCTTTTACCCAATGTTTGATGGTTGTGCGCACCTTGACTGTCCTTTCACTGCGAGCGTTCATCCTGGCGGCCGCTGCCGGTTTCACGGCTTGCGCCAGTGCGACAGGTCTCGTCCGATCAGGCCTTCCAGCGCTTCGATCTCCTCTCGATACCGCCCGGTCAATTCTCGCCGGGTGGCTTCGTTCATCGGCGGGTACTGCGACGGTTCGAGGTTTGCCTTGCGCAGCCACTTTTTCCAGCGGTCGCGCTGCCCGGTCGGGAAGAGCCGCATCAGGCCCCGGACGATCCTGCGCAGCGGCGTGGAAGGGTTGTGCAGGCTTTTCTGGATCGAGCGAACCCGCGGTTGGCTGGACAGGTTGCTGGTAAAAGGCTGCACGTCGAAGTCCGGGTCCGCCCCCAGGAATTCGAACATCCGCCGCGCGGTTCCCTTGAATTCCCGACCCAGGTCCTCTGTCAGCAAGAACAGGAACGCCTCGCGCGGAAAACATTCCAGGAAGGGCTGCAACTGCGCCGAATAGTGACCAACGTGAAAGTAGCGCCGCTGGTCCCACGGGGCCAGCTGAACGCCCGGATGCGCATTAAACCACTCTGCCTCGGCTTGGAGCGCCTGCTCGAAGGGCAGGTCCTCTTTGGCATTGCGCACCCAGTGCCAGTAATCCGAATAGGCGCGGTCGACCGGATTGCGGAAGACAGCAATTAACTTCAATGGATGGTCCTGATACGCTTCGTGGATGCGTCCGGCAGTCACGAAGCTGCGCCCCAGGTAAGTGGGCGATGCTTCTCCGCGCACGTCAAAACCCTCTGCATCTCGGAAATGAGTGTGCTGATACCATTCCAGGCCCTTCCGGTATTTCTCATCCAGGCTGAAAAAGTTCAGCTCCTTGGTGGCGGACATGAAAATACCCGGATGCTGTCTGGCGACATCGTACAGCGTGGTCGTGCCGCACTTGGCTGCCCCGATGATCAAGAAGTTCGGCAGAAGGTTGTAGTCGGCTGCGTTCATTCGGTCTGATACCAGCGCGATAAATCTCGCTCGATGATCGTTTCCAGTTCTTTGATCCCATCCCGGTAGAGCGGGGCAAGCTCCTTGCGCAGCGCCGGTTTCAAGGGCTTATATCCGGAAGAGATCCGGTTTGCTTTGAGCAGGCCTTGCTTCCACCGGATTCGCAAGCCGGCTGGAAAGATTTGCAGCGCCGCGCGGGCTGCGCGCCGGATTGGATCCGAAGATCTGCGTAGGCTTTTTTGCAGCTGCCGCGAGCGGAAGTTTTCCGCCTTGTTCCGAACGACCGGCTGCGGTGAAAATCCTCCGTCCACACCGAGGAATTCATACATCTTGCGTGCCGTACCTTTGAAATCCTTCCCCAGGTCTTCTGTCAGTAAAAACAGAAAGCGCTCACGCGAGAAACATTCAAGGAAAGGCTTCAGGAACCGAGTGTAGTGTCCATAATAAAGGTAGCGGCGCTGCTCGTGCGGCATGATCGCAATAGTCGGGTTCGTCTGGAACCACTTGCGCTCGGCCTGCAGCGCCTCTTCGAAAGACAGGTTTTCCAGCATCAAGCGAAACCAGTGGTGATATTCAGAATAAGCCCGGCTGACCGGGTCTCGGAAGGTGACAATCAGGCGCAGGGGCCGGTCCTGGTAAATTTCGCGCAGGCGGCTGGCAACCTGGGGCGCCGCATGGCCCAGGTATGAGGGAGAAGCCTCGCCCCTGGCAGTGAACCCACGCGCGCCGCTGAAAAAGCTGCTGAGATACCATTCCAAACCATTCTCGTACTGGTAATCGAAGAACTCGGCCGCTTTTTTCTTCGGAACATAAATGTCCGGATGCTGCATGGCGAGATCGTACAGTGTGGTCGTCCCACTCTTCCCGGCTCCGATGATCAAGAAGTTCGGCAGAAGATCGAAGTTAATCGGTTCCATTTTGGTTCCTTAGCATTGTTCTCTTATGCGACTTTCCAGTGCGAAAGGTCTCGCCCCATAATCCCTTCAAGCTCCTCAATATCTGCCACGTACTCGGCAGCCAGTTCCTGGCGGGTCGCTGCCTTCATCGGCGGATACTTTTCTTGCTTGAGATTTGCTCGCGCCAGTTTTTGCTTCCAGCGCTCACGCAGGGCGCTGGGGAAAATTTGCGCGGCCGTTCGGGCGGCCCGGCGCAGGGGATCTGCGGGGTTCAGCAAGCTTTTTTGCAATCGCCGGTTTCTTACCCGCATCGCGGGGTTCTTGACCACCGCTTCCGGCTCGAAGATCGGGTCTACTCCTAAAAACTCATACAGTTTGCGCGCGGTTCCCTTGAAATCGGTTTCGAGCTCTTCCGTCAGCAAGAACAGGAAGTTCTCGCGCGGAAGGCGTTCCAGATAAGGTTTCAATAGCTTTGCATACATGCCGCAGTAAAGATAGCTGCGGTGCCGGGGTGGGAAAGAGCGCGCTTCGGGATGGGCTTTAAACCACTCTCGCTCGGTACGGATTGCATCCTCAAAGGGTAAGTTTTCCCAAGTGTACTTGACCCAGAACCAATAAGCAGAATAGGCGCGGTCGACTGGATTGCGGAAGATAGAGATTAACTTCACGGGCCGGCCCTGATATGTCTCATCGATATGCCGGGCGGTCTCATACGCCTGCCCCTGATAAGATGGAGAAACTTCTCCCCTTGCCGGGTAGCCGGACGCATTCTCAAAATAGGTATCCTGGTACCACGTCACCCCTTTATCGAATTGATAGCTAAAAAAGTCCAGCTCTTTTTTCTTTGAAACGTAAACGTCCGGATGTTGTTTGGCAATGTCGTAGAGGGTGGTCGTGCCGCATTTCGAAGCGCCGATGACCAAGAAGTTCGGCATGCGTTCGAAGTCAATCTCGCCCATATTCGTTCTCCTGCAGCTTTCGGGTTTGGTTTTGGAAAACCTTCGTATTATAACCCACGGACATTAACGTGTGCGCCGCGCTCATTCGCCGGCCTTCGCCTGCGCTGTCAGGCTGCGCTTACGCAGATGTTCACGTCCAAGCAGGAAGAAGGTTCCGGGCCAGACCAGGTTGTAACGCCAGCCGCGCAAGGCGCAGCGTGCAGCCTGGCCGTAATCTTGTTGATAAAGGGAAATGATCGTCGCTCGAATGCTGCGCTTGGTATGCATACGGCGGAGGTGATAGCGCGCATCTTTTGTCGCGCCAGGGTGCCGCAGGGCGCTTTCGTAAATCTGCATCCCTTCCAGCACGGTGCGCAAGTTGCTCTCCCGCCGGTCGGGGTGCCAGTACGCCAGTACGCTCATCGTAAACGAACCGATATGCTGCCGGTAATGGCACACCACCTGCTTCAGCGGTTCGGGCCGGATGCCCTCCAGCGCCATGCGGATCAGGAACTCGCGGTCCCCTGAAACCCGGTACCGTGGGTCGAACAGCCCAACCTGTTCGAAAACCCGTCGTCGAAAGAACCAGGCATTGATGATCGGTGGCTGTTCGGCCAGGCGCAGCCACAGATGCTGCTGATCGATCCAGGGGTGCTCATGTAATACTGCCCCGTTTCCGTCGAACAGGACTGCTCCGCCGGCAACCGCGTCCACGTCAGGGTTCCCTGCAAAGGCCACCGCAGCAGCCTCGAAGGCGCCGGGAGCATACTCGTCGTCACTGTTCATCCAGCCGATAATCTCGCCGCTTGCCATGCGCAAGCCTTTATTAACCGCATCGTAGATGCCATTGTCCGGTTCGCTGATCAGCTTTAGATTCGGGTAGCGCGCCAGCGCCTCCAGCGTTCCATCCGTCGAGCCGCCGTCCACAACAATATGTTCTATGTTGGGATAATTCTGGCGCAGCACGCTTTCAACCGCCCCAGAGATGAACCCGGCCCGATTGTAGCAAGGCGTAACGATCGATATAAGCGGACGGTTCACTGGGCGCTTTCCGTTTCCGGCTTCGCTGCGTTGACCGCTCGCCGCTTCATCCCCTGTAACTCTTCGACCATTTCTTTTCGCTCGTTCCTGAGCTTCAAGAGCTGCCCCAGTCTCCCGATTTTGCGCTGCGTTTCCAGCACCTCATTGTCTCCCTCCCCGCGGTATCGCAGCGCCTGTACCAGCCGGGCAGGATGGCGCGCCAGCTTGAGCGCCAGCTGCAGCGCTTCCTGCCCCCACCAAGGCGGAGCTTTCGAGGAGAGTTCTGGGTCGAACGCATATTGGTACATCTCAATTGGTACGCTGGAGGCTCCGAAATGACGGGTGATCCTGCTCAGGTAAGCCCAACTTAACCGAGATGCCGGGATAAAATGCTGGAATGTCAGGCGTGGGTCGTACAATAAACGCCAGCCACTCAAGCGCAGCGCCATGTTCAGTTCGGTGTCATCCCCGGAAGAAAGGTTCTTGCCGCTGCGACCACCCAGCAGCGAGCGGTACCCTGCAGTTTGCAGCCGCTCCAAAGCCGCGCGCCGGACGGTCATCCCCGCTCCGCGCAAGTTCATCCGCCCATCGGTGATATCGCTCGCCGTATCGAGCGGTTTACCCACCGCGAACTTACGCTGCTGCATTGAGAACCATGCCGGGGGCGGCACCTCGCAAATCGCCTCACCCCAGCCGCCGCAGGCCCCCACCTCCGGATGCGCGCTCATGATCTCCATGACCGTCTCAATCCAGCCCGGGTTGACCCAATTGTCGTCGTCCACATAGGATAGAAACTCGTAGTGGGCCGCCTCGAAACCGCGCCAGCGTGCCGCAGTCTGCCCGGGATGCGGCTCGTCAACCACTTGCGAGCAAATCTTCGGGCGCTCGGCTAAAAGCCTGTGCCGCTATCCGGCTTGTAGCGTCGCTAGAGGCGTTATTGACGACAATGATCTCCCACGGAATATCTTCGGATACTTGCTGCGTAAACAGGTGAGCCAGGGTTTCAGGCAGGCGCCGCTCACTGTTATAGCAGCAGATGATGATGCTGACTCCGGGTTTCGCCATACGGTTAGCCCAACCTCGCCAGGAACTGCTCCCATGCGGTTTTGCTGGCCTCGATCTGCTTGTAAGCTGCTGCGCGTAATGATTCGCGTAGAGCAGGACCGCGCTCCCATGCCGCTTCAATCGACTGTGCCAGCCGGTTTTCGAGGTCTGGATCATCCATGCGCAAAACCTCGCAGCCCGGCCCAAACTGGCGCGCCAGGCCGCTCAGCTTGTTCTGGTAATATGCCGATTGTGCCAGGCCAACCACAGGGATGCCCTGCGAAAGGGCAAACACAGCCGCATGGTAAGCCCCGGTGACTACAACCCGGCAGCGGGAGATCTCGGCGATC
Source organism: uncultured Chloroflexia bacterium (assembly GCA_963811225.1). Taxonomy (GTDB): domain Bacteria; phylum Chloroflexota; class Anaerolineae; order Anaerolineales; family Anaerolineaceae; genus CAWEQO01. The sequence goes on from CAWEQO010000002.1 coordinate 418,862, forward strand.
AAGTGGCTGGGATTGCGAATGCGCTCCGCTTCTCGTTGATTTTTAAGATGCTCACCGAGTAGTTCCTGGATCGACTCCAGGTCATTGAACGGCCCAGATATCTTAACAGGCGCAGAATAAAGCGGCGCTTCCAGCCGGCGGGATGTTTTCACCAGGGCTTCACGGATCAGTGAGAGCAAATCTCGGTTCACTTGGGCTGCCCTGTCCAGGCGCAAGCCTACGCCGATTCCTGAGCCTGCTTGCTCTACGGCTGCATGATACGCCAGCTCTACGGCATCATCTCCTGTAATCCTGATGATGTCTTCCGGGACGCCCAACGATTGCGCCAGTTCCAGGCTGCCTTCCATGTCTCGCAGCGCCAGCATGGACAGCCCTCGAAATACCCGGCTGGATTGGCTGCGGAGGGCGGGGCTTTCCATTGGCCCCAGGCCCTGGCTAAACATCGCCGCCGGCTTGTGCATCCGCTGGGCCAGCTCGAACGTTTCCAGAAGTGAATGGGCATGGATAGGGAAGGTATCATTAATGAATCCGCCCCCACAGCATATGACGGCATCTGACCGCTCTACGGCCGCATAAAATGTATCCATCTTGGCAGTGTCGGTTTTAAAGAAGGGCACAGCTAAAGTCTTCAGCTGCCGTGCAGTGGCCGGATAATGGTTCTGGATGACGTACTCAGCTTTTTGAACCGGCTTGAACGAAATCGGGAGCGGCAGGAAGCGCGCCCGCTGCCAGGCATGTTTTGCGCGGGGCGAGACTGAGACCGCTTGCGAGTAGATTTGCTGGAGTAAGTCTGGAGCTTCATTCAGAACGGCCAGGCAGGCATGCGGCCAGTGGTTCAGTATCCGCGCCAAAGCCACCTGCAGCATGGCAACATCCCCCATGTTTTGCATTTGATAGGTACCGTTTTCAATCAGGATGTCCATCGGGTGAAATTTCTCCTAGACGTCCAGCGGCTGGACTTCAATACACTCCCAGGGGATCGGCACAGCGACTTTTCCGCGCCACTTCTTCCCGACGCGGGCCATCAGGCTGCCGTTATCGTAGATTTCGAACGGGCAAACGTGCTCCAGGCGTTCGACGAGCTTGCCCCGTAAAGGTCTGAGAATGAAAGTCAGGCGGTAGCTTCCGGGCACTAGCAGCGGCGCCGGAATGTGGATGCGATAGGTGTAAATCCCCAGGTCGCGGCTTAGCAAGCGGGACTCGTCCAGCATGAAATCGGTGGTACTGCTGATGATATCCAGGTTGCTGTCCTCGATATCCATCATAATCATAGCCTGGAACAGCGATTTCCGTACCGCCACCTGCACCTGCACATCGAAAGCTTTATCATGTGGGATACTTCCACTCGACCGGCCAGACGAATCAAGGACCGCCACCGACAGAACTTGCATAGCAAGGCTGGAATCAGGCTTGAGGGACAACTTGGCTGATTCTTCGGCGTCCATGCTGCTTAAGTACGATTCGATCACCTCGTCCACGTCGCCCAAATACTTGATCTGCCCGTGCTCCAGGTATACTACCCGGGTGCACAGCGACTTGACCGCCCCCATATTGTGGCTCACAAACAGCACCGTGCGCCCCTGCTTGACCACGCTGTCCATCTTTTTCAAGCTCTTCTTCTGGAACGCCTGGTCGCCCACCGCCAGCACTTCATCAATCAGCAGGATTTCCGGCTCCAGGTGGGCCGCCACCGAGAATGCCAGGCGCATGCGCATGCCGCTGGAGTAAAACTTCACCGGTGTGTCGAGGAACTTCTCGATCTCCGAGAAGTCCACGATCTCATCGAACTTGCGCTCGATCTCCGCCCGGGTCATGCCCAGGATGGCCCCATTGAGAAAGATGTTCTCGCGGCCGGTCAACTCGGGATGGAACCCCGTGCCCACCTCCAGCAGCGAGCCCACCCGCCCGCGCAGCCGCACCCGTCCCACGGTCGGCACGGTTACCCGCGACAGGATCTTGAGCAAGGTGCTCTTTCCGGATCCGTTGCTGCCAATGATCCCCAGCGATTCGCCCTCGTCCACCTCGAAGTCCAAATTTTTCAAGGCCCACAGGATGCGTGAGTCGTTGGACGGACGCGGCCGGTTGCGCAAGGAACGCCAGGTCGACTGGGCGGCTGCCTGCAAGCTGTCTCGCAGCATGCGGTACCTCACCCGCTGCTCCCCGATCAGGTAGCGCTTGCCTAAATTTTCGAACTCGGATCGAGTAGGGGCTCATCGTCTACACCACGTCCGCAAAGGTCTGTTCCATCCGCTGGAAGTAGATCAACCCGGTCAGGAACAGCACCACCACCATCGCAATCGAGACGTACACCAGCGGGTCGAGCGTCATCTGCTGCCCCAGCAGCGCCCAGCGGAAACCGTTGACCACTCCCGCCAGCGGGTTCAACCCGTAGATCAAGCGGTACTTTTCAGGGATAATGGAGGAGGAGTAAGCGATGGGGGTGGCGTACAGCCAGAACTGGATCAGAAAGGGGGTCACATACTTGACGTCGCGATACTTGACGTTCAACGCCGACAGCCACAATCCCGCTGCCAGGGCTGTCATGATGGACAGCAACAGGAAAATCGGCAGCATCAGCACCGACAGGGTGATCGGATAATGGTAGAACAGCATCAAGCCGAAGAACACTACGAACGCGATCGAAAAATCGACCAGCCCACTCATCACGGATGCCAGCGGCAAGAACAGCCGTGGGAAGTATACCTTTGTGATCATCCCTTGGGAGCCCACCAGGCTGCTGGAGGCGTCTCCCAATCCACGCGAGAACAACTGCCAGGGCAGCAAGGCCGCAAAAGAGAACAACGGATACGGGATGCCGTCCGATGGCATCTTTGCCAACCGGCCAAAGATCACGCTGAACACCACCATGGTCAACACCGGCTGCAAAATAGCCCACAACACGCCCAGGATGGTTTGCTTGTAGCGCACCTTGAGATCACGCCAGATGAGGAAAAACAGCAGCTCGCGATAGTCCCATAGCTCCCTGAGTCGCAGCGAGAGCCATCCGTGTGGAGGTTCCAAGACGACTTCCGGAACTTCTCGGTGAAGGGTTACAGCTTTCAGAGGTCAATCTCCTGGTTGAAAATAGCAGCGGTATGCCCGCGATTATATCACACCGCTTGCCGCTTTCATTTGATCCGGGGAGTATAATAGCCTTACCTTACTTATAGAACCGAGGTCTCCAATGGCCGATACCACAGCTTCAAAACGCGCCTCCATCCGCGACCTGCCGCGCAACGTCTGGGCTGTCTCGCTGACCAGCTTCTTTATGGACGTCTCCAGCGAGATGGTCATCAACATCCTGCCGCTGTTCCTCGCCAACGTGCTCGGCGTGCAGACCACCCTGATTGGCTTGATCGAGGGGGTGGCCGAGGCGACTGCCAGCATTCTCAAGCTGTTCTCCGGCTGGTTTTCCGACAAGATGGGCGAGCGCAAGTGGATTGCGGTGGCGGGCTACGGCCTCTCTGCCCTGGCGAAGCCCTTCTTCTACATCGCCTCCTCCTGGGAGCTGATCGCCGGCGTGCGCTGGGCCGACCGGGTGGGCAAGGGTGTGCGCACCGCACCCCGCGACGCCCTGGTCGCCGACTCGGTCACCCCCGAGATACGCGGCCTGGCCTTCGGCTTCCACCGGGCAATGGACACTGCCGGCGCGATGGTGGGCATCCTGATCGCGGTGGTGGTGGTCTGGCTGGCGCAGCGCACGGCGCTCGACCTGTCGAAGTCGACCTTCCAGGCGGTGGTGCTGATCTCGCTGCTGCCGGCTGCGCTGGCGGTGCTCTCGCTGGCTATCGGCGCGCGGGACGTGCCCGTGGAGGGCAAGCGCATCGCCCCCAGGTTCTCGCTGCGCAGTATGGGCCGCCCCTTCATCATCTTCCTGGTCATCGTCAGTATCTTCACCCTGGGCAACTCGTCCGACGCGTTCCTGGTGCTGCGCGCCCAGAACCTGGGCGTGACCGTCACCGGCATCCTGCTGATGCTGGCAATGTTCAACCTGATCTACTCGGCCATCTCCACGCCCGCCGGCTCGCTCTCGGACCGGATCGGGCGGCGGCGCTTGATCATCGGCGGCTGGCTGGTGTATGCGGCCATCTACCTGGGCTTCGCGCTGGCGCAGGTCTCCTGGCAGGTGTGGGCGCTGTACGTGGTCTATGGCCTGTACTACGGCCTGGCTTATGGCACGGCCAACGCCATGGTTGCGGACCTGGTGCCGGAGAACCTGCGCGGCACCGCCTACGGCACCTACAACGCCACCATCGGGCTGCTGGCCTTCCCGGCCTCGCTGATCGCCGGGCTGCTCTGGCAGCACGTCGGCCCGTACGCGCCCTTCCTCTTCGGCGGCGTGCTGGCCCTGCTGGCGGCGGCGCTGATGGCCTTCTGGATGCCGAGGGAGGCGATTGGGGGTTAGGGGAGTGGGATTTGGGCAATTGGGGATTAGGGATCAGGGATTGGGGGACCAATCCCCAATCCCCAATCCCCCCTCCCCAATTGCCTAATCGCTTCAATTCCCTTACACTACTTCTATCATGACTCTCCTCGAGATTGCGCTCATTCTGATTGTGGCGCTGCCGCTGGCGCTGGTGGTGCTGGGTAAGCTGCGCATGGACCTGGCGGCGATTGGGATGGCGGTGACGCTGGGTATCTTCCAGGCGGCGGGGGCGGCGATGCTGGGGCCGGCCAACACGCCGGGCGACGCCTCCAAGGCGATCGAGGGCTTCGGGCAGCCGGTGGTGCTGACCCTGCTGTCGCTGTTCATCCTGACGGCTGCGCTGGACAAGTCGGGGGTGACGCGCTGGATCGCGCGCAAGGTGATCCAGATCGGCGGCAACCGTGAGGGCAGGCTGATCGTGCTGTTCGCTGTGACGACGGCGTTCCTGTCGCTGTTCATGAACAACCTGGCCGCGGGCGCGCTGATCCTGCCGAGCGCGCTGGAGGTGGCGCGGCGGACGCGGGTCAAGCCGTCGAAGCTGCTGATCCCGGTGGCGTACGGCAGCCTGCTGGGCGGGACGGCGACCTACTTCACCACCGCCAACATCATCACCTCAGACCTGCTGCGCATCGCCAACCCACCCCAGGCCCCGCTGGGCATCCTGGACTACACGCCGACCGGCGCGCTGCTGGTGGTGGCGGGGGTGCTGTTCTTGGGGCTGTTCGGCAGGCGGCTGCTGCCGGAGCGCAAGGCCAGCCCGGAGCAGGAGCTGGCCCGGCTGACCGGTTCGGAGCTGGAGGAGGTGTACCGGCTGGGCGAGCGGCTGTGGGAGGCGGCCGTGCGGCGGGGGTCGACCCTGGTGGGGCAGACGCTGGCGCAGGCGGACATCGGGGGGCGGTGGGGCGTCTCGGTGGTGGCGATCCGCTCGAACGGCGACGAGACCAGCCTGCCCCGGCGCGAGCACGTCATCAAGCCGGAGGACACGCTGGTGCTGGTGGGGCGCGAGCAGCGGGTCTTGGAGCTGGGCGACCTGGGCCTGGACATCCGCCCGGACACCTCGGGCGGACACCTGAGCGAGCACGGGGTGATCTTCGCCGAGGCGCTGCCGGCGCCGCGCTCGAGCGCCGAGGACCACACCCTGAAGGAGATCGACTTCCGGCGCCGGTATGGGGTGACGGCGGTGGCGCTCTCACGCCGCAACCGCAGCTACCGCACCAACGTGGGCGACATCCCCCTGACGTTGGGCGACTCGCTGCTCGTGGTCGGCTCGCACGAGGCGCTGCGGGCGCTCAACCGCTCGCCCGACTTCATCCTGATCGAGCCGAACATCACCGACCAGCCGGTGGACGTGCGCTCGGCGGCGGTGAGCGTGACCCTGATCCTGGCCGCGATCGCCGCCTCGGTGCTGGGCGCGCCGGTCTACCTGGCCGTGCTGACCGGGGCGGTGCTGGTGGTTCTGCTGGGGGTGCTGAAGATGGAGGAGGTTTACCGGGCGATCGAGTGGCAGGCGATCTTCTTGATCGCGGGCATGTATGCGGTCAGCGTGGCGATGGTGCAGACGGGCCTGGCGGAGACGCTGGGGCAGGGGGTCTTGGGCCTGGTGACGCCGCTGGGGCCGATGGGGGTGGCGGGCGGCTCGTACCTGCTCTCGTCGCTGCTGACGCAGGTGATGGGCGGGCAGGTGACGGCGCTGGTGGTGGCGCCGGTGACGATCAGCGCGGCGATCTCAATGGGGGCCAATGCGCAGGCGATTGCGGTGGCGACGGCGACGGGCTGTTCGGCCTCGTTCTTCACCCCGCTGGCGCACCCGGTCAATATTCTGATGCTGGCCCCGGCCAATTACACTTTCGGGGACTTCTTCCGGATTGGCTGGCGGCTGACGATTGTGTGCTTTGTGACGCTGATGATCGGGCTGTGGCTGTTTTGGGGGCTGCGGTTCTAGAAGACCGGTTACCCGGCAATCCGTGAAACGATTCCCGGTCTTCTACTTAAGGATGGCGCAGCTTGCCTACAGCCAGCGGATCAACACCTTGCGGCTGTACTGCTCCCACTGGCGGCCGAAGGTCTTCGCGAGGGTTTTGTCCTCGAGGGGGGAGTAGAGCCGGGAGGCGATGTAGAGAGCCGCGCCGAGCAGCAGGCCGAGCCAGGAGTTGAGCAGGAAGCCGGCCCACGGCAGCACGAGCAGGGCGACGCTGGTGTAGAGGGGGTGCTTGACCCAGGCGTAGGGCCCGTGGGTGATGAGCTTGCGGCGGGGCACGATGGTGAGCACGAGATAGACGCTCCACAGCCAGAGGATCAGGCCGGGCACGAGCAGCAGGCCCGAGACGATCTTCAGCCACAGGGGCGGCCCGCCGACTGCGAACCAGGCCGGGAACAGGATGTTCAGCGCCAGCCCAACCAGCATAAACGGCCCGGTCAGCAGCATGATCTTATCCCCGGCGCCCACCAGGTCTTTGAGGGTGACGGTTTTCTTGACCACTCGCTTGCGGGAAGAGAAGGATCTTTGGCTCATTTTCTGTCCTTTGGTATGGTTTCATTATATGCATAATCTGTTCGAATGCAATCAGGGAGCTGTCAACGGATTAGGGGAGCGGATTGAACGGATTGAGGCGCGGAGGGAGCTGTCAACGGATTTTGGGGAGCGGATTGAACGGATTGGGGGCTGGATGGCCTAGGGGTGCTGCGAGGGTGCTCGGACCTCAATCCTTTCAATCCGCTCCCCTAATCCGTTGACAGCTCCTATTCTATAGATCATTTCTCATCATCCCCCGCCTGCTGCGGCCTAATCTTCCCAGCCACCCTCCACCCTTGTAGCAGTAGGCATCCCTGCCTACTGTTCACCGCCTTCCACAGCCTCCGCATACCTTTAGGAACTAAGGAACTAAGGAACTAAGGAACTAAACCCGATGGAGGTGAAAAATGGTTGAATCGAATCGTCGTTTGAGAAACGGACCAACGTCCGTGAGCCTTGCGTACCCGATCACACCCGATGCCGATTTTGGTTCCTTGGTTCCTTGGTTCCCATTCCCTATACCTTTAGGAACCAAGGAACCAAGGAACCAAACTTTGGAGGTGCAGAATGGTTGAATTAAATCGTTGTTTGAGAAACGGACCAGCGTCCGTGAGCCTTGCGTACCCGATCACACCCGATGCCGATTTTGGTTCCTTGGTTCCTTGGTTCCCATTCCCTATACCTTTAGGAACCAAGGAACCAAGGAACCAAACTTTGGAGGTGAAAATGGCTTGAATCGAATCCTTGTTTGAGAAACGGACCGGCGTCCGTGAGCCTTGCGTACCCGATCACACCCGATGCCGATTTTGGTTCCTTGGTTCCTTGGTTCCCATTCCCTATACCTTTAGGAACCAAGGAACCAAGGAACCAAACTTTGGAGGTGCAGAATGGTTGAATTGAATCGTCGTTTGAGAACGGGCCGGCATCCGTGAGCCTTGCCGACCCGATCACACCCGATGCCGATTTTGGTTCCTTGGTTCCTTGGTTCCCATTCCCTATACCTTTAGGAACCAAGGAACCAAACCCGATGGAGGTGTCTCTTACATCGGTATCAATTTTTAGCGACCGAATTACACTATCGTGGTCACCAATAAAACTACTTGAAATAACCATAAAATAGATATTTCGGTATCCCTGTTTTTTAAGCTTCTCACCTTGACTTGCAATATATTCTCTTATCGCACGTTCGTCGATGCCCATCGAATATCCCCCTTGCCGTACTTTTGCGTCGAAAATAATCGCATATCGATATTCATGGCACAGGGCGATGCCGTCCGGAACCCTACCATGTCCCTGGCCTTTTAGGTCAACTTCAAAGCCAAGCATACGGAACAGGATTGCTAACCTTTCCTCAAAAACCTTTTCCACACTCTTTCCGGCTTGCTCGCATACGACTGCAACTGTTGGGTCATTTTGGCCTAAAAGTGGCAATATGGAAACAATGGGAGGAATATAACTCTCAGGGAGAGCTACTGTTTCCACTTTTACCAAATCTTTCTTCTGTTCCGTTTTTCTCTCTGTTGGTTTGGCAGTCTGTGTTGCCTCTTGCGAATGCAATTGATTTCGGTACCAATATGCATGTTCTACTTCCCACAAAGTCAACTTTCTACCAGCTTCCTTTTCATACAGTTCCAATAAACGGTAGCAGAGTTTATAAAAGGAAATGAAGCTATCAGATACATCCATAGCAGGTTTCCAAATGCCTGAATCCTCAAACTCATTAATGAGTGAGGTGTAATAAATCGGAAAGCGATCAGGCTGCTGCGCTTGCCAAAAATATGAAAGGAAGAATGGAATGGAACCAACTTTCGGCGCAGCACGGCGATCAGCGTAGCAGCTTGCTAACTTCTCAGTAAATTTTTTGAAGTTATTAATGATACGCCCTGCAGCAATTTCATCTTTAGGGGCTGGAATCGATTGTTTTAAAATAATGTCAAGTTCATTCAACAGATTATTTTGTATTGATGCTTTTGTAAGCATGTTAAAAAACATTTGACCGTTAATCCCTTGAAACCCCCATAGGCGATGGCGTTTATTGATGCTATCAATAATTGATTTGAATTCCTCTAAAACAATTTCCCCATTAAGAAATTCTTTTATTCTCTGATTAATTTCTGGTATTGTTTCTTTCCGCTGCCTATCAATCTCTGTAGGAGTTACTTGCTTGCTAGCGTTGTAGAAAGTTTCGCAGTTCTTTTCGTAATCGCGCCAGATTTCAAGGGCTTTTATTTGTTGAGTTTCATTCAAGGACATTTCTCTATCCTTTCATTATCAATGTTCGCTACGTCTTCGCCCGTTCCAAATTCAATTTTTTCCTCCCGCCCACGCTCTGCGTGGACGGCTCCCTCGGACGCTTTGCAAAGCACCCTGTAAGGGCCGCGTCCCCCCCTCCAGCATATCCCCAATCCCTACTTCCCCGACTTCCTGCGGTTGCACTCCTTGCAAAGCATCTGGCAGTTCTCGGCATTCGTCTTGCCGCCTTCGTGCCAGGGAGTGATATGGTCGGCTTCCATCTCATTGAATTCAAAATGTTTGCCGCCGCAATAGGAGCCTTGGCATATGCCTTTCTGCTTTTCATACGCGGCTCTTCTCTCGCTTTCGGAGAAAGAGCGGATATTCAAATGTTTTTCTTCGCGAGTTAATACGTAGAGATAAATGCCCTTTTTGCTGTTGATGTCATCATCCATCATCAGGGCTTGTACTTCTTGCTCCAACTTGGCCGTGTCAAACATCTTGTCTTTAAATTCATCGTACAGCGGCCCCCAATCGATCCCCTTCATTTCCTTGCGGTAGGTCTTGAACGTTAATTCAACCCATTCGATGACGTTTCTGAAATACATCCACAATTCATTTGCATTGGGATCGTGCTGGTGAACCGACATGTATCCTTCAATTTCGCCTTTTGAAATCCAACGCAAGGCCGTTTCGAGAAAGTCCTGGCGGATAGGCGAGCCGCTCACATAGTCCTTGGCTAAACCATGCGCTGCGCAGTTGCTTTTGCTGAATTTCAACTTTGCGTCTGAAAGCCAGGGCCCGGTATATACGGCGTTCCGCAGTTCCTGCTCATAGAGTTTTTCACCGGCAATATTGACGATCCGAAACCAGTCCAATTTTTCTTTTTCGTTGCCCTCGCAGAAATAGATCATCAATTTGTAGTTTAAGATTTGCTCTCGTTCGGGTTTCGTCAGGTTATGGAAAGCGCGGTTCTCGATGGAAAAATCGCCGTTGACGTACTGGCAAAAGCTGATCGTGCGCTGCTGCCCGTCCAAAACCTCAAATGTCCCATCCTTATTTTTCACCCAGTACATCACATTCAGCGGAAAGTCTTTGCGAATAGTGTCCATGACGGCGTTCCGCTTCTTCTCATCGTAGACAAATTCACGCTGGTATTTCGGGCGAATATTCAGTATGCCGCCATATCCGCTAACGCCTTCTTCGGCGTTATCGATGTAGTTTTCCACCACTTCACGGACGGTTATATTCTTGCATGTAGACTTTCATTGTTGACTGCCTCTTTTTGTGTATGATAATACGGGCATAAAGTTGGATGAAGTAATCATTGTCAGCAGTATAGTAAGTTTTACCGTTTGGTGGCGTATCTATCTTTATCGTTGCTCCATCATTTAGCTTCGATACAACACTTTGGCTGCCATTAGCATTCACTGTATTTGGTTTGGATATGTTTTAGTTGCTCCACCGAACCATGTTCTTGTGATCCCCAAAATTTCAAATTGTTCAGGGTTGTGTTTATCCAGAAAAGTAATCGGAACACCCATTGCCCCTTCATAGTCATAGGGTATTTCTCGAGCTCTATCAACATTCAATCGCATTGAAATTGTCATAATGTGGGTATTCTTCAGGCGTGTATTGCTTATATAGGGTAAGGCTTTCGTGGCGCTTCTTCAAATCCAGGTTTGTAAACCACATCAATATTCCCCATGCTAAAATACTTGTTACCCTTGTCGTCAAACTTCTTACCTCGACTTAGCTCTTAATTTAATAATCCAATGGAACTTGAAACCACTTTGTTCCACCGTTGATACCATCCCAAGCCAAACTAAATTTTCTTGTATTAGCCTGAAAACCTCTTTGTAGGTGATTGCATTCTGGTTTCCGAGAATAAGAAATTTTTTTCCATACTCGATTAATTGGGCGATATACTCACGGAACAGCGAGAACGGCGGATTGGTTACGACGATATCGGCTTCTTTCAATAAATCAATGCATTCTTCTGAGCGAAAATCACCGTTCCCATTCAGAAGCGTTAACGCATTTTTCTTGTTCTTGAGCAGATACTCCACGTCCGCCAGGCTAACCGCCCCGTCTCCGTTCTCGTCATTCGACTTCGGTAATTTCAATTTTATACGGGCACTTGTCATCGGCGCTTTCCGCCTCTAAACCCTTTACGTCAAATAATGACAATTGCTCTCCCGCCACTGGTGATCCGGTATAACCGGTTGCGATCAATTTTTTCAGACCCAAAAAATTAAAATTCATCGCGAAGTACTTGAAAAAATTGCTCTCAAACGGGTCGTCGCAGTTGCAGAAAACAATCCGATTGCGGAACTGTTCTCTGATAGTGGCGCAACTCTGCCTCGATGTCCGCCAGCTGCGTATAAAACTCGTCATTTTTTTGCTTTGTTGGCTTTACTTAAAGTCGTGTTATCCGTCATAGAACCCCAGGTCCTTATCAGCAGGAACGAAACGGCAGATACACACAAATCAAATCCACCGCCTCATCCTGTATGGAATTGCGTAGAATATCGAGATTGTCACCGTAGTAGAGAGTATTCATGATCCCCGTTGTGCAAACCTATTCAATTCAAGAACTGAAAAATTGGCTAAAGATATTATAACCATTTGTTCTGCTTTTACAAATACTTTTCCCCCATCTCCTCTATCTGTTCTTCTTATCTTCGGAAGGGAGTTTTTCTTATCCCCTAACGTTATACACAAGATTGTATATGTTCTTCCACGCCTGTATATTAACCATACAAACGTATAAGTTTATTAGAAAGTTCGTGGAGGAACCAAATGAAACTGAAAGTCACATCTCTCTTGCTTCTGGCGGCGCTGGTTGTTTCCGCCCTGTTCAGCCCCCAAGGGGCCCCGGTCCGCGCCCAGGCTGCGCAAGAGCCACAGACGATCGTCGAGATTGCGGCGGCGAACCCCCAGTTCAAGACCCTTGTGGCTGCCGTACAGGCCGCCGATCTGGTCGATACGCTTAACGGCGACGGCCCGTTCACTGTTTTTGCCCCCACCGATGCCGCTTTCAACAAGCTCGGTAAGGCCACCATCGATGGCCTGCTGGCCGACCCCGCGGCATTAAAGAGCGTGCTGCTCTACCACGTCTTGTCCGGCGAGAAGATGGCCGCGGACGTGCTGTCGATGTCTTCTGCCAAGACGGTCGAAGGCTCCCCGGTCGTTTTCAAGCAGTCCGGAAATCAAGTCTACGTCAATAACGCCCGCATCACCACCACCGACATCCAGGCCAAGAACGGCGTCATCCACGTCATCGACACGGTCATCACGCCCCCAAGCATGAACATCGTCGAGACGGCTGCGGCCAATCCGCAGTTCAAGACGCTGGTCGCAGCCGTGCAGGCCGCGGGCCTGGTCGACACGCTCCAGGGTGAGGGACCCTTCACCGTCTTTGCCCCCACCGACGCAGCCTTCAATAAGCTGGGCAAAGCCACCATCGACTCGCTGCTGGCCGACCCCGAGGCGCTGAAGAGCATCCTGCTCTACCACGTCGTCTCCGGCGCAGTTTATTCCGGCGATGCCGCCCAATTGGCCTCGGCCAAGACCGTCAACGGCGCCGATATCGTCATCACCCAGCGCAGCGGGCAGCTCTACATCAACGGGGCGCGGGTGGTCACCAGCGACATCCGGACCACGAACGGCGTGATCCACGTCATCGATACCGTCATCCTCCCGCCCAGCATGGACATCGTTGAAGCCGCCGCGGCCAACCCGAATTTGACGACCCTCGTCGCCGCAGTCCAGGCGGCCGGGCTGGTCGACACCCTCAAGGGAGAAGGCCCCTTCACCGTGTTCGCCCCGACCGATTTCGCCTTCAATCAACTCGGCAAGGCCACCATCGATGCGCTGCTGGCCGATCCCGAAGCTCTCAAGTCGATCCTGCTGTACCACGCCGTGTCCGGTAAAGTCTACTCCGGCGACGCCGCCAACCTGACCAGCGCCAAGACCGTCAACGGCGCCCCCATCGCAATCACCCAGCGCGGCGGACTGCTCTACATCAACGGGGCGCGGGTCACAGTCGCCAACGTGCAGGCCACGAACGGCGTGATCCACCTGATCGACGTCGTCATCACCCCCCCAAGCATGGACATCGTCGAGACCGCCGCAGCCAACCCGCAGTTCAAGACCCTGGTCGCAGCCGTGCAGGCCGCGGGCCTGGTCGACACGCTCCAGGGTGAGGGACCCTTCACCGTCTTTGCCCCCACCGACGCAGCCTTCAACAGGCTGGGCAAAGCCACCATCGACTCGCTGCTGGCCGACCCCGAGGCGCTGAAGAACATCCTGCTCTACCACGCCACCGAGGGCGCCCAGTACTCCGGCGACCTGATCGGCAAGTCGAGCCTGAAGATGGCCAACGGCGCCGAAGCAGCCCTGGAAGTCAAGTACGGACAGGTCTACATCAACGGGGCACGCGTCATTACCAGCAATATCCTGACCAGCAACGGCGTCATCCACGTGATCGATACCGTCATCCTCCCGCCGGCCAAATAATCCCTATCGGCGGTGCTGGTCGAAAACCGGTCTCCTGGGGGGCGCATCTGCGTCCCCCAGGTAATTTTAGAGAAAAGAGAGTGGAGAGCAGTCACTGCCTCTCCTCTCTTTTCCTTTATAATTGACTCATCATGTCAAAGAATCCGCTAAACCTTGCCTTGCGCTTTTTGCTGGAGCTGGCCGCGATGTTCGCGGTGGGCTATTGGGGCTGGACGCAGCACGCCGGGTTGGAGCGCATCCTGCTGGCCTTCGGGCTGCCGCTGGTGTTTGCCGTGCTGTGGGCGGTCTTCTCGACGCCCGGTGACCGCCCGTCCGCGCCGGTGCCGGTGTCGGGTTTCGTGCGGCTGCTGTTAGAGGCGCTGCTGTTCGGTGTGGCAGTGTGGGCGCTGTACGCGGCGGGCCGAGGGGGCTGGGCGGTGGTGCTGCTGGCGCTGCTGCTGGCGCATTACGCGCTGTCGTATGACCGGATTTTGTGGCTGCTGCATCATTAGAGAGCCTAAAGAATAGAGAGAAGAGAGCAGTCGCCGGACTGCTCTCTTCTCTCTATTCCCTGCTATCTCTCTTATCGAGTGACAACAACCAGCCCCACCACCCCCGATCCGGCGTGGACGGAAAGGCCGGGGGTGAACTCGGCGGTGACGATCTGGGTGGGGCATTCGACGGTGCGGCGCAGCTGCTCTTGCAGCTCGGCTGCGCCGGTAGGGTTGTTGACGTGGATGATGGCGGCGCGCTCGACGCGGCCGTCGTCGACCGCCTGGCGGGTCAGGTCCAGCATGCGCTGGACGGCTTTGCGCCGGGTGCGGATCTTCTCCAGCATCTCCAGCTTGCCCTCACGGACGGTCAGCAGGGGTTTGATGTTGAGGGTGTTGGCCAGTCCGGCGGCGACTTTGCCGACGCGGCCGCTGAGCGCCAGGTACTTGAGGGTCGAGAGCACGGCGTACAGGTGAATGCGCGCGCCCACGTCGCGAGCGCGGGCGACAACCTGCTGCATGGATGCGCCGTCGCAGGCGGCCTCGGCGGCGGCCAGTGCCATGAAGCCCTGTCCCATGGAGAGGGCGCGCGAGTCGAGCACGGTGATCGGGCGGCCGGGGAAGTCGCTGCAGGCGGCATGGGCCGCGGCGTAGGTTGCGCTGACCTCGCTGGAGACGCAGATGCACACCACCGCGCCGGCCCCGGCGGTGAAAGCGCCGTCGAAGGCCTCGTTGAAGGCTCCGGGTGAGGGGGCAGAGGTGGTGGGCAGCTGGTTGAGCCGGTCCACCTTGTCGAACAGGGCCGCGTCGTCGATGTCGACGCCGGTGGTGTAGCTTTCGGCCTCGAAGTGGATGGTGATGGGCACCTGGCGGATTTCGAAGCGGGCGGCCAGTTCGGGCGGCAGGCTGGAGTCGGTATCGGTCACGATGGCGATGTTGGGCATGGGCTTATCCTTTCCGGGTGTTATGGGGTATAACCCCGGAGGTGGGGATTGGATGTGGCGGGAGGGGGGTCCGGCAGCCAGGAGCCGGGCGGCCTGATCCCTAATCGCCCTGCTCGGCTTCATCGCCGACTTCGAGGACGCGGATGCCGAGCAGGTTGACGATTTGGGCGGCCTGGAAGGGGGCGATGATGGCGCCCTGGAGGGAGTCGATGCCGACCTGAACCTTGTCGATGGCGGCGGTGCGCAGGTCGACGCCCTGGAGCCGGGTTTCACGCAGGTCGGCGCCGGTCAGGTCGCAGTGGTCGAAGACGACCTTCTCGAGGTTTGCGCCGGTGAAGACTGCGCCGCGCAGGTTGCACTGCTCGAAGCGGGCGGGCTTGAAGGCCACCAGGGCGAAGTTGGCCGCCTCCAGCAGGCACTCTTGGAAGAGCACGTCCTCAAAGCTGGATTCGAGCCACTGCGAGCCGAGCATGCGGCAGCCGGTGAAGGTCACCCGGCGCAGGCGGGCCTTCTCGATGGCAGCGGCGGAGAGCTCACAGCGCTCCAGCCAGGTGTCCATCAGGCGCAGTCCGGGCAGGCGGGTGTTGAGCAGGGTGACCTGGCGCAGGTGGGCCTGCTCGAAGACGAGCTGCTCGGCGCGCTGATCGCTGAAGTCGGCCGCGGAGAGCAGCAGATCAGCATAGAACTCGTGGGAGGTGAGCGCCGCGAGGGTCTGCTCTGCGAGCAGGCGCGGGAGTTTGGGGGCTTTCAGCCCGTGTTTCGAGCGGGGTCGCATGCGAGTAACTCCTTAGTGGGAAGCTGGATGGCGGGCCGGATCAGCGCCAGCGAGACCAGGTTGGCGACCAGGACCTGCGGGATCCGTTCGGCTGGGAACATGGGCGGCTCCAGAGGACGGCAGGGTGATTGCGGTTCCAGTATAAAGGATAAAGGAGGCGGATGCCAGGAAACTGCTGCAGACAGACCGATTTACCCCTTGACATTAACGTTACGTCATATCTTATACTGGGACGCGTGAGGTGATCGGCATGAGATACACCGTCAAACAGCTGGCGAAGCTGGCAGGGGTCAGCGCGCGCACCCTGCACTACTATGATGAGATCGGCCTGTTAAAGCCGGAAACGGTCGGCGAGAACGGCTACCGCTATTACAGCCGGGCGGACTTGCTGCGCTTGCAGCAGATCCTGTTCTACAAAGAGCTGGATTTCAGCCTGAAGGAGATCGGTGCGATGCTGGGCCGGGCGGACTTCGATCTGCGCGAGGCCCTGGCGGGCCACCGTGCGGCCTTGCAGCAGCGGGTCGAGCGGCTGCTGCGGCTGGTGGAGACGGTCGATCGCACTTTGAACCACCTGGAAGGAAGGTATGAGATGGACGACAAACAGATCTTCGGCGGTTGGACCGAAGAGAAGCAGAAAGGCTACGAGGAAGAGATCCGCCAGCGCTACGGCGACAAGGCCTTTAACGGCGTGATCGATTGGAACCGCTACACCCCCGAGCAGAAAGAGGTGATCCAGGCCGAGAGCCGGGCCATCTATCAGGGCCTGGGGCAGGCGATGGAGCAGGGGCCCGAAAGCCAGGCGGTGCAGGCGCTGATCGCCCGCTGGCACAATCACCTGCGCTACTTCTACGAGCCGTCGCTGGAGCGCCTGCGCGGCCTGGGCGAGATGTACACCGAGGATGAGCGCTTCCGCCAGAACTTCGAGCAGGTCCGCCCGGGGCTGGCGGCGTTTATGAAGGAGGCGATCGAGGTCTACGTAAAAGGCAAAGAGTAGAGCGTAGACAACACAGAACAGGTAGAGCGCGCCTGCGCGCGCTCTACCTGTTCTGTGTTGTCTACGCTCTTTCCTTTAAGGCAGGGGGGCGTTATCCGCCAGGGCCTCGGTGAGGGGGATGCCCCAGGTGGGCGGAGCGCCGCCGGTGCGGAAGTAGAGCTCTTTGAAGGCCATCTTCATGGCGTAGAACGAGGCGCCCATCTTGAAGACGCTGGTATCGCCGCCGAACCACTCAGTGGAGTGGATGTAGAAACCCTTCTGGTCGCCCATGTCGCCGAAGCAGACGATCTCGGGCGAGAAGACGGCAGTGGCCTCCTCTTCCGGGATCAGGCCCAGGTCGAAAGCGATCTGCTTGCTGACCAGGTCGGCCTGCATATGACCCAGCCCACCCAGCTTGGGCACGGTCAGGGCCGCGCAGTCGCCAACGGCGAAGACCTCGGGGTAATCGGGCACGCGCATCTGGCCGTCGGTGACGATGAAGCCAGGCTCATCGGTGATGGGCAGGGACTTGAGCAAATCAAGCGGCACCCAATCGGGCATGACGATCGTCATCTCGGCCTCGCGGCTGTCGCCGTTGGCAAACTCGACGCCGCCTGCACGGATGCGGGCGATGTCCTCGACGTTGTTGAGGTAGTGGAAGCCCATCTTGCCGGCCAGGTCGAGGAACTCGTGGACGATGGTCTCACCGGCGTCCTCAGCAATCATCTCGCCCGGAGTGAAGAAGGTGATCTTGTCGGGGCCGCCGAGGCTGTGGTCCTTCAGCCAGGTTGCCATCGACAGGCCGACCTCCAGCACGGGGCCCTCGCAAGCGGCAGCGGTCATGGGCAGCCAGGGCGGCTTGCCGCGGGTGCCCTGGTGGAAGCGGGCCGAGCCAATGACGATGGGCCCTCCTTTGTAGCCGCCGTCGTTGAGGTAGGCGCGCATGCGGTTGGCATAGTAGGTGTCCGAAACGGTGAAGCCGTGCTCGCCGAAGCCGGGGATTTGATCGTAGGCCAGCTGCGAACCCAAGGCGAGGACCAGGTAGTCGTAATCGGCGCTCTCGACGGCTGCGCCGGGGCGCTCGTTCGGCAAGTAGGCGACCTGCTTCTTGTCGAGGTCGATGTCTTTGACTTCAGCCTGGATGAAGTCGATGTCGTGGTGCGCCAGCGTGTCGATGACGGGCATGTGCAGCGAGAGGGCCGGGTTACGGTCCTCGAAGACGGTCATGGGGATGTTGGGAATGAAGAGCAGGTAGGATTTACGGTCGATGACCGTGATACGGGCGTGCTCGCCGACCTCCTTACGGATGAAGCGGGCGGCGGTCAGCCCAGCGAAGTTAGAGCCAAGAATCAAAATATGGGGTTGGATATGGTTATCCATCGATACTCCTTTCTCCCCCTGCTTCTATTATAAATGTTTCGGAGGCAGGAAAGAAGAGCACAGCCCCGCAAAGGGCGCTTCGCGAAGAACTGAGGGCAGCTTCTGCCCTCAGTTCTTCGCGAAGCGCCCTTTGCGGGGCTGTGCTCTTCTTTCCTGCTCTATTCGCCCGGGTTCCACTCGACGGTGCGGACCATGGCCATGGTGGTGTCCTGGCAGAGGGGCATGACCTCTCCATCGGTGGCGGCGGCGGCGAGCACGTAGCTGCCGTTTTCGAGGTCAACGGCGACGACCTGCATCTGCTGGCCGGTGGGGAGGACCATGGGCTCTTCGAGGGCAGCGGCCATGTTGCCTTTGATGCGCATGGTGGTGTGGCTCACGTCGGTTTCGGGGGCGTTGCCCTGCACAACCAGGGTGATCAGGTTGTCGGCGGACGGCATTTCGCCCTGGACGATCCCGGCAAAGGTGGGGTCGGAGGTTTTCATCTGGGCGACTTCCTCGGCGCTCCACTGAGCAATACCGATGATGGCGTAGCAAAATTGGCCGTCGGGGGTGACGCTTTGGATGTCTTCGGCGTTGACCAGGGTCACCGACATATCCGAGCTTTCCACGATGCTCCAGCCGTTGGGGTATTGAATGCTGAATTTGGCGTCAGACGAGGAATATGTCTGCTCAAGGGGAATCGGGGGAGCCTGATTGCAAGCGGTCAGCGAGGCAAGCGCCAGCGAAAGGATGGCGAGCAGGAATATAACACGCAAACGCCTCTGAGATAATTCCATGGTTTCTCCTTCTAAACCTCTTTCTGTTGGATGTTGTTATCCCCCTTGAAACCGATTGGGCACGTTTCTCAGAGGGAGAAGCCGATCTAGGATCGTTATTGCTCTTGTCTGTGCGGGTGTACGTTGATTGTACCCCACTTTCGGATTACGATTTTAATCATTTTTAGATGATGTTGGAGGGTGAAGGCGTAGAAACATGGCTTGGGCGGTGCAGTTGGGGATGGTCGCGCAACCCCAGGCCGCCCTTACAGGGTGCTTCGCGAGGATGTCTGGGGCTACGGGAGGGGCGGAGAAGGTATTGGAGGATCAGGAAACTGAGGTAAACTTAGGGTATCCTTCTCTTAGAACAGGAATTCCATCCATGAGCCCACGCCGAACCTCACGCCGAAACCAAATGACGCCCGGAACCGCGGTCATTGTGTTGTTGATCGCGCTCGCTTTTTACGCTTACGATGCCTTGTCGCAGCCGCAGGAGCCGCCGCCGAATGCGGTGGTGACTGCGCAGGCGCTCACGCCAGCGCCCGGACAGGCGAGCGCTTCGCCGTTCGTGCTGTACTTTACCGATCCGTTTGCAGCCGGGGCGGAGCAGCACATGGGTGGGCCGGACAAGGCGGTTGAAGCCGCCTTCGATGGCGCGCAGAAGAGCATCGATATCGCGATCTACAATTTCAACCTGGAGAACCTGGGCCAGGCGCTGCTGAACGCGCAGGAGCGGGGCGTGCGGGTGCGGATGGTGATGGAGTCGGATGCGATGGATGGCGACGTGCCGCAAGAGCTGATGGATGCGGGCATCCCGATCATCGGCGACCGGCGCGAGGCCCTGATGCATAACAAATTCATAGTTATCGACGGCGTGCAGCTGTGGGCCGGTTCGCTCAACCTGACCAAGACGGGCACGTACAACGACTACAATCAGATGGTGCGGGTCAACAGCACCCGGCTGGCGCAGGATTACACCACCGAGTTCGAAGAGATGTTTGTCGATGATGCGTTCGGTCCGAGCAGCCCGGCGGATACTCCTTATCCCAACGTGACCGTGGACGGTATCCCGGTGCAGGTGTACTTCTCGCCGGAGGATGGGGTGGCGCAGCATCTGGTGGAACTGGTGAACAGCGCCCAAAAGAGCGTGCATTTCCTGGCCTACTCGTTCACCGCGGATGACATCGCCGCAGCCATGCTGGCGCGGGCCAGGGCGGGCGTGGACGTGCGCGGAGTGTTCGAGCTGGCGCAGGTGAAGTCGAACAAGGGTACGGAGTTCCCCAACCTGCAGCGGGCCGGGCTCGACGTCCGCGAGGATACGCTGCCCGGGCAGATGCACATGAAGGTGATCATCGTCGACGGGCAGGTGGTGAGCTTCGGATCGTACAATTTCAGCGCGAGCGCCGAGAACAGCAACGACGAGAACGTGATGATTGTTGAGGATGCCGGGCTGGCGCAGCAGTTCGAGCAGGAGTTTGAGAGGATCTATGCGGAGAGTGGGGAGTAGGGGGGCCATCCTCGCGTAGCCCCAGTCATCCTCGCGAAGCACCCTGTATGGGCTGACTGGGGCTACGCGAGCGACGTGCTGAAAGCACATAACCCCAGTCAGCCCATACAGGGTGCTTCGCGAGGATGACTGGGGCTACGCGAGCGACGAGCAGGCGATTTTTATGCCCGGTGGTGTTCGCCAATCGTGCCGGCTGCTCTCTGCTCTCATAAACCCAAAAGTGTGTACAATAAGATAGATCGTAGAGTTTCCCAACTTACCCATCGAGGTGTCGACTTGTCACTGGTACTCAGCATCCTGATCGTACTCTTTGTCGTCGCGCTGTTCCTGGCGGCTTTCGTTTTGCTGCGCACGCTGACCTTTGCCCGACCTTACGCGGCGGTGGAGCCGGTGGAGCTGCCAGAAGTCGACCCGGAGGTGATCGCGGGGCATCTGGCGGAGGCGCTGCGCTGCCAGACGGTGATGTCGGAGAACGGCACGCCGCTGGATCCGCGGGCATTCAAGGAACTGCACAAGACGCTCGAAAAGACCTACCCGCGCCTGCACGCCAGCTTGCGGCGACACACGATTGGCGGCTACAGCCTGGTGTACACCTGGGTTGGAAAGGATCCTCAACTTGCCCCGGTGCTGTTCATGGCGCATCTGGACGTGGTCCCGGCCGACCCGGCCAGCCTGCAAGAGTGGGAACACCAGCCCTTTAGCGGCGACGTGGCGGATGGGTACGTGTGGGGACGGGGGGCGCTGGACCTTAAGAACCAGGTGATCGCGATCATGGAGGCGACCGAGGCGCTGCTGCGACAGGGCTTCCAGCCGGAGCGGACCATCTTCCTGGCCTTCGGGCAGGACGAGGAGGTCAGCGGCCTGCAGGGAGCCAAGAAGATCGCCAGCGCGCTGGAAGAGAAGGGGGTACACCTGGAGGCGGTGCTGGACGAGGGCGGCTTTGTGATGGAAGACAGCCTGCCGGGTGTGACGCAGCCGGTGGCGCTGATCGGCACGGCTGAAAAGGGCTACCTGACGCTGGAATTGAGCGTCGAGGGGGCGGGAGGGCATTCCAGCACTCCGCCGGAAAGCTCGTCGATTGGCATCCTGGCACGCGCGCTGACCCGCCTGGAACGCGCTTCGATGCCGGTCAGGCTGGACTTTGTGCGCAATATGTTCCGCGAGATTGGCCCGGCGAACTCTTTCAGCCTGCAGATGGCGCTGGCGAACACCTGGCTGCTCGGCGGATTGGTGCGGCGCAGGCTGTTGGCGCAGCCGCAGACCGCCGCCAGCGTGCAGACCACCAAGGCGGTCACGATGATCCAGGGAGGCATCAAGGACAACGTGCTGCCGCGCAAGACGCGCGCCCGGGTGAACTACCGACTGCTGCCCGGCGACAGCATCGCCTCCGTATGCGAAACGACCCGAAAGACGCTGAAGGACCCGCGGGTGAAGCTGGAAGCGCTGGACTTCAGCGCCACCGAAGCCTCCCCGGTCTCACCCTCGGATACGGGCGTTTATCGAGAACTTGTGCGCACCATCCGCGAGCTGTTTGGGAACATCCCCGTTTCGCCTTATCTGGTCATCGGGCAGACCGATGCCCGGTATTACGCTTCAATTTGCGAACACGTCTACCGCTTTTCACCCGTTATGGCACAACCGGAAGATTTAAGCCGGATCCACGGCGTCAACGAACGCATCTCCGTTGCTGCGCTGGCGACCATGGTGCAGTTTTACATGCGCCTGATGAACAATTGGGCGGGTGCAGACGAATCAGAAATCGAGCAGTAATCGGGAGCCGCTATGCCTGATCGTTGGGCGGTTCAACCCCGGATTGTCGTTCTGCTTATATTGTTCATTGGTCTTGGCTGCGGCACGGGCGAAGCAATCGAGAGTATTTCATCCAACGCGCTTCCCACCTCACACTCTACCCAACGTATACCCCCTATCCCATCCCAACCCAGGCTATCCCACTAACCTCGGAGCCGTGCAATCCACCGGACGTGCAGCCGGGGGTGGGACAGGAGCGAGTGCAGGTGTACTTCCACTGCGGCGGGAACCTGGCGCCGGTGGCCCGGCTGGCGCCTGCGGGCAGCACCGAGGTGCAGCTGAGTGTAGCGCTGATGAACCTGCTGGCAGGGCCGACCGACGACGAGCGCAGGATGGGCTTCAACTCGACGTTTTCGAGCAGCACCGCGGGCAGCTTGCAGTCGGTGTCGGTGAGCGTGGACGGGCAGGCGGTGTGCAGCTTCCAAGATTTCTCGGGGGCGGCGCAAGAGGCGACCTCGCCGGAGGGGATGCGCCGGATGCTGAACGAGATACGGGCGACCGTCTTCCAGTTCTCTGAGTTACAGCTGGTGTTTCTGCAGTTCGATAACGACTGCGAGCGTTTTTGGTCCTGGCTGGGGGCGGGCTGCACGCCAATCTACCGGTAGGAGGGCGGAGCAGGGAGCAAAAACAATTTCGTACGGCCCTTGCAAATGTGACAGACCACGCTCTTTCTTCAGGTTATAATCCCACCTGTGAACTTCCTTCGCAAACTGCAGTTCTCCGTCAAGTCTGTGCCCCTGGCGCTGCTATCCGTTTGTACAGCGGCTTTCGGCCTGCTGATCCCATGGCTGGGATTTTACTGGGACGATTGGGCAAAGATCCTGGTGGCGCGCCTGTGGGGCGTGAACGGCTACTGGGCTTATTACGCCGAAGACCGGCCGCTTTCGGCCTGGACGCACATCCTGTTTACGCCCATCTTAGGCTACCGCCCGCTGGCCTGGCAGCTGTTCAGCCTGCTGCTAACCTGGTTGAGCGCGTGGGGCGTATGGTGGACGCTGACGCGGCTGTGGCCCCAGCGGCAGAGGCGGGCAATCTTCACGGCGCTGCTGTTCGCAGTCTACCCGGTGTTCAGCCTGCGCTCGGCGGCGGTGACGTTCCATCAGCAGTGGCTGCAGGTTGGGCTGTACCTGTTCTCGCTGGGAGCGATGCTGCAGGCGGTCAGGGCGGGGCGGCGCTTCTGGTTGTGGACTGGGCTGTCGCTGCTGGCGATGGCCCTGCAGCTCTCAATCACGGAGTACTTCGCCCCGCTGGAGCTGCTGCGACCGCTGTTGTTGTGGTTCCTGGTTGGGCAGGAGCTGACTGCATCCAAGCCGCGACTGGCGCGCACGCTGCGGCTGTGGGCGCCCTATTTGCTGGTCACGGTGGGGTACATGGTTTGGCGGCTGTTCTTCATTCAACTCAGCGGCGCCGACCCCTACCGCGCCGACACGCTGTACGGCTTGTTCGCGGCGCCGCTGGACACCGTCATGAATCTGGCGCGCACGGCGCTGCAGGACAGCCTGTACGTACTGGTGACGGTATGGACGCAGGTGTTCAGCATTGGGCCACTGGCGAAGATCACGCCATTCAACCTGGCGGCGCTGGCGGTCTCGGCGCTGGTGGGGCTGGGGGCGGCGCTGTTCCTGGCGCGCCTGTCGCTGCCGGGCGAGCAGGCGGAGGAAGAGCGGCGTTCCGGGATCGGAGCGGCGGCTGCTTTGGGAGCGGCGGCGCTGCTGCTGGGTATGCTGCCGGCCTGGATCACGGGGCGCGAGATCGTTTTCGACTTCCACTCCAACCGGTATGCGATGCCGGCCATGTTCGGCGCGGCGCTGCTGATTTCAGCCGGGCTGGAATGGCTGATCACGAAGCCGGAGCGGCGGGCGGTGGCGCTGGCGCTGCTGTTGGGCGTTGCGGTCAACGTGCATTTGCGCACGCTGAACGAGGACCGCTGGATCTGGCAGCAGCAAAGGGACGTGTTCTGGCAGCTGTCGTGGCGAGCGCCGTATCTCCAGCCGGGCACGGCCATCCTGAGCGAGAACGAGCCGTTCCCCAACCAGGGGCTGTTCTCCACATCGGCCGCGCTGAACCAGCTCTACCCACAGCCGAAAGGCGCGCAGACGCTGGCATACTGGTGGTATACGCTGCTGCCGCGGTATGCCAACAATATCCCCGACCCGCTGGAGATCGGCTTCCACACCCAGTTCCGCAGCCTGATCTTTGAGGGCCACACGCCGAACAGCCTGATGGTGACGTACGACCTGTCGCAGGGCAGCTGCCTACGAGCGCTCGGGCCGGACGACGCAGCCGACCCGTACCTCTCGGACGTGGTGCGGGCAATGCTGCCGGTCTCGAACCTGGATGTGATTCGTGCCGAGACGCAGATGGCCGGGTATCCGCCGGTGGAGATGTTTGGCCGCGAGCCGGAGCACGGCTGGTGTTATTGGTATGAGAAGGCCGACCTGGCCCGGCAGATGGGGGATTGGGCGACGGCCGCGGCGCTGGGTGACGAGGCGCAGGCGCAGGGGTATTCGCCGGTGAAGAGCGGCTCGAATGCGCCCGTGGAGTGGATGCCGTTCGTCGAGGCGTACGCGCGGGTTGGGCGGGTCGACGAGGCGCGCGAGATTACGAAGCAGGCAATGGAGAAGGATGGGCGATACGCGGCCTTGTTTTGCAAGGTTTGGCAGCGAGTGGGGGATGGGGAGATGGTGAGGGCGTTGGGGTGTGGGGAGGGGGATTGATTCAGAAGTATAATTTGTCCATGCATTTCAAGATGTTTCGATTATTGATCCCGATCTTATCCATTCTCGCCCTGGCGATTGTGAGCGGGTGTGAAAATCCGAACCCGCCGACCCCCTGGCCCACACGGACGCCAAGACCAACGAAAACCAGCACACCGACGATCACGCCGACGGTGACATTGACGCCGACGGCGACGACGGTGCCGGTGACACGCGCGGGGACGCCGCTGCCGGTGGCGGGAAAGCTGATCGACGCGAGCAGCGCAGCCGAGCTGAAGCCGGTGGCGCGCTGGGGACAGGGTATCCCGGAGGCGCTGGCGTTCTCGCCGGACGGTTCGGTTGTGGCGCTGGCCTCGACGCGCGGGCTGTACCTGTATGACGGCGACACGCTGGCAGCGGTGGGGGCAATCGAGCCGGGGTTTGGGCTGCGGTGCGCGGCATTTTCGCCGGATGGGGGCTCGATCGCGGCGGGCGGCGAGGACGGTAAGGTCTACCTGTATCAAGTCGGCGATGGCGCAGCGGTGCGGGCATTCTCGGCCCACAGCGGGCCGGTGTTCGCGCTGGCCTACTCTGCAGACGGGCAGTGGATCGCCACGTCCGGCTGGGACAACGCCATCCGCATCTGGGACGCGGCAAGCGGCGAGCTGTGGAAGCAGGTGTCGGACAATTTGGCGCCGGCCCAGCGGCTGGCCTTCTCACCCGAAAGCGAGCGGCTGTATGCCTGGAGCCCGAGCGATCAGGTGCTGAACTGGGAGGTCAAGAACGGCAGGGCGGGGCGGGCGATCTACGTTGGCGTGGACGTGCACAACCACTCCGGCACGAGCGCAGCATTCTCCCCGGACGGGCAGTACTTTGTCAGCGATCAAGACACGCGCGCCCGGGCCGCAATCCTATCCAGCGGCAACACGTTGGTGACGATCAATCAGCGCAGCCCGCTGCAAAATGTGGCGATCGCGGCGGGTGGGGCGTACGTGGCCGGGACGGATGGCAGCAGCCTTTTCATCTGGCAGGGACAGGGCGGGGCGCTGGCGCGGCAGTTTACCAGCCCGGCAGGCCTGGGCGTGTTCGACTTCCTGGCGTTTTCGGCGGACGGGACGAAGCTGGTCAGCGCCGGGGATACGCTGCGGCTGTGGCGAGTGGACGCGGAGGAGGATGCGCCCACGGCGACCGGGCCGTCGAATTTCCAGACGAACCTGCGCCTGAGCAGCGCATTCAGCCCGGACGGATCGGCGCTGACGCAGCTGCTGGCGCAGGGTGGGGTGCAGTCCTACCGGCTGGCGGACGGCAGTCCTTTGGCGGTGACCGGCGTGCCGGCGGGGCTTGCCAATGCTGCGGCGCTTTCGGCGGACGGCAAGCTGGCGGCGACCGCCGGGGCCGACAACCAGGTGGCGCTGTGGCGCATGGCGGACGGGCAGCAGTTGTTCGCTTTGAAGGGCCACACCAGGATGGCGGTGGCGCTGGCCTTCTCGCCGGACGGCAAGCTGCTGGCGAGCGGCTCGTCGGACGGGATGGTGTTGGTGTGGGAGACGGATAGCGGAGCACAGGCGGCTGCGCTGGAAGCGCCGGGTGGGGCGCTGCGACTGGCATTCATGCCGGATGGCAAGCGCATGGCTGTGGGCGTGCCCGATAAGACGCTGTTCTGGCAGACGCAGGACTGGACGCCGGATGGGGGCCTGCCGGGGCGAGACCTGGTGATCTCGACGGAGGGTGACTTGCTGGCAGTGGTGGATGACCGCCAGGAGCCCTCGGTGGTGAACCTGTATGGGCCTCAGGGCGGGAAGGAGCCGCGGGTGACGCTGCCGGTATACGGCAGCTCGATGGCGTTCTCGCCGGACGGCTCGCTGCTGGCGGTGTCGAGCGACCAGATCAGCCTGTGGAGCACGGGAAGTGGGGAGCGCGTGGGGGAGGCGCGGCTGCCGGTCTCGCACGGGCAGGTGGCCTTTTCTCCGGATGGGAAGCTACTGGTCCTATCGACCTGGGATGGGGTTGTGTACGTGTGGGCAGCGCCGTAAGAATGAGAGCCGAAAACAGAGAGTGGAGAGCAGTCACTGCTCTCCACTCTCTGTTTTCGGCCGGCTTGTTTATTTCCTTGTCAATTTTGCACGCATAACGAAGCGGTCGACGGCGCCGAAGCGGTACTTGTACTGCTCGTCGCCGCGCATGAAGTCGAAGGCCTCGCGGCCGGCCTGGTTGGCCCACATGAGCAGATCGGCCAACAGCACCCAGCCGGGGGAGTAGTCGGCGTAGTCGTGCCAGTCGATGCCGGAGTTGTAGACCCAGATGCGGTTGAGGAAGTCGAAGCTGAGATAACCGGCGGCCTTCTCGCCCGCTACGGTCATGAAGGCCAGATTGAGGCTGCCGTCTTCGGCGGCAAACTGGGCGGTCAGGCGCATGTGCTGCTCCATGGCATCGGTGAGGAAATCGGCCTTGTCGGGGTCCTGGCGCATGAGGGCAAAGAAGCCCTCCAACTCCTCATCCAGGTTGTGGCTGTCATCCACCAGATACCAGTCGACGGTCACGGCGGCCTGCTCGGCGCGGCGCAGCTTGCGGCGGATCTCGTGGCGCTGCTTCTTGTCGATGTTGGCCAGGTACTCTTCCCAATCGCCAGGAAGGGGGATGTAGGGGGAGTGCTGAAGCTGCTGCTGGTCGAAGGTCCAGCCGATCTTCTGGGCGGCCTGGTCGAGCGCAGGCGAGGGTGGGCGATTCTTGCAGGATGTTGTACAGGTCGAGCGCCTGCCATTGGGGGATGTCGGGGTTATCGGCCAGGAAGGGCAGCAGGGCGTCGAGGAAGGCGGGCAGGTCGGCGGGCCGCACCAGCAGGTCGAGGTAGTCGGAGATCTCGATGCTGCCGACCAGCATGAGCGCGGGGTGACCGTCCCAACTGGGGGTAAAGAACAGCGGGGCGGCTGCAAACAGTTGGCCGTCCTGGTGGGCAGTGACGAGCATGAGCTGGGCATCCGGCCACTCGCCGCCGCCGCGGGTCTGCCACCAGAGGCGCTGGTATTCGTAGCGCATGAACGGAACGTGCGTGGCGGTCTCTTCGAGGAGCCGGTTCCAGGCCGTTTTTAATTCGTCGGGGAATGTGTGATGAAGTATGAGTTCCATAGGGACATTATAATGGAAAGGAGAGAGTAGAGAGTGGAGAACAGAGAGTAGTAAGAGCAAAGGTATAAGTTCTCTTTGATGTTGAGTTAAGGGGTGGAACACACTTAAGAACTGCGCTCCACTTGTTCTCGCAATCTGTTATACAATAAGGATCATGTGACTCAGAAAATGGAGGGAGGGGCCATGGATTTATCCACGGTGCAGATTGAGAAACCGGAAGAGGTCAATTTCATCCTGGGGCAGAGCCATTTTATCAAAACGATCGAGGACATCCACGAGGCGCTGGTCAATACCGTGCCGGGGATCAAGTTCGGGCTGGCCTTCTGCGAGGCTTCGGGCAAGCGCCTGATCCGCTGGAGCGGCACCGACGCAGGCGATGATCGAGCTGGCGAAGAAGAACGCTCAGGCTATCAGGGCGGGGCACAGCTTCATCCTGTTCCTGGGCGAGGGTTACTATCCGATCAACGTGCTGAATGCGATCAAGATGGTGCCGGAGGTGTGCGGTATCTTCTGCGCCACGGCCAATGCGGCCGGCGTGATCGTGGCGGAAGAGGGCGAGCGCCGGGCGATCCTGGGCGTGTTCGACGGCGAGAAGCCGCTGGGCGTGGAGGAAGAGGAAGGCATCAACTGGCGCAAGGGCTTCCTGCGCACGATCGGGTACAAGCTTTAAGACCGATCCAGGCAACCGACAGAATCGAAAGGCGGCCCTGGAACTGTTTATCGGGTTGGCACGTCTATTGCATAATGGTAACAAAGGAACTGTTCGAGCAGTGACGTTTTTCTTTAATGGCGCACTACCCGAGCAGTAACGAGAAAAGAACCGATCCCAGAGATCGGGGTGAGCGCTGCGACGAGTTCGCGGCAAGTTCAACAAGGAGTTTGGCAATGAAGAGGATCATCCCCGTTCTTCTATTCGTATTTGTGCTGGCAGGCTGCATTGGGCAGCAGGCGACCGGGCCATCGGATGACGACATGGCTACCAGGGTCGCCAGCGTTCTGACCGAGATGCCCGTTCCACCGACGGTCGAGCCGTCGGCCACCTGGACGGAGCTGCCGGCGGTGGAGGTGACGCAAGCCCCGACCGCCACCCTCGTTCCGACCGAGACGCCGCTGCCGACCGCCACCCTCGTTCCGACCGAGACGGCAACCCTGGAACCGACCGTGGAACCCACGGCCGAGTTTGCCGCTACGATTGCGGCGACGAACGACCAGGCCGGAGGGGGCAGCCCTACCACGCAGAGCGGCGGCGGCTTACCCACACCGCCACCGACCCTGACCCCGGGGTCTGGCGGCACGACGCCGAATGATATCCGCAGCAAGCTGGGCAGTCCTTACAAGGTGGACCCGATGAACGACTCCACGGTATGGACCTGGCCGGTGGGAAAAAACAAATTCACCGCGATCGACTTCCAGAACGGGATGATGCGCTTCACCGGGCTCACGAAGGACTCGGGCTGGCGGCTGCCGCTGCTGGACGCCACCAGTGACGTGTACGTGGAGATGACCGCCGCGCCGCAGGACTGCTCGGGCGCCGACAACTACGGGATCATCCTGCGCGTGCCGGTGTTCCGCGAAGCCGACCGGGGCTACCTGTTCGGCCTGTCTTGTGAGGGCCAGTATGCGCTGTGGAAGTGGGATGGGCAGGTGGAGCCGGACGGCAAAGCCACGATGCTGCTGCAGTGGCATCACAGCGACCAGATCAACACAGGCGCAGGGGCATTCAACCGCATGGGCGTGATGGCCTCCGGCGACCGGCTGCTGCTCTACGTCAACGGCGTCAAGGTGGACGAGGCGCGTGATAAGAGCTTCGTGGGTGGTAATTTTGGCGTGTTCGTCAACCCCAGTGATGAAGAGGATTTCACCGTCTGGATCGATGAAATGAGCTACTGGACGCACGTCAGTCCTTAGAAGAAGCGAGTAGAGAATAGATGACGGAGAGCAGTACCTGCCCGGCAGGTACTGCTCTCTGTTGTCTACTCTCTATTCTTTGATTTAATCGAACTGCTTGGCCAGTAATTCGTCCAACAGGGTCAGGTTGGTGTTCAGGATATCCAGGTCGGATTGGGCGGTCTTGGGGTCGCGGATGAGCTCAGAGGCGGCCAGATCGAGGCGCAGCTTGAGGCCCTCGGCGACGTTGGAATTCAGGCTCTGCAAGGCGGGCTGGATGGCGGTCAGCTCCTGCTTGGCCGAGTCCAGCGCCTTCTGGGCGGCGGCGCCGTCTTTATTGAGCAGGGCCAGCTGGGCGTTCTTGACGTCGGTGGTGAGCAGCAGCAGGTGGACGCGCGTCTTGGCCGAGTTCGACGGACTGCTGTAGGGCGCCGACTTGCGAATTGCGCTGATCGAGGTTGGTTTGGGCGGTGGTTAAGGCCGACTGGCTCTGATCCAGCTGCTGGCGGGTGGCGGCCAGCTCGGTCTGGGTGGACTGCAGCTGCGCTTGCATGGGTTGGGAGATGGCGAGGTACGTGATCAACATGCCCAGCGCAAAGGCCCCCACGAAGAGCGCCAACCCGCGCAGGAAGGGTCGGACGAAGCGACCGGCGCGCGTATCGGGGCTAAACAGGCCGTAGATCAGTCGTCCAAACCACGAGCGGCGCCTTCCGGGCTCCGGTGTGACCGGCACCACCGAGATCTCCCCGGTCAAGCGTTCCGGCTCCTCTTCCGCCTGGTCTTCTTTGCTCTCATCGCCCTCTGGCAATTCATTGGACATGAAAATATTCCCGGTCGATCCTTCGGGGGTCTCTTGCAGCTCATCCTCGGGCTGCTGCGCGTCCTTGTTCTTGTCTTCTGGTGTTTCCATGCGGGTATCTCCTTATGGGGATGCGGCTCAGGGGATTGTCTTATCAGTATACAACACTGTAACGCTGGGCACTTAAAACGTGGGGATTATTTAAGGTCATTTGTGGGTAATTAGACCTAAACGATCATAAAAACCGTAACTAAATTTTCCGTGTTTTCTGTTGTAAAAATTGATAAAAAACGTATACTATATATGATTAGGGAAATTAAGAAGAGACAGCATTTGTACACAATCCTGAAGGTGAAAATGGGGCTTCTGTATTTCCAGCAGAAGATTAATCGGGGACAATGCTACCCGCACTAAGAAGCCTATGCAATGAGGAAATTTAATGAGCGATATTATTTCAGCCATCTCGGGCCAATTCAGCAAGTCTCTTATCATGGGGGCACTCTTGCCGGCTGCTATTTTTAGCATTCTAGGCCTCATTTTCATCGAACCGCTCATTCCAGACAGCACATTTTTTTTCCAACCGCTCGAATTTTTCGACCCGGGATGGCAAATTCTATTACTATCCCTGTTTATTTTAATCTTGGGAGGGTTGTTATACGGCTTAACGTCTCCCATTATTCGTTTTTTCGAGGGCTATCCGTGGATCAACTCTCATTACGGTCGCTGGCGGACCCGTGTCTACCAGCATAAGTATGATGTGATCTGTTCTCGTTATAAAGCAATATATCAACTTCGAGATTATAAAGACAAAGATGATGAATTCAAGTCCATCAAGCATATATGGGGAATGATATCCCTACGCCTAAATCAGGATTTCCCGGATAAGCGACATCTGGTGCTGCCAACTCATCTAGGAAATGTTATCCGCAGCTTTGAGCGTTACCCGGCTGAACAGTACGGCATGGATTCAATTGTTTTATGGCCACATTTGACAGCAATTCTTTCTGACCGAGAACTGATTGCAATCGCAGATGCAAAATCCACTTTAACCTTTTTCTTGAGCTTATCAATCTTGAGCTTCTTTCTCAGCTGGTTCATCCTATTCTTCGGCTTGTTGTCTCTTCCGGAAGGACTTTTCCTTAAGATCATCCTTCCAGCCTTAATATTTCTGATCTTTTCAGAACTTTTTTACATGGCTTCATTTCGTCCGGCTCGTGTATGGGGCAGTCTGTTTCGGAGCGCATTCGATCTGCATCATTTGGAACTTCTAATGAAACTCGGTATGATCACAGAAGCGATCCCAATTTTGAAAGAGCGCAATCTGTCGGAAAAAATATCCCAACAAATGTTATTCGGCGACAGTTATCAGGGAAAGGGGAATAATAGAATACCAAGAGTAGCAATATCAAATACGAAAGATCCAATGCTTAACGAGCGTTTAATAAAATTTTAAGAATGATTTCAGAAAATAGGAGAAAGCGAAATGAAAAACTATCCTCTTAAGGGGGACTGGCGAAAGATTAGAGAGCAAGCCAAGGTAACTTGGGGAGGTTTGACCGAAAACGATCTTGAACAAGTCCACAGCTATGAGAATTTGGTTGTAAAAATCCAGGAAAGATATCAGATACCGGAATCGAAAGCAAAGCGGGAGGTGGATCGTTTTTTCAAAGAAATCAGTGATGTTGAGGGAAGTTCTGGAAACGCGCCGCCGCAAGACTACAGCGGCGGTACAGAAGGGGAGCCCGGCACCGATCCAGGTGAGTGGTAAAAGGCATATATGATATATTAAAATGCAACCAAATAAACTGCCAACTAGTTTTCTTCCCGATCAAATAGCTAAACTAAAACAAGAGGGCATAAAATCCTCGAACGATTTGTGGGTCTATGTGGACAATCATGGGATTGACGGACTCGCAAGATTACTGTGTATCGATAAAGATTTGTGCGGCGTGCTCTTATCCTGGCAGGTTCTGGAAGAGTATAAGACTGCTTCTTTCGCAGGGAGACATGCAGAAGCCCTTCGACACGATCACAAGCAAAAAGGACGATTCCTCCGAGCCAAACTGCCAACCCGCATCTGGCAATCCTTTACGCACAACTGGCTCGAGATAGCGGTCTTTCTACTGCTGATGATACCGACAGTCAACATTCTTGCTGATATGCACATCAACCAACAGGTCTTCATCGCAAATCAAACATTGCCACCCTACCACATTCTCACGGATCAAGATTTTCACCCAAAGACACAGCGATTCATCTTTGGTAAGCAAGCGGTGCCAGAAGAAATCCAGGGGCATTACACTAATCAGGTGATCCGAAAAGGTAAAGTTATAAAATTATCCGATTTCAGCGAAGATCCGGTATCGGAAAACTGGGTATCAGGTTTGGATTATTCAGTGCTTACAGTTCAGGTCATTAATCTCAACAATTTCCTTTTGAGAAAGGGTGAAGATGTAACCCTGGTGTTATCGCCAGGGAAAGCAAATAGCGATCAAGGAGATCAAATCCAAGCGCTTGCACTGGATAAAAAACTGGAAAACGACCAATACTGGCTCATCGTAGCAGTGAAGAATAACGACTTAAGCAAGCTCAGGGATGCTGTGAGCAACTCGTCTATTATGGTTATCCGCTCGTATAAGTAAAATGGAAAGGAGTGCACAAGCAATAAAGCATTCCCACAACCCCTATAGCGCTGGATAATCTTCCCGGCCGACCTTACACAACGGTACTTTTCCTAGCTTTCGATTGAAACATTGGCGCGGAACAAACTTAGCAAGTGGGACTACATGTGCCAGCGATAAGGGATTTCTTATGCATAAATTTCAAAGGAAGCATCGAGGGCGTAAAGTTTCTCCATCGTTTTGCACTGCTTTGCCAAATGATAATCGATGAACTTATAGACCCTGTTTTGGAAGCGGGCGGTAACTAGACCGCCCGCTTCGCTTTTGAGCCATTTATTCAGCCTAATAATTATGGGGAGTGTGAACTCGAAGGGGCCTCCATCGTCGGGGTGTTGTGAGGCACGGGGGTGAAGGTCGGAGTGAAGTAGAGGGTGGGTGTCATTCGGTAGGCTGTAGGCGTGGGCGTCTCGGGCAGGCCGGCAGCCATTTGCGCCTGCGGCGAGAAGCCCTGGGCCATGCTGCTCCAGGCGTTCTCGAGGTCTTGGGCGGCCAGGAAGGGGTAGGCGGGCAGCTCCTCGCGGATCACGTCCATGCGGTTCATCCAGGTCGAGACCAGCGGCTGCTGGCTCTCAGGCGTCATCTCCAGCAGGGTGGTCAGCTCCTGGCGGGCGTTGTAAACGCTCAACTCGGCCTCGCCGTAATTGCTGCGGGCCAACAGGATGCGGGCCTGGTCGAGATACTGCATCGACCGCAGCAGTTGGATATCGCGCTCCAGCAGGGCAATCTGCGGATCGGGGACCTGCAAGGTCAGCAGCATTTCGGCCGCCTGGGTGGCGTTGTAGCTGCCGACGGCCTGCAAGCCGTCCAGCTGGAGCTGCATCTGCGAGAGCTCGTCGAGGGTCTGCTGCTGCTGGGCGAGGGCGGTGTTGAGGGTGTCGACGCGGCTGGTCAGCCCGGTCAGGGATTCGCGGTCGAAGGCGCGTTGGCTTTCCAGGTCGGAGAGTCGGGACTCAAACTGGCGCATCTGCCCGGCCTGCTGCCCCTGGCCGAGCGCCTGATCCGTCTCCAACTGATCCAGGCGGGCGGTGTTCGTGCGCGCCGGGCGCACGGATTGCTGGTACAACAGGGTGAAACTAAAGTACACCAGCCCGGCCACGACGAGCCCGACGCTCAGCACGATCAGCAGTCCCAGCAGGGCGCGCAGCAGGGATTTGAGGGGGGCAGGTTGGGGGGGCTGTGGTTGATCGGTCATGGAAAGCCTCTTTCTTTTTTATGGGATCGGATTAATCCAGGACGGTGGAAGTGGTATTGGCAGGCAACGTGATGGTGATCAGCGCCCGCCTTTGCGGGGGAAATGCGCTCTCGTCATTATAGTATAGCGAGAGTGGAGGCGGTTGGGCGGGCAACATGAATTCAAGAGATTGGAAAGGGAGCAGCCGCTTTCCCTAAACAGGCGTACAATACGAGATGCAGATGAAAGGGGGGAGTCCTCGATACAATTCAGGAGATGCAGCATGAAAAAGAGTTGGTTCGGGTTTGTTTGGTTTGCGTTGTTCGTACTGGCAATCGGCATTTCGGCGTGTTCGTCGACAGCAGCCGGTGCGAGCGTGCCGCCAACGGCAGAGCCGCTTCCCACGACCGAGGCCGTTTTCACCGATCCGTTCGCCTACTGCGCCGCAGTGGGGACGATCGATCATCCGGATGAAGGCTATACCGGCGAGGCTGTGCCGGTGGCGGTGATCGACGGTTTCAAGAAGGCGGCCGGGTTGGAGGATACGACCGAGCCGCTGGACCTGCTCCAGCAGACGACCACCTGGCGCTGCATGGACGGGCAGGTGTACGCCTGTAACGTTGGGGCGAACCTGCCGTGCGATGCCAAGGCCAACACCGACAAGACGCCGACCGCCGAAATGAACGATTTCTGCGCTGCCAACCAGAATATGGACTATATCCCGATGGCCGTGACGGGTCACGAGACGGTCTACAACTGGCGCTGCAACGGCGCTTCGGCCGAGGTGGTGGATCAGTTTGCGCAGGTGGACCCGCGCGGATACGTGGCGGATATCTGGTATGCGGTAGCGCCGTAAAGAAGGGAGTAGGGAAAAGAGAGCAGAGAACAGGGAAAAGAGAACAGAGAACAGGGAGTAGGGAGTAGTCGGAAGGACTACTCTCCGTTCTCTACTCTCTCTTCTCTTCTTTCTACTCCCTTTTTTACGAGGTATAATTCGCCCCATGGAATCCCAATCCTCCGCCAACCGACAGATCGCGCGGGCCGCCGGAACGGTGATGATGGCGTTCGTGCTCAGCAACCTGATGGGGCTGGCGCGCAGCATCGTGATCTACCGGGCGTTCGGCACCGGGGCCGAGCTGGATGCGTTCAACGCCGCCAACCGGGTGGCGGAGCTGCTGTTCAACCTGATGGCGGGGGGCGCGCTGGGTTCGGCCTTTATCCCGACCTTCACCGGGCTGCTGGCGAAGGACGAGAAGCACAACGCCTGGCGGCTGGCCTCGTCAATCGCCAACCTGCTGATCGTGGCGCTGGCGCTGGTCAGTGCGCTGGCGGCGGTGTTCGCCCCGCAGGTGGTGCGCTACGGGCTGTTCGTGCTGGATCCGTCGCAGAACGTGCAGCAAGAGGCGTTGACGACGCTGCTGCTGCGCGTGCTGCTGCCGACGGTGGTAGTCTTCGGCCTGAGCGGACTGGTGATGGGTGTGTTGAACGCGCACCAGATCTTCCTGATCCCGGCGGTGGCCCCGGCGATGTACTCGTTCGGGATGATCGTGGGGGTGCTGGTGTTCCCCAAGGAGTGGGGCATCCTGCGGCTGGCGTACGGAGCGCTGGCGGGCTCAGTCCTGCACCTGCTGGTGCAGCTGCCGAACCTGTTTCGGCTGAAAGGCCGCTTCACGCTCTCGCTGGGCCTGGGTAACCCGCTGGTGGGCGAGGTCGCCCGGCTGATGGGACCGCGCCTGCTGGGGGTGGCCGTGGTGCAGCTGAACTTCCTGGTCAACACGATCATCGCCCTGAGCCTGCCGGCGGGCAGCGTCTCGTCGATCACGGTGGCGTTCAGCCTGATGCTGATGCCGCAGATGGCGATTGCCCAATCGATCGCGATCGCGGCCATGCCGACCTTCTCGACCCAGGTGGCGGTGGGCCGCATCCGCGAGATGCGCGCCTCACTGGCGGCGACGCTGCGCTGGGTGCTGCTGCTGTCGCTGCCCGCCTCGGTTGGGCTGATCCTGCTGCGCGAACCGATCATCCAGATGCTGTACCGAAACCAGGTGTTCGACGAGCGCTCGGTGCAGCTGGTGTCGTGGGCGCTGCTGTGGTATGCGGCCGGGCTGGTTGGGCACTCGCTGGTGGAGATCCTGTCGCGGGCGTTCTACGCCTTGCACGACACGCGCACCCCGGTCACGGTGGGGGTGATCGCCATGAGCCTGAACGTGGTCTTCAGCCTGGGGTTTGCGCGGCTGTTCAGCGCCATCGGTTGGCTGCCGCACGGCGGGCTGGCCTTGGCCAACTCGCTGGCGACGTTTATCGAGATGGTTGGGCTGCTGTTCATGATGCGGCGCAAGCTGGGTGGGCTGGAAGGCGGCGTGATCCTGAAAGCAGTCGCCAAGGCCGGGCTGGCGGCGGCGGGCATGACGGCGGCGCTGTGGCTGTGGAGCGGACAGGCGAGCAGCCTGCCGGCTGCGGTGACGGCCCTGGGCGGCGTGGCGCTTGGCGGCGTGGTGTTCGCCGGGCTGCTGGTGGCGCTGCGAGTACCCGAGGTGAACCAGGGGATTGCGCTGGTGCGTTCGAGGCTGGGGTAAGACCTGAAGGGCGCAGGCGCTGATAAGCATAAAAGAAGACCAAGGGAAATGCCCTTGGTCTTCTTTTATGCTTATCAGCGCCTGCGCGCCCTGCGTCAGGAGGCATAGGCACGCTTCTCGACTGCGGAGGCCAACTCGACCGAGGCCAGGTGGATCAGGATATCCAGGCTGAAGTGCGCCAGCATGGCGGCTTCCAGGCCGTAGCGCATGAACAGGTAGCCGCAGACGAGGCCGGGAATGCCGTTGAGCACCAGGGCGCGGGTCACAACCACCGGCGTCAGTTTGGTCAGCGCGGCAGTGGCGGGCAGGTGGCCGGCTCCGAACAGCAGCGCCGACAGGATGTTCGCCAGCCAGAAGGCTCCCAGGGCGGGTAGACCGGCAGGGGACTTCCAAAGCAGGCCGAGCAGCCAGACCAGCCCGCTCATCACGAACAGCCGCAGCAGGATCTCTTCGTCGATGCCGCCGTAGAAGCAGGCCAGGACGCGCTTCCAGAAGGGCAGCCGCCCATCCATGCCGGACAGCGCCTGGGGAATGCGGGTCCGGAAGTAACCGTATTCGAGCGCCAGCATGACGATCCCGGCGGCCAGTCCCAGCAGAAGCGAGGGCAGCAGCATGGCCTGGATCAGGCCCATGACCGGGCGGCCTTCGATGGCGGCCTGCAGGATGGGCGCACCCAGCCCGACTTGTTTGCCCGCCAGCAGCCCGAGGAAGGCGGCCACCGCAACCAGCACGACGCTCTGCAGTACGCTGATCAGGAGCAGCACGGGCAAAGGCAGGCTGCGCTTGCGCTCGGTTCCCTCAGCGCTCGAAGCTTTTTTCATCATCTCCATCGCCTGCGGATTCATCGACAAGGCGTATGGCAAGACAGCCGCGGCGCCAAGGATACCGGCGCCAAGCAAGATAAAGAAAAGGGTCCAGGGAAAGTTAGACATGGTGATACTCCTATCGGTCGTTCGTGCCGTCTGATTCGTCAGAATTGGCCGGCATCATGATGGTGGAAAACAGCCGCTTTTTGCGGTCTGCAGAAGGTTCCAGGTTTATAAAGGGCAGGAGCGCCTGATTGAGTGCCTGCACAAACTCGACGAACTCGGCGTCCGTGAGGAACAGCGCCAGGGTGTGGTAGCCAACCCCATC
This sequence comes from uncultured Chloroflexia bacterium, assembly GCA_963811225.1. Classification (GTDB taxonomy): domain Bacteria; phylum Chloroflexota; class Anaerolineae; order Anaerolineales; family Anaerolineaceae; genus CAWEQO01. The sequence continues at coordinate 457,236 of CAWEQO010000002.1, forward strand.
GGCGGCCATATCCCGCGCGCCCTCGTCCCGGCTGTTGAGATAGCCGGAGAATTCGCCCAGCTGGTTCAAGAGGAAGCTGAGGAAGTAGCGCATGTGGTCGTCCCGGCTCATGCGGTTGAAGGCGTCCAGCGCCTCTTCATCGGCGATCAGCTGGCGCTGGTAAGCCGTGTTCAGCACGTACACCTTTTCCAGCGTGCCGCGCACGGGGCGTTCCTCGGCGACTGCCAGCAGCTCGCCGTTCGCCAGACGGTTAATGTGGCGGTACAGGGTGGCCTGGGGCACGTCGCTCATTCGCTCGGCCATCTGCTGGGGGGTCATGCCCTGGCTGCCGGACAGCAGGGTGAGGATACGCATGCGCACCGGGTGCATGGCGAGGTCCATCAATTCTTTGGTTGGGTTTTTGCTCATTTATCTCAATCCTGATTATATTATCAAATACGATACTATAATATGATTATATTATCATTTATGGGAATGTAAAGGGGGAAATGAGGGAATTTTTGCAACTGCTCAAGCGGCGGCGGTTTGTGGGAGAAGAGAACAGAGAACAGGGAATAGGGAGCAGGGGGCAGGGGCTTTGACTGCTCTCTGTTCTCTTCTCTCTGTTCTCTTTTCCCCACTCCCTTTAGGTATAATTTCCTAAAACCATGGAGGGTAACCAATGCGAGCAGTCGTGCAGCGGGTCTGCAGGGGCCGCGTGACCGTCGAAGAGCGAGCCATAGCCGAGATCGGCCTGGGCTATGTGATCCTGCTGGGGGTCGGGCCGGACGACAGCGAGGAAAACGCCCGGGCGCTGGCGCGCAAGATCGCCAACCTGCGCGTCTTCCAGGACGAGCAGGGCAAGATGAACCGGTCGGTGCTGGACGTGAAAGGGGCGGCCATCGTCGTCTCGCAGTTCACCCTGTACGCCGACACCCGCCGCGGCAACCGCCCCTCCTTCACGGAGGCCGCGCCGCCTGAAATCGCCCGGCCCCTGGCGGACCGCTTCGCCGAACTACTGGTCGAGCAGGGTGTGCCGACTCAAACCGGCGAGTTTGGCGCGCACATGCTAGTGGAGATCGAGAACGACGGCCCGGTGACGATCCTGTTTGAGATGTAATAAACAGAGCGCAGCCAAAGCTTCCCTCTGTTCCCAACACTCCGCACTCGGTTTTTAAAGGATCCGCCGGATCACTTCCTTCACAAACGCCACCGTCTCGGGATAGGTCTGCTCGGGGTCGACATCCTCCCGGTAGTCTTCGCGCCACTGCCACGCCCGGCGGATCAAGGCAGCCTGCTCGGGCAGCTCTTGCACGGCCCACTCCATGGCCGCGCGCTTCGACGCCTGCTCCCCACTGCGCAGGGCGTACAGCGCCCGGCACATGGTCAGGATGGCGTAACCCTGGTAGGGTCTTGACCCGCGCGTGTGCTCGATCCAATCGCCCCACTCCAGCGCCTGCCGCCGCACCGCCGCGACGAACTCTTCCTTGCTGACCGGCTCAATGATCTCCTGCGGCAGCGGGCCGTAAAGGGTCTGGCTCTGCTCGCGCACAAAGTACCAGTTCAACAGCCAGTCGGCGCCCGCTTCCTTGAAGTGGAACGGCTCGCCCGGGCTGACGATGGCGATCCGGCTCGGACTTCCACTTGAACGTCCGCAGCGCATCCAGCGAGATGTAGGCGATCTCGATCCGGTCGTCCCAGGCGGGATGCGCTTTCTTGACCGCCGCGTGCAGCCCGTCCAGCCGCTCAAACTGCGCCTCGTCGACCCCCTCGCGCACCGCCGCCATCAGGTCGATGTCGCTGACCTCGAGATCGAAGTCCCCCCAGGCCAGCGAGCCGAACAGATACAGACCCACGAACTGCTCGCCCAGCACGGCCTGCATGCCGGAGAGCAGCTCTTCCAGGATTTGATTGACCTCTGGATATGGGGTTGGGTTCAACGTGCCTCTTTAAGATCCAGCGATGTCACCAGTAAAAGGACTACTCCCCGATTCTCTTCCACAGGACCGTATCGACCTGGACTGCCCAGGCCCCCGCAGCCAGCAGCGCCTCCCCATCCTCCAGCCGGTATACCCCGCATCCGGCGATGACCGGCAGGCCGATCTTGTGGGCGGCGCGCACACCCGCCAGGGCCAGCGGGAACAGCGCCGGGCCGTACAGCCGCCCGGTCACCACCCGGCCATCCTGCCCGGGCAGCGAGCCGCGCGGCCCGCTTAGGCTGATCGCGCTGGCCCCGGTATAGGGCAGCTCCATCAGCCACTCCGCGCCCGCCTCGGTCGCCGGGACGTTCACCACCACCGGCAGCTCCACCCCGGTCGCCGCCACCAGCCCCAGGGCATCCTGCGGGGTAGACCCCGGTGGGATGCTCAGTTCCACCGCTGTCACCCCGTCTTGACCCTCCAGCATCTCCACCATCCGGCTGACCTCGTCGGGCGTTTGAGCGAGGAGGTGCACCCAGACCGGCGCCTGCGAGCGCGCCCAGCGCTGGCGGTTCTCGTTCAGGATCGAGCGCAGGCCGGGGTTCGGCAGCCCGGTGTGCAGCAGGCAGCCGCCGGGGTAGCGCAGCAGCGCTCGTTCCTCGGCCGGGGAGCGCCGCCGCAGGCTGATCGGGTTGGTGACGAAAGCGCCCAACTCCACCGGCCACGACCAGCCTCGCGGAGATCGGAACCCCAGCGACCCGGCCGCGTTCATCCAGGGCGAGTTGAGCGTCAGGTCCTGGCGGGTAATGGTGTCCATCCTGCCCTACCCCTGCCGCGCCTGCCCGGTGGACAGCAGCAGGCGGGCAAGATCATCGTCGAGCTCGCCGTCCACTGGCGGATAAGCGCGGTGCAAGCTCTCCAGATCGACCATCACCTCCGGCACCGTCACCTGCCGCCCGGCCTCCTGCGACGAGCGCCGCACGAACAGGGCGTTCTGGGTGGCGTGGCACAGCGCCGCCTGGGTCTTGGCCTCCAGAGCGGGCGTGACGTCGACGATCAGGTGGGCGGGATCGTCCGGGTTCACCAGCCGGGGCTTGGGATGGCCTTCGAAGGCTGCGTAGACCGTGTAGAGCAGCGGCGCAGCCTGACCCAGCCCGGCCACCGCCAGCGCCGCGACGGTGTTGACCAGCTTATGCGCCGGATGGCCGTACTCGCCGTTCGAGCCGTGGCTGATGACAGCATCCACGGCATACTGGCGGATGTATTCCTGCACCTGCGCTACCACCGTCTGCAACTCGGCCTCGAAGGGGTAGAGCGTGTCCTCGGGGCCGACCAGCGGGTCCACGTAGTCCAGGAAGTCCAGCGTGGCCCCCCCGAGCGCTTTGACCGCACAGACTGTCTCGCGCTCGCGCCAGTCGCCCAGGCCTGCTTGCTCCACCATCGGCGGCTCGCCGCGCTCTCCGCCCTCACCGCGTGTGGCGCTGAGGTAATGCACTTGCGCGCCCGCCTGGGACAGCAGCGCCAGCGTACCGCCGATCAGCATGGTTTCATCATCCGGATGTGCGAAAAAAGCTAAGATATTCACTTTACCTCTCCAGAGTATCCAGCCCGAACACCGGGCCATCCTTGCACGCCAGCCGCCAGCGATTGCCACTGCGAACGGCGCACACGCCGCAGTCGGCCAGGCCGCCACACGGCATCGGCGTGTAGACCAGCGCCTCGGCCACGCACGGGCAGCGGCGGCCATGCTCCAGCCCCAGCAGCGCGTTCAGTTGTCCCAGCCGGGCGTACGGCAGGTCGAGCGCCAGGTAATCCGCCCAATCTGGCGCCGAGGCCAGCTGTGCGAGCGGCAGCGCCTCCACCGCCAGCGGCAGGTCCTGCGGCACGGCGCTGTCGCAGTACAGGGCTACGTCCGCGCCTTGGGCCAGCGCCTGCTCCACCAGCGGCAGCAGGCGCTGGACGCACATGTCCAGGCCGCCGAGCGCCACCCGCCGGGCCGTCGCCGGGAGTGAGAAGCCCTTGCCCAGCGGCCCACGCAGCCAGACTTCCATGCCCGCCGACCAACCGCCCGGCAGCGGCGGCGCGACGAGCAGATCGCTGCCCAGATGGCCGGCTGGGAACAGCGCCAGCGGCAGCGGCTCGGTCTCGTCTTCCGGTACGGACGCCAGCAGGTACTGCCCGGCATCCGGGCGCATGTTATCCGGCAGAGACAATCTGGCCCCCACCAGCCCCTCGCCCACCAGACGCATCTCTACGATCTTGCTCGTTGTTGTTGGCATGGGAATATTATAAGGCAGGGAGCCGTTAATCAGGCAATTCGTATCAGGCAATAAGGGATTGGACCATTGGGTAATTCGGCCTTTAAACCGAACAGGGGCCGGGAATGCCGGCTCCTGTTCGCCTGATTGACCAATGCTAAATCGGTAAACTACTTGATTCTACGCCTCCGCGCCGGGCGAATGGTAGAAGTTCGGGGCGCTCTCGCCCACGCCCACCGGGATCTTCACCAGCTCGCCGCTGAAGAGCATGTTCGGGTCCTCGATCTGGGGATTGACCGAGAGCAGCTTCTCGAGGGTGATGTCGTAGGCCTTGGCGATTCTGGTCAAGTTATCGCCGCCGCGCACCAGGTAGAAGCGCTCGGAACCGGCGATCTTGCTGCCGTTTTGCTCCAGCTTCCAGTAGAAGATACGCCCTGCCGGCGTCTTGACCGTGCCTTCGCCGCGCCCGGCCGGCAGGGTGATGACCTGCCCGGTCAGGATCAGGTTGGGGTCGCTGATCTGTGGGTTGACGGACAGCAGCTTCTCCAAGGTGATGTCGAAGCGGTTGGCGATCTTGTTCAGGGTCTCGCCGCTTTGGACGGTGTACTGCGCCGTGCCACCGTCGGCATAGGCAGGCGTCACGCCCGCCAGAGAAACGGCCAGGATAGCAATCAGCGCTAACAATACGGACAAACGTTTCAACGATAGGGAATACATCGGACCTCCATAAACAGGCATCTCAGGTTGTTTGTTACGATCGATCGTTTACAACCTTTCAACGATGAAAGGTGTAGAAATGTTCCAGGAAAAGGGTCATCAAGATGAAGCGCGCGTCACCCAAGAAAAATCAGGCGATCCAGGGTTTCACTAACCCCGGATCGCCTGATTACGAGTAGACTGCTTTTCCTAGACTTTCAACCACTTATAGGCGAGCAGCTTAATCCTGTCGTTGATCAGGAACCACACCAGCGCGTAGCCCCACACCGCCAGGGCCCAACCCCAACCGATCGGCGTCATCAGCACGCCAAACGTGGCGATCAACGTGGCGAACAACTGCGTCACACCGACCGCGGTCACCAGCGTCTTGGACGGCTTGATCGACCAGAACGGGCCGCGCGTGCGCGTCACGAAGATGGTCAGGTGGCCTGCCACCGACAGCTTCAGGTACATCAGCGACTGGATCACCGGGCGGCTGAGATGGAACACCCGCTCGGCCAGGTAGAACAAGCCGAACGAGGCAATCACGCCAAAGAAGCCCAACACCGTGGCGATGCCCAGCACCCGGCGCATGTTCCACGCTTCGGGCTTATCGGACGGCTTGACGTTGTCGAACGCAATCGATAGGATGGCGCCGTCGTTGAGCAGCGCCAGCAGCACGATCATGATAGCCGTGACCGGGTAGAAGTTGAATACCAGGATCGACAGGGTCATGAACAACAAGACCCGGATGGTCTCGGCGATGCGGTACATGGCGTAGCTGTTCATGCGCTGGAAGATCTTGCGGCTTTCTTTGACTGCGTCGATGATCACCGACAGCCCCGGCGTCAGCAGCACGATGTCCGCCGCCGAGCGGGCCGCGTCCGTTGCGCCCGAGACGGCGATCCCGGCGTCGGCCTTCTTGAGAGCCGGCGCGTCGTTGACCCCATCTCCGGTCATGCCGACGATGTGGCCCTCGCTCTGCAGCGCCTCGACGATGCGGTACTTGTGCTCCGGGAACACTTGGGCGAACCCATCGGCGCTGTCGACAATTTTTGCGGTCTGTTGGGTCGTGCCGCCCTTCGACTGCTCCAGCAGCTCGGCATCCAGCACGTTCGTGCCCAGCCCAAGCTGCTTGCCGATCTCCTTGGCAATCGCCACCTGGTCTCCGGTGATCATCTTGACCTCCAGCCCCAGAGCCTCGGCCTGATCGATCGTGTCCTTCGAGTTCCTGGCGGGGCGGGTCATACAGCGGCAGCACACCCAAGAAATGCCATTGCTCGTCGCTGTTGGCTCGCGCCACACCCAGCGAGCGGAAGCCTCGCCCGGCGAACTGGTCGATGGTCTTTTGTACCTCGGCTGCTTCGTTGCCGCTCAGCTTCGTGAGCGCCACGATCACTTGCGGTGCACCTTTACTCACCTTGAAGGTTTCCCCCTGCGGCCCCTTGACCGAGGCCTCGGTGCGCTTAGTGACCGGGTCGAACGGCTTGAAGTGCAGCGCCTGATACTGATTCAGGCAGTCGGGGTCCTTCAAGCCGTGGATCACCGCCAGGTCGATCGGGTCGTTATCCTCGGCCCGCGAGGCCAGCGCCGCCGCAAGGATGGTGTCCTCGGCGTTGACCCCGGGCATCGTGAACGGGGTGTTCAGCGTCAGGCGGTTCTGGGTCAGCGTGCCGGTCTTATCCGAGCACAGCACGTCTACCCCGGCCATTTCCTCGATGGCCGCCAACCGGCTGACCACGGCCTGCTTGGCCGCCAGGATGCGCGCCCCCACCGCCATGGTGACCGATAAGACCGTCGGCATGGCCACTGGGATGGCCGCCACGGTCAGCACCAGCACGAACTGCAGCACGGTCAGCAGCGGGTCGCCGCGCAGCGCCGCGGCGATCAGGATGACCACCGCCAGCGCCGCCGCCAGAACAATCAGATAATTGCCGATCTTCAGCACGGCCCGCTGGAAGTGACTGACCGTTTCGGCCTCCTCCACCAGATGGGCGGTCTTGCCGAAGAAGGTGTTCGCGCCGGTAGCGGTCACCAGCCCGTCGATCTCGCCTTGCTTGAGGACCGAGCCGGAGTAGACCGTGTCGCCGGTCTTGTGGGTCACCGGCAGCAACTCGCCGGTCAGCGCAGACTGGTCCACCTGCACCTCGTCGCCCTCCAGCAGCCTGGCGTCCGCCGGGATGATATCGCCCAGGCGCAAGCGCACCCAATCCCCCGGAACCAGTTCACGCGCCGGGAGATTCGTCCACTTGCCGTTGCGCTTCACCCGGGCCTGCACCGCCAGCTTCTGCTTTAGGGCGGCGATGGTGTTGCCCGCCTGGTATTCCTCCCAAAAACCGACCACAGCGTTGACGATCAACAGCGCTAAAATGATGCCCAGATCTTCCCAATGCTTCACCAGCGCCGAAAGCACCGCGGCCGCTTCGATCATCCACGGGATTGGCCCCCAGAAGTAGGAGAGGAATTTCAACAAGGGGTTGGCCTTCTTCTCTCCCAGCTCGTTGTAACCGTACTGCTCCAGCCGCTGCTGCGCTTCTGCGCTGGTCAAGCCCTGGGAAGACGCCGCTTGCGGCGCGCTTTCGGGCGGTTTTTCCACCTGCTTCGTGGCTGCACTTACATTCATATCGCTCATTCGATAAATCCCTCCTTTGATAGGGCAGGGCCTTGCTGGTCTTACCCCCAATTTTTTATTATAAGACGGTCGATATGAAGAGAGCGTCAGAATTGTGTATGAATTGGATAAAGGGCATGGCTGGGGGTCTGGCGATTGGGAATCAGGGCATGGCGGGAATGGCGGATATGTGGATTGAACCGGTAGGGGCACGGCGAGTAACGCAAGACAACATGATTGAATCAATACGAAGCCGTGCCCCGATAATCCACCAGAACCATTTCCAGAATAACAACCTCGGCCCTTTTCCCTTCGGCCAAAATGCGTGATTGCCAGCGGGGGCACGGCTTCGTATTGGGCCCGCCCTTGTCAATATCTGCCAGCTCCTGCTCCAGCCACTCAATATGGTCTTGAATGCGCACTTGCATCACTGAGCGGGCTTGCTTCTGTCGGTTTTTCTCTGCCACCAGCATTTCGACCAGTTGGCGGCGACGAACCAAGATCGCCTGAAGCTCTCGAGCCTGCTCATCCGGCATCCTGCGGGGCTCGGGGCGGATCGCTTCCGCAAAATGAGCCAGCACACCGCCATCAATCTTGTCCGTTTTGGCCAGTTCTCCGGTGGATTTCGCAAAATCGCGGGACTGACGTGGGTTGATCACCGCCACCGGCATCTGAGCCGCCGCCAAAGCTACGGCTACGTCTGTCTCTAAGCCACCGGTGGCTTCCAGTACAATCAAGGTCGGCGGGAATGCACTCAATTGATCGACGAGTTTCGCAATCCCTTTCTCGTTGTTTTCCACCTGCCAGTGTTTAGCGGACGGCCGTACGGCCACATCCAGTTGTGCCTTGCTCACATCGATCCCCACATATACTGCTGCTTTGTCTTTTTCGCTCATTTTGCCCTCCATCATCGCATCTCTCTGGTCCCAACCTTGCGGATACGGACTCGCTCATTTGCGGTCCCGGCAACTGTTCGGGCTATTATCGGAAGGACACGGCGACCTTCGCTACGGTTCGGTTTTCTTTAACCTAGGGGCACTCGATCTGCCGTGGCCTTATCCACTACCCTTGATCTTACTCCTCTTCAATCATACAAGGGGCACGGCGAGTAACGCAAGACAACATGATTGAGTCAATACGAAGCCGTGCCCCGATAATCCACCAGAACCATTTCCAAGGAATAATAACGATCGGCCCTTTTCCCTTCGGCCAAAATGCGTGATTGCCATCGGGGGCACGGCTTCGTATTGGCTCAATATTGAAGTCTTGCGTTACTCGCCATGCCCCTACCGGTTAAAATTTGTTGTCTCACGGATTACGAGGGACAGGGGTATGGTGGGAATGGTGGATATGTGGATTGAACTGGTAGGGGCACGGCGAGTAACGCAAGACTCTAATATTGAGCCAATACGAAGCCGTGCCCCGATAATCCACCAGAACCATTTCCAAGGAATATAACGATGGCCCTTTTCCCTTCGTCCAAAATGCGTGATTGCCATCGGGGGCACGGCTGCGTATTGGCTCAATATTGGAGTCTTGCGTTACTCGCCGTGCCCCTACCGGTTCCATTCGATGATCACGCGCATTATGGGGGGCGCGGACGGAGGACCCAACACAGGGATGTGTTGGGTTACGGATCGAGTGTTTAGAGGATGTGTTGGTGGATGCGGAGGGTTCGGGGAAACCGCTAGGGCATGCTCCCGTAATAGACCTGGCTGTCGAAGGCTACGAGGATCACGCGGGCGCTGGTGACCGCGAACGCAGTCGGCGGGGAGCCTGGCAGTGAGCCGGACGCGTCCATGTCGGAGCGGTACTGGTTTTGCAAGTTCAGGCGCAGGCTGAAATGGTAGACCGACGAGCTGTTGGCGTCGAGCATGTAAAGAGAGGAATCCGGGGCGCGCGTCACCTGCATGCTGACAAACTTCGCCTCGCTGAAGGTGATCAGGTCGTTCGGGTTGCGGCCGGGACGTAAATCGCCATAGGCCACCCCATCCGCACAGCGGGTCTGGTCCCCGGCGAACTGGCGGAAGGTGCAGTTGGTCATCTCGCCATCGTCGTGCAGCAGGAACATGTCCTCGCCGTTGACCGCAATCGAGACCACGTTGGTCAGCTCCGGCACCTCATTGTCGAAGTACAGCCGGGGATCGTTCTCGAAGTTATAGTCCGTGCCCACGTACACCCAAATGCGGTTGTTCTGCTTGTCCAGGATGTACAGCAAGCCCTGGTCGACGGTCACGTTGGTGATCGTTCCCCAGCCGGTATCCGGTAGGGGCAGCGCGGCCGCCTTGGGCAAGCCGCCGGGTTTACAGTAGATCAGGTTGCCGCCGGCGTCGATGCCCATGACGTTGGCTCCGAAGGCGTTGCCGGGCGGCAGCAAGACCAGGTCGAGCAGCGCCCCCACCTGCACCTGATTGACCGGTTCCTCACCCATCTGCATCTGGCTGATCAAGCCCGGGCCGCACTCGAAGCGGGTGTCGAACTGGTAGCCGCTGCCGGTCAGGTTCATGTGGAAGATGCTGCCCTGGCCGGAATCCAGCAGGTATACGTCCGTCGGCGAGGCCGCCATATGAGTGAAATGCAGGCTGGCATCGAAGCCGCCGCGGATTACCGGCTGCAGATCCATACGAGAGATACCGTCCATGGCGTCCAGCGCGGTGCGTGCCTGCTTGCGCAGGCTGGCCAACTCGTCGGTCTTGCCGAAGCGGTCGGCCTCTTCCAGCCAGTACAGCACCTGGCCCCAGCTGTTGCGCTTGAGCACCTCGTTGTCATCCTGTTGGGCCTGGGCTGCGTACTGCACCGCCTGGTCGAGGTAGGCCATTTGCTGCTCGCTGCGCCCGTTGGGCGCGTACAGGTAGATGGTTGCGGCGATCGCCACCACCACGATTGGCACCGCCACCGCCATGAACAGCATCAGGGCCGGTGAAAGCTGCTGCTGACCCGGCAGGATGCGACCGGCGATGGTCTTGCTGCCCTGATCGATGCGGCGGCCCGTGCGGCGGCTGGAGCGCCAGATGGGCGCCAGGCGTTTGCGCAGGTTGAAGTTCGGCAGCCGGATCGGCTTGCGCTCGTTGCGCTCGCTCCGCTCGGGACGCTCCTCCGCGGGCTGCTTGAAGCGGCGCAGTGGGCGCTGCGGCGTGGGGCGGGCGGGCGGCTCCTGGAGCGGCTCTTGCGCGGCTTCACCCGGCAAGCCGCTCAGGTAAATGCCCTCCATGCCGCGCCGGCTCGGGCTCGCGGGGCTCGACTGCGGGCGCTGCCGGTTCGTCCCGGGTTTCTGCGGGTTCAATTTCAAAATTTTGGGGTTCAACTTGGGGCGGCGTGGGCGCAAGTTCTTGCGCTTCAGGAGTCTCAAGCGCCGGTTCCACTTGCGGTTCGGGCGCTGCGGGAGTGGGGGCCTGCCGCTCTCGCCGGCTGCGGCGCTTGCGGTCGGGCGTGGACGCCGATGCGCTCGCGGCCGCATACGGCTTGATCTCGTTGACCGTCCCTGGGCCGGGCTGGAACAGCGCCAGCGCAGCTTCCACATCGCCGCCGGACAGTGCCAGCAGCCGGGCGCGCGCCTGGTCGATTGGCAGCCGGGCAATCTCCTCCAGCGCGGCTGCATTCCAGGCTGCGGATGGGTTGGAGGCCAGCATGAGCATGTCACCCGGCCGGATGCCGCGCCTGGCTGAAACGCAGGGAGTATGTGCGGCTGACGCCCAGCCCCACCCCGCTGTTCTCTGAACTCGTTCAGGCGCTGCGCTTCCCCAGGCCGCAGCAGGTACGACTGCGTCATGCCCACATGCGCCAGGGTGAGCATATCCCGGCGCAGCACGGCCACGGTGAGCAAACTCTGCATGGTGCCTTCGCGCGTGCGCAGGTTGCGCCGCAGCAGGCTGTTGTTCAGCTCGCCGATGGCAGCGCGCAGCGCGCTGGTGACCGTGCCGCGCGTGCGGAAGTAGGCGCTCACCAGGTGCTGCTGCAGTTCTTGCCGGGTGGTTGCGGCGACCAGGTCGCCGGGCAGGGTGAACAGCACGAGCAGCAAGTCGCCCGAGCGACTGCGCTCGCTTCGCCGCGGGGGTGAGGCGATCAACAGGCCGGGGATTTCGCTCTGTTCCATCCCGCCTGTCATTTTGAGGGGGAGCAAGTTCAGGTCAAACAAGGTGTTTTGCCCGTGATGAAATATTGAACGCGCATCTTAGAATGATTATACAACAAGAGCGTGATTTGAATGGGCGCATTGCGCGATGCGTCCATTGAATGCGCTGCCGCCCTCTTTTCTGCTTACTCAAACACCCGGGTGATTTCGTCACGCTCTGGTCGGGGCAGCGGCTCGCCGGAGGCGGTGGACACGCCCCACTCGCCCGCTTCAACCCGGCCAATTTCGGCACAGGGGATGCCCTCGTTCGCCAGCGCCGCGCAGACCGCGGCCGCGCCGGCTTCCTTCACCGTCAGCAGCAGCGCCCCGGAGGCGATCGTCGCCAGGGGGTCGAGGTCGAATACCTGGCACACCCTGGCAGATAGCTCCGGCACCGGCACGCTGCCAACGTCGATCCTGAAATGCCGTCCGCTGGCCTCGGCCATCTCCCAGAGCGCCGCCGCCAGCCCGCCCTCGGTCGGGTCGTGCATGGCCGTCACCTCCCCGGCCGCCAGCGCGGTCTGGGCGTCATGCAGCACGCTGATGCCGGGGTCGTACAGGTAATCCGCAGCCCGCTCGATTTCTTCCTGGCTCAGCGCCCCGGACAGCCGCTCGGGGAACTCCTTCGCTAGAATGGCCGTGCCCTCGATCGGCACGCCCTTGGTGAGCAGCACCCGGTCGCCGGGGCCGGCCCCGCGCGGCGTGATCAGCTTGCCCGGCTGCACCTCGCCGATCAGCGCGCCCGCCATGATCGGATGGTCGATGCCGCGCGTCACCTCGGTGTGACCGCCCACCACCGAGATGCCCAGCGCCTTGCAGGCTGCGAACAGCTCCTCGCCGATCTCCAGCACCTGCTCGGGCGTGGTCTTTCCGGCCGGCAGAAGCAGCGAGGCCAGGTACCAGCGTGGTAAGGCGCCGGTGGTCGCGATGTCGTTCACGCTGACCTGCACGGCATACCAGCCCAAATTGCGGGTTACAAAGGTGATCGGCTCCGATTTCAGCACCAGCAGCCGCTCGCCCAGGTCGATCACGGCGCAGTCCATGCCGATGCCCGGTCCGAGGATCACCCGTTCATCGTTGATTGGCGCGCCGGCCAGCACCTGCGCCAGCAGCGCCGGGGGCAGTTTTCCGAGGGGGAGTGTTTCATTGTTCATCGTGCCCTGATTATAAATGATTCAAGAGGGCCACGCTGCCGGCAAACAACACAACTGCCTAAAAACTGAAATGCACCCTCCAGGGTGGAGGGTAGAGAAGCGTTACCGCTCTCCGTTCTCTCCCTTAGAAAATCTGGTACACTTATTCCACTCAAGCTTTTAAAAAGCTGCGCACAGGAACCTGGCTTCGTGCAAACCAGTTTTCTTCATGATTTTCGAGTGTTATCCGCTGTATAAAAAAACACCTTTTCAGCCTTCCCTTAAAGGTAGTTGTCTAAGGAGTTAAGTATGAAGACAGTCGTAGCAGGCGCACTGGGCGAATGCGTCCACGTCGCCGGCGTAATGAACTTCCTCCGCCTGGCCGAGACGGCCGGCTGGCGCACCATATTCCTCGGCCCGGCTGTGCCCATCGAAGCCGTGATCGAGGCTGCCGAGCGCGAGCAGGCCGATTTGGTGGCGATCTCCTACCGCCTGACGCCCGAGACCGGCGAGCGCCTGCTGGGCAACTTCGCCGAGGCGGCCGACCATTTGCGCGAGAACGGGGTGCGCTTCGCCTTCGGCGGCACGCCACCGGTGGCCGAGCGCGCCCAGGCAAGCGGCTTCTTCGAGGCGGTCTTCGACGGTTCGCAGCCGGTGGAGGAGGTGCTGGCTTATCTCAAAGGCGAGATTGGCGAGGCCCGGGGCGAGGAGGATTACCCACAGTCCACCATTGCGCGCATCCGCTGGAAGTCGCCCTACCCGCTCCTGCGCCATCACTTCGGCCTGCCCACCATGCAGGCCACCTTGGACGGCATCCGCCAGATCGCCGAGGCCAAGGCCCTGGACGTGATCTCGCTGGGCATCGACCAGGACGCACAGGCCAACTTCTTCCACCCCGAGCGTCAGGACCCCCGCCGTACCGGCGCGGGCGGCGTGCCCGTGCGCTCGCCGGAGGATTACCGCTGAGCTGTACAGCGCTGCCCGCACCGGTAACTACCCCCTGCTGCGCACTTACTCCGGCACCGATGACTTCATCGAGCTGGCTGAGATGTACGTCGACACGATCAACATCGCCTGGTGCGCTATCCCGCTGTTCTGGTTCAACCAGATGGACGGCCGGGGCCCCTGGGACCTGCAGGGCTCGATCGGCGAGCACCAGAAGGTGATGGCCTGGTACGGTCAGCACAACATCCCGGTCGAGCTGAACGAGCCGCATCACTGGGGCATGCGCGACGCCCCCGACGTGGTCTTCGTTGTCTCGGCTTACCTTGCGGCCTACAACGCGCGCGCTTTCGGTGTGCGAGACTACATCGCCCAGCTGATGTTCAACAGCCCGCCTGGCCTTTCGGACGCCATGGACCTGGCCAAGATGCTGGCCGTGCTGGAACTGATCGAGCCGCTGGCTTCGGACGACTTCCGCATTTGGAAGCAAACCCGCACCGGCCTGCTCTCCTACCCACTTCAGGAAGACGCCGCCCGGGCGCACCTCTCCGCCAGCATCTACCTGCAGATGGCTCTGCGCCCGCACATCGTCCACATCGTCGGCCACAGCGAGGCGCACCATGCCGCCACCGCCGATGATGTGATCGCAGCGTCGCAAATGGCCCGCCGCGCCGTCGCCAACGCCCTGGCCGGGCAGCCCGACATGACCGTTGACCCGGACATCCAGCGCCGCAAGCGCGAGCTGATGGACGAGGCCCGGGTGACGCTGGCTGCCATCCGCTCGCTGGCGGGCGAGGGCATGCCCGACCCGCTGACCGACCCGTCCACGCTGGCCCGTTCGGTCGAGCTGGGCATCCTGGACGCGCCGCAGCTGCGGAATAACCCCTTTGCCAGAGGGGCCATCCACACCCGTATCATCTCCGGCGCTTGCCGGGCTGTCGACCCGGATGGACGCCCCATCCCCAAATCACAGCGCCTAGCAGACTTTTTACAAGGAGGTACACAAATATGAACCAACCAACGAAATACACAGTGATCGGTGCGGGTCACGGCGGGAAAGCCATGGCCGCTCACCTGGCGCTGATGGGGCTGGAAGTTACTCTCTACAACCGCAACTGGACGCACATCGAGCTGGTCGCCGAGCGCGGCGGCATCGATCTGTCCTCCAACAGCGGCGAGATCCACGGTTTCGGCAAACTGGCCGGTGTCACCTCCAGCATGCAGGAGGCGGTCGAGAACGCGCAGGTGATCATGGTCGTGGTGCCCTCCTCGGCCCATGCCGACATCGCCGCCGCCTGCGCTCCCTACTGCAAAGACGGGCAGTTTATCATCCTGCATCCCGGTCGCACCCTGGGCGCAATCGAGTTCGAGCGCACCATGCGCGATGCGGGCTGCACTTGTCAGGTGATCGATCGCCGAGGCGGAGACCTTCATCTACGCCAGCCGTTCCGACGGCCCGGCCCAGGCTCACATCTTCCGGGTCAAAGAGGCCGTGCCCCTGGCTGCCCTGCCCGCCAAGAACACGCAGTCCGTGCTGGACGTGCTGCGCCCGATCTACCCGCAATTCGTGGACGGGCACAACGTGCTGAACACGGGTCTGAACAACATGGGCGCGATCTTCCATCCGGGTCTGACCATCCTCAACGCGGGGCGGATCGAGACCACCTTCGGCGACTTCGAGTTCTACATCGAAGGGGTCTCGCCCTCGGTGGCTCGCGTGTTGGAAGTGCTGGATCGGGAGCGGGTCACCGTGGCCTCGGCGCTGGGCATCCGCGCCCGCACTGCCATGGAGTGGCTGCAGCTGGCCTACAACGCCAGCGGCGACAACCTGTACGAGGCGATCCACAACCAGAGTGGTTACTACGGCATCAAGGCTCCCGCCACGCTCAACCACCGCTACATCTTCGAGGATGTGCCGATGAGTCTGGTGCCGATCGCCTCGCTGGCCAATCACTACGGCGTCTCGGTGCGCGGCATCGACAGCATCATTCGTCTGGCTTGCGTCATCCACCGCACCGACTACTGGCGCAAAGGCCGCACCCTGGAGAAGCTGGGCATCCAGTCCCTCAGTGTCAGCGAGTTGACCCGTTACGTCAATGAAGGCGTGATCGAGTAAGGGCAGGCATCGTAGCCACACACATCCTTGTGTGTGGTCCTCGGTCTTCAATCCAACACAAGGATATAGTGGGTGGGTTACGAGTGGAAATGGTACCGTTTGGCAAGGGACCACACACAAGGATGTGTGTGGCTACTGGATAGGGGTTAGAGTAAACGAAGCGTTCGCTCAGCCAGGCTGGACCTGGTTTTTGATCTCTTCGGCCCAGGCAGCGGCTCGTTCCAGCTCGCCGGCGCACAGCGGCCCTTCGCGTCCAATTACGTAGAAAGTCTCCGGGCTCGTCAGGGTCCATCCGCCGAGGCTGCGCATCTTCTGACGCAGCTTGCTCCCGGCCGGCGTGTTACCCGCCAGGGGCGAAGACTTGTAGGAGGTGTCGAAAGCCGCCACCCATTTGCCGCGCAGCGCTTCTTTGGGCAGGCTCTCACAGACTTTGCAGACCTGTTCGGGCAGATCCAGGCGGTGGGTGGGGCAGCCGATCAGGATTAAACCGTATTCCTTTAACTCGGCAAAGTTAAATTGCTCCATATTGTGAGCGTGCCCATCCAGTTTGGCAGCGATGGTCTCGGCGACCTTGCGGGTGTTGCCGTAGTGTGAATAATAAAGCACGAGCGATTTCATTTTTCCGTTAACCTTTGTTTAAGAATAATGCCTTCGATTATATTCGAAAAATAGGCCGATTCGGCCTATTCTGTCCGTTAATCTTGTCGATTTTAAGGAATTTGTAAATTGTCAGGTGTTCAGCGTCGATGCACCCCTGCAAAATCGATCCTTTTGATTGAAGCTGACGGCTAAAACCGGGTCATGTTGGATAGCGCCGCATCGATGTGCGCCAGCAGGCTGGATTTCAGCGCAGGGTCGAGCTCGACGGACGGACGGCGAAGGCGGAAGTACAGGCTGCGCAGGAAGTGGATCAGGTTGACCCGGCGGTAGTAGGTCTGAGGAAATTCGCCGGGGGCGTCCAGCAGCGCTGCAAAGCTGTCGATCCAGGCAGCCAGGGCTTCGGGCGAAAGGGCGCCGCTGCCGAACACCCCCAGCGCCGCCACACTCAGGCGCTCGTCTTCCTGATGGAGGTAGGGCACGCTGTTCCCCGCCAGCGAGCGGACAGTCACCAGCAGGGCAGTCAGATCGTTGGCGTCCAGCTCGGTGCAGTGCGCCAGCTCGTCCAGGGCGTCGGCAGTGTGAGCCGCGGCGTGGGCCCAGCCCTGCTCTTCCGTATAGCCCCTGAAGTCCCGCTCCTGGGCGGCATACGTCAAAATCCGTTCGTGGGCCTGCTTCATCTCAGACGGTTTGAGGAACGGGTGGCGGCGGTGACTGTCGAGCAGCAGCGCCAGCAGCAGGACCGAGAAGCTGCGGGTGAAGATCGGTATCGCTGCCGCTGTCACCGATGGAATAAAACAGATGCTGCTCGTCGAGAGCGGACTTGAACAGCTTGCGCAGCAGCGGCGCGGGCAGCCGGTCCTGCGTGATCCAGTGGTAGAAGGCGCTGTAGATCAGGTCGTCGCGCAGAACGGGATCGGTCGAGCCGATGTTGGCAATCATGGCATCGACCAGCGAGCGCAGGCCGCGCTCGGGCAGCGGCGTAAAATCCGCCGGGGCAATGGCTTGCAGGCGTTGTTTGAGGGCTTCGGGAGTGAGCATAGGAAAATTATACGTGAATTTGGGGCATTTTTTTGTTTATAATAAGGATAGCAATCCACACCGATCATTTCCGCCCCGGCAGGTCGGGGTGTAGAGTAGGGAGGCATTCATGCCTGAACAACCCAAAGCGCGCGCCGAGAAAGCGTCCGCCCCGCAGGAGCCGCCGGTCGAGGTGCCATTTAACGATGTCCTCGATCCGCGCCTGTACATTAACCGCGAGCTGAGCCTGCTGGAGTTCCAGCGCCGGGTGCTGGAAGAGGCGCGCGACGAGAGGAACCCGCTGCTGGAGCGGGTCAAGTTCCTGGCCATCGTCGACTCGAACCTGGAGGAGTTCTTCATGGTGCGTGTCGGCGGCCTGCGCATGCAGAAGACCGCCGGGGTGACCGATCTGTCCATTGACGGGCTGACCCCGGCTCAGCAGCTGGCCGAGATCCGCAAGGTGGCCAGCAAGATGCTGGAGGAGTTGCGCGAGTATCTCAACCGGACGCTGCTGCCGGAGCTGGACAAGCAAGACATCCACATCCTCAACTACACAGACCTGAACCCCCGCCAGCGCGAGGCCGCCGACGAGTACTTCAACGAGTACATCTTCCCGGTGCTGACGCCGCTGGCCTATGACCCCGGCCATCCCTTCCCGCACATCTCGAACCTCAGCCTCAATCTGGCGGTGATCGTCATGGACCATGATGGCAACCACCGCTTCGCCCGCGTCAAGGTGCCCACCACCCTGCCCGCCCTGGTGCCGCTCAAACGCTCCTCTGGCGGCGAGCGCAAGGACGGCACCGTGCCGCACTCCCATTTCTTTGTGCCCCTCAACCAGGTGATCATCGCCAACCTGACCCAGCTGTTCCCCGGCATGAGCATCCTGGAGGCGCATCCCTTTCACATCACCCGCAACGCCGACGTGCAGATCCAGGAGCTGGAGGCGCTCGACCTGCTCGACATGATGGAGGCAGGCGTGCGGCGGCGGCGCTTCGGGCAGGTGGTGCGCTTGCTGGTCACCGAGCGGATGCCCGCCGAGATCCGCCGGATCTTGCAGGAGAATCTCAGGGTCGATGACAATGACGTCTACGTGCTGGAGCCGCCGCTGGTGCTGAGCAGCCTGATGCAGCTGACCCGGGTCGAGCGCTACGACCTGAAAGACCGGCCCTTCTCCCCGGCTACGCCCCTGCCGCTGCGACACCTGGACGAGGAGGACGGCGGCATCTTCAAAGCCATCCGCAAGGGGAACATCTTGCTGCACCACCCCTACAACTCCTTCGCCCCGGTGATCTCTTTCCTGCGTACGGCGGCACGTGACCCCGATGTGCTGGCGATCAAGATGACCCTCTACCGGGTCGGCAACAACTCGCCGATCGTGCAGACCCTGCTGGAGGCCGCCCGCGACTATGGCAAACAGGTGGCCGTGCTGGTGGAGCTGAAGGCCCGCTTCGACGAGGAGAGCAACATCGGTTGGGCCAAGATGCTGGAGCAGGAGGGCGTGCATGTCACCTACGGGCTGCTCGGCCTGAAGACCCATTCGAAGATTGCCCTGGTGGTGCGCAAGGAGGGCGAGCATATCCGCCGCTATTTGCACCTGGCGACCGGCAACTACAACCACGTCACCGCTCAGGTCTATGAGGATTTGGGGATGTTCACCGCCGACGAGGCCATCGGCGCGGACGCCACTGATCTGTTCAACTACCTGACCGGCTATTCCGCCAAGGACGATTACCAAAAGCTGCTGATCGCCCCAATCAACCTGCGCCGCAAGCTCGAGGAACTGATTTGCAAAGAGATCGAGTTCCAGCGGCAGGGCAAGCAGGGCTACATACTGCTCAAGGTCAACCACGTGGTGGACAAGGAGATGATCGCCCGGCTGTACGAGGCTTCGCAGGCAGGCGTGAAGATCGATCTGGTGGTGCGCGGCATGTGCTCGCTGCGGGTGGGCATCAAGGGCCTCAGCGAGAATATTCGCGTGGTCAGCGTGGTGGGGCGCTTTCTGGAGCACAGCCGGATCTACTACTTCCACAACGGCGGTCAAGAGTGCATGTTCATGGGCAGCGCCGACATGATGCCGCGCAACCTGAACGAGCGGGTCGAGGTGCTGTTCCCCATCGAAGACCCGGCCATGATCCACCAGTTGCGCAAAGACATCCTGGAAACCTACCTGCTGGATAATGTCAAAGCCCGCCTGATGAAGGCCGACGGTACCTATACGCGAGCACCCAAGGGCCGCCCCGAGGTGAACGTGCAGGAGCGATTTATCCGCCGGGCGCAGGGCTTGCCGGAGTAGAACCAAATATACAAGCAGCCCGACACATCCCTGTGTTGGGCTGCTTGTATATTTGGCGCTGCGAATGCACCCCTCCGGCTCACTTCGTCAGGATGACACGCCTGATCCCTAGCTCTGCGCCTCTTCCACCGCTTCAACTTCCGGGAAGAACTGGCGGATGGTGCCCTCAACCCAGCCGTGCAGCGTGGTGGGCGAAAGCGGGCAGTCCTCACAAGCGCCGCCCAGGTGCACCTTGACCACCTTGCCATCGAACGAGACCAGGTCCACCGTCCCGCCGTGGTAGTGGTTAATATAGGCGTCCAGCTGCTCGATCAAACCTTTCAGCTGCTCTTGCGTCGAGAAATCATTTTCCGTCATCGTCTCCATCCCTCTCGGTGCAACTTTCGTCACCGTCTAAACCGCTGGTCAAGATATTCACGATTTCCGTGTGGGTGTTGTTCAGCCGCTGGGCGATCCCTGAAGCCAGCCGGCTGAGCAGGTCCGTGCCCAGGTCCGGCTCGCGCTCGCACAAAGCCCGCAGCGTGCAGCCGCTGATCTTGTACGCCTCGCCCTCCTCCACCGCCATCGATGACGAGGTATACGCGTCGCGCATCAAGGCCGCCGACCAGCCGAAAACGCCGCCGGGGAAAATGCGCGCCACCGTCAGCGGAGGGCCGTCATACGGCTTGAAGTGGACCTCCACCTGACCGGAGAGCAAAATGAACAGGAAATCGGCCGGCCGACCCTGTTCGAAGATCAACTCACCCTGCTGGAAATGGATTAATTCCAGCAAGGGATCGAGTGTGTCCAGCTGCTCGCTCGGCATGTCGTGAAAGATCGAGAGTTGGGCCAAATCTTGTCTGAACATTGATCCCATGGTAATAGATGGTTCTTGACCTTTCCAGTGGCAAATATCCAAAAAAGGGAAGACATTGATCATCAGTCCCTACTCCTGCCTAAGACCGGGGCAGGGGTAGGGACTGATGTAACTTTTTTCATGAACTTGCATCCAAAGAGTGAATGGGCAAATGAAAGGCCCTGATAAAACACGCAATTATAAAGACTAAGGAGAACTTTTCTTATGGAAATGGTAATTGATTTTCCCGGCGGCGCCAAAGTTGACGCCCACTTCAACGGCTTCACCGTCCACACGGATCAGCCCGCCATGGGTGGCGGCGACAACTCGGCTCCGGCCCCCTTCTCGGTCTTTCTGGCCTCCATCGGCACCTGCGCCGGCATCTACGTCCTGGGCTTCTGCCAGCAGCGCGGCCTGCCCACCGAGGGCATCCAGATCGTCCAGCGCGTGCACAGCAACCCCTTCACCCGCATGGTCGACAAGGTCGACCTGGAGATCCAGGTTCCACCCAGCTTCCCCGAACGCTACAAAGACGCCTTGATCAAGACCGCCAATCTGTGCGCCGTCAAGAAGCACCTCGAAAATCCCCCGAGCTTCAACACCTACACCAAGGTCATGGAGCTGGAAAAGTAAGATCAACGGAACAGACACTGTCCGAAAAGAAACAAGGGACCCTAAAGGTCCCTTGTTTCTTTTTTGAATAGGCCTGGTCCCCGATCCCCGATCCCCAATTGCCCACTCTCTGGTAGAATTGAAAAGGGCTCTCCCTCCAAAGAAGATCGATCCCATATTCGAGAGGTTCACATGCGTACTCCCTTTGTTGCTGGAAACTGGAAAATGAACATGACCGTGGCGGAAGCGACGCCGCTGGTGGCGGATATGCTGCCCGGCTTGCAGGCCGTCCACTCGGTGGAACGGGTCATCTGCCCGCCCTACACCTCACTCATGCCGCTGTCTGCCCTGCTCAACGGCACCGAGATCGGCCTCGGCGCTCAGAACCTGTACTGGAAGGCCTCCGGTGCCTACACCGCTGAGATCTCCCCGGCCATGGTCAAGGAGCTGTGCCAGTACGTCATCATCGGCCACTCCGAGCGGCGGGCTTACTTCGGCGAGACCGACGAGACCGTCAACCTGAAGCTCAAGGCCGCCCTGGAAGTGGGCCTGATCCCGATAGTAGCCATCGGCGAAACCCTGGAAGAGAACGAGGCCGGGCGCACCGCCGAGGTGCTCATCCGCCAGGTGCGCGAGGGCCTGCAGGGACTGAACACGGTTCAGGCGGCGCAGATCGTGCTGGCTTACGAGCCCATTTGGGCCATCGGCACCGGCAAGGCCGCCTACCCCGACGACGCCAATAAGGTGGTCAAAGACATGATCCGCCCGACCGTGATGGAACTGTTCGGCAGCGATGTGTCGCAGGGCATGCGCGTGCTGTACGGCGGCTCGGTCAAGCCCGACAACGCCGCCGACTTCTTCAAAATGCCCGACATCGACGGTGGGCTGGTGGGCGGAGCGAGCCTGAAGGCGTCCGACTTCGTCAAGATCACGGAGGCTGCGGCCCCGTGACGCCCGTTCCCCTGGATGGGTTATGGTGGCTGCTGCTGAGCTTGCTGCCGTTCATCCTGGTGCAAAATCGACTGCACCGTGAGGTGCAGTCTGTTTTCTTGCTGATCACCCGGCGCCCGCCTGTGGCGCTGGGTTTATTTTCTCTGCTGTTCTTCCCCGGCGTGCTGCTGCATGAGACCAGCCACTACCTGGCCGCCCGCTTGGTGGGGGTGCGCACCGGGCGCTTCTCGGTGCTGCCGCAGTTGATGGCCAATGGACATTTGCGCCTGGGCTACGTCGAGACCGCCGCCGCCGATCCCTTGCGGGACGGCATCATCGGGACCGCCCCGCTGCTGGCCGGCGGTCTGGTGATCGGCTTCCTCGGCACCCGTATGTTGGGCCTGGGCGCGCTGGCCCAGCTGGCTACCGGCGGAGAGTGGGACGCCTTCTGGAGCGGCATTTCCGGGCTGCCGCAGCAGCAGGACTTCTGGCTGTGGTTTTACCTGGCCTTCGCCGTCAGCAGCACCATGCTGCCCTCCTCCTCCGACCGCCGGGCCTGGCTGCCGATCTCGATCGGCGTGGCCGTGATCGTGGCCGCGGCGCTGCTGTTCGGGGCTGGGCCGTGGATGCTGGCCAACCTGGCGCCCTATCTCAACCGGGCCCTGCACGCGGTCGGTATGGTCTTCGCCATCAGCTTGATCCTGCACGCCGTGCTGATCTTGCCGGTCATGCTGCTGCGGGTGGGGATTAGCCGGGTGACGGGCTTGAGAGTCCTATAGAGAGCAGCAACTGCTCTCTGTTCTCTACTCTCTCCCGTCAAAAAACCTCTTGACATTCCCATCCTTCTTTGATATGCTTTCACTATCTTTAGGAAAAGGAAGGAGGCGTAAATTTATGATAGCAATCTTGTCTACCCAACGCTCTCGAAGCGCGCCTCCTGCCTTGCGTGTCTAACGCATAGCGGTTCGGTCATTCAGGCCACAGGCGCACTTCGCCCTGTGGCTTTTTAATTCTGAAAAAGCCACGGGAACCCTTGTGTTCTTGTGGCTTTGCCCTTTAACTGTAATCCGTATCTGCAGTAAACGACTTAAGGATAAGAAGCACGATCATGAAGCACCACTTAGATTTTGACGAAAACGCCATCCTGGAAGAACTGGATGACATGCCGCATGTCAAGAACATGCAGCGCAATAGCAAGAAACAAAAATCGGCCCTGCCGGTTAAACCCGTCGAGCCCGAGCCGACCTCGCTCGAGAACCTGCCCAACTCCTTCGATTTCTCTTACCACGCCAAGCTCCACGAGCAGGTCTGGATCGTCGATTCGCTCGGCGGTTTCTACGAGGAGCACTGGTTCGACGACGTGCTGCGCCTGATCAAGGGCGGTAAGGAGGCCTCGGTCTATCAGTGCCTCGGCAACGCCACAACCGGCGCAGGCTTCATCGCGGCCAAGGTCTACCGGCCGCGCATGTTCCGCAACCTCCGCAAAGACCACGTCTACCGTGAAGGCCGCCAGGACCTCGATTCCAGCGGCAACCTCATCACCAACGACGGCATGCTGCACGCCATTGGAAAGCGCACCAACTGGGGCAAGGAACTGCTGCATTCCTCCTGGATCGAGTACGAATACCAGGCGCTGGAGATGCTCTACGAGGCCGGGGCGGACGTGCCCAGGCCGTACGCGCGCGGCAACAACGCCATCCTGATGGAGTACATCGGCGACGCCGACACCCCAGCCCCGACGCTCAACAGCATCGAGCTGGAGCGGGATGAAGCCGAAGCGTTGTTCCAGCGTGTGCTGAGCAACGTGGAGATCATGCTGAACCACAACCGCGTCCACGCCGACCTGTCGGCCTATAACATCCTCTACTGGGGCGGCGAGATCACCCTGATCGACTTCCCCCAGGCCATCGACCCGCTGATCAATCACAACGCCTACCGCATCTTCGAGCGCGACGTCACCCGCATCTGCGAGTATTTTCGTCGCCAGGGGGTGGCCTCCAATCCGACGGAGATCGCCTCTCAAATGTGGACGGCCCACCAATACAGCATGTACCCCGAACTGGACCCGCGCTACCTGGACGATGAGAGCGAGGAAGACCGCCGGCGCTGGGAACAGGCGAAGAACAAGTAAAAAAGAATGCGGCGCGCTTCTTCTTATGAAGCGCGCCGCATTTATTTCGCAGCGCAAAGCAACATGCCTTGCTTTCCGGCCGGTTAAGCCTTCCCCATCTCGTTATCCACGATCCGCCAGATGCCCAGCGGATTGCCCTCCCGCAGCGCCTCGGGCAGCAGCTCCTCGGGGAAGCCCTGGAACGCCACCGGGCGCAGGAAGCGGTCGACAGCCTTCATGCCCACCGAGGTCGTGCGCGAAGCGGTCGTCGCCGGATAGGGGCCGCCGTGCTGCATGGCATACACCACCTCGACGCCGGTCGGGAAGCCGTTCCAGATTAACCGTCCGGCCTTCTGCTGCAGAACCTGCGCCAGCCGCCCGGCCGCATCCAGCTCGTCCGGCTCGGCCTGGATCGTGGCGGTCAGCGTGCCCTCCAGCAAGCGGGCCGTCGCGAGCATATCGTCCAGGTCGCTGCACAGCACGAACAGCGCCACCGGGCCGAAGTGCTCGGCCTGCAGCTCCGGGTCTGCCCGGAAGTCCTTTGAGCGGGTGAACAGCGCCGTGTTGGGATAGCTGTAGCAGGCCGCCGGAGCAGGACGACCCCCCGCCAGCGTGTCCACCCCGGCCTTCTGGCGGGTGCGCTCGACCGTGCGGGTCAGCCCCTGTTCGATCTTCTCATACAGCAGCACGCCCAATTCCTTCTGCTCCATGAGCGCCCCCATCTGCTCGACGAACTCGCGCGAACGCTCGTCGTCCATCACGAACATCACGCCCGGCTTGGTGCAGAACTGCCCCACCCCCAGCGTGACCGAGCCGACCAGCTGCTCGACCAGGTCGGCGCGGTTCTCGATGGCCCCCGGCAGGATGAAGATTGGATTGATGCTGCCCATCTCGGCGTAGACCGGGATCGGCCTGGGACGTGACGCAGCCGCATTGTAGATCGCCCGCCCGCCGCCCAGCGAGCCGGTGAAGCCAATCGCCTCGACCTGCGGGTGCATCACCAGCGCCTGCCCGACCTCTGTCCGGTCGCCCTGCAGTAGGGAGAAAAAGCCCTTGGGAATGCCGGCCGCCTCGACCGCCCGGTCCACCGCCCGCCCGTACAGCTCGGACGTTGCCGGGTGGCCGGGGTGGGCCTTGACCACCACCGGGCAGCCGGCGGCGAAGGCCGAGGCGGTGTCGCCGCCCACCACACCGAAGGCCATCGGGAAGTTCCCGGCGGGGAAGACGCCCACCGGCCCGAGCGGGACCAGCATCCGGCGGATCGACGGGCGCGGGGCAGGCTTGCGCTCCGGCAGCGCCGAGTCGATCACCGCCTCCACGTAGGAACCCTCGCGCAGCAGCTCTGCAAAGGCTCGGATCTGCCCGGTGGTGCGCGCCAGCTCGCCGCTCAGGCGCGGGCGGCCCAGGGCGGTTTCCATGTCGGCGGTCTGAATGAGCTGCTCAGCGACCGTCTCGATCTCGTCCGCCACCTGTTCCAAGAAGTCCGCCCGCTGCTGCGCGCCGAACGTGCGAGCTTCCTCGAAGGCTTGCGCTGCGGCCCTCACGGCGCGGTCGACCTCCTGCACGGTGGCGTTGTGGAACTGAACGGCTCCTGGCTCTTTGGTGCGCGGGTCGATGCTGGTGAACACC
The DNA here is from genome assembly GCA_963811225.1 of uncultured Chloroflexia bacterium. Classification (GTDB taxonomy): domain Bacteria; phylum Chloroflexota; class Anaerolineae; order Anaerolineales; family Anaerolineaceae; genus CAWEQO01. The sequence goes on from CAWEQO010000002.1 coordinate 483,030, forward strand.
TGCTGCCCGGCCCGGCTGTCTTCCCCGGCGATCCGATTACTGCCGTTAATTTTCATGGTACATTAATTCCCTTCCTGTACGGTTTTGTATCCTGCAACCCCTGGTGAGCGACCCCCAGGCTGCCCTTACAGGCGCGCTTCGCGAGGATGTCTCTGGCTATGGGCTGTTATGCTCTTGCTTCCTTATCGCCTCCACCCCCGCCCGCAGCACCCGCAAAATTGTATCCACGTCATATACCGCCCCGGCCCACGTCCCGCCGCTGACCTCTTGCAGCGCGGCCCACAGGCGCGTGTCGTCCGGCAGCTTAGGGTTGGCGTGCAGATCTGGGTGCGGCGGGCGACTCGCCAGGAGCTCTTCCGCGCCCATGCCCGCCTCCGTCGAGGGGATGAAGTTGATGCTGCCGGTCAGGTTCTCACGGTCGACCACGATCTCGATCAGGTCGCCATCCCGCAGCTTAGCCAGCGGCCCGCCCGCCAGGGCTTCCGGCGCGACGTGGCCGACGCATGCCCCGGTCGAGACGCCCGAGAAGCGCGCATCCGTGATCAAGGGCACACGCTTGCCCCACGGCAAATGCTTGAGCGCGGCGGTCAGCTCGTAGGTCTCCTCCATGCCGGTGCCCATCGGCCCTGCGCCGATCAGCACCAGCACCTCGCCCACCTGCACCGGGCGCTCGCCCTGACCCTTGATGGCCTTGATGGCGTCGCGCTCCGAGGTAAACACCCGCGCCGGGCCGTGGTGGCGGTAGACCCCATCCTCTCCGACCACAGCGGGGTCGATGGCGGTGGCCTTGACCACCGAGCCCTGGGGGGCTAAATTGCCGAGCGGGAAGACGACCGTGCTGGTCAGTCCGGCTGCCCTGGCCGCGTCCGGGCTCAAGATGACCTCGTCGGGATCGATGCCCTCGTTCTCACGCAAGTGCAGGCGGGCCGCCTGCCGCCGCTCGCTAGCCTCCCACCAGTCCAGCACGTCCCCGAGAGTCTCGCCGGTCACCGTCAGCGCATCCAGGTGTAATAAGCCCAAGTCGCGCAAGTGCAGCATCACCTCGGGCACGCCCCCGGCCATGTAGACCTGCACGGTCGGGTGGCCCACCGGGCCGTTCGGCAGCACGTCCACCAGCCGCGGCGTCGCGCGGTTGACCCGGATCCAATCCGCCACGGACGGCCGCGGCAGACCGGCAGCGTGGGCGATGGCGGGGATGTGCATGAGCAGGTTGGTCGAGCCGCCAAAGGCAGCGTGCAGCGTCATGGCGTTCTCGATCGAGTCCGGGGTCAGGATCTCTGACAGGGATCGCCCCATCTCCGCCAGGCGCAGCAGCGCCAGCGCCGAAGCCCGCGCCGTCTCGATCCAGACCGGCTCGCCCGAGGGCATCAGGGCGCTGTGCGGCAGCGCCATACCCAGGGCCTCAGAAACGACCTGCGAGGTTGCCGCTGTGCCCAGGAACTGGCAGCCCCCACCCGGCGATCCGCAGGCATTGCACAGGGCGATCGCCGCCTCTTCCAGCGTGACCATGCCGTGGGCGAAGCGCGCCCCGATACTCTGCACCTTGCCGGCGTCTTCCATACCGACCGCGGGGAGCGTCACCCCGCCGGGTACCAGCACGCCCGGCAGATGCGACCCGGCCAGCGCCATCATCATGGCGGGCAGGCCCTTATCGCAGGTGGCGATCCCCAAGATGCCCTGGCGATTCGGCAGCGAGCGCGCCAGCCGCCGCAGCACGATGGCGGCGTCGTTGCGGTAGGGCAGGCTGTCCATCATGCCGGTGGTGCCCTGGGTGCGCCCGTCGCACGGGTCGCTGACATAGCCTGCGAACGGCAGCGCGCCCTGTTCCCGGAACGTCTCGGCTGCGGCCCGCACCAGCAGCCCCAGTTCCCAGTGCCCGGTGTGATAGCCCAGCGCCAGCGGTGTGCCGTCTTCGGCCCGCAGCCCGCCCATGGTTGAGAGGATCAGGAAGGGCGGCTTGCCCACTTCAGACGGGTCCCAACCCATGCCGGCATTCTGGGTCAGGCCGAACAGGTTGCCACTGGGCTCGTCCAGCAGCTGCTCGGCGGTCAAGTCGAGCTGGCCTCCCGGCCCACCGGCTGAGGTGCGGCTGCGCAGGATGGGATCGGGGTTGTCGAGAGAGTTGAGGAAAGAGGTAGGATTGGTCATCAGAATGCGCTTTCTGAAACTAGGATCGGTCGAATACTACTATAATACCTTAACCAGCATTGATATGGAGATGACCCATGACCACCCTCGTTCGCTTTTATCACCCCAATCACGGGATTCGAGTTGGCTTACTCCGTGAGACCACCGTCTATGACGTGACCGCGCAAACCGGCAGCGTCTCCGCCTGGCTGCAGTCCAGCGTGGGCCGCGTCGAGACCGCCATCCACGAACTGGAGCAGGGCATCCTCTCGCCCGAAGCCGAATTTTCACTCACCGACCTGGAGAATCCACCCGCCCAGGACCGGCCGCACCTGCTGGCTCCGATCGACGTGCAGGAGGTGTGGGCGGCGGGCGTGACCTACGAGCGCAGCCGCGCTGCGCGGCAAGAAGAAGCGGTCGACGGCGGCGACATCTACGCCAGGGTGTATGCCGCAGAGCGTCCCGAGCTGTTCTTCAAAGCCCAGGCCCGCAGCGTGGTCGGGCCGCAGGGCAAGGTCGGCATCCGCAGCGACGCACAGTGGTCGGTGCCCGAGCCGGAACTGGCGGTGGTGTTGAACCCGGCGCTGGAGGTGGTGGGCTTTGCAGTGGGCAACGACATGAGCAGCCGCGACATCGAGGGCGCCAACCCGCTGTACCTGCCGCAAGCCAAGGTCTACACCGCTTCGTGCGCCCTCGGCCCGGGCATTCTGCTGCAGCCGCAAGCCACCTGGCCCCTCACCAGCATCTCCCTGAAAATCGAGCGTGGCGGCGAGACCGTCTTCAACGGCGAAGTCCACACCGAGCGCATCAAGCGCAGCCTGTCCGAGCTGATCGACTGCCTGGGCCGCTGCAACACCTATCCGGACGGCGCGGCGCTGCTGACCGGCACCGGCATCGTCCCGCCAAACGACTTCACCTTGTATGAAGGCGATGTGGTAACGATCATCATCGACGGCATCGGCAGGCTGACCAATACGGTCCAGGTGGTATAAGCGCGTAAAGCAGAAAGCGCAGCGCCAAAGGGGCGCTGCGCTTTCTGCTTTAAATTGCCCAATTGCCTCTTAATCATTTACAATAAAGCCAGCGCATCGGAAATCGGGGAGCAAGCATGCCGGCAACCAATCGAGTACCTGCACGTAAGATCGTCAACTTTGGCGGGAACATCCAGTTCCGGCCCCGGCATTATTACAAGCCGGCCACGGAAGAAGACGTGCTCCAGATCCTTAACGCCCACGCCAACGGCAGCGTGCGCGCCATCGGCGCGCTGCACTCGTGGAGCGACGTGATCGTCTCCGGCGATGTGGTCGTGGACCTGAGCGCCTTCGACAGCGTCGTGCTGGAGCAGGACGAAGCCGGCAGCGTATGGGCCACGGTCGGGGCGGGGGTGAAGATCGAGGACCTGCTGGTGACGCTGAATGCCAGCGGACTGACCCTGCCAACCACTCCCGAGGCCACCATGCAAACCCTGGTCGGGGCCATCTCCACCGGCACGCACGGCTCGGGCCTGCCCAGCCTGTCGCACTTCATCGGTCAGGTGCGCGCCGCCGCCTACGACCCGCATTCCAAGCGGGCGAAGATCTACGAGTGGACCGGCGGCGACGAGCTGCGCGCCGCCAGCTGCGCCCTGGGCTGCATGGGGATCATCCTCTCGGTGCGGGTGCGCTGCTCGCCGCAGTACTCGGTCTACGAAGTCATCCGTCAATACGCCACGATCGAAGAGGTGCTGGAGGGTGGTTCCAGCTACCCCTTGCAGGAGTTTTTCCTGACGCCCTGGAGCTGGACGTACTATGCCTTCAACCGCCGCCCGGTGCGCCGCCGGGAGCTGGAAGAAGCCACGGTGGGGGCGCGCTTCCACCGGGCCTATAAGTACGGCATTCAAGACATCTTGGACCATTTCTTGCTGCGTATCCTGGTGCGCACCGTCGACAATCCCGGCCTGACCCGTTGGTTCCTGAAGAATTTATTCCCGCTGTCCATCCTCACCAACCGCGAGATCATCGAGCGCAGCGACCTGGTTCTGGTGCGCCAGCACGAGGCCTTCCGTCACATCGAGATGGAAGCCTTCGTCCCGGCCCAGTACCTGCCCGCCGCCCTCGACCTGGCGCGTGTGTCGCTGGAGGTGTTCGCCGGGGTGCAGGATACGCCTGCACGGCCGGTCGCCGAGGCCCTCGAAAGCATCGGCCTGCTGGAGTACCTCAACGAGCATCGCGGCACCTACACCCACCACTACCCGCTGTTCGTGCGCCGGGTCATGCCGGATGACACCATGATTGCCGAGACCGCCGGGGCGCAGGAAGCCTATTACACCATCTCCCTGTTCAGCTATACCCCCGAGCGTGAGGCCTACTACATCACCGCCGCCTTCCTGGCCAACGCTTTCAACCGCCTGTTCGGGGCGCGCCTGCATTGGGGCAAATACTTCCCGCTCGCCAACCCCGACATCGAGCCGCTGTTCAACGAGCTGCCGGAATTCCGCCGCCTGTGCGAGCAGGTCGATCCGCGCGGCGTCTTCCGCAACACCTACGCCCGGCAGGTGCTCGGCTTCCCGCGTCCCGACAAAGAGCCGCCCGAGGAGGAAGAGGGGGATATCGAGGAGATCGATATCTAAAAAAGGATAGATCGTATGGATTTGAATAAATTTACCCAAAAAGCACAAGAAGCCGTCGTACGAGCGCAGCAGCTCGCCCAGGAGATGAACCAGCAGTCTATCGAGCCTGCTCACCTGCTGCTGGCGCTGCTCGAACAGCCCGAGGGCGTGGTGCCCGCCATCGTCACACGCGTGGCGGGCAGCGTGCAGGGCCTCCGCCAGGAGGTCAACACCGAACTGCAGAACCGTCCCAAGGTCTACGGGGCCAACCAGCAGGTCGGTCTCTCGCGGCCTGCCTCGGACGTGCTGAACGCCGCCGAGCGCTTCGCGCGCGGCATGCAAGACGAATATGTTTCCACCGAGCATATCCTGCTCGGCTTGACGGAAAGCCCCATGGGCCGTGTCATGGCCAAATACGGTCTGACCCGCGACGCCATCCTCAAGGCCATGGCCGAGGTGCGGGGCAGCCAGCGAGTCACCTCACAGAACCCCGAGGAGACCTACCAGGCACTCGAAAAGTACGGCCGCGACCTGACCGCCATGGCCCGCCAGGGCAAGCTCGACCCGGTCATCGGTCGCGACGAGGAGATCCGCCGGGTGGTGCAGGTGCTATCGCGCCGCACCAAAAACAACCCGGCCCTGATCGGCGACCCCGGCGTCGGCAAGACCGCCATCGTCGAGGGTCTGGCCCAGCGCATCGTCAACGGGGACGTGCCCGAGGGCCTCAAGAACAAGCGCCTGATCCAGCTGGACATGGGCTCTTTGGTGGCAGGGGCCAAGTACCGCGGCGAGTTCGAGGAGCGCCTCAAGGCCGTGCTGAAAGAGGTCACCTCGTCCACCGACGTGGTGCTGTTCGTGGACGAGATGCACACTGTGGTCGGCGCGGGCGCCGCAGAAGGCGCCATGGACGCCGGCAACATGCTCAAGCCCATGCTGGCGCGTGGTGAGCTGCACATGATCGGCGCCACCACCATCGACGAGTACCGCCAGCACATTGAGAAAGACCCGGCCCTGGAGCGCCGCTTCCAGCCGGTCATGGTCACCGAACCGTCCGCAGAGGACACCATCAGCATCCTGCGCGGCCTGAAGCAGCGCTACGAGGTCCATCACGGCGTGCGCATCACCGATCCCGCCGTCATCGCCGCCGCCACCCTCTCCGACCGCTACATCACCGACCGCCAGCTGCCGGACAAGGCCATCGACCTGATCGATGAGGCCGCCGCCCGCCTGCGCACCGAGATCGACTCCAAGCCGCAGGCCCTGGACGAGGTGGACCGTAACATCATGCAGTTGGAGGTCGAGCGCCAGGCCCTGCAGAAGGAGAAGGACAAGGCCTCGCAGGAGCGCCTGGAGAAGATCGAGCGCGAGCTGGCCAACTTGCGCGAGAGCTCCCGCGAACTGCAGGCCCGCTGGCAGACCGAGAAGGACGCCATCTCCGAGCTGCGCAGCACAAAGGAGCAGATCGAGGCCACCCAGAACGAGATCGATCAGGCCGAGCGCCATTCCGACCTGGAGAAAGCGGCTCGCCTGCGCTACGGTGAGCTGCCCGCCCTGCAGGCCCGCATGCAAGAGGCCGAGCAGCGCCTGCAGCAGCTGCAGGCCGAAGGCGGGGCCCTGCTGAAAGAGGAGGTCGACGCCGAGGAGATCGCCGAGATCGTCGGCCGCTGGACGGGCATCCCGGTCAGTCGTTTGATGGAAGGCGAGATGCAGAAGCTGCTGCGCATGGAAGACCGCCTGCACCAGCGCGTGGTCGGACAGGCGGAGGCCGTTAAGGCAGTTTCGAACGCCGTGCGGCGCGCCCGGGCCGGTATGCAAGACCCCAACCGCCCCATCGGCTCGTTCATCTTCCTGGGCCCAACCGGCGTCGGCAAGACCGAACTGGCGCGCGCCCTGGCCGAGTTCCTCTTCGACGACGAGCGTGCCATGATCCGCATCGACATGTCGGAATATCAAGAGCGCCACACGGTCGCCCGCCTGATCGGCGCGCCACCCGGATACGTGGGCTACGAGGAAGGCGGCCAGCTGACCGAGGCCGTCCGCCGCAGGCCGTACAGCGTGGTGCTGTTCGACGAGATCGAGAAAGCCCACCCCGAGGTCTTCAACATCATGCTGCAGATCCTCGACGACGGCCGCCTGACCGACGGTCACGGCCACACGGTGGACTTCCGCAACACCGTCATTATCATGACCAGCAACCTGGGTTCCGAGCTGTGGATGCGCCCGGGCCCGGTCACCCGGGACGATGTCAACCAGGTGCTCTCGGCCCACTTCCGGCCCGAGTTCCTCAACCGCATCGACGAGGTGGTCATCTTCCACCCGCTGACCCGCGCCGACCTGGCCGAGATCGTACAGATCCAGCTGGCGCACGTCTCGCGCCTGCTGCAAGACAAAGGCTTTACCCTTGAAGTGACGCCCGAGGCCGCCAACTACCTGGCCGACGTCGGCTTCGATCCGGCTTATGGCGCCCGCCCGCTCAAGCGCGCCATCCAGCGCGAAGTGCAAGACCCGCTGGCGCTGCAGGTGCTCAGCGGCAGTTTCAACCCCGGCGACACCGTCCAGGTGGACTACAACCCCGAGCAGGGACTGCTGTTCGAAACGGTACCCCACGTCGAACCGCGAGAAGAAGCGGCTTGATGTATTCTGAATCAAAAACGGACGGCGCAGCCGTCCGTTTTTGATTCCTTCCTCTTCGATCACTTTGCAAAGGATGTAACCTTTTTCACAAAATCACATCTAAAGAATTGGAATACAAAAGAATACAAATCAGAAACTTCGTCAGATTCGTAAGGGAGAGAAAAAATGAAAGCAAACTTGAATGGTTTAGATCGCATCATCCGGGCCGTGATCGCCGTGGCATTGATCGTCCTGGCTGCCACCGGCGTCCTGACCGGTGTCGGAGCCATTATCGCCTACATCGTTGGTGTCGTGTTCCTGTTCACCGCCGCCATCTCCTGGTGCCCCATCTACGCAGCGCTAGGATGGAAGACCCGCAAGGCGTAAAAATCTGTTACTGACAATCAGGCCATTGGGGATCAGGCAATCAGACAATTGGGTATCTAACTACCCGGCTGCCTGATTGCCTGATCCCCAATCACCGTACAGAAGGAGAATCATGGAGAAAGAGAAATTCGTCGAGAAACTCAAGGCCAATCCTCGCCCGGTGGTGGCCGACTTCTGGGCTACCTGGTGCATGCCCTGCCGGATGATGGAACCGTCGATGGAGAAAATGGAGCACGCCTACCAGGGCCGGGTCGACGTGTGGAAGATCAACGCCGACGAGCAGCCTGGGCTGCTGCAAGAGCTGGGCATCATGGGCATTCCGACCGTGATCGCCTTCCGCGACGGGAAAGAGCTGTCCCGCAAGGTGGGCGTGCAGTCTGAGAACGCACTGGCTGCCCTGTTCGAGACCGTCGAGAGTGGTGAGCAGGTTCAGGAAGCCCATCCCGGCCTCAACCCGCTGACCCGCTTCATCCGCGCCGGCAGCGGGCTGGCCCTTGGGCTGTTTGGCGCGCTGCGTGCCGATCCCTCCTTCCTGCTGATCGCGCTGGGCACAGTGCTGCTCTTCAGCGCCATCTACGACCGCTGCCCGATCTACAATGCCCTGAAACCAAAGATCAAGACTTTTTTAGGGCTGGGATAGGGAAGAAAATAGAGAACAGAGAGCAGACACCCCCTTGACGAGGGGGTGTCTGCTCTCTGTTCTCTATTTGCTTTCTTGCGAAAGCAATTCTGCCGCCTGCGCATACCCCCGCTCACGCGCCAGATCCAGCGGGGTCTTGCCGTCTTCGGAGGCGAGGGCGGGATCGGCGTGGTAGCTGAGCAGCAGGCGGATCATATCCAACTGGCCGTTTTCGGCGGCGGCGTGGAGTGGGGTGAAGCCGCCTGCCTGGCGAGCGTTGGGTTCGGCGCCTTGCTCCAGCAGCAGGCGGGCGATGGCGGTGTCTTGGGCGGCGACGGCGGAATGCAGCGGGGTGACTTTTTGAGCGTTATCGGAGGGGGTATTGACGTCCGCTCCGAAGTTGACCAGCAGCCGGGCGACGTTGGGATGCGAGAAGAACGCCGCCAGCCCGAGCGGCTGGAAGCCGTCGGAGGCGAAAGCGTTGGCCAGGGAGCCGTCCTGGCGCAATAATGCCTCGACGCGCTGCTCGTCGCCGATGGCGCTGGCCTCGTAGATGGTCAGTTCGGGCGTTTGGGCGGCCAGCAGCCCGGCAATCTCATGCCGACCATAGTAGGTGGCGGCCAGCACGGGCGAGAGGTCGTTTTCCAGGCGGGTGAGGACCAGCTCGGGGTGCAGGTCCAGCAGCCGGCGCAGGCGGGCGGTATCCCCGGCTTTGATGGCGTCTAGAAACGCAGCGGTTAAGTCCATTTCAACCTTCTTATAAGGATTCTTGCAACGGTTCAAGCGGTTACGATTTTTTGGCCTTTTCCTTTTCTCGTTCGCGCTCCAGCTCGACCTCGTCGGTCAGTTTCAGGCGCAGCGGGGTCAGTGAGACCATCTGCTGCTCCTCCACGACCCAGCGGTCGCTGCCCTCCTCTGGGCTGGTGAGCGGGATGGCGGTGAACCAGTAGTGGACACGGCCCATAGGGTCCTCGCCCTTGACGACCTTGCCGTTGTAGTGGCGCACCGACTGCTGCGCCCAGCGGATGCCTTTGGGCTCTTTGTCGGGCAGGTTGACGTTGACCAGCATGGGCCAGTCGGCGTTGTCCAGCACCATCTGGATCACTTTGGCGACGAAGGGCTTCAGGACGTCGAAGTCGGGTTCGGCGCCGTTGACCTGCATGGAGAAGGCCAGGGCGCGCACACCCAGCAGGGTGGCTTGTTTGGCGGCGGCGACCGTGCCGGACGACCAGATGTCGTTGCCGAGGTTGCTGCCCAGGTTGATGCCCGAGAGGACCAGATCGGCTTTGCCCCAGTAGTATAGGCCGAGGGCGACGCAGTCGGCGGGGGTGCCGTTGACGCGGAAGGCCTCGACGCCGCTGAGCTTGGTTTTTGTGTAGCGCAGCGGGCGCTGGATGGTGATGGCGTGACCCATGGCGGACTGCTCGACATCGGGCGCAAACACCAGCACCTCGCCGTACTGCGCGGCGACCTCGGCCAGGGCAATCAGTCCTGGGCTGAAGATGCCGTCATCGTTGGAAATTAAAATACGCATACTGTAGATATTCCTCTTTCATGTTTTCTTCCCCCTCAGGATTGATTATAGCAGAGCGCGTATGGGCGATGGTTTAAGATAAGGATGCAAAGCGAAAAAAATTAACCTTGCATCCTTTGCGTTACGCTCTTCCTTTAGAACTTCAAGCGTTCTCCGTAAACGGCCTCGGTGAAGATCGGCACGGCCTCGTCGAGCGACAGGGCCGGGAAGTCGATCTTCTTCAGGTCGGACTCACCCAGGCCCAGGCGGCTGGCCTCCCACAGGTGTTGGACACCGTCGAGGTTGAAGCCCAGCAGCTTGGCGCCGACCACATCGTTGGCGAGCGGGTCGGCGCTTGCGATGACCAGCCCGGTCTCGACGGTGTGGCCCTTGAGCGGCCCGGTGCCGACCATGGCCGGGTGACCGACGGTGATCGAAAGGTCGATGGGGAAGCGTTTGGACATGGCGGCGATGAAGGACTGCATGTCGACGAAGAAGTCGTGCTTGTGATACTCTTCGCTGCCGCGCGGGTGGCCGTAATAGTCGGCGGCGGGGAAGGACATGGCGATGTTCTTGAGCCCGAGCGTGACCGTGGCGGTGGCGTGCATTTTCAACTGGTTGACTGCGATCAGGGTCTCGTACTCCAGCACGCGCGGGTTGACCATGACCGACTTCTGCGGGCCTTTCACGTCCTGGCCGGGGGCGTACTCCAGCTTGACCTCCTCGAATGGGGCGCGGTTGTGGTCGAAGAACTCGACGCCCTCCTGCTCGACCACGTCCATCAGGCCGACCAGACGGAACACGTCGCCGGTTTGAGCAGCGCCCGAGCCGCCGGTGACGACGATGAGTTTCGGGTCGAACTGCTTGATATAGCGCAGGACCGCCCGAAGGGTATCGGGCTGAGTCACGCCGGATTTATTCTGCTCGTCGGCGTAAGTCTCGTTGGGTTTGACCGCCACCAGCTTGCCGCGCACCAGCGGCTCAACATCGAGGCGCTCTAGGGCCTGGCGGATGCCCGCGCCGATATCGTCATTGTGAGTAATGGCTACAGATGACATATTGTTCCTCCCTTTTTTGGATTGTAACCGAAAAGTGAGCAGAGGATCGAGGGTGGAGTGCAGTAACTGCGCTCTACTCGGTCGATTTTAGCCGGTAAGGCCCTGCTCTTTGAAGCCGGGCCGAGATGCCGTAGGCGGTGGCGCCCCAAGTGAGGTATATCTCACGCACCTCCCAGGCCAGTTCGGAGGGGGCCAGAGTCTGCGAGAGCAGCTCCAGCCATTCTTTGCGCCCGGTCTGGACTGAGGCGACGTAGCGAATGACGGCCACGTGCGCCCGGCGGGAGGCGTGGCGAGGGTGGGGCAGGTCGTTCTGCTCCAGGCGCTCCAACAGGGTGGCGCGCAGCCGGTCCAGGCTGTCACCGTCCGGCAGGAAGCTGATCCCGCCGCCGCGCTCGTCGAAGTGGAACAGGGGTGAGCCCAGGCGAAAGGAGCGCAGGCCCTCCAGCAGGCGCGGCAGCAGCTCTTGCACCCGGCGGGTCACCTCGGCCGCCTGGTCCTGGCCGGTGTCGAAGAGCACCTCCAGCACCACCAGGCGCAGGTCGCCGGAGGGGTAGGCGTACAGGCCGGGCTCACGCGTGTGCAGGCGGTTCTGGATGGCGTGGACCGCGGCGAGCACCTCGGGCGGCGGCACGGCGATCAGGCTGACGCCGAAACGGGCGTCTGCGCCGGGGTGAGCCAGCTCGCGGGCCAGGGTCTGGTCGGGCAGGGGTCCGGCCTGAGCCAGGCGGCGCAAGCCGTCCTCACGGGCGCGGATCAAGCGGTTGAAGAGGTCACGGCGGCGATTGGGAAGGGGCGGCATGGAAGTGGCTCCTAGGCGTGCAGGCGCTGTCCGAGCAGCCCCTGCACGCTGCGGGCGAACGGCAGCGGCACGTGCGGCGGCAGGGTCTTGTGCTGCTTGCGCAGGCTCAAGAAGATCCAGCGGTGCTCCAGCACGTTGATCACGCCACCGATATCCCAGAGCGGCGGGATGACCAGGGTGACGTCGCGGCCGACGCGGATCAGCTCGGCGTAGAAGGCGAGCGGGTCGTCGACGTGCTCGACGGTGTGGGAGCTGAGTATGGTGGGGAACTGCCCGGCGCGGAAGGGCAGGTGGTAGACGTCCACCAGCACCAGGTTGGGTATGTCAGTGTAGCGGGTGATGTCGGCGTTGATGCCGCCGCCGTCGGTCTTGCCGGAGCAGATGTTGAGGTCCCAACGCCGGCGGTGCAGGATGCGGCGCTTGAGCACGCCGTAGCTGAGCTTGTTGAGGAAGACTAGCAAGCCGAGGAGTAATGCGGAAAAGACGAGCAGGTTTTTTTTCATGCAGCCCCCAATATGTACATTATACAGGGGTATTCGTAGCCACACACATCCCTGTGTGTGGCCCCCGGTCTAACCCAACACAAGGATGTGTTGGGCTACGAATGGAAGCGATTCACCCAACACAAGGATGTGTTGGGCGATGGGGGGAATCACGTGGATCGATCCAATTTCGCCGCCGGCGTTTGATTCCTCGAACGGCCAAGGACGATCACGAGGCCGATCAGGATGGCGGAAAGGATGGCTGCCAGGTAATAATAGGGCAGCAGGTTAACCCCCCACAGCAAGAAGGGGACGATGTAAGCGGGCAGGGCCCACAGGGCGAACAGGGCGATGCGCCCGAGCCTGGCGCGCGCCGAGCGGAACAGGAGGATGGCGTCCAGCAGGGCGTTCAAGAAGGCCCAGATGACCGCGGCCAGCAGGCCAAAGTACGAGATGAGGTTGACGTAGGTGGCGTTGGTGAGGGCGGGCGGGAGGACCGCGGCCGAGAAGATGAACAGCAGCCAGCCCAAGAACAGCATGGCGAGCAGATACCATTTTCTGGGCAGGGACCCTTGGGCCAGCGCGCCGAACACCAGCAGCGCCGCGGCCAGCGACAGCAGCAGTTCGCCCTGCAGCAGGATGAAGTAAGCTTGCAGGCCGCCCTGTTCCAGCGCCCGGTGCCGGTACGGCCCCACTGCGGCCCACTGCCATTGGCCGTCTGCGGCGGTGCGCACCAGCACGCCTTGATGCCCCATGCTGAAGATCACGTTGCCGCTGCCGGGATCGTACACCGCATCGATTGGGGTGTCGGCGTAGTTATCGTCGGCGGAGGTGGTCTTTTCATGATAGGCGCGCTCGGCCTGGGTGAAGGGCCTGGGGGTGTAGGCGAGCTGCCAGGTAGCGCCGCTGTCGTTCGAACGCTCGATGATGCCCGATTCGTAGCGGTAGCGCACATCGGAGGAGGGAACGATTAATACTTTCTCCTCACCGGAATCGTGGCAGATGGAGGCATAGCTGTCGGAGCTGCTCTCTTGCCAGGTCAGGCCGCCGTCGACGCTGGTCCACGCGTCATAATAGCCCAGCGCCTTGACTCGGCCGCTCTCGGCGCTGAGACAAGTGACGCCGTAGGAGGGCGGCGCAGCGTTGGCCAGGGTGAGGAAGGCGGCCAGCGGCAGGAGCAGCCAGCGGGCCGGCTGTGGCAGCGACAGGCGTAGCGGCGGCGGCGTTCCACGCTGCCACAGCCACCACGCCGCCGCCAGGACCGGCAGCGCCAGCAGGTCGGTCGGGTCGGCGGTGATGCGCAGCGGCAGGCCGAATGCGGCCTGAACCAGGTCGCCGAAGGCGGCGTTGAGGGCCGGGTGCAGCTTGCCGAGCGTGAAAGCCAGGGCAGTCAGGCCGAAGGCCCAGGCGCGTATACGGCGCTCGTCGAGCTTTGGTAAGATAAGAGCCAGCAGCGCCGCCAGGGCGAAGGGCATGAAGAACAGGTAGGTCACATCACTGAGCTTGCCGGTCCACCAGGAGGGGACCAGCCGCCGCAAGACCAGATCGTTGAGCAGCATGAGCGCCATGGCGCTCATGCTGGCCGGGTGGCTCAATAAGCCCAGCGATTTTTGAAGGGTAGGGGAGGGAGATGACAAGATTGTCCTATTCATTTCTGCCGGAGAGGATTGCGCTGCGAATATTATACCTCTGGAATGCTCCCTTTTTCCCTCTCGCAGTTTCTACGATCAGCGCTGCGCGGGCACTTCCACCTGCACCGTCTCTCCTGGGCAGATCAGGCCGGGGCGCTCGACGGTGGCGACCAGTCCGCGCAGGTGGTAGGCGGCCTTCTGGAACTGGGAGGCCAGCTCGGGGCGGGTATACTGATGCGCCAGCACCTTGGCCGGGCCGCTGCAAGGCATGTTCTCCTCCTCGACGCGCAGCACAGCGCCGCCGGAGAAGACCAGGCGGGTGCGCGGCGGCAGCAGGGTGAGCTGGGGCACACTGCGCAGCAGCAGATTGGCTCCCAACCACTCGGGCAGCACCTCGGGCACGCCTAGGGCGTTGGACACCTGCTGCATCTCCTCTTCCGAGAGGATCGAGACCTGGCGGTCGTTGCGAATCTCGGTGCCGCGCGGGTAGTAGGGCGTGCGTGAGTCGGAGGGGCGGGTCAGGCCGCTGTGCTTGTCGCCCTCGAAGCCGGCGAAGGTCACCTGAGCCTGCTCCAGGCGGGTAGAGACCAGGCTGCGCTGGTCCGTGGCGATCAAGACGGCTGCAACGGTACCGTTAAGTTTGCGGGAAGGTTCCATTAAATTCGCTCCTGATTGGTGATCTACAGTGGGATTGGTCTGCCCAGCGCATCGAAGGCCTGAATGTCGGCTTGAGCCGAGGGGCTGGAGGGGTATTCGTCCTCGAACAAGGTCCAGATCAGCATGTCATGCCAGCCATCCGGGAACTGCACCCGGCGCTTGAGGGTACCCTCGTAGGTGTAACCCAGCTTGCGCGGCACCGAGGCGCTGCGCACGTTGGCAGACTCGCAGTGGATCTCGACCCGCTGGACCTGCTCGATCTCGAAAGCAACTTTGGTCAGGGCCGAACTCACCTCGGTCGCAAGACCCTGGTTGATGAAGTCGACGTGGATCCAGTAGCCGATCTCGCGGGCCCTGTCGCCCAGGCGGGTATGCAGGCCGGTTCCGCCCAGGACACGGGTTTCGTCCAGGTTGAAGATGCCGTAGGTGAAGTCCTGGCCCAGGTCGAACTTACCGCGCCAGCGGCGGATGCGGTCGACCTTGAATTGGAGCGGAGAGGGCTCGTCGTAGGCCCAGGGCATCCATGAGCGCAAGTGCTCGACACTTGCATTGAGGGCTTCTTCGAGCAGGGGGGCGTCGGGTGGGTTCCAGCAGCGGATGACGAGTCGCTGGGTACGGATACAGTACACCGGACCGGAAATGGTTTCGGTTAAATCGGGGGTATTCATTTCAATGCCTTTGAAACTGCCTGGTTGCGTCTATCTCCTGCGACGCCCGGCCAGCCAGCCCAGCGAGTAGACCAGCAGCATGGCGGGCAAGAGCCAGGGCAGGTCCACCGGCTGAGGCGGAGGTGTGGGCTCGCCGGTCGGATCGAAGGTGAGGATGTGGTAGGTGTCCTTGTCTTTCAGGAAGGATGCTTTGTCAATCTCGACGCCGAACACCCGCTCCATGGCCTGCATGAAGGCGGTCTGCTCGAACATATCGTAGGCCTCGGAGAGCTCCTCGTCACCGGTGAGGCGGCGAGCGATCATGCTCTCGTCGCCGTCGGCGGTCTGGAGGGTGACGTGCGGGTCGGCCTGGATGTTCTTGTACCAGTCCGAGTTGGGCCAGCCGACGAAGATGTACTTGCGTCCGCCGAGTTTATGGTACTCGAGCGGGGTGCGGCGGGATAGGCCGCTCTTGCGCCCGGTCGTGGTCAAGATCATAATCAGTCGCCCGATCAGCGGTCCCAGGCCCATGCGGTACAGGAAAACCGGCGATTTGGCCAGCTTGCCGATGGTGGGTTGGCTGGGGTAGGGGATAAAGCCTAAGAACTTATCGGATGCTTCGGACATAGTCCCTCCTTGGATATGCCTTATTGTAATAGGAAACGGGGAATTGGGGAGGAGGGATCAGGGATTGGGCAATGGGTGGGATGGTATTACGGGATGGATAAGGCGCCGCAAGATTCTCTGTGGCGTAGGGAAATCCCGCTAAGCGAATAAAGGAAATCCCCAATGATTTTTTGGGATTCTCTATATAAGGTTTAGGGAGATACCCCATTGAACTTCTGTCGAATTTCTTATATAGTTTTATTAATAATTTAGTCATTATCGTGGTAGACTGATCACATTAGAGGATGGGAGATGATATGGATTACAGTTTGAAATTATTTGTTGTGCTTTTGATGATGGTGATTGCGGCTGTAATGCTGTATATGATGATACGAGGAGATGAGACATCTTCCGAGAAGCATATGCAAAAGATCCCTGTTCCAATTGACGATGGACGCAAGCGGCAGATGAATCGCTTGCCGCCTCACGAAGAAGAGCAAGGCGACAACCATCCCTTTGCGCTGTACCTCGGGTTCCTTTTATTCGTTTACCTGCTGTTTATGTTCCTGAGGTTCGCTTAGCGCGGGGAAACGTCGTGCAAACGGCAGATCGCTGCCCCTCCTCAAATCGAGGAGGGGCCTTTGATTTAAGGGGCAATCAGCGCTTGCCTGATCCCTAATTGCTTTTACGAGCCGCCAGAAATAGAAACAACGGGATGCGCTTGCGGCGCTGGTAGGTTTCTTCGGTGGCGAAGTTCTTGCGCTGCGGACGGGAACTCGCGCAGGTTTTCCACCGTGAACCCGGCCTCCTGGAGCATGTGGAAATAATCTTCCACCGTGCGGTGATATTTCGCCACCTCGCCGCCCAGCCAGGGAGAAACGCGCAGGCCGCTGTCGAAGTAATTGTCGACCACCCAATCCTGGCGGGGGCCGGTCTGGGGGCGGGAGCGGTCGCTTGAGGTGATCACCGGGTGCTCGACCGAGAAGACGAACAGCCCGCCGGGCGAGAGCGTGTGATAGATCTTCTGGAAGACGTCCTGCAGGTGCTCGATATAGTGCAGCGCCAGCCGCGACACCACCAGATCGAACGACTTTTCCGGGTAATCCCAGGTCTCCATCGAAGTGCAGATCACCTCGCTCTGAGCGCCTTCCAGGTTGCGCTGGGCGGCCTCGGCCATTTTTTGAGAGCCTTCGATGCAGGTGTAGGACTGCGCGCCCATCTCGAGCAGCTGCAAACCCAGGGCGGCTTCTCCGCAGCCCAGGTCGAGCACGCGCTTCCAGCGTGGATCGCCGATCATGTCCATCAAAATTGGCTTTTCAATGGTGTCGTTTGGGTTTTCCTTGCGGTGGCGGTGCTCCATGTAGGTCTGGAAAAGGGCTTCATCATCATAAAACGAGGATCCGTCCGATCTCATCGAAACCTCCTGTTGGTCACATCGAACCTGTTATCTCCCCCATCCTTATCTTACACCAAGATGGGCTTTCCGGTTCATGCCCTTGCGGAATTCTTAAGCAAGGTTCCTCGCCGCAGCCGCCGGTTTTGCTGCTGTAGATTCCGGAGCGAATCTCTGATTTCGCTCGTGTTATACTCGGTTTGAAGATAACTCCAACGATCAAGAGGACTGCTATGAGCCGAGAATATTCCATCGCCGTATGTCGCACCGAGCAGCTGGAGCCGCCTGTCCGGCGCGAAATTATCGACCTGTGCAACGCGGCCTTTCAGGGGCGCGAGTCGTTCGAGCCGCTGTTCAACTTCATCCCATCTGGTGGGGTGCATACACTTGGACGGCTGGACGGCGCGCTGGTGAGCCACGCGGTCTATGCCACACGCTGGATGCAGGTAAATGAAGGGCCGCTGCTGCGCTGCGCCTTCGTGGACGCGGTGGCGACGCTGCCCGAGCACTGGCGTAAGGGCTGCGGGGCGGCGGTGATGCGCCGGCTGGCCGAGGAGATGGCGGCGGAGGACTTCGATATCGGTGGGCTGTGCACCAGCACGCCAGCGTTCTATGAGTTCGACCGGCTGGGAGCAGTGGCGGGGGGCGCTGGCCGGGCGGACGGAGAATGGGCTGGTGATCGTCGACCAGGAGGATCCGGTGATGGTGCTGCGCCTGCCGAAGACGCCGGATTTCGATATCGAGCGGGATCAGCTGTCGATCGAGGATCAGGGCTCGCGGATTTGGGGATAAAAAGCAGGGGGAATCGGGCAATTCGGCCTCAGGTACAGGCGTACCGGGCAATCTCCACCCATTCCATTATTTGAGGTTTTGTTCTATAATCGGGTGGCACCACTCACACGACAGGCGCAAAGTTCACATGGAGATTAGACCTCACCCATCCCGGTTCCAAGAGCAGGTCCGCAAGCTGTTTTCGCAGCGGCAGTTCTTGTTCGAGTCGCTCAAGTACCCAAGCACACCGGGGTGCTATCTGATGAAAGACCAGCGCGGCGAGGTGATCTACGTGGGCAAGGCGATCCACCTGCGTGACAGACTTAGCTCGTACTTCCAAAGCCGCCCGCGCGACCAGCACGTCGCCCGGCTGGTGAGCCGCATCGCGGCGGTCGAGGTCATTCTGGTGACCAACGAACGCGAGAGTCTTGTGCTGGAGAGCAACCTGATCAAGCGCTATAAACCACGCTTCAACCGCCGCCTGGTCAGTGAGAACGACGGCTATTCCTATATCATCCTTACCAATGAAAGCTATCCGCGCTTGCTGGGGTATCGCAAAGCGAACTCGGAACAGGCATTGAAGATCATGCAGCAGGGTCTAATGGGCGGGCGCTTTGGTCCGTTTATGAATTCCCGCTTTCGAGACATGCTGCTGGAGTACGTGACCGACACCTACGGGCTGCGAACCTGCGAGAGCCTACCCGAGCGGCCTTGCCTGCGCTTGCAGATCCACCGCTGCAGCGGGCCGTGTGAGGGCCAGGTTTCGCCGGAGGAATACGAGGGCCGGGTGCAGCAGGCAGCGGCGTTCCTCTCCCGCCAGCCCGGCGACGGCACAGAGACCTTGATCGAGGAGATGAAGCGGCGCATGCAAGAGTATGCCGACCGGCTGCAGTTCGAGGTGGCCGGGCGGATGCGCGATCAGGTGGCGGCGCTGGAGAGCACGCTGGAGAAGCAGTCGGTGGAACGTTATGCGCCCTACGATCAGGACGTGCTGTACTTCGGTGAACGGCACGTGCTGGTGATGGAACTCAAGCGCGGCGCAGTGCTGGGGCTGCGCATGATCGAGCTGGAGGCGGGTCCGCAGCCGGAGGCTTGCGAAGCGTTTTTGCAGGCGCACTATCCGACGCACAAGGCGCAGTCGCTGCCCCGGCTGACCGCCGGGCAGCTGGACACCGCAGCGCTGGAGCGGGCCCGGGCGCGCGGATTGGAGATTGCTGCGCCTCAGGACCAACTCGAACTGGACCGGATGGAGCTGTGTGCGTTGAATTACGCATACCGCACAGCCCTAATTGCCTAGTCTTTTTCCGTGCTCTTTTTGCCTGTATACGTAGTTTCACGTACTTTTTCAGTACGTAAGCGCACGTTTACCGTATGAAGATAAGTAGTTCTACTCATTGACAATTCAACACCATTTGTTTATCATTATAGATAACGATTACTAAATTAGTAGCGTAATACATCGTTGAACGATTAATTACTGGTTGGATAGGATAAAATCTAATTTAATGTGCGGGCTTTGAACCCATGGCCAAATATGGTCGCTTAAACCTGTAGGGGGAAACTACGGGGGAGGTCATGGGGGAGCCAATAGCGAAACCGGCATTTGCCGGTTCGTGTTGTTTAACGGCCAAGCTGGCAGCCCCTTTGTCTGGATTTATCATCAACCAGCAATGAAAATCGAACTTTGAAATAAAATCTTTGAGAATGGAAAAGGGAACGTATTTTCCTTCTCATCGCATTAGCATCATTATCGAAAAACCTTGCTGCCTCATTCTAGCAAAATAAGGAGGGAATAAAGATGGAGGTTAAGGCTTACCTCGCTGTATTGCGTCGCCGCGCATGGATTATCATCGTCGCTGCATTGGTCTGTGTGGCTGTAGTGGCCTACGGTTTTGACAAGATACCACCCGTCTACGAAGCATCGACCAGTCTCAGGGTTCTGACACCGATCGAGGGTGGGGCTACGTACGTTCAGTTCCAGATCTATTACGGCAACCGCCTGGCGAACACATACGTGCAGTTGGCGTCGAGCAATGCCGTGATGGAGGAAATGCAGAAGCGGCTGGGACTCGTAAAGCCGCCGAAAGTGACTGTGGAGGCGATCCCGGATTCGGAGATCGTGAAGATCACCGCTCAGGCTTCGGATCCAAAGATGGCGGTAAACATCGCCAATACGCTGGCGGAGATCGTATCCTCACAAAGCGTTAATCCGTATGTGACTTCTACCGAGACCGCGCCGCAGGTACTGCAAGGCCGGCTGGAAACGCTCCAGACGGAGTTCATGAAAGCCCGCTCGAACGCAGACGCACTGGTCATCCCCTATTCGGATATCTCAGCTCAGATCACCGTCCTCACCAGGACGATCAACCAGAAGGAGCAGAACTACCAGGACCTGCGCCGGCAGTATGAAGACGCCCAGGTGCAGGAAGCGGTGGAACTGTACGCCAGCCGCATCGCGCAGCAGAAGGCGATCCAAGATTTGGTGGGCAAGAAGATGGATGTGCTGGGGGCCGAGTTGGAAAAGGACAAGGCGCAGCTGGAGACATTGACCGCCAAGCAGACCGAGTACCTGCAGCAGCTCAACCAGGCCCAGCATGATGCCGATACCAAAGAGGCTAATTACAACAGCATGCTGAACCAGGTGGACCTGGCGCGCATCGCGGAGAACATCCGCACCAACAGCACCGGCACTTTGATGATCAACTCGGCAGAACTGCCGACCGATCCGATTGGCCTGAACCGCTGGATCGCGATGGTTCTTGGCGGGCTGATCGGTCTGGCGGCCGGGGTGGTGCTGGCGTTCATTGCCGAAAGCCTGGACAACACGATCTACACGGTCGAGGAAGTCGAAGCCATCACGGGCGCGCCGAGCCTTGGCACCGTTCCGTCCGTGCGGGTGCGCTCGTTGGATAAGCTGGACTTGCTGGGCTCCTTTGGCGACAACCCGCCTTTGCGCGAGTCGTTCCGCTCGATTGCGGCCAGTTTGCTGCTGCAAACGCGCAGCAGCGGCGCGAACACCATCATGGTGACCAGCGCCGAGCCGATGGAGGGCAAGTCTTTGTTCCTGGCGTACCTGGCGATTGCGCTGGCGCAGTCACGGCGCAAAGTGGTGGTGGTAGATGGCGACCTGCGCCTGTCGCGGCAGCACTTAATGTTCCATTTGGCGAACACGCAGGGCTTGAGCGACGTGCTGGCAGAGACGACCAGGTTGGAGGATGCCATCCAGGCGACACCGGTCGGCAACCTTTGGCTGCTGCCGGGCGGCACCGAGTACGCCAATCCGGTGGAGCTGCTGGTTGGTCCGCAGCTGCCCGAGATCATCGAACGGCTGTCATCTCATTACGATTATGTACTGATCAATTCACCATCGTACCTGGCAGTCGCTGACGGAGAGCTGCTCTCCGAAGTTTCACAAGGGGTCATCATGGTCACCCGGCGCAAGGAAAGCAACAAGGACGCCATCCGCAATACCGTCCGGATGCTCAAAGAAGCGCACGCCAAGCTGCTGGGAGTGGTGGTTAATTCTGTCAAACCCAAACCCCGTTACGCATATTACAACCGTTCTCGCGGCGGTAGAGTGCTCCGCCCGGACTCGGGAGACCGAGAGCAGAAGCCGCCTTTGGTTGAAGGGAACATTCCATCCTGAAAGAAGGAACCGTATGAACAACTGGGGCTGGCACAAGTTTCGGTTCGCCAGGACTCAGAGGGGGAATATTGTTAGATAAGGAGGTAGTAGTGCAACCGGAAATCGGCCTCGATCTTCTGTTACGTTTCGACACACGGGCCGTCAGTAATCTGGCCAGGGCCAGGTCAGGGTATTTTCGCATGAAGCGCTTGCTCGACATTGCATTCGTGCTGGCGACGGCGATCTTTACCCTGCCATTAATGGTGTTGATTGCCGTTCTAATCAGGCTCGACTCGAAAGGGCCTGTGATCTACAAGCAAAAGCGCATTGGCGCTGAGCGATGGGAAAAGGAGGGATATTCCTATTGGCGTGAGAAAGAGTTTACCATTTACAAGTTCCGCACCATGTACAACGGATCGAACCATAAGCTGCATTATGAGTTCATTAAGGCATACATCGAAGGCAACCACAAACGCATGTTGGAGCTGCAGCCGGACCGTGATACGGTCACGATGAACAAGCTCAACGGCGATCCGCGGGTCACACGGGTGGGCCGCTGGCTGCGCAAAACCAGCCTGGACGAGCTGCCGCAGCTTTGGAACGTGCTGGTAGGGGAAATGACCCTGGTGGGCCCACGCCCGCCGATCCCTTACGAAGTGGAAATGTATAGTTTGTGGCACCGCCGGCGCCTGGCAAGCGTGCCCGGTCTGACCGGGTGGTGGCAAGTGCGCGGCCGGGCCACGACCAATTTCGACGAAATGGTTCGTCTAGACATCGAATACCTGGAAAAACAAACTTTTTGGCTGGATCTAAAGGTGGTTCTGTTGACCATCCCGGCCGTGATATCTGCGAAGGGGGCAGAATAATGAACAAAATACGTGTTGGAGTAGTTGGTTGTGGATATTGGGGACCTAACTTGATCCGCAACTTCAATGAGATGGGTGATGCAGAATTAGTCGGTGTTTCCGACTTGCAGGAGTCGCGCCTGGAACATATCAAGGGGCGTTTTCCACAGATCCAAATGGCGACGCAAGATTATTGCGAGCTGCTCGATCAGGATCTGGATGCAGTTGTGGTGGCGACGCCGCCGCCATTCCACTTCAAGATTGCCCAAGAGGCGCTGGAAAAAGGCGTGAACGTGATGGTGGAAAAGCCGATCACGCTCAACAGTGAAGATGCCATGGAGCTGATCAAGCTGGCGGACAAAAAGGATCGCATCCTGATGGTGGGCCACACCTTTTTGTACAACCCGGCTGTGCGGGCTTTGAAGGCTTATATTGACAACGGTGAAATTGGCGATGTGCAGTACATCGACGCGGTGCGGGCCAGCCTGGGCCTGTTCCAAAACGGGTTGAATGTGATCTGGGACCTGGCGCCGCACGATATTTCGATCCTGCTGTACCTTTTAGGCAGTAACCCGGATGAAGTCTCGGCCCAGGGTGAGGATTGTATTCAGGCGGGCGTCGAGGATGTGGCTTACATCACGTTGAAATTTCCCGGCAACGTGCTGGCGCACATCCATGCCAGTTGGCTCGATCCCCTGAAGACTCGGCGCTTTACGGTTGTGGGCAGCAAGAAGATGATGCTGTACGACGACATCGAGAGCCAGGAGAAGATCCGCATCTACGACAAGGGCGTGCAGGCCATCCGCCGCACCGACACGTACGGGGAATGGCAATTCTCGTACCATTACGGCGATATCGTTACGCCGTACCTTCGAATGGAAGAGCCGCTGCGGGTGGAATGCGCGCATTTCCTGGAGTGCATCCGTGAGCACCGCCAGCCGCTGACCGATGGCTGGAATGGGCTGAACGTGGTCCGGGTGATCGAAGCCGCTCAGCGGTCCTTGGAAAATGGAGGCGTTTTCGAAAAGGTTGGCGACATGGAAGAGATGGAAACGCCGACGCCGCACACCACCGAGCACGACACCGACAGCGCCTACCAGGAATCTGTATAAGCAGTATTCGAACAGAGATGAGCGAGGGGGCGTTGAAGTCAGGGTCCTTTCGCACCGTTATCAAGAAGGAGAATCGAGAATGAATGTCCCATTTGTGGACCTTCGAGCAAATTATCAGAGCATCAAATCGGATGCCGACGCGGCTGTTTCGGGCGTGATGGAACGCTGCGATTTCATCCTGGGCAAATCGGTCAGTGAGTTTGAGGACGCTTTTGCCGATTACTGTGGAACGCAGCACTGCGTGGGGGTCGACTCGGGCTTCTCGGCCCTGGAGTTGATCATGCGTGGCTACGGGATTGGTCCGGGAGACGAAGTCATCACCCAGGCCAACACCTTCGCCGCGACCGCCCTGGCGATTGCTATGACCGGGGCGCGTCCGGTGCTGGTAGATGTGGATGAGAAGACCTATACGATGGACCCGGCGCAGCTGGAAGCGGCCATTACCCCGGCTACCAAAGCGATTTTGCCGGTGCATCTGTATGGGCAACCGGCCGATATGGACCCGATCGTAAAAGTGGCCCGCGAGCATGGGCTGCTGGTGATTGAGGATGCCTGCCAGGCGCACGGCGCCCTCTACAATGGCCGCCGCACGGGCAGCCTGGGAGATGCGGCTGCCTTCAGCTTCTACCCGGCCAAGAACTTGGGCGCTTTCGGAGACGGCGGCGCGGTGGTCACCAACGATGACTACCTGACCGAGCGGATCACCTGGCTGCGCAACGTGGGCCAGCGGGGAAAGAACGACCATGCAGTGAAGGGCTTCAATCATCGGCTCGACACAATGCAGGCGGCGGTCTTGAACGTGAAGCTGCGCCACCTGGATGATTGGAACGCCGGCCGCGGTTGTGCGGCCGAGGACTACGGTCAGGCCCTGGCGGACCTGCCGGTGGTCACGCCGCAAGCGGCGCCCTACGCCCAGCACGTCTATCACTTATACGTTGTGCGGGTGGCAGCGCGGGACGTGCTGGCAGCCTGCATGAAGGAAGCCGGCGTAGGGACGGGTGTCCACTATCCGATCCCGATCCACTTGCAAGAATCCTTTCAAGACCTTGGGTACAGTGAGGGGAGCTTCCCGGTGACCGAAAAGTTAGCGGGTGAGATTCTCTCCCTGCCGATGTATCCAGAGATCCAAACGGAGGCCGTCCAGTACGTGGCTGGAATTGTCCGCGACCACGTGACGAAGCCAGCCTAAGCCGAGGATTGCAGGGGCCGGATCCGCGCCGGATTCAAGCGGCTGCAGGTCTGGCCCCTGCCGCCTGGGTCGATTCACATTATTGGAAAATGAAATTGATGAAGAATAGTTCACACGCTCCAAGTATCTTAATGCTGCTCGAAAATCACGCCTACCCGTTCGATGTACGGGTACGGCCGCATGCCGAAGCGCTTGAGGCGAATGGTTTTCAGGTTACTGTTATATCCACCAGGGAGAAGGAGCAGCCCTGGAATGAGACCATAAACGGCGTTCGCGTCCATCGCTTCCCGCTGTGGTACAGCAGCACATCGGTTTTGGGGTATTTCTTTGAGTTCGGCCTGGCAACCGTGGCCTTGTTTTTAATGACCGCCTGGGCCATGATCCGCGACCAGTACGACATGGTTGTGATGTACAACCCACCCGACAGCCTGTTCCTGGCCACCATTTTGCCGCGCTTGCTGGGCAAGACTATCGTGTTCGACCTGCGCGACCTTTCGCCAGAGTTGTACCAGGCCAAGTTCAACCGCAAAAAGTTCCTGTATCAGATCTTGCTGTGGATGGAGGGCCAGGCCTGCCAGATTGCAGACCATATTATCGTGGTGAATGAATCTTATAAGCGGGTCATCATGGAGCGCCACCACTTGCCGGAGGGCAAGATCAGCGTGGTGCGCCAGGGGCCCGACCTGGAGAAGATGGTTTCCACGCCCCCCGATCCGGAGCTGCGCTCGCGAGCCCAGACCATCATCGCCTATTTGGGGAACATGTCGGCCGAGCGCGGCATCGGCAACCTGTTCCAGGCGCTTTACCATCTGGACCACGATTTTGGGCACAAGGATTGGCTGTGCCTGCTGGTCGGCGAGCCGGTCAACAAGAGCTGGTTGGATAAGCAAGCCGAGAAGCTGGGCATCACCGACCGGCTGCTGTTCACCGGCTACGTGCCGCTGAAGCAGTGGGTGGCGTACCTGTCCACCGCGGATATCTGCGTGGACCCCGGCCCGTATAACCCCATCAACAATATTTCGACCACCAACAAGATGATGGACTACATGGCCCTGTCGCGGCCGGTAGTGGTGTTCGATCTAGAAGAACGCCGTGTGACCGGGGCCGACACCGTGCTGTATGCCCGAATCAATGACGACGCCGACCTGGGCCGCCAGATCGCCCGGCTGATCGAGGACCCGGACCTGCGGGAGCATCTGGGGCAGCTGGGCCGCAAGCGGGTGGAGAACTATTTGGCGCTGCAGCACCAGCGCAAGCTGCTTCTGGAGGTCTACAGCCGCCTGACGCACTGGAAGATCGACCAGCAACCGGTCCGGATGCATGAGCCGGAGATGGATGAGGTTGAGGTCACGGAACGCTTGCCCTGAAAATGAGGAGAAAATGGAGCATCCAAGAACAATCGCCCACTCTGGATCGGTGAGGCCAAGACCCCGGCGCGCACCGGGGTGGCTGAAGAACGCACGCACGTTTCTGCTGGTTGTGGTGATCAGCGCGGTCATTGGGGCCGGCAGCTTGATCCACCCCCTGCTGGGGCTGGCCGCTGTGGCCGGGATCGGCATCGTGTTTGCTTCCATACGGCGCCCGGTTCTGTTGGCTTATATGGTAACGCTGGGGGTGGCGCTGACCTCTGGGATGCAGCGCGGCGGATTGGTGCCGATGCTGAAGACCAACGAGATGCTCCTGTTCGGGGCGGTGGTGCTGGCGCTGCCGGTGATCATCCTGAAGCGCTTAAAGATGATTAAGGTTTCGCTGCTGCTGTTGGTCGGGCAGGGCATCTTGATCTTAGGGACGGTTTTTTTGCCGCTGGTGGCCTTCCCGCTGCGCGGCATCCCGCTGTCCTTCGCCGACCAGTTCACCTACGCGGCGCCGCTGCAGTATGTGCTGCTGTTCTTGCTGTTTGTGTACCTGCCGCTGACCGATGTCGAGCGCCGTAATGTGTTCATTATGATGGTGGCGGGGGCCATTGTTGTGTCGGCGGTGGGGCTGCTGGAAGCTGCCCGGGTGGGGCCGGTAATGGAGCTGCTGGCGAAGTTCTACCCCTCAAAGCAGCAGGCGGTGGCCTCGCAGTTTGGGCGCATCACCTCGCTGTTGAACGCCTGGAATAACCTGGGGACGTTCTTCACGGTCAGTTTGCTGCTGTTGATCGGCTATTTACAGGTCAACTGGTCCACCACCAAATACCGGAACTTCTTTCTGGTCGGGGTGGTGATGAGCGGCTTCGGCCTGCTGGCCAGCGGCTCGTTTGCCGGCATCATCGGTCTGGCGGTTGGTTTGGTGATCATCAGCCTGATCAACCGCACCGGTTTGCGGACGATGGTCATCGTTGGGGCGGTGCTGCTGCTGGCGGGTGGGCTTTTGAGCGGCTTTCTGTCGCAGCGGCTCCAATCGCAGTTCGGCTCGGGGAGTGTGCTGCCCTCCACGCTAGCCTACCGCTTCCACTTGTGGACGACGATCTTCATCCCATTGATGAAGAAATATTGGCTGCTGGGCTACCAGCCGAACTTTGTGACGCTGTCATGGCAGTGGGCCGAGAGCCAGTACCTGTTCCTGATGCTGCGCGCCGGTATCTTCGCGCTGCTGGCCCACCTGACCTGGATCGGCCTGACGCTGTTCTGGCTGGCGCGCCGGTTCCGCTCGAACAGCAGCTTCACCCGGGCGTTCACCGCCAGCCTGTTCGCCATTTTGATCGCCCTGTCGATTATGGGATTTACTAATGAAGTTTTCACCTACTCGGGCGTGATCGATTACGTCTGGATCGGGTTGGGTATGCTGGCGGGCTACCGGGAGGTGCAAGCATGAACCGCAATGGGGGCACGATGTTTATTGCCTGGTCCGAAAATCTCGATCAGGCAGCTGTGTTCGCCAGTCATTTTCAAGCCCGCATGGTGCATATTTATTCCATGCCGGTGAAGAGCAACCCGCGTATCCTGCTTCCGCTGCGGTATCTGATCGAATGGGTCAAGGCCTGGGCGGTCTTGTTCACGCAGCGCCCGCGGTTCATCCACGTGACCAACCCGCCCGTGCTGGCGGCGCTGAATGTTTGGATGTACTGCCGGCTGACGGGCGCAAAATTTATGATGGACACCCATTCCCCGGCGCTGTACAGCAGCACCTGGGGCTGGACGCTGCCGCTGCAGCGCTTCCTTGCCAGGCAGGCGGTGATCAACGTGGTCGATCAGGTGCGCTTCAAGGAACTGTTCGAATCGTGGGGAGCAAAGGCCATTGTGCTGGCCAAAGCGCCGGGTATCCCCGTGCAGTTGGAAGCGCCGTCCAGCCCGGTGGAGGGCTTCACCGTGATGGTGGTCAACACCTTTGCGGTCGATGAGCCGCTCGCCCCGGTTTTAGATGCGGCGCGCATGCTGCCGGAGGTGAAATTTTACGTCACCGGCGACACGACACTGGGTGACCCGGCGATGCTGAAAAGCGCGCCGGAGAACGTGGTCTTCACCGGCTTCTTGAAAAAGGAGGCTTACTGGCGGCAGATGAACGCGGCGCAGGCGGTGATGGTGCTGACCACTTACCCGTATTCGCTGTTGGGAGGCGCGCAAGACAGCATGGCGCTCGGCAAGCCTTTGATCCAGTCGCGCCAGCCCTCGCTGACCGATTATTTCACGAAAGGCACGGTGTTTATCGACAACAACTGTGAGGGGATCGTGCAGGGGGTGCTTCAGGCCCGCACTCAGCGAGAGCGGCTGGCGCAAGAGATGCAGGACCTGGCGATGGAGAAACGTACGCTGTGGCAAACGAATTTTCTAACCCTACAGCAGCTGGTGATGGAGCAGGAACGCCCCTTGATCGAGACGCATTCAAAGACGGTTTGAAACCTTGCAAGGGCGCGTTTGGGCCCGTACGATTATCGATTTTTTAGAATGAGTTCGAGGAGAGTAGAAATGGAACCTGGCGGTAAAGTATTGGTAATCGCCTGGAGAGAACATTTAGATCGGGCGACGATGTTCGCCCAACATTTCAAGGCCGAGATGGTGCATATCAGTTACATGCCTGTGAAAGGCAACCCGGCCTGGCTGGTACCGCTGCGCTACGCAGTCCAGTGGGTGATGGCGTGGAAAGTGTTGTTCGGAAAGCGTCCGCGCTACGTGCACGTGACCAACCCGCCTTTCTTTGCGGCTTTGAACGTGTGGCTGTACTGCAAGCTGGCGGGTGCGGAGTACATTATGGACACGCACTCCCCGGCGCTGTTTTCGAAGAAGTGGGGTTGGACGCTGCCGCTGCAGCGCTTCTTAGCCCAGCGGGCGGCGATGAATATCGTTGACCAGGAGCGCTTCAAGCGCATGTTCGAATCGTGGGGGGCCAAGGCGGTCATCCTGACCAAGCCGCCGGGAACACCGGTGCAGATGGATGAAAGCGAAGCCCAGGTAGAGCCGCAGGAACCCTATCCGGTGATGGTGGTGAACACATTTGCCCCGGACGAGCCGGTGGCGCCGGTGCTGGAGGCTGCCCGCAAGATGCCGGAGGTCAAGTTCTACGTGACCGGCAACACCGAACTGGCCGACAGTGACATGATTGCTGCCGCGCCGGAGAATGTGGTCTTCACCGGGTTCTTGGGGCGCGAGGATTACTGGCAGCGGATGAGCGCTTCTCGCGCGGTGGTCGTGTTGACCACTTATCCGTATTCCTTACTCGGCGGCGCACAAGACGGCATGGTGCTGGGCAGACCTTTGATCGTATCCCGGCAGCCCTCGCTGACTGACTACTTCACAAAAGGCACCGTGTTTATCGACAACACAGCCGAAGGGATGATTAATGGTATCCGGGAGGTCAGGCAGCAGGAAGAGACACTCACACATCAGATTCAGGAATTGGCGGTTGAGAAGCGAGAATTATGGCAGACAAACTTTCGGGGTTTACAAAGAATGGTTGGAGAAACGGATCTCTCTCTATCCGCGAGATAAAGCGCGGTCTGGCGACCTCGGATTGGTCGTTCATCAAGGGTTCGATCCTGATCTCCATCGGCCTGGTCATTGCACGTTTACTTGGATTTGCCTTTTCTCTTGTGCTAGCCGGGGTATTCAGCCCCACCGATTACGGCTACGTTCAGTATTACATCGCCTTGAGCGGGGTGGTTGCGATCGTCACGCAGCCGTTTGTCCAGCACACGTTGGCCCGTTTTATCGGTCGGTATCGAAATGACGAGTTAGAGCTGCATCGCATCATCACGAACTCCTGGGTGATCCTGTCGATCTTGATCGCCCTGACCATGCTGGTGATGGTGCCGGCGCTGTCGGTCGCCCAGAAGTTTAACATGGGGGTGGTCGTCATTTTCCTATGTTCGAGCCTCTTCTATGCCTACTGGGGGCTGGCGAGGGGCTTTCAATCGCCGGGTAAGCTGATCGCCTCGTACCTGGGCAGCAACGCGGTGCAAATCCTGGCAGTGCTGCTGGTCTTCAAGGTGTTACAGGTCGACTCGACCCTGGTGGCGCTGCTGATCTACGGATTTTCGTACCTGATCCCGCTGTTGATCCTGCAGCTGTGGTTCCCGTTCCCGGCTGAATTTGGTCTGGAATATATCGAGGAAAAAACCAGCAAGGCGCTGTTGAGCTTTTCGGTCCCGATCTGGCTGTCGCACGGCGGCTACGTCTTATTCTCCACCATGGACGTACTGCTGCTGGAACATTTTGCCGGGAACGAAGTGCTGGGCGTTTACACGCTGACGCGCACACTGAGCCTGCTGTTCTTGTTCATCCCCGAGGGGGTCAGCACGCTGCTGATGCCGAGGGTCGCTTCGTTGACAGGGGGCAAGCACCTCAACCTGCTCAAGAACTCGATTCTGGCGCCGCTTGCGATCGATCTGCTGGCCCTGGTGGTGTTCCTGCTGACCGTACCGTGGTTCGTGCGGCTGGCGTTCGGCGAGGAATACCTCTCACCAATGAGCGTGACCCTGGTCCTGGCGCTGGGCATGATCGCGCAAGGCATCCACAGCATAGCGACCGCGGTGCTGGTGGGGTCCGGCAAGGCCAAGTACGAGACCGTCAGCCGGTTTGTTTCCGTGATCGTAACGGTTGCGGCCGGTATCTTGCTGATCCCGAACCTGGGCGCTTTGGGAGCGGCTTTGTCAATTCTGTTTGGGGCGCTGGCGGCGCTGACGACCTACGGCGTGATCTATGTGACCCGATATCTCAACAAAAAAGGGGTTAGCGATGAGCACAATGCAGCCTGAAGCGCAGGGGGAAAACTTGACACCGGCCGTTGTGCTGGGGACTCACACCATGGGCCTGGGCGTCATCCGAGCCTTGGGGCGGATGGGGGTGCCGGTGGTGGCCGTCTACTATGACCGTAAAGACATGGGCTACGTGTCGCGCTACGTGAAAGAAAAGCTGGAAGCTCCGCATCCGGAGAAAGAGGAGGAGCCCTTCCTCGACTTGCTGATGCGCTTGGGGCGGCGCTATCCGGGCAGCGTGCTGTTCCCCGTGTCGGATGAGAGCCTGAAGACGGTCTCGCGCTACAAGAAGGTGTTGGAGGAGGACTTTGTGGTGGCCTGCCC
Organism: uncultured Chloroflexia bacterium; assembly: GCA_963811225.1. Classification (GTDB taxonomy): domain Bacteria; phylum Chloroflexota; class Anaerolineae; order Anaerolineales; family Anaerolineaceae; genus CAWEQO01. The sequence continues at coordinate 514,190 of CAWEQO010000002.1, forward strand.
GGACTGGAAGACCACCCGCCAGCTGATCGAGAAGCGCCTGACCTACTCGCTGGCGGAGGAGATCGGCGTGCCGGCGCCGAAGACGCTGCTGCCGCACTCGCTAGAGGAGGCCGAGCGCTACAGCCGCACCGCCAGTTATCCGTGCCTGGTCAAGCCGGTGGAGAGCCACGTGTACTTTGCACGCTTCCGCACCAAGATGGTCAAAGCTTCCAGCGCTTCCGAGTTGCTGACGGCTTACCGCCAGGCAGCCGAGGCCGGGATCGAGGTGGTGCTGCAAGAGTTGATCCCGGGCGGCGATTCGCTGGGGGTGAACTACAACTCGTATTACTGGGAGGGGCAGCCGCTTGTGGAGTTCACCGCCCAGAAAGTGCGCAGCGCCCCGCCGGAGCTGGGCTCACCCTGTGTGGCTCGCAGCGCGGAGGTGCCGGAGGTGCTGGAATACGGGCGGGCGATGCTGAAGGCGATGGACTTCTATGGCTATTCGTGCACCGAGTTTAAGCTGGACCCGCGCGACGGAGTCTACAAATTAATGGAGGTCAATGGACGGCACAATCTTTCCACGCAGCTAGCGGTCAGTTGTGGGCTGAATTTCCCCTGGCTGCACTACCGCCACCTGACCGAAGGCATCCTGCCGCACAGTGACGGGTACCGCAGCGGTGTGAATTGGATCGACGGGACCCGCGACGCAGCGTATGCGCTGCAATATTTGCGGCGAGAGCACTCTTTATCGAAATTCCTGGAGCCGTACTTCCAGCCGCACGTGTTTGCCGTTTTGGACTGGAGGGACCCACTGCCGATCTTGAAGCGCTGGACCGAGCAGGGCATCAGGGGGATTCAAGCACTGTCATCTCGAAGACAAAAACAAGGGCAGGCCCTGCCCCAAACATAGGAGGTATCACTAATGCGAAAAGACGCACAACCGCTTGAGGACGCCCGTTTGCAAGGCGTCACCAAAACCGATGAATATCCCAGCTTCCGGGAGCGCCATCGTGCTTTTCCGACCATTTTTGAAGACCGCAATCATAAGAAGATCCTGGATGTGGCTGCCGGGGCGGGTGTGGCGGCGCGCCGGATCCATCAACTTTCGCCCGCCAGCATTCTGTGCAACGATATTTCACATTCGGCCTTGGCGATCTTGCACAACGAGGGCATGCCGGTGATCTCGTACGACATCGACGACAACAAGGCCAACTTCCCCTTTGTCACGGGCAGCTTCGACGCTGTGGTTTCGCTGGCGACGATCGAGCATATCATCAACCTGGACCATCATATGCAAGAGATCTTCCGGGTGCTGGAAGACGGCGGTTACCTGTACATTTCCTCGCCGAACTACGCCTCGCTGCGCTCGCTGCCGGGCTACCTGTTCCAGGGCCGCAGCTTCCACAATCCTCTGAAGGAGCATGACCGCTACGAGTTCTACGCCCACGTGCGCTACTTTACCTATCGCACGCTGCTGGAGTACGTCGAATTGTTTGGGTTCTGCCCGGTGGCCGTGTACCTGCCGCTGCCCAAGGGCAGCTCGTACTACCATAATTTAGAGAACCGCTCGAAGAGCAAAGCCAGAGCCTTTCGTTTAGGGATGCGGGCGCTGTACACGGTGTTTGGGCCGCGCTGGGCGGCCGAGCCGGTGCTGTGCTTCCGCAAGACCAATCAGCCCAACGGGAGGTTCAGAAAGGTGCTGGTCCCATAGATGAATCATTCTGGGGGACCTCGAGCCTTGAACACGGCCAACAAAGATTGGGTCTTGCGCCCCGACGACCCGCGTTGGGCCGAACTGGTGGCGGCCGATCCAAATGCCAACATCTTCCACCATCCCGCATGGCAGGCGCTGCTCTCGGACAGCTACGGCTACCGGCCGTTCGTGCTGGCGGCATTTACGCAGGGCGGCCAGCTCGCAGCGGGCCTGCCGGTGATGGAGGTAAGCAATCCACTGCGCGGGCGGCGCTGGGTGAGCCTGCCCTTCAGCGACCACTGCCTGCCGCTCGCTTGTGGGCCTGACGGCCTGGAGCGGCTGAACAAACACCTGCGCTCGCTGGCCGGTCATGCAGGGCAGGATGGGCAGCCGCCGATCGAGCTGCGCGGCTATGCGCCAGAGTCGCTGGGGCAGCAAACGGATGAGTTCGCGACGCACGTGCTGGATCTACGTTCAGACCCGGACGAGCTGCTGAGCAACATGCACAGCATGCACCGCCGCAACATCAAGGCGGCCCGGTCAGCCGAGGTGCGGGTGGAGCAGGGCACGACGGCCGAGCACGTGGAGCAGTTCTACCGGCTGCACCTGCTGACGCGTCACAAGCAGGGCGTGCCGGTGCAGCCGCGGCGGTTCTTCAAGCTGCTGCGCGAAAACCTGCTGGAGCGGGGCCTGGGCTTCGTCCAACTGGCTTATCATGAGGACCGCTGCGTGGCGGCTGCCGTGTTCCTGCACTGGCAAAAGACGCTGACCTACAAGTATGGCGCTTCGGACCCCAGCGCCTTGAATTTGCGCCCCAACAATTTACTGTTCTGGAGCGCGATCGAATGGGGCCACGAGCACGACTTCGAACAGATGGACATGGGGAGGAGCTCTTTAGCAAACACAGGTTTGCGCTCGTTCAAAACACGCTGGGGGGCAGAGGAAAACGTGCTCTCATACTTTACGCTCTCGAAACAGCCGGTTTCTCACTCGAATGGGAGGTGGATGAACCTCATGAACGCCATCATTCACCACTCGCCTCCCTGGGTCTGCCGTCTGTCGGGGGAGATCCTGTACAAATACGTTGGATAACAATCATGAATTTATGGACTGAAAACACACCCGACCGATTTTGGCTTTGCCAGCCAGACTTTCCTTCAGAAATTTGGACACAGGCGATCGAGAATGCTGCACCTCTGTTAGGGTTGACGCCATCACCGCAAGACGCTGATACGCTGTTGGCGTTGACGCTGGGCGAGGGCCGTTTTGGCCCGCATCCCTGGCATTTGAGCCCCTCACGCTGGATCTACTACCGGGTCAAGCCGCTGCTGCCGCAGCGACTCCGCAAGATCATGAAGCGCACTTACTTTAGCGCCGCTACAGAGACGGCCCACAAATTCAACTGGCCGATCGACGACCGCTACGCCCGTTTCTTGTTTGAGACGCTGCGGCAGGCGCTGCTCCTGTCTGGGAACCAAGCCGTCACCTACCGCTCTTTCTGGCCGCAAGGTCGCCAGTTTGGACTGGCGCTGACGCATGACGTTGAGAGTGGCGGTGGGCAGTCATACGTCTCTACAGTCGCCGACCTGGAGGAAGGGATGGGCTTCCGCTCGTCGTTCAATTTTGTGCCAGAGCGTTACCGGATCGACCACGGGCTGATGCGCGATTTACAGGCGCGTGGCTTCGAGGTGGGCGTGCACGGCTTGAAGCACGATGGCAAGCTCTATGCCTCGCGGCGGGTGTTCCAGGCGCGGGCCCAGCGTATCAACCGGCACTTGCAAGAGTTCGGCGCAGTGGGGTTCCGCTCGCCGCTGATGCATCGCAATCCGTACTGGCTGCAAGATTTGCAGGCCGATTACGATTTGTCGTTCTTCGATACCGACCCCTACGAGCCGATCCCGGGTGGGGTGATGACGGTATGGCCGTTCTTCATGGGCAAGTTCGTGGAGCTGCCCTATACCCTGGCGCAGGACAGCACGCTGGCTTTCATCTTCAAGGAACGCACGCCGCGCATTTGGCTGGAGAAGCTCGACTTCCTCCACCACACGCATGGCATGGCGCTGATCAACACTCATCCGGACTACTTGAAGAATGAGTACGTCTGCAAGATGTACGGCGATTTCTTGCAGTCCCTGAATGCCATTCGCGACGAGTTTTGGGCGGCGCTGCCGGCCGAGATGGCACAGTGGTGGCGGCTGCGGACGGCGGAGCCGGAGACCTCAGCGGAGTTGTCCTGGAGCCGGGCCCGTGTGGATGGGGAGGAACTGTGCCTGGAAGGGGCCGGCGCTTTTTTATTCGAAGCTCCTGCAATTGAATCACCCGAATTGATAGAACGCTGTAACGATGGAGGAATTTATGAGCATAAACAGTAATGTACAGTTAGGCGAAGGGGTGCGCATCTTTCATCCCGATATGGTCAACATCTACGGCTGCGTGATCGGCGATGAGACCACGGTTGGGCCGTTTATCGAAATCCAGCGCGGCGTGACGATCGGCAAGCGCTGCAAGATCTCTTCGCACAGTTTCATTTGCGAGGGGGTGACGATTGAGGACGAGGTCTTCGTGGGCCATGGGGTAATGTTCATCAACGACCGCTATCCCCGCTCGACGACGGAGGACGGCGGCCTGAAGAGCGGCGACGATTGGGAGCTGGAGACGACCCTGATCAAGCGCCGGGCCGGGATCGGCAGCAACGCCACCATCCTATGTGGCGTGACGATTGGCGAGGGCGCCATCATCGGGGCGGGTGCGGTGGTGACCAAGGACGTGCCGGATTATGCCATCGCGGCGGGCGTGCCTGCCCGCGTGATTGGGGATGTAAGGACGAAAGAGAAGCAAGAGGCATAAAAAAGAAGAAAATACAGAACAGAGAGCGCGTCTGCTCTCTGTTTTGTATTGATCACCACAGAAGCCGCTCTCTTTATGCGTGAATGCCTAACTGGTGCGCCTTGCTCTCGAATTCCTTCTTGATGGAATCCAGCGTGGGACCGTTCTCTACTCTCCACTCTCTGCTCTCTTTTTTAAGATACAATGGGACATCGAACGATCCTATCAAGATGGAGCATCTGCATCCCCGATGACTTCTATGACCGAGACACAACTTAAACGCCAGGCTTTTCCCTGGTTCGACCTGCTGCTGATCGCCCTGATCGTGGTGGGGCTTTTCTTCCGGTTCAATTGGGTCAATTGGAATCAGGACGCCGACTTGCATCCGGACGAGTATGGTCTAACGGCCACGCTGACCGCCTTGCGCATCCCTGATTCGTGGGGCGAGTACTTCAACACCCGCATCTCCCCGATCAGTCCCTATCAAAAATACGACGAAAACGGCCAGGCCATCCAGAACGGCCCGGACAACCGTATGCGCTGGGGCCAGTGGCCGATCTTTCTGGTGCGTTTGGTGGCCGAGCAGACCGATTTGACCGGCTACACCGAGATGCGCCTGCTTGGACGGCAGCTTTCGGCCTTTGCGGATGTGCTGTCGCTGATGCTGTTGTTCCTGATCGGCGAGCGGTTGTACTCGCGGCGGGTGGGTCTGCTGGCCACGGCGCTGGGCGCGCTGGCAGTGATGCAGATCCAGCAGTCGCACTTCCTGACCACCGACAACTTCGCTGTACTGTTCAACATGTTGGCGCTCTATGCCGTGGTGGAGGTGGCCCACCCGGAGGGCAAGGCGAGCGGCAAGGGCTGGGGCTGGTATGCCCTGTTCGGCGTGGCGCTGGGTATGGCGGTGGCCTCTAAGATCAACCTGGCCCCGCTGGCAGGCATGCTGGCGCTGGCGGCGCTGCTGCGCGTCTCGCGTGAGGTGGACCTGCGCAGCGATTTCTGGCGGGGCATGCGGCGCATCGTCCTGCCGCTGGCGCTGGCGGCGGCGCTGTCGCTGGTGACCTTCCGCCTGACCCAGCCGATGTCCTTTCGAGCGGCGACCGGCGACACGACCGTGCTGACGCTGACCCCCAACTCCGACTGGCTGGAGAGCATGAAGGTGGCGGCCAACGAGTTCACGCGGCATCAATGCCGGGCCTCCCGGCGAGCAGTGGACCGAACGCATCCCCCTGGTGTTCCCGTGGGTCAATATGGTGGTGTGGGGCATGGGGCCGCTGTTGGGGTTGGCGGCCTGGGGCGGCCTGATCGCGGCGGCAGTGCAGGTGTACCGGCAGAAGCCCGGCTGGCAGGCGCACGCTGTGCCGCTGGTGTGGGCGGGCGGCTACTTCCTGTTCATGGGCACGCGCCACGTGATGTCGATGCGCTACTTTCTGCCGATGTACCCATTCATGATGCTGTTCGCGGCCTGGGGGCTGGCGCAGCTGTGGCAGCGGCGGCCGCGCCGGGATGACTCCGCACTCCGGGCGGGCGTCTCGGCGGGCGGGCTGGCGCTGACCGGGGTGGTTCTGCTCGGCTCGCTGGCCTGGGCCTGGAGCTTCACCGGCATGGTCTACCGTCAGGACAACACGCGAGTCCAGGCGACGCGCTGGATGTATCAGAACGTGCCTGCGCCGCTGACGCTGCAAATCAGCTCGGGCGACGGGACGTTCGTGCAGCCGCTGGATGCGCCGGACGGGATGCGGATCTACCAGGGCAGCCCGCTGATCAGCCAGTTCTCGGTGCGCCAGGATGGCGTTCTGCAGTCGGTGGCGCTGGCGCACGCCCGCACGATGTACGGCGACGCTGCGCAGCTGCAGGTGGCGATCTTTAACGACCTGAGCGGAGCGCCGCTGGTCGAGACGACCCTGCCGGTTTCACCGGCCACGTCCGACCCGCGCGGCGGTTCGAGCTCGGCGCAGTTCTCGCCGGTGGCGCTGCAGGCCGGCCGGGTGTACTTCCTGGTGACGTCGGTGCAGGGCGACACGCCGGTGGATGTGTGGCGTACGGTGCTCTCAAACGAGGATTGGGACGAGTCGCTGCCGGTGCGTATGGACGGCTACGATCCGTTCGGGCAGTTCTATCGCGGCCTGACCATGGGCGTGCGCTGGGTCGACGACGAGAACAAGCGCCAGATGATGCTGGGCACCCTGGCGGAGGCAGATTACGTCATCCTACCCAGCCAGCGCGCCATCTGGAGCGCAGCGCGCCTGCCGGAGCAGTACCCCATGACGTTGGCCTACTACCGGGCGCTGTTCGACGGCAGCCTGGGCTTCGAGCGTGTGGCGACCTTCCAGCACCCGTTCCAGTTCGGCCCGCTGTACATCTCCGACCTGGGCGGGCGGGTGGGGCTCGGCGCGCCGCCGGACCTGCCGCTGTTCAACAACAACCTGCTGGCGGCCGAAGAGGCATTCTCGGTGTACGATCATGCCCCGGTCTGGATCTTTAAGAAGGGCCCGGATTTCGATTTGGAGAAGGCGCGGCAGATTTTGGAGTCCGTGCCGCTGCGGTAGGAAAGGTAATTGGTCAATTGTGAGGGAGATTCCCTATGCCCGACACTTCCAACTACAACCCCTCCTGGGTATCCAACTTTTTCGACCAGTACGGCTTGCGCGAGTGGGAGCGCTTGGTGTCTTCGCCGTTGGCGGAGATCAGCCTCTATATCCATAATCATTACTTGCGGCAGTACGTCCTCGAGGGGGTACGTGTGCTGGAGATCGGGGCCGGGTCAGGACGCTTCACTCAAACCTTGGCACAGATCAGGGCGCGCACGGTGGTGGCGGACATCTCTCCCGTGCAGCTGGATCTGAACCGCAAACACGCCGGTGAGTACGGCTTCGCCGCGTTTGTGGAGGATTGGGTGCAAGCAGACATGTGCGATCTGTCGAGTTTTGCAGACGGAACGTTCGAGGTAGTGGTAGCCTACGGCGGGCCGTTCAGCTACGTGATCGACCACCGCGATCAGGCCCTGCAGGAGTGCCTGCGGGTGCTGAAGCCGGGTGGCAGGCTGCTTTTGAGCGTCATGACTCTGTGGGGCAGCGCACGCAGTGCCCTTCCGGGTGTGCTGGCGCTGCCGGTTGAGACCAACCAGAAGATTACCAGCACCGGCGATTTGATCCCGGCGCACGATGAGGACAGGCCGAAGGGTCAGTACATGCACCTTTTCCGTTCGGGCGAAGTGCGTGCCTGGCTGAAGGGAGCCGGGCTAGAAGTGCTGGCGCTTTCGGCGTGTGGCTGTTTGGCGGCCGGCAATGAACACGCGCTGGAAATGATCCGCCAGGATGATGTACAATGGAATGAGCTGTTGCGTATGGAGTTGGCAGCCAGCGCAGAGCCGGGCGCACTCGACATGGGAACGCATTTAATTGGAGTGGCGCAGAAACCATAACTGGGGGAGCCGGAATGGACGGCAGGTTAGCGCAAGCGATCGCAAGCATTAAAGCAGGAGACCGCCCGAACGCGGCCCATCTGCTGGCGAAGGTCCTGCAAGACGACCCGCGCAATGAGTTCCGCCTGGCTGTGGATGACGGCTGCGCTGAGCGACCCCGAGCGCCAGCGTTACTGTCTGGAGAAGGCGCTGGAGATCAGTCCTGGCAACCGGTTGGCTCGGACCGGGCTGGAAAGGCTGCAGCCCCCCATCTTAACCACCGGCAAAACTGAAGCCGCGCAAGAAACGATCATCGACACCTACGAAATTCCCGAGGAGCCCGAAATCGAGATTATCCCTGAAGGCCCGATCAAACCAGGCCAGGCTGCCACTTCCGAAGCGCCGACCACACCGGCCAGGCGAGAAAGCCTGCCGGACACGCCGCCGTCCCCGGCAGAATACACACGCAGCGGGTACGTCATCACCATCGGCTGGGTCACACCGCGCCGCTCGGCCGACAGAGTGGTGCTGCTCGAACCGGACGCGCTGATCGTGGCGAACCCGGACTTCGAGTACCTCTCGCCGATCCGCCAGCAGTTAGTGGTGGGACCGGTGCCGCATCAGCTGCTGGGTTTGACGCCGTGCATCATCCCACTTGACCAGATCGAACAGGTCGGCACCACGGCCCGCGACCGGCGCCTGCACCTGCGTTACAACGAGAACGGCCGCGCGCACAATGCAACGGTGCGCTTTGCGGACCGCGATGACTGCAACGATGCTTTCCATCACCTGCAGCGGCGGCTGGGTGAAGGCTTTGTCCGCATCGACCGCAGAACGAACCGCTGGCTGGTGGGCCTGACGCTGGCAGGGCTGGTGACGATCATCCTGACAGGGATGGCGGCCCTGCTGCCGCGCCTGGGCGGCAGCCCGGTGGTCATCCTGGTGGCGGGCGGGCTGCTGCTGGGCGCGCTGATCTGGCTGATCCCGTACCTGGGCTCACCGCTGCTGCACATGGCCCTCGAGCGCACCGGTCCACCTGCGCCCGTGAGAGTCGACAAGTTCCCAAGCAATCCTTCCTGATCCGATCAAGAAATTTTAGAGGAACAATGTTGAAGCCATCGTACCCTACCGACCTGAAAACCTGGCTGCGCTTTCCGTTTCAAGACCCGCGCTGGAAACAGAAGATGGCGGTTGGCGGTCTAATTTCCCTGACCAACCTGGTCATCCCCGGACTGGGTCTGACCTTCCAATACGGCTACGCCTGGCAGCTTTTGCAAGGGATGCTGCGCGAGGAGCAAGAGCCGTCCCTGCCGGAGTGGCGGGATTGGGAGCGGATTTTCGTCGAGGGGATGAAGCTGGTCACCATCCGCCTGACGTACCTGCTGCCGGTGTTTGTGTTGGCGGCGGCGCTGACCGTGCTGCTGCTCGTCCCGATGTATTGGTCCGGGGCAGACGGCCGCCCGCTGCCGGTGGAGACGATCTTACTGATCTTTGGGATCGGGCTGGCGGTAGTGATCCTGGGCAGCGTCGCCCTGGGTGCGGCGGTCACCTTGATTTCGATCCCGGCGGCCTGTCAATCGGTGGCGGCTGCGTCGTTCCGCCAGGGATTTCAACGCAAGGCCTGGCTGCCGGTCTTGCGAGCTAACCCGGGCGGGTTCTTCCAGGTGTTTCTGGTGAGCCTGGGGCTGCAGCTGGTCAACCTGCTGGCGAGCCTGCTGCTGTCGCTGACGTTGGTGCTGGCGCTAGTGGTTCCGTTCCTTTCCGGCGCGTTCATAACGTATGCGACCGTGGTCACCTGGGCGATGGCCGGGCAGGCGTATCAGGCGGGTGTCGCCCGGCTGGAGAGCAGGCCGGCGCAGGTGCAAAGATTGGCGGTTGTGTAGGGCTGATTGCCCGGCGCAGGCGGTATAAGATGCTGCGCTAGCACGTCAGTAATTTTTTTGCAAACTCGAATCGTTCGGAATCGCCTTCTAGATGCAGAAGAGCCCTGTCAAGTGTCAGTAAAGTGTCAATCAATCGTCCTATACTATGGATGGTTGGTGTTCCGACATTGCGAAGAGGCAGCAGCATAACAACGTGAACCGCCCACTGTGATTGCCGCACATTATCACTACATCATCGTCCCTCCCTCCCTCCCGCCAATCGCAGCGGTCGCTTTCTCTACACCTTACACCGAACATTACCGCCAAAGCCCTGCCTCCGGTCTCACCGACAGCCCTCGGAACACCGGCCCATCTTTGAGGTGAGCAAAGCAACTTCATCGAGAAATCACACCCCGTCCACTCACCGAATAACATGACCGTATTTGATACGGTCATGTTATGCATTAAAAGGGGGAAGTGTCTTTGCCCCTGCGCATCCGGCCCCGTTTCCATCGAAAAGCGCCATTGGGATAACAGAGCGCTGGGGGACGGATTTTGCCTTCTGCGGATGGAGGCGCCAGGACTATCTTAAAATTGCGGCCGGCTCGTTCGGATTCCCATCACTTGGGCTATACTTAATTCGCCTGTGCGGCAAATGTCTAGGGGGGTGGATGGGAGCCAGATGTTCAAACTCAGAGATTTCGTACATCTACCGCAAGTCAATTCGCTGCTGAAGCGCCTGTTGGCCTGCGAGCCGGGGCTGATGCTGGTGGCCGGGCTCGACCCGCGCCCCGGGTTGATGGACCCGTCTTCGTCGTTCCTGCCGAGCGGGCGCAGCATGATCTTCCGCGTCCTGTTCGACGAGATGCTCACGGCCCATCCCGACGCCCACTGCGTGATTGTGACCGATGACAAGAGCGGCTTCCGCCTGCCGCGCAGTCAGCGTAACCGGGTGGAGGTGTCGGAGGTGCGGTCCGAGGTCAATTATGGTGTGGTGATCCGGCTGGCGGTCGACTCCAGGCCCGATCTGCTGGTGGTGGACCGCATGGGGATGGACACAGCGCCTTACGTGCTGGAGGCAGCCGGGAAGGGCCTTCCGGTGCTAACCCAGGTGGACAGCGTATTCCGGGGTGAGGCAGTCGCCCGGCAGCTGATCGACCTGGGCGCGGCGCCCGAGTCGCTGGATGCGCTCACCTGGGTGCTGACCGTCCAGCGCATGGCTACGCTTTGCCCGCACTGCAAGCAGCCTTTCTCTCCACAGCCCGATCAGTTGAAGGCGCTGCGGCGGCGCTACCCCAGACTGCGCGACTTGATTGGAGAGGAGGAGGCGCTGCTGTGGATGCGCGGCGACCTGCCCGAGCCGGCCTTCTCGGCGCTGTTCCTTGAAGGCCTGGAGGATGGGCCAACGCTGAAGGGCGAGCTGGGCGATTTTTACCGTCCGGTGGGCTGTGAGCATTGTCGCAGCAGCGGGCGGCTGGGGGATGTGGCCGTCTTCGATATCTTCCAGCACGAGCGCGGGCAAGGCAGCCCATTCCATCGGCCCTCGCTGATGCCGATGGAGGCCTACGTGCTGCACCTGGCCTCGATCGGGCAGCTGCCGCTGGACGACTTCCTGCAGTTCGAGACCGACCAGATGCGGCGCACGTTTGCACTGTTCAATGCCAGCGAGCAGCAGCTATCGGGGGCGGCGGCGTCTACCCAAAGCCGGGTGCTGCAGCTGGAAGCCGCTAACAAGGTCATGCAGCAGCGCACCGAGGCGCTGGTCTCGCTGCAAGACATGGCCCAGGCCTTGATCAGCTCCACCAGTCTGGATGAACTGGCCAACCGGGCCTGCCGCAAGGCGCGCGATCTATGCGGGGCAGACCGTGCGATCCTGTATTACGAGCGCGCTCCCGACCAGATCGAGGCGCTGGCGGTGGTGGGCTGGACCTCGGTGCTGGCGCACATGCCGCTGGAGACGGGCACGGTGCTCGACCCGGAGATGAAGACCGAGCCCTACGCCTACAACCGCCTGCCGCCAGGCATCCCCAAGCGCTTCACCACTGGCGGCGACCTGCCGCGTGCCGGGTTGATGGTGCCGCTGATCGCACAGGATCAGCGGGTGGGTGCGATGCTGGTGCATACGCTGACGCGCTCGTCGTTTGCGCCGGGGGCGGTGGCCTTACTGCAGAGCTTTGCCAACCAGGTCGCGCTTGCCTTGCAGCGAGCCGGGTTGATCGAGCAGCTGCGGGCCAAGATCGCCTTACTGGAGGCGGCGCAGGCAGAGCTGGTGCAGAAAGAGCGCATGGAGCGCGAGATGGAACTGGCGCGCGACGTGCAGCAGAGCGTGCTGCCTAAGACCTTCCCGCACATTCCCGGCTACCGCTTCGCGGCCCAGAACGAACCGGCTCGGCGGGTGGGCGGCGACTTCTACGACGTGATCGACCTGGGGGAGGGGCGTTTTGGGGTGGCCATCGCGGACGTGTCGGATAAGGGCATTCCGGCCGCGCTGTACATGGCGCTGACCCGCAGCCTGCTGCATGCCGAGGCGCGGCGTGAGCGTTCGCCAAAGGCGGTGGCGGCCAACGTCAATTTGCTGCTGCGGGAGCTGGGCGAGCCGGATATGTTCGTGACCGTGTTCTATGGAGTGATCGAGCGCGACAGCGGCGTGATGACCTACACCCGCGCCGGGCACGACAACCCGGTGCTGCTGCGCGACGGCCAGGCCAGCGAACTGCGCGGCAGCGGGGTGGTGCTGGGCGTGCTGGGCCAGGAGGATCTGCACCTCTCGGAGGAGACCCTGCAGCTGCGGCCCGGCGACCGCTTGATGCTGTATACGGATGGGCTGGTGGACGTGCAAGACCCGGACGGGGGGCTGTACAACCGCGAGGCGCTGAAGCAGGCCATGGCGAGCTACGCCCACCTGCCGGCGGAGGAGCTGTGCCGGGCTGTGTTCGAGCACCTGGCCGGGGTGCGCGGCGAGGCCGAGCAGTACGACGACATGACCATGCTGGTGGTGGAGGCGCAGTGAGAGTGTACTTCGTGCGGCACGGCGAGAGTGAAGCCAATACCCTGCATGTGATCTCCAACCGCGGCTGGAAGCACGGACTGACTGAAAAGGGCCGCGAGCAGGCCCAGGCGCTGGCGGAGCGACTGCGGGGAAAGGGCATCACACGCATCTACACCAGCCCATTGATGCGCGCAGTGCAGACCGGTGAGATCGTGGCGCGCGCGCTGGACGTCCCGCTCGAGAGGACGCACGCTCTGGGCGAGATCGACTGCGGCATCGCTGAGGGGCGGTCGGATGCGGAAGCCTGGGCGCTGCATGCCCGTGTCAGCCTGGACTGGACCGAGGGGCGCAGCGCGGCGCGCATCCCGGACGGTGAGAGCCTGGAGGGCGTGCGCGCCCGGTTCGCGCCGTTCGTGGAAAGCCTGCTGGAACGCGGGGAAGATGTCCTGCTGGTGGGCCACGGGGGGCTCTATCACGGCACGCTGCCGGACTTGCTCAACGTCGACCTGGCGTACGCGTTGCAGCGCGGCTTCCCGAACACCGGCTGCGTGCTGGCCGAGCAGCGGCACGAGGGCCTGGTGTGCCTGGAGTGGTTGGGAGAGAGACCGGTGTTCAAGACCCCGTCAATGGATCAAGCCAAGGAAGCTCAATATCCACAGGATGGCAATGGCGACCATTAAGACGGGAGAGTTGACGCCCAGGGCGAGCAGCGCGGGAGCGTAGGAACGCAAGGCCAGGTAGGGCGCCAGGAGCGGGGAGGCGACCACCGCATACCAGAACTTCCGCTTGCGGACCGACAGGTAGAGCAATGCCAACCCCAACGGGATGGAATAGGGGAATAAGCTCATGTTGTACTGGTTATTGGGCATGACCGAAGATTTCAGCGGCCACAGGCCAAAGATCAACAGGGAGAGCAGAAAGGCGACCACTACCGGTCCAAACACGCGCACAACCTCGCGGGTTTTGCCCGCTCGCCAGGCCTCAAACAGCCAGAAGACTGCCACGCCTGCGCCGATCTGGGGCTTGGCCAGCACGAAGAACAGCCCGATCTGAGGGGGCATCACGAAACCGAGCGCCGGGATCCAGTCAATATTGCCATCGAAGCCGTTGTGGATGACGAATGGGCACAAGACGAACCCAGCCAGCGCCCAGGGTTTGGCTCCCAGTCGGTAGGCCACAAAGCCGTAGGCGAAGAAGTTGAAAACAAACAGGGCCGACACCCCAAGGCGTTCTGGGAGTATGGCGAACGGGGCCAGCAAGAGAAACGTCCACGGGGGGTTAAATAGTTCGTTGACTGTCTGGTAGGGGTTTTCGCCGCGCAGGATCGACCAGACCGCAGGGCGAAACGCAGTGCGCAGGTCGAAACCGGCTGGGGCGGTCACGCCGCCCTTCCCCCAGGATTCAGAAGGTAAATACTGATAAGCGAGGACGATCAAGGCAACAAATAATGCGATGAAGATTGCAATGGCGAGGACCGTTTTATATACGGATGACTGAGGTTTTGGCAGGGTCGTTTCCATGATGGCTTCTCAGGCAAATCGGTTGGTGTTTGTGGGTAGTTACCACTATGATTATGGACTAGATTAGAACTGCGTGCAAGTGAAATTTTGATGGATACAAGGAGTTGTTTGATGCCAATTTTGTTAATTCACTTTGATCCGGACGAGGTTCCGGAGGAACTGCTGGGGCGGGTGGATGAGATTGCGCCGGGGTATGAGGTGGTCGTCAGTAATGACCGTGAGAAGATCGCCGGGCTGCTGGACGAGATCGAGATCGTGGCGGGGGGCGGGCCGTACGAGCCGTTCGTGGGCGGCAAAAACTTGCGCTGGGTGCAGCAGTGGGGCGCGGGGGCCGACTGGCTGGAGCGGGCCCCTGCGGCGGCCCGGGCGGACTTCGTCCTGACCAGCGTCTCGGGGGTGCATGCCATCCCAATCAGCGAGCACATCTTCGCGTTCCTGCTGGCGTTTGCGCGGCAGCTTCCTAAGGCGTTCCGCGACCAGCAGAAGCACGAGTGGCACCACCACGGCTTCGGCGACGTGTTCGAGCTGCACGGCAAGACCCTGCTGATGGTGGGCGTCGGGGCAATTGGCGAGCAGGCGGCCAGGGTAGGCTGCGCGATAGGGATGCGGGTGATGGGCGTGCGCCGACACCCGGAGCAGGGGGCAGACTGCGTGGCGGAGATGTATGCTCCCGAGGATCTACCCGAGCTGCTGCCGCAGGCCGACTTTGTGGCGCTGACCGTGCCGCTGACCAGCGAGACGCGCGGCATGATCGGCGAGCAGGAGCTGAAGGCGATGAAGCCCTCGGCTTACATCGTCAACATCGGGCGCGGCGGCACCATCGACCAGGATGCGCTGGTGCAGGCGCTGCGTGAGGGCTGGATCGCCGGGGCGGGCCTGGATGTGACCGATCCCGAGCCGCTGCCGCCGGACTCGCCGCTGTGGGAGATGCCGAACGTGATCATCACGGCGCACTATTCGGGCCTGACGCCGCACTACAACGAGCGCGCCATCCCGATCTTTCTGGAGAACCTGCGGCGGTACGTGAGCGGCGAGTCGCTGCAGAACGTGGTGGATAAAGAATTGGGGTATTAAAAACAGCCCTCCTGATTGGAGATCAGCACCAAGCATGAAAATCAGGGCCATCTTCAAGTCAGAGAGCGAGAATAGAGAGCAGTCAAAGCACGCCTTGACTGCTCTCTTTCTTTACTCGCTGATGGGCAGGTACAGATCCAGCACGTGCGCTTCCGGGATGAACTCAGCTTCTGCCATGTTCAAGCCGCGCTCGGGGGTGAGCGACTCCTCCAGCCACTGGTGGTGGGCCATTCTGTAGCGGCTGTCCTCGCGCCAGGCCACCAGGCGCTTCCACTGCCTCTCGATGTTGGTCAGGTTGCAGCGAGTCACGGCGTATAACCCGCCGGGGAAGTCCTTGATCTGGGCCTCACCTTCGGCCTGCACCTGCGGCCCAACGGTGACCCACTGCTCGTAGCCGTAGTTCGGGCTGGCGGGCGAGGGGCTGGGGTTGTTAAAGCCGAAGTAGCGGTGGGCGTCGATTTCGCCCAGCATACCCTGGGCGTCCATGAAGGTGCGCAGCTTTTCCCAGGCGATGCCCTCGGGGCCTTCACCGAAGCCGTGGGTGACGGCGACCCGCATGCGGTCCAGCTTGACAATCTTTACTTCCAGGTCGTTCATTTTCGTTCTCCTTTGTGAATGGGTTGCGGTTTCTGGTTTGATGATACGGCAGGGTAATTGACATCTATTGTCAGGAATAAGAAAGAGAATGGAGAATGGAGAGCAGAGAGTAGTCAAAGCTGCTTTGACTACTCTCTGCTCTCCATTCTCTTTCTTGCCATATGTTGTCAGGAATTTGGCATACAATCATCCTATGCGCGCAGACCGATTACTTTCCTTACTGATGCTGCTGCAGACTCGCGGCAAGCTGCCCGCCTGGAAGCTGGCCAAGGAACTGGAGGTCTCGGAGCGGACCATCTACCGCGACGTGGAGGCGCTCAGCTCGGCGGGCGTGCCGGTCTACGCCGAGCGCGGGCCGGGCGGCGGCGTGGCCCTGGTGGACAGCTACCGCACCACGCTGACCGGCCTGAACGCTGACGAAGCCCGGGCGCTGTTCATGCTCAACATCCCGGCGCCGCTGTTGGATCTGGGTGTAGGGCAGGAGCTGAAAGCCGCTCTGCTCAAGCTGGCTGCGGCGCTGCCCTCAGGCCGCCGGCAGGACGAGGGCAGGGTGCGTCAGCGCATCCACCTGGATGCTGCGTGGTGGTTTCAGGACGAGCCGGCGCCACAGCTGCAGAAGCTGCACCAGGCCGTTTGGCAGGACCGCAAGCTGGAGATCGCCTACCGCCACGAGCATCAGAACATCGTGACCATCCGGGTGGTGGAGCCGTATGGGTTAGTGGCCAAGGCCAGCGTGTGGTACCTGGTGGCGGCGCGGCAGGGACGGCTGCGGGTCTACCGGGCCGGGCGGGTGGTGCAGGCGCGGGCGCTGGATGAATGCTTCGAGCGTTCCCCGGACTTCGACCTGGCGGGGTTCTGGACGGGCTGGTGCGAGGCTTTCGAGCGTGACCGCCCGGAATACCCGGTGCGGGTGCGCATCGCCCCGGCGCTGTCGCAGGCGCTGCCGTATTACTTTGGCGATGACATCCACACCCGGCTGGCGCAGGCCGGTCCGCCGGACGAGCACGGCTGGCTGCAGCTAACCCTGACCTTCGAGAGCCTGGAGGCGGCCCGCGACCGGCTACTGGACTTTGGTCGAGCGGTGGAGGTGTTGGAGCCCGAGCCGCTGCGCTTGAGCTTGATCGACGTGGCCGAGCAGATCGTGGCGTTTTACAAAGAATCCAAGAAATGACATCCCGTCCACACGGGATGTCATTTCTTGGATTCTTTGTCCAGTGGAGTACAATACAAAGGAAAATCACAGGCCTTTGGGGGAAGGAGTGTTTCTATTGGCCGATCAAAATATTGAAGAGGAAAAAGGGGTCGAGCATCAGCGACCGATTGGTGGCGAGGCCGCCGAAGCAGCCGCCGTGAAGGTGGCGGCTCGCGAGCCGGAAGGCCCCAAGCTGAGCCAGCGGGACATTTTCTCGATCTTTATCAAGGCCGGGCTGGCGTTCGGCGGCGGACTGGGGATCCTGTCGGTGCTGGAGGACGAACTGGTCACGCGCCGCAAAGTGGTCACCCGAGATGAATTTCTGGCGATTTACGGCATCGGGCGCATCGTGCCGAGCGGGACGATGACTGCCCTGGCGGTTGCCTACGGCTACCGGTTCGGCGGCTGGCTGGGCACGGCCACCGCCTTGATCTCGATGGCGCTGCCGGCCTTCGCGTTGACCATCGTGCTGACCATGCTGTACGGTCCGCTCAGCCGGGGCAGCACCTTCAACCTGATCGAAGTCTCGGTGCTGCCGGCGGCGCTGGCGTTGATCGTCTCGGCGGCGCTCAAGCTGGGAAAAGGAATTTTTCGGCCATCTTTCGACCTGATCCTGGCGGTGGCCGGCTTTGCCGGGATTTACTTTCTCAATATCAGCCCGGCGATCCTGTTGATTGCGGGCGGCGCCCTGGGTATTTTTGGTTTCCGGTGGATTAAGCGATGAATCTTTCCCAACTTGTTTACAATATTTTTCTGTACAATGTGCTGACCTTCGGCGCCGGCCCGAACATGATCCCGCTGCTGCAAAAAAACTTCGTCGACCAGATGCGAGTCATCACCGACGCCCAGCTGCTGTACGCATTCGCCGTCGGGCGCGTCACGCCCGGGCAGGCCAACACTTTCGTCGCGTCGATCGGCTTCATGCTCGACGGATTGATCGGCGCAACCCTGGCAACGCTGGTGATCCAACTGCCCGGCTACGTGATGCTGCCGTTCATGAAGGGCTACGAGATCTTCAAAGGCTCTGAAATCATGGCCTACTTCACCCGCGGCCTGACCGCCGTCTCGATCGGCATGATCTTCGCCTCCACGCTCAACATCGGCCTGCGCACATTGAGCGGATGGGTGGCGTTTGGGACGTTCGGGATCGCCCTGGTGTTTATTTATTTTCTCAAATGGAACCCGATCTTGGGCTTGTTAGGCGCCAGCGTCATTGGCGTGGTGATCCAGTTGATTGTGGGCTTGCCGCCCACACCGCCTGGGGGATGATTGTGGCTGTGGAGAATCGTCTATTTTCCGTACGTAGCCCCAGACATCCTTGTCTGGGGTATTTGCGATATGGATTCCCGTAGGCAAGGGGGGAGTTAAACCAAGGACCCCAGTCGGCCCTTACAGGGTGCTGCGCGAGGATGCCTGGGGCTACAGGACCTTGCTCTCTTCTCTCTGCTTGCTTTTGGTATAATCGAAATACAGCAGTTATCTCAGGGGGTTTGGAGGATTTATGTTTCCGATTGGCGATACCGAGGTCCGCACGCGCAGCCCGGCCTACATCACCTATTTGCTGATTGCCATAAACACCGTCGTTTGGCTCTACGAGTGGAGCCTGGGGCAGAACGCCTTGCAGCAGTTCATCACGACCTATGGGGCCATTCCGGCCGAGATCACCAGTGGAGTGGATGTATATACGCTGTTCACGAATATGTGGCTGCACGGCGGCTGGCTGCACATCCTGGGCAACATGGTGTTCCTGTGGGTGTTCGGTGATAATGTCGAGGCGGTTTTGGGACATTTCCCCTACCTGTTCTTTTATATCATTGGTGGGATTGCCGCCTCGCTGACCCATGTTTACATCAGCGCTGCCAGCACCATCCCCAGCGTAGGGGCCAGCGGCGCGATTGCAGCCGTGCTGGGGGCCTACATCATCATGTTCCCACGGGCGCAGGTGCGCCTGCTGATCGGCTACGGCTTCATCACCCGGGTCTCGGCCATCTTGTTCCTGGGGTTCTGGTTCATCCTGCAGCTGTTCAACGGCGTGGCGGCGCTGGGCGTCGACACCGCTCAAACCGGCGGCGTGGCCGTCTGGGCGCACGTGGGCGGGTTTGTGTTTGGGGCTTTGATTGGGCTGTTCTTTAAGGGGAAGGCCAGCGGGATGGTGGTACGAAGATAAAGGAAGGAGAACAGCGAGCGATGCCTGCTCGCTGTTTTTTTGATCACAAGGAGGAATTATGGAATACTGCAACCTGGGTAAAACCGGATTGAAAGTCTCGCCGCTGTGCATGGGCACCATGCAGTTCGGCTGGACGGCGGATGAGCCGACCTCGCACGAGGTGCTGAGCAAGGCCAACGATGAGGGCGTCAACTTCATCGACACGGCCGACGTGTACTCGCGCTGGGTGGAAGGCAACCCGGGCGGCGTGGCCGAGTCGATCATTGGGCGCTGGTGGAAGCAGGCGAAGGTGTCGCGCGACCAACTGGTGATCGCCACCAAGGTGCGCGGCCCGATGGGCCCTGGGCCGAACAACCAGGGCTTATCACGGGTGCACATCATGCAGGCGGTGGAGGACTCGCTGCGGCGCTTGCAGACCGATTACATCGACCTGTACCAGACCCATTCGCCCGACCCCTTGACCCCGATTGAGGAGACCCTGCGGGCAATGGACGACCTGGTGCATCAGGGCAAGGTGCGCTATATCGGCTGCTCGAATTACAAGGCCTGGCAGTTGATGGAAGCGCTGTGGGTCTCCGACAAGTATGACCTGGTGCGCTACGACTCGCTCCAGCCGCACTACAGCCTGGTGAACCGAGCCGAGTTCGAGCGTGAGTTGGAGGATGTATGCTGGGGCTACGACATCGGCGTGATCCCCTACAGCCCGCTGGGGGGCGGCTTCCTGACCGGCAAGTACCGCCGCGACAACACCGACGTGGACAGCGCCCGAGCGGGTGGGGCCAGCCGCTACTTCACCGAGCAGAATTGGCAGCTGCTGGATGCCATGACCGAGTCGGCCAAATACCACAATGTGAGCGTGTCGGCGGTGGCGCTGGCCTGGATGATGTCGAATCCGGTGGTCACCAGCCCGATCATTGGCCCGCGTAACCTGGATCAGCTGGAGGAGAACCTGCAGGCGCTGACCCTGACGCTGGAGGAGACGGAACTGCAGCGGCTGGATGAACTGAGCAAGTGGGAGTAAGAAGCCGGCACAAAATGAAAACAGCAGGCGGCGCGCCGCCTGCTGTTTTCATTTTGTGCCGGTTTCTTTTTTACGCGTACGCAGACAGCGCCTCGGCCAGCGGCTCCCTCACGCAGCAGTTCTCGAACTTGAAGGACTGCATCATCTCGTCGATTTCGGTTTCGGACATGCCGCGGAACAGCTCGCCGAACTCGGGGGCCAGGGCCTCGGCGATCAAGATGTGGCGCACCAGGCGGCGGACATTCCACTGCGCGCCGAACGGGCCGGGGTTGTAGTTGGGGAACTCGCGCTCGAACAGGGCGTAGACCGGATCCATCACGTCATGGATGCCGTCCTCGGTGCCGCCCCAGGCATCTGCGCCTAAGCGGGTCTTCTTCTCGAAGAAGGGCTGGATGCGCCGGTTCCACTTTGATTCGGGGTCAGTGTAGACCATGGCCTGCAAGCCGATGTCCTTGTACAGCCAGATGGCCCAGCTGGCCTGGAAGTGGTTGTAGATCTCCAGTTGATCGTTGAGCAGGTGGTATTTCTTCTGGTCGTCCTGTGGGTTCCCGGAATAGATCGGCCCGAACTCGCCTACCCATACCGGGATGTCGTGCTCGATCATGAACTGGCTGGCCTGCAGGTACTCTTCCGCCAGGGTCTCTTTGTCGTAATAGACGCCCTGGGTCTCGCCGGGGTAGGGGCCGGTGTTGAAGAAGCCGGGAGCGGCGTACAGGTGGTTGGTGTAGACCGCATTGGGCATGGGGCCCGAGAGCATGTGGAAGTCCTTGGAGTAGCGGTTGCCCTCCAGGAACAGGATGTGATTGGGGTCCCTGGCGCGGATGGCGGCGTACAGGCGCTGGTAGACCGGCTCGATCATCTTCTCGCTGGGATCGTAGGGCTCGTTGATCGGGTTGTAGCCCGCCACCCAGGGGTTGTCTTTGTAACGCTCGGCGATGGCCTCCCAGAGATGCACCGCCCGGTCCTGGAAGTGCTTGTGCTTCCAGAACAGCGCCTTATGGGTGGGGTTGTCGGAGTGCCAGTCTTGCTGCTGGTAGCCCTGCACGGCGTGCAGGTCGATGATGGTGTAGATGCCCTGCTCGGCGCACAGCTGCACCGCCCGGTCGAGGTGCTTGAAGCCCTCCTCTTTGAGCTCGAAGGGGCGCATATCGTCTTCGAAGTGGCGGTAGTTGACCGGCAGGCGCAGCAGGTTCAGTCCCAGCGACTTGATGAAGCGGGCGTCGGCGGCCTGGAAGAAGTAGGTCAGGAAGCGCTCGTAGAAGAAGTTATACTTCTCCTCCCCCAGCACGGAGCGCACCGATTCGCGCTGGGCCTCTTCATTGCCGCTGTAGCCGGTGATGAAGTTTTCCATGTTCATCCAGCCGCCCAGGCCGAAGCCGCGCAGGATCACCTGCTCGCCCCTGAGCATTGACGATTTTGCTGCCTTGCACGGTTAGAAAGTTCGGATCTGTCATAGGATGCACCTTTTCTTAGATTTGGATATTTTTTTCTGCGCGGGCTCGGACCTGTCCCCGGAAAGGCCGATATTAATGCGCTTGCTGCTTTTTCTCTTCGATCCGCGCTTCAAATTTCGCTGTGTCGATGATAAAGCGTTCGTGCTCGCCCTCGGCGATCTTTTCAACCTCGTCCCAGGCTTCCACCTTAAAGCGCAGGCGGCGGCGGTCGACCTCCAGCAGCTCGGCGCGAGTGCGCACCTGCATCCCGGCCGGCGTGGGGGCCAGGTGGCGCACGTTGACCAGCGCACCGACGGTGGTCTGGCCTTCGGGCAGTTCGGGCAGCACGGCGCGGTGGGCGGTCTGCTCCAGCAGGCTGATGACGCGCGGCGTGGACAGCACCGGCGGCAGGGTCTCGCCGCCCGAGGCGCGCGCCAGGTCCTTCTCCTCGACGGTGTAGGTCAGCTCGTTGACGGTTCCAACTTCGATTGACATAGGGTTCCCTCCAGATGATATCAAGGATTATTGTAACGTGAAAAGCGGTTACTCAGGGAATGAGGCAGTTGGGGCGCACTCAAATGCTGCCGGTTTTTTGTTGTCGGCGGCACAGCTGCGCCGCCCAACAACAAAAAACCGGCAGCATTTGGCCTCATTGACAAAGACTACTAAATTTGTCACAATATAGCCACGAATTAGACTGATGATCAACGGGAGACAACCGAATGGAAACGCAGGAAGAACTTCGCGAAGAAACGCTTGACCCACAAGACTGGGAGGCGATGCGCCGGTTGGGCCACCAGATGGTGGATGACATGCTGAGCTACCTGGAAGGCGTGCGCGAGCGGCCGGCCTGGCAGCCGGTGCCGGAGGAGGTGAAGGCGGTTTTCCAGCAGCCGGCGCCCCAATCGCCCCAAGATCCGGGGGAGATCTACCAGGAGTTTGTGGAAAACATCTTACCTTACCCGATGGGCAACATCCACCCGCGTTTCTGGGGCTGGGTGATGGGAACCGGGACGCCGCTGGGCATGCTGGCGGAGATGCTGGCGGCCGGGATGAACCCCAACTGCGCCGGCGGCGAGCACGCCGCCAGCCACGTGGAAAACCAGGTGCTGAATTGGATGAAGCAGGCTTTCGACTTCCCGGCGGACGCAGGTGGGCTGCTGGTCAGCGGCGGGTCGATGGCGAACCTGGTCGGGCTGACCGCGGCGCGCAACATCACGGCCGGGTTCGACGTGCGCCAGGAGGGCCTGCTGGCCGGAACGCCGATGGTGCTGTACGCTTCGGCCGAGGCGCACAGCTCGATCCAAAAAGCGGCCGAACTGCTGGGCCTGGGCAACCAGGCGCTGCGCAAGATCTCGGTGGGCAGCGACTACCGCATCGACCTGGCAGCGCTGCAAGAGCGCATCCAGGCGGACCGCGAGACCGGGCTGCATCCCTTCTGCGTGGTGGGTAACGCCGGGACGGTCAACACCGGCGCGGTGGACGATTTGGAGGCGCTGGCGGATATCTGCGAGCGGGAAGGGCTGTGGTTCCACGTGGATGGGGCGTTTGGCGGGCTGCTGGTGATGTCGGAGCGGCTGCGGCCGGAGGTCAAGGGCATCGAGCGGGCCGAATCAATCGCCTTCGACCTGCACAAGTGGATGTACATGCCGTTCGAGATCGGCTGCGTTCTGGTACGCAACGAGCGCGAGCAGCGCGAGGCTTTCTCCCTGACGCCGGCTTACTTGCAGCACCAGCCGCGCGGCGCGGGCGGCGGCGAGAAGTGGCTCAGCGATTATGGCGTGCAGCTGACGCGCGGCTTCCGGGCGCTCAAAGCCTGGATGTCGATCAAGGAGCACGGCCTGGAGAAATACGGCCGCATGATCGAGCAGAACGTGGAGCAGGCGCATTACCTGGACCAGCTGGTGCGGGCCGACGAGCAGCTGGAGCTGCTGGCCCCCACCGCCACCAACATCGTCTGTTTCCGTTACAACCCGGGCGACTTGCCGGAGGGGCATCTGGACCGGCTGAACGAGGAGATCCTGTTCCGCCTGCACGAGCAAGGCACGGCCGTGCCAACCTACACACGCCTGGACGGTCGCTTTGCCCTGCGGGTGGCGAACACGAACCACCGCAGCCGGCGGGAGGACTTTGAGCTGCTGGCGCGCGAGGTGGTGCGGCTGGGGCAGGAGATCCGCTGATCCTCTGGACCCTATTTCTGGACCCTAAATGTACCTTTAGGGTCTGGTAGTTTTTTTGATCAAAAACATCTTGATTAAATAGACCCATCGACATGGCGCACCCTGAATATTAATTTCGGGTCGAGCCATTGTTATACGCCTGCAATACAAGTTAATTTTTATGCTCTCGGATTTATGTTATACTCATTTTGATCCCGGCATCCGAATTCCGGGCGATTTACCGGAATCCTTACAAACATTTAGAAGAGGTAACAATGCTTAACAAACTGCTGCCCGTGTTTGCTGTGCTGACCCTGCTGCTCAGCGGCTTCCAGGCCGCGCCAGCAGCCGCCAATGCACCAGCCTCCGCCGCAGAACCCCCCGCCGCTGCCTTCGTCCAACCCACACCCGCCCCACCCACCACATCCAACAAAGCCAATCCACCTTCCGCCCTGACATCCAACGGGCCGAACGTCTCCCCAACTAGCGTCAACCCGCTGACCGGGCTGCCGGTCGATGACCCGTCGAACCTGCTGCTGCCGCCGGCGCTGGTGTCGATCACCAACTTCCCGATCAGCGCCCGTCCGCAAGCCGGGCTTTCTTACAGCCCGGTGGTGTTTGAAATGTACGTGGGCGAGGGCATGTCACGCTTCCTGGCGGTGTTCTACGGCGACTATCCCCAAGAGGCGGTCGACAATGAGAACGCCACCAGCAATCTGACCGCCGCCATCGGCCCGATCCGCTCGGGCCGCCTGCCGTACGAGTCACTGCGCAAGCTGTACAACGGCTTCCTGGTTATGTCCTCGGCCTACAAGTCGGTAGCGGCCCAACTGAACGACTACACCAACATCTACGGCTCAGACGGCAGCGACATCAACAGCGCCATGATCGACGCCACCAAACTGGAAGACGTGGCCCGCTCGCAGAAGAATCAGTTGGGGCAGAACGCTCTGAGCGGTATGCGCTTCGACCCGGCCCTGCCGGACGGAGGTCAGGACGGCAAGGTATTGTGGCTGCCGTACAACTTCCTCAACCAGATCTTCTGGCGCTACAACGCCGCCGACGGCTCGTACCACCGCTTCCAAGACAACGCCGATGGCCAAACTTTCAGCGAGTTCAGCGACCGGCTCAACGGCGATGCGCTGACCTACGAGAACGTGGTGGTGCTGTTTGCCGACCATCACCGCTATGCCGAGACGCTGATCGACATCGACCTGGGCTACATCACCAAAATGCCGGCGCTGCTCTTCCGCGACGGCAAGATGTACAAGATCTACTGGACCAGCAAGAACGAGGAATACGAGAAGACCACCGGCAAGGTGCGTCCGATCCGCTTCATCGATGAGAACGGCGATCCGTTCCCGCTCAAGCCCGGGCAGACCTGGGTTGAGATCGTGCCGCGCGGCGCCCGCTACAACGAGACGGTCGACTCCACCCTGTACAGCGACTTGAAGGGGAAGACCCAGCCCGGCTCGGGCATCTGGGCCGTGCATTTCTATGTGCCTGCGTTGGAGGATCCGCCTCAGAAGTAAGCGCGTAAGGCAAAGTTGCAAAGAAAACAGAAGCGCAGAGGAGCTCTTAATCCTCTGCGCTTCTGTTTTCTTTGCAACTTTGCCTTACGCGCTTACGACAGCAAGAAGCCTCCATCGACGATGATGGTATCGCCGGTGATGTAGCGGGCCGCATCTGAGGCCAGGAACAGCGCCACGGCAGCGATGTCGTCCGGCTCACCCTGACGGCCGAGTGGGATGCGGGCGGTGAAGGACGAAGTCATTTCCTGGATTTGCTCGGGCGTCATCTGGGCGAAGGTGTCCGGCGCGCCGGAGGCTGCGCCCGGGGTGTTGATGCCGCCCGGAGCGATGCCGTTGACGCGAATACCCTGCTTGCCCAGTTCCAGCGCCAGCGACTTGGTCATCATCACCACGCCACCCTTAGACGAGTCGTAGGGTATCAGGTTGCCGGTGGGGTGAATGGCGTCGATCGAGGCGATGTTGATGATCGAGCCGCCTTTACCCTGCTTGGCCATCTGCGCGGCGGCCTTCTGTGACATGAAGAACGATCCGCGCAGGTTGATCTCTTGCACCCGGTCCCATAACTCAGGGGTGACGTGTTGGATCGGCGAGAAGGGGAAAATACCGGCGTTGTTGACCAGGATATGCACGCCGCCGAACCGGTCGACGGTACTCTGGACGGCCTTCTCGATATCGTCGATGCTGCGCATATCGGCCCGCTGGAATGCCACCTTGGCTTTGCCGCCCTGCAGGCTTTGGGCCAGTTCTTGCCCCTCTTTCTCCTGAATATCGAGGATCATCACATTGGCGCCGGCCTCGGCCAGCCGCTCGACGATGCCGCGGCCGATCCCAACCGATCCGCCGGTGACAATGGCAGTTTGTCCGGAAAGATCGAACATCTTTGAAATACTTGTTTCTGGCATAGTTACCTCCCTTTATCTGGATTGTAACAGATTAGGGATGAGGGAATCCGGCAATCAGGGAGAAGGATGCCGTCCTACTCCCCAATTACCCCATTCCCTTCTGCCTTCTTCAGTTATACTTACAGGGTACCCAAACATCAAAGGAGCTTTGCGCCATGAAATTGTTGATCGCCGTAGATATGGAAGGCATCACCGGGGTTTCGCGGTGGGCCCATGTCGATTCCACGCACGCTGAATACCAGCGTTTCCGCAAGTTGATGACCGCCGATGTGAACGCTGCCATCGCCGGTGCATTCGTCGAGCTGCCCGCCAGCAGCGAGGTCGTCGTCGCCGACGGGCATGGCAGCGGCCAGAATATATTGATCGATGAACTCGATCCACGCGCCAACCTGCACTCGGGTAATGCGGCGCCGTTCGCCATGGTGCACGGTATCGGCACCGACGTCGACGGCGTCTTCTTCATCGGCTACCATGCCCGCATGGGCACTTCCCCGGCCGTGCTGGATCACACATGGTCGAGCAGCCACGTATTCAACGTCTGGCTTAACGGGCGCATCACGGGCGAGATCGGCCTGAACGCTTCACTCAGCGGGCACTATGGCGCGCCGGTGTTGATGATGTCCGGCGATCAGTCGGCTGCGGCCGAGGCGCAGGGCTGGGTTCCGGGCATCGAGACGGCGGTGGTCAAGACCGCCACCAGCCGCTACTCGGCCGAAGCGCTGCCCCCCAGCGCCTCACAGGAGCGCATCCGCAGCGCAACCACAGCGGCCGTGCGCAAGTTCCAGCAGGGCAAGGGTCCCGAGCCGGTGCGCATCGGCAGCCCGGTCACGATTGCAGTGGAGTTCTTGAACTCGGCCATGGCCGACGGCGCCCTGCTGACCCCTGGCGCCAAGCGCCTGGAGGCCCGCAAGGTGGAAGTCGAAGCGCCGGACATGCCCGCAGCGTATTGGGCCTTCCGGACGCTGGTGAATAATGCGGACCGGTAAGTAAAGAAGGTGGAGAAAAGAGAGCCGAGAGCCATTTTGGTTTCTTCCAGATACCAGGTTTCGGGCAGATACCTGGTATCTGGAGGGCTTTCCCTGTTCTCCAGGAGGTTTGAATGATTCTCAGCACCACCCCCAATCTCGAAGGTAAAAAGATCACCCGCTACCTCGGAATCGTCAGCGGGGAGACGATTCTGGGCGCAAACTTTGTGCGCGACTTCATGGCCAGCATCACCGATATCATCGGCGGGCGTTCGGCGGCCTACGAGGAGGAGCTGCGCAGCGCCAAGAAGACCGCGTTGAAGGAGATGTCGGATCAGGCCCAGGCGTTGGGCGGCAATGCGGTCTTGGGCGTTGACCTGGACTACGAGACCATCGGGCAAAGCATGCTGATGGTGACAGCCAGCGGCACCGCAGTGGTGTACGAATAAAGGAAACATGCGACGCACATATGTGATCGGAGATATCCACGGCCAGTATGATAAGCTGGTGAGCCTGCTGGTGAACGCCGGGCTGGCCAACGATGACCTTTCATGGGCGGGCGGCCGCTCCGACGTTTGGTTCATCGGAGACTTCTTCGACCGCGGACCGGGTGGGATCGCGACCATTGAGCTGCTGATGATGCTGCAGCAGCAGGCCGCCGCCACTGGCGGGCGGGTGGGGACGCTGCTGGGCAACCACGAGCTGCTGGTGCTGGCGGCGCACCGCTTTGGGCAGCAGGAGAGCAGCGGCGTAAGCGGCACGTTCGTGGGCGACTGGCTGCGCAACGGGGGTGTGGTGCAAGATCTGGCGCGACTGACGGCCGGTCACATCACCTGGCTGGCCAGCCTGCCGGCCATGGCGCGCGTCGCCGGGCGGCTGCTGGTGCATGCCGACTCCACTTTCTACCGCGAGTACGGCCACTCGGTCGAGGAGGTCAACCGCTCGTTGGCGCTGCTCCTGCGCAGCCCGGACCCGTCTGCCTGGGACCAGCTGCTGGCCCAGTTCAGCCAGCGGGAGACTTTTTTCATCGACGGATCGGAGGCGGAGGCTTTCCTCAAGCTCTTCGGCGGCCGCCAGATCATCCATGGGCATACCCCCATTTCACGCTTTACCAGCAAGCCCCCGGAAGAGGTGACTGCGCCGGTGGTGTACGCGAATGGCATGTGCGTAAACGTCGACGGCGGCATGTACGCCGGGGGGCCGGGCTTCGTGTACCGGCTGCCGGAGCTGCCTTAAGAAGCCCGTTTTCTGCCAGAAACCGGGCTTCTGGCGCCCTTCCTCTAATCTCTGCTTAACCGTTGACGCATTACCATCCTTTATAATAGGAATAACAGGAGGAAAAAGCGCCCGGCATGTCGCAGATGGAAGCAGTGATCTTTGTGGGAATACAGGCAGTGGGGAAATCATCTTTCTACAAAGAGCGCTTCTTCGATAGCCACGTCCGAATTAACCTCGACATGCTCAAGACTCGCCATCGAGAAGACATTCTCCTGCGGGCTTGTATCGTGGCCCAACAATCCTTTGTCGTCGACAATACCAACGTGACGGTTCGCGATCGCGCCCGCTACATCTCTCTGGCGAAGTCGGCGGGGTTTCGCGCTGCCGGGTACTATTTCCCCACAAAGTTACAAGACGCCCTGGCGCGCAACCGTCAGCGCAGCTTAATGAAGCCCATTCCAGACCTGGGTGTGATTGCCAAGTACGGCAGCTTGCAGCCGCCAACGCTGGATGAAGGCTTTGACGTGCTCTACACAGTCGTTTTACTGCCGCAAGGGGGCTTTGAGGTGCAGCCGCTGACGGGATAGCCTGGATGCTTTCAGCGAAGGGGGAGACAGGGAATAGATTAAAGGTAGCTGGAGGTATGATGGAACAGAACAGCATCACACCCGGGGAGTACTGTGGCGTTCAGATCTCTCCCCTGGGGATCACGAGTATAAAAAACAATCGTCCACTGCGGTTCGTGCCGAAAATTTACATCCAAAAGGTTGTGGTTTCGAAAGGCTTCCTTTCCGAGTACCCACTGCTGCTGACGCTGGTCGGGGTAGTGCTGATCGGCCTGTCGATCCAGCCGTTCGTGCAGGTGGTACTGCGCGTGTTGAGCGCGGGGCAGCCGATCGTGTCGCCGTTGGGCTTGATATTCTTGCCGGCAGGCGCCTGGTTCTTATTGGAGAGCCTGCGGCGCGGGCAGTACATCGAGCTTTTCCTCGATACGGGCCGGAAGAAATTCCCGTTTTACCAGCCGCCCGAGCCGGAGGGCTTACAGGCGTTCTTTCAGGATGCGGAAAAGCTAGGATATGTGGTCGAAATGCCCTATAATAAGATGGATGAGCAGTGATTCTTGCTCACCTTGACGGCGCAATTCGGTAAGAAGGTGGACTGTGGAGCCACTTCTGCGAAAGAGTATTGGCGCCATAGATTCCCCTTGTACGCACGAATAGATCGACGGCAAGCTTACTCCGCTTACCATTTGGGTCTGTATCTGGATTTTGTGGTTGACAGCAGCGCCTGCAGCGCGGATGCCGGCCACAAAACCTGCAGCGTTGGAACGTTCTTTGACCGCGGCGCTACGAGGAGGTGGCAGTGAAATACCGCAAACACAGCGATTTTGTTGTGTCTGAAGTGGGGGTCGGTTGTTTCGGATTGAGTGGAGCCTACGGAACCAAGGATATTGATGAATACCGCAGAATGATCCAGCGCGCCTTCGAAATGGGCGTGAATTTTTTTGATACCTCCGGCACGTATGGAGAGGGAGAGCAGCTGCTGGGGGAAGTGTTTGCGCCATTCCGCCAGCACGTCTATATTGCTACCAAGTTAGGGGTAAAGCAAGGCATCAAACCCGACCTTTCGGCCAGCTACATCCAGTTCGCCTGCCGACAAAGCCTGGAGCGGCTGCAGACCGATTACATCGACCTGTACCAGGTGCAGTTCGAAGACCCGGATATCCCAATCGCCGAGACGGTGGGAGCGTTGGAGAACCTGGTGAAAGCGGGAGCGATCCGGCGTTATGGGGTAGGGCACCTCTCGCCGGAGAGCATCGAGACCTACATGCGCTACGGGCGGGTGTTCTCTGTGCAGATGGAGCTGAGCGCGGTCGAGCGTTACGCCTGTGAGAAAATCCTGCCGCTGTGTGAGCGGTATCAAGCGGCGGGGGTCGCCTACAGCGTGACAGGGCGCGGCCTGCTGGCCGGGGAGATCGGGCGGGGCACGCAGTTCGAGGCGGGCGACATCCGCAATGTGGACCCGCTCTTCCGGCGAGCGCGCTTCGAGTTTGGGCTGCGGGTGTCCAAGATGCTGGCCGAGGTGGGGGCGAGACAAGATAAGACCCCGGCGCAGGCGGCAACAGCCTGGGCGCTGGCCCAGCCGGGCATCACCTGTGCCTTGCCCGGACCTTCGACCGTGACGCACCTGGAAGAGGACGTGGGCGGTAGCGGCTGGCGCTTCTCGGAGGAAGATTTGCAGGAGATGCGGGACTTCTTGCAGCAGGAGGACGCCTGGTTGCAGCAAGAGGAACGCGAATCGATCCGGCGCATCCTGTCGAACCCGCTCGACGGCGATGTGTCCCGCGCTTGTGGAGACCTGCAGTATGCGGTGGAGACCTCGGTGATGATTGGCCTGATCGGCGGGGAAGAGGTCTTCCCCCTGCGGGTGGAACTGGCCGAAGCGCAGAAGTCGATCGAGGCGGGTGGTGTTCCGGGGTTGGAGCGAATACGAGCGAAATTGTCAGAGGCCATTCCGTTAGAGCCGGTATCAGAAAATTAGGCGTCGTTCGGGGGCGCTGTTGGGCCATCCAAGGATGATGGTGAGCTTTGCCTGATCTAAAACAGGCAGGCTTCAATGCCGGAATGCCCGATCGATGCGTGGACTTCTTTTCCCAAGTGTCAGTCAAGTGTCAATTGAATTGACTATACTAGAACTGTAGCCGATGTTGCGACCGCTAAAAGAAGCTGGCCAGGCTGACACGACAATGGGACCGTTCATTTTGTTCATCGGACATTGATTTTCTTTCTTCCCAGATTGCCGGCAGTCTCCATCGCTCTCCCGCCATTCATGCTTGCCAGGCGACGCTTCTCTTTCCTCCCTGCTCGCAGCATCGGCTTTTTTTATTGCCAGGGCCCATGGAGAGACAAACTTTAGAAGGTGGTTCCGATGAACGAGCATATCAGTCCCCCCTATTCTGTTGATCTGCATATCCACACAACCTTCTCGGACGGCAAGTATGCGCCCGAGGACGTGCTCTGCCGGGCATCCGAGGAGGGCATTCACACCCTGGCCTTTTGCGACCACGATAACACTCGCGGTTTTCGGCAGGGCCGGTCGATGGCCGGGGAGCTGGGGCTGGATTTAATCCCGGGGGTTGAGCTCACCTGTTCCTGGCCGGACTGCAGCGTGCCGCTAGTCTCCAGCGATGTGGACCTGCTGGGGTATTTGTTCGACGAGGATGCCGGATTCGAGGCGTTTGTCTCGGCATCCTTGGAGGACGTATACGTGCGCATGGCCGACTGCTGCTCGGAATTGACTGCGCTGGGCTTTCCGATCAAGCGCGAGGACCTGTATACCGCAAACCCAAATTACGCCGGGTTGGTGCAGTTGCTGCAAGTGGCGCAGCAAAAACGTTACGCCGCCAGCTGGGACGCGGCCTCTGACCTGGTGGAGAACGCCTGGCGGCAGGTGCGCCCGGCCAAACTGACCGTCCAGGCGGCCATCGCCCAGCTGCACGCTGCCGGGGGTGTGGCGGTGCTGGCCCACCCGGTGGCGCTGACCGGGCACGGAGGCTGGCTGCGAGAGCGGGACATCGCCAGGCTGGTGGAAGCCGGGCTGGACGGTATCGAGGTTTATCATCCCAGCGCCAAAAGCAGCGCCCAAGAATACTTCCTGGGGCTGGCGCAGCGCTTCGGCCTGCTGGTGACGGGCGGCTCGGACGAGCACGGCTGGTTCAGCGAGTTGGGCTGGCTGGGCGTCCAACCGGTGACAGTCGAGATGGTGGAGGCGCTGCGAGCGCGCCATGCGGCGGTACGCACGACGCAACTTGCAAGCAAGGGGAATTAAAATTGGAAGCGCGTTTCCTAATTTGCCGATCGAATAAGATGAGAGTTTATGGAAGTTGTAATTTTTATGTGAGTTTTTGGTATTTTTCCGGTTAAGTGTCAGTCAAGTGTCAATGAGTTCTTGATATACTACATGTAAATACGGTGTTTCGAGCCAATACGAACGGCAGCCACACGAACCGCAATAGCGGCCGCCCAACATCATCGCAACATCGCAGCTAACATCGAAGCAACATCGAAGCAACATCGAAGCAACATCGAAGCAACATCGAAGCAACATCGAAGCAACATCGAAGCAACATCGAAGCATCATCACAGCCAACATCATAGCAACATTGCAGCCAGCATCACAACCAACATCGAAGCAGCATCGCAGCCAGCATCATCGCAACATGCAGCATCACAGCCAACATCGAAGCAGCATGCTGCAGCAGCATCGCAGCAGCATCATAGCCAACATCACTGCCAATCACATTGCACACTGCCAACCACTGCCATCACCGCTCCCGCCAGCTCGGAACACCGGATTTTTAAGACAGAAGAGCGGCGCCATTGGCGCCGCTCTTCTGCTTAAACGTTTAATGTCCAATTTTTATGCTCTATTTGTCAGTTGAGTGTCAATGAGAATGGGTATACTAATGATGACCGGCGTTTCGAGCCATCGAGCATCGCAGCCACCACCGCTTACTGATCGCTGATTTGATTTATCCGTATCTTCTCCCTTCCGCCAAGTCAGCGATCCGTCCCCGCTAAAGCTCCCCAAGCATCACTGCCACAGACCACCGCCACCAGCTCGAAACGCCGGGAATGTATTTAAGCGAGTAGAGAGTAGGGAACCGAGAGCGGCACCTGCTCTCTATCATTTAACCAGTTGTGCCAACGGCAGACTTTTCGTATAATCTGAGCAGGCGTTTATTCTTGGAGGGAGTTCGATGAAAGCTTTGGTTGTGTACGATTCTTACTTTGGCAATACCGAAAAGGTTGCGCAGGCAGTTGGCGAGACGCTCCAATCGCAGGGGGACGTGCAGGTGCGCAAAGTCACGGAGATGGACCCGGCCCAGCTGCAAGGGCTCGATCTTCTGGTGGTAGGCTCGCCGACGCGTGCTTTTCAACCCTCGGATGGGACCAAGAAATTCTTGAAAAGCATCCCTGCGGATGCCCTGAAGGGCGTGGATGTGGCTGCGTTCGACACTCGCATCAACCCGGAGGAGACCAATTCTGGCTTCTTACGCTTTATGGTGCGCATGTTTGGCTACGCCGACGCTCCGATTGCGAAACAGCTGACCAAGAAAGGTGGGCGGCTGGTGGGTAAGACCGAGGGATTCTTCGTCAAAGAATCAGAGGGACCGTTAAAGGATGGCGAACTGGCGCGGGCAAAAGATTGGGTCCGCTCGCTGGTGAGGACTTAAGGAAGGACGGTCCGCTGAAGAACCGATCGTCTGGCTATAAAGGTGCCTTTATGGAAGCTGTTGCGATTGAACCCGCTGCAATCATGCAGGTGGCCGAGTTGATGGCGCGCATCAAGCCGGATTGGTGGCCGCGCCTCGAAGATGCCCTGGAGCAGATCCAGGCGGACAGCCAGGGCTGGTATCTGGCCGGGCCGGATGGGAACCCGCAGGGCTGGCTGTTTTGCATTTTGCTCGCCGGTTATCGGGCCGTGGAAATTGACGTGATGGGGTATGACGACTGCGGCAAACTGCGTGTGGGGCAACCGCTGGAGCCTTTGATCGCAGCCTGTGAGAACTGGGCCCGCTCGCGAGGCATCGCTTACATGCGCTTCATCGCCGGCTCACACGGCATGTCGATCCATGGCCGGCAGCTTGGCGTTACCTGGGAGGAGCTGCGCAGCCTGGATACCAGCGGCCGCCCGGACGTGACCTGGATGCGCTCGGTTGGCTTCGAGCTGGCCGGTTTGCTGCCGAATACGTACGGAGAGGGTTATCACGGCGTGATGTTGATCAAGAGGTTCAGTCCGGTTTAAAATCGATGACCCTTTCCTGGACCCTAAAGGTTCTAGAACCTTTAGGGTCTTTGTTTGGATCAAAGACCTATAACCAGGACGGGCTGCTGGATGTGCAGGGGGAAACCGAGAGGATGGTAATGGGGGGCATGGCTGCGTATTGGTTCAATGATGGAGTCTCGCGCATTCCCGCCATGCCCCTACAGCCTGGATAAAAATTGTTGAATCCCGCCATGACCGTACCGGGTAGGACAAAAATTACGATTCCCGCCGCGACCTGTCAGGTTGCTCGAGGCCACCGGATTGCGTAGGGGCACGGCGAGTTGCGCAAGACAACATAATTTAACCAATACGGAGCCGTGCCCCCGCCACCACAATACGCAAGACCCCATCATTGAACCAATATGCAGCATGCCCCAATAACCCACCCGAATCATTTCCAACAGGAATAACCGTGACCCTTTCCCTTGGACCAAGGCGCCTTTTGACCATCAGGGCATGGAGTTTTGCGCATTCCCGCCATGCCCCTACCGGTTTAAAATCGATGACCGTTTCCTGGACCCTGACACCTTGGGGTGGGGGTGGATCGGGGTCCGGGTGATGAGATGTAATTTGTGATATAGTAGGGAAGATATCCAATTTGATTTAGATGGCATCGATTCTAGATAAGGACCGGCACATGCCCTATAAAGTCTATCTTGTTGAGGATGAAATCACGACCCGCGAGGGCATCCGCGACAATGTCGATTGGAAGATGGCGGGTTTTGAGCTGTGTGGCGAAAGCGGCGACGGCGAGATCGCCCTGCCGCAGATTGAGGCGATCCAGCCGGACGTGCTGGTCACCGACATCCGCATGCCCTTCATGGACGGCTTGCAGCTGTGCAAGATCATTCGCGAGCACATGTCGTGGATGAAGATTATCATTATCAGCGGCTATAACGATTTCGAGTATGCCCAGGCAGCGATCCAACTCGGTGTAACAGAATACCTGCTCAAACCGATCAGCGTGCAAGACATGCAGGCGGTGTTGTGGCGGGTCAAGGGCGCGCTGGACCGCGAGAAGAGCGAGCGCACCTATTTGAAGAACTTGCGCAGCCAGGTGGAGGACAAGCTCTCGCTCATGCGCGAGAAGTTCCTGCTGCGCCTGGTGACGGGGGGCGAGTCCTCGATCTCGGCCATTGAGCAAAGCCAGCAGCTGGGGCTCGACATCCTCTCGCCGTATTATCAGGTGGTCTTGCTGGAGGTGCAGGCCAATAACCGCCCGCACGATTACGCCGCCTGCCAGCAGTTCGAGCAGCTCATTGCGGGGGTTGTGGGGGTCAACAAGGATATTTTGCTGACGAAGAAGGACATGGCCGAGTTTGTGCTGATCATGAAGGGCGAGAACCTGGAGCAGTTGGAGCAGGAGGGCTCATTCCTGGCGGATTTGATCCGGGAGGAAGTGGAGAACAAGACCGGGTGCAGCGTGCTGTGTGGGGTGGGAGCGCCTCAGCAGCACCTGGGCGACCTGCATCGCTCTTTTGTGGAAGCATTGATGGACGTGAGCGGCTCGCATGACGAGGCCGAGACCGTGGATCTAGAGCGGCTCGATCACGCTGCGCTGCGGGGATACCTGGAGAACGGCAGGCCCGAAGATTTTGACGCCTTCTTCCACCAGAACTCTCTCCACGCTGGCCGAAGCATCTCTGCGTTCCGGCCTGCTGAAGCGCTACGTCATGACGGACATCCTGCTTTCGTTGGCGCAGTTTATCAGCAACCTGGGCGGCGACGCCAGGCCAATGATCCCCGATACCGAGAATGAAGAAGCGTTCCTGTCGAAGCTGCACAACGTCGAGCGGGTGCGGGCCGAGCTGAAGGAGCTGTTCGCCTCGGCGCTGGCGTTCCGCGACAGCCAGTTGGGCAGCGACCGCGCGACGCTGATCCAAAAGGCCAAAGAGTACATCGATGGTCACTTTTCCGATTCGAACCTCTCGCTGAATGAAGTGGCAGCCCAGGTCAATTTCAGCCCCAACCACTTCAGCGCAGTCTTCAGCGAAGCTACGGGCGGCACCTTCCGCGATTACCTGACCCAAACCCGCATCAATCAGGCCAAAAAGCTGCTGGGCGCTACCCGCTTGAAGATCTCTGAGGTTGCCTTCCAATGCGGGTATAACGATCCGCATTATTTCAGCGTGATCTTCCGCAAGATCAGCGGGCAGAGACCCCATCAGTATCGCAGCGCGGTCCGCAAGTGAGGAGTTCCGATGAGCTTTGATATCGCTGCCGGAGAACCGGTCCCGAGATACATGGGGCGGTTCATTCAGATCTTTTCTCGCATTCGCCTTTCGCTGCGGGCCAAGATTATCTTCTCGTTCGTAGTGATCATCAGCCTGCTGCTGGCGATGAACGCGATGCTGGTGCTGGAAGTGATGCGCTTCAACCGCAAGTATGACGCCATCATGAACAACATCACCACCGCCAACAGCATCAACGGTTACATCAAGCCGGCCATTGACCGTGAGATGTGGGACATCGTGGCGGGCAAGCGGGAGTTCAATGAGGGCAAGCAGTATCAGATCATCGACGAGGTGAACAGTCAGATCGAGTTAATGATGGCGAACGCCAGCTCCGACAAGTCGCGCAAGAAGTTGGAGGTGGTGCGGCGCACGATGGAGACGCTGACCAGTTACGTCGACAAAATGGGCCGCCAGATGGCCGCCGGGAGCCGGGTGGCCGACAACCAGAAGGTGCTCAATGACATCCGCGGCGTGTCGGACGTGGTGGAAGCCAGCACGCAGGAGTACATGATCTTCGAGGTTAACCAGGCCGAGCAAGAGTACCTGGCGAACAAGAAACGTTTCACCCAAATTGGCATCCTGTATATCATCCTGCTGCCGTTGGTGGTGGGGCTCTCGTTTGGGGCGGCCTGGGCCATCTCGGCCAGCATCTATATCCCGATTAAGAAGCTGCACGATGTGACCACCACCATCACCCGCAACGACTTGCAATCCCTGGTGACCGGCGACAACGTGGACGAGATCACCGAGCTGGGCATGAGCTTCAACATCATGATTGGGCGCATCCGCCAGTTGTTGGACTCCAAGATCAAGGAGCAGGAAAACCTCAAGAAAGCCGAGCTCAAAGCCCTGCAAGCTCAGATCAACCCGCACTTCCTCTACAATACGCTGGACACCATCATCTGGATGGTGCAGGCCAACAAGCCCGAGCAGGTGGTGGACCTGGTGCAGGCTCTATCCAACTTCTTCCGCATTGCGCTGAGCAAGGGCGAGGATTGGATCAATATCGAGCAAGAGGTGGAGCATGTGCGCTGCTACCTGACCATTCAGAAGATGCGCTATCACGACATCCTGGACTACGAAATCGAGGTGGACGAGGACATCCGCTCGGGGACGATCCTCAAGCTGACCTTGCAGCCGCTGGTGGAGAACGCCATCTACCACGGCATCAAGAACAAGCGCAGCGGCGGCACCATCACCGTGCGCGCCCGGCGGGTGGGGCAAGAGAAGGTGCTGGTGGAAATCCTGGATAACGGCACCGGCTTCACGCCCTACAAGCTGAAAAAGATCCAGGAGACGCTGGCGTCTGAATCGACGGACGAGTATCATTTTACCGAGACCGGCTTTGGGCTGGAGAACGTGCACCGCAGGATCCAGCTGTATTACGGCAGAGAATACGGTTTAACGGTGCAGTCCAGGTACCAGGAGGGCACCCGGGTGGCGGTGTTGATCCCGTTGAAGGTGAATGAGTAAGTATTTCAGATACCCTGGGTTCTGAGGTCGTAGGGCGCGTCTCAAACGTGTTGAAGAAAAACGAGGAGCATTTTATGAAGCTTGGCACATTATCGAGGACCCTGAGCGCCCTGGCTGCCCTGACCGTGCTGCTGGGGCTGGTTGGATGCGGCCCTGCCAATCCCGAACCGGCCCCAACGCCGACCCCGGCCGTGAAGACCTACAAAGATTTAGTGGTAGGGTTTTCGCAAGTGGGGGCAGAGAGCGAGTGGCGAACCGGCAACACCGCCTCGATCCAGGAGGCTGCCGATGGGCTGGGCGTGGAGCTGCAGTTCTCGGATGGACAGCAGATGCAGGAGAACCAGATCAAGGCTATCCGCACCTTTATCGCCCAACAGGTGGACGTGATCGGCTTTTCTCCGGTGGTCGAAACCGGCTGGGACTCAGTGCTGCAAGAGGCCAAAGACGTCGGTATCCCGGTCATCCTGGTCGACCGGCGCGCAAACGTGCCGGAGGAGCTGTATACCACGCTGATGGGCTCGGATTTTGTGGAAGAGGGCCGCAGGGCGGGGCGGGTGATGGTCAAGCTGCTGGATGGAAAAGGCCAGATCGTTGAACTGGCGGGAACGTCCGGCTCGGCCCCGGCCATCGACCGCTACAACGGGTTCCGTGAGATCCTCGCCGATTACCCGGATATGAAGATCATCTCCTCGGCCGACGGGGATTTCACCCGGGCGCGCGGCAAGGAAGTGATGGAGGATATGCTGGCCAGGTATGGTGACCGGATCGACGCGCTGTATTCGCACAACGATGATATGGCCATCGGCGCCATCAAGGCGATTGAAAATTACGGCCTGCGCCCGGGCGTAGACATCAAGATCGTCTCGATCGATGCCATCCGGGACGCCTTCCAGGCCATGATCGACGGCAAGCTGAACGCGACCGTGGAGTGCAATCCGCTGTTGGGACCCAAGTTCTTCGAGCTGGCGTTGAAGGTGGCCAACGGTCAGGCGGTGCCCAAGTGGGTGCCGTCCGAGGAAACGGTGTATTACCCCGAGAATGCTGTGGAACTGCTGCCGACCCGAAAATACTAGACGGGGCAGCGGCAAGCATAAGAAACTTAACCTCGACCTTAAAATAATCCCCCATGTTCCGGCGGCGGATGGTTTGTGCGTAAATCTTTCGACCCAGAGCATAAGTTCACCGCTCCAGTTTTCGGGCGGTTTCTTCTATCATAGATACAACGCGGTTCTACCGATGCGTCACATTCCCCTCACCTGTCTGTTTAATAAAGGAGGAAAGGTTCTATGATGAAGAAGCTCATTCCGTTCATTATTTTGATGGCGACAGTGCTGGCTCTGGCCGGCTGCAAGCCTGCCGCTGCCCCGGCTGCTCCGGTTGTCGAACAACCTGCGGCGCCTGCCGCTTCTACG
Organism: uncultured Chloroflexia bacterium; assembly: GCA_963811225.1. Lineage (GTDB taxonomy): Bacteria > Chloroflexota > Anaerolineae > Anaerolineales > Anaerolineaceae > CAWEQO01. The sequence goes on from CAWEQO010000002.1 coordinate 553,670, forward strand.
GCCAAGACCTACACCGACATGGTTCTATGCTACCCGCAGTTGGGTGCAGAAAGCGACTGGCGTACCGCCAACACGGCTTCCATCAAGGAAACCGCCGATCAGCTCGGCATCAAGCAGCTGGTCTTCTCAGATGCACAGCAGAAGCCTGAAAATCAGATCTCGGCCGTTCGCGCCTGCATCCAGCAGGGTGTGGACGTCATCGCCCTCCCGCCTGTCGTAGAAGATGGCTGGGACGCTGTTTTGACCGAGGCCAAGAACGCCGGTATCCCGGTCATCATCGTTGACCGCTCCGTCTCCGCCGATTCTTCCCTGTACGCCGCTCACATCGGCTCGAACATGGTGCTCGAAGGCCAGCGCGCGGCCGATGAAATGAACAAGCTGCTGTCCGACGGCGGCAAGATTTTGGAAATGTCTGGCACCACCGGCTCGGGCGCTGCGGTTGGCCGCGCCGAGGGCTTCCGCCAGAACCTGGCATCCAACATCGAGATCGTCGACACCCAGACCGCCAACTTCACCCGGGCTGAGGCCAAGCCGGTCATGGAAGCTTTCCTGAAGAAATACGGCACCGATTTCGATGGCATCTTCATCCACAATGATGACATGGCGATTGGCGCCATCGAGGCCATGAAGGCCGCCGGCGTCAAGCCGGGCGACATCAAGATCATCTCGGTGGACGGCACCCGCGGCGGCTTCCAGGCCATGATCGACGGCTGGGTCCAGGCGGATGTGGAATGCAATCCGCTGCTCGGGCCGCAGGTGTTCGAGTTGGGGCTCAAGCTCATGAACGGTGAGACGATCGACCGCGAGATCCTCACCAACGAAACCGTGTACTATCCGGACAACGCATCTGAACTGCTGCCGACCCGCAAGTACTAGAGATCTTCCGGCAAAGTCGGTTCTTCAACAGTAGTTTGTTCTCCGTAGTAAGGGAAGCGGTGTTGTGGCGGCACAGCGCCGCTTCCCCCTCCAATTTAGACCCGAAACCAATCCGAGAAATCGGAGGATGATGCTGCAGTGAGATGCCGCTCACCTCTTTGAGGTGCTCACTACAGCATCATCCTCCGATTTCTCGGATTGGTTCCAGAGATGACCACCGGCGAGAGAGGCAGGTTCCATGGAGAATCCGCAAAGTATTTTATCCGCACAGGGGATCACCAAGATGTTCCCCGGCGTCATCGCCCTTGAGGATGTGGATTTTTTCTTGGGGAAAGGCGAGATCCACGCATTGATGGGCGAGAACGGCGCCGGTAAATCGACCCTGATCAAAGTGATTACCGGGGTAGAGCGCCCAGATTACGGCTTTGTGGCCTTCGACGGCAAGCCGGTAGACGTGCGCTCTCCACTGCAAGCGCAGCAGATCGGCATTTCCACCGTCTATCAGGAGATCAACCTGTGCACGAATATCTCTGTGGCCGAGAACATCATGCTGGGCCACGAGCCCAAAGCCTGGTTCGGCGGCATCAACTGGCGCAAGATGAACCAGCGCGCCGAACTGGCCCTCAAGCGTTTGGGCATCGAGCTCGACGTATCTGCGCCGCTGGGGGCTTACTCGGTCGCCATCCAGCAGATGGTAGCGATCGTCCGCTCGCTGGAGTTTGCCTCGGCCAGGGTGCTGATCTTGGATGAGCCGACCTCCAGCCTGGATGCGAAGGAAACCCACCAGTTGTTTGACGTAATGCGCCGGTTGAAGAGCGAGGGCATTGGGATCGTCTTCATCACCCACTTTCTCGATCAAGTATACGAGGTGGCCGATCGTATTACCGTACTGCGCAATGGGCGGCTGGTCGGCTCCTTCGAGACCGCCTCGCTGCCGCGTATCGAGCTGATCTCGCGCATGTTGGGCCGCAGCACCAGCGAACTGGAAGAGATCTCGAAGGACAAGCAAAAGTTGGAAAGCCTGCAGCAGGGCAAGTGCGTGCTGGAGGCGCGCGGCCTGGGCTGCAAGGGTTTAATTGAGCCGGTGGACCTGGAGCTGATGAACAACGAGGTGGTTGGGGTAGCCGGGCTGCTCGGCTCAGGCCGCACCGAGATGGTCAACCTGATCTTTGGGGTCGACTCGCCCGACACCGGCTCCTTAATGATCAACGGCAAAAAGGTTAGCCGCTTCTCCCCGCTGAATTCGATCAAAGAGGGCATCGCCTTGTGTCCTGAGGACCGCAAAGCCGAGGGCATTGTCGGCGAATTGACCATCCGCGAGAATATCATCCTGGCGCTGCAAGCTCGAATGGGTTGGACCAGGTACCTCAGCATGGCCAGGCAGTACGAGATCGCCGACCGCTACATCGAGATGCTGGGGATCGCCACGCCCTCTGCCGACCAACTGGTCAAGAACCTGAGCGGCGGCAACCAGCAGAAGGTGATCCTGGCGCGCTGGCTGGCGACCGACCCGAAGGTCCTGATCCTGGACGAGCCGACGCGCGGCATCGACGTGGGCGCCAAGACAGAGATCCAGCGCCTGGTGCTGGAGCTGGCCGAGGACGGTAAATCGGTTATCTTTATCTCGTCCGAGCTGGAGGAGGTGCAGCGCTGCAGCCATCGCATCATCGTGCTGCGTGACCGCAAGAAGGCGGCCGAATATCCGGGCAACGTGGACGACCAGACGATCATGGAGACAATGGCAGGTACCGAATGAGTATGACACGCAAACCCCTTGTCAAGCGCTTCAGAGAAAGCCGCTTATTCTGGCCGCTGATCGCGCTGGCGATCATCTTCATCTTCGACGTTATCTATGCTCCCAGCTTTTTTAAGATTGGCATCCTCGACGGTCACCTGTACGGCAACCTGATCGACGTGCTGAACGATGGCGCGCCGTTGGTGCTGGTGTCGATCGGCATGACCCTGGTGATTGCCACCGGAGGGGTGGATCTGTCGGTGGGGGCGGTGGTCGCCATCTCGGCGGCGATGGGCGCGGTGCTGATCAATCCGGCTCTGGGCAACAAGCTGATCAGTAACGAAGTCTTGACCGCCAATACCACCAACACACCCATGTGGATCATCATCCTGGCGGATCTGGCAGCCGGCACGCTGTGCGGGCTGTGGAACGGCCTCCTGGTGTCACGGGCTCGCATCCAACCCATGGTGGCGACCTTGATCCTGATGGTGGCGGGGCGCGGCATCGCCCAGCTGATCACCAACGGCCAGATCATGACCATTTATTACACCCCCTACCACTGGTTCGGCAACGGTTTTATCCTGGGGCTGCCGGTCTCGATCTATATCGTGGCGGTGGTCTTGATCCTGGCGGGGATGATCGTGCGCAAGACCTCGCTGGGCCTGTTCATCGAATCGGTGGGCGTCAACCCCAAATCGACCTTCTACAGCGGGATTAGCGAGAAGAACATTAAGCTGTTCGCTTACACCTTCTGCGGCTTCTGCGGGGCGATTGCCGGGCTGATCCTCAGCTCGTACGTCAAGAGTGCCGACGCCAACAACATCGGCCTCAACTACGAGCTCGACGCCATTCTGGCGGTCGTTATCGGCGGGACCTTGATGGCCGGTGGGCGCTTCTCGCTCGTCTCGAGCGCGCTAGGAGCGTTGATCATCTGGGCGTTCACCTTCACCATGTACACCATCGGGGTCCCGGCGGATGCGCTCAAGGCCACCAAGGCTGTGCTGGTGCTGCTGGTTATTCTGCTGAACTCCGAGCAGTTACGGGGCTACATTGCCCGTACCATTGAAAAGAGGAGAGGAGGTGTGCGTCATGGCACAGCGGACTGATGTTTTCGGGCTGTCACGCGGATCATTCTTTGAAGAACGGATCAAACCGTTCTTGCTGAAGAATGGCCCTCTGCTGATTACGATCACCGTGTTTGTGGTGGGCTACTGGGCTGCCGGGCGGATGTACCCGACCATGCAAAAGCCGCAGGTGTTCTTCAACCTGTTCATTAATAACGCCAGCTTGCTGATCATCACCATCGGTATGACGTTTGTGGTGCTGCTGGGCGGCATCGACCTTTCGGTGGCGTCGGTCCTGGCGGTGACTACGGTGGCATCCGCGTCGCTTTTAAGGGCAGGGTTGAGCCCGGCGCTGGTCATCCCGCTGATGCTGTTGATGGGCATCGCCTTCGGCTTCGTGATGGGCAGCATCGTACATTACCTGAAGGTGGAGGCGTTCATCGTCACGCTGATGGGCAGTTTCTTCGCCCGCGGCATGGGCGCAGTCATTAGTAACCTGTCGATCACCATCAATGATCCTTTCTACCGGCTGGTGGGCTTGACACCCATTCATATCCCGTTCTTCAAGAACGCATACGTGTACAGCTACTCGGTCGTGGCGATTGTGCTGCTGCTGGCCGCAATTTACCTGGCAAATTACACCCGCTTTGGCCGGACGATCTATGCCATCGGCAACAACGAGCAGTCGGCGCTGCTGATGGGCTTACCCGTGGCGCGCACCAAGATCATCGTCTACTCGTTCAGCGGGTTCTGCTCGGCCCTGGCGGGCATCGTCTTCAGCATCTCACTCAGCTCGGGCTACGGCTACTACGCCCCGATGATGGAGATGGACGCGATCGCTTCTGTGGTGATGGGTGGCATCCTGCTGACGGGTGGGGTGGGCAATGTGATCGGCGCGCTGTTCGGGGCGCTGATCAACGGCACCATCATCAGCATCCTGCAGTTCAACGGCACACTGAGCTCGTGGTGGACGCGGATTGCGGTAGGCGCGCTGACGCTGGTCTTCATCGGCATCCAGAGCCTGTTCTACGTCCGTAAGAAGTCGAAGGCGTAAGCGTATATCCACAAGAGGGTCAGGTGAGGGTAAAATCTCCGCTGCAGCGTCAGATGATGCTAGAATTGGAAGGAGGGGAGTAACAGAATAGGGAGGGAATGATGTTCGAAATCGATGAATCGACCGAGCATGGTAAGCGCGCCATGGAGCGTTTGGAGAGCGATCAGGTGGTATGGTTTACCACCGTCCGCAAAGACGGCACACCGCAGCCCGTGCCGGTCTGGTTTTTGTGGACCGGGGAGCAGTTCTTGATCTACAGCCGGCCGGAGAACCAAAAGCTGGCGAACATCCAGCAGAACGAACGTGTAGCGCTGAGCTTCAACAGCGACGACGGCGGCGGCGACATTGCGGTGTTTTTCGGCGATGCCGCCATCGACGGGGATGCGCCGCCTGCCAACCAGATGAAGGAGTACGTCGACAAGTACGGAGAGGCGATTAAGTCGATTGGGATGACGCCCGAGAGTTTTGCCGAGGAGTATTCCGTGCCGATCCGGGTCAAGCCGACCTACGTGCACGGGCATTAGGGGATGAGAAGGCAGGCACAAGGCCTGCACCAAAACCCACATTTTCTGCTATCATAACAACATGGCCATCCGGGCCGGGATGGAAATTTGCCGTTTGGAGACCATATTTAACGGTGAGGAGTTTTAGATGGTTGAAAGCCATTCAAAATTGAGGTCGTCAACCGTTATAAGCTTCCACGACCTGAGTGGGGAGGAGTTGGAGGCGCTCAAGGATCAGGTGGTAGCAGTATATGCGGCTGCGTTTGCGGGAGAGCCTTACAACCGTACCACTGAGGTGGTGATTGATTTCGCCGACACGCTGCCGCGCCACGCCAGGCGAGACTCCTTTCGCCTGATTGCCGCCCGCGACGACGGCACCGGGCGGATTGTCGGCTTCGATTACGGCTACACTGCCATGCCTGGGCAGTGGTGGTACGACGTGGTCGCCTCGGTGATGGGGTCCGAACAGCGGGGTCGCTGGCTGAAAGACGCCTTCGAGCTGACCGAGCTGGCGGTGCTGCCGGATTACCAGGGGCACGGCATCGGCGGGCGGCTGCACGACCAGCTGTTGGAAGGCTTGCCATTCGCTACGGCGGTGCTGTCTACCATTCGCATGGAGACACCTGCATTCCACCTATACCACAAGCGCGGCTGGGTGACCCTGCTGGATCAGATCATGTTCCCGAATGTGCGGAAGCCCTACCGGATTATGGGGTTGGATTTAAAAAAAGGGAAAAGAGAATAAGAGAGCAGCCTCCCTTGGGAGGCTGCTCAGCTTAACTTTGTATTGCCGCCCGCTTTTCCTCCAGGGCACCCTTCAGATTGCGGATGCGCTGCAAGTATTCTGCGGTGGGGCTGCTTGGGTTTTGCAGGTAAAATTCGATCATGTGATCCAAGTCGCCTATCGTGAGGCTTTCGAAGGCATTCATCAGGGTCCTCTCATTGACGAAACCCACGTAGATGAAGTTGATCTTGCCGATGCGGGCGTAATCGTAGCGCAGGCGCAGGTAACCGGGCATCCCGGCCACCTCGCTGTTCATCTCGTTTTCCAGCTCTTTTTCCAGCTGGGCGATCTCGTAGTGCAGCAGGCGCTTGGCCGCCTCGTCGAATCCTTCTTCCTCAAGTTTCTCAACGGTGGGTATCAGGGAGACAATGCCTCCCTTTCGATTGACCAGGTATTCGGTTCCGCAGCGCATGCAGGCAAACCGCTCGATCTCTCCCCCGATTTCTAGAGCGTTATTACAAGAGGGACAGGACAGGCGCACCGTAGGTGAAACAGGCTTGTCCATAGGGTCTCCAATATCGTTAATCTGCCCTCAAAAGAGGGTACACCCATTGTACCTCAAAAGGTTAAGTGAGTAGAGAGTGGAGATTAGAGGGGCGCTGCACTTCCAAAGTTCGTTCCACCTGATCTTTCCTCTTCCCAATAGCCTACGGGCACATCCCCCTGCGCCTTGAAGCCCAGGTTCTCGGCCAATTTGAGCGAGGGCAGGTTATCGGAGAAGCACTCCCAGCTGGGACGCAGGCTGCGCCGCAGCGCCTCCTCCACGAAGGCGGCGGCTGCGAGGGTGGCCAGACCTTTACGGCGGTAGGGAGCGGGGGTGAAGATGTTGGCTTCGGCCGCGCCGCCCGCCACGAAGGCGGCAAAGCACACACTTGCCAGGCGGCTGCCGTTCTCGGCGGTAAGGCACGCGCCGGCCCCGCGCTGCAAGTAGTCTTCCAGAGAACGCCAGGTGGAGCGGATCTCCGCCGCCAGGTCGTCTTCCATCTCGTCCAGCAGGGCCGCATCGATGGGGCGCAGCCGCAGGCCGGCCGGCAGCGAGGGACGGCTGAAGCGATTCTCGTAAAAGGTGATGGAGTCGAAGGCGAATGTGCGCCGATAGATGCGGGCCACCGGGCGACCGGGCAGGAGCGCAGCCAGGTGATCGAACCAGGCCGGGACGGCGGGCCACAGGACGAAGCCGCGCTGGCCCCGTTCCAGCAGCTGCGGCAGCAGGTGGCGGGTGATCAGATCGCTGAGGGCTGCGGTGTGTGCAGGGTTACCGGGCTGCCCGCCCAGGTAGAAGTAGCCCCACTGTGAAGCGACCAGACCCAGCGTGGGCTGCGCCGGGTCGTTGACGAAGATGAGCGCCGGGTGAAGTCCGTCGAGCGCGCCCAGCAGCGGGACGTGCCCCAAGGCGGGCGTAAACAGCGGCTGGAGGTGGGGGAATTGCTCGGGCGACAGTTCTTGCAGCGCTGGGACGGCCGCGCTCAAGGTTCTTGATCCTCTTCCACTTGCATCACATAGAACACGTAGCCGTACCACTCGGAGTATTTGCGGTACATCTCGATTTCCAGCAGGGCATCGTCCAGGGCTGCCTGAGCTTCCTTGTCGCCCTTATACTTCTCGAGCAGGGTCACGATCTGGCGCTCCATGGGGGAGTAGTAATTCTCCCACCAGGCGCTCTCGGGCACGGAGAAGGACCCGATGATACGGTAACCGGCGTTACGGGCTTTTTGGAGGTTATCCTCCTGCATGCGCATGCCCGGGTATTCCGCTTTCCAGAAATCGGCCACCTCTTTTGGCGGGCGCTGCTTCAGCCAGGAAATCTCAGAGATCACCAGGAAGGCGCGCGGCTTGAGGTAGGGCCGCCAGGCCTTGAGGCCCTGGTCGAAGCCGATGATGTACACCGCTCCCTCAGACCAGATCAGGTCGAACGAACGCTCCTTGAAATCCAGGGCGAACATCGACATTTTGTGGGTCTCGATGCGACCGCTCAGATCAGCGTCTCTGGCGCGTCGGGTGAGCACGTCGAGGAAGGGTTGATGTGTATCGGTGGCGATGACGTGACCGCCAGTCAGCCGCGCCAGGGCGATGGTCTGCATGCCCGGTCCGCTGCCGATGTCGAGGATTTCGGGACGGCTGGGCAGATGGATCATGCGCAGGGCCCGCTCGGTGGATTCGTCGTCCCCCGGGCCCTCTCGCGGCAAGTTTTGGTGGATTTCGAAGAACAAGTCCATAAAACGAGTTCACTCCGATCTTACTTTAGCCAGACCTACCCCGAACCCCTTTTACAAGGGAAGGGAGTAGAGTAAATCGCGAAACATTTACACCCTTCCCTCCAGAGAGGGGGTGGGAGCAGGCCCGATCTGGGACAGGTACAAATAGCGCCGCATGCGCACCCGGTCTGGGTCGTACGGCTCTGCGCTGCTTTCTGATTCCATCGCCAGGTGCTCGTAGAGGAAGGAGTGACCCTCGGCCTCAAAGCGGGCTTTGAATTCCTCCGCCAGGATGCGCTTGCGCTGCATCATACCGTAGGTCTGCTCGGAGAAATCCCAGGTTTGCCAGTCCATGCCGGACTCCCGCAGCGCCTGGGCCAGGGGCGTGTTCTCGGGCTGCAAGTTTTCCAGGCGGGCATCTTCGCCGAACTGGATCTCGAAATCGAACACGGCCAGCTGACCGCCGGGTTTGAGCGCCTGAGCCAGCCGGCGCAGGGTGGCGGGGAGGTCGCAGGCCATGCACAGCGAGTTCGACCGCGTAGATCAAGTCAAAGGACGCCGCGGGCAGCTCCAGGCAGTCCATGCTGCCCATCTGGAAATCGAGCCGCTCGCGCTTGTGGGCGGTGCGCGCCTGGGCTAACTCGATTGCGACGGGCAGCGAATCGATGCCGGTGACGCGCGCCGCTGTGCGGTCGGAAAGGTACTCGGCCAGCAAGCCCTTGCCGCAGCCCAGGTCGAGGGCATGCTGTCCGGCGCGCAGCCCGCTCAGCTCGACCAGCTGGTGAACCTGCTCCAGGTCGCTGAAATCCGTCTGGCACAGGTCCGCGCCGTACAGCTGCTCACAAAAGTCGGCGTAGGCCGGGCTGGTTTCCGTGGCGGTGTAGTAATTCTGGTAGAAGTAGTAGATTGGCGGACGCTCGCCACGCAGATGGGCGGCCATGAGGGCGCCATCCGGCGTGAGCGCACCCCGATCGAGCAGGCCTTTCTCGGCCAGGGAGGGGTAAGCGGGCGACCAATCCTGGCGAAGCGCTCGGAAGTAGGTCCCGGCGGCTTCGAGCGTTTGGGGGTAGAAGCGATAAAAGTTGTTGTTCGGCGTCTCGACCGGCTGCGACAACTCGATCAGGGCGATCAGCAGCTGGATTTCGGCCTCGGTTAGCTCCGGCATATGACCTCCTAAAGAAGCGATGATTGATGATACCGCTTTCCGGGTAATTTGCAAAGCGCCGGAAGATATTGCCGCAGGTAGATGCTATAATTTCTTTAATGCAATTTAAGGAGGGAAATGATGATAAGTACAACCATGCTCGTGCCGGTTGGGCCGGTTCAGGGGGATTTGTTGGAATGGCTGCAAGAGCGCCTGCCGGAGAGGGTGCAGCGCCGGGTGGAGATTGGCAAGCAGGCGCCGCTGCCGGATTACGGCTTCGACCAGCGCAGGGGACAGTATCACGGTGAGGCTGTTCTCGACCGTCTGGACGGGCTGAACTATCCGAACGCCGAGCGTTTACTGGGCTTGATCAACGTTGATTGTTACAGTGACAGCTTGAATTTCATCTTCGGTGAGGCCAACATGAACGGGCGCACCGCTTTTGTGGCCCTGCCGCGCCTTCGACCGGCCTTCTATAACTTGCCGGACGATCCCGGGCTGTTTCGTGAGCGGACGCTGAAAGAGGTGGTCCACGAGCTGGGGCACACCTGGGGCTTGCGCCATTGTGAGAACCCCAAATGCGTAATGCACTTCAGCAACAGCCTCAGCGACACCGACGAGAAGGGTGTGCAGTACTGCCAGAGCTGCCAGGAAGAGGTCGTCCGTGTGCGCTGAGAAGCGCCACGGGCCGACGCGGGCCGAGGTTCAGGCGGCCGCCGGTAAGACCCTGCCGGACGTGCTGGCGCCGGGCTTGAAGCTGTGGTTCGTGGGCATCAACCCAGGGCTGTACACCGCTGCGGTGGGCTACCACTTCGCCCGGCCCGGCAACCGCTTCTGGCCGGCGTTGGAGCGGGCCGGGTTCACGCCCCGCCAGTTGGCGCCGGAGGAGCAGCACGAGCTGCTGGACTATGGCTATGGCATCACCAACGTTGTGACGCGCGCCACTGCCGGGGCCGCCGAGCTGAGCGGCGAAGAGCTGGTGCAAGGCGGCCAGCAGCTGGAGGAGAAGGTGCGGCGGCTGCGTCCAAAGATGCTGGTCTTCCTGGGGATCGGGGCTTACCGCAAGGCATTTGGGCGGCCCAAGGCTGCCATCGGTCCACAGGAGGAGACGGTGGGCGGCGTGCCGGTGTGGGTGCTGCCCAACCCCAGCGGACTGAACGCCAACTATCAGCTGGAAGACCTGGCGCGCTTATTGGAAGAGGTGCGTTTGGCGGTGGAGAACGGTAATAAGGAGTCGTGAGCGATGAAGAACTTCTGGGAAGGTAAGCTCGTGCGGCTGCGGGCCATAGAGCCGGAGGATGCCCGGCATTTCATGCGCTGGAACCTCGACAGTGAGATGGCCTGCAACCTCGAATTTGTTTGGCCGCCGCAGTCCAGTGTGGCCGTGGCCGAGTGGGCGGAGAAGCAGTCGCGCAAGGCGATGGAAAACGACACCTACAGCTGGATCGTCGAAACCTGCGACGGCGTCGTGGTCGGCTCGATCGACACCCACCACGTCGACCACCGCAGCGGCACCTTCAGCTACGGCCTCAACATCGACGCCGATCACCAGCGTCAGGGGTACGCCAGCGAAGCCATCTACCTGATCTTGAAATATTATTTCGAAGAGCTGCGCTACCAGAAGGTGACGATCCGGGTGCATGCCAATAATGAAGCCTCGGCTGCTTTGCATGAGAAGCTGGGCTTCACGAAAGAAGGGGTGAACCGCCGCATGCTGTTCAACCATGGCAAATACGAGGACCTGCTGTGGTATGGGATGACCGTGGAAGAATTTAATGAGAGGATGACGCGCGCATGACCGATCAATCGAAAGAAGAACAGATCCGTGAATTCCTGCAAGAGCCGTTGCTGGCCCGCCTGGGCACTGCCAACCCTGACGTCTGCCAACCGCACGTCACGCCGGTATGGTTCCTGTGGGACGGCGAGAGCGTGTGGATCAGCGCCTTCAACAGCACGCGCAAGGTCAAAGAGCTGGTGCGGAATCCGCTGTGCTCTATATTGATCGACGATGCCACCCGGGATGGCAAGACACGGGCGGTGCTGTTCGAGGGCAAGGCCGAGCTGATCACGGAGCCGCGCGAACGGGTGGCGGAGATGAGCGAAAAGATCTATCTGCGCTATCTAGGCCCGGAGGGGGTCAAAGCGCCGGACCCGCAGTCATGGATTAAGGACCCCGAAAACACGATCGTTAAATTGACGCCGCAGAAAACGTTTTCGTGGTTTTGGTAGGGAAGAGAGAGGGAGGGAATGATGGCCGATGCAATGAATCAAGGGGGATTACTGACGCTGTACGAATACAACCAGCGGGCGGTGACGATGGTGCTGGATGTGGCGGATCAGCTGACCGAGGAGGAGTTCACCCGCGAGATCAGCCCCTCGCATGGGACGGTGCGGCGGCTGCTGGTGCATACGATGGCGACCGAGGCTAAGTTCCTGGCGGCCTGTCAGGGTCACAATCTGGATTTCGAAGCGAACAACTTCCAGAGGCGCGAGGAGATCCGGGCTTATTGGGATGGGCTCGAACACCGGGTGCGCAGCTACATCCGCGATTTCAGACGAGGAGGAACTGCAGCGCGAGCTGGATGTGACCATCCGCGGCGAGCCGGTGCACCTTCCGGTCTGGCAGCTGCTGCTGCAAGCCTTCATCCATGCGGTCCATCATCGCGGCGAGCTGTCTATCCTGCTCTCGCAGATCGACCACCCTCTACCGACCCTGGATATCATCCTGCACTTTGTTGAGGAGAGCGGGCAGGATTGGCCGGGGTAAGAGGGTGGGTTTGAACTAGAAAGGACGATTGATGAGCGATTACACAACCCAGCTGCAGGTGTCGGCCGGAGGCGTGGCTTTCCGCAAGGTGGAGGACCGCATTGAGGTGGCGCTGATTGCCGTCGGCGAGGGACGCTGGCAGCTGCCCAAGGGCACGGTCGAGGAGGGCGAAGCCAACGAGGACGCAGCCTTGCGCGAGGTGCGTGAGGAGGCCGGGGTCGTCACCGAGCTGATCGGGCCGATCGATAAGACAGAGTATTGGTATTTCATCACCAACCGCGGCAAGCGCATCCGGTTTCATAAGTTCGTGTATTTCTTCTTGATGCGCTATCTGTCCGGTCAGGTGGAGGACCACGACCACGAGGTCAACGAGGCGCGCTGGGTGGAAATCCACGAGGCCCAGCAGATGCTGTCGTTCAAAAACGAGCAGCAGGTGGTGACGAAAGCCCAGGAAATGATTGCGGAATTGGATTGAGAAACCAGGTTTCTGCCAGAAAATTGGTTTCTAGAATGAAGGCCTTATGAGTGATCAACAACCCCCTACCAGTTTCGACTGGGGCATCTACTCCGACGCTACCTTTGCCGGGCTGTCGGTGCTGATCCCCATCCCGCTGCTCGACCTGGCGTTTGAGTCGTTCTTCCGGCGGCGCATGCCGGGCGACATCGCCCGCAGCCGCGGCCGCAAGCTCTCGCCGCCGGTGATCGACGCGCTCAACCGCGGCCAGGGCTGCTTCAGCGGCTGCCTGACGCTGCCGTTCCAGTTGGCGCTGGAGTTCATCAAGCGCCTGTCGACCAAGCTGCTGTACTTCCTGGCGATCAAATCGGCCAGCGATCAGCTGAGCTACTACTGGCACCGCGCCTTCTTAATCGATTACAGCTTGCAGCAGGGTTACCTGAGCGATCCGATCTCGGCGGGTGTGGCGCAGCAAGCCATGCAGCAGGCGCTGAAAGAGGCCGACACCAGCCCGCTGGGTCAACTGGCCTACCAGGTGGTCAGCGGGGCGAAGAACGTGCTGCGCATGCTGCGCCTGGCGCGGCGGGACGAGCGCAGCGCCGAGATCGAGCAGACTCGCAGAGAGATCGACCGCAATTGGGCGCGCTTTGCGGATTACCTGAATTCGCTGGCGCAACGCTACGAAGAGGTTTACCGCCAGGTGCGCCAGGAACAGGCGGCCGAATGAGCCGCTTGCAGCGCATTTCCTACCTGTTCCCCAACAATCAGCCCGAATGGTACAGCTACCTGGCCGGAATGATGCAAATGGTGCCCGGCTCCGATTTCACCGGTAACCGGGTGACCCTGGCCCCGGCCTTCCCGCCTGGCGGACTGCCGGTGACCTCGACCAACACCGGCAAGGTTAACCTGCCGCGGGCGCTGTTCTACGGGCTGGAAGATTTGCGGGTGCAGGTGGGTAACCTGCTGCTGGAGAGTGGGCCGCCGCAGGGAACGGTGGAGCCGGTCTCGGCCGGCAACGTGCCGGAAGCGCACCTGGCCATGCCGCTCAAGGACGTGTACCAGCAGTTCCGCGAGCACCTGCTCGGCCTGGACCACACCGGATTGGACCTGCCGCCGCAGCGCCTGCCCGAGGAAGATTGGCAGCGCCTGGTGCGGCAGATGGCACGGTCCGCCAACCTGTACAGCTACCCCAACGGCAAGCCCTGGCGCTTCGTGATCCCGGCCAGTCAGGGAGAATACCTGCGCGAGATCGAGCCGGCGAAGAGCTACCGCGAGCCCAAGTTCGAGCTGGCCTACGACGATTACGCCACGCTGCCGGGGATCCAGTTCCACCTGCGCACTGAGTTCACGCGCGAGCAGGTGGCGGCGCGCCTGCCCGAGCCGTACGGCTTCCACCTGCCGGGGGCCGAGACCTTCCGCAGCGTGTACGTGCAGCATCCCTGGCCGGGGCTGCTGGTGCGCTTCGACTTCGGCTACCGCCACCTGCCCGGCCCAACCGATTGGGACACCGCAGAGTGGCTGGTGAAAGAGGGCAGAAGGGTGGAAGGAGCGTAAGGCAAAGCGGCCACCCGTCTCTTACAAATACTTCCCCACCCCTTGATCCGACAGCAAATAGCGCGTCACCGCTGCCTCGAAGTACGGCGGATCGAGGCTGCGCAGCAGCCAATCTTTGAACCACCGGCTTTGCTGAAAGGCCAGCAGTGGACCCATCAGGCGCTGAAAGCGCGAGTTGCCGACCGCCAGCAGGGCGTCGTTGAGGAAGACCGCCTCGCTTTCGAACGAAGGCGCTTCCAGGAAGCGGTTGAGCCAGCCGGAGAACTTCTGCACCAGGGGATCATCGATGCCCAGTCCTTCCAGGATCGAATTGCCTTGCTCGGGCAGACGGATCGTCAAAACCGTGTTCTCGATGTAATGCGTTTCCAGCAGAGTGTGCGCCATTTTAAGGCGCATCAGCGGGCGCACGAACACCAGCGGCGGCTTGCGGAAAACGATCGAGCGCGTACGAAGCTCGTCGAGGGCGCAGTGCACCAGGTAACCCAGGATGAAGGAACGCAGATCGGGGTAGCGCTCGAACCAGGCGGCGATCTCCGCCAGGGGCAGATGGGTCTGGTCGCGCGGCAGCCCGGCTAGGTAGCGGAAATCGGGGACGACCGCCCCAAGGTAGTACGCAGGCCGGTCTACGGGCTTGAGCACCGTTTCTATCTGGCTGGCAATCACGAGGTGCGTGTAGATGTACATCTCCTAGGGTTCCTGCATCACCCACTCGGCGCCCTCTTTTTCTAGCACAGCCGCCGCCAGGCCATACGGTTCGGGCGTGATGTTGCGCTCGAAGTTCATCACTTCGATTTTGTAGGGAACCACGTGGATGAGGATGTATTCCTGCCCGTCCGGGCCGCCGGGCCAGTACTCGCTGAAATCCTCGCGCCAGTACTTACGGCGCAGGCTGGTGTCTTTGATGATGGTCGCCGAGCCCATCAGGGACACGTAGCCGTTCTCCTGCTGGTTCTGGTAGGCCAGCGTGACCAGCTGGTGGCGCTGGATCTCATCGACTTTGTCGGAGTTCGCCCCGGCGCCCAGGTAAACGCTGAAATCGTCTTCGAGTGGGAAGGGCTGCATCAAGCGAGCTCCGGCTTCTTTTTTCTCGGTGATGGTGATCAGGAAGCACAGCCCGGCTTGCTCGATCGTGTCGCGCACCGCTTCCAGGATGTATTCGATACTGCCAACGTTCATATTTGACCCCATGATTGTCTAAAAAGGGTGGTTGGAAGGTAACTGCTCAGGCAGTGGCCTCTCTGGAAAACCGCCACTGCCTGAGCAGTTACGTTGGAAGTATTGTACTATCGTCCCTGCGATCCGCGTGTATAATCTTGAGAAGCAACCTCTTTTCATTCGCAATCCTTCCGGAGAATCTTTCAGCATGCAAACAACCCGCATCACCTACCATCCTGATTTTCAGATTGCGCCGGTCGACGAGCGCATCTTTGGCGGCTTTTTGGAGCATATGGGCCGGGCCGTGTACGAGGGCGTCTACGATCCGCAGTCGCAGCACGCAGACGAGGACGGCTTCCGCCAGGACGTGCTGGCCGCCTTGCGCCGCCTGAACATGACCGCCATGCGCTACCCCGGCGGCAACTTCGCCTCCGGCTACCACTGGACGGACGGCGTCGGCCCGAAGGAACTGCGCCCAACCGTGCGCGAACTGGCCTGGCAGAGCATCGAACCGAACCAGTTTGGCACGGATGAATTCATGCAAATGTCGCGGCAGATGGGCTGGACGCCGATGATCACGATCAACCTGGGCACCGGCACGCCCGAGGAGGCCCGCAATTGGGTGGAATATACCAACAGCCCAGCCGGGACCAGGTACGCCAACCTGCGCGCCGCCAACGGCTCGGAGCAGCCTTATAACGTCAAGCTGTGGTGTTTAGGCAACGAAATGGACGGCCCCTGGCAGTTGGGTCATGTCCCTGCAGATCAGTATGCCATCCGCGCCCAGCAGGCTGCCAAGCTGATGAAGGACACCGACCCAAGCATCGAGACAGTGGCCTGCGGCTCGTGCACCGTCGACCTGCCCACGTATATGGAATGGGACCGCACGGTGCTGGAGTACATCGGTGAGTATGCCGACTATATCAGCCTGCACCGCTACGTTGGCAACCGCCAGGGCGACACCGCCGATTACCTGGCCGTGACCAACTCCATCGATCAGCAGATCGAGGAGATGGACGCCGCCTGCCGTTACGCGCAGGCGAAGACCCGCAGCAAAAAACGTCATTATTTGTGCTTCGACGAGTGGAACGTGTGGTACCGCACCGCCAATCCCGAGCATACCAACGGCCGCGGCAAGTTCGCCCCGCCCCTGATCGAGGAGCACTACAACCTGGAGGACGCCCTGGTGGTGGCGGGCTTCCTCAACAGCTTCATCCGTCACGCCGAACTCGGTTAAAATTGCCAACATCGCCCAGATCGCCAACGTGATTGCCCCGCTGCTTACCCGCGGCGACGAGCTGCTGATGCAGACCATCTTCTACCCGCTCATGCTGTTTTCCGCCCGCCGGGATGGAGTGGCGCTGCGGCCCTCGGTCAGCGGACCGGGCTATGACAGCCCCAGTTACGGCCGGGTCGACACGATCGACACCAGCGCCATCCTGGGCGAGGGTGTGCTGCATACCTTCCTGGTCAACCGCAGCCAGGACGAGACCGCCGAGGTGGAGATCGGCTTCCCGGGCGGCAATCTCACCGGCGTGCAGTCCGCCGAGGTGGTGACCGGGCCGAACGCAGATGCGAAGAACACGTTCGAGCAGCCGGATCTGATCCGCAACCGCCCGCTGGAGGGAGTGACCGTGCAAAATGGTGGGGCGGTGGTGCAGATGCCGCCTTTATCGCTGGCCGCGATTACATTCACGGCTGAAAGAGCGTAAATCAGAGAGATTTGCGCGAGCAAAGCCGCAGAGAATTCGAAAGAGGCAGAGAGGTAAAAAGCTCTCTGCCTCTTTCGAATTCTCTGCGTTACGCTCTTAGCTCGAACCCCAATAACCTGAGCGCGTTGAGCGCCACCAGCACGGTGCTGCCCTCGTGGGCCGCGACTGTCCAGCTCAACTGGCCGACGCCGATCACCGAGGTCACGATCAGCAGGGCGATCACGCCCAGGGCAATCGCCAGGTTCTGCTGGATGATCGCCCGGCTGGCGCGCGACAGCCCGACCGCAAAGGGCAGCTTGCTCAGATCGTCGGCCATCAGGGCGACGTCGGCGGTCTCCAGGGCCACCGCAGTGCCCGCGCCGCCCATGGCAATGCCCACCGTCGAGGTGGCCAGGGCCGGCGCATCGTTGACGCCGTCGCCGACCATTGCGACCGCGCCATACTCAGCCTGCAGTTGCCGGATCGCGCCCAGCTTATCCTCAGGCAGCAGTGAGGCTTTCACATCCGTGACGCCCACGTGGTTGGAGATGCGCTGGGCCACCTTGGGGTTGTCGCCGGTCAGCATCACCAGGCGGCGGATGCCCAGGGCGCGTAGGCGCTCCAGCACATTTGCCACGTCTGGGCGAGGCGCATCCGAGAGCGCCAGCACACCTGACACCTGTCCGCCGCGACGCACGGTCATGGTGGTCATGCCGTTGGACTCCAGCTCGGTCACCGCCTGGCGCACACTGGCGTCCAGGGGCTCGCCGCCGTCATCCTCGAACAGCTTCAGCGAGCCGATCTCCACCGGCATCCCGTCCAACCGGCTGCGCACGCCGCGCCCGGGCACGTTCTCCAGCCCGCTCACATTTGGCAGGGCCAGCTTGCGCTCCTGAGCTGCACGCACAATCGCCAGCGCCAGCGGGTGGTTGGAATGCTGCTCGACCGCCGCTGCCAGGCCCAAGATCTCGTCTGGATGGGTTCCGTCCATGGCGATCACTTCGCTGACCTGGAAGCGGCCCTCGGTCAGCGTGCCGGTCTTGTCAAAGGCGATCACTTTCAGGCGACCCAGGTTCTCCAGGTGCACGCCGCCTTTGATCAGCACACCGCTGCGCGCCGCCCGGGCGATGCCCGCCAGCACCGTCGCAGGAGTGCCGATTGCCAGGGCGCAGGGTGAGGCTGCTACCAGCAGCAGCATGGCGCGGTAGAAGCTTTGCGTGAAGGGCATCCAGCCCATGACCGGCGGGACGACTGCCACCAGCCCGGTCAACCCCAGTACCGCCGGGACGAAGCGCATGGTGAAGCGCTCGACGAACTGCTGGGTAGGGCTCTGCTGTGCCTGGGCCTCGGCAACCATCTCAATGATGCGGCTGATGGTGGTGTCTTTGGACAGGCGGGTAACGCGGATGTCCAGGGCGGCCTCCTGGTTGATCGTCCCAGCAAAGACTTCGTCCTCAGGGGCTTTCTGCACCGGCACTGACTCGCCTGTGATCGGGCTCTGGTCCACGGCGCTCTCACCGCTGCGGACGCACCCGTCCACCGGGATGCGGTCGCCCGGGCGCACGATCACCACGTCATCCAGGGACAGCTCTTCCACCGGCTCTTCGACGATCTTGTCGCCACGGCGGACGCGGGCAGTCTTAGGCATCAGCTCGCCCAAGGCGTTGATGGCGCTGCGGGCCCGTTCGAGGGCGTAATGCTCGCCGGCGTGCCCCCAGCCGAACAGCGCCAGCAGGAACGCGCCCTCGGCCCAGCGACCCAGCAGCGCCGCCCCGACTGCAGCTGCCAGCATCAACACGTCCGTGTCAAACTTGCCGTGCAGGACGGCCGGGACGGCGTTGTTGGCGGTATTGTAGCCGCTGGCAATGTAAGAAAGGATGAAGAAGACCAGCGCAATCGAGGCGGGCAGGCCCAAAAACGTCTCGCCCAGCCAGCCGATCAGCAGGAGCAGGGTGCCCAGAGCCACCAGCGCCAGCTCCCAGCGCTCTTGCAGCCAGTCGGGCAGGAAGGTCGGGACGGCCTGGGCTTGCTCGGGCCTGGCCTCTTCCGGGTCAGTGGACGGAACGACCGGGCGGGCTCCGAAGCGGCGCATCACCTGCTGGATCTGATCCAGGGTCAGCTCGGCGGTGTCGTAGGCCACGAAGGCGACGCCGGCTGCGTAGCTAACACTGGCATGCAGCATTCCAGGCAGGTCTTCGAGTTCCTGGCCCAAAAAGAAGGCCGAGTCACCGCTGTCCAGCCCGGTGAAGGGGATCTCTTCGTGGTGGTAGCCGTTGCTCAGCTCCGACCCGGCCGTCTCGGCCAGTCGTTTGACCGCAGGGAGCGAGACCAGGTTCGGGTCGTAGTGGATGCACAGATCGATTGGTTCGTGATCGGGGTGCAGGTGGGTCTTGAGGATGCCACGGTGCGATTGCAAGATGCGCTGCACCCGCTCGAGGCACTCGTCGCGGGCGTCCTGCACCTGGGGCAATAACAGCGGCACGGCAATTTCGACGACTTTCTCATTCATGCGAGATGTGCTCCATGCCACGCGCGAACAGCTCGGCGACGTGAGCATCGTCCAGGGCGACGAACACCTGGCGGCCTTGCTTGCGCGAGCGGATCACCCGCTTATCTCGCAGCGTGCGCAGCTGGTGCGACACCGCCGACTTGGTCAGCCCCAGCGCCTCGACCAGGTCGCCCACGTTGGCCTCGCCCTCGACCAGGGCCGCAAGGATGCGCACCCGGGTGGGGTCGCTGAGGGATTCGAACAGCCCAGCCACACGCGCGGCGGTCTGCTCGTCGATGGTTAAGATATCCGTTGAATCCATAATCGCTCCTAATAGTTGAATGATTGCTCAACTATTAGGTATATTATCATCAGATCGGGATGATGTCAAGAGAGTGGAGCGTGAAGGGCAGTTACTGCCAGACTGCTCTCCATTTTCCACTCTCTTCCCTTATAATGAATCTGGGGGATAGAAAGGAGGATGGTCATGCTCACACAGGCCTTGCTGTATGCGCTCATCCCACTGGCCGCCAGCGGCGTTGGCGGGGTGATTGCGGCGTTCTGGCCGCCGAGCGAGACGGTGCGCAGCATCGTCCAGCACTTTGCGGCGGGTGTGGTGTTCGCGGCCGCGGCCCTGGAGTTGATCCCGAAGGTGGTGGTCCAATCCCCGTGGGTGGCGATCCTCGGATTTGGGGTCGGCATTGCGGTCATGGTCGCGCTGCGCAGCGGCACCGACCGGCTGGAGAAGAATTCGAGCGGTCAGGGCGCCGATATCGGCTTGATTGGGGCCATCGGCGTGGACGTGCTGATCGACGGCCTGGTGACCGGGGCGGGCTTCGCGGCCGGGGGGAGACCGGGCTGCTGCTGACCATCGCCCTCACGCTGGAGTTCCTGTTCCTGGGCCTGTCGGTAGCGATCAACCTGGGCAAAGGCGCGGCCAGGTGGAAGATCATCGCTGCGCCGCCCACGCTCTCGCTGCTGGCGGTGGCGGGCTCGGTCGTTGGCGTGACCCTGCTGGCAGGCGTGTCGGCCGTGACCCTGGCGGCAGTGCTGGCCTTCGGAGCGGTGGCGTTGATGTACCTGGTGACGGAGGAGCTGTTGGTGGAGGCCCACCAGGGTTCAGAGAGCCCCTGGATCGCCTCGACGTTCTTTATCGGCTTTTTAGTATATCTGGTGATCGATCAGCTCATAACGCATTGAAATCAGAGAACAGTCCACATGATTGGCATGTAGCCCCAGGCAGCCCTTACAGGGTGCTTCGCGAGGATGCCTGGAGCTACATGAGGCTTTCTATTTTCACAGCAGAGAGTGGAGAACAGTCACTGTTCTCCACTCTCTACTCTCTTAATCTTCCTAAATCGCCTGGCCCTTGAACTGGCTCACGTACAAATTGTGATAGAAACCGCGCCGGTCGAGCAGCTCTTGGTGGGTGCCCTGTTCGACAATCTCGCCGCGGTCGATGACGATCACCTTGTCGGCGTCGCGGATGGTGGACAGCCGGTGGGCGATGACGAAGCTGGTGCGCCCTTCCATCAGCCGCAGCAGCGACTTCTGAATGCGCGCTTCGGTGCGCGTGTCGACCGAACTGGTGGCCTCGTCCAGGATCAGGATGGCCGGGTCGGCCAGGATGGCCCGGGCAATGGCCAGCAGCTGACGCTGGCCCTGGCTTAGGTTGCCGGCCCGCTCCGACAGCTGCGTCTGGTAGCCGTCCGGCAGCTGCCGAATGAAGTGGTCGGCGTCGGCCAGCTCGGCCGCCCGGATGACTTCATCATCCGTGGCTTCCAGCCGCCCGTAGCGGATGTTCTCCATGACGGTATCGGCGAACAGGAAGGTGTCTTGCAGCACGATGCCCAGCTTGCGCCGCAGTTCGGCCTTGCGGATCAGGCGGATGTCTTTACCGTCGATGCGGATGCATCCGTCCTGGATCTCGTAGAAACGGGTCAGCAGATTGATGATGGTGGTCTTGCCTGCGCCGGTTGGGCCCACCAGGGCGATGGTCTGCCCAGGCAGTGCTTCCAGGCTCATGTCCTTGATGATGGTTTGTTCAGGCCGGTAGCCAAACCGGACGTTGTCCAGCCGCACGTGGCCCTGTGTGATGGGCAGCGGCAGCGCGTCCGGCGCATCCTCGATCTCGGGCCGGGTATCGATGATCTCGAACACCCGCTCGGCGCCGGCCAGCGCCGCCTGGATGGCGTTGAACATGTTGGCCAGCTGCTGCAGCGGCTGGATGAAGTTACGCCCATAATTGACGAAGGTGGCGATCACGCCCACCGTGACCAGCCCGCCCAGCGCCAGGTAACCGCCCAGGCTGGCCAGCAGGATCACGAAGAAGTTGCCCAGCACGTTCGAGATCGGCATCAACAGCATGGCGTAGGTGTTGGCGTAGATGCTGGCCTGGTAGACCGCCTCGTTGTGCTGGCGGAAGGCCTCGATGGCGGTATCGCTGCGGCGGAAGGCCTTAACCACCTTCTGTCCGCTGATGGCCTCTTCCATCACGGCATTCAAGCCGCCCAGTTCGCGCTGCAAATTGCGGAAGCCTTTGCGGGTGTAGGTGGCGATGAAGTTGGTGAAGAAGTACATGACCGGCACGATTACCAGGGTGGCCAGGGCAAGCCAGTGGTTGAGCACGAACATGGCGACGATGATGCCTACCAGCGACAGCACGCTGGCCAGCAGCGAAGTGACGTTCTGCGAGACGGCTTGGTTGATGGCGTCGATGTCGTTGGTCAGGCGGCTCATCAGCTCGCCGGCCCCGTGGGTATCGAAGAAACCGATCGACAGGCGCTGCAGGTGGCCGAACAGGTCGGCGCGCAGGTTCTTGAGCGCCCGCTGCGATATCCGCGCCATGGTGCGGTTGGCGATCGCCTGGAACAGGTTGTACAGCAAATACGAGCCCATCATCCACAGGGCGAGCCGCAGCAGCCCGGCCGGGTCTTTGCCGCCGATGAACTTATCGATGGCCAGACCGATCAGGTACGGCCCGAGCAGTCCCAGCAGGGTGTAGCCGACCACGAACGAGAACACCAGGATCAGCGGTGTGCGGAAGGGCTTCAGATAATCCGCCAGCCGGAGCAAGGCCTGGCGTGGGTCTTGGGCCTTTTCGATCTTGCCAAAGTGGCGCGGCCCACGCCCGGGGATGGGCGGCCGGTCGCGATATTCCTCGCGGCCGGTGTTGTTGGAATTTCCAGATGCGTTCGACATCCCTATAAGCTCCACTCGGCGTCTTGAGAAACTGCGGTTTCCTGCGTGTGGAAGCCGTTCCCCAACTGCGAGTCGTAGATTTCCCGGTAGATTGGGCTGGACTGCATTAGCTCGGCGTGGGTGCCCTCTGCGGCGATGCGGCCGCGGTCGATCACGATGATCTTATCGGCGTTGAGCACGGTGCTGATGCGCTGGGCCACCACGAAGCTGGTGGCGCCCTTCATGATGCCCTTGAGAGCGTCCTGGATCCTGGTCTCGGTCTCCACATCGACCGAGCTGGTACTGTCGTCCAGGATCAAGATCTTGGGTCTGGTGACAATCGCCCGGGCGATGGCGATGCGCTGTTTCTGCCCGCCCGACAGGTTGACGCCGCGCTCTTCGATGTGCGTCTCGTAGCCTTGCGGCAGCCGCAGGATAAAGTCGTGGGCCTGAGCGGCCTTGGCGGCGGCGATAACCTCCTCGTCACCGGCTTGTGGGCGACCGTAGCGGATGTTGTCGGCCACACTGCCGGAGAACAGGATCGTCTCTTGCGGCACAATGCCGATATGCCCGAGCAGTGAGCTTTGCTGCGCCGTGCGGATGTCGGTCCCGTCGATGCGGATGCTGCCCGTGGACGGATCGTAGAAACGCGGGATCAGGTCGATCAGCGAGGACTTGCCCGCGCCGGTCGCCCCCAGGATTGCGACGGTCTGCCCCGGCTCGGCGGTCAGATCGATGCCCTCCAAGACGTTGTAGTCGCTGCTGCCGTTGTAGTGGAAGCGGACGTTCTCGAAGGTCACCCGCGGTTGGGCGGTCTCGGGCAGGGGTTGGGCGTCCGGCTCTTCTTGCACATCCGGCACGGTGTCGAGGATCTCGTTCACGCGCCCGGCTGAAGCGATGCCGTTGGCCAGGACGTTGGCGAGCATGCCCATCAGCAGCAGCGGGCCCATGGTGGTGGTCAGGTAGTTGGCGAAAGCGATGATCTCACCGTCGGTCATGCCGCCTGCGATCGCGCGCAGCCCGCCAAAGTAAATCACCAGCACGATGCCGATGTTGACGAAGAAGGTCATCAGCGGGCCCATGGTGGACATGAAGGTCATCACGTCCACGCTGCGCTCGGTCAGATCGTCGTTGGCGGCCTCGAAGCGCTGGCCCTCACGCTCGGCCCGCACGAAGGCCTTCACCAGCCGCGCCCCGGCGATATTCTCCTGCAGCACGGTGTTGAGCCGGTCCAGCTTCTGCTGAACGCTGAGGAACAGCGGCTCCATGCGGATGCTAAAGAGCAGGATGACCGTCGAGGTGATCAGCAGCAGCGGCAGCATGGTCATCGCCAGGCCCCGGTTGGTGTTGAACATCAAGATCAGGCTGCCGAGGATCAACAGCGGGGCGCGCGTGCCGATGCGCAGCGAGACCTGAAAGATGCGCTGGATGGCGGTGGTGTCGGAGGACAGCCGCACCATCAAGCGACCGGTGGTGAAGCGGTCGATGTTGCCGTACGAGAAGGATTGGATCTTGACGAACAAGGCTTCGCGCAGGTCGCGTGCCACGCCCTCGCCGACCCGGATCGAGTAGATATTGTTGCCGACCGCCAGGGCGAACTGCAGCAGCGACAGCCCGATCATCAGGGCCGAGGTTTGCAGCACCAGCGGCATGTTGTTGGCGTTAACGCCCTGATCGATGATGCGCTGGATCAGGCGCGGGATCGACAGGTCGATGAACAGCACAGCGGTCAGCAGCACCAGCGAGAGGACTGCAAAATGCCAGTAAGGCTTGATGAAGTGGAATAATTTACGAATTTCTTTCATTGCTCCAACCGTTAATTAGAAGAGTTCCCGCAGCTGCTGCAGGGTTTCCAAAGCATTCCGGATGTTTTCCAGCTCTTGCGGATCGAGGGCCAGGAGCTTCTCGGCCATCCATTCGCGGTTGGCGCGGAAGATCTCGTTCAGCAGGTTCTCGCCGTCTGGGGTGAGCTGCAGGTGCACGTAGCGGCGGTCGTTGGCGTCGGGGTGGCGGGAGATGAAGCCTTTCTCCACTAGCGCCTCGACCGTCTGGCTGACGGCCGGGCGGCTGATCTGGCGTACCCCGGCCAGCTCACTGACCGATTGGAAGCCCTTGCGGATATGCCGCAGGATGTGGAACTGCTCGATGCTGATCTCGAACTGCTCGGTGGCAATCGCTCGCACGTTGCTGCGCACGCAGTTCCAGGTTGGCGGCACCGTTTCCCAGAACCGGTCGACCGTTTCGTGGATTAAAATTTTCTCGGGTTTGTGTTTCCATTTAAACTCTTTTCAGTCGCAAATAATAGTTAATGTATCTAACTATTATAGTACTTAACTATTAAATGTCAACCTCCTTTTTTGAACTCGTCCATTCATTTAATCCAGTCAAGAACCAACCACCTCAACGCGGGCGCACTGGATAGAAAAGAGCGCTGAAAGTTTCCGAGAACTTTCAGCGCTCTGCTTTACGACCTGACGAAAAAAATAAACGCGAACTATTCTGTGTTGGTCTTGACGAAATCGACCACCTCATCGATGTGGGCGAACGCCAGGGCCGTGACCGTGTCTGCGCCGCCGTAGTAGATGGCGATGCGGCCGGTTGGCTGATCGTAGAGCGTGGCGCAGGGGAAGGCCACATTCGGCACGTCGCCGACGCACTCATACAGGCGCTGTGGCGAGAGCAGGTAGGGCTCACCCCGGGCGATGACCTTCCAGGGCTGTTCCAGGTCGAGCAGAGCTGCCCCGAAGCTGTACACGAAGCCGTTGCACGAGGTGATCACGCCGTGATAGAACAGCAGCCAGCCCTCGGGAGTCTCAATCGGCACCGGCCCGGCGCCGATCTTGGTGGACTGCCAGCCGCCCTTGACGCCCATAACGAAGCGGTGCTCGCCCCAATGGATCATATCGGGGCTCTGGCTGAGGTAGATGTCTCCGAAGGGGGTGTGACCGTTGTCGCTGGGGCGGTTGAGCATCATGTATTTGCCGTTGATCCGGCGCGGGAACAGCACGCCGTTGCGGTTGAAGGGCAGCAGCGCGTTTTCCAGGAAGTAAAAATCGGTAAAGTCGTGGGTGTAGCCGACGCCGATGGTGGGGCCGTGGTACCCGTTGCACCAGGTGACGTAGTAGCGGTCTTCCAGCCAGACCACGCGCGGGTCGTAGCGGTACTGGAAGCTGCCAATCTCCGGGTCGTCGCAGATCCAGTCGATCGGGTCGTTGGCGAGCGTCCAATCGATGCCGTTCTGGCTTTCGCCGCGGTGAATGTTCATCTCGCGCTTTTTGTTGTCGCAGCGGAAGACGCCGGCGTAGTGTCCGTTGAAAGGCACCACGGCGCTGTTGAATATGCTGTTCGACGAGGGGATCAGATCGCGTGGGATGATCGGGTTTGCGCTGTAGCGCCATACGACATCAGAACATCCGGCTGGGCGATCTTCCCAGGGGATATTGGGAAGCGGACTATTCGTCATGAAATTCGGTCTCCTTACTGTTTTTGGGATGTGAGGTTTGGGCAGTCAACCGACTGGCGTTCGACCAGCCGAGGACGGACGGTCAGAGTGAGCGGTTCCGATTCGGGGTACTCCAGGCGCAGCGAGAGCAGGTGCACTGCGGCCCGCCCCATCGTCAGCGTGTCGACGTGCATGGTGGTGAGCGCAGGATGGGTGTTGGAAGCGATGTAGGTGTCATCGTAACCGATGATGGAAATGTCCTCCGGCACACGCTTGCCCAGGGTCTGCGCGGCCCGGATGGCGGCGCCGGCGACATCGTCGTTCACGCAGAACAGGGCGGTGAGGTTGGGGTGTTCGTGCATCATGCGCAGCGCCTCATCTTGCCCGTGGGTCTTATTGATATTGAAGTCGCGGATGGTTATCTGACCGAGATCGTTGTCTTTCATGGCCTGCAGGTAGCCGCTGCGCCGGTCGCAGATGCTCGGAAAGCAGCGGGAAGAGCCGCCCAGCAGGCCAACGCTGCGATGCCCCTTGCGGATCAGATACTCGACTGCCTGATAAGCCGCATGGAAGTTGTCCGAGATGATGGTGTCGAAGCTCTGGTTCTCATCATAGGCATCCACCAGGACCAGCGGCATCTCTAACTCACGGATGCTTTGCCCGAAGGCCTGGTCGATGCTGGTGCCGACCAGCAGCAGCCCGTCGACGCTCTCGTGGAATGCCAGCGGCGGGACTTCCAGGGGCCGGTTGTTGTCGTCGACCGGCAGGGAAGCAAACAACAGGTTGATCCCTTTGCGGCGGCAAGCGTCGTCGACCCCGGACATGATCTTCGAATAAAAGGGGTTTGCATACGGGGGGATGTCGGGGTCGACTTTGACCAGCATACCGATCGTCGCCAGTAGTCCGTTGGTGTTGGTTGAAAGGGAGGGCTTTCCCTGATAGCCAAGCTCTTTGGCAATTTGGAGGACGCGGGCGCGCGTCTCGTCCGACACGCCGGGTTTGTTATTCAACGCGAGCGATACCGAGGACACGGACACGCCGCTTTCACGAGCGATATCGCTGATCTTTACTCGATCTTTCATAGAATAAGCCGGCTCTCTGGAATTTGCCTAAAGTATTACAAAATAATTTAGTTAAATTTTAGTCAGTTTTTTGAAAAATAG
Organism: uncultured Chloroflexia bacterium; assembly: GCA_963811225.1. GTDB lineage: Bacteria > Chloroflexota > Anaerolineae > Anaerolineales > Anaerolineaceae > CAWEQO01. Next base: position 580,919 of record CAWEQO010000002.1, read on the forward strand.
CAAGTCATCGTATCCAATTGAGGAGAATCCTTCACGACATCCACATACGATCTTTACCAAATCTAAAAATCTCTGCGATAAGATGAGTACGTAAAGGAAAAAGATAACAGGGCTCATCGAATGGAATTCATTCTTTTTAGGAGGCAGTTGAGATGCATGGTGGATTTGGACATTTCGGAGCGTTCGGCGGCTTAGGTTGGATCCGGTTGATCTTTGGCGGTATGTTGATGTTTGCCTTCCTGCTGGGCGCCATTTTGCTGATCGTATGGCTGGCGCGCATGTTCCTGCAGCGAGAGAGAGGGTACCGGTACGGAGGGTCCTCCACGTCCGTGCCGCCCTCCCAACCGGCTGCGCTGGACATCGTGCAAACCCGGTATGCCAAGGGGGAAATCACCCGGGAGGAATACAAACAAATGCTGGAGGATTTAAGCAGCAGCACTTAGCAAAGTGGTCGGATTACCGGTGTGTGAGAAAAGCAGCGGGGCGCTACAACGCCCCGCTGCTGGGTTAACACTGCTTACGCCATGATCTTCCCAATGATTACACCCATCCTCTGCGCCAGCGCCACCTTCAGCCACCCAGCGTCGTGGTCGATATAAAACGTCCGTTTGGGGTCGAACCAACCCCGCTGCTGCCAGTACTGATAATCCAGCGACTCAGGGTCGGCTTTCTTCTGCCACGACATCTGCTGGATTGTGAACATAATCAGCGAGAAGAGCGACGGATTGCGGTAGCTGCGGGCGGCAGCCGCCTGGAAGAGCGCATGCGCAACTTGGGCGGCCCGCGTATCGAACTGCTCACGACTGTCCGCCCGCTTCATCAGCGCGCCCATCTTGAAGCCCGCCTGCCCCACCACCTGGACGCCCCAGGTTTGCAGGGCCAGCTTCATGGTGCCGAGCGTTTTACCGGTGCGCGAGCCGCCCGTGGTCGCCAGGACGAAGGCCACTTTTCCGAAGAACTGCGGGCGATGACACACGTGGCACAACCGGTCGATGAAGTTTTTGGTAATGCCGCTGACATCGTCCACATAGACCGGGCTGGCGAGCAGGATGCCGTCCGAAGCCAGGATCTTGGCCTTGATCGCCAGAAGGCCATCCTGGTTGGGGCAGCGATCCTCGCCGCGGTCGTAACAAATGCGGCAGCCCCGGCAGAATTCCAGCTTTTCCTGCCCCAGGTAGACCGTCTCGATCTCCAGCGGCGTTTGAGCCCCCAAGGCCTCGGCCTGCAAATGCTTTTTCACCAGCCCGGTAATCTGATCGGTATTGCCGTTGCGGCGGTAACTGCCGATGAGGACTAATATCTTCATCTTAACCTCTACGCAAGCTTTCAGGGTCCGACCGCCTGTCCACGCTCGCGCAGCATTCCGGCGACCCGTTCGGTCACCTCTTGCGTCGCGCCGTGGACTGAAGCGTACGTTACGAGAATTTTGGGTCCATTTCTTTCATGGCTTGCATTCATCCTTCTCTTTTCCTATCATACCACTTGCCGCTTTCGGATTATCCATTAATGAGCACGAAAAACAGAACGGCGTGAAGACGTGGGACGACCGCCAAGGTGGGGCACGGTTCAGAGATCCCGTCTGCATTGACGGCTCATCCGCTTCTCTCGCCGCCATTGGATCTGTGTTTTCGGATGGATTGCTGGAGGCACGGTCATTAAACGAACAGGGGCGCGCCCAATGGCGCGCCCCTGCGGTTCAATCGATTTTTAAGTCTTACGCGGTTTGTTCGGCATCGGCGGTTTTGGCGCCGTGATGGAACCAGTTGCGCCACTCTTTGTTCTCCCACACCACCAGGATTGGCGAGGCGTTGAAGATTGAAGAGTAGGTGCCGCTGAAGACACCGATCAGCAGGAAGACTACAAAGGTGTGGATCGTGAGCCCGCCGAACAGGGCCAGCGCCAGCAGGGTCAGCATGACCGTCAGCTGGGTATTGATCGAGCGGTCCATGGTTTGGACGACGGCGTGATTGACCACCGTGGTGAACGGCAGGCGGCGGTAGATGTTCTGGTTCTCACGGATGCGGTCGAACACCACGATGGTGTCGTGCACCGAGAAACCGATCACCGTCAACAGGGCCGTCAGGAACAGCGAGTCCACCTCCCAGTGCAGGAAGTGACCCAACAGGGCGGCCGCGCCGATCACCACTGCCACGTCATGCAGCATGGCGATGATCGCAGCCGTGCCGAAGCGGAAGGCGTGCGGCACCTTGCGGAAGGCAAAGGTGATGTAGGCGATGATGCCCAGGGCAGCCACGGCCACGGCGCCCGCAGCGCGGGTGGCGACCTCAGAGCTGATGGATGGGCCAACCGTGTCGAAGCGGTTGACAGTCACCTGCTCGTTGAACTGATTCTCCATCTTGGAGACGATGCTGGTCATTTGATCGTTGGTCAGCTCTTTCGAGCGAATGATCAGGATATTGCCTTCCGAAGTTTGCACCTCTGCGCCGGGGTAGCCCATGTCTGAGTAGAGCTGGACGACCTGGGCAGGCTGGGGCGGCTGGCTGGAGAATGCTACCTCCAGTGACGTGCCGCCGGTGTAGTCGATTGCCAGGGGCAGGCCCCAGATGGCCAGGGACAGCAAGCCGGGGATGATCACGATCAGTGAGATCAAGAAGTACCAGTAGCGGTAGCGGATGATGTTCAGACCTTTGTTGGCGTTCTTGGTCTCTTTGACCGGGGACATGAACATGCGCGGGTGCTCGGTGAACTTGAGATGATCGAGCACCAAATGCAGCAGGGTACGGGTGACGAAGATGGCGGTGAACAGGCTGACGACCACACCCAGGGCCAGCGTGAGCGCAAAGCCCTTGACCTGGCTGGCGCCGAAGGCGCTGCCGAACCAGAAGAGGATGCCGGTGGTGATCAGGGTCGAGATGTTCGAGTCACGGATGGAAGGCCAGGCCCGGTTCCAGCCGAGATCGATGGCCTGGACCAGGGGTTTGCCTGCCCGCAGCTCTTCTTTCAAGCGGCTGAAAATCAGGATATTGGCATCCACCGCGACGCCGATACTCAAGACAAAACCGGCGATACCCGGAAGGGTGAGGGTGACCGGAATGATTTTGAACAGGGCAAAGGTGGTGGCGGCGTAGATGAGCAGGGCGATGTCGGCCACGACGCCGGGCAGGCGATAGTAGATGCCCATGAACAAGATCACCAGCAGCAGGCCGATCGCGCCGGCGGTAACGCTCTTGTTGACCGAGTCTTGGCCAAGGGTTGCGCCGACCGCCCGAGTTTCGACGATCTTGAAGGGTACCGGCAGCGAACCGTAGCGCAGCTGGACGGCTAACGCGTTGGCGCTGTCGATCGTGAAGTTGCCCTCGATCACGCCCTCGCCCTTGGTGATGGCCGAATTGATGGTCGGGGAGGAGATGACCTTGTTGTCAAGAACGATGCCGAGGTACTCGCCCACGTGGGTGGAGGTGAAGTCGGAAAAGGCCTTGGCAGCGTCCGATTTCATGACGAAAGCGACCTGGGGCTCGCCCAGCTGGCTGGTGGTGACGCTGACCGATTCGAGCCCGGTGCCGGTGAACAGCGGCTGGTAGGCGCTGGGGGCAGCGGTGTCGGTCGGCGACGGGAGGGTGGTCTGGTCAGAGCCGGTCGCGCCGCTTGGCGCGCTGCTCGGGAGCACCACCGGGGCGGTCGGGTCAACCGGATTGGCGTAGTCGATCTTGATCTGGGTGCCTTCCGGCAGTGGCGTGTTGCCGAAAGGCACGAAGGCCAACTGGCCGGTCTGCTTGAGGGCGTCGATCACTTGCTGTTGATCGGTGACGCCGGGGAACTCTCCAACCAGGCGGCGCTGGCCGGCGGTCTCGATGGTGACCTCGTTGACGCCCAGGCCATTGGCGCGGTTCTCCAGGATTTGGCGCGCATCGTCCATCTCCTGCGGGGTGACATCGACGTTGGCGGGAAGGTCGGCTTCCAGCAGCACGCGCATACCACCACGGAGGTCGAGGCCCTCTTTGGTCTTCAGGTCGCGTTGAAAGCTGCCGATTTTGATGCCGGGGTTATTTGGCCAAAGTGTAAACACTACAGTCAATAAAACGACGGCAATGATAATCCAATTGCGGATACGATTCGTTTGCATGGGCTTGCCTGCCTTTATCAGATATAACTTCTGTTTCTTCTTCTCCTGCAGCTGTTTCCAGGCTGCAGTCTTGCTTCGTTTCTTTGTTACCGTTAAGACCCTCTCGGAATGCTCGGATCCCGCTGCCAGGTTCACCGGCGGCTTTGCCGAGACGGCCTCGTCCGAACAGCAGAAGCACAATGGCAGCAGTCAGAATAAGTTCTGGCGCCCCAACTTGTGACATCGCTTGCCTTCCTTAAAATTTTACAAATACTGCCCGAGGATTTACCCAGGCAGTGAATGATTATACTTCATTTCTAGAGCCGGACATTATTTTGGGATTAAACGAACCTTTGGAATGGATTAAGGTTGATTCCGGAGGCGTTATCCTGTGCTTTCGAACTCCAGGCGCGGCCGGCGTCGTCGTCAAGAACGATAGAATGCCCGCTGCCCCGGCCCGCAGCTGCCGCTCCCGGTGCAGTTCATCCTATCCTTCATCGTTTTATCCACGTTTTCGAAAGTAGACTATTTATATCTTGTTATGAAAATGGTATAAATAAACCAGTTATTCGATTGTCCGGAGGCGGGCGCTGTGTCACTCCCGCTATCCGAAAAACGGAGTGGATGTTCCAGGAAGAATGATCGGGGGTTTTATGGAAACGCAATTTTTACAGAGACCACAAGGTTCTTTAGCATACAGCGATTACGGCGGCGATGGCCAGCTCGTGTTGATGCTGCCGGGCATGGGCGCGCTGCGCAGCGAGTACCGCTTCCTGGCGCCCCGGCTGCGCGACGCCGGCTTCCACCCGGTGACGATGGACCTACGCGGCCAGGGTGAGTCGAGCGTGCCCTGGGAGCGCTACGATACGCCTTCGGTGGGCGAAGACATCCTGGCGATGATCGAGCGCCTGGATGCCGGCCCGGCGCACGTCATCGGCACCTCGTTTGCGGCTGCACCGGTGGTTTGGGCCGCGGTCGAGCAGCCCAGCCGGGTGCGCTCGCTGACGCTGATTGGGGCGGTGGTGCGCGAGTCGAAGCTCAGCCCGTTCATGGCGGCTGCCATGTGGATCATGTTCAACAACCCCTGGCGGGCGCGCACCTGGGTTGCTTACTATAATATGTTGTATCCCAGCCACAAACCGGCCGATTTTGCAGAGTACAAGCGCCAACTGCGGGAGAACCTGTCGGAGCCTGGGCGCTTCCACGCTGCGATTGCGCTGGGCGGATCGCCGCGCAAACCGGCTCTCGACCGGCTGGATCGGGTGAAGGCGCCCACGCTGGTGATGATGGGAACCAAAGATCCGGACTTCCCGGACCCGCCGGCCGAAGGCCGGTTCATTGCCGAACAGACCGGCGGCAGGCTGGAACTGATCGAGGGTGCGGGGCATTACCCGCAGACCGAGATGCCGGAGCAGGCAGCGCCGTTGATCATCGATTTCCTGAAGCAGCCGGAGAAGCAGGTGCAGATAGAACCGGCCGGGATCAAGGAACCGCAAGACGGCTGAGAACGTGAAGGGTCTTGGAAAGAAAGGCCCTTCTTCCCTTTCAAAATCCCTGGCGCTGCAAGCGCCTGCGCGATCCAAGTTCGAACGGGGGGTAAGATGGCAACGTATGACGTGATGATTGTGGGAGGCGGGCCGGCGGGTGGCACCGCAGCCACGTTCTTGAGCCAGGCTGGAAAGAAGGTGGTGGTGCTGGAGAAGGAGCGCCTGCCGCGCTACAAGGTGTGCGGTGGAGGGCTGTCGGCGGTGATGCTGGGGCGCTTCCCCTTCTCCTTCGAGCCGGTCATCGAGACGCGTGCGCGCTCGTTCTCGTACGGCTTCAAGGACCACGTGATCACCTACAACATCGCCGGCGCAGGCCTGTGCATGGTCATCCGCGACCGCTTCGACGCGTATCTGCTGGAGCACAGCGGCGCCGAGGTGCGCGACAACAGTCCTGTGCGCCAGATCGTCGAGACGCCCGATGAAGTGGTGGCCGAGACGCAGGACGGCGAGAGTATCCACGCCCGCTACCTGATCGGCGCGGATGGGGCCAACTCGGTGGTGGCGCGGCACCTGGGCGTGCGGCGTGAGGGCCGGCTGGCAGCGGCTATCGAGGCCGAGGTGGAAGCGCCCGCGGACGTCATGCAGCGCTGGCAGGGCCGTCCGATCTTGATCTTTGGCGAGCTGGAGACCGGTTACCTGTGGATCTTCCCCAAGATGGAGCACCTCTCGGTGGGCATCGGCTCGCTGCATCCGGGGCGGGGGGAGTTGAAGGCCAAGCTGTTCGAAGTGATGGAGCGGTATGGGATTGACCTGAGCGGCGCAAAGCTGCGCGGTCACCCGCTGCCGGTGCAGGTCTTCGGCGACGCCCTGGCGCGTGGACGTATCCTGTTGGCGGGCGACGCGGCCGGGTTGGTGGACCCATTTACCGGCGAGGGCATCCGCTTTGCGATGAAGAGTGGACAACTGGCGGCTGAATCGCTGCTGGATGGCGGTCCGCAGAGCTATCCAAGCCGGGTGCGGCAGGCGATCGGCAGCAGCCACGCCATGGGTCTACGCTTCTCAACCTTGTTCTACCGCTACCAGAATCTCAGCTACCAGTTGTTCATGAAGAACCGCTACATGGCCCAGACCCTGGCCGACATGCTGGCCGATCAATTCGGCTACCCGGGCGTGGTCCTGCGCTTTCTGAGCAGCCTGCCGCTGTACCTGCCCTCTTGGGCCCTGTCGGCGATCAGGAACCAGCCAGGACAGGCTGCCGAAACGCCTGCCGGAAAGCGGATATGACGGGAGACAGCGTTTCTATTCGAAGTCGCTGCGGCACTGTCATCCAGACGAAGGCGCTCTATCTTGACGTCTTCTTAAGATCACTTTAATTCATCCGAAGTATAATAAGGACGATATAAAAGACCCTGAAGAAATCTTTTCCAGGGTTCACGTACGTCCATCAACCTTAGTTGAAAGGAACAGGATGAAAGACAAGCCTCCCAGTTTCTGGGAAACAACTGAATCCGACCTAGTTGTAAATAGGGCAAATTCCTGAGAAACTGAGGCTCAGTTTGTGGCTTCACGTCTCCCGGGCATTTGTCCGGGAGATGTTTTTATGGCCAGATTTGATACCGATACCGTGTTGGCCCAGCTCCAGGTTGCCTTGGGGGAGAACAACCTGGATTCCGCCATCCAACTGCTGGAAGCGCTGCGCGGTCCCGACCAGGCAGACGTCTTCAATGAGCTGGACGAGCAGGCCAAGATCGCCTTGCTGCCTCAGCTCAATCCATCCACCTCAGCCGATATCCTGGAAGAACTCGAGGATGAAGAAGCGGCCGAGTTGATGCGTTCTATCCCCCCAGACAACGCCATCCTGATCGTTAATGAGATGGAGCCGGATGAGGCGGCCGACCTGCTGGGCGACATCGACGAAGAGCAGGCCCGCACCATCCTGGCAGGTATGAAGAACCCGGAAGAGGTGCGCCCGCTGTTGTTACACCCCGACGACAGCGCCGGCGGCTTGATGACTTCCGAGTTCCTGGCGCTGCGTGAGCGCATGACCGCCCGGGAGGCCCTGCAAGCCATTCGCGAGTGGCAGCCGGACGACGACAACATCAATTACCTGTTCGTGGTGGACAAAATGGCCGCGCTGGTGGGCGTGGTTAACCTGCGCCAACTGATCGTCGCGGCTCCCAAGGCGCAGCTGGGTGACATAATGAATACCGACGTGATCTCGGTCGTAGCCGGCACCGACCAGGAGGAGTGCGCCCGCATCATGACGCACTACGACCTGACCGCCCTGCCGGTGGTCAACGGCGGCAAGCGCCTGATCGGCGTGATCACCATCGACGACGTGATCGACATCATCGAGGATGAGACCACCGAGGACATTCAGCGCTTCGGCGGCGCCGAGCCACTGGAGAAGCCCTACCTGACGACCCAGATCAGCACCGTGTTCCGCAAGCGCATCGGCTGGCTGCTGCTGCTGTTCGTCACCGAGAGCTTGACCGGGACCGTGCTGCGCCACTTCCAGGATGAGCTTTCGTCGGTGGTGGCGTTGTCGTTCTTCGTGCCGCTGCTGATCGGCACAGGCGGCAACGCCGGATCGCAGACCACCAGCACCATCATCCGCGCCCTAGCAGTCGGCGAGATCGACCTGGGCGACGCGGTGCACTCCATGTGGCACGAGCTGCGGGTGGGGCTGCTGTTGGGAGCGGGCATGGCAACCATCGCTTACTTCCGGGCGCTCACCTGGGGCTCGACGCAGGGGTTGGCCCTGACCGTGTCCCTGGCGATCTTTACGATCGTGGTGTGGGCGAACGGACTGGGCGCTTTCTTACCGATCCTGGCAGCCAGATTGAAGATCGATCCGACGGTGGTTTCCGGCCCGGTGATGAGCACCCTGGTGGACGCGACCGGACTGTTCATCTATTTCACGATTGCGCGGCTGATCTTGCGGATTTAAACTGCCGACAGGATGAAAAGCAGGGACCCGCATCGGGTCCCTGCTTTTCAAGTAGCTGTTCTTTCTTGCGCCCTTATTCTGTATGGGTACGGCGCTGTCTGCTTTCAGTGTCTTAACGGCCCGGCGCCAGTTTGAGTATCTTTGGCTTTGCGGCGTCGGGTCGTAAATCTGCGTTCACGAAGGGTGGGCACAGACTGGGATGGTACCGGCGGTGTCGTCGCAGTTGCATCCCAGTCTGTGTATCGGTGCGGGTCCCCTCAGAGCTAACATCGTTTCGCACCCGAATTTTTGCTTTCTAAATTTGTTGCCGCCCTTGTGAAGTATTGCCTATAATAGAGGGAATGCAAAAGAATTGCCAGAGGAACCGAACTGACTTCGAACCGGAATCGAACATGGACCTAACTAAAATTACACCAGAGACCATCGAAGCCCTGCTGCGGGCTGCTCACAACGGCCGAACTGCATCCACCGGGTTGGATTGGTTGAGCTGGGTCGACCCGTCGACAGGGGAGACGAGTAAATTATCTTTTGAGGATTTGCTGTACAAACTCGCCTGGCAGGCGTATGCCGACCTGCGCCAGGCGGAGGGCCTGAACGGCGACCGGCCCACCAACCGGCCAAAGGCTCTACAGCACATTACGGAGGATGCATCCTCGCGCAATCGCGCCCTGGCGGCGTGGAGCGCGCTTTATTATCGCTACTTCTCTGGAATTTCTTTGAGTGTGGGGGAGATGGCGAAAGCGGCCAGCGTGGTCCCGCAGCATTTCCGTAAGCGGGTGATCCACGGGCTGGGATTGCTGGCAAAGGATGCGCAGCGGGCCGTGCTGGAGGCCGAAGAGGTAGGAGTGGGCAACAACGCTGTGCAGATTGAGACGGAAGCAGAGCGCAGCCGCATCCCCCTGCCATTGCAGGAATACGTCTCGTTGATTGGGGTGCAGCCGTACTTCGAGCTGCTGTCGCAGCTGTTCGGCGGAGCGGAAGGGCCGGGGCTGGTCAGTCTGGAGGGCATGGGCGGCATCGGCAAGTCTGCGCTGGCGCGGGCTTTTATCAGCCGGCCGGAGACGACCGAGCGATGGAGCCGCATCGCCTGGGTGAGTGCGCGACAGGCGATCCTGGTGGAGGACGGCAAGCTCTCGCCGGTGGCCGATTCAGCCACCACGCTGGAGGATATCACCGCTCGCTTGTGCGATCAGTTGGGCCATCCGGGGTTGACGGCCCAACCGCTTGAGAAGCGGCTGGAGGGGCTGAAGTCGGCGCTGGCGCAAGAGCCGCACCTGATTGTGGTGGATAACTTGGAGACGGTGAATGAGTACCGCCAGCTGGTGCCGGCCCTGGGGAAAATGGCCGGGCTAAGCCGCTTTTTAATCACCACTCGCCAGACCTTGCGTGAGTTCCCTTTTGTGCACATCATCCCAGTCATGGAGCTGGACCGAGACAGCGCCTATGCGTTGATCGAGGCGGAGATTGCACGGCGCGGCCGCTCGCGGCGGATCACGCCGGAGAGATTCGACGAGCTGTACCAGGTGGTGGGCGGACTGCCGTTGGCGCTCAAGCTGGTGGCGGCGCAGCTGTATCTGCGCCCGCTCAGCGAGATCCTGGCAGGGTTCCGCGAGGCCCGGGTGGGCATGGATACCCTGTATCACTACCTGTTTTGGCAGACCTGGCAATCGCTGCACGAGCCGGCCAAAAAGTTCTTGCTGTCCTTCTTGCCATCCGACCCGGAGGGGGAGGACATTGAGTTCTTGCGTTTCATGAGCGACCAGAGCGAAGAAGATTTTTACGCGGCGCTCAAGGAGCTGGACCAGTTCTCGCTGCTGGAGGTGAACGGGGACACCGAGCGCTCGCTGTACCGCCTGCACCGCCTGACGACCACCTTCTTGCAGACCGATATCCTGCACCTGTGGGAGGACAAGACCGGCAATGATTGATGCGCCGGCCGGTTCTTCACGGGATGCGCCGGAAGATTGGCGCAGGGAGTACGTGCGCCAACTTGAACGGCGCATCGCCAAGTCGCTGACGTATTTGTCCGACGCCCCTGCCGCGATGGTGCGCACCCACATCCGCAGCTTTTTAACCCTGCTGAACGAGACCCACCGCTTTACAGATCTAAATCAGAAATCCTTCGAGCTGATCTCGCTGCTGCATCCCTTGCCACTGCGCTGGGGCCTGGGCAGTGTGTGGGAAGCCGAGCTGCGTTTCGCCATCGAGCACGTGCCGGACGGTCGCGCCGGCTTGACGGCCGAGTACCGCTGCTCGTTGGGGGACGTGTACATGTACCGGGGGCAGTTCGATCAGGCTATCGCCGAAGGGGAGCAAGTGCTTCAAATGGCGGAAGCGCCGCTGGTGCAGGCGGCGCGCGCCGTCCGGGTTTTGTTCACCTGCTACCGGGCCGATGGACGCCCGGACCTGGCCGACGAACTGATCCGGCAGATGAGCGAGCGATTTTACGGCAGCCTGCCCGCGGCCGAAATCTCCGAGCAGGCAGCCCAGGCCTGGCTGCAGTTCCAGCAGTGCCAGCTGATCTTACTGCGCGAGCGCGGCCAGACGGAGCGGGCGCTGGAACTGGTGGAGGACATGCTCCAGCTGGACGAGCGCGAGGGCCGGCCCGATCTGACCTTGACCGCAAACCTGTTGACCGACCGGTCGACGCTGCTGTGGGCGCGTGGGCGCTACCAGGAGTCGGTGGCGGGCCTGAAGCAGGCGATGCAGCTGTTCGATCAGGCGCAGGACCAGTTCAACGCCGAATCGCTGAAGAGTAATCTGGGCCTGGTGTATTGGACGATGGGTGAGCTGGACCTGGCGGAGAAAACCCTCCTGGAGGTGATCCGCTTCTATCAGGAAACCGGCTCGGACCACCTGCTGACCTACGTCGTCAGCTACCTGGGGCTGGTCCAATTTGTGCGCGGCGACCTGGAAGCGGCCTTGAGCCTGACCCAAGAGCACATCGACCTGGCAGAGCGGATCAACTTTGTGCACGAGTACTACCGGGGCCGCCGGAATTTGGGGGAGATCCTGTATCACTTTGGCAAGTATGACTTGTCGATTGCAGAGACGGAGGCCGCGCATGCCTATTATGAGAGACGCGGCTCGCGTGAGGCATACGGGCAGGACGTGCTGTGGCTGGCGTTGTGCTACCACGCCAAGGGTGAGCGCGAGCGGGCGCTGGCTGCCGTCCAGCAGACGCTGGAGAGCGGCCGGCAGCTGAAATCCCGGGTGCTGGAGCAGCTGGCCCTGCGCTGCCTGGCCGAGATCACGCCGCCGGAAGCGCAGGAGGAACGCGAGGCACACCTGCTGCGCAGCCTGCAGCTCGCTCAGGAGATGGGCCGCAAGCACGAGGAGGCCGCCGTGCACCTGGCGCTGGCGGGACTGCATGCCGGTGAGCGGCGGCAGACGGAATGGAGCAAGGGGGCTGCGATCCTCCAAGAGATTGGGGCGCAGAAGTGGCTGGAAGGGAGCTCGCCGGAAGAGCCGCCGTTCTTGCCGCTGTTGTTGTGATGGATGGGGGCGAAAGAGGCGCAGAACGTTTCCGTTTCGTTGGATCGAGCGAAGAGGTGAGGACGCACTCTTGAAGTGCGTCCCCACCTGACGCTTGCGGGATCTATGAAGGCGGTTCCACGACGGCTGCGGTGATCGCTTGCTGTTCTATGAGCTGTTCTTCGATTTGCAAGCGCTTGGCCTCACGATAGCGCAGCCACAGGATCAACAGGCCGACGCCGCCGATCAGCGATTGGGCGATCAGCACGTCGAGGCCCTGCGAGAAGAGATAGGAGACGACGGGCGGCAGGCCATCCCAGGCTGCGTGCAGCAGGGCGACCGTGAGGTAGGCGACGATGACCTTCCAATTGAAGCGGAAGCGGTGGGCCTTGCTTTCGCGGAACAGGGTGCTGGCGAGGATGGCCGTCCAGGTGCCATGACCGATCGGTGATAGGACGCCGCGCAGCAGGGTGACAGTGACGGTGGTGCTGAGGCTGCCCTGCGACGACATGAAAGAGGTGAAGGCGTAGCCCATGCTCTCCAGGGCGGCGAAGCCCATCCCGGCTGCTGCGCCTAGAATGAGACCGTCCATCTCGGAGTCATGCTTGCGGGAGCGGGCGATAAGGATCACGCCCAAGATCTTGGCGCCTTCCTCGATCAACCCGATCAGCAGCACGGAGAGGACGTCCATCTTGCGGATGAAGATCGGCTCCAGGATGGACGAAGCCAGCACGCCCAAGATGCCACCGTAGAGGAACATGTACACGGTGGAAGGCATGGTCAGGGTGCTGTATTCGCGACGCTCGTAGAAAAAGGCCACGTAAGCGATGGGCACCAGGAAGCTGCCAATCAGCACCACGGTTGGAAAGAGGTTTGGATTGCCGGTGAAGACCAGTACGGCCAGACTGGCAAAGAACAGGGCGATGCCCAGCAACAAGACCCGCAGCCAGGCGAACTTCCCCCGCTTTTTCGGACCCACAATGGATTGCTGCATAATTCCCTCCCTTGAATTTTCTGTTCCCCCTCGAACAACAATTCCCTTCTTATTCATTATATATAAAACATTAATGTAAATCTTCACTTTTCCACTAAAATAGTAGTAGCGGTTTACGAAATGATTGCTCGAATTGTTTTGGGAACCGGCAGTGGCATCTATCAAATAGCCATCTTCCCGTTAATCTTGTTCTGGAAATTACGATAGCGAGAAGGAATAAAGGAGAAAGCAATGCAGGACAAACCTTCACCGACGCCGCAGAGGCCCAAAATCCACTGGTTTTGGTGGCTGGTCGCCATCGGCTTGTTAATCTGGAATATTTTCGCGTTTCTACCCAAAACGAGCCCGGAGGTGACGATCCCGTACAGCGCCTTCCTCGACCAGGTCGAGAGCGGAAATGTGGTTACCGTGCAGCTGTCCGGGAGCGAGATCACCGGGAAATTTGCCAAAGAGGTGCTGTGGCCGCAGCCGGGATCTCAAGCCGCAGCTGCTGCACCATCTGCGACCCCCGTCCCCCCTGCCAGCTATATCGACTTCAACACCATCTATCCGGAGGCGGAGGGCGACCCCAACTTGATCACCATGCTGCGACAGAATAACGTGGAGATCAACGTTGCGCCGCCGCCGAACCCGCTGGTCAGCATGCTGCTGACGTATGCGCTGCCGTTCTTGCTGTTCATCGTGCTGATGTTCTGGCTGATGCGCCGCCAAGGCTGGGGCCAGCGGGATTACCAGCATCGGGCGCAGCAAGCCGCGCGAGTACAACGTGGACCGCCCCAAGGTGACCTTTGACGATGTGGCCGGGGTGGACGAGGCCAAGCAAGAGCTGCAGGAGGTCGTGGATTTCTTACGCGAGCCGGAGAAGTACCATGAACTGGGGGCGCGCATCCCGCGCGGCGTGCTGCTGGTGGGGCCGCCCGGAACCGGAAAGACCTTGATGGCGCGAGCCGTGGCCGGGGAGGCGGGAGTGCCCTTCTTCAGCATCAGCGCCTCGGAATTCGTGGAGATGTTCGTCGGCGTGGGCGCCAGCCGGGTTCGCGACCTGTTCCAAAAAGCCATGGCGCAGTCGCCCTCGATCGTGTTCATCGATGAGCTGGACGCGGTCGGACGGCGGCGTGGCACCGGTGTGGGTAACGTCAATGACGAGCGCGAGCAGACCCTCAACCAGCTGCTGGTGGAGATGGACGGCTTCGACGAGCATCACGAGACGATCGTAATCGCCGCCACCAACCGCCCGGACGTGCTCGATCCAGCGCTGCTGCGCCCCGGGCGCTTCGACCGACAGATCACGGTCGGCCTGCCTGACCGGCGCGGCCGCTTCAAGATCTTGCAGATCCATACTAAGAACCTCAACCTGGCGGATGACGTCGACCTGGACAACCTGGCCCGCACCACGACCGGCTTCAGCGGGGCCGACCTGGCGAACCTGTCCAATGAGGCCGCCTTGAATGCCGCCCGGCACAACAGCTCTCAAATTCATCAGGAAGACTTCGAGACTGCGGTGGACCGGGTGCGGCTGGGAGCCAAGCGCAACCTGATCTTGACCGAGCACGACCGCAAGGTGGTGGCCTACCACGAATCGGGGCATGCTCTGGTGGCGTGGCTGACGCCGGATGCGGACGCGGTCAACAAGGTGACCATCATCCCACGCGGCCGGGCCCTGGGCGTGACCGAACAGATGCCGGGCGAAGACCAGTACAACTATAGCAAAGAGTATCTGATGGCGCGGCTGGCTGTCATGATGGGCGGCCGGGTGTCGGAGCAGATCGCGCTCAAGAGCATCACCACCGGCGCGGAAAGCGACCTGATCGAAGCGACCAAGCTGGCCCGCAGCATGGTGACGCGCTGGGGGATGACGGACCTGTCGCCGATGACCTTTGCAACCAGTGAGGAGCAGCCCTTCTTGGGGTACGAGCTTTCACAGGGCCGGGATTACAGCGAGGAAAAAGCCGCCGAGATCGACCGGAGCGTGCAGTCGCTGCTGAAGGAGCGTTACGAGTACGCTCAGCGAGTGCTGGAGCAAGCCGCCGACAAATTGGAAAGCCTGGTGGAAAAGCTGCTGCAGGAGGAAACCGTGCAGCACGACGAAATGGAGCGCTTGCTGGGTCCCCGTGTCGGCAAGCCGGGAGAGCCGGAACCGCAAATGGTGTAAACGGATCGGATCGCAGCGGTTGTGCTGTCGCCGCAGAACCTGCCCCTGATGCCTTCCATCAACGAGGAGGAAGAGCATTGGAAACGGAAACGACACCTGTTCGCAAGAAGATTGCCCGGGCAGCGCACGACCACAAAAAGAAAGACCGGGTGGAATGGGCATGTTACAATCGTCCCCTGCTGGCGCAGCAGCCGCACGCCCCGGATGTCAAGGCGCTGCTGCGGGCGGCGCTGTTGTGGAACATTCCGATTGCCTGCATCCGGGCTTCGGCAAAATATAGGATCTCGTCGCCGCTGATGGGGGACTCGTACGAACGCTATCGCCCCGATTATGGGCAGCACCTGGCGCGAGAGATCCCCGATCCGCCGGATCGAGAAGGAAAGGACCCGCGATGAACATTGGCGCAGTAGACATTGGCGGCACAAAGACCGCAGTCGGGGTGGTGAACGAGGATGGGCAAGTGTTGGCGTGGCGCTCCAGGCCTACCGACCACTCCATCACAATCAAAACAGCCGTCGAGCAGATCGCCGGAATGCTGTCCGAAGCGTTGGAGGAAGCCGAACCGGGTGGTGGGCTGGCAGGATTGGGAGTGGGCTGCACCGGCCCGGTATACCCGGCCCTGGGCACACTCGGGCGGGTGGAGTTCATCCCCGGCTGGGAGGGCGCCAACCTGGGGGCGATGCTCGCCGAGGCGACCGGGGTAAGCACCTACATCGAGAACGACGCCGACGCGGCCGCACTGGGCGAGTGGGCCTGGGGTAAGGGCCGCGGCACTCGCAGCTTCATGCTGGTGACGGTCGGCACGGGGATTGGCGCAGGGCTGGTGCTGGATGGGCAGATCTACCGGGGCGTGGATGGGGCGCATCCCGAGATTGGGCATCACTTCATCGATACGTCCGGGCCGATTTGCTTTTGCGGCGGGCGCGGCTGCTGGGAGAGCCTGGCCTCCGGCCCGGCCATGCAGCGCTGGGCGCGGGAAAACTACCCGCAGGAACCCAACCGCACGGCGGAAGAGCTGTGCCAGGCTGCCCGGGAAGGGGAACCGGCAGCGATGGCCGCGGTGGAACGGACAGCCTATTACTTGGGCATCGGTTTCGCCAATTTGGTCAATTTGTATACGCCGGAAATGATCGCGGTCGGCGGCGGAATGATGCAGTCCTGGGACCTCTTCTGGCCGAGCATCGAGCGCACCGTGCAGACCACCTGCGGCATGGTGCCGTTCCAGCGGGTGGCGATCGTCCAGGCCACGTATGGCACGCTCAGCGGGCTGGTCGGAGCGGCGCAGATCTGGACCAGCAGGCATGAGTAAAGAGCTCCGGTGAAAGCTGCACAAGATTGGAACATCGCTTTCGTTGGCACGGGCGCGATTGGTGGCTCGGTGGGGGCGTGGGTGGCGCAGAAGCACGCCAACACATACCTGCTGGGACGCGGGGCCAAGGCGCAGGCGCTGCGAGAGAAGGGCATCTCCCTTTACCAGGGAGAGGGTCAGCCCGAGCGCGTGGCGGTCAAGGTGCTGGACAGCCTGTCTGAGTTGCCGGACGTGGACGTGGCGGTCATTGCGGTCAAGCTGTATGACCTGCAGGATGCGGCGCAGATGGTGCGTGAGCAGCTGGGCGACCGGACGCTGGCGCTGGGCCTGCAGAACGGGGTCGAGAACCAGAACATCCTGCCACACTATTTTTCGCGGGCAGCCTATGGGGTGGTAGATTACAATGCCTGGATGGATGCGCCTGGAGTGATCGGTTACCAGGCGAAAGGGCCGCTGGTGATCGGCACGCCAGACAACAGCCTGCAAGCAGAGCTGCAAACGCTGGCGGCGATCTTCAGCCAGGGCGTCGAGACGCTGGTGACCACGCATTTGCAAGACGCAGTGCACTCGAAGCTGGTGATCAACCTGGCGAACTCGGTTACAACGCTGATGCGACCGAAGCAGATGGAGCCGGGTGAGCTGGACCGCTTTCAGGAACTCCTGGCGAACACAATCTACGAAGGGGTGCAGGTGATCCGGGCGGCCGGGTATCACGAAGAGCGTCAGGGCGACCTGCCCTCTTGGAGCACGCTGTGGGCGGCGGCAAAGCTGCCGCATTTCCTGACGCGCGGCACATTCCGGCGCAATCTCCAGCGCCTGCCGCTCAGCAGCATGGGGCAAGACGTGCTCCAGCGCGGCCGCTCTCAAACGGAACTGGAGTATCTCAACGGTTATTTGCTGGAGCTGGCGGAACGGCAGGGGGTGGCAGCGCCCTATAACCGGGCGATTTACCGCCTGTGCAAACAGCAGTTTTCCCGGCCTGGTTTTCAACCGCTGGATGTCGAAGCGGTATGGAATGAAGTGCAGTTAGAGAAGTCCAGGAGCTAAGCAGCGCTAGAGACAGAGAGAAGGAGTGATGCCGCAGCATCACTCCTTCTCTCTGTCTCTAGCGCTGCTTAGCTCCTACTGGACCTCGGCGCTGGTCAGCCACCACATCCAGAATTTATCTCCGTAGGCGTTACGGGCCCCGGCGGGGAAGACGACCTTTATCGGGCCGCCGGAGTCAGCGTCCAGTTCCGTTCCGTTTGCCCAGCGGGCCAGCATGATATCCCACTTCTGAGCGTCAGGCAGGAAGATGTTGAGCGCCAGTCCATCGCTGGAAATCACCCGTAGAATTTTCGCATCCCGGGTTACGTTCAGGTCTTTTGCCAGGTCGCGCACCAGGATGCCGCGGTAGGTGATGCCGTCCCCGATCCAGGGATCGTCGAGGGTGATCTCGACCGAACGAGACTCGAAGTAAGCCTGATCCAGGACGTAGGTGTCGGCGGAGTTCTTCGCACCGATCTTTCCGCCGACGGTCAGCAGGGCCGGGCCGACGCTGGCGGTCTCCTTCGGGCCGCAGCCGGTGAGCAGCGATGCGAGCAGGATCACTGCCAGCGCAAGAAGAATCGCCTTTTTCATATTTCCCTCCTCAAATATTCGGGACGGGCGAAGAACCGCACGGCAGGCGTACGGTGTGATTACCTGTAAGCTGGTGCTTGTTTTGGAATGAGCGCTGCCATTATTATACCCGTTAGAAATTAAAGGGAGCAGTCAAAGTTGTCGGTTTAACTGCTCCCCTGCAACAAAACCTGCCCCCATTCTCTTTTACCATGCTACAATGGTGCTATTCCTGATGGTATAAGGGGAAATTGCTATGCATTTTAGAATTACACTGCTTATTTGTTGCCTCATTCTGCTCCTGGCGGGCTGCTCCCGCACACCTGCTGCGCAAGAAGCGCCGCTCCCCACGCCAACGATGACCTGCACCGTCACGGTGCAGTCACCCGCAGCGCATTTATTGAAAACCGAGACGGTAATCCCATCTCCTGCAGGGGCCTCGACCCCGACTGCATCCGGAACAACCGCGGCCGAGCCGGTTAGCCAGCCGCCTGCGGCGCAGCCTGGTTTTACTGTCCCCGCGCCGCTGGCGATCTACACCGACGGGCTGGCTGCGGGCTGGCAGGACTGGTCCTGGGAGACCGACCTCAACCTGTCGGCCAACAAACCGGTGCAGAGCGGCAGTCAGGCCATCTCGGCCACCTTCAAGAGCGGCTGGGCCGGGCTGTATTTGCACGTCGACCCGCCGATCGAGGTGGGAGATTATTCCGAGCTGTGCTTCTACATTAACGGCGGCAATAAGGGCAACCAGCGCATCAACGTGGTGCTCAATATGGATAACGCCCAGCCATTCGCGGTGACCGCTGCCGCCAACACCTGGACGCTGGTTTCCGTGCCGCTGCGGAACGTAGGCTCACCAAGCACCATCAGCGACATTGTCTGGCAAGACAGCAGCGGCAGCGCCCAGCCGGCCTTCTACCTCGACCAGATCACGCTGGTCTCGACCGGGCCTGCGCCGACGGCCACGCCGCTTCCAGGCAAGCTGACCTTCCGCGTAGACGCCGGCAGCGACCGGCGCGCCATCAGCCCGTACATCTACGGCTTGAATTTCGCCGACGAGGCCATGGCGAAAGACCTGGGCATCACGGTCAACCGCTGGGGCGGCAACGCCACCACCCGCTATAACTGGCAGCTCGATGTGAGCAACCGGGCCGCGGATTGGTTTTTCGAGAACATCCCCAACGAGGGCAGCGGGGCAGATGGATACATCCGCGAGAACCAACGGGCAGGGGCCGAGACGATTATGACGATCCCCATGATTGGCTGGACGCCCAAGAGCCGGGAGGTTACCTGCGGCTTCTCGGTCAGCAAGTACGGGGGGCAGCAGTACACGGATCCATCCCGTTCGGACTGCGGCAACGGCGTTCGCTCGAATGGAAAGCCCGTCACCGGGAACGACCCGACGGATACGAGCATCCCGATCGATCCGAGCTTCGTGCAGGATTGGGTTCGCCACCTCACGGATACGTTCGGCCCGGCCGCTCAGGGCGGAGTGAAATTTTACAACCTGGATAACGAGCCCTACCTGTGGAACACCAACCATCGCGACGTGCATCCCGACCCGGTCTCGTACGACGAGCTGCGAGATTTGACCTACCAGTATGCGGGCGCGCTGAAGCAAGCCGACCCGAGCGCCGAAACCCTGGGACCTGCCGAATGGGGCTGGTCGGGGTATTTCTTCTCGGCCAAAGACGCCGCCGGGGACGGCAGCTGGTGGACGCAGCCGCTGGACCGCTTGAAGCACGGCAATCAGCCCCTGGTGCAGTGGTATCTGGAGCAGATGCAGGCCTACGAGCAAAAGAACGGGGTGCGTATCCTGGACTACCTGGACCTGCACTATTACCCGCAGCAGGAAGGGGTGGCGCTTTCATCCAAGGTGGACACCAACACCCAAGAGCTGCGCCTGCGCTCGACCCGGGCCTTGTGGGACCGCAGCTATTCAGACGAGAGCTGGATCGACGAACCCGTGTACCTGATCCCGCGCATGCGGGAGTGGGTGGACGCTTACTACCCGGGTACCAAGATCGCCATGACCGAGTACAACTGGGGCGCACTGGATCACATCAATGGCGCCCTGACCCAGGCGGATATCCTGGGCATCTTTGGCCGCGAGGGTCTGGACCTGGCGACGCTGTGGGACCCGCCTGCGGCGGACGAGCCCGGAGCCTATTCTTTCCGCATGTACCGCAACTATGACGGGCAGGGCGGGCAGTTCGGCGATGTCAGCCTGCAGGCAGGCAGCAGCTACGAGGACGTGGTCTCGATCTTCGCTGCCAGGCGCAGTGCGGATGGGGCCCTGACCCTGATGATCGTGAACAAGGGCAGCGGCACGCAGGTGACGCCCATTACGGTTGAGAATTTCAATGCCGTTGGCGCGGCGAAGGTCTACCGCTACGGGAAAGACAACCTGAACAAGATCGAACGCCAGCCGGACGTGACGCTGGACGGCGGGCAGATCGAGATGACGCTGCCGGGAAGCTCGATTACATTGCTGGTGATCGGTGGGGGATCGTGATTGCACTGTAACTCCGCTGATTGTTAAGGATACGCAAAACGGTTTTCGCACATAATCGAAAGAACGAGAAAAGAATCTCGGAAATTTCACAAATTCCCAGATTCTTTTCTCGTTCATTTACAACTGTAATACTTCGAGGATGCACGAGGCTTCTCGCCCAATTCCTCCCTGACAGGCCCAATCAAAACTCTATTTATAGCACAATCCTTTATGGAATTGTAATAAAACTAACAAATTTAAAAGTAAATATCAATACCGTTAAGCGAACCAAAAACAAACAATGTTATTATCGCTTCATGAACAGTTCAAAGACATCTACCCCATTGACTGTTCTGGTCACTATCCTCGTGGCGGTCATGACCGTCACCACATTCCTCCCAACCAGATCAGTGAACGCAAACGCCTTGTCTGCGCCCGAGTTTGCCACGGCGCCAACGGCCATTTATGCAGATGGTCTTGCAGCAAATTGGCAAGACTGGTCGTGGAATTCCTCCCGCAATTTGAGCAATTCCAATCCCGTCCAAAGCGGTTCGCGCTCGATGTCCGTGCAGATCACAGCCGCCTGGGGCGCGCTGTACCTGCATCACAACGGCGTCAGCACCAGCGGCTACACCAACCTGGAGTTCTACGTCAACGGTGGGACGAGCGGCGGGCAGCAGTTGAAGCTGATCGTCAACCGCAACAACGCTCAGTCCTATGCCTTCACGGCCCAGGCCAACAATTGGACGTGGGTCTCTATCCCGCTGTCCAGCATCGGCTCGCCCAGCTCGCTGGTGGACCTGTTCTTCCAGGATGTGACTGGTAAAGCCCAGCCGGTGTTTTACATCGATTCGCTGGCGCTCACCGGCGGCAGCGAATCGCCGAGCTTGACACAAGCGCCGACGCAGCCACCTGCTCCCACGCAGGCGCCCACCAATGCGCCGACCCAACCGCCAGCGAACACCCAGGCTCCAACCCAAGCGCCTACTCGGGTCCCAACTCAAGCGCCCACGAACCCGCCCTCTAATCCGAGCTCCTTGGCCGCCATTTATAACGACAGCCTTGCCTCCGGTTGGCAGGACTGGTCGTGGAATTCCTCCCGCAACCTGAGCAATTCCAATCCCGTCCAAAGCGGTTCGCGCTCGATGTCCGTGCAGATCACAGCCGCCTGGGGCGCGCTGTACCTGCATCACAACGGCGTCAGCACCAGCGGCTACACCAACCTGGAGTTCTACGTCAACGGTGGGACGAGCGGCGGGCAGCAGCTGAAGCTGATCGTCAACCGCAACAACGCTCAGTCCTATGCCTTCACGGCCCAGGCCAACAATTGGACGTGGGTCTCTATCCCGCTGTCCAGCATCGGCTCGCCCAGTTCGCTGGTGGACCTGTTCTTCCAGGATGTGACTGGTAAAGCCCAGCCGGTGTTTTACATCGATTCGCTGGCGCTCACCGGTGGCAGCGGCGGTGGGACTGCTCCGACCCCGATCCCAACCCTGGTTCCGTCTCAGCCGACCCCGCGCCCGACGATGCCCTCATCGACCACTTTCTTTGACGTGCTGCCGCCGGGCTCACGGCTGCCGAGCGACGCCGAGTGCGCATCGCTGGTAAAGTCCCGCCCGGAGAACAAGCGCAGCAACGTGACCGCCAACAACACGCGCGGCAACCAGGGCATCGCCGGTGACTTCTTCGGCGGAGACGACCCGCGGGCCAACACCGAGATCGGTGTGCGCGTGGACGGCAGCTTCACCGGCACGACAGACGAGATCCTGCAGTGGGCGGCCTGCAAGTGGGGCTTCAACGAGGACGTGGTCCGGGCGCAAGCCGCAATGGAATCGTGGTGGCGGCAGGACACCAAGGGCGACTGGACGACGAACTCGGCCAACTGCGCGCCCGGTCATGGCCTGGGTGCAGACGGCCAGGCGGGGCAGTGCCCGGAGAGCTTCGGCATCCTGCAGAACCGCTACCCGTACGAGAAAAGCGGCTGGCCGGGGATGGAGACATCCACGGCGTTCAACGCCGACCTGGCCTATGCCGAGATGCGAGCCTGCTACGAAGGCTATGAGACCTGGCTGAACACTGTGGACCGCGGCTCGACCTATGCTGCGGGCGACATGTGGGGCTGTGTTGGTCGCTGGTACGCCGGTCGCTGGCACACCAGCGCCGCCGAGACGTACATCACGAAGGTGAAGAGCTACTTGAACCAGCGCGTCTGGGAGACGTCCGGATTCCAGGAGCCGTAGAGACAAGATAACCATTTACAAGAATCCGGAAGTCTTAATGAGGCTCCCGGATTTTTGTTTCTTGTTAAGGGAGGATAGAGGTGTTTGGGCGTAATTTTGATGCCGGATTATGTCATTGTAACTTTACTTCATCATAATGTTAGTTTTACTAAAAAACGTTCATGCTATGATCAACCCATGAACAGTTTAAAATCCCCCATCCCTGTGACTGTTCTGGTCATCGCTCTCGTGGCAATTTTGCTCGCCACTGCATTCCTGCCCGCCAGTTCAGCAAGTGCCAGTGATTTGGCTGCGCCTGCATCGTTGAAGTCGCCGAAGGTCATTTACGGCGACAAGTTGTCTCCAGGTTGGCAAAACTGGTCCTGGGACGCCTCTGTCAATTTGAAGAACGTAAAGCCGCACCAAAGCGGCTCACGCTCCATCTCGACGAAGATTGCGGCCGCTTGGGGAGCGCTCTATCTACATCATGATGGCCTGAGCGCCAGTGGTTACACCCATCTGGCGTTTTACATTCGCAGCGGCAGCGCTGCCGGGCAGAATATCAAGATCGTCGTCAACGGGAACACCAGCCAATCCTACTCGCTGACCGTTCCAAAGAAGTGGACCAGGGTTTTAGTCCCACTGTCCAGCCTGGGTTCACCAGGCACCCTGACGGACCTGTATTGGCAGGATGCGGCCGGGAAAGCCCAGCCGGTGTTCTATATCGATTCGCTCAAGCTGATCGATAAGGGCGGCTCGGTCATCCCCACCCCGGCGCCGACCAAGGCTGCAACTCGCACGCCAACCCGCACACCTACCAAAGCCACTACGCAGCAGCCGACCAAGGTTCCGACCAAAACGCCGATCCCGCGCCCGACGATGCCCTCATCGACGACTTTCTTTGACGTGCTGCTGCCGGGCTCACGGCTGCCGAGCGACGCCGAGTGCGCATCGCTGGTAAAGTCCCGCCCGGAGAACAAGCGCAGCAACGTGACCGCCAACAACACGCGCGGCAACCAGGGCATCGCCGGTGACTTCTTCGGCGGAGACGACCCGCGGGCCAACACCGAGATCGGTGTGCGCGTGGACGGCAGCTTCACCGGCACGACAGACGAGATCCTGCAGTGGGCGGCCTGCAAGTGGGGCTTCAACGAGGACGTGGTCCGGGCGCAAGCCGCAATGGAATCGTGGTGGCGTCAGGACACCAAGGGCGACTGGACGACGAACTCGGCCAACTGCGCGCCCGGTCATGGCCTGGGTGCAGACGGCCAGGCGGGGCAGTGCCCGGAGAGCTTCGGCATCCTGCAGAACCGCTATCCATACGAGAAAAGCGGCTGGCCGGGGATGGAGACATCCACGGCGTTCAACGCCGACCTGGCCTATGCCGAGATGCGAGCCTGCTACGAAGGCTATGAGACCTGGCTGAACACTGTGGACCGCGGCTCGACTTATGCTGCGGGCGACATGTGGGGCTGTGTTGGTCGCTGGTACGCCGGTCGCTGGCACACCAGCGCCGCCGAGACGTACATCACGAAGGTGAAGAGCTACTTGAACCAGCGCATCTGGGAGACGTCCGGATTCCAGGAGCCGTAGAGGCTGAATCTTGGTCGTCTGTATGATGATCTACAATACCAAGATTAGAAAAATCATAACTTAAAAGAATAATCCATGAAAAGTAGGGTGTTTGCACAAATTTAACCCCCTACTTTTCGCATTCTAATTTATTTGATATGAATTTCGCTTGAAATGACTCCGATTAATGCCTTATAATGACGTTGGTTTCACTATCAAATTAGGGGATGAACATGAATGCCAGACCTTGGGCCCAACGGAGAAATGCAATGAAACATGGCCAAACTGCAGTAAGAAAGTCGCTTTGGCTTTTTTGCTGCTCTTTTGATTTAAAATTGGCAGATTCACGCGCTAACCTAAAATTATCTTGAGTTGATCCGAAAGATAAGAGACCGTTTTCGGTTTTCCGTCTTTCGGGAATTGGCTTCCTTCATTGTTGCAAGCCGCATGCATTAAGACCTTCATCGATGAACTTGTGCGCCGCTGTCGTTGACTGCGTGACAGAGATCATCACTGGAAATTCAGGTCATCAGGAAGCCATTTATATTTCTTTATTGTTACGACCGATGTCGTAAGGGCGGAGCACGCCTGGAAAATGGTATGGTATTTACAATCCTGCAAATTATCTTATTCGTCTTACAGGTCATCGTCTTATTACCTGTCGCTTATTTAATTCTGCTTACTGTTGCAGCTTGGACGGCTAAGAGAGTCACGCCCGAACGGAATAAAGAGCCGTGGCCCAGCTTCTTGTTTTTAATCCCGGCTCATAATGAAGAAATCTTGCTTCCCGATCTGCTCGGGAGCATCGCGCGGATCGAGTACCCGAAGCCGTTTTATCAAGTGCATGTTGTGGCGGATAACTGCAGCGACAGCACTGCTGCCATCGCCGCCCAGTATGGGGCGCAGGTGCATATCCGCCAAAACGAAGATCTGATCGGCAAAGGGTATGCGCTGGAGTGGGCGCTGAAGGAAATCCGGACGGCAGGACAGATGACCGATGCGGTGATCATCGTCGACGCCGACTCGACCGTTTCATCGAATTTTCTCTCCGTGATGCGTAAACAGGTGGCATCCGGGGTTAAGGTGTCTCAGGCCTATTACGGGGTTCGTGAGCCGGGGCTTTCCTGGAACGTGAGCCTGCGTTATGCGGCTCTGGCAGTGCTGCACTTCCTGCGCCCACAAGGACGCATGGCGCTAGGCGGCTCGGCCGGGCTGAAAGGCAACGGGATGATGTTCGCGCAGGAAGTGCTGGCACAGCATCCCTGGCCCAGCTCGGTGACCGAGGATATTGAGTATCATATGCTGCTGCTGTTAGGGGGTATTACCGTCAAGTTCGCTCCGGACGCAGCTGTGTGGGGGGAAATGCCAGAACAGTTCGAGCAGTCGCAGTCGCAACTTGACCGGTGGGAATCCGGCCGCATCCAGATGGCGCGTAAGTACATACCGCTGCTCCTCAAAGCGGCAGTGCAGGCGCTCTATAAGGGGGATGTGCGGTGGACATACCGGCTGGTGGACGCAGTTATCGAGCATCTCATCCCGCCCTTTTCACTGCTGTTTGGGGTTTCCTGCCTGCTGCTGCTGGTGGATGCGGCCTTTTTCCTGGCGGCGGCATTGTTCCCTGGACTGACGGTTCCCCCCGGTTTCCTTTTGGCGAACGTCGGGATCGGAATCGTCCTGGTTGCAGGGCAAATCATCTATTTACTCTCCGGCCTGAAAATGGCGAATGCGCCAAAGGTCGTTTATCGACAACTTCTGTTTGCTCCCGTATTCATCCTTCGTAAGGTCGGGCAGTATGTCAGAGTTCTTTCCGGCAGCAAACCGGATAATTGGGTAAAAACCACACGCAATAATCATAATGGGGTATGACACAGGGGGTCATATGACGAACATCATTCAACTGAAAGCGTTATCGACCGATACATTGGAAGCGGGCGCATCCTGGCCCGCCAGGGGAAATTTCCCAGACGTTTCCACAACAACATCCCACGAAGCGTCGAAGGTATACGAAAAACTGGATCCGCGTACCGAACAAATGATTGAGCTGCTGCTGAAAGATGAGTTTACGTCGCCGCGGGCGCTGCACCGGGTGCGGCTCAAGCTCACCATGTGGGTGATCCGCAACCAGGTCTTGATCCTGCTGAAGCGGATTTTCGACATTGTCCTTTCGCTGGCGGCCCTGGTCCTGTTTTCGCCGGTGATCGTGATCACTGCCGCAGCCATCAAGCTGGATTCACCCGGCCCGGTGTTCTTCAAGCAAGCGCGGGTGGGCAAGCGTGGCAAGGAGTTCGGCTGCTACAAGTTCCGCTCGATGGTGGTGAACGCGGATGCCATGAAGAAAGATCTGATGGACAAAAATGAGGCCGACGAGGTGGTGTTCAAAATCCGCAACGATCCGCGCATCACCCGGGTGGGCCGCATCATTCGCAAGCTGAGCATCGACGAGGTGCCGCAGTTCTTGAACGTGCTGCAGGGCAATATGAGCATCGTTGGGCCGCGGCCGCCGGTGCCGATTGAGGTACAGAATTACGACTATACCCAGTACCATCGCCTGGACGTGGCGCCCGGCATCACCGGCTTGCAGCAAATCAAAGGCCGCAGCGGGATCACCTTCAAGCGCTGGGTGGAACTGGACCTGGAATACATCGAAAAACAGGGCTTGTTGAAAGACCTGCAAATTGTGCTGATGACCATTCCGGCTGTCATCTCACGGAAAGGGGCTTTCTAACCGCCGTGGCTGTAGCCGTTCAATCATCGCTGAATTTAATGCACCGACAGCTTGTCATCATCCTCGGCGTGCCGGTCGATGCCATCACCATGGAAGAGGCGCTCGACCGGATTTCAGCCTTCGTGGAAGTTGGGCGGCGGACCGGGCGGACCCATCAGGTGGCCACGGTGAATGCCGACTTTCTGGTCAACGCCACTAAAGACCCGGAGATCCGGCATATCTTGCAAGAAGCCGACCTGGCCACCGCCGACGGCATGCCGATTGTGTTCGGCTCGAACGTGTTGGGCGTGGGCCTGGGAGACCGGGTGACCGGTTCCGACATGATCCCACTGCTGGCAAAGCGGGCGGCGCGCGAGGGCCATTCCATCTTCTTCCTGGGGGGCGAACCCGGGGTGGCGGCCCGGGCGGCTGAGATCCTGAAAGAACAGAACCCGGATTTGAAAGTGGCGGGGGTATGTTCGCCGCCCTTCCGTCCGGTGCTGGAGATGGACCCCTCGATCGAGACCATGGTGCGCGAGGCGAAGCCCGACATTTTGTTAGTGGCGTTTGGAAACCCCAAACAGGAAAAGTGGATCGCCATGCACCGCTACGATCTGCAGGTGCCGGTGATGATTGGTGTGGGCGCCACGTTGGACTTCATCGCCGGAAGCGCACGCCGTGCGCCGCGCTGGATGCAGAGGACCGGGTTGGAATGGATGCACCGCATGGTCCAGGACCCGAACCGCCTGGCGAAACGCTACGTGACCGATTTCTTCGTGTTCGGGACGTTCTTGCTGCGCCAGCTGTGGCTGATGCGCCGCTTCGGGCCGCTGCCGGTGACGCTGCCGGTCGACGAAGATCTGGTGGTCAATGGGGTGGGGGTGTTGCGCACTCAGGGCGTGCTTTCGGTAGCCAATCTGGCGGCGTTCTCTCAGCATGCGACCCAGTTAATCGAGCGGGCCAATCAACTGGTGATCGATTTCTCGCAGGTGGATTACATCGACAGCGCCGTGGTCGGTACGCTGGTGCACCTGACGAAAGAACTGCGGGCCAACGGCGGGGAGCTGTATCTGGTCGAAGTTCCGCAGAAAATCCAAAAGACGCTCGAGCTTTTACATCTCGACAAATATTTGAAAATCCAGGAGCGCCTGGAAGAAATCTTATATAACGGTAGAAATGTCCGTACAACAAGGCAAGCGGCCTCGACCGACCTTCACTCGATGATCCTGATCGATGGAGAGCCATGGAAAGTGGTCCATGCGCCTTTTTGTATCGATGCGAGCAACGCTTCGCAGTTCCATGCAGAATGCCTGAAGGTGATCGAAGAGCCGCAGAATCTGCTTCTCGACTTCACCAACACCACCATGATCGCAAGCGCCGGGCTGGCCGTCCTGGCGGATCTTCATCGAAAAGCCCAACCCATGCAGCGCCGCTTGCTGCTCAAAGGGGTTGGCAAAGACATTCTGCAAATCCTTCGCCTATCCAAGTTCGACCAGTTTCTGCAAATCGAATGAAGCCGGCGAATACGGTCTCCTTGTTTTTATTGGGGGGAAATTGAAAACACTGCTCTATGCCACGGGGGAAACGCACAAACTTCGTCCGCTCAGCGAACAGGTCATTTCACCGATGCTGCCGGTGCTCAACCGACCGGTGATCGATTATGCCACCGAGGTCCTGGCCCGCCAGGACGTACGGCAAATTGACATATCCTTGTTTGAAAAGCCGGGCGAGATCGAAGCTTACCTGGGCGATGGCAGTCATCGGGGCCTCAAGCTCACTTATCACCTGCAGCGCGAGGCCTGGGGTGACGTCGGAGCGGTGCGCTGGGCATTCCAGTCGACGGACGAGAGTGTCCTGTTGATCCCGGCGGACGTGTTGATCGACCTGGAGCTGGAGAACCTGCAAGCGTTCCATGAAGCGCACGCCCCCTGCCTGACGATCGTGGCGGCGCCTGCGCAGAAGGGCGCGGAGTATCCGGCTTACCGGCGGTTGAACAACGGCAGCGAGCTGGAGCTGCAAGGGGAGCGACCCGAGCGGCTGGTCAGCACTGGCGCATTCATGATCTCGCCGGAGCTGCTCGCCAACATCCCGCTGCGGACCAGGGTGGACCTGCTGCAAGACCTTGTCCCGCATCTGCTGTCGAAAGGTGTGCCGGTGTATACCTACCGGTTCGACTGCTATTGGAACCCCCTGGACACGTTTTTGCAGTATTACCACGCCCAATTTGAGCTGTGCGCCTGCCGCCCAAGCAAAGATATGGACGGCAGCCAGCAGGGTTCCTGCCGGTTCATCACCCTGGAAGGAGCCAAAGTTTCAGAGGGCGTTTGGACCGGGCGCAACGTCACCATTCACCCAAGCGTGCAGGTGGCGCCCCGGCTGTATTTGAACGACAACTGTATGGTCGAGAAGGACGTGCAGATCGGCCCGGATGTGGTGATCGGCAAGGGGGTGGTGCTCGATCAGGGCGCTACCGTGCAGGATGCGCTGATTTTGGATCACACCTATGTAGGCCGGCTGCTCAACGTACAGTGCAAGATCGTCTACAAGAGCCTGGTGATCGATTTCATCAGCGGCGACCACATCACCCTCAAAGACGAGTTGATGCTGGCGGCGACGACCAGCGAGCCGATCTACCTGGGGCTGCGCCAAATGGTCAGCTCACTCCTGGCGCTCGGGCTGGCGGCGGCGTTTTTCCCGTTTGGCTTGCTGATCGCCTTGCTGCTCTGGGTGTCCGGCACATCCGTGCTGATGAGCAAGGAAACAAGCCATTCCGATTTGCGCTGGTTTTCAACGGACGAAGAAAGGGGACTGCGCAAGTTCCCTCTCATCCAGTACCAGACGCGACGCAAGGACGGATCCGTTCCGCTGCTTGGCCGGCTGCTGGAAAAGACCCAGGTGTGCCGCATCCCCGAGCTGATCAACGTGATCAAAGGTGACCTGGCTTTTGTGGGGGTCAAGCCGCTCTCCCCGAAGGACGCCGAGCAGCTTACGGAAGAATGGCAAAAGGTCCGCTTCGGCGTTCCGGCCGGGGTTACCGGTCTCTGGTACTTGCAGACCAGCGAGGATGCACTCTTCGACCAGGTTCTCATTGCAGATGCTTATTACACCGCCACTCGGAACATGATGGGCGATCTCAACATCCTTTGGCAAACGCCTGGAGCCTGGTGGAAGCAGGTCTCAAAGAAGGCGAGCGTCACAGAGCATTAAGGTAAAACCATGGATATCCAAACAATCAACGTAGACAACAACATTAAAGTATTGCAAATCACCGGCAGCTTCGACGTGTACACGGCCGGACCGGTACGCGCATGGATCGATCAGGCGCTGAACGGTGATCTGTACCCGAACATCATTGTGGACTTGAACGGGGTGCATTTTATCGATTCGACCGCACTTGCGATCCTTGTCCAGGGGATGCGACGCTCGCGCGAGCGCCGTGGCGACGTTCGCCTGTGTGGGCTGCAGCAGCCGGTACGCATGGTGCTGGAGCTGACCCGGCTGGACAAGGTGTTCGAGATTTATTCTAACCGAAGCGAGGCCGCCACCGGTTTTGCCAGTATCTCTTAAGGCGTTTATCAAAGCATGGAAGAGCTGCTCAACACGACATACCAACAAGTGAATACCATCGCGGAGGCGTGGCTCGATTCGGGGGTCAGCTCGTTTTCGATTTGGAGAGGCGGCCAGGTTTACCGGACGTGGGGGGCTGAACCCCGTGAACACGAAGAGACGCTGCGCGTTCCGATGGCACGCAATGATTATCTCTTCAGTGAGCTGCGGATCAGCGGTAAAAACGTACGCCCGGCGCAAGATCGCCTGAAGGCCGACGCCAAGGTGATTTTCAGCTTGCTGCAGATGGAAAACAACCAGAAGCAGATTTTGGAAGAGCTGGTGGACACGCGCGACCAGTTGGCAATTTTATCGTCGATTTCGAACGTGACCCAGATGGTGTTCGATGTGGAAGATCTGATGCAGATACTGGCGGCGGAAGCGATTAAGCTGGTGAAAGCGGAGGAAGTGTTCTTCCTGCTGCAGCCGGAAGACAAAGAGCCGCTGAGTGTGTTTTATCCAACGCAGTCGCTGCACCTGGGCCCGCTGATGAAGCTGGCGCGGGAGACGTACACGCGGGATCAGGCGTATACCGTGACGACTTATTCCAACGGAGCAAGCGATCCCCGTTCGAGGAATATGCTGCTAATCCCGATGAAGGTGTACAACGCTTCAATGGCGATGATGGGGCTGGTTGCGCGCGAGGGCAAGGAGATCCGCTCGTACGAGATCAAGCTGTCTCGGGCCATTGCGGATTATGCCGGAGCGCAGATCGAGAAGATCAACCTGATGCGCTCGAATATCGAGATGGCGCGGATCGACACGGAAGTCAAATTGGCCCAGAAGATCCAGCAGAGCTTGCTGCTCAAATACATGCCCGAGGTGCCGGGGTTGCAGATTAGCTCGACCTTCCAGCCGGCCTCGCGAGTCAGCGGCGACTATTACGACATGATCTATAAGCCGGGCCAGTCGCTGGACTTCATCATCGGCGATATTTCCGGCAAGGGCATGCCGGCTGCCCTGCTGATGGCGATGACCTTGAAGGTCATCCATTCCGTGGTCGTCATGCCGACCGATCCGCTGCCGGACGAGATCATCACCCGCTCGAATGATATCCTGTACTCCGATTACTACGACTCGGTCATGTTCTCGACGCTGTTCGTCGGTCATTATGACCTGCGGACACGTGAGGTGCTTTACTCGAACGCAGGCCACTCGCCGGTTATTTATTACCCGGCCGGTGGCAAGGCCGACATGCTGCGGGCAGATACCGTGCCGCTGGGGTTGTTCCCGGATGGCAAATGCCCCATGCGGAAACTGAAACTCTCTCCTGGCGACGTTCTCGTCCTGGCAACCGACGGGATCAACGAGACGTCGAACAAGTCCAGCCGCCTGTTTGGCTTTACCCAGCTGATGGGATTGGTGGAGCGGTTGGCGGATCGGTCGGCGTATGAGATCAACGCCGGGATCCTCGAGGCGGTGCAGGCGTTCGGCGCCGGGAAGAGCCAGGAAGACGACCGGGCAATGGTGATTATTAAAGCCGTATAGGGGGCGGCTGGAAAAGAGCTGTTGTGGGAGTGCCCCGAGCGCGCCACCCCTGGGGCACGCGCAGCAGTTCTTTTTTGCGTAAACTGCTTTGGCAGCGATTTCTACCGGTGACAACCTTATCCCCTTTGGTGATCGGATTGATGCGAATTTTCCAATGAATCAAAACCACCGCCCATCCGAAACGATTAAACTGGAAATTCCGGCTGACGTGAAGTACCTGGAAACCGTTACAACGCTGGTGGAAACGGCTCTTAATAAGACGCATAAGAATGCCAAAGATCCGCAAGTGTTGTTTGCGGTGAAGCTGGCGGTGCATGAGATCTGCGTCAATATTATCGAGCACGCCTACCACGGCAGCTCAGGGACCATCCAAATCCTTGTGCAGGTTGTCCAGTCGCCGCCCAAGATTGTGGTAGAGCTGTGCGACCAGGGGGATGCGGCAGACCCGGCAAATTTTGTCGATCCGAATTTAGAAGAACCGCAGGTGAAAGGCTACGGCCTGTACCTCGTCAATAACCTCGTAGACCACGTCGATTACACGCGAAATGGGGGAACCAACCAATGGACTCTCGTCAAAATCATGTAAGTGGAAATTCAGCAACCATCCTGGTGGTAGAAGACAGCAGCATGAACCAGATGCTGATCGAGATCATGCTGCGGCGGCTGAACTACAATGTGATCATCGCTTCCAGTGGTGAAGAAGCGCTCGATCTGCTCCAAAAGTGCGCGGTCGATCTGGTGCTTTCCGACATTATGATGCCGGAAATGAACGGGATCGAGCTGCTGGAGTGCATCCGGGCGAGCCGTGATTTCAGCCGCCTTCCGGTGGTCCTCATGACGGCCGGCGGCCGAGCTTCGCTTTCGACTGAAGCGATGAAGGAAGGGGCGGATGACTTCTTGAGCCACCCCTTCAGCTCGCTGGACTTACAGCAAACACTGTCCCGCTTCATCCACTGCCAGGCGGTGTCGTCTTGAGATCTGATCCCCAACCCGCACGGACAAACCCTGTGGCTGCCCTAACCCTGGGGAAGAGCCTGCTTCGTTATCATACTCAACCTTTTTTGGAGGAAACAAAATGCGTGTCCTAGTAACAGGAAACCGTGGCTATATTGGACCGATCCTGGTCAACATGCTGCAGAAGAAAGGCTATGAAGTCGTCGGCATCGATGCGGATTGGTTTTCGGAGTGCGCTTTCTCGGAAGATATGCCGGCCATCCCGGAGATCCAGAAAGACATGCGCGACGTCACCCGCGAAGACCTGGAGGGGATCGATGCCGTTATGCACCTGGCAGCCATTTCCAATGACCCGATTGGCAACCTCAACCCCGATCTGACCTATGCGATCAACCATCGGGCATCGGTGCGGTTGGCCGAGCTGGCCCGTGAGGCAGGGGTGAAGCGCTTCCTGTTCTCGTCCTCGTGCTCCTTGTATGGCGCGGCCGGCGAAAAGATGCTGACCGAAGAAGCCGAGTTCAACCCGGTGACGCCCTACGCGCACTCGAAGGTGCTGGTGGAGCAGGACGTGTCCAAGCTGGCGACGGACGATTTCAGCCCGGTGTTCCTGCGCAATTCGACCGCCTACGGCCTGTCGCCGCGGCTGCGCTTCGACCTGGTGATCAATAATCTGGTGGCGCACGCCATGACGACCGGGCTGGTGTACATGCTCAGCGATGGAACACCCTGGCGGCCGGTGGTGCATATCGAAGATATCTCGCGGGCGTTCGTGGCGGCGCTGGAAGCGCCCCAAGAGGCGATCCACAACCAGGCCTTTAACGTGGGCGCCAACGAGGAGAACTACCAGGTGCGTGACCTGGCCGATATCGTGGCAGAGGTGGTGCCTGACTGCCGGATCGAATATGCCCCCGACGCCAGCCCAGACAAGCGCACGTATCGGGTGGATTTTAGCAAGATCAAGGAATGCCTGCCGACCTTCCAGCCGCAGTGGACTGCGCGCAAGGGCGCCGAAGAGCTGTATCCGGCGTACGTGGAGTACGGCCTCAAGAAAGACGATTTCGATGGGCCGCACTTCCGCCGCATCGATCACATCAAGCATCTGATCAGCTCGGGCCGCCTGGGAGGCAATCTGCGCTGGAGCCAGTCGAACTAACCACCCCCGCCGACGAAGGAAGGTTTTGTACCATGAGCGATCAAAGCAATGCCAATCAAGCCTGCTGCCGGTTTTGCGGCGCACCGTTGAACCACACCCTGGTCGATTTGGGAATGTCGCCGCTGTGCGAGAGCTACGTCCCCGCCGACAAGGTCAATGCCATGGAGCCGTTCTACCCGCTGCACGTTTACGTGTGCGAGAAATGCTATCTGGTGCAGCTGGAGGAGTATGTCAGCCGCGAGGACATCTTCACCGAATACGCCTATTTCTCCTCGTACGCCACTTCGTGGTTGGAGCACATGGAACGCTATACACAGCAGATGATCGAGCGCTGGGGCCTGGGTAAGGACAGTTTGGTGATCGAAGTGGCCAGCAACGATGGCTACCTGCTGCAGTATTTCGTCCAGGCGGGCGTGCCGTGCCTGGGGATCGAACCGGCGGCCAACGTAGCCAGGGTGGCCGAAGAGAAGGGCGTGCCCACCCTGGTGGAGTTCTTCGGGGTTCCGCTGGCAAAGCGGCTGGCGGCCGAGGGCAAGCAGGCCGACCTGATCGCAGGGGCCAACGTGCTGGCGCAGGTGCCCGATCTGAACGACTTCGTCGAAGGGCTTAAGCTGGCGCTCAAGCCGGGCGGCGTCATCACCATCGAGTTCCCGCACTTGATGCGCTTGATGGCCGAGAACCAGTTCGACACCATCTACCACGAGCATTTCTCGTACTTCAGCTTCATCAGCGCCGAAAAGATCTTTACGGCGCACGGACTGACGCTGTTCGACGTGGAAGAGCTGCCCACCCACGGCGGATCGCTGCGCATTTACGCGTGCCATACCGGGGATGAAACGAAGCCGCCGACCGGGCGGGCGATCGAGCTGCACAAGCGCGAGGTCGAGGCGGGTTTCCAGGAGATGAGCACCTACGCCAACTTCGGCGAGCAGGTCAAGGAGACCAAGCGCAAGCTGTTGAGCTTCTTGATCGAGAAGCGCCGCGAAGGGAAGACGATCGCCGGCTACGGAGCGCCGGGCAAGGGCAACACCTTACTGAATTACTGCGGCATCCGCACCGACTTCCTGGACTTCACTGTGGACCGCAACCCCTATAAGCAGGGCAAATTCCTGCCGGGCACCCACATCCCGATCTACCATCCCGACAAGATCGCCGAGGCCAAGCCGGATTATGTTTTCATCCTGCCCTGGAACTTCAAGGATGAGATTATGAACCAGATGGCTTTCATCCGTGAGTGGGGCGGGAAGTTTGTGGTGCCCATCCCTGAGGTGACGGTGTACGAATGATCTTTACCGAGACGAAACTGAGCGGGGCGTACGTGATCGACCTGGCGCCGCATCACGACGACCGGGGCTTCTTCTCGCGCTCCTTCTGCCAGCGGGAATTCAATGAGCACGGCTTGAACCCAAACGTGGTGCAGTGCAACGTCTCTTATAACCAGAAGCGGGGCACCCTGCGGGGCATGCATCTGCAGTCAGCTCCCTTTCCAGAGGCAAAGCTGGTGCGCGTCACGTGCGGCAGCATCTACGACGTGATCATCGACATGCGAGAAGAGTCGCCGAACTATTTGCAGTGGCTGGGCGTCGAGCTGACCGCCGAGAACCGTCGGGCGCTGTACGTGCCGGAGGGGTTCGCCCACGGCTTCCTCACCCTGGACGACGACACCGAAGTCTTTTATCAGATGTCGGAGTTCTACGCACCCGACTGCGCCCAGAGCTACCGCTGGGACGACCCTGCCTTCGGGATCGAGTGGCCGGTCGCGGTCGCGGTGATCTCTGATAAGGACGCAGCCATTCCGGACTTTCAACCGGAAGGCTGACGGATCTATTTTTTACCGTTTTTTACAATGGATATTACCCCACAAAAACTCTTCGAACTGGCAGCCGAGCTGTACCCGATCTGCCGCAGCATCACCGGTGACGGTTTCCGGCAGTCGCTTGAAATCTTGAGCCGCCATATCCCGCTGCAGACCTTCGAGGTGCCCACCGGGACGCAGGTCTTCGATTGGACCGTGCCGCGTGAGTGGAACATCCGTGACGCCTACGTGAAGAACGCGCACGGCGAGCGGGTGATCGATTTCCGCCAGCACAACCTGCACGTGCTGAACTACAGCTTGCCGGTGAACCGCACGATGAGTCTGGAGGAGTTGAAGGCGCACCTGTTCACACTACCCGAACAGCCGGACTGGATCCCTTACAAGACTTCCTATTATTCGGACAACTGGGGCTTCTGCCTGAGCCACAACGATTTCCTGGCGCTGGAGGATGGCGACTACGAGGTGGTGATCGACTCGAGCCTGGAGCCGGGCAGCCTGACCTACGGTGAGCTGCTCATCCCCGGCGAGACGGACGATGAGGTTTTGATCTCGTGCCACAGCTGCCATCCCTCTCTGGCGAACGACAACCTGTCCGGTATGACCGTGGCGACCTTCCTGGCTAAAGCGCTGATCGGCCGCCAGAACCGCTACTCATACCGCTTCCTGTTCATCCCCGGCACCATCGGCTCGATCACCTGGCTGGCGCTGCACGAGGCCCAGACCCAGAAGATCCGCCACGGACTGGTGGTGGCGTGTGTGGGCGACCCGGGCCACATGCATTACAAAAAGAGCCGTAACGGCAGCGCCGAGATCGACGAGGCAGTGGCGCACGTGCTGGAGCACTGCGGCGACCCGTATGAAGTCATCGATTTCTGGCCTTACGGCTACGATGAGCGCCAGTACTGCTCGCCCGGCTTCAACCTGAACGTGGGCAGCCTGACCCGCACCCCGCACGGTCGCTTCCTCGAGTATCACACCTCGGCCGATAATCTGGATTTCATTCAGGCCGGTGCGCTGGGTGACACGCTGGAGAAATACTTGCTGGTGGTCGACGTACTGGAGGGCAACCAGACCTACCTCAACACCAATCCTAAATGCGAACCGCAGCTGGGCAAGCGCGGCCTATACAGCGGCCTGGGCGGACACAAGAATTCGAAAGACGCCGAGATGGCGCTGCTGTGGACGCTGAACCTGTCGGACGGCGAGCATGACTTGCTGTCCATTGCAAAACGGGCGAAGATGCCGTTCGCATTGATCCGTGAAGCAGCCGGTCGCCTCGAAAACGCCGGCTTATTAAAAGCCGTATCATCGTAATCATACAGGGAGGATTCCCATGACAAACGCTGCAGAGCATACTGACAACTTCATCCACAACTTTACCCGTTCAAACGAGCTGCGTAAGATTGCGCATGCCATGGTCCCGGGTGGCGCGCATACCTACGCCAAAGGGGACGACGAGTACCCGCAGCTTTCTCCGGG
Organism: uncultured Chloroflexia bacterium; assembly: GCA_963811225.1. Lineage (GTDB taxonomy): Bacteria > Chloroflexota > Anaerolineae > Anaerolineales > Anaerolineaceae > CAWEQO01. Next base: position 618,432 of record CAWEQO010000002.1, read on the forward strand.
CTTCATCTCACACGGCAAGGGCTGTCACGTATGGGATGTGGATGGCAACGAGTACATCGAATACGGCATGGGGCTGCGGGCGGTGACGCTCGGGCATGCCTATGAGCGGGTGGTGCAGGCGGCCTATCAGCAGATGCTGAAGGGCGCCAACTTCGTGCGCCCGGCGGCCATCGAAGTGGAAGCGGCGGGGGAACTGCTCGGTTTGATCCATGGCGCCGAGATGGTCAAGTTCGCTAAGAACGGCTCGGATGTGACCACGGCCGCGGTCAAGCTGGCGCGGGCCTTCACCGGGCGGGATAGGGTGGCGATTTGTGCCGATCACGCCTTCTTCTCGACCGACGACTGGTTTATCGGTTCGACCGCGATGCCAGGCGGCATTCCTCAGGTGGTGCGCGATTTGACGGTCAAGTTCAACTACAACGATCTGGAGAGCATCCAGGCGCTGTTCGACCAGTACCCCAACCAAATCGCCTGTTTGGTGATGGAAGCCGAAGCCGAAGAAGGGCCCGAAGACAACTTCCTGCAGAAGGCCATGGACATGGCTCACGCCAACGGCGCGCTGCTGATCATCGACGAGATCATCACCGGGTTCCGCCTGCACATCGGCGGGGCGCAGCGCGTGCACGGCATTGTGCCCGACCTGTCGACGTTCGGCAAGGGCCTGGGCAACGGCTTCGCCGTCTCGGCGCTGGTCGGGCGTAAGGACGTGATGGAGCCGGGCGGCCTGATGCACGACCAGGAGCGGGTGTTCTTCCTGTCCACGACCTTCGGCGCAGAGACACACTCCCTGGCGGCGTCCATTGAGGTGATGAAGATCTACCAGGAAGAGCCGGTCATTGAGCGGATGTACCAGGCCGGCAGCCGCCTGATCGAGGGGCTGGAGCAGGTGATCGACGAGGTGGGCGTGCGCGGTTACTTCGAGCTGCACGGCAAGCCGGTCAACCTGGTGTTCGCCACCAAGGATCAGAACGGGCAGCGCTCGCAGCCGTTCCGCACGTTGTTTATGCAGGAGTGTATCAAGCGCGGCCTGATCATGCCCTCGCTGGTGGTCAGCTATTCGCACTCGGATGCCGACCTCGACAAGACTATCGACGCAGTTGCCGACGCCCTATACGTGTATAAAAAGGCGTTGGAAGATGGGTACGAGCGTTACCTGGTAGGCTCGCCCGTCGCGCCTGTGTTCCGGCCCTACGTGGCCCCTTGGAGTCACCCATGAAAGTTGTACTGTTTTGCGGCGGCCTCGGCACCCGCCTGAGAGAGTATTCCGAGACCATCCCCAAGCCGATGGTGGATATCGGTTACCGGCCGATCATGTGGCACCTGATGCGTTATTACGCGCATTTCGGGCACAAGGAGTTCATTTTGTGCCTGGGGTATGGCGGCGATTACATCAAGAGCTACTTCTTGAACTACAACGAGTGCCTTTCCAACAACTTCGTGATGAAGGATGGCGGCAAGACCATCCACCTGTTCAACCATGATATCGAGGATTGGACAATCACCTTCGTCGATACCGGCCTGCACTCGAACATCGGCCAGCGTCTGATGGCGGTGCGCGAGTACCTGGGTGACGATGAGTACTTCTTGGCTAACTACACCGACGGCCTGGCCGACCTGGATCTCAACGCTTACATCGACAACTACTTTGCCCAAGGCAAGATCGCCAGCTTCCTGGCGGTGCACCCGTCGCAGTCGTTCCACATGACGCAAATCGCCGATGACGGCACGGTCACCAAGATCGAGCCGGTGTATGGGATGGACTTTTGGATCAACGCCGGATTTTTCCTGTTCAGGAAGGATATCTTCAACTATATACGGGCGGGTGAAGAGCTGGTGATGCAGCCGTTCTACCGACTGATCGAGGAGAACCAGCTGATCGCCTACAAACATAACGAGTTCTGGGCCTGCATGGACACCTTCAAAGAAAAGAAGATGTTCGACGATATGTATGCAGGCGGCAACATGCCCTGGGCTTTTTGGGCCGAAGATCGGTATCACAGCGGCGGCTCCACCATCCCTTACGTTCAGAATGGGCACCTTGGCAAACCGGCGGCGCGTACCTCAGGCAGGGCTGACTGACCATGATGAATTTGCTATTTTCCCAATCGGGCGAGCGCAAGCTGAAACAGGTGCTCTGCCTGGGAGCGCATAGCGACGACATTGAAATCGGCTGCGGGGGAAGCATCTTGCGGATCATCGAGGAGAACCCGGGGATCGAAGTCTGGTGGGTGGTATTCAGCGGCAGCAGCTCCCGCCGTTCGGAAGCCCAGCTTAGCGCTGAACGCTTCCTGGAGGGGGTGCAGAAAAAGACGATCATCCTCAAAGATTTCCAGGACGGCTACTTTCCCTACAGCGGCGCGGCGGTCAAGGACTTCTTCGAAATGCTCAAAGGCCAGATCTCGCCCGATTTGATCTTCACCCATACCCGTAAAGATCTGCATCAGGACCACCGGCTGATCAACGAGCTGACCTGGAATACCTGGCGCGATCAGCTGATCCTGGAGTATGAGATCCCTAAGTTCGACGGCGATCTGGGAGCGCCCAACTTCTTCATCCCGCTCGAACGCCGGATTTGCCAGCGCAAGAATGACATCCTGTGCGAAGTGTTCAAGACGCAGGAAGTCAAACCCTGGTTTACTGGCGACACATTTTGGGCCCTGCTCCAGCTGCGTGGGATCGAATCCCGCGCCCCTGAGAACCTGGCAGAAGCTTTTTACGCTAGAAAAGTAGTCTTATAACTTATGAACAGCAAGCCTCCTTTTACCCGTATTCGCTCTTTCTGGCTGCATGCCGCCGGCGCTTGGGATTCCAGGCGCATCCGTTTGACAATCTTGATGGCGCCCATTTTGGTTACGCTGATTGCCGGCACGTTCATGGTGGCAAGCGCCCAAGGAAACCCCATCACGCCGGCGACAGAGACGGCGGAAGGTCAGCCGCAGGCCGCTTATCCCAATTCGGTGTTGGATAACGGCCCTTTGCGCGTCAGCCCGGATAACCCACGCTATTTTGAAGATGGCAGCGGAAATATCATCTACCTGACCGGATCGCATACCTGGTCGAATCTGCAGGATAATGGGCGTTACTTCCCGCCCAAAAAATTCAATTACGGCGCGTATCTGAACTTCCTGGTTGCCAACCATCACAATTTCTTTCGCCTTTGGAGCTGGGAGCAGACCCGCTGGACGCTTGAAACGCCGGCCAAAAATTACTGGTTTTATCCATCCCCCTACAAAAGGACCGGGCCGGGCAGAGCCCTGGACGGGAAGAAGAAATTCAACCTGAACAAATTCAATCAGGTTTATTTCGACCGTATGCGCGCACGCGTCATCCAGGCCGGGCAGCAGGGGATCTATGTGTCCATCATGTTGTTCGACGGCTGGTCCGTCGCCAAGGATAAAGGCGGCTTCTTCCATTACAACAACCCCTGGAAGGGCCATCCCTTCAACCGCCGCAACAACGTGAACCATATCAACGGCGATCCAAACGGTAACAATGATGGGCTGAACACGCAGGACCTGTCCATTCCAGAGATCACCGCGATCCAAGAAGCTTACGTCAAGAAGGTGATCGACACGGTCAACGACCTGGATAATGTGACCTACGAGATCGACAACGAAGGGGATTGGAACTCTGTCGATTGGCAGTATCACATGATCCAGTTCATCAAAGATTATGAAGCGACCAAACCCAAACAGCATCCGGTCGGCATGACAGCCCCTTATCCCGGTTGGACGCCCGATCTGTTCAACAGCCCGGCCGACTGGATTTCACCGAACTCCGACGACGGCTATTACTGGGATCCACCTGCTGCCGATGGATCGAAGGTGATCTTGAATGACACCGATCATCTGTGTGGCATCTGCGGCGACCGCACCTGGGTTTGGGAGAGCTTTACGCGTGGCTTGAACCCGATCTTTATGGATGGATACGATGGCAAGGCCTTCGGCGTTGGGGGCGCAGGCTTTACGTTCAACGATCCAACCTGGGTTAGCCTGCGCGCAAATATGGGCTATACTTTGCAGTACGCACAAAAAATGAACATGGCGAAGATGAAGCCGCACGGGGACCTGTGTTCAACCGGTTACTGCCTTGCGAATAATGCCCCAACCGGCGCTGAATTTCTGGTCTATGCTCCCGATGGCGGGAATATCACCGTCAATCTATCGGCTGTACAAGGCACGCTGACCGTAGAATGGTTGAACCCCCAAGACGGCGTGATTACGGAGGCAGACTCCGTGTCCGGTGGGGGCAGCAGAACCTTCAGCCCGCCGTTTGATGGGGATGCGGTCTTAGTCCTTCAAAATTAGGTTTTGCGCTTTTCCAATCCTATACAGTTCCTGAATATCCTCAAACTTTTCGAACCATTTTCGTAAACCGATCTCAGATTAGAGAACAAGGGTTTTAACAATGTACCGAACAATCACCTTGCGTATTTTAGAGAGCTTCTACCGCCATCGCTGGCTGAATCTGCTCCCGTTCATCCTGATGGTTATTGCCTCAGTAGCATACCTGGCCGTCAAAAAGCCCGACTATGTGAGTCAGGGGATGTTGTATATCAATTCGCCTTCATTGGTCAAGGCGCTCGATATCAACACGACCACCAACACAAATCTATGGACCTCTGCCGCTCAACAGACGACCGACGAGATCAGCTCGCTGATGAAAACGGACGCATTTGTCCGGGCCATCATCCAGAAAACCGACCTGGAAGAGCAGATGACGGAAGGCCCCGTGATGGTCAACGACCTGTTCGTTGCGGTCCGGGATGAAGTGAAAGTGGTGAGCTTAGGCGCGAACCAAACCGAGATCAGCGTGCAGGATGAAGATTCCCGGATCGCTTACCAAATGGTGAACTCCTTGATTGAGAATTTTATTCAGTGGAAGATTAATTCTCAAAAGACGGACAGCCAGGCGACTCTCGATTTTTACTCCAACCTCATCGTGCAGTATAAGGCTGAGCTTGATGCCGCCCGAGAAGACTTGAAGGCGTACCTTGGCTCGCACCCGGAGCCGATCCAGGGCAACCGGCCCTACCTGGAGACCTTTGAGATGGATCGTCTCAACAACCAGGTTTCATTGTCACAAAATCGCTACACCAGCGCCCTGGACAATGAAGAGGCGGCAAAGCTCGCTCTATCGCAAGTCGAGTCGAATGCACGCCAGACTTACATCATTATCGATGCGCCTGAGATTGCGGTTAAACCGACAATGCCGCTGAAAACATTGGGCCTGTCCGTTGGCGTATTCCTGGCGGTTGGCGTGATCCTATCGTTATCGTTGATCATCCTCGGCATGCTAACCGATAAGACCCTCCGGTTTTCGCTGGATATTACCCAGCAGCTTGGATTACCTGTGCTTGCGATGATCCCTGAAAACGGATCGGGCGTGACGGTTGGGCCAGGAAAAGATCGAAAGAATCTGCCGAACAAGAAAGATAAACAGCTCCCTGTAAAAGCTAAAGATGGCATCGACAAGAAGAAAGGCAAAGCAGAAAAGTAGCAGGAACGAATCGGCAACCCGAATCATTCACAGGATGAAGACAATATGGATACAAATACAAACCTAGGATTGACACCTTTAGAAAACGGTTCTTTTTCGATCAATTCATCGACCAATGGAACAGGTCTTAAGTTCAACGAGGAATGGACCTCGATCGAAACCAACGTGATGGAGAACATCCGCATGATGGCCACCCGCATCCGCAAAACGGTTGAGTTCCCAAAGACGCTGGGTGTAACTTCGACGCTCAGCGGGGAAGGGGTGAGCTCTGTGTGCGTGGGGCTGGGCGTTACGCTCGCCCACGATTACGAGGCAAAAACGTGCATCGTGGATCTGAATTGGTATTTTCCCTCCAAGTTGTATCCCAGGGTACAGAATGGCTGCGGGATCGCTGACGTCGTTTACGGCGATACGAGACTTGAAGACGCCGTCCGGCCGTTTGGGGTCAAAGATCTCTACTACCTTTCTTCAGGAGATTTGGATGCGAGCCGGCTTCCCATTATCGCCCGCAGCAAGAGGCTGGCACAGCTTCTCAAGAAGCTTGAGGGCATGTTCGACCATTTGGTCCTGGACCTGCCGGCTGTCTTGATTACCAGCGACACCGTTCATCTTGCGGCTTTGGCCCATAATTGCTGCCTGGTCATTCAGCAGGGAGTTACGCCAACCCACGACGTCAAATTGGCTCTCGATGAAATCAATCATCTCAACATCTTAGGCGTCGTTCTGAATCGGGTGAATATTGCCACCCCCGATAAGCTGTTGAAGCTCTTAACCGAGTAACGAGTTCATTCCGGATCACAACTGCGCATTAACCAGGTGGATTAACAGGTGAAATACTTTGCAGTTTTCCTCTTGATATGCTTGATCTTCGGTCTCATCACTTGGAAAATGGATCGCAAGTTTCGGAATGCCGTGATCTTATTCGGGTGTTTGGGGCTGGCTTTCCTTTACTTCTTCCTCAATAAAATTTGAAAGTTTCATAGAACTCCTTTATGCAGAACCTTGGATTGCTTACACAAAAAAGCGCAGCATATAAGCTAAAGCAAAATCAGACGATATGGGTTCTGATTCTGCTCGGCTTCTTAGCGGTTGCAGCGCTGCTGAGCGCCTATATGGCGTATGTGGGCCCGGATATTCGCATCCTGGCCTGGCTCATTTTCCTTTGTGGCGCTGCCGCGATCGTTTATCGCCCGCGCTGGGGGATTTATTTAGTCATCTTCTTCGCCCTGGTAGGCGATCCCGTTTTGGACCCTTCCTACCCGTTTATCAAGAATCTTTCCAGCGCCGAGTCGATTTTTTTCATTCGGGACTCCTTGATTTTCAGCCCGATGGAGATTTACCTGGTCCTGATTTTCCTCTCGTGGATTATTGGGGGGCTTCTAAAGAAGGATCTCAAGTTTTATAAGGGCAGCTTGATGATCCCTGCCACAGTCTTTATCTTCTTTATCACAACCGGGCTTGCCTACGGCCTCTACAAGGGCAGCGATTCGACCATTGCGCTGTGGGAAGTCCGCCCGATGTACCATTTGTTTGCGCTGATCCTATTGACCTCAAATCTTTTCACCCGCAGGGAGCACTTCCTGCATCTCTTCTTGTGGTCTTCCTTGGCAATTGTGATCGAGTGTGTGGTTGGGGCGTTCTTTGTACTGACCGCCTTGCAGGGTCAGGTGACGGCTCTAGAGGCGATTACCGACCACCCGGCAGCCATTCAAATGAACACAATTTTTGTGTTGTTCATTGCTTTCTGGCTGTATCGTACCGCGCCGTTGGGAAGGCTTGCCATCCTTTTGGTTCTGCCTGTCGTGTTTATTGCTTATATTGCCGACCAGCGCCGGGCGGCGTTTATCTCTTTGGCAGTCGCTTTGCTGATCTTTGCAGTCCTGCTGTTCTACGAGAACAAGCGTTTGTTCCTCTTGCTGATACCAGCCGTTTTTGTGGTGGGGATTGTGTATACCGGCATCTTTTGGAACAGCGGCAGCGCGGCTGCGTTCCCCGTGCGGGCGTTGAAGTCCGTGCTGCTGCCCAGCCAGGCTACCGAACGCGATCAGTCTTCCAACTACTATCGCTTGATTGAAAACGCCAACACCAGTTTCACGATACACCAGCGCCCCATCACAGGGGTTGGATTCGGGAACCCGTTCTACGTGATCTACAATCTTCCCGATATCAGCTGGTTCACCTGGTGGCAGTACTTCCCCCACAATTCGATCATTTACATTTGGGTGAAGGCGGGCGCCTTTGCTTTTCTATCGCTGTTGTATCTTGTGGGCGTTTCCCTTCTGACGGGCGCGCAAGCGATCTTGCACACCAAAGACCGCGCAGTTAAGGCAATCCTTGTCACTGCGGCCATTTACATCGTCATGCATTTCTTGTACGCCTACGTCGATATTTCCTGGACGACTGAATCGATGCTGTTCATTGGGGCGTCGATAGGGATCCTGAACCGGGCCGAAGATGCGCTTAGCGATCCAATCCTACCTGAGCCTGTTCGGTATCCTTGGGAGCATGCAGGCGAGCCGGTCCATTTGCTGGTGTCGACGGAAGACAAATAAAGGTCGAGTCTGGATGAGCACAATAAGGATGCGGGAAAACCGAGAGTTGGTGAAGAATATATGGGCGGCTCTCTGGGCGCGTTACCAGCTTCGCGGGGCAGTCTTCCAGGGGAACCGGACGCGCGTGTGGGGCCGCCTGAAGGTAAGGATCGATGGGCAGTTGATCCTGCATGACAGAGTGCGCCTGAATGCAGCCCTCACGCCCATCGAGCTTACGGTGATGGATCGAGCCGTCCTTGAAATTGGCGAGGGTACCTACATCAATTATGGAACCTCCATCGCGGCTGCGAAATCGGTCAGCATTGGGAAACACTGCCTGATTGGCACCTATGTGAATATTACCGATAACAACTTCCATCAAATCGATCCCGACCATCGTTACGAGCTCCCCGAATCCTTTCCGGTAGTCCTCGCAGATCGGGTGTGGTTGGGGACGCGTGTGATCGTATTACCAGGGGTAACCATCGGAGAAGGAAGCGTAATCGGCGCCGGAAGCGTCGTCACGCACGATATCCCGGCGCGCGTTCTCGCTGCCGGGGTACCGGCGAAGGTTATCCGTGAAATCTAAGTCGCAAGTCTATTTGGAATTGAAAAAATGAGCATGCAAATGAAACGTTACCTCCTATTCATACCTTTGCTTTTGCTAGCGTTGGCAGCCGCTTCATGTGGTTTGAATGTTTCACCCGGCGGCCCGACGCAAATTTATATAACGCCAACCAGTTACAGCTTGTTTTCTGGGGGAGATGAGACCATCCCATCCCCGCTGAGTTCCTTTCAAGCGACGGCGATCCCCACAGTCTCGGGGTTCTTCGATCCTGAAAATGCGACGGTGAAACAACCAACGCAGCCTGCCCCGACACAGAATACTTCACCTTATGAGATCCCCTCTCAAAGTATTTCTGTCACGGATACGCGTGTCGTGTCCATTTTTGATAATGATCTGAACCCAAACTGGCAGGTGCTGAGCAGCGACCGAAGCGAGTTCGACCTGGAAAATGAAGAGAACGTTTATGCAGGCTTGAAATCGATCAAGGTCACGCCGCATGCTGGGTTCGGCACCGTATATTTCTCGGTCCGGTCCGACACCAGCGAGACATATGCTCGCGATCGTGTATTGGGCCTTGAATTTAAGATCAATGGCGGCAAGAACCCCATTCAACCGGGTGATCTCGGCATCACGATCCTGGGCAGCAATGAATACAATTATTTTGTCTCGGGCGACAACTCGGTTAAAGGCACCCTCGACCCAATATTTTCTGAAACGCGTTTGTACGATCTGGGAGTCAACCAAACCATTCCCCCCAACACTTGGGTCGTTGTAACCGTCTGGCTCAACAATCTCACTTACGATCCGGCCTACAAGAACGTGACCGCCTTTTACATCAAGAACGATGAAAATTTCCTGGTTCCTTATTACCTGGATGACGTTCACTTGATTATGGTCTCCAATCAAGTCGCTCAATCGACGCCCGATCCGAGCACGGACACGCCCGGTACCGCTGTTTTGCCCAATTCCAATCTGGTGAATGAGGTGGTGCAGGTTGACGTCGACCCGCAGAAAAACGTCCACCCCATTAGCCCAATGGTCTATGGCGTTTCCACGCTCTCCAGGGATACGCTCGTCGATCTGAAACCCGGGCTCAACAACTGGGGCGGTAATATCAGCACACGATTCAATTGGGAGCTTGGAAATGCTTCCAATACGGGGAGCGAAGGCCGTTATAAGAACACGGATTTGGGGCTTCCGGCCAACACAAGCGTCGATCAAGTGCTGGCATACTCGCGATATTTCAACGCCGGCACCCGCGTCACCTTACCCACCTTAGGCTGGGTGGCGAAAAATTCGAACCCCAATACTTGCTCTTTCCCGCTGCCCGATGGCAGCTGTGGAGATGGCGATCATTCCACTTGCATCGATCCAAAAGAGGTTGCAGACCCCCGTCTCGCCAACATCGACAGCAGAGTGGATTCGGTCGTCCAATGGGTAAAGCGCCTGACATTGAATTCTAACGTCACAATTTTCGCAATGGATAACGAGCCGGATCAATGGGGCATTACCCATTATGATGTCCATCCGAAATGCACGACCTATCAAGAGATGCTGCAAAAATATCTCGAGTATGCTGTCCCGGTCAGAGAAGCCGCGCCGAATGCCTTGCTGGCCGGCCCTGTCGTCAGCGGTTGGGATCATTATTGGAACTCTCCGGCCGGCAAGACGGATAAACAAGCAAATGGGAATCAAGACTTCATCCCCTGGTTCCTCGATCAGTTGAAGCAGCACGATACCGAAACCGGCATTCCCTCGATTGACGTGCTGGACGTGCACTACTTCCCCGAGGGGTTGAACAACCAAAATATCGACGTTGAAACCGCTACCCGCCGTAATCAGGCTCCGCGGGCCCTTTGGGATGAGAGCTATATCGATCAGGCCTCTTCGATCGCCGACCCGGTCAACCTCATTCCACGCTTGCGCTATGTGATCGGAGAGAATTATCCCGGCCTGCGCTTGGGAATTAGCGCCTGGAATTTCGGGGCAGACCAAAACATCAACGGCGCGATTGCCATTGCGGATGCGTTGGGTATTTTTGGCCGCGACGATCTCTTCTACGCCAGCTATTCTTCGGCCCCAGACAGGAGCAGCCCGGGAGCGTTTGCTTTCAAGATGTACACGAACTACGACGCATCCGGCTCCAAATTCGGCGGTACATCGGTGATGGCGACCAGCGATAAACCAGACCTGGCTACCGTTTACGCATCGGTTGATCCGGTTACCCAGCAGATTCACTTGATGGTGATCAACAAGCATCCGAGCAGCACCGTTCAAGTCAAGTTTAACATCGCCAACCTCGCAGCTCCTCGTAGGACGCTTTTGTACCGGTATTCTCGCGAAACGGTGGATAAGATTATCACCGTGAATACCACCTGGCCGGAAGACGGCGTCATCGAAATTCCGCCTTACTCGATCAATCATTTCATCCTTACCCCGTAAGCCGCTGTGACCGTGCCGGCGCATCCAAGAGACCTATTGCAGCCTTCTTCTGTACACGCAAACTCGACCCCCCACCAGCTTGGCTTCGTAATGGAGCAAGAGTTAGGGCATAAAACCCATTACCAAAACCTCCGCGCAATTTTCCAGCGAATGCCGGATTTTAAAAGCCACTGGATCTTGCCGGAAATGCGCACGTCGGGAATGGTGGGGAGGCTGCCGCTGGTTCGAAGCAACTGGACTTTGCAGGCAAGCCTGCAGACTCGTCAGGGATTGTCGCGCTTGACGAAAGAAGTTCGGCCGGAACTCCTCTTCTTTCATACCCAGGTCACTGCAGTTCTTGCCAGGGATTATTTGCGGCGTTACCCAAGCATCGTCTCGCTCGACGCGACCCCCTTGCAGTATGATGCTCTGGGGGAGGCGTATGACCATCGCTCGGGGCCGGGCTGGCTCGAGGATTACAAGCTGCAGTTGTACCGTTCTTGCTTTGATGCAGCCAGTCACCTGGTCACCTGGTCACAGTGGGCAAAAGACGGATTGACCGCCGGTTACGGTGTGCCTCCTGAGAAGATAACGGTCATTCCACCGGGCGTCGACCTTCAACAGTGGTCTCGGCCCAGCCGGCACACACAGGAGCGGCATGCCGTAAAAATCCTTTTCGTGGGCGGCAACCTGGAACGGAAGGGTGGTTACGAATTACTGGAAGCATTCCGGCACGTTCGAGAACAGCTTGGGCCAGAAGACCCGCAACTCGAGCTGCATATGGTTACGAAAGATACCGTCCCCGATCAGCCGGATGTGTTTCCGCATTATGGATTGAAGCCGAATACCTCCGAGTTGAAAGAACTGTACTTTAGCTCGGATATCTTCTGCCTTCCTACGCATGGCGATTGTCTGCCAATGGCGCTCGCTGAGGCCGGGGCAGCCGGCATGCCTGTTGTCTCCACCCGCGTTGCAGCGATCCCAGAGCTTGTGGTGGACCGTGAGAATGGATATCTGATCCAACCGGGCGATACAAACGGCCTGGTGAAAGTGCTCGAACGATTGGCAAAGGACCCGTCGCTTCGAGCGGCGATGGGAGCCCGCTCTTGCGAAATTGTATCCGCAGATCACAACGTCGAACGGAATGCCGCCCAACTTTCCGAACTTTTTAAAACGATTTTGTACGAATCAAAGCGATAGAGAGATATCCGTGAACCCAGTTTTATTAACCGTTTCTGGAACCATACCGAACGATATCGAGGAAAAAATTAGGACGGGGGAAAGACCCGAGGCCGACTATATTGCGATGTCGAAGGCCTTTCAAGCGGATTTGATCGATTATCCCGCGGCGCGGCGTATCGCCGGTTGGTTTGGGCGCTTGCTCGAGTTCCTGTGGGGGCCGGAGCTGGTGTTGGCCTGGGCTTGTTTTCTCATGCGCAAACAATATCGCTTGATCTTCACCGACGGCGAGCAGATTGGGATTCCATTCGCATTCTTCAGCAAGTTCTTGGGCGGCTCTCACAGCCCAAAACACTTTATGATCGTCCATATTCTTTCTGTGCGGAAGAAACAAGTCTTCTTCAGCCTTGGCCGGGTGCAGACACACATTGATCGTTTCTTTGTGTACTCCAGCTTTCAAAAACGGTTCATTCAAGAACACTGGCATATCCCCGGTGCACGTGTCACGCACACTCCGTTTATGGTCGATCACTATTTCTTTTCTGCCGGGCGGGCTAACCCGGTTGAAACCCTCCATTTATCCCTGGGCGATAAGCCGTTGATTTGTTCCGTCGGCCTTGAATATCGCGATTATCCCACTTTGATTGAAGCAGTGAAGGACCTGGACATTCAAGTGGTCATCGCCGCCGGGAGCCCCTGGTCAAAGCGCAAAGATTCGACCCACGGTCAGCGTCTCCCCGACCATATCCTCGTAAAGCGCTTTACCCAATATGAGCTGCGCGATTTGTATGCCGCTTGCCGCTTTATGGTCATGCCATTGTATAACGTCGAGTTCCAGGCTGGGGTGACGGCGATTTTGGAAGCGATGGCGATGGGGAAGCCGGTGATCTGTTCACGCACTCCCGGGCAAACTGACGTGATCGTGGATGGACAGAATGGGATTTATGTACCGCCTGGAGATGCACTCGCTTTGCGCCAGGCAATCCAAGAGATGCTGGATAAGCCCGAAGCGACCCGGCAGATTGGCGAGGCAGGCCGCAAGCTGATTGCCGAAAGGATGAACCTGGAGAAATACACCCAGTTCTTGAATCAGTTCATTCAGATGGAGATTCAGACAAGCAGCCCTTCAACCCTAAACGGGAGCGTATTGGATGGCTGAAAAGAGACCCAAAGTGAGCATCGGACTGCCGGTCTATAACGGCGGGGAATTTTTGGAGGAGGTCCTCAATTCCATCCTTGCTCAGACCTGGACGGATTTTGAGCTCATCATCTCCGACAATGCCTCCACGGATCACACCCCCACCATTTGCGCGAAGTACGCGGCCATGGACGCCCGTATCCGCTGCTACCGCAATTCAACCAACATCGGCGGCGGGCCGAACGAAAACCGGGTGGTCGAGCTTTCCCGCGGCGAATACTTCTGCTGGATTGGCCACGATGACCGTTACGCGCCGGACTACATCGGCAGTTGCGTGGAAGTGCTCGACAGCCATCCCGAAATCGTCCACTGTTATACCGTTTTTGTCACGATGGATGAAAACGGCCGGCAGACCGGGACCATCACTCGCAACCATGCGACTTCAAAGCATCCATTTCAGCGCTTTATTCGGATTGCTTGTGCCCGCGACTTTTTAGAGGAATCCTATGGGCTAACCCGAGCAGACGCATTGAAATGGTCGCTTCTGGTTCAGCCTTACACCGCTTCCGACCGGACCTTGCTGGCAGAAATCAGCCTGCACGGCCAGTTCTATCAGGTGCCGCGCCCACTGTTCTTCAAGCGGTTCCATTCCGGCAACGTCTACTCGGATTGGCGGGCCCGCATGGCCTGGTATAACCCGAACCTGGGCGGCAAGATCGTTTTCCCTTTTTGGATCCAGTTCTTCGATTATTTTGAACGGATCAGGCGGACGCCGCTCTCGTGGAAAGACAAGTGGCTGTGCCGTTTTGCCATGAGCCGCTGGATGCTGCTGTTCGGTAAGAATTTGCTAAAAGATCTTTTGTATGGCGCTAATATGTGGCTTCACTCTGAGGAGTGGCGGCGGCGCAAGTATGAAAGCGCGAAGAATTGGGATTAGAGGTTTAATGACGGAAAAGAAAACACCGCAGAAAATCGGCATCCTGGGGCCTTTTGGGTTTGGCAACATGGGTGACGCCGCCATCCAGTTTGCGATGATCCAGCATTTACAGGCCCGTTACCCGGATACTGAAATTTATGGGTATTCCCTGAACCCGGTGGACACGGAAGAAAGACACGGGATTAAGACCTTTCCGGTGACCCGCCGGCCGGAGAAAGAATTTACCAAAAGCGAAATCGCATGGAAGGCGAAGACCCTTCCCGGAAGAATCGCCGGATGGTTCCAGTACAATTCGAACCCTCTGGTCCGCAAGCTCGAGCGTGTGGTTGTGCGCGTCCCGGCCGAGTTTATCCTGGCGTATCAGGCCTTCAAGAATATCAAAGGGCTGGATGTTTTGATCTTCTCTGGCGGCGGTCAGTTGGACGATCTCTGGGGCGGGCCCTGGAAGCACCCCTACGTGATGGCTAAGTTCACGCTGCTCGCCCGGCTGCGCGGCATCAAGATCGCTTTTGTCAGTGTTGGGGTTGAACGAGTCGAGACGTTCTTCGGCAAGGTTTTTGTCAAAGCTTCATTGGGGCGGGCCGCTTACGTGTCCTACCGCGATCGCTGGTCCATGGATTACCTGCAGCAGAATCAGATCGACCCGCATCCCGAGCAGCACTGGGTCTATCCCGACCTGGCGCACAGCCTGGACATTGAACGTTTGAACCCGTCAGGCGCTGCCGCGAAAAGCGATTTATCAGGAGCGCCGGTTGTAGGCATCAATCCCATCTCCTATTACGATCCGCGTTACTGGCCTTACAAGGATCCTGAAGTCTATCAAGCGTATCTGGGCAAAATGGCGGTCCTGGTCGGCTGGCTGTTGGAGCACAACTATCGCATAAAGTTTATCCGCAGCGACATCCACCCCGACCAGACAGCCGCCGGTGATTTAATGAACGTCATCCATTCGCGAGGCGTCCAGTACGATCCCGCACAGGTGATCGAGCCGAATATTCAAACGCTCGACGAGCTGGTCAAAGAACTGGCCGGCATTGATTACTTGATTGCCTCACGGCTGCACAGTATTTTATTGGCACAGCAGGTTGGAAAACCGGCCGTGGCGCTTTCGTACCAATCGAAGATCGATAAGCTCATGGAAGATACCGGACAAAGCGCCTACTGTTTTTCGGTCGGCGAATTCGACCCCGAGCAAGCTAAGCAAGCGTTCTTAAAGATGGAAGCAAACTGCGAGCAGATCAAAGCGCAGCTTACAAGCAGGACACTGGAATACCGGACGGCGCTGGATGAGCAGTACGACCGGTTGTTTGAGATGATTGAGGGGTAAATGAAAAAATTGATTTATGGGTTGCTGGGTGTAATGATCCTGTTGGCGCTGTTCGCTTTCGGTTTCCGTGGCAACATCAGGAATATCCTCTATAAAGCGCAGAACGGTGCAGGGAAGATTTCGAGCGAAGCGGAGCGGGCGATCAAGTTTTCAAAAACTTCTGGGACCCCGATCCAGGGAAGCGCCCAACAGACTCCGAGAACCAGCAGGGAAGAAACGCCGCAACCTTTGGACGCCCTTTTGCCGTTGACAACCGTCAAGCCGGCCAGACCGGGGCCTGTTTGCAGCGGCGAGCCAATTACGGCTCCACTTTATGTGGACCCCCAAAATCCACGCTACTTTACCGACGGGAGTGGGAAGGCGGTCTATCTGACCGGTTCTCATACCTGGGCAAGTCTTCAAGACAACGGCCGGGGTTACCCGCCACCTGTTTTCGATTATCCGGCTTACCTGAGCTTCTTGAGCCAGTACAACCACAACTTTTTCCGCCTTTGGACCTGGGAGCAGACGCGTTGGACGTTGGAGACGACCGACGATAAATACTGGTTTTTCCCAACGACCCCCTACGCTCGCAGAGGGCCTGGAAGCGCCCTCGACGGCAAGCTCAAATTTGATTTGACGAAATTCGATCAGGCCTACTTCGACCGGATGCGAGAGCGGGTGATCCAGGCGCGTGACTGTGGGATTTACGTCTCGGTGATGCTTTTCGATGGCTGGTCGGTTGCCAGTGATAAAGGCGGCTACTACCATTTCAACAACCCTTGGAAGGGGCACCCGTTCAACGGAAAGAACAACGTCAACGGCGTCAACGGCGATCCAAACAGGCGGGGAGACGGATTGAACACGCAAGACCTGTCGGTCCCTGCCGTCACCGCCATCCAGGAAGCGTACGTCAAGAAGGTGATCGACACGCTGAACGATCTGGATAATGTTCTGTATGAAATTGACAATGAAGGGGATGGGAGTTCTGTCGATTGGCAGTACCATATGATCCAGGTCATCAAGGAGTACGAAGCCGGCAAGCCGAAGCAGCACCCAATTGGCATGACCGCGGCCTACCCGGGCGGTTGGAATCCGGATTTGTTCGACAGCCAGGCCGATTGGATCTCGCCCAACAACGACAGCGACTACTTGTCGGACCCTCCCCTTGCGGACGGCGCCAAGGTGATCTTGAACGATACCGATCATTTGTGCGGCGTTTGCGGTGACCGCTCGTTTGTGTGGAAAAGCTTTACCCGGGGCTTGAACCCGATTTTCATGGATGGCTACGACGGCGCCGGTTACGGGACGGGTGCAGAGGGATTTGACCCCAACGATCCGAATTGGAAAAATGTGCGTGAGAACATGGGCTATGCGCGCGACTATGCCAATCGGATGGATCTGCAAGCCATGCGGCCGAGCAGCAACCTGTGTTCGACCGGATACTGCCTGTACAGTCTGGCGCAAGGCAAGGCGGAATTCCTGGTGTATTCGCCCAAAGCAGGCAATGTGACCGTGGATTTATCTGGGGCGCAGGCGGCGCTGCATTTTGAGTGGCTGAATTTAGATACCGGCGAAAAGTCGACCGGCGGACAGGTTACAGGTGGGGCGAACCGCACGTTCGCACCGCCCTATTCGAGTGACGGCGTCCTCTACATTTACCAGTAGTTTTATTAGGAAGAAATGGATGTGACACGATGAACAAAACGGGCCGGACGATTGCGAAAAACGCCGGGGTGATGATGGCCTCACAAGTCATCACCTGGGTATTTGCGCTGCTGCTCACGTTGTTCTTACCGCGCTATCTGGGCCCTGAGGGAGTCGGGAAGTACCAGCTGGCAGTTTCCATTTGGGCAGTGGTGTCCATTTTGCTCGCCTTTGGGATGGACGTCCTGCAGACCAAGGAAATATCCAGGCATCCGGAGCGGAGCAACGAGCTGCTGACCACCACGGTTGTGCTCCGGGTTGGCTTGTATATGGTCTGCTTGATAATCGTCAATATTTTTGTGCGCGTTGTTCATTATCCCCAAGAGACCGTCGACGTGGTCAACATTGTTGGTATTTCAACCTTGGTTTGGCAGATCAGCAGCGCTCTGGGCGCAAACTTAATGGCCTATGAGCGGATGGAGTTCATTTCTCTCAGCGACATCCTGGCAAAAAGCTTTGTCACCATTGTGAGCATTGCTGCTCTCGTCATGGGATATAGTGTTTTTGCCATTGCCTGGATTAATATGTTCGCAGGGCTCATTGCCATTGGCGTGCAGATCTATGGGCTGCGGCGGATCCACGAGATCAAGCTGGTCTTGAAAAAGGATCTATTTGTTTGGATCCTTAAATCCAGCGTTCCCTACATGCTCGTCTCGGGCTTCCTGATCGCTTACAACCAGATCGATGTGATTATCATTTCGCTGCTCGTCAGCGAAACCGAGGTGGGTTGGTACAGCGCTTCCAACCGCTTGTTTGGCACGTTTCTATTCTTCCCGACGGTGTTGATTGCGGCGGTGTTCCCGGTTTTCTCACGCTTGCACGAGAACGACGCCGAAAAACTGAAGGAGTTGTTAAACCGCAGTTTCAACATATTCTTATTGGTGGGCATCCCCATTGGGCTCGGCTTGTTCGCGCTTGGCAGTCCGCTGGTCATCTTGCTGTTCGGTGAGGAGTTTGCGCCCGGCGGCACGATCCTCTCCATTATGGGGCTGGTGATGATCACTACCTATTTGAATACGCTGATGGGTAAGTTCTTCATTTCGATTGACCGCCAAAAAACCTGGACCTGGTTCATGTTCCTGGCGGTCGCCGTGACCATTCCTTTAGACCTGCTGCTGGTGCCGATCTGCGAAAAGCTGTTCGGCGTCGGGGCGCTCGGCGGCGCAATTTCTTATCTGGTCACCGAAACCGGTATGATGATCGCCGGCTTGATCTTTATGCCCAAAGGGCTGCTCAATTCCACAAGCGCCAGGTTTGCTTTCAAGGCTCTCCTGTCGGGAGGATTGATGTCGCTGGGTGTGTGGCTGCTGCGTGATACCTTTATCGCTATCCCCATCCTGGCCGGAGCTTTGCTTTACGCGGCCGCAATTTGGGGATTGAAAGTCTTGTCTGCCGAAGAGATCGATTTGCTGAAAGATATTGTTGCCAAAGTGGCCTTGAAAGTTCGAAAACCAAAACCTCAACCGGCAAACATCATTGAGTGATTATGAGTCGAATGTAAGGGGGGAAGGGATGGATCAGAGCATCCGAAAGCTTAAAACCGTTCTGGGTGAAGAATTTGACAGGCTCCACCTGCGG
Source organism: uncultured Chloroflexia bacterium (assembly GCA_963811225.1). Lineage (GTDB taxonomy): Bacteria > Chloroflexota > Anaerolineae > Anaerolineales > Anaerolineaceae > CAWEQO01. The sequence goes on from CAWEQO010000002.1 coordinate 637,296, forward strand.
CTTCTTCTCGTCAAGATCATCCTGGCGTTTCTTCCCCACAATTTCGCCGGGCGTTTACGCGCCAGGATATTAAGATTGGCAGGATTTGACATTCATAAGGGTGTGATTTTATTGGACCTTCCGACCATTGTTGGCAGCGGCAGGATTGACCGGCGGTTGAGCATTGGCGCGAGCACGTTTGTGAACGCGGATTGCTTTTTCGACCTGGCGGCTGGGATCACGATTGGCAAGCATGTTTCATTCGGCCCTGGCGTGATGCTCATTACTGGCGCCCATCAAATTGGTCCGTCTGCCAGGCGCGCCGGGAATGTGACCCCAATGCCCATCCGGGTCGGCGATGGGGCCTGGTTAGGCGCGCGCTGCATCGTGCTGCCAGGAATCTCGATTGGCGCAGGGGCGATTGTCGCGGCCGGCGCCGTGGTAACCAAAGATGTTGAGCCGGATACCATCGTGGGGGGCGTTCCGGCGGTTGTTATTCGCAGTTTATCGTAAGCATTTTCGATAGGATTTATTCTTTATATGATTGACATTAGTGTGATTGTGCCCACTTATAACCGCCTGGATCGACTGAAACGGGTCCTTTCGGCATTAGAAAAACAGACCTATCCCCGAGAGAGTTTTGAGGTGATCGTCGTTTCGGATGGTTCCAGCGATGGGACTGCCGAATTTTTAAAGGCATATTCTTCGCCGATCCTTTTGGAAGGCCATCACCAAGCAAATCAGGGACCGGCTGCTGCCCGCAATACTGGAATCAAAATGGCGCGGGGCGCTTATGTGTTGTTTTTAGACGATGATGTGGTTCCGTCTGAGAACTTGATCCAAGAGCACATGGCATCCCACCGGCGCTGGGGAGAGAAAAGCGTGGTGATTGGGACCATGCTCTCCCCAGACGATTTCAAATATTCCCCTTGGGTGGATTGGGAGCAGTATAAGCTGGCGGGCTATTATGAGGGCATGGTATCGGGGCGTTATAAGCCTTCGCCGCGCCTGTTCTACACCGGCAACGGCTCGGTTGCGCGACGCTGGTTGATCGAAAGCGGGGGCTTCAATCCAACTTTCCGGCGGGCAGAGGACATCGAGCTGGCCTACCGCTTAGAAATATTGGGGCTGGAATTCTATTTTGAACCGGGGGCTGCCGGCTTCCACTATGCCGAGCGCAGCTTTGACTCCTGGCTCGACACGCCTTATCAGTATGGCAGAAACGATGTGATTTTCGCCGCACAGAACCAGCGCCCTGATCTCCGTAACGATATCTTCCGGGATTATTCACGGCGAAACATTTTGCTCCGGCTATTTGTGCGCTTGTACTTAGATCGAGCAGGCCTCACACGTGCAACAACTGCTCTCTTTAAGTCCTTCTGTATCGCTGCAAACCGATTGGGGCTGCGCCTGATATCACTGGCGCTCTGCAGTGCGCTTTTCAACTTGCGCTATTTCCAAGGGGTATGCGATCAGATCGATGGCAAGCAGGCGTTCTTCATCGAAGCGGAACAGATGAGGAAGAAGGTGGCCCATGCTCGAGCTGTTTAAGCAAGACGTGCAACGGTGGATCAGGCCGCAGGAGGTTGCCGACCCCTCAGAAGTGACCTTCAGGACAACGATCAAACTCTTGTATATCTATATGGCTTTACGCGCGGTGTTTTGGTTCCGTTTAGGATCCTGGTGTGTGAGCCATCACATTCCATTCGCGAAGGGCTTCGTCTACCGGCTCCTGTACCGCAACCACGGATTGGAAATCTCGCCGGGCGCGGACGTCGGCGGTGGATTGTATGTTGCCCATCCAAACGGTTGTGTTATTCATGCCAAGAAGATCGGGAAGAACTGCAGCATCATTAGCAATGTCACCATCGGTATGCGCAACCGATGGGAATTTCCGGTCATTGGGGATAATGTGTTCATCGGTGCGGGAGCGCGCATATTAGGGGGCATCCATATTGGTGATGGCGCGGTGATTGGAGCAAACGCAGTGGTTATTGAGGATGTGCCTGAGTGTGCAACGGTTGTCGGTATTCCTGCGAAAGTGATTAAGATAAGATCTTGATCGGTTGTGCAGTAGGGGGAGCCGGAAGAAGGGGTGAGTGCAGAACCAAGAGGTTTCCGCTTTCCATTTTCGCTTGTTTGCGGTACGGGCGCTCACCGCAATCTTTCCGGTCTATACCGCCTAGCGGCTGCGAGCCTGGCTGCTTCGTCTGATTGGTTTTTCGATTGGTCGAGGCGTTGCCCTGTTCGATACCCCGATCATTGTCGGAAGCGATAACATCTATTCGAAACTGGTCATCGGGGATGGGTGCCATGTGGGTCTGGGATCTTATTTCGACCTGGCAGGAAAAATCACCATCCATGGTCGGGTATCGATTGGCCCACAGACCATGATCATCACCGGTACGCATTCGTTTGATAATCCATATACCCGGCCTGGAAAGCTGGAAACGGGTGATGTTGAAATCGGAGAAGGCGCTTGGATCAGCGCTCGCAGCCTGATCCTTCCCGGTGTCAAGATCGGCCGCGGCGCCATGGTTGCGGCCTGCGCGGTGGTGACGCAAGATGTCGCAGACCACGTTCTTTATGGGGGAGTTCCGGCGAAATTAATTCGCCCATTGAATATCCTAAGTGCAAATTTCCCCTCATCGTCCTACAACTCCATATAGAAGACTTAACGGTTCAGTTCAAAGGAGGCATCGATGGTTCCAACCCCAATTCTTGAAGAAGCATCCAATCTCGTCGAGCTTGCCCAATGGCAGGCGCAGCACAACCCAGATCGTATCGCGCTGACCTTCCTGCCGAAGGGTGAAGATGAGGAGCGGATCCTGACCTACGCCGAGCTGGACAGGCGCGCCAGGGCTCTGGCGGTCCGACTGCTCAGGAATGGCAAGCCCGGTGATCGCGCTTTGTTGCTCTGCCCGTCGAGCCTCGATGCGATCGTGGGGCTGTACGGCTGCCTGTATGCCGGTATCATCGGCGTCTTTACGACGCTCCCTCGCCCGGATTCTACATTGACTGCGCTTCAATCCATTGCTGATTATTCCGGAGCGAAACTGGCCCTGACAACTACCTCCTACCTGGCCGGCATTCGCGATTCGGTCAACAGCAGCGCCTTGAAGTCGCTGTGCTGGCTGGCGACGGACGAGACCCTGCTCGATGCGCAGCTCGATGATTGGCGCCCGCCGGACGTGACCCGAGAGTCACTGGCGCTGCTGATGTTCACGTCCGGCTCGACCGCCGAACCAAAAGGCGTCATGTATTCGCACGGTACGATCATACGTGAGATGTCTGTAACCGGGAGGGGCGTCCACCTTCGCCCTGAGACTGTTATGGTCTCCTGGTCGCCTTTGTATCATATTGGTGGGATTTTGATGCCGCTCATCATGACCGCGACGGGTATGCGCTTCGTCTTCATGCCGCCGCAGGCATTCCTCGAACGCCCGATCCGCTGGCTGAATGCGATGTCGAAATACCGCGGCAGCATCAGCTCGTCCTTCAATTTTGGCCTGCAGATTTGCATCGAGCGCACTACGCCGGAGGAGCGAGCACGGTTGAACCTTTCAGCTTGCGAAAGCCTGGTGATTGGGGGCGAGAGGCTGCGGGCCGACCTGGTCGAGCGATTCTTTGAAACTTTTGCGCCGGTTGGGCTGCTCAGATCGGCCATACGGCCGGGTTACGGACTGACAGAGACGCTTGGTTTTGTCTCGATCCGCGATCCAGGGCTGAATGGATTCCAAAGCTATGCCTTAAGCCTGGACAAGCTCGAACGAAACCGGGTCGTGCAGGTGGACCCGGCGGCTGAGAAAGCCCAGATCCACATGGGCTGCGGACTGTCGATGCCGGAAAAGCGGGCGATCATCGTCGATCCAATTACGCTCAAAACTTGCCCGGCTAACGTGCCCGGGGAGATCTGGATCTTTAGCGAAGGGATCGCCAGCGGTTATTGGAACCGTCCGGCAGAAACCCAAGAGATTTTCCAGGCGTACACCGCAGATACCAACGACGGCCCCTACTTCCGCTCGGGCGACATTGGCTGCGTGATCGGGGACGACCTCGTAATCACCGGCCGCATGAAAGAGATGATTATCCTGCACGGCAAGAATTATTTCTCTCAAGATCTGGAAAAGACGGTAGAGACTGCTCATCCACAGTTGATCCCCGGCAGCATTGCTGCGTTCCCGCTGACCGTGGGCGATGAGGAGCGGCTGGCGGTGGCTTGCGAGACCAAAGGGGAAGTAGAAGACGCTGCTGCGGCCGAGATCATCCACGCCGTGCGCTCCGCGATTGCCAACGATCAGCAGCAGGCTGTATACCTGGTGGCGCTGGTCAGGCCCGGCACGCTGCCGCGCTCGGCGACCGGGAAACTGCTGCGGTTCGCCTGTCGTGAAAGTCTTTTGTCAGCCCAACTCGATATGATTAAGCTTAGTCGCCTGGCCGACCTGGAAACAGCGCCTGTCGAAACGGAATCCGGATATATTGCCCCACGGACAGCAATTGAACGGGCCTTGGTTGGTATCTGGTCAAGCGTACTTGGTAAAGCGCATATCGGTGTCAACGACAACTTCTTTGACCAGGGGGGCGATTCACTTCTTGGTGTACAACTCCTCGCTCAGGTTCAAGATGTGTTCCAGATCGAGCTGCCCGCGCAGTTGTTATTTAAAACGACCACGATTGCGGGAATGGCAGCGCTCATTACAGAATATCGCCAGAGGTAAACCTTTAAAGGAATTGGAAAGGGATTCAGACGTAAGCCGGTGCGGTCCCTGCCTGTTGTTAAACCATCATGTCACTCAATACCACTTCTTCACAGCCACGAACGCCCGTTGAACGCGCCATCTATGGCATTTGGGACGGCTTCCTAAGCCAAAAACTATTTGGGATCGAGGATAACTTCTTTGCCATCGGCGGAACACCGGAGATGGCCGAAGAGGTTGCCGAAGAACTGCGATTGATCTTCCTGCTCGACCTGCCAACCCAGCAGCTGTTTGCAAGCCCGACGATTGCCGGGATGGCGGCGCGTGTAGAACAAGGACGGCGGGCTGCAAAACACCGCCCGAACATCATCCCGACCTCCAGGCGGGATGGGCCCCAGCCGCTGTCATTCGGTCAGCAGCGCTTGTGGTTCCTCGACCAGTTGGACCCGGGCAGCGCTTCTTACAACAACTGCACGGCGATTACCTTGGATGGGGCGCTGGATTCGTCGCTGCTGGAGCGCAGCCTGAACGAGATCGTCCGGCGGCATGAAGCCCTGCGCACCCTGTTCATTTACGAGAATGGGCAGGCGCTGCAGCGCATTGACGCGGAGGCGTGCTTGCATGTGCCGCTCATCCACCTGGAATCGCTGCCGCCTGAAGAGCGCCGGGCGAAAGTCGACCGGCTCACCGCAGTGGAGGCAGCCGAGCCCTTCGATTTGGCGCAGGGACCGCTGCTGCGCGCCAAAGTCTTGCGCATGGAGGCCGAGCGCTTCATCCTGTTGCTTTCCGTGCATCACATCGTCAGCGACGGCTGGTCGATGGGGGTGTTGATCAACGAGCTGTCCTCGATCTACACGGCCTACAGTCAGGGCCGCCGGCCGGACTTGCCTGCCCTGCCTGTGCAGTACGCCGATTTCAGCGCATGGCAGCGCGAGCGGCTGCAGGGAGATGTCCTGGACGAGCACTTGCGCTACTGGCGCGACAAGCTCCGCGCCATCCCCCCGGTGCTAAACCTGATCACCGACAAACCCCGGCCCAACGAATTTTCGTTCTGCGGCGCATCCTACCGGTTCGAGCTGCCGCAGCCGTTGGTTACTTCGCTGGAAGCGCTGAGCGCCCAACAGGGTGGTACTCTGTTCATGAGCCTGCTGGCGGGCTTCGCCTTGCTGATGCACGCTTTCAGCGGCGATAAGGATTTTTGCATCGGCGCGCCCATTGCCGGGCGCAGCCGGACGGAATTGGAAAATTTGATCGGCCTGTTCATCAACATGCTGATTTTGCGAATGGACTTGAACGGCGAGCCTACCTTCTTAGATTTCTTCCAAAAAGTAAAGGAGACCACCCTGGGGGCGTATGCTCACCAGGAAATACCATTCGAGCTGCTCGTGGAAAAGCTGCGGCCTAAGCGTGACCAGAGCCGCAACCCGTTCTTCCAGGTTATTTTTGTACTGGCGAATTTCAATTTGCAGCCCCTGAAAATGGACGGTTTTCAAACCCAATTCGCCGAGATCGATACCGGTACGGCCAAGTTCGATCTATCCTTGTACGCGACCGGGCAGCCGGGTGGGAGCCTGGCATGCCGCTTGGAATACAGCACCGACTTGTTCGAGCGCCAGACCATCGAGCGCATGTGCCGGGTGTACCGCCGGCTGCTGGAGCAGGCCGCGGCGAACCCCGAACAGCCGGTGCGGGCGCTGCTGGATGCGTGCGAGGATCAGAAGGGCCGGCCAGGCCACAACATGCCACCATTACACCTGGCGGAAGTATCGATGCCGTTGGGGGATCGTGAGGATTTTTTGCTATGAATGTTTCCGAATTTATCGAGCATCTGCTCAGCCTCGATATACGGCTGAGCGTCGAGGAGGATAAGCTGCGGGTCAACGCGCCGAAGGGGGCGCTGACCGCAGAACTGCGCGACCAGATCGTCCCGCGCAAGGGGGAAATCATTGCCTATTTGAAGGCCAACGGCAGCAAACCCCGCCTGGAGAACGGCAAGAAGATTGTGCCGGTTTCACGCCAGCAGCCCTTACCGTTGTCGTATTCGCAGCTGCGGCTGTGGTTCCTCGACCAGTTGGAGCCGGGCAGCGTTGCCTACACCATCCCGACCGTGCTGAAGTTCGAAGGAACGCTCGATGTTCCGGCCATGCAGAAGAGCATCAATGAGATCATCCGGCGGCACGAGAGTTTGCGCACCACATTCCGCAAGGGGCCGGACAACCAACCGCTGCAGGTGATCCATCCCTTCCAGCCGGTCAAGCTGCCGGTGCAGGATCTGTCCGCCTTGCCGGAAGCCCAGCGCGAGCAAGCCGCACTGCAGTATGTGGAAGGGCTGTCTGCTGCGGCCTTCGACCTGGCAAACGGGCCGCTCATTCGCGCCAACCTGATGTGCCTGGATGACACAAGCCACTGGCTGTTCGTCAACATGCACCACATCATCTCGGACGGCTGGTCGACCGGCGTGTTCTTTGGAGAGGTGGCGGCGCTGTACCGGGCGTTTGTCGCCGGGCAGCCCAGCCCGCTGGCCGAACTGCCGGTGCAGTTTGCGGATTACGTTGTTTGGCAGCGACAGGCGCTGAACGCTGAGATGGTGCAAACCCAGCTGGCCTATTGGCAGAAGAAGCTGCAGGGCAAGCTGCCGGTGCTGGAACTGCCCGGCGATTATCCGCGACCCAAGAACCAGACCCTGCGCGGGGCCAGGCACGAGCTGCTCGTGCCGCAGGCTTTGATGGATCGGGTCAAGCGGACCGCTAGCCGGCAGGCCGTGACCCAATTCGTGCTGCTGGAGGCGGCCTTCGACGTACTGCTGCAGCGCTACAGCGGCCTGGACGATATCATTGTCGGCACGGCAAACGCAAACCGCCAGCAGCAGGAGCTGGAACAGATGGTCGGCTTTTTCATGAACACCCTCCCGCTGCGCTTCGACCTCTCCGGCGATCCGCGCTTTTCGGATTTGCTCAAGCAAGTGCGTGAAGTGTCGCTCGAGGCGTTCGCCAATCAGGCTGTCCCGTTCGAGAACCTGGTGGAAGCTCTGCGCCCCGCGCGCGACACCAGCCATTCGGCGATCTTCCAGGTCATGTTCATCTTGCAAAATATGCCCTTTGGCGACAGCAATCTGCCCGGCTTGCGCACCAGCATGCTGCCCCTGGACAACCGGACCGCTAAATACGATCTGAGCCTGTACATCTGGGAAGACCCGAAAGCAGGCCCGACCTGCTCGTTCGAATACAATATCGACCTGTTTACCCCGGAGACGATCGCGCGCCTGGCCCAGAATTACCTGACGCTGCTGGAGTCGGTTTGCGCCAACCCGGACGAACGCATCAGTCGTCTGGGGCTCCTGACCGAAGCGGAACGCCAAACCCTGCTTGCGACATGGAACGCTACACACACGGATTATCCACGCAGCCAGTGCCTGCCAGACCTGTTCTCAACGAAAGCGCAGCAGGCGCCGGAGAAGGTTGCCGTGCGCGACGAGCAGGGCCAGATCACGTACGCCGGGCTGGATGCGCGAGCCAACCAGTTGGCGCATTATTTGCAGGCGCAGGGAGTCGGGCCCGAGGCGCTGGTGGGTGTTTGCTTGCCGCGCGCCATCGACCTGATCGTGGCGCTGCTTGGCATTCAGAAGGCCGGCGGCGCTTACCTGCCGCTCGACCCGCACTTCCCCGCCGACCGGCTGGCCTACATGCTGGAGGATTCGCAGGCCAAAGTGCTGCTGACCCATTCAGACCTGGCGGCCCAGTTCTCGAATGCGCAGGCCGGCCTGATTTGCCTGGATACGGAGGCTGAGACCATCGCCGGGCAGCCGTCGACCCCGGTTTCCTCCGGGCTGCAGCCGAACAACCTGGCCTACGTGCTGTATACCTCCGGTTCCACCGGCCGTCCGAAGGGCGTGCAGGTGCTGCAGCGTGGTCTGGTGAACTTCCTCACGTCGATGCAGGCGCGCCCCGGACTGAGCGCCGAGGATATCCTGCTCTCGGTGACCACCCTGTCCTTCGACATCTCCGGGCTGGAGCTGTACCTGCCGCTGGTCAGTGGAGCGCAGCTGGCGCTGGTTTCTTCGGCGACCGCAGTAGACGGGCAGAAGCTCAAACAGGCGCTGGATGAGACCGGCGCGACGGTGATGCAAGCCACACCCGCCACCTGGCGGCTGCTGCTGGCCGCCGGATGGGACGGGAATCCCACATTTAAAATCCTGTGCGGCGGTGAGGCCTTGCCCGCCGATCTGGTTCCCGATCTACTGGCACGCAGCGGCTCGTTTTGGAATATGTACGGTCCGACCGAGACCACCATTTGGTCGACCTGCGAGCAGATCACCGCAGCGAACCAGACCATCAGCATTGGTCGCCCGGTTGCCAACACCCGGATCTACATCTTGGACAAGCACGGCCTGCCTACGCCGGTTGGCGTGCCGGGCGAGCTGTTCATCGCCGGTGACGGTGTGGCCCGCGGCTACTGGAACCGTCCGGACCTGACCGCCGAGCGTTTCCTGGCCGACCCGTTCGGCCAAGAGGAGGACGCCCGCATGTACCGCACCGGCGACCTGGCCCGCTATCTTTCTGATGGGCGCATCGACTTTTTGGGCCGGATCGACAATCAGGTGAAGCTGCGCGGCTTCCGCATCGAGCTGGGCGAGATCGAGGCGGTACTGACCCAGCACCAGGGCATCCGCCAGGCGGTGGCGGTTGTGCGCGAGGACACGCCGGGCGATAAGCGATTGGTGGCCTATCTCACCGTCCATTCGCTGGAGCCCTCGGTCAGCGAGATGCGCGTGCACCTGCACGAAAAGCTGCCTGAGTACATGATCCCGTCGCTGTTCGTGTTCCTGGACGAGCTGCCGCTGACGCCCAACGGCAAGATCGACCGGCGGGCGCTGCCCGCGCCGGAGACATCACGTCCGGACTTGATCACCAGTTACGTCGCCCCGCAGAACGAGACCGAGCGCACCATCGCCGCCATCTGGCAGGAGACGCTCAAGGTCGAGCAGGTGGGCATCGATGATAACTTCTTCGAGCTGGGTGGGCATTCACTGCTGATCGTGCAGATCCACCAGCTGCTCAAGGAAAAGTTCGCCATGGACCTGACCATTGCCCAGATGTTCCAATATCCAACGGTTCGAACCCTGGCACAGTATCTGGACCGCTCTCCATCCGAGGGCTTGAAGATCAATCAAGCTGCCATCGACCGGGCGACATTGCAGCGAGAGGCAATCGCAAAACAACGCGGGCTGAACCGGCCTCTAGAAGGGGATTTGAAATGAGTCACGAAACTTTGAACGATCTATCCGGGGCCATCGCCGTAATCGGCCTGGCCGGCCGTTTTCCACAGGCCCAAGACCTGGACGTTTTTTGGCAGAACTTGATGGACAAGAAGGAGGTCGTGACCTTCTTCAGTGAAGAAGAACTGCTCGAAGCGGGCGTGGCCCCAGAACTGGTGCACAATCCTAACTACGTCCCGGCGCATGCCGTCATAGAAGGCGTGGAGGATTTCGACGCCGCATTCTTCGGTTACAGTCCCCGTGAAGCGCAGATGATCGACCCGCAGCAGCGCCTGTTCCTGGAATGCGCCTGGCAGGCCATGGAAAATGCCGGGTACGATGTTGACCGCTGCGAGGGCGCCGTGGGTGTGTTCGGCGGCCAGAGCATGAACCAGTACCTGTTCAATATCATGGCCAACCCAGACAAAGTGCAGGCCTTTGGCTGGTACCAAATCATCCTCGGAAATGACAAAGACTTCTTGACCACCCGGGTTTCCTACAAGCTCAACCTGCGCGGCCCGAGCATGAACATGCAGACCGCCTGCTCCACCTCGCTGGTGGCGGTGCACGTCGCCTGCCAAAATTTGCAGAATTACCAGTGCGACATGGCCCTGGCCGGCGGCGTCTCGGCCCGGGCGGAGCGCAAGTCCGGCTATCTCTACCAGCCGGGCATGATTATGTCGCCGGATGGGCACTGCAGGGCCTTCGACCGCGATGCGCACGGCATCGTCGGCGGCGAGGGGGTTGGGATGGTGGTACTCAAGCGTTACGCCGACGCCGTGCGAGATCGTGACACCATCCATGCCGTCATCCGCGGCTCGGCGATTAACAACGACGGCGGCATGAAAGTGAGCTTCACCGCCCCGAGTGTGAACGGGCAGGCGGAAGCGATCCTTATGGCGCAGGCGGTGGCCGGCATCGACCCGCGCAGCATCACTTGCATCGAAGCGCACGGCACCGGCACCGAACTGGGCGATCCGATCGAGATCAGCGCCCTGATGCAGGCCTTCCGCACAGGCACGCAGGAAAAGGGTTACTGCGCAATCGGCTCGGTGAAGACCCATATGGGCCACCTGGATGCCGCTGCCGGAATCGCCAGTTTTATCAAGGCCGTCTTGGCGCTGGAACATAAGACGCTGCCGCCAAGTTTTAATTTCGAGTCGCCCAATCCAAACATCGATTTCGCCAACTCTCCGTTTTATGTCAACACAGAGCCGAGACCCTGGAACACAGACCGGCTGCCGCGCCGGGCGGGCGTCAGCGCCTTTGGCAACGGGGGCACAAACGCCCACGTGATCGTCGAAGAAGCTCCGACACATGGGCCGGAGAAGGCGCTGCACTCCGAACAAATGCTGATCTTCTCGGCCCGCAGCCTTCCGGCGTTGAAAAAGGCCGGGCAGAACCTGGTGGAGTGGCTGCGCAAGCATCCTACCACCAGCCTGGAGAATGCGGCATATACCCTGCAGGTTGGCCGCAGCGCCTTCAAGCACCGGGCAATGCTGGTATGCCGGAGCGTGGAAGAAGCGGTCGAAATGCTGGAAGACCCGCAGCTCAAGCGGGTGACTTACGCCCAGCAGGACGCTGCCGAGGTTCCGGTGGTGTTCCTCTTTCCGGATGTTGGCAGCCAGTATGTTGGCATGGGTCTCGGCTTGTATGAAAGCGAGCCGGTCTTTCGCCAGGCGCTGGACGAGTGCGCCGCGATCTTGAACCCACTGCTGGGGTTCGATCTGCGGAATGCGCTCTATCCGGCGTCTGAGCACGAAGACGAGTTGACGCAAGGCATGCAAACCGGTTCAATTGCCCGGCCGGCGCTGTTCGCAGTGGAGTATGCCCTGGCCAGGCTGCTGAATCACTCGGGTGTTCAACCCAGGGTCATGCTCGGAATGGGTGTCGGAGAGGCTGTCGCAGACTGCCTGTCCGGCAAACGGACACTGGAAGAAGCGCTGACCCAGGTGGCGGACCGCGTTCAGACGGCCCAGGCCGGGGAGAGCGGGCAGCCGGGCGCTGATTTTTGGAAGAGCTTTAAAACGCTGGCAAGCGGCCCGGCAGTCTTCCTGAAAGTGGGCCCGGGAAGCGCCCAGACGGAACTGCTGGAGCGCCATTCGGATATGCCTATCGATCGGGAAGTGATCCCTTCCATGCGCAGCGCTTCTGAGACGGCAGCCGATAACGAGTGGCTCACCCAGGCGGTTGGGAAGCTGTGGCTGGGTGGAGCCTCCCTGGATTGGGAGGCGTACCACCAGGGCGAAACCTTGTACCGCATCCCACTGCCCACTTATCCATTCGAGCGAAAGCGCTTCTGGCTCGAGCGCCCGAAATCGGCATCAGCCGGCGCTGCCGGTGCAGACGTTTACAGCCAAAGCTTCACCCTCGACCCAGGTTTGGACCCTTCGTTTACGGCTGGAAATGGGAACGGCAAGGCGCAGGTTTCTCACAGCGCCCGGCCGCAAAGAGATGAGATCGAAAAGAAATTGATCGAGATCTGGCAGGATGTGATCGGATCCGAGACGATTGGTGTAAATGATAACTTCTTCGATCTGGGGGGGCATTCGTTGATGGCCATGCAAATCCTTTCGCGAGTGCGCAATTACTTTGGCATGGAGCTGCCACTGCGTGAGTTTCTGGAGGCGTCTACAGTGGCAGAACTATCCAGGCGCGTCGAAGCTATGCTGTGGGTGGAAACCGATACAACGGCTGGGGACACATCATCCGACGATCGTGAGGAAATTACATTGTGAACGTCTCCGATTTGTTCGTGCGCTTGCGAGAGCTGGACGTTAAGATCTGGTTGGAAGGAGACCAGCTGAAGGTCAGCGCGCCCAAAGGGCATCTGACCGCAGCGCTGCAGGCCGAGCTTGCGGCCAACAAAGTTGAAATCAAGCGTTTCTTACAAGCTGCCCGAGGCGCCGCCCAGACGGAGCCGGTTTCGCCTGCCCCTCCGGACGCGGAAATCCCCCTGACCTATGGGCAGCAGCGGTTGTGGTTCCTGTCGCAGTACGACAGCGACAACCTGGCCTATACGATAGTCAAGGTGTTCGATCTCAACGGGCCGTTGAATGTGCCCGCGCTGGAGCAAAGCCTGACGGAGATTGTTCGCCGCCACAGCGCCCTGCGCACGATCTTCGCTTTGAAGAAAGAGCGCAAGCCGATCCAGGTGGTCCAGCCCCCCGAGCCGTTGACCTTGCCAGTGGAAGATTTGGAGGCCGGGCCGGAAGCGGTGCGTGAGCTGCAGGCCCATCAGACGCGTGGCCGGGTTGGTGCGCGAGCCGTTTGCGCTTACCGAAGGGCCGCTGTTCCGGGCGCGGTTACTGCGGCTGGATGCCCAGCGTCACTGGCTGGCGGTGACGTTCCATCATATCATTTGCGACGGCTGGTCGACCAACATTTTTTCCTACGAGCTGCAGACGCTGTACAGGGCATTTTCCCAGGGGCAGCCCTCGCCGCTGCCGGAGCTGGAGATCCAGTACAGCGACTATGCCGTATGGCTGGATCAAGAGCAGGTCCAGCGCTCGCTGCAGGACAAACTGGACTGCTGGCTAGAAACACTGCAGGGGCCGCTGCCGATCCTGGAGCTGCCGGTGGATTATCCCCGCCCGGCGCTGCAGACCAATCACGGCGCGAACCTGCGGGACGCCCTCCCGAGCGATCTGCTGGATGCAATTCAGAAGATGAGCAGCCGGCACAAGCTGACGCCGTTCATGATCATGCTGGCGGCCTTCCAAATACTACTTTTCCGCTATACGGGGCAAGAGGATTTGATCGTCGGCACGCCGGAGGCCAACCGTCCGGAGAGCCAGTTGGAGCCGCTGGTCGGGCTGTTCGTCAACACCCTGGCGATCCGCACCAACCTGTCCGGTAACCCTACCGGGATGGAGGTGTTGGAGCGGGTGCGGCAGGCCTCGCTGCAGGCCATGACGAACAAAGACGTGCCGTTCGAAATGGTCGTCGAAAAGCTGAACCCCGAGCGCGACACCAGCCATTCGCCGGTCTTCCAGGTGTTCTTTACCCTGCAGAATACGCCCGAGCGCGCCACCACCCGGGGCGAGCTGGTCTTCAGCCCGGTCAACGTGGATCCGAAGACGGCCAAGTTCGACCTGTCGCTGGAGATCTACCTGAGCGGGGAGCAGGTCTTCTACAATATCGAGTACAACACCGATTTGTTCGAGGCCGAGACCATCCGGCGCATCCTGGCGCACTACCGGATGCTGTTAAATGGGCTGGTCCATTCCCCCGAGCTGCCGGTCGGCCAGCTGCCGCTTCTGACCGAGGAGGAGCGAGAGCGTATCCTGTCCGAATGGAACGATACCCGGCGCAACGACCTGCTCGAAAAGACGCTCCCGGCCCTGTTCGAGGAGCAGGCCCGGCGCACGCCTGAGGCGACGGCGGTATCGGACGAGGAAGGCCGGATCACCTACGCCGAGCTCGACCGGCGCTCGAACCGGCTGGCGCATTACCTGGTGGAATTGGGCGTCGGGCCGGAGACGTTGGTTGGAGTCAGCCTGCCGCGCTCGATCGACACGCTGGTCAGCCTGCTGGCGATCCTGAAGGCCGGGGGCGCATACGTACCGCTCGACCCGGGCTTCCCGATCGAGCGCTTGCGCTATATGCTGGAGGATTCAGGAACGCCGCTGCTGCTGACCCATTCCAACCTTGCGGCGCGCTTTGAAGGAACGGACTGCCGGATGATCTGCCTGAACGAAGTGGCGCAGGAGCTGTCACAGCGCAGCCCAGAGCCGCAGGCGCAGAGAGCTGGGCCGGACAAACTGGCCTACGTCATGTACACCAGCGGTTCCACCGGGCGGCCGAAAGGCGTGCAGGTGCTGATGGGCGGCCTGACCAACTTCCTGCTGGCGATGCTGGAGCGGCCGGGTTTGAGCGAGCAGGATGTGCTGCTCTCGGTCACGTCGCTCTCGTTCGATATCTCAGGGTTGGAGCTGTTCCTGCCGTTGATCTGCGGCGCGCAGGTGGCGACGGTCACGAATGCCACCGCCGGGGATGGGACGCGCCTGCGGCGGGCGCTGGAGCAGGCGGGCGCAACCTGCATGCAGGCCACGCCGACCACCTGGCGGCAGCTGCTTGCCGCGGGGTGGAAGGGCGGCAAGGATTTCAAGGCTCTGTGTGGAGGCGAGCCCATGCCGCACGATCTGCGTGTGGAGCTGCTGCCGCGGGTCGGCTCGCTGTGGAACATGTACGGCCCAACCGAGACCACCATCTGGTCAACCGTTCGGCGGGTTTCATCCATGGATGAGCCGATTACCGTAGGCCGCCCGATTGCTAATACGCAGCTGTATCTGCTGGACGCGCACGGACAGCCTGCGCCAGTGGGCATCACCGGCGAGCTGTATATCGGCGGGGCGGGGGTGGCGCGCGGCTATTTGAAGCGGCCCGAGCTGACTGCCGAAAAGTTCGTACCCGACCCGTTCCGATCCACCGGGCGGCTGTTCCGAACGGGCGACCTCGGGCGGTACATGTCGGACGGGCGCGTCGAGATTTTGGGGCGCAAGGACGATCAGATCAAGCTGCATGGCGTGCGCATCGAACTGGGAGAGATCTCCAACTCCCTGATTGCCCACCCTGCGGTCCAGTCTGCGGTCGTGCTCGGGCGCAAGGAGCAGCCCGACAATCCCTATCTGGCCGCGTATATCGTGAAGGAGCCGCAAGCGCAAGTCCGCGAGGATGAGCTGCGCTACTACCTCTCGGAACGCCTGCCGACCGCCATGGTGCCGTCGCGCTACGTGTTCCTCGAGCATCTGCCCCTCACTCCCAATGGCAAGATCGACAAGAAGGGCCTGCCCCTGCCGGTGGATGCCGCATCCGCCAGGGACCCTCGCAAGCAGCCGCGCAACGCCATTGAGGCGAAGCTGATCCAGATTTGGAAGGACCTGCTGCGGGTCGAGCAGGTGGGCGTGCAAGACGACTTTTTCCTGCTGGGCGGGCACTCGCTGCTGGCGGTGCAGATGTTCAATAAGATCCAGGAAGTGTTCGGCGTGCTGCTGCCGCTGACCAGCCTGTTCCACCAACCCAATATCGAGCACCTGGCCGCCCTGATTTACGAGCACCTCGGCTCGATCCCCTGGCCGTCGCTGGTAGAGATCCAGCCGGGCGGTGGGCGTCCGCCGTTTTTCTGCATGCACGGCATGCCGGGGGACGTGTTGTGGTATGGACGCCTGATCCCGTACATGGTCCCCGATCAGCCGCTGTGGGGGCTGGAATCGCTGGGGCTGGACGGCATCCAGGCGCCGCTCAAGTCGATCGAAGATATGGCGGCGCATTACATCCGCGAGATAAAGAGCATCCAGGCGGAAGGACCTTACTATATCTGCGGCTACTCATTCGGTGGGTCGGTGGCGTATGAGCTGGCCCGGCAGCTGCAGGCGCAGGGTGATACGATCGGTTTGTTGGCGATCATCGATCATGCCAGCCTTAAATCGGACTATCACAAGTTCAAGTTTTCCATGTCGTTCTTTCAGAACATGGCCCTCAACCTGCCCTACCGCATCCGAGATGCCCTGCGCCTGCGCGGCGACGAGGTCACCCGCCGCATCCGCCGCAGCATTTCAATGGTCAGGAACTCGCTGGCCGGCTCATACCAGCACATGGACTACATGGATTGGAACGTCGAAGAGCTGATCATCGGCGCGTCCGACATGCCGGAGCACATTCAGACCCTGATTAAGTTGAACTTCAAAGCCATCTGCGAATATGAGCCGAAGCCCTATGATGGCGTGCTGACCCTGCTGCGGGCGCGCGGTGGACCGCTGTTCGTCTCACCGGACCCGGACATGGGCTGGGACAAGTTCGCAAGCGAGGTGGATGCTCGCATCATCCCGGGCTCGCACCTGGCCCTGTTCCGCGAGCCGAATATCCGCGGCCTGGCGGCGCAGCTGCAGCGCTGCCTGGATGAGGCGCAGGGCCGCCAAGAAGGAGAGTAATTCCGTTTCAGCTCCATTTAAACGCCAGAAGGAGGGGCTAGCAAGCCCCTCCTTCTGGCGTTTAAATCCAATCGCGCCGTTTTACGCCATCATTTCTGGGGCGGATTCGCCAACCGGCCAGACCGTTACTGGTCATTCATCACCAAACCATTATGACAAATACCTATTGACAACGGGACAAGCTGTCCTATAATAGCATTATCAAAGTATATCCTATAGGATATACTTCTCCAGCAGCTGTAAACAAACTTTCTCCATCCCATCGTTGCCACAGCAGCTGCTTTTTCCCGCAAGTGTACGCCCTCGGCCGTACGTTTTGGCCGGACTCAAGACCCGCCGCACGTACGGTTTTTGCTTTTATCTGGCAGTATTTTCGTTAGCCTTCGACATTCAAAGAATCTGAACCTGTCCAAATCCTCTTCCACTGCGATCCCGTTTTTTTGGGCCAGGTCTAAAGGAGCTGCATTGAACGAAAGTAAACTGCAAGTCTGCGTCTTGGGCGCAGGACGTTGGTCCGAACTGGCTCACATCCCCGGTTGGCAGCGCGACCCCCGCTGCGAAATCGTCGCCATCTGCGACACCGACCCCGGGCGCGCTCGCGCCTATGCCCAAAAGTTCAACATTCCCCACTGGACGACCGATTGGCGCGCGGCCGTCTCTCGTCCGGATATCGATGTGGTCGACGTATCCACCCCCTCTCACACCCATTTCGAACTTTCGATGGCCGCTTTAGAAGCCGGCAAGCACGTGCTGTGCGAAAAGCCGGTGGCCTATGATTTCCGCGAGACGCTGCGTGCCGCGGATCTGGCCGATTCTAAGGGCTTGAAGACCAAGCTGGGCTTCACGTTCCGCTACAGCCCCGGCATCCGCTATGCCAAGTCGCTGATCGACGAGGGCTTCATCGGCGCTCCCTATATTCTCAACGCCTGGGAGCAGAACTCGCAGTGGATCGATCCGCAAACTCCGCTGCGTCAGGTCAACCCGGCCGCCGACCCGGACAAGATCCAGACATCCTCCCTGGAGGGCTACGGCGCGCCGGTGATTGACATCAGTCGCTGGTTTGTAGGCTCGGACTACGCCCGCGTGATCGGCACGATGCAGAACTTCGTGCCCGAGCGGATGGTGCGCGACACGGGCCAGATGACCCGCATTAACCTGGACGATGGCGACATGTACATTGCAGAGTGCCAGAACGGGGCGCTGGCCTCGGTGCAGACCAGCTTCGTGACCGTGGGCAACTACCCGGGCATCGAAGTGCGCGTCTACGGCGAGAAGGGCGCCATCATCTGCCGCCTGATCGAAGAATTCGGCGTCAACGAGACCATGAAGATCGCCACGCCCGACGGGGTGGAGTTCAAGGAAGTCGACATTCCACAGCGCTTCTACCCGGAAGGCGGCAGCAAGAACGAATCGTGGCGCTCGCTGTTCTACGCCAATCTGATCAAAGACTTTATCGACGAGCTGACCGGCGTTTCCGATCAAAACCAGGGCAACTTCCGTGACGGCGCCTGGGTGCAAGAGGTGATCAACGCGGTCGAGCTGTCTTTCGAAGAGCGCCGTTGGGTGCCCATGCCACTGGAGCAATAACTGATGACTTCTGAGAATGCAGCCTGGAACACTTGGATGGATGATTTCTTTGCCCATTATTACAGCCGCAGGCCGGTCAACGCCACGTTTATCGGCGTGCACGAGTACGATCAAAGCCTGCCGGATTACTCCCCGCAGGCCGTGGAAGACACGGTCTCCGAGATGCAGGGCCTGCTGGCCCGCCTGGATCAGCTGCCCGAGGGCGGCCTGACCGATATCGAGCGCATCGACCGCAAGCTGGCTGCGGGCTACCTGCGCTGCCAGCTGTGGGAGTTCGAATCGAATCACTTCCAAAAGGGCAACCCTTCGCATTATGCCGGGGAAGCCGTATTTGGCGTAATCGGCCTGTTCCTGACCGACTACGCCCCGGTCCAGCAGCGCGCCTCTGCCGCCATCCAGCGCATGGAAGCCATCCCGGCGCTGCTCGATCAGGCCCGCCAGAACATCCAACAGGCGCCGCGCGCCTGGGTGGAGAAAGCGATCAACGAGAGTGACGGCGCGCTGACCTTCTTCGGCCAGGGCATCGACCGTCTGATCCTGGACAAGAATCTGCCCGGTGAGCGGCTGCGCGCCGCCGCCGACAAAGCCGTCGCCGCCTTTGAAGCCTTCCAGGGTTGGCTGGCGGACGATCTGCTTCCCAACGCCAACGAAGCCTACGCCAGCGGCGAGGAAGCCTTCGAACTCATGCTTCGTCAGGCCCATTTCATCCCAACCGGTCTGGATGATCTGGTCGCCTATGCTGAAAACCAGATCGCCGAGGCCGAGGCGCACTTGAAGAGCCACGCCAAAGATTTTGGCGCGGCCGCCCCGGCCGAGGCGCTGGCAAAACTGGCCGACTTCCACCCCAAGGCGGGCAGCTACTACGCCCACTTCGCCGCAGTGTGGGACGAGTGCCGAGAAGTGGCCGTCGCCAATAACCTGGTCACCTGGCCCTACTTCCCGATCCAGTACGTTCCCCAACCGATCTGGGCCCGCGATGCGGCCCCCAAGTTGTACTTCCTGCCATACCGTGCCCCGGCAGTCTTCAATCGCCCGCCGGTGCACCGCTACCTGGTGCCGCCTCTGGACTGCGACCAGACGGAAGAGCAGCAGGAGCAGTTCTTACGCTCGGTCAACAACGATGTGGTCAAGCTCAACCACGTGGTGCACCACGGCAGCATCGGCCACCACGTGCAGAACTGGAACGCTTACCACGCCGAGTTGCGCATCGGCCAGATGGCGGCGGTAGACTGCGCCTCTCGCATCGCCATGGTCAGCGGCGGCACGATGGCCGAAGGCTGGGCGGTTTACGCGACCGGACTGATGGCCGAGGTGGGTTTCCTGACCCCGCTGGAAGAGTACGCCGAGGTGCAGTCACGCCGGCGGATGAGCGCCCGCATGGTGGTGGACATTCAGCTCCACCGGGGCGTGTTCTCGCTGGAGGACGCCGAGCGTTATTACATGGAGCACGGCGGCATGCCCGCCGCGGCCGCCCACAATGAGGCGGTCAAAAACTCGATGAACCCGGGCGCGGCGGTGATGTACCTGTTCGGCAGCGACCGCATCCGCGACCTGCGCCGGAGCCTCTCGGCCCGCATGGGCGCACACTTCAACCTGCGCAAGTTCCACGATACCTTCCTCTCTTACGGCTCCATCCCGGTTGAGCTGATTGCCGCCGAAATGGAAAGGACCTTCGATCATGTTTAGCGAACAAACTTTGCAGTACGGTCGCCAGATTGCCCCGGCGATCCTTGGTCTGGATGCCCTGTACCGCCGTGAGAGCGGCGACGAAGACGGCCTGGTGGTCTTGAACATGGACCAGAACGGCGAGGTGCAGGCGCAGAATTTCGATACTTACGCCGAAGCGCGTGAGACCTTCGTCCAACTGCGCAAGGCGTCCGGCAACCTGCCCGAGGCCGACCGGCGCTGCTACTACGACCAGATGTGCACCTCGATGATTGCCTTCGCCACCTGGCGCGAGCAGGGCCTGCCCTTTGCCGACCAGCTGACCCGCTTTATCCACGTCCCGGCTGCCCCGGCTGCCGATAAGGAGCTGGACGACCTGCGCAGTCAGATGCGCTCCCTGCTGAACGGCATGGGCTACACCGGCGACCTGAAACAGCAGTGCGCCGACTGGGAAGCCGGCGTGCGCGTGCCCGCCGACGAGGTTCCGGGCGTGATCGCCGAGTTGATGGATGAGGCCTGGAACCGGGTCGAAGAGAAATTGTTCAAGATCCCGGCGCCCAAGTCGGACGGCATGCAGATCCTGCCGGTGCGTGACATGGCGTTCAACGCTCGCTGCAATTATCTGGAGCGCAAGGTGGAGTTGAATGTCGACCCAGTGTTGACCCGCCCCGGCCTGAAGCACCTGACGGTGCACGAGGGCTATCCCGGCCACTACGTGCAGTTCAAGATGCGCGAGACCCTGACTCGTGAGGGCAAAGCCCCGGTAGACAACTACTTCTCGGTGGTCAACACCGCCGCCGCTTCTGTATTCGAGGGCCTGGGCGATAACGGCCTGGCTGCCATCGACTGGATCGAGGATGACAACGACCGGGTGCAGGCTTTGATGAACCACTACCGCGCCGGCATCGGCACGGCGGCTGCCTGGCGGCTGCATGCCTTGAATTGGAAGCCCGAGCAGGTGCAGGACTGGCTGCGCGAGCGCACCCTTGTGGGCGGCGACGGCTGGGTCACGGCCCGCATGGCGTTCATCTCGGCCCCGGCGCGTGCCGTGCTGATCTGGTCGTACTGGTGGGGTGAGACGGTCGTCGCGCGCATCTGGCAGCGTGTGCCTGCCGAGCGCCGCCCCGAGCTGTTGAGCTTCCTCTACAGCCGGCTGCATTCCAACGACAGCATTGCGATGTTTGCATAATCGGCTGCTGCAGAGCAAATGCTCTGCTTAACATTTTCAATATTCCTCCCTACTCCGGGAAACTTGTAAGACTGCTTCGGGCCGGGGGACCCCTCTCTCCCGGCCCAAGCATGGAGTAGATTTCAAACTAAACCGATGAATTGTTGTTTATTTTTCTGTTGGAAACAGTCCAACAGAAAAATAAACAACAATCCATCTCCGATAGGAGTTTTCCATGACAGAAAAGCTGCGTGTAGGCGTTATTGGCGCAGGGCGCTGGTCGACGACCGCCCACCTGCCCGGTTTCACCCGCTCTCCCTTGAGCGAAGTGGTGATGCTGTGCGACCTGGACCGTGAGATGGCCGAACAGAAAGCCGAAATGTTTAGCATCCCCGAAGTGACCACCGATTACCAGGAGCTGCTCTCTCGCAGCGATATCGACGTGGTGGACATCGTCACCCGCGATGATCACGGCGACGGGCACGAGATCTTGACCTTTGCCGCCCTGGAAGCGGGCAAGCACGTGCTGGTCGAGAAACCGGTCTCGCACGATTACAAGCGCGTCATCGAAGCCGATCAGTTGGCCAAATCGAAGGGCCTCAAGACCAAGGTTGGGCTCACCTTCCGCTACGCCCCGGCCGTGATGATGATGTTCGAGATGCTGCGCGAGGGTTTTGTAGGCGACCCCTACATCTTTAACGGTTACGAGCAAAACAGCCAGTGGCTGAACCCCGATAACCCGGCCGACAAGCGCATCCACAAGGTCAAGCCGGTGGGCGAGCCGGTCATGGGCGGCGATCTCAGCCGTGAGGGCATCGAAGTGTCCTCGCTGGAGGGTTACGGCGCTCCAACCATCGACATCGGCCTGGAGCTCATCGGCAGCGACGTGACCCAGGTGGTGGGCGTGCTGGCCAATATGGTCCCCTTCCGCCGCCGCACCAATTTGGACACCGAGCGCGAGCGCATCAACATCGATGACGCCGACATGTTCATCGGCGAGTGCGCCAACGGCGCGTTGTACTCGATGCAGACCAGCTTCGTGACGGTCGGCAACTACCCAGGCATCGAGGCGCGCATCTACGGCTCCAAGGGCGCCATCATCACCCGGTTGGTGGACGAGTTCGGCGAGATCCAAACCATCAAAGCCGCCACACCGGACGCAGTCGAGTTCAAGCAGCTGGAAATCCCCGTGCGCTTCTTCCCACCCGGATACCAAAAGAGCGACCGCTGGGATACCGTCTTCTACGGCAACCTGGTGCACAACTTCATGCAAGAGATCGCCAACGGCGGTCCCGAAAACCAGGGCAATTTCGAGCAGAGCGCCCGGGTGCAAGAGATCATCAACGCAGTCGCTCAATCACACCGTGAGAGCCGCTGGGTAAAACTGCCGCTGGAAGGTTAGTCAAGCTCATGGAAATTTCAGGCGTAAAGAAAGTCAAGAAATCCACCTTGAAGGATGTGGTCGGCGCGCAGATCAAAAGCTGGATCCTGACGAACCAGCTCGCGCCGGGGCAGCCGCTGGTCATCGATCAGATCGCAAGCAGCCTGGGCGTGAGTCACACGCCGGTGCGCGAAGCCCTGGCGATGCTCGAACTGGACGGGCTGGTGGAGCTGAGCTCTTACCAGAACCCGCGGGTTGCCAATATCACCGAGACCGATGTCCGTGAGGTGTACGAGATGCGCCTGATGACGGAAACTTGGGCGATCGAGCGCTGCGTGCTGACCTTGGACGACGATACTCTGGCTGAGTTTGGGCGGATGCTTACAGAGGCCCGCTCGCAGGCCGAGCAGGGCAATTATCAGTCTCACCTGGACTCAGATGTCAAACTGCACCAGACCATCTTGCAATGCACCGGCAACGCGCTGTTTATGATGCTGGCAAGTAAGGTGCACGAGCGGTCGGTGCGCATCCGCTCGCTGGTGGAGGTGCAGGGCAAGCCGCAGGACGTGTGCGCCATCATCAGCGAACACGACCAGATCCTGACGGCGCTGCTCCAGCGCGACCCGCAGGAAGCGCGCCGCACGATGCAGCTTCACTTGGAGACCGGGCAGCTGCGCACTTTGAAAGTGCTGCGAGATTTCGGCAAGACCGGCGCGTTGAACTAGACGAGATGGAGAAGATCGCATGACTTTATCCGTAACTCCAGACTCTCCCATCGGCATCTTCGACTCCGGTCTGGGCGGCCTGGCCGTGCTGCGCGAAGTGCGCCGCATGCTGCCCCAAGAGAACATCCTGTTCCTGGGCGACACCGCCCGGCAGCCCTATGGCCCTCGTACGGTGAAGGAAGTGCGCCGGTATGCGGTCGAGATCTCCGGCTACCTGATCCAAAACGGGGCCAAGATGATCCTGATCGGCTGCAATACGGCCAGCGTGGCCGGGCTGGCTGCAGCTCAGGCGGCCTTCCCGCAGACCCCGGTGATCGGTATGATCGGTCCCGGCGTGCGGGCGGCGCTGAAGAGCAGCCCGTCCCAACGCATCGGCGTATGGGGCACCGAGATCACGGTTGCCAGCAAGGCTTACGATAACGCCATCCTGGCGGCCAACCCGGAAGCCTCCGTCACCGGCGTCGCCTGCCCGACCATCCTGCGCCTGGCTGAAAAGGGCAAGATCGGCGATACGCCCTACCTGCTGCGGCTGGCCGAGAGCGACCTGCAGCCGGTGCTGGCGGCCCAGGCCGACACCCTGATCTTGGGCTGCACCGATTTTACCTGTGTCCGCCACGTGATCGATGAGGTCGCCGCCGGGCAGGTGACGGTGGTTGACCCGGCCGAAGAGGTGGTGCGGGAAGCCGGACAGCAGCTGCGCGACAGCGGCCTGCTGCGCCCGGTGAGCGCCCCTGCCCGGATGACCTTCTGGATCACCGGCAGCGCCGACTACGAAAACTTCAGAACCTTTGGCGCCCAGTTCTTGGGCTTGCCGGAGATTTCGGTGGCGTGCGTGCCTCTGGTCGACGTGCAAGCGGCGGCGTCTGGTGTGCAGTTCACATAAGAATTTTCCAGACAGTTGGAGTGGTCGTCATGACATCCACTCTGGCTTGTCTGATCTGTCCTAATCCATCAATCTTTGGAGAATTTTATGGTTTACAAGTTGTCCTCTAAAGTGAACAGTCTGGAACGCTCGGCGACCGACGAGATCGACAATGTCGTCAAGCAGATGAAGCGCGATGGGATCGACGATATCATCTCATTCGGCGGCGGCGAGCCGGTGTTCGACACGCCCGACGTGGCCGTCAACGCCACAATCGCCTCGTTGAGGGGCGGTAAGACCAAGTATGAGCCGACCGCCGGGGATTATGAGCTGCGTGAGGAAATCTCCAAGAAGCTCAAGCGCCAGAACAACATCGATGCCCCGCTGGAGCAGGTGGTGGTCACGCCGGGCGGCAAGTTCGCCCTGTACCTGGCCTTCCAGGCCGTGCTCGAGCCGGGCGACAAGGTTGTGGTGATCGACCCATCTTGGGTGTCCTACGAGCCGATGGCCAGGCTGGCCGGGGCTGAGGTGGTGCATGTGTCGACCTCTGCCCGCGACTGCTGGCAGCCCGATCTGGAGCGCATCAAAGCGGCCATGGACGGGAGCGTTCGTTTCGTGGTGGTCAACTCGCCCTGCAACCCCACCGGCGCGGTCTACTCGCCGGCGCTGATTCGCAGCATTGCCCGGCTGGCCGAGCAGTACGGCGCCCTTGTGATCTCGGACGAGATCTACGAGGACATGATTTACACCGGCGAGCACTACAGCCCGGCGGCCGACTTCGAGAACGTCATCACGGTCAACGGCTTTTCCAAATGCTTCGCCATGACCGGCTGGCGGTTGGGTTACGTCGCAGCCCCGCCCGAGATCGTGGAAGGCATGATCAAGGTCTACCAGCACTCGGCCACCTGCGTGAACGCATTCGCTCAGGCGGGCGCCATCCAGGCCCTGCGCAGCGAGGAGGCTCGCCAGGAGACCCTGCGCATGACCGCCGGTTACCGCGAGCGCGGCGAGTTGATCACCCGGCTGATGAACGAATTGGGCTTCTTCCAGGTGGAAATGCCCGCCGGGTCGTTCTACGCCTTCCCCTCCTTCACCTTCCGCAAATCCTCTCTGGAAGTGGCCAACCTGCTGCTCGAAAAAGCCCACATCGCCACCGTGCCCGGCTCTGCCTTTGGCGCTTGCGGCGAGGGCTACCTGCGCTTCTCGTACTCCACATCGTTGGAAAACATCGTGGAGGCCTTCGAGCGCATCCATGAAATCGGCGGGCGGTTGGACGCATGACGAGCAATCCGAACCTTTCCAAGCGCGTCCGCACCGGCACCCACTTCATGCTCGGCAATTTCGCCGTGGTTGAAGGGGCCCTGGCTGCGGGCTGCGACTTTTTCGCCGGATACCCGATCACCCCGGCCAACGAGATTTCCGAACACATGGCGGCCCGGTTGCCCGAGGTGGGCGGGAACTTCCTGCAGGGCGAGGATGAGCTGTTCTCGGTCTATGCCGTGACGGGCGCGTCCCTGGCGGGCGCCAAGGCCATGACGGCCACAGCCAGCGCCGGCTACAACTACATGCAAGAGGGCATTGAGTACGCCGTCTCTAGTGAGATCCCCTGTGTGATCGTGGACGTGCAGCGCTGCCGGGGAGAGAACTACGCCACACAGGCCGACATCATGCAGGCCCGCTGGGGCGCAGCCGGCGATCACGAAATGATCGTGCTCTCGCCCTCCTCAGTGCAAGAGCTGTTCGACGAGACCATCCGAGCCTTCAACCTGGCCGAGAAGTACCGCACCCCGGTCATTGTTCTGTCGGAGACCACCATTGCGCTGATGCGTGAGAATCTGGTGATCCCCGAGCCCGATCAGATCGAGATCGTGAACCGGGTCAAGCCCTCCGTGCCGCGCGAGCAGTTCGTGCCCTATGCCGCCCTGCCGGACGGCGTCCCGCCGCTGCCCGCTTTCGGCGACGGCTACCGCATCCTGCACTCCATTAATCCCCATGACGAGGACGGCGGCATCCACTGGAAGCCCGAGGTATTCGACCAGCTCTACCAGCGCATTACCAATAAGGTGCTGGCCAACTACGATGACATCGTAAAGACCGAGGCCTATTACCTGGACGATGCCGAGTTCGGTCTGGTTGCCTACGGCAGCGAGTGCCGCCCGGCGCTGGAGGCGGTGGAACATGCCCGCCGGCGCGGTGTCAAGGTCGGGCTGCTCAAGCTCAAGACGGTCTGGCCGGTGCCTGAGCGCGAGATCCGCGCCCTGGCCGGGCAGGTCGAGACGCTGTTTGCGGTGGAGATGAATATCGGTAAATATGCCGGTGAGATCGAGCGGGTTGCCGCCGGTCGCTGCGAGGTGGCGCGGGTGACCAAGAACCGTGGCCTGGTGCACTCACCCGGTGAGATCCTGGCGGCCATGCAGCACAAGCTCGGCCTGACCGGGCTGGCTTAGGCCGGAGGAAACGTGGAAGAGACGATGACTGAAACGATCAATCCTTTACGAAAATACCTGCGTCCGGGCAGCCTGCCGCACTTCTTCTGCTCGGGCTGCGGTGCAGCGCAAGTCCTCAACCTGTTCACCCAGGCGGCCGACGAGCTCCAGCTGGACTTTGACAAGCTGGTGGGCATCGGTGGGGTGGGCTGCGCGGCCCGCATCCCCGTTTATCTGGACATCGAAGCCCTGCACGGCATCCACGGGCGCACGCTGGCCTGGGCCACGGGCGTCAAGATGACCAGGCCCGAACTGAAGGTGGTGGTCTTCGCCGGGGACGGCGACGCAGCCGCCATCGGTGGCAATCACCTGATCCAGGCGGCCCGCCGCAACCTGGACGTGACCATGATCGTGGTCAACAACCTGACCTTCGGCATGACCGGCGGGCAGGTCGCTCCGACCACGCCCCAGCATTCCCGCTCCACCACCACGCCCTACGGCAATCCGGAAGAGCCGTTTGACCTGTGCAAGCTGGTCGCTGCGGCCGGTGGCTCTTTCGTGGCCCGCACCAACACCCAAAAGCCGCGCATGACGGTGAACCTGCTCAAGAAGGCTCTGCAGCACGAAGGCTTTGCCTTCCTCGAGATCGTTACCGCCTGCCCGACCTACTTTGGGCGCAAGGCCATCGGCACCGGCGACCCGGTCGAGCTGCTGAAGTGGATCGGCGACAACTCGCTTTCCGCCAGGCAGGCCGAAGGCCTGGACGACGAACAGCTGGCAGGCAAGTTTGTGCTGGGCACGTTCGTCGACAAGCGCAAGCCGGTCTACAAGGGCGGCTCGCTGCTCCAGACCGAGGAGGTGTGCGATGCTTGAAAAACGCATCACCATCCAGTTCTGCGGTTTCGGCGGGCAGGGCATCATCCTGTCCTCGGTCATCCTCGGCACGGCCGCAGTGACCAAAGCCGGTCTGAGCGCCGTGCAAACTCAGTCCTACGGCTCTGAGGCGCGCGGCGGTGAATGCCAGGCCGAGCTGATCCTCTCACCCGAGCGCATCAACTCACCCCTCTCCGACCGGGTGGACGTGCTGGTGGCCATGTCGCAGCCGGCCCTGAACCAGTACCTCGCGCGGCTGTCCCCCGGCGGGACGCTCATCTACGATCCCGATCTGGTGAAGCCGCCCATGCGGGACGACGTGCAGATCGTGGCAGTCCCGGCTACCGGCGCTGCGAACCAGATGGGCGCTAAGATCACCGCCAACATGTACATGCTGGGCTTCTTGCAGCGGGCGACCGGGCTGATCACTGCCGGCGACCTGTGCGACGTGATCGCCGAGAACGTGCCGGTGCGGTTCAAAGATGCCAACCTGCAGGCGGCCGCCAACGGCATGGCATACGCCGAACAGAACAACATCGAAGTGGAGTTATAGCGTGCGACTTTACGAGTTCCAAGTTAAGAAGATCTTCGCCGAAAACGGCGTTCCGACCCCAGCGGGCACGTTGATCGTCAACCCCGTCCAATCCTTTGCGCTGAAGCTGCCCTGCGTGCTCAAGGCCCAGGTGCCGGTGGGCGGGCGCGGCAAGGCGGGCGGTGTCCGCGTGGTGGAGACGGTCGAGCAGGCTTCCAAAGACCTGGTGGACCTGTTCCAGATGCGCATCAAGGGCTACCCGGTGCGAGCGCTGTTGGTCGAAGCCAAGAGCGAGATCCGGCACGAGATGTACCTCGCCGCGCTGCTCGACCGCAAGAGCAACTGCCCGATGATCATGGCCAGTCCTTGCGGCGGTGTGGATATCGAAGAGGTGGCCCGCACCGACCCGGACAGGATCCTCAAGATGGCCATCGATCCGCTGCTGGGCTTGCAGGGATATCACCTGCGGCGGGTGAGCAAGTTCCTGGGCGTCCAGGATGCAAGCGCCCTGGGCGAGATCGTGCGCAAACTGTATGCGATCCTGCTGGACTACGACGCCGGGCTGGTGGAGATCAACCCGCTGGCAGAGACGTCGAACGGCCTACTGGCCCTGGACGGGAAGATGACGCTGGACGAGAAGGCCCGCTTCCGCCACGAAGAGCTGTTCGAGCGGCTGGCGGCGGAGCAGTCCCGGCTGGCGCAGGACGACCAATCCCAGCCCGAGAAGCTGGCAGGGCAGTACGGCCTGACCTATGTGCCGCTGGAAGGCGACATCGCCATGATCGCCGATGGAGCCGGTACGGGTATGCTGACCCTCGACCTGGTCCGAGACGAGGGCGGCTGGGCGGCCAACTTCTGTGAGATGGGCGGGCAGGCCAACGCTGAGTACACTTGCAAGGCCATGGAAGTGGTTCTGGCGAACCCCAACGTTAAAGCGCTGCTGATCACCCTGATCGGCGGGCTGACCCGTATGGACGAGATCGCCGAGGGCATCCGTGATTACGTTCAGGCGAATGGATTGAAAGTGCCGGTGGCGATCCGCATGTGCGGCACACAAGAGGAGGCCGGCCAGGCCATCCTGAAATCGATTGGCCTGGAACCATACGACGATATGACTGCCGCTGTGAAAGCTGTGGTGGCGATGGCAAAGGTGAAGTAAGCATGGCAATCTTGATCGATCGAGATACACGCGTGTTGATCCAGGGCATTACCGGTACGGTTGGCTCCTTTCAGACCGGGATCATGAAAGCCTATGGCACCCGAGTGGTGGCCGGGGTGACGCCGGGTAAGGGCGGCTTGCACGTCCACGACGTGCCCGTGTACGACTTCGTGGCCGACGCCGTGCAGGAGCATCCAGCGGACGCCGTTTTCAGCTTCGTGCCGGGGCGTGCAGCTCGCGACGCCGCCTTCGAGGTCATCGACGCCGGCATCCCCTTTCTGGTGGTGACTTCCGAGGGCATCCCCAACCGTGACATGGTCCAGGTGATCCACTACGCCGCCAAGAAGGGGGCCAGGGTGCTTGGCCCGGACACCGCCGGGTTGATCTCGCCGGGAAAGTGCAAGCTGGGCGTGCATCCCAACCGCATGTTCGCCGAAGGCCCGGTTGGCGTGCTCTCGAAGAGTGGGGCGCTGTCCTATGAGGTGTGCAAGACCCTCACCGAGGCAGGCATCGGCCAGTCGACCGTGATCGGCATCGGCGGCGGGCCGCACTGGGGCCTGACGCAGCCGGAGCTGCTGCGCCTGTTCAATGACGACCCCGAGACCAGGGTCGTGGTCATGTTGGGTGAGGTTGGCGGCACCATGGAGCACGACGCCGCAAAGGTGATCCGCACCATGCGCAAGCCGGTCATCGCCCTGATCGTCGGACGGGCCGCGCCGGAGGGCGCTCAGATGGGCCACGCGGGTGCGATCATCGAGGGCCGCGAGAACACGGCCGAGGCAAAGATCGCTTTGCTGAAAGAAGCCGGGGCGTTGATCGCCTACCGCCCGGCCGACATCCCCCGGATCATCCGGGAGTTGGGAGTGCTGTGATGAGAGCAACGGTTTGGATTGACGAGCAGATCTGCAAAGGCTGCGCCCTGTGCCTGTTCTACTGCCCGCGCGACGTGCTGGCGCTGTCCGAGAAGATGAACGCCAAGGGCTATAACATCGCCGAGGTGGTGAAGGCCGAGGACTGCACCGGCTGCCGCCTGTGCGAGTCGGGCTGCCCTGACTTTGCGATTTTTGTGGAGGTGGCTGAAAAATCGACGCACAGCCCCTCCCCGAAGGGAAGCGAGCAGTCGAAGTGACCGAACAGAAACCGCTTCGGATTGGCCTGGTCGGTGCGGGGAACTGGGCGCGCTACGCCCATTTGCCGGCCTTCTCTGACCTGCAGGATGTGCAGGTGGTGGGCATCACCGACCTCGACCCCTCGCGCTCGCGCACCCTGGGCATGGAGTTCAAGACGCCGGTCTACCCCAGCCTTGACGAGATGCTGGAGGATGCCCGCCTGGACGCGCTGGATGTGGTCACGTCGCGCGGCATGCATTACCGCCCGGTGATTGCCGGGCTGCAGCAGGGGCTGGACATCTTGTGCGAGAAGCCACTCGGCCACACCCTGGAGGAGACCCGCAAGCTGTACCGGGAAGCGGCGCACCGTCAGGTGGTGACCTTCATGGGCTTTACCTTCCGCTTCAGTCCGGCGGTGCGCTACCTGCGCGACCTGATCCGCCAGGGCTTTTGCGGCGAGATCTACCACTTTCAGGGCTTCGAGCAGAACGCCCAGCTGGTAGATCCGGAAACCCCGCTGCCACGCATCGGCTTCAGCCCCAAGACCGACAGCGGCGCGCTGCACGGTTACGGTTCGCACCTGCTCGACCTGGCCCGTTGGACGCTGGGCGAGTTCGACGAGGTGATCGGCGACATGGCCACCTTCATCCAGGAGCGCCCGGTGCTGGACGAGGACGCTCGCCTTCGGGTGGAGGTGGACGACAGCACCACCGTGCTGGCCCGCTTTGAGAGCGGCGCGCAGGCGGTGATGCAATTCTCCAAGGTCGCCATGGGTTACGCCCCAGGCGTGGAGATGCGCATCTTCGGCAGCCGGGCTGCCCTGTGGGTGCGCCTGGAGGAATCGCCGGAGGGTTATGAGCGCCTGTATGTGGCGGACCGTGAAGATCGAAATTTCCGCCCGCTCCCGGTCCCGCCGGAATACACCGCCGGCCACGACTTACAAACCGACTGGCCGCGCAATTATTACAATGCCCTGCTGAGCGATTTCGTGCGGCGTGTGCGGGAGCGTGACCTGCGTGAAGGCGGCAGCGATTTCTGCGATGGGCTGCGCGCCCAGGAGCTGCTGGAAGCGATCGAACGTTCCTTCCGCCAGCGGCGCTGGGTGAAGCTCAGCGAGGTTGCCGGGGAAGCGGGTTGATCGATGCCTGGATGGAGCCAACGATGAAGATTTTTTGTCCCGATTGTGGAACCGAAGCCGAGCTGACCCCCGAGCGCTGGCGCTGCGAGTGCGGCGGAGCCTGGGAACCGGTGCAGCCGGGGCCGTTTGCGGCCGATTTGATCGACGAGAGCGATACGTCCGTGTGGCGCTACCGGCGGTTGTACGGGTTGGATTTTGCCCAACCGGCCTTCCGCATGGGCGCCGGGTGGACGCCCCTGCTGCCGGTCGAGATTGACGGGCGGCGGGTGCAGGTCAAGCCCGAGTACTTCGCCCCCACGGCCTCATTCAAGGACCGCGGCACTGAGCTGATGGTCAACATCCTGGCGGGCCAGGGCGTTCAGCGGGTGGCGGAGGATTCCTCCGGTAACGCAGGCGCTTCGGTGGCGGCTTTTGCGGCTCGGGCGGGCATGCAAGCCGAGATCTTCGTCCCGGCGCACGCCTCGCCCGCCAAGCAGGCGCAGATCGCCGTGTACGGGGCGCACGTCAACCCAGTGCCGGGGCCGCGCATGAACGCCAAGCAGGCCGCCATCGAGTCGGTGGAGCACGGGGCGGTCTACGCCTCACACGCCTTCCACCCGGGATTCCTGCTGGGCCAGATGTCCATCGCTTACGAGACCTGGGAGCAGCTGGGCCGCCGCGCCCCGGATTGGTACATTGCGCCGGTGGGGCAGGGCGTGCACCTGCTGGGGGCCTGGCTGGGCTTCTGCCGTTTACATGAGGCTGGGCTGATCGAACGTGTGCCGCGCATGGTGGGCGTGCAAGCCAGCCTCATGGCGCCGCTGTGCCGGGCGTTCGAGGCCGGGCTGGACAGCGTGCCCGAGATCGAGCCGCTGGGCACCAGCCTGGCGGAGGGTCTGGCGATCAACCCGCCGGTGCGTGGGCGGCGCTTGCTGCAGGCCGTGCGCGAGTCACAGGGCGCCTGCCTGATGGTCACCGAGGAAGAGATCCTGCGGGCGCGCGCCAAGATGGCCGGGCTGGGCTTCTACATCGAGCCGAGCAGCGCAGTCGTCGTGGCG
Organism: uncultured Chloroflexia bacterium; assembly: GCA_963811225.1. GTDB lineage: Bacteria > Chloroflexota > Anaerolineae > Anaerolineales > Anaerolineaceae > CAWEQO01. Next base: position 669,820 of record CAWEQO010000002.1, read on the forward strand.
GCGCTGCGGCAGGTGTCTGCGCTCTCCCAGCCGGGAGAGACGATCGTGGCCCCGCTGACAGGCAGCGGGTTGAAGGGCAAGCCGGACCTGCGCTGATGCAGATTATCACTGCCAATCAATTCAATAATATTGCAATGCCGGCTACTGGTACACAGTTCGCTTGACAGTATAGAATATAGGATATATTATTACGATCAAGCCTTGCCCTCCACTTATTTCCAAATCGATTGTCCCTTGGTGTTTGTAATCGAACTATCTATCAACAAGGATTTCTTGCATGACTGAATTGCTGAAGGTTCAGGGGCTGAAAACACAGTTTCAAACGCGCGACGGCACCATCCACGCTGTCAATGGGGTCTCTTTCGACCTGAACGCGGGCGAAACGCTTGGCATCGTCGGCGAAAGCGGATGCGGAAAGAGCGTGAGCGTCATGTCGGTGCTGCGCCTGATCCAATCCCCTCCCGGCAAAGTGGTCGCCGGCAGCGCCATCTTCGAGGACAAGGATCTGCTGAAGATGTCGGACGATGAGATCCGCCAGGTGCGCGGCTCAAAGATCAGCATGATCTTCCAAGACCCGATGACCTCGTTCAACCCGGTGCTGACCATTGGCCGCCAGATGACCGAGCCGCTCGAAGCGCACATGGGCATGTCCATGAAAGAGGCCGAGAAAAAAGCAGTCGAGATGCTGGAGATTGTTGGCATCCCTAACGCCGGCGACCGCCTGAGCGATTACCCGCACCAGTTTTCGGGCGGCATGCGCCAGCGTGTCATGATCGCCATGTCTCTGACCTGCAATCCACAAATCCTCATCGCCGACGAGCCCACCACCGCCCTCGATGTAACCATCCAGGCCCAGATCGTCGAGCTGGTCAAGGAACTGCGCGACACCCTCGGCATGGCGATCATCTGGATCACGCACGATCTCGGCATCGTGGCCGGGCTGGCCGACCGGGTCGCGGTGATGTATGCCGGTTACCTGATCGAAGAAGCCCCCGTGAGCGATCTTTATAAACATCCCCAGCACCCCTATTCGCTCGGCCTGCTGGCCAGCTTGCCGCGTGTGGACATGAACACCCGCAAGGCTCTCGTGCCGATCAACGGCCTGCCGCCGGTGCTATTCGAAGACCCCACCTACTGCCCGTTCATCTCCCGCTGCCGCTACGTTGTCGATCGCTGCCGGGTGCAAAGACCCGAGCTCCGCACGGTCAATTCCGGCCATAAGGTGGCATGTTGGGTCGATCCAGTTACAGGGAAGGAGCGCTGATGGCCGCCGGAACAGAAGTTTTGCTGCACGTTGAAAATTTGGTAAAGCACTTCCCCATCCTGCGTGGGGTGATCCTTCAGCGCCAGGTGGGCGCAGTGCACGCCGTGGATGGCGTCAGCTTCGATATCCGCCGGGGAGAAACCCTGGGGCTGGTAGGGGAATCGGGCTGCGGCAAGTCGACCACCGGGCGCACCGTTTTGCAGCTGCAAAAGCCGACCTCCGGCAAGGTGTTGTTCGAGGGCGTCGACCTGGTCACGCTGGAAGACAAAAAACTGCGCAAGATGCGCCGCAAGATGCAGATGATCTTCCAAGACCCGTATGCCAGCCTGAACCCGCGCATGACCATCGGCGAAATCATCGGCGAGCCGCTGCGCCTGCACGGCCTGGCCGACCGCAAGGGATCGGACCTGAAGGTGATGGAACTGCTGGAGCTGGTGGGCCTCAACTCGGCTTACGCCAACCGCTACCCCCACGAATTCTCGGGTGGGCAGCGCCAGCGGGTTGGGGTGGCGCGCTCGCTGTCCCTGAACCCCTCGCTAATCGTCTGCGACGAGCCCATCTCGGCTTTGGACGTTTCAATCCAGGCGCAGGTGGTCAACCTGCTGGAAGAGCTTCAAGAAAAATTCAACCTGGCTTATCTGTTTATCGCTCATGACCTTTCAATGGTGCGCCACATTAGCAACCGGGTGGCGGTGATGTACCTGGGCACCATTGTTGAACTGGCCTCGCGTGATGAGATCTACGATCACCCCGTCCACCCGTACACGCAGGCGCTGCTTTCGGCTGTACCGATCCCCGACCCCGATGCGGAAAGGGGCAGAAAGCGGATCATTTTAGAGGGCGACGTTCCCTCTCCGGTCAATCCCCCTTCGGGATGCCGCTTCCGCACACGCTGCCCACTCGCGAGCCAGGTCTGCATCGATGAGAGCCCTGCTTATCGTGAAATTGCCCCCGAACATTTTGTAGCTTGTCACTCGGTCGCCTAGCGCAGCCGGAACGGATAAGGAAACCCTCCGTCCGAAACGGATCGAAGTGAAAAGGAGGTGCTGGCACGCCAGATCAACATCGAAATCCCCGCCTGTCGTTGAACCATTTTTTTCGACCAGATAATGTAGAAGGAGAGATAAACATGTCAACAGATGGTAAAAGCAAAAAATTTACTCGACGTAGTTTTTTGCACATTGCCGGCCTGAGCGCTGCTTCGGCAGCCCTGGCAGCCTGCGCCCCCAAGGCGACTGAGGTTGCTGTCCCCACCGCGGCTGGTTCCAAGCCAACCGATGCTCCCCTGGCCACCGCCGCTTCACCAGCCGCAGCCGCCAGCAAGATCGTACGTGTGGCCTACACCCGCGAAGTAGACGTCCTGAACGCTTTCACCAGCCAGATGCTCTGTGATATCGAGTTCTGCATGGTCGAGGGTCTGATCCAGAACAATGACAAGGGTGAGGTCGTCCCGATCCTGGCCACCGAGATCCCAACCCTGGGCAACGGCGGCATCGTCGAAAACGGCGACGGCACCTACGACATCACCTGGAAGCTGCAGCCGAATGTCAAGTGGCACGACGGCGAGCCCTTCACCAGCAAGGATGTGGCCTTCACCTGGAAGTTCGTCTCGGATCCTGAATCGCAGACCTACAACAGCGACGACTACCGCGGCATCACCAAGGTAGAGACCCCCGACGACACCACCGCCGTCTTCACCTGGGACGGCCTGTACGGCACCTACTCGAACCTGTTCGAGGCGATGCTGCCCGAGCACAAACTGGGCGGCCTGAGCGTGGCTGAGATCGTGCAGAATGAAGAATACAACCGCAGCCCGATTGGCACCGGCCCCTTCAAGTTCGCCGAGTGGAAGTCTGGCGAGTACATTCGCATCGTCAAGAACGATAACTACTGGCGCGGCGATCCCTATCCCAACATCGACGAGATCGTGTTCTCGTTCATCCCCGATGACAACACCCGCCTGAACGCTCTCAAGACCGGCGAGTATCACATCGGCGAGATCCTGCCCGTGCAGGTCAAGGACCTGAAAGACAACCCGAACGGCAAAGTCATCCTGATCGAACTCGAATGCCTTCCTGCACTTCGACACCAGCATCGAAACCGAGAACGGCAAGGTCCTGTTCGATGACGTCAACGTCCGCAAGGCCATGTACCACGCCATCGACCGCAACGCCATCGCCGAGCAGTTGATGGAAGGCACCGTCACGGTCATCAACAGCCCCATCAACCCCAACAGCGTTTGGTACAACTCAGAGGTCACCTCGTACGATTACGATGTGGCGCTGTCCAAGCAAATGCTGGACGAGGCCGGTTGGGCTCCTGGCTCCGACGGCATCCGCGCCAAGGACGGCGTACGCTTCTCCTTCACCATGCTGAATCGCTCCGGCAAACAGGACCGCATCAACGTGGCCCAGGTCATCCAGGCCCAACTCAAAGAGGTTGGCATGGAAGTGAACTTCGAGACCCTGGAAGCCACCGCCTATACCAACCAGTGGCGCACCGGCCAGTGGGAAGCCACCGTCAGCGGCTGGTTCCTGCCCGCCGACCCGAGCATGACCGCCATCTACGGCTGCGGCGGCTCGAACAATATGACCGGCTACTGCGATCCCCAGCTGGACGAGGTCATGCAGGCTTCGGACAAGGATCTGGACTTCGACAAGCGCAAACCGCTGCTCGATCAGGCCCAGGCGATCCTGGCCGATGATGCCTTCTCCCTGCCGCTCTACGCCATGGTAACCCCCATGTACGTCTCGAACGAGCTGGTCAACTTCAAGGGAAGCGGCACGAACTACGGCAGCTTCTGGAACGTGTACGAATGGGACCTCAAGGCATAACCGAGGCTTCCTGAAGATAGAACGGTAAAACAAGTGATGAGGGCTGGGGATGATGCATGTTCTTCAGCCCTCATCATTAAAATCAGAACCTTACGAGCGTAGCTAAAAAGTGCAGTCGTGATGGGAACGGCACAACGGTAGTTTTTAGCGACACTCGAAAAAGAATGATTTGGAGGGTTCAGAACCATGGCAAGATATATCGTCCGCCGAGTTTTGCAAATGATCCCCCTGATGCTCGGAATCTCGGTAATTTTATTCCTGATCATCCAGTCCGCTCCGGGCGGCCCGGAGGGTATGATGCTGCAATCGGGCTTGACGATCGACCCAAGCGTGGTGGAAGCCTACCGGCACCGCCTGGGTGTCGATCAGCCTATTTACGTGCAGTATTTCAAATGGATTTCGGCTGCGGTGACCGGCGATCTTGGGTTTAGCTTCCAGACTGCCCGCCCGGTTGGCGCGATGATCTTGGAGCGCATGCCCGCCACCCTCGAACTGATGGCTGTCTCGTTCTTGCTGGCGGCCCTGATCGCCATTCCCTTGGGCATCTACAGCGCACTGCATCAGTACAGCGGCTTCGACATCCTCGGCACCACCGCTTCCTTTTTAGGCATCGCCATGCCGGTGTTCTGGTTTGGCCTGATCTTGCAGCTGGTCTTATCCGTGAAACTCGGCTGGCTGCCGGTGTCGGGCACACAAACGGTCAGCGACACGTCACTTTTCGATCAAATCAAGCATCTGATCCTTCCCACGATTGTGCTTTCGCTGCACTCGATTGCCGGATGGTCGCGCTACATGCGCTCCAGCATGTTGGGCGTGATCCGCTCCGACTACATCCGCACGGCCCACGCCAAGGGCCTGCGCGAGCGGATCGTGGTCTTCCGCCACACGGTGAAGAATGCGCTCATCCCGGTCGTCACCATCATGGCGCTCGACCTGGCGGGCCTGTTTTCCGGCGCGGTCATCACCGAAACGATCTTCGCCTGGCCGGGGATTGGGCGCCTGTTCGTGCAGTCGATGTACGCCCGTGACTACCCGGTTCTGATGGGCATTTTGATGATGGGTTCGTTCATGGTTGTGTTCTTCAACCTGATCGCCGACCTGGTGTACGCCTGGTTAGATCCCCGTATCAGCTACTCGTAAGCATGAAGGAGATAAAGATGACGACTGTAACGAGCGTACCTGCTGGCGAAGATGGCCTGTTGGAACACGTCAAAGTCGAAACGCAGGCGACCATCATCTGGGAAAACTTTAAGCGGCACAAGATCGCCGTGGCGGCTTCGGTCCTGTTCATCCTGATGGCAGTCGGCTGTTTCACCGCCCCCCTGATCGCCCCCTATAAGTTCGACGCGATCGACCTGTCCGCCATCCGCGAGGCCCCCAGCATTAAGCACCTCATGGGCACCGACGACCTGGGCCGCGACCTGTTCACCCGTATTCTCTACGGCGGCCGCATCTCGATCTTGATCGGTATTTTCTCGGCCGTGATCGGCGCCAGTGTCGGTGCGTTGATGGGTGCGCTTGCCGGTTATTACGGCGGCAATCTGGACAACGTCTTGATGCGCTTCACCGACATCGCCTACTCCATCCCGACCCTGCCGCTGCTGATCGTGCTGAGTTCGTTCTCCAGCTCGGCGGTGCCGACCATCGTGCTGATCATCGGCTTCCTCAGCTGGATGCCGACCGCTCGTGTCGTGCGCGGCTCGGTCCTCTCGGCCAAGGAGAAGGAATACGTCGAGGCGGCCCACATGATCGGCGCACCCGACCGGGTGATCATCTGGCAGCACATCCTGCCGAACGTGGCAGGCCCGATCATCGTCGGCGCGACGCTGGGCGTGGGCAACGCCATCATCGTAGAATCCTCGCTGAGCTTCCTGGGCCTGGGCGTGCAGCCGCCGACCCCCACCTGGGGCAACATGCTGATGAACTCGCAGGCCACCATGGCCGAAAAGCCCTGGCTGACCATCTTCCCCGGCATGGCAATTTTGCTGATTGTGCTGGCGGTCAACTTCATCGGGGACGGCCTGCATGACGCCCTCGACCCGACGCTGCGGCGCAGATAGTCTTATTTATTGGGGGTGTGCCTTAAAAGGGCACACCCCCAATTTTTGAACGGATGATCGCGGGGCTGGTATGCGCAGGGGGATGCCCCCCTTTCCAAATAGCGGAACAAGGAGTCATCATGCCACAAGCCGAATCCCTCGAATCACGCTACGATCGTCTATCCGACGAATTTTTCGACGTTTTTTACACCTATTATCCCGTCCACGCCACCCGCCAGGGGCTGCACCAGTACGACCGCTCGCTGGGTCATTACCACCGGGCCGAGATCGACGAGACCTTGCGGCGCATGCAGGCCGTGCAGGCCCAGGTGGCGGCCATCGACCCGGCGCAGATGGATCATCTGCACGCCCTGGACCACCCCGTGCTGACCACGCGCCTGAAGCGTGAGATCTACTGGGTGGAGCAGTGGCGCTTCTGGGAAAATAACCCCCTGTTCTACAAAGACGTCATCATCGAGGGCATGTTCAACCTGGTCAGCCGCAATTTTGCGCCGCCGGAAGAACGCCTGCAGGCTCTGATCGAGCGCCAGAAGTGTGTGCCCGACGTGCTCCAGGCAGCCTACGAGAACCTGAGCAACCCACCCAAGGAGTACACGACCCAGGCCATCGAGCAGGTGCAGGGCGGCCGCAGCTTTTTCGAGAACCTACCGGGCGCTTTCCATGATGTGCAAGACCAGGCCCTGCTGGCCGAGCTCGAGCGCACCAACGCCGTGGTGATGGCCGAAATGGATCGATACCTGATCTTCTTGCAGGAAGACCTGCTGCCGCGTTCCAACGGCAATTTTGCCGTCGGCGAGGCCGGCATCCAGGCCATCATCGACGCCGAGGAGATGATCGATGTGCCTGTCAAGGACATCCTGGCGCGCTGCTATCACGACCTGGAACGCACCGAGGCCGAGATCGCCGCGCTGGTGAAGCAGATCGATCCGCAGGCCGAGGTGGAAGAGCTGGTGGCCCGCATGCGCGCCGATCACGCTGCGCCCGAAGACCTGTACCAGGCCATCGTCGACGAGCTGGCGCAGGTGCGCAGCTGCCTGAGCGAGTACGATCTGATGACCGTACCGCCCGAGATGCCGCACGTGATCGCCACGCCCATGCCCGACTACGCCAGCGGCGGCGGTATGATGCTGACCCCCGGGCCGTTCGAGACCGTGGCGACCGAGTCGTACCTGGCGCTGCAGATCCCCAAGCCCGGCTGGACCCAAGACCGCATCGATGGGCTGTGGAGCGATTTCAACACCTACGCCCTGATGCTGCTGATGGCCCATGAATGCTATCCGGGTCACCACTTCCAGTTCTACATGGAGAAGCGGGTCGCCCTGCGAGCCAGCAAGGACCACGATTCCGATTCCAATTCAGACGGCTGGGCCGAGTATGGCAAGTACATGCTGGTGGAACACGTCTACGGCCCGCAGAGCCCCTTCTACCGCCTGGCGGCGCTGCTGTCGAAGCGCAGTTACATCGCCGCCGCCATTGCCGGGATGGAGATACACCTGCAGGTGAAGACCCTGGAGCAGGCGTCCGATTTCTTAATGGAGAAGCAGGGCCGCACCCGCGCCAACACCTACATCTGGGTGCTGAACCGCGCCACCCATTATCCCACCCACCTGACCTACTACATTGGCAGTGAGATGGTGCGCAAGCTGCATGACGACTACCGGGCGCTCAAGGGAGACGCCTTCTCTCTGAAGGAATTCAACGACAAATTCTTGACCTATGGGCTGATCCCGATCAAGGTGATCCGCCGGGACATGCTTGGCGACGCCGACGACGGGGTGCTGTTCTAGGGAAAGACCCGAGTGGGATTGGAAGATCACAGCGAGCTGCACGGATCGACGCGGTTTTGGCGTTTGCGCCGGCGCAGCACAATATTGCAGAAGGACGGGTGAAATTGTATGGCTGAAAAGTTACGTGTAGGTGTGATTGGGGCAGGGCGCTGGTCAGGCACGGCGCATCTGCCTGGTTTCGTCGGGTCGCCGCTGTGCGACGTCGTGATGCTGTGCGACCTGGACCGGGAACTGGCGGAAGCGCGCGCCCAGGAGTTCGACATCCCTGAAGTGACGACCGATTATCAAAAGCTCCTGGCGCGCACCGATATCGATGTGGTCGATATCGCCACGAGCGGCGACAACCACGAGCCGCTGACGTTCGCAGCGCTGGAGGCCGGGAAACACGTGCTGGTTGAAAAGCCGGTGTGCCACGACTATCGTGACGTGCTGCGTGCCGATGCCCTGGCGAAATCCAAAGGGCTGAAAACCAAAGTTGGGTTGACCTTCCGCTACGCGCCTGCCGTGCAGTACATGTTCGAGCTGGTGCGCGAAGGCTTCATTGGCGATCCCTACATTTTCAACGGTTACGAGCAGAATTCCCAATGGCTCGATCCGGATACCGCCATGGACAAGCGCAATCACAAGGTCAAGCCGGCCGGCCCATCCCCGTTTGGCAGCGACTTCACACGCGAAGGTATCAAGGTCGGATCGCTGGAGGGCTATGGCGCGCCGACGATCGACATCGGGCTGGAGCTGGTGAACAGCGACCTGAAGCAGGTGGTGGGCATCTTGGGCAACATGGTGCCCTTCCGGCGGCGGACGCAGCTGGACACCGAGCGCGAGCGCATTAACATCGACGACGCCGACATGTTCATCGGCGAGTGCGACAATGGGGCGCTTTACTCCATGCAAAGCAGCTACGTGACGGTTGGGAACTATCCGGGCATCGAGGCGCGCATCTTCGGCTCGAAGGGCGCACTCAAAGCGCGCCTGGTGGAGGAGTTTGGCGTGATCCAAACCCTGCACAGCGCCAAGCCGGATTCGGTCGAGTTCGTGCCGGTGGATATCCCGCGGCGCTTTTTCCCGCCCGCTTATCAGGAAGGCCAGCCCTGGGGAACCGTCTTTTACGCCTGCCTGGTGCACAACTTCATGCAGGAGATCGTTGACGGCGGCGAAACCAACCAGGGCAACTTTGCCCAAAGCGCCCGCGTGCAGGAGATCATCAACGCTGTGGCGTTGTCGCACCGCCAGCACCGCTGGGTAAACCTGCCTTTATCATAAACAAGAAACCGCAAAGGAAAATAAAATGACCACTTCCAATTCTATCGAAGCCGCCTACGAAAGGCTTTCGGACGAATTTTTCGACACCTTCTACACCTACTACCCGGTTCACGCCACCCGTCAGGGGCTGCACCAGTACGACAACAGCCTGGGGCATTACACGCGCGCTGAGATCGAAGAGACCCTGCGGCGTTTGAAAGCCGTGCAGGCTCAGGTAGCCGCCATCGACCCCTCGCAGATGGACCACCTGCACGCCCTGGACCACCCGGTCCTGATGACCCGCATGAACCGCGAGATCTATTGGATCGAAACCTGGCGCTTCTGGGAGAACAACCCCCTGTTCTACAAGGATATTATCACCGAGGGGCTGTTCAATCTGGTGAGCCGCAATTTCGCCCCACTCGAAGAGCGCTTGAAATCGGTCATCGCCCGCGAGCGTGACGTGCCGGTGGTGCTGCAGTGCGCCCGCGAGAACCTGACCAACCCACCGCGTGTGTACACCGAGCAAGCCATCCGCTACATGAAAGGCGCTAAGCTGTTCTTCACCGAGATCCCTAAGGAATTCGAAGCGCTGGAAGACAAGGCCCTGCTGGCCGAGTTCGCCGAGAGCAACCAGGCCGTGCTGGATGAGCTGGACAGGTTCCTGGTGTACTTGCAGGAAGACCTGCTGCCGCGCTCCAACGGCGAGTTCGCCGTGGGCGAAGCCGGCATCCAGGCCATCCTCGACGCCGAAGAGATGATCGATACGCCGGTCAAGGATATCCTGACCCGCCTGTATCACGACCTGGAGGAGACGGACGCCCAGCTTAAGGCGCTGATCGAAGAGATCGACCCGGCGGCCGACGAAGCCGAAATGACCCGGCGTATGCGCGCCAGCCACCCCAACCGCGATAACCTGATGCAGGTCGCCCGAGACACCCTGGCCGAGCTGCGCGGTAACCTGACGAAGTACGACCTGCTGACCGTGCCGGACGATCTGCCCGACGTCGTCATCAGCAAGATGCCCAGCTACGCCGGTGCGGGCGGGATGATGCTCACCCCTGGGCCGTTTGAGTACGTGGCCAAGGAGTCCTTTATGGCCATCAATCTGCCGCAGCCCGAGTGGCCGGCGGAGCAGGTGGAGGAGCAGCTGCAGGACTTCAACCCCTATTCGATGCGGCTGCTGTTCGCCCACGAAGCCTTCCCCGGTCATAACACCCAGTTCTACCTGGAGAAGCGCGTCCCGCTGCGGGCCAGCAAGGACCACAACTCGGACTCGAATTCAGACGGCTGGGCCGAGTACGGGAAATATATGATGGTCAACGAGATCTACGGCAAAGAGGATCCCCTCTACCGCTTCGTGACCCTGCGCGACAAGCGCGGCATGATCGTGTGCTCGATCGTCGGGCTGGAGATCCACATGAAGACGCGCACGCTGGAAGAAGCGGCAGACTTGCTGGTGAAGAAGTCTGGGCGCACCCGCGAGGGCGCTTTCCGGGTGCTGGATCGGGCCATTTACTACCCCACCCACCTGACTTACTACATCGGTGGCGAGATGGTCCGCAAACTGCACGATGATTACCAGGCCATGAAAGGCGCGCAGTTCTCCCTCAAGGAGTTCAACGACCGCTTCATGACCTACGGCCTGGTCCCGATCAAGGTCATCCGCCAGGATATGCTGGGTGACGCGGACGATGGAGTCTTGTTCTAATGAACTACGATCTTCAAGACAAGGTCGTCATCATCACCGGCGCAGCGCGCGGCATTGGGCGGACGATGGTCAAATCGTTCGTCGAGCAGGGCGCAAAGGTTGTCGCAGCCGACCGGGATGCCGAGGGTCTGGCCGAAACGTGCGCACTATTCCCGGCGGTTGTCTCATTAGTGGAAGACGTCAGCGCGCCTGAGGGCGCAGACGCCATTGTACGCAAGGCGGTCGAAACTTTTGGCCGCCTGGACGGTTGCGTGAACAACGCCGCCGTGGCCCCGCACGCTGCGCTTGTGGACGAGAAACCCGAAGTTTGGGATACGGTTTATGCGGTCAACTGCCGCGGCACCTTTCTGATGACCCAGGCGGCCGGGCGAGCCATGATCGCCGGCCGGCGCGGCGGCCGCATTATCAACTTCTCTTCGGGAGCCAGTTTGCGCGGCGGACCCGGCGCGGCGGCATACGCCTCCAGCCGGGCGGCCGTCGAGAGCTTCAGCCGGGTGGCGGCTATCGAGCTGGCCCCGCACAACATCCTGGTTAACACGGTCAGCCCTGGGCTGATCGATACCCAGCCCAAGCCGCTGCCGCCCGAGATGGCCACTGCGCTTGCGGCGCGCATCCCGACCATGCCGCTGGCGCGGCCCGGCGAGCCGGAAGAGGTGGCCCAGGTGGTCATGTTCCTGGCGTCGGATGCCTCCAGCTTCATTACCGGCACGGTGATCCACGTTGATGGCGGCACGAGCATCGGCTCACGCTATCCGGGCGCAGTCGTAGACGACGACCCGCGCTACGACTGGGTCACGGGCCGAAATCAATAACATACTGCTGCCCGGTCGCCCTTACCCTGCCCCCATCAAGAGGGAGAGGGCGAGGGCGACCGGGCGCAAAAGGTGAATACCATGAACCGATTTGAAAACAAAATTGCGATCATCACCGGCGCCGGTGACGGGATCGGCTTTAAAATCGCCGAATCCTTCGCGGCCGAGGGCGCAACCGTCGTGATCGCCGAGATCAACGAGGTGGCCGGCAAGCGCGCCGAAGAGAAGATCAAAGCCCAGCGCGGCAAAGCCATGTTCGTCCCGGTCGACGTGTCCGACGAGGCCCGGGTGGAGAAAATGGTCGCCGCGGTGCTAGAGAAGTTCGGCCGCATCGACATCCTGATCAACAACGCCGGGGTGGTGGTGCACAAAGCGGTCGTCGACCTGCAGCGTGAAGAGTGGGACCGCCAGATCGACGTGCAGCTGACCGGGCCGTTCCTGGTCTCCAAGCACGTCGCCCGCCACATGATCGCGCGGGGGCGGCGGCAAGATGGTCAACATTTCGTCCGTCTCGGCGGTGATGGGGCGGCATAAAGCTTCCGCCCACTGCGCCTCGAAGGGCGGCCTGACCATGCTGACCAAGGTGCTGGCGATGGAGCTGGGCGAGTACGGCGTCAACGTCAACGCGGTCGCCCCCGGGCTGATCGACGTACCCTCACAGCGGGCAGAGGAGAACATCTCAGCCGAATACAAGCGCAGCTACCTCAACGAGCTTCCGCTGGGCCGCATCGGTGAGGTGGAGGACATCACCAACATGGTGCTGTTCCTGTGCTCCGAGGAGGCCAACTGGATCACCGGGCAGCTGATGCTGGTGGACGGTGGGCTGATGTCGGGCCATTATTCGTTCCGCGGCCAGAACGATTTCAGCATGTTGAACGGTCATCGCTAAAATGGCTCTCCGTTATTACCACAACACCTTCCTGATCGACGGCAGCGGGCAGGAGCCCTCCAAGGCGCCGGCTGCCATGCTGGTCGAAGGGAACCGCATCCGGGCGGTGGGGCTTGAATCGCAGCTCCCCTGTCCCGAAGGGGCCGAACCGGTCAACCTGGGCGGCAGGACTTTAATGCCCGGCATGGCCGACTGTCACGACCACCTGGCCGACCTGGAAGGCGGCATGCAGCAGCGCGCCGCGATTCCCCCCAGCCTGGCAGTCTTCCTGGCGGCCGAGTTGTTCGAGAAGACTTTGCTGGGCGGCTTCACTGCCATTCGCGACGCCTCAGGCGTCGACCTGGGCATGAAGATGGCCGTCGAGCGCGGTCTGATCCCCGGGCCGCGCCTGAAGATCAGCGTGGTGATCCTGTCGCAGTTTGGTGGGCATAACGACCACACCGAAGCGGCCGGCATTAACACCCACTTCCCCTGGCTGCAGGGCATCCCCTCCGGGATCTGCGACGGCCCGGACGAGTGCCGCAAGAAGACCCGCGAGGTAATCCGCGCCGGGGCGGACTGGATCAAGATCGCCACCACCGGCGGGGTGGGCACGCCGATAGGCGGCCCGCTTATCCGCCAGTTCTCGCCTGAAGAGGTGCAGATCATCGTCGACACGGCCCATGCGGCCGGGAAGCCGGTCATGAGCCACGCCTACGGCGGCGAGGGCGTCAAGATTTGCCTGGACGCCGGGGTGGACAGCATCGAGCACGGCGCAGCCCTGGACGACGACCTGATCGAGCAGATGGTCAAGCAGGGCGCCTGGCTGGTGCCGACCTTCACCGTGCTGCGCCGGATTGTGGCGATTAGCGAGCAGAACCCGCTGGCGCTGCCGGACTACATGCCGCTCAAAGCGCGCATGCTGCTGGAACATCAAGCCGAGAGCTTCCGCCAGGCGCTGCAGGCGGGCGTCAAGATTGCCCTCGGCACCGACGGCGGCGGCTTCGGCCACGGCCACAACGCCGGAGAGCTGGCTTATCTGGTGGAAGCCGGCATGACGCCCATGCAGGCGCTCGTGGCGGCCACCAGCATGGGCGCACAGTGCATGGGCCTGGGCGGCGAGACCGGCCTGCTGCGCGCAGGTATGCTGGCGGACTTCCTGGTCGTGGATGGCAATCCGCTGCAGGACGTGCGCATCCTGGAAGACCGCAGTCGATTGCGGATGATTGTGAAGGATGGGATCGTATACAAGGAGACGATATGATTTTAGACGGTAAAGTTGCAATTGTAACCGGCGCGGCCCGTGGCCTCGGCTGGGGCATTAGCCGGGCGCTCGGCATGGCCGGCGCCAAGGTCTGTATCAGCGATATCAACGATGAGGGGCTGGCCCGCGCCGAAGCCGATCTGAAGAAGGATGGCTCGGATGTGATGGCGCTGCATCTAGACGTCAGCGATCTGGATGCTTTCAAGCAGGCGGTCAACACGGTGGTGGAACGCTGGGGCCGCCTGGACGGCATCGTCCAGAACGCAGTCGCCATGCCGCTGGTCCACTTCGAGGACACCTCCGAAGAGTCGTGGTGGCGGCAGCTGCAGATCAGTTTGGGCGGCATCTTCAACGCCACCCGGGCCGCATGGGATGTCTACAAAGCCCAGGGCGGCGGCCACATCATCGGCATCGCCAGTGGATCGAGCGTGCGCGGCTTCAAGCGCGAGATGACCTACTGCACCGGCAAGCACGGGCAGGAAGGCTTCATCAAGGCGGTCTCTCTGGAAGCGGCGCCGTATAACATCGCCATTAACACCATCGGCCCGGGCGCATCCGTCAAGCCGACCGACATCACCTGGGAGGAGTATGACCGCCTGCCCCAGATTGTCAAGTACCAGTGGGCCGACCCGGCCGAGCTGGGCAAGGGCTTTGTTTGGCTGCTGCACCAGCCGCCCGCCCGCTTCAGCGGTTACCGCTTCGACGCCGGCCCGATCGCGCTGACCGTCCGGCGCGAGGGCTACGACTTCGATTTTACGCCGGAAAAGGCGACGCTCTACCCGGACGATTTCCGCTTCCGCGAGAAGTGGTACAACAACTATCCGGACTTCAACCAGGATTGACGTTCGCACACCTTCCAGGGGAGCATTCTTGTTGTAGATTGTGTGGTTATTCTCTCTCACACGTATACAACAAGTGCTCTCCTGGTATTGCCTTCGTACCACGTTTTGAAAGTTTCCTATATACTATGAGTGTATCCATTCATCCGTGAAGGCAAGTTTTCACGATCTGAAAAAGACCAGTGAGGATGAAATCTCATTCTGCGAACAGGTGAATATGAGCGAGCTCAAACTACATCCGATTAAAAAAGTTACCAAAAGCACCTTGAAGAACCAGGTTTGCACGCAAATCAAGGAGTTGATCCTATCACACAGTTTGCTGCCTGGGCAGCCGATCGTGATCGACAAGCTGGCGGAGGAGTTTGGCATCAGCCATATCCCTGTGCGGGAAGCCCTGGTGATGCTCGAAACCGACGGCCTGGTGGAACTGAACTCGTACCAGAACCCGAAGGTGGCGGACGTGAACGCGGACGACGTGCGCGATGTGTACGAGATGCGCTTGATGGTGGAGGATTGGGCGGTTGAACAGGCGGCACAGTTTCTGACGGACGAAGAGATGAGGCCGATCGACGATTTGCTGTTGATCGCCCGGGTCCAGGCGGCTGTCAATGATTACGGGCCGCACGTGAAATCAGACCTGCTGCTGCACGAGACGATCCTGCGCTCGACCAAAAACAAGTTGTTTTGGCTGCTGGCGCAGCGCATTCACGATCGATCGATCCTGGTGCGCTCGATGGTGGAGGCCAAAGGCAGCAGCCGGGACATCACCCAGATCATCGATGAGCACTGCCAGATCATGGAAGCCCTGCATGCTCACGATTCCGATCGGGCTCGCAAGGCAATGTTAGCCCACCTGAACGCCGGGTATAAGCGCACCCTGCTGGTGCTGGACTAAAAAGCATCATCCCTGCAACTTAAAAATCTCGAGCCCGCTGCCAAAAGCGCAGCGGGCTCGATATTTTTAAGTTGCAGGAATTACGCGTTCACCGGCTGCGACACGACATAGACCAGCGCCGAGCCTTCCACCACACATACCTCAGGCCGCAGTAACATCATCGCGGTCTGCTCGTAAGGGGCCGTGAAGACTTGCAGCTCTTCCAGAGTGTGCAGATCCAGGACTTTGCCCATCTCGGTGCCGCCTGGGACGATGGTGCCGACGGCATCGGCGCGCAGGCTGGGAACGAAAATGCCGCCCAGCCGGGCGCGCAGCGCTTCGGTCTTATTCACGTCGACCGCTTTCTTGGCCGGAGCGGGCGGATTTTCGAGCGCCAGAACGCCCAGGTTGTAGAGCACACGCTCCAGGCCCTTGGCGATCCGGTCACACCACAGCATCTCATCTCCCGAGCAGCCGCCCATCTCGATATTGGTCACCTGGATGCCCAACGAGCGGGCGTAGGTGGTCAGGCCGCCCGGCTTATTCGGCGCGTTGGAGATGAACGGCGCTTCCATATCCATGGCGATGCTCTCGGAGCCCTCGAAGCGCTTGACGAATGCGTTCACGCACCAGCTGCCGCCGCCGTGCAGGTCGAGGATCACGTCGCTGTCGGTCAGCAGGGGGGTGATGGCGGCCGCTACACGCTCGGTGTGCGATCCGTTGGGGTTGCCGGGGAAGCAGCTGTCCAGGTCGATGGGGTTGGGCGAATCGATCCATGAGTTGCGGGCGTTCACCTCGGCGGCCAGGGCGTTGGCGGTGAAGATCACTCGCAGGCGGCCCTTCAGTTCGCCGATGGGGTGCTGGAGCAGCTGCTTGATGGCCAGGGCCGACCAGGGGCCTTCGTCGCCGTGCGTGCCTGCGATCAGCGTCACCCGCTTACCCTCGCTGCCAACCTCGCCATAGACCAGCGGGAGGGTGCGCGCTGCAGCGTGCCCCGTCAGTTTCGTTTCGTGCCAGGCCAAAGATTCGTACATTGTTTTCATGATGCTCTCCTGAAGAAGGATTTAGCCAAAGACTTACTATTGGTTTTTGGGGGAGGTAAAGATATATCCTATATTTTACCCCTGAAATGCTTCCTTTGCGTGCCCATTTCTCCCGGGCATTGAAGATATGGTAACTACTCAGGCAGATCACGTAGCCCCAGGCAGCCTCGCGAAGCACCCTGTTAAGGGATGCCTGGTGTTCTCGTAGCCCCAGGCATCCCTGCCTGGGGTAGCCGGCGGGTAGAATGTGTGATCTTTTATAGGCCGGTGCGCCTTGCAGGCCAAGAACCCCAGGCATCCCTGCCTGGGGCTACGTGATCTACCTATCTTTAATGCTTCGGGAAGTAGACACAGCCGCAGCCCCCGTTTGGGTGACATCCAAACGGGGGCCGCGCTTTGATCCCTAGATCTCTTGGTAAACCACGCCTAAATTGCTTACTCCCGGCGTCCACGACCGAGAGCGCAGCCCCACCCGCTCGAAGGCGGCCTGCATGGCCCGGGAGACAGCCTTCATTCCGCGGTTTCCGAAAGCGATCACGCTCGGCCCCGCGCCGGACAGCGCCACGGCTGCGCCGCGCTCGACGGCGGCTTGCAGGGCCGCGTCTGCGCCGGGGATCAGCGGCAGGCGGTACGGCTGGTGCAGCCGGTCTTCCATTGCGCTGCGCAGCAGTTCCAGATTGCCGGAGCGCAGCGCCTCGATCACCAGCCCTACCCGGCTGGCGTTGAACACCGCGTCCGCCATGCTGACGCTTTCCGGCAGCGCCGCCCGGGCGGCATGGGTAGACAGGGCAAAATCCGGCAGCACGACCGCAATCTTCCAGGCGGGCAGATCGTAACGCTGGGTGATCCAGCCATCCTGAGCGCCGGCGGCGGCGACCAGCCCGCCCAGCGCCGCCGCGGCCGCATTGTCGACGTGGCCTTCGATCTCTGCGGCCATGCGGATCAGCGTCTCTGCGCTTGCCGGCCAACCCAGCAGGGCGTTCGCCCCGGCCAGCCCGGTCACCACGGCCGCCGCGCTGGAGCCCAGCCCCGAGCCGAGCGGGATGCGGTTCTGACAGTGGATGCTGAGCCCGCTCGGCAGTGGGTTTCCGGTCTGTTTGTAAAAGGCGGCCAGCGCCTGGAAGATCAGGTTCTGGCTGTCTTCCGGCAGCAGGCCGCGGCCTTCGCCTTCGATGGTGGCCGTGTACCCCTCGCCGCCCGGCGTGAAGAGGGTCTCGTTCCAAAGATCGAGCGCCAGCGCCAGGGTGTCGAAGCCGGGGCCCAGGTTGGCGCTGGTGGCGGGCACACGCACGCGGATGGATTGAGTTCCACGCATCGCATTCATCCTCTCTCAGGCGCGCAGGTAGTCTTCGATCGCCCCAATCTCGGAGGGCAACCGCTGCGGGGCGGGCATCGATTTGGCGATGATGTCTGGGTCTTTCAGTCCATGCCCGGTGCACACCGCCACGACCGTCTGCCCTTGGACGTTGAGCGTGCCTTCTCGCAGCCTGCGGGCCAACCCGGCCAATCCGGCGGCCGAGGCCGGTTCCACCCAGATGCCACTGGCGGCGAGCAGGCGCTGCATCGCCAGGATCTCGTCGTCGCTGACGGCCACGATGCTGCCGTTGGACTCCTCGGCCGCCTGGAGCGCCTGCTCGCCGCGCGCCGGCTTACCGATGCGGATGGCAGTCGCGACGGTTTCGGGATGCTCCACCGGGTAACCCAGCACCAGCGGCGCCGAGCCCTCCGCCTGCACACCCAGGATCTGCGGCAGGCCCGTCCCTTTCAGGCGCTGGTACTGCTGGAAGCCCATCCAGTAGGCGCTGATGTTTCCGGCGTTGCCGACCGGCAGGCACAACCAGTCTGGGGCCTTGCCGAGCACGTCGCAGATTTCGAAGGCTGCGGTTTTTTGGCCTTCCAGGCGGTAGGGGTTGAGCGAGTTGACCAGGGCAATCGGGTGGCGCTGGCTGATCTCGACCACCAGGCTGAGGGCGTCGTCGAACGAGCCATCGATCTGCACCACCTCGGCCCCGTAGGCGATGGCTCCGGCCAATTTCCCTGCGGCCACCTTGCCTTCTGGAATGATCACAATGGCACGCAGCCCGGCGCGCGAAGCATAGGCCGCCGCCGAGGCAGCCGTGTTGCCGGTCGAGGCGCAGATGACCGACTTCGCCCCGCCGCCGTAGGCCTCACTGATCGCTACGGTCATGCCGCGATCCTTGAACGAGCCGGTTGGGTTCATGCCCTCGAACTTGACGAACAGCTCGAAACCGCCGCCCAGCGTTTCGGCCAGGCGCGGCGCCGGCAGCAGCGGAGTATTGCCTTCCAGGAGCGTCACCGCCCGGGTGTGGGCCGGGATGTCCAGCAGTTCGCCGTAGCGGTCGAGTACGCCTTTATAGGTCATTTGACCTCCAGTTGAATGAGTTCTGGGAATTTAACAGCTCAGGCAGTGGTGTTATTCCAGAGAGGGAGCGCCACGGCTGTGGCGCTCCCTCTCTGGAATAACACCACTGCCTGAGTTGTTGTGCGAGAACTTATTATACCGTCAGTTCGGGGCAAAGATTTTTGAGCGTGCTAGCAAAAATTGACAAACAAAACTCGCGTGTATAATAGCCCTGGTACCCCCAGGAGGCGAACCCATCATGGATGCAACCAAGCTGAAATCATCTCTATTGATTGCCGCAGTGGCGGCTCTGGCGATCCAGGTGCTGACCTGGTTCGTGTTCTACCCGCTGGCTGGTTATAACGATGTCACCCTGGCCATCGCTCAGTTAGCCTTCTTTCTGCTCGGCGTGGGACTTGTCTTCGCACTGCGGATCGGTTGGCGGCGGATTGGGCTGAAGATCAGAGACCTGGCCCTGGCAGTGACCGGAATCATCCTGGCCTACGCGCTGATCCTGATCCTCCTGCTGCTTTTGAACCGGTTCGGCGGGCAGCTTGCCATCTTTCGACAGCAATACCACCTGTATGCCCTGCTCAACAACTGGCTGCTGACGGGGCTCGGCGAAGAGCTGGTATTCGCCGGTGTCCTGTTCAACCTGATGATCCGTATCGTGGATACCCGGCGGCGCTGGAATGCGGTGCTGCTGACCGCCGGGCTTTTCGCCCTGTGGCATCTACCCGGCTACCTCGCCGTCGGCCTGCGCATGGGCACCCTTGGGTTTTCCCTGGTGATCGATCTGCTGCTCCACGTCATCTCGTGGAGCATCTTTGGAACGATTTACCTGCTAAGCGGGAATCTGTGGCTTACCGCCTTCGTCCATGCCTCTACCGATTATCCACTGCTGCCCATTGTGACGGACAATCCGCTCATCGGGCTGTTTTTTATGGCGATTGTGATTGCGTTTGCAGTCTGGATAAGGAGAAGACGCGTACCGATTGCACAGGCATGATTTCCTGCCGGAATAGAAAAGAAGCCGGGAACACGCATCGTCCCGGCTTCTTTTCTATTCCGGCAGGAAATTACCACGTCTTCGCCCACCACTCGTACAGGTCATGATCTTCCCCCATCACCGAGTGGTAGAGGGCATTGGCATGTGGGGTGAAGCCCCCCACGAAGGCCCGGGTGCAGCCCATGCTCTGCAAGCGGCGCAAACCCTCGGTCAGCAGGGCTTTGCCCAGGCCACGGCGTTGATAATCCGGCACCGTTGCCACCGGCTCGAAGTAGGCGCTGCGGGTCACATCATCGAACCAGATGGTGCAGAAAGCGGCGATAGCGCCATCTGGAGCCACCGCGACCAGGTCCAGGTCGCGCCGGTAGAGCGGGGCGGTTTGGATGTTGCGGTACCAGCCGACATCCTTGCGGTTGTCCACCGCCACCCGGATATCGCCCTTATGGAAGCCCAGGCCGGAGGCGTAGCAGCGCTCCAGCAGCTCGAGGCCGTCGCCTAGAGCCCGGATGGTGAAGCCTTCCGCCAGCGGCGCAGCCGGAATGGGCTTATCCAGGTCGCGCCGCCACTGGTTTTCTGGTCCTTCACCCTTCCTATAGCCGTGCCGGGTGAGCAGTTCATTTCGCTGCATGTCTTGCTCCGGCGACCAGATCTCCAGGTAGTGGGAGCCGTCTTCCTGCACCTTCGCCAGGCATTTCTCGGCCACTGCCAGCATTTCCTCTTCCAGCTCG
Source organism: uncultured Chloroflexia bacterium (assembly GCA_963811225.1). GTDB lineage: Bacteria > Chloroflexota > Anaerolineae > Anaerolineales > Anaerolineaceae > CAWEQO01. Next base: position 690,517 of record CAWEQO010000002.1, read on the forward strand.
ACGGTCTTGTAGTCCGGCTGCACCAGCAGGTGCGCCTCTCCCGGACCGCCGTCCGGCAGCAAAACTGCCGCCAATTGGTCAGCTTCCTCCCAAAGGTAGACGACGTCCTCCAGGCGCACGTTGGCGCAGTTCATGTAGACGTGCCAGCGGGTGTACTCCAGCCGGGCGACGTGCCAGCTGCGCTCCAGGCGGTTGTTCAGCAGGAACACCTGGCGCAAAAACTCTCGCATCCGCCAGAAGTCATCTTCGGTTTGATAGGGGCGGTAGGTTAATTTCATCGCGTTGATCCTTAATCTGCCGGTAATCCGGCCTCTTGCGGCTGTGCAGCCAGGCTCTGGCTGAACTCATTCAGCTCTGGTTGGACGGACATCCACACCACGACCGCCAGCACGAACGCACCGGCTGAGGCGAACAGGATCGTCACGTCCCAGCGGCTGACGGCGCCGGAGATGGCTTGTGAGACCGGCACCAGACCGGTATTGGAAAACATCAGAATGCTCATCATGCGCCCGAGCATCTCTTTGGGCGTGCGGGTTTGGATCCAGGTGAACAGGATGATCGCAATGTAGCCGTTACCCATGCCCAGCATCAGCAGCAGGGCGAAATCAACCCAGGTGTAGGGGATGAAGCCGAGCGCGCCGATCACCAGGCCGAAGGCCGCCACCAGGGTGATCAAAACGGTTTTGATCACCCTCGCGCTCGGACGCCGCAGCGAGCCGGCCAGCAGATAGCCCACCAGGTTGCCGCCGGAGTAGGCCGACATGAGCAGCCCAAAGGCCACTGCACCCTCAGGTAGGCGCTGGTCTGCCAGCACCGGGATACCGACCAGCAGCGGCCCGACCAGCAAGAAATTGACTGCCGAGAGGATCAGGAACATCAGCCGCAGGGCGCTGTCTTGCCACAGGTATTTGATCCCGGCCATGATGGAGGTCCAAACGCCCTCCTCTTGGGCGGCCTGTATGGATCGCAGGCCTGGAATACGGATCAGCCACAGACAGGCGGCTGAGACGGCGAAGCTGAAACTGTCGAGGGTGAAGGCCAGGGCGATACCGAGCGAGGAGCTGGAATAAGCGCCGATCAAGATGCCGGCAATGGTCGGGCCTACAAAACCCACCAGCTGGCTAACGCCCATGACCAGCGAATTTCCGGCCTGCAAATCCTCCTTCTCGACCAGCATCGGAACGATGCTGTTTTCAGCGGGGATGGCAAACCCGGCCACCAGCCCGAAGCCCAGCCCGAAGGCGTACAGCATCCAGACTTGGATGAAGCCGGTGAACACGGCAAATCCCATTAAGCAGGTCATCATGAATCGGATGACGTCGGCAATCAGCATGATGCGGCGCGGCGAGATCCGGTCGGTGATGGCGCCGCCCAGCAGCATGAAGATCGCTCGGGGGATGCCTTCAAGAGCCAGGACTGCGCCGAGCGCCAGCGGATCCCCGGTCATCTTCAGGATCAGCCAAGGGGTAGCAATCAGCGCGAACTGGTCGCCCAGGAGAGAGGTGGTGGCGCCGGCGAACAGCAGGCGGAAGTCGCGCAAGCCCATCACGCGCAGCATTGGGCTTTTAGGGGTGGAGGTGGATTCACTCATCGAGACACCTTTTGAAGATTAAGCTTAATCCGCTGCGGCCGTCTGTGCAACGGTCAAGACCTTACGCGGTTTAACGCCGAACAGGAAGCGCAGCAGGGCAAAGCGCCGCACCACAAACTCATACAGCAGTCCGGTTGTCAGGGTAGCGAGCGTGACGATCAGGCCGTATTTCAGGCCCACCGGCAGCGCCAGCCGGATGACCCCCACGCCTGTCAGGGTGACCACCGGGTGGTGCAGGATGTAGAACGGGAAGGCCGCCTCGCTCATATAGGGCAGCGCCCGTGCTGGCGCGTTCAGCCAGCGTTGTCCGGCCCCCAGGATGGCGAGCGTCCAGACCCAGCGCGCCAGCCAGAACGTGAAGCCGGATGCTATCCACATCGGGGAAAAGGCAGCCGCCTGATAAGCGCCGCTGCGAATGAAATAGAAATAGGCGGCAGTCGCCAGCAGGCTCAGCGCGGCATACAGCGCCAGGTCGCGGCGAATTGCAGACTGCAAACGCTCGTCCGCCATCAGAAGGAACCCCAGCAAGAACCAGACGAAGTAGCTGATGGGGTTCATATTACCCAGCAGAGGGATGGCTCCGGCCAGCAGCAGCGGGAGTAATAACCACAGCAGCGCCCCGCGCCGGGAAAAAACGTTCCCGAACCAGGCCAGGAATGGCAGACCGGGGCTGCGGCGCAGGCGTATGAGCAGCGACAGCGCGCTCCACGAGTAAAGCAACAGGTACAGGATGAACCACAGGTGCGCCGGGGTCCACTTGCCGTTGAGCCCGTCCATGTCGTTGAAGTCGAAGCGGAAATATCCGAGGTAGTGCTGCCAGAAACTTGGGTGGGCAGGCTGACCCAGATAATGCATGTAGGTCATCAGCGGCACCAGGGTCAGCATGCCAAACACGGCGGGGATGAGCAGCCGCCGAATGCGCTCGTCCATGTACTGCTGGCCGGTGCGCTTGCCGAGCGCCAGCCAGGTGGACGACCCGGCGATGATGAACAGCAGCGGCATGTGCCACAGGTTGAGGAACGTGCCGAAGTCGATCAGCGCCTGGCTCTCGACCACATCTTTAATGTAGACGATGCTGTGCGGGTCCAGGGAGAATGTCAGGGCCGCATGGAAGGGGATTAGCAGCAAGACTGCCATAATGCGCAGCCAATCGAGATCATACCGGCGAAAAGGAGGCATCTTTCCGCTCCTTCAATAAAGATTGGTTAAGGAATACTATAGACCTATACGAAAAAATTTGGAACAGGTTGCGGGTTTTGAATGAATCCACTTTCCACCTGCCGGGCAAAGCGAAAAGCTTGGTTTGCTTGCAAGGTGCAGCCCTGCACCTTGCAAGCAAACCAGGCTTTTCGCTTTGCCCGAGGTGCGCTTACGCCTGTACTTCGAGCAGCCGCACCAGCCCATCCCGCTGGAAGATGTGGCGGCAGCAAACCTCATCCAGGGTATTGCCCTCGATTTGGCGGGCCGTGCCGTCGGCCAGCCGGACCGTAATGCGCGGCTCGGCGGAGGGCTGCAGCACAACCGGGGTCTGGCAGATAGTGTAGGCCAGCGAGCCGGACGGCAGTTGGATGGTCTGCTCCCGGCCTTCGATGTCCAGGTAGGTGAAGGCCGCCGGTTCCGCCAGCAGCTCGGACGGGTCGAGCAGCGGCAGCTCGAAGACCAGCTGCCCGCCGCGCACGATGTAGCCCAGCTCAGCTTGCCGGGCCAGGATCTCTTCCTTGACCATGCCGGTCATGCCCGGCTGCCTGGCGCCCTGGCCTTTGGGCGTGTGCGAGTAGGGGTCTGTGGGGAAGGCGCCGTACTCCGCCGGGGTTTTGTTGAAGCCCAGGCCGCGCTTGATGTCGAGGTAGCACTCCTCCAGGTCGGCGGCGCAGTCAGAATCCTGGAAGCGCAGGGCGGCCTCCTGAGCGGCCAGCAGCAGCTTGGCGACCATGTGCCAGTAGACGCTGCCCAGGCCCTCGAAGGCGAAGAAGGTGCCCGAGCGCCCGGTGAACTCGTCGTGGCGGAAGGTAGCCTCGAACAGCGCCCGCACAGCATCCGCATCCGATTCGATCAGGGCGGCATACTCTGGCTGCGACCGCAGAGCCTCCAGCGCCTGATTGAGGTCGCGCACGTTGCGGAAGCTGCCGTTGAAATGGTAAACCCCATCGACGTCGCCGGTGATCAAGGAGGCGCTGCCATCCTGGATCAAGTTCGCCAGCAGCGGAATCCCCTGCACCTGCTCCTTCGACAGGCGGTTCTTCTGCAAGAAGCCGGGCAGGTCACGGTCGGGGTAGAGGATGTAGGTATTCGTCTCAGGCTGGTACAGGGGGCTGTAACGCAAGGACTGCAGCAGCGCCAGCAACTCCTCCGCCGAGAGCAGCCCCGAGGACAGCACGGCCACCTGGCCTTCGAGCATCTCGTACAGGTGACCGACCGCGGCGCTGTCTTGACCCAGGCGCAGGATGTTGTAGGCGTGGAAGAGGGCGTCATCCCGGCGGTTGGCTCGCAGGGAGTGTTCGATGTAAGCCTGGGCCAGGTCGAGGAAGGCAGTCAACTCGTCCAATGAAATGGCGGCTTGACCGCCGGAGAGGCCGTTGGGGTAACAGCCCCAGCGGTAGCCGCTGCCCGCCTGGCCGAGCGCGTCCATCATCGCCCGGCGCTGCTCGTCGCTGAAGGCGCCCTGCAAGACCGGCTCGAACCGGCGCAGCACGTCCGCCACCTGAGCGTAGAACTGCTGCACCTCGGCGCTTAGCGAGACGCGCTCCAGCCCGCTGTTGGCGACCAACTCGCGGCAGAAGTCGACGTAACGGCGCAGGTAGGCCAGCGTCACCACCGAGATGCCCTTGCCCACCAGGGCATTGTTGGCGTCGTTCCACTCGGGGCGCTGGGTGTTCATCCAGATGCCCCCCTCGGGCACGAAGTTGGCCAGCTTGGCCAGCAGCAGGGTCAGCAGCTTCTCGGTCAGTGAGACCTGCAGCACCTCGCCGCTGCCGTTGTAGACCAGCCTGCCATCCGTGCCGCGTTCTGTGACCCGCTCTTGGACCATCTGTTCCAGTTCCCGGTCGAACTCGATGCTGTTGTAGGGATCGGCCAGCAGGTCGGCGTAGGGCTTGATGCGGTAGGGTACGTTGGCGCTGCTGAACAGGGGCCGGTCCAGGTAACCCTGCAGCTTGCCGGGGTGCATCTGGGCGCTGATTTCGATCAGCTTTTGCAGGTAGATGATCTGGTGGTCGCTCCAGTAGCCGATGTTGGCCCACGGGTTGCCCGGATCGGGGATCTCCCAATCCAGTCCTTGGTGGGTGACCCGGTAGGGGTTGTAGCCGTCGACCGTGGTGGCGTTGAGGAAGGTGGCGATCATGTTCTCCGTGAACTCGGGGTAGGCGTAAGCCAGGGCCTCCCAGTTCTGGAAGATGTCGCGCCAGTTGCCCTCGTAGTCGAGTTTGAGCGTGCCGTCCGGCTTGCGGATGTTGATGGCGAAGCGGTTCCACGGGCGGCTGGGGTCGCCATGGCGGCGGCTGAAGGACAGCGGAAGATAGCTGCTGGACAGGCGCACCAGATCGGGCGAGCCGGAGCCGGCGGAGCGGGCTTGCAGGTCGGTCAGCGTGAGCTTCTCGGGCAGGGCTGTGAAGAAATCCGGGTTGTGCTCCAAGGCGCTGCGGCTGCGGGCCGCGACGAAGTCGACGAAATCCTGGGCCTTGACCGCATATTGGTCGACGAAGCTTCCGCCGCGCATCAGGTTGAACATCACGTTGGCGAAGTGGTGGTCGGTCGACGTGCGGCTGCCGGAGCGCTGCACGCCGTCCGCCCCGGCGACGATCTCCCACAGCTTGCGCTGCCCGGCGGCGAGGTCGGCTTCGATCTCTGCCAGCCGGGTGGAGCGTTCGCCTTGCAGCCAGTGCAGTTTGGCGGCCACTGCGGCGTTGTCTTGTGAGACGTCGCCCAGCAGGTGCCAGGACAGTTCTTGCCCGGGCTGCAGGTCAAGCGTGGTATGGACGAAGTATGCCCCACGCCCGCCGCGCACGTCGGTTTCGGTTTTGACGCCCTGGCCGTGCCGGAAGCGCGCTGAGCTGGCTCGAGGAGAGCAAAGTATCGGGCTGCTCCAGCCCCACCTGGCAGACTGTGTTGGCCAGCAGCGACTCGCTCGGCTCGGCCAGATCGGTCAGGGTGGAGCTGAGGGTAAACATGCCCAGTCCGGTGGCGGGCTCCAGTTCGCTGCGCTTGTAGGCGTCCAGTAAGGAGCTGAAGATGTTCTGGGTCTGCGAGGTGATGTTGGCGGGCAGCAGGTTCTGCACACCGTCCAGCAGCTCCACCCGGCAGGCGTGGTCTGACGTGTTGATCAGCCAGGAGGTCTTGATCAGGCCGAACTTCTCGCCGGTGCGCCAGGCGTAGCGGAAGGTCAGGCCGAGGTCGGCGTTGACCTCCTCGAACACCAGCGCCGTGCCGGTCAGGTTCTTGTACAGGCTGCACTCGACCGCGTAGAGGCCCTGCTGCCGCTCAGAAAGCGGCTCCCACAGGGATGTGCGCTCGCCGCGTGAGACCAGCAGGACGGTCTTGCTGCCGCTGTTCTCGCTGTTCTCGGTCAGCTTGTCGACGGTGTAGTAGGGGAACAGGGCCTGCTCGGCGCTGACTCGCCCGGCAGAGAGCCCACCGGTGGAGGCCACGAACAGCCAGTGGTCCGAGCTGCTGACAATGCTGATGAAGAACGGCTCCATGGCGTCGAAGTTTTGGATGCGATAGAAGGATTCCCCCAGCAAGGAGACGTACTCGCCGCGCACGTCACGGTCGCCGGACTGCTGGGGGGTGCTGCCGATAAAAATCGCCTGGGGCTTAGTTTCCATAGGGGTACCGTCCTGTTTGCTTACAGACTCGTTCTGTAGGGCCGGTTCAGCCCCAAGACCTCTTCCACAACCGGCATCCAATCGCTGATTGCGATCTTCTGCGGGCACTTGCTCTCGCATTCCTGGCACTGGATGCACTGGTCGGCTCTGGCGTCATCCGAGATCCAGTTCTTGTAGGCCTGGCGGGCGCCTTCCAGGTCGTTATACATGCCGCCCTCATTATAGACGCCGAAATTGCGGGGGATGCTGACGCCGTTGGGGCAGGGCAGGCAGTATTCGCAGGCAGTGCAGGGGATGGGGCTGAGCTGCAGAATCTTCTCGCGCACACCGGCAATCAGATCCTGCTCTTCCGAAGCCATGATGCCAATGCTCGACTTGCCGGCCGATGCCAGGTTCTGCTGCACCTGTTCCATGGTGCTCATGCCGCTCAGGATCACCGATACTTCCGGTTGGTCCCACAGCCACTGCAGCGCCCAATCGGCCGGGGTGCGGCCCGGGTTGGCGGCCTGCCAGATAGGCTGGATGGCGGGGATGTGCCGGGCCAGCTTGCCGCCCAGCAGCGGCTCCATGACGATCACGCCCAGGCCTTTCGATGCGGCGTAGCACAGGCCCTCTGTGCCGGCCTGGTTTTCGATGTCCATGTAGTTGTACTGGATCTGGCAGAAATCCCAGTTGTCGTAACCGTCGACGATCTCTTTGAAGACGTCGAGGGAGTCGTGGAAGGAAAAGCCGATGTGGCGTATGCGGCCGTCGGCTCGGGCGGCTTCGGCCTGTGAGAGCAGGTCCAGCTCGACGATCTTTTTCCAGGAGTTTTTACTCAAGGCGTGCAAGAGGTAGAAATCGATGTGGTCGGTTTGCAGCTTGCTCAACTGCTCGTCAAGCAGCCGGTCGAAATCGGCTGTCTCTTTGACCAGCCAGACCGGCAGCTTCGTGGCCAGGTTGACCTTCTGGCGGTAGCCGTCCTGGAGGGCTTTCCCGACGGCGATTTCACTGTTTCCACCGTGATAAGGGTAGGCGGTGTCCACGTAATTCACCCCCTGGTCGATGGCGTGCCGGATCATACGGGTGGCCTCGGCCTGGTCGATATTGTCGCTCTTACCTTCGATGATCGGCAGGCGCATGCAGCCGAACCCCAGCGCTGAGACTTGCACGTCGAGCTTTCCAAATTTGCGGTATTGCATGAGGTACTCTCTCCTTAAAATATAAATGATGTCGTCCGTTGTGATCTGCAAAATAACCACGATCTGAACCGTCAGGCGGTTTCTCTATTTTACCAGTCGATTGGCGGAAGCGCCGCCTCGCGGTACGCTTTAGGGATCACGCCGGACCACTTCTTGAAGGCTTTTTGGAACACGCCCGGCACGACGCCGACCGAGCGCAGGAAGGCGTCGAGGTCTGCATCCAGCGAGCGCAAATACAGGAACATCTGCCGCAGGACGCTGGCCGAAACGGAGATCGGTTCGGGAGGAGTGGTCATGCAATAATCATAGCTTAATTTGCGCCAAATATCACACCCTTCGCACCGCTGGTCATAGCTTTCTAAGCAGTATTTTGCTAAGATCAAAGTGGAGGAAAGATGGATACATACAAGAGCGTGATCGTTACCAGACGAGGCGGATCGGACGCCTTGCAAGTTGTGCGGAACGAGCTGCGGCAGCCGGGGACGGGGGAGGCACGCATCCGCATCCTGGCGACGCCGGTCTGTCAGGATGATGTGGCCGTGCGGGTGGGTAACCGGCCTTTCCTGCCGAAAACGCCGTTCACGCCGGGCTATGCGATGATCGGCGAGGTGGACGCGCTTGGCGCGGGCGTAAACCGCGTGAGGGAAGGCGATCGGGTGGCGGCCCTGACCCAGTTCGGCGGCTATGCCGAGTACATTTACCTGCCGGAAAACCAACTGGCACAGGTTCCGCGCAGCTTAGACCCTTGCGATGCTGCCCCGTTGATCCTCAACTACCTGGTTGCCTACCAGATTATGCACAGGGTGGCGAAGGTCAAACCCGGCGACAAGGCTCTCCTGATCGGCTCCAGCGGCGGGGTAGGGACGGCCTTTTTGCAGCTGGGCCGGCTGGCGGGCATAAAGATGTACGGGCTGGCCTCGCCGCGCAAGCATGCGCTGCTGGCCGAATACGGGGCCGAGCCGATCGACTATCATCGTCAAGATTTCGTCGAGGTGCTGCGCCGGGCCGAGCCGGGCGGGATCGACTTTGTATTCAACGGTATGGGTGAGGAGTACTTCGAGCGCGGGCTGGCGGTGCTGCGACGGGGTGGCTCGCTGGTGCACTACGGCGGACCGCAGAGCCTGACGAGTTTTGGGCTGTTAATCCTGAAGTTCGGGCTGTACAACCTGCTGCCGAACGGCAAGTCCGTCAAGGGCTACGGCACGCACCGGGGGGAAGCGGACCAGTTCCTGGAGGATTGGACGACGTTGTTCCGCCTGCTCGCAGAGGGGCAGATCCAACCTGTGATCCAAGCCCGCTTCCCGCTCACACAGGCGCGCCAGGCAAACGAGCTGTTGGAGAGTGGGCAGGTGACCGGCAACCTGGTTTTGGTGGCGCATGAGCGGATGCAGAGCTGATTGTTGGGAGAAATCATGGAGGCGAAAGACATCAGCCGGAGACGTTTTTTACGCCTGGCCGTAATCGGCGCGAGCGCCGGGACGCTGGCCTGCTGCGGCAGCCTGGGAGCGGTGATGCTGGCGGGGGATGATGCGGCGGTTTCGCTGCCGGTCGGTTTCCCCGAATTTGAAAATGGAGACGGAACGATGGGAAAGAATGTGCTTGTGGCGTATGCCAGTGAGGCCGGATCGACCGGCGGCGTGGCGGAAATGATCGGCCAAACGCTGGCCGAGAGCGACTTCACGGTTGCGGTGCACCCGGTGCAGTCGGTGACGTCCCTGGACGGTTGTGACGCGGTCGTGCTTGGCAGCCCTGTTCACGGCGGTAAGTGGCTGCCGGGTGCGGTGGACTTTTTGCAGGCCAACCAGGCCCGGCTCAAGCAGCTGCCGGTGGCATTTTTCCTGGTCGGCTTGCTGGTCAATCGCAAGGACGCGGGCACGCGCAAGCTGGTGGACCAGTTCCTGGCGGAGCAGCGCGCCCTGGTGCCGCCGGTGGCGGAGGGCCACTTCGTAGGCGCGATGTTCACGAAGGGGCGGCCCAAGCTGGAGGCATTCGGAATCCGCTTCTTTACCGCCTACTGCGGCCTGGGCTTCCGCGGCGGCGACTTCCGCAACCCGGCGGAAATCCGCGCCTGGGCAGAGAGCGTTCGTCCGCTGTTGGTGACATAGAGATACCCGGACGGGCTTACCCTCTCATGGCGCTGCTGAAACTGCGAGCCACTTTTGCACTCTCGCTGACGATCGCAGGGTAATGGGCATCCTGTCGCTGGCCGGCTCGCTGTTTCTGACCGGCGTACATTCCCCTTAATGGATTCTCCCCATCTGCGATAGGGACTTCCCCTATTGGAGCCGGGTTCGGATCACCCTACACTTCTGTAGTAGAAGCAGTGGATTGCGGCAACTGCTCGGGCAGTGACGTTTTGACAGAAAGCGGGGTGGATATCAATGGCTCAATCGAGAAAAGCAGAAGTTGTGGTGGTGACCGGGGCGTCGGCCGGGGTGGGACGCGCAACCGCCCGCCTGTTTGCCCAGCATGGCGCGCACTTGGGGCTGCTGGCGCGCGGCCAGGTAGGGCTGGACGGGGCCAGGGCCGATGTGGAACAGTTGGGCGGCAAGGCCCTGACAATCCAAACCGACGTATCGGACCCCGAACAGGTGGAAGCGGCCGCGTCGGCGGTGGAGGATCAGTTTGGGCCAATCGACATCTGGATCAATAACGCCATGGTGTCGGTGTTTTCACCCATCAAGGAGATGCAGCCGGAGGAGTACCGCCGGGTGACCGAGGTGACCTACCTGGGCCAGGTGTACGGGACACTGGCGGCGCTCAAGCGCATGCTGCCGCGCAACCGGGGCAAGATCGTGCTGGTTGGGTCCGCCCTGGCCTATCGAGGCATCCCCCTCCAGTCGGCGTACTGCGGGGCCAAGCACGCCATCCAGGGCTTCTCCGACTCGCTGCAGGCCGAGCTGATCCACGATCACAGTAAAGTGGACGTAACGATGGTGCAGATGCCCGCGATGAACACCCCGCAGTTCGATTGGGTCAAGACCCGCCTGCCGCGCAAGCCCCAGCCGGTGCCGCCGATCTATGACCCTGAGGTGGCCGCAGAAGCCATTTACTACGCCGCCCACCATCACCGCCGTGAGATATTCGTAGGCTGGATGACCAACCTTGTGATTTGGGGCAATAAGTTTTTCCCTGGCTTTGGCGACCACTATCTGGGCAGGAGCGGATACAAGTCGCAGCAGTACGATGGCCTGGTCAGTCCAGACCGGGAGAACAACCTGTGGGAGCCGGTGCCGAAGGACTATGGGGCGCACGGCGACTTCGATAAGCGCTCGCACAAGAGCAGCACCCAGCTGTGGTTAACTACACACCCCCAGGCGCTGGCGATTGCCGGCGCGGCAGCGCTCAGCGCCGGAGCGGCGCTGTTCGCAGCGCTGCGAGGGAAGAAGTAGCTGGATTCAGGCGTTTTTCCACTCTAATTTAATCAGTCCACAAATACCCCACAATAGAGGTGGTCACTTTGACGCGGATGGCTTACCTCAATTTCCCGTCGGATTATTCCCTAATCGAGTTTCCACCCCAATTTCTTAAAAAGTACTTGCAAAAGCGAGAAAGATCACGTATTATTAACACACGTATTAAGGTAAACTTAATCTTTTAGGTAACAAAGTTTCCGTTAGGGTGGAAAACGACTTGCCCGACCTGTGTACAGGAACGCCGTCCTATTCGTTATATCACGTCCTGATCTCAGGGGAGCTCGCGCGCGGACAGATATAGCAGCTTCTGGGCGTGTTGCTTTTAAGGAGGTGAAACGAGCGCAATTCCTAATCCGTTAATCAAATGGTTCCGTTGGTTAAAAACATCATTCGAGAGGATAAACATGAAACGTACGTTCTTTGCGGCACTATCTATTTTGAGCCTATTGGCTGTATTTATGTCTGCGTCGTTTGTCAGCGCAGCGCCTCCTGCCCCAGAAGATGTCATCAACTTGGGCGCCAACACCGATAACCCCAGCCATCCGCTGGGAGACCAGCAAGCGATCTTGCGTGAAAAAGGCTTTGAAGCCAAAGTGGCCGGTAAAACCAGTGGTCCGGTGGCGGAAGTGGCGAAGGGCCAGTTTGTCGAGTTAGCCCGCCAGGGTGAGGATTCAATTTTCACCGTCATAGCCGATTTCGGCCCGGCCGACCATCCAGCGCAGTTCCTGAAATCCGGCATCCCCGGCCCAGTCGCATAACGAGATTCCGGAGCCAGACCGCAGTGTGGACAACTCCACGATCTGGTCTCCGGATTTCAATCAAAGTTATTATCAGGATTTGCTGTTCTCGGAAGCGCCGGGGGCAGTATCCATGCGCAACTTCTACATCGCCGAGTCGTCCAACCGCTATACGGTCAACGGCGACGTGACCGATTGGGTGCAGGTGCCTTATAACGCCGCCGCTTACGGCAGAAACTACTGCGGCGGCATCGTTTGCGCTCAGACCTGGGTTTTCGTCAACCATTCGATCGATGCCTGGTACAACTCCCAAGTTTCGGCTGGGAAAACCCCTGCCGAAATTAACGAATACCTGGCCCAGTTCGACGTTTGGGACCGCTACGATATGGATGGCGACGGCAACTTCAATGAGCCCGATGGTTATATCGACCACTTCCAATCCATTCATGCCGGTGAAGGCGAAGAGACCGGTGGCGGCGCCCAGGGCACCGATGCGATCTGGAGCCACCGTTGGTATGCCTACTACAGCGCCAATGGTCCGGACGGCGTTGGCCCGAGCAGCTACGGCGGCGTGAAGATTGGCGGCAGCAACTTCTGGGTCGGCGACTACACGGTTGAGCCTGAAAACGGCGGCGTGGGCGTGTTCACGCACGAGTTCGGCCACGACCTGGGCCTGCCCGACCTGTACGATACTTCCGGCAACACCGGCGGCGCCGAAAATTCGACCGCCTTCTGGACTCTGTACTCCAGCGGCTCTTACGGCAGCACCGGCAAACCGGAAGACGGCATCGGTTCCAAGCCGATCCCGATGAGCGCCTATGAGAAGATCTATCTGGATTGGTCAAACTACACGGTTATGAGTTACGGCGCCAAGGCTTCACTCAAGCTCGGCCCGGCTTCTACGAATACAAAACAGGCGCAGCAGTTGGTACTCCTGCTGCCCGACAAGCAAGTCGACTTCCCGGTCGGCGACCCTTATTCCGGCGATAACTTCTATTTCTCCGGCTCGGGCAATGACCTCGACAACAGCATGACGCGTGACGTGACCTTGCCGGCCGGCGCAGTTTCCCTGTCGGCGAAAGTCAAATATGATATTGAGCTGGACTGGGACTACGCCTACCTGACCGTGAACGGCACACCGGTGGCTACCAACCTGTCCACTGACACCAATCCTAACGGCCAGAACTTTGGCGAAGGCATTACAGGGGATTCCGGCGGTGCATGGGTGGACCTGACGGCCGATCTGTCGGCTTACGCGGGCCAGACCGTGACGGTCGGCTTCCGCTACTGGACGGATGGCGCGGTTGCCAACCCCGGCCTCTTTGCGGATGACATTGCGATTACCGGTCAGCCGCTGGATGACGCCGAGACCGACCCGGGTTGGGCCTACAACGGTTTCATCCGCACGGGCAGCGTTGTGTCTCAGTCCTTCTCCAATGCCTACTTCGCCGAATACCGCAATTACCGCGGCTACGATGATGGCCTACGCACCGGCCCCTATAACTTCGGCTTCCTGAACGATCCCACCCTGGGCAACTGGGTGGAGCACTTCCCATACCAGGACGGCCTGCTGGTCTGGTACTATGACACCTCGTTCGCTGATAACAACGTAGGCGACAACTGCGCCAGCGGGCGCTGCGGCGGCCTGTTCTTGCCGGTCGACGCGCACCCCGACCTGCTGCTCCGTCCTGGTGACGGGATGGTTTGGCGACCGCGCATCCAGTCTTACGACTCAACCTTTGGGCTGGACAAAACCGACAAAATCTGCCTGCATTTGAACAGCATCGAGCAGTGCTATGGCGGCCTGAAAGCCAACCCGAAGTTCGATGATAACCAGAGCTACTGGGTTGCGCCGGATGCTTCGATCAACAACTACGGTTGGGCCAGCGTGCCCGTACCGCACACCGGCACGACGATCCGTGTGGTGAGCGTGTCTGCACAGGGTAACTTTATGCAGGTGCAAGTCAACAAGTAAAGACAGCCGGCCTGATGGAATGAATGAAGGCTGACGAAGAACAGGTAAGACATGTGGGGATTGCGAGCGAGCTCGCAATCCCCACAAATTTTCTCCCAACCCTCTTGCGCAACGCCACTGCCGTCGTCGCTGCAAATAAAATACCTTTTTACCAGCTTCAGGATTATATAGTATAGTTTTGTAGTCGTAATCTCACCGAAAGATATGGTTAATCGGCGTGCATAACCGCCAGATTCCCCTACAATAGAGTCAGATAAGAGAGCCTTATTCCCCGGATATAGATTGTCCTTTTGGAAAGGCCCATGGTTACGACACTTACCACCCGCCAGCGCGATATTCTGCATATTATTTTGGAAGCCGAGAAGCCTGTTAGTTCGATTGAACTGGCAGGGCAGCTCAACCTCACCCCGCGGCAGGTGACTTACAGCCTCAAGGGTGTCAAGAACTGGCTGAACCGGAACCATCATGAATTGAAAACTGTATCTGGGGCGGGATTTTTTATCGAGATTGAGCCCGAACAGGCGCGCCAGTTATCTCGGACGATCCACCTTCATATGGGAATGCAGATTGTCCTGTCTGTCAGCCAGCGCCAGCAATTGCTGGCGCTTTTTATTCTGCTCCAGGGCGAACCGATCATTCTGTCGCAGTTAGCCCAGATCGCCAACGTATCTCGGGTGACCGTGACCAAAGACTTGAATGAGATCGAAGCCTGGCTGCGGGTGAGGATGCTGACCCTGGTACGCAAGCCGCACTTCGGCATTCAGGTCTCCGGAGAGGAGCGGCTGATCCACCAGGCCCTGGCTGAAGTGCTGTGGGGTGAGACGCCCTTCAGCAGCGATCAGATCGTGCGGATCACGCACGCGAACGGGTTAGTTTTCACGCTGGAAGGGGACGCACGTTCGCTGCCGCTTGTGGAATACGCCCAGCAGCTTCTGGCCCAACTGAACTTGCGCCGGACGATCGGTTTGGTGGCGAAGGCGGAAGAGCAGCTGAGTGGGCGCTTCACGGATGATTCCGTTCTGTTCCTGGCGCTGTCCTTCTCGATCACAGCCCGGCGAGTGCAGGCAGGCCATCACTTCGAAATCGATGAGGCCAAGCTGCAGTGGCTGCAATCGCTGCCGGTCTGGCCGGTGGCGGGATTCGTCACACGCCGTTTGAGCCGCGACACCAACGCTGCCTGGCAGCTTGCGGATATCGCCTGGATTGCAATGCACATGATGGCAGCCCCTCGTAACGAGGTGCTGCCGGGTGAGATCGAGCAGTACGAGGACTTCGACGGTCTGACCGAGCGGCTGTTGGAGACCATCAGCCGGGCGTTCGACATCGACAAGCTCAAACATGACCGCACCCTGCAAAACGGCCTGCTGACCTGCATCGTTCCGGCTTACTACCGCCAGCGCTTCCAGCTCTGGTTCCCGGTTTCGCTGATGATCACCCATTCACTCGAAACCTTTGCGGATGAAATCTCGGCCGCCAAAGAGGTGGCGGTTACGGTGCTGAACCAAACCGGCGTCGAGCTGCCTTACCACGAAATCGACAGTCTGGTCGTCTTGCTGCGAGCGGCGGTCATCCGCAACCGCACCTACCGCTTCGACCGCATCATTGTGGTGTGCCCCAGCGGCATGGCCACGGCGCAGCTGCTCATCGCACGCCTGAACGCGCGTTTTCCATATCTCAACCGGCTGGAGGTCATATCGCTGCGCGACCTGACCCCTTCGCTGATCAACTCCTCAGATCTTATACTTACAACAGTACCGCTGCCGCGCCATCTGGCCGACAACCCAAAGGTGCTGCTCGTTCACCCCTTATTGATGCCCGTCGACATCGAAGCCATCACGCAGTTTCTACGGTAAGCCAATTAAAATCTGGGTTTTACGGGAGCCTGACTGAGTCTCCCGCTTGTTAAACTGGCCTTAATACGGCTACCTGTTCAAATCTATGTAGAAGGAGAGGTAAAATGCGCGAAAGACTGCAACAACTGGGTGGTTTTCTGGCCGGCATGGTCATCCCCAACATCGGCGCTTTCATCGCCTGGGGTTTGATTACGGCCCTGTTCATTCCGACAGGCTGGATCCCGAGCGAAAAGTTTGCCACGCTTGTCGGCCCAATGATCAACTATCTGCTCCCGCTGCTGATCGGCTACACCGGCGGCAAGATGATCTACGGCGTGCGCGGCGGCGTGGTCGGTGCAACGGCGACAATGGGCGTGGTTGTCGGCGCGGGAATCCCGATGTTCCTCGGAGGCATGCTCATGGGCCCACTCGGCGGCTACTTGATCAAGAAGTTTGACGAAGTCATCGAAGAGCATATTCCGATCGGTTTCGAGATGTTGATCAACAACTTCTCGTCCGGCATCCTGGCGGTCATCCTGGTCTTGTTGGGCATCGTGGTGGTCAGCCCGGTTGTGACGGCCTTCAGCAATGCGGCCGGCACCCTGGTCGATGCAATGATCCGCGCCCGCCTGCTTCCCCTGGCGGCCATCATCATCGAACCTGCCAAGATCCTATTCCTCAACAACGCCCTCAACCACGGCGTGCTGGCCCCGTTGGGTGTCGCAGCGTCCGAGCAGAGCGGCCGTGCGGTCCACTTCCTGCTGGAGACCAACCCTGGTCCCGGCTTGGGCTTGCTGATCGCCTTCTTTGTGGCCGGTAAGGGCATGTTGAAAGAGTCCGCTCCCGGCGCGATGATCATCCACTTCCTGGGTGGCATCCATGAGATTTATTTCCCCTACGTGCTAGCGCATCCGATCATGATCCTGGCGATGATCGCCGGCGGCTTGTGCGCCGACTTCTGGTTCGTGATCTCCGGCGCGGGCCTGGTAGCAACGCCTTCGCCCGGCTCGATCATCGCCTACCTGGCGGTCATCCCGCCCGGTCAGCACTTCCAGGTGCTTACGGGCGTCTTGATCGGCACAGTGGCCTCCTTCCTGGTGGGCTCGGTCATCCTGCGGGTGAACCCGGTCGCGGCGGAAGAAGAAGAGGGAGAAGCTGTGACGGGTGGCGTCCCCGCAGTTCCTGGCCTGGGTGCCGATTAACTCCCCGAAATCTGTCGAGGGCAGGTGCGGTTTACGGCATGCCGTGAGATCAGCCCGCACCTGCCCGAGAGGCCTGACATAGAAAGGAAAACGAACGATGGCGAATTCTGTATCTGCCGATAAAATTCAAACCATTATCTTCGCTTGCGAAGCCGGCATGGGCTCCAGCCTGATGGGTGTCAACTCGCTGAAGAAAAAACTCAAGGCGGCCAAGATCTCTGACGTGAAGGTCGTCCACAAACCCGCCCGGGAGATCCCGGCGGATGCGGTGTTGATCGTAGTTCATAAGGGACTGGCCAAAACCGCCCAGTCGAAAGCGCCCAATGCGGTCGTCCTGGCTTTCAACCACTTCTTGAACGATCCGGTCTTCGACAATTTGGTCAAGGCGCTGGTGGACAAATCCGAGATCGCCGGTACGGCGGTATAAAAGGGCGGTAAAGAAACGATGACTATCTTATCGAAAGATCGAATCTCTCTTCAAGCAAGGGCGGTCGACAAAGCGGACGCCATTCGCATGGCGGGCGATCTGCTGGTAAAATCCGGCTGCGTGCTCGGCCCGTATATCGATGGAATGCTGGCCCGCGAGCTCACGATGTCCACCAGCCTGGGGAACGGCGTTGCCATCCCTCACGGCGTGTACGAAAATCGGGAGCACATTCTCCAGACCGGAATTTCCGTCTTGCAGCTGTTAGACGGTGTGGAGTGGGAAGACGGTGAGACGGTGTACCTGGTGATCGGCATCGCCGCAGTGGGCGACGAGCACGTTGGCGTGCTGGCGAACCTGGCCGAGGTGATCGATGATGAAGACAACCTGGCCGAGCTGCTGAAAACGAGCGACCCGGACGTGATTGTGAAGTACCTGAACGAAAATTAGTTTTCTGTTGGTCTATCCGAATCTTGCCGGGGCGCTTTGCGCCTGGGTGCAAAGGAGGCTGCCTGCAATGAAAGAAATCGAGCTGATCATCGAGAATGAAACCGGCCTGCACGCTCGACCTGCGAAGGTGCTGGTCAATCTTGCCAAGAAATTCAAGTCGAGCATTTCTGTATTTCACGGCGAGAAAAAGGCCAACGCCAAGAGCATGGTCTCTGTGCTGACCCTGGGGGCAAACCACGGCAGCCGCATCCGGGTGCAAGTGCACGGCGAAGACGAAGAGCAAGCGTTCGCAGAGATCGTCGCGGGCATCCGCTCCGGACTGGGGGATGAGCCGCATGCGGCTGCTGCAGCTGCGGCCACAGCGCCAACCCAGGCAGTCCTCGAACGGGCTGCAGAACGCCCGCGGCCTGGAGTGGACGGAGGGCTGAGCGGCATCCCGGCGTCGCCGGGCATTGCCGTAGGCCCTGTATTTCACTATCGCCTGGCGGATCCCGGCCAGGACGCGGATGCGCTGACCGCTGTCGCCAGGATGGGGCTGAAAGAGGCGCTCGACTGCGCCCGCGAGCAGTTGGTGGCTTTGGGCAGACAGATGAAGGAGCGCAAGATGGCCGCTGAGGCGGCGATTTTTGAGGCGCATGTGGAATTGATGGACGACCCCGAGCTGGCCGAGGCGGTGCAGGGGCGGGTGGATGGCGGCGAGGGCCTCCCGGCGGCCTGGAAAGCGGCCGTAGAGCAGCAGG
The DNA here is from genome assembly GCA_963811225.1 of uncultured Chloroflexia bacterium. Classification (GTDB taxonomy): domain Bacteria; phylum Chloroflexota; class Anaerolineae; order Anaerolineales; family Anaerolineaceae; genus CAWEQO01. The sequence continues at coordinate 708,885 of CAWEQO010000002.1, forward strand.
CAGCCGCCATCGCAGCGCTGCCCGACCCGATCCTATCGGCCAGGGCGGACGATATGCTTGACGTGGGGCGGCGGGTGCTGCGCTTGCTGCTGGGTTTGAGCGAGCAGGGCGTGACGATGCCCAATCATCCGGTGGTGGTCGTGGCGCGTGAGCTGGCTCCATCGGACACTGCCGCCTTCGACCCGGTGCGTGTGCTGGGCTTTGGCATCGTCGAGGGTGGACCCACTTCACACATCGCCATCCTGGCGCGGGCGATGGGCCTGCCCGCGGTGGTCGGCGCGGACGAGGCCATCCTGAATCTGCCGGACGAGGTTGTGCTGATCTTGAACGGCAGCGACGGCAGCCTGACCCCCAACCCCAACCCAGAGCAGTTGGCGCAGGCCGAAGAGACGCAGCGCAAGTGGCTGGCGCAGCGCCAGTCGGCGCAGGCGCAGGCCGGGCTTCCCGCCACCACGCAAGACGGCCATCACATCGACGTGACTGCCAACGCCGGTTCAGCGGCGGATGCTCGCAAGGCGGTCGAGAAGGGCGCGGATGGGATTGGCTTGCTGCGCACCGAGTTCCTGTTCCTGGAGCGTACACTGGCGCCAAGCGAGGAAGAGCAGTATCAGGTGTATCACGAGATCGCCGAGACCATGGGGGCGCGCCCGGTAATCGTGCGCACGCTGGACATCGGCGGCGACAAACCCCTTGCGTACATCCAACTCAAACCGGAGATGAACCCCTTCCTGGGCGAGCGCGGCATCCGGCTGTGCCTGAACCGGCCCGAGCTGTTCCGGGCGCAGCTGCGCGCCATCCTGAAGGCCGCCCCGGATGGGAACTTGAAGATTATGTTCCCGATGGTCAGCGATATCAGCGAGCTGCGCCAGGCGCGCTCGATCGTCGAAGAGCTGCGGAAAGAGCTGGGAGCCCCGACCGTGCAGATCGGCATTATGATCGAAGTGCCTTCGGCAGCGTTGATGGCGGATATCTTCGCCCCCGAGGTCGACTTTTTCTCCATTGGCACCAACGATCTGACCCAATATACCCTGGCAATCGACCGGGCTCACCCGGCCCTTGCGACCCGTCACGACGGGCTGCACCCATCGGTGCTGCGCCTGATCGCGCAGACCATCCATGCGGCCCACCAACACGGCAAGCGCGCAGACCTGTGCGGCGAGTTGGGCTCCGATCCGATAGCCGTCCCGATCCTGTTGGGCCTGGGCATGGACGAGCTGAGCGTGAGCATCCCGACGGTGCCGACCGTCAAGGCGCAGGTGCGTTCGCTGAACATGGCCGAGCTGCAGCCCCTGGCGCAGAAAGCCCTGTCCTGTTCGACTGCGCAGGAAGTGCGAGCCCTGGTTACAAGTTACCTGGCGAAATCTGCCGGATAGATGGTGGGGGACAGGAATCCCCCGAATAAAGGAAGGGAAAAATGGGCGAAAAATATCAAGCGTATCGCTCGGCGAAGTACCCTGTGCCGGAAAGCAACTGGGTCTGGAACCTGTATGGAGCCGGCCTGGACCAGATGGGGCGTGAGGATGCCCCCGAGGTGTTGGCTGTGCCGGAGCCCGGCGAAGACCAGCTGCTGGTGCGCATCGACAGCATCGGCATGTGCTTCTCGGACGTCAAGATCATCAAGCAGGGCGGCAGCCATCCGAAGCTGTACAACCGCAATCTGGCGGTCGATCCCACCCGCTTGGGGCACGAAGTGTCGCTGACGGTTGTCAAAGCCGGCAAGAACTTGCAGGACAAGTACCACCCTGGGCAGCGCCTGGCCATGCAGCCCGACATCTACCAGCAAGGCAAGAGCACCGCTTACGGCTACACCATCCCGGGCGGGATGATCCAGTATCACCTGATCGGCGAGGAGGTCTTGAAGACCGACGAGGGCGCCTGCCTGCTGCCGCTGGAGGAGCAGATGGGTTACGCTGAAATCGTCGCTGCTGGAACCGTGGGGCTGCGTCATGGCGGCCTACACCCAGCGCCGCCGCCTGGAGCCTAAACTCGGCGGGACGATGTGGGTCATCGGGCAGCCGGGCGACACACGCCCATACGCCTTTTCGCATGGGCTGGACGCCCCGGCGACGATCGTGCTGACGGATGCGCCGCAAACAGTCAAAGAACTTGCCGCTAAGACCGGGGCTGAGGTGATCGAGCGCAGCGGACTGGCAGTCAGTGACTATGCGGCCCTCTCGCAGGAGATCACCGGCGGCGCGGGGTTCGACGATATCGTCGTGCTTGCGCCGAAGTCGGCCGAGGCGTTGGGCCAGATCAACCAGCTGATCGCCCGGCGCGGCAACTGCAACCTGGTCGGCAGCGAGCCGGTGGACGGGCTGGTGCAGGTGGACCTGGGGCGGCTGCATTACGATTACATCGCCTTCCTGGGCAATCAGGGACCGGACATTGCCGAGTCGTACGGCGAGGCGCGCAACCGCACCGACCTGCGCCCGGGCGGCGCGGCTGTGTTCATCGGCGCGGGCGGCCCAATGGGCCAGATGCACGTCCAGCGGGCGCTGGAAATGCCGGACGGACCCAAGACCGTGATCGTCACCGAGATCAGCGACGATCGCTTGCAGACCTTGAAAGACATGTTCACCCCACTGGCCAAGAAGCGCGACACCACCATCCGGTACTTCAACCCCAACACCGCCTCGCAGACCTTCTATGCGTTTGTGATGGATGCTACCCAGGGTGAGGGCGCGGACGACGTGATCGTCAGTGTGCCGGTGGCGAAATTGATGGAAGAAGGCGACTCGGTCATGAAGGCCGATGGGATGCTGGTGCTGTTTGCGGGCGTGCCGATCGGCACGATGGGCTGCGTCAAGCTGAGCAGCGTGTACCTGTCGAACGCCCAGTATACGGGCACCTCTGGCCTGACGATCAACGATCAGGCCACCGTGATGGAACGCCGGTTGAACGGAACGTTGTCACCGGGGCGCTCGGTAGCAGCGATTGGCGGCATGGAAGCGGCTAAGGAGGCTTACCAGGCCGTTATCGACGGCGCCTACCCGGGTAAGATCGTAATCTTCCCGCAGATCCACAATCTGCCGCTGACCGGTCTCAAAGAGCTGGACGAGCGCCTGCCGCAGGTGGCCGAGAAGCTGGGCGAAGATTTTATGTGGACGAACGAAGCCGAAGAAGCGCTGATCGAAGCCTGCTGGGAGCAGCCCGAGTGACCACGGCGGGAATGGAGGGACCATGATCTACACACTCACCCTGAATCCGGCAGTCGACCGTGAGCTGACCGTGCCCGCCATAGAATATGACTCCGTGCTGCGCGCCTCGCGCTCGCAAGTAGATTTCGGCGGCAAAGGGTTCAACGTTTCGCGGCTGCTAAAGGGTTTGGGCGCAGACACTACGGCGGTCGGTTTTGTGGGCGGTAAGGCAGGGGAGACCCTTCAGGATGGACTGCAGGCGCTGGAGATCCAGACGGATTTCGTGTGGATCCCGGGCGAGACGCGCACCAACATCAGCATCGTGACCGAAAACGGCGGGCATTACATCAAAGTGAATGAGAAGGGCCCGCTGGTTGGGCCGGATAAGCAGCGCGAGCTGCTGGAGAAAGTTCACCGGTTGGCCGAGCCCGGCGATTGGTGGGTGCTGGCGGGCAGCCTGCCGCAGGGCGTGCCGGCGGATTTCTACGCCCAGATTGTGCGGGCGCTGAACGAGTGCGGCGCCAAGGCGCTGCTCGACACAATCGCCGAACCGCTGCGCCTGGGCTGCCAGGAGAAACCGTTCTTGGTCAAGCCGAACACCGAGGAGGCGCACAGCCTGACCGGTCTGCCGGCCGAGAACTCCTGTGGAGATCGCCCGGGCGGCGGCCGCGGTGCGCCGGTTTGGCTCCGAGAATGTGGTGATCTCGATGGGCAAGGCCGGGGCGCTGCTGCACACCAATGCGGAGGTCTGGCTGGCGCACAGCCCGGAAATCGTCGAGAAGAACCCAATCGGCGCGGGCGACTCGATGGTGGGCGGATTGGTTTGGGCGTTGACCCAGGGCATGGGGCTGAAAGAGGCGCTTGGCTGGGGCATTGCCAGCGGAGCGGCCACGGCCAGCCTGAGCGGCACAGAGGTTGGCTCGCGAGAGCTGATCGAGGAACTGCTGGCGCACACGCGGTTTGAGCGGGTGGAGACCTTCCCCGACCCCTTATAAGGGGGGCAGAAAAGGCAGCCTCATCGCAAAGCCCCTCTCCATCTGGTGGAGAGGGGCAGAGGGTGAGGTCCGACAAAGAGTGAGGATCAATATGCCATACGAACGACACGAGGAACGAACGTATCCCAAAGATGCGCAGAGCATTTACGAGGCGGCGTTGAAAGCGACCGAGACGCTGCAGGGGAAGCTGATCTCGTCCAGCCCGGAGAAGTTCAAGGTCGAGGCGAACTTCCCGAAGGTGGTGCTGGGCAAGACGCTCGGCGAGCGCACCTACTGTGCCTGTGAAGTGCAGCCGGATGGAGAAAGCAGCAAGGTGCTGGTGGACGCCTACCCGCTGGATGCGCTGAACCGCAAGCTGATGTTCGGGGCGCGCAAGGGCGTGACACAGACGCTGGTCAGCTGGTTTATCGCTCACCTGGAGCACAATTTGGGGATCTCACAACAATAGCGGGGCGGACCGGCCCGGAGATTTTACCCGGTAATGCTGCGGCGCTGGGCCGGTCCGCCTGTTTGACTGAGAAGGGAGACCTATGACCACACGACTCTACCTGATCCGGCACGGCGCAACCACCCTGAGCACCGAAGACCGCTTCTCGGGTGGCACGGACGTCGACCTGTCCGACGAGGGCATCTGGCAGGCCGGCTGCCTTGCCAGGCGTCTGGCGGACGATAAGATTGCGGCAGTATACTGCAGCCCGATGCGCCGCACGGTAAAGACCGCCGAGATCATCAGTGAACCTTATGGGCTTAAGCCGATCGTCAAGGACGGGCTGCGCGAGATCCACCACGGCCATTGGGAGACCATGCAGCGGGCCGAAGTGGAAAAGCAGTATGCCGAGGAGTATGCGTCCTGGCAGGAGGACCCTTTCACCTTTGCGCCCGAGGGAGGCGAGTCGGGTGTGATGGTTATGGCGCGGGCGCTTCCGATCATCCGCGAGATTGTGGTTAGTCACGCCGGGCAGACCGTGGCGGTGGTCTCTCATAAGGCTACCATCCGGCTGGTGCTGAGTAGTTTGCTGGGCTTCGACGCGCGCGGCTACCGCGATCGGCTGGACCAGTCCCCGGCTTGCCTGAACATCCTGGACTTCAAGGATGCGGTGCGGGCGCGCTTGATGCTGTTCAACGACGTCTCGCACTACGTCGATCAGCCGCCAAATGCCGAAAGACGCCTGTCGAAGTGGTTCGATACGGGGGATGGAGAATAGATTTTTGACGGATTCAGCGTTGAAAGCATGACCTTGGGCGAGCTGTACGAGCCGCGCTCGCCGGTGGCGCTGCCGGACTTCCCGGCCTGGAACCTGTATCCCGAGAGTCCGTGGAACTACGCCCTGTGCCTGGACGACGATACGCTGGACGAGCTGCAAGCCAAGTGGAATGAGAGCTGTGCGGACCCGCCGGATGCGGCCAACCCGGAGCGGCTGGCGCAGAACTTGAGCGATGAGGTGGAGCAGATCGAGTTGATCCCGTACGGCGCGACGATGCTACGGATCACAATGCTCCCGAAGGCGTAAATTCCGGCATCGAAAATAATCTTTAGCCCAAAGGCGCAAAAACGCGCAGAAAGAATAAAGAATTTCTGTGCGTTTTTGCGCCGTCTCTTTACGGATCCGGCTCCGATCATTCTTTAAGAAGCCCCTTTCAACGAGCCAACAACTGCCGTATTTGGCTTGAAATTACCACCGGAATGTTCGACAATACCGAGTATGGAAAACACTCTATCCGATCTCAACCTGCGTTACCTCGTATCGGAAGCGCGACAAGTGGATGTGCGCGTGCAGCGCCTGGTGCGGGACTACTCGCAGCCGGAGAACAGCGAGCTGCTGCGCTTCCGTGGGTTGTACATTTCTACGGAAGAAGCCCAGGAACTGGCCGAGCAAACGCCCCGGCCGCCGGGTGTGGAAGATGAAGACCTGCGCCGGGCGCTGGAGCAGGCGCAGGAAGAGAGCCGCCGGATCGAGCGCGAGGCCGAGCAGGCGGGCGTGCGCCTGCGCCTGCTGCACCTGCGCGAGTTCTTCGGCCTGTCGGACTTCGAGTACCAGGCGTTGCTGGTGTGCCTGCTGCCGGCGGTCGACTTGCGCTACGAGCGCCTGTATGGGTTCTTGCAAGACGACGTCACCAAAAAGCAGGCCGGGGCTAGCCTGATCCTCTCGCTGCTGGAGACCGATCTACCCGAAATCGACCGGCTGGAGCAGTTGACTCGCTTCAGTGGGCAAGGGGTGCTGGTGCGTTACCACCTGCTGCGACCGGTGGGCCCAGGGGGTGGGCAGGAGCCGCGCCTGAACCAGATGTTCGAAGCCTCACCGGCGCTGGTGGTCTGGCTGTTCGGCGGCTATTACCCGGAGAAGCCCTGGCTGCAGCTCGTCACTTGGGAAGAATTGGAACAGGAGCTTTCGGAAAACCCATTCGGGGCCGGATTCGAGATGGATTGGGATAAGATCATCGAGAACAGGCCGCTGCTGTCCTTCGAAGGGCCGGACGAAGATCGCCGCCGCCAGGCCGCCTGGAAGACGGCCTACCAGTTCAACATGCCCCTGCTGCAAATGGACCTGGCCCGGCTGGAGGGCGATGAGCCGTTCGGGCTGGCCGATCTGCGCCTGCTGATCCGGGATGCCTGCTTGCTGGAGGCAGTCCCGTTTATCCAGAGCTGGGAGCGCGCGCTCGATCCGGAGGGGTATATCCCAGAGGATTTTCTGGAGGAAATGGCCGGGTTTGCGGGCATTTTCATCCTCAGCAGCCGCGCGGGCTGGCGTATCTCGCCGAGCGGCGGGCGGGCCGTTTTCCAGGCGCGCTTCGAGCTGCCGTCCAGCGCCGAGCGCAGTGAGCTTTGGAAGCACTGGCTGGGCGAGGAAGCGCTGCCGGGCGAGACGCTGCGGGATGTGGCCGGTCACTTCAGCCTGACCAGCGGGCAGATCGAGAATGCGGTCTTCAACGTGCGCAATGCCGGCTTGCAGAGCGGCCGGCCGTTCAGCAGTGACGATCTATTCCGGGCAGCACGCCGGCAGTCCTTTCATCATCTGGACAACCTGGCGCAAAAGATCGAGCATCGATACAGCTGGGCGGACATCATTTTGCCGCCGGATGATTTGCGCACCCTGCACGACATCGTCGAGATGATGCGCTACCGGCCGCTGGTGCTGGAGGAATGGGGAGTGGGGGAGCGCCTGGCAACCACACAGGGCATCTCGGCCCTGTTCGCGGGCGAATCCGGCACCGGCAAGACCCTGGCGGCCCAGGTGATCGCGGCCGAACTGAAGCTGGACCTTTACCGGATTGACCTGTCGCGGGTCGTTAGCAAGTACATCGGCGAAACCGAGAAGAACCTGGATGAGATCTTCTCGGAGGCGGCCGGCAGCAACGTGGTGCTGTTCTTCGACGAGGCCGACGCCCTGTTCGGCAAGCGCTCGGAGGTTAAAGACGCTCACGACCGCTACGCCAACATTGAGACCAGCTTTTTGCTGCAGCGGCTGGAAACCTATCAGGGTCTGGCCATCCTGGCCACCAATCTGCGCGCCAATATGGACGACGCCTTCACCCGGCGCTTGAACTTCGTCACCCATTTCCCCATCCCCGACGAAGAGCAGCGGCTCAAGATCTGGCAGGTGCTGTTACCCCCCAACTTACCGCTCGACCCGGATATCGACTGGGACTTCCTGGCGCAGCGTTACCAGCTCACCGGCGGTAACATCCGCAACGCCCTGGTGGCGGCGGCCTTCCTGGCTGCTCAGCAGGGTCATGCCATGGACATGCGCTGCCTGCTGCAGGCGATCCGTCAAGAGATGCAAAAGATGGGGCGATTTATCAAAGAGGAAGATTATCTTTATCAATAACCACAGCGGGCGGCCTCTTCCAGCGCGGCCCTGGCTTCGCAAAGGGGGGCGGTATCCAGGCCCTCATGGAAACCGGCGTACACCTCACGCAGCAGGCGGCAGCCTTCCTCGGGGCGGCCCCCGGCCAGTTTGAGCTTGCACAGGCCCGTGGCGGCCATCAGCTCCCACAGGTGGGCTTCCTGCTCACAGGCGATGCGCAAGGCATTCTGGAAGGCGGCAGCCCCGGCTTGCAGATCGCGGCGGGCCAGGGCGAAATCACCTTTCAGGCACAGGAAGTAGGGGGAGGCGGCGTTGGTCTTAAAGCTGCCCTCGAATACATCCAGCACCCGATCCAGGAGCGTTTCCCCCTCGCCTGGATAACCCAGCTGTGCCAGCGTCTGCGCAGCTGTAGCGACCAGGAAGGGATGGCCCATGTGTTCGAGGTTCTTGCCGCAGGCTGCCAGCCCGGCGCGGATCTTTTGCAGTCCATTTCCCCGCCGCCCTTGCTGTGTATCCCGCCAGCCAGCTGAAATCAACGCCCAGGGGCCGTACAGGTTGTATTCCCCTTGATCGATCATGGCCTGGAGCTCCTCGACGCAGCGCCCGACGGCTTCCACATCGCCCAGGATGATGCCGTTGTGGATGCCTGCGCCGGACAGGCCGAATCCCAGCAGCGTCAAGGATGGGCCATGGCGCATCTCGTTGAGCGTGGCAGACACGAGCGCGCGCGCCTGGTCGATGCGGCCTTGATACAGCAGCGCCATGGAAAGGTAGACGTGGGCCGCTCTGGCGTCATTGTGGATGTCGTTCTGCAGGATGTCTTCCGGGTGGGCGGAAATATGCGCCAGGGCCTGTTCCAACCTGGCCTGCCCCTGGCGCAGCTTACCGCGCAGCACCAGTTCCTGCCCTTGCAAGATCCAGCAGGCCACCGTAAAGCGAGTCTGCCCGGCGGTTTCCGCCAGCCGCGCCATCTCTTGACCTTTGAGCTCGGCCAAGGCGTATTTGTTCTGGCCTAAGGCACAGTGAGTCAACTGGCTGACCACCCAGAGCTGATCGCTGATGCTGCCGGTGCGTAGGGCAAGCTTTTCCATCCGCACCAGGCACTGCTCCTGCTCTTGACTGCCCCAACCATGCAGCGCCAGGTAAATATCGTTCAGGTTCCGCAGGATGTCCAGCTCCATGCGGTGCGCATTCTCATCTGGCGGCAGGCGGTCGAGCGCATCCAGGGCGCGGCTGAAATGGCGAGCGGCATCATGCATGGCCGCCAGGCGGTAGGCGGCGCCCCCGGCCAGGGTGTAATACGCCAGAGCCTTGCGGTCGTTGTGGGCGCGGACGTAGTGCAGCGCCAGGGTAGAAGCCTGCAAGGACAGTTCATGTTCGCTGCCCTGGTAGAGCGATTCCAGGGCGTCGCCGACTGCCTGATGCAAGACGCTGCGCTCGGCGTCGTCCATTTGCTGGTACAGATACTGTTGGAAAATGGAATGGCGGAAGCGGTAATGGGAAACGTGCCGGCCGCCGGCGCTGCGTGTGCCCTGCGGCGTGACCAACCCGTGCTTTCGCCCAACCACCCGGCTCAATCCCTGGATGACGGCTTGATCTTTGGCCCCGGTCACCAGCGCCAGGGCCTCGGCGGTGAACTGCTCGCCCTCCACCGCGGCGGCGGCCAGGGCGGACTTCCAAAAGGCGGGCAGGCGGCTGATGCGCTCGGCGGCGACAGCTTCCACTTTGGTAGGTAAGCGCGACCAATCCAGCTTGGGCCGGTTCACCCAAAAGCCGGAGGCGTCTTGATATAGGTCGCCGCGGCTTTGCAGCCCTTCGACAATTTCAGAGGTGAACAGGGCGTGGCCGCCGGTGTGCTGGTAGAGGGCCTTGCGGAAGTTGGCGTCGAAGCGGTTGGCGAGGCGATTGAGGTAGGCCCCGGCGAACGCTTCCCCATCCGACTGGTTCAGGTCGAGGACGATGTCGCCGAAGGAGAGCTTGAGCTCGTTGACCAGCGTCTCCAGCGAGAGGCGCCGGCCATCCTCCTCCGTGTAGACCTCTTCGGAGCGGTAGATGCCCACCAGCAGGATGGTTTGCCCGGCCAGCTTGCGCGCCAGGTACTGGAACAGGTAGAGCGATTCTTCGTCGGCCCACTGTAGATCGTCGATTGCCAGCACCAGGGGGAAGTCGCGCGATATGGTTTGCAGGAAGACGGCGAACTGCTCGAACAGGCTGCCATGCTGCAAGACCGCCTCGAACCGGTGCGTGTCGCTGACTTGCCTGGAGTGGATGGGCTTATTTTGCTGCAAGAGGTTCAGGTCGGGCGCTTGCTCGCTGAGCAGCCGGGTGATGAGCGGTTGAACTTCGCCCAGGCGGGTGGAGGCTTGTAGATCCAACGGGCTGCGGCCCCAGGTCGGCTTGCTGGGGTTGGCCAGCATGAGCAGAACCTCACGGAAGGGCAAGTAGGGCGCTCCAGCGCCGTCGTGAATGGCGCAGCTGCCTTTGACGATCAGCAGGCGCGGGTGCGAGTTGAGGGCTCGCAGCATCAGGGCGTCCAGCAGGGCAGTCTTGCCGCTGCCGGCGTCGCCGGTGATGAAGATGGCGCTGCCTTGTGAGGCCAGGGTGGCGTTAATGTGCGCCTCCAGCCAGTCCAGTTCGTCCTCTCGGGCGACCAGCTGGAAGGTGCGCGGCTGCATCGAGGGATGCAGCGAGGGCGGGATGACCGGCCGGGACAGGGGCGCGCCGTCGCGGATGGCTTTGACCAGTTTGAGCGTGCTATCTGAGGGGTCCACCGACAGCTCTTTGCGCAGCATGGACTTGCACTGTTTGAACTGCGCCAGGGCTGCGCTGCGCTGGCCGGTCAGTCCGAGTAAGTAGATCACCTGCTGGTAGGCTTCTTCACCGGCCGGTTCCAGCTCCAGGTGACGCCGGGCGTATTCCATCGCCCGGCCAAACTCGCCGTGGTAGATGCACTCGGTGGTCAGGGTATGAAGAGTCTGGAGCATCTCCTGGTGGACGGCCTCTGTGCGTACCTGCAGCCAGTCATCGAAGGGGGCACTGCCGATCGAGAAGCCGCCCAGCAACCGCCCATTGTAGAGCCCGGCCGCCTGAACCAGGTCGCCCCCGGCAACCAGCGATTGGAATTCGAGCAAGTCACAATCGATGTCCGCCTGGGGATTCAATTGAACGGAATGACGGTCGATTTTCAGAATAGGGGAAGGGTCTTGCTCGCTTGTTTGCAGTACTTTGCGCAGGTTCGAGAGGACCGAACGTAGATTGGCATTGGCGGATTCTTCGGGCAGATCCGGCCAGAGCAGGCCGGCCAGCGTCGAGCGGGCGTGGGGGCGGTTCGGCTCGACGACCAGGTAGGCGAGCAGGGCGCGCGCCTTATCCGACTTGAAACCCTCGAGCGGCTGCTGAGCGAAGAAGACTTGGAAGTGACCGAAGAGATGGACGGATAAGGTAACCATTGATTTTGAAAGGTGCCTCTGCGGTAACGATTTCGTCACGTTTTGGATACGGAAATTACCTAGTATTGATTATATTACATTTCCATTAAGATAATGTACGAAGATCATGGGATGCGTTGCAACATCTCGCTGCAACCTGTGTCACGATCTTTCGTCGTTTCTATAAAACGCCAACAGGCCCTGCGGTTCTTGTTAACCGTCGAGCTTTACCGCTTTTTACCTTCACCTCATAACCAGACATGTCCTGCATCGAAGACATCAATGACAAACAATGGACAGCACACGCACGTAAAACCTCAGCGCGCCACCCATAAACCCGAGCGGAAATCAGAAGCCCATTCCCCGGTCGTTTCCCCCCATCTGCAAAACGTGATCGCCGCGCCGCAGATTGCTGCGCCGGCTGACGTGCTGCGCCTGCAGCAGGCGGCGGGCAACCGCGCCGTGACAAGCTGGCTGCAGTCGCAGGTGGTGCAGCGCGAGCCGGCCACGGATGCCGGTGGGACCCTGAACAGCCAGATTTCCTCGGCGATTCAGGGGGCGCGCGGCAAAGGGCACTCCCTGCCCGCCGGGGTGCAGCGAGACATGGAGAGCCGCCTGAACGCTGATTTCAGCGAGGTGCGGCTGCATACCGGCCCGCAGGCCGACGATCTCAGCCGCCAGATCAGCGCGCGGGCCTTCACCATCGGTTCAGACATCTTCTTCCGCCAGGGGGCATACTCGCCGGGTACCAGCCGCGGGCAGCGCACGCTGCGCCACGAACTGACCCATGTTGTCCAGCAGAACGGCAGCGCGCCTTCCGGCAGCCTCAAGCTGGGTGCGCCGAATACCGCTTACGAACAGCAGGCGCAGCGCGCCGCCCAGGCAGCCGGCTCGATCGGAGCCTCGGCAGGCGCTTCCAGCGGTGCTGTGCAGCGGGTGATCGACTACAAGTCGATTGCGCTGGCGTTTGGCGGACAGGTGACCGAGGCCAAAGTGCAGGCGTGGACCGAGAACGCCGACCCGCAGAAGGAAGCCATCATCACCTCCATCTTACTGGGGGGCCAGAGCACAAACATCCTCAATCAGCAGATGTTGAAGCTGTACGGTGTGGATGTCGATAAGATGCTGGAGGATTTGAAGAGCGCAGATGCGCCGAAAGACCAGCAAGATCCGGGTCCTCAACCCGAACAATCTCCCCCAACGACCGCCAAGAAAACTCCGCCGAGCCGGCCGCTGCCGCCGGTCCCGGCCAGTAAGACACGCCAGCGTCCCAACCGGCCTTTACCCCAGCTGCCGCCCCTACCGGAGGCGGACGTGCGGGAGCGGGTGATGCAGGTGGCCCAGGAAGAGCACATGCCTTCGGGTGCGCTGCTGGATGCGCTCAAAGACGTTGGCAAGGGCGACCTGTCTAAGGTCAGCGCCGACGACATCAAGGAAGTCGTGACGTTGTTCAAAGCGCGCGATTTCACCGGGCTGTCGCAGAAGGGCGTGTCCATTGAGCACATCGTGGCCTTTACCGGCGGCTACGAGCGCCTGGGTGTGGGCGAAACCAAGGACCCAGACCGCGGCATCACCGGCACGATCAAGGACAAGACCCTGGGGACCAAGTGGGGCGAGGGCAAGATGGCGGGCACGGCCGACTTCTTGCAAAACTCGATGCTGCTGACCGCGCTGTCCGGCGTGGGGGCAGGCGTCGGCAGCCTATCGATGCTGAATATGCTGCGGCCGGAGGGGCACGAGTGGTTCGGAACGGGAGCCGAGGCAGGCACCGGCCTGGCCGGTTCGATCATCATGAATTCCGTCCTTGCGGCACAATCCACCGGCGCGCTGATGCAGTCGGGGGTCGACTTTGCCAACATGTACAAAGCCGGCAACTACCATTACAGCCAGCGCCGGTTAGGCATGGCCCAACAGGGAGCCGAAGGCGGGCTGAGCATGTTCAAAGGCCTGGCGGGTCTGACGCAAGCCGGGCTGGGCTTTGGATATGGGGCTGAAACCTTCAACCGCACCTTGGACGGCAATAAGGACTCAGGCAGCGGGTTGGGTGCAGCCAGCTATGCGATTGGCGCGGCCACCAGCGGCGTCAGCCTGGGCGCCCGCAGCGTCAAAGCAGGCATTGCCAGTAAGCGCGGCAGCAGCATCATGAGCATGCAGTACAAGCCGAGCTCCGGATTGTCGGAAGAGGGGCGCAAGAAAGAGCAGTCCCTGTTCCCCAAGTTGAAAGCGGTGCTGCACGACGCGCAGAGTAAGAAAGCCAAGGGCCAGGGTTTGGACATCGGGAAGGACGCCACCCAGGTAGCAGGCGGCACCTTGAAGAGTGTCGGGGCCGGGGTGGGCGGCACGGTCGGAAGCATTGTCAAAGGGATTGGGACGGTTACCAGCCTGGTCGGCAGCCTGGCAGCGCCAATCATTGGCAAGATCAATGAAGCCCGCCACAGCAAACGTATGGAAAAGAGTGGTTACCGGAACATGCAAGAATACCGGTTGGATCGGGCGCGCAGCCTGGAAACTCAAGATGAAAGCGGCAAGAAGTCACAGGTGTCGGTGCGGATTGGCGAGCTTTCCAGCGATGCCGGCCTGATTTACGATGACCTGGATAAGAACTGCCAGTCACACAACCTGGGCGTCGAGAAGGTGAAACTGTCTACCACTCGCTTGCTGGATGCCAGTGGCGAGACCGGCATGATGAACACGCTGCTCACCACCAAAGACTCAACCGAACGGCGCGCAGCCATCCGCAACATCCTCCTGTCACGCACTGCGACCTTCTAAGAAGCAGGACTTTTGTCTATGTTTGATGCAATCGATGAGTTGATCAAAAACTTACTTGTAAAAGAGCTGCCGGTAAAGAAGAACGATATCGACATCGTTTTCGATCAGCCCAACAGCGATTGGTCTTCCCGGTTAAATAAACCGACTCTCAACCTGTACCTCTACGGCATTTTTGAGAACCGTACCTTGCGCGGCGCCGAGCAGATGACCAAGACTCAGCTGCCGGATGGGAACATTGAAATCCGCCGCAACCCGGTCCGGATCGATTTGCATTACCTGGTGACCGCCTGGAGCAAGAACGAGCAGGATCAGCACCATCTGCTGGGCCTGACTCTGTTCGCGCTGCTGCGACATCCGCTCTTGCCTGAGGAAGTCTATGGGCGTGACATGGCCTCACAGCTCCTGCCGATCTCGCTCAACACCGCCCAGGAAGACGAATCGAAAAACTGGGGGGAGTTCTGGAATACGCTCAACAACCGGTATCATCCCGGATTGAACTCTTAAAGTGACCATGACGATTGACCCGTACTTGCCTGTCATTGCTCCGCCGGTGCGGACCGCTGAGGTGGGCATTCAGCAGACCAATTCTGACCAGCAGAGAGTGGCTGAATCCAGGCGTTATTGGGCGGTAGGAGGTGAAATAATCTCAGAGAAATACGATCCAAGCGCGTTGACACTGACCTGGGAGGAAAAGAATATCCCCGTCGAGGTGCAAGACGGGCGATTTTCCATCCGTAAAGTGGCGGCAGGTTCCTACCACTTAACTGTCCGCTTTGGCGAGCGGATCTTGAAACGGCATCAATTCTCCGTCCCGGCGGATGAACCGCTGCTGATCAAGATTTGAGACGGCAAAGCACGCTGGCTCTTCGCAGAAAATTGACAATTCATCGAACTGCTCAGGCAGTCACCTATCATCAAAACCTTTAGCAGGCGTAATCGTGTAAGGAGGAATCCATGCCAGAATATCTGTCACCTGGTGTCTATGTCGAAGAAATCGACCGAGGTCCCAAACCGATCGAAGGGGTCGGGACCGCAATGGCAGCCTTCATCGGGTTCACCGAGAAGGCAGAGATGGCGCGCAAGGTCAACGGGGAAGTGATCGTCGAGAACCTGACCAACGCGCCGCAGCTGATCACCAACTGGACCCAGTTCAGCGAGCGCTTTGGCGGTTTCGTCTCCGGGGCGTATCTGCCGCAAGCTGTCTATGGCTACTTCCAGAACGGCGGCTCACGCTGCTACGTGGTCAGCATTCGCAGCTTCCCAAAGGCCGAAGCGACCCTGATGAACAGCCAGGGCAAACCGGCGCTGGTGGCGCGCGCCCGGCTGGCGGGCACCGACGCGATGAACCTGCGGGTGCGCGTGGTGGATGCCCCCAAGCTGGCAGCCGGAAAGAAAGAGGACAAGGCCGAGAAAGACGGCGAGAAGCCCGCAGCCGGCGAGCCGGAAGGCCCGAAATCCTTCACCTTCACCGTCGAGCGCCAGAAATCGGACGGCGGCTGGTTCGAGATGGAATCGTTCCGTGAAGTGGAACTGCGGCCCAACCTGGTAGACGGCCAGGTGAAGACCCAGGTCATGTTCAAGAACAATGTGATGCCGAAGTTCATCGAGCTGGAAGTGGTCGAGCCGGGCGGACCGCTCGAGAAGGTCATGCCGCGCGACCAGGAACAGCCGCTGACCATCGATCAAAAGCTGCTGCCGACCACCACCAGCGGTGAGTTCCAGGGTGAGGTCGCCAAGCGCACCGGCATGGGCGGCCTCGAGGCTCTGGACGACGTGACCATGGTGTGCGCCCCCGACCTGATGACCACCATGCCCGGCGAGAAGCTCAATCTCGATCTGGTCAAGGGCGTGCAAACCATGATGATCGGTCACTGCGAAGGCATGGGCGACAGGGTAGCCATCCTGGACTGCCCACCCGACATGACGCCCCAAGAGGTCAAAGAATGGCGCATGAACGTGGCCGGCTTCGATTCGAGTTATGCAGCCATGTACTACCCCTGGATCCAGGTGATGGACACGGCCACGAACCAGGTGATCGCCATTCCACCCAGCGGACACATGGCGGGCATCTGGTCGCGCAACGACAACACCCGCGGCGTGCATAAGGCCCCGGCCAACGAAGTGGTGCAGGGCGCGGTGGGGGTCGGCTTCCAGCTGACCAAGGGCGAGCAAGATACGCTCAACCCCATCGGCGTGAACTGCATCCGCTCTTTCCCCGGACGCGGCATCCGCGTGTGGGGTGCGCGCACCCTGTCCAGCAATCCCTCGTGGCGCTACATCAACGTCCGGCGGCTGTTCAACTACGTCGAGAAATCGATCGAGAACGGCACGCAGTGGATCGTGTTCGAGCCCAACAACCGCAAGCTGTGGGCGCGCGTGCGCCGTGATGTCAGCGCCTTCCTCAAGATGGTCTGGCGCGACGGCGCGCTGTTCGGCAGCACACCCGAGGAGGCTTTCTACGTGCGCTGCGACGATGAACTCAACCCACCCGAATCACGCGATCTGGGCCGCTTGATCATCGAGATTGGTATGTCCCCGGTCAAACCGGCCGAGTTTGTTATCTTCCGCATCAGCCAGTGGGCTGGGCCGGATTCAGAATAATTGAAAAGGTGAATGAGCATGGCAAATCGAGAAGATCCACTTGTAGCATTTAAATTTGCCCTAGAGATCGAGGGCAAGTTGAGCGGCTATTTCACCAACGTGACCGGCATCGGTTCCGAAACCGAAGTGATCGAGCAGAAGGTCACCGGCGACAGCGGCGAGACGATGGTGCAGAAGATCCCCGGCCGCCACCTGTGGACGGAGATCACCCTGAAGCGCGGCGTGACCAGCAACCTGGACATCTGGAACTGGCGCAAGCTGGTGGTGGATGGCAAAGTGGAGGACGCCCGCACGAACTGCTCGATCATCGCCCTGGCACAGGACAACTCCGAGACGGCCCGCTGGAACTTCACCAACTCCTGGCCCTCTAAGGTGTCCGGCCCGGAGATGGATTCCTCGGGCGCAAACTACATGGTGGAAGAAATCACCATCGTTCACGAGGGGTTGGAGCGCGTATCCTGACAATTCGTTGAGCGCGGATGGGCCGGGCGACTCTACCCGGCCCATTCGCCCATTTGAAAACCATGGCAACCAATACACAACCTTCTAAACAATCGCCGCCGCCGCTAAACATCCATTACACGCTGGAGGTCGAAGGTGTGCAAGTGGGGCTGTTCGACCGCATCTCGGGGGGTGAGGTGGAGATCGACGTGATCCAGCACCCGGTGGTGTACGAGAACGGCGGCTTTCAAACCTTGATGATTTCCGGCCCGCGCAAGAATCACCCGATCACCCTGGAGAGCGGCTACGGCAACACGGCCGACCTGTATCACTGGTTCGTCCAGGCGGCCCAGGGCGACATCTTTGGGGCGCGCAAGAACGCGACCATCAGCTTGCACTCGTTTATGGAGGGCAAGTACCAGCCGGTGATCCAGTGGCATTTAATCAACACCTGGCCGAGCAAGCTCTCAGGCTTCGATTTTGGGCAGCAAACCACCGACCGGGCGCACTTTTCGATCACGTTGGTGTGTGAGTCGATCGAGCGGGAAGATCTATAAAAAGACCGGGCTGTTTTCCTGCTTGTCGATGATGCAGTCGTCGATAAACAGCAAAACAGTACGGGTACATGGAGGGATGGATGGCAATCCAAACTGAATTCGAGTTCGAGTTACCGATTGGGTACGTGGATAAAGAAGGCACGCTGCATAAGCATGGGACGATGCGCCTGGCGACCGCCATGGATGAGATCACCTTTTTGAACGACATGCGCGTCCAGGTCAACGAGGCATACCTGACCATCGTGCTGCTGGCGCGCGTCATCACCGGCCTGGGCACGCTGAAGAACATCAACACCACCGTGATCGAGAACCTGTTCGCAGCCGACATCGCCTATTTGCAGACCTTTTACCAGCAGATCAACGAAAACGCCTCCGTCTTCCGCCTGGTCACCTGCCCCCACTGCCAGAAAGAGATCGAGATCAACCTGGCGAACCTGGGGGGGGAATGACAGGCTACCCCTTTGAGCAGCTCCAGGAGGAGGTAGCCTACATTGCATATCATTTTCATTGGGAGCTGGAGACCATTTACAACTTGCCGCACCGCAGCCGGAGAGATTGGGTACGGCAAATTTCGAGCATTAACCGCCGCATGAGCCAGGCTTGAGGAGCCGCCACACCATGTCTGCATCGGAAACAAAACCGGGCGAAAATCAAGCCGTACGAAAGCCATTCCAGGGCGCACCGCCGCGCCGGCTGGGATACGAAGAATTGGAACAACTGGCCGACCGCATCCTCGCGCGCATGAAGAAAGACATGCGGCAGGACTTGCAGCGAGAAGGGAGACACGTATGAGCGTCATCCACGGACCTAAAACACCCGTCAGCCCGGCGGGCGGCAGCATGCTGAAAGACCTGACCAACCAGGCCAAAGGCATGCTCGGTACGGCCGGTCTGCGCGAGATGGAGAAACTGCTCGGGATCCGCTTCGACCCGGCCCCGGCCTACCTGTTCTACGTGACCATTTCGGGTCTGATGGTAGGCCTGTTCACCGCTTGCGAAGGGCTGCGCATGACCCGCAGCGTGGAGGAGGTGCGCGAGGGAGGGCTGAACGACCACATCCACTACCTTCCTGGGCAGATATCCTCCGGCCGGGTGACGCTGAAACGCGGCATTTCGATGTCGCGCGAGCTGTGGAACTGGTTCGCCGAAGGGCTGTACGACACCAAGGTGCAGCGCTTCAACATGAGCATCATACAGGGCGCGCCCGGGATGAGCGCTGCGGCGGTGATCGGGATGGTGGGTCCGGGGATCGTCAAGAACTGGGACCTGGAAGGGGCGTATCCGGTTAGCTGGTCGTTGTCGAGCCTGGACGTGAGCAACACTTCCCAGGTGGCCATCGAAAGCGTCGAGATCGTGTGCAACACGCTGACCCTGAGCAAGATCGCCGGGACGCCGATGAGCCCCACGGCGATGTTCTAATACGGCGCAACTTTTTGGGGAGTTTCCCTTATCGAACTGTGGGTTTATCAGGTAAAAATGAAAAAATCGATCTCGACATCCTCCAAGCGCACGAACGCCGCCGGCAGCCAGCCGAAACTTTCGGCGCGCATGGCCTTGTCGAGGCCGCTGGGGGAGCATCACCTCGGTTTCCTGCGCAAATTCCAGGAGCGCAAGAGCTTTGTGCGCGCAACCGGCGCAATGGGCAAACAGATGCCGCGGGTAGGGATCGGCTTGAAGAAGACTTATCGCAGCCTCAAGACCACCTACACCGTTCCGGCCAGGTACCGCTTCCTGAAAGCGCCCAAGGCCGAGCAGCTCGCGCCGGATGCCTGGCGCTCGCTGGACATGGCGCTGCCGGGGCATGAGCCATCCGCATCGAGCAGCCCGATGTTTTCTCAGACCAGCCTGCCGTCTTTCCAGGGTCCGCCGCCTCCGCCCACACTATCGCCTGGGCAGGCGATCCCACGTATGGAGGACGATCCGGCGTTCCGTGGTGGGGCAGTGAAAGCGGCTGCGCAGTCGAGCGCTCGCAAGCCGGCCCCTGCGCCGAACCATCGCTTGTACCGCAGGGTGGAAGAGATCACCCCGGGTGGAGCCGAGAAAAAAGCCGAACCGCCTGCACCATCCCCTGCGCCTTCTGCTGCACCCAAGCCGCACGCCGGGCAGCCTCAGGGCAAGCCCACCGTCCGGCGCGAGCCGGAGCCATCTGCACCGCGGCCGGTAGAAAAAGCGCCTGCCCAGACGCCGGAACAGCCGGGCGAAGCGCAGAAGCCGCAGGCCGCCCAGCCGGCCCCTATAATCCCCACAGGACCAGTCCATTCGCACAATCCACGCCGGCCGCGCCCGCAAACCCAAGCGCCGGCCGTGCCCGCCTCCCATCGCATGGCTGCCCATCCGGCGGCCCCCCCAGATTTGCAGACAGGCGATGGGGTGGTGCGCCGGGAAATCGAACCCGCTCAGGTGGAAGCGCCGAAGCTCATGGCCGCCCGGACGGTGGAGAAAGCGGTAGAGCGGTCTACGGCCCCCTCCAGGCAGCCGGTGCGCCCGGCGCCGCAAGTGATCCCGGCTCGGGCTGCTGCCTCAGTCGTAGAGCAGGAGACGCCTCAGGCTGCCCCGCCCGTCCCGCCCTCTACACCGGCCGCAGCGACTGCTCCTCCAATTCATGGCACGCCTGCGAACGGCCCTGCTAAGGCTCCAGGCAGCGCCCGGGGCCGTGCAGCGCACATTGTCCGATGAATCGAAACCGGCTGCCCCCGAACATGCCGCGTCCCAGGCGCCGGTTCAGGCTCGTCCCGAAAAGGACTCCAAGCCGCAAGCCTCCGAAACGCAGCCTTCGCAGAGCGTGCGCCTGCCGTGGGAGGTCCGGCGAATCGAACGCCCAAAGGTGCATCCGCAGGAAGGCACGGTGCAGCGCGAGCCGGAGGGACCGCTGCCGGTGGTCAAGCCGCCCAAAGCGCCCATCCGCCGCGAAGAATCGCCAATCCATCCGCCGGCTCCGCCGTCCCAGGTGTCACCAGCGGACCGCGGGGCGGCTGCGGCTTCCCCGGCAGCTGTACAGGGCGATCCTCTGCTCCCTGCCGCCTCACCCGTTCCCGCCCCGGCCTGGATGGTGCAGCGTATGCTGGAGAAGCCGGGAACGCGCCCGACTGCAGGCCGCCTGCCGCCTCTTACAAGTGGGGCAGCGCCTGCACCTGCACGGGCAAGCGCCTTCCGACTTCCACTTTCTGCGCCGATTGAAGCGCAAACCGCGGACTCAGCGCCAGACCTGCGTCAGAACTACCGTCAGAGCCGTCAGCCGCGGGCCAAACCGCCGGGCACAGCGCACCGCTTCGAATCGCCACCCGGCAGGCGATCCGCAAAGCGCCCGGGAAGCCTGTCCTCCGGCTGCTGCAGCCTGGCCGCGTGAGCCGCGAGGTGCAGCGCGAGCCGGAACGCCACAGCCCCGGCCATCCTCGGCGCGAGCCGCAGCCTCCCGATTTGGAGAAGGCTCCGGCGCTGGCGGCCCTGGCCGGTATGCACATGCTGCGGCGCATGAAGCAGAAATATCCCCCCCAAGGGCAGGCGGCACAAACCCAGGCCGAGCTGCCGGTGGTGACGGCGGCAGCCCCCAGGCCGCCGACCCAGCCCGTAACCGGCGAGCCCGGCGAGCGCCCGCAGCCGCAGGGAGCGCTGCCGGGTCAGGTTTACACCCGCATGCTGATGCCAACCGTGCCGCGCCCGGCTGCGCCTGCTGTCGAATTGGGGGTGGTGCAGCGGGCCTTGGATCGGGATGAGCCAGAGCCGCCGCCGGACAGCGACCAGGCGTTTGAGCGTGTTTCGCCCGGCGAGGAGCGGCCTGAGCCGGCCCTGGACCTGGACCGCGTGGCCGAACAGGTCTATCCGGTGATCTTGCGCAAGCTGGCGGAAGAGAAACGCCGCTTTGGACGGTAAGCGACCGGGCAGCCGGTAATCAGAAGGAGCGAGTCGATGTTCAATGCAGTCAAAAGTAAAGCCGCCGAAATGGCGTTTGGCGTCCCCAACAATTTGCAGAAGGCCGCCATCGTCATTTTGGATACCCACGAATCGATTCCCTGCCAGTTCAACCCGCAGGAGCTGTCGATCACACGCGACGTCACCTGGCACGGCCGTCCGCTGCCGCTGTTGAACTCGCCGATCATGCAGTATCAGGGCGGCACGGCTACCACGGCCTCGATGAACTTGATCTTCGACACCAGCGACAGCGGGGAGGATGTGCGCGCCTACACCAATCAACTGCTGCGCATGACGCTGAAAGGCGGCGGCGGCCATGGCAACAACGACGTGTTCCTCGAACCGCCCACGGTCGGCTTCGTGTGGGGCAAGTTCGAACTGTTCCAGGCGGTAATCACCCATCTGTCGATCTCGTACGTGCTGTTCCTGCCGGACGGCACGCCAATCCGGGCGCGGGCCGGGGTGACCTTCACCCAGAACGATCACGACGACGATCCGCTGGCTTCGCAGAACCCGACCACGCGGGTGGAGCCGCGCAAGACTCGCATCGTGCGCACCGGCGAGCGCCTGGACAGCATCGCTTACGAAGAATACGGGCAGGCGCACCTGTGGCGCTTACTGGCGGAAGCCAACCACCTCGACCACGTGGAGTCGCTGCAGGCGGGGCAGGTATTGATCATTCCGCCGCTGGATTGAGGACGTCACTATGCCCGATAAGATAGATTACCGCCTGAAGCTGAAAGTGAACGGAACCCCCTTCCAGGACCGCGACATGGATGACATTGTCGAGCTGGTGGTGGATTCGGATTACTTCCTGCCGACCATGTTCTCGGTCACCTTGCGCGATTTCCAGGACGAGCATTCCCACAACCTGGCCTACGCCGACAGCGAAAAATTCAAGATCGGCGCGGCGGTGGAAATCTCGATGTCCGCCGAGGTGGAAACGGGCCTGACCGAGGCAGTGTTGGTGAAAGGTGAGATCACTTCGATCGAGCCGGTGTTCGGCGAGGATGGAAATTCGTTCTTCCGGGCGGTCGGCTATGACCGCTCTCATCACCTGACGCGCGGCAAGTGGACGCGCGTCTTCGGGGACGGCAAGTCGGCCGGGTCAATTACGGAGAAGGATATCCTCGCTAAAATTGCCCAGATGGCAGGGCTTTCTCAGAAGGTGGACGCAAGCGGGCTTTCTGGGCTGAGCTACGAATACGTGATGCAGTACAACCAGACCGATTGGGATTTCCTTTGGTCACGCGCCCGGGCTTTTGGCTATCAGGTATACGTGGAAGATCGCACCCTGTACTTCCAAAAGGCGAACGCCGTGCGGGGGACGGATGCGCCGGTGACGTTGGAATGGGGGGCCACGCTGGCATCCTTCGAGCCGCGCATCACGCTGATGGGGCAGGCCAGCGAAGCCGAGTATCACGGCTGGGACCCGTCGAAGAAGAAGGAAATTGTGGGGAAGGTATCAACTTCCTCTTATGATTTTCCCAATCAGATTGGGTACCCGGAAAAGAAAAGCGAAACCTTCTTGAAAAAGGCTTTCAGCGCTGCAAAGGTCGTATCGGTTGACCGGCCGGCTTACTCTCAGGGCATGGCGAAACAGATGGCAGACGCCGAGCTGTCTAGCGGGGCGAATCAGTTCATCCAGGCGGACGGTTTCTTGCAGCGGGGTAACCCGCACTTGCTGGCGGGACGAAAGGTGAAGATCAAGAACGTCGGCAAGAATTTCTCGGGCACCTATTACCTGACCAAAGTGCGCCACGAGCTGCGCGGCGGGCGCTACATGGTGCAGTTCAGCGTCTCCGGCAGCAGCCCGCACACCCTGTACGGTATGCTGCATGCCGGTGCGCCCACGGGCGACCGGCTCAACAGCCCCGTGGTCGGCATTGTCACCAACGTCGACGACCCGGATAAGCTGGGACGAGTGCGGGTGAAATTCCCCTGGCTCGATCCCAACTACGAGAGCAATTTCGCCCGGATATGCTCGATCGATGGCGGTAAGGAGCGCGGCTTCTTCTTCTTGCCTGAGGTTAATGACGAGGTATTGGTTGCGTTCGAGCACGGTGACATCAACCTGCCCTACATCATCGGTCGACTGTGGAACAAGCAGGACAAGCCGCCAAAAGGCACCGGTTCGTCGGTCTACGCCGGGGGTAAAGTGAACCAGCGCGTCATCTGCTCGCGGACCGGTCACCGCATCATCCTGGATGACACCGATGGTAAAGAGCAAATCTTGATCGAGAGCAAGGACAGCAAGGCCAGCATCTTGATGTCCGCCAAGGACGGCTCGATCACGCTCAAGTCGCAAGGCGATTTTACAATCGAGTTGCAGGGCAAGTTCATCGTCAAGAGCCAGGGCGATATTTCTATGGAGACCAAGGCGGGCAGCAAGATCACAGCCGCTACCAAGGTGGAGGTGAACGCCAACCAAGAAGCCACTATCAAGGCCTCGGCCGGAAAACTGGCGCTGAAGCCCGCCGGGACCGAACTTTCGGGCATGAAGGTGGACGTCAAAGGCAGTACGATCACCTCGATCAGCGGCAGCGCCATGGTCGAGATCAAGGGCGGCATGGTCAAAATCAATTAGGCCGGGAGGGATGTAGAGATGTTTCCAGCAGCGCGTGTAGGCGATATGACCGCAACCGGCGACACAGTCATCGGGCCGGGCGTGCCCACGGTATTGATCGAGAACATGCCTGCCTCCGTGCTGGGCGACCAGGTTGCCGGAGCGGCCTGCACCGGGGCGATCACCCTGGGCAGCGCGACGGTCTTGATTGGCGGGCGCCCGGCTGCGCGCGTTACCAGCCAGGTGACCGGGGTCAATCCGGTGACGGGCGTGCCGGTGACAACGGCGGTGATCAAAGGCGCGATGAAAACGATGATTGGCGGGTAGTGATCATGGAAGATAACGCAAAAAAAGCTTTTCTAGGCAGCGGCTTGCACTTCCCGATCCGGGTGGACGCGCTCCGGCGGGTGGAACTGGTCAGCGCCGAGAAGGATATCCAGCAGTCGATTGGGATCATCCTGGGGACGCACATCGGCGAGCGGGTGATGCGCCCGGAGTTTGGCTGCCGGGTGCACGAGCTGCTGTTCGAGCCGCGTGACGCTGTTCTGGCGGGTAAGATCCGCAGCTACGTCAGCAAGGCGCTGGCCCTGTGGGAGCCGCGCATCACGGTGACCGACGTGCGCCCTGAGTTCGACGCTGGACTGGATGGGGGCGTACTGGTGTCGATCGATTACCAGATCAAGTCGTCGCATGACGACCGTAGTATCGTTTACCCGTTCTTCATTGAAGCGCAGGAAGAGTGGTAGAGGGAATCATTATGGCCTTATCGAGCCCCAATTTAGACGATCTGAGATTTCAGCGCGACCTGGTGGATGAGGCGCGTAAGCGCATCACCCAATACTGTCCGGAGTGGACCGAGTACAACCTCAGCGACCCCGGCATTACCTTAATCGAGCTGTTCGCCTGGATGACCGAGCTGCTGGTGTACCGGCTCAACCGAGTGCCGGAGAAGAACTACATCAAGTTTCTGGAACTGCTGGGTATGCGCTACCAACCCGCCAGCAGCGCCCGCACCGACCTGACCTTCTGGCTGTCGGCTTCGCTGCCGTTCAGCGAGGAGGACGACCAGACGGTAACCGTGCCGCAAGGTTTGCAGGCTCGCACCAGCGGCGGCAGCGCCGAGGGTGAGATCATCTTTTCCACCGACTACATGAAGGAAATCTTCCCGCCTGAGCTGGTGCAGCTGCGCAAGGACACCGAGATGCAGCGCAATTACGCCTCGCGCCTGGGCATGGAGGTGTTCCTGCCCTTTATGGACCGGCCGCGCCAGGGCAATACCTTCTATCTTGGCTTCCGCCCCGACCGCGACCTGAGCGGGCACACCCTGCAGCTAACCTTCACCTGCGAGGAGACCGAGGCGGTCGGCATCCGGCGCCAAGATCCGCCGCTCGTGTGGGAGTGTTCGCTGGGCGACGGTGTATGGAAAGAGGTGGTCCGCAGCCAGCTGGCAGGCGAGAAGGACACGACCGGCGGCCTGAACAATCCCTCCGGCAGCCTGGTGTTCTACCTGCCGCTCTCGGCCAAACCGGACGTGGTGCATGGGCAGAACGCTTACTGGCTGCGCTGCCGCTACGAGCAGCGCAACGAGATGCAGGGCTACTACACCGCCTCGCCGCGCATCCTGTCGGTCACACCCGCTGCGATTGGCGTGACGGTTTCGTCCACCCATTCACAGGTGGTGGACAACGAAGAGCTGGGTCGCAGCGCCGGAGACCCCGGCCAGGAGTTCCGGCTGCAGTTCCACCCGGTGCTGTCGCTGCACGAGGGCGAGACCCTGGAAGTGCAGGAGGAGCGCCTGGGTGAGACCGTGTTCGTACCATGGCAGTATGTGCCCAACTTCGCCAACTCGACCTTGCACGACCGCCACTTCACCCTCGACCCGGCCAGCGGGACGGTCACGCTCGGCCCGGCCATCCGCCAGCCGGACGGCACCGTGCGCCAGTATGGACGCATCCCGGAAAATGGACGCCTCTTGCGCTTCCGCCGCTACCGCTACGGCAGCGGGGCCAACGGCAACGTGCCGGAGAATTCACTGCAATCGTTGACCTCTTCGTACGCCTATCTGGCCCGCGTGACCAACCTGCGCCGGGCCGGCGGCGGCCGGGATCAAGAGTTGCTGGAAGAGGTCAAGATGCGCGCCCAGCGCGAGCTGCAGGCCCAGAAGCGGGCCGTAACCGTGCAAGATTACGAGACGCTGATCAAGAACGTTAGCCGGAACGTGGCCAGGGTGCGCTGCCTGTCGCCGCAAGACGAGGCTGCCATCCGCCCCGGAACCGTGGAGCTGCTGGTCATCCCGTCGGTGGAGTCCTCGCTGCTGGCAGGCGATCTAGGCAGCTTGCAGCTGTCGAACGCCTTCGTGCAGGAGGCCAAAGCGTTCTTGAACCAGTATCGGCTGCTGACAACCTCGATCCAGATCCACGAGCCGCAGTATTTGGGCGTGCAAGTATGCGCCGACATCGTGGTGGAGGATTTCTTCGTTCCCGAAGTGGTGCAGGCCCGGGTGGCCCGCTGCTTGCAGCAGTTCCTGTCGCCGCTGGCGCTGCCCAACCTGGAGCCGGAACTGCAGTCGCTCTATGCGCCGGATTGGGAGGGCTGGACCTTTGGCCGCGGTTTGCTGGCTGCCGAGATTTCCTCTCTAGTCCAGCGTGTGCCGGGGGTTAAGTACGTGGTGGATGTGCAGTTGTTCACCCGCCCGGTGGACCCGGAGCGCGAGCGCCAGCGGGTGCCCGAGATCGATCCGCAGGAGCCGCTCGATCGTCTGGAAGAGCGCGTGCTGTGGATTGGCGAAAACACCCTGATCTGTTCGCTGCCGCACCAGGTAAACCTGGTGGACCTGGCTGCGATGAACCGCAAGGATGGCAAAGCTCATGACCGCAGGTGAGATGCTCTCCTTCGCAGCCGACGCCTACAACGCCTACCCGTCGGAGCGGGTGCGCTTCTCGCTGCGCATTGAGGCCGAAGCGATCCTGCCCAGGCGCTGGGCGCTCGTGCGCTTTCCGCGGCTGCTGCGCGTGGAGGAGATCCGCCTGGCGCGGCGGGAAGAGGGCCAGTCGGTCAGCGCCAGCGAACAGAATCAGCAGACCTGGCTGCGTTGGGAGTGGGAGCAATCCCCGCGGGTCGAGCCATTCTGCGAGCTGGTGGTTACGGCGCAGGTAGATTCGAGCGCCCCGCCCGAGCCGATCAAAGCGATCGCCTCACTGCAAGACGAGAACGGCGTATTGTTCGAAACCGGCTTGCAGGTGATGGTGAAGCGCATGGCCGCTTCGATCCGCTACTTGCCGGAGATCTATCAGGACGAGGGCTTTACCAACCGCTTCTTGATGCTTCTGGAGAGTTTCTGGCAGCCAGTCTCGCTGCAGATCGATCAGGCCGCCAACTACTTCGACCCCTACCTGACGCCGGTTGAGATGGTGTCCTGGTTGGGCTCGTGGTTTGGGTTGGAGTTGGAGCAAGACCTGCCCGAGGCGCGCAAGCGCGATCTCGTGGCAGCTATCAGCGCCATCAACGCCCAGAAGGGCACGCGCCAGGGGTTGGAAACCCTGTTGAGCATGTACACCGGCGGCGCGGTGGAGATCGTGGAACACCGCGACACCAACCTGGCGCTGGGGGCGTCCACGCTGCTGGGTTACCAGATCGCTCTTGGGCGCGACAACCGCCCGCATTCCTTCGACGTGAAGGTGCAGGTTCCGGTTTCGACGCTGCGGCAGGACGGCAACCCCGAGGAGAACCGCCAGCGTTACCGCAAGCGAATCGAGGCGCTGATCGAGCAGTACAAACCGGCGCACACGGTGTTCGAGCTGGATTTGGGATTTGTTTAATGGGGCGCTTCGCGAGGAGACCCTTTTATGAAGTATGGGAGTGTAAGCACTGATGAAGGATCATTACAGCTTTTTTCCGCATAAGCAGATCTTGCCCTACGACGGCATGTCCATCACCGCCGGAGTTTGGGCCGAGTCGCACGAGTATCACCAGCAGCTGCAAGACGCCCACCAGTACTTTTTGCACGGCTCGGGGATTGTGGTCGGGCTGGAGGTGGTCGCCAGCGACCCGGCGGACAGTGTGGTGTTTATCCTGGCGGGCGTGGCGGCGGACAGCGCCGGGCGCATGATCGTGCTGCCTGAGCCGGTGGCCTATGACCTGGGCGACAATATCGAGGGTGAGCTGCATCTCTTGCTGATGCATCGCGAGGTCAAGGAGCAGGCGGAAACCGGTGCGGAGAATAATGGCCCCACCTACAAGCGCAATGAGTACATCATCATCGCCCGCAACAGCCTGCTGGATGTGCCGTACGTGGAACTGGCGCGCATCGACCGGCGCGGCCCGGATGCGCCCATCGCCGACGCGACCGACCCGGCTGCGCCCCAGCCCAACAGCATCGACCTGCGCTTCCGGCAGCAGATCTGCCCGCCGCCCGCCCAGCAAGTGCTTGTGGGTGTCGTCGCTTTAGGGGATGCGCCCGGGCAGGATTACGCCCGCGGTCTGGCCAACCTGGCAAACCCGCTGGCCGAGAAAACGCCCTTCCGCCTGATCGTCGAGAAGGATGTCTCACTCGCAAAGGACCTGCCCGGTTATCAGCTGCTGGCGCTGGTGGTGGAAGCCGGAGCGAAGCTGGACAAAGATCAGGCGGAGGCTTTGCGCGACTACCTGGAGAACGGCGGCAAGCTGCTGGTGGACTTCTGCGAGGCGGTGCAGTACGAGGAAGTGAGCAAGCTGCTGGAGCCCGCCGGGGTGCGCCTGGAGAAGCTGGCTGCGCCGCATACCGTTTTCCAGTCGCCGCACCTGTTCGTGTTCCCGCCAAAGGGCGGTCTCGAAGTGGTGACGGGCGTGTGGGCCGGAGCGGGCAGCGTGCTGGCGACGAACGCCGGTTATGGGGCGGTATGGAGTGGGCAGGCTGCCCGCCGGGAATTCACCCGCGGCTTTGTGCGCGATGCGGTCGAATGGGGCGTGAATCTGCTGGCGTGGCTGCTGGCGGAGTGAACTTTGAATTTCTAGCGGAAGGAATGCTTTGCGGCGGGAGTGAGGTTTGCCCCCACGGAAAATACTGACATCCGGGAAGATCGATTAGAAACAAGGTAAGGCGCGAATGAATATGATGGTCACGGTGATACTCACAAACGAGCAGGGGTGGCAGAAACGCTTCCCCCTTGAAGAAGGGGTGTTCGCAGTGGGCTCTACTGCAGACGCCCGCATCCGGTTGCCGGATGCCGACGGGATTTCGCCGTACCACCTTCAGCTGGTCAACAGCAGCCGCGAGGCCTGTATGCGGCTGGTCAACCTTTCTCCCTGGGCGCTGCCGTTGAAAAGTGGAGCACAGGATTTGCAGGTGGGGCCCGGTCAGCTGCGGGATGTGTTCGACGGTGAGACGATCTACCTGGATGGCATGTCGATGCAGTTCGAGATCCATAAGCGCCCGGTGCAGACTGAGGTGGTCAAGGAGGAAAATCGCAGCGTGATCGGGCTGCGGATGGTGCTGTCGGGGCAGGTGTTGTACCCGGGCGGGACGCTGACGGGCACGCTGTATCTGCGCAACCTGGGCGAGCGGGCCTGCCAGTTTGACGTCGAGCTGAACGGGCTGCCGCCGGAGTGTTATGAGATTTCCCCACCGGCCCTGATCCATGCCGGCGGCGAGGAAAGCACCCTAATCCACTTCTTCCACCGCAAGATCGCCCCGAACCCGGGCGTGCACGCCTTCGACCTGCGCGTCTCGGCGCCGGACGCCTACCCCGGCCACGACCTGACCGTGCGACAGTCCATCAAGATCATGCCCTGCTACGAATATCACTTCGGCTTCGATGCGCCGGGGGCACGAGGCGGCCGCGGCACGACGTCGAGGCGGCTGCGGAGAACATTCCGGCCGAAGCGCCTGCGCCGCTCGCGCCGCGACCTGAACGGCTCGCGCCGCCCCCACCGGTGCGCTTGGCTGCGATCCCTGAGCCTGTCGACCCCTTCGACGACAGCGGGAAGGAAGAGATCGGCGCTGAGCAAGCGCTCATGCCGGGAGTGAGCGTGCCTGAAGAGCCCAAATCGCAGAGGCCGAGGGTTGCCCTCGCGAACACGCGCAGCAAACGCCCCGATCTTTCGGGCGTGAAGGTGATGAAGGCCAGCACCGGTGAGTTTCTAGAAGATAAGGACCAACAGCCATGACGGTTATGACACTCTGCTTGCTTGCCGCGCTGCCGGCCGGAATTAACTCGATCCCCTGGCTGCATATCCTGGCGCTGATCGGCTGCGGGTTGGTCATCCTGGCGGCGCTGGCGATCTTCATCTTTTCGATGGTCCTTGGCTGGCGCGGCTTGCAGCGTAAGTGCGCCCAAACCCTGGCGCTCAAGCTGTCCAGCCAGAGCAATCTGCCGGTTTCCTATCGACTGCGGGTGGAGCTGAACGGCCTGGAGCAGAAGGTCAGGTTGGTCTGGCGGCAAGACGATCAGCGCCTTAAGTTCACCACCTTCCAGAAAACCACCTACGTCGAGGAAGCGCTGTCTGCGCCGAAGAGTCCCGCGGGCAAGCGAAAGCCGAAGCCAAAGGGCGGCGGGAAGACCGCTGTCGAGCAGGAATACCAGAAGGTAAATAAGTTCGCAAACCTGCTGGCCAGCATCGCCAGCACATTGGCCTCGCTGCTGCCCGGGCCGCTCAAAGGGCCGTTCAGCAGCTTTGCCGGGACCATCCGCAAGGAGCAGGCCGCAGTCGGTCAGGTGAAGGCGGACAAAGACCGGGTGACTTCATCGACCAAGATGCTGGATTCGAACATCAAGCAGCTGGGCAAGGTGACCGGCCAGCAGAAGAACGTCCAGCAGCCCGGCGGGAAAGAGGCCACAGGTGAAAGTGCCGCCTTCCCGGAGGGACTCAGCCGCCGCTTAATCGCCCACTCGATCCCGGTGGTGTTCACCCGCCCGCTGGAGCCGCAGGAGATCAGTTACTGCGAGCTGCAAATTCTGCCGCGCCTGCCGTTCCGCAGCCTGTCCGGCGATTGTCAGATCACCAGCCTGCCGGTGGAGCAAAAGGAATTCCCTGCCTATGGGGTTTTGGAACAGAGCGCATTGCCAGGTCGGGTCGAGATCAAGGCGCCTGCCTGGTTTTACCCGGCCCTGTATGGCCTGTTGGGCATCGCCAGCCTGACGGTTAATTTTACCTGGTGCGCCTACGTTGTCCGTTGGCTTGCAGCCATTCAGTAGGTTGAGCAAGGAGAGAAGCCGATGACACAAGCAGCCATCCAATCCAATCCAATATTTGAGCTGGGTGAAAAGGGGTTCATCAACATCGGCTGTCACCCCGACAATGACATCATCCTGAGCGGGAAAGACGTCTTGCCGTTCCACGCCATGATTGATTACCGCCAGGAACCCTATCAGTTGACGCCGCTGTCTTCAGAGGCGGAGATCTACCTGAACAACGGGCTGGTCTCGTCCGGGAAGGCTTGTCCGGTTGACGCCGAAGACACGATCGGGGTCGGCAACAACCGCCTGCGGCTTTTGCCCGGCTCGAATGGCGGCCCGCCGCGCCTGGCGGTGGCCGGAGCCCAAGACGCAGCCGAGAACGATTCTCCGGCGGCCGGGACTGCCTTGTTTGGGGGTGTGGCAGTGGCGGGATTGTTCTCACAGGGCATGGAGGATTTGGGGCAGAACGATGTCATTCTGGCTTCGCTGGACCACGAGGCGGTGGAAATCAGCGTCGAGCAGACTGCTAACTATACCTTGAGCGTGATCAACGGCAGCCAGATCGTGTCTACTTTCCACGTGAACGTGGAAGGCGTGCCGGATGAATGGGTGATCGTCTCCCCTGCCAACGTTAACCTGAACGAGGGGGCGCGTTCTACCGTCTACATCGCCATCACGCCGCCGCGTTGGCCCACCAGCAGCGCCGGGGATCATCCGCTGCGCATCGTGGTGACCTCACATAACCATACCGGTTTGCAAACCGTGGTGACGGCTGCACTAACCATCGCGCCCTATTACGAGTACAGCATCACCGACATCTCACCCAAGCGCCAGTCCATCAATTTTGGGCAGAAGTCCGCAAGGGCCGCCATCGAGATCAGCAACCGCGGCAACAGCACTACGCCATTCTTGCTTGCGGCGCAAGATGATGAAAATGGCTGCCAATTCCAATTCCCGGATGATGCCGGTCTGACCCAGGTGGGCAGCGCCCAGTTCAATGTGCCGGCAGGTGAGACGCTGCATAAGTCGGTGCACATCTCGCCGATCAAGCGCAGCCTGGTGCGCCTGCGCTCGCGCCAGTACCCCTACCGTGTGGTTGTCACGCAGCCGCAAAACGAAGGCTTTTCGTTGTTCACCATGGGAACGGCCATCAGCCGGCCCTTGATCAACGCGATTGGGCTGCTGTTGATCCTGCTGTGTCTGGTGGGTACGACTGCCTACCTGTTCACGCCGCGCATCGAGGCGTTTGCAGCCGACAACAACTTGATTGGGGTAGGCGAATCGACAACCCTGCGCTGGAAGACTTTCTTCTTCACCCACGACCTTTCGATCGCCGGGCTGGATAAGCCGGTGAAGGGCTCGCAAGGGGGGCTGGAAATCTACCCGGCTTCGACCGTCAATACCTACACCCTATCAGCGACCACCTGGCTGTGGTCGCTGATGGGCCTGCCGCCCAAGACGGTGGGCGCAACCGTTCTGGCGGTGCCGGGTGAGCCGGTGATCTCCACCTTCAGCGCCAGTTCGAATGAGGCCTTGGTGGGAGACGAGGTTGGCCTGCGCTGGTCGGTAGATCACGCCGAGAAGGTGTTCTTGACCATCGACGGCGTGACAAAGACCTTGGACGACCCCAAGACCTTTAACGGCGAGCGTAAGCAGTTGATCGAAAAGCCGACTTTGGTGGAGATCGTGGCGCAGAACTCCATTGGTTCCACCGTGCGCAGCATGTATATCAACACTCGCCAGCCGAGTATCCAGATCGATCGCTTTGAGCTGGACCAGACCAGCGTCTACACCGGCGAGCAGGTCACCATCTACTGGAAGGTGAGCGGCATCGGGATGGACAACGGCGGTGAAGTGGTCATCTCGGCCTTCGACAGCGTTCTGCCGCTGGAAGGGCAGATGACTTTCTTCCCGAAAGAGTTGATGGAGTTCGTGCTGACGGCCACCAACCGCCAGCTGCAAGAGAGCCGCATCCTGCCGGTGGGTGTATTGGAGCCGGGCGCTCCGCCCGAGCCGCCGACGGTGGGTTTCTTCACCGCCGCACCGGACACCCTGATCGGACCGGGGAATGTTGAACTGTCCTGGTCGGTCTCCGGCTCGTACGACAACATCAAGATCACCAACGGCAGCTCGGTTGTTGCCGACGGCCTGTCGGCGCAGGGGTTCAAGACCGTTGCGGTCGAGGAATCGGGCACTTACGTGCTGACGGCCACCAACAAGGGCGAAAGCGCCGGCGCAAACTTGCAGATCACCGTCAATCCGGCGTTGATCAAGCCGGCCCTGGCGATCGTCTCGGTTTATCCAAATGAAAACCTGGAAGTGGGCGATTCGACCACGGTATCGATCAGCATTGATAACCCCAAGCCCAACCAGCCACCGCCCACGGGTGAGGTCATCGTCACGGATGGGACTTCTTCGTGCGCGATTAATTTGCCGACCACGAGCTGCGAGCTTTCCTTCGCTACACCGGGAACGAAGAACCTGATCGCCAGCTATCAGGGTGACAGCAACCACGTCCAGATCCAATCCGAACCCTACGCGACGATTGAGGTGTTGGGTACCACCATCAGCCTGGTGGTGACGGTGAACCCGATCAACACGGCCGACGTGACGTTTTATTACAACCAGCAAGTTTCGGTTGGAGTGACAGTGAACGGCACCAATCCCTCCCGCATTCCGAACGGGGAACTGCGTGTCAAGCGGGTCTGCGATCCAACTGCTCTATATGGCAATCCATGCGTCGATGCCGTGATTGGCTATCACCAATTGATGCCGGCCGATACCGGTTATTACAACTTCAGCCCGCTCGTGATCGATCAGGTGGGCGGCGTCTGGAACTTGCAGATCTCTTTCATGAGCGACAGTTTCTACAGTCCAGCCGCCACATCCATCCAACTGAAGGTGGACGGTTCAACCAGCCCGATATCCCTAAACGCAACAACGAACACGGCCAAGCCGTTCAAAGCGGGTCAGGATATTCCTTACGTTATTATCGTGCGAGACGATAATATCAACGGCTTCTTTGCGGTACCTAAAGGAAAAGTCACGCTAAACGTTATCAGCACGAACGATTCCAGTGTCAAATTGAGCTGCAAGAACGTGACTTTGACCAATACGGGTGACGGGCGCACAGCTTCCGCTCCGTGCACCTTGAATTTCACCAAATCGGGCGCATACAGCATGAGCGTGACCTACACGCACGACCCCACCGATGTGATCCACACCGATCAAACGGTTTCGCTTCTCGATGTGGCGGTGAACACGGATGTTCAGATCGATATCCCGGCTCAGTCCACCAACCTGTTCTATCAAACCAATACGGATTATGATTTTGGCCTGACCAAGGGCGATACTGGAGGGGACGTGACCAGCGGCAGCCTGACATGCCAGTTCCCGGGGGGCGCGTCCGATGGTTCGTGCAGCTGCGCTCACGATTCGGGCAGCACCTGGACCTGCACGTTGACCCCGGTCGTTTCCGATCCCCTGCCGGTCAGCCGCGCGGTCACCTTTAAGTACGCCAGTCCTTCTGGCTCCTATGTCAATCCGGCTCAGACGACACAGACTTTCCAGATTATCAAAGCCCCGACCACCGCTTCTGTAGAGCCGGTGACCAAAACGTCATACAGCGTTGGGGATTCCTATTCGCTCAAGGTGAGTGCGGTCAACGCAGCCGGTGGGATGAATCCCACGGCCGGGTCGGTGGATGTGGTTTTGGGAACGGGGGACTGCACGCCTTCCGGAATGAACGCAACCTGGGTGCTCAACTCGTTTACCCAGACCCTCGGGGTGGCGACACCGATCAAGCTGGAATCCAAGTATGTGTCTCCCGATCAACTGCGTTTCTGCGTGCGGTTTAATGGAGATAATTCGTATGGGGCCTCGCCCTGGGTGGCTTCCAATTCATTCGGACTGAGCCTCGGGAGCACGACCGCTTCGATCCTCGACCAGCCCACTGCGACGTATAACGTCGGCGAGACGTATACCATCACTGTGAACGCGGCATCCTCGACAGGCGTCAGCCTGACCAGTGGAACGGTCACCATTTATTACGGCAGCGGTTCGTGCAGCGCCTCGAATGGGATGACCACCGGTGTGATCAACCAGGTAACGACCCAAACAGTCGGCCAGGCCAAGGTATACACCTTTGCCGCCGCCAACGTGGGCAGCAACCTGCGCTTCTGCGTGCGCTATAACGGTGACGGCAGCCAGTACGGCCCGTCATCCTACGTGGCCAGCAATGTCTTCCGGATCAAGATTACCCCAAGCTGGAGCATTACCAGCCCGATCATCATGGATGTGGCCACGAAGTCGAGCGACATGAAGAACTTCTCCGTTGTGATTTAAAATGGCTATTCGCTGAGCGCATCGCAGGTGAGGATTGATGATTCCTCCGGTACGAAGGTATGCCCGACCACAAACTGCCCGCAGGTTTCTGCCAATTCTGCAAGCGGACAGATGACCATCACCTATAAGATGGCCGACACCAGCGCTGAAGATCAGACGCTAACGGCCAGGTACGCCTCAGATTCCAATAATAACGCGACCCAGCAAGACTTTGTCTTGCGCACGGTCTACCATGTTTCTCTTACCACTCCCAGTATTAGCGCCAAGGGAAATACGCTGTGGGCGTTTACGAATATGGAAACCGTGGATGACGATACGATGCAAACCACCGTGAATGGGAATGTGAGCTTCGATGGCTTCGGCTCGGACATCCACTATGATGAACAGGGCTTGACCGCGACGGTGGCGCCGCTCCTGTTTGATGGATCGGCCGCCACGCTCGACAACGGCACGTGCAGCATTGCTCGAAATGGAAACATCTCCTGCACGGAGGTTGCAGTGCACAATTCGATGGTGACACAGTTCGCGATCGCTGTCACGCCTTCCGACGCCAACCATTATGTCGGGACATTTCGGAGCTCGACAGCAAACGTGGAAGTGATCCAAAACATCGTCGAGCTGCCCAGCGACGCTTCCTACGGGATCACAATCAGCAATGGCGGCTGCACGAACAGCGATCAAGTGCGGTTCAACGTTTCAGGCTATGCGGCCGGTCATGGCGATACACGCACGCCGCTCGTCCCATCCGATCTGGTTCTGCGGCTGGACTGCGAGAAAAATGGGGATGGTGACAGCGACTGGGACAACGCTTATTTTTACTGGTCGGCCAACTCGGAGATTTCCGATACGATGAGTTGGGATGGGAACAAGTTTACGTTTACCATCGTACCCAAAACAAGTGCAAGCGGTTATCAGGGCTGCCCGTACGATGAGGACAAAGCCCGGTTTTTCCTTAGCTTGTACAGCTATAACACGACTCTGGGAATTCCATTCCCGAACGCCATTCAACCAACTGCAATCAAAGATTTTGAAGTCTTTAGCTGGCAGGGTCCTGAGATTACTGACAACAATGACGACGGCCATCTGGATGAAAACTGGGATTATTGTGTTGGAAAATAAGCAACTGCATCGAAATTTATGGATCGATCGACAGCTGTGGCGCGCCGCGGCCGGGGTGGTGTGTTTGCTGGCGCTGGCAGGCTGCAGCGTTCTGCCCTTCAACCTCGGACCGACCGCCAAGCTGCAGCCCTGCCCGGGCATCACGGTGGGGGTGTTAATCGGCGGCGATGCCGACCCGATTGCTCAAGAGCAGCGCGACGGTTACGAGCTGGCGCTGGAGCAGATCAATGCAGACGGCGGCCCGGGCGGCTGCCCGATCACGCTGGCGTACGAGCTGGAGTCGTCCGGCGACAGCCAGAACCAGGTGGAGCGGGCCATACGCTCCCTGGTGGAAGAGCGCCAGGCGATTGCCGTTTTGGGTGGCACTTCCAGTGAGGCCAGCATGTTTGCCGCCTCCCTGGCGAACCGCTTCCTGGTTCCCATGCTGATCCCATCCGGTGGCGGCGCATACATTCTGCCGGTCGAGAACTATTGGGTGTTCCGTTTGGATGCCGGCGATGAAGCTTACAGCCTGGCTGCATTCGCAAAGATCAAGGAGGATCTGGGCGAGGGCGCCGGAGTCGAGATCGTTTTTGAGGATACCACCTACGGCAACGACGCGGCGGTCACAGCAGCCAACGCAATGGAACAGCAGCTGCTGCGGCTGGTCAACTACATCCCCTTCGAACTCGAGCCAGTTGGGCTACGACAGGCTGATCGAGATGGTGGGCAACGATGCGCCCGACGTGCTGTACCTGGTCTTTAGCAAGCCGTCGCAGGCACAAGAGGCGCTGGCGGCTTTCGATAAAGCAGATCTGGCGCTACCGATGATTGTGGCCCAGGCGGGTGGATTTACCAGCCGAGGGTTCTTGCAAGATTCTGAGGGTAAGCCAAACCCACTGGCCGGCGGGTTGGTGTTGGTGACACCTTGGATCGATCCATCGAGCAGCGAAGAGGGCATGCAGTTCGTGCGGGATTTCGAGGCGTACACGCTTGCGGCCCATCGCCAGAAAATTGCGCCGGGCGCCTACAGCGCTCAAGCCTACAAAAGTCTGATGGTGCTGGCGGCGGCGTTGAAGAACGGCACGGCAGCGCCGAGCGCGACGACCGTCAAAGATATGGCGAAGTTCCGCGAGGCCGTGCGCGCTGATTTGCAGGGCTATCGGGAGAATAAGCCGCCCTGGGGAAGCATCGCCTTCGCGACTGGCGGTCAAAACCAGCAGGCGGCAGTGTATCTGGTCAAGGTCTCGGAGGGCAAACTGGTCACCATCTATCCGCCCGGTCTGGCAGAACAGTAACCTGTGACGGGCGGTTGGTGTGGAGGTCCGGGGACGGCTCCACACCATTGCGTTCCAATGGCAAGCCCAGCATTCAAACAAGGACTGCGTGGAGGGAACGCCGAACCAAGAACTCGAAGCGAGCGAAGCGAGCGGCCGATTGGCATAAAGGATTGAAAGCAGCGGTGACCAGACTAAGAAAGCCCCAATTCTTCGCCAAAAAGCCGGGTGCGTTTCAACGGGGAAGCGTGATCCCCCTCGCTGCGCTGCTGCTGCTGTGCCTGGGGTTGGCGGCAGGTTTCCACCGCGGGCAGGCCGAGGCCGGCACGCGTGTCAAAGTCACGGATGCCTACGGCTCGGCCAACTACTGGATCCTGAAGACCTGGAAGGATCAAGAAGTGGTGTGTGAGGTGTATGTCACGCATGATGGCGCGCCCACCGACAATGAGATCCAGGCTTCTTGTAAGCATTCCGTTTACAAAGACTGGCTCAAGACGCCCGTTTGCAGTGATTATTTCGAGAAGGGGGAGACCAACAACTGCCCGGGGGCATACCTGGTCTATCTGGGTAAGGTGAACAAGGCTTATCAGAAGGTGACCATCTTGCCGCAGGCCGAGGTGGGCTTTGCGCTTGGGAACTGCCCAAACCGGCAGTGGTGCTCGGCCTGGCCCACTTTGCACATTTACGGCATCGAGCCGCTGCCGAACTACGCCATCACGGAAGTCCATCTCCGAACCAGCTTGCGCGAGACGGTCTGCAAAAGTGGGATGGATTGCCAGTTCAATCTGCCGCGCACCACCTCTGATGGCGCCTGGATTGAATATTGGGCGGTATCGAGCTACGGGGATGAGAGCCCACACGAACTGCTGCACCTGCGCAACGTGTACAACGCGGACAACGGCGGCGAGTACTATCTCGAAATCCTCTCGCCTCAGGTGAACGGGGACTTCGCTGCGCTGCAGTGGGGTGCGTTCTCCAACCTGGATGCACCGGACGCCGTTTTCTATGGCGGCGCCAATTCGGCGGCGGATCTTTCCACCCGCAGTCACCTGTACTACCTGGCCGGGATGCTGATCAATACCGGCCAGGTGGACGTCCAGGCTTGCTCGAGCGGCATCTTGCTACCGAACGGTATGGCGGCCGCGTGCGGCGAGGAGCAGGCCTATCCGGCGACGGTGGCCTGGCAGAACCAGTTCGACGAGCAGATCTTCCAGGCGGCGGACAAATACGACCTGCCGCCCCGGATCTTGAAGGGTATCCTGGCGCAGGAATCGCAGTTCTGGCCGGAATTTCGCATCCAGGATGAATATGGTCTGGGCTGCCTGACCGAGAACGGCATCGATGCGCTGCTTGTCACCGACGCCGATTATTTTCTAAGCGTCTGCACCGCTCTTTACCCGCAAGAGAATTGTTCCGCCGGGTATGCACAGTTGACCAGCGATCAGCGGGCGTCGCTGCGCGGCATGGCTTTGCGCGCGGTGGGTACCGACCAGGAGATCGATCTGATCGGGCGGGTGCTGCGCTCCGAGGCCATGCAGGTCGGGCAGATCGTGCAGGATCAGACCGCAAATCTGCCCGGACAGGTGACGAGTTACGAAGATTTATGGAACCTGAGCATCGCCGGGTATCACGCCGGATCGGGCTGCATCGAGCAGGGAGTTGAGGACCTGGTCGAAAGCGACCAGAAGGTTGACTTCGCCAACTTCTGCGCCAACGCTCAGGGGTCGGCGTGTTCTTCGGGCTGCACGTTCGTGGAGAAGGTTAAGGACTACGTGCGTTAAGGTGGAACGCGCTGCCGTTCCAAAGTGCGTTCCACCTGATCTCAGCGTTTTGCGTGGCCCTCATCCGGTAGAAGAACGCGCTCACCCCGTCTCCAGCCGGTAAAGGATCTCACCGGCGCGCGGCACGTACAGGATGCCCTCGTCCTCACGGTTTTGCCAGGCGGCGATGTCGATCTCGGCCGGGTTCAAGTACCCCAGGTTCAACCGGGTACAGTCCTCGGCGGAGACCTTGCTGGCCAGGGTAACCTTCACGTTCGGCTTCTCGATGCCATTTTCCATCGTGCCCGAGCCCTTCACATGCGTGCTGTGCGCCAGCACGCCCAGGGGGATGTGCTTGAAACGCTCCCAGTCGTTCAGGAAGTAGGGCAGGGTGTGGTAGCCAACCTCGTAGATGTAGCCCCCATGCACCTGACTGATCACCTCGAGGTGTGGGGCGTAGATGATGATCTCCCCACCTGGGGCGACCGCCGGCTCCAACTTGTAGGTGGCCTTGGCAGCCGTCCAGAGCTCAGCGTACATGCTGGGGGCGCACGAGAGCACGCGTTGGAAGGGCTGCTTGACCCACAGGATGTTGCGCCGGGCGGAGAAGTCGGCGGCTCGATCCCAGGCCTCGAACATATCCCCAACGAAGACCCCGGCCAGGTCGTGACCCGCTAACACCAGGGCCGCCAGGGTGACCGGGGTGGGCAAACGGCGGGCGGCGGCGTGGATCATGCCGCGTACCGGGGTGTCTTTGATGCCAATCGTGCCGACCACGGTCGCCAGCGCCCCGAGCCAGTGGGTGGCGTTGATCATCTCCGGGCCCGAGATGCCGGGGAAGAGGTACTTTGCGCCGCCCGAGAAGCCGACCACTTCATGGGGGAAGGTGGGGCCGAGGATCAGGATGTGGTCGTATTCCAGAGCGAGCTTGTTGATCCGGATGTTAACCTGTTCGGGCAGCGAAGCGTGCCAGTTCTTTCCAGCAATTTGCCGGATCTCGTCCTGCTCCATCACGCCCAGCAAGGCCAGCATTGAGGGATCGTCCCAGGCATGGTTGAGCAAGCCGACGTGTTGGAAGGTTGAACGGCGCGCTTCGGCGGTAATCCCAACCAGCTGATAGAGGCTCTCCTCCGGTAGGACCGGATGGGTGCCAAGGGCCACCATGAAATCCAGGCGGCGAACGTCGTGCAGGATATCCACGGTCATGCGGAACAGCTCTGGCAGCGGCAGCGAGCGGGTGTGATCGGGCACCAGCACGAGCACACGCTGGTCGCTGAACTTGCCGCGCAGGCCCTGCGAAAGCGTTTCATAAACCGTGTCGCGATCCAGCACGCCGGACAGAGAAAAACTCTGGGAATCGATCATGACAGAACCTCCATCATCTAGACGCCGCTGTAAGCTGAGAAACCGCCATCGATGGGCACGATCACGCCGGTAACATAGGCGGAGGCCGGGGACAGTAACCACAAGACTTTGCCGCACAGGTCTTCCGGGCAGCCTATCCGGCCCATGGGGATGTGGTCGAGGATCTTCTGGCCGCGCTCGGTCAGCCGGCCGGTGTCCTTTTCGGTCAGCAAGAAGCGGTTTTGTTCGGTCAGGAAGAAGCCCGGGGCGATCGCGTTGACGCGGATGCCGGGGGAATATTCCTGGGCCATGTGAGTCGCCAGCCACTGGGTGAAATTGCTCACCCCCGCTTTAGAAGCCGAGTAAGCCGGGATGCGGGTGAGGGGGCGGTAGGAATTCATCTTTATTATACAGAAGAAAAGGATGCAGTAAAAACCAGGGGATCCAAAATGGTGATCGGCAGGGTTGAACAGGTCGGCTTGGCTGTCCTGTTCAACCCTGCCGACCTCTATTTTGATGCATCCATAAAAAATCTGCAATCAGAAGCTGGCGCAGATGTCAAAATGTTATAAAATAAAGCCTGTGTAAGTCCACATCGCTGTTCTGTTCTAGAAAGGACCTCTCGTGCTTCCATCGTTTTCTCCCATTAAAGAAGAACTCGAAGCTGAGTTCCAAAACCCGGAATGGCTGGAAAAGGCCATCATCTACGAGATCTACCCGCAGTCGTATTACGATACCAACGGGGATGGGATCGGCGACCTCCAGGGCGTGATCGCCAAACTGGACTACATCCAGTCGCTGGGTGCCAACGCCATCTGGCTCAACCCGTGTTTCGAATCGCCATTCGGGGATGCCGGCTATGACATCTCCGATTTCTATCAGGTGGCCCCACGCTACGGCACCAACGACGACCTGCGCAACTTGTTCGAGGAAGCCAGGAAGCGCGGCATCCGGGTGGTGCTGGACCTGGTCGCCGGGCACACCTCCGTGGAGTGCGAGTGGTTCAAGCAGTCAGCCAGGCACGAGCGCAATCCATACTCCGACTGGTATATCTGGACCAACAGCTTGTTCAATTCTTTCCAGCCCGGCTCTCGCCACCAGTTTATCGCCGGGACGACCGAGCGCATGGGCGGCTACCTGCCCAATTTCTTCCCCTTCCAACCCGCGCTCAACTACGGCTTCGCTAACCCCGATCCAGACCTGCCCTGGCAGCAGCCGGTGGATGCGCCTGGGCCTAAGGCGGTGCGCGCCGAACTGCGCAAGATCATGAAGTTCTGGTTGGATATGGGCGCATCGGGTTTCCGGGTGGACATGGCCGCTTCACTGGTGAAGGACGACCCCGGGCAGCGTGCCACGATCCAACTGTGGCGGGAGATCCGTTCCTGGCTCGACCAGGATTATCCCGAGGCGGTGCTGATCTCGGAATGGGGTCGCCCAGACCGGGCGCTCAAGGCCGGGTTCCACATCGATTTTTACCTGGGCTTTTCCGGCCAGGGGTTCAATTCGCTCTTTCGCAAACCATACCGGATTGGGATGGGCGGGTATGGCGGCGGCGGGTTCAGCTTCTTCGACCGAGAGGGCCTGGGCAACGTGATGGAGTTCGTGGACGAGTATAAACTGCGCTACCAGGCTACCCGCAAGGCCGGCTACATCTGCATGTTCTCCGGCAACCACGATACCGCCCCGCGCCTGGCCAAGGACCGTACCCCTCACGACTTAAAGCTGGCGTTCGCTTTCCTGCTGACCATGCCGGGCGTGCCCAAGATCTACTATGGCGACGAGATCGGGATGCAGGGCGTGCCGGGGCTGCCTTCCAAGGAGGGCGGCTACATGCGCACAGAGGTGCGCACGCCCATGCAGTGGAACCACGCACAAAACGCCGGTTTCTCGACAGCCTCCGCCGGGCAGTTGTATCTGCCGGTCGAAGCCGAATTGGATCGCCGCACGGTCGCCGATCAGGAGAATGACCCCGAGTCGCTGTTGAACGCCATCCGGGCGTTGACCCACATCCGGCTCTCTCACCCGGCGCTCGGTAACCGCAGCGACTACCGCGTCGTTTACGCCAGGCCGGGGCGCTATCCCTTGGCTTACCTTCGCCAGGGCGGCGGCGAATTGGTGGTGGTCGTGCTCAACCCCGCGGACCGTCCCGTCGAAGTTGACCTGGACGTCGAGGCGCTGCCCTCCGATCTAAAGACGGCTGCGACCTTATGGGGCGAGCCGGGTGGCTTGACCCGCACCGCGGACGGTTGGAAGGTTTGCTTGCCGGGCGTCAGCGCCGGGATCTACCGGCTTGGATAGCTGATCGATCCTGGACCGCAAGAGAC
The DNA here is from genome assembly GCA_963811225.1 of uncultured Chloroflexia bacterium. GTDB lineage: Bacteria > Chloroflexota > Anaerolineae > Anaerolineales > Anaerolineaceae > CAWEQO01. Next base: position 752,397 of record CAWEQO010000002.1, read on the forward strand.
ATCAAAAGCGCCGCAGCCGCGGCGCTTTTGATGTCATCGATTTCCTCCTGGCGCACCGGGTTTCCGCCCGGGCTGGTGGGGGTTATCCCTACCCTGTTTTGTGGGGTATCCCCAATTGCGCCACTATCACAAGGGACGTATGATAAGGACAGTTAATCGGGTGCGACGAGCAGAGAGCTCGGAATCAAAAAAACTGCCTTAGGGGGAAATATTTCCAAGCCATGCACGCGTCCGCTGCAGACGATTGTAAGGGATCAATCGTGTATAGCGAACCAGGGGGACTATGACGAAAGTCGTGACGCCGGTTAGTAGCATGAAGGGAGGCCGAGAGGCCTCCTTTTTCTTTTAATTTTACGGAGGTAGATCCAATATCCTTTAACAGCAGCTGCTCGGCCTGGTGCACGGCTGTTGTAAAGAACGCCCGGCCTGTTCAAAACAGGCCGGGCGTTTGATGTTTTTACAACCCAAGTGAGGTGCGCCGGGTGAGAGTCTTACTCCCGCTGCAGCAGCTCGTTCAGGCGCTCGGTCAGCGGTTCCAGGTGCTTGAGCAGTGCTGCCCTCACCTCAGCCTGCGGGTTGGCGAGCAGATCGACCCACACGGCGTTGAAGGCCGTGGTCAGGCGGTCTTCGATCAGCCCCCAAAGGCGGATGGCCGGGTAAGTGCGCCCGCATTCCAGGCCGCGGGTGACGGTTTGCCAGTTTGGATCGGTGGCGAAGGGCTCGGCTTCGATGGCAGTCTTGCGCGCGGGCAGCAGACCAATCGATTGGGCATACTGGATCTGCGGCTGCGTTTGGGTCAGGAAGCGCACCAGCTTAAAGGCGGCTTCAGGGTTGCGGGCGGTTTTCCAAATGATCAGGTTGGAGCCGCCTACGAATGACGGTCCGGGTGGGAGGGTTACGGCGATTTGCTGGTTCTGCCCGTTTTGTCTGTTGGCAAACAGCCAGGGTCCGCTGATGGTGGCGGCGGCGTCCTGATGCTTGAGCAAGTAGTCATCCGGCTCCAGGCCGTTCAAGCCGCGCACCTCAGGATGCAGGTAGCGGCTCAGGGAGAAGTACTCGCACATACCGTCCAGCGCCGGCGGTTCCAGCAGGACCATGCGCTTATTGTCTGCAGAAAGGAAATCTCCGCCTGCGCCCCAGATCCAGCTGGAGATGTTGTGTAAGGTGGTGTGGGTGTAACCGGTGGGCACTGTCCAGGGGACACGCACGCCAGAGGCGCTCAAGCGGCGAATGGTATCGGTCAGTTGGTGAACAGAAGAAAACGCTTCATCCGCATCGATCCCGGTCCGTTCCAGCAGGTCTTTGCGGTAGTAGAGCATGCGCGCCCCGGCGAACCAGGGGATCGACCAGACGCGCTCGTTGGGGCGGCCGGCGGTGTGAAAGGCAGCCGTGCGCCAGGCCTGAGGCAAAAATGCCCCGGGTTTCCCCAGGGCGGCAACTTCGGCTGTATTAAATGGGCGCAAGGCGTTCATCCCAATCAAGTCGCCAACCCAGGTGGTGCCCAGCTCCGAAACGTCTGGGCTGTCATTGTAAAGCGCCGAGCGGACGAACATGCTGAAGGCTGCGTCCCAACTTAACAGGCGCAGGCGTACGTGGATGCCTGTCTTGGCCTTAAACTGGTCGAGCAGGGGTTGGATTCCATCCCCTTTCGGCGCCATGACGGAAAATTCAATCTCTGTTGTCAAAAGCCCATCCCTTTCGGTATCTGCACAGGCAATGTTGGTTTTCAGAGGGGGAGCGATTCTGCCCTTTCGCTAATTTATCATACCATAGGAGGGCGTGATTGCATGAGAAACAAGACTACGGCAGACCCATCTCTTTGGCTAAAATTTGAGCTGAAACCCCCAGAATTACGATGTCTGGACCAAGCAGGCTGTTGACGATCTGCATCTCGGTCGACATCAAGGGCAAAGAGCGCCTGCGCACCTCGGCCCGCACCGCATCCAAAAAGATCTGGTCGAACTCCACGGTTTGCCCGGAGATGGCGATGCGGTGCACGTTCAGAATGCTTACCAGGTTCGCCACCGCAACCCCAAGGTAGCGCCCACCTTCTTGGATCAGGGCCGTGATGGTCTCGTCGCCTTCCCCGAAGCGGTGGAGGATGAAGTCCCAATCGATCTCGGCGCCGTGCAGCCCATTGTAGGCTTCGGGATCGTACTCGGCCAGCTCGCGCACGCTCTGGATGATGGCCTCGGGTGAGGCGACCGTTTCCAGGCAGCCGTAATTGCCGCACGAGCAAGCCCTTCCGCCTTCCACCACCGTCAGGTGACCGATTTCCCCAGCGCCGTAGCTGTCGCCGAAGTGCAGGCGTCCCGAGAGCAAGATGCCTGCGCCGATGCCGCGGCTGATGCGCACCAGGATCAGGTTGGCCGAGCCGCGCAGCTCGCCGAAGGTGTATTCTGCCAGCGCCGCGGCATGGCTGTCGTTCAACAGGTAGACCGGCAGGTGGTGCATTTTTGCCAGCAGCGAGCCGAGGGGAAGATCCTCCCAGCCAAGGCGCACCGATTTGTGCACCATGCCTCCGGCGGAGTCCGTCAGGCCGGGTACGCCGATGCCGATCCCGATCAGTGGGGCTTGGGCGCACTTCGCCAGCCGGTCGACCAGATCATACACCGCTTGCAGGGCTTTCTCGCCGGTGAGGGCCGGATCGTCCGTGTCTGCCCGGGCTCGCTCGACAATCTGACCGCGCAAGTTCACCACCGCTCCAGAGAAAGGATAGGCGTTCAAGTCCAGGCAGATGAGCTGGCGGCTGTTCTCTTGCACCTTCAGCAAAATTGGAGGTTTGCCGCCGGCCGGCTCGGATTCGCCCATGCCTGTCTCCACCAGCAAGCCAGAATCGATCAGCTCGGCCACAATACTCGAAACCGTGGTGCGCGTCAGGTTGGTAATGCGCGCAATATCCGCCCGGCTGGCATCGCCTTGCTGGTAGACCGTCTTGAGCACAAGACGGGTGTTGTGATTCTTGGTTTGCTCGCGAGTTGCTTTTTCCATTCGAAACGCTTTCTATTGACGGCGCGCTCTCGAGGGCGTCCGCTTAATTGCTGGTCTATGCGGGTAACAGTCTAATTTATATTTGCGAAGGTTTCAAGTAGATGCTTCTCTTTTCGGACCCGGCCTGGCAAAGTGGTCAAAATGCTGCAGAAGGCCACCGGTGTTTATCCCTTTACCGCGCCGCCTAAGCCGCGCACGAAGTATTTCTGCAGGGTGATGAAGAAGATCAGGATGGGGATGATCGTCATGGTCACGCCGGCAGCGACGCCGCGCGCATCTGAGGCGAACATGCCTTGCAGCGCCACCAGGCCCACTTGCAGGGTCATGCGGGTGCGGGTATGCAGCATCAGTGACGGCCAGAAGAAATCGTTCCACTGGTTGACGAAGGTGAAGATGGCGGCGGTCGCCAGGGTGGGGCGGATGACCGGGATAAGGATGTTCCACCAGACGCGCAGCTCAGAAGCGCCGTCGATCTTGGCCGCTTCGATCAGGTCGTTTGGCACGGACATGAACGCCTGGCGCAGCATGAAGATGTTGAAGGCGGTCGCCAGCGCCGGGAAGATCAGTGCGAAGATGCTGTCGTAGTAATGGAAGACCTTTACCGCCAGCACGTAGCTTGGGATGGAGGTGAGCTGCGGGGGCACCGCAAAGGTAGCCAGGATCAGGTAAAAGATGGCGTTGCGGCCTTTGAACTTCATCTTGGCCAGCGGATAAGCGGCCAGGCCGCAAACCAGCAGATTGAAGACCACCGTGGAGACTGAAACCAGGACGCTGTTGAGAAAGAAGAAGGGAATGGGCAGCTGATTCCAGACACGGATGTAATTGTCGAGGGTGGGGTCGCGTGGGAGGAGCTGGGGCGGGACGGAGTAGATCGGATCGCTGACGCCTTTGAAAGAGGTGAAGAGCACCCACAGGAAGGGATAGATGGTCAGTGCGGCGATGAAGAGCAGCAGCACGTACCAGCCGACGGCGCTGAAGAATTTGCGTCTCTGGTGGCGAGCGGCCAACTGAGCAGCCGGTTGCAGGGTAGCGCGGGCAGTTTGCATGATTTATGCCTCCTCCGTTCCGCTTTCCATGATGCGAATATTCACGACCGAGAAGATCAGCGTGATCACCAACAAGACGATCGCGATCGTCGAGGCCATTCCGGCGCTGTGCAGGCGGAAGGCCTGCTTCCACAGGTAGAAGACAATGGTGACGCCGCTGTTGAGGATGCCACCGAGGCCGCCGGTCAATGTGTAGATTTCGTTGAACACCTGCAGGGCCGCCAGGCTTGAGACCACCGCTACCATGGTAACCTGCGGGCGCAGGCCGGGCAGGCTTACGTGGAGGTGCTTCTGCCAGCCGTTGCAGCCGTCCAGGGTCGCAGCTTCGTACAGTTCTTCGGGGACGTTTTGCAACCCGGCCAGGAAGATCATCATGTAGTAGCCCAGGCCCATCCAGATGGTCAGGGCCATGGCGATCGGCAGAGTATAGGCGGGCTCGCCCAGCCATTGGATGGGCTGCTTCAGCACCCCTAAAGACATCAACATGCCGTTGAGCAGGCCGTTGCGGTCGAGCATCAGGCGCCAGCTGATACCCACGGCAATGCTGCCGCTGATGACCGGAATGTAGTACATGGAGCGGAAGACGTTGATGCCGGGCAGCTTGCGATTCACGACGATCGCCAGCAGGATGCATAGGAAAATGAGGATGGGGGTAACGAGCAGATAAGTCAGCGAGTGCCTGAGGGCCAGCCAGAAAATGTCATCCTTGAGCAGTGTGGCGTAATTGCTGAGTCCAACCCAAACCGGCGGTGTGGAGATGTTGTATTCCGTGAAGCTGTAATAGAAGACGGCCAGAATTGGATACAGCACGAAGATCGTAATGCCGGTAAGGGCCGGTGCGAGGAACAGGTACGGCGTCCAATTGCGCTTTTTTTTCATGGGGTTTCACCTCCGCCTGAGAAGGACAGCTGCTAACGCCGGGAACATTCATTGTTTCGCCCTGCCTCCTCCTACCAGTGTACGTTGGAGAAGGCAGGGCGATGGGGTCAGAGGGTCTTTTACGTTATTGGATCAGCGCGTTGGCTTCGGCGACAGCGTCATCGAGCGCCTGCTGAGGATCTACATTGTTGAACAGAGCCTGCTGGACATGTTGCAGCACCACATCGTTGACCAGGGCCTTTTCGGGGACGGTGGGAACAATGTCGGCGTACTTAGCGATGGTATCTTTGGCCAGGGGTTTGGCGCTGTCTTCGATGGCAACCGAGGGCTGCGAGAAGAATGGATCATCGAAGGCTGTGGGATTGCCGGGGTAGACCGCCGCGAGCTTAGCGAGCTCGACCATGCTGCGCGGGTTGGTCATGAACTGAGCCAGGGCGATGGCGGCGTTGGGGTACTTGGTGTTGGCATTGACCGACATGCCCATCAGGCCCTTGCCGAGTACGCCCGACTTGCCAACCGGGGCGGGCACGCTGGCCAGGTAGCCGTACAGCGCCGGGTTGTTGCTGCGGACCTCGCGGATCAGGTTCGGGCCGGTCTGGTAGAAGGGGGCCTCGCCGGAGATGAACAGGTCCAGGCCGGTGCGGTCCTGATCGGTTACCAGCACGGTGCGGTCGACGGAGCCGTCCTTGACCATGGTGACGTACATATTCAGCCAGTCTACACCTTCTGGTGAGTTGAAGGTGAAGGTCTTGCCGTCATCGGAGAGGATCTTGACGTCGCCTTCATAGACCATCTGGGAGAGCAGGTCGTTGGTGGTCAGGCGGATATCGCACAGCTTGCCGGTCTTGTCCTTGATGTCTTTGCACAGGGCGGGCAGGCCGTCGACGCTCTTGGGGAAGTCTTCCAGCTTGAAGCCGTTTTCTTCATTGTAGATCTGGGTATTGATCAGTTCGACGCTCATACCCTGGTAGTAGGGGAACTGGTAGTTGACACCATCCACCAGCTGCATGTTCCACAGGCCGGGATAGTACATATCCTTTACGGTCTGGGAAACTTTGTCGTCCAGCGCAAGCAGGTTGCCCTGAGTGGCGAAATCGGAAACCCAACCCTCACCAACCGAGAGGTTGATCACGTCTGGGGCGTTTCCGGCGGCGAAAGCGTTGCGCAGATCATCCTGGAAGGTGGCCTGGTGGTCTTCCCATTTGACCTTGACGCCGGGGTAAGTTTCCTCGAAACGGGCAATGGTGGCCTTGATGTAATCATCGAAGGTGGGGGACAGCCAGAAGGTCCAAACGGTGATTTCGGCGTTCGGCTCGACGTTGGCAATCACTGCTTCCGCGTTGGGTCCGGGGGTGGGGGTTACCACGACCTGAACCTCTTTTTCAACGATAACCGTCTGCTGCACGGTCTTTTCAACAATCTGAGGAGCAGCGGCGGGCTGTTCGGCAGCCGGTGCAACGGGGGTCGCGGCCGGGGTGCAAGCGGCGAACAGCAGGGTTACGAGGGTGAGAAAAACGATCAGTTTGGTACGCATGTTTTCTTCTCCTAAGAACTTAAAAATGGTCGAGAGTATTGAGGGTGGTTACGGGTGGATCAGGAGCCAATTCTGTGGTCTGTTTGCTGCTCGATAGTTTCCTCCATTCCCCTCCGTCTGATAGAGGGATGCCAGATGCTGTATCAATTGGGTAGATGGCGCGTGGTCAGAGATGCGAGGTTGGCAGTTCTCCTCGCAGTCAGCCCGGGAAAGCATCAGATATTTAGTTTATCGGTTCGGACGAAAGCCGCAGGATGCTATCAGTAAAGTGGGGTGTTGGTCAACTATGTAAGTATGTTCATTGGACTTACTAACTATAGTATAGTTAATTTTTGATTAAAGTCAATAGGTTTTGTGATGAATTTTTAAAACTGGATAAATTCTAATCTCGCGGGTTGTTGGCTGATGTAACTTCCCAGGCAGATAACGTAGCCCCAGTCATCCTCGCGAAGCACCCTGTAAGGGCTGCCTGGGGTACTTGGCCTGGAATGCGCAGTGCGTGGGACCCCAGGCAGCCCTTACAGGGTGCTTCGCGAGGATGACTGGGTACGTTATCCGCCAGAGTAATAACCAAATGATTTACAAACCGCCCTCTTTGCATTATGCTTGTAGCGGTAGTTCTTCAACCTTACAATCTTTAGGCTGAAATTTTTAAAATCCAGATTGCCTTTTTTGCCTGCAAGACTCAATCCCTGAAAGGAAACAACGATGAAAGACCTTGATTCCCTGGTTGCGCAAATGACTTTGGAGGAGAAAGCCGCCTTGTGCACGGGCGCGAGCGCCTGGACGACCACGCCCATTGAACGGCTGGGCATTTCGGAGATGGTCGTGTCAGATGGCCCGCACGGCGTTCGCCGCGTGCCGAATGTGCACGAGATCGGCACGAAGAGCCTGCCCGCCACCTGCTTCCCCACGGCTTCCTGCCTGGCCTCCACCTGGGACGTGGACCTGCTTAAAGCGATGGGCGCGGCCCTGGCCGAAGAAGCCATCGCATTGAACGTGGACGTGCTGTTGGGGCCGGGGGTCAACATGAAACGCTCGCCCTTGGGCGGGCGCAACTTCGAGTATTTTTCAGAGGATCCTTACCAGGCCGGCGAGATGGCCACCAGCCTGATCGAAGGCATTCAGGCCAAGGGCGTGGGTACTTCGCTCAAACACTTCGCCGCCAACAACCAGGAATTCCAGCGCTTTAGCATCGACGCAGAGGTTGACGAGCGCACGCTGCGCGAGATCTACCTGCCGGCCTTCGAGAAAGCCGTCAAGCAAGCCAAACCCTGGACGGTGATGTGCGCCTACAACAAACTTAACGGCGAGTACTGCTCGGAGAACCATTCCCTCCTGACCGGCATCCTCAAAGACGAGTGGGGGTATAAAGGGTTGGTGGTCTCGGACTGGGGCGCAGTGCACGACCGGGTGGCTTCGCTCAAGGGCGGCCTCGACCTGGAAATGCCTGGGCCGCAAGACCGGCGGGTCAAAGCCGTGGTGGATGCGGTGCGCTCCGGTGAACTGGACGAAGCGGTTTTGGATGAGTCGGTGAAGCGGATCCTGGGCATCGTCTTCAAGGCCAGCCAGACGCCCAAGAACGGCAGCTTTGATGTGGATGCGCACCATGCGCTGGCGCAGAAGGTCGCTTCCGAGGGCATGGTGCTGCTCAAGAACAATGGCATCCTGCCGCTCAAAGGCCAGCAGCACATCGCCGTGATCGGCCGGGCCGCCGAGAACGCTCACTTCCAGGGCGGCGGCAGCTCGCACATCAACCCCACCAGGGTCGCCAACCCCTTCAAAGAGCTGCAGGCCCACGCCGGTGAGATCGAGTTCTCCTACGCGGAGGGATACCCCTCGGATGATTCCTTCCGTCAGGATTTGATCGATCAGGCTGTGACGTTGAGCCAATCGGCGGATGCGGCGCTGCTCTACATTGCCCTGCCATCTTACAAGGAATCCGAAGGCTACGACCGCGCCGACCTCGACCTGACCGAGCAGCAGATTGCGCTGATCGAGGCAGTGGCCGCGGTGCAGCCAGACACGGTGGTGGTGCTCAACAACGGCGCGCCGGTGGCAATGAACGCCTGGATCGACGATGTGGCAGCCGTGCTGGAAGCCTGGATGATGGGCCAGGCGGGCGGCGGCGCAATCGCGGACGTGCTGTTTGGCAAGGTCAACCCCAGTGGCAAGCTTGCCGAAACCTTCCCCCTCAAGCTTGAAGACACCCCTGCCTACCTTAACTGGCCGGGTGAGGCCGGGGAAGTCCGCTATGGCGAGGGGCTGTTCATCGGCTACCGCTATTATGATGCCCGGCAAACGCCGGTCTTGTTCCCCTTTGGCTACGGGCTGAGCTACACCACTTTCGAGTACAGCAATGCCCGCGCCTCGGTCAGTAAAGTCAAGGATGTGGACGGTGTGACCGTCATGGTGGACGTCACCAATACCGGCCGCATGGCCGGGAAGGAGACCGTCCAGGTGTACGTGCACGACCGAGAAGCCGGGTTGGCGCGACCGGAGAAAGAACTGAAGGGCTTCGCCAAGGTGGAGCTCCAGCCGGGTGAGACCAAGACGGTCTCCATTCCGCTCGATTTCCGCTCTTTTGCCTTCTATCATCCCGAGTACCGGCAGTGGATCACCGAATCGGGCGACTTCGACCTCTTAATTGGGGCCTCGGCGGCCGACATCCGCTGCACGCTGGGCCTGGCGCTGGAATCTACACTGCAGCTGCCGTGCTTGCTCGACACCGAATCGACCATCCGCGAGTGGCTGGCCGACCCGCGCGGCAAGGTAGTTCTCACGCCGCTTTTGCAGAAGATGGAAGAGGCCAGCCGTGAGTTCTTTGGCGAGGACAGCAGCGAAGGGATCGGCCTGGACATGATGGAGATGTTCACCGATATGCCGCTGCTAAGCGTGCTGATGTTCCAGCAGAGCGCGCTGCCGGTGCCACCGGAAACCATGGTGGCCGGTCTGCTGCAGCAAGTGCATAACGTAGAATAAAGCCATGCATCGCCCCGAATACCATTTTTCGCCACGGGAGCAGTGGCTGAACGATCCGAACGGCCTGGTGTACTACCAGGGCGAGTACCACCTGTATTATCAGTACCACCCGGGCAGCCCGGTGTGGGGGCCTATGCATTGGGGCCACGCAGTCAGCCCGGATTTGATCCACTGGCAGCACCTGCCGGTGGCCCTGTTCCCGGACGAATACGGCATGATCTTCTCGGGCAGCGCGGTGATCGATTGGGAGAACACCGCTGGCTTTGGCGCGGAAGCTATGGTGGCCATCTTTACCCATCATCAACGAGGTCTCGAAAGCCAGAGCCTGGCCTTCAGCACCGATCAGGGCCGCACCTGGAGCAAGTACGCCCACAACCCCGTCCTGCTCCCCCCGCCGGGACAGGCTAACTTCCGTGATCCGAAGGTCTTCTGGTACGGGGACCGGGGCTCAGGCCACTGGGTCATGGCGCTGGCCGCGGGCAAGTGCGTCCGGTTCTACACCTCGGGCGATCTGATCCACTGGAGACCGGGCGGCAGCTTCGGCAGTGAGCATGGCGCGCAGACCGGGGTGTGGGAGACGCCCGACCTGTTTGAGCTGCCGGTGGAGGGCAGGATCGAGGGCCGTGGGGACGCCCGCTGGGCGCTGACCGCCGGGATCGGCGACGGTGGCCCCGGGGGCATTTCTGGTATGCAGTATTTCATCGGCGACTTCGACGGCGAAACGTTCACGTCCGAGAACCCCAAGGACACGGTCCTGTGGATGGATTTTGGGGCAGATTATTACGCCTCACAGTCTTGGAACGAGGAACCCAAGGGACGCCGCGTGGCAATCGGCTGGATGAACAACTGGCAGTACGCCAATGCTGTGCCCACCCTGCCTTTCCGGGGTTTGCTCTCCCTGCCGCGGGAGCTCTCGCTTCGGGAAACCGAAAGCGGCGTCCGTTTGTTCCAGAGCCCGATCGCCGAGGTGACCGCCTTGCGCCGGTTGAAGATGCAAATGCAAAACCTGACCATTGAGCCGGGGACAAAACCGCTCGAAACGACCCGGGGCGATGCGCTGGAGATCTACGCAGAGTTTCAGGTGAACCCAAAGGTGGAGCGGTTTGGCTTGCGCGTGCGGGTGGGCGGGCAGCAGCGCACCACAATTGGCTACGATGTCGGGCAGCAAACCTTGTTCTTAGACCGTACTTACTCCGGCCAAAGCGACTTCGACGCGGGCTTCGCTCGCGTCCACTCGGCACCCATGGCCACGGAGAACGGAAAGATCTGCCTGCACATTTTCGTCGATCATTCGTGTATTGAAGTGTTCGGGGATGGAGGCCGGGTGGTGATATCGGATACAGTTTTCCCGGATGGATCCAGCCAGGGGCTCGAATTGTTCGCCGAAGGCAGCGAGGTTGATCTCAACGTTTTTGAGCTCTACGAAATGGACCCCGCCGTCTCGAACGGCTGATTTTGTACCTGCCTGAGCAGGTACCCGATTTTTACAAATTTCAAGGTGGGGATATCCCTACCCCTTACAATCGGGTCATCCCCAATTGCGTCATGATTGGAAGCAGCGTAATATATACACAGTAACCGGGAACGACAAGCAGAGAGCTGGAATCAAAAACTGCCTTAGGGGGAAATATTTCCAAGCCATGCACGCGTTCGCTGCGGACGATTGTAAGGGATCAATCGTGTACTGCGAACCAGGGGGACTGTGACGAACGTCGAGATCCCGGTGAGAGGATTGAAAAGAGAGGCCGAAAGGCCTCTCTTTTCTTTGTTGTTAGAAGGTTATAGAAAGGTAGGAACGAGGCAGAAGGTCTAGCTGCCGTTCACTTTATCGGCAGTGATGAACAGGCGTCCCCATGAGGGGTTTCCGTTGGCATCGATGCAGGTTTGGAAAACGACCTGGTTGCCGTTCCCATACTCGCGGTTGAACACCTGTGTACTGGTCAGGCGCGTACTGCCGGGATTGGTCAGGTCGATGAAATCGGAAAAGATATCGGCGGGAGAAAGGGCCTGGAAGCGTTCGATGCGGCTGACGGCGTACTGCTCGGTGCTGCCATCTCCGTAGATCACGTACACGCTGTCGCCCCGGCTCAGGTTGAAGAAACTGCTGCCGCTCAAGAAGTTATGTGCCAGCAGGCCAATGGTCCCGTAAGCGATGGTGGTGCTGAACTGTGTGACGACGTCGTTTTGGGTCGAGACGTAGCTGGTATTTCCTGAGGGCTGCTGCAGGACCGGCAGCGAGAGTTTCCCTGGGACGAAGACGCCCACGACCAGGCCAGGCTGGCCGTTTGAAACGCTCGCGATCTGTTGATCCAACGCGGTCTGTTCGCCCTGCGGAAGGGATTGGGCAGCGGCGACCGGCGCGGCGGGTGCGGCGGCAGCATTGGCGTTCAGCGACGCCTGCCCCGTGTAAACCTGCTGGGGCGCTGCAGGCGTGTTCACAGCGGTTGGGAAGGAGATCTGCTGGGAAACAGCGGGTGTGATCGTGGGGGGTGCGGTGGGGGATGGGAAGGCGGCAGCCTTTTCAAGCGGTCTGGCTTCAACCGCAGCGACTGCCGGGTTTTGACCGGTTTGCGCAACGGCGACTGCATCGGTATGGAAGAGTGATGCAGCGATACTAATCCCCCAAAATGAAACGGCAACTGCCAGTCCAAGCGCGTACAGGTAAGACTTCTTCATTTTGGACCCTTTCGGTATTGTTTATGTAATAAACAAGTAATGTGTGGGTTTAACCGTTGTCATCATACTGGTAGTTACCGCTTTTTTGAAAGGGTAAAATGACCCTTTTTTCTAATCCTTACACTTCTGATAATTCAATCGTCCTTAACGCTGCAGCGCCTGCAATGGGAGATGCCTGCCGGCGGCTGTGTCGCGGGCAGGCATCTCCCATTACAGGCCCTGCATATCGAAAACGGAAAGCAGCGAATAATCTTTGATTGCAGCGCCAGACGGCCAAAGAAAAAAGCCTGATTTGGCTGCGGGGATACTCTCCGCAGGTAAATCAGGCTTTTTTCTTTGGCCGTCTAGCAGGCTCTACAGCCATTCGCTCCTATATACACCGCTTTCAGGCAGTTTTCCGGTACCACTCCGAAAGCAGGTCTGCCCGTCGGGTATATTCGCGGTAGGCGGCAGCGCAGCGCCCGACGCGCTCGGGGTTGGGCAAGGTGGCCGGGCGCGGCTCAGACACCGCTTGCCGGATGGCATCTCGCCCGTTGGCGTAGACCCCGGTGGCGATGCCGGCCAGCAGCGCCGCGCCGCGGGCGGTGGCTTCTTCAGCCTGAGAGACGAACACCGGGCGGTTGAAGATATCGGCCTGGAGCTGCAGCCAGAGCGGGTGGCGGGTCGCGCCGCCGGATGCCAGCAGCCGCTCGACCGGCGCGCCCAACGACTGCATCAGCTCCAGCCCCTGACGGAGGGCAAAGACCACCCCCTCCATCATCGCCCGGGTCATGTGCGCCTGGGTGTGGCGCAGCTCCAATCCCATGAAGCCCGCCCGCAGGTTTGGCTGCATGTACGGCGTTCGTTCCCCGGCCAGGAAAGGCAAGAAGAAAAGCCCCTCCAACCCAGCCTCGACCGCTTGGGCTGCGTCCGCCAGGGCGCCGTAACCCTGGGCGTGGAAGACCTGGTTGCGCAGCCAGCGCAGCGCCAGCCCGGCTGAGAGGATGGCGGCCTCTTGATGCCAGGTGTCCGGCAGGCAGTGACAGAAGAGGTGCAGGCGCAGTTGAGGATCATGGCGAGGGGCGGAGAGTGGAGCGAAGAGCTGCCCGCCCGTGCCAATGGTGCACGAGACCAAACCCGGCTCGATCGCACCCTGGGCCAGCGCCTGGGCCGAGACGTCGCTGGCGCCCAGCGCCACCGGCGTGCCGCTCAACAAACCGCAAGCGGCTGCTATTTCAGGCAGCAGGCCGCCGGCCAGCCCACCCGACGGCCGAACCTGCGGCAGGCGTTCTGCGCTCAGCCCGGCAGCTTCGAGCAGCGGTTGGGACCACTGCCGGGTGTGCGGGTCGAACAGCAGCGTAGACGAAGCATCGGAAGGTTCGGCACCGATCTCGCCGGTCAGGCGGTAGCGGGTGTAGTCCTTGGGCAGCATGAGCCAGCGGGTCGCCTGGGCAGTGCGCGGCTCGTTCTCCAGCAGCCAGGCCCACGAGGCCAGCATGAAACCGGCTGCCAGTGGGTTGCCCGCCCAGGCCGCCAGGTTCTCGCGCCCGATCTGGCCGGTCAGTCTGCGCACCTGTTTTGCGGAGCGCTGGTCGGCCCACAGGATCGCCGGGCGCAGCGGCTCGCCCCGCTCGTCTACGCAGACCAGCGAGTGCATCTGCCCGGTCAAGCCGATTCCGGCCACACCATTCGGATCGATGTTTGCCTGGCGCACTGCCTCGGCGCAGCAGGCCGCCGCTGCCGACAGCCAATCCGCCGGGTCTTGTTCGGCCCACCCCGGCTGCGGCGTGAGGATGGGATATTCCCGGCCCGACCACGCCAGCAGCGTCCCGGCGCGGTCGATAACGACAGCCTTTGCGCCAGACGTGCCGATATCGAGGCCAATCAGGTAAGGGGGAGTCTCTTTCACAGTTCGATTATACAGGGATGGGGGTAGGAGTGGCGGCTAAAATTCCCTAACCTGCCGGTCCGATTGATGCAATCGAATTTATAATAGACCTATTCGTACGCATGGAGTTCAAATGGAAACCAAGGAAACAATCACGCTTACCCAAGAGCAGGAAACCCTGCTGATCCCGCTGTACGCCAAAGCGCAAACCAACCCAATCCTGCAGGATGAAAAAGCCCGCCAGATCCTGGAGCGAGCGCAATACGACTTTCAAGCGCTCAAAGTCCCGCAGAAGACTGCGGTCACGCTGCTGATGCGGGCCAAACAGCTGGATGAGTATTTGCGTTCGTTTCTAGCGCAGCATCCCAACGCCGTGGTGATCCATTTGGGCTGTGGATTGGACAGCCGCTGCAGGCGGGTCGAGCACACGCAAGCGCTGTGGTTCGATTTGGACCTGCCGGACGTGATCGAACTGCGCAAGAAGTTTTATCAGGAGACCGATACCTACCGGATGATTGCCTCTTCGGTGACCGACCTGTCGTGGGCGCAGATGATCCGTCCGGAAGGCAGGCCGGTGTTCGTCGTCGCCGAGGGCCTGCTGATGTACTTGCAGGAAAGCGAAGTGCGCGATCTGATCCTCTGCCTGCACAAGCGTTTCCCCGGCTGCCACTTGGCCTTCGATGCCTTCAGTAAGCTGACCGCCGGCCGCATTCAGTCGCACCCATCGATCCGTAAGACCGGCGCAGTGATCCACTGGGGCATCGATGATCCGCACGAAATCGAGACCTGGGCGCAAGGCATCCGGCTCAAAGAGGAGTGGTTTTTCAGCCAATCAGCGGATATCCCCAAACTGGGCGCCTTCTACCGCCTGATGTTCCGCTTGACCAGCGGCATCCCAATGGCGCAAAAGGCGCAGCGATTGTTGTATTACACCTTGTAAGAACAAGCATTGCGCCGTCTATGCCTTCGAGCCCTGCAGCCGCTGGTTGACCTCTTCGAGCCGCTTCTCCAGCCATCCTTTTTGCTGCTCTAAAGCTTGTTTCTCATCATCGGGGATGAGCGGTGATCGGGAGAAACCCCAGCCATCCGATCCTGCCCGCCGCAAGGCCCTCGCTCTCTGCCGAATGGTCCTCCATCCATTGCTGGTATATAATTATTTTGTGCGATTTCCCTCACAAATCTTAGATTTGTACTATAATTCTGGTACATCTATCTCAACAGAGGGTTTTCAATGATTAAGACTGTAAGTGTAAACGCCAAGCAATTGGAGGGTTTCAAGATCGAGACCCGTTCCCGTGACCATGTGGCCTATGTGGATCAACCTGCCGCAGGAGGCGGCGCAAATTCTGGCCCCACTCCTTTGGAATACCTGTTTGTTTCGCTGGCCGGCTGCATTGTGACCATCGGTCACATTATCGCCAAACAGCGCCGGCTGCCGGTGCACGGCATTGAAGTGCATGTCGAAGGTGAACTCGATACGGATGTTTTCATGGGCAAGAGCAGCAACGGTACGCGCGCCGGGTTCCCCTGCCTGCGCGTCGTTGTCAATATCGATGCCGATATGAGCCAGGAAGAGAAAGAGAAGTTCCTGCACGATATCGATGTCCGCTGCCCGATCTCGGATAACATCCACAGCCTGACTCAGATGGAATATCAGGTGCAATAGACCGATGTCGTTTCATAATGATCGTGACCCAGACGGTTCGGCCAATCAGACTTCAGCAGAAGTGCTGGTCGGCCAACGGCTGCGTGATCTGCGGACCAGCCGGGGATACTCCTTGCGGGCGCTGGCGGAGCGCAGCGGCTTGAATGTGAACACGCTCAGCTTGGTGGAAAATGGAAAGTCCTCGCCTTCGGTCAGCACGCTGCAGCAGTTGGCCCTGGCGCTGGACGTACCGATTTCCGCCTTCTTTAAATCCGAGCCGGTCGAACGGCGGGTGGTGTTCACCTCGCTCGAGCAGCGTCCGCTGGCTACCTTCGGCAGCACGCGCATGCAAAACCTGGGTAAGGATTTCACCGGGAGCGCCGTGCAGCCCTTCGTGGTCTCGCTGGGACCGGGCATGGGCAGCGGCGAGCAGATGATCGTGCACACCGGGTTTGAGTTCGTCTACTGCTTGAGCGGGACCATCCGCTATCAAATCGAGCAGGACGAGTACTTCTTGAAGCCGGGCGACAGCCTGCTGTTCGAGGCGCACCTGCCGCATTGTTGGGAAAACCCGGGCAATGCGGATGCTCAAATCCTGCTTATTTTGTATCCGGCAGATGAACGGGAAGAACCCGGCGGCCATCATTTCTCATTAGAAGTGCTAAAAAAGGAGTTGAATATGAAGATTGCAGTCATTACCGACGATGGTGAGACCATCAGCCAGCATTTTGGCCGCGCGCCGTATTACCTTGTGCTGACCATTGAAGAGGGACAGGTGACCCAGCGCGAGATGCGCGACAAGATGGGCCACGGCCAATTCCAGCACCTGCACAGCGACAACGAACAGCATGGCGCGGGGCATGGCATGGACGCCGGCTCGCATGACAAGCACGTTAGCATGGCCGAGGCCATCGCCGACTGCAAGGCGCTGCTGTGCGGCGGGATGGGCATGGGCGCATACGAGAGCATGCGCCGCCTGAACATCACCCCGATCGTCACCAATATCCGTGACATCGACACCGCCGTGCAGGCCTTTCTCGATGGCAAGCTGATCGACCACACCGAGCTGCTGCATTAATTCCGAAGTCAAGCTGGATAACCCGGCGCTGATGAACCGGCTTGACAGCTCGCTGCTGATTTTCGGCGCAGCGGGTCTTGCGACCCTGCTGGTGCTGTTCGTTCACCGCATACTCTTGCCCCGCTTCGGCATCCGAATAGGGACCGGGTTGGGCGACGAACCCCTGCGAGAAATCAAAGTGGGTGGCATGGCATCCACTTTGATTTCAAACAGCGGCAATAAAGGAGTGATTATGATCCTGATTATTTCTGCACAACAACCACAGTACGACGGACCGGTCGAACGGCGTTTTGGCCGGGCGCCCTGGCTGATCAAGGTCAACACCGAGACCGGCGCCTGGGAGGCGTTCCAAAACCCAGGTGAAGGGAAGTCCGGTGGGGCCGGGGTATCCGCGGCCCAGTTCGTCATCGATCAGAAAGCCGATGCGGCCGCCAGTGGTGACTTCGGCCCGAACGCGGCAGCTGCGCTGCGAGCCGCCGACGTCGAAATGTACCTGTTCACGAACGATGCGCTGACCGTGAAAGAGGCTGCGGAGCGCTTCGGACAGGGCGACCTGGCGGTGTTTTAACCGCACAAGGCTGGAGCGTTCCATGCGTATAGCAGTCGCCAGTGGGAAGGGCGGAACCGGCAAAACAACGATTGCCACCAGCCTGGCACGCAGCCTGACCGGGTGCGGCGAGGTTTGGTTTGTAGACTGTGACGTGGAGGCGCCGAATGGGCACCTGTTCCTCAAGCCCATCCTCGACCGGCAGTCCCCGGCAGTGGTTAACGTTCCGGAGATCCAAAGCGAGACCTGCACGGCCTGCGGCAGGTGCGTGCAGGTTTGCCAGTACCATGCCCTGGCGCAGATCGGTAAGACCATTCTGGTGTTCCCACAGCTGTGCCACGGCTGCGGCAGCTGCGCCTGGAACTGCCCGGCGGGCGCCATCGCAGAAGTCCCTAACGCGATCGGCCTGCTTGAAGCCGGTTTGACTGCAGAGGGCATCCACTTCTCGCACGGCAAGCTGACCATCAGCGAGCCCATGCCCACACCGGTCATTCGCCAGTTGAAGCAGTTCGAGCATCCGACGGAAGAAGCGACCGTGATCCTGGATGCGCCGCCCGGAGCCTCGTGTTCGGTCGTTGAAACCCTGCGCGGTGTCGATTTCGTACTGCTGGTGACCGAGCCAACCCCGTTCGGCTTGCATGACTTGAAGCAGATGGCGCGCATCGTGCAGGAGATGGGCATCCCGGCCGGGGTGGCGGTCAACCGGGGGAGCAATCCCTACCCGCCGCTGGAAGCGTTCTGCAGCGAGAGCCACCTGCCCATGCTGCTGCGCATCCCCTTCGACCGCCGCATCGCTGCGGGTCTGGCGCAGGGCCAGACACTGGTGGAGATCGAGCCGGAGTATGCAGGCGTGTTGCGGAGCTTGCTGGAGTGGATACGGGCAGGCCTGGTCAACTGAAAGGAATGAGCGTATGCCCCAACTGGAAAAAGGTGGCAAGTGGGTGCAATAAAGCAGCTGGTGATCCTCAGCGGCAAGGGCGGCACCGGCAAGACCAGCCTGAGCGCAGCTTTTGCACACCTGGCCGGAAGTCAGGGGTCATGCGTTAGCGCGGCGTTTGTCGACGCGGATGTGGATGCGGCTAACCTTAGCCTGGTGCTGCAGCCCGATCCGGCAGAGTCCCATCAATTCTGGGGCGGATCACAGGCGCATATCCAGGCGGAACGCTGCAGCAGCTGTGGGGCTTGCGTTTCCGTCTGCCGCTTCGATGCGATTATCCCGGCGCAAGAACCCCTTGCCGCTTATCAGATTAACTCGCTGGCCTGCGAAGGCTGCGCGGCCTGCCGGTATGCCTGCCCGAACGAGGCCATTCAAATGGTTCCACAGCAGGATGGGCACTGGTTTCGCTCGCAGACGCCGTATGGGGTGTTGTTCCACGCCGAGCTGTTTGCCGGGAAAGAGAACTCCGGCAAGCTGGTGACGCTCGTCAAACAGCAGGCCCGCTTGTGGGCTGAGGATGAAAGCCTGCCACTGGTGATCGTGGATGGGCCTCCGGGGATCGGCTGTCCGGTCATTTCGGCCTGCTCCGGCGCCGAGCTGGGTCTGATCGTGACCGAGCCGGGGCTGGCGGGGCTGCACGACCTGCAGCGCGCTTTAGGAACCTTACAGCACTTCCGCATCCCGACGGTGGTCTGCATCAACAAAGCCGATTTGTATTCACAAGGCGCTCAACAGATCCGCGAGTTTGCTGCCCAGGAGAACGTCGAAGTCCTGGGCGAAATCCCATTCGATGAGAGCATCCCCCAGGCGATGCTGCAGGGTGCACCGGTTACCCAAGCGTTTCCCCATTCGCCCGCAGCCAATGCGATCCGCAAAGTCTGGGAGCAGGCGCTTGTGGGGCTGTTCCCAGAGAAAGTGCAGGCGCCATGAATTCGGGTGAACTTCAAAAAGCGGTGGTTGAAAAGCTGATGGGCGTAATCGACCCCGAGACCGGCGCAGACGTGGTCTGCATGCGGCTGGTGCAAGACATTCAGGTCGACGCTGAAGGCAAAATTAGCTATACCTTCCGACCATCCTCGCCGCTGTGTCCGATCGCCGTGCCGCTGGCATTGGCGATCATTCAGGCGGTCCAGGAGGTGCCGGGTATTTCCGGACAGCAAGTCACAGTCGTGGACTACGTCCAGGCCGATGACTTGAATGCGGTTTTGCGAACCATCTTGGAAGGCTGATGGCGATTCAAGCACCCTCCCATACCATAAATGGATTAGAATATCAGACAAACCATCAGATTGGACAAGATGAATATGAACTATATTGGCAAGTCTGTGCCGAGAATCGACGCCGAATCGAAAGTCAAAGGAGAAGCTGTCTTCGCCTCTGACATGATCATGCCGGGGCAGGCCTATATGAAAATGCTCATGTCCCATAGGCCGCATGCCATCGTCCGCCGGGTAGACACCTCGAAGGCTGAGGCCTTGCCAGGCGTTCTCACCGTGCTGACCTCACTGGATGTAGCCTGCAATGAGTTCGGCTATTACAGCTACGACCAGCCGGTGCTGTGCGGGCCCAGCGCGAAACCCTATGCCGACCGGGTCCGTTTTGTGGGCGACCGGGTGGCCGCCGTGGTTGCGGAGACGGAAGCGATCGCCGCGAAAGCGTGCAGCCTGATCGAAGTGGAGTACGAAGATTTACCGGTGGTGTGCGACGTGGAAGAGGCCATTCAGGCGCATGCGCCCGTGCTTCACCCAGACGCAGGTAGCAACGCCTTCGGACATCACAAGCTGTACAACGGCGACGTGGAGGCCGGTTTTGCCCAGGCAGACGTGATTGTCGAGTCGGTGCTGAACACCCCCGCGCAGGAGCACGCTTACCTGCAAACCGAGTCCGGGCTGGCCTACATGGATGAAGAAGGCCGGATTGCGGTCATCACCACCGGGCAGTGGGGCGCAAAGGACCGCAAACAGATGGCCCACGCCCTGGGGCTGGAGGAGGACCAGGTGCGGGTGATCTACCCGATGACCGGGGGAGCGTTCGGCGGGCGCGAGGACATTTCGGTGCAGATCATCGTGGCGCTGGCAGCGCTGAAGCTGCAGCGGATGGGCAGCCCACGCCCGGTCAAGGTGGTGTGGAGCCGGGAGGAGTCGATCCTGGGGCACTGCAAGCGACACCCCTTCCGCATCTTCACCCGGTGGGGCGCGACGAAAGACGGCAAGATTGTGGCCGCAGAAGTGAAAATGCTGGCGGACGGCGGCGCGTATAAATTCACCACAAGCATTGTGACCAGCAACGCTGTGCTCAACTCCTTGGGGCCGTATGAGATCCCCAACGTGCGCGTGGACGCTTATGATGTGTACACCAACAACGTACCGCGCGGCGCGTTCCGCGGTTTCGGCGGCCCTCAGGCGGTGTACTGCGCCGAGCAGATGGTGAACAAGCTGGCGGAGGCGCTGGACATGGACCCGGTCGAGCTGCGCATGCGCAACCTGGCCAGGGAAGGCTCGCTGCAGACCACGGGCGCACCTTACCCGCCGGGCGTGACGATCCGCGAGGTCACCCAGGCTTGCGCGGAAGGCGCAGGTTGGAGCGATAAGGCCGGCGGCTGGGCGCTGGCGCAGCCGCGCTTGAAGGTTGACCCGCAGCAGCCGCACCTGCGCCGCGGGCTGGGGCTGGCTTGCGCCCATAAGAACGTTGGCTTTTCCTTCGGCTACCCGGAAAGCTGCACGGTCGGGATCGATCTGCATGGTGAAGCGGAGATCGAGCGGGCGGTGATCCGGCACGGAGCCAGCGAGGTGGGCATGGGCGCGCACACGGTGATCACCCAGATGGCTGCGGAGGCGTTAGGCCTGTCAATGGAACAGATCGAACTGGTTTCGACCGATACCGCAAAGGTGAAAAACTCGGGCTCGGTCTCGGCCTCGCGCATGACCTTCTTTATCGGCAACGCCCTCAAAGAGGGCGCCGAAAAGGCCCTGGCGATGTGGGCGAACGAAGAGCGGCCCGTGCGCCTGGATCATACCTACCTGCCCCATCAGACCACCCTCCCTGACCCGGAGACCGGGCAGTGCGACCCCAACGTGGCGTATGCCTACACTACCCAGGCTGCCGAAGTGGTGGTCGATATGGAAACCGGGCAGGTGAAGGTGGAGAAGGTCTACTGTGCCATCGATGTGGGGAAGGCCATCAATCCCGGACTGGTTGAGGGGCAGATCCAGGGTGGGTTGGTGCAGTCGGTCGGCTACGCCGTAATGGAGAACTTTGTGGAAAAGGACGGGCGGGTGCTGACCCCCAACCTGGCCACCTACCTGGTGCCCACCATTCAAGATATCCCGGATGAAATGAACCTGATGATCCTGGAGATCCCCGACCCACGTGGACCGTGGGGGGCGCGCGGCCTGGGTGAGGTGATGAATATGTGCCTTACGCCGGCTGTCACCGCCGCAGTGCATGATGCCACCGGCGTATGGTTTGACCGTTTCCCGCTGGTGCCTGAAGAAGTGCTCAAGGGGATGACCGAAGTGGATTAAACCCTCCCCAAAAATGGCTTCTTAACTCGGGATAGGATGCGTGATAGAATTTCGCCGTACTTAATCTTATTCTCACGAAAGGAACGCTGTTTGCAAAAGCATCAAGTTGCTGTGTTCGGACTCGATCGAGTTGCATAAGCGCGCCTTTGGATCGGAAGGATAGCCGCTTTTCTTGCGGTTCATTTTTCCAGTAATCTCAGAAGATGAATTTTCGGCCACGGGCGTGCATATGCCCGTGGCTTTCGCTTTCATTTGGCAGCCACCCGGACATCGGCGCTTTCGACATGCGCCGCCCGTCTAGCAAGGCCAAAATAGCAGGACAAATTCGCCAGCCACGGAATGAATTGTGGCTGGCTTTTTTATTTTCAGGAGAGTTTTCGTTGGATACGACCAGTACCCGATTAATGTATACCGGTATCGTTTGCCGCAAAACCGCCGGAGGTTATTCCGTGCAGGTTGACGACCGCAGGATTGAATGTGCGCTGTCGAATAAGCTGGCGCAGTGGGGGCAGGTTTCCAGGGCCGGAGTGGCCCCGAAGAAGCGCACTGCCCGCAAAGACAAACCGGTGGAACGTACAGACTCAGTGGCAGTCGGGGATGCAGTGCAGTTGATCGACGCCCGGGATGGTTCCGGGATGATTGTAGACCGCTTGCCGAGGCGCAATCAGTTGTCCCGCCGTTCGGCGGCGCCGATGCCTTCGGCGCGCCCCTTCGAGCAGGTGATTGCAGCCAACGTCGATCGTGTCGTGCCTGTATTCGCCGCAGCGCAGCCGGAACCGAAATGGCACTTGCTGGACCGTTACCTGGTATCTGCAGAAGCTGCAGGACTGGCGGCCCTGATCTGCATCACGAAGAGTGACCTGATCCGGTCTGAAGAGGAGCGCCAAGGGCCGCTGCTCTCGAATGCCCTCCAGGTCTACCAGGAAATTGGTTACCCGCTGATCTTGACCAGCGCCCGGACCGGTGAAGGGCTGGATGAGCTCCGGCAGGCGCTGCAGGATGCGACATCTGTGCTGGTGGGGAAGTCTGGGGTGGGGAAGACTTCGCTGTTGAATGCGCTCCAACCCGACCTGGGTTTGCGGGTTAAGGAAGTCAACCCATATACAGGGAAAGGGAAGCACACCACCAGCCATGCCGAAATGTTCGCCCTGGAATTTGGCGGGGCCATCATCGACACCCCAGGCGTCCATGAATTCGGCTTACGGGACCTGGATGGGCTCGAACTGGCGGCCTGCTTCCCGGAAATGCGCCCATACCTTGGGCAGTGCAAATTTGGGCTGGACTGCCGCCACGACCAGGAACCCGGATGCGAGATCCGGAATGCGGTCGTAGCAGGAAAGATCAGCCCGTACCGTTACAAGAGCTTGATGCGTTTGATGGTGGAACCATGAGTAGAAGCGAGATCTTAACCAGAAGATGGATAGAGTCCGAAGACGGATTCCGCTGCGTGCACTGCGGCGTCTACATCACCGGCGATGCGATGGTCTCCGGCGTCCAGAACCGCAACCACTGCCCGTACTGCTTGCGTTCCCGCCATCTCGATCTGTTCGAGGCGGGCGACCGCTTGTCGGCGTGCAAAGCCGAGATGAAACCGATCGGCTTGACTTGGAAGCGTTCTCGCAATAAGTACGCCCGCGCCGGGGGTGGCGAGTTGATGCTGATCCATCGATGTGAAGGCTGTGGGAAGATATCGATCAACCGGATCGCAGCAGACGACGTGGCCGAGACGGTCCTGGAGGTTTTTGAGGCCTCCTTCAATTTGGCCGCCGACGTCCGCTCGTGCTTGACCCATCATGGCGTGCAAATCTTGCAGGCCAGCGAATACCCGCTTGTTTCCGGGCAGCTGCTGGGAACGATGGTTTGAAAGCCCGTGGCCTTTAAAGCCACATGGGGAGCGCATCGATGCGCTCCCCATGTGAGGTTTTTTACGCGTTTGACTTATTCTTCCACTTCACCCGCGCCCTGGCCCAATCGGCCCGTAATGAAGTCCGCGACGGCGGACGGGGTATTGGTGGAGAAGCCAACCACATCGAGCATTCCGGCGTCTTCCGGGTCGGCGATGGTGAAACCATTAGAGGTCATACCCACCACCACCAGCTTAGCCGGGATACCCGTCTTCATCCGATATTCGCGCAGCGCCTGCATCGGGTGTATCTGGCCGGCCCAGGTTTCGCTGTCCGTGTAAATTATGAACGCATCCACCGCCAGGTTGTGCCGGAGGGCGTCCAGCATCGGCAGGGCGCAGTCCGTCCCGCCGAACGGCAGGTTCGAAATGGCCCGGGTGGTCTTTTCCAGGCTCATGCCCTTGTGGACCGCCAGCGGGGTCATCCGGGTCGAAAAACCGCGCAGGATGACCTCATTTTCGGTGTTGACCGTGATCATGGCCAGCGCGGCCGAGGCCTCGCGCGGGGTCAGTCCGGGAATGCCCGAAACCGAACCCCGGGTCATGGAGCCGGAGACGTCCAGCGCCAGGTACAGGCGCTTGCCGGTCGGCGTTACATTCTCGAAGGTCATGGCAAACGCCCGGTTGAGCGCTTCAACGACCTCCGAAACCACCGCCCACTGGCCCGACCCGCGCATGCCGCGACCCTGCTGGTAGGTTACCAGGGCGGCCAGCGCCTGCAGAGGGTGGACCCGGCCGCGGCGCAGCGCCTGGCGGTCGGTGATGCGGGCGACCACCTCGGTCACTGCCGGCGCATCACGCACCAGCAGGCCAACCTTGCTCAGGTTGCCGAGGTTGCGCAGCAGCGCCGTGATGCCCAGGTTCGGCAGCAGCGCCCCCCAAACCACCGGCGAGGTCAGGTACTGGGTCGGGATGACCTCGCGCGGCGCCCGGTAGCAGTGGATCAGCCCGACCACCTGGCTTTCGTTTTCAGCTCGCATGAGCTGCTCCAGCCCGGCGACTAACCCGGTCAGCGATTCGACCGGCACGTCTTCGGCCCCCACCGTCCAGCGATACAGCGCTTTGCGCGCCTCGCTGTCCGGCGTCGGGTGGGCCAGGCGCAGCAGGTCGCGGTGCGACCAGCCGTCGCGGTTCTGGTACTTGGCCAGCTGGAAGGCCAGCTGTTCGTCCGTCTTGGCGGTGTACCAGCTCCCGACCGCTTTGCGCAGCCCGCGGCCCCAACCACGCAGTCCGTCGACGTATGCGGCGAAGTGCAGCAGGTGGGTGCCGGTGCGAACCACACGCGGCAGGGCAGCCAGCGCCAGCCGGCGCGTTTCGTCGGCTTCCGTCGAGCAGGCCAGCGCCAGAGCGAAGATGGCCGGATCATTCTTGTAGGCCCGTCCGTTCTGCGAGACGTCCACAATCGTGTGGACAAAGCGCTCGCCGTCCTCTGCCAGGCAGAGCAGGGCGTTCACTGCGTTGTCGCGGGTGAGGGTCTGCTCGCTGATGTAATAAGTGCCGCCTTCGGTGCCCAACACCAGGAAGCGCATCAGGCGCTGCCAGGGGTCGAGCTGCCAGGCGTAGCCGCCGGCCGAGTTCGGGGCCTGGTCGGAACCCGGGATCGGCGCGTACTGCGGCGTGTGCTTGCGGTTAAACAGGTTGTAGATCAGGTTTGTCATGGGTTCCTCCTTTCGACAAGAATGACAGAATAGACGGTGTGGAGCGCCGGGGTTACCCGACGCTCCACACCTGGACAAATGCCGGGCAAAATCTGGGTGGGTGATTGGCACAGCCAGGGCCAACATTGGCTGCGACCAATTTGAGGGGCCAGACCCTCGGGTGCCTTTCGGCGTATGGTGGTAACCCACGCCAATCGGCCCGGCATTTTAGTGGGGCGGTCAGGATTCGAACCTGTATGCCAGATAACCGTCAACCTTCGGCCCACTGATGGGCAAGCGCTGGAGACGGATTATTACCCCGATATCTTCTGATTTATGATAGGGCCAGTGGGAATCGGACCCACACCTACTCCTGAAAAGGGATAACCATCAACCAACGGCCCGAGACGAGCGCTTCGCTCGACGGGCAAAGAGCGGCGACGGGCGTTTTGTTGCTCTACCATTGAGCTATGGCCCTAAGAATGCCCAGGCAAGTGTCGAAATGGGAACTTTTCCGGAGATAACCCATTTCTCCGGCCCGAGCAGTTTACAGCAGGGAGACCAGCCGGCCACGATCCGGCAGCCTTCTCGGTCACAGCGAGACGCTCTGCCCATTGAGCTATGGCCTCCATCATGCCGAAAGCAGGAGTTGAACCTGCAAGGGGCGCACTGCCCCACCGCATTCTGAGTGCGGAGCGTCTGCCATTCCGCCATTTCGGCAAAGTTGCCAACGGGATGGCCACGTGGCCGGAGCGCCATCCCGTTGGCTGGGTAGTGGGGAGCGTTGTCCCCTCAGACAAAACAGTGATTCCTCCGCGCGCTCCCCCCTTTGGAAAACCAATTTATTCCGCTCGTAGATGCACCCTGGGGGTGAACGGCTCGAACCGGAGCGGCATATGCGCCTCTTCAGGCGTGCGGTTGGCCTTTTTCTCGTTGCAGCGCCGGCAGGCGTTCACCAGGTTATCCCAGGTGGACGGACCGTTCAGCGAGCGCGGAATAATGTGATCCATGCTGGCTTCGCTGCAAGCAACGCTGCGACCGCAGTAGGCGCACACACCGCGGTCGCGGCGGTAGATGCCGGCCTTCGTCGGCATCGGCACATGCGGGACAAATGCTATGTCGACGCTGAAGATAATCTCCGTCGGCACCAGCATGACCGTGCTCGGGCTGTGGACCTCGAAGAGATCTGCGTCGGGCGGAATGATGGCGCTTGCGTGGCCCATCAGGGCGACCGCGCGCGGCAGCGGGATCTGGCGATGGATCACGATCTTGTTCGTAAAGTATGTGGTGGCGGTAATGGTTGTGATCACCTTAATGGACCTCCTTTCAAAAGATTCTTTCTGATGCAGCGGAGCAGGCAGCAGTATCCTTCTCGCGGTGCTCTCGGGTAAAACACCACTGCCTGCACTGTACCCTTGTTTCTTGCGTTTCCAGGTGTTGCGTCACCTGGTGTTTCGGTTGTTAAGGTTCCAACAAAAAAGGCGCTTGGTTGTCCATTGCGCCCTGGAGAAAGAAAAACGCGAAGGGTTCATCCTTCGCGCCTCTTCAGTAGATGGATCCGGTCAGGGATTTAATCCCATCTACCTCCGGGCGCGGATACATTCGCCTGAGACAGGGCGGTCATCGCTGGCAGCCCTAAACCCAGATCGAGCGGTTTGCGGCCACAATTGAACCGCGGCGTTGTATGCGAAGCGTTGATTAATCCGTTTCTAATCATGGTTCAATTTTATAAAATTATAAAGTAATTGTCAAGAGGCAATTTTATAAAATTATGAAATTCCTTGCAAATTGGGGTTTGGAAAGGTAAAATAAGGGCAGGATTAACCATTCCTATTTCTCGGATGGCTTTTGAACACATGCAGAGGTGTACAATGGTTCGGATCAGCACAACGGCAGAAATGGAAATCAAGACGCTACTGGTCAACTGGTGGACGTCGGTCAACACGCAGCTGATTGCGGCGACCGGCTCGGCCGTGCAGATCGGTGAGGCGCCGATGGACCTGCTGTTGGCGTCCGAGATCGGGCAGCGCCTGACCAGGATTGCCGAAGTCGCCGAAGCGGTCGCCGCCGCCGAAGAAAAGCAGGAAGCGTACACCTGGTCCGAGGAACGCGCCGCACAGACCTTGGAAGACTGTGAGGTCGTCGAGACCTGGCTGAACCAGGGTTCCGTTTTCAATAAGACCCCAGACGCGTTTTGGGTCAGCCCGGTGGGCTATATGATCCTACGCGCCAAAGTTTGGGCGAACCAGGATCATTTGATTACACTGAGCACAGCCGCGGATATCAGCGGTATGTCGCTCAGTGTTTTATCTCAGCGGATGACGCGTGGCCAGCTTCCCGGTTACCGTGACCCCAGCATCAAAAATCCCAAGCATGGTCGTAGGGTGCGCCTGTCAGACCTGCACGCGCTGATCGATGACACTTCGGAGTGCATCCCGTTTTCCACCGGCTACTTGATGTCGCAATCCCGACAACTATCAGCCCCATCCCCTTCTCGATCGACATAAGAAAATTTCCCCCTTCTCTTAACCAGGCACAATATAAGGGCCGCAATGCCTGAACCCCTTCTCCTCACCAAGCTTTATGTTCCCCCATCTCGGCCTAACATTGTCCTCCGTCCACGTCTTGTCGAGCGGCTGAACGAGGGCCTCGCTTTGGGGTGCAAACTGACCCTCATCTCAGCCCCTGCAGGGTTTGGGAAGACTACGCTGGTCAGCGAATGGCTTGCGGGCCACGGGCAGCGGATCGCATGGCTGTCACTTGACGCAGGGGATAACGACTCCACTCGCTTTCTGGCGTACCTCATCGCTGCGCTGCAGTCGATTGCGCCGGAGATTGGAGCAGGGGCATTGGTTGTGCTCCAGTCACCGCAGCCACCCTCCGCCGAATCGATTTTGACAACCCTGCTCAACGAAATCAGCGCCCTTTCGGACAGCTTCATTCTGGTGCTGGATGATTACCATATGATTGATTCCAAACCAGTAGATCGAGCTCTGACATTCCTCATCGAACACCAGCCGCCGCAGATGCACCTGGTCATTGCCACCCGAGAGGACCCACCCTTACCTCTGGCCCGCTTGCGCGTGCGCGGCCAACTGATCGAACTGCGTGCCGCCGACTTGCGCTTCATCCCTGCCGAAGCCGCCGAGTTTCTCAATCGGGTGATGGGGCTGAATCTCTCGGAAGGAGATGTTTCCGCTCTGGAGGCTCGCACCGAAGGCTGGATCGCCGGGCTGCAGTTGGCCGCTATTTCCTTGCAGGGACATTCAGACGCCGCCGGTTTCATTCAATCCTTCACTGGCAGTCACCATTTCGTGCTGGACTATTTGATGGAAGAAGTCTTGCAGCAGCAGCCCGAAAACATCCAGGTTTTTCTGCTGCGCACATCCATCCTCGAGCGCCTGTGCGGTCCGCTGTGCGCGGCTGTGTTAGGGGTTCCTTCCGCTTCCGGGCAGGAAACCCTGGAATATCTCGAGCGCGCCAACCTGTTCACCGTACCGCTGGATGGCGAGCGGCGCTGGTACCGCTATCACCATCTCTTTGGCAATTTATTGCAACAGCGCCTGGGGGAGAAATTGGCGCCTGAAGAAGTCGCAGAACTGCACATCCACGCCAGCCAATGGTATGAGAAAAATAATTTGGCACTGCAAGCGTTCCAACATGCGACTGCAGCGAATGATGTTGAGCGCGCCGAGCGCCTGATGCAAAGCAAGGGAATGCCCCTGCACTTTCGTGGTGTTGCCACAGCCGTCTTGGACTGGCTGGCCTCACTCCCCACAGCAGCGCTGAACGCCAGGCCCCTGTTATGGGTCAGATCAGGCACGCTGGCGCTAATGGCCGGGCAGACAACCGGCGTGGAAGAAAAGCTGCAAGCGGCTGAAAAGGCATTGCAAAACATGGAACCGGATGACGGAATGCGAGACTTGATTGGGCAAATTGCCTGTGCCCGAGCCACGCTGGCGCTCACCCGCTACGAACCGGAAGTCATGCTCATCCAGGCGCGCCGCGCCCTGGAGTATCTCAGCCCCGAGAATCTGACGTACCGCTTTACAGCGAACTGGGCGATAACGTCTGCCAGCCTCCTTCAAGGAGACCGGGCCACAGCCGCCCAGGCCTGCCTGGAAGGCATCTCCATCAGCCAGAAATCGGGGGACGTTTTTTCAATCATTCTGGCTGCCACGAACCTGGGCAGGGTGCAGGAATTAGAAAACCAGCTTTTCCAGGCGGCTGAGACTTACCAGCGGGTGCTGCAAATATCTGGCGATCATCCTCATCCGAATGCCGGAGAAGTCCATCTGGGCCTTGCGCATATCTATTACCAGTGGAACGATTTGGATACAGCCGAACAGCACGGCCTGCAAAGCCTGCAGCTGACCCGGCAGTTTGATCGTACGGTCGACCGTTTCATCCTGAGCGAAGTATTCCTGGCTCAGTTGAAACTGGCGCAGGGCGAAGTGAACGAAGCGGAGTTGATGTTGGCGCAGACGGAGCAAACGGCCCGCCAGAAAAACTTCCTGCTGCGCATGCCGGATATTGCCGCCGCAAAAGTGATCGTCTTGCTGCGACAAGGACAGTTGGCTGCTGCCGACCAACTGGCCCGCCGGTTCGATCTGCCTATCAGCCAGGCGCGGGTGCTCATCGCCCAAGAGAATTTCCCGGCAGCGCTGGATCTTCTGGGGGAATATCGCCGGCAGATGGAAGCGCGTGGTTGGGCCGATGAGCGTCTCCGGGCGATGGTGTTACAGGCTTCTGTGCTTCATCTGGACGGTAAAGACGCCACAGCCGTGCAGGCGCTGAACGAGGCCTTTGCAGTGGCCGAGCCCGGCGGTTTCATTCGCCTGTTTGTGGATGAAGCCGGGCCAATGAAAGAACTTTTATCCCAAGCCTTCGTGCAAGCCATCCAGCCGGAGTATGTCGGTAAGTTGATAGCAGCTTTTGAAACACCCGCAAATGACCAGCCGTCCGACCGCACTGTTTCCAGCCCCTCGCTGATGGTTGAGCCACTGAGCCAGCGTGAATTGGAAGTGCTGCGCCTGATTGCCGAGGGCCTTTCCAACCAGGAGATCGGGGAGCGGCTTTTCCTGGCCCTGGATACGGTCAAAGGCCATAACCGTCGAATTTTCGACAAACTGCAAGTACAGCGGCGTACGGAAGCCATCGCCCGCGCCCGAGCGTTGGGCTTGTTATAAGCGCCAACCCCTCCTAAATTTCCCTGTAAGCACGCAAAACAACACTCTGACCCACACCAAAGTGTCTATCGGTGACACTCTGGCGCAGGTATAGTATCTGTACACCAGGTAGATGCCGCCGACGGTAAAAACCGGCCACAACAGGTACTCGATGATGTCAAACGAACTCCAACCAAAACCGACCCCAAGCCAAGCCACAATCTATCAGATCAGGATCAAGGGCCATCTGGACAGCCAATGGACAAACTGGTTTGAAGGCCTGACCATCATGCTGGAAGAGGACGGAGACACCCTCTTAACCGGTCCGGTGATCGATCAGGCCGCGCTGCACGGTTTGCTCAAAAGGGTGCGTGATTTGGGCATGCCCCTGGTCTCGGTCGTACCAATCCAGTCGAATGGAAAGAATCAACCTCACTCAAAAAAGGAGAAAAAATGAAGTTCACGTATGGAAATTCAGAAGGTACAGGCAGAACAAACACAGCCATTGTCGGCATTTTGTTTATCATCGGCTCGGTGACCGGGATCATCGCTGCCCTGCTGAACAGCCCCATCTTGGATGCCCCGGACTACCTGAGCGGAATTGCCGCCAGTGAAGGCGCCATCCTCAGCAGTGCTTTTTTCATATTCCTGATGGCCATTGCCTGCGCCGGGATCGGCCTGACGCTGTATCCCATCTTGCGCCAATACAGTCATGGGCTGGCAATCGGCGTGGTCGGTTTTCGACTGCTCGAAGGCATGGCCGATATGTTAGGCGGCCTCAGCTTGATTGCCCTGCTCGCCTTGAGCCGTGAATTTGTGACCGCCGGGGCCTCGGATGCCGTTTCCTTCCAGACCACCGGCGCCGTCATCCAAGCGTCGAGCGCCTGGATCAATAATGGCGTCGTGCTGGTCTTTTGGTGCATTAGCGCATTCATGTACTACGGCATCTTTTACCGCTACCAGTTGGTCCCGCGCTGGATCTCTGTTTGGGGCTTGATCGGTATCACGTTGACAATCGTCGCGAGTGTGCTGGTTATGTTGGGCGTCATCCCAGGTTTCGGGACGATCCAGATGATCGCCAACCTGCCGATCTTACTGCAAGAATTTGTATTTGCCCTTTGGCTGATCGCCAAAGGGATCCATTCGCCGGCGATTGCTGCCCTGCCTGCAAAGCCGGTGACCATTCAGGCTTCGTTTGGCAAGTAAAAAAGGAGATAAAAAATGAATTCAAATCGAAAGATTGCCGTGCTTACAGGCGTCCTATTCATCATTGCCACCGCCGTAGTTTTCGTGGCGAATGCGTTCACACCGGATCTGACGAGTATGGACTACCTCACTCAGCTCTCCGCACATCCAAACCAGTTCGCCGCAGGCGCGCTCTTTTACCTCGTAAGTGCTTTTGCAAGCGGCGGCATCGCCATCGCAATGTATCCGGTCATGAAGGGGGCGAATGCAGGCCTGGCCCTTGGGTCGGTTGTCTTCAGGGCTCTAGAGGCGGCATTTTACATGGTCGGGGTCGTGTGCCTGCTGGCCCTGCTGACACTCAGTCAGCAGTTCACAACCGCGGGCGCTGCCGATCGCCCGTTGCTGCAGGCTCTTGGCAATTTGTTGGTGAGCTTTCGCGACCAGGCCGCGCTGGTCGCGGTATTTGCCTTCTGCCTGGGCGCATTTCTATACTACGCCCTGTTCTTCCAATCTCGGCTCATTCCTCGCTGGCTGTCGGGCTTCGGTATCGTCGCGATCCTCCTGATGCTGACAGCTTGCGTGCTGTCCTTGTTCAGCGGTAACCGGATTACCAGCTACATTCCCCTGGCTGCTCCGATTGCTCTTCAGGAAATGGTCTTGGCGGTTTGGCTGATCGTGAAAGGATTCAGCCCGTCTGGCAGCGTTTCAAAATCACTAAAGATAGAAACCAACGAACTGTTGCGCGCATCATAAGCACGGTCGAGGAGAGGAGGGCTTTCAACCCTCCTCTCCTCTACCCGCTGAAGTTTTTGAAGCACTATGACAAAATTGATATAATTTAGAATATTGCAAGGCCGGGCAAACTTTTCGGTCTTAAGAAGGGAGGATTTTATGCGCAAGGTCGTTGTATTCACAAACCTCTCGCTGGACGGCGTGATGCAAGCGCCGGGCAGGCAAGATGAGGACTTGCGAGACGATTTTCCATTCGGCGGTTGGGGTGCGCCCTACGCTGCAATGCAGAGCCCCGAAATTGGGAACAGCCTGGGAGACACCGGACCCTTATTATTCGGCCGGCGAACCTACCAGGATTTTTATGGGTTCTGGCCAAAGCAGATGGACAGCCCTTTTCGAGAAATTCTAAACAATAACCAGAAATATGTCGCGTCCCGGACCCTAAAAGAACCGCTGCCGTGGCAAAATTCGATCCTGCTCTCCGGCGAAGCTACCGATACGGTCGCAGCGTTGAAGGCGCAGCCGGGCAAGGACTTCCTGGTGATGGGCAGCGGCGAACTGGTCCAGTCGCTCATGCAGCATGACCTGGTCGACCGGTTCGTGCTGCTGATTTACCCGCTCATTTTAGGCCGCGGGCGCCGGCTTTTCCCGGAAGGCAGCCCACATTCAGGACTCCAGCTCCTGAATGCGAAGCCGACCGCCAATGGAGTGATTGTGGCTACCTACCAACCAGCGCCGGCCGGTTAAAAGGAGCATAAGATGACAGACGCTCACGCAGGTAACCGCACGAAAACCACGAATTTGATCAAGGCTTCCCCGGAAACGCTTTATCGGGCTTTCACGAACCCAGCGGCTTTGGCTGTCTGGCGTGCGCCTGGGGCGATGACCGGCGAAGTCCATCATTTTGATTACAGAGTGGGGGGAGGGTATCAGATGTCGCTGCGCTATCCCGCATCCGAAAAATCCTCCCAAGGGAAAACAACCGAGAAAGAGGACCGCTTTTCAGCGAGATTTGTGGAACTTACGCCGCCCAGAAAAATTGTCGAAGCAGTTACTTTCGACTCGCCTGATCCTTCTTTTTCAGGCGAGATGATCATGGAAGTCACCCTGGAAGCTGTAGAGGGCGGGACGAACGTAACGATTGAATTTCGGGACATTCCACGTGGCATTCGTCCCGAGGACAATGAGCTGGGCACACAGTTAGCGCTGGAAAAGCTGGCCCATTATGTCGATCACAGCGATCGGATCCGCTGATCAAGGGGGAACGATCAAGACAGTCATTTCCCTCTACAACCTCTCGCTGCATTCTGCCAGTATTTAAGAGGGCAGGCATACTTTCGCTCCACAAGCTTCCTGAGGAGGACTGTTCTCGCGAGCGGAATCTCTATACCGGAGATCAACTCAGTCAGAATATAGACCGCGGAACTGCATAAATCATATTTGGGAACGCTGAAGGGGGTCAGCGGCGCGGTGCTGTATCCGCTGTCGCGCCCATCATCGATGACCACCACGGAAATATCCTCGCGAATGTGCAGCCCGGCATCTTTGATCGCTTCCATCGGGAAAACTCTGCGTAATTTTGACGAGATGATTTCAGAGGAACTGCCGATGGCAAAGTACGGCTCTTTTGCTACGATAAGGAGAGGACCGATATCGAAAGAAAGGAATGGAATGGGTAAGCACCTCCGAACTCTTAATCGTAGACGACCAGCCGCGCACGCGCCAGAGCTTGCGCGCACTGCTGGCTGCCAGCTTTTATCCTGATGAAATCCTGGAGGCAGAGAATGGTCTCGACGCGCTGGCTGCCGTGCAAACCGCTTGCCCGGATCTCGTGATCTTAGATGCGAAAATGGCGGTGCTCGACGGGATCGAGGCCACCCGGCGCATCAAAGCCAATTTCCCCCATGTGAAGGTGCTGGTACTCTCCCTCTATCCTCGCTATCAGGATCAGGCGCTTTCCGCCGGCGCCGACGCATTTCTCACCAAAGATGAGCAGCCGGAACGATTGCTGTCCGTGGTGGCGAGCTTGACGGATTAAGAAAAATGATACGAAACGAAACGTGACAAAAATGACGGTTATTAGAGCCTTGATAAGGTAGTCTTTGGTGTAGAATAATTCAGAGCATTTTCCAAACAGCATTCAAAGCCAAATTGACATCAAGAGGGGTGAAAGGGTACCTGTATTGAATCGGATTTCAAGGAGGAGATTCATAAAAGGCATCGGAACGGCTGCAGCAGGCGCTGTTCTGGCTGCCTGCCTGCCCCAGTCCACCAAAACACAGTCTGACCGACGAGTTCAACTCGTGTATCAGGATTGGCGCACCAACTGGTTCCCACCCATGGCCCAGCAGCTTTTGCCGGCGTTCCATACGGAGAACCCGAATATCAACGTTTTTTATGTCCCCGACCCCGAAAATTTCGAAGAGAAAATGCTGCTCGATCTTCAGTCTGGCACCGCCGCGGATGTGTTCCAGGGCTGCTGCACGCATTTCCCGGCATGGGCCCAGCAGGGTTATACCCTTGACCTGCGCCCCTTCGTCCAGGCCGACCTGGACCAGGTCACGATCGACGATTGGGACCCGGCCCAGTACCAGGCCCTGTTCACCCGAGACGGCCGGCAGTTTGGGCTGCCGAAGTATCACGGCGCGCTGGCGCTGTATTACAACAAAGACCTTTTCGACCGCTACGATGTGGCCTACCCGGACGGTTCCTGGACCTACGACGATTACTTGCGGGCCATGCGCCGTTTGACCCACTCTGCCACTGAATATCAGCCGGCGCTGTATGGCAGCATGTTGGATGTTTCGTGGGATCGGATCCAGGTACACGTCAACAGCTGGGGCGGGCATTTTGTCGACCCGGCCGACCCGACCCACTGCATGATTGGCGAGCCGGAGGCGCTGGAGGCGCTCGAGTGGCTGCGGGCGCGCATCTGGGACGACAAAGTGATGGCCGCGCTTCCAATGGTCGATTCGCTCGCACCGCCGCAGGCCTTCATTGAACAGCGGGTAGCGATGATCGAGGATGGCTCCTGGACGCTCAAAGACATCCTGACCCGGGCGAAGTTCCGGGTGGGGGTGGCGCCCTTCCCGACCGGCCCGGCTCGCAAGGTAACCCTGGCGACCACCGACGGTTTTGGCATCTATGCCGGGACCAAGCATCCTGAGGCGGCCTGGGAACTGCTGAAATTCCTGATCGGCAAGGAGTATGGTCGGGCGATGGCACGCGCCAACTTTCTGCAGCCGGCCCGGGCCTCGCTCATCGAGGATTGGATCGGATACGTGCGGGATGAGTTTCCCGAGCAGGCCGGCGAGATGGATCTAAGCGCCTTCGCCGAGGGCCAGCGCCAGGGCTATTCGGTGGTGGCGGAGGTTTTCGCCAGCATGGGCGAGGTCAAGTCCATCGCACAGACCGCCTGGGACGAGATCCTCACGCTCGGGCTGGCTCCGGCCGCCTATATTAAGGGGGCTTGCGAACGGATCCAGGCGCTGCAGATGGAGAGCCGGGATGCGCATTAAATTCACCCGTTCCCGCCTGGGCACGCGCATCCTGATCTGGTCGTTTGTGCCGACCACCATCATCTTGTTTGCGGTGGCGGTGACCATTTTCTATGCTTACCAGCGCGTGACGGAAGACCTGGTCGTCGGCCGCAACGAGCAGCTCACCCGCCTCTCGGCCCGCCAGTTATCCGAGGACCTCAACCAGTACGTATCCACCCTGACCGTGCTGACCCGCTCGGCAGACCTGTACTCGGCCAACCCGGCTCGCCAGGCGCAGATCTTACAGCAGTCGACCAACCAACTGCTGGTGTTCGATGCGGGAGTGCTGGTGCTCGATTCCAGTGGACGGGTGACGGTCGCGCCGACCGAGCAGCCGGATCTCGTCGGCCAGAACTGGTCCGACAGCAGCTTCTTCCGCCAGATCCTGCGCAGCGGCGGGCAGAGCGGCGAACCGGCTTACTCGAATATTTTGCAGGCCGGGCAGGCGGACATGCAGGTGATTGCGGTGGCCGTGCCGATCTTGAATGCCCAGCAGAACTTCCGTGGGGCGCTGGTGGGTTTGTTCCGTTTGGGCGCCAGCAATTACAGCGCCTTCTACGGCGGCATTGTCAAGCTGCGGCTGGGGGAGGCGGGCAGCCCGTACCTGGTTGATGGCAACGGCTGGGTGATTTATCACCCGGATGAAACCCAAATTGGCAGCGACTACCACACCCAGCCGGTGGTGCAGCAGGTGGCGCGCCGCCAGGCGGGTTACCTGCACGCCCGCGACGCATCTGGCCGTGAAACCCTGGCCAGTTACGCGCCCATCCCCGGCACACCCTGGGGGCTTGTGGATGAGGAGAACTGGAACGACTTGCTGGCTTCCAGCCGCGGCTACGGCCAGTTCTTAATGATTTTGCTCGGCCTGGGGATTATCATCCCCACCCTGGTCGTCACGTTTGGCGTGCGCCAGATTACCGAGCCGGTGGCTAAGTTGATCGAAGGCGCGAAGGAGATCAGCGGCGGTCAGTATGGTCAGCAGATCCACGTGCACACCGGCGACGAACTGGAAGACCTCACCACTCAGTTCAACCGCATGTCGGAAGAGCTGCGCGAGTCGTACGCCCAACTGGAAGACCGGGTGGCGGCCCGCACGCAGGAACTGGCTACGCTCAACCGGATTGCGGCGGTGGCCAGCCGCTCCCTCAACCTGGAAGAGGTCATGCATGCCGCCCTGGAGGAAACCATCCAGGCGCTGAAATTGGACCTGGGTGCAGCCTTCAACCTGGAAGAGGACGGCGAGCATTTGCGCCTGATTACCGGGTGTAATTTGCCGCCCGATTTCCCCTACCATACCCAGGATCGGCCTTATAAGGGAAGCGCGATGGAGATCGCTGCGAATGCAGGGCTGCCGATGGCCTGGTCTTCAGTAGAATTTCCGGATGTTGCCACACGTGCCTGGCTGGAGAAGGTTGGGGTGAGGCAGGTGATCACCGTGCCGCTGCTGGCCAAGAGCAAGCTGGTGGGCGTCTTCAACCTCGGCACCCGCCAGATCCACGATCTCAGCCCGGAGGAATGCAGCCTCCTGGCGTCCATCGGCCAGCAGATCGGTGTCGCAGTTGAGAACACCCACCTGTACCGGCAGGCCGAGGAGACCGCTACCCTGGCCGAGCGCACTCGCCTGGCGCGCGAGCTGCACGATTCGGTCACTCAGTCGCTGTACAGCGTGACCCTGTTCGCCGAAGCGGCTGCCAGCCAGTTGGCTGCGGATCATCTTCTAATTGCCAGAGAACACCTTGAGGAGCTGCGCGACACCGCCCAGGAGGCGCTGCGCGAGATGCGCCTGTTGATCTTCGAGCTGCGACCGCCGTCTTTGGAGCAGAACGGATTAAGCGCCGCTATCCAGGAGCGGCTGGAGGCGGTCGAGGCGCGGCGGGGGTATCCAGAGCAAGTTCCGGGTCGAAGGTGAGGAGCGCCTGTCTTTGGATGTGCAGAAAGAGCTGTATTTTATCGCACAAGAGGCGCTTAACAACGTGCTCAAGCACAGCCGCGCCAGCGAGGTGCATGTTGATCTTCACTATGCGGCCGATGAAGTTTGCCTGGAGGTCTTGGACAACGGTGTCGGGTTCGACCCGGCACAGGTGCGCCCCGGCGGCATGGGGCTGGAAGGGATGCGCGCTCGGACCCGCCAAATAGAAGGCAGCCTGGCGCTGGAAAGCCTTCCGGGCGAGGGAACAAAAGTCAGCGTGCAGGTGCCGCTGCGAAAGACCGGAACTTCAAGCCGGGCAGCGGATGAGGAAATGGAGGAAATGGATCATGTCTAATTTACGGGTGTTGGTATGCGATGATCATGCCATCGTGAGGAAAGGGATTGGCGCGCTGCTGGCGACCCGGCAGGGGATCGAAGTGGTGGGGGAGGCGGGCAACGGCAGGGAGGCGGTTGCCCAGGCGCGCCAGTTGATGCCGGACGTGATCTTGATGGACCTGGTCATGCCGGAGATGGATGGCATTGAAGCCATCCAGAAGATCACAGAACAACAGCCGGACGCTCACATCCTGGTGTTGACCAGCTTCGCCGCCGACGACAAGGTCTTCCCGGCCATCAAGGCCGGTGCGCTTGGCTACCTGTTGAAAGGCTCCGGCCCGGACGAGCTGGTGCAGGCCATCCATCAGGTGGCGCAGGGCGAGCCGTCGCTGGAGCCGAGCATTGCCCGTAAGGTGCTGCTGGAGCTGAACCGCCCGCCCAAAGCGCCCCCCACCACCGATCCGCTTACCCAGCGCGAGCTGGAAGTGCTGCGCCTGCTGGCCCAGGGTATGAGCAACCGCGAGATCGCCGACGAGCTGGTGATCCACGAGCGCACCGTCTGCACGCACGTCAGCAGCATCCTCGACAAGCTGCACCTTGCCAGCCGCACGCAGGCGGCACTGTTCGCGCTGAAAGAGGGCTATGCCTCGTTGGAGGATATCCCGGACGCAGACGAGGTGTAGCGGACCGGCGAGCAGCTCAAAACAGCCGGCCAGCGCAAATTGCGCTGGCTGGCTGTTTTGTTGGATACCAGACGCTGAGCACCTCCGTCATCAAAAATGATGAGGGGGATGAAGAGGCAGAATCCACAATTTTTATGAATGAATTTGGAAGCTTTCTCCGATGCAAGACCGGCGTCGATTTGATACCCTCAATTACAGAGTGATTACGGAAAAGCGACAATTCAAAAGGAGAAACCACAATGAAAACCAAAAACTTACTTCGATGGGTTCTGCCGCTGCTGCTGCTCACAGTTTTACTGACGGCTTGCGGACACAGCAGCGTGGCGCTTGCCATGCGCGAGACGCACATCCTCGACCGGTGGAAGGCGAGCTACTCGTCCTTCACCGGCGTGAAAACGCATACCCTCCAGGCGGATGCCGGGCAATCCCTGGCGCTGACCTATGATGTGCAGGTGGACGAAGGCACACTCAGCCTGCAAGTCAAGAATGCGGACGGAGAGCTGGTGTGGGAAGAGGTCATGCAGGTCGCCAGGGCAGATACGGTTAACGTTCCGACGGAACAAACCGGCCGCTACACCATCCTCATCCAAGGCGAGCAAACCAGTGGGAGCTGGGACGTCAACTGGCGCTTGCAGTAAAACAAGCCGGGCGTGACCAAAAACAGGGCCTCAGTGGCCCTGTTTTTGGTCCCATCGGTGCTCTATGCATTTTTGACGAGACTCGGCAGTTGGAAATGATGAGCCGACTCCCGCCTGGGACATTCATTTTTACCAGGGTAAGTTCTAAGGTTCCTCCGATGTCAAGAACGTTCCAGTTCGCTATTCTTTAATCAACGAAAAGAGGAGGTGTTGTCATGGGATTAAATCTTGGATTGATGTTGTGGGTAGCCGCCGCCGGACTGCTGGGGTTTGGGGTCAGCGCGCTGTTTGCAGGGGTGTTGAAGCTCTCGCGGCGGCTGTTCCTGGCGCCGTACGTGCTGCTGTCCGGGGCTTTTCTGGCGGCCTTCACGGTCTTCAATCGAGTTGATGTGGCTGAGGTCTTGCGCCACAACTGGGTCTGGGGCGCAGCGGCCGGGGTGCTGCTGAGCGTTTACCTGATCACCACCGTGCGCCGCCAGCCCGTGTCGCAGCAACTGCATGGCGCACAGCTGGCCGGTGACATTGCCTGGGCGGGCCTGGTGTACGGCGTGCTGGACGCTTTGTTCCTCAACGTCATGCCGGTGGTGGCAGTCTCGATCGGGTTTTCTCAGTTGGGCTGGGCCGGCTCATTGTGGGGCAAGCTGCTGGTCGGCTTCATCGGGCTTCTGTCAAGCTTGCTGGTCACGCTG
This sequence comes from uncultured Chloroflexia bacterium, assembly GCA_963811225.1. GTDB lineage: Bacteria > Chloroflexota > Anaerolineae > Anaerolineales > Anaerolineaceae > CAWEQO01. The sequence continues at coordinate 792,522 of CAWEQO010000002.1, forward strand.
ACCTATCACCTGGGTTACCCGGAGTTCCGCAGCCGCCGGGTGCTCCTGGTGCTGGCCGGCAACAGCCTGATCACGCTGGCCTTCCTGCTGAGCGGCAATCCGTTTGGCAGCATCATCAGTCACACCGCCATGCACGTCGCAGCCGTGATCCAGGGCCCTGAGACCACCATCCAGCTCCCGCCGCATTACCAACCCGTTCAATTGTGATAATGAAAGCAATCCTCGCAAGGTCTGTTTTGAAGATTTAGAAGATTGGCAAGGAGGCTCGTATGGAAACTATTGTCGCTGCACTGCTCATCCTGCATGGTCTGATCACGGCCGGTTTTTCTCTCGGCTGCTTCAAGCCCAGCGCTCCGGTTCGTAACCCAGCCTGGCTGCGCTCGTGGCCGCTGGGCATGGGACAATCCTGGCTGCTGACCCGGCTTCGATTGGAACAATCGCCGGCCATAATTCTGTGCGGCTTCCTGTTCCTGGCGAGCGGCCTGGCGCTCATCTCGGCCGGGTTTGGGCTGCTGGGCTTCGCGATCCCGGCCTCGCTGGCTGCACCGCTGGCTCTGGTAGGAGCGGGTTTGGGCTTCTATTTGCTGCTGCTTTATTTTCACCCGTTTTACCTTCTCGGTATGGCGGTCAACGTGCTGCTCGTGGTCGCGGCTTTGCTGGTGCACTGGCCGTCCTTCTTGACCCCCGGGCTTAAGGTGATCGAATCTGTTCAGTTGATGTTCTAGTACGGGTTGGACCTGACGTACATTGCGAGCCCAAGTTTCGTTGAAATGCGAATTGACATGGCGGAATCGACGCAAAATGCTTTTGAAGAACAGGCAGTATCGAAAAATAAACCACTGCCTGAGCAATTATAAAATTTTAAGATGGAGGCTTCATTGGATAAAAAAGTTATAAAGGGAACCGGTCGAGGAGGCAGGGGCATGTTGGATCTCTTCTGGTCGAACTGGTGGATTGGCCTGGCCGCCGCAGTGTTTCTGGCGGCAGCGGCTGGATTGATTGCCGCCTGGCTCACCCCACGTGGCCCGATCACGACTTTCGAGGCGCTGGCGTCGATGGCTGTGGCGCTGCTGGTTGGCGCGGCTGTTGGGCTGGTGATGGGCAGCCGCTGGAGCATGCTGATTGCCCCGCTGGTGTTCGCCGGGACGTTCGAGCTGGCCCGCCTGGGCGTGCAGGGGTCCACCGTCGATGCGATCCAGCTCGGTTCGACTTACGGAATTATTGCGTTCATCGTGGGACGCTTGTTCAACGGCCTGCTGGCCCTGGTCCCGCTGATGCTGGGGGCAGGTTATGGGGTCTGGCTGGCGGGCTGGCTCGGCAGCCGCACCGCGCCGCTCATTGGCTGGTTTGGCGGCATCTTGACCGGCGTCGTTACCCTCGCGCTGGCAGCCTTGGCGATTGCGGTGGCCCAGCCCGCCCGCACCGCCCCGATCATGGGGCCGGATGGCGCTTCGCTGCCGGGCAGCATCGCCGAGCTGGCGACCGTCCGGATTGGCGGTTACGATCAGGTGATGATGATCCGCGGCCGCAGCACGGATAGCCCGGTTTTGCTGCACATGGCAGGCGGCCCCGGCGGCACCGATCTGGGCGCCATGCGCGCCGACACCGGGCTGGAGCAAGACTTCGTTGTTGTAACCTGGGATCAGCGCGGCTGTGGCAAGTCGTACGCAGCGCTCGATCCGCTGGAGACGATGACCCTCGAACAAATGGTGTCTGACACCGTCGAGGTAACCAACTACCTGCGCGAGCGTTTTGGTGAGGATAAAATCTATCTGGCGGGTAACTCGTGGGGCACCATCCTTGGCTCCTTGGCCGTCCAGCAGCACCCTGAGCTGTATCATGCTTACGTCGGCACCGGGCAGATGGTGAATGTGCTGGCAACCGATACCATGTTCTACGAGGACACAATGGCCTGGGCGCAGCGAACCGAAAATGATGCGCTCCTGGCCACGCTGCGCAGTAACGGCCTGCCGCCGTACGAGGACCTGCTGCTGTACGAGACGATCATTCTGCCGGAGCACGATTGGAACGATTACCCGGAACTGGATTCGAGCAAAGAAATGCCGTTTAACTTGCTCGTCCCTGAAAACACGCTGATGGACAAGGTGAATGCGATGCGCGGCTTGTTCGATACCTTTGCCCTGTTGTATCCGCAGCTGCAAGAGCTGGACTTCCGGCAAGACATACAACGCCTTGATGTGCCGGTTTACATCGTGGTCGGCGCGCACGAAGCTCGTGGTCGGGCCGTGCTGGCTCGGGAATGGTTTGAGCGCCTGGAAGCGCCTTCCAAAGAGCTGGTGGTCTTCGAGCACTCGGGCCACCGCCCATCGTTCGAGGAGCCGGCAGCGTTCGCGGAACTGATGGGAAACGTTCTAGGGATGACATATCCGTGACGCTAAAAAAATGTTGTCCGGAAAGCTGTCCCACGTAGGAGGGCTGCGGATAACAAAAGCCTGTCGGTTGATAGAAAATAAGCGTAGAAGTGTAGAAGACTTTAATTCTTTCTACACTTCTACACTTTTACAGAAGTCTGTGACGCGGCCGTGATTGGCGAAAGCCACTCCGCAAGCCCGGCAGCGGGTGCTGGAAGATCAGACCCAGGATGAAAAGCCAGAGGTCTTCACGCCGGCTCTCTTGGCGGATTGAAAGCCTCCAGAGAGAGGATTTTGGCTTTATGAAAAACGATCGCAGCGCAAGCAGGAAGCCCTAATCAGGAAAGGCCCTCCATGTTTGACTTCCAATCTTTAATTTTCTCTCTCAACATAGAAACCGTAGGCACGCCGCGCAACCCATTTTCTGTGGCATAAACGCGACAGCCTAAATGATACGCCTCGCGTTCCTCCGGCCACAGGTCCTGCCCATTGATCCGGAATGATGGCGATCCCAGGAATCTTTCTGCACTGGCTTCGTCGTCTGTTTCGATCAATCGCAGTTGGATATCCGTATCGATCTGTTCGGCAATGAATGCTTCCCGGAAGTTTTAAGCCCGGCTTCCCAGGATGGGCAGCCGTTGAAGTACAAAAGTTCAACCTTCATTGTCCCTCCGATCGTTCTTCCATTTGCACCCGAAGCCGTCGATTTCTAGATCGAAGCGCAGCAGCTTTGAACCATCCAGGCTTGCGCATTGCAGCCAAGCGGGGCGAATGGTGGGTTGTAGATGTTGGATTGGGATCAGATTGACATGCCGCTCTGGTCGCGGATGCCGCCGACCGGAGCGGCACAGGTAACCGTGGCGCATCCGGTCCTCCAGCCGATTGGGTCCCGTCAATGGCAGAGACAATGGAGAGGATCATGCAGTGAGACAGCGTCTCCTACATTTACCCCAAAACCAACATCCTCTACAACCCCTCCATGTATTCTACTCGCGTTTTGGAGGGCAGGCAGACTTTCGCTCCACAAGCTTCCCGAGGAGGACTGTTCTCGCGGGTGGAATCTCTTTACCGGAGATCAATTCAGTCAGAATATAGACGGCGGAACTGCCTAAGTCATATTTGGGAACGCTGAAGGTGGTCAGCGGCGGGGTGCTGTATCCGCTGTCGCGCACATCATCGATGCCCACTACGGAAATATCCTCGGGGATGTGCAGCCCGGCATCTTTGATCGCTTCCATCGCGCCAAAAGCCGCCCGGTCGCTGACGGCAAAAACAGCCGTTGGCGGTTCGGGTAATGCAAGCAGCTTCTGCATCTGCACGTACCCTTTGCGCGGGTTCCCGGATGCAGGCGGCGGCTGCAAAGCCGGATCTACAGGTAGGCCATGTTCATACAACGAGATTGTGTGTCCGCGCATGCGGTCACGCAGACTGCTGTATTTGGACGGACCGCACAAGGCGCCAATGCGCCGGTGCCCTAAGCCGATCAGGTATTCGGTCATGGTGCGGCCGGCGGTAAAGTTATCAGCGGTGACAGAATGGATGGGAGCCGATGGGCGGTTTTCCACCAGCACCAGCGGCACTCCGTTTGCATCAATCCTGCGGATCACGTCGGGGGTCACGTCGCCATCGTTTGCAATAATTAGTCCATCGATCTCTCGACCCATTAGTTCGCGCAGCGAGCTAATCGGGTCAATCTCCGGCCGGTAGACGTGCAGCATTACCTGATAACCCAACTTGTAAGCGGTTTCTTCAATCCCTGAAACGATGCGCGTGTAAAAGCCCTCACTCCTTGACGCCTCAGACAAAGATTCCATCAAGAGACCAAAAACTTTTGTTTCGGTTGATGCGCTTTGACGACCATCATTCATATACCCAAGTTCTTTAATCGCCTTCAATACTCGCTCTCGCCTGCCAGGGGCTACCCCCGGTTTCCCATTCACAACTAAGGAAACGGTTGAGAGGGAGACGCCGGCAGCAGCGGCAACATCCCGCATTTTCGGCGCCTTATTTTGTCTCGTTCTCGTTTGGTTCTCCAAAGTGTTTTGCCCCTCCAATTCTATAAGCACTTGAAATAGGATCCAGAAAAATAATAGGGTACGAAAAAAGCCCAAGCAAGAATGAATTTAAAATTATTCGAACAGAGATGCTTTTATTTTAATCATTTGTTCGATTGAATGCAATAGGGAAAGGCAAATTCATTTCATTGGATTTTTTGGTTTTCTTTAGCGCGAACCTGTTTCTGACGGGCCACTGCTTCTTCCGCTCTACAAAGTGCTTATTTAGGGTCAATTTTACCGGAACGCAAGTCTTTTTCTAGTTTCTATTGTTTTCTAAACAATTCCGAACAAGAGAAGATGGAATTCAGTAAAACAAAAACATATTGTTCGATAGAAAACTGGAACAAAAGGCTAAAATTATCTATTGACAAGCGCTATTTGTTTCTGCTAAAATAAAAATGATTTCCAATCGGTTCCCCTTTTATCAATTGATTCGACCTGGCACTTACTTTAATGGTGGTCATTAATCCTCTCAGTGTGAGTAAGATGTAGGTTCCGAACACTGCACGAAAAGAACACGCAGCTCTTTGTTTTCATGCGTTTGTACAGTGCATGCACATCTTCACTCACGCGAATCAAATCGTCTAAGCGAGCCGGATTTTTCCGATCGCTACGATTCTCATCTTTTCTGTTCGCGTTTGGAGGAAAACAATGAGTAAGTCTGGTAGAACAAGACGGGATTTCTTGAAACAAGCAGCACTATTCACGGCAGGCGCCGCCCTGGCTTCCTGCACGCCGTCAGCTACTCCGGATGCCCCCGTATCTTCTTCAGGTGGCGAAGCGGCAAACCCTGTCCAGCCGGCAGGCGCCGGGGATAAAGAGGTGCAACCTGGCGTGCTCAGGAAAGATGTATTAATTCTTGAGGATCCCACCGGCACCGCCCAACCGGCAGATGATTTCAACCGCTGGCGCCCCGGCATCCGCACTACCTCAGCCGGCTTGCAGCAAATTGCCCTGGACGCGCTCTGGTACATCGATCCCGACGCCGGCGTCGATGGTGTCTGGGACAATGCGTTAGCGGCAGAGAAGCCCATCTACAATGAAGATTTTACCCAGATGACGGTAAAACTTCGCGAGGGACTGTATTGGAGCGACGATGTAGAGTTCACCGCCGATGACCTGTATTACACCGTCGACGTCCAGATGAAGAACGACGGTTGGGCTTACACAGGCCAGTTCCAGGGCAACGTGGATCATATGGAGATGCCGGATAAATACACCGTCGTCTTCTATTTGAAAGAGCCCAATTCACGCTTCCACTCCTTCTTCACTGTTCGCTGGGGCGCTTGCTTCATTATGCCCAAGCACGTCTTCGAAGCCCAAGACGATCCGTTGGCCTATAAGTTCAACCCGCCCGTCAGCCTTGGCGCATACAAGCTCAAGAACTTCGATCCGAACGGCAACTGGTTCCTTTGGGAACGCCGTGAAGACTGGCAGCGGACTTCGATCGCCCTGCTCGGTGAACCGGCCATCAAGTACGCCATGTACATTGCCCCCGGCCCAAGCGACAAGCGCGTGATTGCTCAAAGCCAGCATGAACTGGACGTCATCCACGATATCACTCCTGAAGGCCGCATTACCCTGGCGAAGAACAACCCCACCTCAGTGGGTTGGTTCAAGTCCTTCCCCTGGGCGCATCCCGATCCGACCCTTCCGGCGGTCATTTATAACAATGAGAAGCCCGGCCTGGACAAGAAGGAAGTGCGCTGGGCGCTGACTATGGCGATCGATATCGTCCGAGTTGCGATGGCCTCCTACAAAGGCGCCGCGACCATCTCCGCCATTCACGTTCCGCCCACCGGTATGTATCCCCAATACTACTTCGATCCCTTGGAGGGTTGGCTGAACGATTTCACCATCAAGGTTGGCGGGGCGGATTACAAGCCTTTTGACACCACCGCATGCACGCGCATTGCTGACGAAGCTCGCAAGACCCTGGGCGACCTGGTCCCCACAGATGCGGCCGAGATCAAGAAAGCGATTGGCGGCGGCTGGTGGAAGTACGATCTCCAGGCTGCTGAGCAGTTGATGTTGGATGCGGGTATGAAGAAGGGCAGCGACGGCAAATGGAAGCTCCCGGATGGCTCGGACTGGAAAGTCCCACTGATGAGCATGAACCAGAGCAACCCAACCATGAACCGTGCAGCCAGTATGGTCGCTGAGTGCTGGTCAGACTTTGGCGTCGACACTACACTCGATGCACGCGACAATCCCTGGGACATCATGGCCCTTGGCGATTACAGCGCGAACCTGGCCTGGACGATTGAGACCTGGGGCGGCCATCCCGACCTGTTCTTCTTCCTCTCGTCCTGGCACTCGAAGTTCTATCAGCCAAGCGGCGTCCGGGCTTCTGGCAGCAACAGCATGCGCTGGCAGAACCCTGAGTTAGACAGGATCATTGAGACGATCCAGCAGCTTGACTTCGACGATCCGAAGGGCATCGATCTCGGCCAGGAGTTTATTAAACTGGCTGCCCAGGAAATGCCGATCACTCCGCTCATGTCCTACAATGTCTTCACCACCTGCGATACGACCTACTTCACGGGCTACCCCACATCGGATGATCCGTACACCGATCCGGTACCGAACTGGGCGAACACCAAATACATGTTTATCAAGATCAAGCCCAAGAATGCGTAGCGCAGACGTCTCTTTGATCCAGTCGCGACTTCACTTGACGAAACCGGTCGTGCGCGATGATCGAGGAAAATAAGCATTAGCAGCGACTTTGCCCTCCACAGCGGTTACATCCATCGTAACCGTTGTGGAGGGGCTTTATCAATATGGAGGTGTCCTCATGCGGAAGTTCTTGCAGCAATATTTACTTCCTCGGATCATTCAATACTTCGTGGTCATCTTTATCGGTGTGACCGTTACCTTCATCATCCCCAAACTCTCTCCAACCGATCCCGTTGAATCGCAAGTTAGCATGATCTTATCGAGCGGATCCGCGGTCGACCCGGCGGCGATTGAGCACATGCGCACTGCTCTAACAGAAATGTATGGTTTATCAGGCAGCCCGGTTCAACAATACTTTTCCTTCTGGGGCCGGTTGCTGCATGGCGACATGGGCCCCTCACTCTCCACTTTCCCCACCCCCGTGACTGAATTGATTGGACAGGCGCTGCCATGGACATTAGCGTTGATGATCACAGCCGTGATCATTTCATGGTTCATCGGCAACTTCCTCGGCGCGCTTGCCAGTTACTATCCCAAAAGCAAATCCATCTACGTGATCGATCTCCTGAGCCAGGCGGTACGACCGATCCCATACTATGTTGTTGCCCTGGTGCTGCTGGTGGTACTTGCTTACCTGATCCCCATTTTCCCCTTCAGCGGCGCTTATCCGGTAGGGACAAGACCGAATATGTCCCTTGAATTTATCCTGACGTATCTCAAACATTCCGCGCTCCCGGCGCTTACCCTGGTGCTGGTTGGCTTCGGCGGCTGGTTTATCGGAATGAAATCGCTGACTTCGAATATTATTTCCGAGGACTATGTGGTTTATGCGGAAACCACCGGGATGAAAGAGAGCAAGATTTTAGGCAGCTACATTATCCGCAATGCGCTTCTGCCACAAATCACCGGTCTGGGCCTTTCGCTCGGAACGGTCTTTAGCGGCGCGATCATCATGGAAGTTGTTTTTGGATATCCGGGGATGGGCATGCTGCTGCTTCAAGCCATCTTCCGGAATGACTACTCCTTGATTATGGGCATTGCCATCTACTCGATTATTGGTGTTGCCACCGCCGTCCTCATTATGGATTTGATCTACCCCTTGTTCGATCCGCGTGTGCGTTATCAATAGGAGTATCAACCATGTTCCGAATTATCCGCGACTTGCTGAAGTACGACAGCCGCTTCCGCATTGCCTTTATTTTCCTGTCTGTCGTGTTAATAATGATCCTTCTGTCGTTTGTCTCACCAGACGACCCGCACAAGACGTTTGTTGTTGCGATGGATGCTCCCCCTTCGTTGGAGCACATCTTCGGCACCAGTTCGCGCGGCCAAGATATTTTCTGGTGGATGACCTTTGCAGTGCGTAACTCTCTGCTCCTGGGGTTGGTGACCGCGGCGATATCGCGTGTGATTGCGATTATCGTGGGTCTCTCCGCCGGATATCAGGGCGGGTGGCTCGACAAGGTGTTGATGTCGATTAACGACAGCTTCGTCGTGATGCCCCTGCTGCCCATTCTGATTCTGCTCGGCTTTCTGCTGCGCGGGCAGTTGAACATGGTTACCTTGGGCCTGATTCTGGGGGTGTTCGGCTGGCCGTGGGATGCTCGCCTGATCCGCTCACAAGTGTTAAGCCTGAAAGAACGTTCATTCTCGCGCACCGCTGTTTACTCTGGCACGCATCCCTTATCGATCATGATCCACGAGCACCTGCCTTTCGTGCTGCCGATTGTCTTTGCCACGACCATCAACAACATGCTGTGGTCGATCGGTATGGAAGTCACCCTCAGCATTCTTGGCCTGTCTGACGTGAGCACGCCAACCATCGGGACCGCACTTTTCTGGGCAAATCAGCATGGTGCGCTGGTCGCCGGGGTGTGGTGGTGGATTGCTGCACCTGTCGTCGTGGCTGTCGTCTTGTTCCTTGGCTTGTACCTGCTCTTCTCTAGCATCAATGAGTACATCGATCCAAGGACGCGTTTACGCCTGATTGGAGGTTGACCGTGGCACTTCTAACTGTAAAAGATCTTTGCGCTTATTATCGGACCGAAGTCTACGGTATTTCCCGCACCGTTCATGCAGTGGATGGCGTTGATTTTGAGCTAATGCCGAATGAAATTTATGGCGTCGCTGGAGAGTCGAGCTGTGGTAAAACCACGCTGATTAAGGTGGTTTCTGGAAACATCAAGCACCCTTTGAAAGCCCATTCTGGGAGCGTTAATTATCAGTTGGCCGATCGTGAAGTGGATATGCTTACAGCTACCCAGGATGAGATGCGCCGGAACATTCGCTGGAAAGAAATTTCCTACGTGATGCAAGGATCTATGAGTGTGTTAAACCCGGTGCGGAAGATCATCAAGACCTTTGAAGATATCGTCGATTCACATCAGGGCCTTACCGATCGAAAGGCGTTTCAGGAACAGACTTTGGAGCACCTTCATCGCCTGGGCCTTACCGAAGATATCCTCTACTCTTACCCGCATCAGCTCTCCGGCGGCATGCGCCAGCGCGTTGCCATCGCCCTCGCGACGATATTCCAACCCAAGCTCATTATTGCCGATGAGCCGACCACTGCGCTCGATGTTGTGGTTCAGCGCGGCGTTCTCCAAATGCTGAAAGAAATTCAGGCCGACAGCAAAAACACGGTCTTGCTTGTCACCCATGATATGGCCGTCCATGCGAATGTGGCCGACCGAGTGATGATTATGTATGCGGGCCGGATCATGGAAGAAGCGCCGACAGAAACCATTTTTAGAGCGCCCCGCCATCCTTATACCAAACACTTGATCAGCTCCCTGCCAATGATTGGTGTTCGAGCGACCAAGAGCAGCCTGAAAGGAACCCCACCCAACCTGGCCAACCCACCAACTGGATGCCGGTTCCATCCCCGCTGTCCAGTCGCTGTTGCAAAATGCCGGACAGAAGTGCCGGAAATGATCACAGTCGACCACATGCATCGGGTTGCCTGTCACTTGGTGAAGGATGGTCTACGATGAATACGGATGGAAATTTGTTCGATCTCCGCGATGTCGTCGTGATGTTTCATATCGGTGGGCTGCTGGAAGGCTCGAAGCTGGTGGCGGTGAACCATGTCTCTTTCTCTTTGTCCAGCCAGCAGCCTGAAATCTTTACCCTTGCCGGCGAAAGCGGAAGCGGAAAAACCACGCTTTCTCGCCTGCTGCTGCGTGATTTGAATCCGACTTCCGGGAAAGTTTATTTCGAAGGCCAGGACTTAGCCGAAGTTCGAAAGCCGGCCGAGTTTAAAGCGTTTATGAAGAAGGTCCAGCCTGTATTCCAAAATCCTTTCGAGACGTTCAGCCCCTTAAGGAGGGTGGATGGCTACTTGTTCGATACAGCCGTGAACTTTGGCATGGCGCATACCCGGCGTGAGGCTGCAGTGGTTGTCGATCATGCTCTCAATCTGGTTGGCTTATCTCTTGCTGAAGTCAGCAAACGCTACCCACACGAGCTCTCCGGAGGGCAGATCCAGCGGGTCTCGATCGCGCGCGCATTAATCCCGCAGCCACGAGTTATCTTAGCGGACGAGCCGGTCTCCATGGTGGACGCATCTCTGCGTATGGAGATCGTCAACCTGTTCCGCCAGCTTCGAGACGAGCAGAAGGTCAGCATCATTTACATCACGCACGATTTGGCGACGGCGTACTATATCAGCGACCGGATCGCAATTATGCTGCGCGGGTATGTCGTGGAATCAGGCCCGGTTGTTGAAGTGCTTGAACATCCACTCCACCCTTATTCCCAACTGCTGAAAGAGTCAGTCCCGGAGCCGGAGCCACAAGAAAAAGAAGCCTGGACCAGGCATATCACCCTTGGGGCTACCGAAGTCAAGGAGTACAGCCGGGTCGGGTGTAAATTTGCGGGTCGCTGCCCGCATCGGATGGATATTTGCACGCAGGTCGACCCGCCAGACGTGAGAGTCGATCAGCGCACGGTGAAATGCTACCTGTATACTGAGCAGGAAAAAAGCCCGGCGCAAGCCTGAACCGTCACAGGACCGATCAATAACCCTCCGAAACGTCCGACGAAACCGGCTCTCAAGAGAAAACAGGAGAAAGCTGATGCCATCTGCGAAACGCAAACTCACGCCTGTCCCATTCACAGCCGTTCGCTTCCAAGATTCCTTCTGGGCGCCGCGCATCGAAACCAACCGGAAGGCGACCATCCCGCACATTTACCGTAAGCTGGAAGAAACGGGGCGCATCAGCGCATTCGACTTAAACTTCGAGCGCCCGATCCCGGCCCCAATCGTGCTGATCTTTGGCGATTCGGATTCGGCCAAGTGGATCGAAGCTGCCAGCTATTCTCTCGCCATCCATCCCGATCCCGATCTGGCTGCCCTGGTCGACCGGGTGGTGGATCGGGTCATTGGCGCACAGCAGGCGGATGGATACCTCAACACACACTTTATTCATGCGCAGCCGGAAATGCGCTGGAAAAACTTGCGCGACTGGCACGAGATGTACTGCGCTGGGCATCTGGTCGAAGGGGCGGTCGCTCACTACCAGGCCACGGGGGATCGCAAACTGATTGAGGCGCTGTCGCGTTATGTCGATCTGATCGATGCGAACTTCGGTTTAGAGCCCGGCAAGAAACCCGGCTACGGCGGGCATCCGGAAATCGAATTGGCGCTGGTGCGGCTGTATCATGCCACCGGCAGCCGCCGCTACCTGGAACTGTCCAAATACTTCGTCGAGGAACGCGGCAGGCAGGGGCCGGACAAACCCCATTACTTCGACATGGAAGCTCGGGAACGGGGCGAAGACCCGGCCGAATTCTGGGCCAAAACGTATGAGTACTGTCAGGCGGAGGAGGCTATCCGCCGGCAGGAGAAAGTTGTCGGGCATGCGGTTCGGGCGATGTACCTGCTCAGCGCAGTCGCAGACCTGGCGGGAGAGTACGAGGATCCCAGCCTGCTTGAGACCAACGAGCGGCTGTGGGAGAACCTGCTGAACCGGCGCATGTATCTGACCGGCGGCATTGGCCCATCCCGTCACAACGAAGGTTTCACGATGGATTACGATCTTCCGGATGAAACCGCCTACGCCGAAACCTGCGCGACGATTGGGCTGGTGCTGTGGAACGAACGCCTGCTGCAGTTCGATGGCGACCGCAAGTATGCCGACGTGGTCGAACGCGGGCTGTACAACGGTGTCATCAGCGGTGTGTCGTTAGACGGCGAACGCTTCTTCTACGAGAATCCGCTGGCATCCGACGGCAGCCATCACCGCCTGGAATGGTTTGCCTGTCCCTGCTGCCCTCCCAACCTGGCTCGTGTGGTTGCCAGCGTTGGAAACTACGTTTACTCCACCAGCGACGATGGATTGTGGCTGCATCTCTTTGCCGGAAGTGAGGCGCAGGTTCATTTGGATGGCGAACCGCTTACCATACGCCAGCAAACGCAGTACCCCTGGGATGGCAGGGTGCAGATCGAAATCGAATTGGCGGAGCCGAAACGCTTTACCCTTTATCTGCGCCGACCCGGCTGGTGTGAAGACTATGCAATCAAAGTAAATGGCCGGCCCTATTCTGCAGAGCAAACGAGCGGCGGTTACCTGGCCATCGAACGCTTATGGAGCGGTAGGGACGTTGTAACGTATGAGATGGAAATGCTCATCCGTCCGATGTTTGCCAACCCGGCCGTGCGCCTGCTGGAAGGCCGGTTGGCTCTCCAGCGCGGTCCGGTTGTTTACTGTCTGGAAGGGGTTGATCACAGCGGGGGCATACTTGATCGTATTTCCCTGGACCTGCAGGAAATCTCCAGCACCTTTCGCACTGAATATTGCCCAAATTTGCTTGGCGGCGTAACGATTCTGCATGGCCAAGCCCATGCGATCGATGACTCCGGCTGGGAGGATGATCTTTACAGATCAAAGCCTCCGGCTGAGAAAGCCGTTGAAATTACCGCCGTTCCCTACTGTGTCTGGGATAACCGTGAACCGGGCGAAATGCGCATTTGGTTCCGGACTAGATGATTCTTATCGAGGAACTTTCTCATGTCAACAACCCGCATCACCCTCAATCCGGCTGATACCGTTGCCACGATTAACCCGAATATTTATGGTCATTTTGCAGAGCATCTTGGTCGCTGCATTTATGATGGAATCTGGGTTGGTGAGGATTCGCCCATTCCAAATATCGCCGGTTTCCGCACCGATGTGATCGAAGCCTTCCGCCGAATGAAGCCCCCTGTGATCCGCTGGCCGGGCGGCTGTTTTGCCGACGATTACCACTGGCAAGATGGCATCGGGCCGCGCGATCAGCGTCCAAATCGGATCAATATTCACTGGGGTGAAGTGGTTGAGACGAACGATGTGGGCACGCAGGAATTTATCCGCTTCTGCCGCCTGGTTGGAGCCGAGCCCTACTTGTGCGGCAATGTCGGTTCCGGCACGGCCCGCGAGCTGCGCGATTGGGTCGAATACTGCAACTTCCCCGATTCCAGCCCCAACGGCTCCACCTGGGCGCAGCAGCGCGCCGCGGATGGCAGTTCAGAGCCGTTCGATGTCACCTACTGGGGTGTTGGCAATGAGAACTGGGGCTGTGGCGGCAACTTCTCCCCGGAAGATTACTGCACCGAATTCCGCCGCTACGCTTCTTTTGTGCGCGGTTTTGGCAAGAAACTCTCCGTGATCGCTTGCGGGCCGTCGAACAATGATATCGAATGGACGGACCGTTTCTTCCGAAAGCTGTATAAAGATTACTGGGCCTTCAACAATATCGACGGCTTCGCGGCGCACTATTACTGCGGCACAGCCGGAACGGCGACCGAATACACCGAAGACGAATGGTACCGCCTGCTGGAAAAAGGGCTGAAGATGGAGGATCTGGTGGTTCAGCAGCGGGCAGCGATGGATGCCTGGGACCCGACCCGCAAGATCGGGTTGATCGTAGATGAGTGGGGCGCCTGGCATCCGGTCGAGAAAGGCACGAACCCAGCCTTCCTCTATCAGCAGAATACGATCCGCGACGCGATCGTGACCGCCAACACCCTCGATATCTTCAATCGCCACGCCGATAAGGTTGTGATGGCGAATATCGCCCAGACGGTCAACGTCCTCCAGGCAGTGATCCTGACGGAAGGCGATCAGATGCTGGTTACCCCGACCGGGTATGTGTACGAAATGTACGCGCCCCACCAGGGGGCGCAGGCGCTGCGCATGCGGGTCGAGACCCCTGAAATCAACTTTAAAAAGCGGAACATCAAGCCGGTTCCCTGGCAGGCTGCGCTGCAGCCGGATGAAAAAATGGAAGGGAGCATCCCAAACGTGTCCGGCAGCGCCTCACTCAAAGACGATACCCTTTTCGTAACCATGGCAAACAGTCACGCCAACCTGCCGGCTGAAGTTTGTGTCGATCTGGTACAGGCAAGTATGGCCCAGGCAGAGGGACGCGTCCTGAGTGGCGAGATCCATGCTCACAACACCTTCGCCGCTCCTGACCAGGTCACACCGCAGGTGTTTCCAGTTGAATGCGATGCAAACCAGGTTCGCCTGACCTTACCGCCCGCTTCGGTCGTTACTGTCCAAATCCAGCTAAATGGTAGGAACTGAATGGAAAAGACGCGAATTGTTCTCGATGCGGCATACACGATTGACAAGGTGGACCCGCGTATCTTCGGCGGCTTCCTGGAGCACATGGGCCGCGCAGTTTATGAGGGCGTCTACGACCCGAAATCGAGCCACGCCGATGAAAATGGCTTCCGAAAAGACACTTTAGAGGCGCTGCGGCAGATGCGAATGACGGCCATGCGTTATCCCGGCGGCAACTTTGCCTCGGGCTATCATTGGATGGATGGGATTGGCCCAAAGGATCAGCGTCCTACCGTGCGCGAGCTGGCCTGGCAGAGCATTGAGCCGAACCGGTTTGGCACCGATGAATTTTTCAAAATGTCGCGCATGATGGATTGGACATCCATGATCACGGTCAACCTGGGAATGGGCACACCTGAAGAAGCCCGCAACTGGGTTGAGTACTGCAACAGCCCGGTTGGAACGAAATATGCCGATCTCCGCGCGAAGAATGGTTCGGAAGAGCCGTATGGGGTCAAGCTTTGGTGCTTGGGCAATGAAATGGATGGTCCTTGGCAGTTAGGCCACGTACCGGCGGAACAATATGCAATCCTTGCGCAGCAGGCAGCCAAGCTCATGAAGGATACCGATCCAAGCATCGAAACAGTCGCTTGCGGCACGTGCTCGATGAAGCTTTCGACCTATATGGAATGGGACCGCACGGTGCTGGAATACATCGATTCGTATGCCGACTATATCAGCCTGCACCGTTACGTCGGCAACCCTCAGAATGACACGGTCGACTACCTGGCTGTCACCAACTCGATCGATCAGCAAATTGAGGAGATGGATGCAGTTTGTCGCTACGTGCAGGCGAAGCTGCGCAGTAAGAAGCGCCACTACCTGTGTTTTGATGAGTGGAACGTCTGGTACCGCACCTTTGGGCCCGAGCATACCAATGGACGAGGAAAGTTTGCCCCACCTTTGATTGAGGAGCATTACAACCTGGAAGATGCCCTGGTTGTAGCCGGTTTCCTCAACAGCTTTATCCGTCACGCCGATTCGGTGAAAATTGCCAACATCGCGCAGATCGTCAATGTGATCGCTCCCATCCTGAACTCGCGGCGACCAAATGCTGCGGCAGTCTATTTTCTATCCATTTGCCATGTTCGCTTCCCGGCGAGATGGCGTCTCTATTCAACCGGTTGTCTTTGGACCGGGTTACGAGAGCCCTTCTTATGGGTGGGTCCATTCCATCGACGCCAGCGCGATTTTGGGTGATCAGGTGCTGCACGTCTTTCTGGTGAATCGCAGCGTGACCGAAAATGCCGAGATCGAGATTGATCCTGCGGGTGGAAAGATCGAATCGGTGCAGTCTGCCGAGGTTATCAGTGGCCCGGGGCCCCAGGCCAACAACACCTATGAGGATCCAGGCGTCATCTGCAGCCGGCCGTTGAAGACGATCAAGGTCAGCGATGGGAAAGCCCTGGTTCAGCTTCCACCCCTGGCGGTGGCTGCGGTTACCCTCAACATTTCTTAAGCGAAGTTGCAGCACGAAACACAATTGAAGTGAAACAAGAGCGCCCTCCAAGATGATCCGGGAGGGCGCTGCTTTTTTGGGCAGGGAGCAGTTGCATGCCTTTTTAGCCTTGGTCCTGGCGTCAGAAGGACTATAAAGTCATCGGATACCGGCCATACTCCCTCCACGTCTGCAGCATGGCGGCGTAGTTTTCTGGTTTGACGCCGGAATGGATGGAGTTGCTGGAGGAGAAGATGTATCCGCCGCCGGGCATGCCTGCGCGCAGAGCTTCTTTGCTCGCCGCAATGACCTCTTCTGGTGTGCCGAGCGTTAAGAGTTGGGCGCAGTCTACATTGCCCTTCAAGGCTATCCGCTGCCCGTAGCGGGCTTTGACCTCGCCCAGGTCCATCCCAGCTTGCGGGTCGATCGGGTCCAGGCAGTCGATGCCCGAATCGATGATCATGTCGATGATCGGCCAGAGCTTGCCATCCGTATGCTTGATGACGTAGAGGCCCAGGTCCTTGAAACCGCCGATCACCCGGCACAGCGCCGGGAAAAAGAACTCGCGAAAGTGCTTGGGCGACATGAGAGGCCCGCGGTTGTAGGCATAGTCGTCGCCGGTATAGACGATTTTTATCCCGCGGGCGGCAACCTCTTTCGCCAGCTCGAGATTATAGGTGACCGACATCTCCACCAGGGCCAGCACCAGATCGGGTTCGGTCACAATCGCGGTCAGCAGCCGCTGCATGCTCAAGAGATACCGGGGCAGCGAAAAGACATCGTTCAGGTGGACGATGATGGCTTTGTCTCCCTGGTATTTTTGCACGGCTGCATCGATAGCGGCAAACCGGAAAGGCGCATGCGGATCGGGTGGGGTGTAGCGTTCAAAATCGGCAATCGAGTGGATAGGCGATTCAACCTCGAACCCATGCTCCTCAGATGTATCCTGAGAGACATAGCCCCACTCGGTCAGCCAGCGGTCCGCGCTAACCCGTTCCTTCTTAAAGATCGGATCGACGATGATGGCGTCATGCCCGTGCTGGACGGCAAACGCAATCGGGTCGGTGCAGCCCGGCGACAGCGCTTCGCGTACCCGGCGGTCTACCAGCCATTCAAAATGGGGTACTCGGTCCGGTTCCTGCCCCTGCAGCACGCGCAGCACTCGCTCTTCAGAAGTCATCTCAGCTAAAGGGCTCAATCGTTCCTCGTTTATCCTTCCGCACTAGATCCTTTGAGTCTGTTCAGCGCCTCCCACGGCGCTTGCATCACCTGGACCAGCCGCTGGTATTCAGCATAGCGCGCCAGGTAGAATGGCGTATTCGCCGGGTCAGGCTCCTGGACGCGCACGATCTTGACTGCCTGTTCGGCCGCTTCTGCATAGTCGCGATAGATTCCCGTGCCAATCCCTGCCGAAAGGGCCGCTCCGCGCGCGCCCACCTCGGTCCCATCCGAGACTTCCATCGGCACCTGCATGGTATCGGCGAACATCTGAGTCCACATCCGGCTCCGCGAGCCTCCCCCGGTCATACGAGCCGTTCTCACCTGCGCACCGGCTAAGCGGAGCTTCTCCAGGTGGCTCAGATGACAGAACACGACGCCCTCATACAATGCCCGGAGCAGATGAGCACGTGTGTGCCATCCAGCCAATCCGTAAAAACCAGCTCGCGCGGTCGGTTGAACATTTGAACCGTACAAAAACGGGTGGAAGACAATGTTCGTGCTGGTAGGGGATAAGCTGGCGACCTCTTCGCTGCAGACCTCATAAACCGAGATCCCGCGTCGCGCCGCCTCAGCGCGCTCGTCACCGCAGAACTGGGTGACGAACCATTCGAGATTGGTCGCCGAAGTCGCGCTGGCTTCGATGCTGAGGAATTTCCCCGGGTCGGCAAACAAGGTGGTCATGAACAAGCCAGGATCCACCAGCGGTTCCTCGGTGATGACCTGGTTGATGCCCCACGTCCCTGCGACGATGCAGGCTTGCCCAACGTTTACCGCGCCGCAGCCAACCGCGCTGGCATCCACGTCGAACATCCCACCGACAACCGGCGTACCCACCGCCAACCCGGTCTCTTCGGCCGCGCTTCGGGTAACCTGCCCGGCCACTTCGAAGGAGTGCTTGAGGGGTGGGAGGGCATCATAGACCTCGGACAGGTCATACAGCGCCATCAGGTCGCGGCTGTAGCGCAGGTTGCGCACATCCATCAGGCTCGTTGCACTCATGTCCGTGAAATCGCCGGTGACCTCGCCGGTCAGGCGATATTTCACGTAATCCTTGCACATCAGAATCGCGCCGATGCTCGCGTAGTTTTGCGGCTCGTGCTTTTTGATCCACGCAAGCAGTGCATTGGGCTGGGCAGGCCAGAACGATTGGATCGTACACGGGAAGACGCTGGCCGCTAAGCCGCACTGCTGCCATTCTGTGATGATGTCCGCTGCGCGGGTGTCCATCGATTGGATCCCATTACGCAGCGGTCTACCTTGTTTGTCCAACAGGTAGACGCCGTTGCCATGCCCGCAATTGCCGATGCCCGCAATATCTTTTGGTGAAACACCCGATTTCGCCAGCACCGCCCGGATGGCGCTGGCGGTGCTCTGCCAAAAGCCTTCCATGTCCCGCTCGGTCCATCCAGGATGCGGGTATGCGGTTTCTACCTTACAACCAGCGACGGCGATTTCCTGTCCATGCAGATCAAACACTGCAGCTTTTGAAACTGTATTGCCGTTATCGATGCCCAAAAGATAATGGCCCATCGTCTACCTCCGTCAGCTACCGTCACGCATACAATCCGGCTTTGCCGGCCGCGCCGAAGATCTGGTTCTTCTGGCGGACCACCTGGTAGGCTGCCGTCCGTGCCGCTGTTAATGCCTTATGGATGTCGACCTGTTCGACCGGCCCATCCAGCGCCTGCCTCAAGACCCGCAAAAACGGCAGGCGTACGTCGGTCCACACATTGATCTTGGCGATACCGAGCTCGATGGCTCGCCGCAGATCCTGGTCCGGCGTATCCGACCCGCCGTGGAGCACGAGGGGGATTGGGCAGACGGCCTGCAGCCGCTCCAACTGCTCGAAATCGAGTTTCGGCGTGCCGCGATATAGACCATGCAGCGTGCCAATCGAGATCGCCAGCGCATCCACCCCGGTCTCGACAACAAAGCGCTCGGCCTCGTCCACGCGCGTCAGGTGCGCTCGTTGCTCGTCATCGCTGAGGACGTCATCGCCCGTGCCGACGTGCCCCAGCTCGGCCTCCACTGAAACCCCTTTCGCATGGGCAAGCTCGACTGCTCGGCGGGTCAGCGCAATATTTTGATCCAGAGGCGACAGTGAGCCATCGATCATCACCCCGGAAAAACCCAACGCGAGGGCATACTCGACCTGGTCGAGCGACTTCGCATGATCGAGCACCAGGGCAGCTGGAACGCCGGTGCGTTCGACTTCGGCTGCGATCAGGCATACCATGGTGCGCCAATCCGTCTGAGGCGTATCGCTCGGGTAGATCATGAGGATCGTGGGAGCCTCATCCGCTGCGGCCGCGTCAAGAATCGCCTGGGTCGTCTCCAGGTTACAGGTGTCGTAGGCGCCGACTGCCCAGCCTTGCCCAACGCAAGGCTGCAGGATTTCGGTCATCGTCCGTAGCATTCGCGAGTCCTCCTTCCGAGTCCTTCGGTAATCACAATTTCAACCGGCAAATTCAGGTTCGACCAGCCCACATACACCTGGGCGAACGCGGAACAGGTCCCCTGCATGGGGTTGGCTCCTGAAATCCGCCTCCTGGAAATCCCAACATGAGGTGGTGACAAACAGCTCGTCCAGGTCCTGCCCGCCAAACGCGCACGAGATCACGTGCTGTACGGGGAAGCGAATCTGACGTTCGATCTTGCCGTCCGGGTCGTAACGGGTAAGCACCCACCCGGCCCAGTGCCCGTTCCAGATAAACCCTTCGGCGTCTACGATCAGCCCATCAGGCATGCCATCTTCCTCCGCCAGACTGGCGAAGATGCGGCGGCGGCTGGTCGTCCCCGAAATGGGATCGTAATCCAGGGCGATAATCTTCCGGTGCCGCTGGTCCGCGACGTAGACTGTGTGCCCATCCGGGCTGAGACCGATGCCGTTGGCGGTGGCGTAGCCCGTATCAAGCAGGTGCAGTGACCCATCCGGATCGAGGCGGTAGAGCGAGCCCTCCGGAAGGAAGGGGTCGTTCATATTGACGGTGCCGACAAGCAGCCGGCCCTGCCGGTCCACAGCTGCGTCGTTGTAGCAAATCTCCGGTCTGGACGGCTCTGCTGCTCCGGCCAGAAGGGCATATTCATTGGCAGCCGGATCCCAGGCATAAATTCCACTAAAGCCGATAGCAATCCAGCGACCGCCCGACCGGCGGGCAATGGCGGTCACCGATAGATCGGTCGGGAACGTCTTATCTTCGCCGGTAGCGGGCATCCAGCGCCAGGTGGGTTTGCCACCCCAATCTACCCAGTAAAGGGCATTCTCGCCGGGTGACCAGATTGGGGTCTCCCCCAGGTGATTCTTTGAGGTAACGAGCGGTTGTGGTTCGATCATTGCGATACTCCTTTGTCTCAGCTTCTAAACGCATCATACAACTGGTGGTTGATCGGCTTCAGAATCGGGTACAGTTGGCTGTAGATCTGGTACCAGCCGGCATATCGGGGGACAAGGCTCTCGTCCGGCAAATACACCTTACCCGGCCGGCGGACGTGTTCGAACGCATCCTGTTCGTCCCGGTAGAGGCCAACCCCAATCCCGGCCAGGATCGCCGCCCCAAGCGGTGTCGCCTCCTCCACTTCGGGCACTTCGATCGGCAGGCCGCTGATATCGGCCTTGTTTTGCATCCAGAACGAATTGCGGGTGGCGCCCCCGACCGCGACGAGACGGTCCGGGACAATTGGAAGGCAGGACTTGAGCGCCGCCAGGATGTCGATCACCTGGTAATCCAATCCCTCGATGATCGCCCGCAGCATGTCGCCGCGCCGGGTAAAGCTGCTCAATCCGACGTATGCGCCCAACGAGCGGGCGTCGACGACGGGACAGCCCGCCGCGGACATGTGCGGGAGGAACATCACGCCTCCAGCCCCGGCCGCCGAGGTAGAGGCTTCGGCCATCAGGTAATCCCATTCCTCCCCACCGTCTTTTTCCGCGCGCTGCTGGGCCTCCAGGCCATATTCTTTACGGTACCACTCGAGCATATCGGAGGCGACTACCCCGCCCCAGACTGCGTAGGTGTCCCGGGCGACGTGCGTCTCGACAGTCACGCCCAGTTTCTGCACGTCGGGAGTGAGGATCGGGCGGGGGATGGTGGTCAAAATGATCTCCCAAGTGCCGGTCACGTCCAGGACCACCCCGGGGGTGAAGGCCCCAACAGGCAGCGCACTGCACAAGTAGTCGTGGCCGCCGAGGACGACCGGCGTCCCGATGGGCAGCCCTGTTGCCGCTGCCGCATCTGCGGAAACTTCCCCCAGCGGCGTGCCGCTGGGATGCGCTTCACACAGCAGGTTCCGGTCGATACCGGCCTGAGAGAGGATCTCCTCCGACCAATCTCGTTTGCGCTGGTCGAAAAGCAGCGTGCAGGAGGCCATGCTGTAATCGGTCGCCCGGCAGCCGCACAGCTTGAAATTCAAAAAATCTTCGATGAGCAGCCACTTATCGGTATGAGCGAGGATATCGGGCTCGTGCTCGGCCATCCATAAGAGGCGCAAGGCGGTGCTGAACCGCCACAGGGTATTGCCGCCCACGCCAAAGGTCTTCTCCGCGCCGATGGTCCTCTCCCACCAGCGCAGCTGAGGTTCGGTGCGCGGGTCGTGCCAGCTGATGAATGGGTACAGGCAGCTGCCCTGCTCGTCGATCGGGACGCCGTCCATACCCATGCCGGTCACGGCCACGCCTTTAATGCGGTGGGGTTCGTCCAGCCGGGCAACCGCTTCTTTCATGGCGGCTGCAGCGCCGCCCCAGATTTGGTCCGGCTGCCACACCGTCCATTCCGGATGGTCGGCATCGGGGTTGAATTGCTCGGTCGGACGGCTGGCGCTGGCGACAACGCTTCCGGCGAGATCGTAGATCACGCATTTGAGGCTCGTCGAACCCAGGTCAATCCCAGCCAGATAGTTCATGGTTATTCCAGGCTCTGCCAGGCCTCCATAAGCGCTGCGATATCGTCGAATATCATGTCCGCGCCAAATGCTTCGGCCTCCGCCCGGTCTGAAGAGCCGGATAGTACGCACAGGGTCAGCAGTCCAGCGCGTTTTCCACCCAGGATGTCGGTATCGGCGCGATCGCCGATGGCGGCGGTCGTCTCCTGGCTGGCCCCCATTTGCTCCATAGCCAGTTGATACATGATCGGCTCCGGCTTGCCGATCACCACAGGCTTGACGCCGGAGGCAGCCTCGAGGGCGACGATCATCGCACCACTGCCGGGGACCAGCCCTTCCTCAGAGGGATTGGTCGGGTCCAGGTTGGTGGCGATGAACTGCGCGCCGCCGCGAATGAGCAGCGTGGCCCGCTTGAGTTTCTCGTAGGAGATCTGCCGGTCCATGCTGGCAACCACCAGCGCGACGTCTTCATCGGCCAGGATGAACCCTTCCTCCGTCAAAGCCTGCTTCAGCGATGGCATCCCAAAACAGTGCACCCGTGTCCCACGGGGATACTGGCGCGCCAGGAAGCGCGCCGTCGCCTGGCCGGAAACGAGGATCTCTTCCGGATAGACGGTAACACCCATGCCCGCCAGCTTGTCGGCATATTCCTGACACGTGCGGGTCGAATTGTTCGTCGCCAGGGTGAAGCGGATTCCGCGCTCGCGCAGGAACGGGATGAATTCCTGCAAGCGCGGCATCGGCTGGTCGCCCCGCCACAGGACGCCGTCCATATCGATGATGAGGTGGGTAATGCTCTCTAAGGTGGTCATTCCGTTTTCCGTCCGCTCAGCCTTCCCGGCATCTGGCCGGATCGTTGGGTGCGATTAGATCAGCAGGTATGGGTTTTCCAGGGCGGTCTTGAGCTCATTCAGGAAGCGCGCAACGCCCGCGCCGTCTACGATACGGTGATCGGCTGAGACGGTGAGCTGGAGCATCGGCCGGAACTCAAAGCCATCCACGCTCCTGACCGGCGTATCCACCATCTTGCCTACCGCCAGGATCGCCGATTCAGGAGGATTGATGATTGCTGTGAAGGTCTCAATGCCGTACATTCCCAGGTTTGAGATGGTAAAGGTGCTGCCCGTCATTTCGGGCGGCGTCAGGCGCCGGCCGCGGGCGCGCTCGGTGAGACCGGCCAGCGCGGTTACAATCTGTCCCAGGCTCCGGTTTTGCGCCTCGCGAATCACAGGCACCATCAAGTTGTCTTCTACACTCGTCGCGATTCCCAGGTGAATATCGTCCCAAAGGATGATGCTGCCGTCGGAAAGGGAAGCATTGAGATAAGGGTGATGCGGCAGCACCGTAGCAACGGCGCGCGCCAGGATGGCAGTGTAGGAGACACGCTGTCCCGTCTGCGCCAGGAGCGGTTCCAATACACGCTCGCGCAGTCGCACAGTCTCGGTCATGTCCACCCGCAGCGACAGGTTGATGTGCGGCGCGCTGAAGGCGCTCGCGGCCATACGCTCGGCGATGATCTTTCGCGGCCCTATAAGGGGGATGACCTGCTTGCGGCGAGCATCCGGCAGGGGGAATGTCATGGATGCCGGGAAAGAACCACGCGCCTGCTCAGTGGAGCTTTTTCCATTCACAGGAAGAGGCGGTTCGGCAGTGACCGGCGCGGGTTTCTGGTAGGCCAGCACATCGGCTTTGTGGATCCGGCCCCTAGGCCCGTGACCGGAAATTTGTCCGAGATCCACATTCAGTTCGCGCGCCAGGAGCCGGGCAAGCGGGGTTGCCCGCACTTTCTGCGATTCGCCAGTTTCGATCTTCTCCGGCTCCGCTTCCACGGCGACGACAGTTTCAGCCTGCGGCGTAGAAAGTGCGGGCGCGAGACTGGGCGAACCCTTCGCCGGCAGCGCTTCGCCTGGGGCGAGAATGTAGGCGATGACCTGGGTCACCGGAACGACGTCTCCCGGCTGTGCGGTAACGCCCGCCAGGATGCCGTCGGCGGGTGATTCTAGCTCGATCGCCGCTTTATCCGAGCTAATCACGTAGAGCAGTTCTCCCTTGCAAACCGGCTCGCCTTCTTTCTTGAGCCACTCGACCAGGGTTCCACTTTCCATGACCATATCGACTTTGGGCATGATGACTTCGGTTGCCATGGCTACCTTCCTTCCTGCGCCAGGTCGCGCGCGGCGGCGATGATGTCTTCGACCTGGGGCACCGCGGCCCGTTCCAGCGTCCGGTTGTAAGGGATGGGAACGTCCAGCCCGGCCAGGCGCCGGACAGGCGCGTCCAGATAATCGAACGCTTCGCTTCCGGCAATCACGGCTGCCAGCTCGCCCCCAAAACCACCCGTAACCGGCGCCTCGTGAACGATCAGCGCCCGTCCCGTTTTGGACACCGAGCGAATGATGGTCTCCTTGTCCAGCGGTTTCAGGCAGCGCGGATCGACCACTTCCACCTCGATCCCTTCGGCCTCCAGTTTCGCAGCGGCTTCGAGCGCCCGCGGGACCATGATCGAATAGGCGATGATGGTCAGGTCGCGGCCCTGGCGTTTGACTTCTGCAGACTGCAGTGGGATTGCGTAGGGCTCTTCCGGAACCGGTCCTTTCGCCCGGTAGAGCAGCTTGTGCTCCATAAACAGGACCGGGTTGTTATCGCGGATGGCGCTGATCAGCAGCCCCTTGGCATCATAGGGCGTGGAAGGCGCCACGACTTTGATGCCCGGAACGTTCACGAACCAGGCTTCCAGGCTCTGCGAATGCTGTGCGGCAGCCCCGGTTCCTGAGCCGGCTGGCGCGCGGATCACCATCGGGAGGCTGCAGTGGCCGCCGAACATAAAGCGCATCTTGGCGGTCGAGTTCACCAGTTGGTTCATCGAGATGGTTAGAAAATCCATGAACATGATTTCCATCACCGGCCGCATGCCCATTAACGCGGCGCCAGTGGCAGCGCCCGCAATCGCGGCTTCCGAGATCGGGGTATCACGGACGCGTTCCGGCCCAAATTCTTCCAACATACCCTTGCTCACCCCAAAAGCGCCGCCGTAGGTGCCGACATCTTCCCCGAGGAGGAAGACTTCTTGATCGCGGCGCATCTCCTGAGACATCGCCTCACGCACGGCTTCAAGATAGGTGATTTCACGTGTAGCGTTCGCGGTCATGGCGCATATACCTCATCTTCCATATTAAGGGGGGATGGCTCGGGGAAGGTCAGGGCTTCCTCGGCGGCGTGATCCACTGCCGCCTTAGCGGACTGATCCAGAGCCTCCACTTCTTCACGGGTCATGACGGCCGCCTCAACCAGAACCTCTTTGAAGCGCCGGATCGGGCATTTCCGTTTCCACTCGTCGATCTCCTCCGCTGTCCGGTAAAGGTTTCGGTCGCTCTTTGAGTGGCCTCGCCAGCGGTAGGTCAGGCAGTCGATAAGCGAAGGCCCCTGCCCAGAGCGGGCATATTCACCGGCTTCTGAGATGGTCTCATAGACTGCCAGTACATCATTGCCATCGACCGTCTTGCCGGGGATGCCGTAGCTGGCGGCGCGTTCTGAGACATGGGCGACGTTCATCGAGCGCTTCACAGACATCGACATGCCGTACTGGTTGTTATCGCAGATGAATACCACCGGCAGCTTCCAGATGGAGGCCATGTTGAGCGATTCGTGGAATTCCCCTTCGTTGGAAGCTCCATCCCCAAAATAGGACAGGAGGATTTGCGGCGAGCGGCGCATTTGCAGAGCCAGCGCGATCCCTACCGACGTGGGGATCCCCCCGCCCACCACGCCGGTCGCGCCCAGGTTGCCGCCCTGGATATCCGCGATGTGCATCGAGCCGCCTCGACCGCGGCAGTATCCGGCCTCTCTGCCGAGGAACTCGGCCATCATCGTGGTGAGATTGGCGCCCTTGGCGATTGTGTGACCATGCCCGCGATGATGGTGGATGATCAGATCGTTTGGTTGCAGCGATGCGATGCTGCCGACGGAGGCCGCTTCCTGCCCGATGGAGAGGTGCATGGTCCCATGCACCAGCCCCCGCACGTACAAATCTTCGGCCTTCTCTTCGAAATAGCGGATTTCGCACATTCGTTGGAGCATCTCCGCATGCTTTTCTTTAAGCAGCTCGCGCAGCAGCCGCTGGCTGGCGGCTACTGCCACCATTTCCCCTTCGGAAAGATTAATAGTCATGGATGCCTCCCATTGATAATCCGGCTGCGTTAGCGCTGGCCGTACTCGTTCTGATACATTGTCGTGATTTCCATTAACTGCTCGGGCCCGAGTAGGACGGGCTGCCCCCGCAGCATGGCCAGGTGGGTGATTTTGGCAATTTCCTCAACCTCAACCGCAATCTTGGTGGCATGCTGTGGTGAAGCGCCGATGGTGAAAATGCCGTGGTTCTGCATGACGATAGCCCAGGCATTACCGATCTTGTCCAGGATCTCTTGCCCGATCGCCGCCCCGCCGATTGGGGCATAGCCACCCACGGGGATCTCGCCTCCGACCATGCCCGTCGCCGTCAGGCAAGCGGGGATCGGCTGACCCAGCGCCGCAAATGAAGTGGCGTAGGGTGAATGGGTGTGGACCATGCCGAAGACATCCGGCCTGCGGCGGTAGATATACAGATGAGTATCGGTGTCGATAGAAGGCTTGAGGTCTCCTTCGACGACCCGGCAGTCCAGGTCGACCACCACCATATGTGCGGGGGTCATCTCCTCATAGCTGAAACCGCTGGGCTTGATCACCACCAGACCGGTTTCCGGATCGCGGCCACTCACATTGCCGCTGGTCATCTTAACCAGGTCATTTTTGGGCAGTTCCAGGTTGCATTTCCAGACAATTTCGCGAAGCTTCTCTAACAGCATGGCGGTCCTCCAGAGGGTCAGGATGTCTTACGGAAATTTTGATCGAATAACTCTAGTACACCGCGGGCTGCGGTTTCATCGGTGATCAGGGCATGCAAGAACCCACCCCGCAGCGCTCCGTACATGGTCATGGCTTTGCCTGCCGTGATCGCCACACCGATACGGTAAGGGATCGCCATCAGCTCACACCGCGCCAGCCCAATGACACGGCTGGCGTATTCTGGAGCGACTGTTCTCCCATCGATATCGTAAATCGTCCCGGCAATTTCCCCTACGGCGCCGCAGTCTGCAGAAATGTGTCGCAAATCTGCCGGAGAGAGCGCTGAGAACTTCGCAAAACGCGAGACCTCCGCATCGACCGTACCCACGCCAACCAGCAGGTGGGTGGCCTGCCGGGCGATATCCAGGATTTCCTTGATCGGCGCCATCTCGTGCAGTTGGTTGCGCTGCTTGCCGTTGTCGACAAACGCCGGCGCGTGGAGCTGATAGGCTGTTCCGCCCAGGCGCGCCGCCAGATCGGATGCTAGGTAATTTACGTCGAGGGTCATATCCCCTTGGATCGCGCCAAAAACCGGTACGACCTTCACCTCATACGTGCGGGAAGGCTCGACAGATTGGACGGCTGTGTGCACCGCCGTGCCGCCGCCAATGCCGATCACCTCACCGTCGTGCAGGTGCTCGAGCAAGAAGCTGGAGGCAACCGTGCCGACGATATTCAACAAGGAACTGATACTCTCACCCTCAGAGGGGATAACGATTACCTCTTGCAGACCAAAGACCGCCTTCAAGCGGGCTTCCAGATCGAACAGATGCTGGAAGGGAGTTCGGATGGTGATATTGACATATCCTTGCTCCCGCGCCTGCTGGAGCAGCCGATTGACTTTGGCCGTGGACAACCCAAGGCGCCGGGCAATTTCAGATTGGGTCAGCCCCTCCATGTAATAGAGGGTTAAGATGAGGTTCATCTGTCGTACATTCTCATATACTGACATCGTTGTTTCCCTTTCTCCTTCTGAAGTTCTTTCCTATCATTATTGGATTACATACCAGTATTCTTTACGGTGACTGCCAGGTCAGCCTTACCGGTGGATGGTCCGGCCGGCCAGGCTTCGGCCACCCAATTGTCGATCATACGGCGGGTATCGGCGGCGGATGCGATCGGGTCTTCGCCGGCATGCATCTGCCCCCACTTCTCGACGCCGAGCAGGCCCCAAAAGCCCATTTGCGCCAACGCTCGAAACGTTTCACGGAAGGGTACAATCCCTTTTTCAAACGCTACCCCACGGATCACTTTAGGCAGCGCGTCTTTGACGTGCACACCCAGCAGGTGTCCTTTCGCCAGCGGCAGCTCATCGGCTGGGTTATAGCCGGCCGCGGCGAGATTGCCGATGTCCGGATAAAGCTGCAGCCAGGGCGAATCGATCTCACGGATGATGGCCATGGCCTGGCTCACGCATTCTACAAACGGCGTGTCCAGGTTTTCGAGGCCCAGCATCACCCCAGCTTGGCCCGCCCACTGCGCTCCTTGCCACAAGCCTTCGACGAAATTCCCGCCGGTTGTCGCGTCGCTCGTTTCATAAAATACATCATACGCCATCACCTGGACCACCCGCAACCCGACGTCGCCCGCGAACACGATCGCCTTGCGCAAGATCTCCAGCCCCCGCCGGCGCAGTTGGGGGTCATGGCTGCCGAGCGGGTATTTGCGGTGCCCACTCAGGCACATCGTCATCACCTGTACGCCGGTATTGGCGATAGACTGCCGCAGCTCCGCTCGTTGGGAGGGTATCCAGTCCAGGCGAGCCAGGCGTTCATCGCTCTCATCGATCGAGATTTCGACAAAGTCAAAGCCTGCTTGTCCCGCAGTCGCCAGGCGTTCCTCCCAGGATAGGGAAGCCGGCAGTGCTTTTTCGTAAAGGCCAACGGGCATTTTGAACATAGCAGTTCTCCAATCCGGTTCAGTACGTTGCACGCGCTACGCTTTGACCTTCTCACGCACCAGCAGATGGTTGAGGACGACAGCAGCCAACAGAACCGTGCCCTTGGCGACAGTCTGCCAGTAAGCCGGGATCACGGTCATCAGTCCAATCGTTACACACATGATGATGAGCGACCCGACGACGGTCTTGGCCACCGACCCTTCACCACCGGAGAAAGCGGTCCCTCCCAGCAGCACTGCGATAATACAGTTGAGCTCCATGCCGTCACCTGAGAGCGGGTCTCCTAGAGACATGTAGCTGGCGCGCGCTACCCCAGCCAGTGCAGCGAACAATCCTACGATAATGTACAGGATCCAGATCATCTTGACCGAGTTTGATTCCGGAGAGCTCGGCTGCAACCCGGTTGCCGCCGATGGCAGCCGCATATTTTCCAAGGATCGTTTTTCGCTGCACGACGACCAATATCGCGATCACCAAAAGTGCCAGGTAAAACGCCCAGGACATACCGCCCAGGACATCCTTGCGGGCAAAATCGTTGATCCAGCCCGGCATCTGTTGGGTGGCGCTGCTCTTGACGGCGGAAACCCCATCCGGCACGACGAGCAGGGCGACCCCTTTGAACAGGTTCAGCGTCACCAGGGTGGCGATCACGGGGGTGATGCGCAGCTTGATAACAATCCAGCCGTTCAGGCTGCCCATGATCACTCCCACGATCAGGGTGATGAGGATCGCGGGAAGGAAACTGAACCCATTCAGCACCATCCAGGAGAAGACCACCGCGCTCAAGCTCATCGCGCTGCCGACGGAAAGATCGATATACCCGGAGATCATCAGCATGGTGAATGCGCCGCCCAGGATCAAGATCGGGACGGAGGTTCGCAACAGGTTGATGATGCTATCTGGGCTAAGGAAAGCTCCGCGTCCGAACAGGCTGACCTGGTCCAGCTTTGCTACGCTAAAGGCAACCACGATCAGCAGCAGCACGACGTAAATGTAGACTTGCTTGATCGAGGCTCGCACCACGGCCGATCGATCCAAATCCTGTCGAATGGTTTCTGCGCTTATGCTTTTCACGTCACTGCGCTCCTCTGAATATTAACTCGTCTGGTCTGATGCGCATTTAGCTCTTGCGTTTATCGAGGGCGTACCGCTGGGCCAGAATGGCGATGAAGGTAACAATCCCTTTAAGGGTGAACTGCCAGTCGGGCGAGAGCAGCAGGCCGGTAGCCGACGAGGTCACGATCGAAAGGATGACTGCACCGACGAACATACCCATCACCGATCCAAACCCGCCCGCGATGCTGACGCCGCCCAGCAGGGCGATGACCAGCGCATCAAATTCATACCCGTTCGCCTGGCCAGACATACCCGATTGGTATTCCGAGGCCAGGAGGATGCCGGTGATACCGGCAAGCAGGGCGCTGAAGATATAAAGGGAGGTGAGGTGGCGGGTAACCATGATACCAGAAAGGCGGGCCGCTTCGGGGTTGGAGCCGATCAGGTATGTTCGTCTGCCGGATACGGTAAACTTTTCATAGATGAAAGCGGCGGCGATCAGGACCAGCATAATCACGACCGAGGCCTTGACGGATGTGCCGGGAACGGTCAGGTTGCCGAGCACACCGAATACCTCCGGCAGGCTGGTGTTGCGCTGCGCGCCCTGGGTGATCACCTGGGCGGCGCCGCGGGTGAGCATCATCGTGCCCAGCGTGACGATGATCGACGGGACCTTCAGGCGGGCTACGAAGAACGCGTTGATGGCGCCTACTCCCATGGCACAGAGCAGCGCCAGCGAGATGGCAATCCCATACGGGAGCCCAAGTCCATTCGCCAGCACGTTTTGGGAAACGTTGGCTCCCTGGCAAAAATAGACCGAGAGAACTCCGGTTAGGGCAATCACCCCACCAACGGACATATCGAAGTTACCGGTGATCAGGAGGAATGTGACCCCGATCCCCAGGATGATAACGAACCAGTGGTTCGTTATCAAATTGAGCATATTCTGTGGTTGGTAAAAGTTTGGCACAAAGATACAGGCGATGCCAAACAGGATGACGAGTACGCCGATCATGAACACGGTGATGAAAAACTCATCGCTCATCCGGCTGCTGATAACCAATTTCTTGACCTGATTGAGTTCCATGTCTACTTTCCTCCGGTTACGATATGGAGGATATTTTCGCTGTCGCAATCACAACCGTTTCGAAGGGTCGCCTTCAGGCTCCCATCGTACAGCAGGTAGATGCTGTCGCAGATATTCATCACCTCGGGCAGCTCCGAAGAGAAGATCATGATGGATTTTCCTTCCTTCGAAAGCCGGCGGATGAGGCTGTAGATTTCACTTTTTGCGCCCACGTCGATCCCGCGGGTCGGCTCGTCCAGCATGAGCAGGTCGGCATCTGCGAAAAGGCACTTGGAGAGAACCACCTTCTGCTGGTTACCACCGGAGAGCTTGGCCGCTTCCTTTTCGATGCTGTTGGTCGCAATCTTCAACTTATCGACGTATTCGAGGGTGGCGTTCCGCTCCAGGGACGCATTGATGAATCCGCCCTGGGATATCTTTTCCAGGTTCATCACGGGCACATTGCCACGGATGGTCAGGATGGTGAACAACCCCTGGGACCGCCGCTCTTCAGGCACCAGAGCGATGCCCGCGGCAATGGCTTTGTCCGGTGCGGGTTGCAGCTTTTTACCTTTGAAAGTAATCTCGCCTTCGTATTCATCGACCCCATAGATTGCGCGGGCAAGCTCGGTTTTGCCTGCCCCGACCAGTCCGTAGAAGCCGGCGATTTCCCCAGCGTGGATTTTGAAGGACACGTCATTCAGCTTATGGTTGGAGAGGTGATTGGCTTCAAGGATGACATCATTGCATTCGTCTTCACGCGGGAGTGTACTGCTCGAAGACGGTTTTCCCGATCATCATCTTGATGAGCTCAGACCGGTCCTGGACCTCTGAAACCGGCTTGGTATCGATGTGTTTTCCATCACGCATGACCGTCACATAATCTCCCAACTCGAAGATCTCGTCCAAACGATGTGAGATGTAGATGACGGTGACGTTTTTATCGCGCAGTCCTTTGATGATGGTGAAAAGCCGCGCAATTTCTCCTTCGGAGATCGCAGCCGTCGGCTCGTCCATGATAATGATGTCCGATCCCGCAGCGACCGCCTTGGCGATTTCGACGATCTGCTTTTTAGCCACGCTGAGCGTCGAGACAAGCTGCCTCGGCTTGATGGACGGCTCCAAGCTGTTCATCACGGTGACCATCTGGTTGATTTTGTCGGTTTTTCTTAGGAAACCAAACCTCGTTTCCTCCATCCCCAATGAGAGGTTTTCCTCGACAGTCAACTGGTCAACCACGTTGAGCTCCTGGAATAGGGTGCTGATCCCTTTTTGCTTGGCATCCCGGGTGCTGCGTGGGTTATAGTCTTCCCCGTTTAAGAGGATCTTTCCACTCGTTCGAGGGTAGGCGCCGGTCAGCATTTTGATCAGGGTCGATTTTCCCGCACCGTTCTCGCCAACCAGGCAATGGATCGTGTTGCGCTTGATGTCGAAGCTGACATGATTGACTGCGCGCACGCCGGGGAAGTCTTTGACCAGGTCCCTGATCTCCAGAACGTTTTCTGTCGATTTCATGCTACCTCTCCCTTGACCTGGCGGGGGTGGGGGGAATACCTCCTCCCCCGCCAGATAACAATGGTTATTCGATTGGTTCAGGTAGAGTTACTGGACGTTGGTGCCGAACTGGCTGTTGAGCCAGACGGCAGCATCTGCCTGAGGCATGGTCCAGAAGGACATGTTGTAGGCTTTATAGAAGAACTGCTCCGCGGGCTGCGAGGTCGGATTGACCGTGCCGTTGGCAATGTCCATGATCAGGTCGATGCGGCCGTGCGAGGTTTCGATTGGGGGCAGGCCCATGGAGAGCTTGAGGGAGCTATTGGGGTCGAAGATTTGCTTGTACTGGACTTCGTCAAAGTCAACGCTGGCGACGATCTCGGTCAGGGGTTTGCCGTTGTCAAACTTGCCGCGGCCCGCCTGGGTCAGCGCGGCCATGGTGCCGACGGTCTGACCGGAGGCTTCCGAGTAGATCAGGTTGACTTCGGGGTGAGTGGTCAGGAGGTCTGTGGTGACCTGCTTGGCCTGGTCGGTGCCTTGCGAAACATCCAGGCAGCCCAGGTCTGTGGCGGAGGGATCGACGGAGAGCACACCCTGGACCCAGGGGTCGGTGCGGCCGGACTTGACCTCAGTGTGATTGGGCCAGCCCTCTTCTACCATGACGATCGGCTTGTCGGGGTAAGCGGCTTTCCACTGCTTGGCCATCTCCACGCCCATGGCGAATGAGATGCCGGCCTCGTCGGAACGGGCCACCGGGAGACCGCTGTCGCCCAAGGGGCTGAAGAAGGTGGTCATGATGATGTCTTTGCCGAGAGCATCTTGCACGGCAGGTTTGACCGCTTCATAGTCCCAGATGTGCAGCGTGGCTGCGTCCATGCCCTGCGCCAGGATCTGGTCGACGTTTTGGGTCATGACGGCGGAGTCAGCCTTGCCGTCGAAGACAAACACATCCGCACCGTACTTTTCCTTGGCATACTTCTTGGCCTCAGCGGCCTGCGCCTGATGGAAGACGTTCGATAGGTCCGACACGAAGAAGGCAATCTTCTTTACTGTCATGGTCTGAGCCGGAGCCTGGGCTGCGGGCGCCGCGATATTGGTGCCGAACTGGGTGTTGAGCCAGACGGCAGCATCTGCCTGAGGCATGGTCCAGAAGGACATGTTGTAGGCTTTGTAGAAGAACTGCTCCGCGGGCTGCGAGGTCGAATTGACCGTGCCGTTGGCAATGTCCATGATCAGGTCGATGCGGCCATCGGCTGTTTCGATTGGGGGCAGGCCCATGGAGAGCTTGAGGGAGCTGTTGGGGTCGTAGATTTGCTTGTACTGGACTTCGTCAAAGTCAACGCTGGCGACGATCTCGGTCAGCGGTTTGCCGTTGTCAAACTTGCCGCGGCCCGCCTGGGTCAGCGCGGCCATGGTGCCGACGGTCTGACCGGAGGCTTCCGAGTAGATCAGGTTGACTTCGGGGTGAGTGGTCAGGAGGTCTGTGGTGACCTGCTTGGCCTGGTCGGTGCCTTGCGAAACATCCAGGCAGCCCAGGTCTGTGGCGGAGGGATCGACGGAGAGCACGCCCTGGACCCAGGGGTCGGTGCGGCCGGACTTGACCTCAGTGTGATTGGGCCAGCCCTCTTCTACCATGACGATCGGCTTGTCGGGGTAAGCGGCTTTCCACTGCTTGGCCATCTCCACGCCCATGGCGAATGAGATGCCGGCCTCGTCGGAACGGGCCACCGGGAGACCGCTGTCGCCCAAGGGGCTGAAGAAGGTGGTCATGATGATGTCTTTGCCGAGAGCATCTTGCACGGCAGGTTTGACCGCTTCATAGTCCCAGATGTGCAGCGTGGCTGCGTCCATGCCCTGCGCCAGGATCTGGTCGACGTTTTGGGTCATGACGGCGGAGTCAGCCTTGCCGTCGAAGACAAACACATCCGCACCGTACTTTTCCTTGGCATACTTCTTGGCCTCAGCGGCCTGCGCCTGATGGAAGACGTTCGATAGGTCCGACACAAAGAAGGCAATCTTCTTTACCTGTTTTGCAGAATCAGAAGCTGCGGGGGCGGCCGTGTCGGCCGGGGCAGCCGCAGCCTGGGTCGCAGGAACAGGGGCTGCTGCTGGGGCGCAGGCAGACAAAACAAAGCAGGCGAGGACAACCAGAGTTACCAGAGCGAACAAGTTCTTTTTCATTGCAAATCTCTCCTCTATCAAGGTCTTGATTTTGCTCATAATGCAATGAAGTGGTAGACTTATGCTGCTTTTTGTTCTACCGTAGATATCGGCCCTCCAGAGGCTGATATCTACGCTTTTTTTTGAGGACCAGGCCTCGGGATAACTTCTTGCAATTATGAGTTTTGAGACTGGACATATTTGGTATGTTAGAGAGCTTTTCAGTTTGGATTTCAGTCCATTTTGCCTTCCTTTACCCCGGATCATTCTTCTTCCGGGCCACTCCTCTCTTACTGGTTATGGTTTATCGCGATTTTTGATGGCCAAACGATCCAGGCGGTCCATCGATTAGAACCCGCTGACGTCCTGCGCTAACCCGTAGACCAGCATTTCGGAAACGCATCCGCCTCGAGTCAGGGCGCACACCTGGTAGACCATATCGGCAAAGTGCTCGGGACGAACCGCCAGATCTTCGTCCCACTCGAACTTGTTGACGCCCGCGGCGGCTGTCTGGAACCCGGTGTTGGACCCGCCCGGTACGAGCAGGGTGACGGCAATGCCGTGGGGTCGCAGTTCGGTGTAGAGGCACTTACTGAAGGCGTTGACGCCAGCTTTAGCGGCGGAGTATACCGACCACTCCGGCCATGAGCGCCGGTCGCAGGCGCTGGAAACGTTGATGATCTTGCCGTAGCCCTGCTTCTTGAACTGGGGAGTAAACGTCCGGCAGCTCATGATGGTGCTGGTGAGATTCAGGTCGATGATGCGGCGGTTGGTCTCGTCATCCATTTCCTCGATTGGGGCAATCTTAAGCGCGCCGCCGGCATAGTTGATCAGGAAATCGACCTTGCCAAACTTCTCCAACGCCTCGGCCAGCGCGCGCTGGGAGGTCTCCGGCCGGGTAACATCCCCGACGAAGGCGACCACTTGCGAGCCGGCTGCCCGGCAGGCTTCGGCGGTAGCTTCAAGATTATTTGCGTTGATGTCGATCAGGACAAGGCAAACCTGGTCCAGTTTGGCGAACAGCTCGGCTGTGGCCTTGGCAAACCCAGATCCGACCCCCGTGATCACAGCGACTTTTCCATTTAGAGATTCAGCCATATTCATATCTCCTTATTTTGTTTCTGGTTGGATCAAACTGTTGCAAAGCTGGGCTGCAGATTACCCAGTTCTTCATCTTTGATGGCGTCTGGGAATGCCCCTTGCTCCACCCATTTCGCTCACCCCTCCAGCGAACCTTTGAACGCCAGGTCTGTTCGGGAAGAAGCCGCCAAAGTCGATTCAGGGTAGGAAACGTTGGGAGTTTTAGCCCACAAATCCGCCAGCGCCTGGCGCATCTCTCGGGCAGCTCCTCGTGGATCGGCAGATTCGCGGATGCCGCGCCCGCTGATAACGGCGGTGACGGGCAGGTCGGCGAAGAAGGGCAGCAGCTCCATCGTCAGCCCACCGGTTACGGTGATCTTGAAGCCCATGTCGATTAGCTGGCTGATCGTGACCTTATCCGCTTCGGTCCACATCCGGCCGGCGGCCTGCGCATCCCACTCGCGGTGGTACACGATCCACTCGACGCCAATGGGCCGCCATTCGGCGGCGCGGGCGACGATGTCGCGGACGCCGGTTAGCTCCATCAGCACCTGCTTGCCTCGCTTGTGGGCCACATCGAGTGCCTGCCGGATCGTGTCCAGGGTCGCCCCGCCGATCACGGTCATCATGTCTGCGCCGGCATCGAATGCCATGGCTGCTTCCAACCCACCCACATCCGGCGTTTTTAGATCGGCCAGGATAAGATTTTCAGGGCAAATCTCGCGCATGGCTCGAACTGCTTCAATCCCGGCGGCTTTGCACAGCGGTGTGCCAATTTCGATAATATCGACTTCGTGGCAGACCTGAGACGCCAGCACCAGTGCTGGTGGAAGGGAGATGTAGTCCAGCGCGAGCTGGAGCAAAGGTGTGTTCTTCATGGCTTTCTATCCTCCAAATCCGGCTAAGAATG
This sequence comes from uncultured Chloroflexia bacterium, assembly GCA_963811225.1. Classification (GTDB taxonomy): domain Bacteria; phylum Chloroflexota; class Anaerolineae; order Anaerolineales; family Anaerolineaceae; genus CAWEQO01. The sequence goes on from CAWEQO010000002.1 coordinate 829,321, forward strand.
CGTTGCGTAGCTAAGATCCCCAAGGTAGGGGGTCTGTTTTCAACGAGGAATACCGGCTAAGTGTGCTTGCGCGCTCGTGTGGGGGCAACATTAATCAGAGCCCTGGTCAGGTCTGTAATCTACCGGGTAAGGGTAAGCTTTGCTTCAAAACCTGCGTATTCGGTTTGGCTCGAGAAGCTGCTGCAATAAATTTTACTGTTATAGGTGATTGGTGATATTTTTTTCTTCCTATGAAAATTATATCACGCGATTTAGAAATGTCAAGCATTCTTTCATATCTGACCTTTAGTGTCATATTTAGATGGCTCCACAACAATACTGGGGATGCCATTGGAGTAGTTCGACAAAAGGTCCGGGCGGCCGGGTGGAATACCTGCGTCTTTGTGAATCAGGAGCGAGTGGTTTTGGGATTGCTGCGGGGCGACGCCTTACAAGCAGACGCAGAAACGAAAGTCGAGGCGGTGATGGAGCTGGGACCGCGCACGTACAGGCTGAACGCTTCGCAGGAGGGCGTCACCGGCTACATGCGCAGGCACCAGACCAACCAGGTGCTGGTAACGGACGCGGATGGGAAACTGGTCGGCATGATCTTGCAGGATGGAGAGACTTGATCTTGAGGGCGGCTGCTATCCATGGAAAGAAGTAAGAACCGATGTCGAAACCAAAAATTATCGTCGTCGACGACGAGCCGAGTATCTTGAACCTGATCACGGCCTACTTACGACCCGAGGGCTATGCGGTCTACACAGCTGCCGATGGGCCTTCCGGCATGCATGCGGCGTTGGTCTACCAGCCCGATCTGGTGGTGCTTGACATCATGCTGCCCGGAATGGACGGGGTTGAGGTGCTGGCGCGCCTGCGGCGCGAGTCGGACGTGTATGTAATCCTGCTGACCGCCAAGACCAATTTCCAGTGTTACCGTAACCAACCAGCCTTGAGGATCTGTTTGTCTAAGCGCAGCGCAGCGTTTTGCTCTTGCGGTTCACCCTCCTGCCCGGCCTACGAGGCGGTGCGCCAGTACCTGCCGCAAGGCGGCTGGGTTGGCGGACCGAAGATGGACGCTAAGGGAGCAAATTAGCGATCCCTTGCCGTGATTGGGATACAATCAAGGGGGGAAGCATAGGGATATTGGGCATCCTGCCCAACTCTTAGGCTGGATTTCTGCCGGGTTCTGGGCACAGTTTTAAGGGTTACACCATGGGTAAAGGCGACACCCAGGAAACATCGCCAGGCGACGGCCTATCGACGGGCTGAATGCTCTATCGGAATGTCGTAAAAAGGTAAAATTTTTAAGAAGGAGATAATCCCTGATGATCACTGCCTGGATTGGAAGCCTGTTGCTCGCGCTTGTTCTAATCTTGTATGTGCTGTTAGTGCTGGGCTTGCCTCTGGGTGAGTACGCCATGGGTGGAAAATATAGGGTTCTGCCATCGCAGATGCGAGTTGCTACAGCCATTTCTGTCGTTATCCAGTTATTTGCTATTCTAGTCCTGCTGCAACTAGGAGAAATCCTTTCCATTGGACTGCCAGAGAACATCGCCAAAGGCGTGGGATATTTCTTTGGCGCTTATCTGGTCTTGAACACGCTGATGAATGCAGTTTCGAAAAGCAAGAAAGAACGGCTGGTGATGACTCCGTTGTCAGCCATCGCAGCATTTTGTTTCTTGTATACGACGTTTGTTGCATAAGCGGTCGGGCTGCCCGAGAGGTGGAGCCGGTGCGCTGCGGCGATGGCGGCCTGGCGACTTTTGCCCTCCTGGTGCGGGTATATTCCGCGGTCTACAAGGATATTGGCCTGCACCCCGGCGGTTTTTTTCGATCGGGTTTCCCAGGATGATGCTAACACTCCCACCGGTGTGGCCGGCACGCCCTGGTATCATTCATCTACATCTTCCCATCACAGACCGGGTCAAACAGATGCAGCGGCTCGCTTGCAAATGCAACAGCAATCATTCTGACTGAGGATGATCTATAATAGATCTATGTTCGCGCCAATTTTGGCAACGAAGCTCTATCTCCCCCCGTCTCGGTCGGACATTGTCCTGCGCCCACGTCTGATCGAGCGGCTGAACGAGGGCCTGGCGGCAGGCCACAAACTGACCCTCGTCTCGGCCCCCGCCGGGTTTGGCAAAACCACGCTGATCAGCGAATGGGTCAGTGATTGTGACGTGCCGGTTACCTGGCTGTCGCTGGATGAAGGGGATAATGATACCGTTCGCTTTCTGACGTATTTGATCGCGGCGCTGCAAACGCTGTCATCCAAAACCGGCGGGGCAAATATTGGCGCAGGAGCGCAATCTGTGCTCCAATCCCCACAGCCACCTCCAGCCGAAACCATTCTGACGACCCTGTTGAATGACATCAGCAGTCTTTCGGACCGCTTTGTCCTGGTGTTGGATGACTACCATGTGATCGATGCCAAACCGGTTGACGAAGCTCTCACTTTTCTGGTCGAGCACGCACCGCCGCAGCTGCACCTGGTGGTCGCCACCCGCGAAGATCCGTCCTTGCCGCTGGCCCGGCTGCGTGCCCGAGGTCAATTGACCGAGCTGCGTACAGCCGATCTGCGCTTTACACCTGCCGAAGCCGCTGAGTTCCTTAACCGGGTGATGGGCTTGAACCTTTCACCGGAAGACATTTCCGCCCTGGATGCCCGCACTGAGGGCTGGATTGCTGGGCTGCAGTTGGCTGCGCTCTCTATGCAAGGCCGGGAAGATATCGATCAATTTATCCTGTCTTTCACCGGCAGCCATCGTTTTGTATTGGATTATCTGGTCGAAGAAGTTCTTCAGCACCAGCACGAAAGTATCCAAACTTTTCTGCTGCGCACATCCATCCTTGACCGCATGTGCGCGCCGCTGTGTGAGTCGGTTTTATGTGCCCCGGTCGGCTCTGGGCAGGAAACCCTGGAATATCTCGAACGTGCTAACCTGTTCATCGTCCCATTGGATAACGAGCGGCATTGGTACCGTTATCACCATCTTTTTAGAGATTTACTGCGCCAGCGGCTGGGCCAAAGTCTGAAAACGGAAGAGATAGCCGAATATCACATCCGCGCCAGCCAGTGGCATGAGGATCATGGCCTGGATCTTGAAGCGTTTCAGCATGCGGCTGCGGCCAATGATATTGATCGCGCTTCACGGTTGATGGAAGGAAATGGGATACCCCTGCACTTTCACTACGCGGTGACATATATTCTAAATTGGCTTGCGTCGCTACCGAAGAAAGTGCTGGATGCCAAACCCTTGTTATGGGTCAGGTATGCTTCAATGGCACTGGTTACCGTTCAAACGGCTGGTGTAGAAGAGAGGTTACAAGCTGCCGAGGCGGCTTTATCTGCCGCCTTGCAAGGCGCCGAGCCGGACGAGAGTACTCGCAACCTGATTGGACAAATTGCCACTGCAAGAGCAACATTAGCTGTCCTCACACAATATAAAGCAGAAGAAATCATTACTCAGTCACTCCGTGCACTGGCGTATCTGCCTCCAGAAAACCATACTTCTCGGTTAACCGCAATCTGGGCACTGGGGATTGCCTACCATCTTCAAGGAGACCGTGTCGCTGCCGAACGAGCTTATAGCGAAGCCTTATCGATTAGCCAGATGTTGGGGACCAAATTCCATACAACATTGGCTTTGACCGGTTTAGGTCAGATTCAGGAATTAGAAAATCAGCTTTATCCGGCGGCCGAGACCTATCTTCGTGCTCTGCAATTGTTTGGCGAATATTCGCAGCCAAGTGCCAGCGAAACGCATCTTGGCCTGGCACGGATATACTACCAATGGAACGACCTGGATGCCGCCGAGAAGCATGGGCGGCAGAGCCTGCAACTGGCGCGAATGTATGACCGCAAGATTGATCGATTCATTATCTCTGAGGTGTTTCTCGCCCGCCTGAAATTGGTTCGGGGGGATGTGGCCGGTTCGGCGGCAATGTTAGATCAGACTGAACAATTCGCGCGCCAGAAGAACTTTGTTCAGCGGATATCTGAGGTAGCTGACGCACAAGTGCTTCTCCTGCTTCGACGGGGCGATTTGGCGGCCGCCGCCCACCTCGCCCAAGCCTACCCACTCCCCATGAGTTCAGGCGCGTGTACTCCTGACCCAGGGTGACACGGCCGCAGCATTGGTAGCGCTGGAGCAGCTGCGCCAACAGATGGAAGCAAAGAGATGGGCAGATGAACTGCTCAAAGTGATGGTTTTACAGACGGTTGCTCTGCAAGCGCATGGCGAAAAAGAAAAGGCTGCGCAAGTGTTGGTCGAAGCGCTGGCGCTGGCCGAGCCGGGCGGCTATGTTCGCATCTTTGTGGATGAAGGCGAAACAATGCGATCGTTGATCGAAAAACAATCGCGCAATCGAGACCATCCGCTGAGCGGTTATGCGGCCAAACTCCTGGCTGCCTTTCCACAACCAGTGGCTGCGCCAAAACCGGCAAATATGTATCAAAAATCAGACATGATCGAGCCTTTGAGCAAACGCGAGATGGAAGTTCTCAAACTGCTTCAAAGTGAATTAAGCGGCCCGGAAATTGCCCAACAACTGATCGTCTCGCTCAACACTTTGCGCTCTCACACCAAAAACATTTTCAGTAAACTAGGGGTCAATGACCGCCGGTCAGCTGTTCGCCGCGCCGAGGAACTCGGTTTAATCTAGCTGGCTCGAAATCACCCCCCGGCCCTGGCAGGTATCACAAACCACCTGCTGGGGCTTTTTGTTTTCCGCGATTAATCACCACATCATTCACATCATGTGGTGATTACACGTCCCCACCTCGGACGGTATTCTATGGGTAGATAAACAACGAAAGGAAAAACGCGAGACGCATGATGAATGACAAACAAACACCCGAAGAAAAATATGACCAGCACCAATGCTACGAAATCCGCCTTAAGGGACACCTGGATGACCAGTGGGCCGAATGGTTTGAGGGCCTAACCATCACGCTGGAAGATAACGGCGATACGCTTTTAACCCTCCCGCTGGTTGATCAGCCCGCT
>CAWEQO010000003.1:0-67593 GCA_963811225.1 uncultured Chloroflexia bacterium
TTTGTATTTCTCTTCCAGCTGCTGGATGGTGGTCTCCATCAAATTGATCGCCTGACCGAGGGTATTGGCGTCGAAGGCCAGGCGCGTTCCGGCCGCCTCGAACAGCTCGGGCAGGGTGACGGTGCCGCCCAGGGCCAGGGCTTTGCGATAATTCTCCACGGCGCCGATGGGGTTCTTCAGCGAGTTGCCCCACACCTGTACCGCACCCAGCTGCGCCAGGCCGTATTCGATGTAATAGAAGGGGATCTGGAAGATGTGCAGCTTGCGCTGCCACCCGGTCTCCATCACGTCCTCCAGGCCGGTCCAGTCCACGCCGGGCATAAAGCGCTGCCACAGCTCGGCCCAGGCCCGGTCGCAGTTGTGCGGGTCTTCGGCCTGGGCTGCGTTCTCGTACGCCCAATGCTGGAAAGAATCCACCACGGCCATGTACGGCCAGAACAGGATGCTACCCTCCAGGTTTTCGATCAGCGCCCGGGCGGCCTCTTCCGGCGTATAGAACCCGCCGGTGGATTTGGTCAGGTACGGCGAGGCCAGCAGCTCCATGCCCATCGAGGCCACCTCGGCGAACTCGGTCGGGACATTTAGCTGGAAGGAGTAAGCCAGCGGCGCACTCTCGAAGGTGTGGAAGGCGTGGCCGCTCTCGTGCAGCACGGTCTGCAAGCTGTCGTGCGTGCCGACTGAATTGGCGAAGATGAACGGGCGGCGAATAACCTCCAGGGTCTCGCAGTATGCGCCGGGAGCTTTGTTTTTGCGATTCTCCAGATCTAGGCTGTCTTCCTCGACCATCGTATCGAAGTAGGCCCCCAGCTGCGGGTGCACCCGGTGGAAAATGTTCGAAACGCCCTCTTTCAGCTCATCGAGATCGTTAAAGGGGTGCAGCGGCGGACGGTTGAACGGGTCGACGTTCAAGTCCCAGGGGCGCAGGCGTTCTACCCCCAGGCGCTCACGGCGGCGCTCGTAGATGCGCGTGGCGGCAGGCACCACCACTTCTTCGATGGCCCGGTCGAAGCGCAAGGCATCTTCGGGCGAATAGGCGAAGCGCAGGTGCTGCTGCCAGCGGTACGCCCGGTAGTCGGGCTTGCCGGCGTTGTGGGTGATCTGCAAGCGCACGGCCAGCAGCTCTTGCCACAGCTGATCGATCTTCTGGCGGTCTTCCAACTGGCGCTCAGCGGTCGCCCGCCAGGCGCGCTCGCGCAGCGCCCGGTCGTCCGACTGCAGGACAGGCCCCAGCTGGGTCAGGGTCGTCTCCTGTCCGTCCCATTCCACCGTCTCCGCGCCCACGATCTGATCGTAGTGCCGGGCCAGCTTCTGCTCTTTGGCCAGCAGCGGCAGGTTTTCTTCCTGGAACAAGTCCGACTCGGCTGTGAAGTTGCGGATGGGGATCTGCATGCCGGGCGGGATCAGCCGGCTGTCGAGCAGCTTGCGTTTGAGCGCCTGCTGGCGGGCCATGGCGTTGGGGAAGATGGTGTCCATGTAGTGTTCATAACGCTGGCGGGCCTCTTCATCGGCGGTGTTCTGGGTCATAGCGATCTGCAAGCGGATGGCGTAGTCGTTCAGGGTCTCGTTCAGGCGCGACCAGCTGAACAGCCAGGCGTCGATGTTATTTTGGGTCAGCTCTTGGGCTTGCAGGCTGTCGAAGTAGGGCTCGAACTTATCCCAGCCCCACTGCATGAAAACTTCGTGTGATTCGGGTAATTGCATTTCCATATGATTTCCTCCCATTTTCTGTCTCCAGATGGAACGCACTTCCAGAGCGCATTCCGTCTAAAGGTTTGGCGCTCTCAAATGCCAATCTGTCACCTGCTGATAGGCGTGGCCGGCGCGGAACAGCACGTCCTCGCGGAAAGGGGCAGCCATCAACTGCATGCCAATCGGCAGCCCCTGATGATCAAAGCCGACCGGGAAGGCCAGCCCAGGCAGCCCGGCCAGGTTGGCGGGCAGGGTGAAGACGTCCTCCAGGTACATCGCCAGGGGATCGTCGCTGTGACGGCCGAGAGCGAAGGCCGTGCTGGGCGCGACCGGGGCCGCGATGACGTCGACAGTTTCAAAAGCCTGCTCGAAGTCGCGCTGGATCAGCGTGCGCACCTTCTGAGCCTGTCCATAGTAGGCGTCGTAATACCCGGCCGACAGGGCATAGGTCCCCAACATGATGCGGCGCTTGACCTCCGGACCGAAGCCTGCGCCGCGCGTGTCGCGGAACAGTTCGATCACGCTGTTGGAGGGCACACGCAGACCGTAGCGCACGCCGTCATAGCGGGCCAGGTTGGCGGAGGCCTCGGCCGGGGCGATCAGGTAGTAGACCGGCAGGGCGTACTCGGTGTGCGGCAGGCTGACCGGTCGCACCGAAGCGCCCAGCGACTCGAGCTTCTCAATCGCCTGGCGCACGGCCGCTTCCACCTCGGGCTGAATGCCCTCGATGAAGTACTCCTGCGGCACGCCCACCCGCAGCCCAGACAGCCCGCCGCCATCTAGATGCATCTCCGGCACGGGCAGATCCATGCTGGTGGCGTCGAACGCGTCGTACCCGGCGATCTGCTCGAAGATCAGGGCCGCGTCCTCGACCGTGCGTGTCAACGCGCCGACCGTGTCGAGCGAGGAGCCGAAGGCCACCAGGCCGTAGCGCGAAACGCGCCCGTAGGTGGTCTTGATTCCGGTCACGCCGCAGAACGAAGCCGGCTGGCGGATGCTGCCGCCCGTGTCGGAGCCAAGCGCAGCCGGCGCCATGCGGGCTGCCACGGCCGCAGCGCTGCCCCCGCTGGAGCCTCCGGGAACGCGCTCCAGATCCCAGGGGTTGCCGGTGACGGTGTAGGCCGAATTCTCGGTGGACGAGCCCATGGCGAACTCGTCCATGTTGGTGCGGCCCACGCTGACGCCGCCGGCCTGGAGCAGGCGCTCGACGGCGGTGGCCGTGTAGGGCGGGATGAAGCTCTCCAGGATGCGTGAGCCGCAGGTGCAGGAGACGCCGGCCTGGGTCAGCAGGTCTTTGATCGCCACCGGCAGGCCCAGCAGCGGCGGCAGCGGCGTCGAGCGGTCGCGCCGCCAGGCTGCCAGCTTCTGGTCGGCCAGCCTTGCTTGCTGCAGGGCCAGCTCGGGCGTCTGGGTGATAAAGGCGTGGATGAGCGGGTCGAGCCGGGCGATGCGCTCCAGGAACGCGCGGGTCAGCTCACGGCTGGAGAAATCGCCGCGGCGCAGCCCGTCCAGGGACTCACGGGCGCTCAGGTCGGTCAGGACGCTCATTCCGGCTCCTCCAACACCGGAGGGACCCGGTATTGTTGGCTTTCCTGGCGCGGAGCGTTGTCCAACAGCTCGTCGATTCGGCGGAAGACGCCGGGACGGTCCTCGCGCAAAACGGTGCGCGGCGGCAGCACGCTGGAGGTGGGCGGGATGCCCTCGGTATCCAGCTGCTGCAGGCGCATAGCATATTCGAGGATATCGGAGAGCTGCCCGCGGAAGCGCTGCTTCTCCTCGTCCGTCAGTTCCAGCCGGGCCAGCTGGGCAATGTGATCGACTTCTTCCAGACTAAGTTTCATGAGAATATTATAACGGAGAGATTAGAGAGTGGAGAACAAAGAGCAGCCAAGTTTTGGCTGCTCTTTGTTCTCCACTCTCTAATCTCTCTATTTGTTTATCGCCAGCGACTGCATCAGCGCATCCAACCTGGACAGGTCGGGGCTGAAGCTATCCTCCGGCTCGGCCTCGAGGGACTTCTCCATGTTCGCCCGGTAGTTGTTATAGTCCTGGGCGATGGCCTGGAGATTCTCGATCCCCAGCGCATCGGCGTCGGTCGGCAGCGAGGGGTGGTCGATCGGCAGGATGACTGAGATGACGTAGCGCCCGTCGCTGGTCAGACCCTGGAAGGTGTAGAATAGGTCGGCATTGTTGACCGGGGCAGGGTACTGGGCGTAGAGCGTCAGGTAGCGCACCCCGCTGCCGTTGGCAAAGTCGAGGTACTTGACATTCGAGCGGTAGGATTGAACTGCATTCCAGACCGGCAGGAAGGGCAGCTGATCATACGTGTCCGGTTTCTGCGCCAGGAGCAGCTTCAGGTTCGCGATCTCTACGGCCGCCTGCGGGCTGAAGGCGCTGTACTCGTCGACCGAGTAGACGGCGATGGTCGGGACCTGGGCCGCCACTCCGTTCGGATAGCCGACCAGGTTCAGCTTGACGTACTCCGAGGATACGTCCCAGAAAGGGACGTCTTCCGCTGCGTGCACTGCCGGAACGACTTGCCCGTTGGCAGCCGTCATCAGCGCCGGGTCGTTCGCAAAGCTGACGCCTTCATAGGTGAAGCGGTCGCCGCTCGGCTGGATGGATTCAACTGCCGGGGCGGGCACGGTCGGCGTGATCCAGGGGGTGTAGGTGGGCGCGGCGGTCGCGTAGGGCGTCTTGGTGGGGGCCAGGGTCTCATAGGGGGTGTGACTGGGCTGAAAGGCGACCTCGGTCACCTGTGAAACGGGACCAGAATGGACCCCGGTATTCGGAAGAGACAGGTTCCAAATCAGAACAACCGCCAGGGCCAGGATGATGATCCCAAAGACTGCTGCAATTGCGAGTAAGATTTTATTCATTGTGATCCTCCTTATCGAAACAATCAATCTGTCTCGATTATCGGAGGAATCGGGTATTTTATCTACTGTTAATTCCCGCAGACCGACCCCGGTTTCCCGTAGACTTTCACCTGTGGATTCCCGCAGGTTGGCCTCAGAGAGTCGGATAATCGCTTCGGCGCGTGACGACACGCCCAACTTGGCGTAAATATTGCTGATGTGGAACTCGGCGGTGCGGGTGGAGATGCCCAACTCCTGAGCGATCTGCTTGTTGCTCAAGCCTTGCAGGAGGAGGGCTGTGACTTCTCGCTCCCGGCCGCTGAAGGAAGCGGGTAGGGTCATAGAGTAATTATAATGGAGAGTCGAGAGTAGAGGTAATTGCCCATTATGAGGACTACCCAGGCAGGAGCTATAATTAGGTTGGGGATTGCAGTAGAAGGACTCAATATGCACATAATTGAAACACAGCATCTGACAAAAAAGTTTGGGGACATCACCGCAATTGACGATCTGACATTTTACGTGGATGAAGGCGAAGTGTTTGGCCTGCTTGGACCGAACGGAGCCGGAAAAACCACCACGGTACGGATCCTCTGCTGCCTGATCTCGAAAACGAGCGGTGTAGCGAAAATCGCAGGTTACGAGACCGGTGATGAGGCGAATTGTTTGAAAATCAGAAATATGATTGGTCTCGTACCCGATGACGTCGGTCTCTTTGGAGAACTCAGCGCATACGAAAACCTGGATTACTATGGTAAATTATACGGGTGCTCTCTACAGGAACGGAAAGAAAACATCGAATATTTTCTCAAGCTGCTGGGTTTATGGGATCAGCGCGACCAACCAGCCGGCAGTTATTCGAAGGGGATGAAGCAGAAAGTTTCTATCACCAGGGCGCTCATCCATAAGCCGAAGCTGTTATTTTTTGACGAGCCTACTGCCAATCTCGACCCTGAGGCTTCTCGAGTGGTCCGGGATTTTATCTTGCAACTCAAACGAGAAGGGCGGACCATTTTAATCAACACCCACAATCTGGATGAAGCCCAGCGGGTCTGCGACCAAATCGGCATTCTGAAAACGAAATTACTAGCCGTCAACGCACCCGAACAATTGGAACAATCGGTTTGGGGAAGCAAGACCGTGTTCCAGGTAGAACAAGTGACGGATGCCATCCTCGCGGCGGTCAACAATCTGCGGCCGAAAAACCTGGTGGTCGAGGGGAATACGATCACGATTGAAATCACGGACCCGATGAAGGATAACCCCGACTTCGTTCAGGCGATCGTGTCCGCTGGCGGACGGGTGCAGGCGGTAACCAAATGGAACCCCGGTTTGGAAGAAACGTACCTGAAAGTGGTGGGCGAGACAAGATGAGACTTTCAAAAGCCTGGATCGTTGCTTCCAAGGATTTCAAAATCTTCTTCAAGAGGAAGAGCATCCTTTATTCGATCATTGGATTCGAGATTTTCGTCTCCATCGGCCTGCCGTTGATCGTCCGCTTCATCGCTCAAAAGGTAGCCCAGGCAAGTTCTGATCAGGCGGTCTCAGCCCAGGCCATGCTCTATGTGACGAATGCTTTTTCCTACTGGTTCGTTATTGGGGCAGCCCTGCTGCCAATCGGAATTGCCGCCTACAGCCTAGTGGGCGAAAAGCTCCAGCACAGCCTGGAGCCTCTGCTGGCTACGCCGACGACCGACGGCGAAATTCTGTCCGGAAAAACCCTCGCTGCTTTCATCCCGGCCATCGTTACGAACTACATCGGTGCCGTAATCTTCATGGCACTGGTTGACTATTTTACCTACCCCGTTTTATCCTACCTTTACTATCCCAATGGGAGCATCGCGGTCGAATTACTCCTGGTGGTCCCCCTGATGTGTCTGCTGAGCATCGGCTATAACGTGTTAATCTCTTCTCGAGCGAATGATGTCCGGTCCGCCCAACAACTCGGCACTCTGATCATCCTGCCGCTTGGAGCCATTTATGTTTTGACTGAAATTGGCGTGCTGGCTCTAACCATCAAAAACTATCTCATCATGTCGGCGATTGTTGCATTCCTTGATGTGATCGTTTTTTACCTCGTTAAAGCGATCTTTCAAAGAGAAGAGATTCTTACCCGGTGGAAGTGAAACCTGCGAAAATCGAAATCTTAACTTTCGTGTTAAAACATTAATACCTATATCATTATCGACCCATTTTTCATACAATCGATTAAATTTGCGCCCGCCGGGGAAGTGTCGTCACAGGGACGCTGTTTGCAGGCGCAAAACCTTTTCTATAACTGGGAGGGAACCTATGTCACTGGAAAAGAACGCAATGTACCGCCTGCCGTGGTCGATGAACGATAACCCCATCGCCTGGCTGGAAGTGACCGATGTCTGCAACATTCACTGCGAGGGATGTTACCGCCAGTACATGACCGGGCATAAGACGCTGGAGCAGCTCAAGGCGGAAGTTCTGCTCTTTAAACGATGGCGCAACCCCGACAATTTCTCGATCGCGGGGGGCGAGCCGCTGATCCATCCTCAGATTGTCGAGCTGGTGGCGTTCATCCGTGAGCAGGGCTGCAAGCCGGTCATCCTGACCAACGCCCTGGCGCTGACGCCCGAACTGCTGCATGAGTTGAAGCAGGCCGGGCTGGCGGGCTTCACCATCCACATCGACAGTCATCAGAACCGCCCGCACTGGAAGGACAAGACCGAGGCCGAGCACAATGCGCTGCGCCAGAAGTATGCCGACATGATCCACGCCGAGGGGGGCCTCTACGTCATCTTCAACGCCACCGTCTACCCGTCCACCTTCTGCGAGATCCCCGATATCATGCGCTGGGGCCAGGCCAACTTCGACCGGGTGCACGGGCTGGTGTTTATCACCTACCGCACCGCCACCTCCGAGACGCAGACCGCAACCGATGCGAAGGATCAGCAGGTGGACCTGAGCAAGCTGAGCTACGTGCGCGACCGCTTCGACGAGCACTTCGTGACTTCGCCCGAGGTGCACGGCCTGATCCAGGAGAACTTCCCTGCCTACGACGCCACCAGTTACCTGGGCGGTACCGTCAAACACGACAGCTTCAAGTGGCTGATCGGGGCGATGGTGGGCAACAAGCAGACCGTTTATGGCTCGGTTGGCGCCAAGACCATGGAGATCGCCCAAACCGGGCATCACTTCTTCACCGGCACCTACCTGGCTTACCTGGCCCAGTCCCGCATCGGTGCAAAGGTGTTCCTGATGGCCCCCTGGGACCCGCACGTCCGCAAGGCGGTGGGCGCCTGGTGGAAAGACGTGCTGCGTCACCCCGGCCGCCTGTTCCAGAACGTCTACGTGCAGAGCGTGGGCATCATCCAGGCTCCAGACATCCAGGCCGACGGTCGCGCCGACATGTGCGACAGCTGCCCGGATATCACCATCTACGACGGCAAGTTCATCAACTCGTGCCGCATGGACGAGTACCGCCTGTTCGGCGGGTTCCTGTCGGTGTATGACAAGGATGAGAAGGCATAAAAAGGAACAGGCGGAACGCGTTTTGGAGGTGGGCTATTCGAGAAGCGTGATGGACGCGGAGCGTCGGGAGTGGCCGTCCCACGCGGAGCATGGGACGGAGGAACGATGCGCTTTGGAAGTGAGTTCCCCCTTTAGACGGAGAAAGAGGTCGTATGCAATTATCACCCACTCGATTTATCGCAAGCCTGTTGAAAATCGTGCGGCGCAAACCGAACATCCCGCCCGGCCTGCAGGACAATCCGCTGCTCGAAACTGTGCTCAAGCGGCGCAGCGTGCGCAAGTTCACCGATGTGCCCATCCCGCAAGACGCCTGGCAGGCCATCCTGGAGGCGGCGCGCGTGGCCCCCTCGACCGTCAACCTGCAGACCTGGTCGTTTGCGGCCTTCGACGCCGGGGAGTGGGCCCAGACCTTCGACCGGCCGATCCCATTCAAGGCGCAGCGGGCGGTGATCGTGATGGGCGACGTGCACCGGGTTAAGCAAGTGCTCAACCCCTTCCCCGACAGCCCGATCATGGAATACACCGTGGCGGTGATGAATGCTTCGCTGGCCGCCATGAATATGAACGTGGCCGCCGAGGCGCTGGGCATCTCCTCGGTCATGCTGTCCGAGACCGGACGCACCGGGCTGCTGGACGCCGGCTACCTGAAGGATGCGCTCGGCCTGCCGGAGGGCGTCTTCCCGCTGATGACCATCGTGTTCGGCTACGCTCAGGCGGGCCACCCGCCCATGCCGCCGCGTCTGCCGCTCGACCAGGTGGTCTTCACCGGGCGCTACCCGGAGCCGGACCTGCCCGAGCTGCAAGACTGGCTGGCGCAAATGGCGGCCGGATACAAGGTCAGCCACCTGGACTCGTCGTTCGAGAAGCAGCTGGGGGTGTACCACCGCAAGATCGATCAAGCCGAGGCGGATTTGCGGGCGATGGTGTTTGGGGAAGAGTAGGGAGCAGGGGGCAGGGAATAGAGAGCAGATAACAGAGAGCGGTCAAAGCCCGCTACTCCCTCCTCCCTGCTCCCTATTCCCTACTCCCTGCTCCCTGCTCCCTGCCCCCGATACGTGCCGAGGAAGTACACCTCCCGCAGCAAGAACTCCAAACGGGTATTGAAGCTGGTATAGCGACTGGTAGGGGTGGGCGAGGGGTAGGCGTCCAGGCCCAGGTCGCGGGCCAGGGTGACGGCGCGGCGCATGTGCAGCGGATCACTGACGATCAGCAGCCGGCCAAAACCCTCGCGCCGGGCGACGGCCTTTGCCTGCAGCAGGTTGTCGACCGTGTCGGCGGAAACGGTCTCGGTGAAGATGGCCGCGGCCGGGACGCCGCGCGCCAGGGCGTAGTTCTCGGCCGCGGTCGACTCGGCCACCTCATCGTACGCGCCGACGCCGCCGGTGAAGATCAGCGCCGGGACCTGGCCGCTGCGGTACAGGTCGATGGCGTGGATGACGCGCTGCTCGAATACCGGCGAGGGCTGTCCGTTCCACACCGCCGCGCCCAGCACGATGGCCGCATCCGCCGGCTCTGGGTCGCTGACGGTCGAGTAGCTGTAGACACTTACGCTCAGAGCCGAGACCCAGGCCACCAGCGCGATCGCCGCCAGCGCAGGCAGGCTCCACCAGGAGAATTTACTGCGCCGGGGGTTCGATACGGCCTCAGGAGCGGGAGGGGTTCGTTTGCCCTCGCGCCCCAGCCGCCGTACAAGCAGCACAGCCGGCAGGGTGAGTGCGTCCGCCGCCAGGAAGCCGCCGATCAGCCCCGGCGCGAGGCTGCGCGCGCCGAGGAAGAGGGTGTAAAGGAAGACCTCAAAGGTGAAGATGTAGCCCGATCCGGGGCAGAAGCGGCAGTCGACCAGCGCAGCGTAGATCAGTTGGAAGAGAGGGTACAGGAACCAAACCGCCATGACCGCCAGCACGGTGCGCAGCATGGCGCGTGCCAGGGCCGGATCGCGCCGTCGCAAGCGCAGCAGCGCGACCAACCCGGCGGGTGTGGCCGCCAGGGTGCAGAAAACCAGGATATAGAGCAGCGCCGACGACATGAGCGTCTCCTTGTTTGCGATTCGATACGCCCTCTGATTGTTAACAGGACGACTGAGCGCGTTTATGGAAGGGATTTACCCGGTCGAATTATCGCATAGATTTGGGGAAGGAGAACAGAGAGTAGGGAGCAGGGAATAGGGAGCAGGATGCTTTGAACCGCTCTCTGTTATCTGCTCTCTACTCCCTTCCCCCAAAATCCCTTACAATCCAGAGGGGAGGTGGAAATGGAATCACCCTTCGAACGAGAACTGGCCTGGGCGCGGACGCAGATGGTGCGGGTGCAGCGGGCGCTGGCGGAGCTGCCGGACCTGACCGGGATGCGGCTGGCGTGCAGCCTGCACCTGGACCTGAAGATGACGCCGCTGCTGGAGGGGCTGCTGGAACGCGGCGCCCAGCTGTTCATCACCACGGCCAACCCCAGCACCGTGAGGGACGAGGTGGCGCAGCGCCTGCAGTCGGCGGGAGCGAGCGTGGACGCCTGGTTCGGAATGTCGCAGCAGGCTTATCTGGACTCGATCCAGCACGCCTTGGATTGGGGGCCTACCCACTTGTGCGAGATGGGGGCGGACCTGTCGGAAGCGCTGTATGCGCGCAGACCGGCCCAGGTGCAGGTGCGCGCCGGGCTGGAGGCCACCGGCTCGGGCATCTCGCGGCTGGTGAAGCTGCCGCTGGATTATCCGATGTTCAACTGGGACGACCTGCCGGTCAAAGAGGGCCTGCACAACCGCTACATGGTCGGCCTGACCACCTGGCACACCTTCTTCGAGCGCACCCACCTGACCCTGCACGGCAAGAAGGCGCTCGTGGTGGGCTACGGCTCGGTCGGGCGCGGGCTGGCCTCGGTGGGGCGGGCCTACGGCGGGCAGATGCTGGTGGCCGAGCGCGACCCGGCCCGGGCCATGGAGGCGCGCTACGCCGGGTGGGACGTGCGCTCACTGGAGGAGGCCCTGCCGGAGGCGGACGTGATTGTCACCGCCACCGGCGCGCCGAATGTCATCGACGCCAATCATCTACCCTTGCTGAAGGCGGGCGCTTTCCTGCTCAATGTGGGTCACCGCCCGGACGAGATCGACGCGCAGGCGCTGCTGTCTCACCCGCACGAGCCGGCGCTGCCGTTCGTCGAGGCGGTACATCTCGGCCCGCGCACCGTCTACCTGCTGGCGGGCGGCTCGATGGCCAACCTGACCGCCGGTTACGGCGACAGCCTGAACGCCTTCGACCTGACCCTGGCGGTGCTGGTTTCAGGAATCGGCTACATCGCCGGGCCGGGAGAGCAGGCCGAGCCGGGCGTGCACCTGCTGCCGAAGGAGGTTTGGGAACCATACGTGCAGGGATGATTGTCAGGCCGCCGGCTACTTGCGCACAACCTTCACCTGATGCATTAATCTGACTCCGAGTGGAAGCGGCTCAACACCATGATATTCGGGACCGGACTGAGAAAAATAGGAGCGAATGACTTGGCTGCCCTGGCGATCTGCAACCGCTGCAATGAGGACGAATCCCCGTTCAATATCGGTCTCGCCTTCAAGGCCGGCATACGCGCTTACGCTCCAGTTTCCATCACTTGAAACCAAAATCGGTCCCATCTGAGGATAATAGGCCGTCACACCTTCAGGAACAACGAACAACCACAACTCGTCGTTTTTGGAGACGTGGCAACTCGAACCCTGCACGGTGATCAATCGTGGAATTTTTGCGCCTTCGATGGGCGAATTTATCTGAACCGAGGTTGGTGAAAAGGGCGGGCATGGAGAAACGAGCAAACGTCCAATGACAAAGTATCCAAGAAAGACGCCAATCAGGCCGCCAAAGATCGATAGCATCATGCTGCTGGAAAACAACTGCGGCCTGGGTGGCACGGGAGGCGCGCCGACTGGTCGGGCATCTTTCCTTCTTTTTGCTGCTGCCCCACCTACCCATTTCATCACCAGCGGCGAGATAACCGCGCCAAATATCCCCGTGACAATCGCTGCAACTACTTCTGGAGCCATCATCCCCTCCCAAACTACCTGACTGCCTGACTGCTTGGACAAGCGCCTGATACCTTGTGGGCGACCGGGTTTGATTAACCAGTAAGGACCGCTGCAAATGTTCGGTTGAATTGTCGCCATTTCTTTCCCTAAGACCATTATAAGATTTTTGGGCGATGATTCAATATGGTGTTTGGGATTGGTCTTCGATCAACATTTTGGCTTGCTCGAGTTGTTGTTTCACCGCCTCAGGCGCTGTGCCGCCAATCGCTTTGCGGCGCTTGACCGACTCGAGCGGGTCGAACAGGGTATACACGCTCTCGTCGAACGGGCCGAGACGCTGCCAAACGTCGAGCGGGATCTGCTCCAGGCCGATGCTGCGCTCGGCGGCGAAGCGCACCGCCTGTCCCAGGACGGCATGCGCCTCACGGAAGGGCATGCCCCGGCGCACCAGCTCATCCGCCAGGTCGGTTGCCAGCATCGAGGCGTCGATGGCGGCGAGCATCCTCTCTTTGTGCACGCTCATGCTCGCCAGCGCGCCGGCCAGCACCGGCAGCGCCGCCAGCAGGGCGCCGGTCGCCTGGAAGACCGGCTGCTTGTCCTCTTGCAGGTCTTTGTCGTAGCTGGATGGCAGGCCCTTGAGCGTCGCCAGCAGCCCGGTCAGCAGCCCGATCAATGTCCCGGCCTTGCCGCGCGCCAGCTCGAACAGGTCGGGGTTCTTCTTCTGCGGCATCAGGCTCGATCCGGTCGAGAACGCATCGGACAGGGTGAAGAAGCCGAACTCGGCGGTGGTGAACAGGCCGACCGCCTCGGCCAGCTTGCTGAGGTGCACGCCGGTCATGGCCGCGCAGAACAGGTACTCTGCCGCGAAATCTCGATCCGAGACCGCGTCCAGGCTGTTGGCCGCGGGGGCGTCGAAGCCCAGCGCAGATGCCAGGGCCGCCCGGTCGATATTGAAGGGCGTCCCCGCCAGCGCCCCGCAGCCCAACGGGCAGACCGCCACCCGCCGGCGCAGGTCGGCCAGGCGCTGGCGGTCGCGCTGCAAGGGCCAGAAGAAGCTCAGCAGCCAGTGCGCCAGCGTGATGGGCTGGGCGCGCTGCAAGTGGGTGTAGCCCGGCATGAGCGTGACCAGGTGCTGCTCGGCCAGCGCCGCCAGCGTGGACTGCAGACCGCGCAGGGCTTCGTCCAGCTGCGGCATGGTTTGCAGCAGCCACAGGCGGAAGTCCGTGGCGACCTGGTCGTTGCGGCTGCGCCCGGTGTGCAGCTTCCCGGCCACAGCGCCGGTCAGCTCCCCCAGGCGGCGCTCCACCGCCGTGTGGATGTCCTCATCGGACTCGGCGAAGGCGAACGCGCCGCCGGCGAATTCCTCCGCAATGGCGTTGAGCCCAGCTGCGATGGCGGTGCGTTCGTCATCGCTGAGGATCCCGGCCTCGTGCAGCGCCCCGGCCCAGGCGAGGCTGCCCTGCACGTCCTGCGCCGCCAGGCGCTGATCGAAGGGCAGCGAGGTGTTAAGCTCCCAGGCTTGCGGGTCAAGTTTGCTGGTGAAGCGTCCGCCCCAGAGGGTCATGCAGGCTCCTTTTGTAAAGTTTGAGACGCAAAGGCGCGAAGAAGTTGATCAAGAAGGTCTTTTCGTTCCTTTGTGCCTTCGCGCCTTTGCGTTTAACGGTTAATCCCGCTTGAAGCGCGAGTAATCCGGTTTGGGCATGTTCATGCCCGAGATCGGCAGGCCGTTGAGGGCCCGCACCTTGAGGCTCAGGCCGTACAGGTGGATGAAGCCTTCGGCGTCGCTCTGATCGTAGACATCCTCCTGACCGAAGGTGGCGAAGTCCTCGCGGTACAGGCTGAAGGGGCTCTTGCAACCGGCGCTGATGATGTTGCCCTTATACAGCTTGAGCTTGACCACCCCGGTGACCGGGCCCTGGGTGCTGTCGACGAAGGCCTCGATGGCCTCGCGCAGCGGGGTGAACCACAGGCCGTTGTAGATCAGCTCGGCGTACTTGATCGCT
This sequence comes from uncultured Chloroflexia bacterium, assembly GCA_963811225.1. Taxonomy (GTDB): domain Bacteria; phylum Chloroflexota; class Anaerolineae; order Anaerolineales; family Anaerolineaceae; genus CAWEQO01. Next base: position 14,052 of record CAWEQO010000003.1, read on the forward strand.
ACGATCTGCTTGAACAGCGACGTCTCGCGGTCGAGCACCAGCGACTCCAGATCCTGGTGGGCGTTCATCAGGATCGTGCCGCCGGGGGTCTCGTAGATGCCGTGCGACTTCATACCCACCAGGCGGTTCTCCACCAGGTCGGCGCGGCCGATGCCGTGCCGCCCGCCGGTGACATTGAGCATCTCGATCATCTGGGCAGGCGAGAGCAGCTTGCCGTTGACCTTGACCGGCGTGCCCGAGTTCGAACTCGATCTCCAGGTACTCGGGCTCGTCCGGGGCGTTCTCGGGCGAGGTGCTCAGCTGGTACATGCTCTCCTCAGGCTCGTTCCAGGGGTTCTCCAGCGGGCCGCCCTCGTGCGACAGGTGCCACAGGTTCGAGTCGCGGCTGTAGATCGATTGGATCGTGGCGGTCACCGGGATGTTGTGCTGGGCGGCGTATTCGATGGCGTCCTCGCGCGAGCGAATCTCCCATTCGCGCCAAGGGGCGATGATCTTCAAGCGCGGGTCGAGCGCCATGACGGTCAGCTCGAAGCGCACCTGATCGTTGCCCTTGCCGGTTGCGCCGTGGGCCACTGCGTCCGCACCGACCTCGTGGGCCACGTCCACCAAATGCTTGGCGATCACCGGGCGGGCGGCCGAGGTGCCGAGCAGGTACTTGTGCTCGTACACTGCCCCGGCCTTCAGCATCGGGAACAGGTAGTCGGCGGCGAATTCCTCGCACAGGTCGTGCACGATCAGCTGGCTGGCGCCGCTGGCGAGGGCCTTCTGCTCCAGGCCGATCAGATCGGTCTCGCCCTGGCCGACGTCGGCGCAGAAGCAGACCACTTCGCAGCCGTAGTTCTCTTTGAGCCAGGGGACGATCACGGACGTGTCGAGGCCGCCGGAATAGGCCAGGACGACTTTCTTGACAGGTTGGTTCGGGGGTGTGTACATGGTTCTCCTTTTTGATTGAAAGCAGGGAAAATAAAAACAGCCCTCCGAGAAGGAGGGCTTTTGGGTTACCTGTGCAGGTAGTCTGGGCTTGCGCTTATCCGATCATCCAACGCTGAAAGACCCGGCCTTCTCGGTGAGAGGGTGGGTTCGGTCGTCGAACGCGGGCAGTTGCAAGGATGTCAAACATATTAGGATGAATTCTAGCACAGAAGCGGAGCGTGTCAAGCAGAATTACTGCCCAAACTTATCTGGCGGGACGACGACATTGATGGCGAATATACGCCATTGGCCGTCCACTTTCTCCAACTTGGCTTCAAGATTACCGGTGATGCCGCCTGAATAGTTAACGATTCCATCTCAACGCGCCAACAGCACCGGCAGGTTGCGCGGCAGGGCGGCCAGATAGTCCTGCATGTCCAGCACGTCCACCTTCTGCCGCAGGCCGTCCGGCAGTTCGTCCAGGGCGTGGCCTTTCAGCAGGAGGTCGGTTTCCTCCTCGCTGAATTCGAGGAAATCGGGCGCTCGCCGGATATATGGCTTGTCGACCGGGCAGGCCTGCTGGCAGCGCAGGCAGCCGTACAAGGTGTGGTGGGCGGTCGAGTCCAGCCAATCCGGGAAGCCCCAGCGGGCCTCGGACTCGTTGAAGTAGGTCAGGCAGCGTTCAACGTCCAGCAGAAAGCGGTCAGAGCGGATGGCCCCGGTCGGGCAGGCCTGCATGCAGGCCTGGCAGCTGTGGCAGCGGTCCATATGCCGCACCGCATGCCACTCGCTCTCCTCAACAGGTAGATCGGACACCAGCGGGGTCAGGTTGAGGAAGCTGCCCATGCCCTCGACGTAGCAGATGTTGTTGCGCCCGTAGCGCGCTAACCCGCTGCGCACTGCCAGGCGTTTGTGCGGCAGCTGCGGTGCGCTGCGCACATGGTAGCCGCCGGAAGCCAGAACCTTGTTCAAGTCGTCCTCAATTCGGCGGGCTTTGTATTTGTAGACGTAGGTGCCGGGGATGATCACCGGGATGCGCCTCCCCTGCCAGCCGAAGTAGATTTCGATCTCGGCCGGTCCGGGCGAGGCAATGACGATCACGGAGCGCACCTCGAAATCCACCTCCGGCGGGTCGAAGGAATAGATGTGATCGAGGATGAAGCGCTGAAAGTTTGCCAGCTGTGCGTTTGCCTTCAGGTCGGCGAAGTCGGTCCGCAGGTCGTCCAGGCGCTGCACCGGCACGGCCGCCATCCGGCTGCCGCGTTGTTCGATTTCATGCGTTAGGGATGCAAGCATAATGGGTACCTCTTTCCCAACGGAGAGGGAATGGGTAAACTCTCTGGGTCACAGGACCGGCATCAAGTACCGGATGTACTCGTCCAGGCAGGCGGGGTCGCCGTTCAACGGCTGGAGCACGATCGAATCGACGCCGGTCTCCACCAGGCGGCGGACGGACGCGGCTGCCTGCTCGGGAGTCCCGGCTGCGGATAGGGCATCCAACCACGCGTCCGGCAGCTGCTCTGCGGCCTCTTCCGGGGTGTGTTCCTCGAAGAAGCGGTCGTAATCCGCCTGGATCCCCAGCAAGTCCAGCACGATCCCCGGCCAGGGCAGGCGTTCCACCAGCGCTTTCCGCATGGCCCGGCGGGCGGCTTCACCTTCGGGGTGGACTTTCGCGTCCAGGTTCACCACCACACGCGGCCGGCTGCGTCCGGCCGTGTCCATGCCCTGACGGATGCTGCCCAGTGCCCAGCGCACGTAGGCAGGCGAGGACATGCTGGTCAGGATAACGCCGTCGCTGACGCGCCCGGCCAGCTGCAGGGTGCGCCGGCGTACCGCGCCGATGTAGAGCGGCGGGACTTCGTTGGGCGTCAGCTGCATCTGCACCTGATCCAGGTTCACCTGTGTGCCTTTCACAGTGACCATCTCAGCGCGCAGCAGCCTGCGCACGGCGTCCACCGTCTCTTCCACGGCTTTCAACGAAGATGGCGCGGCCGCCCCGATCTGCTTCATCCAAAAGCCAACGCCGTGACCGAAACCGGGCATGAACCGGCCTGGGAAAGCGCGTGCCAGGGTGGTGATCTCCATGGCGGCGAACACCGGGTTGTAGGCCGTGACGGGCATGAGCCCGATCCCGACCTTCAGGCGCTGCGTGGCCGCGAGCGCCACGGCAGCCGAAGTCAGCGCCCCCGGTAGGAAGCAGTCGTCCCACAGCCACAGCTCATCGAAGCCGGCGGCTTCGGCGCGCCGGGCGTAATCGGGCAGCGTTTCGGGTGGGAAGGCAGGGTGAAAGATCACCCCCAAGGCAGTGCCATTCATAACGGCTCCTTATTTGAAGGAAAATGATGTGTGGAATGTATCGATTATACTGCGATGAGAAACGTGAGAACCTTAAGAAATGAAAAATCTGTTCCAGGGGCTGATTGAAAAGAAAGCAGAAATCGTACGTGTTGTACGATTTCTGCCTTCTTTAAATCAGCCCCTGTTGCTACGCCGCCAGCTCGGTGCGCCGCAGCAGCTGGGCGTTGGCCGCCACGATGATCGTGCTGAGCGACATCAACGCCGCGCCGACCGCCGGTGACAGCACGAAGCCGATCGGCGCCAGCACCCCTGCCGCCAGCGGCAGAGCGATGATGTTGTACCCGGCTGCCCACCACAGGTTTTGAATCATCTTGCGGTAGCTGGCCCGGCTCAGCTCGATCACGTTGACCGCATCCTCGGGGTTACTCTGCACCAGGATGATCCCGGCCAACTCGACCGCCACGTCCGTGCCGCTGCCAATGGCGATGCCCACGTCGGCGCGGGTCAGGGCCGGAGCATCGTTTACACCATCGCCCACCATCGCCACGCGCTTGCCCTGGCGCTGCAGCTCGGTCACCTTTTGATCCTTGTTCTCGGGCAGCACCTCGGCGAAGTAGGTATCGATGCCAAGTTCATCGGCCACGGCCTTGGCGACCGCTTCGCTGTCACCGGTCAGCATGGCGACCTGGACGCCCATGTCGTGCAGGCGGCGGATCGCCTGTTTGCTCTCCGGCCGGATCACGTCTGCCAGGGCAAAGGCCGCCATCACGCTGCCGCCCTGCACTAGGTTGACCACGCTCTGGCCCTTGGCGCTGGCCTCGCGTTCGAAATCGGCCAGGTTCTCGGGCACGCGCACTTGCAGCGATTCCAGCAGGCGCGGCCCGCCCACGTACACCCGGCGGCCGTCCAGCTGGGCCTGCACGCCGCGGCCCTGGATGGCTTCGAAATCCGAGACGTCCGGCAGGTCCAAGCCGCGCTCCTCGGCGCTGCGCAGGATGCCCTGAGCGATGGTATGCTCCGAGTCGGCCTCGATTGCGGCCGCCAGCGCCAGTGCCCGCTCTTCGCTGATGCCGTTGGCGGTGGCGATGCCCACTACGCCGAACTCGCCCTTGGTGAGCGTGCCGGTCTTGTCGAAGATCATCATGTCGATGTTGCGCGCCGCTTCCATCTCGACCCGGTCGCGGATCAGGATGCCGTTGCTGGCGCCCAGCGAAGTAGTGATGGCGATCACCAGCGGGATGGCCAAACCCAGGGCGTGCGGGCAGGCAATCACCAGCACGGTGGCGACGCGCGCCACGGTGTCTGCGTTGAAGCCGATGGCGATGGTCCAGGCGATGGCGGTGATGACCGCCACGCCCAAAGCGACGTAGAACAGCCAGCCCGCCGCCCGGTCGGCCAGCAGCTGCGTGTTCGACTTGCTCGACTCGGCCTCCTTGACCAGGCGCATAATGCCCGCCAGGGCGGTCTCGTCGCCGGTGGCGGTGACCTTGACGCGCAGGCTGCCGCTGCCGTTGATCGTCCCGGCGATGACCTGCTCACCGGGGCTTTTATCGACCGGCCTGGACTCGCCGGTGATCATCGACTCGTTCACGCTCGACTTGCCCTCCGCCACTTCGCCGTCGGCCGGGACGCTCGCGCCAGGACGCACCAGCGTCACGTCGCCCTTGTGCAGCTCGCTGACCGGCACCGTTTCGGTGCCGCCGACTGGCAGCACCCGCTCGGCCTCGTCCGGCATGAGCTTGGCCAGGGCGTTCAGCGCCCCGGAGGCCTGGCGCACCGAGCGCATCTCCAACCAGTGGCCCAGCAGCATGATGTCGATCAGCGTCACCAGCTCCCAGAAGAAGGTCGCGCCGGTGGGCAGGAACAAGGCCGCCAGGCTGTAGCCGAAGGCCACGATGATCGCCAGCGAGATCAGGGTCATCATCCCCGGTTGGCGGTTGCGCAGCTCGGGAACGGCCATGTTCAGGAACGGCAGCCCACCGTAGAAGAACACGATCACCGCAAAGACCGGCGTGATCCACTGCACGCCGGGGAAGGCCGGCAGGCTGTAACCCAAAAACGACTGGATGGATGGGCTGAACACCAACACCGGGATGGACAGCGCCAGCGAGACCCAGAACTTGCGCCGGAACATCTGCTCGTGCCCGGTATGGTCCACGTGCGCGCCGTGGCCTTCATGGCCCTCGTGACCCTCGTGACCCTCGTGACCCTCGTGCGCCATGTTGTGACCGGCATGATCGGGTTCCTCCTCGCGGCCGTGCTGCACCATCTCCATCGCCTCGCGCTGGATGCTCTCTTCCCCGTGTTGAGGGTGCTCGACCGGCTCGGCCTGGGCGGCGGTCTCGGCGGCGCGATCGACCGATACGTCTTGCTGCTGCTCCCGCTTGCGCCCGTCTTCGATTTCAAACGAACGCGCCTGGCCTTCCGGCTCCTGCGGTTCGTGCGTGTGCTGGTTGTGGCGATTGGGTGTGTCGTCAGGTTTCAATCAAATCCCTCCTCTTAACGGTCTGTAGAAATACGAAATACGAATCCATCCGGTCTCAACGACCGGCTAAGGCTGTATGCTGGAATGCAAATGTGGATGCCGGCCGATTGCTGCCGTCGTTGATTGGCCCCCGTACTTTTATTATACCGGATACTGAACCCAGCCCTCAAGCTGCGAAGCAAGGATAGTCTGGTGAGTCCCCACGCTGTGGATTGCAGCCCAACATGTCCCTGTGCCGGTTGATGTTTGGCGTTTCCGGCCCAAGTTCTCAATTGCCTTGTTATAATTCCCCCACACCACAACAGGAATGAGGCCTATGAAAACCAAATTCGCAAACTTCGCACTGGAAAACCGCGGCCGGCTGGCCATACCGATCGGCGTGTATGCCGGGCTGGAGATCACCGGGGCCAGCGTGCGTGCTGCCGTCTCCTCGGCGCAGGCGCAGGCCGAGGCCGTGCTGGCCCTGCGCGAGCGCTTCGATACCCCGGTCATGCTGACCGCCATGGACCTTTCGGCCGAGGCGGAGACTTACGGCTGCGAAGTGCGCATGGCGGACGATGAGATCCCCACCGTGATCGGGCGGCGGGTGACGACCCTGGACGAGATCGCTGCCTTGCCCGAGCCGCAGCCCGGCGACTTCCGCACCGCGGTCCACCTTGGCGCGGCCCACCAATTGGTTGCAGCAGGCGGCGGCGCACCGGTTCTGGGCGGCATGATCGGGCCGTTCTCGCTGGCGGCGCGGCTGTTCGGCGTCAGCGAGGCCCTGCTTGCCAGCGCTGCCGAGCCCGAACTGGTCGAGACGCTGCTGGACAAGGTGACGCCCTTCCTGACGGCTTATGCGGCCGCCTTCCGGGATGCAGGCGCTGCGGGCGTGATCATGGCCGAACCGGCCGCCGGGCTGCTCTCGCCGCGCGGGCTGGGACGCTTCTCCTCGGCTTACGTGCGCCGGATCGTCGATGCGGTCCAGAGTGAGGATTTTGCCGTGGTGCTGCACAACTGCGGCGCCAAGCTGGCTCACTTGAACAAGGCGCTCGAATCGGGGGCCGAGATCTACCACTTCGGCGCGCCGATGGACATCCTGGCCGCGTTGGAGAGGGTCGACGGCAGCGTCATCCTCGGCGGCAACCTGGATCCGTCGGCCGTGTTCCGCTACGGCACGGTCGAGGGAATGCGCGCCCAAACCGCTGCACTGCTGGAAGCGGCGCGGCCTTATCGCGCCTTCATCCCCTCCTCCGGCTGTGACATTCCGCCCGGCACGCCGGTCGAGAATTTGGAAGCGTTCTACCAGACGGTGAGGGAAAGCGCGTAAAAAAAGCAGAAAATAGAAAGCAGAGAGCAGTCGGAACTAGGTTTCCGGCTGCTCTCTGCTTTCTCCTCCCCCAAACAGCACCACCAGCACGCCCGCCACAATCAGGGCTGCGGCGGCGTAGAACAGCGGGCCGGGGATTTCACGGAAGATCAAGTAGCCCAGGAACCCGGCGAAGATCGGCTGGTTGAGGTTGGTCACGCTGACCACCTGTCCGCGGAAGAATTTCAGCGAGTAATTCAAGATGGAATGGCCGAACACGGTCGGGATCAGGCCCAGCCCGAGCATATACAGCAGGTTGGAGAGCGAGTAGGCCTTGATCGGATTGATGAAGAAGGCTGCGGTGATCAGGCAGATCAATCCGGCGACCGCGTACAGCGGCACCATGTACAGCCACAGCGGCAGGCGCGCCCCGTTCTTGCGGCCCAGCGCCAGGTAAGCCGCGAAGGCCAGCATCGAGCCGAAGCAGATCAGGTCGCCGTGGAAGTTGGTGGGGGAGACGTGCAGGTTCGAGCCGGTCAGCAGCGCCATGCCCGCCAGGGTCAGCAGGGTGCCGTAGATCTCGCTGCGCAAGATGCGTTCCTGGAAGAACGCCAACACGAAGAACGGCATCACCACCGGCGTCAGGTTGGCGATCAGGCTGGCATTCGCCACCTGGGTCATGCGCGCCCCGATCACCCAGCTCATGAAGTGCACCGCCAGCAGCGCCGCCGGGGGTACGCTCCAGGCCAGCTGCTTCCAGCCGTACTCGCCCTGGAAGCGGGCCAGGTCGCGCAGGAACAGCGGCAGCAGCGCCACCGCCGCCACCAACAGCCGGTACGACGCCACCAGCAGCGGGTGCTCGTCGCTGGCCTTGATCATAATCACCGCCGTCGCCCCGGCCAGCACGCCAAACAGCAGCAGCAAAAAGCGCTGCAGTGTGCCGGTTGTACTTTTGATGGTGGTTTGCATCTCGGTCGGAATGATACCATGGGGAGGGAGAATGGAGAATGGAGAATAGAGAGTAGAGAACAGGGAGCAGAGAGCAGAGAGTAGAGAGTAGTAAAAGCGCCCGCACCTGTGGACGCTTTTACTACTCTCTGTTCTCTACTCTCTCCCTTACGGCACGTAATACACGACCACCCCGTTGATATTGGGGCCGCCCGCAATCAGGAACCGCCCGTCCGGGGTGAAGGCAGCGTTGCGGTCGCCGGGCAGCACGTGCAGCTGGCCGCCGGTCATGACGTCCCAGATGTGCATCTCACCGGCCTCGTCGGCGCTGGCCAGCAAGCTGCCGTCCGGCGAGAACGCCAGCCCGGTCGGGTTGTCGGCGTGGCCGTACAGTTCGTTGCGCTGCACCTGCGCCTGCACGTCCCACAGCCCTATCCGATAGTTCCAGTTGCCCAGCGCCAGCGTGCGCCCGTCCGGCGAGAACTGCAGGTTCAGGGCCCACTGGTTTTGCCCATAAGGGATGGTGGCATAAACGCTCCAGTCGCTTACCTGGTAGATGGTCACGTCGATGTCCCAGCCGGTGATCGCCAGCAGCGTGCCGTCCGGGGAGAAGGAGACGTCCGAGGCCCAGTGGCCCAGGTCGACCATCCACACCGGCGCGCCGCTGGCTACGTCCCACACCATCACCCGGTTGTCGTTGCTGGCCGACGCCAGCAGCGTGCCATCCGGCGAGAAAGACAGGTCGGTTACCCAGTCGGTGTGGCCGGTAAAGGGCCGCACCTTTTGGCCGGTGTCCGCGGACCAAAGGTCCAGGTTGCGGTCCCACGAGCCGGCTGCCACGAAATCTGAATTGGGCGAGAAGGCCAGCGCGTCCACAATGCCGCCGTATGGCCCCAGCCGGGTGACGCGCTGCATCCTGGTCAGGTCCCACAGCTCCACGCCTGATTCGAGGCCGAGCGCCAGCAGGCGGTTGTCGGGCGAGACCGCCAGGCTGTAGATCTCGTTCTTGCCGCTGATGGTGGTGAGCGGCTGCAGCCGGGTGACGTTGTCGCGCGTGATCACCTGCGCCGAAGCGGGCAGCGGCGGCAGGGTGGGGGTGGGCGTGAAGGTCGGCGCAGGGGTTTGCGCCAGGGCCCGGTCAGCATCCGTGACGACGCCCCACTTGAAGTCGACGCCCGGGACCTCCATCGGAGAGGGTTCCTCGCCCATCTGCCACAGCTGCATGGGCTCGTCCGGCTTTGACCCAGGCATGATCATCAAGCTGCCGTCCGGAGACCAGAGCGTCTCGCCAGGCGGCAGGTAGGTCATCTGCCCCAGGACTTCCTTGGCAGACAGGTCCAGCGGGTCGGTTCGTACGATCTGTGGAGCCATGTCACTGCCGAACAGCATATACAGCTTGCCGTCCGTGCCGAGATGGGGATAACCGTAGATGGGTGGGTACTGGCTTTCGGCCGGCGCGGGCGAGAGCTGAGCCGAGCGGGCAGTGTTCCACTGCACCTGCCACAGCCCGCCCACGTTCATGCCGTTCACCGCGCCAATGTAGAAGGAGGCGTCGTTGGGGCCGCGGGTAGCGCAGCAGGTGGGGATACCTGCGTTCATCATCTCACCGCCCACTGCCGGGATAATACCCAGCTCGGCGCCCTCATAGTAGCCGATCTGTACGGCGATGTAGTTCCCGTCCGGCGACCAGAACAAGGGGCTGTAGTAGCGCGAGCTGCCTATGGAGTCCTGGTCGAAGGGCACGTTGGCGATCAGATTACGCACGTCCATGACAGGCAGCGTGATCACATTCAGGCCGCTGCGGGAGAAGGCGATCGATCCGCCGTCCGGCGACCAGACCGGAGCGCCGATGCGCAGGTCTTGCGAGCCCGGCTGGCCCTCTTGGATCGGTTCGCCATCAATGATCATCTGGGCGCTGCTGCCGTCGGCCTGGGCCACGTACAGGTCATTGTTGCTGACGAACGCCAGCCGCCCGTCGATTGGGTTGACGTCGTACCCGTCGACTCCGGCGGGCAGCGCCGTGACCGGGTGGGCGAAGCCGCCGTTCATCTCGATGCGCCACACCTGGCGCGCCCCGCCCTGGCTCGACTGGAAGTACACCGGCGCGGGCAGCAGCGGCGGGGTGGGTGTGGCCGTGGCGGTGGCCGTCGGCTCGGGGCTGGCGGTCATGGTCGGCGCGTCCGTGGCGCTGGGGGCCTGGGTGGCTATCGCCACCGGCACGGGCGTATCGCTGGGGGCCGGGGTGGGGGTCGCCGGGGTGCAGCTGGAAAGCAGCAGCATGGATATCGCCAGCAGCGCCGCCCCGGCTGCTGAATGCTGGAAGATGGACCGGAAGTTGTGGTGCGCCATTAAATACCCTCCTGATCGTCGCTTTCGGAATTAATTTCGGATAAAGTAACTCCTGATAATTTTACTAAATTTTGGCGCTTTGACAAGCCAAAAGGTTCCGGGTGCATTTCAGTTTTGTGGTAGTTGTGTTGTTTCCCGGCAGCCGCAGCTGCCGGGAAACAACACAACTACCACAAAACTGAAATGCATTGGTTCCGGTCCTGGTCTGACCATGATCCGTAAACCATCTTACTTACTTAATTTAAGGTAAGTAAGCACCAAAAAGCTCTATAATTAAGCATGAACCCAGCCCCTACCCCCAGACGCACCCAAGCCGAGCGTACTCGCAAGCGCAAAAAGCAGTTGATCCATGAAGCCATGCGCTGTTTTGCACAGTACGGCTACCGTGGCGCAAAGCTGTCCGACATCGCCGTGGCCGCCGGGATCAGCGAGCCTGGGCTGCTGCACCATTTCCCCAGCAAAGCGCATCTGTTGATGGAAGTGTTGGCCGAGCGCGACCGCATCGACCGGGAACGCTTTGGCGATTCCTTCCAGGGCGAGGCGGGTAAGTCTCTGCCCTCCCTGCAAGAGCTGGTCAAGTACAACGAGAGCGTGCCGGGGCTGGTGCAGCTTTTCACCGTGCTGGTGGCCGAGAGCATCGCCGAGGAGCACCCCGGGCACGGCTTCTTCCTGCAGCGCTATCAATCCCTGCGCGCCCAGAGCGTCGAGGCCCTGCGCGAAGGCCAGGCGCGCGGCGAGATCCGTGCGGATATCGCCGCCGAAGATCTGGTGGTCATGCTGTTTGCGATGATGGATGGCTTGCAGATCCAATGGCTGTTCGAGCCGCAAGCAGTCGATATGGCTCGCATCTTTGAACAATTTTTAAAGTTGTTGCAAGGTTAAGGAGAACCCATGAACGAGATGAAGAATTCAGGCAAGGCTGCGCCGGAGGCCGTCGTCGCGGCGCGAGTCGAGGATCTCTTGGGGCGCATGAGCCTGGCCGAAAAAATCGGTCAGCTCAACCAGGTTGGCGGGGCGGACTTCCTGCCGGGGCCCAAGCCCGAGGAAGTCATCCGCCAGGGTGGGGCCGGTTCGGTCCTGTGGCTCAATGAGACTAAGAAGTTCAACGCACTCCAGAAGATCGCCGTGGAAGAGAGCCAATCCGGGATCCCGCTGCTCTTCGCCCTGGACGTGATCCACGGCTACCGCACCATCTTCCCCGTGCCGCTGGCCATGGCCGCCTCTTGGGATCCTTCGGTCCCCGAGCGGGCGCAGTCCGTGGCCGCCGCAGAAGCCCGCGCCGCCGGTCTGCACTGGACCTTCGGCCCGATGCTCGACATCGCTCGCGATGCCCGCTGGGGCCGCATCGTCGAGGGCGCCGGTGAAGACCCATTCCTGGGCGCAGCCATGGCGCAGGCTCAGGTGCGCGGCTTCCAGGGAGATACCATCGGCGCGCCCGAGCGAGTGGTGGCCTGCGCCAAGCACTTCGCCGGTTACGGCGCAGCCGACGGTGGTCGCGATTACGATCCGGTCTTCCTGCCCGAGGCCCTATTGCGCAACGTCTACTTCCCGCCCTTCCAGGCCGCCGTGGACGCCGGTGTCGGCACCTTCATGAGCGCCTACATGGACCTCAACAACGTGCCCGCCAGCGGTAACCGCTTCTTGCTGCGCGACGTTCTGCGCGGCGACTGGGGCTTCGACGGCTTCGTCGTCAGCGACGCCATGGCCGTCGGCAGCCTGGTCACTCAGGGCTTCGCCAAAGACGGCCGCGACGCCGCCTTGCGTGCCCTGCGCGCCGGGCTCGATATGGACATGGCCAGCGGCACCTATCCGCAGTTCCTGGCCGGACTGGTGGAGGACGGGGCTCTGTCTGAGGCCGACATCGATGAAGCGGTGCGGCCGATCCTGGCGATCAAGGTGCGCATGGGGTTGTTCGAGCAGCCCTACGCCGACGAGTCGCTGCTGGAGCAGGTGGTCAACCGGCCCGAACACCGCCGGGAAGCCCGGCAGGCTGCCCTGCGCTCGATGGTGCTGCTGCGTAACGAAGGCGGGCTGCTGCCGCTCTCCAAGGATCTGAAGAAGGTGGCCGTGATCGGACCGCTGGCCGACTCGCAGTCTTCCACCGAGGGCTCCTGGATGGTCTTCGGTCATGTCCCGGCTGCGGTGACCGTTCTTGAAGGGTTGCGCGCCAGGCTGCCGGATGCCGAGGTTGTCTACGCTCCCGGTCCCGAGATCCGGCGCACCTTCCCGTCCCCATTCGATGAGTTCCAACCCGGCGGCATCCAGCCCCCACAGCCGCAAGACGAGGCGGATGCAGCCTTCCAGAAGGCCGTGGATACCGCCCACGGTGCAGACGTCGTCGTCATGGTGCTGGGCGAGAGCGACCATATGTCCGGCGAGGCGGCCTCACGCAGCTCGCTCGACCTGCCCGGCCGCCAGCAAGAGCTGCTCGAAGCGGTGGTGGCCCTGGGCAAGCCGGTGGCGCTGGTGCTGCTCAACGGCCGCCCGCTGAGCGTCGTCTGGGCGAGCGAGAACGTCTCGGCGATCCTCGAAGCCTGGCAGCCCGGCACGGAAGGCGGCCATGCCGTGGCCGACATCCTGTTCGGTGACGCCAATCCGGGCGGCAAGCTGCCGGTGACCTTCCCCCGCAGCGCCGGTCAGGCCCCGCTCTACTACGCCCGCACCCTCACCCATGCGCCCGAGGGCAGCCGTATGTACCGCTCGCGCTACTGGGACATCCCGACTACACCGCTGTATCCCTTCGGCTTCGGCCTGAGCTACACCACCTTCTCGATCGACAACTTGAAGCTCTCGGATGCGCAGGTGAAGGTCGGCGAGACGCTCGGCGTGACCGTCGACGTGACCAACACCGGCTCCGTGGCCGGAGATGAGGTCGTGCAGCTCTACATCCACCAGAAGTGGGGCCGTGACTCGCGCCCGCTGCGCGAGCTGAAGGGCTTCGAGCGGGTCACGCTCCAGCCTGGTGAGAGCAAGACCGTCGCCTTCCGGCTTGGCCCGGACGAGCTGCGCTATTGGAGCGCCGTCGCCGGCGATTGGGTCCAGGATGCCGCCGAATTCGATGTCTGGGCCGGAGCCGATTCGCAGGCCGACCTGCACGCCGGATTTACCGTAGTCGAATAACCCCAATTCCATCCCCCATAACAAGATCCTGAGGATTTTCAAAATCCCCAGGATCTTTTGCTTTACCGCTGCCCTTTCGGGAGTGCCGATGAGGACCTCTGAGATTAGGGGCTTTGAATGCAAGCGCGCCGGTCTGCGTATGGAGGAGCGCCGCGGCTCCAGAAACCCTCCTGAAGCGTTTCGGCTGTACAATGAACAAAAGGTGTAAACACCATGACCGACTTGAAACTCGACGAATACCTGGAGCTCGGCTGCAAGCGGGGGCAGGGCAACCTGCTTGGCGTCCAGCCTTGCATGTTTCCGCAGGACTACGCCACGCAGGAGCGCTTCTTCGCCAAACTGGAGGGCTACCTGCAGGCCGCTCAGGTGCGCGGCTGGATCAACCCGCGGACGATCGCCGTCTTCCCCGAATATACCGGCGTCTGGCTGGCCGTCACCGGGGCGCGGCCGGGCGTCTACAACGCCCCCTCCCTGTCGGCGGCCATGCGCGGTCTGGCGCTGGCGTACCCGTTCGGGCTGGCGCGCAGCCTGCTGGCCTCACGTGAGAAAGACCGCCTGGCGGCCGCACTGTTCCGAATGCAGGCCCGGCGGATGGCGCAGCTCTACACCCACGTCTTCTCCGCCCTGGCGCAGCGCTATCAGATCACCATCGTGGGCGGCTCCATCATCTTGCCCGAGCCCAGCGTGCAGCGCAGCCGTATCCTCCCCGGGCGCGGCCCGCTCTACAACACCACTGCCGTCTTTCGACCGGACGGGACCCCCGAGCCGGCCCTGGTGCGCAAGCTCTATCCCATCAGCGACGAGCAGCCCTTCCTGGAGGCCGCAAAGGTGAACGACCTGCCCGCCTTCGACACGCTCGCCGGACGCCTGGGCGTGCTGATCTGCGCCGACTCGTGGTATCCGGGCCCCTACGCCCGCCTGCGCTCGCACGAGGTGGACTTCGTGGCGGTGCCCTCGTTCTTCATTGGCCGCGACAACTGGCGGCAAACCTGGCGCGGCTACGACGGCGCGCCCATGCCCACCGACGTGGACCCTGCCGGCCAGGGCTCTCTGACCGAGGCCGAAGCCTGGCGGGCGCATGCCCTGTCCGGCCGCATCGCATCCTCGGGGGCGCTCTGCGGTATCAATGTCTTCCTGCACGGCCGGCTGTGGGACATGGATGGCGCCGGGCAGTCGCTGATGGTGCGGGAGGGAGAAACGGTCGAGGCGCAAACCGAGCAAGGCGCGCTCCTGAACCTGTGGCTTTAAGCGGGTCAGTTTTCGCACGTTCTATCGACAGGGGGAATGCGCGAGACAACATAATTGCGTCAATATGCAGCCATGCCCCGGTGGCAATCCCACTACCCCAGGCGGCCCTTACAGGGTGCTTCGCGAGGATGCCTGGGGCTACGACCGGACAAGGTCATTCGGGCCCGGTTCGTCGCCAATTACCGGTAGGGGCACGGCGAGTAGCGCAAGACCTCACATTTGCGCCAATACGAAGCCGTGCCCCCATCCCTCGCAATATACAAGACAACATAATTGAACCAATACGCAGCCATGCCCCGCCCCACGCAACCGGGCCACTGCGGTTCTGTATCTGCTACAATAATCGCATCAATATCGTTAGGAGGGAGGTACGCAATGGCTCAGTTAACGACACCAAAAGCCGGGAGGCCGGTCTTCCCGGACGACTACGGAGCGCCCGATTCAGACGAGGGCTTGCTGCCCTGGGGTTATGTCGAAGAGCGTATGGCTTCCAGCCGCAATTACTGGATCGCTACCGCCACGCCCGATGGCCGCGTCAGCGCCACGCCCGTGTGGGGGGTGTGGGTGCAGGGTACCCTGTACTTTGACGGCAGCCCGCAGACCCGCCGCGGCCGCAACATCGCCGCCAACCCGTACGTGGCGGTGCATTTGGAGGACGGCGCTCAGGCGGTGATGATCGAGGGTGAGGCGCACGAGGTTGCCGGACCCGACCCGGATCTGACCAGGGATTTGGTGGCGGCCTACACCGCCAAGTACGCTGAGGACAATTACACCCCCACGCTCAACCAATGGGATCAGGGCGGCCTGTTCCGGCTCGACAAGCGCCGTGCCTTCGCCTGGACCGAGTTTCCGAAGGATGCCACCCGTTGGATTTTCTCGGAATAACCGGCAGCCGCCAGGGATCATGAAGAAACCGGCGTTCTTGCTGCGTGGTCCTTGGCGGCGCGGATGGATAAAGGAGAGCGATAATGGAACAACTGAACGGACAATGGGCCCTGGTGACCGGTTCCAGCCGGGGCGTCGGGCAGCAAATTGCCCTGGGACTGGCGCAGCACGGCTGCAATGTGATCGTGCACGGGAGCATGATGAACAACACTGCCGCCACCCTCGATCTTCTGTCGGAATATCAGGTCGAAACTTACGCCGTAGCGGGCGATCTGGCCGAGGATGAGGGCATCGCTTCCGTCATCGAGGGCGTGCAGATTGGCCCCGCCAGGGTGGACATCCTCTACAACAACGCCGCCATCCAAAACGAGTGGGATGACGTTTGGGACATCTCTATAGACGTATGGCGGCGCACTTTCCAGATCAACTTCTTCGCCATCGTGGCGCTGTGCAGCGCCTTCGTGCCCGGCATGATCGAGCGCAGCTATGGGCGCGTCGTGAACCTGACCTCGGGCATCAAAGACATTCCGCAGCTGTCACCTTACAGCGCCTCCAAGGCCGCGGTCGACAAATATACCCTCGACCTGGCCGCCGAGCTGCGCGGCAGCAACGTGCTGGTCTCGACGCTCGATCCCGGCTGGCTGCGCACGGATATGGGCGGCCCCAACGGTCAGCACGATGTCAAAACCGTGCTGCCCGGTGCGCTGGTCCCGTCCCTGCTCAACGAGGGCGACGAGAACGGCCAGTTCTTCGCCGCGCAGGATTACAGAAAGTAGAAAACCAGAAAAGCAGGACAGCCCGAGCCTTGGCTCGGGCTGTCCTGCTTTTTACTGCTCCGCTCTCTACTCCCTCTGGCTTTCTGCCGAATACATCCCACCCAACATCTGCGTCTTGCGGCGGTGCAGCAGGCGCGTCCCTGCCAGGCCGCACTGCGCCGCCAACGCTTGCCACATTTCAAAGGTCAGTGGGTATGGCACCCAGCGGTTACCGCGCGAGGCGTCATACTCTACCAGGACCAGCCGCCCGCCGGGCTTCAGATACCCCCGCGCCTGCCGCACCACGCCTGCCTGTTGATCCCGCGGCGTGAAGTGCAGCGAGTTCGCCATCAGCAGACCGTCCAGCCGTGGCAGGTCGAGCGGATAGCGGAAATCGGCATGGAGGTAGCTCACGTGCGTCTCGGGAAAGTGCGCTCGCATTTCGTCCTGCTGCAGCCGCAGCGCGCTCGGATCGCGATCGATGGAGTAGATCGTCGCGCCGGGCCCCAGCAGCTCGGCCAGCGCCAGCGTGAACGCCCCTCGCCCCGAGCCCAGCTCGGCCCAGTCGCTGCCGCTGACGGCGTCTTGGAGAAAACGTAGATGGTCTTGGTGGTCCATAGGTATATTATAGCGGCTGCTCTCTGTTCTCCGCCCTCTTCTTCCACTATAATCAACGCTATCGAACCGCTCATTTGCAAGAAGGGATAACCATGTCAACGCAAGGTATTACGAACGAACAAAACGTTTCTTGGAACGTGGATGGCATCCTGGTCGAAGGCTCGCTGACCCTGCCGGTCGGCGATGGTCCCTTCCCGGCAGTCATCTTCGTGGCTGGCAGCGGACCCACCGACCGCAACTGGAACACGCCCCTGATCCCCGGCGACAACGGCAGCGCCGCTCAGTTGACCCAGGTCCTGACCGAGAAGGGCTTTGTCACCCTGCGCTACGACAAGCGCGCCTCAGGCCCGAACGGCATGGAGAATGCCAAGAAGTTGGAAGGCAAAGTTAGCGTGCAGAGCCACATCGACGAGCTGGCCGGTGGGGTGAATTTGCTGGCCGCCCGCGCCGACGTGGACGCCGGCCATATCTTCGTCCTGACCAACAGCGAAGGCGCAGTCCACGCCATCAACTACCAGAGCAGCCACCCGCAGCATCCCTTCGCCGGGATGGTGCTGTCCGCCCCTCCCGGGCGTCCCATCGGCACGATAGCCCACAGCCAGCTGGCTGCCCAACTGCTGCCCGTCCCCGGCGGCGACCAGATGCTCAAATCCTACGACGCTGCCATCGACGAGTTCCTCTCCGGCCGCGAGGTCCACATCGACCCGAACCTGCCGGAGGGCGTCAAGCAGGTGATCCAGGCCGTCATCATGCCCGTCAACCAGCCCTTCTCGCGCGAGCTGTGGATGTACGATGCTCCAAAAGAGCTGGCGCAGATCGAGGTTCCGGTGCTCATCGTGATCGGCAAGAAGGACATCCAGGTGGATTGGCAGACGGACGGCGCGATCCTGCAAAAACTGGCCGAGACGCACGACAATATCACCGTGCAGTTCACCGAGAACGCCAACCACGTGCTGAAACACGAGGAAACGCCGCGAGCCGAGATCGATCCGGCCCGGGCCTACGTCACTTACAGCGCAGAGGGCGTACCGCTCGACCAGGAAACGCTGGACGTGATCACCGGCTGGTTGGGAGCGCAGCTGTAGGTTCGCTACATCCGAGCCGAAAAAATCCTGGCGTGCCGCGGCACGCCAGGATTTTTTCGGCTCCGAGTGTAACTTCCTTCAATCGGCCAGGGCGGGCTGCGGCTGCTCGGCCTCGCGGAAATCGACAAAGAACGAGAAAGCGAAGCTGATCACCATCAGCACGACCGGGCACAGGACCATCAGAAAGCGGGCAGCGCCGCCGGGGTTCGGTCCGGGGACGTCGCCGCTTTCAAAGCCGTAAAGGACGAACACAAGCAGAAAAGCTGCGCTGGTGAACAGGCCGTTGAGCCGGTTCATGAAGCCCATGGCGTTGGAGATGATGCCCTCGCGGCGTACGTTGTGGCGGCGGGTGTCCTCGTCCATGATCTTTGCGCCGATTAAGTCCATGGTGGTGATCACCCCGGCGAAGCCAAAGCCCACCAGGGCGCTGGCGGCGATGGCGCTGGCGATCGAGCCGGCGAAGTACAGCGGGATGAAGGCTACCGCCAGGGAACCCAGGGCGATGCGCCAGACCAGGATCAGCCCAAAGCGGCGCACCAGGGCGGCCCAAATGGAGACGCAGCCGATGGCGATCAGCAGCACCGCCGCAAACAGGTAGGTGGACTGGCTTTCCTGCAGCTGCAGGGCATACAGGACAAACAAGGTCATCGAGGCCATCACCAGCGACATAGCCGCACTGTAAAAGGCGTTGGCCAGCCCGGCGACCCAAAACTTTCGATTGTTCAGCAGGTCTTTAATGCTCCCCCACAGCTCGGGCTTCGCCTCGGTCTCATGGACCTGAGTTTCACCGCGAGGTCAGCGACATGTACAAGATCACCGCTCCGCCCAGGATGCCATACACGATGGCGGTCAAACTATAGCCCAGGTATTTCGTGACCATAGGGGTCAGGGCAATGCTTATGATCATCGCCACCAGTTGAAAGGCCTGGCGCAGGGCGTTGGTGCTGGCGCGGGAGGCATCCGTGCGGAACATCTCGGGGAAGAGCGCGCTGTAGTTGGCATTGATGACGGAGTCGAGCGTGCCCGCCAGGACGTAGAACAGCATCGCGTAGGCGAACAGCGAGCCGCCTGAGAGGAAGGCCGGAGGGCTGTAGAAGGCGATGAAGGTTAGCACCAGCAGCGGCGTGCCGATCACCAACCACGGACGGCGGCGGCCCCAGCGGCTGCGCGTGCGGTCGGAGAGGAAACCGTAGATGGGGTTGTCGGCCGCATCGATGAAGGTGTAGACGAACAGGATCGTCGCCAGCTGCGCCGTGGACAGACCCAGGCGGATCACGTAAAAAGCGGCCACGTAGGTTTTGAGCATGTTGATCGGGATGGACGTGCCAAACATGCCAACTGCATAGTTGAAGGATTTCAGGCGAGGAGAGATCATGGGGGCTCCTTTCAGGGGCGCTGCCTTACCCCCTTATTATCCCTTATTTTTGTAAAGAGAAATAATGGAAAATGCCTCGGGAAACTGGTAAGATTGTTGTATGACAACCATTCGACGCGTTTTTACGATCGTTTTAGACGGCGTCGGCGCAGGTGAAGCGCCGGACGCAGCCGAATACGGCGACACCGGCAGCAATTCGCTCGGCAACACCTCTCGGGCCATCAACGGGCTGGACGTGCCCAACATGCAGCGGTTGGGATTCGGCTATGTGACCCCCATGGACGGCGTGCAGCCGGTCGCCGACCCGCAGGGCGGCTACGGGAAGATGCGCCCGACTTCGGCCGGCAAGGATTCGGTTACCGGGCATTGGGAGCTGATGGGCGTGCGCCTGGATGAGCCGTTCCCGCTCTACCCGAACGGCTTTCCAGCGGAGGTGCTGGACGAGTTCAAGCGTCTGACCGGACTGGACGTGCTCGGCAACAAGCCCGCCTCGGGCACCGAGATCATCAAAGAACTGGGCCTGGAGCACATGCGCACCGGCAAGCCGATCGTCTACACCTCGGGCGACAGTGTCTTCCAGATCGCGGCGCACGAGGACGTGATCCCGGTGCCGCGGCTGTACGAGATCTGCGAGCTGGCGCGGGGCATGTTGAAGGGCAAGCACGCCGTGGGGCGGGTGATCGCACGGCCGTTCGTCGGGACGGAACCGAGCAACTTCAAGCGCACCCTCAACCGGCGTGATTATCCGCTGACGCCGCCGGAAGACACGATGATGGACAAGCTCAAAGCCGCCGGCAAACAGGTGTACGGCACCGGCAAGATCGACGACCTGTTTGGCGGGCGCGGCCTGACCGGCACCAAGCATTCGGAGGACAACCAGTCGGCCACCCAAGGGCTGCTGGAGTACATGTACGAGGACTTCGAGGGTTTGGTCTTCTCGAACCTGATCGAGTTCGATATGGTCTACGGCCACCGCAATGACCCGCGCGGTTATGCCAATGCGCTGGAGGCGTTCGACAAGGCGCTGGCGACGATCCAGTCTGAGATGCGGCCGGGCGACCTGGGCATGATCGTGGCGGACCACGGCGTAGACCCCACCACCCCCAGCACCGACCACTCGCGCGAGTATATCCCGCTGCTGGTGTTCGGGCCGCAGGTGAAAGGCGTCGACCTGGGCACGCGCCAGACCTTCGCCGACGTCGCCGCCACCATCGCCGAAGTGTTCGGGGTCGAGCCGCCAAAGTACGGGACCAGCTTTTTGAGAGAAGTGCTGGAATAGTAGTTAATGTCTCACGCCAAGGCGCTAAGGCGCTAAGTTTTAAGAAAAAAGCTTAGCGTCTTGGCGTCTTGGCGTGAGACGTTTGCTTTTACTCAAACCGCCCAAGCTGCCGCGCCCTTTTTGGCGGAAGTGCTGGAATAGTAGTTAATGTCTCACGCCAAGGCGCCAAGGCGCTAAGTTTTAAGAAAAAAGCTTGGCGCCTTGGCGCCTTGGCGTGAGACATTTGTCTTTACTCAAACCGCCCTAGCTGTCTTGCCCTTTTTGGCGGAAGTGCTGGAATAGTAATTAATGTCTCACGCTAAGGCGCCAAGGCGCTAAGTTTTAAGAAAAAAGCTTAGCGCCTTGGCGCCTTGGCGTGAGACGTTTGTTTTTACTCAATCAGCCCAAGCTGTCTCGCCCGGTCTCAAAAGCGCATTGCCAGCGCAGGCCATCTTCAAGTATGATGGAGAAACGGCGCAGGCCGAGATTTGGGGGATTAGGAGTTGAGTTGACGAGCCATCAAGAGGAGTCGCAGTTTCCAGAGGAACTGTCACAGCGCGATGTTTGGCTGGTGTTCAGCGGTTTGCTGCTGGGCATGCTGCTCGGCGCGCTCGATCAGACCATTGTGGCAACCGCGCTGCCCACCATCGTCAGCGAGCTGGGCGGCATCAGCCAGCTGTCGTGGGTGGTGACGGCCTACCTGCTGGCATCCACAGCTTCGACACCGCTGTGGGGCAAGATCGGGGACCTGTACGGGCGCAAGCGCATCTATCAGGGGGCCATCGGCCTGTTCCTGCTCGGCTCGGCGCTGTCGGGCCTGAGCCGGAATATGATCGAGCTGATCGGCTTCCGGGCGCTGCAAGGGCTGGGCGGCGGCGGATTGATCGTTACCTCGCAGGCCATCGTGGGCGACATTGTCTCGCCCCGCGAGCGCGGCCGCTATCAGGGCATTTTCGGGGCGGTGTTTGGTGTGGCCAGTGTGGCCGGGCCCCTGCTGGGCGGTTTCTTCGTCGACAACCTCTCCTGGCGCTGGGTGTTCTACATCAACGTGCCCATCGGCATCATCGCCCTGGTGGTGACCGGCATCGTGCTGCCCGCCTACAAGGGCATCGGGCGCAAAGCCATCGACTACCTTGGCACGATGCTGATCGCCCTGGCCGCCACCAGCCTGGTGCTGCTGACCAGCCTGGGCGGGGTGGTGTTCTCGTGGAGCTCGACCATCATCGTCGTGCTGGGCATTGCCGGGATATTCTTCTTGTTCAGCTTCTACTTCACCGAGCGTCGCGCGGCCGAGCCGGTGCTGCCGCTCAACCTGTTCAAGAACTCGGTGTTCAGCGTCACCAGCGCAGTCGGCTTCATCATCGGTTTCGCCATGTTCGGGGCCATCACCTACCTGCCGATCTACTTGCAGATTGTCAAGCGCGTCTCGCCGACCGTCTCAGGGCTGCGGCTGCTGCCGATGCTCGGCGGGATGCTGTTTACCTCCATCCTCAGCGGGCAGTTGATCAGCCGCTGGGGGCGCTATAAGGTCTTCCCCATCGGCGGCACGGCCATCACCGCCGTGGGGCTTTTCCTGTTGTCGCGCATGGGCCTCGACACTCCGGCGCTCACGGTCTCGCTGTACCTGCTGACGCTGGGCCTGGGCATCGGCATGGTGCAGCAGGTGTTGATCATCGCCGTGCAGAACGCCGTCCAATACCGCTACCTCGGCACGGCCACCTCGGGCGTGACCTTCTTCCGTTCGATCGGCGGCGTGTTTGGTGTGGCGGTGTTCGGCGAGATCTTCGCCCGCTCGCTGTTGGTCAATATGGCGCGCTACATGCCCAGCGCCGGCATGCCGCCGGGGTTCGACCCGCAGACGGTCATGGCCCATCCGAACGCCCTGACTAACCTGCCGCCCGCCGCGCTGCAAGGCTACCTTCTGGCCTATTCCCACTCGCTGCAAACCGTGTTCACCAGCGCCGTGCCGTTTGCAGCCGGAGCCTTCTTGCTCACTTGGCTGTTGAAGGAGCAGCCGCTGCGCGAATCCAGCCGGGCGCTGGCTGCCGAAGAGAACATACCGCCGCCGCAGTCGCGCACCTCTTTAGAGGAGATCGAGCTGGCGCTGGGGGCGCTGATGAGCCGGGAGAACCGGGTGGCGGTGTACAAATTGCTCGCCCAGCAGGTCGGATTGGACCTGAGCGGGCGCCAGACCGGTATGCTGATGCAGATCGGTTATCACCAGCCGGTGCGGTTGAAGGAATTGTGCCGCCGCCTGCACATCCCCACTGAATCGCTGGACAAGCTCTTCCGGCAGCTGCAGGACAAAGGCCTGGCCCGCACGACCGCGACCGAGAACCCGGAAGGGCCGATCCCGGTGACCGGGGATGCCCCCGAACCGGCGATCATGCTAACCGAGCAGGGCCAAGAGGTGTACCAGAAGCTGGTGGCGGCGCGCCGGTCGGGACTCGACAAACTGCTGGAGGGCTGGGCGCCCGAGCAGCACGAAGACCTGGCCAACCTGCTGACGCGCCTGTCGCAGGTGGTGGTGGATAGCAAGGAGGGGAAGGTTTTGATTGGGAAGGAGGAAGACGGGGGACAGTAGACGGTAACTGTCCCCGGCCCCCTGTCTTATTCTGTTGTACAATCATAACCAGGAGGCAAGCATGACACCCATACGATATATTCCGACACCCTACAGCTATTCCTCGGCCGTCGCAGCCGGGGATTTTGTGTTTTTGGGGCTGCACCGCGGCTTCGGCGATACCTTTGGCGAACAGCTGGAAAGCGCCTTCGGGGAACTGGGCCAAACCCTGGCGCAGTTCGACCTGGAGCTGAGCAGCATCGTCAAGATCAACGTGTGGCTGAAGCACATCGAGGACCTGCCCGCCATGGAGAAGGGCTTCGACCGGTATTTCGAAGAAGGCCGCTTCCCGGCGCGCATGACCGCGACCACCGCGTTCATCGACGGCGACTGTTTGTTAATGCTCGAAGGGGTGGCGTACAAGAGTTGAGAAACCAGGCATCTGTCAGATGCCTGGTTTCTAGTGGATAAATGCGAGTGCTGCTCTCAGTTCTCTATCAACTCGGGTCGTAGGTCCCAAACCTTCTGGTAATGACATCGATCTCCTCGTCCGTCAGGATGGCCGGACTGCCAACACTGCGGGCCTGGATGTAGATGCGAGCGACCAGCTCGAGCTCTTCGGCGGTGGCGAAGGCGTACGGCAGTGTGTGCCCCACGGTGACGATGCCGTGATTGGCCATCAGGCAGGCGTTGTACATGCCGATGCTGCGGACGACGTTGTCGGACAGCTCTTGGGTGCCGAAGGCGGCGTAGCCCGCCAGCGGGACTTTGTTGCCGGAGAAGGCCACCATGTAATGCACGGCGGGCAGCTCCCAGTTGAGGCAGGCCAGGGTGGTAGCGAAGACCTGATGGGTGTGCAGCACGGCGTTGATATCGGCGCGGTAGTTGTACAGGTCGAGGTGCAGGCGCAGCTCGCTGGAAGGCCGCAGCTTACCCTCGACGATGGCTCCCTTGGGGTTGACCACCACCACATCCTCGGGCCGCATGGTCTTGTAGTCGACGCCGGAGGGCTTGATGGCAATCATCCACTCGCGGCGGTTGAAGATGCTGAGATTGCCGCCCGTGCCGGTGGTCAGCTGGGCTTCGAGCAGCTTGCGGCCGTATTCCACAATGAGAGTCCGTTCTTGTTCGAGGAGCATGGAGATAGTATACGGCATTAATGCAAGAGGAGGAATGGACTTTTGAGGTGCGCGCCACTTGCGATTAGAGGCTGCTCGCCCGACGAAGGAGAGAGCGCACGCGGGCGACGAATTCCTTGGGATACAAGAACTCCATCGACGCACAAGTCGACACCGGCTTCGAGCGCCGTGACTTTGTCGTCACCGCTGATCTCCATGCCGGTCAGGATGATCGGCAGGCGGGCGAAGCGGCGGCTGGAGCGGATCATGCGGGTGACGTCCAGCGCGCTGCGGCCGGGGTCGCCCCAATCGAGGAGGGCCAACTGCGGGTGGACCTGCTTGAGCGCCGCCAGCAAGTTCTCATCTTGGCCCATTTCCAGCACCTCATATCCGGCCGCTTCCAGGCAGCGCTGGATGCTCCCGGATTGAGCCGGGTCGGCGCTGATGGTGAGGATGATGGGCTTGGGCATGGTCGCTTCTTCCCTTCAGAGACCTGGTCTCTTATGAGGCGGCTCGCTCCGTGAGCAGCAGGATGAGCGGGTCGACGAACATCGCGCTGCCGCCGCGCCGGAAGCTGCGGTTGAACTGGCCGTTCTGCCCGGACTGAGGGGTGCTCTGGGCTCGCGTGCCGCTGCCGCTAAAGCCCTGACCGGGGACGAAGCCGTCCGGCGGGGTAAAGCTGCCGCCCTGCCCACCGCTGGAGAAGCCGCCGTTCCCGCCACTCTGCGAACGCTGTGCGCGCAGCGTGACGATCTGGTCCTCGCTCAGGTTGGGTCGCGCCCCTGGGGTGCCTTGGGCGTTCGGATCGAAGTTCCCTTGAGAAAACTGAATGCCATATTTCTCCATCAGGGCGCGAGTGTCTTCGGGCGACATGCCCATGTTCTGGATGGCATCCAGCTGCGCCTGCGTCATCAACTCCTCGATCTGTTGATACAGGGCATCGATCTCATCCTGCGAGGCGCTCTCGCCGGCGCTCAGGGTCTTGACGCCCTTCCACAAGGGCAGCAGGGATTGGGCTTGCTCGGCCGTGACGGCGTTCTCGCTGCCCTCCAGACCCAACGTGCCCAGTGCCAGGCGGGTCTCGATCGGCTGGTTGGCCGGGTCGAACTGGAACTGGCGGTCGCCCGGCTGGGCTAGCGGCGCTGCCGTGGACGAGCCGGGCAGCTTGATCGCCGAGCAGGCCGCCAGGGCCAGCAAGATGGGGATGGGGATCAAGGTTCGAACGAGCTTTTTGAGCATATTAAATTTTTCCCTTTCAAATTTTTTATTCATGTCGTAATGCCTCGATCGGATCGAGCTGGGCCGCCCGCCGGGCCGGGATGTAGCCGAAGAAGATGCCCACCAGCGCCGCCGAGGTGAACGACAGGATGATCGAGTATGGCTGGATGACCGTGCGCATGTCCGAGAGGCGTGCGAACAGCTGTGAGCCGCCCACCCCCGTCAGCACCCCTAGCAGCCCGCCGAACAGCGAGAGCATCAGAGCCTCGCTCAAGAACTGCACCTGGATGTCGCCCGGTGTCGCCCCGACCGCCTGCCGCAGCCCGATCTCACGCGTGCGCTCTGTGACCGAGACCAGCATGATGTTCATGATGCCGATGCCGCCCACGATCAGCGAGACCCCCGCCACCCATCCTAGCAGCATGCGGAACGAGGCCGTCGTGGATTCCTGGGTGGAGATGATGTCCTGCTGGGTGGTGATGGAGAAGTCCGCCGAGTCGAGCGACACGTTATGGCGGTTGGACAGCAGGACGCTGACCTGCTGGCTGACGACGTCCATGTTGGCCTTTGGGTCGACCGAGACGTAGATAGTCCGCACGGAATTGCCCATGAATCGGGCAAACTGCGAGGGGGTGAACTTCCTGAACACCAGGTTGATGTCGGTGTAGATCATGCTGTCGAAGTCCGTTCCGCCCGAGATACCCTTGGGAGCCAGCACGCCGATCACCACCAGCTGCGTGTTGTTGGCATAGATGGTCTGCCCCACCGGATCGCCCGGGCCGAACAGTTCTTCGGCCACGCCCGAGCCCAGCACCACTACCTTCTCGGTGCGCTCGTTATCCTGCTCGCTGACAAAGCGCCCACCGGCAACTTGCACGTTGCGGACGGTGGTGTAATCCGGCGTGGTGCCGACGACGCTGACCGAGGTCAGGGTCTGGTCGCCGACCTTGATATCGACGCTGGCCTGCTGCTCTACAGAGACGCCCGCCACGCCGGAAATCTGCTCGCGGATGGCGGCCACATCCGAGTAGACCAGCCCGCCTTGCTGCTGCTGACGTCCCTGATTGGGTCCGCCGCGGGAAAAGGAGGGGCTGATAAACAGCAGGTTCGAACCCAGGCCGTTGATCCGGTCGGCGATGTTGGCCTCGGTCCCGGCGCTGACCGAGATCATGATGATCACCGCCGCCACGCCGATGATCACGCCCAGCATGGTCAGCAGCGAGCGCATCTTGTTGGAGGTGATGCTCTTCCAGGCCACTTTGAGGGTTTCTCTCAGGTTCATTGCTGCGCTCCTTCTTCATCCGCTGCGGCTTCACTGGCGGAGTCGCCTTCCGTAGGCCGCTGCCACGTAGAGTATTCGATGCCGGTGGCGTTCTGCCAGGTGATCCCCTTGCCGTTCTGATGGTCGGAGAACAGCTTGCCGTCCCGGATCGTGACGATGCGCTCGGTGTGGTGCGCCACGTCCGGCTCGTGCGTCACCATCACGATGGTGCGCCCGCGGTCGTGCAGCTCATGCAGCAGTTCCAGGATCTCTTCGGCCGAGCGCGAGTCGAGGTTGCCGGTTGGCTCGTCGGCCAGGATCAGGATGGGATCGTTGATCAGCGCCCGGGCGATGGCGACCCGCTGCTGCTGGCCGCCCGACAGTTGGCTGGGCAGGTGGTGCATGCGCTCCTTCAAGCCGACGTTCTCCAGCACCGCCTCGGCCATCTCGGTGCGCTCATGAACATGGATGTTCTGAGCCCGGTTGTAGATCAGCGGCAGCATCACGTTATCCAGCGCCGACATTCTCGGCAGCAGGTTGAACGACTGGAACACGAAGCCCAGCAGCTGGCTGCGCACCTGGGCCAGCTCGAAGCGGGCGTACTCGCTGACGTCCTCGCCCGCCAGGATATAGCGGCCCTCGGTGGGCCGGTCGAGGCAGGCCAGGATGTTCATCAGCGTGCTCTTGCCCGAGCCGCTCGGCCCCATGACGGCCACGAACTCGCCGGACTTGATCTGCAGGCTAATGCCGTCCACCGCCGCAACTTCGATCTCGCCCGCGCCGTAAACTTTCCTCAAATCGATCGTTTCGATGATCACGTCTGTGTCGAATTGGATCTGGTTTTTCATAAGGATCCTTTCTTCCATGGCCGGCTTTTACTGTCCGGGCACGGGGAAGCTGCCGCCAAAATCGCTGCCGAAGTTCCTCCGGCTGCTGCTGGCGCTGTCGCTGCTCGTGCTGTTGCTGCTGCTCGTCGTGGCGGCCTGGTTGGAGCCGGTGACGATTAATTCCCCGGCGGATAGGCCGCTCTTGATCTCGGCGCTGGCCGCGTCTTCCAGGCCGACCTCCACCACCTTCAGGCGCGGCCGGCCGTCGCTGCCGACCACCATCACGCCGTAGCTGCTGTCGCCCAGATCGATTAGCGCCTGCACCGGAGCCAGCAGCACATTCTGCGCACTGGCCTGCACCAGCTCCACCGTGGCGTTCAGTCCCTTGGGCAGGACGGGCACGTCTTTTTCGCCGCTCAGATCCACCTGGATCAGTCCCTGCAGCACCTGATAGCCGCCGGAGGTTATCAGCTCCGGATAGATGCGGATGACCTTACCGCTGAACGTGCGGCCGGGCACGGCGTCGAAGCTGATCGTGGCGTTTTCGCCGATGGCGACCTTGTCCATGTCGGTCTCGTCCACGCTGAACTCAACCAGCGGGTGGGCCAGGTCGGCAATGGTGATAAATGTGCCCGTGCCGGCTTCATCCCCCGGATTGCCCGCCACTGAGAGAATCGTCCCGGCGAAGGGCGCTTTGAGCGTGCCGCCTTCCAGCTTTTCCTTGGCCTGATCGAGCGTCGTTTGAGCGTTGTCGACCTTGTTCTGGGCCGTCGCCAGCGCTAACGGGTCGATGCCGTTGTTCTGGTTCAGCAGGTCCAGCTTGTCTTGGGCAGTCTTGAGGTTCGCCTCAGACAGCGCCAGGGTGGCGTGCGACGAGTTGACTTCGTACTGGGTGAACCCGGCGCAGGCATCGTAGGCGGCCAGCGCCCGGGCGACGATGTTCTTCTGCGGCACGAGCACGTTCAGGTAGTAGTTCGGGCTGCCACCGCCGTCGCCCAGCGAGTTGAGGTAGTCGCTGGCCTGCACGTACTGGGCGTAGTAGGCGTCGGTGGTTTCCTTGTCGCAGCGGGCCCAGCCCGTCTGGATCAATCCGGACTTAGCGTCTGTGACCGCTTTCTGCGCATCGATCACGTCCAGCTGGGTGGTCGCCAGGTTGGCGGCTGCGCCGGCTTTGAGCGTGTCCAGTTCCTGCCGGGCAGCTGCCAGGTCTTGCTGGGCGCTGTTAACCGCGTCCTGCAGGTCGGAGAGGTCGGCCAGTCTGGCCAGCGTTTGGCCCACTGCGACCACGTCGCCCGCCTGGACGTTGACCTCACCGACCGTCCCGGAGGCGGAGAAGGCCAAATCCTTCTCCTCGGCCGGGGTGAGTGTGCCCGAGCCGCTGGCCGAGATGCTGATGCTGCCGCTGCTGACCGTGCTGGTGGCATAATCCGGCCCGGCGCTGGCCTGCTTAGCGGCGTTCTGCCGTTGGTTCCAGTACCAGGCGCCGCCGCCCGCTGCAGCCAGCAGGATGATCACCACGATTAGGATCCAAATCCTTCTGCGCTTGAGATTCCGTTTAATGTTGATTGCTTTCATTCCAATCTCTCCAAAAAATCATTTCACCGTTGAGGTGATCACCCGCTCGCCCTCAGACAGCCCATCCAATACCTGTGTGGACGCCACCGAGCTAACGCCCAGGGTGACGGCGCGCTTCTCAGGCTGTCCCTGGGCGTTCAGCACGTACACGTACGCCGGTCCATCGATGGGCGTGTACACCGCTGTGGTCGGGGCCAGCAGGGTGTCCGCCGCTTCCTGGCAAGTCAGCTCGACCGTGGCGTTCAATCCCAGCGGCAAATCCTTCCCGGAAATGGTCTTGCCGTTCTCCAGGTCGATCAAGCCCTGAGCCACGTCGACGCTGCGCACCGCCGTCAGCACAGGATCGATCTTCACCACCTTGCCGGTAAAGGTCTGGTTGGGCAAGCTGTCGAAAGTGACCGTGGCCGAGCAGCCCACCGCGAAGCCGGCCAGGTCGGTCTCGTCGATGTTCACCTGCACCTGCGTCTCCGCAAGGTTGGCGATACGGATCAGCGTGTCCGTGCCGACCTCGTCGCCCACCTGGGCGTTGACCGCCAGCGCCGTGCCGGCGAAGGGCGCTCTGAGGGCTGCGCCGTCCAGGTCCTGCTGTGCGCTGACCCGCTGCAGCCTGGCGTTGTCGAGCTGGGCCTGGGCCTGCTGCACCGCCACCGGGTCGACCCCGTGGTTGGCCTGCAGTGTTTCATACGCTGCCTGGGCCTGCGCCAGGCTGGCCTGTGTGGTCTGCAGGGCGGCGTGGGAAGTGGTCACTTCCTGGTCGGTGTAGCCCTGGCAGTAGGTGTAGTTGATGCCGGCCTTGTCGCGCTTCTCTTTGAGCGGATTGAGGTTCTCAAGGATGTAGTTCTTGCCGTAGCCGGTGTTGCCGTCGTCCAGATAGCCCTGCCACACGGTGGCCTGCTGCTTGTATTTCAGGTATTCCTGATAGTAAGTTTGCAAGGTGGCCTTGTCGCAGCGGGCGATGCCCTTATTCCTCAGGTTCTTCTGCGCGTCCGCCAGGGTAGTCTCGGCCGCGGCCACGTCGGACTGCGCCTGCGCCAGGGCCGCCTGCCCGCCGGTCTGCAGGTCTTGAAGGTTCTGCTCGGCCTGCTGCACGGCCAGATCCTGGTTCTGCACGGCCAGCTGCAGTTCCTTAAGGTTGCTCAGGCCGGCCAGTATCTGGCCTTGGGTGACCGTGTCGCCCGGCTGGACGTTCAGATCGCCCAATATGCCCGCAGCCGAGAAGGCCAGGTCGGCCGTCTGGCGGGCAACCACCGCGCCGGAGCCATTGATAGTAGCCGAGAGGTCGCCGCGCGTGACCGCCGTGGTGCGGTAGCCGGACTCCAGGGTGGCAGTGGTGCTGGGAGCGAAGGCCTGTCCATACACCCACCACCCGCCGAAGCCTAACCCGCCCAACAGGAGCAACCCGAGCAGCGCCAGGAGGAAGGGGGATTTCTTTTTGATACGCGTTCCGTTCATATTCACTCACCCCCCTACTGTCCTGGCGGGATGGGGAAGCCGCCAAAGTCGCCGCCGAAGCCGCTGGGGCCGAAGTCATTCTGGTTGCTGCCGCCGGCCGATCCGCTCTGAACTCATGCCGCTGCTGATCCGCTGGCCCTCACTCAGTCCCGACAGGATCTCGGTGTCGGCGCCGTCTTGCAGCCCGACTTGCACGCTCTGCATCTGCATCTGCCCGTCGCTGCCAACCACCATCACCCCATAGCCGCCGCTGCCCAGGTCCACCAGGGCCGTCTCGGGCGCCAGCAGGGCGTCCTTCGACTCCTGGTCGATGATGGTCACGCTGGCGTTCAGGCCCAGCGGCAGGCTCTGGAGCGTCTTGGCCGGGTCCATATCCAGCGCCACCACCCCCGTGGCCAGGTTGTACTGGCCGGAGGAGGTTAGCTGCGGATCCACCTGCGTCACCGTGCCGCTGAAGGTTTGGTCCGGCAGCGCGTCGAAGACGATCTCAGCCTTCAAACCGGTGATTAGCTTGGCGAGGTCGTTCTCGTCCGCGCTGAAGGACACCACCGGCTGGTTGACGTCTGAGAGGGTGATGTAGGTGGCGGTCCCGGCGATGGTGCCGACCCCGGAGCTCAGGTAGGTGACCTTGCCGTCGAAAGGTGCGCGGATCGCGGCGCCGTCTCGGTTCTGCTGGGCGTCAGCCAGAGCAGATTCGGCTGCGGTCATGGCGGCTTCTTTGAGCGCCAACTGATCCGGGTCGATGCCCGAGCCGGCCTCGAGCGTGGCGTAGGTGTCTTGCGCCTGCTGCAGGTTCAGCCTGGCCAGTTCCAGCTTGGACTGTACGCTGGTCTTCTCATCCGCCGTGTAGGAAGCGCAGTAGTTGTAATTCGCCAGGGCGGTCTGGTAATCAGCGTTGGCGTTGGTCCAGGCCTGACTGTGCTGCGGCCCCTCTTCATATTGGGTCACGTGGTCCAGCTTGGCCCTGGCGTCGTCCAGCCTGGCCTGATCGCGCGTCAGCACGTCCTGTCCGCAGCGGGCGTAGCCCGTGCGCTTTGCAGCTTCGAGGGCGTCGTGATAGGCGGTCTGCTGATCGACCAGGTCTTGATACGCCTGCGCCAGCGAGACGCCCGCGCCGCTCTGGAGGTCTTTGAGGTCTTGCTGGGCCTGCAGCAGGTTCACCTGAGCCTGCGCCACCTCCGCGTCCATGCTTTCGGTGCTGCCCAGGCGGGCCAGCACGTCGCCTTCCTTGACCATGTCGCCCAGCTGGACGTTCAGCTCGGCCACCAGCCCACCGGTCGGGAAGCTCAGGTCGGCACTGCGCCCGGCAGCCAGCTTGCCCGAGCCAGACGCCGCGACGCGGATGTCGCCGCGCCGCACGATGGTCGTGTAGGATTGGACGTCCGCCGGCTGGGCCTGGGCGTCCTGGCCCCCGGGGCCGAGCATGAAGTACCAGGCTCCCCCGCCGCCCGCCATCAGCAGTACAGCCAGCGCTGTCCACAGACCCTTGGGGTAGCGGCTGCGCTTGCGAATGAATAACTTGCTCGATTTCATACAAAAGCCTCCAGAAAATTGGCATCCAGGAACGGGCTGTGGGGAGCGACCCACAGCCCATTCCTGGATGCTCTCTTCCTCGATCATCAGATCTATCGTAAGCAAAGATTGTTAAGGAACTGTTTAGAACTGGCTTTAATATTGTTTGGTTTGGTTAAGAAAGAGAGTGAGACTGATAAAGGCTCTCTTTCTACAACTGGCCTGATCGTTTTCGTCGAAAATGGCTCTACACATCAGGCCAGTTCTGCATAAAATGGAGTCGAAATCCCTGTGCGCAGGCGGCTCTCGCACAAGCCCCCACCCAACCCGCTCTTTGAGGGAGAGGGGTGGGGCGAGGGCTTGCGCGAGTGACCATCTGCGCGTGATCGAAACTCATTTAAGGAGCAGACAATGGAAGCACAAACCGGTACATTCGTATTAAAAGCAGGACTTGCCCAGATGCTCAAGGGCGGAGTCATCATGGACGTGGTCACCCCCGAGCATGCTAAAATCGCCGAAGAGGCCGGCGCCGTGGCGGTGATGGCGCTGGAGCGCGTCCCGGCCGACATCCGCGCCGACGGCGGTGTGGCCCGCATGAGCGACCCCGAGCTGATCCTGCGCATCAAAGAGTCCGTCTCGATCCCGGTCATGGCCAAGTGCCGTATCGGACATTTCGTCGAGGCTCAGATCCTGGAGTCGCTCGGTATCGACTACATCGATGAGTCCGAAGTGCTGACCCCCGCCGACGAGCAGTTCCACATCAACAAGCACGCCTTCAAGATCCCGTTCGTGTGCGGCTGCCGCAACCTGGGCGAGGCGCTGCGACGTGTCGGCGAGGGCGCAGCCATGATCCGCACCAAGGGTGAAGCCGGCACCGGCGACGTGGTCGAAGCGGTGCGTCACGCCCGCTCGGTGCTGGGCGACATCCGGCGCTTGCAGAACCTGCCCGAGGACGAGCTGATGACCTTCGCCAAGGAGCTCGGTGCGCCCTACGAGCTGGTGATCGAGACCCGCAAGCTGGGCCGCATGCCCGTGGTCAACTTCGCCGCCGGCGGCATCGCCACCCCCGCCGACGCCGCCTTGATGATGCAGTTGGGCGTCGACGGCGTTTTCGTCGGCTCAGGCATCTTCAAGTCCGGCGACCCGGCCAAGCGCGCCGCCGCCATCGTCAAGGCCACCACCCACTACCAGGACGCCAGGATCCTGGCCGAGGTCAGCCGCAACCTGGGCGAGCCGATGGTCGGACGCCAGATCTCCTCGATCCCGCAGCCCGAATTGATCGCCGGGCGGGGCTGGTAGGCGCGGTATGCGCATTGGGGTACTGGCCCTGCAGGGCGACTTCGCCGAGCATTTAACGATCCTGAAACGCCTGGGCGTGGAGACCGCCGCAGTGCGCCTGCCTGACCAGCTCGAAGGGCTGGACGGTCTGATCATTCCCGGCGGCGAATCGACCACCATCGGCAAGCTGGCGGCGCACTACAGGCTGATCGAGCCGCTGCGCCAGTTCGGGCAGCGCAAGGCCATTTGGGGCACCTGCGCCGGGGCCATCTTCCTGGCCAGGGATGCTGCCCGCGCCAAGGAGGGCCAGCCGCTGCTCGGTCTGATGGATATCCGCGTGGAGCGCAACGCCTTCGGCTCGCAGGGCGACAGCTTCGAGACCGACCTGGACGTTCCGGCCCTGTGCGCCAGCGGGCAGTGCGACCCGTTCCACGCGGTCTTCATCCGCGCCCCGCTGATCGAAGCCGTGGCCGGGCAGGCGTGCGCCCTCGCGACCCTGGCGGATGGCCGCATCGTGGCCGCCCGTGAAGGCCGCTGGCTGGCGACCTCCTTCCACCCCGAGCTGACCGGCGATGACCGCTTCCACAAGTACTTTCTCAGGATCACAGAGGGCAGGGAATAGCCCTTACCCGCACAACCTTTAAGAAGGGGCTGCCCGAAAATCGAACGGGTGGCGGCTGCGATGCCTTCGCAGCCGCCACCCGTTCGATTTTCGGGCAGCCTGCTGTTTGCCATCCTGGTCGTCGGGTTGAACCGCAAGCAGATGTGACGCCGCGGCGCCGGTGTGACCGATGTGCTCATGCCGGAGCAGGCGTCTTTCGGCTCGATCTTCATGCTACAATCATCTTCACAACCGATTTTCGAGCTTTCCCGGAGAAGCACCATGTCCTCGACCCCTGTCCAAACCCCATCCCGCGGCTTGCAAGTCCTCAAAGTCGCCTTGTTCTTCCTGGCCGGGCTCATGCTGGCGCTGGGGCTGTTCTTTAGCATCAGTTTGATCACCGGCGCTCACGCTGTTGTTGGCAACTTCCTCCTGCCGTTCGAATTCTTGAACCAGGCGATCTCTAACCTGATCGGCCCGATGATCACAAGTTTTCTCATCAACCTGGGCGTGATCTTTCTGGCGCTGAGCATCGTGATCAGCGCCCTGCTGTTCGCCATCGGCCTGCTGATTGGGCACATCCTCGCCCTGGAGGGCAGGATTGCCCGGTTGGAGCGCGGCGAGTAGCGCTCCATGACCCTCACTTCCGACCTCCTCCAAATTCGTGACGCCGCCCTCGCCGCAGTCGACCCCGGCAAGGCCGTGCGCTGCGCCCTGCGGCTGGACGGCGACAGCCTGCACGTCTCCCAGTCTGCCTTCCCTCTCGATCCGCAGGGACGGCTGCTGTTGATCGCCATCGGCAAGGCCGCCCCTGCCATGGCC
This sequence comes from uncultured Chloroflexia bacterium, assembly GCA_963811225.1. GTDB lineage: Bacteria > Chloroflexota > Anaerolineae > Anaerolineales > Anaerolineaceae > CAWEQO01. Next base: position 48,903 of record CAWEQO010000003.1, read on the forward strand.
CAGGCTGCCGCCGAGATTCTGGGCGACCGGCTGGCTTCCGGCATCGTGGTCACCAAGGACGGCCACGCCCGCGGCTGCACCCTGCCGCCCTCGCTGCGGGTGTTCGAATCCGGTCATCCCGTTCCGGATGCCCGCGGCCTGCAGGCCGCCCATGCCATCGACGAGCTGCTGGACGGCCTCACCCCGCGCGATCACCTGCTGGTGCTCGTTTCGGGCGGGGCCTCGGCCCTGCTGCCCTACCCGGCGCAGGGCGTCTCGCTGGACGACCTGCAAGCCCTGACCGGGCTGCTCTTGCGAAGCGGCGCCGGCATCCACGAGCTCAACGCCGTGCGCAAGCACCTCGACCGCTTCAAGGGCGGGCAGCTGGCCCGGCGCGCCTCCCCGGCGCGCGTCACGGCCCTGGTGCTCTCCGACGTGGTCGGCGACCGGCTGGATGTGATCGCCTCCGGTCCCACCGCCCCCGATCCAACCACTTTTCAGGACGCCTGGAACATTCTGTACAAATATAACGTTATAGAATTGGCCTCTCCCGCCATTCTGGAAGCCCTGCGGGACGGGCTGGCCGCGCATCGTCGCGAGACGGTCAAGCCGGGGGATCCTTTGTTCAGCGGAGTGCATAAACGAGTGCATAACCAGATCGTCGCCTCGAACCGGCAGGCCGCACAAGCTGCTGTGCAAGCGGCCGGGCAGTTGGGCTACCACGCTTTGTTGTTGACTACATTCATGGAAGGGGAGGCCCGCACAGCCGGGCAGTTCGCCGCAGCCCTGGTGCGCGGTGAACTGCGCCACAGCGACCCGCTGCCGCGCCCGGCCTGCATCGTGATTGGCGGCGAGACCACCGTCACGGTGCGCGGCGAGGGCCGGGGCGGACGCAATCAGGAGCTGGCCCTGTCGGCGGCGCTGGCGCTGGAAGGCATCTCCGGGTGGGCGCTGATGGCCCTGGCTACCGACGGCGCCGACGGCCCGACCGATTCGGCCGGCGCCGTCGTGGACGGAGAGACCACTGCTCGCGGCCGCGCGGCCGGCCTGGATGCGCAAGACGCCCTGGTGCGTAACGACAGCTATCCCTTCCTCAAGGCAGCCGAGGCGCAGATGCACACCGGCCCAACCGGGACGAACGTCAACGATTTGCTTGTGATTTTGGTGGAGTGATGAAAACAATAACGAAAACTTTGATCGGGCTGTTTGCAATCCTGGCGCTGCTTTTGGCGGCTTTCCTGCTGACCGATTTCCGGCTGATGTCCAGCCGTGACAGCGCCAACTCGTCTGTGGCTTCCAGCCACGGCGGCGAAGGCTCGCCCCAGTCCATCGAAGTGGACATGACCGGGCTGTACGTGGACGGCCCTGGCGGCATCTCGAATGCGCTGCAGTCCCGGCTGGAGCAGGCGCTCCAGGGTCAGCAGCATGTCGGGGAGGTGACCATCCTCAACGCCCCAGCCGACCAGATGGACATCGCCCAGGTGATCGTCGAACTGACGCCGCGCCAGTACCTGTGGACGCCGCTGTACGCTCAATCTACCTACGACATGGTAGTTTCCTACGCTTCGAACGGCGACGTCTCCTTCCGCAACCAGGAAACGACGGTCTTCCAATTCAAATCCGGGGGCCCGGCCCTGCAGTTTCAGGGCAAATTCACCCTCGCAGACACCTCCTTCGGTCTCATCTCGTCCCCCGGTTACCGCCATTACTTAGCCGAGAAGATGGCCGGGATGATCCTCGATAGCTTCCAGCAGGAGTACAATCGGTAGGTAGGCACTCTCTCACAAAGGACCGCCCATGTCGCAAACCTTCAACGACGAAACCCCTCACGGCAGCGCCCACACCCGACGCGATCTGCATATCGACCCCGGGCAGCAGGGCAGCTACTTCACCGTCCCCTTTGAGATGGACGAGGACGTCGAAACCCTGCGTATTCGCTGTCGCTACAACCGTCACGACCAGGATCGGATCGACCTGCCCCATGCCGCCTTCACCGCTCAGCCCGAGATCAACATCATCGACATCGGCTTGATCGACCCGCACGGCGAGCAGGTGGGCGCTTCCGGTTCGGATAAGACCGAGTTCTTCGTCAGCGAGGTCGACGCCACCCCCGGATATACCCCCTGCCGTTTGGTCGCGGGGGAGTGGCAGCATCATCGTCGGCGCTTACAAGGTTGCGCCCCAAGGCTGCGACGTCCACTACGACATCGAGATGATCCGCAAGTCCGGCCGCTGGCTCAAAGGCGACCTGCACACCCACACCGTCGCCTCGGACGGTATTCTGACCGCCGCCGAGCTGGCCCAGCGCGCCCGCAGCCACGGCCTGGACTTCCTGGCCATCACCGACCACAATCAGATCCGCGCGGCCGCCTCCCTGCCGCGCCTGCCCGGGCTGACCCTCATCCCCGGCGTCGAGTGGACCCACTACCAGGGTCACGCCAACTTCCTGGGCGTCGACCGGCCCTACGACGGCCCCTTCTTTACCAACTCTCTCGAAGAGACTCTGGCCGTCTTCACCACCGCTCGCGAGCGCGGCGCGCTGATCACCCTCAACCATCCCTTCGAGCCGGGCATGAGCTTCGCCTTCGATTGGAAGTCCCTGCCCTTCGACTGCCTGGAGGTCTGGAACGGCCCCATGCGCGAGTCTAACCTCCGCGCGGTCGGCTTCTGGCACAGCCTGCTCCAGCAGGGCTTGAAGATCCCCATCTGCGGCGGCTCGGACTACCACCGCGACACGCCCTTCATCTTCCCCGGCGGCCCCACCACCCACGTCTACAGCCTGTCCTCCGGCCCCTCCAACATCCTCGCCGCCCTGCGCCAGGGCCACGCCTACGTCACCTTTGCCCCCGATGGCCCCATCCTCGAAATGACGGCCGGTGATCCGACACGCCGCCCAACCCGCGGACCGGCGAGGCCATGCTGGGCGACAGCGCCCCCTGGGATACAGGTGCGCCATCTGCGCCTGCGCTTGGCCGGGCTGCTCAAAGGCGACCTGGTGCGCCTCGTCACCGGCTCCAGCGCCGACGTGCTCCTGCAAGCCGCCGCCCCCGGCGAATTCGAAGCCATCTACGAAATGCAGTCCCCCGGCTTCGCCCGCCTCGAAGTCCTGCGCGAATTCATCCCCGGCGTCCCGCCCCTCCCGGCCCTGCTCTCCAACCCCATCTACTTCGACTGATCGAGCCAAGCGGCCAATCACCACTCGTCCACACACATCCCTATGTTGGGTTTACCACCGGGGACCACACACAAGGATGTGTGTGGCTACGAAGGCAAGCGTCATCTATATACATCCTTGTGTGTGGTCCCACCGCCAACCGCCACTCGTAGCCGCACACATCCTTGTGTGTGGTCCCCCACCAAACCGCCACTCGTAGCCACACACATCCTTGTGTGTGGTCCCACGGCCCAACCATCACTCGTCTCTATACACATCCTTGTGTTGGTTTAACACCGGGGACCACACACAGGGATGTGTGCGGCTACATCATCTATATACATCCTTGTGCGCGGTCCCACGGTCCAACCACCGCTCATCTCCACACATCCTTATGTTGGGTTCAACACCGGAGACCACACACAGGGATGTGTGTCGGTCCCTTTCCCCTAATCCGCCGCCTGACCCCCCACCTGGACGACCGTCGACTCGCGCAGCATAGCGATCAGCAAGCTGCCCACCACCAGGCACACGATCAGCACCTCCAGGGAGAACGTGAACGTTCCCTCGGCGCTCTTCATCGCCTCCATCCCGTACACAAACACCACCGACACCTGCCCCGCCAGGTTCAGCAGCCCATTCGAGGTGCCCTCCGGCGAGGGATAGGTGATCTCGGCCGCATACTGGTAGCCAATCGGAGCCAGGCTCATCAGGAAGAACCCCAGCCACACCATCGAGACCGCCGTCATGCCGTAGCTTTGCGCAAACGTCACCCCGGCCATGCCCGGTACGGCCAGCGCCAGCCCGGCCAGCAGGAAGAGCTTGCGCTTGTGCAAGCGGTCGCTCAGCGCCGGCACCACGATTGCCCCGGCGATGCCGCCCAGCAGCAGGAACCCGCCCAGGTTGCCCGCCTGGGTGATGCTGAACCCGCGCGGCCGCACGATATCCTCGATCCAGGTGGACACGCCGTTGAAGATGCCCATGCCGATCAAGAACAGGAACAGCAGCAGCCAGATATCCTTGAGCTTCAACATGCTCTTCAGCCCGTCCATCATCAGGGCCCTCGTCTCCATTCCGGCCGGGCAGGGCGGGGTGGGCGGCGCTTCGCGGTTGAACGCCAGGAACACCACCGCCGACAGCGCCACCAGGCTGCCGAAGATCATCTGCATGCCCTGCATCCCGTAGGCCGTCACCAGCGCCGGTGAGAGCACCTGCCCCAACGCGATGCCGATGAAACCCGCCACCAGCGCCAATCCGGATGCCGTGGCGCGTTCCTCCATCGGGAACCACTTGGCCGCCACCGTGCTGACGGCATTCAGCAAGAACGGCTGCGCCGCCGCCACGCCGATGGTGCCGATCAAAGCCATCGTGTAATTGGCGGACAGCAGCCCGCGCGTCAGACCAAACACGCCCATCAGCGCCGCCCCCAGCCCCACCGCTTTGCGGTAGCCCCAGGTGTCGATCATCCACGAGACTGGGATCGACAGCGGCACGTAGACGATCATAAAGGTCATCGCGAACAGGCCGATCTGCAAATCAGAGACCCCGTAGAACGCCGCGGCGGGTCCGGTGACCGGCGCGAAGCAGATCCACAGGGTTTGGATCGTCAAGTTGATGAACGCGAATACCGCCAGAACGACCCAGCGGTACCCGTAAACCTTATATTCTTTTTCGGCCATGACGGCTTCTCCTTGGGTGAGCTTTTACGATTATAACCCTCGAGCGGAGAATTCGTTCTTGACGGACCGGCAAGCAGGAGCGGTTAGGAGATCTTCTCGGTCACCCACTCCTGCCGGTCGGGTTAGACAACAAGTCGCACCCGTCAATGCGAAGATCAAAGGCCACCTCATTCATACGGAAGATCATGTCCGCTTTAACGAGACAGGCGTACGGATCGACGGCAAATTGAATTGGCTGCGCTCTGCCAGTAATGAGCAAGCTACCTACGATGAGATCCACCATCGGCGTGGGTCAGAGGCGATGGACCACATCGGCATTTTGCTAAAAACGGACGGGCTGGAGCATTCACGATTACTCGAAAAAATGGCCAACCTGTATTGGATCTGCTTTACAAGGCATTGGTTGGTTCGCCTTATGTTCCACCGTCATTGCTGCACAAGTGGCTGAGTAGTTACGACACTTCTATTCATTATCCGGGTTCGCTTTCGTTAAATACTGAATAAAGGTTTCTGCTGATATGGGGAGTTTTTTATTTTTCAGCTGGATAAGAACGATATTGCATTCGATTTCCTCATCAAGCGGAATGGCAACCACATCAGAATCTTTATGATATTCGAAGATCTTGGAAGGCATCAATGCCAGCCCAATATTGGTCCCAATCAGAGCGAATACACTTACCTTTTTTTGGCTTGAGTAAAAAATTGTCGGGTCAAAACCTGCATCATTGCATACATCCATGATCAATCTATGTAAATCTGTAACTTTATCAAAAACAATGAAATTGTCTTTCGATAATTCTTTAATCGAGATCGATTGACTTGTTGCGTGATGGTTTTTTTTGGAAACCACTGCAAGCAGTTTATCTTGACTGATTACTGATTTGGTATATTTTTCAGGATCGATGTAATTATTACGAGCAATAGCCAGATCGAAACGATGCTCATCCAAGCCCGGGAGTATATTGGATCCATGAATTTCCTCCATGACGAAGTGAATACCTGGGTGTTCAATACGGAATTTGGCAATTGAGGTAGTGATTCCATATTGCGTCAGGACAGGAATGGCGGCAATTGAGAAGGTGTCTGTCTCCGATTTATATCTGTCCATTTCTACTAAAAGAGCTTTATAGTCTGCATTGAGCTTCCGAGCAGGCTCTAAAAATGCCTGTCCTGCCTCGGTCAGGATAACTTTGCGCTTACTGCGATCAAACAGACAAACGTTCAATTCTTTTTCCAACGCAATGATAATTTTCGAGAGGGATGATTGGGAAATATAAAGTTCATCAGCAGCTGCTGAAAAGCTACCGGTATCTACAATTGCAAGAAAATATTGGATCTGGCGGATATCCATAATACTATCCCTTTATCTATTCCATTATGGAATAGATTGTTTCATAGAATGAATTGATGTGCCGTTTATTAAATTGTACTATAACAAAATGGCAGAAGTCGCTGGAACAATGCGTGAAATCAAAGAAGGGAGGGACCATAGAAAAGTTGTAGACAATGTACCTGGCAGCAAAACCAAGTACATTGGTTCCATCAAGACCAATGGCAAATTATCCAAACTAGGAGAATGAGAATGAAAAAGAACCTTTCACTGATCCTGGCGATTATCATGATCGCTAGCATCCTATTGACCGCCTGCGCTTCTAAAGCAACTGAAGCACCTGCTGCTGAACAACCAACCGTAGAAGAGCCAACCGCTGAGGCACCTGCTGCTCAGGCACCTGCTGAGGACACCATTATTTCTATGGTGCCTGCTAAATCAGGATCGCCTTTTGATATCAATGGCAAAGTGGTCTGCTACATCATCCCCTCACTTGCCAATCCTTTCTTGAACGGGGTTGCCACTTCCGTTACAGAACAATTCGCGGCCGATGGTGTGACTGTGAATGTCTACGGCGCTGACGAAGGTGGTTTGAACGCACAGTTTGACCAGATCGAGAACTGCATCTCCATGGATGTTGATTTCATGTATCTTATGGCAGCCGGCGAGGTTGATCAGCTGTTACCTGCTGTTGAAGAAGCCAAAGCTGCTGGGATCATGGTGATGGGTGTTCCTCCTCAAAAACTTGCGCCCTTTGATTCCATTATGCATACCAGTCAATACGAGGACGGTGCCAAAGTTGCCAAGATGGCCTGTGATTTCATTGAAGCCAGGTATCCGAATGCTGCTGACGGCACTGTTGAAACAGCCATCGTTGGTGGCGCGAGTTCCTCCGTTGGCATGAAATTACGCGATGATGGTTATTCCACCATCACAGACATCTGCCCCAAGGTCAAACTTGTTGCGCATTTGGATGTTTCTGGTGATAGCCTTCCTATTGGTCAGAATGCCGCTGAGAACGTCTTAACGGCCAATCCTGATGTTAAAGTGTTCATTGCCCAGTCCACAGCCCATGCCCAGGGTATTGCTAACGCTGTCAAAGCGCTGTCGGATGTTAATATTGCTGATTATGGCGTTTTTGCCGGCGATATGGATCCTTCCATGATCCCAACCGTCACAAGCTGCCAAGATCCCTACAAGGGTTTTGTTGCCATCGGTGGGACCGCTCTTGATGTAGCTACCTACGAACAGATCAAGAAAATGCTGCAAGGTGTCGAACGTCCCGACATTATCAATGATGCGTTGGAACCGGTCTATTGCGATTTTGTCACACTCGCACCCTAATAAGTGGTATAGGCAAATAATTGTAGTGAAGGGTAGGTTAGGACCCTTCACTACAATACATAGGTGAAAATGAATGGATGCCAAGGTTGTATTATCACTGAAAAACGTCACCAAAAAATATCCTGGAGTTCTGGCGCTGAATAATGTTTCACTTGACTTCATCGCAGGGGAGGTCCATGCTTTACTCGGAGAAAATGGTGCCGGCAAGTCTACATTGATTAAAGCTGTGGCAGGGGCAATTAATATTGACAATGGAATTATTCATATGGGGGGGCAAGATCATCACCAGATGACCCCGCACCTCTCCAGAGGCTTGGGAATTGAAGTTATCTACCAGGAATTCAACCTGGTGCCGACTATGTCTGCTGCTGAAAATATTTTCTTGGGTGATAAGGCTAGCGAGAAGTACCTGGTCGATTATAAGGCGATGAAAAGGAAGGCAAGGGAGATTTTCGATCATTTCAAGGTTGATATCGACCCCAACATCTTGGTGCGGGAGTTATCTCCTGCTCAAAAACAAATCGTCGAGATCGCTAAAGCAGTCTCAAAAGACGTAAAAATCCTGATCATGGACGAACCCAGCGCCCCACTTTCGGTTTCGGAAGTTGAGCACATGTTCGAGGTTGTGAAACAGTTAAAACAAAATGGTGTCACGGTTATCTATATCTCCCACCGGTTGGAAGAAGTCTTTAGAATTTCAGACCGGGTTTCAGTCTTGAGGGATGGTGAATACGTAACGACCAAATTGACCAAAGATACCAATCGCAAAGAACTGATCCGTTTAATGGTTGGCCGTGAATTAACAGAAACTTATCCACCCCGGATGAACCCCCTGGGTGAGATTGCGCTTGAAGTTAAAAATTTGACGGGGAATGGTGGCCACGACATTTCTTTTTCTGTGCGAAAAGGAGAAATCCTGGGTATATCCGGCCTGGTAGGGGCTGGCAGGACGGAACTTGCCATGCTGCTTTACGGTGCCGCACCCATCGAAAGTGGTGAAATCTGGGTGGATGGCAAAAAAGTTCGAATACGTTCACCCCAGCATGCTATCCAACAAGGTCTTGGTCTCCTAACCGAAGACCGCAAAAACAAGGGCCTCTTTCTGGAGATGGGTGTTGGTTGGAATATCAGTTTCCCGATTGTCCGCAAGCTTTCGAAATATGGGGTTGTGGATACCAAAACAGAAAAGGATATTACCGAGCAATACCGGGAACGTATCAATATAAAAACACCCAACATGGAGCAACGTGTCATCAACCTGAGCGGTGGCAACCAACAAAAGGTGGTTTTAGCAAAATCACTGGCATCGGAATCTGACATTCTAATCTTTGATGAACCCACACGCGGTATCGATGTCGGGGCAAAACAGGAGATCTACCAATTGATGTGCGAGTTAGCCGATCACGGCAGTGCCATCCTGATGATTTCATCTGACATGGAAGAACTGTTAGGTATGTCGGACCGGATTATCGTGCTGAGTGAAGGTAAGCTGATGGGTGAAGTACAGAAAGAGCAGTTTAGCCAAGACTATATTCTCGATCTCGCGTCGGGTATCCATTAAGGAGACATCTATATGACGAATTCAACCGCAACCTTCTCGAACGTACGGAAAAGAACTGGCACAGAGATGCGGAAATATGCACCACAGATGATTCTGATTGGCCTGGTGATTTTATTCACCATCATCTCGCCCAATTTCCTGACCTCCCGTAACTTTATCATCCTAATCCGGCAGGTATCATTCGCCGCCATCAGCGCGGTTGGTGTCAGTTTTGTGATGATCTCTGGCGGCATTGATCTTTCAATTGGCTCCCAGATTGTGATGACCAATGTCGTCTTAGCGATTATGATGGCTTACTGGAATCTTCCCATGAGTGTCGCCATCCCGCTGACGCTCCTGCTCGGAACAACGCTGGGCTTAATAAACGGACTCCTCTCTGTTAAACTGAATGTTCATTCCCTCATTATCACCCTGGGCACGGCATCGATCTATAAGGGTTTGGGATACATTTTTGCCCAATCAAGGAACATCATGGGCTTTCCCGATGCCTTCCGCTGGTTTGGTCAGGGTTATATCGGTCCGATCCCGGTACCGATCATCATTATGATCATTATTGCCCTGATCGGATCTTTTATCTTGACCAAAACCTACTTCGGTCGCTATATATTTGCCTTAGGCGGCAACGAAGAAGCGGCGCGTCTTGCAGGTGTGAACATCAAAAGAATGAAAGTACTCTTGTTCACGATCTGTGGTTTTGTATCAGGAATCACCTCAGTTTTGTTGCTTTCACGGGTTTCTGCCGGGCAAGTCTTCACTGGGCAAGGCATTGAGTTTGACGCATTGACAGCTGCGCTATTGGGTGGGTTCAGTTTCAAAGGTGGTGAGGGCACTATTTTTGGTTTGATGACCGGTATTTTAATCATCGGGGTGTTGAACAATGCCATGCAGCTTGCCACTTTCCCTGATTTCTCTCAAAATGTAGTCAAAGGAGCTGTGCTGCTCGCTGCGGTTGCCTTTGATGTTTACCAGAAAAGTGTAAAATCAAAAGCAACAGTAAAAAGTGTGGAAGCATAGATCAATCAGTTGATTTTGATCTAATTAATTTAAACAAAGAAATCAATCAGAGAATCGGAACATGGCTATCAATATTCAATCAATAAAAAAACGGTTTGAACCGGATGGGCATTACGCTGTGGCGACGCAACCACCTCCAGCATATACCCACCATATTAACAGGCAGTATCTGGATATCCCTTATACGCCTTTCGCAAAACGCTCAATCTCACATACCTTAAATATTTATTTGCCTGATAAAGAGAAAGGACCTTTTCCGGTCATCTTATCCTTTCATGGTGGCGCCTTCATGGGTTGCGATAAAGCGGATCGGCAATTACAACCAATGTTGGAAGGACTGAAGCGTGGTTATGCAGTAATTACCGTAAATTATCGTTTAAGTTGGGAAGCAGCCTTTCCTGCACTGGTGGAGGACGCAAAAGCTGCGGTGCGTTGGGTACGTGGGAACGCAAAGTGGTATGACCTCAATCCGGCGAGAATAGCAGCTTGGGGAGGTTCGGCAGGTGGTTATTTATCCACCATGTTAGGAGTTTCGGAAGGCATCCCAGAGTTGGAAGACTTAAGTTTAGGTTGCCCGGATCAACCCTGCAGTGTCCAGGCTGTGGTTGATTGGTTTGGCCCAACTGATTTTCTCAAGATGGACGAGCAGTTGATTGCAAATGATCTAACACCCATGAAAGGTACTGAACACAGCAGTGTAGATTCCCCGGAATCACTGTTATTAGGAAGCAAACTAATTGATATCCCCGAACGTGTCAGGGCAGCCAACCCGGAGACTTATATCCGAGAGAACGCAGCGCCTTTTTTGATCCAGCATGGGATTGCTGATTTTACTGTACCTTGCCAGCAATCCATCGGTTTGGCTGAGAATTTGAGACGGGTATGTGGAGAAGAAAGAGTTGTTCTTGAATTGTTCGAAGGATTTGAGCATGGTGATCTCCGATTAGGGTCGCCTGGGAATGTCCACAGGGTGCTTGATTTCCTCGATCAGCATTTGAAATGTACTTGATTCGCGAGGCGGGATTTTCTATCAATATCTAAATTGAAAATCGCGCGTGATAAAAACTGCGCATACAAGAATTCTGAAAAGAAAATCGAAAATAAGGTATTGTGCTGATGACACAACAAGAGCGATCGACTCAATTATACGAAGACTTCATTCCGCTAGCAGATGTCTCTCACATCCATCGCAAATGGCTGGATTTGGCATATGCCGACCTTTCGCCATCCCAAAACCTGGATATTTATTTACCAGATGAAGGAGATGGGCTTTTTCCAGTCATTTTATATCTCCATGGAGGAGCTTTTTCCATCGGTGATAAACGAGATGTTTATGTTCTAAACATCTTGAAGAGTATAAAACATGGATATGCTTTGGTAAGCGTGAATTATCGTTTGAGTGGTGAAGCCATATTCCCGGCTGGAATACAGGATGTTAAGGCAGCCATACGATGGGTCAGAGCAAATTGTAAAGATTATCATCTGGATGGAAATCGAGTTGCGGTCTGGGGCTGTTCCTCAGGAGCGAACTATGCAGCCATGATCTGTCTCACAGACCGCGTGGCAGAGTTTGATGACCTTAGCCTTGGCAATCCAGAAAATGCATGTAATGTTCAGGCAGCTGTGGAATGGTTTGGTCCCACTGATTTTTTGAAGATGGATGAGCAAGCAGTAGAAAATGGCTTTGGTCTTACTGATCATGGCGAAGCAGGCTCCCCTGAATCTCGGTATTTGGGTGCGAAAATTTCAGAGGTGCCACTTCAAGTTGAACTAGCCAACCCAATGACTTATGTCCATGGACAAATGCCCCCGCTGTTGATCCAGCATGGACGTTTGGATGAACTGGTGCCAGTTCAACAATCCATCATCTTTGTGGAAAAATTGGAAAAATACGTCAGTCATGACAGATTCGAATTCGATATTATCGAAGGAGCTGGTCACGCCGATCCACTGTTCGAAACAGATGAAAATATGGAGCGTGTATTCTCTTTTTTGGACGAGCACATGAAATAATGTCTGATTGTACCTAATCAGGCAGACAACGTAGCCCCAGGCAGCCCTTAACAGGGTGCTTCGCGAGGATGCCTGGGGCTACGTCGTCTGCCTGAGTAGTTACGTCTGATTTGTAATTTACGTCAGGTGCTCGTTCACCCACTCCTGCCGGTCGGCGACCTTCAACAAATAGGCGAAGGCGCCTTTCTTCTTAAGCTCCGTATCCTTGTACACCGCCAGATACAGCCAGGCGAACCCCTGGAACAGCCCATACCCGATCAGCGCGCCGAGCGTGTTCAGCAGAAAATCATTGATGTCCGTTTGACGGTAGCTCGCGCCGATGATCAGCGCCAGCAGCAGCTGGGTCGTCTCGATCGTGAAACCGATCGCCATCGCCGCCCAGATGAACTTCTTCGGCCGTATTTGAGTCAGGAACGGCAGCCCGAACCCGTATGGGATCGTCATCAGGATGTTCCCGAAGATCTCGAGGAAAATCCAGATCCGGCTGTAGCGGAACAGCCGGTGGAAATCGAGCGGGATCAGGTTGATCTGCGCCAGGATGTGCGCCACGGACGAGCGCTGTGCCCCCGGCCGCGGCAGTGGGATCGGGAAGAGCGTGACCGCCGCCACCATCAGCAGGTAAATTCCAAAGATGCCCGAGAAAAACAGGTAGGTCCGGCTGTGACGCTTGCTTTGGAACGCCAGCACGACCGCCAGCGCGATCAACCCGGCCAAAAACGGATACGGTAAGAAATGAATTCGCAATAATAACCCCTTTATCAATCCACAAAAAGCAGGGCTGAGGCTTCCCCCAGCCCTGCCAACCTCTATCAATCATTTTACTGCACGGGCGGGCAAACCGTCGCATTGGTGGAGATGACCGCCGAGCGTGTCATCTCGATCCCGTTCGAGTCGAACGGAACCACCTGGTAGTAGCACTGGTCGGCGGGTGGGTTTTGCAGCTTCGACTGCGTCTCGAAGCCAGACCGGGCTTGCAGGTCCACCTGCTGCAGCGACGTGGGCGAACTGCCACCCAGCAGCCGCCACTGCGCCACCTCAGTCGCCCCGTTCCACGAGTAACCCAGGGTCAGGGCGCTGCCGTTCTGTTGGTAGGCCAGATCGGGCTGTGTATCCGGGAAGCCCATCCAGTTGGAACGATAGGCCCGGTAGCTCACGTACGGCTGGTCGAAGGCCACCTCCCAAACAATGTTGTTGTTCGGGTCCACCTCGGTCATGTTGATGTAAGCGTACCCTTTTTCGGAAGACAGCGAGCCCCAATCCAAGAAGCTGTTGCCGTTCTCCAGGCGTTGGATGTTGCCCATGTACTGAGCCCAAACCGGCGCATTGTGCTCGAACTGCCACACTTTCGTCGCCGTCATCGTGTTCTCGTTGAGCTGGTATTCCACCCCGCGCGACGGTTTTGCGTTCTCCCCGTTGTCGAACAGGCTGATATTGCCGTTAGGCAGCACGCGGATATCGTGCTGGGCTCCAAATGCTTCGTCCTCATTGACGAAGGTAAAATTGTTGGCCTTGCCGCCCAGCGTCCACATCACCTCGCGAGTTTGGTAGTTGATCTTCTTAACCTCGCTCAGGTTGCGGCTCGACAACAGCAAGTTGCCGTCGCGGGTGAAAGCGAGCGCATTGCCGTGGATATAATCGACCGTGTCGAGGGTCAGGCTCGTCCAGGTTTCGTTAAAGGGAACATGGTCCCAGCCGCGCCATTCCCACACCACATTGCCCGATCTGTCCTGCTCCTGGATGATGGTGGCAATGACGTCCGCCTGCGGGTTGCCGCCCTGCACGTACTTGCTCATATCGATACTCTGCTTGTCATAGACCGTGAAAATCACGTGCCCGTTCGGCAGCATCAGGAACTCGTGCAGGTCACCATATAGGCCGTTTCCGGCCTTGTAAGTCGCCACCTCTTGATAGCGCGAGTTCAACACGTGGTAAACCCCATCGTCGGTGCCGAAATAGGTCAGCATCCCGTTCGGCTGCACTTTGAAATCATACCCCGCCCGCAGGTCGCTCACCGATCGATACCACACCAGATCGCCGTTGTTATCCATGATGAGCAGGTATGAGCCAAAGTTGGGCTTGCCCCAGCGGTAAGGCGCCACGAACACGTAGCCGTCCGACACGCCCTGTTGGTGGATCGACACCTTGTAGGGTGGGACGTCGTTTGGCAAGGTCAGGTAGTTGGGAAACGCATGCGGCGTGCCAGCGGGTGGTGTGATCTGGGTGATCGGATTATCGGCTCCGGGCATTCCCGATTTCTGATCCATTGCTGTGGTAAAGGTGTAAGCGGTTGAATTGGTAATCCCTTTGGCGTCCAACCCCTGCGGCGTGATACTCACACTGACCTGCTCGCCCTGACTGAACGGCTGGTCTGGAATGAAGATCACCGTCTTGTTGTCATCCGCCAGGACGGTCCGTCCCGAGTGGCTGCCGCTTTGCTGGCCCTGCACGTTGAAATTGATGTTGTTCAAGTCTTGGCCCGTCAGGGTTGGTCCATATCGCACAGTAATGGTCGTGCCTATCGATACGAATTGGGCGTTTTGGATCGGCTCGAGGTACAGGGCCGGATCGGGGCTAGCCTGCGCCCCGGTCTGTGGAATGATGGATTGGGCAGGTAAACCATTACAAGATACCAGTAGAAGAAGCGTTACAAGTGTGATGAACGCTGCCTTAGCAGTTGCTTTCATCGTCTATCCTTTCTAAATTTCAGTGCACTGACTCTCTCTGTGCCCGTGTAAATCCCCCTGGGGAACTCAAAATTAATGCTAAGGATGTCTCCAAAGCAAGCGGATTGCGCGCTTAAAATCCCGGACGGTTCCGGGCCATCGATAAAATAGAGCATCAGAAAAGCCGTCGTGCATCATGCATATTGACCGGTCCAGGTCTTTTCCAGGCCGGCACTCCCCCACGCTTGGAAGTATAAAGGATTCTCAAAGGAGGGGCAATAGGGGGATTTCCCTACCGCGTTTACGGAACGATCCTGATTCGAAGCAGCCCAGCGCCTGGAAGCAGTGGCTTTTCGGTCTTTCTCCCCTCTAACACCGAATGGAGAGGGGCGGGGGCCAGGTCTGAGGTTGAAGGGGGTTTCTCACGGTGATGTCCGTACCAAAAAGAGGCAACAACTTTGCGTTGTTGCCTCTTTCATTTCGATCCGCGAATTTCTAGTTTACGACCCCATTAATTCAGGGGGCAGACATGATTGTTGTAACCGTCCAGCGTATTCGCCAGGGTGAGCATCGTGGCGCGGTTGCTGCTTGCCAGCGCCGCATTGACGCTGGAAATCACCTCGGCCGGGCTCAGTGTGTAGTTCACGTCTGGATGGGCGGAGTTCAGCAGGGCTGCCGCCGCGGCGCGCAAGAGCGTCTGGGCAGCGCCGATCTTTCCGCTCCCGCCCTTAAAGCTCAGCGCCTGGAGCAAAGTCTTGTTGTCCAGAGAGAAGCTGTTCGGCACGTCGAACACACTCTCCAGCGTTTGTGACGGCGAGTACCCGCTTGCTGCCCAGGAGTCCAGGTGCTGCGGCTGCTTCCAGTAACCGGGCGTGCAGCCCAGGAACAGGTTGGGTGTAGGCGTGGAGGTTGGGGTGTTGGTGGGTGTGTTCGTGGGAGTATTGGTGGGCGTGTTCGTAGGAGTACTCGTAGGAGTATTGGTAGGCGTGTTTGTCGGTGTATTCGTGGGCGTGTTGGTCGGTGTATTCGTGGGCGTGTTCGTGGGCGTATCGGTTGGTGTGTTCGTGGGGGTGTTGGTGGGCGTATCGGTTGGTGTGTTGGTTGGCGTGTTGGTTGGCGTATCGGTCGGTGTGTTGGTTGGCGTGTTCGTGGGCGTATCGGTTGGTGTATTCGTGGGTGTGTTCGTAGGGGTGTTGGTCGCCGTGTTCGTGGGTGTGTTCGTAGGGGATATTGGTTGCTGTGTTGGTGGGTGTGTTGGTCGGCGGTTCGATATCATAGCAGAAGGAGATATGGCTGATCTGATTGGTCGTGCCGCCTCCTGGAGACGTGAGATCTGAATCGGAAAGCACCTCGGAAGGCGGGTCATAGCGGTAAAGGTAAGACCCAGTCTCTCCGGCTTTCACGAAGACCGCATCTACACCCAGATTCGCGCTGAAATCGAACACCTTATCGCCGGTCGTGTTGGAGATTGTCACCGTTAATGTGCCGTCGCTGTATACGCCGTCCGCGTTTGGGTCCACTTTAAGCTCGGTCCAGGTCTGTCCGGCCCCTGCGAAGCTGCTGCAGGTCATGTTTTGTGTCCCGGGTATGAACTCGGGGGCGACGCTGGCCGCGTCCGCGATACTGCTAAACCCAATCAGCCCAAAAAGGAGCAGGGCCGCAATCGCTACAGCCAAAACTCGCCGTCTGTAGGTTTTCATCACAATCTCCTGGTTCTACAAATAAATTTGTCCGCTGTTGGAAAATAGAAGAGACGCAGAGCGACGCACTCGCATGCATAGCCATTGATTTCCACCCTCTTGTGCTAGAAAAATATTCAACTTCCTTTTAACGGACAATTTTGATTAGATTAGTATTAATATTATATGAAATATACATAGGAAGTCAAGTATCAGTTTTTATGGGGAAGGTGGGGGTTGGTAACGACAACAAAGCCGCCATTACCAACCCTCACCACCCCATAAAAAATGCACCCCGTCTCGAGATGTTCAAAAGCAGTAGCGCCTGTCCTCTTTCTGTACTACAATAATCTCAACCAACCCTTATCTCAGGATAAATCCCATGACCCTCACCATCCGCACCCCCACCACCCGCGACGATTTCAAGGCCTACTACGACCTGCGCTACAGCGTCCTGCGCGAACCCTGGGGCCAGCCGCGCGGCTCTGAGAAGGACGACTACGAACCCATCTCGCGCCACTTTATGGCCGTCGACACTGACTCCGGCGCGCCGCTCGGCGTGGTCAAGCTGTTCGAGAAATCGCCCGGCGTGGGCTGGTTCTCGCACCTGGCCGTGCGCCCCGAGTGCCAGCGCCAGGGCGTCGGCAGGCAGTTGGTCGCAGCCGTCGAGCAGGCGGCGCGTGAGATGGGCTTCAGCGCCATCGGCTGCATGGCCCGCCTCAACACCACCGTCTACTTCGAGAAAATGGGCTTCCGCGTCACCGGCCTGCCCAATAACTACTTTGGCACCACCCAGGTGGTCTGGATGGAGAAATCACTGGAATAAACAGAATCAAAAAATCGAACGACGAGCGTTCGATTTTTTGATTCTGTTTATTCCCACTTACACCGGACTTGCTTCCTCGCGCCGGAACAACCCGATCACCAGACGTAGCGCAGCGCCAAACGGTGCGAGCAGCCAGTTGACCAGCGAATTCAGGATCGCCAGCCCCTGGCTCACCCAGATCAGCACCGGGCGCATCACCACCTGCAGCGGGTGGAAGTGCACGTACGCCAGCGACATCAAGATGATCCCGATTGAGATGCAGAACCGCAGCCAGTCGGCGATCTCCACGCCTGCATACTCCTCCAGCAGCAGCTGGATGCCGATGTTCAGCACCAGCACGTACGCCGCCGACTTCAGGATCGGCTCGCGCTCAACCAAATAGCTGAAGATACCCGCCGCGAAGCGCATCGCCAGGATGCCGATTGCTACGCCGATCATCACCACCCACAGCTTGTCTGACAGCGATACCGCCGCTACCACATTATCCAGGCTGAACACCAGGTCCATGATCTCCACGTTCAAGACCGTGATCCAGAACGTTTGGTCTTTGATCCGGCGGGTGGCGTCTTCCTCCCCGCCCGGCTCACCCGGCGCAGCCAGGTCGTCGAACGCCAGGCGGATCAGGTACAGCGCGCCGATCAGACGTAACCACGGGTTGCGGATGACCAGGCTCGCCATCAACAGCATCAGCCCGCGGCCAACGTACGCTCCCAGCAGGCCCACCCGCAGCGCCGCCATCCGCTGGTGGCCCAGCAGTGGGTTCAGCGTCCGTCCCAGCCCGGTCAGCGCCTTGGGCCACGGCACCTTTTGATCGGAAGGCAGCCCCGATACCATTGCTCCCAGGATAGCCGCGTTGTCGATGGAGAGAATGCCCTCCAAGAAAATCAACTGTACGATGATGAGAACGATCGACAGGTCAAGATGCATGCGTGAGCGCTCCACAGAAAAAAAGTAGGCTCGTGTACGAGCCGTTTGGGATTCATGCAAACCATCGGATGCGCTTAAATTGTATCAGAGAAACCAAAAGGATGCATGGTCATGCGCCATTGGATGCAGGCAATCCATCCAAAAACCCGACCTGACCAAAGGTCCCTGGAACGAAAAACCCTTCACCTCCGGCCGCCGCTTGATGATGCATCTGATCATCCAACCCATCTGGCCGTGGCGAAAATGCGCAATTTTTATCCAGTCTGTAGGGGCATGGTGGGAATGCGCAAGACCACAGGATTTAATCAATACGCAGCCATGCCCCCGTCCCCCGTAATGCGCGAGACTACAGAATTTAACCAATACGCAGCCATGCCCCGCCCCCCGCAATGCCCCAGACAACAGGATTGAACCCATACGCAGCCATGCCCTGATGGTCAAAATGCGCCTTGATCCAAGGAAAAGGACCACGGTTATTCTTGATAGAAATGGTTCGGGTGTGTTACCGGGGCATGGCTGCGT
>CAWEQO010000004.1:0-454230 GCA_963811225.1 uncultured Chloroflexia bacterium
AACCAGTTTACACTTTCACAATTTCTGATTTTGTTCATACAGATGAAAGCCTGATCGGGCTGCGGGTCACAGGCCCGTAACCTGATCAGGCTTTCGGTGTGATCGCCGGTGAGGGTTCTAGAAATGGATGTAATCGTCCACTTTCAGGACGAAAACCACACCCCCCTTCGAGTTGGTGTCGCTGCTCTGGCTGCGGCTCTTACGGATCAGGCCCAGCGCATCTTCCACCCGCTCATCTTCCAGCCCGATCAAGAGGGTCGAGTGGCCGCGCCGCAGAAAACCGCCCGTGGAAGCAATTTAAGTCACACGAAAATTGGATGAAGTCAGGGCATGCGAGACGGCATCGGTTTCGTTGTCCGGTACGATGGCGATAATCAGTTTCATCTTAGATCTCCTCGTAATGCTCCACTTCTAGGGCGAATACGGTAGCGCCGCCGATGGTGATGGGCGTTGGGGTGGGTAGAGGCAGCGGCGCACTTTCTAACGGCACTGCGATATACTCTACCCGCTGCCGGCAGGTTTCTTGGAGGGCGTCCATTACGACCTGCACCTTTTCAGATGGCAGGCCGATCAACAAGGTGGCGTTGCGTCTTCCCAAGAAACCGCCGTGACTCGGCAGTCGCTCTGAGGAAAGCCCAAGCTTCTCGACGGCATTTTGGGCGCCTTCGACGTCTTGGGCCTGCACCACAGCGATCAACATTGTTCCTTTTTTCTGAGGATTCATGGGCGTCTTCACTCCTTTCGTTCTTATCGAGAAAGGGAAACCCGGTGTGGACCGGCTCCGTCAATCGTGATGGTCTGTCCTGTAGAAAAGTTTACAACTGTATCAACAGCATGCCTTGTGATAATCATCCCTTGATATTTTACCGTAACTGGCCAGGGAAAAGGATTAAAACCATGCAAAATCACTTCATTCTTTTTCAGCCGCTGGATTCCAAGCGTATGCAGGAACAATCCAAGCGGGGGCAGCCCGGGTAATGCATTGCTCTCACCGCCTGGAACGCCATCCCTGGCGCCGAACCAGGCCCGAAAAACGCCCTCTCGTTTCAAGTTCGAAACGATGGCGTTCATCAAGCGCGTGACCAGGTCGGCTGCCTGATTCGCATCGTCATAGGCCAGCAGTCCCTCGCCAATCAAGTTGTTCCAGGGCAAGTAGACGCAGTCGATGCAATCGGCGGAATCATCTGGAGGATTGTTTGGGCTCAACGGAATGCCGTGTTTTTGTTGATAGCGTTTCAACAAGGTATTCTCCACCAGGGCTTTGGCGCGGCGCTTGTCAGGGACACCGGCCCACAGCGGCAGCAGCAGCGAGATATCTTCTTGGGTATAGTCAATGCTGGCGACGGTGCCATGATCGCCTTCGGTCAGGCCGCTGACATCCACTCGCTTGAGCTTGCGGTACAAGGCCTCGCTGGTGGCGTGGCCGATACCGTCCGCCCAGAAGAAGCGCCCTGCAGGGAAGCTTTCGACAATCTCACCCTGCTCGGTTTCGCCGACCAGCGTGACTGTGACCGGGCGGCTGTTCTCCCCCTGGCATTCCATCCGCAGCTGCAACCGGCTGGGCGAGCGGAAAGAGCGCCGCTGAGGGAACTTGCCATTCTTGCTGAACTTGTGTAAAACGCTGCCGGGGGAGCGGTCATGGGTTTGGTAATCACGGTAGCGGTAGCTGGATGTTCTGCGGTCCCAGGTCAATTCGATCCCACGGCGCAGGGAATCCGCTTTGTTCTCCAGCCACTCCAGATCCTGTTGCGCGTCCATGCGGCGGGCGATGCGGATCAGGCTCTTGCACTCTTTGAACAGCATGGAAGACAGCGCCGGGCTTTCCAGGGTGGCGATTTCGACGCCTTGGGCGCTGGCACGCCAGCGGTTATAGATGGGCGCATCTTCCAGGCCCGTCTGGAGGGGGTGGTCCCACTCGGGGAAACTGTCTTGATCCCGATCGTGGTCGGGTTCGAACCAGTGCTGCAGGAAGCGCAGCAGGGCCGGGTAGATCTCCGCCAGCCAATCGGGGTCATCCAGATACTCGTCGATCTGCAGGGCCAGCGCCGCCAGCAAGGGCTGTGCCAGCCGCCGGGAGCGCTGTCCGCCCAGTCCGGGCTTCCAATCCACCGATCCGTCCTCGGCCTGGGTTGCCAGGAAGTTGCGCAGTACCCCGGCGCACAGTTCAGCGTTGCCGGGCAGCAGGATGCTCGCCAGGTACAGCGCTTCGAGCGGGGTCTGTCCGCTCCACAGGTAGGGATAATCGCCGCCGTCGCCGCGCATGGAGTAGCCCTGGTCGGGTTGGCGGGACAGCACAAAGGATGGGTTGGGCAGGTTTTGGTTGCCGGGGAAGAACAAGCCGTAAGCCAGCTTTTGGCTCAAAGCAAAGGCGACATCCCAATCAGGCTCACCGGTTTGGATCTCCACCATCTGCCCGGCGTTGAGCAGTTCCAGCCGGGCGATCTCCGCTTCCCATGGAAGGGAGGCTGTTTTCCGGGCCAGTTCGTAGGCCGCCTCGGTGTCATTCAGTGACGCCAGGGCCCAGGTGAAGCGCCTGGTTTCTCCCGGCTCCAGCGTCAAATCGAGCGCCAGGGAGGGGTAGGGGCCGCCACCCAGCTCGGCCCCACCGGAGAGAAAGCACACCAGCGAGAGATCGCCGGTTGTGCCTTGCAAGACCTGGTGTGTGCCGATCGGCACGACGTCCATGCTCTGGCCCTTAAGTGGGCTGAGCAGCCCAATCCATTCGAGCCAAAAGGTTTCAGGGTTTTCGGCAGCGCAAGTCAGGCTTATACGCCCGGATACGACGTGCGATTCCGGCGCCCAGTATTCGGCGGTTGCATGGATTTGATTGGAAGGGGCAAAACTGAGCGAAAGGTAATTGGGGTAGCAGCTTAGCAAGTGCGGCGGGCGGGCAAACTGCTGTGGGTCCTGGATGCGCTGGTCTTTACGGATGAAGCTGGGAAACAGGCGCATCACCCGAGCGCGCAGGCCGAAGGTGGTTTGTAAGCTGAGAGTGCGCGGTTCGCCGTCACAAGTGTTGAGCTCCCAGATCTGATCGTTGGCGTAATCTGGCGAGCAAAGCCGGGCATCCGCCGCAATGGCGAGACGGAGGGGCTCTTCACTTGCGCTGATGGGGAAGGTCATAGCCTGATTGTAGCATAAAGAGAAACAGAGATTAGAAAACAGATAGCGGTTACTGGCCTCTATTTTCGATCTGCGTTTCTACCCAGGTCTGGAAATCCGTCACCGATTCGAACACCTTCACCTTGCTATCCTTGTGCCCGTTATGAACGGTGGCGGTCTTGGCCCAGGCTGCGCCGAGCGGCTTGACACCCGCTTCCAGAGCAGACTGCATGTCATAAGGGGTGTCACCCAGGTAGGCAGCGTTGTGCGGCGCCATGCCCCAGGCTGCCAGCACTTCATGGATGCCTTTGGGTTTACTGGGACGGGTGAAGTCGCCGGTTACTACAGGGTCTACGTACGGCTGCAGACCCAGGCGCTCCAGCGAGATCGCTGCGCTCTCCGGCCCTTTACCGGTCACCATGCCGAGACGCAGGCCGCACGCCTGCAGCTGCTGCAAGACTGCAAGGATGCCGGGGAACGGCTCTTTGATCGCAGAGTGCAGTGCAGCGTACTCTGTCAGATAATCGTTCAGGGCAGCCTTGGGATCCTGCGGAACCCATTTCGCCAGGATGCCTTCCTCGGGCAGCCCGAACATGTCTAAGATTTCCTCTGGGGTGAACTCGCGCCGCAGATGTTTTCGAAAGACGCGCGTGTAGGATTCGATGCAGACCGGTAAGGTGTCTGCCAGGGTTCCATCCAGATCGAAAATGATGCCTTTGAGGGTTGTCGTGTTCATTTGCATTTCTCGCTTCCTGAATCCAACGCCTGGCCGTCGCCAACCGGCAAGAATTCCCAGTCGTAATGGTCCTCGTAGAGGGTGAATTTGATCACGCCGAAGGTGTCGGGGATGCGCACCTCGCTGTTGGGTAAGATATCCGCGCCAAAGGGAATGTGATAGGCGCCGCCCGTTCCAACCACGAACTGGCGCAGGCCGTGTTCGAAGTCGAGGTTACCGTCCGGATCCTGCGGGGCGATACGCTCATACTCGTGCTCGTGCCCACTGACCACTACGTCGACGCCGTTCTCCCAAAGAGTGGTGAAAATTGGGCTGATCCAGCCCGCGCTGCCCGCTTGGCCGGAGCTCCAGCGGGGATGGTGGTAGTATGCCAGGCTGCATTGGGTGGGGTGATTCTGCAAGTCCTGGCGCAGCCACTCCACCTGCTTGGAGTTGGCTTTGCAGCTCACGTAATCGCAATTGGTGTTGAGGGCTATGATATGCCAGGCGCCCAGGTCGTAACTGTACCAGCCTTTGCCCGGTTCTCCGGCGGCTTCACCAAAATACTGATAGTAGTACTTGCCCTCTTCGGACTCATAGTCATGGTTGCCGGGGGAGGGGTGGATGCGGTCGAGGAACTGACCCCAGCTGGGGCCGAAGCAGTTCTTGTACTCCACTTTCCGCCCGTAATCGTTCGAGTTGTCCCCGGCGGTGAAGATCGCGCCCGGGATTTCCGCCAATAGAGCGGCTGTTTCTTTGTCGCCCTTGTTGCCGCAAATGGAGATATCTCCGGCACCGACCAATGTGGCCGGGGTGGGGGTAGGCGTCAGGGTGGCGGTGGGGATGGGCGTGGCGGTGGCGGTAGCGGTCGGCAAAGGGGTGGCCGTGGAGGTGGGCGTGCCTGTAGACGTGGCGGTCGCGGTGGGCGACGGGACGGGGGTGTAAATCAAGGCTCGAACGGCCGGGACGCAGCCGGTCGCCAGGATCGCAATCGCCAGGATGGGAAGCCAAATTTTTGGGTGTCGGTTATGAATTTGCCTGTTCATACAGCTTTCGATACAACTCCTGAAACTGTTGGTGCTGGGTGATATAAAAGGCATGCTTGTCTGCGTCCGGCTTCAGCTCGTTTTCCGGCTGGCCGTTTGCAACCAATTCGTCCTTTGATTCTACTACACCTAGCGCTTGCAGTCCCAGAATGGCTGCGCCAATTACCGAAGCATCGGTGACCTCGGTCGGCGCCAGCGGCACGCCCAGCACATCAGCCACGATCTGCGACCATACCGGCGAATGGGTGATCCCCCCGGTCAGGCGCACCGGCAGGCGAAGCTTGCGTTGAGCGGAGAGCGCCTGCCAGACGTCGGCCAGGCAGTAAGCCACCCCTTCCAGCACCGCCCGGGCAATATGGGCGCGCGAATGCTCCAGCCCCATTCCCAGGATTACGGCCCGGGCATGTGCATTCCAATGCGGGCTGCGCTCTCCTGCGAAGTAAGGCAGCGCCATCACGCCCCCAGATCCAGGCGGAATCTTGGCGACGTCTTCCAGAAAGCGCAGGTAAGACGCTTCCCCCTTGAATTCCGGGTACAGGCGCTCCAGGGCCCACTGCATCGCCAGGCCGCCGTTGTTGATGGCCCCACCTGCAAACCAGCGTCCTTCTGTGAAGACATAGCACCAGGTGCGCTCTAGCGGGTCGAGCAGTGGGCGAGAGGTAGTAACACGCACTGCGCCGCTGGTGCCGACCGTGATCACGCTCTCGCCTTCACCGGCGGCCCCAGCGCCCAGGTTCGCCAGAGCGCCGTCGCTGTTCCCGGCGATGACCGGCAGGCCGGCCGGCAGCCCGACCTGGTTGGCGGCTTCGGGCAGAAGACCACCGATAATCTCGAACGGGGATACCAGCTCGGGCAAGCGCTCTGGCCGGATGCCCGCCATCTCCAGCGCCTCGGGATGCCATTCCAGGGTTTGCAGATCCAACAGTCCGGTCGTGGAGGCCAATCCCAATTCTGAAACCCAGCGCCCGGTCAGGCGGTACAGAACATACTCTTTGATCGCCGCATAGCGTGCCGCTTGCTGGTCGAGGTCGGGCCGCTCCTGCTGCCACCAGCGCAGCTTGGCCGGGTGGTAGATTTGCTGCACCGGGCAGCCTGTGTGCAGGTAGATTTCATGGACGTCCCACTCGCGGCGCAAGGCTTCGGCCTGTGGAGCGGCGCGCTGGTCGGCCCAGGTCATGGCGTTTGCCAGGGGCGTGCCGGCCTGGTCCAACGGCATCACGCTGTGCATTGCCCCGCTGAGGCTCAGCCCATCGATCTTCAAGCCGCTGGGAAGCTTCTCACGCAGCGCCAGCAAGGCCCCCACCAGTCCGGCCCACACGTCGTGCGGGTCCTGCTCGACCCAGCCGGAGTGCGGCGAATGCAGTGGGTAGTCCCGGTTGGCGGTCGTGAGGACACCCGCGCCGGGGGTGTAAGCGATGGCTTTGCAGTTGGTGGTGCCCAGGTCGATCCCAGCGATGATCGTCACGGTCGTCTCCTCGATTGAATGACACAGAACAGGTATGGGAAAGCGATGTGGGTGCTCTCTGTTCCTGCTATCTCTCTCGCAGCCGGAACAGTGTCTCTCCGGCGTGGCCGGCCAGCAGGATGCCCTCATCCTCCCGCCCGGCCCAATCTGCCGGATGGATGGCTGCCGGGTCGATATACCCCAGGTTGATCTGCCGGCATGTCTGTTCAGGGATCGCGGTTGCCAGCGTCACCCGGATCCGTGGATGCTCGACACCTTCCTCGTAGGCGCCCGGCCCCTTGACGTGGGTCGAATGCGCCAGCACGGCCAGGGGCACGTCCGCAAAATGCGGCCACTGCTTCTGGAAATACTCGGCCACGTGGTAGCCCACCTGCTTGATCCAATCGCCATGGGTCTGACTGATGCGCCCCAGGTGTGGGGCGTAGAGGATCACCTCGCCGCCGTCGGCGATGACCGGCTCGGTCTTGTACATGCCCTTAGCGCCGACCCACAGCTCGTCGTACATTTCGGGCAGCACAGCCAGCACGCGCTGGTAGGGACGGTCGGAATAGACGATATGCACTTGGGCCGAGAGATCGGCGGCTTGCGACCAGGCCTCTTCCGGTGTCCCGGCGTACAACCCGGCAACCCCCTGTTGGGTAACCACCGCGCACAGGGCATGGCGCGGGACGGGGATCCATTGGGCTGCCCGGTCTATGAATCTGCGCACCGGGGTATGCTTGTGACCGATGATGGCGCTTGAAGTGAATAAGGCGCCCAGCCAGTGGGTCTGATTGATCATCGCGCCCGTGGACAGCCCAGGGAAGAAATACTTGTTGCCGCCTGAGAAGCCCACCACTTCATGCGGAAAGACCGGCCCGCACAGGATGACGTGGTCGTGCTCCAGCGCCGCCCGGTTGAGGCGCACGGGAATGGCGGTGTCCAGGCGGCCTTCGCTGAGCGAGCGCACTTCCTGGGCCGGGATCTCGCCCAGGTCGACGAAGGTGTGCGTATCTTGCCAGCGGTGGATCAGCAAGCCGATTTCCCTGTACTGCGTAAGACGTTCTTGCTCGCTCAACCCGAACAGTTCCAGCAGTTCGGCATCGCTCAGATACGGGTGCGTGCCCAACGCGACCATGAAGTCGAGTTTTTGGACGCGCGGCAGCAGTTGTTCGGCGAGCAGCCGGAAGAACAGCGGCAGCGGCATGGTGCGCGTACCGTCGGGCACGACGACCAGCACGCTTTGGCCGTCCAGTTTCCAATCTGCAACGGATCGAGAGACGACCCCTTTGATTTCGTCCTCAGACAGGTAATTCGTCATAGGACTATGATACCTCAAAGAGGGTAGAGAATAGAGAACAGGGAGCGCTCACCGCTCCCTGTTCTCTATTCTCTACCCTCTTTTTTACACCCCGCTGAATGCCGAGAAACCTCCATCCAACGGCAGGACCACCCCGGTGACGAACTGCGCAGCCGATGACAGCAGCCACAGGACCGCTCCGGTCATCTCGTCCGGAGAGCCAAAGCGGCCCATGGGGGTGCTCTTCAGCACGGCTTGCCCGCGAGCACTTAACTCGCCGGTTTGCGGGTCGGTCAGAAGGTCGGTATTCTGCTCGGTGATCAGGAAGCCGGGTGCGATGGCGTTAACTCGGATGTCGGGGCTGTAGTTTTGAGCCATATGTACGGCCAGCCATTGGGTGAAGTTGCTCAGGGCTCCCTTGGCTGCCGAATAACTGACGATGCGAGTCAGCGGGCGCAGCGAGGCCATCGAAGCCACGTTGAGGATGCTGCCGCGGCCGCGCTCGCCCATCGATTGCCCGAAGATTTGGGCGCAGAACAGCGAGCCCATGAAGTTGACGTCGAACACCTCGCGGATGGCGTCCTCGGGCAGCTCGAAGAAGGAAGTGCCTGTCTGCACGGTGGCGTGTGGGTTGTTGCCGCCCGCTCCGTTGATCAGGATATCCACCCGGCCAAAGCGCCCCAACACTTGCTCCCCGACGGCTTCCAGGCGAGCTTTATCGGTCACATCCGCCTCATACGGCCGCGCCCGGATGCCCTCCTGGGCCAGTTCATCCACCTTGGCCTGGGCGCGCGCCTGCTGCGTGCTCAGGATTACCAGGTTCGCCCCCAGCAATCCCAATGCCCGCACGGCCGGGGCCAGCAAGACGCCCGTCCCTCCGGTGATCACGACCACCTGATCCGAGAAGTCATACCACCGGTGCAGCTGCTCAAGCATGATCGCTCTCGCTCGGCATCAGGCGCAGGGTCAAGATCTGGTAGGGCCGCAGCTCGAAGGTGACGCTGCTGCCGTTCACCGTCAGTTCTTCCTGGTTCTCTTCCAGAAGGTTCTGGCGGAAGGCGCTCGCCAGCGTGAAGGATGCGGTCAGGGTGACCGGGCCGCGCCGCCGTTGGCTCTCGTACAGGCGCATGACGATCCCATGCCCGTCTTCGGCTTGTTTGACCGTTTCGATGATGGCATTCGGCGCATTGACCGAGACGAACGGCGCGGGCGGCTTTTCGGCAGGTTGGCCGCCGGTCGGTCGGTCCTTGACCGCATATACAACCGGCGGGTCATTTAACGTGTAGGCTTCAGAGATTGTATGCTCGTCCCAGCGACCGGCATGCGGCAGCAGGCTGTAGACGAAGTGGTGTTCGCCCAAGTCGGCGCCGGGGTCGGGCTTGACCGGACCGCGCAGCAGGCTCAGCCGGATCAGGTTGTTGTGGATGTCGTGGCCATACTTCGAGTCATTCAGCAGGCTGGCGCCGTAACCGCCCTCGCTCAGATCGACCCACTTGTGCCCGACCGTCTCGAAGCGGGCCCAATCCCAGCTGGTGTTCATGTGGGTGGGCCGCTCGACGTTACCCCACTGGATCTCGTAAGTGGCGCTCGGGCTGAGCACATCGATCGGGAAGGCGGTCTTGAGCAGCACATAGCGCTCATTCCATTCCACAGTCGTATCGAAGTCCAGGCGGCCGCAGTTGTTGGTCAGCGAGATGCGCTGCACGTAAATGCTGTTGAGGATGCGGCGCTTGATCTCCAGGGTGGCGCGCAGCGGGCCGCTCTCCACCACTTTCACCGAATCGGCCGGTTCGGGCGTCCACATCTTGTCTTCGTAGTAGATATCGATATCCCAGGCGTCCCACTCCAGGGGACGGTCTTCAAAAGCCTGGAACTGATTGGCGATGGCGCCTTTGGGCAGCACTTCGCGCCGGTTAATTTTGTCGTAGATGCGGGTGATGTCGCCGTCGGGGTTTAATTCAACCCGCAGGCACTGGTTCTCCAGGCGGTCGGGGGCGGCTTCCAGGGCGTTGTCTGCCCCTGGTTCCGCCTGCTCCGCCTCACCCTTGACCAGCGGCACGATGCCGTAAGGCGGCAGTTGGCCCACGTCCAGCAGCACGCCGCCGTCGACCGCCTGGGTTCGCACGGCGCCGCCGTCGGCGCGCCGCAAGCGCAGCCCCTCGGCTTGTCCTAGCAGCCACAAAGCCGGGCCGCGGCGGTTGAAAGAGGTGGGATTGACCACCAGCAAATCAGCCTTCTTCTGGCGGGCGATGGCTTCCAGGGCCTGGTTACGCACGTCCACGGCGATCTCTTGCGCCTGGGTGTACTGCATCTGCGACTCCACGTACACATCCGCCACGCTGGAACCGGGCAGGATGTCGTGGAACTGGTTCAGGCAGACAAGCTTCCAGGCGTCGTTCAGCCGCTCGTGAGGATACTCGAAATCCGGATCGAGCTGTTTCGCCATGGCTGCCAGGAACTCGGCGTCATGCAGCAGGAACTCGCTCTTGCGGTTGGCGCGCTTGTTGCGGCCCTGGGTCGTGTAAGTGCCGCGATGCAGCTCCAGGTACAGCTCTCCGTTCCACACCGGCAGGCGCTCACCCGCCGTGCGTTCCAGGTCTTGGAAGAAATTCCAGGCTTTGCCCGGATGGGTCTGCGGCATGCCGGGAAAATCTTCCATAATGTGAACGTTCTCGATCATCTCGCGGGTTGGTCCGCCGCCGCCGTCGCCGAAACCATAGGACATCAGCATGGGCGGGGTCTGACCGGTGGGCGCGTAGTCCTTCTGCTGGTAGTTCGTCCAGGTGTGGTAGGCCTCGAACGGGTCGGCGATACTGTTGTAGGTGCTGGCGAAGGGACTGTCCTCACTGGGGGTGGGGCTGAAGTGAGTAAGCACGCGTGTGCCGTCCAGACCCTGCCACCAGAAGGAATCGTAGGGCATGCGGTTGTACTGGCTCCAACCGATCTTGATGGTAAAGAAGTACTGCATCCCGGCCTCGCGGATCAGCTGCGGTAGGTTCCAGGCATACCCGAACACGTCCGGCAGCCACAGGATGGGGCTGTCGACCTCCGGGCCGAAATGCTCACGGAAGAAGGTCCGTCCGAGCAGGAACTGGCGCGCCAGTGACTCAGCCCCTGTAAGGTTGCAGTCGGCCTCCACCCACATGCCGCCCATCGGCTCCCAGCGGCCCTCGGCCACCTTTTGACGAATGCGCTCCCACAGCGCCGGGTCATCCTGGCGGACGAATTCGTACAGCTGCGGTTGGCTCTGGCTGAAGTGATATTCCGGGTACTGATCCATCAAGCGCAGTGTGGTATAGAACGTGCGGCGGGTTTTCTGGCGGGTCTGGCCCAGCGTCCACAGCCACGCCACGTCGATATGGGCATGCCCGACGGCGGTAACATCCACCGGCAGCGGCTGCCCGGCCTGCTCGATCCCGGCTTTGAGGATGTCGAGCGCTACGGCTGCGCTGGCGTAGAAGCGGTCGTCGATGGGGTCGCGCAGGTCGAGCACCTTGAAAGCATCATCCATGGCATTGAGCAGCTGCACCCGCACCGGGTTGTCCTTGTCCAGGTTATGGACAGTACCCAGGCCGACGCGCGCCAGGGCGACCAGTTGGCGAACGGTTAAGTCCACCTCGACCAGAGCAGGGTGACCCATCAACGGCTTTTTATCCAGGTTGCCCTGCATGCGGCCGATCCAGCCATGCAAGGTCAGTTCGTGTGTCTTACCGTCAGACAGCTCGCGCGGCAGGATCACCTCGTGGTGATAGCGGTCAACGCTGGCAATGGGCCGCCCGTCGATATGCACCAGCGCCTCGGGATGGACGAACTCTTCGGCGTCGCCAATGGGCAGGAACAGGGCCAATGGGCGGTCGGCACCCCAGCCGAAGGGCGCCTGGAACTGGTTGCGCAGGACGTAGTTTGCGCCCCATTCGCCCCAGTAGTTCCCCGGCTCCACCACGCTCCAATCGGCGGTATTCACGTCCGGGCCGGTTGGAGCGGGCGCTTGCGGCCATGGCAGCTTTTTATACAGGAACGGCGCCAGGGACGAGCGGCGGTAATAGACCAATTCGCGAATCGTCTGCGAGCGCCGGATTAACTTATCATAAGTCCAACGGATTTCATGAAGCATGATTTCCCCTTACCTATTAATGCTTGTGTTGGCCGAAGGCGGGCCCTCACCGTCCGGAGTCCTCTCTCCCAAAGGGCGCTGGATTTATGGCGGCAGCCCTTATGGTTGGTTTTCCTGTGCAGGGCTTGCAGCAGACCAGTCCCTACTCATTCATCCGATGAGAAAGGGATGAGGTAAGGGCCTGCCTTCGGCATTAATTACCCCTATACGTCTTTCCAGAGGTCGTGTAAAAACCGGATGCGCTCGGCGTCCTGGTAAATACCACCCCCTTCATGCTGATTATACTCGTAGACTCGGATCTGCTTCGACCCCTGATAGTGGTTGTAGGCGGCGAAGACCGTCGAGGGCGGGCAGATGTCGTCCATCAAGCCGACCGAGAACAGGGCTGTGGCCCGGGCGCGGGCGGCGAAGTTGATCCCGTCGAAGTACGAGAGCGTGTTGAAGACCGTGTCGACCTTATCGCGGTGGATCTTGCAGTAATTCTTGATCTCGGCATAGGGGAAGCCGTCGGTGACGTGGGTGGCGCGCCGGTAGTGGCATAGGAAGGGCACATCCGGCGTGCAGACCTGCACATCGGGCACCAGCCCGGCGACAGCCAGCGAGATGCCGCCGCCCTGGCTACCTCCCTTGACGGCGATACGCCCGCCGTCGACCGCCGAGTGGCTGCGGGCTGCTTCGACCGCCCGCACTGCGTCGGTGAAGACCCGGCGGTAGTAATAGGTTTTAGGATCGAGCACGCCGCGGGTCATGAAGCCTGGGTATTGGCTGTTGCCGCCATCCTGCTCAGGGTCGGGCGTGTCACCCGGCGACCAGGCGCTGCCCTGGCCGCGCGTGTCCATCACCAGGTGGGCGAATCCGGCGCTGGCCATCTCCAGCCAGGTGTTCGGGAAGGCTCGCCCGCCGCCGTAGCCGATATACTCGACCACGCAGGGCAGCTTGCCGGAGGCTCCGGCCGGAAGCAGGAACCATCCTTTGATCGGCTGGCCGCAGTAACCGTTGAAGGTCAAATCGTAGGCTTTGATGGTGCGCAGGCCGGTATCCACCGGCTCGAAGCTGGCATTGAGGGGGAATTCGTGAGCGGAGCTCAGTGTTTCCTGCCAGAAGGCGTCGAAATCCGGCGGCTCGTTGCGTTCGGGTTTGTACATCCACAATTCTTCGATCGGGAGGTCGTAAAAGGCCATGATCCACTCTCCAGGGTTTTGTTAGGGATACGAACGAACACCTTCTATTTTAGATCAAAAAGAAGAAAAAAGAGAGTAGGAATAGAAAATAGAGAACAGTCCCGCATCTTTTGCAAGAACTGTTCTCTATTTTCTATTCTCTACTCTCTTATTTCCCCTAATTCAGCCAGGATGCCCGCTCTGCATTCTTCTCATGGGTCTTCATACAGTGCGATAGGAGCGCAATCTCACGCCGGTACAGGCGCTGGACCTCTCGGTACAGGCTGCCGACCGAGAGCGATTCCAGCAGGGGCTGCTTCTCCATCGCAGGCAGTTGGAGCAGCGAAGCGGCCAGGTAGATCAGCGGGAGGGGTTCCTCGGGCAGTTCCATGCTGGAGAAAT
Source organism: uncultured Chloroflexia bacterium (assembly GCA_963811225.1). Classification (GTDB taxonomy): domain Bacteria; phylum Chloroflexota; class Anaerolineae; order Anaerolineales; family Anaerolineaceae; genus CAWEQO01. Next base: position 13,284 of record CAWEQO010000004.1, read on the forward strand.
CCAGCTCTTGATCGCCGGTTTTGGCGAGTAGTTTTAAATAGCGGTGTATCCGTGCGTTCAAATCCCGCTGGCCGCGCAGCATGTCCAACAAGTGATGGTTCTCGATCGGCAGGCTTTCGACCTGGCCGGTCAAGTAGGGGTGGCGGGTCTTGTTCAGCTTGAGGATGCGGAAGCGCTCGTCGCCCATAGCGGTCAGGTTGAAGCGGTCGTCTTCCAGCGGCTCCATCTCGATGATGCGGGCCGAGCAGCCAACTCGATAAGGCTCGGCCAGTGGGCCGATGGCTTCGGCGCCTTGATGGATCAGCACGACACCGAACGGCTGGTTCTTCTCTAAACAGGCGCGCAGCATCAGCTTATACCTGGGCTCGAAAATGTGCAGCTGGATCGGCATGCCCGGGAAAAGGACGGTTTGCAGTGGGAATAACGCTAATTCATACATATATACTCTGATTGTACATTAAATGCGAACCGAACGCGCATCCACGTATAACGTGCAATTGCAAGCACGCAGAGAACGAACCACACGAATTCTCACGAAGACACGAATGATTCTCACCCCTCTCTTTTTTATCGCAGCGCAGTTTTTTCAAACTGCCATCGACTCGTGTAAGGTTTCGCTTGCCTCGAATTGAAAATCGGTTGTAGAATGGAGAAAGTTGTTTCCGGAACGGACTCAAAATGATCACAGGAGGGAGCCTTGACCGTACCATTTCCTTGCGACGAGTGGATCAAAGCGTTGATGCAGGATTTGAACGACAGCGAATCCTATCAAGCGTCGGCAAAAAACTGGGAAGGTGATTTCTACTTCATCATCGAGCCGGGTGGAAAACTGGATAAGACCGTGGTGTTGTACATGGACCTCTGGCACGGCAAGTGCCGGGAAGCCTATGAGGTCGTTGAAGAAGACGGCCTCAATCCGGTATTTCGTATGACAGGCGCGGTAACGACCTGGAAAAAGGTCATGACGGGGAAGCTCGATCCGATGCAAGCCCTCATGACCGGCCAGTTAAAGCTGAAAGGCAACATGGCGATGATCATGAAGAACGTGCGCGCCGCCAAAGAGCTGGTGGAGAGCTGCACGCGCATCCCGACGGAGTTTCCGGTTTAAGAGAGAATCGAGCCAGAGATCTGAAAACAGTGATCGCACGCTGAGCAGTTGTTCTCTATTCTCTGTGTTCTTTGAGGTTAACTCATGTGGTTCTTCAATAGTCCCCAAATCATCTTCGGCGAGCAATCGCTGAGCTACCTGGAGCGGCTGGAGGGTGAGCGGGCGACGGTCATTACCGACGCCAACCTGGTGCGCCTGGGACTCGTCGAGCGGGTATGCGCAGCCCTGCCGCCGGACATGCAGGTGCTGGTTTTCGACCGGATCGAGCCCGATCCCTGTCTGGAAACAGTCCGTCAGGGCGCACAGGCGCTGCAGGACTTCCAGCCGGAGTGGATCATCGCGCTCGGTGGCGGCTCGGTGATGGACGCCGCTAAGGGCATCTGGGTGTTGTACGAGCATCCCGAGATCGAGCCGGAGGCGATCAATCCGGTGGAGGACCTGCACATGCGCACGAAAGCGCGCCTGGTCGCCATCCCTACCACCACCGGCACCGGTTCTGAGGCCACCTGGGCGGTCATTTTGACGGACAAGGCCGAACGCCGCAAGCTTGGCTTGGGCAACCGTGAACTGATTCCCGACCTGGCCATCCTCGACCCCGAACTGGTCAAAGGACTGCCGCCGCGCTTGAGCGCCGACACCGGCCTGGATGCCCTGACCCATGCCATCGAAGGTTTCACCAGCACCTGGCATAACGATTTCAGCGATGGCTTGTGCCTGAAGGCGGCGCAGATGATCTTCCAGTACCTGCCGCAGGTTCATCATGGAGAGGCCGACCTGGATGCCATCTCACATTTGCAGAATGCCGCTACCATTGCCGGGTTGGGGTTTGGCAACGCCATGGCGGCCCTGGCGCACGGCATGGGCCATGCACTCGGCGGTGTGTTCCACATTCCGCATGGCCGGGCGGTGGCGTTGTGCCTGCCCTACACGATCGAGTACGCCGTGCGGGGTGAGCCGGGCAGCACCCGTTACACCGAGCTGGCGCATTTCCTTGGCCTGTCCGCCGGGACCGAGCAGCAGGCGGCCGAGAGCCTGGCGGAGGCCGTGCGAGAACTCGAACGTCAGGTTGGCCAGCCGTTATCCCTGGAGGAATGCGGCTTAACTCGCGCGCAACTGGAGGCCGATCTGGACCTTCTGGTGCAGAACGCCCTCTCCGACACGCAGTCTATCATGCACACGCGGGTTCCAGAGTGGGAAGACCTGGAGCGGCTATTCCTGGCCTGTTTCCACGGAAGCCAGGTGGACTTTTAATCGAGTTTATAAGCGCGTCATGCAGAGACGTGCAGATCTTCTGCGCTTCTCTGCCCTCTCTGCGCCTTTGGATACCGCGCTTACAGGAGTGCTTATGTATGGACGAATGCTGAAGGTAAACCTGACGACCGGTGAGATTTCTCAAGAGACCATTCCTGATGATTATCTGCGCGACTACATCGGTGGGAGCGGGTTGGCGGCGCGTCTGCTGTACGACGTCCTCGACCCGACCATTGACCCGCTCGACCCGCGCAGTCCATTGCTGTGGATCACCGGACCGCTGACCGGCACGGTCGGCCCAACCACCGGACGCTTCACCATTTGTGCCCGCTCGCCACAAACCGGGATATGGGGCGAGGCGAACATCGGTGGGTTCGTTGGGCCAGAGCTGCGAGGCGCAGGGTTCGATGTGGTCTGGATTGAAGGGCGAGCCGAACAGCCGGTGTATCTGTGGATTTTCAACGATCAGGTCGAGCTGCGCCCGGCGGGCCACTTGTGGGGGCAGGCCGACACTTACGAAACGCAGCAGATTATCCGCACCGAGACCGGGCAGCCGCAAGCCAAGGTGGCTTGCATCGGCGCAGCCGGGGAGAACGGCGTGTTGTTCTCCGCGATCTTGTCCGATCATGGCCGGGCTGCGGCCCGCACCGGCATGGGCGCAGTGATGGGCTCTAAGAATCTCAAAGCGCTGGGGGTGCGCTGCACCGAGCGTTTAGGTGGCTACGCGCGTGACGCTGAATATCGGCGCTTGCGCAAGGAGGCCAACCGAGAGCTGTCCGAGCAGAACATGACCTCGATCCTGCAGGCCACCGGAACCGCAGGCGCGGCCGACTACCTGCAGTACATGGGCGATATGCCGCAGAAGTACTGGACCCAGGCCACCTTCGACGGCTACAGCTCGATCAGCGGCGCAACCATGGCCGAGACCATTCTGACCGGCACAAGCGCCTGCCACGGCTGCGTGATCCGCTGTGGGCGCAAGGTGACCATCACCGCTGGCCCCTACGCGACCAACGGCGAGGCCAAGGGCCCAGAGTACGAGACGATTTGCGCTTTCGGCTCGCAGCTGCTCGTGGAGGATATGGCCGCGGTCGCTGCCTTAGGTGACAAGTGTGACCGTCTGGGCATGGATACGATCAGCGCCGGGAACACTCTTGCGCTGGCTTATTTGCTGTTCGAGCGCGGCCTGTTGAGCGAGCAGGACACTGGCGGGTTGGCGTTGAACTGGGGTGATCCCTCACCATGCTTCCCGCTGCTCGATCAGATGGCGTGTCGCTCGGGTTTCGGGGCACTGCTGGCACAGGGTTCCAAGGCGCTGGCGGCGCATTACGGCGTCGAAGAGCTGGCCGTGCAGGTCAACAACCTGGAGGTGCCCATGCACGATCCACGGGCTTTCACCGGCCAGGTACTCTCTTACCTGACCTCGCCGCGCGGCGCCTGCCACAACCAGAGCGATTTCTTCACCATTGAGCTGGGCGGCGCCATGGACGAGATCGACGTGCCTACACCAGAGAACCGCCTGGACGAAGCCGGCAAGGCCGCCCTGGTTGCCCGCCATCAGCACTGGCGCACCGTCTGCAACAGCCTGGTGATGTGCTTCTTTGCCGTGGTCCCGCCGCAGACGGCAGTGGATCTGCTCTCGGCAGCAGAGGGTCAGGACTGGACGCTGGAGGAGTTGATGCGGGCTGGAGAGCGGGCCTGGAACTTGAAGCGCCTGTATAACCTGAAACTGGGCCTGACGCCCGCCGCTGAAAAGCTGCCCAAGCTGCTGCTGGAGCCGCTGTTTGAAGGCGGCCAGGAGGGCCATATCCCGGATGTGGAGTTATTGCGCCGTGAGTATTACGCGGCCTCCGGCTGGGATTGGGAGACCGGCAGGCCGACGGATGAGAAAATGGAAGAGTTGGGGCTAAGAGTTTAAGGTAGAACCGCAGACAAAGCAGAGGCGCACAGGATTTTGAAACCCTGTGCGCCTCTGCTTTGTCTGCGGTTCTACCTTAGACTCTTAGTTTTTTCTTCGAAGGATCACCAGGTTCTCACTATCATAGATATCCGTCGGGATGGCATTGAACAGCTCGTAATCCTGCCAGATGCGCTCGTCCACCATGGCTGTTTTGCGGATGGCCACGTCCAGCAGCACCACCCAATCTGGCTTCTCGTCCAGGATCAGCTCGGAAGGGACGGCGTAGTTATTGGCGTACAGCGAGGGGTCGATCGGGTAATACTGGAGCGATTCGGGTGAGTTGAGCCCAACCGTGTCGAGGATGCGCGCCGGGGTGAAGAAGCCCAGCACGCCCACATCGGCCGCGGCCATGACGGTGTTGGAGTCCATCAGTGGGGCGATCTCAGCCGAGGCTTGCATGTAAAGCTGCTCCAGCTTGAACCAGGCCATCTCTGGCGCAGGGCGGTTAGGGCCATGATCCGGATGCAGTCGCCACTCGGTCAGCGTAGAGCTGAACGGGATCAGCAGCACCAGCAGCGCCGGCAGCCAGGTGCGCCAGGCTGCGTTCGGGGATGTATTCTCCGCTTTGCGCCGTGACCGGAAATTGAAGATATCTCGCAGCACCTTATCCATACCGATCAGGATGAACAAGAAATACGACGGCAGCGGGGGCGTCATGTACCAGCGGAAGATCAGCGGGTTGGGCAGCGAGAAAACGATCAGATACAGCCACGGGTAGATCAGGTACACCAGCAGACGGCGATCGCTGCGCCAGGCTTTCAGAGCGCCGACAATGTACAGGAACGGGTATAACAGAATACCGATCCCTACCGCAAGCGGTGCGCCGAGCGTGTTGTATTCGAGGAATGGCGTAGCGTAGTGCTGCATCAGCCGGGTCAGCGATGAGGCCGGGTCGAGCAAGTAGACCTCCAGCTTTGCAGCCACCGAGTGGGGGATGGGCGTGCCGAAGTACCAGGTGGAGAAGGCCAGCCAGGCCAGCCCGGGCAGGAAGAACACCAGCGCTTCACTCCAGCTCACCTTCTCACCGCGTAACGCCCGGATCGAGCGGTCCAGGAACAGCGGGCCGACCAGCAGGATCGTGTCCGGGCGGGTCAGCAGCGCCAGGATGGCGAACAGCCCGGTCAGGGTGTAGCGCTTCTCAACGAAGGTGTAGACTGCCGCGATCATCAAGAACACCACGACGCTGGTTTCCATGCCGCCGATGGCAAAGGTCACGCTGAACGGCGCAATTGCCCACACCAATCCGGCGGCCGCCCCGGCCAGTTCCGAACCGGCGCGCTTGCCCAGCTGCCAGAGCAGGATGCAGGTAGCTGCGTCCGCCAGCATGCTCACCCCCATCGAAAGGGTTTGGAAGGGCGCCTGCGTGCCGCCGGTCAGCGCCCCCAGCGCCACCATCAAGAAGGTGAACAGCGGCGTCGTGGTGCCCATCACGTGCTCGCCAGGGTTGTAGACGAAGCCGCTGCCATTAAGGATGTTGCGGGCGTAGCGGTAGGTAATGAACAAATCGTCCACCGGCCGTGAGCCGGGGATGATGCGCGCCGCCAGCGCCAGCGCGATCAGTACGAACGGCAGCGCTTTACGGAGGGTGTCGATGCGGTCTGCAGTGATTTTTTTCATAACAGGCACGGAAATATCCATGGGTCAGGTTATGAACCATTGTACACGTAGTGCCACATCCCCGCAATTGACAAACTGCTATCCAGCATGAGGAACACGAAAGTCGCAGAGAAAAGCCCTCCTGCGCGACTCTGCATTCTTTGGATTCTGAGTTACGCTCGGGCTTCCAGGATGACCCCATTCCCGGAGGGGTCATGGACGAGATCGCCCTCCTCACGTTCTTCCACTTCCAGACCGGCTTGTTTGACCCGCTCCAGCACAATATCCAGGGCATCCTTGCCTGGCAGATCAATGCTGAACCAGCGCAGGCCGAGGGCATCCGATGGCGGGGGCGGAGCGCCTTCACCGGCCCAGGTGTTGATGCCGATGTGATGGTGGTAGCCGCCCGCCGACAGGAATGCTGCCGAGGGACCGAAGCGCTGCATCAGCTCGAAGCCCAACACGCCCTGGTAGAAATCGATCGCATTTTGCAGGTTCGCCACGTGCAAATGCACGTGCCCGATCTGCACCTTTGGCACAGCGGGCGCTTCAGGCTGCTTGCCGAGCGTCGCCATCACCGCATCCAGGTCCAGCGGATCGGTGGTCATCTCCATCTCGCCGTTGGCGTCGTGCGGCCATTCCTCACTCGGCCGGTCACGATAGACCTCGATGCCGTTGCCGTCCGGATCTGTCAGGTAGACCGCCTCGCTCACGCCGTGATCGGCCACACCTTGCAGCAGGTCTTCGTAGTCCGCCAGCCGTGTGACCGCCCAGGCCAGCGCCCGCCGGTCGGGCACGCGCAAGGCCACGTGATACAGCCCACTCACGCCGCGCGCCCGCCGCCCGCCGGGCTGCTCGCTCAGCAGCAGGAAGGCTTGGGGCTCGTCCGGGTGGCTGGGGTTGGGAGCGCCCATCCAAACTTGCCCGTCCTGTCGAGACAGTTCCGACAGCCCGATGGCGCGATGATAGAATTTGACGGCACGCTCTAAATTGGCAACCGACAGGTGGATCTTGCCGATATGGGTTTCAGGGGGGATTGTAGTCATTGTCTTGTCCTTTATTTGTTGTGACTTTCATGTTCCTGGACAGGCTCTTGCCTGTTCAGGCAAACCGGCAGCCGTGGGATCAGCGCGGTTCTCTCGGGTGGATAGTCTTTGAACTGGCGCCTGTACCAGCGATGATACGAGATGGCCCGCGGTACAAGATTGGCGGCGGTCCAAAAAGCAAACGCCAGCCCAGGGATCGACCAGGTGGCGATGGCCCATCCGGTCCATTGGACGATCTCGCCCAGGTAATTCGGGCTCGAAACGCAGCTGAACAGACCGCCGTAAGGGATCTTATAACCGGTTTCTCCCGGGGCGCGCAGGTTGTGGAGAATGTTGTCGGACTGCCGGTTGACGTACAGACCACCCAAGAACAGCGCCGCGCCGATCAGGAAGCGCGGATCGAGCAGCCAGCTGTTGGGATAACCACCTGAGAAGATGTACAGGTAGCGGGCATTCAGGTAGGGGTTGACCAGATTAAAAGTCAGCGCCAGCAGCATGACCGAGACCGGCATGGTCTTGCCCTTGCCGACGCGTCTGAAAGGGGTAAATGAAGCCGCGGTAGACATGTGCAGCTCCCACATGAAGAGAAAGACCCAGGCGGTAACGGTGTGCGTATAAATCCCATACACGAACACGAGCGCAAAGATGATCGCCGAGGGCAATTCCATCAGCAGCCAGCCCAGGCGCTTCGGGAGCGGCGGCCCGAACCCAGCGCGTGACAGCCGCCCATAGGGCGCATCCACGAAGAACAGGGCGACGAAGCCCGCCAGTCCCAGCAGGAACCAGGCGATGATCATCCATTGGAAGATTTGCGCTTCGCTCAATGCCTCCCCTCCTTACAGCGCAGCTCCAGCATTCCGGCTCGTTCGAACCATTGTAACGTATCTCGCACGGTTTCATCGAATGACCGTGGCCGGTAGCCAAGATTTTAGGTTGCATGGGCGTGGCTGATGTTGTGGTTGTTTTTCAGCGACTGGATCGCGACCGAGGTGTACAGCGGGCGGTGGCTGCTGGAGCGGAACAACCCGGCGAAGGGTGTGCCGAACTGGGCGAGCGCCAGCGGGACGATCAGGCGCGGCGCCGGCACGCCGGTGTACGCCGCTGTAGTCTCGGCCAGGTCTTTGAGCGAGACCCAATGCCCCGACAGCAAGTAGCGCTCACCGGGCTGCGCTTTGGCCTCGGCCAGCAGCGCCCCATCGGTTACGTCGCGCACGTCGACACAGTCGAACCCTGCCTGAACCAGGGCCGGCATCGTTCCGTTGGCAAGCGATCGGAGGACCTCGCCAAAATGTGATGGAGCAAAGTCGAACGGGCCCAGGATGCCGGTAGGGTAGAGGATGACGGCATCCAACCCTTTGGCCGCCGCCTGACGCACCAGCCGTTCCCCGGCAGCCTTCGAGCGATTGTAGAGTGGAACTCCGCGCCGGGGAGTCACCAGCGGGCGGTCTTCAGCGACCGGCTCATTCAGCGGCTGCTGCTCCAGCGCGTGGATCGAGCTAAAATGCACCAGCCGCTTGACCCCGCAGGTCTTACAGGCTTCCAGCACATTGCGCACCCCCTGGATGTTGACGACCTCCAGCTGCGGCCAATCTCGATAAGTGAGCGAGATCCGGGCGGCAGTATGGTAAACAGTCTCGGCGCCAGCGAAAGCCCGTTTCAACGAGTCTAGCTCGGTCAGGTCGCCGGGCGCGATTTCCACGTCCAAGCCCGTGATGGCTCGCATATCCCGATGGACCAGGGCGCGCACCTCCCGTCCTTGCGCCAGCAGCGCCCGCACCAAATTTCCACCCAAATGACCCGATGCGCCGGTTACAACGACAGTCATGCTTCCTCCTCAGAGGTTATAAATTTATTGGTTTTTCGGGAGTTTGATGGGCGGTTGTATCCCCCGGCAAACTCCCGAAAAACCAATAAATTTATAACCTCTCCGCTATACTATCATGAAAAGCAGAGAGTGGAGGGGAGAGAACAGAGCGCCGAGTTACCTGACTCGGCTCTGTTCTCTCCCCTCCACATTCTGCTTTTTATTGTGTTATTTGCAAATTCTCTTTACAATAAGACAGGAGGACTACATGAATACTGGTATCCGTATCGCGCGCATCTGGGGCATCCCGATCCGCTTACACCTGAGCTGGTTTTTGATCCTTGCCCTGGTCACCTGGTCGCTGGCAATCGGCGTATTCCCCAGCCAGTATCCAACCCTCTCAACGGGGTCGCTGTGGCTGCTGGGGGGCATCACCAGTATATTCTTTGCTGCTTCGGTGCTGCTGCACGAGTTAGGCCACGCCTGGGTTTCGCTGCGCGATGGCATACCGGTGCGCAGCATTACCCTGTTCTTCTTCGGCGGCATGGCCCAAATTGCTCGCGAGCCCGGTACCCCGGGCGCCGAATTTCGCATCGCCATGATCGGCCCGCTGACCAGCCTTGCGTTGGCGGCCCTGTTCGGCCTGGTGTACATGCTCGATCGGTCCTTCCCCGGCCTGGCCGCGCCGACTGCCTGGCTGGCGCGTATCAACCTGGCGCTCGGATTGTTCAACCTGATCCCTGGGTTTCCACTCGACGGCGGTCGGGTGCTTCGGGCGGCTGTCTGGCAGCTGACCGGCGATCCTCTGCGCGCGACCCGCATCACCGCAATCGTCGGGCGGTTGATGGCATTGGGCTTGATCCTGTTTGGGATTTGGACCGTTGCCAACCGCCAACTCGTCAACGGCATTTGGCTGCTGCTGATCGGCTGGTTTTTGCAGAACTCCGCCAGCGGCGCCTACAACCAGGCCAGGCTTTACCACTTCCTCCGCAGCAAGAGTGTTTCTCAGATCATGGGGCCGCGCCCCAGCCTGGTTTCCCCCGAAATGACCCTTGACCGGCTGATCGATGAGCAGGTGGTGAGGGGGGGTGGGCTGGTGTTCCAGATAGAGGGCGGCGGCCCGAACAGCATCCTGACCCTGAGCGAGATTAAAGCCATCCCGGAGAAAACCTGGCGGACCGTGACGGTGGGGCAGGCCCTGGCGCTGCGCCGCAGATTCATCTCCGTCCGCCCGGAGATGAATCTGGTTGAGGCGATGATGCACATGGATGATCACCGCGCCGCCCAGGTTCCGGTCATGATGGGGGAAGAGGTGCTGGGGGTGCTGACTCGTGAGCAGGTCTGGTCGTACGTGAGAGAAAACGGAGAATAGAGAGCAGCAGGCCCTCCCCAGCCAAACGACAGGCTGCCGCTGGACGTGTCGGAGAATGACAATGATTACATTGTCAAGGCCTCGCTGCCTGGCGTCAAACCGGACAATATCGACGTGACCTACCGCAACGGTACCCTCACCATCAGCGGTGAGACCAGGCAGGAGCAGAACGTCGAGGACGAGCGCTATCACATGCGCGAACGCAGCTATTGCACTTTCCGGCGCAGCGTCAACCTGCCCGGCGACATCGACCCGGACAAGATCGATGCTCGTTTCGAGGACGGCGTGCTGACCCTCCAGCTCCCCAAGAGCGAAGAGGCTAAGCCGAAGCGCATCCCGATCAAAGGCCCGAGTGAGCAGAAAACAATCGAAGGCCATTTCAACAAGGAAGAGAAAAAATAGCTCTGGCTGTTCGTTGGCCCCGGTTCTCACCGGGGCCTTTTTCGATTAAAAGAATAGAGAGTAGTAAAAGTGCGTTTTTTACTACTCTCTATTCTCCACTTAGGCTGCGAAGTGTGTAAGGGGCAGGGGTAAGTCGGCCCATTGCCGAGCAGGTATCTTTCTTAGTCCGCCGGTGATTCCGCTTCCACCTTGGGAATCTGATGCCTGCCGCCGTTGAGCTTCCACAGGCTCAACACGAAGCCGATCAGCATCACGACTGCAGCGCTGGTGTAAGGGAAGGTGACGTTAACGTCGATCAGGAAGCCCGCCCACAGCGGGCCGATGATGCGGCCCAGCGACATAAAGGCGTTGTTCAGGCCCATATTGACGCCCTGGCTCTGCGACGAGCCGCGTGAAATCTCTGCCGAGATCGCCGGGCGCAGCATCGCGTTCGACAGCACGAACGCGCCCACGGTCAGCAGCACCGCCGGGTAGTTGCGCGCCAGCAGCATGATCACGAAGCCAAGCGAACTGCCAATTAATGATGCTTTGATGACCGCATTCTCGCCCCAGCGCTTGGTTGCCGGCCCGGTGGCGAGCCCTTGAATGACCGCCGAGACGACACCCACCACGGTCAGGATCACCCCAACCCGCTCTGGCCCATAGTCGAAGCGCATTTGAGCGAACAGACCGAAGATGCCCTCGAAGCTGGTCATTCCGAAGCTGACCAGGAAGGCCAGGAAGAACAGGAATCCCAGCGGGCTCAACAAGGCATCCTTCATCACCTTGAATTGTGGGCCACGCACCGCTCGAACTGTGCCTGCCAGTATCCGCCTGGATTGTGGCAGCAACTCAGGCAGAATAATCCAGATCAGTCCCAGGGCCAACATCGAGAGGCCCGCCGCTATGAAGAACGGCGTGGATAGCGAGTAGCCTGCCAGAAAGCCGCCCACGATGGGCCCAAGCACCATCCCGGTGCCGAACGCTGCCCCGACCACGCCCATTGCGCCGCCGCGCTCCTCTTCTGAGGTGGTATCGGCCACGTAAGCCATGGCGGTCGGCAGGGTCGCTGAGGATAGGATGCCCGAGAGCGCCCGGGCGGCGAACATCATCCAAATCGTGTTCGACAGACCGAACAGCACCTGCGTCAGGGCGTTGCCGATCACGCCGACCATCAGGATCGGCTTGCGCCCGTAGCGGTCGGACAGGCCGCCCCAAATGGGTGCGAAGATGAACTGGGCGAAACTGAAGATTGCCATCAGGATGCCCAGGTCTTGCCCGCTGGCGCCTAAACTTTCAACGTAAAACGGCAGGATCGGGATGATGATGCCAAAGCCCATCATCACCACGACCAGCGTAAAAAACAAAGTAATTGTCTTGCGATTCCAAGTCATCTGTTCCGATATCGTTCCTTATTTTTATTTTTCATGGTCGTCCGGAATCCGTCAGGTCCCCACTGGATGCGACCAAAATCGATGTAACAAGATATACGCGATGGTTATTGTATGAAAATTAAAAGATCGAGTCAAGGTCAAAACCGTGACAATTCGCCAATTCTTTGTTAGACTTTCATAAGAAGACAAGAGGAGGGAAAGCTTGAGATATTTCTTGGAACGGTTGCTGCATGTCACCGGTTCGATGCGCATTTTCTTTCTTGTTGGGGTCGTCGTTCTCACCTCGCAGAATTTCCAACAGACCGAACCAACCGACATCTATCAAGAGATCGACACCTACATCGACCAAAGCCTGAGCGCCAACCGCATCCCAGGGCTGCAGTTGGGTATCGTCCAAAATGGCAAGGTGTTGTACTTGCAGGCCTACGGTGAAGCCGAGCGCGGTCGCGCCATGTCTCCCACCACCCCCATGTTCATCGGCGCGCTCACGCAGCCGTTCACTGCTATGGCAATCATGCAGCTGGTCGATGCCGGTAAGGTCAGCCTGGACGCCCCGGCGCAAACCTACTTGCCCGATTTCCAGGTCCGTGATGAGGCTTCCCAACAGATCACTGTGCGCCAGCTGCTGAACCAAACCAGCGGTCTTTCGCCCCTGGCTTACCAAGAAAACCTTCCACGCGCCGCCACGATCCAGGATCAGGTAAGTTCCCTGCGGGATGCCCGCCTGACGGTCACCCCTGGCGAGCGCTTTCAAGCGTTCGATCCGAACTATGCCGTACTCGGCAGGATTATCGAACAGGTGAGTGGGCTGACTTACGAGGAGTATCTACAGCAGAATATCCTTACGCCCTTGGAGATGGATCACACCTATACCTCTGTGGTGGAAGCGCAAACGGACCGGCTGGCCCGGGGCTACACAGCCATTCTCGGCTACCCGGTCGTTCGAAACCAGTCCTTCCGGCCCTACGATCTCCCGGCAGCCTACCTGATCTCTACCGCAAAAGACTTGACCAACTTCCTGCTCGTGCAAATTGCCGGCGGTCAGTACAAGGACATGCAGTTGGTCTCACCCGAGGCAGTCGATCAAATGCATGCGGCCAATCAAGCCGCCGGCAGCCCGTACGCCGCAGGCTGGTACGTCCAGCCCAGCGCTTACGGCAAGATGGTCTATACTACCGGCAACCTGGAAAATTTCCACTCGGATTTGATGCTGTATCCGGCGCACAAGCTGGGCTTCGTGATCCTGATCAATCAAAACCACCTGCTGTACAATTGGGTCGAGTACAGTGCCATGCGCGCCGGCATTGTCGACATCTTCTTCAACCAGAGCCCACCGCCGGCCATCTCGATGTCTTTCCTATACCAGATCATTGCAGTGCTGATCATTCTGGATATCATCCTGGAGATGCGCGCCTTCATGCGCCTGCCGCGCCAGGTCGACCGCCTGAGGCGGATGTCGAAGCGCATGCGTCAGGTACTGCTCGGGATTAATTTTGCCGCTCCGCTTTTCATCTTGTTCCTGCTGCCCTCGATTGTCCAGGGCTTCTTCGTACGGCCTTTCAACTGGCAGCTGCTCTTCAGCCAGCTGCCGGTTCTGATATTCTGGTTGTTCTTCGCGATGGTCATGCTCCTGGCACGCGGCGTCGTCAGGCTGTGGCTGCTCTACCATGAGGAAATATGAACTACGTCACCTTCTCGATCATTATCGATGATATTGTCTTCCCCATTGGCGAGACACGCATGGGGATTCTGGGTGGGGGCGGTCCGCAAACGGCCTTCGGCATGCGGCTGTGGTCTGATTCGGTCGGTATCGTGGCCGGGGTGGGCTCCGAGTTTCCCCACGAGGCGCGCAGCTGGTTCGAGCAGTCGGGCATCGATTTGACCGGTGTACGCCGCACGGACGAGCCCACACCGCGCGCCTGGCAGCTGCTTGAGCGGGATGGCAGTCGCACGATGATCTGGCGGGTCCCACGGAGCGCCGTGAAAAGTCATCTCAGCCGGCGCATCGAGCAGATCCCAGACACATACCGTTCGGCCTGCGGATTTCACTTGGGCGTGCATCCGGAGCAGCCCGACCTTGGCTTCATCCGTCACCTGCGCCAGCTGGGCGGCCTGGTCAGCCTCGAGCCATTCAAACCGGCCACGATCCCCCTGAATGCCAACACCTTGACGCATTTGTTGAGCGCAGCTGATATCTTTTCTCCCAACCATATCGAGGCAATTTCATTGGTGGGGGAGGGGCAGCCGGAGGAATTGATACAGCGCTTCTTCAAGCTGGGGGCAAAACTGGTGGCCCTGCGCCTGGGAGGAGAGGGCGCTTTGGTAGCGGACAGGGTCAGCGGGCGGGCGGTGCGTATCCCGGCGCTGCCTGTGCGGGTCATCGACCCGGTCGGGGCGGGCAATGCCTTTTGCGGCGGTTTCCTGGTAGGCTGGAGGGAGACGGGCAGCCTGGAAACTGCCGGGTTGTATGGCACGGTCTCGGCCTCGTTTCTGTTGGAGCAGATCGGCGTACCGGCCTGCACTAAATCGGTCCGGACGGAAGCCATGCAGCGGCTCGAGGCGCTGCGCCCGCAGATGCAGTCTTATCAAATCCCAAGTTGAGCGCGTGCTCTGGCGGTAATTCTCCACGAGCCTTTGCGTAAGACACCAACCCCCAGTATAATGAACCGGTTGTAACAACTCAGGCAGTGGTGATCTTGCAGGGTGGTTGCGGGGCGCATCACCGCAACCACCCTGCAAGATCACCACTGCCTGAGTTGTTGCCTGCCATCATTATTTTTTCAAGGACTGCTCAAGCAGTGGTGTATTTCTGGTGAGGAGCGCCGCCGCAGTCGCACTCCTCACCAGAAATACACCACTGCTTGAGCAGTCCTTGATACCAGGAGTTATTCTTTGACTGAAGAACATCCCAACTACAAGTGGTTTGCCATGCTGGGCGTCGGCCTGGGTGTTTTCATGGCAACTCTCAATTCGAGCATCGTCAATATCAGTCTCCCAACTTTACAGGCGGTATTCCACACCAATTTTGCGACCATCCAGTGGGTGGCGCTCAGCTATGCCCTCGTGCTGACCTCGTTGATGCTCACTGTTGCCCGTTTGGGCGACATGATCGACAAAAAGCGTATCTATATCGTCGGCCTGGTGCTGTTCACCATTTTCTCGCTGGCCTGTTCGCTGTCACCGAATGTCTACTGGTTGATCGCTTTTCGTGCCCTGCAGGGTCTGGGTGCAACCATGATGCAGGCGCTCGGTACCGCCATCATCACCGAGGTTTTCCCTTCATCGATGCGTGGTCGAGCTCTTGGCATGATCGGCGGGATCGTCTCGATGGGTATCGCAATTGGCCCGCCGCTGGGCGGCATTCTGATCGGCTCGTTCGGCTGGCCCTCGGTGTTCTTGGTCAACGTTCCGATTGGTGTCTTCACCCTCTTCATCGTGCGGAGCTTCGTCCCGCACTCACGCGTCGCACAAGAGGAGCAGCGTTTTGACCGGGCTGGGGCAGTCATCCTGCTCATTACCCTGATCGCGTATGCCTTGGGGATGACCATTGGCCAGGGTTCGGGCTTTGGCACGCCGCTCGTGCTCGGGCTGCTGGCCTTCTCGGCGCTGGGGGTCGGCTTGCTGCTGTACGTCGAGAACCGCATCCGGCAGCCCATGATCGATCTGAGCCTGTTCCGCAACGTCCTGTTCGGAATTAACCTGTTGATGGGCTTCCTGGTGTTCTTCGTTCTTGCGGCGAACTTCATCTTGCCGTACTTCCTGGAATTGGTTCGGGGCTACAGCGCCGAGCAGGTTGGCTTGCTGATCATGGCCCAACCGGTGATGATGGGACTGGTCGCCCCGGCCGCCGGCTCTCTATCGGACCGTTTTGGCTCGCGCATCATCAGCTTGATCGGCCTGATCATCCTGGTTGGCGGCAGCTGGTTGATGAGCACCTTGCCGATTGACGTCACCCCGCTCGGTTTTATCTTGCGCATGGCGCCGCTCGGGGTGGGCTTTGGCATGTTCCAATCGCCCAACAACAGCGCGATCATGGGCGCCGTCCCAAGCAACCGTCTGGGGATTGCATCGGGCTTGCTCTCGCTCTCGCGCACCTTAGGGAACGTGTCCGGTTTGCCGCTGATGGGCGCGATCTACACCTACCTTGTGCTCTCGATTGGCAATCTTCCATCAGGCACCGATATTACGACGGCGCCCTCAATGCCCTTGGTCGCCGGCGTGGATGGCACCTATCGCATCGCCGCATATATCCTCACCGTGGCAACCGTCCTGGCTGCCGCCGCCTTCCTGATCGATCGCAATCAAGCGGACACGGGGGATATCGGGGATTAGGCGCTCTCAGCCCACAGAGTGCAGGCTTTAATATTCCTCTTACGTATCGTTTATTCAAATAATATGCATCCTCTTTAGCATTAGGAGTGAACGAGCAAGGTGACCTTGCTCCTTGACTTGACTAATCATGAGGAGGATGACATGTTTTATCGCAGATATCGAAGCCCATCTGCTCTTGACGAAGTGGATCGCCTGCAGCGGGAGATGAACCGCTTGTTCAGCTCGGCTCAGGGGCGCCGCCAGGCTGCCGGTTACCCGGCGGTGAATATCTGGAGCGGCGAAGAAGGCGCAATTCTCACAACAGAAATTCCCGGCGTCCACGTCGATGATTTGGACATCAGCGTAGTTGGCGACACCATCACTCTTAGCGGCAGCCGCAATGCCCCAGAGATCGGCGAGGATGAAAGCTACCACCGCCAGGAACGTGGCTTTGGCCGCTTTAGCCGCACGATGCAGCTGCCCTTCCCAGTGGAAGTGCAGAAAGTCGATGCCCAGTACCGTGACGGCGTGCTGAAGATCAGCCTGCCTCGCAGCGAAGCCGACAAGCCCAAGAAAATCTCTGTCAAGAACAGCTAGAACCATTTCGGATGTGGAGGTGTTAAGATGAGCGATCAGATCATGGAAAATCAAAAAGAAGAAGTAACGAAGACCGAAGAGACCGAGCGCACTCGGGACCGGCAGGTGTATATCCCGCGCGCCGATATTTATGAAACGGAAGATGCCATTATTATCCAGGCGGATGTCCCCGGCGCAAATGAGAATTCCTTGGACATTATGCTGGAGAAGAACGTATTGACCATCAACGCCAGCGTGCAGCCGGAGCAGCCGGAAGGCTACTCCCTGATTTATCAGGAGTATGGCGTAGGCGATTACGAGCGCAGCTTCATCCTGTCCAGTCAAGTAGACCGGGCTAAGATTGAGGCGTCCGTCAAAGACGGCGTTCTGCGCCTGGAGCTGCCCAAAGCCGCCGAAGCCCAAGCCCGCAAGATCAGCGTCCGAGCAGGCTAATCCGCACACAAGCAAAATCAAGCGGAGGTGCATATTCGTGCACCTCCGCTTGATTTTGCTTGTGTGCGGATTATTTGCGCTTCTTGAACATCTGAGCGATCAAGATCACCACGCCTGCTACCAGGCCGCTGACTACGCCGTACATCAGCGACTCGCGCGGGCCGAACATCGGCTTCACGTCCCCCTCGACGTTCTGGGCCAGCAGCAGCACAGGGTTGCTGTTGGAAACCCGGATGGTGCGAGCCACTACGGCCACGCTGGCAGATTGATCCATACGCACATCGCCGCCGGCAACCACCACCCGAGCCATCGTTTGATCGAGGCTGACCTCGCCGCCCGCCACAACCGCCACGGCATTCGAGGCGACCAGGTTGGCGGACTCTGCATGTCCGTAGACTACGCCACCTTGCAGGACCTCCAGCCGCTTCGTATTGGCCTTCAACAGCCCACCCTGGCGGATGGTGACCTGGTCCGCTTCCACCGACTGCAGCCCGCCCTGGCGCACGTTGACCGTATTGGCTTTCACCTGGCCCACGCCGCTGCGAGTGATGTTGACGGTATCGCCTTGCACAACGCCTTCTTGATTCTGATTTTCCTCAGGTTGTTCTTCCTGAATGGGATTCAATTCGGTCATGTTTACCCACCTTTCTTTTCCTAAGATCGAAAAACGATTCTACTTCTTATTCTAATCTTAAAGATTGCCAAAAGACAAGCAGTTTTCCCCAATTTCGGTTACCGGATTCCGATCATGGATTTCCTCACCCAACAATTTAGCAAAGTGGCGTATTCTATTTCTTGCTATAATCAAGGTCTAGGGGATATAGGATATGCTATAGATGAACATTGAAGCCTTGCCTTACACAATCCCAATGATCATGGTCGCCATGACCTCGATCGCTATTGCTGTTTCTACCATTCGGCGGCGCTATGCAGCCGGGGCGATCCCGTTGACGTTGCTGTTCAGTGGGCATGCGCTGTGGTCTTTTGGCAGCGCAGGCAATTTACTGGCGATCTCTTCCTCCACGAAGTTTTTCTTTAATTCACTCGTTCAGGCAGGCATGCTGCTCATCCCGGTCGCGGCGCTGGCGTTTGGCATAGAATACGCAGCGCTCAAGCGCAAGATGCATTGGTGGGGTTGGCTGCTGCTGGCGTTGGAGCCGCTGATCCTGGTTGCTCTGGTTTTGTTTGACAATTACACCAACTTCCTCGGGGTGCAGTCCGCCCTCCATTCTTCCGGCAAAATCCAGGTCATTCAAGCGTCCTATCAAATCCTTCACCCCTTCCACCTGAGCTTCGCGTACCTGGCGCTGCTGGTTACCGGCGTGCTGCTGCTGCGCGGCTTGATGCGCTCTTCCCATTTTTTTGCCGGGCAGGGCATCGTGATGTCCTTTGGGCTGCTGATCCCCTGGCTGGCAAACATCCTGGAAATGAACCATCTGAACCTGTTTGCGCCGCTCGAGTTGACGCCGCTGGCGTTCATGGCGACTCAGGCTGCTTTCCTGTTTGGGGTATTCCAATTCCGGCTGTTGGATATTTTGCCCCTGGCGCGCAGCAGTGTGATCGAACAGTTGAGCGATGGCGTCATCGTGCTGGATTCACTTAACCGCATCACCGATCTAAACCCGGCTGCCGAGCGCATCACCGGCTGCCCATCCCGGCGCTGGATCGGCTGGCGGGTGGATGAGGTGCCGACGATTCAATGTAACGAACTGCTGGCGATGATTGCCACCGGCGCTGACCAGCACACCGAGATCACCTTGGAGCAGGGCGATGAGGTGCGGCACTACGACCTGCACGTTAAACCGATCTACCAGCGCAGTCAACTGATCGGCAATCTGGTTTTGCTGCACGACATCTCCGATCAGAAGGTGCTGCAGTCGGCGCTGCTGGCCAGCGAAGAAAAGTATCGCCGCCTGGTGGAGCGCTCCAACGACGGCATCGCCATCATTCAAGATGGCAAGTTTTACTACACCAATCCGCAGCTGGCTGCAATGTTGGGCTACAGCGTCGAGGAAATGGCGGCTCTCCCGGTTTTCAATCAAGTAATCGTTGAAGACCGTGCCGGGGTACGCGACAACTATAACCGGCGGCTGGCGGGAGAGGCAATCCCTTCTCGCTATGAGACGTTCTTGCTGCGTAAAGACGGCGAGCGTCTGGCGATTGAGATCAACTCTGGATTGATGGAATACGAAGGCCACCCGGCCGTGCTGGTGTTCATCCGGGATATCTCCGAGCAGAAACATGCTTCGCAAGAACTGGAGCGGCTGCTTGCGCTGCTGCAGGCCACGATTGAGTTGACCGCCGACGGCATCCTGGTGATCGGGCAGGATCATTTGGTGCTGTCGAACCATCGCTTCGATGAAATGTGGCGCTTACCCTCCAACTGGTCAACTTTGCCGGGGCACGACGATCCTTTCCAGCTGCTCTCCGTGCACATCCAGGATGAAAATGCTTTCTTGGAACGGGTGCGAGAGCTGAACGTCAATCCGGAAAGCGAAGGGTATGCCCTCATCCCTTTGAAAGACAACCGTATCTTCGAGCGTTACGCCATGCCTTACCGGATTACCGGACGGATCGCCGGTAAGGTTTGGAATTTCCGGGACGTGACCCGCCAGAAACAGGCCGAGGAAGCGCTCCAGCAGGCCAATGAGCGCCTGACACAGACCGTCCGTGAGCTGGAGCACCACAACCGCGAGGTCTCCTTGCTGAGTGACATGGGTGACATGCTGCACAGCTGTTCGAACTTGGAAGAGGCGTACGCCGTTGTGGCGGACTTCTCCTACCGCCTGTTCCCCGAGCAATCCGGCGCTCTCTATATCTTCCGGCATTCCCACAACCTGGCCGAGGCGGCTGCGTCGTGGGGACCGGACCAGCTGCAGCCGGATTTTCCGCCTGATGCCTGCTGGGCCTTGCGCCGCGGCCGGTTGCACATCGTCAACGATCGGCAGATCGGTTTACGCTGCCGCCATGCCACCGGACCTTCTTTGGACGAAAAGCTGCCGACCATGTGCGTGCCGCTCATTGCTCAGAGTGAGACAATCGGCGTTTTCCACCTGAGCGGGCACCCCAAGCAGTCTTACAACGCCTGGGAAAAGCTGGTGACTGCCGTCGCGGAGACCACCGCCATGTCGTTGGCCAACTTGCGACTGCGGGAGACGTTGCAGATGCAGTCGATCCGTGATCCGCTGACCGGGCTGTACAACCGCCGCTACATGGAGCAGGCGCTCGAGCTGGAAATTCGCCGCGCTTTACGCTACCATCGCAATATCGGCATGATCATGATCGACGTCGATCATTTCAAGGAGCTGAATGACAAGCATGGTCACAAAGCGGGCGATCAACTGCTGGAGACATTTGGCCGCTATCTACTGGACAACTTACGGGAAGAGGATTTTGCCTGCCGGTACGGCGGCGAAGAGTTCCTGGTGGTCCTCACCGAGGCCGGCCTTGAGAGCTGTCGCGCTCGAGCTGAGGAGCTTCGACAGGGAATTCGCGGCTTGAACATGTTCTTCGAGGGTGAGGCGATTGATTTCACCATCTCGGTTGGGGTGGCCAGTTATCCCGAGAACGGCCGCACTGCCGAGGCGACCATCATGGCCGCCGATGCAGCCCTCTACAGCGCCAAGCGCTCCGGTCGTAACCGGGTCGTGATTTCTACCCAGATGATCCCTTCCGAATAAATCGAATCAAAAAGCTTCACGATTATGGATGGGCTGGGTCCTGACCCCAGGCACGCTCATACCAATCCTGGTCCTCCACCGCCCAACCGACCGTGTCTTCGAACTCCAGGCGCAGCTTCCACCAGGTAAAGCCCTTGGTCTGCACCGGTCCATCGACGATGGTGACGAAGTCGTACTGCTGTAGTTGGGTCAGCACGATCGCGTCGGTGTTCGGCTCGGCGCGCATGTTGAGGCCGGCTCCTTCAGCAGTGACGATGTAGACATCGTTGATACGGAAGGCCAGCGAGTCATTGGTTTCGCCGCCGGGCAGCTTGAAGTTGATCGTCCAGAACGGCGCTTCCGGCGGTGTTACCGCAATTTTTATCCGCCAATCCTGGTCGGTCAGGCGCTCCTCGCGCGGCTGTGTGAATTCGTAGTAGCTGAACACCCCACCCTGCGCCACTTGCAGCTTGCCCTCCAGCGGCACAACCACGTAGATGCGGTCCAGGTTCCCGATCCCGGCCTCCAAGATATCACCATCCCCAGCGCCCGAGACCGCGGCCACCAGCGGCGCCGGTTCCATCTGGGCATCTTCTCCATAGGACCGCAAACGGGTGGTGGCACATTCCATAGGTCCGAGGCAGCCTTGCGCCAGCCAGATATCCTCTTCGCTGACCGGCTGCCCCGTCAATTCCTTGACCGCCATGTCGCCGATCTGCTGGTAATTCTGCGCCAGTTGCTGCAAACCAAAAACCAATTGATCCAGGCTGATGTCGCCGGGATTGGCCATGCTGAACTGGTCGGGCCGGTTGACCAGGCCGCGCTCCAGCAGCCCATTGACCAGGGCATCGCTGATGTAGGCCAGGCGGTAGTAAACGTCTGGATTGGGCTCCACGTAAGCGGGCGCCGGGCCGGAAGCGGGCGGGCCACCGCCCCCCATACCCTCAGGCATTTTCGCGTACAGGGCGGTATCGTGTTTCAACTCAGCCCAGGCGCCCAGCCCGGTGTTCATATCTTTGTATTCCCAGGCCGGGCTGCGCATCGAGGGTGGGTAAGCCTCGCCTTTTTCCGTTATCTGAGGCAGGAAGGCGTACAGCATGCCGTTGTAGAAGCGGTTGGTCCATTCTTGCTCGGGCTGCTGCTGGACCACCTGCCGCATGGCCTGGACTTGCTCCTCGTAATTCGCATAGTCGTACTGACCCTGAAAGCGCTGCACCTCCTCGGCGGCTTGCGACCCGAACACCGACATCACATCCAGCCCGGATGGCACCTGGCGCTGATTGTCGACCGTGCCCACCTTATCGAACAGCAGGCTCTGCAGGATGAAGCCATCCAGGGTGAAGCGCTGACCCATGAACCCCCAGCCTTTCTCCACTTGCAAATCCGGAGTGAAACTGACAAAGGTCGAATGGATGTGTGGGACGGGTAGCTCGGCGCTGCGCTCTTGGAAGCTCTGCCACAGTTCCTCATCTGCCAGGTCCGCAGCCACTGCGTTCGAGCCATAAACCTCGTCCATCAGAGCGGCATACTCCAGCGGCCCGGCATCGTCGCTGTCGCCGATGATGAAGGTCAGCGCTTCCTGGATGTCGCCCCAGGTCTGCGCTGCGGGCGCGCCGCCTTCAAGTTCCGCCCGACGCAGCGCCCATGTGACGATCAGCGGCAGGCGCGAGGGCTTGAAGCTGGGGTCCCCAGCCTGCTCCAGCGGGAAGTGTACCCGCCCGAACCAGGTCATGCCCTGGAAGTAGGCCTCCATTTCCGGATCGCCTGCATAATGGCCCACCGGCTTGTAAGCGCCGTAGTCGTCCTCAAAATCTGGAAACAATGCAGACTTGTCTCGCCCTCCAGCATCCATAATTTGCTGCACCTGTTTGGCGATGTCTTGCTCCTGCTCGGCATCCAACTTGGCTTGCGGGTCGAACAACTTGAGGGCCACAGCCAGGTAATTGGCCGCCAGCCGGGCATCCCGTTCAATTGGGCGACCTTCCATCTCGGGCAGGGCCTGCTCGATCTCGTTCAGGGTGGCCCGGGTGATGGCAATCACTTGCGGGCGGAAACGTTCCTTTTCAAGCGCCTTTACAAGGGCATCGAAGGTCAGATGCAGGGCATGGTAGGCCGCATCCGTGGTCAGGTAGTAAGGCTGGCCGTAAACCTTCGAAACCTGCTCGCGGATCTGGTAGAACTGACCGTCTTGCGAAGGCGTCACCAGGAAGCCTTGCTCGCTCAGGAAGGCTTGCTGATCGGCGGTCAGGCCGGCGATCACACCCGGGTTACCGATCTCGGCCAGGTCGACCGGCAGATCATCACCCTGGGGGGTATAGGGCTTCTCCTGGTAATGGGTCAGTTCGATCGGATCGATCGAAGTGCCTGTCGGGACGGCGGAGCTGAATGGAGATTGCGTATCCACGTCGAAGGATGCAAGCGCCTTTCCGGCCGGTCGAGCGGGTGCGCCCGCTCCATCGGAAGCAGTGGGGGACAGGCCCTCCTCACTCTGGAGTCTCGGGTTGTTGGCCGGTTGCAAGGGCTTATAAGGCACCTGGGTAGGCGCACTGCAGCTTGTCAGAAGCAAGAGGGCCAGGATGGAAAGGATAGCTCTGCGCATAGGACCTCCTATTGAAGAAGAAAGGGAACTGCTGCCAAACATGATTTTGTAGTTTGCAGGTCGCTGCCTCTGCAATCCACAAAATCATGTTTGATTGACTGGTACCAGTATAGTATAGATCGTGCAAGTGTAGTGCCGAGGCGTTGGGTGTGAGCAATCAAAAGTCGTTCGAGCCGTTACGGATCCAAGCCGGTATATACGAACAAAAATGCCCTTATTATGCTACAATTTCCTTATCATCCGCACTTAAAAATTGATTCCACTTTTGGAGGCATTATGGCTGTAAAGATTATCGCCGATACCACCGCCGGGCTTCCGGCCGGCTTTGTTAAAGAGCATAACATCCCGATTTTGCCGCAGATCGTCAGCTTTGGGGAAGAGAGCTACCGTGACGACACCGAGCTCGATACCGAGATGTTCTTGAGCAAGTTGAAATCCTCCCCGATGCTGCCGAAGACCGCCGCGCCCCCTCCGGCCCTATACAATCCCATTTTCGAACAGTACCTGGCTGAGGGACATTCGGTGTTGGTGGTTGGTCCCAGCTCCGAAGTTTCCGGCACGGTGCGCTCGGCGCTGACCGCCGTTAAAGACTTCCCGGATGCCGATATCCACGTTTTCGATACGCGCACCATCGCCGGTGACTTTGCGACTTTGGTGATCTTATCGGTGGGTTGGGCCGAGGAAGGTCTGGGAGTGGACGAGATCAAACGGCGGCTCGAAGCTTTGATTCCCTGCACCCGCACCCATTTCCTTGTATCCACGCTGGAATATCTGCATAAGGGCGGCCGCATCGGCTCGGCACAGGCTTTGATTGGCGGCATCCTGCAGGTTAAGCCGATCCTGACTCTGCGCAATGGGCAGATTGCACCGCTTGAGTCACAGCGCACCCACAAGCGCGCTTTGCAGCGGCTGGTCGAGCTGGTGCTGCAGGAATACCCGCGCGACGCCCAGGGCAAGGGTGATCCCGAGGGTTACCTGTGCGTGATGCAGGCCGGGGCCGAGAAGGAAGCCCAGATGCTGGCCGAGGAATTTGCAGCCAAACTGCAAATGGAGAAGCCCGTCCCGATCTATTTGCTGCCCCCGGCCGTGGTGACTCACGCAGGGCCGGGCGTGATGGCCATCGGCTACATCATCAAGTAATTACGGTGAACAATAGCAAGAAGAGGAGGCGCTGCTGCAGCGCCTCCTCTTCTTGCTATTGTTCACCGTAAGTCGTTACGCTGGATCCATGTTGTTTCAGCGTGCCATTCTTCTGGCTCAGGCTGTCTCTTCTACCGCCACAAGCGATCCATCTGGCAGCGTTGCATCCGCCAGGGTCAGCGCCTGCTGGAGCTGTTCGCTGGTCACGCGGGCGCTGCTTAAGTCCGCACCAGACAGGTCGACGCCGTCGAGGTTGGCCCCGCTCAGATTTGCGCCGCGCAGGCGCGCCCCATGCATCTTAGCGTTCGACAAGTCGGTTTCTCGCAGAATGGCTCCATTCAGGTTGGCCAGGCTGAGATTGGCCCGGTTCAGGTCTGCTCGGGACAGGTTAGCGCCGGTCAGAATGGTGTGCCGCAGATCGGCCAGCATCATAAAGGCTCCGCTAAGATCCACCAGCGTCAGGTTTGCGCCTCCTAAGAAGGCTCCATTGAGATCGACGCCGGCCATACGGGCTTCGGTTAAGTTGGCCCCGGCTAAGTTGGAACGGGGTAGGGCAGCGCCTTCCAGGTCGGCCTCTTCCAGGCTGGCTTGTTCCATGATCGCCAGGGTCAAATCCGCGCCCTCCAGATTGGCTTTACGCAGATTGTCTCCCGACAGGTTGGCTCCGTACAGGTCGGCGCCACTGAGATTAGTGCGGAAAAAGATCACATTCCGCAAGTCTTGGCGTCGCAGGCGCAAGCTGACGAGAATGGCCCAGCTTAGATCGGCAGTCCGATTCCTGAGCAGCCAGGGGAAGCTGCGGCTGAAACCGGGCTTCCAACCACGGTTGCGGTGAATGTAGCGTAAAACGTCGGTGGTTTTGGCTTTCTCACTCGACAGACGCAGGCGGATGCGGCGAAAAGAAGTTCTCCGAATATCCGTTTGCATGATAGGTATCCTTAAGGTTAAATCGGTTCTCAAGATGTGATACTCCAGGTCCCCGTTGTCCATGACTTAGCAGGCAGTGACGCATTTCTAAAAAGGGCGTAAAACTGCAGCGGCACTTCCTTTTCGGAAATGTACCACTGTCTGCGCAGTTGCGTTGATTTTTGCAGCAATGGAATTGCGCTTCGCCTGAGGCGAAAATGGATCCTAACCCCCTGGTTTAGGAACAAGCCCTTGTGGACTGTAAACTTAATTATAAACGATTTATGAGAATTAAGTAATAATCTTTGATTAGAAAAGTCATATTAAAATTCATGTAGGAAACATGCAAATATCTACGACGTTTGCATGTTTCCCACATGGATTTTGTTTTAGTCTACGGCGAACCAGCGCCCCGACTGCATCAGTTCCAGGAAGGCGCTCACCACCTGTGGATCGAAATGTTTGCCGCTTTGGTCTTGAATGTAGCTCAGCGCTTTTTCTTTGGTCCAGGCCGGGCGGTAAGGGCGGTCGGAGGTCAGAGCATCCCACACATCGACGATGGCGAAAATCCGGGCTGCTAATGGGATTTGCCTCTGGCTCAATTTGCGCGGATAGCCTGTGCCGTCCCAGCGCTCGTGATGGGCGTAGGGGATTTCCAGCGCCGGGCGGAGGAAGGTGATCGAAGAGAGATAGTTGTAGGCATTTTGCGGGTGCTGACGGATCACCTGCCATTCCTCCTCTGTCAGCGGGCCGCGTTTGAGCAGGATATCATCGGGGATGGCCATCTTTCCGATGTCATGCAGCAGCGCACCGCGCCAAATGTGCATCAGCTCCATCGGCTGGATGCCCATCGCCCGGGCCAGGCGTACGGCTCCGTCTGCCACCCGGCGGCTGTGGCCCTCTGTTTCGCTGTCACGCATGTCGAGTGCGTTGGACCAACCTTCGATGGTTGAATTGTAGGCCAGCACCAGTTCCTCGTTCGACAGGCGCAGCTTCTCCAGCAGCTCGGCGCCGTCGATCGCGATGGCGGCCGAGCCGGCCAGGGATTCGAGAAACTCCATCCATTCCGGGTCGGAAACGGGCGCTTTGCGGTAGAAGGTTTCCAATACGCCCTTGACCTGACCTTTGACGATCAGCGGCAGCGCGTAATAGGCCACAAAGCCTTCCTGGCTGTGCCATTCGTTCCTTGCTGTTGTATCGTTGATCTGAGAGAGATCGGGCACAAAGACCGGACAGCGTTCCATGGCTGCCTTGCCGGCCTGTCCGGAGCCCAATTTTACCCGCGAGCGCTCGAAGCCAATATAGCGGAAGCCTTCGCCGGCGGCATAATCAAGCATCAGCGTGTGCGGGTTGAGTAATAACACGCCGGCCGCGTCGGCTTGCTTTTGCGAGACAATCTGATCGACCAGCACGTTCAGTGTCAGGCGCAGATCGAGACTGGCGTTAATGGCAGTGTTGATGGTGCGCAGCGAGGTCAGGCGCTGCAAGCGGCGCTGGGTCTCCTCGTACAGCGTGATTCGGTGGATGGCCCCGGCAGCCAGGTCGGCCACCGCTGCCAGCAGGCGCAGCTCCTCGTTGGTCATCTCATTCTGGCTGGCGACCGTCAACGCCCCGATGCTGTTGCTCTGTACGATGAGCGGCACGCTCGCAACCGAGCGGAACTGCCTCAAGTAGTCCGCGTGCGTCTCGACCGGACTATCGGGTGAGGAGAAGACGTCAGGAAGCGCAGGGTTCAGGACCGGTTTGCCGGACAGCGCCACCTGGGCGAGAAAGCACTGGTCCAGGGGCAGGCGCAGCCCAATTAAGAATCCGCTTGCGGACCACGCGTCATCTCCAGCACAATTTCCTTGCCGTCTCCATTCAGCAGGGCCACTTCCGCAGCGGTGGCATCCGACAGCGCCAGGAGTTGATCGAGCACGACGTTGAACGTTTCCTTGCGTGAGGAGGCCAGCCGCAGCGCCGCCGCCACAGCCACGATCGCATCCCTCTCGCGCTCACGCTGCTTACGCCGGGTAATATCCTCAACGGTGTTGTTGAAGTACAGCACTTTTCCGCTTTTCCGGTCAATTTCGACTAACGAGGTGACGGATCCCCAAAGGACTGTACCGTCTACCCGGCGCAGACGCTGCTCCAATCCGTTGACGCTGCCTTGAGAAAGCAGCAGCTCTACAAAGGTTTCACGCTCACGCGGGTCGAAGTAGAGGTCTTTCAGATCCTTGGTAAGCAGTTCCTCTTCCGATTCGAAGCCAAACATTGCCAGGTAGGCCGGGTTAGCCATCAGGCAGCGTCCATCCGGCGTTGTGCGGGCGATCCCGATCGGCAGGTTTTCCACCAGGGAGCGGTAGCGCTCCTCGCTTTCACGCAGCTCCTGTTCCGAGCGCTTGCGTTCGATTGCCAGCGCCACGTGCCGGGAGACGAACACCAGCAGGTTCAGATCACGCTCGCTGTAGCGCACACCTTCGGTGTAAGTCTGCACCACCAGCGCCCCGATGGTGCGGTCTTCGGCGGTTTTCAGTGGAACGCCCAGCCAATCAACGCTCGGAGCGCCCATCGATTCCACTTCGCCGCTTGAAATCAGATCATCGAACACTTCGGGGCGCGCCAACAGCGGCTGCCCGTTACGTAGAACGAACTCGGTCAGACCACGCCGCGCCAGACGGGAGGTGGGCGGAGAATCGAACTCGTCCATAAAATAGGGGAACTCGATAATGTTGGTATCCGGGTCATATAGGGAGATATAGAAGTTTTTAGCGGGGATCAGCTCGCTGATGATTTCGTGAATCAGCACGAACATCTCGTTCAAGTTTTGGGCTGAAGTGGCCGTCTCGGAGATGCGGAAGAGGGCCTGCTGGAGCTGCTCGGCTTGTTTGCGTTCGGTGATGTCTTGCCCCACCCCAAAGAAGCCGATCAGGTGGTTGTTGATCTCATCCCATACAATCTTGGTCTGATGACGCAGCCAGCGGGTATCCCCAGACTGAGTCAGGATGCGGAACTCACTGACCGGCGAAAAACCTTCCCCGGCTTGCTGGCGATGCTCGATTGCGATGGATAGATCTTCCGGGTGAATGGTGCTGGGCAGCCCACCCAGTTGCTCGAGGTCTTTAGGACCATAGCCAGTAATGCGCTGGAAGGAATTGGTGACCCATTCGAGGAAGAAAGTGCCGTCGTCGCGACGTCGGAAGGAGTAAGCGTAATCCGAGATCAGCTCGGAGACGCGCTTGTAAGGGTGAACTTCCTCCTCGACGAGCTGAGGCTGCTTCCCTTCCAGGGTCTCCATCATCCGGTCGCGCGCTTGAACGGAACGGATTGCCTGCAGCGTTCTGTAACCCTGAGAATTGTAGTTGGAATCCTCTGCCCCGAGTTCATCCCCCTGATTTTCTATTTCGGACAGCAACACGATTGGAACCTGGGGCGCGTGCATCTGGACGCGTTGATAGGTTGCAAGGCCCTGGCTGTCGGGCAGGTTGGGGTTAAGCAGGACCACATCCACTCCGCCTTGCGAGAGGCGTTTGAGGCCCTGCGAAAGCTCGCTGGTAACCTCCAGATTCAGACCCGAGGAGGACTGCTTCCGGAAAAAACTTTGGGCTAGATGAGCGTCGCCTTGTTCGTCTTCGATGACTAAAATATTCATGTCCGCTTCGTAGTCGCTCTCTTGGATGCCTGATTTCAATGGTTCGTGCGGATAATTCATTATAGCAAGTCATGGGAAAAGGGAATCAAGAAATGTGTCATCAATGTTGAAAGGTTGCCTTATCAGATGCCCCTGAGCCAGGGGTAGGCGGGTCCCGTGATGCCTCAATAGAAAATGTTACTTTAGGGGTAACGTTGCCTCAAATAAGAATGTTACCGAACAATCTTCCATAATCGGGCTACCTTGGCGTCGATATTGGCGCGTAGTGTCACCGGGTTGAGCTGCACATACTGGGCAGTCAGGCGAGCTTTGATCTCCAAGGGAAGGGAATTGAGAGCCAGTACCCGGCGATAAGGGGTCTTGGCTTGATCATACGTGCGGACAGTTTTGCCGTCAACCCGTTCTTTGGCAATGAGTTTGAGGACGGGCTGGAAGAAATTGATGTACAGGCGTAAATTGGTGTAGATTGCAGTGAGTAGTGCCAGTTCTTCTAGGCTTTCCAGACGGTCATAGCCGACTGTGTGGCGCACCACCGACCAGTTCTTCTGCTCGACGTGTGCTTGGTCATTTTTCTGGTAAGGGCGTGAACGGGTAAAGGTGATTTGCTCGGCCAGGCAATAACGGTAGAGATTGTCATTGATAAACTCACCTCCGTTGTCCGAATCCAGTCCCAGTAGTGGGAAAGGCAAGTCGTGGCGCATGGCTACAATGGCTTGAGAGACAGCCGCTTGGGTTTTATTGGGCAATGCCTGGCATTCTGTCCATCCAGTAGCTAAATCGGTGGCTGTGAGCGTATTTAGATAGAATTCCTTCGGTCGTTAGGCCACAATGCGCCACCAGATCAATTTCTAGAAACCCTGGCCGCTCTTCTTCCCAAGGGGTGAAGGTGCAGCATTCGCTTCTACCTGTTATAATTGCTAAATTACACCGCTATCATTTTAATAAGCAGGATTTGAGCTATGTACAAGACATACACCAATGGTGAGTTACGAAAAGAGCATATCGGTCAGGAAGTGACCCTGGCCGGTTGGGTGCACCGCCAGCGAGACCATGGCGGCGTCACATTCCTGGATCTGCGCGACCGCTTTGGGTTGGTGCAGATTGTGGCGAATCCCGAGATTTCTAAACAGGCCTACGATCTGGCGCAGGATGTGCGCGGCGAGTGGGTCATTCAGGTTAAGGGCAAAGTCCGCCAACGCCCCGAGGGCAGCGAGAATCCCAATCTCCCTACCGGCGATATTGAGGTGGAAGCGAGCGAGCTTCGCGTCCTCAACCCGGCCAAGCCGCTGCCCTTCGTGGTCAGCAAGGACGAAGAGGTGGACGAGAACCTGCGCCTGCGCTACCGCTATCTGGATCTGCGCCGCGAGCGCATGCGTCACAATTTGGAACTGCGCCACAAGACCATCCGCTTCATCCGCAACTTCCTGGATTCCAAGGGCTTCATTGAGGTGGAGACCCCGATTTTGTTCAAGACGACGCCCGAGGGCGCCCGCGATTACCTGGTCCCTTCACGCGTCCATCCCGGTGAATTCTATGCCCTGCCGCAATCGCCCCAGCAGCTCAAGCAGCTGTTGATGGTGGCCGGTATCGAACGTTATTTCCAGATCGCCCGCTGCTTTCGAGACGAAGACCAGCGCGGTGACCGTCAGCCCGAGTTTACCCAACTGGACATGGAGCTGTCCTTCGTCGAGCGCGATGATGTGATGGCGCTGATCGAGGAGATGTTCACCCATTTAGTCGCTGAGGTGGTGCCACACAAGCATTTATTGGCCTCCCCATGGCCGCGCCTGAAGTATCAGGAGGCCATGGACCGTTTTGGCAAGGACAACCCCGATCTGCGCTTTGGCCTGGAGCTGAAGAACATCACCGATCTGGCCGAGGGCAGCGGCTTCAAGGTTTTCGAAGACACCGTCGCCAACAGCGGCCACGTGCGCGGCCTGAACGCCAAGGGCCTGGGCCATTACAGCCGCAAACAGATCGATGAACTGACCGAGTTCGTCAAGCAGTTCGGAGCGAAGGGCCTGGCGTACATTGCCATCACATCGGAAGGGGAGCAGCGCTCCTCTTTCAGCAAGTTCCTCAGTCAGGAGCGCTTACAGGCCATTCTGGAGCGCCTGGAAGCGGAACCTGGTGACCTGCTGCTGTTCGTGGCTGACAAGCCCGCCGTGGTGTACGACACCCTCGGCCGTTTGCGCGTCTACCTGGGCGATCTGCTCGGCCTGCGCGACCAAGACACTCTGGCCTTCTGCTGGGTGGTTGACTTCCCCTACGTAGTCTGGTCAGAAGAGGATCAGCGTTGGGATCCCAGCCATCACCTGTTCACTGCTCCTATGCAGGAAGATATTGCGCTGTTGGACACCGACCCCGGCGCAGCGCGCGGCCAACAGTACGACCTGGTGCTGAATAACTACGAGGTCGGCGGCGGCTCGATCCGGATCCACGATCGCGACTTACAGGAAAAGGTTTTCGCTCTGATTGGCCTCGATCCTGAAGTGGCTCGCGAGCGCTTCGGGCATATCCTGGAAGCTTTTGAGTATGGCGTACCCCCGCACGGCGGCATTGCCCCCGGCATTGACCGCATCTGTATGATCCTGGCCGACGAGCCCAATATCCGTGAGGTGATCGCCTTCCCCAAGAACCAGGCTGCGCGTGACGTGATGGCTGGCGCGCCCTCACCCGCCGAGCCAAAACAGCTGCGCGAGCTGCATATTAAGATCGCCGAAGACGGTAAGAAGAAAGAATAACGGAAAAGCAGCGAGGGAGTTTCACAAAGAGAAAAACAGAGAGAGCTGGTCTCTCTCTGTTTTTCTCTTTGTGAAACTCCCTCGCTGCTTTTGTTTTCCATACTATAATTACTGCGTGAAAGGAATAAATCGAATTGTCACCCCAGAATCTATTAGCCATCGATAACGGCACCCAGAGCGTGCGCGCTTTGTTGTTCGATCCGCAGGGCAATTTGCTTGCCAAAAGCCGGGTTCCCATCCAGCCCTACTTTTCTAATGCGCCCGGCCTGGCCGAGCAGCACCCCCAAGTCTTTTGGGATGCAGTCTGCCTGGCCTGCCAGCGGTTGTGGGAAATGCCTGGGGTTGAGAAGGACAGCATCGCAGCCGTCTCACTGACCACACAACGCGGCACGGTGATCAACGTCGACCGGGAGGGCAAGCCGCTGCGCCCGGCGATCATCTGGCTCGACCAGCGCCGCGCCAAAGGCCTCAAGCCGGTCGGTGGGCCGTGGGGGCTGGCGTTCTGGTTTGCCGGGGCAAGCGAGACGGTATCCTATCTGCAAGCCGAAGGGGAAGCCAACTGGATCCGGCTCAATCAGCCGGAGATCTGGGAAAAGACTCACAAGTATCTGCTGCTCTCCGGTTACCTGACGTACCGGCTGGTGGGGCGCTTCGTCGATTCGGTTGGCTGTCAGGTGGGCTACATTCCATTTGACTACAAACACCATGCCTGGGGGCGCTGGTGGGACTGGAAGTGGCTGGTCATGCCGATGGACAAGGATATCCTGCCGGACCTGGTAGAGATTGGCCAATCGCTGGGCGAGATCACACCCGAAGCTGCCGAGGCCACCGGCATCCCGCGCGGTTTACCCTTGATCGCTTCAGCCGCCGATAAGGCCTGCGAAGTGCTCGGCTCGGGCGGTCTCTACCCCGACGTAGGTTGTCTGGGCTACAGCACCACGGCCACCATTAACACCACGCACCGCCGCTATATCGAAGTGATCCCGCTCATCCCGCCGTACCCTGCCGCGGTTCCTGGCGCTTACAACCTGGAGATCCAAATTTTCCGTGGTTACTGGATGGTGAGCTGGTTTAAGCAGGAGTTTGGGGCAGTTGAAGAAATGATGGCTGCCGAGGAAGGCCTGGAGCCGGAGGACCTGTTCGACGGGCTGGTACGCTCCGTGCCGCCGGGATCGCAGGGGCTGGTGCTGCAGCCCTATTGGACACCCGGCCTGCGTCATCCGGGGCCTGAGGCGCGCGGCGCCATCGTCGGCTTTGGCGATGTGCACACCCGCGCCCACGTCTACCGGGCAATTTTGGAAGGGGTGGCCTACGCCCTGCGGGAAGGCGCCGAGCGCACTTCCCGGCGCAGCGGGGTCCCCATTAAAGAACTGCGTGTAGCCGGTGGCGGCAGCCAATCGGACGCCGCCTGTCAGCTAACCGCCGACATTTTTGGCCTGCCGGTCAGCCGTCCGCACGTCTATGAGGCCTCCGGCCTGGGCGCGGCCATCGATGCCGCCGTCGGTGGGGGCGTGCATTCCGATTTCAAGGCTGCGGTCGACGCCATGACACACCCGCGCGACTCGTTCGACCCTGATCCAAAGACGCATCAAATTTACAACGAACTATACAATGAGGTTTACCTGAAAATGTACGACAGGTTGAAGCCGTTGTACAAGGCGATTAACCGGATGCAGTTATAGGATCTGATCGGTTTTCTTCCAGGTTGAAATTCTCCCCCTACCTTCTCTCTTCGACTGGTACAGCGCCTCGTCGGAGCGCTTGAACAGCGTCTCCAAGTTCGGGCAGGCTGCATCCATTTCTGTCACGCCGAAACTGACCGAAATCCAGACCGGGGTGCCGCCAATGTCAACCAGCATTTCCGATAGGGTGGTTTGGATGCGTTCGGCTATCAGGCGGGCATTGTCCAGGTCGGTCTCCGGCAGCAGGATCACAAACTCTTCACCACCGTAGCGGGCCACCAGGTCCAGCTCGCGCACCGCCTGCTGGCAGTGATTTGCCAGGGCGCTCAGCACCCGGTCGCCGGCCAGATGCCCATAAGTGTCGTTGAACATCTTGAACCGGTCGATGTCGATCATGATCAACGACAGTGGCCGGCTGCTGCGCTGCGCCCGGCGGAACTCACGCTGCCCCACCTCAAAGAAATACCGCCGGTTGTACAATCCGGTCAGCGGATCGGTGACGGCCAGCTGCTGCACCTGCTTGAACAGGCGGGCTTTCTCGATGGCGATGGCGGCTTCATTGGCGAAGGACTGCATCAGGGCTGCGTCAGACTCATCGTATACGCCAATTTCCTGGCTGTCGATGGTCAGGCAGCCGATCACGGTGCCCTGAGCGACCAGCGGTACGCCGAGCCAGCCGTGGATAGAGCCCGTGTTCCCCCAATCCTCGAAGCGCGGTTCTTTACCGGCATCCATCAGGATAATCGACTTTCCGCACTCGCGCATCTCATTGAATAAGGGATCGTTCGCCGGGAAGTAGGTACCGACCATCTGTTTGCTGACCGGGAAGCCCTTTCCGGCAACCATGTGCAGCCGGTCCTCTTCGAGCAAAAACACGGACGCACTATCGTAACGGATCACTCGCCCGGCATGGATCAGGATTCGGTCGAGCACCATGCTCAGATCCAGGGCGGATGTAACCGCCGATGAAGCCTGGCGCAGCGTCTCGGCCTCTTCAGCCCGACGGCGTACCGCCTGGAACAGCCACACGTTTTGGATTGCGACGGCTGCCTGACGACCGACCGATTCCATCAGCGCCAAATCGCGTCCGGTGAAGCGCTTGTGCGGATCGAGACTGAAGATGCCTAACACCCCCATGCGCTCTTCTCCGGTGATCACCGGGACGGTGATATAGCCCTGCACTCCGGCCTCCATCCAGCCTCTGGGGGTGTCCGGCTGGAGCATACAGTCCTCCACCAGGACCGGCTCCATCTGCTCGGCGATTTCCCAGACGACGCTGCCTTCCATGGTCGATGATTGTTCTTCCAATCCTTTTGGAAGATTGAAAGAGTAAGCCGAGCGTACGGAGCCGCCATCCGAAGCAAACAGAGCCAGGGCAGAGCAGTCGCCGCCAATCAGCTCGGTTGCCAGCCGCAGAAGCTTGATTAACGCTGTCGGCAGGTCGAGCGTGCTGCTGATCGAGCGGATGAGGTCATTCAGAGCCTGCTCACGCCCCAGCATCTCGCTCGTCTCGGCGAACAGCCGGGCGTTTTGCAGCGCCAGTGATGCCTGCACGGCAAATGCGGACAGCAGCTTGGCGTGTCCCTGGTTGTAAAACCCGCTTTCCATCTTGTCAAGTGACAGAATGGCATAGATTTTAGCCTCGGAAATAATCGGCACGCCGGCCCACGAGCGCACATGCTCGCCCCCTTCCACCCACTTCCAACCCGGTTCGACAGTGGTATCGGGAACGATGACCGGCCGGCGCGTTTCCACCATCTGCCGTATACTCTCCACTTCCTTAATGTGGAATACCACCTTGCCGGCCTTCTCGACCGCCTCCTGGCCCAGCTGCTCGAATCCCTGCAAGCGGATGATCTTGGCTTGCTCGCCCTGCACAGCCATCACGCTGGCGGTGTCATAAGGCACCAGGCGATGCACCTGCTCCAGCAGCCGCTCGATGACGGTGTTGTGGTCGAGAGTGGCGATAAGCTGGATACCGATATCTTGCAGCACCTGGGCCAACTGGCGCTGCTCGCGTTCAGAGGTGTACAGGCGCTGGATCACTAGCTCCGAGTGGCTGCGCTGCACGACTGCGCCCAACAGGCTGGCAATTACCTTCAGGGCGGTTTCGTCCGTCTCGGTCCAATACCGCTCGTTCCAGCAGTCATCCATCCCGACCAGCCCCCACCACTGCCCATCCACGATCACCGGCGCAGCCAGCAGAGAGCGAGTACCCAGTTCGGACCAGATGCGCTGCTCTCCGGCAGGGAGTTCTCCCAGCAGGGCGCGGATGGTATGGTCCTTGGGTAGGATGCTTTCCCAGCGTTGCAGTCCGGCTTCCTTCAGGGATAGGTTTTGCAGTTTGGGGCTGCTGCCCAGCTGTGGGGCGGCTTTAGCGGCCCAGGTGTGCCGCAGGCTGATGGTGATTTCGCCTTTTGGACCGGTCTCGTTTTCGAACACGAACAGCCGGCTTGCTTTCAATGCCTGTCCAAAACGGTCGATTGTACCGGTAAAGCGTTCATCCCAGGGACCATGCGCGTCGAGAATCGAGCGGGCGACCAGATTGGTGGCTTCCAGTGCGGCAGTCAAGGTTGCTGCGCGACCTTCTAACGGCATCGTAGGAACTTGCCAGGAGGCAGCGGTTGTCTTCTTGTTTGCCTGGAAAAGGCGCCACAATCGGTCGAGCAGCTTCGACATCGCGATCCTTTAAAAATACAGGGCGTCAACAAATCGGCGCGTAAACTCCGGATAAATTGTCAGTTCTATATATTGTACACGGGAAACGATTTCTGTAGATTCGGCGCGCTTGCGGCAAGAAAGCAGCATCTCTTTGGCGCCGACACCGGCTGCATTACCCACCTGGCGGAAGCGCTCCAGTGGCGCCGCCGGGAACATACCGATCCGCTTGGCGCTGCTCAGGTCCAGGTAGGTGCCGAATGCCCCGGCGATGATCCAGGCTTGCACCTCTTCGACCCGCAGACCGGCCTCGTGCAGTAGGATCTCGATGCCGGCCCGGATTGCGCCTTTGGCCAGCTGTATCTCGTTTACGTCCTTACGGGTAACAACGATGTCTCGCCCATGGCCGGTTTGAGAGGCCGGGGCCAGCAAGTACTCCGCCCGGCGGTCCTGCATGCGGACGCGCTCGTCATGCCGGTTGAGCGCACCGCGATGATCGAGCGCGCCCGAGTTCGAGCATCTGCGAAAGGGCGGTCAGGATGCCTGTACCGCAAATGCCAACCGGCGGCTTCCCGCCGATGGTAACCGAGCTCACTTGCCCGTTGGAAATGGTTACCCGCTCGATGGCTCCAGGAGCGGCGCGCATGCCGTCATGGATGTGGGCGCCCTCAAAGGCCGGACCGGATGCCGTCGAGCAGGTGAGGATCTTGCCTTGATGCACCAGGCTGATCTCGGTGTTGGTGCCGATATCGACCAGCGCCAGCGTTTTGTCCGCGGCGAAAGCTTGAGCTGCCAGCAGCGCCGAGGTGTGGTCTGCGCCAACGTATCCGGCGATGTTGGCCGGCAGGTAGAAGCGCGCTCCCGTTGAAATTTCGAGACCGACTTCCGCCGCCCGGGCTTCGAACGGCTCACTGACCGAAGGGATATACGGCGCTGCGCCGAGCTGCTCCACCGGCAGGCCGCTGAAGAAGTGATGCATGGCCGTGTTGCCCACCAGCACCGCATCCACAATTTGCTCGCGGGAAGCGCCCACCTGATTGCACAACTGCCGGCTGACTTCGTTCAGTGTGTCCACCAGACGGGTTTGCAGCAGCTGGCGGTTGGCCGCGCTCTTGTTGGCGAAGGCGATCCGGCTGACCACATCTTCGCCGTAGGCGATCTGCGGATTCATTGCGCCGGTCTTGGCTAACGTAGCCCCAGATTCCAGGTCGACCAGGTAGACAGCCAGCTTTGTCGAGCCCATGTCGACCGCCAGACCCAACAGCGACTGGCCCGGTTTCAGCGCTGCGATCAAATGGGCCCCTTTGGCTCCCTCCGCTTGCGGCTGCAGCGCCAACCGCACCGACCAGTCCTGCGCCCGCAGCCTCTCAGAAAGATTGGATACCACCGCCAGGTCGGCTCGCAGCGGCGTCCATCCCCGACTGGATAAAGCGTCTTCCACCCGAGTCAGATCGGAACGCAAGTCTTCGAGGTTAGGGGGCTGCAAGGTGAGATCGACGGCGATTACCCCAGGGTCGAGCGACAGGGCATTCTCCTGCCCATCCACCTGCATCTTCTGGGCAGCAGGCAGCGATTCGGGCGGGATGTCGATGCGCACGTCGCTGAGCGGCTCGGCCTGGCAGGCCAGGCGAAAGCCTTCCGCCGCCTGCTCGGGTGAGAGCTCGGCTTCTTCCGTCAGGGTTGGCTCGGACAACTGGCCGCTGACCAGACGAACCAGACAGGTTGCGCAAATGCCGACGCCGCCGCAGGCCGTGACAAGGTCAACTCCGGCCTTTTGGGCGGCGTCCAACAAATTTTCACCCGGGCTTACCTGCACACGGCGTCCGACCGGTTCCAGATCGACAGTGTAGGTTTGCATGGGTTGATTTTTTTTCGAATCAGGCATTCTCGGCAGGTTTCTTGGCCGCCAGGGTAATCTGGTGCAGATGCTCCGGGCTGGTGCCGCAGCAGCCGCCAACTACATTGGCCCCGGCTGCCAGCCACTCGCTCACCCGCGCTCCCATTTCCTCGGGCGTAAGGCTGTAGACCGGGCGATCTTCGGCGTCCAGCTCCGGCAG
This sequence comes from uncultured Chloroflexia bacterium, assembly GCA_963811225.1. Lineage (GTDB taxonomy): Bacteria > Chloroflexota > Anaerolineae > Anaerolineales > Anaerolineaceae > CAWEQO01. The sequence goes on from CAWEQO010000004.1 coordinate 51,612, forward strand.
GCCGGCGTTAGGCTTGAACCACAACGGCAGTTCAGTAGCGCTGCTCAACTCATGCAGGGACTTCAGGTTCTCATCCAGGCTGCGACCGCAGTTAATGCCAATCACGTCCACACCCAGCTCGGGTAACTGCCGACAAATTTGGGAGGGCTTGACGCCCATCATAGTGCGGGTGCCGCGATCGAAGCTGAACGAGCATACCAGCGGCAAGTCGCTGACCGCTTTCGTGCCTTCGATGGCCGCCTGGGCCTCGCTCAGGTCGAACTGGGTCTCGATGATCAGCAGGTCCACGCCCGCTTCCGTCAGCGCCTGCGCTTGCTGGCGATAGGCCGCCAGGGCAACCTCCGGCTCCAGCGGACCGTAGGGCTTGAGCAGATGGCCCAGCGGCCCCATCGATCCGGCCACCAGCACGTTCCGATCGGACTGTTCGTCCGCGGCCTGGCGCGCTGAACTCAACCGCCTTGTGGTTGAGCTCGGCGGCCTTTACGGCCAAACCGGCGTTTTCTAAGCGCACCGACGTGCCCCCAAAAGTGCAGGTCAGGATGATGTCGGAGCCGGCCTGGATAAAGCTGCGATGCAGCCCCAGAATTTCTTCGGGGCGTTCCAGTACCCACACTTCAGCGGGAATACCCATCGACAGGCCGCGCACCTGCAGGTTCGTGCCGGTTGCGCCGTCGGATACCAGAACCTCACCGGCCTTGATTCGCTCTAAAAACGCGCTCATTAACGCAGGAGCTCCTTCGCAATCGCCACTGCCCGGCTGGCATCCTGAGCATAGCCGTCGGCGCCGATTTGTTTGGCGTACTTGTCATTCAAAGGCGCGCCACCGACCATCACTTTGACCTGGTCGCGCAGGCCGGCTTCTTTCAACGCATCGATGGTTGCTTTCATGTTAGGCATGGTGGTCGTCAACAGCGCCGACATGGCAACGATCTGCGCACCCGTGTTCTTGACCGCCTCGACGAACTTCTCGGGCGACACATCCGCTCCCAAGTCGACGATTTCGAAGGCTGCCCCTTCCAGCATCATGCAAACCAGATTCTTACCGATGTCGTGCAGATCGCCTTTGACCGTACCGGCAACGATCTTACCGGCGGATTTGATGTTCGATTGGACCAGGTGCGGCTTCAGCACCGCCAGGCCTGACTGCATGGCGCGCGCCGAGATCAGCATTTCAGGGACGAAGTACTCTTCCTCTTCGAACTTCTGACCTACCTCGGCCATCGCCGCGACCATGCCCTCGTTCAGGATTACGCCCGGGTCGATTCCCTGATCGAGTGCCGCCTGGACGTTTTCCGCGGTTGGTTTCTCGACGTTTTCCAGCAGATCCCCTTCAACAATGCCATCATAGACGGTTTGGACTACAGGTTCCATGGATATCTATCTCCTTGTTTGGATGTTGGCTTTTCGATCGTGATGAATGCCAGTACTGTCCTATTATAATGGGAAAAAGAAAGTAGAGAACACAGAACCGTTAGAGCGCTTAATTCTAACGGTTCTGTATTCTCTACTCTTTGTTCTCTACTTTACATTTCCAGAATCGCAGGCCGCTCCATGGTTGTGCCGTCTTCCAGGGACACCTGGATCATCGGCCAGCCGGCGATGGTGGTGATCACCTCGTTATCCTGCTCGCCCACCAGGAGGGTATCTTCGCTCTTGACGCCGGTGATCGAGGGGTTCCAGGCATAGGCCTGACGCAGCAGCACCTTGTCCTGGCTGCCGGGGGTTGCCAGCCACTCACGCGGCTCGTAACCGGCCGGGCCGCCCTGGTGGTGCAGCCGCCACTCATCCTGGAAGCCGGCGGCAGCGTAGGCCGCCTGGGCATCGGCAAACACCTCGCCCAGCGTGCGGCCCGGGCGGGCGCGGGCGATGAAGGTGGCGTCCACCTTGGCGCAGGCTTCTTCCTTCTCACGCAGATCATCCGGCAGCTGGCCAAAGTACACCAGCCGCGTGATGGATGCCACCAGCCCCTTCCAGCGCCCACACAGCACCAGCATGGCGTAACGCTCCAACTTCTTGCCGGTTGGCAGCGGGTGACGATAGGCGTAGATGCGCTCATCGGTGGCGATCAGGTTGACGATCGGCTGCGCGCCGCGCTTCTGAGCCGCCTCGCCCAGCAGGGCAGCGATCTCGTATTCGGTCATGCCGGGTTTCACCGCCCGAATTGCTTCGTCCATGGCCTGGGCGCACCACTTACCCAGCGTGCGGAAGCGGTCGTCCTCTTCCGGCGACAGGTCGGCTCGCAAGTGCGTGACCTCGCTGCTCAAGTCGTCCGCGCCGGTCAGGGACGTGTCCGCCCCGGTGCGCAGCTCGTGGGTCAGGTCTCGCAAAGCCGGGTTGGGCTGCCACCAGGGCGCGACCTGGAACTGCCAGCCCTGGTCCTTGAGGTGTTCCTCCTTATCGAGCCGCTCAGCCTCGATGTTGTTGGTGATCAGATACTTACCTTTTCTCGTAATTAACAGCGACGCCTCCCCGAATGAGGAAGCGGTGTTGATGTAGGATGAAGAGCCGTCCGTGGCCCAGGCGAAACTGCTGGCCTTGGTCAGTAAAAAAGCGTCCAGCCCTTTTTGTTCCATTAGCGCCTGAATGGCTTGCTGCTTCTGTTCGTATCCCATGTTCCCTCCTGGTAGAATAAATTGGATCGATCATCATGCTTATTTTACATTTATTTAAGAGAGAAGAGAGCAGAGAACAGAGAGTAGTCCGAGCGGAAATGCTCGGACTACTCTCTGTTCTCTGCTCTCTTGACTTGTACACCTGGGGAGCAGGCTTTCCCACTCCCCAATTGACCAACTGCCTGACGTCTATCCGCCTGGCGAGAGCGCTCGAGCGAAATCGACCGGATTAACCCCCGGCGATTCGATGCTAAACTGATTGTAGAAAACCTGGATGGCGGCGGCGATGTCGTTCTGAGAGGCTGCCACGCCTTCCAGCGCTTTCTCCATGTCCTCCAGTTTGGCCTGAGGGAAGAAGAAGAAGTCGCCCGAGACGTGCACGTCGCGCAGGCTGCCCTGGTCGTTGACCGCCGTGACCCGGATCAACCCACCCGGCGACTTGATCGCGTTCTGGACAACGTACACGCCGTCCCGGATCTTGACTTCGCGGTCATCCACTTTGCGCCGGTCGTTGTCATACAGCCATTCGTCCGTGTACATCTCGGCGAACAGCTCTTCCGCCTTGGCGGTGATGACCGGGTCGACTTCGGTCTTCATCTCCAGCGGCCCGAGCAGCGGCTCGTAGTGTTTCGCCAGGGCGGCCGCCAGATCGCGCGTCTCAGGCGCTGTGCCCGTCTCACGCAGCATGGTGGTCAGGTTCTCCTGCAGGGTCTTGTAGACCTTGTCGCGGAACTTCTCGTCCGGCACGCGCAGGATCTTGCTCATCATCTCGTAGGGAAAGTCGATGATGAAGTTGCCGACCAGGATGTTCATGCCCTCGACCTCAGCAGCGCCGGTGCCGGAGATCTTGCGCCCGTTGGCCAGGATGTCGTTGACCGGCTTATAGACCGCCGGGACGCCAAACTCGCGGAAGGTTTCGATCACCGGGCCGAGGAACTTGCGGTAGAAGTCCTCTTTGTTGTCAGGCACTTCGGGGTGCTTGCTGTTGATGATCAACTGGAAGAACAGCTGCTCCCCGTCCAGATAGACTGCTCCGCCGCCCACCTCACGCCGGAACATGGGGATGCCTTGTTCTTGTGCATATTCCAGGTTGATCTCCTGCCGGGCATCTTGATGGAAGCCAAGGCAGACGTAGGGCGTCGCCGGGCGCAGCACGAACAGCACGTCGCGACCCAGGTGGGCGGCGGCATGGTACAGAGCCTGGCTGTGCTGCCAGGAGACACGATCTAAGAAATAGAATTCCATCTGCTCCCTTTCTACTCGATCAATTCCCACTCGCGGAAAACCCGCTCGGCTCGCTCCAGGATCTCCGGTATGACCGCTTCGATGGTGGGGCTCAGGCCCACGCCGATCGTCATGTCGTCCGGCTGCGCCCCCACCAGATGCAAATGTTCGGGCAGGTAGCCGCGGATTTTTGCCAGCGCCAGCACCTCTTGGAAGGTGATCTGGTGCTCTGACATTTTAATCCCGTTAAACAGCGGGATCTCTTCCTTGGCCAGCTCGGCCACCGTCCCAGGCGCTTTGCCCACGTTGACGGCATCCAACACCAGCAGATAGTCGGCATCTTCCACCAGCATCAGCAGGTTCAAGCCCAAGGTGCCGCCATCCAGAAGTTCCAGGTCCTCTCCGGCGCGGCCGTCGAGGCGCTGCTCGAGAGCCTGAAGAGCATGGACCCCCAGGCCCTCGTCGCGGTTCAAGGTGTTTCCAATTCCGAGTACGATTTTACGTTTTAATTCAGTCAGTAATCTTTAATCACGACAGGGGCTGCCCTGGTCACACCGGACCTACCCTCGGCAGCCCCTGTGGTTTGGAATTAACTTTTTTTAGCGAATGCAAACGTTGAGCCCGATGGCCGTCTCACCCTGGTCGTTGCCCTCGGCGTCCACCAGGTGGATGGCGCAGGCCATGCAGGGGTCGAAGGAGTGCATGATGCGCAAGATCTCCAGCGGCCATTCCGGCTTGGCAAGCGGCGTGCCGACCAGCGAGGCTTCGTAAGCCCCGGCCTGGCCCAGGTTGTCCTGCGGCGAGGCGTTCCAGGTGGTCGGGACGACCATCTGATAGTTATCGATCTTGCCGTCCTTGATCACGATCCAGTGACCGAGGGCGCCGCGCGGCGCTTCCATGAAGCCAAAGCCTTTGGCTTCGCGCGGCCACGAGGTGGGTTCCCACTTTTCGTCGTTGAAGGTCTTGGTGTTGCCGGCTTTGATCTCGGCCAGCAGGTCGTTGTAGTAGCCTCGCAGAGCGTCGGCAAAGACCTTGGTCTCGATGCCGCGGGCAGCCGTGCGGCCCAGCGTGGAGAACAGCAGGTCGGGGAAGGGCAGGCTGCGTCCGGAGTACTCTTCCAACTTGGCGACCACCATGCCGACCAGGTCTTTGGTCTGCTGGTGGCCCGTGGCATACATTGCCAGGACGCGGGCCAGCGGGCCAACTTCCATGGGGGTCTGGTCCCAGCGGGGAGCCTTAAGCCATGAATACTTCTGGTCGACGTTGAGGAAGTCGTAAGGCGGCTGCGGGCCGGTGAAGTTGAATTCAGTCTCACCCTGCCACGGGTGCAGCCCTTCGTCGTCGCCGCCGTTGTAGTTGTACCACGAGTGGGTGACGAATTCCTGCATCTTGGTGAAGTCGCGCGGATCGGGATCGATGATGTTGCTCAGGTCGCGGTTGAGGATCAGGGCGCGCGGCACCAGGTACTTGGAGGTGTCGCTGGCATCCACATCCGGGAACTCGCCCCAGGTCAGGAAGTTGCCCAGGCCCTCGCCCTTCAAGGCGTGGTTATTGAAGTAGTCGTCGTCTTTCAGATACAACCCGGCCACAGCCAGCAGGTCGGGGATGTACACCTGGTCGACGAACTGCTGGATCTTCGTGATCGAGTCGGCAATGATCGCCAGTCGGTTGGCGTTGAGGGCGGTGTCGCTGTTCAGATCGATCGGCATGGGCACGCCGCCCACCACGAAGTTGGGGTGCGGGTTCTTGCCGCCGAAGATGGTGTGGATCTTGACCACTTCCTTCTGCCAGTCCAGCGCTTCCAAGTAATGCGCAACCGCCAGCAGGTTGACCGCCGGGGGCAGCTTGTAGGCCGGATGGCCCCAGTAGGCATTGGCGAAGATGGACAGCTGTCCACTGTCGACGATGGCCTGCACCTTGCTCTTCACGCCTGCAAAGTATGCTGGGGAGGAGTTTGGCCAGGCGGAAAGCGACTGCTGGATGGCGGAGGTTTCAGCCGGGTCTGCATCGAGCGCAGAGACCACGTCGACCCAATCCAGGGCGTGCAGGTGATAGAAGTGCATGACATGATCGTGAGCGTACTGCTGGGCGATCATCATGTTGCGGATAAGATTGGCCGCTTTGGGGATCTGGATGCCCAGGGCATCCTCCACCGAGCGGATCGAGGCGAAAGCGTGCACGGTCGTGCATACCCCGCAAGCGCGCTGGGTGAAAGCCCAGGCCTCACGCGGGTCACGCCCCTTTAAAATGATTTCGATACCCCGCACCATCGTGCCGGACGAGTATGCCTTGGTGATGGCATTGCTGTCGTCCATTTCGGCTTCGATGCGCAGGTGCCCCTCAATACGGGTAATTGGGTCTACAACAATTCGTTGCGCCATCTTCTACTCCTAATCTACTAACGAGTCGGCGACCATCTGAGCCAGGCCTTGCACGTTCCACTTCAGGCCGAAGTGATCGACACCGTCGAGGAACTGCAGGCGGCAGTTTGAGCAGCTCATCACCACCGTATCCGCGCCAATGCTGTTGACTTGATCGACCTTGAGCCGGAAAGCAGCAAATCGATTAGCGTCCGCCTCTTTGATGGCGATCACCCCACCGCCGCCGCCGCAGCAGATCGATTCCTCACGGTTGGGCGACATCTCTTTGAAGGACTTCGGTGCGATAATGTTCAGGATCTCACGCGGCTCTTCAATGTGCCCACCCTTGCGCTGGATCTTGCAGGCATCGTGGAAGGTGAGTGTCTTGCCATCGTCGAATGCACCGGGTTTGAGCTTGATACGCCCGGTGCGCACGTACTCACCCATCAAGCCGGTGATGTGCGTGATCTGGATGTCCTTTGGCATATCCATCAGATTGTACGAAGTCCAGCGCAGGGCGTCGTAGGCGTGCCCACATTCGGTCACGACGATGCGTTTGGCGCCCAGTTCTTTGGCGCCATCCAGCACACGCTGGATGAACAGCTTCGTGCGCTCGTGGCTGCCTTCGTAGAAACCGAAGTTGACCACTTCGCGGGCGCTGGTGCTGACAGTCCAGTTCTCGCCGGCCTTGTTGAGGATGGTAGCGATGGCGGCAATATTGCTGGGGAATTTCATCACCTCGATCGAGGAGAACACAACCAAAGTCTCGGCGCCCTTCTTATCGACCGGGATGTCCACTTCCCATTCATCCGCCACCCATTCAATGCGGTCCTCATACACCTCTTGGGTTGCGCCCAGCGGGCTGCCCTCTTCCACCTGCTTATTGACCGCCGCCATCAGTTCGGGCGGCACGACCTGTGCCGCCGACATGGCCGAGCGCACATCGTGGATCAGGGTTCCCAAGTCGATGCCCATCGGGCAGACCTGCGAGCACTTGTTGCAGACCGTGCAGGCTTCGTAGACGATCTTGCTCATGTGCAGCATGTCATCGTTGGTGATGGGCTTTTCGATGCCCAAGGCGCTCTTGATCTTGCCAGTGATGGTGAAGCGCTGCTCGTAAGCCCGGCGCAGCAGCTCCACCTTCCAGACCGGGGCATACTCGGGGTTGCCCGTGGCCTGGTAAAAATGACAGGCTTCGGCGCACATGCCGCAGCGGGTGCAGGCTTCAAGTTGAGAAGCCACCCAGCCGCCGGTTTCACGCACGAAGGTATCTACCGCCGTTTGCTCCACGGTTTTCGGTTGGGTCGAAGCCTGGGGTAACGTTCCAGTTGTTGTTGTCGTCATTCCCGGCCTCCTTTACGGGTTCACCGCCCGCTTACCATACTCGGTGCCATGAATGGTTCGCGAGAAGAAATAGAAGATGAAGTGCGAGATGCGGCTGAAGGGGATCCAGATCAGCAGCACGTCAATGGTAAGCATATGGATGCTGTACAGCACCTCATAGCGGAAGAACAGGTGGTGCGTCAGCGCGTAGCCGGTGACCATCGGCAGGAAGACCAGCGACCAGTTCGTCCATTCCGGCAGTCCGCTGATCAGGCGCAGCACCGGGTTGGTGCGGCGCAGTACCAGCAGCACGATCATGGCCACGATTGCCGCGGCGGCCATCCAGTCGACGATTGGATGCGGCAGGGTAGGCCAGCCGAAGCCGAGCAAGCTTTTCCAGACCAGCATGTGGGCCGTGCCAAGGATCAACACCACGAACAAGCCCAGGTGGAACAGGCCGCCCGCAACGTACATGATCGGGTTGCGGCTGAAGGTGCGCTTGACCCAGGGGATGAAGGGCCAGATCAGGATGCCCTTCAAGAAGGATTTGGCGACGCCGGCCAGCTTACTGCCGACCGCCGGGGTGCGGTCGCGATTCCAGCCGAGCACGATCACGTTCGCCAGCCGGTATACCATCCCGGCGATGAACACGAGCAGCGCTATCTGGAACAACGGGCCGCGGGTAAACTGAAGTACAGAAGTCCAATCCATGCCAGCCTCCTATTCCGACTTCTCTTCGGATGTATCTTCCGGCTTTTCGGCCAGTTTTTTCTTCTGCAGCTGGTTGCCGCCTGCAACGACTGCGCCCAGCACAGCGCCTGCCACCACCGCAGCTCCGGCTCCTGTGGCTGTTGGGCGGTTCAACGGGGCCGACTGGCCCTGGTAGAAACCGCCGCCGTCCCAGAAGTTCGGCTCCGAGCAGCCCAGGCAGGGGTGGCCCGACTGGACTGGGAAGGACAGGCCGTTATCCCACTTGATGGAAGCACAGGCGTTGTAGGTTGTGGGGCCTTTGCAGCCCAGCTTGTACAGACAGTAGCCTTCTCGCGCACCTTGATCGTCAAAGGACTCTGCAAACTTGCCCGCCTCATAGAACGGCCGGCGCAGACAGCGGTCGTGAACGGTCACGCCGTAGTAAGTCTTGGGGCGGTTGAGCTTATCCAGCTCAGGCAGCGTTCCAAACAAGATGAACTGCAGCAGCGTACCGGTGAACACCTCGGGGATGGCCGGGCAGCCGGGGATATTGACCACAGGTTTATCGGTGATCAGCTCCCAAACGCCCTTTGCCTCGGTCGGATTGGGCCTGGCCTTGGGCAGACCGCCGAACGCGGCGCAATTGCCGGTTGAAACGATGGCGGCTGCCCCGGCGGCGGCTTCTTTCAGCAGGTCGAGCGCAGTGCGCCCACCAATGGTGCAGTAAGCGCCGTTCAGGGCGGTCGGAACGCTACCCTCAACCACCAGCAGGTACTGACCGTTGTACTTCTCCATTGCCGCTCGCTTGGCCTCTTCAGCCTGGAAGCCTGCAGCGGCCGAGAGCGTCTCGTGATATTCGACTGTGATCTCGTTCAAGACCAGGTCCACCAGCGACGGGGAATGCGAGCGGGTAAGCGCTTCGCTGCAGCCTGCGCAGTCCTGAAGCTCCAGCCAGATCACCGGCACGCGGGTCTTGGTTTCGAGCGCTTTCGCCACAAGGTCTTCCGGACGGTAGGGGGCGTGGGCCAGCTTTTCGGGCAGGCCGCTGGCTTCCACCGGCGGGACCGCTTGCATCCCGATGGCCGCCGCCACTGCGCCGCACATTTTCATAAAATCGCGGCGCGATACACCTTTCTTCTTCATTCGTTCGTAGAACGTCTCCTCGGCCATCTCAGGCTCCTTTGGTCAATTTCTTAGAACTCATTCGAGAAACGAGAGTGTGCTGCATTGGGGGCGCACGCGCCCCCAATGCTATCAGCGCTTAATTCATCGAACCGGTTCGTGGCGTCATTCACAGGAAATGTTGTCTGCTTCCAGTTTTGCCTTGTAGGCGGCCACACCCGCTTCTCCGGTGACCAGGCTTTCTTTTTCAGCGTCCCAGTCGGCGGGCTGCATTTCGGCCACCCAGCCTTCACCGTACGGATCGCTGACTGCGAGATCAGGGTTGTCGGCGAGTTTGTCGTTCGCTTTCAATAAAACGCCCGAGACCGGGGCCGGAACGGGGCCGACGAACTTGCTGCTTTCCACGGTAGCCACGCTCTTGCCCTGCTTGATCTCTTTGCCGATGTTCTTGGTCTTAACGGTCACCGCGTTGAACTTGCCGCCTGACATTTTGCTTGCCACGGCGGTGATGCCCACCTGAACGTTGCCGTTATCCAACGGCCGCACCCAGACGTGCTTGTCGACCAGATAATACAGGTCGTCTGGTAAATTGCATCCACGCACTGTTGCCATTTGTTTTCCTCCCTTTAGAATGTGAGAACGGTCTTGCTGTCTTCGGCCAGCTGCCACATGAATGCGCCGCCGACCATCTTGATATCCGGGATCAGATCTTCCTGCTGGATATCGTTCAATTCCATCGAGGCTGTGCATGCCACGAACTTGACGCCCGCCTCGAGCGCATCCCGCAAAAAGTCTCCGACCGGCTTGCCGCCCTCTTTGGGGTAGACACTGTCGGCGACGCCCTCTTTCAATAACAGAGTGCCATCGATGGTAAAGAACATTGTAACGTCATAGTCCATTGCAGCGGCGAGCGTTGCAAAGAAGAACGGGGTCGCGCAGCGGTGGGGAGTATCTGGGCCGCTGGTCATGACGATGAGAACCTGGTCGTCCATTGATTTTCCTTTCTTATTTGAATACGGGTACAACGCCCGTCAAAAATCCGAATGGGTTAGAAGCTCAATGTGATGGCATTACGGCTGGCAAATTCAAGGAAGGAGGCCGCTCCGCCGATCTCTACGCCGTCGACCAGGTCTTCCTTCTTAACGCCCATCACATCCATTGTCATCTGGCAGGCGATCAGGCGCACACCCAATTCAATTGCCATTTCAAACAACTCGCTGGGTCTGGCGACGTTTGCTTTTCTCATCCAGCTGTTCATCATGGAGGTCGCCATGCCGGTCATCCCCGGCAGCATACCAACGATGTTGGGCACAGGCATTGGCATGGCCGGGTTGGCGATTGGGGCCACTTTTAAGCGGTCCATCCTGCCCTTTTTGAGGATCTCCAGGCCGTAAAACGTAAAAAAGATAGCTGCTTCCATATCCATTGCCACGGCGGCAGTTGACAGGATCAGGGGCGGGTATGCGGCGTCGAGGGTGCCGTGCCCGGCGATGATCGCGATGCGTGTTGCTGTTTGTGTATCCATAAAAAGACTCCTCTTTTCGACGAACTGGCAAAAACTGCAGCTCAAAACAAGACCCTGCTTCCATGTAGGATGCGGGCAGTCGCCAGGGGCCCTGCTCAGATCAACTTTCGACCCAATGGAGATCCTTTCAGATCGAAGGCCTATATGCGATTGGCGATGCTGGCTGCAGTTGATTCGCGCCTGTTGGCCGGTTGCGGTTTAGTAAACCAGCGTCCCTACGGATTCGCTGATTTCTTTGACGAACGTGGCGGCGCTAACAACGGTGGCCGCTTCGACGAAATCGGTCTCTGGATTGATGTCGCGCGATTTGACGCACGGGCCGCAAACATATAATTTGCCGCCGGCCTCAATGTAGGCATCGAAGAGGTCTTTCAGGGGCGGGAATCCGTAGGCTATGATGTGCTCGATGACTCCCTTTGTCGCCAGCAGCACGCCCGTGGTCTGCAAGCCGATGATGACTTCCATGTCGGAAGCCTGAGCGGCGGTTGCCATGACAAACGGGATGGTGGCGCGTTCGGGATCTTCCGGACCATGGGTGGCAAGAATAACCAATTTCTCTGCCATATAAAAAGTCTCCTTTTTTGAACTTTGAACGGGTTATTTCTTCTTGATGAAGAAGATTTTCTTATCGCCTTTTTCTTCGTGGCCGAGCAGCTTATGGCCGGTCTTGGCGGTCCAGGCGTTGATGTCGGGTACCGAGCCGGGGTCTGTGGCGGTCATTTTCAGGACCTGGCCGGACTGCAAGCCATCGATGGCTTTTTTGGTCTTGAGGATCGGCATTGGGCAAGAGAGCCCGCTGCAATCCAGTTCTTGATCGAAAGTAAAATCCATGGGTTCCTCCAAAAAGTATTTGTTCAAACAATTGTGGATGGGCTGTGCGCACCCACAATGCATTCGCTAAGGATTCACTGCCGAAATGGCAGCGATACGCTGCAGGCGGGTGATGAACTCTGCCCGCTCTTGAGCCATATGCTCAAAAGAAGAGGCCACCTTCGCCATCCAATTGCCAATTTCCAGGCGCTTATGGTCATCCAGCACGGTGATATCTTCGGCTGCCTGAGCCAGCGCATTTTGGTCGATGCTCAATTCCTGCGCCAGCCGGGCGATGCGTTGGGCTTCTTCGGCCTTATCCGGCTCGACGTAGTAGAACTGCCCGGCGATCAGCACCAGGGCGACCTCGCCCTGGACCTTAATCAGATGGCAGGTGTACTGCAAACCGGCATGGCAGTCGATGAAAGAGTTAGCGCTCCAGGCGCTGCGGGCGATCTTACGCCAGCAGTCTTTGCAAGCCTGATGTCCCTGCTCGCTTTCCAGGATCAGCTTGCAGTAGTCGTTGGTGTTGCTGATCCCCATCACCGGCTCGCCTTCCAGGTCGATCGTCACTGCGCCGATTTGAGCGATCTCGGCCATCACATCTTGCACAGTCTGTGTGCAGGGCTGGGGCAGCAGCTTGCCGGCTTTGTTTTCGATACGGTTCTCGGCAGCGTGCTCGCCATTGAGAATGGCCTGAACGCTTTCGATCGAGAAACGCCACCTGCCGCCAACCTTAATGCCGTTTAAGCGGCCATCGTTGAGCATCCGATAAATGGTCGTCCGGTCGACTTTAAGAATATCCTGGACTTCTTTTGCGGTTAATAAATCTGCCATTTGTTTGCCATAGTATGCAATAATTTGCAATAGTTTGCTATAGTATGCAACTATAGTAGCCCCCTTACCCTATGATTCGATAGTGATGATTGTCACATGGAGTTTATGACACTTATCCCTCGTCAAGTAAATGTGACAATAGCTATCTTAATTAAGAAGAGAAGAGAGAGCCGAGAACCGGGAGTCGCTGTGGAATTCCGCAGCGACTTCCGATTCTCGGCTCTCTCTTCTCTTCTTAAAACGTGGTGACTGCCTCTAACGGCACTTCTGGATACAACTGACCGGGATTGGGCGGCATGGAGTTGTACACCCAATTCACCTGCACCTCTCCGCAGGGGATGCCCCACACTTTACGCACGCCTAAGAAGGGCCCACGCAGCAGCACATCCTCCATCTTCAGCGACACGCCCAGGACGGCCACTTCGGCGCCTTGCGGGACCTGCGCCAGGTCGTTCTTAAAGGCAGAGAGCGAGAACAGCAGGCGTTCGCGGTTCGCTGCCTGGGTTTGGATGGCCGGGACGATCTGGGGGTAACCGTCCGCGCCAATGCAGCCCAGGAACTTGAGGTTATCCAACTTGTTGAGGAAGCCCACGGTCCAGGGGTTGAGCGCCTTCCCGTCCGAATGCTTGCCGTCCAGGGTACGCGCCAGCGAGGTTTCCAACGCAGCAGCGACCACGCTGCCCATTGGCAGGGCCTGCTTGCCGGTCTGCTCCACCAGATCCATGTAGTAGACGGTATGGATGCCGAAGTAGGCGTTGTAGCGGAACATGGGGATCCTGTTATATTGATCGAACTCCGGTCCGCTGGTGGCGGTGTGGGTGAAGGTGGCCTTGCCACGCCACAGGCTCTTGTCCAGCGTCATTACCAAAAAGCCCACCTTCGGGTTTTCGCGGATGTTAGCTTTGCTCTGCCCTTCGGTAAATTGGCCCCAGGTCATTTTGTTCGATCCACAGGCCTGCAGTGTGCTGATCAACGTCAGGTGCGGCTGACCTTGTGGGTTGATCGTGGCGAGGATGCCGATTTTTAAGGGATTTGCAAAGGATTGGATGTCTTCGGAAGAGAAGGTTTTGTTCATGGAAACCTCATCAATTCAGAACGCAGAAAGTGGAGAGCAGAGAACAGTTAATTTCCCAGCGGGTCAGACCGATCCCTTGGCCGTCATAGAGGGGGCAGGGGGCAGGTCTGACCCGCTGGGAAAAGGTTTGGTTTTTCATACCCTTGTCGCTCCGGTCGCAAAAATCCGATCCGCCAGCGCTCCAGAAGACCCGGCCCATCCGGCACATTCGTCCAGTTCGGGCCCGGTCAGCAGGGGCGTCTCGGCGAAGGGCCAGGGCATATCCAGGCGCCGGTACTTATCGCGGCACAGGTTGTTGAAGGCGCACAGCTCCCAGCGCTGCACCACTTCCCCCAGGTTCTCGGCGATCCATGCGCCGATGGCCGCCAGGTTTTCCTGCGTGGCTGTCGCGCCGGGAATCAGCGGTGTCCGGATCCACAGCGCCTTCTCGGGTCTGGATTTCAGCGTATCCCGTACGAACAGCAGGTTCTCCATAATCAAGCGGTTGTCCTGACCCGTAAAGCGGCGATGCTGCTCGGGGTCCATCAGCTTCAAGTCAAACAACACCAGGTCGCTGAACGGCAGGATGCGCGCCAGTGCCTCTTGCGAGCACAGGCCGCAGGTGTCCAGGGCGGTCTGCACCCCGACGGCGTGCAGGCGCTCGAACAGCGCCGCGGTGAAGCCGGACTGCAGGGTAGGCTCGCCGCCTGAGGCAGTCACCCCGCCGCCCGATGCTTCAAAGTACGCCTGGTCTTTGAGCAGTTCCTTGACCAGCGGCTCCAGCTCGGTCTGCGTGCCTAAGCGCTCCATGGCGTTGGCCGGGCAGGCCTCGGCGCACAGCCCGCAGCCGCTGCAGGTGGCCCGGTCGATGACCGGGCCGGTGTCCGACCAGCGGATGGCTCCGCTCGGGCAGCTCTTGGTGCACGTCCGGCAGCCGATGCAGTGGTTCTCCAGCCAGTGCACTTGCGGCTGCGGCGAGATGCTCTCGGGGTTGTGGCACCACTGGCAGCGCAGCGAGCAGCCCTTGAAAAAGACCGTCGTGCGAATGCCTGGGCCGTCTTCGGTGGACAGGCGCTGTAAATGCAGGATTGTGGCGGACAGGCTCATCGCAACCGGCCCTACATGGCGTGGCTCTCGCGCGCGATGATCTCGTCTTGCAGCTCGCGCCCGATGGCGGTGAAATAGGCGTTATAACCGGTTACCCGCACCAGGAGATGGCGGTAGTTTTCGGGATGCTTTTGCGCATCCCGCAGCATGTCGGCTTCGATCACGTTCACCTGCAGAGCTGTGCCGCCGTTCTCGATGTAGCCCCGCAAAAAGGCCTTGAACTTTTGCTTGTGCTCCGGGTCACGCATGAGCGAGGGGTTGAAGGTCATGGTGTGACTGGCGCCGTTGGGCAGCACATTGCAGAACTGACCCGGAAGGCCGCCTTTGAGCGCCTTGCCGACCGAGTTGACGTTGGCGGTCGGGCCGTTGATGTCGGCGCCGTTGGATGGACAGATGGCGTTGGATAGGAACTTGCCCTGGGCGCGGCCGTCGGGGCTGGCGGGCAGCACGAAGCTGTCGGCGATCCAGTAGTTCCACGATAACATCCCCGGGCGGAACTGCCGCCCGGTCGAGCGGGTCTTGTGTTTCCAGGTCTCCTCGGCGAACAACGCCATGACCTTCGCAGCCATCTCGTCGGCTTCGTCATCGTCGCGGCCGAACTTGGGCGCTTTGTTGAGCGCAGTGGCTTGCAGCACCTCGTGGCCTTTCCAGTTGTCCTTCAGCGCCTGGATCAGTTCAATCAGGCTGCAGACCTGCTTGTCGTACACCAAATATTTGACCGCCAGCAGCGAATCGACCGTGGTGGCAAAGGTGACCGCTTCCAACGTGGAGAAGTTGAGCTCTGCGCCTCCCTCAGTGACGTCCATGCCTTTACGAGCGCAGCCACGAACCAGGCAGGATAAGTAGGGCGTGGGAGCATACATTGCCCGGATCTCCTCCGAGCGCTCGTACAGTGCCGCCGTCATTTCGATCAATCTCTGGGTCTGCGCCACATAGGCTTCCCAGAACTGTTCCCAGACGCCGAAGCTGTTCGAGCGATCATTCTCGTGCCCCCAGACGATCAGGTTGTTGGGCACACCGGTGTTGGCGCCCCAGCGCTCGATTGGTTCTTCTTTACCGCTCATTGGGTCGGTGAAGGGCAGTAGATCGTATCCGCCAGTGAGGGCCAGCTCGACCGCTTTGAGCAGGTTGAGGTTGTTGTCCACCGTGCCGGAGCGGTCGTTGCCCGCCATGGTGTTCTCCAGGCAGCCGACCGGGGCGTAGTCGTGGACGTTGCCTTTGTGGATGTAGCGTTCAACCCCCGCTTTTTGCGCTTCCAGCAGCATCCCGGCCATCGAGCGCTCATCGAAGTTGAGCAGGAAGGGTGCACCCTGGCTGGAGGCGATCATATCGACCAGCCGGTCCAGCAGTTTGTCGGGCGAGCCGCGGTGCAGGCGCACGTTGGGCTTGGGCTCCAGGATCGGCGACATCTCGTCGATCACGTCCAGGATGGTGCAGGTCAGGTCATTGGTCATGTCAACGCTGTTCGGCCCCATACCGGACAGGGTCATCAGCTGCCCGTACCCGGCAGTGATGCCCTGATTGCCGCCCGTGCGGATCAGGGCGTCGTAGGCTGTGTTGCAGTGCACCCAAAAGCATTTGAGGATCTCTTTGCCGAACTCGGGATCCATGCCGTCGTCGATGGAGCGCCGCCAGTATGGGTACAGATACTGGTCGATGCGCCCGAAGGACACGCCCGGTCCGGGATAGTTTTCGTCGGCCATCACCAGCATGTGCGTCAGCCACAGCGACTGGACCGCCTCCCAGAAGGTCTCGGCGGGCTCCCAGGGCATTTTGAGCAGCATGTTGGCCATCTCGTTCAGCTCGGCCTTGCGCTGCGCGTCCGGCTCGTGCAGTGACAGCTCGGCGCACAACTGGCTGTATTTCGCTGCCAGCTCACGCGCCATCGTGGCGGACGTGCGCATGGCCCGCAGCTGGGCGCCGCGCGATCCCTGGCGCTCTTGCGGCGAAAGCGACTCCAGGGATTGGTCAATTTCCAGAGCGATGCCCTTCCAGCCGCACTGTAATACCGAGGGGTAATCGGGGATCAAGTGTCCGCTGGTGGCTCCCGAATTGCCGCAGCCATGATTGTGGAACCAGATGACCGCAGCGCGTGCGCCCTGCTTGCCGTACACCATCTTGTCGTGGCGGGCGGCCTCGCGCTTATTAAGACAGCAGGATGTCAGGATGTTGAAGCGCGCCCCTGCCAGCAAATCGCCGGGGAACATCTCTTGCGGCAAGTAGTTGATCATCACCTCTTTGACGAACCACGCCCGGCGCTCCGGCAGGCTCCACTTCCAAAAATTGGCGTCCAGGCGCACCGGTTTGGCGGTTTGCTTGAAGGACGAGCGGAACGTATCGAAGAAGGTGTAGGTCTCCGGGACGATGTAGAAGGTCAGCTCGTTGTATTGGAAGTCCCAGGGGGTCCCGGTTGTCCAGGAGGTGAATTCATTATTCCACTTGCGCTCGATCCCCTGGAAATAAAAATCACGCAGCCATTGGACTCGCGCCGATAAGTTCCCCGGCTGCTTAATTGGATAAAGCGGCGTTTCTACCATTCCGGTGCCCATACACCCTCCAGGTTTTCACTGATCAACGGAATTCGTTAGCTATATTGTATAACAATCCGGGACTTTTGCATGAGCTTCAAAGAGGCGGGCGCTTGTGTGTTCGCAAAGCAGCAGCTCCGCGAACACACAAGCACCCGCCTCTTTGAAGCTCATGCTATACTACTTTCATACCCCCAGCCCAGCATTTAACAAACGACAATTCGGGGATGTCCGGTTCTAACATGGAAAGGGGATCTCATGGGTTTTACGACTGGCTCGTCCGGCAGCGGAAACGATATCAGTTTGCGGCGTCCGCCGGTGCCGGAGTTTCCCGATGAGGAGATGGTTGCCTTCACAGATCATCTCTGGCGCAAGCTTGCGCCTGGAGAACGAGTGCTGGACGTGGGCTGTGGGCGAGGCCGAAATACCTTCTACCTGGCGCGCGCCGGCTTCGAGGTTGACGGCGTCGATGTATCCCGGCTGGCGCTCTCTATCGCCTGCGCCCGCAGTCGAGACTGGGGCTTCCCCGCCAGCTACCAGGCCGCAAACTTGCTGCGCCTGCCGTTTGCAGACGAATCGTTTGCGGCGGCAGTGTGCGTGCATGTGCTGCCGTACCACAGGAAGGGTGATTTGTGTCGTGGAATGCAGGAGCTGCGGCGGGTGCTGCGCCCAGGGGGCTACCTGTATTTCGATCTGTTTGGCAAAGAAGATATCGCTTTTGGCGGCGGACAGCCGATAGAGCCGGGCACCTTCTTCAACCCGCACGGCTTGCCGCTCCACTTTAGCGACCGCATGGAAATCGATGAGATCTCGGAGGGCTTTCATCTGGAGCGCATCCTGCACATGGAGCTCCATTCGGTTCTTGGGGAGCGTTCGATATGGGGCGTTTGGGCAGTGAAATCGGCACAATGACAGCTACTTTCCGTTACCGTCAGCTTCGTAAACAAGACGAGCGTTTCCTGTGGGAAA
The DNA here is from genome assembly GCA_963811225.1 of uncultured Chloroflexia bacterium. Lineage (GTDB taxonomy): Bacteria > Chloroflexota > Anaerolineae > Anaerolineales > Anaerolineaceae > CAWEQO01. The sequence continues at coordinate 69,773 of CAWEQO010000004.1, forward strand.
TGCTCTACCAGGCCATCTACGTTCCGCCGGGGCAGTCCCCGCCGCCGCGCGAGATCGTCTTCCAGCCTGAATTGGCCTGCTATGTGAAAGGTTGGGGCCGGGACGATGACTGCGGCTGGATGGCGATCGAGCGAGCCAGCGCCCAACCCGTTGGGGCCGCCTGGCTGCGCCTGCTGGCCGGCGACCGGCGCGGCTACGGCTACATCGACGAGCGCACCCCGGAAATTTCGCTAGCCATGCTGCCAGAGTATCGCGGCCAGGGGGCCGGCACCGAGCTGCTGGCGCGCCTGATCCGCTCGGCCCAGGGCCGCTACCCGGCGCTATCGCTGTCCGTCACCGGCGGCAACCGGGCCATCCATATCTATGAGCGCGCCGGTTTCAGGGTGGTGAAAGAAGCCGGGGGATCCATAACAATGAAGCTCGATTTAATGGTAAAACGGTCCCTTTAATAGGTATCCGATTTGGGGGTTGCGAAATAGTAATTTTGTTCTATAATAAGGATAGAGAACAGAATCGCGAGGGCATTTACTTGTAGGAGTGGGCGATGAACGATGAATTTTATGATTTTGATCCGGAAGATCTGACCGGCGGAGCCAGCAGAAAGTTCTGGCAGACACTGCGTAAAGACCCCAGCTACCAGCGCATCCAGCGCAATTTACAAGTTATGCTGGCCTCTCGTTGCTGGATCCTGGTCGACCTGGACGGCGGCGTCGAGGTGTGGAGCATTATCGACAACGAAGTTGTGACCGAGCTGGACGAGGAGCTGGTGCAGCGTTCCTACGACCTGGACGGTATGCCCATCGAGCCGGACCAGGCAATTACCGAGTGGGTGGCCTTCCAGTTCTGGATGATCCGGCGGGTGAAGAAAGACCAGCTCAGCCCCAACGGCCTCAAGATGATCAAGTGGCTTGAGATCCTCATGAACGGCGCTCGCCAGCGTTAAGATCTTCTTCGAGAAGTCCCCTATTCTTCCTGGATGACACTGTCATCCAATAAGAATAGGGGATTTTCTATTCCCATATTGTCACAAATCCCCGCCGGGCGGTGTTTCTAGTATAGAATATGGCGCAGAGACATTTGACGATACCGAGGAAGACCATGATACGCTCCCGCAAAAGCGAGCAGGCTGCACAAAGCCAGGCGCGCCCGGAAGATGATTCCGGCTTCGAACGCCTGTTTGCGGAGTATTGGGAGCGCATCTACCGGGTGCTGTACCGGCTGACCGGCTGTCACGACGAGGCCGAAGACCTGGCGCTGGAGACCTTCTGGCGCTGTTGGAAGCGCCCTCCCAAGGATCCCAACTCTCTGGGCGGCTGGCTGTACCGCGTGGCGACCAACCTGGGCTACAATGCCCTGCGGTCCGCCAAGCGGCGGCAGGGGTACGAGACTGGCGCGATGAGCGACCCGCTGGAGCAGACTTACGCTCCCAACCCGGCGAGCGCCGTCGAGCAGGTCGATGAGCGCAGGCGAGTCCGTGAAGTCCTGCGAACAATGAACCCCCGCCAGGCCAAGCTGCTGGTCCTGCGCCACAGCGGGCTGTCGTACAAGGAGGTGGCGGACGCTCTCGGCGTCTCGACCGCTTCCGTGGGAACGCTGCTGATCCGGGCCGAGAAAGAGTTCTTGAAGCGCTACGAAAGTGAGGTGAGAGATGCACCTGAAGGATAATACCCTGCGTGCTTACCTGGACGATGAGCTGCCGGCGCACGAGCGCCAGAAAGCCAAAGATCATCTGGACGGCTGCTCGAAATGCCGCAGCCGCCTGGAAGTCATGACGCACCAATCCCGGCGCATCACCGTTCACCTCGCGGCGCTTGAACCCGGCCTGCACGAAGCGCCCCGCCCGGCCCGCCAAGCCATCCGACAATTGAGAAACAAGGAGACACCGTCAATGTTTAACAATCTTTTCAAACGCCCCGTGTGGGTAACGCTCGCTCTGGCAGCCGCGCTGGCGATTTCGCTGACTTTCCAGCCGGTGCGCGTCCTGGCGAGTAATTTCCTCAGCCTGTTCCGCGTTCAGCAGATCACTTTGCTGCCCATGGACATGAACCCCTTCAACGCCACCGGCAATGAGCCCAGCATGGCCGAGACCGTTGGCCAGCTGCTCTCTAGCTCGATGAACGTCACCCGCGAAGCTGCTGATCCGCAGACTGCTGCAGGTGCGGCTGAAGCCTCACAGGTCGCCGGGTTTGGCGTCCGTACCTGGCAGCACCCGCTGGAGCCGATCGAGATGACCATCGAATCCGGCCCGGCCTTCCGCTTTACGGTCGATCAAAAGCAGGCCCAGACCTTGCTGGATGAGGCCGGCCGCGCCGACCTGAAAGTCCCGGCGGAGTTGGACGGCGTGACCGTCAGCGCCGACCTGCCCACCGGCGTCAAGACCACCTACGGCGAGTGCCGCTACGCCAAATCGTCCGATCCGGACGAGGCGCAAACCCACGAGTTGGTGAGCAGCGAGGACTGCTTCCTGTTCATCCAGGCGCCCAGCCCGGCCATCACCACCGAGCCCAACGTCGACCCGGCCCAGATTGCCGAGATTGGCCTGCGCTTCCTGGGTATGAGCGAGGAAGAAGCGGCTTCCTTCAGCCAGAGCGTGGACTGGGCCTCAACCCTGGTTATCCCGATCCCACGCCACATGGTCAGCTACGAAAGCATCCAGGTCGACGGCGTCAGCGGCAACCTGCTGGTGCAGGCCGACGAAAAGGATCCTTCCCAGCGAGATTATACGGTCCTGTGGGTGCGCGATGGCATCATCTACGCTGTGATCGGCTACGGTGACCCGGCCCCTGGCCTGGCGCTGGCGAACGACCTGAACTGAAAGAAATTGACGCAAGATTTGCAGGCGGTTGTGCCGCCTGCAAATCTTGCCTTTGAAAGCGATACCCCATGACCGATTACGCAATCCAAACGGACAATCTGGGCAAGGCTTACGGCGACAAGCTGGCCGTGCGTGGCCTCGACCTGCAGGTGCAGCAAGGTGAGGTGTTCGGCTTCCTAGGACCGAACGGCGCCGGCAAGACCACCTCGATCAAGATGCTGCTCGGGCTGATCACACCGACCTATGGCAGCGCCCGGCTGTTGGGGGTGCCGTTGGGTGAGCCTGCGGCGCGGGCCCGGGTCGGCTTTCTGCCCGAGCATTTCCGCTTTCACGACTGGTTGAGCGCCGAAGAGTTCATGACCCTGCACGCTGAGCTGTACCATATCCCCCAAGAGCGGCGCAAGAAACGAATCGCGGCCCTGCTGGAGCGAGTGGGGCTGGAGCCGTACCGTAAGAAGCAGCTGGGCACCTTCTCCAAGGGTATGCTGCAGCGCATCGGTTTAGCCCAGGCTCTGCTCAACGACCCGCTGCTGGTATTCCTGGATGAACCCACCTCGGGCCTCGACCCGGTTGGACGGCGGTTGGTGCGTGACATCATCCACGATATGCGCAGCCAGGGCGCAACCATCTTCCTTAACTCGCACCTGCTCAGTGAGGTGGAGATCACCTGCGACCGCGTAGCCTTCATCAAGAACGGCGAGGTGCTGCAGATCAGTCCGCTGAACGACTTGATCGGGGGGGAGACGCACGTCAGCATCCGGGCCGGCTGCCTGACGCCCGAGATCATCACCGGGCTGGAGCAGTTCGGGCGCAACCTGCACAGCCAGCTCCCGGCGGCTGGAGGTGCGGCTGCGGTCACGCTGACTGTGCGCAGCGAGCAAGTCCTGCCTGAGATCACCCGCTACCTGGCCGTCCAAGGCGCAGACGTGTACGCCATCACCCCCCAGCATCTCTCGCTGGAAGACCTGTTCATCCAGGTGATCGGCACCGACGGAGGCTTGTGATGAGCGTGTGGACCCTGACCCGTTTGACCTTCCGGGAGGCGGTGCGTCGCAAAATAGCGCTGGCGGCATCGCTGCTGGGTATCGCTTTCCTGGCGGTATACAGCATTGGCTTGCATTACATGAAGATGCCGATCATGCCTGCTTCGATGTTTGATAAGATCGGGGAGAAGGCGTTATACAGCTTTGCTCTCATGGCCGGGTTGTACACGGCCAACTTCTTGATGATCGCCATGGCTGCCCTGGTCTCAGCGGACACCCTTTCCGGAGAGATCGCATCCGGCTCGATCCAGGCCATCGTCACCAAGCCGCTGCAGCGCTCGGCAGTTGTGATGGGAAAGTGGCTGGGCTTCGCTGCCCTGCTGGGGCTGTACCTTCTCTTAATGGCCGGTGGACTGATCCTCAGCACCTGGGCGCAAACCGGCTACCTCCCGCCGCGTATCCCGGCCGGTTTGGCGTTGATGTATCTGGAGAGCCTGGCAGTCCTGTCGATCACCCTGGCCGCCTCCAGCCGCTTCTCCACGCTGGCTACCGGCGCGACTGTGTTTGGTCTGTACGGACTTGCCTTTATCGGCAGTTGGGTGGAGCAAATCGGCTCCTTCCTCAGCAGCCAGGTAACCCTCAACATTGGCGTCATCTCCAGCCTGATCATGCCCAGCGAGGCGCTCTGGCGGCGCGCTTCCTATGAGATGACCTCGCCGCTGGTGCAGGTGTTCGCCGGCGGGCCGTTCGTCTCCCGCTCGGTGCCGAGCGCTATGATGATCGTGTATGGCGTTATTTATCTGGTGGCGATGCTGGCGCTAGCCGTGCGCTTATTTACCCAACGGGATCTATAACCTCGCAAACGCAATCCAAAGCCACGGCGGTATGAAGAACCCTGAACTTTGTGTTTTGGGTTCTTCTGCATTTTAAAACGATAGACCTCCTGGGTCATTAAATCAAACGACTTGCATGTCGTACGACTGGACAGCACGTCAAAGCCGCGCAAGATCACCTGCCCTATCAGCTAAAATTCAGAGCGAGACTATAATTATCTTGAGAATAAAAAGCATTGAAAGCAGCTGCGGGGAATAAGGAATCCAAAAATGAATATAAGGCAGATCGTTCTTCTTACCCTGATTTTATTGATTCTGTCTCTGTTTGTCCTGCTACCACAAAGCCCCCTTTTTACCAGCGTTCCAAACCGTGATTCTGGTGTTTTCCTCTATGCGGGCTCTCAAATCTTACAGGGAAAAATCTTATACCGTGATTTATGGGATCATAAAACACCGCTCGTCCATTTTATCGACGCATTTGGGTTGCTCGTGTCCAACGATTCGGTCTGGGGAGTCTGGTTTTTGGAGCTTGTTTCTCTGGTCGCCGACGGTTTTCTTCTTTTTTATTTAATCAGAAAAATGTTTTCGGACTTAACCTCTTATTTGGTGATCCCGTTTTTTTACCTGTTATTGACCGCTTTTTATGGCGGGGGAAACTACACCGAAGAATATACCATCCCCTTAATCCTGGGCGCCTATCTACTTCTATATCAAATCTACGTGGACCGAAAACGCTTTATTTTCTATTCATTTCTGCTGGGCCTGTTGTTTGCTCTCGCTTTTCTTCTTCGCCAAAACGGCGTCTCCCTGTGGGTCGGGGTCATTCTCTTTTTGTTCTTCATCACAAACTTCTCGAAGGCGCTCATTCGATCCCTGGCTGCTTTTTCTGCGGGCAGCCTGATCCCTCTCATGGGAGTGATTGCCTATTTTTATGCTCACGGCGCCCTATTCGATTTTTACCGCGCCGCCTTCATATACAATGTCTTCTATTCCGGCTCAAATTCGATGATCGACAAGATCACCCACTTTCATAAAGAGATCGTTTACCTCTTCAATGCGTCTTCCATATCCTATCTGGTTTTTTCTGGCTGGCTGTTCGCAGTTCTGTATATTTTCTACCTCTGGATCTCTCGCACTTCGATCCGATTGCCGGGCAGAAAGACTCTGGCTATGATCCGCAAGAACCTCTCCCATCTTGGGACGATCTCCTATCCTCCGGCGACGAAATACATCATCGTTTTTGGCACCGTATCGTTCCTATTTGAAATATTCATTGCTGATTTTTCATCTATATACTACGAGCACTACTACATGCTGATTTTACCTACCGCTGCAATATTGCTTGCGTTCTTTATTGATGTGTTAATCAGAGCGCCTGGAACGGGCGAATTGAATCGGATCCCTCTTACGATGATCGTGATTTTTCTGGCGACGAATTCCGTGATCCCCCTCTATAACATCTATGTCAAGCTTTCCAGTTATGATGAGATGGTTACAACGCATTCGCAAGCCATATCCTATATTCAACACAATAGCGTTCCTGAAGATTATGTGTTGGTTTGGGGAGACGAGCCGGCGATCAATTTTTTATCCGGCCGCGAATCACCAATCTCCTATTTTTACCAGTATCCACTGTATGTAAAAGGCTATATTTTAGAGCGAGAAGAGCAAGAGATCTTAGCCAAATTAACAGCCCACCCACCCAAGATCATCATTGATACCAACAATCCATGCACGCCGCTTTTCACGGCAGATCTATCACAAGGATGCCGCAGGCCAATATCGCCGTTAAATCGCTACGATTAAGGCGTATATTCAAAAAAACTATCGTTTCGCGGACCAGAAAGTGGATGCTGACCGCCAATATGACATTTACCTGTATCGCGGAAGCGGTAACTGATGAAAGAATATGGCGATCGAATCTGGGAATTTACGTACCTCTGCGTCTCTGAATAAGGCGTTTACGGATATAATTATCCTTTCCTGAGGGTTATTTGGAGCGTTGATAACGATGCAACCGATACTCGAAGTTCACGACTTGGCCAAGACCTACGGCGACGTCCGGGCGGTGAGGGGCGTCAGCTTTGCGATCCAACCGGGTGAGATCTTCAGCCTGCTCGGGCCGAACGGGGCCGGGAAGACTACCACGATCTCGATGCTCTCGACTTTGCTCGCGCCCAACTCCGGCGACGCGTTGATCGGTGGTTTCTCGATCCGCAAGCAGGAGATGCAAGTACGCCGCATCATCGGTGTGGTGCCGCAGGAGATCGCCCTGTACGATTCGCTCAACGCCGAGGAGAACCTGCTGTTTTGGGGGCGCATGTACGGCATGGGCGGAACTGCACTCAAGCGCCGGGCCGCCGAGGTGTTGGAGCAGATCGGTCTGACCGAACGATCTCGCAGCCGGGTGGGGGAGTACTCCGGCGGGATGAAGCGCCGCTTGAACATCGGGGTGGGCTTGCTGCACCAGCCGCAGATCATCTTTATGGACGAGCCCACCGTTGGCATTGACCCGCAGAGCCGGCGCAACATCCTCGATACGGTCAAGGCGCTCAACCGGCAAGGCATGACTGTGCTGTATACGACCCACTATATGGAAGAAGCCCAGGAGCTGTCTACCCGGGTGGGCATCATCGACCACGGCGAGATGATCGCCATCGGCACGCAGCCTGAGCTGACCGAACTGGTCGGCGAGCACGAGACCCTTCGCCTGCATCTTAGCGAGGATGCGAATGGAGAGGCGTTGGCAAACGCCCTGCGCGCCGTGCCGGGTGTGCTGCAGTCCTCCAGTGCCGATCACGAGGTCGTTTTAGTGGTGCCTTCCGCTGAAGTTTTGCTGGCCCCGGTGATCACCTGCGCCAACGAGTTGGGCGTCAAGATCCGCTCGGTGGACATCCAGGAGCCCAACCTGGAGGCCGTGTTCCTGCATCTGACCGGCCGGGCTTTACGGGACTGACGGCATGAAAATCCTCAACGTCGCCTGGAAAGACATCCTTCTGGTCTTACGCGACCGCAGTGGTTTGCTGCTCATGCTGGCTGCCCCACTGGCGCTGACCCTGGTGGTCGCCTTTGCCTTCGGCGGATTGGGCGGGGGCGGCGGCAGTACCGGCGGCATCACCCAAATCCCGGTGGCGATCGTCAACCACGACAGCGGCCAGTTCAGCTCGTACGTCGTGCGGGCGTTCCAATCCGATCAACTGACCGATCTGGTTGCCCCGGTCGAACTCACGGACGAGGAAGCCGCTAAAAAGGCCGTGGATAAAGATCAATACGCTGCGGCTGTGATCATCCCGGCAGACTTCTCCGACGGCATCTTGCCGCCCGGCCTGCAAGAAGGCGACCTCTCGAACTTGCAACAGCGCCGGCAGGCGGTGGTGACCGTTTACGCCAGCCCGTTAAGCCCTATCCGCGCCGGGGTCATTCGTAGTATCGTGGATACCATCCTGGCCGATCTCACCACCGGCGTCTCCAGCGTGCAGGTTGGTTTTGGGCAGCTGGTGCAGAGTGGGCGAGTCGACCCCAATCAGGTGCAGGCGTTGGCGGAAAGCCAGGGGCAGGATATCGTCCAGCAGTCGCTGAACACCGAACTGGTCACGCTTAACAGCCGCATCGAGAGCCAGCCTGCAGCCGAAGAAGGCTTCAACTTCCTCAAGTACATGGCCCCCAGCACGGCGATCCTGTATTTGACTTTTACCATGACCGCTGCCGGGCGCAGCTTGCTGGCCGAGCGCGAGCAAGGTACGCTGCCGCGCATGTTGATCAGTCCCTCACCCCGCTCCCATGTGCTGGGTGGTAAGATGTTGGGGGTATTCCTGACCGGGCTGCTGCAAATGACGGTGGTGATCGTCGTTGGCTCGTTCCTGTTCGGAATCCGTTGGGGACCAGCCCCGGCGGTAGCGCTGATGACCCTGGCAGTTGTGGCGGCTGCCAGCGGCTGGGGCATCGCCATCGCCGCTTTCGCGCGCACGCCCGGCGAGGCGAACGCCGTTGGTACGGCGGTCAACTTGATCTTTGCAGTGCTGGCGGGTAACTTCATCCCGCGCATGCAGTACCCGCTGTTCATGCAAAAACTCAGCCTGATCACGCCTAACGCCTGGGGCATCGATGGCTACTACAGCTTGATCTACGGAGGCACGTTGAACAGCGTGCTGCCGGGCATCCTGGTTCTGTTCGGCATGGCGGTGGTTTTGTTCAGCGCCGCCATCTTTGCGTTCCGGAGGCAATATGCGTAAGATCCTTGCCATTGCCTGGAACGATATTCAAATCGAATTCTCCAGCCGTTGGACGCTGGTGTTCTTTCTGCTGCTGCCGATCGTGTTCACCTGGATCGTCGGCATGGCGCTGGGCGGGCCTTTCGGCAAGCCGGCGAGTGAGGACCTGCGCTCACCGGTGCTGGTTGCCAACCAGGATCAAGGCGCCTTTGCCGATCAGCTCGTCCAGTCCATCGACAACTCGACCGTCATCCGGCCGGTAGCGCTGCCGTTCGATGCGGCGCTGGACCAGTTCCAGAACAATCAGGCTGCAGCGCTGCTGACGATCCCACCTGGTTTCAGCCAATCTGTATTGGAAGGCCGGCCGGTGACGCTCGATTTGCAGCTCCAGTCCCGCAGCGCAGAAACCGCCGGAGTCGAGCAGGCGCTGCAAGCGGCTGTACGGCGGGTGAGCGCTTCTGCAGCGATTGCCAACCAAAGCGTGCAGTTGGCCGAATCGATGCAGCCGTTCGATCGTCTGCAAGATCGCCAGGATTACATGCAGAGCAGCCTGGAAGCCGCGCATGCGGCCCTGGCCAACCCACCGGCGAAAGCCGAGACTGTGGTGGGCTCGCAGCCGGTGGAGAATATCATCGCCATTGGGTTCGCTCAATCCTCGCCGGGGCAGTTGGTCACTTGGGTGTTAATCACCCTGATCGGTGGGGCCGAGGTGTTCGTCAACGAGCGCCTGGGCGGCACACTGCGGCGTTTGCTGGTCACACCCAATCGCAAGGGCGCGCTGATCGCCGGGAAGATCGTAGGGCGGCTGACCATGGGGTTGATCCAGATGGCGCTGCTGATCGGCTTCGGGGTCCTGGTCTTAGGGGTCAGTTGGGGGAGGTCGCTTGCGGCGCTGGCAGTCATGCTGGTGGCCTTTGGCCTGGCCGGCACGGCTTTCGGTGTCATGCTGGGCGCTTTCTCCCACACCCGCAGCCAGGCCAGCAGCTTGACCGTGCTGTTCTCCATGCTGCTGGCTTCGCTGGGTGGGGCCTGGTGGCCGATGGAGATCACCCCGCCGCTTTATCAAAAGGTCGTCCAAATCCTGCCCAGCACCTGGGCCATGAAAGGCCTGGTCGGAGTCTCGATGCGCGGCTACGGCGTGGCCCAAATTCTTCCGGAAGCGGGTGTGCTGCTGCTCTTTGCGGCGGTGTTTTTCTATGTCGGCGTGCGCAGGCTGAGGTTTGAGTAAATAGATCAGAGAGCAGTTACTGCATCGAACGCAGTAACTGCTCTCTGCTTTTTTTCTGCTCCCTTTCTTACCGGATCGTTCCGCTCCCCGAGAGTGCATCCAACTGGTCCATGTCCTCATCCCACATCTCGAAATCGAAGATGTCGGCGTTGGCGCGGATATGCGCCGGGTCGTCTGACTTGGGGATGGCGACAAAGCCGTGCTGCAGGCTCCAGCGCAGCAGCACCTGCGCCGGGGATTTGTCATAATGGCCGGCAATTTCCTTCACCTTACCATTGTTCAGCAGGCTGCCCACATCCAGGGGGCTGTAAGCTTCGATCTGGATCCGGTTATCCTCGCAAAAATTGATCAGGTCCAGCTGGCTCAGGTAGTTCATCGGGTGCAGCTCGATCTGGTTGACCTGCGGCGCCATCAGGTCCATCTCCAAGACATCCTCGAGCTCTTTCCGGCCAAAGTTACTGACCCCAATTGAGCGGGTCTTGCCCTGCTTGAGCAGCTCAACCATGCCGCGCCAGGTGTCCTGCCGCTGGTTGTCCGGCCCGGGAGAGTGGATCAGGTACAGATCCACGTAAGCCAGCCCCAGGCGCTCCAGGCTGCCCTCCATCCCACGCATGGCGCCCTCGTAGCCGTGGTCTTCCGTTTCCAGCTTGGTCGTCACGAACAGGTCGGTGCGTGGCACCACACCGCTGCGGACCGCCTGCCCGACCGGCTCTTCGTTGTAATAATTCTTCGACGTGTCAATTGATAAGTAACCGGTCTTCAAGGCTGTTTCGACCGCCTGGCGGGCGGTGTCGTCGCGCAGACGCGCTGTGCCAAAACCCAACCTTGGCATGTCGACGCCGTTGTTGAGCGTCACTTTGCTGTTGATCTCTAAGTTGTTGATGTCCCTATCCATCCGTATCCCTCCTTAAGAATATCCCCCATATCAATCATAAAGGGTTGATAGAAGTTTGTCAAACGGTCTCTCATCCCGGCCCTCTCCGCTACTGAGGGGCGTACCCGGCGTAGAGGGGGTTGGGTTGAGACCCCTGCTTATGTTACACTTCTTTTAAGGATGAGGGTGGCTGTATGAATACATTAACTTTCGTTATCGAGTTGTTAAAGATTCTGGTCTGGCCAATCACCGTGCTGATCATCTTCCTGCTGCTGCGGCGGCAGATCGAGATGCTGTTCCCCTCGCTGCAGCGCTTCTCGTACGGCGGGCTGGAGCTGGATTTCAGCCGCCAGGTGCAGGAGCTTTCGCAGCGGGTACGCCAGGCGCTTCCCACTCCGGCTGCCAATACCGGGCTGGAAGCCCTGCGCCAGCACCTGATCGACCTGGCGCCTATTTCGCCGCGCGCGGCGGTGCTGGAGGGCTGGCTGCAGGTGGAGCGCGCCGCCGTGGATGCCACCAAGCGTCACAACCTCGAACTGTCCAGCCGCGACGCCCGCTCGCCGCTGCTGCTCGGGCAGGCGCTGGAGGACGCCGGGATTATCAGCGATCGCACTACAGCCATCTATCACCGCCTGCGCAATCTGCGCAACATTGCCGCCCATGCCAATGAGTTCTCCATAGAGCCGGATTTGGCGATCGAGTATGTCGATTTAGCGGTGAGGTTGACGGATTACCTGCAAAAGGCGTAAAAAAGGGAGACGCTCATAGAGAACAGAGAGCAGCCAAAGTGCTTTGGCTGCTCTCTGTTCTCTATGAGCGTCTCCCTTTTTTACGCTTCCATTTCCTTCAAATACTTATCCCGATTGGCGGCGCGCGCAATCTTGCCACTGCTGGTCTTGACCAGCCATTGACCGGTGACCAGGTGTACGCTGCGCAGGCTCACTGCCGAGCCGCGTGTCACTGCCTGGCGCACACGATCGGCAATGTGGAGCTGCTCCTGCGCGTCCTCCGTGTCCACCTCGGCCACAACCACAACCTCCTCGGTGCCGCTGCGCTCGTCGAATATCCCAAAGGCCACCACACGCCCAGGATGGACGCCCGGTTCCTCCATCGCCAGCTGCTCCAGGTCTTGTGGATAGATGTTCTTACCGCCAACGATGATCAAATCCTTCTTCCGACCGGTCACATACAATTCGCCCTCGGCCATGTAGCCGTAATCGCCGGTCAAATACCAGCCGTCGAGGAATGCCTGCTCGGTTTCCTCCGGACGATTGTAATAGCCCTTCAACATGCAGTTGCTTCGCAGCGCAATCTCACCCACCTGGCGATCCGGCAGGGGCTTACCGTCAACAGACAGGATGCGCACAAGTGTGTTCGAGATCGGGCGACCGGATGAGACCATGCGCAGCTCCGGGCATCCCGGATCGACAGGGCGCGCGATCAGTTGGGTTTGGAAGGTATCCCTATCGATCCTGTCCACGTTCAGCGGCGCACCGATGCCGCCTTGCGTGACCCCAAAGACGTTCTCTGCCATTGCGTAGCTGGCCGCCAGAGCGCTTTCCCGTAGACCATACGAGGCGAAGCGCTCCAGGAACTGACGCTGGCTGTCATAGCGCACCGGCTCAGAGCAGCTGATCACCGCCCGCCAGCAGGATAGATCTACACCCTGCAGATGCCGGTCGCGCACTTTTTGGAAGCAGAAGTTGAAAGCGAAGTTGGGCAGCCAGGTGAGCGTGCCGCGATACTGTGACACGGCCTGCATCAGCCGCTGCGGAGCGCGTACCCAATCGAACGGCGACATCAGCACCAGTGAGACGCCGCTCAGAAGTGGCATAAGGAACCCGGCGATCAGGCCCATATCATGATACAAAGGCAGCCAGCTGACGATGACGTCGTCCTGCGACAGCCGCAGCGCCTGGTTGTAACTTTCCAAATGGTTGAATATCGCCCTGTGCGAGAGCGCCACACCTTTTTGCAGCCCGGTCGTGCCGGATGAGTGCTGTAGCAGAACCAGGTCGTCCGGCAGGCGCGCCAGGCCTTCCATCTCGGGAAAGCCGGGCAGGCCCTTGCCTTCCACTTCCTCTGCAACGATCACCGCCCGCACAGAATCCTCCGGTCGCAGCGCCGCCCTTACCTCCGGCTCGAACTCGGCATAAGTAACGATTGCCGCCGGGCGGGTAACTGCAATCAGCGCGGACAGATCGGCCCGGTAGCGTTCGGGCAGCAGCTTCTCGGTTAGGAAGGGCATGATCGAGGGTACCGTCCCATGCAAGGCGGCGCCAATAAAGGCTTGTACCAGCGCCTGCCCGTGCTGCAGGATCAAGATCACGACTTCACCCGGTTGTATGCGGTACTGCTGCAGGGCTCGGGCGTAGGCTCCCGCCCCCTCGATTAATGAGCGTCGAGTGATGGGCAGATCGGGTTGACCGGCGTGCTGCAGTACCAGCGCGATTTGATCAGGCTGGTCGCGATACAATCGCTCTAAGACTCGCGATAGGTTCACTGCCATAAGATATACCGCTTTCATGAAAGACGCAGGCGAAGTGACTGCGCCGTATGTTCAATTCCCCCTACTGGCGGCTTACGATCAGAGCTGCCAGCTGATTCAGTGTGTCGAACGTGCCTGCATTGAGCTCGGCATCATCGATCACCACACCGAATGTATCTTCAACGAACAACGCCAGATCGACCAGGTGAAACGAGTTGATCAGCCCGCTGGAAATGAGCGGCTCATCCGGTTGGATGATACGCTTCGGCTGGCGAATGACTTCTCCGGTGATGTGCTGCTGCAAAGTCGGTAGGATGGCTGCGTTCACGATACTCCCTCTTCGACCGTTTATTCTGGAGGTATTATAAACGGAAATGGAAAGGATTGCCCCAAAAACACAAACCGGAGGAAGCGCTTCCTCCGGTTTGTGTTTTCCTTGCTAGTAAATGCGATAGGCCTCGATAAAGCGCAGGCCCCAGTTTGGATCGCCGCTGCGCTCCAGGCAGGTTTGCAGGGTCAACCTTCGCGTTCCGCTATAAAAGCGGTTGAAGACCTGGGTTGAGGTTAGGGTAGCGCCGGTGGTGAGGTCGACGAAATCGCTCATCGGACTGGAGGTGTCCAACTTTTGGAACTCATCGATAGCTTGCACCTCATAGCGTTCCAGGCTGCCGTCCCCGTAAATGATCTCGATTTGCTCGCCGACCTGGATCTGGTAAAACAAAATGCCCGAACTGGTGTTGTGCGCCAGCAAACCGATCACGCCGTTCTCTGCCGCTTTCATGAACTGAGTCGCTATGCCGGTTTCACTGGAAACGTAGAGCGGATTTTCGGGCGGCTGCTGGCTCACCTGGAGTTCCAAGACCCCGGGCACATACATGCCAACTACCTGCCCGGCCAGACCGTTCTCAACGGCGCCTGCGAACTGAGGCAGCTGCGTATCCCACGACTGGAACGATTTACTCAGCTGCATCTGCAGGTCTTGGCCGGGTTGGGCCGGCTGTGCGATAGGCTGGGCATTCACAGCCGGTTGAGCAGGCTGGGGCCGTTCCACCGCTTGTACATCCTGTTCCGCGGCGCCGCCTTCGGCCACACCTGCGGCGATGGGTTGGTTCACCAGGCTGGCAGCGACAACACCGGTATCGACCGGAGTGTCTTCCCGCAACGTGGTTTCCGCCAATCCTCCCGAAGACAGGAGAACTGCTTTTCTCGTTTCTTTCTCAAGATAGGCGGACTCAGGGATCGAACGAACACCATAAACCAGAATTAACGTGATGGCCAGAACGAACAACAATGAGCCTAGCAGTAATGCTCGCATCAATTTCACGGGATCCTCCACAATTAAAAAGGGCCCAGAATGCCAGGTCCTTTTTTGGAGAAAAAGTCGCTTTCCCTGCTAGAAACCCGGTTATCCTGCCATCCATAAAGGATGGTTGGCCCGCGGTTCGTCGTCTCACCAGCTCGTGCCGGCTTTGCCCCATGGACTATCGCTGTATAGCCATTTTCAGAATTGGTAAATTGGTTTTTTTTGTGAACAAGTCGATTTTAGGAGGAGTATCACTTTTTTGCAAGCGGTTTTGGGCGAAAATCAGGGAAACGTAGGGAGATCGTATGGCAAGCGTCAGGTTCAACGTAAGTTTTCCCTACCGGGAGGGGAATCCCTGCGAGGAGAAGCGGAAATCCCTACCTGATTCATAGGGGAATCCTGCAGATTCGAGAGGAATTTCACCCAATTCGCTTTGTAGGACAACTCCCATGAAGCGCCGGGATAAATCCTGATTGACCCCACTATGGAGGGGGGCTTATAGTTGTATAGCAAAGAAGGGTGAACAACTTTCATCCCGCATCTGAACATTAACAATTCAATACGCGAAGCCGTCACCTTCTGCGAAGCTTAATGGTACTTCAAGCGGGCTTTTTAAGGCCTGAAAAAATGTTTAAAAGTAATAAGGGAGGATACAAAAAATGATAAGCAGAAAGTTCGGACGATTTCTGCTCCCGTCGTTAGGGATTGCAATGATGGTGCTGGCCGCATTCGCGGTTGCCCCAGCTGCTGCTCAAAGTGGCACAGCGACACCGCAAGCGGGACAAACAAGCCAGGCAACAACGATGCCTACTGTTATGCCGCAGGCCACACAGGCCGCTCCAGCGGGACAGGCTACAGAAGCTGTTCCACAAACAGGGCAGGCACAAGTTCAATGCTTTACCTATAACGACCTTGTGAATCAAAATCTTCAGCCGGGTTCGATGTATTATATGGCCAACAGCGGTGATACCCTGCAGGGCATCGCCGATATGTTTGGCATTACCGAACAGCAGTTGATCCAGGCAAACAACGGTCTCACGACCTTTGGCCAGGCGACCCCTGCGACCACCCCGGCTGCTCCGGCAGCAGGCGCTTTTGACCTGAATGGCTGTGTCGTGTCTGGCGCTAACCAGCCGCTCGACGAGGGCCAGGTGGATGGACAGAGCTACACCCTCGCGCAGGGTATGCTCCTGCAGATCCCGGTGAGCGTAAGCTCGCTCATCCCGGCGACCGGTGGACAGACCCAAGCAACTCCATCAGCCGGCCAGGCTCAGGCCACCGAGACTGTTCCGCAGACCGGCCAGAGCCAGCAAGGTCAGCAAGGTTCGCTGAGTGGTATGGTAACGGATACGAGCAATCAGGGGCTGGTGGACTTTGTAACCAGCAACTGGAACGCTTCAGTTCCCGCCGGACAGACCCTGACGTGCCCTGATGGCGTGAATTACACGACCATTGCGAATGATACGTTGGGGAATGTAATGGACCGCTGCAATATTGATGTCGGCCCGCTGGCGCAGAATAACGCTCAGCCCGACTATCAGGGGCTCCAGAGCTTCTTCTCTATGAATGGAAATATGATGATTGGTCAGAGCCAGGCGGGTCAGAACAACCAGCAGCAAGCTGGTCAGAGCCAGGCTGTCCCTCAGACTGGCGCCAATTTCTCACTCTATCCGGGTGAACTGCAGCAACGCATCTTTATGTTCGGTGAGCAGGGCAATTACGTAGACGGTTACTACGTTGCGCAGAATGGCGATACCCTCGGTGCACTTGCCAATCGCTGGGGCGTGAGCTACCAGTCGGTGGTCAATGCCAACCCGCAGATCGAGAACCCCAACCTGATTTTCCGGGGTGAAGCGATCCATGTGCCGAGCGGCGCCAATGAGAGTCCAGAACCGAATGTTACGCCGAACCCGACGAGCACTAGCTCGAGCAGCAGCGGCGGATAGCAGAGTCATCTGCATAGAACTTTCGGACGAATGAAGAGGAATGAAGAGTAATGAATATCGGGGCGGCTGTTTGAGACAAACCGTAAAAACGGCAGCTGTCTCAGGAGCGAAAGCAGACGAGGTTCTCACAATCGTGGGGACAGCTCCTCTACTCGCTCAGGGAGAAACTCAGCCGCATAAGTACAATCCGCGACAGGTACACTGTCATATATCCGGGTATCTGCCGCAGAAGCCCATTGGGGCAACCGGCGCACCGTTCACTTTTATTGGTTGACCCTGACGAACGGGCGCCAAAATGACCACCCCGGGTTTTATCCCGGGGTGGTTCTATTTTTAACAAAGGCCTTGCCTCCGCCTGGGATCTATGCTGTTCATGATCCTGCAGCATAAATCCCAGGCGGCAGTAAGGCCTTTCTTGTTAGTTTCCGACTTCCCTCCAAACGGAATCGAGCGCTTGTAGGGCGGTCAGGTTCCGCAGCGGCCAGGCCTGCTTCAAGTTGTTCGGGTTGCTAAAATCGTTCGGGCTCCAGGTCAGGTGGGCCCCATCGCTTTGCAAGCCGTGGCGATACAGGGGTTCGGTCGCTCGCCAGAAGTTCCACAAGGGCAGCTCGTACTCATTTGCCAGCCTGGCGATGGTGGCGTTGATGCTGCCATCCTTTTCCAGATTGTCGGCCTTCGTGGCCAGCACCGGCAGCACACCCTGCGAGATCGAATACTCGATCACCCGGCGCAGGTTGGCCTCGAAGTTTTCGGGGCGGTGGATGTCGTTGGTTCCCAAGGTGATCAGGGCGATGCTGGGCCGGTTCAGGCGGTACTCGCACGCCAGCGGCGATTCGTCGCTGCCACAAGCGCTGCGGGTTGACCACAGCGGCACCATCAGCGACGCCGCTGTGAACCCCGGCTTGGTCGCCAGACTGCGGCGCTCGAAAGAGCCGGAGAATTGGTCGATGACCACGCCAAGGCCGGTGTATGGCCCCAGATCATAGCTGCCCTTGTCGAAGTCCGACAGGTACCAGTCGGCGCTGCTCTCGCAGTCGCCCACCTTCGAGAAGGCATCCGGGCGGTTGCCCAGCGCCAGGCCGTCCTGGTAGATCTGGCGCGCCCGCTCGCTCAATTGAATTGGGATGATGGGGAGGTCCTTCCAGGCATCCGGTGACATGGTTGGGGCGGCGCCGGTGGGCTGCGTCTCGGCGGGCACGGCAGGCGCAGCGACGATTCCGGTGGGTGCGGGGTCGGTGGCCGTGGCGATTGTGGCGCCCGTGTTGAGAACCATGGCTGAAGCTGCCATCCTTGGAGCCGAAACGTCACCTAAAGCAGCCGGCGCACAGCTAGAGAGCATTAAAATCCATATACAGCCGGACAATCCGGCCTTCTTTACCAGTATTTTCATCTCATCTTTTTAAGGTCTGGTGCAAATCTCCGTTTGCAGGCTCGCGACGATCTTTTTTGCCAGCGAGGATTTAGCAGATGGAGTCAGGTGAATGGCGCTATTGGTGAACTCCCCCTCAGAAGCCAGGTCCCATAGATCAAGGTAGCGCCATTCGTTCTGCCGGGCCAGCGCATTCACTTGCGCTCGATACGGGTCATAGACCCAGCGTGGATAGTAATAATTATACCGGATGGCGCTGTTTTTGCCGCTGCTGATCATGATCGGTTCGTTGACCAGCAGCACCGGTGCATCACCAGCCGCCTGCATCCCCGCTTCTAGCACATCGAAGGATAGGCGGACCTGTTCCGGTCGCGTGTGCCCATGAAAGCTGTCGTCCGGATTAAGGTCGCGCTGGGCATGGGTGGGCTTTTGCGGGTAAACCTGATCGATGCCCGTGCCGGCCCACATCACGCCATAGAGCTGAAGGCGCGCCAGGTCCATCAGTGAACGCCGCTGCCCGACGATGGTGCGCTGCAAGAGCGTCGACGCTTTTCCCTGAACGGGGGGCAGGTTAAGCCTGTAGCGGTCGGCCAGAGCATGGATGCGCTGCGGGTTGTTGGCCGCCAGCGGCGAGGCCAGCTGCACTTCTTCCGGGAAGGATTCCAGCGTCACCAGCCACAGCACAGCGTCCGGGCGGTAGGCGGTGGCTTCGTCCAGCACCATCAGGTCTTTGGTCAGCGACAGGGTCGGATAGCCCAGGTTGTAGGCTCGCAGCGGGCGATCCTGGCAAGTGAGGCGCATGGCATTGATCTGGCCTGCCAGGGTCTCCTCTGGGCGCAGCAGCGTGCCCCAGGTGGATGAATCACCCAGCACAAACAGGCGGAACTCGTCCGGCGGGTAAGGGGCGCTGACCACATGCGAGGCGAACATGGCTTCCAGGTTGTCCAGGCTGAGGTTGTAGGCATGCCGGGAGTCCTCGCCGAATGGGAAGCGCTCACGCCCGGGGAAAATGAGGTTGTATGCCGATATGCGTCCGAGCGTGTCCATCGGGAACCAGGCCGCGAAGATCAGGTTCGCCAGCAGGAACAGCGCCATGGCTTTCAGCAGCACGTTACGAAGGAACGGCCAGCTCAATGTTTCACCATCCAAACAACCGTAAAATCACATGCCACGACAACCCCACGCTCGGCAGTGCGAACCACACCCAACCCAGCGCTACGAAGTTAAAGGTCAGCAGCACGCTGCCCACGTTCAGCGCCGCCGACAGGCGCGGGCGCCCGGCAATCCCTAGCAAGCGCGGACCCGCCCAATTGGAATAGCGGTTCTGAACGAACGTCCCCAGGCCATGCCACAGCCCCCACAGCACAAAGTTCAGCGTGACCCCGTGCCATAGGCCAATCAACACCATCGTGGTCACCTGCCCGAGCAGCATGATCTGCACCGGCGGCAGGCTGCGCTTGCGCCGCAGCGAGCGGGTCAGCGGGTTGAAGTAGTAGGCCCGGAACCAGTTCGTCAGGGTCATGTGCCAGTGGTTCCAGAACTGGGTCAGGTTTGGGCGAAGGTAGGGCTTGTCAAAATTCTCGGGCAATCGGATGCCTGCAAACAACCCCATGCCGATGGCCATGTCGGTGTAGCCGCTGAAGTCGAAGTAGATCATCAGTGCGTAGGCATAGACGCTCACCCACATCCAACCGCTCGACTGCATCTGGACGGCATTGCCAGGGCTGAGGGCGATCAGGGCTAAACTGTCGGCCAGCACGAATTTCTTCAACAGACCCAGGGCCAGCCGCCGTCCACCGAGCAGGAAGTCCGGTGCGGCCGGGCCGGGCGGCGCGCACAACTGCGGCTCGAAGCGCTCCAGCCGATCGATCGGCCCGGCTGTGAAGGCCGGGAAGAAGATGGCGTAGGTGACGTAATCGCGCAAGCTGACCACTGGCAGCCGCCCGGTCTGGCGGTCACGGAAGGTATGGATCAGGCGGAAGGCGAGGTACGAGAAACCTAGCCAGCGCAGATCGTTGAAGGTGGCCAGATCCAGTGATTGGTTGGCTAACAGGCGCAGGTTGTAGCTGGTCCAGGCGCCGAGCGCAGGCACTTTGAGCACCAGGAACAGGGCGAGCATGCTCAGGATGGCCGCCGTCAGCACGGCCCGGCCTGGCAGGCTAAAGCGTGCCAGGGCCAATCCTCCTAGCGCAGCGATTGCCAGCAGTGCGATCACCTGAACGGTCTGCGGCGGGCGCGCCAGCCCTAGCACGCCGGTAACGCCCAGGTAGCGGGTCAGCGCAATCAGCAGCGCAAGCCCAAGCAGCAGTCCGGCTGCCAGCAGGTTACTGCGTCCACGGCGGGCCTCATGCGGCGTGGTGACGACCCAACTCAACCCGGCTAAGATCAAGGTCAGTGAAGGCAGCCAGTAATTCAGGTAACGGATGGGGGTGGCGGGCTGCAGCCAGTAGACCGCGGCCGCGCTGGCCAGGAACAGCGCCCAGATGCGCAGCTCGCCGCGCTTCAAGAAGCGTATCAGGGCAGCCAACCCAGAAAAGCCCAGGATTGCAGCCAGTGTCATTTAGAACCCTTGGTAAATCCACAGAGGCGCCGAACCGGCAGTGAAGATGATCACCAGGATCAAGATCAAGCACAGCGCCAGGGCCCATAGATTCTCGCGGGTAAATAATCGACGAAGCATGCAGCCTCCTGAGATGTAAGTTCTAGGGGAGATTATAGTATGAAAGCGGAATTAGAGAGTGCGAGCAGAGAACAGTAAAGCGCCCGGCTCTCACTGTTCTCTGCTCGCCACTCTCTAATCTTTCAAGAACAGGTGCGGGGCGAAACGATGCTCCAACCGCTGCAGGCCTTGATTGATTGAGAGCGCCAGCAGGCCGACCAGGATTGCGCCCAGCCAGATTTTGTCCATGCGGTGCTGAGCGATGCCGTCGAACAGCAGCACGCCCAGCCCGCCCGCGCCGAACTTGGCTCCGACTGTGGCAATCGCGACCGAGACCACGGCGGCGATGCGCGCACCGGCCAGGATCACCGGCAGCGCCAGGGGCAGCTGCACACGCCAGGCTTGCTGCCAAAAGTCCATGCCCATGCCGCGCGCCGCTTCCAGCACCGGCGGCTCGATGCCCTCCAACCCAGCCAGCACATTGCGCACCAGGACGACCTGACAGTAAAGCACCAGCGCCGCCAGCACCGAGCGGGCGTTCAGCCCAAAGAACGGGATCAGAAAGATGATCAAGGCAATGCTGGGGATCGTGTAGATGATCCCCAGCACACCCAGCACCGGGCCGGTCAGCCCGCGCCGGGAATACAGCAGCCAGCCGAGCGGCAGGGCGATCAGCGCAGCGATCAATAGGGCCGTTCCGGTCAGCAGGATATGCTGCCAGAGCAGCCCGAGCACAAACGGCCAATAGCCAATCAGATAGCTCAATTGACCGGCTCCTCTTCGTTTGTCTGGCAGCCTACACGACGGATCGCCGCCAGCGTCACCTGTCCAACCGGCTGGCCGTCTTGGGTGACGATCACCCGTTCGATCTCGGGGCGCAGCAGCAGCGAGAGCGCCTGGCGCAGATCGGTACCTGAGGGCAGGGACGGCTCGCGGCCGGTCAGTCCTTCAGGCGGCAGCGCGGCCATGGCGGTCTCTACCTGCAGCAGGCTGAGCTGGCGGACGCGGTCGTCGGCGTTGAGCAGCTCGCGCACGAAGTCGTCGGCCGGGGTATTCAACAGCACACAGGGTTCACCATACTGGACCAGCCGGCCCTGCCGCAGCACGGCGATTTGATCGGCGAGGCGTAGGGCTTCATCTACGTCGTGCGTGACGAACAGAACGGTCTTATGCAGCTGGTTTTGCAGCTGGATCAGTTCATCTTGCAGGCTGGCGCGGGTGATGGCGTCGATAGCCCCGAAGGGCTCATCCATCAGCAGAACTTTCGGATCGGCCGCCAGGGCGCGCGCCAGTCCTACCCGCTGCTGCTGTCCACCGGATAACTGCGATGGGTAGCGTGTGCGGAATTCTACGGGCAGGTGCACCAGCGTAAGCAGCTCATCGGTCCGGGCGCGCATCCGCTCCTCCGGCCATTTCAGCAAGCTGGGCACCACGGCGATATTCTCAGCCACGGTCATGTGCGGGAACAGCCCCACCTGTTGGATCACGTAGCCCATCTGCCGCCGCAGCACGGTCAGCTCGATCTGGCGGATATCGACCCCATCCAGCAGGATCGTCCCGGCTTCCGGCTCATACAGGCGATTGACCATCTTTAGCAAGGTGGTCTTGCCCGAGCCGCTCGGCCCGAGCAAGACCACCAGGCTGCCATCATCTACGTCGAAGCTGATGTCGTTAACGGCCGGTTCATCGGCCTGGGTATAGGATTTGCAAACTCGATCGAATCGAATCTCTGCCATCTAAATGCTCGGTCGCCGGGCCTACTCGACCAGGCCTTGCTGCTGCAAGAACTCCCGGGCCACTTCGGCAGGCTCGCGCTGTTTACCGGTGACCTCGTAGTTCAGCTGCTGCATCACCGGGTCGGTGATCTGGGCTGTGACTCGGTTAAGCACATCGGCTATTCTGGGGTTGGCATCCAGTACGTCCTGGCGGATCACCGGAGCCACCTGATAGGGTGGGAACATATTTTTGTCGTCCTTCAGCACCACGAGGTTGTTGGCGGCGATCTCACCGTCAGTACTGAACGCCACCGCCACGTCCGCCTGGCCCTCGGTCAGGGCCTGATAACGCAGTCCCGGGTCGACCGCCTTATATTCCTTCAACTGGAAGTCGCCGTAAACCCGCTTTAGCCCAGGCAGGCCATCTTCACGCTCCTGGAACTCGGGCGGCCCCACCATGATCAGTTGGTCGGCCTTGGCGGCCATCTCAGATATGGTCGTAATGCCATACTTCTGCGAGCCTTTCTGAGTCATCGCCAGAGCCTGGGTATCGCTCATTGGCGAAGGCTGCAGCCAGATCAAATTGAATTTCTCTTTGTACTGCTGCGCCACGGTCTGATAGACCTGCTCGCGATTGCTGTTGACTGGCTGCTTCAGCACGGTCAGCAGCCCGGTGCCGGTGTACTCGGGGTACAGGTCGATTTCATTGTTGAGCAGCGCCTGCTGCGCCACCGGGGTGCCGCCCAGGTTCAACTTGCGATCCACCTTAAACCCGGCATTCTCCAATGCCTGGGCATACAGCTCGCCCAGGATGAACTGCTCGGTGAAATCCTTCGAGCCTACTCGAATCGTCGGGGTTTGGCTGCCCTGTGAGCAGGCCGAAACCAGCAGCGCCAGCGCCAGGAAGGCGAGCATGCAACGCGGTAAACGTTACGCGAACGATAGAAATTCATTCATTCCTCCAAAGAAACTGTGGATCGTGTTCAAGTCGGGCGCTCCACGGAACGCTGCAAGAGGGACAATCCACCCTCGGCGATCAGGGTGATTAGCGCAACCGGGACGGCTCCGACCATTAGAATTGAAAAGTCATACAAGGCAAAACCGCGCGTGATGTAGATGCCCAAGCCGCCGCTGCCCACGAAGGCCGCCAGGGTTGCACTGGAGATAACCTCCACCGTGGCCGTGCGGACGCCGGTCAGGATCACGGGCAGCGCCAGGGGTAACTCCACCCGCAGCAGAGATTGGTGCGGTGTCATGCCCATGCCGCGAGCAGCCTCCAGCATGGCCGGGTCGAGGGTGCGGAAGGCGGCGTCGGTGTTCATCAGCACCGGCGGCAAGGCCAGCACCGCCAATGCCACCGCCGCCGAGCTGGTGCTGAGGCCCAGGTAGGGGATTACTAGGAACAACACCGCCAGACTGGGGATGACCCGAATGCCGTTGACCGTATTCATGATCGCCAGGGAAGCCAGGCGTGAGCGCGAGGTCCAGATCCCAAATGGGATGCTGATCAAAATGGCGCTCCCTAACGAAACCCCCACCAGGGCCAGGTGCGCAACAACAGCGCCCTCGAACTCTTGGGCGTGACTGATTGCGTACAAGAATGCCTGGTGAATAATTTCGATCATGCTCACTGTGTCCCCTTGTCCCCTTGTCCCCTTGCTGGACATTCCTCTTTTGATGAAAGAGCTACATGATTATAGCTTGTTTGGTGAGTTGGGTAAAGAAGAGTGTAGAGAGTATAGACTCAGAACAGCCAGGCTTGCGACCTGGCTGTTCTGAGTCTATACTCTCTACACTCTTCTTTACCTGAGGAGCTTCCCGATCCTGGTCTCCATCTGGGTGGCTTCATCGCAGTCGAGCGCTCCGAGCTGCAGTTCGTACGACCATGTCCCGTGGGGCGGGAGCACCTTGATGTTGCCCTTTTCCTTCTCCGCGGTATAACCCTCAGGCTCGGCAGTCGCCGGGAGGATGAAGCCGCAGGCGTCTTGATCGGGCGTGCGGCAGATCCAACGCACACCTTTATCCAGTTGGCTGGGCTTGTGGCGCACGTAGTCGGCGCTGCCATCAGAGTGCACCTGCATCGAGTGCGCCCAACCCTGCTCGTCGGCCTTGTAATCCAAGAAGAACACCACCTCCGGATCGAACAGCAGTTCAGGTTTCAGCAGGTTGTGCTTGGATGGGTCTTCGGCCAGCTCCTCCAGGAATTCACGATAGCCGGGCTTGGGGTGAACGTGCGAGGGGATGCTGCGGCGCACCCGGACTGACTCAGGCGTGCAGGGAGCGCTGTAGACCAGCCGGGCGTTGTCTACCGGTCGGTAGTTAATGTGGGCCAGGTACAGCAGCTCCATCTCGCTGTTCTTCAGGTTTGTGACTTGCATTGAGACGTCGAACAGGCTCGAAATCTGCATACAGTTTGACCAGCGGCTCGGCCGTGTAGTTGGCACTGAAGGCCAGGGTGTGGCGATAACGCCCACCCAGGCCCAGATATTGGCCGCGCTCGTCCTCGCCTGCGATCAGAAATGCCTCTTGATAGGGCGCATTGGGCAGCTCGCCGTGCAGCGGGTGCGTGTCTGTGGCAGCCGGCACGCCCATGGCGGTTGCGCCGCAGTGGATCAGAAATCCGCCGTAATTTTGCAGGTAGTCGCGGGTAGGGTTGGGCGCGTCGAACATGGATTTCATCGTCAGGGTGCGGCCGCGGAACGCCGCTGACCAGATCTGCTGGCCCTGGAACGGGAGCAGTTCCAGCTCGCCCTGCCAATTCTTCAAGCGCAAGCCTGCGACGCCGGTCGGATACAGGAATGTTGAGGCCGCCAGCGCCCCAAATTCGATCAAACTCTTCTCCCGTTCGGAGAAGAACGCCGGTTGAAGCTGCATCTTCATTTCAATCATGCATACCCTCCAGGATCAGGTTAATTTCGTTCTAGCGTGGGTACGGGGATAATTTCTTCGGCGACGAAATGGTCGCCAAAGTCTGGCTGGAGCCCGTTCTTCAACCGTCCACACGAGACGCGCATTACCAGTTGGGTTGGCAGGATAACACAGCGCGGGTCCAGCAGGTTCCCGGCGTCCAGACGGGACAGCAGCAGCCGGGCGGCTTCCCGGCCCATTTCGTATGCCGGTTGGGAGATGACGGTAAAGAAGGGGAAGAAGCGCGAGATTTCAGGCAGATCGTCGAAGGTGACCAGAGCGATGTCTTGCGGCACCGACATTTTTCGTTGGCGCAGCGCTTCAAATGCCCCCATGGCGATTAGATTGTTGGCGGTGACGACGGCGGTGGGCGGGCTGGGATGTTCCAGAAGTTCGGTCATCAGGCGCAAGCCCGAAGCGGCCCGGTATTCGCCGCGCTTTACCAGTGTAGGGTCGAAGGCCAGGCCGGCTTGTTCCAGGGCCATTTGGTAGCCTTCCAGGCGGTCTTCAGCGGTGGAGGTGCCGTGCGGCCCGGTAATCATGGCGATGCGTTTGTGCCCCAATCCAATCAGGTGGTTTGCCAATGCGCAGGCGCCAGAGACTGAGTCGCCATAGACGGAATCGACCTCCCAGCCCTGGATGCGCCGGTCCACCACTACGGTAGGAATGTCGCGTTCGCGCAAGCGGATCAGGTTTTCGGCGTCTGAGTCATACGGGGCAATGATGACCCCATCGACACGCTGGCTGACGATCATGTCCAAATAGCGGTGCTGCTTGGCGGGGCTCTCGTCGGTGTTGCACAGCAGCACCGAGTAGCTGCCATTCTGGGCTGCGTCTTCCACGCCGCGCGCCACCGTCGTCCAGAAGGGATTGGTGATATCGGGCAGCACCAGCGCCAGGGCGTAGGTGCGCTTGGAGCGCAGGCTGCGGGCTACGACGCTCGGAACGTAATGCAGGTCCGCGATGGCTTGCTCGACCATTTCGCGAGTGGAGGCGCGCACGTTGGACGCGCCGTTGATGACCCGGGAAACGGTCACCGGCGAAACTCCTGCGCGCCGGGCAACATCTGCGATCGTTGTCATGATGTCTCCTGAACGGATAGCAATCGATGAAGCTGTTGTTGGAGCAGAACCGATTATCCAGGAACAGGCCCTGCTGCAGCCGGGCTTCCCTCCCAGGTAATCACTTCTGCTCCAACAGCAACGTGATGAAATCGATTTCATTCAGTATAGAATGATCGTGTGGCTGTGTCAAGCAAAATGCCCGCCGGGTGCATCTTAATTGGGAGTAGTGGGGCGCAGCCCTACCCCCCAATTCAAATGCACTGCTCCCGTCTTCGCTTCCAGGGGCTATAATAAGGCGTACGTCCAATACCCATGAATCAGAAAAGGTACATCATGCCCGCATCTTTACTGCTGCTTCCTACACCCCGCAAGCTGGAACTTGCTTCAGAGGAGTTCGTACTACCGGAAGAAAGCTTGATCCTGCTCGACGTGTCCGATCCGCAGGCGCTAACCTTCACCGCAGGCCGCTTCCAGCAGGTCTTGCAAAACCGCTTCGATCTACACTGGCAAACCGCCACCGGCTGGGCCATCCCGGCGAACCAAATTGGCCTCACGCTGCGCCTTACTCCCGACGAGGTGCGCCGGCCGCAGGGTTATCACCTTTCGGTCCGGACGGACGGTATCATCATTCAGGGCCATGACCTGGCCGGTCTGTTTTACGGCGTTTGCACCCTCAATCAGATGGTCGAGCAAGCAGACGAGCGCCACATGGCATGCCTGGAGATCGAAGACTGGCCCGACTTCCCGGCGCGCGGCGTCATGCTCGACATCAGCCGAGACAAGGTCCCGCAGATGGGGACCCTGTTCGACCTGATCGACCGGCTGGCGAGCTGGAAGTACAACCAGTTCCAGCTCTACACCGAACACACCTTCGCCTACCGCAACCATCCAGAGCCGTGGGCGAATGCCTCGCCGATTTCGGGGCAGGAGATCCTCGAGCTGAACGCCTTCTGCCGTGAGCGGCACATTGAGCTGGTGCCCAACCAGAATGCCTTCGGTCATATGCACCGCTGGCTGACCCTGGAGCCTTACCGCCACCTGGCTGAGACTCACGAGATGTTCCCGGTTCCTTGGGGCTGGCATCAGGGGCCCTTCAGCCTGGCGCCTACGCACCCCGGCAGCCTGGAGCTGGTGCGCGACCTGTTCGACGAGCTGCTGCCTTACTTCTCCAGCGGGATGGTCAACGTCGGCGCAGACGAGAACTCACGACGTCGGTTACGGCCAGACCAAGGATCAGGTGGCCGAGCAGGGCGTTGGGCGAGTGTACCTGGATTTCCTGCTCAAGCTGTACGCTGAGGTCTCGCGCCGCGGCCGTAAGATGATGTTCTGGGGCGACATTGTCAACCTGCATCCCGAGCTTGTGCCAGAGATCCCGCGCGACGTGATCGCTTTGCCATGGGGCTACGAGGCCGATCATCCCTTCGATGTAGAAGGTGAGCGCTTCGAGGCCAGCGGTCTGCCCTACTACGTTTGCCCGGGCACCTCGTCTTGGGACAGTATCGCCGGGCGCAGCGACAACGCGCTTGGCAACCTGCTCAACGCGGCCGAGAATGGACTCAAGCACGGCGCGAGCGGCTATCTCAACACCGATTGGGGCGACTTCGGGCACTGGCAGGCGCTGCCGATCAGCTACCTGGGCTTCGCCGCCGGAGCGGGCTACTCCTGGTGCCTGGAAGCCAACCGTGACATGGACGTGCCCGCCGCGCTGAGCCGTTACGCCTTCGAGGATCCCAGCGGCGCCATGGGCCGGGCGGCCTTCGATCTGGGCAACGTCTACCAGGCGCCGGGTGTGATCATCCGCAACTCTTCGCTGCTGTTCTGGTTATTGCGCTGGCCGCTGGACGAGATCGCCAAGCACGCCGACCAGCAGGTGGACTTCGAAGCCACGCTCAAGGCCATTACCGAAGCGGCCGGCACGCTGGGCGACGAGCAGATGCAGCGGGTCGACGCAGACCTGATCCGGCGCGAGTACGCCAACACGGTGCGCCTGCTGTGGCATGCCGCACGGCGCGGGCAGATGGCACTGCCGGGAGGCGCGCCCAAGGGCTCTGACGAGCGGCAGCGGCTGTGCAAAGAGCTGCTGGCCGATATGGAGAATATCCTGGCGGAATACGAGCGCCTGTGGCTGGCCCGCAACCGTCCCGGCGGCTTGCAGGACAGCACAGCCATCTTTCGGGCTCGAATCGAAGAGTACCGGGCTGCGTAATCAAGAGAGTGGAGAGCAGAGAGCGTTATTTTTCTCTGCTCTCTGATCTCTGTGTTTGGCGTTATACTAAAGACGCAGGAGGGCATTATGCACAAACGAATCGGCATCCTTGGCGGGATGAGCCCTGAATCTACCGCCGAGTACTACCAATACATCACCCGCACCTACACCGAGCGCTTCGGCGACTACGGCTACCCGGAAGTCCTCATCTACAGCGTCAACTTCCAGGACTACGTCGATTGGCCGATGCAAGATCGCTGGGACCTGGTATCGCAGGGACTGACCGAGGCCGCACAGGCGCTGGAACGGGCCGGAGCGGACTTCATCCTGATCGCCACCAACACCATGCACCGGGTCTATGATGAGGTCCAGGCGGGCGTTCAAGTGCCCATGCTCAACCTGCTCGATACGGTGGCAGACGCCATCTGCGAGCAGGGCCTGACGACGGTCGGGCTGCTCGGCACGCTCTACACCATGCAGGGTCCGCTTTACCCGAATGCGCTGGCCCAACGCGGCATCCAGACGCTGACGCCAGGCGCCGAAGAGCAGGCCTACGTCAACCAGGTCATCTACAACGAGCTGGTAGCCGGGGTCATCCAAGAGGAAGCCCGCCAGGGCTTTCTGCAAGTCATTGCCGGGTTGATTGACCGGGGCGCTCAGGGCATCATCCTGGGCTGCACCGAGATTCCCATGCTGATCAAGGACGGCGACGTGCCCGTTCCTCTGTTCGACACCACCCGCATCCACGCCGAAGCCGCCCTGCGGCTCGCCGTCCAGGGCCGCTAGCTAAGGTCGCTTTTTCCTAAATACCGATCCGCCCGCCGACGGGAGTCGTCTATGCGCGCCAGACTCCACGCCATTTTGAAGTTCATCCACCGCCACGGTCACATCCAAACGTTGTGGCGCTTGCCCTATTCGGGCGGCGAGGCGGTCATCGAGCTGCGCCAGCCGTTTGTGCCGATCGTCACGGCTGTGGCGCTGGTGTGGTACATCCTATCGCCGATCCCGGAAGTGGCGATGGGCCTGGGCGCGGCAGGCGGCCTGACTTTGATCGCTTACTTTTGGGCGCGAACAATGGCACGGCACGTCAGTGCCAGCCGCAAGCTGCGCTATAGCGCCTTTCAGGTGGGCGACGAGCTGGAAGAGAGCGTCTACGTCCGCAACACCTCCGTCTTGCCGGTGCTGTGGGCAGAGTTTGCAGACCGTTCCAACATCCCCGGCTACACCATCTCCAGTGTGCGCGCGGTGGGCGAGAACGCCGACCTGCGCTGGCGGGCCCACACCATCTGCCAGCAGCGCGGCGTGTACTCCCTCGGCCCGTGGGACTTGCTAATCGGAGAGCCTTTCAACATCTTCCGACTGCGCCTGCGCCATTTCGAGCGCAAGGAGATCGTGGTTTACCCGCCGCTGGCTCCGCTGCCATCGATCTTGCTGCCGCACAGCAGCGCGGTCGGCAGCCACCGCCCGCTCCGCCAGCCCCTGCCCGCTGAAACCATCAACGCCAACACCACCCGGCCCTTCGCCCCCGGCGATCCGCTGCGCCGGGTTCACTGGCCCACCACGGCTCGCAAGAACGAGCCGTTCGTCAAGGTGTTCGAGCCGGAGGCCTCATCCACCGTCTGGCTCGCGCCGGACTTCGACGCCGCCGTGCAAGTTGGCGAGGGCCCCAACTCGACCGTCGAGGCGACCATCATCCTGGTGGCTTCGCTGGCCTCACAGCTGCTGCACGAGCGACTGGCGGTGGGCCTGTTCACCCTGACGGATCGGCCTGTGGCGATCCTGCCGCAGCCCGACCGGGCGCACCTGTGGGCGCTGCTGCGCGCCCTGGCCCCCTTGCAGGCAGCCCCGGAGCGGCCCTTCGCTGAGACGCTCACCCAGGCCCGCAGCCTGATAACCTCGCAAGACCTGGTGATCGCGATCACGCCCTCACAAGACCTCGAGTGGGCCCGCCGCCTGAGCCTGTCGTTTGCCCGCCAGGCTTCCACCGGTCGTCCAAAGGCCCAGGCGATCCTGCTGGATCCGGCCTCCTTCCTCCCACCTGAAAGCCAATCCTCCTTCAAGCCGCAGACCGGCAATATGCTATCGCAGCTGGCCGGTTTGGGCATCTCCGCTGCCGTCATTCAGCGGCAGGACATTCGGCCCGTGCTCGGCGCGCACGGCGAACTGCGGCGCTGGGAGTTCAAAACTCTGGGCACCGGGCGGGTGGTGGTGCGCCAGGCGCCGCGCGCCGCCGAACAGGATTCGGGATGAGAGGGAACCCTTCCTCCACCAGTTTCCTAGAGGGTGAGGCAGTGGCGTATCTGCGTGCCAACTGGATCACGTTGTCACTGTTGGCGCTGGTGGTGATAATCAGCATGAGCAGCATCCACGAAGCCCGGTGGCTCGACGACAGCAGCCCGCTGCTGCGCTTGCTGCTGACGGGCATGCTGTTCGGCTGGCTGGTCTCGCAGCTGCGTTGGCCGGGCTGGTTTGCCGGTCTGTACGCCATGCTGCTGTCGGTTCTGATCAGCCTGCAAATCATCGGACACGTGTTCCCTTCCCCGGCCACCCTGCTTTCGCAATCCGTGGCGGAAAGCGGCTGGGGAATCCGGGTGCGCACGCTCAACCTGTTCGAGCGCATGGGCGGCTGGGCGGCCAGCCTGAACCGGGGCGAGAACATCACTGACACCCGTCTGTTCGTGCTGGCGTTTGGCGTGCTGGCCTGGGCGGTGACGGTCTGGCTGGTTTGGAACGTCCTGCGCCGGGAACATACGCTGGAGGGGCTGCTGCCGCTCGGCCTGCTGGTGGGCATCAATACCTACCTGTCCGACCAGGACACTCTGTACCTGTGGATGTACATCCTGTTCGCGCTGCTTCTGGTGGCTCGCTCGGCCTGGACTACGCTGCACGCGGATTGGGATGCGCGTGGGGTGGATTACCCGGAGGACCTGTCGGAGTGGGCTTTCGGAGCGGTGGTGGGCTCCCTCCTGGTGGCAGGCGTGGTGTACACGCTGCCGGTGGTCGGAACGCGCGAAGGCTGGGACCTGATCTCCGAGTGGACGCGGCCGCTGCGAGAGCAGACCGCCCAGACCACCGAGCGTCTATTCGCGGACGTCAACCCGGCCCAGGTGGAAGTGTTCGCCCTCCACATGATCACCCCCGACCTGACCACCATCGGCAGGCCAATCGCCACCGGCACAGAAACGGTTCTCTACGTGAGCGTGAGTGACCCACCGCCGCTACCAGCGCAGGCTGGCGTGGAATCGTCCACGCCACAGCATTACTGGCGCAGCGAGGTCCTGGCGACGTACAACGGCATGGGATGGGAGCCGGCGACGCTGCAGCCGGCCGGCGCGGAGCCCGCATTCCCGGCGAAGGTCCCGGATGGGCGCTATCCCTTGGAACAGACCTTTGAACTGACGGGCGCCCACGACCAGCGGTTGTTTGCGAGCAATGAACCGGTGATGACCACCGGAGCGGAAGCTCGCTTGCGCTACACCCAACCCGACGACAGCGCCCTGGTATCCGGGTCGGCCAACCAGTACAAAGTAACCTCCTACGCCAACCAGGTCTCTGCAGGCCAGCTGCGCAGCGACGCGAAACCCGTACCGGCGGAGATCTTGCAGGCCTATACCCAGCTGCCCAATTCGCTGCCCGAGCGGGTGCGCAACATGGCCGAACGGGTGATGGGCCGGGCCGATAACGACTACGATAGGGCCGTGGCGTTGCAGACCTACCTGCGCGAGACCTACCCTTATAACCTGAAAGTCTCTACGCCGCCGCCCGGCCGGGATGCGGTCGATTACTTTCTGTACGAGGCCCAGGAGGGCTTTTGCAGCTACTACGCCTCGGCCATGACGGTCATGCTGCGCTCGCAAGGCGTGCCGTCTCGAGTGGTGATTGGCTACGCCACCGGCGAATATGATTTCAGCCGCCGCGCCTATCGGGTGCCGCTTTCGGCGGCGCACGCCTGGGTGGAGGTGTACTTCCCCAGCTATGGGTGGGTGGAGTTCGAGCCGACGCCCGCCCTCACCGTCTTCAACTACCCGGAATCGGAGCTGCCAGCGCATGCAGCGTCCCAAGACATTCCCGAACCCCAACCCGCGCAGACCCTTTTCACCAATCCACTGGCGCTGGCGGCAGGTGGCTTGCTGCTGCTGGTCTTGCTGGCTCTGGCCGGCGTCCGCCTGCACAGCGCCTGGCGTTTTCGTAAAGAGATGCGGCTGCCTGCCAACCAGGCAGCCGGTCTGTACTGGGAGATGCGCGGCTGGCTGGCAGGCGTGGGCATGCGCGCCGGCGCCAGCAGCACTCCGGCCGAGTTCCTGGCGGCCTACAGTCCGGCGCTGACGGGGCGGGCGCGGCTGTTGAAGGCTGTGCTGCTTGTAACAGCCCTGTACCAGCAGTCCAGTTACAGTCCGTCGGCCCCGCTGCTGGAGGAAGTCAGCCAGGGGAGGCAGGCCTGGCGGCAGTCAGCAGGGGAGCGCCTGCGCCTGCAGGCGGGAGCGCTGTGGCGACGATTGAAGCGGGTACTCGTTTTGAAACAACGAAAAAAAATAGCCTGAACTTGTGGCTTTGGTTGGGATAGGGACACAAACCCACATTAGAGCAAACGTTCTTGTAATCCAATAGGAGGATTTTATTTTTGGCAACCTCTTATGGTATAGTTACGCCCATTGGTTTAAAAAGGATGAATGGAACTCGAATGCTCGAAAAAGGACGCCAACTGAGCCCCGGATTTCGCGGGGCTTTCTATTATGCCGGTTTTTACGCCGTGATTGGGGTGATTACGCCGTTCTTAAACGTATATTTCTCGGAGCTTGGGCTGGATGGCCGCCAGATCGGTTTGCTTGGCATGCTTCCGCCGCTGTTTCAAATGTTCTTCACTCCGTTTTACTCCGGTCTGGCCGACCGGCGTGGACAGCGAGCATTGATGCTGGGGCTCTCGTTGAGTGGGGCGGGCGCGGCCTACCTGCTGCTTGGATTTTCGCGGAGTTTCTTTGCGATCCTGGTGGTGATGGCGCTGGTATCCATGTTCGCCGCTCCATCCAACAGTTTGAGCGACGCGCTGGTTGCTCGCATGGCCTCCCGCCACCGGATCGATTTTGGGCGCATGCGCCTGGGTGGATCGATTGGTTACGCCATTTTCAGCGTAATCGCCGGCTTGGTCTGGCAGCGCACCGGCTACGGCTGGATGTTTCCGGCTGCCATGGCGATATACCTGCTTGTTGCGCTGATCGCCCAACTGCTGGATGAACTGCCGGCCCCAAAGGTGACAGAAACCAGAGCGCTCCCGTGGCGTGAGGTGGGGCGGCATCCAATTCTACGCACCTTGCTGGTCGCCACCTTTCTGGTGGGCGGCGCAATGATGATGTCGCTCACCTTCAACGGGATCTACATGCGCTACTTGGGCGGCGGAGACGCGATCATCGGCCTGCAAGTCGGCCTGGGAGCCATCGCCGAAATCCCGTTCATGTTCTTCACGCAGCGCATCATGCGCCGCATTGGCGGGTTGAACACCCTGCTGCTCGGTTACACGTTCTTTGGGCTGTCGTTCTTGGGCACAGCGCTGGCAACGACACCGCTGGCGCTGCTGCTGGTGACGCTGGTGCGCGGCCCCGGCTTTGCCCTGTTCATGGTGACCACGGTGGTGCTGCTCGACCGGTATGCGGGGGAGTGGTCAGCCACAACCCAGTCGATGATGAATGCAACGGCCTTTGGTCTTGCCCCGTTGATCGCCTCGCCGATGGGCGGCTTCATTTACGATCTGCTCGGGCCGTCGCGGGTGTTCCTGGCCTGCAGCCTGATGGTGCTGGCGGCCATGGCGATCCTGTACGTTGGCCTGGTATGGAGACGGCCAAAGGGGATCACCGAGAGGATTTGAGCGGCTGTGACATGACATTGTCATGGGGACTATGATTAGAAGTGGGATTGGTTGGGTATGGTGGAGAGAGGCGAAAACGGGCAGCTAAACTGTTTTTAATGCAGCCGCAAAATGCAGGGAACTTTTGTTCGCTACAAACGTTTTATGCTAGAATGGAACCGTCAAAGGTTTGATTTTATAGAATGGATATATCTTTATTATGACTGGCAACGTAAACGACTCTGACCCTACGCAGAATCCTGGTTCGCAGGGAGAGGAAGAGCGCGCTTCCAGGCGTTCCAAGGCTCCCGAAGCCAGCAATGAAAGTCCCGGGGACCGCTTGCGGCGGCTGCTGTCGGGCGAGGAAGAGCCGCAATCTCCTTCTCCTGTCGACGAGAACCCGGCCGAAGAGACGCCCCGGACCTCCGGCAGCATTCCCGACGGCTCGACCGGCGTCTGGAATGTGGACAGCTTCTCTGAGGAGGACACCAAGCCCAACCGGGTCGGTGGGGGCGTGACGAACCGCCACCCAACCGGCGAGCCGGACATGACCGGCGGCTGGTACGGCCAGGACGAATCGGACGAGCCCGAGCAAGACACTTCCCACGCGCAGACCCGCCCGATCCCGGTGGACGAACCGCCCGCGCCGGATGACGCCACGCGCCCGATGGAGCCGCACAAGCCCATCGACAGCACTCGCCCGGCTCAGGCCGATCCGCCGCCGCCATCCGGCGCGACCCGCCCGGTGGAGCGCCGCTCCAGCAAGTCAAACGAGCCCACGGTGCCGCCTGCGGGTTTCCCGACGCGCGCCCCACTGCCGCGCAGGGTCGAGGAAAATGACCCAAACGCAACCCAGGTGACGCCGGCTGCCTATGGCCGCACCTACCGTTCCGGTGGAGCCACGCAGCCGGTGCAGACCAATCGCCCTTCGGGACAGTACACGGGCCAAACCACGCGTACCAGCGCGGGTCAAGGCGCTCCCCCGCCGCAGACTCCGCCCACTGTCCGTAAAGGCGCCTCAGGCCGCGGCAACGGTCGCCCGCGCACCAGGGGCTGCCTGCTGCGCTCGTTCATCGCGCTGCTGTTCGTGGCGCTGGCGGCCCTGGTGATCTTCGCCTCGTTTGCCGTTTACCAGTACTTCTCGATTGCGGCCAAGCTGCCTTCCATTGAAGATTTGCAGGCCCAGGCTTCGCAGTTCGAGACCACCCGCATCCTCGACCGGGACGGCAATTTGCTGTACGAGATCATCGATCCCAATGCCGGGAAGCGCACCTACGTGCCGCTGGATAAGATCTCCCCGTATGTGGTCGCGGCGACCATTGCCACCGAGGATAAGGAATATTACAACCACCCGGGCTACGACCCGGTGGCCATCGCCCGCCAGTTATGGCTGAATTACACGCAGGGCGAGAGCAAGGGCGCTTCGACCATCACCCAACAGCTGGCGCGCGCTTTACTGTTGACGGACGAACGCTACGAAAAGACCGTGGAGCGCAAGGCGCGCGAGATCGTCCTGGCGGCCGAGATCACCCGGCGCTATTCGAAGGACGAGATCCTCGAGCTGTACTTGAATGAAAACTACTACAGCAACCTGGCTTACGGCATCGAAGCCGCAGCCGAAACTTATTTCAACACCACGGCCGCAAACCTGACACTTGGACAGGCGGCGTTCCTGGCCGGTTTGCCCCAGGCGCCCGGCATCTACGACATCTATACCAACCCCGGCCCGACTCTGAGCCGTCAGAAAGCCGTGCTGGTGCTGATGTACCAGGACAGCGAAGAGAAAGACTGCATTTACGTCAGCAACAACCCACAACCGATCTGCGTGAGCGCGGTGGATGCAACCCAGGCAGCAGCGGAGATCGAGAACTACACTTTCTCCAAGCCGCAAGAGTCGATCCGCTACCCGCACTGGGTCACCTTCATCCGCTCGCTGCTGGAAAGCCAGTACGATCCGCAGACCATCTACCGCTCGGGCTTCACCGTCTACACGACACTCGACCCACAGCTGGAAGACCTGGCTCAGCAGACCGTAACGCAGCAGGTGCAGGCGCTGGCCGACCGCAACGCCACCAACGGGGCGCTGGTTTCGATCAAGCCCAGCACGGGTGAGGTCCTGGCGATGGTCGGCTCGGCCGATTTCTATAACGAAGCCATCTCGGGGCAGGTCAACATGGCGATCAGCCCTCGGCAGCCAGGATCCGCGATCAAGCCGGTCACTTACGCGGCGGCCTTCGAGAAGGGCTGGACTCCGGCGACCCTGATCTGGGACGTGCCCAGCGAGTTCCCGCCTTCGGGCGACCCGAACGATCCCAGCGAACCCTACCGCCCGGTCAACTACGACGACCGCTTCCACGGCCCGGTGCTGGTGCGGGATGCACTGGCCAATTCCTACAACATTCCGGCGGTCAAGGCGCTGCAGTTCGTGCATATCTACGACGACCCCAACACCCCACAAGCAGACGGCTTTATTAACATGGCCCAGCGCCTGGGCATCACCACCCTGACCCGCAACGATTACGGCCTCGCGCTGACCCTTGGGGGTGGGGACGTCTCGCTGCTGGAGCTGACCTCGGCCTACTCAGTGTTCGCCAACAATGGGCGCAAGGTGCAGCCATATGCCATCTCGCGCATTGTGGATTACAAGGGCAATCTGGTGTACGAACACCAGCCCTCGCAAGGCGAGCAGGTGCTGCGGCCTGAACATGCTTACCTGATCAGCTCGATCCTATCGGACAACAATGCCCGCACCCCCACGTTTGGGCCCAACTCGGTGCTCAACCTGCCCTTCCAGGTGGCCGCTAAGACCGGCACCACCAACGACTTCCGCGACAACTGGACAATGGGCTACACCCCCGATCTGGCGACCGGGGTATGGGTGGGCAACGCAGACTACACACCCATGATCAACACCACCGGCCTGACCGGAGCTGCCCCCATCTGGTCGCAGTTCATGCAGCAGGCGGTACCGATGGTCAGCAGCGGCAATCCTAGCGGCTTCACCCGCCCGGCGGGCGTGGTCGACAAGGTGATTTGCGCCAACTCCGGCACAGAGCCATCCGATTGGTGCCCTTCTGAGAAATCCGAGATCTTCGCCTACGATCAGGGGCCGCTGCCCAAGTCGCAAGACCTCTGGCGCAAGGTCTCCCTCGACACCTGGACCGGACTGCGCGCCTCGGCTTACTGCTCGGATTTCAGCGATGAGACCTTTGCCCTGAACGTGACCGACAAGCAGGCGATCAAGTGGATCCGCGAGAACCCGCAGGGACAGGCCTGGGCCGAAAGCCAGGGCTTTCCGCAGCCGATCACTTTTGCCCCCGAACGGGAGTGCAAAGAGGGCGATCCGCATCCTACGATCCACTTTGCTGGGTTGGACGACGGCCAGCGCATCACGGACAACTCGATCGACATTTACGCGGTGGTTTACGCCTCCGACAAATTCAAGAACTACCGGCTGGAGTGGGGCAAGGGCGACGACCCTGACAACTGGCATACCCTCGACGATCATATGACCGCCCAATACCGTACACCAGAGCGCATCTACACCTGGGACATGGGCGAAGATGTGCCGATGTCGGGCACGATCACTCTGCGGATCTACATGAACAGCACCGAGGGCACGTACGCCGAGCGGCGCATCCACCTGAAACTGGACCTGCCGACACCGACGCCGACCAAGACCTCGACGCCAACGCAGACGCCGACCGCCACAGTCACGCCCAGCCGCATGCCGACCAATCAGCCGACGCCGACACCGACTGCAACCGTCCAGCCGAGCAACACGCCGAAGCCAGCGGACACCGCCACCACTGAGCCCACCATCCAGGCCCCTGCGGCTACGGCGACGTCAGGCCCTTAGATGATCGAGAGCAGAGAAAAAAGAACCGAGAGCAGTCACTGCTCTCGGTTCTTTTTTCTCTTGTTTCTACTCTTCGAACATGCGCATTTGGGTGGGCTCATCCCAACGGATAGGGTCTTGCGCCAGGAGCTCGTCGAAGCGCTCACGGGTGATCTGGGGGTAGGCATGCAGGCGAGCCACGTGACGGAATTTTAAGAAGCGCCAGCCCTGCTCGGTGGCCTCGGCCAAGCGCGGGTCGCGATCCAGCTTGAAGGCCAGCAGGTTCGAGCGGCTGCCAGGCAGCACCAGGATGCAGCGGTTGGGTGGGACGGGCGGCTGCGACAGCACGAAGCGCCCGATCATGCTGGAGGCGAACAGGTGGAACAGGTATGCGGTCTCGCCTGCGGGGGTTCGCCATGCCAGTGGATTTTCGCCAGAAGAGGTGTAGTTCAGGCGCGCGCCCAGCTCGATCAGCTTGTTGCGCGCATCCAGGATGTCCTGCTTGCGGGCCGTCGGCTGCTCTTGGGCGCGCAGCTGCCAGCAGTCGCCGGATTGTGGAGCCAGTTCGCCGTAGGATTCCAGGCAGGCCTGGATCAGGTTGGAAGGCGGCGTCATCAACCCCGGGAAGCGGGCCAGCAGGGCGCTCTCCAGCTCTTCCCGGCTGACGCCGTCGCTTTTGTCCAGGTGGCGCACCAGCGCCATCTCCAACTGGTCGGCCAGGGGCGGCGTGGTGACAGGAGGGGGGGCCGTCAGCCACCACTGCCCGCTCTCATTTGACTGGGCCTTGCTCTCATAGCGGCGCATGAAGCTGTTGTCGGCGAATACCCGGTCGACCGAGCTCTGGATCACGCTGACCGCGTCGCCGTGCGAGCCGGGGGGTGTTTCCGGCAAGATGCCTTCTTTCTGGATTGAGATCAGGCCGGCGGCATGCAGCAGCAGGTAAGTCGTCGGCTCGCCGCGCTGTTCGAGATGGGCCTGGATGGCATCACGGGTGACAGACTCGATGTTCTTGGCCGAGGGGCCGCTGCGGCTCTTGCCCGCCCGCCAGGTGGCCTGGCCAAAGGCCTGGTCGCTGCGCAGCGCCAGCCCGTCGAGCACGAAGTCGGAGGTGTGGGCGGCGACCATGACTGCCGAGAGGAAGCCGGGCACCAGCTCGGGGATCAAGCCGAACAGTGGAAAGCCACGAGGGGCATGTTTGCGCAGAGCGCTGAAGGCGTTGCCCAAGGCGTTGGTGTGCCACTGCCAATCGTAGCGGCGGCGTTCGAGGGCGCTCTTGAGCGGCAAGACGGCCTGACGTCCCCACAGCCAACCGGCCCAAACTGCGCTAAGGGTCCAGAAGGCCTGGTTGGGCCGCGGAACCACCGTGACGGCCGCTTTGAGCGGCACATCGTTCGGCAGGGGCAGCAGCGAGCGCAGCCGCCCCTGGTAGACGCAGATGCCGCCTGAGGCGGGTGGCATCTCGGGCCAGAATGTCAGGGGCACGGGAGCGGAATGCGGGATGCACCAATCGTCGATGGCGGCTTCCATCACGGTCCACAGGTTTTTCTCGCGGAACTGAGGCGGGTTGCTCAACTGGCGCGGCCGATTGCGCCCGCCCGGATAGGGCCACAGGCTGTTGCCGCTGTCGGCGGCGCTGAGCGCCAGCGCCAACAGCAAGCGCGAACGCTCGGGTGAGGCGCCAAGCCCCTCGATTTTATTGATCACCGTTAGCAGGAAATCCAGCGGGCGCGGCAGGTAGGCGTCGATGGCCTCCTTGGCGCGAGCCGCCGCCAGGTCTTTTTCCAGACTGACTCGTCCGAGGGCGCGGGCACGGTGGAGCTGGTCGCTGCCAAGAGATTCGAGCCGTTTGAGATCCTCGGGGGCAACGGGGCGCTCACCTTCGTCGCCACAGTGAGGGCAGCAGTAGAGGCGGGCGTAGGGCTGCCTCTCGTCGCGCTTCCACAGGAAGGCCTGGGC
Source organism: uncultured Chloroflexia bacterium (assembly GCA_963811225.1). Lineage (GTDB taxonomy): Bacteria > Chloroflexota > Anaerolineae > Anaerolineales > Anaerolineaceae > CAWEQO01. The sequence continues at coordinate 110,007 of CAWEQO010000004.1, forward strand.
GATCACCTGCTGCCCGCAGCCGGTGCATTCGGTCTGATAAAGCGACTGCAGGTAGACCTCCAGCCGTTCGTCGCCGCGCCGGGTGGCGGCGAGCTCGGCCAGGGCGGCCTTGAAATCGCTCTTCTTCGGAGCGGAGGCTAAAATTTGCAGCATAAAACTACCGATGGGATTGTTGCTGGCGACGATTACCCGGTAACCGGCCTGGGCAGCTTCCAGCGCAAGCGCCGGCGTCGCTCCGAGCGGATCGAGGATCGTATCGCCCGGAGAAACATTCTGCTCCAGCCAGGACTGAACCATGCCTTGGGGCATGGCGGGAAGGTAGCGCGCCAGGGGCAGTGAGTCGGTTGTTGAGCGGCCTGACAGGAATGCACGTTCAACAGTATTCATTGGCATATAGAGTATAATGATCTAACGAGTAAATTTCTAGTACCTTTTTAAAGAAGTGGGGAAAAACAATGAATTTTCTTATGGGTAGCAATTCTTATCTGCAAAATGCAGGCGCCGGAAAGAACAGTTTCTGGCGTTATTTATTAACCCTCCTGCTGGTGACCTTTTTGGTGTTTGCGGCGCAGGCGGTTTTCTTGCTGGGCGCGTTTCTCATCACCGGCACATTGGATATCACTCAGATCGGGCCGACCCTTTTCCTGGCGGTGGTCATGCTGCCATTCGGGTTTGTGGCGGTCGGGTTGTGGATTGGCGTGCGCTTCATCCACAAGCGCAGCTTCAAATCTTTACTGACAGCCGCCCGGCGGTTCCGCTGGGGCAAGCTGTTCCTGTCGGCGGGGGTCTGGTTCGGCCTCTCGGCGCTGGCGGACCTGGTAATGACGGCGCTCTCACCCGGGAATGTGGTATGGTCGTTTGACGCCCGACGCTTCTTCCCGTTCATGCTGGCGGCGCTGTTTCTGGTGCCGATCCAGATCTCCGGCGAAGAGCTGCTGTTTCGGGGGTACCTGACCCAGGCGTTTGGCCAGTTGTCCAAGGGGCTGCTGCTGCCGCTGCTGGTCCCGGCGGTGCTGTTTGGGCTGCTGCATGGTTTCAACCCGGAGGTAGGGGCTTACGGGATGAAGGCGATGATGGCTTACTACATCGGCATGGGGCTGTTTCTGGGCGGGATCACCCTCTTCAGCCGCGGCTTAGAGCTTTCGATGGGTGTGCACCTGGCGACGAACCTGTATGCTTCGCTGATTATCACCTTCCCCGACTCCGCGATCCCGTCCCCGGCGCTGTTCACGGCCCAAACCTTCGATCCGATTGCGAGCCTGGTTATGCTGGCGGTGACCGTGGCGGCCTACCTGCTGGTGGTGATCGGTGTGCGCGGGCGGTTTTCCGTACAACCCACCCGGAGTCACGAAACAGCCGATTAGCCCCAATAAAAACAATTCCATCGATCATTGCGCAGAGGAGAAATGAACCAAAGCGATCTCGCCTACATTAAAGTCCCTTACCCAGATGGTGAAGATTTGCACTTCAAGATCGCTGCCCCGGTCTGTAAACTTGTCATTGCCCCTGGGCTTGGAAATGCTTGGGCGACGGGCAAATATTACGACCCAAAGTTCGTTGCGCCTCTCAGCATTCAGCAATCCGGCAAAGACGCCGAAATTGTTGCCACAGGCGCCTTCGCCTACCGGGTTTCACCGCAGTTTGTTCCCCAGCTAAGGCTGTCCTTTGGCCGCCGAACGCCATTTTCCTTGTCGATTTCTGCAGGCATTTTTTGTGAGCGCCTGGACTTTGGCGGTCTCCCGCTCTCCTCTCTCGATATTCAACATGGTGGGGGCAGCCAGGTCATCGATTTCTCTTACCCCAATCCTGAATGGATGCGCCAGATGAAAATCATCGTTGACACAGGTCCGACACAGATCGAGCACCTGGCGCATGCGAACGCCGAGAAAGTCCGATTGAGCGGCGATTCGACCAGTTACCGGGTGAACTTTGGCGGTGAACTCATGCGAAGTATGGTCCTCCATATTGGTGGGACGGTCTCGCAGGTGGACATTTCGGCGCCTGAGAACACCGCCATTAAAGTTATCACCGCAAATGCGCCTGTCTCCAACGGGATGGGCCATTTTTCTTACGCAGAGCATGCCTACTGGAACTCCCCGGCACGCGATCACCAAGAGCCGCTGCTTGAAATTGCCAACGCATCCGGTGCATCCCTCTGCATTCAGCCGAACTAAAACACTTTACAGATTTGCAAAAAAACAGCAGCCCGCAGCTCCAGCGGGCTGCCGCTGGTATAATGGTTATGCAGACAACACCCAAACCATGAAAGAGTGGGTAACTTGCCAATGGGAAAGTACTGGTACGCATTACATAGCCATCCGCATAAGGAAGATTTACTTTGGAAGCAGGCTCAAGCGAACAACATAGAGGTATTCTATCCACGCGTGCGCGTTTCGCCTGTCAATCCACGCTCGCGCAAGATCCGGCCCTATTTCCCGGGATACCTGTTTGTCCAGGCAGACCTGGAAGAGGTTGGCCTCTCGGTATTCAACTGGATGCCGTACGCCACAGGCCTGGTCTCATTCGGCGGCGAGCCTTCGATCGTTACCGACGCGCTGATCAACACCCTGAAGCAGCGGATCCTGCAAATCGAGGAGTTGGGCGGTGAGCTGTTCGACGGCTTGAAACAGGGCGATGCAATCGTCATCGAAAACGGCCCGTTCGCCGGGTATGAGGCGATCTTTGACTTGCGCCTGGACGGCAGCGAACGGGTGCGGGTGCTGCTGAAGATGCTCAGCGATCGCAGCGTGCCGCTGGAGCTGCGGGCCGGGCAGATCCGTAAAAAAAAGCCATAGTTTTTGTTGCAGGGAATGCGGGCGATACAGCCGCCGGCAGCCCTTACAACCGAATATCATCGCATGTCAACGGTTCTTTCATCAAGGCAGATCCATGGCTGAATATCGCAAAACCATCCCCGTCATCCAAATCACGAATCAAACCTGGCAGGACCATTTACCCCAGGCCTTGACGCTGCTTTACCTGCTCTCGGCGGTGGCGCTGTTTGTGGCCATGCCGTTCCAGTTTGGCGCCTGGTCTTATTGGCCCTCCCATGCCCTATCATTTTTGATCCCTTACCTGGTCGGTATCGTTTTTGTTGGCGGGAGCATCTGGGCCTTCGTCAGCCAACGTCACCAGCCGGGCGTGCGGGCTCTGTCCATTCTGCTGGCTTCGATCGCAATCCTGCCGGTTTATTCCTTTGTAGTGCCCTTGCCCGGATCGGTTGGCGTCTATCTGATCGCCTGGGGAGTGGTCGGCGTGACCGCAACCGACCTGGCCTTCCGCTTTCCCAAGGATGACACGGTCTTGCATCATTACCCTGCTTTGCGTTGGGCGCCATCTGCGGTTGCCGTAGTGCTTGGCTCAATCAGTCTGGCCGGGATTGGGTCCGGTTTGCATGCGGCTCAACCGATGCGCCTGTTCGCAGTGCTGTCGGTGGTGTTTTGCTTTGGCTGGCTTGGGCTGCGGCGTATGAAAGACTCCTCTCCGATCGAAGTGGAGCAGCTGCGCCTGATCGTTTTGGGTGGGCTAATCGGATTTTTACCGCTGGCCCTATGGGAAATCGCACGCTTCCTGTTTGTTCCCTGGGCCGGTTTTTCGCCCTATCTCCTCTTCCCGTTCGTCCTGTTCCCGCTGTCGGCGGTGTACGCCATCCAGCGCTACCGGGTGGTCAACATCGACTTTGCCCTGAGCCGGGTAGCGCTCTACAGCCTGATCGCGGTGTTGATCTCGGTTGGCTACGCCCTGCTGGTCTCGGGCCTGGGCGTGATCCTCGACGAGTGGATCACGGTCGATCTACCCATCCTGGTTGGGATTGCCGTATTCCTGGTGGCGCTGGCTTTCAATCCCCTCCGGCGCTTCCTGGAAGATCGAGTCGATGCGCTGTTTTTCCGCAGTGAGCGCGCCTATCAAGAACGCTTGCAGGCCCTCAGCCGCGAGCTGACGATGGTGGTGGATCTACCGGGGATCATCCAGACGATCCGTGAGGCGGTTTACAACGCGGCGCTGCCCGCCCGCCTGCATATATACATTTACGATAACCTGTCGGAACAGTATGCTGCTGCGGTGGGCGGCAGCGGACAGCCCTCCAGCGATCTGCGCTTTTCCACGTCCAGCGCATTGGCGCAGGCGCTGCAAAAACGCCGCTCTTCGCTGTTCCTGGCGGACATCAACCTGCTGCCGCCGGATTTGCAGCCCGAGCAGTCACGGTTGGCGCTGCTGGGCGCGCAGTTGTTCGTGCCGCTGCCCGGACGCCAGCGCCTGGCCGGTTGGATCGCGCTCGGGCAGCAGTTGTCCGGCGAGCCCTACTCGGCGCGCGAGATCAACTTCCTCGAGTCGTTGGGCGATCAGGCGGCCATGGCGATCGAGCGCTCGCAGGTGCTGGTCAACATGGAGAACCGGGTGCGTGAGATGAACGTGCTGACCCGGGTGGCGCAGGGAATCAACATTACCTTGACCCTGGATGATATCCTGGAGTTGATCTACGCCCAAACCAGCCAGGTGATCTCATCCGACGACTTTCATATCCTGCTGTTCGACCAACCCTCGGGGAGCATCGAGTACCTGTTTTATATCCAGGAAAGCGAGCGAGTGACCGGCCTCGAAAACCAGCCGCAGACCGGCGCATCACTGGAGCAGGAGCTGTCGCGCCAGCGCCGGGCGATACTGACCGAGGATTACAGCCAGGAGTGCCGCCGCCGCAGCCTTCCGGCGCAGCCCGGCCTGTATGCATGGATGGGTGTGCCGCTCAACGCGGGGGCAGAGGTCATCGGAGCGATGAGCCTGGGGCTGCGCGATATCAGCACCACCTACACCAAAGAACAGATGAACTTGCTGCAGGCCATCGCCGACCTGGTGGCGGGGGCGCTTGTCAAGGCCAGACTGCTGCAAGAGACCGAGCGGCGCGCTCGCCAGCTGTCCTCGCTGAACGAGGTTACCCGCCAGCTGACCACTACGCTGGAGCTGTCGCCGCTGCTGCAGAACATCCTGCAGAGCGCTGTGGACATTCTGGAATGCGAGGCGGGCAGCCTGCTGCTGGTCGACGAGCAGACCCGCGAACTGGTCTTTCAGGCCACGGTGGGATTGGCCGTCGGAGACCTGGCCGGGCAGACCCTGCCGCAGGGCACCGGGGCGGTCGGGCAGGCGGTGGAGACACGCCAGGTGATGGTGGACAACCACGTCAGCGAGCCGCCGGACTGGTACTGCCAGGGAGTCTCGAAAGATGTGACGGTGCGTTCGCTGCTGGCGATCCCGCTGCAGGCCAAGGAGAAGGTCATCGGCGTGATCGAAGTGGTCGATAAGCGCGACGGCTCGGCTTTCGGCCAGAACGATCAGGATCTGCTGGCGGCATTTGCCGGGCAGGCTGCGGTGGCCATCGAGAATGCGCGCCTGTATATGCTGACCGATCAGGCCCTGGCGGCGCGCGTCGAAGAGCTTTCGGTGATGCAGCGCGTCGATCGAGAGCTGAATGCCAGCCTGGATACTAACCGCGCCATGCGCATCACCCTGGAATGGGCCATGCGCCAGTCGGGGGCAGGGGCCGGATGGGTGGGTATGGTCAGCGAGGAGGGCATCCAAGTGATGGCCTTCCAGGGCTACGCCGACGAGATGCAGCCGTTCGAAAACGAGTACATGCCGCCTGCTAAGTTCCGCCTGGAAGAAGTGGTCGAGAAGGGCGAGCCGCATCACCTGACTTATGGCGAAGGCGATGGCCGGCTGTTGAAGGACGCCAAGAGCCGCATGGTCATTCCGATCCGGCGCGAGACCGCTACCATGGGCCTGGTGCTTCTGGAGAGCCTTTCGGATGAACCGTGGACGGAGGATGCGCTCAACTTCCTGATGCGCTTGAGCGACCATGCCGCCATCGCGATCTCGAACGCGCAGTTATACAACGCCGTGCAGAAGGCGAACGTGGCCAAGAGTGAGTTCGTCTCGTTCGTGTCGCACGAGTTGAAGAACCCTATGACCTCGATCAAGGGCTACACCGAGCTGCTGGCAGCCGGGGCGGTGGGACCGGTGACCGATGCCCAGGCCAACTTCCTGGCGACGATCAAATCCAACGTGGAGCGTATGTCCACCCTGGTCTCCGACCTGGCCGACGTGTCGCGCATCGAGGCGGGCCGGCTGCGCCTGGACTTCAAGACCTTCGCGATCCAAGAGGTGGTGGAAGAGGTGTCGCGCTCGCTGCGTCGCCAGATCGAGGATAAGCAGCAACATCTGGAGGTGCAGCTGGAGGACGGCTTGCCGAACATCTGGGCCGACCGCATGCGGGTGGTGCAGATCATCACCAACCTGGTCAGCAACGCTTACAAGTACACACCGGTGAGCGGAAAGATCCTGATCGCTGCCGAAGCGACAGATAACCAGTGGGACCCTGAAGGCGCTCACAAAGTGGTGCATTTTTGGGTGCAGGATAACGGCATCGGCATCGGCGAGGAAGATCAATCCAAAATCTTCCAGAAGTTCTTCCGCTCGGAAGACCCCAAGACCCGAGAAGTAACCGGCACCGGCCTGGGCCTGAACATCACCCGCAGCCTTGTGGAGATGCAAGGCGGCCGCATCTGGTTCGAGAGCAAGTTCCGGGAAGGGACGACGTTCCATTTCAGCGTGCCGGTGGCGGAATAAACGCAGAATCAATGGCTTAACAAGAAAGCGGTTGTTGTGCGCAGTCACAACAACCGCTTTCTTGTTGTCCGGTTTGGAAGCTAAAAGTGAAAGTCGATGTGTTTGTTCGCCTGCATCATGCGCTGCTTTCGCCGTTCTTCCCAACCTTTTGATTCTTCATAGCTCGCCAAAATGGAGAAAACTACGATCAGAACAATGACCGAGGCAAATAAGATTAACAGAGCCATCGCTTCTCCTCTATGCTCGTCTGGCGCTGTCGCTAACTGTGATGATGGATCATCATTTACCGGTAAATTTGGCACCAATAAACGTAGTTCTTATCTACTTATATAGTAGCATACTTTGCCTGAGTCGTTCAAGGTCTCATAGTTTCTGGGCGCAGCTTAAATTGGGGGAGCAGCTGCGCCGTCAACGCCAACAATCTACGAATAGGAGACTGCTCGGTTAAATCGTGCACCGGGCGTCGGAGGGGCGCCCGGTGCACAGAAGTCCGTTCGTTCCGTAACCAGCGGAACGGGTATTATGCAGTCATTTCAGCGGGCACCTGCGGCAGACGGTCGCGGATGCTCGCAATCGCCTCAGTCGGGTACTCGTAGTCTTCGAGCTGACCGGAGAGGTAAGTGTTGTAGGAGGTCAGGTCGAAGTGACCGTGACCAGAGAGGTTGAACAGGATCACTCGCTTCTCGCCCTTCTCCTTGGCGTCCAGGGCCTCATCGATGGCGGCGCGAATGGCGTGCGCGGATTCGGGCGCGGGGAGGATGCCTTCGCATCGGGTGAACAGCTGGGCGGCTTCGAACACACCCACCTGACCCACCGCGGTGGCCTCGATCAGGCCGGCATCGTACAGGGCGCACAACGAGGGAGCCATGCCGTGGTAGCGCAGGCCGCCGGCATGGATGGGGGCGGGGATGAAGTCGTGGCCGAGGGTGTGCATTTTAACCACCGGGGCCATCTTAGCGGTGTCGCCGAAGTCGAAGGCGTAGATGCCGCGGGTCAGGGAAGGGGTTGCCTTTGGCTCGACCGCCAGGAGGCGGGTCCGCTGGCCGTTTTTCAGATTTTCACGCAGGAACGGGTAGGCGATGCCGCCAAAGTTGGAGCCGCCGCCGACGCAGCCGACGACCACATCCGGGTACTCGCCGGCCATATCCATCTGCTTGAGGGACTCTTCGCCGATGACCGACTGGTGCAGCAGCACATGGTTCAGCACCGAGCCCAGGCTGTATTTCTTAGCGCCGCCAGATTTTGCGGCCACTTCCACGGCCTCGGAAATGGCGATGCCCAGGGAGCCGGGGCTGTCAGGGTCTTGTTCCAGGATGGAACGACCGGATTCGGTCAGGTTGGTGGGGCTGGCGAAGACGCTGGCGCCGTACATCTCCATCATATAGCGCCGGTAAGGCTTGGCGTTGTAGGAGACCTTGACCATGTAGACTTCCAGGTCCATGTCAAAGAAGGTGCAAGCGGATGCCAGGGCAGAGCCCCACTGACCGGCGCCGGTCTCGGTGGTCAGGGCCTTGGTCCCGGCGGCCTTGTTATAGAAGGCCTGGGCGATGGCAGTGTTCGGTTTGTGGCTGCCGGCGGGCGAGACGCCTTCGTATTTGTAGTAGATGTGGGCCGGGGTGCCGAGGGCTTTTTCCAGCCGGCGGGCTCGCAGCAGGGGGGTGGGACGGTAAAGCTTGTAGACTTCACGCACTTCTTCCGGGATCTCGATGTAGCGTTCGGTGCTGATCTCTTGCATGATCAGCTCCATGGGGAACAGCACGTTCAGGAAGTCGGGCGTAACCGGTTCCATGGTGAGCGGGTTCAATACGGGCGTCGGCGGCACGGGGCTGTCGGCGGCAATGTTGTACCAGAACTTGGGGATATCGGATTCATTCAGCAGAAAACGAGTTTGGTCAGACATGGTAGCCTCCTTAAGACTTCGATCAAAATTTGGTTTGATAACTTGCTGTTACTTGCACGTATCTTCTAATAGGTTACAAACTCCACGGCCGGTGGAGGGAGCGGTGAGGGAGAGCGCCAGCCTCCCCGCTCACCGTCCCCATCCGACCTAAAAGGAGAAAGCGACTAACAAAATGCGCCCTTCATATCGGGCTCTTGGCTGGCGCGGGCCACTTCCAGCCCGACGGTCAGCCCCATGCGGCGCATGGTTTCGTAGAGCGTCTCTTGCGCAACCGGTCGGGCGCGACTGGTGCCGACTTCCAGGATGTCGATGACTTCCTGGGGCCGGGCGGCGAACTTCGTCCGGCGGCTGCGCAGATCGGCCAGCGCCTCGTTCAGCACCTCGGCCAGGCGGCGCTTGACTGCCACATCGCCGATCGTCCCGGCGCGATAGCGATCCTTGATCTCTGCGACCTCGTCCTTGGCCGGATCGAAAATGTCGAGGTAAGTGAAGACGGGGTTGCCTTCGACGTGCCCCGGATCGGTGGCATGGATGCGGGTGGGGTCGGTGTACATCGACATCACCTTGCGGGTGGTCTCTTCGGGCGTGTCCTTGAGCAAGATGGTGTTCCCGTATGAGCTGTGCATGGTGCGGTTATCGATGCCGGGCAGGCGGGGCTCCACCGAGAGCAGGGCCTGCGGCTCGGGGAAGAATTCGCCGTACAGTTGATTGAAGCGCCGGGCCACCTCGCGCGACAGCTCCAGGTGGGGCAGCTGATCCTCGCCGACCGGCACGGTGTCGGCTTGATAGAGCAGGATGTCTGCGGCTTGCAGCACCGGATAAGAGAGCAGGCCGAGCGAGGGGTTGAGATTGAGCTCCTGCACCTGCTCTTTATAGGTGGGGTTGCGCTCGAGGCGAGAAACGGTGACGATCATCGAGAACAGGGTCATCAGCTGGGTATGTTCGGGCACGGCAGACTGGAGCACCAGGGTCGAGCGGTCCGGGTCGATCCCGGCGGCCAGCCAGTCGAGCACGGTCTCGATGGTGTTCTGACGGATGACCTCCGCCTGTTGGAAGTCGGTGGTCAGGGTATGCAGGTCGGCGACCAGGAAGTAGCAGTCATAGGTATCCTGCAGCCGTTTCCAGTTGTCCAGCGTTCCCACCAGATGGCCGATATGCCGCGGCCCGGTCGTGCGATGCCCTGTCAAAATTCGTCCTTTTTTCGCCATACTCTTGCCTCCTTACATAAAACAAAAAGCGTCCATCCCATATGGGACGAACGCTTAAAGGTCCGTGGTGCCACCCAAGTTAGGCCGTATTAATCAAAAAATCCCTCCGGTGATGACACGAAGGGAAAGAAGCCAGCCTCACTTTATCGGGTACGGCAGCGGCGGTGCTGCTTATACCCTTTGCCCTGATAACGGTGGCAACTCCGGCGCGGGCTACTCGCTTGCACTTTCGCCCTGCAACTCCGAGGTCCATTCTGCGTCACTGTACGGGCAGGCTCTCACCTTTCCCTGCTCTCTGTACCGCCTGTGCGCCGCATACTCGTCCTCATCACGGTCTTTATTTTATTGTTTTGATTATAGTCTGGTTGAAAATTTTGTCAAGGGTGAATTTAAGAAATTTCGCAGGTGGACCGCACGATGAGAGTACATTCCACCTGGTCTTAGCGGTTCTCGAACAACGCCACAAAGTTCTCCGCCTCGATACTCTGCCAGGTTTCACCCTGGGGAAGGTGCAGGAAGCTGCCCAGCAGGGGTGTGGCGGATTGGATCTGCTCGGCCATGCGGTAGGCCAGACGGCGCATGGAGAAGTGAGCGTTTTCGGCAGCGCGGCAGGCGCAGCAGGTGCACGGCGCTGCGCAGGTTGAGGGCGAGCAGCACCCTGCGGTTGAAGGCGTTCGGCACCAGGTAGGAGGCCACCTCGGGGTTGAAGGCCGCTAGCTGGTCGTAAGCCGAGCGAGCCTGTTCCATGGCGATGCGGAAATGCTCTTCCAGCCCGGCGGCGCAGATGCGCCTGGGCAAGGTGTAGCCCAGGTGAGCCGTTAGGCGCTGCGGGGTTTGCGTCATCATGCGGTGGCGTTTGAGCTCGAAGTAGGCGCCCTGGTCGAGGGTCAGATCGAAGGTGTATGCGGCGTATTCCAGCTCGCGCAAGGGGATCTCATGGCGGTCGAGCGCGCTGAGGAGGGTTTGGGCCAGCTGCCGGCGCTGCTGGGGGGGCAGGCTTCGTACCCGCTCCCTTGCCTGCGCATAGCCAAACGAACCGAAGCGGTACAGAGCAGCCGCGAGGATGCTCTCTTCGCCGTCCGGGTCGTAGTCGACCAGGCTGCACCAGTCGCCGGGGTCTTCTGCGACTGCGTTTGGCGCTGCGGCAGTCAACTCCTGGCGAGCGAGATCCAGACCGGGTTGGGCATCGGCGTACTTCAACAGGGTCGGTACCTCGGTTTGGGCCACCTGCTTAATCTCGGCGCCCAGCTGGCGCACTTCCTCAAGCGGGTGGCTGAGCATCTTGCGGATGGCATGCTCCAGGGCCCGGGCGTTAATGGTCATACCGACGTTGGCCAGGGAGGCGGCCGGGAGGTAGAAACGGCACACGTCGACGTAGGCCGAACGTGTGCGGCGTTCCCAGCGCGACTCACTCTCGCCGGGCTGCGGGGGGAATTCCTTGGCGATCACGGCTTTGACGGCCGGGATCGACTCTTGATAGGCAGCGAACAGGCTGCGGACCGTGTCGATGTAGGTCTGGCGCAAGGGGTGATGGTCTAACTCGGGGGGGATAAAAAAGCGATCCGCGTCCCAGGTCTGGTAGCGGGTGGATTTTTCGGTGTAAGAAGCCAGGCGGTTGGATTCCAGGCACTCCACCGCCAGCCGGGACACGTTTTCTACGGCTACGTGCAGCACAGCATGCTCGGCCACCGATGAATGCCCGTAGCCGACCACCCATTTCTCGTGGAACTTGGCGCTCTTTTCATCGGTAAGCTCGGCGGCGATTTCGCGGAAGGATTGGGGTGAGCGAGATGTCTTGGCAAACGTGACCGCGATGGTCTCAGAAGGCAGGCTTTGCGGGTCGAGCAAGTAAACTTGTCGTTCAAGGGGCATGGGCGAACACCTCTCGCGAGCGTGCGATGTCTTTGCGGACTACCTCCATCATGGCCTCGGCGGAAGGGAACCATTCCTCCGGGCGCAGGTACTCCACGAACTCCACCTGGATCTCCTGCCCGTAAAGGTCGCGATCGAAGTCCAGCAGGTGGGCTTCGATCTGGGGCGTCTCGGGCTGGTTTGCAAAGGTGGGGCGCACGCCGACGTTGGTCACCGCCGGCAGGCGCAGGCCTTCCAGGCAGACCCAGGTGGCGTACACGCCGTTGGCGGGTAGGATGCGCTGCTTCCAGACGTCCAGGTTCGCGGTCGGCAGGCCGATGGCGCGGCCGCGGGCGTCACCGTGGACCACCGTTCCCGGCACGGTGTAGCGGCGGCCCAGCAGTTCGGCAGCGTGGGCGACGCGGCCGGCTTGCAGCGCCTTGCGCACCTCGCTGGACGAGACCACCAGGCCATCCTCCAGCACATGGTCGACCACCGTCACCCGGTAGCCCAACTCCTGCCCGATCTCCTCGAGCCGTTCGACGTTGCCCTCACGGTTGCGACCGAGGGTGAAGTTCGAGCCGACGAACAGGGCCTGCAGGTTGAGGTGCGCCTTGAGCCGCTGCATGAAATCCATGGCGCTCAAAGAGGCCAGGGCCCGGTCGAAGGTGATGGTAACCACCTCATCGATCCCCAAACCCTTCAACAGCTCGACGCGTTCTTCGGGGCTGGTCAAGTAATATGGACCCTGCAAGTCACGCAGGACCACAGCCGGGTGGGGATAGAAGGTGACTGCCACCGCCGGCAAGCCGGCGGCTTTTGCGCCTTCCACCAGCCTGCCAACCAGCGCCTGGTGGCCGCGGTGGACGCCATCGAACGAACCGATCGTAATCCAGGAAGCCTCAAAATGATAGGATTCCAGGGGACGGAATTGCTGCATAACGTGACCTGGCGTATCTGCCAAATACGCGGATTAAGGCGTGCGAATTATTAGAAAAATGCCGACCGGTGACGGATCAGGAGAAAAAGACTTTCTTTGGCTGCCATTCGCTTGTATCGGGATCAAACTCAAGCAGCGCAACCAACTCTCCTTGATCGCTGATGCCACGCGCCATTGCATTTTTCTTATCGGGTTCCTCGCCTGGAATGCGATGACCGTGCCGGACGGCGTCTACCAGATCGGCATCCAGCTCAACGGCAGGCCAATCGGACAGGGCTTCGGCTGCCGGGATCAGGTACTGGTACCAGTTGCCATTCTCAAATGCTTCGCGGAGTTTGCGCAGCGGAACGGCATCACGGAGGGTAAAACGACCGCTTTTCGTCCGGCGCAGGCCGACCAGGTGAGCTCCCGTGCCCAGCTCTTCACCCAAATCATGGGCCAGAGAGCGCACGTAGGTGCCGGAGGAGCAGTAGACGTCGATCACGGCTTCTGGCGGCGCCCATTCCAGCAGCTCGAGGCTGTAGACCTGGATGACGCGCGGCTCCAGCTGGACGTCTTCGCCATCCCGGGCCATTTCATAGGCTTTGCGACCTTTTACCTTCACAGCCGAATAAGGCGGAGGGACTTGTTCGATCTCACCGACAAACTTGCTCAGAGCGTTTTCGAACTGCTCTTCCGTAATGTCGACGGGATTTTGGCCAATTACCCGGCCATCGGCATCGTAGGTATCAGTTGATGTGCCCAGGCTAACGACGGCTTGGTAGCGCTTGTCGGAAGCGCTGACGTACTCGCTCAACCGTACAGCCGGGCCAATTAAAATCACCAGGACACCAGAAGCGCGCGGATCAAGCGTTCCGGTATGGCCCGCTCGACGAATGCTTGTGCCTTTGCGAACAATCTGCACCACATCGTGAGAGGTCAGCCCAACGGGCTTATCCACCACCACAACCCCGGATATCGCGTTCTTGATGTCGAAGTTGTCACCCCTGTCATTCATATCCACTCTCCCCTCTTAACAGTTACGCCAACTTCCATAGTTCTGTTAGATAATTGAAGAATACCCTTCATTCTCTTTCGATACAATATTGCCATCCATAAACTTGCGGGTGGCAAGAAGGACCCTTTCTATAACGGTTTCTAAATTCCCCACAATGTCAGCGCCCGCGGCCGCCGCGTGCCCCCCTCCGCCAAATTCGAGCGCGATTGTGGACACGTCCCAACCGGGTTCAGCGCGCCAGCTGACTTTCACCCGGTCTCCTTTCTGCTCGACGAAGATCACCGAAACGTCGCTTTCATCGATCGCTGAGATGATGTTGACCAGGTCGGCGTCATCGTTGCCCGGATAGTTTGCGGCGATCCGGTCTTCCAATGTCAGGGCTGTCCAAACCAGGCGGCTTTCATGCTGCAGTTTGATCAACCCCTGCCCCCAATAGCGCGCCGCGGCATACGAGCGCCGCACCAGTGCCTGATGATACAGCTGCGACAGGTTCGCGCCGATATCCATCAAATCCGCCGATTGGCGCAGGGCGTCTGGGGTGACGTTCGAGGTGCGGAACCCGAGTGTATCGGCCACGATGCCGGTCAGCAGCGCCTCGGCCACCGCTGGGGTGATCGGCAAGTTCCACTTCGGCAGGTATTCGGTCAGGATCGAGCAGGTTGCCACGGCCCCAGGGACCACCAGATTGACCGAAGCAAAATTCAGGTTGGTCACGTGATGGTCGATGTTCAGGTCGGGCGCTTTGCCGTTCAGCACGTTCCCCGTACGCTGCAGATCAGAGCAGTCCACCACGACCGTGAGATCGTACTCGCCGGACTTTTTGCGGCCGATCTGATCGCTGCCGAACAGGTGGCGGAAGCTGGAAGGCACACCGTCCACCAGGACCATCTGGACCTCTTTGCCCACCGCCTGGAGCGCCAACCCCAGGCCAAGCACCGAGCCGACCGCGTCGCCGTCCGGTCGGACGTGCGACATGATCAGGATGCGCTGGGAGCGTTGGAACATCGCAGGGATGTCGCCGCGGTGGTTACTGCTGCTCATCTTCATCCTTTGTATCTTCTTGCTGCTGCGTTTCTTCTTCCTTCAGCTCTGCCAGCAGTTTCTCGATGTGGTCAGCGCGCTCAGGCGTGGGGTCCCAATGGAACCGCAGGCGTGGGAAGGAGCGCAGTTCGATGCGCTCGGCCAGGGCGCGGCGCAAGAAGCCGGCGGCGCTTTCGAGCCCCTGCAGCGCTTCTTCGGCCCGTTCGTGGCCTTCCACTGCGGACACGTAAATGTTCGCGTAGGCGAGCTCACGGTCCACCTTGACGTCTGTGATCGAAATACCACTAAGACGAGGATCCTGGACGTCACGGATCATCATTTCGGAAAGCTCTTGCCGAATTCGATCGGCAATGCGCTCGGTACGTAATTTTGATGGCATTTAATAAAACTCCTAACTTAGAGGGCGTCCGGATTCCCCTCGGACCTGCTCTTGAAGCTTATGCACCGAAGCGTTCCAGGGTAAACGCCTCGATCGTGTCTCCCTCTTGAAAATCGTTGAAGTTCTTGAAGGATATACCGCATTCAAACCCTTGGCGCACTTCTCGAACGTCATCTCGTTCGTGCTTGAGGGAAGCGATTTCGCCTTCGAAGACCTTCTCGCCGTTTCGCATCACGCGCACGCGGGCGTTCCTGCGAATTTCACCCTGGATCACACGGCAGCCGGCAATGTTACCCACCTTCGAGACATGGAAGATGGCGCGGACTTCTGCTTTGCCCATCGGAACCTCGACGAACTCAGGTTCCAGCATACCCTTCAAGGCTTTTTCAACATCTTCCGTCAATCGATAAATAATATCATACAAACGGATCGAAATGCCTTCTGCTTCTGCAAGGCGGCGGGCGGCGGAGTTGGCGGTGACGTTGAAGCCAATCACGATTGCGTGTGAAGCGGTAGCCAGCATCACGTCGTTTTCGCTGATATTTCCGGTTTCGCTTTGTAAAATATTCAGAGAGATGTCACCCGGATTGAGGCTTTTCAACGAGTTCATGATAGGTTCCAGGGAACCCTGAACATCCGCTTTGATGACCAGGTTCAGCTCGCGGACCTCACCGGCCTGGAATTGCTCAAACAGCTCTTCAAGGGTGGCTTTGGGCGCTGCGTCTGCCTTCAGGCGCTGCTGATGTTTCTGCTTGCGCTCTTCGACGACCGCTCGGGCTGCGCGTTCGTTGTGGTAGACCTGGAACTGGTCGCCGGCCAGCGGCACATCGTTCAGGCCCATGACCTGCACCGGCACGGACGGGCCTGCCCGGCGCACGCGCTTGCCGCGGAAGTCGAACATGGCACGGATGCGCCCATAGACGGTCCCAGCCACTACGACATCTCCAACTTCTAATCCACCGTTCTGTACCAGTAAGGTTGCGATAACGCCTTTTGCTTTGTCCACCTGGGCCTCAATCACCGTTCCGATGACCTTGCCTTCGGGGTTGGCTTCGATGTCCATGCTGTCGGCGGTCAGCAAGATCGCTTCCAGCAAATCTTCGATACCGATCTTTTGTTTGGCCGACACCGGCACCACAATGGTGTTGCCTTCCCACTCATCCGGCACCAGGCCGTTCTCGGCCAACTGGCGCTTGACGAAATCGGGGTTCGCGTCTTGACGGTCGACCTTGTTGAGCGCCACCACCATCGGCACCCGGGCTGCCCGGGCGTGGGCGATGGCTTCACGCGTCTGGGGCATCACGCCATCGTTGGCTGCAACCACCAGGACGACAATGTCGGCTCCCTGGGCGCCGCGGGCGCGCATGGCGGTGAAGGCTGCATGGCCGGGCGTGTCGAGGAAGGTGATTTGGCGGTTATTGTGCTCCACCTGATAGGCGCCGATGTGCTGCGTAATGCCGCCCACCTCACCGGCCGCCACTTCCGTATGACGGATGGCGTCCAGCAGGGTAGTTTTCCCATGGTCAACGTGACCTAAAATGGTAACGACCGGCGCTCTAGCGACCAGATTATTCGGATCCTCATTGGCAATCAACTGTCGCCAGAGGGGGATTTCCCCAGTTTCTTTCTCTTCAACCGCTTCATCAATCGTTTCGAGGTTGGTTTCAAACCCCATCTCGGTCGCAACGACCGCAGCGGTTTCAAAGTCAACTTGCTGATTGATGTTTGCCATCACTCCGTTGGACATCAAGATCTTGATGACCTGGATAGGGCTGGCGTTGATGCGCTGGGCAAGTTCTCTAACAGTGATGTTGGAGGGTAACTCAATTGTCTTCAGCCCACTATCGCTCATATCGCATTTCCTTTTCTATACATCCTCGCTCCTCACCCCCTCCGGGACAAGATCCGGCAGCAATGGAGCCAGAGGATGTCGGTCTGCGCGCTATGAGCGTACAAGATAAGGTGAGTTACGCGGTCATTTGACAATTAATCCGTTGAGTAAACATTCCTTTATTATTCGACACGGGCTTCTTGTGGGCTGTCAGTCGCTTCTTCTTCAGGATCTTCCGGCAGCCCGGCCATAAAGGATGATAATTCCTCACGATCTTTTTCGGTCAAGTTAGTTTTCAAGGCATTCGCCAGGGCGCCTTTCAAGCCGCACTGCCAGCAAGACTGGCTGTCGTGTAAGTAGGCGCCTCTTCCGGGCAGTTTCCCGCTCGGGTCGATCTGCACTCCCTCCGACGTCCGCACGATGCGGATCAACGTCCGTTTCGGGAGCACCTGCCGGCAGCCGACACAGGTCCGCTGCGGAACATGTCTGGTGTGTTTGCCCGTTTTTTTAACCAAGACTTGCCTTCCCGTCTTGGACTACTCTTCCCAACCCCAACCTTCGTCGCCGCGCTTGTGTTTCTTGCGGACCAACGTCATGTCGCGTTCGGGATCGTACTCCACTTCGACGTGTTTCTTCTTGCGCTTGCCCTTTTTCTTCTTCTTGCCGGTCGCGTCTTCCTCTTCCTCTTCTTCGAACTCTGCCGGGGCCACGACTTCGGCGGACTTGAGGGAGAACAGCTCGTCAAAGGAAGCTTCTTCCTCTTCCTCTTCTTCCTCTTCGTCTTCTTCTTCCTCTGCTTCGAGGATCTCTTCCGCCTCTTCGTTGAGGATGGCGTCGGCTTCGATTGGGCGCTCTTCGGCGATGGCTTCTTTGACCTCATCGACGGTGTCCTGCGACACCGGCGTTTCGATCTCCAGGTCTTCGCCCGCCGGAGTAAGGCCTTCGACCTCTTGAACAGCCCCAACCTCTCCGGGCGCTGCGCCTTGCGGGGTAACGCCTTCCGGCAGGGCGCCTTCCTCGGTCACATCGACCTCGGCTGCGGCCTCTTCTTCTGCTTCCGCTTCGGCTGGCATGAGGGTCTCCATCAATGCCTCAATTTGCGCCATTGACTTGGGGCCGATGCCTTGCACGCGGAAGATCGCATCGGGCTCGGTGCGCATTTGCAGGGCGAGTTCACCAATGGTGGAATAACCGGCTTCTTGCAGCAAGACCGAAACATGCTCGGGCAGCGGGCTGTCGAGGATGTCGGTATCGAATGCCTCGGTGGGCACCTCTTGCTTGATCTGCTCGACTTGCGCCTCTGCAGCTGCGGCAGCTTCGGCCTTCTTTGCGACCTGGGCAATGCTGCGCTTTTCCACCCGGTCGATGAACTTCGCCATCATATCGTACTCTTCGGCGGTCAGCGGCCGGTTTTCGGCTTTGCGGGCCAGCAGGCCTTCAATGGCCGGGATCATCTCGGCTTCCGCCTCGGCAACCGCGGCCAAAGCCGTATCTTGCTGGAGTTTGTACATGACATCGCCGGTGGCTTCGCTCAGGCTCTTGATATCGATGCGCCAGCCGGTCAGCTTGGCAGCCAGGCGGGCGTTCTGCCCATCGCGGCCGATCGCCAGGCTTAGCTGATCTTCGGGAACCACGACGGTGGCGGTCTTGCCGTTACCGGAATGTTCGTTGAGGTACACAGCGACCACGCGTGCCGGGCTGATGGCCTTGGCGATGAACTGTGCGGGATCAGGGTTCCACTCGATCACATCGATTTTTTCATCGTGCAGCTCTCGCACGATGGCCTGGATGCGCACGCCGCGGATCCCGACGCAGGCGCCAACCGGGTCGATGCCCTGCTGGGTGGCCGAGACGGCAACCTTGGCGCGTTCGCCCGGCTCGCGGGCAATGGAGCGGATTTCCACCACGCCGTGGTAGATTTCGGGCACTTCGTTTTCAAGCAGGCGGCGCAGGAAGTCGCGGTGCGTACGGGAGAGCACAATCTGCGGGCCGCGCGGGTTGTCTTTCACTTCGGCAACCAGGGCGCGCACGCGATCGTGAATGCGGAAGCGTTCGCCAGGGATGGTGTCTTTACGCGACATGAACCCCTCGGCACGCATTTCCATACCGATGGTCAGGCCCTGGGCGTTGACCGCCTGGACCACACCGCTGACAATCTCGCCAACTTGCTTCTGATAGTAAACCATTTGCGCCTGGCGTTCAGCATCGCGGATGCGCTGTTGAATCACCTGACGGGCGGTCTGTGCGGCAACCCGGCCAAAATCACGCGGGGTGCTTTCGACGACCACCATACTGCCGACCTCGGCTTCCGGCTCGTAGCGGCGAGCTTCCGCCACCGAGACTTCGGTGCGCGGATCCTCCACCTGATCGACCACCTCTTTTTCCGCAAAAATTGCCACCTTGCCCGTTTCGGGATCAACCTTGGCTTCAACTTGTTGAGCGCTTGAAGCGTTGACTGCTCGGCGGTAGGCGGATACCATGGCAGACTCAATCGCCGCCAAGATGACTTCTTTCGGCAACTGCTTTTCTTCAAGTACTTCATTAAAAGCCAGGACAAATTCGTTCTTCATTCCGTGCAACTCCAGCTTAGACCCTTATAAAAGAAAAGTGGGGCTTGCCCACTTTTCGTGTTCGGCGATTATAATAACAACTACGGTGCGCGTGTTATTTTAACATAGAACGATAGTGGATGCAAGGTTTTGCTTTATAATTAGACCTAACGACGGCATACTTCTTCCGACGACGATCTTCACGACCAACCTCATTATATCGCAAAGAGGCAAACAATGACAGCACCAAACCTTTGGTGGCGAGACGGTGTCATCTACCAGATTTACCCCCGATCCTTTTTAGACACAACCCATAACGGCCTGGGTGATCTCAACGGCATTTGCTCGCGCCTGGAGTATTTGTCTGAGCTTGGGGTGGACGCCATCTGGCTCTCGCCGGTATATCCATCTCCGGACGCCGATTTCGGCTACGATGTCAGCGACTACACCGCCATCGATCCGCGCTTTGGCGATATGCAGGACTTCGACAACATGGTGGCCGAGGCGCACTCGCGGGGGATCCGCATCGTCATGGACCTGGTTTTGAATCACACCTCCGAGCAGCACTCCTGGTTCCTCGAATCACGTTCCAGCCGCGACAACCCCAAGCGCGACTGGTACCTGTGGCGCGACCCGGCCCCCGGCAAGAAGCTGCCCAACAACTGGCGCTCGGTGTTCGGCGGGACCGGTTGGGAGTGGGACGAGCATACGGGGCAGTACTATTTCCACACGTTCGCAAAAGAGCAGCCGGATGTGAACTGGCACAACCCCGAGGTGCGTCAGGCGATGCTTGACGTTTTTCGGTTCTGGCTCGAACGCGGGGTGGACGGTTTCCGGCTGGATGTGTTCAACGCCTACTTCAAGCACGCCGAATTCCGCAACAACCCAACCAAACTCGGCGTCATGCCCTACGACCACCAGCGCCATCACTACGACATCGATCAACCGGAGATGTTCCCGCTGCTGGCGGAACTGCGCAAGCTGCTCGATTCTTACCCGGAGCGCTATGCGGTGGGGGAGACCTTCCTGGCGTCCCCCAAGGTGGCCGCCCGTTACTGTGGTCCCAATCTGCTGCACGCCACCTTCGATTTCCGCTTTTCAGAGTTCGCGCTGGAAGCCGCGCCATTTCTTACAAGCCATTCAAGAATGGGACCGGATCCTCTCGAACGGCTGCTGGCCGAACTACGTGCTCAACAATCACGACGTTAAACGCTCGGCTACCCGTTATGGGCGCGGTGAAAGCGACGAGCGCCTGAAAGTGGCAGCCATGCTGCTGCTGACGCAGCGCGGCACGCCCTTTCTCTATTATGGGGAAGAGATTGGCATGCGGGATATCCACCTGTCGCGAAAAGAGATCCTCGACCCGGTAGGCAAGTACTACTGGCCGTTCTATGCGGGCCGAGACGGCTGCCGGGGTCCCATGCAGTGGGATAAAGGCCCCCAGGCCGGGTTTAGCGACGTTGAACCCTGGCTGCCGGTGCACGCCGATTACGCCTCCCGCAACCTGGAAGCCCAGCGCGCCGATCCGAACTCGCTGTTCCATTTCTATCGCAAGCTGATTGCTTTGCGCAAGCAGTACCCGGCGCTGGTCTCGGGGATGATGCAGCCGCTGACTTTTGAGCCCAAGGCGATCCTGGCCTACCTGCGCCAGACCGGCGACCAGACCCTGCTGGTGGCGCTTAATTTCAGCGGGCGCAAGATGCGCTTTGTGCTTGGCAGCGAACTGGTCCGCAGCGACTGGGAGCTGCTGCTCTCCAACCGGCGAACCGAGCTGCCCGAGATCCAAGACGCGCTGCTGCCACTGCTGCCGAATGAGGCCATGATACTGCTGCAGAAATAACTGCAGCCGTTTTAAACCAAAAGAGGGCGGCTTGTCCGCCCTCTTTTGGTTTAAAAGTTACTCTTCTTCCCCACTGCCTTCGCCCACCGGCTGCAGGTCGAAAGGCACGCCGACTTCAGCGCCCACCTGCTGGAGCGAATTTACCGTCGGTTCCAGCAGCGGCACGCCTTCCTGCTCGTAGCGTTCGGCCCGCTCGAATTCCTTCTCGCCTGCGATGTAGATCCGGTCCTGGCCCACCGCCTTGGGCGAGGCCTTCAGTTCTTCGATCAACTGATCCATATCTTGCTTGAAATCTTCGACCGGCCGAAAGGCATCGATGCGAATGGCGGCAAAGAAGTGGCCTACGTTAGCTTTGCCCATCGGATCGTGCGGTGAGCCGACGCTGGTCAAGAAGGCCGCTCCCGACAGCACCCCGGCGAAGATATCCACCATCAAGCCCAGGCCGTAGCCTTTGTAGCCGCGCATGACGTCCGTGCCGCCCAGCGGCATCAGCGCGCCGCCTTTGAGCACCTCACTCGGTTGTGTGGTGACTTCGCCGTTCTTGTCGATGCCCCAGCCCTCGGGGATCATCTCGCCCGACTTGTCATACACGGTGATGCGGCCAATGGGCACGATGCTGGTGGCCATGTCCAGCACGTAGGGACGCTCGCTCTCGGCCGGAACCGCGACGGCGATCGGGTTGGTGCCGATCACGCGGGTCGAGCCGTAGGTGGGTGCGACCAGCGGTTGCGAATTCGTGTAGCTAATGCCGATCATGTCGTATTTCAGCGCCATCATGGCATAATACCCGGCGATGCCGTAGTGGTTGCTGTTGCGCACCGTCACCATGGCGACACCCGATTGGCGGGCCTTGTCGATACAGCGCTCCATCGCATACTTCGACACCGCCTGCCCCATGCCGTTGCCGCCGTCCAGCGCCAGGCTGGTGAGCGTCTCGCTCAGAACAGTGATCGCAGCGTCTGGGTCAATCAGGCCTTTGCGCAGGCGAGAGCCGTAGTAGGTGTTCAGGCGGATGATACCGTGCGACGACACGCCGCGAAGATCGGCAGAAAGCAGCACGTCGGCAGCGGTTTCGGCGCTTTCTTGGGGAACGTTCAGGTGCGTGAAGAAGCGGACCATATAATCTCGAAGATCTTCCGCACGATATGCAATTGTCCTGGTCATAGGAATCCTCTCATATTGGGATCAATGTTAAATCTTTTCTTAAATTATACGCCATACAGGCACGGCTGCATTTCAGCCGATCCCGAAAAGCATCGAAGCAAAGATCAGAATCACTGCGCTGCTGTTGGTGATCGCATGGATGGCGATCGGGAACCACAACGATCCGCTGCGCTCGTAGACCCAGGCGTTGACGATGCCCATGATGAAGGCCGAGACCATCACACCGACCGTGTCGAAGTGCCCCAACCCGAACAGGGCTGCGCTTAACAGCACACTGGGCCAGAAGCGGAAGCGGCCCTTGAGCCAGTTGTAGAGCAGGCCGCGGAAGTAAAGCTCTTCCGAAAACGGCACCAGGATGCCCACGCCGACCAACGTCAGGATGAATGCCGGCCAGGAGAACCCCCCGGCGGTTAGAATGGTGTTCCGCGCTTCCAGGCCGGCCATCCCGCCGCCAAACAGGATTTGAATGAGGATCGCCAGGCCTGCCCGGATGGGATTGAGCACCGCTGAGATCAAAATCGCCAGGCCGAGGAAGCTCCAGCGCCAGCGCTTCAACGCCAACCCCAATTGATTCCAGGTGATCTTTTTACGGCGCAAACCCCAGAACAAAGCCGCCCCACCCAAGAAGATCAGGTTCAGCAGGTAGCGCGCCAATAAATCGGCCAGCGTGCCAGGTGAGGAACCCAGCGACAGGAGCGTGCTGGCCACCAGGAACAACCCGAAACCTCCCAATAAGTAAAGAACGAGATCGCCCACGGTGGAGGTCCGTTTTTCCTCCCCGGCGCTTTCGGTCGATAAATTTTCTTGTGTGATCGCAGCCTCCTTGCCGATAACTTTCCCTCTTTCTTTAATCATAGCCCCAGTTGTAGAAACAGACAACCCTGTTTCCGCTCGTTCAATCGATTACAATATCCCTTTATAACTGCTCGGACTTTTTGGAGCATTGGCGGTTTTAGAAACAGGAGGGACGTATGTATCGTTTATACGACCAAGAAACCGGCGAGCCGCTTGGATTGATCACCGCTGAGCAGCTGCAGTTTCTGATGGATCAATTGGAAGAAGAGTCGCTTGACGATACAGACTACACCATCACGCCGATCACCCTGGACTACCTGGCTGCCCAGGGGGCTGATTCCGAACTGCTGACCGTGCTCGAGGAAGCTCTGGGCTCGAAGGATCAAGCGGTGGTAGAGTGGCGAGCGGAATGAACTTTATTGGATCGTCAGGATGGAAGATTTCAGGGGTAACTGGTAAAGCGCCGCCCTGAATGGTTTCCATTCAGGGCGGCGCCTGTTTTTAAACTTCTATCGTTTATACGTCCAGATTGCGGACATCTCGGGCGTGGGTCTGGATAAACTTGGTGCGCGGCGGGACGGCTGCGCCCATGAGCATGTCGAAGGTGCGGTCGGCCTCGGCGGCGTCCTCTACCGTTACCAGCAGTAAGGTGCGATTCTCGGGATTCATGGTGGTGTCCCACAGCTGCACCGGGTTCATCTCACCCAAACCCTTGTAGCGCTGCAAATCGATCTTATTGCCGGCGCCGATTTCCTTGATGGTCGTTTGCAGCTCGTTCTCGGTGTAGGCATACACCACGTTGCTCCGATGCGTGATGCGATAGAGCGGCGGCTGGGCGATGTACAGGTGGCCTTCCTCGATCAGTGAGGGCATGTAGCGGAAGAAGAAGGTCAGCAGCAGGGTGCGGATGTGGCTGCCGTCGACGTCAGCATCGGTCATGATGATGATGCGCCCGTAGCGTAAATTGCTGAGGTCGAAGGTCTCGCCGATGCCCGAGCCAATGGCCGAGATGAGCGACTTGACTTCGTTGTTGCCGAGGATCTTGTCCAGGCGGGCGCGCTCGGTATTCAGGATCTTACCGCGCAGCGGCAGGATCGCCTGGAAGTGGCGGTCGCGGCCTTGTTTGGCCGAGCCGCCTGCGCTGTCGCCCTCGACGATGTATAACTCGGTCTTGTTGGGATCTCGCTCCGAGCAGTCGGCCAGTTTGCCGGGCAAGGTCAGGCTTTCCAGGGCTGATTTGCGAATGACCAGGTCGCGCGCTTTGCGGGCTGCGTCGCGGGCCCGGTATGAGGTGAGGCACTTCGAGATGATCGCTCTGGCGGCAGAGGGGTTCTCTTCCAGGAAGGTGTTGAAAGCCTCACCGGTTACCTGGGTCACGTAGGTCTGCACCTCGGTGTTCATTAGCTTGACTTTCGTCTGGCTTTCGAACTGCGGGTCGGGGTGTTTGATGCTCACGATAGCAGTCAAGCCCTCACGGGTGTCATCACCGCTGAAGTTGGGGTCTGAGTCTTTGAGCAGGTTGCTGCGATGGGCGTAATCGTTGATCACGCGGGTGATGGCAGCTCGCAGGCCGGTCAGGTGGGTGCCGCCGTCGACCGTGTTGATGGTGTTGGCGAACGAGTAAACCGATTCGGAGAAGGCGTCTGTATACTGAATGGCAACTTCGACGCCGATATTCTCGATCTCTTTCTCAGCATAGACGGGGTTGTGCAGAGTGATGCGGTTGCGGTTCAAGTAGCGCACAAACGAGGTGATGCCGCCTTCGAAGTAGAAGTTGGTCTCGCGCTTGCTGCGCTCATCGATCAGGCTCAGGCGCACCCGGCGGGTGACGAAAGCCATCTCACGGAAGCGCTGCGCCAGGGTTTCAAAGCGGTAGTCGATTTCGTCTTTGAAGATGGTCGTATCGAAGCGGAAGGTCACGCGGGTGCCGGTCTCGTCCGGATTGGACTTGCCGATCACCTTGACGGATTCTTGTGGGATGCCGCGCTCGAAGCGTTGGAAATAGAGCTGCCCATCCCGGCGCACTTCCACTTCGCACCACTCCGACAAGGCGTTCACAGCCGAGACGCCCACACCGTGCAGACCACCAGAGACTTTGTAGCTGCCGCTGCCGAACTTTCCGCCGGCGTGCAGCCTGGTCATCACGACCTCGAGGGCCGATGTGCCCAGCTGCGGGTGGATGTCAACCGGAATGCCACGGCCGTTATCATCGACGGACACGCTGCTGTCGTTGTGAATGGTGACGATGATGCGGTCGCATGTGCCTGCCAGGGCCTCGTCGATGGCATTGTCGACAACCTCATAAACCAGGTGGTGGAGGGCTTTGAAGTCGGTGCCGCCCACGTACATACCCGGGCGACGGCGCACAGCTTCCAGGCCTTCCAGCACCTGAATGTTCTCAGCGGTGTATGAATTACTTACCTGTACCACAAATTCCTCCATAAATCCAACGAGGGCCTGCTTTTGTGGGTGTGCCGGCGCCCACAACTACACGCTCTCTAGCGAATAAATCAGCGCAAAACGCAACACAATAATCGATTAAAACCGGTTTTAGAAATCGGAGTGCGGCGCGGCTGAGGAGTGGCTTTTGTCACTCGCTCAGGAGCGAACGCCTTTCATGCCGATCTGTTTTAGACTTTCCTGCATCCAGCGAATACCGCCCAGATAGTAGATGAAGCTGGCGCTCAACAGACCGGTGGTTACGAAGGCATGTCCAAATACCCCAATCAGGGTCATCCATGAGGTTTCAGCCGGCACCCGCCAGAGGATATCCAGGCCGCTGCCGATCAGTAAAGCCATCAGTAAGAACAATCCGGTGCCGGGCAAGAAATAGCGCACCAACTGCATGCTGGTCCGCATCGAGATGAACACGTTTTGCTTGCGGACAAACACCCCATGCGGAGAGAAAACCAGCGGCACCAGGAGCCATAACAACAATAAACTCAAAAAGAACAACGATATTTGCGCCAGCCCTGGGCTGAACATTGCCAGCACCATAAGGATCATCATCGTGGGGATCGAGAAGATCATCAAGATGACCACCAGCGCGACCGCAAGCAAGAAAATTTGAATGAGCTGCCAGGCGACCCGCCGGAGCGAGAAGCGGTCGATTTCTTCATTGCTGCAGCGCGCGATCTCGCTGAAAAATAAACCGCCAAGGATAATGCCGATGACCGTCAGGACAAGCCACATCGCCAGGAAGCCCAGCGATGAGCGGATCTCGTAGACCGGGGCGCTGCCGAGTGGGGTTGCGATGGGTCCGGTGCCTGAGAACAGGCTGGTAATGCCGATTGGATAAGCCCGCAAAAAGCTAAGCATGTTGAAGTGCTCGAAAAAGAGATTTGCGAACTCTTGCCAGGTCTGGGTAATATTGGTTGCATCCGCGGCGGAAATATCGGTCAGGAGCGC
Source organism: uncultured Chloroflexia bacterium (assembly GCA_963811225.1). Lineage (GTDB taxonomy): Bacteria > Chloroflexota > Anaerolineae > Anaerolineales > Anaerolineaceae > CAWEQO01. Next base: position 136,531 of record CAWEQO010000004.1, read on the forward strand.
CGGGAATTGAGCCATGAGGGGCTCAAACAGCGCTTTAACCCGCACATGCGGGCCGAGCCACAGCAGCAAATCCAGCGCGATCGGGAAAAGGATCAGGTAGATATGATTTGCTGCAGTGTTGAAACCGGCCGCAATCGATGAAATCAGCCGAGGGGGTGTAATCGTCATGGTGTTCGAATCGCTTTGCATACGTCCCCTAATTTTACCACATTCCGCCCCTTTGGTCATGCGTATAGGGGTTATTTTTGAACAATTGTTTTAGGATTTTCTAATAAGCGTAAGGTATAATTAAGAAACTGTAAACAACGGGGGCCTTTTCAGCATGGGAGAGGTCGGGTAGAATTTATCTACTTATGGAAGAGCATCAGCAGCTCCCCAATGCAGACCGTCTCAGTGTATTAGCTTCAACCATCCTGCTTGCCTATGCAGTAACGCCTTTCACCAGCCTGCCGGAAAGCCAGTTCAACCTCAATTTACCGTTCATCTCGTTTTTGTTTCGTTTCAACATGACCACGCTGGTGTCGATTCTCGTGGCGGCGCTTGCGGCGGTTGGCATGGATTGGCTGATCCGCAGCCACCCGCGCCTGGGAGGGCAAAAGACCTACCAGCACTGGCTGCTGCCGTCGCTGACCGCCTGGGCAATCGGCGTTCCGCTCGAACTCGCTCTCCATTGGGCCGCGCTGGTGGGCGGTGTTTGGCTTCGGTGGGGTGCTGCTGATCCTGGTGTTCGTGTCCGAGTACATCGTGGTGGACCTTTCGGATGTCCGGCACGCTCCGGCGACGGTTGGGCTGACGGCGGTGTCGTTTGCGTTGTATCTGATCCTGACCATTGCCATGCGCGCCGCTGAGCTGCGCCTGTACCAGATGCTGCCGCTGGTGGCCCTGCCGATTTTCCTGGTTTCTCTGCGGGCGCTGTATCTACGCCTGGGTGGGCGCTGGTGCGTCGGCTGGTCGCTGGCGATTGGACTGGTGGTGGCGCAGATTGCCACCGGCCTGCATTACTGGCCGCTGCCGCCGCTCTCGTTTGGCCTGGTGATGCTGGGCCCAGCCTATGCGCTGACCAACCTGGCGGGCTCGATCGAAGAGGGCCGCCCCTTGCGCTCTGCCTGGATTGAGCCGGTGATCATGATGGCGCTGATGTGGGGCCTGGCGCTGGTCTTCAGAGGCTAGGCTGGGGTGGAGACGCTGGCGTTGTCGCACGAGCACTACCGGCAGATTCAGCGGCACGTGGAAAGCTGCCTGCCCAACGAGGCCTGTGGCATGGCCGGAGGGCGGGATGGGCGGGTGGAGGTGGTCATCCCGGTGACCAACGTCCTCGCCAGCCCGGTGCGCTTCCAAATGGAGCCGGTCGAGCAGCTGCATGCTCACCTGCGATTAGACGAACAGGGGCTGGACGTGGCGGCAATCTACCATTCGCACCCCCATGGCCCGGCGTATCCCTCACAGACCGACAGGGAGGAGTACACTTATCCGGATTCGGTCGCATTGATCTGGTCAAAGGAAAGTGGAGATTGGCAGGTGCGCGCCTTCCGCATTCGAGGGGGCGATTACCAAGAAGTGCGTCTGGATTGGATCGATCCGGCGTAACTGCAGTTTAATGTCAGGGTTATATAGGATAGAGGAGACATACATTTATGGAATGGGTATCATGGTTGGCAGTGCTGGTGCTGTCTTATTTTGCGGGAGCAATCCCATTCGGACTCCTGATCGTGAAAATCGCTACCGGAAAGGACATCCGCAAAATTGCAAGCGGGCGCACCGGCGGGACGAACGCCATGCGCGCGGCGGGATGGTTCGCGGGCGTGCTGACTGCGTTTATGGACATCGCCAAAGGCGTGGCGACGGCCTGGATCGTCAACTGGCTAATGCCCGGCAACCTCTGGTTACAGGTGCTGGCGGCCATCATGGCGATTTTGGGTCATAATTATTCTGTATTCTTGCTGGAGAAAGATGAAACGGGCCTCCTGCATCTACGAGGCGGAGCCGGCGGCGCGACGGCGTTAGGCGGGGCGATTGCGCTCTGGCCCCCGGCGGTGCTGCTGATCCTGCCGCTGGGGCTGGTTGTTTGGCTGTTCATTGGCTATGCCTCGGTGACGACCATGAGCGTGGCCCTGTTCGCCACGTTGATTTTTGCCATCCGGGCCATCAAAAACCTATCGCCCTGGATCTACGTGATTTACGGTGTGATCGCCGAGCTGATCCTGCTGTGGGCCCTTCGCCCGAACATCAAGCGCCTGATCGCGGGCAACGAGCGCGTCGTTGGCTTGCGGGCATATTTCTTAAAGAAGCTCGGGCGAGATCCTTTGGTCCGGGAACAAAGTAAACAAGAATAAACGTGGTATTCATTACAAAGAAACCCCGCTGGAGAGCGCTCTCCAGCGGGGTTTCTTTGTAATGAATACCACGTTTATTCTTGCACTTCTTTGTTGGCTACGGTCTGCGGCTGCTGTTTGTCTTCGCTGCTCATCTTACGGTAGAGCGCGCGCAGGTTGCGGCGGTGCAGCTCCTTGGCCAGGCCGCTGAGCAGCACGCGACTTTTCCCGCAGTCGTCCACGCTGATGGCATCTAACGCCTCAGCCGGATTCTTGCGGCGCATGGCGGTGCGCACGCCCTTGCGGATGCAGTTCAAATAGGCAATGTTATCCTTGACCGCCAATTCGATCTCGCCGCGCAGGATGATGTCTCCATGACCCTGGACGATATTTTCCAGGCTCATCTTGCCGATGTTCTTCATCGAAGCGATCATCACATCGATGTCACCGTCGACGATGTAGGGCAGGGGCATGAAGGCGTCGCCGGCGAACAGCACCCGGTCCTCTTCCACCAAAACGGAAATCCCGTCCGGGCTGTGGCCGGGAGAGGGGGTCAGAACCAGGTTCTTCTTGCCGACCTTCAACGAGAGCTGCCCGGTCTCGAAGGTGAGATGCGGCAGCACGATCTTGACCGGCTTGAAGGTGGGGTTCTGGCGCTTGGCCAATTCGAGCGCCGTCTGGCCGCGTTCTTCCATGAGGCTGCGGCACAGGGTAGAGGAAATGATCGTAGCGCCTGGAAAGAAAAAATTCCCCCAGGTGTGATCGGCGTGGTTGTGGGTGTTGATGATATAACGCACTGGGACGTTAAGTTCTTCCTCGATGAACGCGCGCATTGCAAGAGTCTCATCAGGGACTGCCAGGGTGTCGATAACGACCGCCCACTGCAGTCCTGTAACAACTCCGGCCGTTACCTGAGCGTAGACGTCACTTTGGAACCAGTAAACATTTTCGGATACGCGTTCGCGCTGCATGCCTTTCCTCTCCTAAATAACGGATAGCAATTCGCCTTGCCATCGTAGAGTAGAATAGCATAAATGAATCGAAATGTCAAAAAAATGAACATATTTTACGGATGAAACAGCCGTCGAGCCTCTCGACGGCTGTTTCATCCGTAAAATATGTTTTCGGGCTTACAGCACCTTGCTGAGGAATGCTTTCGTACGGTCTTGGGTCGGATTGGAGAATAGCACGTCCGGCGCGGCCTCTTCAATGATCAGGCCGTCGTCCATCAGGATGGCCCGGTTGGCGGCGGCGCGGGCGAAGCCCATCTCATGCGAGACCACCACCATGGTCATGCCCTCGCGCGCCAAATTCAGCATCACGTCCAACACCTCTTGGATCATTTCGGGGTCCAGGGCGCTGGTCGGCTCATCGAACAGCATGATCTTGGGGTTCATCGCCAGGGCGCGGGCGATGGCCACGCGCTGCTGCTGCCCGCCGGAGAGCTGACCGGGAAAAGCAGCGGCTTTCTCGGGGATGCCCACTTTTTCCAGCAAGGCCTGAGCCACTTCCAAGGCATCCTGGCGGTTGCGCTTCCGGATGATACGCTGCGCCAGGGAAACGTTCTCCAGCACGCTCAGGTGCGGGAACAGGTTGAACTGCTGGAACACCATGCCAACCTCGGTGCGAACGGCGTTAATGTTTTTAGCCGTATCGAGCGGAATGCCATCCACGACGATCTTACCCTCATCGAACTCTTCCAAGCGGTTGATGCAGCGCAGGAGGGTGGACTTGCCCGAGCCGGACGGCCCGATGATGACCACCACTTCGCCTTTGTACACATCCAGGCTTACGCCTTTCAGCGCCTCAATCGCGCCGAAGTGTTTTTTTACGTTCTCAATCTGAATAATCGGTTCTTCCATTATTTATTTCTCCAGGCGGGTCTTGCGTTCGATAAACGTCACCACTCGAGCCGCGAACAGGGTCATGACCAGGTACAGCAGGGCAACCATTGTCCAGGTTTCGACCGGGATGTAGTTGGCGGCCATAAACTCGCGCCCACGGCGAGTCATATCGGCCACGGCCACCACGCTGACCAGCGACAAGTCTTTCAGCAGGGTGACGAACTCGTTGCCGACCGGCGGCAGGATCACCCGCACGGCCTGAGGCAGGATCACATAGCGCATGGACTGAAAATAGTTCATCCCCAGGCTGCGGGCGGCTTCCATCTGGCCTTTCGAGATGCTTTGGATACCCGCCCGGTAGACCTCGCTCATGTAAGCGGCGTAGCAGAAGGAGAGCCCCAGGATCGCCATCCCAATGGCATTGGCTTGATAATTGCTGAGAGCCGGAATATGAAGATTATCACCAAGAGATTGGACAACGGATGGGAAGGCGAAGTACCAGAAGATCAGCTGTACCAGCAGGGGAATGCCACGCACTACCTCGACGTACACGGTGGCGACACCGCGCACAATTACATTCTTCGAAAGGCGGGCCAGCGCTACGAACAGGGCAAAGACCAACACCAGCACGAAGGATGTCAGGGTGAGCGAGACGGTCACCCAAATGCCGTCACTGACGAACTTTACGACGCGCAGGAATGGGTCGGGCCAGCGGATGGTCAGCAGCAAGATCAGACCAACCACACCCACGACCAACCACCACCAGGGGTCGTACAGGGTGGAGACGGTCCGACCCGGCAGAGGTGTTACCGGGGAGGACGCTTCGGGAACCGGGGTTTCGGTTTTCGTATCCATAAAACCTCCAAGAATTATCCACTGCGAGTGCGTAAAGGCTTCTGCCAGCGCAGCAAATTTGTAAAAAAGTCTGCGAGGCAGATACATCTGCCTCGCAGACCTGGGAGCGAAGACGATTTATTTAGGGGCGTTGGCTTTGTTGATCACGACGACTTGGCCCGCATTGACGTAGGGCTCGGAGAACAAGAACTGCTGCGCTCGTTCGGGGGTGATGGTGATGGCGGCGATGGCGGCATCATACTGGCATTGCGCTAAACCTGCCAGCATGGGGTCGAAGCCGATGTTGACGAACTGGAAGTTCATTCCGGTCTCTTGGGCGATGGCGCGCATCAGCTCGACATCGAAGCCGGTCAGATCCTTGGAGGCCTCATCGACGATCTCGAAGGGTGGGAAGGTGGCATCCGTGGCGACGCTCACGGTGGCGCCGCTGCCGGAGCCTTCGGTCTTGGGAACGCTGAAGCTCTGGGCGTCGGCGTTGTTGGCCAGCCACTTTTGCTCCAGTTTGGCCAGCGTGCCGTTGTCCTTGACCGCCTGCAGCCCCTGGTTGATGGTGGCGAGCAGCTCTGGTTTCTGATTGCAGACGGCAATGCCATAGGATTCGTCGGTGAAGACGTCACCAACCGTCATCAGCTTCTCGGAATTCTGGTCGACGAAACCGAGGGCGGTTGGGTAGTCGGCGATAACCGCATCGATTTGACGGTTGGCCAGGTCGAGGAAGGCCAGGTCGTAAGAGTCGTAGGTCTTTACGGTGGCTCCATCGATCTTCTCGGCCTCAATCGCACCGGTGGTGCCAAGTTGGGCGCCGATGGTCTTGCCTGTCAGATCCTCTTTTCCGGATATGACGGCTGCCTGAGCGGTGGGCTGGCATGCGCTCAAAGCAAAGCTGAGCAGCACCAGCATCGACAGGGTGAGCAGGGAAAAACGTTTCACTTCTTCTCCTCCTGATTTGGGGGTGTAATAGGGTTTCAAAACACAAACGTGTTTGTAAGGCACGGGCGATTGATCTGTGCCTATTATATAACATTAATACTCTCTATGTTAAAGTACAGGCAGCATTCGAAGGCATCACTGGAAAGAAACAGGGGACAGAACAGCATGCTGCGAGCGTTTTTCAATTCATTATCGAAGGCAGCCTGGGCGAAGCGCATGGTCAGTAACTGGGGCTTCGCCTGGCGCAGCGCGTCTCAATTCGTGGCCGGGGAAAGCATTGGGGATGCCATGCAGGTGTTGGATGCGCTCAACGCCCAGGGCATCTCCGGTTCACTGGACCATTTAGGCGAGAACACGCGCAGCCCGGAGGAAGCGATCCGGGCTGCCGATGAGGTCCTGGCGCTGCTGCAGGCGATTGCCCGGCCCGGCGCGCATGCTCAACTGGGCATGCGCGCCAACGTCAGCGTCAAGCTGAGCCAATTAGGGCTGCTCTTAGATGAAGACCTGTGCCGCCAGAACCTGCAGAAGATCCTTGAATCGGCTCAAGACCTGAGGGCCTTCGTGCGCCTGGATATGGAGGATTCCACGCTGACTCAGGCCACCCTGGATACCTACCTGTGGGCCCGTCGCCAGAGCTTCGACAACTTGGGCGTGGTAATCCAGGCTTATCTATATCGCAGCGAAGCCGATTTAAAGATGCTGGGCGAGATTGGGGCGAAGGTGCGCCTGTGCAAGGGCGCTTACCGCGAGCCGCCGGAAGTGGCTTTCTCGCGCAAGCAGGATGTGGACGCTAACTTCGACCATCTGTGCGAGCTGCTGATGCAGAATGCCCTGGCGCAAGGCGCGCCGGAGGCCAGCTCGGACGGGCGCATCCCACCCATCCCGGCCATCGCCACTCACGACCCCCAACGCATTCAATTCGCCCAAGAGACCGCCAAACGCCTGCGCCTGCCGAAAAACGCTCTGGAGTTCCAGATGCTGTACGGCATCCGCCGCGATCTGCAAGGATCGCTGGCTGCGCAGGGCTTCCCCACCCGGGTCTACGTGCCCTATGGCGACTACTGGTATCCGTACCTGATGCGCCGCCTGGCCGAGCGCCCGGCCAACGTGTGGTTTTTCCTGACGAACTTCTTGCGGCGCTAGTCTTTTCTGGAGCCAAACTTAACTCAACCCGAACCCACATTCCCCCTGGCAATTGTCACCGGCGCTGCTCACCGCCTGGGGCGGGCGATTGCACTGGGGTTGGCCCGGCACGGCTACGCCATCGGGCTGCACTATTTCCAATCCGAGCCGGCTGCGGCCGAGACCGCCGGAGAGATCGAAGCCCTTGGCGCGCCGGTTGTTCTGCTGCCTGCCGATCTGACCGACGAGCAGCAAATCGCGGCCCTGTTTGCGGAGGCGGCCCGGCTGCCTTTCCGGCTGCGCGTGCTGGTCAATTCGGCCGGGGTGATGCTGTCCGCCAATCTCCGCGAGATGCCTTCCGAGCAGTGGGACCTGTCCCTCGACCTCAATCTGCGCGCACCCTTCCTGTGCGCACAGCACGCCGCCCGGTTGATGGGAGGGGAGGGTGGTATCATTATCAACATCACCGACGCAGGCGACCAGCGCGCCTGGACCGGCTTCCCGGCTTACGTGGTCAGCAAAGCCGGTCTCGAGGCGCTCACCCGGCTGCTGGCGCGCACCCTGGCTCCACAGGTGCGCGTCAATGCGGTTGCGCCCGGGTTGATCCTCCCGGCGCCCGGCTTTCCAGAGGCGAACTGGCGGCGGCTGGTGGAGCGTTTGCCCCTGCAGCGCAGCGGCGACCCGCAAGAGGTTGTAAACGCGGTGGAATTTTTGCTTCAAAACGAGTATATTACTGGTCAAACCATCGTCGTCGATGGTGGATACCAGCTGCTTTAAGAAAGGATCGTGGAGATCGCACTGCTGACGCAGCTTGCGAGACGAATAGGAGGCGCATGAATCGTTCGAAGCCTACTCCGGCTGTTCTGCTCGTCCGTTATGCACGCCCCTGGGCGCTGTTAGCGGGCATCCTGCTGTATGCCTTGGGCGCCGGGATCGTTCACTACCTGGGTTATCCCATCGACTGGTCCATTTATTTTCTCGGCCAGGCGGTTGTGACCCTCTTGCAATTGAGCAGTTATTATCTCAAAGAATATTACGATTTATTAGAACAACCCCTGCCTCCACGCCGGCCGCGTTCCCAACGCCCGCTGCGTGACGAACAGGGAGAACCCGAGCAGGAAACGCCAGCCGAGCTGCCCCGTTCGGCAGTGCTGCTGGCCGCATTCACCGTCTTGACCATCGGCGCGGTGATCACGGTCTTGCTGGTCACTCAGAACGCCATTACCCCGCCGGTGCTGGTCATCCTGGGGGTGGCCTTCCTGCTGGCCTTCTTCTATGCGGTTCCACCGATCCGCCTGGTATATACCGGTTACGGCGAGCTGAGCCAGGCGATCTTGATCACCAACCTGTTCCCGGCCCTGGCGTACCTGTTCCAGACCGGCGAGCTGCACCGCCTGATCGGGATGCTGACGTTCCCGCTGACGGCCTTATACCTGGCGATGGCGCTCGCCCGGCAGCTGCCGAGCTACGCCGCCGACCTGCGCCGCAAACACCCCAGCCTGATGGTGCGGATGGGCTGGCAGCGCGGCATGTTCTTACACAACTTGCTGATCTTCTTCGCCTACCTGCTGTTAGGGCTGGCGGCCCTGCTTGGGCTGCCGTGGGGTCTGACCTGGCCGGTGCTGCTGGCCTTGCCGGTTGGGCTGTTCCAGGTCTGGCAGATGAGCCGTATTTCCGCCGGCGCGCCGCCCAGCTGGCGTTTGCTGACCATCTCGGCAATTGCGCTGGTGGGCATCACGGCTTACTTGATCAATTTAGCCTTATGGACGAGTTGAACGATGCCTGAATTTTTAGAGTTACTGCCTCCCGGTGAAGCGCTGGCTTTACTGCTGAAAAACCTGCCCGAGTCTTCGCCGCAGGTGGAACTGGTCCCCACCGCCGGGGCGCTCGGACGGGTCACCGCCCAGGCGATCGTCTCGCCGGAAGCGCTGCCGGCCTTCCCGCGCAGCACCGTCGACGGTTACGCTGTGCGAGCCGGCGACACCTACGGCGCCAGCGACGCCTTACCCGCCTACCTGACCCTGATCGGCGAGGTGCCGATGGGCGAACCGGCCACCATGACCGTTGGGCCCGGGCAAGCAATTTTGATCCACACCGGTGGGATGCTGCCGGGTGTCGCGGATGCGGTATTAATGCTGGAGCATACCCAGGTGGCCCGACCGGGCGAGCTGGAGGTTTTCAAAGCCGTGGGATCCGGGGAGAACATCCTGGATGCCGGGGAAGACGTCGCCCCCGGGCAAGAGGTGCTGCCCGCCGGGGTGCGCCTGCGACCGGCCGAGATCGGTGGGATGCTCGCGCTTGGGCTGCTCGAAGCGCCGGTGGCGCGCCTGCCGCGCGTAGGCGTACTCTCCAGCGGCGACGAAGTCGTCGATCCGGGTGAAACACCCACCCCCGGTCAGGTGCGCGATATCAACAGCTACACCCTCAGCGCCCTGATCCAGTCGGAGGGCGGGCAAGCGGTGCGCTACGGCATCGCCCCGGATGAAGCCGGACCCTTGCGCGCCAAAATGCAGCGGGCCCTGGGCGAATGCGATGCCGTGATCGTCACCGCCGGGTCATCGGCCAGCGCCCGCGACCTGACCGCACAAGTGGTCAACAGCCTGGGTCAGCCGGGTGTGCTGGTGCATGGCGTCAACGTCCGGCCGGGCAAGCCCACCATCCTGGCAGTCTGCAACGGTAAGCCGGTCATCGGCCTGCCGGGGAACCCGGTCAGCGCACTGGTCATCGCCGGGCTGTTCGTCTCCCCGCTGGTGCGGCGCTTGCTGGGCATCTCCGACAGGGGGCGGCCCCAACCGGTGGTCACGGCCCGGCTCATGGTCAATCTGGCCTCGGTGGCCGGTCGTGAGGATTGGATCCCGGTCCGTCTGGCGTCGACGGACGAGGGCTACCAGGCCGACCCGATCTTTTTCAAGAGCAACCTGATCTTTTCCCTGGCCCGCGCCGACGGCCTGCTGCATATTCAACCCAACTCGACCGGTCTCAGCACCGGCGAGACGGTGAAAGTTTATTTGTTATAGTCAGGGATATCGTACGTTTGTCGACCCTGTCGAAAAACATACCATATTCCCGACATAAGAGATTTGCCAATGTCTGTTTACTTACAAGATATCCCCCTGCCTGAAGCTCAGGCCCGCTTGCGCCAGTCCCTGGAAGAAGCCGGTTTGTGGGGCATCCTGGGAGCGGAAAGCATTCCGTTGGATGAGAACGCGATCGGGAGGGTGCTGGCCGAGCCGGTTTGGGCCAACCTATCGTCGCCGCATTACCACGCCTCGGCGATGGATGGCTTTGCCCTGCGCTCCGAGCGTACCAGCGGCGCCATGCCGACCAGGCCGGTGACACTGCCGGTTGGGGAGGAGGCGGTATACGTCGACACCGGCGACCCGCTGCCCGATTGGGCGAATGCGGTTGTGCCGATCGAGCAAGTGGAAGCGCTCGATGAAGCGGGCCAACCTTCCGCCGAGAACCGCCAGCCGATCGCGGTCCGCCTGCGCGCCGCCCTGACGCCCTGGATGCACGTTCGCCCGATGGGCGAGGACATCGTCGCCACCCAACTGGTGCTGCCCGCCGGGCACACGCTGCGCCCGGTAGATTTGGGCGCCATCGCCGCCTCAGGACACCAGACAATCAACGTCAGCCGCCGTCCGAAAGTGGCCGTGCTGCCGACCGGCACCGAGCTGGTGCCGATTGGCCAAAAGGTGAAAAAGGGCGACATCATCGAGTACAACTCGGTGGTGCTGGCTGCCCAGGTGAAAACCTGGGGCGGCGAGCCCCACAGGCGGCCGATCACAGTCGATGTCTACGAGCAGATCCGAGATCAAGTGCGTGCAGCCGCACAAGAGAACGACCTGGTGCTGCTGAACGCCGGTTCTTCGGCCGGGTCGGAGGATTTCTCCGCGCGGGTGGTGGAGGATCTGGGCGAGCTGCTGGTGCACGGCGTGGCGGTGCGACCGGGGCATCCGGTCATTCTGGGCATGCTGCACATCGAAGGGCCGGAGGGCCAATCGCGCCCGGTTCCGATCATCGGCGTGCCGGGTTACCCGGTCTCAGCCGCTCTGACCGGCGAGATCTTCGTCGAGCCGCTGCTGGCGGTCTGGCAGGGCAAAGCGCCGTCACAGCCGCAAACGATCGAGGCCACGCTGACTCGCAAGGTCACTTCACCGGCTGGGGACGACGATTACATGCGCGTGGTTGCCGGGCGTGTGGGGGAGCGTTTGCTGGCTGCGCCCCTGTCGCGCGGGGCGGGCGTGATCACCTCGTTGGTGCGGGCCGACGGCATCGTCGTGCTGCCTCGCGGCGTCCAAGGCCTGGAGGCCGGTTCTCCGGTCAAGGTGCGTCTGTACCGCTCCGTTGCCGAGCTGGAGAAGACCATCTTCGCCATCGGCTCCCACGATATGACCCTGGACCTGCTGGCACAGTTTCTCTCGGAACGCAACCGGCGGCTGGTTTCGGCCAACGTCGGCAGCCTGGGCGGGTTGGTGGCTCTGCGCCGGGGAGAGGCCCATATCGCAGGATCGCACCTGCTCGATCCACAGACCGGCGAATACAACCTCAGTTACATCCGGCAGTATTTGCCGGACGAGCCCGTGCGCCTGGTGACCTGGGTGGCCCGCGAGCAGTGCCTGCTGGTTCCGACCGGCAATCCCAAGGACATCCATGGACTGGAAGACCTGGTCCGCCCGGGGGTGACCTTCATTAACCGCCAGCGCGGGGCCGGGACGCGTGTTCTGCTGGACTACCACCTGCAGCAACTGGGCATCTCGCCCGAGCAGGTCAAAGGCTACCAGCAGGAGGAATACACCCACCTGGCCGTGGCGGCTGCGGTCGCATCGGGCCGAGCCGATACGGGCCTGGCGGTGACCGCTTCGGCTGTGGCGCTGGGTTTAGACTATGTGCCGCTGTTCCAAGAGCGCTACGACCTGGTGATTCCCTGCAAGCACTTGCAGGGAAGTCTGCTCGCCCCGCTGTTCGAACTCATGCAAGATCCGGCCTTCCGTCAGACCGCAGCCCAACTGCCCGGTTACGACATCTCGCAGATGGGCAAGGTCCAGCTAGAGTGCTAATCTAACGATCGACCTTATAACCATCAATTCTTTTAGGAGGGAATGATGCCAATCTCAGCCAACCAACCTGCTCCCGATTTCACGCTGCCCGATGAAAACGGGGAAACTCACAGCTTGTCCGATTATCGCGGCCAACCGGTGATCCTTTACTTCTATCCCAAAGACAACACCTCCGGCTGCACCACGGAAGCCTGCAACTTCCGCGATGATTACAGCGCTTATGAGGGTAAGAACGTCGCCATTTTAGGGGTCAGCCCCGACACCTCCAAGTCCCACGCCAACTTCAAGGCCAAGTACGATCTGCCTTTCACCCTGCTGGCAGACCCCGATCACGAGGTGGCGGAGAAGTACGGCGTGTGGGCTCAGAAGAAAATGATGGGACGCGAGTACATGGGCATTCTGCGCACCACCTTCTTGATCGACGCCAACGGCCAGATCGCCAGGGTATTCGAGAACGTCAAACCCGCCGAACACAGCGCCGAGGTGCTGGCGACCCTGGGTCAGGTGCAGGCCTGAGATAAAAGGGTTGATGGCTTCCGGGTACTCAGGTCGTTAAATTAAAAACCCCTACCACAGCTTATCGTAAGCGAAAAGCTGTGGTAGGGGTCGTTCAGGCCGAGAACTTATTCCACCGTCTGGTCCAGCGAAAAATCCACCGGAACAGGCAACGATTGGATCAGCATGGTCTCAAGCGTGACGCCGGCCAACTGCAGTACGATCTTTTGCTGCAGATCGTCCCAGACGATCCGGGTAGCGCAATCTTCCTCCCTGGGGCAACCTTCATCGTTGCAGTCCAGGCAGGGGTTGAGCATAATCGGACCTTCCAGCGCTTCAACGATTTGCAGGACGGTTATATCATCTGCCGGCAGATTCAGCCGTAAGCCGCCGCGCGGCCCGGGGGTTGCTTTGATCAGACCGGCTTGCATCAGCGCATGAGCGATCTGGTGCATGAACGGCAACGGCATCTGCAGGCCTTCCGCGAGGGAAGCTGTCGATTGTGGACGGTTTTCTTTCTCGGCGGACAGGGCCACCATTAAATGGAGCCCGTAGTCGAGACGACGACTGATTCGAAACATAATTCACCTTGTATAAGCTAAAAAGAAACGGGGCACTGCTCTGAGTAAGCATACCGGAAATCGGTGCCCTGGCATAGTGACAAATATCACGTAGTTGTCGAGCAAACATCCAATATAGATGATTTTTGTCAATAGTAGGTATTTTTCGGTGACTTTTTTGATTGAGATTAGAGGTGGAAGACACTTCGGACGCATATTCCACCTGATTTCATCGTTTTGCAGGGCCTATTTCAATGCGAGCGGCTGCCGACTGACTGTTAGAATTCCGGATAAATTTTGACTTATCGTGTAAAATTAGATTATGCGAAAAAGAGGGCTCCCCCGTCTCACGACTGCTGACATACCCTTTCTCGTGTTAGGCGGCTTGCTGCTGGCATTCTACCTCCTGGGATGGATCATCTTCCAGGGAGGGGCGCAAATCGAGCGGCCCTGGTTTTGGTTGAGCGCAATCCTGCTCGCCGGGGCAGGCGGCTGGGCATTTTCCGTCTGGCGCAACTTAACCCGAGACCGCGACCGGCTGCAAGCTCAGCTCCAGTCGATCGAGGATCAACTGCCCACGGCGCAGCGCCGTTTGGATGCCGTTTTGCGACTCAATTGCAGCATTGTGGACGCCCAAGACGAAAAAGCCCTGATGGATTCCACCCTGCCGGTGGTCGCGGAACTGCTGGACGCCAGCGCCGTCACCTTCGTCCCGATGGACGAGTGGGGCCAGCCCCTTTCCGCCTTCACCTATGGCGACCTGCCCGAACCGATGCTTAAAGCCTGGGCTGAGCATCTGGTGACCGAGCGGGTTCGGAATCGCTGTGAGGCGTGTAAGGATCTCATCGCTCCACCGGACGTGGCTTGCCCAATCCTGGAGGGGCCGTTCGCCCGCACCGTGACCATTTACTGCCTGCCGTTGATGCGCGGCGAGCGCATGTTGGGTATGCTCAACCTGCATCTGCCAGTCGATGCCGAGTTGGGCCAGGAGGAACGCGACTTCCTGGAGGGACTGCTCAACGAGATCGGCATGGCGGTGCAAACCATCCGCCGGCGCAACCAAGAGTTGACCACCCTGCGCCAGCTGCAGATGCTGCGGGCGTCCAAAGCCGATCTCTCGTCACTGCTGGAAAGCCTGCTGGACGGCTTGCAGCGCACCCTGAACGTCGAATTCGTCTTGCTGACTGTGCGTAAGGTAGACCAGTGGCAAACCGGATTACAGCTGCAAAAGGGCTTCTCCCCCTGGCTGGAGTCGAAGCAGGTCGAGGAGATCCATTCACAAGTGCTGTCCAGCCAGCAGCCCGTTCCCACATACGTAGAACAAGCCACCGAGCTGGCCGTGCCGTTGTTTCTGCCCGGCGGACAGGTGGCCGGCAGCCTGCTGGTGGCCGGCAAGCGCCCGCTGGAATTTGGCGAGCAAGAGCTGGCAATATTGTATAACACGGCTGCCCAGGCGGCGTTGTTAATCGAGAACGAGCGCATGTTCCTGTCGCTGGAGTACAACGCCGTGATCCAGGAGCGGGTACGCCTGGCGCGTGAAATCCATGATGGATTGGCCCAAACCCTGGCCTTCCTGAAGCTTAAGACCAGCCAGATGCAAAGTTTCCTCTCACAGGGCGACATGACCCGCTTGAGCCAGGTGCTGCAGCAGAATTACCAGGCGCTGGCGGATGCCTACCTCGACACCCGGCAGGCTATCGATAATTTACGCATCACGCCACAGCCCGGCCTGATGCACTGGCTCGACCAGCTGATTTCGGAGTTTGAGACAGGCAGTGGTTTGGCGGTCGAGCGCAGCATCGAGGCCGATACGGAGCTGTCGCCCGAGGTGCAGGCCCAACTCATCCGTATCTTGCAAGAGGCTTTGAGCAACATCCGCAAGCACGCACACGCCGGACGGGTGTGGGTTTCGCTGCGCGAATGGGAGCACGATTTAATCTTGGAAGTCGGCGACGACGGCCAGGGTTTTGACCCATCTGATATGCCCGAGCTGTCGAAGTATGGCCTGCGCGGCATGCGTGAGCGGGCTGAATTTATTGGCGCAGACTTTCAGGTTACCAGCAATCCCAGGCAGGGAACGACCGTTCGCCTGCGCTTGCCCAATTACGAGGAGACATGGACATGAACAATGCAGCACCCCTTCGATTGGTCGTGGTAGATGATCACGCCTTGTTCCGGCGCGGACTGGTCAGCCTGCTGGTTGAAATGCCTGACATCGACGTTGTCGGGGAGGCAGAGGACGGTCTGGAAGCCCTGAATGTGATTGATAAGGTGGAGCCCGATATCGTCCTGCTCGACTTGAATATGCCGCGCATGGACGGTATCGAAACCGTGCGGGCCCTGCGCCAGAAGGGCGACCAGCCGCGCATCCTGATGCTGACCATCTCGCAAGACAGTGATGACCTGCTGGCGGCGATACGCTCTGGGGCGGATGGCTACCTGCTCAAGAATACCGAGCCGGAAGACCTGCATAAAGCGCTCCTGCGGGTCCAGAATGGACAGAGCGTGTTATCGCCTGAGGTTACCGCCTCGATTTTAAAAGCGGTCGCCAATTTCCATCCCGGCGAAAAGGTGATCCTCAGCGACCGGGAGCTGGAGGTTATGGAGTGCCTTTCGGAAGGCCAGACCACCAGCCAGATCGCCGACCGCCTGTTCATCTCAGAGAACACGGTTAAAACCCACGTCCGCCATATCCTCGAAAAGCTCGAGGCCGCCAACCGCACCGAAGCGGTCAGTAAGGCCATCCAGATGGGGTTGATCCAAAGGAAAAACTAACACTCCAGGCTCACATAAAAGCGCCAAGGGCGAAGGAGGGATTTTCCCTTTATGCTCTGGCGCTTTTTTATGCGAGACTGGATTGATAACTGCTCAGGCCGTGGCGTCATCAGACGCCACGGCCTGAGTAGTTCTTTTAATTCTTTTCGGGTGATGCCAAGATCACCCATTGGAGAGAAGCAAGTTAACCCACAGTTCTATAAAAGTTGATGGAAAAACTTGACCTTTTTTGTTAGATTAAAGGAGAATGAAACCAAAAATTTGGGGTGGTGATGGAGTTGTTTCAGTGATGACCAGATCAGGGCAAGTATCGCCGCAGAGGGCGGTAATCGCATCGGCAAACCACTTGTTTAGCCGGGGCCTGGAGAAGCTCTTAACCCAGCATTGGGGGAGCGAAGGCGCCCGTATTCGCCTGACATCGACCCTGGAAGAAACCCTGACCGCGATGGATGAATGGCAGCCCGACCTGGTGATCGTTGATTACGACGACCATAACATTCACCGTTCCGAATTTCTCAATCATTTTGTCAGCGGAGAGCAGCCCATGCAAGTGATGCTGGTATCCCTGCAAACCAGCGGCGCAGTCGTCGTGTACGACCGCCGGACGCTGACAACCGCCCAGGTGGAAGATTGGCTTAACCCGGCCTGGTCGCCCGACACCGAAAAGGATCAATCGGAATGAACGGGCCGGATCAACTGGAACCTTCACCCCGGAGGAGTGGGAATATGAAGCATTACGTGATCGTCAGCATAATGGTTGCTGTCATGACCGTTATCGTCTATGTTTTTCTTTTGAATATCGGACTGCTGCCCGAGCAGGCCAGCCTGGAATCTTTGCCGATCGACCGGCTTTTTCATGCCGAGTTCTTGGTGATCTCGTTCTTGTTTTCACTGATCGTCAGCTTCATCCTTTACAGCCTGCTGGTCTTTCGTCGGCGCAGCGGTCAACCTGAGCAGGGGGCCAATATCAAGGGCTCGAACCGGCTGGAGATCGCCTGGACGGTCATCCCCTTGCTGACCGTGATAGGTTTCGCCTATCTTGGCGCCAAGAACCTGGCGGAGACCCGCCGTGTAGACCCGCAAGCCATGGTGGTCAATGTAACCGCCGGCCAGTGGTTCTGGTCCTTCGAGTACCCCGATTACGGTGTAACCTCGACCGAGCTGCACGTGCCGGTCAACAAGCAGCTGCTCCTGCGCATGACCTCGCAGGATGTCATCCATTCATTCTGGGTGCCGCAGTGGCGGGTCAAGCAAGACGTGCTGCCCGGCGAAAACCTGATCAAAGAGCTGCGCGTTACACCGATTGAGACCGGCGACTTCACCGTGCTGTGTTCCGAGATGTGCGGCGGAGCCCATGCCTATATGACCGCCCCGGTTGTGGTCTTGGAGCAAGCCGAGTTCACCAATTGGGTGCAGGGGCAGCTTTCCGCTACGACTGCCAACCCGGCGGAGCTGGGCGCAAAACTGGCCGAGACCAACGGCTGCGTCGCCTGTCACAGCCTGGACGGTTCTAAGGGCATCGGGCCCACCTGGCAGGGGCTGTACGGATCACAGGTGACCCTGGAAAGTGGTGAGACTGTGACCGCCGACGAGCAGTACCTGCACAGCGCCATCGTCGACCCCAACGCCCAAATCCATGCCGGCTTCCCGCCGGGTGTTATGCCGCAGAACTACGCCGAGCGACTGAGCGAAGACGAAATTGCGGCGCTGGTTGAGTACATCAAGACCCTGGAGTAACCGCAAGAGGAGAAGCGCAGTATGAGGAAAATCTTATCATTTGGAATTGTGCGAGGAATTCTCTGGCAGATCATCGGCACACTGCTGGGGATGGGCTTCCTGACCGGCATCCGCCTGCTGATCGGCCTGCAGCCCGCCCTGGAACCGGCGCTGGTCTTCGGCGGTGCGGTTGGCGCGCTGTTTTTCATGGGCGGCGTCGGGGCCATGAGCGGCTGGTGGCGCATGGCCATGGGTCGCCCGGTGCTCGAAGCGCATGAGGTTGTCGAAGAGCCGGGACTGCGGCGCTACCTGGGCGTCAGCCTGGACCATAAGGTGATCGGCATTCAGTACGGCATCCTTTCGGTGCTGCTGTTGATGCTGGGCGGCTCGTTCGCCCTGCTCTTCCGCACCGAATTGGCCGCCTCGGGTTTGCAGATCCTTTCGTTGATCCAGTTCAACACCCTGATCGGCCTGCACGGCATGGTATTGATCATTTCGATGCTCTTGGGCGGCGCAGCGATGGCCAACTATTTGATCCCGCTGCTGATCGGCGCACAAGACATGGCCTTCCCCCGTCTGAACGCCTTCGCCTTCTGGCTGGCTGTCCCTGCCAGCCTGATCCTGGTGAGCGCTATCTTTTTTGGCGGCTGGGAGACCGGCTGGACCGGCTACCCGCCGCTGAGCGTACGCGGCCCGCTGGGCGTGCAGATGTTCTTCCTGGGCGTGTTCTTCGCCGGCTGGTCGTCGATCGTCGGCGCATTGAACCTGATCGCCACCATCGTGCGCATGCGCGCCCCCGGCATGAGCTGGTTCCGCATGCCGATCTTCGCTTGGGGCACCCTGGCGACGATGCTGATCGCCCTGACCGGCACGCAGTTGATCGGCCTGTCTTTCCAGATGGTGATGTTCGAGCGCTTGCTCGGCATGGGCTTCTTCGTCCCGGCGGATGGCGGCAACCCGCTGCTGTTCCAGCACTTATTCTGGTTCTACTCGCACCCGGCGGTATACATCTTCGTGCTGCCCGGCCTGGCGGTCATCAGCGAGCTGCTGCCCGTTTTCGCCCGCAAGCCGCTGTTTGGTTACCAATGGGTGGCGGTTTCCTCGCTGGGCATCGCCCTGGTGGGCTTCCTGGTGTGGGGTCATCACATGTTCACCTCGGGCATGGAGGAGTTCCTGCGGGTGCCTTTCATGTACTCCACACTGCTGGTCGCGATCCCTACCGGCATCAAGTTTTTCAGCTGGACCGCCACTTTATGGATGGGGCGCATCCGCTTCGCAACGCCGATGCTGTTCATCCTGGGAGCCATCGTGGTGTTCCTGCTGGGTGGGCTGACCGGCCCGCCGCACGGCACGGTCTCAACCGACCTGCACCTGCATGACACCTACTTCGTGGTCGGCCACTTCCACGCCACCATGTTCGGCGGCTATATTTTCCCCTTCTTCGCCGCCATCTTTTACTGGTTCCCAAAGATGACCGGGCGCAAGATGAGCGACAGGCTCGGGAAGATCCAGTTCTGGCTGCTGCTGCCTGGCTTTCTGCTGACCTCGTTTGGGCAGATGTGGATCGGGCTGAAGGGCATGCGCCGCCGCATCGCCGACTACGATCCAAATCTTGGTTTCGACGCCACGCACCTGCTCATCACGATCGCCGGGTTTGCCGTAGCAATTTCGGTGCTGATTTTCGTGATCAACCTGATCTACAGCGCCCGCAAGGGAGAGGTGGTGGAAGGCAACCTGTGGGAATCCCGCTCACCTGAGTGGCAGATCCCCAACCCGGCCCCACAGCACAATTATCCGGTGCCGTTCCGCGTGGTTGGCGACCCGTACGACTATGGCGAAGGGGGCACAGAACGTTACGTCGACTTTATCCCCGAAGCTTCGCCGGGAGATTAGAAAAATACAAGGGGCTCCCTCGCCCCTGATGAGAGACAAGGGAGTTTTAGAGATGCAAAAAACGACTGGTAAAAACGCTGAGCTGCGCCGGGGAGTGGTGGTGTTCGCCACGCTCGGGGTGCTGACAGCGATCGAATATGCCATTGGCGTGCTGGAGTTCGCCCCGCTCTTCCTGTGGGCAATCGCCTTGCTCAAAGCCGGGCTGGTGCTTTGGTTCTTCATGCACATCTTCCGGGTGTTTGGCGCCGAGGATGAGGAGCACTCATGAGCGCAGAATTTAAATCGACGCAGATCAAACCGATCCGCGAGTCGGACGATGCTCGTCTGACCCGCAAATTCCAAATCGACACGCTGCGATTGGGACTGTGGCTGTTCATCCTATCCAACTCGTTCGTGTTCGGTGGGCTGCTGTTCGCCCGCTTCTATTTAATGGGGGGGCAACGCCCGCATCTGGAGCAGTTCCTGGGCTTGATCGTCACCACCGTCTTGCTGACCAGCAGCTTCTTCATGAACCGTGCGGAAGTCAGCATCGCCGGCGGCGACCGCAAGGCCTTCCGGCGCAACGTGTTGATCACCATGACGCTGGGTGTGATCTTCCTGGTGGGCGTGATCGGCTTCGAATGGCGGCTGGCGCCCTTTGGCCCGGCCGACGGCGCCCAGGGGGCGGTATTCTACATGATGACCGGCATGCACGCCTTCCACGTGCTCACCGGGGTGCTGTTCCTGCTGATCGTGCTGCGCAACGGCAGCCGCGGTCTGTACTCGGCCGAGGATCACTGGGCGGTCGAGGCGGCCGCCAACTACTGGCACTTTGTCGACCTGGTCTGGATTTTCTTCTACCCGGCGCTGTACCTGATCGGTACGCTCTAGTCGGGGAAGGTGGGCGGCATCGCAGCCATCATCGCACAGACGCCTCGGTTGGGGCGTCTTTTCCAAGAAGGGCTGCTTTTGCAGGGGCAGGTTCGGCCAACAGCCCGATGAAATGGAACAGGAGGTAGCGCTACGAAAATGAATAAATGGTTTCTCTTGGGATTAGGGACGGTGGTCGGCGTGTTTATGCTGCTCGGGCTGCTGCTTGCGCGCCCGTATACCTTGCGCGGCTCGCAGATCAACTCGCCCAAAATCGCCCCGGAGATCGCTTTGACCGCCACGGATGGCCGGCCCTTCCGCCTGTCCGATCAGAAGGGCAAGATTGCACTGGTTTTCTTCGGCTACACCAGCTGCCCGGACGTCTGCCCGACGACCCTGGCGGAGATGAAGCAAGTGCGCGAGAGCTTGGGTAAGAAGGCCGATCAGGTGGAGTTTATTTTCATCACCGTCGATCCGCAGCGCGACACGCCCGGGCGTCTGGGCAAGTACCTGTCGCTGTTCGATCCGACCTTTATCGGCCTCACAGGTTCGGACGCTGAACTACAGCCGGTTTACCAGTCCTACGGCGTTTACGTTGAATTCCCAGACGGTCAGAACCTGTCGGAGAACTATGCGGTCACCCATTCTGCGGTCACCTATCTGATCGATCGCCAGGGCCGCCTGCGGCTGACCTATTCGTATGGATCGGCGCGGGATGACATGGTGCAAGACATCCGCTATCTGTTGAGGAAGGACTGACGCCATGAGCTTCTGGCAAACCGTTGCACTGCGTTTCTTCCTGGCGATGGCTGCGGCCGTGTTCTTCGGCTGGTCCATCAGCGAGGGCTCGTATCAGCTATTGCGCGAGGACCAGCGCGAGACGCCCCAGCGCATTGAGCTGGTCATCCCGTACGGCACCGCCAGGCGGGTCGAGTCTGGGGAGAGCAGCCCCTCGCTGCCGGAGCGGATGGACTTTCTGGCGGGCGACGTGCTGGTGGTCAAGAATGAGGACGTGGTCAGCCACCAGTTGGGGCCGCTGTGGGTGCCGCCGGGGCAGTCCGCCAGCCTAAATTTGGAGAATGCCCAGCTCTACAGCCTGTCCTGCTCATTCCAGCCCACGCAATACCTGGGCCTGGACGTGCGCCAGCGCACCACAGCCGCCATCCGCTTCGAGGGAGCCATGGCAATCGCCCTACCGACCGGTGTGCTGCTGTGGCTTTACTCTCTGCTGCTGCGTTCTCCCAAGAAGAACCAGGAGGAGGCGGCCGCATGAACTGGTCGACTTTCCGTACCCGCCGTTGGATCTTGACGACCCTGTTCGTCCTTCTAGGGATTGCCGCCACCATTCGCCTGGGCATCTGGCAGCTCGACCGTCTGGATCAGCGCCGGGCCTTCAACGCCCGCGTCACCGCCCAGATGGACAGCCCGCAGCTGGATATGAACCATGATCTGCCGGTGAATGATCTTTATAACATGGAATACCGCAGCGCGATCGTGCAGGGCCATTATGACTTTGCCGAGCAGGTGGCGCTGCGCAATCAAGCTTACCAAAACCAGCCCGGCTACCACCTCCTGACGCCGCTGGTGATCGATGGCAGCGATTACGCGGTGATCGTAGATCGCGGCTGGATCCCCTTCGATCAGGTCGATAACCTGGCTCAGTTCGACGAGCCCGCCGCTGCGACCGTCCAGGGCGTCATCCGGCGACCTCAGACCCACCCTGATTTTGGCGGCGTGCCCGAGCCCACCCTTGCGCCTGGGCAGACGCGCAGGCAGGCGGTCAACCTGATCAACGTGGAGGGCTTGCAGCCGCAAGTCGGCGAGCCGCTGCTGCCGGTGTATTTGCACGAAGACCCCAGCCCGAGCTGAACTCAAATGCCTTACCGCGAACAGCTGAACGTGGAACTGAGCGAAGGCCCTCACATGGGCTATGCCATCCAATGGTTCATCTTCGCTGCGATCATGGCGCTTGGTTACCCTTATCTGGCTTACCGTGAGCTGCATAAAAAGGGAACGCTTAACTCGGCTGAAGGTACGCGCAAAGACGATTTAAAAGAAGAAACGGTATAATGCAAAAGAGTAGAAGGGAATGGGATGAATAGTTCATTATTCGTAGAATTGAAATCAAACAGTCGCCGCGCGCTCAGCCCGCTGCGCTACATCTTGCTCGCCGGCGTCCTGGTGACCTTTTTGCTGGTGGTCACCGGCAATATCGTGCGGGTGAGCGAGGCCTCTCAAGGCTGCCCCGATTGGCCGACCTGCTTTGGCGGCTGGGGCGTGCCGGAGGGCATGGCTGCCCGCATCCAATTTGCCCACCGCGGCCTGACCCTGCTGGCGGGCTTGCTGATTACCGTCTCGGCCGGGGCTGCGGCTGTCTTCTTTCACCGCCGCCGCTGGCTCAGCTTCCCGCTGTATGCTGCATTCGGCCTGGTGATCTTGCAGAGCCTGCTGGGACGCCTGCTGATCGGTGTGGGGGCTGAGGGTACGCTTGACACGCTCCACCTGGGGGTGGCCCTGGCGATCCTGGGGCTGGCTGCGGTCGCGATGATGGCCGCTTTCTACCGTGAGTCGGCTGAGCCGGCCTGGCGCTCACCGTTTGCGAAGCTGTCGCTCTGGACGGGCGTCGCGACCTTTGCGCTGCTGGTCAGCGGTGCGTGGGTCGCCGCAGCCGGTGCGTCGGTCGCTTGCCAGGGGTGGCCGCTGTGCGCCGGGGCCTTACCCAACAGCGGCCTGGGCTGGCTGGCCTTTGGACACCGACTGATCACGCTGATCGCTGCGGGTTTGGTCACGGCCCAGTTCGTCTCGGCCTGGCGCAGCCAGCGCAGTCAAAGCGCCATGCTGACCGCATCCAGCGCCGTGATGCTGCTGCTGGTTGGGCAGGCGCTCGTTTCGGCGGTGATGGTCTCTAACGGCTTCGCACCGGATCTGGTCGGGCTGCACGCTTCCAGCTCGATGGCCTTCTGGGTGGTGCAGGTGATTGTGATAGCAGCCGCCGGTTTCGCTGCCCGTACCGCCGAAGAAGAGCGCCTGGAGGCGCAAGAATCACTGGCGCTCCGCCAACGGGCGCGTGACTTCCTGATACTCAATAAACCGCTGATCGTGGCGCTGTTATTGGTCACCACCTATGCCGGGATGGTGGTGGGCGGCAAGGGTATCCCCTCACTCTCGCTGACCCTGTGGACCATGCTGGGCGGCGCTTTGGCGGCCGGCGGCTCCAGCGCACTCAACCAGTACATCGACCGCAACCTTGACGGTGAGATGCAGCGCACCGCTAAACGCCCGCTGCCCTCCCACCGCCTGATGCCCGCCGAGGCGCTCGCTTACGGCGTCGGGGCAGTGCTTCTGTCCTTCTTCTTGATGGCCGCTTTCGTCAACCTGCTGGCGGCGCTGCTGTCGCTGGCCGGTATGGTGTATTACGTGCTGCTGTACAGCGTTTGGCTCAAGCGCCTGACCGTGCAAAACATCGTCATTGGGGGCGGCGCCGGCGCCATTCCTCCCCTGGTGGGCTGGGCCGCGGCTGCGGGCAGTCTCAACATCCCCTCGTTGTTCCTGTTTGCCATCGTCTTCCTGTGGACGCCGCCGCATTTCTGGGCCTTGGCGCTGGTGCGCCGCAAGGATTACGCCCGGGCCAGCATCCCCATGCTGCCGGTCGTGCAGGGAGAGCACGCCACTCGCAAGCAAATCTTCATCTATACCCTCGAACTGGTCGGGCTGACCCTGTTGATGCCGGTCTTGCACATCACCGGGAGCGTTTTCCTCATCTCGGCGCTGGTGCTGGGTCTGTGGCTGATCTCGGCTGCCTGGAAGCTGTTGCGCAAGGGCGGCAATAAAGTCGCCTGGAAGATGTATCGCTACTCCAGCATGTACTTGATGTTCCTCTTCATGGCCCTGGTGCTGGACGTTCTTTTGTAAGCAAAGCTGAACCGCCAGGACGGTCAGGCGCAAAGATCCATTTTTAAAATAACTGCTCAGGCAGCGTGTCACAGCACCACTGCCTGAGCATTTATTTTGAAAATAAAAATCTTTGCGCCTGGCCGTCCTGACGGTTCAGTTTTACTGCAAGCGGACGAGGACTTTGCCCTTATCCCACAGCTGCTCCAACTGATAATAATCGCGCTGATCGGGCGAGAACAGGTGGACGACAATATCACCCAGGTCAACCACCTCCCAGCCGTCCTTCGGGTTGCCTTCCGACTTGGACAGCTGGCCAAACTGCTGCTTGGCAGTCTCGCGCGCCGTGTCCGCAAGACTGCCGATCATGCGGTCGCTGGTGCCATTTGCGATAATAAAATAATCGGCGAAATCGGCGATCCCGGTTAAATCCAGGAGGAGGATATCTTCCCCCTTTTTATCTTCAAGTGCGTTCACAATCGCGCGTGCGATATCTAAAGTACTCAGTTTTCACCTCGTTAAAATTTGTTGTTGGCAACAGCACGGGCTCTGATTGAAGGCCAAGGCATCCCCTGGGACTGGAGCGTCCACGAAGGCTGCTTCTGCAGGAGGTGAGGATGGGTTGGGGCTCGTGCAGTCGCTATTTTAGTAATTGTATCAAACCTGCGAGCCTACTGCCAACGGACAGTTGAACAGGGATGTATAGATCGCTCCGCCGGGACGCAGGTCACTGCGGAATACGCTGAGCGCATCCACCTTGACCGTGCCAAGCGCGCCGACCTTTGTCTCGATCAGTGAATCGGAAAGCCGGTGCAGCTGGTCGGGGGAGGCATTGTGAGACACCCTTCCGAGCGTCAGGTGCGGCGAGAAAGCACGCTCTTCGGGCGCATAACCCAAACGGAGCGTTTCGCTCTCTACGCCCTGCTGAAGGGCGCCCAGGGGCTCTACGTTCTTCACGCCCACCCAAATTACCCGCGGCCTGCGCATGCTTGGATAGGCTCCCAGATCGCCCACCTGCACGGAGAATGGCTCATGGTGGCCGGCCTCGGCCTCCAGGATCTTGCACAACATCTCTAAATTGGCAGGAGAGATATCCCCCAGGAATTTCAGGGTCAAGTGGATGTTTTTAGCGGGTACCCAGCGCACGATCCCGGGATTTTGTTCGCGCAATAATTCAATCACTTCATTCAGCTTCTTATGGATGAAGTCAGGAAAATCAATTGCGATAAACGAACGAATTGCAGTCATGGTCTCATCCGGCGTTCTCACTGACTAAGGCTCTTTCACAACCGCTTGCACCGACACCGATCCGAAATTCTCGAAATGCAGGGTCAAAGGCACCTCGTCGCCCACGTTCAAGTCTTGGTGCAGGTTGACCAACATCACGTGCAGCCCTCCCGGTTCGAATTGTACCTGCACGCCCGCCGGGACGAGCACATTCTCCTGCGGCTGCATCTGCATGTTGCCATCGGCGTCCATCGAGCTCTTGTGCAGCTCGGTCTTCTCTGCTGCGCTGCTTTCTGCGCTCATCAAGGTATCGTCGCTGGTGGTGGGATTCTCGATGCTGAAATAGATGGCGCTGTTGCCGCCCGACAGCCCCGGGCGGGCCCAGGGATCAAGGATTGCCAGGGCAGCGCTGCGAGGCTGCGCACAGCCTGAAAGCAGCAGGACCGCCAATACGAATGAGAGCATTATGCCACGTTTCATGGTTTCACTTCCCTTGCGAGACGGCCAATCGCTTGCCCCCAGTTGGGCCTTCCGCCGCTGGAGGGCGAGCCGCAGCGATGACTTGCAGCGGCAGCTTGCGTCAGGCCGACGGTTTTCGATAGGCGCTGTGCAAAGTATAATAACCGCCGGAAAGCCTGTCAAGCGAAGGGTACCTCGAAGGCGTTCGGGCGCCAATCGATTGAAAATTGGCGGCCCCGGAATGCACCTCTCGCACCTGTTCGAATCTTAAAGTTTTCTTTCAGGGGGTTGTTTTTTCTTAGATTCCTCTACACAACCCTATGGATTTATGGTATAAAATAATTACCCTGCTGTGCTCGTGATGCCGCAAGACCGGTTTTGGGCCAACACCTGTTATTCGGGTTCCAGATCTGCAGCGGCGACGCGATAGGCTTGAGCCAAGGCGAAGCTACTGGGGCGGAACCCATCCTGCGAAAGCAGGTTCAAAACTACGCTGCACACGGTATGGCGGGGATTTATTTTTAAGGTTTTTTATAACCGGATTATTGCTCGAGCAAACAAAAAGCCGCAAGGGAATTCCCGCACCCTTGCGGCTTTTTGGATTAAGCTCGGACCATTAACACGCGAACGTCGCTCCGGTCAAAACGCAAGACAAGATAGATCGATAACGCTAACCCAAGCAGGCAGGTGATCGCAAACGGCAGATCGATCACTTGCTGTTTCGTCACAGCGTGCGAGAAGAACAGCATCAGCCGGACGATCGCATTCATGCCTTGGATGAAAATGGCGAACGTGAGCAGTTGGAGATTGCCTCGCATCAGGAAAAACCCAATTGCCAGGAAGCATACGACCACAAACAGCAGCAGCGCTCCAGCGCCAAACAGCAGATCCGGCGGGTAGAGCAGCACCGCCACCAGCGGCAGCAGCATGAAAAACAAAACTCGTTGGAATACTGACATGGTTTACCTCCGCACCGCTAGTGTCCGCCGCCCAGATAGGCTTCTACCACCATCGGGTCTTCCATCAGGTTCTGCGCTTCGCCTTCCATTTCGACGCTGCCGGTAACCATCACGTAGCCGCGATCGGCAATGGACAGCGCCATTTGGGCGTTCTGCTCGACCAGCAGGATGGAAGTTCCCCGGTTGTTGATATCGCGGATGATCTCGAAGATCTGTTCCACCAGGATCGGGGCCAGACCCATCGAGGGCTCATCCAGCAGCAGCAGCTTGGGATGCGACATCAGTCCGCGCGCAATCGCCAGCATTTGCTGCTCGCCGCCCGAGAGCGTGCCGCCCAGCTGCTTCCGACGTTCTTTAAGGCGCGGGAACAGGCTGAAGACGTATTCAATATCCTTGGCGATCTGAGCGTCGTCGGTTTGGATGTACGCCCCGATTTCCAGGTTTTCCAGAACGGTGAGGGTGGCAAAAATCTTGCGGCCTTCGGGCACCTGGACCACGCCCAGCTTGACAATATTTGCGGCAGGCATGAGGGTGATTTCCTGTCCCTGGAACTCGATCTGCCCCTCGCGCGCCCGCAGCAGCCCTGAAAGCGTGTTCAGGGTCGTCGATTTCCCCGCGCCGTTCGCACCGATCAGGGTCACAATCTCACCTTCTTCCAGGTGGAAATCGATCCCCTTCAGGGCATGGATGGCGCCGTAGTATACGTGCAGGTTTTTGATTTGGAGCATCATTGTCTTTTCTTCCGTCTAAATTTCTCGGATAATGCAGCTGCGCCTGGCCCCAGGTAAGCTTCGATCACCCGCTGGTTGTTCTGGATCTCTTTCGGCGTGCCGCGTGCGATGACCTCGCCAAAGTCCATCACGGTGATGTTTTCGCAAATGCCCATCACGACCCGCATCTGATGTTCGATCAGCAGGATCGTCAGGTTGAAGCGCTCGCGAATGAAATGGATCAGATCCATCAGCACGATGGTCTCTTGGGGGTTCATACCCGCTGCCGGCTCGTCCAGCAGCAGCAGCTGGGGCTCGGCCGCGAGGGCGCGCGCGATTTCCAGCCGGCGCTGTTCGCCGTACGGCAGGTTCTTGGCAAGCGAGTCCAGCCGGTCTTGCATATTGAAGACCGACAGGAATTCCACCGCTCGTTCGGTCAGTTGGTTCTCTTTCGTCTCAAAGCGCTGATTGTGCAGGATTGAATCGATCAGATTGTATCCGGCGTGCGGATGATAAGCAATGCGCACGTTGTCGAGAACGGTCAGGTTCGGAAACAGGCGGATGTTCTGGAAGGTGCGGGCGATGCCCAATTGGTTGATCTCGTGCGGCTCCAGCCCCGAAATGACCTGACCATCAAAGGTCACTTCGCCTTCGGTCGGCACGTACACACCCGTGATCAGGTTGAATACGGTTGTTTTCCCGGCGCCGTTGGGGCCGATCAGCCCGGTCAGGCTGTAGCGCGGCAGCGTCAGGTCGATTTGGGAAACCGCCCGCAAGCCGCCGAACACTTTTGTCAGTCCATTGGCTTGCAGGATGACGGGCTGAAGGGCTGCGCCGGCGGCGAGATCGGTTTGTGCAGTTGTTTGCATCTTTTCGCTCATTTATGCTGCCTCCGTCGGAGCGGTTGTGTCCGTGGCCGGTTTCACGACAGCGCTGTTGGCTGTGTGCGCCTGGGTTGTGAGGATGCGCGCTCCAAAATCTCGGATCCGCTGCGGGATGATTTGCTGCAGGTAGGGGATCTCATAATTGCCGAACAGGCCGTTCGGTTTGATCAACATCATGATCAGCAGCAGCACCGGGTAAACCACGAACCGCCAGGTCTCAAAGCCTTGCGGCAGGAACAGGCGCAGGAAGCCTTCCAGCACCAGCGCCCAGGCAAACGATGCGAACACCGTGCCTGTGACACTGCCCAGACCGCCGAACACGATAATGATCATCGGGTCGAACGATTTGATGAAGTTGAAGGTATTCGGATGCAGGAAGCCGTTGATGTGGGCGTATAGTCCGCCCGCCAGCCCGGCAAACAGACTGCCGATCACGAAGGTGAGGTTCTTGTAATTGGCCACATCGATGCCCATGGCCTTGGCGGCGATCTCGTCTTCACGGATCGAGACGATGGCGCGCCCATGGCTGGACTGGAGCAGGTTGCGGGTGACGACGATGGTCAGCATCAGGAAAAAGAACACCCAGAACCAGGTTGTGATCTTGGGGATGCCGATCATGCCGCGTGCGCCCTTCATCTCCTGGAACCCGAGCAGGGTGTCGGAGTTGTCGAGCAGCACCTTGATGATGATGGTGAAGCCCAGGGTGGCGATGCCGAAGTAGTCCGAGCCGAGGGTGAGCACCGGCAGACCGAACAGAAAACTGATTTCGGCGGCAATCACGCCGCCCAGGATGACCGCCAGCAAGTACACGATCGTCAGACTGATGGATGGACCGAAAAGGTTTAGCACGGCGGTGAGCGGACCGCTCAGGAAGCCGCCCAGGTAGACCGACACGACGCCCAGAATGCCGACCGCGATCAGGTACAGGGTGAACGCCGAGAGCGCATCCAGGCCGCGGATTTTGCTGACAAGATTACCGATGAGCAAAATCGCCAACCCGGAAAGCGCTGCCAACATCAGGACCACGGTCAGACCGAGGGCGCTGTTGTTGTTGACCCAGCGGTAGGTGATATCGGCCGAGGTATAGGCGCCGATGGCATAGAAGCCCCATTGACCCAGTGAGAATTGGCCGTTGAAGCCGTAGATCAGATTGAGGCCCAGGCTGACAATCGCCATCACAGCCCCGGTACGGATAATGGTGTACCAGAACGTGTTGAGCGCTCCAGTCGAGATTAACACCTGGACGACTACAAACACCAGGAGTGAAATTCCAAAGAAAAGGACCGTACTGCGTGGAAGATTCTTCATCGCCGTCCTACGCTTTCTCACGGGACGGTTCACCGAAGAGACCGGTGGGCCGGACCAGCAGAACGATAATCAGGATGCTGAATGCGATCGCGTCGCGCATGGGTGTGGAGATGTAAGCGGCGCTCAGCGTCTCGGCCTGTCCCATAATCAGTGCGCCAACCAGCGCGCCGGGGATGCTGCCGATGCCTCCCAACACTGCGGCCACGAAGGCTTTCAGGCCGGGGATGATGCCCATCCAGAATACGATGGTCGGGTAGGCAATCGCATACAACATGCCGGCCACACCGGCCAGCGCGGCGCCGAAGGCGAATGTGATCGAAATGATCGCATCAACGTTGATACCCATCAGGCGGGCGGTCTCTTTGTCGTAAGCGACAGCGCGCATGGCCCTGCCGACTTTTGTGCGCTGCACAATGAAGTTGAGCAAGAACAGCAGCAGCAGAGAAGAGATGACGATGATGATGAAAATATTCGAGAAGATAATACTTCCGTCTGGAACCGCAACTCCCGGCTCAATTCTTCCAAATCCGAGGGTTGGGTTGACATACCAGGTAACAACTTCGAACGGTCGTTTATAGGTAATGAAGTTGGGCGAAAAGACGAAGTCTAACGCGCCAAAATACTCCAGGAAGAACGATACACCGATGGCAGTGATCAGGGCGGAAATTCTGGGCGCATCGCGCAGCGGCTTGTAGGCCACCCGCTCAATGATAAACGCCAGCAGGGCGCTGGCCCCCATCGACAAAATGGCGATCAGAACAGAAGCGATGATCTGGGAGGCCATCGGGGGCAGGCTTGGAATGATCATTTGGGGTAAGGCGGTCAGATTGAAGCGGGTTACCGCGTAAAAGCTGACGAATGCGCCCACCATAAAAACATCGCCGTGAGCAAAATTGATCAAGCGGACGATGCCGTAAATCATGGTATAGCCAAGCGCAATGAGTGCGTAAACAAATCCGAGCTGGAAGCCGTTGACGACCTGTTGAAGAAACAGGGCCGGATTTGCAACTAGCTCAACGCCCAATTTCCAGGCTGCAAGTAGGCCAATTGAGATGAGAAGCCCTCGCCCCAACCAACGTTTCTTGATCACGTAAGTAAGAACCGAGGGAAGTGGTGGTGCAGTTGTGGCAGATTTCATAGGATGGCTCGTTTCAGGATAAGAGTTGGGGGCGGCATTCATGCCGCCCCCAAAAAGCTTTCTCTTCGATTAAGGAGAAACCGAATCGACGAACGTGATCTTGTCGGGCGTGATACCAAGCACGGCGGCAGACTTGATCGGGTCGTGGAACTGGTCGAAGGTGATTTTACCGGAGACGCCTTCCATTTCGAGCGAAGCGAGCGCGTCTTTCACCTTGGCGGGATCATCCGAGCCGGCTTTCTCGATGGCGGAGAGCAGCAGGTTGGTGGCGTCGTAGGACAGCGTGGCGAGCGCATCCGGAACCGCCCCGTACTCAGCCTGGTAGTTCTTCACCCAGTTCTGAACGATCGAGCGGGTATCTTCTGGCGAATAGTGGTTCGAGTAGAAACCACCCGCAGCGGCTGACTTATCCAGGTCGGCCGAGTCCCAGCCATCGCCGCCCATCATGACCGCAGTCACGCCTTTTTCCTTGGCTTGCGCTGCAACCAGATTGACGATGTTGTAGTAATCCGGCAGGAACAGGACTTCTGCCTTGCTATCGGCCACCTTGGTCAGGATCGCCGAGAAGTCGGTATCCTGCTGGGTGTAGGACTCTTTGCCCACGATCTGATTGCCCATGTCGGTCCAGGATGATTCGAATGCTTCCGCCAAACCGCGGACGTAGTCATTCCCCTGATCGAACATGACGAAGGCGGTTTTGTAGCCCTTGCCGTTGGCGAATTTTGCCATCACTGCGCCCTGGAACGGGTCGATGAAGCAGGCGCGGAAGACGTACTGCTTGACCGTGCCATCGGCGTTGCGCGTGACGGTGGGGTTGGTGGAGGTCGGGCTGATCATCACGACACCCTGCTCCTCAGCGATCTCCGAGATCGGGATCGAGGCGCTGGAGCAAACTTCACCGACAATGAATTTGACGCCATCCTGGTCGATGACCTTATTGGCGGCGTTCACGGCCGGGTCGGGGGTGCACTGCGAGTCTTCAACAATGGTGTCGATCTGGCGACCGAGCACGCCGCCCTTAGCGTTCCATTCCTTGACGGCCATGAGGAAGCCGTCTCGGGTGGAGGCGCCGAAGGTCGGGACAGGGCCACTCAACGGTGACAGGTTGGCGATTTTGATGGTTGAGGATGCAGCCGGTTTTGGGGCGCATGATGCAACGACCAATGCCATGAGTACGAAAATCATGAAAAACTTGTATTTCTTCATCTCCCTTTTCTCCTCTTGTGATTTAGATGTGGTTCTTTACAGCAATGCGTTTTATTGGCTAACGCCTAAAACCTCGATATATACTTTTATGCCACCACCTCCTTTTACTCGCTTGAGCTTAGTAAAAAAGTGAATCTTGGCAATTGAAGTTAGAATGCTAGAGGAACCTGGATTGGGTGTCCTTGCGTTTTGAATGCGATACTTCACCCGAAGGAAGCGTTACTTTCCGCTTAAGGATCTGATTACATTACTCTTAATGGGAAGTGAATTTATTCACGTCATGTTACATCATTAATCCTCTTTTTGTCAAGCGATTTTCATCGGTTCTTAATAATTCATATGTAAAAGGTCATGCACTATATATGACGCGGGCACGGGATGTGTAAATTGGAATGGGATCTGACAAGCGAGTCTCCGAGAGATGGCTGGGATGTGGGCGCAGCCCAGCATCGCATCCCACTGCAGCGCATTCCCCCATTCTCGGGCAGGCACTTGGGAACTATATCCATGTTTTCCATGAAATCTAACAGTAGTCCGGATTAATTTGTGGTGATAAGATAAAGAAGCGAGGAGTGTTTATCGTCCACGCCTCGAGCCACTCCAATCAACTGGAGCGGTTTAAAGACCGGCTACCATTTCGAAGAGGAAGGCCAATGGAGACTGATTTTCTGAAGTTGATGATCCCTGGACCGATCCAGCCAGACCCCGCGGTGCTGGATGCATTAGGGAGCCCCGTACAGGCTCACTATGGCCCTGCCTGGCTCAAGGTTTACGGCGGAACCGTGGACCTCTTGAAGCAGGTCTTCAAGACGGAGGGCGATGTGTTCGTCATGCCTGGTTCCGGCACGGCTGCCGTCGACGCCTGCATCGGCAGCACACTGTCGACCGGCGAGAAGTGCCTGATCGGCAACAACGGCTTCTTTGGAGAGCGCCTGGAACAGGTGGCCCGCAGCTACGGGCTGGAAGTCATTCCGGTCAGCGCCCGGTGGGGCGATGCCCTGCGAGCCGCCGACTTCGCCGACGCTTTTCGCGCCCATCCCGATGCCAAGGCGGTCATCGTCGTCCATCTCGAAACCTCCACCACGGTCGTCAATCCGATCGAAGAGATCAGCAAGGTGGCCCACCAGAACGGCGCGGCTATGATTGTGGATGCGGTCTCGTCACTGGGCGGTGTGCCAATGGAGATGGATGCCTGGGGCATCGATCTATGCGCTTCTGCTTCCCAGAAGTGCCTGGGGGCCCCTCCCGGCGTGGCCCCAATCGCCGTTTCGCCACGCGGTTGGGAGTTCATCGACCGCAATCCGAACAAGGGCCATGGCTGGTTCGGCGATTTGCGCGTCTGGCGCTGGTATGTGCAAAATTGGGGCGATTGGCACCCTTCCCCGGTCACCATGGCGGTCAACAACATCTTCGCCCTGCGCGAAAGCCTCGAACAATTGCTGGCGGAAGGCATCCCACAGCGCCTTGAGCGCTACTGCCGGCTGGCCTTGCGCCTGCGTGAAGGCCTGCGCAGCGTGGGCATGCCGCCCTTCACCCCCGACGAGCGCATGGCGCCGGTGCTGACTGCCGCCTACGCTCCCGACGGCGTACCGAGCGGTCAGATCGTCTCCTTCCTCGAAAACGAACGTCACATCAAGATCTCCGGCGGCCTTGGGGAGCTCAAAGAAACCCTGTTCCGGGTCGGCCACATGTCGCCCGTCCTGACCGAAGCCGATATTGACGAGGTCATCGACGCCCTGCGCGATTTTCGGGTGGAGGTAGTTCCTTCCAATGCCAGGAGCGGAGCGCATCCGTAGAAGAGCAGTTACTCAAGCAGTAAAAGAGCAGGCCGGCGTTATTGAACGCCGGCCTGCTCTTTTACTGCCTGAGTAACTGCTCATTTCTCTCCACTTTCTGCTTTCTTCCCCATTTCAATTGCCTTTTCCCCCCCTCTGCTCTATAATAGATTCACTATACTCATTCCGAGAGGAGGAAAAAGTAATGGCTAGTGTCTTGTACGATCACGTGTACAAACGATTCGGTGACTTCATCGCGATCCATGATCTCAACCTCGATGTTGAGGACAAAGAGTTCCTCGTTCTGGTTGGGCCATCAGGCTGCGGGAAGACCACGGCCCTGCGCTGCCTGGCAGGATTGGAAGAGATTTCGGAAGGCCAGGTGGTGATTGGCGATCAGGTGGTCAACGATGTGGCCCCCAAGGATCGCGATATTGCCATGGTGTTCCAGTCTTACGCTCTCTACCCCCATATGACCGTGTTCGACAATATGGCTTTTGGCCTGAAACTGCGCAAAGTGCCCAAAGACGAGATCCGGTCGCGCGTCGAAGACGCCGCTCAGATCCTGGGCATCGAGCACCTGCTCAAGCGCCGCCCCCGCGAGCTCTCCGGTGGACAGCGCCAGCGTGTTGCCGTCGGTCGCGCCATCGTCCGCGAGCCGAAGGTGTTCCTGTTCGACGAGCCTCTGTCCAACCTGGATGCGAAGCTCAGGGTGCAGACCCGTTCTGAAATCAGCAAGCTGCACCAGCGCCTCCAGACCACCTTTATTTACGTGACCCACGATCAGACCGAGGCCATGACCATGGCTTCTCGGATCGCGGTCATGAATAAGGGCCGATTGCAGCAACTGGATACCCCCCAGAAACTGTACGACACCCCAGACAACCTTTTCGTAGCCGGCTTCATCGGCTCACCGGCCATGAACTTTTTCCCTGCCCACATCCGTAAAGATGACGGAGTGCTGTATGTGGACACCGAGACCTTTGCGGTGAAGATCCCCGAGGACCGCACTTCCACGTACCAAATGCTGGCGGGCAAAGAGGTCATCTTCGGCATCCGCCCGGAGGACATCCACAACCCCGATTTTGTCCCTGCCAACATCCACGCCTCCCCGGTTGAATCCAAGGTGGACGTGACCGAGTTGATGGGTAACGAAATCTTCCTCTACCTGATAGCAGGCAAGAACAATTACGTTGCTCGCGTCGATCCTCGCACTCGCTTCCAGATCGGCGATCAGGTTCAGGTGGTCTTCAACATGGATAACTTCCACATCTTCGACCCCTCGAAGGATGCGGAAAATCCGGTTGCGGTCCGTTAATCCTTTCCAGAAAAGCTCGACTGAGTTAAACTTTGTAGCGCAAGAACTTTCTTGCGCTACAAAGCTATTTATTGCCAAAGAGTAACTGCTCAGGCAGCGGCGTTTTGCAGGGAGCACGCGCTGCTGCACAAACACCGCTGCCTGAGCAGTTATGCCCAAATTTTAGTTGGAAAGTGTCAGGTAGGGCGTCCATGGATACCCGCAGATCGAACCGGCACTTGAAAAGGGAGGAACACAATGCCTTTTGAGAACTTGAATGAATTAGTCAGCCCGAATAAATCCAAGATTGTCTTGCTGATCATGGACGGCCTGGGCGATATTCCCTTCGAGCCGGGCGGAAAGACTTCACTCGAAGCCGCCAACACACCCAACATGGACCGGTTGGCTACCGAGGGCACCCTTGGTCAGACCATTCCGATCGAGCTCGGCATTACACCCGGCTCCGGCCCGGCGCACATGTCGCTGTTTGGCGTGGACCCGGTTGCTCGCGAGGTGGGGCGCGGCGTGTTGGAGGCTTTCGGGGTGGGAATGACCGTTCGCCGGGGTGAAGTGGCCGCCCGCGGCAACTTCTGCAGCGTCGATCAGCAAGGCCTGATCACCGACCGCCGGGCCGGCCGCATCCCTTCGGAACAGGCTCTGCCGCTGGTGGAGCGCTTCAACCAGATCCAGCTGCCGGGCGTCAAGATGGAAGTGCGCCACGTCAAAGAGTACCGCTTTGCGGTGGTCATGCGCGGCGAGGGCCTCTCGCCCGACCTGGACGAGACCGACCCACAGAAGACCGGCGTGAAACCGCTGGAGGTAGTCGCCAAGAACCCGGCTGCTCAGCACACGGCCGATCTGTGGAATGAGTGGATCCATAAAGCCTGGGACCTGCTCTCCGACCAGGAAAAGGCCAACTGCCTGACCCTGCGCGGCTTCGCCACCGACCCCGGCCTGCCGCAGTACGCCGAGATGTACGGCCTGCGGGCCGCCGCCATCGCCGTCTACCCCATGTATCGCGGGGTTGCACAGCTGGTGGGCATGGACGTGATCGAATTCGATGGTGAGAGCCCCAGCGATGAGTTCGCCGCCCTGAAGCGGGTCTGGGACGATTATGACTTCTTCTTCGTGCACATTAAGAAGACCGACAGCTACGGCGAGGACGGCAACTTCGACGGCAAGATGCACATCATTGAAGGCGTCGATCAGGCCCTGCCCGAGCTGCTGGCGCTCAAGCCGGACGTGCTCATGATTACCGGCGACCACTCCACGCCCTGCAAGCTCAAGAGCCACTCCTGGCACCCGGTGCCGTTCCTGCTGTGGGCTCCCGCTTCCGTGCGGGTAGACGACCAGACCGCTTTCGGTGAGACGAACTGCGCTCACGGCGGCCTGGGCACCTTCCACTCTTTGGAAGCCATGCCGCTGGCCATGGCGCACGCCCTGCGCCTGGCGAAGTTCGGCGCATAATCAGGTTACCGGCCTGCGTTCATTGACCGGTCTCTGGTCCAGAGGACCGGTTGGTGAAACCATTCGATGAAGTAGTTGATTCGTTTAAAGCGTGTTGTACCCATTTCTAAAAACGAATCAACTACCTCTGTAAGGCCGGCCCATTTTTTATATCGATGAATACCTATACTCTACAAGATTGTCACACCGCCACCGGCACGGTAGTAGTGATCGATGTGATCCGCGCGTTCACCACCGCGGCCTACGCCCTCGACAACGGGGCCGAGCGCATCTTATTGGCCGGTGAAGTGGAACAGGCTTTCGCTCTGCGCGAGCGCTTTCCCGGTGCGCTGATCGTGGGTGAATTGGGGGGCATCCAGGTGGAAGGCTTTGATCTGTGGAACTCGCCGGCCGAGGTCAGCCGCATGGACTTGAGCGGCAAGACAGTCATCCAGCGCACCTCGTCCGGCACCCAGGGCGCCATCCGCAGCACGGCGGCGGGAGCGCTGCTTGCCGCAAGCTTTGTGGTCGCTGAAGCCACCGTGCGCCTGATCCAACAGGCGGATGAGCCGCCGGTGGGCTTCGTCACCACCGGGGTCCGCCCCAGCAATGATGGCGACGAGGACGTGGCCATGGCGGAGTACCTCTCGGCCCGGTTGGAGGGCCAGCAGCCCGACCCCGAGCCATATCTTGCACGCGTGTCTTCGTTCAATCCGCGCCGGGTCTCGGACGACCCGGGCGTCATCGCTCGCTTCGAGGCGGACCTGGCGTTGTGCGCTCAGATCGACCGGTTCTCTTTTGGGCTGCAAGTGCAGCGCGAAGGTGATCTGGTGGTGCTGCGCGCGGTAGTTCCGCATGAGTGAGCCCATGCCGCACGTGATCATCTATACCGACGGCGCCTGCACCGGCAATCCAGGACCGGGCGGCTACGGCGCCGTTCTGATCCACGGCGAGCGCCGCAAGGAGCTTTCCGGGGGCTTCCGGCGCACCACCAACAACCGTATGGAGCTGATGGCGGCTATCGAAGGGCTGAGGGCGCTCAATCGTCCCGCCCAGGTGACGCTCTACACCGATTCGCGCTACATGGCCGACGCCATCAACAAGGGCTGGGTCATCGGTTGGAAGTCGCGCGGCTGGCGCAAGAGCAACAAGCAGCCCGCCCTGAACGTGGATCTGTGGAAGCGGCTGCTGGAGCAGCTGGCCCGCCATCAGGTGACCATCGAATGGGTGGAGGGCCACGCAGGAGTCAAAGAGAACGAGCGCGCCGACCGGTTGTCGGTGGCGGCGGCGAAAGAGAAGAGTCTCCCTCCAGACACCGGCTACGAAGAGCAAACCGGGTAAAAACGTCAACGTGAAGGCGCACAGATGCCAAGAGAAGGCGTCTGTGCGCCTTTACGTTAAAAGCGATTGGATAACTTGCGACCGAAAATACCGAACAGCACTCCTGCCACCAGGGTAAACCCGCCCACCAGGATGAAGGCGTCTGACCAGAAGCGCATGGGGAACAGGCGGATGAGGGTGTCGGAGGTATAGAAGATCCAGGTATTGCCCGTAAAGAATATCCGGTGGAAGGCGGTGAAAAGCCCGGAAAAGTCGGTGGCGACCGAGATCAAGATGGCGACCACCAGCCCAACGGCCAGCCAGCCGCCAGTGGACAGCCCCAGCAGGTATTTGTGTAGCCACTTGCCACGCCAGGCCCACACACCGAGCACGATCAGTGCGCCCAGCAGCAGCCACCACCAGTCGAGCATGTGCTGCACCAGCACCTTCACGTCATGCATATGGCTCAGTTCTCGGGCGTTATACAGCGGCGAGCCATCTGGGAAGGTGAGGTTGCCGAGGAAGTCGACGCCAGAATCGTTGAGCAGATAGTTGATCGACAGCTTGGCGTAGGTCAGGCGTTCGGCGTGGTTGAAGCCAAATTCGTCGGCCGGGAAGCCGGGCATCTGATACTCGATCTGTGGGTAGAGTGGGTTCATGACCAGGCGGATGGCGGTCATCATCAGGAACACAGGCAGGATTACGGCCACGAGGGCACGCAGGACAGAATAAACCTTACTCAACGCATTCCCTCCATATCCCCTTCATATAAGAAACTGAGAACCATGCTGTTGGTGATCCATTCGACCGGAGCGACGTCGTCGGTGAAGACTTGCGCCGGGGGTGGAGCGGGCTGCAGGTTAGACACAGCGATCTGCATGGCCTCCAGCAGCAGCGGGTGCGTGCCGGGCTGAGAAGCCAGGCGCAGGTAATTGGCGGCCATGTCGGCGGCGTTGGTGGGCCTGCGCGTGGCGTAGACCATGGTGTTCAGCGTGCCGGGGATGTCCACCACGTACATGGAGGGGAACACCGCCCCGATTGTGCTGCTGAGGGTGTCGATCAGGCGGCGATCGGAGGGGGCGCGACCGACGTTAATTACCATCACACCATCGTCGGCCAGCTTATCGTAGACAACCTGGAAGAACTCTTTGGTGGTCATCTGATAGGGGATGTAGGGTGGGCGGTAGGCGTCGACGCTGATGATCTGATAGCGGTAGGGGCTGTGCTCCAGACCCCAGCGCCCGTCCTGGATGATCACGTTCAGGTTGGGCATGTCCATGCCGAAGTACTTGCGGCCCACCTCAACGATCTTGGGATCGATCTCGTACCCGTCGATGGGGATGTCGCCGAAGACGGCGGTGGCCTGACGGGCGGTCGTCCCGGCGGCCAGCCCAACGATGGCCACACGCTTGACACCGGCAGGATCGAAGGGGGCCGGGTTGTAGAAGGGCGCGGCTACGACCATATCCCAAGAGCCCTGATAGATGAGGGAGTTGGGGTTGTAGATCGAGTGGATACCCTGGCCTTCGTTCAGGCGCAGCAGCGTGTAGCCATTCTGTTCCAAAACCTGAATGTAATTGTAGGCCGACTCGGTCTCGTAGACCATGCCTCGGGTGGACTTGTCCGTCCCTGGCAGGCCGATTACATACAGGACCGTGACGACCAGCGGCATCCAGGCGTAGGCCAGCGTCAACTTCCAGCCAGACGTGCGCAGCAGCCCGATCAGGGCGGTCAGCATCAGGATTGCGCTGACCACGATGAAGGTGCGGTAGGTGCCAATGGTTGGGATCAGGAGCAGCACCGGCAGGAAAGTGCCGGTAAAGGAGCCCAGGGTGGAGATGGCATAGATGCGGCCCGAGACGCTGCCGATGTCGCGGCTGTCGTGCACGGCCAGGCGGATGGCGAAGGGCGAGGCGGTGCCAAGCAGGGTGATGGGTACCGCCAGCAGGACCAGCACCGTGGTGAACGAGCCGAACAACACGCCCAGCTGGAGCTGGTCGAAGGCGTTGGCCGCCAGGCGCAGGATCGGGCGCGAGATGACCGGCGCCAGGGCGGTTGTAATGGAGGCCCACAGCAGGATCTGGTAGAAGGTCTTGAAGTGCGGCGAGCGGTCGGCCCAGAAGCCGCCCAAGAAATAGCCCGCCGACAGGTAGATCAAGATCAGCCCGATGATGCTGGCCCACACCAGGTTGCTGGTGCCGAACACGTTGCCGAGTAGCCGGGAGGCCGCCATTTCGACCGCCAGCGAGGTGAGCCCCGAGATAAAGACCGCGAGATAGAGGTATTTTCGCATAGTGACTGGGATGGATTATACCCCATTGGAGGAAGGGGATGACGTAAAGTAAAAGATCCTGAGGATTTCAAAAATCCTCAGGATCTGGGGGTGCAAAGCGGATTAGACGCTTTCCGTATTGGACTTTAGAACTGCGCCAGTCCAACAACCGTGAATGTCAGGTTTGCAAGGAATGAGAGCGTCAGCGATGCAGTCAGGGTTAATGGGCCTGCCCCAAGATTTTTCATCGATTCCATATAGGTCTTCCATCGTTTCATGGTTTCCTCCTTTACCAATACCTGGAATTCCCTCTGCGAGAGGTATTCCCTGGTTAAAAAACACGACGTTGATTATGCTGCCGTAACTGTGTTATTAAATCTATAGTCGTCTAAATCGATAAAAGGTTTCGCAATGGGAGATTAGAATTTTGACAGAAATTTCGCCCCCTGGGCAGGGCTTCGCCTGGGTGAAAAGATATTCTTTCCTCTCCACCCCCTGTTCTCTCCATTATAATGATCACAATCTTGAGATACAGGGAGGAGCAGCACATGAAACTCGTGACCGTGGCGGAGATGCGCGCAATAGAGAAGGAAGCCGACGCGAAGGGCGTCAGCTATGCCGAGATGATGGAGCAGGCCGGGCAGGGGATTGCCGGGATCGTGCAGTCATTCGATTGGGACCTGGATGATGAGGACAATCAGACGGTGGTCGGGCTGGTGGGCTCGGGCAACAACGGCGGCGACACACTGGTGGCGCTGGCGGCGTTGGCGGAGGATGGCTGGCAGGCCAAGGCCTACCTGGCGAAGCCGCGCCCGGCGGACGATCCGCTGGTCAAGCGCCTGCTGGACAAGGGCGGCGAGGCGCTGCCGGCCGACGAGGATGCCAATTACAAGCTGCTGGACGCCTGGCTGCGCACGGCGCTGGTGCTGCTGGACGGCATCCTCGGTACGGGGATCCAGCTGCCGCTGCGGCCCGAGCTGGCCCGCCTGCTGCGGCACGTCTCGGACTTCACGTCCGAGATGTTCGTGATTGCGGTCGACTGCCCCTCCGGCGTGGACGCGGACACAGGCGAGATGGCGGATGAGACCATCCCCGCCGACATCACCGCCACGATGGAAGCGGTCAAGACCGGGCTGCTGCTCTTCCCGGCCTTCGAGCGGGTGGGGGTGCTGGAGGTGATCGACCTGGGCCTGCCGGACAATCTGAAGGCGGTCAAGGGCATCCGCCGGCGGGTGGTGACCGAGAACGAGGCCCTGTCGCACCTGCCAGAGCGGCCAATGAGCGGGCACAAGGGCACCTTCGGCACGGCCATGGTGGTGGCGGGCTCGCTGAACTTTACCGGGGCGGCTTATCTGGCCGGGAAGGCGGCTTACCGCATCGGCACAGGGCTGGTGCGCATCGGCGCTCCGAGCCCGCTGCATGCCGCCCTGGCCGGGCAGATTCCTGAGGCCACCTGGCTGCTCCTGCCGCATGAGATGGGCTCCCTTAGCGAGAAAGCCTGGGATGTGCTGCGTCGCAACTTGGAGGGGGCGGATGCGCTGCTGTTCGGGCCGGGGTTCGGGCAGGAAGAGTTTACCGCCGATTTCGTCAAGGCGCTGGTAACCAACAAACCAATGCGTTCCGCCCGTCCTGGAATCGGTTTCGTGTCTAGCGCGCCGGAGAAGCAGACGGATAACGGCCCCCTGCCGCCGCTGGTGATCGATGCGGATGGGCTGAAGCTGCTGGCAAAGGTGGAGGAGTGGTGGAAACTCTTGCCGGGAATGGCCGTGCTGACCCCGCACCCGGGCGAGATGGGTGTGCTGACGGGTATGGAGGTGAAGGATATCCAGGCCGACCGATTGGCGGTGGCGCAGAAATACGCGCAGGAATGGGGCCACGTGGTGGCGCTGAAGGGCGCAATGACCGTCATCGCCGCGCCAGATGGGCAGGCGGCGGTCATCCCGATGGCGACCACGGCCCTGGCAACCGCTGGAACGGGCGACGTGCTGGCAGGGATCATCGTTGGGCTGCGGGCGCAGGGGGTGCCGGCCTTCGAGGCGGCCATCAGCGGAGCGTGGATCCATGCACAGGCGGGGCTGTGGGCAGCAGACGACACCGGCAGCGCTGCCTCAGTGATGGCCGGGGACGTGCTGGCGGCGATCCCAACGGTGCTGTGGGAGATCGGGTATTGATTTAGAGAACTGAGAACAGCTCCCAAGGGTTTTGTAAAGAACAGAGAGCAATCAGAACTTGAGTTTTGACTGCTCTCTGTTCTTCGCAAACCCCATGAGGGCTAATTTATAGAACTACTCCCTCCCCAATTGCAGCGCCGGGGAGGGACTGTTATCAAGATTTCTGTCTGCCAGGCTGCGTGAGCCGGTTAGACGGCCGGAGTTGTATCTTCCGGCGCTGCACCGGTCGATTCGCCCGGCTGCATCTTGCGGCGCTGCTCCTCCAGGATTACCTGGCCCTTGCGGGAGAGCTCATCGGCTCGTTCGCGGGTCATGCGAGCCAGGTCATCGAAGCGCGCGCGCGCCTCGGCGGCGGCGGCTTCGGCCTGGGCCAGGGCGTCATCGAGGTTCTCGGAGGCGCGATCCTTGATCTCAATCGCCTTATCCTTGAGCAAGGTGCGTGTGTCTTCGCCCGACTGAGGCGCCATCATCAAAGCAGCCAACGCTCCGGTGAGGCCCCCAACAATGAAACCAACAAGGAATGCGCTAAATTCATCACGTTCTGCCATCTTGTCCTCCTTAGGGTATATAGGTCCTGCCTCACTTGGAGACAGGCAAGTTGTAGTGCTCTACGTCCGTAACTGCTTCGGCAACGGTGCGCTCAGGATGAGAAAACACGCTGCAGCTGCAGACATTTTACTTCCTTGGCCGGATCAGGTCGATGAACCGTCTGGCCCCGGCGACATACGAATTCACCTTGATGACGGGTTGGACTGCATTATCGGAGATGAAGGCAACCGTTCCGCGTAAGGTGTTGACTGTATCGCTGGTTGAGTCCAGGATCGGCTTGATTTCGTTTTGCAGCAGAATTCGTCAGAAGGGCGAGCTGTACGACCAGGATGACGAGCGCCGCCCCGATGACCAGTGTTTCGAGCGCCATGAATATAATGAAAACATCACGGACTTTGGCGGTTGTAACCGGATCGGCACGAACGAGTAAAGCCGCCAGGACGAGCAAAATGAAAAGAACGACCACCGTCCCAATCACACTCCAGATGACTGCCTTGTTTGTGCCAGATTTCTGCTGATCACCCGATCCCTGGTCATTACTCGATGCCTGACTGGAACCGCCACCGTCCTGCGAGGACGGCGTCGTTACAGGTACATACTGTTTATTATCTTCCATCATATAACCCCACAATTCTTGTTCTATCTGTTGATAGATGGCTGCCCCCTCTTACCATCTTCACAAACATCTATCAACCGCACATTTGCTTCGACAATCCGATTATACACTAACGTTCTCGAGAATTAAAGGAAAAATGAGAGAAAATTGGAGAAATTTGAAAAGA
This sequence comes from uncultured Chloroflexia bacterium, assembly GCA_963811225.1. Taxonomy (GTDB): domain Bacteria; phylum Chloroflexota; class Anaerolineae; order Anaerolineales; family Anaerolineaceae; genus CAWEQO01. The sequence goes on from CAWEQO010000004.1 coordinate 180,336, forward strand.
ATAGTGGTTTTGGCGCGCCGCACCAATATTCCCGCTCTTTTGAACGCGAATTTATTGAATTTGAAAGAATTTCGCAATCGTGTTAAAATTAACCGTTTAGAGACGACGATGGCTCGACTATTGCTATTTTCTCTTCTTTTCTGGTTTCCATTCTGGGGGACTGATCACCTGCAGCAAGCCCCGAGGCTGGACACACCCCACGCCGGTCAGGCGCTGCAGGGGATGGTCGAAGTTACCGGCAGCACGGACCTGCCTGATTTTGAATCTGCCGAGCTATCTTTTACTTACGACCGGGAACAGCCGGACACCTGGTTTTGGCTGGCGGATATGACCGAACCGGTCGGCAGCGGCTCGTTAGCCGGTTGGGATACGAATGAGCTGACCGACGGTAACTACCGGCTGCGGTTGGTGGTCGCCCGTGTGGACGGCTCGAGTGAGCAGGTTGATGTGCGTGGGCTGCGGGTGCGCAATACGACACCGGTCGAGACGGACACACCGAAGCCAACTCAAGCGGCAGTGCCGGCAACGGATGGCGCGCCTCCACAGACGCCGGGCGGCACGCTCGAACCGGCCGCAGTCCAGGAGACCGCTCAACCTGGGGTCGAGGCTCCGAGTGGGGTCCTTGGGGCGCTGAAATGGATCGGCTATGCGGTCCTGGCGCTGGGGCTGGCGTTCTTGCTGCGCTCGCTGTTCCAGCGCAGGTGAGTTGGATTTATTTGGATTTATCGCGGTTTTCGCTGTTTCGTTCACCGGCGGAGCCTATTTGTAAGGAAAGTGAACGAGTAGGTGTAAGTTGTTTGATTTCCTGAGCTCTCTCTCCAAGCCAGAGCCCAATCTAGACAAGCCCGCCTCCACGGTGCTGGTGGCAGGGCTGGGTAACCCGGGCCGCGAATACAGCGGCAACCGTCACAACGCCGGCTTCATGGTTGTCGACCAGCTGCGCGACGACCTGGGCGCGCGCCTGGGGCGCATGCAGTCCAAAGCGCTGACGGGGTCGGCGAACTACCACAACGTCAAAGTGGTGCTGGCCAAGCCGCAAACCTACATGAATCTCTCCGGCCAGGCGGTTGCGGCCTTGCTGCGGTTCTACAAGATCCCGCGCGAGCAGCTGCTGGTCATTCACGATGATCTTGACTTGCCGTTTGGCACGCTGCGACTGCGCCCGGGCGGCGGCCCCGGCGGGCAGAAGGGCGTCGGCTCGATTATTCAGCAGTTGGGCACGCAAGACTTTGCCCGGCTGCGGATAGGGATTGGACGCCCGCCCGGACGGATGAATCCGGCGGACTACGTGCTGCACGACTTCGCCAGGGACGAGCAGGAGTTCCTGCCGGCCGTCTTGAAGCAGGCTGCCGAGGCGGCGCGGGCATGGATCACCGAGGGCTTGGATAGGGCGATGAATCAGTTCAACGGAGCGGTGCTGGATGAGTAACAAGCTGCTCGAGTTGATCCGCTCGCTGCCGGGATACGCTCTGCTGCTCGATGAATTGGCGGCGGGTGTGTCGCTGCCGGGGCTGGGCCTGCTGCGCTCAGCGCGGCTGCCGGTGCTGGCGGCCTTGCAGAAAGACCTGAACCGCCCGGTGCTGCTGATCACCAACCGCACCGATCGGGCGCTGACACTGTTCGACGAACTGGGGTTTTGGGCGCCGGGCACGCCGCGACGGGTGTTCCCCGAGCCGAACCCACTGTTCTACGAGCAGGCCGCCTGGGGCAACGTTACCCGGCGCGACCGCTTGCAGGCGATCACGGCGCTGGCGATGTACCATCTACCGGGAGCATCCAAGCCGAGCGAGCACGCCATCATCGTGGCCCCGATCCGGGCGATCATGACGCGCACCCTGCCACGCCGCGACTTCCTTAAGGCGAGTAAAGTGCTGAAGGTGGGCCAACAGGTCCAGCCAGAAGCCTTGCAGCGCAGCTGGGTCGAGACCGGCTACGTGGCGGCGGATATCGTGCTGGAGGCGGGGCAGTTCTCGCGGCGGGGCGGCCTGCTGGATATCTGGCCGCCGTCCGAGCCGCTGCCGGTGCGCCTGGACTTCTTCGGGGACGAGATCGACACGATCCGGCGCTTCGACCCGGCCAGCCAGCGCACGGTGGAGACACTCAAGCAGGTGCTGGTGACGCCGGCAGGCGAGGCGCTGCCCGGTCGCGCCCAGGGTTTGGATCTGCCCGAGGGGGTAGAGCTGGATGAATTCTATCTGCCGCGCATCCACCCCGCGCCTGCGAGCCTGCTGGACTACCTGCCGCGGGATGCGCTGGTGCTGATTGATGACCTGGACGCGGTGCAGTTGACCGCCATCGAGATCGAAGAGCAGGCCGTGCGGCTGCGACATGACAGCATTTCTGAGGGCACGCTGCCGGAGGACTTTCCCATCCCTTACCTGTCATGGTCGGAGATCCAAGACAGCCTGACCGGGCAGGTGTGGGTGGAGATGGGGCGTTCGACGGCCAAGGAGACACCGCTGGCGGATAACTTCAGCCCGGGGCCGCGCTACGGCGGGCGGTTGAAGCCCTTACTGGACACGCTGGTGGAGTACATCCAGCGGGATGACGGGGTAGTGATCGTCTCACGGCAGGTGTCGCGCCTGGAAGAGCTGTGGATCGAGCGCCGCAATGCCTTCGGGCTGGAGCGCGACCCTGAGTTCTTGGAAGGCACGCTGAGCGACGGCTGGGAAATGAGCCTGCCGGACGGCTCGCAGTTCCACCTGCTGACCGACAGCGAAGTGTTCGGCTGGGAGCGACCCAAGCCGCGCCAGCGGCACCGCCCGGTGGCCGAGGCGCCAGAAGCGGACTACGCCGACCTGAAGCCGGGTGACTGGGTGGTGCACGTCGATTTTGGGATCGGACGCTACAACGGGTTGGTCAAGCGCACCCTGGAAGGGGTGGAGCGCGACTTCCTGTGGGTGGAGTACGATGGCGGCGATCAGCTGTATGTGCCGGTGCACCAGGCCGACCGGCTGAGCCGCTATATCGGCCCGGATAACGAGCAGCCTAAGCCGACGCGCCTTGGCACGGCCGAATGGAGCAATGCCAAGCAGAAGGTGCGCGAAGCAGTGCTAGAGATCGCTCAGGACCTGCTGGAGCTGTACGCGAAGCGGCAGGCAGCGCAGGGGCACGCCTTCAGCAGCGACACCAACTGGCAGCGCGACCTGGAGGCCAGCTTCCCCTACATCGAGACCGAGGACCAGGCGCAGGCCATCGAGCAGGTCAAGCTGGACATGGAGAGCCGGCGTCCAATGGACCGCCTGCTGTGCGGCGACGTGGGCTATGGCAAGACCGAAGTTGCCTTACGGGCGGCCTTCAAAGCAGTGATGGACGGTAAGCAGGTGGCCGTGTTAGTGCCGACGACCGTGCTGGCCCAGCAGCATTTCGAGACCTTCCGGCAGCGGCTGGGGCCGTATCCGGTGGAGGTGGAGATGCTGTCGCGCTTCCGGACGCCCAAAGAGCAGGATGCTATCGTCCGGCGGGTGGTGAGTGGAGCGGTGGACATCGTAATCGGCACGCACCGGCTGCTTTCGACGGACGTGCAGTTCAAAGATCTGGGGCTTGTGATCATCGATGAGGAGCAGCGCTTCGGCGTGACGCACAAAGAGCATCTCAAACGCCTGCGAACCGAGGTGGATGTGCTGACGCTAACGGCCACCCCGATCCCGCGCACCCTGTACATGGCCCTGACGGGGGCGCGCGACATCTCGACCATCAACACCCCCCCAGAGGAGCGCCTGCCGATCATCACCCACGTGGGGCCATATTCGCCAAAGCTGGTGCGCCAGTCGATCTTGCGCGAGATTGAGCGCGGCGGGCAGGTATTCTTCGTCCACAACCGGGTGCAGACCATCCGGGGAATGGAGCGCCACTTGAACAACCTTGTGCCGGAGGCGCGGGTGGGCGTGGCGCACGGGCAGATGCCGGAGACTGAATTGGCCTCGGTGATGCAGCGCTTCACCAAGGGCGAGATCGACGTGCTGCTGTGCACTTCGATCATCGAGTCGGGGCTCGACATCCCCAACGCCAATACCTTGATCGTGGACCGGGGCGACACCTTCGGCCTGGCGCAGTTGTACCAGCTGCGCGGCCGGGTTGGCCGCGGCGCGCAGCGCGCCTATGCTTACTTCTTCCGCCATCGCCGGCGGTCACCCACGCCCGAAGGGCAGGAGCGCCTGGAGGTGATCGCCGAGAACACGCAGCTGGGTGCGGGTTACTCGATCGCCATGCGCGACCTGGAGATGCGCGGCGCCGGAGAGCTGCTGGGCACGCGGCAGTCAGGCTACATCGCTTCGGTGGGGTTCCACCTGTACACCCGGCTGTTGTCGCAGGCGGTGCGCGAGCTGCGGCGCATCCAGGGGCTGCCGATGCCGTCTGAAATGAAGCTGGGTATGAAGAATGCACCCATCCCGGTTAGCGTAGACCTGCCGCTGTCGGTGGGCATCCCGATCCACTACGTGCCGGACCAGACCATGCGGCTGCAGCTGTACCGCCGCCTGGCCTCACTGGACAGTGAAGAGGACGTGGAAGCGCTGGCCGAAGAGTTTGGAGACCGGTTCGGCCCACTACCCGAGCCGGTGCAGAACCTGTTCTACCAGATGCGGGTCAAGCTGCGCGCAGTGCAAGCCGGGCTGGCTTCCGTGCTGCTGGAGAACGATCAGCTGGTGCTGCGCTACCCGCCGCTGCCGGAGGGCGTATCCTCGCGCAGCCTCGAGAACATCGGTATGGGCGTCCGGGCGGGCCGAAACGCCTACTGGATGCCCCTGAACGAGAATGGAACTGAGGGAGGTTGGCAGGACAGGCTGTTAAGAGTGCTTTCTGCTATAATCGAAGTATGGCAACCATCTTAATCATAGAGGATGAGAGCGAGCTGACCCGGGTAATGCGTTCCTACCTGGAAAATGCCGGTATGACGGTGTACGATGCCAACCGCGGCGATACAGGGCTATCGCTGTGGGAGCAGACCCGTCCCGACCTGGTGCTGCTGGATCTCAACCTGCCGGGGATGGATGGCCTAGATGTCGCGCGTGAAATTCGAAGACGCGCCAACACCCCGATCATTATGGTCACCGCACGGGTGGAAGAAGCCGATCGACTGATCGGGCTGGAATTAGGAGGAGATGATTACGTAACAAAGCCCTATTCGCCGCGCGAGGTGGTGGCGCGCGTGCGGGCAGTGCTGCGCCGGGCGGGAGCCACACCCGAACCGCCTCAGCGGCTGGTCGCAGGAGATTTGGAGATTGATTTGGGCGCACATTCGGTTTGCAGGGCGGGCCGGACGATCGATCTGACACCAACGGAATTTAATTTACTAGCAACTCTGGCATCGCAACCCGGAAGAGCCTTTACCCGCCTTCAATTATTGGAGGCTGCCCTGGGTACAGCTTATGAAGGCTACGAGCGCACGGTGGATGCACACATCAAGAATCTGCGAGCGAAGCTGGAAGAGGATTCGAAGCAACCCCAGTTCATCGAAACGGTGTTCGGGGTGGGCTATCGCTTCCACCGGGATTGAAAGATAGGATAAAAAGATGCCAGACTATACGAGAGGAAATAAGAAACGGCGGAGCAACTCGCAACGCCAAACACCCATGAGAAACGGCAAGGACATTTACATGGCATCCAACTCGACAGAATCGGTTGGAAATCGCCGAATTGCCATGTTGATTGACGGCGACAACGCCCAACCATCATTAACCGAAAAGATGCTTGCTGAAGCTAGCAAGTACGGCTCGGTGACAATCCGGCGGATTTATGGGGACTGGACCCAGGCAAATATGGGCGGATGGAAGGATTTCTTACAGACGTTTGCAATCCAACCCATCCAGCAGTTCCGGTACACAACAGGCAAGAATGCAACCGACAGCGCGATGATTATCGACGCGATGGATATCCTATACAACGGCGGAGCCGATGGCTTCTGCCTGGTATCCAGCGACAGCGATTATACTCGCCTGGCGACTCGCATTCGTGAGATGGGTTTCTTCGTGATGGGGATTGGGAAGAGGACGACACCGCGGGCGTTTGTAAATGCCTGCGACCTGTTCGTATTCACCCAAAACCTGATACCCGAAGAAAGCAACAAGCAGCACAGCAACCAGAGGAAGAGCTCGACGGCTCGTGAGCCGTCTACGCCCGACACCACCACGCCCGACACCACTACGCCCGACCCGCTGCCGCTGTTGAAGAGCGCCTTCGACATTGCGGCGCAGGACGACGGCTGGGCTTTTTTGGGCACGATCGGCCACCACTTGCGCCAGCTCGACCCAAGCTTTGACTCACGCACTTATGGATTCAAGCAGCTTTCGCTGCTGATCCGGGGTTTCCCGAAAATATTCACCGTGCAAGAATTGAAAACGCCTGACGGCAACTCGGTCATCTCGGTCAAGCTGAAAGAATGAGAGGATGGAAACTGCGGCGATGAAAAGCTTCAACAGCCTTCCCGCCGTCGTTCCCGTCGGAGACGGGAAAAAACAGTAAGCACAAATGCGGATTCGTCTGATTCTGGCGTTCACTCTGGTAGCCCTGGTCGCGATACTGGCCGTGGTGGTGTTCGTACGCCTCGACACGCAGCGTCAGGTGGAAAACTACATGTTTCGCGGGGGGATGGTGGGGGCGGAAACGCTGGTGAACGAGCTGGAGACGTACCACGCCCAAAACGGAAGCTGGCAGGGCGTGGAGGCACTCCTCAACGCCCTGCACGGCGGTCCCGGAGGGGGCAGCATGGGAAGGGGGCGCAGGGCGGGCCAGAGCATGATGAATCAGCGCCTGATGCTGATTGATGCAGACGGCAGCTTAGTCTATGACACAACCGGCGAGATCCCTTCCGGGACGCAAATCGAGAACGGTTCCATCCGGCAATCGATCCAGCTGGTCAATAACCGCAACAAAACAATCGGATATTTGCTGGTGAATGGGGGGCTGATCTTCCAACCGGGAGACCAGCAGCCCCTGATCCAGCGCTTGAACAATGCCGCCTTATACGCGGCATTGATCGCGCTGGCGCTGGGACTGGCGATTGCGCTCGTACTGTCGTCGCAACTGATAAAGCCCGTGCGCAACCTCACCCGGGCAGCCGAAAAGGTGGCGGCAGGCGATCTGGCGCAGCAAGTGCCGGTGCGTGGCAATGATGAATTGGCCGGGCTGGGGCGATCCTTCAACACGATGAGCGATTCGCTGCGGAGGTCGGAGGAGCGGCGGCAGGCTATGACGGCGGACATCGCCCACGAGCTGCGCACGCCGCTGGCCGTGCAGCGGGCCCATCTGGAAGCGCTGCAAGATGGTATCTACCCGCTGACGGTGGAAAATCTGCAGCCGGTGATGGACCAGACCGAGCTGCTCGGGCGGCTGGTGGATGATCTGCGCACGCTGGCGTTGGCGGATGCGGGCGAACTGGCGCTGCAGAAAGAGCCGGTGGAGCTGGGGGCGTTCTTGCAAGAGGCGCTGCGACCGTTCCAGTCGCAAGCGGCGGCGCAGAATATCCGGCTGGTGCTGGAGTGTGTCCCGGCGGACGGCGAACAGATGGTCCTGGCGGACCGCCACCGCCTGGCGCAGATCCTGAACAACCTGATGAGCAACGCTTTGCGGCACACGCCGGACGGCGGGCAGATCGACGTGACCTTGCGCCAGGAGGGGGCGTGGGCGCAGATCGAGGTGCACGACAGCGGTCGGGGCATCCCGGCCGAGACGCTGGAGCGGGTGTTCGAGCGATTCTACCGGGCGGACAAGTCACGCAGCCGCCAGGAGGGCGGGACGGGACTGGGCCTGGCGATTGCGAGGCAGCTGGCCGCGGTGCACGGGGGCGAACTGCGGGCGGCGAATGACCCGGCAGGGGGCGCTGTGTTCCGCCTGCGCCTGCCAAAGGAAAGAGCCTGACATTCGAAGATCGGACAGAAAGAAAAGGGCAGAGCCAGACGGCTCTGCCCTTAAAATGTGCCCCTTCATCCAATCCCGTGCAGCCATCCAGTCAAACACGACACCCTTTGAATGCTCTCAGCGCAAAGATCATCGTTTTAAGAGAGCGGCAATTCCGGTATAATAAACTAGAAAAATATGATAGAATACCAGTTCTAGCAATCATTGTGACTGTTGAGGCGAGTTGTCGCCGGCAGTTGCAAGCCGGGTTGCATGCAAAGGGAGGGAACGTGTACAGGCGGTTTGCAGGTTTATTTGTGGTGTTACTCCTGGCGGTCGTGGCGAGTGGGTGCAATTTGACCACCTCAACACCTGTGGTCGTTACGTCCGCAGCGACCAACGAGCAGGCGGCGGTCGCTCAAAGTGTCGAGCAGACCGTTGCGGCGGTTCAAGCGACAATGCAGGCGGGGGTGCAGGTGACATCGGCCCCGGGGACGCAGCAGCAGCCGCAGCCACAGGCATCGGCTGTCCCTCCCTCCGGACAAAGTACAGAGCCCACAGGATCGATTATGGGTGATATCACCTTCCCGAGTGGTGAGGCCCCACAGCTGCGCATCGTCGCTTTTGAAGTGGCAGAGGGAAGGCCGACCGGGCAATACTACTACATCGAGACCAACCCGGGCCAGACTGCTTACAATATGACCCAACTCCCGGCGACCAGCTACTTTGTGATCGCTTATACGCTGCCCGATTACAGCGGCGAGCCGATGGCGGCGGGATACACCCAGGCGGTGACCTGCGGCTTGACGGAAAACTGCACCGATCACAGCCTGATCCCGGTGGCGGTCAACGCAGGCCAGGAGACCCAAGGGGCCAGCCCGACCGATTGGAACGCACCGCCGCAGACCTATCCGAACGATCCGGTCGGATAAATTTTAGAAGTAGGGGATTGGTTGTGTTTCAGAATGAAGTAATCATTCGGAAACACAACCAATCCTGTTCTCTGTCAGGCATAGAAAGATTAAAAGGACCGAGATGGAATTCAAACTACAGGCTCCTTATATTCCGACTGGCGACCAGCCGGAGGCAATCGAACAACTGATCAAAGGCCTGGAAAAGGGTTATCGCAACCAGGTGCTGCTGGGCGCGACCGGTACCGGCAAGACGTTCACGATGGCGAACATTATTCAACGCCTGCAGCGACCGGCCCTGGTGATGGCGCACAATAAGACCCTGGCGGCGCAGCTGTATGCTGAGTTCAAGGAGTTCTTCCCTGAGAACGCGGTGGAGTATTTCGTATCCTATTACGACTACTATCAGCCGGAAGCCTACGTGCCCCATCGCGATCTGTATATCGAGAAGGAAACCGAGATCAACGAGGAGATCGACCGGCTGCGGCTTGCGGCGACCACCGCCTTGATGTCGCGGCGAGATGTGATCATCGTGGCGTCGGTGTCGTGCATCTACGGCCTGGGCAGCCCAGAGGTGTACCGCAAAGTGGTGATCCCCTTAGAAGTGAGTGGACTGTACCGCCGGAATGCCCTGCTGCGCCAGCTGATCGAGAGCCAGTACCAGCGCAATGATATGGAGCTGCGCCCGGGTGTGTTCCGGGTGCGGGGCGACACGCTGGAGATCTTCCCGGCTTATGAAGACAAGCGCGCTTACCGCATCTCCTTCTTCGGTGATGAGGTAGAGCGGATCATGACCTTCAGCCCGCTGACAGGTGAGGTGTTCGACGAGCCGCAGCGGATCGATATCTACCCTGCTAAGCACTACATTACGGATGAGGAGCGACTGAAGCAGGCCATCGACGATATCGAGCAGGAGCTGGATGGGCGTTTGAAGTATTTCAAAGAGAATGAGAAGTGGCTGGAAGCGCAGCGCCTGGAGCAGCGCACTCGCTACGATCTGGAGATGCTGCGCGAGGTAGGCTACTGCTCGGGGATCGAGAACTATTCGCGGCATCTCGATCAGCGCTCGGAGGGCTCGCCCCCGTGGACGCTGATGGACTTCTTGCCCAGCGACTACCTGCTGTTCGTGGACGAGTCGCACATGACGATACCGCAGGTGCGGGGCATGTTCCACGGCGACCGCTCGCGTAAGCAGACGCTTGCGGAATACGGCTTCCGCCTGCCCTCGGCGCTGGACAACCGCCCGCTGACCTTTGAAGAGTTCGAGCAGCACATGGGCTCTACCATCTATACGACCGCGACCCCCGCACACTATGAGATGGAACACGCCGACCAGGTGGTGGAGCAGATCATCCGCCCGACCGGGCTGCTCGACCCAGAGGTGGAGGTGCGCCCGACCAAGGGCCAGGTGGACGATTTGATCGGCGAGATCCGCAGCCGGGTAGAGGACGGCCAGCGCGTGCTGGTGACGACCCTAACCAAGCGCATGGCCGAAGACCTGTCGGAGTATCTGATGGAGATGGGTGTCAAGGTGCACTACCTGCACTCGGAGGTGGATACGCTCGACCGGATCGGCATTCTGCGCGACCTGCGCCTGGGTGTGTTCGATGTGGTGGTAGGGATCAACCTGCTGCGTGAGGGCCTTGACCTGCCGGAAGTGTCGCTGGTGGCCATCCTGGATGCCGACAAGCCGGGTTTCCTGCGCTCCGGCACGGCGCTGATCCAGACGATCGGGCGCGCTGCCCGCCACGTGCATGGGACGGTGATCATGTACGGCGATCAAATCACGGATGCCATGCGCACCGCCATCGACGAGACCAACCGCAGGCGGGCCAAGCAGGACGCCTACAATGTCGAACGAGGCATCGAGCCGGTGGGCATTGTCAAGGCAATCCACGACCTGACCGAGCGCCTGGGCGGGTCGGCGCGCGCAGTGGCGGAAGAGCAGGGTGAATACCGGACGGAGCGCGGCGGCCGCCGGACCATCCCGACTAACGAGCTGATGCGGATCATCGAAGAGCTGGAAAACCAGATGAAGCAGGCTGCCAAGGACCTGGAGTTCGAGCGGGCGGCGGTTCTGCGCGACCAGATCTATGAGCTGCGCACGGTGCTGGCGGAGGAATCGGATCTGCCGCCATGGAAGAAGGCGCGGCTGCTGGCGGGAGAAGTATAGCCGCTTATTAATGTCTCACGTCAAGACGCCAAGAAGAGCTTAAAGGCCTCCCTTGGCGTCTTCGCATGAGATCAAAATTATTACATGGTGCGTCGGACGTCGAAGCGGGTGAACTCGCCGGTGGCGTCCTGCCATTCCTGCGAGACATTTTGAACCATAGCGGAGCGTGGTCCCTGGCGCAGCTTACCGAGCAAATATTCCAGCGATTTGCGGTCGCCCTCGGCGATCACCTCGACTTTGCCGTCGAAAGTGTTGCGCACCCAGCCGGTCAGATGCAGGGCTTGAGCGGTATCCATCACAAACATGCGAAACCCAACTCCCTGGACAAAACCGTCGATGGTGGCGCTTAACCTCTCATTCGTGTTTTCAGACATAGCAGCTCCCCTTGTCTTTTGACCCTATTATAAAAGCGAATGGACGTAAATCTTCGAATTGTCTTACGAGTTTCAACTTTTTTGGGGAAAATAGGGCATTGTCAAAGTGGATACGAAAGACAATTAGAAAATTGTCTTTATTCGTGGTTCTCTTGTTTTTGTAATACAATTAAGTCACCAAACTATATTTCTAGAAGGTAGTTCCGTTGAAGCCATTTGAACTCGTTTTCTATTATGCCCGGCGGTATGTCTGGGCGCTTATCATCGCAGCAGTCAGTATGCTGTGCCTGGTTAGTATCCAACTGCTGTTACCCTGGATCATTCGAACGCTGATCTCTCTGATCACCGATCAGGGCCTAAACGCCGCCAGTCTATCGGAGGTCAGTCGCCTGGCGCTGCTGGCCTTGGGCGTGTATGTGCTGCGGGCGGTGATGCAGTTTGTGCAGAGTTACATCTCGCACTTTGCCGGTTGGGGTGTGGTTGCCGACGTTCGCAAGCACATCTACGAGCACATGCAGCGCCTGTCGCTGCGGTTCTATGAAGACAAGCAGACCGGCCAGCTGATGTCCAACCTGGTCAATGACACCAACCTGTTCGAGCAGCTGATCTCGCACGCGGTGCCGGACGTGCTGGTGAACATCATCACACTGATCGGCGTGAGCGCGGTGTTGTTCAGTCTCAACTGGCGCTTGACGCTGTTGAGCATGGCGCCGATGCCGCTGATCTTTTTCTCGCTGCGTCTGTACGCCAAAATCGTGCGGCCGGCATTTCGCGCCCGGCAGAAGGAGCTGGGAGATTTCAACGCCGTGCTGAACGACAACCTTTCCGGCATCCGCGAGATCAAGGCCTTCACTCGCGAGGAAGTCGAGCTGGACCGGGTGGGCTATTGGATCGAGCGCTACCGCCAGTCGATGATGAATGCGCTGCGGTTGATGGCAATCTTCTCGCCGTTCGTGGAATTCACCTCGTCGCTGGGCCTGCTGGTAGTGATCTTCTTCGGCGGCCGGCTGGCCTTGCAGGGCGCTCTGCCGGTGGCCGACCTGGTGGCGTTCTTCCTGTACCTCGACCTGTTCTACCAGCCGGTGCGCAAGTTAAGCACCGCCTGGGAGCAAATCCAGGAGTCGCTGGCGGGCGCCGACCGGCTCGCAAACCTGCTCGCAGAAAACCCTGAGGTGCAGAGCGACCCGCGCGCCAATGCGCTTGAAGGGCGCGCGGAGGGTGCCATCACCTTTGAGAACGTGACGTTTGCCTACAACAGCGGCGAGACCGTGCTGGAGGGCATCTCCCTCGACATTCCGGCCTGCAATGTGGTGGCCCTGGTGGGCCCGACCGGAGTGGGTAAGTCGACGCTGGTTAGCCTGATCCCGCGCTTCTATGACGCTTGCAGCGGCTCGGTATGCCTGGATGGGCAAGACATCCGTGACCTGACGCTGGAGAGCCTGCGCAAGCAGATCAGCATTGTGCTGCAGGATGTGTTCCTGTTTCACGGCACTGTACGAGACAACCTGTTGTTCGGACGGCCGGACGCCGGCGACGAGGAGATGTTCGAGGCGGCCCGAATTGCCAATGCCGACGAGTTTATCCAGAAGCTGCCGGAAGGTTACGACACCTTGATCGGAGAGCGAGGCGTCAAGCTGTCGGGCGGGCAGAAGCAGCGCCTGTCGATTGCGCGGGCGGTGCTGAAGGATGCTCCCATCCTGATCCTGGATGAGGCCACCTCCTCAGTGGATACCGAGACCGAGCTGCTGATCCAAGAGGCGCTCGAACGCCTGATGGTTGGCAAAACCACCATCATCATCGCCCACCGCTTATCGACGGTGCGGAATGCCAACAAAATCGTCGTGCTGGAAGGCAAGCGGATCGTCGAGATGGGCACCCACGACGAGCTGGTGGCCGAGAACGGGCTGTACAAGCGGCTGTATACGGTGCAGCACCAGCTGGAGCCGCACGGGGCCGGATAAATCCATGTCGATTGGGAGAGGCTGCGCTTGATGGCCCGCCTGGAGGCGCTGACCCGGCGAACGACCCGGATGCAAGCGGCCTGGGGCCCGGCTGCTGCGGCGGCGCTGGTCAGCGCGGCAGCGGCGCTGTTTGCATATGCCATGCTGCTCGACCAGCCGGCGCTCAGCTCGCGCAAGCTGAGCGCATTGGGGCTCGGGTCCGTCGCCCTGGCGGTGGGTCTGTACCCGCTCAATTCCCTGTTCCTTTTCCCACCCTTGCGTCGACTGCGGCTGCCTGCTCGCACTGCGGCGGTCGTAGCGACGCTGCTGTTTGGGCTGTACCTGACCAGCTACAGCCCATGGAAGCTGCCGCGCACGCCGCTGCTGCCTGCTCCACTGACGATTCAGGCGCTGGAGGAGGCGCACCCGGCATCGAGTGGAAACTCGGTCGAGCTGCTCGGCTTCCGGGCCGATGGCGGTTTTATCAGTTACGAAACCCTGCGACAGCAGGGCGACTGGCAGCGAGAGGGCGCCTCGCTCACAGCGCCGGAGGGTGGCCAGGCTTCCCTGCGCTGGCGTGGACGGGTGCGTGATACCGTGCTGCTGTTTAGAGGATCGCCGGATGCGGGGACCGTGCGGGTGACCTGGAGGGATGTTTCGGCGCGTTACGATCTCTACAGTCCGACGATGCAGGAGATCCCCGTCCACGACCTGCACACTCCGAAAGCCTGGGAGCGGGCGCTGGTAACGCTGGCGTTCGGTGGGCTGCTGGGGTATGCGTCGCTGCTGCTGGTGGGGCTGCTGCTGACGGCCTGGCCTTCTGCCCAACCCTCACCCCAGCCCGCTTCTAAGGGGCGAGGGGACTGGAAGATCTTTCCGCTGGCTTTCCTGGCGTTTCTGCTGGTGACGCGTTCGTTTGGGCTGTGGATTGTCAGCGATTCCAGCAATTACCTCAGCGCGGCACGGCATTTTGTGGCCGGGCAGGGTTACATCGCCCTGAATGGTGACACCTACGACTGGTGGCCGCCGCTGTACCCGAATTTTCTGTCCCTGCTGGAGCTGCTGCCCTTCGACGAACTTGGGTTGATGCACCTGCTGCATGTGGCGCTGTTCGGGCTAAACCTGGTTTTGGCCGCGAGGCTGGCCCGGCAGATGCTGCCGGAGCGAAGGCTGTTTATGTTGGCCTTGGCGCTGACTTTCTTCTCGACTGCGCTGCTATCTTCCACGAACGCGCTGCTCTCCGAGCCGGTGTTCAACCTGTTCCTGCTGGGGTTCTTGATCTGCCTGGTTCGCTATCTCGAAACCGGGGATGCGCGGGCGGGGATTTTCTCGGCGGTGTTCGCGGCGATGGTTCCGATGACCCGGTATGCGGGCGTCACGGCGGTGATCGCAGGGTGCCTGGCGCTGCTGGTGGTTCCGCGGCTCAAGACCTACCCAACCGAACCATCGCTGCAGGGAAGGCGAGGGTTAAGCGGAGTCTTCTTGCGTTTGCTTCAGGCGTTTGCGTTTGGGCTGGCGGCCAGCTTTCCAATGGCGCTGTGGATCGGGCGCAATTACCTGATCTCTGGCTGGTTCACCGGTCCGCGTACGCCTTCGACCGTTTCTTTTTGGGAGAACCTGCACCGCACCTGGGTGACGATCTCGGGTTGGTACCTGCCCGGTCCGGTAGCGCCGGTGGGGTTTGGTCTGGCGCTGGCGCTGCTGCTGGCATTCCTATGGCTGCGCTGGCGGCGCGAAGGCATTGAGGCGCTGGGACCGTTCGCACGCCCGGCCATCGCCGTCCCGGCGGTATTCAGCCTGGTTTACGTGGCGCAGCTGGTGATCACGCTCTCGATTGTCGAAAACGCCGGCATTGGCGACCGATTGCTGTCACCGGTTTTCGTGCCGCTGACCTTCCTGCTGCTGTTCGCCTTCTGGCGGCTGGCGCCACAGCTGCCTGCCAAGTGGATGAACACGGCTGCGGCGCTCGGGCTCAGCGGTGCGCTGCTGGTCGGGCCGCTGACATCCTGGGCGAACACCTTCGACATGCCGGTGACGACCCACAACGGCCATTTTTCGATCTACTCTTTGAAGGCCAGCCCACTGATCGAGGCGCTGCGGGCGGAGCCGCTCGACCCCGATCTGCCTGCCTACAGCAACTGCCCGCGCTGCATGTACGTCTTTGCGCATATTCATCCGGTCGCGGAGTTCAACGATACGCCAAAGTATCGTTCTCTGCCCGCCGACCGGGGCCCGTTCTACATTGTCTGGTTCGATGAGGTCCCGCCGGTGAATTTCCCCTTCGGCGAGCGTTATCCCTTGCCGAACGTGGAGGACATTTTAGGGCAGCCGGCGCAGGTGCAGACGGTGGCAAGGGTCAAAGATGGAGCGATTTACCTGGTTGCGCCTTAAAGCAGCTCACGCAAGCCACAGAGTGCTTGCGTGAGCTGCTTTTTTGATGGGTAGAGGTCAGTCCTCGTCTTCTTTCGGACTTTTATCCTCATCTTCGTCTTCGAACTTATCCATCAGGCGGCGCAGTTCTTCCTCCCAAACCTCATCGAGAGGGTTGAAGGTGGTTTCTGTGTAGCCGATCGTCAGGTTTTGCAGGTACTCGCGCACGTTCAGCTGCGGGGCGGCCTCATCGATCTCGTTGATCTTGGATTCGATCAGGTCGGAGAGGTGATCGCTTTTCTTCTCCAGGTCGGTGAGGTCGATGCCGAGATGGAGCATGTGATTGAGGCGGCGCATGATGGCCAGCCAGGAGGTGAAGTCGTTCTCGATGCGGATGACGTTGCCAATCTGCTCGACGGTGGAGAAATCGTAGGAAGGCACGAAGGCGTAGAACCCCATATACTCGATGCCGCGCTCGCCGGAGCGCTTGCAGACGTACGAGCCGATGCTGGCGCCGCCGTGATAATCCGAGAAACTAACCCCCATCGGCTCCAGCTCGGCTTTCAGATCTTGTAAACTGTAATTGCAGGAGATCATACGCTCTTTGTCGAAAGGCAGCTCGCCGTATACGCCGCCAAGGCCGATGATGCGCTTGACGCCCAAATCCTCGGCGATGTCGAGCAGGGCCCTGACGTATCGCTCTACGTCCAGTTGGGGCTCGTCGCCCAGGAAGTAGACGACGCCGCGGCGCTCGTTACCGGAATAATATAAGTCGTTGTGGGGTGTGGTCAGCGAGACCGGATAGCCCTCGATGAACTGGACCGCGGGGCGCACGAGATCGTGCGTGCCCGGGAACTGGAACAGGTAAAACCCGTCCGGGTTGATCGAGCCGATGGCACGAGCCTTGGTCTGGTGGATCAGGTACTGCGGCAGGCCCGACGACACGGAGCCGCCGTCTGCCCACTGACGCCACCCCACGATCATGTAAATTTCTTCCGAAACTGGCCTTTCAATCAGTTCATACGTTTCGGCCATATAATTCCTCCAATCTACCGTGTAATCCCCATCTTGACTATAGTCTAAGCAAAATCGGGATACAATGCAAGTGCATCGGTACCAGAAATCACCAAACGATGAGAGGAGCGTCTCTCTTGCAGTATTCTTCGTTCCACAAATTTGTGTTGATTGGCCTGATGGGACTGTTGGCGCTGAGTGCCTGCCAGGGGGGAGGGACGGCGCCGGCGCCGATGGAATCGACCTTGCCTACCCATACCTCCACGCCTACGCTCACGGTTTCGCCGACCCCTGCGGCCACGACGACGTTCACACCCTCACCCCGCGCGACCATGAGCGATACCCCCACCATGACCCTGACGCCGACGATCACGCCGACCGCAACGATCACGCCCACGCCGACGCGAGATTGGCCGGACGCGGTGATCCAGATGCAGGCCAACTGCCGCTACGGCCCAGACATCGACTACCTGTACTCGCACGGATTGTACCCCGGCGATACCGCTGAAGTCAACGGGCGCACCTATTCGGGCACCTGGCTGTGGATCAAACCATCGAACCTCGACCGGCACTGCTGGGCAGCGGCGTCGGTGATGGAGGTGCGTGGAGATGTGATGGCGGTACCGGTGGTGACCTCAAAGCTGCCGCACACGCAGAAGGTTGGCCCACCGACGGGCGTCAAGGCGGTGCGCAAGGGCGAAAACAAGGTCAAGGTCAGCTGGCAGGAAGTGGGCTTCCGCACGACCGAGGAACATGGCTATCTGCTGGATGTGACGCGCTGCGAGGCGGGCAACCTGCTGTACGAGGTGGTGCAGACGCCGGAGAACGAGATTACGTTTGTGGACGAGCCGGGCTGCAAAGGCAACTCGGGCGGGACGCTGTACGCCTTCGAGAAGCACGGTTATACCGACCCGGTGCGGATCCCATGGCCTGGACGATGATTGTGCCTGACAAAGGCGCGCAGCTTTTACGATAAGAAATGTGGTTTGGGAGGAAAAAGAATGAATACTGCTCTACGGCTTGAAACGCCACGACTGATCCTGCGGCCGTTCGAGGAGCGCGACATCCCGGTCTTCTCGGCGTACCGGTCGGATCCGGAGGTGGCGCGCTACCAGGGCTGGGAGGCGCCGTACTCGTCGGAGCAGGCGGCGGCGTTCGCTGCGGGGATGCAAGCGGCGCAGCCGGGGACGCCGGGGCAGTGGTACCAGCTGGCGATCGAGGTGAGGGCCAGCGGAAAGATGATCGGGGATGGGGCCTTCCAACTGCTGAAGGAGGACACCCGGCAGGCGGAGATTGGCTTGACGCTGGCGAGGCCGGCCCAAGGGCAGGGGTACGCGGTCGAGGCGACCAGGGGGCTGCTGGAATATTTGTTGGGGGAACTGGGGCTGCACCGGGTCAGGGCCACGTGCGATGCGCTGAATGGGGCGGCGGCGCGGACGCTGGAGCGAGCCGGGATGCGCAGGGAAGCGCATTTCGTGGAGCATTTGTGGTTCAAGGGGGAGTGGAGCAGTGAGTACGTATATGCGATGTTGGGCAGGGAGTGGAAGAGTTAGTTGATTTCTTCCCGTTCAATCAAACCATCTTGGAGGTGGACAACTCGCTGCGCATAGCCGGCGATGTTGGCGTCGTGGGTGACGGTGACGATGGTCATGCCTTGTTCGTGGAGGCTAACGAGCAGGGTCATGATCTCTTTGCCTGATTTGGAGTCGAGGTTGCCGGTGGGCTCATCGGCCAGGATGAGGGCGGGATCGTTGACGAGGGCGCGGGCGATGGCGACGCGCTGCTGCTCGCCGCCGGAGAGCTGGTTGGGGCGGTGATGCAGGCGGTCGCTGAGGCCGACACGGACGAGAGCGGCTTTGGCGCGGTCGCGGCAGTTGGCGGATTTGCAGTAGCGCAGCGGCATGGCGACATTGTCGACGGCGCTGGTGCGGGCCAGGAGGTTGTAGGCCTGGAAGACGAAGCCGACCTTCTGGTTGCGAATCTCTGCCAGCTTATCGTCGTTGAGTTTGCGCACGTCGATCTGGTCCAGCAGGTAGATGCCGCCGGTGGCGCTATCGAGGCAGCCCAAGATGTTCATGAGCGTGGATTTGCCTGAGCCGGAGGGGCCCATGATCGCCACCCATTCCCCCTGATCGATGTGCATGCTGATGCCACCCAGTGCATTCACGGTCACTTGCCCCATTTGATAGACTTTCGTCACGTCTTGCAGTTCGATCACCGGGTATGCGCCGGTTTCCTCTTGGATCCCAACGGCTGTTGGAGTGGCCATGGATTCCTCCTTTGAGAAGGTCTAGAGGCGCTCGATAGGTGGTTATGCAGTGAAAGGGGAACGTGGGCTACTTCTATTATAGGGAAAAATTGTGAAGAAGAGAATAGAGAGCAAAGATTAGAGAGCAGTTTTGACTGTTCTCTAATCTTTGCTTTCCGATCTTTCCCGTTAATACTGGGCGTTCTGGCAGGTGATAGGGAAGGGGGCGGGGTTGTCTGCAGGATAGGACCAGAACAGGTAGCGATAAAGGCTGGGATAGCTGAGGGCCTGGCCTTTGGGGGAGCCGTCGGGGTAGGTTCCGATCTGGCGCATGAGCGTTACCTGCCAATTGAAGACTTGACAGTTGTGATCTGCGTACAAATCCTCAGGCAGGTCGATGTGGGTTTGTTGGGTGGTGAGGATGGCGCTCGGGTTGCCTTCCTTGTAGTTGTAGTCTACCCGCACCTGGTAATACTCGTCTTTGGCCAGTTCTTTGACCGGCTGCCAGCGCAGCGTTACAGGGGCGTTTAAGCCGACGAAGCGCTCCGCCATCGGAGGCTCGATCAACATAGGTCCGGGAAGCAGGCGGGGCAGCGGATCGGGGGCAACGCCGTTGGCGTGCAGCTCAGGGTAGACGGCGAAGCTGTCGCGCAGGACGGCGTGAGCGTCCATGCCGGTCGGCGGCAGAACAACGGTTGTGCCGATGGAGTAAGTCTCATCCATTTCTGGGACGTAGAATACCAACCACTGCACCTCAATTTGGGCGAACTGGCCCTGGCCGCCCACCTGCCAGGCGCTCCACTGCTTGAAGTTAACCGGCTGGATCGATCCGATATCCCGAATCGGGTAGGGGCCTAGATCACCGATCTCGCCGAGCATAAAGCTGCGAACAGCCTCGGCGCTGTCGAGGTGGAAATCGCCTTTGCGCCACTGTACCTGGACCCAATTTTCGGGGAAGACATGCTGCGCCACGCGTACACCGCCCCAGAGGACGATGCCGTTTTGCGCGTCGCCGCGTTCGGCCATGATTTGGGGGACGATGCTTTTCAGGGTGGGGGCATCCAGCCAGAAGCCGTACTTGCTCAGTAGAATTTCGCTGGTGGAGGGTTTAACCTGAAAG
The DNA here is from genome assembly GCA_963811225.1 of uncultured Chloroflexia bacterium. Lineage (GTDB taxonomy): Bacteria > Chloroflexota > Anaerolineae > Anaerolineales > Anaerolineaceae > CAWEQO01. The sequence goes on from CAWEQO010000004.1 coordinate 200,322, forward strand.
CTGCCGGAGGCTTCAGCGCTAACCAGACCGTCGCTAGCCCGCACCGTAACGGTCCAAGCGCCTGCCTTTTGATGGTGGGGGAGGTCCCAGGCTTCGCTGCGGGCCGTCCCGGCGGCATCCACGGCGGCCGGCACCTCGGCCACCGTATTCCCATCCGGGTCTTGAACGATGAAGGTTACCTGCTCGCTGTTGACAGGGCTGCCGTTGGCGTTTTGCGTCTGGGCTAGAAACTTGAGCTGCTGGCCCATCACCGCTTCGGTGTCCGGCTGTGGATACAGCAGGCCGACGATGGGCGGTTGGGGCGCGGGCGATAGGCTGCATCCGGTCAGGAGCACAAGCAGTATCAGAAAGAAAAGGTGGTATTTGCTCACTTGGAAATTTTATCAAATTTGGTAAAATAGGTATAGATATTCCCGAGAATTGCTCGGGATAAGGGGCAATTTCACATGCACATGCTGGTTCCAGATTATATTCTCAAAAATTATGCCAATGGATTAACTTCCGGCGGGTTCTCTGCAGCCGGATTGTTCGTTGACATTTCCGGCTTCTCCAGCATCACCGATCGGTTGATGGAACACGGGCAGCATGGGGCGGAAGTGCTGGCCGGGGTGATGCGGGCGACGTTCGCTCCGCTGATCCTTGCGGTTAACCAGCAGGGGGGCTTCGTGGTCTCGCAGGCGGGAGACGCCTTCACCGCAGTGTTCCCCAAGCAGGAGAATTTGCCCTCCTCCGAGCTGCGCGCCCTGGCGGCTGCCTGGAGCATCCGGCAGCAGGCAGCCCAAAAGTCCCTTTACCCTTCACCCTATGGGGATTTTGCCATCTCGGTGAAGGTTGGGGCAGCGCTGGGCGAGGTGCGTTGGGGCATCATCCCTTCGAGCAACAGGCGCCGGGCAGTTTACTACTTTCAGGGCAGCGCGATTGACGGCTGCTCGGAGGCGGAACACGCGGCCGGGATGGGCGAAGTGATCCTGGATGCCGGGCTGCGGGCGGCGCTGGGCGAGCATGTGAGCGCCGCTGCGGTTGGGAGTTATTTCCGGCTGGAAGCGCTCCATGCGGAAATGCCTCCGGCCTGCAAAGTGACCGTTCCCAATCTGGACCTGGAGGTGGCCGGGCGATTCCACCCGCCCGAACTGATCAGCCAGCGCCGCGCGGGAGAGTTCCGCCAGGTGGCGTACTTGTTTATCAGCCTACCCACCGTGCGCACCGAAGAACAGCTGCGCCTGTTCATGCAGACAGTCTTCGAGCTGCAAGATCAATACGGCGGGATGCTGGAGCTGCTGTTCGGCGATAAGGGGGCGCACCTGCTGCTGTTCTGGGGCGCGCCGGTGGCGCACGAGAACGATGTCGAGCGGGCGATGAACTTTATCCTGGACCTGCAGGCGCGCACGGCGATACCGGTCAATGGCGGGATCACCTACCGGGTGGCCCATGCCGGGTTCATCGGCAGCGACCTGGCGGAGGAATATACCGCCTATGGGAGAGGCGTCAATCTGGCGGCACGTTTCATGACCAGCGCGCCGCGCGGCGAAATTTGGGTAGACGAGGATGCGGCCCGGTTGGCCGGGCGGCGTTTCGAGCTGGAGTACGTTGGGGAACGGCGTTTCAAAGGGTTTTCGCACTTGCAAAAGGTGTATGCCCTGCTGGAGCGCAAAGAAGCGATCGAGGTGTTTTTCGAGGGGAAGCTGGTAGGCCGCGAGCGAGAGCTGGAGCGGCTGGGCAGCTTCGTCCAACCTATTTTCGAAGGCGCGTACCCGGGCGTGATGGTGGTATGGGGCGAGCCGGGCATGGGTAAGAGCCGATTGGCGCATGAGTTCTTGAACTCGCTGAGGCAGGATGCAGACAACGACTTCCAAATCTTCCTGGCGCAGACGGACGAGATCTTGCGCGAGCCGCTCAACCCATTCCGCTACTGGCTGCGAGGCTATTTCCATGTGTCGGAATCTCAAGGAGAGGGGCGCAACAAGCGCAGCTTCAACCGCAAGCTGGATCTGTTGATTGCAGCGACCGAGGACGAACGTCTGGCGAACGAGCTCGACCGTACACGCTCCTTCCTGGGGGCGCTGGTGGGCTTGCACTGGCCGGATTCGCTGCATCAGCAGCTGGATGCCCGGGCCCGGTATGAAAACACCTTTATTGCGCTGGCCTCACTGCTGCAAGTAGAGAGCTTGCGGCAGCCGGCGGTCTTTTTGTTGGAAGACATGCACTGGCTGGATGCGGATTCCATCGCGTTCCTGCCCCGGCTGATCCGCACGCTGACCGCCGTGGAGGGGAAGAACTATCCGATTGCGATCCTGGCGACGGCTCGCTTTGAGGAGATCGATCGTTGGCTGAAGGACTTCCCCTATCAAGAAATCCACCTCGACCGGCTGGATCAGGCAGACCTGACCTCAATGGTAAACACCCGTCTGGGCGGTTTGCCGGCGGACAGCCTGCTGCGGCTGCTGAAAGAGCGTTCCAGCGGCAATCCGTTTTTCGCCGAGCAGATCCTCTCATACATCCTTGAAAAAGATTTGCTGCAAAAGGTGAACGACCAATGGGGGGTCACGTCTAGCCAGATGGTGACGGTGCCTTCAGACGTGGGCGCGGTGTTGGTGGCGCGCCTCGACCGGATGGATGCGCCGGTGAAAGAGGTGGTGCAGACGGCCTCGGTGCTGGGGCGTGAATTCGAGCTGCGCCTGCTGGCGCAGATGCTGCCGGACGATCCGGCGCTGCTGGATAAAGTGGCGCAGGTCGAGAGGGAGTCAGTTTGGACGCCCTTGGGTGCAGCCCGCTATTATTTCCGGCACATTCTGATGCGCGACGCAGCCTACATGATGCAGACCCATGCGCAGCGCAAGACGATGCACTCGCTGGCGCTGCAGTCGATGGAGGCGGCCTATTCCGGCGATCTAGAGGAACATTACGGCGAACTGGCCTATCACGCCGAGCAAGCCGGAGAGCAGGCGTCTGCGCTGCGTTACCTAAATCTGGCGGGCAGGCAGGCTCACGACAACTATCAAAATGAACTGGCGATTGATTACTATAGCCGCGCCCTGGCGCTGCTGCCAGAGGATGCTTTGCGACCGCGCTATGAGCTGCTGCTGGCGCTTGAAGATGTGTACGATACGGTCGGAAAATCGGCGGAACGCCGGCGCGACCTGGATGCCTTGGAAGCGCTGCTGCCAAATCTGGACGGGGTGAGCGCCCTGGAGGTGCGCTTGCGCAAGGCGAACTTTGCCATCGACACCGGGCAGTACTCAGAGGGAAACGCCCTCAGCCGGCAAGCCATCTCCATGGCGCTGGAATTGGAGGACCATGCACGGGCGGTAGTCGGCTACCTTTACCTGGCGACCTCACTGTTCCGCCAGGGCAAGCATACGATCTCGGCCCACCAGGCGAGACAAGGGTTGATCCTGGCGCGGCGGATGAACCTGCGGATCGAGGAAGGCAAGATGCTGAACACCCTGGGTCTGCTGGCGCTGGAACAAGGGAAAATGTACGATGCGATCCAGGATTTCAAGGATACGCTAAAAATTGCCGAAGAGAGCGCCAATCTGCGCTTGAAGGTGATGCCGCTCAACAACCTGGGCATGGCGCTGGTGGGGCAAGGGGATTTCGAAGCTTCACGGATCTATTACGAGCAGTGCCTCGAGGTTGCACGGACGATCGGAGAACGGTCGGGCGAAGGTCTGGTGTTGGGGAATCTGGGTTTCCTGGCAGGCGCCAGGGGTGAATACCAGAAGGCGAGCGATTATGGCGCCAGCCAACTGCGGATCGCGCGTGAGGTGGGCGATCGCAACGGGCAAATGTTCAGCCAGATCAACTCCAGCGCTTACTCCCGCTGTCTGGGAGAATTCGAGGCGGCGCTGGATCTGGGCGAGCGTGGACTGCGGATGGCGCAGGAACTGGGAAACCAGGTGGGGGCGGCCTGGGCGCTCACCAATCTCGGCCACGCCTACTTAGAAAGTGGAGAGCCGGAGAAAGCCGGAGCGGCCTATCGGGAGGCGCTTGCCATCCGGGAAGAGCTCGACCAGCCGGCGCTGGCGACCGAGCCATTGGCGGGCCTGGCGCGGCTGGCGCTGCTGGAGGAGGATGTGCGTCATGCCGGTGAGCATGTTGGCATCATCCTGGCGCACCTGGACAATGGCGGCACGCTGGAGGGCACGGATGATCCGCTGCAGGTGTATGTGACCTGTTACCATGTGCTGCTGAAGACGGGGGATGGGCGGGCGCCCGACATCCTGGAGATGGCTTATCAACTCCTGCAGCGGCTTGCAGCCAGCATCCCCGAGAAGGAGACGCGGGAGAGGTTTATGAAGGGGATCCCGCATCACCGCGAAGTGTTGGAGGCATGGCAGCGACATCCATCGCCGAATTGAGAGATCAGGAAGATTGTTGTTAACTCAGATGGGCTTTCCGGTATTACCGGAAAGCCCATCTCGGTTATGAACGGCAGGCGGATTAGATCCAGCCGACGGACGGATCGCCGAGGGTGAGTTCGGCGACTATACGGCTGTCGTCGTCAGGGTCGACGTGGAAGTCGAGGGGTTGGATGTCAGAGCCGTCATAGTAAACGTAGGCGCTTGCGCTGGGAACGCGCTGGATGTGGACCGCGTAGGCGGGGACAATATCGGCAAATTCGGCTCGGCCGCGTTCCTTCATGCCGAAGTTATTGAGCCAGGTGACCTCACGCTGCCGGTACATGCGGCCCTGGAGTTCGTCCGGGATATCTTTGCGGTAGACCTCGTACCGCCCGACGGCGTCTTGAGAGAGCTTGAGGGTGACGACCGCCTGGTGGGGGAAGCGTCCGGTTTGGGCCTGGCTGGGGGGGACGTCGAAGCCGTGGGGATCGTCTTTGCGGTTGGAAATGGGACTTGTCATTTTTCGCCTTTCGAAAACAACTGAGATATTTAATATCATTATAATCTTTAAAAACCGATCTGAAGGCAGTGCAGAATCGCAAAGACAAGAAGATGCCAGGGAATTCCGCTCTCAACTTTTGCGACTTCACGCTTTTGCGTTTAGGGAAAATCCTGTATCCAGGCAGGGAATTCCCCCATTGAATGGCGAGAAGCGCTGATAGAAAATCAATGGCTGAAGTGACCAACACTGTGCGGTGGGGGAACACGAATATGGGTAGTAAAGATAAGGGAGGAAATCGAATGAAAGGTTCCAGTCAATTTAAAGGTATGCTCGTCGCCGGGTTGTCGCTGATGCTGCTTCTGTCGGCGTGCGCCGGGGGTGGGGCGAACACGACTGCGACGGTTGCGCCGGTGGTACCGACGCCGGTGGGCGGGTTTGACAATTTGACACCGGGTGCGGCATCGCAAGTGCCTTTCCCGGCCGGGGCAACCGAGGTGCCATCGGTGCTGCCCGGCACGCAAGCGCCGGTCACCGGCGTGATCGAAATTTCACCGACCGCAGGGGCGCACGTGGGGATCGAGACGCCGGTTTCAGTTGGAACCGCACCCGTACCAAATACGGGCGGAACGCCTGCGGCAGTGCCGGACACAAACGGCCAACTGTTGGGGGCGAACGTAAACCCGGCGGGTGCAAGATCACAGGCGGTCTTGCTTTCGAATATGATGGACTATAACGTGGTGGACCGGAACGGCCAACCGATTGGCAAAATCAACGACTACATTTTGAATCTGTGCGAGTTGAACATTATCTACATGGTGATCGATGCCGATCCTTCGCTGAACTTGCAAGGCGGCAGCGTGCTGGTGGTTCCTTACCAGGAGTTTACCCTGGCAAGCGGCGTGATCGACGTGAACAATCACAACCTGGTGATGAATATCGATCAGTCGAACTTCCAGGGAGCGCCGGCGCTGAACCAGAAGCCGGACCTATCTAATTTGGATTGGGAATCGAATGTGCGCGATTATTGGAACAACGTGGTGGAGCTGAGCGCGCTGAGCACGAAGTGTCAGGTGCCGCAGGGTCCAGGCGCTGCCGGCCAGCAAGCAACCCCGATCAGCACGGTTCAGGCGACGATGCGCGCCAACGATATCTTGCTTACCAAGATCGCTTACGCCAGCAGCGTGCTGGGCATGCAGGTGCAGGATGGCAACGCCAACCCGGTAGGTCAGGTGCAAGAGGTTTACCTGGTTCCGGAGAGCGGCCGCATCCGCTACTTGGCTGTGGATAAGAGCAGCGCGGCAGCAGAATGGAGGCACAATCGTGATCGTCCCGATTGGGGCGTTAAACTTGCAGCAGGCGCAGAGCGGTCAGGGGGATGTGCTGACGCTGACCGTGACGCCGGAGGCATTTCAAGGCGCGCCGGCGGTGAATGGCCTGCCGGACGTCTCGCAGCAGACCTGGGACGCAGACGCGTATCAGTATTGGAACCAGTACGTGCCGCTGTCTGCGCAGCAGCTCGAGACGGTGGCGGCGAGCACTCCGACGCCCTGATCAAGAAAAGCGCGCAGGCGCAAATAGAATTTAATGAAAAGAGAAGAAAGGTGAATGCTTTTCTTCTCTTTTCATTAAATTCTATTTGCGCCTGCGCGCTTTTCTCTATCCCAAGAGTAATGTCTCCGGGTCTTCGACCAGCTCTTTGATACGGACAAGGAACTGGACGGCGGTGCGACCGTCGACGATGCGGTGATCGTAGGTCAGGGCAACGTACATCATGGGGCGGATGGCCATTTCACCGTCCACTGCAATGGGGCGCTGCTGGATGGTGTGCATACCGAGGATGCCGACCTGAGGCGGGTTGAGGATGGGGGTGCTGAGCAGCGAGCCGAATACGCCGCCGTTGGTGATGGAAAAAGTGCCGCCGCGCAGATCGTCGAGGGTCAGATCGCCGTCTTGGGTCTTGCGCACGTATTCCCGGATTTGCTGCTCTAACCCGGCGAAATTCAGACGGTCGGCGTCGCGGATGACCGGCACGACCAGTCCTTCCTCTGCTCCGATAGCGATGCCAATATCATAGTAGCGCTTGAGCACGATCTCGTCACCCTGGATCTCGGCATTCAAGTAGGGGAAGGCCTTAAGCCCGGCAATGACCGCAGTAATAAAGAAGCCCATATAGCCCAGGTCAACGCCGAAGCGTTCCTTGAAGCCCTCTCGACGGCGCTTACGCAGGTCGATGACTTTGCTCATGTCGATCTCGTTGAAGGTGGTGAGCATGGCGGCGGTCTGTTGGGCCTCTACGAGACGGCGAGCAATCGTTTGGCGGCGGCGACTCATGGGGATGCGAGTTCGCGGCCGGGCTCGGAGGCGACGCGCTCGGGTTGGGGCGCGGGCTTGCTGGCTTTAGGAGGCTTTGCTTCCGGCGCCGGTTTGGGCTTCTCTGGGGTCTGGGTGGTCTGATCCATGAAGGCTTGCACGTCTTGCTTGGTGATGCGCTCACCCTTTGGCCGGACATCCGAGAGCTGTATGCCCTGTTCCTCGGCCATACGCTGAGCGACCGGGGTCGCCTGGATTGACGGCTCTCCAGCGGCGCCATGCGGCTCCTGGTGTTCGGGCTCGGGCTGCCCGGCTGCGGATGCAGGCGCTGCGCCGTCACTTTCGGCGAGGATGGCCAGCACATCGCCGACGGAGACGGTATCGCCGGCCGGGTGGGCAATGCGCTCCAGAATACCGTCCTGCTCGGACGAGACATCCAGGTTGACCTTGTCTGTTTCCAATTCCACCAGCGGCTCACCGGCGGTGACCGGTTCGCCTTCTTGCTTCAACCAATTGGCTACGGTCGCTTCGATGATCGATTCGCCCATTTCTGGCACTTTGATTTCGATGCTCATTGATCCTCCATTTTCTCCTCCAACGGCTGTCTGGCCCGTTCCAATGCGGTCTCGGAATGACCACTGCGGCCGCTGATCAGGTCGGGGCGATAGGCCTCCTCGATCAGGCGGCGCTGGTTGTGGGCGTGCAGGTTATTCGAGCCTTCCGCAGGGCTGGCGCTGCGTGGACGGGCCGAAAACCCCAGGCGGATGATCTTCTCACGCTGCCGGCTCAACTGAGCGGCAACCTTCAATAAGCGCGGCCGGAGGAACTCCCAAGCGCCCATGTTCTCCGGCTCCTCCTGCGTCCAGACGATCTCCTCCAGGGCTGGGTAGCGGTCGAGCAGCTCACACAGAGCGTCTTCGGGGAAAGGTGCAAGCTGCTCCAGGCGGGCCACGCCAATTTCAGGGCGGGCAGCGGCCAGGTCGCTGGTGACAATATCGACGTAGACCTTGCCGGTGCACAGGATCAAGCGGCGCACCTCCTCGACCGAGGGCAGATGGGGCGCAGCTTCACCGTCGCCGGCTGGCAGGGGTTGGCGGTCGATGACCGGCTGCCAGCCGCTGTTCGCCAGCGCGCCGAGGGGCGAGGCCACCAGGGGATGGCGCAGCAGGCTCTTGGGCGTCATCACCACCAGCGGCAGTGGATCGACGGTGAGCAACAAGGCCTGGCGGCGCAGCAGGTGGAAGTAGTTGGCGGCGGTGGTGGGATTGGCAACGCGGAAGTTGTTGTCGGCGGCCAGTCCTAAGAAACGCTCCATACGGCCGGAGGAGTGGTCGGGCCCCTGACCTTCCAAGCCGTGCGGCAGGAGCATTACCAGAGAGGGCAGCTGGCCCCACTTGTCGCGGGCCGAGACGATAAATTCGTCGACGATAGTCTGGGCGTTGTTGACGAAATCGCCGTACTGGGCCTCCCAGATCACCAGCCGCTCGGGCGATTGGATGCTGTAGCCAAACTCGAAGCCAAGGGCGGCGTACTCGGAGAGGGGTGAATTGTAGATCTCGAACGAGGCCTGGGCTTCGGGGAGGGACTGCAGCGGGATGAACTTCTTGCCGGTCTGCGTTTCGTGCAGCACGGCATGACGCTGGCTGAAAGTGCCACGCTCCACGTCTTGCCCGGTCATGCGGATGGGGATGCCCTGTTCCAGCAGGCTGGCCAGGGCTAGATCTTCGGCGGAAGCCCAGTCAACCGGACGCTCCTCGGGCGGTGTGTTATTCTGGCCGCCCTGGCGGCGCTGGCGGATGCGGGTCAGGCGTGGATGCAGGTGAAAATCCTCTGGCAGCTTCAGCAGATCACTGTTCAGGCGTTCCAGGTCTTGCAGGGGTATGCGGGTATCGGCGCGGCGGGCAGCTCCAGGCGGCGGCTGCGGGGGCAGCGGCTCTTGCAGGGCCTGGGGATCGAGTTCGTCCAGGGCTTGCTGGAGCGAGTTGATCTGCTGCTGGTAGAGCTCGTCGGGAAGCTCGGGCTTGACGGCTCCCTGTGAGACGATCTGATCGGCCCAAATCTTGCGGACCGACGGATGCGACTCGACCATGCGGTACATGGCGGGTTGGGTGAAGGCAGGCTCGTCGCCTTCATTGTGGCCGCGGCGGCGGTAACCGATCAGGTCGATTACGAAGTCGCGGTTGAACTGCTCGCGGAAGGCAAAAGCGGTGCGGGCGGCAGTGAGGCAGGCGGCGGGATCGTCGGCGTTAACGTGGATGATGGGCATGCGGAAGCCCTTGGCAAGATCGCTGGCAAAGGTGGTCGATCGGGTCTCTTGGGGGCCGGCGGTGAAACCAAGTTGATTATTGGCGATGATGTGGACCGTGCCGCCGGTGGTATAGCCGGGGAGACGGTAGAGGTTGAGCGTTTCAGCCACGACACCCTCACCCAGGAATGCGGCGTCGCCGTGGATGAGGATCGGCAGGGTGATGCAGGGGTCGAAGCGGGCGGGGCCAGGCCGGCTGGCGTCGGTACCGGCGGCGCGGGCCATGCCCTCGATGACCGGGTTAATCGACTCGAGGTGGCTGGGGTTGGGGGCCATGGTAATGGACAGGCTGACCGGCTCGGAAGCGCCGTCTTCGAGGACTTTCTGCGCGCCAGCGTGATACTTGACGTCGCCGGTGAAACCGAGCGGCTCGTGTTCAAGCAGCAGAGGGTCCTTGAACTCGGCCAGGATTTGCTGGATGGGCTTGTTGAGCACGTGGGCCAGCACGTTCAGGCGGCCGCGGTGGGCCATGCCGATCAGGATGCTGTAGATACCGGAGGCGGCTGCGCGGCCGATGATCTCGTCCAAGATGGGGACGAGCATGTCGAGTCCCTCAATCGAGAAGCGGGTGCGGGCGACGAAGGCGCGCTGGAGGAAGTGCTCGAAGGTTTCCACCTGGGTGAGACGTTCGAGCAGGGCAGCCGGGTCGATAGGATCGTTCTCGGGGGCAAAGCGGCGAGATTCGGCGGCGTGACGCAGCCACTGGCGTTCCTCAGGGTCGCGGTTCTGAAGGTAATCGAAGCCGATGTTGGCGGAGTAGATTTGGCGCAGGTCTTCGATTACGTCCAGAGCGGTTCCGCCGCGCCCGCCGATCAACTCCCCGGCAATGCCGCCCAGCAGCTCTGCAGGGATGCGGCGCAGGTCGGCCTCTTTAAGGCCGTAGGTTTCCAGGCGCAGGGCCGGGTCGCCGGGCGGGGGTGTGCCGAGCGGGTCGAGCTGGGCTTCGAAGTGACCGTACCAGCGGATGGCCTGGGCCAGGTTGATGGCGCCTGCCACTTTGAGCGGGTCCAGGCCGGGCTCGGCTGCTGCGGTCACAGGAGCAGCGGCAGGGGAAACGCCCTCTAGTTGGGCGAGTTGGATTGGAGAAAGCTGCGAAAAGAACTCTCGCTCGGCGTCGGTGACCGAGGAGGGGTCTTGCAGATATTTTTCGTAGCGATCGATCACGTAGCCGGCGTTCGGCCCGTAGAAGTCGCTGAAGATGGGCATGAATATCCTCCTTCTACCCCCTGCCTTCTATCATACCAATTCTATACCATCCAGACAACTGTTATCGTATATTTGTAGGGTGTATCGAGTAAAACAGGCGTGGATTAGGCCGGCTCCACCTTGCGAGCCCTAATCCACGCCTGTTTTAAATCGAGATGGGCTGCTCTGCTGTGCAGCCCATCTCACACCCAATGACAAATCGGGTTGTAATTTGCGGTTACTTATTATTGCCCTTGCCGTTGCCGTTGTTGGTGTGAACCTTAGGCGGCTTGCCGTTGCCTTTCGCCTCTACAGTGACGAGGGCATCCGGATCGGCGGGCTGATTCTTGAGGGCTTTCTTGACGTGGCCGACGCCCAGCAGGGCAGGCTTGCCGTACTGCTTGAAGAGGGCACCCATGCCGCCGGCTTTGAACTGCTCCACCAGTTCCTCAGGGGAAACGGCGGTGCAGGTGGGCTCGACGGGGGTGTCGCCCTCAACGACGGGCATGTCTGGGCAAGCGGTCTTAGCGGCTTCTGCCATGGCATAGATCTTCACCAGCACGCCAAAGCCCATGCCGTCCTCGTGGAAGGCGGCAATCTGCTCGCCGATGGGGCCCAGGCCGCTTTCGCTCGGCTCGGTGGGCGTGACGGTGGGGTCATCACCGATGGGTTCATCAGTGGTCTCGTCCGTCACCTCACGGTCAAAGTACAGGCTGAGCACCTGCACGACCGGGTGGGTGAAGAATTTGGCGCCTGCCGGCTCCTCGGTTGAGGTGGGCGGCTCCGTGGGGCCGTCGCCGCTCTGGGCGAAGACGGTACCGAACATGGATATCAGCAGGACGACGACGATGCTAAGTGTTGCAATTGATTTTCGCTTCATTGATGTCTCCCTTCGTTGGGTAATGGAACAGGTAACTGCCGCAGCAGTGGTGGGTGTTCCGAGAGAGCGCCGCTGCAGTGGCGCTCTCTCGGAACACCCACCACTGCTGCGGCAGTTACAGAACTGCAAATCTACAAGTAATAACGGATGAGGTGGTGTAAAAGAGTCCCGCAGCCGTGGATTGTTATAAATTGTTATTTTTACATAGAAAAATAACAATTTATGACAGCCTGCAGCCTTGTCTATAGACAAGTACAGGAGTTTTGCTATACTTTGAGCACCGAGATCCTTCCAACTGCAAATCTAACCATCCTCTCAGCTACGGAAAGCGATGCTCATGATGAAACCAATGACTCTGCTAAAAAGCATTTTCTTGTTTGCGCTGCTGATCCTTGCAGCCGGATGTGGTACCTCTCCGACAAGCAGTACAGATGAAGCCGGCGCGCAGCAGGAGCAACCCCAACCGAATGTGCTTGTGCAACAGCCGCCGATCACTGCAACAGTGGAAAACCCAAGCGCCGCGCGCAGCTATTCGGACACGTTCGAAATCCGCTTCGACGGTGCGACGCCATGGGTCTATCAGCTTACTACCAGAAGCGCCAAGGGCCTGCGAGAGGTGAAGCTGCACATGGAAGGGCTGCGCCCGCAGGACAATCCCGGCGACATCCGGCTGGTGACCGACGGTATAACGACTTGGATGAACGGAGAGGGCACGGACAGAAACTGCATCCAGTTCCCAGCGCATCAGGGCATGGATCCCTCTTTTATCGTGCCGGAATCGCTAGCGCCGCTGCAATCGTTGCAGAATGGGTTGGGAGCGCCGGTTGAGGAAGAGATATCCGGCAAGAAGAGCCTGCACTATAGTGGCAGCGGTGTGACGCTAAACGCCTGGGCCGATGCGCACGTGGATGGCTGGCTGGACAAGGCCAGCGGCAGCCTGATCCAGTTGAGCATGCAGGCCAACGGCGACGACCCTTTCTTTGGGACGGGGGCCGGGAAGCTTACTGCGCATTACGAGGCGATGGACTACGTGGAGGGAGACATCCAGCCGGTGAAGGGCTGCGAAATCCCGGTGCCGCTGCCGGACAAGTATGAGGCGTTCGTGCGCCTGCCGGAGATGGCGTCGTTTGAGAGCTCGCGCAAGCCGGAAAAGATCGTGAGTTTTTATCAGGATGCGCTGCCGCAGGCGGGCTGGGCTGAGGCCGAGTCGCCGTCGCAGGACGGCGAGACGATGGTGCTGAGCTACGCGCGCGGCGATGAGGAGGTCGATTTCCAGGTGACGCCGCGGGATGGGGGCGGGAGTAGGGTGAAGCTGCTGTTTGGGGGAGGGAAGTAAGCAGACGATCCGATCAAGGTGCAAAATCCAGAATGCCCGGCTTACACGCCGGGCATTTTCTATTCTTGTACTCCTCAGCATGGTACACTTAGCCCCGATTCGAGAAAATTGATTCTCTTCACAACTATGAGAGGGAATGCCGCAAATGAACAAAGTTGACGAAGTGCTTTCGAAGTGCGCCAATATCCTGCCCGGGCACGGCCCGCGCCGAACGATGAAAGAGCAATTCCAGACCCTCGCGGATGGGCTGCAGGGAGATGAGCAGCCAGACGTTTATGGTGAGGGCGCGTACATGAATGGGTTCGAGACGGAGATTGCAGAGGTTTTCGGCAAGGAAGCGGCGGTCTTCATGCCATCTGGGACGATGGCGCAGCAGATTGCCCTGCGGATTTGGTGCGAGAAAAGCAGCAACTACACTGTTGCGATGCACCCCACCGCGCACCCAGAGACCTCGGAACACCTGGGATACCAGTACCTGCACCGGCTGAACCGGATTGCATTCGGGGCCCCGGAGTTCGTGGGTAGGCGCATCCTGAATGGTAAAGATCTTGAAGGGTTGGGCAAAAAGCCGGGCGTAGTTTTACTGGAGCTGCCCTACCGGCCCTTAGGCGGCGAGCTGCCCGAATGGGATGACCTGGTCGCGATGTCGGATTGGGCCAAAGAGCAGGGGGTCCCGTTCCATATGGACGGCGCGCGTGTATGGAGCTGCCGGCCGTTTTATCAGAAGGGTTTCCGCGAAATCGCTGCTCTGTTCGACAGCCTGTACGTGTCATTCTACAAAGATCTGGGCGGCCTGGCCGGGTCGATGCTGATCGGACCGGCCGATTTCATCCGTGAGGCCAGGATCTGGCAGCGCCGGCACGGCGGCAACCTGCCGACGATGGCGCCGCTGTATGTCTCCGCCCGCCAGGGTTACGAACACACCCTGCCGCAAATTGACCGGTGGGTAAAGCGGGCGCAGGAGGTAGCGGAGGTCTTTTCCAACCACGATCGCATCACCGTCCGGCCGGACCCGCCGCAGGTCAATTTCTTCCAGCTTTATATTCAGGGGGACGCAGATGCGCTGCTACAAAAGCATATGGAACTGGCTGAGGAAACCGGAACGTTCTTGTTTTACCGTTTGAACCCCACGATTGTGCCGGGGATCGTGACGACCGAGATCCACTGCTGGGAAAACGCGTTGGATTTCGATCTGGATAAGCTGCCGGCGTTTTTAGACCGGCTGTTGGGGTAGGTTTGAGATGACCGATCGAAAGGCAACGGCTGTTAGCTGCGCCAACATCGCATTCATCAAGTACTGGGGCAACCGAGATGACTCGCTGCGGCTCCCTCAAAATGGCTCGATCTCGATGAACCTGGACGGATTGTATGCCCGCACGAAGGTGAGCTTTGAGGAGGGTTTGCTTGCGGACGCGCTGACCCTCAACGAGCACCGGGTGACGGGGCCGGGGTTGGAGCGGGTAGCGGATATTCTGGACCTGGTGCGCGAGATGGCGGGGGTTTCAGCTTTCGCTGTGGTGGAGAGTCGCAACAACTTCCCAACCGGGGCGGGGATCGCTTCGTCGGCGGCGGCGTTCAGCGCGCTGGCGCTGGCAGCCAGCGCGGCGGCCGGGCTGGATCTGCCGGAGCGAGAGCTTTCGCGACTGGCGCGGCGTGGCTCAGGCTCGGCGTGCCGCTCGATTCCGGGTGGGTTTGTGGAGTGGCAGGCGGGGCAGGGGGATGATGATTCTTATGCGGTTTCGATCGCCCCGCCTGAGCATTGGGACCTGGTGGATTGCATCGCAATTCTGAAGGAGGGCCACAAGCCGGTTGGCTCGACGCGCGGGCATGCCCTGGCGGGCAGCAGCCCACTGCAGGCGGCGCGGCTGGCGGGCGCTCCGGCACGGCTGGACGTATGCCGGCGGGCCATCCTCCAGCGAGACTTCGCGGCGCTGGCCCAGGTGGTGGAACGGGACAGCAACCTGATGCACGCGGTGATGATGACGTCCGATCCGCCGCTGTTCTACTGGGAGCCGGAATCGCTGGCGCTGATGAAGGCCGTGCCGGAGTGGCGCAAGCAGGGCTGGCCGGTGTGCTACACGCTGGACGCCGGGCCAAACGTGCACGTGATTTGTGAGGGCAACGCAGCCGGGCAGGTGACTGCGCGCTTGGAGAGCTTTCCGGGGGTGATCCGGGTGCTGCAGGCGGGTCCGGGCGGCCCGGCAACCCTGATGAAAGGGTCTTAGAGATTATTCATCTTGTTCCATCGCCTCTTGAAACGGGATATAATAAAGAAAGATGCGTAATCTGCTCAGTCAGTGGTGTTTTTCAGAGGGGAAACACTCTGAAGAACAGGATTGACTGAGCAGTTGCCAATAAGGTTTGGGATATTTAAAGAGGTAGAAAGTCAAAAGGGTAATGGTTCTCCAATGAATGTCGTGCAAATCGCAATTTTTATTCTTTTGTTTGGCGCGCTCGTCTTCTTGCACGAGCTGGGACATTTCCTGGTAGCGCGGCTCTTCAAGATCGAAGTCGAGGAATTCGGGTTCGGGTTCCCACCGCGCATGGTGACGCTCGGTAAGGTGGGCGGCACGCTCATCACGCTGAACTGGATCCCCTTCGGCGGGTTTGTGCGTCCGAAAGGTGAGGTGGACGCCGGCGAAGAAGGTGGGCTGGCGGCGGCGAACCCATGGGTGCGCCTGTCGGTGGCGGTGGCAGGGCCGGTCATGAACCTGATTGTCGGCATTGTGCTGTTTTCGTTCATGTTCTATCAGGCCGGATCGCCGGATTACTCGAAGATCGTGATCCGCAACGTCAGCGATGGCACGGCCGCTCAGAGCGCAGGCCTGCAGCCGGGTGACATCTTCGTGAAGGTGGACGGCCAACCGATCGACAGCGCCGATAAGCTGGTGAGCATTGTCCAGGCCAACCTGAACAAGCAGATCACGATCACGGTCCAGCGGAACGGCAAGCAGGTGGAAACGACCGCCGTGCCAAATCCGAACCCGAAAGAGGGTGAAGGCTCGCTTGGGGTTGGGCTAGGGCCGTATTTCGCTCCGATCCCGTTCACGCAGGCTGTGCCGGCGGCGGTGCAAACCACCTTCGATCAGGCGAAAGCCCTGGTGACCTTACCAGCGCAGCTGATCCGCGGCACGATCCCACCAGAGCAAGCGCGGTTGGTGGGGCCGGTGGGCATCTACGATATGTTCTCGCAGGCTCGCCAGATGGATCAGCAGACCGCATCGCTGCCGCAGTCAGAGCAGCCTATCCCGCCGATCAATACACTGGGCTTGATGGCAACCCTATCGGTTGCGCTTGGGTTTACCAACTTGCTGCCCCTGCCCGCACTGGACGGCGGGCGCATCCTGTTCACGCTGCCTGAGATCCTGATAGGGAAGCGCATTCCTCAGCGGTATGAGAACATTGTGCACCTTATCGGTTTTGCTACCTTGCTGCTGTTGATGATCTACATCACCACACAAGATATCATTCATCCAATCACTCTACCGTAATGATAGGAGAGGAAGAAATGCAAGGCGCTAACCCATCCATTGATTTCCACCGAATCATCGACGCGCTGTTGGACCTCGAAAATCTGTTTCCCTCCGCCTATCTGCATCAATTCTCAGACCTGGACCGCTCCAGTCTCGAGCAGTTAAAAGCCGTCTGGCCGCAGATCGACCCGAAACGGCGGCTGGAGCTGCTGCGCTCCCTGGTGACTGTGGCAGCGGAGGATACACTCGTTTGCTTTGACGCCTTGGCGAAGTATGCGCTGACCGACAACGATCCGCGCGTTCGCACCGAGGCGATCCACCTGCTGGAAGAGTGCCCCGATCCAAAGGTGGCAGACTCTTTAATCGACATCATGCAGAACGACCTGGACCCGGCTTCGCGGGCCGCAGCCGCCTATTCACTGGGCTTGTTTGAATACCTGGGTGAGTTACAAGAGATCCCCGAAGACGTTTATGAAACTGTGGAAACCAGCTTGCTCGAGGTCGCGCACGGCTCGGACCTGCCAGTTGTGCGCAGGCGGGCGGTCGAATCATTGGGATATTCCAGCAATGAAAGGGTGATCCCCCTGATCGAGTCGGCGTTTGAAACCGGAGAGGAAGAATGGGTGGGCAGTGCGGTCCTGGCGATGGGGCGCTCGCTGGATTCCCGCTGGGCTCCAGACGTGCTGTTGAGCATGCGCAGCCACTCGCCGTCGATCCGACTGATCGCCGTGACCGCAGCGGGGCAGTTGGAACTGCAGTCTGCCCGGCAGCCGCTGCTTGAGATGCTGGAAGACCAGGATCAACTGCCCGATGCAGTCCGGCGGGCGGTGATCTGGTCGCTTTCTCAGATTGGCGGCGAGGATGTCGGCGCGGCCCTGGAACACTTATTGCAATTTACCGAGGATGAGCAAGAAATCGAGTTCCTCGAAAACGCCCTGGAGAACCTGGAGTTCACCGAGGGCTTCCCGATCTTCGACCTGATGGAGATTGACCCAACCGTTGCGGCTGTGGTGGATGAACCGGAGAGCTGGCCGGCGCCCAGCATGACAGCCGGCGACGAAGATGAAGACGAGTACGAAGAAGTGTACGAGGAAGACGAACAAGACGACGAAGACGATCAATAATCTTGGCGGGGCACACATAAATTTTCATGCACAATCTAATCATCCTGCTGGCATTGCTGGGAAGTCTGGTTTCCCCGCTGCCTTGGTTCCAGCAATCGACCGGAGCCGAGGTGACGGGCATCAGCGTACTCTATGATTACGGCGAGAAGGTCACCTTTGGAGGGAAGGTGCGGCCGGCCGAGAGCGCGGCGCACCTGTTCCTGTTTATCCAGCCGGAGGGAGAACGGACGCGGGTGGAAAGCGTGCCCTTCGCTGCCGATGGGAGTTTCCAATACGAGTACAACGCCCGCCAATACCCTCTGCGTCCCTTTGCTCGCACGGAATACTGGTTCCGGATTGTGCTGACGGACGAAAGCGAGGTGGAGAGCGGCCGCGGATCGTTCGATTATGTGGATAACCGTTACACGTGGAAAACACTGCAGGGCGACGGCTTTCAGGTGGACTGGTATGAAGGCGACATGGCCTTCGGGCAAGAGGCGCTGAACGTGGCCGAGTTGGGCTTGCAGTCGGCGTTGAAATACATGCCCGCCGAGAACACGAGGATGATCAAAATCTACATCTACGCTGCCGCAGCCGACATGCAGAAGGCGCTGCAGTTGAGCCAGCAGTCTTGGATTGCAGGCCATGCCAGCCCAGACCTGGGGGTAATTCTGGTGTCTGTGCCGCCCGGCGAGCAGCAGCGGTTAGAGTTCCAGCGTCAGCTGCCGCACGAGATGGTGCACTTGCTCCAATATGCGATGGTGGGTGACAAGTACAGCTCTGTGCCGGTGTGGCTGCTGGAAGGAGCCGCATCGCTGGCTGAAATCAACCCCAACCCAGATTACGAGCGGGTGCTCACGAAAGCATCCGACAGCGATTTATTGATGGGAATGAGCACGATGTGCAGCGCTTTTCCACAGGAGGCATCCGGGGCGTTCCTGGCGTATGCGGAATTGGCATCGTTCGTGCGCTATTTGCACGATAATTTCGGCACATCTGGCCTGGAGAATTTGATGCAGCAGTACAAGGATGGCTTGGGCTGCGAGCAGGGGGTGCAGGCCGCGTTCGGGGTCTCGCTGCGCCAGCTGGAATACCGCTGGAAGCTGGAGGCGCTGCGGGTTAACGGCTTGATCTTTGCGCTGGAGAATCTCAGCCCTTACCTGGTGATCCTGCTGCTGCTGGCGCTGCCGCCGGTTTTGGGGATGATGATCGCAAGGCGAGGGCGCTAGGCGCTCGCAAACAAAAAGCTGACTGTTGGACCGTTAGGCGGCCCAACAGTCAGCTTTTTGTTTTATCTTCTACTCTCCCAGGCTGGTTCCAACTTCGCGGGCGCTGATCACCCAGGGATGGTTGGCGGGAACGAAATTGTGCTTCCCGGCAATCTCTTCCAGGTCGATGGCGGTAGTGTGGCCGTTCTGTAAGGCGACCATGACGCCGAAGTGCCCCTGGTTAATGAGAGCAATGCAGTAGGTGCCCATTTGGGTCGCCAGGACCCGGTCAGTGGAGGAGGGGGCGCCACCGCGCAGCAGGTAGCCGAGGATCGTGGTGCGGGTCTCCAGCCCGGTAAACTTCTCCAGGCGGTCGGCCAGCAGCCCGACGTTGTCCTTATGGCGGCCCTGGATTTCAGCCAACTGGCGGGCGACGCGCTCACGCTGGTCACCGGTACGCAGGCGTTCGTTGGCCTCGCGAGTGGCTTCGAAGAAGGCGGCGTTCTCTTGTGAGATGGCCCCTTCCGACACGGCGACAATGCTGAAGCGCCGCCCGGCCTGGTTGCGGTCCTGAACGGCCTGATTGATCTTTTGAATATCGTAAGGGATTTCGGGGATGAGGATAACATCCGCTCCGCCGGCAAGCCCGGAGCCGAGCGTCAGCCAGCCGGCATAACGGCCCATGATCTCAACGATCAGGATGCGGTGGCTGCTGAGAGCGGTGGTGTGGATGCGGTCGATGGCCTCGGTGGCGATACCCATGGCGGTGTCGAAGCCGATGGTGGCGTCCGTACCGGCGATATCGTTGTCGATGGCTTTGGGTAGGGTGATGACGTTGAGGCCGGCCTGTGTAAGCTGCAAACCGGCTTCGTGAGTTTCGCGCCCACCCAGGCAGATCAACGCATCCAGTTTGTGCTTTTTATAGGTCGCCAGGGCGTCTTCCGTACGGTCGATGCACAGATTTTCTTCCATGAAGCGTTGAGGAATGTCGCGGCTGGTGCCGAGGATGGTGCCGCCTGCGGGGAGGATGCCCGAAAGGGTATTGCCCTCAAACGACACGAAATGATCGTCGACCAGGCCGCGGAAGCCGTCACGGAAGCCAATCACGTCCATCCCGAAAGAATCTCGGGCTGTTTTGCCGATGGCGCGAATGGCCGCGTTGAGGCCAGGCGAGTCGCTGCCTGCCGTGAGCACACCGATACGTTTTGCCATATTTCAATCCCTCCTGTTTTTCAATACCATTCATTGTAAATGACATCCGGTCGGTCTGTCAAAGAGGAGTTTGAAGGGCTTTGGGTTCAGATTGCAGGAATGTGTCGCATTCGACTTCTTGACCGTTAGCAAACCCTTCATTTTCGCTGTAAGGTCGCTGTAAGGTTCGAAATGTTGACTTGCATATGTAATTGTGATAAATTAAACGAACATAGGCGTTTATCACCTAATTAGTTTACAAATTAAACAACAGCGAATTCTCCATCAGGAGTTTGGGTTCGCACTGGCATGGGAGTATCCCTACCGCCGATGAATGCGATGCTGCCAAAAAGGAAACAAAACAACTACGCAATGCTCTCCTTTGCCGGCCTGATAATCCAGGCTGTTTTTATTATATTGTTTAATCGTTATCGATTTGAAAGGAAGAGGCTAATGAACACCGAGCCAAATCATAAAATGGTTTTAGCAAAAACCTACGAATCCGGAGCTGAGGAGTGGTACTGCCCCACCTGTGGGCGGCGCTTCATCGTCCAATGGACGCCGGAGTACCAGAAAGCAATCCTGGAACTGGGTGATGAATCGGTCATCCACAACACCGGCAAAGGCGCGATGATCATCTCCCAGAAGCAGTCAGACCCCTGGTTGTCCCCGTGGCTTGACTGGTTCGACAAGAGCAATTTCGAAGGTCGCTGGGAAGACGCTCACCTGGATTAATTCACGAAATTATCGTTTATTTAGATCAGCGGCCAGGAAGCGGTAAGCTTTCCGGCCGCTGATCTGATGTCGGCCCTCGAAGTAATCGGTTTCCACCTGGTCCTCCGCTCCGAATCGTGCGTAGACCTGGCGCGCCCGTTCGACGCTGCGCTTGACGGATTCGATCGGAAAGATCGGATCATAATCGCCGGCTTCGATCATCACAGGTCGCGGCGCAATTAATCCGATCAGGTCGTACATCTCACCGAAGCGGTGCAGCCCGGGCACAAAGTTGCACGAGCAGTGATCCATCGCCAGGATGCTGTCGCGGAAGGTGGAGTAGTAGCCGCTGACCACGCAAGCGCGGATGCGCTCGTCCAGACAGGTTGAGAAAAAGGTGTGCATGCCGCCGCCGGAGATGCCCATTGCGCCGATGCGACTCGAGTTCGACCTCCGGTAAGGTCGTGAGGTAGTCCAGCAGGCGCCGGGCCTCCCGCACCCGCAGCCCGACCGTTGATCCGCCGAGGTGGAACGCCAACATGGAAGTGTGCTGGCAGGTGGTTGGCACCGGCTGGCCCATGGTGGTGTTGAGGTACGAGAAGTCGGTCTGGCGCTCGCCGAAGCAGCTGATTTCGGGCGCAGCCACCAGGAATCCGCTGCGGCACAGGGCGACCGCAAAGTCCTTGTGATAGCCGTCGGGCGTGCCGCGCTCTTCCCCATTCTCCCATAAACCAACAATATCTTTAACCCCATAGCCGTGACCGTGAAAGGCCAGGACGGTCGCAAGTGGTCCCTGGGCGTTCTTCGGAACCAGCAGGTAGACCGGCATGCGCGCCGAAGGTCCGACCCAAATGAGCAGCTTGTGCCGGACGTAGTCTCCCTTATCGATGCTTTCGATGGTCTCCGGTTCAAAGGGCACGTCCGGCCAGTCCTGGAAGCCGATGGTTTGGGCCAGTTCGGCTCGGACGGTTTGCTGCCAGGTGTGGGCTTCTGCGGTGGTTTCGGCCTGGAAGCGCAGCGGGGCCTGCTCGGGTTGGTAGAGGGGCCAGAGGCTGCCGGCGGGCTGCAGCTCGGGATGCTGTTTGGGGTCGAGGATTTGGGTGGGCATGCGAATCTCCTTTGCGTGATTAATTTTATCAGGGAACAGGCAATTAGGGATCGGGAAATCAGGTCGTTGGGTCCGGGATGACGCTGCAGTGCGGGCTTTGAATGGAGACAAGAATTTGACGGATTCCCTCGAATGTACGTATAATAGCACGATCGAATCGTGCCGAGGAATCTATGAAAAGCAATACCATAACTTTTATTAAAGCGACCATTGCGGTGGTTGCGTGGGGAGCATCGTTTGTGGCGACGAAGGTGGCGCTGCAAGAGATCTCGCCGGCGACGGTGGTCTGGCTGCGCTTCACGATGGGCGTAATCGTGCTGGGCTTTGCGGTGGGGATGCGCAAGCAGTTTGCCCTGCCCGAGCGCAAGGAGCTGCCCTATTTCGCGCTGCTGGGCTTCATCGGCATCACCTTCCACCAATGGCTGCAGTCGACCGGGCTGGTCACGGCACATGCCACCACAACGGCCTGGATCGTGGCGACCACGCCGGTATTCATGGCGCTGCTGGGCTGGCTGCTGCTGAAGGAGCGGCTGGGGTGGCTGAAGGTGGCCGGGATCCTAACGGCGGCAGCCGGGGTCCTACTGGTGGTCAGCAAGGGCGATTTGGGATCTATCTCGGGCGGGCGCCTGGGTGAGCCGGGCGACTTCTTGATCATGATCAGCGCGCCGAACTGGGCGATCTTCTCGGTGCTGTCGCGTCAGGGGCTCAAGCGCCATCCGGCGGCGCGCATGATGCTGTACGTGATGGGCCTGGGCTGGCTGTTTACCACGCTGCTGTTCGTGCGAGAACCGCTGCTGGCCGAAATCCCACAGCTGACGCTGTCCGGTTGGCTGGGGGTGGGCTTTTTAGGGTTCATTTGCTCGGGCATTGCCTACATCTTCTGGTACGATGCTTTGCAGGCTATCCCGGCTGCGCAGGCGGGGGCGTTCCTGTACATCGAGCCGTTCGTGACGGTCCTCGTCGCCTGGGTCGTGCTGGCCGAGCCGCTGCTGCTGGCGTCGATTGCGGGCGGCCTGGTGATCCTGGCGGGAGTGTATGCAGTCAACCAGCCGGAGCAACTCGTCCGGCTGGCGAAGAGGGTAAGACAGCGGTTATCGGTGTTTCAGAGCTAGGCAGAAGCGCCAGGTTAAAAGTGGCAGCCTCTTTGTGTTCAGAAAATTAATCCTCTTTGGGCTTGGCAGTCGGGTAGGGGGTGCCGTAGCCGGGATCGGAGGGGTGCAGATCTTGCACCAGGGTGCAGCGGGGGTTATTGACGTTGAACGGCTTGCGCCCATTCCAGCAGTAATCGATGTTCCAGCGGTGCATGCCGATTGTGTCCTTCCAAAGCTCGTTTCCTTCTGAATCGACAATAGAGAAGCGGTAGTTTACGTCCCACCAGGGCGGCGCGACGATCATGCTGTGGGTCAGCGCAACCGTCACAGTCTCCGGTTGGCCGGTCACAGGCTGCAGATCGCGGGTCAGCCAGGGGCCTGAGTTACTCTGGTCGAACACCTGCAGCTTTAGCCCTTCTGGAGCAGGCTGGTTGAAGGTGAAGTCGAACATGCAGCCGCTGGCGGGCAGGTTGCGCACTTCGAAGGCGCCGTCAACGGCTTGGCCAACCAGCGCATTGGCGGGCGGGTTCAGCGGATCGTTGAAGGCGGTCCGGATTTGCTCGGCCTGGGTATCCGGCCTCAGGCACCAGGCGCTCACCCCGTCTTGGGCTAAAGCCAGGGTCGGGAGGGCGGTGGGGGCAGTGGTGGCAGTCGGCGGCGCTGTGGTCGGCGTGGCAGTGGGCGCGACGGCGGTTTCGGTGGGCGGCACAGCGGTGGGGGGTAAGGTGGCGGTGCTGGGCACGGCGGTTGCGATTGGCGCAGGGGGTTGGGTGTTGGCAGCGACAGGCTGCGGGGTGGTCTGCACGCAGGCTGTGACCAG
Organism: uncultured Chloroflexia bacterium; assembly: GCA_963811225.1. Classification (GTDB taxonomy): domain Bacteria; phylum Chloroflexota; class Anaerolineae; order Anaerolineales; family Anaerolineaceae; genus CAWEQO01. Next base: position 223,888 of record CAWEQO010000004.1, read on the forward strand.
CACAGAGCAGGCCAGCGTCATCAGAGTGAATAGGGTACCGGTTTTAATCGAGCGGTTCATTGCATTTGACTCCTGATCAAAAAATTCTTTGGCGTTTCTTTGCACTTAATCGAACCTTTACTGCCCGGGCACGCTTCTTTCCAACTGCTTTTGGATGCTCTTGCCCAGGTTGCTGACACCGCTAAACATGTTTTCGATCCCCCTGGCGACCGCTCCGCCAATGTCGACCGTTTTCCAGCGAGAGAAGGCTTGCTTGATGTCAGCGCCGAGGTCTCGGAACCACTGGGCGATCTTGTCGAAAGGCCCGTCGTCGCTTTGGATCCCCTGGGATGGGGGTGGCTGGAAAGGAGCGAAGGGAGCCGGCTGCGCCGGGTGGGAGAAGGCCGGGAAGCCGGGGGCGAACAGGGAAAGGATGAGAAGAAGGAAAACAAATCTGTATGCCGGAACCATCATTGCACCCCACTTGTGCGTTTGTAAGCTGCCGGAATAAAAAAACAAACAGCCCGTTACCGGACTAGAGATACTATACAGCAAATCGATGCAGGGCGCAATATGTGTATGCAATCAAATGGTCTAGACCTGGACGGCAACGCCGTCTAAATCCAGACCATTTGATTGCAAGCAGTGGCGGCCTCAAGCCTCTTTCAACAGCGCCTGTTTAATCCACTCGCTTAGATCATGGTCCACTTGCTGGCGGCACTCGTCCAATCCATGTCCACAGTTGGGATAGAGCAGGATGCGCTTGGGCTGGTGGGCGCGCTGGTAGACCTCACGTGAGGCGAAATCATCGAGGACGGTATCGGCCTGACCGTGGATGAGCAGCAGGCAGCGGCCTTCCATCTCTTCCACGAGGTTGGTGCCGGCGTTCTGGGTGCTGAGGGTGGCTACGCCGACGACGGCTCCACTCATTGCCCCGGCGCTGATGACGACCGCGCCGCCGAAGGAATGCCCAACCAGCACGAGCTGCGAGTAATCATGGCCTTCCATGAAATGGATGCCGAGCAGCGTGTCCAAGACGCAGTCGGTCAGGAAGTTTGGCTTGCGGTACGACAACCGCAGCGAGGCGATGCCGTCACCGACCAGCTGCTTCGCCAGGCGCGGGTACATGCCCCCCGCAGGCCCATCCAGCCCGCCGCCCGCGCCGCCAACCCACACCACCGCCAGGTTTCCACCTTTCACCGGGTGCAGGCGGCAGGGGATCATGCCATGGTTGGTGTTGAGGCGCACCTCAATCATGCCATCATGGATGGGCTTTTCGTTTACGGTTTCAAGCTCCAGTTGTTCGGTTTCACGTCTACGATCCAATGAAATACCCCCCTTTTATCTACTGATAATGGTCAAAAATGCTGCTCAAGACGCTGGTTGTAAGGTTCATACCAACCATTAAAACAACCTTCGACGAAGTTCACCGTCCATTAGGCATATTGAACGATTTCACTAACCCTACCGATCCGCTGGCGAGGATTACCTCAGCCAACCCTCTGCCGTGTAGTCACAAAGCCAAAATACAGACCAAACAGGCCGAACAGAGCATGGAGGACGACATCTGCGCCGAACAGCGGCATGATACCGAAAGTTGTGTTCAAAACCGGGATCAGGCCCATAATCGCCAGGACACTGAAGACGATGCCGACCACCTTCGCGTAGAGCTTTGCCGCGCCGTAACTGCGAAAGGCGTAAAACCCCCAGATGCCAAACCCGAGGTGGATCAGCGAATTCAGGATGTTGACGGGGAATAGGCCGAAAAGGTAACCGTACAAAACGTTAAAGTCTAGGGTTGGTCCGCTCAACGGATGCGGGACAAGCGGACCTGGAACGAAACCAAAAAGACCAATAATTGTAAAAATCATCGCCAGCGCAATAGCGAAGTAGCGAGTGCCCATTCAGAAATCCTCCTAAGATAGAAATTTCCGGGCCGGTCAAGTTTCTGTGACGTATTCTGGGCTGGGTTTGTAGAAAAACCCGAAATAGACCAGAATTGCGCCGGTGGCCGCATGCAGCCAAATATTGTTTCCAAACAGCGGCATCCAGCCGAAAAAGACATTGAGGACCGGGATTAAACCAAACAAGGCCAGGACAAGGAAGGTAATGCCAACGATTTTCGCATAGGCATATGAATCTGGTAGACTGTGGTATGCCAGAACTCCCCACAGGCCCAAAAGCATGTGTAAGTAGGTCAGCATGACGTTGATCGGGAAGACAGCAAAGTAGACACTGTAGCGGTCTCCAATGATGAGGGTTGGGAAGCTGTCTGGAACCGGATAACTGCTGGTCGGCAAGATTCCAGAGATCCCGAAAATGATATAGACAAACCCCAAGAGCAAAGACGCCAAACGTACACCCATTGTATTTCCCCTTACATGAATATAGATCTATTACTTGACAAGAATCAGCGTGAATAGAACTCGACGATGCGCTGCTCGGCGATTCCCGGTTCGAGTTCTTGTGGTTCCGGCATGCGCAGCACGCGCCCGCCCCAGCCACTGCGTTCCAACCATCCAGGGACGGGCAAATTGTTTTCGGCCAGCTCGATCAGGTCTGGGATGTGGGCGGCGGTTTCGGTCAGCTCGATCACTTCACCCGGGCGGACAAGGTAGGATGGAATATTCACACGCTTGCCATTCACGCGCACATGGCGGTGAGAAACGAGTTGGCGAGCCTGAAGCCGGGTGCGGGCAAAGCCCAGGCGATAAACAACGTTATCCAGCCTGCGCTCCAGCAGTTTCAGGAGCGCAATGCCGGTCACGTCGTTTGAGTGAAGGGCCATTTGGAAGAAGCGGCGGAACTGGGCTTCGCGCATGCCGTACATCCGCTTCACCTTCTGCTTCTCGCGCAGCTGCCGGTTATACTCACTTTCGTTGCGCGGCCGGCGAGTGCGGCCGTGCATGCCCGGCGGGGTTCCCAAACGGCGCTGCAGGCTTTCACCACCCGTCCCGAAAAGGTCGACTCCCTCCCTCCGGGATAACTTGTTTTTTGGTTTTCGGGTTGGTGACATGTAGAATCCTCCTTTCAGATGATGGTTTTCCTGTGTTCGAAGCTGCAGGTTTGAACACATGAACACGATACGGATGTGCGCATCGTGTATAACGAAGTATAAGCCCGGGGATTTACAGGCGGCAATAAGGGGATTTCCCTGAGTCGGGTAGGGCTTTCCCTACCATGCTATAATTAATTACGGGACGAGTTCTTCCGCGTAAAAAAGGATGGCGGTATGGTTCTCGCGGTTACCATTTCTCGGCAGATGGGCAGTCTGGGCTGTGATGTCGCCAGTGCAGTGGCCGAGCGGCTGGATTTCCGCCTGGCCTGGCGTGAGGTGATCAACCAGGCTGCGATGCGGGCGGGCGCGCCGGAGGCCGCCCTGGCGGTGATCGACGAATTGGGGCTGCTGGGCATTGCGCCTTCGATGAAGACCAATCATGCCTACATGGATGCGGTGGCGCAAGTGATGGGTGAGCTGGTGAAAGCCGGCGGAGCTGTGATCGTTGGTCGGGCCGGGCAGGTGATCCTGCGCGGGCGAGACGATGTGCTGCACGTGCGGATCATCGCACCAATCGAGCTGCGCGTCGAGCGCGTCGCCGTCCAGTGTGACATCTCGCACCAGGCCGCCCGGGCCCAGGTGGAAGCCAGCGACCGCTACCGCCGGAATTACTTGAAGCGTTTTTACCAGACTCGCTGGGATGATCCGCTGCTGTACGATCTTGTGATCAACACCGGCATGCTGTCGACCGAACAGGCCGCCAAGAGCATCTGCGCCGCGGTTACGCGCCCCTCCTACCCGAACGGCTAGCCTTCCAGGAGTTTCTTTCTTGAACGACAATGGCTCTCAACAACCTCAGTTTGCGCATCAGGCCGAAAGGATGTTTGCGCAAGTCCTCGACTTTTATGGGATCGAATGGGTTTACGAACCGCGCACTTTCCCACTCGAATGGGATCAGAATGAGCGAGTCACCACGGCTTTTACCCCCGATTTCTACCTCCCCCAACAAGACGTTTACATCGAGCTGACCACGCTGCGTCCACGCCTTTCGAATCGAAAGAACTGGAAGATGCGCCGCATGGCTGAGCTGTACCCGGATGTCAACGTGAAGATGCTGAAGCGGCGCGAGATGCGCGCGCTGATGGTCAAGTACGGCCTATACGAACAGGCAGACAAGATCCAGGGCGTGGAAGCCCAAGAGAGAACGGTATGAACCAGCAGCTGGCGCAACAGTACCGCGAGCGTTACGGTGAGCAAGCGGAGGACATCGCGGAGGTGATCTTCACCGAGGAACAAATCCAGCAGCAGGTGGCCGGAATCGGCCGGGCAATCACCTGTGACTATGCCGGGAAGGATCTGGTGATGGTGGGGGTGCTGAAGGGGGTGCTGTTCTTCATGGCCGACTTGCTGAGGCGGGTGGCGCTGCCAGTGGAGGTGGACTTCCTGGCAGTGACCAGCTACTCGAACGAGATGCGCAATCAGGGCCTGGTGCGGCTGGTCAAGGACCTGGAAATGCCGATCAACGGGCGGCACGTGCTGTTCGTGGAAGACGTGATCGACACGGGGCTGACGCTGAACTACCTGCTGAAGAACCTGCGCGAGCGCCAGCCCGCCAGCCTGGAGGTATGTGTGCTGTTCAACAAGCCTAACAACCGCCTGATCGATACGCGGCTGAAGTACAAGGGCTTCGATCTGCCCGACCGGTTCGTGGTGGGTTACGGCCTGGATTATCAGGAGAAGTATCGAAATTTGCCATTTGTGGGGATGTTGAAGGCAGAAGTTTTGTAAGCGAGAGAACAGAGAACGGGGCTATTCTCTTAAAATAAAAAAACAGGGGCCCCAAGTAACCCAGCTTTACTCGTCGTTTCTCGCTCGGCTCCGCTTCAAAGGTTTTATCTCCATCTTGGGAGAGGAATGCGATTGTTCCCCTTCTGAAGCATCTCTGCTCTCGAGTATTTCACCTTCGCTTGCCTGGCAACCTTTATGGTCCATACCTGCTGACCAGGTTATCCTGACCTCGCTTTGGTTTTTCCTAACGACGGGTGCTGTCAATTTCTTGGAGCGCCCTGCAACATTATTATTGCATAGTTAACATTAAAAGTCAACAATAAGCGGAATTTCCCCAAGAATTTTAAGGTTGATAGATTTATTGGCTGAAAAGCCGGAAGCAGGCCCACGCCAATTCACTTCCAGTCTTTAAGGTGGGGTTGGTTCTCATTTAAGGCAGGAGCGCAGGTGGAATGTACTTCGAAGTGCATTCCACCTGCGCTGTGTTTTTAATGTCGCAAGTTGAGCTCTCGGCTATAATGGGGTCGACGGCGTATGAAGGTTGTATAGGAGGGAGCGCCGATTTGAACAACATTACCGTTAAATGGGGAGGATATAGGACGGTGTTAAAGTCGTTGATCGAGCCGGTGATTGGCTCACAGCTGCTGGGTTGGGGCGGAAGCGCCTGGCTCAGGTGGAGGGGTTGATCGAGGTCCCGGGCTTGCACGGTACAGTGGAGGTGCTGCGCGACCGCTGGGGAGTGCCGCACATCTATGCAAAAAACCTTGAGGACCTGTTCTTTGCCCAGGGCTTCGTCCATGGGCAGGACCGCTACTGGCAAATGGAACTGCACCGCCGGCTGGCAATGGGGCGGATGAGTGAGCTGTTTGGCGAGGAATTCCTGCGAATCGATCGAGCATCCCGTACGGTGGGTTTCAACCGCATTGCCAGGGCAGACCTGGACATCCTGGAGCCCAACGCCCGGCTGGCGCTGGCGGCGTATACGCGCGGCGTGAATGCTTATCTGCAGGCGGATCCGGAGCGTTTGCCAGTGGCGCTGCTGCTGATCCGCCACGATCCTGAGCCGTGGACCGAGCTGGAATCGTTGGCTTTCCTGCGGCTGGTGCTGTGGGAGTTGTCATTCGGCTGGTTTGGCGAAATCACTCGCGCAGGTGGAGGAGGAATTAGAGGCGAGATTGGTGTTGGGAAAGGTAGAAAATAAAAAATAAGAGGGTGGAGAATAGAGAACGCCAAAGCTCCGCGCTGCTTTGGCGTTCTCTATTCTCCACCCTCTCAATCTTAAAGATTCCTCGAACACGTCACTTTCCTACGTCCCGAGGGTTATAGAAGCAAAATTGTCTTTTTTCGGACGATCGTTAAGCGCCTGATTGACCGAAGTGACGGAAACATAACCCGGAGGTATAGGAAACATGGCATCACGCAAGACTGAAAAAGCAGGTCAAACCAAGGGGCAGCTGAGAGACGTACCCGTTGCGATCATTGGCTTGTCGGCAATTTTCCCGATGGCACGGAATACCCAGGAATACTGGGACAATATTTTACACAAAATCGACTGTGTGGTGGATGTGCCCGCCTCCCGTTGGAGCATCGATGACTACTACGACCCGGACCCATCTGCACCCGATAAAACCTACTGCAAGCGCGGCGGGTTCATTCCGGATATCGACTTCGACCCCATGGAGTTCGGTCTACCGCCAAACATCCTGGAAGTAACAGACGTTTCGCAGCTGCTGGGGTTGGTTGCGGCCCGAGAGGCGCTGGAAGATGCGGGGTACGGCGAGGAACGCGAGTTCGCGCGCGAGACCACCGGGGTGGTGTTGGGGTTCGTGGGTATGGGCTCGAAGCTGTTCACTCCGCTGATGTCGAGGCTGCAGTACCCGGTCTGGGAGAAAGTGCTGAAAAGCGCGGGCGTGTCGGATGCGGACACGCAGCGGATCATCGAAAAGATCAAGCTGGGCTACGTGGGCTGGGAAGAGAACTCCTTCCCAGGCACGATCGGCAACGTGATTTCCGGGCGGATTGCCAACCGCTTCAACCTGGGCGGCACCAATTTCGTCACCGACGCGGCTTGCGGCAGCTCGCTGGCAGCGATCCGCGCTGCGCTGAGCGAGCTGAGCACCTACCGGGCCGACATGATGATCAGCGGCGGTGTAGACACTGACAACTCGATCGGCACGTACCTGTGCTTCAGCAAGACCCCGGCTTTCTCGCACGGCGAGAACGTGCGCACCTTCGACGCCGAGACGAGCGGCATGATGGTGGGCGAGGGGCTGGGCATGCTGGTGCTCAAGCGCCTGGAAGACGCCGAACGCGACAGCGACCGCATCTACGCAGTGATCCGCGGCGCGGGCAGCTCCAGCGATGGGCGCTTTAAGAGCATCTACGCGCCGCGGCCTTCCGGCCAAGCGCTGGCTGTGCGCCGGGCTTATGAGGAAGCGGGCTTCACCCCAGACACCGTTGGTCTGATCGAAGCGCACGGTACCGGCACCCCCGCAGGCGATCCGGCCGAGTTCTCCGGGCTGCGCGAGGTGTTCGAGCCATACAATCCCGAGAAGCAGGGCATTGCCATTGGCAGCATTAAGTCGCAGATCTCCCATACGAAGGCGGCCGCCGGAACGGCAGGGATGATCAAGGTGGCGCTGGCGCTGCATAACAAGGTGCTGCCGCCGACCATCAACGTCACCAAGCCGAACCCCAAGATGGACGTCGCGAACTCTCCGTTTTATATCAACACTGAAGCCCGGCCATGGATCCCAGCGAAACCGGGGATGCCGCGGCGGGCGGGCGTGAGCGCGTTTGGGTTTGGTGGAACCAATTTCCATATTGTGCTGGAAGAGTACAGGAGCGAACAAGAGGGCGCCTACCGCAGCAATCAGGTCGCTCAACCGGTGCTGCTGGCTGCCGAGACGCCGGGGAAACTGCTGGCGGCGGCTCAGGATACGCTGGCGAAGCTGAGTGGGGCGGATGGGGCCGCCTATTTCAACCAGCTGAGCGAGACATCACGCTCGCTGAGCCCGGCTGTGAACGAGGCCCGGGTGGGCTTTGTGGCAATGGAAGCCGCCGAGGCGCAAGAGCTGCTGCAAGCGGCGATTTCGGCGCTTAAAGACCGGCCGGACGAGGAAGCCTGGGAGCACCCGAAAGGCATCTACTACCGCAAGAGCGGCCTGGACACGCAGGGCAAGGTGGTGGCGATGTTCTCGGGCCAGGGCTCGCAGTACGTGGAAATGGGCAAAGATCTGGCGATGAACTTCCCGCCGGTGCGTGAGGTGTTTCAGGCGGTCGACCGGCTGTTCGTCCAGGATGGGCTGCAGCCGCTGTCCGGGCGGGTGTATCCACGCCCGGTGTTCAGTAAGGAGGAGCAGGACGAGCTCAAGGCTGCCCTGACGCGCACCGAGCACGCCCAACCGGCGATTGGGGCAATGAGCGTAAGCCTGTTCAAGCTGCTGCAGCAGGCCGGGTTCCAGGCCAACTTCACCGCCGGGCACAGCTTCGGCGAGTGGACGGCCTTATGGGCGGCGGGCGTGCTGGACGACGAGACCTACTATCATCTGGCGAAGGCGCGCGGCCAGGCCATGGCGGCGCCGGAAGACCCAAACTTCGACGCAGGGACGATGCTGGCGGTCAAGGGGGATGCGGACAAGGTCAAAGAGGCCATCCAGGATTTCCCCGAGATCACTCTGGCGAACTACAACGCGAAGAACCAGGTGGTGCTGGCGGGCTCGAAAGCGGCGGTGGCTGAGGTGCAGAAGGCGCTGGCGGAGAAAGGTTATTCCGTTATTCCGCTGCCGGTTTCGGCTGCGTTCCACACCAGTTTGGTGGGACACGCCCAGAAACCATTCGCCGAGGCGATCTTTGCGGCCAGGTTCAAAAAGCCCAAGCTGCGGGTGTTCTCCAACGGCGCCGGCAAAGAGCACGACCAGGACCCCAAGCAGATCCAGGAGCGCATGGCGGGGCATATCCTGAGCCCGGTGCGCTGGACGGAGGAGATCGAAGCGATTTACGCCGAGGGTGGGCGGGTGTTCGTTGAGTTTGGACCGAAGAGCGTTCTGACGAACCTGGTGAAGAACATCTTGGAGGGGCAGCCGCATGTGGCGGTGGCGCTGAACGCCAACCCGAAGAAGGACAGCGACCGTCAGCTGCGTGAAGCGGTGGTGCAGCTGCGGGTGGCGGGCGTGGCATTGAGCGGCTTCGACCCGTACGAGCTGCGTAAAGCGGCCAGGCCAGGCCGCAAGATGAGCCCGGTGACCGTGAAGCTGAACGGCGGATACTACGTGTCGGAGAAGACCCGCAAGGCGTTCGAGGACGCGCTGCAGGATGGTTTCAAGATCCAGCAGGCGCTGGCAAAACCCGCGCCGATGGTAACACCGGCAGCGAACCCAACCCCGGCGCCCGTCCAGGCAGCGGTGAAGCCCGTCCAGGCGCAAGCCGCGCCCCAACCGGCAGCGACATACGCGGCTGTCCCTGCGCAAGGGCTGACGCAGTTCCAGGCGCAGCAGAGCGAGACGGCCCACATCCACGGGCAGTACTTGCAGAACGAGCAGAGCTACGTACAGGCGTTCACGCAGTTGACGCAGAGCAGCCTGAACCTGCTGGCGAACGGCAACCTGAACGCCGGGCAGTTCGAACAATTGGTGACCGTGCTGCAGGGGCTGGAGCGCAGCATGGAGCAGTTCCATGCGCACCAGGCCGAGACGCTCCGGGTGCACGAGCAGTACCTGAAGGGCCAGGAGAGCTTTGCGCAAAGCTTCGCGCGCTTGCTGGAGCAGAGAGGGGTGAGCAGCAACGGCAACGGGCACACGCCTGCGGTCGAAGCGGCCCGCCCAGACCTCTCGCCGGTGTATCCAATGGTGGAAGAACCCGCCATCTGGGACCTGGCGGCGAACGGAAACGGAAACGGCAAGCGCAGTGCGCCTGAACCGAAACCGGTGATGGTCGCTGCGCCAACCGCGCCCGCACCGATCACAGCCGCACCGGTTGTCACGGCCCCTGTGGTTCAGGCGACCCCGGCGAGCGATTTGACGGAGGTGTTCCTGGAGATCGTGAGCGAGAAGACCGGTTACCCGACCGAAATGCTGGAATTGGACATGGATATGGAAGCGGATTTGGGGATCAACTCGATCAAACGGGTTGAGATCCTCTCGGCGGTGCGCGAGCAGCAGCCGAACCTGCCCAAGTTAGCCCCCGAGGCGTTTGCCGAGCTGCGCACTTTGCGCCAGATTATCGCGGCATACAGCGCACCGGTGGGAACTCGTAGGAGAAGATCTTGCGCCCGTCCAATCCCTAACGCCGGCCCAAACCGCCCCCGCACCGGCCACCGATGCTCAATCGACGACCGAAGTGATTGGCGATATGAAGGACGCTTTCCTGACGGTGGTCAGCGACAAGACCGGCTACCCAACAGAAATGCTGGAGCTGGACATGGACATGGAGGCGGACCTGGGGATCAACTCGATCAAGCGGGTCGAAATCCTTGGCGCGGTGCGAGAGCAAAATCCGAACCTGCCCAAGCTGGCTCCGGAGGCGTTTGCCGAGCTGCGCACCCTGCGCCAGATCATCGAAGCCTACAGCACGCCGGTGGAACCTGGAGGAGAAGGTCATGCACCAGCCCAATCCATCGCATTGACACCGGTCGTCGAGGCAGCGGTCCAATCTGCAGGAGCCGGGCCTGTGCCTGCCCAACCGGCAACAGTGCCGGATGGGGAGCCGTTCTCGGCTGCGTTCCTGGATGTGGTCAGTGAGAAGACCGGCTATCCAACCGAAATGCTGGAACCGGACATGGACATGGAAGCCGATCTGGGGATCGATTCGATCAAGCGGGTTGAGATCATTGGGGCGATGCGGGAGAACTACCCTGATTTGCCGAAGGTGGAGCCGGAGGCATTCGCCGAGATGCGCACGCTGCGCCAGGTGATCGATTACCTGGAGACGAGCCTGGCCGGGATGATGCCCCCTTTTCCGTCGGCGCTGGCGGATAACGGTGACGTCGAAGCATACGTCCCGGGCATCCAGCGCGGCATCGTGATCTTGAAGACCCTACCCGAACCCGACTGCCTGGAAACCGGGATCGCCGCCGGCCATGTGACGCTGGTCACGGACGATGGTACCGAAACGACCTCCGGGCTGGTGGCCGAACTGGCCCGGCAGGGGCTGCGCCCGGTGGTACTGAGCTTCCCGAAGGGTGTAGCGACCGGGTGGGCCGCGCTGCCGGAGGGTGTGCAGCGGGTGGCGCTGAACGAGATGAGCGAGGCGCACTTGCAGCAGTGTTTAGAGCAGGTCGGGCCGGTGGCGATGGTGATCCATCTGAATCCGGTCTTCCCTGCCGATCAGGAGCACGTCTTTTCGGAAGCGGAGAAGGCGATCGTCAAGCAGGTGTTCTTCCTTGCCAAGCATCTGAAAGAGCCGCTCAACCGGGCGGCGAAGCAGGGGCGCAGCGCTTTTGTGACGGTGGCGCGCCTGGACGGCGAGTTTGGCCTGGGAGGTGGACCGGACTTCGAGCCGGTCAGCGGTGGATTGTTTGGCCTGGTCAAGTCGCTCAATTTGGAATGGGAAGCGGTCTTCTGCCGGGGCGTGGACTTGAGTCCGGCGTTGGACGCAGAGCAGTCGGTGCAGCGCATAATGGCCGAGCTGTTCGACCCGAACCGGCGGATAACCGAGGTTGGTTATACCCTGGACAAGCGCTCGACGCTGGTGGTCGAGCAGGCGAGCAAGTGAGAGGTGCAGTATGAGTAACGTTGGATATGTCGATTCTTCATCCGTCGTGTTAGTCAGCGGCGGCGCCAGGGGGATAACCGCCAAGTGCGTGGTCAAGCTAGCCGAGCGGGCCGGGTGCAATTTTATTTTACTGGGACGCTCTGGATTAGACGAGAACCTGCCGCATTGGGCTCTCAACGGACACAGCGAGGCCGAGCTGAAGCGCTTCATCATGAAAGACCTGATCGGGCGTGGGCAGAAGCCGACGCCGCAGACCGTGCAGAGCATGTACCGCCGGATCACATCGAGCCGCGAGATCGCCGACACGCTGGCGCAGATCCGACAGGCGGGCGGGCGGGCTGAATACGTGCAGGTGGACATCACCGACCAGCGGGCGCTGGAAGATCGTCTGCGAGGGCCGGTGCAGCGGCTGGGGCCGGTGACCGGAGTGATCCACGGTGCAGGCAGCCTGGCGGACAAGCTGATCGAGAAGAAGTCTGGGGAAGACTTTGAAACCGTGTATTCGCCCAAGATTGCCGGGCTTGAGAGCCTGCTGGCATGCGCGCCGGTGAGCCAGCTGCGCTTCCTGGTGCTGTTCTCTTCGATTGTTGGTTTTTATGGCAACATTGGGCAGGCGGATTACGCCATCGCCAACGAGATTCTGAACAAGACTGCGCACCTGATGCAGCGCAAGTATCCGACGACGCGGGTGATCTCGATTGACTGGGGCCCATGGGAGGCCGGGATGGTGACGCCTGAGCTCAAGAAGATGTTCTTGGCGCGCAACATTCACGTCATCCCGGTGGAAGTGGGGGCCAGGATGCTGGTGGAAGAACTGGCGCCCAGCCGCAGCCATGGGGCTCAGGTGATCGTCGGAGACCCCCCGGCCTACCCGGCCAACTCGGTCGATACGTCTCTGCGCCGCTACCAGATCCGGCGCAAACTGAAGCTGGAGTCGAACCCATTCCTGTTCGACCATCGCATCGGCGACCACGCGGTGCTGCCGGCTACCTGTGCGGCTACCTGGGTGGCCAGCGCCTGTGAACAGCTCTATCCGGGCCTGACCTTCTTCAGTTTGGATCACTATAAAGTATTGAAGGGCATCGTGTTCGACGACTCCCTGGCAGATGAGCACATGCTGGAGCTGGAAGAGGTATCCAAGTCTGCGGAGGGCGTGGAGTTCGATGCGCTGGTGTGGAGCCAGAACAGCAAGGGCCGCAAGTTCTTCCACTACAGCCTGCGCATCAAGCTGGTGCGGGCGGTGGAGGAAGCGCCGGTCATGCCGACCGAACATCCGAATGGATCGCACATCGATGGGCAGGGCCTGTATCAGGATGGAACACTGTTCCACGGACCGAGCTTCCAGGGTATCCAGCAGGTGCTGCACGTCGACCGTGAACGACTGGTGATGCAAACCAACCTGCCGGAGATGAGCGCCGCGCGGCAGGGCCAGTTCCAGGTGGGCGCGGGCAACCCATTTATCTACGATACCATCGTCCAGTGTCTGCTGGTATGGACGCAGCACTTTTACCAGTCGCCCTGCCTGCCGTCACGGATGGACAAGTTCGAACAGTTCCGCCCGATCCCATTCAATCAAACTTGCACCGTGATCATGCAGGTGGTTTCGGCAACCGAGAATTCGGTCGTCGGCGATATTGTTGTGCAGGACGCGCAGGGCAAAGTGTACGTCAAGATCACCCGGTTGGAGGGCACGATCAGCCCGCACTTGAAGCAGCTGATCAGCGTCCGACCGCAGAGCTGGGTGTCCGTCCCATAGGATTTAATGATGATGAATCAAAACCAGTGGGCCGGGCAGGCCCAAGGCTTAAAGTTGGCAATTACCGGTATGGACGTGCGCGCTTTGATGTGCAGCGGCCTGGAGGAGTTCGAGCGGGCCATGCAAGCCGGAAAAGACTTGCTTGTTTCGCTGCATGCGGAAGGCTACGCTCGCAGCGGTTTGAGCGCCTGGATGGAGCAAGCCATCAGCGGCGCGCTGGCTAACGCCGGGAGACCCGCAGGCGAGCAGCCCCAGGCAGTGGGCGTGATCGTAGCGCCGGACGCTGCCGGGAGCAGCAGTTATTCCGGGCTGATCGCCCGGCGTTGGAAGCTGGAAGGCCCACAGATGGACCTGGCCGCCGGGGATCTGTCTGTGGCGCAAGGACTGCAGGCGGCACACTCCATGCTGGCAAACGCGAGCGTGGAGGCAGTGTTATTGGCGACAGAGATCGACGGCGGTCGCGGCGCAAGCGTGGTGATCCTGTGCAGGGTGGAGGACGCCCGTACGCAAAATGAACGGGTGTATGCGGTCGTGGCGGGCGCAGGGGTGGCCGGGCAGGGCTGGACCGGGCCCGACCTGGCGGCGTGCGCCCAACAATCGCTCGAGCAGGCCGGTCTGGGAGCGCAGGTTCCGGGTTTGCTGGAGGTGGTTGGGCTGCCGGGCGGCGCGGCCTGGACGGCTGGGATCGGTTGGCTAGGGCGCGGCTATCCAAATTGTGACGGGGAGCCGCTTTGCGCGGTGGGAATCGGCGACGGCGGCTTGCTGCCCGCGCTGATCAAGTCGGCGCTGTGCCTGTACCATCGCCAGATCCCGCCTGCGCCTGAAGATTTGGGCAGGCTGGCCTACCCGTTGGAGAAAGAATCGCCGTTCTACCGATCCGAGGGCACTCGGCCATGGTTCAGCACGCTGAATTCGACCCGAGCGGCCGCAGTGCTGGCAGCATCGGCAGGGGGCTGCGCGCACGTCGCGCTGACGGAAGCGCCCGATGTTCGCAGGGAGCCCTCCATGGCTGCGACAGATGAGATGTACCTGGCGCCGATTGTGGGGGAGTCGCCGGAATCGATCTTGCAGGGCATGGCGGCTTTCGAGCGCAGATCTGTCCGAGGTGGGTCTGCCGGAGGCGGCGCAGCGGGCTTTTGCTCACTACGCTCGCCGGCGCTCGGCGGCATACGCTCTGGCGCTTGTCGGGCGGAACGCGGAAGAACTGCAGCGTGAGCTGACCTTCGCCCGCAAGGGTGTGCCAGGCATCCTTCGAGAAGCAAACGGACTGGCAGACCCCGGCAGGCAGCTCTTTCTCGCCCAAACCGGTTGGACGTGAAGGTCACGTCGCTTTCGTTTACCCCGGCGCTTTCAATTCCTACATCGGCATGGGCCGCAGCCTGTTCCGCCTGTTCCCCCACTTGCATGAAGCGATAACAGCGGTGACCGCTAGTCCGGGCAGCGTGTTCCGAGAGCAGCAGATCTATCCACGCACACGCACGCCGCAGAGCGAGGCCGAGATGGCGGAGCGAGATGCGGCGCTGGTGGCCGATTCGATCAGCATGTTGATCTCGGGCAGCAGCCTGTCGGTGGCCTACACGGCCATTTTGCGCGAGGTGTTCGACATTCAGCCCCAGGCGGCCTTCGGCTACAGCCTGGGCGAGAACAGCATGATGTTCTCGATGGGCGCATGGGATGCGGGCGATGCAGCCAGCGCCTCCCTGATGCAGTCCGCTCTATTCCGGTCGAGATTGGCCGGGCCGCAGAACGCAGTGCGCGAATGCTGGAGCCTGCCACCGCTGCCGGAGGGGGCTTCCGCGGAGACGCTGTGGGAAAACCATTTCCTGATGGCGCCGGTGGAAGCGGTGCGGCAGGCGCTGGCGCACGAGGAGCGGGTGTACCTGACTCACATCAATACGCCGCGTCAGGTGGTGATCGGCGGTGAGGGGGCAGCCTGCCGCCGGGTGATCGAGGCGCTGCACTGCACCTCGCTGCTGGCGCCGTTCGACCAGTCGCTGCACAACCCTGCCATGCGCTCCGAAGAGCCGCAGCTGGTGAGGCAGCACAACTGGCCGGTGGCGGTGTGGCCGCAGGCGTCCTTGTACTCGGCGGCAGACTATCGCCCGCTGGCGCAGAACCAGGGCGAGATCGCCAGCAGTATCGGTAAGATGCTGTGCGAATCGCTCGACTTCCCGAGGCTGGTAGAACAGGTCTACCGGGACGGGGCGAGAGTGTTCATCGAGGTGGGGGCGGGCAGCAACTGCGCCCGCTGGGTGGACGAGACGTTGAAGGGTAGGCCGCACCTGGCGATTGCAATCGACCGCAAAGGCACCGACGACCTGACTGCCATTGTGCGCCTGCTGGCAAAGCTGGTGTCACACCGGACGCCGGTGGGTCTGTCGCCGCTGTTCGGTCAGCAGGCGGCGCCGCGAGTTAAAACGGCGGTGCGGGACGACTACGGCTGGAACGATTAGACGCGGTCAGGCGGCGCGCACGTTTGAAGGATGCGCCGCCGCTGACCGACGAATGAGGAGGAAGCGATCGTGAACCCTGAAACCTTTCACAATGAGATGCTGGAGCGCCTGGGGCGCAGCCTGCAAACGGCCTCGAGCAACTCCAGTCAGGCGCAGGCGCGCTTCCTGGACGTGCGAAGCAGCGGGCTGGAGCAGCTGGCCGAGATGATCGCCAGGCAGGTCCCGGGATCTGCGCCCGTGCAGCTGCATGCCGGGACAATGGCTCTGTTCAACGCCGAGCAGTTGGACGAGTTCGGGCGCGGCTCGCTGGCAAAATGCCTGGGGCCGGACTATTTGCCGTACGCGGCCCGGCGGACGCCGCGCATTCCGAATGGTGACCTGAAGCTGATGAGCCGCATCACGGCCATCGAAGGACAGCCGGGACGCGTGGCCGCCCCTGCCAGCGTCACTGCTGAGCTGGATGTACCGCCGGATGCCTGGTACCTGCGTGAGAACGGTTTAACATCACTGCCCTATGCGGCGCTGATGGAGATCGCCCTGCAGCCGTGCGGGTTCCTTTCGGCGTATTTGGGCTCGCTGTTCAAGTTCCCAATGGTCGATCTATACTTCCGCAATTTGGACGGGCACGCCCGGGTGCTGGCGGCGATAAGCAGCGGCTGCACGCTGACCACCCAGGCGCGGCTGCTGTCGAGCGTGTTCAGCGGCGACACCATGATCCAACGCTACGCCTTCGAAGTGCGGCAGGGAGCGAAGCCGGTCTTCGAGGGCGAGTCGGTGTTCGGCTACTTCACCCAGGAGACCATGGCGCGGCAGGTGGGGTTGGATGGCGGGCGCGAGACCGCGCCGCTGCAGGAGCGCACACCCCAGGCCGGGCGCTGGGCGCAGGGTGATACGCGCGGGCACCTGGGCTTCTTGGACAGGGTATTGATCGCGCCGCAGGGGGGCAAATACGGGCAGGGGTATGTCTACGCCGTGCGGGAGAACGACCCGCAAGACTGGTATTACGCCTGCCACTTCTACCAGGACCCGGTCATGCCCGGCTCGCTGGGGGTCGAGGCGGTGCTGCAAGCGCTGCGCATATTCACCGGGGAGCGTGGGCAGGGCGCAATGCGCTTTGCTCTACCGCAGGAGCAGGAAATGACCTGGAAGTACCGCGGCCAGATCGTACCTGCCAACCGGGCGATGAAGCTCGAAGCGCACATCGCCGGGGTGGAACAGACAGTCGGCGGGACGACCGTCGTGGCCGACGCGAGTGTATGGGCCGACGGCATCCGCATTTACGAAATTAAACAGGCCGCCGTAAGCGTGCTGGAAGGATAGGATCGACATGGAACAGGTACATTTCGATAATGGTTTGCGTGTAGCCAAGAATTTAAACGGGAATGGGAATGCCGCCGGGACGCAACCGCGGGTGGACCCGGTGGCGTGGGACGAGCCCGGGATCCGCCAGAAGCTGCTGGAACTACAGCAGCCGGTGGCGGTGGTGCAGTCGAGCGGGCAGGTGGGCGCATGCCACCAGAGCCAGTTCCCGGCGGGCAGCGGGGTCGAGAGCCTGTTCTCGACCGGGGCGCTGCCGATTGAGCAGCTGGGCGATCCCTCCTTCCGGGCCGATTACGGCGTGCGCTGCGCGCTGTATGCCGGGGCCATGGCGCATGGGATTGCCTCGGTCGAGATGGTGGTGGCGCTGGGCAAGGCCGGACTGCTGGGCTCGTTTGGGGCTGCCGGGATGGTGGGGCCGCGCCTGGAGGATGCCATTCGGCGCGTCCAAGCTGAGCTGCCGGATGGGCCGTATGCCTTCAACCTGATCCACAGCCATGTGGAGGAGGCCATGGAAGTGGCCGCGGTTGAGCTGTTCCTGAAGTATGGCGTCAAGGTGGTGGAGGCGTCTGCCTTCCTGGACCTGACGCCGAGCGTCGTCCACTACCGGGCGGCGGGCCTGCACCTGGACGCAAACGGCCAGATCGTGCGGAGCAACCGCATCATCGCCAAGCTGTCGCGGGCCGAAGTGGCCCGAAAGTTCATGTCGCCCGCTCCGGAGAAGATGCTGGCGGAGCTGACGGCGGCCGGCAAGATCACGCCCCAGCAAGCCGAGCTGGCCCGGCGGGTGCCTGTGGCGGACGATGTGACCGTCGAGGCCGAACTCGGGCGGGCATACCGATAATCGCCCGCTGGTCGGCTTGATCCCGACCATGCTGTCGCTGCGCGACGAGATCCAAAACCAATATCACTACAACCAGCCGGTGCGGGTGGGCGCGGGCGGCGGCATTAGCACGCCATCCGCGGCGCTGGCGGCGTTCATGATGGGGGCGGCCTACGTGGTGACCGGCTCGGTCAACCAGGGCTGCATCGAAGCGGGAGCGTCCGAGCATACCCGTAAGCTGCTGGCGAAGGCGGGCATGGCGGATGTGATGATGGCCCCCTCGGCGGATATGTTCGAGATGGGCGTCAAGGTGCAGGTTCTCAAGAGCGGGACGCTGTTCCCGATGCGCGCGCAGAAGCTGTACGACCTGTACACGCGTTACGACTCCATCGAGGCCATCCCTGCGGACGAGCGTGAGAAGCTGGAGCGGCAAGTGTTCCGGCGCAGCCTGGACTCGGTGTGGGCGGACACGATTGCGTTCTTCGAGGGGCGCGACCCCGATCAGATCACCCGGGCCGAGAACAACCCGAAGCGCAAGATGGCGTTGATCTTCCGCTGGTATCTAGGGCTGTCGTCGCGCTGGTCGAACAACGGCGAGGTGGGTCGCGAGATGGACTATCAAATCTGGTGCGGGCCATCGATGGGCAGCTTCAACGCCTGGGTGCGTGGCACGTACCTGGAGGAGCATCAGAACCGCCGGGTGGTGGACGTGAATTTGCATATCCTGACCGGAGCGGCGTACCTGTACCGCTTGCAGGCGTTGAAGCTGCAAGGGCTGCGGGCACCAGGCAAGTTGGAGGCGTACGTGCCGCTGGAGGGTTCTCTCACAACCTATCCTGATACAAAAACTTTCGGAATTTGATGGTTTTTGATAGGATATGCATGTAAACATTGTCCATAGTTTATGCAAGGGAGACGTGGATTTGAATGGCAGCCAATAAATTAGAATCGATGCGGGCTGAGGCGTTGAAAGGCGGCGGTGAAGCCCAGATCGAGAAGCAGCACGCAAAAGGCAAACACACGGCCCGCGAGCGCATCGAGATGCTGCTCGACCCCGGGACGTTTTTTGAGACGGACGCTTTCGTGACTCACCGGGCGACCGGTTTGGGCATGGAAGACAAGCACCCGCTCGGCGACGGCGTCGTGACGGGTTGGGGGAAGGTGGACGGGCGGCTGGTGTACGTGTACGCCCAAGATTTCACCGTGCTGGGCGGCTCGTTGGGCGAGAGCCACGGGCGCAAGATCGCCCGCTTGATGGATCTGGCCTACCAGAACGGCGCGCCACTGATCGGGCTGAACAACTCGGGCGGGGCGCGCATCCAGGAGGGTGTCGACTCGCTGGCGGGGTATGGCGAAATTTTCTACCGCAACGTGCGAGCCAGCGGCGTCATCCCGCAGATCTCGGTCATTTTAGGGCCGTGTGCAGGTGGGGCGGTCTATTCCCCGGCGATCACCGACTTCACCTTCATGGTGGAAGACACTTCGTACATGTTCATCACCGGGCCGGAGGTGATCCGGGCGGTGACGCACGAGGACGTGGACTTCGAGACGCTGGGCGGGGCGAGCGTGCATCACAACCGCAGCGGCGTGGCGCATTTCGTCGCGCCGGACGAAGAGGCGCTGCTGATGCAGGTGCGCTGGCTGTTGTCGTACCTGCCTTCGAACAACCTGTCCCAGCCGCCCTATCAGGCCGGCGAGGACGAGCCGCTGCGAGCGGTTCCGGAACTGGAAGAGATCGTGCCGAACGACCCACAGCAAGCCTACGATGTGCGGATGGTGATCGAGTGCATCGTGGATGGCGGCGAGTTTTTAGAGGTGCAGCCCGAGTACGCCGGGAATCTGGTGGTAGGCTTTGCTCGTTTGGACGGTTATCCCGTGGGGATCGTGGCGAACCAGCCGAACACACTGGCGGGTGTGCTCGACATCAACGCCAGCGATAAGGGGGCCCGCTTCATCCGCTTCTGCGACGCCTTTCACATTCCGCTGATCACGCTGATCGATACGCCCGGGTTCCTGCCCGGCACCGACCAGGAACACAACGGCGTGATCCGGCATGGGGCCAAGATGATCTACGCCTACGCCGAGGCGGCGGTGCCAAAGCTGGCGGTGATCCTGCGCAAGGCCTACGGCGGAGCCTACATCGTGATGAGCTCCAAGCACCTGGGCGGCGACCTGAACTTCGCCTGGCCCGCGGCCGAGATCGCGGTGATGGGGCCGGAGGGGGCGGTGCAGATCGTATACCGTAAGGAGCTGGCCGCGGCCGAGGATCCGCAGGCGCTGAAAGCCGAGCGAGTCCGGCAGTTCCGCGAGGAACTGGCGAACCCGTACGTGGCGGCAGCGCACGGCTATTTGAACGACGTGATCCAACCGGCGGAGACGCGGGCGCGGCTGGCGGCAGGGCTGGAAAGCCTGCGCGAGAAGCGCTTGCAGGGGCCGCCCAGGAAGCACGGGAATATTCCGCTATAAGAAGATTTTTGTTGCTGCACACTGCAAGCGCAGATCAACAAAAATCTTGTAAAGGAAACACTTTATGAAGAAAGTCTTGATCGCCAATCGGGGAGAGATCGCGCTGCGCATCCTGCGCGCCTGCAAAGAATTGGACCTGCAGAGCGTGGCGGTGTATTCGGAGAGCGACGAGGGGGCGCTGCACACGCGCTACGCAGATGAAGCGGTGTGCATTGGCCCGGCGGCGGCCGCCAACAGCTACTTGAGCATCCCGGCGGTCCTGCAGGCCGCGCGTGAGACCGGCGCGGATGCCATCCATCCCGGCTACGGTTTCTTATCCGAGAACCAAAACTTTGCCAGGGCGGTCGAGGAAGCCGGGCTGACCTTTATCGGCCCGCGGCCCGAGACGATCGCGCTGACTGGCGACAAGCTGGCGGCGCGCCGGGCGGCGCGCGACGTGGGGCTGAACGTGCTGCAGGGCCTGGACGTTGCGATCACCGAGGCCATCCCTGTGGAGCTGGCCGATCAGGTTAAGTTCCCGGTGCTGATCAAAGCGGTGTCCGGGGGCGGCGGGCGCGGCATCCGGCTGGCAAATACCGCCGAGGAGCTGCAGGCCATGCTGGCCGCGGCGCGCAAGGAGGCCCAGGCAGCCTTCGGCGACGACACGGTCTATTTGGAGCCGCTGGTGCAGCGCGCCCGGCACATCGAAGTGCAGGTGGTGGGCGATGGGCAGGGCGGCATCCGCATCTTGGGTGAGCGAGAGTGCTCAATCCAGCGGCGGCGTCAGAAGCTGATCGAGGAATCGCCGGCGCCCGGCTTGAGCCCGCGCCTGCGGCGGAAAGTGCATGATGCGGCCCTGCAGCTGGCGAAGGCGTTGAACTACCGCAGCCTGGGTACGGTCGAGTTCTTGCTCGACCCGAGCGGCCATTTCTACTTTATCGAGGTCAACCCGCGCATCCAGGTGGAGCACCCGGTCACCGAAATGGTCACCGGGGTAGACCTGGTGACGGCGCAGCTGCAGCTGGCGGCGGGCGCAAGCCTGGACGAGCTGCCGGAGCAGTCGCCGCGCGGCTGGGCGATCGAGGCGCGCATCCTGGCCGAGGATCCGTCGCTGGGTTTCCTGCCGGCGACAGGCGAGATCAACTATCTGAAAGAGCCGGGTGGTCCGGGCATCCGCGTCGACAGCGCCCTGTACATGGGCATGCCGGTCACGGCGGATTACGACTCGCTGATCGCCAAGGTGATCGCCTGGGGCGCCGACCGTGAGCAGGCCATCCGGCGGCTGCGGCGCGCCTTGGACGAGTATAAGATCGGCGGCGTACCGACCACGCAGACCTTCCTGACTCAGATCCTGGACAGCCAGCCCTTCCAAAAGGGCGGCGCCGATACGACCTACCTGGACACGTTCCATCCGGAAGAGTGCGGCCAGGAAGCCCTGGAGAAAGAGATGGCGGTAGCCGCGGCGCTGCTGGCAGACCGCTCCAACCAATCGAATGGCGGGCAGCCAGTCGCGGCGAACGGCAAGAGCCAGTGGCTGGCGCAGGCATGGCGCGAGCAGATGAGCGGGCTGTAACGAAATGCCCCTGTTGGGGTTACTTCTCTCGGACGGAAGGTTCTAAAACCTGAGCACCCGCCCCGAGGGGCCAGGGGCCGGATCAGCAGCATACGGAGGAAGAAATGACACTCTATCGCGTACAAGTGGGCAAGAACGAATACCAGGTGGAGGTTTCGGGATCGAAATTATCGGTTAACGGCGAGCCGCTGCAGGCTAACCTGGTGCAGCTCAACGAGCTGGGACTTTTCCAGCTGCGGCGGGAGCAAGGCAAGCGCGAGCTGCACCTGCGCGCCAACGGCGGCAACGCCTACTCGGTGCTGGCGGGGGGGCGCTACGTGGTGGCGCAAGTCGAGAAGGCGCGTGGGCGATTATTCCGCAAGGCGCAGAGCGCGGCGGGGGACGTGAAAGCGCCCATGCCCGGGCTGGTGGTGGCGGTCAATGTCACCGAGGGCCAGCTGGTGGAGAAGGGCCAGGTGGTGGCGGTACTGGAGTCGATGAAGATGCAAATGGAGTTCAAAGCGCCAATTCCCGGGAAGGTGACGAAGATCGACGTGCAGCCCGGACAGCAAGTGGAGAAGGGTAAGTTGATGGTGAGGGTGGAGCCTGAGGCTGCTTAGTCTAAAAGGTGAATCTCTCATGCAAAGGCCGCAAAGGTTTATATAAACCTTTGCGGCCTTTGCATGAGAGATTCACCTTTTAGACTAAGCAGCCTCGGGATTCCAGACGCCTGTGGCTACGACAGGGTATCCTTCCACAACTGGCGCAGTTTATGGGCGGCCATTTTGGGACGGCGGTCGCGGGTGAAGACGCCCTTGTAGTTGAAGCCACCAACGCGGTGGACGGCCTGACCGGTCTTGAAGTCACACAGGTTCCAGACGTGCTCGCCGGCCACGAAGGGGTACTCGCGCAGGGCCAGGATGTAGCGTTCCAGCATCTCGGCTTGATACTCCTCGCTGAACATCTCAGGCGGTTGGGCATGGTGCCCGGGGATGGTGTCCGCGCCAAATTCGGTCAGCACCAGGGGCTTGGGATAGAGCTTGTGGAGAGCTTCGACCTCAGTTTTGAGGCGCTGGATGGCAGTGTCCAGGTTGCCGAAGTCGGTATACCAGCCGTAGTAACGGTTGAGGCACAGGAAGTCCAGGAATTCGTCGGCCTCTTCCTCACCCGGCCCGACCGTGCTGACCAGGGTGACCGGGCGGGACTGGTCGAGGGACTTGGCCAGGTCGTACAGGTTGCGGAAGAAGGCTTTGGCGGCCGGGCGTTTGGAGTGCGGCTCGTTGGCCAGGCTCCAGGCGATGACCGAGGGGTGGTTGCGGTCACGCTCGATCAGGTCTCTGGTGTATTGGCGGCACAGCTCCAGGCGGCGTTCCAGACCCTCTTCTGCAAAGAACAGCCCGACGGCGGGAGTCTCGTCAATCACCAGGAAGCCCAGCCGGTCGGCCAGGTCCATCATCTCTTCCGAATAGGGGTAGTGGGTGGTGCGGAAGGAGTTTGCGCCGATCCACTGCAGGATAGCGTAGTCCTTGACGACCACGGCCGGGTTGTAGCCGCGCCCGTTGACCGGGAAATCCTCGTGGCGGCCGAAGCCGCTGAGGTGAATGGGCTCGCCGTTTAGCAGCAGTCGATCGCCATCCACGGCCATGGTGCGGATGCCGACCGGCAGGTTATAACGATCGACCGTTTTACCGTTTTCCATCAGCCAGATCGTCAGCTCATACAGGTTAGGGCGTTGCGGCGACCACAGCGCCGGGTCGTTCAGCAGGAACTGAGCGGCGGTCTGGTCTCCGGTGATGCTCACTTCCTCGGAACGGTCGGCTCCGTGCCCCTTGAGGGTCAGCAGCGCGCTGAGATCGCCTTTGCCGAGGACGCTCAAGTCCACCGTGACTAGGCCCTGCCCGCCGGTGACGTCGGTAACCACGCGGATGGCCTGGATGAAGGACTCCGGGGTGCTGTACAGCCGGACCGGGCGCTGGATGCCGCAGTAAGGGAAGAAATCGAAGGAGGCGGGGGGCAAGGGGGTGTTGCCGAAGCCGTCGCGGGGATCATCGGGCACACTGCCGGGCGGGACGCGGTCGGGGGCCAGGCTGCCGTCGACGCGCACGACCAGCAGGTTCCCCTCGCGCTGGAGACGGTCCGCCAGGTCGAACTCGAAGGGCAGGTGGCCGCCCTCGTGCGAACCGAGCAGATGGCCGTTGAGCCAGACCTCGGCCAGGTAGTTGACCGAGTGGAAGCGCAGCCAGTTGCGCTGGCCCAAGAAGGCGAGTGGGCGGTCGAAGCGCACCTGGTACCAGGCCGGGCCGAGAAAGTCGCGACCGTCTTCGAACTGATCGTTCCAGCTGGCGGGCACTGCGATGGGCCGGGACTGGTCAAAGCCGCCGCTCCAGTTGGAGACTCGCCCGACGTCATCCGGGTCGAAGCGGAAGTCCCAGAAATCGGGCAGCTGGATGACTTGACGGTAGGGGTTCGATTGGGGAAAAAGCATGGAAGTCCTCTTATTCGATCGGAAGGATGATTAAAATCTTTAGGATCAGCGCTTCGCTAAACATTACACATTCCGAGTTCCATTGAACTCCTTTGGAAAGGGCTGATCTCCCCAGGTTTCTTCCATACACAAGGATGTGTGTGGCTACGTGCTGAGCGGCAGCACAATGTGGAAGCAGCTGCCCGGGCAGGCTTGCTCGTCGCAGCCGGGGCTTTCGACCCAGATGCGGCCGCCATGTGCCTCGACGATGCCCTTCGTGATGGTCAGTCCCAGACCCGGTCCGCCGCCCTTGAACTTGATGTCGCCCGTGCTGTGGCGCAGGGCGTCACCGGCGCGGAAGAATTTTTCGAAGACCCGGTCGAGATCGTCGGGAGCGATGCCGATGCCGGTGTCGGCCACCAGCACCTCGACCGCCCGGTCGCTGCTGCCGTTGTCGCCCGCCAGCAGCCGGCCGCGCACGGTGATCGTCCCCCCATCTGGGGTGTATTTGATGGCGTTCTGGATCAGGTTGCTGAACACCTGCTTCATGCGGTTGGTGTCGGCGTGCACCTCGGGCAGTTCGGCCAGCCCTTCCACCTGCAGTGTCTGCTTGCGGATCGCCAGCGCCTCCGTCCAAATCTCAGCCGCCTGACGGACGATGCCGGAAATGGTGGTTGAATATTTCTCCAGCTGCAGGGTCTGGCTGTCCAAGCGGGACACGTCGAACATTGTGTCTACGATCTCTTCCAGCTTGATGGTCGCCTTGCGGACGTTCTGGGTCAGGTTGAGACCCATCTCAGGGCGCAGGTCGCCCTCGGCCATCATCTCGGCCAGGATGTCGTTGTAACCGCGCACCTGGGTGAGGGGGGTGCGCAGCTCGTGCGAGGCGATGTCGATGAAGTCGGACTTGGCCTGATCCAGACGGGCCAGTTCTCGGTTCGCAGTCAGCAGCTCGCGGTTAAGGCGCTCGTTGTCGATGTTGCGGATCAGCAGATCGTCGTACAGGCGCGCGTTTTCCAGCACAACGCCGGTTTGCCCGGCCAGGGTGCGTAGAAAGTGCAGATCGCGCTCGTCGTAGCGGTCGCCGGAGTGCTTTGGCCCGAGAGCCAGCAAACCAATCCAGCTGCCGTGGGCTGCAATTGGGATATAGACGTCCGCATTCAGGTCGGCAAACCAGCGGCGCTCAGCTGCCGGGACGGATTGGAACTCGGGCAGCAGGTCGATGTCGTATTGGGTCAGCGGGGCGTCCGGCGCCAACATGCGCTGCATCAGGGCGCTGCCGCGGGTGAATGCGGCTCCTTCTGCACAGGCGCCACGTAAATTGGCCAGCGGCTGCACCCAGTAAGACAGCTGCTCCTCGGCGTCACCCTCCGTAGAGACCACAAACAGGACCGCGCTGCGGGGGTGGAAGATGGCCTCGATGCCGTCCATGACCGCTGCCGACAGGGCTTGCAGATCGAGGATGTTATTGATCTGCTGGCCGTACTGCTCGAGGGCCAGGGCCGGGTCATAGCCACTGCCGCTGATGCGCCGGGTGATCTTATTTTGCGACCAAACCAGCAGCGGATTGAGCGCCAGCGCCAGGATGAGCGCCAGGGCCGACCCGGCCAGGATCGGTTGGGTTGTGGGCAGTTGACGCAGCAGGAGCAGGGCGGCATACAGCAGCGCAGCGTAGGCCAGGACGGCCAACAACAGCCCGGACAGGCGCGCCAGCGAGCGCCGGGTGATGGCGCGCGCATCTGGCAGGTGGTGGGAGGGCATAATCCAGGCGGCTAGCAGCGCCGCCAGCAAGTAGACGATCACGCCAAAGCCGGGGTAACCGGCCATATATAATCCGCTGCCGGTCACGCTCAGGGTCAGCGCCAGGGTCCAGTAGTTTAAGCGGTTGCGGTGCAGGGGGTTGGGGGTGCGGTAGAAGGCTCGCAGCGTCAGGACGCCTCCGGCGACCGACAGGGCCAGCCAGCCGGCGCCTTCGATCAGGATGACGGCGGCATCGCGGCTTGCGGCGTCGGTGGCGATGGTCCAGGTGGCGGGCAGTGCCGGCCAGTTCTCGATGAGCAGGGCGCAGGCGGCAATCCAGGCGAAGCCCAGAAGCCAGGCCAGGCTGCTGCTGCCGTTGCGTTTCACAAAGGCGTGGGTCAGCTGGAAGAACAACAAGGCCAGCAGCAGGATTCCATAAGTGGGCAGATGGGCCATCAGGCGCGGGTACAGCCAGGTCACGTTGGGCAGATGCAGGAGCAGCAGCGATATGTCCCACAGAATGGCTGCGAACAGGAACAGCGCCAGCAGGAGGGTGTTGCGCTCGGAGAGCGGGTGCTTTTTGAGGGCCAAGCCGAGGACGATCAGGGTCAGAACGGCAGCGGTGGGGGTAATGATGTTCATGCTTCGATTGTGGCCTCCGCCATAGCGGCGATATTCAGTGGGGGAACATCGGGTAAGATGGCCTCATGGCTGGGGCTGGCGATCCAGCAGGGGCCGAGCAATTCACCCAGGCGGCAGACCTCGGCCATCACTTCTTGCAGTGAGGCGTTGCCCAGCCAAAATCCTGTGCGGTCGGCCGGCTTGCCGCTGATGATGGTGTGGATGCGTTCGCTGTGATTCATGGGGCATCCTTCGTGAGAGGAATTTCTATCTCTATTGTACAGGCATCTGGATTTCGCGGGGGAAACCATGCAAATTAGTGGATCTGTCATCTTTTTTCTGAGATTCATTTATGGTAATATAGAAGCAGCGTTTCCATGAAATCGATTTCATTTAAGTTGTGAAAATTAAATACCCAACTGCTTCAGACGAGGAGTAATAACCCATGAGTGACTCAAATGCTGTGCATCCGAACCGGTTTGTGGGGGACTGGCCGAAGATAGGGATCCGGCCGGCAATCGATGGGCGGCGAAACGGAGTGCGCGAATCGTTGGAAGATCAGACCATGGCGATGGCTCAGGGCGTGGCGGACCTGCTGCGCCAGAACCTGCGCTATCCGAACGGCGAGCCGGTGCAGGTGGTGATTGCCGACACGACCATCGGGGGCGTGACCGAAGCGGCCATGGCGGCCAAGAAGTTCCAGCGCGAGGGCGTGGGGGTCTCGATTACCGTCACGCCATGCTGGTGCTATGGCTCTGAGACCATGGACATGGATCCCTATACGCCCAAGGCGGTGTGGGGCTTCAACGGCACCGAGCGCCCAGGGGCGGTCTACCTGGCGGCGGTGCTGGCGGCCCACAACCAGAAGGGGCTGCCGGCCTTCAGTATCTACGGCCGCGACGTGCAGGATGCCGGGGATACGAGCATCCCCGAGGACGTGCAGGAAAAGCTGCTGCGCTTCGCCCGGGCAGGCCTAGCGGCAGCCATCCTGCGCGGCAAATCCTACCTGTCGCTGGGCGGCGTCTCGATGGGCATCGCCGGCTCGATCGTGGATCAGGATTTCTTCGAGAGCTACCTGGGCATGCGCGTCGAAGCGGTGGACATGAGCGAGTTCACCCGGCGCATCGACGAGGGCATCTACGATCCCGACGAATACGAGCGGGCCCTGGCCTGGATCAAGCAGAACTGCAAAGAGGGCGCCGACCACAACCCAGAGCACATGCAGCGCAGCCGCGAGCAGAAGGACGCCGACTGGGAAGCGGTGGTCAAGATGGCCATGATCGGGCGCGATCTGATGAACGGCAACCCGCGCCTGGGTGAGATCGGCTACGGCGAAGAGGCGCTGGGCCATAACGCCCTGGTGGGCGGCTTCCAGGGTCAGCGCCAGTGGACCGACCACTTCCCCAACGGCGATTTCATGGAAGCGATCCTGAACTCCTCGTTCGATTGGAACGGCATCCGCCAGCCGTTCGTATTTGCCACAGAAAATGACAGCCTCAACGGCGTCTCGATGCTGCTCGGCTACCTGCTGACCAACACCGCCCAGATCTTCGCCGACGTGCGAACCTATTGGAGCCCGGCGGCGGTCCAGCGCGTGACCGGTTATCAGTTGGAAGGTAAAGCCAAGGATGGCATCATCCACCTGATCAACTCGGGCGCGGCCACTCTGGACGCGACCGGTGAGCTGAAGAAGGACGGCGAGCCTGCGATCAAGCCGTTCTGGGAGATCAGCGAGGAAGAGGCGGCCAACAGCCTGAAGGCAACCGAGTGGTATCCCGCCAGCACGGGCTACTTCCGCGGCGGCGGCTACTCCTCGGGCTTCCTGACCCGGGGCGTGATGCCGGTCACGATGACGCGCCTGAACATTGTCAAGGGACTGGGCCCGGTACTGCAGCTGGCCGAGGGTTACACCGTGGACCTGCCGAAGGACGTGTACAAGGCGCTCAACGAGCGCACCGACCCCACCTGGCCGACGCACTGGTTTGCGCCGCGCCTGACCGGCTCCGGGCCGTTCCGCGACGTGTACGCGGTGATGGCCAATTGGGGCGCCAACCACGGCGCAGTCAGCTACGGCCACATCGGCGCGGATTTGCTGGCGCTGGCCTCGGTGCTGCGCATCCCGGTCACGATGCATAACGTGCCGGAGGAGCAGGTCTTCCGCCCGAGCACGTGGAGCGCGTTCGGCGCGCAGGACCCGATGGGCGCGGACTTCCGGGCGTGCGCCAACTTTGGACCGCTGTACGGAAAGTATTAAAAAAAATAACGTCTTACTTGAAGGCGCCAAGACGCGAAGAGAGAAAGTAAGTTTTTTTGCGCTCTTGGCGCCTTTACATAATGATTTCTACAGGAGACCGGTCAATGCCCGACATCGACGTACGCTTTCACGAGGAAGACTGGCAGCGCATCGAGCGGGACTGGTGCGCGTGGTGGGCCGGGGAACTGGAGCGGCCTCTGGTGGGGTTGGAGATCATTGAGCCGCAGGACTACGGCGTGCTGGAGACTGCGCCGGAGTTTGCCAGCAACCTGCCGTTCGACATGCCCGCCGAGGAGGTGATCGAGCGTTATACAACCTTCCTGGAGACGACCCATTTCCTGGGCGATGCGTTCCCCAAGTGGTGGCTGAACTTTGGCCCGGGGGTGGGGGCCGGGTTCCTGGGAGCAAATGTGAAACCGGCTCCGGATACGGTCTGGTTCGAGCCGCAGGAGCTGAAGCCCATCCGAGATTTGCATTTCGGCTATGATGCAGAGAACCCCTGGTGGCGGCGGGTGCAGGAGCTGACCGCGCTGGCGGTGGAGCGCTGGGGCGACCGGGT
The DNA here is from genome assembly GCA_963811225.1 of uncultured Chloroflexia bacterium. GTDB lineage: Bacteria > Chloroflexota > Anaerolineae > Anaerolineales > Anaerolineaceae > CAWEQO01. The sequence continues at coordinate 253,348 of CAWEQO010000004.1, forward strand.
GGTGGTGGGGCACACGGACATCGGCGGCAATCTGGACATCCTGTCCTCGTTTCGTACGCCGCAAGGGCTGCTGCTGGACCTGTACGACGCTCCGCAAGAGGTCGACCGGCTGGTGGGCGAGATCACGACCGTGTGGCTGCGCTACTACGATGAATTGGCGCAGATGATCCTGCCGGCGGGGCGCGGCACGAGCTGCTGGGCGCCGGTCTGGTCGCCCGGCACGACCTACATGCTGCAGAGCGACTTTTCGTATATGATTTCACCCAAGATGTTCGAACGCTTCGTGCTGCCGGATCTATACGCCTGCTGCGAGAATCTCGAGCATGCCTTCTATCACTTGGACGGTAAGGGCGAGATCGCACATCTGGACATGCTGCTGTCCTTAGATCGGCTGCGAGGCATCCAGTGGGTGCCGGGAGACGGCGCACCACCTCCAGAGGACTGGCTGCCGCTGCTCAAGCGCATCCGCGACGGCGGCAAGCTGTGCCAGGTGATGGTGACGGCGGAAGGGGCGCGCAAGATCGTGCGCGAGATCGGCGGGAAGGGCTTTATCCTGGCGGTGTATGATCCGAGCTTGTCATTGGAGGAGGGGCAGGCGTTCCTGGAGACGTTGGCAGTTGAGGGTGGCTGGGAAAGAGCGTAATGCACAGTCACAGAAACCGCACAGCGCGCAGAAGCTTATTTCTGATTTTTTTAATTAAGAGAAAGCAAAGAGACACTGAGAAGAAAGTTTATCAGCGTCTCTTTGCTTTCTCTGCATCAGTTGGGTAGCCCAAGACATTTTTTGCCTTGAGTATCTTTCAAGAAGTCTCACCATTTGCTAAAAGGCGGAATTACTTTTTTTAGTAGACTGGGAAACAAGTAGATGGAGTAAAATTATTTTTGCTCCATTCCTCCTCTTTACGAATTCCAACTGTTTTGTCATATTTTTCTCCTTCCTGCGTTTACATAGATGAAACCTGGCCGCGTTTCAACCTACATAGAGGATGTTCCTTTGAAAAAAGCGAGATGGCTGCAAGGCCTTTCGTGGCTGTTATCAGCAGAAGAGATCAACACGCCGTTTGATAGCCCCGAGTCATTCAGTGCCCTCTACGAGCAAAGCTACCGTTCCGTCTACCGTTATGTATTTGGGATGCAGGGTGGGCCGGTAGAAGACGTGGAAGACCTAGCCGCCGAGACGTTTAGCCGTGCCTGGAGGGCCCGACGCAGCTTCAACGGCGATCCCGACAAAGCCATCGGCTGGCTGCTGTGCATCGCCAAAAGGCTGGTGATCGATGCCTACCGGCGCGACCGGGTGAGGATCCAACCGGAAACCGAAGCAACTGACGATATCCCAGGTTTCGGAGCCACCCCGGAAAACACCCTACTGGCAGATGAACGACGTCAAACTCTATGGAATCTGTTGCATTGCTTGCCAGCCGAACAAAGAGAAATGTTGGTCTTACGCTACCTGCTCGACTGGCGGATCAGCCAGATCGGCGAGTACCTGCAGATCCCGGAGAACACAGTCTCGGTGACCATACACCGTACGCTTGTACGATTGCAGCGCGATTGGCCGCAAGAGAAGGAGTAAGACAATGATTGCCAGAAAAGGAAAGACGCCCGATATCGCCCAAATCGAGGAACTCCTCCTATCCACCCGCCCTGAGCCAGGTGCGCGCTTCCATCAGCGAATGGCCGGCGCACCATGGAAGGCGACTTCAACCCAAAAGGAAGGAGTTTTTAAGATGAATGGGAAGTATCGTTTTGCGGCACTCGTTGCCGTGGTCTTGGTTCTCATCACAGTGCTGTTCGTAACCCCGGCCGGCAGTGTACTTGCCAATCAGGTTGCGCATTTCTTTACCCGCGCTCAGAGCAACGCTTTGCCACTGCCCAGCGATCAGATTCAACCTCCGATCCCCTCGGCCACTCCCGAGCCTACCCACGCATTGGCCTTGCAGCCTGCGAGCCAGGTCGCTACCACTGCCCCGACGGCTACCCTGGTTCCCACGCCTGTCTTCAACCCTGATGAACTGCAAGATCTGAGCCTGGCGGAGGCAGAAGCGGCGGTTGGATTCAAGCTGTACCAGCCGTCCAGCCTACCACGCGATTATCGCCTGACCCGGATCCTTTACGATCCATCGCACCAGATGGTCAGCTTGCAGTATTCCTCTCCACAGGCCGGCACCGGCGAGTTCTTCCAGGTGATGGAAGGCAAGAATCTGGAACCGCTCTCGGTTGGGCCAGATGCCCAGATCGAAACGGTCGATGTTGGCGGGGCGAGCGCTGACTTCGTGCAGGGCGCCTGGTTTATCGCGAATGGAGCCAGCGAGAAGACCTGGGAGAGCGAAGCCGGTTTATACACTTTACGTTGGCAGGTGGAAGATGCAGCAATCTCTATCCGGTTTTTCTTGAACGAAAGCTTCAGCCCGGCCTACCTGGAAAGGGATGAAATGCTGGCAGTCGCTCGCAGCATGACCCAAGAAGCTGCTGGATCGGAAATTCCGCTTGTCGCGGCTGGGGAACAACCTGGCGCTGCACCGGCCACCAACCAGCCAGATCTGTTCACCAGCATTCCCGATCTGGAAGCCCTGGCCGGGTTCGACGTGCTGGAGCCGGGCTTGCTGCCCGAAGGTTTAGCCTTCAGCCACGCCCGTTACAATTCGTCTTTCGGTAGTGTTTCATTGTTCTATGGCAGCTTTGCCCCAGACCGAATCCACGCAGACGGCCCGGTCTTGGTAGTCATTCAGGGACCGCGGACAAAAACCGGCGGGGGCCCCACCATTGAATACCCGCCCGGAGCAATTCAAACCATCAAAGTCAATGGATATCTTGGCCAGCTCATGCAAGGCAGTATCGAAACCTTCATGGCCGAACCCGGTCAACCAACTCCAGAGCCAGTCTGGCACGCCAACGACGGCACCTTCAACCTCACCTGGGAGACAGACGAGATGTCCTTTACCATCCACTTTGGCCCTGCCGGAAAGGGAGGACGCATAACCCAGGAGGAACTGCTCCAGATCGCGGAGAGCTTGCATTAGGAGTAGAGTTACTAAAGCTACTAGCCATTCGGCTATATCTGGTTTCTAAAAATTTGAGAACAGTCAGAACCCCGAGGTTCTGACTGTTCTCTATTCTCTGCTCTCTACTCTCTTATTATTCAGCAATCAGGAGGAACGGCTCTTCGATCAGCTGCTTGACGTGCTGCAGGAATCGGGCGGCGGGGGCGCCGTCGACCAGGCGGTGGTCGAAGACCAGGCTGAGGGTCAGCATCTCGCGGATGGCGGGCTGGCCTTCGTGCGGGACGACCTTGGGCGCAATACGTCCCACGCCCAGGATGGCGGCCTCGGGCAGGTTGATGACCGGGGTGAAGGCGTCGATGTCGTACATGCCCAGGTTGGTGATGGTGAAGGTGCCGCCGCTCAGATCGTCGGGGGAGATGCGGCCCTTGCGAGCCTTGTCGACCAGCTCGCGGAAGGTCTGCCCGAACTGGCGCAGGCTGAGCTTGTCGGCGTTCTTGACAACCGGCACCAGCAGGCCTCGCTCGGTATCCACCGCCATGCCCAGGTTGACATTGGCCAGGCGTTCGATTGCATCCGGGGCGAGGCGGGCGTTCATGTAGGGGAACTTGCGCAGGGCGCGCGCCACCATCAGGGCCAGCATGTCGTTGTAGCCGGGGGTGAAGCCCCAAGAATCGCCCAGGCGAGCTTTGAGCCGGGTGCGGACCGCGACGAATTCGGTGGCGTCCACCTCGGTCACCAGGGTGACGCGGGCGGTGGTGTGGACGCTCATGCCAAGGCGCTCGGCGATGATGCCGCGCACACCCGCCAGGGGCACACGCTCCAGCACCTCGGCCTCGCCCAGCGGCAAGGGCACCTGCACGCCCGGTTTCGCGGCGGCCGGTGTGATCGCCGGCGCTTCACGCCCGGCCATGCTGCGGGCCACGTCCTCTTTGACGATCTTGCCGCCTGGGCCGCTGCCCTTGACTTCATGCAGGTCCAGCCCGGCCGCAGCCGCGGCCCGCTGTGCCACCGGCGTGGCCTTGGGCATGTTCTGGAGGTAGGCGATCACATCCCGCTCGGCGACGCGTACGCCGCCGCCACCGGTGGGCTGGACCCTGGTTGGGTCAACGCCTTTCATTTCGGCCAGCCGGCGCGCCCGGGGCGACACAAACACCCGCTCGGTTTGAATGTCTTCCGGGTGTCCTGCTGCAGTGGCGGCTGCGGTAGGCGGCGCTGTGGGATCAGGCTCGGCGAGGGATTCAGCGGGCAGCGGTCCGGCGCTGCTGGTTTCGAAGCTGTCGTCCTTGCCGCCGATGATCGCCACCACGGTCAGCACCGGCACCACGTCCCCGGCCTTGAACGGCCCTTTATGCACGTAGCCCTTGGCGTTAGCCTCCACCGGGAAGACCGCCTTATCGGTCTCGACCTCCATGATCTGATCGCCGAAGTTCACTTTCGCGCCGTCCTCGACGCTCCAGTCGACGATGGTGACTTCCTCGACAGTCTGCCCCAGCTGGGGAATGAAAAACTCAGTGGCCATATCAGCTCACAACCTTCCGGCAGGCTGCCATAATGCGATCCACATTCGGGATGGCCTGATCTTCCAGCACCTCGGCGCGCGGCACCGGCACGTTGGCGGAAGCAACCCGCACCATGGGCGCGTCCAGGTAGTCGAAAGCCAGCTCATTGACCTGCATCATGACCTCGTTGATGAAGCTAGTGTTCTCGTACGCCTCGGTCACGCCAACCAGCCGCCCGGTCTTCTTGACGGAGGCGATGATGGTGTCGATGTCCAGCGGCTTGAGGCTGCGCAGGTCGACCACTTCGACGTCGATGCCTTCTTCGGCCAGTTTCTCGGCCGCTTCCAAAGAACGCAGCACCATGCGCGAGTAGGTCACCAGGGTGATATCCTTGCCCTGCCGCTTCACGTCGGCCACGCCCAAGGGGATGATGTACTCTTCCTCGGGAACCGGGCCTTTTTCTTTGTAGAGCATTTTGTGCTCGATGAACATGACCGGGTTGTCGTCCTGGATGGCGGCTTTGAGCAGGCCTTTCGCATCGTATGGCGTGGAGGGCATGACCACATAGATGCCGGGGAAGTGGGTCCACAGCGACTCGAGACTCTGCGAGTGGTGGGCGGCGATGGCGCGCCCCGCGCCGCCTTCCGTGCGGACCACCATAGGCACGCTGGTCTTGCCGCCGAACATGTAGCGGTTCTTGGCACCCTGGTTCGCGATCTGATCCATTGCCAGGGGGGTGAAGTCGACGTACATGATCTCGGCCACCGGGCGCATACCGGCCATGGCCGCTCCGACCGCCGCGCCGCCGATGGTGGCCTCGGAGATGGGGGTGTCAATCACTCGCCATTCGCCAAACTCCTGGAACAGGCCGCGGGTGGCGCCGTAAGCGCCGCCGTACAAGCCGACGTCTTCGCCCATCACGAACACGCGTTTGTCGCGGTTCATCTCTTCCCGCATGGCCTCCACCAGCGCCTGAGAGTAGGAAATCTGGCGCATATCCGGATCATTGCGAACCTGCTCACGCAGTTTCGCTTCGGCATCTACATCCGCCTGGGTGGTCTTGGCGGGGGCAAACACATCGGTGGTTACTTCAGCCGGATCGGGCTCGGGAGAGGCTTCACTGTAGGCCATGGCCTTGTCGAGCTTGCCGTCCACAAACCCATCCAGCTGCTCGAACTCCTCCTCGCTGAGCATGCGCACCGACAGGAGCTCCTCTTTCAGCACGGTGATCGGGTCGCGCTGTTTCCACTCGGCTTCTTCTTCGCGAGTGCGGTAAGCGCGCGGGTCGGAGTGCGAGTGGCCGAACCAGCGGTAGGTCTTCGCCTCGATCAGAGTGGGGCCTTCACCCCGGCGGGCGCGCTCGGCGGCCTGTGTGACCGCGCCGCGCACCGAAAGCACGTCCATGCCGTCGACCACCTCGCCTGGAATGCCGTAGGCGCAGGCTCGTTCGGCGATGTTGCTGAGCTTGCTGGCGTTGGCAAACGGCACCGACATGGCGTACAGGTTATTCTCGACCAGGAAGACAACCGGCAGGTTCCACAGGCTGGCCATGTTGAGGGACTCGTGGAAGTTGCCGGTGTTGGACGCGCCATCGCCGAAGAAGCAGAGCACCACCTTGTCGCTGCCCATCAGCTTCTGGGCCAGGGCCGCGCCGACTGCAACCGGGATGTTACCGCCGACGATGCCGGTGGCGCCCAGATTGCCGTGCTTGACGTCGGCGATGTGCATCGAGCCGCCTTTGCCCTTGCAGTAGCCGCCCGACTTACCGAGCACCTCGGCCATCATCTTGTTGTAGTGTTCCTGCTTTTCTTCATCGGTCTGGGCCGCCCGGTCGCCGTGCGCGTGGGCGTGTCCGTGGCCGCGGTGCGTGCTGGTCACCAGGTCATCATCGCGCAGCCCGGCCACGCCGCCGACCGCCACGGCTTCTTGGCCTGCATACAGGTGCGAGGCGCCTTTCAACACGGCCTTGCTCAACAGGTTGGCGATGTTGTTCTCCAGGGCGCGGATTTCCATCACCTGGCGCAGATAGCCGAGCAGCTGCTCCTTGGTCAGGGCCTGCTCCTCGATCATCGCCGACACTTTTTCCATCAAGGAAAGTTCTGGGATTGTCGCTTTTGTTTCCATCTAAGGTGTATTCTCCTTAATGACTAAACTAACTGAATATGAATTTCCAATGATCGCAGCCGGCCTGTCAGAGCGGCAGGAGGGAGAGCATCGGTGACAATTACGTCGATTTGATCCAGGCGGGCAAAAGAAGCCGCGCCGGCCCGGCCCCACTTGCTAGCATCCAGCACCGCCACGACTTGCTTACACAAAGCGATCATGCGCTGCTTGACCTCAGCCTCGGCGGCGCTGACGTCGGTCAGGCCCTCGGGGTCGCTCAGGCCGTGAGCGCCGAAAAAGCCACGCTGGATGTTGTAGCGCTGCAGCATGGCGAGGCCTTCCAGGCCGACCAGCGAGAGGGTGTCGCGCTGGAGACTGCCGCCCGGCATAACGACGGTGATCCCGGGCAAGTCGATGAGGGCCTGCGAGACGGCCAGGCTGTTGGTAATGACGGTGACCTCACGGTGCTGTCCAAGGTTCTGGGCAATTGCCAGCGACGTGCTGCTGGTGTCGAGGAAGATGGCCTCGCCGCTGCGGATCATGGCGGAGGCGGCTTCACCGATACGGGCCTTCTCGACGATCTGCTGCTGGCGGCGAAGGTTGAGCGACAGCTCGGGCACGTGTCGGGATGCCACGGCCCCACCGTGCGTGCGCACCAGCAAATTCTCGTCGGCTAGCGTCTGAAGATCGGCGCGGATGGTAACCTCCGAGACGCCGAACTCGTGGCTGAGATCCACGACGGTTGCTTGCCCGGTCTGGTTGACCCGCTGGAGGATCTGCTGCCGCCGAACTTCAGGGTATAAGCTTTTGCCCGCCCCGTTTTCCATGTTTCCCCTTACGTTGATTTACGAATGTTTTCGATTACTTTCATATTAGCATGAAGTGAAAGGAAATACAAGAGAGGAACTCCTCTCATTTGCCGCCCCTTTGCTGTTAAATGAGCGAGCAGCCGAAGCATTTCGCTTCGGCTGCTCTCTTATTTCGGCTCTCTACTCTCTCGATTACCGCATTTCCTGCCCACCGGTCACGTTGATGGCCTGACCGGTCATGTAGCTGGATTGGTCGGAAGCCAGGAAGACCAGCACGTTGCAGACGTCTTCATAAGTGCAGCCGCGCTTCATGGGCACCTGCTCGATGTACTTTTGGCGCACCTCTGCCTCGCTGATGCCCAGGTTGTGGGCATACTGCTTGAAGAGCGAGTTGACCCACAGGGGTGAGTCGAGCAGGTTGCCGGGGCAGATGGCGTTGGCGCGCACGCCGAACTCGGCCAGCTCGAGGGCCACGCTCTGGATCAGCCCGATGCCGCCGAATTTGGAGGCGGCGTAGGCGGAGTTCTTATAGCTGCCCTTCTTGCCAGACTTCGAGTTGATCTGGATGATCGCTCCGCTGCCCTGAGGCTTCATGACCCGGGCGGCGTGCTTGCAGAGCAGAAAAGCCCCATACAGGTTGACGTTCATCACCGCCATCCACTTCTGGGCGGAGAAGTCCTCGATGGGGCCGGAGAGCAGGATGCCGGCGTTGGAGACCACGATGTCGAGGCGGCCAAATTCCGCCACGGTGCGATCCACCATATCGGCCACCTGGGCCTCGTCGGTCACGTCGACTTTTAGGGAGAAGGCCTTGCGGTTCTTAATCGCAGCAGTCGTCTCGGCGGCGGCTTCCTCGTTGATGTCGGCTACGACCACGTGGCAGCCTTCCTGGGCCAGCCGCAGGCAGATGGCCTGGCCTAGGCCTTGCGCTCCGCCGGTGACGATGGCGATTTTGTCTTGTAATCTAGCTTCGGTCATGGTGCCTCCTCAATTAAATGGATCAATCCCCGGCGGCCATTGATCTGCCACTTTGGGTCTTCGGCGTTGAGCGACTCGGCCTTGCCCGGCTCCAGCCCGACCATGATCTCAGATTTGAGCGTGCGCATGAGCAGGTACGGGCGCGGCAGTGAGGCAGGCGCATCCTCCAGGTGGGTGGTATGCGGCCAGTGGCGGTCTTCCAGCACCCTGCGGTAGTTTGCGTCGCCCTTGACGATGGTCAAATCGGCCTGCTGCAGCTCGTCTTGCAAGCGCGGGGGAAGCTCTGTGAAGAAGTGGTAGCTGTTCCAGAAAGGATCGCTCGCCAACTTCAGCCGGCCATTCTCCAGCGCCGACGCCAGCCGTTCGCCGAGGGCCGCAGCGCCTTCGTCCGTGCTGGACCGCATAACCTCGATCGTGAGGCGCGCATCCTTGGGCATGGCGTCCGAGACAAAGAAGGGGGCGTCCTTCAAGTGGAAGACAACCTCCTGCGCCCAACCGGCAGCGAGCAGGTAGTCGGTCAGGGCCAGGTCATAGATCAGGTCCGTGCCGATGTTGTCGTTGATGAAATCCACACGCTGCACGCCCGGTTCGAGCAGAGCGCGAGCTTTGCGCGTGTCGTCGATCAGGATCAAATGCTGCTCGGCGCCGACGGCCAGCCCGCCTGCAGCCGAAGCGGCCAAGGTGAAGTTGCTCAGATCGGTACGGTTGCCCCACAAGGCCGAGTGGAGAAGGACCTCGAAGCGTTCCTCCTCCGGCACGGCCTGGATCTGCTGCCACAGCGGGGCGAAGCCCTGCAGATCGCTTTGGGTCTGGCGCTGCTTCTGCGGCTCGAACGGGTCTGTTCTCTGCCAGGGTCCCGGCTGGTAGTAGCGCACGGCTTGCAGCAGCTTGCGGTAGAAGAAGGTCTCGGCGAAATACCAGGGCACTTCCAACCAGGTCTTGCCGGAATAGGCCTGCATTTCGCGGTTCCAATCGGCCGCGTCGGGGGCCTGCTCGGTTAGCGGTTGGAGGGTTCGGTGGGCGATCTCGTCTTGCAGGGCGTGCAGCGCCTGGACGATGTCGTCCGGGTAATGGTTGTCGGCCAGCACAGTCTGCAATATCTGCGGCTTGCGCTGCTCAATGGTGGCCCGGGCAAACGACCCCGGCTCCGAGGTCAGGAGGGGGCCGGGTAGTGGTTGGGTGGAGGACATAGAAATTCCTTGAAATTCAGGTAATCGGGCCTTTCAGGAAAGCGGCTCCTGATTGATCAGGCGTCCGACTACCTCATTTCCTTCGTAAGTTTTTGATAGTGCTGGCCCACCTGCTCGGCCAGAGGCTCGTCTGCCCGGATGCTGCTGACCTGGCGCATGGCTGCGTCCAGGCCATCGCGGCGCAGCATGGCTTGCAGCTCCTGGGCGATGGGGTCGTCTGGATGGTCGAAGCGGTAAGCGGCGGCGATACCCAGGCTGAGGCTTTTCGGCTCCACGCCGGCCCCCTCGGCCAGACGGGCAGGGGCCACCAGGCGGTCGGCGGCGTCCAGCTTGCGGATCGGGTCACGCGCCAGGCGGAAGACGGTGTCGCCGAGGGCGCGGTTGGCGAAGCGGCGGGTCAGGTCGGCGCGGTGACGCTGAAGCCACTCGGGCTCGACACCGTAAGCCGCCACGATGCCGGCCTGCGACTCGGCCAGGGCCTGTTCGAACAACGGGCGGATGGCGGGGTCTTCAAGGGCCTGATATCCGTACTCATGGCCGCGCAAGTAGCCAAGATAAGCCAGCACTGCGTGCCCGCAGTTGTGGATGTAGAGCTTGCGGGCGGTGTAGGCCTTGAAATTGTCGCAAGGCTCCATCCCAACGATCTCAGGGATGGAGCCGACGAAGGCCTTGCGCTCCACCGGCAGCTCTTTGTAAGGCTCGACCCGAATCAGGCGCGGGTCTTCCGCGCGCATCTCAGGCGTCGGCGGCGGGACCATGCGGCCGATGACGGTGTCGACAAAGCCGATGGAGGATTGGAAGTAGGCGCCGGCGCGCTCCGGGATGTGTTCGGCAACCATGCCGCGGAAAATGGCGGCTGCGCCTTTGAGATTCTCGCAGATGATGATATTGAGCGGCTGCGGGTTGCCGGCATCCATGCGCCGGACGATTCCAGAGGCGACCAGCGGGGCGATCAGAGGCAGGGCGCGCGAGCCGACTGCGGTGGCGGCGATGCCGGCCTGCGCCAGAGTCAGCTCGACTTGACCGGACTGCCGGGGAGTCAGGGCGCGCACCGGCGAAATGGTCAGCGCCTGTTTGTTTTCGTTCTCAACCAGGTGGATAGGATAGCTGCGCTGAGAATTGAGTGCGGCGACCAACTGTTCGTCGACGTCTACGAAGACGACCTCGTAGCCGGACTCCGAGAAGAGCTGCCCGAGGAAGCCGCGCCCCACGTTGCCTGCGCCGAACATCACTGCGATGGGTGTCATGTCGATTCTCCGATTGCTCGTACAGCCCTTATGGCAGCATCAGGCGCAGGAATTCTTCCTCGGCCTCATTGGTCCACTCGCGGCCGTCTTTCAGCCTGGCATAGACGCTAGGCAGCACGTCTTTCAGCTCTGGCAGACCGGTGAGGGGGAAGTCTTTGATGTTGGGGTAGATGACCACCTTGCCGGGGTAGACGGTGTTCTTGAGGGCCATCAGGCCGTCGCGGGCTGCGTTGAGCGAGCCGATGGCGGCGACCGAACGGTTGCGGGACAACTCGTCGTCCGACGCCATTTGCAAAGTGACGTGCATGTCGACCATCTCAGAGCCGGAATGACCGATCATGCGGATGCCCTTCCAATACACGTCGCTCAAGTCGAGCTGCACCTGCTTGCCCTTGTTGATCCCGGCGAAGACGTTGACCACACCGTGTTCGGCGGCGTGCGAGGCCGCGTCCGAGATGACGGCAGGGACCGGCACCAGCACGATCACATCGTCGAAGCCATCCTCGAAGTATTTGGCCATGGTCGCGGCATACTCTTCCTTGTTGTTGGGGTTCACGCAGACCCATTCAATGCCCTTGGCCTCGGCCTCGTCTTTAAACGAACTGCACAGATCGTCCAGGCGTTCGTCGCTGATGTCTGTGCAGACGATGACGCCGGGGTGCTTGTTGATGCCGATGGCGCGCTGGACGTGCATGCGGCCGATCGGCCCGCCCGCGCCGACAAACCAGGCCTTGCCGCCCGGCTTCAGCGCCGCCCGGACCGGCACGCTGTTGTATGCGTCTGCAACGTCCGTGCTGGAGCTGCCGACGTAAATCCAGCGCATATAATGCACGCGACCGACGTCTACGGCCACTTTACGGGGCATGGGTTCCTCGGCCAGGATGGCGAACACACCGTGCGAGGCCAGGAAGGGGCTGGCGGCTTCGATCAGGTCGGGGTCCGCGCCGAGCAGGACGATGTCGTCGACTGTCTCGACCGCTACCGGCGGGTTGGATACGTCGGGCACGTCGATGACCTCGGCATGGAAGGCGGCGGCTTGTTGGCGCAGCCAGGCGCCGAAGGCGGGCGGGACGTTACTCAGCAGGACGCGCGAGGGATGGCTCTGTGCGTCATAGCCGGAGCTGATGGTGTAGGGGCGGTTGCCCCCACCGCCGATGACCCACAGCGTGCCGCCCGGCTTGACGCCGGTACGATATTCCAGGCGGTAAGCGGCGGTGACGCAAGCCCACGGTTCGGTTAGAGCGCTCTCGGCGTAGCCCTCGCCGGGCTTTGTGGCAATGAGCATGTTACCGCCGTCGCTGTTCATCACCAGTTTGTCGATCACGGCATACTGCGAGAGGCCGCCCTGGAAGGTGTAGCCGTAGGCTTTGCTGACGCCGTTCTCGTAGATGTCGGCCTCGATGATCAGCCGGTCACCTGGCTTATACTGGTCTTTCAAGCTCTCTCCCACATCGACCACGGTCATCGACACCTCATGGCCCATGACCACCGGGTCGGTCTTCATGTCTTTGAAAATGCGCGGGTGGCTCGGCCCGAGGTTGATGATCTTGATATCGGAGAAGCACAGGCCGACCGCATCATGGCGCACGACCAGCTCATCCGGTCCGGGCTGCCGATAAGGCACTTCGATGGTCTGGCCCTGATTGCCCATATTCTCAAACCCGGCTCCATAGAGGGGCCACAAACGATAATGATCGGGAGCGGGGGAAATCACTTGCTTGTATTCGTTTATTTTATCGGGCATGGTACGATCTCCTGAGTGGAATTATCCTTGACGCTGAAGCCGGGCGAGAAGTTCTTCCGGTAACATTTCCTTTGAAACGACCTCCAGGCGAGCCTTTCCGGCAGCACCGGGCGGCAGCAGCCTGCCCACCCGAGTGTAGAAGGCGTTGCGCTGCAGCCGGGTAGGCAGGTAGGCGCAGGCCCACTCGCTTTGATAACCGAGGCCGAGGTGGCGCTGGAGGGCAGTGTGACCGTAGATGAAGTAAGCTCCATCCAGGAAGGCCTGGCGCACTGGCGCCAGCTCGGGGACGTCGAAGTCATCCACCAGCTTATTGCCGTAGGAATTCATCTCGGTGCCGATGTTGAGCGGCAGGTTCAGCTTCTGGGCAGTGGCGACGGCTTCGTACAGGTTGCGAATCTTCTTACGGCGCAGGTCCGGGTCGGCGACGTTCCAGTTGCGGTCAGGGACGATGTTCATAGCGGCTGCACCCTTTTCGATCATCATCTCGAGCAGCCGATCGAGCTTCTGCTCGCCGCTGGTGGTGCCGTCCAACCAGGCGACGCAAGGCAGAGCCCCACAGGCGATGATCAGGCGGTGCACGTCTTCCAGGCGCGGGAAGGAGCCTGCGCCGGGCTGGACGTAGCCAACGCCGCCGCGCTTCATCAGTTTAGAGCGGACTTTGTTATAGAAAGCGGGTGTATCCTTACGCAGCTCGGCTGCAGCGGTCTTGTCCATGTGCAGCTTCTCGGCCCAGAAGGCGTCCGGATCAGCGGACAGGTCCTGGGCTGCCCGGTCGTAGGCGACCAGCATGTGGCGCTCGGTGGCGCTGCCGGCGGGCGTCAGCGGCAGCACGTCCCGATCGTAATCCAGGAAGACCGGGTCGAGGTAGGCGTTGAGGCGCTCAATCATGCTGCGGTTGCGCTGCTCGGCCCGGGCGGACAGGTCTTGCAGCACGGGCTGCACCTCGCCTGGGGCCTGACTGCCGGTAAAGCCGATGCCCATATGGTAGGTAACGCCCGGTTCGCCGGGAGAGCTTAGCTCATCCGCAGCGAATTCAGGCACGTAGACGCGCGTTTCCAAACCGGCGCTGGCGCGCACGCCGACCGTGTCGCAGGCATCGAGGAACTCATCGACAGCGTCCAGCACATCGAAATCGACGATACCGATCAGGCGGTAACCGCTGCGTTTGGCCAGCCAGGCCAGGCCGGTGGGGGAGTAACCGTAGGCGTTGAAGGAGAAGAAAGTGTGGCAGTGCATATTGGCGACCGGACGTTCGGCCGCCACCTCGATCTCACCGGCGCGGACGCCCGCCATCAAAGCCGCCAACGACTGCGCTCGCATGGCCGGGTCGAAGTCGTTGAGACTCGCTTCTAAACGTTTCACATCTTGCTTGCCGGTCATTTTTGAGAATCTCTTGCCAGGCGCTGGCGGCGGTAGACTTCGTCAATCCGAGTCTCAATCCGCTCGACTTGCTTATCGGTCAGGTAATTTGGACCGCCGAAGGCGAACGTGCCTTCCAGAACTCGAGCCCACTTGTCGGCCATCAACATGGCGTTGAGCGCCTCGCGGAGGTCTGCCCAAGGGTGACAATACCGTGATTGACCATCAGGATGACGCGCTGGCGGGCGGCCTTTGTGGTCGAGGTAGCTGCGCAGTTCGTTTCGCACGGTGGTCGCCAGCACAAAGCCGGGATCGACGTAGGGCACTACCAGCGGCTCTGCGCCGCAAACGACGATCTGGTCGGGGAAGATGGCGTGCAGGAAGGGCTCGGCGCCCATCTGGCTGCACAGGATCTTTAGAACGGCTACCGAGTGGGAGTGAGCCACCCATTTGGCTCCGGCCTCACGGATGCTGATCGCGTGCAGAAAGGTCTCGACCGAGGGCTTGGGATGGTTTGCATCCACCCGGGCTGCCAGCAGCCCGGTCTGGATTTGCTCATCGCTCAGATTGTCGTTCGACAGCAGGTCCATGACCGCTTCGAGCGAGATACGGGAAAAGCTGCTCCGGTCCGCGGTTGCCATCTCTGTGCCGGAGCCCTTGACCCAAAACGTGCCGTCACCGATATCCGCGCTGGAATTGCCTTCTCCGAGCATCGCCAACTGACGATCTTCCCGACCAAGCTCTTGCGACAGCTGGATCAATTCCTCTAAGATAATTTCTGGTTGCATGAAAGATCCTTCTGATTGTGGATTGATCGTGAACATTGGGCGACTGCTTGTGCAGTCACAGTTCGGGCTGCATTTCTGGCTTGTTAATGCTGTTTGAGAGCAGAAATGCGCCCACCAACTTGGATTTATTATACAGGAGAAAGCCGGATCATTAAGCAAGCCTTCAAGCCCTGATATAACTGCTCCAGGTCTTCAGCTGTGTTGTAGCCCTGCACCGAGATGCGCACGAATTTACGACCATTCCACTCGGTGAGCGGCGCTTCGACCCGAAACTCGTCGTACAGGCGGGCTTTCAGAGCAATGATGTCGGTCTCCGGCGGCAGTGGGGCGATGCCCATCTGATGGTAGAAATGCGAGTCCAGGGGGTAGGGCGGCTCCATGCAGAAGAGATCGCTGATGCGCCGGATGGCCGGGCAAAGCAGATCGTGGCATGCCTGCCGGACGGCATCCCAATGGTACTGCTCCTGGAACTGAATGGCGGCAGGCACGCTTAAATAGGCCGAGGGGTCCATCGTGCCGGTCCACTGGTAATAATCCTGCAGTTTCGAGCCGTGCGAGGTCTGGGGGGTGGCGCTGTAGCCCCAGCTGACCACCAGCGGCTCGATCCGGGTGTGCAGGTCGGGGCGCACGTACAGAAAGGCTGCGCCTTTGGGGGCGAGCATCCACTTGTGCAAATTGCCGAAGTAAAAGTCGGCGCCGATCGCTTCCAAATCGAGGGGAATTTGGCCGGGGGCGTGGGCGCCATCGATTACGGTCAGGATGCCCGCCTGACGCGCCTTCTGGCAGATCTTCTCGATTGGAAAGGTCAGGGCGGTGGGCGAGGTGATGTGGCTGAGGTAGATGACCTTGGTTCGGGGCGTGACGCCGCGCCACAACTGATCGATCAGGGCATCATCATCCGGGCCGGTGGGTAGGTCGATGTGCTGGCGCACGATTACCACGCCGGTTTTCAGGCCGGTGTAGTTCCAGGCGTTGTCGCAGGCGCCGTACTCGTGGTTGCTGGTCAGCACCTCATCAAAGGGCTGCAAGTTCAGCGAGCGCGCGACGGCGTTGACGCCGAAGGTGGCGTTGGGGATGAAGGCCAGGCTGCCGGGCAGGGTATGCAGGAAAGCCGCCAACTGCGAGCGCGCCTGGAGCTCCAGGTCGGGAAATTCACGGCCGAGGAACAAGACCGGCTGGCTTTCCAGGCGGCGCTGCCAGCGTTGATAGGTTTCAAAAACCGGGATCGGGCAGGCTCCAAACGAGCCGTGATTGAGGAAAACGACCGAGGGGTCCAGTAGAAACTGGGATTGGATCGATGTGGTCATCGCGATTCCAAAAGCTCCTGGATTCTGATGGGATTGGCCGCTGCGGGGGTGTTTGCGCCGGCAGCGACGCTGGAGAAGTGGACAGCAGGCAGTATATCACCAGTGGAACTTCTTGCGAAGCATCGGGGCGTCATGTAAAATAAGAGGGCCTATCAAGGCGCATTCCAGGCAGGCAATGAGGAGAGACGGATGGCGGCTTTCGTGACGAAGCGAGAACGAGTTCTTCGAACGGCGCGGTTTTTAGAGGTCGATCACCCCCCAACGTTCGACATCATCACGAACGAGGCGTTTATCGAGCAGGGGGCCGGGGAGCCGCTGACGATCGAAAACGGCGATCGCATCAAGGGGTTGATCACAGGTCGCCACCTCGATCTGACCAGCCTGCCCGAAGGGCCAAAGCGCCCGGCGCTGGTGCGCTGGCCGAACGGGTTGGTGGTACAGCAAGAGCCCTGGACCCGCTGGGTGGAATTCCGCCCATTTTCCGATACCCCCTCCACTGTTGAATGGATCAAGAAAGAGATCGAGCGCACTCTTCAACAGAGCAGCGATCAAGCGCTGGCCGAGCAGGTGCATACGGAAGTGAGGCGTTTCCTGGGCTATTTTGCGGAAGGCGATCCCAACCAACAGCGTGATCCAACCGTGCTGGCGATCGACAGCGAGGTGGGTTTGAAAGAGATGATTTGGATGGTGGGGCAGGAGAAGTTCATGCGCCTGATGGACCAGCACGAGGCGCTGCTGGAGGAATGGCTGGAGGCGCGCAATCAGGCCGAGCTGGCCCGGGCCGCGGTGATCGCTAACCCGCGCCTGGCCCCGGTCGTGATGATCTCCGACGATATCGCGGCTGATTTGGGCGTGCGCTTCTCACCCGAGTGGCTGCGGCGGTTGTGGCTGCCGCGCATGAAGCGCCTGGCGGAAGCCTGGAAGCAGCGCGAAACGATCACCCTGTTCCGATCCAACGGCAGCATCGCCCCGTATATGGCAGACCTGGCTTCGTCCGGCATCGATGGGCTGCACATCTCGGACATCAAAGAGGGCATGACCGTGCGGGAGGTGCGTCAGAGATACCCGAAGTTGTTCCTGACGGGCGGGATCGATTCGCGAGTGCTGTTGAGCTATGGTCTGCCGGATGAAGTGCGTGAGGCCTGCATGGATGCAGTGCGGGCGACCAACGGAATTGGGTATTTCATCGGCTCAACATTGGGGCTGAACTGGGAGGCGCGGCCAGAGAATGCGGCGGCGATGCTGGAGACGGCCAAGCCGTCTGCGCGGCAGGCCCCGAAGAGACGGTTTTAACCAGAGGTTAAAAAACAGAGAGTAGTTGGATGGGCAACTACTCTCTGTTCTTTAATCTCCACTTGTTATGCTAGCAGGTCGGTAAATCGGCGGTAGCCTTCGTCCCAGGTGGGGGTGGAGGTGGGCTGGAAGGCTTCGACTTCGAAGGAGCGGCGCACGACCTCACGCAGCGCATCCAGAGAGGGGATGTCGCCCAAGGCCAGAGCCTGGATCAACAGGTTGCCGATCGCGGTGGCTTCGACCGGCCCGGTGATGACTTTGCGCCCGGTGGCATCGGCAGCCAGCTGTGAGAGCAAGCGGTTCTGGGTGCCGCCGCCAACGATGTGGATCACCTCCAGGCGCTTGTCGAGGATGGTCTCCAGGCGTTCCAGCACCCAGCGATAGCGCAGCGCGACGCTTTCCAGGGCGCAGCGGACGATCTCGCCCTTGCTCTCCGGTACGAGCTGGCCGGTGCGCCGGCAGTAGGCCTGAATGCGGGCGGGCATATCGCCGGGCTTGAGGAAGTCGCGATCGTCGGGGTCGACCAGGGCGCGCAAGGAAGGGGCTGCAGCGGCCATACCGGTCAGCTCGGCGTAGGACAGCTCATCGCCTTGCTGTCGCCAGGTACGACGGCACTCCTGCACCAGCCACAATCCCATAATGTTTCGCGATAGGCGGTAGGTGTTGTTAACCCCACCCTCGTTGGTCAGGTTGAAGTCGAGGGTCTGCTCGTTGATGACCGGGTGGTCGACGGTCACGCCCATGATCGACCAGGTGCCCGAGCTGATCCAGGCGTGGTCCTCGTTTTCAGCCGGGACGGCAGCGACCGCCGAGCCGGTATCGTGACAGGCCGGGGCGATGACCTGTGCCGCCGGGATGCACAGTTCCTCCGCCAGTTTAGCGCTGAGGTGGCCGAGCACTGTGCCAGGCTGGACGACCTCGGGGAAGATCTCGGTGGGGATGCTCAAGCGCTGCAGCAGGGGCGCCGCCCAAACGCCGCGGCGGGGATCGTAGCATTGGGTGGTGGTGGCGATGCTGAACTCACACACCTTGCGCCCGGTGAGCCAATAGTTGAACAGATCGGGCATGGTCAGGAAGGTCTCGGCGATCTTGAGCGCGGGGGCGTTGTTCCAGACCAGGGAGTACAGCTGGTAAAGCGTGTTCAGCTGCATGAACTGGATGCCAGTCTGGGAGAAGACCTCCTCATTGGGCACGATCTTGAAGACTTCCTCCATCATGTCGTCGGTGCGGCTGTCGCGGTAGTGCATGGGGTTGGAGATCAGCGTGCCGCTGTGGTCGAGCAGGCCAAAGTCGACGCCCCAGGTATCGATGCCGATGCCGTCCAGGCGGCCCTCGGCGGCCTGACAGCCGAGCGCGATGCCCTGCTTGATCTCATGGATCAGGCGTAGAGCGTCCCAGTGCAGGCCGTTGGGAAGCTGCACGGGTGTGTTGGGGAAGCGGTGGATTTCCGACAGCTTCAGCAGCCCATCTTCGAGCGTGCCGAGAATGACGCGGCCGCTCTCGGCTCCCAGATCGACGGCAAGGTAGTTGCGTGCAGGCATCATGCGTGTTCCTTCGTGATTGCGCTTTTAGATTTGGATTCCAGGAATTTCCGTATGAAAGATATTGTCTAACGGACCGAGGCGGAAGGCCTGGACCAGCCCAGACTTGAGGGCGTCGACGTTCAAGCTGGTGGAGATGGTGTAGTCGGCTTCACTGCAGGTGATGACGAAGCGCAGCGGGCGCACTTGCAGATCGGTGCGCAGCTCAACGCCATACCAGCCGATGTAGCGCAGCTGGGAGAACAACGCTTCCCAGTAGAGCGAGGGAGTCTGGCTTTCGGCCCGCCAGATGATTTTGCCTGCGATGCTCCAGTGGGCACGCTGATCGGGGCTGTCGCCCCAGGTGGAGACGGCGAGCTGTTCCAGCAGCGGCTTGACCAGCGGGTCCCAGGTTTTGGCCAACTCGAACATCTTCTCCTGGTAAGGCCCGAGGCGTGATTCCAGCGCCTGGATTGCCAGGGCGCGCTCGATGCGCGCTTCCATCGTGTCGGGCAGGGCCGCGGCGCTGCGGTCCATGCGCTCCCGCTCGATTTGGGCTTCGTGCTGCTGCCGGGCTCGTTCCAGTTCGGGCCAATCGTCCATGATTGATGTGTCCTTTTGAAAAGACCGTAGCCCCTAACACCCACTCTGCGATGTTAGGGGTCGATCGACGTTATTTCAGGTATTTGTCGAACCAGCGCCGGATGTGATCCAGGCGCACGATGCGGCGGTCGGTGCGACCGGAGCGAGAGAGGCCGTGGAACTCGTCGGGGAAGCGCACCATTTCGGAATCGACACCCAGGCGCTTGAGGGCCACGAAGACTTGCTCCCCCTGCTCGATGGGGCAGCGGTGGTCGTTCTCTGAGTGGATCACCAGAGTGGGGGTCTTGGCGCTGCCGATGTACTTGATCGGCGAGTGATCCCAGAACTTCTGCAAGTCCTCGAAGGGCGGCTTGTCGTTCAGTTCTTGCTGGAACTGCCAGTTGAAATCACTGGAGCCCCACATGCTGACGAAGTTGCTTACGACGCGCTGCGCCACCGCCGCCTCGAATCGTTGGGTGTGCCCGATGATCCACACGGTCATGTACCCACCGTAGCTGCCGCCGGTCACGCCCATGCGGCCCTTGTCGATATAGGGCTTGGATTCGACGAAATCGGTCCAGGCCATGAGGTCATCGTAGTCGGCGCCGCCCCAGCTGGTGTAGATGGCCTTGGTGTGTTCCTCGCCGTAGCCGCGACCACCGCGCGGATTGCAGAAGTGGACCACGTAACCGTTGGCAGCCAGGTAGTAGAACTCGTGCATGAAGAAATTGCCGTACTGGGTCTGTGGCCCACCATGGATCTCCAGAATCGAGGGGTACTGCTGGTTGGGATCGAAGCTGGGTGGTTTGAGGATCCAACCCTGGATCTGATTGCCATCCGGGCCGGGGATCCAGGCTTCTTCGATCTGGCCCAGGTCGATATGATCGAGCAAGTCGCGGTTGAGGCGGGTCAGCTCTTTCTCTACCCCGGTGCGTGTATCGCAGACGCGGATCTGGCCCGGGTCGGTCATGGTGCCGTACTGGTAGGCCAGTTTGGTCTGTGAATCGTCGAAGCTGAAGCTGGCGACCACGCCGCCGCCATTGAGCACGGTTTCCAGGCTGCCTCCGTTGGTCGAGATGCGGTAGAGCAGGGTGCTGCCGTGCTGGATGGCCTGGAAATAGAGGCTGCGGCTGTCGTTCGCCCAGGTGGGCTTCATTGTTTCGGGCTGGCCCATGTCATTGATGGTCCAGGCGGTCGTGTGCAGGTCGTAGACCCCGGTCAGGTTGCGAGGCGCAGTCGAGCCATCGACTGGCGTGACCCACAGGCCCATATTCTTGTAGGTCTCACGGTTGGTTTCGCTTGCATAGTAGGCGATCCACTGCCCATCAGGAGAGAAGCTGGGAAGCTCTTTTTCACCGGGTGGGGTGGGGATTTGGCGGATTTGGCCCCCGGCAGACGGGATCACGTACAGGCCAACATTATACAGGTCGAAGTCGGGGTTGTCGCTGCGGTTGGAGATGAAAGCGATGTGTTTGCTGTCGGGCGACCAGGTGGGGTTGTTCTCATCGAAGATGGGGTCGTCGGTCAACTGCTTCGCTTTGCCGGTCTCCACCTCCACCGTCCAGATATGCCAGCGCTCTTTGGGCAGGTAGCCTTCGCCGTCTAACTTGAAGAACACCCGGTCGTAATGGCGGGCTACCACACCCAGGTTCTTCTTCTGCTCGTCTTTCTGACGCTCCAGCACATCGGCGTCGGTTTTGCGCGCCCGGCACAGCAGACGCGTGCCATCCGGAGACCAGTTGATTTCGGAGATGCTGCCCTGGATGTCGGTCAGTGGGCGAGCCTCGCCGCCCGCGCGCCGGAATGAGATAGACCTGGGCCGGCTTATCGGGGTCCTGGCGGTTGGACAAGAAGGCAATCGTGCTGCCGTCCAGCGACCATTCGGGGGAAGTGTCGTTCTGATCGCCGTAGGTGAACGGATAGGGCTCACCGCCATCGACGGGGGCCATCCACAAGTTGCTGTACTTCTTCTCTGTCTTCGAGTCGACCCGTTGAACCGCGAACACAACCGCATCGCCGTTGGGCGAAATGCGGGCGTTCGAGGGCAGCTGGAATTGATACAGGTCTTCAGCAGTGATCGTGCGTATCTTACTGGGTGACATCATGGAAAATCTCCTGAATGGTATTGGGTGACGGTTTGGCGGAAGAAAACGCGGCTGCAGTGGTGTTCCCTTCCGTCAAAACACCACTGTCAATGCCGGAGATCGAAATGACTACATTTGCCGTAACAGATCCTGCTTTTTCTGTTGAAATTCCGCTTCGCTGATGGCGCCGCTGTGGCGTAACTGATCGAGCTGGGCGATCATGGCCGGGATTTGGTCACGTGGGGGCTGCCGGGTGGCTTCGGAGACCAGGTTCTGCTTTGCGTTGAGCATCGCTCGCTTGAACTCCAGCGGATGGTCGATCATCTCGTAGGTGTCTACGCCGATGTCGCTGCCGGTGATGACCTTGATATCGCCGTAGTTGAACATGCGCCCGAGAACGGACTGCTCCATGTTGACGTCGTTGACCTTCTCCAGCGAGGAGTCGGTCACGTTCTTGCTGAACACGCCCCATACCTCGATCACTCGCCGGGTGGTGACCACGAATTTGTGGTTGTACCAGCCAAGGATTTTTCCAATCAGGCTTACCAGGGGGAAGATCACCAGGAGGTAGCCAAGCCAGAGGAGCGGAACGGCGAGCGTCGCTTGCAAGATGGCGACGACTGCCACAATGACGATGGTAATCAATAGCTCGACCAGAATATAGCGCAGCAGCTTGAGCCAATGCTGGCGTTGGATGAGGACAATTCGCTCTCGGTCGGAAAGCATGCGTTCCAGGTAGCTGTCGGTCATGTCAAGGGTCTCCATCTCAAAACACCTGCGAGTCGGTTGAGTCGATTATAAATGATTTTCATAAAAAACGTTTTTGGGATGGCGCGGCAGCTGCCGCGCCATCCCAAAAACGTTTTTTATGAAAATCAAAACCTGATTTCAAATGGGGAAACCAGGTTTTATGGAAGTCGTGGAGGGGTGAGAAGTGGGGCTGTCAGCTCTTGTGGCGGTCATCTTCATCGGAGTCTAAATCTTCATCCTCGATGTAGAAGCCTTCCTCTTCCAGCTCATCCTCTTGGTCATACTCTTCGTCTTCTTCGAAGTCCTCGAATTCCTCGTCATCCTCGTCGTACAGGCCTTCTTCTTCGTCCTCGTCTTCGTATTCGAAATTTTCCTCATCCTCATCGTCTTCGCCGTGAACGTGCCCGTGTTCGAGCTCTTCTTCAGAGGCGGGGCGCAGGCTGGCGATGGTGACATCGAAGTGCAGGTCTTTTCCTGCTAACGGGTGATTGAAGTCGAGCGTGACTGTGTCTTCGGCAACTTTCTCAATGCGCGCGTCCTGCACCTGGCCGGCCATATCCCGGACCTGTAACTGGACGCCCTGTTCGAGGGGGATCTCCGGCGGAAATTCAGAGCGAGGCACCTCGATCTGGGCTTCCGGGTTCAGCTCGCCGTAAGCATTCTTGGCATTGACGGTAACTTCTTTGTGATCGCCCACTTTCATCCCATACAATGCCTGCTCCAGACCGGGAATGATGTTCTTGTGCCCCTGGATAAACTGGAGCGGGTCCTCGTTCTTGGTCGAGTCGATGACCTGGCCGTCAACGGTTAATGTATAGTCCAGGCCGACGACGACGTCATTTTCAACTTTTGTTGGAATCTTCTGATTATCGTCCAAGGTATTTTATCTCCATCCCTAATTCTTGATTACCGGCCAAATTTTTTGCCGATTAGACGTTTCGGCCATTATAACATACCTGCTTTTCCCTAAATCGTGTGATTGTTAATGTTTGTGAGGGCAGTCACGAGGTGTGATTTTTGATCGCCAGCGCCGGCTGCGCGGGCAACCAAAAGTCACACCGGTTGGCTGCTCCTGCAATTCTTCCTTCTTTCTCAGGTAAAATTAGGCCAACGAAGATTTGAATTGGGAGGGAACTTGAAATGCAGTTATATTTTGTCCGGCACGCTCAATCGGAGAACAATGCCTTGTGGGACCGAACGGGTTCGAGCGAAGGCCGCAGCGAGGATCCGGAGCTGTCGGAATTAGGGAAAGAGCAAGCCAAAATCGTGGCGAAGTTCCTCAGCAAAAAGGATGAGGAAGTAGAGGGGTACGCGCACAATTCGCAGAACCGGGGTGGGTTTGGCTTGACTCACCTGTACAGCAGTCTGATGATCCGCTCGGTAGAGACCGGAACGGCCATTTCGGAGGCGACGGGAGTGCCGCTGGTTGGGTGGAAAGAACTGCATGAGACTGGCGGTATTTACTTGAAAGACCCGGAGACCGGCGAGCGCGAGGGCCTGCCCGGAAGCGCCCGCTCTTACTTGCTGAAGCGCTTCCCGAGCTTTCAGCTCCCCGAAACCATCACGGAGGAGGGCTGGTGGAACCGGGCCTTTGAGATGGAGGAGGAATTTTTGCCGCGCGCCAAAGAGGTGCTGAAGATCTTGCTGGAGGAGCACGGCGGCAGCGACCATCACGTGGCGATTGTCAGTCACGGCGGTTTTTACAATATGTTCGTTACCGCGCTGCTTGATTTGAACGTGGAACGCAGAACCTGGTTCAGCCTGAACAATGTAGCCATCACCCGGGTGGACTTCCGTGAGGATGAAGTTTTCCTGGCCTATATGAACCGGGCGGATTTTCTGCCGAAGTCGATGATTACGTAGGAGTCAACAGGCGGCAATCACCAAAACAGAACACCGGCATCCCAGATGCCGGTGTTCTGTTTTGGTGATTGCCGCGGATTAGTCGATCCCGATGACTTCGCAATGGGGATTCTCCAGAGAGTTGATCTGATCCCAGTTCAGCACGGCCAATTCGAAATTGAAATCAGTTTGCATGTGATCGGGAACCAGCTCAGACCAGCGCATTTCGGGTCGTTTTAGATAGGCGATGGCATTCAAGCTGGTGCAGATATCGAGGTACATCTGGGCTTCATCTTGGAAGACGAGACGCGATTGTTCGGAGTTGATGGGGAGCAGGGCCTGCAGGGATGGCTGCTTACCGGTCATCCATTCGCCGAACTGGGTCAGGCCGGTTTGGTCCATCAGGAAGTAACCATCCCAGTCCACGTGCATGTCTTGCAGCCACTTGACGAACGGCGCTGACAGCGAGCCATCCTTTTGCAGCGAAAATAAGGCTCGAACCGGGGCGGGGCGGAAGTCGGTGAGTGGATCCGGGTAGAGGGATTTGAAACTGATGTAAGGCTTATCGTAATCGGCAGCAAAAACGATCCAGACCGAAATCAAGTCCGGATCGCGAAGGTCATCGACGTGCAGGATAAGGATGTTTCTCTGTGGTTTGGCAGCAGGCGTATCGATGGCGGCGGCCACCGGGTGAACGGGCAGGGAATCTCCAAGGTGCCTGGCGGCGGTGAAGCCGAGGATCATGCATGCAAGGAAGACGGTGATGAGAACCACGATGCGTACTTTGTTCATTTCTATGGCCGGCTGTTGATAAACTCCCCATCCTTTGGCCGCCCGCGAAGGGTCAGCATTGTTTCTGGCGCATTTTCAGCGATGAGATCCCGCAGCTTTGGATAGAACGAGTGATACTGGGCCGTTGCGAGTACGAGTGACCTCCCTATTTTGGAACACGAGCCAGGCCCGCCAGGGTTCAACGCATCATAGAAGACTGCTCCGATGTACAACTGGGAACGAAGCTGAGTATATGCTTGAACCAGCCAGGTAGACTGCTGCTCGGGATCTTGATAACGCTGATCTGCTTAAATCATTGTACCACAAGGGGCCTGAAAACGAGTCAGCCAAACGATCCCATTCTCATGCCTGTTGGTCAACATGATCTGGCGCAGCTCTTCGTAGTGGCGCAGAATGCGGTGTTCCTGCCCGTCCGGCGCAACCAGAGGATCGCCGGTCAGGTCGTTCATTTGTAAGCTGAGGACATCGCCTGACTGCCGGATGCCGGCATCGTACAGGGCTTGCAGGAACAGGAGGTCATCGACGCCGTCGATCGCGCCGGCATCCATCGGGACCAATCCGGCCAGCACGAGCAGCGCCGGGCTGTCGGATTGCGCCAGCTGGGCGCGCACCACACCGGCCATGGCGGCGTAAGCTCCAGCGTCCGGTGCAGCGCCCCACCCGGATTTGGTGTTGGCCCCGGGGAAGAGCTCGATCGCTTGCAGTGCATTCCCATAGCGTTTCAACAAGCGCGCCACCAGTTTTGCGGTCTGCTCCGGGTCCGGCCCCTCGGTCCGTATGGCCCATTTGGGGGCGGCGGTGATGCTCAGCATCACGCTGACCTGATGTTCGGCTGCATAGGATACGACTGCGTCCAGGGCCGAGAAATCCGGTTCCAATTCTGCGGTGGAGTAGTAGGCCGACCAGGCGAAATCGACGGCGATCCAATCCAGCGGAAGGTTGCCGGCCATTTCGAGCGCAGGATTGACCAGCGAGCCGTTGACCGCCAGGTGCGAGCCAAACCCGAACTCACTCGAACCGGGCACGCCGCGAGCTGCCTTGACTTTTTGGAGCGGCACACCCGCTGTAAACAACAGGATGATAAGGAGTGCCCATTTCTTCAACATGATCATTTGCTCCTACTGAATCAAAAAGGCCAGGACGTACAGGAGCATTCCGCTAAACAGGCCGATCAAGGCCGAGCAGAACAGCGCCACCAGCGCAATGGCCAAACTCCATCTGGACGAGAATTGGAAAGCGCCACGAATGAACCTGCGGACGAACTGTGACTCACTTAAGGTGTAGATGAAAAAATCCCAAAAAGCGATCTCAACCTGATTGTAAAGTTTAGCGTTCATCGATGATCCCTATGGTATGCAGTAGTGTGTGCGGGCTGCTCGGGAAGAGGTGTTTTTGGAGCAGTGAAGGTGGAGGTCGATCAGCGCGAGCTTGTCACTTTTTTGATCTTGCCTTTTTGATCGACGATGACTCGAATGTTGTGGGGGATGGGGTGGCCGTTGGCGGCCACCCCTTTGCCCTGGAAGATCAGCAGCGATTGGCTACCTTCGTAGGCGCGCACCCTGGGCTTGCTGCCATTCACCTCAGGGAAGCGCCGGTAAATTTGTTTGCAGATGGCATCTAGCAGATCACGATCCATGATTGGCACCCGGCATTTTCTGGTTAGCGAGACCTGCGGCGCATGAAGGCCGGCAGGTCAAGATCGGCGGGGCTGGCGGCAAACTCGATGTGTGACCGCTCACGAGCCGGTGCAGGTGCGCCCGCATTTACGGATGAGGCGGCGGGAGCGGCCGTAGCGGCTGCGGAGGGCGCACCTGCAGGATAAGAGTGAGAGGTGTCCATGCTGGCTGTGTTGGCGACGGCTATCGGAGCGGGTTGTGCTTCGCCGGCCTTTTTCTCCTCGACTTTGGTCTCTAGCGGCGTGGCCCCCAACCCTGTGATGACCAGGATGACCTGAACCCTGTTTTGCATGCGCTCATCGCCGATGACGCCCGGGATGACCTCTGCCTGATAATTCGTCTTCGAGGAGAGATAATCGAGCGCTTCGGTCACTTCCAAGAAAGTAAGATCGTTGCCGGCTGTGAAGTTTGCGATGATGCCTGTGGCGTCTTCGAGCGCAATTTCGTCGAGCAGTGGATGATGCAGGGCTCTGTCGATGGCCTGTTTGGCCTTTCCAATTCCTTCTCCCTGGCCGATGGACAGCAGTGATCCCCCGCCCATTTTCATCAGTTGGCGGACGTGGGAAAAGTCGACATTGAGAATTCCAGGCTGGGTGATGATCTCCGTGATCCCCTGGATGCCCTGGCGGAGGACGTCGTCTGCGAGGCGGAAGGCCAGGTCGAGGGTTAAGTCACGGGGCGCGATCTGCAGCAAACGGTCGTTGGGGACGGTGATGAGGGTGTCGGTGAAAGGCCGCAAGCGGGCCAGTCCTTCACGAGCGTTTTTCTGTCTGCGACCGAGCTCAAAGGAGAAGGGGGTTGAGACGATGGCGGTGGTGACCATACCGAGGGAACGAGCGGCCCGCGCAGCGATCGGGATGGCGCCCGTGCCGGTGCCCCCACCCATACCTGCGGTGAGGAAGACCATATCGGCGCCTGCCAGAGCCTGGCTGATTTCCTTGAAGCTTTCTTCTGCGGCGGCTTCTCCAACTTTGGGATCTCCCCCGGCGCCGAGGCCACGCGTCAGCACCGGACCCAATTGGATCTTGGTCGATGCCAGGCTGCTCTTCAGCGCTTGGGAATCAGAGTTGGCGGCGATGAATTCGATCCCGCTGAGACCAAGTTCGATCATGCGGTTGATCGCGTTGGAGCCTCCGCCACCCAGGCCCATGACTTTAATGACGGGCAGGCGTGGGGCTGCGATGG
Source organism: uncultured Chloroflexia bacterium (assembly GCA_963811225.1). Taxonomy (GTDB): domain Bacteria; phylum Chloroflexota; class Anaerolineae; order Anaerolineales; family Anaerolineaceae; genus CAWEQO01. The sequence continues at coordinate 281,098 of CAWEQO010000004.1, forward strand.
GTGTACGATGGATGGGTTTTACGGGCATGGCTGTGTTCATGGATCACCTCTCTGATAACTGTGTTGCAATACTCGTGCCATCTCCGGTGATTCGCTCAACGAAACTACCCAATTGGCGCAGTTTCTCCAGCGCTTCATCCGGGATGGCTTGCGCATCCCCCAGCACGGTGACTCTGGCAGCCAGGGTGGCCTCGGCGAGCGAGAAGCCGACGGTTGGTCGGTACTTCTTGACGAATGGGCGGATGACGTTCAGGTGCCAGTCCGCCACGCCGAACTCATAAGTCGGCAGCAGCAAGTAATGACGGATCGGGTGAGCGGAGGGGGAGCGGGGCTGGTACAGGTCTCGCCCAATCGGCCCATTCTTGGCGGTGGCACTGACCGCCGGAAAATCGAACGATTGTGTGTTCTGCGCAGTCCAGGCTTTGAGACACTCGACGGCGGGCAGCGGCTCATCCTCAGCGGCATCCGCCGGATACCAGGCCTGGCTCTGGAACGGGCTGTGCTTCCCGGCGGCCAGCAGCCAAAAGCTGCAGGAGAGCACTTCGCCGGCCAGCGGCTCCAGCTCAGTCTCTGCATCGTAGGGATCTTTGGCGGGCTGGTTGGCAAGCAGATTGGCGATTGCCAGGGTAACCTGAGCGTGCCGCTCGGGCGAGAGCGGCTGGTCCGGCTGCTGAAAAGGATCGTCCTGTACGCCAGCGCCGAGCAGAACGATCGGGCAGCTTTTGCCGAGAGCGGCCTTGCTTACGGCGGCATACCAGTCGGCGATGCGGAAGCCGCGCTGATCTTGCTGCTCGGTGCGTGGGCGGTAGGGGCGCGCTTCGGGCCAGCGTTCCGGCCCACCTGCGCCCCGGTTGAGCGATTGCCCGCCGGTCCAGCTGTACGCCGAGAGCGTCAGCTGGTCGAGCAGATGGGTTTGCTTGCGGCGCTCCAGCAATTCGAGGGCCGAGCGCAGGAAGGCGGTATCCCAATAGCTTCCGCCGGGTTCCAGGGGCGGCAGGATCGGGTTCAACCCGGCTTGCAGCGACAGGTCGGCGAGCGGCAAGAAGCGATCGAGGAAGCGTTCGACTAGACCCTGCTGAGCCCATCCGTAAGCGGGCCAGGAGCGGCGGGCGTTGGGGCGGTCGTACCAGAGCAGGCCAGTCACGCCCCAGCGCTGATAAGCAGACAGGAGCGGGCGCAGACCGGTGAGGTCGGGTGGGGTCAGCAGCGGCAGGTTGAACTGCACCAGCGGCTCGACGCCATTCTCAACCAGGCCGCGCAGGAAGTATTCGGGGATGGCCCGGTCGACCGGGGATTGCAGCACCAGCCAGGACGCGCCGAGGGCTTTGAGTTCGAGCAGCCAGGTTTGCAGGTCATTCTCGGTATAGTGGAAGGTATCCGGGTAGTAGTGAAAACCGAGCCGGGTTTTGCGGGGAGGGAACGGTGATGAAAACGCTGCCATGGTCATTTTGGTGTCAATCCTGCCTCAGTGAATAGGGAGTCATGCTGTAAGTAGCAAGATTTGTGCCAGCAGCCGGCAGCGTTGGAGGCTTCGCCGGGTAGTTTGCAAACCCTCTACGCCTGAAAAGGGGACCGGGCGAAAATGGGCGCTTCCTGCTATAATAGAGTTACACATGATTTTGGTTACAGGTGGAACAGGGTTTGTAGGAAAGGTGCTCATTCGCCAGTTGGCCGGAATGGGGAAGCCGGTGCGTATTCTCTTGCGCCCTTCGGCCACCTCGCCCAATCTGCCGCGCGGCATTCCCGTCGAGGTGGCGGTGTGCAGCCTGAAGGACCAGCGCGGGCTGCGGGCGGCGTTCAAAGATGTGGACGTGGTGTTCCATCTGGCGGGCGACGAGAACCGCGGCAGCCGCGCCGACCTGGCCGGAGTGGATGTGGAGGGCACCAAATCACTGGCGTTCGCTGCTTCGCAGTCGAACGTTGAGCGTATTTTTTATCTCAGCCATCTTTCCGCCGATCGTTTTTCGGCGTTCACTTTATTAAAGGCCAAGGCTATCGCCGAAAGCCATCTCATGCACAGCGGTATTCCCTACACCATTTTCCGATCCGCATCCATCTATGGCCCTAACGACCATTTCACCACCTCTCTTGCTCGGCTGCTGCAGTCCTCGCCGGGTTTTTTCTTGCTTCCCGGCGGGGGAACATCGATGCTCCAGCCGATTTTCGTCGAGGACGTGGTGACCTGCATGCTGCTGGCGTTAGAAAACCCCGAGATGGTCAACCAAACCATCGCGATCGGCGGAGCGGAATATTTCACTTTTCATCAGGTGGTGGAGACGCTGCTTGACACGCTGAAGCTGCGCCGCAGGCTGATATCGCTGAACCCTGCGTATATCCGATCCATTTCCTTGTGGCTGGAGCAGTCGGGGCGGTTTCCGGTCTCCATCTTTTGGCTGGACACACTGGCTGCCGACCGCACCTGTCCTCTTGATACCCTGCCACGGGTGTTTGGCTTGATGCCCTCCCGCTTCACTCAAAACCTGGATTACCTGCAAAGAAAATCTCGTAAAAATAGAAGGAGACTTCCTTAATTGTCAACCCAGGCCTTCAGCATTCATGGACATTTTTATCAACCGCCTCGAGAGGACCCGCTGACCGGTGAGATTCCCCTGGAGCCCGGCGCCGCGCCGTATCCGAACTGGAACGAGCGCATCTACGACCACTGCTACCGCCCCAACGCCGAGCTGGGCAACTTTGCCCGGATCAGCTTCAATGTAGGGCCAACCCTGTTCCAGTGGATGGCGGAGCGCCATCCCGAGACGGTGGCGATGATCGTCGAGCAGGAGCGCAGCAACATGCTGCGTTACGGCGTGGGCAACGCCCTGGCGCAGTCGTACAATCACACCATCCTGCCGCTTTCATCCAAGGAAGATAAAATCACGCAGGTGCGCTGGGGAATCGGCGATTTCGAGCACCGTTTCGGGCACAAACCGGAGGGCATGTGGCTGCCGGAGGCGGCGGTGGACACCGAGACCCTGGAGGTGCTGGCGGATGAGGGCATCCGCTTTACCATCCTGGCGCCCTGGCAGGCGGCTTCGCCCAGCCTGGACGTGTCGAAACCTTACCGAGTGCCGCTGCCCAACGGTAAAGAGATGGTGGCCTTTTTCTATCACCAGGAACTCAGCATGCGGGTCAGCTTCGACCCGGGCATTTCGGTCAATGCAGACCGCTTCGTTGTCGAGGCGCTGTCGTCGCGCTTCCAACCTATGCAGCGCAAATCCGACCCCGACCAGCTGTATATCGTGGCTTCGGACGGCGAGCTGTACGGCCATCACCAGCCGTTCCGCGATAAGTTCCTGTCGTATTTGCTCAATGGCGCTTTGCGAGGGAAATCGATCTTACCCACCTACCCGGCCCTATGGCTGAGAGAGCATAAGCCCGAGCAGATCGTGCAAGTGAGGGACGACACCTCGTGGAGCTGCCATCATGGCGTGCTGCGCTGGTCTGGCGAATGCGGCTGTACCCCCCATGCGGCCTGGAAGGCGCCGTTGCGGCAGGCGCTGGAGTCGCTTGCGGAGCAGGTGGATAAGCAGTACCTGGAGATGCTCCGGATGTATCTGCCCGATCCGTGGGAACTGCGCCACCAGTACATCCGGGTGCTGAACGGGAACGAACAGTTGGAAGCGCTGATCCGGCGGGTGATCCCGCACGAGCTGTCGCAAGAGGAGCTGATAAAGATCGGCCTGCTGCTGCAGGCACAGTACGAGCGCCAGCGCATGTTCACCTCGTGCGGCTGGTTCTTCGACGACTTCGACCGCATCGAGCCGCGCAACAACGTGGCGTATGCAGCCCAGGCTGTCTGGCTGACCTTCCTGGCGACCGGCGTCAACCTGAACTGCGCGGCGCAGGAGTGGCTCAAGCCGGTGGTGAGCTGGCGCTCGGGCCTTAGAGCAGACGTGGTTTTCGGTCACCATCTGGAGCGGGCCAGGCAGCATCACCAACTGCCGGATGCGGCAGTGAGCTGTTGATCTTAAACAATAGACTTGAATATAAAAATCGATGTTACCGACATCGATTTTTATATTCAAGTCTATTGTTTAAGATCAGGGCTCATACGCACAGCGGAAGCCGCGGTTCCAGCCAGCCGAATTGGGCGGGTGAAAGAGACGGACGGTGACTTGCACGTAGTCGAGGGGGTCGAACCAGGAGGCGCCACGCAGGACTTTATCTTTGCCTTTTTCCGGGCCGGCGGGATTCTCTGCATCGCCCTTGGGGTAATCTTCTCGGAACCAATCGGCAACCCACTCACGCACGTTGCTGCCCATGTCGAGCACGCCGTACGGGCTGGCGCCCTTGGGATACTTTCCAACCCGCACGGTAGTGTCATGGTAACTGCCGGCGTTGACCCGGTTGGAACTCGGATCGGCGCTGCCCCAGGGGTACAGGCGCTTGTCCGTGCCGCGAGCTGCCTTTTCCCATTGGGCCTCGGTCGGCAGGCGGCCGCCGGACCACTCACAGTACTGCTCGGCCTGGTCCCAAACGACATAGACGGTGGGGTGATTGGCGTAGGCGGGGTCGTAATAGTGTGGGTTGATCTCTTTGCGGATGGGTCGGGAGCAGCCGCCGGAATCCACGCACTGCTTGTACATGGCGTTTGTGACAGTGGTCTGGTCGATCCAATAGGCATCCAAGTCCACCTTGTGCATGGGCTGGTTGAGGCGGTCACTGAGGCCGTCGGAGGTGCCCATGTTGAATTTCCCGGCGGGGATGTAGACCTGCAGCATGCCGTCCATGGAGGAGACGCGGGTTGTGCCCGGTTCGAGCCCGGGGGTACTGGTCGGCGCGAGAGTGGAGGTGGGTGCGAGCGTGCTGGTGGGGGGCGGGGTGGGCGTATCCGGCAGGGGCGTGGTGCTGGGTACTTCGGTGAATGTCTGCGTTGGCTGAATCGGGGCAGCAGTGGCTGTTTCCGATGCGGGTGCGGCGAAGGTGGCGGTGGCGCTCGACTGCTCGTTCTCGGCTTTGGCGCTCTTGCGCACCAGCGCCGAGAAATGGATGGACAGAACCAGTAAAAACAGGCTGAAGAGCCACAGAATCCAACGCCGGGAGCGGGTCTGGGATGCGGTGTAAGGGTACATGCGGGCAGGCACCTTCCTGAGAGAGTTGAAGGTGATGTTGCAATTTAGATGCCGAAAAAAGTCGATGAGGGAACACAGAGCAGAGGGCCGTCAAAACGTTTTGACGACCCTCTGCTCTGTGTTCCCTCATCCAGTTTTTTACTCTTTGAGCGCTTCCAGCAGCTTCTCCACCTTGTAATCCGACTGCTCTTCGGCTTCCAGCAGGGACTGGACGATCTCGTGCACGTCGAGGGTCTGCTCGACCAGCTGGCCGGCGGTGGTCTTCTGCCGCCCGGCGGCTTCGAACAGGCTGACGGCTGCCATCCACCAGGCGAACTCGTCGAAGGCCTCCTGGTTGAACCACAGCACGTCCTTATAGCGGTTGACGCCCACGAAGCGCTGCACGGTGTCGTTCGACAGCCAGGACTGCAGCACCTGGCGCAGGGGCTTCTTGCCCAGTTCTGTGTACCAGTTTTGCTGGGCCACCAGCATCCGCACCACATCGACCAGTCGGGCTGCTTTACCCTCCTCGATATCCATGGACTGGTAGGTCTCTTTGAGAATGCGGGCGAGCTGCCACTCTTCGATCCAGCTCAGGCTGGCGCTCTGGAAGTCCTCGGTGCCGGTCAGCTTGCCCAGGTCTTGCACGAACACCCAGCCAAACAGCGCCAGCCAGCGCTCATCGTGATCTTCCAGACCTTCACGGACATAATCAACGGCCTTGGGATACGCTTTCGAAGCGCGCGGCACGGGGTAGAGCTTCTCCAGCGCCGGCAGCGAGAGCAGGGCTTCCAGGCGGCGCTGGACTTCGGTTAAGATCTCATCCTTGTTTTGATTGTCACCGGTCAGGAACTGGATGCCGTCCAACAGGTGGGCGGTCTTCTCTGCGGCTTCCTTGAGCAAGGCCTCGGGCAGTTCAGCCGTCTCTTGATCCAGACGGTTGTCGAGCAGGTACTGGAAGTAACCGGGATTGGCGATCTGGCGGAAGGGATGCTGCACGGGCTGCAGAACCAGCTCTTTGAGGGCGCCTTCCACACTGGGCACGCCACTGCCGCTGAGGTACTGGCTCAACTGGCGGTAGGAGTGGAATTCATTATCCTGCACCTGGCGGAAGTCCAAGAAGGCATGGTAGTTGAAAGCGCCCAGCTGCAGGAACAGTCCATTCTCCTGGAGTTCCAAACTGGGGCGGATGTACTCGAGGTTGGTAATGCTGTCGCGGAAGACGACGAAGGTATCCTCCGCGGGGTGCAGGCCGAGGCCCTCGGCCAGGCTGCGTTGAACGACCGTCTTTGTGCTGCGATCCATGTAGCCGGCCGACATGCGGACCCAACCGGCGGTGTCGGAGAACTTGTTGTGGAATACCACCAGGTTGTGATGGTCGCCCACGCCGTTGGAGTAGGCGTAGACATCCTCATCGACGAAACCGGCCTGATTGAAGAAATCGTACAGCAGGAAGTTGTCGACACCAGCGAACTCGGCTCGGCGGTGCATGAGCGGGAAGACCTCACGCTCATGGCGTTCGATCAGGTAGGGGTCGGGGAACTCGTTCCAGTAGGCGCGGCGAAACTCCATGCCATACTTTTCGGAGAAGCCCTGCACCTGGCCGTGTCCGAACATCGGCAAGCCGGGCAGGGTGACCAGCATGACCGCGGTGCCGAAGTACTTGTCGCCCTTGCCGAACTGGTCGACGGCGGTGCGCTCATCGGGGTTGTTCATGAAGTTGACGAAGCGCTTCATGATTTCGGGCTCGAATTCGAGGGTATTCTTCATCACCTGGCGATACTTGGCGTTGTCCTCGTTGCGCATCATATTCATGAAGGCGCTGTTGTAGACGCGATGCATGCCCAGCGAGCGCACGAAGTAGCCCTCCATCAGCCAGAATGCCTCGGCAAGCAAGAGCGTGTCGGGCGCTTCGACTGCGGCCCGATCGACTACTTCGCGCCAGAACTCCTCAGGCATGGCGGCGTCGAACTGCTCTTTGGTCATGCTGTGCTCGGCGCGTGAGGGAATGTCGCCGCCGGTGCCGGGCTGCGGGAACCACAGGCGCTGGTAATGGCGCTTGGTGAGGGTCATGGCGGCGTCGAAGCGGATGATGGAGAAGCGCCGGGCAACATCCAGGATGGTCTGGATGATGGCCTCGCGCACCTCAGGCTTGAGGTAATCCAGCTGGGCGGTATCGTTCCAGGGCATGGAGGTGCCGTCGTTGCCGTGGTAGATGTACTGGGTGGCGCCGTTGTCGTGGTCGACGCGCTTGAAAACGACGGCTGCGTCGGTGTGGTCGTAATAGTGATCTTCCAGGTAAATGCCGACCCGGTCGGTGGGGGAGAGGTTAGGGCCGTTGAAGGTGTAGGAGGGGAAGGGGCTGTAATCCTGCGAGATGAAGCGCTCGGGATGGTCGACGACCCAGGAGGAGTCGATGCCCATGTGGTTGGGGACCATGTCGCTGGCCAGGCGGATGCCGTAGCGGCGGGCACGCTCGTTGAGGTTGCGGTAGGCATCCTCACCGCCCAGGTCGGCGGCGATGTTGTAGGAAGCCAGGGAGTAAGCCGAAGCGATGGCTTCTGGATTGCCCATCATCTTCTTGATGATGGCGGAGGCCTCACTGCGCTCCCACAGCCCGATCAGCCACAGGCCGGTAAAGCCCCAACGCGCCAGCTTCTCAAGCTCTTCATCCGGGATTTGATCCAGGCGGGTAATGCTTGCGCCATACTGCTGGCTGAGCTGGTCGAGCCAGACGTAGGTGTTCTTCGCGATCAGCACCAGGCGCACCATCCAGTCACGATCGAGGCTAAAACGCTCGGGCTCGGCTTCGGCGGCCGCCAGATCATAAATCGGGATCGGTACGGGGCCGGGACCGCCCAGGAAGCCCATTTTATGTTCTTCCAGGATCAGGTCGAGGCTGCTGAGCAGGCGGTATAGGTAGCGTCCGAGCAGCTCAGACCAGCGGCGGCGAATGAAGTTGAGCTGGCCTTCGAGGGAGTTGGGGTCGTTCAGGGCCGGGGCGCGCAGCATATCGATCAGGTTCTGGTTGTCAGGACCGAACTTGGGCTGTTTCTCGAAGAAAGCGTGCAGGTCGCGCAGGACGCGCGGGTACGCCGTCTCGACCGACAGGCGGTCGTCATCGAACAGCTCCTGGAAGGGGTTGAAGGCCGGGTTCTTGTTCGCGATCCAGAGCATGAGCATCTCTTCCAGGGCGACGGCCCGGTTGGAGATCCCCTCGGTCTCGCCCTGCAGGTACTCGTCCACGGTCAGCTCGCCTTTAAAGACCGCAATGGGCGGGAACTCGCCCGTGAAGGCGGCCAGGGTGCGCTCCAGCGCCTGGTCGCCGACCTCTTGGGCCAGGTATTTCAGGGCTTCTTGCATGACCTCGGGATTCTTTTGTTCCCGGTACATCTGGACGACGTGATGCAGGATTTCGTCAATCAAACCCATGGCGTTGATCTGCCCGGCTTTGACGGCCTGCTCGGGGAACTGCACCAGATCACGGCGCTGGTTCATCTTTTGGGCGAAGATCCGCGCCGCGTGGAAATTGGCGAATATGACGTTGCCGGAATATCGGAACAGGCTCTGGTCGAATTTATACCGGTCACGTGCCAGACGTGAAATGTGAAACTCCATTAATTCCCCTCCTGGATTTTAGCATTCCGCGCCTCAGGCCCCTGATGAGAGGCGGATGGATGTTAAAGTTATAACAGAAGCAAAGGGCAGATACCGCTCTCCGTTCTCGAATCTCTTCAAGAGGGTTCCCTCGGCCTGGGAATATTAAATCCTGCCGGTTATATTTGGGCCAGTTCTGGGATTGCCAGCCAGTCGCCTTTGTGGCCTTCCACCTGGATGCCTGTGACGATGCGCCCGGCCTTGGCGAGGCGCTCGACCGTGTCCTGGAAGTCGGCAGGGGTCCAGCCAAAGAGCTTGCGGGCATCGCCCTTGGTGGCGGCGCCGACCGAGAGCAGGTAGGTCTCCAGCAGCTTCATGCGGGCCTCTTCATCACTGATGAAGCGAGCCTGCTCTTGCAGCTCGGGCATATGGCGCGGGACGATATCGTAGTAGAAGGCATAGTTCCAGGCGCCGGCCTGAGAGATGCCGGTCGGCATGATCTTCATCTCGATCTGCAGGTCTTCAAGGGCGCGGTTGAAGCGGGAGGAGCTGGTCTCGCTGGACAGGTGGGCGGCTTTACGGAGACTGATGGTGTCAAGCCGGCCTTCACGCAGCAGGGCTTCGTATACGTTGCGCGACTCCATGGTCATTTTGCCGGCTTGGTACTGGAGCATGTAGTCATTCTCAGGATCGCCAAAGTTGGGCGAGAGCGCGTAGAAGTAGGGCGCCAGCTCCAGCGAGATCATGGTGTTGCGGCGGCGCAGCATGCGGGCGTAGTACCAGCGCTTCTGGCCAAGCATCTTGTCTTTCCAATCCCAGGTGACGTGACCGGGATCGTCATGGTTGTCCGGCACCGGACGGTCCCCGGCGACGGCTGCCCAAAGACTGGGCAGGTTTTGGAAGCTCTTGTTGGGCCAGAAGAAAATGAAGCCGCGTTCGTTAACGAATTCAACCGCCTGCTCGACGGTTTTTAACCGCAGTCGTGGATCTGTGCGGAAGGTATGGGCGTGGTAGGCTGATAATAGTTCGGATGCATGTTCTAGGATCATGAATAGAATTTTATCTTCTACCCAAGATATGCGCAATGATATTCGAGCCGCTGCCGCCGATATTTTGAGCCATGCCGATGCGGGCGTCCTGCACCTGCGTGCCGCCGGCTTCACCTCGCAGCTGCTGCACGACCTCAATCAGCTGATACATACCGGTTGCGCCGACCGGATGGCCGCGCGCCTTGAGCCCGCCTCGAGTGGCGACCGGGATGCGGCCTTTGGGCGTGATCTGGCCCTCGATCGCCAGGCGAGGGCCCTGGCCCTTCTGTGCAAAGCCGGCGGCTTCCAATGAGAGGGTGGCCATGATGGTGAACGCATCATGCAGCTCGAACAGGTCGATATCCTGCGGACCGATGCCGGCCTGCGCATAGGCATCACGGGCGGACTTCTCGGCGGCGGTCAACCAGGTGGGCATACGTCGGTCGTGGACCGCGATGGTATCGGTGGCGGCAGCCGAGCCCAGCACCTGGACCACCGGCAGACCGCGCTTGCGCACCATCTCAGCGGGCACGATCACGGCTGCAGCCGCGCCGTCTCCCATTGGGGAGGCGTCGAACAGGTTGATCGGGTCGCAGATGATGGGTGAGTTTTGATATACCTTCTCAGAGATGGCCTTCCGGAAGCGGGCGTTGGGATTGTGGACGCCGTTGGCGTGGGCGTTAATGGAGAATCCGGCGAAATCAGCGTGCTTCCAGCCGTACTCGTGCATATAACGCTGCATGACCAGGGCGTTCAGGGCCACGAACGAGAGGCCCATATCGCCTTCCCAGTCGGCATCCGCGGCGGTGGCCAGTTCAGCGGTGATCTCGCCGCCGGGGGAGTCGGTCATCTTTTCAACACCGACCGCCACGACGGCATCCATATCGCCGGAGGCCACGGCCATGACCGCCGAGCGGAAAGCGGCTGCGCCTGAGCTGCAGGCGGCTTCGATCCGCAGGCCCTCGGCGTAGCGCATCCCGACCCAGTCGGCGATGTAGGCGCCCAGGTGCTGCTGGTGATTGGCCGAGCCGCTCATCATATTGCCGACGAAGATGCCCTCGGCGCCCGGCAGCCCGGCATCTTGCAAAGCGGCCAGCACGGCATCGCCGGCCAGCTCGCGCAGTGATTTTTCCCACTGTTCATCGACCTTGGTTTGACCGATCCCCAATACTGCAACTTCACGCATAAATGATTCCCTCAATCCTGGTGCTTAAAACCGGTCCGAGAATTCGGAGTGGTTACGGATGTGTCTGGTGTAATTATAGGAATAATTCCTCTCAGGAACTATCAATTGTCCAATTATACCGCCTTGAACCTCAGCGGATTGTACAAGGCCCGTTTCGATATCCTTGTAATGGCAGCCTGGCGCAGTGACACTGCCGAAAGGGCGTTGAGACGATCCAACGTGCGATGCAAATGTCAGCGGATCAGAATAAACCATTCGAACGCAGGTTTTGAATGGAAACACAGGCTGCCAGGACAAGGTCAATCCAGAACACTTCCAAAATCGAGACCGGTGATAGAATTAGGTCGGCTGCCGGCGGCAGGAAAGGAAGCCCGCGCAAGTGTCGATTATCACAGTAGTCGTCTGGGAAAGATGATTGCCTGTTTGCGATGGCTCCGCTGCGGCAAACACACAATCAATTTTAACCGACGAAGGAGTATGCATTGCCCAAAGCTGAGAAACGCTGGGAATCCTTGATTGCGTGGGGACTGGTTGTGATCCTTTTCCTGTCAGGCTGCGCGGCGCCAGCGATGGCGCCGGCCTCTTCGCCAACGCTGGCAGCGCCCACGCCGAAACCCACTCGCACCGCACCGGCTGAGACGGCAGCGCCCACTGCCAGCCCAGCCCCCGAGACCATCATTCCAACCTTTTGGACAGCTTGGATCTCTCCGGCTGTGCCGCAGGGGCTTAGCAGCCGCATCCAGTGGCCGGAGAACTCGTCGGAGGCACAGCAGTCTTCACAGGCGGATTTCGACCTGGTGATGCAGCCGCAGAACCAGGCCGCCAGGTCGGCGCAGATGCCGGTGACGGCCGAGGCGCAGGTGGATATCCCGGTCGAGTGGGTGTATGCCCTGGTTGCGCCCTTCCCAACCGTGGCGGACGGCGTCACACAGGCGGAACTGCAGGCAGCCTGGCACGGCCAGCCGGACGAGACCTTTGGCGGCAGTCCGCTGCTGATGGAGCCCAGCACTCGGGAAACCTTCGCAGTGTTGTGGGGGGAGCCAGAACCGGATGCGGTGAAAATCTTGGACGCAGGTGATCTGCTGGATGTGGCCTGGGAGGAGCGGCCCGCTTGGGCCATCGTGCCGTTCGAGCAGTTGGAGCCGCGCTGGAAGGTGCTGCGTGTCGATGATCGCTCCCCGCTGGACAAGAATTTCGCGGCTTCCGCCTACCCGCTGACGGTGCACTTCGCTTTCCGTCCGGCGACAAAGGACAAGGCCAACTGGGCGCTGCCGCCCGAGGTGCAAGCTTCACTGCTGCCCACCGGCAACCGTGACGCTGCCAAGCTGACCGTGCTGATCATGACCGGCGTGACTGCTATGGTGCGCGGCACAGCCTTGCGGATGGAAGAGGAGGGCGTCAACTACCCGGCAGAGCAGATCGGCAGTATCCTGCGCAGCGCCGACATCACCCACATCAGTAACGAAGCGCCTTTTTACGACGACTGCCCCCCGGCCAAACCCCTGCGGCGTGAGGCCCGGTTCTGTTCGGACCCGTCTTATATGGAACTACTCAAGACAATCGGTGCGGACGTGATCGAGCTGACCGGAAATCACGTGCTGGATTGGGGCCCGGACCCGTTCTTGTACACCCTGGACCTGTACGAACGGGATGGGCTGCGCTATTACGGCGGCGGCAGGAACAGTGAGGATGGGCGCAAACCGCTGATTGTAGAAGATCACGGCAACCACATCGCCTTCATCGGCTGCGACCCGGCCGGGCCGGAGAACATCCTGACCACGGCCAAGACGCCTGGCGCGGCTCGCTGTGACCTGGATTGGGAAGAGGGCGTCGTCACCGACTTGAGCAACCAGGGGATCGTGCCGGTGGTCACCTTCCAGGCGGTCGAGGTGGACGATATTAAGCCCACCTCCGCTCAGCGCCACGATTTCCTACCGATGGCTGAAGCCGGGGCGGCAATCGTCAGCGGCAGCCAATCGCACGTCGCCCAAACCATGGCTTTCGCCGGTGACCACTTCATCCACTATGGCCTGGGCAACCTGTTCTTCGATCAAATGGAGAAGTGGCAGCGACCGGCATTCATCGACAGGCACGTGATTTACGACGGTAAGTACATTGGCACAGAGCTGTTCACGACCATGCTGGAGGACGCCTCGCAGCCGCGCCTGATGACGGCGGACGAGCGGGCGGACCTGCTGCAAAAAGCCTTTGCCGCGGCGGGATGGTAAGGATGCGCCGGATCCGTTTCTTCCCCCTCGTGTTGTTGATCGTCGTCACGCTGGCATGCGGCGTGCAGGCATCGCCGATGCAAGTTGCCCGGCAGCGCGCCACCGAATCGGCTGCGGCCCTCCCGGAGCCGACTGGGGAAATTGTGCGCACCGCTGAACCTGCCCCGACCGGCACCCTGCTGCCCTCGCCCACGCCGGTCGCGGAGCCGGCGCTGTGGATCGATCCATCCATCCCGGCCGGGCTGCGCCAGTCGCTGCAGTTCCGCCAGCCGCCGCAGATGGCCGCATCTCCAGAGGAGGCTAACCTGCACCTGGGTATCGCCTACGGCGGGCAGATGGCAGAATGGGTGTATGCGGTGGTGGCGCCCTTCCCGACCCTGACCGACGGCGTCTCGCTGCAGGACTTGCGCAATGTCTGGCGCGGCCAACCTGTTGACGTGCTGGATGGAGCGCCTTTGATGATGGCCGAGAGCACCCTGCGAGCGTTCGAGGGGGTGTGGGGCAAGGCGCAGGGCAACCTGATCCAGGTGGTTACGGAGCAGGACCTGCTGAGCATGGCCTGGCAGGAGCGGCCTTCCTGGGCGCTGGTGCCGTTCGAGCAGCTCGACCCGCGCTGGAAGGTACTGCAGGTGGATTCCAACTCGCCGATCGAGAAGACCTTCAACCGAGAGCGTTATCCGTTGACCATCAAGTTTGGCCTGGCTGAAACCGTGGGGGCGGATGAGGTCATTTTGCCGCAGAGTAATTACGATCCATCCCGGCTGACCACGGTGGTCGTGACGGGCGTCACCGCGCTGGTGCGCTCGACGGCGGCCAAGATGGAAGCCGAAGGGATGACCTACCCGGCCCAAGACATCATCGATTGGCTGCGCGGCGCAGACATCACCCATATCAGCAACGAGGTCTCCTTCGAGCCGCGCTGCCCGGACCCGAACCCCAACCAGACTTCGCTGGTGTTCTGCAGCAAGCCCGAGTACCTGGAACTGCTGGAATATTCCGGGGCGGACGTGATCGAGCTGAGCGGCAATCACCTGACCGACTGGCGGGTGGATTCGCTGTCGTACACCCTAAACCTGCTGAAGGAGCACGGCGTTAAGTACTATGCTTCAGGTGAGAACCTGGAGGAAGCGCGCCAGCCCTTGCTGCTGGAGGATCATGGCAATAAGATCGCCTTCATTGGCTGCAACCCGGCCGGGCCAGAGACGGTCTGGGCGACCGAGACGCGGGTCGGCGCGGCCAGCTGCGATTACGAGGCCATGCAGGCCAAGATCGCCGAGCTGCGTCAACAGGGCTACGTGGTGATTGCCACGCTGCAGTACAACGAGAACTACAGCCTGAAGCCCACGGAATTCGAGGTGCGCGACTTCACACCCCTGGCCGAGGCCGGGGCGAGCATCGTCAGCGGCAGCCAGGCGCATTACCCTAAGGGCATGGCCTTCGTGAAGGACAGCCTGGTACACTTCGGCCTGGGCAACCTGTTCTTCGACCAGATGCGCGTGCCGGATGGCTTCCAGCCGGAGGTGTTCGACGCCGAGAGCCTGCCGATCGCCGGGACACGCCTGGAGTTCCTCGACCGGCACGTGATCTATGACGGCAAGTACATCAGCACGGAGCTGCTGACGGCCATGTTGGAGGATTACGCCCGGCCAAGGCCGATGACCCCGCAGGAGCGGGAGGCGTTCTTGAAAGGAACGTTCGCGGCCAGCGGATGGTAGGTTTTATATTTTTATTCTTTCAAAATGATCTCGTCTTTTGGAAGGAATAAAAGAGACAAAAAGATAGGAGGGATCCATGAAGATCTACGATGTTTCACTTGCCATTCACCCGGCGCTGGTCACCTGGCCGGGCGACCCGGGCATCTCGCTCGAACGCGTCAGCAAGATCGAGGAGGGCGCGGACGCGAATGTCTCGCAGATCCAGATGGGCGTACACACCGGCACGCATGTGGACGCGCCATTCCATTTCGTGGCAGGGGGCAATACCATCGAGAGTCTAGCGCTGGACGTGCTGGTAGGGCAGGCGCAGGTGGTGCAGATCCCGGCGTCCGAGACGGTCATCGATGCGGATGTGCTGGAGCGGGCTGGGGTCGAGCCGGGGGTCAGGCGAGTGCTGTTCAAGACCGGTAACGCCGAGCACTGGCAGCGTGAGCCCGAGCGCTTCAAGGAGGACTTCGTGGCCATCTCGGTTGACGGGGCGGACTGGCTGGTGGAGCATGGCGTACGCCTGGTAGGGATCGATTACCTGTCGGTTGCTCCGTTCGACGCAGGCGTACCGACGCACGTCGCGCTGCTCAAGGCGGGCGTGGTTGCGCTGGAGGGGTTGGATCTATCTGAGGTGGAGCCGGGGACGTACGAGCTGTACTGCCTGCCGCTGAAGTTGAAGGGATCGGACGGCGCACCCGCACGGACCATATTGATCGAAAGAGAGTAGAAAATGGCGAGAGCAGAGAGCAGTCAAACCCCCTCGATCGAGGGGGTTTGACTGCTCTCTGCTCTCTAATCGCTGCTTTAATTCGGCACCATTAAGGTGTAACCGCCATCCACCACGATCACCTGGCCGCGGATCATGCCGGCTTCGGGCTTGCATAAGAAGGCGACCACTCCGGCGACGTCTTCAGGGGTGACGATGCGCCCGGCGGGGGTATTCTCGATGGCGCGTGGAATGACGGTGGAATCGGCCAGAGCGGCGAAGTGCTTGAGGGCATCCGTCTCGACGATGCCGGGGGAGACGGCATTGACATGGATGCCGCGCGGAGCCAGCTCGACCGCCAGGTAGCGGGTCAGGGATTCGAGGGCAGCCTTGCTGGCGCCGACCGCAACGTAATCGGGCATGACGCGACTGCCGCCTGGGCTGGAGATGGCAACCATGGCTCCGCCGCCTCGCTTTTCCATCAACGGCACGGCTTTTTGGGCGGCGAACAGAAAGGCGCGGGCGTTAACGTCGATCGTCCAATCCCAGCCGGTGACCTTTTGCTCCATGGCCGGGCGGTTGAAACCCGAGGCGGCGTTGCTGATGAAGATGTCCAGGCCGCCGAAGTGGTCCTCGATCTGCTGGAACAGCTTCTCGATATCCTCGATCTTGGAGAGATTGGCCTGCACGACGATGGCATCCCGACCCATGTCCCGGATTTGGGCGGCAGCCTCTTCGGCAGGGGCCTTATTACGGTGGAAGTTGATGACCAGGTCGGCGCCCAGGTGGGCAAAGTGCAGGGCGATGGCGCGCCCGATGCCGCGTCCCGAGCCGGTGACCAGCACGGTTTTGTTCTCGAAGGGAAGGTCGGCGGTCATGGAGTCTCCTCATGTGAAAAGAGCGGGTCTAGGGTCCGGATTAATAAAGAACTATTGCGTATATTCAACCGGTTTGAACGGCCAATCCGAAAGAGCAGAGATGCCCTCCGGGCCGGCGTGTATCAACGTCTGCTCCACCTGCCTGGCATCCTGGCGCAGCTTGCCGACCCGGATGCCGCGGCAGACCTCTGGAAAAGGGTCGAGCCACTGCCAGCAGCGGCGGAAAACTTTGCGGGCGCCGATCCAGTTGCCGCGCCGGATATGGAGATAGGCCACTCCCACCTGCAGGATGCCGCGGTACAGGTCGCGGATCGGGCCCGGCTCGGACCGCCAGGCAGTTTCGAGAGCCTCGTGCGCTTCGAAGTACTCCCCGGCGTTGAACAGGCGCAGTCCGAGCACAGCCGACGGATGGAGCGGCCCGTCGCAGCAGGCGGAGATTTTCTGAGGGGAGAAGTTGGTTTCCATTGGTTACGTCCGGGCCGTGGATAGCTCCGGCCACCTTTTGGGATTATAGCACACGCTTCTCTCCGGCTGGATTTGTGATAGGATTATCCCTGCTGATGGTGTTTGCGTGCGCTGCAAGCCAGCAAATACCGCATTTCAGACATTTTCTCACACTTCTTTGAGGTTGGTATGGTCGAAATCGACGACGCCGATATTCTCCCGCTGAGTTTAGAACATACATTTTGGACCTGGTCCGCCCAGGCGCATGTTAACCCGATCCCGGTCACGAAAGCCAAAGGGGTCTATTTCTGGGATGCGGACGGCAAGCGCTATCTGGATCTCAATTCGATGACCATGTGCGTCAATATCGGTCACGGCGACGAGCGCGTGATCGAAGCCATGGTCGATCAGACACGCACCCTACCTTACGCTGCGCCTGGCATGGCGACCAGGCCGCGCGCCGAACTGGGCAAACTGTTGTCGGAAATAACCCCAGAGGGGTTGTCCCGTTTCCTGTTCACTTTGGGTGGGGCGGATGCCAATGAGAACGCGATCAAGCTGGCGCGGGGTTACACCGGGCGGCACAAAATCCTCACGCGCTACCGCTCGTATCATGGGGCCACCTTTGGAGCCATCGCCGCCACCGGCGATCCGCGTCGGGTGGCCTGGGAGCCGGAGGTAATGCCGGGGGTAGTGCACTTCCTCGACCCGTACCGTTACCGCTCCACCTTCCACCGCAGCAACCCAAAGATCACCGAGGCCGAGTTCACCCAGGATTATCTCAATCACCTGGAGGAGATCATCCAGTTTGAAGGGCCCGAGACGGTTGCGGCGCTGCTGCTGGAAACGGTCACCGGCACCAACGGGGTGATCATCCCGCCGCAGGGCTACCTGCAAGGCGTGCGGGAAATCTGTGACAAATATGGTATCCTATTAATAGCCGATGAGGTCATGAGCGGCTTCGGGCGCACCGGCCAGTGGTTCGCCGTGCAGCATTGGGACGTCGTTCCCGATCTCATGACCATGGCGAAGGGGCTTACCTCTGCCTACGCTCCATTGGGGGCGGTGGCGATGAAAGCGGAGATCGCTGAAGCGTTCAATGAACGCGCCTTTCAGGGCGGATTGACCTACAACGCTCACCCGG
Organism: uncultured Chloroflexia bacterium; assembly: GCA_963811225.1. Taxonomy (GTDB): domain Bacteria; phylum Chloroflexota; class Anaerolineae; order Anaerolineales; family Anaerolineaceae; genus CAWEQO01. Next base: position 299,066 of record CAWEQO010000004.1, read on the forward strand.
TGTCGCTGGCTGCTGCGATTGCCAATATCCACGTGATTCAGTCGGACCATCTCGTGGAGAAGGCCGCCGAGACCGGGAAAGCGATGACCGAAATGATGGCCGATATGGTCGACCAGCACCCGTCGGTGGGGGAGGTGCGCTCGATTGGACTGTTCGGGGTGATGGAACTGGTCAAAGACCGCAAGACGAAAGAGCCAATGGCCCCGTACAACGGCAGCAGTCCCGAGATGGAGGCTTTCCGTAAGTATTTGATTGCTCACGGCGTCTTTGCTTACACCCACTGGCACAGCCTGCTGCTGATCCCGCCGCTGATTATCACGCCAGAGCAGCTGGCGGAAGGGTTCGCAGTGATCGACCGGGCGCTGTACATCACCGACGCGTCCGCACGGGCGTATGGCAGGTAATCCGAAGAGCAAGCAAGTGTAACTTTTTCGGCGTATGATGCATCTATTAAGGATGCAGGAGTAAATTATGGACTTTAATCTTTCAAATTTTTCAAAATCGGCACAAAGTGCTGAACCAAAGCACGTCAACGTATTGATCCTGGGCTCAGGCCCGGCGGGAATGTCTGCGGCGCTGTACGCGGCCCGGGCCGAGTTGGAACCGCTGGTGCTGACCGGTACTGCCCTGGGTGGGCAGGCCAGCCTGACCCACGTGATCGAAAATTATCCCGGATTCCCCGAGGGGGTCGGCGGACTGCAATTGGGTGAGTTGTTCCAAAAACAGGCCGAGCGTTTCGGCGCCCGTTTCGAGTTCGACCTGGCAACGGAAGCGGACCTATCCAAGCGGCCATTCCATGTGACTACAGAGAGCGGCACCGAGTACCTGGCCGAAACCCTGATTATCACTACCGGAGCCAGCCCGAACCACCTGAATGTACCCGGCGAGGAACGATTGACCGGGCGGGGCGTGTCCTACTGCGCCACTTGCGACGGTTGGTTTTTCAAAGAGAAGAGTGTGATCGTGGTTGGTGGCGGCGACAGCGCTCTGGAAGAGGGCATTTTCCTCACCCGCTTTGCTTCGAACGTGAATGTCGTTCACCGGCGTGATCAGCTGCGGGCCGGAGCAATTCTCCAGCGCCGGGCGGAGAATAGCCCCAAGGTCCAGTTCACCTTCGATACCGTCGTGACCGAAATTATCGGCAATGAGGCGGTGGAAGCCGTGCAGTTGAAGAACGTCAAGACCGGCGAAGAGACACTCTACCCGGTCGACGGTGTGTTTATCTTCATTGGCCATCAGCCGAACACCGAGGTCTTCGAGGGCCAGTTGGAGATGGATCAAGCCGGTTACATCGTCACCGACGGTATGTCGATGAAGACCAGCGTGCCGGGCGTGTACGCGGCCGGGGAGGTCAACGACCCAAACTTCCGCCAGGTGGTCACCTCGGCGGGCATGGGCGCAGCAGCTGCCATCCAGGCGACCCGCTTCTTAGAGGAACACGCCTCGGAGGAACCCGAGCGCGAAAGCGCATAAGCGTTAATAGGAATCAGAAAACCGGATGCTCTCAAAGCATCCGGTTTTCTGATTCCTATTAACGCTTATGGGGTTGCGGTTGGCTCTACGATACCCGAGCCGCCGCCAACCCAACTGAAGACGCGCGGCTGGCTTTCAGTGCCGGCCGGGACCCAGATAGGATTCCCGTCTTTGTCTGAGCCACTCTGACGTGCAACAGAGACGGTCCAGCGGTAGATATGCGGGGTGGGGTCGCTGGGGCGGAAGGTGGCCGGGACGATGTACTTCATGTCGGACACGTATTCGGTCACCATGCGGCCGGTACCCTCGGTGATGTCCTCCACGGAGACCACGTAGGATTCGTTGTCGCGCAGCGTGCCCACAGACGACCATTGGAGGGTGACGCTGTCGCCGGCGGACATGAAAGCGGCGCCATCGGCTGGCAGCAGCAGGTTAGCGGCTGCGTATGGTGGGGGCGGCGTGGCGGTGGGGGTGGGCCCGGGGGTCGGATTGCGGCGGCACAGCGGGATCTTCAGCAGCATACCCTCGTAGACGGTATCGCTGAGCATGCCGTTGTACTCCTTGATCGCGTCCATGCTGACGTTGTAGTTCCCGGCGATGCCGCTCAACGTGTCGTTGGCGCTGACGGTGTAATCGAACTTCTCGCAGGCCACGTCGGTCGCCTCGGCCGCGCTTAAAGTGGTGGTGGGTTGGGGCGATGCTGTTGGGGTGGGCTGCGGGATCTGCAGCGCCTGGCCGACGGACAAATTGGTGCAGTCGGCGGATAACTTATTGAGCAGGACGATGCTTTGGATCGTAACATCGAACTGCGATGCGATCACAATGCAGTTGTCGCCGGACTGGACGGTATATTCCAGCGGAGGCAGCGGAGTCCAAGTTGCCATGGGGGTGGCAGTGGCGGCGGTGGTGGGCGTCAGCGTGATGGTGGGTGTGACGGAACTGGTCGGTGTGAGGGTGACTTCCGCCAAGGCTTGCCCGCCCGGGCCGCCACCCAGGAGCATGTAAACGGTTCCCGCGCCGATGGCAAGCACCAGCACGATCATTCCAAGGACCACCGGCAGGCTGACGGTCAGCGTCGGCAAATGTGGTCCTTGGATCGCTTTCGCCGCCTTTTTCCCCTCGGCTGCCGTAAAATTCCTGCCGCACACCAGGCAGCGAGTGGCATTCTCGCTCAGGCGTGAACCGCAGGTCGGACAGACTTTTGTGTTTGAGGTTGAGGATTCAGTCATAGGCTTTTTCTGGGGGTTTCCCTTGCATAGCGGGAAATTATATCACATCCTTTTCTCGCTTCTGGAAATGGGGATTTACCGGGTCTAAAATGTTGCTTACCTTTGCAACCATTTGCGATTGTGATATCCTGTCAGTTGATGAAAGATCTTAGCCTTTACGTGCATATACCATTTTGCAGGCACCGCTGCGCCTACTGCGATTTTAACACAGTTGCCGGGCATGAACCGATGATTCCCGAATACGTGCGGGCGCTGTGCCGGGAGATTGAGCTGGTGGCCCAATCGGCCGGGCCGCGCTTGTCTGCGCATACCATCTTCTTTGGCGGCGGCACGCCCTCGCTGCTCCCGTTGGCCGATCTGGAGACGGTCCTGGACACGCTGGCGCAGAACTTCACCTTGCGGGAAGGGGCGGAGGTCAGCCTGGAGGCCAACCCCGGCACCGTCTCGCCCGAGTATCTGAAAGGCCTGCGCCGCGCCGGGGTCAACCGCTTGAGCTTCGGGATGCAGTCGGCCAACCCGGACGATTTGCGCCTGCTGGAGCGCATCCACAGTTATCAAGATGTGGCCGCTGCAGTGCGCTGGGCGCGCCAGGCGGGCTTTGATAACCTCAACCTGGACCTGATCTTCGGCTTGCCTTACCAGAGCATTGAGCGTTGGGGGGAAACCCTCGACCGGGCGCTGGCGCTGCAGCCCGAACACTTCTCGCTGTACTCGCTGATCGTCGAGCCGGGCACGCCGCTGCATCGTTGGGTTGGCCGCGGGCTGCTGGATGCGCCGGACGATGAACTGGCTGCCGATATGTACGATCTGGCGAGTGAGCGGTTGGAGGCTGCGGGTTACCATCAATATGAGATCTCGAACTGGGCGCGCTGCGGCGAGGATGGGCAGGTGCTGGCCTGCCGGCACAACTTGCAGTACTGGCGGAACCAGCCCTATCTTGGGCTTGGATCGGGCGCTCATGGTTATGCCAACGGAAAACGTGTAGCAAATGTAAAGGGAATCAAGCCATTTGTCAAGCGCAGCCTGGAGCGTGAAGCGCAGGGATTCCCGGCCGGCCCGGCGGTTGAGGACGTGAATCCGATCGACCGCCGAACGGAAATGCAGGAGACGCTCATGGTGGGGCTGCGCCTGACGGAAGAGGGGGTCTCGGCGCAGGCTTTCCAGGAGCGATTCGGAGAGCCGCTGCAGCAGGTCTTCCGGCGCGAGATCCGGCGGCTGACGGACATCGGTTTGCTGGAATGGGCAGGGCCAGAGGGGGACATCCTGCGCCTGACCAAACGCGGCCGTTTGCTGGGCAATCAAGTTTTCATGCAGTTTGTGGGTTAAAAAGGGAACGCAGGCAGTGGATGGCTGCAGCCATCCACTGCCTGCGTTCTCTTTTTAACCCACAACCACTTCGGTTCCAAAACCTCGGGTCTCCCTCATTGCATCGTCTGCGACCGGAGTTGTCCAACGGAAAATCCATTTGGCGTCGGCAGAGGGCATGTTGACGCAGCCGTGGCTCATGGGGGCGCCGTAGTTGGTGTGCCAGTAGGTGCCGTGGGTTGCCACACCGGTTGGGTGGAAGAAGCACACCCAGGGCACGCCGGGCAGCTCGTATGCGTCGATGTCGGAGGTCAGGTCGCCGTTGCCCATGTGCTTGGAGGGCATCTTGGAGAAGATGTGCCAGGTACCGGAGGGGGTTTTCCAGGGAATCTCGCCATCTGGGCGGCGGTTCAGCCCGGACGAAATCCGCGTTTGCCTGACGGGTTCGTCGTTCTCATAGGCGGTGAGCGTTTGCTTGGAAATGCTGACTTCGATGCGTTTTTTGTGAGCCGGTACGTTCGACGAGAGCGGGGTCAGTTCTTCCGGCGGGATCAAGCGCACCTGGGATGCGGGCACGGTGTACAACATTTTGCTCCAGGCTTCCTTGATCTGGTACCAGGGCTGGCTGTCCGGGCCTTCCACAATGTCGTTGACCCAGTGGACCGATTGGTAATACAGGCGGTAGAGCGCCTGCCAGCGCCCACCGGTATTCTGCATGGAATCACTAAACGGCACGGTGATCTCGCCAAGCTGACCGTGCTCCGGAATAGAAGAGGCCACCGGGTTGTACTGCGTCATGACGTGCTGCAGGCGGGCGCTGTGGATATAACCGCCCCACACCCGGTACCACAGCGGATTGTATTCCGGGCCGTGCTCGGAGACCACCGAATAATACAGGTTCACCAGCTGATCGCGGTACAGCGAAAACATGACTTCGCTTTCGTCCCAGGGCTCTTTGTACACAGAGACGGACTCAATCGTGATGCGGGCAAATTCTAAGTTGGAGGGTGTGTCGGAGGGGTGGAAGTATGGGCGGAAAGCTAAACCGCCCAGTCCGAGCAGGCTGAGCTTGAGGAAATCACGCCGAGAGTGCACACGCTTCATATTTTGGATTATACAGGGAAAAGCCGCATTTTTTGCATCCTAATGCAGCTCGCCGTCTGTACATGGGCAGATCAGCTCGATGGCATGCGGCACGATCTCGATGATGACTTGCTCGCAGCCCTCGCTAATCTCCTCACCGTCTGCATGCACGGGCAGCTGTCCAGCGATTGCCCGCACGGTTACTCTCTCTGTACGGCAGAACTTGATCGCAGGGTGGCCGAACTGGCTGCCCTGCAAGAAACGAGGGATCAGCTGCCAGATGACCGAGGGAGGAACTTCATCGGCGATGACCACGTCGAACAGGCCGTCGTTTGGGGCTGCCTGGGGCGCCATCATAAAGCCGCCCGCCATGCGCCGGCCGTTCATAATCGAGACCATCAAAGAAGGCTGCACGAAGGATTCACCCCCCAAATCGATCTTGACCGTAGGAGCTTCGAAGTAGCGGTAAATGGTCTGTATGGCAGCGATCAGGTAACCGGCAAAACCGCGCAAGCGTTTCTGGCTTGCAACGAAACTGACCACGGCATCGAAACCGATTCCGACCCCGTTACCAAAGTAGCGCCCTTCCGGGTACTGTCCGCCGCACAGAAGGCCGATGTCTACCCAGCGCGTTTCGCGTTCCGCCAGGATCTTAATGCTCTTGCGAAAGTCGAGCGGCAAGCCCATGCCGAAGGCGAAGTCATTGCCCCCGCCGATGGGGATGATGCCCAGCGCCGCCGTTCCGACCCCGGCCTGCCGAGCGCGGATAATGCCGTTAATGATCTCATTGGTGGTGCCGTCTCCGCCGACCGCGATCAGGGTGTCGAAGCCTTCCAGAATGGCAGACTCGGCGATGTCGGCGGCGTGGAAGGGGAACTCGGTGCAAACCAGATCGTATCCGATGCCATACTTGCTCAGGGCTTCCTCGACAGCCGGAATCGCTCGCCTGGCTGCGCCTCTGCCTGCGGTTGGATTGACGATCACTTTATAGCGGTTGGCGTCATCTCTCATCGTAAATCTACCTGAATTGTATGGATTGGGCCGTCTGACAGCGTGAAAATTATAGCACCGGCGATTGATGATGGCAAAACCTACCTCATATAACCCAGGGCGCCGGTAGAAGTTGCGCCTGCAAGGGTCATACCCCAGTCACCCCAAAAGCGGATTGACTTTCACCCCCGGCTCGCACTATTATGTAAATGGTAGAGTTTGTCTTTTTTATAGGGAGGAATCTCAATATGTTCGCCGTGCATGCGTTTTCTCAGCAAGACCCACAGTGGAAAGAGAAAAAGCTCGGCCTCAGCAAAGAGCTGACGATTGGGCAGTTCGGCTGCCTGCTGACCTCTATTACGATGGTATCCAATGGATTCGGTTACAGCGAAACCCCGGCTTCCTTAAATGACAAAATGGCCGCGGCAGGCGGCTTTGTGGGCGGCCTGATCCGGCCCACCACAGTCTCGAACGTGCTCCCCGGCGTTCGTTATCAAAAGCGCATCCAATGCAACAACCCGCCTGCGCCGTTATCGGAGATCGATGCGGCCCTAAGCGCGGGGATGCCGGTAATCGTCAAGGTGGACGCATCCCCCGCCGATGGTGTGCAGGATCACTGGATCGTCGTGGTGGGCAAGGCAGACGGAGGTGATTACTGGGTCCAGGATACCTGGCGCTTTCCCACCGAGGCGAAATTGATCTTGATCACCAGCCGGTATGGCTTTGGGCGCAAACCGAACGAAATCATCAAGGATTCCCTCTTCTACGAGGGCACACCGCGCCCGGATGCCAAAGGCAGCACGACTGTTCCTGCGCCGGTTGTGGTGGCCCCTCGCAGCGGTCCAAAGCCCATTCCTGCCAACGCATTAAATGTCTACGTCACCGCCGACAGCCTTGCTCTCCGCGAGCAGCCCTTCATTGAGAACAACATCATGCGCCGTCTGCCGATCCAGACCAGGCTGATCGTGCTGGAACCGCCGGAAGAGGCGCAGAAGAAGATCGGGGTGGACAACCAGTGGTTGGAGATCGAGGAGCCCGTGCGCCATGAGCAAGGCTATGTGGCGGCCTGGTACGTCTCGATGACCACGCCCGAGGTTCCAGATATCCCCGCTGCGCCTGACGGGACAGCAACCCAACCCCAGCAGCCCAGGCCTGAGGGCTTCGTGGTGTACGCTTCGGGCGATAACCTGGCCGTGCGCAGTAGTCCGATGATCGGGAATAACTTGCTCAAGCGCGTGCCGGTCAACACGCAATTTATTGCGCTCGACTCAGAATACTCGGCGAAACAGAAGTTCGGCAAAGAGGGCCAGTGGCTGAAGGTGCGCGATATTTCAGGGGATGAGGGCTATGTGGCTGCCTGGTGCCTGTCGCTGTACGAGTTTACCCCACCGCTGGGGCCTGTCCCGGCGACACCGACCCCGCCTTCGGCCACCATCACGGCGGCGGTGAATGGATCCGGCCAACTGATCGTGCGGACCACCGTATCGGACCTGGCGTTCCGCTCGCAGCCGGTCATCCTGGGTTCCACGCTGATCAAACGCCTGCCGCTGTCGACCGAGCTGCTGGCGATCGAACCGGTCAACGAGGCTGCGGCGAAGATCGGGGTGGTGAACCAGTGGATCCAAGTGCGTGATATTCAAGGGAATGAAGGCTATGTCGCAGCCTGGTACGTGGTGAAGAGTCCAAAATCATCGCTATCAGAGCAAACCGGGTAGAACTGCTGCAGCAAGACAGGGCTGAAAGAAGGAGGCCCATGAGCACAACTGCCGATCTTGAAATTGGCTTGCATCGTTATGATAGCAAGCAGTATGTCGTGGAGTTCCGCTTCAGCCCTCCAAACAGTGAGGGAGACATCCGCCTGGGGCAGAGCGACGTGATGACCGCTCAATTCGATTTTACGAAATTGAGCTCGCTCATCTATGATTTACAGGAATACGGTAAGCTGCTGACGGCCGGGTTATTCTCCGACTCGGATGTCAAGTCTGCCTTTGCCCAGGCCTTCACAGCCGCCCAGTCGAATAGTACTCCCCTGCGCGTGCAGCTGCTGATCGGCCCGAGCGCCCCCGAGCTGCACGCGCTGCATTGGGAAACGCTGCGCGACCCCGCCGACGGCTCACCCCTATGTACCAACCAAAATATTTTGTTCTCGCGCTACCTGAGCAGCCTGGATTGGCGTCCGGTGCGCCTGCGTCCCAAGCAGCAGTTCCGGGCCTTACTGGTGGTGGCCAACCCGGAAGACCTGTCCGAGTTCGATCTCAACCCAGTCGATGTGCCGGGTGAGACCGGGCGTGCCAAAGCTGCTATGGAAAACGTGGCAGTCGATACGCTGCCGGACGAGCAAGGGGCGCGAGCGACGCTCAAGAACATCATCGGGCGCCTGGACGATGAGGATTACGACGTACTGTACCTGGTTGCTCATGGGGCGCTGATCAAGGACGAAGCCTGGCTGTGGCTGGAAGACGATGAGGGCTGCGTGGCCCGCACGGCAGGCAGCGATCTGGTCATGCGGCTCAAGGAGCTGGAGCAGCGGCCGCGCTTGATTGTTTTAGCGTCTTGCCAGAGCGCGGGCAAGGAGGATGCAGGCGCCGGCCGGCAGGGTGAAGCCCTGGCAGCCCTGGGGCCGCGCCTGGCCGAGGCAGGCATTCCGGCGGTGCTGGCCATGCAGGGCAACATCAGTCTCGAGACGGTCGCCGGCTTCATGCCGGAGTTCTTCAAGCAGCTGACCGACGACGGGCAGATCGACCGGGCGGCAGCGGTGGCGCGCGGAACGGTGCGCGAGCGCAGCGATGCCTGGATGCCGGCGCTGTTCATGCGCTTGCGCAGCGGCCGGATCTGGTACCTGCCGGGCTTCGGGGAGCAGCGCACGGATTTCGAAAAATGGCCCTCGCTCTTGCAGCGCATCAGCGATGGGCAGTGCACGCCTATCCTTGGTCAGGGCTTGACCGAGCCGATCATCGGCTCGCTGCACGATCTGGCCCGCCGCTGGGCCGAGAACTATCACTATCCCATGGCGCCTTACGAACGCGAGTCTTTGCCGCAAGTGGCCCAATACCTGACGATCAACCAGGACCCCAGCTTTCCCTTAGACACCCTTAAGAAGTACTTGCGCCAGGAACTGCTGCAGAAGTTCGGGGATGATTTGCCGCCCGAGCTGGCGAAACCGAATTCGGCGCTGGACGATGTGCTGGATGCGGTGGGACGCAAGCGCTGGAAGGACTCCCCGCAAGATCCATATCAGGTGCTGGCGCATTTACCCTTGCCGGTCTACATCACCACCACCTACAACCATTTGATGGTGGCGGCGTTGAAGGACGCCGGGAAAGACCCGCAGATGGTGGTGTGCCCCTGGAATGAGTATATTCAGCAGCCCAAATCGATCTACAACCGTGAGCCGAATTACTATCCCACCTGCCAGCGCCCGCTGGTCTACCAGCTGTTCGGCAGCCTTTCTGTCCAGGATTCGGTGGTGCTCACTGAGGATGATTACTTCGATTTCTTGATTGGGATCACCGGCAACAAAGATCTGATCCCCCCGGTTGTGCGGGCTGCCCTGGCGAACACGGCCTTGTTGTTCCTCGGCTTCCAAATGGACGAGTGGAACTTCCGGGTGCTGTTCCGCAGCATCCTGGCTCAACAGGGCAGCGGACGCCGAGACCGCTACACCCACATTGCCGCCCAAATTGAGCCGGAAGAGGGACGGCTGCTTTCCCCAATCAACGCGCAGCGCTACCTGGAAAATTATTTCAAAACCGAGTACATCAGCATCTTCTGGGGGAGTGCGGATGACTTTATCAAGCAGCTTTGGCAGAACTGGCAGCAGTACGGCCCAGGAGAATGCCATGACGATGCATGATGGAACCCTACCGCCCAACCCTTATGTGGGGCCGCGCTCATTTCAGACCGGCGAGAAGATGTATGGCCGCGACACGGAGGTGCGCAGGCTGCTCGACCTGCTGATCGCCGAGCGTATCATGGTCCTGCACTCTCCTTCCGGCGCGGGAAAGAGCTCGCTGATCCAGGCCGGATTGATCCCACGCCTGGAAACCGAGGGGTTCCACATCTTCCCAACCGTGCGCATTAACCTGGATCTGCCCTCCGGCTGCCGTGACCGCGCCGATTGCAACCGCTATGCCTTCAGCGCGCTGATGTCGTTGGAAGAAGCCCTGGGCGAAGAACATAAGCATCCGGTGGATCAACTGACCGGCTTAACGTTGGAGGCGTATCTCTCGCAGCGTGAGGCGCCGCAGGATGAGCCGGCTTCGAAATTGCTGATCTTTGACCAGTTCGAGGAGATCCTGACGGTCGCCCCAACCGACCAGGAAGGCAAAGCGGCCTTCTTCAAGCAGCTGGGGGCGCTGCTGCGCGATCGCAAGTACTGGGCGCTGTTTGCCATCCGCGAGGACTTCATCGCCGCGATCGACCCATACGTCCGCCCGGTGCCGACCCGCCTGAACAACCGCTTCCGCCTGGACTTCCTGGGCGTGCATGCGGCCCTGCAGGCCATCCAGAAACCGGCACAGGTGTCGGGTGTATCCTTCAAGGAGGATGCGGTCGAGAAGCTGGTCAACGACCTGCGCCAGGTGCGCATCCAGCAGGCGGACGGCAGCATGCAGGTGGAGTCGGGGCCGTACGTAGAGCCGGTGCAGCTGCAGGTGGTGTGCTACAACCTGTGGCAGCACCTGCCGCCCGGGACCAAGGAGATCACCCTGCGCCAGATCACGGACGTGGGGGATGTGGACGAGTCGCTGGCGAGTTACTATGCGGAAAAGGTTAGCGAGGCGGCGCAGGCCTGCAGCTTGCCCGAACGCCGGGTGCGGGACTGGTTCGAACGACATTTGATCACCAAGCAGGGCATCCGCGGCCTGGTGCAGATGGGCTCGGAGCGGAGTGAAGGGTTGGATAACCACGCCATCCGAATGCTGGAGAACGATCACCTGGTGCGCTCCGAGAAGCGCCTGGGATCCACCTGGTTCGAGCTGGCGCATGACCGCCTGATTGACCCGGTTCGCAAGAACAACGCCGCCTGGATGCAGCAAAACCTCAACTTACTGCAGCGCCAGGCCGCCATTTGGATCCAGCAGGGCCGCCCGGACAGCCTCTTGCTGCATGGCGAGGATCTGGAAAACGCCGGCCGCTGGGCAGAGGCTAATCCCAATGACCTGACGGAGGAAGAGAAAGACTTCCTGGCAGACTGCCAGGAGGCCGAAGAGCACCGGAAAGCGCAGATCGAGCAGCAGCGGTTGGAGCAGGAGCGCCGCGAGCAGTCCTTGAAGCTGGAAGCAGCCGAGAAGCTGGCGGGCTCCGAGCGGAAGCGCGCCGAGGAACAGTCGAAAGCGGCGGTGTCGCTGCGCCGGCGGGCGATCTTCCTGGCGCTGGCGCTGGTGCTGGCCCTGGGCTTGGCGGGTGTGGCCGGGTACTACTACCAGGATTCCAACAAGAATTTCCGGGATGCTCAGTCCCAGGCGGTCACGGCGGACTCGGCCCGCAAGCTGGCCGAGAGCGCTAACGAAACGTCGGTGGTGAATGCGAGCATTGCTCAGGCGGCCAGCAACCTCTCCAACGCCGAAAGGCTGAAGGCGGAGGCGCAGAAAGGGTTGGCGGACATCGCTTCCACCCAGGCCATCGATCAGAAGAACACCGCCGTGGTGGAGTCACAGCTGCGCGGCACGGCCCAAGCCAAGGTGACCCGTTCGCGGGCGGATTCCCTGGCTTCGGTGACCTATATGCTGGCGTCGCAGCCGGACCTGCGCGACCTGCTCAGCGTGGAGGCTTTCCGCATCCTGGATACCTCGCAGACCCGGCTGGCGCTGCTGTCGTCCCTGTTGTCGGGCCAGGACGTGCTGTTTAATTCGCTGGGCTTCGGCATCCCGCCGGAAGTCTCTACGGTGACTCAGATGAGCATTCAGGGCGACGGCCAGTACGCCGCCTGGGGAAACAACGATGGAGAAGTCGTTTTCTACAGCGTCAACCAGCAGGAAGCGCTGTGGCGCAAACGGGCGCACTCGGGCGCGGTCCCGGCGGTGGCGCTGTGCAGCGCAAACGGCGAGCAGGTGCTGGCAACCGGTGGGGTAGACAATTACGTGCGGGTGTGGAACCCGATGGACGGCTCCATCCGCTGGAGCAACCGCACCCCAAACATTATCGCAGCCATCTCGATGAGCGGGGATTGCTCACAGATGGCGGTGGCAGCCGGGGCGGCGGTGGAAATCTACAACACCCAAAGTCGCGCGCTGCTGCACCGGATCAACCAGCCGCAGGTCATTTCAAGTGTCGCTATGTCTGAGGACGGCAAACAACTGGCTGTTGGACTGCCGAACGGGCAGATTGTGATCTACCTTACAGACAGCAAAGACACTTTCACTCTCGGATATCAAAGCGCGGCGGTGATCAGCCTGGCCTGGCTGCCGGACAACCTCACGCTGGCCTCGACCGGTCACCAGCAGACGGTGAACCTGTGGAACACTGAGCTGCGCAAACCCGTGAAGACCTACCGGAAGGATATTGTGGGCAAATCCGACAGCATCGCCATTAGCCCGGACGGCAAGCTGTTAGCAGCCGGGGAGGGGCGAGGCGAGGTCCAGGTGTGGGACATGGAAAGCGGCGAAATGTTTAGCTCGCAGGTGCATACCAATGACGTGGAGCACGTCGCCTTTGCCAATAACCAGGGTAAGCTGATCCTGGCATCGAGTGGAGGGGACCGGCGCGTGATTTTGACCGAGCTGCGCGTCCAGCAGCGTCTTAGCCGGACCGTGAACAACCAGGGACCATCTTCGATGGCGCTGGCGTTCAACCGGGATGGAAATTTGCTGAGCGCCGGCCCGCAGGACAATAAGCTGGTGGTGTTGAACATCGACGGTAAAACGATGGCCGAACCCGGCGTGCAGGTGGAGATGAGCCGCATGGCGCTCAGCGCCGACGGCTCGACCCTGGCCGTGGGCGGCAAGGATGGCTCGATTGCAGTGGTGGCCGGTCTGGACACGCCCGATCCGGCCCCGCTGCCAGTGATCCAGGCGGCGCCCGCAGCGATTGACGGACTGGCATTCAGCCCGAACGGCAAGACGCTGGCCTCGATCTACTGCGAGGGGGGAAGTCTGGTAAACGGCCAGCCCGCTTGCGCGAAAGGCGTAATCCAGTTCTGGGACGTGGCCAGCGGCAAGTCGAAGCACTCTGATTACACCTACACGGACATTCGCTTGACTTCGCTGGTCTACTCGCCGGACGGATACACCCTGGTATGCGGCAGTAACGGCTCCTTGATCTCTTGGGATTTGACCAACGGTAAGCCGCGTATGCTGAGCAACGTTTTCGGCGGGAACGCCAGCTGGATCTCCAGCATGGCCTTCAGCCCGGACGGCAAGACGCTGGCGGTCGGCAGCCAGGATGCCTGGGTGAGCCTGATAGATTTGGCCTCGGGCGCCAGTTACAGCCCACTGTTCACCACCCCGGGCCAGGTATTCAGCCTGACCTATGATGCGACGGGCGGCTACCTGTATTCCGGTCAAAGCGACGGCACGGTCCTGCGCTGGGACGCCAGCCCGAAGCTGTGGGTGGACACGGCCTGCCAGTTCGCCGGGCGCAACATGGCGGAGTACACCGAGTGGGACCGCTACTTGCCCGGCGATCCATACCGGCTTACCTGCCCACAGTACCCCTCTGGGGCGGCGGGATCTTAATCAAAAGGATGGCGAGGATGAGCGCAGACTTTCTATATTTCAACGGCGTGGATGGGGCCAGCGGAGACTACTTGCTGCCGCCGATGTCACCCGCCGACGTGAGCAAGGTGGCCACCGGCGCGCCTCTGGACGAGGCTCAGCTCAAAGAGCTGAAATGGTGGCACGAACGCTCGACCAGCGGGAACTATGGAGTCAAGGAGGGTGTGGATCCCAAGGACCTGTCTCAGGCGGGGTGGGGCGTTATTTTCGCCCACAACGCCGATCCGGCTGTGCGAGATGCGCTAAAAGAGCTGCTCGACTGGCGCAAGCAGCAAGCCGGGAATTATTACCGTGAATACAGTGGGGCCGAGGGCTACCGTCCGGGCGAGTCGAAGCCGGATTTTTTGGCGCGCCACGGCGCGGGGCCCGGCCCGGCAGATCCAGAGAAGGTGCCGTATTATCTGCTGATCGCCGGCGATCCGGAGGCCATCCCCTACCGCTTCCAATCCCAACTGGACGTGCAGTACGCGGTGGGGCGCATCCACTTTGACCGGATCGAGGATTACGCCGTGTACGCGCACAGTGTGGTGGAAGCCGAGAAGCAGGGATTATCACTGCCGGCTCAGGCGGCTTTTTTCGGCACGTGCAACACGGACGACCCGGCCACCAACATGAGCGCCGGTGACCTGGTGACGCCGCTGTCCGAGAGCATGGGCAAGGAGAACGAGGGCTGGAAGGTGGATTCGTGGGTCGGGGAGAAAGCCACCAAAGCGGACCTGGCGGCGCTGATGGGCGGCGCTCAAACCCCGGCTTTGCTGTTTACCGCCAGCCACGGCATGGGTTTCCCAAACGGCGACCCGCGCCAGCTGTCTCATCAGGGGGCTTTGTTGTGTCAGGACTGGCCGGGGCCTAAAGCCTGGAAGAAGTCGATCCCCGAGGACTTCTATTTTTCAGCCGATGATATCGGCGAGGACGCCCGCCTGTTTGGGATGATCGCCTTTCACTTCGCCTGTTACGGGGCGGGCACACCCCGCAGCGACGAGTTCGCCCAGCAGGCTTTCCGCAGCCGGGCGGATATCGCTCCGCACGCCTTCCTGGCGCGCCTGCCACAGCGCATTCTGGCGCACCCGAAAGGTGGGGCGCTGGCGGTGATGGGCCATGTCGAGCGAGCCTGGGGCTATTCCTTCAGTTGGGGCAAAGCCGGGCGACAGCTGGCGGTGTTCGAAAGCGCCCTCAAACGCCTTGCGGACGGGTTCCCGGTGGGCTCCGCGTTCGAGAAATTCAATGAGCGCTACGCCGAGTTGTCGTCGGACCTGTCGGTGGAGCTGGAGGATATCCAGTTTGGGAAGAAGGCGGACCCCTACAATCTGGCAGGGATGTGGACGGCCAACAATGACGCCCGCAATTACGTGGTGCTGGGTGACCCGGCGGTGCGGTTGATGGTTGGAACGGGGGACGCCCCCACGAGGCGGCCGGCGCTCGAGATTCAAGGGCCGGTTATCGAGGCGGCGGATGCGAGCGCTGCGGCCACGATCATCGCACCCGGCATGGGAACGCCGCCGCCGGCCGGGGTGGACTATGGCCTGGTGGACAACTTCCGTCAGGTGCAGGCCAACGTGAGCGAGACGCTGCAGCAGTTTGTGAACCGGCTGGGGACGTTCCTGGGCGAGGCCCTGGAGGATGCTTCCAGTTTGGAGGTGGGTACATACGTCAGCGATGACATGACCCAGGTCAAGTACGAAAAGGGTCAGTTCAGCGGGGCGAAACTGCGAGCCTATACCCACATCAAGGTCGACGGTGATACGCTCGTTTGCGTCCCTGAAGAGGATGGCGAGCTAGACCTGGCCTTGTGGAACGTGCACGTCGAGATGGTCAAACAGGCGCAAGCCAACCGGATGGAATTCCTGCGAACGGTGGTGTCGGCGGCCACCGGACTGGTCGACCTGATCAAGCCGGGTTAACCTGGCAGGAGGAGTCTGGATGGCGCATGAGGAGTTCGCTTTACCGAGTGCCCTGAGCGCCTGGGAAACATCCCCGGCTGGGGATGAAGCGGTTTCCTTTGAGGTTGGGGAAGCCACGGAGAAGATGCCGGTCTGGCGCACAGCCCTCCCAGACAATCCCGAAGAGGCCGAGGCTCAGTTGGAGCGGGTCGAGCGTCAGCTGCAGACCGCACAGATCGCACTGGGTGAGGTCTCGCAGCGTGTGGAGACGCTGGCAGCCGGCGGGCGCGGAGCGGCTTCGTTTGGCGTGGAGCAGCTGCCGGAGGCCGAAGCCGAGCTGCTCGCCCTGTTGGCGTCGGTGGGCGCCGAGCAGACCGGATTAAGCTTTGGCATTGCCGGTGTTTCATTGAGCGACTTCGAGCAGGCCCAGGAGTTCTTCGCTTCTTCGCTGCAGCGATTGTCGAGCGCGATCACCCGACTGGCTCTTGTAGAGACGAGCGTAGGCGGTACAGCGGTCGGCAGGACGATGATCGATTGGAGCGGCGATCTGGAGACGGCCTGGCTGCCGCCGCTGCTGCCCGAGCGCCAACGTCAGCACGAACGCTCGCTGCAGAACGCGCTGGCGTCGCGCACGCTGCTGATGCGCATGCTGTTCACCTCGGCGCAGAGCGCGGCCAAGATTGCCGCGGCGCTGGCGGTTCCAGGCGGTGCAATCATGGCGCTCCCCGCAGCATGGAAATTCATCATGCGAATCATGCAAGAAATGGAGGAAATACAACATGGCGAATGAGTTCGAGAATGCAGTGAAGAGTGCGGCAGCGACCGTGGCGAAGTACGTGGATGACGCCGCTGAGCTGACGGTGGAGACAAAGTTTGTCGAGGCGGGGCAGCAGGGCTTTAGTGATTTCAACTCAGCCATGCCCGCCGCCCGCACCATTATTCGCCTAGACGGCGATTGCGAAGTGGTGGCGCCAATGCGCAAGACGGAGAATGGCGTGCTGGAGGTGGACACCGGGCTGTTCGAGTTACACCAGAAGAACGTGCAGACCGCGATCGACTACCGGGCACGGATCCTGGATGCGCTGCTCGGCGTGATCAAACGGGGCTGAGAATTTATCCGAGGGACCGGAATAGGCGGAATAACGCCCCACTCCGGCTCCTCGGATAGATTCATCGGGCAGCGGTTTATAGTAGGGGCTGCGAAACAATCGCAGCCCCTACGTTTATTGATTCTTTTTGCGACCTGGAATTTATCGAGTTGGCTCAGGAATATTTTCAACGCTCTTCGCAAGCTGCATCGGATCGGTTGGGACGTTTTCGCCGTACCAATTCTGCAGCATACCGGCCATCTCATTGATTTGAGCGGTCTGGGCGTACGTCATCGCCTGGCAGAGTGCGATAACATCGTAGTGAGCCGAACCGCTGGCGCAGACCTTTGACGTCACCACGGCTTGGCCGTGATGCGGCAGCATCAACTCCAGCCAGACTTTGTCAAACTGGCCGTCCGGCGTGTTTTGCAGCTCCTGGATGATAAACTCGTCCTGCTCCAGCTCGGACGGATCCTGGTACAGATCGTAGAACTTTGCCAGGTAGAAGTTCTGTTGAGCAATTTGAATCGACTGCGCTTTGCCAATCTCTTCGCACAAGCTGCGCAGCTCTGCGTGTGAGGCTCGTTGCATGCACTCGTAAGCCATCCGCACGGCCACATTGTGGTGCACGATCATGAAGGGCATGAAGTCCTTCTCCACCTGCTGGCCGGTTTGACGGTATGAGTTGTTGAGCACCGCTTGCAAGAACTGCGACTTGTAGCTTTCCGGCTGATCGACGCTCGACATTGGTTCGGAGGCCATCATCTGCTCGACCAACGCCATGACCGCGTTCTTTGGCCCGGCGGCTGCGGCCGCGCCGGTTTGAGGAATGCCCAACGTAGGCGTGGCAGCCGGGGGGTTGCCATCCAGATACTTAGGGGTCGGGCTAGGGACGGCAGGCAGCGTATTGATCGGGGTCGGGCTCGGCGAGAGCGCGACTTGCGTCCCTGCGGGCGTAACCTGCGGCGACGGAACCATGTAGGTGCCCTCGAAGGTTGGTGTTGGGCTGGGGGTCGGTGAGGCGCCTGCGGTAACGGGCGTCGAGCTGGGCAGCGAGGTATTCATCGCGGGCGTGACGCTCGGCAGGAGCGTCACTTGAGCTTTCCCCGGCGCGGCGAAGCCAACGGATGCCGTTCCGGCAAGCACAGCAATCACAAGAATGGCGGCAAGATACTGCGCCATTTTCGGTAGATTTATTTTTTTCATGTTTATTTCCCACCTTTTTGTAACCATTAAATTTTGTATTCAGTCTATCGGTCGCACATATCGCATCCTATAAGAGCGCTTCTTCTTTGTCTATAGGAGAATCCAGGTGTAAAAAAGTAGGGAAAACCCCCAATGTTCTGTGGTTGAGTGAAGAGCTGGAACGGACTTCCAAAGCGCGGCAGGCTATCTCCTTGTGGATAGATCACAAAAGACCGGCCCGCTTATTCGGGCCGGTCTTTTGGCGTTGTTCGGTTGACATCATTTACATCAAAAGGAACGGCTGCATGGAAATCCACTTATCCTTCCAGACGACCGGCACCAGTTCCTGGGTCACTACCGGCGGCAGCATCCTTGACCATGTCATCCTGTCTTCCGGGGAGAGATTGTAAAGCATAAACGGCAGCAACAGGTAATCGGGCTGCGAAGTTTTTATGCCGTGCTCGGACAACTTGCGCTGCATATCCACTTCCTCGTACTCTTTGAAGACCTCGCGGATCCTTTTGACCGTCAAAACCTCTTCTTCCACCGGAATGTGCCGGGCCCAAATCTCACGGAGCTGCTCCATCTGAGCCGAGATGGAGGATAGCGATTCCTGATCGCTTTGCCCACCGGCCGCGCGGTCGAGCTGGTGGTTGATTTGTTCCAGGACGGTTTGCATTTGCTGGTGCTCCGCGCACAGCGTATCCACGGGTGCAGTAGGAATGCGCACTCTTAATTCGGGAAAGGTGATATCATCTTCGCCGGTATGGTGCGAGTGCAGCATGATCGATAGGCTGCGGATGAAGTTGAAGAAGCCCTCGCGGGTGGAATCGTCCGGGAAGCCGGAAGCGACGAAACGCAGGCTGTGGTCTAGCCCAACCTGAATGGCGCGGGTGGCGATGCGATGGATAATCAAGAGATCTCTAGCGAGGTTGACTTGAGTAGGTTCGGCCATAATTTTCCTCCTTTTGCCAAATCATTCGATGGGTCTGTTAGAATACGATTATGTTGGTTTCTATGCGATTGATCGCGATTATACAACATTTAGCACTAAATTGATAGTTAATATCTTTAAAATTTAGGGAAAATACCCAAAGGAGGGAAACGATGTCACTCGAAGGGATCACAACGTTCGAGATCTTGCGTTGGGACGAAGAAGCCTATTCCGAGGTGGAGGGAGCCGGGAAATTGACTCTGGCCAGCATCGACAAGACCTACGAGGGCGACCTGACCGGCACCGGGGCACTCAATTATTTGATGAACTACAACACGGACGGCACGACCAACTTCCTTGGTTACGAGCGGGTGGCCGGTAAAGTCGGTGGGCGCGAGGGCAGCTTCGTGCTGAAGCACGAGGGCGTTGACGATGGCAAGGTGGTGCGCGGCAACTGCGTGGTCATGCCCGATTCAGGTACGGGCGAACTCTCGGGATTGCAAGGTGGGGCCAGCTATGCGCTCGGTCGCATGGAAGGCTTTTCAATGACGTTCAGTTTCGATTTGCCGTAAGGGGGATAATTCGATAACCGTCAGGGGCGCCGATGACCATCGGCGCCCCTGACGCTCGTTTAATCATCAGGTTCGTTTCTTGATGGAAAACCCGACAATCAATGCCAACCCTACCACAGCCATGCCGATGAAGAAGAAGCCGAAGGGGGCGTTCTTGCCCAACGAGAAGGCAGGCTTGGGTGTAGGGGTGGGCGGGACCTGTGTGGCGTTCGGATGCACGGCGGTGGCACGGATGGTGGGCTTGGCGGTGTTGGAGGGGAGGGGCGTGGCGGTGGCGGGACCAGGAGTAGGCGTGATCGTGGCGGGTGGGGTGACTTGCAGAACCAGCTGCTGGTCGGGGTACAGGATCGAATCCATGCCCAAGCCGTTCCAGGCCATCAGGTCGTTTAGCTGGATTTCGTACAGCTGGGCAATGTAGGCCGGGTTTTCGCCGCTGTGGACGGTGTGGTAATACTTGCCGTCGGCCGCCGGGGTCAGCTTTTCGATGGGCGTGAGCGGGCGGGGTGTGGGGCTGGGGGTGATGTCGCCGGGGTAGATGAGCAGTTTCTGCCCAATCTGCAGCGGCCAGTCGGCCTGCAGGCCGTTCAGCTGCAGGATGGTGTCGATGCTGACCTTGTAAGCCTCGGCGATGGAGGTCAATGTCTGGTAGGCAGCCACGGTGTGGACGATCTTGCCGTCCGGACCGGGTGTGGCGACCGCAAACCAGCCGACCGGAGTGGGGGTAGCGTAACCTTTGGTGTTTTCGCCTGGAATAAAGAGCTTCTGCCCAATCAGCAATCCGCCACTGCTGGAGATGTTGTTGAAGTACTCGATGTCTTTGATGGTAACTTTGTAGGCGATAGCGATCGACCAGAAGGACTGCCCGGCCTGGACGACGTGATAGATGTTGCCGTCCTCATCGGGCTTAGCCACTTTGACAGGCACGATGATCTGCGAGATGCCGCCGGCGCGGCCCTCGTTGGTGGTGCCTTCGGTGTTGGGCTTCCAGCCCTCGGGCGGCTTGTACTCGCCGCAGGCCTTATTGGAAGTGTAAGCCGCTTGCAGCACGTAGTAGGTCAGGCCGTTGGCCGACTTCGCCACGCCTGCGCCGACGTTGCAGTAGGCCGGGTTGACCGCAGGGATCATGTGGGATGGGTCGGCCCAGACCAGCATGACCTCGTCGATCGACATGTGCCCGACGGCGAAGTTCTCGGTGCCCCATACGGTCGCACTGCCGCCGTAGCCTGCCGAAGCCAGTCGCCCGGAGACGTCGCCAATGTGCCATGACATCTCGTTAGCCGCCATGATCTCGGCCGTCCCCTGCGCCACCGCATCGATGATCGGGTCCTCAATCAGGGCCGGGAGACCGTTGGACGAGCGCAGCGTGTTCATCGCTACAATCAAGTCGTAGGCGGTAACGCCGTCGGCCAGCGGTGCGGCCGGGGGCGCATCCAACAGAATGCTCGCCTGCGCGTCCGTTCCAATCGGCGGGACGAGCCATCCGGCCAGCAGGACAAGTAAAATAAACCAGCGAGTTAGATGAGTAGAGCGCACTCCGGTATTATAAGGGTAAAATTAAAGAACTGACAAGGCCAAAGGAATCAACTCTTGCCCACCAAATCTCCTATCTATCGCTTTTTGGATCGAATTGCACTGGCGCTGTTCCCATCGGCGTCTGGGTTAAGCGAGCGCGAGCATGTTGCCTTCGTCGGCGATGTGGTTGGCTCGCTGTATACCCTGCCGCTGGCGCTTGGCGGGCTGGTGTGGCTGATCACAGCGACCGATCCAGGCAGCCTGGTCCTGCAGCTGCCGTCGCTGGCGGTTACGCTGGTCCTGACACTGCTGCTGTTCCGCTTTGACTTTGTGGCGCTGATCGAACTGACCCCGGGGGCCATTTCTGACATTAGCGGAACGCTGGCAAACGTGCTGTCGGTGGCGGCGGTGTTGATGTTTGGGGTTAACGGGTTATGGGTGGCGTTCCTGGCCGAATTGGGGTATCAGTGGATGCACTACGGCGGAACCCGACCGTTGAACCGGCGGCTGAATGCCTTGCGCAATCTGGGGGTCAACCTCGCGCACATCCTGCCGGGTGGGATGGCCGTTCTGGCCCTCTACCATGCAATTGGCGGGGCGATCCCACTGGCGGGCCTGAGCCTGCCGGCCATTGGGGTCGGGCTGGTGTTCTGGATGGCCTGGGCAGCGGCGGGCGTGCTGGTCTGGCTGCCGATGCTTCTATATATCGGCTACAGCCTCGATTGGCTGCGCGCCGGTCAGAATGCATGGCCGCTGCTGCGCTTCTTCCTGATCTCGCTGGTGTTGTTCGACGTGGGTGGCGCTTTCGGGCCGCTGGCGGCGGGCCTGTATGCGGCCTTTGGCATGCCCGCTTTTCTGTTCTTCTCCGTGGCCCTGCTGCTGGTTGGCTTCCTGGCTAACCGTTTCAGCCGTGCACTGGTGCGGGTCCGGCGGCAGACGACCTTGTTGGAAGGGCTGGAGCAGCTGGGCCGTGAGCTGATCGCCGCGCCGCCGCAAGTGCAGGCCATCTCGCGCATCCTCAACGACTACCTTACCAATGCGCCGCTGCTCATGCCGCGCCGGGCCGAAGTGCGCCTGCGAGACGGCTCTCTGCTGGCGCATTCACCCGCAGACTGGCAGCCCAACCTGGAAGCGGCCTGGGACTGGATGTGGGCGCACGAGTCCGCGCTGGTGGCGCTGCCGCGCCAAGAGCTGCCCTGGGGCGGCAGCCTGTATGAAGAGAGCCTGGTGTTCGTGCCGATCGAGCGGGAGTTTGCGGAGGACGGATTCGACCCGCGCTTCTTGGGTGGGCTGTACATGCAGGCCCGGCTGGGACCGTTCGTCGGGCGCGACCAGCGCGAGATGCTCAACATGCTGACGCCGGCGATGCGCACCCTGACGGCGCAGGTGGCCGGAGCGCTGCAGCACATCGACGATTACCAGACTGCGCTGGAACGCCAGCGCATGGAGCGTGAGCTGGAGCTGGCCGGGCAGATCCAATCCACCTTTTTGCCGGATGCCGACAACGTCCCGCGCTTGCCGGGCTGGCAGGTGTCCGTCTCACTGCAGTCGGCCCGCGAGACCTCGGGTGACTTCTTCGACCTGATCGAGCTGCCTGGCCAACGGATGGGGGTGGTGGTGGCAGACGTGGCCGACAAGGGCGTGGGCGCGGCGCTCTACATGGCGCTGTCGCGCACTTACATCCGGGCGATTGCCCTGGGCGGAATGGACTGCTGCCCTGGTCAGACGCTCAGCGCCGTCAATCGGCGCATTCTAGAGGATACCCACTCCGACCAGTTCGTGACCGTGTTTTACGCCGTGCTGGAATCGGTGACCGGCAAGCTGGCCTACGCCAATGCCGGGCATCCCCCGGCGCTGTGGCTGCCGGCGCAGGTTGAACGCCCGGTGCAGCCGCTCACCCGAACCGGAATGGCGCTGGGCGTCATGAAAGACGAGACGGTGGCGGAGGGCAGCATCCTCATGGCTGCGGGCGACCTGCTGGTGTTCTACAGCGACGGCATTTCCGAGGCCGAAAACAACCAGGGCGAACCGTTTGGGATCGAGCGGCTGGCGCAGACGCTGGCCGGTTTGCGCGGGATGGAAACAAGGGATGTGCAGGCGGCAATCCTCGAACGGGTGCGGGAGTTTACACAGGGCGCGGCGCAGATGGATGACATGACCTTGCTGGTGGTAGGAAGAGAGTAATGGAAGAAAGTAGGACTGGAAATATGCCTGAAGATTCCTACCCTCCATATGGGGAATATCCCTCCTTGCCAGGGGTAAACCGGTCTCCTACAATGGAAAATGCAACTGGAGCGAACCCGGGGTGCAGCCTGTGGCGCCCCGCCGGAACCCAAAGAAGGAGGTATTTTCCATGAAGTATGACAAGTTTATCGATGAGGTGCAGACCCGCGCCCATCTGGATAATGAAGACCAGGCGCTGCGGGCGGTCGAGGCAGCGCTTAATACCCTGGCCGAGCGCATCCTGAAGACCGAGGCGGACGATCTCGCGGCCCAACTGCCGCAGCAGATCGGTGTTTATCTGGTGGCAGACGAGTACGCCCAGTCCTTCGACATGAAGCAGTTCTATTACAAGGTGTCGCTGCGCGAATCGGTCGGGCAGCCGTTGGCCATGATGCATGCCCGGGCGGTGATGTCGGTGGTGGAACAAGCGGTTTCGCCGGGTGAGCTGCGTGATATGTTGGCCGAGCTGCCGACCGAGGAATACGAATCGTTGTTCACGTATGGAAGTGAGTATCGGAACTTAGAGGGGAAGTGAGTTCTCCGATTTGTGCGATTAATCAATAGCCGTTCGAACAGCCAGTTCGTCAAGTCGTCAATTAGGGCCCTAATTGACGACTTGACGAACTGGCTCTTAATCCTGTTATAATCCGAACTATGACACGCTTTTACTCCCGCCGCGATTTCCTCAAATTTGGTGCACTGATGCTGCCGGGGCTGGCGTTCGCTCCTCGAAAGCTGCCCGCGTTTGCCGAGCCGGACGTGCCCGGCGACGGCTTGCTCGGACGGGTGGCGATCGATTCGATCAGCGTCTCCAGTCAGCCATGGGACGAAGCCCGGATCGTGTTCCAGCGCTACCGGGATGAGTTGGTGCACCTGTACGACACGGTCGTTTCGGAGCACGGGCCGGGATACAACCCGGTTTGGTACCGCGTGTGGGGCGGCTACATGCACTCGGCCCGCATTCAGTTGGTGAGACAGCGCTTGAACCCGGTGGCGAGCAGCCTTCCGGAAGGGGGCCAGGTTGGCGAGATCACCGTGCCGGTGTCGCAGCCGTTCTACTACAACGGCAAAGACACCTGGAGGCCGCTGTATCCGCTCTACTACGAGTCGGTACATTGGATCACCGACATTATTGAAGGGCCGGATGGCTCACCCTGGTACCAGATCACAGAGGCGTGGAGTAAGGAGAAGTACTACGTCCCGGCGGAAGGGGTGCGGCTGATCCCGGCAGAGGAGATATCGCCGCTCTCGCCAGACGTGCCCGCTCACGAGAAACGCATCGATATCTCCATCGATATGCAGACACTGACCGCTTACGAGGGCGAAAAAGAGGTCTTTAAGACCAGGGTCTCGACCGGCCTGTTCAAGGAAGTGGTGGGGGAGCTGCCCTGGCGTACGCCGACTGGAGATTGGCGGGTGACCTCCAAGATGCCGTCGCAGCGGATGGGCGACGATGCCATCACTTCGGACGTCAGCGGCTACGTCTTGCCGGGTGTGCCGTGGGTGAGCTATTTCCACCAGACCGGCGTGGCGATGCACGGATGCTACTGGCACAACAACTACGGCGCGCCGATGAGCCACGGCTGTGTGAACATGCGGCCTGAAGAAGCCAAATGGATCTACCGTTGGACGACGCCTGCGCCGGTGGATGGCAAGGGTGAGACCAGGGGCAACGGGACGCGAGTACGCGTGCATTAGGAGAACGGGGTCCAAAACGAGAGCCGGGGAGATGGGTGAATTTGAAGGTCACCCATCTCCCCGGCTCTCGTTTTGGACCCCGTTCCCTAGGCCATTACGTCCCAAACTTGTAAGACCACCTGGATGAGCAGCTGCATTCCCTTCTCGACCGGTTTGGTATCGATATATTCATGGATGGTGTGCGATTTGCCGCCGACCGTCAGGCCGAAGCAGATGGCCGGGAGGCCGCGGCTGAGGGGAATGTTGGCGTCGGTGGAGGCGCTGCCGATGTGCGGGGTGAGCCCGAGCTGCTCGACGGCGTCTCGCGCCAGGCGCACGAGCGGGTGGGTGGCCGGGATCGAACCGGCCGGGCGGTGCCCGATGCGTTCGAGGGATACGCTTACGCCTGGGCGTTCGGCAGTCTGTACGATATGATGAACGTCCTCCACCATGCGCTGCAGCGTAGAGGCGGATTCCGAGCGCAGGTCGAGGGTGCAGGTGGCGTGCGGGGCGATGGTGTTGATCGAGGTGCCGCCTTCGATCGTCCCGATGTTGAAGGTGCTGCGCGGTTTTTTCGGCAGGGGCAGGGCAGTCAGGCTGGTGATGATGCCCGCCAGTTCATGGATGGCGGAGGGGCTGCCAAAGTCGGCCCAGGAGTGACCGCCTGCTGTTTCCACATCGATTTGATAGCGCTCCACGCCCAGCCCGCCGTAATAGATATTGCCGAGCCCAATCCCTTCAACGATGAGATAGGCCAGGGGCTGGCTTTCGAGCCGGTTGACAATGGCTTGCATGCCATACAGATTGCCCATGCCCTCTTCACAAGTGTTGGCGATGAAAATCAGGTCGCCGGGTAAGTGGATGTCCTGGTTTTGGAGGTAGCGAATCAAGCCAAGCGTACCGGCCAGGCCGAGCGAGTTATCGCCGATGGCGGGGCCGGTGATGCGCCCCGGGTTGCGCTGCAAGGGCAGCGGGCGCTGGAGGGGGTGGACGGTATCCATGTGAGCGCTGACGGCCAGGGGAGGGCGGTCGCCGCCGGTGAGCCGCGCCCATACGTTGCCCACCTCGTCGATCTCAATGTCTTGCAGGCCGGCTTCACGGAAGCGCTCGCGCATGAACTGGGCTCGCTCGGCCTCCTTAAACGTGGGGGATGGGATTTGTTGGATCGTGCAAGCCATATCGAGCACGAAATCGATCAGGGAAGCAGGTACAAGTCTCATGCAGTCCTCACCGAGCTGCGCAGGCTTTCGAGGCGGGCATCGGCCAGTCCTGGCAGCGCGTCCAAGGGATATAGAGGGGAGTTGCCCTCCACCACCAGCGATGCGGAGATGTTGCCATGCAGGGCGGCCCGCAGCGGGTCGTAGGAGGAGCGATAACCGGCCAGGAAGCCGCCGCAGAAGGCATCCCCCGCGCCGAGGGGATTGACCACCTGAGCCGGATAAGCCGGGATCATCCAGCGGTTGTGCCCGGCGTGGTCGTAGACAAACTGCCCGCGCGCCTGGCGCTTGATCACTACAATCTCGCAGCCGAAGCCGGCGATGGTCTCGGCCATTTCCCAGAGATCGGAAGTGCGCCCCTGGAACAGGCCGCGCAGTTTTTCTTCTGAGGAGAGAAAGGCGGTGATGCCCTTGACGATGACCGGGATGTCGTTCCAGAAGACCGGGTTCATGTAACCGGCCGACGGGTCGAGGGTAATGGTGGTAATGCGACCCTGGCGCAGGGCCGAGGGTAACAAGGTGTGGCTGAGAAAGTCCAGCGGGCACAGGTGAGCGGCGGTGGCATCCAGGTAATCATCGGGGATTTCATTGGCGCGGATGGTGAGGCGAGTGGGCTGCGTGCGGCTGTCGGGTTGGGGCGTGGCTGGGCTGTAGCCCAACAGGCTTTTGGGGTAGGGCAGGTTCAAGCGAGCGAAATGCGAAACCGGG
The DNA here is from genome assembly GCA_963811225.1 of uncultured Chloroflexia bacterium. Lineage (GTDB taxonomy): Bacteria > Chloroflexota > Anaerolineae > Anaerolineales > Anaerolineaceae > CAWEQO01. The sequence goes on from CAWEQO010000004.1 coordinate 325,854, forward strand.
CTGTCCGTCTGGCGAGTTTCCAGATCGGGGAAGGCCATGAAGAAGCGGTGGTCGATGGCCTCCGGCAGCACCCGGACGCCGCGCAGGTCGAGGTCGAAGTCGGAGATGCGCTCCAGCCACTCGCGCGGATAGTCTTCCCCGACTCGTCCGATCAGACCGACGCCCGATTCCCAGACGGCCACACCGGCGGCAGCGTACATCAGACTGCCGCCGAGCACGTCCGTCAGGGCTGCGCCGTTGGGGGGGATGACGTAGTCACGCCGCAGTTGCCCGGCGACCAGATAACGAAGAACGGGAGGGCTTTCCATTGCCACAGATACTGAACTCCAAGGAAAAAGATGGTGGATGGTTTGCGTGATGGGGAAACGCCCTCACGCAACCATCCAAACTTAAAAAGTTTCGGCAAGTTTCCAAGGCTTGCCGAAACGATCGAGTCAATTTTCAAATCAGATCAAGCTTCAAAAGCGCCTAGCGACCGAACTGCTGCACTTGTCGTACCAGTCCCAGCACGCCGAGGCCGAGCGTCACACCCTCGCGACTTGTTAACTGGGGTGTCGTATTATTCTCTTCAGCTTTCTGAATCAATGCATAAGCGGCGAATATGCCAACCACGACACCAATAGCAGCGCCGAAGATCAGCGTTTGTTTTTTCCAACTTTCCATAAATTCCTCCCTTAGAAAAATGACAGTCTTGCTCTGGTTACTCGGTCTCTTGGACCACACCAAGATCCTTCAGCGCAGTTTTTAAGCCGGTCCAAGCGCTCGCAATGGCGATAATGATCTTTGCCCCCGAATTTGAGAATTGAAGGATGTAACCCTGGATGCGATACAGGAACGTCATCGCGCGCAGGGAATAGTACGGGGTCAATTTGAGCAGCTTGGCTGCCAGCCAGATTCCACCGGCAATCACGGCGAGAACAATCAAACCAATCACGAGGTAGATTAAGACAAGATAGGCTACTGAAAGAGCCATCCAGTTATCTGCAACGATGATGTTGTTCGCCGATGCGATCGTCACCCAAACCGCCAGGCCGATTATGATGGCGATGGTAGCGCCGAGTGGAACCCAGATCTGCCACAACGTTTGCTTTTGATGCGCTTCGCTGGTTGGGATCTCCAGTTTATCACGTTGATAAGCAGGTTTTGTACTCATAGGCATATTGTAGCATGGAACCAGGTCATTTGTTTAGACCTGGAGAGGGGAATTTAATGTTTCGTTGGAAAAGAGAGCAGAGAACAACCCCTTGAGGCTGGTCTCTGCTCTCTGAACTTTAGCTGCAATCCGCAACGAGGCGGGCGTTACGGGCTTGCAGCTGCCGGCGGTAGGCTTCCAGGTCGATCGGCTTACGAGCGACGCAGGACTCGACCGCGGCGCGAGCTACAGCCAGCGACTCCCACTCATATACGCGTGAGTTTAGCGGCTTGGGGACGATGTAATCCCGGCCAAACTCCAGATGGTCGAGGCAGTAGGCCTTCAACACCTGGGCAGGGACGGGCTCTTTTGCCAGAGCAGACAGCGCATAGGAAGCGGCGGTCTTCATCTCATCGTTGACGGACCGGGCGCGAACGTCGAGGGCGCCCCGGAAGATGAAGGGGAAGCCGAGCACGTTGTTGATCTGGTTGGGATAGTCTGAACGGCCGGTGGCGACAATGGCGTCTGGACGGCAAGTGCGCGCCTGCTCGTACTTGATCTCAGGGTCGGGGTTGGCCATGGCGAAAATGATCGGGTTGGGGGTCATCTTCTGGCACATCTCCGGGGTGAGGACGTTGGCGACCGATAGGCCAATGAATACATCCGCGTCTTCGATGGTTTCGGCCAGGCCGCAGGGGCAGTCGCCCTGGGCGAAGACGTCCTTCTCGGGGAACATCTCACGCTGGCGGCCGTTGTAAACCAGCCCGGCGATATCGCACATCCAGATATGCTCGCGCGGCACACCGACTCGCACCAGCTGGCGAGCGCACGAGATGGCCGCCGCGCCTGCACCTGAGAAGACGACTTTAATGTCCGCTATCTTCCGGCCGGTCAGTTCCAGGGCGTTCATCAGGGCCGCAGCCAGGATGATGGCGGTGCCGTGCTGGTCATCGTGGAACACGGGAATGTCAAGCTTCTCCTGCAGCCGGGGCTCGATGTAGAAACACTCCGGTGAGCGGATGTCCTCCAGGTTGATGCCACCGAAGGAGCAGCCGATTGCGGCTACCACATCGATGAACCGGTCGGGATCGTGCGTGTCGACTTCGATGTCGAACACGTCGATATCGGCGAACCTCTTGAAGAGCACACCTTTGCCTTCCATGACCGGTTTCGAGGCCAGCGCGCCGCGGTCACCGAGGCCAAGGATGGCCGTGCCGTTGGAGATGACGGCTACCAGATTGCCTTTATTCGTGTATTCATAGGCGGTTTGGATGTCCTTTTCGATCTCTAAGACGGGAAAAGCGACACCGGGAGTATAGGCGAGGCTGAGGTCTCGCTGGGTTTCGAGAGGTTTGGTTGGCGTTACGGAAAGTTTGCCCGGCACACCATTCAAATGATGGTATTCGAGCGCATCTTCACGAGTAATGGCCATGAAGGGCCTCCTTTAAGATTGTGATATTTTGAACAATCTTATTGTACACCGGATATAAAGAGCGTATCCCCCAAGTGCCCACATTCCGCACCTTGGAATAGCGGATTTTGGGAATATCGGGTAATCTTGGGGGATGAACCCCGAAACGCGCTATGAAACACAACGGATGGATCACCTGGGGATTGTGGCTGGGATCTGCCAGGAGATCGGGCTGATCGAAGAAATCGACCGGCAAGTTGGGCCCAGCGAACAAAAGGTGAGTGTTGGGCAAGGAACGCAGGCAATGGTACTGAATGCTCTGGGCTTCAGCAGCCGGGCATTGTATTTGATGCCGGACTATCTGCACAACAAACCGGTGGATTTACTGATTGGTCCGGGTCTGGTTGCCGAAGATTTCAACGATGACAGCCTGGGACGCAGCCTGGAGGCACTTTACGCTAAAGGAGTGACCGAGGTATTTGCCCAAGTGGCGGCGCGAGCCTTAGGGGTGTACGGGATTGAACACCATTTTGTGCATGTGGACAGCAGTTCTTTTCACTTGCATGGGCAATATGAAATCGAAGAGCCGAACAAGGAAGCGATCACAATCACGGAAGGCTACTCGCGGGATCACCGTCCAGATCTCAAGCAGGTGGTGGTGCAGTTGATCACCAGCCAGAAATCCGCACTGCCGGTTTGGTTGGAAGTATTGAGCGGCAACAGCAGTGATAAAGAGACCTTTCCCCTCAGCGTAGAAGCCTACAACAAGCAGCTTGGAGGGGGTGAAACGCCATACTATGTCATGGACAGTGCGGGCTATGCGGCAGACAACCTGAAAACGTTGAAGGACATGCTGTGGTTGATGCGGGTGCCGGAGACGCTTGCGGAAGCCAAGCGGCTCGTGCGGGAGAGCGAAAAGGCAGACATGCAGTGTCTGACAGAAGGTTACTGGGGCAAAGAGGTTGCAGTTACCTATGGCGATATTGAACAGCGCTGGTTGGTGGTTTTCTCCCAGGCCGCTTATGAGCGCGAACTGCATACCTTGACCAAAAACCAGGAAAAAGAACGTCAAGCGGCTGAGAAGCAGTGGCACAAGTTGGGTGGGCAGACCTTCAACTGCCAGGAAGACGCCGAAACCGCTGCAAAACAATTCAACCAGGGCTGGAAGTTCCACCAGGCAGATGCGGAAGCTGCCCCAATCACTCAATATGCCCGGCGCGGACGTCCCTCGGCTGAAGATAAGCCAGAGATTGTGGGGTACGGTTTGACAGGGAGCATTTCCGCCGACCCAGAGCGGGTCGAAGCGGCGAAACGCACCTTGGGCAAGTTCATCATCGCCACGAATGAACTCGACCCTCAAAAATTATCCCCCATACAAATACTTGAGAACTATACCGACCAGGGCGTTTCGGTCGAGCGCGGTTTTCGCTTTCTCAAAGATCCGCTTTTCTTCGCTGATAGTCTATTTCTCAAGAAACCCGAGCGGATCATGGCGTTGATGATGATTATGGGACTGGCACTGCTCATCTATGCTCTGGCAGAACGCCAACTTCGCCTGGGGTTGGAGGAAAGTAATGAAAAGATCCCCGATCAGAAGGGCAAACCGACCGCAACTCCCACTATTCGTTGGGTTTTTCAGACTTTTGAGGGAATTGATATTCTGTCCGTCTGGGTGAATGGGCAGCCAACGCTCCGTCAGGTACTCAACCTAAGACCCGTTCACCAGCAAGTTATTCGTTTGTTCGGTTCCCGTGTCCGTAATTGCTATTTCCTCGATCCTTGAGGTGCGGAATGTGGGCAAGTGGGCTCGCCGGGTGCATTTATGCATTGTAGATTTGTGGTTTGGCGGCGCAGCTGCCAAACCACAAATCTACAATGTCTAAATGCACCCGGCGAGCCCCTCGTTTTACGGTTCTATTCTTAAGAAGCGGCCCTGGATCCAGCCAACGCGGCCCATCAGGTCGCGCACTTTAATCCATTCGAACTGGTCGACCGTGCGGCGCTCACCCAGCAGCTGGACAGGGGAGCCTTCGGGCAGGATGCTGGTGATCTTGCCGAGAGGGGCGTCGCGCAGGTATAGGCCTTTGTTCTTGGTGCCATAAACGTACGCCACAATGGGCGTGGGAGTGGCCGAGGGGGTAACCGTGGAGGTGGCGGTTGGCGTGAAGGTTTCGGTGGGGTTGGCTGTTTGGGTTGGAGTCTGGGTAGGCGTGCGGGTGGGCGTGGCGCTCGGGCCTGGCGTAGGCGTGGGCGTTTGGGTGGGCGGGATGAGTGGGTCCAGGCGGGTGGCGGGCACGACAATCAGCTGCAGCGCCACCGGCTCGTTCAGCCGCAAGGCAATCGCCGACTGCAGCGCGACCACCTGCTGGTAGGTAGGCTGGCGTTCGAAGCGGGCGGTGATATTGAGATTCAGCGCCTCATTTTCCTCGGTATAGTCCAGCTCGACCAGCTCGGCGGCGTTGATGTTCGTGATCTCTTCGTTCACGGCCTGACGGATCGAGCGGCTGCGGTCGGCATCGTGGACGAAACTGAGCGACATCACAATCAGTGGGATGGCGATCAGCATCACCAGACCGGCGGAGACCAAGACGCTTTGCGACAGGCCGATCCAGCGCCGGGTGACGCGGCAGCGGGCGGAATCCAAGCACAATGAAAACCAGGATCCCGGCGAACGAGATGGCCGCCAGGTTGGTGATGAACAAGAGCGAGGCTCCGAAGGCTACGTCCTGGTGCCGGATGGCCGCTCCGATGCCGATGCTGCACAAAGGCGGCATCAGGGCGGTGGAGATGGCCACACCCGGCAGCGCCGCCGAGAGGTGCGGCTCGGCCAGGGCGTAAGCGGCCGCAGCGCCACCGGCCAGGGCGATAGCCAGATCGAAGGGCGAAGGGTGGGTACGAGACAGCACTTCGAGAGGAATGTCTTGCAGTACCCCGAACGGTGAGCGGTATGCCATCAGGCTGATCAGCCACGACAACCCCACCGCCAGGCCGGCGCCTTCCAGCAGCGCCAGGATTGAGTGGCGGTACATTTTCTGCGCGCCCGAGACCGATGCCAGCGACAACCCCAGGATGGGCGACATGAGCGGCGCAACCAGCATCGCGCCGATAATGACCGCCGCCGAGTTGGTGATTAAACCAAACGTAGCAATTGTGCAGGAAAGGAAGATGAGCAAGAAATAATCAAAACCAGGCTCAGAGGATTCACTGAGCTGCTGCAAGACGGCTTCGCGGCGATCGAAGTCTAAAGGCAGAAGAAGTCTCATTTATCGGGAATTCCTAATCGCAGTTCCATTGTCCAAAGAAGTGGCGCGCTTGTTCGACGTCTTCAGCCGCGCCGATCAGGGTGATACGATCGTCCCACGCCAGTTGTGTATCACTGTTGGGCACCATTAATTCCTCATTTCGACGAACGGCCAGGATCAGCAGGCCGGGGGGCAGGCCCAGATGGCGGAGGGGTTTATCGGTGGCATCCTCATTGCGGACAACCGCCTCGCAGATCTCGTTCTGTTCCGCCCGGGTCATCATCTCATACAGGGCCGGGTTGCGGGCCAGCATGACGATCATGGCGGCCCGGTCGACGGCTGGATTGACGGTTTTTACGCCGATCCGCTCGAAACGCGACAGCTCAGAGGGTTGGTTGATTTGAGCAATCACGAGCGGAACATTATAAGCGTAACGGGCGATCTCGCATACCTGAAAACTGACGTCAGCGTCATTATAGGTGGAGATGAGGGTCTGCGCTTCTGCCAGGAGATCTTTCACTTCAGGATTATCAAAATTAGGCTCTGCCAGAACGGTTTGCACACCGGAAACCTGAATGCCTTTCAGACGCTCTCCATTATAATCGATGATCGCGATTGCTTCATGATGCTCTAAAAGTTGGCGGGCAATTTGCGCTGAAAGCGGATTGGCCCCAGCCAGGATAATCGGGCGCTCGGGCGGCTCGGTTGGCTTGGGCGCAATCAGGATAAACAGGATCGGCGACAGGGTCGCCAGGATCATGGCGCTCAGCACGATGGCGGCATCCAGCGCCGGGCTGAGATAGCCAAGCTGCACGCCAATCGTGGCGGCCGCGATGATCAGCGACAGGCGGGCCGACAGCAGCACCCCGGCCGAAAAGGTTTCGCGCCAGGAGAAGTTTAGTTTAAAAATCAGCGCCGGGATCAATTTCACCAGCAGGGCCGAGCCGAGCATCAACGGCACCAGCCACAGCGCCTGTGGCGAAACGAACAGGCTGGAAGCGTCGAAGCGGACGCCGATCATGATAAAGAAGATGGGGATAAAGAAACCGTAGCCGAAGCCTTCAAGCTGGTGTTTGATCGAAATGTCTTGGGGTGTAGACAGCAGCGAGAGGATTGCCCCGGCCAGGAAGGCGCCAAGCACGATCTCGACCTCAAAAACTTGCGAGAGCACCATGAACAGCAGCAGGATCGAGAAGGCCGCCCGGATCTTGATTTGGGCGGTCGCATGGCTGAGCTCTTCCAACAAGTTGCGGAACGCGCCAATCCGATAGAGCACGCTGGAAAAGCGATAGAAGAGCAAAAAGACGACGAACAGCAGCCCCACCAGCAGGATTTCAACCGTCAATCCAAACGAGAGCAGGGCTACCACGATTGTCAGCAGAATGATGGTGCCGAAGTCGGCGAACATGGTGGCGACCATCAAGAACTGCCCCAGGCGGGTGCCGGTGAAGCGGTTCTCCTTGAGCACCGGGAATATGACCCCGAGGGCCGAAGGCGCAAGGACGACAGTCAGAATCCAGGGGGTGGATGAAAATCCTTGCCGGACGAGTACCAGGCTGACCAGGAAAGCCAGAACCAGGGTAGAGCCGTAAGAGATGAGCGAGAGCAGGGTGGGGTTTTCGGTCCACTTTTTCGAGCCGCCGGTGCGCAGCGACAGGAGTGAAAAGTCAATTTCGGTGCCGGCCAGGAAGAACAAGAAGACGAAGCCGAATTCGGCAAACAGGTTGAGCACCTCATCGTTTGGTGCAACCAGGTTGAAACCACTGCCACCGATCAGGATGCCCGCCAGGATTTCCCCGACCACGATCGGCAGGCGCAGCTTGCGAAACCGTGAGAGAACGACCGGCACGAAGAATGCCAACCCAACAACCAGCAGCATGGCAGTAAAATTATTGTGACCTTCCATATGATTCCTCCCTTATTATTGTTCAGGCAGTGGCGCAAAGGGGATAGGGCTTTCCTCCTACGGAATGACGCCATTGTCTGGGCAATTGCCCCTCCCTGTTAACATTAATCTGCTTCCAACAATTATATATACGAATACACCAAAATCATGTATAATATTTCTTACAACAAAAATTGTTTCTTCTGTCAATTCTATCCGATTCGGATAGAATGGCGGGCCAAAGGCGAGCACATCACTTGCAAAAGCTGGGCATGTTATCTCACTCCGTTGGAGTGTTGTCGAAGAGACGTCGGTTATTCGGTAACCGTCGCATACGGTACTGATTATATACGGGCCTGTATCGTTTCCTTTTCTGACAAAGGAAATTCAACCAGGCTTGAGTTTTTTGCCAGGAGTAGACTTATTGAACAGACACATTTCTGGCCTCAAAACGGGTAACCGAAGGGTATTGATTCTTTTGTTGATCTGCGATTTGATTCTGTAGACTGAAAAAGCAGTTTATTGGAATCGGATCGCCGCCCAGTTGATGAGCGGGATGATTTGCACAGCCGTGGCCTGCCAGTGCAGACTTGCTACGGCTGTGTTTGCTATTTATTATGGAAGGCAAAATTACCGCGCTTAAAGCGCAAAAGCGAAATCAGAATCAAATCAGCGTATTCCTGGATGGTAAGTTCTCCTTCGGGCTTGCGCGAATTGTAGCTGCCTGGCTGCAGGTGGGTCAAGAGTTGACCTCCGAGCAGATTGCGAAGCTGCAAGCGCAAGACAACGTGGAAGTGGCTTACCTAAAAGCCTTGAATTTCCTCAGCTACCGTCCCCGGAGCGAGGCCGAAGTGAAAAAAAGGCTTGAGAAGCATGGGTACTTGGAGGCGGACATTGAAACCATCCTCCAGCGCCTGCGCGAAAACCGGTTCGTGCAAGATTCCGAATTCGCCCAACAATGGATCGAAAACAGGTCCACCTTCCGACCACGCAGCCGCCGAGTCCTGGCAATGGAGCTCCGTCAAAAAGGAGTTGGCGAAGAAACCATTCAAGACGCTCTGACCGACGCCGAAGATGACGAAGAACTGGCTTATCAGGCCGCTGTGAGCCGTTTGCAGCGGTATGAGAACCTGGACTGGGAGACGTTTCGTAAAAAGCTAGGCGGTTTTCTCCTTCGCCGCGGCTTCACTTATGGAACCGTTTCTCCCGTGATCCGCCGGTTATGGGAAGAACTGCAGTCAGGTCATGAGCGCCAACTCAACGAAGGGGACTGAGGCGTAAGTATGATTGGATCAATAAATATCTTAATTCTCATCGTCGTAATGATTGTTGTCGACATTATCATCGTCGGCGCAATCCTCTACTTCCTCATGAAGTCAATGTCGAAGCGCTTTCGAGTAGAGCAGGAGGCCAAGGCGGATAATGTCGTCCTGGTCGCCAAAGAAAAAGCTCAAGACATCATGATGGAAGCCAAAGACAAGGCCATGCGGGTTCTCCAAGAGGCCGAAACCGAAAATGGAAAGCGCAGAGCAGAGCTCTCGCGCGAAGAAGAGCGCTTGCAAAAACGGCGCTCGGAACTGGATCACCGCATCGAACGCTTGGAGCAGCGCGAAAACGCGATGAACAAACGTCAGAGTGCGATGGATCGTCGTGCAAACGAGATCGATAAGCTTTACAGCGATCAAGAAGAAGAACTGCAGCGCGTTGCCCAGATGACCAATGATGAGGCCCGTACCGTGATGCTGGAACGGGCGGAGAAAGAAGCCCGCTCCGATATGGCCCGCATCATTCGCCAGATCGAGGCGGAAGCCCGCCAGGAAGGCGAGAAGCGCGCTCGTGAAATCATCGCCGACGCCATCCAGCGTGTAGCCTCCGAGCATGTTTCGGAAGTGACCACGTCTGTGGTGACTCTGCCCAATGAAGAGATGAAGGGCCGCATCGTGGGCCGCAACGGTCGCAACATCCGGGCCTTTGAACAGGCCGCGGGCGTGGATGTGATCGTGGACGACACCCCTGAAGCGGTGACCCTTTCGTGTTTCGACCCGGTACGGCGTGAGATCGCCCGGCGGGCGCTGGATCGACTGATCCAGGATGGCCGCATCCACCCGGCGCACATCGAAAAGGTACTCGGTGAGGAAGAGAAAGAGGTCGAGCGCGCCATCATCGATGCGGGCGAAGAGGCAGCCTTCGAAGCCAGTGTGCCAGGGCTGCACCCCGAGATCCTCAAGACGCTCGGCCGCTTGCGCTATCGCACATCCTACGGCCAGAACCAGTTGTCGCACGCTGTGGAAGTTTCCAAGCTGGCGGCGGTGATCGCTTCGGAACTGGGCGCAGACGTGGAGACCTCCAAAGCAGGCGCTCTGCTGCACGACCTGGGCAAAGCTCTGGACCACAACACCGAGGGTACCCATGCTCAGATCGGCGCGGAGATGGCCAAGCGTTACGGCGTCAATGCGAAGGTTGTAAACGCGATCGCCTCGCACCATCATGAGGTAGAGCAAGAAACGGTCGAAGCGGTGATCGTCGAGGCGGCCGACGCCATTTCAGGCGCTCGCCCAGGCGCTCGCCGTGAGGACTTGGAGCAGTACATCAAGCGCCTGCGCTCACTGGAAGAGATTGCCAATTCGTACAAGGGCGTCAACCAGAGCTACGCCATTCAGGCCGGCCGCGAACTGCGTATCATGGTTCGCCCGGACGACATCGACGACCTGGATGCGACGCGGCTGGCGCGTGACATCGCAAAGAAGATCGAGGAGACGATGCAGTACCCCGGTCAGATCAAGGTGACGGTCATCCGCGAGACGCGAGCGGTCGATTTCGCCAAGTAAATAAGGAATTAAACAGAGAGCAGTTCACCCCCCTTCGGGTGGTGACTGCTCTTTTATTTTAAGAACCTGTTCGAGAAATCGGGGTGATTGTGATAACATCCGCTCCAATTTCTCGGATCGGTTCTAATTAAGATCTCTTTACCAGGGATGGGTTGGGTTACACAAAAAAAGGATTGGTCTCCAGTTCTTGTTTGACCGTGGTTTCGGGGCCGTGACCGTTCAGCAGGCGGGTCTCGGGTGGGAGGGAGAAAACCTGGCTGCGGATGCTGTCGATCAGGGTCTGATAGTCGCCGCCCGGCAGGTCGGTGCGGCCGATGCTGCCGCGAAAGATCACGTCGCCGACGAAGGCCGCCCCGCCGCCGGGTGCGTAGAACAGCACGTGCCCGGGGGTGTGTCCCGGCACGTGGCGGACCTCAACCCGGCTCTTGCCCAGGGGAAGATTCTGACCGTCGACCAGCAGGATGGTGGGCTGCGGCAGTCGCAGCACATTCAGGCCGAACATCGATGCTCCGCCGCCGGTGTTCCAAAGGTCTAGATCGGCGGGGTGCAGTGCGACTTGCAAAGGTTCTCGGATCGAATCCACGATCTCGTTGACCCCGGTCAGGTGGTCGAAGTGGGCGTGGGTCATCCATATCGAGCCCAGGTGATATTCCCGGCGTTTGGCTTCTGCGACGACCAATTCACAGCCCACTGCGGGATCGATGACGACGGCCTCGCCCGAGTCGAGGTCGGCCAGCAGGTAGGTGTTATTGTCGAGCGGACCCAGTACGAAGGTGACAATTTCGAGCGCCATCAGTGCAAAACCCTCCAGGAGCGATCGAAGTCGCTCAGGCTCTCGGCGCCGGTGGCGGTCACGACGACATCGTCCTCGATGCGCACGCCGTTACGGCCCGGCAGGTAGATGCCCGGCTCGACCGTGAAGGTCATCCCTTCCTGCAAGATCAACTCGTTCTCGCCAAACATATAGGGCGGCTCGTGACCTTCCATGCCCAGGCCATGCCCCACCCGGTGGGTGAAGTATTCTCCGTAACCGGCATGTTCGATTACGTCCCGGGCGGCCTTATCGACTTGCCCGGCCGGGATGCCGGGGCGGGCGGCTTCGCGCCCTGCAGTGTTGGCCGCCAGCACCGTCTCGAAGATGCGCTTCAGCTCTGGCCGGGTCTCGCCGATGGCGAAGGTGCGGGTCAGATCGGAGACGTAGCCACGGTAAGCGCCGCCCCAATCAATGACGAGCAAGTCGCCGGGCTGGAGCTTGCGCTCGGAGGGCGAGGCATGCGGGTTGGCGCTGTTGGGTCCGCTCGAGACGATCGGCGTGAACGGGAATTCAGAGTCCGAGCCGGCTTTCAGGAGTTGGATGGACAGCTCGGAGGCAATCTGGCGCTCGCTGACCCCGATGTGGATGAAGGGGATGGTGGCTTGCAGGGCGTGCTGGGCGATATCGACCGCTTTGCGCATGGCGGCGATTTCATCCGTGTCTTTCTGCATGCGCAGCCGGCTGAGCACTTCGTCGGCGGAGACAAAACGGGCATGCGGGGCGGCGTCTTGCAGGAAGCGCATCTCCAGGAAGCGCAGCCGGTTGGGCTCGACGCCCACGGCCTTGCCGTCGAGGTCGATGGCTTTAGCTGCCTTTTCGAAGGCGCCGGCCCAGGAGGCCGGGTTGTCGCCGTAGGGGAAGCTCTGAATGGGGTATGGGTTGTTTTCCAGCTTGCGCAGTTCCAGCTCTGGCACGACGGCAGCGGCCCGGTCGGGCGGAGCCAGCAGCAGCACGGTGGGCCGCTCCATCAGGTGGAAGTTCAGCCCGGACAGGTAGGTGAGAGTGGGCCCGGGGTTCAGCGCGATGGCGTCAACGGGGGCGCTCTCCAGCAGTTGCATCAGGCGGTTCAGGCGTTGTTGGGACATAAGTCCTCCTGGAATGAATTATACATGGAAGAGAACAGAGGGTAGAGAACAATTCCTGCAGGGTTGCTTTTGCAGGAATTGTTCTCTACCCTCTGTTCTCTTCCTTCAACTGCAGCAGATCCCAGCGGTTGCCATACAGGTCCTCGAACACGGCCACCAGCCCATAGTCCGCTTCCTTCGGTGGGCGGATAAACCGGATCCCATTGGCCACCATCTCGTGATAGTCGCGCCAGAAATCGTCCGTGTTCAGAAACAGGAATACTCTTCCCCCGGCCTGGTTACCGATGAACAGCTCCTGCTCGGGTTTGGAGGCTCTGGCCAGCAGCATTGTTGTCCCTATCGAGCCGGGCGGAGACACAACCACCCAGCGCTTATCCTGCTCCGGCTGGTAGGTATCCTCAACCAGGGTGAAATGGAGCTTCTGCGTATAAAACGCAATGGCCTCATCGTAATCCCGCACAACGAGCGCTACATGCACGATAGACTGTTTCATGTTAATCCCGTTCGCTCACGATCCAGGTCTTAGCGACTTCAGGATCGCGAAAATACTTTACCGGCAAATTGGCAAACTCCCCGGCCGCCTTCAGGCGCTTGTTGATCCGCCGCTGGTCGCCAGTCGAACAGCCCACCAGGGCGAGCTTGAGAGTGCGAGGGCGAATCTGGCGCAGAAATTCAATGAACTCAGTGACAACTCGATCCGAGAGCCGGGTGCCATAGAAGTCAATCCACATCCCAATGCTGCGGTTTTGCTCCAGGAAGAAGGCAGCGTCGGCTTTCATCATGGCGATGAGCGCGTTTTCGTCGGCTTCGTAGCTGCCCAGGTGCAGGCCAAACAGCTCTCCTCCCTTATAAGGGTAGGGAAAAATTGCTCCATCGGGTGCTTTTTTATTGTAGGGCATTTTATTCTCCAGCCACTGCCGATATCTGACAGGAACAATACCTATTATAGCGAAGCAGCTCCCATCTAGTGATCGGATTTCTGCCAGAAACTCTCTTCTCCGTTTTTATTTTAGCCTTGACAGGACCACACCCTTGGGTTAAAATCTTGATCACCCTCCAACAGGGGCCTGTAGCGCAGTTGGGAGCGCGCTTCAATCGCACTGAAGAGGTCGAGGGTTCGAATCCCTCCAGGTCCACTTGAAGCGAGCCCCGACCCGGCAGGTTGGTTGGTTGACAGTAGAATAAGGGCCCATAGCGCAGTTGGGAGCGCGCCTCAATGGCATTGAGGAGGCCGAGGGTTCGAATCCCTCTGGGTCCACTAAAATCAGGGAGTCGGGAATGAAAGAGGGTTCTGACTCCTTAATCGTTTAAATGCAGAAAGCTGTGGCAGGAGTAGTAGATCATCCGCCAGCGAGCCGGGAAACTGGTGTGAGCCCGGCAGGTGCAAGCGGAGCGCCTGAGATCGAACTCGCCTGCCGGTCCATGTAAGTGGACGGGCTGTGCCGGTGAATATGTTCGACAGCCGGGGCCGGGTTTCGCCCGTTAGCGCGAACCAGAGCGGCCTGAGGAGAGAATCCTTGGGCAAGCAGGGTGGTACCACGGAGAATTGCCTTCGCCCCTGAACCGGGCGAAGGTTTTTGTTTGAAATGATAGAGGAGAAATTAATGTCGAAACGCCAGGTTCCGGTCTATAAGCCGGAAGAGATTGAGCCCAAGTGGCAGGCCAAGTGGGAAGCGGACGGCCTGTATCACGCCGATATCGACCAGAGCCGCCCCAAGCATTACGCCTTAACCATGCTGCCGTATCCGTCGGGCAATTTGCACATTGGACACTGGTATGCCATGACCCCCTCGGACGCGCGCGCCCGTTACATGCGCATGCAGGGTTACAATGTGATGTTCCCGATGGGCTTCGACGCCTTTGGCCTCCCGGCCGAGAACGCCGCGATCAAGCGCAACATTCACCCCAAAGAGTGGACGTACAACAACATCGACACGATGCGCAAACAGCTCAAGAGCATGGGCGCGATGTTCGATTGGCGGCGTGAGATGGTCAGCGCCGACACGGAATATTATCGCTGGACGCAATGGTTCTTTGTCCAGCTCTACACGCACGGCCTGGCTTACCGCAAGATGTCGCCCGTAGACTGGTGCCCCAACTGTAACACGACCCTGGCTCGCGAGCAGGTGTGGGGCGAAGACCGCCACTGCGAGCGCTGCGATACCCCCGTGATCAAAAAGAACCTGGAACAGTGGTTCTTCCGCACGACCCAGTACGCCGATGAGCTGCTGGATTTCGATGGCATGGACTGGCCCGAGCGTGTTCGCACCCTGCAGACCAACTGGATTGGCCGCTCAGAAGGCGCGGCGGTCACCTTCCAGACCGAGCAGGGCGACCCGCTGGAAGTGTTCACGACCCGTCCGGACACGCTGTGGGGCGCAACCTTCATGGTGCTGGCGCCCGAGCATCCGCTGGTTAAGCAGATCACCACCCAAGAGCAGCGCGCCGCGGTGGAGGAATACGTCGAACAGGCCGTGCGTCAGACAGACATCCAGCGTGAAGCCACCGACAAGGAAAAGACCGGCGTATTCACCGGCGGTTACGCCATCAACCCGGTCAATGGCGAACAAATCCCGATTTGGATTGCCGACTATGTGTTGATGACCTACGGAACCGGCGCGATCATGGCTGTGCCTGCCCACGATCAGCGCGACTTCGAGTTCGCCCGTGAGTTTGGACTGGAGATCCGCCCGGTGATCCAGCCGGAAGGCGTGGACGTGATTGAAGCGGGCGCAATGACCGAAGCGATCCCCGCCCACGGAACCATGATCAATTCCGGCCATCTGACCGGCACTACCGGGGAAGAGGCGTTCCCGAAGATCGTCGCGTACCTGGAAGAGAAAGGCGCCGGGCACGGAGCGGTCAACTACCGCCTGCGTGACTGGCTGATCTCGCGCCAGCGCTACTGGGGCGCGCCGATCCCGATGGTCTACTGCAAGGAATGCGGCGTGATGCCCGTGCCGGAGGATCAACTGCCGGTGACCCTGCCGGACGACGTGGAGTGGCGGCCGACCGGTGAGAGCCCGCTGAAGCTGCAC
The DNA here is from genome assembly GCA_963811225.1 of uncultured Chloroflexia bacterium. Classification (GTDB taxonomy): domain Bacteria; phylum Chloroflexota; class Anaerolineae; order Anaerolineales; family Anaerolineaceae; genus CAWEQO01. Next base: position 341,289 of record CAWEQO010000004.1, read on the forward strand.
CCCACCTGGCGCTTCACCACCTGCCCCAAGTGCGGCGGTCCGGCCGAGCGTGACACAGACACGATGGACACTTTCATGTGCTCGTCGTGGTATCACTTGCGCTACCTGAGCCCGCACTACAATCAGGGCCCGTTCGACCCCAAGGAATATGATTACTGGATGCCGGTAGACGTCTATACGGGCGGTGTGGAACACGCCAACATGCACCTGATCTACACGCGTTTCTTCCACAAGGCCTTCCGCGACATGGGCGTCACCAAAGGCAAAGAGCCGATGATTGTGATGCGCAACCAGGGCCAGATCTTGGGACCGGACGGCCAGCGGATGAGTAAGAGCCGCGGCAACGTCGTCGACCCGGACGAGCAGGTGCGCATGTACGGCGCCGACACGGTGCGAGCCTACCTCATGTTTGGCTATCGATGGTCGGAGGGTGGGCCGTGGGACCCGGGCAACATCCAGGGGCCGACGCGCTGGCTGTACAAGACCTGGAGCACGGTGCTGGAACCTGGCGACAGCAAGCCGGTCTCGAAGGACGACCGCCGGGCGCTGCGGCGTAAGGTGCACCAGACCTTGGATCGGGTGACCAACGACTTTGAGGCGTTTGAGTTCAACACGGTCATCTCGTCGCTCATGGAGCTGATGAACGAGATGAGCCGCTACAAGGCCCAGGGCGGCTGCGATACGCCCGAATGGAATGAAGCGCTGGAGATCTACCTGCTCATGCTGGCGCCGGTGGCCCCCCATATTACCGAGGAACTGTGGTCGCAGATGGGCAAGCCTTACTCGATCCACACCCAGGAATGGCCAAAGGTGGACGAAAAAGCCGCCAAAGAGGATGAGATCATCCTGGTGGTGCAGATCAACGGCAAGCTGCGCGATCGCATCAACGTGCCGGTGGGGATCAGCGAGTTCGATGCCAAGGCCAAGGCGCTGGAGAGCGAAGCGGTCGTGCGCCAGTTGGATGGCAAGTCGCCGCGCAAGGTGATCTACGTGCCGGGGCGGCTGGTGAATATCGTAATGTAGACGGATCCTACTTGCCAGCACAAATCATTGGAACGGACCTTCAAGGCGTGTTCCACTTTGCAAGAGGATAGTAGAATAGGTGGAACGCACGCTTAGCGTGCGTTCCACCTTCTGTTTAAGGAGACCGGTATGCGTTTTGAAGAACTGAACTGGATGGATGTGGAAGAGTACCTCAAGCACGATGACCGCTTGATGCTGGTGCTTGGCGCGACCGAGCAGCATGGCTACCTCAGCCTGGCTACGGATTCATTGATCCCAATGACGCTGGCGGACTCGGCCAGTCGGCGCGCGAACGTGCTGGTGGCGCCGCCGATGAACTTCGGCGTGTCGCCCTACTTCCTGGCCTATCCCGGCACGATCAGCCTGCGGCCTGAGACCTTGATGGCGGTGGTGGAGGATGCGATCACTTCGCTGCACGGCTGCGGTTTCCGGCGCATCCTGGTGCTCAACGGTCACGGCGGCAACGATGGGGTGCGCGGCAAGCTGTGGGAGCTTGCCAATCGCCTGCCGGGACTGCACCTGGCGTGGTATGCCTGGTGGACGTCGCACAGTGTAGAAGAGGTGGCCCGCAAGCACGAGATCAAACCTTATCACGCCAGTTGGCTGGAGGCCTTCCCGTTCACGACCGTGGCCGAGCTGCCGGAGGGCGTCAAGACGCCGGTATCGGTCAAGGGCATGCTGAACGCCGAAGAGAGCCGCAAGGCATACGGCGACGGCGTCTTCGGTGGGCCGTACAAGGTGGCCCCTGAGATCATGGATGAGCTGTTCGCTGCGGCACTGGAGGACGTGCTGCATCTGCTGGAATTTTAAGAGGAAAGAAAGTTGAGAGCCGAGAGCAGTAAGAGTCCCTTTTGGTCAAAGGGGACTCTTACTGCTCTCTGTGCTCACTTTCTTTCCTCTTTTCCAAATCGGTTATACTTCAAACATGGAAACTGCCTACCCGATCCTATCCGGAGAAATGATCAAGCTGCTGCTTGCCATCCTGGTGGGTGGGGCGATTGGGATCGAGCGTGAGCTGCGCGACAAGGATGCAGGCTTCCGCACCCTGATCTTTATTTGCGTCGGCTCGACCATCTTCACGATCTTCTCACTGCGCCTGTCGCCCGAGGGTGACCCGACCCGCATCGCGTCGAACATCGTCAGCGGTGTGGGCTTCCTGGGCGCCGGAGTGATCCTGCGGGAACGCGGCCAGGTGCGCGGCCTGACGACTGCCTCGACCATCTGGTTGACGGCGGCGCTGGGGCTGGGCATTGGTGCAGGGCACTACACCTTCGTGATCTTAGCGACGCTGACGATCTTGTTCATTCTGCTGTTCTTCCCGCGTATCGAGGGTTGGATGGGGCAGATGTCGGAGACCCGCATTTACGAGATCACCTGTAAGCAAGATCAGGCCAAAATGGAAGCGATCCGCAAGGCGTGGAAAGCGCATTCTCTGAAGATCATCGATCACAAGCTGGGCAAGTATGAGGAACTGATGATGTGCACCTGGACCATCTACGGCAAGAGCGACAACCACGAGAAGATGGTCGATATGCTGTTCAACGATCCAGATATCGTCTCCTTCAGCTTCTAGGCAGATTCTCGCGTAGCCAAAATACAAAGCGACAGGAACAAGAGATGGTCACGATCCATGAAGCATTCGTAACGGCTGCGGGCCGCCGCATTCACTACTACCAGGCCGGGGAGCAGGGCTCTCCGGTCGTTCTGCTGCATGGGGGCGGGATCGACTCGGCCATGGTATCCTGGAGACTGACCCTCCCCGCGCTGGCCGAATCGCACGTGGTCTATGCGCCCGATTTGCCGGGTTACGGCCTGAGCGAGTGGGAGGGTGGCGCTTACAGCATCCAACTGCTCATCCAAACCCTTCACGGGTTGATGGATGCCTGGGGGCTGCCGAAGGCGGCCCTGGTGGGCCTTTCGATGGGCGGCGGGACGGCGCTGGGTTATGCGCTGGCGCATCCTGAGCGGGTGTCGAAGCTGGTGCTGGTAGACAGCTACGGACTGTCGCGCAATGTGCCCTTCCAAACCCTCTCTTATCTATTCGTCAAGATGCCGCTGGTCAACCCGATAACGTGGTGGAGCCTGCGCCAGAGCCGGGCGCTGACACGCTGGACCTTGAGCTATATTCTAAAGAATCCGGAGGCGATTACTTCGGAACTGGTGGACGAGGTGTATGCGATCGTGCGCCGCCCGGGCATCGAGCAGGCCTTTGCCGCCTTCCAAAACGATGAAATCACCCCTCGTGGTTTGCGTACCAGCTACATGGATCGTCTGGATGAGCTGTCGGTGGAAACGTTAATCGTTCACGGCGACCAGGACATCCTCGTTCCGTTGAAGGATGCCCGGGAGGCGGCAGAGCGCATCCCCAACGCCCGCCTGGAGGTGCTGCATCACGCCGGTCACTGGTCTGCTCGCGACGATCCGGAGCAGTTCAACCGGCTGGTGGCGGACTTCCTGTTCGAAAAATCCTCTGGGTAAGGAGAATGACATGAACCAAGACGCTGCAAAATGGATCGAGCGGTTGGAGCTGCAGCCGCATCCGGAGGGGGGCTATTTCCACGAGACGTATCGCTGCCGGGAGAGCATCCGGGCCGAGGGGCTGCCCGAGCGCTTCGATGGTTCGCGACCCTTTTCAACCGCAATCTACTTCCTGCTGGCCGGTGGCCAGTTCTCGGCCTTCCACCGCATCCGCTCGGACGAAATCTGGCATTTTTACGCCGGGTCGGGACTGACGCTGCACGTCATCCATGAAGATGGGCGCTACGAGCAGCGCAAGTTGGGCCTGGGGGAGTTCCAGCTGGTTGCGCCGGGTGGGTGCTGGTTCGGAGCCAGCCTGGACGAAGACGAAGGTTATACCCTGGTCGGCTGCACAGTCGCGCCCGGCTTCGATTATTGTGACTTCGAGCTGGCGGAACGGGCGGCTTTGCTGGAGCAGTTCCCCCAGCATGGAGAGATCATCACAAAATTGACACGGAGTTGAACGCAAGGATGAGCATCGAATACAGGCAGATGACGATCGAAGATTATGATGCCGTGGTCGAGCTGTGGGAAAACACACCCGGGATCGAATTGAGTTCGCGCCGATGAGCGCGATCCCATCGCCTACTTCCTGGAACACAACCCGGGGTTGAGCTTTCTGGCTGTGGACGGCGACCGGATCATCGGCACCTCTTTGACCGGCAACGATGGGCGGCGGGGCTACCTGCATCACGTGGTGGTGGCAGGGCCTTACCGGGGCCAGGGCATCGGCGCAGCGCTGGTCGAGCATTCGCTGGAGGCGCTGCAGGCCGAGGGCATCCAAAAGGTGCATCTGTTCGTGGTCAGGACCAATGAGATTGGCCAGCGTTTCTGGCGCAATCACGATTGGCACGAGCGGGTTGAACTGGTGATGTTCTCCAAGAACATCTAGACAAAATGGAACGTATTCGCGATTCGAAAAACCGGGATTCGGAGTCGCTGCGGAGGCAGGAAAGCGCCGCAGCAGCGCCAAATCCCGGTTTTTCGAACCTGCGGTTGATAAAACAGGCTAAAACGGCCAGGGCAGCTTTGGCAGCCACGCTGCTGCTGGGGCTGCTGGGCGGCATACTGATCATCTTACAGGCGCGCCAGTTGAGCCGCATTGTCTCCGGGGTTTTCCTGGGAGGGCTAGGGCTGCCCGAGTTGATGCCGGCTCTGTGGCTGCTGCTGGTGTTCATCCTGGGGCGGGCCGGGCTGGCGCTGCTGGCCGAGGTCTCGGCCGCGGCGGTGGCGGTGCGGGTCAAGAACGCGCTGCGCTCCCTGTTGAGCCGCAAGCTGTTCGCTTTGGGTCCAACCTACCTGCAGGAGGGTCACAGCGGCGAGCTGGCGGCGGTGGCGTTGGAGGGCGTGGAGGGGCTGGACGCTTACTTCAGCCAATACCTGCCGCAGCTGGCGCTGGCAGCGCTGGTGCCGCTGGCGATCCTGGTTGCAGTGTTCCCGCTGGACCTGCTCTCGGGTGTGGCGCTGCTGGTCACCGCTCCGCTCATCCCAGCCTTCATGATCCTGATCGGTAAAGGCGCCGAGGAGGTGACCAGGCGCCAGTGGAACCTGTTGGGCCGCATGAGCGCCTATTTGCTGGATACGCTGCAGGGGTTGGCGACGCTGAAAGCCTTCAACCGCAGCCGGGACGAGGCGAAGCGGGTGGCGGCGGTCAGCGAGCGCTACCGTGAGGTGACGCTGCAAGCGCTGCGGGTGACCTTCCTCTCGGCGCTGGCGCTGGAGCTGATTGCTACCATTAGCACGGCGGTGGTGGCGGTCGAGATCGGGCTGCGGCTGTTGTACGGGCGGCTGGCCTTCGAGCAGGCGTTCTTCATCCTGCTGTTAGCGCCGGAGTTCTACACGCCGCTGCGCCTGCTGGGGACGCGCTTCCATGCGGGCATGTCCGGTGTGACGGCCGCGAAACGCATCTTTGAGGTGTTGGATGCGCCGGAGCGGAATAAGCCTGCGGTTCGGACCCCACCCATGCGAAGCCCCCTTAATTGCAGGGAAGCCTTTCACCTTTCTAGCGCTCGAATTGAATTTCGGGAAGTTTACTTTACCTATCCCCACCGGGGCGAAGCGGCGCTGCAGGGGGTGTCGTTTGCGATCCAACCCGGGCAGCATGTGGCGCTGGTGGGAGCGAGCGGCTCGGGCAAGAGTACGATCGCCCGGCTGCTGCTGCGTTTCCTTGAGCCCGAGGGAGGCGAAATCCGGGTGGACGGCCGGTCTCTGCAGGCCATCCCATTGGATGCGTGGCGGGCTCAGGTGGCCTGGGTGCCGCAGCAGCCGTATCTGTTTAATACCACCCTGGCCGAGAACATCCGTCTGGGCAAACCGGGCGCGCCGCTGGAGGAACTGCGCCGGGCGGCGGAACTGGCGGGCATCGACGACTGGATCGAATCGCTGCCGCAGGGCAGCGCGACCCAGGCGGGCGAGGGCGGCGGGCAGCTGAGCGGCGGGCAGGCCCAGCGGATCGCGTTGGCGCGCGCTTTCCTCAAGGATGCGCCGCTGCTGGTGATGGACGAGCCGACCTCCCACCTCGACCCGCGTCAGGAGGCGCGGCTGCGAGCAGCCCTCGCCAGGCTGCGCAAGGGCCGCACGGTGGTGACGATCGCCCACCACCTGTCGACGGTGGCGCAGGCCGACCGCATCCTGGTGCTGGATGGGGGTAGGGTGATCGAGAGCGGCAGTCACGCCGGGCTGCTGGCCCAGGGCGGGGCGTATGCCCGGCTGGTGGCGGCGTATGCAAACGGAGGCCCGGGATGAACACCGTCTTGCGTTTGCTGCGCTTATTGAAACCGTTCGCCGGCTGGGTGGCGCTTTCGGCGCTGCTCAGCCTGGCAACCGTGGCAGCCGGGGTGGGGCTGCTGGGCACCTCGGCCTACCTGATCGCTCGGGCCGCGCTGCATCCTTCCATTGGCGCGCTGCAGGTGGCAATCGTAGGTGTGCGCTTCTTCGGCATCAGCCGCAGCGTCTTCCGCTATTCGGAGCGTTTAGCCTCGCACTCGGCCAACTTCCGGCTGCTGGCGCGGCTGAGAGTGACCGCTTACCGGGCGCTGGAGCCTCTGGCCCCGGCCCGCCTGCAGGCGTTCCAATCCGGGGATTTGCTCTCACGGGCCACCGCCGACATCGACACCCTGGAGAACTTCTATGTGCGGGTGATCTCGCCGCCGTTGGTGGCGCTGCTGACGACGGTCGGTATGGGCCTGTTCGCCGGGAGCTACGCCGGTCCGCTTGGGCTTTTGGTGGCCTTGGGGCTGGCGCTGGGTGGGCTGCTGCCGCCGCTGGCAGCCCATTGGCTGGGCCGTGCGCCGGGGCGAGAGCTGGTGGAGCAGGATGCGCGCCTGCGGGCTGCCATGGTGGACAGCGTGCAGGGCATGGGCGATCTGATTTCGTATCGCCAGGAGGGGGCGCGGATCGAGGAGATCGAAGGGTTGGGGCGCTTGCGCGGGCGGGCGCAGATGCGGCTTGCCTGGGCCGGCGGCGCCGCGACTGCGCTGGGACTGCTGATCGCCAACGGCACAGTTTGGGCGCTGCTGCTGGCAGCCATCCCCTTGGTGCAGGATCGGGCGCTGAGCGGTGTCTCGCTGGCGGTGCTTGCGCTGGCAGCCGCGGCCTCCTTTGAAGCGGTCACGCCGTTGGGGCCGGCCGCCCAGCAGTTGGGACGCAGCCTGCAAGCGGCGCGGCGGTTGTTCGCCCTGGTGGACGCCGAGCCGGAGGTGGTCGCGCCGTCCCAGCCGCTGCCTGCACCGGCCTCAGCGGCATTGACAATTCGAAACCTGCGTTTCCAGTATGCACCCGACTTGCCGCCCGCTCTGGACAGCTTTGACCTGGATCTGCCATCTGGGAAAAAGGTTGCGCTGGTGGGACCGAGCGGGGCGGGCAAGAGCACCCTGGTCAACTTGCTGCTGCGCTTTTGGGATTACCACCAGGGGGAGATTTGCCTGGACGGGCGCGACCTGCGCTGCTTTGCGCCCGAGGACGTTCGCAGAAAGATCGGGCTGGTCTCACAGTCGACTTACCTGTTTAGCGGCAGCATCCGCCATAACCTGCTGATGGCCGAGCCGCAGGCGACCCCCAACGATCTGCAGCTGGCGCTGGAACGGGCCGGGCTGGAAGAATGGTTGGCAGCGCTGCCGGAGGGCTTCGACACCTGGGTGGGCGAGCGCGGCGCAAGCGTCAGCGGGGGGGAGCTTCAACGCCTGGCGGTGGCGCGCTTCTTGCTGCGGGATGCGCCGCTGCTGCTGCTGGATGAGCCGACTGCCCACCTGGATGCCTTGACCGAACAACGCCTGGTGCAGACCTTGCTGAAGGCAATGCAAGGGCGCAGCGCACTGTGGATCACGCACCGTTTGGTCGGCCTGGAGCAGATGGACGAAATCCTGGTGCTGGACGAGGGCCGGGTGGTGGAGCGCGGCACGCAGGCGGAGTTGATGGAGAAGAAGGGGTTATTTGCCGATTTGTGGGGTTTGCAGAAGCGGATGTTGGCGTAAGGGCACTCAGGGATTGGGCAATTTGGATCAGGTAATTCGGGACGAGTGGGTCCCCAGGGGAACTTAATCCTCCTTTGGAGCGTTTAATGCTCAGAGCCTGACAGGACCGCATTGGGAGGAGAACATGCACAAAAAAATATGGAGTTCCATTTTATTGGGGATGATCTTGCTGATGGTTGGTTTCCAGCCGGCGCTTGCAGACGGCATCATCATCCCGCCAGAACCACCGGTCCCTTGCCGGGACTGCCCGCCTCCGCACTTCCCCCGCCCGATCTCACAACTCGAAATCAAATATCACCACGTCGATGTCAAGATCGTCGATCAGATTGCCATCACCCACGTCGATCAGGTGTTTTACAACCCCAACGACTACCCGGTGGAGGGCACCTACATCTTCCCGCTGCCGCAGGACGCGGCCGTGAGCGATTTCACCCTGTGGGTGGATGGCAAGCCGGTCAAAGGTGAGGTGTTGGATGCCCAGCAAGCCCGCCAGAAGTATGAAGAGATCGTGCGCAGTCTGAAAGACCCGGCCCTGTTGGAGTATATCGGCCAGGGTGCGGTACAGGCCAACGTTTTTCCAATCCCACCCAAGGGCGAGCGGCGCATCGAGCTGCAGTATCAGCAGGCGCTGACCGCCGACAACGGCCTGGTGCGCTACGTCTACCCGCTCAACACCGAGAAGTTCTCAGCCAAGCCCTTGCAGAGTGTGCGCGTGACCGTTGATATCGCCGCCGGGCAGTCGATCCGGGCGGTGTATTCGCCTAGCCACACCGTCACGGTCGAGCAGCCGGACGAGCGCCATGCCACCATCAGCTACGAGGACAGCAGCATCACGCCGGACGCAGACTTCACCCTGTACTACTCGTTGGGTGAGAGTGAGGCCTTCCACCTGTTCAGCTACCGCGATCCGGCCGATCCGGTCGATGCGGATGGATTCTTCATGCTGCTGCTGGCGCCTAAACCCGGCCAGCCCAGCCAGACTGTCAGCAAGGACGTGCTGCTGGTATTGGACCGGTCGGGCAGCATGGAGGGCGAGAAGTTCCAGCAAGCTCAGGCAGCGTTGAAGTATATCTTACGGCACCTCAACCCAGAGGACCGTTTTTACCTGACCACCTTTAGCTCCAACACCGCAGCCTACGCCAATCGCTTGCGCCCGGCCAGCGAGGCGGACGAAGCCATCGCCTGGGTGAACCACAGCGCCGCAGCCGGAAGCACCGACATCAACCGGGCGCTGCTGGAAACCGCAGCCGTGGTGGACAAGGAGCGCCCTACCTACCTGATCTTTCTGACCGACGGCCTGCCCACCGAGGGCATCATCGACAGCCAGGAGATCCTGGACAACTTCCAGCGTGCGGCCTCTACCAACTTGCGCCTATTCGCCTTCGGCGTGGGCTACGACGTGGACACTTTCCTGCTCAACTCGCTCACGCGCGCCCACCACGGGCTGAGCGCCTACGTTCAACCCGGTGAGAATCTGGACGAAACTGTGTCGAGCTTTTACGCTCGCATCAGCACCCCGGTGCTGACCAACCTTTCGCTCGACTTTGGCAAACTGTCCACCTACGATATCTATCCCAGCCCGCTGCCCGACCTGTTCGACGGCTCGCAAGTGATCGTGGTGGGACGCTACCGCGACGGTGGGACCGCGAACGTCACCCTGACGGGACAGGTCAACGAGATGCTGCAGACCTTCCCCTTCAACGAGCAGACCTTCACCACAGACAGCCGGGATGAGACCGGCGCACTGGCCGGGCTGCCGCGCCTGTGGGCCACGCGGAAAATCGGCTACCTGCTGGAGCAGGTGCGCCTGGACGGGCCCAACCAGGAGACCGTCGACCAGATCGTCAAGCTAAGCATCCGTTACGGCATTGTCACGCCCTACACCTCTTACCTGGTCACAGAGGATATGCCATTGGGGGCGGCCAACCAGCGCCAGTTGGCGCAGGACACGTTCCAGGAACTGCAAGCAGCCCCGAATGAAGTGACCGGTCGCGGCGCGGTGCAAAAAGCCGCCGGAGAGGGCGCGCTGTCGCAAGCGGAAGTAGCCCCGCCGGTGATCGCTGCCATCCCCAACGAGGGCGAGCAGGAGGTAGTGGCTCAGACCGTGCGCATGGCGGCCTCGCGCACCTTTGTACTCAGCAACGGAGTGTGGATGGATACCGCCTATGACCCCGACACGATGAAGACCATCAAGGTGGCTTTCCTTTCGCCCGAGTACTTCCAACTTGCGCAGTCGCGCGCCGACGTTGGCGCGGCCCTTGCACAGGCCGAGCGGGTGATCGTGGTGGTGGACGGTAAAGCCTATGAGGTGGTTGGCGAGGGCGAGCAGACCGGAGCGGTCGAGATGCCGTCCACTGCGGTGCCCCAACCCAAAGCCAGCGCAGCTCCCACTCAGGCGCCCGCAGCCACTCAGGCCCCGGTCAACCTGCCGGTCAAGCCGGTGGAGCCGGTGACGCCGAACGCCTGCCTGGGAATCCTGCTGCCGCTGGCGGCGGTGGTGTCCGTCAAAGTATTCCTGCGGAAGTAATCATCGAGAACACAGAACATAGAGCAATCCATTGGTGATGCCAGGGACTGCTCTGTGTTCTATATTCATTTGAATTAATCCTCGCAGATTTTCGCGCAAATGCTATAATTCGGTCTGCAATGATCAACCTCATACTTGTCTGGAGCAAATAAAGGATGAAGAAGAAATATCGTGTAGCCTTGCTGGCAAACTTGAAGAAAAATGCTCCTCACTGGGACGGGATGCCTCCTGATCAGTGGGACGACCTGGACTCCGAGCGAACTATGATTGCTTTGGTGAATGCGATCCGCGCCGGGGGCCATGAGTGCGAGTTTTTGGAAGGGGACTCCACCTTGTTAGACTCGATCCGGTCGTATCAACCGGATATTTGTTTTAATATCTGCGAGAGTCACTTTGGCGACGCTCGTGAGGCCCAGGTGCCGGCCCTGCTGGAGATGCTGCGCATCCCCTATACCGGTTCGAAGGTGATGCCCCTGGCCCTGGCGCTGGACAAGCCGATGACCAAGCGCATCCTGGCCTGGCACGACCTGCCCACCCCAGATTTCCAGACCTTCGAGCGCGTCGACGAACCCCTACACGACGACCTGACCTTCCCGCTGTTTGTCAAGCCGGCGCGCGAGGGTACCGGCATGGGCGTCAGCGCCAAGTCGGTGGTGCACAATGAGGATGAGCTGCGCGAGCAGGTGGATTTCATCATCGAGAAATACCACCAGACCGCCCTGGTCGAGGAGTTCATCGACGGGCGTGAGGTGACGGTGGGCTTCGTTGGCAACTTGATCGGCCCGGTGGCGCGCCGCCTGCCGCACAACCTGAAGGCGCCGCGCATCCAGGCAGGCCTGCACTTCTTCCCGCCGATGGAGGTGGACTTGCAGCCCTATCTGGAGACCGACGCCGTCTACAGCAACCGTTTGAAGGTGGCCCTGGCGGATCAACTGAACTACCTGTGCCCTGCGCCCATCGATGACGATATGGTGGACGAGCTGAACTGGCTGGCGGCGGCGGTGTTCCGTGTGGTCGGTGGGAACGACGTCTCGCGCATCGATTTCCGGCTGGACGTCAACGATAATTGGAAGCCGTACATCCTCGAAATCAACCCGCTGCCCGGGCTGTCCCCTGGCATTTCGGATATCGTCATCGAGGCGGCCGCGGACGGGATCGATCACACGGAATTGGTGAACATGATCCTGGATACGGCGCTGAAGCGTTACGGGATGCTGTAGGGGAGAGGATAGAGAACAGAAAATAGAGAACGCCAGGGCATCAGCTCTGACGCTCTCTATTTTCTTAAGGCGTTGTTTATTTCTTCTTGTGAGATCGCTCCCTGACGTAAGATTTTAGGATCGGGAGCGGTGCAGTCGACCACAGTGGAGGGCACGCCGCCCGGGCAGGCGCCGCCGTCGATGAGGATCTCGATGCGGCCGCCCAGTTGGGTCAGCACCTCCACAGCGGTGGTGGGGCTGGGCCGGCCCGACAGGTTGGCCGAGGTGGTTGCCAGGGGACCGCTCTGGCGCAGCAGCTCGCGTGTGAAGGGGAGGTCCGGCATGCGTACGCCCACGGTGGGTAGGGGTGAGAGATTATCGGGCAGCGAGGGGTGGCGCGGCACCACCAGGGTCAGCGCGCCCGGCCAGAAATGAGCGGCCAGCCTGCGGGCGCATTCGGTCAGCTCCAGGGCTACCTCCTCCAGCTGCCCGGTCTCACCGACCAGCACTGGAATGGCCTTGTCCATCTGGCGGCCTTTGGCCTCGAATAAGCGGTCGATGGCGGCGGAGTCGTGCAGCCGGGCAGCCACGCCGTAGACTGTGTCTGTGGGGAAGGCGACCAACCCGCCGTTGTGCAGCGCTTCAATGGCGCGCCAGATGGCCTCAGGGTTATTGGCTGAAAATAACTGTGTTTGCATGTCCCTCCTGATGATGAAACGTAAATGCTAAAGAAAGCGGGCTTCTTTTCCTTATTCCTGCGTGTCCTTGCGCCTTTGCGTTTCAACAATTTTCATGGTATTTGAACCGTCAACAACCGTGGCAGGCCGGAGAGATCCTGTTTGACGTGGATCTCAGCGGCTGGGCCTAAGATTTTCCGGGCTAACTCTGGGGCGGATTTCCCCTGGCCCGCTTCGATCTCGAACAGGGCCAGGCCACCGGGAACCAGCTTGTCAGGCAGGCTGGCGAGCAGTTCGCCAATCAGCGCGAGGCCGTCTGGACCGCCGTCGAGCGCCGAGAGCGGCTCATAGCGGGCCACATCCAGATGGGTGACTTTCGCGGTTGGAATGTAGGGCAGGTTGGCGCAGACCAGGTCGAACGGCCCGGGGACGCTTTCCAGCAGGTAGGTCTGCACCAGTCGGATCTGGTCGTGCACACTGTGGCGCGCAGTGTTGTCATGCGCCACTTGCAGGGCGGCGTCCGAGGCATCCGTGGCGACCAGGCGCAGGTCGGGCACCTGGCTGGCCAGCGTCACGGCGATGATGCCAGAGCCCGTGCCGACGTCGGCGGCTCTACGGCAGTCCGGGTTGGCCCGCAGCCAGTGGAGGGCGTGTTCCACCAGCAGCTCGGTCTCGGGCCGCGGGATCAGCACCTCCGGAGTGACGGTGAACTTGAGGCCGAAAAACTCGGCTTGCCCGAGGATGTATGCCAGGGGTTCGCGACGCAAAAGACGCTCGAGCATGGCATCGAGCGTCTTAATCGTTTCTACAGGAAGGTTCGCGTCCGGATGGGACACCACCCAGGCACGCGAACGGTGCAAGGCAGCAGTTGCCAGCACCTGCGCTTCCAGGGCGGGCTGCTCGCTTACCGGCTCCAGCAGCCCATAAGCCCGCTTCAGCCAGCCGTCAAGTTCAATCGTCGGACTCATCCATCCCGGCCATTGCCAGTCGATCCGTCTCATCCCGCAGGGTCAGTTCGTCGATGAACTCATCCAGCGCGCCGTTCATCACACCTGGCAAGTTGTAAGAGGAGATGTTGATGCGGTGATCGGTGACGCGCGACTGGGGGTAGTTGTAGGTGCGGATCTTCTCGGATCGCTCTCCCGTGCCCACTTGCGAGCGGCGGGTGGCGTCCAGCGTATCCTGGCGCTTCTGCTCTTCCATTTCATACAATCGAGCGCGCAAGATGCTCATGGCGCGCAGGCGGTTCTGCAGCTGCGAGCGCTCGTCCTGGCAGGCAACCACCAGCCCGGTGGGGATGTGGGTAATGCGTACGGCGGTGGCGTTCTTCTGCACGTTCTGCCCGCCCGCGCCTGCCGAGCGGTACACATCCGTGCGGATGTCATTGTCGGGGATTGTCACGTCGACGTCTTCGACCTCGGCCAGCACGGCCACGGTCACAGTGGAGGTGTGGATGCGCCCCGAGGCTTCGGTGGCGGGCACGCGCTGCACGCGATGCACGCCCGATTCCCATTTCAGTCGTGAATAAGCGCCGCGACCCTTGACCAGGAAGATCACCTCTTTGTAGCCGCCGATGCCGGTTGGATTCTCGGAGAGGATCTCCACCGTCCAGCCGCGGCTTTCAGCGTAGTAGTTATACATGCGGAAAAGGTCGGCGGCAAACAAACCGGCTTCATCGCCGCCGGTGCCGGCACGGACCTCGACGATCACGTTACGCTTGTCGCGCGGATCCTTAGGAACCAGCATACTCTTCAGTTCGTTCTCCAGAGCATCCGCCTTGGGAAGCAGTTCGTCCAGGTCCATGCGAGCCAGCTCACGCAGTTCGTCGTCCTCGGCGTTCTCCAACTCGCGAGCCTGATCGATCCGGTTAAGGATATCGCGGTACTGGCGGCCCTTAGTGACCACCGCTTCCAGGTCGGAGCGCTCCTTGGAGAGCTCTGCCGCTTTTTGATAGTCGTCAATGGTTTCTTCGAGCTGTCTTCCCAGCTCCTGATACCGTTCTTCAATGGAAGTAATATTTTCGAGCATTCCGGCAAATCATCCTTCAGGCCGGCCTGAGAAGTTGAGGGTTGTGCTGTAGCGAAATGATTGTGAACTACAACACAATCCTCAAGGTCTGAGGCGAGCGTTTCATGGTATTATCAAGGGATAAGGGTGCAGCAGGGGCGAAAATTTTCCATCGTCACTGCGCAGTTATCTCAGAAAGGGAATTATACCAGGAATGCAGGAGGGAATTCAGGGAGGGATAGGACAAACATTATCTAGATGGGGGGCGTCCCGGTCGCTAGACTGGAAGCGAGATTGCTAATTTCAATCCTTTAACACATCAAAATCAGGGAGGGGAACTGGATGGATCCGGTTTTACTTTCAAGGTGGCAGTTCGGTATCACTACGGTCTACCATTTCTTTTTCGTTCCGCTGACCATCGGCCTGTCGTTACTGGTCGCGATCATGGAGACCATCTACGTCACCAGCGGTAACGAGGTGTACAAGCGCATGACGCGCTTCTGGGGGAAGCTGTTTTTGATCAACTTTGCCGTGGGGGTGGTGACCGGGCTGGTTCTGGAGTTTCAGTTTGGGATGAATTGGGCCGACTACTCGCGCTTTGTGGGGGATGTGTTCGGCGCCCCGCTGGCGATCGAATCGCTGCTGGCCTTCTTCCTCGAATCGATCTTCCTTGGTGTGTGGCTGTTTGGTTGGGATAAGATCTCCAAAGGGTGGCACGCGGTCAGCGCCTGGCTGGTGGCGATCGGGGCGACCGTTTCGGCTTTCTGGATCCTGACGGCCAATTCATTCATGCAGCAGCCGGTGGGGTATGCCATCGAGAATGGCCGGGCGGTGATGCAGGACTTCGGCGCACTGATCACCAACCCGTATGTGTGGCTTCAGTTCCCGCACACTGTATTCTCGGCCTTCACCACGGCGGGTTTCTTCATGATGGGCATCAGCGCTTATCATCTGCTGCATAAACCGGAAGACGAACACTACACCCGCTCGTTCATCATCGGCAACCTGACTGCAATCATCGCCGCGTTCCTGGTAATCCTGGTCGGTCACTCGCAGGCGCAGCGCATGGTACGCGTCCAGCCGATGAAGATGGCCGCGGCCGAAGCGCTGTGGGAAAGCGAGAATCCGGCTTCGCTCTCGTTATTCACCATCGGCAACGAGCGCGAACGTGAGGATGTTTTTGCCATCCGCATCCCGCGATTGTTAAGCTTGCTGGCTTACAACCGGCTGACCGGCGAGGTCAAGGGCATTAATGATCTGCAGCAGCAGTACGTCCAGCAGTACGGGCCGGGGGATTACGTCCCATCGGTGATCACGGCATACTGGTCGTTCCGCATCATGGTGGGGCTAGGGTTCCTGATGCTGCTGATGGCGGCCTATGCGATCTGGATGGTGATGCGCCACAAACCGCTGCACAAAATCCCCTTGTTCTGGTGGTTCATCCCGGCGATCCTCTTGCCTTATATGGCCAACACGACCGGCTGGCTGCTGACCGAGACCGGGCGACAGCCTTGGGCTGTGTACGGGTTGATGCTGACTGCAAACGGAGTCTCGCCAACGGTTTCGCCCGGCTTAGTGATCACGTCGCTGGTTGGGTTTACGCTGATTTACGCCCTGCTGATCTTTGTCGATGTTTATTTACTGGCCAAGTACGGGCGGGCGGGCATCGCTCCAGATGAGCCCGGCTCACCCATTGGCGGCGGCGAACAGAGCGGTGCGGACGTATTCCCGGCATAGGAGGTCACGATGGCATTACCAACCTTGTGGTTCATAATTATCGCGTTTCTGTTTATCGGTTACTTCGTGCTGGAAGGCTTCGACTTTGGCGTGGGCATGCTGATGCCGTTCCTGGGCAAGAACGATACCCAACGCCGGATCGTCATCAATACCATTGGCCCACACTGGGACGGCAACGAGGTCTGGCTGATCACGGCCGGCGCGGGCATGTTCGCAGCCTTCCCCGGCTGGTACGCAACCCTGTTCTCGGGCTTCTACCTGCCGCTGTTCCTGCTGCTGGTTGGGTTGATCATCCGCGGGGTCGCGTTTGAGTTCCGCAGCAAGGAAGAGGGCTCGCGCTGGCGCAAGACGTGGGACTGGATCCTGTTTACGGGCAGCGCCATCCCGGCGCTGTTGTGGGGTGTGGCGTTTGCCAATTTTATTCGAGGTGTGCCGATCAACGAAAACCAGAATTACGTCGGCGGGTTTTGGAATTTGCTCAACCCGTACGCCCTGGTGGGCGGGCTGGTGACAGTGACCGGCTTCTTGCTGATTGGCGCAGTCTACCTGACGCTGAAGACCTCCGGCGAACTCCGCGAAAGGTCTCGCCGGGCGGCAATATGGCTGTGGCTGCCCGCAGTGGTGGTGCTGGTGATCTTCACGATCATGACCTACCTGCAGACCGATATCCTGACCAAACTGGGCGTCAACCCGGGCGCGGTTCCGATTGGAGCCCTGCTGACCCTGCTGATCTCGGTTTATTTCATCCGCGAACGCCAAGAGGGCTGGGCCTTCGCCATGCTGGCCTCCTCGATCGTGCTGGCCACGGCTACGGCGTTCCTGCTGTTGTACCCGCGCGTGCTGATATCCAGCCTGAACCCGGCTTACACGCTCACGATCTTCAACACCGCCTCGGGTCAAACCACCTTGCGCACGATGACCACGATCACGCTGATCTTCCTGCCAATCGTGCTGATCTACGAGGGCTGGTCGTATTGGGTGTTCCGCAAGCGGTTGACTGAGAAGGCGGAGGGATTGGAATATTAATCCCTACGAAAAAATGTGGATGGCGGCCACAGTGGCCGCCATCCACATTTTGCATCCTTTTAATCTTCTACTTTACCAAAACTTAGATTTGACTTAGAATAATCGAGAAGAAGGAACTGCGTGGGCAGTTATTGAAGAAAAAGAACCGCAATATCATCGGAGGCGCATCATGTGTTCTTGCTGTGAGAAAAAGGTCATCTCGTCGGACCAGGCACCCAAGGCAATTGGCCCGTATTCGGTCGGCATTCAAGGCGGGAATTACGTATTCACCGCCGGTCAACTTGGCATCGACCCCGCGACCGGCAACATCGTCGAGGGCGGCGTCGAGGCAGAAACCCGCCAGGCGCTCACGAACGTGAAAAACATTCTCGAAGCCGCAGGCAGCAGCCTGAGCCGCGTGGTCAAGACGACCGTTTTCCTGGCAGATATTAACGACTTTACCCGTATGAATGGCGTGTACGGCGAATTTTTCACCGAGAATCCACCTGCCCGGTCGGCTTTTCAGGTGGCGGCGCTCCCTAAAGGGGCTGCCGTTGAGATCGAAACGATTGCAATGGCTGCGGAAAGCGATTGTTGTTGCAACAAGGACTGATCGAAGGAACGCCGCTCGTCTCACTGGTCGTTCCATGCTACAATGAACAGGCAACCATCCGGCTGCTGCTCGAAGCCATCTATCGCCAGACGTATCCCCGTCAAAGTCTGGAAGTTGTGATTGCCGATGGACAATCTGTGGATGGCACCCGCGCACAAGTGGCAGCATTCCAACAGGAGAACCCCGATTTATGCATTCAGCTGGTAGATAACCCCCGGCGGATCATTCCTGCGGCTCTGAACTGCGCCATCCAGGCGGCTCAGGGGCAGGTGATCGTGCGCCTGGATGCACACTGCATCCCCGCCGAGGATTACGTCCAGCGCTGTGTTGACGGCCTGGCAGCCGGGCTAGGCGACAATGTCGGTGGGGTGTGGGAAATCCGGCCATTTTCTACCGGCTGGCAGCCGCGCTCGATTGCACTGGCGGCGGCCCACCCGATTGGGGTCGGCGACGCACGCTATCGCTTGAACGGCAAGGCCGGCGCAGTGGATACGGTGCCGTTCGGCGCTTTTCGGCGGGAGCTGTTCGACAGAATCGGTCCGTTCGACGAGCGCCTG
This sequence comes from uncultured Chloroflexia bacterium, assembly GCA_963811225.1. Classification (GTDB taxonomy): domain Bacteria; phylum Chloroflexota; class Anaerolineae; order Anaerolineales; family Anaerolineaceae; genus CAWEQO01. The sequence goes on from CAWEQO010000004.1 coordinate 359,623, forward strand.
CTCACGAATGAAGATTACGAATACAACACTCGCATCCGCCAGAGCGGCGGGCGGGTATGGTATGACCCGCAAATCCGTTCGATCTACTACGCCCGGCCCGATCTGGGCAGCCTGTCTCGCCAGTACTGGCGCTACGGCTACTGGAAACAGCGCATGCTGCGGCGCTACCCGGAGACCCTGCGCTGGCGCCAGGCCCTGCCGCCGCTGTTCGTGGCGAGCCTGATCGTACTGCTGCTGTTGGCCCCCTGGTGGGTGGTTGCCCGCCTACTGCTGGCGCTGGAGGCGCTCGGTTACATTCTGGCCCTGCTGGCCGGCTCGACGCCGCTGGCGCTGCGCCATAAAGACTTGCGGCTGCTGTTAGGAGTTCCGGCGGCCATCTCCGTGATGCACTTCTCATGGGGCGCCGGATTTTTGTGGAGTGCAGTAAGCCAGGGAAAACGTTGAGGATCCTCCCGTTGAAACCGATTACTTCGTATCGAATCACACGGAAGCCCATCTTCTGGCGCTTGCGCCCAGGCGAGCGCCGGACGATCCTGTTAATCGGCGATTTGCTGGTGACGCTCGTGGCGTTGTTCATCGCGCTGTACTTCTGGGCCTACCGGGATAACTGGCTGGAATTTTCGTGGGAGTTCCTCAAGAGCCGCCCGGACTTCTGGTTTTACTGCATGCCGCTGGCGTGGATCATGCTGATGACCGAGCTGTACGATGTGCGCCGCGCCAGCCGGAGCAAAGAGACCCTCATCGGGATCATCACAGCCACCGCGATGGGGCTGGGCGTCTACTTCGTGGTGTTCTTCTTCGCGGCCAAAGGTTCGCTGCCCCGTTTTAGCGTCGCCATGTTCATTTTGTCGGTGTTTTTCCTGACGCTCCTCTGGCGGATGGCCTATATCAACGTCTTTACCGCGCCGCAGTTCATGCGGCGCGTGCTGGTCATCGGGGCAGGGCGTTCCGGAATCGCGCTTGCGCAGGTGGTCAAGGAAACCTGGCCGCCGCCATTTTACCTGGCCGGTTACATCGATGACGATCTGGACAAACGCGGCGAGACCTTCGAGGACCGGCCGGTGCTGGGCGGCTCGCAAAACTTGATGACCGCGGTCAAAGAGCAGAACATCACAGATTTGATCTTCGCCATCTCAGGCGAGATGAACCCAGAGATGTTCAAGGTGTTGATGCAGGCCGAAGAGCAAGGCGTAGAGATTACGACCATGCCGATGGTCTACGAGGAGCTTCTCGGGCGTGTGCCGATCTTCCTGCTGCAATCCGACTGGCTGCTGCGCTCGTTCGTCGACCAGGCTCACGCCGGGCAGCTGTTCGAGCTGGCCAAGCGCGCCATGGACATCCTTGGCGGGCTAATCGGCTCACTGGCGCTGTTGGCGCTGTTCCCGTTCATCGCCCTGATGATCCTGCTCGACGACGGCTTTCCGATCACCCACACCCAGAAGCGGGTTGGGCGCAGCGGGCGGGTGTATAGGATTGTCAAGTTCCGCACGATGTGTAAAGACGCCGAGAAGGATGGTAAGCCGCTCCTGGCCCAGGAAAATGACGATCGCGTGACCTGGGTGGGCCGCTTACTGCGCAAGAGCCACCTGGATGAGATGCCGCAGTTCCTGAATGTTTTGACCGGCGAGATGAGCCTGGTGGGACCGCGCTCAGAACGGCCCGAATTGGTGGACGATCTGCAGGAGTGCATCCCCTTCTATCGGGCGCGTTTGCTGGTCAAGCCCGGTTTGACCGGTTGGGCTCAGATCAACCAATCTTACGCTGCCAATATTGAGGAGATGGGTATCAAGCTGGAATACGACCTCTACTACATCAAGCACCGCAATCTGATGCTCGACTTTACCATCCTGCTGCAGACCTTTGGACAGGTGTTCGGGTTCCGGGGACAGTGAGATGAAGATCTCTTAATCCTCCCGTTACGATCCGCAACCGCTATCTCATGGCCGGGGACGCCTCACTGGCGATCATTTCGGTCTTTGCCGCGTACGTGCTGCGTGAGGAACTGGGGGCGCAGTTCAACCTCTACCTGCCCTCGGCGATCTGGCTGGCCTGCCTGGCCCTGGTGATCAAGCCGCTTGTCTATTCCTCTTTCGGCCTGTACCGGCGCATCTGGTTATACGCCAGTATGCAGGAGCTGAAGCTCATCATGGCGGCGGTGACGGCCGCCTCGATCCTGGTGTCGATCGGCATCATCAGCCTGTTCCACGCCGGGGCGTTCGTCGGCTTCCCGCGCTCGGTGCTGATCATCGACTGGCTGCTCTCGATCCTGGCGGTTGGCGGCCTGCGCTTCACCCTGCGCTTGCTGGCCGAGAACCGCACCTTATCCATGCTGACCGGCAGCTCGATCCGCAGCAAGCGCGTGCTGATCGTCGGCGCGGGCGATGGCGGGGCGCTGGTCGTGCGCGAGATGCAGAAAAACCCACAGCTGAACCTGAACCCCGTGGGTTTCCTGGACGATAACCCGAACAAACAGCGCCAATCGATCTACGGTGTGCCGGTGGATGGGCCGCTAACCGACCTGGAACGGGTGCTGAGCAACCGCCGGGTGGACGAGGTGGTGATTGCCATCCCGAGCGCTCCTGGACGGGTGGTGCGCCTGGTGGCGGACGTGTGCCGCTTGAAGGGTATTCCTTTCCGCACCATGCCGGGTATCTACGAGCTGCTGGGCGGCAAGGTCAGCGTTAGCCGCTTGCGTGAGGTAGATATCACCGACCTGCTGCGGCGTGACACGACCCACAACGAAGACTCGCGCATCGGGCCCAGCCTGAGCGGAAAAACAGTGCTGATCACCGGGGCGGGCGGCTCGATCGGCCGCGAGCTGTGTCGTCAGGTGGCGCGGTGGGGGCCGGCGGAGATGGTGCTGGTGGGGCATGGCGAAAACAGCATCTTCGAATCGATGCAGGAGATGCAGGAAACGTTTGGCTCTTTGCCGGTCCGCCCGGTGATTGCCAGCGTGACCGATGCATCCCGGCTGCAGAACGTCTTTGCCCGCCACCGCCCCGACGTGGTTTTCCACGCAGCGGCGCACAAACACGTCCCGTTAATGGAGAAGAACGTCGAGGAGGCCATCCTCAACAACGTGCTGGGCACCTGGAACGTGGTGCGGGCAGCGTTAGACAACGGCGTCGAGCGGCTGGTGATGATCTCATCGGACAAGGCCGTGCGCCCGATCAACGTGATGGGCGCGACCAAGCGGCTGGCAGAGATGATCGTACTGGATGCGGCTGCCTGCTCGGGTCGCAGCTTCTCGATCGTGCGCTTCGGCAACGTGCTCGGCAGCCGCGGCAGTGTCGTGCCGCTGTTCAAGCGCCAGATCGCGCGCGGCGGCCCGGTGACCATTACCCACCCGGATATGCGCCGCTACTTCATGACCATTCCTGAGGCGGTGTACCTCGTGCTGCAGTCGTGCGGTTTTGGCAGCGGCGGCGAGACCTTTGTGCTGAACATGGGCGAACAGGTACGCATCCTCGACCTGGCGGAAGACCTGATCCGCCTATCGGGACTGGAGCCGGGCAAGGACATTGACATCGTGTTTACCGGCATCCGCCCGGGCGACAAGCTCAGCGAAGACTTGTGGGACGAGGGCCAGGAGTTTACTCCAACCCAGCACCCGGACATTTTCCATTTGAACCGCGGCGACGAGCTGCAGGGCGAGACCCTGCGCATGGCGGTCGACGAGTTGGTGCGGCTGGCGCGCGAGGGCGATGCTACCGCCATCGTCCACCTGCTGGATGATTTGATCCCCGACGCGGCTGTTTTCAGCACACCTCCCCCAGAAATCAATTCGATCGATTAAATGGCTGTCATCACCGCTTCTGAATGGGACGCCTTCTTGAGCCAGTATCCCGACGCGCACCTGCTGCAGACGTCCGCCTGGGGCGCATTGAAGTCGGATTTTGGCTGGCAGGCGCAGTATGTCCAGGTAGAGGATGCCGGGGTGCAGGTGCTGTTCCGAAAGCTGCCCCTGGGTTTGAGCGTGGGCTACATCCCCAAGGGGCCGGTGGGGTCAAACTGGGACTCGCTGCTGCCCGAGCTGGACAGGCTGTGCCGCCGCAATCGAGCGATCTTCTTGAAGGTCGAGCCGGATGCCTGGGCTCCGGCGGCGCCGCCCCTGCTTGAGGAAATGAGCCGATTCGGACGGCCAGCGGATCCGATCCAGCCGGCGAGAACCATTGTCGTGGATTTGCACGGCGGTGAGGAGGACTGGCTGGGGCGCATGAAACAGAAGACGCGCTACAACATCCGCCTGGCTGCCAAGAAGGACGTGGTGGTGCGCGAATCGGATGACATTGAAGCATTCTACCGGTTGATGACCGCCACCGGCGAGCGGGACGCCTTTGGGGTGCATGGAATGGCGTATTACCGACGAGCTTACGACGTTTTTTCACCCCAAGGAGCTTGCGCGCTGCTGCTGGCTCATTACAACCAGCGTCCCCTGGCGGGATTGCTGGTGTTCCAGCGTGGGCCGCGCGCCTGGTACTTCTACGGCGCTTCCAGTGAGGAGGAGCGCAGCCGTATGCCGGCGTATCTGCTGCAGTTCGAAGCGATGCGCTGGGCGGCGGAGCGAGGCTGCACACTCTATGACCTGTGGGGTGTGCCGGATGCCGAGGAAGAAGCGTTGGAAGCAGGATTCACGGCCCGTTCGGACGGGCTGTGGGGAGTCTACCGCTTTAAGCGCGGCTTCGGGGGTGAGATGAAGCGCTCTGTGGGGGCCTGGGACCGGGTATACAACCCGCCGGTGTATGCGTTCTACCGCTGGGCGCTGGCGAGGCGGGCGACAGAAGGTGGATAATTTGACCGATCAGCCGCAGTGGAATGACATTTTGGCCGGAATCCCCGGCGCGCATATTTTACAAACTGCGCAGTGGGGCCAGATTAAGGAACAGACCGGCTGGGAGATCTTGCCGCAGATCTGGCGGGATAAATTTCAACAAACCGGCTGCGGCCGCCCTGGCGCTGCAGCGCGAAATCCGCGTGCGCGGGCTGTCCCCGCGACTGCGGGTGCTGTACGTGCCGCGCGGTCCTGTGCTGCGCTGGAGCGATCCTGGATTGCGCAGCCGGGTGCTGGACGAACTGCAAGCCCTGGCCAGGCATCAGGGAGCGATCTTCATCAAGATCGACCCGGCGGTCATCCTGGGGACGGGTTTGCCCGGAGCGCCGGATGCCGTTAAGGATGATGTCGGTGAGGCGGTGCAAGCCGAACTGGCGGAGCGCGGCTGGCGCTACTCGGACGAGCAGATCCAGTTTCGCAACACGGTATGGGTGGACTTGCGCGCCGGTGAAGAAGAGCTGCTGGCCCGCATGAAGCAGAAGACGCGCTATAACATCCGCCTGGCTGAGCGCAAGGATGTGACCGTGCGCCAGGGCAGGGAGGCGGATTTGCCCCTGTTGTACCGTATGTACGCCGAGACCTCGGTGCGAGACGGCTTTGTCATCCGCCCACAGGCGTATTACGAGAACGTGTGGAGCCTGTTTATGCGCCAAGGCATGGCGATGCCGCTGATCGCCGAGGTGGAAGGGGACCCGGTGGCGGGACTGATCGTGTTCACCTTCGCCCGCACGGGCTGGTACCTGTATGGTATGTCACGCTCGGCGCACCGAGAGAAGATGCCCAACCATCTACTGCAGTGGGAAGCGATGCGTTATGCATACAGCAAAGGCTGCGACACGTACGACATGTGGGGCGCGCCAGACGTCTTCGATGAAAGCGACAGCATGTGGGGCGTATACCGCTTCAAAGAAGGCTTCAATGGCACACTGGTGCGGACGCTGGGCGCCTGGGACTACCCGGTGCGGCCCACGCTGTACTATCTCTACACGCGCCTGCTGCCGCGTTTGTTGAACGTCATGCGCCGGCGCGGCAAAGCCCACACCCGCCAGGAGGTTTTGCTGTGAACCCACGTGTTCGCATTGCCCAACTGCCCACGCCAATCGAATCCCTGCCACGCCTGAGCGCCGAGCTGCAAGGCCCGCGCATTTGGGTCAAGCGAGACGATCAGACCGGGCTGGCCTTCGGCGGCAATAAGACCCGCAAACTGGAGTTCGTACTGGCCGAGGCGCAGGCCAATGGCGCTCGCACATTGATCACCACCGGCGGCATCCAGTCCAACCACTGCCGGCAAACGGCTGCGCTGGCGGCTCGGGTCGGGATGAAATGCATAGTAGTGCTGTCCGGACAGGAACCCGAGCAGCCCGATGGCAACTTGCTGCTGGACCACCTGTTTGGGGCGCGCCTGGTATGGACGACCCGTGAGCAGCGCGACGCCGTGCTGCAGCAGACCTTCGAGGATTCTTGGGCGGCGGGAGAACGGCCCTATAAGATCCCGCTGGGCGCGTCGACCCCCATCGGGGCGCTGGGCTACCTTCAAGCTTTCGACGAGATGCTGGGGCAGGACCTGCGTCCCGATTGGACCGTGGTGGCCTCGTCGTCTGGTGGCACACAGGCCGGGCTGGCGCTGGGGGCGCGCAAAGCCAGGTTCGAGGGCCACATCCTGGGCATCAGCATTGACCATCCGCAGGCCGAGCTGCAAGAGACCGTGGCCTGGCTGGCAAGCGAGGCCTCCGAGCGTAGTGGCGAACGGATCGACTTCGCGCCGGAGGATATCGAGGTGAATGACGACTATCTTGGCGCTGGCTACGCCGTGATGGGTGAGCCGGAGCGCGAAGCGATCCGGTTGTTCGCCAGAACCGAAGGGCTGCTGCTCGACCCGGTGTACACCGGTCGAGCTGCGGCCGGGATGATCGACTTGATCCGCAAAGGATTTCTCAAACAGGGGCAGACGGTGTTGTTCTGGCATACCGGGGGGCAGCCGGCGCTGTTCGCCGAGCCGTATGCTGGGGAGATTTTAAGAGAGTAACTCCTCAGACAGGTATCGGCTACGTAAAACGATGAAAACAGGTGGAATGCACTTCCAAAGTGCGTTCCACCTGTTTTCTCGCTCAGGTAAATGAGCAGTTATAACTTCCTGCTCTTCACTCACCCAACTCTATTTTTTTACCATCTCTGGTGCACTTGCTCCCGGATGTACCGATCGTAGATCTCGCGCACCATATCCATCGTCTGCGAGGATAGCGGCGGCAGGTTGGCGGCTTTGGCGTTTTCCTCCACCTGGCCGGGTCGCTTAGCGCCCGGGATCGTGCAGCTCACCGCGTTGAACATCAGGATCCAGCGCAGGGCGAACTGCGCCATTGACATATCCTCCGGCACCAGCGGGCGCAGCTCATCGACTGCCTTGAGACCGGTTTCGTAATCCACTCCAGAGAAGGTTTCGCCGACGTCGAAAGCCTCACCGTGGCGGTTGAAGTTGCGATGGTCACTCTCATCGAACTGCGTGCTCCGCTTCATCTTGCCGGCCAGCATCCCCGACGAGAGCGGCACGCGCGCCAGCACGCCTACCTGGCGCTGCTGAGCTTGCTGGAAGAACAACCCCGCCGGGCGCTGGCGGAAGATGTTGAAGATGATCTGCACGGTTTGCACGTAGGGGTATTCAATCGCCTTCAGCGCCTCTTCCACTTTCTCCACGCTCACTCCGTAATGCTGAATTTTACCTTGCTGCATCAAATCGTCCAGCACGCCGAACACCTCGGGCATATAGAAGACATCGGTAGGTGGGCAGTGCAGCTGCACCAGGTCGAGAGCCTCGGTATCCAGGTTCTTCAGGCTGCGTTCCACAAAGGCGGTCAGGTTCTCCCGGTTGTAGCCCCCCGCTACGTGAGGATCGAGCCGTCGCCCGGCCTTGGTGGCGATGTGAAACTGCTCGCTGCGTTCTTTGCGCAGGCGCGCAAGCAGCTGTTCGCTGTGCCCGTCGCCGTAAACATCGGCAGTATCGAAGAAATTCACACCCATGTCGAGGGCCTTGTTCAGCGCCGCCATCGATTCACTGTCGTCTACCTCACCCCACGATCCCCCAATTGCCCACGAGCCAAAGCTGACGCTGGAAACATTCCAGCCGGTTCTTCCTAACGGTCGATACTCCATGAAAATCCTTCTCCTTCTCTGATGATTACTTTCATTTCTACATACTGGACCGGCAGTGGGGTTTTGACGGAGAGCAATCGTCGCGGCAGCGGCGTTGGCTCTCTATCAAAACCCCACTGCCGGTGCAGTACCATTCCCATAAGTATATTACAGAAGCGCCAATGTGAGAAAGTGGAGTAGGGCAGACGCGAACCCCCTTCGCAAGGGCAGGTATCCCTCCGTCCCACACGGAGGAGGAGTGGGGGTGGTTGGCATGTAAACCACCCCCACTCCTCACAAATTGAAACGCACCCGATGCCTGTATACAAGGGCAGGTGGGAATTTTGGATGAAAAACCCCTTTGAGGGGGTTTTATCCTTTGGAAGGAATGCTGTTTCTCATTTATGCTTTGGCTTCTTCGTCGGCTTAGGCTTCTTGGTTGGCTTCGGCTTTTTCGTCGGTTTTGGCTTCTTCGTAGGCTTAGCCTCCTGTGTGGATGCCGAAACAGTCGGCTCGGACGTTGGCTGTGAGGTTGGCGGCCGGTTGATGGGCGGGTTGGTGGGCAGATCGGTTGGCGGCGGCGGCGGCGGATTCGTCGGCTCGTCTGTTGGCGGTGGATTGGTAGGTGGCGGATTCGTCGGCGGTGGATTGGTGGGAGGCGGATTGGGGGGGCGAGGTGTAGACGTCGGAGGCGGATTGGTCGGGCGTGGTGAGGACGTCGGTGGCGGATCCGTCGGCTTGTCTGTCGGTGGCGGGTTGGTGGGTCGCTGCGTTTCGGTTGGGGCAGGCGTCGCTGTCTTCTTCCTGCGCTTTGGTTTCGGGTCTCCGCCCGAATCCCCACTGGTCGCGGTCGGCTGAATATACACGTACGTACTGGTCGCCGTCCCGGTTGGGGTCAGTAACGGGATCAAGTTCGAGCTCATGGTTGGCGCCGGCGTTTGCTTAGGCGGTAACGCGGTCGGTTGGGATGTTGGCGACGACGCCTGCGCCAATGCCTGCGGATTCACGTCTTTGATCGGGTTCTTCAGGCTGTTTTGCACCCGTTCGTAAAGCCCCTCGGCTTTCTGCTTGTCCAGCACTCGGTCGAAAATGGACTGGCGTAACAGGCGCAGATCTAACTGCGGAAGCGAAAAGATGTTGTCGCCTTGTTGTGCGTTTTGGTCGCCGGTGTTCGGTATCGATATGGAGCGCATTTGCCCGGGCTGCTGTCGGGTCAACCCGGATTGGACCGAGCGTACAAACAAGCCTCCTGTAATCAAGACCAACAGGCCGAGCACCAGCGCTTGCACTTTGGGCCCGCCTGGAAGGGGTAATTTAAATTTATTCATACTTGAACCTCTAATTCCTCCGCTGCTTGCCTTGGCAAAAGACGGTAAACATATATTTCTGAAGTGGGGTTTTTGCGGTCACGGATTGCGATCTGCTCGAGGGGGTATTCGCCTTCTTTCTGGTGAATGGCCTTTGCGGCGGCCTGGCTCAGGTAGGCGCTGCTCTCTTGCCCGAGCAGCGGCGTCATATCTGCGAGCGCCACCGCCCCCTTCACGCCCTCGCCCATGATGACGTAATCCAGTTTCTCATCGTAGCCGAGAGCTCCCGCCAATACCTGGCCGGAATGGATGGAGATGCCGGTGTTCATCAACGGTTCGCCGGCCTCTGCTTGAGCCTGGTTGAACGCCTTCAGCGCAGTCAGCATCTCTTGCGCGGCATCGTAGGCCGCTGAAACGCTGGCGCCGATGGAATCCGAGAGGGGCAACAGTCCAAAGTAGGCCGTAACAGAGCTGGCTTCCAGACGCTGAATGATGCCGCCGTGTGCATGGATGATGGGAGCCAGCAGGCCGTAATACTCGTTCAGCCATTCGAACGCTTTCAGCGCATCCGCCTGATCCAGCAAGTGTTGAAAATCGAACAGGTTGGTTTTCAACACAGCAATCGTCATCTGCTGGCCTTCCAGACGCAAGTTTTGCAGCGCCATTGACTTGCGCAGCTCTTCACGCAGTTCCGGTGTGACCGAGTGCCCCAGCACGTCCCGCGTCAAAGCGCCTTCTTGCAGCCCCGCAAGCATCTGCTTGAACGATTTAGCCAGTGTGGCAAACTCGTCGCTGCCCTCGGTGTCGATGGGCGTGTGGATGTTGCCGGATGCAATTTCCGATGTCGCCTTGGTCAACTGCCTTACCCGCGAGGTCGTTGAATTGGCCAGCAGCAGGCCGATCAAGATCACGATCAGGAAAGCCGCTGCCATGAAGGACAGGATTTCGGTCAGGTTCAGGTTCTTCAGGTTGATCAGCGGGTTGCGCTGCAGCGCCAGCCCAAACATGCCTAAGTTGGCGCTGCCGTTGAGGCTCCATGGGCTCAGAATTTCGCTGTAAGCCGCGCCGTTAACCTGCAGCGATCGGGTTGGACTTTGCCCTTGCGAGGTGGCTGCGGCTTGCTGGACGGCTGTCTGCTCCAGCGGATAGCTCTCCGAATCGCTAAACAAGGTCGACGCCAACGGCTTCCCGGAAGCATCGTAGAAGGTAACGTTGGTCTGCGTTTCCGCCTGGAGTTGCTGGGCAAATCGTCTGGGTGAGCGGCCGATCAGCACGGCCCCAACCACGCTCCCATTCTGGTCAACGATCGGGCTGCAGACATAGAAATCGCTGCCCCAGGGGGTATCCACCATTCCGGCGGTGCGGGTGTCTCCGCCGCTCTGCAAGGCTTGCTGAACAAAGTCGATATTCTGGAAGTAGGAGTCGCCGCGCTGCGCTTCGTACAGCCCGGGTTGATTTTCAGGTGTCTTGTGCAGCGACAGCAAGCCGACCCCATCTCTATTGATGATTTCGACGGTCTCTTCATCGGAATTGGCGGCGATTGGCAGCGCCACCTGGCGCAAACCTTCCGAATCGCCGGCCTGGATCAACTCAGGGACCCCGTGGGCGTTTGCCAGCAGTCGCAGCGACTGGTTCAGCTGGTTCTCCTGTGCGACCATCCAGCCGGAAGCCAGCCGGGCGGTGCTGCCCAGCTGCGAATCGAAGCCGGCCTGGGCCTGCCGATTGAAGTAGCTGCCGGCGATCACCGCACTGCCGGCTGCAATTAGCAGCATAATCAGCAGGAACGGCAGCGTCAATTTCAGTCCCAGGGGCACGCCCACTTGCGGCGTCCGGTACAGCGGCGTGAAGCTGGAGGGTGGAGAATCCTCCAGCGGGCCCAATCCAACAGCATTCAAGGCGCGCCGAAACCAGTAAGGGGTGAAGGGCTGGCGCAGCACAGTCGACACACCCATCTCTTGAGCGTGCACTTCGCGGTCTCGGTCCAGGGTTGCAGCGGTCAGGATCACCTTCATACCCGGGTATTCAGACCGGGCAATTGCCAGGAAATCTTCCCAGTCGGCGCTTGAAAAGCCCATATCGAGCATCATGAGATCGTATTCTTGCGCGGCCAGGCGGGTAGCCGCTTCGCCGAGGTCAAACGCCATATCGACCTTGGCATCCAGTTGTTTCAAAAATTGATTGAGAGCACGGACAGACTGTGCTTGCATTTGAACGAGCAGTACCTTAAGGGACATCCCCTTTGCTCCTTTTTGGCAGACAATGCTGACTTGATCTGTGAATTTTGTGAGGCCCTGGCAGTCGTGTGATCTCTGTGGGGCCTGACCGGAGGTGCAGTGCATTTTCCGATCTGCGTTCGTAAGATCCCCCGTTACATGAATCAGTATACCATAATGATCAATAATTTTAAACCGGTACCTCTCGGGCGCGTTTCGAAACACCCAAGCATCATCAGCCCTCATTTCCATTCAGGTTGACTTTGAATGGAAATGAGGAAAGTCCTGATCATCCTACAGAGGGTGACCCTTGACTCCCCCTTCCGAATGATTTATCGTTAATTTATAAGAAAATAATATTAAATATTGACCTTTCGGAGGCGTCATGCTATAATACAGCCAACGAAACTATACTATATTTACCGATTCAATCGGATTACCATCAAAGATTTCAAAATCTGGTACAAAAGGAGTTCCATTTCCATGTCTGAACTGGAAATTCGCAATCTGCATGTGTCCATTGAGGGCAAAGAAATCCTGCGCGGCGTCAATCTGACGGTTAAACAGGGTGAGGTGCATGCAATTATGGGGCCGAATGGCACCGGCAAATCAACGCTTTCCTACGCTCTGATGGGCCATCCCTCCTATGAAGTGACCGAGGGGGAGGCCATGTTCAAGGGCCAGAATATCCTAAATCTGCAAGCGGATGAGCGTTCACGCCTCGGCTTGTTCCTCGCTTTCCAATACCCGATATCCATCCCGGGCGTTACCCTTGCGAACTTCCTACGCACGGCGCTCAATGCTCGGCGCAAGGCCGTCCAGTCCGACGATAAGGGCGTTCCGATCCCCGAGTTCCGCAAGATGCTGCGCGAAAAGATGGACCTGCTCAAGATGGACTATTCCTTCGGCGGGCGCTATCTGAATGAGGGTTTCTCCGGCGGTGAGAAGAAGCGCGCCGAGGTGCTGCAGATGGCAACGCTCAATCCTGAGATTGCCATCATGGACGAGACCGACTCCGGCCTCGACATCGATGCGCTGCGCGTCGTCGCCGAGAGCATCAACACCCTGCGCGGCCCGGAAATGGGCGTCTTGCTGATCACTCACTACCAACGCATTCTCAACTACATCACCCCTGACTTCGTTCATATTATGATGGGCGGTCGTATTGTGGAGACCGGTGGCCCTGAGCTTGCGCTTCAACTGGAAGAGCACGGCTACGAGTGGGCGCGTGAAAAGTACCAGGAATTGGTCTAGTACCGCTGGATCCAGCGATTATCGGAGGTTATATGGCAGCAAAATCTGAATCAGAGCTCCTCGAGAATATTGGTGAATACCGCTTTGGGTTCAGCGACCCGGATGTTTCGGTGTTCAAGACCCGCAGGGGCCTCGATGAGCAAGTTGTACGCCAAATTTCGGCGCTGAAGGGCGAGCCCGAGTGGATGCTCGAGTTCCGCTTGCGCGCCTATAAGCATTTCGAGCAGCGTCCGACCCCCAAGTGGGGCGCCGACCTGGCGAAGCTCGATCTGAACAATATTTATTATTATGTGAAACCAACCGAGGCTGAGGGCAAGACTTGGGACGACGTGCCTGACTCGATTAAGAACACCTTCGATAAGCTCGGCATCCCGGAAGCCGAACGCAAGTTCCTGGCTGGTGTGGGCGCTCAGTATGAATTGGAGATGGTTTACCATAACATTCAAGAGCACCTCGAAAAGCAGGGCGTAATCTTCTTGAGCATCGAGGAGGGCCTGCGTCAGCATCCGGACCTGTTCCGCAAGTATTTTGGGACGGTCATCCCGATTGAGGATAACAAGTTCGCCGCCTTGAACAGCGCCGTCTGGTCGGGTGGATCCTTCGTGTACGTGCCCAAGGGCATCAAGGTGGATCTGCCCCTGCAGGCCTATTTCCGTCTGAATATGGCCAACATCGGCCAGTTCGAACGATCCCTGATCATCGCCGACGAGGGCGCTCAGGTTCATTACGTCGAGGGCTGCACCGCCCCGCAGTACACCACCGACTCCTTCCACAGCGGTGTGATCGAGATTGTGGTCAATGAGGGCGCTCGCGTGCGCTACACTACCATCCAGAACTGGTCGCACAACGTCTACAATCTGGTCACGCAGCGGGCCATTGTGAAGGCGCATGGCACGATGGAGTGGGTCGACGCCAACCTGGGCTCGAAGGTGACAATGAAGTATCCTTCTTGCTACTTGATGGGCGAAGGCGCCCGTGGCGAGATCCTCTCGATGGCGTTCGCCGGCCCTGGGCAGACTCAGGATGCAGGCGGCAAGGCCATCCACTTCGCGCCCAACACCACCAGCAAGATCACTTCGAAGTCGATCAGCAAGGGCGGCGGTCGAGCTTCATACCGCGGCTTGTTGAAGGTCTACCCTGAGGCCAAGGGCGCAAAATCCAATGTGGTTTGCGATGCGCTTTTACTGGATCCAGAATCCCGCTCGGACACCTATCCTTATATCGAGATCGATCAGCAAGATGTGACCGTTGGCCACGAAGCCTCGGTCTCGAAGGTTGGCGAGGAGCAGCTCTTCTACCTGATGAGCCGCGGCCTGAGCGAAGAGGAAGCCACCACCATGGTGGTCTCGGGCTTCATTGAGCCCCTGGTCAAGGAACTGCCGATGGAGTACGCGGTTGAAATGAACCGCCTGATCCAGCTGCAGATGGAAGGGTCGATTGGATAAAGAGACGAACATGGCTGATACCCCCAAAATTGTCACGAGAGTTCGCAGGGGCGAGCGCACTGCCAAGGTGCAGGACTTCGCTTTCACCCCTGATTTGGCGACCAAGTCGGGCAGCAGTGAGTTCCTGCAAGACTACAGCCGCCATGCACTGGATGCATTTAGCAAGGCCGGCCTGCCGACCGTCCGTGAGGAGGCCTGGCGGCGAACCGATCTCAAAGATCTGCGCCCGGCGCGCTTCAAGCTGCCCCAACCCGGCGCATACGAAGATTTGCCACCGGCCCCTGAGGAGCTTTTGCAGCCCCTTACCGCAGAATCGCACGGCGGGCAGGTGGTCGAGCTGGCCGGCGGCACGCAAGTACGCCTGAACGAGGGCCTGGCGAAGCAGGGCGTGATCTTCACCGATCTGGAAACGGCCCGCCGCGAGCAGCCGCAGATCCTGGAAAAGATTATGGGCAAGATCGTACGGCCGGAGGAGGGCAAGTTTGCTGCTCTGGCAGCTGCCTTCGCCCAGAACGGGGTTCTACTGTACGTGCCTCGCAATATCGTGGTCGAGCAGCCGCTGCACAGCCTGATCTGGGGCCCCGGCAACGAATTGGCCCACCTGTCGCACTTGTTAGTCTACCTGGAGGAAGGCTCTTCGGTCACCTACGTGCACGAGGCGGCTTCGCCGGTTCAGAGCGAAGGGGAAGGCCTCCACGCAGGCATCGTCGAGATCTACGTTGGCCCCAACGCCAACCTGCGCTTTGTCGAACTGCAGTCGTGGGGCGAGAATGTCTGGAACTTTAGCCACGAGCGCGCCCAGGTGGACCAGGAAGGTAACCTCGATTGGATCTTCGGCGCAATCGGCAGCAAGCTCACCAAGAACTTCTCCGATCTCGAGCTGATTGGTCGCGGCGCCACCGGGCGTATGTCGGGCTTCTACTTCACCGACCACAAGCAGCACCTCGACCACGACACTCAGCAGAACCACAACGCCCCCAACACCACCAGCGACTTGCTCTTCAAGGGTGCGCTGCTGGGGCAAAGCCGCTCGGTTTGGCAGGGCATGATCTACGTCGCTCCCGGCGCTCAGAAGACGGACGGTTATCAGGCGAATCGCAACCTGGTCTTGAGCCAGGACGCCCGCGCCAACTCCATCCCCGGACTCGAGATCCTGGCCGACGACGTGCGCTGCACGCACGGCGCCACGGTCGGCAAGATTGATGAAAATGAGGTGTTCTACCTGATGAGCCGCGGCCTGGAGCGTTCAAACTCCGAGCGGTTGATTGTGGAAGGCTTCTTCGATCCGATTATGCAGCGCATCCCCTTCGAGGGCGTGCGTGAGCGCTTCCAAGAAGCGATCCACAATAAGATGGAATCGTACACGGGATCATAAAAAACATCCCGTTCATGGTCAGGTCGTTGTAGGGGCGCACTTGGTGCGCCCCTGTCTGTGCGTAAGCCAACCATGGAATGCACTTTCGAGAGCGCATTCCACAGAAAGCAAGACACGCAAACGCACAAAACATTCAAGTATACTGTTTAATTTGACCTCGACTGTCATTTAATGTTAGAATTACTCGATTGATTTAGATCAAAACTGCTCAGGCAGAGGTGCTTTTGGAGAGAGAAAGCGCCGCTGCAGCGGCGCTTTCTCTCTCCAAAAGCACCTCTGCCTGAGCAGTTATTCGCACAATTGATCCTGTAAGTAGTGGAGATGATTATATGGCTTCTGTTCCTTTTATGAAACCACCAGATTCTGAATATTTGTTCGATGTTGGCGACACGGTTGAAGTTTTCTGCGATCACGAAAAAGGCGGCGAGCGTATTCGCGGCTGGCTGAAGGGTATCGTGGTGCAGGTGGATTCGAAGATGGTTGCCGTTCAGTTCCGAGTGAACGTTTACCTGACGGACGGCTGGATGGTGCCGGACCATATCCTATGGTACCCGGTCAATTCATCCAATTTGCGCCAGGCCCGGCGTAAATCGGGCAAGTCCGATCTGCCGCGAGCCGAATAGCCCACAGGCGATCATTGAATAAGAATTGCAATTGCTCAAGAGGAGGTGTTTTGCAGCGTGCTTGCACCCTGCGAAGCACCTCTGATTGATCCGTTGCGCCAGGAGATTTATTGGTGATAGAGAATGCAACCAGACACACAGCTCCAGATTGACGTCCAAAAAATCCGGGAAGATTTTCCGATCCTGCAGCGCGAGGTGCGGCCAGGTGTCAAGCTGGTCTACCTCAATTCGGCTGCCACCTCACAGAAGCCGTGGCAAGTCCTTGAGGCCATGGACGTCTATTATAAAAACTACAACGCCAACATCCATCGCGGCGTTCACACCCTGGCCGAAGAAGCCACCGCTGCGTATGAGGCCGCGCGTGCCAACATCGCCAATTTCATCGGCGCCGCGCACGCCCGCCAGGTTGTTTTCACCCGCAACACCACCGAGTCGATTAATCTGGTCGCTTACTCATGGGGCCGGAAGTTCCTCCAATCGGGCGACGTGGTCCTGCTGACGGAGATGGAGCACCACAGCAACCTGGTTCCCTGGCAGATCCTGGCCGCCGAGCGCGGTATTCAGTTGAAATACGTGCCCGTAACGGATGAGGGCCTGTTCGATATGGAAGCGTATTACCGCCTGCTGGAGCTGCGGCCCAAGCTGGTGGGTTTCACCCACATGTCGAACGTACTGGGCACCATCAACCCCGCCCGCGAGATTGTCACGGCCGCCCATGAAGCCGGGGCTGTAACCCTGGTCGACGCGGCACAGTCGACGCCGCACATGCCGGTCGACGTGCAAGACATCAACGCTGATTTTCTGGCATTCTCGGCCCACAAGATGCTCGGTCCCACCGGCATCGGCGCGCTTTATGGCCGTGAGAGCCTGCTAAATGAGATGCCGCCCTTCTTTGGTGGCGGCGACATGATCAAAAAGGTCACGCTGGAAGGCTACCTGGCTAACACCCTGCCGCACAAGTTCGAGGCCGGCACCCCCGCCATTGCCGAGGCGATTGGTTTCGGCGCCGCAATCGACTACCTGCGCCAGGTTGGAATGGACGCCATCGCTGCCCACGAGCACGATATGGCTGCCTACGCTCAGGAGCGCCTGTCGGAGGTTCCCGGCCTGAAACTGGTGGGTCCGCCGGCCGGCAATAAGGGTGCGGTGATGTCTTTCACCATGGATGAAGCCCATCCGCACGATGTGGCCCAAATCCTCGACAGCGTCGGTATCGCCGTTCGCGCCGGCCATCATTGTGCCATGCCGCTGCACCAGAAATACTGCCTCCCCGCGACCACCCGGGCCAGTTTCTACCTTTACAACATCAAAGAGGAAGTCGACGCCTTGATCACTGGACTGCAAGAAGTCAAGCGATTATTTGGATAGACGATTGACCGAGAAGGAAAGCCATGGATGATTTATACCGAGAAATTATTGTCGAGCGTTATAAAGACCCGATTTACCGCGGCAAGCTCGAACCGCACGACATCACCTTCGAAGACGAGAACCCACTGTGCGGCGATCAGATCCGTATCGACCTGCGCCTGGATGAAGAGGGCAAGATTAAAGAGGCCGCTTTCAGCGGTCAGGGCTGCGCCATCTCGCAAGCCTCCGCCGACCTGCTGCTCGAAGCAGTCATCGGCAAGTCGCTGGAAGAGATCAAGGCCATGAACCGTGACGACGTGCTCGACTTGCTGGGCATCGATCTGGGGCCGGTGCGCCTCAAATGCGCCTTGCTGCCTTTGAAGGTTTTGAAGGCCGGCGCTTACGGACTGGGTGAGGGCGAAAGCCTGGAGGAAGACGAGGACGAGTAAGCATGGCAGAAAGCACCGAACAATATGAATTCTTCGAGATCGCTCCGATCTCTGAACTGCCCAACGGCGAGCGCTTGTTCATCGAAGTTGGAGACGAGCCCATCGTGATCTTCAACATCGCCGGGAATTTCTTCGCCATCGGCGACGTATGCACCCATGACGGCGGCCCGCTGGGTGATGGAGAAGTTACCGACCATCAGGTGATCTGCCCGCGTCATGGCGCTCGCTTCGACGTGCGTAATGGCAAGGCCCTGACCTTGCCCGCCGTGGTCGACGCCCCCGCTTACCCGGTGCGGGTCACGGATGGCATGATCGAGATCGGCATCCTCAAAGAGTAAGTTCTAAAGGGATAAAAATCTGGCGACGATTGCAATCGTCGCCAGATTTTTTGTTCCTGTTTGTCTTCTTTCTCCATTCGGATTGTGAATGGCAGGAAGCCCAGTGTCAAAATCACCAGCCCCACCACAATCAACTTCTTCATGCCCACACGTTCCATAAGGATCGGTGAGACATCGCTCGACATGCTGAAAACGATCAGCCCCATCGGCAGGAACATGAAGCATCTCATTTGAACAGCCGAGAAACAGCATATCTATGCAAAAAGGGCTGCAGTCACCTGCAGCCCTTCCTACCGATAAAGGATAATTGCTGCGGATGGAGAGCGTTCTAAGCTCTCCATCCGCACCTTTTCATTCTTACTTCACCCGGATCACCTGGCCCACATAAATCACATTCTGGTTGGTGATCTGCGGGTTCAAGTTCAGCAAGGTCTGGATCGACACGCCGAACCAGTCCGAAATCTTGCGCAGGGTGTCACCGCGCTGCACCACGTAGATCTCGGTCCCCGCCGGGAGCTTGATCAACTGCCCGACGTAGATCAGGTTCTGATTGCTGATCTGTGGGTTGGCAGCCAGCAGCGCATCCAGCGTGGTGCCGAAGCGGGCGGCGATCTTCTTGAGCGTGTCGCCCGGCTGGACGTAGTAGGTGCTGCCACCGGTCGGCGGCGGAACCGGGATGCCGCCTGTGCCGCCTGGGATCACCAGCACCTGTCCCGGATAGATCAGGTTCGGGTTGACGATCTGCGGGTTGGCCGTCAGGATGGCCTGCACGGTCGTGCCAAAGCGGTTGGCGAGGATCCGCAGCGTGTCGCCGCGCTGCACCACATAGTTGCCCTGGCTGCTGCCCGAAGACGTCACCAGGAAGACGTTGCTGTAGATGGCGGCGAACTGATCGGGCACGAAGGCGTAAGCGTACCACTGCTCGCCGGCGTGCGCGCCGGTCGGGATCGCAACCTGGGCGGTGAAAGCGCCGCTGCCGTTGCTGGTGACCGCCGGGACATTCGGATCGTAACCCTTGTTGAGAGCCACGCCGTAGTACACCGCTGTGTTTGCTGGGTAGCCCGTGCCCGTGATCGTAACCGTCGTGCCGGGCACGCCGCTGGTCGGGTTAATGGTCACGGTTGGGTAGACCTGGCTGCCGTCCGGGACCTTAAGCACCTGTCCGGGATAGATCAACCAGGGTGTGGTGACCTGTGGGTTGGCTGCCAGCAAGGCGGAATAGCTCACGCCGCAGTAGCGGGCAATCTTAGCCATCCAGTCCCCAGGCTGCACCTGATAGGTAGAGCCGCAGGTCGAGGCGAGTTCGCTGCTGGCTTGCACGGCGGGCGTGAAGGCCAGCAGGAGCATCACGGCAATCATGCCGATGCTGAATAACTTTGTAAATCCGAGGATTGATTTGTTGAACATGATAAACCTCTCTTCTTTGTAATCCCTATATATCTCTTTAACGCAATCTCATGCTTTTTTGTTCCAAATTTCTTGATAAAAAAGGGAACTGCTCCGTTCTGTACGGACCTGCCCCTGCCCCTTGCCTGCGGCATGCTCCATCGGGGCTTTTCGCCCTTTTGGAATAAAAAGAGGCCTGGCAAATCGCCAGGCCTCTCACTATCTCAGGGTATTTCCTTACCGAACGGTGATCACTTGTCCGGGATAGATCAACCACGGATTGGTGATCTGTGGGTTGACCGCCAGCAGCGCCGCCACGGTTGTGTTGTAGCGCCTGGAGATGCTGTACAGCGTATCTCCCGACTGGACCGTATAGGTTGTGCCGCCGGTGTTCGGAATGCCGCCGGTCCCACCCGATTGGATCGTTAAAACCTGCCCGGGATAGATCAGGTTCGCGTTCGTGATCTGTGGATTCAACGCCAGGATCGAGTTGACCGTCGTGCCATACAGGTTGGCAATCTCGCGCAGCGTGTCGCCGCGCTGGACGGTGTAAGTCACCGTGCTGCCGGTGTTCGGGATCCCGCCCGTGTTGCCTACCGGGACAGCTAAGACCTGCCCGGGATAGATCAAGTTCGGGTTTGTGATCTGTGGATTGTAGGCCAAGATCGCGTTGACGGTTGTGCCGTAGCGGTTGGCAATCTCACGCAGGGTGTCGCCGCGCTGGACAGTGTAGCTGATTACGTTGCCCGTGTTCGGGATGCCGGTAACCTGGAAGATGCCCGAAACGTCGCTGATGTTCTGGTTCGGGACACTGGCTTGCACCGCCCACTGCGACCCAATCGCCGCGTAGGTGGGGACGGTCATCTGAGTGACAAAGCTGCCGTTCGCATCTGTGGTCAGCGTCACCGGGTTGCCTTGGCTGCTAAAGCCTTGCGCCAGAGCCTGCGGGATGAACTGCCCCAGCATCACCTGAACGTTTGTGTTGGCGGGGTAACCGCTGCCGTTAACGGTCAGGGTGGTCCCTGCCGGCCCGCTGGACGGGCTAATCTGCACGTTCGCCTGATTGTTTGAAGGCTGCGTCACCAGGAATGTGTTGGACAAAATGCTTGTGCCTGCGCCTGGATTGGTCACCTGAACTGCCAACTGCGCGCCGATGGGTGCATCCTGCGGCACAGTGATTTGTGCCACGAAGCTGCCATTGGCATCGGTGGTGATGTTGCTCTGGGTGGTTGCCTGGCCTTGCTGCAAGGCATTCGGAACAAAGCTGCCCAAGCCAATTTGCAGGGTAGTGTTCGCCGGGAAACCCGAGCCGGTCACGGTAACCGTCGTACCGGGGGTACCGCTGGTCGGGTTCAATTGAACGACAGGCGCTCCGGTGTTCGGGATGCCTCCGGTGCCACCGGGGATGTTGAGCACCCAACCGGGATAGATGATGTTCGGGTTATAAATAAAGGGATTGGCAGCCAAAAGCGCGTTGACGGTGGTGTTGCACTGCTGAGCGATTCCGCTCAGGATGTCGCCGCGCTGCACAACATAAGTTGGCCCGCAAGCGGATTGATAGCTTACTGCCGCTGCCCCTGTATTCGGAATGAGCGCTTGCGCTTGCGCCGACGGTATTACGCTTGCAAGCAGCAGCACGCCGACGATGATCAGTATCCCGAATATGGCTGATCCGTATCCTCCTCGATTTTCCATGTTTTTTCCTCCTCTTGTTACCTCTAAAGCATTTCCCCCAATGACGTCTAAAGTTCCTACTAATAGTTTAGCAAATGAGTATAAGATTAACATTGATAGAGTATTAAAATTAGATAAAAAAATGGGGAACAGAAAAATAGAGAACAGAGAATAGAGAATAGAGAGCAGTCACTGCTCTCTATTCTCTATTCTCTATTTTCGTCAACAATTATTTTACGACTTCGTCCCGTTTAACGGCTCGAAAGAACCGATGAACCGCAAAATATCGAAGCCCTCGGCGAACGGTCGTTCGGCCAGTGCTCCATGCCGGATCAGAGTGGAGCGCGTAATTTCCGGATTGAAGTAATACTTGTCGGCGTAGGTCTTATATTGGGCTAGCGCCTGCAGCTTACACTCCACGTCTGCCTCGTCCACCTCAACCAGAAAGTTGGGGAAGAAGCCAAAGCTGCTGCGCAGCACGTCGAAGCCCAGCACGGTGGTGCCGCGGAAGGTGCGCAGGGCCTCTTCCATGCTGGTGTAATGATCCTGGTGGATGTCGGACCGGGTGTGCACGAATACGATGTCGGGCTGGTAGCTCCGGTTGAGGGAGTACAGGAATTCGAGGATCTCCTGGCGTTTTTCCGGGAAGCGCCGGGTTACGAAGTCCTTCAGGATCACGTGATCCTTAGGCACACCCAGCACGCCCATGCTGTTGTAGTGCTCCTCCACCAGGCTCTTCAAGGCCGGATTCTTCTGGTTGTCGGAGAGCGTGACGCACAGCACCTCGGTCTTTTGGTTCACGTGCGAGATGAACGCCCCGCAGCCCAGTTCGATATCGTCAGGGTGAGCGCCGATAAACATCAGCCGCCGCCCGAAAAAAGTCATTTCATGATTCATCTGCGCCTACTTGGTGGCGATAAACCCGCCGACTACCTTGGTCATTACCAGCTTGCCCTCGTTCTCGATGCGGTGCGTGGCCACTTCTGTGATCTGGCTCATCACCTTCTCGAAGTCGTCCTTCCCCTCGAACAGGCTGGTCCACAACTTGCGGTCCTCTGAGAGGGACGCCCGGGTGTAGGCCAGGAACGGCTCGGCGCTGGTGAAGGTCAGCGGATTCTCGAACACTTCCACCTTCACGTCTGAGAAGGTCTCGCGCATGGCGCTCAGAATGCCGCTGGCGTAGCGCGAGCTGCCCGGCATGGGCGGGATCGCCTTACCGGTGGCTTCGCGGATCACGTCGTAAAACACCTGCTTGTTCTCGGGCATCGGGCCGGTGCTGAACAGGCGTCCACCAGGAGCGAGCACGCGGTGCATCTCGCGGATGGTGAAGGGGATGTCCTCGGCGTAGTAGATCGCGAAGCAGCACGACACTAGATCAAAGGTATTGTCCTCGAACGGGAAGCGTTTATTAAAATTCAGTTCGGTGAATTTGACCTTGCCGCCGGTCTGGGCCGGGTTCTCCCGGCGGGCTTGCGCCAGCAGGCTCTCGTTCACGTCGCCTCCGGTGATGTCGGCCTCGCCCTCCAGCGCGTGGAAGAAGGAGAAGCACTGCTTGCCCGCGCCGCAGCCAACGTCGAGGATTTTCATGCCCTTCTGCAGCGGCAGCACCGACAGCATCCATTCATCGATGTTGCGGCCGCCGTACTGGTTGTGGATATCGATGCGGGTCAGCAGGTCGTTCGTGGTTTCCTGATAGTTGATTTTCATTGGGTCCTCAGTAAAGAAGAGAGTAGAGAGTAGCCCGCAAGTGGGCGCTCCGTGAAGAGTGGGGAACGGTAAAAGCGACTACTACTCCCGGAGAATGCTGGGTAATTCTATCATCTTTTTCTTATCTGTAAAATCAGGTGGGACGCACTCCTGGCCGACGGCAGCCGCACCGAATGGAATTCAGGTGCGGCCAGCAGGATCAAAGAAAAAGTGGAGTGCACTTCTGCAAGTGCATTCCACTTAAACTTTTAGGGCTTTTACTGCTCTCCAAGTTCTGTTCTCTTCCCTAACAAATCCTTGGCAGCATCTCGCCCGCCAGCACATCCAGGATTCTAGTCCCACCAATCAGCGTGTGCAGCAGGACGCGACCGGCTGGCTGTTCTTGCACCGTTCCGATACGTGTAGCCATCTCCCCGTACGGGCTGCGCTTCATCGCTTCCAGTGCGGTTTCGGCCTCATCTTCTGGCACGATCACGATCACCTTGCCCTCGTTGGCCACGTACAGCGGGTCGAAGCCCAGCATCTCGCAGGCTGCGCGCACCGCCGGCAGCGCCGGAATGCTCTTCTCTTCCAGGTGGATGCCCACGCCGCTCTGCTCGGCGATCTCGTTTAGAGTGGTCGCCAGGCCACCGCGGGTCGGATCGCGCAGCACGCGGATGTGGGGGGCTGCTTCGATCACGTTGGCGATCATCTTGTTGAGCGGGGCTACGTCCGATTCCAGATCGGTCTCGAAGCCTAGTTCTCCGCGCGCGCCCAGCACCGCGATGCCGTGCTCGCCCAGCGTGCCCGAGATCAGCACCGCGTCGCCGGGTTGGGCCATCTCGCCGCCGATCTGCACGCCTTCCGGCACGTAGCCCACCCCGGCGGTCGTGATGAACAGGCCGTCGGCCTTGCCCTTCTCGACCACCTTGGTGTCGCCCGCCACGATCTGCACGCCTGCTTCCGCGGCCGCCGCCTGCATCGAGCGCACGACCCGTTCCAGCACGTCCATCGACAGGCCTTCCTCCAGGATGAATCCCGCGGTCAGGTACAACGGCTTTGCGCCCGACATGGCCACGTCGTTGACCGTGCCGGACACGGCCAGCCGTCCGATGTCGCCGCCGGGGAAGAACAGCGGCGTGACGATGTGACAGTCGGTCGAGACCGCCAGGCGGCCTTTCAGCTGCGCCTCATCCGGCAGTCCCACCTTGGCCGAGTCGTTTCCGGCGTCCAGCGGGGGGTTCTCGAAGGCCGGCAGGAACATTCTGCGGATCAAGTCGGCGGTCATGCGCCCGCCGCTGCCGTGGCCGATCACAATCTGTTCGCCGTGATTCAGCGGCATGGGGCATACTGGGCCTTCCATATGGACAGTTCCGTCGCTCATTTGCCCCTCCCGTATCGATAATAAGCCGCACAGGCGCCCTCGGATGAGACCATGGTCGCTCCCAGGGGGTGTTCGGGCTTGCACAGCGTTCCGAAGGCCGGGCAGTCCACCGGCTTGCGCAGCCCCTGCAGCACTTCACCTGCCACGCAGATCTCGGATTCCTTGGTTTGAATATCGCTGACGTCCCAGCGCTGCTCGGCGTTGAAGTCGCAGAATTCGGGCCGCAGCTTCCAGCCGCTCATCGGGATCATGCCAATGCCGCGCCAGTTGCGGTCGCAGGACTGGTAGACTTTGGTGATCATGGCCTGAGCGGCCTGGTTGCCCTCGTAGGTCACCACCCGCGGGTAGGCATTCTGCACCTCGTGCGTACCCGCCTCCAGCTGCTTGACGGTCATCAGGATGCCCTGCGCCAGGTCCAGCGGTTCGAAGCCGGTCACGACCATTGGGATTTTGTACTGGTCTGCGATGGGTGGGTATTCCCAGTAACCCATCACGGCGCACACGTGCCCCGCTGCCAGGAAGCCCTGCACCCGGTTGAGCGGTGAGCCCAGGATAGCGTGCATGGCCGGCGGCACGCATACCTGCGACACCAGCACCGAGTAGTTCTTCAATCCCAGCGCCTGGGCCTGGATGACGCTCATGGCGTTGGCGGGGGCGGTGGTCTCGAAGCCGATGGCGAAGAACACCACTTGCTTATCGGGGTTCTGCTGCGCCAGGCGAACCGCGTCCAGCGGCGAGTACACCACTCGCACCTGCCCGCCTTGGGCGCGCACTGAGAACAGGTCGCGCTCTGAGCCGGGCACGCGCAGCATGTCGCCGTACGAGCAGAAGATCACGTTCGGCTGTGAGGCGATCGCCAGGGCTTTGTCAATCAGCTCCAGCGAGGTGACGCAAACCGGGCAGCCGGGGCCATGCACCAGCTCGACCTCTTCCGGCAGCAGCTGGTCGAGACCGGAGTACAGGATCGAGTGCGTCTGTCCGCCGCAAATCTCCATGATCGTCCAGGGACGCGTCACGGTTTTGCGGATCTCGTTGATCACGCCTCGCACCAGATCCCCGTTACGAAATTCTTCCACAAACCGCATGGTTACACTTCCTCGGAGGAATCCTCCAGCCCTGCGTACAGTTCGTCGTTCAACAGGGCGATCTCACGCAGCGCGTCCAGGGTTTCGTTGGCCTCTTCCTCGCTGAGCAGGTTGAGCGCAAAACCGGCGTGGACGATAGTATAGTCGCCCACTTTAGCATCGGGCAGCGTTTCGATGCAGGCCTCACGGACCACACCGCCAAAGTCGACCTTGCACATGCGCAATCCGCCGCCTTCATGAATTTCTACGATTTTTCCGGGTACACCCAAACACATGATTGACTCCTTTGTGATTTTGCGTTTGCTGCAGTTGCTTCAAAAATTACGAAATATCTGTTTTTGCCGCCACAACTGCCTGGCCGAGGGCGATGCCGCCGTCGTTGGCCGGGACCTGGTGGTGGACCAATACCTGAAAACCTGCCTGCTCCAGCAGTTTGTGGGAGCGTTCCAGCAAATAGTGATTCTGCCACACTCCGCCGCTGAGCGCAACCGTGTTCACCCCGCTCTCAGCACGTACGATCTCGCTCAACTGCAGTGACAGCCGCGCCACGCTGTTATGGAAGCGGGCCGCCAGCGCCGGCAGCGGCACGTTCGCCTGCCAATCGGCCAGCAGCGCCTCCCAAACCGGCCCGGGCTGGACGAGTTCACCCTCGATAGCGAACTCGTACGCGCCGGTCTCGTGCGGGTCGGCGATGGCTTCCAGTTCGATGGCGGCCTGGCCTTCGTAAGTTGCATCCTCGCGAACACCGATCAGCGCCGAAGCGGCGTCGAACAGCCGGCCCATACTGGAAGTTAGAGGAGCGTTGATGCGTTTTTCCAGCATGGCCCGCAGGGTGGCGCGTTCGCTCGGGCAAATGTGATCGACCGGCGGCAAGGCTAAATCCCAATCCAGGCCGGCGGCCCACAGATGCGCCAGCGCCATGCGCGCCGGTTTGCGCACCGATGCGTCGCCGCCGGGCATGGGGACGTACGCCAGGTGGAAGCGCCGCTGGTAACCGCTGTAGCCGCCCACCAGCGCCTCGCCGCCCCAGATCGTCCCATCCGTGCCCATGCCCGTGCCGTCGAAGCTCAGGCCAGTTACCGGCGCATCGCTCGCCCAGCCGTTGTCGGCCAGGCAGGCCGCCAGGTGGGCGTGATGGTGCTGCACCTGCACCAGCGTCAAGCCCTCGCGTTCGGCCCGCTCGATGGCGTAACGGGTTGCCAGGTAGTTCGGGTGCAGGTCACAAGCGATCCGCTCCGGCGTTACCCGGAACAGCCGCTCGAAGTGCTGCACGCCCTCTTCGAAGGAGCGCAGCGTCTCGTAGTTCTCCAGGTCGCCGATGTGGTGGCTCAAGAAAGCATACTTCTGTCGCGTCAGGCAGAAGGTGTTCTTCAGCTCGGCCCCGGCCGCCAGGATCGAGGGCGTCTCGAAGGGCATCTGCACCGGGTCGGGAGCGTAACCGCGCGCCCGTCGCAGCAGGTACGGCGCGCCAAACTCCACCCGCGCCACGGAGTCATCCGTGCGCATGTGGATCGGCCGGTCGTGCAGCAGGTACGCGTCCGCCAGCGGCTCCAGGCGCTCACGGGCGTCCTCGTCCTGGTAGGCGATCGGCTCTTCGCTCAGGTTGCCGCTGGTCATTACGAACATGTCCGGGTAGCCTCGGGCGGGCTCCAGCAGCAGCAGGTGCAGCGGGGTATAGGCCAGCATGATGCCCAGCGTGTGCTGGTTGGGGGCCACCTGTGGCGCAATCTTGATGCCGGGCTTTTGCTCCAGGATCACAATCGGGCGCTGACGGGATTGGATTAACCCGCGCTCGGCCTCGGTCATATCGGCGTATTTCTCAACCGTCGCAAGATCGAACGCCATCAGCGCGAACGGCTTGTCGGAACGCTTCTTGCGGCTGCGCAGCTCGGCCACCGCTTTGGCGTTGGTGGCGTCACAGGCCAGGTGGAAGCCGCCCAGCCCTTTGATCGCCAGGATCTTACCCTTCTTCAGCAGCTTGCGGGCCGCCTGGACGGCGTCCTCGCGCTCTGCCGTTCGCTTCCCGTTCACTTCCAGCCACACTTGCGGCCCACATTCCGGGCAGGCCACCGGTTGGGCGTGGAAGCGCCGGTCGAGCGGGTTTTTGTACTCCGTGCCGCACGCCGGGCACATCGGGAAGCCGGCCATGGTGGTCTTGGGCCGGTCGTAGGGGATGTCTTGGATGATGGTGAAGCGCGGCCCGCAGTTGGTGCAGTTAATGAACGGGTAGCGGTAGCGCCGGTCGGCCGGTTCGAACAGCTCACGCTGGCAGTCCGGGCAGATCGACACGTCCGGCGAGATCGGGATGAAGTCGCCTGCCTTCGGCTGGCTGGTGAGGATCTCGAACTGGGTGTAGCCATTCGGCTCGCTCGGCTGGCTCTCCATCTCGTCAATGCGCGCCAGTGGGGGCAGGTCGTGTTGTAAAGCGTGCAGGAACGCTTCCACGCCGGCTTGGGCGCCGTTCACTTCGATCTCAACGCCGCCCGAAGTGTTGCGCACCCAGCCGGTGAGGTGGTTTTGCATCGCTTGCGTGTAGATAAATGGGCGGAAGCCCACCCCCTGCACGATGCCGCGTACCCGCACCTTCAATCCAATCATTTATGCCTTGCTTTTTTCTTTGGCCTTGGCCACCTGCTCTTTGATCCAGCTGACCCATTCGGCCATGCCCTCGCCGGTCTTGGCCGAGATAGGGAAGGTTACCAGCCCGGGGTTGAGGATCTCGACGCCCTGGCGGAAGTAGTCCATGTTGAAATCCACGTAGGGGGCCAGGTCAACCTTGTTGATCAACAACACGCTCAGGCCGCGATAGATGTTGGGGTACTTGTAGGGCTTGTCGTCACCTTCGGGGATGCTGGCGACCAGTACATTGGCGTGCGTGCCCAGGTTGAAGGCCGCCGGGCAAATCAGGTTGCCGACGTTTTCCACCACCACCAGGTCTAAATCGCTCAGGTCGAGCGCTTCCAGGCCGCGACCCAGCATGACCGCGTCCAGGTGGCACTCGCCGCCGGTGTTGATCTGCACGGCGGGCATCCCGGCCGCGTTGATCTTGTCAGCGTCGATGGTCACCGGGGCGGTGTCGCCCTCAATCACGCCGATACGGAACTCATCCTTGAGCGCCTCGATCGTCTTGAGGATGGTGGTGGTCTTGCCTGCTCCAGGCGAGGCCATGAGGTTGATGGCGAACACACCGGCAGCATTCAAACGGCCCTGATTCAGGGCCGCCAGCTGATCGTTTGCGTCCATGATCTTCTCGATCACAGGAACTTTAATCGAAGTCATAGTTTCTCTCCTTGTGGGAAGCACAATTCCTTTTCTTTGGATGCACATCGCATACGAAAAGGGACATTACTTCTCTGGTGTTTCCTTTTCAATCTCGATGCTGTCGAGCCAGAACTCCTCGCCGCTGGTCACCTGGACCCTGGCGCTGTTGCACTGCGGGCAGAGCGACAGCTCACCTTCGAGCGTGTAGCTGTGACTGCAGTCCATGCAGAGCATCTTGGCGGGGATGCGCTGGAAGTGCAGCTGGGCCTTGGCGCAGATCGTGCCCTCGCTGATGATGTCCCAATAGAACTGGACTGAATCGTCCACAATGCTGGACAGCTGCCCGATGACAATATAGATGTCCGTGACGCGGCTGGCCTGCGCCTCTTTGGCGTGCCGGTCGGCGATGCTTAAAATGCTCTCAGTTACGGCTAGCTCATGCATGTGAAAGATTATACTACTAAGTTGATATAAATTAGGGGTATAACCCCCAATCAGGCAGATGATCACCCTGTAGAGGTGACGTTTGGCGAGGGAATGATAGCAGAGAGCAGAGATTAAGAGAGCAGCCAAAATGCTTTGACTGCTCTCTTAATCTCTGCTCTCTGCTCTCTAGCTTTTAATCGTATGAGCAATCAAATCATACAAATGCAATCTCGACGTCAACATCCGGCTGGCGATGATGTTGCCCAGGCGGCGGTTGACAACGTACCCCAGCTCGTGGTCCTCGTCGCACAGGCGGCGCAGGGCCTCGCCGTCGAACATAATCAGGCGGCAGTTTGCAGCGGCGAATGCGTCGGTGGTGCGCTGGCGGACGAAGGCGGTCAGCGCCTCCCAGCCGCACACGTCCAGCGGCTCGGCGGTGAACACGCCCACGCAGCCGTGGTGCGGCACACTGGCTTCTTCCATGACCCGGCCTTCCAGCAGCACGTAAAACTCCACGGCTCGTTCACCTTCCTGGTACAGGCGGTCTCCAGCGTTCAAGCTCCTGAGTTGTGAGATCGCACACAGGCGCTCGAAACTGCTCTGCGACAGGTCGTAGAACCAGGGGATCGTTTTTAGCGCTTCGGTTAGGCCTTGCTTTGGGTACATGCACACCTTCAAGATTGTATCGGCACAACAGCTGCTGCTCGATGGGGCTGCTTGCATGAAGGATAAGATCCTGCATCCAAGCGAAACGCCTGAACAGACAACTTTGTTTTATCATTATTGCAAAGCAGGTTGAAGTGTCCTCCGTCACCAAGGCCACTGTGACTTGTCACCAATCCCAATTGACAAAGGGAGATGGATATCAATGATTTTTAGAGACCAGAAAATTGAAGACCCTGCAGGCTGCGCAAACGGTCAGGAAGGTAAGGCTTGTTTGCAGTTACGCAGATAGATAAACCAGTACACGAGCCCTACCAGCGCTGCCCCGCCAATGATGTTGCCGATGGTCACCGGCAGCAGGTTGGCGATGAAGAAGTTGCCCCAGGTCAGGCTGGTGAAGTCCGCTGGGGTCTTGCCGATGGCTTCGAAGAAGGCCGGGCTGCCCCACTGCTTGATAAACAGCGCAATCGGAATGAAATACATGTTGGCGATGCTGTGCTCGAACCCTGCCGCCACGAAGGCCGTGATCGGGGGAATGATCGCCATGATCTTATCGGTGGTGCTGCGGGCGCTGAAGGTCAGCCAGACCGCCAGGCACACCGAGCGCGTTGCACAGGATGCCCAGCGCAATCGCCTGGATGAAACCCAGCGTACACTTCGCGCTGCCGATCGCCAGGGCGCTGGCCCCGATCGAGCCGCCGCCGAACTGGTACTGCCCTGACACAAACAGGATCAGCGCCGTTGCGATCGAGCCGACGAAGTTCCCCGCATACACGATCAGCCAGTTGCGCAGCAGCGCTGCCAACGTCACCCGCTGGCTGGAGAAGGCCATCACGATTAAATTGTTCCCTGTAAAAAGCTCGGCCCCACCCACGACAACCAGGATCAGTCCGAGCGAAAAGACCAGCCCGATCAGCAGCCGGGCGACGCCATACGGCAGGCTGCCGGTCCCGGCGGCTGTGGTGGTGGCGAATACTGCGCCCAGGGCAATGAACGCCCCGGCCAGGATCGCTAGTGCAAACGTGATCAGCGCCGGCTGTAGTGTTTTAGCGACCCCAACCAACTCGGCTTTGACCGCCATCTCCTGCGGCAGCAGTGAATCGATGCGTATATCCATGTTTCCTCCATTGTGTAAACTTGATCTCTCGCCGCTGTCAGGCCTATCCCCAGATCCCTTTCTGAAGGGAAGGCGTTAGAGATCGGTCACTGTACAGCATCATGTCTGTTTCAACCACTTCCAAATTTCTTCCACCGCCTGCCCGGCCAGATTGGCCGTCTGCGACGATAGGCTGCGCTCGAATCCAAATTGATACCCGCGCACCGAAACCAGGATGGCCTCCGGGCGTTTGCCATACAGCGTCTCGGCAATGGACAGGCAGGTTTCCGGCGTCATATGATGGGTGAACGGCGAAGCCTGGAACTGCGCCTCCAGCCGCTCGACGTGCAGGTCATCCGGTACGGCACCGGTGTGCGCATCGACGAAGCAGGCCCGGTCATAAGCGGACACCGTCTCGGCGATCTCGGGCGTCAGCTGCAGGCGGAACAGGAAGTCCACCTCGCTGCCTTGTGGCTCCATGCCTTCTTCCGGCGCTTGGGGAACTTCGTACCCCAAGCGCCCGGCCAGCGCCGCCAGAATGTGCCATGCCACGCCGTCATCCTCGCGGTCGAAATTTCCATAACCAATGATTAAGGTTGTCAAATCTTTTCCTCGTTCCGTTGATCCCTCGTCTCGATCGGACTTACCCCTGCCCCTTGCCTGTCCGACACGCTCCGTAACTCAAAGCGAAGGGGCAGGCGTAGGTCCGATCGAGACGAGGGAGGGCGAGACAATCTAACAATCGGAGGGGTTCTGGCGATCGATCCCACCAAAACCCCTCCTTGGCAACTTCTCTTCGAAGCAGGCTAATCGCGCTGCAGGGTCTTGATCAGATTGCCCTGTGGATCACGCACTTCCACGATCATCGGCATCTGGCCGACAGCGTGGGTCGAGCACGACAGGCATGGATCGTGGGCGCGCACAGCCGCCTCGACCCGGTTCAGCACGCCCTCGGTCACGTCCGGCCCGGTGATGTAGGTTTTGGCTACGCTGTCGACCGCTTCGGTCATGGCCCAGTTGTTGTGGCCGGTGGCGACGATCAGGTTGACGCGTTCCAGCTGGCCATTCTTGTCGGCCCAGTAGTGATGGATCAGGGTGCCGCGCGGCGCTTCGATCACGCCGATGCCCTCACCCTGGAAGTTGTGGCGGGTATTGAGGATGTGCTTGCTGGTAATGTCTTTATCTTCACACAGCTCACGCACGCGCTCGGCAGCGAACAGGGTCTCGATCAGGCGGGCGTAGTGGAAGTACAGGGTGTTCTCCACCGGCTTGCCGCCATTGATCGACTTCCAGATCTTGTGCTCTTCGTTCGCCAGAGGGGTCTCGATGCAGTCCACCGCGTTCATGCGTCCCAGTGGACCCACGCGGTACACGCCGTTCGGCCAGCCCATCTTCTTGTAGTACGGGAACTTCAGGTATGACCAGCTCTCGACGTGCTCGGCGATGTAGTCCAGGTAATCCTGATCGTCGAACAGTTCCAGCTGCTCGCCTTCGGCGTCCAGCAGGCGCACCTGGCCATCGTACAGTTCCAGAGCGTTGTTCGGCGTCACCAGTCCCATGTAGCCGCTGCGCAGCACCGCGAACTTTTCGATGTCCTCACGGTTACGCTCGGCCCAGTCCTTGATGATGCTCAGGCCCACCTGGGTCGTGGCGATGGCCTCGTCCAGACCTGCCAGGATGTCGTCGCGGTCTTCGAGCGACATTGCTTTATTGACGCCGCCCGGGACGGCGAAGGTGGGGTGCACCCGGCGGCCGCCCAGCGTGGAGATGATCTCCTGGCCATATTTGCGCAGGTTCACAGCCTTCAACGCCAGCTCGGGGTTAGCGCCAATCAGGCCTACCACGTTGCGCACTGCCGGGTCGGCGTCGAAGCCGAGCAGCAGGTCGGGCCCGGCCAGCTCGAAGAAGTGCATGCCGTGGCTCTGAATGATTTGGCCCATGTGCATCAGCTCGCGCAGCAGCGAAGCCGGGCGAGGCGGGGGCGCGCCCACCACAACGTCGCCGGCCTTGGCCGAAGCCAGGTGGTGGCTGACGGGGCAGATGCCGCAGATGCGCGGGGTGATGTTTGGCATTTCGAAGACCATACGGCCTTCGCAGAATTTTTCAAATCCGCGGAATTCGTTGATATGCAGGTACGCGTGATCCACCTGACCGGCTTCGTTCATGTTAATGGTGATCTTGGCGTGCCCTTCAATGCGGGTTACCGGCTCAATTGTAATTTTTTGTGTGGCCATCCCTTACCTCCTAAACCTTAGTGCCAATGCAGCTTGTCGTCTTTCAGGTCAGGAATGCGCCCCTGAGCCAGTTCGCTCAACACGTAGTAAATGGTGTCGGCGTCGGGTGGGCAGCCGGGGACGAAGATGTCTACCGGGACCACCTCTTGCAGCGCCCGTACCCGGGTCATCTTGGCCAACTCGGGATCATCGGGGATTTTGCCTTCTTCGTCGGTGCTTTCGGTTTCCACGTAAGCCCGGCGCAGGGCTTCTTCCAGTGGGAAGAAATTGCGCATGGCCGGCACGCCGCCGAACACCGCACAGTCGCCCAGGGCGACCAGCAGTTTGCAGCGCTTGCGCATGCGGTGCGCCACCTCTTCGTTCGAGGTGTTGTTCACGCCGCCTTCGAGGATGCCCACATCGACACCGTCCTCATCCGGCTCTTTCAAATCGGTGATCGGGGTGGCGCGAATGTCCACCAGCGAGGCAATCTCGACGATGCGCTCGTCGATATCCAGCAAGGACATGTGGCATCCGGCGCATCCGGCCATCCAGTCGCTTGAAATTTTCGGTTTTGCCATATCTTTCTCCTTCAAACCATACCCACTAAATCAATCGGCCGGCAGTCTGGGCTGCAGTCACTGCAGCCCAGACTGCCCTGCGCTTATCGGATTGTCACAGCCGAGATACGCTCGAACAGGCCGTCTTTCCAACCTTCTGCATCCACCTCCAGGCCCATGCGTCCGGCGAGATCCGCCAGCACCAGCCCGGCCGAGCGAATGTCCTCTGGGGCCTCCAGAGAGGCCTTCGCCGCTTGCACGCAGCCGCTCATATTTATATAATGGCCTTCTTGCTCGGCCCACATTTGAACAGGCAGCACCACGTCGGCCATTGCGGTCAGCGGCGAAACATAGCTGGCCTGTACCACCTTGAAGGGTGCTTTGTCCAGCTGCTTCATCAGGCGCTGGCTGACCTTGTCGTCGCCCATGGCGATGAAGGCCGCCTGGTGCCCGTTCAGTTCGAACCGCTTGTCGAGGCCGTACTGCGCCGCCGCCACACTGTTGGCCTGACCCTTGGTGCTCAGGATGCCGGTGTAATCGTCGGTCAGGGCGCCGGACACGTAGGCCAGCTCTACCAGGGCTTTCAAGGCGGCCGGGGTGTTGCGGGCGGTGATACCCTTGCCATACACGTACAGCGGCCGCTCTACCTCTCCCAGAACCTGGGCCACCTGCATCAGTTCGTCTTCCGAGAGACCGCACTTGGCAACCGCGTCCTGGAGGGCTTTGTTGGCGTCCAGCGAGATTTCGCTCTTGGCCAGGCCCTGTTTGATGATCGCGCCGGTCAGGCCCTGCAGCAGTTCGGTATCGGTGCAGCCCTTGGCTTTTAGGGTCACGCTCGCCAGCGCGTCCATCGGGTTGTCTTCGGGATCGATCACAACCAGCTTGACGCCTTCGGCCAGCACGCGCTTCACGAAGAAGCCGGCCACCTCGTGATTGTCGGCCAAGTTTACGCCGATCATCACGATGCAGTCCGTCGATTTCGACCGTTTCCAGGCCGCCTTCGAACGGCTTGCCCAGTTCAGCCGCCACCACGCTGGAAGACGCCGTGGTCTGGCCTTCCTCGATGCTGGTGACCATGTCGCTCTTGAACCCGTCGGCGAAAATTTGCTTGAACAGGTACAGGCTTTCGGCCGGCAGCCGGGTGGAAGCCAGGGCCGCCACGCCGTCGCCGTTCTTGCCTGCCAGCGGCTGGAGGCCATTGGCAGCAGCTGCCAGGGCTTCTTCCCACGTCGCCGCTACCAGCTTGCCGTCCTTGCGGACCAGCGGAGTGGTCAGGCGCTCGCGCTCGTCGTCCTGCTGCTCGAAGCGGCCCACCTTGCACAGCACGCCGCCGTTCACGGTGGCGTCCCAATTGCCCTCAATGCGGACAATTGCGTTGTCGCGGGTGAGCACGTCGATGCCGCAGCCGATGGAGCAGCCGGTACAAACCGTCTGGTTGTGGTCCACCTGCAAATCTTTGCCACGGTACGCGCTGACCCGGTCGATCAGGGCGCCGGTCGGGCAGACCTGCACGCAGGTGCCGCAGCTGACACAGGTGCTCTCGCCCAGCGGCACGCCCAGGTCGGCTACGAGCACGCTCTTCGCGCCGCGCTGTTCGAAGCCCAGTGTGTAGTTGCCCACCAGCTCACCACAAGCGCGCACGCAGCGGCGGCACAGGATGCAGCGGTTCTGGTCGAGCACAAAGTACGGATTCGAGGCGTCCACATCCTGGCGCTGCCAGTTGGGCTGCAGCGGCCAGTGGGTCATGCCCTCGTCGTAGGCTGAGTTTTGCAGCTCGCAGTCGCCGCCGCTGACCTGGCAGTACGGGCAGAAGTGGTTGCGCTCGCTGAAGATCAGGGTCAGGACGAACTTGCGGGCCGAGCGAATTCGCTCGCTGTCGGTGCGTACGACCATGTTATTGCTGGCGGGCAGGGTGCAGGATGGCTGCAATGTCCGGGCGCCTTCCACCTCGACCAGGCACAGGCGGCAGCCGCCATACGGGGTCAGCTCGGGGTGGTCGCACAGGGTCGGGACGTGAATCCCGGCCGACTGCGCTGCCCGCAGCACGGTTGTCCCTTCGGGGACCTGAAGATTTTGTCCATCAATCGTAATGTTGACCATTATCGACACTCTCCATAAATGCTCATAATCTCTTGCAAATTTCTTTTCATTATGCGCTGCGTGCCTGTTGAACTCGCAGGGCCTCGGTAAGCATGGTCGTGTACCCGTGCCCACTCATGGGGCAAACGCCGGTCGGGCAGACTTTCAAGCGGATGTGAGCTTCCACTTCGGCGCGGAAGTGGTTCAAAACGTCGCGCAGCGGCGTGGCGGCCGTCTGGCCGAGACCGCAGTTCGACATCTCGTACAACTGGTTGCTCATCATCAGCAGGTCATCCAGGTCTTGCATCTTGCCAACGCCCTCCGAAATGTTCGTGAGGATTTCGTAGGCGCGCTGGGTGCCGATGCGGCAGGGGTTGCATTTGCCGCAGCTTTCCTTGCGGAAGAAGTTGGTCAACACTTTCGCCAGGTCCACTACGCAGGTATCCTCGTCACAGACCAGCAGGGCGCCCGAACCGAGCGAGACACCCGCCTTGTTGAACGAATTGAAGTCCATGGGGGTATCCTGCAGGCTGGCCGGGATGATCGAGCCGCTCGAGCCGCCCGTCTGGGCCAGCTTGAAGGTGGCGCCGTTCTTCATGCCCTTGGCGTAGATGGCGATGACCTCGCGCAGGGTGATGCCCATCGGCACTTCGATCAAACCGGTTTGGTTGACGTTGCCCAGGATGGTGTACACCTTGGTGCCCGGGCTGCTGGGCGTGCCGATGGCTTTATACCAGGCGGCCCCGTGGCGGATGATGGCGGTCACGTTTGCCAGCGTCTCCACATTGTTCACCAGGGTCGGTTTACCCCACAGGCCGTTGGTGGTCGGGTAGGGTGGGCGGGCGCGCGGCTCACCGCGTTTGCCCTCAATCGACTCGATCAGGGCGGTTTCCTCGCCGCAGATGTAGGCCCCGGCGCCGCTGTGGATGTGAATATCGAAGCTGAAGTCGGTGCCGAAGATGTTCTTCCCCAGGAATCCCATCTCCTTTGACTGCTCGATAGCCGTCTCAAGGCGCTCTTGCGCCAGCTTGTATTCGCCGCGAACGTAGATAAAGCCCTCGTCGGCGCCGACCGTGTAGGCCGCAATCGTCATCGCTTCCAGGATGCTGTGGGGGTCGCCTTCCAGAACCAGGCGATCCTTAAAGGTGCCCGGTTCGCTCTCGTCGGCGTTGCACACCACGTACTTCTTCTCGCCGCCCGCCTTGGACACGAACTGCCATTTCAAGCCGGTCGGGAAACCTGCGCCGCCGCGACCGCGCAGGCCGGAATTTTTCAGTTCATTGATCACATCCAGGGGCGCCATCTCGGTCAGCACCTTGCCGAGGGCTGAATAGCCTTCGTGCAGGATGTAATCTTCGATGCTGTCCGGGTCGATCAGGCCGGCCCGCTCCAGCACGATACGCTTCTCGGCAGGCAGGGTGCCTTTGCGGGCCGACAGCCAGGCGATGCGCCCGGTCAGCTCGCGCACCGGGGCTTGCAGCCCGGCAGCCACGCGGCCTTTGTACAGGTGCTCTTCCACCAGGAAGTGCACGTCCTCCGACTTGACCGGGCCGTAGATCACGGCCTCGGGGTAGACGATAACCAGCGGAACGGCATCGTGCCGGCCGACGTCGCCAACCATCGAGAGGGATACTTCATCTTCCAGCCCGAAGCCCTTGATCTCTTCTTGCAGGCGCTCGAACACCGCTTGCGCGCCGTTCGCCATGCTTTGGGCGTCGCTGGATACCAGTACCATTGAACGATAGGCTTTCATAAATCCTCACCTCTCTAGCTGTAGCGCGCCAGGATTTCGCT
This sequence comes from uncultured Chloroflexia bacterium, assembly GCA_963811225.1. GTDB lineage: Bacteria > Chloroflexota > Anaerolineae > Anaerolineales > Anaerolineaceae > CAWEQO01. The sequence goes on from CAWEQO010000004.1 coordinate 397,238, forward strand.
CACCTGGCTGGCGGTTACGTTGCCGTAAATATCTTCGTCGATCACGATCACCGGTCCCACGCCGCACACGCCCAGGCAGCTGGTGGTCACCAGAGTCCACTTTCCATCCGGGGTGGTTTCCTCCGGCTCGACGCCCAGCGCCTCTTTCAGCGACTGCCAGACCTCACGCCCGCCGGCTACGTGGCAGGGGGCGCTCTCGCAGAACTGGATCACGTGCCGGCCGCGCGGCTCGGTGGACAGCATGTGATAGAAGGTCGCCACGCTGAACAACTGGCTCTTAGGCACCTTTAACTGGCGGCTAATCTCTTCCAGGGCCTCTTTCGGCAAGTATCCAACCTCGCGGTTGACCTGGTTCAAGATCGGGATCAATTCGTCCCGGGTGGTTCCGTGCCGCTCCACCGCTGCTTGTACCGCTTCGATAACGGCTTTTCCATTTTCGGCTGCTACTGTCATACGCCTCCTCCAGGCTGTTAATTGATCTCAATTGCGTTGAAGTTGCAAACCTGCATGCAAATGCCGCAGCGAATGCAGGTATCTGGGTCGATGTGATGCGGCTGGCGGCGCTCACCGCTGATTGCATTCACCGGGCAGTTGCGGGCGCAGACGGTGCATCCCGTGCAGGTCCCGTCGAGGATCTCGTAGGAGATCAGGGCTTTGCAGACCTTCGCCGGGCAGCGTTTTTCGTAGATGTGCGCCTCATATTCGTCACGGAAGTGCTTGAGCGTGCTGATCACCGGGTTCGGAGCGCCCTGGCCTAGGCCGCACAGGCTGGTGGCTCGGATCTCGTTCGAGAGCATTTCGAGCGTCTCGATATCGCCATCCTGGCCTTTGCCTTCGCAGATGCGGTTCAGGATTTCGAGAATGCGGCGGGTGCCAACCCGGCAGGGAACGCACTTGCCGCAGCTTTCGTCCTGAGTGAAATCCATGAAATAGCGGGCGATATCGACCATGCAGGTCTCATCGTCCATCACCACCACGCCGCCCGAGCCCATCATGGCCCCGGCCGCGTTGAGGGATTCATAGTCGATCGGCAGGTCGAGGTATTCGCCGCCGGGCAGACAGCCGCCCATCGGGCCGCCGATCTGCACGGCCTTGAAATCTTTGTCATCCTTGATGCCGCCGCCGACGTCGTAGATCAGCTCGCGCAGGGTGATGCCCAGGGGCACTTCGACCAGCCCGGGGTGCTTGACGTCGCCTGCCAGGGCGAAGGTCTTCGTGCCTTTGCTCTTGGCGGTGCCCATGCCGGCAAACCATTCCGGACCGTTCAAAACGATCTGCGGCACGTTGGCGTACGACTCGACGTTATTGTTGTTGGTCGGCTTGTCCCACACACCCTTGACCGACGGGAATGGCGGGCGGGAGTGCGGCTCGCCGCGCCGGCCTTCGATGGAGGCAATCAGGGCGGTCTCTTCACCACATACGAACGCCCCGGCGCCCTGACGGACTTCCAGGTCGAAGCTGAAATCGCTGCCCAGGATATTCTCACCCAGGAAGCCGAACTCACGCGCCTGCTTGATGGCGATATTGAGAGTGCGCACTGCGATTGGGTACTCGGCGCGGCAGTAAATGTAGCCGTAAGAAGCACCGATGGCGTAAGCCGCGATGATCATACCTTCAACCACCGAGTGCGGATCACCTTCCAGCACACGCCGGTTCATAAACGCTCCCGGGTCGCCTTCGTCGGCATTGCAGGTGAGATACTTTGGCCAATCTTGCACATCGCGCGTGATCTGCCACTTCTTGGCAACCGAGAAGCCCGCGCCGCCGCGGCCGCGCAAGCCCGACTTGAGCACCAGGTCGATGGTCCCATCCGGGGTCGTCTCGGTCAGCACTTTCGCCAGGGCCATGTAACCGTCTTCGGCGATGTAATCTTCGATATTGTTCGGGTCGATCTTGCCGCAGTTGCGCAGGACCGTGCGCACTTCCTTGGACTTCGGCTCACCGAGTTCTTCATCTGTCATGAGGAACTCTTGGGCGCGGAACTTGTTGACCACGCGGCCCTTTAGGAAGTGTTCTTCAACCAGGTAAGGGATGTCGTCTGCAGTCAGGCAGGCATAATGGACGTTCTCGGGGTAAACCATCAAATCCGGGCCAAAGGCAACCGGGTCGCCGAGGCGCGAGGTCTCCAGCACCTGGATTTCGTCGATCAGGCCCTGGGCGACCAGCTCGTCGTTGAGCGCGTCGACAACCTCGTGTGCTCCACGCTTCAGACATTCAGGATCGACGGACACCAGCACATGCGATCGATAAAATGGCATAATTGCACCTTCCAAATAAATGATGAACCTCATCGAACCAGGCAGAGCAGTCTTGCCGGACTCGCCGCGCAGCGGTAGTCCTGGCGGCTGCCCTTCCTAGCTTTCGATGGCGTACTCTTTCACAACCGCGCCATCTTCGACGTGTTCTTTCATGATCCGGCGGGCCATATCGGGTGTAACGCGCCCGTAAGTGACCATCGGCTGTTCGGCGATCGCCACCTGGATGATCGGTTCGTACGAGTCCATGCCGATGTTGCCGGTCTGGCGCACGACGATGTCGCTCAGGTTGTTCTCTTCGATGTAATCGAGGATGGCTTTCAGGGTCTCACGCGCGCCCGCGGCGATCCCGACCGTGCCCATACCAACGATGACCTGTTTCTCTCCGCTGGTGGTCTTGGCCTGGCGTTTTTGCAGGGCCTCTTCGCGGATTTTCTTCAAATCTTCTAGCGATTTCACTTTGCTCATGTCAGTCTCTCCAATTGAGATAGGTTGTTGATCGTGTAGACAAACTTTCAAGATGAATAAGCGCTTGTCGCTTCTCGGACGTCGGCGATACCCTCTGCGATCATTTCCCGGACGAATTTCAGCACGTCCGGTTCGGTCAGGGACACGCCGTCTAGAACGGCCTTCACTTCGGCATCGTCGAAGCGGAACAGGTGGTCATCCACCTTGTAAATGAACACAAAATGCTGCTCGGGGTGACCAATTTCCAGCGTCAGCAGCGTGCCGGCCAGGTTTCCCAGGGGCATGCGATCGATGTGGCTGCGTTGGAAATCGACGCTGATGAGGGTGCCCTTGCCCGGCTGCGACCGGATCTCCAGCCCGCCGCAGCAGGCTTCCGCCGCGGCTTTCAACAGCGGGATGCCCAGGCCGACTTTGCGGGTCGTGCGGCTGGTGACGAAGGGGTCCACCACTCTGGCGACCATCTCGGCATCCATCCCGCGACCATCATCCTCCACGCTCATCCGCAGGCGGTCATTCCGAAGGTCTTCTTCCACCCGGATGCAGATGTTTTTGGCTTCGGCAGAGGCGCTGTTTTCGGCGATGTCCAGCAGGTGCAGGGCAAGCTCTCTCAAGCGTTCTTTTCTTTCTTTGGTTCCTGAATCGTGCGTACGATCTGCGGGAGCTTATTGGGCCGCACCCGACCATAGATCTGCTCGTCCACCACGATTACCGGGGCCTGACTGCATGCGCCCACGCAGCGGCACTGTTCCATGGTGATGTTGCCGTCCGGCGTGGTCTGGCCGAGGTCGATCCCCAGCAGCTGCTTCGCTTTTTCGATCAGCTGCGGCGCGCCGCCCACGTAACAGGCGGTGCCCATGCAGAACTTGACGGTGTGCCGCCCGCGCGGGCTGGTGGTGAAGAAGGAATAAAAGGAGACAACGCCGTGGACCGTGCTGGCAGGGGTGGCGAGGTTAAGCGCGACATATTCCTGCATGGCGGCAGAGATGAAACCGATCTGGCTTTGCAGTTCGTTCAGGATCACCATTAATCCGCCCGGCTTTTCTTTGTTCTCTTCCAGGATTCGATCGATGATCTTCTTGTGTTCAGGATCTGCAATCGGATCGTTTGCGGGAACCTTATCGAGAGTTTTCAGCATTTCAAAGCTCCAAAAGATGGATGTAAATGATAGATAATCGCGGATTACCCGCGGGATTAACCATTTTTGAGTTTACCCGGCATAGGGGATTGCGGTCAATTATCAAATGTCACTATATTAACTGCGGGTTGTCAATATTGTGAATTTTATCACGATTGTCCGAATTGAAAAAGGGCTTTATGTCCATTTTAAGTCCCCAAACCCCTTCCAATTCGTTTACAATACAATCAGGTGGAAAAACATAATCTGGAGATGCAAATGAGCGAACAGCAGAAAAACCATTATCTCGCAGTCCCTGACTCAAACACAGGACCTGGTGTTCTCGTCCTGCATGCCTGGTGGGGTCTGAATGATTTCACCCGCGCATTCTGCGATCGACTGGCAGGAGAGGGCTTCGTCGCCTATGCCCCAGACCTGTATCACGGTCAAACGGCCCAGACGGTCGAACAGGCCGAGCAGCTGGCATCGAACCTCGACCAGAAGCGGGCCGCAGGCGATGTCCTGGCGGCGCTGGATGCTCTGCATGGTCTCGATGAGATGAGTGGGAAAGACCTGGGCTTGATCGGCTTTTCAATGGGCGCTTTTTGGGCCCTCTGGCTGGCGCAGAAGCGACCAGAAGTCATCCGGGCAGTGACTCTCTTTTACGGCACGCGCCCTGGCGATTATTCCGGCTCCAAGGCAGACTATCTCGGCCACTTTGCTGAAAACGATCCCTTTGAACCGAAATCCGAGGTGGAAAACCTGGAAAAGAACCTGCGAGACGCAAATTGCGATACGGAGTTTCGCATCTACGAAGGCGTTGGGCACTGGTTCTTCGAGGAAGACCGTCAGGAAGCCTTCAACGCCCCGGCAGCCCGGCAAGCCTGGCAGCGCACCATCACTTTTCTGCACGAACGACTGGAAGGATAAAAGTTTTCGCTTACCTACGGCGTTTCCAAAACCTCCAGCAACCTGCCCCGTTCGCCCCTGATTGCCAACCGTATCTCTGCGATGGTTGGCTCCTCGATCATAAGCAGGTTTGCTCCCAGGAAATCATCCAGGGAATGCACGTCCCCATTTTGAATCAGCGGATAGCCCTGCAGCTGCGGGAACTTCTTGACCGCCTCGCCCACCTTCAAGTGCCGTGAAATCTCTAGCACCTCCAGCGGCAAGTCGGGCGGCACCAGTCCCAGGTTGGCGATCAGCCCAAACCCCTGGCGGTTGACGTGCGCCGGGACGAACAGACCGCCGATTTCGGTCACCCAGGCGAAGGCCTCATCGAAGCTCACGTCCACCGAGTTGATCAGCAGCCGCTCTTCCCGCCGGATGAAGTCCCCGGTCTCATCCACCACGAACTGCTCGCCGAAGAAATCGGCGTTGTTGTGCACCTTGGGCAAGCGCCGGTCGACGCGCTCCTGCAAAGCATATGCCTGTTCGAGTGTGTCGAACAGGCATACGACGTGCACTTCCTCTTTCGTTTGCAGTTCCATCCCCGGCAGCACATGCAGCGGGGCGCCTTGGGCGGCCTTCTGCACGGCCACAATGTTGGCGGTTTGGTTGTGATCGGTGATGGCAATCAGGTTGATGTGGTGATCCAGCGCCTCGCGCACGATCAGGGGTGGGATCATTTCCACCTGCGCGCACGGCGACAGGACGGTATGGACGTGCAGGTCGGCTCGATAGGGTTCCAAAATTTCTCTCTTAACGGATTCGCCTGCTCAGGCGCCCCGCATCCCCATCTCCCACAGCTTGCCCACCAAAGCAAAGGATTTCTCGCTTGACGACAGCAGCGTGACCCCTTCATCGTTGGCTTTTTGGATCGTAGCCGCATCCGGCATGGCGCCCTCGGTGATGATCACGGCGCTCAAATCCAGCAAAGCCGCCACGGCCACGATGTTGCTGTGCGCCTGCAGAGTAACCCAGATTCCATGGTTGCCTGCCCCGGCCATCACACAGCTCAACAGGTCGGAGACGTAACCGCTCTTGGGCTGAACGCTCGCAAAATCCTTCGGCTCGGTCAGAACGGTCAGGTTTAACGATTGGATAATTTTCTCCAGATTCATTCACAGCCTCCTAAGCAGCGGGTTTGGCTTCGCTGAAGCTCTCTTCCTTTTGCAGGAAGATCTTCATGCGCAGGCGCGTGCCTTTGCCAAACTCAGATTCCAATACCATATTGTCGACGCAGCGGGCGATGTTGACCAGCCCCATCCCGGCGCCAAAGCCCAACTCGCGGATCTCTTCCGTGGCAGTTGAGTAACCCGGTTTCATCGCCAGCTCCACATCCTCGATCCCTGGGCCGTCATCGTACGCTTCGATCGAAATTTTGTGCGGCTCGATCTCCACCCGCATCACCCCACCATTGTCGGTGTGGATGATCAGGTTCATCTCAGCCTCATAGATGGCAATACCGCAGCGCCGGGCGATCTGGGGGGTTGCGCCCAGCCGCAGCAGGGCCCGCTTGATGTTGCTGGAAGCCGAGCCACCGTCCGTGAAGTCACCCTGCCGGATGTTGTAGCGCAGGATCAGGCTGGTGCGGTCCGATTCGATGTCCTCAAACAAGTGGCTGGCCCGGTAGATGCGCACCTCTTCTTCCTGGTAGTCGCGCTGCAGCGCACGCAGAAGGCCACGGGTAATGTCACCTTTGGTCAGAATGCCCGCCAGCTTATTTTCTTCATTTAATACCGGCAAGCGCCCCACTTGCGAGTTGACGAAGACCTTCAGCGCCTCGATGACCGGATCGGTAGTGTTGACCGTCAGTGGACTCTTCGTCATGTAATTGCAGACCTTCGAGTTCAGGTCCGATTGTGTCAGGCAGCGGATGATGTCTTCCATGCTGACGATGCCCGCCAAACTGCCCTGGTCATCCAGCACGGGCGCCCCGGAGATGCGATACTGCCGGAACATTTCGACGGCATCGCTCATCGGTAAATCGCAGGTCAGTGTTTTCGCCGTGGGCGTCATCACCTCATTGATTTTCAGCTCGTAGGCCAACTCTTCGGCTCGGGTGATATTCTCGGCCACCTGGTCGTTGATAATCAGCCCTTTTTTCGGATTTTGCTGCACCATAAATGGCTCCAACTATGGTTACATAGAACGTGGAGGATCATCATCCCCCACATTCTATGTAACCGCACGAATCGTTATTCCAATTCCGAAGGTCCGTCGGTGACGGAGTTCTCCAGGCTGGGCAGCCCGGCCCGATAAAGCCGCCCACACAACTCGAACATTCCATACGGCGATGAGATCAGTGGAATACGTTCCTGGTTTGCCAGGTCGATGGTCTCTTTCGGCGGGCTCTTTCCACGCACAAGGATGATCGCTGCGACGTCGGCCATCTGCGAGGTGCGTACCACTTGCGGATTGCACAACCCGGTTAGCAGCACGGCGTCCGGCTGGATGTAGGCCAGCACGTCGCTCATCAGGTCTGCTCCACAGCCGCCCTTGATCTCTCGTTGCAGGTCAGCCGTTTCACTCAGCAGCTGCCCGTTGATAATTTGGATAAGTTCCTCAACGATCATAGTCTGACTCTTTCGATTAAAAAATGAAGGCGTAACTGGTACTTCATCATTGTACCCCAATCAAATGATTTTAACTGCGTGAAACGAGCCGTAGAGCGAGCGATTGTGACAAATGGCGCAATCGATTGCTCTACGGCCCAGTTGTCGCTGGATTATGCTACAATTTGACCATCTTAAAGCGGGTCCGAGAAATCGGAGTGGGGCGTTAAAGCGCTTCACTCCGATTTCCCCGACCGTTTCACTCAGGGAATTGCGATGAAGTCAACCATTCAAAGTGTCAAAGGAATGCGGGATCAATATCCCGAGAATCTGGCGGTCCGCAGCTGGCTGTACCAGGCCATTCGCGAAGTGTCCGAGTTGTACGGTTATGAGGAGTGGGAAGGGCCTTACGTCGAACGCATCGACCTGTACGCGGCCAAGTCGGGCGAGGAGCTGGTTAAAGAGCAGGCTTTCGTGTTCGAAGACCGCGGCGGAGACTTGATAACCCTGCGCCCCGAGCTGACGCCGACCCTGGCGCGTATGGTCGCAGAGCGCCAGCGCCAGCTTGTCTATCCCCTGCGCTGGTGGCAGTTCGGTCCCTTCTGGCGCTACGAGCGCCCGCAGCGCGGCCGCACGCGCGAGTTCTTCCAATGGAACATCGACCTGATCGGTGTCGACACGCCCGAGGCGGACGCCGAGCTGGTGGCGGTGGCGGCCAATTTCTTCAAGAAGGTCGGCCTGAAGCCCGAGCAGGTCCAGATCCTGGTCAACAATCGCAAGCTCACCAGCCAGGAACTAAACCGCCTGGGCATCCCGCAAGACAAACGCATGGACGTGTTCCACTTGATCGACCGGCGCGACAAGCTGAATTCGGCCGCCTGGGAGAACTACGGTCACGAGATCGGACTGTCGGACCAGCAGTTGGCCGACCTGAAAGAGATCCTCGACGACGCCAATCTGTGGAAGAAGCTGCCAGATTTCCAGCGCTTCTTCGCCGCCATCGATGCCATGGGCGTGCGTGAGTGGGTCCATTACGCTCCCAATGTCATCCGCGGCCTGGACTATTACACCGGCATGGTCTTCGAGGCCTATGATATCGAAGAGCATCGCGCTATCTTCGGCGGCGGTCACTATGGCAACCTGGTCTCCGACGTCGGCGGTGAGCCCATGCCGGGCGTCGGTTTTGCCATGGGTGACGTGATGATCTCGCTGGTGCTGGAGAAGTACGGCTTGATCCCAGAAGAGAGGGGCCTGGAGGAAACGGTGCTGGTGACCGTGTTCGACGAGTTGCTTCTGTTGAACAGCTGCGAGCTGGCCTCAGATCTGCGTGCCGCGGGTGTGAAAGCCATTTGCTACCCTGAAGCCGTCAAACTGCAAAAGCAGCTCAAGTTCGCCGACCGCAAGAAGATCCGCTTCGCCGTCATCGTCGGCCCGGATGAAGCCGCCGCCGGGCAGGTGACTGTGAAAAACCTGGCCGGGCGCACCCAAGAAACCCTCGCTCGCAAGGAAGTTGGCAGGCGATTACGGCAGCTTCTGGACTTGCCGAAATAGATCATCCTCATTTGGCGGCGGCGTGTGCCGCAGGCAAGGGGCAGGGGTAGGTACAATATCTGCCCTCCATCAACTTCTTGCGAATTGACTCTCGCTGTGATAGAATTGGTGTGTTCGAGGTGGCTGTAGCTCAATGGCAGAGCATCGCACTGTGGATGCGAGGGTTGTGGGTTCGACCCCCATCAGCCACCCTCTATTTTATTAATCGGGTTGTGGGTCCCCAGAAGGGGATTCTATTCGACCCCCATCAGCCACCCTCTATTTTTTTAATCGGGTTGTGGGTCCCCAGAAGGGGATTCTATTCGACCCCCATCAGCCACCCTCAATCTGGGTCTCCGAGTAGGAGGCCCTTTTTTGTTAATGCAAACTTGTCGATTATTTCCCTTGTCGCCTTAAATTCGCCGGTTCTCATCATAATTTCATCAAATCATTGACAATTTTAATCAACAATGCAATATAATAGAAACAGTAGGGGGTGAGTCACCGGGCCGGATGATCTGGCCCTACAAATGACAATTACGCAATAACCGAATGGAGGAGTTTGTCGAATGAAGACGAAGGTTTCACTTCTATTAGTGAGTATTACGATTCTCGCTCTGGCCCTGGCTGGGTGTGCCCCAGCTGCGACCAATGCGACCACAGTGCCAACTGCGGCTGAGGGTGGGGTTGAAACACTACCGCCCACTGTTGCACCCACAACTGCCCCGCCCACCACCGCTCCTACAACCGCAGCGACGGAGGTCGGTACGCTGTCTCCTACAGAGGCAGTCGCTACAACAGCTCCAACCACTGAGGTGACTGCCGGTGCCGTCCAGAGCGCTTTGCCCGATCTGACGCCGGATCAAACCTGAATGCAAAGATTGCACTGCTGTTACCGGAAACCAAAACAACCCGCTATGAAACTGCAGATCGCCCCTATTTCACCGAGCGTATGAACCAGCTCTGCCCCAACTGTGAGATTATTTACAGCAATGCCAATCAGGATGCCAGCCTGCAGCTTTCGCAAGCCCAGGCGGCCCTGACCAACGGTGCAAACGTGCTCGTGCTCGACCCGGTCGACTCGGCCTCCGCGTCCGCGATCGCCGATCAGGCCGCGGCCCAGGGCGTTCCGGTCATCGCGTATGACCGCTTGATCCTCAACACTGCCAATGTCGACTATTACATTTCCTTTGACAACCGGCAAGTTGGCGTGCTCCAGGCCCAGAGCTTGATGACTGCGCTCGACAGTATGCAAACCCAGCAGCCGCCGGTTATCGTTATGATTAACGGCGCCCCAACCGACAACAATGCCAAGCTCTTCAAGGAGGGCGCACACAGCGTGTTCGACTCGCTGGTATCCAGCGGTCAGTTGACCATCGGCGCTGAATATGACACGCCCGACTGGTCGCCCGACCAGGCGCAGAACGAGATGCAGCAGGCCCTCACCGCCCTGAACAACCAGGTGGACGGCGTATACGCCGCCAATGACGGCACCGCCAGCGGCGCGATCGCGGCCATGAAGGCGGCCGGGGTCAGCCCCATTCCGCCCGTCACCGGTCAGGACGCCGAGCTTGCCGCCATTCAGCGCATTGTTGCCGGCACCCAGTATATGACCGTCTACAAGGCGATCAAGCCTGAAGCTTACACCGCCGCCGAACTGGCCTTCGCGCTGGCTTCAAATACCACCATCGACGTGCAAACGCAAACGGTGAACAACGGCACGACCGACGTTCAGTCTGTCCTGCTGACCCCCATCGCGGTCACCCAAGACAACATAACGAGCACCATTGTGGCCGATAACTTTTGGACGGTCGATCAGATCTGCACGCCGGAATATGCGGCGGACTGCCAGCAACTGGGCATCCAGTAATCGAATGAACTTAATCGGGCGCCTGACCAAAGTAAGGAACGGTCAGGCGCCCGCAGAAAATATACTTGTGACTCACCCCCGATAATTTTCTAAGGAGATTTGTATGGCAAAATCCCCCAATGAACCCATCTTACAGTTACTGAATATTACCAAGCGTTTTGGCGCGGTCCAGGCGCTGGATGGCATCGACTTCGAGGTGTATCCTCGCGAGGTGGTTGGCTTGGTCGGCGATAACGGCGCCGGGAAATCGACTCTGATCAAGATCATCGCCGGCACCTACCAGCCGGATGAGGGAGAATATCTCTTTGAAGGTCGCGAGGTGCATATTACTACTCCACGCGAGGCCAGCGACATGGGCATCCAAACGGTGTACCAGGACCTGGCGCTTTGCGATAACCTGGATGTGGTTGCAAACATGTACCTCGGCCGCGAAGAGACCTCTTCAGGGGTCGTGCACACCCTCGACGAGCCAGCCATGGAGCGTGAGACCCTGCGTCACGTGCGTATCTTGCACGTGCGCATCCCCTCGGTGCGCACCCTGATCGGCACCATGTCCGGCGGCCAGCGCCAGTCGGTGGCGGTTGCCAGAGCCACCATGTGGAACTCGAAGGTGGTGCTGCTGGACGAGCCGACCGCAGCCCTGGGCGTCGAGCAAACCCAGCAGGTGAAAGAGCTGATCCTGCGCCTGCGCGAACAGGGATTGGGTGTGGTTGTCATTAGCCACAGTCTGGCGGACGTTTTCGATGTGGCCGATCGCATTATCGTGATGCGCCTGGGCAAGCGGGTCGCCACTTTCGAAAAAACCGACACGAACGCCGAACAAGTTGTGGCGGCGATCACGGGGGCAGAATATGGGAGGACATAGGAGAGCAGCCGATGGCGGAAGATTTCAATTCACCGAATGATCGAGAATTCAAAACCCCGGAAGATCGAGGTTTCAAAACACCGGAAGAGACGGAAGAAGAGTTTCGTGAAGATGCTGAATCGCCGGACGTGGTGGGTCCGCCTGTAGAGCCCACCGAGAGCTTGCCGAAGCGGATCGGCCGTCAGGTCGCGGCAGGGGATGTTGGCGCTCTGCCGGTCTTGCTCGGATTAGTATTAATTGCCGTTATTTTCCAGGTGGCCAACAGTAATTTCTTGACCCCTCTCAACCTGACTAACCTGCTGGTGCAGATCTCCGCGATGGGCACCATTTCGGTCGGGATTGTGCTGGTGCTGTTGATTGGCGAGATCGACCTGTCGGTCGGCGCGGTCAGCGGCTTAAGCGCTGCTATCATGGCCGTGCTTTCCGTCCACATGGGCTATCCCGGTTGGGCTGCTATCCTGATCGGGCTTGCCGCCGGTGCGGGTATCGGCCTCCTGCAAGGGTGGTGGTTCGCAAGCCTGCACGTCCCATCTTTCATCGTCACGCTGGCGGGTTTCTTGGGTTGGCAGGGCGCTTTGCTTCTAGTGCTGGGCAACACCGGCACGGTCAATCTGAATGACCGTCTGATCATCTCGCTGGCCAACCTGCGTTTACCGATTTGGCTGGGTTGGGGCATCGCTATCCTCGGATTGGTGATCTACTGGCTGGGTATGCTGTTTGAGTACCGACGCCTGCAGCGCATGGGGATCCACACGCGTTCGTTTGGCGCCCTGGCTACACGCGGCGTTCTGGTAACCCTGGTCACCGTCGTGATCGTTGGCGTCATGAGTGTCAACCGCAACCCGGGCCGTACGCCCATTCAAGGTATTCCCCTGGCCGTGCTGCTGTTCGTCGGATTCGTCATCCTGTTTGATTTCCTCACCACCCGAACCCGCTTTGGCCGCTATATCTTTGCCATTGGCGGCAACGTCGAAGCCGCCCGGCGGGCCGGCATCAACGTCACCATGATCCGGATTGTGGTGTTCATCTTGTGCGATATGATGGCTGCCGCAGGCGGCATCCTGGCGGCTTCCCGCCTGTATGCGGTCAACCAGTCATCCGGCAGCGGTGATGTGCTGCTAAACTCCATTGCAGCGGCGGTCATTGGCGGTACGAGCCTGTTTGGCGGGCGTGGCAGCACCTGGTCGGCCCTGCTCGGCGCGCTGGTCATCGGCGCCATCGCCAACGGGATGAACTTGCTGGCACTGGCCTCTTCGATCCGCTTTATGGTCACCGGTGCAGTGCTGCTCCTGGCCGTCACCCTGGATGCCTACACCCGCTCCCGACGAGAACAAACCGGCCGGGCATAATAAAAAATATCATCCAAAGCCTATAGGGGCGAAGGAGGTTGGAAGCAAACCGGTCGATGGAAATGTGCCGGGCTTCCAACCTCCTTTGCCCAACCGCATCCAACCCACCATTTCCATTCAATATTCTTTAGCCATCGTCCCAACCCAAGATGTGTTGGGCTGTGAATGGGTCGGTGGTGGTAACACCAGTCGCAGGCCGTGTACGAAACGCGCCCTGCGACTTCCTTCACAGGCTCGCATTGCATCGGGATTAGTTCCTCCGACTCTCCGCTTTCCCAGAACCGCTTTTTCTGATAATATATACCGAATTCTATGGCAGAAACCACTCTAACTTCCTCTCACGAGTTATCCCGCCGCAGCGAGCTGCTCTCCGGCATCCGTGCCGAGCTGCCCCTGCTGATCGGCGTCGTGCCGTTTGGCATGGTCTATGGGGTGGTGGCGGTTCAGGCAGGGCTGTCCGCCGGGCTGGCGCAGGCCATGTCCTCGGTCATGTTTGCCGGTTCGGCCCAGTTCGTGACCGCCGTTTTGCTCGGGCAGTCCGTGCCGCTGCTGCTGGTGATCACCACCGCGGCCATCCTTAATCTGCGCCACCTGTTCTACAGCGCCTCGGTAGCGCCCTACGTCCGCAAGCTGCCCGGTCCCTGGAAGTACCTGCTGGCCTATCTGCTGACCGATGAGGCTTATGCCGTCTCCATCGTCCATTATTCCGAAACCGATCCGCTGCGGCAAGACCACCACCACTGGTTCTTCCTCGGCGCCGGACTTACCCTGTGGATCTCCTGGCAAATCAGCACGATGATTGGCATCTTCTTCGGGCTGAACGTTCCGCCGGAATGGTCGTTGGACTTTGCCCTGGCGTTGACCTTCATCGCCATGCTCGTGCCCATGTTGAAGGACCGCCCCAACCTGTTTGCCGCGCTCACCTCCGGGCTGTGCGCTCTGGCCTTTGCCGGTCTGCCCTACAAGCTCGGACTGGTACTGGCTGCGCTGGCCGGTATCCTGGCCGGAACCTTCGTGGAGCGTCTGCGATGAGCGCCTGGCTTGCCATTGTCGTCATTGGCTTGATCACTTACGCAATCCGCCTGGCGTTCATCGTCCTGCTCGGCCATTGGACCATCCCCGAGCCGCTGATGCGCTCGCTGCGTTTCGTGCCGCCCTCGGTGTTTGCCGCCATCGTCCTGCCCGAGATCTTCTCGGGTAACGGCGCAGGCAGCCCCTTGCTCCTCAACCCGCGCCTGATCTCCGCCGTGGTGGCCGCCTTGATTGCCTGGAAGACCAAGAACATCGTCCTCACCCTCGTGGCCGGCTTCGCCGTTCTGTTTTTAGTCCAGGCTCTGCTCTGAGAGAGAGGCTCATCGATAGGCAAACGGGGTGACTTGCAGGCCACCCCGTCCCCTTTCCACGTGTCTCCCCCTTCTCAACTACGCCACCAGCTTTTCCCACTCAGAAATCATGCTCTCCAGAGCCATTTGCGCTTGAGCCAGCTTCTCGCTCAGCTCGTGCGTGCGCTCGAACGCTTGCGTCTTTCCGGCCTTCTGCAGCTCGCGCGCCAGCTTCTGGATCGCGCCTTCCTGTTCGCGGATGCGGCTTTCCAGCGTCTCGATCAACTCCATCCTCCGGCGCTTCTCGCGGTTGTCGCCGCGCAGCAGCGGCTTCTTTTCCAGCAGAACCTTCTGCGGTTTAGCGTTTGGGGCGGTCATCATCCGGCGCAGCAGGAACTCACGGTAGCCGCCCTTGAAGACGTGCAGCCTGCCCTCGCGTAACTCCCAAACCTCGGTCGCCAGCCGGTCCACCAAATAGCGGTCGTGCGACACCAGCAAGATCGTGCCAGGATATTCCTCCAGCACCTCTTGCAGCGCCTCACGCGCCGGGATGTCCAGGTGGTTGGTCGGCTCGTCCAGCAGCAGGAAGTTGGCCCCATCTAACGACAGAATCGCCAGCGCCAGGCGGGCGCGCTCACCACCGCTCAGAGCCGACAGCGGCTTGAAGACATCCTCGCCGCGGAACAGGTAGCGCGCCAGGAAATTACGCGCTTCGCCCTGGCGCATCGGCTTATGATCGATCAGCTCGTCCAGTACACTTTGCTCGCCGTTCAGAGCGTCATGCGCCTGGGCAAAATAACCAATCTTCAAGCTGGCTCCGTGGTGGATACTCCCCGACAGCGGCTCCAGCTTCTCCAGCAGCACCTTCAGAAAGGTGGTCTTGCCGCTGCCGTTTGGGCCAACCAGCGCCACGCAGCCGCCTCGACGCAGCTCGACGTTCCTTGCTTTGAAAAGCTGGTTGCCGGGGTAACCGATCGTGGCCTCTCCGATCCGCAGCACGATCGTGCCGCTGGTGTGCACCGTCGCCAGGCGCGGCTTGATGCGCGGGGGCCTGTTGCTGGGCATCGAGATGGCGTTCACCTTGCGGATCGCGTCGATCACGTCCAGCGGGCGGTCGGTGTGCTCGTTGAAGCTGAACTCCGACCACTTCTTGCCGTTGCGCAGCGCCATGATACCGTAGTTTTCCACGATGGCCAGATCGCGCGTCAGTCGTCGCAAGCGGCCCAACGCCTGGGCGTGTGTGGAAGCCCGCACCCAGTTGCGCTGCACGTAATCGACCTCTTTCAGCAGCCGGGTTTTCTCCTCTTTGAATACCTGCTCGTAGTACTCCCAGCGCTGCTCACGCTCCAGCAGGTAGCCGCTGTAGTTGCCCGTGTACGTTTCGATCCCACTGCGGTTCATCTCCCAGATTGTGTTGACCGTATTGTCGAGGAAGTAGCGGTCATGGCTGACGATCAGAATGGCTCCGTGCCAATCCTTCAGCGCATGCTCCAGCCATTCCACCGCCTCGATATCCAGGTGGTTGGTTGGCTCGTCCAGCATCAGCAGATCGGGTTTTTCTAACAGCAGGCGGGCCAGCAGGGCTCTGGTTTTCTGCCCGCCGCTTAGGATGTTCAGCGGCATGTTCCAGAACTCGTGCCCCAACCCCAATCCCTCCAGGGTTTGCTGGATGCGGATGTCGTAATCGTAGCCGCCGTCGCGCTCGAAGGCTTCTTGCAAGATTCCATACTGCTCCAGCAGCTCGTCGGTGTAATGCCCGGCGGCCATCTCGGCCTCCAGCTGGTGCAGCTGCTCCTGGCGCGCCTGCATCCTGGCAAAAACGGTCAGCATCTCGTGATAAACCGTGTTGTCGCGGTCGGCGAAAGCGTCTACCGCCTCCTGGCGCAGGTAGCCGATGCGCCGGCCGCGCGCGATGTGGATTTTGCCCTCACTCGGTTGGTTTAGGCCGTTCAGGATCAGCAGCAGTGAGGTTTTTCCAATTCCATTCGGACCGATCAGACCGATCTTGCTGTCATTGGCGATGGTGATGTTGATGCCTTTGAACAGGTCGAAGGCTCCAAACGAGAGACCCAAGTTTTCGGCAGTCAGGATAGACATGGCGAACTCCATTAATTGGTTGCTAAAGTTGAAAAGGGAAACGGTGGGAGTGCTGCAGTGGGCATGCGCAACGCACTCGCTGCGGCACTCCCACCCTTTCCCTTTTCGGTTGTTAATCAAAATAGCCGGTCACGGTAATCCCGCGGCCGGCCAAGGGTTCAAATCGACAAACAAAAAGGCCACGGGGCTTTGTGTGCGCCGTGACCCTTAATTCGTATAGTTATAGAGTCAGCAGACGCACCTCGACAAGGAAGAGCCAGCGCCTGCGCTGCGAACGCACAAGAAGTAGTCCTTTGTCGAAATGAACATCTGCTAAGACCTTTCCATCATTATCGTCCCGAGCTGAAAACTCGGTACCTGCTGGCAGTTTATCATAATCGGGTAGGGCGTGTCAACCCCTCTGAAGGATGATTTTTAACGCAAAGGCGCAAGTCTTCCCGTGATCAATCCTTCCCAAGTATCTGGTACTTCCCCCAATACTGCTGTATCCATTAATAGATCAACCGCTATAGTGAGAAGAGGTGCTCATGATCTTTGTGACGCTTGCCAGCAGCTGCCAAGAACGCTGGCGCGCCCGCTTGCTGCCGCCCGAATACAGCTACCCGGTTCACCTGCACCACCTCGTCCCTGCCCACAAGCAGGTTGCCGTCCTGGACGATACGATCGTGGCGATGATCGACGCCTTTTCCGACAGCAACTTGAGCATGAACGGCATGACCATTCGCCCGGCGCTGAAGGAATGGCTGGAGGATCAGATTCGGGATTTGGCATAGGCAGGCGTGCAGCCGCACGAGATGCCCCTACGCAGGATTAAAAACTAAAATCCGAGCGCGCATCCATCTTTGCGCGGGTCGCTGCCGCCGGTCAACACGCCGCTGACCGGGTCGCGCAGGATAATCTGCCCGCCTCCAAACGTGCCGCGGTCGAAGCCGTCTACGGGCAGCAAACGGTGACCGCGCCGGGTCAGCGCCGCCAGGGTAGCGAAGCTCCAGCCATCCTCGATCAGCACCAGCCCGCCGGGATCGCTCGCACCCAGCCCGCCGCCATCCACATTCAGCCGCCAGCGCGGCACATCCAGCGCCTGCTGCGGCGACATGCCCAGATCGATCATGTTCACCAGCATCTGCAAGTGCCCCTGCGGCTGCATGAACCCGCCCATCACCCCAAACGAGGCGTGCAGTTCGCCTTCGCGCGTCAGCATGCCAGGGATGATGGTGTGGTATGGGCGTTTGCCCGGCGCGAGCGCATTGGGATGCTGCGGGTCGAGCGAGAACAGGGCTGCCCGGTTCTGCAAGCACACCCCCGTTCCCGGCACCACCAGCCCGCTTCCTCCGCCGAAATACAGGCTGTTGATGAAGCTGCAGGCGCTGCCTTCTCCGTCCACCACGCTCAGGTACACCGTGTCTGCGCCCATTCCTGGGCTGCCAAATGGCGCCTGCTGTGCCGCCCGCAGTGGGTCGATCCGCCGGCGGCGCTGGTCGGCGTACGCCTGGCTGCACAACTCAGCCAGTGGAATTTCCTCCACGGCCGGGTCGCATACCCACTGCATTGCATCCGCGAACGCCAGCCGCATGCACTCGATCAGCGTGTGAAGCCGCTCCGCCTCGTCCATCGCTGCCAGGTCGAAGCCGCTTGCCAGGTTGGCCGCCAGGATGGCCGCCAGTCCCTGGCCGTTCGGTGGGCACTCGTACAGGTTATAACCCCGGTAATCGGTGTGGATTGGCTCTTCCCACGTGCTGGTATGCTGCGCCAGGTCTTCCGGCTGCATCCAGCCGCCGTACTTTTGCACGTGCCGGCTCAATTTCTCGGCAAACTCACCCTGATAAATTGCAGCTTTGCCTTCGGCGGCCACATGCCGCAGAGTCTCGGCAAGCTCCGGCAGGCGCACGATCTCACCCGCCTGCGGTGCAGCTCCGTTGAACAGCATCTCGGCCGCGCTGGGCTGCTCCGGACCAATGTCCAGCCCGCTGCGGTGCAGGGTTTGCTCGTTCAGGCTGTCTCGTTTCCGCATCAGCACCGGCGCCATGTGCTGCCAGCTGACCGCAATCAGCTCCGAGACCGGGTAGCCGTTTTCGGCCGTCCAGATCGCCGGCTGCAGGGCGTCCTTCAGCCCCATGCGCCCAAACCGCTCCAGCAGATCGCTCCAACCGGCCACCGTACCGGGCACACTAACCGCCCATCCGCTGTATGGCGGGATGCTCTCGTAGCCTTTTTGCTTGAGTTCCTGAAGTGAGGCCGCAGCCGGGGCGCGGCCCGAGCCGTTCAGGGCGAACACTTTGTGGTCGCGGGCGCTCCAATACAAGGCAAAGCAGTCGCCCCCAACCCCGGTCGACATCGGCTCGACCACGTTCAACATCGCCGCGGTCGCCACGGCTGCATCCGCGGCATTCCCTCCCTGCCGCAAAACATCCAACCCGGCCTCGGCTGCCAGCGGCTGGCTGGCGGCCACCATGCCGCGCCGCGCCAGCACGTTACTGCGCCGTGACCGGAAAGCTGCATCAATCTTCATGCCATCTCCTGAAAGATACGGATGAGTAATTATAGAAATCGCCCCATCGAAAGTCAAGCCGCACGCCTTATGTCACATTTCAATCGTGACATTTCCCTTCCCTATTCGAGGGAAATTCCCAAGCCCCGTGCGGATTTTCCCCAATTGGCCGGCGTCGTCCGCACCTTTAAAATCCAAAGTACACATAGCGCATTGGATCGATTTCTTGACTAAAAAAGGGGGATAACCGGCAAACCAGTGCGCATGTGCCTTATCCGGTATTTCGCTTAACAGGTAAAGGAAGCGTAAGATGTTTTATCACGTGAAAGAACTAGAATTTGACGCCCGGGTTTCAGAACCCGACCCACGCTTTGCTCGTTTACTCTTCGAGCAGTTTGGCGGCGGCAACGGCGAGCTCAAAGCTGGAATGCAGTACTTCTGCCAGGCTTTTGCGGCACGCAAGCCCTATCCTGATAAATACGACTTGTTAATGGACATCGCGACCGAGGAGTTCAGCCATCTTGAGATCGTCGGCGCGACCATCACCATGCTGATGGATGGGCTCAACGGCGAGCTGAAGAACGCCACAGAAAACGTGTATCTCACCAAGCTGACCCAAGGGAATGGCTTCAAGGAGGAGATGATCCACTCCATCGGCATGAGCCCCGAATCCCTGGTGCTGACCGGCGGCGGAATTAAGCCCGTCAACAGCGGCGGCATCCCCTGGAGCGGCAACTTTATCAATTCCAATGGTGACCTGACTGTCGACTTGCGCTCGAACATCGCTGCCGAGTCGCGCGCCAAGATTGTCTACGAATACCTGCTCCAGTTCACCGATGATCCCCTCGTGCAGGAGACGATTCGTTTCCTGATGACCCGCGAAGTGGCCCACTTCCAGCAGTTCGCCGCTGCGCTCGAGACGATCGTGCCCAACTTCCCGCCCGGAGTCTTGCAAGGCGATCCCCGCTACAGCCACGTTTACCTGAACACCTCACAAGATGGGCGCAAGAACATCCGCGGACCATGGAATCAGGGTCAGGGCCCTTGGCCGGATGGCGAGGAATGGGAGTATATCGCCGACCCAATCCAGCACGTCAAGCAAACCAAAGGCATGACCGATCAGGCGATCCACGGTACTCCCCATTCAGAGACCGACATCAGTGAGATGGACAAGACCTTAAGCCAGAAACGCAGTTTAAAAGTAAAAGAGGCCGTGAAAAAAGGCTCCGGCCATTGGTCCGATTACGAGGTATAAAAGCAGGTCATATGGATATGCAATCGGTCAGGGATATCGCCAGTCTCGCCTACGAGCGCTGGCAGCACAAGCGCAAGGATCCTCACCAACGCAGCTCGTCCCTGGCGGACATCATCCTCGGTGGGCAGGACGGGCTGGTCAACGTGTTGGGCATCGTTCTGGGCGTCGCGGCTGCAACCAACGATCCCCGCGTGGTGATGGTTGCCGGCCTGGCTGCTACCTTCGCTGAATCGGTTTCGATGGGCGCGGTCGCTTACACATCTACATTAGCCGAGGCCGAGTTTTACGAGAGCGAGCGCAGCCGGGAGTACCGCCACATCCACAGCTATCCGAACGCCGAAAAAGAAGAGATCCGCGAGATTTTTCGCAAGAAGGGCTTCGAAGGCGAGCCGCTG
Organism: uncultured Chloroflexia bacterium; assembly: GCA_963811225.1. Taxonomy (GTDB): domain Bacteria; phylum Chloroflexota; class Anaerolineae; order Anaerolineales; family Anaerolineaceae; genus CAWEQO01. Next base: position 417,743 of record CAWEQO010000004.1, read on the forward strand.
GAGCGGATCGTGGACACCATCACCGCCAACAAAGACGCCTGGGTCGACCTGATGATGGCCGAGGAACACCAGCTCATGCCCACCGACCGCGGCTCTGCCTTGCGCTCGGCGCTCATCGTAGGCGTCTCGGCGATCATCGGCTCGCTGATCCCCCTGGCGCCCTTTCTCTTTCTCCCACCAACCTACGGCATCTGGGTTTCGATCCTGTTCACTGCCGCCATTCTCTTTGGCGCAGGGGCTTACAAAGCCCGGCTGACGGTCGGCCGACCGGGCCGTTCCGGCCTCGAAATGGCCGTGATCGGCACCCTCAGCGCCCTGATCGGCTACGCCGTTGGCGCCCTATTCAAGATATCCTGAAGATCTGACTGTGATCCTATCGGATGGCCTGATCGTCGGGGCGAAGCGGGTTGGAATCAAGAAGCTTTCATCCCTGGGCTTCCAGCCCGCTTCGCCACCGGCTCAGTTCTGGATTGACAAGGTTTTCTCTCGTTAACCAACCCCTGGTTCCCGTTCAAAATGTCAGCTCTTCTTATGGTGACATTGCGGTGAGACGTTGATCGGGCGAAGTGCAACACACCTGCAACGTTCGAAGCATATAGGATATTGCCTAAGCCTACCTTTCATGATAAAGTATATCCGATCGTTTCTTAACAAACCCGCTGGGGGGCCCTTTAAAAAAGCGGTCCCCTTCTGCTTAAAACTGTTCGATCGGAGTGGCGTCGTTGGAGTCTGCCCACATTCAGAGCTCTGTTCCAAAATCAGTCCAATTACTGGAAAGTAGCAATCGTATCCTGGCGGTCAGCGTTCTGGTTGTGGACGACAACCCCATGGACACGCTGCTGTGCCAGCGCCTCCTGGAGCGCTACGGCTTTCAGGTTACAGCCGCGAATGATCCTCGCCTGGCGCTTGCCAACCTGCAGCGGCAGACCTTTGACTTGCTGCTGGTCGACATCCACATGCCCTACATCGACGGATTCGACCTGATCGAGCGGGCTCGCTCCCTCCAACCGAATATGGCCGTGCTCCTCATGACCGGATTTGGCACCGTTGAGACCGGCATTCAGGCCCTGCAGCGCGGCGCCGACGGGCTTATCCTCAAACCCTTCCAGGACGTGGAAGCGCTGGTCCAGGCAGCAAACGGAGCGCTCTTGCAGAAACGTCAGAAGCTGGGCGCTGCTCGCCTGCAAGTGCTGGAACCGCTCTTCTCGATCACCGAGAGGATCAACGCCGAGATCGATTTCCGTCAGCTCACGTCCCTCGTTTTCGAATCGGCTTGCGAATTGCTGCGGGCCGACCATGCCATCATTTTGCAAAGTTTGTCCAGTGATGACGGCTATACGCGCCTGATTGAAACACCTTCCAGCTCACTCTGGGAGCAATCCGACCTGGTCGATTTGCTCACTTCCCTGGCACACGGCCAGGATCCACCTCAAATCCTAAACATCAACTCCGAAGGTCTCACCGCCTACCGGGCCCTCCTGGACGGTCTGCACGTTCACTCCTTCTTGTTGGCTTCGGTTACGCAGACGATCGGTGAATACATCTTCATTGGGGTGCGAGAGTACCCTTCGGCCTCTTTCGGTGAGCTGGAACTGGAGAGCTTCATCATTTTTGCCCGTCAGGCAGAGGTGAAGCTGAAGAACATGCTGTTGTACAATGAGCAGCGGGAGACCCTGCAGCGCTTGAAGGAATCGCAGCAAGCCCTGGTGCAGGCGGAGAAGATGGCAGCCGTCGGGCGATTGCTGGCCTCTGTCGCCCATGAGGTCAATAACCCCATCCAGGCTGTCAGCAACTGCCTGCACTTGGCCGAGCGAATGGACCTTGACAGCGATCAGCGCCAGGCCTATCTGAAGCTCGGCCGTCAAGAGCTCGACCGCCTGGCCGATACGGTTCAACGCATGTTGAATTACTATCGACACGATAAAACCGGCATCACCGAGATGAGTATCTCCTCCGTCGTAGAGACGGTCCTGGAGCTGCTGCGTCCGCAGCTAGCAGCCCAGCAGGTGGACGTCTCCTGCAAGTTCACTCCACAGCTGCCTCCGGTATCCGGGGTGCAAAACCAGATCCAGCAAGTCATTTTCAACCTGGTGATGAACGCGTTGGAGGCCATGCATTCGGTCGACACGCCGCGAAATTTGTGGATTGAAGCGGAGGCGTTGGAGAAAGAGGTTCTGATCCGGGTGGAAGATTCGGGTCCGGGCATCTCAGCGGCGGTAGAAAATCGCGTTTTTGAACCCTTTTACAGCACCAAACCAGATGGCACCGGACTTGGGCTGGCGGTGTGTTATAACATCGTCGAAGCGCATCGCGGAGGGATTCATCTCGCTCCTTCTCTGCATGGAACCGGTGCGTGCTTTCTTGTCAAATTGCCTTTAGGGAGTATGGATGGCGCAGCATAAAATCTTAATCGTCGATGATGAAGCCCTTGAGCGGACTACCCTTTTGCGTATCCTTGAGTTGGAAGGATACGAAGCGCAGGCAGTGGAAAACGGGTCGCGTGCGTTGTCTGCGCTGGCACAAAAACCATTCGACCTGATGATCCTGGACCTGAATATGCCGGGAATGAACGGGATGGAGGTTTTGAACAAGGCCCTCGACCTGTATCCCGGCCTGCAAGTCATCGTCCTAACTGCTTATGGCACGCTCGAAACGGTGATCGAGGCGCTGCGCCGCAAGGTGCATGACTATATTCTTAAGCCGGCGCGTGCCGAACAGATCGTTGACAGCGTCAATCAGGCTTTCGAGGCTTCTAAGGCAGTGGCCGAAAAACGGAGCGAATACACCGGCCAGGAAGAGACCGTCTTCCAGATGCCGGATGGTGTTCTGGTCGACACTCGCAAGCAGATGGTCTCCTGGGAGGATGACTATATCATCCTCACGCCGACCGAAGCCCGTTTCCTGGCGGTATTATTCCGTCAGTTCAATCAAGTCGTTTCATACAGTGAAATTGTGCAGGCCATTCATGGCTATCGCATGGATAATGAAGAAGCTGCTACCGTGCTGCGCCCGCTGGTAAGCCGCTTGCGCCAAAAGCTGGAGGCGCTGCCGCGCAAAACCAGCCTGGTGAAAACCGTCCGCGGCGCCGGATATATGGTTGCAGGAGAGTGATCCTTCTTTTTCTTAACCGCGAATGCAGGGGTGTTTAGCAGTATGTCATGACACCTTGCTAAACACACCTGCATTCGCGGTTACTGTTATCTACTGCCAGGGCAGCTCGTTAGGCCGGATCCTCGGCGGATTCAGCCACGACAACCAACCCGATGTTTGCCGCTCCTCCGGGCTGTGCTTGTCGAAGCCCACCAGGAGCAGGCAGACCACAAGCAGCCCGGCGCCCATCCACTGTGGAACCGTCAATTGATCTCCCAGCCAAACTTGGGCCAGGAACACGGTGACCAGCAGTTCACCCAGCCCGAGCAGCGAGGTTTGCATCCCACCAAGATGCTTGACTCCCAGGAACAGCGAGAGCCGTGAGAGGAAAGTCACCAGGGCCATACCGAGCACCGGCCACATTGGGTTGCTGGGGTCCGGAGCCTGCCGGTCGAAGATCAGGAACGCCACCACGACCGTCGCGCTCATTGACAGCAAGGTATAGAGCGTCACCGTCGGAGCGGGCGCTTCGTACAGCACGCGCTGGTTGATCAGCAGGTGCAAAGCATACAGCAGCGCTGATCCCAGCATCAACCCGGCCCCGAACAAGTCTACCTTCTCCTGTCCGGTGCTGACCAGCAGATACACCCCCGGCACTGAGATGCCCAGCCGCAGCATCGTGATCGGTTGGATTTTCTGCCGGTCCAGCAGCAGCCACAGCGCCACGAACAGCGGGTAGGAGGAATACAACAGGTGCCCGATGCTCGTATCCAGACGGGTGAGGGCGGTGTAATACAGGATCGAGCCCAATCCGTTGGTGAACCCGGCCAAAAAACAGCCGATTAAACCCACCGGGAAAATGTATAAATATTGACGTTTGAAGAGGATCATCAGCAACAATAACAAGATCGTAGCGATACCGGTGCGCAGGGTCACCACGGCCAGCGGGCTGAATCCGAACAGGATCGCCTGCTTGCCGAAGACAGGAGCAATGCCTAGAAAGATTGCCGAGTAAAGCGCAGCTCGAATCCCTAACGTACGACCGGAACAACTCATATGGCGTTGCCCTTTCCTCCTCTTATACAGCCTGGATCCCATACCCGGCCTTGCTGCGGGCGCTGAGGATGGTTGCCATCCTCAGCGCCCGCAAGGTCTGGAAACTTACGGCAGCAAGCTCTTGACCTCCTCCAGCAGCTCGTCGCTCATAAAGTCGCCCTTCTGCATCAACGTTTGAATGCGCCCTTTCAGTTGTTCCTTCTCCACCGCCGTCAATTCCTTGGCGGTTACGACGATGACCGGGATGTCGGCGGTTTCCGGCTGCGACTGCAGCGCGTTCAGCACCGAGAAACCGTCCAGCTCGGGCATCATCAGGTCCAGGATCATCAGATTGGGATGTTCTTTCTGGGCCAATTCTACCGCTTCTTGGCCGTTGCACGCCTCGAACAGCTCGTACTCGCCCTGGGAATGCAGGATGCGCCGGATCAGCTGGCGCACTTCAGGCTGGTCATCTACGATGGCAATGCGCGGGAAGCGCTCTGCGGCCACCTGCTTCAAGGCTGCCAACAGGCCCTCTTCCTGGCTTTCTTCCAGGGTATCCATGGTCGGCATGAACACGTCTCGGGCCCAGTCGTCGCCTAAGATGCTGCCTTCCACCGGCATGGTGTGCCCGGTGCAGTTGATCACCACCACATCATCCGGCTTGATCTGGCCGGCGCGGATCATCTTAATCACGCCGGCAATCGAGACTGCCGCCGCCGGTTCGATCGACAACCCTTCCATCTTCGCCATCAAATGGATCGCCCGGAAGGCTTCCTCATCGGTCACGCTCTCGACCATGCCGCCCGATGCCGCCAACATCTTCTTTCGCAGCAGCGTATAGGCGCGGCCAGGATCGCCCGTCGCCAGGGTCTCGATGCGCGTGCGTGGGTTTTGGATTGGCCGCGCCACGTCCAGGTCTTCTTTCCAGGCCTGGGTCATCGGTGCGCAGCCTTCGCTTTGCAGGATCCCCATCTTGGGGATCGAGTTTGTCCAGCCCATCTCGGCCATTTCCTCGAAGCCCTTGATCACACCCAGCGGGCCCATGCCGCCGCTGACCGACTGCACGTACCAATTCGGAGCGCGCCACTGCGGCACGCTGCCATTTTGCCCCGGCTGCGGCAAGGCGGCTGCCAGTTGTTCAGCAATCTCATAGGCGATGGTTTTCATCAACTCGACACAGGGGATGCTGCGCGCCCCCAGGTCCAGATAGATGCTGCGCTGATGGGCGAATTCGGCCGCGATTTGCTTGGCCTGATCGTACGAGCCGGTCACTTTGATCACCTGCGTGCCGTACACCGCCACCTCACGCATCTTTGAGCCCGGCACCAGGCTGGTCAGGAATGCCCACAGTTTGATCCCGGCCCGTGCCGCGTATGCCGAATAGGCAATCGCTACGTTGCCGGTGGAGGCCGCCACCATCTCGCTGACCCCGGCTTCTTTCAGGGCGTTGATCGTCACCGCCGCCTGCCGGTCTTTGAACGAGCTCGTTGGTCCCTGACGCTCATCTTTGATATACAGGTTCGGGCAGCCCAGCATCATCCCCAGGTTGGCTGCTCGGATCAAAGGCGTGCCGCCCTCGCCCAGGTACAGGTCGGGTTCCGGTTTCGAGACGGGCAGCAGCTCCCGGTAGCGCCACAGATCGAACGGGCGTTTTGCCAGCAGCGGTGGCAAGCTGGTGGACAGCGCAGCATAGTCGTAGCGGGCTTCGCGCCAATAGCTCCCGCACGCTGGACAGGTTAAGACACTCGGATAGTACGCACCCCTAGATCCGCAGTCAATACACTCGACAGTAAAATGTGTTGGCATAAAGCAAAAACCTTGAATTGAAATGATGGAACTGCTTGGGCGGAAACGTTTTTCCAGTGAGGAAGCGCCTCCGCCAAGCAGGCCCAAAGATTACTTGATTTTTCGGAGCGCCTGATCCAGAGAGCTCATCAGCTCTTGTTCGCTCAGGAACCCTTTGGTCAACATTTGTTGGCGGAAATCGGACAATTTCTGCTGCTGTTCGGCGCTCAAATCGACGCCGGTCAACACCACTACCGGGATTTCCATCAGGTTGGGGTCACTGCGCATCTTTTCCAGGATGCGGAAGCCATCCATATCCGGCATGAACATATCCAGCACCACCACGTCCGGGCGCTCCTTTTGGATCATCTCCCAGCCGATCAGGCCACCGTTGGCAAGCTTAGCCTGGAACCGCCCGCTGTCGTCGATCAGCTTCTTCAGCAGCCGCAGATCGTCGAGATCGTCGTCGACCACTAGTACGGTATGATTCTGGCCTTCTTGGTCCAATCGGCTGATGGCGCTGACCAGGTCTTCGCGCAGGAACGGTTTCACCAGGTAATCGGCGGCCCCGAGGCTGAAATCCCTTCTCTTCCTCTTCCAGAATGCTGCACATGATGATCGGGATGTTGCGCGTCTCTGGGTGGTTCTTGAGCTCTTGCAGCACCGACCAGCCGTCTTTCTGGGGCATCATTACGTCCAGCGTGATCGCCAGGGGGCGCACTTCCAGCGCCTTCTCCACCGCTTTCAACGGCTCGGTCAGCGGCACGATATGGTAACCTTGCGGGTTGAGGTAGCGTTGGTATAGTTTGATCACTTGCATGTCGTCGTCGATCACCAAAATGGTGTGCGGGTCGCCCACGGGCTGGGCGTTATCCAGCTCCGGCTGGTTGGGCAGCGGCAGACTGAAGTAGAAACGGCTGCCTTTGCCCACCTCGCTCCAGTTGAGGCCGATGTCGCCGCCGTGCATTTCCATCAGCGATCGGCAGATCGACAAGCCCAGTCCGGTGCCGCCTGTCTTGCGGGTGGGGGAGTCATCCACTTGCGAGAACGGCTGGAACAGCTTGTGCTGATCTTCGCCCGCAATGCCCGGGCCGGTGTCGGTCACTTCGATGAACAACTCCAGCTTGCCCGATTTCCCCGGCTTGATCGATACTTCGATGGTGACCGCACCTTCATCGGTGAACTTGGCCACGTTGGAGATCAGGTTGAGCAGCACCTGGCGGATGCGGGTGTTGTCGCCGCGCACCTTGGGCATGTTTTCAGGCACGATCTTCTTGAGCTCTACCGGTTTATCCTTCACCAACCCGCTCGCGGTCGACATGACGCTGTTGATGATCTCGGTGATGTCGATTTCCGCAAAGGACAGCTCCATCTTGCCCGCCTCGATCTTGGAGAGGTCGAGCACATCGTTGATCAGATTGAGCAGGTGCTGGCCCGAGTTGTAGATAGCGCCCAGGTCTTGCTGTTGGATATCGTTGATCGGCCCATCGATGCCCTTGAGGATCACCCGCGAGAACCCAATGATCGAGTTCAGCGGTGTGCGCAGCTCATGGCTCATGTTCGCCAGGAACTGGCTCTTCATGCGGTCCACCTCGCGCATATCTTCCACCGCTTTCTGCACCAGCTCGTACGAGCGGGCGTTGTCGATGGCGATCGCGATCTGGTCCGCCAGGGTTTGGAAAACGGTCACGTCACCCGGCGCGAAGCTGTTTACCTGCGTAGACTGGGCGTCCAGCACACCCAAGATGCGTTCGCCCAGCTTGAGCGGCAGGCTGATCTCCGAGCGTGTGTCTGAGAGCATCGGCATGTAGGTGAAGATCTCGCTGTGGCTGGCGTCGTTGATCACGACCGGCGCGCCGGTCGCCAGGACCTGGCCGATTGCCGAGCGCGAGCCCGCTTTTACCTTGTAGCTGCGTTCTTTCAAAATCCGGCCGGTATCGCCGGTCAATTCGATAATCACCGCGTTGCTGCTGCCTTCTTCGTTCAAGAAGATACTCACGTGGTAGAAGTTGAAGCGCTCCTTCACCAGGTTGACCATCCTCTGCAGCAGCCTGTCAAGCGACAAGGTGCTGGTGGTATCGCGGGTGATCTCGGCCGCAGTTTGCAGCTCCAGCGCCCGGCGGCGAGCTTCTTCCAGCAGCCGCTGGCGCTCAATGGCCACTGCCACGCCCGACGAAGCCACTTGCAGCAGATGTACGTAATCGTTCTTGAATGTCACCGGCCGGCGCGAGGCCGTCACCAGCAAGCCAACCAGCCGACCGGCCGAGCGCAGCGGCACGATGCACGCAGCCAGCACGTCCAGGCGCAGCAGGGTTTTGCGTGAGACCGGGTCGGACTGCATGGTGGTGATGTCGTTGAGCACCATCACCTCGGTCCCTATCGATTGAACCAACGGCAAGTCCGCAACCGGCAGGCGCAGGCCTGAGGGATCATATTCGCCGCGCGTGTCGTAGACGCCCACGATCTCCAGCTCACTCGGTTCTTCGTCGGCGAACTGCGTCACCCGCAGGATGGTAATCAGGTCGGCGTTTCCGGCTAACAGAGTCTTGCCCACCAGCCGGATCAGGTCGTGCAAGTCGACTGCCTGGGCAATCCCATTGCTGATCTGATACAGCAGCGCAGTCTCGGATAGGGCATCCTGGGTCTGCTTGAACAGCCGCAGGTTCTCGATCGAGGTCGCCATCTGATCGATCAACGGCGGGAATGAACGGATTTCGCGACCGGTGAATGTGTGCAGCTCCTCCGACATCAGCAGCAGCACGCCCAACTGGTACTTGCTGGCCCAAAGTGGCAGGATGGCTACAGCGAGGGCGTTCTGCTCTTGCAGCAGCGCCGCCAGCGATGGGTCGATGTGGTCCTCGCTGACATTGTAGAACGAAGGCGTTGATCCGAGGAACAACCGCTCGCAAGATGGGTGGGCGAAATCCATGCCAATACCGGGTGGGGGTGTGCCGAAGCCGGCATACCAGCTCGCCGCCACCTTCATGCGGTTCTTCTGCTTGCCATGATCTTCGAACAGCACCAGCACGCAGCGGTTGATCGTCGTGGAGTTCACGCTGGTGGCAATCGCCGCCACCATTTCTTGCAGGTCGGTCGCCAGCGCCAACCGGTGGCTGGCGTTGTACAGGTCTTCCGTCTCGTCCAGCGAAACCTGCAGCTGATCCAGCAAGTCTTCGCGCACGATTGTGTTCGATAGAGCGTCCGCTGCCACTTGCAGCGAGCTGATCTCGTCGTTTTGCCACTTTCGGGGGTGATCCACCTGATCGAAGGCGATGAAGCCGGGCAGCGACCGCTTGCCCTGCACGGCCAGCAGCAGGCTGGATTGGATGCCCTGTTCCATCAGCAGCTCTCGCTCCGGCGAGGGCAGGCTTTCCAGCGGGTCTCCTGCCCAGCCCTTTTCCTTCAAGGACCGCAACCAGTAGGGGTAAGCGTCGATCGCCATGCGCCGGATGGGGTTCGAATCGAAACTGTGACTGGCGTCGGTATCGATCCATTCACCGGCGCTCTCCCAGTAGTACGTACCGGCGTCTTCCACCAGTCTGGTGAAGTACACCCGGCTGGCCTGGGATGCCCGGCCGAGCGCCTGCATCACTTCCAGCAGGTCGCGCGTGCCGAATTCTGTCAGCGTCGCCACAGCCGCGGCGATGTTCGACTGGTAGCGCTCGCGGGTCTCCAGGGCTGTCAGGGCCATGGTGATTTCAGCGAATAACTTGGCGTTCTCCAGGGCGGTGGTCGCTTGGGAAGCGATGGTTGAGAGCAGCTCCATCTGCACATTCGTATAGGCGTTGTTGGTTTGATAATCTTCCAGCAGCACGGCCCCAATTGAGCGGTCGCCGGTGATCATCGGCACTGCCAGCAGCGAAGCCGGTGCAGGGTCGGGTGTATCGAACTCCCAGCAGGTGCAGGGTGTTGTTCACGTCCGTGCCCAGCAGCAGCGGCGCTCTGGTTTTCAAAATATGGCCTACCAGGCTGCGCTTGGCCGGGCTGTCTGGCAGAACCACCGGCTTGCCGTCCCGGGTGTGGATAGGGTAGACCACTGTACCGGACTTGTCGTTATACAGGGCGATGGTCAAGTTGCGGCTGTCGAAAATTTCGCCGATGGTGTTATAGAGGATGTCGAGAATGTCCTCATCCCTGGCCAGCTTGCTCAGCTCTTGCCCAATCTGGTTGAGCGCTGCCAGGTCTTGGTTGCGGCGCAGGACTTCCTGTTCCGCCCGGGTGCGCTCGGCCAGCTCCTGATGGACGGCTTCGTACAGGCGGGCGTTCTCCAGCGCAATCGCCAGTTGGTCGGCCACTTCTTCCACCAGCAGCCGCTCCTCCTCGCTCCAGCGCCGGTCCGGGTCGGCTTCATCCAGGATTTCCAGGATGCCCTTGGCTTCTTCGCCAACCGTGATCGGGATGGCGATGGCCGCCGGGTTTCCGTTCTCTCCCGATTAAATCACCGGTTTGCGGGTTTCCAGGCTCTTCTTTCCGGCGCTGCTCCACAAGGTCTTGGCGCTCTTGATCTCTCCGTTTTCGAACGCTAACCCATCCCTGGACGGGCGGAATTCCTTGCCCGGCGCTTCCTTCTTCTGCCCGCCTTGACCCGGCCCCGGATGCTTCTTTTCGATCGGGACGGGCAAATGCTCATCCGCCGCCGGTAGGGGGGCGGCGCTTTCCGCTGCCCGCAGCAGCTGGCAAATGCCTCGCCAGCCAGGATGGTGGCCGTTGTTCCCAGGTTTTACGCTCACCTGCACCCGGAAATTCATCCATTCCCCGCCGCTGGTGCGGAAGGGCGCTTCCATTTCTACCGGATGCCCGTTCTGCTGGATAAGGTTCCGCAGTCGTACCCCGGCTTCCGGCTGGATGGCATACACGTCCAGCAGCTTGCCGGTAAATAAATCCGGCGTCAGTCCCAGGCAAGATTCAACCTCCTGGCTGCACCAGGTGTAGCGGCCATCGCCGTCACTCTCCCAGGACCAACCTTGAGCGGCTTGAGGGGATTCTTCTGGCAGCAGTGGGCCGGAGGCCTGCTGTTCCAGGTCGGAGAACAGGGTATTAAGCCGGCTGTATAACGGTTTCTTTGACATACTCGATAATCTCCTGGGCGAGTGCGCGGTATTCGTGAGCAGCCCGGCTCTTGGGGGCATGATGGAGGATCGGTACTCCCGCGATTGGGCTCTCGCGCAGTTTCGTGTCGATGTCGATCACGGTTTGGAGCACACCGTTCTGGAAAGTGTCGTTGAGCTGCTCGCGCAGAATTCGGTGTGTGCGATTACGGCGATCGTAAAGGGTCAGCAGCATACGGTAGGTGAGCCCCGGATTGTATTGGGCTCGCACCTGGCGCACCCAACCCATCAGGTTCCGCAAGGCATAGATGGAGAAGTATTCCGCCTGGGTTGGGATTAAGAGAAGTTTGGCTGCCACGAATGCATTCAGGGTGACGACCCCCAGTGACGGCGGGCAGTCCAACAGGGTTACATCGTAGCGGTGCGCCCCCTTTTCTAACGTCTCTCGCAGCATATACTCGAAACCGCTGCGAGAGTGCAGGGAACGTTCTACTAACCCCATGTGTTCGTTGCACGGCGCCAGATCCAACCGGCGCACCCCCGTCTTTAGAATGGCATGCTGCAAAGTGGCAAACTCGAGGAACACGTCCGCCATCGAGCGCGTCACGGTGCGCGGGTCCACGCCCAAAGCCAGGGTCAGGTTGGCCTGTGCATCCAGGTCCACAATTAATACCGACCGTCCGGCTTCCGCCAGCGCTGCGCCAAGCGAAACGGTGGTCGTTGTTTTGGCCACACCACCTTTTTCATTCGAAATCGCAATGGTATACATTCTTACCTTTCACCTGGCTTGCTCTACCTGTGTCCGTTATTGTTATGGTTGTGGGCATCCTTGGATGCGTTTTGTTCCAGGCCCTGTAAAATGACCTGCGCCCGACTTGCGCCGAGGGCTTGCTGCAGCTCTTCCACCGCCACCCGCATCATGGTCTGGAAGTCGTTGGTCGAACGGATCTTGCTGGTGATCTCCAGCACTTTTCGCTCCCGCTCGGCCCGGCGAGCGGTTTGCTCGAACAGCCGGGCGTTTTCCAGCGCCAGCGCAATCTGGTCTGCCACTGCTTTGACCGAGCCGATCTCGGCCTGGCTCCATTCTCGCTCCTGCTCCCCCTGATCTTGCAGCCGGATGGCGCCGATGGTCTCACCGCGCAGCACGATCGGCACTGCCAGCGCATCCTCTTCGCCGCCCGCCGGTTCCACATCCATCACCTCATCCACCGGGGCCACGCCTTGTGCGTTGTAGCGGTAGCTCAGGTGGCGGCGGTTTTCCGTCTCACGCTTCCACTCATTCTGCAAATACCAGCTGTGCAGGCTCTGGATCTCTTCCAGGGTTTCGCTGGTCTCGGCATACAGCCGGTTGTTGACGATCGCGATGGCCACCTGGTCCGCCAGGATGCTGAACAGCTCAATGTCCTCCTCAGAGAAGGCGTTCGATTCGACGCTCTGCACGTCCAGCGCGCCGATGATATCGCTGCCGTTTTTGAGCGGCAGAGCCATCTCCGAGCGGGTGTAGGGCAGATCGGGGTTGTCGAAGAAAGTTGCATCCTGGCCGACATCGGTTGCGATGCGTGGCTCTCCCTCGCCGCAGGCATACCCAACAATGCCCACTGCGCCAATTTTGAGTTTATGCTGCCGTTCCAGCATCTTGCGCCCGCCCTCACTGTTGGCCGCGCGCAGGTAGGCGTATTCTTTCTTCTCGTCTATCAAGAAAATACCGACGTGATAGAAGCCGAAGCGGTGGCTCACCAGCAAGGCCACCTGGTTGAGCAGCGTTTCCAGATCGTTGGTCGATGCGATTGACCGCGCTACGTCGGACACAGTCTTTAACTGCTGTGAACGCATTTGCAGCGCTTCATTCTGCTGCGACAGCTCTAAGGTTCTGGCTTCCACCCGTGCTTCCAGTTCATCGATCAAGGTGTGCAGCTGCTTGATCATCAAATTGAACGCCCGCCCCAACATGCCAATCTCGTCGCCCTCTTGCACCTCGGCGGTCACGTTCAGATTGCCGGCGGTGATCTGTTCGGCGGTGGTCGCCAGCTTCATGATGCGTCCGCTGAACATGGACGACAGCAGCGCCGCCGCAAGGCTGACGATCAGGGCCAGCAGGGTGATTAACAGCGTGGTGCTCTTCGTCTGCTGCTGGATCATCGTGCTGAAGGCGCTCATCCGTTGAATGTACACCAGGTTCCAAGGCACATACTGCATCCTGATGACGATGCCCGCGTGGGTGACGCTGTCCGGATCGCCCCCCGGCTGGAAGGTAAAGAAGGGCACTTCATCGTTGCTGTTGATCGCTTGCATCAAATCCGGAATGGCCGCCTCCGGATTTTCTTCAAACTTGGGGGGCAAGCGCTGCTTGATAAACAGGTCGTTCAGCTTCATGTCAGAAAGCGGCGTAATCGGCTGGTAGACCAGGTTGCGCTTCGATCCATCCCCCAGCCGGACGCCGTTTTCGTCTACCAATAAAGGATAAGATGCCGCGCCGAGCAGCTCGCTGCTGCCCTGGATCATACTTTGAAGGACGGCTGCGTTGTATCGCACCCGCAGCACGCCGATCGGTTCTCTCTTTTCGTTATAAACGGCATCGCTGAATACAATATATGCGACGCCGCCCTGAGAGAAGAACACCGGTGAGACGAAACCATTTTGCTCTTTGTAGGCATCACTCATTGGCACCGCAAAGTATTCCATGTTCTTCTCGGACTGCCCGCTCATGCCCGGGCGGGTGTCGTACACGTTGATCCCATTCTTGTCCAAAATCGCGATCGAGTCGAGATAAGATGCCGAGGAAGATGACCGCAGTGACTCGATGGACGAGAATATCGCGTTCAACTGCGGGCTGTCCTGACGTTCTTCGGGAGGCACCTGCAGGAATAACAGGTAGGATGGGTAAATTGAGTTCAGGGTAATGCTGTGGATATTTTGATCGAGGAAGCCACCCACCTTGATTGCAGCCTGGTCGGCTGCCAGGCGCAGGCTCCCCGTGCTTTCGTTTAAGAGTGCAGTTCGGGTGACGCCGGTTTGCACCGCTGAGAAGATCAACAGCGGGATCAGGGAGATTGCCAGGGCCGAAGAGATCAACTTGACGCTCAGCGTTGCAACGACAAAGCCCATCGCCAGCATGGTCATGTAAACCATCAGCAGCAGCCCAACCAGAGCGACTAGGTTGACCTGCATCATCGGTAGGGAGACCTGCGCAATCGGCGAGAACGAGCTGAAGAAGTAAGCGGCAATGGCGCTGAAGATGCCCACCATCACGATCGAGCCGCTGCGCTCGAAGGAAAGTGACAGGAAGCCGATCATCAGGGTGAACACCAGTGAGATCAGCGCGGCCGGGATGCCGGTGCCTTCGATCAACAGCGCAATGACGACCATGGAAAACTGCACGGCAACGGCCATGCGCAGCGCCCGACCGGAGGCCTCTTGCTGCTGTCCCGACCCGAACAACCAGGACAGGACCGTCAGCGCTGCGAACACCATCGTTAAGGCCAGATATTCCCAGAAAGGCAGGCTCCCATAGGTCTGGTGGAATGCTTGCACGGCGAACAGGATCACCAGAAGGATGGAAGCGATGCCGGCGCCTGCTGCGATCCGGGCGAAAAGATCATGACCGCTGCGTGCTGTGTTGAGCGGTTTCGGGTGATCGTTGAAAAGGGGTGTCTGTGATGTGGTCATAAGCCCTCGAGCAATAACGATGCCGGTATTAGTTCCCTGACCGCAGCTGTACGGTTACTTCCGAAATACCCAGCGAATGTCCCAGCTCCAACGCTGCGGTGCGTAGGATGCTGTCAATGTCGGCAGAGGAGCGTACCCGGGCCGAGATTTCCGAAACCATGTGCTCTTGTTCTGCCCGCATTTGGATCGTCTCCATCAGACGGGCATTTTCCAGTGCCAGCGCCATGCGGTTGGCTGTGGTTTCCAGCAGCTTGATCCGGTCTTGGGTGAGCGCATCTTCTTGAAAGTGCACGTCCAGCACGCCGATTACCTGCCGGCGCAGGCGAATGGGAATCGCCACAGGCGTCTCGCACCTGCCGCCTCCCGGTGGGGTCTTGGATCCACCCACCACCACCTCGCCGGACTCGAACGCTTGCCTGGCTTCGATGCTTTCACTTCCGTCATGCGCTTGCCCGTCTCGCCGGAATCGGTAGCTCTGCTCCTGACGGGTTTCGTTGAGATGATCCTGCCAGGTCTTTTGGATCTGGTTCTCGGCGCTCGTTTTTACCTCTTGGAGATTCTGGCGTAGTTGTTCCATCAAGCTGGCTTTTTCGATCGCCACCGCCAGTTGGTCCGCAATCACCTGCAATATATCGATGTCCGCCTGCCCGAAGGACCCGGGGATGGTACTCTGCACGTCCAGCGCTCCGATGATGGTCTCGCCGATCTTCAACGGAATGGCCATCTCCGCCCGTGTATTCGGCAGCAGCGGGTTCTTGAAGTGGAAGGTGTCTTTTTCTACATCGTCGGTGATGTGCGCCTCGCCACGACTGACCACGATGCCCACGACACCAATTTCCCCGGACATCAGGCGGTGGCCTCGCTCGACCATCACCCGTCCGGCGTTGCCTGTGGCGGCCTTCAACACGGCATACTCATTCTTTTCGTCCATTAAGAAAACGCCGACGTGATAAAAGCCGAACTGGCTGCGGATAATTTCCGCCGAGCGGTTCAGCAGCTCGTCCAGCTCATTAGCCGTGGTGATGTCACGCGCCAACCGGCTGGCGGCTTCCCATTCCATCGCTCGCCGCTCCAGCGCCTCCGTGCGCTCAGTCACCTGCGCTTCGAGCAGGTTGCGCTCGTTGCGCAGATCGGTCGTCAACGCACGTTCTGTCTCGACCGTCCGCTCCAGCCCGCGTGTGAGCACAAAGATCGAGGTGGTTGTGATCGCCGTCAGGGTTATGAAAATGACCGTGCCGGTCATCCAATCGGTCCCATTGCCCGAATTCGCCATGATCTCTACTGGCGGCAGCGGCACGATTGCGCGGCTCATGAGCATGCCCACCGTTCCAAGCGTAAGCATGCTCAGAACCCCGGCGAAGATGCCCATGCGCACCCCCAGGAAGATCGCGCTCATCACCGCGAAGACGATCAAGAATATCCGTCCATCGCCGCTGAGGCCGCTCTCCAGCAGACCCGACAGCCCCAACACGTACAGGATGAACAACAGGCTGCCTGCCCGGATCAGGTAAGCAATCCAGCGCAGGGATGTGATCGCCAGAATGCCCAGGTACACCAGCGAGTACAGGACGACCAATCCCCACAGATGCCGCTGGATCGAAGGCCCCAGGGTCGCCAGGAACGCCAGCGTTCCCAGAGCGCTCATCCCGATCAAAATGTACTGCAAGATGCGCTCGCGGAAGATCGACAGGCTGTCGTCCGGTGAAATGCTGCCGGGAATTTTCTGCGGATCGATGTTCTGGAAAAAGCTCATGCAGCACGCACCTTTCCGTTCTTGCCGTTACTGCCCGGTTGATTGGGTTGTCCGGTTCTCTTGCCGTCCGGCATCAGGTGAACGCCTACCTCGGTTATCGAGGGCAGCTGGCCCAGCTCCTGAATGGCTGTTTTCATAATCTCTTCAATGCTGATTGCGCTTGCGAATTTCGCTGAGAGCGCGCTGATTTGCTCTTCTTGGGCAGCCCGGCGCTGAGTTTCGTCCAGCAGGCGGGCATTTTCCAGCGCCAGCGCAGTTTGGGTAGTGATGGCTTCCACCACTGCCCGGTCTTCATCGGAGAGCCCGCTGTCCTCGATATCGAACGAGATCTCTCCAATGATCTGATCGCGCAGCATAACCGGCACATTAAGCTGGTTTGTGGTCTGCCTTTGCAGCGCCAGCGGATCTTCGAACGTATGTGTCAGGCCGCCTTGCAGCCGGGCGGTTTCCGCCCAGGCTGTTTCCAAATACTGCCGGTTCAGCGAGCGGATTTCTTCCAGGTCGCGTTGGTTCTGCTGGAACATCCGCGCATTTTCCAGCGCGGTCGCCAGGCTGTCGGCCACACCCTGATAGACCAGGATGTCGTTCTCATCGAAGGCGTTCGGCTGGCTTGACTGGATCGTAAGCGCTCCCAGCACTTCGCTGCGCCCGATGATCGGCAGCGCCAGCTCCGAGCGGGTCATCGGCAGGTAGGGGTTGTTGAAGCGTACCGGGTCATCACCCACATCCAATGCGATGCGGGCCTGCCGGTTGGCGGTCGTCCAGCCGATCATCGAATTGCCGCCCACCAGCAGCCTATGGCTGTCGGCGATCATCTTTTTCCCGGCCTCGCCGCTGCCCGCCTGCAAGATGGCGTAGCGCCCACTGTTGTCGATCAAGAACAGGCCGGCATAATACAGTCCGAGCCGCTCCACCAGCAGTTCGACAACTTGCTCCAGCAGGGTTTGCGGGTCGAGCTCCGAGCTGATCGAGCGTGATACTTCCGCCGCAGCCCGAATTTGGGTGATGCGCCGTTCCAGGTCGGATGTGCGCTCTTCCACCCTCGTTTCCAGGTTGAAGCGTTCCTCTTCCAGGTGCGTCGAGAGTTCTTTCTGCAAGCGCATGCTCTGCCGAAATCCCCTCAATAAGGTCATGATGGGGATCGCAGCTGCGCTCGAGACCAGCAGGAAGAAGGCCGTCGAGGTGTTCCAATCGACCTGCAGGCTCGAATTGCCGTTGAACCCCAGAGGGGGGGCTGGGATCATCCCGCCGGACATTCCAAAGCCAAAAACCGACAGCGTAGCCAGGCCCAGCAGCAAGCTGATGATCCCAAACTGGGCTCCGAGGAAGATCCAGGTCAGGGTGTTGAATGTGAGCAGCAGCACTTGCCCATGCCCGGAAAGACCGCTTTGCAGCAGCGATATGATCATTGCGATGTACACGATGACCAACACGCTGCCGCTTCGTAAGGTGTATGAAATGCGCCGGAACACAGTCACGCCGTCCAGCAAGAGGATTAGCGAGGTGAAGACGACGATGTCCAGGTAGCTGGCTTCGCGTATGGCTTTGGTGAGCAGAACGGAATACAACACCCAGCTGAGCCCCACGATAGCCAACATCACGGTTTGGAACGTTCGCTCGCGGATGATGTCGAACTCGTCTGCGTTGGCGAGGCGTTCGGGAACGGTTCCGGGAAGGAGTTTTGTCAGCCAGTTCATTTCAGGATCTCCTTTCCGTTCTTGGCGTGCCCACTGCCGTTACCGTTCAAACTGCCATCGCTTTCGCTGCCGGGTTGGGCTGCCTCAGGGGCGATCTTGATTTGCGTCCGTCTGGCCCCAACAGCCCGCGCAATCTCGCTTGCCGAGGTCTCCAGGATGGTTTGGATATCGACCGAGCGGTGGATGCGGCTGGTGGCCTCGTAGATCAACTGCTGGCGGTCTACCTGTTTGCGCACGGTGCTAATGAGCTGTGTGTTCGAAAGGATCGCTCCAAGGCTGTTCGCGAGCAGCCCTAACAGGTCCAGGGTGTTCTCGTCGAAGGCTGAGACCTCCGGACTGGCGGCATGCAGCACGCCGACCAACTCACCGCTGTAGAGGATGGGCGCAGCGATATGCGAGCGATAGGGATCATCGCTCTCGGCCGCGTCCGTTTCTTTCCCGGTCAGCAGCAGGGCATGACGCTCCTGCATCATACGTCCGACCGGGCCTTCACCCGGCCGGAAGGCGCTTGGAGGCGACTCGTTGAGCCCGTAACCGGCTGTGGTCTGCAGTTTCAGCAGACCGGCGGCAGTCAGGTAGACACTGACGGCCGCGCCATTGAGCGCACCCCGCAAGCCTTCTGCCGCCGCTTCCAGCACCTCTTCGCTGGTTGTCGCCGAAGCGGCCTTCGTAGTGATTTCGTGCAGTTGCCGGTGCTGCTCCAGGTTTTCCATAGAGCGGCTGTAGAGATTGGCGTTCATGACCGCCACCGCGATCTGGTCGGCCAGCAGCTTCAAAATCGTGACTTCTTGCTCGCCGTATGCTTCCGCTTCCCGGCTCTGCACATCGAGAGCGCCAAGCACCTGGGCGCCTACCTTGAGCGGGATCGACAGCTCCGCTCGCGTCTCGGGCAGCAGCGGATTGGCGTAGTAGTTGGGGTCGTGGGTCACATCGTTGATCACCAGCGGTTCTCCCAGCATCGTCGATTGTCCAACAATCGAGCGTGAGCCGATGGCCAGTTTGTGGCCTCTCTCCTTCATGGTCCGTCCAACCTCTCCCGTCGATTCTCGAAGGACTGCGTAGATACCCGCCAGGTCGATCAGGAAGATGGAGGCGTGATAGAACCCGAAGCGCTCTCGCACCAGGTTGACCGCTTTGTTCAGCAGCTCGCTCAATTCCAGCGTGCCGCTGGCGTCGCGCGCAATCTCTGATGCGGTCGTTAGCTGCCGGGCGGCTTGCTGGGCCATTTCCTCGGTCTTCTTCATTTCGGTCACGTTGCGAGAAATACTCAACAGGCCGACCAACCGATTATCCTTATCGATCATGGGGGTGCGGCTCCGCAAGCGCCAGCTGACCTGGCCGTTCTCGTCTGCTTCTTCGTGGATCTCGCCGATCTCCGCTTGCCTTGACTCCAGCAGCGCCTGATCTTCCTTCTCTCTTTCCAGCGCCGTTTCCGGGTCGTACAGTTCATAGTCGGTCATTCCGATCAATTGGTCCGGCGACGACTTGCCCAGGTGCAGAGCATACCTGCGCCCGGCCCGGATGTAACGGCCGGCCCGATCCTTGAAGTAGGCGAAGTCCGGTGTGTTCATCAGCCAAGAGGAGAGTAGGAACTGCTCTTGTTGGAAAGCATCCAGCGCTTCTTTCAGGTCGGCCACCAGCTGCGCCTTCTTGAACCAGATTGCCAGCGTGGCAGCCATCATGCCGAACAGTTTCACATCCTGCTCGCGGAACCGGTTTTCGCCCCGCGCGTCTTGGATCAATAAGGCCCCGATGGATTTCCCATCGACCACCAGTGGGATGCCCAGCCAGGACTGGGCCGGCTTCCCAAATATCTTGATGCTCAAATCCTCCACCCGTTTTGCCATCCGGTTGAGCAGCACCGGCTGCCGAGATTCCATCAGGGTGTTGATCAGCCCGGCGCCCAGCGTAAACGGTTCCGGCGAGCGTTTTTCGCCCAACTCGTTGAACACGAATGGGAACTCCATTTGCCTGGCTTGTTGGTTGTGGATGCCAATCGCGAACTCGAGCCCGCCTGCCACCCGCGCCGACTGCTGCCGGAAGGCCGACACCAGGTCCGCCAGTTGGGTTTCTTCTGATACGTGATGCGACAACTGCTCGAGCGCTTCCAGCTCCGCCAGGCGCTCCTCCAATTCCTTCAAGATGCGGAAGCGGCTGAGAACGCTCGCCGCCACATCGATCAGGTTGGCGAACGGCTGTATCGCCGCTTCGTTCAGCTGTCCGATCTCGCGCTCTCCAAGAATGATGATCTTTGTCAGGGCCCCGGCTTCGAATATCGGGAACAGCACTGCGCCACGGCAGCCGCGCCGTAAGTAGAATGAGAGAATGTGGTCAAAGGGTGTCAGGGTAGAGATGTCGTCAATGCGGATGTATCCCGGCCCATTGAACTGCTCCGGCACCTGCTTCAGCGGCAGGGTCAGCCCTTCCATACTGTTAACCGAGGCGGGGTTCTTGGCGTCGTAAATGGCGACCGCCCGGATGTGGTCTTCATGCAGTTCATAGACGCCGCTCACGTAAATGCTCGCCGCAATGGCATCCTTCAGCAGGGTCAACGCCCGCTCTTCGCTTTCCGCCTGTGTGATCTGGCGGCTGGTGCGGTAGAGCATTGAGGTCTCTGCCAGGTTGACTTCTGCCGTTTCCAGCAGGCTGGCGTTCTGCATGCCCGATGCCATCTGGTTGGAAAGCGATTGCAGCGCCGAAAGCGTATCGTTATCGAAGGTTTCTGGATTCTCACTCTGTACATCCAGCACCGCGACCACCTGGTTGCCCAGGATGATCGGGATGGCTGCCTCTGAGCGAGCCCCAGGCAGCAAGGTGGATTGCGTGTAGCTGGTCTCACTGCTGTCCGTGATCGCGCCGGCTTGATTGTTGGCTCCCACCCAACCGACCAGTGAATCCGCACCCAGGCGCAGGCGCTGGTCGAATAGGGTTTTCCCGGTAGGCTCGCGCTGGTTTTCTTGCTCCAACTCGGCAAACATACCGCTCGAGTTGATCAGGAAGATGCCCGCATACAGATAATGGAAACGCTCAACCACCAGTTCCACGGTGCGGTTGATGATCTCGCTCTGGCTGTTTGCCGAGGTTGCCAGGACGGCCACCTCGGAAGCCAGCCGCACCTGTTCGGTCCGCTCGGCCACCTTTTGTTCCATCGAGTGGTACAGGCCGGTCAGTTCATCCACCATACGGTCGAGGGCGTTGGCCAGCTGCCCGATCTCATCTTTGCGCTTGAAATGGGCCCGCTTTTCCCACTCGCCTTGTGTGAAATCATGCGCCAGTTGGGCCAGCTGCAGCAGCGGCGTAATAAAGCTGCGGGTTGCGATCACCGCGACAATGCCCGACAAGACCAGCGTAAATCCAAGCAGGATCAGGTTGAAAGAGGACAGCACCGGCACCTGACTGTAGATCGCCTGTTCCGGCACTTGCAAAACGTACCCAAGCTGCAGCTCTGGCATCCAACGGAT
This sequence comes from uncultured Chloroflexia bacterium, assembly GCA_963811225.1. GTDB lineage: Bacteria > Chloroflexota > Anaerolineae > Anaerolineales > Anaerolineaceae > CAWEQO01. The sequence continues at coordinate 439,281 of CAWEQO010000004.1, forward strand.
CGCGCCGATCACGGGCGTAGTCTCATCGTAGGACGCGAACCGGGTTGCTTTATTCAGGCCCCCGTCTCGGATGATTGTCATCAGGCGCTGTTGGTAGCTGCCGGAGTCGGGAACCGATTGCAAAGCATCCATGTTCGCGTAGCTGTCGAGGACTTCTCCTGCGTTTGTGAGGAAGAACGATTCGGCCGTTGGGAAAAATGCCTGCGAGCTGATCAGGCTGTTCCGGAACAGCGATGAAGTAGCCGTCCAAACCATGACGACATCCAGGTTCCGGGCGGGGTCTACAATCTTACGGGTCGTAAACACCACCATCTGATCGATGTAAATCGGGGCGGGGCTGTAGAGAGCGGTTGTGCCATCGCTGCCCAAAATCCCCATGATTTGTTTGTTGCGTTTGAAGTCGAGCGCTCGCCAATCCGTTTCGCTCGAAAGAATGAGCCGGCCGTCCGGTGTGAAAACTGAGACCTGGTTTTCATAGTTTGCATTGCTGGAGCTGAACATTTCCCGATAGCTTCCCAGGTAGTCGCCCAGGTTGGCCTGCTGTTGCGCGTCCTCCATATCTTCCATGAAATTTGACAGCATGATCTTAAAAGAAAATTGTTCGCCATCATATCGGCGATCATTTTTCCGTCGATGATAGACGCTTCAATTTCCTCAACCTGAACCTGCGTGATATCCTGGAGCTGCAGTTCCGTCTGTTCTCGCAGCACTTGCCGGGACCGAAGGTAAGTTGCGCTGCCAAGCAGCAGCACGGGGAAGAGGGAAAGCGCCACCAGCAGCAAAACCACCGTTCCGGCGAGGCTGTTGTTGAAGGCGCGAAAGAGCTTTGCGTTGCGAACGGTCAGGGGTTTTACTTGCATATTGGATTCCCCCTTAGCTCATTTCCCAAACGGCTTCACCCGAAAGCATGCGTTGGATTTGGTCTGGAAAGCGGTCTGGATCGAGCGGCTTGCCCAAAAATCCGTTGAAGCCCGACTTGCGGGCCTTTTCCATCTGCTCTGAGCTGGCTTCTGCCGTGACGGCCATCACCGGCACCTCTTTCAATCGCGGCGATTGGCGGATCTTGCGCAAGGCGCCGTACCCGTCTTCATATGGAAGGCGGATATCCATCAGCACCAGGTCTACCCGCGGGAGGGTGTCTGCATATTCAACCACCTCATAGCCGGAGGTTTTCCACTCGCAGTGGATGCCGAGGAAGCCCAACATGCGCGCGATCAGCACGAAGTTGGAAACATTGTCCTCGACCACCAGGACCGTGATTTCTCGTAAAATGCCGGTTTTCTTAGGGGAACGGGTAGGAACGTTTAATGGAGCGCCGGAATCAGTCATGGAATCCTTGCCTCGATGAAATAGTGTTGTGATTCGTGCTGTTTAGCCGGCCAGGCTCAGGAAGTGAGAGATTTGCTCGCTGAACCGGTCGATATCGATAGGTTTTTCAATGTAGCCGTCGCATCCGGCGTCCATGGTCTTCTCACGGTCGCCTTTCATGACGTTCGCCGTAATTGCGACGATCGGCACCTGCCGGACAGACGGCATCTTCTTGAGCTTCGCTGTTAGCGTGTAGCCGTCCATGTCGGGCATGTTGATGTCCATCAAGATCAAGTCAGGACTTTGAGAGTCGATGACCTGCAGGGCTTTGAAGGCGTTCTCCGCTTCGATGACGTTGTAGCCTTCTGAAAGGAGCAGGCGCCGGACGAGGACACGATTGTCCAGGTTGTCTTCGATGTGCAGGATGGTTTTAGATGATTCTGGCATGGCTTCGATGATCCTCTATCAGTGAACCTGTTTGAATGTGCAGGCGCGGCAGTTTGTTAATTGTGATCGTTTGTGGGTGGTTCAGGCGAATAAAGAGATAAATCTCTATGTCAGCCTATCCGACTTTTATTATACAGAATTACCCGCCCCCATGTCCGCTTTCTGATTTGCACTTTTGATAAGAAAGGTTGATGTAAGCCAAATGAAAAGCCGCCCAAGAAAACTGAGCGGCATTTCTAGAGCGGGTGATGGGACTCGAACCCACGATATTTTGCTTGGGAAGCAAACGTTCTACCACTGAACTACACCCGCACTGATAGTGAGATTATAGCCTTCAGCGTTTTCCCTGTCAATAGCATGGGTGATAAAATTGTTCTATGCAGTCGAGCGAATCGACTGCATAGAACAACGGTGTTCTTCCCCTTAGATCAAACCGTGGCGACGCAGGGCATCCCAGGTGGCATCCTTGCGCAGGTCTTCGGTCATCTTGCCTTCCCGTTCGAGCTGGCGGAAGAGCGCCAACCGCAGGTAATCCGACTGGCTGACCTGCCGATCCTGCCCTCTTTCGGAAACCACATCGAAAACGTTTTTGGTGATCAGGCAGCGTACAGGTCTGCCGATCTTATCTTCTGGCGCTTTTGGCGGCCGCCCAGGTGAGCGTGTGCCCTTTTTCCCCCGGTGATTGTCTTCCATGATTGTTGTCATGCTAACACTCTCCATGTTGTAGTATCGTGAGATCGTCATTGAATGGCGAAGGTTCAGTTGTGACTCGACTTGGGGTTTTCACAGGTGCGCGAGCAGGGGGACCTGGAAAATCTCTCCTACTTACCTTGTTCAGTCTTTGTTGAAGTCCGGCAATTATAGCCGTGTAATCGAGCAGTGTCAACCGTTGTCGGAACACAGGATCGCCATAAAAGGCGCCGGTTTTTGGTTGGCATTCAACGGCCGCCAACCAAAAACCGGCGTCATTTTCCTCCATCTCCATTCAGCGAAAGCAATTGACAACTATGCACTATGGTATAATTTTTTTGCCTGTTTACAACGAGGCATCTCTTTCTTCGATGAGGAGAACAACTTGGCAATTAATCCCTTCAATTGGCTGATGGGTCTGTTCTCCCTTGACATTGGCATTGACTTGGGGACAGCAAATACTCTTGTCAACGTCCGTGGCAAAGGGATTGTGATCAACGAGCCCTCTTGGGTAGCCATTGACAAACGATCCAGAAGACCATTGGCGATTGGGGCCCAGGCGAAAGAAATGGTCGGACGCACACCTGCGAACGTGATCGCCATCCGTCCTTTGCGCGATGGGGTTATTTCTGAATTCGAAATCACTCAGGCGATGCTCGGTTACTTTATCGGTAAGGCTCATCAGCAAACCATCGTTCCCATGCCGCGCCCTCGGGTGGTGATTGGCATCCCCTCGGGCGCAACCGAGGTGGAGAAGCGCGCCGTCTACGACGCTGCCATGGCTGCCGGAGCGCGCGCCGCTTATTTGATCGAAGAGCCGCGCGCTGCAGCCCTCGGCGCCGGCCTGCCCGTGTCCGAAATTCACGGCACCATGGTCGTGGACATCGGCGGCGGCACCACGGAAGTCGCCCTGCTTTCCATGGGCGGCATTGTCGTCTCGCGCTCCTTGCGCGTTGCCGGCGACAAGATGGACCAGGAAATCATCACTTATATTCGCAACAAATACAACCTGTTCATCGGCGAACGTATGGCCGAACAGGTAAAAATGGTGGTCGGCTCCGGTTACCCCTTGCCGACCGAAAAGACCATGATGGCGCGCGGCCGTAATCTGGTCACCGGCCTGCCCGAGGCGGTCGAGATCTCCTCGATTGAGATCCGAGAAGCCATTGCCGGGTCGGTGCAGGTGATCATCGACACCATCAAGGATGCCCTGGACGAGGCGCCTCCTGAGATCGTCGCCGACCTGATCGAATCGGGCATCTGCCTGGCGGGCGGCGGATCGCAGCTGCACGGCCTGTCTGAACGCCTGGCCGACGAGCTGCACCTGCGCGTGTGGGTCGCCGAAGACCCGATGACCTGCGTGGCCCGCGGCGCCGGGATGATCTTGGAAGACCTCGATCAGTTCAGTAATTTCCTGGTCGGCCTCGACCGATCAGGAACACGATGAGGAACGCCTGACGGTTCAGGCCGCGGCGCAGTTTCGGTGCAGCAGCGCCGGCCGCCGCGCTCCCTCTCGGAAATACACACAATAATGCTTTCTACCGGTTTGGTTTTCGCACTCTGACATGAATACACCTCCTCCGCGCTCTTGGCAGACGGTCGTTTTGCTGCTTTTCGTGGCCGGGCTGCTTTTCCTGGCCCTCAGCGGCTATTTGAACCCCGCCATGAAATCGGCGCTGTCTCCATTTGTTTCCGTCCAGAGCTGGGCTGCCGTTCGTTATAACGCGCTCGTTGAGTTTCTGACCGTCCCACGCGACGTCGCTACCCTTCGACAGGATAACGCCGGCCTAAAAAGTCAGGTGTCTAGCCTGCAGGCTCAGGTGATCCAGCTTCAGCAGCAGCTGCGGGATGCCGAAGTGCTCACTGCTCTGCTCGACTACGCCCGCCCGCACCCACAAAATGAGTACGTCGCTTCGACGGTCATCGGGCGTGACCCCAGTCCCTTCCTTCAATATATCTTTATCGACCGCGGCTCCGATGACGGCATCCGTCACGGCATGCCGGTGGTGACCGAGCAGGGTTTGGTCGGTCGCATCGATGCCGTGACTGCCAACGCCGCCCGCGTCCAGCTCATCACCGACCCCTCTTCTTCGATCAATGTTCGCTTGCAGCGCTTGCAATCCGAGGCCATGCTAACCGGCTCGATCACCGGCGATATCAGTTTGGAGATGATCCCGCAAGATCTGGAGCTGTCTCCAGCCGACCTGGTCCTCACCTCCGGCCTGGGCGGCGACTACCCCTCTGATGTAGTCATCGGCCAGGTAATCAGCGTGCGCCGAAAAGCCACCGACCTGTTCCAAACTGCCTCGATCCAGCCCGTAGTCGACTTCCGCTCGCTGAAGGCTGTCTTGGTCATCACCAACTTCCGCCCGGTCGATATTGGCCCGCTCGAACCTGCTGCGAACCCCTAAACCCCATGGCGATCCTGCTTGCTTTTCCCATGCTGGTCTTGCTGGTGATGTTCCAAACGGTCGTCGTCAGCAATCTCACGCTGTTGCGCGGCAGCGCCGATCTGGTGATGCTGGTTCTTATCGCCTGGTCGCTCCACGAGCGCGTGCGCGCCGCCTGGATTTGGGCCTTCGTGGCCGGAGCGCTGGTCAGTTTCATTTCTGCCCTGCCGATGCTCACCCCCCTGATCGGCTATCTGATTGTGACCGGCATCGCCCGGTTGCTCCAGCAGCGTTTGTGGCAGTCGCCGATCCTGGCTATGTTCGTCACCACCGTGGCGGGCACCCTGATCTTCCAACTGATGTCGATGATTGTGTTGATCTTCTCCGGCACGCCCCTGCCTTTGCGCGAGAGCCTCAGCCTGGTGGTGCTGCCCTCGGCGCTCTTGAATCTGCTGTTATCATTACCCGTATACGCTTTAGTGTCTGATATGGTTAGCTGGGTTTACCCGGCAGAGGTTGAAGCATGAACTCGTCACACCCCAATCAATCCAATTCGCTCGACAGCGTGCGCTTGATCGTTTTTTATGGCGCTATGGCAGTCGTTTTTGGCTTTTTCGCGCTGCGTCTGTTCAGCTTGCAAGTCGTGCAGGGCAAGGCCTTCCTGGCTCAAGCCAACGAGAACCGCACGACAAAGATCAATCTGCAAACACAGCGCGGCATTATCTACGACCGCAACGGCTATGTGTTGGCCCGTAACATCGCTTCCTATAACATTACGGTTACCCCTGCCAACCTGCCCGATTTCGTTCCCAACAACGGCCTGCTGCAGGATACTCCTGGCTCCATTCAAGAGATCTACCGCCAGCTTTCTGAGCTGCTCGATATGCCGGTCAGCGCCGGCAATATCGATGACGAAGAGGCGATCAAGGCCTTCAAGCCTTGCAACAACGACTTCGGCATTGCCGAGATCGTGTTCATCGAGGACACCAACTCGCCCTACGAGCCAATCCAGATCAAGTGTAACGTCGACCAGAAGACCGCCATGATCGTCCGAGAAAAGGCCATGGATATGCCCGGCGTCGGCATCGAGATTGAGCCGGTGCGCGACTATCCCACCGGTTACCGCACGGCTGAGGTGGTCGGCTTCCTTGGTCCGCTGCCCGCCGACCAGGAAGAAGCGCTCAAGGCCCAGGGCTGGGTTCCCGGCCGCGATAAGTATGGTTATGCCGGGATCGAGATGTCGCTTAACGATATTTTGAGCGGCAAGAACGGCGAGCGTGTGATGGAGGTGGACGTTGCGGGCAAAGAGATCAAAGACCTCGAGCCGCCGGTCGACCCGATCCCCGGCAACAACGTCAAGCTAACCATCGACACCCGCCTGCAGAACGCTGCCCGCGAAGCCATGCGCAGCGAGATGGATTATTGGAACACGCGCCTATACCAGATGAAGATGGACAGCGGCGTGGTCATCGCCATGAATCCCAAGACCGGCGAGATTTTGGCCATGATTTCGGAGCCCAACTACGAGAACAACCGGATGGCCCGCTTGATCCCCATCTATTACTACAACCAGTTGATGGCCGATCCGCATAAGCCATTGCTCAATACCGCCATTTCATCCGAGGTACCCCCCGGATCGGTCTTCAAGATGGCTCCCGCCATCGGTATTTTGAACGAGCGAGTGGTCACGCCCGAATATCAGATCGAAGACCCGGGTGAGATCTCGGTCATGCAGCACTTTAGTCCCAACGATCCCGGCACTCCCAGAAAGTATGTCTGCTGGGACCGCGCCGGTCACGGCATGGTCGACTTCGTCCACGGTGTCGCCTGGTCGTGTGACGTGTACTGGTACAAAGTCGGCGGCGGTTATCAAGACGAGGTCACCGGCAACGGCCTGGGGATCTGGCGCATGGGTGAGTACGCCCGGGCGCTGGGTTACGGCGCGGTTTCCGGCATCGAGCTGCCCGGCGAGGCTGACGGCCTGGTACCGGACCCCGACTGGAAACGTATGAACCTGGGTGAGAGCTGGTCCACCGGCGATACCTACATCGCCACGATGGGTCAGGGTTACGTGCTCGCCACGCCCCTGCAGGTGCTCACCTCGATTGCCACCCTGGCCAATGATGGCAAGCTTATGCAGCCCACCCTGGTCAAGGAAATCCTCGACCCCGACGGCAACGTGATCCGCCCCTTCCAGCCCAAGTTGAAGTGGGACATCACCAAAGATCCGGTCATCCAGGTCTACGACGAAAACAATTACCTCACTGGCGAGAAAAAGACCGTCGAGTCGTGGGTGATTGAAAAGGCCCAAGAAGGTATGCGCATGGTGGATATGGAAGGCGGCACCGGTGAAACGGTCTTCGCCGATATGCCTGTCCCTGCCGCCGGGAAGACCGGCACCGCCGAATACTGCGACAACATCGCGAATGAGAAAGGCCTGTGCAAGCCGGAAAGCTGGCCGCAGCACTCCTGGTACGCTGGTTATGCCCCCGCCGACGACCCCGAGATTGCTGTCGTCGCTTTCGTCTACAACGGCGGTGAGGGCGCCAGCGTCGCTGCCCCCATTGTCCGCAGCGTCATGGACGCCTACTTCTGCTTCAAGGCCCTCGATAACGGCGAATCGGACAGCCCGTTTTGCCCCTAAGAGTTTCTCTTTGACCAATTTCACGAACCCTGAGCGCCCGCCCGCCGAGATCGTAGAGTCTGCCTCTTTAGAAAAGTTGTCAGCGCAGGCGCTGCGATTGACAACCACTGATATAATAAACCCATTAGTATCTGATTAAAACCGCCTGCACGGAGAGAGATACCGGAACAAAGAATGGTGAGCAACAAGCAGCAAATCACGGTACGGATCAAAGGCGTTCGAGACGGCCTGCTGGTCACATTTGGTGAAGGCGAATGGCCCGATCTTCAGGATGCTTTGTTCCAGCACATCGAAGAGCGTGAGAATTTCTTCAATGGAGCCAAAGTTGCCCTCGACGTCGGCAATCATATCCTGCATGCCGCCGAGATGGGCGCTCTCCGCGACCGCCTCTCCGACAAAGGCGTGACCTTGTGGGCAATCCTCAGCAACTCGCCTACATCCGAAGCAACCGCCCAGGTGCTTGGCCTGGCCACCCGCCTGTCAACCCCTAAGCCCGACCGGGTCGTCCGATCCATGGATGCCAACTTGCCGGGTGAGGGAGCCGTGCTGGTGCAGCGCACCCTGCGTTCCGGTTTTCGTGTGGCCTATCAGGGTCACATCGTCGTCATTGGCGACGTCAACCCCGGCGCTGAGATTATCGCCTCAGGCAGCGTGGTGGTGTGGGGACGCCTGCGCGGCGTCGTCCATGCCGGGGCAGAGGGCAACGACCAGGCCATCGTGTGCGCCTTGGACATGAACCCCACCCAACTGCGCATTGGCGAGCTGATCGCAGTGCAGCCGCAGCGTAAGGGCAAAAAGCCCCAGCCGGAGGTCGCCAGGGTCAAGAATGGGCGGGTCGAAGTCGAGCCATGGAATTATAAAGAGGGAGGAAGATGACTGCCACGGTTTCATCGGCGATCACGATAGTGCAAACAACGGGGCATCGAAAAGGGAGCTAAATGGACAAATCGAGAACGGCCACTGTCCAGTGGGTGGTCACGATCCGATAGAGTTCAGCCAGATATTGTATGTCGATGATACGATCCAGGATGCCACCCTCATGCAAATAAGCTGACAGGAAATGGCTGAGTAAGATGTAGAGGGGCTAACAATAAGTGGTCAGGGAGAACCCTGGCCTTTTTATTGTCTCTACTGTGATATAAGCCGTCTAGATAAGAAAAACCCCTGGATTGACGTTATCCGGGGGTTTCATCGTTGTTTACTGCTTAATTTGACATTTGGCTACCATAAGCATCACTAAGGATGAATGCGTACACTCTCGCTAACAGGTCGATCTGCGCTTCGGTGAAGGCTCTTTTTGCTTGCTCTATCTGCTCTTCATTTAGTTCATCTCTAATGTGATCCTTAGGCTCTTGTTGGATTTGTTGCCACTCCATTGTTTTCCTCATTTATACCAATCTCTTTGATACCGATAATGGGGTGCCTAATTTTAGCACCGACAAATATTATAGCAACAACTATTTTTATTGTCAACAGTATTATAATAGCAACGAATTATAAACTTACAAATTGGCCAGCCGGCAAAGACCCTCCTCTAATTCGGTAGATCTACTATAAAGCCTCAATCACTTGCTCTTACTTGCTCAAAGTTTTCCCATTAAAAACAGAAGGACCCAATAACCCTAAATAGTATTTAGAAATATAACGAGTCACTTGTTTGACAAATGGACGGAAAATCGGTAAAGTAATGCTATCCCCTTATCGATACTAGCGATGTTCTTCTTACCGGCCAGCACGCTGCTCGTCCAGATTACCAAACTGCCTGTGTTAGGCGTCGTTCCGGTGATTGGTTTGACACTGATGTTCGCAGGTGCATCCTGGGCAATGATCAATGTGAATTCACTGCCCATGGTCGTTGACATGACCAATGATCTGACGGTCGGCACCTTTACGGGCTTGTACTACTTGTTCTCGACTATGGCGGCGATTGCCGGCCCGAACATCAACGGCTGGATTGTTGCGCTAACCGGGAATAAATACAACCTGATCATGGTTGTCGGCCCAATATTTATGGTGGTAGCAATGGCTATGATGATCGGCGTGCGCAGGGGCGAGGCAAAGACCTCAGAGGCTGGTTATACTCCACAAATGCAAAAGAATAGTGCCAATGACATTTAATAATGTTCACATACTCTACAATTTGCTAATAAACAGGATTATATAACTGCGGTTCGTGCTTGCAAGATTCTTATATTATCCAGCAAGGGGAGCTGGCACAAGTCTTGACGAATGATAGTGCGTCTGGTTGTCTAAAGCACGCTCCGATATTCCTGTAATATTTTCGAATGGAGACCAACTTGGCGCGCAGGCAACCGCAGGCGGGGCTGTGCTTGTGTATCGCAATAGCCAACTGCTGGCGACCATCGATGTGACCGCCTGGCCGTACTATGATGCTGGCGGCCGGATCGGTGTGTATGCTTATAGCGCCGGGACGAGCAGGTTGGATAATTTCGGTGGAGGAAACATCACACTGCCTTCGTCCGGTGAAATGCAAGCCACTTCCCTATCCGAACTCTTCGCCACGATCGACATGCCGCTGACGAGCGATAAGGCCAGCCAGAGCAGCAAGCTGTTCTGCCCTCCCTATCTGCTGAGTAATGCCTCTCGGATCGTTCCCACGTCCAAGGCGGATTCTATTTCGACAGACCCCTGCATCAAGAACAAGGATAAATCGAAGGAGAAGAAAACAGTGAAAGCGACCAGCGAGCGACAGAGGCCGCCGGATCCCGAGTTTAGCAATAAAGGCTCGCGACACCAGACGGAAGCGGCGCTCCCCTCTCCTCTATCCTTCGCGACGGTTTCTTCCCCGGCTGGACCGGCCGCGTACCACAACGCCTTGATTTTCAACCGGGCATTCGATGTTCCGCCAACGGTCACGAATCCGGATGAGATGGTCACCCAAACCATCGATTTCTCCTACGACGCCCTCAACCGCTTGACCAGCGCCACCTACAGCGACGGCACTGAGTTCCGCTACACCTACGACCCGGCCGGCAATGTGCTGACCTACACATCGACCATCGCCGGGCAGACGACAAACATCACCTATACCTACGACGCCGCCAACCAACTGCTCACTGCCGAGCAGACCGGCGTGACCTGGCACTACACTTACGACGGCAACGGCAGCCTGCTCCAGGCCAACCCCGGCCCGAGCACTACCAGCGGCTCCAAGCGCTACAGCTACAGCGTGGCCGGCTTCCTGACCAAGGTAGAGCTGTACGACGGCTCGACCTGGCAGCCGCAGGCGGAGATGGCCTACGACGGCCTGGGGAACCGGCTGGAGATGACCGCTCACGCCGAAGGGCAGAGCGTGACCACCCGCTATGTGCTGGACGGAAGCCAGGTGCTGGCGGCCATCGCCGGAGCAAACAGCACCTTCTATCTGTATGGTCACGGCCCCCTGGCCGAGCTGACCGATGCCTGGGCTTACCCCTTGGTCGACGGCAGCCGCACCGCCCGCCAGTTGGTGGATGCGAGTGGAGAGGTTGTCCTCGCCTCCTCCTACACTCCCTGGGGTGATACCCTCTCGGTGTCCGGCAGCGGCAGCTTCCTAACCGGTTCCTTCGGTGGGATCATGGACAGCGCCACCGGGCTGCTGTACCTGGGCGACGGGCAGTACTACGACCCGGCCACCGGCCGCTTCCTGAACCGTAATGCCCGGCCCAACCAGGCCAATCCCTACGTGCCCTGGAGTGGCGATCCGCTGGGCGCGATGATGGCTCCCCTGGCCGTGATGACGGTGGTGCTGGGGAGAAGGAAGAAGCATGGGAAGTGGGAAATAACTGTGGTCTTACTAGCACTCGTATTTACTGCCGGACTCAGTTTTACTGCATGTACCTTTACTACTAACGGTTATGAAATTACCATTACTCCCAATTCCACCAATCCCCAAGAATATAACGTTACTGCTACTCCAATCACGGACTCGGGTAGATTACCAGCCTTTCAGGCTACGATTACACCAACGAAAACACTGACACAGGATGAGTGTTCTGATCCTCAACATACAATTCCAAACGCTCGTTTAATCGCAGCAAGGATATATTATGAAGGAGGAAGCACTTATAACAAAGGTTCAAATTCAGCAGATGATCCTGGGAAAACGCTTTTTATAAGAATGGTTTATGCCGTAAAGTCGTTACATGATCGCTTTGCACCAGCATCCGATTACGAGGTATTCACGCGCTACGATAACCCTGCTGGGCGAAAGCTGCTAAGTATTGCAAATCCAAACTGCGCTGCAACACAGAATGCTAATGGTTATCCAGGAAACCCTGGTTACTGTAGACTGGCTAGTGATGATTTATTTAGTGGATCCGAACTTGATTTTGGGCTTCCATCATATGCTGAGGAAATTGTAAATCAAGTTTATAGCGATAGCCCATGCGCGCCTCTTAATCCCTTCTTGCCTGCCTCAGATAGTTTTACTGATGGGATTCATTGGCTTTCACCGACTATATTTCCTAGGGTGGACGTTCAAACAGATATTAATCCAAACAATAAGTATATGCTTGTTATGCAAGGAGTTAGAGGTTGCGAAAGTGGAGAAGGCTGCCAACACAATGATATTCGGGAGCGGCCCAATTTTGAGGCAGAATCAGGAGAGCTAAAGAGTTTCAGAATGGAGGAGCTTATTGGTTTTATATGGGATTATTCCAAAAATGTCTTGCAAGCACCACAGGATGAAAAGGGCAACACAGAATGCTATTGGAGAGGCATATATTTCTTTTCAAACTCACACTTTAACACGGCACAAATACGCTCACAGTTAACCCCAAGTCATGAGGATTATATGAAAGAACGCTTTCTTTGCCCTAAAAATTGAGCGCTTTTTTAAAAAGGAGTAATATGATAGGGCTTATACGCTATAAGGTCTTTAGTTTCCTGCTATTTCTCGTGATGGCAGCTTGTGGAACTTCGCCAGAGTTTGTAAGTCAATCTCCTCAATCCTCAGCAACTATGATGTTTACCACTCCTAATAACACACCTCTGCCTACGTCTACATTACCGATCAACAACGGCGGTAATTGTAAAAGATTACGCGATTATTCTGGTTTGCCGGAAATAAGTGAAGTGAAAGAAACACATATTATTTACCTTGCCGATAATCTAGATAAAACGAGTAAGGAAGTAACGAGCCAGTTATGGACTATTTCTATGGGTGATGGCTCTGAGAAGCTTCTGCTTGAAAATGTTCCAGAACTTGGTCTAGGGTTTCTTCCAGACGGTTTCCATTTTCTTCTAGTTGGCCCTGAAGTGTTGGAATCGGATTTGTCTGGCACTCCGCCTCGAAAGGTTTCATCGCGGGACTATGAAAACCTGTTCCCCCGTTATTCACTATTATGGAATCAAATTTCGAATGATCCAGAAGCATACGAAAGCCAGTCCGGTGTTAATGGACTATACTTATACTCGACCGATGGAAATCATCTTGCCAAATGGAAGTACAATGTTGACAAATCTAATCCTGACCCGTCCTATCCCCTGACCATTCAAAGTAAAAAAACGGGGCATGAGGTTGAAGTTTTTCGAACATCAGCAGGAGAAATGATCCTGGGAAATTGGTCACCGGATGGGCAGCACTTTGTTTTCACCTGGTACAAAAATTCAGAGAATTATTATTCTGTGGTCTACATGGTTAATGCAGATGGCTCCGAGTTGAGGCCGCTATCGGAACACATTGATCATTCAATACCTGGTCGCCCTCTTTGGTCCCCAAATGGGAAAAAGATTGGAGTACCGGTTTTAATTGGATCCAGTATGAAGTTGCTGGTCGTCGATCTTTCCAAAAATGAGGTGAAGGGTTTTAGCATCAGCCCAGTAATTAAAGATAATGATCTGGTTGATCAGGGTGAAATGGTGTGGTCTCCGGACAGTCAATGGTTTGCCTATATTTCTCAGATCGAACACCTTGGAATTGAACTATTGAATACGAATAATGGAGAGATCTATTGCGGTGATGACCATGACATAAGGATGGGTATTTATAAGCTCGACTGGCGATGATAGGATAATCGAAGCACTGCTAATGCCCTGACCAAAGTAGAACTGTACGACGGCTCGAGCTGGCAGCCGCAGGCGGAGATGGCCTACGATGGCCTGGGCAACCGGCTGGAGATGACCGCCTACGCCGAAGGGCAGAGCGTGACCACCCGCTACGTGCTGGACAACGGCCAGGTGATGGCAGCCATCGCCGGGGAGAGCAGCACCTTCTACCTGTACAGCAACGGTCCCTTGGCCGAGCGCGCCGATGCCTGGGCCTACCCCCTGACCGACGGCAGCCGCACCGCCCGCCAGCTGGTGGACTCCACTGGAAATGTTGTCCTCGCCTCCTCCTACACCCCCTGGGGCGACACCCTCTCCCTCTCGGGCAGCGGCAGCTTTCTCACCGGCTACTTCGGTGGGATCATGGACAGCGCCACCGGGCTGCTGTATGTAGGCAACGGGCAGTACTACGACCCGGCTACCGGGCGCTTTCTGAACCGCAATGCCCGGCCCAACCAGGCCAATCCCTACGTGCCCTGGAGCGGCGATCCGCTGGGCGCGATGATGGCTCCGCTGGCCGTGATAACGGTAGTACTAGGGAAAAAGAAGAAACATGGGAAGTGGGAAGTTATTGTTATCGTGGCCGTGCTTTGCTTCACCGCGGGAATGAGTCTGTCAGCTTGTACGAAAACTACTCAAACTCCGCCACCACCGCCTCCCACTCAAACCAATCCTAATCCACAACAAGGGGCAGCTACACAAACGGGTACAGCACCAGCAGCTACAAGTTCTCCAACGGCGTCCCCAACGTATGGATGTACGCCTTCAGTAGCACCTACACCTGCCCTCTCGCCAACCGAAATCCCAACTTCGAAACCAACTATAAGCGTTTCTAAACTATGGATGATGATGATAGAGTTCGATTTTGGTATAAAGATGTCAGAAGTAGATCAGTGGGGATATAAGACGAAAAAGTGGGATGATGCCAATTTGCAACTCGTATATCGTAGTTTGAATGTCATCAATAATGCTCTTAATGGTAAATTGAAATCTATAGTTTCGGGAGCAACATTCCTCTTACGTGAACATGAAGGTTCAGATGGAGAATATTATGGAAAAACACATCTAGTGGAACCTACGGGAGTTGATTTCTATACTCTAGGATCCCAAGCTCTACGTCAGATGAATATTTTCCATGAAGTTGGCCATCTACTAGACAATGTTCCCGGAATGTGGAACGTGTTTACAAATGCTGTCGATTATGAAGAAGGTCCGAGTTGGGTTTCTAATGACATTATCAGTGCACGCGCTTTAAAATCTGATTACATTTATGACGATCCTAATTACGACCAGGTTCAGGCTAGACAAACCTTTAGCCATTATGGGCCATCCGAACAATGGGCGGATGCTTTTGCGAATTTCGTTGCACGTAATATAAATATGAATAATCCGGAAGGTATGGACATGTATAATTTCATCACTA
>CAWEQO010000005.1:0-196258 GCA_963811225.1 uncultured Chloroflexia bacterium
CGCCCCGACTTCGACTGGGTGCTGATCGACTCGCCCGCCGGCATCGAGCGCGGCTTTCGCAATGTGCTCGCCCCGGCCGACATGGTTGTGGTGGTCACAAACCCGGAGGTTTCCGCCGTGCGCGACGCCGACCGCATCATTGGCCTGGTCGAAGCCGAGGAGAAGGGGCCGGTGCGCCTGATCATCAACCGCGTCAACCCGAACATGATCAAGCGCGGTGACATGCTCACCCCCGACGACGTGCTCGAGCTGCTTGCGGTCGAATTAATCGGCATTATCCCCGAGGATGAGAACGTGGTGATCAGCACCAACCGGGGTCAGCCGGTTGCATTGAATGGAAAAGTCAAAGCTGGGCAAGCATTCCATAACATTGCCTCACGCCTTAAAGGTGAGCAGGTGCCGTTTATGGAATTGGAAGAGAAAGGAAACTTCTTCGGCCGGTTGACCAGGATGCTGCGTCCGGGAGGAGCTTAAAATGGTTGGGTTGCTCGATCGGTTAACTTCACGTAAGGCAAAAAGTGCGGACAGCGCCAAAGAGCGCTTGAAGCTGGTATTGATCCACGATCGCACCGATCTTTCGCCACAAGCGCTGGAAGACATGAAGAACGATCTTCTTAAGGTCATTTCACGCTATGTTGACATTGACCCGTCGGCCGTGCATATTGACATGGCCCAAGACGGGCGCGAGCACCGCCTTGTCGCCGACATCCCCATCAAGCCCAACGCCCACCGCGCCCGCGGCTAGGTTCCTTTTAAGGATCGAAGGGATTTTTGAAATCCTTCGAATCTCCGAAAGGCTGCTGCGATGGCGGTGTTGGGTGCATTCGCAGTGCATCACTCATCATTGGAGTAAGATTTACTCGGTATGAAACGTGAACTTTGGCGGCACTTCGACTTCTGGCTCTTTGGAAGTGTCGTAGTCCTGAGTGTCTTTGGAATTGTCATGATCCGCTCGGCCATTGCTGGAAACGCAGTCCTGGCCGGGCTTGTGTCGCGCCAGGCCCTCTACGTCGCCGGCGGCATGGTGATCGTGATCGTCTTGGCCGTTGTCGACTATCACTACTGGGCTTCGCTGACGCGCCTGATGTACATTGGCACGGTCGCCTTCTTGCTGGTGATTTTCGCCGTGGGCACGGTCGCTTTTGGCTCGGCCCGCTGGCTGGAGACCGGTTATTTCAACATCCAGCCTTCTGAGGTAGCCAAAGTCGTCTTGATCCTGATCCTGGCTAACCACTTCGCAGCCAATCAGGATCGCCCGCACAACCTGCGCTGGATCTTCCGCAGCTTTGCGCTCACTTTCGGCATCGTCATCTGGATCTTGCTGCAGCCCAATCTTAGCACTTCTATCGTGATGTTCGTGCTGTGGTTCTCACTGATGTGGGTCAGCGGCCTGCCGACGAAATACCTGGTTTTGTTCGCCGGGATTGGCCTGCTCTTCCTGGTGGTGATCGTGCTCCTGATGGCCTCCGGAGTCAAGATCCCGTTGATTGAAGATTACCAGATGGAGCGCATCATCAACTTTATCTCCCCCGACCCCAACGCTCGCCACGGCAATAATTACAACGTCGAGCAGGCCCTGATCACCATCGGCTCGGGTGGGTTGACCGGCCAGGGCTACGGCCACAGCACCCAGGTGCAGCTGCGTTACTTGAAGGTTCGCCACACCGACTTCATCTTTTCCGCCATGGCTTCGGAGTTTGGCTTTGTCGGAACCATCCTGATCATTTCGCTGCTGATCTTTGTCATTATCCGCTGCTTGCGCACCGCCCGTCTTGCCAGTGACACCTTTGGGGCCATGATCGCATACGGTGTCGCCACCTTACTGTTTTTCCAGACAGCGGTGAATATCGGCGTCAACCTGAATGTGATTCCCGTCACCGGTCTCACTCTGCCGTTCATCAGCTACGGCGGCAGCTCGATGGTTTCGCTGGTCATGGGCATCGGCCTGGTGGAAAGTGTCGCCGCAAGGCAAAAATCTCTCGATTTCTAAGTTCTTATCCGCTGAGGGGCGGCTTCAACGCACCTGTCGGATGGAGATATGAGGAGTTGTTGAATGGATTCTATCGATCGACCTGTTCGTGTACGTATTGCGCCCTCACCGACCGGGCGCGTCCACCTTGGCAACGCCCGCACGGCCCTGTACGATTTCTTGCTTGCCAGACAAACCGGGGGGCAGTTCATTCTGCGGATCGAGGACACCGACCGCCGCCGCTACGTTGAAGGTGCAGAAGAGGAACTTATGGACGGCTTGCGCTGGTTAGGCCTGGAATGGGACGAAGGCCCAGACAAGGGTGGTCCTTACGGCCCCTACCGCCAATCGGAGCGCAAGGACATCTACCACGAATATGCCCGTAAGTTGATCGATACGGGTCATGCTTACTACTGCTTCTGCACGCCCCAGGAGCTGGCCAAGTCGCGTGAGGAGCAGATGCGCCGTAAGGAGCCGATCCATTACCCTGGCACCTGTCGCAACATTCCACCTGCCGAGGCCCAGGCGCGTGTCGAGGCGGGCGAGCCGCACGTCATCCGCTTCCGGGTTCCCGAAGACGGCTCCACGACCTCGGTCGACTTGCTGCGTGGCCCGGTGACCGTGGAAAACCGCTCCATCGACGATTACATCCTGGTCAAGTCAGACGGCTGGGCACTGTACCACCTGGCTGCCATGGTCGACGACCACTTGATGAAGATCACGCATGTCATTCGTGGAGCGGAATGGCTGCCGACCCTGCCCCTGCACAGCTTGATCATCCGCGCGTTTGGTTGGGAAGAGCCTGCCTGGGTGCACCTGTCGCTGTTCCTCAAGCCCAGCGGCAAGGGCAAGATGAGTAAGCGCGAGTCGAACGACCTGATGAAAGAAGGCCATTCGATCTTCCTCAAGGACCTGCGTGATCTGGGCTACACTCCAGAAGGCGTGGTCAACTGGATATCCCTGATGGGCTGGGCTTATGATGAGCGCACGGAGTTCTTCAACATGCCGGACCTGATCGAGAAGTTTTCGCTGGAGAAGCTGAACCCTTCCCCCGCCGCCATCAACTTCTCGAAGCTCGACTACTTCAACGGCCTGCACATCCGCAGGTTGCCTGTCGCCGATCTCGCTCAGCGCATCAAGCCTTTCTTGGAGAAGGCAGGTTACCAGACGGACGACGAGACCCTGCTGAAGATTGCCCCGTTGATCCAGGAGCGCATTGGCACCCTCGATGATATCGTCAATATGGCGGGTTTCTTCTTCCGCGATGAAGTTCATCCCAACCCAGAGGATCTGGGTGCCAAGGGTCTGAGCGCCGCGGATTCGGCAGAGGCGGCCCGCCGATCCTACGATGTGCTGGCCGGCTTGCCAGAGATCACCCCGGAGACCGGCGAGCCGCCCATGCGCGACCTGGTGGAAGAGCTGGGCCTCAAGGCCGGCCAGGTGTTCGGTATCCTGCGCGTAGCCGTCACCGGACAGAAGGTCAGCCCACCGCTGTTCGAGAGCATGGAAGTGATCGGCAAGGACCGGGTGCTCGAGCGCATCCAGAATGCCATTCGATTGCTGGAGCAGCAGGAAGCTTAGCGTTCCCTTGAGAAATAGGAGGGACTGTTGTACTGCAACAGTCCCTCCTATTTTTAAGTAAGCCCACATCTTGTAATGGAACCAATACCGGTGGGTGTGCTGCGGGTTATGATCTCACCCTGAAATGTTAACGATTGTTTGACAACTCAGGCGACTGGTGCTAAAATACCACCAATTTCAACCTTGGGGGCTCGTCTAACGGCAGGACAGCGGACTCTGGATCCGTATGTGGAGGTTCGAATCCTTCGCCCCCAGCTCGCGCACTCTCTTCTTCGGAAGGGAGTTTTTCATTTACCAAATCGATCCAAGATTCTGTATAATAACAATACCCTGTTACTCCGCTTGCATTTCCGTCGATCTGCATGCAAAAAGGAGAGATATATGATCACTGTTCGCGATATTCTAACGACGAAAGGCAGCGCCGTTTGGTCTGTCGATCCAGGCGTCACCATGCTTGAATCCCTGAAACTTATGGCGGATAAAAACGTCGGTGCGCTGCTGGTGAAAGAGGGCGAGCAGATGGTAGGGATCGTCTCTGAGCGTGACGTTGCGCGTAACATCGCCTCCAGCGGCGACTTCCACCCCGACACCCCGGTCAGCGAGTTCATGACCCAAGAGATCTACACGGTTCCGCTCGACATGTCTACCGATAAATGCATGCAAATGATGACCCAGCTGCACGTCCGCCACCTGCCGGTCTATCAAGAGGGCCAGATGGTTGGTATCATCTCCATCGGTGACGTGGTCAAGTCCGTCATCTCCGACCAGGAATCGACGATCGAAGACCTCCAAAACTACATCCTCGGCCGCGGCTACGGTCGTTAATCCGCGCACTTCCGCCCTCCAACAAGCCAGAGCCCTCGATCACCTTCCCTTGTTCCACCGAGTCTCATCGCTTGACGCGGCTCCCGTAAAGCCGGCGGAAAGGGCTGCCAATTTGAGCGGTTACCCAAGCAACCAGAGCGCCTGCCCTGAGGCGTTAAGGTCTACTCTATCACTTCCCAATTAACACAAACCCCCATCTTGTGATATCCTATACTCAGCCGTTAATTCAATTTCTCAAATCAAAATTTTTTCTGAATGCACATCATCCCTACCTGGGGGAGTGATTGGTCACTCTGCAACGACTTCGACATCCCATCTTCACCCGTCGCTGGGCGCTGACCGGCGGCTTGCTGGCCCTTTCGCTGCTGTTCCTTTGGCCGCTGGCGCTGCATCCCAACGCCATCCCCATGCCGCAAACCTACCACACCACCGACCTGCTGCTGACCCACCTGCCTAACGCTCTCTACATACACGACAGCCTGCTGCGCTACCACCAACTGCCTCTGTGGAACAGCCTGCTTTTCTCCGGTCAGCCCTTTGCCGCCGACCCGCTCTCCGGCTACGCGTACCTGCCCAATTGGCTGACGGTTGCCTTTCCGAGCCCAGCCGCATTCAACCTCTTGTTCTGGCTGCACCTCGCCTGGGCCGGTCTTGGCATGTACTCCTTCCTTCGAGCCAATCGAGTCCGGCCGCCGGCCGCCCTGTTTGCCGCCGCCGCCTTCATGGGCACGCCCAAACTCGTCGCCTATCTTGCCAGCGGACAGGTTTCCCTGGTCTTCGCTGTTGCCTGGACCCCCTGGCTCATGCTCTGCGCCTTGCGCATGGTATGTCGTTCCAACCGCCGGTCGATGCTGTTGTTCGCCGCTTGCATGTCCGTCACCACCCTCGCCGACATCCGTTGGGGCTTCTTCGCCGGCCTTCTGGCCGGGGTATATATTTTAATGCTGTTCGTCAAGCAGCGCTCGAGGGCCTCAGCCCCGGCCCCTGCCCATCCGGTTGAGAGGGGCGAAAGGTATCCAAGTCGAAAGGCTCCGCTCTCCATTCCACACAGCGCAGACAGGCGCCAAGTCTCCCGAATTCTCGCCGCTCCATTTAATGAAGAGGGGCCGGGGCCGGGCCCTGACGAGGTGAGGCCCTGGAGCGTTTTCAAGAGCCTGGGACTCTCTGCCGCCCTCTTCCTGCTCCTCACCGGCGGCCTTACCTTCCCCCTTCTGGAATTCATGACCCTATCGCGCCGCTCCAGCCTCTCCATGGACGCGCTCGCCATCTTCCCGGTCGAGCCCTCCTCGCTCATCGGCCTCTTCGCGCCTCAACTTGGCCTTGTTTATGAACTCGTGATCTACGTTGGCCTGGGCGTGCTGCTGTTGGCGCTGTTCGGCTTGCGGCGCAGTCCATTTTGGGGCGCTGTCGCACTCTTCGCTGCCCTCTTTTCCATGGGGCAGCACGCCTTCATCTTCCCTCTTGCAGCCCGGTTGCTGCCCGGTCTTTCCTGGCTGCGGGTGCCCTCGCGCGCCTGGTTCATCGTGGCCTTCGCCCTGGCCGTGCTGTCCGGCTACGGTCTGGACCGTATCCTGGCCGGCGGTTTCTCCTCCAAAGCTCTACGCCGGCTGCGGCTGGCGGCTTTTTCGACCTCAGCCGCTGCTGTTCTGCTTTCGGTGGGGATGATGCTGCTTGCGAGGGCGATCCTGCCGGGCTTTCTCATGTTCGGCCTGATGACGCCGCTGCTCTGGCTGGTCGTGTTGGGGCTGCTTTCCGGGCGCTTGGAAGCCCTGCGTGGCACAGGGCTGCTGCTTTTCCTGCTGCTGGTCGACCTGTTGGTTGCTAACCACTCGTATCTGACCTATGCTCCGCTGCCGCCCAAAACCCCCGCGGTCGCCTGGCTGGAAGAGCAGCCCGGCGTGTTCCGCGTCTATTCCCCCTCCTACAGCCTGCCCATGCCCAACCTGCTCGAGCAGGCCAACGGTGTCGACCCGCTCCACCTCGACCGTTACGCCCAATATCTACAAGCCGCCAGTGGCATGCCGGGGGGAGATTACAGCGTTAGCCTCCCCAACATGTATGTGGACGCCGGTACCCCAGAGTCTGTTCGCCAGGCCTCGACGCTGCCCGACCTTGACGCGCTCGGCCGGCTCAACGTGCGCTACCTGGCGTCTGCGTACCCGCTGGAATCGCCCGGGCTGGTGCTGCGGCAGCGTTTTGGCGGAACCTGGGTGTACGAGAATCCCCAAAAGCGAGAGCGCGCCTGGCTGGAAGGCGGGCTGGCGGGATTGATGTCCTGGTCGCCGGGCAGGTTGGTGGTCGATACGAACGGTCCGGCTGGGCTGCTCCAGGTCAGTGAGACGGCCTACCCCGGCTGGCAGGCCCGCGTCGACGGGCAGCCCCAGCCCATCCAGCCATCCGATGGTTTGCGCTTAGCCATTCCTTTGAGCGCCGGCAGGCATCGCGTCGAGTTAACCTTCCGGCCCCTGTCCGTCTATCTCGGCGGGGGGATCGCTCTGGTGAGTTGGGCCGCCGTCGCTGTACTGCTCCTTTCAACCTGGAAGAAAGGTTCGCACCGATGAACATTGCCTTGCGCGTCACCCGCCACAAGCTGTGGCAGCGCCTGGACATCCTGTTCCCGGAAATTCGGGTCGGTAGCAGGAGCTACCCGGTGCTGACGACCATCCTGATCTTCCTCGTGATGACCGGGTTATTCTCCCTGCTCGGCTTCGTCCTGCCCGCCGATGGCTTTATCGGCTTCGACTGGGTCAACTTCTTCGGGCAGAACCGCATCCCGCCCTTTTACCCACCCTGGGCGCTGCTGATCACCCGCCCGCTCACCTGGCCGCTGTTGATCGGCTTGACCCTGGCGACCTTTTCGATGGCCTCCATGCTGCGCGCCGTTTCACCCCTCAGCGCCGCTTTTTCTTTCTTCAGCCTGCCTCTGCTGTGGACGGTTTTCCTCGGTCAGGTGGACGCATTGGCGCTGCTCGGTGTGATCGGTTTGCCCTGGCTGGCCCCGCTGGCCCTGTTCAAGCCGCAGCTGACCGTCTTCGCCCTGGGCGCGCGCCGTTCTTACCTGATCGCGTTCTTCATCGTCTTTGCGCTCTCGCTGGTCATCTGGGGCCCCTGGCCGCTGAAAATGATGGCCATGGACAGCTTCCATGCCGAGGGCAAATTCGCACAGGATATCGCCTTGCGCTGGTGGGGTGCCCCGCTCTTCCTGGCGACCTTGTGGTTTTCGCGCGGTGACGTCGACATGCTCATGCTGTCCGGCTCCTTCGTCACCTTCCACCTGATCCCCTACAACCTGCTGCCCATCGCCCCGGCCCTGGCCCGCCTGCGCCCGCGCAACGCTCTGATCGGCTGCCTGCTCTCCTGGCTGCCCTTCTCCGCCAACTGGCTCGGCCCTGCAGGCTGGTATCTCGGCTGGTTGTTCGTGCTCTGGCTGTGGCTCAACCTGGCCGCCCGCCGCTATCCGGGCGTGCGTGCCCTCCATTGGCTGCGGTAGTGCCGGGAGAAGCGTAACGCGGAGATTTTATAAGATTTCCATGGGCCTGCCCAGAGATCGCAAAGAGGTAGAGAATGCGTTCTCTACCTCTTTGCGATCTCTGCAGCTTACTGGGCTCTTCTATAAGAACCTCTGTGCCTCTACCGTTACGCTTTTCTCCTGGTTATCACCTTCACCACCTCGATGGTTGCGAACACGACTGCGCTCATTCCCAGGCTGAGCAGCAGGTTCACCGGGGCCAGCGGCACCGTGTTGAAGATGCGTTGCAAAAACGGCACGTAAATCACCGCCAGCTGCAGCAAGAACGTCAGCAGCACCGAGCCCAGCATTGCCTTGTTGGAAAAGACGCCAATTTCGAACAGTGTGTCCCGCGTCGAGCGCGTTGCCAGGGCGTTGCCCATCTGCGCCATCGTCAGTGTGGTAAAGATCATGGTCTGCCAGTTTTCCCGCCCAGCATTGTAGAAGAAGATACCCGCCGCCAGCGACACGGCGCCCATCAGCAGGCCCACCCAAAGGATCGCAACCCCCAGGCCGCGACCAAAGATGTTCTCTTGCGGGCTGTAGGGTGGACGGCTCATTGTATTGCGCTCCGCCGGCTCAATCGTCAAGGCCAGACCCGGCAGGCCGTCGGTCACCAGGTTGACCCACAGGATTTGCAGCGGCGTCAATGGCAGCGGCAGCCCGAAGAACGGCCCCAGCAGCATCACCCAGATCTCGCCTGCGTTCGAAGTCATGGTGTAGCGGATGAACTTACGGATGTTGTCGTAGATGCGCCGGCCTTCCTTGACCGCCGCTACGATCGTGGCAAAGTTATCATCCAGCAGCACCATATCCGAGGCCTCTTTCGACACGTCTGTGCCGGTGATGCCCATTGCTACGCCAATGTCGGCCCGCTTCAGCGCCGGTGCGTCGTTCACCCCATCCCCGGTCATGGCCACGATCTGTCCCCGGCTCTGCAGCGCCTCCACGATCCGCAGCTTATGCTCCGGCGACACGCGCGCGTAGACTGCGGTATCCAGTACCCGCTCTTGCAGCGTCTCTTGCGACATGGTTGCCAGCTCTTGTCCGGTCACTACCTGGCTTTGTTGGGTGATCCCCAGCTCTCGAGCGATATGCAGCGCCGTTAGAGGGTGGTCTCCGGTAATCATGATCGGGTGGATCCCGGCGGTCTCGGCCACGTGCACGGCGTCTTTCACCTCCGACCGCGCCGGATCGATCATCCCGAACATGCCCACGAAGATCAGGTCTTGCTCCAGCGGATCGTTTTCCTCATCGATATCGCCGCTGGAGCGCAGCCGCAGCCCCACACCCAGCACCCGCATGCCGTTCTCTGCCAGGCGGTTGTTCGCTTCCAGAATGCGGTCGTGCCATTCCCCCGTCATCGCTTCGGGCTGGTGATCCACCCATACTCGGCTCGACACGTCCAGCAGGCCGTCGACCGCGCCCTTGGTGAACACCACCTCGTTGCTCTCAATTTCGTTCGGGAAGGCCGCCAGCACCGGCTCCAGCGCCGCGGGCGCCTCGCCTCCCTGGAAGCGGTGCACCGTGCTCATGCGCTTGCGCTCCGAGTCGAACGGCAGCTCTGCCACCCGGGGCAGCACTTTTTCCAGCTCCGACTTCCACAGCCCAACCCGCGCCGCCGCGACGACCAGTGCACCTTCGGTCGGGTCTCCCACCGCTTCGTAGCCGCCCTTCTCCTTCTCAGATGGCTCCAGGATCGCATCGTTGGCCAGGGCGCCCCCGGTCAGCAGCAGCGCCACGGCGCTGTGACCAACCACTTCCGGCGCTTTCTCATCCGTCACACTGACCGTCGGGCTGAAATTCTCCAGCCTCTCCTTCAGGTTCAGGTAATTCCCGGCCACGTCCAGCACGGTTACCGTCATACGGTTTTCGGTCAGCGTGCCGGTCTTGTCGGAGCAGATCACTGTAACCGAGCCGAGCGTCTCGACCGCCGGCAGTTTGCGGATCAGGGCGTTACGCTGCAGCATGCGTTGGGCGCCCAGCGCCAGCGCAATCGTGACCACCGCCGGAAGGCCCTCGGGCACAGCCGCCACCGCCATGCTGATCGCCGTCTGGAACATCAACCGCACCGGCTCGCCGCGCAGAACGCCCACCGCAAACACCACCGCAACGATACCCAGCGCCGCCAGCGCCAGCCCGCGGCCCAGCTGTCCCAGCCTGCGCTGCAGCGGCGTCTGTTCCTGCCCCACCGTCTGGATCAGTTCGGCGATGCGGCCCAGTTCGGTCTGCATGCCCGTCTCCACCACCACCGCCGTTCCGCGACCGTAGGTGGCTATCGTACCCATGTACAGCATGTTCTTCCGGTCACCCAGCGTCAGGTTTTCCCGCTCGATCGCTCCGGTTGACTTCTCTACCGGTTCCGATTCCCCGGTCAGCACCGCCTCCTGCACCCGTAGATTGATCGCTTCCAGCAAACGCGAATCGGCCGGGATGGATGAACCCGCCTCCAGCAGGATCACATCTCCCGGTACCAAACCCTGTGCCTTAACCTCGCGGATGTGCCCGCCCCGCCGCACACGCACCACCGGCACGGCCATTTGCTTCAAGGCTGCCATGGCCTGTTCGGCGCGGTACTCCTGCGTAAATCCTAAAATGGCATTGAGGATGACGATCACCATGATGACGATGCCGTCGGTATATTCCCCCAGAATGGCGGAAATAATGGCGGAGATGATCAGGATGACCACCATGATCTCCGTCAGCTGCTCGAGCAGGATCTTCCAAGGGTTTTTGATCCCTCGCTCGACCAGCTCGTTCGGGCCGTGCTCTTCGAGGCGTCTGGAGGTCTCCTCTTCACTCAACCCTTGCTCCGGGTCGACCTGAAGCCGCTCAAGAACCACCGTTCGATCGAGTTGGTACCAGTTTTCCATGTTTGATTAATCCCTCCCTATCCTGAGTATATCAAATAACAGCGCCGCGAAACCGCAGATGCTAACAAAAAAGACCATCACAACTTAATCGTGATGGTCTCGCCTGGCGCAGAATGCGCTGGGGTTGCCGGGAGCTGTGCTCCGTCTTGACGACAACCCGTCCCGTAGGATGGCTACTCCCCAGTTACATGCAGAAGTCTACATGACCCGCCCCGGATTGTCAAGTGGATTGTACACTCCGGATTCTGTTACGAAGACTCGCTGCCTTCTTCATAAGCTTGAGATCCCACACGCACCGCTTTTGGGTCACGCACGAAGCCGTGCAGCATGCCTGTCGTCGCCAGCGCGGCCACTGCCGCCAGGATGAAGGTTGCCTGGTAACCGGCTGCGTCCGCCAGCCAGCCGCCCAGCAGTGGTGCCAGGATGGCGGCCGGGGCGATTAACGTGTTCGCCATACCGACGTAGGTGGGGCGGTCCTCCTCCGTCCCGAAATCCAGGGTGAAGGCCATGATGATCGCCCAAAAGGCCGTGTTGCCGATCCCTGCCATGATAAACACCAGCACGAACCACCCCAGGCTCGGCGCCAGCCAGGCCGCCAGCGCGCTGATCGCAATCGCAAACGCCCCAATCTCGATCACGCCCTTGCGGCTCCAGCGGTCTGCCAGCCGCCCCAGCAGCGGGTTGGAGATCACCTGGGTGATGAACAGTACGCTGGTCATCACGCCCGCCGTGGCCTCGCTCATGCCGTGATACTGCACCGCGTAGACCACATAGAAGGCGAACGCCATCAACCCAAACTGCGACAGCACTCGCACGATCAAGAAGTTGCGAAAGTTGGGATTGGCTTTGAGGATGTCCACCGTCGAACGCAGCAGGGAAAGCCGCCCCTCTTCGACCGGACGGACCGCTTTCTCCGGCTCACGTGTCAAACCCAGGAAAAAGTAGGAGACCCACAGGAACACGCTGCCTATCAGGAAACAATAGATAAATCCTTCGACCCCCACGTAACGCTCCAGCAGAATACCGGCAATGACTGCCCCGCCGCTCGCCAGCAAGTTGGCCGACGCCGACTGAAGACCGAAGAAGGTTGCCAGGTAGTCGTTGGGGATCACCTTGCCGATCATATTCTGCCATGCGTTGGCGGTAAAGCCGGCTCCCAATCCTTGCCACAGCAGCAGAGTGAAGATGACCACCAGCGCCACAGACACCGACAAATGCGGCAGCAGCCATGCCACCAATGCCAGCCCTAAGAACGGCAGCCGTTCGTGGATCGTAGCAAACATTACGAAGGGCTTGAAGCGTGGCATGCTCGAGATGTGCCGGGCGGTGAAGAGCTGCGGCAGCTGCCAGCCCATGGTATGCAGCGCCGGGATCAACCCAATTAGCGCGGCCGAGTGGGTCATCGTCGAAACGAACAGCGGGATCACCGTTGTGAGCGATGCAAACCCGAGGGCTGCACCGAAAAAACCACCATCCAGCATATTGACGATAAAGTTGTACCGTAAATGATTTTCAGTTTGATTGTTCAATCCGGGATTCCGCTAAGGATCCTCCGGCAAAGACCCCGGATAGTCCGGGGTCTTTGCATAGCATATGCTTTTGGACAAAACCTGAATTCTCAAATAATTCCTGAGAACTAAAACTCGTCTTCCTCGTCATCTGTCCAGATATCGTCTTCCTCTTCTTCTTCCTCGAACTCTTCCCATTCTTCCGCTTCTTCTTCCTCATCCCACCCATCTTCTGAGGAGACCTCGGCGGTCGGAGAATAGGTCGTGCAGCCGGTATCCGGATCAATTTCTACTGAAGCGGCGCTGCAGTAACCTTCGTCCAGAAAGGCGCAATCGAGATAGTGGCATCGGATTCGGGGCATCGTGTGGATTCCTCCTGCCTAAGGATTGGTTTCGGCCTGTGGGCGAAACAGGCTGATCAGGGATCCTATAAAAAGGATCCCCATGATGGTCGCGGATAACACACAGAAGGGGCAAATTGCTTTCAGAACCGCCACCTCAATGTAGGTCAAGTATGCTGAATATAAGACACCAAATAATGTAATGCCAAAAACAAGTAACGGAGAATTCGATTGCCAGAAGCCGGGTCTATTTTGTAAAGATAATAGCACAAGAATAGCCAAATAGGAAACGCCTCCAAAGATTGCAATCGGAATCCCTGCAATTTCAGAGTATTGGCTGTTGTTGACGCTCCAGCAGTCACCCAGCCCTTGGATGCACATTGCCTGGCTGTGCGCCAGTTTTGCGATCGTCAGGTAGATCGAATCGACTAACCCGATGGCCGCGAATACCATTAATGTCTTTTTCAAAGTTGATTGATTCATTTATCCCATGCAGCTTTCATCCAGTAACCAGGCATCGACGATCGAGCCTGCAGGAAGCGATTTTACCCCAGAGGGCAGAATCAGTAAAGCATTTGCCTGTACTAAAGAGAATAAATTTCCAGATCCCTGATGGCCCGTCAGGGTTGCAATCGCTTGGCCCTCTTCCATATGGATAATGCTGCGCAGGTAGCTCTCGCGCCCGTCCGATTCGACCGCCTCCGCCAGCTTAGCTCGCACCGTCTGGCGCTCGATTTGCGGCAGTCCCGACAGCTTGCTCAACACCGGCAGCACAAACACCAGGAACCCGATGTAGGATGAGACCGGATTGCCGGGCAGGCCGATCACCGGGATGGACTTGTAGCTGCCAAAGGCCAGCGGCTTTCCAGGGCGCATGTTGACCCGCCAGAACGACAGGGCGCCGTTCTCTTCCACGATTGTGCGCACGAAGTCCTTCGCGCCCACGCTCACCCCGGCCGACGTGACGATCAGGTCCGCCCCCGCATCCACCGCCTGCTCGAAGAGCTCGCGCACCGCCTCCGGCTCGTCCGCCGCAATCCCCAGCCAGATCACCTCTGCGCCGTGGTTCTCTGCCAGCGCCGCCAGTGAGTATGAGTTGGAGTTGCGGATCATCCCAGGCGTCAGCGGCGTCTCCGGAGCGACCAGTTCATCCCCAGACGAGAACAGCGCCAGCCGCGGCTTGCGGTACACCGGCGCTTGCGCCACGCCCAGCGTTGCCAGGGCGCCCACGCTGCTGGGGGTCAGCTTCTTACCGCTCTGCAGCACTACCACCCCGGCTTGCAGGTCGCTGCCGGTCTTACGTACGTAGGCGCCGGCCGTTACCGCCCGCTTCACCAGCACCTCATCCGGCAAATCTTGCCCGGGCTGCTCGGTGTAACGATCGGTATCCTCCACAGGGACCACTGCGTCTGCCCCTTTCGGCAGCGGCGCACCGGTCATGATGCGAGCCGCCTGCCCTTGCTCAAGTTGAATATCCGGAAAGGAACCGGCCGGGATGTCTGCCACCACCCGCAGGCGAACGGGCGTATCCGTCGACGCGCCCTGCACGTCCGCAGCCAGCACGGCGTAGCCGTCCATGCTTGAGTTGTCGAATAGAGGAAAATTTTCTTTGGAGCTTACATCCTGCGCCAGCACACGGCCATGGGCTCGTTCGAGCGGCGTCGTTTCCGTTGAAACGGCATGGAACTGCGCCAGGATCTTCTCTTGAGCTTCGCTTACCGACATCAACTGTGCCAAGGTCTTCGCCCCTTTGTTTCTATAACCAGTCTCTCAGGCGCGCAATTATAACATCATTACTCGCTCGAATGGCTTCGGTTTGCAATGCTTTCGGGGCAAATCGGATAGGCTCCAACGTATCCAATCATTCCCCCTTGCAATCGCCGTCCTCATGGAAGGTGATTCAGGAGGGAATAAAGCAGCTCCCTCTGGAATTCTGGAGTTCCAAACCGATAAGATTGGAACTCCAGAACTCCAGAGGGAGCTGCTTTATTCCCTCCCGGATGGCGCTTTACCCTGGCTTCATCCGGTGCGCTTCCATGACGTTCGGAAGATTCTCGATCCGCGTCAACACCCGGCTCAATTGGGTGATATCCCCCACCTCGATCACCAGCCAGATCGACGCCAGGTTGTGTGCCACCTTCAGGTTCACATCGATTAGATTGATGTTCTCGTTATAAATGATATTGTAAATATCGCCCATCAGGCCTTGCCGGTCGTATGCCTTGATCTCCAACTTGACCGGGTAGGTCTTCATCGGTTCACCCCACGAGACCTTGACGATCCGCTCGCGCTCGTCCATCCGCAGGATATTCGGGCAATCCTGCCGGTGGATGGTCGCCCCGCGCCCGCGCGTAATGTACCCCACGATCGGATCGCCCGGGTTGGGGTTGCAGCAGCGCGCAAAATTGGTCAGTAAGCCCTTCAGCCCGACCACCGAAACCTGGTTGCCGTTCTTCCGATCCTCAGTCGATGGTCTCGGCTCCAGCAGCGGGTCTTTGGCCTTCCCAATCTCGCTGACCTTGTTGATAATCCGCCCAATCGAGATATCGCCGCAGCCGATGCCAACATACAATTCTTCGCTGTTGTTGTAGTCGAACAGGTTCGCCAGGTCGTTCAGCTCCAGGTCCACCATCCCCAGCCGCCGCAGCTCCTTCTCCAGGATCACCTTGCCCTGGGTCAGGTTCTGCTCGCGGTCCTGATACTTGAACCACTGCCGGATCTTCGAGCGCGCCCGCTGGGTTTTGACCAATCCCAGGTTGGCGTTCAGCCAGTCCCGGCTGGGGCCGCCCTGCTTGGCGGTCAGGATCTCTAACTGATCGCCGGTCTTCAGCACGTAGTCCAGGCTAACCAGCTTTCCGTTGATCTTTGCGCCTCGGCAGCGGTGGCCGATCTCTGTGTGGACGTGGTAGGCAAAGTCGATCGGGGTCGAGCCGGTCGGCAGGTCGATAATGTCGCCGCGCGGCGTGAATACGTACACCCGGTCTTCGAATACGTCGCTCTTCATGCCCTCGACGAATTCTGAAGCATCGTCTACGTCCTGACGCCACTCCATCAGGCGCCGGATCCAGCTGATGCGCTGCTCGTAGATGTCGTCGCGCTTGCCCTTCTCTTTATATCGCCAGTGCGCAGCGATGCCATACTCGGCGTTCTGGTGCATCTCGGAGGTGCGGATCTGCACTTCCAGCGGCTTGCCGTCGTCGTAAATGACCGCGGTATGTAATGATTGGTAGAAGTTGTCCTTCGGGGAAGCGATGTAGTCGTCGAATTCGTGGGGCATGGGCCGCCAGTTCCCATGGATCACGCCCAGCGCAGCATAGCACGCCGGAATGTCCGGAACGATCAGGCGTACGCCGCGCAAGTCGCGCACCATCTCGAACGGCTTGCCCTTTTCCTTCATCTTTCGAAAGATCGAGTAGATGTGCTTGGGTCGCCCGGAAATTTCGGCTTTGATCCCGGCCGTTTCCAGCACCGTCTCCAGGTGCTCGATGATCTGCACGACCGTCCGCTCGCGGTCCGAGCGCCGTTCCGACAGGTTGTCGGCGATCTCGGCGTATTTCTCCGGGTTGACATAGCGGAAGGCAGTGTCTTCCAGCTCCCATTTAATTCGCCAGATCCCCAAGCGGTTCGCCAGTGGAGCAAAGATGTCCAGCGTTTCCTGGGCAATTACCGTCCGTTTATGCTCGGGCATGTAGCGCAGCGTGCGCATGTTGTGCAGGCGATCCGCCAGCTTGATCAACACCACCCGGATATCGTCGCCCATGGCGAGGAAGGTCTTTCTCAGCGTCTCGTTGCGCAGGTCGCGGCGGTGCGAGCGCATGCCCGGGTCTGCCACGGCAACCGGCTCTTCCGTGTTCTCTTCCAACACCTCTTCCAAGTGCTCCACCCGCGACACGCGCGGCAGGTTCGTCAGCTTGGTGACCCCATCCACCAGGCTGGCCACCTCTGGGCCAAACTCGTGGGTGACGTCGTCCAGGGTGACCGTTGTATCCTCGACCGTATCGTGCAGCAGCCCGGCGACGATGACCGCCGGAGGAATTCGCAGTTCCGCCAGGATCGCCGCCACTGTCACGCAGTGGGTGATGTAGGGCTCTCCGGAGGCGCGCGTCTGCCCTTCGTGTGCTTGTTCGGCAAACTTGTACGCGCGCATAACCAGGTCGCGGTCGGCCAGGCTAAAATTGTCCGGAAGGATTTCCATTAAGCTTTCGATTTTCATACCATTACCTACAGGCGTCCAGGGTTTTCACCTGCTGCCTTCTTTAATAAGTATAATCTTTCACCCTGATTATCAACAAGGGGAACTGGATATATTATAGTGAATTTCTAATACTGCGGGTTAATTTTGTATCACCTGTTTCGAACCTCGATGGTCTCGTCCCAAGCTGTCAGGCTCTACTCCTGCGGTTTCTCCCGATCCTTCTTTCCATTAAACCGCTCAACCAGCTCCTCCAATGGCATATCTTCCATCGACAAGATCACCAGGTCTGCTTCAGAGAAATCCAGTGAGCGGGTGGCCTCATTGGGTACCGCCACCGCATGGCATCCCGCCATCTTGGCTGCATGGACACCATTTACAGAATCCTCAAACACGATCGTCTCACCCGGCTGAAGGTTCAGGCGCTCTGCCGCCAGCAGGAACAGGTCTGGGTGCGGCTTCACCCGCTCCACGTCGTCGGCTGTGCAGATCGTCTCGAACCGCTCCACCAGGCCAATCCGCCCCAGGTGCTCGCTGATCCACGGCCAGTCTGAGCTGCTCGCGATCGCCGTGCGCAAGCCCATTCTGGCAGCGGCATTCAGGTAAGCCTCCACGCCCGGGCGCGCCACTTCTTGCTGCACCTTCTGCCGGTACAGCGCTTCTCGGTGCTGCCAGACCGCATCCCGATCCAGCTTGCGCCCGGCGGCCTCCTCCAACTTATCCATTAGCTCCGGAATGTTCCAGTACATCCCGGTGTACGCCAGCCAAATCTCCTGCGGCATGTGCCCCTGGTAGGATTGGAACACTTCTTCCCAGGTGGCATAATCGGGCGTCTCGGTATCCACGATCAGGCCATCGAAATCAAAAATTAGTCCTTTAATCATCATCTGCCTATTTTACCTTGAGAACCGGGAAAAGCATAACACAAAGAATATCACACAGGGCAAAGAAGACAGGGACGCAGAGATTTCTAAAAGAACCTCTGCGTCCCTGTCTTCTTTGCCCTGTGTGATATTCTTTGCTTTCTTCTACTTCAACAGCTCCTGCCCGCCGAACTCCCGGTCCGGCGCCATGTACTCCAACGTCTGGTGGTCATCCGGCGTCAACCGGTCCTGCGCCATCCGCACCAGCAGCTCCGCCAGCCCCGGCCCCAACATGAACCCCTGCCCGCACATGCCGACCGCGTTCAGAAATCCCTGCACACCTTCGGCCCAGCCGACGATCGGGAAGCCGTCCGGCGTCATCGGGTACAGCCCGCCCCAGGTGCGCCGGACCCGGATGTTCTTCAAGCGCGGCATGACCTCCACCATACGTTTGGCCACCATTGGCAGGAATCTGCTGGTCTCATTTGTGTCGTAGCCCCAGACGCTCGGGCTGGGCGTAATGCAGAACAGGATTTGCCCGGTGGCGTGTTGGTAGAAGTAGTAATTGGCCGAGCCTGGGGCGCTGCGGATGTCCACAATCATCGGGTCGAGGAAATGGGCCACCGCCTCGGTGATGGCCGCCTCGTGTAAATCCGGCTTGACCGGCACTTCTACGCCCACCATCTGCGAGATTTCGTTCGCCCACGCTCCGGCCGCGTTGACCACCAAACTCGTACCATACAGGCCCTGGTCGGTGCGCACCGCGCTCACTTTGCCGCTCTTTTGGATGACCTCGCGCACCGGCTCGTTAAAGCGGAACTCCGCGCCGTGCTGCCTGGCCTGCCTGTAAAAGGCGTGCGTGGCCAGCAGCGGAGAAGCGCTGCCATCGTCCGGTGAGAAGCTGCCGCCTAACAGCCCGTTTGGGTTCAGATCGGGGGAGATTTCCAGCAGATCATCTTTGCCCAGGTAGTCCACGTTCAAGTCATAGCGCTTTTGCGTGGCGGTCAGCGCCTTCAGGGTGCTCTCTTCCTGGTCTCGATATGCCACAAAACAGTAGCCGCCCTTGGTCCACTCGATATCCTCGCCGTAGATCTGCTGCCATGTCGAGAAGATCTCGATACTGCGCAGGCTCAAACGGATCTTGGCCGGGTCCGAGTGGGTGGCGCGGATACCGCCGATTGCTTTCTTGTTCGATTCTTGTCCCACGCTGGCATGCGACTCGAGCACGAGCGTGCGGAAGCCTGCCTGCGCAAAGTAAAAAGCCGCCGGAGCGCCAACCGAACCGGCCCCAACGATCACGACATCGTAATGCGGAATGGAAGCCTCAGTCATTTTTGCCCTCCTCCGCATCCTTTAGGCCGGCAAACACGCCCAACGTCGTCTCGATGAACAGCGGGCGCCTGGTCACGTCCACCACGTCATCGAAGGGGATGCCCTCTTCCTTGAACAGCCGGTGGATCAGCGTGTTGCAGGTCTTCGATCCGCAAGCGCCCATGCCCGCCCGGCTGATCGCCTTGATCTCGTTGATGTCTCGCATCCCATTCCGGATTAAGGCCCGGATCTCCCCTGCGGTCACCCGCTCGCAGCGGCACACGATCGTATCGTCCGTCACGTGTTCCGTGTAGGCTTTGTCCGCCTCCAGGGGCTGGATTTCTTCGGGGTCTTGTATCCGGATGCCGGCGATCTCTCGGGCGTACTCTTTGGGCGCCATCACTTGCACCACCAGCGTCCGGTCGTTGATCTTGGGAGCGTGCACGCCCATCACCGGCACGTCGCCCAGCCGGTTGCCTTCCACGTCCAGCACAGTGACGATGTCGTGCTTGGCAATCGAGGCACGCGTGAATTCGTACGGGATGGACACCAGCGGCACGTCTTTGTTTGGGCGGTAATCCACAATCGTGATTGCCAGCCCCGGGCAGCCGGCCACACAGCGCTCGCACACCGCGCAGCAGTAGTTGTTGCCCAAAAAGGTGGGCGTCTTGCGGATATCGGCTTCGTCCAGGAAGATCAGGCCGTTTGGGCATAAGGCCGTGCAGGGGTCGCATGGGATTTCTTGGGTACAATGGATCACGGGGAATGCCCCACCCGGGGTGTCATCCGATTCTTCCTCTTCCACGATACTGCCCGGCTTCGACTTCAAGATCTCCACCGTCCGGCGCCACTCCTCCGGGATTTCCGGCGCAGGGTAATCCAGCGCCTGGGCGATCTCCAGTCCCTTGATCTTGCCGGTAAACATCGCCGCGGATGCCTCGGCGATCTCCTCAGCGTCCCCGGCTGCGAACGCCCGCATCCCGAACTCCTTGGCCTTCAGATAGAACTCGTTGACCGGGTCTAACCCCACGGCAATCAGGAGGCTGTCGCAGGCGAAGGTCTTTTCGGTGCCCGGGATGGGCCGGAAGCGATTGTCCACCTCTGCAATCGTCACGGATTCGACGTAATCTTTACCGTTGGCGCTCAGCACGGTGTGCGAGGTGTAAATTGGCACGCCCATGCGCGCCAGCTTGTCGCGGTGCACCTTGTACCCGCCACACTCCGGCATGGCCTCCACCAGCCCTTCCACGTGGATGCCTGCTTGCAAGGCGTGGTACCCCGCGATCAGGCCTACATTCCCGCCGCCGACGATGAACAGGTTCTCCGCCGGGCGTACCAGGTCGCGGTTGACCAGCGTCTGGAACGCTCCCGCCCCGTAAACTCCCGGCAGCGTGTTGCCCTCGAACGCCAGGAACTTCTCACGCGCTCCGGTCGCCACCAGCAGCGCATCGCACGTCACCAGCACGTACTCTTCGGCGCTGCGCAGAATGCCGACCTTCTTGTCGCTGTACACCGCCAACGCCGTGCTCTGCAGCCAGATCTCGATCCCCTCATGCGAGCGCAGCTCCTCTTCCAGCTGCCTGGCGATGTCGATGCCGCGCGTCCCGGCATGCGCCGCCTTGGTTGAGCCGAAGAAACGGTGGGTTTGCAGCACCAGCTTGCCGCCCAGGCGGTGCTTATCGTCCACCAGGATCGCCGGGATGCCCAGCTTGCCCAATTCGATGCCTGCCGACAGCCCGCTCGGGCCGCCGCCCAGGATCAACACCGGGGTGTGGATTTCTGCGATCTCCTTCGGTTGGGCTTCTTCCTGCACTTGCGGCAGCGCCGGCAGCCCGTCCGCCGGTTCCAGCCGCATGCCCGGCTTCACCAGTTCCATGCAGGATTTCACCGGCTTGCCGTTTGCCAGCACCATGCACTGGGCGCACTGCCCGTTCGCGCAGAAAATGCCTTGCGGCGAGCCGTCTTTGTGGTGGCGCCCAAACACTCGCACCCCGTTGGCAAACAGCGCCGCCGCGATGGTCTCACCTGCTTGGGCGCTCAGCTTTTGGCTTTGCCAGTAGATCTCCAGCATTTCCCGCTCGGGGATCGGCAGGATCGGGTGCTGGCGGATGCGATAATCGGCCGCCGGTTCATCCGTTGGGCGGCCCGCTTGTAATCGACCTGAGTTGTTAGGGTAGGTTTTTGGGGTTTGTTCCATATCCAATTCTTTGATCGGATTAATCGAATCTGAGACCGCACAATAGCCGTGCGGCGCCGACGAATTCTCTCATGCCATTGTAACCCGGACCCTAAATTCCACAATACTGCTATTCTGCCTGACTTCCTTTCCCATGTGTCATGATTTTTTTGTATCTCCTTACCGGCGCATGGACCTGTCCCTCTCGAAAGGAAAGGGTGGAAGACATACGCAGGTTCGTGCGCCGGTGAGGAGATACGGATTTTTGACAGGCGATTCACCCTATCCATGATAGAATTGAATCGCAGGCTGGGAAAAGCGAGTAACTGCTGAGGCAGTGGTGTCTTGGTAAAGAGAAAGCGCTACTGCTATGGCGCTTTCTCTTTACCAAGACACCACTGCCTCAGGCGTTACCACTACAAGCTTTTGGGGAGATTCCAAGGAGGAGGTATCATATGAATCGTATCGCAGTTCTGACAAGTGGGGGGGACGCTCCCGGTATGAACGCTGCCATCCGTGCCGTCGTGCGCACAGCCGTATCGAAGGGCGTCGAGGTCTTCGGTGTACGCGGCGGCTACGAGGGGCTGATTGAAGGCCGGATGATCCCGATGGGTGGCCGCGACGTCGCCGGCATCATCCAGCGCGGCGGCACCATCCTGGGCAGCGCCCGCAGCCTCGAGTTCAAGACGGAAAAGGGGCGCATCCGCGCCATCCGCTCTCTCAACCAATACGGCATTCAGGGTCTGATCATCATCGGCGGCAACGGCTCGCAGACCGGCTCGTACACGCTCTCACAGATGGACTTCCCCGTGGTGGGCGTCGCTTCCACCATCGATAACGATTTGTATGGCTCCGAGATTACCATCGGCGTCGACACAGCCCTTAACATCGCCCTTGAAGCGATCGACCGCCTGAAGATCACCGCCTCCTCTCACCAGCGCGCCTTCTTGCTGGAAGTCATGGGGCGTGACTGTGGCTACCTGGCCTTGATGTCGGGCATCGCCGGTGGAGCGGAGATGGTCGTCATTCCCGAGGTGGACATTACGCCCGAGCAAGTCGCCAAGGGCATCGAGGCCGCCTACGAGGCCGGCAAATCGCACGCTATCATCGTGGTCGCGGAGGGCGCCAAGTATAACGCCCAGAGGCTGGACGAGTATTTTGTCGAGCACCGTGAGCGCCTTGGCTTCGATCTACGTGTAGCCATTCTCGGACACATCCAGCGCGGCGGCAATCCCGGCGCCTTCGACCGCATCCTCGCCAGCCGCCTGGGCGCCCATGCCGTCGATCATATGCTGGACGGAGACCACGGCATCCTCATGGGCCTGATAAAAGACCAGATCACCTCGACCCCGCTTTCAGAGGTCGTCAGCAATAAAAAGACCCTCAACCCCAAGATGCTCGAGCTCGCTCAAATCCTGGACTGATGCAGAAGGCGAGAGGGGGAGACACGGAGATGCGGTGACTGTAGTCACCGCATCTCCGTGTTTTACTCTTTTACTGTGTCTCCCCGCAAATACGCCTCGATGAACTCATCGATCTCCCCATCCAAGACCGCCTGCGTATTCCCTTCCTCGTACTCCGTGCGGTGATCTTTCACCATCTGATAGGGGTGCAGCACGTACGAACGGATCTGGTTGCCCCATTCCGCTTTCGTATATTCGCCACGCAGATCTGACAGCTCTTTCTCTTGCTGTTCACGCTCGATCTCCAGCAGCCGGGCCCGCAGCACGCGCATGGCATTCTCGCGGTTCTGCATCTGCGAGCGTTCATTCTGGCACGTGACCACCATCCCGGTTGGCAGGTAGGTGATGCGCACCGCGGTGGCATTCTTCTGCACGTTTTGCCCGCCCGCACCCGACGACTTGTACACGTCGATCCGCAAGTCGTTCGGGTCGATCTGCACTTCCAGATCGTCGTCGCCTGTGTCCGGCAGCACTTCCACCTGTGCAAACGAGGTGTGCCTGCGGTGAGCCGCGTCGAACGGCGACAGGCGCACCAGGCGGTGTACGCCCTTCTCTGGACGCAGGTAGCCGTAAGCGTAGCGCCCATCGATTGCAATCGTCACGCTCTTGATCCCGGCTTCCTCCCCTTCGGTCCGGTCCAGGATCTCGGCCTGGTAGCCCCGGCGCTCGGCCCAGCGCAGGTACAGGCGCTCCAGCATCGAGGCCCAATCCTGCAAGTCGGTCCCGCCTGCCCCAGCGTTGATCGACAGCAGGGCGTTGCCCTTGTCGTAGCGCCCAGACAGGTGCACGTCGATCTCGCGCTTAGCCAGCTCCGCCTCGATCTGGGCGACTTCCGACTCGAGGTCTTGGCGCAGGCTTTCATCTTCCATCTGCGCCAGCTCCAGTGTGTCGTTCAGGCGCTTTTCCAGACCGCGCCACTGCTCAACCTCTTCGCGCAAATCGGCCAGGTTCTTCATGACCTTCAA
The DNA here is from genome assembly GCA_963811225.1 of uncultured Chloroflexia bacterium. GTDB lineage: Bacteria > Chloroflexota > Anaerolineae > Anaerolineales > Anaerolineaceae > CAWEQO01. Next base: position 23,576 of record CAWEQO010000005.1, read on the forward strand.
TGCTCGCTCGCGGTTGTCCCACAGGTCGGGCTCTTCTGATTCTTTCTGTAGTTGTTGGAGGTGGGTTTTTTTTATCGGTAAGTCAAAGATACACCAGTAAATTCTGGAGTGTTTCACTGCTATTTTTCAAGCGTTCGATCAAATCTTGCATCATTTCTCCTGTCATCGAAAGGAGCTGCGCCGCTCCGAAATTTCCTATGCGTTCTTTGTTAAAATACCGTCTACAAAAGCTTCCCGGTCGAAGAGCGTCAAATCGTCGGGCTTCTCACCCAATCCTGCGAACAGGATCGGCAAGCCCAGTTCCTTCTGGATGGCGAAGGCCATCCCGCCCCGGGCCGACGAATCCAGCTTGGCAAGGATCACGCCGTTCACCTTGACTGCCTCCTTGAACGCCCGCGCTTGCAGCAGCGCATTCTGACCGGTTGTGGCGTCCAGCACCAGCCAGGTGGCTGCCGGTCCGCCTGGTTGGGCCTTGCCCGCCACCCGGTGAACCTTCTTCAGTTCTTCCATCAAGTTGTAGCGCGTGTGTAAGCGCCCGGCTGTATCGACCAGCAGTAAATCCAGCTTTCGCGACTGCGCCGACTGGATCGCATCGTAGGTGACCGCGCCTGGGTCGCCGCCCGGCGCACCCGCCAGGATTGGCAGGTTCAGTCGCTCGGCCCATACTTCCAGCTGATCGACCGCTGCAGCCCGGTAGGTGTCGGCCGCCACCAGCAGCACTTTCTTGCCAAGCTGCGCGTAGCGTTTGCCCAGCTTGGCTGCGGTAGTGGTCTTGCCCGAGCCGTTGACGCCTACTAACAGCACCACTGCCGGGTGCTGCGAGTTGATCACTTCTTCAATGTCGGGGGTGGGGTCCAGCCGCTTGAGCAGCTCGTCCCGCAGCGCATCCTGCAGCTCGTCCGAGCGGGTCAGGCCGCGCTCGAACACCGTCTCTTTCAGCGCTGCCACGATCTCCTCGGTCGTCTCGATACCCAGATCGGCCTGCACCAGGATCGCTTCGAGCTCATCCCAGGTGTCCTCATCGATCTCGGTCGCGCCAAACACGGTCGCAATGCGCCCGAACGCCGTTTTACGGGTCTTGTTCAGACCCTCTCGCCATTTGTTTAAGAAATCAACCATGGTTCGGATTATAACATGAGGGTGCTTTATTTCGTGAGTAATGACGGGCGCACATGCTAGGCGGCCTCTTCAGCCTCGGTCGCCAGCTGCCCACAGCCTGCCTGGATATCGATGCCCCGCCGGATGCGGATACTGCAAGGGATGCCCAGCTTCTCCAGTGCTGCCTTGAACGCCTCCGCCCGCTTGCGGGTGGTGGCTTGTCCGGCGAACTTCTTAGTCGGATTCAGTGGGATCACGTTGACGTGGCACAGCATGCCTTTCAACAGGTACGCCAGCTCCCGCGCCTGCTCCTCGCTGTCGTTGACATCCTGGATCAGTGCCCACTCGAACGTCACCCGCCGCCCGGTCTGCTCGGTGTAATCCTTTGCCGCCTGGATCAGCTGGCCGATCGAGTACTTCTTGTTGATCGGCATCATCGCCGAGCGTTCTTCGTCCCGCGTGGCATGCAGGCTAATCGCCAGGTTGATCTGGCGCTTCTCGGCTGCAAACTGGCGGATCTTCGGCACGAGACCCACGGTCGACACGGTGAAGCGCCGCTCGCCCAGCCTGAAGCCCTCAGGGTCGTTCAACCGGTCGATGGCAGCCATGGTAGCGTCGTAATTATGCAGCGGCTCGCCCATGCCCATCACCACCACGTTGGTCACCTTCTCACCCTGCTCCTTCAGCTCACGGGCGAAATACAGCACCTGTGCCACGATCTCACCGCTGCTCAGGTTGCGTTTAAAGCCCATTTGCCCGGTGGCGCAGAACACGCAGCCCATGGCGCAGCCCGCCTGCGACGAGATGCACAGCGTCCGCCGCTCGGTGTAACGCATCAACACCGTCTCGATCGTGCGCTCATCCGCCAGGCGGAACAGGGTCTTAGCCGTTTCACCGTCCTCCGAGCGCAGCTCACGCTCGGGCGCCAGCGCCTTAAAATGAAAATGCTCCGCCAGCTTCTCGCGCAGCTTGAGCGGCAGCGAGCTGAACTCCTCCGGTTGGTTCCAGAGCTGTTGGTACAGACCCTGCCAGACCTGCGCTGCCCGGTAGGAGGGCTCTCCCCATTCTTTAAAGATTTCTTTCAGCTCATCCAACGTCAAATCGTAGATGAGCGGTTTGGTATTTACCTTCATCAGATTACTCTTAACACCACTCTCAAAACCAGGTTTTCTCAGAAGGGCACGGCTTATGGAGGAATGATCCGGGGGATCTTCTCTGACTGCCGTGTTCTTATCGATTCTTCCAAATACACTCGATAATTATGATACTTAACTGATAAATTATATCACATCCCCAACACCATCGCCAGGTCCGGCGCGACGATATCTGGGGCGGGTCTCCATTCGGCAACCGCCTCCGGCGTCGATACCCCCGTCAGCACCACCGCCGTCCGGCAGCCGATCTTCTGCGCCGAAGCGATGTCCGTGTCCAGCCGATCACCGATCGCCAGGGTCGTCTCGGGCGCAGTGCCCATGCGCTCCAGCGCCATGCGCATCATCGGTGGATAGGGTTTGCCCGCAATGGCCGGCTCGGTCTGTGCTGCGGCCGCAATCGCCGCCAGGATCGCCCCTGTCCCCGGGCCCAACCCCTCCGGCTGCGGGAAGGTGACATCCGGGTTGGTGCCCACAAACTTCGCTCCTGCCCGGATCAGCCGGTTCGCCTGAGACAGCTTGGCGAAGTCGAACGCCCGGTCCAGCCCCACCACCACGGCCAGCACGTTCTCCTCGGCAAACGGGTAGCCCGCTTCCGACAACTGCTGCCGCAGACCATTCGAGCCGATCACGTACACCGGCCCGCCCTTCGGGTAATGCTGCTTCAGCAGGTAGATCGCCGCCATCGACGAGTTGATCACCTTATCGTCCGGCAGGTCGATCCCAAAGGTGCGCAGCTTATCCAGGTGCTCGCGCGGTGTGCGCACCGAGTTGTTGGTCGCCAGCACGAACTTCAGCCCCAGCGCCTGAATGCGTGCGAACACTGCCTGCAGGTCGCCGATCGGCTCGTCACCTCGCCACAGCACCCCGTCCATGTCCAAAATCAAGCCTTCCATCCGAGGGGATAGGGTTTCGATCATGCTTTCTTGCGCTCCTCACGACACAGGCCGGACAGCATATTGCCATCCGGCCTGAAACCTGTTCAATCGAAAATGCAGCGTTCCGGTTATTCTTTATCCGGCATCTGCAGCACCTGGTCCACCAGGCCGTAATCCACCGCCTGCTGGGCGTCCAGGTAGAAGTCGCGCTCGGTGTCGCGCTCGATGGTCTCCAGCGGCTGCTTGGTGGCATCCGACAGGATCTTATTCAGGCTTGATTTCAGGCGCAAGATCTCGCGTGCCTGGATCTCGATGTCGCTGGCCTGACCCTGTGCGCCGCCCAGCGGCTGGTGCATATGGATCGTGGCATGCGGCAGGGCATAGCGGTGGCCCTTGGTCCCTGCGGCCAGCAGGACCGTGCCGAACGAGGCGGTCACGCCTACGGCCACGGTGCTGATCCGGTTGGGGATCATCTTCATCGTGTCGTAGATGGCCAGGCCGGCATAGATCACGCCGCCCGGGGAATTGATGTACATCTGGATCTCGCGCTCGGAGTCTTCGCGGCTCAGATAGAGCAGCTCGGCCACGATCAGGTTTGCGATCTGATCGTCGATCGGGGTACCCAGGAAGATGATCCGTTCGCGCAGCAGCAGCGAATAGATATCGTACACCCGCTCGCCGCGACCGGAAGATTCGATCACGTGCGGGATAACAGACTTAAAGTCAGGAATAGACATGAGTTTCACCTTTCTTGCTCACCAACGAACAATAACTTGCTCTTACCGGCGTTTCCTAGCCGGCGCTTTCGTCTTCTTGTTTTTCGTCTTCTTGCGTGTCTTCGGTTCCAGCGACACCCAATTCGCCTTCAGCCTGCTGGTCTTCGGCAGCCGAGGCCGGGAAGTCCGGCTCTTCCGTGACGCCGCCTTCCTCCACCGTTTCATCCACCAGTTCCTGCGCCTGGTCTACGGTCTCGCCCGTGTCTGCGGCTTCGAGACCCTCTTCCGGCGCTTCGGCTTCAGCGGCAGCGGCAGCTTCCGCCTGTGCAGCGGCTTCCGCTTCGGCTTTCTCTTGCTCGCCCGATGCGATCGCTTTGATGCGTTGCAGCAGGCGCTCGTTCATCATGCGGTTGGCGGTATCCATTGTCAGGGTGTTCAGCAGTTCTTGCTGGGCCTGCTTGGTCTTATAGCGCTCGCCCCAATCCTCGGGCAGCTCGCCTAAACGCCGCAGCACGGCTTGCTGCAGCTCGGTGTTCTGAAGCTGGATTTCTTCATGCCGGGCAATCTCCTCCAGCACCAGGGCCTGCTCCAACCGCTGACGGGCAACCGGAGTGGCTTCTTCTTCGATGAACTGCTCGCGATTGGTCTCGCGCGTTTTGAAGTAGGTTTCCAAGTCCATCTGCTGGCGGGCCAGGTCTTCTTCCAGGTGCTCCAGCACGTGCTCTACCTCATGCTCCAGCGCGTGCGGCGGATACTTCACCGTCGACTGGTCGACAATCTCTTGGATCAGGCCGCCCATGTAGTCTTCGTCGTACTGCTGGCGGGCGTTGGTTTCCATCTGCTCGCGGACTGCCTTGCGCAGTTCTTCCACGTTCTCGAACTCACCCAGCGTCTTCGCAAACTCGTCGTCCAGTTCCGGCAGCTTAAGCTCTTTGATGCTCTGAACCACCACGTGGAACACCACGTCGCGGTCGCGCAGGTTTTCGTAAATGGAATCTTCGGGGAAAGTGTAGGGGATCGACTTTTCCTCACCGGCCGAGACGCCGATCATCTCATTGGAGAAGCCTTCATACGGCCAGTCGGCGGTTTCGGGGCTGGGCTCGCCCGCCACAACGGTCAGCGGCGTCTCTTTAACGAACTCTTCCTCTTCGCCTTCTTCCGGCTTGGCGTAGCGCGAGCTGACCTTGATATAGACCAGGTCGCCTTTTTCGGCGGCGCGCTCCACCGGTTCGGCCGTGCCGTAGTTGCGGCGCAGGCTGGTGATGGTCGCTTCCACTTCTTCGTCGCTAATTTCAGGGGCGTCGTAATCCTTACGGATGGCCCGGTAATCCGGCAGCTCCACCTCGGGGTTGAGCGGCACGACGAACGAGAAGGTCGGCGGATCGTAGCTGACGATCTCTTGCAGCCGTCCTGGGCCCGAAGGCTCCACTTCCGCTTCTTTCAGGACCTGCGGATAGAGTTCATCGATCAGCATTTCCACCGCTTGTTCCCGGATGGCCTCTTCGCCATACAGCCGCTTGACCACATCGTAGGGGGCCTTCCCGGGTCGGAACCCAGGGATCTTGGCCTGCTTCGCGATTTGCCGGGCGGCGCGGCGCTTGTATTTTTCCAGTTCTTCTGATTCAACCTCTGCGGTTATCTGAACTTGTTGATCTTCACGAGTTTGAGTTTCGATTTTCAAAGCTACTTCCCTTTTACTAGTGTTTGAGATGCAGTGGGGAAGATGGGACTTGAACCCACACGCCTTTCGGCACGTGATCCTAAGTCACGCCTGTCTGCCAGTTCCAGCACTTCCCCATTCGTTGTCTTGCCAGTACGCTTTTCTCGCTAGTTTTCCCCAAAACGAGGATGAATGATGGCGGTTTACCACTGTTTTGAAAAGCATTGTTCGACAAGTGTTTTGCCGTATTATACTATAGCACAAGCGGGGTGTTAAGATTTAATGTATAGGAAGATTATAAAAATCTCGGCGCTTACGAGACAGAGAGAGAGTGGGATGCAGCGGCACCCCACTCTCTCTCTTGTATTTGGCTGCTTTCGCAGCACTCGCCGGCTTTAGTCCTCGGTTTGGATCTGGATGGTGACCGAGCAGGCGGTGAAGCCATCGCCGGCCAAGGTCCAGGTGGCCTTGTACGTGCCGACCTCATCCGGAGCGACCATATCGACGATAAACTGCACTTTGTCGCCGTTAGCGACCGTTTCCGGCAGGTCGAGCACCTTCGAGCCTGCACCGAACTTCGTTCCGCTCGAATAACGGAAGTCGAAGGAGTTCTCCGACCACTTGTGCGTGCCCGTGTTCTTGAGGGTCACGTTGAAGTCGAAGTCGGTTCCCGGCTTCATGGTTGTATTCCAGGCCGGGTTCAGCTTGGTCACCTCGCACGAATAGGCCGAAGGCGTGCTGGTCAAGGTCGGCAGCGGCACGAACGTGTTCGTCGGCAGCACCGGCACCGGCGTGTTGCTCGGCAGGGGTGGGATGGTGGGCTCTTGTGTAGGCGGCACACTGGTCGGGACGGGTGTATCGGTGGCGACCGGCGCATTTGCGGTCAGCTCGGCCAGCACCGTCTCGACGGCTGACGTCTGGACGGCTTCCAGGGTTTGGTTGATGACCTGCTGATCGAGCGTGGGCGCTGCCGGTTGTGTTTCGGCAGCGGGTGTGGCCACGGGCGTGCAGCTGACAAGGGTCAGCGCCAGGGCCAGGAGGATCAGAGCCAGGGGTCTAAATGGTGAAGCATGCATTGTCGTATCTCCTTCAAGATGGCAGGGGTTACCTGCTTTTTTCACTTGCAATGATCGGGTTACTTGCCGGCGCGCATCATCCCGCTTGGCGCGCACAGTCCTTATTATACGACAGGTTTCAGGGCCAAAAAGTTCCAGGAAAGAGCAGCCAATCGGGCAATTCGTCCGGTGCCACTGTGTCGCCAGACGAATTGCCTGATTGGCTGCTCTTTAAAACAGACATTCGAGTAAAATACCCCATAAGACCTATCGCAAGGAGCTTCATTTTGACCTGGAATCCACACGGAACTCACGCCCAAGAAGGCGACGTCATCGAGTTGGTCGGCGTGCGCCATAACCACTTCCTCCTGACCCTCAAATCCGGCGCCGAGCTGCAGTCGCATCGCGGCGTCATCAAGCACGACGATCTGATCGGCAAGCCCTTCGGCAGCCAGATCATCAGCCACACCGGGCAGACCTTCTACCTGCTGCAGCCGGCCCTGCACGATCTGCTGCTCGACACGCCCCGCAACACGCAGATCATGTACCCCAAGGACATCGGCCTGATCCTGGTGACCATGGGCATCGGCTCCGGCTCGGTCGTGCTGGAGGCCGGCTCCGGTTCCGGCGCCCTGACGCGGGCCCTGGCCTATGCCGTGGGGACGGAAGGTAAGGTGTTCTCCTACGAGGTGCGGCCCGAGATGCAGCAGCTGGCCGAGCGCAACCTCAAGCGCATGGGCCTCGAAGGCCGGGTCGATTTCAAGCTGCGCGACATTGCCGAAGGCTTCGACGAGACCAACGTGGACGCCCTGTTCCTCGACGTGCCTAACCCCTGGGACTACATGGGCCGGGTCCGTGAGGCGCTCAAGCTGGGCGGCTTCTTCGGCAGCATCCTGCCCACCGCCAACCAGGTCTCCTTGCTGCTGCACGCCCTGCGCCAGTACGAGTTCGCCTTCACCGAGGTGGTCGAAGTCCTGCTGCGCTATTACCGCACCGAGCCAGAACGCCTGCGTCCCAACGACCGAATGATCGCCCACACCGGCTACCTGATCTTCTCCCGCCCGATCTTCATCGACCACACCCGCGCCGAACCCTCGGAACTAGAGGAGCTGCTCCCGCCAGGGGAAGAGGAGGAATAGGGACCGCCTTGACCTCAGACCCTCTCACCGAATCCTTCATCCGCGAGCGGCTGCGCCCCTATACCGCCAATGCGCCCCTTTCCAGCAACGGCAGCCTGCGCCGCGCCGCCGTGCTCGTGCCGCTGCTGCGGCTGGACAACGAATGGCATCTGCTCTACACGCGCCGCACAGATGCGGTCCTCAACCACAAGGGCCAGGTTTCCTTCCCCGGCGGCGCGGTCGAGCCGGAGGATCCCACCCTGGATGCCGCCGCCCTGCGGGAAGCCAACGAAGAGGTCGGGCTGCAACCCGGCGACGTCGAGCTGCTCGGCCGCATGCCCGACTACTCCACCGTCAGCAGCTACCTGATCACACCGGTCGTCGGGCGCATCCGCTGGCCCTTCGAACAGCGCCTGCAGCCCGCTGAAGTCGTGCGCGCCTTCACCATCCCGCTGCAATGGCTGGCCGACACGCGCAACTGGGAAGAGCGTCCCTACCGCCGTCCGAACGGAACCGACGAGCAGGTGGTGTTCTACGAGACGTACGAGGGGGAACTGCTGTGGGGAATCACGGCGCGGATCACGGTCCGGTTTTTAGAGATCCTCGGATTGCTGCCGTCCAATTCCGATCCTGTTCATTTTTGAAAAGCCATAAAATTGGCACGCCGAGCCGCGTAAGAACATAGAATTCCACCTGTAGGGGCACGCCGAGCAGCGCAAGACCACATAATTTAACCAATACGAAGCCGTGCCCCCGCCCCACAAGTGCAAGACCGCATAATTTAACCTGTAGGGGCACGGCGAGTAGTGCAAGACCACATAATTTAACCAATACGAAGCCGTGCCCCCGCCCCCACAAGTGTAAGACAACATAATTTAATCTGCAGGGGCACGGCGAGTAGTGCAAGACCACAGGATTGCAAATGTAGGGGCACGGCGAGTAGCGCAAGACGCACATAATTTAACCAATACGAAGCCGTGCCCCGATGGCAATCAGTCATTTAGGCCGAAGGGAAGGGGTCAAGGCAATTTTTCATTGAAATGATTCTGGTGGGTTGTGGGGGGCACGGCTTCGTATTGGTTAAATTATGGAGTCTTGCACTACTCGCCGTGCCCCTACAGGTGAAATTGTGGTGTTTTGCGTTACTCGCCGTTCCCCTACAGGTGGAATTCTGTGGTCTTGCGCATTATGGGGCGGGGGCACGGCGGCCAGCCGTATTGGTTCGTTAAAAAACATGGGCCGCCTGAAAAGGCGGCCCACTAAATTGGATACTGCTGGAGAAGGGGATTACTCCTCTTCGCCTTCGCCTTCCTCGCGCTTGCCGCGCTCGATCACTTCGGGCTCCTCGTTCTCTTCGACGAGCTCTTCTTCTTCCGCTTCCTCTTCCTCGGCCGCCTGGACAGCCGCGGTGGCAATTACCACAACTTCGTCGGGATCGGTCAGAATTTCGACGCCTTCCGGCACCTGCAGGTCGCGCACGTAGATGGCGTCACCTACGGCTTTGAGGATAGAGATGTCGACAGTGAAGCGGTCTTCCAGGTTCCCTGGCAGCGCCTCGACTTCGATCTCGTTCAGGTTGGTGACGATTGCGGCGGCCATGGCGCGCACGGCCGGAGCGATGCCTTCCAGCTCTACGGACACCATCGCCTTGATCTTCTCGGTCAACGAAACGACCTGGAAGTCGATGTGCAGCATGTTACCGCGGATGAAATCGCGTTGAACTTCGCGCACCAGGGCAGCATGTTCCACACCGTCGACGTCAACGGTGATCAGGCTCGATCCGGTCAGGCCCATCATGGAGCGGGTAGCCTGACGCAGGTCCAGGGTGACCGGGGTCGATTCGATGTTGTGGCCGTAGAGAACGGCAGGGAGTTTACCTTCGCGGCGCAGTTGGCCGACTTGTTTACCCGTCACAGTCCGACGGGTTGCATGAAGTACGTGTCTTTCCATTCAAGTTATCCTTCGAGCGCCTCTCACCTCACCAGGAGGTTACCCTCGCTCTATATAACTCGGCTTTCGCCGGTTGAAATAATGAGTTCCGGCTGCCCCATTTGTCTTGGGGCGGCGACAGTTGATTGTATTCGCCTTCACAGAATCCGTCAAGTGGGCGCGCGGCTAAAACCGGTGAGGGCAGTCCCTGGCCGCAACCTCAGATCGAATCGACCTGTTTTCGGTACCCCTTCGGGTCTGAGGACTTCAAATACCAATCCCTCGTTGGTAGATGAACAGCATGCCCAAGAAATACACGAGGATCAAGATCAGGGCGTCGATCTCCACGAACAGGAATTTGCGTTCCAGGCGGGCCTGGTTGCTGATCAGTCCGATGATGGTCATGATCAGGCCGATCAAGCCCACCAGGGCGAAGTCCGGCGTGATCACGCCGATGAAGCGCCCGTTCAGCATGAAGAAGTCCGAGAACCCGAGTATAAACATATTGAACATATTGCTGCCGAACAGGTTGCCCACGGCCAGATCGTACACACCCAGCCGCACCGCGGTGATGGTGGTCACCAGTTCCGGCAGCGAGGTTACGATCGCTACCAGCGCCGTACCGACGAAGCCCGTGCCCAGGCCGGTCATGCGGGCGATGTCGCCGCTGGCGTTGACCATGATTGGCATGACCACGATCAGCAGCAGCGTGGCGATGCCGAACCCTAAAATCGCCGTCCGCAGCGTAGGCACGTCACCGTTGACTTCCACCTGCCGCGGCTCACTGGTCTGCAGGCTGGCCGACTGGATGATCCGCAGGCCGATGACGTACGTGACCATCAGGGTCAGGCTGTCGATGCCCACCCAGCCGATCTTTAGCTGCACGTTGGCCAGCACGAAGAAGATCGCCAGGGTCATGAGCAGCACCGCCACGCTGCCCGATAGGGTGTGCCGCCGGGCCACCTGGCGCAGGATGCGCACCTGCCGATGGACCACGTCCATCATGCCCAGCAGCAGCATGTTGAACATACTGCTGCCGAACATGTTTCCGGCTGCCAGGTTCGGGATGCCCTGTGAGATTGCGTTGATGGTGGTCAGCAGTTCCGGCAAGGAGGTTGCCCCGGCCATTAAGATCAGGCCGATGAACATGCCGCCCAACCCCGTCCGGATCGAAATGGCATCGCCGTATTCGGCCAGTTTGATGGCCGCAAAGACGATGACGGCTGCGCTGAAGACAAAGGTCACCCAAACCATTAATCCTCGTTTCTCTCTGTCATGACCGGCGGCAGCCCCTTGATGGTGGAAAGCGGCCAGGACGCCAGGATGCCGGTATTCGGCTCATCCAGGTTGCCGACGATGGTCTCGGTGGCTTGCAGGCAGCGCTGCACCATGGCGTTATCCGCCACCATAGTGAACAACGTCAGGTTGCCCTCTTCACCGCCGAACACCATCGGCTCGATGGCGAAGCGCATGGGGATGCGGGCCCGATTCTTGCGCAGCCGTTGGATGCCGGTGCTTTCTACGATGGTCACCCCGCGGATACCGATCTGCTCCCAGGCGTCGAGGATGTTGTCCAGCTTGCCTGGATTGTCCAGGACGAACATGATCATGTGCATTTGTATTCTCCCCGAGTTTTGTCTGCAATGATTATAGCAAAAGTCAGAATGCTTTTAGGGAAATGAAATCCCCACCGCGTGTCATCCCTCAGAAGGAAGGAGGAACCTGCAGTGGGGATTCCAAATGGCGCGGAGAATCCCTTTCAGGCGGCGGCCCTGGTCGCAATCACGACGATTAGCCAGGCTCCATACACGATCGCAACCGCTCCCAACGCCATTAGCCCGTAGTCGATCGCCTTCATCCAGCGAGCGGACGGGTTCAGGTCCAGGATGATGCTGCGCAAGCCGATCAGGGCGTGCGACACCACGAACACCAGGAAAGCGATCTCCATTACCGGCACAATCCAGTGGCTGTAATAGGCCAGCACGTCGGCGTAGGTGAGCAGGCCCTCGGGCGCCAGCAGGTGGTTGACTGCGAAGTGGATGGCCAGCAGCACGATCACGAACATCCCGGTGAAAATTTTCGCCAGCCAGATCCAGGCGCTCTCGCCCGCTTTCGGTCCTACAACAGGTCTGTCCATGCGGCCCTCCTTTCTAGTGGGCGAACATTCGTAAAGCGAAAGCGGCGATCGATACGACCGCGATGGTCATCAGGACGATGAACATCGTGCGCTGACGGGTGACGCCCGCGCCGAGGCTTGTCATGCCGACCCGGATGCCGTTCAGCCCGTGGATGATCCCGGCGGCCACCACCAGCAGTTCGCCGAACAGCACCACCGGCTGCTTGGCGAAGGCGATGAAGGCATCGTAGGCCTGGGGGCCGCTCGCCAGGGTACTCAGCACGATCAGGTGCAGGAACAGGTACAGCACCAGCCCCAGTGCGGTGACCCGGTTGAGGATGAAGGCCCAGTAGGCCAGGTGGCGGTTGCGCGGGTCGAACCAGCGCATGAAGTTGCGAGGTGAAGGATGGTTCTTCATGGCTCAGGCGCTCTCTTTCCGCCGGAACAGCCCGGCTACCCGGTGCCCGATCACCTGACGGCGCAAATTCATGATCCGCCAGGCCGGGTCGACGTTGGAAGGGCAGGCGGCAGTGCACTCGTAGGCGCTGTGGCAGCGCCAGACACCCTCTTTGCAGTCAGCCATGTCCAGCAGCAGGGGGCCTTTGCCTTCGGCGATACCCTGCTGGATGGCGGCCAGCACGGCCGGGCCCAGATAGCTTTCGTCGGTGCGCGAAGGCGGGCAGGCGCTGATGCACAGACCGCATTCGATGCAATCCACCAGCCGCTCGTTGTCCGAGCCGAGCTGTTCTTCACAGCCTTCTTCGTAGGGCAGGCAGGCCTCGCCCAGCCTGGCCACCTGGTCGTAGCCGGTGCGCTCCATGCGGGTGTAGAACTCTGACATCTCCACGACCAGATCGCTGACCACCGGGAAGTTGCGCATGGGGTCAATCTGCAGCCTGCCGCCGTCGCGGGTCACCGAGCGGATGGGCGTGATGCAAGTCAGCTTCTCGCTTCCGTTGACCAGCATCCCGCAGGCCCCACAAGTGGAGTGGTGGCAGGCATGGCGGAAGGTCAGGCTGCGGTCCTGGGAGGCCCAAATGCGCTCGATGCCGTCCAGCACGTATTCATCCGGATCGACTGCCAGGGTGTAATCCTGGTAAGCACGCGGTCCATCGCCAATCTGCCGGGCAATCCGAAAGGTTACCGTCCATTGAGGATCAGTCATGATAATACTCTCGATAAGAACTCAGTACAACCTGTTTCGTCGCGCACTCGGCCTGGATGCCGAGCTTGCGGCAGACCACATCCGAGGTGGTCTCGGCCATCGCCCGGCAGGTGGTGGCCTTGCCGCCGGTAATCGTCACCAGTCCGCCGATGCCGTCGCTCTCCGCGTGGTCGAAGCACTTGAAGGTGCGCGACAGGCTGCGCCCGGTCATCCCGGAGGCGATCAGCGGCCGGGCCGACATCCACGCCCCACGTTCCTTGGTTTGACTGACCGCCGGGACCAGCTCGACCGCCCGCGCGCGCATCTCGCGCACCTGGGCGTCGTCGACGGGGATGTAATCGGGGTCTTCGACCGTGAACGACGTAGTGCCGATCACCACCATGCGCCGCTGCGGCAGCAGAATGTCACCATCGCCGGGTTCGTTCAAGCGATTGATCACCCGCTGCACCAGGCGCTGGTCGTAAGCCACCATGACTCCCGGCGTCGGGATGACCGGCACGTGCGCCCCGGCCATCTCTGCCACCTGCCCGGCCCACGCTCCGGTGGCGTTGATCACGATATCGGCGTGGAACTCTTTGGTTTGCCCGCTGCTCCTGTCCTGCACCTTCACACCGGTCACGCTGCCTTTGCCATCGGTCAGCATGGCTTCTACCCGGTGATAGGTGTGGAAGCGGGCACCGTTCTTCTTGGCGGTGGCGGCGAAGGCCAGCGCCAGCCGCAGCGGATCGAAGGTGGCATCCGGCACGGTGTAAGCGGTCAGCACACCCGGGTTGAGCGCGGGTTCGAAGGCCAGCGCCTGCCGCGGCGTGAGCTGCTCGATGGGGATCCGGCAGGTCTCGCAGCCCTGCACGAACGGCACGCTGTACTCCAGGTCGCTGTCGTTCAGCGCCACGAACAGCCCGCCGTTGACTTCGATGGTTTGTTTGGCGATAACCTTCAGGATCAGGTTCTCATCGATGCACTCGATACCGGCTTCCTGGTCGGTGACGCAGTAGCGTCCTCCGCTGTGCAGCAGCCCGTGCGTGCGCCCGGACGTGCCCGAGCTAATCTCGCCGCGCTCGACAACGGTCACATCGAAGCCGCGCAGCGCCAGGTCGTGAGCGCTGGCGCAGCCGGTAAAGCCCGCGCCGATCAAGACGGCCTTCGGTTTGTCGCTCATGTCTCCACCCAGTGCATGGTCCGCTGGACGGCTTTCTTCCACTCGGCATACAGGCGCGCCCGGGTGGCCTCGTCCATGTTCGGGGTCCACTCTTTATCCTTACCCCACTTGGCGCGCAGCTCGTCCAGGCTGTTCCAGAACCCGGTCGCCAACCCTGCCGCGTATGCCGCGCCCAGCGCAGTCGTCTCGGTGACGCGCGGCCGCACCACCGGCACGTTCAAGATATCGGCCTGGAACTGCATCAGCAGGTCGTTGACCACCATGCCGCCGTCCACCTTCAGGGTGGTCAACTGAACGCCCGAGTCCTTCTCCATGGCGTCCAGCACCTCACGCACCTGATAGGCGGTGGCTTCGAGGGTGGCGCGAGCGATGTGGCCGCGGTTGGTGAAGCGGGTCATCCCGGCGATCACGCCGCGGGCGTCGCTGAGCCAGTAGGGGGCGAACAGTCCTGAGAAGGCCGGCACGAAATAGATGCCGCCGTTGTCCGGCACGGTACGCGCCAGCGGCTCGATATCGGCCGACTGCTCGATCAGCTTCAGGTTGTCGCGCAGCCACTGCACCAGCGCGCCGGCGATGGCGATCGAACCTTCCAGGGCATATACCGCCGGCTGGTCGCCGATTTGATAGGCCATGGTCGTCAGCAGGCCGCTCTTGCTGGGGATAATCTTTTCGCCGGTATTCATCAGCATAAAGCAGCCGGTTCCGTAGGTGTTCTTGGCCTCGCCGGGGTTAAAGCAAGTCTGCCCGAACAGGGCGGCCTGCTGGTCGCCGAGCACACCGGCCACGGGCACGTTGCCGAACAGGTTCTTGGTATAGCCGTACACGGTGGAGGAGGGCCGGATCTCCGGCAGTATCTTACGGGGGATGCACAGCGTATCGAGGATCTCGGGATCCCAGTCCAGGGTCTCGAGCGACATCATCAGCGTGCGCGAGGCGTTGGTCACATCGGTGACGTGGATGCCGCCTTTGACGCCGCCGGTCAGGTTCCAGATCAGCCAGGTATCGATGGTGCCGAAGAGGGCGTCGCCGCGCTCGGCCGCTTCCTGCAGCCCCTCGACGTTGTCGAGCATCCAGCGGATTTTAGGGCCGGCGAAGTAGGTGGCCAGCGGCAGGCCGGTCTTGGCCCGGAAGCGGTCTTGCCCGCCTTCCTTTGCCAGCCTGTTGCAGATCACGTCCGTGCGGGTGTCCTGCCAGACGATGGCGTTGTAGTAGGGCTGCCCGGTCCGGCGGTCCCACATCAGGGTGGTCTCGCGCTGGTTGGTGATGCCCACTGCCGCCACATCGGACGGCTCCACGCCGGTCTTGCGCAAAGCGTTCCGGCTGACCTCCTGCGTGCGCTCCCAGATCTCCAGCGGGTCGTGCTCTACCCAGCCGGGCTTGGGGAAGATCTGCCGGTGCTCTTTCTGGTCTGCGCCGACGATCTCGCCGATAAGGTTGAACAGGATACAGCGGGTGCTGGTTGTCCCCTGATCGATCGCTGCAATATATTTCGCCACAACATCCTCCGTTTGTTTGAGTAGTTCGTGCAGGTAGTGAGGTGTCTCCTATATTCTACAACAAGCTTCCGGTTGCGATTAACAAATTCGGGAGTATTTAGCAGGCCGTTTGGAGTTCTGGAGTCCGAAGCCTGTAGGCTTCGGACTCCAGAACTCCAAACGGCCTGCTAAATACTCCCGAATCGGGCAAACGCGAGGGTCAGGCAGCCACAAGGGCTGCCGCTGCTAGAAGCCGAGGTTGTGGAGCAGTTGTTGGACCTGATCGGTATCGTTGATGCGGATCGCGCCGTTGTCGTTCACGGTGACCAGATCACGCCGGATGGTCTCGAAGGTGATATCCTCCGGGGGAATTTGGCCGGCGACGCAGCTCAGCGTGACGATCTGGCTCGGGCTCAAGTCGGTCACAACCAAATCTTGGAACTGGTCGTACAACGTTGGAACCTGATCCAGCACGCCCGACTGGTTCAGTTTGTTCCGCAGCGCCTCGAACACCAGGTTCTGGCGGGTGAAGCGCCCCCATTCCTCTTCCGTCGACTCGAGCCGGCGGATGTAGAGCTGCGCCGTCATGCCGTCCATGTGCTGCGGCCCGGCCGGGATCACAAAACCACCCAGAGTGTACAGAACCGGCACGTCGAGGTCGATGCCGCCGAACTGGTTGACCAGCTTCCCAATCAGGTCTTCTTTCAGGGTCAGGTAGTAATCCGCCTGGATGCCGAAGTCGTCGTAGAGAACCTGGGCGATAGTGGTGGCAGCGATCTCGTCGGTAAGGCTGGTGCCCTTTTCATGGTCGAGCACCGCCAGGTACACCTTCCCCAAGCGGCTCGAAGCGATCCCATACGGCTCTTTCAGCCGCGCGGTTTCCACGACCAGGTCACGGGGAAAGGCAAAAACAACCGCCTGTCGCCTGGAGAAATCCACGCGGATCAGGCGGATGGCGTCGGCTCCGTAGGGCGACTCCCAGTGGAAAGCGTCACGCCCGATGGTCAGGAGGGTCAGCGATCCGCTCATGCCGCAGGTCTGCACCGAATGGGCCGCTGTCTCAACCGCTGCGGGATCAGGCGTCTCGGTGGACTGCGGCAGCGCCGCAGCCGGGTTCTGGGTCACACTGGGCACAGGATCGAGAACCTGGAAAGTGACCGCGGCGGTTGGCGCGCCGGCTGCGGTCGCATCCGCATCGGTTGGGTTCAGCAGACTGGCGATATTCAGGGGGGTGTCGGAGGCCTGAATAAAAAGCACACCGACTGCAGCCAGCAAGCAAACAGACAGGACTGCGATGACAGCGATGTAGATGGTTGTCTTTTGAACCATGCGGGGGGCTTCCTTATCGATATCGATGAGCAGTATGGATTGGCTGCCCGGTGTCAAACGTTCGGCGGATCAGGGTTGAGTGGAGGATGTACCGGCAGCCGGCGCTTCCGTACTGCCCACAGTGGGCGTATCGGTCGGGGCGGTCGTCGGTATGGGGGTGGGCGCTTCGGTCGGGGTGGCAGTCGGTGCTGGGGTAGGCGCATCCGTGGGGGCCGCCGCAGTCGGTTTTGCGGTGGGCTTTGCGGTGGGAGCCATGGTCGACGTTGCAGCCGGCGCCAGGGTGGGCTGGAGCGTTGGGTAGCTCGGCGGCATGTAGAAGGGCACGGAAATGACCGCCCCCGCATAGATCGAGATCGAACTGCCCATGCAGTTGGCCGCCTGGAGCTGATTCACGCTCACGTTGTAGTCGCGGCTCAGGGAAGAGAGGGTGTCTCCGGCTCTGACCACATACTGCACCCATCCGAAGGGCGCTCCGCAGGCTTCCGTGGTGCTCACAACAGTTGTTGGCGCTGCCAGTGTTGGAGCAAGGGTGCGGATCGCAGCGAGGGGCGTTGAAGCAGCCTTTTGCCCGGTCGACGAGGGTGTGGGCGACACGCGGGTGGGCGTGGCAAGGAAGATATTGTTCCCGACCATCGGCAGGCTGGGCACTGCAGGCATGTAGGCCTCTTGGGTTTCGGTTGCAGTCGGCTGCAGGCTGGGTTCTTGCACACGTGGGGCGGCAAACAAGGCCGGAAGGTCTGCGCCTGCGAGTGATGCGCCCCAGGCCAGGACAGCTACCATGGCGATCGTCATCAGCACCCCGTATATTCCGAGCGAGATATTCGAGAGGTTGATCTTCCGTTTCTTCGCCGGGGCGTGCGCGATCGGTGACTTCGAAACCGGCTTGCGGATCTGCACCGACTTCGCAGCGGGCATGCGTGGGGGCGCGCTCTTCGCCGGCCTGGGTTTGCTTGCTGAGGCCGGTTTCGGCTGCGCTTGGGCCAGGGGCGTTTCTGTTTTGGGCTCAACCGCTTTCGGTGCGGCGGCTTGCTGGTCGAGCTTTGCCTGCATCTTCAAGAGATATGGGCAAGTCTCATGCTCTCCGCTGAGGCAGAAATTGGTCTGGTGACGTGAATTGACCGAGGCCGCTTTCCCGCTGCGGTAACAGCGGCCATTCCCCGATGGGTAGGTCATCGGGGTTTCTGGATCAAGTTTTGTGCCGAGGTGAGGGCATATCGATGCGGGCATCTGTTATCAGGCTTTCTACATGGTCAGCTAAGAATTGGTTCACTCAATCGGGATCAACCCAAGCAGACCTTTCAATGGCTCATGTACGTTTAAAGACGCGATTCTTCTCTCATAGAGCAGAAAATATCCGGCTATATCTTACTGCTTTTGTCTGTTTCTGTGAAGGTCTGGTTCCCTTTCTCAGGGGAGTGGCCGTTCCGGTGAGCGTTGGATTTCTTTTTCGATGAACCATCGCTCAATTCTAGTATAGTAATTCTTGTAACTGCTGGAATAGTAGCGAGAATAGTGGCGGTAGCCGCCGTAATAGTCGTTGCGATGCCGGGGGATGCGGTTGAAGACGATCCCGATCACCTTAGCGCCGACGCGCTGCACTTGCTCAACCGTTGCGCGTGCGGCATCCTTCTTGGTTTGGCCGGGGTTGAGCACCAGCAAAACCCCGTCGACTAAGGAGGCCAGCACCGTCGTGTCGGATATCAGGATGGGCGGGCTGTCGAAGATGACGATATCGTACATGCCTTTGACTTGTTCCAGGAACTCCGCCATCTTCTGAGAGGCGAGCAGCTCGTTCGGGTTGGGGGGTAGGGGGCCGCTGGTGATGACAGTCATCTGTGAGTCACGCCAGGGCCGGCTGATGGCCTGAATGGTGCGGTGATTCAAGAAGACATCACTCAAGCCGACACGGTTCGAGACGGTCAGGATGCGGTGGAGCTTTGGCCGGCGCATGTCGGCATCGATCAGGAGCACGCGTTTGCCGCTTTGCGACATGATCAGCGCCAGGTTGGCTGCAATCGTGCTCTTGCCTTCGGTGGGGCTCGGGCTGGTGATCATGATCGAGCGCAGCGCTTTATCCACCTGCGAGAATTCCAGGTTGGTGCGCAGCGAGCGGAAGGTCTCGGTCACCGGAGAGCGGGGCTCTTCGGCAACATGGACATAGCCTTCGCGCTGTTCTTTTGTCAATTTCATCTCGGGAATGTAGCCGATCACCGGCAGCCGCAGCATGCCGGCCGCTTCCTCTGGAGACTTGATTGTGTCGTCGAGGTATTCGGTCAGGAATACGATACCGGCCGCCAGCATCATCCCTACCGCGCCGCCTAACCCCGCATTCGTCATGGGTCGCGGCCGGATCGGGCCTTGCGAGGGCATGGCCGCTTCGACCTGAACCACGTTTGGCGTGTTCCGCAGGCGGGCCAGCCGCATTTCCTCGTAACTGTTTAGCAGGTTCGTGTAGATGTTCTGGTACAGGTTGAGGTTGTTTTGCAGCTGCTCCAGCTCGGGGCTGCTGGCAGTGGAGGAAGATATCTGGCCTTTGGTCAGATTGAGATACAGGTTCTGGTAGAACGTCAATGTCGCCTGCTGCAAATCGAGCTGGAGCTCCTTTTCCTTGAGCTGGTTGGTCTGCTCTTTGCTCATCACAATGAACTGCTGAGGATCGGTCTGGATCGGGGTTATCGCGGTAATTTCTTTCTGCAGCGCTAATACCTGGGTTTGCACTTCGTCGATCTGCTGTTTTACCTGCTGCTTCTGATCCTCTAAGGACGTCTGCGATTGGGTAGCGATGTTCGTCTGCAGTTGGGTGATCTGATTCTCGACATCTTTCAACTGCACCTGCAGGCTATCTTCCGAATCAGCAAATCGCCCAGACTGGATCGTGTCGTTCTGTCCGATCAGCACCGTGACGATGGTATTGGCGATCTCTGCGGCGTGCTGCGGGTTGGTATCGGTAACGGTGACGCCGATCAAGGATGTGTCACGCACCAACTGCGCGCTGACTTGACCTCCGCTGACCGGATAACCCAAGGTGTCGCCTGTCTTATCGAGTACCGGCTGGGTAGTCAGCAGCTGGATGTAGGTCATCGCCAAATTCTGGTCTTCGTAAAGGCTGTTGTAGGTGTTATTTTGGTCCGGGGCGCGTGAGACCAATACGCGCGTTGCGGACTGGTACACGGGCTCTTGCAGCGTGCTTGCGCCATACCCACCTGCAACACCCAGCACCAATCCAAGAATGATCAGCCATGCCCAACGTCGGAAGAGTTCAATGTACTGCCGCAGTTCCATATGATTGATTTCCTATCTCAAAAATGCCCGAATCAATTCTACCTGATTCTATCGATATTACAACCTTTCTTTCCGGTAAACGACTGGTATTGTACAGGAAAGAACGAAGACAGTCTTTGCAAGTTTTAGGCCAGAAAACGGTTAGCGGGTGAGGAGTTCCCTTCTATGGAACTCAGAAGGCTTCAAATTCGCAACCTCTAGGCTTCGACGGCTTTCAGGGCAGTGCGGACGGCCTCACCGACGGTCAGCACATCCTCGTTTGTCATGCCGGGGTACAGCGGTAGGGTAACCTCGCGCCCGCCAACCGCTTCTGTGATGGGGAGACTCAGGTCACTGCAGCCATTCTTGCGGTAGTAAGTGAAGGTGTGGATGGGCGGATAGTGGATGCTGGTCTGAATGCCCTGCTCCTTCATCCCCTCCATGAACCGCGTCCGTTCGACGTCTTCAGGGAGCAGCACGGGCAGGATATGGCAGGCGGAAGCGCCGGGGTGTCCATCGAAGGGCATTAGCACCTCAGGCGCAAGCTCGCGCAGCACGTCGCGGTACAGACCGGTCAGCTCCAGGCGGCGGGCGTTGTTCCCCGGCAGCTTGTGAAGTTGAGCCAGTCCGATAGCGGCCCGGATTTCATCAATGCGGTAGTTGAACCCCAGGTCCACCACATCATAGCTCCAGGCGTGGCCGCGGTGACGGTCCCAGGTGAGGCTGGTCATGCCATGCGAGCGCAGCAAGCGCAGCCGTTCGGCCAGCTCGTCATCATTGGTGACCAGCATGCCGCCTTCGCCTGTGGTCATATTTTTGTTGGAGAAGAAGCTGTAGCAGCCAATGGCGCCCAGGGTGCCGAGCGACTGCCCGTTTATCCATGAGCCGGCCGAGTGAGCTGCGTCTTCCAGAACGGTCAAGTTGTGCTTCTCGGCAATCGCCTGGATGCGCGGCATGTCGCAAGTATAGCCACCATAATGCATGACCATGATGGCCTTCGTGCGGGGCGTGATGCAGGCTTCGATCGCTTCAGGAGAAATGGTCAGATCATTCTCGCCGATAATATCTGCGAAGACCGGGTTTGCCCCGGTGTAGCGTACGGCGTTGGCGGTGGCGACAAAGCTCAGCGATGGGACGATAACTTCGTCGCCCGGCCCAACGTTGGCTGCGACGCAGGCCAAATGCAGCCCAACAGTGCAGTTGGTCACGGCGATGGCGTGCTGTGCTTTTGAATACTCTGCAAACTCAGCTTCGAACTGCTGGGTCATACCGCCCATGGTCAGCCAGCGGCTGTCGAGCACGCTCTGCACGGCTTCTGATTCTTCCTGTCCGAAATCGAGATCGGCCAGTGGGATTTTCCAACTCATATGGATTCCTCCGGTAAAAATTGATAGCGCATCTCATCAAAATCTTGGGTGGCCTGTTCGTAATCGTCCGATCTGCCCAGATCTTGCCAATACCCATCGAAGTGATAGCCGACGACCCGTTCCCTGGCGGACAGCAGGATCTTCACGAGGTCGGGAAAATCCAGATACTTGCCATGTGGGATAAAGTCCAGCACGCGCGGCTCAAAGACATACATGCCCATACTGACCATATAGTCGATGTTGGGCTTTTCGATATAACCGACAATATCTTTCTCGCCATCCAGTTGGATTACGCCTAAGTCGATATGCACCTGGCGATGGTGCATTGCAATGGTGGCGACCGCCTTTTGTTCCTTATGGAACGCCAGCAGGTCGCGGATATCGAGTGTGGTCAGCACGTCGCCATTCGAGACCATGAAGGTGTCTGCCAATCCATCAATCAAAGAAAGGGGCCCGGCTGTGCCGAGTGGAACGTCTTCATAACTATAGCTGACCTTAATCCCCAGATGTTCGCCGTTTTGGAAAAAGGTCGAGATCAGCTGTGCCATGTGACCCACTGTGATCACCGCCTCGTCTACCCCAGCGCGTTTCATTTGAAGGAGCAGCACTTCGATAATTGGCCGGTCTCCAATTGGCATGAGTGGTTTGGGAATGACTTTTGTGTAGGGAGATAGGCGGACACCCTTGCCGCCTGCAAGTAAAATTGCTTTCATTGATTGCTTTACCCATCTGCTAGATCTGATACTGACCCGGGCTGTAGAAATCCAGGTGATTGGCGACCCAGGCGATTGTCTTTTTCAGGCCCTCTCGCAAGGATACTTGCGGCTCCCAACCCAGGCGCTCACGCGCCCGGCTGTTATTAGAGATCAGCCGCTGCACTTCGCTCTTTTGCGGACGGAAGCGGGCTGCTTCCGTCTCGATGCGCAGTGGTTTGCCGACCAGATCGATGACTTCATTTGCAAGATCGCCAATGCGGATTTCGCTGCCGGTACCCAGATTGAAGGTATCCCCTTCGACACCTTCTGTTTCGGCCACCTTGAGGAAGCCGGCGACCGTATCCGCCACGAAGGTCAGGTCTCGGCGGGCATCCAGGTTGCCAAGTTTAATCACGTCTTGGGTGAGGGCTTGGGTAATGATGGTTGGGATGACCGCCCGGCTGGACTGCCGGGGGCCATAGGTGTTGAACGGTCGCAGTGTCACAACCGGAACGTCAAACGAGCGGTAGTAGCTTTCCGCCAGCTTATCCGCTCCGATTTTAGAGGCCGAGTAGGGCGACTGGCCCTGCAGCGGATGGGTTTCATCGATCGGGACGCGCAAAGCGGTGCCGTACACTTCACTGGTTGAGGTGTGCACCACCCGGTCGGGTTTGGCCTGGCGGGATGCCTGCAGAATGTTGAGCGTTCCGATGATGTTGGTATCGACAACCTCCATCGGGTTGACATAAGAATAGGGAATGGCGATCAGGGCCCCCAGGTGGAAAACATGACTGACGCCTTGCATGGCAGCGGTCACAGCAGGAAGATCTCGCAGATCACCAGGAACGACCTTGAGCTTTGAGAACACTTCCGGCGACAGCTGGGCCAGCATGCCCGGGTCGCCGCGTGAGTTGTAACGCACAAACGCTCTGACGATCGCTCCCTCGGCGACCAGCGCTTCAACGAGATGGCTGGCAATAAACCCACCTGCGCCGGTTACCAGTACTTCTTTATTCTGCCAATATCCTGTCATTCCTGCTCCTGAAGGCTTGTATATTGATCTTCATTGACGGACTCGCGCATTTCCTGCAGGCGTATTCGCAGCGTATCCCAATCCTGGTTTTCCGCCAACGTCTCCATGGAAGCGAGCCAATCATTCATATCGACCCTCATCACGGAGGGAAGTTTATGCCCGTTCCCGTTCGTGTGGCCGCTGCCGTTCCCATTCCCATTCCCATTCCCATTCCCGCTGACATATAAAGGAGGATGGGTGTGCCTTGCAAACTCTTCTCGTAGATGGGTGAGAATATCCGGGATCACGATCAGCTGAGCCCCGGTTCCCTGGCACATCGACATGAGCCGCCGGCGCTGGTTTTGGTCGATCCGTTCGATAGCAAACAGGATCACACCCACATCGTGCTTTTTCATCAGCGCCGGGATCATCGAGGAGTCGCCCAGCACTTTGCAACCGGAGATGCGCAGGCCCGACTTCCTCGGATCATCATCTACCATGCCCACGACCGAAAAAGCTCGCGACAGCGGCCCATTGAACAGCAGCCAGGTAGTGAACTGCCCAACATCTCCGGCGCCAACGATCAACACGCGTTCGCCAATCGGGTTGCTGCGCCGCAAGGCGGTCCAGCGAGAGGCTGTGCCAGTGATCAGGCGGGTACGATAGCGAACAGCGACGAAGCCTAAAAAGGATAGAAGCCCACTAAAGACGAGCAGCCCTTCCGGGAAGTCCGGCAAAAAGGCAAGGCGATGAGAAATCAGGATCAGCAAAGTGGTGGCAAACGCGCTGGTAAAGGCCAGGTCGATCGCCTCGGCTGGGCTGGCCCGCGACCATTCGATTTTGTTGACCCCGGTAATGGAATTGATCAGGCTGAAGAGGGTAGCAAAGCCTAAGGCCAGGATAGACGCATGCACTCCCCCCATATTCAGCGGTCCACCCGTGCGCCACAGTAAACCGACAAAACCAACCGAGAGCATTGCCACCACGAGATCGGCGATAAACCAGGTGATGTAGCGGGTGTAGATGCGGGCAAACGGACCCCAAAACAGGAAACTTTCGGGAACCTTGATCTCTAATGGGCCGGGAATCAGGGCGAGCGCCGTCCAGAATAACACATCCAGATCGCTCAGGAATGAGTGATTGCGGGCATAGAGCTGGTCAAGCCGGAGCTTGGTAGGCAGCACACCCTTCAGATAGTCTTCTACCACATTTGCGCTTCGGAGCAGAGCTTCCTCATTCCGATAGATTACAGAGGCGGGGCTGGTGATACCCGGACGAACCGAGAGGATTTCCATGTGGGCATCTTCAGGCCAGGCTTTGGCGATATTTGGATCTTCCGGCCGGGGGCCTACAAGGCTCATGTCGCCGATCAAGACGTTCCACAACTGCGGCAGTTCATTGATTTTTGTCTCGCGCAACCACTTGCCAAACTGGGTTATACGCGGGTCGTCTTGCGCTGTAATGGGCGGGCCCTGGTATGAAGAGGTTTTCTCATACATCGTGCGGAATTTCAAGATTCCGAACACGCGTCCATTGCGGCCCAGGCGTTTGCCGCTGTAGAAGATAGGCCCAGGTGAGCTATATTTAATTTCGATCGCGATGATGGCGAACAGCGGCGCCAACAGTACGAGACCAAAAAAGGATGCGAGGAGATCGAATGTACGTTTCACGATTTCATCAAAGGAGAAGGTCTTTCGTTTGGTTTGAATATTTGGCAGCAGAGATATTGTCTTTTCAGTCATGGGCAGCCCCCTTCAGGCTTCGGTGGGTGATGTTGCTGTGGCTTCGATTGGTATTCAGTTGATTAAAGAGCGGTTTTGCAGAAATTATTTGATCGCGTGCAGGTTTTATTTCAATTCAGGAGCGCTTTTCATAATGAGCAGCCAGGTTCCAGCGGGTATTTCGCCGGAAGTATCTAAGGTGTTATATTCGGTTAGGGCTTGCGGATCGACTTCGAGTTTCTGAGCCAGATCATTTATATTGCTTTGGGCGGCAGCTAAATAAACCTCGAAGGATGGCTGCCCTTTCGGTTCCGAGATGCCTGAGGGGATCACCATCAGCCAGCCTTCCCAGAGCGGGTCCGGCAAGAATTGATTGACTGCGGCAATCGCCTCTGGCGTGCTTCCGAAACCTTCCGCCAGGGAATCCAGGGATTCTCCCTCGGCAACCTTGTGGATGAGGTAGGGGCCGTGTTCCCCGTAGGATTCGTTCTCTGGTTTGCTGAGCGATGCGGTAGCGGCGGGCGCCGCTGCGGTTGAAGCTGCCACTTGGGTGGCCGCTGCGCTCAGCTCTTGCAGGGTGACGGTTGGTTTCGGCTGCCCGTGGGCATCGGAGGCGCCGGCCGAAGCGGCTCCTTGGAACAAGGAAATGCCCTCAATCCTGCTCGGAACCGCATCCATCATCCCAGAGAGCCAGGTTGGCAGCGGCCCGCGAATGACGAACACGAGCGCAATGACCAAAAGAATGATCAGCACAAGCGACAAGATCGTTTTCCGCTGCGCAGACGACAGCTTGAACGGACCGCGTAACTCGGCCGGCATTCGATTCCGCCCCTCCTGCATGTATAACGGGCAGCTTTCGTAAGCGCTTACCAGACAGAAACCTTCCTGATGGTTTAGCTTGGGACTGCTGACCGGTTTCGATTTGTGACAGCAGTTCCAGGCCGAAGGATAGGAAAGCCAAGTTTCCGAATCCTCTCGAAGCCCCAGGAAGGGACAAGCAGGCTTTGATGTCATGAGCTTAGTCCCCTCGTTATGCGATTGGTAATTCTCGGAACTGCAGGCTTTGGAGTGGCCAGAACACAAAGCCTGAGAACCTCGTTACCGATTTATTCTGGCTCACTGCCAGTTGACCCTTCAATTTGGCTCAATTGTTCATTACGAGCCGAAGGGCGGTTGAAGAATGGAAGGATTGATTTTCTTCCATTTCGTCGTTGTTCTCGACGGTGAACATCCTCCCCGTAGTAGTGATACCCTTTTTGGTAGCGATAGTAGCTCGTGTAGTAGCGATAACCGCCATAGGCATAGGCACGGTTGTGATCGATGCGGTTGAACACGACCCCAATGATGTTTGCGTTGGCACGCCGAAGCTGATTGAGCACCGCCAGAGCCAAGTCACGCGTGGTTGTTCCGGGTTCAACCACCAGGACGACCCCGTCCACTCTGGAGGCCAGTACAGAAGCGTCTGTAACCAGGAAGGGTGGGCTGTCCATGATCACCATATCCGCAGTTTCTTCCATGCTGTTGAGAATCGTGACCATTTTCTCAGAGCTGAGCAGCTCGGACGGATTGTTGGGCAGGCCGCCGCTGGTGATAATCTTCATATTGTCCAAGCGCCAGGGATGCGAGACCTCGGCGACTTTGGTGCCGTTTGAGAACAGGTTGCTGAGGCCGACCCGGTTTTGCAAGCTGAACATGTGATGGATGCTGGGACGGCGCATGTCGGCATCGACGAGGAAGACCTTTTTGCCGCCCTGGGCCAAAACAATCGCCAGATTGGTGGCAGTCGTTGTCTTGCCTTCACCGGGGCCCGCGCTGGCAATCAGGATCGAGCGCAGCGGCCGGTCTCTGCCGGCGAACTCGATGTTCGTGCGCAGGGCCCGGTACGCTTCGGCAATTGGCGAGCGCGGCTGCTCGGCGACGTAGGCGTAAGCTTTCTTCTTGCTCATGCCCGGCATTTTCCCGATATAACCGACCACCTGCAGATCCATCCATTGGGTCACGTCATCCGGAGTCTTGATCGTATCGTCGAGGTATTCGATCAGGGTGACGATACCGGCGGCCAGCATGAGCCCAACCACGGCGCCCAAGGCGATATTGGTCAGCGGGCGAGGGCGAACCGGGAAGCCGGCGGGTTCCGCCCGTTCGAGCTGCAAGATGTTCGTGGTGGTGCGCATGCGCTCCAGCCGAATATTCTCGTAGCTGTTCAGCAGATTCGAGTGGATCTGCTGATAAAGCGCCAGGTTGGTTTGAAGGCTGGTCAGGCGGCTGCCGGAAGCGCTGACGTTATCCGTCCCCTGAACGAGCATGTTGGCGTAGATCTGTTGGTAAAGCTTTAAGACAGGCTCCAGTTGCTGGAGTGCGGCCTCTTTTTCTTGAATGACCGTATACTGTTCCGTGGTCAGGGTAGGGGTGGGCTGCCAACTGGCGGCGGCTTTGGGCTGCAGGTCGACGATTTGCACTTTCAGCGCGGTAATCTGGCCCTGCAAGTCGGCAATTTGCGTCTCGACTTTCTGTTTCTGTTCCGCCAACCCGGCGTTGGAAAGCTGATCGATTTCCGCCTGAATGGCGGCGATTTGTCCCTCAACCTGGGTGAGCTGGGATTGAACGCTGTCTTCTGAATCCTGATAGCGGCTGGACTGGAGTTCATCGTTGTATTCGATGAACACCTGGATCAGTGTATTCGCAATACCGGCTGCACGCTGTGGGTTCGGGTCTTCTGCGGTCACGCTGACGATCTGGGTGTCGCGTGTTTGCTGTACGTTAATTTGCCCGGCCGACACCGGAAAGCCCAGCTGTTCTGAAGCTTTATCGATCACAGGTTGGGTGAGGATCAACTGAGTATAGGTAATCGCAGTTTGCTGCTCATCATAGTAAGACGAATAGGGATCAGAGATCCGCTGGTCTGGCGGCTTAGAAATGAGCGCTTTGGTTGTTGACTGGTATATGGGTGTCTGATAGAGACTGCCTGCATAACCGCCCACCATACCAAGAAGCGCCCCGATGATAAGCAGCCATGCCCAGCGCTTGAATATGAACAGATATTGTCTTAATTCCATTGATTCCTCGGTTTAATTTTAATTCCTCTTTGGCGTGCTCCGCCGTTCCGACAGATCGTATTGCCGGTTGTAGGGATCGGTATAGACGATCCAGTCATGGGCCAGTTACGTCCTGGCGGCCGCCTTACGGCCTGTTTCTGCGATGGTAAACTGATAATCGATTTATAAGCTGGTTGGTTTAAAATTGCGCTTTTTCAGTCTGCCAGGACAAAGCGTCCAGGCTTTTTTGAATGATGATATAGCGAATCCGGCCTTTCTCGACCACCAGGCGGACTTCGCCAAAGTCGCCGACGGCCTGAAGCGCCTCTTGTATCATTTGAACTTGAGAAAGGGGAAGGCTTTTATTGTCCAAAGAGTTGTGGGTTCTATTGGAGCTGCGTCTTGTTGTACTTTGATCCATAAATATCTCTCTTTGCTTTCTGTAATGAAAAACATCTGCCGGGATTTTTCACCTCTGCACAGAATGGGAGTGAACGAGATATTGTCGTTTGTCAATAGTTATATGTTTCTATCTACCTGTCGCAATCTTTACCCTTCGCCGAAAAGCGATGCGGCTCTTGTGGGCACAATGAGGCTAGGTTGGTAAGAGCAGGGTCTCTTTCCCCCACTTTGTTAATTTAGAACGACGGCTGGTTGGTTGCCCACATTATTATACTGTATTTTTTCGTTTGTTTAGTTTGCATTTAATTTGTACAGCTTTGCAAATTCCTAACAAGATTTAGAAGAAAAGGGGCCAGGGTTGTTTTTCTTGGAAATAATTCTGATGGGATATGGGAGAAACGGCGGGAACGCGCAAAATCACAGGACTGTACCCTGGGGCATGGCGGGAAAGCGTTTAGTGATTGAGCTTCTCTTCGTTCTCGGCTTTGTGCAAGGCATTTGTGAGCAACCGGTAACCGACATTCCGCACCGTTAAGATGAATTGTGGCGCGCCCGGATCAGGCTCGATGATATGACGCATCTGGTAGATCTGCCAGCGAGCCAGAGAGCGGGCTTCTTTATCGGGCAGCGTATACCCTTGCGATTCCGCCACAAGCTCCTGATAGGTGACGGGATCGGGGGCGTGGCGCAGCAAGGTAATCAGGTAAGTAAATGTGGACGGCGGAACATTGACAGAGCGCCCCTCGACCTCAACGAAGTGGCTCTTCATATCGATGAAGAACAGACCGTGCCGGAGGTAGCGGGAGGGGTCGCTTGCGAGGTGGTCAGCGCGCGAATTTGTCGAACTCTGGAGGATCAGCCTGGGCATCGCCCAGCTCGTGGAGCAGGTTCTGCATCTGGTTGAGGATGAGGTCCTTCCGCTTGGCGCTGCGTTCTTCTTCGAGCACCTCCTCAATTCTTTGGATCAAATGCGCGGGATCTACAGGTTTAAGGAAGTAGTCGCGCGCTCCCAGGCGCAGCGCCTCAACCGCAGAATCCAGGCTCCCATAAGCGGTTAAAGTAAAAATGGGCACGCGTGCGTATTGATCGTGGATCAGGTGCATCAGGCTCAAGCCGTCCATTTCCGGCATACGCAGATCGAGAATCATGATGTCGTAAGAGCCGGAGGAAATACAGGAGAGCGCTTCTTCTGCACTTTTGGCCGTCGTGATGAAATATCCGGCGCGCTTGAGAATAAAAGCGAGCGTATGTCTCAGGTTCTCTTCGTCATCGACGATTAGCACACTTCCGGGCATGGACAGCTTCCTTTTCTATCGGATGGTTTGCTCATTCACGCTGCAGCGCGTTCCTTACCGGGAAATGCGCCGCAGCTTGCGCAGCTATTTTTGAGCCTGGTCTGGCAGCCAAACAGTAAATGAAGAGCCCTTTCCGGGCTCGCTTCTTGCTTCAATGGTCCCGCCGTGGCTGGTGATCATTTCTTGACATAATGCCAGACCAAGCCCAAACCCTGTATCGCGGGTGGTAAAGAAAGGATCGAAGATGTGAGGGAGGTCGTCCGGTTGGATCCCCTTTCCATTGTCGTCGAAGACAATTCCAATCCGATCCCTTTCTGGAACGCGCTGGATGGAAATCGACAGCTTTCCACCTTCCGGTTCCATGGCTTGAATGGCGTTATGGCTGATGTTAAAGAAAACCTGGCGCAGCTGGTCCGGCACGGCTCTCACTTGAATGTCCAATTCATCCATCAAAATTTGGAAAGCAACAGACTTGCGCTGGAGTTCCAGCTTGAGCATATTGCGCACATGTTCCAGTACACTCACTAAATCGACCGGCGCTGCGCCGCCCTCCGTCTTTGGGCGGTAGACTCCACGGAGCTGCGCCACCATATCGGAGAGTCGCTCAATTTCTGACAGCCCGGTGTCGAGGTACTCTTGCAGGTCCTCCTGCAAATTCCCATCGTTTTGCAGGATGAACAGGCAGTTACGGATGGTTTGGAGGGGGTTGTTCAGCTCGTGGGCCACAGATGCGACCATTCGCCCCATCGCCACCAGTTTTTCACTCTGCACCATCTGGGCGCGGATTTGCTTCTCTTGCTGAAGCGAGTTCTGCAAGGTTTCAACCAACTCGGCGTTGAGGATTGCGATCGAAGCCTGGGCGGCAAACGCTTGCAGTTGCTCGAGCATCTCTTCGTTGAAGTAATTGCTCTCGTCGCTGTCGAGGTTTAAAAAGCCATAGACGCGATCCTCTGCAATGAGCGGTGAGGAGGCATATGAGCGGATCCACTCGCTCCCCGGCGCGCTCACCCAATACGGTTGTTGGGTCGTGTCGGACACCAGGAAAGGTTGGCGAGTTTCCAGGCATGTTTGGAAGAGAGAGTACCTCTCCAATGGGGCGTGAAAGTTCTTAACGGTTTCATGGAAACTGCCGCGGCGTTCGTATCCGAGATGAGAAACGACACGCAATTCGTTCCCTTCAATGATCATAATATTGGCCGCACGGCATGGAAGCACTTGCGATACCTGCTGCAGGATGTGGTCGAGCAGATCGGACAGATTGAGGCTGCTGTTGATGGCGTTCGCCGACTGCAGCAGGGCTTTAGCAAGTTGGTGCTGTTTGCGCTCGTTTTGGAACAGGCGCGCATTCTGTAAAGCCACGGTCACCCAGTTGGCGGCAGATTCCAGCAATTCGTGCTCCGAGGACTGCATGTCCTCCGCCGAAAGATAGTGGGCGCAAAGCATCCCCATCAGCTCCCCGGCATGATTTAACGGCATGACCAGCAAATACTTTTCCGGGAAATCGTGCAAAAAAGAGTTGGGGGCGAAATCTGAGTGGGTGAGCTGCAAGACAGCGCCTTGATACAGAGCAGGGTGCTGATGCAGTAAAACTTCGGGAAAGCTTTGATTGGTGTAATAAAGGGCGTTTGCCCCAGAGGAAGCGACGGAAACCATATCGCCGGATTGATTCAGCAAGATCGTAAAGGTGCTCGCGGACAGAATCTCACGCAGGCTCTGCGTCACCTGGTTGAGAACTTCATTGGTCTGCAAGCTGGAGACCATCGCCAGCCCGATCATGTTCAACGCCAGCAGCTGGCGGGTGTAGCGGCTGAGCTGCTCGTTGGCCCTGGTCTTTTCACTGATGTCGTTGCCAATGATCTGGACGGCGCGTTCTCCCCTGTCGTTGAATGGAATGATCACGAGGCCGATATCGAACAAGGCTCCATCCTCACGCAGCCACCGTTCCTCGCTCATCACCGGCATGAAGCCTTCGTGCTCCATGTGTTCCATGCGCTGCCGGATGTCTTCATGATCTTTGGGTTGGATGAAGTCGTACAACGACCGCCCGATGACTTTCTCCTGGCCGGCGGCCCCCAGCATCTTCAACCCACTGGGGTTGATGTAGTGAATTTTGCCGTGCACGCAGATCAGGATCAAGCTCGGTGACAGGTTTAACAGCCGGCGATAATTGTGCTCGCTCTCTTGCAGGGCATTCCACGCCCTGCGGTCTTGCGTGGAGCTGGACATCGGCATCAGAACCACGAAGAACCGGCTGCCGCCCTCATCCATCGGCATTGCATCCAAGAAGATGAGCGTGTCACTTTTTCCTGTCCGGATGCGGGCCGTTCCTGCCCAGGGCTTGCCGGCGCTTATTTTTTGTAAAATTTCGTGAATGGTCTGGAGATCGAGGATGAGCGATTGGAAGCGGTAGGCGTCCTCCGGTTGGGGCGGCCCGACGAACGCTTGGAATGCTGGGTTGTGGTAGAGGCAGCTGCCCTCGCGATCAAAAATTGCCAGCGCACTGAACTGGTTTTCAATGATGGGGGTAAGGTTGTAAATGCTGTCGGATCTTGTAGAGAGGATATGCCTTACCAATGGATATGCCTCAGTTCATTTGGGGTCAGGATTGCGACCGTCATCGTGCGTGGGAAATTATTTTATCATACATCTTGAATGCTCTTTTAGACGCAAGCTGCATACCCGAAAAACGGGTACAATAACGCGGCAAGAAAAACTTGTTCGAGAGGTGAGAGATGCAAAATGTACTCGTGACGGGGGGAGCAGGCTTTATCGGCTCGAACTTTGTCCATTACTTACTGGAAGCGGAACCGGATGTAAAAGTGGTCGACCTGGACAAGCTGACTTACGCCGGCAGCCTCGAAAACCTGGCCGACCTGCCGGACCCCAGCCGGCACCATTTCGTCAAGGGCGACATCTGCGACCTGGCTCTGCTGGAGCAGCTTTTCGAGGAACACCAGATCGACACCGTCGTGCATTTTGCCGCCGAGACGCACGTGGATCGCTCGATCCAGGGGCCGGGTGAGTTTGTCCAGACCAACGTGGTCGGCACGTTCACGCTGTTAGAGGTCGCGCGCAAGTTTTGGCCTGCCGGCAAGGCAGAGGGCAAACGCTTCCACCACGTCTCCACCGACGAGGTGTACGGCGCCCTGCGCCCCGGCGATCCTTCCTGGACGGAAGACACCCCTTACGCGCCCAGCTCACCTTATTCTGCCTCAAAAGCTTCCAGCGATCACCTGGTGCGGGCCTACCATCACACCTATGGCTTGCCGGTGACCATCACCAACTGTTCCAACAATTACGGTCCGTATCAGTTTCCGGAGAAGCTGATTCCGCTGATCATTTTGAATGCCGTGGACGGCAAAGCTCTGCCGGTCTACGGGGATGGGCAGCAGGTGCGGGATTGGCTGTACGTGGAGGACCACTGCGAAGCGATCCACCTGGTGGTGAAGAAGGGCCGAACAGGGGAGACCTACAATATCGGCGGGAACAACCAGCCGGCCAACCTGGAAATCATCCGGCAAGTCTGCAGCCTGCTGGATGAGAGCCTGCCCGACTCGGCGCACACCCCGCACGAGAAGCTGATCCAATTCGTGAACGACCGCCCCGGCCATGACCGGCGCTATGATATCAACATCGCTAAGATCCAGCAGGAATTGGGATGGGAGCCGCGCCAATCTTTGGGGAGCGGCTTGCAGAGGACGGTTGCGTGGTACCTGGGGCACCCCGAGTGGGTGGAGAAAGCCCGGCAGCAGCAGGATTACCAGCGCTGGATGCAGGATAACTACGAGAAACGCAGCTGAGGTTAAGTCTAGCCGGTTTTGATCGCGATCAGCATGCCATCCCCCGCAGGGAAGATGGTCGCCATGAGCCTGGGATCGTTGGCGACGCTCCGATTGAACGCGCGGATGGCTTCGGTGTTGGCGTCGCGCTGGTGTGGATCGGTGATGCTGCCGTGATAGAAGGCGTTATGGGCAGCCAGCACACCGCCCTCTTCCAGGTTTTCCACGGCCCAGTCGAGGTAACTGCCGTAGGAAGTTTTATCGGCGTCGATGAAGACGAAATCGAAGGGGCCCTCGTCCGCCAGATCGGACAGCAGTTGGGTGGCTTCACCGATCCGAATCCCGACCCGATCGGCAACCCCGGCCCGCTCGAAGTTCTCCTGGGCGATTCGAGCGTGATAGGGGTCTTTCTCCAGGGTGATCAGCTTGCCGCCCGGAGCCAATCCTCGGGCGATGCACAGCCCGCTGTAGCCGCCCAGGGTTCCAATTTCAACCGCCCTGACTGCGCCGCTCACCCTCACCAGGAACTGTAAGAACTTACCCTCCTCCGGCTTGACCATGATCGTGGGCAGGCCGCTGCGCTGAATGCTTTCCAGCGTTGCGCGCAGATCTTCATCCTGCTGGGCGAATAAGTCGGTAATGTAACTGCTCAGTAGATCGTTATAGACTGTCATCGATACCTCCTTCTTGTTTCGAATTCATTTCTTTTTCAATCGCATCCAGACGCCATCCCTTGGCCGCAAGGTGACCGTGGGCTGTGGAACGGCGGGGTAACCCGGCGCTAATTCCAACCGGTAGCGCTGGGCGACCATCGCCAGCACGATTTGCGTTTCCAGCAGAGCAAATTGAAAGCCGATGCACTTGTGCGGGCCGCCTCCAAAGGGGAAGTAAGCGTAGTCGGGGCGGCCATCTGAACGCCCGGTCGTGAAACGCTCGGGATCGAAGCCTTCGGGGTTCTCCCAAAGATCGGGATGGCGGTGGGTCACATAAGGGCTCATGAAAACGATGCTCCCGGCGGGAATCTGGGCGTCATCGATGGTGTCGTTCTCGGCGGCTGTGCGCGGGATCAGCCAGGCCGGTGGGTAAAGCCGTAAGGATTCCTGGATCACCATTTGACTGTAGGGCAGCTCCGGCAAGTCTTGCAGCTCCGGCAGATTGCCGCTCAAGCGGCCGGAAAGCTCCTCATGCAGCGCGCGCTCGACCTGCGGGTGCCTGGAAAGCAGATGCCAGGTCCAGGAGAGGGTCGTTGCGGTGGTCTCGTGGCCGGCCAGGATCAGGGTGGCCACCTCGTCGCGCAGCTGCGCATCGGTCATGGTGGAGCCTTCGTCTGTCGTCTGGATCAATGTGGACAGCAGATCATTCCGGTCGATGTTCAAGCGCCGCCGCTCGGCGATGGTGGAGTAGACGATCCGGTCGAGGGCGGCCAGGGCGCGGCGGTAAGCAGTATCCCTGGCGGTTGGCAAGATGGCGGGGAGGTAGAAGGGGTTGGAAACGCGGTTGTGGAGCTGCTTGAGCAGCACGTCCATGGTCTCGCGCGTCTCTGCGGCCTTCTTCCCCAGGTCGACACTGTACAAGGCCCGCCCGATGATGCTCAGGGTCAGGCGCATCATCTCGGCATGGATGTCGATGGGCCGGCCGCTTTCGGCAAGGGCGTCCCAATCCTGGAGCATTTCTGAGACCGCTGCAATCATCACCGGCGCCAGCGCATCCAAGCGGCGATGGTGAAATGCCGGCTGGACCAGCCTGCGCTGGCGCAGCCAGAAATCCCCCTCGCTGGTCAGCAGCCCTTTACCCAGAATGGGCTCGAGCCGGTCGTAAGGCTGGCCTTTTGGGTAGCGCTTGTAGTGATCCACCAGCACATGTTTGATGGCATCGGGTCGGCTGAGCAGGAAGACATTCTTCCACATCAGGCGGAAGTGGGCCACATCGCCAAGGTCACGGCGCAAGCGCAGCAAGAAGCCCAGCCGGTCGCGCTGGAACTGGCGCAAGCTGCCGAAGACCGGTTCACCGGTCAGGCTCGGAACGTTTGCAATTGCCCCCATACCCCTCTTTTCTGATTCCACTTCGGATTGCACTTGCAGCCGGCTACTCGAACAACTCCTTGGCGACCCGATAGGTTTGCACGTGGGCCTCGACCGTGCGCTCAATGGGCCGGGCGTAGCCGCCGCCGAGGGTCAGGCAGACCGGGATGCCCCTGCGGCGGCACTCGCTCAGCACCAGCCGGTCGCGGGCTTCCAAGCCTGCCAGGGTCAGCGACAAGCGTCCCAGGCGATCCTCGCTGAGGGGATCGACCCCGGCCTGATAGATGACGATGTCGGGCCGGAAGGCAAACACCTGGGGCAGCGACTGCTCCAGGGCGGCCATGTACTCCTGGTCGCCGGCGTTATCCGCCAGGCCGACGTCGAGGGTGGAGGCGACTTTGCGGAAGGGGAAGTTCTTTTGCCCGTGCATGCTGAAGGTGAACACCTCCGGACGTCCGCCGAGGATGGCGGCGTCGCCGTTGCCTTGATGCACGTCCAGGTCGATCACACCGGCGCGGTCGATGCTGCGTTCTTGCAGCAGGTTCAGGATTACCACGGCAATGTCGTTGAACACGCAGAAACCTTGCCCGGCATCGGCCATGGCGTGATGCGTGCCTCCGGCCAGGTTGCCGGAAAAACCGCTTTCCAGGGCTTCAGCGGCGGCGCACAGCGAACCGCCTACTGCCGCCAGGGAACGCTGCACCAGGTCGAAGCTCCATGGCAGCCCGATCTGGCGCATGACTTTTCGGGTCGATGGAGCCGGTGTAGATGGCGTCGAAATATTCGGGAGTGTGGGCTAGCGTAACGGCCTCACGTGTCGCCAGCGGCGATGGGAGCAGCTCCTGCGGCGACAGGATGCCTTGCGCCAGCAGCTGCTCGCGCAGCAGGGCGTATTTCAGCGCCGGGAAGCGGTGATCCTCGGGCAGGTTAAATGTATAGAAATCTGAGTAAAAGACTTTCAAAAAAGCTCCACCCCCTCAGGATTCTTCCATTCGGCGCGGCTGTTTCAGCGGTGGCGCGATAACACCACCACCGAACAACTGCGCTGCTCTCTTTATTATAGCGTAACCCACCCGAGCCGGGCTCCCATCCTGACCGCCTCGGTGCGGTTACTGACCCCCAGCTTGGAATAAATGGAAGCG
The DNA here is from genome assembly GCA_963811225.1 of uncultured Chloroflexia bacterium. Taxonomy (GTDB): domain Bacteria; phylum Chloroflexota; class Anaerolineae; order Anaerolineales; family Anaerolineaceae; genus CAWEQO01. The sequence goes on from CAWEQO010000005.1 coordinate 60,155, forward strand.
ATATGGTATTTCACGGTATTTTCGCTGATGCCCAGTTTCAGGGCAATCTGCTTGTTGCTCAGGCCTTGGGCCACCTGCTGCAGCACCTCCGTCTCCCGCTCGGTCAGCGTCTCGACGAGCCCGGCGCCTTCCTCCACTTGCCAGGTAGGGCGGCGTTTGCCCAGCGCCCTGGCGACCAGTGCGGGAGCGCCGACCCATAAGCCGGCATGGAGCGCCTGGATGGCGGCCAACAGCTCTTCGGGGGAGGAGTCCAGCGGCAGCAGCCCCCAGGTGAAGCGCGAGTCCAGCAGGGAGCCGATTTGATCGCTGGCCGGCTCGCTCGCCAGGAGCAGTACAGGCGCTTCGGTTTCTGGAAGCGGGAGGGGCTGCGTTTCCCAGATCGCCAGAACGATGACGCCGGTTGAAGCAGGCAGCTCCCCCAACTCTTCCAGGGAAGCTGCCTGAGCGGTAACGACGATCGATGGGATGGATTGCAAGACGGAACCCAGCCCCAGCCGCAAGGTCGGCGAGGGAGAGACGACGGCCACGCCGATCGGATCAGGCGAGCTCACCGACCGTCACCTGGGCGATCACTTTTGCGCCGCCTCGCAGGATCTCCACCTGCAGCGGCTGCTCAATGGATTCGCTGCCCAGGTGGCTTTGCAGGTCTTCATGGTCGTTGACCGGCTGCCCGGCAATCCCAACGATGATGTCACCGACCATCCAACCGGCCCGGTCGGCAGGCGCACCGGGGGCTAGCCCGACCAGCAGCAGCCCGGTCTTTTGCTCGTGCCCGAGCGCCTGAGCCTGCGCCTCGGAAAGGCTGACGGTCTGGCTGCGGATGCCCAGGTAACCCAGGCGGATGTGGCCGTGAGCAGCCAGGCTGGCGGCGGCCTGCCAGGCCACCCGGGCGGGGATGGTGATCAGACTGCCGGCGGAAAGCCCGGAGGTGTTCAAGCCGAGCACCTGGCCGCTTGCATCGACCAGTGCACCGCCCGAAAAGCCGGGGTAGGGGATGGCGTCGCTGCGGAGAAACTGTTCCAGCAGGCTGCCGCGCCCAATGCGAACCGGCCCACCGACAGCGCTGATCACGCCCATGCTGGCCTGGATGCCGCCGCGGTCCGGGCGGCCTAACGCCAGGGCAATCTGCCCGACCTGCGGCGCGGTTTGCACCACCTGGGCCGCTTCCGCTTCGGCGTCCTGCAGCCGCAGCAGGGCAATATCCCGGCCCGGGTCGCGCCCGGCGATGGCGGCGGAGACCATCCGGTCATCCGGCAAAACCACCTGAATGTCCTCTTCGCGCTCCAGGATGTGATCGGCTGTCAGGATCAAGTCTGGGGCATAGGCGATGCCGCTGCCCGGCTGCCGGCGGCGAGCATTGACCATGACGATGGACCTGGCTCCGCGTTCGACTGCCGCGACCAACAAATTTGAAAAAGCTTCCAGATCGTTTTGACCTGTGGATGCTGCACTCATCTCAACCTCCTTCACTATCATACCTGTTTTTGCGGCTGCTCCGGTAGGGGTACGGCACGAACGCCGGTCCGTGGAGCAGCCGTCCTATGATTAACAGTGTAAGCGGTCGCGCCCGGGCTCGCATCTGTAAAACGGGTAGTTTTTGGATCGTAGGAATGGGGGGGGTAAAAAAGGTCAAGCGCCAGGGTGAGGGGGGCACCCGGGCGCTTGACTGCATATAATTTAACATTTTTTCGGACTGTTTTCAATCGATTTGTGTTGCATTTGCATTTCAAGCGGTTTACTATTTGCTAACCGATCCAAACCGCAAGAAGTAGACCGCGATGCCGAAGGCAATCGAAACGTTCAGCGAGCGCTTGACGCCTTGCATCGGGATCGAGATGCGCCGGTCGCACAACTCCAGGATGCCCGGGTCTACACCCGAAACCTCATTGCCGACCGCCAGCAGAATCGGAGCGCCTTCCAGCTCGGAGGCCAGCTCGAACAAGCGACCCGGCATCTGGGCCGCCTTCCAGCGCCCACAGGCGCATGCCCTGCTGCTTGCATTCCTGGGCCGCGGCGACTGCGTCCCAATGCAGCGTCCAGGGCACGGCGTATTCAGCCCCCAGGGCGGTCTTGCCCACCTTGGGATGGTCCGGCGCAGACGTGACGCCCGCCAGGTGGAGATGGCGCACTCCGGCTCCATCGGCCGTGCGGAACATGGCCCCCACGTTAAAACTGCTGCGGATGTTGTCCAGCAGGGCTTCCACCGCCGGTCCTTTCTGCGTGATGGGCGAGGCCTCCACGGCCAAGTCGGTGTAGGGGTTCTCGACACGCTGCAAGGGTCCGCTGCACTTCGGGCAGGTTTCGCGATCGGGTTGGCCGGGGCCAACCGGGAAACGGAAGCGGCAGGTGGGGCGCATGCAGCGCCGGATGAAGTGAACGGGCAGGCTCATGGTGACGTTGTTATAACAGAGAAAGGGGTTAATGGAAAGAGAGGAGAGAATGGATAGGGGTTTGGCAGCAATCAAAGTTGCCTGCTGCTCTCCGCTCTCTATTGTCTGCTCTCTTCGTTATAATAAAAGGAGGTAACTGTTCAGGCAGTGGCGGTTTCCAAGGAAGGAGTGCCGCTGCAGCGGCGCTCCTTCCCTGGAAAACCGCCACTGCCTGAGCAGTTGACAAAAGGAGATCATTCACTGCCATTGAAAAGGAGCGCAAAACATGGATGTCTATGGTGGGGTTGAGGCGGGCGGGACCAAGTTCAACTGCATCGTTGGGACCGGGCCGCAGGATATTCGCGCGGAGGCGCGCTTTCCCACGACTGTTCCCGATGAAACGTTAAATCACGTGCTGGAATTTTTCCAGGAGTACCAGCGGGATTCGGGCGATACGCTCAAGTCGTTTGGGATCGCCTCTTTCGGGCCCATCGATCTGAATGAACCCTCCCCAACCTACGGTTACATCACCACCACACCCAAGGCCAATTGGGCAATGACCGACGTCGTGGGGCCGGTGAGCGAGGCTTTCCAGGTTCCGGTGGCCTTCGACATCGATGTGATCGCCCCGGCCATTGCGGAGGAGATCTGGGGGGCGGCCAAGGGGCTGCGCAATTACATGTACATGACCATCGGCACGGGCATCGGCGGGGGCGCCATCGTGCACGGCAAGCCGATGCACGGCATGCTGCACTCCGAGATGGGGCATATTCGTATGCCGCACAACCTGCAGGTCGATCCCTACCCCGGCGGCTGCCCGTTCCACGGTGACTGTTTCGAGGGCCTGGCAAGCGGACCGGCGATGATGCAGCGCTGGGGCCGGCGGGCCGAAGTGCTGCCGCCGGATCACCCGGCCTGGGAGTTGGAAGCCGACTACATCGCCCTGGCCATGCAGACCTTCATCTGCACCCTGTCACCCCAGCGGATCATCCTGGGGGGCGGGGTGATGCAGCAGGGGCACCTGTTCCCGCTGGTGCGCAAGAAGGTGCAAGAGTATCTCAACGGCTACGTGCGCTCGCCCGCCCTGTTCGAAGGCATCGACGATTACATCGTTCCTCCGGCGTTGGGCAACCGCTCCGGGGTTCTGGGCGCGCTGGCCCTGGCGATGCGCCTGGTTGACGATCGATAGGAGGCCCCAATGCGTTTACACGTGCGTGAATCTGGACCAATCGATGCGCCGGCTATCCTGTTCCTGCATGGGGGCGGGGCCAGCGGCTGGACGTGGGAACCGGTCGTCCAACGCTTGCCCGGTTATCACTGCCTGGTGCCGGACCTTCCTGCGCACGGCAAGAGCCAGGACAGCCGTTTCAGTGTGCCGCAGGCGATCGAGCAGCTGGATGAACTGATCGAGCAGAAAGCGGCGGGGAAGGAGATTTCGCTGGTGGGGCTCTCGCTGGGCGCGCAGGTGGGGCTGTCGATGCTGGCCCAGTATCCGCAGCGCTTCGAGACGGCCATCTTGAGCGGGCTGCTGGCCGAGCCGCTGCCGGGATTGGTGGGCGTGATGGACTGGTCGACGCGCCTGTATATGCCATTCCGCAACATCCCCTGGCTGGTGCGCAGCAATATGAAGTCGCTGGGCGTGCCGGAAGCGTATTATCCGCAGTTTGCCGAGGACACGCGCTTGTTGACTAACGAGGGCTTCCGAGACGTGATGAAGGCCAACATGACCTACGACAAGCCCGCCAACCTGGGCCAGGTGCAGACGCCCACCCTGCTCCTGGTGGGGGAGAAGGAACTGCGTTCCATCTACCAATCGGCGCGGAAGGTGGCCGGGGATTTCAAGAATTCGCGCGCATTGATGGTCGAAGGGGCGATCCACAACTGGGCGCTGCAGAAACCCGACCTGTTCGCCCACACCGTGCAGGCCTGGATCGAGAACCTGTCCCTGCCGCCGCAATTGAAGCCGCTCAAAGCGGAGGAGGAGCAGCCCAAGAAACGATGGCGTTAAAACCCCACCTGACCTTTTTCTGTGAGTTAGAAGCCCAAGCGCTGCAAAGCCTGTTTGCCGATCCGCAGCTGATCCCGAACCTGCAAGCCCTGGATGCCGGGGTCAGCCTGGCCTTGCTCGATTTTTGGGATGGATTGTTAAAGATCCACAGGAATCACGATGCCGCAGATCATTCTGCGGCATCGTGATTCCTGTGGATCTTGTGGTCGGGTTTTTACACGTTCCCCGGCAGTTTACCTAAGTCGCCATCCAGCAAGTTGACCCGGATCACCCGGCGGTCGCGGCTCAGGAGAGAAGCCAGGTCGCCGAGGGCCTGGGCGCGCTCCAGCTGCGCGAAGCTGATGCCCTCGGTCGGGATCGGGATGTCCTGCTGCGGCTGGGCGGTGATCTCCAAGAACAGGCCGGAGTTGGGCCCACCCTTATGCAGCTGGCCGGTGGAGTGCAGGAAGCGCGGCCCGAAGCCGAGGGTGGTGGCAAGGCCGGTCTGTTCCTGGATCCACTTGCGCAAGGCCTGCAGCTGGGCGTGGATCACGTCGCTGCGGGGCAGGTAAGCGTTGATGGCGATGTAGTCGCCGGGTTTGGCCTGCTGGATGAAGCGCTCGACGACCTGCCCGGGCGTATTGGACGTGTCGAGGCCGGGGAAGGCCTGCCCGAACACCTGCACATTGTCTTTCTGCCACAGCGGACGGCCCTCATCCAGCCTGCCGGTCTCCTGATAAGCGGCGACCATCTTCTTGGTGCGGCTCTTGTTATCCTGCACGTTGGGCTGGTTGAAACCGTTGACTCCGATCACGGCGGTGGCGATGGCGATGGCCACTTCCCAGCGGTAGAACTCGGCGCCCAGGTCGTAATCGTCGACCATCTCCAGCTCGGGAACGGGCTGGCCGGCGGCGCGCAGACCGGCGACAAACTCCTCCAGGCGATCGCTCTTGTCGATGTAGACGAACAGGCGGTCGTTGGCGTAGGCGTGGGGGTTCATGGGCGGTTCCAGGTCAACCGGGATGATACCCTTGTCCTGCTTGCCGCTGCTCTCGGCGACCAGCTGCTCGAGCCAGGAGCCGAAGGCGTTCCAATCGTTGTCGGTCAGGAAGGTGAGCTTGTCACGGCCTTGCAGGTTGGCCTCGCCGATGATGGCGCCCAACACCAGGCCCGGATTGCGACCGGCGGCGACCAGCGGACCGGACTGGCGGGCCATGAAGGCGGCCCGATCGAGCAGTTTTTCCACATCCAGGCCGATCAGGGCAGCCGGGACGAGTCCGAAGGCGGTCAGGGCCGAGAAGCGCCCGCCCACCTCGGGATCGGCCTGGAACACCTGGCGGAATCCGTGCGCTTCCGCCAATGTTTGGAGCGGCGTGCCCGGATCGCTCACGGCGACAAAATGCTCGCCGGCCTGCTCGCCGACGGCATTCTGGGCCTGCTCCCAGAAGTAGTTGAAGAAAGCATGCACCTCACTGGTTGTGCCGGACTTGCTGGAGACGATGTAGAGGGTGCGTTCGATGGGCGAGCGGTCGTGGGCGGCCTGCACCTGAGCCGGATCGGTCCCGTCCAGGATGGCCAGATCGAGCCCCCAGTCGCCCTCCGGTTTGGGACCGAAGATCTGAGCCATGACCTCGGGCGCCAGGGAGGAGCCGCCCATGCCGAGCAGCAGCGCATGGGTGTAGCCGGCGGCCCGGACGCCCTGCACCAGGTTTGCCAGCTCGGGCAGCAGCTTACGGCCTTTTTCGGGCGCATCCAACCAGCCCAGGCGGTTGGCGATCTCCTCTTGCTGGGTTGGATCGCCGGTCCACAGCTCTTTATCGTGCGCAAACATGCGCTCGGGGGCGCGCTCTTCGGCCAGCTTTTCGACCCGGGCCTGGACTGCATCCTGCAGCGGCCCCAACTGCGACCGGAAGGCATCCCGGCGTTCCTGGATGGTCTCGAGCAGCTCGCTAAACGAGTCGGCGAAGGCCTTGACGCCTTCTTCCTCCAGCTCGTGGGTGACCTCATCCATGGAGATGCCCAGGCTCTCGACCCCCTCGATCACCTGGCGGGACTGCCGCTCGGTACCGCTGATGCTCTCACGCACCTCGCCATGCTCTTTGAACAGCTGGATGGTCTGGGGCGGGGCCGTGTCGACGGTGTCGGGAGCGGCCAACTCTTCGACGTACATCACGTCACGGAAGGCCGGGTTCTTGGTGCTGGTGGAGGCCCACAGTGGGCGCTGGATGCGAGCGCCTTTCGCGCGCAGCCGCTCGAAGCGCCGGCTGCCGAACTTGTCTTTGAAAAGGAAGTAGGCCTGGCGGCTGTTGGCGATGCCGGTCTTGCCCAGCAGGTCTGCGGCCTTGGCGGCGTCCGGCCCTTCCCGGCGAATGATCTCCTCCAGGCGGTTGTCGACCTTGGTATCGACCCGTGAGACAAAGAATGAGGCGACCGAGGCAATCGAGCCAATCGGCAGGCCCTGGTTCAGGCGATCTTCCAGACCGCTCATGTAGGCGTCCATCACCAGTGCATAGCGCTCGATGGAGAAGATCAGGGTAATATTGACGTTGATGCCGCTTGCAATCGAGCGGCGGATGGCGGGGATGCCCTGCATGGTGGCGGGGATCTTGACCATCAGGTTGGGCCGGTTGACCAGCTTCCACAACCGCTGCACCTCCCGGACGGTCCCTTCGGTGTCGTTCGCCAGGTATGGGCTGACCTCCAGGCTGACGTATCCGTCGCCGCCGCTGGTCTCTTCGTACAAGCTGCGGAACAAATCGGTGGCGGCGCGGATGTCCTCGATCGCCAGCTCGTAGAAGATGTCCTCGGGTTTCCAGCCGGCCCAGGCCATGGTCTTCAAGGCAGTGTCGTAGTCGTTCGAATTGGCGATGGCCTTGTGAAAGATGCTCGGGTTGGAGGTGACGCCGCGGATGTCGCCGCGGCGGATCATGGCTTCCAACTCGCCGTTTTTCAGCAATTTCCGCTCGATGTTGTCGTACCACAGCGACTGCCCGAGCTCCGTAAGTTTCTGAATGGATTCCATTGATCCTCCCTACCGCAAATTTCGTTCCAAAATAATCACTGCAGCGGCGCCCGTTCTCTCCAGAAGCGCCGCCGGCGCACCAGTTCCCACGGTTTCTAGACTTTCCCTTCCGTTTCCAGCGAGCGAATCTTTCCCGTCCGCCGCTGGTGGCGCTCTTCTTGCAAGAAGTCTGCGCTCAAAAAGGCTCCGACGATTTCCTTTGCCAGCATATCCCCGATCACCCGGCCGCCCAGGCACAGTGCGTTCATGTGGTCGTGCTCGACGCCCTGGTGAGCGGTGTAAGTGTCGTGGCAGACGCAGGCGTAGACCCCTTCGATTTTGTTGGCGGCGATGCAGATGCCAACGCCCGAGCCGCACAGCAGCACGGCGCGCTGGGCCTGCCCCTGTTGAAACGCCTGACCGGCGCGCGCGGCATAGTCGGGGTAGTCATCCGTGGGCTGCAGGCTGTCTGCACCGAGATCGAGCGGCTCATGCCCGGCGGCGCGGATGGCTTCTATCACGGCTTCCTTTAATGAATATCCACCATGGTCGGTTGCAACTGCAACAATCATTCTTTCCTCCCTTTTTACATGGGGATCAGACCCAAATTTGGATCTGATCCCCAATCGGTCGCGTATTCTTACTCCGTGATCCCGAGCAGTTGTTTGGCCTGCCGGACCACGTTCTCGGAGGTCAGTCCGTAATTCTCAAAAATGGTCTTGTAAGGCGCCGAGGCTCCGTACTTGTTGACGCCGATGATGCGCCCCTGCGCGCCCACATAGCGCTCCCAACCCATACTGACGCCCGCCTCGACGGCAATGCGCTGGCGGATGTTCGCCGGCAGAACGCTGTCGCGATAGACAAGGTCTTGCTGCTCGAACAGCTCCCAGCTGGGGACCGAGACCATGCGCACGTTGATGCCCTGGGCATGCAGGTGCTGGGCCGCGTCGACGATCAGAGAGACTTCGCTGCCGGAGGCCATCAGGATAATCTGCGGACGCCCGTCACCCAGATCGCCCAGGACGTAAGCGCCGCGCCGCAGCCCGCTGGCGGGGGCCAGAACCGAGCGATCGAGGGTTGGCATGCCCTGGCGGCTCAAGGCCAGCAGGGTGGGGCCGCTGCGCCGCTCGATGGCTGCGCCCCAGGCTTCGGAGACTTCGTTGGCATCCCCTGGGCGGATGACGACCAGGTTGGGGATGGCGCGCAGCGCGGCCAGATGCTCGACCGGCTGGTGGGTGGGGCCGTCCTCGCCCAGACCGATGCTGTCGTGGGTAAAGATCCAGATGCTGGGGATGTGCGAGAGGGCCGAGATGCGAATGGCCGGGCGCATGTAATCCGAGAAGACCATGAAGGTGGCGGCGTAAGGAATGATGCCGCCGTGCACGGCCATGCCGTTGACGATGGAGCCCATACCGTGCTCGCGCACGCCAAAGCGGATGTAGCGGCCCTCTTCTTGACCGGGCTGGAAATCTTTGCTGGAATTGATCCAGGTGTTGTTCGAAGGGGTCAGGTCGGCCGAGCCGCCCATCAGCTCGGGCAGCACACCGGCCAGGGCGTTGATGGCCTTGCCGGAAGCGGCGCGGGTGGCCATGCCTTTGGGGTCGGCCGGGAAGGAGGGCAGGTTCTTCTGCCAGCCTTCGGGCAGCTTGCCGGCCAGGCGGCGCTCCAGCTCTTCGGCCAATTCGGGATAACTCTCACGATAGCCTTCGAGGCATTTCTGCCAGTCGGTTTCGAGCTGTTGACCCTGCTGAGTCGATTGGCGGAAGAAGGCCAGCACATCCTCCGGGATGTAGAAGCGCGGCTCCAGCGGCCAGCCAAGCTTTTCCTTGGCGCCGTTCAACTCTTCGTCACCGGGCGGCTCGCCGTGGGCCTTGGGGGTATCCTGGCGGGTGGGCAGCCCGTAGCCGATGTGGGTGCGGCAGGCGATCAGCGAGGGGCGCGGGTCGGCCTTGGCGGCCTGAATGGCCCGATCGATGGCTTCGACGTCGTTGCCGTCCGCCACCGTCTGAACGTGCCAGCCGTAAGCCGCGAAGCGGGCGGTGCGGTCTTCGGTGAAGGCCAGCTCGGTGGAGCCATCGATGGAGATGTGGTTATCGTCGTAGAGGTAGATGAGCTTGCCAAGCTGGAGGTGGCCCGCCAGCGAAGCGGCCTCGGAAGAGACCCCTTCCATCAAGTCGCCATCGGTGACAATGGCGTAGACGTAATGGTCAACCAGGTCGAAGCCGGCGCGGTTGAACTCGGCGGCCAGATGGGCTTCGGCTATCGCCATGCCGACGCCGTTGGCGAAGCCCTGACCGAGCGGGCCGGTGGTGGTCTCGACGCCGGGGGTGAGGCCGTACTCGGGATGGCCGGGGGTGATGCTGCCCCACTGGCGGAAGTGCTTGAGGTCATCCAGCGATACGGCATAGCCGGTCAGGTGCAGCAGGCTGTAGAGCAGCATGGAGCCGTGGCCACCCGAGAGGATGAAGCGGTCGCGATTGGCCCAGCCGGGATTGGTGGGGTTGAAGCGCAGGTGCCGGGTCCAGATGGTGTAGGCCATGGCGGCTGCGCCCATGGGCAGGCCGGGATGGCCGGAGTTGGCCTTTTGCACACCGTCGGCCGATAAAAAGCGAATGGTATTGATGGCGTTTGATTGCAGATTTTCAGAAGCGGGCATGTTCGAGTCCTTTAGTTATTAATCTTGCTTATTTTACCATGCAGCGGTTGAAACAAGATTGGAAAAGGCCGACGGGCTCTCTCATAAGATGGAAACATACGATCTTTTCTTGACACAACCCTCAATCAACTTTACTATTAACCTCGAAGAAGGGAGATTTATGTTTAATATCAACCGGCGCTGGACGATCTTTAGCGTGGCGATTCTGACCCTCTCAGCAGTCTGGATAGGCTTGACGGCGATGTATGCGCCTGCCACCACCCAGGGACAGGCGCCTGCGCCCCGGGCAGGCTTCCTGGCGCCAGACTTCGATCTGCAGACGCTGGACGGGCAGACGGTCACGCTGGCGCAGTTTCGCGGTCAACCGGTGATCCTCAACCTGTGGGCCAGCTGGTGCCCGCCCTGCAAGGCCGAGATGCCTGCCATTCAGGCGATGTACAGCGCCTATCACGAACAGGGCCTGGTGGTGCTTGGGTTGAACATGACCTCGCAAGACGATCTGGGTAACGCCCAGGCGTTTGCTCAGCAAGCGGGCGTGACCTTCCCGGTGCTGCTGGATCGCGATGGCAGCGTGGCCCGGCGCTACGAGATGCGCGCCCTGCCGACTACGGTCTTCATCGACCGCAAGGGCGTGATCCAAGAGGTGGTCGTAGGGGGGCCGCTGTCTGAATCGATGCTGCGAAGCAAGGCCCTGCAGCTCCTGGAGGACCAGTAATGTTCCCGATCTTGCAGCTTGGACCGCTGGCCTTACCCGTGCCATCCTTACTGATCCTGGCAGGGATTTGGATCGGCCTGTCGCTGGCGGAGAAGTATGCGCCGCGCTTTGGGGTCGACGCCGGGCAGCTGTATAACCTGGTGTGGATCGGATTGCTGGCGGGCGTGGTGGGGGCCCGCCTGGCTTACGTGGCGCGTTTCCCCCAGGCGTTCGCAGGCAGCCCGCTGGGGGCGCTGACGCCGCGCCCGGTGATGCTGGACACGCAGGCCGGGCTGCTGTTTGGCCTGCTGGCGGCCTTGATCTATGGGCAGCGCAAGGGCATGCCCTTCTGGCGGACCCTGGACGCCTTCACCCCGGCGCTGATGGTCCTGGCGATGACGCTTGGGCTGTCGCACCTGGCCTCGGGCAGCGCCTTTGGATCGCCGACAAACCTGCCGTGGGGTATTTACCTGTGGGGCGAAACTCGCCACCCAACTCAACTCTACGAAGTCTTGACTGCGGCTGCAATTGCGATCGCGGTCTGGCCGCGCCAAGGCGCTGAGAAGGCCGCCGCGGGCGCGCTGTTCCTGCGCTTCCTGGCGCTGACCGCCGCAGCCCAGATGGTGATCAGCGCCTTCCGCGGCGACTCGCTGGTGATGCTGGGTGGGGTGCGGCTGGCGCAGGTGGCGGCCTGGCTGGCGCTGGCTTTCAGCCTGTGGCAGCTGGGCAAGCGGCGAACGAACGAAGCTTCTAGAAACCAGGTTTCGAAGATCTGAAAGGGATCTGGCAGCCAGGCTTCTGAGAGAAACCTGGCTGCTTAAAGGGAGGATAGCATGACACTCGCGGGGAAGACCATTCTGATCACCGGCGCAGCCCGGCGGGTTGGGCGCGCCCTGGCCCTGGCGGTCGCCGGGGTGGGTGCGAACGTGATCGTTCACTACGGGCATTCGCCCGAGCAGGCCCAAAAGGTGGCCGATGAAATTGAAGGCCTGGGCGTGCAGGCCTGGACGCTGCAGGCCGACTTCAGTGACCCGCAGCAAGTGGCGGCGCTGATCGAGCGGGCCTGGGAGCTCTCCCCGTTGTACGGCCTGGTCAACAACGCGGCCATTTTCGAGTCGCTGTCGCTGTCGCAGACTTCTCTGACAGACTGGCAGCGCAACCTGGACATCAACCTGACGGCGCCCTTCCTGCTCAGCCAGGCCTTCGCCCGGCGGCTGGGGCCGGAGCATCCCGGGCGGATCGCCAACCTGCTGGATTGGCGCGCCTTGCGCCCAGGGGCGGACCACTTCCCCTACACCATTTCCAAGGCGGCCCTGGCGGCGCTGACCAAGGCGTTGGCGCTGGCGCTGGCGCCGAACATCACCGTCAACGGGCTGGCCTTGGGAGCGATCCTGCCGCCGTCGCTGGGCGGAGGCGAGCCGGCAATGGGCGCTGAGGCGCTGGCGCGGGTGATCGAGCCGGTTCCGGCGGCGCGCTGGGCCGAGCTGGAAGAGGTGGGGCAGGCGCTGCTGTTCTTGCTGGACGGCCCGGCCTATGTAACGGGGGAGATCATCCACCTGGATGGTGGAAGACATTTGGTATAAGGAGAAATCATATGGATCAAGTTCTCATCAAAGATTTGCTGGCCCGCGGGGTGATCGGGGTTACCGAACGCGAGCGGGCTCAGCCGCAAGACATTCTGGTCAATGCGGTTATTTTCACCGATACGAGCAAAGCTGCCGAGACCGACAACGTGGATGACAGCGTCAACTACCGCACGATGGCCAAGAAGATTCTGGCATACGTGGAGAAGGCGCAGCGCCACACGGTTGAGGCGCTGGCGGCAGACCTGGCCAGGTTGGCGCTGGCGGAGCCCGGGGTGGAAGGGGTACGCATGCGGGTGGAAAAGCCGGGAGCGGTGCGTTTCTCCCGCTCGGTCGGGGTCGAGATCGAGCGCCATAACGACAAAACGGGGTAACCTCAGCATGCACCAGGCGTACGTGATGCTTGGTTCGAATATCGACCCGGTGGAGAACACCCGCCGGGCGCTGAAGATGCTGGCGGAACGGGTGCAGCTGCTGACGGCTTCGAACTGCTGGGAGACCGGCTCGATCGGTTACGATGGGCCGCACTTCATCAACGTGGCCGCCCTGATCCGCTCGGAGCTGGGGCAAGAGCAGTTGAAGCGCCAGGTTTTGGGGAGCATCGAGCAGGCGCTGGGCCGGGTGCGGACCGGCAACAAGAACGCGCCGCGCACGATGGACCTGGACATTATCCTTTTCGATGGGCAGGTGGTGGAGCCGAACCTGTGGCGCATGGCGCACATCGCCGCGCCGATGGCGGAGCTGCTGCCGAATTTGGTGCATCCAGAGACGGGGCAGTGGTTGCAGCAGGTGGCGGTCGAGCTGGTCACTGAGGCGCACGCGGTCCCGAGGCCGGAGCTGGAGATGCCGATTCCAGGTCCGAAGGACCTTATTTAGACACCGGGTTTCTTCCAGGAACCCGGTGTCTTGCGTTTTTGGGTTCCTAACACAGGCATGGGTCAGGCTGCAATTCGTTCGGGAACGAGCAGGGGGAGGGGAGGTTCTAAGACCTCCGGTTGAGGCTGCCTGGACATGACCGGGAAGACGCCGGGGAGGCGCAGCTGGACCACGTAGGGACGGGCGGGCAGGCGGTCGCCCTGGGAGTAGAACAGCCAGCGGCGCAGTTCGTCGGGGGGGACGCCGAAGGGCTGCAGGACGGTGGCAGCGGCGCGCAGCAGCAGGCGGGCGTAGCGGTCGAGGTCCAGTCGCGCGGAACTCGATGGGGGTGTCCAGGTCCCAGGCGTGGACACCGGGTTTGCCGAGGGTATGGACGAAGCGCACCATCTGCCCCGGCCGCAGGGGCTTGCCGATCTGCTTCAGCTGCATGGCGGCGTGGGCTGCGGGAGAGGGCGAGCGGTATTCGGACAGCTCGCGGCTCAGTTTCTGGGCCACAAGCAGCTCTTGCGGGGCGAGCTTGCCGCCGGCCAGGTCGCGCAGGTGGGAGCGCAGGCGCTGCATGACCTCAGGCAGGGCGGCGGCGGTGGCCTGGGGGTCGGGCTCCTGGGCCAACCGCTCCAGGCACTCCATTTGCGCTTTGGCGACCCAGGCGGGCGTGTCTCGACGGCGGGCCTCGATGCCGCGGGTTTTGAGCGTGCCATCCTGGAACACGCCGAAGTAGCGGTTGGCGACCGGGATGCGCTCGTCCTGGCGGGAGGGCAGGAAGGCGACCCACTTGTAGATGCCATCCAGGGCGATGGGCAGGCCGGTGCGCGCTTCGATCTCGTCCATCAGCGGCTGGACGGCCTCGGACGTGAGGGTCTGGTTGGGGCGCACGACCCACAAGCCATCCACATACAGGTGCAGCACGGTGTAACCCATATCCTCGGCGGCCTCTTTGGCGCGCAGCAGGGCCTCGCGGCTGTAGGTGGTGACGGCCTCGTGGGCTTCAATGCGGCCAAAGCGGGCGTTCTTGTAGCCCAGGTAGCCGAAGCTGGTAACCAGCAGCCACTTGTGGGCCGAGGCGCGGGCCTTGTAGAGCTTGCGGCGCGGGTCCCAATGCGGCAGGCTGATCAGGCGCTTTTTGAGGGTGATGCGCTTGTTCAGCAGCGGGGCGAGGGTCTGCGGCACCAGACCGGTGGGCGGCTCATCCGGCAGTGTCCCGGCGCGCGGCGGGCTGGAGCCGACCGTCTCGGGGGAAATGTTGCAGTGGACCATGATGCTGGGGTACATTGAGACGAAGTCCAGCTCGGCGACGCTGCCGTGCAGGCCGATGATGGGCTGGTAGACCATGCCGCCCTGGTCGGCGCGTATCAGCTCCAGGGCGGTTTTGGGGCGCTCGGCCTGCTGCTTGTGCCACGGCACCAGGATGCCCTGGCGCAGGGCGGTGACCATTTCCATGGCAGAGACGCCGCTGCCGGGCGAGGTGCGCGCCACGGTCTGCAGGGGCAGGCCGGTGACGCGGGAGAGCTCGAAGATGCCATCCAGGCCATAGTCATGGTAGAGCATGGCGTTGTGTACGTCGACGTGGACGCGGCCGAAGAGGTGGACCTGCTGGTCGCGGTGGATGATCTGGCCGTAGGAGAAGTAGGATCGCTCGGGGTGGATCTCGACCGCGCTGCGGCGGGGGTCGCGGTTGAGCGCCAGGGGCAGGCGCCATTTGCGGGAGAGGTCGAGCAGGTGAGGCAACAACCAGCCGTCGCCCCAGGCGCTGACGATGAGATCGGGATCCCAGCGGTTGAGGATCGAAGCCAGGGCGGCCAGCATGGGGCGCTCGCTGCGCTCGGGTTGGAGCATGAGGCGGCGCTCTTGCGCGCCGAAGCGCACTTGCAGGCAGGTGGGTGGGGCGTGGCGCGGGTCGACGTCGGGCTCGATGTGCAGGATGCGCAGCGGGGGCGGATCGGCCTCGATGTCCCAGGGCGAATCGAGCACCTCCAACTCAGACACCTGTCCGGCGCGATTGGCGGAGACGCGGCAGCGGCAGAGGGGGAAGCTGCCGAAGACGGCGGCGTGGCGCAGGCTGAAGGGTAAGTCGGCGTCGTAGTAGGTCAGATCGGGGAAGGCCCGGGCAGCCCGCCAGAACAGGCGCGGCTGCTCGACGGGCTGCTCCACCTGCACGGCGAGCACGGTCAGCTCTCCATCCCCGGCCTGAAAGAGGTCGCGGCGGCAGGTGTAGGCCATTTGGGTGGCCGGGGGTTGGGCGGTGATGTAACGCCCGAAGGCTTGCAGCCGGGAGGCCTCTCCGGCGGCGTAAAACACAGCCGGGAAGGCCTGGTTCAGGCGCAGGCGCCGGCCGTCGTCGCCGAGCAGCCAGAGGGTGCAGCCGCCCTGCGGGTCGGGGTACAGGTCGAGCAGCCAGCCGCGGGTCTCGATCATGGCTGCTCCAGGAGATCTTCCAGGATGCGCCGCAAGCGCAGCACTTCTTTGTGCTCTTCGAGCAGCATCGAGAGCAAGAAGACCTCGAAAGGCAGGGCGTGCGAGGCGTACGAGGCGGCGGCGATGTGCCGGCGGGCGGCGGCGAACAAGTCGTCGAAGGCTTCCTGGTCGCTGCGGCGCAAAGCGCGCCGGAAGCGGCCGAAGGCTTCCTGCTCTTGCAGGAACAACTGGGTGGCTGAGGGTAAGGTGCGTCCCATATTTTCCTCCTGGTTTGGTTGGGTCTTTCCTGTTACGAAAAGAGCTTGGGCTGCAGGGGGCCGGGGGGGCTGTCAAAGCGCCAGACGTCGGCGGCGCGCTGCTCCATCTGCCACAGCCATTCGTCGGGCCCGGCCATCGGGCGCAGGGCAAAGGTGACCGCCACCGGGGCGGTCTGGTTGAGCCGCTCCAGGAGGTCCAGGCACTGCCGGAACAGCAGCTTGCGCTCGCGCAGTTGGACGCTTTCATCGTAGAAGGCGGCTGCCGGTTCGAGCGCAAAGATGGCGGCGCCACCGGTGGGGGCGCTGGACAGCAGGCTGACGACCTGGTAGCAGGTGAAGGCCCGCGCGATCCGGATGTTGTCCATGCGCTGCTCGACGTCCAGGGTGATGCGGCGCAGCTCGCGCGACACGGTGTAGGGGGTAATCGAGTTGCCGCCATCGAGGATGCAGACCGGCACGGTTGGAGACAGGCTGACCAGCACCTGCGACAGCGCCTGGCGCAGGCGCGGGCGCGGGCCTACCAGCAGGGCCAGCTTTTTGACGCGTAAGATGGGTTGATTGTTCATGCCTTTAGCATAGCAGTCCGACCCGGGCGGGCGGAATCCCATGTTGGGGCACTTCAGGGGGATTTTTGGGGTAACCGAAAAAGGGGGAGTAGCCGGAACGGGTGAAAAAAGGGGGGGTAACCGAAAAGGGGGATGAAAAGCTTTATCGATTTCAGCAAATAACACGGTTACTTGCTGAAATCGATAAAAGGTTTAACGGTTCCAGGCGCCAAAGTCCCAGGCGGAGAGCTCGCGGAGCAGGTCCGATTTGCGCCGCAGCCTGAACTTGCCGAGGATGTTGCGGATGTGGCTCTTGACCGTCTCGGGCGAGATGCTCAGCCGAGTGGCGATCTCCTGGTTGGTGTAGCCCAGGCAGATCAGCGCGGCGACTTCCTGCTGGCGCACCGTGAGTTCTTTCCAGTGCTGCAGGTTTTGCTCTTCCGTCTCGTGCTGTCCCAGCGCAAAGGACAGCAAATCGGCGGCGAGATCATCTTCCGAGCGCTGCTCCTGCTTTGCCAGCGAGCGAAGCGACTGGACGGTGTTCTCGTCGAGTTGAAAGAAACGTTTTGTTTTCCTGAGTCCAAGCTTGCGCAGAATTCGATCCCATAAAGTCATGTATACCAGCCATGTCGGGCGGGCCTGGACATCCGTGTGGATGTGAGCGGCCATGGAGTTGTTGAGAATCATCAGGTAAGGGGCGCAGCTCGGGAAGCAGAGGAAGGTCCGGCAACTGTGAGGACCGAGAAGCGAAGAAGGATTGCAAACAGATTATATAGAACTAATGTTCATGTGTCAAGCGATTTCGGGGAGGTGAATTTTTTTGGGGGGGGATCGAAGGGATATAAGGGCTTCCCCAGGGTGAGGTGTTCCTCTTCCCTTACAGTGCGGCCTGGGCCATCTGCGCCAGCGCGGGCCAACGGTCGTATTGGAGGGCGAGGGCCTGGATGGGGGCGTCTGCAGGCGAGAGCCGCCACGTGCCGGGGCGGATCGGCTCGGGGCGGCTGCAGTTGATGCCCATGAAGACCAGCCCCTGGCACAAATCCAGCACGAAGGGCATGGCGCGGTCGAGGTGGCCGGCGGTGAACAGGAGCGTGTCGAGCCCGCCGAGCGAGGCGACGGCCGCGCCCACAGCTTTCAGCAGGCTGTAGTAGATCCGCTTGCGGGTGTCCTCGGCGGCGGGAGAGGGGTCTTCCAGCATCTGCACGAAGCCGGAGCGATGGCCGGGCAGGGCGTTGAATCCGCTGGGCTGCGCGAGCATCTGCTCGACCGCGTCGGGAGAGTTTTCGGCGGCGACGAGCGCCAGAGGAATGCTGGGATCGATGTCGCCGCAGGGGATGCCCGCGCTGGGGCTGAAGCCCAGGCTGGTCTCGACGGGTTGGCCGTTGTGAAAGGCGGCCACGCTGGGCCGGTCGCCGAGGTGGATGCTGAGGGTGCGGCCCTGGCAGCCGTTCAGCGCCTGGGCTCGCTGCAGCGCCCAGCCATGGCGCAGGCCGTCGCCGCCGTAGCGCCGGATGCCGCGGCTGCGCATCTCATAGGGCAGGGCGTACAACCCGGCGGCCTCGGGCAGATCGAGGAACAGGGCGGTCTCGCACAGGATCAGGTGCGGGATCTCGGGGCGCAGGCGCAGGCAGGCTTTGGCCAGCTCGTAGGCGGCGCGGTTGGGCTCGGGGTAGAAGGGGATGCAGGCTTCGAGTTGGTTGAGATTTTCCGGGCTCAGGCGTGTGACCGGCTGCGGAAAGGCCAGCACGCCGTGCGGCAGCACGCAGCCGATGGCCTCGGCGGCCTGGATCTCGTTCTGCACGGCGGCCATCCAGAAGGGGGTGAATTCGAATGCGCCTTCGCTGTGGGAGTCTCCGTTGAGGTGAGCCCAGTGGATCGCGGGGAGCTTGGGTTCAAACAGCAGCATCGTAAACCTCCTGAGCGATCACCCGCTCTTCGCCGGTTGGCACGGCCGGCGCCTGGACGCCGATGTCAGCGGCCAAGATTTTGTAGTTGAGGGACGAACTGCCGCAGGTAAAGATGAGGATGTTCAACGAACAGCTCCAAATGGATTGTTTGATCGTGCAGGGCCTTGCTGCTGCTATTATAAGACGGAAGTTCTGATTATTCTAGCCGTTAAATTAAGAATTTGGGATATTCTCATGTTGGCCGGGAAAATGGGAGGGGCACGGCTGCGCCATGGTTAAATTAGGTCGTCTGGCATGGCGCTGGTTAGGACGGATTTCCGTGTCTTGTAGGGGCACGGCGAGTTGCGCAAGACCACATCATTTAACCAATACGCAGCCGTGCCCCACCCCCACAATAAGCAAGACCACATCATTTAACCAATACGTAGCCGTGCCCCTGCCATGGCCATCCGACGCCTGGACCGAGGGCAGGGGCACGGCTACGCCATGGTTAAATTATGGAGCCTGGCATGGCGCTGGTCAGGATGGATTTCCGAGTTTCAGACTTGCCGTGCCCCTACGCCTTGCCGAAAAAGCCTGGCATGGCGCCGGTCAGGATGGATTTCCGCGTCTTGTAGGGGCACGGCGAGTTGCGCAAGACACCACAATTTAACCAATACGTAGCCGTGCCCCACCCCCACAATAAGCAAGACAACACAATTTAACCAATACGTAGCCGTGCCCCACCCCCACAATAAGCAAGACAACACAATTTAACCAATACGCAGCCGTGCCCCACCCCCACAATAAGCAAGACACCCAATTTACCAATACGTAGCCGTGCCCCTGCCATGGCCATCCGACGCCTGGACCGAGGGCAGGGGCACGGCTACGCCATGGTTAATGGAGCCTGGCATGGCGCTGGTCAGGATGGATTTCCGTCTGACGCCGTGCCCCTACGCCTTGCCGAAAAAGCCTGGCACCGGCAAGGATGGACGTGCACCGTTGCGCAAGACCACATCATTTAACCAATACGTAGCCGTGCCCCACCCCCACAAACCTGCTACAAATTTTTTGGATTAATCTGGTCCTGTTCCCAGGAAAATGGATTCGCAATAATATATTGGCGGATGCGTTCCAATTCCTCATCATTTTTAATAATGTGTTCGTAATAATTGCGCTGCCAGAACACGCCGTACTGATCGACAATTCTTTTTGGAACATGCAGGGTGACCGCTGACTTATAGGATCGAATGACCGTTGCTAACGAACGGGAGACCGGATGCCCGAACTGCTCTTTGGAATGCAATTCGCCCGACGCCTTCTCATTCGTGGTGATCCAAATAATTCCATGAACGTGATTTGGCATTATGGTAAACGCATCCAACTCAAGATTTTGAAACCGGCTCGGTAAACGCTGCCATTCTCGTTGGACAATACCCCCCAATGAAGACAAATTCACAATTCCAGAGACGATTTCTCCTAGCAAACACTCCTTTTGGTGAATACAAATTGTGATGAAATATGCCCCAGGCTGAGAATAATCATAACCTGGCAGGCGAATTGAGCGGCGGTGATGGCGATGCTGATCGGTTGTCATGATGCCCTCAAATGAAACTGGGTTAGAAACGATTATGGATGTATTTTTAGAAACGACCCCAGACGCCGGATGGCTGCGGTTCATTAGAAACGACCCCCGAGCATTGTAGGGGCACGGCGGGTTGCGCAACACACCTGCGTCATTCCAGGCAAGGCGTAGGGGCACGGCGGGTTGCGCAACACACCTGCGTCATTCCAGGCAAGGCGTAGGGGCATGGCGGGTTGCGCAACACACCTGCGTCATTCCAGGCAAGGCGTAGGGGCACGGCGGGTTGCGTAACACACCTGCGTCATTCCAGGCAAGGCGTAGGGGCACGGCGGGTTGCGCAACACACCTGCGTCATTCCAGGTGAAGCCGTGCCCTGCCCCTGGCCATCCGACGCCGGGGCCGTGGTAGGGGCACGGCTACGTATTGGTTAAATTATGGAGCCTGGCATGGCGCTGGTCAGGATAGACTTCCGAGTCTTGCAGAGACTCGCCGTGCCCTGCCCTTGTGCCCCCACGCCTAGTGCCCCTACGCCTTGCCGAAAAAGCTTCGCAGGGCCTCGATGACGGTGCACTGTTGGTCTTGGGTGAGGCTGTTGAAGAAGGGCAGGCGCAGCAAGCGGTCGCTGATGGATTCGGTGACCGGGCAGTCACCGGGTTGGCCGCCGAACTTGAGCCCCATCTCAGACAGGTGCAGCGGCTGGTAGTGGAAGACGCTGATGATGCCGCGCTCACGCAGGTAGCGCATCAATGCGGTGCGGACTTCGAGCGAGGGCAGCAAAATGTAGTACATGTGGTAAGACTGCTCGCACTCGGGCGGCACGCTGGGCAGCTGGACGCCGAGGCTTCCGGCCCAGGGGCGCAGGTTCTGGTCGTAGAACTCCCAGACTTGCTTGCGCTCTTGCTGGATCTGCCCGCGGCGCTCTAACTGGGCGAACAACACTGCGGCCAGGATGTCGGAGGAGAGGTAGCTGGAGCCGTAATCGACCCAGGTGTACTTGTCGACCACGCCGCGGTAGAAGCGGCTGCGGTTGGTGCCCTTCTCGCGCACGATCTCGGCCCGCTCGATCAGCCCTGGATCGTTGATCAGGATCGCGCCGCCCTCGCCGCACGAGATGTTCTTGGTCTCGTGGAAGCTCTGGGTGGCCATGCAGCCGAAGGAACCTAGCCAGCGGCCCTTGTACTTGCCGAACAGGCCGTGAGCGTTATCCTCGACAACCGGGATGTGACGGCGGTTAGCAACCTCCAGGATCGTGTCCATCTCGCAGGCCACTCCGGCATAATGCACGGGCAGGATGGCTTTGGTGCGAGGGCTGATCAAACGCTCCAGCTGCGTCTCGTCCAGGTTGAGGGTGTCGGGACGCACGTCGATGAAGACCGGTTTGGCGCCGCGCAGCACGAAGGCGTTGACGGTCGAGACGAACGTGAAGGAGGGCACGATGACCTCGTCTCCAGGCTGGATATCCAGCAGCAGGGCGGCCATTTCGAGGGCGTGGGTGCAGGAGGTGGTCAGCAGAACTTTGGGCACACCCAGCGCCTGCTCCAGCAGAGCCTGCGAGCTCTTGGAGAAGTGGCCGTCGCCGGAGGTGTGGCGGCGGTCGAAGGCCTGGGAGATATACTCCAGCTCACAGCCCACCATCGTCGGCACGTTGAAGTCGATCAGGATGTTGTTATTTTCCATGCTAGAACCTCAATCCTGCTTTCGGATTAAAAGGGTGAAATCGTACAGGTTGTAATCGTGCAGCAGAGCCACGTTCTTGGAGAAGTTCAGCTTGCAGTAGTCGAACAGGAAGCAGGGATCGGCGTAGTACAGGTCGGGGCGCATGCGGTCGGCGTCGGAATACCTGGTGAGGAAGTTGACCGAGAAGCCCTTACGACTGCGGCTGTCCATCTCCTGCAGGGAGCGCAGCACAAAGTGGTTCCACTCGCCCACGCTGGCGTCCAGCTTCATGTTGAACACGCCGCAGGCGACGGCGTAATCGACCTGGGGAACTTCCTCGAGCTTGCCGGTGAAAGCCAGGTTTGGCATCCCGGCGTGTGACTCGCTCCCGGCGCTGACCATGCTCTCCAGCAGGTCGTAGCCGATATACTGCTGCAGCGGAAAGCCCCTGGCGAGCAGATAGTCGGCGAAGGCGCCGTAACCGCTGCCGTAGTCCAGCAGGCTGAAAGGCTGGCCGGGCCGGACGATCTTGATCAGCTGCTCGAAGCGCAGCTCACGGGCCTGCTCCGAGTTCCAGTCCATGCCTTTAGCGGTGGCGCCGTGGGTCTTGAGGGTATTTTCGAAGTAACTGCGAACGGGTTCGAAGAAATTGGATTCAGGTTCCATGCTTGCCTCTTTTTGGGTTGAGCAAGAGCTGGAATACGCTTTTGAAGCGCATCCCACCCGCCTCAACGTTTGCGGATATAACTGAGAGCGTCCGGCCCGGTCATGAACATCAGGTCGAGGATGCTGACCTGGGGGTCGTAGGGTGGATAAAGCTGCTCGTACTCGGGATAATCATACTGCATATACTCCAGGCGGATGCCGGCTTGCTCGAAGCGCTCCTCTTCCAGATAATCCTGGGCAGACGGACCGGAGAGGTACTCGCCGGCGCCCAGGCCGGTCAGGACCTGGATCAGGCGCTCGGTCTTGTGGCCGCTGATGCCCTCAAGCTCGGAGGAGCGCAGGAAGCGGGTGGTGATGCCGAGCTCACGCGCCAGGGCGATGGTGGTGTCGATCACGAAATCGGCCAGCAAGGGTGGGCGCTGCTGGTAGAAGGGCTGCAGCAGCGGGGCGTAATGGTCGAAGTAAGGGGCGCGGGCGTAGCAGGTGGTCAGGGTGTTCCAGTGCACCCGGTTCCAATCCTTCGACCAATCGATACGGATCTGGTTGATGGGGGTCTGGTTGGTTTCCAGGCCGCCGGTTAAGACTGGAATGGTGATCCAGCGCGAGCCGGTGGGGGTCTTGATGCGGTTGCGGTTGCGCCAGCCGTTCTTGTCATACTTGACGTCATCGTAGAAGACGAACACATCCGCGCGGTCGATCTGGTCGAAGTAGCCGCGCCAGGGGATGTAGGAGGGCTGAAGGATGACGCACTTCATGGTCGGCCTTACGCCTTCAACTTCTCCCCATGCTCCACCTGCTCGCCGATCACGTAGGTCGGGCGGTCCATGCTGCGGTCGAAGACGCGTGACAGGTACTCGCCGAAGATGCCGAGGGTGAAGAGCTGGACGCCGCTGAACAGCGATATGAGCGAGGCCAGGAAAGGGAAGCCGGGGATGCTGCCGGCGACGAAGTAGATGTACAGCACGTACAGGAAGACGAGCAGGCCGAACAGGGTAAAACCGAAGCCGACGTAGCTGGCCAGCCGCAGCGGGATGGTGCTGTAGCCGGTGAGGATCAGCAGGGCCTGGGCCACCAGCTTGGAGAAGTTGTAATTGGATTGGCCCACCTGGCGGGGCTCCTCGTCCACCTCGACGCTGGTAAAGCGGGTGGTGCCCCACGAGAGCAGCACATCGATGATCACGCCCGAGCTGCGGTAGGTGGTGAAGGCATCCCGCAAGCCGGTGCGGAAGGCGCGGAAGGCGCTGATCTCGCGCACAGTCTTGATCCCCATTACGAAGGCCAGGGTGCGTTTGGTCATTTGCGAGAACAGGTTGCGCCACAGCGAGTGGGGCAGCTTCGCGCGGGAAGCCGTAGACCACATCGTAGCCCTCGGACAGGCGATCGAGCAGCTTGGGGATCTCACGCGGCGGGTGCTGCAGGTCGTCGTCCATGGTGATGACTACCGCACAGCGGGCCGAGCGCAGCCCACACAGCAGGGCGTTATGCTGGCCGTAGTTACGCATCATGTTGATGCCGCGCACCCAGGCATAGCGCTCGCTGAGGCCGCGGATGACCTCCCAGGAGCAGTCGCGGCTGCCGTCGTTGACCAGGATGACTTCGTAGTCGGCTGCGACAGTGGGCAGCACCTCGCTCAGCTGGGCGACCAGCTGGGAGAGGGTCGGCTCGCTGTTGTAGACCGGCACGACGACCGAACAGGAGGGAACCAGAAAATCAGGCATGGTTTATTGCGGACAGTCCAATCGGTTTTGCATCGTGGCGATGCTCTTCAAGCCCGCTTTATCGCTGCGGTCGATGTTGGCCAGGGCGGTCAGCTGCACGCACAGGTTGCTCTGCAGCTTGTTGTTGAGCGAGTGGGTCTTCCACACCAGGTCCATGGCCTCGTCCCAGCGACCGGTATGGGCGTAACCGTCGATAAAGACCATGCTCTCAGAAGGCTCGGATGCGGCGAAGCCCTTGGCGGCGGCTTCGTCACCCAGGTCGACCACCGTCTGCCAGTCGCCGCGCTGGCGGGCCAGCTCGGCGCTCTCGAAGTAGTAGCACCAGGTGTGAGCGGGCTCGCTGCCGAAGATCTGGGCGGGCGGGCGGGCCGGGGAGGTCGGGCCGGTGACGATCTGGTCGATGTGGGAGATTTTGACCGCCGGTTCCAGCTCGGCCGGGTAGATCGGCAGGATGTCGCGCTGCGCGTCGAGCATGCGCAAGCAGCCGGGCGGTGAGTAGAAGATGGTCAGTGTTTTCGACGTGTTGCTTTCGAAGGACACGTTGCGATACTCCTGTACTACCGGCTGGTTCTCTTTGAGCTTGGGAATACTGGAGCCCAGGCGGACGCGCGTGAAGGCCAGGAAGTAAGGGATCGTGGGGCCGGTGGTGTCGGGCGCGTAGATCCAGTTGAGCGGGGCGGTCAGGGAGTTGTCGCTGTAGTAGGTCAACGGCAGGTTGTGAGTAAGGACCAGCGTGCCGGGCTCGAGGCCGGGAGCGCGCCAGACCATTTGCCAGAAGAAGTCCTTCTGGTTATTCCAGTCACGGCGGTAGGTGTTGGTGACGAAGAAGTTGGTGCCGATGGCCATGCTGACAATCAGGGTCAGGAGGATCACCTTCTGGAAGTGGGTGCGGATGATCCATTCCAGCAGGCCGACCAGCAGGATGCAGCTGGGGATCATGAAAGACAGCGTGAAGCGGTCCCAGGGGAATTCCAGCGAGAGGGGCAGGTTGGTGATCCAGATCGGCCAACCGGCGACCAGCAGGCCGATCAGCCCGACGGCCATGGCCTGATAAGACCAGCGCACTTTCTCCACGGGCGTGGGCCCGGCTTCGGTTTTGGGGCGGGTGAAGCGCGACAGGAACAGCCACACCAGCGGCAGGCTGACCAGCACGACGGCCCACAAGCCGAGGTAGGCGGTGGATTGGAAGTCGGCGGGGTCGGGGAAGTGCAGGGCGTAGGACCAGGCGCGGAACCCGGCGGTGAACACGTCACCGATCACGGCGGTCAGCAGGGTGAAGACTGCGTTGAGCGGCGATTGACTGGCTTCGCCGACCAGTTTGGGCGTGTAGGTGGGGAAGCCGAAGATCAGCACCCGCCAGACCAGGTAGACGACCAGCATACCCAGGTAGGGCGCCCACTGGCGCAGGGTTTGCAGGGCGCGGCGGCGCAGGTCGGGGATGGTCTCGCTGAGCACGATCCAGATCAGCACCGGGCGCAGCATGTCGAGCCCGATGTAATACTCCGTGGAGAACATGGCAGCCGCGTAGAAGAACAGCGCCAGGAGGGTGTAGACCCAATAGCGGGCTTTCTTGCGGATGGCGAGCAGCATGAAGCCCAGCGACAGGATGTAGAAGGTCAGCAGGAAGAAGCCGTTGCTGTAGACCACCGAGATGGGCATCTGCTTGAAACCGGGGTAGATCACGAACAGCAGGGCGATCCAGGTGACCGGCTGGTAGTGGCGCGGCCACAGCTTGCGCAGCGTCCACCACAGCGCCAGGCCGGTGACCCAGCGGCTGAGGATGCCCAATATTTGCCAGGGGAGGGGGACGGTCTTGAGCAGGGAGGTGGTCAGGATGTAGATGCCCGCCAGGAAAGGCCGGTCGCCGGAGAAGACCTCTTGATAACCGGCAGGCCCCAGGCTGTGGGCAAACCACACCATGGGCCAGTCATCCCAATAAAAACCCAGGGTTGGCGCCAGGAGACCGTAAGACAGTAACGCAAAGACCAGCAGCGCCGCTGGGATCAACCAGAATTTTGCGAGCCGCTTTAGCACCCGACAATTCACTCCTCGGAAAGAAATCGGCAAATGGGCTCATTGCCAACTGCGATTGTACCACGGGATGGGAAGCGAGCAGAATGTTTAGTGTCTTAGTGTTTCAAGAGTATACCCATGAAACACTAAGACACTAAACACGAAACACTTTCGGCTCTTTAACTTTGGATCTCCAGCACCAGGCCGTCTTCGGCCCACAGCTAACTGCGCTTGTACTCCGGGATGGGAAGCGAGCAGAATGTTTACTGTCTTAGTGTTTCAGGGGTATACCCTTGAAACACTAAGACACTAAGACACTAAACCCGAAACACTTTCGGCTCTTTAATTTTGGATCTCCACCAGGCCGTCTTCGGCCCACAGCCAACTGCGACTGTACTACGGGATGGGAAGCGAGCAGAATGTTTACTGTCTTAGTGTTTCAGGGGTATACCCTTGAAACACTAAGACACTAAACATTCGGCTCTTTAATTTTGGATTTCCACCACTACGCCGTCTTCGGCCCAGGTGTAGAGGTCTTCTGCGGCATCCAGGGTCAGGATGATGCAGCCGTAAGAAGCTTTACGACCGAGCGCGTCGGCCCACATGCGGTAACCGGACGAGAGGGTGGGCAGGCCGTGCAGGCCGTTCATGAAGCCGGGGGTGGCCTCGTAGATGCCGAGGAAGTGCGGCATGTACAGATCCCAGACCGAGGCGTAGGCGTTCAGCTCGTGGGACTGCACCTGAAAGACCCCGGCGTAGGTTGGCGAGCGGTCGATGCCGGTGCTGATGACCTCGTCACGACGCAGCCGGCCGTTCTCGTATTCCCACAGGCGCTGCCGGCCGATGCTGATCACGATGCGCTTGTTCTTGACCACAGGCAGCGGCAGCATGACGTCTTTGGAGGGGATGGTGATCGTATCCCCGGCGGCCAGGCTGGTGGAGGTCAGGCCGGGGTTGGCTTCCTGGATGCGCCAGTAGGGGATGCCCAGGTCGAAGCCGATCGAGACCAGGGTGTCGCCGGGCTGTACCACGTATTGGGTCGGCAGGCGCCGGATGTCCAGGTCGAGCTTGCGGCCGTTCGCCAGGGCGTTTTCCAGATCGGCGTTGGACTGCAGCGGCACGAACGCCCGCTCGGGGCCCAGGCGAGCCTGCTGCCCGTCCAGGTATTGGTTGAAGGCCTGGGCGTCGACCTGGACGGCGGGGGCGCCGCTGCGCTCACCGATGAGCATCCAGGCGGCCATGTCCGCGGGAGTGGTTTCCCAACGCACGGTCTCATCGTTGATCGGGTCATAGGCGGCGATTTGCAGGGGCTGTTCCAGCAGCGCTTGCAATCGGGCCAGATCCTGCGACAGGTCGCTGACCTGAGGCTGGACAGGGCGCACAACCAGCTGGAGGATGCCGCCGGTCAGGACGGCGGTTGGGTTGGCCTGCAGCCGGGCAAGGCTGGCGTCGATGTCCAGGCGAGCGCCGGGAACACCTGGGGTGGCGGTCCAGCGGCCGTTTTGGAAAGCAATCGAGGCGTTCTGCGGGGCCTGGTCCAGCAGCGGCGACCAGCGTTCCAGCTGCGCCTGGGCCAGCTCGGGGCGGAAATCGATCACCGGCGGCACGTCCAACGCCTCGCCGCGCAGCATTTGGCCGAACTCCTGCCCGGCATCTGGGCCGCGACCGAGCTCCAGGGCATTGGTGACCGTCAGGCCGGGGTTGACCCACAGGCCAAAGTCGAGCGGCGAAGCCGACCAGGCGTGGATGCTGTCGGTGACGAGCAGCTTGCGGTCGTAGTTCCAGGCGCTGTCGACCGCACGCACAGCCCGCCCGACGGTCAGCCCGCCGATGTCCACGCCGCCCGAGCGGGCGCCGGGCAGCACGATGCTGAAGGCATTGAAGGCGAACAAGATTGCGACCAGGGCAAACACCGGTAGGATCACGGCGGAAACGGCTCCACCCACCAGCAGGTAGGATTGCAGAGATGCCTTGCGCCTTTTTCTGGCGATAACGGTCCGAGGCGGTAAAGGCTGCAGGTAGGCGGCCGGTTTTGTCTGGCGATACGTGGCGCCCATAAATTTCCAATCCCTTTCGATATTTATACCTCAAGAGGTCCAATTTGAGCAGTGGAACTCGTGGGGTGTATGGGTATAACGTTATTCGCAAGAGAAGAGTTCCGTCATTCAGGCAGGGATCGGATGGAGTTGGTTAATCCATCCCGATCTCGTGCAGGAATTCATCGATTTGCTGCTCGTATTCGTGCTTGTTTTTCTTCCAGGCCTGGGCGTGGACGCCATTGGGGGCGAGCCAAAGCTTGCGGTAACCGTGGGTCTTGCTCTCATAAAGTTCAACAGACATTTGCCAGGGCACGTAGTCGTCGCCCTGGGTGTGCACCAGGAACACCGGCGCTTCGATCTGACGCATATTGCGCCGGAGTCGGGCGGTGGGGCATAGAAGTACAGCAGCCAGGTTGAGACGCTGATGCCCATGGTGCTCAGGCCAATCGACAAGCTGCTGTACAGCAATACCCGGCGGAGGGCTAACTTGGGTTGCATTGCTTAACCTCTTGGATGGTTTGAAAAGATTAACGTTCTGGAAGGAGTGCATTAATTATAAGACGGTTTTTTAAAATAACGAGGCCCGGCAAGTCGCCGGGCCTCGGGTCTACCGATAAACTATGGTTAAGCTACCGATATCTTGGATAACGGTCTCCCAGATTGGAAAACCGACATCTCATAACGTCTTTAGGGCGTTATACCCCAGAAGCCGTAGTACTGATCCTGCCAGTTGGGTCCGAGATTGTTCAAGTCGTTCAGGTTGGTGAAAGCAGGCGCATTGGCGAAGTCCACCGCGCTGGTGTCGACTACGAACTGCTGCGGATTGGGCTGGTAGGTAACAGCCTGCCACGGGATCGGAGTGTAGTTCTCGCCAATTCCGAGGAATCCGCCGTCGGAAACAACCAGGAAGCTCAGGGAACCCTGATCGGGGTTCACGAGCACGTTGGCAACGTCGCCAATTTCATCACCAGTGGTGCTGGCAACATCGGTGTCGGTAAAGAGATTGTCGAAGCCGCTGATCTGGATCAGACCATTCTGACCAAGGGTAGGAACCTGATAGTTCAGGCCAGCGTAGAAGTCACGCCAGTTGGTGTCAAAAGTCTGATTGGTGAGATCAAGGTTGGCAGTATCCGCGTACGGAGCGCTAGCCAGCTGGTCGGCGGTCAGGTCGGTTGTGTAGGTGTCGACGTAGTCATTATTGAAGACAGTGGTGTTATCGGTAGCGACACGCGGAGCCAGATTGAGCGCGCTGTAAGGGAGCACCAGCAAACCGGTTTGGGGGTTCACCAGGCCATTCCCAGGGTTGATCAGGGCGTACACGATGTCGCCCGACTGCGGGTCAACCAGGAAGCTGTCGATCTGACCTAACACAGCGTTATTGTCTAAAATGGTGTTATTGTTGAGATCGTAAGCATTGGTTGGTACAACGTTGGCGTCCATCAGATTGGACAGACGGAAGACGGTTGCGCCATTAGCTACACCGGCGGCATTGGTTGCCATGGGTGTCTCAACAACAGGGTTCGTCGCCATGGGTGTCTCCAGGACGGGGTTCGTCGCCATGGGTGTCTCCAGGACGGGGTTCGTCGCCAGAGGTGTCTCCAGGACGGGGTTGGTCGCCAGAGGGGTCACACCAGTGCCAGGCACAACGGCAGTCGAGCCGGTTCCAGGCACAACGGCTGTATTTTCAGCATTGTTGTCACTGGCGCATGCGCCGAGTGCCAGGGCTGAGATGATCACTAACGACAGAACGATAAACAGTTTCTTCATTTTCCCTCCTAATTCCTATAATCTACGAATATGTAATAGCGTAAAATCGCACGCTACACCTAAATCATAAATGCTGGATGAAAGATTAACAATGGGGATTGTTCCGAGCCCCAAATGGGAGTGTTCCCCAGACCGCTTGGTAGGGGCATCTCCATTCGCTTACAGGGTAATCCCCTTTTGGCAAGTAGGGATTACCCTGTAAGCGAATGGAGATACCGGATGTGTTCGTCTCGTGCAGGGCGGAAATGCGCAAGATCATAGAATCGGTAGGGGCACGGCGGGTAACGCAAGACCCCAAAATTAAATCGGTAGGGGCACGGCGGGTAGCGCAAGACAACACAATTTAACCAATACAAAGCCGTGCCCCGGTGGTCATCATACATTTTGGCTGCAGGGAAAGGCGCGGTTGTTTTTTAATAGAAATGATTTGGGTGGATTGTGGTAGGGGCACGGCGAGTAACGCAAGACCCGATAATTTAACCAATACGCAGCCGTGCCCCCGCCCCCGGCATGCGCAAGACAACAGGATCGTGTAGGGGCACGGCGGGTAACGCAAGACAACACAATTTAATCAATACGCAGCCGTACCCCCGCCCCCGGCATCCGCGAGACAACAGGATCGTGTAGGGGCATGGCGAGTAACGCAAGACCCCATAATTTAACCAATACAAAGCCGTGCCCCGGTGGTCATCATACATTTTGGCCGAAGGGAAAGGCGCGGTTGTTTTTAATAGAAATGATTCGGGTGGATTGTGGTAGGGGCACGGCTTCGTATTGGCTCAATATTGGAGTCTTGCATTACCCGCCGTGCCCCTACCGGTAGAACAAACCCGCGGTGGCGCTGCAATAACGGTTCTAGGGAGCAGAGACGCCCCAGTAACTGTAATACTGCTGCTGCCAGTTGTCCCCTAAGGTGTCCAGCCCTTTCACGTTCGGAATGCCCGGCGCACCACGCAGTTTGGCAGCGTCGGCATTGAGCACAAAATACTCTCCCGGACGAAACGCAGCCAGGTCGAACGCGGCCCATGGGATGACGGTCAAGTTCTCACCAATGCCCAGGAAGCCGCCGGTAGAGACGACCAGAAAAGTTACCTGGCCCTGGCTCAGATCGAGCAGCACTTCGGCGACGTTGCCAACTTCGTCGCCTTGTGGGGATCGCACATCCGTGTCGGCGTAGATATCCTTGGCGGAAGACAGGCGCAGCAGGCCGTTCTGATCCACTTGTTGAACCGGAACACCCAGGTCGCTCCAGTATTTGCGGAACTGGACGTAAAAGTCGGGCTCGCGGAAATTGAAGGTGCTAATATCGCGGATGCCGGGAGCATTCTGAAACGCCGAGCTGTCGAACTGGGTGGAGAAAACATCCAACTTGCTGGAGGAATTGGGCTCAGCATTGGGGGCCAGCTGCAGCGCTTTGAACGGTACGGCAACCAAAACGGTGTTTGGCCGATCCAAGGGCTGCCCAGGCGCCATCAGCACGTAGACAACAGCGCCGCTTTGCGGATCGACCAGAACGCTGTCAATGGCCCCAAAGGCATTGGCATGAATGTTTTGGGCGCTGCCGCCTTGCTGTTTGAGCAGGTCAGCAGAAATAATTTCTCCGCCCAGCATATTCGATAGTTTGTACACCTGGCCAGATGCGGCGGCCGGGGTTTCGCCGGCTGCAGCTGCGCCGGAGGTGGCCGTTGGGGTATTGGGAGCAACCGCAGTTTCACCGATGCCTGGGAAGGCATTGGTGATGAATGGGGTCGGAGCGGTGGTTGGGGCGGCGTTCGTCGCGCCACCGGTTGCCTCAGTGGTGCCGCCGGTGCCCGGTACAGTATTTCCGCTGCCGCTCGATGGAGTCGGCAACTCCACAGCTGCGCTGCCGGAGCCGCAGGCGCTCAGGATGAGGGTTGAGATGATCGCAATCGACAAAGTTATAAAGAGTTTCTTCATTTTCCTATCCTTATCAACCATAATTCTGTTAATGCAAATTAAGCAGCGCAAGCCTTTGCGCTACCCTTCCATCTTAAAGGTTGACAAGGAGCAGGATATGGGGACTTCTCCAATTTCTGAATGGGGAGTTCCCGTTCACTTTAGGGGTATTCCCCGCGCCTGGAGTAGGGAATCCCCGATGCTGTTCCTGATAAAAACAGGAATGCGGGACGATTGCCCGCATTCCTGTTTTAAGCAGCGCTGAGGGGTTCAACCCCATGCGCTCGATCTACTTTTTAGAGCCGCCTCCGGTAGAGCCGCCGCCATTTCCACCATTTCCGTCATGATCGGGGTTACCCGGGTTCGGGTTGCCGTCGCAATCGCTGGTGCAGGTACCGCCCGTGCCGGGGCCGGGGCCGTAGCCGCTGCCCGGGGTGGGGGTGCGGTCGTCCAGGGGTTGCCGCCGCTGCCTTCACCGTAGCCGCTGCCCGGGGTGGGCGTGCCGGTCGTCCAGGGGTTGCCGCCGCTGCCCGAACCATAGCCGCTGCCCGGGGTGGGCGTGCCCGTGGTCCAGGGATTGCCAGCGCCCTGCACATCCTCGGTGACCGCTTCGAGCAGCGGATCTTCGGTTTCACCCGTTTCCGTGGACGTGGCGGTGGGCTGGCTCTGCTGGCGCTGAAGTTGGAACCCGTGCTGCTCTTGCCGGCGGAACGCCTGTGGATCTTGCAAACCGGCATCGACAAGCTGCCGGCGGGTCTGCAGGGCTTGCCGGGCGCGTTCCAGCACCGCTTGCCCTTGCGGGCCGGATTTCAGCTGGGTTTGCTGCAGGCTCTGGTCTTGCTGGCGCAAGCGATCCCGCATCTGGGTCATGGCCTGCTGCATGTCTTTGTCTTGCAGCCGGGTCATCTGGTGCAGGGCTTCGTCCAGGTGCAGCTGCAGGCGCTGGAGCTGCTGCTCGCCGTTGTCAGCCCCGTTCAAGACGCCGTTTTGCGCCATGAACTGGATCTCTTCCGTACGCTGCTCGGCCAGCTGGAGCATGAGTTGGTAGCGGGATTCGGGGCTGGTGGTCAGGTCGGAGCGGGTGTTCTCACTCCAGGCTTTGACCGGGTAGAGGAACTCTCCGGGCATGCTGCCCTGAGAGGCATAAACGGTGGCTCCGGAACTTCCAAACAACAGGCCCAGGATCACAAGAACGGTGGTCAACATGGTAAAGCTCTCCTTTCGGATGGGTAAGATTGACTTGAACCATTCCATATGACGCCGTTTTTCGCCCAAAGATACGGGTTGGCCTAAGCCCTGTGCCTGCTGTAAGAATATCGACCGGCCTTGCTGTGCGGCAAGCGCATCCCGCTCTTGCACGGTGCGGGAATGCTCGAAGATCGATTGCAGTTCTGGATCCAACGGTTCGGTATGCTTTCTCATCCAATTTGCTCCTCTGGCAAATCCAACAGTTTGCGCAGGGCGGCGATGGCCCGGTGCTGCAGGGCTTTCACCGCGCCAACCGGCTTGTGGACGGCCTCGGCGATGGTATCGTTCCCCCAGCCTTCCCAAAACTTGAGCACGATGACCTGGCGCTGTTCGGGCGTCAGGCGCACCAGGGCGGCGCGCACGTGCTCTTGCTCGAAGCGCTGGCCGACAACTTGCCCGGCATCCGGGAGATCGAGCGTGCGGCGGTCGTCGTCCAGCTCGAGAGGCGGGGGCGGCTGACGCCGGTACTGGTCGGTGATCCAGTTGTGCGCCACCCGGTACAGGTAAGCTTGCAAGTAGTTCTTCGGGCCGTTCCCGGCCTTTAATGCTCGCAGAAACCGGCTGAAGGTTTCCGACACACACTCCTCTGCCAGGCAGACGTCACCCATCAACCGCATGGCGTATCCATACAGGGCCGGGCTATACTGGTCGTAGATTTCGGCCAGGGCGACTTGGTCGAAGCGGCGCGCCCTTGCCAGCAAATCGGCTTCATCGGGTTTCATGCTTACTCATTAAGACGCAGAAAGATGGAAAAGGATACGGGGTAAAGGAAAAGGCAAGCAGGCAGATTGTCAATCAGGGATTCGGGAACCGCTCCCGAATCCCTGATTGACAATCTGCCTGCTTGCATTAAAACAACGCCGGCGTATAGCCATGCGAGGTCTCATTCGGGGTGTAATCGCGCAGCCGCTGGGCGAGACGGGTGTTGCGCTGGGCGATGCGGTCATTGCGGACGGCGATGCCGATGGCCTTGCGGCTGCCGACCAGCACGACAACCTGGCGGGCGCGGGTGACGGCGGTGTAGAGCAGGTTGCGCTGCAGCAGGCGGTAGTGCTCGGTCAGCAGGGGGATGACGACCACCGGGAATTCGGAGCCCTGGGCCTTGTGGATGCTGACGGCGTAGGAATGCATCAATTCGTCCACCTGGCTGAATTCGTAGCTGACCTCGCGGCCGTCGATGATGACCTTGACGGTCTGGTTCTCCAGGTCGATCTCTGAGATGATGCCCATGTCGCCGTTGAAGACCAGGCGGTCGTAGTCGTTGCGCATCTGCATGATGCGGTCCTGCTCGCGCAGGATCCGGCTGCCGTGACGGTATTCGGCTTTGCGCGGCGAGGGCGGGTTCAGGCAGGTTTGCAAGCGCTGGTTAAGCTCGGTGACGCCGGACGCGCCGCGGTGCATGGGCGTCAGCACCTGGATGTCCTCCATCGACTTGAAGCCGAACTTGCCGGGGATGCGTTCAGAGACCAGGTCCACCACCCACTCGGCGGCCTTTTCGGCGTCACTTTCCGAGAAGAGGAAGAAATCTTTGGCGCTGCTGTCGAAGAGGGGCATCTGGCCGTTGTTGATGCGGTGGGCGTTGACGATGATGAAGCTGTCCTCGGCCTGGCGGAAGATGGTGTCGAGGGTGGTGACCGGGATCACCTCACTGGCGATCAGGTCGCGCAGCACCGAGCCGGGACCAACCGAGGGCAGCTGATCGACGTCGCCGACCAGCAGCAGGTGACAGCCGGCATCGATGGCGTTGAGCAGGTGGTTCATCAGCAGGATGTCGACCATGGAGGTCTCGTCGACGATGATCAGGTCGGCATCGAGCGGGTTGGTCTGGTCGCGCACGAAGGGGGTACTCTGAGCGGGCTTGTACTCCAGCAGCCGGTGGATCGTCTTGGCCTCCTGGCCGGTGGTTTCGCTCAGGCGCTTGGCGGCGCGACCGGTGGGGGCGCACAGCAGCACCGTCCCGCCCTTGGTCTGCAGCAGGCGGATGACGCTGGCGGTGATGGTGCTCTTGCCGGTGCCGGGGCCGCCGGTCAGGATGCTGACCTTCTCCGTCAGGGTCATTTTGACGGCCGCCTTCTGCTGACCGGTCAACTCGATCTCGCTTTGACGGTCGAGCCAGGCGAACGCCTGCTCCCAGTTGACCGTCTTGAAAGCCTGCAGGCGGTCGCGAGGCGACATCTGGATCTTGCGCAGCTTGCTGGCCGTGCCGCGCTCAGACATGAAGAAAGCGGGCAGGTAGATGCTGCCCTCGTCATCGATCAGCTCTTGCGAGGATACCAGGGTCTCGATCTGGGCCTCGGTGGTGTCTTCGGGCACTTCCAGCAGCCTGGCCGACTCGCCGATGAGCTGTTCACGGGTGGCGAAGCAGTGGCCTTCGTCGCTGAGGGCGCTGAGGGTGTAAAGCAGCCCGGCCTGGATGCGGGCGGGGGCGTCCATGGCGAGGCCCATGTTGCGGGCGATCTTGTCGGCGGTCTTGAAGCCGATGCCGTAGATGTCTTTGGCGAGGCGGTAGGGGTCGTTCTGGATGATGGGGATAGACTGCCCCTCGTAGGCCTTATAGATCTTGACCGAGAGGCCGGCGCTGACGCCAAAGCGCTGCAGGAAGATCATGATCTCTTTAATGTACTTCTGGTCGGCCCAGGCGGCCAGGATTTGATCGGTGCGCTTCTCACCGATGCCGGGAACCTCTTGCAGGCGCTCGGGATGATGCTCGATCACATCCAGCGTGTCGGGGCCGAAGTGGTCGACGATGCGTCCAGCGTTGACCGGGCCGATGCCCTTGATCAGACCGCTGCCCAGATACTTGCGGATGCCCTCGATGGTGGCGGGATACTGGACCGTATAGGTGCGCACCTCGAACTGCTTGCCGTACTGGGGGTGGGTGGTCCACAAGCCCATCAGGCGCAGCGACTCGCCGACGTTCACCCCGGCCAGGTTGCCGACCACGGTGATCTCGTAGGTCTTGTCCTTTGGCACCACCCGGGCGACGGTATAGCCGTTCTCTTCATTTTGATAGGTGAGACGCTCGAGCGTGCCTTCCAGCTCATGGAGGGGGAAGGGCGTCTCTTCGATCAAGGGAGACAATTTCAAGATGGTTTTC
The DNA here is from genome assembly GCA_963811225.1 of uncultured Chloroflexia bacterium. Lineage (GTDB taxonomy): Bacteria > Chloroflexota > Anaerolineae > Anaerolineales > Anaerolineaceae > CAWEQO01. The sequence goes on from CAWEQO010000005.1 coordinate 96,133, forward strand.
TATCCCTTTCTATGACTGCTGCAGGACTTGTCCAATAAACGGGTGTGCGCGCCGATCACCGGACAGAGCCTGGAACGTTCACACGTTTCTCAAAACTTTCAACCGAAACCAGGCCTGCAGGAAAGGCCAGGGCGGCACCGAGCCGAGCACGCCCAGCACCTCGGGCAGGCTGGCGGTCTCGTCGAGGAAGCGCAGCAGCCGCCGGGTCGGGTTATTTTTGAACAGATCGGTGAAGATCTGCTTCATTTGACCGCCGCGCCGGTCCATCAGCTGGAGCATGATCGAGTCGAGGTAGCGGAAAAGCCAGGGGTCGGGGGGGATGTCGAAGGGATGCCCGGCAGACAGCAGCGAGCGCACGATGGCTTCGGCGTCAACCTGCGAGCGCAGGAAGGAGTAGCCGGTGGAGGGCTTGACGCGGCCGCCCTTGGTGCCGATGTTGAGAATGCGGCGACCGGCCCGGCGCGGGAAGGGCATGTCGGTCATGGGGATCACGCCGGTTTCCACTTCGTGGACGGTATATTCCCGGACGCCCATCACGCTTTCGATGTAATCTTTCAAGGCTTCTTCATACTCCTGCGGCTGCAGCAGGTTCGCGGAGAAGAGAGTATATTCTACCAGAGCCCGGGTGGGGGCGAAAGGCAGGATATAGATGAAGCGCATGGCGTCCTTCTGAGGGGTCGTAAAGTCAAACAGGGTCACGACCTGCGGATCGAAGACGGGACGGGGCGTCTCGATCTCCCAACCGAGGAAGTGCTGCTTGAGATTATGGTAGCGGCGGGGGTTGGGCTGAAAGTCGGAGGGCTTGAAGGCGCTGTCGAAAACCCAGCGGCCGCGGAACTGCCGATCCCCGGCGGTGACGGTGGCGTAATCGGGGCCGTCCTGGATGCGGTCGACGCGGGCCTGGATGAAGGTGACGTTGGGGCAGGCGCGCAGAGCGGAGAGAGTAAAGTTGTAAAAGTCGATGCCGCGCACCATCTTGTAGCGGAAAGGCGCCAGGGGCAGCACCCTGTCGAAGCCCTCGCCGGTGAAGCGGAAACGGTCCCAGGCATGCGAGACGACCGGATCGAAGAGCATCGGCCGGTCGATCCAGAAACACCAGGTGTGGTCGTTGCGGCGCTTGTCGTCCTGATCCAGGATCAGGATGGAGCGCTCGCGCAGGGGGCTGTTGATCAGGCGGTAAGCCAGGCTGAGGCCGGCTGCGCCGCCGCCGGAGAGGATGAAGTCGAAGGTGTCCACGTTTGCCTGTAACAAAAACCGCCGGAGACGATCACCGGAAAGAACGGGACAGCTCGTCCAGGCGGGCTAATTCGGCGTCCGACAAACGGAAGCGCATGGCGGCAGCATTATCAGCGGCCTGCTTCACTTTTGTGGCGCCGGGGATGGTGACCACCAGCTCACCGTTGAACCAGATGACCCAGTTCAAAGCGACTTGCGCGGCGGTGGCCTGGTGCGCCTGCCCAATTTCTTCCAGCGCGGCGATCAATGGGCGGCTGGTTTCGAGCTGGCGCTTCATCCGCCCGCGCCAGATGAAGGATTTGTTTTTCAGCAGCTCGGGATCCTTATGGTACTTGCCGGTCAGCAGCCCGGAACCAAGCGGCGTGTAAGCGGTGATGGTGACGCCGAGTTCACGAGCGGCATCCAGGGTGCCGTCGGTTTCGATGTGCCGGTCGAGCAAACTGTAGCGGACCTGATTGGCCGCCAGGGGCAGGCCGCGCTTCGCGAGGGCAGCGTGGGCCCGGCGCATGCGCTCGGCGTTGAAATTGCTGACGCCGACCGAGCGGATCTTGCCGGCTTCCACCAGGTCTGCCATGGCGTCCATTTCCGCCTCCGGAGAGGAGAAACTGTAGGGCTGGTGGATGTAATAGAGATCGATGGGGAAGCCGTCCAAATAGTGCAGGCGATCATCGATGGTGTGCGGAATGTTCGCAGCGCTGCGGAAGATGGGGAACCACTTGGTCGCGATAATCACGTCGCCGGGACGCTTGCCGGCTGCTTTCAAAGCGGCTGCCAGCGAGCTTTCCGAAACGCCGCCCCCGTAGATCTCGGCCGTGTCGAACCAGTTGATACCGCCATCGAGGGCGGCCTGGACGATGGCGTTTTTCTCCGATTGGGGAATGACCGGGAAAGCGCGCCCGAGAAAGCCGCCTCCACCGGAGAACTCCATGACACCGAGGCCGATTGGGCTGACCTCAATCCCTGTTTTTCCGAGTGTACGAGTAGAAACTGTTGGTGCAGAAGACATGTTAACCTCAACCCCTCCCAAACTGATCTATTTATTATAGTCTACGGAAGGCCGAGGCGACCTGCGTTTGTGGAATTGGAAAGCAGGGTAATTATAGTACGCTTGTTCTAGTAAGGCAAGTGGGGAAAAAAGAGAGCCGTTCCGCGCCGGATGAAGATGCCGGGTGGAAGGCGCTTCTAAAGCGTGTTCCAGCTCTTCCCGAAGTATAATGCTACCCATGCAACCGATGAGCGAACAAAAACAACCTGAGGTGGTGCGGCGGCGGTTTGGACGGGTGGCGGGGCGGTATGACCTGCTGAACCGGGTGATGTCGCTGGGGCAGGACGAGTCGTGGCGCAAGCAGGCGATCCGGATGCTGTCGCCGATGGCAGGGGAACGGATCCTGGACGTGGGGGCGGGCACAGGGGACATCGCAATTCGTATCGCCAGTGAGTATCGACGAGAGCCAGGTGATGGCCTGTGACCTGACGCCAGAGATGGTGGCGATTGCGCGACGGCGGGAGGGAGCGCAGCGGGTGGACTGGGTGATAGCGGATGCGCAGCGGCTGCCGTTTGCGCCAGGGCGCATTCGATGGGGCGATTTCAGGGTTCTTCCTGCGGAACGTGCCCGAACCGGATATTGTTCTGCGGGAACAGGCGCGGGTCTTGCGCGGACAGCGGGCGGGCCGTGGCGCTGGACACGACACCGCCGCGCCCGGGGTTATTCGCGCCACTGGCGAAATTGTACCTGCGCTACGGGATCCCGCTGTTAGGGCGGCTGCTGGCGCGCAATCCGAGCGATTACCAGTATTTGCAGCATTCGACGGTGACGTTTTTGAGCGCGGAGGCGCTGGCGGAGAAACTGGAACGGGCAGGTTTCGAGGCGGTGGAGTTTGCAACGCGGATGTTTGGGACGGTGGCGATCTTGAAGGGAAAGCGATGAGATTGAAACGCATTGTGAACGTGTGGTGGCCGCTGTCCTTGAGCTGGCTGTTGATGGGGATTGAGATGCCCGCCTTGAGCGCAGTGATGGCGCGCCTGCCGCACGCCGAGATCAACCTGGCGGCCTACGGTGGGATTGTATACCCATTTGCCTTGATCGTGGAAGCGCCCGTGATCATGCTGCTGTCGGCATCCGTGGCGTTGAGCAAGGACTGCGACTCGTACCGCAAGTTGGAGCGCTTTATGCTGGCGCTGGGGTTGGCGTTCACCGGGGTACACGTGCTGCTGGCGTTCACGCCGCTGTACGACCTTGTGATGGTGCATGTCGTGGGCGTGCCGCTGGAGATCGTGGAACCGGCGCGGATCGGGCTGCGCATCCTGACGCCGTGGACGTTCTCGATCGCATACCGGCGCTTCCAACAGGGCGTGCTGATCCGCTATGGGCACTCCAACGCGGTGGGGGTAGGCACTGCGGTGCGCCTGGCAGCGGGCGGCACGGTGCTGCTGGTGGGGTATTTGGTGGGGGACATCCCGGGTGTGGTGGTCGGTGCGAGCGCACAGGCGATGGGCGTGATCAGCGAGGCGGTGTACGCCGGGCTGGTGGTGCGGCCGGTGCTGCGCAAGCAGGTGCAGGCGGCGCCGAAGGCGGAGAACCTCAGCCTGCGTGGGCTGCTGGCGTTCTACATCCCGCTGGCGCTGACCTCGCTGTTATCGCTGCTTTGGCAGCCGATCGGCAGCGCAGCGCTGAGCCGGATGCCCGATGCGGTGGCGTCGCTGGCGGCGTGGCAGGTGCTGTCGGGATTGGTGTTCATGCTGCGCAGCGTCGGCTTTTCTTATAATGAAGTGGTGGTGGCGCTGCTGGGCGAGGAGCGTTCTTATCCGAGCCTGCTGCGCTTTACCTGGCTGCTGGCGGGCGGCACCACGGCGCTGCACCTGTTGATCGCATCCACGCCGCTGGCAGGGCTGTGGTTCCGGGTGGTTTCGGCGCTGCCACCCGAGCTGGCGGCGCTGTCACAGGTGGGCTTCTGGATCGGCGTGCCGCTGACGGCGCTGAGCGTGCTGCAAAGCTGGTACCAGGGCTCGCTGGTGCACAGCGGGAAGACCCGCCCGATCCCGGAGTCGATGGGAGTGTTCATGGGGGTGGTGCTGGTGATCCTGGGCGCGGGGGTCAGTCTGGGGAGCGTGACCGGGCTGTATGTGGGCATGACGGCATTTGCGCTGGCGACCGGTTGCCAGGTGGCCTGGCTGTGGGTGCGGAGCAGGCCGGTGCTGCAGGCCTTCCGAGTTGAACAAGGGTCCTCTTCTTCCTGACGAACGGTATCGCGCTCAAAGAAGAACGCCAAGATGATTAATCGTAATCATCTTGGCGTTCTTCTTTGCCTGTGCGTTGAGACTGTTACAGTTAGATGGCTTCATCGTCGTCGTCGACGTAGTCTTCCAACTGCTCCATGTCGACGTCGGCTTCAGAGATGGCGTAGTCACGGACGGAGATGCCGAGCTCGTGGATGACGTTGCGGTCGCCGCACACCAGCGGGTGCCACCATTCCAGGTCGCGGCCTTCGGCGATGAGGCGGTAGGCGCAGGTGGGCGGCAGCCAGGGCAGCTCGCGGACGAGCTGGGGGGTGAGGGTCAGGCAGGTGGGGACGAGGACGCTGCGCTCGGTATAGTTGGTGCACTGGCAGGCGCCCTGGTCGAGCAGCTTGCAGACGACGCGGGTGTAGAAGACCTGTTTGGTGTCGATGTCTTCGAGTTTGAACAGGCAGCAGCGGGCGCAGCCGTCGCAGAGGGATTCCCACTCTTCACGGGTCATCTCTTCGAGCGTCTTGCGTTTCCAGAAGGGGACGTTATCTTCAATCATTAGGGACTATTTTATCACTTGTTGTTGGGGGATTGGGGAGTAGGCAATTGGGGATCAGGCAATTGGGGATTAGGGAGTGGCCCATCTCCCACTCCCTAATCCCTACTCCCTACTCCCCTTGCTTGGCGCGAGACATTACCTCTGTTATACTCGCATTGATTAACCTTACTCTGGAGGCTTGCATGGCAGAAAACCGGTTGGAAGAATTCGAGGCGTACCGCACCCGGATGAACGAGCGCATTTTTGAGATCGATCATTTGGGGATCAAGCGCTTTTTCAATTTGGACACGGCAGCCTACAAGGACGGGGCGCTGGACGCCAGGACGAAGGAGCTACTGGGGCTGGTGGCGTCGATGGTGCTGCGCTGCAACGACTGCATCGATTACCATATATTGCAGTGCGTGGATGCCGGCTGGACGGACGAGGAGCTGTACGAGGCGTTCAACGTGGCGCTGGTCGTGGGTGGGAGCATTGTGGTCCCGCACTTGCGGCACGCGGTGGAGTCTTTGGATCTTAAAAGAGGGATTGGGTAGTCCCTCCTGAATGCCTGGCAAAGCATGGACGGAGGAGAGGCAAATGGAAAGTAGAGGGATATGAATCAGAAGAAAATTAAAGTTGTGTTTATTTGTTTGGGGAACATTTGCCGCTCGCCCATGGCGGAGGCGGTGTTCCAGCATTTGGTCCAGGAGCAGGGGCTGCAGGACCGGTTCGAGATTACGTCGGCGGGGACGTCATCCTGGCATTTGGGTGAGCGACCCCACAGCGGCACGCGGCAGGTTTTGAAGGCGCACGAGGTGCAGCTCAATCCCGAAAAACGGGCCCAGAACGTGGACCTGGACAAACTGGACGGTTACGATTACATCATCGCCATGGACCGAGAGAACGCTCAGGAGCTGGCGCTGCACGGCAAGCAGGTCGAACGGCTGTTGGAGTACGCGCCGGAGGGTTATCCGCTGGACGTGCCGGACCCGTATTACACCGACCGCTTCGAGGAGGTCTACCAGCTGGTGGAGGCGGGGGCGCGCGGGCTGCTGGAGCATATCCGCGAACAGGAGGGGTTGTGAGCGCTGTGCCGCCGGCGTTGGAGCAGCCGCTGCGAGATGCGCTGCGTTCGATTGGGGATGAGAGTGCGCTGACCGGGACTCGCCCGGTGGGCGGCGGCTGCATCAACAATGCCATGCGGTTGGAGACCCGGCAGGCGACGTATTTGTTGAAGTGGAACGCCGACCCGCTTCCGGATATGTTTCCGGCGGAGGTGCAGGGGCTGCGGGAGATGCACCAGACGCACACCGTGCGGGTGCCGGAGCCGTATGCAGCCGAAAACCCCCAGGACGGCGCGCCGGGCTTCATCCTGATGGAGTGGCTGGAGGCGCCGCAGGGCGCGCGGGGCATCGACTCCGAGCAGCTGGGGCGACAGGTGGCAGCCATGCATCGGCACGGGCCGCAGGGCCGGGAGAAGCCCGCCTACGGCCTGGGCTACGACAATTACATCGGCCCGACCCGGCAGCAGAACGGCTGGGATGCGGATTGGGTGCGCTTTTACCGCGAGAAGCGCCTGCGCCTGCAGATGGAGCTGGCGCAGCAAAATGGGCGCATGCCGGCGAGCCGGCGCAAGGCGCTGGAACAGGTGATGGTGCGCCTGGACGAGCGGCTGAGCGGGGTAGCGCGGCGGCCGAGCCTGATCCACGGCGACCTGTGGGGCGGGAACGTGATGGCGGGCCCAGACGGCCCGGCGCTGATCGATCCGGCGATCTACTACGCCGACCGGGAGGCGGAGATCGCCTACACCGAGCTGTTCGGCGGCTTCGATGCGCAGTTCTATGCCGCGTATCAAGAGGCGTGGCCGCTGGAGCCGGGCTACCGCGAGCGCCGGGATTTGTATAACCTGTATCATTTGCTGAATCATTTGAATATCTTTGGGGAGCCGTACGGGTATCAGGTGGATGGAGTTCTTGAAGAAGTATCGTTAAGAGAGCAGTCAATGAACAGAGAGCGGTCAAAGGACTTGACCGCTCTCTGTTCATTGACTGCTCGCTTAACTGTTGAAAATCCGGCGCATGATACCGCCGAAGCCGCCGGTGGGGCGCTCGGCGGTGACTTCGCCGGTTTGTCCGTTGATCAGGATCTCGAAGCGCTGCCGGTCGTGGACCAGGTAGGTGCGCCAGGCGGGGACGAGGATCAAGCGGTAGGCATCGATGGTGATGGGGGTCGAGTCGAGGCGCAGGTCGCGGACTTGCTCGAAGAAGCTGCTCTCGACCTTCTTTTGGGCCTGCAGCAAGGCGTACTGGCGGGCCGGCAAGGAGGAGTCGGAAGCAGCCACCTGGTAGGTCTCAGCCATCCAGCTGGCGAGGTAGCGCGGATCGTAGGGGACCATCTCATTGAGACGATAGCCTGTGACGGCGAGCAGCAGCGCCTCGGGCAGGCGGCGTGTGGCGAAAATGGGCAGGTCGTTGTGCCCAACCAGGCGCTCACCGGAGCGGGGCTGCCACTTGTCGCCGGACTTGACCTCGCAGGTCCAGCGCACCATGCCGCCGATATCGAAGGTCCAAACGGGCAGGTAAAGGCCGCGCCCGGCCGCAACCTTGGGCAGGGACTCGAAACGCTGGCGTTGTAACCAGTCGCGCAGGAACTGGCGGGCCTGCTTTTCGTCAACCGAGAAGGGGATGATGCCGTTGGGACGGTCGAACTGGCGAGTTTCCACTTGATCGAGGGCATAGGGCGTGGAGCAGTACGGGCAGGAGCGCGACAGCTCTTCGGGCGGCAGAATGAACTGAGCGCCGCAGCCCTGGCAGGTGATGGTGTGCTCGGTCAACGGGTGTTGGTGGCCTCTGACGGTGGCCATGGCGACCAGGAAATCATCCTCGCGGACCTCAGTGGACTGTCCCTTTTGCTTTGTCAGGCGCTCTTGGATTTCGCAGTATTCGCAGACCAGGGAACGGCCGTTGGGAGCATAGCTCATACGGCCGCCGCACTTGGGGCAGGTGAAGCGTCTGGCGGAAGCGGCTTGGGGTTCGGATGGAGCGGACTGGATCAGGCGGTCAGGGTCGACGATGTCGTTGGGGTCGAGTTGTCCGTCGAGGATGGCTAGCTTGCGGCGTGCGCGCATTTCGGTGGGCTCGAAGGCGAGGATGGTTTCGATGTATTCGCGCTGCTCCTGGCGGTCGGTCGAGATTTCGCACAGCCAGTATAGCGCGTCGATTTTCTCGTGCGGCTGGGGATCGAGGCGTAACAACCATTCCAGGTAGAAGCGCGCCTCTTTGGCGTCGCCGGTTTTTGCGGCAGCGACTCCCCGGACCATCAGATCGCGTATACTGTCAGGCATCGGCTTTTCCTCCCGTTTCTTGCGTGCCAAGAACGCTCCTCTACTTTAAGGCAATTGGGGAAAAAAAGCAACCGTTGTGATCGGGCGAAGCAGGTTGGTGAGCTGGGGAGTTTCCCTGTACCAGCGATCTTCCAACCTGCTTCGCCCCTACCTTTCTACGCGACCGGATGCGATCAATAGCGCAAGACAGCGGCGGCGGAGCCGGATTCGGGCATGCGGTTGGCATGAACGGCGAAGACGACGCCATCGTTGAGCAGGGTGTGGACGGCAGCGTAGTCGAGCAGATCCCAGGCGGTGGGGTCGTCGGGTTTGAGGCGCTCCACGCTGTTGCTGTCTGGGTCGAATTTGCCCCATTCGTTGACGTCCACGTCGGCGAATAGGGTGGCCACCCGGCCGAAATAGGCGGCGCCGGCAATCTCTTCGATATCGTTGGAGGCCTGCTTGTCATTGCGGCCCGCCAGGGTCTTGTACTGGGCTTCGGCTTCTTCGCGCGCCCGTTGGAAGTAGGGGCGGATCAGCTTCCAGGTCTCTTCGTGGATCTCGTCCGTGCTCATGCGTTCTGGCTGGGCGTCGACGCCATCGGTGGCGAGATGCGGGTAGCCATTGGCCTCATGGTAGACGGGCAGCAGGTGTTCCAGGCCAACCAGCACCAGGGGCGCTTTGCGGTCTTGGAGGTATTCCTGAATGCCGGCGTCGATCTTCTGGAAGAAACGCAGCAGATCGGAATGATCATCCTGCTCGCCGCCGCCCTGGCCGTAGTACATGGCGCGGCGCTCACGGGCTCCGGGACCACGGGGGGTACCGGTTTGCCAGCCGAGGTACTCTTGGGCTTCGTCCCACATCAGGGCCTTGCGTAGACTGTCAGGCACGTCTTCGATATCGATCTCGTCGAGGGCTTCCCGGGTGCCTTCCAACAGGCGCACCTTGCCCTGACTGAGGGTGAGCACATAGTAATGCCCATCGCCGGTGAGCAGCGGCATGAGCGGCTTGAGATAGAAATGGTCCGAGACTCGCACGAACTCTTCGAAGTCGATCGGGACGCGATAGACGCGAAACAGGTCCTCGGAGATCAAGACCGCCAGGCCGTCGCTCAAGTGCTGCCAGAAGCGGTTGTCGCCGAACAGGCTGCGAGCGGAGTCGAGGAACTTATTGACCTCCGCTGTGCTCCAGCCGCGAGCTTTGAGCTCATCGTTGACCTCGTCCAACAGGTTTTTGAAGCGGATAGGGTCTTGCTGCAGCTCTCGACCCAGTCGATGGGTGGGCATGTAGATGGAAACGGTCGTTTTACTGGTGGATTTCATCAGGGATTTAAGATCTTCCCGATTGATTCCGTTCATATGGATAAACCTCCCTCTGATAACTGCTTGGGCAGAGGTTTTTACAGCGGCGTTCGCCTTCTGTAAAAACAGGGCTGCCATTGCAGGTAACGCGAAACTGTATTTGAAAATGCAGGCGCGGGTGCGCCAGGCACGAAAGGGCGAACCGCTCTACGGTTATTTTCCGGGTAAACCGGGGTCGCCCGCTCCGCTGCCGTTCGAACCTACCAAAATGGGTTGGGTAGACTTCTTAATGGCGGCAGTCAGGTGAGCGCCGAACAGAACGATCCAGCTCGTAAGATAGATATAAAACATCAGGGCGACTACGGCGCCCAGCGAACCATAGATAATCTCATAGCGGGCCAGGCCGCTGCCGAGGTACCAGGTGAAGCCGCTGGTGGTAATCTCCCACAGACTGGCGGCGACCAGCGCTCCCCAGAATGACTGGCGCCAGCGCACCGGCGTGTTGGGGATGAAGTGATACAGCCCCAGGAACATGACAAAGATCAGCAGCCAGGGGATCAGGCTGGTCATCACCGCCCAGAAAGCGGTGTCGAGCAGGCTGATATCTTGCGCCATCTGGATGTTAAGCCGCGGCAGCAGGCTGAAAAACGCCCGGGAGAGAAAGGCCAGCGCCAGCAAGAAGGTCAGCACAGCGACCATCACCAGGGCCGAAAAGCGGGCGCTGACCAGGCTGCGCGGCGCGCTCTTCGGAAACGAGCGGTTGACGTTGATCGATAAGACTGTGAAGACGCCCGTGCCGGACCACAACAAACCCAAGATGCCGATGACCCCCACCGTGCTGCGCTGCTCAAGAATGGATTGGATGTTCTTTTCGATCAGGCTGCGTGAGACCGGGATGGCGCCGACAACCGTAGCCGTTAGCTGCTGGATCGCATTCTGGGTGTTCATAAAAAAGCTGCCGACCGTGATCAGCAAAAGCAGCAGGGGGAAAAGCGAGAAGACCGCATAATAAGCGATGCTGGCTGCGGCTTCTGGAGCGCCGGTTTCGCTAAAACTGGCAAAGGTGGTGCGAAGGATCTCCAGTGTGCCGCCGCTGGCTCGGTTGGCGACCCTGTAAATCAGCTTGGCCTTTTGCCCCAGGTTTTTCATCTTTTCCCCTCCATTGCTGCCGGCTTCGGCTCTCCGGCTGCACGTCTTCCCGCTGCACAGCCGGAGAAAGTTTCCTCCTTAATGATTCTACCTGATTTTCATCCAGCACATTTCAATTCTGACGACCGGCCCGGCAGGCTAGCCTTCGTGCTCCTCCTCGTGCAGGTCTTTCTGATCGACCGGCTCGAGTGGGGTGTTCTCAAATTCCTGGTGCTGTGGCGTGAATACGCCCACGTTGCTTTGGGTGAAGACATGCGTTTCTTCGGGCTCCTCGGGCTGGGGCATAAAGTTGGGATCGACGATAATGGCGTCTTTGCCGATGGATTTCAACGAGCTGTTGGGGATCTCTTCGCTTTTGTTGTTGTTCGGATTGGTCACTGCCAGGAACTGCACCTTGCCCTTTTCATCGACGATCAGATCGGTGAGACTGCCGATCTTGGTGCCCTCAGAGGTGAGGACAGCGATGCCGCGCAGCTGGTCGGATACCTGCAGCCACTGGTCGGTGTCGCCGACGTCGTTCTTGTTCATAACGATGTCGGCATGCTTGGCCAGAACCACGTCATGACCGAACAACTGGATGTCCTTTTGCTGGACAAGCTCGGTGCTGCGGCGGAAAAGACCGGCCTTGGAAGTCACCAGGGCGGCGATGGCATTGGCATCCGGATCAAACAAGACGTCATCGATCTCGGCGATAATTTTGCCGTTCTCGATGTTGACGATTTTCTTGCCCTTCAAACTGAGGCTGTGAAGTGTGTGTGCCATAAAAAAATCTCCTTTCTATTTCATTGGATAACTTGAAATCCTTTCCCGGTCGATATGGCCGGGTGCGCCTGCGGTCGCTTGCTACAAATAAGGTGAATGAGCCGCTCTGGACCATCCGAGAAATGGGAGGGAGGCCCTGCAGGGGCAGCGCTCCCCTCCGACTTCCCGAATGGACGCTAACCGTCGGAATTCACGATTCGGTGCATATCGGTCAGCAGGCGCAGCCCCAGGCTTTTATCGAGGCTGGTGCCCCCGTTAGAAGCCGGGAAATCGTGATTGAGGATGGTGAACAGACCGTCCAGGCTTAAGCGATCGAGAGACCGGGCGTGGAACTCCACCCATTTCATTTCTACCTGACTGCCGTCGCTGGCGATGGTCAAGAAGCGGACGGACGGGAAGGCGCTCAGGAGCTCTGCGACTTGTTGAGGGGGCGCTTGCCCCGGCAGCAAGAACAGGATGATCCAATCCGCTCCGGTTTCCTGAATCTTACCGTTCAGCTCGTCCAGGTGGTCCACTTCGGCGACGATCTGCAGCCCAGGATTCTTCTCGATGGCGCGCTCGACCATTTCTCGCAGCAATCGGGGTTCGGTGACCAGTATGATTCGCCGTTTTTTCATTTTGCCAACCTCCACTCTTTGAAATCACCATACCATAGGGCGGTTGGGTTCACCATATATCGGGGTACAGACAGCGGATACATATTGGGATATAGTCTCGGCGCAGCGGCCCTACTCGGTAAAATCAGCGCCATCAGCAAGCACGTTGAGGAGCAGGCGGGCAGGGGCCCATACGGAGCAAGCCCCTGCCCGGTTCGTTTCTCTGAACCCGCTGCTGAGCTCAGCATGGATCTAAGGCTGCTTCCATTGCTGCCTGAGCTTCTCACGCTTCTCGCGCACCTGTCGTTCGGTGGCGCTGATGGCGTTCTTCAAGGCCGTGAGTGGGCTCTGATCCTTCTCGATTGCGACGATGTTGGTCGGGCGGACATAGACGACCACCCGGGCCTGGAAATAATTGGGCGTCTCCTCATGCGTGAGCTCGCTCATCGAGACGGCGGCGCCGGTCACATCGTCGTGGCCTTCGGTCAGGGCGCGTAAACGGCTCTCGGCCATATCGCGCATCTCGTCGTTTGGATCGGGTATCTTTGTGTAGAATTCGTAACTGAAGTTTACTTCGGCCAAAATTCCTCCTTTATGCGTGTTTCAATTCGTCATTGTAAAACGTGACGTCACCATTAATGATCATGATCGGAACCCGGCGGTCCGGGATCCACTTGTATTTGTCGCGATAATCAAAGTATTCGTCGTTGCTGATGATTTTCGCGTTCTCCTCTTCCGCGGATTCCAAGATGAAGAAATCCGCATCTGTTCCGGCGGGCGCCTGGCGGACGATTTGATCGTCGATCAAGGCTTCGAGCTGATCGGGGTCGTCGATTTCGTGCCGCAGGGCGGCATCGACGATGATGATGGGCTGATACCCCATCTCCTGCAGCTTCTTGCGCACGGCAACCAGGTTCGACACCTTGGGACTGCCGCTTTTCGACTGTTCGATGTAGGCGATATTGGCCCCATCCACCAAAACCACTTCTTTCGATCCCATTTTTAATCTCCCTCCTGTTGGGCGAAATCGCTAAAATGCAATTGCACAAGCGGTGGGTTTTACCAGAGTGAAAGCGCCACCGCGCGAGCAGCTCCATCCATTGTTAACCTGCGGCTATTCGACAGCGGGCCTTCTTCTGGTAATCAACGAAATAATGAAGACAAACAAGACTGCGCCGATGATCGACCAGACGAAGGGGAACTGTTGACCGTCGATGTTGATCACGAAGATGGGGGGCAGGCTGAGCAAGTCCGCCAGCCAGTATCCGATAAATGCGCCGATCAATCCGAGCAGTGTGGAGACCACGCAGCCCCCGACGGAATATCCGGTGATGATTTGAGCGAAAGCTCCAGCGACTGCGGCGATGACCAGTAATATCAATATACCCAGAAGGGTCATATTATTCGCTCCTTGTCTTGCTGCGATCTCTTTCCGAACACCAACGGGAACAACAACTTGGCAGTGGTTCTGGAGGTTCTTAAACCCCGCTTACCACCAAGAACCACCACCGTTCTAAGTCTAGTCAATTGCCCCCAGAATTTCTATATATCTGGATACAGTCCACAGGTATATGTTGCGATATATCTTTAGGGTGTATCCGGCCCCCAGCCCTGAGCGGCTGCCTGCTATTCTGCCTCGTCGGGGTTCTGGAGGAACTCCTGGAAGCCTTCGGCATTCATGAGGACATTCATAATGTCGGGGGACAGGCGCTGGATGGCGTCGAGGTTCTGGCGGATGATGCCCATATTGGCGTCCATTTCTCGGGCCACCTCGGCTGAGATCGCTTGCAAGTGCACCAGGAGCTGGTCTTTCACCGGGGGTGAGAGATTGGGATGGTCTTGAATGGCAACCGAGACCTGGGTGAAGATGCCGGGGAAGCGCTCGGTGTGCATGCCGATCTCCTCCAGGTCGGCGGTGTCTTCGCTGAGACCTGCGCTGACGTCTTCGTTGACATCGATGACGCGGCCTTCGGATTCGCTGCCGCGGCGGGTGTTGGCGGTGCCGTAGAGATATTCGCCCTCGTAATAATCGTCGGTTTGATCGACGATGCGGTTCTCGGTGCCGGGCAGCTCGATGGAATCCAGGTTCTCTTCCTGCGCTTCGGCCGTTCCGCTCTCATGCGGCAGGGGCCCGGTCCGCTCTGTATGGGTGACGATGTCGTACTCGTGCATGAAGGCATTGAGCGACTCGCGGATGGCGGGGTCGCCCTCGATGACGGATTCCAGGGCGCCGGTGAGCTCGGCCGATCGGGCCACCGGATTCTTCTGGAAGGCCTCGTAGAGGGTAATGAAGCCGGTATGCTGCTCCAGCTGGGCCTGCAGGTAGCGGTCCATCTCGGCCAGGACCGGGTCCCCGAGGGCAGCCGGCGGGCGACCTGCGCGGGCCTTCTGCCGGCCGTAGTAATTGATTAACAGATTGACAATATCAACCATTTCCATAAGATCATCGCTCCTTTGTTATCATGCGCTCAAATTCTTCTTCGCTTAAGATTTTCAGGTTCTTCTGGCGGGCTTCGTCGATTTTACTGCCTGCGCCGGGGCCGGCAACCACGTAATCGGTGTTGTCGCTGACATTGGTTGAGGCCCTCGCGCCCAACCTTTCCACGGTGCGTTCGGCTTCGTCACGGGTGTAATTCTCCAGCCTGCCGGTGAAGACGAAAGTCAACCCTTCGAGGGGCTGTGGTTGCCCGGATTGCTCCAGGAAGGGATTGCTCAGCTCCAGGCCGTGCGACTGGATCCGGCGGATGGTTTCCAGGCTGCGCTCTTCATCGAAGAAGGAACGTATGCTGTGGGCGCTCTCCGGACCGATCTCGTGGATGTCGCGCAGCTGCTGCTCGCCCGCCTGGATCAGGTCGTCGAGGGTGGCGAAATGCTGGGACAGTACGATGGACAAATGCTCGCCAACCAGCGGGATGCCGATGCCGAGGATGAAGCGGGGCAAGGTTTGACGCTTGCTTTGCTCGATCTCACCGACCAGGCTCGCGGCGGTCTTCTCGCCGATGCCCTCCAGCGAGAGGAAGTCCTGCTCGCTGAGATCGTAGAGAGAGGACAGGCGGGTGACCAGACCGGCGTCGATGAGGGCGGCGATGCGGCTCTCACCGAGGCCTTCGATGTCCATGGCCGGGCGGGAGGCATAATGCTGGATGCGAGCGCGCAGCTGGGCCGGACAGTCGAGGTTGAGACAGTAAGCAGATTTCTTATCCTCGGAAAGCAGCACCTCGCCGCCGCAGACCGGGCACTTCTCGGGCATGTGAAAGGCCTGCTCGCCGCCGGAGCGGTCTTCCTTGATGACCTTGACCACCTGGGGGATCACGTCACCGGCGCGCTCGACCAGCACGGTGTCGCCGATGCGGATGTCTTTGCGCTCGATCTCGCTCTGGTTGTGCAGCGAGGCGTGGGTGACGACCACGCCGCCGATCTCGACCGGCTGCATGTCGGCGACGGGGGTCAGCTTGCCGGTGCGCCCGACCTGGACGCGGATGTTTTCGATAACGGTGGTGGCCTGGCGCGGGGCGAACTTGTAAGCCACGGCCCAGCGTGGATCGCGGCCGCGGACGCCGAGCCTGCGCTGTGAGGCGATGTCGTTGACCTTGTAGACCACCCCGTCGATCTCGTAGGGCAGGCCGTCGCGCTTCTGGGCCATGTCATCGTGGTAGCGCAAGGCGGCCCGGATGCCCTGGACTTTGCCGCTCTGCTCCAGATTGGCGCGCAGCCCCCATTCAGGCAGAGCGTGCAGGATACCCCACTGCGTGTCGATGCCGAGTTCGGGCGCGTTGACAATGTCGTAGAGGTAGATGTTCAGGCGGCGACGGGCGGTCACGGCCGGGTCGAGCTGGCGCAGCGAACCGGCGGCCGTGTTGCGGGGGTTGGCGAAGGGCTGCTGGCCGGCTTTCTCGCGCTCCCGGTTGACCTTCTCGAATTCGTCCTTGCGCATGTAGACCTCACCGCGCACGGTCAGGCGAGGGGGTAAAGGGCGATCGTCGGAGCGTAAGACCAGGGGCACCTCGGCGATGGTCTTGATGTTCTCGGTGACGTCCTCACCAACGCTGCCGTCGCCGCGGGTGGAGGCCTGTACCAGCTTGCCGTCCGCATAGACCAGCTCGATCGCCAGGCCGTCGTATTTGGGCTCGGTGATGTACTCGATGTCGTCCTGCGACAGCTCACGGCGCACGGTGCGGTCGAAGCCTATGACGTCCGCCTCCTCGTAGACTGCTTTGAGGCTGAGCATGGGGGTAACGTGCTCGACCAGGCCGAGCTCCTCCTGGGGCTGCCCGCTGACCCGCTGGGTGGGGGAGTCGGGTGTGATCAGACCGGGATAGACGGATTCCAACTTCTGCAGGGTCTGCATCATACGGTCGTATTCGGCGTCGGAGATGAGCGGGTCGTCGAGGACGTAGTAGCGGTAATTATGGTAGCGCATGGCTTCGCGCAGTTGGATGACGGCGTCTTGGGCGGCGTCCTCGGAGTCGATGGCGGCGGGGTCGATGTTTGGGATGGTTTTAATTTCCCCTCGGGTCATATGCTCCTTTCACACTGTATTCACAGGCCGGTTCTGTCGTTTCCATCAGGCTGTACTCCTGATATGGCAGACCGCTTTCGCTTTCAGCAAGCGGCTCAGGCCGGCTCCTGCACCTTCACGATCAAAGATTGCTTCAGGTCCCATAGTTTCTTGCTCAAAGAGACATGATAGGTATGCGGGTTGACCAGGCGTTTGACGCCCGGGTCGAGACGCTGCACGTCTTCCACCCGCAGTTTCCGCATTTCCTCCAGCGGGGGCAGATCGTAAACCAGTTTGCCTTCGTCCAGGACCTTCACTAACAAAGGCTCGAACAAGGAAACTTCCTCGTGAGCCAGGCGGCGGCTCTTGCCGGCATCCTCGGGGTGCTGCAAAACGATCACATTCATCTCGGCAGGGTCCTCTTCGGCCAGGGTCATCAGATCGGCGGTGGCCTTGCCGCGCTGATCGTACAGCCGCCAGAGGCGTTTATGACCGGGGTTGAGGGTCTTCTCGGGCGTTTCGGAGATCTTGATGGCGGGGATCCACTCGCTGCGGTCGTAGACCGCCACCAGCTTGTAGACGCCATCCAGCGAAGGATCGCCCTCGGAGGTGATCAGGCGGGTGCCGACGCCGTAGGTGAGGCGCTTGATGAGGTGATCGGGATCGACGCCGTAGCGAGGGGCTTCGTCGCGGATCTGGGTGAGGATCTGCCAAATGACCAGCTCGTCCAACTGGTTGGAGAGCACGATTGTGGTATCCGCAAACCCGGCTTCGTCCAGCATCTTGGCGCACTGGATGCTCAAGTAAGCCAGATCGCCCGAGTCCAGGCGGATGCCGACCGGCTCGTGACCCTTGCGGCGCAGCTCTTCGAAAACCTTGATGGCGTTGGGGACGCCGCTTTCGAGGGTGTTGATGGTATCGACCAGCAGCAGGCAGTCGTCGGGGTAAATGTCGGCGTATGCGCGGAAAGCGCCCAGTTCGCCCTCACCGAGGGCCATGAAAACCTGCACCATGCTGTGGGCATGGGTGCCCTTGGGCGGGTAACCGAGAATGTGCGAGATGCCGACGTTGGAGCTAAAGTCGGCCCCGCCGATCAGGGCAGCGCGCGCGCCGGCGTTGGCGGCGTCGTTCTGGGCGCGGCGCATGCCAAACTCGAGCAGAAGCTGCCCGCGGCCGACTTCATGGATGCGGGCGGCCTTGGTGGCGATGAGGGTCTGGAAGTTGAGGTGGTTGAGCAGCGAGGTCTCCAGGATCTGGGCCATCGCCAGGGGTCCCTGCACCACGGTCAGGGGCGTCTTGGGATGCACGACGCGACCCTCAGGGATGGCGTGCATGGTGATGCCTGCGAAGCTGCCGTTCTTGAGCAGCCACTGCAAGAAATCCTCCGTGAAGACAGGATCACCCAAGCGGCCTTTTTGGCGGCGCAGCATCTGGATGTCTTCCTCTGTAAAGTACGAGGTGTCCATCCACTGCAGCAGCCACTCCAGCCCGGCGTTGACGCAGTAACCGGCTTTGTGGACGCCGTAATCGGGGTAGCTGCGGAAGTAGTGGTCGAACTGTGCCAGCTTTTCGTGCAATCCGGTGCGATAGTACAGCTGCGCCATCGACAGCTGGTACTGGTCGGTGAATAAGATGCCTTCGGCTATCCTGCGTTCTTGTGGGTTCATTGTTGGTTGGCCTTTCTGGTCAGGAGGATTCAGGGCGCTCTTCGTTGATGATCGTCTCAATCTCGATGCCCTGCAAGAACATGCGGTAAATTGGGCAGGCATGCGCCACCGCTTGCAAGCGTTTGAGATCTTTCTCGCTCAGATCGCCTTCAAAGCGGATCTGCTCACGGATGATCTCTTTGTACTCGTTGATATTCTCGCAGTTGTCGCAGTCCTCCTTGAAGATGCGGTCATACTGCAAGTGGATCTCCACCGCCTCCAGGGGGATGTTGTGGTTCTCGGCGTAGCTGTTGAGCACGACGGTGGTACACGAGCCCAGGCTTGCGAGCATCATGCCGTAAGGTGAAAGCTCGTGGATGTGCTGTACCGGGTGAAGCTCTTCCAATTCGGGCTCCTCGACGGGAGGAGCGCTGAACATGGTTTCATAGTCTTTGTTTTGCCAAACCCAAACTCGTTCCAATTCTGCCATTGTGCCTCCTGTAGGATATTGGTCGGGGACACCACAAGCCCTTACAGGGTGCTTCGCAAGGGTTTGCGGTGCTACGGGACACCACAAGCCCTTACAGGGTGCTTCGCAAGGGTTTGTGGTGCTACGGTCTACCACAAGCCCTTACAGGGTGCTTCGCAAGGGTTTGTGGTGCTACGGGCGCGGTTTCTTTTTGATGGTTTCTTTGACGGCCTGGACGATGTTGGCGGGCATGAGGTCGTATTTTTCGAGCAGCTGCTCGGCAGTGCCGGATTCGGCGTAGGTGTCGCGCACGCCGACGAAGCCCATCGGCACGGGTTGGTCCTGCGACACGACCCGCGAGACGCCCGCCCCCAGGCCGCCTTCGAGCAGGTGCTCCTCGGCGGTGACGATCGCGCCAGTTTCACGCGCGGCGCGCCGGATGGTTTCCTCGTCCAGGGGCTTGACGGTGTGCATGTCGAGCACGCGAGCCTGTATGCCTTCCTTCTTCAACTGCTCGTGGGCCACCAGCGCTTCAGCGACCATGATGCCGCAGGCGATGATGGTCACGTCTTTGCCGTCCCGCAGCTGGATGGCTTTGCCGATCTCGAACTCCTGGCCGTCTGAGTAGATGATGGGCACGTTTGGCCGCCCGGTGCGCATGTAGACCGGCCCAACATGCGCAAACATGGCCCGGGTGAGGGCCTTGGTGGCGGGCGCATCGGCCGGGACGAGCACGGTGAAGTTGGGCAGGGCGGTCGTGAGAGCCAGGTCTTCGATGGCCATCTGGCTGGGGCCGTCTTCCCCAATGCTGATCCCGCTGTGCGAGCCGACCAGCTTGACATTCATATTGGGAAAAGCCACGCCCATGCGGATCTGATCGTAAGCGTTGTCGATCAGGAAGACGGCAAAACTGGCCGCCAGGGGCAGCTTACCGGAGGCGGCAAAGCCGCTGGCGACGCCGATCATGTTGCTCTCGGCGATGCCGAGGTTGAAGAAGCGATCCGGGAACTTCTCGGCGAAGTATTGGGTGCGGGTGGAGTTATTTACATCCCCATCAATCACGACGATGTTGGGATTTTCAGCGCCCTCATCCCGCAGCGCCTCGCCAAAGGCGTTGCGGGTGGGCGGGCCGTATTCCAGGCCGATGCTTTTGCCAATGTCCATTATTTGCCTCCTTGCCCGTCTCCACACATCTGTTCCAGCTCGGCGATGGCGATCTCAGCCTCTTCGGGCTTGAGCACCTCACCATGCTTGCGGTTGACGTTGTCCTTCTCGAAGGGCGACAGCCCTTTGCCTTTCTTGGTATGCGCAACGATCATCTGCGGTTTGCCCTTGACCTGCCGGACAGCTTGCAGGGCTTCGCGGATCTCTTTCAGGTCGTGACCGTCGATCTCGCGCACGTCCCAGTCGAAGGCCTTCCACTTTTCCGCAACCGGGAAGAGGGTGGGCATGACCTTTTTGACCGAGCCGGTCTGTTGGAAATCGTTGAGGTCGAGGATGCAGGTGAGGTTGTCGACGCCGAACTTTGCGGCTGCCATGGCCGCTTCCCAAATCTGGCCTTCATCGGATTCGCCGTCGCCGATCAGGGCGTAGACGCGATAGCTGAAGGAACTCCAGGCGGGCGGCGAGGGCATGCCCGAGGGCGATCGATAGGCCCTGCCCGAGCGAGCCGGTGGAAGCCTCGACGCCGGGCAGCAGCAGCCGGTTAGGATGGCCTTCCAGCGGGCTGCCGATCTCACGCAAGGTGGGTAATAATTCGGCGTCGAAGTAGCCGGCCTGGGCCAGGGTGACGTAGAGTGCCGGGGCCGCATGGCCTTTGCTGAGGATGAAACGGTCGCGCTCGGGCCAGTCGGGAAACTCGGGATCGTAGCGCATGAAGCCACCGAAGTACAGCACGGTCATGACGTCGATGGCCGAAAGCGAGGATGAGGGGTGACCTGAACCCGCTTTGGTGGTGATTTCGATGATCTCGCGACTGAGCTTGCAGCTGATCTTTTCCATTTCTTGGAGAGAATGTTGGTGTGTGACGTGTTTCGCTTGGGTTACCATATCTGACCCTTTCTGCTAAACTCGTTCCCGAAGGGTTTACCCGGCGGCATAGCCGCCTAACAGCTCGGTTTCCTCCATGATATGCCCATGGATGGCGTCGATGAGCTGGGCGCGGGTGGCGCCGGGCGTTAGGTCCAGGTTGGTGTCGAGGGCATACAGGCGGAAGTAATAGCGGTGGACCGGGCCGGCGGGTGGGCAGGGGCCGCCATAGCGGGCTTCGCCGAAGTCGTTGCGACCGTGAACGCCCCCCTGCTGGCGGCCGCTGTCGGGTGAGAAGTTCTCTTCCAGGTGATTCAAGCCGGGTGGGATGTTGTACAACACCCAATGGGCGAAGGGCTCGTTGGATGATGTGGTCGGGTCGTCGATGATCAACGCCAAACTCTTGGTGCCGGATGGAACATCTTGCCAGCTTAACGGCGGCGAGACGTTGTCTCCCTGACAGGTGTACTTGGCCGGGATTGTGCCACCCAACTCGAATGCGCGGCTGGTTATCTTAAGCGCCATCAATTACCTCCCTTAGTTTGTCTATAAAACGAGAATCCAGCCACGGATCGTCCCCCGAGCTGTGGTTGGTCTCTGTGTCTTCCCCCTAGTCATTAATCTTAACAGGTTAATCCTGGTCTGGCAACCGCTCGGGCAACCCCTCGACGTACTGTTTGAAATTGTTCATCGCCTTGTAAAGGTACTCGTTCGGGTCACCGAGGGCGTTCATCAGGCCCTCGCCGACACTGCCGCCGGGTGGCTCGACGTGAGCAATGACCGAGACCTCGGTCTGATCGTCAGGCAGGGGAGCGAAGACTACCTCGCCGTGGATCTGAGGATCGCCTTTAATGGTGCGCCAGCCGATGCGCTGGTTGGGGTCGTCTTTGGTGATGAGGGTATCGAACTCGTATTCTTTGCCGGCCGGGCCTTGAATGACCCAGTGGCTGGTGTCGTCGTTGATCCGATCCACGGATTTGACGTTTTTGAGGAAGCGGGGAAACGTGTCGAACTGCTTCCATTTTTGGTAGAGCTGTTCGGGGGTTCCTTTGATGATAAGAATTTCGGTTATTCTGGTCATGGTTATTCTCCTAAAACTTTTTTTTCGAATTGGCTCGGCTCGGACACCGGGGCAGGGTCTGGTGATGGATGGGTATCATACCTCAACGATTTTTCGCACCGAATGCAGGCGCCCGCCCCGAGGCGCAAGGGTTGTCAAGGTCCTGCGATTAAGATTTTGGGTTTCCTAATCGCACGAGGATGGTGTGGTCGCGACCATCGGGGTGGAGGGGCACGTCGCGGCCCTGGACGGGTTTGCCATCGAGGGTGATTTGGGCGACGCCATGGCTGACGCCATCCGGGTTCTCGATGCGGATCTGATAGCGGAGCTTGCCCTGGCGGTAGCCGATGCTGAAGCCGGGCCAGTGGGCGGGAATCTTGGGATCGATGCGCAGGTAATCGCCGACGCGGTCGAAGCCGAGGATGCCGGTCAGGCCGAGGCGGTAGAACCAGCCGCCCGAGCCGGTATACCAGGTCCAGCCGCCATGACCGACGTGAGGCGGCACGCTGTAGACGTCGGCGGCAATCACGTAGGGCTCGACGGCATAACGGGCGACCTTTTCGGGCGTATCGGTGTGGTAGATGGGGTTGATCAGGCGGTAGAGCTCTTCGGCGCGGCTGCCGTTATCCAGGGCGGCGGTGGCCCAGATCGTCCAGGTGGCGGCGTGCGTGTACTGACCGCCGTTCTCGCGGATGCCCGGCGGATAGCCCTTAATGTAGCCGGGATCCTTAGGGGTCTGGTCGAAGGGCGGGGTGAACAGCAGCACCAATCCATCCTCTTGGCGCACCAGGATGCGGTCAACGGACTGCATGGCCTGGCGGGCTTTTTCGGTCTCGCCTGCCCCGGAGAGCACCGACCAGGATTGGGCGATGGCGTCGATCTCGCATTCCAGGTTGCCTTTTGCGCCCATGGGAGCGTCATCGTCATAGAAGGCGCGCAGGTACCATTCGGAATCCCAGCCGTGCCGGTTGAGCGCCTGCGCCAGGGCGTCGGCCTGCCGGCGGAGATCATCGGCCAGCTGCTCGTCTCCCATGCCCTTGACAATCGGGATGAATCGGTCGATCACGGCGTACAGGAACCAGCCCAGCCAGATGCTCTCGCCCTTGCCCTCTTCGCCGACGCGGTTCATTCCGTCGTTCCAGTCGCCGGCGCCGATCAGTGGGATGCCGTGCCGTCCGGCTGTGGAGCCTTTGCGGATGGCGCGCAGGCAGTGCTCGTAAAGGGGATAGGTCTCCGGCGTGGACGGGTACTGGTTGTAGCGCTCATCCTCGTCGGGCTTGAGCGGCTCACCGCGCAGGAAGGGGATCTTCTCTCTCAAGACTGCCGTGTCGCCGGTGGCGCTGACGTATTCAGCGGTGACGTAGGGCAGCCAGAGCAGGTCATCGGTGATGCGCGTGCGCACGCCGCGGCCTGAGGGCGGGTGCCACCAGTGGAGCACGTCTCCGGCTTCGAACTGATGGCGAGCGGCGCGCAGGATGTGCTCGCGGGCGATGCCAGGCTCGGTGAATACCAGAGCCATCACGTCTTGGAGCTGATCACGGAAGCCAAATGCGCCGCTGGATTGGTAGAAAGCGGAGCGTCCCCAAACCCGGCACGACAGGTCTTGATACAACAGCCAGCAATTCAGCAGCAAATTCATGGCCGGGTCGGGGGTATCGACCTGAACAGAGCCGAGGACCCGCTCCCACAGGTCGTTTGTGGATTGGGCGGCCTGGCGGGCGGATTCGACCTGCTGGAAGCGAGCGATCAAGCGCTGGGCGTCTTGCAAGTCTTCGCCCTGGCCGAGGATGAAGTGGAATTCCTGGACCTCGCCGGGCTGGAGGTTGAGGTGGACCATGATGGCGGCGCAGGGGTCCACGCCGGGCTGAACGGCTCCGGACAGCCCGATGCGCTCCAGAGCGGCCGGGCGGCGCATGGAGCGGCGGCGGCCGAGGAACTCGGTGCGGTCGGTGGTGAGGCCGTGAGGTTCCAGGCTGGAAGCCAGGAAGGCCGTCCGCTCGGCGAACTCAGGGCTGTAGGGATTGCGGGCCAACAAAGCATGACGCTCGGGGTCGTACACCGGGATGACGTACATCTGCATGGTGTCGCGGTTGACGCCCAGCACCCATTCGACGTAGTAGGTGGCAGTGATGCGGCGGACGTGGTTCCACGTATTTTCCAGGCGCAGCCGGGCGACCTTGACCGGTTCGTCTGGGTCGATGAACAGTTCCAGGCGCTGCTTGAGGCCGTGACTGTTGTGCTCGTAGACCGTGCGGCCGGGGCTGTGACGCACCAGGTAAGGGGCGGCCTCGCCCATGGGCAAGAGAGTGGGAGTCCAGACCTGGCCGGTCTCTTCGTCACGCAGATAGAGGGCTTCGCCTGGCTGGTCGGAGATGGGGTCGTTGCTCCAGGGGGTCAGGCGGTTTTCGCCGCTGTTGACGGCCCAGGTATAGCCGATGCCTGCCTCTGTCGCCAGGAAGCCGAAGTGCGGGTTGGCAACCACGTTGGACCAGGGAGCGGGGGTCCAGTCTCCCGGCTCAAGATAGATATCGTATTCATTACCGTCCGGGCTGAATCCGCCCAGGCCGTTATCGAACAGCAGGTTGGCGGGGCGCTCGACCGGACGGGTGGGCTCCAGCTCGGCTTGGGGGATGCCGGCGGGAGAGAGGGGCGGCAGGCGGGCGGCCAGATCGAAGACCGATTGGAGCTGCTCGGATAGCGAGCCCTTGTCACCCTCTAAGACGGCGCGAGCGGCAGTCAGCAGCATGGAACGGCTGGAGTCTTCAAGCTGGTCGGTGCTCAGGATGAAGATGCCGCCGCGCTGGTTGAGGTAGATATCGCTGCCGGAGCGGATCAGCAAGCGCTGCAAAGCGCCCTGGACCTGTTGGGAGTAGCTGCTCTCCTTGTCATTGAGGATGACCAGGTCGATCTTCAGACCACGGTTGCGCCAGTAGGTGTGAGCGTCCAACAGCTCATGCACCAGGGGCAGCTGCTCCTCATTGCTAAGGCGCACCAAGACGATCGGGAAGTCGCCGGAGATGGAGTAGGGCCACAGAGCGGGCTGGCCCTTATGGTTGTTCCCGAGGGTCGCAGGAGCGGCGCGCAGGGAGGGCTGTGGATAGATTGCAAGGGAGAACAGACGCTGAATGTTTTGCAGATCACTGACGGTGAGTCCCATCTGGCGCAGCTCCAGTTCCGATTGGGAGCGGGCCATGTCGAAGGTGCGGGTGACGACGCTCCAGTTCCGGTATTCCTCGATCAGCGCCAGGGCCGCCTGGCGAGTCTCGGCCGCGGCGGTCAGGTAGGCCAGCTGGACGGTAGCATTGGGGGCCAGCTCGATGATTTTGCCGACGGAGAGGATCGGATTGAGCACCGGGCCGGTGACGCCGGCGGGCCAGGGGTGGGCCGGGTCGAGGGCGGCGGGGGCGTAGACGCTGCCGCCGCGGCCCAAGAACAGCTTACGATCGCTTTGATAGAACAGGCTGCCGGGTTGGGGCGGATCGAGCAGCAGAGAGTGGGCCAGATGCACCGGCGTCTCCTTGGGCGAGCGTGAGCGGCGCGAGAAGGCGAGGGCATTATAACGCTCCTCGAAGCAGCTTTCGATGAACAGCTCATTGAAGACCGGATGGCGGCGATCGGCTTCCTGCGTGGACAGAATCACCTCCGCATAGCTGGCGACGCGGATACGGCGCGGTTGGGGGCTGCGGTTGCTGATGCGCAGCATGCGCAGCTCGATGTCGTCCTCGGGCGCGACGGTCATTTGCATCTGCACGGTGATCTCGTGGTCGGTGCGCAGGAAGCTAACCATGTGCGGCGCAAACTGGGTCTCGCGATGTTGAGGCTGAGCTTGTGTGGGCTGCTCACCAACAGACCAGAGCTCGCCGGTGTCCATATCTTGCAGGTAGATCCACAAGCCCCAGTTGTCGCGCGTGCTGTCGGCGCGCCAGCGGGTCAAATCCATCTCCTTCCAGCGCAAGCTGCCGCCGCCGGCATTGGTGATCAGCGAGCCCATCTGCCCGTTGGAAAGGTAGTGGGCCTGGGGGAAGGGGGTGTCGCTGGGAACCGGCCAGGGCGTAGCCAGCACTTTGACCGGCGCCTGAGGTTTGACCTCTTCCTCCTTCTCGCGGGCGGTCTCGAGGGGGGCGATTTGCGGGATCTGCTCTTGCAGCAGCAGCTCGGCGCTCTCCAGGCGCGGCGTCGGCCATAAAGCGACGCACAGTCGGGTTATGCTGGAGGAAGTTCTGCAAGGAAAGGAAGATCATGCCCTGATGGTGGGCCATGAACGAGCGCACGATGGCCTGCTTTCGCCCGAGCGGCAGGCGGCGGCTGGTGAAGTCAACCGCTTCGTACAGGCCGCAGTCATGCAGCATGCTCATCTCATCCAGAGCGCGGATGTTATGCACCACCTCATCCGGATGGGTGGCCAGCGCCAGCAGCGAGGCGTAGGGGGTGATCACCAGGTCCTCTTCCAGGCCGCGTTTCAAGCCCAAACCGGGGACGCCAAAGGCGCGGTACTGATAGTTGTTGTTGGCGTCGAAACGGTAGTAGCCGGATTCGGAAATGCCCCAGGGAACGCCTTTGCCGCGGGCGTAGTCGATTTGACGCTGCACGACCAGGTAGTTGGTCTGCCACAGCAAGGAGTTTTCGAACTGCGGCATGAACAGGTTGGGCATGAGGTACTCGAACATCGAGCCGCTCCAGGAGAGCAAGGCCAGCTGATCTTGCACGTAAGACAGCGGGCGGCCGAGGTGCAGCCAGTGGCTCTGCGGCACATCGGCCTTACCGATGGCCAGCAAGCTGGTGATGCGGGCCTCAGAGGCGAGCAGGTCGTAGAAGTTGGGATCGCGGTTGCCGGTGTCGACGTTGTAACCGATGCGGAAGAGCTTGCGGTGCGGGTTGAACAGGAAGTCGAATTCGGTGGCAGTGATGTAGGCGTCGCTCTGGTCGATGATGCGGCGGTAGATAGCGATGATGCCCTCGACGAAACCCTGGGCTCGAATGAGCGAATCTTCCAGCCTTGTGAGCCAGATCTCGGCTTCCGCCACCGACGCTTGCGGCCCTCCGGCGGTATCTACAGCCTCGCGCAAGGCCGGGATGCGCTCTCGAACGGCCTCAGAAGCTGCGGGGATGTCCAGCAGGGCGATATCGAGCGGCATGGACGGAGAGAGCGAATCCCAGGCTGCGGCGAGGGGGCTGCCCTCGGGCGCAGAGGCAAACAACTTGGGCGGCTGCTGCAGTAAATACAACCAGGGGATGGTGGTTTCCGTCTCACGGCGGAAGTTGGTGATCTGATAGCGGATGCGTTCGGTCCAGGTGCGCAGGCTCTGCATGGTGCCGATGGCGAGCTCTTCCCCTTGCGAAGTGATTAGCTGTAGAAGGTCCCCCTCCAGCTGCGGGACTTCGGTAAGCAAGAAGCGGTCGGTCAGCACACCCCACTGCTCGGGATGCTCGCACTGCTCCTGGGCCTGCATCTGCATGCGGCCCAACAGATCCCGGATGGACGTGACCTGCGTCTTGTCGACCGGCAGGATGGTCTCGAGCACTTTGTCGAGGATCGAGAAGGCATCGAACAGGCCTTCCCAGCGCTGCCAGCGCAGAAACGGGGCGCGCAGCAGCTCTTCGCAGCCCTCTTTGGCGACCACCATGCAAGCGATCAGGTTGCCGCTGTCGACGGTGGAAACGTAGCGGGCCGGGAGCGGGGCCAGGGTGCGGGTGTCGTACCAGTTGAGGAAGTGGCCGCGGTACTGCTCCAGGCTGGAGAGGGTCTCGTATGTGCTTTGCAGGCGCAGGCCAACGTCCAGGGGGCCCAGATATCCCATGTCATAGGCGCCGATGGTCGAGGCCAGCAGCAAGCCAATGTTTGTTGGCGAGGTGCGGTGAGCCACCACGCCCTTGGGATCCTCCTGGAAATGATCGGGCGGCAGCCAATGATCCTCCGGGCCGACGTACTTCTCGAAGAAGTACCAGGTTCTGCGGGCCAACCGCCGCAGCAGCCAGGTGTCTTGATCGCTCAGGCTTGGAACGTGACGCCGGAAGGGCTCGCTGATTTGGAAGGCGACGATGGGCGAGGCCATCCAGACGATCAGGAACGGCAAGGAAACCGCCAGCGAACGCCAATCGTATAGTCCCAGTACGACGGTGAAGAGCAGCCCAATCACGACCGGAAAGGCCATCCGCTGCCAGATCTTATTGGAGACGATTTTGCTGAAAACGGCGGCAGAGTGGGCGGCAGTGGTCCAGTTTAGCAAGTTGCGCCGGGAGACCCAAACCCGATAGAGGGTGGTGATGATCGCGTCGAAGGAAAGGATGGCTTCATATGGGAGAAAGACAATGGCCAGGAGCCAGCGGAAGAACTCGCCCCGAATGGCGTGGCCGGGCACAGCGGCAGGTTCGCCACGCACGACTTCGACCAGGCCGGTCAGCAGGCTGGTCAGCAGGGGCAGGCCGGGGGCCAGCAGAGCCAGGGCGATCCATACAGCGGGTGAGCCGGGCAGCCCAAACCAGGCGGCGATCAGCAAGATCAGCAGGAAGATGGGCAGCAGGCTGCGTTCCAGGTTGTCGAGCATCTTCCAACGGTCGATCGGCGTGAGATTCGATGCGCCGGGCAGGCTGCGGCTGCTGGTGGGCCAGTGGGGCAATAACCAGGGCAAAAGCTGCCAATCCCCGCGGATCCAGCGCTGCAGGCGGCGGGTGTAGGAAAGGTAACCGGGTGGATAATCTTCGTAGAGGACGATATCGCTTGCCAGCCCGGAGCGGCCCTGGATACCTTCGAACAGGTCGTGGCTGAGCAGGGCATTCTCCGGCACGCGTGCCGCCAGGCTGCGGGAGAAGGCGGCGACGTCATAGATGCCCTTTCCGACGTAGATGCCCTCACCGAACAGGTCTTGATACAGGTCTGAGACGGCATGGGTGTAAAGGTCGAGGCCGGAGGTCCCGGCGAAGATGCGGGTGAAGAGGGTCTGATTGGCGCTGGCGGGCTTGATTTCGGTGCGGGGTTGCAGGATCGAGTAACCGGAGACGATGCGGCCGGTTTGCGGATCGAACTGCGGGCGATTGAGCGGGTGCGCCAGGCAGCCGATCAACCGGCGGGCGTTGCCACGCGGCAGAACGGTATCGGCATCGAGGGTGATGACGAAGCGGATGTGCGGCAAGACTTCCAGGTCACCTTCCTGGACGATGTACGAGGTGCCGCCTTCACCCAAGATCAGGCGGTTGAGCTCCTCGATCTTGCCGCGCTTGCGCTCCCAACCCATCCACAAATCCATCTTGGGGTTCCACTTCCGTTTGCGGTGGAAGAGGAAGAAGCCGCCTGAGGTTCCGGCATAACGCTCGTTGAGCAGCTGGATTCCCCGGCCGGCACGCTCAAGCAGGGCCGCATCTGCGGGCATATGCTCTTCGGGCGCGTCCGTGAAATCGGTCAGCAAGGCGAAGTGCAGCTGCGGGGCGTTGTTTTGCAGGTAGTGCAGCTCCAGCTGGCGCAGCAGGCTTTCGATTTCGCCGGTCGAAGAAATCAGCGCCGGAATGACGACCATGGTTTGGAATTGTTCAGGGATTTGCTCGGAGAAATCCATCTTGGGCAGCAGGCGCGGGGAGATGAGCTGGGTCAGCAGCCAGTTGACAAAACTGACGGCGATGGTCCAGGCGGGCGCCAGCACAAGCAGCGCGATGCCGATGAGACCCAGGGCGGATGCACCGTGCGCAGCAGCGTAGACCAGCAGCAGGACGAGCAGGGCGGCAATGAGGACGCCGATGCTGCCGAAGTAGGTGAAGCCGGGATGGGAAATGAACCAGCGTTTCAGCCGGACGCCGAACGGCGGCGAATAGTCAACGGCTTGCTCCAGGGCGGGGCACCCCCGGTCGATGAGGTAATAACCGACGTGCCGCCGGGTGAGGGGAACGTCCGGCGGGGCGTCAGCGGCTAACTGGACGGCCGTCTCGGCGATCTCGGTTTCGTCGCGGTCGCTGTTGAATGCCGTCTCTTCGACCACCTTGCGGTAACTGTCACGCGTTGCGAAGTCCATGTGATGGTAGATACCGGCGGGGTCCTGGCACAAGATGCGCTCCACCAGACTGACGTTTTCAAAGAACTCCTTCCAGTCGTGGGTGTCGATCATGCGCAGGCTGGTGATGCTGTTGGCGATCAAGGCGTCGGGCTGCAGCTCGGTAACCAACCGCAGAGCATCCGGCGCATCGCCTGGGAAGGGTTTGGTGGAAATTTTGGAGACGGCCTGGGTGAGCGCTTCGATCACGCACAGGCGCAGCATGGTGGGCGCGGCCCAGATCTCACCGACTGTCAACGGCTTGACCTCTTGATAGGCTTCCAGGTCGTGCTGCACCTGCCCGGCATCCAGACGGGCATCGTTCGCCTGCACAATATGCAGGGCGATGGCATAAATGCGCGGGTAGCCCGCCAGCTCGGAATTGGTCAACCGGGGCAGCTGGCGGTAGTACTGGCCGGGCATATCGTCAGCGACTTCACGAATGGAGCGCAAGATAATGTAGAAATTATCCAGCAGCCACTCGGAGGCGTACGAGCGAATGGATTGGTTGGTCTCTTCTTCCTCATCCTCTTGAAGGAGCGCACGATGCGCCTCTCGTAGATAGGCTTCCTGACGGTGCAGCCGCCCGAGCAAGTCGGGCCGGCTTTGGCCCTGGTAAGAGACCTTCTGCTCTCTGGCAAGCTGGCGCGCCGAGCGCTGTTGGGGCGTTTCGGTGGCTTGTTCCAGGGGGGAGCCGGTTTGAATGGTGTCGCCCGAATCATCCAGCATCGATCAATGTCCTTTGAATTCTTGGGATGCCATCTCAGCCTTCGACGGCTCAACTTCTTCCGGCGTAAAATCTTGAATGACCAGTAAATGGGAGCTGCCGTATTCGATGTAGTTGGTGGTGACGTTGCCGAAAGGCTGGCGACGGCTGCCCGAGTAGCCGTGAGCGCTCATGAT
Source organism: uncultured Chloroflexia bacterium (assembly GCA_963811225.1). Classification (GTDB taxonomy): domain Bacteria; phylum Chloroflexota; class Anaerolineae; order Anaerolineales; family Anaerolineaceae; genus CAWEQO01. The sequence continues at coordinate 126,885 of CAWEQO010000005.1, forward strand.
GACCAGATCGGCTTTTTCCGATTCGGCCAGGTCTTGCAGGCTGGTCTCGACGTTATCGCTGATAATCAGGCGGATATCGTGCTCCACCTCCACGGTCGACTCGATCTGGTTGAGGTACTTGACCGCTTCCTGGCGGTTGCGCTCCACGAAGTGGTCGATCAGCTCCAGGTCTTCGTCCGTAAGGGGCGAGCGACGCGGCATCTCTGGCTTGTAGACGATGTGGGTCAGGATGATCTCGGCGTTGTGGAAGCGCGCCAGGGTCTTGGCGGTGGGCAGCACCAGCTCGGCGCGCAAGGAGCCGTCCAGCGGCACCAGGATACGCCGGTAATGGAAGTTTTCCAGATCCGCGGCCTCCTTGTCGTAGGCGCGGACCACCATCGTCGAACGGCGCGAATTCTGGATAATCTTGCGGGTGACGCTGCTGACGTTCCAGCGGGTCAGTCCGCTGGAACCGTGGCTGCTTAACAACACCAGGTCGATGTTATCCTGCAGGGCAAATTCGACAATGCGCTCGGCCGGCGGGCCTTCTTTGACGAGGGTGTCCACGGAGAGGCCCAGTTTATCCAGGCGTCCGGCGATCATGTCCAGATAGGTTTCAGCTTCCACCTGGGTGATTTTCCAGTTGAGCGGGTCGACGGGCTGTTCCTGGTCGGCGACCTGGTCAGGGGACAGAACCCGCATGAGCGTGATCTTGGAATCGAACGCCTCGCCGATGGCTGCAGCGTGGGGCAGGATGGACTCAGCCAAAGGAGACCCGTCCAATGGGGCCAGTATATTTTTGAACATGGCTAGTTCCTCTATTGATAAGAATGTCATGTGCCGGCGCTTTCATTGGAATGCCGGCCGATTCCCCCCTGAAAAGACATGGATGCAGGCAGCAGGTTAGAACGTGTTTTCCTCCGAATGAATTTGCAGGAAGCGGATCAAGTCGCGGCGGCGCAGCAGCCCGATCAAATTATGGTTTTCATCGACGACCGGCAGCTGGCGAATGTCACTGGCAGACAGGGTCTGCATGGCTTCGGCGGCATCCGAGCTGCGGGTGACGGTATTCAGCTTGTCTGCGGGGGTCATGGCATCGCGCACGAGGGTCTGATCCCAGCGCTCGCGGGGCACCTTGCGGATGTCGTCGAGGGTGACGATGCCGAGCAGTGCGCCGTTGTCGACCACCGGAAAGGCGTGATCGTCGGAGCGCATGACGCGCTCGTTGACCAGTTCATCAATGTAGATGTTGGATGGGACGGTGGGCGGATCGGGGCGCATGATGCGGCCGACCGGGATGTCTTCGAGAATGTCTTTGATCACAACCTGGCGGTAGCTTTGTGAGGCGGCGGAGTTGAGGAACCAGCCGATGAAGGCCAGCCACAGGCCGCTGAGCAGACCGGTGCCGAAGAAGGGCAGGGTGACGCCCAGGGCCATGGCGATGCCGGCCAGGATGAACAGCCAGGCGATCCCCTGACCGACCCAGGCGGCCCAGCGAGTGGCCTTGCGCACGTTATCGGTAATGCCCCACAGGATCGAACGGAGAACCCGTCCGCCGTCCAGCGGAAAACCGGGGATGAGGTTGAAGATGCCGAGCAGGATGTTGACCGACCCCAACCAGAGCAGGATGGTGGCTGTCGGGGAGAGGTTGCCGATCAATCCGCCGGTGTTGGCCGCCGCGCCGATGGCGGATCGGCCGATGAGTCCGGAGAGCAGCAGCAAGACGCCGCCGATCACCAGGCTGGTGAGCGGCCCAACGATCGCCATGAGGAATTCGGTTTTTGGGGAAGGCGGCTCTTTCTCGATGTTCGAGACGCCGCCAAACAAGAAGAGGGTGATACTGTTTACGGGCAGGCCGCGAGATCTTGCGACCAGGGAGTGGGCCATTTCGTGCGCCAGAACCGATAAGAAAAATAGCAAGGATGCGACAACTGCCAACCCCCAAACGAGTAAGAAGCTCCAGGCGGGGTGGAACTGGGTAAATACGACCCCCAGGTTCCAGACTACCAGGAAAAAGATGAGCAGCCAGCTCCAGTCAATGCGGACTTTGATGCCGAACCATCGACCTATGCCAAACCCACTTCGTAATAACATTGAGTTCTCCTTTCTTTAGAACCTATGCGATACGTCGGAGTGGGATGCTGCAGTGCGCAGATAGGTTCTTATGATCGTGTTCTATAGGTTCCTTTGTATCTACTCATTGGCGTACAGACCTACTCCTGCCCCTTGCACACCTCATTGCTGTAAAGAGAAAGGGTAGATCCGTATGCCAATGAGTAGATCTGTTTATTTTATTAATCAATCAACCAATAAACCATCTCCGAATCGGGCATTTTGAGGGCGCCTTGGTAATCCCGTACGGGTTAACATTGGTTACTGGATGTTCCAGGTGATGTTCAGGTCAACTTCGACGTTTTGAGTGCCGGGCGAAATGGGGACGGCTGCGGCGCGGTCGGCGGCGATGGACGGGCTGTAGAACGGCTGCGGAGATTGGCTGGTCTCGTTGATGGTGTAGACCTGACCGAGGGTTGCGCCGGCCAGCTGAGCCAGCTGGGTGGCTTTATTCTTGGCGTCGTTGAAGGCCGCCTGGCGGGCCTGATCGAGCGTAGCGGCAGGGTTGCTGACCTCGAACTGGATGTTCTGGATGGTGTTGCCGCCGGCTTGCACGGCCGTATCCAGCAGACTACCCAGGTTATCCAGGTTGCTCACCCGCACCTGCACGGTGTTGGTGGCAATATAGCCCGTCAACTGGTTGTTGTTGTTTTGCTGGTTGTACTGTGGTTGGAGCGATACGGTTTGGGTCTGGATATTGTCGGCCGGCACCCCGGCGTCCTTCAGGGCAGCGACGACGGCTTGCATGTTGGTCGAGTTATCGGTCAAGGCCTTGCCGGCCTTCTTGGCCTGGGTTTGCACGCCAACGGTAAAGACGGCGGTGTCCGGCTTGGTTTGCACCTGCCCAACCCCTGTGACCGAAATCGTGCGGGGTGGTTCTGTGGCGGCCTGGGCCTGCACGGAAGGGATGTTCGACTGCGGCTGCAAGGCAAACGCGCCGACGAATAAGGCGATTAAAACGGTTGTAAACCAACCAGCATATTTACGAGCAAACATGAATTTCCTCCCATTTCTGATACACAGTTCTCGACCCAACCTGGGAATGAAGGCGATCCCCATTCCCAGGTTGGATGCGCATTTACTTTTGCTGCAATTTCACCGGGATCTGCTTGGGCCGGTCCTTCTCGGACTTGGGCAAGGTGATCTTCAAGATGCCATCGGTGAAAGTGGCCCCAATTTCATTCGAATCGATATTGCTCGGCAGCGCGATGTTGCGCTGGAAGCGGCCATACCGGCGCTCCTGGAAATGGATATTGCTGTTCTCTTCTTCCTGCTCCCGTTGGAACTCCCCGCGAATGTTGAGCCGGTTGCCGGTGATGGTCACTTCGATATCCCCGGGCTTGACACCCGGCAGGGCAGCAGTGACCACCAGATAGTCGTCGTTCTCATACATATCCGCCAGGATCTCGGGTCCGGTCCGATCGCCGCCGGATGGTTCGCCGTAGCGCTCCCAGAACAAGCGATTCATTTCATCGCGGATGTTAGACAATTCACGATACGGATTCCATGGATTGAGCATGATTCTTCTCCTTGTCGCCTGAATGTTCGGCGATGTAGCTGAGCAATTTGACCACTGTTCCGGCATACCCCCACTCGTTGTCATACCAGGCCAGCACCTTGGCGGTATGATCGCCGATCACCATGGTGGATTCTGCGTCGACCATGGCGGAATAGTTCATCCCAATAATGTCGGATGAGACCAATTCTTCATTGCTGACGGCCAGGATACCCTTCATCTTTTTGGTCTGGGTGGCGTCTTTGAGGGCCTGATTGACGCTGTCGATCGTTACCGGCTGCTCGGTCTGGACGGTGAAGTCGATGATCGAACCGTCCGGCACAGGAACGCGCAGGGCGAGACCGTCCATTTTGCCTTCCAGCTGCGGCAGCACTTCGGTGGTGGCGACGGCAGCGCCGGTGGTGGTGGGGACGATGTTGGCGGCTGCGGCGCGACCGCGGCGCATCTTCTTTGAAGGGGCGTCCACGATAGCCTGCGAGGAGGTGTAAGCGTGGATGGTGGTGAGGAAGCCGGTGACGATGCCGAAGGTATCGTCGAGCACCTTCGCGACCGGAGCCAGACAGTTGGTGGTGCAAGAGGCGTTGGAAATTACGAAGTCCTTGCCCGGATCGAATTTCTCTTCGTTAACGCCCATGACGATGGTCTGGTCGACGCCCTTGCCGGGCGCGCTGATGATGACGCGTTTTGCGCCGGCTTTCAGGTGCCTGGCGGCCTCGTCGCGCTTGGTGAATAAACCGGTCGATTCAACCACCAGGTCGACGTTCATCTCTTTCCAGGGCAGCTCTTCCGGATTGCGAACGCTCAGGAAGCGCACGTCCTGATTGCCCCAGTGCAGGGTGCCGCCGCTGGCGCTGACCTCGACGTCGGGGTCGAGGTGGACGGTATCATGCCGTAACAGGTAGACCAGGTTGTCGAGCGGGGCGATATCATTGATCGCCACCACCTCCAGGTCGGGGGCTTTCATCGCCTGGCGGAACACCAGGCGTCCAATCCTGCCAAATCCATTAATTGCTACGCGCGTTGTCATTTTTCATCCCACTCCTTTCGTGCATCCAGGCCGCGGAAGCCTGGAGATCTATTCAAATCCCATCCAACGATGGAGAGGGGCTAATCCCTTCAGAATCAGTCCCTCTTGAGCATATCAACATTATATTCTGGGCGCCATATGCAGGGATATATATGAAGGATATATATCCAGATATATTAGGGGCAGCCCGATCGCAAGATTAGACCCTAATAACCTTTCCGAAAACCGCAGGGGTGCGGTCACGAAGCTAACCGCAAGTGCAGCAGGGCCGCTGCTTAACATGCCGATGCTTCGATGATTGGACCCAACGATTTTCCAGAACGGTTATCAGGGCTGCAGGGCGGATCAGGTTGTGGTGAAGGCGTGTTCGAGCAATCCGGCTTCGATTTCTATCTTCAGGCCCTGCGAAAGCAGGTTCGACACGGGGCATTCGGCCTCTTTGGCGAGCTTCTCGAAGGTCTCTGCGTCCATATTGGGAACTTTGCCGAGCACGTCTAGATGCATACGGGCGATCTTGTAGCCGCCGCTTTCTTGGGGCTCGAGGATGCAAACGGCCCGGGTGGAGATCTCCTCAGGCGTGTAACCCTTCTTTTTCAGTATCCCGGCGAAAGCCATGCTGTAGCAAGCGGCGTGCGCTGCAGCGATCAGCTCTTCCGGATTGGTTCCAGGTTTCTCCTCAAAACGTGTCGCAAAGGAGTAAGGGATATCTTGTAAAACACCACTTTCCGTTACGATCTGACCTTTACCGCTGCGCAGATCTCCGGACCATTCTGCTTGTGAAGTGCGTGTTATGTTTGCCATTTCTAATTCCTTTCTTTAACTTGTCGTTATGTTGTTTGGAACTACTCCGATTTCTCGGATTGATTTTTGGTATTGCTGATCGGTCCTACAACTGCGTATTGTTTGCGAAGGCGCTTTTTACTCCACCAGTTCCCCTTCTTGGAACCGGTATCCTACTCCTCGAACGCTCAAGATATACCGGGAATCCGCCGGATTCGGCTCCACTTTCTGGCGCAGGCGGTGGATGTACCACTTAATGATCTGGCGCGCTTCGTAGACGTCCTCGCACTTATACTGGCGCACCACCTGCACCAACTCGGTGGGTGAGACCACCCGGTGGTTGTTCTGCATCAGGTACACCAGCAGCTTGAACTCGCGCGGCGTCAGGTCGACCACCTCCCCATCCAGGTTGAGGGTGTGCTTCTGCAAATCGGCCCTGAAGGGCCCAAAGGAGAGCTGCTTATCGGTCGCTTGCTCCTCCTGGGCGCGCTTGATGGCCTTGCGTTTCCGGTTGACCGCCTCATCCACGGCCTCGCGCAGCTGATCCGGCTTAATCGGCTTTAGAAGGTAGCGGTCGACACCTTCGCGGATGGCATCCATGGCCGATTCGAGCGAGCCGTGAGCGGTGAGGATGATCACTACCGCTTCCGGCCAGCGCCAGCGAACGGCGCCGAGCACATCCAGGCCGTTGATGCGGCCGCCCAGCATCAAGTCGAGCAGCACCAGGTCGACGGGGGACTCGCGCAAGTATTCCAGCGCCTCTTCACCATCCGCAGCCGATGTGACCAGGTGGCCCTCGCGCTGCAAGGTTTCCGCCAGAAAGAAGCGGATGCCTTCTTCATCATCAACAACCAGGGTTTGATATTGATTGGCATTCAAGGTCGGTTGTTCCCTCCTTTCTTGTCGTTGGCGGCGCGCTGCTAAGCCTGATTGGATCGCGGCAGCCAGATGGAGAAGGTTGTGCCTTCACCAGGCTGGCCGGAAGCTTGGATGCTGCCGCCGTGGTCCTGCACGATCATCTTCGTGATATACAGCCCCAACCCGAGCCCATCGGTCTTTGTGCTGAAGAATGGGTCGAAGATGCGCTGCAGCTGGTCGGGCGGGATGCCCACCCCGGTGTCGCAGAAGTCAATCCGGACCCCCTCAGGCTGGCCGGTTGGCCGGGCGATGATGTTGAGCTCGCCGCCGACGGGCATGGCATCAATGGCGTTGAGCGACAGGTTCAGAAAGACTTGCTGGACCCGATCGGCCACCAGTTCGAGCGGCGGCAGGTCCGAAGCCGGGCTCCAGCTGACGCGGATCTGATGGTCTTTGCACTGTTTGGTAATGAGCATCAGGGTCTGGGCCAGCAGGGTGTTGAGGTCTACCGGCTCTTTAATGCCGGAAGGCGACTGCTGGTTCAGGTCACGCAGCTGGGCTACGATGCGAGCGGCGCGCGCCAACTCTTCGGTGGCGACGCGCAGGTACTGAGTGGTGTCGCCGCCTTCGGCCATGACCTCCTCAGTCAACCCGAGGCAGCCGATGGAGGACTGCAGGGGGTTGTTGATCTCGTGGGCCAGAGAGGCCGCCAGCTTACCGGTGATGGCCAGCTTTTCGGCCTGGATCATGGCTGCCTGAGTCTTCTTCTGCTCGGTGATGTCCTCGATGATCAGGATGGCCATTGGGTTGTCAAATCCGGCAGCCTGGATGGGCGAAAGGACCATGCGGGTCCAGATGACACTGCCGTCTTTGCGGATGTGGCGGGCCTCCATGTGTCCAGAACCGCTTCCTTTTTCCAGCTCCTGGATGTATTCGGATACATTCAGGATGTTCTCTTTCGGGAGGAAGAAGCCGGAGAACTGCATACCCTTCAACTCGTCCTGCGAATAACCGTACACTTGCTGTAAAGCAGGGTTGCATTCGATCATACGGCCATCATGGTCAAGCAAAGCGATGCCGAGAGTGGCATTCACGAAGATGGCTTTGAATTGGGCGTGAGCCGCTTCCAGGTCGATCGTGCGGCGCGCCATCAAATAGCTCTGGGCCACTTCGCGAAGCTCTAACCCGTTGTAGCGGCTGATGTTCTGGAGGCCGATCGACATCTGCTCGGCGACCTCTTTGGCGGCCTGAAGCTCATCCTCGGTCCACTCGCTGTGATCCTCACGACCCAGCGATAGGGAGCCAACCAGCCGCCCCTGGATAATCAGCGGCAGGCTGAGATAGGCGGACACACGGTTTTCCTGCAGCGCATTGAAAAACGGAGAGGACAACGCCTGCTCGTGGATGTTGTCGATTTGGATGACGGCAGATTTTTCCTCCCCCTTGGGGTTGGCGCTGATCCATTCAACCGGGCCGCGCCACCCTTTGCCCAGACGATGGCTGCTGCCAGGGTCTGCGCAAACCAACACAAGATCCCCGGCGTCGAAATCGTAGCTGATCAAGCCGGCCCAACTGCATGAGAGCAGCTCACGCACCAATGGGAGCGAAGCGTCTCCGATCTCCTGGATGGTTTGGGCCGACAGGATCACACGATCGATTGCCCGCAGCAGCCTCAGGTGTTCTAAGTACCGGAGACGCAGCTCTTCTTCACGGTCCTGTGCGGATACTTCTTCAATGGTAATGGGTTCCAATAAGCGAATGCCACCACTATTCGAGCTGAATTTTTCTTCTAGATTCTCCTCATTCATATCGGGTGCGAAATGGTTTTGGGCGCCTCTCTGCAAGGAAGAGCGACGGCAGAAAACCAAACCTCTCAAATGACTCTGGGATTACGTTCCGGCACATCCCCCTGGCCGGATCAAAAGAGGAATTTGTTGTTACAAAAGGCTGTTCAACCTGAACAACCTTTTGTAACAAACTCCTATCGAAATCTTAATTTAATACACGAAGCGACTGGCTGCTATGAATTCTGGCGCATCAACTCATTGAGCCGATTGAGCCGATCACGCTGCTCGTTGGCCATTTTCTCGCCCTTCGACTTCAGCTCGTTGATCCGCTTTTGAGTGCGGTCAATGGTGCGCTGGGTTGTTTCGCGAGCGCTGGACATGGCTCGTTCGGCCTGGGCCAGGGCTTCGTCGATGGTGTCGGCGGCTTTCTCTCGATATTCATCGGTTTTGTCGCTGATGAGTTGGCGTGTCTCCTCGCCGGACTGGGGTGCAGTCAGTAAAGCTGCAACAGAGCCAGCGATCATGCCAATAATTAATCCAGAGAAGAAGCTGCCAGAGCTATCTCGGTCATTCATTTGTAGACCTCCCTATTTAGAATTTCTGCTTTTAAAGTAATTGCTTAAGCTGGATACGAACATGTATCCAACTTTGTTTTAGTCTAAATGAATTCCTCGTAACGAAGTATGGGGGATATCTCTACAGAAGCGGTAGGGATTACCCTATGAGGGGTGTGTTTGGGTTGAATTTGGGATGGAACTGCTGCAGTTGGGCAAAGCCGGTTGGAAGTTGATTGATTTCCCCTGAGCCGGTTATCTTCCAACCGGCTTTGCCGCGACCATTCGTGCAGCAGAATTATTCATCTTTGATGCTGTCTGGATCATAGTCGCCCCATTTGTTGTTGACGGAGGAGGCGTAGATGGTGGCGCTGGTGTGGGCGGAATGGCGCAAGGCTTTTTGCATCGCCTCTTCACGGCGTTCGCTAAGATCAACGGGGTCGCCTTGCAATTCGGCCTCGATGGTGAGCAGATGGACTTCGATGATGTCACCGGCAGTGTAGGGGATGCGGTCGCCGGCGGCGTGGCCGAGGATGGCCTGGGCGAGGGGTGTGCTTTCACCGAGGAAGCCCCGCTCGAAGTCGGCGGCGCTGTCTTCCACAACGTCGAGCTCAAGCTGCTCGCTCTCTCCGTCCTGGTATTTCAGTTCTAGGGATACGTGTCGGCCGGGATACACTTTCGGCGCGCTTTGATTCTTTTTTGACATGCTTGCCTCCTTTTATAACTTCTATTGTTCACCAGTTCCCCCAGGCCACCGGGGATGGGGGGCGCCGCTGCCGGTCTGCGAAGGGCTGCACTTTGTCGGGGTTGTCGGGCTGCAAGGCAACCAGGCTTGCGTCGGGCTGTGAGCGGATCGCTTGCGCGAGAACGTTGGATATCGAACCGGCGCCGGTGATGGCAAATCGCAAGGATATGGTTCCTCCTGGGGACCTCTCTTCAGCTATTCCCCGAACGTTTTTGACAAACAGAATTGATAGTGGAGCTCATAGACGCTCACACACCTCGGGGCGGGTGCTTCACCTCGGGACGGGTGCTTCACCTCGGCACGGGTGCTTCACCTCGGGATGTGAGGGCCAGGAAGGGGCTACCGGTTTTGTTTGTCAAAGTACAAAAGGGAAAGGAGAAAGACGTCTGGTTGAACTGATATGAAGAGCTTATCTATTCTAGCAAGAATAGAGGGATGTTGGCAACGATAAGCCGGTCTCGGATTGGTTTTTCGATAGGGGGAAGTCAAAGGAGAGTTAAAAAGCTCGACGCCTGGGTGAGGGGGGCACCCAGGCGTCGAGTGACTATATTTTCGCACACCCCCGGGAATCTGTCAAGCGATTCTGGGGCCTGCGACACAGCTTCCGGCAAACTCTAATCCTGATTGCTGGAAACCTGTTTGGCCTTGTACTGGCGCATCAGGTTGTAGACCTCGGCCAGGCGCTCGTTATCGGCGGGTATGAAGAACAGCAGGTCGCCGTCGCGGAGACCGCTGCGGTAGGCTTCAGCGTCTACGTCCTTCAGGCCGAAATCTTTCAACACGCCCTCGAAGGTCAGGGTCGAGCCGGGCGATACAGAAGTGCGGGTCATGGTCGAGGCGAGGTCCCCGGCGGCTCGCACCTTGCCAACGTCGGAGGTGGGGATGGCTTGCCGCCCGGCGAGAATCTGGTCCAGGCCGAACAGGGTCTTCTGGCCGACTTCGCCGGTCTTGTTGACCTTGGCTGTGCGCTGGTTGGCGTCAATGAAGTTGTCGACGGTTGATTCCTGGGCGATAATGTTCATATCCTCCTGGTCGAAGCCGCGCTCCAGCAGCCGGTCGACGGCTTCCTCGGCGTCTTGATAATTGCTAAAGAGTGCAAAAACAGTTTTCATTTGGTCTCCTTTCGTATCTTGTGCGGGCGGTGACTTTCCTATCGATCGTACCCGCCGGGGTCCCTGACTCCTTGGGGCGGGCGCTCAGGTTTCTTATAGAGAGAACTTCCGACTTTACCGATAAGATGTGGCAGACTTTAATTCCGGCAGGCTCTAAAGCCTGAGCACCCATACCAAGGAGTCAGGGTTTACATCTGAAATGGGAACAGCCGGCATGGCTGCATTGGATGGCTGCATGCAGGCTGATATCATTGCATGGACGGCCAGACAGGGGCTGGTCCTGCATTGAATTGATGGAATTGATGGAAGCGCCGGGGTTCAGGCGTCTTCCCTGTGTGGGCTTTCCAGGCGGAAGAAGTTGCTTTGATCCCCACTCTTGAGATGTTCTTGATAGAGGAACACCAGGTCGCGGGTGTCGAATGTATGGAACCAATCTTCCCAGCTGACCTCTTCAAGGCTGTCACCGCCATAACCGGGGAACTGGAAGCGCAGCACACCCAGATGGTCGCCGTGCTCGGTGCCCGGGACGGTGGAGGGTTTCGCGCCGCGTTTCTCGGCCCACTGCTTGATAACATCGTGATTACGGGTTACCAACGAGGCGCCGTGATGGTCCTCGTGCTCGTCGGTGCTGCTGATCCATTGGGCGTACTGCGTTGAATCGGAGAGGTGGTCTCCGTACTTGTCCAGGTATTTTCGGTCTTCTTTACGGATATCATCCGCAACATTCTCTTTAATGATCGTGCCATATAAAGCTCCTTTCATGGCGTATTACCCGATAATGAGTATTTGTATTCTAGGTGAATTCGAGAAGCGTCTCAATCCGTATATCTCCTACCCTGATTTAGGGAATAACCCTCATCATAATGGGGGGTTATCCCCCGGCAAGCTCCTTCCGAATGGAGATTGAGAGGCTGGGATCAGGCCGAGTCTGATACAATCACCTTGATTTTTCAGGATGAGAGCAGACATGACGCAGAGCAAAGACCTGGTAGTGGGAATTGACAGCAGCACGACGGCCTGCAAGGCCTTAGCCTTTGACCGGCAGGGCCGCTCCATTGCCGAGGGACGGGCGCGGCTGGAAACGTCGATGCCGCGGCCGAGCTGGCACGAGCAATCTGCGCAGGACTGGTGGACGGCGCTGGGTGAGGCGCTGCGAGCGGTGACCGGTCAGGTGGATGCCGGGAGGCTGGCGGCGGTCTGCATTGCGCCGCAGCGCGAGACGTTCGTGGCGGTGGATGCGCAGGGCGAGCCGCTGCGCCCGGCGATTGTTTGGATGGACGAGCGCAGCAGGCCGCTGTTGAGCGGGATCGAGCAGCGGCTGGGGGCGGAGTGGTTCCATCAAGAGACGGGCAAACCGCTGTCGGGCAATTTGACGGTGGGGAAGATCGCCTGGCTGCGCGAGCAGGAGCCGGCGACTTACCGGCGGGCGCGGCGCTACCTGGATGTGGCTGGCTACCTGAATTATCGGCTGACCGGGCAGTACCGCACGGGCTGGGGCTGCGTCGACCCGATGGGGATGGTCGATATGCGCGGGCAGCGCTGGTCGCCGCGGATTTTGGATTATCTGGGGATCGAAGAGGGGCAGCTGCCGGAGGCGTTTCCACCGGGGACGGTCGTCGGCGAGGTGCAGCCAGAGGCGGCCGAGTTCACCGGGCTGCCGGTGGGACTGCCGGTGGTGGTCGGGGTGGGGGACGGTCAATCGGCAGGGCTAGGGGTGAAGATCACGCATCCCGGCGAGGCGTACCTGAACCTGGGGACGGCGGTGGTATCCGGGGCGTTTTCTCGGGAGTACCGCACCGATCGAGCTTTCCGGAGCATGTATGGGGGTGTGCCAGGCACCTACGTGTTCGAGACGGTGCTGCTGGGAGGGGCATACACGGTGCGCTGGTTTATCGATCGGTTCGCTGAGCAGCTGCGCATAGCCAGTTCTGAGACGTGGACGGAAGAGCGATTCGACGCCGCCATTGCGCATATTCCGCCGGGGGCGCAGGGGCTGGTGCTGGTGCCTTACTGGAACAGCGCCATGAACCCTTATTGGGATGCGGGGGCCAGCGGGATCGTCGTGGGGTGGCGTGGGGCGCATACCCTGGCACACCTGTACCGGGCCATCCTGGAGGGCATCGGCTACGAGCAGCGCCTGCATACGAGCGGGGTCGAGGCGGCGCTGGGTGAGCCGGTCAAGCGCCTGATCGCCCTGGGCGGCGGCACACGCAGCCGGCGCTGGCGACAGATCATCGCCGACATCACCGGAAAGCCGGTCTACCAATCCGGCGCGGGGGAGGCGGCCGCGCTGGGCGCGGGCATCCTGGCGGCCTTGGCGGTAGGCTTCCATTCGAGCGTGCAGGCGGCAGCCGAGGTGATGAGCGCGGTGGAGACTGTGCCACTCGAACCGGACCCGGAGCGGCACGCATTCTACAGCCAGGTGTACGAGGAGGTTTACCGTCACCTGTACCCGGCCTTGCAGCCTTATCTGAGTCGATTGACGGAAATTACCGAAAACGATCTGGAAAGTTAGGGAAAATATTTATGACGCATCGAAAAGCACAGACCCGCCGCCTGTACAACGGTTATATCTTCGACCTGGACGGGACGGTCTACCTGGGCGACGCCCTGCTGCCGACCGCCGGGCAAACCATCGCCAGTTTGCGCTCGCTGGGCAAGCGCACCGTGTTCCTGTCCAACAACCCGACCCATTCCCGGCACGAATACGCCGCCAAGCTGACTCGCCTGGGCCTACCGACGCCGATGGATGACATTATCAATTCATCTATGGTGATGGTGGATTTCTTGCGGCGCAAGATGCCGGGGGCGCGGTTGTTCGTGGCGGGAGAGCAGCCGCTGAAGACCGAGCTGGAGCAGGCCGGGTTCACCCTGGAGGAGAACCCCGAGCGGGTGGACGCGGTCATTGCCAGCTTCGACCGGACCTTTGTGTACCACAAGCTGCAAGTTGCCTTCGATGCCATCCGGGCGGGGGCCCACTTTTACGCCACCAACGCCGACCGCTACTGCCCGGTGCCGGGGGGCGGTGAGCCGGACGCGGCGGCGATCATTGCGGCGATCGAGGCCTGCACCGGCAAGCCGGTGGAGGCCGTGGTGGGCAAACCGTCGGACTACATGGTGGATGCAATCCTGACGGTGCTGGATCTGCCACCTGAGGACTGCCTGATGACGGGCGACCGCCTGGAGACGGACGTTAAAATGGGCGTTTCACATGAGATGGACACGGCGTTGACGCTGACCGGGGCGACCAAGCGGGAGGCGCTGGAGGGGTCGCAGGTGCAGCCGACGTACGTGATCGAGGAACTGGGGCAGCTGGTCCCGGAGGACGTGGAGATGTTGGAGTGGGGAGAGTAGACGACTGCATTTTCACTCGATTGAATAAGAAGAACCAATACACCGGTCTGCCGGGCTACTGCAAGATCAGGAATAGTATGATCACCGAACCGACGGCGATGCTGCCGACCATGAAGCCGGCGATCCATACGGGCATGATCGGGGCTTCTTCTTGCTCGAGAATTTTCGTCATGGTCTGGTAGCGCCAGAAGGCGATGCCAGACATGGTCAAACCGAGCACGACCAGGATGATCCCAAAGATACGCGGCAGAAGGCCGGCGCCGGTGTTGCGCAGCAGCTCAGCGACTGCCAGCCCGACGCCGATGGATGCCAGGCCACTGCGCAACCAGGCGCTGAAGTTGCGCTCATTGGCGAGCATGGTGCGGAAGCGGGCGCGCTGCGTGCGCTCCTCCGCCATTTTTGTGCGGTGGTCGGCCAGATCGGTCCGCTGCCGGGCGAGCTGCGTGCGCTGTTCAGATTGGCCTTCCTTCTCGGAGGTGTCGCGTTGTTTGGTCATAGATCCATGGTAAGAGAAGCGGCGACCGGAGGAAAGCGGGAGTTTCCCTATGACTGCTGTAGGAGACTTCCTAATCGGCTCATTTTTCAAATGAACGCCTGTTTGGCCCGACTGTTTACAGAACACTCATTTCTCTCTCATCCTTGCAAATTCACTGCTTGTACGTTATGATGAGGTACCTTCCCTGGCGCATTCATGCGTGTTGTCTTTGTGCAAACTCTACTCTTTGGGAAGTGGAAGCCAGGCGATGAGTTTGTTCCTTATTGGCCATCCGGCACCCAATTTTTTTGCGCAAACCAATCGACCGGCGGCTCAGGTTCCGGCGACGGACAAGAAGGGTGTTGCGCGTGCATTTCATTAAATGAAGATAAAAATCGCTGCCGCTCGGCGGTATTTTTTTCGTGGAGGATCGAATGCATGATTTACCTGCCGTCTTAGGGGGCAAGCCGGCCTTTGAAACCAAGGTCCAGATTGTACGCCCCCTGCTGCCCGACTTTGCAGACATGAGCGAGGAAGTGCAGAGTATTTTAAAGTCGGGCATGGTCACCAAAGGACAATATTTGCAGGCATTCGAACAAGCGGTCGCCCAGCATTTGGGTGTGGAGCACGTGATCGGTGTTTCCAGCTGCACGTCGGGTTTGATGCTGACGTATCAGGCGCTTGGATTGACCGGCGACGTGGTCGTGCCGAGTTTCACGTTCATGGCCACGATCAGCTCGCTGGTTTGGCGTGGGCTGCGCCCGGTCTATGCGGACGTCAACCCAGACACCACCAACCTGGATCCGGCCGCGGCCGAAGCCGCCATCACCCCAAACACCTCGGCGATTGTGGCAGTGCACAATTTTGGCAACCCGGCCGACATTGATGGGCTGCAGGCGGTGGCCAAGAAGCACAACCTTAAATTGATCTTCGATTCGGCGCACGGATTCGGCGCGCTGTACCAGGGACAACCGGTCGGCGGGCAGGCGGATGCGCACATTTTCAGTCTGAGCCCCACGAAGCTGTTGATTGCCGGGGAGGGCGGCATCGTCTCGACCAACGACGCCGAACTGGCGGCGAAGCTGCGCATGGGCCGCGAGTATGGCAACAGCGGCAACTACGACAGCGCCTTTGCAGGCATGAACGCCCGCCTGGCGGAGTTCAACGCCCTCTTGGGGCTGCACAGCCTGACGCTGCTGGAAGGCGCGGCCCAGAGCCGCAACGAAACCGCAAACTACTTCCAGGAGATGATGGGCCGGCTCCCAGGGATTGGCTTCCAAAAGGTGATGGCGGGCAACCGCAATTCCTACAAGGACTTTTCGATCACGGTCGATCCGGCCGAGTTTGGCCTGAACTCGCGACCAATTGGCCGAGGCCCTGATGGCCGAGAACGTCGACACGCGCAAGTATTACGAGCCCCCCGCTCACCGACAAACTGCTTACCGCCAGTATGATCATGGGAGCATCTTGCCCAATACCGATTGGCTGTCAGAACGGAGCCTGAGCTTCCCCATGTGGTCGAAGATGGAGCCGGAAGTGACGGCGGGAATTTGTCAGGCGGTCGAGCGAATTTACCAGTACCGGGACGCAGTGCGGGACCGGGTGCCTGAAGCGAGAAAAGAGGCGTTTTGACCCATTGGGTGCGCAGTAAAATCACCACGGAAGGTGTGCTCAAGTTCATCATCGATACGATCTTGATCAACCTTGCAATCCTGGCCGCATTGGCTGTGCGCCTGTTATGGATCATCGCCTTTGCCAGCCCGAACGTCTATATCAATTACCGCGAGACCTTCTGGAGCTACCTGAACGCCTACGGCAACAGCGCCTGGCTGCTGACTCTGATCTGCCTGATCATGTTCTCCATCAACGGGTTCTACACCTATGGCCTGTTCTACCGCGGCCGCTATAAAGCCCTGATCATCACGCAGGCGGTGAGCATCTCGTATCTGATCTATGCCTCGCTGACGTACGTTTCGCAGGGGCCGCTGCTGCACTTCCTGCAGGGATATTTGCAGCTGCCGCGCGGTACACTGATCCTGGCCTGGGTGCTGACGATCTTGCTGTTGATGGCTTCGCGTGCCTGGGTGGTGCTGTGGAAGAAGCTGCTGCGCTCGAACCGGCGGCTGCTGGACGACTCGGTCCATGGTAATATCAAGCGCGTGCTGGTGATTGGCGGAGCGGGCTACATTGGCTCGGCGCTGGTGCCGAAGCTGCTCAAAGATGGCTATCAGGTGCGCCTGCTAGACCTGCTGTTATACGGTTCCGATCCAATCCGACCCTATCTGGACCATCCCATGCTGGAACTGATACAGGCGGACTTCCGTCAGGTGGAAAGCGTTGTCTCGGCCATGCAGGGCGTGGATGCGGTCATCCACCTGGGCGCAATCGTGGGCGACCCGGCTTGCGCGCTGGACGAGGCCTTGACTCTGGAAATCAACCTGATGGCGACGCGCATGATCGCAGAAGTGGCGAAAGGTTGTAACGTCCGCCACTTTATTTTTGCCAGCACCTGTTCGGTATATGGGGCCAGCGATCAAATGCTCGACGAGCACTCGGAGCTGCGCCCTGTGTCGATCTATGCCCGCAGCAAAGCGGCCTCCGAGAAGGTGCTGCTGAAGATGGCGAACGATCATTTCAGCCCGGTGATCCTGCGCTTCAGCACGGTATACGGCCTGTCTGGGCGCTATCGCTTCGATTTGGTGGTGAACCTGCTGACCGCCAAGGCCCTGGTCGATGGCGAAATCACCATTTTCGGCGGCAACCAGTGGCGCTCGTTCGTGCATGTGGACGACGCCGCACAGGCGATCATGGCCGTGCTGCAAGCGCCGGCCGAGGTGGTGCGCAATCAGGTGTTCAATGTCGGCTCGAACGAGCAGAACTACACCATCAGCCAGATCGGCGAGATGATCCACGATTACGTCTCGGCGGCGCAAATCATCAACAAGGGGGATGAGATCGATCCGTGCAATTATCAGGTGAGCTTCAATAAGATCTCACGAATGCTGGAGTATCAGCCGCGCTGGACGGTCGAGCTGGGCATCGAGCAAGTGATTGCCACGGTACGCTCCGGCAAGATCGAGGACTATAAGGCGTCGAAGTACAGCAACATCAAGTTCTTTACCGGGCAGGGCCTTGCCCTGCTGGACCGGCATGAGAACGGTTGGGCTTCGACGCTGTTGAACGAGAATGTCGCGGGGGATTTCGAGCTCATTCCAAAGTAAGGGCCTGACACTTCCTTGAATGTTCCTCGCCGCCCCCGCTTCGCGATCGACCGCTCGATGCTGCTGCCGAAGAGCTTCTATTTTTTTAACTATGCCGCCTGGGCAGCCCTGTTCCCCTTTTTACCCCTCTTCTACCAACAAGCCGGCCTGAACGGCTATCAGATTGGACTGCTGACCGGTATCCCGCCGTTAACGACGGTCATCAGCGGACCGATCTGGGGCGGGCTGGGCGATTACACCCACCAGTACAAGCGCCTGTTGATCGTGGCGGTCGTGGGCGTGCTGGCGTCGGTGTATGGGATGCTGCATGCCCAGACGTTTGCGGCGCTCGCGCCGCTGGTGGTGGCCTATGCCTTTTTCCTTGCGCCGGTGATCCCGATGGTGGATCACACCACGGTGGAACTGCTGGGCGAGCGCAAAAGCCAGTATGGCAAGCAGCGCCTGTGGGGATCGATCGGCTGGGGCATCTCGGCCCCGATCATTGGGGTGGTGGCGGAACGGGCCGGGTTGAGCTGGGGCTTTTTCGGTTTTTTGGCCCTGTATTTCTGCGTCCTTTTGGTCATCTTGGGCCTGCCGGTTCGCAAAACCCGCTTGGGCATCCCATTCTGGAGCGGCCTGAGGGACCTGCTGTCCAACCGCCAACTGGCGCTGTTCCTGCTGATCGTGCTGGTAGGCGGGACAGGGTTCGCAGTGGCGAGTAACTTCCTGTTCCTGCACCTCGAATGGCTGGGCGCCAGCCGGACGCTGATGGGCATCTCGCAGTCATTCGCAACGTTCAGTGAGCTGCCGGTGCTGTTCTACTCGGGCTGGCTGCTGCGCCGTTTTGGCGCGCGCAACCTGGTCCTGTTTTCACTGCTGGCATTTGCAGCGCGAGCGCTGCTTTACTCGTTCTTGAAGTCGCCCTGGATGGTTTTGCCGGTGCAGCTGCTGCACGGAATGACGTTCTCGCTGATGTGGGCATCGGGGATTGCCTACGTCAGCGAGATTGCGCCGGAGGGCATGGGCGCCACGTCGTTGAGCCTGTTTGCGAGCGTGATGGCGGGGATGGGCGGAATGCTGGGCAGTGTGCTCGGCGGATGGATGTTCGATACGATTGGCACGACGGCCATGTTCCGCTGGACGGGGTTGAGCGTGCTGGCGTTTTTGGTGGTGATGGTTTTGACGATCGGCAGGGCGGCAAGACCGGAAGCAGTTTAAAGGGAAATTGGAAGAATGCTAGAAAGACCGTTGAAAATGAGGACAGGATTGGTTACAATTTAGACAGACATGAACATCACATCGCGGTCGCCGGGTAAGAGCGATCGAAAGGCTGGGAGGGATGTTCTGGACGCGCCGAAATCGAGGGGGCCTTTCTCGGCGGCAGCAACGCTGCGATCATAGAAAATCAAGCCAAAGGGAATTCGACGCGATCCACGAGAGCTGCATCCTGGATCTTCTAAATGTATCCCCATTTGTACCTCCAGGCTGTATCCCGGTCTATATACAGAGCGGATGCACTTTGGTATGACAGTAGAAGGATTTATCGCCAATCCGAGAATCTCCACGACAGCACGGCTCTTTGATTTCTCGGGTTGGTTCTTATGCTAGCGAAGTTGTTTCAGATCCAGCAATTAGGAGGGAAAAATGCAAGGGAGAAGATTTTGGATCATCGCAGGGGTAGGATGTGCAATTTTGGTTGTACTACTCGTGGTTGTAATTCCTTTGGCGTTCTTAGGCGTATCCAGGTTCCGGGTGGGTACCCCGAACGCCAACGTACCGCCAACCCCGGTAGCGATCACCATTCCAGCAGGAGCCGAAGCCACGCAGGCGACGGTGCCTACGCTGACCGTTTCGCCGGATGGAGCGCAGGTTCCGAATACATCTGGGCCGGCAATCAGCTCGGCGAACCTGGAGGCGCTGTATAACACGGTGGGCTCGGGCGTGGTGAACATCGACGTGCTGCTCAACCAGGGCGGCAACACCGGCGAGGCGGCAGGATCGGGCTTTGTGCTGGACAATCAGGGTCACATCGTGACCAATAATCACGTCATCAATGGGGCCAGCAACATCACTGTCATTTTCC
Source organism: uncultured Chloroflexia bacterium (assembly GCA_963811225.1). GTDB lineage: Bacteria > Chloroflexota > Anaerolineae > Anaerolineales > Anaerolineaceae > CAWEQO01. The sequence goes on from CAWEQO010000005.1 coordinate 146,467, forward strand.
ATAATGGTTTCCAGGAAGCCGCCAAAGTGGTGGGGGCAGACCCTTACAGCGACCTGGCGGTAATCCAGGTGGCGAATCTGCCGGATAACGTGCATCCGCTGGCGCTGGGCAATTCTAGCGATGTGAAAGTCGGGCAGTGGGTGGTCGCAATTGGCAACCCGTTTGGGTTGGGCACCAGCATGACCACCGGTATCATCAGCGCCACCGGGCGCATGATCGCCGCCGGCGCGACCTCATTCTCCATTCCAGAGGCCATCCAGACGGACGCGGCCATCAACCCGGGTAACTCGGGCGGGCCTCTGCTGACCCTGCAAGGCGAGGTGGTGGGGGTGAATGCCCAGATTGCGACCGGCAACAGCGGCGTGGCTGCGAACACCGGGGTTGGTTTCGCCATCCCTGTGAATGTGGTGCGAACGGTCGTGCCGGTGCTGATCCAGACCGGAACGTACCAGTGGCCCTGGCTGGGGATCCGCGGCACCGGCGTGGACCTGCTGCTGCAGGATGCGAATAACTTGCAGACACAGCAAGGCGCGTATATCGTGGAAGCGGTGCCGGGCGGACCGGCGGCCCAGGCCGGGCTGCACGGCGCTTCGGGCCAGACGACGGTCAATGGGGTGGACGTGCCGGTAGGCGGGGATGTGATCACAGCGATCGACGGACAGCCGGTCACGAATTACGCCGACTTGCTGTCACTGGTTTCGTTCCGCAATCCGACGAGCCAGGTGGATATGACCATCATTCGCAACGGGCAGCAGCAGCAGATTACGGTTCAGCTGCAGCCGCGGCCGGCGAACTTTAATCCGAGCACGCAGCAATAATTGTAAAGAGAGCGCCTGAAGACTTTTTGAAACTGAGATGGTAGCGATCGTGAGAGTTGGGTTCTTGAAGGCGCTCTCTTCACGGGGGAAATCACCTGCGGGAACATGGCCCTGCAGAAGGCGAGGTTTTAACGAGTGGGAGACCAACAGGATCCACGCGAGAAAGAACTGAAACAGGTCAAGCAGGCGGTCCAGGGTTTGAAGGAATCGCCGCTGTATGCGTACCGCGTCAAGAACAACTACAAAGTGGTTTTTGGCGAGGGAAATGTCAACGCGCCTGTTATGTTCATCGGCGAAGCGCCCGGGAAAAACGAAGCCCAAGCGGGCCGTCCATTTGTCGGCGCGGCCGGGCGGGTGCTGAACAACCTGCTGGAGTCGACCGGTCTGAAGCGCGAGGACGTGTATATCACGAACGTGGTGAAAGACCGCCCACCGCAGAACCGGGATCCGAACGCGGAGGAAGTCGCGACCTACGCCCCGTTCTTGAAACAACAAATCGAAATTATCCGGCCGCGTGTGATTGTCACGCTGGGCCGGTTTGCCATGGAGTTTATCCTGTCGTACTTCAACCTTCCCGGGCAAGGCAAAAAGATAGGCGACCTGCACGGGAAACTGCTGGAAGGACAGACGGATTATGGGCAAGTAGAGGTATTGCCACTGTACCATCCGGCGGCTGGATTTTATAACGACGAGGTTAAAAAGGCGCTCCAGGAGGATATTCAGGCACTTAAACCATTTCTATAGGTAGGCTCATGGGTACGTACGAAGTTAACGTTCTTTTTGCATTGGTCATCGGGGCGCTAGCGTCCCTATCGCTTTCAAAATTTTTCGGTAAAGACGGTCCTTGGACAAAGCGATCGCGGATGTTCGCTATGGTGCGGCTGCGTGCGAACCGGATGTTGAAGAAACGGAACGACCGCCGTTTAGAGACCACGGAAGATTCCCAAGTGGAAACGATGAGCTGGCTGTTTTGGGTGCTGGTTGTTGCCCTGCTGTTGACAATTACCATCACGGTGCTGCAGTATTCTTAGCCGTGCATATCAACCAATCGAGTAGCTGCAGGGGCGTTGGCGTTTCTCTTTCTCGAAAGCGCCAACGCCTGAGCAGGTATCATTTATTTCAGCGAGTGAGTGCAAGTTGGCCTTACTGATGTTTGGCGCGCTACCGAAACCACCCGCCGGATGCCGTGTTATAGAAAATATCTGAGCAAGTTAAGCGGTCGGCGCGAGAGAGCAGATCCCCCTTTGCCTTCTCAGAATGGACTTAATCATCGGAAGCAAGATAGGAGGGCCTCGATGAACAAGACACCTGTGCAAGAGCATCAGCAAGAGTTGGGTATAACCCGCAATTTACTGGAAGCGGTGATCGGTGAAAGCTCGCAGACGGTTGGCGTGCGCCTGTGGGATAAGACCTCCTGGCCGGACGATACGCCGCGGCCGGTGTGGCTCGTGTTGAATCACCCCGGCTCGCTGCGGCGCATGTTCATACCTGGCACTGAGCTGGGCCTGGCCGAAGCGTATCTCTATGACGACTTCGACATCGAGGGCGAGATCGAGCGGGTGTTCGACCTGGCTCAGGCGCTGACGGAGCGCTCCATCGGCTGGAAGACGAAGGCTTTGCTGGCGCGCCAGCTGCTCAAGCTGCCTTCTGGAAATGGGCACACCTATGGCAAACGACCGCCGGCGAAGCTGAACGGCCAGCGACACACCATCGAGCGCGACCGTAAGGCGGTGCAGTACCACTATGATATATCCAACGATTTTTACAAGCTGTATCTCGACCAACGCATGGTGTATTCGTGCGCGTACTTCGAGCACGAGGATGACACCCTCGACCGGGCCCAGGAGCAGAAGCTCGACCTGATCTGCCGGAAGCTGCGCTTGCAGCCGGGGCAGCGCTTGCTGGACCTGGGCTGTGGCTGGGGTGGGCTGGTGATCCTGGCGGCGGAGCGCTACGGTGTGGACGCGACCGGAATCACGCTGAGCGAACCGCAGGCGGAGCTGGCCAACCGGCGCATCCGGGAGGCGGGTCTGCAAGACCGCTGCCGGGTGCAGACGCTGGACTATCGCGAGATCGATGCGGAAGGGTATTTCGACGCCCTGTCGAGTGTGGGAATGTTCGAGCATGTAGGCAGTGGGCTGCTGCCAACCTATTTCGAACAGGCCCGGCGCTTGCTCAAGCCGGGCGGGGTGTTCCTCAACCATGGCATTGCCCGACGGGCCAGCGATAAACCGCCCCCCGAACCGAGTTTCGACAGCACCTATGTGTTCCCAGACGGTGAGCTTTTGCCAATCAATGAGACGCTGCATTGGGCGGAAGAGACCGGCTTCGAGGTGCGGGATGTGGAGAGCTTACGCGAGCACTACGCTAAGACCCTGCGATATTGGGTGCGCAACCTGGAAGCGCATCACGATGAGGCGCTGCATTTCGTAGACGAGCCGACCTACCGAGTATGGCGGCTGTTCATGTCGGGCTCGGCGCATGGTTTCACCAGTGGGCGGCTGAATCTGTACCAGTCGCTGTTGGTCAAGCCGACGAACGGTCCAAGCGGCCTGCCGCTGACGCGCAAGGATTGGTATCTGCGCTAACCGTTCAGGAATGAAAAGAGAGGACAGCCGCGGCTGTCCTCTCTTTTCATTCCTGAACGGTTAGCGCGTTTTCACCGGCCACTGCCAGCAAGACAGCTGCCATTGATCGCCGCGCACGGCAAGGTTGGCGACGTAGCCGGTGCCGGGCTTGAGCTCGCACAGGGTCCACTCGCAAGCGCCTTCGATTTCTTTGGAGGCTTGCAGCAGCCGGGTGGGCGCATCGCCGGCTAAGGAGACCTCGAACTGGTCGAGCGGGGTGGACAAACCCGTTCCGCGGCCCTTGATGAAGGCCTCCTTACGGGTCCAGATGTTGTAAAAAGCCTCGACTTGCTCCTCCAATGGGAGATTGAGCAAGCGATCGATCTCGCCGGGGGAGAAGAACTGGCGAGAGATGTGGGTGTAGTCGATATCGGGGCGAACTTTTTCGATGTCCACGCCAACCTCGCGCCCGTATGAGACGGCGACGAGGCCGAGATCGTGGGAGTGGGAGACGTTGAAGTGCAAGTTTTCAGGGATGGAGGGGAATCCCAGCAAGGGTTTGCCGTAGTCGTTGTAGCGGAGCTGGATCTGTTCGGGCTGCAGACCGGTGTAGCGGGCCAGGATCATGCGGGTCTGGGCCCGGGATGCGATAAAGCTGGCGCGGTGCCTGGCGAACAGGTAGCGTTCGGCGCGCTGGTGCTCTTCATTGGAGAGCAGTGAGGCGAAATAATTGATATCGGCATCGGGCAGATCGAGCAGGATTTGGTAGACGTGCACGTAGCTCAAATCCCGCTCGGTGGTTTCCTGCGGAAGGCGCCAGATGGATGTCGAAGGTAAAACAGGCCCGCTCAACATATAAAGGACTTCCCCTTGCTTGGAGGAGTTTGCGAATGCATGTACTCCATTTTCATCAACTTTAGCATAGATTCGAAAATGGGGGTAGTCAAATGTTATGTAGAGGTCATTTTCCAATCAAAGCTCTGGCTGCAATGTCATCCTGGGCGGAGGGACGCTCCGGGCGCCCTAGCAAACGAGTTCCCTCCGCCCAGGATGACTTCCAAAATTACGCGACGCGCTTAGGCTGGGAGAGCCCGATTTTGGGCTGCGATGAGGCGCTCGAAAAGGGCGTCGGCCTGGGGATCGATGGTTTTGCGGGCGGGGTCTTCGTCATACCAGTCGAGGATTTCACGAGCGCCGACTCCGAAGGGCGTGGTGGCGGCGAAGCCGGGTGAGAGGCGCTTGATCTTGGAATTGTCGAAGACCTTGCTGACGGCCTTGTCGCCCAGCAGGCGATCGCCCCAGGACGGCTCGTGGGCGTTGATCGTGGCGCTGGGGATGTAAATGGGGTCCAGATTGGCTCCGGCGGCGTCCGCCAGGATCTGGTAGATCTGGTTCCAGGTTAACCATTCATCCGAGGTGATGTGAACGGCTTCCCCGATGGCGCGGGTATTGCCGAGCAAGCCGACAAAGCCTTTGGCGAAGTCGGTGTTGTGGGTCAAGGTCCAGAGCGACGTGCCGTCGCCGGGGATGATGACCGGCTTGCCTTTCAACATGCGGTCGATGGCCGTGTAGCGGTACTGCACCGGCAGCATGCTGTGGTCGTAGGTGTGCGAGGGGCGCACGACGGTGATTGGGAAGCGCTCGTCCTGGTAGACCTTCTTCAGCAGGTCTTCGCAAGCGATCTTCGCCTGGGCATAATCCCAATAGGGGTTGTAGAGCAGGGTCGATTCGGTGATCGGTAGGGCGGGCGGGGCGACGTGATAGGCGGCCGCGGAGCTGATGAAGATGTACTGTGAGGTGCGGCCGCGGAAAAGGTCGACGTCGGCCTGGACGTGCTCGGGGGTGTAGGCGACCCAGTCGACGACGACATCGAAGGACTGCCCACCGAGCGCGGCTTCGGCAGACTGGCGGTCGCGGATGTCGCCATGCAGAACGTGGGCCTCCTGCGGGATGGGTCGCTGCGTTTGGCCGCGGTTGAGCAGATACAGGTCGAAGCCAAGCTCGACCGCTAACCGGCTGCATGCCGAGCTGATGATACCGGTGCCGCCGATAAATAAGACTTTGAACATGATTTCCTCCTTGGAGCGCGGTTGGGTGCTGCCGAGGGCAGGCATCGACAACCGCAAGCTGCTGTCAATATAGCGAAAAAGGAGGAAGATGTCAATCCGAAGCGTGCCTCCGGCGGGAATGTGCAAGGCCATGGGGTTGTACCGGTAGGGGCACGGCGGGAATGCGGATTGAACCGGTAGGGGCACGGCGGGTAACGCAAGACTCCAATATTGAGCCAATACGAAGCCGTGCCCCTCCCACAATCCACCCGAATCATTTCCATGAAAAACATCCATGACATCTTTCCCTTCGGCTAAAATGTGTGATTACCACCAGGGCACGGCGGAAATGCGGATTGAACCGGTAGGGGCACGGCGGGTAACGCAAAACTCCAATATTGAGCCAATACGAAGCCGTGCCCCTCCCACAACCCACCCGAATCATTTCCATGAAAAACATCCATGACATCTTTCCCTTCGGCCAAAATGTGTGATTACCACCGGGGCACGGCTTCGGATTGGTTCAATTATGTTGTCTTGCGTTACTCGCCGTGCCCCTACCGGAGGATGGTTAAATTGTGTGGTCTTGCGTTACTCGCCGTCCGGGGCACGGCTTCGGATTGGTTCAATTATGTTGTCTTGTGTTACTCGCCGTCCGGGGCACGGCTTCGGATTGGTTCAATTATGTTGTCTTGCGCTACTCGCCGTCCGGGGCACGGCTTCGGATTGGTTCAATTATGTTGTCTTGCGCTACTCGCCGTGCCCCTACAGATGATTGGTTAAATTGTGTGGTCTTGCGTTACTCGCCGTGCCCGTACGGGGAGAACAAACTTTGGAGGTCAGGGCATAGAGAGTACAATAAGGGAAATTACATCGACAGGAGGGAAACGGACATTGGTTTTAAAGGCAATCATTTTTGATTTTGGCGGGGTGCTGTACAAGCTGCCGGACCGCTCGCGGATGCGGCGCTGGCAGAAATTGCTCAATCTGAAGGATGAGGAAGCGCTGACGGCGCTGATCGCACAGCCGAACGAGTTGGCGCTGATGATGGATGTGCTGACCGGGCGGGTGCCGGAGGAGGAGATGTGGGCGGGGCTGGCGAAGCGCTTTCATATCCGCCCAGAGTTGATGAACCGTATCCGGCGGGCGTCGATGTCCAAGAGGCAGCTCAACCGGGAACTGGCGGACTATCTGTCCAGCCTGCGTGGGCGCTTCACCACGGTCATCCTTAGCAATGCCGGGACGGCGTCGCGTGCGATGTTCTCGGACGTGTATGGACTGGATAAGATCTCAGATTTGATGGTGATTTCGGCCGAGGAGGGGGTGGCCAAGCCGGACGAGAAGATCTACCAGATCACGTTGGACCGGCTGGGGATCGAGCCGCAAGAGGCGCTGTTCTTGGACGATATGATCGAGAACGTGGAGAGCGCCCGGTCGCTGGGGATGCATGCGGTGCATTTTGAGAACAACGAGCAAGCGAAGGAAGAGGTGGGACGGTTGATTGAAGAGCTGGGGCAATAAAGCAGACCCCTCTTCGTTAGCGCCCTTGCAGCTGCACGCCCAGATCCCCGACCACTCTTTTACGAATTTTCCGATCATCGAGGCTGACGATTTGACCGGTCAGATCGGGGGCATGACCGGAGGCGAGCCAGTAAATCACCTGGGCCGGTTCCTCAGGCGAGCGCAGCACGCCGGATTCTTGATACTTGCGGAAGCGATCCACGGCGGGGAATTCAGCGGGGGTGGTGGCGCGCAGCGAGACCTGCATCTCGGTGTCGACCACGCCGGGCGAGAGGATGTAGACCTGCAGGGGGATATCCTGCTCGGCCAGCTCGGCGACCAGGTTGCGGGCGAAATGGTTCATCCCGGCCTTGGCTGCGGCGTAAGCGCCCGCGCCGAGGAAGGGGCGATCGGCGGCGCCGCTGGAGACCAGGATGATGATCCCCCGGCGGCGAGCGACCATCTGGGGCAGGAAGGCGCGCAGAGTGAAATAAGCGCCGGTAAGGTTGACGGTAATGTTCCCGGCCCATTCTTCAGGTGGAGTCTCCCAGGTCATGCCGAGGGGTTGAACGGTCCCGGCATTGACCACCAGGATGTCGGCCGGCCCGAAGCGGCTCTCAGTCTCCTGGGCGAGGTGTTGGGTCTGCTGCCACTCGGACACGTCGACAGGGACAGCAGCGGCCTGCCCGCCCTGCTCTTGAATGATGTGCGCGGTCTCCTCGATTTCGTTTGTGGAGCGGGCTGCGACGACGACCGCGGCGCCTTTCTGCGCCAGCAAGATGGCGGCGGCCCGGCCGATACCGCGCCCGCCGCCGGTGATCACGGCTGTATGATTGTGCAGCTTTTGTTGTACCATCGATTTCCCTCCTTCAATGGTATGATTATAATGGATCCAAAAAAATCAATAAGGGAGGATGGAGTTCATGGCTGAAAACAGCATTCCTGATAAGTATTTAGACTTATTCCGCAAAAAGGCGTTCGCCCATTTTGCGACGATCATGCCGGACGGCAGTCCACAAGTGACGCCGGTATGGGTGGAGTATGACGGTGAGTATGTGCTGGTCAACACGGCCAAGGGTCGCCAGAAAGACCGCAACGTGGAGCGCGACCCGCGGGTGGCGATTGAGATCCAAGATCCGGACAATGCCTACCGGTTCGTGCAGATCCGCGGCCAGGTCGTGGAGATCACGGAAGAGGGGGCGGATGATTTAATCGACCAGCTCTCCGAAAAGTATACGGGGAACCCGGTCTATCAGAACCGGCGACCTGATGAGACTCGTATTACGATGAAAATCAAGCCGGAGCACGTTAGCTCGTAATGGGTTTGTTTCCAAATCAAAGCGAGTGCGCTGCAACTGCGGCGCACTCGCTTTGATTTGGAAACGGATTTATACCAGATTCTCCGGCGGAATGACCGGGGAATAGGGCATGAGGAAGAAACCGCGGAGGTCGCGGATTTGCTGAGCGCCTTTCCACTGCGTGCATTTCAGCCCATAGGTGTTCTTGCGGCGGCCGGAGCGCGTGGTCGTGGTATGGACGGCGACCCGCTCGGCGCGGATGGTGATGTCGTCGTGTTTGGAGTAATTGGGATCGTAGATGCGGATCTCGAAGGTCTTGCTGGTGGGGAAGGCGTAGTCAAAGGCCAGCACCTGGTGGTTGTCCCACAGCTTGAAGCCGTTGCGCCAATCGACGTAGACGATGCCCAGCACCGAGAAGTGGCCCGTTTCCAGGCGGTCGCGCAGCTTGACAAACTCGTCGAGGGTGCGGCGCTGGACGCCGTTCAAGCCCTCGTCGGGCGTGATCATCCAATCGGCAAATTTGAGGACCGATTCGCCCAGCAGGCCGAACGAGTCCATCTGGCGCTTGAACAGGTGGCGCTGAAGGCCGTCGCCGACACTGGGGACGATGGTGGTTTGGGGGATGCGGCGTCCAGATAGGAGATAGTCGTAGACCGTGGAGGACATGCCGCCGCACAGGCCGTAAATGCCGGAGACGCCGCTGAGTCCGGGCAGCGCCGGCAGGGTGAAGGGCAGTGGGTAGCCGACGAAGCGGTTGTCGAACTGGAAAGCGTGGACCGAGGGGGTAAATTTGACCGGCGAACGCTCGGGCAAGCGGCATTCGGCGCCGGCCAGAACAAAGGGGGAGTTCGAACTGTCTTTGCTTGCCGGACAGGTCGTAGCAAAAGCGCAAGAAGATATCGGGATGCAGTCCGCTTGCAATGGCCTGCGGCAGCTCATAACTGACGGAGAAGGCGCCGGTGCTGTCGGAGAGGCCGGGCTGGAGCGTGTAGTCGACATCCGGAGCGCCATTTTCGCCCGGGTCCACCACGCGCACTTCCACCGATCCGGCCGGAAGCCGGTTGTGATACAGGACTCTGCCAGAGTAGGTGTTTCCCATCTTGACCTCCCAGATACAGCCGATCAAACTCGGATAGAATTTCTGCTTTCGTTAAAAATGGACAGGGTATAGTCGTAGGCGCTGCGCGGCCGGGCTTGCAATAGTTCAATAGTGGAGGGGGTCTGGTTGGTGACGACGATGCGGAAGTGCTCGCCGCGCCGGTGAGCGGCGTCGACGATCCACAGCAGGGTGTCGAGATCCGGGTTGTCATCGCGGCCGTTGGCGGAGATCACGTAGGTATCGGCGGTGACACAGTCCAGGAAGCTCGGGGGTGACGTTGCGGGCGCTGCCGTGATGGGGCATCTTCAGCACGCTGACATGCAGCTTACCGTCCACAAGCTGGCCGGCCTGCTCCAAACCCTCCAGGAGATCGTCGCCGCGACCATCGCCGGTCATCAGGATGCTGCGGGTGCGCGGGGCGGTCAACAGGAACATCAGACTGCTCAAGTTAGGTACGCTGGTATCGGCGGCCAGGGCTTCCATGACCAGACTGGGGGCGGCCCTCTCCTGCTTGTCGAGCCAGTCTTGCCAGTCCTTTTGCAGGCGATCCAGGTTCTTCTTGGTGGGACCGACCACATAGAGGGACATGTTTTCCATGCTGATCGGTTGAGGAGCAGTATCCATGGTGATGGGGCCGGTGTCGAAGCCGTCATCGATGGGGATGCCGAGGGCGCGGGCGGCGATGCGCAGCTGGTTGCCCTGGCTGATGCTGCCGGCAAAGGTGGCGGTGTTGCTCATCTGAAAGCCGCGCGCCCCGGCATGGCTGAGAATGCTCCGGATGCGGTTTTCGGAACCGGCGGCGGGAGCGATGGTTTTGTCGAAGCCGTTCTCCCACAGGCCTCCGACCTCGATTACGGGGGGAAGGCCGCTGCCGTGCGAAAAGCGCAGTTCGCTGAACAAATCGAGGAGCCCGGTGATGTGGTCGCTGTCGACGTGGGAGAGGACGGCCAGGTCCAGGACACCGCCGGCAGCGCCAATCTCCTGCAGCTCCAGCTTGAGATGACTGGCATAGGTGTCGGGTGGCCCGCCGTCCACGAGCATGTAATGCGGGTGGCTGGGCGTGCCATATTCGACGATGAAGGTGTCGCCAAACTCGGCCTGGATAACGCGCAAGTACAGCACTAGACGCCTCCTGGATTGCTGTCTGCCTGTTTCTACCAATGTTTATATTATAAGTCGGAAAATAGGGGAGAACAATGGGGAAAACGATTGCAAGATCGCATGCAATCGCGAAAGAGAGGGGCTGTTCTCTTTCTAAATTCTTGAGTACAATTGCCTCTAGGTACGATCGAATTGGCAGAAGAGGCAGAGCAAGATGGAGGGCAAAATGACGGAACCTGAGACCAAAAAGTCTGAGATGGCGGACGAACTGCGTAATCTCGGCAAGAACCTGGAAGACTTCATCAAGACCTTGTGGGAGAGCGAGGAGCGCAAGAAGGTCCAGAAGGATGTTGAGGACAGCGCCACCCAGGTGAGTGAGTCATTGAACCGGGCGGCCAAGGAATTTTCGGGGAGCGATACTGGACAGCGCTTGAAGGCCGACGTGGAAGACATCCAGCGGCGCTTTGAGAGCGGCGAGCTGCAGGAGAAGGCTCAAAGCGAGATGCTGAATGTGCTGAAGTGGATCAACACCGAGCTGGATAAAGTATCCACCCGTTATTCTTCCGCCAGCAAACCGGGAGAGGACGAGCCCGGGGAAACCCAAGAGTAGCGCCGGTCGTGATGCGAATCACGGCGGTCATCTCTACAAAACTGGCTCCGCTGCTTGCGTTCTTGCTGTTAACGATCACAGCCTGTACGCCGGGGCAGCAGCGGAGCCAGGCGCCCGCAGTGACCAGCACAGCGACCCTCAACGCGCCCACTGCCACCGTCCGGTCGACGCCGACCGCTGCTTTCACACAAACCGCGACGGCATCCCCCGCACCCAGCCCAAGCGCAGCGGTTGAGCCTACCGGCAGCCCAACACCCATCCCAGATGAGTTTTACATCGAGGACATCCGCGGGCACAGGCAGAGCTTCCCGCTGGGCTGCGAGGCCAGCCAGGCGGTCGATTGGGCGACATATTACGGCGTGTCGATCAACGAGTTCGAGTTTCAGTACCGGCTGCCGTCCTCCGATAATCCGGATATAGGCTTTGTGGGCAGCGTGGACGCGCCTTGGGGACAGGTGCCGCCGTATGGCTACGGGGTGCATGCCGGGCCGGTGGCCGACCTGTTGACCGAGTACGGCCTGCCGGCGCGGGGCGTGAAAGGCGCTGCGCTGGACGAGGTCAAGGCGTCGGTGGCGGCAGGCAACCCGGTGATCGCCTGGGTGATCGGCAACGTAGTGGGCGGGGTACCGTTCGAGTACACCGACAAGCAGGGCAACAAGGTGATCGTGGCGGCGTACGAGCATGTGGTGATGGTGATCGGCTATCGGGAGGGCACGATCCGCTACATGACGAATGGGAGGATGTTCGAGTTGCCGGAGGATAATTTCCTGAATTCGTGGGGGGTGTTGGGGAATATGGCGTTGTTTCGGGACGAATAGAGAGAAGAGAACATAGAGAAGTCAAGGCGCGTTGATTCCTCTATGTTCTCTTCTCTCTATTCGTCCAGGATTTCCAAGATCTGGTTGAAGTTATCACAATAGGCATCGCACAGCGGCCTGGCCCCGCTTTCTTCGATATTGCCGCCGGACATGCCAATGACGGGGAAGCCCGCCAGGCGCACGGAGCAGACTCCTGCGCCGCTGTCTTCGATGCCGACGACGGTCTGGCGCTCTTCGAAGGGGATGCCCAGGCCGACCCGGCTGACTTCTGCATACAACCAGGGGTGGGGCTTGGGCGAGAGCTCGCCCAGGGTGCCGGGTTGGCCGCTGCGCAGGGGGTATCCGGCGGTGATGATGGCGTCGTAGAAGTCCTCGGGGCTGCCCAGGCCGAGGGAGCGGAAGGCCGCCAGGATCTCGGGATAGGCTTTTTCGTGCAGCCCGCTGGTTACCAGGCCGATCTTGAGGCCGCGGTCTTTGAGCGCCAGCAGGAAGTCTTTGAGGCCGGGAGCCGGTTGGAAGGCGTTCGAGCGGCCCTTGCCCTCCAGGATGGCCTGCATCTCTCGGTGGGTGTGCTCGAAGTAGAACTCGCGCGCCCGCTCCAGGGATTCGTCCGGGCAGTACTTGTCGATGCAGTACTGCAGGTGCTCGGACACACTGTGACCGGAGACAAACGGCAGGTCCTGGTCTTGCAATTCGAAGCGCGGGTCGTCCAGCAGCGAGGCGGTGGTCATTTGGATGATCCAGACCCAAAAGCCCTCGCTGCGCACGCTCGTGCCGTCCAGGTCCATCAAGACAGCCTGGACGGGCCGTTCCAGTTGGACCGGGTGGACCGGGTAGTAAGCGGGGTAGCCGAGAGCCGAGTTGACCAGCGCAAGGGTGTGGCTGCGAAAGGCGATGAACTCCAGCTTGCGGTCAGCGATGGTGGTGATGGAGGTGACGCCGTTCTTGCCGATCTCGAAGCGCCCGTCGGAGCTTTCGGTCAGCGCGAATCAACTCATCTTCCAGGCTGAATTTCCCCAGCCCGGGAATGGTCACCAGATTTTCGATTGTGCTGTAGTGGTTCATTGTGTCTCCTTTCGTGTGATTGACTTCTTCCTGGGACGAGGGTAGAACCTCAGCGCCGTTCATTCTAACTCTTCCGGTCATCGATCCAATCGCCGGGCGGGAGTGCATGTGAACGCTGGTAAGCAGTTCTTCTGCGGCGCCGACCACCTGATCCACGCGAATATGCTGCAGGCAGGTGTAGCCGATGGGGCATTCGGGGACGTCGCAGGGGCGACAGGGCACCGGATGGGCCAGGACGCGCACGGGGCCGTCGTTGAGCGGGCCGTTGCGCTCGGGGTCGCCGCCGCCGAAAATCACCACGGTGGGCGTTTTGAACACGTAACCGAGGTGAGCTGGGCCGGTGTCATTGGTGACAAGCAGATCAAGCTGGTGGATCACCCCGCACAGCTCGGCCAGGGAGGTGCGCCCGGCCAGGTTGAGAGAAGCGACTCCAGCATCGTCGAGGGCCCCGGCGGTGGAGTCCCGGTCACGTTCTTCGCCAAGGATGATGGCTGTGCCGCCAAATTTGCGCTGCAGTTTGCGCATCACCAGAGAAAAGCGTTCCAGGGGCCAGCGGCGGGTGCGGTCGCGGGCGGATGGGTGGATGCCGATCCAGGGAGCGGGGGCGGCGTCCAACAGGCGCAGGCCGGCGCGGATGTCCGAACTTCGCAGGGCCAGCTCGGGGCAGCGTCCATCAGGCCCGGCGCCCAGGAAGGTGGTCATGGCCAGGGCGCGGTCCACCTCGTACCCCTCGTCAGGAATGGGCAGGGCGGCGTCCAGGCGGCCGGGCGGATCGTCTGGTCGGACGTACCCGGCGTTGTAACTTGCGCCCAGCATCAGGGTGAAGGGGTTGGTGTAGACGCCTGAGCCCTGCATCTGTATCGCCAGGTCGTAGCCTTCGGCTTGCATGGCCTCGAAGAAGGCCAGGGTCTTGCCGGGCTCGAAGAGCTGGTCGGCCAGGCCGGGGTAACCGGGGAACGGCACGCATCGGTCGATGGAGGGGCAGCGCTCTGCCAGGTCTTGCAGCATTGGCAGCGTGATCACATCGATGCGAGCGTCCGGCAGGGCGCGGCGCAAAGCCCGGAAGGCCGGGGTGGCGTTGATGAAATCGCCGATGCGCGAGGCCCGCAGGACGGCCACTTTCCGAGGCGGCTCCGGCAGGCGCTGCAGCAGGCCGGGCTCGAAGGGGTCGAAGCGGCGCTCGACGCGCAGCGGGTTCTGGGTCTGTTCCGGACGCTGCAAGGAGCTGCCGGCCGTCATCATGCCCACGCTTTCTCTCGCGGTCCAAGCAGGCTGCGAGCCTGGGTGAGAACTTCCTCCGGTTGGACGCTGTCCACAAAGGACGCCGAGTGCTCGCAGTGGCCGTACATAGTGTTGACGCCGCATACCGGGCAAGCCAACGTCCAGGAGAGCAAGGGGCGGTGGTTGGCGCGCCCGGCAGGACCGGCGTTGATCAGGTTACCGCACCAGAAGATACCGACGGTGGGCGCGCCCACCGCCTGGGCGAGATGCAGCGGCCCTGAATCGTTGCCAATGAACAGGTTGACCTGCGAAAGCAAACCGGTCAGTCCGCCCAACGAAAGCCGCCCGCACATGTTTTCCAGCGGGGCAGAGGTAGAGGCCAGGATCTGATCGACGAGATCACGGTCGGTGGATGCGCCGGTGAGGATCACCCGGGCGCCGTCCGCGGTGAGCGCCTCGCCCACCGCGGCGAACCGGCGCGGCGACCAACGCCGGCGACCGTCCCCTGCGCCGGGATGGATCACCACCAGCGGCCTTCCATCGATCTCCAGCAGCTCGGCGGCTTCGGCCCGGTCGGCATCGGTCACTTGCAGGGCGGGCTCAATGGACACCAGTGGGGCGCCGACCAGTGAGACCACCTCTAACAGCCGCAGGATCTCATGCTGGAAGTAGAGGTAGGGCACCGAAAAATCCAGCTCGGGAGCATCCGGGGTGCGCAGACCGGCGGTGATGCGGGCGCCCAGATTGAGCAGGAAGGGGTTCGAGTTACGCCCTCCGCCGTGCAGCTGCAGGGCGAGATCGAATTTCTCGGCGCGCATCTGCTCGAAGAAATCGTCCTGGTCTTTGGCGGCGTTGGGATTCTCCGGTTCCCAATCCACGGCCTCGTTGACGCCGACGCTGTGGGGGGTGGGAATGACCCGGTCGAAGGGGCCGGGGCGGTTGAGCAGGAACAGGTGGTGCCATTCCTTGGCGAGCAGAACGATCTCGGCTTGCGGGTAGGCGTTGTGCAAGCCTTCCAAAGCGGGCAAGGCGAAGATAAAATCGCCCAGGCCGTTGGCCCGCAGAACCGCGATCTTTTGAATGCCGGGGATTGGGTGGGCTGTGTTGTTCATACGCCCAGCTCCGGCGCAAACTTCTCGATCATTTCCGGCAGCAGGTCCATGGCGTGACCGTCGACGGTGCCTTTTGGGTTCAGCACGGTGGACGGCAGCTCAGAATGGTAAGTGCCGGAGGGGATAATGGCTGCCCCTCCCCAGCGCCGCATCAACAAGTTTTGCACGAGCACCTCTTCTCCTGAGTGGTAGCGAGGCAGACGATCCCAGAAGGAGTAGCCGCCCACCTCCAACAGCTTTTCGCGTTCATAGAGGATGCAGGAGGCGACCCAGGCGACCTTGTAGAGTCGGGATTCGCCAGGCTGCAAGTTCTTGCTGACGTGGTAGAGGTTAGCGGCCCGGTGGAGCTGGTTGCGCTCCCAGGCGGGTGTGCCAGGCTCTACCGCTTCAGGCTGGACGGGCCCCTCCCAGTACTCGATCAGCTGTTGATTGGGGCGGATGTCCTTGCAGTAGGACAGGCCATTCGGGAAGGCGCCGATGAAGCCGGCTTGGGTCTCTTCCAGCGCTTCAACCAACCGGCCAAGCACCCACGGTTCCATCCAGACATCATCGTCCAGGTAGAGCACATATTGGGCTTTGGCCTGGCACAGCAAGAAATTGCGCTGTTCGGCGATGCCTTTGGAAGGCAGGCGGTAGTGCCACTCCCAGGATGAGTCTCCGGCTTCGATGATCCGCAGCAGCGATTGGACGACCAGCGAGCTGCGCGCCGGGGCCAGGCTTTGGTCGGACACAATCAAGTGATAATCGTGGTAATCTTGCCCGGCCACTCCAGACAGGGAATAGATCAACGATTCAGGCCGGTTGTTGGTTGGCAGTAAAATATCGACTGCAGGCATTCTTCAACTCCATTCCGATCACAGATAATGGTCACGATACAGGGATTGCAACGGCGCAAGCTGGACGCTTTTGAGATCAAGGGCGCAGATGCCAGAGCCGTTGCAACCCGGTTAAAACACGCCGCGATAAATCGAGCAGGAGGCGCACATGGGGTGCGGCTCGTCGTAAGACAGCTGCCGGCGGAACTCCTGGTACGCTTCACCGTTCCAAACCTCTTCCAGGTTGTCCCCGGTTGCTAGGCCGAAGTTGATCAGCTCGGGCGTGGACACCATACAGCAGGGCATCATGTAGCCCTGGAAGCTGATGTACGCGCCGGTCCAGGGCCAATCGCAGCGCTGGCGTCCGGGCGTACCGGGTGGGTGCAAGCGCAGGCGGGTAGGCGGCAGGCGCAGCTTGAGACCACGCTGCTCGGCGTGAGAGCGGGCCTCGTTGAACCAGGATTCCACGGTTTGAGGGTCTTCTCCCAGCAGACTTTGCTGGTCGACGTACTCGTGCAGGGGACGGAACTTCTCGGTGTAGCTGGCCTCGCCGAAATCGTGGCTCAATTGCTGGACGAAGACCTCCTCGATGTCGAAGCGAGAGGCCAGATCGACCAGCTCGGGCAGCTCGGCCAGGTTCTGGCGCATGATCACCATGACCATTTTGAGCTTGGGCAATTCGCTGCCCATACGGTCGCGGGTCTCCTGGAGCAGTGCCAGGTTGGCCAGCACCTTGTCGTAGCGGGCGTTGACGCGAATGGCCTCGTAGGTCTCCTTACGGGCGCCGTCGATCGAGAAGAACACCCCTTCCAGGCCGGAGGTCACGCAGGCTTCGGCGCGGCGCTTGTTGAGCAAGGTCAGATTGGTATTGGTGGTGACGTGGATGCCCTTGCCGCGAGCGTAGCCGACCATGTCGAAGAAGCGCGGATGCAGCATCGGCTCGCCCAGGCCCTGCAAGTGCAGGGTTTCGAGGTTCTCGAACTGATCGATTAGGCCGGTAAACAGGTCGTAGTCCATATACTTCTGTGTACCGTGCAGTGGGCGGTCGTCACGAAAGTTGATCGGGCACATTTTGCAACGCAAGTTGCACTGGCCGACCGGTTCGATTTGTACGTAGGATGGGGTTGGAACGTGTTCCATTCAGCTTTACCAGTATTCCATTTCTAGCGGAGAGTCCGCTGGGATTCTCGGGCGCAGCCAATGCGGCCCAAGGTGGAGGTGCCGTATCGAGGCCAGGTTCAATGGCTCATCATTTTCCAAGGAGGAGGCGCTGCTGGTCCCGCTTCGACGTCAATGGTCAA
Source organism: uncultured Chloroflexia bacterium (assembly GCA_963811225.1). Taxonomy (GTDB): domain Bacteria; phylum Chloroflexota; class Anaerolineae; order Anaerolineales; family Anaerolineaceae; genus CAWEQO01. The sequence goes on from CAWEQO010000005.1 coordinate 163,840, forward strand.
CGTCTTTGGAGCATCGATCGAGCGGTTGGGCAGGGTAGTGGGCAGCTCCTGGTGGTATACGCCGGAGGGGACCAGGCCGCAGCCGCCATAGGCATCCATCACGCGCAGCTGGGCCAGCACGTCCTCTCCGGCGTGCTCGACCGGCAGGTCTTTCCAGAAGGAGAAACCACCCACGCTGAGCAGCTTGGCGCGATCGTAGAGGATGCAGCCGCCGATCCAGGCCACTTTGTACTTGCGGGGCCGTCCGGGCGTCAAGCCATATTTTCGTTGGATGTGGTACAGATTGGCGGCGTTGTGCAAGCGGTAGCGCTCCCACTGGGGTGTGCCGGGGCGCACCTGTTCGGGCTGCACCGGGCCGTTCCAGAACTCGATCTTCTGCTCCCCCGGGCGAACATCATCGACGTAGCTCAAACCGATCACGGCGCTGCCTGTGAAGCCGCACTCTTCCTCCTGGATTGCGTTGAGCAAGTTCTCGATGACCCAGGGTTCGAGGATCAGATCGTCGTCCAGGAACAGAACGTAGGGCGCGTGCGCCTGTTCGAGCAGGAACTGGCGCTGTTCGGCCATGCCGCGGCGCGGCAGGTGGCGCTCATAACCTACGGCATTTCCGTGGGTGTGCAGCACGTTCAGCACCGCTTTGAATTCACCCGTCTGGAGCGACCCGATATCCTCTGTTTGATCAGAGATCAGGATGTTGAAGTCGCGTATCGACTGTGATATGAGACTGGTCAGGGTGACAGCAAGCGCTGCTGGACGGTTATAAGTTGGGATTAGTACGTCTACCAGCGTGTCCATGTGCTTGCGCAAAGATGATCCTTTGTTTTGAGTTTGAAGTGTCCCCCCAAATCTAAAACTCGATGGAATGACTCCACTTCCTTTTTACTATACCGTCGCTTCTTCACAGGAACAACGGGGGAAATTCCTACGAAGAGGTAGGGATAATCCTATCTCATCGTCAGAGGTGTAAATTGATAGGTTCTTTGGCTGTTTGCAGGCTGAGCCGGGTTATCATCGTCGGGCGCATTCCCTTACAGTTCTGATAGCATTTATTATATTGCTTGCTTCTCCTCCGTAAGGAACGTAAAATGTATTCACCGAGTGGGTCTTAGACAATTTTAATTGATCACAATGATGAATTTTCATGTTCGCGTTGCACGAAGCATCGAAGAGATTGGGCAAGCAGCATGGGATCGATGCAGCCAGAGACGTCCTTTTAGCAGTTTTCGTTGGTACTCATTTTGTCAGACAGTTTTATCGGATAACCCGGCCATTCATATCCAGGTGGAGGATGGCGAGGTACCCGTGGGGCGCGCAAGTTTCTGGTTGATGCGGCATGAGGCACTGCCGCTCCCGTCCTGGCTGCAGCCGGTCACTCAGGCGGCATTCCGGCGCTGGCCGCTGTGCGTCTGCCGCTCGCCGGTTGCCAACCGCTCCGGGTTGATCCTGCCCGATCCGTCGCTGCAGGCGGCTGTGCTGCAAGCCATCACCGGCGCAATCGCCGACCTGGCGAGCGCAGAGCGCGCTTCCTTTGTGCTTTACGACTACCTGGACCAGGCGATGCGAGACTTGCAGGCGCAGAAGGATGGGTTGAACTGGCTGCCGGTGGCAGACCCAAGCACCACATTGAAGATCGGCTGGACGGAATTCGAGGAGTACCTGGAAGGCCTGGGCAAGTCGGCCAGGAAGGATTACCGCCGGCACGCCAACCGGGCTGCGGATCTGCGCCTTGAAATCACGCGCCGGCGCCAGGCGCCCGACCTGGAGGAGGCGCTGCCGCTGATCCGGGCGGTGGAGGAGCGGCATGAGAATGCGCCCCTGCACTACGTGCGGGCGGCGCTGGAGCACTTCTGGATGGTGGATGGCATCTGGATCGAGGCGCGGGTGGAAGGGCGGCTGGTGGGCTGTGGGCTGTTGCTCCAAGACGGCGATGCCATGGTGGCGACCTTGCTGGGCCTGGACTACCAGGTGAAGTACGTTTACTTCCAGATCATCTACGAAGCGATCCGCTGCGCCATCGAACGGGGCGCAACGACGCTGTATGCCGGCAGCGGCGCTTACGATTTGAAGCGCCGCCTGGGATTTGAACTGGATGAGAATAACCTGATCGCTTATGCTGGAACGAACCCGGTTTCCGCGGCGCTCGGATCTTTAGGAAAATACTTTGTATAGAGCAAACAAATGATCGAGCTTGAAACCTTCCTGAATCTGCCGGACGGAGAACTGGCCGAAATGGTGCGCCGTCACGGTGAACAGGTGTGCGTGTTTCCGATCAACGGCACGCGGCGCTGGTTCCTCTTGGAGCACGCCGGCGATATGGGCGACGACCCGATCGAAGCGTATATGGAGTTCACCCGCAAACGAGAGATCGAGCAGTTCAAGATGATCTTCGATCACGGAGTTATCACGCTGCTCTCCCCCATGTTTGGCTATGATTTGATGGAGCGGGGCGAGGTGTACATCGAGCGGGTCGGAGTAGACGGCCTGGAGTGTCTGGCGACCCACCCCGACTTCTTAGCGTTCTATGAAGAATTCGGGGTGCGGGTGCAGTTTTACGGTGATTTTCGCCGGGTGCTGGCGGGAACCCCATACGAGCCGCTGATCGATACTTTTGAGCGGGCGGCGGAGCGGACGGCAGTGAATCAGCGCTGTCGATTGTTTTATGGAGTATTCGCCAACGATGCAACCGAGCTGACCGCCGAATTGGGGATTGCGTATTTTCAGCAGCATGGCAAAGCGCCGGATCGCAAAGCGCTGGTGGAGATGGTCTATGGGGAGTACGTCAAGCCTGTGGACTTCTTCATCGGCTTCGACCGGTTCAGCGCCTTCGACATGCCGCTGCTGGCAACCGGGAGCGAAGATCTGTATTTTACAGCGGCTCCTTCGCCTTACTTGGATCGCGAACAACTGCGCCGAATCCTATACGACCATCTCTACGCGCGGCGAGTTGAAGAGCAGGATTATGCTTCGATGCCCCGGAAAGACCTGGCCTGGATGCGCGCCTTTTACCAGCAAAACCAGGGGTGCATCCTGGGAGTTGGCGTGGTGCGCGGCGGGGTTTGGTATCCGCTGGGACAGGTGGAATGGCCGGATGGCGATGACCAACCGCCAGAAAGGGTGGAATTGTGATAAGCAGGGAAACCGCTGCCAGTCAAATCGAAAACTTTAACCAGCTGCTGGCCCGGATAGGGCCAGGGATCATGACCGAGACGGCCTACGATACCGCATGGGTGGCTCGATTGGACGAGATGGACCAGAACATGGCCAATCATGCCATGGAATGGATCTGCGAGCACCAGCTGCCGGACGGGAGCTGGGGGGCCAGACAGCCGCTTTACTATCATGATCGGGTGGTTTGCACGCTGGCAGCCATGACCATGCTGGCGCGGCGAGGTCAGCGCTCGAGCGACCGGATGCAGATGGAGCGCGGCTTGATTGCGCTGGACCGAATCGCCTCGAAAGCCACGCAAGGCCTGAGGCGCGATCCAAACGGGGCTACAGTGGGGTTCGAGATGATCGTCCCGGCGCTGGTGGCCGAGGCGGAATCGCTGGGCATCTTGCAGTCGCAGGCCGATCCGATTTTGAGCAAGCTCATCAAGCTGCGGGAAGCAAAACTGCAGCGCTTGCGCGGGCACCGTATCAACCGGACGATGACGGCGGCCTTTTCGGCCGAAATGGCCGGTTTGGATGTCAGCATGCTGGACGTCGAAGAGCTGCAAGAGGTCAACGGATCGGTGGCGCACAGTCCCTCGGCGACGGCATATTTTGCTCACTCCATCCGCCCGGAAGATCCGGCTGCATTGGATTATCTGCATCAGGTCATGTCTCCGAGCGGTGGATTCCCGAATGTCGCGCCGTTCGACCTGTTCGAACCGGCATGGGTGTTGTGGAACCTGGCGTTAGTGGGGCCTGTAGGAGGGGAGACGCTGAGGCTGTGCGAGCCGCACCTGGAATACCTCAAACGCTATTGGAAGCCGGGTGTGGGCATTGCCACCTGGGTAGCGAAGTACGTCCCAGAAGACGGCGACGACACCGGGATGATATTCGATGTTCTGAGCCGCTACGGCAGGAGCCCCGATGTGAAAGCGCTGTTCTACTGGGAAGAGGAAGAGCACTTTCGCTGCTTCGACCTGGAAGCAAACCCTTCGGTCAGCGCGAATATCCATCTGCTCGGCGGGTTACGTCAGGCCGGCCACGAAGAAAACCATCCGGCAGTGCGCAAGATCCTCGATTTTCTGCGCAAGACCCAGACTCCCGAAGGCTACTGGTTCGACAAATGGCACGCCTCGCCGTATTACGCCACCGCACATGCCGTGATCGCCTGCGCGGGTTTCGATGACAGCATGATCGACACCGCCATCCGCTGGCTGCTGTCGACCCAGCGTGAAGATGGATCGTGGGGGTTCTATCTGCCGACCGCGGAAGAGACGGCGTATGCGCTGCAGGCATTATCGATTTGGCGGATGTCCGGTGGACGGGTTCCAAAGGAGAGCATCAAACGCGGGGCGGCGTGGCTGCTGGAACACAAAGAGGCTCCTTTCCCACCGTTGTGGATCGGTAAATGCCTGTACAGCCCCTACATGGTGGTCCTTTCTTCGATATTTAGCGCTTTAATGTTAGCGAGAAACTGACAATGTCGAATGCCATTCAAATCCGCTCGTTTCTAACCGTTCCAACGCTCGACGCAGAGGATGCACGCCGTAGAAAGCTGCTCAACATTATGTTGATTGGGCTGTGGGGCCTTTCGTTACTCGGATTGATCGGGATTTTCGTAATCGATCTGATCGGCGTTCACGTCGATAACCCTTACTCAACCAATCAAGAGAATCCATTAAACTTGCTGTATTACACCGCAATTGCCCTGTTGATGGGAATAACGGTTATCTACACCATCAACCGCTATTTTTCCGGCTGGTTGGCAAGCTCGATCTTCTTGATCTTCTTGACTGTGGTGTTCATCGCCAGCGACGACCCCCCGGAGGTGATCAACGGTCGTTCGATCTTCTTCTTTGCCATCCCGATCTTGATGGCAAGCATGTTAATCCGGCCGTATGCCAGCTTCATCGCCACCGGCGTAATCACGGTGATGCTGTCGATTTTTGCGCTGTCTGTTGGGATTCCGCCGAACATTTTTGCCGCACTGGGCTTCGTGGCGGTGGCTGCGGTTTCGTGGCTTTCGGCTCGTAATTTGGAGCAGGCGCTGGGAGAGCTGCGAAAAACCAATCAAGAGCTCGACCAGCGGGTTGCCGACCGGACGCGAGAACTATCGCAGGCGCTGATGCGCGAGCGCGCCGAGGCGAGTAAGAACCAGGCGATCCTGGAAGGCATCGCGGACGGGGTGATCGTATTCGATAATTCGGGTAAGGCGTTGGTGGCGAATCCGGCCATCGGCCGTTTGCTCAATTACTTCCCCGAACAGATCCTCGGCATGGACCCTGTCCAACTGACCGAGCTGGTTGGAGGGGATATCGGCGACCGGGAACGGATCCTGTTCGCCTTGCGCAACCCAGAAGGATCCAGCAATATCCGGTTCCAATGGAATAAGAAGATCCTGTTGATGAACGCAGCCTCGGTCATGGAAGGGGAGAACAGCCAGGTGGGAACGGTAGCAGTCTTCCGTGACTTTACACAGGAAGCGGAGATCGAGCGGATGAAGGACGCCTTCCTGGCGATCGTTTCGCACGAGCTGCGCACGCCCCTGAACGCCATCATCGGATATTCAGAAATGCTGCGCGAAGCGGTTTACGGGCCGATGACTGACCGGCAGGTGGAGGTGATCAACCGGATTATGAACAATACCTACCGGCTGCTGGAACTGGTGAGCGATCTGCTCGATCAGGCCCAGATCGAAAGTGGGGCAATGAAATTCCAGAACCGGCCGTTCACACCCTATGAGCTGTTGGAGGGCCTGCACTCGGTCATGGACCGGTTGGCCGCAGACAAAGGCATCCGGCTCACCAGCTCCATCGATCAGGATTTACCGGCGACCCTGTTCGGCGATCCTCGCCGGATGCAGCAAGTGTTGACCAATCTGGTGGGCAATGCGATCAAGTTCACCGATCAAGGCTCCGTGACCGTCAAGATTTATCGGGTCGACAAGAACCGCTGGGCGATGCGCGTCACCGATACCGGTCGGGGTATCTCGGCAGACGCGCAGAAATATATCTTTGAGCCATTCCGGCAGGCTGAGGATACCAGCATCCGCGAGCACAGCGGGATTGGCCTGGGCCTGTCGATTGTCAAACGGATTGTTGATTTGATGGGGGGCGAAATTCAGGTGAAGAGTGCACCCGGAAAGGGCAGCGCCTTCACCGTGGTCCTATCTTTCATGCCGCCGAATAAGGAGAATGGAAATGAGTGAACACCCACTGGCGATCATTATTGAGGATGACGAAGATCTGTCGATTATCTTTAACGAAGCCCTCCGTGCAGCCGGTTTTGCGACCGTGGTGATCCGGGATGGGCAGGAGGCGACCGAGCAGTTGGCCTTGAATAAGGATAATCCCGACGTCATCGTACTCGACCTGCACCTCCCGCATATCCCAGGGACGGAGCTGCTGAATCAGATCCGGGCCGATGACCGGCTGAAAGACGTGCAGGTGGTGATCACCACCGCCGATGCCCGCATGGCCGAGATGACAGAAGGAGCAGCCGACTTCGTGCTGATCAAGCCGATCAGCTTCAGCCTGCTGCGCGATCTGTCGGCCCGGCTGAAGGAGACGCTGATTTAGGGCGAGCGGCTGTCACCCTGGTCGTGATTGACGAAAGGGGCATTCGAGACGCGTAGAATTTCTGTTGGTTGACAGGGACAACCAGCAGAAATTCTACGCATCTCGAATGCCCCCTTTGACGAATTCCCGATTGACCAATAACCTGACTGCCTGATATACTGGTGCTTCTTATAGGAGGAACGGATATGCGCTTAAAATGCATTGGATGTGAAGCTCTGGCGAGGCCGGTTTACCTGGCGGCAGCGCAATCGCCGCATTTGGTGGACGTGACCATGCTGCAGATTGGACTGCACAACCGGCCGAACGGGCTGCGCGAACGCCTGCAGCAGATGGTGGACGAGGCGGCGGAGCAGGGCTACGATGCGGTGGTGATGGCATACGCGCTGTGCGGCAAGGCTACCGAAGGGCTGGCGGCGCGCGGTGTGCCGCTGGTGATACCGAAGGGCCATGACTGCATCACACTGTTTTTGGGCAGCCGGGAGAAGTATGCCGCCGAGCAGGCGCAGTGCCCCGGCACTTACTGGTACGAGCAGGATTACATCGAGCGCGGGGCGCTGTCCGAGCAGCCGGTAGTGTTAGGCGGAGCCTCGACCGGCACAGAGGAAGACATCCAGAAGATGTACGCCACCTACGTGAAGAAGTACGGCCAGGACAACGCCGACTACCTGATGGAAGTGATGGGGGCATGGCGCAGCCACTACGAACGGGCAGTCTACCTGGACCTGGGGCTGGGGGACGGAGCAAAGGTGGAGGAGCAAGCCCGGTCAGAAGCTCAGCGGCGCGGTTGGCGTTTCGAACGCATGGCGGGCGATATGGTGCTGATCCGGCGGCTGTTGGAGGGGGATTGGGAGCGGGATTTCGTGGTGCTGCAGCCGGGGCAGAAAATCCAAATGACCTTTGATGATGAGGTGATCGGGCCGGCGGACGCGTAGAAGGCGCCGCAAACAGTCGGAAATGCAGGAGGGCTTCCCGATCGAAATGCAGCGCCTTTGGTGATGGGAGAAGGCTGTTACAGCGCGTATGGGCTGGCGGGCGAGTCAATGCTGATTTCGTTCATACGGCGGTCATCGTCCTCGTACTCCATCCGTTCACCGCAGTCACATGAGCGGGACTGGTAACAGTCTTTACAGCAGTAGCTTTTATCGCCTACGGTATAGGGAGTCCATGTGATCTCGGCGCCACAGCCATCGCAGAGAAGTGTTTCCGTAAATCGCATCATCCTGACCTCCTTCCTGCATGCTAGCCAGTAAACAGGGGTGACTTTTGTGAAAGCCCGGCTGCGAATGAACGCTCGCAGCCCGTGATGATCGCAGCAGCGAAACAGAGGCCACCTGTGACACTTTCCCCTTGAATTGATTCGGTGACCATTTTCGCGTTGCGAATTTTATTATACAAAATTCGGGAGGCGAGGACAATACCAGCGGAATGAGAGTCGATTAAGATCGGGGATAAGATCCACAGGCCACACAGTTGACACAGATAAACGCCCTTCTTATGGAGAGAAGTACGACAGAACCGGTGAATAGGGAATAGGGAACAGGGAACGGCGGACAATCATGCCCGCCGTTCCCTGCGATTCAGAAACCTGGTTTCTAGAACACCAGATTAAACTATGACCTTTGCGCTTGCTTTTTCCCTAACTAAAACCAAACCAGAAAGGTTTTGATCTCGTAAGGGCCGATGGCGAATTCAAGGGTAGAACCTTGTACAAGCGCCGGAGCACAGTCCTCTTCGATCAGGTTGCACTCCACGGCTTTCTTGACCGGCAGGGCGAACTTGAGGTGGGCGCTGCGCTTCCTTCTTTGCTCGGTTTCGTATAGCCTGATAACCCATGCGTTTCCCTCTTCGGCCTGCTTAATCGTTTCAATCAAAATGTGATCGGCGTCGACCTGCGCCAGCTGGAAGTGGGGCGGCAAAGAGCCTGTACGCGATACACGCAGCGCGCCGAACAGCGGCTCGTTCAGGCTGTATGAATCCTGTACAACCCGGCCTTTACGCCAGTCGCCTTCATGAGGCAGCAGGCTGTAGGTGAACTGGTGCCGACCCTGATCGGCGTTGGGGTCGGGGTAGATGCCGGATTTGATGAGAGTCAAGCGCAGGACGTTGTCTTTGACGTCGTAACCGTACTTGCAGTCGTTGAGCAGGCTGACACCGTAGTCGCCCTCAGACAGGTCGGCCCATTTATGGGCGAAGACCTCGAAGCGGGCGGCGTCCCAGGAGGTGTTCCAGTTGTTGGGGCGCTCGAGCGCGCCAAACTGGATATCATAGGTGGCGTGGTTGGCGCGTATGTCGACCGGGAAGGCAGCCTTGAGCAGGGCCTGATGTTCATGCCAATCTGCTTCTGTGACGAAGTCAATGCGGCGGGAGCGACTGTAAACGGTCAGGCGCTGAGTGATCTCGGAGTTGAGGAAGCGCCAGCGCAATTTAAGCACGCCGCGCAGCGGTCCGGTCTCTTCGACGACGGCTTCGACCAGCTTGTCGATCTCATGCATCTTATCCAGGTAGTAGATGTCGATGTCCCAGGCGTCGCAGTCGAGGGGTTTGTCCTCGAAGACTTGCAAGACGTTGCCGCGCTGACCGTTCGCCAGGACCTCACGGTCGAACTGCTTGTCGAAAAGCGAGGTGATCTGACCATGCCGGTTGAGCTGAATCCGGTAGAAGCGGTTTTCGAGCCGGGTGGGGGTGACGACCAGATCGTTGGCTCTGTCTGCGGCGTCGTCGACCAGCGGGTAGGTGTGATAACCCAGGCCGGGGACGGGCGGCGCTGGCAGCAGGGCGCGTTTGTCGTTTCCCTCACCGGTGATCTGCACCGGCAGCGGAAAGCCGTTCTCCCCCAAAATGCTCTTGCCATCCAGGGCTTCGCTCCATGGCAGCTCGATCAGACCATGGCGGTCGAAGCCGAGCGAGTTGAAGACCACCAGGCTGTCTCGCTCGACGTCAATGTTGTCCAGGAGGGACTGCTGAGCGGTCTGGATGGCGTCTTCTCCGATCTGGCGGATGGTGTCGTAATCGCGGGCGCTGTCCTCATAGACCTCGTGGATGGACGAGCCGGTCAGCACGTCATGGAACTGGTTGAGCAGGATCAGCTCCCAGCCCTTGTGCAGCTGACCCTGCGGGTAGGCGTGCCCAGGCAGCAGGATGCCCGCCAGAGAATTGAGCCATTCGGCGTCATGGAACAGGAACTCCGAGCGGCGGTTGGCGTACTTGGCGTAGGCCTGTGAAGTGTAGGTGCCGCGGTGGTACTCCAGGTAGAGCTCGCCATCCCAGGTAGGCAGGCGCTTGTTCTCCAGGCGCTTACCGAGGCGCTCGAAATAGGGCTCGGCGCTGCCGAACTCGACGTGCGGCAGCCCGGGCATGGACTGCATGCGCCGGCCGGCTTCGAGCATCTCTTTCGTGGGGCCGCCGCCGCCGTCGCCCCAGCCGAACAGTTGGAGCAGCTCGTGATTGACCTCTTTCTGGCGGTAGGTATCCCACATGCCCTTGACGTCCTTGGGCTCCAACATGCCGTTGTAGGTGAAGCGGCCATTATCGGCGGGGGTGGTGACGAAGGCGGTCAGCAGCTCGGTGCCGTCGATGCCGCGCCAGTGGAAGGTGTCGTAGGGGAAGCGGTTGTACTGGTTCCAACTGATCTTGCTGGTCAGGAAGTAATCGATGCCGGATTTTTTGGCGATCTGCGGCAGGGAGGGGGAATAGCCGAATACGTCCGGGAGCCAGAGCACCTTGTTGTCCAGCTCGAACTCCTGGCGGAAGAAGCGCTTCCCGTACAGGAACTGGCGCACCAGCGACTCGCCGGAGGGCATGTTCACGTCGGCCTCGACCCACATGCCGCCGGTCGGCTCCCAGCGGCCCACGGCGACCTGCTCCTTGACCCGCAGGTACAGGTCGGGGTAATCCTCTTTGAGGTATGCGTAGAGCTGCGGGGTGGAGTGCATGTAATGGTAGCCGGGGTACTGACGCATGAGATGCAGGGCGGTGGAAAAGGTGCGCGAGACCTTCTCTCGGCTGTGAGCCACCTGCCACAGCCAGGCGATGTCGATGTGGGCATGGCCTACGCCCACCACGACCGGCCTGGGCAATTGTGGCCGTCGAGCTGAGCCATCTCGGAATCGAGGGTGGTGAGGGACTCGCTGAGCGACTGGTAGAACCACTCTGAGCGGGGCTTGAGGAAGTCGATGCGGCGGTAGGCGGCGTCGAGGGCCTGGACCATCTGGACGCGATGGTAGTCCTCTTCGGGCAGGGTCTGTACGGTCTTGAGGATAGTGTCAAGGCTGTAGTAGAGCTGCTCGGCGGTCGGGTCGATGCGCACCAACTGGGCTTGCAGGAAACGACGGCGCTGAGGCACGTCGATAACGCCGCTCCAGGCCTTGATCGCCACGTGAACCAGGCCGGTCTGCATCTCTTTGGGCGGCAGCCAGGCTTCCTCGTGCCAGATGTCGAGGCCTTGCAGCGGCTGTCCGTTGACATATAACAAGCTTTCTGCGGTGGAACCGCCGCCGTCACGTGGGCCGACTCGGAAGCGCAGAGCGACCTTCTGATCGCGCCAGCCTTCGGGCACCATGACCTGGGTGCGGAACCAGGCGGTGGTATCGCGGCCGCCCCAATCGGAGCCGGTGGCGAATTCCTCCCAGGCAGAGTTGTCGAAATCGGGGCGTTCGGCGTTAGGCCGGTCGCCTTCAATATACCGAAAACAGGGGATATCGATTACCTCGCGGTAGATGGCACCGCGGAGCTCCCCAAGGTGCTTTTGGATCTTTTCAACTGTAAAAAACATCGAAAACTGCCTGTGTTTTCTGTTCGATCTAGTTTTTAAACCAGTAATCTGTTAATTAAGGTCTGGGGAAGTGCCTACTTCTTCCCGTTCAACAAATCCAGAGCGACCGATAGACTGGCCAGGTCTCCGACGGCTTCACCAAGACCGGCAGGGACGACTTCGCAGACGGAGAGCGAACGCGGCAGGGCTTCGGCGCGCAGGATCTGGTCGACGGTGGGCTCAAGCACGGCCAACTGGCGGGGGTAAATGCTGCCGATGACGATGCGTTCAGGATTGAGGATATCGACCAGCACGGCCAGGGCGCGACCCAACTGGCGGCCGACCACAGCGAAGACTTCCAGCGCCAGCGGATCGCCATCCTGGGCGGCATCGCCGACGGTCTCGGCGGTAATGTTACCAAGGTCGGCGGTGGTCGGCGCGAAGGCGGGAGCTCGACCTTCCGCCAGGGCTTCCTCGGCCATCGAGCGGGCCAAGCGGGCGATGCCGCCGCCGCTGCAATAACCTTCGAACGAGCCGGCTTTGCCGTAGCCAACCGGCCCATCGGGGTCCAGGCGCATGTGGCCAACCTCGCCGGCCATGTCGTTGGTGCCAGAGTACAGGCGGCCATCGAGGATCAACCCGGCGCCCATACCGGTGCCGAAGGTCAGGAAGATCACGTTCTTGCAGCCCTTCCCAGCTCCCCACTGCCACTCGGCCAGAGCGCAGGCGTTGGCGTCGTTCTGCAATTTCGTCGGAACGCCGAAGCGCTCCACGAAGGGCGTGACCACATCCACCTCATCCCAACCGGGCAGGTTGGGCGGCGAGAGGATCAGGCCGCGCGAACTGTCGAGCGGTCCGCCGCAGCTGATGCCAATGGCGTCGGGAGCGTCGATGCCGGCCTCTGCCAGCAGTTCGTCCAGCGAGCGCATCATGGTGGTCAGGGTTTGTTTGGGGTTGTTGGAGGTTGCGAACCGGCGCTTGTTCAGCATCTTCAGGCCGATGTCGGTCGTCTCTCCAAGCGTGACGGCGCATTTGGTGCCGCCAATGTCGATCCCAGCTAATATACTCATTTGTCGAAAAATGCCTCCTCTAGAAGACCGCACAGGGCGTGATACAACGCCAGGTGGGCCTCTTGCACTTCGGCGGTGGCCTGATAGGGGGCGCAGATGGTCACGTCGCAGACGCTCGCCATCTTGCCGCCGGTTTCACCGGTCAGGCCTACGGTCTTAAGGCCCAGCGCCTGGCCGACTTGCAGCGCCTGCAAGACGTTCCCGGAATTGCCAGACGTGCTGATGCCGAGCACCACATCGCCGGGCCGGCCGTAGCCGTAGACCTGCTGAGCGAAGATCATCTCCGGGTCGACGTCATTGGCGAAGGCGCTGATCAGCGATGATTGGCTCACCAGCGAAATAGCCGGGAGTGCACCCTGCAGCCGGTCGGCCAGAATTTCTCCTCGTTCGGGGAATGCCTCGACCAGCTTTTGCCGGTCTGCGTCCGGGATCGGCCGCCGCAGCCAGAAGCCTTTCATCAGTTCACCGACAATGTGCTCGCTGTCGGCTGCGCTGCCGCCGTTGCCGCAGATGAGCAGCTTACCGCCGTTCTGATAACTGTCTCGAAGCAGGTGGAACGCAGCTTGCAGTTCCGGGACACATACTTCGAGCGCAGGATATTTTTTGGTCAAATCGATCAAGATCGATTGCATTTCACGTTCCTCCGTAAGGACTGCGTGTTTTCCGTTTGGCAGTCCCTACCCATGCATCCTCCGTGTGATGGAAGGATGTCCGTTAAGCATAACAGGTATTTTTAATAATTATATGATAAATATGAGTGCCGGAATAAATTATACCAGATTGGTAAACAATTGACAGTTCCTTCACCACAGGGCTCTACCCGCTAGATAGAAGCTTGGAGTGAGGGAGCTGCGCACGAAGAATCAGCGTAAATGCTCGACCGCCTTCACCAAAAATTCCGGGCTGCCGAAGCTGCCGGATTTGAGCACGAGGGCCAGCGGCGGATGGGTAAGGGAGATGCAGGAGGGCAAGCCGGGCTCGATCTCCCGGTCGATTTGCAGGCCGTTAATGCCCAGCTCGGCGCAAACGGCGGCAGAGGTCTCGCCCCCGGCGACGATCAGGCGGGTCAGACCGGCAGCGCGCACGATTTCGGCGCCGATGCGGGCCAGGGCGCTGGAGACGCGGCGGGAGGTGTCGCTGCGGGACAGGCCCAGACGGTCGCCGGCGGCGTTGGCGGACTCGATCTGGACAGGCAGGCTGCCGGTATGGAGGACAACGTCGCAGCCGGATTGGAGTTGGGCGAGGACGGTGGGGAGTAGACGCTCACGCTCGGCTTGCAGGCCGGCGGGTTCGATGGCGCAGGCGGCGTCGAGCACGAGCACGGTCGCGTCGTGCGCTTGCATCGACCGGATCTGGGCGGCGGTCTGGGGCATCAGACTGCCGGAGAGGCACAGCACGCCCTGACTGCCGGAGGAGGGCAACTGTATCGACTGACCTCGGGCGGGAGAAACGCCCCAGGCGGCGGGCAGCTCTTCGGCCAGGGCGGAGGAGCCACACAGCACCGGCTGATCCTTGACGGCCTGAGCGATCACCGCCAGATCGGCCTGGTGGCGCACGTCCAAGATCAGGTAATTGCACTCGGCTTTCATGCGCTCGATCTCAAGGCGAAGGGTTTCAGGGCCCAGATCGATCACTTGCCAGTTGAGCAGCCCTACTTTGCGTTCCGTTTGGGATTGGAGGATGCCGACCAGGTCGGAGCGGGTCATGGGGTGGACCGGGTCGCTGCGGAACTCGGAGTCTTCCAGGCGCAGGCCATGAACGTAGTGGATGCCGTCGACGGTGGTGCGGCCGTTCTTAGGGAAGCCGAGCGCCACCACGGCGAAGTCGAGCTCGAGGACATCCAGCATGGCGTCGAACTCTGCGCCGATATTACCCCGGAAGACCGAGCAGGTCTTGTTGAAGAAGCGGCGGCTGCCCGCAGCCCGGAGCTGGCGGGTGGCGGTGTAAACCTTGGCGTAGGCGGTCTCAGGGGGGTCGAGGCGGGAGGAGGTGTTGAGGATGCACACGTCCGGCCTGGACTGCCCGGACGAGAGGCAATCGCAGGCGCCAGACTCGCTGCAGGTGTAGACGTGGGTGAGCAAGCCGGCCTTGGCAAACATGATGCCGATGTCGTTGGAGCCGGTGACGTCGTCGGCGACGACGGCCATGATAGGAGCCGCCCCCGTGCGTATAGCCAATTAATAATCCTCGGAGACGCCGGACTCGGGGAGAGACTCGAAGGATTTTTCAAAATCCTCAAGATCGATTTGGATGGGTGGGAAGTTCCAGCCGGTGATTTGCAGGGATTGCTCCTCGGGCATTGGATGCTGCCATTCGACGCTGACGGTGCGGGATTCGCCGGGGAGGAGGGTCAGGTAGTTGTCGCTGAAGAGCGGGTGATGCGGGCTGCCGACGGGGTTGGTGTCTTCGATCCAGGCGTTGAAGGCGACGGTACTGCCGGTGTTCGAGAGCGTGAGGCGCAGCGAGCCATCCTCGACAGGCGCCAGGGAGGCTGTGACCTTGGTTTGCGGCAGGCGCAAGAAGGGCTTGAAGTCGGCGGTGCGGGAGAAGGCGTAGCGGTTTTCAGAGATCAACTCGCCGTCCGAATTGCGCATAGCCAGGTCCAGGAAGAAGACCGGCTCCACGACCGTATCCAACGACCAGCGCAAGCCGATCAGATGGGCGGCGCTGTTGGCGGGGATGCAGGCGGGGAGAGTGTCCGCGTGGTAGCAGTCGCCATTGGAACCGATCAGGCGCGCTTCTAGCACGGCCTCGTCGATCTCGTCCAGCGTGGAGTTGGCGACCCACACCTGGGCCTCGAACTTCTCGTGACCGGCCCAGGCCTGAGTGGGGAAGAGCGCGGTCACCCGCAGGGGATCATAGGCGCGCGCGACCGTGTAGTAGGCGGGCTTGGGTTGGGCGTAGTAATCGACGGCGGAGGTGCTGGCGGCCATGGGATAGGGCTCGTTGAACTGCCAGGGGATGACGCCGGAGCAGCGGTACTTGCGACGGCGGTTGGCCTCGATGGCGTAGCGCAGACCGTCGGCTTGCAGGAACTGCACGGCCCGCACACTGGTCTGCACGTCGGGCAAGTCTCCGTAGACAGGCTTCCAATTGTGCTGCTTGACCCACCAGGCGCCCAGATGGTCCCAAACCGGGTTGTCCAGGTCGATGGGTAGCCGGTGCTCCTCGGACACGGTCGCCTGCAGCGTCTTCCAGTTGGTGATACCCTCGACGCCGAACTCGGAGTGCAGCAGGCAGGCGCCCTGGTTGTACAGCGCTTGATGATTGGCCACGCCTTGATACTCCCAAGGGCCATGCACGTCATGCACATCAAAGGGTTTATCGAGGTTACTCTCTTTGCTGTTGCTGAAAGTGGGGCCGGTGGGTGAGGTAGGCAGCCACAGGCGGCCGGGGTCGAGTGATTCAACGGCGGCTTTGAGAGCAGCCAGCATGGGGTGATTGTCGTTGAGCGGTTTGTGATTGGCGTCGGTCAGCTCGTTGCCGCCGCACCAGATGGCCAGGGAGGGATGGTTGCGCTTGCGGGGGATGATCTGGCGAGCCTCGGCGGCGATGCGGGCCACAGTGATGGGCTCGGAGGGTGGGGTGTTGTCGATGCCGGAGCTGGACTGGATGAACTCCTGCCAGACCAGGATTCCCAGGCGGTCACACAGGTTGTAGAAGGCTTCTTTCTCGATCAGGCCGCCGCCCCAGACACGCAGCAGGTTGACTTGGGCGCGCTCGGCCAGCGCCAGCAAGCGCTGGAGCTTGTGCGGGCGCTCGACGCCGTAAAGCACGTCCATCGGCACCCAGTTCCAGCCTTTGAGGAAGATGCGGCGGTTGTTGACGATCAGGGTGTAGGGCAATGCGGATTCGCTGGAAGCGTCGTTGCGGTCCAGCTCGATGCGACGGACGCCGAAGGTGACCTCGTGACGGTCGGAGGGGGTTTCCTGTTCGCCGTCGAGGATGGAAACGGACACCTCGGCCTGATAGAGCGGCTGCTCGCCGTAACCATTGGGCCACCACAAGTTAGGGGTGTCGAGCTCGAAGGTAAACGCCAGATCGGTTTTGCCTTCAGGCAGATCGTGGATGCTGTGTTCTTCGACGATGGTGTCGTCTTGGAAGCGCAGGCGGGTGTGGACGAGGGCCTTGACCGCCCGGTCGGAATGCAGTTGGGCGGACACATCGACCAGGGCTCGGTCGAGGGATTCATTCAGCTGCGAGCGGGCGAAAACGTCCTCGATGCGCACCGGGCCGGTCACGTCGATATGGACAGAATCCCAAATGCCCAGGTGGATCATACGCGGCGAGAAGTCCCACCAGTAGTTCATGCGAGCCTTGTGGGTCAAGACCTGGCTGGTGCGGCCGACCTGGGGCTGCTCTTGCGGGGCAGGCTCGATCACCACAGCAATCAGGTTGTCTTGACCGCAGCGCAGCAGCTCGCCGATCTCAAATACGGCGGGAGTGTACATGCCGATATGGCTGCCGATCTGCTCGCCGTTGAGGAAGAATTGAGCCTCGTAATCCACGCCTTCGAAACGCAGCTGCACGCGCTGCCCCTGCCAGTCGGCGGGGGCATAGAAGCTCTTCTTATAGAGCCAGGTGCGCTGCGGAACCCACTCGATCAGGAGGCTGTTGCGCTCGAAGTAGGGATCGGGGATCTCCCCGGCCTGCCACAGATCGTTCTGCACACTGCCGGGGACGGTCCCCATCTTCCAGTGGCGCTTGTCCATCGTATCGGGCTGATGCGACTTGCGCCAGTTCCAATCTTCTCCGTAAAACCCTTTGAAAGTCCAATCGCTGCCGTTCAGCGACAGGCGCAGGGGTAAAATCATTCCTTACTCTCTTACTCTTTCCACTCCAATAAATTCGTTTCGTACACGGATAAACTCTCATCTTTCGGAACACAGAAGGTTTTGATCTCGCTGGGGTTAAACTCGGCTTCGATGGTGCGGTTCCAATGGGGCAAGCGGATGACACCTTTCGTGCTGGTCCCGGCGGTCTCGATCACCCGCAGCACCAGATCGTCATTGTCTTCGGCCTGTTTGACCACGGCGACCACCAGGTTCTCCGGCTCGACCGACAGGTAGGAGTCAACCTGAGGTAGCTCGCCGGGGTGGGTGGTGGCGACCAGCACGACCGGTCGCTGGTTGAGCTCGGCCGCGCGTTGGACGGCGCCCGCCTCTTCCCAGCCGGCGTCGTGGGGGAGCATGGTGTAGTGGAAGCGCTGGACGCCCTGGTCGATGAAGGTGTATTCAGCGGCGGCGTCAGGCTCGAAGGGCATGTGATGGGCATAGATCGGGCTGCGCAGCACGGTCAGGCCGATGTCGCGGATGTTGACGTCGTAGCTGTACTTGGCGTCGTTGGCGATGCTGAAGCCGTACAATTTGTGGGATGCGCCGCGGGAAATGCCCGAGAGGTCGACCCAACTCTGGCCGGGCTCCTCTTCGCCGTTGGATTCGCGCGCGATGTGGCCGTAAGGGATCTCGTAGGTGGCGGTCATCTGCATCAGGTTGAGCGGGAAGCGCAGCTTGAGCATCTTGAAGCGATCGCGCCAGTCGACCGTGACCGAGACGTCGATGGTGTCGAGGTCTTTGTACATGGCAAAGTCCTGGATCAGCCGGGAGGGGCCATATTCACTGACCACGCGAATGACCGATTTGACCGGGCCATGCTCGATCAGGCGCACGCTGACGGCCTTGAACTGGCCGATGCCCTGGTTGAAGGTGAAGACATTATGGCTCCAGGTGTCGCTGTCATCGGTCAGGACGACCGGTACGGCGGCATCGGCGGTAAAGACCTCGAAGCTGATGGCTTTGTCGAACAGGCTCTTGATATAACCGGTCTCGGGATCGAATTCCAGGCGGAAGCGGCCGTTCTCGAGGACGGTGTCGCTGGCCGGGAGGGGCTCGAACTTATCGATCTCAGGACGGTTGACCATGCGGTAGACCCGCCAGCCGAGGGCCGGGAGATCGGCCACAAAGCTGAGCCGGTTGCGGCCATGAGCGGTGGCGGCGGATTGGACGGTCTGGTAGGGGATCTGGCGATCTTCGTTGTCCAGCAGGATGGCGCTGCTGCGCAGGCCGCCAACCTCAACCTCCACGTTGACGCGGCTGCGCCAGCTGTGCGGATTGAAGACCACGATCGGGATCTGGCCTTCTTCCGCTGGAATGTCGATGTTCCAGGCCAGGGATTGGACGGCGTTGTTCTGGCCGCGGTCGGCGATCGTGAAGGCCTCGCCATACAGGTCGCGGGCGTCTTCATAGGCGGGCTCGATGCTGGTGCCGGCCAGGATGTCATGGAACTGGTTGAAGAGAACGTCTTTCCAGGCGCGTTCATAATCGCGCGGGTAAGGCTGCCCGGTGACACGCTCGGCCAGGGACGAGAATTTCTCGGCGGCCATGAGCTTATTTTCCGCCAGGCGGTTCAAGCGCTTGACGCCGGAATGGGCGGCATAGCAGCCGCTGGCATGGTGCTGGAGCTCGTCATGAACGACCGGGTAGGTCTTCTTCTTTCCGTTGAGGGTCTCGAAGAAAATATCGGGCGAGCTGATGACCAACTCAGGCAGGGAGGGGTCTTGATTCAGGCGCTGGATGCTTTCCAGGTTCTCGCGGGTAGGTCCGCCGCCGTGGTTCCCGACGCCGTAGAAGCACATCATCTCGGTGTTGGGCTCTTTGAGCTGAGCCGAGACATGGGCGACTTGATCGTCGAGCCCTTTACCCCAGGAGGCGTACTCGTAGGCGATGCGGAATGCCAACACGCGCGAGCCATCGTCCGATTCCCACCAGAAAAGGCGGCCGGGCAGGCGCTTCTCGTGCGGTGAGGGGCGCATAAAGATGTAATAGGGCAGCCCGCTCTTGCTCAGGATCTGCGGCAGCATGGCGTTATGGCCGAAGCTGTCGACATTGTAACCGACGGTGGCGGTGACGCCAAATTTTTCCTTAAAATAGCGCTGACCGTACAGTCCCTGGCGTACGAACAACTCGCCGCCGGGGATGTTACAGTCGGGCTCGATCCACCAGCCGCCGACGATCTTCCAACGACCTTCAGCGACGCGCTGCTGGATTTCGGCGAACATCTTGGGATCACTTTGTTCGATCCATTCATAGAAGGCCGCTGAGCTGGACACGAAAATGAAGTCCGGGTACTCGTTCATGCGGTCGAGTGCAGACCGGAAGGTGGCCTTGGCTTCATGGAAGCCGTCTTGCCACTGCCACAACCAGACGGGATCGAGGTGGGCGTTTCCGATCATGAATAACTTCTTAGTCTTGTTCTCCATGGTAACCTCCAGGCGCAATTCCCGAACAAGGTTCGTAAACACACCAAACGCGGCAACGCTGCCGCTGGGGCGATTATTTTGAGATATTCAACTACGATAAAAAGTCAGACAAATCTGACTGCCATTATGATAATTATTATCCAAAAATTACCAAATTTCAACCATACTTAATGAACTCTTAACTTGCTTCTGGGGTCATTTTTTGAATGAGGAGATGGCTTGGGGCCTCCTCATTCAAAAAATGACCGGTGGCCTTTGTCGCTGCTCCTGGGCAGCAAGTCTTTGGACGAAGTCAAACCTGCCCCTGCCCCCTTTTGAAGGAAGGCGTGAAGCGTTTAAAATGCGGCGACCAGAGCTGAGGCAGGCGGAAGAGAGGCTTGCGGGTAGGTTCGTCGAAGCCGGTGGGGGCGACGGAGCCCTGTTCGACCTGGGCGATGACGTAGTCGGCCAGCTGCATGAGCGACTGATTGGCGATGCGTTTGGGATGCCGCTGAATGAGGTCTTTGTACTCTTTGAGACTGACGAGGGCGTCTGTGAAGGGCATGCCTTCACGGCGGCTGCGCAGGACGGTCAGTCCGCGGCGGGCCATCCACAGCCAGTGTTCGAGCAGCTCGATCCAGGGCAGCAGGTTGTTGCGCAGCGCCAGGTTGTCGAGGCGGAACTTGAGCGCATAGGTGGCTTCATCGATCTGGGTGAGGTAATCCTCCAGGCGGCGGACGGCGGGGGAGGTGTCCAAATCCTCGCCGCTGCGCAGCGCTGTGGTGGCTGCCCGGGAAATTTCGGAGAGCGCCGAGCGGCGATTGGCGTGCAGGTCGGAGACGTGAGCGCAGTCGTTCAGGATGCTCAACGCCTCCGCGTTTTCCTCCCCGGCCACCCGCACGGCCGCGCGGATCCATGCCTGGGCAGGATTGTAGCGCTGCGGATCGTTGAGGAAGGCTGCGTAAGTGAGCAGGGGAATCTTCGACGCCTCAGCCTGGACCATCGGGTTGATCAGGATGCCGTCGATTTGCTCCAGTAAGCCCGGTTCGCGGCCGGTGATGGACTGCAAATGCAGCTCGGGCTGCATGGAGAGGTCGTTGACCGGATAGTTATCCCACAGGATGGGGTTGCGGTCGGTGGCCTGGGTGAATGCGGTCGCGTCAGCGGCAGTAATGCTGGGCGAGCACACCTCCGGACCGGTGTAGAATATCCCGATCTCGGGATCGAGACGCTGGGCCAACTCGATCAGGCCGGGGTCGAAGGGCGCCGGGCCGAAATATTTCCCAGGGCAGACCAGCAGGCGCGACTGTGGGTCGAGAGACTTCAAGCGCTGGAGAAGGCGGTTGGCCAGTTCGGCCTGGGCCTGGGACGGGGAGTCGAATGCCCGATTATCTTCCAGATGGATAAAACCGGCCTCCAGGTCATCCAGAAGCAGCGCGAACGAGCGCACACCCATTTGATGGAAAGCCGCCAGCTTGGACGCCAGAGCTTCGAAATCCTGGTCCAGGCTGTAGTGAATGTCGACACCCGGGCTAATGCCGTAGCAGAAATCGATGCCGAACGTTCCGGCGAGGGCAACCGTGGCGGCGAACTGTGACATGATCCTGGCCGGGTAGGGCTCGCGCCAGCGGGAGCGGTGCTGGCGGTCGTTCTTCGGGGCGTAAAGATAAAAGTTAAAGCCGTGCTCACCCAGGAAGCGGATCAGGTCGCTGCGCTCGGGAAAGGTGTAGAAGACTCCATAAAAGCCTTCGACCACGCCGAAGATGGGCAAGCGAACAGCACTCACGGGGTCTCTCCTGCGCCTAACGCCTGGAGCATCTCGGCAGCATGACCCCGGCTGCCGAGAGAGTTAAGGATCTTATCGACTGCTACCGCCTGGATGGCGTCGCGCGCGCTTTGCAGCTGGTCAGCGGGTAAGGCATAGAGAGCCGCATTGGTGATGCGTTTCTCCAACCCCAGGGCCTGGAGGTAGGCCAGTTCCAGGTCGGTGGCAATGTTGACCTTGCTGACGCCGCCGCCGGGCAGCTGGATGGCTTGCATAACCATATCGGCCGGGGTGCCGGAGCCGCCGTGCAGCACCAGGGGGGTCTGGATACGGGCTCGAATGGCGGTCAGGCGCTCCAGGTCTATTTTCGGCTGGCGAACGGTATAAACGCCGTGCGCGGTGCCGACCGAAACGGCCAGGGCGTCGACGTTGGTGGCTTGCACGAAGGTCAGCGCTTCTTCCGGATCGGTATACAGCTCGACGTCCTCATCGGTCTCGATGAAATCGGCGGTGCCGATGCGGCCCAGCTCGGCTTCCACCGAGACGCCGCGGGCATGCGCATACTCGACTACCTGAGTGGTCAGAGCAATATTCTCTTGCAGGGGTTTGTCGGAAGCGTCGATCATCACCGATGTGAACCCGGCGGCAATGGCATCCCAGATCAGGCCGAGCACGCGGGTATGGTCCAGATGCAGGACGACCGGGACGGTGGTTTGGCGGCGCTGCAGCTCGTCCCGGAATGCTTCGGCGAACTCGGCCGGGGTAATCTCATACCACTCGAACTCTTTCTCTGAAATTTGGACGATCAATGGAGATTGGGTTTGCTCAGCAGCGTCCAGCACCGGGGCAATCATGGCAGCAGAACGGGCAGAGAACGAACCCAGGGCGTATCCGCTGCGCTGGGCGATGGGTAAAACCTGGGCAAGCGTAAACAAGTTGGAAAAATGGGTATTCACGAAATAGATTCCTCGAAACGGTATTGATAGAATTGGCGCAGCGGCTCTTGTAGCTGCTGATAGCCGTTCGAAAACAACTTTTGATAAACGGCGCGGTTGTCTGGGTTGGGCTCAATGAACCGGGATTCGGACTTTCGTGGCCCGGCCAGAGCCTCTTCTTCGCTGGCGTATACGCCGCTGCCGATCCCGGCCAGCAGGGCCGCGCCAAGCAGGGTCGTCTCTTCCACAGCAGGGACCTCGATCTGGCAGCCGGAGACGTCGGCTTTGATCTGCAGCCAGGCCCGGCTGCGGGTGCCGCCGCCTGCGGCAACGATGCGGCGAATGGACTGCCCGGTGACGCGCACTGCGGCCAGCCGGTCGGTCTCCATCTCGTAGGCGGTGCCCTCCAGCGCTGCCCGGGCCAACTCGGCCCGGTTGGTATGGGCGCTCAGGCCGATGAAAGCCGCCCGGGCGAGGGGGTCGGAATGGGGCGCTCCGCTGCCTGCCAGATAGGGGAAGTACAACAGGCCGGTAGGCTCGTCGGGCGCTTGTTCCACCAGGGCATTGAATTTGGCATAGGTCAGGGCCGGGCTGGAAATCAGACTGCGCAGCCATTCAATCGAGCCGCCGGAAGTGGAAAGACCGCCCATCCAGTAGCTGCGATCACGGGCCACATGGCAGCCGAAGGTCAGGCCCGATTCAAATTCCGGCTGGCCGAGTTGGGTGCGCGGCATGGCGCCGATGAAGGCTTCGGCGGTGCCCATCGAATTCGAACACGATACCCGGCTCGATCGCGCCGGCCGCAAAAGCCCCGGTGACGTGATCGTGGCCGCAGACTGCGATGGGAACGCCAGTGAGAATGCCAAAATCGGCAGATGGAAGGCGGGTAACATTCCCGGCGACGGTCCCGGCGGGCAGCGCCTGGGGGAACAGGTCGGGGGAAAGATCGAACTGGCGCAGGAAGTCTGCGTCCCATTCCAGGCGGTTGACATCGAAAGCGAAGGTGCGCCCAGCCAGGGAATAATCGGTGGCTGCTTTGCCGCTCAGAAGGCAGACGATCCAATCGGGGACTGAAAGCCACAAGGCGTTGTCGAAGCGAATGTTTTTGGTCTCACGCAGCCAGAGCAGCTTGGCGAGGCTGCACTTGAAGCTGGGGTAGATGCCAGAGCGCAAAAATCCCGCCTGCCTTCCGGCTGCTTGCAGCAGTTGGAGAGCTTGCGGGGTGGCGGCAGTATCATACCAGGGGATGATCCCGGTAAGAGGGGCAAGCCCATCGCGGTTGACCAGGATGCCCGATTCTGCCATGCCGGCGACGCCGATGGCGGCCAATCGGTGGGGTCCGGCCTTGGCGACGGCTTCCCCCACGGCATCCAGGAGGGCTTGCCACAGATCTTGCGGATCGAAAAAGTTTGCTCCGGTCTCGTCGCGACGAGGCTGCATGGCGTGGCTGACGAAGGCCGCCAGGTTTCCGTCGAGCGTGAAGAGCCCCACCTTGCAGTGGGTGGTGCCGGTATCGATACCCATCAACAGCTTGCGGGTTTTCGGCATTCTACTCCTGAAGGGCTTGCCGGACACGTTCCATGCCCATACGCGGGCTGGTCAGGAAGCGAGGGAGAACCTCTTCTGGCAGGCGGGGCAGCACGCGCGCCATCGACGCCTGAGCCAGCACAACCAGGTCGCAGGAAGAGATCAGCGCGGAGAGTCCATCCACCAGGGCCTGATCGTGCCCGGCAGCGTCGCCGGACATGAGCTTGTCGTAGGCGCCCTCGATCAGCAAGGGCAGGAACTCGACAGTACGGCCGCTCTCCTGAGCTTTCTCTTCCAACAGGTTCAGGGTGGGCTGCAGGGTGGTTGGAAGTGTGGCGGCGACGCCGATGCGAGCGCCCTGCCGGACGGCGATTTCGGCCATGGGCTCGTCGATGCGCACGACCGGGATGGAGAGGATCTGGCGAGCTTTGGGGACGACTGCGCCGACAGAAGAGCAGGCTTCGAGCAGCACGTCTGCGCCGACTTCCTGGGCATAGCGGGCGTACTGCAAGATGCGCTGCTCCACCTCCGCGACGTTGCCACCGTTGGCGAGCAGCTGCGGCAGGATCGAGTTGTCGACGAAGTTGACGATGGAGACGCCGGGGATCAGTTCATGGGCCAGGGCCTTTAGCGGCTCGACGGTGGCGACGGTGGTATGGATCATGGCTAACTTTGACATAGACTTCCTTTGAACCCGAATGATTAAGCGGGCAGCAAACCAGTATTGAGATCGTCTTGAGTGAGCTGGATGGTTGAGCCGTCCAACTCTTCCGTAGGGATCACAAACGGGATCGGATTTTCCTGCAAACCAGCGCGATACTCGGCCCACACCTCGCGGATCAAGGCGTAATCCTCCGGCAGCAGCGGCTCGCCGGTTGAGTCGATGTGACTGGCATAGTACAAAGCCGGGACGCCCAGGCTGGGCTTGAGAGTGAGGTAGGTGCGCCAGGTCTGCTTGTTGGTGATCGGCCAATTATCGGTGTCGATCAGGGCATCTGGGCAGGCGGCCAGCGCCACACGCGCCCGGTGTGTCATGGCCCTGCACACGTCTGCATGGGTGTTGATGTCGTTCAGGCGCACGCTGTCGATCAGGTCGGCCAGGTAGGGATGCGGAGTGTGGGCGATGATGAGCGTATCCGGCTTGACCCGCTTCGCCTCATCGTGCAGGATGCCCAGGTAGAGACGCATCAGCTCCAGGCCCCAGGACTGGCCGTGCGTGTGGATGCCAGGTCCGGAGGGGATGCGGGCAGTGAAGTCGATCTTGAAGCCATCCGCGTCGTAACCGGATGCGGAGAGCATGCTGCGGACCGAGGCGCGCAGGCGGCGCTCGAAAGCCGGGTTGGTGGGGTCGACTGCCAGGGGCAGACCGGCAGCGTTGGTGATGCATTCCTCGACCGGCAGGGCCTCGCAGTCCCAGGCCTTGAGCCACAGCAGCACCTTCTGCCCGTTCGCATGGCGATGGTGGATGAAACCCTTCAGATCGGGCCATTTCGCCGGGTCGGCCTGGTTGTCGCCGTAGGTCTGCTGCCACTTGTCGTCGATGACGATCGTGCCGGGAACAACACCGTTGGATTCCAGGGTGTTGAGGAATGAACTGTAGTTGGCCTGGGTGGCGGTGTCGGGGGCGCGCAGGCCGTCGAGACCGGCCAGGTAGCATTGCGAGCCCCAACCGCAGTAGATCGGCTGGCGCCACCAGGCGGGCTTATCCAGATGGGATGCCGAAGGGACCAGACCCGCGGCTCGCAGCTCGTTGACGTGCGTTTCGAGCAGCTGGTAGGGATCGGCGCCGAAGTCGAACGTGATCGCCGGGAGCAGGCAGCGCCCCTCGACAGGGGTATGTCCATCGAAGTTCAGGGAAAAATGGAAAGATGATTGCTTGCCGTGGTACTTGTAGTCGCTAAACTGGTTGCTGCCGGGCTGCGCCTCTACGCCGACGCCCAGCCATCCCGATCCCGTTTCGAATGAGAAATGGAAGGGGGGTGGGGTGAAGAACCAGTCATCTTTGCCGGGTAGGGGCACACCATTCAGGTTGATGTCGGAATTGGCGGAGGGATCGAAGGTGTAGACCTCTCCGGTGTTGGGCTCGGGGTTGAAGCCCTGGCGGAAGGCCTGACCAGACCAGAAGAAGCCCGAACCCCAGCGCACCTGGCCGGAGTAGTAGCCGCCGAAGTAATTGGCTTCGGCCAAATAACCCTGGCCCTCAACTTCGACCTCGTAGATCAGGCGCTGCGGCAGGCAGCGGAAGCGGTAGATCTTGCGCTCCCAGACCGAGCTGGCGGCTTCGAGCGAATAGATCACCTCTTCGGCGTGCTTCTCGACCTGCCACAAGCCGGCCTGGACGGTATCGTCACGGCCATTGAGCGGATGGACGCTCGACAGCACGAACAGGTCTGCAACCTTTTGGCCGTGTTCGTTCAGCAGGGTGACGAAAGGCCGGTCGGCTGCAAATGCAAGCTGATAGGTTTCAGCGAAGAGTTTAAAACCTCCCTCTTCCGATGTTCGCAACATTGCAATCCTCGATTCTATGACCTCGATTGTTCAAAGCGGGCGCTTACCCCTGACAGGGATGCCAGGCAGCACAGAGGGCGAAGGAGACCGGTTTGAACTCAATTGTTGTTGATCAGGCAAATCTGCCAATTTTTCATGCGGCGGTACGCACGCGAAAATTCCGCTACTTCTCTTATAAACACAACACCCCGCCAAAGTCGGGGGGCGAGTTTCGCGGCCCATTCCAGATCATTTTCCGACCGGGGAAAGGCACAGCGATGGTTGTGTTTAATTCGGCTGCTTTGAGGCCACCAGACGGGACTGGCGGTCCTTGGTTTCTCTTATGCATTTTTTATTTCAGAGGTTACCATCGCCTGGAGGAATTTTGCAACTCGGACGGGACCGATCTGCTCACCGGCTTTGATGAACCATTGGGTAAGGAGAATCTTACCATGTGTACAATTAATTGTCAATTATTCGGTTACCAAAATCTAATCGGGGCAGACTGTACAAAAACGGCCCTTCTTCGATTATTTGGATGGATAGGAACAGGTTTATTGCCTTGTAATTATGGTAGCACTGGCAGGTTAAGAAGTCAAGTTACCAAAGATCATGTATAAGGATTTTTGGGAACTGATTTTTTCATTGGCCTCAGAATAAAAACGATCCTTGATTGGCTTACGGCTTTGGCTCGTAAACGGACGTTTCCCCCATGCGGTACAGGCGCTTATAGGAATTCTGTATGGCGTCGAGCATCTCGGGAGTCCAGCGGGCGTGAGGTGAGTCCCAGTCGCGTGGCTCATACAGCAGGATCAGGCTGTACTGCTTACCATCAATGGCGTCGAGGAAGGGCTGCTGGTTCCAGAGGCCGCCCTGCGCCAGTATCTTGAATTCAAAGGGCTGGTAGACGATCGGTTTGCCGGCCAGGGGCAGGTGGCCCATATACTCGTCGGCCAGGACCGGACCTTGTGCGTCCTCAACCATCATCTCCATGACTTTAAGGTCACTGATGTAGCGAAGCTTGTCCATGTTGCGGGGGTAGAAATCCTGGCGGGCCCAGGAGGTCATGCTGTGGATCTGCGGAACGAGCAGCATGATCAATACCGCCGACAGCCACAGGCGTTTTCCCGGCCAGGCCACCAGCGCCCCGGCTGCCAGGCTGAGCGCTGCCGAAAGCTCGTATAGATAGTTGACGTTGGAGCCGTCTTTGCCGATGGTGGCGGCGGTGGCGAGCGAGCCGAGCAGGTAAGGCACCGCCAACCACCAGGATTTAGGCTTGCCCCAGAAAATGGTCAGGATCAGGACTCCGCCGCCGATCAAGAGGTACGGTAAATGCTGCTGGAGTTCGTGCTGGTAGTTTTGCACGGTCTGCCAGTCAAAGGGGTTGACGTTGGCGGTAATGATGTGGAAGAAGAAACCCCCGCCGGTCAACAGGGTCAGCAGTAAGAACGGCACACCGCCCAGGAGGGCCATCCAGGCGAGCCAGCGCGCCGCCCGGATGCGAGGCTGCTTGTGGACCAGCCAGGCGAAGGCCGCCAGCGGCGCGGCAAGGCCGTCTGACTGGCGGGTGTAGACGGCGGCGACCATCAGTGCAGCCCCGGCAAGCAGCCCCCAGCGCCTGTGCTCCCAGCGGACGATGACATACAACCCGGCCCAGCTGAGACCCAGCGCCAGCGAATCGACGCGCACCAGCGGCGACCAGTGCAAGATGTAGGGGATAGACAACAGCGTCAGGCCGCCAATGGCCGCGCCAAAGGGACTTTTCGTGACGTGGTAGAGGGTCAGACCAATGAACACCGCCGCGGCCAGCACACCCAGCAGCGAAATGATGCGACCATACCAGAACTGCGGGCCGAAGATCCAATAAAACGGCACCTGGACGAGCGGGTAGACGGGCGGGTAATTGGTGATGGTGTAAGGGGGTGTAGAGGTATCGGCGCGGTAGATGTTCTGGAAGTGGGCCAGGCGGCGCACCTGATCGAGCAGGGGGCCTTCCCCATAGTCGAAGGAATAGCGGAAGACGACGGCTTTGGCGGCATGCTCGGCGAAGAGGCGCACGGATTGGTAGGACTCGAGCGCGAACCAGGTCAGGGCGAGCGCAAGCATTAAGCGAGGGAGCCATTTCTGGGCCCAGGCGAGCGCCGGGTTTGGCCGCTTAAGGGTGGCCTTAACTTCGTTCATTGATGAACCTCCGAGTGAGTGGGGTTACTCTATCAGTATATACGGATAAATGTTTTACGCAAATTACAAGTTAAACGAAAAGGGGAGCCGGTTTTTCAAAAACCGGCTCCCCTTTTGTTAACCTAACAATTATGGATGCCCCGATGGGAATCCCGGTCCCTGGGGTTCCTTTTTCAGCAAGTCCTTATACGAGTCTGGCAGTTCCGCCATCACTTCATCCATCTGCCCGGGGGTGACCGCTTCGGTCAGGGCCTGCATCACGGCTTTGGCGCGCTCGGCGGCGTCATAATAACCTGAATCGGCACGCGCTCCAACCCGGCGGTAAAACTCCTGCAGCTGGTACAGGTTGTAGTCGCGTTCGTACAGGAAAGACTTCAACTCTTTGGGCAGCTGCGCGGCCAGGTCGTCCCGCTCGGCGCCCGGTAGAACCTCCCCCAATGTCTCCAGTGTGGCACGAGTAATGCGCTCGGCGTCATCGCGATCTGGTAGATGCGAATTCTTTTGCACCAGATCGATAAACTCTTTATAATCCATTATTTTCCTCCTCTTTTTAAGATGCTGCGGAGTCGAAATTTTTTACGATCCTCTTGTTCATCGTAGGAGATACCTGAACGCCCGGAAATGGGGAGGTTCCCAACCGCAACCGGGGAATTTCCCCAAAGAAAACTCCCCGACGCGGCGCCGCGCCAGGGAGTTTGAGCCTGTTGAGAGGCAGGTGGAATTACTTGTCGATTTGAACTTCGACGACCATCTTCAGAGCTTCCTGCGTGATCTCAACCGTGCGGAAGCTCAGGCTGCTATGGTTTTCGACCGCCATCTGCGAGAAGTCATGCGCCAACTGGTTGTTCAAGCGGGTGACGACTGGGTCGGTGATGTCGATGCCGGGGATGTCTATCGCAACCACCTCGACCCACAGGTCACCATCGGTCTGGCCCATGGACACATCGTAGCTGCCGCTGGCTTTGCTGCCGTTGGGTTGGTTTTTGCTGCCGAAGACTCGGATCAAGCCGTCCTGCATGTCGATGCTGGTGATCTCGTCCAAGAGGCGATCGTCGCTGTGACTGGTGCTGCTGGCCAGAAGCTCGTTAATCTGATCTTCCTGCATGTTGATGTTGACGGTGACCTGATTGCCCGAAAAAACTACGCCCAGGGCAGAGCAGGCAGACAAGATCAGGGAAGAGGCCAGAACGAGCGATACGAGAAGAAGAGAAGCTTTCGTGATTTTCATCGGATTACCTTTCGGTCCTTATTGAGTCGTTTTATTTGTTCCTCCATATATACGGGTTTCCCGAAGAGAAGTTGCAGGATTGGAAGAGGCGAACCGGCTGCGAGGGATTTACCCATCCGGTGGTTAGGGATTTCCCCACGTTTTTAGGGAGGGATTCCCCATTGAATCGCTTCATTCCGGCCAATATAGTTGAAAATATATGACTGCAGGTGGTTTCTATTCTGATTTAACAAAGGTCCACCTGATATCATACCCGTGACCGGTATGTTGGGGGATATGCTTGTGGCGATCGATGCCCAATCGAAGAGACTGTTCTTGTCAGGAGAATATCGCTCACAGAGGAAGGCGCGCCCGGCATATTTGCGACCTGCCTGCAGCAGGCGCTTTGAAGAATATATTTGTCCAATGCGAAACTAAGGTAACTTAATAAGGAGATGAAAAATGTCTGACCAAGACTATGGAAGGGACAGAGATCGAGACCGCCGGCGGTTCGATGACGACGATTATGATTACGGCAATCGCAACCGCATGGGTGGTGGTTATTCTCGCGACTTTGGGAACCAGGGTTATGGCGGCGGCTATGGCCGAGACTACGGGTACACCGGCGGCGGTTACGGCGGCGGCTACAACCGTGATTTTGGTTATGGCGGCGGTTACGGCTACGCCAACCAGGGCTACGGAGGCGGTGGGGGCTACGGCCGCCAGGGATTTGGCGGCGGCTATAACCGCAACTATCGTTATGGCGGCGACTACGGCAACCAGGGTTACGGCGGCGGTTATGGTAACCAAGGCTATGGCGGCGGCGATATCTTCAACCAGGGTTACGGCGGTGGTGGTTATGGCAACCAAGGCTATGGCGGCGGTGGTTATGGCAACCAGGGCTACGGCAACCAGGGTTACGGTGGCGGCGGCTACTACAGCGGTGGCTATGGCGGTTATGGCGGCTACGGCGGCCAGGGCTATAGCGGCGGCCAGGATTTGGCGGTCAGGGCTACGGCGGCGGCCAGGACTTTGGCGGAGGGGGCGGCTACGATTATTACGAAGAGGATTATGCGCCTACCGACTGGACCTACACCGAATACTGGTACATCCCCGGCCCGTTCACCGGACATGGCCCGGAGGGTTACCAGCGCTCGAACGACCGGATCAAAGAGGATGTTAATGAGCGCCTGACCCAGCATGGACAATTAGACGCACGCAACATCAAAGTTGACGTGGACAACGGCGAAGTGACGCTGACAGGCAAGGTGAACAGCCGGCGCGATAAGCGGATGGCGGAAGACACCGCTGAATCCGTGATGGGTGTCACCGACGTTCATAACCAGTTGAAGATCGAGAAGCAGGGCCAGGAACAAGGCCAGCAGCAAGGCCAGCGCCGGCAGTCGCGCTCGCGACAGAAGCAGTCCGGCTAATCGCTGCCCGTAACAAATAACTGTTTCATACAAAATCAGAAGCGGTGGGTTTTTCCCACCGCTTCTGCTATTTCAGTCTTCAAGCACTGGAGAGGGACTACTTATTCCCCCGCCCTTCCCCTTTGCCTTCTGTTTTGCCTTTTCTTTCGCCTTCCATCGGCAGTTCAGAACTACCATGGTCCTGATACCCCTCGGCCCCACGCTCCCCCTGGCCCCAGGAGGCCATGCCTTGGGCTTCGGCATCCTCATCGGGCAGCGGCCCGGAAGCCGGATACACACCGCTGCCTTTCACGGTTTCTTTTCTGCCTCGCCCGCTGCTGGTGCGCCCACTGCTTTTGCTCTGGGTTTTGCGCGTCCGGCCGCGGCCTTTGGTTGACTGCTTTGCCTGCTGCAACTCTTCGTAATCCTCCTGCGCTCTCGGCTGGATGCGAAGCCGGTTGTGAACGTCCCACACACCGGGAACGCTCCAGGCAGCGTCTTCCGCCATGCGTTTCATCCAACGGTCGGCGATTTCGCCACTGATCGTGACCTCACCGTTCTCAACATCCACTTCGATATTCCTTGCGTCGACCTGGCCGTGAACGGTCAGGCGATCGACCACATCAGAAAGAATATGTTCGTCAGAGCGGGAATAATTGCGCGGTCCTACACCAGTAAAGGGTCCGCGAATCCGCCACTCATTCTCGCGTGCCTCCCGGCGCAGTTCTTCAATATCTTCTGGCATTAAGTGGATGCTGGGGTCGCGGAACTCGGGCAGTGCAAACTCGTTTGCCTCCCAGCCGTATGCGCGGTAAGGGAGATGGGGGCGTTCCCAGGGGACCTGCTCGGCCCAATCATCATCTCCACGGTTTTGTCGATTTGCCATAACATTGTTCTCCTTTCCGCCTTTATCTTTAAAAGGATCTTTCCAGACAATGTTAATGATAAGTTGAATGGAAGCGGTTAACAATGGGGGAGATGCCTTCGGGTGCCAGGGAAATTCCTACCCGGGGAATAGGGAATACCCTATGAGGATTAAAAGAAACCGACCAACCGGATGAGGGGGGCATCCGATTGATCGGTAACGATAGTATATCATATTCCAATCAAAAATCAAGTG
>CAWEQO010000006.1:0-14979 GCA_963811225.1 uncultured Chloroflexia bacterium
ACCCTTCTCATCATTTCATTATCTTCCTCTCCCGAATATATGGTAGACTTTGTCTGCAATATTCCGGTGATGAACGATATGATTTATACAGAGACCCAAGCCCCCACCCATACCCGCTCCCCCCTCGAACTGCGCGACATGCATTTCTATTACAGCGCTTTCCGTGCTGTTAAGAACGTCAATCTGCAGATCGAGCCGCATCAAATCACCGCGATTATCGGCCCATCAGGCTGCGGCAAGAGCACCGTGCTGCGCTCGCTCAACCGCATGAACGATCTTATCCCCGGCACGCGCGTGGAGGGCGAAATCCTCTTCCACGGACAAAACATCTACGCCCCAGAGGTCGACCCCGTCAAGCTCCGCCAGGTGATCGGTATGGTCTTCCAGAAGCCCAACCCCTTCCCGAAGAGCATCTACGAGAACGTCGCCTGGGGAGCCAAGATCAACGGCAGCAAAGAAAACGTGGACGACCTGGTGGAGCAGTCACTGATGCAGGCGGCTTTATGGGATGATGTCAAGGACAACCTCAAAGCCAGCGCCCTATCGCTCTCCGGCGGGCAGCAGCAGCGCCTATGCATCGCCAGGGCTCTGGCAGTCAAACCCGAGATCATCCTGATGGATGAGCCCTGCTCGGCTCTCGACCCCATCGCTACGCTTAAGATCGAAGACCTGATGCGTGAGTTATCCGCCCGTTACACGATCGTCATCGTCACCCACAACATGCAGCAAGCCGCCCGCGCCTCCGACTACACTGCCTTCTTCACGATGGACGAAGACCGGGCAGGTATAATGGTAGAATATGGTCTGACCAACCAGATTTTTACCAATCCACACGATCAACGCACCGAAGATTACATTACCGGGCGTTTCGGTTAAACCACTCGCAGCTTTGTCAAAGAGGTTGGAATGCCAAGAGAAACCTTGGATCGGCAAATGCATCAATTGCAAAACGAGATCCTGATGCTTGGCAGCATGGTGGAACAGGCCGTGCTGCGGGCAGTGGACACGCTGAAACGCCGTGACGTGGAAGCCGCCAAGCATATCTACGAGGATGATTTCTACATTAACGAGAAGCGTTTCGCCCTCGAAAACGCCATTCTAATCACCATCGCAACCCAACAACCCATCGCTCGCGACCTGCGTATGCTGGCCGCCATGCTCGAGATCATCACCGAGCTCGAACGCATGGGCGACTACGCCAAAGGCATCGCCAAGGTGACCGTCAAACTCGGCGACGCTGACGCGGCCGTCCCAATCGTAGAGATCAATCGCATGGCCGAGCTTGGGGTCGATATGCTCCACCGCTCCCTCAGCGCATTCATGGAGGGCAACGCCAAGCAGGCCAGCTTGATCCCGATGGAAGACGATCAGGTGGACGACCTCTATAACGTGATCTACCACGGCCTGGTTAACGCCATGATTGCTAATCCCCAGTCCATCGATCAGGCCAACATGATGATGTGGGTAGCCCACAACCTGGAGCGTCTGGCGGACCGCGTCACGAACATCTGCGAACGCACCGTGTTCATGGCAACCGGCGAGCTGCTCGAGCTCGAAACCACGGACGACGAAGACTTATTGGACTGAATTGAGATGGTCCAAGTGTGCGCTCCCCCTCCAAAATTGACCGGAGGGGGATTTTGCGTCCATGGCCAAATTTGCTATAATATTTACAATCACCCTAATAAGTGTCTGAAAAGTGCTGTTTGTGTATGCTGATCGCGGCGTAAACATCCGCCGCAGCCACAACCGCATCAAAGAAGCACTTGAAGATGCTCACGAATCGATCGATAAAGAGGCAACCGTGCTAAAAAAGGGGAAATATCCTGGAAAATTGATCGTTGTCGAAGGGATCGATGGAAGTGGCAAGTCCACTCAAATCGACCTGCTCTACAAGTGGCTGCAATCGCAAGGGAAGTCGGTTTACTTCTCAGAGTGGAACTCCTCCGGCCTGGTGAAAAGCACTACCAAGCTGGCCAAAAAGCAGAAGATGTTCACCCCCACCACCTTCAGCCTGCTGCAAGCCACCGATTTTTCGGACCGCTGGGAGAATTTCATCCTGCCGATGCTTAAGGCAGGCGTGGTCGTCCTGGCAGATCGCTATGCGTTCACCGCATTCGCTCGCGATGTCGCTCGCGGCGTCGACCCCGGTTGGGTGCGCAACCTGTACTCCTTCTCCATCCAGCCCGACCTGGCAATGTACTTCCGCGTTCCCTTGGACGTGGCCGTCGAGCGCATCATGGCAGGGCGCGCCAAGCTGAAGTATTACGAGGCCGGCATGGATCTCGGCCTATCAGAGAATAGGGTGACCAGCTTCCGCCTGTTCCAGCAGCGCATCATTGATGAGTACGAATCCATGGTCGAAGAGTTTGGCTTTACCGTCATCGACGGTACCTTGCCCATCGAGCAGCAGCAGCAGGATATCCGCCAAATGGTGCGCAAAGCGCTCTACCGCTGGAAAGGGTTACCGCATCCGCTGCGCTCCAGAAGACGCCGCAAGGTTCAACCGGTGACTGTTTCCACCCAGGAGGCGCAGAAATGAAAGTCGAATTCTACGGCGCCGGTTTCCCTTACAGACCCCTGCGTGAAACCCCTGGAAAATTAATCGTCATGGAAGGCACCGACGGCGTCGGCCGCTCCAGTCAGATCGCCTTGCTGCGGCGTTGGTTGGAAGAAGCGGGCTACGCTGTGTCCGATACCGGTCTGCGGCGCTCACCTCTTACAGCGCCCGGACTAGACGCAGCCAAGATGGGCCACACCCTCGGCCCGCTGACCATGAGCCTTTTTTATGCCACCGATTTCGCCGACCGCCTGGAAAACCAGATCATTCCGGCCCTGCGCGCCGGTTTTGTAGTCCTTTCCGACCGTTATTTTTATTCGACCATCGCTCGGGATGTGGTACGCGGTGCAGACCCGGTCTGGTCTCGGGAAGTGTATGGGTTTGCCCTCAAGCCAGACATGGTCTTGTATCTGAAAGCAGACATCCAGACCCTGATCGCTCGTATCGTGCACGGCCGCGGCTTTAATTACTGGGAAGCCGGCATGGACATCCGCTGCGCCGATAATCTGTTCGACAGCTTCAAAGCCTATCAGGCGCAGCTGATCGATCAGTTCGACCAGATGGCCGACGAGTATGGTTTCGTCACCATCGATGCCAACCGCTCTATTCAGGCTGTGTTTGAAGACGCCCGCCAGAATATCTCGAAACTGTTCGAGCAAGACCAAGTGAAATGATTGGCATCGGCCGAGCGCTGCCCATCGAAGGGAAGGGTAGATGAGCCCCAGGCCCGATAACAGCACCTGCACCTTTGGCGCAGGCATCCTGATAAAATACCTGCAAGCGCTGCTGCAGGAAGTGGATGGCGTGCGTGGCGCGCAGGATATCGAGCATATTCACCGCATGCGGGTCGCTTCCCGGCGCTTGCGCGCCGCTTTGCCGCTGTTCGCCCGGTGCTATCCGGATAAGAAGGTGCACTCCTGGCTGAAACAGATCCGCCGGATCACCAGGGCCCTGGGCGAGGCGCGTGACGCCGATGTACAGATTGATCGCCTGGAGGACATCTACCGCAGCCTGCCTGAGCGCCGCTATGGTCCGGGTGTGCGCCGTCTGCTCTTGCGCCTCAAGCAGCAGCGTGCCGGTATGCAGTCGCACGTGGTCCAAACCCTGGATCATTTACTGGAAAGCGGTGTGATCGCTGAAATGCAGCAGTATTTTGGAGAACTGCAGCCGGTTGATGATTTACCCATTCCCTACTCCCGGTCTCTTTACGAATTGGGCTTTCAGGCCGGGCAAGATAGTCTGCAGGATCTCTTCTCTTACGAGCCTTATATTCACGATGAATCCTGTGTCCCCGAGCTGCACGCCATGCGAGTCGCCGCCAAACACCTGCGCTACACCCTCGAAACCTTCAGCCCGCTCTACCCGCCAAAACTGGACAGGACGATCAAAGTGGTGCGCAAGATCCAAGATACCCTGGGCGAAATCCACGACAGCGATGTGTGGGTTGATTACCTGCCCACCTTCTTGGAAGAGGAGCGTAAGCGCATCATCGAATTCTATGGCAGCGCCGGCCCAACTCGAAGGATCGTCCCCGGTATCCAATACTTACAAGAGTTCGCGGCGGGAAGAGCGTCAGAAGCTCTACCGAGGTTTCCTCCAGGACTGGGAGGAGTGGAAGCAGACAGGGTTATGGCAAAACCTGGAGGAGATGCTGCACCTACCGGTTTCCTTCCAAGGCGAGGTTTACCCACCTGCCGTACCCCTTGCAAACGTTAAAACCCAAGAGGAGGAGTAGCGATGGCCTTGATCTATTCTAACGGCACGCCGCACGTCGATATTGAGGAACAGCAAGCGGAGATCGCCCCTCCCGAATTAAGCGAAGAGCAGCGCGGCGCAATGGATTTGATCCTCAAGCTGGCCGTGACTTGCGGTTATGAAGCCGAGCATACCCATCACGTCACCTACCTGGCCGAGCGCATGTTCGACGACCTGCAAGAGCTGCACAAGCTCGGCCCGCAAGAGCGCTACTTGCTCACTTGCGCCTCCCTACTGCACGACATCGGCTGGATGGAAGGCCGCCGCGGCCATCACAAGACGGCCCTGCGCATCATCCTCGAAACGCCCATGCTGCCCTTCGACCAGAAGCAGCGCCTGATCATTGGCTCCATCGCCCGTTACCACCGCGGCCCGATGCCCAAGCATAAGCACGACCATTATGCCGCCCTCGAACCAGAAGAGCAGCATCTGATCGAAATGCTGGCGGCAATCCTGCGCGTCGCCGACGGTCTCGACCGCACCCACCGCGGCCTGGTGCAAGACATCCGCTGCACCTTTTCCCACAAGAAGATCGTGGTCCACTGCTCCCTAACCGCCCCCTTCCCCGACGAAGAGGCCGCCACCAAGGCCAAGAGTAACTTGCTCAAGAAGGTCTTTGACCGCAAGCTGGTCCTCAAGTGGAAAGCGGATCACCAAAAGAAATAGAAGCGCGAAGACGTCCTCGCATCCTGGAAAGGCGCTTCCCAAAACATCTACCCGGCTTCGACAGGGGCGTGGTTTGGGGAAGCGCCTTTTTTATAGTACTTAAGTCACAAATAAAACACTACTAAGGGTGGTTTTTACAACTGAAGCAGGGGGGTATAATAGGCATCGGGAAAAGCATCCCAACTCCTTCTATCATTTGCTTTCTTAGATAAGGAATCTCCACTTGATCCAGACGACATCCCAAAAAATTGTTGACAACATTCAGAAAGTCATCGTCGGCAAAGAGGAAGTGATCCAGCTCTTGCTGGCCGCTGTGCTTTGTGAGGGCCATATCCTGCTCGAAGACGTGCCCGGCACCGGTAAAACCACCCTGGCGCGCGCCCTGGCAGCCTCTCTGGGCTGTTCTTTCCGCCGCATCCAGTTCACCCCTGACCTGCTGCCCTCGGACGTGACCGGCTTGAGCTGGTTCAACCAGAAAACCCAGGAATTCGAATTCCGACCTGGGCCGATTATGTCGCAGGTGGTGCTTGGCGACGAGATCAATCGCG
The DNA here is from genome assembly GCA_963811225.1 of uncultured Chloroflexia bacterium. GTDB lineage: Bacteria > Chloroflexota > Anaerolineae > Anaerolineales > Anaerolineaceae > CAWEQO01. Next base: position 5,530 of record CAWEQO010000006.1, read on the forward strand.
CCACCCCACGCACCCAAGCTGCCATGCTGGAGGCCATGCAAGAGCGCCAGGTGACCGGCGATGGCGTCACCCGCCTGCTGGAGCGGCCCTTCCTGGTGCTCGCCACCCAGAACCCGGTCGAGCTGGAAGGCACCTTCCCCCTGCCCGAGGCCCAGCTGGACCGCTTCTTGATGCGGATCTACATCGGCTACCCCAATCAGGACGAGGAAAACGCCATTCTCGAACGCTTCCGCGCCAGCGATCCCCTGCCCGACCTGCAGCCGGTGACCTCCCCCGCCGAGGTCATCGCCATGCAAACTGCCCGCCGCGAGATCAAGGTCGAAGACACGGTCCGCGATTATATCGTGCGTATTGCCCGCGCCACTCGCAAAAATCAGGACATCCAGCTGGGCGCCAGCCCGCCGCGACGATGGCCATGTACCAGGCGGCTCAGGCCTGGGCCGCCATCCACGGCCGCGACTTTATTCTGCCCGACGACGTCAAATTCCTGGCGCCTTACGTGCTGTGTCACCGCCTGATCATCTCACCTCAGGCGCAGCTGCGCGGCCGCTCCTCCATCGAACTGGTCAACGACATCGTCTCCACCGTGTCCGTCCCTGTGGAATCCTGACGTGACGCCCATCAACTGGCTTCCGCTGCTGATCGTAGCCTTCCTGGCGGGGGCCTACCTCCGCCTGCCCTGGCTGGTCATCTTCTCGTCGGCGGTGATGCTGGTCATCGGCCTGGCCAGCCTGTGGAAACACTACGCCCTCGAACGTGTCAACTATGTGCGCCGCTGGCACTACCGGCGTGGCTTTCCCGGCGAGAGCACCGAGGTGCGCATCGAGGTGGAGAATCGCAAGTGGCTGCCCGTCTCCTGGCTGCGGGTATCCGACCCCTGGCCGGTCAACGTCGCCCCCAATGATGAACCTTCCCTGACCCACTCCGCCATCGCCGATCAGGCCCACCTGATCAATCTGTTCAGCCTGCGTCCCTTCGAGCGCATCCTGCGCCGCTACAAACTGACCTTCCACAACCGCGGCGTCTACCCGGTCGGCCCGGCCACGCTCGAATCCGGTGACCTGTTCGGCCTGTACACCGAGGGGAAGCAGATGGAGACGCGTGAAGAGCTCACAGTCTTCCCCGAGCTGCTGCCGCTCTCAATCCTGCAACTGCCCACCGATGATCCCTTCGGCGACCGGGCTTCCCGCCGCCGTCTGTTCGAAGACCCCAACCTGCCCATGGGCGTGCGTCCCTATCGCCCGGAAGATGAATTCCGGCGCATCCACTGGAATGCCACCGCCCGCACCGGCTCGATGCAGGTCAAGGTCTACCAGCCGGTCTCCTCACGCGTGATGATGGTCTGCCTCAACGTGCTGACCACCCCGCAGCCCTGGCTAGGCACCTACAAAACCCTGTTCGAGCAGCTGATCAAGATGGCCGCCACTCTCGTCTACCACAGCTATCAAGACGGCTACTCCGTAGGCCTGATTTCCAACGGCTGCCTTGCCCGCGCCGACCATCCTTTCATGATCTCTCCTGGGCGCTCATCCGAGCAGCTGCCGAACCTGCTGCAAGCCCTGGCCGCCGTGACCGAGTACACCACCTCTCCGATGGAAAACATGCTGATCAAGTCCATGTCGCAGGTGCCCTACGGCTCGAACCTGACCATCATCACCGCCCTGCTGCCGCCCACCCTGCTCGATACGCTCATTCGTCTGAAGCGCTACCGCCCCAACATGCTGCTCATCTCGCTGGCCGAAGAAGCCCCACCGCAAATCCCCGGCATCCGCACCCTGCACCTGCCCTTCATCCCCTCCGGCGAAAAGGAGACGCGCTGATGGCGACCAAAACACCTGCCCTGCTGTGCCTAAAGTTCCCGCCGTTCCTATGGTTTGAGCTGGGAGTGCTGTGCGTGATGCTGATGGAAGCCATCTGGGCGGCCGTGTGGTACGACGCTTTCATTGAGCCTGAGATCTCCTGGCTGCCGATTGCCGCCTTCTTTGCTCTGGTGCTGCTCGGCAGCCACTACCTTTCTCGCCTGCTCCACCGTCTGGATCCGACCGAGGTGGTCAACCGGATTGTGTTCCTCGGCTGGTTGGCCTTCTGCCTGTTCGCCAGCCTGAGTTGGCTGCTGTTCCCTGGCAAGGGCTATTCTCTGTTCGAGCTGCTGGGCGAATCCGTCATGACCCTTGGCCAGGGTGACCATGGTATGCGCGTCTTCTGGCACCTGCTGTTCCTGGCGCTGCTCGCCTGGCGTGGGGTTTCGCTGGCGCGCAAACCACTCTCCATGGGTTACAACTTTAGCGGATTTCGCACCGGCATCGGAATGTTCCTGCTATATGGTCTGGCCTTCGGCTGGCTGGAGAAGTCTGGCGCGCTGGCTGCCTTTGGCGTTTTCCTGTTCATCAGCCTAATTGGCATGAGCTTCGCCCGTATCGCTAACCTGGGTGAATTGCGCGGCGGCAAGCTGCCCCCCTTCGGCCTGACCTGGATGGGCGGCATCCTGCTGGCCGCTCTGGTCGTCGTGGTCTTCTCGATGGGCGTCGGCTGGCTGGTGCGCGGTCAGGTCTCCAACTGGCTGGCGGCTGCCGTAGCCGGGGCGTTTATGCTGCTTGCGCTAAGCTTCTACACCATCCTCACCCCGGTGCTTTCGGCCATCATCGATCTATCCTACCGCTTCGGCCAGCGCATCTTCTCCACCTTCAATTTGAACCCTGCCATTGCCAATCAAGCGATCGGAGAGGCGCAGAAGCACAGCGGCGAGAACAAGGACGCTCTCAACCTGCTGGTCGATACCAGCCGCGGCCCGGTGCTGGCCGGCATCCTGCTGCTGGTACTGATCCTGATCCTGGTGAGCCTGAGTTGGAAACCATGGCAGCGGCGCAAGCCGGCGCTGGAAGAGCAGATCGAGGGCATCGGGCGCGCTCGTGCGCTGGAGGCCCAAAAGCCCCCCGAGCGCAAACCATTCTCCTTCAGCCCGCGTCGACTGCTGGCTGCCGCCCGCATCCGCCGCATCTACAGCCAGTTGTGCAGCCTGAGCGCCGGCCTGGGCCAGCCGCGTGCCGCGGCCGTCACCCCGCTGGAATACCTACCCAAGATGGAGACGATCTTCCCCAAGCATCCGCAAGAGCTGGCGCTGATCACCCGATCCTACCTGCAAGTGCGCTACGGTGAGGTACCCGAGACGAACGAGGAAGTCCAGGCCGTGGTCAGCGCCTGGAACCGTGTGCGCGCCGAAGGCCGCCGCCAGCGTACCAGCGCAGCCATGTTAGGCCGAAAGAAGTAACCTTCGTCCTCCCGAAGCGACAGACATCCCTGGTTGTCGAAGGCAGTCAAGATGGCCTTCAACAACCAGGGATGTCTGTTATTTTAATATCGTAACTGCTTCTTAAATTCTCAAGGCTCCCCAAACACCTTCAGAATCCGCGCAACATGCTTCGCACCTTTCTCATACAGATCCAGGCGCATGTTCTCATTCGGCGCGTGCGCCTGTCCGCCCGGATGGCCCACGCCCGCCGTGACAATCGGCACATTCAGCACCTCCTGGAAGACTGCATTCGGTCCTGAACCGCCAATCATTGGCACGATCTGCATTGGCATGCCGTATACGCCGCAAGCAGTCTCGACTACGAGCTGCACGAACGGATCGTCCGGATTGGTGCGGGCCGGGGCGTCGCCGCCCAGGAACTCGATCTTTACGTCGTTGAAACCCTCCGCGTCCAGATGGCTGCGCAGCTGCGCCAGTACCTGCTCAGGCTTCTGGTCCGGCACCAGACGGAAATCCAGCTTGGCGCTGGCTTTGGCCGGCTGGACGGTCTTGGACCCCGGTCCCTGGTAGCCTGCCGTCACACCGCAGATTGTGCAGGTGGGCCGGTAGGCCTCGGCGATGCGCAGCTCGACGCCGCCGGTCAGGCCGTCAAGGAAGTGATCGATGCCGTAGCGGCTCTTATATTCGTCGGCCACCTCTGGCAGCGCTTCCATCAACTCCACCTCACGCGGATTGGGCTCACGCACTGTATCGTAAAAACCGGGGATACGGATGCGCTCATCCGGGCTTTTGAGGCTGTTGAGCGCCCACACCAGCCGCCAGGCTGCATTGGGGAAGATCGATCCGCCGGTTCCGGAATGCACGTCTTGATTGGCCGTCTCGACGCTTAGCTCCACGTAACAAATGCCGCGCAGGCCCAGATACTGCATCGGATGATCGCGGTAGTCCACCCCACCGAACTCCCACACGCAGGCGTCACCCGCCAGCAGATCTGCGTGCTCTCGCACAAAATCATTCAGGTGAAGGCTGCTGGTCTCCTCTTCGCCCTCGATCACAAACTTGACATTGCAGGGCAGCTCACCCTCGGCATCCAAAAGCGCGTCGATGGCGTGCAGGCGGCTGGTGATGTGTCCCTTATCATCATTGACGCCGCGTGCATACAGCTTCCCGTCCCGCAGCGACGGCTCGAACGGCGGCGTCTCCCACAGTTCCAGCGGCTCGGCCGGCTGCACATCATAATGGTTGTAGAAAATCAGTGTTTTATCGCTGCGACCCTTGCGCTCGGCGAAGACCACCGGCGCGCCGCCGGTCGGAAGCACTTGCGCTGCGAACCCGCGGCGGGCGAGCATGTCCGCCACCATTTGGGCGGTCTCTTCCAGGCCCCACTTTTGGGCCGAAACGCTCGGCTGTGCGCACAGCTTCGACAACTCGTCGATGCTGTCCATGAGATGCCCCTCGATATATTGATCGATGCGGCTGAAATCCTGCATGATTTGTAGCTCCAATCTAGAATGGTTTTGGCGTTAATTTCCGAAGAGGCCGTTCAAAATGGAAGCGCCCCCATAGGCGAACAGCATCATCTTCAAGGTCTTGCCGATCGCCGTCCACAACAGGTAACGATAGACCGGCAGTTTCAAGGCGCCGGCGACAATGCCGGCCATGTCGAACAGGGGATTAGGGATAAAAGCCAGCACCAGGATGGTTACATCCCCATACTTGCGCATCCACTCGGTCAAACGATCGTACCAATTACGATTCTCGATCACCGCCGATCCGCTAAAACCGGCCAGGTAGCCGGTCAACTCCCCAATCGTTGCGCCCAACCCGGCCGCTATCGCCACCCAGAACGGGTCGAAGATCGCCCCCATCGTGGAGGTGATCACCAGCGTCGGCAGCGGGACGATGATGGTGGCATTGGCGATAATCGATACGAAAAAGATGCCGGGGTATCCCAGGTACTCGAGATGCTTGACCTGATCGGCAATGGTGAGCAAATAGACCGTCAGCGCGATCACGAAGATCAGAATTAAAACCCGGAGCACAGTGGTCCGGTTGAGTTTCACGGTCATTCACCGGCTCGAAGCAAGGCTTCAATTCTGGAAATCACCATCTCCATCGCCACAGTATTCATCCCGCCTTCAGGGATAATCACGTCGGCATAGCGTTTGGACTGCTCGACAAACTCCAGATGCATCGGGCGGACGGTGTTGATATACTGAGAAATGACCGATTCGGTCGTACGCCCGCGCTCGGTGATGTCGCGCTTCAGCCTTCGGATGAAGCGCAGATCGGCGTCGGTATCAACGTAGAGCTTGACATCGAACAGTTCGCGCAGCATGGGGTCGGCCAGGATCAGGATGCCCTCGACCACAATCACCCGGTGCGGCTCAATGTGGATGGTCTGAGTTGTGCGGGCGTGATGGGTGAAGTCGTACACCGGCAGCTCGATCGACTCCCAATTTTTCAACTTCTTGATGTGCTCCACCATCAGATTCGTTTCAAGGGATTCAGGATGGTCAAAGTTAATTTGGACCCGCTGGTTGGGCGGCAAGTCACGTAGGTCACGGTAGTAGGCATCGTGGGGCAGGTAAGCGATGCGGTCCGCTCCAACCGTATTTAGAATCACGTTGGCAACGGTAGTCTTTCCGGAGCCGGAGCCGCCGGCAATCGCAATCACAATGGGTTCGGGTCGAGTAGTTGATGGCATGGAAAAATTATAATCCAAGTAAAGCACAATTGTAGAGAAGGATGTATACTAACCTTCAGGAATAACCAGAATGCCATCGATCAAAAACGCCTAATCATGGAGGATGAATGGGGGCTAACTCCTTTTCCAGCCAATTTTCGTCAAAAACACATTAATCTTTAAACAGATTTGCCTCTCCTCCACCTTAGACAACCGCTCCTAATCCCCCTCGACCTCGAACAGGTTGTCCTGAGTGCCGGCTGAGCCAGTTACGTTATCTTTTTCATTACAACTTCTTCACGCCTCAGCGAACCGTTGTATACTTTTGATGGAGGGACATTCATGGAAACCGCATTCAGGAAATCACTGTCACCTATTGCACAAAAAATTGTCGCCATCCTTCTCATTTTTGCAGTTTTCATTTTCTTCGTTTGGGCCACGTATACATACGTTCCCGTACATAGAGATTCCATCCCGGATGTTAACTGGGGTTTCAGCGTCGATTGGAAGGGCGCTTTTCGACCGGCTGCGCTGCTGATGCTGTCTGGTCACAACCCATTTGAGGCCGGTACATACCATAACCCGCCTTGGGCGCTGATCCCGCTCATGCCGGTTGCGCTCTTATCGCCCGCCCTGGGTGCGGCAGTGATGTTTGTGCTTAACTACATGGTGTACGCCTTCATCGCATTTCGCCTGGGTGCAAAGCCGTTGACAATGATTCTGTTTATATTTTGCCCCTTGGTTTTTGTGAATGGCTTTAACGGCAATATAGACTGGTTGGTAACGCTCGGTTTCCTCATGCCGCCCCAGATTGGACTGTTCTTTGTGCTGATGAAACCCCAGATCGGCATCGGATTGGCGGTATTCTGGCTTATTGAGGCGTGGCGGCGCGGGCGCTTACGAGAGGTGATGCGGGTATTTGCACCCATTACGACCATATTCCTGCTGTCCTTCGCATTGTATGGCCTCTGGCCGCTTAATAGCACTGGAATGCCGGATAATGTGTTCAATCAATCGATGTGGCCCCTGTCGATCCCGATTGGGCTGGCGCTGCTTTTGCATGCGATCAGAACCCGCAAAGCTGGATTATCACTCACGGCCTCCCCGCTACTCGCCCCATACCTCACCATTCACTCCTACGCACCTGCCCTGTTAGGGCTGGAAATGAATTCCCTGGAGATGATCTCAGCCCTTGTCGCCTTGTGGGTCATGCGGTTCTTCATGATGTATTAGCTTCGTCCAGTTAATACAAAGCGAGGCATCAGGCTGCGTGGATCCCTTAACCGGTTGCGTCCATCCCCGCCCGGGTAACTGTCCCATCCGCCGTAGCGTACACCGGCGTGCCTCAGGGATGCCGAAATCCAGGCCGTTGTGGCTGCCGTCCGGCGTGCAGCCCACCGTGTAGCTGCCCGGGTTCTCCCCGTACTTCTGGGTGATCGGTGACTGGCCAAAGACCGGGTAGAGAAGTGTAATGGTCATTGATATCTTTGCCTTTCTATAATTGTGCTCAATCACACATCACTTTATACTAATTACAGGGTGGTCCATGGAAACCACACTCAAAACAACACACAAACGATCATTCAATCTCAACCGCTGGAAAAAGCCCATTGCGGTCGGGATGATTGTCTTTCTCGCCCTGATGTGGGGCTTTATCATATACATCAGCTCTCACCCGTATTCTGATTGGCGCAACAGTTACCGCCCACCGATCCTGATGCTGTTAGAAGGTAAAAATCCATACGACTATCCCGCTGCTAACAATCCAGCCTGGACATACCTGCTTCTTTCACCGCTGGCTCTGCTTCCGCCAGCGCTCGGTAATACTGCAATTGGCCTGATTTGTTCAGTGTCATTCGCTTTTACCGGATATCGCATGGGTGTAAAGCCTTTACCGTTGGCTCTCTTGCTGTTTTCGCCACAAATTATGTTCCTCTCCCGCAATGGTGGTATTGATTGGTTGGTTGTGCTCGGATATATCATGCCTCCACAAATCGGGCTGTTCTTCGTACTCATCAAGCCGCAGATTGGTATCGCAGTCGCCTTGTTTTGGATGGCCGAGGCGTGGCGCAAGGGTGGAATAAAGCAGGTTGTTGTGACATTTGCCCCGGTTTCGCTTGCATACTTGGTCAGCTTTCTGTTATTCGGTTTACACGCCATCCTGCCTCAGCAGGCAAACGCCCTGATAGAAATGAAACCAAATTGGGATGCAACCATGTTCCCGTTCTCTATCCCAATTGGGCTGTTACTGATCACTGCAGCTATCCGTTCGCGCGATCTGCACAAGGCCATTCTCGCCTCGCCATTCCTTGCTCCTTATGTGGCCTTTTATTCGTGGCCCGCCGCCGTGCTTGGTTTATCCGAAAGCCCGCTTTATATGGTCGTGGTTTTGTTGGGGATGTGGATTGTCTCATCATTGACCTGGCAGTTCTAACCGGCGCCTCATTAATGTGCGATACAGATCATACTTCGATGGCAGCAGGCATTGTCGGACTTTCCTGCACGTAGATTGATTACCGGACACTTTTAAGAAATGACGACTGCCACATAAGGCCAACTCCACCTCCACTCCGTTGTTCGCCTACCTCCGATACAGCGGCCATGAGGACCAGGAGCTATCCGTCGACCAGCAAGAGGAGGTCGTACCTCCCTAATGCTCCGACCACGGATTCCTGCTCAGCATGGTCTTCGATAATACAGTCCGTCCTGGTGCGATCCTCTTGGCAGGCTCCTTAGGGCACTTCGCGCCCTTCTCTCCCCACCCCTCAATCCAAATCGAATCATCGACCGAAATCGTGATAACATTACCCAATAAATTTTCGTCAAAAAGGGGAAATGGCTTTTAAACGCACTGAGCCACCGAAGGGACTTACTCCATACACATGCCTTCGCCGCCCCTTACCCTAATGCAGCTCGGGATGCGCAGCCCACAGTCGTTCCAGCTTGACCTGGTCACCGACCTCCCCAACATCCGGCGTCGGAACCTCCTCCAGCTGCACGTACACCTGCCCGTTCATCCGAAAGCACACCCACCTCTCCCCCGCCTCGAACAGCCTGCCCCAATCCCCCTGGACAACCGTCAGATCCACCTCGGTCCCAGCCGCCAGGTACCCCTTCACCTCGCCGCTCACCGGAGCAGTGCGGATCCGCAGCCCATTCCCCGCTTCCGTCACCACACCCCGGATTAGGTCCGCCTGCGACTGCTGCAGGTAGTACAGCGGGTCCACCGTGCTCTTGCAGTTGTCCGCCACCTTGCGGATCTCGAAGTGCAGGTGCGGCCCCGTGCTGTTGCCCGTGTTTCCGCTCTCCCCGATCGCCTGCCCGGCCTTGACCGTTTGATTGGTCTTGACCGCCAGTGAGCGCAGGTGGCCATAGATGCTGGTGAAGCCCGCGTGCTCGATCCGCACATGGATCCCGTAGCCGCTGCCGTCCATCCCCGCTCGAGTGACAACGCCATCGGCCGTGGCATACACCGGTGTGCCCTCCGGGATCCCGAAATCAAGCCCATTATGAC
>CAWEQO010000007.1:0-391513 GCA_963811225.1 uncultured Chloroflexia bacterium
AGCTTCCGCTCGGCTTCGTCCATGATCTCGCGCACGTTCTCCGCGTCGACGATCTCGATATCCTCTTGCGGCCGGCGCGGGGCCATCAGCTGCGCCGGCGGCTTGCGGTTGGCGGCATGGCTCGCACTAGCTCCACCGACTGCGCGCGTATCGTTGTGCGTTCCTGCACGTCTTCGCGTGAGATCGGGTGTGCGCGGCCGCCGCCGTTCGGCAGGATCTGCACCACCGGCTCGTTCGACAGGCCCGGCTGGTAGTAGGTTCCATCCACGTCCACCACGTCGCTGCGCTGGTAGGTGTGGCGCCGCCGCAGCAGCCACAGCACACCCCGCACGACAATCCACACCATCAGCAGGATCCCAATGCCCCAGATCAACAGCTTCCCGACGGCCAGCGCCCGGTTCTGCAGCTCCAACCTGGCGTTCTTCAACTCTCGCTCATGCGCATCCAGGACGGCCGCCGTTTGCACCGCCTGGATGGTCGCCATGTCCAGCGTGCTCTGCCGGTCGAACACCGCCTGGTTGGCCGCGCGTGTGATCGCCCGGTCGGTTTGCTCCACCTCGGCCGTGGCAGCGTTGGCGGTCATGGCCGCCGCGGCGCTTTCAGTCGAGCGATTGCTCTCTTCGGTCGCCTGCAGGGCCGCGATCTGGGCGATCTCCGCGTTGGTCGCTTGCGCCGCGGCCTGCGTGCTGGCCATCGCCTGCTCGTAGTCCTGATTGGCCTTTGCGATCTGCGTGTCGCGGCTCGCCTGGTCCCAATGCTGGGCGGCCGTCAGCGCCAGGTCCCGCTGGGTGCCCGGGTCGACCGAGTATGTATCACAGCTCACCAGTAGCAGCCCAAGCAGCCCCAGCGCGATGCAGCTCAGGATCAAGGCGCGCTTCATTCCGGCCACCAAGGAAGTAAATCCTCTTCTTCTTCATCCTGGAGGATGATGTAACCGTCCTGCTGCGCTGCCGGCAGCTGGCGCTGCTGTTTGATCACCCGCACCTGCGGCCAGTCCAGCCTGCCCCAGTTCGCGTTCGGGCCTGACGCCCACTTCGGTTTTCGGTTTCTAAGCGCCAGGTAGGCGATCACACCGAACAGGACCAGGACCACGATCACCACCAGCAGCGCGATCACCAGCCACACCAGCACCGACATGGTGTTGTTCGCGGTCACCACCGACCGGGCCACCTCATGATTCGCCGCCGCCTGCGTGGTGCGCTCCATGCCGTTCAGGATGCCTCGCAGCAGTTCCATCCCGGCCAGGCACACGATCCCTAAAACGCTCACCACCACCAATACCTTTTTCATCGCAGCCTCCCTAGTTCTTGCCACCAATCAATTCGAAGTGCCGCAGCTCTGGTGCGTACATCTCCATCGGCACGGTGTTGACCTTGCTGGAAGCCCGCCGGTAGACCGGTGTAGGCTGAAATCTGCTCCGCTGTTCATCGCAGCTCGGTTTTGCGCTGTGATTGGCCTGGATCATGGTCACGATCACATGCCAAAAGTGTTTCAGTTTCATCTCTCACCTCCCTGTGAACTTCCTGTGAACATTGAAAAAGGCCAATGTTCACAATGTTCACACTCCCTATACCTATGCGCAAGGCAAATACAGGACGCATGCGCATATATATTCACAATAGTTATCTAAGTTAACAATGAATGTATAATTACGAGTAAAATTCGCGCCAAAATGCCGCATAAATGCCCCAAATTGCCTTAAAAACGCCCAAAAATGACCCGTGAACATGTGAACGTTGTGAACATTGGTTTCCGGGAGACAATTTGTTTTGCAGTTTCGGCCCCTTTTGACAAAACAAATGCAGTAGCGGGGGGTAATGTTCACAATGTTCACATGTTCACACGAGCGGTTTTTGCACCGGTTTTTGCGCATGGCCATTACTCCCTTCCTTCCCTTCCTGTGGTCCGAAATCGCTGGGGTTGACGCCAAAGCGGGTGGATAGACCCAGTAGCCGTGGCTCGTTGAAGAAGACCCAAAACCCATCACGGCGGCGTTCACTCATTTGTAGCTGGAAGTCCTCTCGCAAGATGTGCCCGATAGAGCGGGGCGTCATCTTGGTACGTTTCTTCTTCCACTTTGGCTTTGCATCATCTTCCTGCTCTTCTTCAACCTCATCATCCGTTTCGTTCATCTCATCCATCAGCTCATTAGCGATCCGGGTGACATCTCCGACCTTGATCAACTGCGAACCGTCTGACTCCACCTTGATCATGTCCCGATGCAGGTCCGGATAGTTCCAGATCTTCCACAGCGCTTCCAGCACCCGCGCGGCCTTGGTCATCGACTTATTCAGGATCGTCTCTGCGTAATACTCACGCAGGTTTCGCCGGATGTCCTCTTGCTGGTCGGGGTCCTCTGCCGCGATCGCCAGCAGCGGCCCCGCCACCTGGTTCAAGCGCGCGCTGATCGTCAAGTCGTAGTAGTCCATGTCAATCTCGATATTCGGGCGCCACGTCTCCAGTCGGAAGCGCACCAGCAGGTTGCGCAGCGCCCTGGCCTTCTCGCGCATGCCCGCCGTGATCGACAGCGGGATCCCGGCCGCCTTCAGCTCCGTCATCTCCCGCGGCTGCAGCTTGAACGTCAGCGACCGGCTACCCACCGCGTCATCTCGAAACTCCTTGCGCATGGCCACCAGCTTGGGGCAGAACGTCTGGAAGCTGACCGACTCCCAATCCTTGTTGCCGTCCGGCCCGGTCACTTCCACCGTGCGCCAGATCGGATTGTTCTTCATGGCCCCTAAGTTATAGAACTTGACCATGTCGCTCTCGGTGTCGCTGTTCTGGATGTCGGCTTCGTCGATGAACACCGTCCCCTTGTAGCGTTCCAGCGCCCGGAATAACGAGCTGGTGCTGCCCGCACCGTTGGCGGTCATGGTCCTGTAGCAGATCAAGCCAATTCGTCGCATTAGCTCAGACTTGCCGGACCCTGCCCCACCCATCGCTCGCAAGTAGATAATGGTCTCGAAACTGTCATATACCCAAGTCAACAAGATATAGTAGGCCATCAGCCGTGAGACCCGGTCGCTGGGTAATAGGTACACACTCTTGATGTACATCTCCACAATGGCCACCAACTCACGGATCTCGCGCTTGTCCCCCAACCGGCTGGGGAAGATCACCGCTTCGTTGCGCAGCACATCATTCGGCGGATAAGGTTCATAGCGGCGGCCGTCGATCGTCACGTTCGGCCCGCTTCCCACCTTCCCCTCCGGATCCCGCCAGGCCAGGTACGCCTCGTGCTTGTCGGGGTTGTAGAGATACTCGATCAGCCATCCCTCCGCTGCCTGCCCGCCCCACGTGAAGACCGGCTCGCCCCCTGCGACCCGTTCTTTTTCAACTTTCTCAAAAACTTTGAGCATGTTTTGCAGCTCGCGCACGCCGATCTGCAAGGACTTCGCCAGTGGTGATCGTTTGGCATTGAATGAAAATTCGTCCAATCTTGCCACAACCGCAATCGCCTGCTGCAGCGCCGCATCACGTGCCGCTCCCTGCTGGCTGCCCGCCCAGCTGCACACGCTTTCGACATACGTCGGCGCTCCCTCTAGCAGCTTGTGCGCCAGGTCCATCTGCTCTTTGCGATCCAGCCCCTTCTGGTGCATCGACCGCAGCAGGTCGTTCGCGTCCTTCACCGAGTTCACCGCGCCATCGCTGCCCGCCCAGCTGCTGAAACCGCTGTTGTGCCAGCTCACCAGCCGCACCATCGGCCCCAGCTGGTCCGCTACCTTCCAGGCGTTCTTCTGGCCCGCTTCGTCCGCGTCCAGCCCCACATAGATCACCTTGTGGCGCTGCAGCGCTTCCTGCAAGCCCTCGCCGGGCGTCACACCCGCCAGCGCCAGCGCCGGGATCCCCCACTGCGCCAGGCTGACCGCGTCCGCCTGCCCTTCCACGATCACCACCTGGTTCTCTCTGGGGGCGTACTCGTAGGAGTAGTAGGGCTGGCGCTCGCCGATCAGAACCTCGGGCAGGTTGTAGTGGTACTTCGCATCGATCGACCGGCCGCTCAGGTACACCACCCGCCCGCCCTTGATATGGGGGTACACCAGGCGCTTATAGCCGATCATGCCGGGGATGTAACCCTTCAGCAGCCATTCATCGTTCAGTTCCGACGCCTGCAGGTTGTGCCGCTTCGCCCACGCCGCCACGTCGCCCTGCATGCCGGTAATGGCCACCGCCACCGGGCTGTCCAGATCCACGCCTGCCGCCAGCAGCTCCTTGCGCATCTCTTCTCGTTCTTCGCGTGTGCCCTCGCCGCTGTAGCCCAGCTGCGCTTTCTGGATGCTGCCCGGCTTCCGTTCCTCTCCCTCCCCTTCGACCGTGCTCCACCCACGCGCCTGGCAGTAGGCAGTAGCAGCAGCATCGCTCCGCAGCCACTTCTGGAACACCCGCACCGCCACGCTCAGCGCGTCTTCCCTTGCCCGGGCAGCTGCACGAGTGGCCATGTCCTGATGCCCCCAGTTAGGCTCTGGTAATCTCGCCCTGCGGCATAAGTAGTTCACTGCTTCTTTGAAATCGAGCTTATGCTCGTACTCTACCCAACGGATCACGTCCCCGTGCATATCTCGTGCGTTCCAGTGGAAGCACTGGTCATGCGTGTTCAGAACTAAGCCGCCCGTTCCTGGCCGGTTTACTTTTAACCATTTACCTCTGCCCGCCAGGGGATACCCGTCTTCGCTGACCAAATCCTCAATCGGGTTTGCGTCTTTGGCTCTCTGAATGATGTCGGTGTTGTCAATCAATGTAGTCTCCGAGTTATGCGACTATAATTCCCGCTTCTATTGGCCCAAAATCACGCTAAAAACCGGCTCTCCGGTCCTGTTTCTGTCGCATAAGGTTTAGTTATGCGTCCGTTTCCCGCGCCTCGTTCTCCACCGCTCCGCCGCCCGCGCCCGTTTATTTTCCGCGCCTCCCCCCGGCACAGCCCCCGCCCCACTTCCTGCGAACTTCGTGAATTTCTTCCCTGCTGCATTCACCGGTTCATCACCGGCGCCGGGGACCGTGGGCAAGCTGGTGGTGGGCTGCCCCGCTGCCATGTCGAAGATCAGCTGCCACGCCAGCTGGTAGGCCAGCTGGTGCTGTGTGTCATCCGGCAAGGTGATGTTTGTGCCTTTCAGATCACAGGTTAGCGGCATTGCTGCCTCCTAAGATGATTGATGGGGGGCGGGAGGGGAACCGCCCCCCATCCAAGTATTCGTTACGTTATTTGGCTGCTTGTGCTTCCGGCGCCCAGAACTGCTGCTCTTCCTTGTCTGTCTTCCGCTTAGCCAGCACCTCCACCAGGAACCGCCCCAGCTCCAGCGGATCCAGCAGCTCCGCCTGTTCCATGTAATTGACTTCGAATGCGAAGTTGGCATCGCCCGGCAGGTAGATATCCTCAAAATCCTTCTCCGCCGGTCCCCACCAGATCTTCAGCCGCGACGGCCGTTCATCCCATTCGGCATAAATCGAACTGGCTGCCTTTCCCCAGGCATCCGTGCAGATCTCGCCTTTCAGCCCGCACCAGGTGATCGGCAGCGCCAGGCGGAACATATCGTGCTGGTCCCACTCCACCCGGATCTCGCCCGCCTCGTAATCCTCGAAATCATCCGTCCACACCTCCACGTTCTCCACGAACCGCGGCAGCGCCTCGCACACCAGCTCCTCACGGCGCTGGATCTCCGCTTCCTGCTCCGCCCGCTCCTCATCCTCCACCAGCCTCACGAAATCCTGGATCTTCATGGTTGCTCTCCCATGTCCTCATATCTGACTTCCTTCTCCGCTGTCGCATAGCTGCGCAGCTGACCGGTGATGTACACCCGCTTCTTATCCTGGTCCGGATAATCGACCGGGTACGGCCTGGACTGTTCCAGCACCTGCACGCCGTTCTTCTCCAGCGCCTCGCTGATCACCTCCGAAATATGCTTGATGTTCGCCTCGCTCGCGATCACCCGCACCCGCACCAAATTCGGAACGCTTCCTGCCATAATGTTTGCTCCTTTGCACTAATCTCGAATACCGACCGCCCGCTCCAGGTCTTCCCAGCCAGGGGTGACGTAGAGCCGGGTAACTTCCAGCCTGCTGTGGCCCATCAGCTTCGCCACCGTGGTCAGCGGTGCGCCCTGGTCCACCAGGTGCTTGCCGAACCGGTGCCGCAGCCGGTGCGCCCACAATCCCCCCTCCACCTTCGCCTCATCCCCCAGCTCGTTCATCCGCCGCCCTACCGTGCGGCTGGCGAGCCGTCCCGCGCTCTCCCCCGGGAACACCGGCAGATCCCGCAGGTCCGGCGCGCCTGTGACGCCGCTCCGATTTGGGCCAACAGAATCGGTCTTCCACAATTTCAGCGCCCGGCACACCTCCGCGTTCAGCGGAACCTCGCGCCGCTTCGCGCCCTTGCCTAACCGCACCACCACCCGGCCCTTGCGCTCGCCGATCGTCACGTCCCCCCAGTTCAGCGCGCACGCCTCCGCCACGCGCAGCCCCGCGTCCGCCATCAGCCGCACCAGCGCCTGCGTTTCCAACGCCAGGCCGCGCTGGAAGTCGCTCTGCGCCGTCTGGGTCGCCCGCTCCACCGCGCGCATCAAGCGGTTGTACTCCACGTCTGTGATCCACTTGGGCGCCGGCTCCTGCTCCTCCGCGCCCTGCAGGCCGTCGCTTGGGTCATACGTCAGGTAGCCTTGCGCTTGCGCCCACTGGCACACCAGCGCCAGGCTCACCTTGCGCCGGTTCCAGGTCTTCGGCTTCACCTGCTGCTCTTCCAGCGACCAGCGCCGAAACTCGCGCAGATCCACGCCCGTGATGCTTTCCGGCGTCAGAACCTGCCCGTTCTCAGCCTCGAACCATTTAGCGAACACGTTCAGGTCGCACTGGTAGCTGCCGATCGTGCTCGCGCTGGCCGTGCCGCGCTTCCCCAGCCACGCCCGCCAGTCGCTCTGCCAATCCACCGTGGTCACCACCAGCTGCTCAAGCATGGCTCACCCCCAACGCTGCCGTGAGAATTTCGATCTGCTTGGTGCTCCAGTAGACGTGGAAGCCGTCGCGCTTGCGCTGGGAGACCAGTCCCAGTTCGCGCAAGATCCCGCCCACTTCGGCCGGTGTGTGCTCTTCGAGCAGCATTGCCGCCAGGTCGCCGACCTTCTGGCTGCGGATGCGATCAGGATCGAGGTTCATGATTGGATAAACCTTCTCCTGCTCTTTGAGCAGCAGCCCAACAATCTCCCGCGCCAGCTCGAGCTTATACTCTTTCACCTTCGGCGCGGCCGCCACCACCGCGGCATATGTCTCTTGGTCGATCAGGTTGCTATACATGGTCTTTTTCCTCTGCTAGACTTCTGGTATGGTTCTTGTTACGATAGAACAAAATGATCTGACGAGGTTACGATGCAAACGCCTGAAGAAAATCTCAAAGCAGTTCTAGACGATTTAGACATTACACTTGTCTGCCCCATTTGCGGCTCGAACAACCTTTACTACTTTCGAACCCATTTACCCATGCCTGACAGCAATTCGAAGGAATTTCCATTGATCGCCGTCATGTGCCGCATTTGTTCAAACATTAGGTTGTTTGTTGAGACGAACG
The DNA here is from genome assembly GCA_963811225.1 of uncultured Chloroflexia bacterium. Lineage (GTDB taxonomy): Bacteria > Chloroflexota > Anaerolineae > Anaerolineales > Anaerolineaceae > CAWEQO01. Next base: position 7,553 of record CAWEQO010000007.1, read on the forward strand.
AGTTGCCCGATCCTGATTGAATTTCCTCAATACCTCCATGAATTCTCGTATGTCCATCCCCAGCCGTGAGGATAGCTGTCGGCGGTAGGCAAAAAGTTCCATATCATCCAACTTGGAAATCTCAACGAGCGCATCCGCAAGACGCAATTTGCGCACTACTCTCGCCCCCGATTTGGTATCGTAGACATCCGTGCAAGCCGCGAGAGCTATCTCGACTTGGTTATTTCCTTCGGAGCTCTTTTCGTCTTCTGTTGCTCCTCTGATAAATTGCAACAGTTCGTTGTGTAACTCCTTCTGCGAAATACCCAACCGCCTAGAAAACTCTTTTCTGTAGATCATGTAGGTTACTTCGCCCAGATTAGAAATCTGTTCTAACACCTGTTTCATTCCTTCAGGACTGACCTTAGAAACTTGCACTTCAATCCTGGGCGCTCGGTCACACGCTACTAATGCCTCATGAATTTTGGTCTTGACTAACCTTGATTTTTTACCCATTTCCATCTCCTTTGATCTAAGCTAACTCCACCACTCCCACACCCTGCCGCAGCTTGTAGCTCTCCATCGCCAAGTCGTACTCCATCTCACCCAGGCACAGCTGCTGCGCGAACAGGCCGTGGTACTGCTGTTGGACCCGCTCATCCAGCTTCACGATCTGCGCCAGCGCCTGCTCCAGCCCGCTCGGAGTGACCACATCCACGCTCACCCGCACCCGCTCCGCCTTGATGCATGCCATCAGCGCCCGCCAAAACTTCTCAGCCCATTCGTCCATCCTGCCCTCCTACATCCGCTTGCATTCCTGGTCGATCCTCGTACACTATTTGTTAAGCGCAGTGGATAGAGACGCAAAGAACCCTGCACAACCGATCAAAGATCGTTGCTTTGTCAGCTTGCTCAGTTGTTTAGGTCAGTGGGTTGCGCCATTGTCGATCTTCGATGAAAGCTTCTGCGCCTGGTTCCCCCTCAGGGGTCAATGAAATTGCGATGTTGGTTTATTTAATCGTTCCCTATCGGTCCTCCTGGTGATTGCCGTTAGCAGCGGCGCTGGTGGATTCTGCACTCTCCATGGCCTTCTCCCATGCCTGACGGATGAGGAAGCGGACCATATCGGATTTCGTGCGGACGGTCATGCGAGCGAGCTCCTCCAGCATTTCCTGCTCTTCTTCGCTCAGTCGCATGTTCAGGTAGGTGTTTTTGCCCATGTAAACTCTCTTTGATTTATTCAATCTCAACTGAGTTTATAGTAACTCTAATTCGTGCAATTGTCAACACTTTTGTAGAAATTACTCCACATATGGCTATAATTGTTCTAATGACGTTCTCCGACTGGCTCACAAAGAAGTACCTTGAATGGCGTGGCGATGCGATCACTGGCCGTTCTGTCGCTGCCTACGCTCGGCATGTAGGAATAGCTCAAGGCTATATGAACGATATGCTGAACGGCAAAAAGATGCCGGGCGTTAAAACCATTGCCAAGTTTGCTAAACTCTATGGGGATGAAATCTACGAAGCGGCCGGGCTGCCCGCACTTCAATCAGACGCCGCGTCCCCCTTCGATGCCTTGCCGCCCGACATGGCCCGCGCCTTAGAGCTCGCCACCGCTGAGGTCAACCGCACGCTCGAACAGCGCAGCCTCACCGGCTCCTCCCCCGAGGCCGAACGGATCACGATCGAGATCTTCGAAAAGTTTGGGTTCAAGTACGTCAGGACCGAAGAGGTCGAAGAAGAGTAGGTAAAAAGCAAGCGCTTCAAAGTGGCTCCTTCGTTCAAAGTTGGTATCGATAATATAAATAGTATGCCCGTTCTAGTAATTCCGCAATCCCCCATCCGGTTAAGTTGAGGTTGAATAATGGGGGATGAATCACCTGATAAGGGGATCACACGGTTAACCATCATGAACACACTCTACTACGGCGACAATCTCGACATACTGCGTGAATATATCCAAAACGAGACGGTGGACCTGATCTACCTGGATCCTCCGTTTAACTCCAACGCCAGCTATAACGTCCTCTTCTCCGAAAAAAGCGGCGCCAAAAGCGCCGCTCAGATCCAGGCCTTCGAAGATACTTGGGAATGGAACGCCGCCTCAGCGCAGGCCTACGAAGAAACCCTCGCCCACGGCGGCCAGGTCGCCACCAGCATCAAAGCCTTCCAAGACATGCTCGGCAGCAGCAACCTCATGGCCTACCTCGCCATGATGGCCCCGCGCCTGATCCAGCTGCACCGCGTCCTCAAACCCACCGGCAGCCTCTACCTTCACTGCGACCCCACCGCCAGCCATTACCTCAAGATCCTCCTGGATGCGATCTTTGGACCGGCTAATTTCAGGAGCGAGATTATTTGGAAACGCAGCCACTCTCATGAAATAGTGCAAAAAATATGGTCCTGTCCATGACGTTATCTTTTATTATGTGAAATCCGAGAACTTTATTTGGAACGATATTCGGCAAGAAAACGATCAGCGAATATATAGATAAGAATTTCAAATATGATGATGATGATGGGAGAGGACCATACTGGACAGGCGATATAAATGCAGTGGTAAGACGGAACGGTGAAACTGGCGATTCACGGCGGGATCAAATCCGACCACAAAAAACCGGCATTGGATGGTTCCACCGTCTAAAGGACGAGCTGGACACAGACAGCCGTGTTATATTGTCCCCCGACGCCGGTGCATGGCCGAAATTAAAGCGGTATATTCGTGAAGCGAAAGGCATTCCATTGCAGGATATATGGGATGATATTCACGGCCTATCTACAATGGGCGCTCCAAAAGATGAACGCCTCGGCTATCCCACTCAAAAACCGCAAGCCCTCCTGGAGCGCATCATCCAGGCCAGCAGCAACGAGGGCGACGTGGTGCTCGATCCCTTCTGCGGCTGCGGCACGGCCGTCGCCGCCGCCCAGAAGCTCAACCGCCAGTGGATCGGCATCGACATCACCTTCCTGGCCATCGACCTGATCAAGCGCCGCCTGAAAGACAGCTACGGCGACCAGGCCCAGTACCAGGTGATCGGCGAACCGTACACCGTCAGCGAAGCCCGCCGCCTGGCCGCCCGCGATCCCTTCCAGTTCGAGTGGTGGGCAGTCAGCCTGCTGGGCGCGCGCGGTATCGAGAAAAAGAAAGGCGCCGATCGGGGCATTGACGGCCGTCTGTACTTTGTCGATGATGCGACCAAGGCCACCAAGCAGATTGTCATCCAGGTCAAATCCGGTAAGCTGCATGCTGGTTACATCCGCGATCTGCGCGGCGTGATCGAGCGTGAAGGGGCAGAGATCGGCGTACTGATCGCCCTGCATGAACCGACCCGGCAAATGCGCTCCGAAGCCTCCACAGCCGGTTATTACCAGTCCCCCTGGGGCAATCACCCCCGCATGCAGATCCTCACCATCGAAGAATTGCTCGCCGGCCGCTGCATCGACATGCCCCCCCTCCGCCAGACCAGCGTCACCTACAAAAAAGCCCCGCGCCAAACCCGAAAACAAGGAACGCAGTTATCCTTTGATGAAAGTTAGCAGTAATCCGTTTCCCCCATCCGCCGGCATCGTCGCATACCTTCGTGACAGCGGCCACGAGGACCAAGAGCTCTCCGTCGACCAGCAAGAGCAGGTCATCCGCGCCTGGTGCGCCGACCACGGCTACACTCCTGACGCGCCTCTTCTTCGACGCCGCCCGCGCCCGGCTCCTCCACCATCGGCCGCGCCGCCTTCCTCGAGATGGTCGCCCACTTCCGCGCCGATGGCTGCCCCGATGCCGGCATCGTCATCTGGAAGTTCAACCGCTTCGCCCGCGACATCGACGACGCCCAGTATTACAAGGCCGACCTGCGCCGCCGTGGCTTCAAGATCCACTCACTGAATGACAGCGTGCCCGATGGCCTCGACGGCCGCTTCTTCGAGGCGGCCATCGACTGGATGAACGCCCGCTACCTCGAAGATCTCTCCGTCGACGTGCGCCGCGGGTTATACTATATCGTGCAGCAGGGCGGCATCCCCGGCATCCCGCCGCGCGGCTTCCTCCGCGAAGCCCTCCAGCTGGGAACCCACCGCGACGGCCGCCCGCGAACCGTCCACCGCTGGGTGCCCGATCCGACCATGATCGACGCCGTGCGCACCGCCTTCCAGATGCGCGCCGCAGGCAGCAGCTACGCCGCCATCACCAAAGCCACCCGCATTTACACCAACAAGAACTCGTGGACACACTTCTTCAGCAATCGCCTCTACATGGGTGAGCTGCACTACGGCGACCTGGTCATCCCCGGCTACTGCGAGCCGATCGTCAGCGAAGAGCTCTTCAACGCCGTTCAAGCCGTGAACCAAAAGAATATCGAGAAAGGCAAGAAAATGGATGCAGAGACCACCACCAACCATCCCCGGCGCGCCCGGTCCGTCTACCTTCTGTCCGGCCTGCTCAAATGCGCCCGCTGCGGCGGCGCCATGAACGGCGAGACCATGAAAAAGAAAGGCCGCGCCACCATGCGCTACTACGGCTGCAGCACCCACCGGCGCAACGGCAGCTGCGACGCCCAGCTCATCCCCCAGCAGCTGCTCGAAGAGACCGTCCTGCATGAGGTGATCGACCACATCCTCGACACCGGCAACCTTGCCAACCTGCAGGCCCGCGAGCTGGAGACCACCGGCGAGCACACCGCAGAGCTGCAGGCCCAGCTGAAGACCCTCGACAGCGACCTGAAAGCCCTCAAGCGCAAACTAACCAACATTTCGGGCGCGATAGCCGAAGCTGGCCACAGCCAAACGCTCCTGGGCCAGCTCAGCGACCTCGAACGCCAGGAAACAAAAACCCTGGCAGAAATCGCCAGGGTAAAATCAGCCTTGAACGCCGTACCCGATCAGCCCGAACCGCACACCATCGACCAGCTGGCCGCCAACCTGCGCACCGCCCTCACCACCGGCGACCTTGACCAGCGCCGCAGGGTTCTACACGGCCTCATCCACAGCATCACCGTCGAACGCCTGGGTGATAAAATAACCGGCCTGATCACCTACTACAAACCGGATGAACTTGTGAACACAGAGGGGGGATATGTCTATGAAGTGAGCCACCGAAGGGATTCGAACCCTTGACCTGACGATTACGAATCGTCTGCTCTACCATCTGAGCTACGGTGGCGCGAGGCACATTATACCAGCACACGACTCAAACACGCAAGAGACGGAAACCATGAATATTGCTATGATCTCGTACCATACCTGCCCCCTGGCGACGCTGGGGGGCAAAGATACCGGTGGAATGAATGTCTATGTCCGTGAGCTGGCTGCCCACCTCGGCGAACAGGACGTGCATGTGGATGTGTTCACCCGCTCGCAGGACGAGCATGTCCCCCACGTGCTGCACGACCTTGGTTTCTGCAACCGCGTCGTGCACGTCCCCGCCGGCCCGGAAGTGCCGCTGCCCAAGCCCGAGCTGGCCGAGCACCTGCCACAGTTTGTGGAGGGTATCCAGCGCTTTGCCGATGAGAAGGGCTTTCGCTACGATCTGATCCACTCGCACTACTGGATGTCTGGTCTGGCCGCCGAGAAGCTGAAAGAGCGCTGGGATGTGCCGATTGTCCAGATGTTCCATACCCTCGGACAGATGAAGAATCGCATCGCGCGTAGTCCGGGCGAGACCGAAGGCCCCTACCGGGTCGAGGGGGAGTACCAGGTGCTGCGCGCCGCCGATAAAGTTGTGGTGGCCACCCCTGCCGAGCAGTCACAGTTGGAGTTCCTCTACCATGTTGACCCGCGCAAGCTGGTCACCATCCCGCCCGGCGTCGACACCCGTCACTTCTACCCCATTCCGGACGATGAGGCCAAGGCCGTGGTCGGCGTACCGCCCAAGGACAAGATGATGCTGTTTGTGGGGCGCATCGAGCCGCTCAAGGGCATTGACACCCTCATCCGGGCCATCGCCTACGTTCACGAGAAGGGCTTGCTGGCCCAATATCCCCATTACCTGGCAATCATCGGCGGCGACCCGGGCGCCAACGGGAACGATATGAGCGCCGAAATGCCTCGCTTACAGCGCCTGTGCCAAGAACTGGGCATCGGAGACCTGGTGCTGTTCCTGGGCAAGCGCAGCCAGAACTCGCTCCCCTACTACTACTCGGCGGCCGAGATGGTGATCGTACCCTCGCATTACGAATCCTTTGGGATGGTGGCGCTGGAGGCGATGGCCTGCGGAACGCCGGTGGTCGCTTCGCAAGTCGGTGGGCTTGCTTTCCTGATGCAGGACGGCGTGACCGGTTATGTCGTTCCGGACGATGATCCCGTGGCGTTGGGCGACCGCCTGGCCCAGCTGATCTCACAGCCGGAACTGCGCGCCCGTCTCGGCGAGCAGGCCAACGCCTATGCGCAGCAATACCGCTGGGAGGATATCACCACCCGTATCCACAACCTGTATCGAGAGGTCCTCAACGCCTATCAACCGGCCGTGGTGAAGTCGTTGTAAGGAAGAGATAGAGAGCAGTAAAATCGACCAGTACACCAGCCGATTTTACTGCTCTCTATTGTTTGCTCGCTGTTCTGTGCTTTACAATAACGCCGCGCCCTGGAACGCCGAAAGCGCCAGCGTGATGAAGAACCACAGCGCCAGCGCCGCCCAGGTCCGGTCGATCGAGCCTCCCTGGAACAGGAACAGGCGCACCATTGCGATTAAAGCGCCTAAAGTGTACGTGTAACCACTGAGTATGGTTAAGTTGCTGTTCGGGATCCAGACGATCAGCCCGTTGGCGTTATTCAACAGCAAGTGACCCACCGCTCCAAGCAGCAGAGTTGCCAGGAAAAACCTGACGCCCAGCGGTAGGTTTTTCCACAACATGAACACCACCATCCCCATCAAGAACAGGATCATCATACCGGTGATGCTGCCGACCGGTATATCTCCTAGAGAGCTGCTGATCGTGACCATCATCCAGGCCAGAATGCCCCCGGCCAGCCCAAATCGGGCGCTGGTTACTTCCCCATTCTGGCCGAAAACCGAGCGCTCCAAACACAGGATCACGCCCGCAAGGAGCCCAATGGCATAGATAAAAAGCCCGGTATTACGAAATGCTTGCTCAATGGGATTCACCATCAAAATCAGGGTCAGGGTGATGAGCAGCAAAACCAAAGCGGTCGCGAACCCGTCGGCTAGTTTTCCTGATAGATCTTTCGTGGCTTGCATTGGATTTCTCCTGTTGTGCTTTGACGTTATGATCATAAAATAGCCTCTGCTTCGATGAGTAAATCAGAAATCCAATGGGTGTCATGCTTAATGCCAGGAAGCGTTCAGCCTCCGTCTTCGCCTCGGATCGTCCGGCCCCGCCGGATGACTTTCTTCCCATACCGTTCGCGCAGGTCGTCGAGCGCTTCCAACAGCCGCCGCTCCTTCTCGCTGTTCGTATCCCATAAGCTCAGCTGGTGCGCGCACGCCGACAGGTTGCTTGCGCCGATGCCTAACAGCCGCACGGCCTGGCCGGGTTTCCAAATATCTTTGAAGAGCTGCTCGGCTGCCCCAAACAAGATGCTGTCTGCATTTGTGGGCTGGTCGAGGGTAGTCTGGCGGCTGTGTGTACTAAAATCGGGCCGGCGGAGCTTGATACGCACTGTGGAAGCACACAACCCTTGCTCTCGCAGCCGGAAGGCTACCTTTTCGGCCTGGTTTTGGAGCGTTCGCAGCAAGAAAACCCCATCTGAACGATCTCTGTCGAAAGTCACTTCCTGGCTGATCGACTTGATCGTATGCTCGGTCTCCACCGGGCGATCGTCGATCCCGGCCGCCCGCAGCGACAGGTCTCGCCCATTCTTGCCGAACAGGTCCATCATCCGGGCTTCCGGAAGCGCAGCCAGCTGACCGATGGTATGCACTCCAATCTCCGCCAGGCGTTCCGCCGTTTTCGGTCCGACGCCCCACAGCGCTTCAGTTTTCAAAGGCGCCAGAAAATCGGCTTCCTCGCCCGCCGGCACCATCAGGATCGAGCGGGGATAGTCTCCGCTGCGGCTCTCGGCCTTGCCCCGGTCCGTGGCAATCTTGGCGACCAGCTTGTTGCTGGCCACCCCGATCGAGCACGGCAGCCGAGTCTCCTCCCAGATCGCAGCTTGCAGCTTTCTGGCGATCTCTAGCCCCGGCTCCGGCAGATCGCTCATATCCATGAATGCCTCATCGATCGAGATCTGCTCGACCAAACCGGTAAAGCGATGGAGGATGTCCATCACCTGCTCAGACGCGGCCCGGTAGGCGGAGTAGTCTCCGGGGAGCAAGATTAGAGAAGGACATTTGCGCATCGCCACCGCTGTTGGCATGGCCGAGCGGACACCCAGCAGGCGGGCCGGGTAAGAGCAAGAGGAAACGACGCCGCGCTGGCTGGGCTTGCCGCCCACCGCAAACGGTTTTCCATGTAACTCCGTCTGGCGCAGCTCTTCGACCGCACAGAAAAACGCATCCAGGTCGAGATGAAAGATTTTCCGCTTACGTGGTTCAGCATTCATATCGTCGCTTTTAGTGTACCCTGCTTGCCGCCTCGAATCAATCTCATTTAGTTTTCACTTTTGTTGGGCCGCAGCCCCAGATCTTACAGTTTTATATCGATTGTTAAAAAAGCGTAACAGGTTAATGAACCGCCGGCCCCCAACCCGCTTCGCCTAATCCCCTTGTGCATTCGAAACCCTAACCTCCCGCCAAAACCTGAGCCTTTGCTCCAGCCGCAGCTCCAGACTTTTAGCCTGGAGTTCATCTTCCTACCAGAACCCCATCCATTCTCGCGACGATAGTCTCCTACCTCCAATCGCATCCATCCAATGGACCGCTCTATCCTTCAGGGCTAAACGCAAGTCCGCCCGCCGGCGGCGCCAGCAGCCGCTCCACGTAAATCCTGCGGATCGTCGCCTCCAGCTCCGACCGGCGCACCTCGAAATCCTGGATGCGGTAGCGCCCCAGCAGCTGCTCCACCACCTTTGCCATCGTCTGCTCGCGCGCGTCGATGCTGTATTCCGCCCGCCGGCCGTCGCTCCGCGCTGCCGGAATCCCCGGCAGATCCACGCATTCGTAGTCTTCGGCGAAGGTCACTACCAAAGTGCGCTTCTCCTCAAACCGCGCCGACAGGCTCGCCAGGCTGCCGTCATATAACAGCTGCCCCTGGTCCAGGATCAGCACCCGCTCGCACAGCTTCTCCACGTCGGCGATGTCGTGGGTCGTCAGGACGATGGTCGTCTTGCGGTCGCGGTGGATTTGCTGGATGAACTGCCGGATGCGCTCCTTGGCCACCACGTCCAGGCCGATGGTCGGCTCGTCCAGGAACAGCAGGCGCGGCTCGTGCAGCAGCGCTGCGCACAGGTCCGCGCGCATACGCTGGCCCAGCGAGAGCGAGCGCACCGGCGAGCCGAGGAATGGCTCCATCTCGAGCAGGCCGACGAACTCGTCCAGGTTGCGTCGGAAGCGCACCTCCGGCACCCGGTACATTGGCCGCAGCAGTTCCAGCGAGTTGATCACCGGCAGGTCCCACCACAAGGTCGTGCGCTGGCCGAAAACCGCCCCGATCCGCCCCACGTAAGCCGTGCGGTTCTTCCAGGGCGTAATCCCGTCCACCCACACCTGCCCCCCGTCCGGCACCAGCAGCCCGGTCAGCACCTTGATCGTGGTCGACTTCCCCGCCCCGTTCGGGCCGAGGTAGCCCACCAGCTCGCCCTCTTCCATGCTGAAAGTAACCCCGTCCACCGCCCGCACGGTCTTGTGCTCCGGCGCGACCAGCGCCTCCAGCGCCCCCATCAACCCGGCCTTGCGCACGCTTACCTTGAAGAATTTTTGCAGTTCGCGAACCTGGATGATCGCAGGCATGTCAGCTCCCAGTGCTTTGATAATGTCTCAGCCCGAAGCGCCAGAAGGTCAGCGCCGCCCCCAGCATTGCCAGCGCCACGAACGGGCTAAGGAACGGCGCGAACGCCGGCAGGTGCAGCGGGTCGGGCATTTCGAGGAAATACAGCGCCGGTGCGTAGTTCAGGAACAGCAGCGGCAGCGCATACATGACGACCCGCCGCAGCCAGGCCGGGTAAATCGTCATCGGGTAGGTGATCAGCTCGTTGCCGCCGTAGGTGAAGATGTTGACCGCCTCGATACGCTCGACCGTCCAGAAGATCAGCGCCGACCCGGCGATGAACAGCGAGCCGAAGGCGATCACTTGACTGGCCAGCACCACCGGCAGGTACAGCGCTTTTCCCAAGGTCCAGCGCACCGGGTTCAGCGCCAGCGCCAGGATAAAGATCACCAGGCCCTCAAAAACGCGCCCGAGCCGGCGCAGCTTGAAGGATGACCCGAGCACCTGGAAGGAAATGTTGATCGGGCGCAGGAGCAGCTGGTCGAAGCGCCCCAGCCGCACCATCGGGCTGAAAAAGTCCGGGTCGAAGCCGCTGAAGATCATATCCATCATCCCGAACGACATCTCCGCCATGCCCGCCAAGAAAGCCACCTCGCCGACGCCCCAGCCCTTCACCCCGCCGAAGCGCTCCAGCACCATCGCCAGGGCGAAGAAATAGGTGCCGTTCAGGAACCCGGTCGTGAAGGCGTCCATCAGGAAGGATATCCGGTACTGCATTTGCGAGCGGACCTGGATCGACAGCAGGCGCAAGTAAATGTCGAGTGTGTGCCGCACGTCAGCCTCCCTGGATCACCAGGCGGCGTATGCCCGCCGCCAGCCCGACCTGGCACAGCAGCGCCAGGAGGACGAACCACAGCGCCTGGAACCCTAGCGCCCGCAGGGCGCCGGCCCCTTGCAGGGTCCCCAGGAAGATTTCATTCGGCGTGTTGATGATCGCCGGGAAGGGCGTGTAGCTGCACAGCCGGTTGAACCAGTCCGGCAGCAGCCGCAGCGGCAGCACGAACCCGGCGCACAGAGTCGAGATGGTGAATGCCCAGCGGGCGACGCCCTGCGCGTCCGGTGTCCAGAAGGATGCCAGATTGACCAGGAAGCGCCAGGCGAAGCTGACCAGCCAGCCGAGCATCAGGCTGAGGAAGAACAGCAGCCACTGGCCGGCGTTATCCGGCAGACTGAGCCGGTAGAAAAGACCGAACAGCAGCATGAACAGCGCCCCGCGCCCCAGGAAGTTCAGGATCGAGCGGCCGAAGTCTTTCGCCATCCAAAGGCTGAACAGGTTGGCCGGCTTGAGCAGGTCGGCCCCCACCGACCCGCTGTGGACCGTCTGCATCAGGTCGGTCGAGCCGAAAGCGCGCACGAACGCCAGCGCCGACTGCGACAGCCCCACGTAGGTGATCGAGGCCGCCAGGGTCAGCTGGTTCATCTCGCCCCTGCCGTTGTACAGCGCGATCAGCAGCATCGCCCGCATCAACCCGAAGAACAGGTTGGTCGCCAGCCCCGCGATCATCGCCGCCCGGTACGTCAGCTCTTGTTTAAAGGAGAGTGCAGTGAGTTTCCAGAAGAATTCCATCTTGGTCTCAAATTACGATTATATAAGAAAAGAAAGAGAATCTAGAGTAGTAAAAGCGCCTGAAAAAATCAGGCGCTTTTACTACCCTCTGCTCTCCATTCTCTAATCGCTAACTCACCACACCAGCTCCACCTCGCCCCAGGTCGACGGGTCGAGCAGGTGCCGGTTGGCGGCGCTGGAGACCATCGACTGCTGTTGATTTTCGGCCAGGTTGTCGTTGTCGGAAGCAGAGAGCGCAAAGCCAAAATGTTCTCCGGCATAGGGGCTCACGCCAAAAGTCGACCAGGGTATGGCGGCCTCGATCCGGGTGACGCCGTCCGAGCGCAGCGAGCCGATCTGCGTCGAACTGCGCTCACCTTCGATCGAGCCGGGGAACCACAGGTAGGCTTCACGTGTGCCATCCACTTCCGGGCGACCAGGCGAGATGCCGAGCTGATAATCGTCGTAGCTGAGTTGGTTCCAGTAAAAATCGCCGTACAGGTCAGTATCCAGCAGCAGCTCCAGGCTGTCGCCCAGGTACAGCTCGGCCTGCTTGGCGTTCTGGACATACACGTCATCTTTGACCTTCACCGCCAGGTAGAGGTAATCCTCATCCCAGCCCACCCGAAATGAGGCCTCCAAATCGTCGCCGCCGGTCCAGTTGCTGCCGCCGTACACCACGTATGTGGCCGGGTAAGCCGTGTTGCTCCACTCGTCCCAGCTGCCGTCCAGCGTAGGAGGCGAGTACAGGTATGCCGCCTGGTACAGCGTACCCGCCCGCGAGCCGTGGCTGCCCGTCGGCGTGTTTGTATATACGTAGTGGCCGCTGGGCGTGTTGGTGAAAACATAGTTAACACCGGGGGTCAGCGTCGGCGGCGCGGTCTGGGTCGCAGTCGGACCCGCAGGCGTCTGCGTGGGAACCGGTGTGTCGCTCGGCACGAGTGTGGTGGTGATCGTCACTGTCGGCGGGATGCTGGTCTCCGTGGGTGGCAGGGTTGGGACGGAGGTAACGCTGGGAACCAGCTGGGGCTCCGCCGCGGGGGTCAGCGAGCCGAGCACACCCGAGCTGAATAGGACCGTCATGGTCATATTTGGTGTAGTGTACGCAACCTGGGCCGGTGAGGGCTGCGCCATCGGCAAGGTGCATGAGGTGATCAGTAAAAACACAGGGATGAGGACGAACAAGATACGATGTTTCATGTGCTCCTCCAGAGAATTATCAAGAAACGGCACAAGCCTGGGTAGCACAGGTCGTGCCAGGAAGGGCGGGTGCGTTGCAATTTTAGGCGCACGGATTGTGCGTCTGTTGATAAGACGAAGAATTTACGGGAAAAGTTCCTAACGCTTCAATTCGCCCCTGGGTTTGCCCTTCGACTTCTGCTGACCTTCCGGCTTCATCCCTTTTGTCCGCTTGAAAAAGCTGATGCTCTCGATGTGATATGTTTGTGGAAACAGGTCGAACGGCGTGATCTGCTCCAGGTGGTATCCGGCCTGGATCAGGCGTTTTGCATCCCGCGCCAGGGTCGCCTGATCACACGAGATATAACACAGCATCGCAGGAGCCATCTTCACCAGCGCATCCAGCGCCGCCCGCTCCAACCCGGCCCGCGGCGGGTCAACCACCACCACGTCCGGCTGCACCTCAAGCGACGGTAGGATATGCTCGGCCGGCCCTTCGTAGATCTCCACGTTGTCGAACTCCTGCAAATTGGTGGCAAAATCCTCCACCGCATACGGCGAGATCTCCATCGCCACAAGCCGCCCCACCTTGGGCGCCAGAAAGGCGCTGAACAGCCCCACCCCGGCATACACATCCATCAACACCGTCTGTGGGGACAAGGGCAGGTTTTCCAGCAGGTGCTGCACCATCGCCGCCGCCATCGGGGTATTGACCTGGAAGAACGATGGCGCCGAGACGTAGAAAGGCCGCCCAAGCACCTCCAGCACGGTGTGATCGTCGCCCGCCAGCACCACCGGGCCCTCCGGGCTGAGATGCACCGCCGAAAGCGGCAAATCCACCTCGAACTCGGGAGTCTCTGGCGTGCTGCTCTCCAGCGTCATCAGCACCTCACCGGAGGCATCCGCCCGCAGTTCTACCCGCTCCAACCCCGGCACCGGCTCCACTTCCAGCCGAGGCCAAATGTCGTTGATCGCCGCCTCGGGCAGGTGGCACTCGCTGATCGCAAACACCCTTGGGATGTCTGATTCGAAGTAACCCAGCTTGCCATCAGGTGTAAGGTGGAACTGGATCGTGTTGCGGTAATACCAGGGAGAGGGTGACGGTACCATGGCCTGAACCGGCGAGTTCTCGATCTTGGCGATGCGTTCCAGTTGGTCACGCAGGATGTCGGTTTTCACTTGCAGTTGGTCTTCATACGAGAGCTGCTGATAGTCACAGCCGCCGCAGATACCGAAGTGCAGGCAGCGTGGCACGATCCGCTTGGGCGACGGCTCGATCACTTCCAGCAGTTCGGCCTTGGCAAAGCCGCGCTTCTGCTCGATCAGGTGCAGGCGCACCTTCTCACCCGGCAGAGCGAACGGCACGAACACCGCCCGTCCATCCGGCAAGCGACCCATGGCATCGCCGCCATACACCAGTGTGGTCAGCTCCACCTCATAGACATCTTCTTGATCCAACGAAACGTTGCTCATTCCCCTACTCCTGATACACCATCTTGACTTTCATTAACGATATTTATATCATGTAACTACTCTGACAACAGGTTTCGTCAGCCATCCGATATTAACCCAACACGGCCGATTTCACCATTTAAAGGATACGAAGGGAGAAAAGATGAGGCCGTTGAAAAAGCTACCCTTCTCCGTTTTGACAACCATATTCGTTGTCGCTGTTTGGATCGTGGTCATGCTGATCTCACAAACAGCTTCGCTTGCAGCGAATCAACCGCAAGATGATCTCTATCCGAGGCTTATTCTGTTAGCCACTCCCTCCCCGACCCAACACAGCTTTATCATCTTACCGGAAATGAACACCGGCGCCGCCCCCGTCGATTATGGCGCTCAAATCTATCGACTGGTATGCAGCGCCTGCCACGGCGACGTCGGTCAGGGTCTAACCGAGCAGTGGCTGCTGACATGGAACCCAAAAGATCAAAACTGCTGGCAGTCCAAATGCCATGCGTCCAACCACCCATCCGAAGGCTTCGATTTACCCCACTACGTTCCCCCGATTGCCGGTCCCAATATCCGCTATCTATTCCAAACCGCGCTCGAACTGCATGACTATATCAAAGCGGAGATGCCCTGGCAGAACAAGGGCAGCCTGACGAATGAGGAGTACTGGCAGGTGACAGCCTACGTGCTGCAAATGAATGGCATCGACTCCGGCCGGCAGATACTGGACGAACAAACTGCCGATCAAATCATCCTGCGCCCCGATCAAGCCCTGCCGATTTCGAAATCTACCGCACGGCCGGTCACCCACTCACCACTTCCCCTATGGGTGTGGCTTGGGATCGCTTTGGCGCTCATCGTATTCGGCGCAGCGGTTTTTATCCTCCTGCGTGCTGTTCGCAGATAGCAGGATTCACCATGAAGATGCGAAGAGAGCCCTGGGTGATTGATAAAAAGACCCAAGGCTCTCTTCGCATCGCACGACTTTGTAGGAAATTTAAAAACAGCGGAGAGGGTGGGACGTGTACCTCGATGGTGTTCGAACCCACCTTTAAAATAACAGCGGAGAGGGTGGGATTCGAACCCACGGTACCTTTCGGTACACGCGCTCTCCAGGCGCGCGCGTTAGGCCAGACTACGCTACCTCTCCAATCAAAAGCCATCCTTTTTTCAGGCGGACGGAATTATATCATACATTCTAGCGCTTTGCAGGGACAAAGGCGAGGGTTTGGATGGGATAAGCGCCGCAATGCCACCATCCAAACCCTTGCCTATGTCCCTGCAACGTGTATTCGGATATAATTTATCCAATCCGTTCGTCGCAGGGGTTCCCATGTTTAATTTTGTCCGCAGTGTACTCCATCCAGATGCCTTCCACGGCCACAACACCCCGCCTCCCTTCTTCGAGGGCTGGTACTTCAAGCTTGTCAGCGCTGACGAGCGTTACCGCTGCTCTATCATTCCCGGCGTCTTCAAGGGACAGGACGAGAAAACCAGTCACTGCTTTGTTCAGGTGCTTGATGGCGCCACAGGGCAATCCAACTACCACGCTTACCCCTTCGACCAGTTCTGGTCGGCGCGCGGCCGCTTCGACATCCACATTGGCCCCAACCACTTCAGCCCTGAGCATCTCCTGCTCGACATCCATCGCCCAGAGCAAACCCTCCAGGGTGATCTCCGCTTCAGCGGCCTCTCCCCCTGGCCGGTGAAGCTCGCCTCTCCTGGCATCATGGGCTGGTATGCCTGGGTTCCCCGCATGGAATGCTACCACGGCATCGTCAGCCTCGACCACACCATCGATGGAGAGCTGACCATCGATGGTCAAAGCGCCGATTTCAGCGGTGGGCGCGGCTACACCGAGAAGGATTGGGGGAAATCTTTCCCGTCCGCCTGGATATGGTTACAGTCCAACCACTTCGACGTGCCTGGAGCTTGCATTACCGCCTCGGTCGCTGTTATCCCATGGCACGGGCATGCCTTCCCCGGGTTCATTATCGGCTTATGGTGCGGCGGCGCCCTCTACCGCTTCGCGACCTATACCGGCGCAAAGATTGAAAAATTAGACATTCAGGACCGGCAGGTGTCATGGACCGTTATCAACCGTGACCTTCGCCTGGAGATGGTAGCCACGAGCGCTCGCAGCGGTTTACTCCAGGCGCCCACCCCTACCGGTATGAACCGGCGCATAGCAGAGACACTCAACGCTCAAGTATCAGTCCAATTGTCCCGCAGAAAGGGTGGTAAATGGGTGGAAATCTTCACAAGTCTGGGTCGACACGCCGGGTTGGAGGTGGTCGGAGATCTCAACCGACTGGTATCGATGCTGCAGAGGGTGCAATTCGGATCGATTACGATTTCAAGCATCGACCCGGCCAGGAAAGAATAGCGGCTGTCTGTCAGCATAAGGTTTTGGGTCCGGTCTTTCCAATAGAAAGCGAAACAGCGCCGGGCAAGTTAAGACAAAACTTCTATTCATTAACAAATCTTCCCGGCAGCAGATAAAAAAATAGAGTTTCTATATAATAGGTATACAGACACTGTTCTACCCATCGTTTCAACGTCGCTTCACCCACTTAAGGAGGGGGCTCATGATGCCCAAACGTAACGCACTTCTCATTGCAGCACTGGCGCTCACGATTTCGCTCGCCTGCTCGTTTACAGCCCTGATTCCAGCCGGCACAGCTACCCCAGATTACCCCGCCACGCAAGCCCTGGAGACATCCACCGCTGCAGCCGCGGCTGCGGCCACCGCAGCCGGCAAAGCGACCGCTGCTGTCGAAGCGACTGCGGCAAAGAAGGCCACCACCGAAGCCAAGGCCACACAGGCTTACCTTGACGGTCAAGCGACCCAGGCGGCTTTGGAAACCATGAACGCCAGCCGCAAGTCCACCAAACAGGCCGGCACTGAAGTTGCCTATGTCACCGCCACTGCTCAGGCGCAGACGATGGCGCTGCAGGTACAGGATCTGTACGAAAACGGCATCATAACCTCCACAGAGGGAATTTACTATCAGCTGCCAGATTTCAATGAGAGCTGGGCGCAAATCAACTGGTATCGTTGGTGGCGGCAGGGTTTGATCCTCAACCACTTTGTTGTCCGCACGAACGTAGAGTGGGAATCGGCCAGCAACATCGCCAACTGGTTCGACTCAGGCTGCGGCTTCATCTTCGCCAAGAATGGCGAGGAAGATTATTACGGCTCCTTCCTGGCCCTCGACGGACACGTGCACACTTTCCGTGTCAAGAACAACATCGGAGCAGAGATCGACAGTGGCTACTATGGCCGCTTGGACACGCCCGGCGGCAAGGCGGAACTGATGCTGGCGGTGGATGATTATTATATGACCTTCTTTGTCAATGGCCGGAAAGTTGCCCGCAGCTACGACCGCAACCTCGGCGAAGGCATGTTCGGCATGACCTTGCACTCAGGCACGAATAAGGACTACGGCACCCGCTGTCAAATGAAGAACATCGAGGTGTGGGAGCTTGAATAAAGATCCCACTCAGGTGCACAGTCGAATACAGGCAGAGGGCGCAGCTGCGCCCTCTGCCTGTATTCGACTGTGCACCTGAGTGGGATTCGTGGTTTTCTTCACAAGAAACAGGCTATAATAGAAAGCGCACTTCTGAAAGCCGGTTATCAGTGAGGGAAATTTTAATGCGACGATTCCAGCTCTTTATTCAGATCGCCATCTTGCTTGTTGCATCTTTAATCCTTGGCGCTTGCTCGGTGCTCGGTGGTGGAGCCACCCCAACTCCCACCTCGCTCCCATCAACACCCACAGCCACCTGCACTTTACTGCCAACCGAAACCTCCACGCCGACTGCAACTGCCACAGCCACCTTGGTGCCCTCACAGACACCCACCCCCACCCCAACCGTCATCGCCGAGCTGCGAGATGCAAAACTCTATACCTCCGGTTTTTTGGATGGTTACCGCTTCTTCTTCGCCGTCCAGGCCGATCAGCCCATCCAGGGCCACTATTACGCCACCTTGGACAACAAGGACTACACCTGCCAGGTAAACGCAACCCGTCCAGACCGCTTGTACTGCTATGGCCGCCTGCCCACGGTTAACAAGAGCGTGGATTACATCATTTACGATCAGGTCTTCAACCAGCCGGTTACGTCAGGGACGATTAACATCCCACTGTTTTAGACAACTCCCGAGTAAAAAGCGCACCTTCAAAAATCAATTCTTGCGGAATTTAAGAATTACATGTATAATATCGCTCGCGGGCGGTTAGCTCAGTTGGTTAGAGCGCTGCGTTGACATCGCAGAGGTCGTAGGTTCGAGTCCTATATCGCCCACCTCGTAGACCGCCAGAAATGGCGGTCTTCTTGTTTAACCCCAGACCATGAAGACGCCTTCAAGTTTCTTCACGATTTCCTTTTATCATGACTTGAATTCCATTTCGATCGCCATTATAATGATCTCAACAAGTGATAGAAAACGCCTTGACCAGGACGAGTAACCGGCTGCAGCTCGACAGAGAGAAGGGATCGTCGGCTGAGAGTTCCTTCCGCAGCGACCCCGGTGAAAACCCCCTGCGAGCGTTAGCTCCAACCGGCAGAACCCCTGCTGCAGTAAAGCTCAACGGCTGACCCCGTTACCGGTCGTCAAAGATGGGCCTGTTGTTCAGGTCAATCTGGGTGGAACCGCGAAGCATAGATCTCTCGCCCCAGTTCGGGCGAGAGTTTTGTTTTTATATGCATTCGATCGAAATTGGGCGCACGATAAGGATGGACACGCAAGCGCCGTGCGCCCGAGACCAGGGAGGTTAAGCATGGAAGAACAAGTGAAAGAACACGATAAGCAGCAAAATGAGGAACAGAAATTGTTCCGCATTCGCCACTCGACCGCGCACATTATGGCCGAGGCGGTGCTGGAGAAATTCCCAGACGCCGAGATCGCCATTGGCCCTGCCATACAGGACGGTTTCTACTACGACTTCTCCCTGCCCCGACCGCTGACCCCTGAAGATCTGGACGAGATCGAGAAGCGCATGAAGGAGATCATCAAGGGCCATCACGAATTCCATTGCAAAGTAGTCTCGGCGGATGAAGCCCGTCAGATCTTCAAGGACCAGCCCTTCAAGCTCGAGCTCATCGAAGGCCTTGAGCATGGCGGACTGGACGAGGATGGCAGCCCCATCACCGAAAAACCGGAAATTTCGATCTATACCCAGGATACCTTCACCGATCTATGCCGTGGCCCGCACGTTAACAACACGAAAGAGATCAACCCGAAAGCAATCAAGCTGCTGAACGTGGCCGGAGCCTACTGGCGAGGCGACGAGCATAATCCGATGCTGCAGCGCATCTACGGCACCGCCTGGGAGAACGAGAAACAGCTGAAAGATTACCTCAGCCGGCTGGAGGAGGCTCGCAAGCGCGATCATCGCAAGATTGGCAAGGAACTGGACCTGTTCAGCATCGAGGAGGATATTGGCCCCGGGCTGATCCTCTGGCACCCGAAGGGTGCAATCATGCGCAAGGTGGTAGAGCAGTTCTGGACCGACGAGCACATCAAGGGCGGCTACGATTTCGTCTACACCCCCCACATCGGCAAGTCCCAGCTTTGGGAAACCAGCGGCCATCTCGATTTTTACGCTGAGAATATGTACTCCCCCATCGACATCGAAGGCCAGCAGTACTACCTTAAACCCATGAACTGCCCCTTCCACGTCTACATTTACAAAGCCCACACCCGCTCCTATCGCGATCTGCCCCTGCGCTTTGCAGAAACCGGCACGGTCTACCGCTTCGAGCGCAGCGGCGTGCTGCACGGCATGACCCGCGTGCGCGGCTTCACCCAAGATGATGCGCACCACTTCTGCCGCCCCAACCAAATGCCCGCTGAGATCGACTTCGTGCTGGAGTTCAGCCTTCACATCTTGCGCTCTTTCGGCTTCGACGAATTCGATGCCTATCTCAGTACCCGTCCTGAAAAATACGTGGGCGATCCAGAGCGTTGGCTGGATGCTGAGAAAGCGCTGCAAGCCTCTCTGGAGAGAGCCGGGGTGTCCTACAAAGTGGATGAGGGCGGAGGAGCCTTCTACGGCCCCAAGATCGATCTCAAGGTTAAGGACGCCATTGGACGTGAATGGCAGCTCTCAACCATCCAGTTCGATTTCAACCTGCCCGATCGCTTCGACATGACCTACATTGGCGAAGATGGCCAACCCCACCGCCCCTACATGATCCACCGCGCTTTGCTCGGCTCGATGGAGCGCTTCTTCGCCATCCTGATTGAAAATTACGCCGGGGCCTTCCCTGTTTGGCTGGCGCCCGTCCAGGCAGTGATCATCCCCATCGCCGACCGCCACCTCGACTACGCCTACAAAATTCAGAAGGAACTAAAGGCTGCGGGGCTGCGCGTCAACGTCGACGACGGCTCCGACCGCATGAACGCTAAGATCCGTGACGCCCAGAAACAGAAGGTCCCCTACATGCTCGTGGTAGGCGACAAAGAAACCGAAAGCGAGCAGGTCGCCCTGCGCCTGCGCTCCGGCGAAAACCCCGGCGCCATGCCCGTCGACGACTTCATCGCCCGCGCAAAGCGCGAAATCGAGGAAAAAGTCTAGCGTCCTGGATGCCCGTTCCATTTT
Organism: uncultured Chloroflexia bacterium; assembly: GCA_963811225.1. Classification (GTDB taxonomy): domain Bacteria; phylum Chloroflexota; class Anaerolineae; order Anaerolineales; family Anaerolineaceae; genus CAWEQO01. Next base: position 28,198 of record CAWEQO010000007.1, read on the forward strand.
TAACGATATAAAGGTCAGGGCGGGTGAAATTGCAGCGCTCAGAATACTCAGCGCATAAAATTAACATCCCAGATAGTTGACGGATTCGGGTAAAATATGATATAGTAAGGACCGTCACAGTCCGTATACTTACGGAAATTGTTTTAATATTGTATCAAGTCAAAAATAGCAGAATAGGAGAAAATTATTAGCGCGTCAAATTTTCGGGTAAATGAACAAATACGGGTGCCAGAAGTACGGGTGATCACCCCGGATGGTAAAAATGAGGTCATACCAACAAGAGAGGCTCTCAAGATCGCTAGAGAAGCCGAACTCGACTTGGTAGAAGTTGCCCCGAATGCCACTCCTCCTGTCTGTCGAGTGATGGACTTCGGCAAATTCCTTTACGAACGCACCAAGAAGGAACGCGAAGCCCGCAAGGCACAGACGAAAATTGAAGTCAAGGAGATCCAACTCCGTCCGAAGACCAACGAACATCACCGCGGTTTTAAGACCCGGGATGCACGTCGCTGGCTGGAAAGCGGGATGAAGGTCCGAGTCACAGTCCGCTTCCGCGGGCGTGAGATCACCTACCCTGAACTGGCATTGGAAGACTTAAAGGAAATTGCCGAAGAGCTGTCGGATGTTTCGACGGTGGAACAGGCGCCCAACATGGAAGGTCGCACGATGACCATGATGTTGACCCCTGCCAAGGCTCCTAAGAAGAAGTCTGAAGAACCCGAAACAGTATCAAACGAGAGCTAATTATTGTCCCAATTCTGACTGTGCGCTGGTTTGTCCTGCGGCTGTTAATCCAACAACCGCACTATTTTATTAAGGAGAGTTTCGCTGTGTCACGCAAGCAAAAATCAGGAAAGTATAAGCTAAAGACCCACAAAGCGACTTCCAAGCGATTTCGCTTGACTGGGTCGGGCATATTAGTGCGCACCAAGGGCGGCAAGAGCCATCTGCGCCGCCGCACTTCAGACCGCACGAAGGCCCTGTTCACCGAGATGATCCCCGTCAAGGGCAAAAAGATCATCAAGCGGGTCAAGCGCCTTGCGCCATCGATCGACAAGAGAGACTGATCCGCCGTCTATCGCTATCCATTTTTAGTGCGGCTGTTGGGTGTTTGCAACGGGTGAATGAGATCACCGGCGCCCAGGGGTTCGCAAAGGAGTTATTATGGCTCGTGTAAAAGGTGGCCCCCAAGGCTACAAGCGCCACAAGAAAGTTTTAAAGCTCACCAAAGGCCAGTTTGGCACTCGTCACCGCCTGTTCCGTCGGGCAAATGAGGCAATGCTCAAGAGTCTGTGGTATTCGTACCGCGACCGCCGGGTCCGCAAGCGCGATCTGCGCAAGCTGTGGATTACCCGTATCAACGCCGCCGCCCGTCAGAATGATACTACCTACAGCAAGCTGGTTCATGGCATGAAGCAAGCAGGCATCTCGCTCAACCGTAAGATGCTGGCGGACCTTGCGGTTCGCGATCCGCAAGCCTTCACTGCCGTGGTGACCGCCGCCAATAACGGTTGATCTGACAGCGAATTCTCGAACAGGATGGTGTTTATAACACCATCCTGTTTTTTTTAACGCTCTTTCTGCTACAATATCTCCATGAATGAACCACTTCTAACCAAAATTTACGAATCCGGCCAAAAGCTGGAGATTATCCAGGGCGACATCACCCAGGAACCGGTGGATGCCATTGTCAACGCCGCCAATGCCCAATTGCAGCACGGTGGCGGGGTCGCTGCGGCAATTGTCCGCAAGGGTGGGCAGGAGATCCAGGAGGAGAGCAACGATTGGGTGCGCCAACATGGCAAAGTGACCCACACCCAGCCGGCCTACACCACTGCCGGCAAGCTCCCGGCGCAGTACGTGATCCACGCCGTTGGGCCGGTGTGGGGTGAGGGCGGAGAGGATGTCAAGCTCCAACAAGCCATCGAGGGCAGCATGGCCCAGGCGCAAAAGCTCCGCCTGACCTCGATTGCTTTCCCCGCCATCTCGACCGGCATTTTTGGCTTCCCCAAGGATCACGCCGCCCACATCTTCTTCGACACCATCGCCGCCTACTACATCCGCAACCCAAATTCCCCGCTGGCGCTTGTCCGGCTGGTTCTATACGATGATGACACCTTGAATGTTTTCCTGAAGGAGTTTGGTGAACGAGAGTAGGGAACGGCTGCTCTCTCCCATCTGCTCGATGTTCTCTCCCTACCCATGATCACTTCATCCCAGAACTCCAAGATCCACCTGGTGCGCGGCCTCATTGCCCGGCGCAAGGAACGTGAAGAGGCTCAAGCCTTCGTCGTCGAGGGCGTGCGCCTGGTCGAAGAGGCGCTTGGCGCGGGCTGGAAGCCGCAGTTCGTGCTCTACAGCCAGCAGCTCTCTCCACGCGGCCATGAGAGCCTGGCTGCCTTCGACGGCCAAGGCGTTGAGGTGGAGGAGATCTCCGAGGCGCTCATGAAGGCCGTCGCCGACACCGAAGCGCCGCAGGGCATCCTGGCCGTGCTGCCCATACCACAGCCCACCATCCCCGAGCGCCTCGACTTCCTGCTGATCGCAGACGAGCTGCGCGACCCTGGCAACCTTGGCACGCTGCTGCGCAGCGCCGGCGCCGCCGGAGTGCAGGCTGTCGTGCTGACGCCCGGCACCGCCGACGCCTTCAACCCAAAGGTGGTGCGGGCCGGCATGGGCGCCCACTTCCGCCTGCCCATCTTCAGCCTCGACTGGTCCTTGATACGAGAGCTGGCCCAGGAGCATGACTTGCGCCTGTACCTGGCCGACGCCGAGGGTGGCAAGCCCGCCTGGCAGTTCAACCTGACCGCCCCGATCGGCCTGGTGGTCGGCGGGGAGGCCGAGGGCGCCAGCCGCGCCGCCCGCGCCTACGTCGACGGCGTCGTCACCATTCCCATGCCCGGCCACACCGAGTCGCTCAACGCAGCCATCGCCGGGTCCATCCTGTTGTTCGAAGTTGTCCGCCAGAGGAACCCATGAAAATCCGCTCTGTCACCTGTTTCTACCACCCCAGCGCTTCCCCAGCCGGTTCCCTCGACCGCTTAGGCCGTCTGGCCGAGACCGCCACCGCCCGCTTCGCCGGCGCGGGCTTCGAGGTGCAGACCACCCGCCTGTCGAGCGTGCCGTTCCTGCACCTGCTGCCTCAGAGCGAGGTGCGCAACGTCGTGCGCCTGGCTCAAGATCTAGAAGCCGCCGCAGACGAGCGCGGCTTTGCTTACCTGTCGCTCGGACCGGCGCTGCCCTCGCTGCCCGCCAGCTACGAGATCATCCCCGACATCCTGGCAGAGACCCACAACGTGTTCCTCTCGGGCGTGATGGCCGCCGATGGCGTCGTCTCGCTCCCGGCAGTGCAGGCCTGCGGGCGCATCATCGAACAGGCCGCCTCGATCACCCCCGACGGTTTCACCAATTTGCGCTTCGCCGCCCTGGCCGGTGTGCAGCCCTTCGGACCCTTCTTCCCCGGCTCCTTTTCTGACGGCGAGGGTACCGGCTTTGCGCTGGCCATGGAATGCGCCGACGCGGCCGTGGACGCCTTCACCGGCGCATCCAGCGTTGAGGAAGGCCGCCGGAAGCTGCTGGACACGCTCAACGCCGCCTCTGAGAAGCTGTCTCAGGTTGCGGCCGGGCTGGCGCAGGATTTCCAGGCCGACTTCTATGGCTTCGACTTCTCCCTGGCCCCCTTCCCAGAGGACTGCTGTTCCCTGGGCGGCGCGATCGAGCGCCTGGGCGTGTCGCAAGTCGGTCTGTCCGGCTCGCTGGCCGCCGCCGCCATCCTGGCCGACACCCTCGATCAGGGCTCCTGGCTGCGGGCCGGCTTCAACGGCATGATGATGCCGGTACTCGAGGATTCGGTGCTGGCCTCCCGCTCCGGCGAGACCCTCTCGATCAAGGACTTGCTGCTCTACTCGGCCGTGTGCGGCACCGGGTTGGACACCATACCCCTGCCCGGCGACTCCAGCGCCGAGCAGCTCTCGGCCCTGCTGCTGGACGTAGCTTCGCTCTCCACCCGCCTGGGCAAGCCGCTGACCGCTCGCCTCATGCCGGTTCCGGGCAAGCAGGCCGGTGACCTGACCGAGTTCGACTTCGGCTTCTTCCAAAACGGCAAGATCATGGCCCTGCCCGCCGCTCCGCTCAGCGGCCCCCTCTCCGGCAAGGGCACTTTCCCTTTAACTCCAAGAACGAGAGCGTAACACAATGAGAGCGGAGGCGCAGATATTACAATATCTGCGCCTCCGCCTTCCAGGCAGCTGTGCCTTAGACCTTTACCTCACCTGCTTGAAATTGATAATCACCAACCCCTTGCCACAGTCCTCATACGTGCTGAACCATACTTTCGGCGAGAGCGGCAGGCGCTGTTGGTCCACCAGACGTACCCACAGGCTCTCTACCGAGCTGAAGGAGCTGTTGTTGGCAAGGGTGAACTCGTAGCCCGCCTCGCCGTACTTGAGCGCTGTGCCGGTCAGGCTGGTCTGGTCGACCGGCTGATCGCCGATGGAGCCCCCAAGCTGCACGGATATGCCGGTCACCGGGCGGCCCTGCAGATCCAGCACCTGTCCGCCGACGCCCATCCAAACGCAGCCGCCGCGATCGGGGTAGAGCATGGCGGCATCGATGGAAGCCGGGGCGCTCTGCAAGGTGAAGGCGTAGATGGCGTTCTCCTGGGGGGTGGCCGTGGCGGTAGGTCGCCGGTCCATGCCCATCAGGGTGGGGGTAACCGTGGGCGGCGGTGAGGTGAAGGTGGGCGCGGGGGTTGGGGTATCGCTGGGGATGGGGGTGGCGCTGGGCTGGGTGGGCACAGGCGTGGCGGTCGGCAGGATCAGCGCGACCGGCAGGGTCGGCGGGGGATAGGGGTTGAAGGATACGTAGGGGTTGACGTAGATGACAGCAAAGAAGGCGACCGCGAAGACCATCCCGGCGATCACGAGCAGTGTCAGCAGGTTCCACAACCCTTCTCGAGAGCTGCCCGTTTGAGGCAGTTCGGCTTTACCGTTTAATGGAGTGGGTTCAAAGACGGCCATCGTTGCTCTCCCATCTTACGAATTTGATCGCTTACGGCAGTAGAACCTCGATCTGCCCCTCGGCGCGCTGCTGTTCGAGCCAATCTGCCAGCGCCTTCTGCTGCATCATCCGGCGGGCCTCCGGCGACAGCGGGTGACTCGGGTCGCGCTCGCTCACCTGGATGATGTGGTATCCCAGGCTGCTGTGGATCACGGCGCTGTACTCGCCGGGCTGGAGCGCAAACGCGGCCTCGTCGACCTCCGGCTGGGTCAGGTAGCCTTGCGGGAACCAGCCCAACTCTCCCCCTGTGACCGGGTCATACTGACGGGCAAGCGTTGCAAATTTTGAGCCATTGTCCAGCCTGGAGTGGATCGTATTGGCCAGAGCCTCTTCCAGCACCAGGATCTGGCCGGCGTGCACCTGATCGGCGGTCTCCGGGACGGCCGCAGCGATCTGATCACGCTGCCAGGCGGCTTCCATCTGGCGGCGCAGGTCCTCGCGGAAGCTCTCGGGGGAGTAGCTGTTGGCCTGCTGCCAGCTCGCCAGGGTATCCTCGCCGCCAACCTGGTTAGTGAGTGCCTGGACACGCGCATCCAGCATCGAGTTCGTCCACCACGTACTCGGCCTTGCGCGCCGCCTGGGCCAGCATAACCTGGTCGACCAGCGAGTCGAGCACCGCTAGACGCTGCTCGGGGCCGGGGGTGACGCTCGGGTCAGCCTGGGCGGCCTGGAAGCGAGCCAGCTCGGCCTCGTAATCCGCCAGCAGCAGCGGCTCGCCGTTGACGCGCGCTGCGGCGGGGGCCTGGGTGGCGGTCGGTTCGGGCGTCGCCGCCGCCACGGTGCCCGTCGACGCCGCAGTCTCGGCTGCGTCCGAAGGCGCGCCGGTCACCACAGGGGTCGCCGGACCCTTGCAGCCGGTCAGCAAAATGCTGGTTATCAGTAGGAAGACGGGGATCAGCCTCCGCAGTGTTCGCTTCATTGCTCTCATTATACTTGCTTTAGGCAGGGGAGAAATGAGAGAATTGATAGGTGCTGGGACCTCGCAGTCTTTATGAACAGAACCGGCAGTGACAGTCAGAGACCCTAACACCTCGGGGCGGGTGGGAGACCGTTCTACGAAGCCAACAACCTTTAACAATTACAATGCCGTTCTCTTACAATCGCCTGCATATGCATTTATTGGCCCTGAGAACCTTCCCAGCGCCCTGGATGGGCACGAGGAATATCATTCATTACAACCTCTCTTTCCGCACAATTTTTAAGATTAAAATGCTTCTCATTGGCTTGCGATTCTCAAACAGATGTGCTAAAATTTTTGTGGATAGTAGATATAGGGGTTTTTGATCAGCGTACCCCCACCTGTGGGGGTACCATTTGTCTAAGTCCAAACGACAAAATAGAAAGAGAGTTCTTTTTTGCATTGCCCATACTGTCAACATGACCGTTCAAGAGTCCTGGATACCACCCACGACAGCCGGGGAGGCGTGCGCCGCCGGCGAGAGTGCGACAACTGCAGGCAGCGCTTCAGCACCTACGAGCGCCCCATCCTGGCAACCCCGCTGATCATCAAGGCCGACGGCACCCGCGAGGAGTTCGACCGGGAGAAGCTGCTGCACGGCATCCGCATCTCGTGCGCCAAGCGCCCCGTCTCGGCTGCGAACATCGAGCGCCTGGTCGGTGAAATCGAGAATTCGCTGCAGCGCATGGGCCGGGCCGAAGTGTCTTCACGCGTGGTTGGTGACATGGTCATCAACGGGTTGAAAGAGCTGGATCTGATCGCTTATATCCGCTACGCAATTGTGTACCTACATTTAGACGACCTGCAATCCCTTCGCAAAGAAATAGACAGGTTATTAGTGATGGATATTTAAAGGAGAACTCCGATGGCTACCCCGACGGAAACCCACCAAAGCCAGCTTTACACCCCACCTTTACCGGAAGATTTACCTTCCGTCCAATTGACCGACAACGCCCGACAGGTGCTTACCCGCCGCTACGTCCGACGCAGCGACGAGGGCCGGCCGGCCGAGACGGTCGAAGAGATGTTCTGGCGCGTGGCGTATCACGTCGCCAAGGTGGAAGCGGCCTTCGACGGCGACGTGATGGAGCGCGCCAAAGACTACTACCGCCTGCTGACCTCCAAACGCTTCTTCCCCAATTCGCCCACCTTCACCGGCGCCGGCACCCCCCTGGGACAGCTGGCCGCCTGCTTCGTGCTGCCCATCTCGGACGACATGGGCCGCGACGAGAGCGGCATCTTCCAGACCCTGCGAGACGCGGCCCTGATCCAACAGACCGGCGGCGGCAACGGTTTTTCCTTTTCCCGGCTGCGGCCCAAGAACTCGCTGGTGAAGTCGTCCGCGGGGCGGGCCACCGGGCCGGTCGGTTTCCTGCGGGTCTACGACCACGCCTTCGGTGAGGTGGCTCAGGGCGGGTCGCGGCGCGGGGCGAACATGGCCGTGCTGCGCGTGGATCACCCGGATGTGGAAGACTTCGTGGCCTGCAAGACCAACGAGAACGCCATCACCAACTTCAACATCTCGGTCGGCATCACCGACGCCTTCATGCAGGCCGTGATCGCGGATGAGGACTGGGAGCTGCGCTTCCCGGACGTGCTTTCGCCGGAGTATCGCAGCTTCACCGGCACGATCGAGCAGGCCGATGAGCAGGGCGTGCCGGTCGTCATCCATAAGACACTGCGCGCCCGCGACCTGTTCGACCAGATCGTGCGGCAGGCGCACCACAACGGCGAGCCGGGCATGCTGTTCCTGGACGCCGCCAACCGTGGCAACCCGGTTCCGCACCTGTACCAGCTCGAATCCACCAACCCGTGCGGCGAGCAGTTCCTGGGATCCTACGAGAACTGCTGCCTGGGCTCGGTCAACCTGGCCCAGCATTACGGCCCGGACGGCGCGATCGACTGGGAGGCGCTGCGTGAGAGCGTCGAGCTGGCGACCGTCTTCCTGGACGACGTGGTGGAAGCCAACGCCTACGTCCCGGCCGTGCCGCAGCTCAAAAAGGCCGCCCACCGCGCCCGGCGCATCGGCCTGGGCATCATGGGCCTGGCGGACCTGATGTACCACGCCGGGGTGCGCTACGGCTCCACGGAGGGGCAGGAGTTCGCCGCCCAGGTGATGGAGTTTGTGCGCTACCACGCCATGCAGACCAGCATCGCCCTGGCCGAGCAGCGCGGCCCCTTCCCGGCCATTACCGGCTCCATCTACGATCCCGAGAACCTGACCTGGCAGCCGCCGCAGACGATCGTGCCGTTCGAGCACGATTACAACCGCCCGGCGCTGGACTGGGAGGAGGTCAGCGAGGGCATCCGAGCGCACGGCATCCGCAATGCGGCCCAGACCACAATCGCCCCCACCGGCACCATCGCGACCGTGGCGGGCTGCGAGGGCTATGGCTGCGAGCCGGTCTTCGCGCTGGCCTACATCCGCCACGTCAACGACAACGGCAAAGACCTGCAGCTCAACTACACCAGCCCACTGTTCTTGGATGCGCTGGAGCGGGCCCAGGTGCCGGCCGAGACGCGCGACAGCATCATCGAGCAGGTGATGCAGACCGGGGCCTGCCAATCGGTGGAGGATGTGCCCCCGGCGGTGCGGGACGTGTTCGTGGTCTCGGGCGACATCCGGGCCGACGAGCACGTGCGCATGCAGGCCGCCATGCAGGCCTTCGTCGACAACAGCCTGTCGAAGACCATCAACTTCCCGGAAGGCGCGACCGAAGAGGAAGTGGCCACCGCCTACCGGCTGGCCTGGGAACTGGGCTGCAAGGGCATCACGGTTTACGTGACCGGCTCGCGCGAGAAGGTGGTGCTGGAGACGCTGGCGACGGCCGAGAAGAAGCAGCCGCAGGCCGTCGAAGCTGCCCCGACAGCCGCCGCGCCGGCGCAGATCACCCTGTGGCACGACACCAAGAAGCCGCGGCCGCGGGCCCTGCCGGGCTACACCTACTCGATCGACACGCCGCTGGGCAAGGCCTTCATCACCATCAACGAGAACGGCAGCAGCCAGCCCTTCGAGATGTTCATCAACACCGCCAAGGCCGGTTCAGACACGGCGGCCGTGTCCGAGGCGATTGGGCGGCTGGTGTCGTACATCCTGCGCCTGGCCTCGCCGGTGGAGCCCACCAAGCGCCTGCGGGAAGTGCTGCGCCAGTTGTCCGGCATCGGCGGCGGGCGTCCGCTGGGCTTCGGCCCCAAGCGGGTCCGTTCGCTGCCGGATGGGGTGGCGCAGGTGGTCGAAGAATACCTGGAGCAGCGCGAGCAGCGCCTGGGCGACGAACCGGCCCGGCCGGTGAACGGCAACGGCAGCGGCGCCCACCTGAGCGTGGGCGATCTCTCGGCCCTGCCCGAGCAGCCGATCCCCCTGCCGCTCAAAATCGGCGACCTGTGCCCGGAGTGCGGCCAGGCCGCGGTCGTGAACGAGGAGGGCTGCAGGAAGTGCTACGCCTGCGGGTACAGCGAGTGCTAGAGCTCTCCTAAAAAGAGAGGTGAGAAAATGGAGCTCCCGCCTTCGGGTGGGGGCTTCTTTTTATTGTTAAGGTCCGGCATTCGTTTTTGAAAAACGAATGTTTTTAAAAGAAAGTAGAGAACAGGGTAAAGAGAGCAGTCAAGGCGGGTTGATATGCGATCAGGCTTCGTGAAACCTCTTGAGACAATGGAAAAGAGCGTAGAGAACAGGGTAAAGAGAGCAGCGAGGCGGAGAAAAGGATATTCGGATGTAGAACGGAAGAATCAGAAAAGACACCTCCGGGTTGAGAAGGCGGAATGGGTTGGGGATTGAAGGGGTTATTCAGGGCCAGCGGGACGTTTAGGGCTGGCCGGATCGGATGATCGGGGGATATGGCGAGGGCCGGGCGTCGCGAGCGGCGCGACGGAGCGCCCGTTCCTCTTCCGTCTCTTTATTGAGCTCATCGAGACCCTGATTGAGGTAGTCGGTGAGGGTGGACTGGTTTTCGGATTGGAAGAGCTGCTTGGCTTTGAGAATGCGGAGGGTGATCAGAGAGCCGTAGCTGACGGCGCGAATGGACTTACAAATTTCTTCGATGGGTACAGGTTCTTCTTGCCGGTCCTGTTCTTCGATGCGCTTTTCAAGGTTTGCCATGAGATGAGTGAGCAGGCGGACTTCGAGGTCGATGAGGGCGCCCATATCTTCGGGCATGGGCTCGGCGTTCGCGTCCGCTTTGGAACGGCGGTTGGCTTTGCAGGCGTTCTTGTTACCGGGCTGAGCGCCGCGCGGGCGCATGGGGGACTCGGGCATAGAAGCTCCTTTAGGGGATGGTAAGGTTCGGACGGCCTAGATTAATTTTAGCACTAAAGTTCTATTTATGCAAGGAGGGAAAGTTGCAGTCAGCTCTGAAGAATGAAAAACAGGAAATGTGAAAAGCATTGGTAAAAAGACCAGAAAGGAAGTAGGATGGAGGATTTCGGGAGGCGAGATCAAAACTGGGAAAGGCGAAAAGACAACAACCGACAATAGGAAAGACAACTACCCCAGATCCATAGCACTTGGGGAGAGAGAATCAGGAAAGAGAACCGCGGGAGATGCTTGTTAGGAAGTATCGAGGGGTGAGGAGAGCAGTGCGAGCAAGGCTCGATCTTCGAGGCGAAGATTGCGCCAGGCTTCGAGCAAACGGTAGGCGATGTTTTTCAAGGAACCCAGTCCTTTGGGGAAGGTGCGAGTAAAGGCAGGGCCTTTGGCCATGAGTTGAAAGAAGAGCAGGGCAATCTGCAGGAGCAAGTAGAAGACTTTGTGAGCCGTTTCGTTCTGGCTAAAGACGTGTTCCAAGGCAAAGCCACCGTTTTTCTGGAGGTTGAAGCCCTCATTCTCAATTTTCCAGCGCAGCCGACCAGCTTGATTGGCAATGGTGGGCGCATTGGTGGAGAGCAGGGTGAAATTGGTCAACCATTTGAACTTGGTCGGTTGCTCCCTCTTGGTGGGAATCGTTTCGACACACTCCAAAACGTTGAGAGAATGGCTCCGATTGTCACTATCAGTGTAGGCGATGCTATTCATCCAGCGATAGACTTGCCGAACGCCTTTGTCTAGCACGATTTCCTTTCGGTTTTCGGGTGGGAGAGCCAATAATGCTTCGAATTCCTGATTCACGCTGGGTAAATCTTCATCGGTCAACCCAATCAGGTATTTCCACTCCTTCTTTTTACACACTTCTAGGGTGGGGCCGCCCGCAAAGAGACCGTCCAACAACAAACAAAAGTTGGTCTGTGGAAAGCGCTGCTTTAGACGATCCGCCAGACGGTAGAACGCTTTCAGTTCACAATCTTGCTTGGTGGCTTGCGGATCGCTATTCTCGATGAATTCCGTCATCAAGGATAAAGCGTAGCCATTGGCAGTCACCAATTTTGCTTCCAATACCGGATGATAGTAAAGGGTCTGACCATTCGAGAGTTTACGGGTCAGGCAGGTGTCACAATGCCGCTCGTGATAGGTCAACACCCCGGTGCCGTCCATTGCTACCAAAAAATAGACCCCAAACAGCCGCCAACGGCGCAATTCTTCCGTCGCCATGACCCTTTCCATCAACCGGCAGACGACTTCCTGCACCTCTTCTACCTTCAGCCGTTGGTGGTTATAGTTCAGCGTATCGCCATGCGGAACACTCTCTACCCCAAACAGCGCCCGATATTTCTTGCACACTCGCTCATTGCCCCGCAGTTGGTGATTGACCTGCCGCCGCGCCCCCAAATGGCAAATAAACAGCAGTACTCCGGTGAATAACAAGACCTTCAGCGAATAGGTTACCTTCCCCGCTTCCCGTTGATCACTTACTCCCTGAAATATATCTTTCCATTTCCCACCATACTGCTGTGCCGTCCGGAAAAACAAACTCAGTATCTGTTTTTGGGCTTCGTCTTCCGAATCCTCCCCCTGATTTTTCCCTTTTCGCTCTGCATTTGCTTCCTGCATGGTATTATTAAGCTCCTGGTTGGTATATTGGCTGTCTGTTCACAACTCCAATATACTCAACCAGGTTCTTTTTGTGGGCTTTTTCCTACCTTTTTCTAATTCATTCTTCAGAGCTGATTATTATTCATTAGCGTAACGGTTGTGCAAATAAACGGCCAAGTGGTTTCAAAAGCAAAATTGGTAAATGGCACCTTAACAAAAGAACCCTGATCAGCTAAGCTCAAGGTGATACTTTCAAGTGAGGAACACCATGAGCGAAGAACAGACGCACCATGCCATGCTGGTTGCTTGGGGAGAACTTGCACAGCATATTGGACTGATCGAACGGATCGAGGCCATTCCTATCCATCAAAAAACCGTTAACCATTCTCCCCAGAACAAAATCCTGGCTTTCCTGATCGCGATCCTGGGTGGGTTGGCGCACTTGCAGGATTGGAGCACCGCAGCTCACCCGATTGCCAAAGATCAAGCCGTGGCTCGTGCTTGGCGTCAGCAAGGGTGGCCGGACTATAGTGGCATCAGTCGTTGTTTATCAGCACTGACCGAAACAGAAGCGCAACAGATCTTTGCAGTGCTGGAAGCGATTAGCCAACCGATGCTGGACAACGAAGTCATGCAGGCGCTTATACAGCCAGGCGAATTGGTCTATGATGGTGATCTCACCGGGCGAGTGGTTTCAAACACCAGCACAAGTTATCCCGGTGCAGCGTATGGGCACATGGGCGATGCAGTTGGCTTCGGTTATCAGGCTGCGATGATTAGTCTGCATAGTCCCACTTACGGTCGATTATGGCTTTCCAGCCGCCTGCATCACGGCGATGTTCTCTCCTGTACCCAAGACGAAGCAATCGTACGAACCGCCGAAGCGAAAACCGGATTACGCCCGTTGCGGCGGACAGAATTGCTGAAACAAAGGATCGAACAGGCTCGGGCTGAAAAGAAGAGGCTGCAACAAAAGGTGGATGAAGGTCAGGCGAAGATGGAAGCCCTGCAGACCGAACTCGCTGGATTGCCGGAGGAGATCGCTAAAGAACAAGCCTGGTTGGCGATCTTGGAAGAACGAGCGACCCAACCTGGGCGCCATCCGAACCAACAGTTGGGGCGTGCACGAGGAAGATTGCCCAAACTGCAACAACGCCAGGTAGACATAAACCAACGCTTGCCGAAACTAGAAAAGGATCAGTTGTTTCGCCAAGAGCATTTGCAGGAGCAGATTGCTTTGGAGCGGGAACTGTGTGAGCGGCTGCTACGCTTTGCGCAAGATAACTGTCTTTCGCCTGGATGCTGGGTCTGGCACGCGAGAAGGAGTGGCTTTACAGATTGAGATGGGGTATGAAGTATTCACGAAGCCCTACAGCAACTGGCTGACACCCCGCCTCCGGCGGATGCTTACTCCTGAGATGCAATGGACTCGAGTAGGGGAGAATGCGGAAATGATTGCCTGGAAGGACTACCAGCCGAGTGACTTCCCCTACCCTGTCGATGTCGGCTTGGAGCGCTTCTACACGGGCAAGACCCAACAGGTTGGGACTCTCTTACACTACGGCCGCACTCCGGTTACACAAGATTTACCCGCCTGGTTCCATCACTATAATGCTCGCCAGACGATTGAGGCCGGGATCAAAGAAGGCAAAGGCGTTTTCCAAATGCATCATCTCAAGGTTCGTTCAGCCCTGGGCATCGCTTTACAAGAGCAGTTGGCTGTGTTTGCCGCCGATTTTGTCCGTTGGGCAGCTTGCTGGCTCGCTCAAGATTGCTTGACCCTCTCGAACGGCTGGAATGCCCCAGATAGTGTGAAGTGCTCCGTTCAAGTGGCTGCGCATACCTCTGCCTGGGTATCATTTCAAGATCAGGGTACTTTGTTAAGGTTCACGGACTACAGCATCTATGCTGGCAAGTCCCTTTCATTGCCAAAGGATTGGGCCAATCAGTTGGCTCTTCCCTTTGCTAGAAAAACCGTGTTTGAACTTTAAACCACTTGGCCGTTTATTTGCACAAAAGTTTCGTTAGGGACTTTCACTACCCGCTTTTAAGAAAGGAAAAGGACGAGTAGATGTCAATATCCTAATCAAATTAATTTCTTTCGGACTAATTCCCTCTTATAAAAGATGTAAAGCCGAAGATCGTGAAGTACTAAAAATTATTATGCATGAACTCGAAGACCTTTAATCCAAAGCATTATTTCCTCCTTCCCACGCAGGAGCGCGAGATCTCCCCTGAACGCTTTGCTTCTACTCCCCTCCCCTCATCCAGCGTATAATAGCCTCAACCTTCCTTCTACGGAGCCTGCCTTGCCCCCCACTCCCGACTTTTACGACCGGATGGCCGCCGCCGTCGAGCGCCGTTATCAAGTCAACGCCGGTAAAGACCTGCGCAGCGTCTACCGGCTGGATGGTGCGTTCCTCGATACCACCGGCGACGCCGACTTCGCCTTCCGCAACCGCCGGGAGATCCTGTCCGTGCTGACCGATCCGAAGGCCTTCGAGCAGCTGGTCGACCTGTTCATCGACCGGGCCATCGAGTTCACCTACGCCAGCAATCAGTTTCTTCAGATCCAGCCGGAGGAAGCGCAGGCCCTGCGCAGCATCTACACCGGCTACGTGCGCCAGATCGAGCGCGCCCTGGCGGCCAACGGCACTCACGCGGGCATCGCCGCCGCCCTCGACGCGACCGTCAGCGGGCACTTCCGCGAGCTGCGCGCCAACCTGCGGCGCTTCTTCGATCTCGAAGCTGCCGGGGAGGATGGGGCCAACGTGGTCCTGCAAAAGGTGGTGTGCGCCGAATATGCTCCCCAAACCCAACTCGACGTGCTCGGCCTGCGGCCCGAGGCCCTGCTGACGCCCGTGCTCGACCTCGGCTGCGGCCCGCAAGGGCAGCTGGTGGTCTACCTGCGCCGCGCTCGGCATTCCGGCCACCGGCATCGACCGGCGGGTTGAGGATGCTCCCGGGTTGATCCAGGCCGATTGGCTGGAGGCCCCGCTCGAGCCTGGCGCCTGGGGTACGGTCATCTCGCACATGGCCTTCTCCAACCATTTCCAGTTCCACCACCGCTACCGTCACGGCAGCGTGGAACCCTACGCCCGGCGCTACATGGCCGTGCTGCGCGCCCTGCGTCCCGGCGGCAGTTTCTGCTACGCCCCCGGCTTGCCCTTCATCGAAGCCTACCTGGCGCCCGAGCGCTTCCGCCTGTCGCGCAAGTGGATTATAGAAGAACAGGGGTTGTACGCCTGCCGGGTGCAGCGGCGCTAAGCCCCCATGGCCTCCGCCATCCGATTCGCTGCAGGCTTGACAGAAACGGGCTGAGCGCCTCCGGCCGCGCCAGCCCGCCCGTAATTGGTCCGATGGTAGGACCCTTCCTTTAGCTAACCGCCTTCTTCACCAGCGCGGCGATCTTTTCTTCTATGGACGGGGTCAGCTCTTTGAGGGCGTAGGCGGTGGGCCACATGGCGCCTTCGTCGAGGTTGGCGGTGTCGTTGAAGCCCAGGGTGGCGTAGCGGGCGTTGAACTTCTGCGCGCTCTGGAAGAAGCAGACCACCTTGCCGTCGATGGCGTAGGCGGGCATGCCGTACCAGGTTTTTGGCATGAGGTCCGGGGCGCTGGCGGTGATGATGGCGTGCAGGCGCTCGGCCATGGAGCGGTCCGGCTCCTGCATCTCGGCGATTGCCGTGCGCACGGCTTCTTCCCCGGCGGCCCGGTTCTGGTTCGCTTTGGCCGCCGCCTTCTGCTCCCTGGCGTGCTCCTTCATCGCAGCTTTTTCTTCGTCGGTCCATACCGTATCTTTCTTTGGACTCATAAAACCTCCTTATCCCAACTGCTCGTGCAAAAAGTTAACCGTCCGTTCCCACGCCAGCTTCTCGGCGGCGGGTTCGAATGCGCCCGGGCGGTCCTTCTCAAAGAACCAGTGTCCGGTTCCGGGGTAGGTGTAGAACTGCGCCGGCCGGTTGGCCTCCGCCAGCCGCTTTTTCAGGTCCTGCACCGCCTCGGCGTTCTCGTACGTGTCGTTCTCGGCGAAGTGGCCCAGGTAAGCGGCCTTTGACCTGGCAAAATCAAACGTCCCACCGTCAGTGGCATAGAAGATCACGGCCGCTCGGAACAAATCCGGCTGCTCCTCTGCCAACCACAGCGTCCAATAACCGCCCATCGAGAAGCCGATGACGCCCAGCCCGCTGCCGCTGACAGCCGGGTTCCGGCGCAACTCCTCTACGGCTTTCATGAGGATGGGCGGTGCGTCCTCCTCCTCGTTCCAGGAACGCATCAGCTGTTCGGCTTCCTCGATGGTCTGTGCAACCTTTCCGGAATACAAGTCCGGGGCCAGCGCCACGAAGCCCGCGTCTGCCAGCCGGTCGCACAGCTGACGGAAGAAACCGTTCAGTCCCCACCAGGCGTGCAGCACCAGCACGCCCGGTCCGCCGCCTGATTTTGGCGTCGCCATATAAGCATGATCAGATCGTTCCGACATTTGGATCTCCAAAACAATAGAATTTCTTCAAACTTGATCGGAGTTTCACATTTCCCCGACCCCCTGCGAACTCATCTGCCAGATATTGTACATCATTTTTGTCTGATTTACATGAATAAGACGGTGGTCAGGAGCGGATATAACCCTGCGGTGGATCGATTTTCTACCGGCATATTTTCAAATTACGGGAGGCACGTCGAGTATGATGCTGCCAGAGGGCGAGCGAACCGGTATAATACTTCTAAAGTTGAATTGGGGGAAACGAAAGGAGATTTACGATGTCTATTATTCGCTTCACAGCACGTCTACTGCTCGCGCCGGTGTTTATCCACGGCGGCATGAGCACCCTGCAAAAGCCCGGGCCGCGGGTCGAGAAGGTCCAGGCGGCCAACATCCCCAGCCCAGAGATGGCCGTGCGCGTCAACGCCTGGCTGATGGTAGGCGCGGGGTCGATGCTGGCGCTGGGCATCCTGCCGCGGCTGGCGGCCGGGCTGCTGGCCGGGTCGATGGTGCCGACCACGCTGGCCGGTCACCGCTTCTGGGAGATGCAGGGCCAGGACCGCGAGCGGCAGATGAGCCAGTTCTTCAAGAACAGCGCGGCGCTGGCGGGGTTGTTGTTGTACACGTTTGGGAAATAGTAGGCGGCAAACCAACCAATTGGGAAACACGGTCAGGCGCAGGCCTATCGCCTGCGCCTGACCGTGTTTCCCAATTGGTTAAACCGCTACAGTCCCTTTTCTACCCAGGTCACTTCACCCCGGATACCATGAGCCTCACGCCAGAGGCGGCAGCGCTCGGCCAATTCGCCGGCGTGCGGTAGTAGTAAGGCTCGCTGCGGCGGGCGCGCTCGTACTCCACGTACGGCCTCAGCTTGGACCACGACTTGGCGATCATGGGGTGCATCCAGGGCATGACGATCTCCTCGGGGATCCAGCCGGCCTGGGTCAGGAAGGCCACCCGGTCGAGCGAGTTGAGGGCCTGTTTGACGGCGGCCTGGCCCTCGGGGATCAGCGATTGGAGGCCCTGGGCGGGATCGTCGGGCAGCTGCCGGTAGATCCAGCGGCGGGCGGCGACGTTCTCTGGTGAGTTGAGCTCCTGGAACAGTCGGTCGGCGATGTCCATGTGGCGGCTGCTGGAGACCTCCGACAGCTCGCGGTAGGCGATGAAGCCGGCGCTGAGCACGGCGGCGGCGGCCACCGCGGTGGAGAGAGCCTCGATCATGGCCCACAGGTCGGTGGGGATGCGCAAGAGCGATAAGACCAGCCAGACCAGCGTCAGCCCGCCTACCCACAGCAGGAAGCCGGCAGCGGTGATCACAACGAAGAGCACCAGGGTCATGCGTTCTTTTCGATTCGGGTTCATGGTCCGTCCAAAGCGGGAGCGTGAGAGCTCCTGGGATGAAATAAGCAAGAAACAGCCTCTATGAGTATAGCCGAATTTAGCGATGGCGGCGGGCGGTGGGGATGCGCAGCACACCGTCCTCGATAAATTCCAAAAGCATTTATAATGATACAAACCCAAGAGGAGAGAACAACATGAAAGCAGTCCGTTTGGTTGAGGTTGGCAAACCTCTGGAAATGCAAGACATCCCCGTCCCGAAGATTGGCGACCGCGACGTGCTGGTGCGGGTCAAGGCGGCGGGCATCTGCCACTCCGACGCGCACTATCGGGCGGGGAACTCGCCGGTCTATCCACTGCCGATGACGCTGGGGCACGAGGTGGCAGGCGTGGTCGAAGCGGTCGGGGAGAAGGTGACGCGCGCCAAGGTGGGCGACCGGGTGTGCCTGCACTACATGGTGGTGTGCGGCGACTGCTATTACTGCAGCACCGGCAACGAGCAGTTCTGTGAGAAGGGGCTGATGCTGGGACATTACACGGACGGCGGCTATGCGGAGTACATTGCCGTGCCCGAACGCAACGCCGTGCCGCTGCCGGAGGAGATCCCGTTCGAGCAGGGGGCCACGCTGATGTGCGCCTCGGCGACCTCGTTCCATGGGCTGCGCAAGGGGCGCTTCCAACCGGGCGAGCGGCTGGCGGTGGTGGGCATCGGCGGGCTGGGCATGTCGGCCATTCAGCTGGGGCGGGCCTTCGGGGCGCTGGAGGTCTACGCGGTGGACATCAACCCCGAGAGACTGGCGCTGGCTGAGAAGCAGGGAGCCATCCCGATCGATGCCAACCAGGGCGACCCGGTCGAGCAGATCCGGGCGCTGACCGGCGGGCGGGGCGTGGATGTGGCGATGGAGATCATCGGCCTGCCGCAAACCATGCGCCAGGCGCTGCAGAAGTCTGGCCCCCTTTGGCCGGGCGGTGATGGTGGGCATCAGCAACAAACCGCTGGAGATCGACACGTACCACGAGCTGCTGGGGCCCGAGGCCGAGCTGATCGGCTCGAACGATCACCGGCTGCAAGAGCTGCCCCTGTTGGTGGAACTGGCCCGGCGCGGGACGCTCGACCTGTCGGACGTGGTCACGCAGACGATCCCGCTGGATGCAGGGGCCATCAACCAGACACTGGACAACTTAGAGCGGTTCGGCAGCGGGGTGCGCACGGTGATCGTGCCATAACCAGGCGCTGCAAAGGAAGACCTTTACGGAGACAAGGAAAGGCAGAAATGGAATCTACGGAAAGCATGGTCATCGAGACCCAGGGCTTGAGCAAATCGTATGGCGAGGTGCAGGCGCTGAGAGACCTGAACCTGGACGTGCCGAAGAACTCGATTTTCGGCTTCCTTGGGCCGAACGGCTCGGGGAAGAGCACAACCATCAAGCTGCTGCTGGGACTGATCGAGCCGACCGCGGGCAGCGCCCAGGTCTTCGGCCTGGATATACGTCGGGACAGCGTCGCCATCCGGCGGCGGATCGGTTACCTGGCGCAAGACCCGCGCTACTACGAGCACATGACGGCGCGCGAGACGGTGCGCTACGTGGCGCGCTTCTTTTATCAGGGCCAAGACCAACTGGTGGAGGCGCGGGTCAGTGAGGTGCTGCACCTGGTGGGGCTGGATGAGAAAGCCGACCGGCCGATCAAGGGCTTCTCGGGCGGCGAGCGACAGCGGCTGGGCATTGCCCAGGCGCAGGTCAACTACCCGGACCTGCTGATCCTGGACGAACCGGCCGCCTCGCTGGATCCGCAGGGGCGTCACGACGTGCTGGCGGTGATGGAGCGGCTGCGCAAGTACACCACCATCTTCTACTCGACCCATATCCTCGAAGACGTCCAGCGGGTCAGCGACACCGTGGCGATCCTGAACCACGGGCATTTGATCGCCCAGGCGCCGATCGAAACGCTGCTGTCGGGCGGCTCGATGATCTACACCATCACGGTCAAGGGCGATGATGAAGCGGCGCAACGACGCGTGGCCGGGCTGCCGTGGGTCAACAACCTGACCTGCCAGGAGCACAACGGAGTCAACCAATGGCAGGTGGCGGTGTCGGACGAAGAGGCAGCCGAGGAGCAGCTGCTGCGGCGGGTGCTGGAAGATCGAGCGATCACCGTGACGCAGTTTGGGCGCAAGACCTCCAATCTGGAAGACGTCTTCTTGAACCTGGTGGAAGGGAGCGAGAAAAATGAGTGAAAACATGAACATGCAGCCCATGAACGGGAATCCCGCCCACCGGGCCTTGAAGCCAGCGGAAAGCAGCTCCAGGCTGGGAGGGTTCGATAACATCCTGTCGAAAGAGCTGGGGGACTGGTTCCATAAGCGCCGGTGGATCCGGCAGATGATCCTGTGGATCGGCATCATCAACGTTTCCACGGCCTTTATCCTGCTGGCGGCGTCGAGCCAGGCTGCGCAGGCCACCGAAGAGATACCGCCGATGGGTGAAATGGCGATGCAGCTGATCTTCTCCATGATGGTGATCGGCGGTTCGATTGGAGCGATCATCATGGCGCAGGACGAGGTGATCGGGGAGAAGACCTCGGGCACGGCTGCCTGGGTGCTGTCGAAACCGGTGTCGCGCAGCGCCTTCATCCTGGCCAAGCTGCTGGCGAACGCGATTGGGATTCTGGTATTCGTGGTGGCGATCCCGGCAGTCGTCGGCTATATCGAAGCCTGGGTGGCAGCCGGGACGGCGCCGGCGGCGCTGCCCTACCTGGCGGCAGTGGGAGCGGCGGCGCTCGGGCCGCTGTTCTACATGGCGCTGGCGATCATGCTGGGAGTGCTGTACGAACGGCGAGGGCCGGTGCTGGGATTCAGCCTGGCGGTGCTGCTGGGCGGCAGCGCGGCGCTGAATCTTCTGCCGGCGCTGGCGAGCGTGCTGCCGCTGGCCCTACCGAACCTCAGCACGGGGCTGGCGCTGGGCGTGCCGCTTCCGGCGGCGATCCTGGTCGAAATCCCGTTGACCATCGTCTGGATCATCCTGTTCGTGGTGGTCGCGGTGCTGCGGTTTCAGAAGGCAGAGTTCTAGCCGCTCGACCGGTCGTTATTCCCGCTCTACCTTATCGATCAGGTACTCGATGCGGGCCTGAAGCAGGCCCACCTGGGCCTTGAGCTCGGCGACCTCGTCCTTGCCGGATACCTCCGAATCCTCGCTCTCAGCTTCCTGGCCTATGAAGAAGGTAGCCAGTGTGGCGGTGACATAGCCAAAGATGGTGAAGGCGTAGACCGAAATCAGCAGCGCCAGGGTTTGGCCCTCGGCTGTTTGCGGCCACTGGCCGGTGCCCATGGTGGTGACCATCATAGCAGTCCACCACAGCGCTTCGCCATAAGTGGTGAAGTTCTCCTGACTGGCGACGCGGTGCTCGAAGGCATACATCCCTGCCGCGCCGAGCAGCACGACCAGCAGGCTCAGCAGCACCACGTAGCCGAAGCCGCGGCGGCGCAGGGTGCCGCGCAGCAAGCGCATGCCGCGGTTGAAGGAGGCCAAAACCGAGACAAGACTGGCCGTGCCGGCAGAGGTGATCAAGGGGAACACGCGCAAGAAATACGCCAGGCGGAAGACGCGCAGCATGGGCAGCGCCAACGAGAGCAGGGTCAGCCAATTGTGGCGGATGAAATGCAGCCGGTCTGGAGCGATGATGAAACGCAGCAGGAAATCGAGAACGAACAAGCCCCAGATGATGAACACGAAGCTGCTCAGCAAGGGGTTCAGACCGGAGATCAGGTCGATGATCAGCAAAATGAGCCACACGACGCCCAGCACCATGATTGGCAGCTCCAGCAGCGACTCGACCTGGGCCAGCGCCTGATATCGTTCGACTTCGAGGACTTCCTCCTCTTCCTCATTGTGGTTATGATCGTTCTTCTGCTCCATCCAAGCCTCCATATCCCCTCTAAACCGGATTGTTTGTATCTTAATCGTACCATAGCGGTCCTTGGATGCTTCAAGAGGAGGCGGGCGGGCTCGAGGGTTCTCCCTTGACACTGCCCGCGTCCCTGGCTACAATCGGTCAACCAGAACATTTTTTCGATCCAACGGAGTGGAACCCATGGATGTTTACGAAGCAATGGCGGCCCGGAAGACGATCCGGGATTTCTCGCCGCAGCCGATCGAGGCGGAAGTGATCCGGCGTTTGATCGCTGCCGATTTCAATGCGCCCAGCAACAACCACCTGCGGCAGTGGCATTTTGTCTTACTGCAAGACTGCCAGCGGCGCAAAGAACTGCTCGATCAGGTGATCGACCCGGTGGGGCGCAAGGGGGCGATCGGCATCGTCAACCGCTGGCAGATCACCGACCCGGTCCAACGGGAGATGTACATCGAGGGCATTCCGCGGCAGTACAGCATGTTGATGAACTGCGCCTGCCTGATGCTGCCGTTCTTCGAGCAGACCACGCCGCTGCTGAAGCCCAAGGACCTGTCGGCGCTGAACGCGTTCGCCTCGATCTGGTGCGTGGTGGAGAACATCCTGGTGGCAGCAGCCTCGGAGGGCATCTTCGGAGTGACGCGCATCCCCTTTGAGAAGGAACGCGAGGTTATCAAGGCGTATGTGGAAGCGCCGGAGGGATATGAGATCCCCTGCTACATCGCTCTGGGTACCCCGGCTGACGGCGTCCAGCGAGCCAGGCAGATGGAAATCAACCTGGATGAAAGGATCCACAGCGACCGCTGGTGAAACGCAAAGACTTCTTTTCCCTGTTCTTGTTGGGATGGCTGCTGGCGCTGGCGACCGCAGCGTGTTCGGCGGCGGCGCCCACCCCCACAGCGACACCTGCACCCGCGAAGAGCGTAACGACAAGCGCGGTTCCCAGCCCGACGATCACAGCGACAACCGAACCCAGCGCCACCGCAGCGGTGACCATGACCGCGTCGTCCACCCCCGTGCCGACCGCCAGCCAGACCCCTACAGCGGTCCCGACCTACGTCAGGCTGCGAGGGCGGGTGAACATCGATCAGGCGGTTTGCCATTACGGACCGGGCGCGCCCTACCTGTATAAATACGTGGTATATAAGGGCAATCACATGGAAATCCTGCGGCGGGTGAAGTATGGCAACTACGTCGAGGTGCAGGCGATTGGCGGCAACAATCCGTGCTGGGTGCGTGAGGATTACTTCGACATCGAAGGAAACCTGGCAGACCTTCAACCAGTGGATGCGGAGGACGTCAAACTGCCGCCCTCACCCTACTATGGGCCGCTGACCGGCGTATCGGCGCAGCGAAAGGGCGACACCGTGACGGTATTCTGGCACCCGCTGACGTTGAAGGCGGGGGACGATTCGGATCAGATGCCGTACATTGTAGAAGCGTGGGTCTGCCAGGCGGGTGAATTCGTCTTCCAGCCGACCGGGACGCACAACACGGCGGTTGAGATCATCGACGAGCGCGGCTGCGAGCAAACCTCGCACGCGGACGTGGTTGCGGCAGAAAAGCACGGCTACACCCGGAGAGTCGAAGTGCCGTGGCCCAGCCCGGAATAACAGCTTTTGGGGGCCGACCCGAGACATCCAAGGGGGATATTTTCTAGCAAATTTTTATCAGATTTTTATAAGGAATCCCCATATTTCTATAGGGAAAATCCTACCCCAAGACGGTGTAATCTCCCCATAAAATCTTAAGAAGCGTAGGGTTATACATAAGAAAGCCTGAGATTCAGGCGAACAATTAAGTTGGGCTCGTAAATGGTACGAGCAAGTTAGGCGGGAAACCCATTCGTGGGTCTACCGCTAACCGTAAATCTTAAAGGGAGGTTATATAATGGGTCGATCGAACAGTCTTAACTGGATCGTTGTCGTGATTGGTATTTGGGAAGGTTTGGCTCCATTCATTCTGGGTTACTCTGTGTTTACCCCAGCGTTATGGAACGCCATCATTGTCGGTGTGCTGCTTATCGTTTTGGCGGCATGGTCGGCACTCACCAATGATCTCGGCACGAAGAGAGCCCTTGACTGGATCAATGTTGTCATCGGGGCTTGGCTAATCATTTCTCCCTTCATCCTTGGGTACACTGCATTTGGCATCGTCGCCGGTACCTGGAACGCGATCATCGTTGGGCTTTTGGTAGTTGGTCTTGAAATTTGGGCCGCGCTGTCACTGCCCAGCCAGACGACCGTATAGCGTTATTCCTAACGTAGAACGGCTTTTTTTGCCGTAACCGATCAAACCGGTACACCCTTTGACTGAAAGGGAAGATTACCAAATATCATTACAGTCAGTTTATTAATTCCAATCGATGGTCTGGGTATATTATTCGCCCAACTTAACAAACAGATCATCAGGAAATGATAGAAGTGAGGCTTTAGCAACTGCTAGAGCCTCATTTTTTTTACTGCACGATCTCCTGGACACGTCCTACCCGCCCGTCTGCCAGCATGACTTTGATGCCATGAGGATGGGTGGGGCTTTTGGTCAGGATGCGGCTAACGATGCCTTCGGTCAGGGCGCCGGTGCGCTGGTTCTGCTTTTCGACGATTTGCACACGCATGCCGGGTTGAATCTCGCTTCGCTTGGGTACGCTCATCTTGTTTCTCCCTTATTTTCTTATCCTACCTTAAAGAGGAGGAAGAAGCCAGAGCTGCAGCGACTTCCATCGGCTATAATTCAACCTCGATATGGGAATCTCACATAAAAACCAAGTCCAACTGATCACCTACCCCGAACTCGCTCGGGGGAGATTTGAAAGCGCTGCACCGCCTGCTCTCGGAGCAGTTTGCGGATATTTTTCCCGGAGGCGTGCACATCCTTCCGCCGTTTCCCTCCTCCGGCGACCGAGGCTTTGCGCCGCTGACCTACTTCGAGATCGAGCCACGCTTCGGCTCGTGGGAGGATGTGCAGCGGATCGGTGAGCAATTCCCGGTGGTCGTCGACTTGATGGTGAACCACATCTCGCGCCAGTCGGCCTACTTTCAAGACTTTGCACGGCGCGGGCGGCGCTCCCCCTATGCGGGCCTGTTCCTCACGCTGGATAAGATCTGGCCGGGAGGAAATCCGCCGCAAGAGGACGTCCATAAGATCTTTCTACGGCGGCCGGAGCACCCCTTTGTGGATGTTCGGATCGAAGAGACCGGCGAGGTCGAGCGGGTGTGGGCTACCTTTGGGACGCGGGAGTGGTCGGAGCAAATCGATCTGGACGTGAACGCCGCCGAGACGCGCCAGTTGTTCCGCGAGATCTTGCAGCACTTCAGCCAGAATGGGGTTGGCATGGTGCGCCTGGACGCGGTGGCGTACGTGACCAAGAAACCGGGCACGAGCTGCTTCTTCGTCGAGCCGGAGATCTATGCGTTCCTGAAATGGATTGCGGGAGAGGCCGCGTCCGTTGGGATCGAACTGCTGCCCGAAGTGCACGCTCACCCGGCGGTGCAGGCCCGGCTGGCGGCCCGCAGCGGCGAGCGGGTGTACAACTTCGTGCTGCCGTTCTTAACGCTGCACAGCCTGCTTGAGGGCAACGGTGAGGCGCTGAAAGCGCACTTACGGGACTGCCCGCGCAACCAGGTGACGACACTGGACTGCCACGACGGCATTCCGGTGCAGCCGGACATCGATGAGGCGCTGCCGGTGGAGGAGGCGCAGCGCACGGTGCAGACGTGCCTGGAGCGCGGCGCTAACCTGAGCCGGCTGTTCTCTGCGGACCAGCGCCTGCGGCCTGATTTCGATGCGCACCAGATCAACTGCACTTACTACTCTGCGCTGGGCGAGGATGATGACGCCTACATCACGGCGCGGGCGATGCAGTTTTTTGCGCCCGGACAGCCGCAAGTGTATTACGTGGGGCTGCTGGCCGGGGAGAACGACCCGGCGGAGGTGGAGCGCACGGGCGAGCGCCGGGCGATCAACCGGCGCAACTACTCGACCGAAGAGGTTCTATCGGCTATGCGAAAGCCGGTGGTGAAACGGCTGCTGGAACTGATCCGCTTCCGCAATACATACCCGGCGTTCGAAGGGGAGTTCAGGGTGGAGGAGTCGGACGAGGGCTCGCTGCGCCTGCGCTGGGGGAAGGGCGATGCGTGCTGCCGGTTGGTGGTAGATCTAAGAGGCAGGACGTGCGAGATTGAATACCAGGGTGAGAATGGAGAGATGAGGGAGTATAAGCCGTAAGCTGCAGATGGCGCAGACCGTTTTTCGTTAAGGGTGAAAGAAATAATACATGCGGTTGGAGGTGTGGTATTCCGGGAAGGGCACTTCAACCTGATGTTCTAGCGAAAAGTTCTCTTGCATGAGTTCCAGCAAGCGCGGCTCAGACAGGTTCCAGAAGAACAAGCCGGAGGGCTCCTGGTAGACTCCATCGCCCAATGCAATACAGCCTTGCTCTTCTTCGAGCAAGTCCGGCGGGTGGTAGCGATTCAGCTTGAGGAGCAGCCGACCGCCGGGAATCAGCAAGCGGTGCATCTCGGCGACCACGGTTTGGGCATCGGTGGGTAACAAGTTGTCGAGGATGTTGAACAGGATTGCGCCGTCAAAACTTGCGCTCTCCAGTTCGGCAAGCCGCTCGACGCCGCCGGTGTGGAAGACTGCCCGACCGATAAGGCCCGAGCGCCCGGCGATGGAGCGGCCCAAGCTGACCCCGGATTGGGTAATATCGATCCCGACAGCCGACCCGGCCCCCAACGCCAGGCAGCGCAGCAGCACCCGCCCGCTGCCGCTGCCAAAATCGAGCACACGGGCCCTGTCCTGACTGAGCCAGGAAAGGCCGACTTCGATGGCGGGATAAGGCAGGGGTTCATATGGGTCATCGGTACGCGGCTTTTCGAATACCTGCTCCCAGTATGCTTTTGTGGATTCGTAGCCGTTCATAAGGTATGCGATCCTTCGTTTTCAAGTACAATGTACCGGCTTGCAAGCGCCCGGCAGCGCTTCCCAACCGGAAGACTTCCTTGCCAATGAACCTTCCATGGCTTTATTGTATTCGATATCTATGAAGGAGAGGGAGCGCTTTCGATCATGCGCCCCGGAACCCTTCAAAAAACATAAGGAGCAACTATGAATCCAACCATCGATCTTCTGCTCAACCGCCGGTCTGTACGAGCGTACAATGACCGGCCCGTCACACGCGCAGAAAAGGACACGATCCTCCAGGCAGCCATGCGCGCCCCTACCGCTGGGAATATGATGCTCTATTCGATCTTAGAGGTTGAAGACCAGGCGCTCAAAGACCGGATGGCGGAGATCTGCGACCACCAGCCCTTCATTGCCCGGGCGCCGTACGTGTTGATCTTCATGGCCGACTACCAACGCTGGTTCGACTATTTCCGGGCAGGCGGGGTAGAGGAACTATGCCAGGCGCGCGGGCTGGCGTTCCGCCGCCCGCAAGAGGGCGATCTGCTGTTAGCATGCGCCGACGCGGTCATCGCCGCACACACCGCTGTGGTTGCTGCGGACGCAATGGGGATGGGCTCTTGTTACATCGGTGACATCATCGAGCATTACGAGCTGAACCGGGAGACGTTCCACCTGCCCCGCTACGTGGCGCCGATCGCGATGGTTTGCTTTGGCTTTCCTACCCCCGAACAGGCCGTACGCAAGCAGACGCCGCGATTCGACCCCGAGTTTATCGTGCACCAGAATGCGTACCAGAGGGTGGATGCAGACGGCCTGGAGCAGATGTTTGCGGAGCGCAACGGGCGCTTCCTGGCGACCGGGGAACGCAAGGATGGGCTGGAGAATGTGGGGCAATCCACGTACCTGCGCAAGTTCAGCGCAGCCTTTACGTATGAGATGACCCGCTCGGCGCAGGCGCTGATCGAGAGCTGGACGAAAGAGGAGTAGAGAGGAAAGAAAACAGAGAGTAGAGAATGAGAGAGCAGCTGCTCTTCATTCTCTACTCTCTGTTTTCTGTTATTTAATATCTTTGTATAAGGATAGGCCGCCAATATATTTTATTTCCCGTCCAAATATGCTAATCTATATTGGGTGGGTGAAAATCCCCACTTCGGAGAAAGCACGAACGGAGGGAATTGGAATGGCTTTTTATCTGGCTTTTAAGGAAGTCTGGCGAAACCGGGGGCGATTTTTTTTGTTCAGCATGGTGATTGCGCTGATCACGACGCTGGTGCTGTTCGTCGCTGCGCTGGCACAGGGGTTAGCCCTGGCCAACAAAGAATACCTGTCGAAGATCGATGCGCAGTTGATCGTGTTCCAACAAAACGTAGACACCTCAATCTCTGCCAGTCGAATCAGGCGCTCGACGCTCAATGATATCCGCCGCATCCAGGGGGTCTCGGAAATTGGCTCGATTGGTTTCAGCAGTGGATCACTGGTGTTTGCGAACAAGGCCAAGCAGGACGTCTCGCTGGTGGGGGTCGAGCCGCTAAAGCCGGGGGACCCGCAGGTGCTACAGGGACGCAATTTGCAAACCAGCCGGGCCAACGAAGCTGTGATCGACGGCAACCTGGCAACCCGGGCGAAAATCCACGTGGGCGACACGATTGTAATCAAGACCATTCAAGGCACCGAGGACAGGTTCAGCCAGGTGCAGGTGGTCGGTATCACGGATGGGCAGCAATACCTGTTTGCGCCCTCGGTGTTCCTGCCCTACGGTACCTGGGATGAGCTGCGACCGCAGGCGTCATCCTCTTCGGGGCTGGTGGAGATCATCTCGAATATCGTGGCCGTCAAAGTGCAAGACCCTGCCGCCGAGCAGCTGGTGGCGCAGCGCATTCGAGCGCAAGTCAGCAACGTGGAAGTGTCCGGCCTGAAGTCGGCAATCGAATCGCTGCCGGGGTATTCGGCCCAGCAATCTACGCTGAACACCCAACAGGCCTTTACCCTGCTGATCGGCGTACTGGTGGTCGGTGGGTTCTTCCAAATCCAACTGCTGCAAAAGATCCCCCAAATCGGGGTGCTGAAAGCCATCGGCACGGGCAATTTCACGGTTGCGGGGGCAGTGGTTACGCAGATTGTGATCGTAACCACCTTCGGCGTGGTGATGGGCGCATTGGTGACAGGGGGGCTGGCGTTAGCCCTGCCGGGCAATATCCCCATCATGTTTTCGGGGCCTTCTGTGGCGCTGGCGATCAGCCTGCTGCTAGCGATTGGGCCGGTGGGCGGCCTGGTCTCCGTCATCCGAGCCGTATCCGTCGAGCCGCTGCTGGCGCTCGGTTTGCAATCTTGAGGTGAAACATGGAAGCAATATTTGAAGCAACGATCGAACAAGAAGAGCGCCCGGCGTCCGTGCCGGTCATTGAGACCCAGGCAGCTTCCAAGATCTACCAGTCCGGCGGGATCGAAATCCGCGCAGTCGATTCGGCCAGCATCCGCATCCATCAGGGCGAGTTCGTAGCGCTGGTTGGACCGAGCGGATCGGGCAAGACCACCATGCTGGCGATGCTGGCGGCCCTGCTGCAGCCCAGCGAGGGCAAGGTCTGGATCGATGGGATCGACCTGAGCGAGATGTCGGAGAAGCAGCGGGTGAAGTTCCGGCGGCAGCGGATCGGGTTCACATTCCAGTCGAACAACCTGCTGCCGTATCTGAACGTGCGCGAAAACGTGGAACTGATGCTGCGCCTGAACGGTCGGATGGATAAGGCCGGGAAGCAGCGAGTGGATGAACTGCTGGTGCGGCTAGGGCTGGAGGACCGGACGAAGAGCCTGCCCAACCAGCTTTCGGGTGGGCAGCGCCAGCGGGTTTCGATTGCGCGTTCGTTGATCCACAATCCGAGCGTGGTGCTGGCGGACGAGCCGACCGCCAGCCTGGACACGGAGCGGGCATTCCAGGTGGTGCAACTGTACGCGGACTTGATCCACGAGCAGAACAAGGCCGGGATCATGGTGACGCATGACCTGCGCATGTGCAAGTACGTGGATAAGATTATCCAGATCCAAGACGGGCAGATCGAGTTGGTCCTTGACGAGCGCGAGCAGATCGAGGATTTGATCCGCTGCGGATGATTTGGGGAGGAGAAAGAAGAGAGTAGAGAGCAGAGAGCGGAGAGCAGTCATTGATACTACTCTCCGCTCTCTGCTTGCGCATTAAGGGGCTGCTCGCTTCATCAACCACCGGGAGTGACCGAGCCGACGGCCATGAAGGCAAAGATAGCCACATCCTGCAGGAAGTGGATGAACCAGGCCCAGAAGAAGCCGCGCGTCTCGACCATGGCTTTGCCCAGTAACCAGCCCAGGAAGGTCGCCAGGATCACACCGATGATGCCGTAGGGGATGCCGTAGAAATGGCCGATGCCGAAAAAGACAGCCGCCATGGCTACGGCGCTGCGCGGCCCGAGCGGTCCTTCCAGCGAGGCCAGGAAGGAGGCCCGGTAGGTCATCTCTTCATAGAAAGCATTTACGCCTGCAAACAGCAGCACGGCGGGAAGAATTGGGAGCGCCCCGGCCATCTGGGAGAGAAGCGGACGCCCGGCGACGAACAGGAAGGCCAGCGTTCCCAGGCTGATGTATGCGGCCCATTGACCGCCGAAGCGGGTCCAAGGTTCGGGTTTTGGAAAGCCGAGCCAGCGCACCGGACGGGCGAGCGCGCGCAGGTCGCCGAGGCGCAGGAAGAACTGCCAGGGTTTATAGCGCAGCGCCAGCAGCACCACAATCATCAGCAGAGAGGCGCCCAGGCGGCTGAGCTGGTTCCCGAACATATCGGTCACGAAGGGCGCACCACCCGAGCCAAACAATCCCACCCAGGCCGGCAGAGCCGACACGACGGTCATCAACTCTTCCAACAAGTACACTGCCGCCAAGACGACAAAGAAATTGCGCAGCGGGCGGATGGCGGTCACGGCAAAGCCGGCAACTGCCAATCCTGCCAGCAAGAGGACGCGCGCCCAAAGCAGCCAGCCGGTATCCAGGTGGAAAAGCTCGATGAGCAGGATATTCGGCAGGCCACTCGCCAGGATCATAACCACCCAGGCGATGACCTGAAG
Organism: uncultured Chloroflexia bacterium; assembly: GCA_963811225.1. Taxonomy (GTDB): domain Bacteria; phylum Chloroflexota; class Anaerolineae; order Anaerolineales; family Anaerolineaceae; genus CAWEQO01. The sequence continues at coordinate 58,834 of CAWEQO010000007.1, forward strand.
AGATGGGACGGTGCGGGTACTGGCTTTTCCAGGCAGCGTGGTTGTTGACGGCATGTGGGCTTTTCCTCGTTTCTCGGATGGTGATGCGATTTAAGTTTAGGGTAGGGCTGGGTGCATGTCAATCGAAAAAGCCGCTCACATGGCAATCCATGCAGCGCGCGGACCATTAAAAGGGACGTCGAGAAGCGATTCGGGCAACCGGAAGCCTGGATATGGGAGGCTCTTTGATGGGCGCAGCCCCCGTAGATTAAGGAACGTTTAACTATTGACTTCCCTTTTTAGAGATGATATATTAGTAGAGGTTATGAAATCGTTTCCATTAATAAGCTTATAACTGACACGATAATAAATTGAATTCCTGAATGAGACCTGCACCTTCACTGCCTAAAGGATAATTCATGAGTGAAGTTTTAGTCTTGATGGAAGGGATCGAGAAATCCTTCCCCGGTGTCCATGCCCTTGATCGGGCCTATTTTGAACTTAAACCTGGAGAGATCCACGCCCTGGTTGGTGAGAATGGCGCCGGCAAGTCCACCCTAATGAAGGTATTGACCGGCATTTACCGCAAGGAAGCCGGTCGCATCCTTTATAAGGGTCAAGAAGTCGAAGCACATAATCCACGCGAATCGCAGCACCTGGGAATCAGCATCATTCACCAGGAATTGAACCTCATGCCGCACCTGTCGGTAGCGGAGAATATCTTTATCGGTCGCGAGCCGCGGCGTCAGGTCAGTTTCATCCTCGACAAGAAGAGCCTCAACGATAAAGCCAACGAGCTTTTCAAATCGCTGCGCATCAAACTCGACCCGCAAGTCAAAGTGGCTAACCTGTCGGTTGCTCAGCAGCAGATGGTGGAAATCGCCAAGGCGTTGTCTTTCAACTCGGAAGTGCTGATTATGGACGAGCCGACCGCGGCCCTGACCGAATCGGAGATCGACGAGCTGTTCCGCATCATCCGCCAGCTGCGAACCAAGGGCGTCGGCATTGTGTACATCACCCACCGGATGCCGGAACTCAAGCAAGTCTCCGACCGGGTGACGGTCATGCGCGACGGCCGCTACATCAACACGGTGAACACCGACGAAGTCAGCATCGACCAGATCATTTCGATGATGGTCGGCCGCACGATCTACGAATCCTCCCCTGTCATCCCTGAAAATCCGGACCAGGAGATTGTACTGGAAGTCCGCAACCTGAACCGGGGCAAAGTGCTGCAAGATGTCAACTTCAATATCAAGCGCGGCGAGATCGTCGGGTTTGCCGGGTTGATGGGCGCCGGACGCACAGAGACCGCCAGGGCCGTATTCGGGGCCGACCACTATGACTCGGGCGAGGTATACGTTGAAGGCAAGCAGGTGCACATCAAAAGCCCGCGAGATGCGGTGCAGAATGGCATCGGCTACCTGTCAGAGGATCGCAAACGCTACGGGTTGACCCTGGGCATGGACGTGGAAACCAACGTGGTGCTGGCGACCTTCAACAAGTTCATGAACGTGATCGGATGGATTAACCGGGAGAAGATCTCGCAAACTGCGGCCCACTTTGTGGATGCGCTTTCGATCAAAACCCCCAGCTTAACCCAAAAAGCAAAGAATCTCTCCGGCGGCAACCAACAGAAGGTCATTATTGCCAAGTGGCTGACGGCCGACACCAAGGTGTTGATCTTCGACGAGCCGACGCGCGGCATCGATGTGGGTGCGAAAGGAGAGATCTATAAACTGCTCAATGATCTGGCGCTGCAAGGCAAAGCCATTATCATGATCTCTTCCGAACTGCCCGAAATCCTGCGCATGAGTCACCGCATCATCGTCATGTGCGAAGGCCGCATCTCCGGCGAGCTGAATGGGGAAGACGCGACGCAGGAAAGCATCATGCGCCTGGCCACGATGCGCGGCGGTGTGCTGGAGATCGACGACAATGGAAACGGCAACGGTAACGGCATGCATCCCACTGAAACAGAAGTTACGGAAAGATAAAAAGATGGAAACAAAAGTAACGACTACCACCGAACGAAAACCCCTGGTCCGCTCAGATGCTCTGCAACGCGTTCTGGCGTTTGCCGGCCTGATCGTCCTCTTCATTGGCTTCTCCATCGCCTCCCCCAACTTCTTCCAATTTGACAATATCATCGGCATCTTGCTGGCGACCGCGGTGAACGGCATCCTGGCGCTTGGCGTGACCTTCGTCATTATTACCGGTGGCATCGACCTCTCCGTCGGCACGGTCATGACTCTCTCAGCGGTCATGACCGGTGTTTTTGTAACCACCTGGGGCCTGCCGATCCCGTTTGGGATCCTGGCCGGGATCTTGACCGGCGCAACCGCCGGGCTGGCGAATGGACTGATCATCTCCAAGATGAAGGTGCCGCCCTTCGTGGCGACGCTGGGCGTGATGTACGCAGCCAAGGGTCTGTCGCTGGTGATCTCTGGCACCAAACCGATCTACTTCAACGACACCCCCTTCTTCAACAAAATCGCCATGGACTCGGTCTTGGGCGCGATCATTCCTGGTTTCAAAATTCCGAATGCGGTGCTGATCCTGTTCGGTGCGGCGATCGTGGCCGGGCTGATCTTGACGGGCACGATCTTAGGCCGCTACAACTTCGCCATCGGCAGCAATGAAGAGGCCACCCGCCTGTCGGGCGTGAACGTGGACCTGTGGAAGACCTCCATTTACACTCTGTGTGGTGCGTTCGCCGGTCTGGGCGGGATCATCATGGCCTCTCGCCTGAACTCGGCCCAACCGGCGCTGGGCACAGGCTACGAGCTGGACGCCATCGCCGCGGTTGTAATCGGCGGCACGTCGCTCAGCGGCGGTGAAGGCACCATCACGGGCACAATCATCGGCGCCTTCTTGATGAGTACGCTGGTCAACGGCCTGCGCATCCTCTCGGTGCCGCAGGAATGGCAAATCGTCGTGACCGGCGCCATCCTGGTGCTGGCTGTGTATGCGGACATGATCCGCCGTCGCAGCAAATAATTCCCTCGGTTAAGCGTGCCGACCAACGGCGCTTAACAAAATCAACCCTGTTGTACCTGATAAGGAGAGATACTATGAAGAGCAAGAAGCTGTACCCGATTCTGATCGCTCTGCTGCTCGTAGGTATGCTGTTGGGCGCTTGCGCCCCCAAAGCGGCTGCACCGGCTGCCGACGCAAAACCCTACATTGCGATCATTTCTAAGGGCTTCCAGCACCAGTTCTGGCAAGCAGTCAAGGCCGGGGCCGACAAAGCCGCGACGGACTTCAATGTGAGCGTGACCTTCGAAGGACCCGAGACCGAGGCCATGGTCGACAAGCAGGTTGAGATGGTTCAGGCCGCCCTGGACAAGAAACCCGCCGCCTTGTGCCTGGCCGCCCTGGACAGCAAAGCCCTGGTCCCGCAGCTTGAAAAAGCCAAGGAAATGGGCATTCCCGTGGTCGGTTTCGACTCGGGTGTCGACAGCGACATCCCGGTTGCCACCGCCGCCACCGATAATGTCGCCGCCGCCGGCGAAGCCGCCAAGCGGATGGCCGACCTGATCGGCGATGAAGGTGAAGTTGCCGTGATCGTCCACGACCAGACCAGCCGCACCGGCATCGACCGCCGGGATGGCTTCGTCAAGGAAATGGAAACCAATCACCCCAACATTAAGATCGTCGACATCCAATACGGCGCCGGCGACCAGTTGAAATCGACCGACCTGGCGAAGTCTATCATTCTGGCTTACCCGAACCTCAAGGGCTTCTTCGGCGCGAACGAAGGCTCGATCATCGGCGTATTGAACGGCGTGAAAGAGCTCGGCAAGGAAGGTCAGATTGTGGTTATTGGCTACGACTCTGGCAAGCAGCAGTTGGATGCGATCCGCAGCGGCGCTGAAGCTGGCGCAATCACCCAAGACCCGATCGGCATTGGCTACAAGTGCGTCGAAGCCGCCGTCAAGGCTCTGAACGGCGAAACCGTTCAGAAGAATATCGACACCGGCTTCCACTGGTACGACAAGACCAACATCGACAGCGACCAAATCAAGCCCCTGCTGTACGAATAGTCCTGTCCCTCACGCTTTAGATCGTTAGCAAAGTAAGGGGCTGCCCATGCGGCAGCCCCTTTTCGTAAAACCGATTTCAGATATTGAAGGGTGGAACGGGAGTTTGTGGTGACGTCTTGGCCGGGAGCCGAGCCCGAGATGGGACTGGGGGAAAACTCTAATCTAACGGGCCGCCTGCAAGGAGAACGAAAGAACTGAGACGGCCTCGATTCCATTGACCTATATGCAAAAACTGGTATAACATTAGTACAATTATCCTATCTGCCCAGTAAGAGAGTAAAGGCCCCTGCCCAAACCATTACAATCCCATTGACAAAGCAGTTTCATCAAGGCCTGCCAACTCCAAAGAAAGGTCCCTTATGGAGAGCGGACACCCTGAGATCAAAACAAAAATTTTGATTGCCAGTGATGACCTTAAATCGGCCATGGTTTGGGCTTACAGCATCCGCAGCCTGGACGTAAAGTCTGTCACCGCGGGGATGACCGCGGAAGTCGAACAGATTTGGGCGGAAGAAAACCCCAACATGGTAATCATCGAATCAATCAAGCGAGAATCGAACGAGTTGGACCTGTGCCGCTCGCTGCGATCACAGACGCCTGCGCCCATCCTGCTGCTCTCGAACCTTACGGGGGAAAGCTACAGCCTGGCGGCTTACGAAGCCGGGGTAGATGAGAGCATCACACTGCCCATCAGCCCGCGGCTGTTTCGGTTTAAGGTCAACGCATGGCTGCGCCGGCTGCAGGGCAGCCTCCCTTCCGTCTCGATCAGTGACGTCAAAGCCGGTGTCTTCTACCTGGACACTTACCGGCGGATCCTGCACATTCACGACCGCGAGCAAATCAAGCTGACCAACCTGGAAATGCGGCTGCTGTTCTTACTGATGCGCCATCCAAACCGAACCTTCCTTCCAGAGGCGCTGGTGGAGCGGGTTTGGGGGTATTCCGGCAACAACAGCAGTGTTCTCAAGAACGTGGTATACCGACTACGGCGGAAGATCGAGCCGGAGCCAGGCCAGCCGCGTTACCTGATCACCGACGCCGAAATGGGCTATCACTTGCGCACAGAAGATTAAGATATCATAAAATTGCGACCGGCTGCGACCCACAACCCAATCGTTATTACTTCCATAAGACCACACCCGATTATGATGTAGACATCCAACGGGGTTTCGTCCGTTGAATTCCGTTCGTTGAAATCCTTTCTATTGACAATTTATCGTCAAGGATGGAACATCATGTCTCACCTACGTACCTTCTTCTATTGGCTCAATGACGGGCAGAGGAGAATGCTGCCCCTATTGAGCTGCGTTATAATCCTTTCCAGTCCGGGGATGATCTTTCTGAATGCCGGTAAGCCCGCAGCGGTTCATCCTGAGATGCAAGCAAGGTCATTCGAACAACCAGACGCCGCGCAACCGCTGCAGAGCGGTGAGGTTGGGCTGCGCTTTACGAACAGCGACACTGCACTGTGCCAGCACGAGGCCGGCTGGATCGACGCAACCTTGATCGTCAGCCTGCCAGAGGGGGCGACCGCCCGGCTGCAGAGCACCTGGCAGATATTGGAACCGGCGGAACACCGCACCGAGAAGACCTACATCAACGGTGGCCAGGTCAAAAACGGCGATCGCTTTTCCTATCAGGTCTACTGGCCGGGGATCAGTCCGGGGGATGAGATGGTGGAGATCCACCTGGGCGGAGCCCTGCTCAATATCACCTCGGGCAATGCCTTGACGACGACCGGCCTGGATTACTACTGGTACGATTGGGTGTGCCAGGCCGCGCCGAGCCAGACACCGCTCCCGACCTCTACACCCACCAGCCAGCCGACCCAAACCTCCACCGCCACCCAGCCAATCCCGACCGAGACGCGGATACGCCCCACTCGCACACGGATCCCAGCGACCGAAACGCCGGATGCGCCGACCGCTACATTCGTGCCACCGACGTCAACGTTCGTTCCGCCAAGCGCAACTCCGGTGTCTCCGTCGGCCACGGCGGCGCTGCGCACGGTCACGCCGCAGATCAACGCCACCCCAACCGCAGGCCAGCCCACGCAGGTCCCACTGGTCTTGAACGCGGTGGGCGTACCGGTTACCTCTCTTACCGTCCAGCAACTGCCGGCGCTGTTCCCGGTGACCGGCGGCGATTTGAGCGCTCTGCGGACGCCTTTCGATTTCGCACTGATCGCGCTGGGTTTGCTGTGCGTCGGGCTGTCGCTGTACCAGCATTTCTTCCCGCCGAAACGGTAGGAATGAGGACGGCCCCGAACGCTTGAGATGGTAACAAAATTGAATCACAGCAGCACCGTACAGAAATGTGCGGGGCTGCTGTGCTATCAACTGCGGTGAGGGAAACTTTACTCGCGGCTCATACGCTTCAGCAAATCATCCAATAGTCCAATATTTTCGAGTTCGAAGAAGCGCTCATCCGGCAGGTCTGTGGTTTCAACGACCTCGTGCTGCCAGGTCAGCTCGTAGGGGATGTACACCGCCGACCCGCCGAGTTCCAGCACGGGCAGGATATCGGAGCGCAGAGAGTTACCGACCATCAAGAAGCGCTGCGGATCGACCCCCAGCCGCTCGAGGACCCCCGCGTAGGTGGCTTTATTCTTGTCACTGACCACCTCGACCGCCTGAAAGAAGTTCCCCAAACCGGAGCGGTCGAGCTTGGCGCGCTGGTGCAGCAGGTCGCCCTTGGTGATCAACAGCAGCGGGTAGGAGCGTGACAGGGACTCCAGCGCATTTTCCACCTCCTCCAGCAGGCGCACCTCGGCGTCGAGCATGCCGCGCGACAGCTCGGTCAGCTTGAGCAGGTCCGTAGAAGGGATGCGCCCGCCGGTGACGTCGATGGCGGTCTCGATCAGCGAGAGGGTGAAGCCGGTGATGCCGTAACCGTAGTATTTCAGGTTGCGCATTTCGATGCGGTCGAGGTCAGCCTGGATGGTTCCGGGGGGCAGAGCGTACTCCGCCAGCAGCTGCTTGAACTTCTCGATCGCTTCAGCATATAAGCTTTCGTTGTGCCAGAGTGTGTCGTCGGCGTCAAAGCCGATCAGGTCGAAGGGTTTCATTTTCTTTTCTCCCAGTGGCTTAAGTCATGGGACTTTCATGAGAAACCACGATCATCAGAGGAATCTGCATGCTATTTTACTGCAATTCAACAGGGTTTTGGCTGTAAGAACTGGATGCGTGATAAATGCTCGCTGGAGGTAGGCTGCAGCAACGGCTTTTATTCCTTTTTTGCGTAAGATTCTCTACCCTTATTTCTAAAATATACATTACAATAACTCCAATTTGTTCGTTTTCCAGCACGGAAGGAACTCACCATGTCTGAGAAGTCTATGATTGTGATTGGGGCCGGGATCGCCGGCCTATCGGCGGGCGTCTACGCCTGCCTGAACGGGTATCGCACCCATATCTTCGAGATGCACACCCTTCCGGGAGGGTTGATGACAGCCTGGAAGCGCAAGGGCTTCACGGTGGAAGGCTGCATCCACTGGCTGACCGGCTCGGCTCCCGGCAGCTCGCTGTATCCGCTTTGGGAAGAAATTGGGCTGATCCAGGACCGGCAGATCCTTGACCTGGAGGAATTCCTGCACTACGAAAGCAAGTCGCATGGCAAGCTGATCCTGTATGCCAACCTGGATCGCTTCCAGGAACACTTGCTGACGCTGGCGCCAGAGGACGAGAAAGAGATCCGCCGCATGATTGCGGACGCGCGCAAGCTGGTGAAGTTCGACCTGCTGGGTCCACCGGAAGGGAATCTCTGGCAAGGGTTGAAAACCCTGACTGCGATGGCCCCCTTTGCCCCTATCATGATGCGCTTTATGAAAATGCCGATGGATAAGTTTGGGGAGCGCTTCAAAAACCCGCTGCTGCGTGAGGTGTTCCGGGAAATGTGGGGCAAGGATTTTTCAGCATTTTCTTTCATGATGATGCTGTCCTGGATGCACGCCAAACAGGCCGGTTACCCGGTCGGCGGCTCGCTCCCGATGGCGTGCGCGGTGGAGCAGCGCTACAAGTCGCTGGGCGGCGAGATCACCTATGGCAAGCGGGTGCAGAAGATCCTGGTGGAGAACGACCGGGCGGTGGGCGTGCGCCTGGATGACGGCAGCGAGCACCGCGCGGATGTCGTCATCTCGGCGGCCGACGGTCACGCTACCATCTTCGACATGCTGGAAGGCAAGTACGTGAATGAGAAGATCAAGGGCTACTACGAGAATTTGCCGATCTTCGAGCCGCTGCTGTATATCAGCCTGGGGATCAACCAGGATTTCAAAGACCAGCCCGCCACCATCTCCGGGATCGACTTCCCGCTGGACGAGCCAATCACCCTTGGCGACAAGACCTACGAACGCTTGCACCTGCACGCTTACAACTACGACCCGACCTTCGCTCCGGAAGGTAAGACCGTAGCGATGATCATGCTGCCGGCCCATTACGAGTACTGGAAGAACCTGGAAGAAACCGACACGGAGCTGTACGAGGCCAAGAAGAACGAGGCGGGCGAGCGGGTCATCGCCGCGCTCGATCAGCGCTTCCCGGGGATGTCGAAAGATGTCGTGATGTGCGACGTAGCCACCCCGGTGACCTTCGAGCGCTACACCGGCAACTGGAAGGGCTGCTTCGAGGGCTGGTTGGCAACCCCGGAAACGATGACGATGCGGATGGAAAAGACTCTGCCGGGGCTTGAGAACTTCTACATGGTCGGGCAGTGGGTGCAGCCGGGCGGCGGCCTGCCCAGCGGGGTGATGACCGCCCGCCAGGTGATGCAGACGATTTGTAAGAAGGAAAAGGCGACGTTTCGAACGGCGGTATCCCAGTAATCAGGAATCCGGCAATTAAACGCTCAGGCCAGGGTTATCAGCCTGGCCTGAGCGTTTAATTGCCCCCTAACTGCTTATCCCGTATTTCTCAATCCGGAGGCGATGCCGCTGATGGTGAGCAGGGCCACCTCACGGATTTGCTGGGCTTGCTGCCCTTCTTGATCGTCGAGCGCGTGCAGGCGATTCAGCATTTCGATCTGGATGTAGTTGAGAGTCTCGATGGTGGGGTTGCGCATCTGCACCGAGTGCAGCACGTCGGGCTTGCGCTCCATCAACCCGCTCTGACCGTTGATCGCCAGCAGCCCCTCGACCGTGCGCTTATACTCCGCCTGGATGAGGTCGAAGATCTGGCGAGCCTTCTCCTGGTCCGGCGCCATCCGGGAATACAAATTGGCTATGCGCAAATCGGCCTTGACCAGCGACTGCTCGGCGTTGTTCAGCAGGACCTGGAACCACGGCCAGCGCTCATACATCTCACGCAGCTGCTGCAAGCCTTCCTCCCCCTTTGAAAGCAGCACCTCCAGCCCAGACCCCAGGCCATACCAGCCCGGCAGGTTGAAGCGGCTCTGCATCCACGAGAACACCCAGGGGATGGCCCGGATGCGGGTAACATGCTCCTTGCCGGGCGCGCGTGAGGCCGGACGCGAGCCGATCTTCAGGTGTTCGATCTCCTTCAGCGGCGTGACCGTCTGCCAAAATTCCATAAACTCGGGCGTCTCATAGACCAGACTGCGATAGGCTTGCATGGCCGCCTCAGCCATGGCGTCCATATCCGTGCGCCAACGATCGGGGATCTGGGCAGGGGTGCCGATCCAGCTGCGGCGCTTCGGGTCTTGCGGGTCGGGTTGGAACTCGGGCGGCGCCGAAGCCAGCAGCACGGCATTGACCACCTGTTCGAGGTGGCGGCGGGCCAGGTCGTCGGTCAGATAGCGCGACGAGAGGATCTCACCCTGCTCGGTCTGGCGGAAGCGCCCGTTGACGATGCCGCTCGGCTCAGCCAGGATGGTTTTATTGACCGGGCCGCCGCCGCGAGCGGTCGTGCCGCCGCGCCCATGGAACAGGGTGAACGGCACATTGTGCTGCTTGCAGACTGCCGCTACCCGCTCCTGGGCGGTGTACAGCCCCCAGGCGGCTCGCAAGAAACCCCCATCCTTGTTACTGTCGGAATAGCCGATCATGATCATCTGCCCGTCCGGGCAGGTTTCGATATGCTGGCGATAGACCTCCAGACGGAACAGTTCATCCATCGTGTCGGCGGCGGTGTTCAGGTCCTGGATGGTTTCGAACAGGGGCGTCACCTGCAGGCCGTCGTCGCAGCCGGACCAGCGCGCCATCAAGAGCACACCGAGCACGTCCGAGGCGGAGTGGGCCATCGAGATCACAAACGGCCCGAGCAGGTTGGGCCCATAGACGGCTTTTGTCCGGTCACGCAGCCGGAATACCGCCCAGGTCTCGGCGGCTTGAGGAGAAACGCCGGGGTGTCCGGCCAGCGGCGGTGAGGGCTCATTCAGGAGCCGCACGAGCAGATCTTTACGCGCCTGCGGTTCGAGGCCCTGGTAATCCCGCTCGATATCCAGAGCCCGCAGCACTTCGGAAAGCGCCTGGGTCAAACGGTCGGAATGCTCGCGCAGGTCCATGCGGGCTCCGTACAGCCCGAACACGCGCATCTGGCGGCGCATGGTCTTCAGCTCTCCCTCCGACACCATCGGCGGAATGGACTCATCCACCCGTTCCAGCGGCTCGGAAAGCTGATCGCACATCAACTCGGCTTGATGCGGCAGGTCCGAGAGCAGCCAGACCTGCATGTCCTCGTGGATCGCCTGGTCCAACCTGGAGTACAGCAGCGCCAATGCCAGGCGGTAGGGCTCGTTGGGATAGCGATCGGCCACGTTCTGCGGCCGGGGTGGGTAGGGCTGCTGGTTGTTCAGCCAGCCCTGCAGCGCCGGCGTTGGCGGTACAGAGCGGGCGCTCATACTCAAATGCCGCGAGAGCTCGTGCAGATTCTCGCGGTGCTTTTTGATGGCGGTGCCCCGATGCAAGGCCAGGGAGCGAGCGGTCACGTCTGAAGTGACGTTGGGATTGCCGTCCCGGTCGCCGCCCACCCAGGATCCCAGACGCAGCCAATCACTCCGGGGCTGCACCTCGGGATAGCTGCGGGCCAGGCCCTTCTCCAACGAATTGTAGATACGTGGGATCACATCCCAAAACACACGCGAGACGTAAAACAGCACGGTGCGGACTTCGTCGGTGACGCTGGGCTTCACCGTGCGGGCGCGCTCGGTCAGCCACAGGTTAGCGATCTCGGCCCGCAGCCGCTGCCGGAAGCGTTCCAGCTCACGCGGCGACAGCTCGGTAAAGCTGAGCGTGCGCAGGATGCCCGCGATGCGTTGGATGGCCGAGAGCACCGTGCGGCGCTTGATCTCGGTCGGGTGAGCTGTCAGCACCATCTCGATTTGCAGCTTGGAGACCAGGTCCTGCATCTGCCCGGCGCTCATGCCGCGCGCCTTGAGCTCAACAATGGCATCCTCGATTGAATCGTGCACGGGTTGTGGGGCATTTTCGAGGGCCTCGCGATGCAGGGCGTTGACGCGATAATTGTCCTCGGCGGCGTTCATGAGGTCAAAGTAGAGGGTGTAGGCGCGGGTGATTGCGTAGGCCTGCTGCAGGTTGAGGTCGTGCGTTCGGGCCGACAGCGTTTCTTCTCCGTCCTCGGCTGCGGCGCGCAGCTGCTCTTCCATTTCAAACAAGTCGAGCGATTCCAGCTGGGTCAGCACCTCCCACAGGATTTCGTCGAGCAACTCCAGGGTATTCGATAATTCCATCATGGTAGAACCATAAGGAGAATCCTCCCCTGTGGTAATTGGGAAAATCCCTACCGGAGAGGAGGGATGTTCCTATTTGGGGACCACAGAGGCAGGCACAAGTGCTGCCCTATGGGCGGCGATAGAATTCGTCTGGCGTCAGGATGGGTAAATCCAGCTGTTCGCGCACCGACAACAAATGATCGTCACTGCTGATCAAGGCTGCGCCGGTGGCTTCGGCCAGGGCGGCCAGCTTGCGGTCATCGGGGTCCTGGATTGCCTTGAACTTCGGCTCGATCTGCGGGTTTTCGACCTGCAACTCGGGATGGAACAAGCCGGAGAACTCACTCCAATGTAACGGCGGGATGCGCTGGATGATGCGGCGCGTCTCGGCCAGGGTGGCTTCGTCCCACACCATCTCGATCTCGCCTGCGGCGACTGCGGCGACGATGGATGCCGAACTGCTGCCCGGGTTGAACCCGGCTGCCACGAATACGTTCGTATCTAAAATCACCTTCTGCATGGCGTCTCCCCTGGCTCCCCTGGGCATTGATATTTTTTGGCATCAGTAAGATCCGACGGAAAACCCGAAACCGCGTGGACGAACAGGCCAGTATCACAGTCTTGCATCCAAATACTCTTTCAAGGCGACTGCGTTGTTGCGCTGGGTGTCTTTGGCCGCGTACAGCAAGGTCACGTCGCCCTGACGAGCGGCCTCCAACAGCGGCTGCCAGGCCTGCGGCTGGGCGTCCAACTCCTCGAAGTAACGCCGCCGGAACTCGTCCCAGTGGGCCGGGTCGTGGCCGAACGACTTGCGCAGCGAATTGCTGGGGGCAGCCTCCTTCATCCAGGCCTGCATCTCCAGGCTGTCCTTTTTCACGCCGCGCGGCCAGAGGCGGTCCACGAGGAATCGCCGGCCATCCGACGGCTCGGGGTCTTCATATACGCGCCTGATTTTAATCATCGCCCACCTCCCTCTGGAAGGGGTATCCTGAAGATAAACACCTCAGGCAGTGGTGGGTTAAACACGACTGCCCGAGCATTTCCTCCTGCAGTATAACAAAGGAAGACAGCAGAGCGTGGGATTCGAGAGCGTGACGGCCCGATTCGTCCGCACCGAGGTGGAAGCCTGATTTTCTCAACCTTAAAATCTTCCTAAAAGACCTTGACAGGTGAAACAAATGTCCTAAAATTAGGACACTATACTACAGGGGTATATCGATATTTCGCAGCCCAAACCGACATAGAGCGTGTTCGTTCCGTTTTCGCTTTATAGGAACGAATACGAAGAGCAGGATGCCATGACCGATCCGACCGACTACCTTTCCCACAGCCCATTAACAGACCCGGGGCCTTACGCGCGCCTGCTGGACGATCTGCCGCCGGACTTGCCCGGATTGGTGCGGGCCGTGCAGGGCCTGCTGCTGCACCGGCTGGAAGTCCAGCTTTACAACGTCCAGCTCAGCCCGGTTCAGAATAAAGAGCTGTACCTGCGCACCGTCCGCCAGATGCTGGGCCGCATCCAAGAGATCGACCCGGCACCCCTGTCCACGGCGCGCCGGCCGCAGCACCGGCTGATCGGCTGCTGCCGCGACTTCGCGGTGCTGCTGGTGGCGTTCCTGCGCCATAAGGGCGTCCCGGCTCGCATGCGGGTCGGTTTTGCGGCCTACTTCGACCCCTCGGGCCAGTACCGGGCCGATCACTGGATCAGCGAGTATTGGAACGCCGAACATCAGCGCTGGGTGCTGGTGGACCCGCAGATCGACGAAGTGCAGCGCGCCTCCTTCCAGGTCAACGCCGACACGCTCGACCTGCGCCGAGACCAGGACTTCTGGCCGGCCGGTTCAGCCTGGCAGCTGGCCCGCTCGGGTCAGGTCAAATCAACCATGTTCCGCTTCAACGGCCACTGGAAGGGCTTCCCGTGCATCCGCGGCAACCTGCTGCATGACTTTGAGGCCCTCAACCGTGTCGAACTGACCCCCAACGACGCCTGGGACAGGCTGGCCCAACAACCCGAGCGTGAGCTGTCGGTGGAGGACAAGGCCCTGCTCGACCGGATCGCCGAACTGACCCTGGATGACGATGCGCACGCCGAACGTCAGCGCCTGTTTGCGGACATGCCACGCACCCGGATCATCTACGACCGCCTGCACACGCTGGGCATCACCGGGTTCGGTCAAACCGTCGATGCGGATGCGCTGCAGGCCGGTGGCGCCGATCAATTGGCGAATCTGGTGGGCAGGAATGGGGACCGGCCCGTCATGCCGCTGCTGCCGGAGTACCAGCCCTACGATCCCCTACCGCACATGCTGCCTCCCACCAACGGCAACGCCCTGTCCTACGGCTTGGGCGACATCATCGTACGCGGCGCGCAGCAGCACAACCTGCGCCACATCGATGTTGTCATCCCGAGGCACCGCTTTGTGGTTGTGACCGGGGTAAGCGGCTCGGGCAAGTCCTCCCTGGCGTTCGACACGATCTACGCCGAGGGCCAGCGCCGCTACGTTGAGAGCCTATCCTCCTACGCCCGCCAGTTCATGGGACAGATGGAGAAGCCGCGCGTCGACCAGATCACCGGGTTGAGCCCGGCGATTGCCATCGAGCAGAAGACGGTCAGCCGCAACCCGCGCTCCACGGTGGGCACGGTGACCGAGATCCTGGACTACCTGCGCGTGTTGTACGCCCGGATCGGGCTGCCGCACTGCCCGGAATGCGGGCGGGCCGTGCAGCCGCAGACAGCCCAGCAGATCTCCAAGCAGCTTTCGGCGCTGCCCGCCGGGACGCGCTTCCAGCTGCTGGCGCCGGTGGCCCGCAAGCGCAAGGGCGCCCACGTCACGGCGCTCAAGCAGGCCGTCAAAGACGGCTTCACCCGCGCCCGGGTCAACGGCGAGATGCTCGACCTGACCGAACGCGGCGCGATCGACGAACTGCAGCTGGATAAGAACAAGAAGCACAACGTCGAGCTGGTGGTGGACCGCCTGACAGCACCCGAGCAGCCGAACGAGGAGCACCTGCTGCGGGTGGGCGACTCGGTCGAGACAACCCTGCGGGCCGGAGCGGGTACGGCCATCGTTGCGTTCGATGACGAAGAGATCATCCTCTCCACGCACAACGCCTGCCCGCACTGCGACCTATCCTTTCCGGAGTTGCAGCCGGGTATGTTCAGCTTCAACTCCCCCCTGGGCATGTGCCCGGAATGCAACGGCCTGGGCGTCAAGCTGCAGGTGGATTCGGGGTTGATCGTCGAGCATCCTGAGCTGTCACTGATGGATGGGGCCTCGCGCTGGTTCGGTGACGTGCGCAAGAAGAAACGGGACCACTGGATGACGCACGCTCTGTATACGATGGCCGAGCACTACAAGGTGGACCTGGAAACGCCCTGGAAAGACCTGCCCGAAGAGTTCCGGGAGGTGCTGCTGTACGGCTCGGGCGAGCAAACCTTTCACTTCCAACGCTCCGGCACCAGCAACGGCAACGACTGGCGCTTCGAGAACGTCACCAACTTCCAGGGCGCCATGTTCAACATCAACCGCTTGTTCCGGCAGACCCGCTCTGAGTACACCCGGCGCTGGTACCTGTCCTTCATGAGCCGGCTTTCCTGCCCGAAGTGCCAGGGCGAGCGCATGGCGCCAGAACCGCGCTTCGTGACCGTGGCGGGCAAGCGCCTGCCCGAGCTGACCTCTTGGAGCATCGAGGCGCTCAGCGAGTGGATCAGCGGCCTGCCGGAGACGTTCGACAGCGAGCAGCACAAGATCGCCGGAGAGCTGGTGGAGGAAATCCGCCAGCGGCTGGGCTTCCTGCGCAACGTTGGGCTGCACTACCTGGCGCTCGACCGGCCCGCTCCCACCCTCTCGGGGGGTGAGGGCCAGCGCATCCGCCTGGCCAGCCAGATCGGTTCGGGGCTGGTGGGCGTGCTGTATATCCTGGACGAGCCGTCCATCGGCCTGCACACCCGCGACCATCGCGCCCTGTTGGACACGCTCTGCCACCTGCGCGACATCGGCAACACGGTGCTGGTCGTGGAGCACGACGCCGACACCATGCGGACTGCCGATTGGATCATCGACCTGGGGCCCGGCCCGGGTATCCTGGGCGGGAGACTGGTGGCGGCGGGCACGCCCGAGACCGTGATGGCCGACCCCGATTCGCTGACCGGGCAGTACTTGGCCGGCAAGGTCGGCATCACCTCCCCCAACGGCTTCACCCGGCGCGAGCCCAAGGGCTGGATCACCCTCAAGGGCGCCCGCCAGCACAACCTCAAGAACATCGACGTGCGCTTCCCGCTGGGCGTGCTGACCGGCATCACCGGGGTGAGCGGCTCGGGCAAGAGCACACTGATCTCCAAGACGCTCGAACCGGCGTTGGCGCGGACGCTCAACCGGGCGCAGTCCACCCCGGGCGCGCATGATTCGCTGGAGGGCCTGGAGCAGCTCGACAAGGTGGTCAACATTAACCAGGAACCGATTGGGCGCAACCCGCGCTCCAACCCCGGCACTTACACCAGCGTGATGAACGACATCCGCAAGGTGTTCGCCGCCACGACCGAAGCCAAGGCGCGCGGCTACAGCGCCGGGCGGTTCAGCATGAACACCCGCGGCGGGCGCTGCGAGGCCTGCGCCGGCTACGGCACGCGCAAGGTGGAGATGCACTTCTTGCCGGACGTGTGGGTGACGTGCAAAGAGTGTGAGGGCAAGCGCTTCAACAAGGCCACGCTGGAGGTGACCTACAAGGGCAAGAACATCGCGGACGTGCTCGACATGGACGTGCAAGAGGCGCTGGAATTCTTCGCCAACATCCCCGAGATCGCCCGGGTGCTGCAGACCCTGCACGACGTTGGCCTGGACTATATGAAGCTGGGCCAGTCGGCGCTGACGCTCAGCGGCGGCGAGGCCCAGCGCATCAAGCTGGCCAAAGAACTGTCGCGGGCGGCAACCGGCAGCACCATCTACATCCTGGATGAACCCACCACCGGCCTGCACTTCTCGGACATCCAGCGCCTGCTGGATGTGCTGCACCGGCTGGTGGATGCGGGCAACACGGTGATCGTCATCGAGCACAACCTGGACGTGATCAAATCGGCCGACTGGATTGTCGATCTCGGCCCCGAGGGCGGCGACAAGGGCGGCTACGTGATCGCCGAGGGCACTCCCGAAGACGTGGCAGGGAATCCCTCCAGCTGCACCGGCAAGTATTTGGGGGACGTACTGGAGCCGTAAATCACCTGCAGCCCCAGGCATCGAGTGCGCGAGCCTGGGGCTGCAGGAAAAAATCCCCGTTTTCCGATTCTAGCCCGCGCCGCGCGCCGCTTTGACCTGTTCCGGCGAGACGGGGGCGGCGTTATTGCCCCAGGCGTCGCGAATATAGGATACCACCGCCGCAACCTGCTGGTCGGACAGCAGCTTGCCCATCGCAGGCATGGCGCCCTCGCCGTTCAGCACCATCTGGATCACCTGTGCGGCGTCACCGGTGACGAACTTATTGTGCGCCAGGTGGGGGATGGCCGGCGGCATGCCATTGCCGTTCGGCTGGTGGCAGCGGGCCGCATACTGGACGTAGATCAGGCGTCCCTGCTCGATCAACTGCTGCTCTTCCTGGCTGAGCTGCTTTGCGGGCGCCGGTTCAGAAGGCGGCTGGCTGGGAGAAGGCTGGAGGGTATCGATCACCGGAGCGCCCTTCTCGCCGGTCTGCGGCTGCTTCCCTGGTCCGCCGCCCGGCGCGTGGCCTTTGGGCGAAATCTTGAGCGCGGCCAGGACCGGGTGCCCGGAAATACCGACCGGGAAAAGAATATACTCACCGGATATGGCCGGCCAGCCGTTAATGCCGCCCGGCATCTGCATCGACCAGACTTCCGAGCCGTCTTCGCGGGAGAGGGCGCGCACGGTTCCGTCGTAGGTAGAGGTGAAGACCAGGTCGTTGACCACGGTCGCGCCGCCGAAGCCGACTTTGTCGAAGCGCTTCTGCCACAGCACGATCCCGGTGTTGATATCGATCGCCAGCATCTCACTGGCGCCGCTGTCCAGCTGCACCAGGCCCTCCAGCTTTTGGACCGCCTCAGTGCCGGTTTTCGATTGGTAACCGGTGGCCGAGAAAGGCGTCGACAGGTCCAGCACCGGCACATACAAAACTCCATCCGCCAACGCCATGGGCGTGATAATGCCGCCAAAAACCCCCGGCTTGACGCTCACCACCTGGTTGAGGGGCAGCTCCTGGAGCGTGTCGTTCAGGTGCTCGCCCACCGTCACCCGCCACAATTCTTCGCCGCTGCTGCGGTTGAGCGCCACGACCACTCCCAGCTTGCCCCCGGCGATGACGATGTCGCGGTCTTGACCTTTGACTTTGGCAGTCGCCAGCACCGGCGAGATCTGGGCATCGTGGTCGAACAGGTCGTGCTCCAGAAGCTGCTTGTACCACTTCAGGTCGCCAGTTTTATGATCGATTGCCAATACGGAGCAGGTGTACAAGTTCTTGCCGGGACGGCTGGAGCCGTTGGGGTAATTGACGACGCCGGGGAAGGGCGCCGGGTTGCCGGTTCCCCAGAACGTCAGTCCCGTCTTCTGGTCGATCGCCGGAGAGTACCAGACGCCCCCGCCGCTGTTCAACTGGGGATTGCCCCAGTAGTTATCCTGCACCACCTGGAACGTCCAGACCACCTCGCCGGTTTCCTGGTTGAGGGCGTATGCGCAGCCACTGGTGCCGCCCGCGTAACCGCGCATGGCGATCTCACCCGGCCCTGCGCCCGAATCCACCTCGCCCGCGGCGGTGCCGGTATAGACGTGACCATCGAACACGTACGGCTGGTGCGACCCGGCCGGGCCCTTGAGGCTGGCGGTCCAGATCTCTTCGCCGGTTTTCTGGTCGAAAGCCTTCAGTATGTCCGGGCCGGCGTGCGCAAATACCTTGCCATAGCCCAGGCCGGGACCGTTCGGCCCCACCACCGAAAAGTTAAGCATCTGCTTCCACTTGACCTGCCCGTCGGATAAATTCAGGGCAAACAGGTTACTGCCCATATCCTGGAAGTAAACCGTATCCCCCACGATCAGCGGCGTGGTCGCGGCTGCACCATAGGCCCCTGTACCCGGGATCTCAAACGACCAGACGATGCCCAGGCTGTGGACCGTTTTCGAGTTGATCGTTGAATCGGCCGCGGTGCGGGTGTTGGCGTAATCCATGTTCGCCATGGCCCAGTCGCCGGCCTTGGCCGCACTGACAGTTTTCCCGGCGGTCTCAGCACTCTTTTCCCCTGATGCTGCTGACATTGATTCCCTCCCTGTATGCTAGATGTCATGATTCCCTGTGAAAAGGTCCTTAATTCCGGCAGGTGGGCTGCTACGCTCCCTCCGGCTTTCCGGATCAATCGAAGAGAAAATCTCCCCTCGTAATCCGTTAAATGATAGACCTTTCTTAAAACATTATTAAGTGGGGGATTCACCGGAGAAGCGTAGGGATTTCCCCGCCCCGGCTGATCGGGAAAGTCCTACCGCCCGCTGCGGCCAGGGTTTTTATACTTGGGCAGGCACAATTATACGGTGCAGGCGTTACGCCAGCGGCGCGCGGCTGGAAAATCAGAAGACATGGGGGAGGGTTTATGAAAACGGTCCGTATGTTATTTGGCATCAGCATCTTCTGGTTGTCGTTGAGCATGATGAGCGACGGGATCAATTCGCTGGTGCTGCCCAACCTGTTGATGGGATCTGCTCCGGCCGAGAGCCGTGCGACCGTCTTAGGATTGCTGACCTTCTTTGGCCTGCTGGCGGGCATGCTCGTGCAGCCGTATGCGGGCACGTTGAGCGACCGGCTGCGCCAGCGCTGGGGTCGGGTGGGCATGATCGGACTGGGAGCGCTGCTGGTGCTGCTGTCGCTGTGGGTGTTTGGAGCCGTGGGCGGCCTGGCGGTGGTCATCGCGGGTTACCTGTTCCTGCAGGTGTCGATGAGCATCTCGCAGGCAGCGCAGCAAGGCTTCATCCCCGACCTGGTAGCGCCGGCCCTGCGAGGGCGGGCGTCTGGGTTAAAGAGCTTCATGGACATCGGCGGGGCAATGATCGGCTTCGTCGTCCTCGGTCAAGCGCTGGGCAGCGGCGAAAACCGTTCCGCCTTTCTGGTGCTGGGAGGAATCCTGTTAGCCGGATTCCTGTTAACGGCGCTGTTCGTGCGCGAGCCGCACAAGCCCAGGGAAGCGCAAAAGGCCGGCCAGGCCGGACGCGACTTGACCAACCCCTTCCGGATCGACTTCCGCCAGAACCAGGCTTTTGTGCGGCTGGTGGCGGCCCGGTTCCTGTTCCTGCTTGGCACCTTTGCGGTCGGGCGGTTCTTGCTGTTCTTCATCTCCGACCGGCTGAGCTTGCAAGCGGCGGCGGCATCCGAGCAGGCGGGCAGCATCCTGGCGGTCCTTGCGCTGGCGACCGTGCTGGCGGCGATCCCGGCCGGCTGGGCGGCGGACCGCTTTGGGCGCATCCCGGTGATGCTGATCGGGGCACTGGCCAGCAGCCTGGGGACCTTCTTGTTGATATTCGCCGGCAGCTTTGCGGGGATTGCCCTGTTTGGGGCGCTGATGTCGATCGGCAACGCGGCTTTCAACAGCGCCAATTGGGCCATGACCGCCGACCTGTCTCCGGCAGACGAGGGCGGCCGGTTCTATGGGCTGGCAAACATCGGCTCGGCCGGGGCTGCAGCGGCGGCGGGTTTGTTCGGGCCGCTGGTGGATTTCGGCAACTCTTTTTCGGCCGGGGCCGGTTACACGCTCCTGTTCGGCCTGTCAGCCGCATCCGCGCTGGCCGGGGCCTGGATGCTGCGCAAGATCCCCGCCGGCGCGCACCAGAGTGATATCATTCAGGCAAGGACTACAGGGGGATAAGACGTACCGGGGACATCCATTCTCGGGAGGGGAGTTTATAGCCATGGATCCAAATAAGAAAGCGCAGGGAACTCCGGCCCCAGAAGTGCCGGACTTGAAGCCAGATGTGCAAGACCGCGTGCATGCCACTGCGAAAGGCGAAAACGCACAAAGTTCCACGACCGGCCCAGGCGAACCCGGCAGCGGACCGCAGCCCGGCGGCCAGGGCGTTTTCCAGCGCATTAAGAACTCATTCATGAATTCGGTTGGACAGATTGTGTTTGGCATGGAAGACGGCACCGTGTCCATCTTCGGGCTGGTGTTTGGGCTGGCGGCAACCGCCAACTCGAGCCAGGCTGTGTTCCTGGCCGGCGCGACCGGGGCTGCCGCTGCGGCGGTCTCGATGATGGCCGGCGCATTCCTGGACGTCGAATCGACGCGGGCAATCGCAAATGCCGCAATCCAGAGAGAACGACGAGAAATCAAAGATAACTTGCAAGAAGAAGTGCAAGAAATCTCGGGGCGTCTCAAGAATGCCGGTTTCGATACCCAAGAGGTCAGCAAGATCATGTCGCTCTTGAAGTCAAAACCGAATGCGATGCTGCAGTTCGAGACCGCCTTCGAGCTACAAATTGGCACTGAGGCGAACGAGAACCCCTTCGTGCAAGCGGTTTGGATGTTCCTGGCCGACCTGGTGGCAGCCTCCATTCCGGTGATCCCGTTCGCTTTTTTCCCACTCGGAACCGCCCGCTACGTTTCTGTTGGTGTTACGAGCCTGCTGCTGGTCATTCTGGGCATCACGCGTGCCAAAGTGGCCAACGGCAACGTTTTCTGGACCACATTGGAAACGCTCGGAATCGCGGCTCTGGCAGGCGGGGCGGGCGTGGGGATCGGTTTACTGCTCAATGGCATCGCTCCAGCCGGATGAAATTGTTTTGGATATCTTTCCGTTCCAAAGGCAAGGATGCGGTTTGCCGGTTAACCGCATCCCTGACCGGTACGGAAGGGATTTGTTTTTTCTGAGAGCATTCAACACGAGTTGAATGCTCTCTTTTTTCTTTGAGCTATTGTAATATCATCAATATGATGTAAAATAGGATTAATCTGGGATGAGAAAGGGATTGAAATTATCCCCGGTGTATTTGGCAGGATCCAGTTAAGTGGGGAAACGAGGCAAGAATTTCCTTGACTGGAGTACCAAAACCGGGGAAACCAGATAAGGCCATGATTGAAAGCCCGATCTACGGTTTGCGATGCCGGAACTGGTGAGTTGCACATGCTATTGTTACCGGCGCTGCTGGCCTCACTGAAGCAATCTTTGCCAACATCCAAGGCTCACGCATGCGAGCCCCAGGATGACAAAAGAACTGAATAATTTTGCAGTTCCACAAGCAGTTGTAAATCCATGCCGTCTTGTCATGGGTTCAACGATTCTATTTTAGATGGGGAATATCTATGCCTCCACTCTTTCCGCCTCGCAGCAACCTAATTGCAAAGGCCAGCATCGTTATCGGGTTGGTCTTACTGGCGGCAGCCATCGCTGTCGCAGTCTGGTATGTGCATTCGCCCACGTTCACACATGTTGGCGAGTCGGTAGCGCAGCCAGTGACGTTCCCACACAGCTTCCATGTATCCGGTCTTGGCCTGGACTGCCGATACTGCCATGCAACCGTGGACAGGTCTTCTTTTGCAGACTTTCCACCGACCGAAACTTGCATGAGCTGTCACAGCCAGGTGGCGCTCGACAACCCGGCGCTGGAGCCGGTGCGCCAAAGCTGGGCCACCGGGCAGCCGATCGCCTGGAACCGGGTGAACCAGCTGCCGGACTTCGTCTACTTTGACCACCACATCCACGTCGACAAAGGCATCGGCTGCGAGAACTGTCATGGCCGGGTCGACCAAATGATCACCGATGTCAAAGCCAACACATTCTACATGGCCTGGTGTCTCGACTGTCATCGCGACCCATCTGAATTTATCCGCCCGGTCGATCAGGTTTTCGAGATGGGGTATGTACCCACCACCGATCAGGCCGTCCTTGGACCGCAGCTGATGCGAGACTATAACATCCAGACTGCCAACGAATTAATGAAGTGTTCAACATGTCACAGGTAAACCTATGAGCGATCAACATGAAGCATCCCACCGACCATTAAATCTGGCCGAACTGCGCCAGCAGATCGAAAAGAAGAAGGGCAAAGAATACTGGCGCAGCCTGAATGAATTGGCTGAAAGCGAAGAATTCGAGGAGGCGGTGCAGCGGGAATTTCCACGCCAGGCACAGCTGCTGGGAGACCTTAACCGGCGTGACTTTTTGAAGGTACTCGGCGCTTCCCTGGCGCTCGCCGGACTGACTTCCTGCGCCCCCTCTGAGAGAGAAAAGGTTTTGCCGTACGTCAACCCACCCATCGAGATGGTGCCGGATGAGGCGATCTACTTCGCCAGCACCATGGTGCAAGACGGTATCGGCAAAGCCGTGCTGCTGGAAACGAACATGGGCCGCCCGGTCAAGGTGGAAGGCAACCCCCTGCACCCGGAAAGCCTGGGGGCGACCGACGTATTCATGCAGGCTTCGCTGCTGGAACTGTACGATCCCGACCGGGCCAAGGCTATCAAGTTCAAGGGCGCCGAAAAGAGCTGGGATGATTTTGCGGCCGCAGTTGGCGGGCTGGCGACCGGCAACCTGCGCATCTTGAGCGGGCCGGCGACCTCGCCGACCTTTATCGACCAGGCGCAAACGCTGTTGGGGCAAAACGCCAACGCCAGGTGGTACCAGTACAGCCCGCTGGCACGAGGCAATTCCTACAACGGCACGGCGATGGCATTCGGGCAACCGCTGGAGCCGGTCTACGATTTCACGAAAGCCGAAGTGGTGCTCTCGCTCGACAGTGATTTCGTGTTCGTCGAGCCGGGGCACGTGCGCTATGCGCACGACTTCGCCCTCAAGCACCAGCCGATTTCGCCCTACGGGACGATGAACCGGCTGTACGTGGTGGAGAGCAGCATGACCAACACCGGGGCGATGGCCGACCACCTGCTGGCGGTCAAGCCCAGCCAGGTGGAAGCGTTTGCAAGAGCGGTCGCGGGCCGGATGGGCCTGGGCGTGAGCGAACCGGCCAACGTTCCCGGGCAGGATTGGCTGGACCCGCTGGTGAGCGACCTGCAGCGGGCCGGAGCGGGCGCGCTGGTGGTGGCAGGAGAACGGCAACCGGCCGTGGTGCATGCCATCGCCCACGCCATCAACCAGTCGCTGGGGGCAGTCGGCACGACCGTGACCTACATCCCGCCGATCACAACCAGCCCGAGCAACACCTTCACTGGCCTGACCGATCTGGTCAATGATCTGAATGGCGGCACGGTCGACACGCTGGTGATCCTGGGCGTGAACCCGATCTATTCCGCTCCGGCAGGTGTGGATTTCGCCGCGAGCGATGCAGAAGGCCAAGAACCACCGTCTACATGGGACTGTTTGAAGATGAAACGGCCGCGGCTGCGGATTGGTTCGTACCGGAAGCGCATTACATGGAAATGTGGGGCGACGCACGCTCCTTCGAGGGTACCGTCGGCATCATCCAGCCGGTGATCCAGCCGCTGTACGGCGGCAAGTCGCAGTACGAGCTGCTGGCGGCCTTTATGGGCCAGGGGAACGCCAGGGCTATGACCTGGTGCGGGCTTATTGGCAGGGCCAGATGACCGGCGCCAGCTTCGAGAATGACTGGCGGGATATGCTGGCCAAGGGCTTCTTCGCCAACTCGGCGCCGCAACCGATGGACGTCGGCGCGGTGGATCTGGCTGGGCTTGGGCCGGGGCCGTCGCCAGTACCCGCTGGTACGCTGGAGATCGTCTTCCGCCCGGATTATACCATCTGGGACGGGCGATTTCAGCAACAACGCCTGGATGCAGGAGTGCCCCAAGCCGATCAGCAAGCTGACCTGGGACAACGCCGCTTATATCAGTCCGACAACCGCGCTGCGGCTGGGCTTGGAAAATGAGGATGTGGTCACGCTGCAGCTGGAAAGCTGGAGCGTCGAGGCGCCGGTTTACGTAGTGTATGGGCAGGCGGACGACGTGATTGTAGCGTCGTTCGGTTATGGGCGCACAGCGGGCGGCAACCTGGCACTGGGGCAAGGCTTCAACGCTTTTGCCATCCGGCCGCTGGCCTCGACCTGGTTTGCCCCGGGTGTGGAGATCGTGAAGACCGGGGGGCGGTACCCGCTGGCAACCACCCACGAGCATTGGTCCATGGAGAACCGCAACCTGATCCGCAAGGCCAACCTGGCGGAATACGAGGCGAACCCGAACTTCGCCCAGGAAATTGAAGGACAGCCGCCGACACTGTACGGCGAGTACGTGTACGAGGGCTACGCCTGGGGCATGTCGGTCAACACCAACACCTGCATCGGCTGTAATGCCTGCGTGATCGCCTGCCAGGCCGAGAACAACATTCCGACCGTCAGCAAAGACGGCGTGTTAAACAGCCGCGAGATGCACTGGCTGCGGATTGACCGCTACTTCACCGGCACGATGGAGAGACCCGCAGTTCGTGGCCTTCCAGCCGGTCCCGTGCATGCACTGCGAGAAAGCGCCGTGCGAGCCGGTGTGCCCGGTGGAGGCGACCAGCCACAGCGCCGAGGGCATCAACGAGATGACCTACAACCGCTGCGTGGGCACCCGCTACTGCTCGAACAACTGCCCTTACAAGGTGCGGCGCTTCAACTTCTACAACTACGTCGACGAGAGCATCCTGTCGCTGCGGCCGATGCGCAACCCGGAAGTGACCGTGCGCATGCGGGGCGTGATGGAAAAATGCACCTACTGCATCCAGCGCATCACCCAGGCGCGCATCCAGGCGCAGGTGGAAAACCGCACGATCGCGGACGGCGAAGTGCAGACAGCCTGCCAGCAGGCCTGCCCGACCAAGGCGATCGTGTTCGGAAACATCAACGATGCCAACGCACAGGTGCGGCAGCTCAAAGAAACGCCTTTGAATTACGCCCTGCTGGGCGAATTGGGTACCCAGCCGCGCACGACCTATCTGGCGAAGGTACGAAACCCCAATCCGAATATCGTCGAACAGGTGGCATAGGGGAAGTTATGGATACAACGACAGATCAAACTCCGGTTCTAGAACCTGGTTTTACATTTCGGTCGGTTACCGAGAAGATTATCGACATCCCGCTCACCAAGCTGCGCGACACAAAGCGGGGCTGGATCGTCGGGTTCGCAATCGCATTCCTGATCATGATGATGCTCTTCTTTGCGATAACCTGGCTGTTCGTTTACGGCGTCGGCATCTGGGGCATCAACATCCCGGTAGCCTGGGCCTTCGCCATTATCAACTTCGTATGGTGGATCGGTATCGGCCATGCGGGCACCCTGATCTCGGCCATCCTGCTGCTGTTCCGACAAGAATGGCGCACCTCGATCAACCGTTTTGCCGAAGCGATGACCCTGTTTGCGGTGGCGAACGCCGGTTTGTTCCCGATCCTGCATCTGGGCCGCCCGTGGCTGTTCTTCTACCTGATGCCATATCCCAACTCGTTCCACCTGTGGCCGCAGTTCCGCAGCCCGCTGGTATGGGACGTGTTCGCCATCACCACTTATGCCACGGTATCGTTTTTGTTCTGGTTCATGGGGCTGGTGCCGGATCTGGCGACGATGCGCGACAAGGCGGAAAACCCATGGGTGAAACGCCTTTACGGTATCGCCGCCCTCGGCTGGCGCGGCTCCACCCGGCACTGGCACAACTACACCAGCGTGTACTGGCTGATGGCTGCCCTGGCGACCCCGCTGGTCATCTCGGTGCACAGCATCGTGGGTATGGACTTTGCGTATGGGATTGTGCCGGGCTGGCACAGCACGATCTTCCCACCGTACTTCGTGGCGGGAGCCATTTTCTCCGGCTTCGCTATGGTTCTGACGCTGCTGATCCCACTGCGCTCGTTCTACAAACTGAAAGGCATGATCACCCAGCGCCACCTGGAGAACATGGCCAAGGTCATGCTGGCGATGGGGCTGGTGGTGGCTTACGGCTACATGATGGAGTTCTTCACTGCCTTCTACAGCGGCGATATCTTTGAAATTTACAACGCCTTCCAGCGCATGAGCGGATTCTACGCCCCGGCTTTTTGGGCGTTGATCTTCTGCAATGTGCTGGTTCCGCAGCTGCTGTGGTTCCGTGGGGTCCGGCGCAACCCGGCCGTCTTGTGGATCATCGCCCTGCTGGTCAACCTGGGTATGTGGCTGGAACGTTTCATCATCATCTCGCAGAGCCTGGCAAGAGACTTCCTACCTTCGTCCTGGCACATCTACCTGCCGACGGTCTGGGATATCATCACCTTCGTGGGAACGTTGGGGATGTTCCTGTCCCTGATCTTCCTATTCGTTCGGGTGCTGCCGGCCATCTCGATCTTCGAGATGCGCGAGCTGGTGCATAAGCTCACCCACGGCCAAGGGACTGAGGAAAGCACAGAGCCCTACACGCCGGATGGAGAAGGTGGGCCGGCGCCAGAACCAGGCACAGCGGACTAAAGGAGCGAAACGATGCGGAATATCAAAATCTTCAACCGATCCAAAAAGACCGCTGAGCCGCAGATGTACGGCTTGCTGGCAAAATACGGCACCCCGGAAGAACTGATCCGGGCGACAAGACGGGTTTACAATGCGGGGTACCGCAAGTTCGAAACCTACACACCCTACCCGGTGGAAGACCTGCCGCAGGTGATGCGGCTGCGCAACTCGCTGCTGCCGCTGGTGATGCTGCTCGGCGGCATCCTGGGCGGCGTGACCGGGTTCTTCGGGCAGGCGTTTGCCACGGTGATCGACTACCCGCTCAATATCGGCGGGAGGCCGCTGTTCAGCTGGCCGACTTACATCCCGATCACGTTCGAGATGATCGTTCTAACCTCAGCGCTGTTCGGGATCCTGGGGCTGTTTGTGGTGACGCGCTTCCCGCAGCCCTATCACCCGGTGTTCAACTCTACAGACTTTAGCGAACATGCGTCGACCGATGCATTTTATTTGAGCGTCGAAACAAACGACCCTAAGTTCCAACTGGAGCAAACCCGCCAACTGCTGCAGGAGACGGGGCCCGTTCTGGTGGATGAGATCGAGGCGTAACCCAATGGCTCAACTGACACGACTTTTTCCTTTGCATACGCTCCGGCGGACACTGGCGTTTGCGGCCCTGCTGGCGGGGCTTCTGCTGCTGGCGGGCTGCGCCGAAACCGGGCAGATGTACCAACAACCGCGCTACGATCCGTTAGAAGCCAGCAATTTCTTTGATGACGGCATGTCGGCCCGGCCGATCGAACCGGGCACGGTCTCGTTCCTGGGAGACCAGTCGCCGAACAGCCCGGCTTTGACCGGCTTGCAGCCCAGTGGAGATTACTATACCGAATTCCCGACGCCGGTCACGCAAGATCTGGTTGCCCTGGGGAAGGAACGCTACGATATCTACTGCGTGCCCTGCCATGGCCTGGAAGCCAAGGGCGACGGCCCGGTGACCAAGTTCGGCTTCCCGAACCCGCCCGACTTCTATACCGACGATGCAAAGTACGACCTATCGAACGGCGAGATCTTCCAAGTGATCCAGGATGGCACGGGCGTGATGTTTTCGTACGGATACCGGGTGAAGCCGCCGGAGCGCTGGGCGATCATCGCTTACATCCGGGCGCTGCAAGTCAAAAATGGTGCGGTGGACCCGCAAACCTTGACGCCGGATGAGATCAACCAAATGCAGCAACTGGGGAAACCGCAATGAGAAATGCAAATCCTGACAACCGTCCATTTACTCGACCGATGCGGATCGCCTTGGTGGTGGGCGTCGATGCGGCCATCGTCTGCATCGTGGCGCTGCTGCTGACCGGCGCAGAGAAATTCTTCCAGGCGTATCTGTACGCTTACCTGTTCGTGCTGGGCATCAGCCTGGGGTTGGAGGCGCTGCTGCTGCTGCACTTCCTGGTCAGCACCAAGTGGGGCCTGACGATCCGGCGCATCGGTGAAGCCGCGGCCGGGTCGCTGTGGGCGATGGCGATCCTGTTCATCCCGATCCTGTTTGGGATGCGGTACATCTACCCCTGGACAGCGCCGGCCTTTATCGCCGCGGACCCGGTCTTGCTGGCGAAAGCCTGGTGGCTGAACGTGCCGTTCTTCATCGTGCGGGCGATCATTTACTTTGCGATCTGGATTGGTCTGGCGCTGATCGTCAACCGGATGTCGGCGCAGGTGGCCGCCTCCGAGGTGG
Organism: uncultured Chloroflexia bacterium; assembly: GCA_963811225.1. Taxonomy (GTDB): domain Bacteria; phylum Chloroflexota; class Anaerolineae; order Anaerolineales; family Anaerolineaceae; genus CAWEQO01. The sequence continues at coordinate 87,557 of CAWEQO010000007.1, forward strand.
CACAGCCCGAGCTGCGGGCACGGCTGCGAGGTTGGGGCGCGGGTGGGCTGATCCTTTACGGCCTGACGGTCACCTTCGCCTCGATCGACTGGCTGATGTCGATCGAGCCGCTCTGGTACTCGACCGCCTTCGGCCTGATCACGATGATGGCGCAGGTGCTTTCGGGCCTGGCCTTCGCCGTGCTCATCCTGAACGTGTTCCCCAGGCTCAGCCTTGGGCGGCACTGGGAGGCAGCCGATACGCCGATCCCGTACCGCGACCTGGGCTCGTACATGCTGGTATTCGTGATGGGCTGGACGTACGTGGCTTACTTCCAAATGCTGATCCAATGGGCGGGGAACCTGCCATACGAAGTGACTTATTACATTGAACGGGTGACCGGCGGCTGGAACTGGCTGGCGATATTCATCGTCATCTTCCAGTTTGCCCTGCCGTTCGCCATCCTGATCTTTGGGCGGCTGCGCCACAGCCTGCGGGCACTGGCCTGGCTGGGTGGGCTGCTGCTGTTCACCAACCTGGTGTACATGTTCTGGCAGGTGAAACCGGCCTACTACCCTGGGGTGTTTGCCATCAGCGTGCTGGACGTGTTCATGCCATTTGCCCTGGGCGGGCTGTGGCTGGGGGCGTTCTTCTTCATGCTGATGCGCCGCCCTCCGCTGACAGAGACGGATGCGGAGGCGCTGCTGGCGTTGGAAACCAAGCGGGAAGCGATCCCCTAGGATATTCATCGTGGAAATGAAACAGCGCAGACGGTGGTCTGCGCTGTTTCATTTCCGCGCTAAGCTTTACGGACTGACTGACTCCAGCTCGTAAAAATTGATGCCGTCGTCGTAGCGGAGCGTGAGGCGCGGGTCCACAGCGGAATACCAGACGGTGGATTTGCCGCCAACCGTGACCTTGACGGTATCAAACTCGCCTGCGGGCACCTGGACAGCCTCAGCGCTCTGCATCTCGATCAGCTCTTCGGAAACTGTGGGCTGGCTGGAATTGGTCAGGCTGTCCCACTGCAACAGCCTGCCAAAATTCACCAGGCGGCTTTCGCCAGGGTTCAGCTGCAGGTTTCCTCCACGCCAGGGCCACTCGTGTTCCACCAGAAGTTCGTCCGGGCGATCCGCTTGCAGTGTATTCCCATCGACCGTTGTAACCAGGGCATCGGCCGTAACAGTGGAATGGTACTGGCTTCCGTTCTCGAACTGGGTGTCGTAGGTGAACGAGTGCAGATGCATGGTATCGGCATCCCATTGGGCGGTCCATTGAGCGGTGTTACCGTTATCGATCCAGGTGCTGCTGCCGACGGTGATCTCATAGCCCTTGACCCGACGCCGGCAATCCAGCTGAAGATAGGTGTCCAACGGCTGCACCGTGCAAGAGACACTGCCTACCTTGTCACCGGCCCGGTTAACCACCTGATACTCGTAGGAGATGACATGATCCAGTTCACCAGGAAGGAAGGAAACGCCCTTCTGAGCGGTCAACTGCGGGTTGAGCGTGACGTACAGGGTCATTCCGGCCACGACAACGTACAGCAGGCCGGACACAATCAGCGGCCAGTAGATAGAAAACCAACCGGACTGCCGGGCTGCGGCAGGCTGAAGCTCAACTGGGTCAACAAGGCCGGGGGCTTCTGCAGACGGCACAGCCGAAGCCGGTTCGGGCGTCACCCGGCGCAGGAGCCACAGGCCCACAGCCAGGATCAGCAGACCGGCCAAAGCGGTCCAGACGGAAGGGAATGGGATCGGGAATTCGGTTTGGGGGGCAAACAGGCCAACCAAACCGAAGGCGGCTGCCAGGCTGTTATTCGCGAAGTGCACCAGCATCCCGGCGAACAGGGACTGCGTACGCCAGACCACATAACCGAGCAGGAAGGCCAGCGGCAGCAGGGCGGGCAAGCCCGTCAGACGGAAGTGATAGAAAGCGAACATCAGGCTGCTGAAGAGGATGGCAACCACAGCCGTCTTGCGCTTTTCGTAAGCGCCTTGCACGACACCGCGGAAAAGGGTCTCTTCGCCGAGAGGCGCGAAGATGGCCAGGGCTGCGGCGTACAGGAAGCCTTCGAAGGCGTTGGAGGGCAGCATGCCGGTGGGAATATCGACCGGAGGCTGACCGGTGACCTGCATCATAAAGATGTCGATGAAACCGGCGAACAGCCAGCCGCCGATGCCGAGCAGCAGGCAGAGCAGCACGACACGCCATGAAATGGGGTTCAGGCGCAGGCCCTGGCGCAAGGGGACGTGTTGGAAGCGCAGGAACAGCACCGCCGGCAGCCCAATGCACAGCACCTCTGTGCCGATCAGGCCCCAACCAAGGCTGAGCAGCTGCATCACCGAGCCGAGAGTCAATACCAGGACGATGGAAATAAGGAACAAAACATTTGCCGAGCGAATGGATATGGAAGACTTCATGTTCTTATCTTTCTATTTGCTGTCTGGTGACAAATTGCGATTATTGTAAAATGGATCGATCAAATCAGCACCTGTAAAACATCCTCATATTTGGAAATTTTGTCAGTCTTTGCTATACTTGGAGCAGATGTAAACGCTCAGGTGTAAGGGGGGAATGGATCGAGCGGCAGAGAAGCAGCGCCCGTTCGAGTATCCATCCGACGAATGTCGATCGAAATCAAAACCATAATTTTATATACGCACGAAAGGCCAAAGCGTTCCGGCGCGCTGGGGTATTTCTATTGGTAGACTGTGGATGAAGCCTAAAAATTATTATATTCCGAACGTCAAAAAGATCGCGATCTTGCGCGCGCTGGTTTTAGGAGATCTGATCTTCTCGCTGCCGGCACTGGATGCGCTGCATACGACCTATCCAGAAGCGGAGATGCTCTATCTCGGCCGGCCGTGGCACGCTCACTACCTGCCGGGGCGCATCCCAGGGGTGGAGCGGGTGATCTCCTTCCACGACTCGGGCGGCGAAGTCAACGGCGAGCTGGGCTATTTGATCGACCCGGAGGAGCAGGAGGCCTTCTTCCAAAAGGTGAAGGCCGAGCAAATCGATCTGGCCGTGCAGCTGCATGGCGGCGGAAGCGCCTCAAACGCCTTCGTGAAGAGGCTGGGGGCGCGGGTAAGCATCGGGGCACGCGAGCCGCGGGCGCCGGCGCTGGACCGCTGGATCCCGTACGTCTTTCAGCAGCACGAGACGATGCGCGGTCTGGAGATTGCCGCTCTGGGCGGGGCAGTCACCCGCAGCCTGCTGCCGCGCTTAGCCGTTCTGGATGCAGACCTGGCGGCGGCGGCGCCCTTCCTGGAGCGGATCGACGGGCCGTTTGCGGTCATCCATGCAGGCGCTAGAGATGTGCGCCGCTGCTGGCCGCCTGAAAAGTTCGCCCAGGTGGGGGATGCCCTCAAGCGCCGGTTTGGATTGGAAGTGGCGCTGACCGGCTCCGGGATCGACGACCAACGGCCCGACCAGGTCGCGGCGGCAATGCAGGAAACCGCGCTCAATTTGTCGGGCGAGCTGTCGCTCTCGGCGCTGACCGGGCTGCTTTCGAAGGCGGAACTGGTGATCGGGAACGACACCGGCCCCCTGCACCTGGCGCTGTCGGTGGGGGCGCGGTCGGTGGGGCTGTTCTGGTCGGAATATGCGGTCAAGTCGCTGCCGCTGACACGCGCCGGCTTCCTGCCGCTGATCGCCTGGGATAATCACTGCCCCTTGTGTGGCCGGCCGGCAGGAGAGGACGTTGTGGAAGGGACGGCTACGGCGGGCTGCCGGCATGAGGCGTCGTTTGTGGCGAGCATTGAGGTGGATGAGGTACTGCGGGCGGTCGAACAGGTATTGGAGGAGAATCATGGAGTATGGGATCATTCCGAACGTCAAAAAGATTGCGGTGCTGCGGGCGCTGGTGCTGGGCGACCTGATCTTCGCCCTGCCGGCGCTGGAAGCCCTGTCGAACACCTACCCTGAGGCCGAGATCGTCTATCTGGGGCATGAATGGCACAAGCACTTCATCCCAGGGCGCATCCCCGGCATCGACCGGGTGGAGGCGTTCTCGCATTCGCAAGTGGATTACGAAGACCTGGGCTTCATGATCGATCCCGAGGAAGCGGAGGACTTCTTCGCCCGCATGCGCGCCGAGCAGTTCGATCTGGCGATCCAACTGCAAGTTAGCGGCACCAATGCAAACCCGTTCATCCGGCGGCTGGATGCTCGCGTCAGCATCGGCTCACGCGAACTGGGCAAACGTGAGGCGGCGCCGCTCGACCGCTGGATCCCGTATGAGTACTACCAGAACGAGGTTATGCGCTTGCTGGAGGTCGTTTCGCTGGCGGGGGCGCGCACCTGCAATCCCTTCCCGCGTTTGAATGTGCTCGACTCGGACCTGGAAGCGGCCCAACCGTTCGTGGAGGGGATCGGGCGGCCGTTCGTGGTGCTGCATACCGGGGCGCGCGACATCCGGCGCTGCTGGACCAAGACGAAGTTCGCCCAGGTGGCGGATGAGCTGAAGATCTCGGGCTTGGAGGTCGTGCTGACGGGCCTGCCCATCGACGAAGAACGGACCGAGGCGATTGGGGAGATGATGGCCGAGAAACCGGTGAACCTGGTTGGCGAGCTGTCGCTGGCGGCGCTGACCGGGCTGCTGTCACAGGCCGCACTGGTGATCAGCAATGACACCGGCGTGCTGCACCTGGCGCTGGCGATTGGGACCAAGGCGATGGGGCTGTTCTGGGCGGAGTATTTGACCAAGTCGCTGCCGCTGACGCGCAAGAATTTCCTGCCGCTGATCGGCTGGGACCGGCGCTGCCCCAAGTGCGGGCTGTTCCTGGACCAATTCGAGACGGTGCGGGTGGACCCGGGGCGGCCATGCGATCACATGGTGTCGTTCATCGACACGATCGGGGTGGATGATGCGCTGGAGGCGGCCCGCAGGCTGCTGGAGGAGTATCCGCAGGCGGATGGGTCCACAGACACCGACCTCAAAACAATCTCGAAAGATCGTTAACAATAATCGGACAGGCACAAGCGGATTGTGCCTGTCCGATTATTGTTAACCAACCGCTGAGCGTGCCTCAGATCAGGCGCAGCCGAGCCACCAGGACCGGGGGGATTTCGCTGTAGCGGCCGCTCCAGGAGAGCGGGTGTTTGGATTCCATATCCGATGGGAAGGCGCGCTCCTCCAGGCCATCCAGCACGAAACCGACCCGGAAACCGGCGCTAAGCAAGGTTTGCAGGGGGCGGTGGAAATACAACTGGGCCTGCGGCTGGCCGCGCATCGCCAGGCCGCGGTTGACGGTAGGGGTCATGTAGCCCCAGACACGGATCGAGTACTGGGTGACGATCTCGCCTTCCAGATCGATCTCTTCAGCAGCGTGGCCGCTGTGGGGATTGTTGAAGCAGGGGTGCATGATGGAGAAGACAAAGCTGCCGCCGGGCTTGAGGAGACGAGACAGCGCCCGGAAGAGCGGGTCGATCTCGGCAATGTCGAACAGGGCCATGCTGCACAGCGCGGCGTCGAAGCTGCGCTCGCCAAGAGCCAGCAGCGCCTGCTCGTCGGTGGCGTCCAGGACATGATAGTCGATCCGGTCCGGATGATCGACCGCCCGGCGGCGAGCATGCTCGATCATCTCGGCGGAGAAATCGAAGGCAGTCACCTGTGCGCCCATGGCCGCCAGGCGGCGGGAGGTGAGCCCGTTGCCGCAGGCTGCGTCCAAGACGTGCGCGCCGGGTTGAACCGGCAGCAAACGCTCGACGGCCGGCCAGATCAGCGTCTCGACGAAGTCGTTGCCCTCCCCCATGCGCTCATCCCAAAACCTGGCGTTCGCGTTCCAAACCCGGCGGGTCTCTTCGTTCGCATCCTCGCGATCGTTTGTGGTCATGATTGCCTCCATTTATCCGGATGGTTGGATTGTACTATGGATAAAAGGTGAGTCGTCAATCCGGCAGTAGTCAAACAGGCCAAGAGGAATTCCCTCGGCCTGTTTGGCTACTTGCAGGCAAAGCCTGAAATTTTCACTCGTTTTCAGCGCTATGTGGATATTTTCTCGGATGAAATTTTGAACACCCAGGTCGTAACCGGCTGGCTAAAGCCCTTCAATTCCAGCCGGCGCGGTTCCAGGCCCGACCGATCCGTCAAGCCGGCCTGCTCCAAAACTTCCTCGCTCATCAGGATCTCGCCGACTTGCGCATGGGAAGCCAAGCGGGCTCCCATGTTGGCGGCCTCACCGAGCACGGTGATGTTACGCAGCCCTTCTTGCGAGCCAACGCTGCCGAAATAAGCCCGGCCGGTATGCACGCCAACGCCAACCGGCACCCAGGGGCCGTGCGGGTCATTGTGGCCGGTCGCTTCCAGCAGCTTGCGGGCGGTATCGTAGGCCCTGGCAACGTAACCCTCACCGACGATGCCGGGAAAAAACAGCCCGGTCACCTCATCGCCCATCATTTTCTCGATAAAGGCGCTGGAGCGGGCCAGGACATCGGTGGCGGTTTGAAAAAAGCGGTCGATCAAGCGGCTGAACTCGGTGTTCCCCATCCGCTCGGAGAGCGCGGTCGAACCGCGCACATCGGCAAACAGGAGCGCCATATCAACCTCGGCACCGCCGGGATGTTTTTGGGCAAACAGATCGCAGGCGTTGCAAATCTCGGGATGATAGTTGGAGGGACGGCGGCCTGTCACCGTCCTCACGATCACGCCGCCGATTCCCTCAAAGGGGCTGAAGCACAACTTGCAGCGGGGGCTCTTGGGCAGATGCTTAAAGATCGTACGCATCATCCGCTCACTCGGTTGATAACCCTGCGTGACGATGTTACGCCAATAATCTTCAGGTTTTTGTGAATCCTTCGACATGATCTGCCCTTTCCGTCGTAGCGCTTCGGTCCATTTATTTTATGTCCATAGTAACTGTAGATTGGATATGCGCCGGATAATTACGACAATATTAGTCTACGTTTAGGATACCTGAAATGAAAGCCGGTGGCAAGTAAGTGATCTGCACGCAGATCCTGTGTGCCAGATTCGTTCCTACAGTACAATAGAAGCATGCACGGCATTCCACACAGCGGAGCGAACCATGGTTAAACGATTGATCCTCGTGGCCGGAAACATCGGATCGGGCAAGACCTCACTGACCGAGCGGATTGGCGAGCGGCTGGGCTGGCGAACGGCTTTCGAATCGGTAGCGGACAACCCCTACCTGCCTAACTTCTACGCCGACATGCACCAGTGGTCTTTTCACTTGCAGATCTTTTTCCTTGGTCACCGTGCGCAGCAGCACCTGGATTTGTGGGAAGACCCTCGTTCGGCGATCATCGACCGCAGCATCTATGAAGACGCTTACATCTTCGCCCGGGCGCTGTACAGCATGGGCAACCTGTCGGAGCTGGACTACCAGTCTTACCGCAAGGTGTTCGATCTGATCGTGCGCACCCTGCCGCCACCGTCGCTGTTGATCTATTTAAAAGCGCCGGTCAGCGTGCTGGTGGAACGCATCCGGCGGCGCGGGCGGGACATGGAAACCGGCATCTCGCCGGATTACCTGGCCCTGTTAGAATCGTATTATGAAGATTGGATGCGCAACTTCGACCTGTGCCCTGTGCTGACCCTGCGCACCGACGACCTCGACTTTGTCCATCAGGCGCGCCACCTTAATACGGTGGTGGAGCGCATTCAAGACAAGCTGTCGGGGAAAGAGGAAGTGATCCTGGAGTAAATATGAAATTCGGCATCAGCGTTCCAAATTTTGGTGATTATTTCGACGCGCGCCAAACGGCGCTGCTGGCGCGTGAAGCCGAAGAGGCCGGGTGGGACGGCTTCTTCGTGTGGGACCACCTGCACTGGTCGCCCTTCCCATCTGCGCCCGTGGCGGATCCGTGGATACTGCTCACGGCGGTTGCGCTCAACACCGCGCGGGTGCGGCTGGGCGCGCTGGTGACGCCGGTTTCCAGGCGGCGGCCGTGGAAGCTGGCGCGCGAGACGGTGACGCTCGATCGTCTTTCGAACGGGCGGCTGATCTTTGGCGCGGGGTTAGGCTACTTCGAGAAGGAAGAGTTCGAGAACTTCGGGGAGGTGACGGACCCGCGCGAACGAGGCGAGATGCTGGACGAGACCCTGGACATCCTGACCGGGCTGTGGCTGGGCCAGCCGTTCAGCTATACCGGCAAGCACTACAACGTCCAGGAAGTGCAGTTCTCGCCCTCCGAGCGCCAGGAGCCGCGCATCCCGGTTTGGGTGGCGGGCATGTGGCCGAACCGCAAGCCCTTCCGGCGGGCGGCCCAGTGGGACGGGGCCGTGCCGATCTCGAAGGAAGACCGTTCGCTGTCGCCGGACGAGGTACGGGCGATCTTGGAGATCATCCGGCAGAACCGGCCGCCCTCCCCGCCAATTCCGTTTGACCTGACCGTCAGCGGCTGGACAGACGGCGGGCCGAAGAGCAATGCGGCCGATAGGGTCGGCCCGCTGCGGGATGCGGGGGCAACCTGGTGGATCGAGAGCTTCGATCCGTGGCGGTTCAATTTCAACCAGGCCCTGGATCGGGCCCAACAAGGCCCACCGAAAATCGATTAAAAGGACAGAGCGGCAAAGTAGACAACACCGCCAGGAGGATCAAGGGAAGTATCCTGATCCTCCTGGCGGTGTTTTTTACTTCGCCGTTCAGTCTTTGCGGTAATGCACGCGAACTCAAGGCGCGCAGGCGCTCAGCGGCCTGTTCAGCAGTGATGTCGCGCTGGGGCATGCCGAGCAGTTCGAAGCCAACCATGAACTTGCGCACGGTGGCGGAGCGCAGCAGCGGGGGGTAATAGTGGGCGTGCAGATGCCAGCCGGGGTAGGCGGCCCCGTCCGTGGGGGTCTGGTGGAAGCCCATCGAGTAGGGGAAGGAGACCTCGAACAGGTTATCGTAGCGGGTGGTGACCTGCCGGATGATGTCGGCCAGATCGGAAGCCTCCCCGGGGGTCAGCTTGGGGAGGGAACCGACATGGCGGTGGGCGAGCAGCATGACCTCGAAGGGCCAGATTGCCCAGAAAGGCACCAGGGCGGTGAAATGCTGGTTGGCGAAAAGAATGCGGCTGCCATCCTGGCGTTCGGCTTCCAGATAATCGCACAACAGGCATGAGCCGTGCTCGTGGAGGTAGCGATCCTGCTGCGCCAGCTCTAAGGCAGGCTCGTTGGGGACGTGCCCGGTGGCCCACACCTGGCTGTGCGGATGGGGATTCGAAGCGCCCATCATCGCGCCCTTATTCTCGAAGACCTGCACGTAGCCGACCCAATCCTTCTGCCCCAGGTCCACAGTCTGCTCGGTCCAGGTGCGTACGACCGCTTCGATTTCGGGCTGGGTAAGCAAAGGCAGGCATAGATCGTGGCGGGGATGGAAGCAAACCACCCGGCATTCACCCACCTCCGCCTGGGCGGTAAACAGGCCAGCCTGAGGAGGCTCGAATGCGACTGTATCGGGCGGCAGCAGGGCCTGGAAGTCGTTAGGGAAGACGTAGGTAGAAGTGTAAGCGGGGTTGAGCTTGCCGCTGGTGCGGGCGTTGCCGGGGCACAGGTAGCAGGTCGGATCGTAGGGAGGCAAGTTTTCCGGGGGCGTTTTCTCCACCTGCCCGAGCCAGGGCCGCCTGGCCCGCTGCGGCGAGACCAGCACCGACTGCCCGGTCAGCAGGTTCAAGCGGCGATGCGGGCGGTTAAGGTTCATCGGGGAGTCTCCTGAAATAATGATATGATCATGGATAACTGCTCAAGCAGGCATATTGTTAAAGAGAAGCGCCACTGCCTGTTGGTAGGATGATTGTATCAGTTTTCCCGAAAACGAGTTTTCCCCAATCCTGCAACCTATCCAGGCTTGTTCCGTATATGTTTATAGAAAAGGAAAGATCAGGAGCACAACTGGTGAGCAATCTTGAACTTGAATGGTTGGAAAGAGCCAGGCAAGGAGACGATGATGCATTTGCCTTACTGGTGGAGACCTACCAGAAACCCGTCTACAACCTCTGCTATCGAATGCTGGGAGACGCGCAGGAAGCGGAGGACGCCGCGCAAGAGAGCTTTTGGCGCGCCTATCAGGCGCTCCACCGCTACGACATGCAGCGTTCCTTCATTACCTGGCTGCTGTCCATCGCGGCTCACTTTTGCATCGACCAGCAGCGCCGTCGCAGGGTTCCAACCTTCTCTATGGATGATGTAATGGAAGAAATTCTACCCGACAACGCACCAAGCCCTGAGAAAGTAGCAGCGCAAACCGAAGAGCAGCGGCTGCTGCGAGGACTGCTCGCAGAGATGAAATCCCAAGACCGTGCTGCCGTGGTCTTGCGTTACTGGTATGACTTTTCTGAGAAAGAAATTAGCCAGGCGTTATCGCTATCGGTCAGTGCAGTCAAAAGCCGCCTCCATCGCGCCCGGATCAAGCTAGCCGAAGATTGGCAAAACGCGCAGTCGGAATTATCGATGAGTGAAAGGAACAGACATGAGACACCAGCCCTTTGAAACCTGGATTGTCGACGAGCCTGAGCTCACGCCCGAACAGCGGGCCAGCCTGCAGACGCATCTGCTCACCTGCGAACAATGCCGCCAGTTCCACAACAGCTGGGCCGGGGTGCGCAGTCAGATCACGGCCATGCCGCCGGTCGCTCCCTCCCCGGGGTTCAGCCACCGCTGGACGTCCAGCCTTGTTGAACGGCGACGTCAGCGGCAAAAGCTGCAAGAACGCCGCCTGCTGCTCTTCCTGGTTTCAGGAGCGCTGGCTTCTCTGGTGATGCTGTTTATTTACCTGTTTACCACAACCACGCCCGCCGGGCTGGTGATTGAACTGTTCGAGACAGTCACCTACTTACTGGTGGCCTGGAACCACACCGAACAGGCGATCCTGCCTGTGATCGAAACCGTACCTCCTGTCATCCCAGTCGCCCTGTGGATCCTCCTGACCTCCGGCGTAGCACTATTGAGCGTGGTCTGGGCGGTCGCAATCTGGCGCATTTCCCCTAAAGGAGTTCATTCAAAATGAACCGAATTAAAAAACTCCCTGTTGTACTTGTTCTTCTCCTGACCATTCTCCTGGTTTTCCCGACCCAGGTGAATGCTCAGGGCCCCTCCGGCGATCAGGTCGTCTTTGGGGGCACGTATACGCTCGACTCCAATGAGGTGTTGAGCGGCAACCTGGCGATCTTCGGCGGATCATCGACCCTGGAAGATGGGTCAATCGTGCGCGGTGACATCGTGATCACCGGCGGCACTCTGGATGTCTACGGCGAAGTCGATGGCGACATCAACACCATTGGCGGATCGGTTTTCCTGGGCGATGGCGCTGTCATCCACGGCGACGTTGTCTCGGTAGGCGGATCGGTCAACCGTGACCCCGGAGCGCAGATCGAAGGATCCATCCGGCACGAGCAGCCCGACCAGTTCAACATCCCGGCTCTGCCGCGCATCGTCCGACCGGGCGCGCTGGTGAACCGTGCGCCCATCGATCTGCATCCCATCGGGCGCATCTTCCTGGGCTTCTTCCAGGTGCTGGCGCTGTCGGCGATTGCGGTGCTGCTTGGATTGTTTGCGCCCATCCCATCCCAACGAGTGGCGAAGGCTATCACCATCCAACCTGTCTTGAGCGGCGCAATCGGCTTGCTAACCTTTATCGTCGCTCCGGCCCTGTTACTGGTGCTCGTCATCACCATTATCTTGTCCCCGGTGAGTATCCTGGGGGTGCTGGTGCTGCTGGTGGCGCTGCTGTTCGGCTGGTTAGCCCTGGGTCTTGAACTGGGCCAGCGCATGGAAATCATGTTCAAATCCGATTGGACGGTTCCGGTCAGCGCAGGTCTGGGCACGCTGGTGCTGACTTTCGTCGCCTGGCTGATCTGGCAAATCCCATGCCTGGGCCCGACGATCGTCGTCCTGGCATCCGCCGTGGGTCTGGGTGGTGTAGCATTAACCCGCTTCGGCTTCCGGCCCTACACCCCGGCCGCGCCTGCCCCTCCTTCAGCGCCACCAATGCGACCGAGCAAAGCTGCCCCGCAGGAACCAGAGGCGCCGGAAGCGATGCTGCCGCTGCAGGGGGACCCCCCCGTCTCGCCGATCCCACCGGAGGACCCGAACGACGAGGAACCTCCGCAAGAGCCGCTTCCATAGTCATCCCATTAGAAATGAGGGCTGCGCCAATATGCAGCCCTCATTTTATTGGGTCTTCTCTACGATTTGCATAACCGAATTATCCCGGTTATACTCGAAATAAGGAAAGTAGGAGGGAGATTACGATGAAAAAGTCTTTTTGGATTGTCTTGAGCGTATTGGTTTTAACTTCTCTGGCCTGCACCATCACCATCCCCTGGATCCCAAGGGTTGGGACCGGTGAACTGCAAACCTTCACCTTCTCAGAGCAAGCGCCGGCCGGGGTCAACCCGGTCCATCTGAATATTAACATGGGCGCCGGAAAACTGCAGATTACCGGCGGGGCGAACACGCTGGTGGAAGGCTCGGTGCAGTACAACGTCGATGGCTGGAAGCCGGAGGTGACAAAAACCGAGAACCGCATCCAGATCTCGCAGCAAAACAGAGACGTGACCAACATTCCAACGCAGAACGTGCAGAACGATTGGAACGTGCAACTGGGAGACACGACGCCGATTGCCCTGCGCCTGGAAGCGGGAGCCTATCAAGGAACGATCGATCTGAGCGGTGTGCCGATTGCGGATGTGGACATTTCCGACGGCGCCAGCGAAGCGACTGTGGAGTTCACGCAGCCCAATCCGGTGATGATGGATGCCTTCAACTACAAGACCGGTTTCTCCAACGTCAAGCTGCTCGGTCTGGCTTACGCCAATTTCAACCAGATGACTTTCAGCGCAGGGGCAGGCAGCTATACCCTGGACTTCGGCGGCACGCTGCAGCGCGACACCAACGTTAAGGTGAGCGGGGGTGGAGCCAACGTGGATATTATTGTGCCAGTGGGGATGTCTTCCGAGATCACCATCACCAGCAATCTCACGAACGTGAACTCGTCCGGACAGTGGAACGTCGCCGACAATAACGTTTACACCAGCCAGGGAACGACGCCGACGCTGTATATCACGGTTGATGTGGGCGTGGGAAACATTACGTTGGCGAATCAGTAATCGAGAGGGTGGAGAACTGAGAACAGTCAGGGAAGTTGAGGAACGGTTCTTTATTCTTTGATGTAAAAATGGAAAGCCAGATGCAGGCCCATCGGCATCCTTGTCGCTGAAGCCCCAGGCATCCTCGCGAAGCACCCAGTAAGGGCAGCCTGGGGTTTTTACGATATGAATGCCGATTGGCAATGGGTATGCATAAACGATGAACCCCAGGCAGCCCCTACAGGGTGCTTCGCGAGGACGTCTGGGGCTACGTGCTACGTGCAAGCGGTTTCATGCCTGGTGATGTTCACCAATTATGGAGACTGCTCGTCAGGTGTGTAATATCCACGAGAGACAATCAAGTCGTAAACGGATGGGGAGACAAAGTAGCGGAAGGGATGGCCGGCGGCGACACGCCGCCGGATTTCGGTGGCGGAGATGCCGATCAGCGGGGTATCGAAGAAACGCACCTTGGCGGATAGACCGGGGAGACGCTGTTCCAGGCGGCCGAGGTCGACCTGGTCGCCGGGGCGGCGCATGACGCCGATCTCGTCGCAGGCGTCGACGAAGCGCTGCGGGGCGTGCCAGATGGGCAAGTCGTGCAGCGAGTCGCCGCCGAGCAGATAGATCAGGGTGTCGGCGGGGTAACGTTGGTGCAGCAGCTCGACCGTGTCGGCCGCGTAGTAGGGAGGCTGCCGGTCGATGTCGATGCGCGAGAGCTCGAAGCGCCGGTCGGGCTCGACGGCCGCCTGCACCAGCTCCAGACGCTGCTCCAGCGGGCTGATGTTCTGATCGCGCTTGTGTGGGGGATGGGGGGTGAGCACCCAGAGCACGCGCGCAAGGTTCAACCGGTTGAATGCTTCGGCGGCAAGAATTAGGTGGCTGATGTGGGGCGGGTCGAAGGTGCCGCCAAAGATTCCAAGACGCATAGATTTCCTCGTTGACAACATACCGTTTAGCGGGCTGCTAAACGGTATGTTGGGCTATTCTTGCCACTCCAGCTCGTAATCGCCGATGAAGACGGTATCGCCCGGCTCCACCCCGGCTTCACGCAAGGCTTTGTCGATTCCCAGGGTTTCCAACAGGCGGGCAAAGCGCCGCACCGATTCGTAGTGCTCCCAGTAAGTCCGTTCGGCGGCGCGCTCGATGGCGATGCCATGAACCTGCCAGCCCTGAGATATGCGCTCGACGGTGAAGACCGATGGGTCTTCGGCGGGCCGATAGACAGGCATGCCGACCACCGGCTCGGGCACGGGCGCTTCTTGCAGCAGGCGTTCGGCCCGCCAGAGCAGGTCGCTCAGGTTGGTATGGGCTACCGCCGAGACAGCCATCGGCTGCTCGACGTTGTGCTTCTCCAAAGCGGCTTTGATCTCGGGCCAGCGGGCCTGGACATCGGGCAGATCGATCTTATTCAGCGCCACGATCTGAGGCTTTTCGGCCAGATGAGGATCGAACAGGGCCAGCTCACTGTTGATCTGCGAGAAATCGGCGATGGGGTCGGCGGCCATGCCGTCCAGCAGGTGGATGATGACGCGCGTGCGCTGGATGTGGCGCAAGAACGCGTCACCCAGGCCAACGCCCATGTGAGCTCCTTCAATCAGGCCGGGGATGTCAGCCAGTACCAGGGTGGTATCGAGATCGAGTTCGGCCACGCCCAGGTTCGGTTCGAGGGTGGTGAAGGGGTAGTCAGCGATCTTGGGGCTGGCGTTGGTCACGGCAGCCAACATACTGGATTTTCCGGCGTTCGGCACGCCAACCAGACCGACATCTGCGATCAGCTTGAGCTCCAGGCGCAGCTTGTGCTCCTCGGACAACTCACCCTTGGTAGCCATACGCGGCACCTGGTTACTGGAGGTGGCGTAATGCTGGTTGCCACGCCCACCGCGGCCGCCCTTCGCTACGGTTAGCTTCTGACCCGGCCCGGTCAAGTCGCCGAGCAGAGCGCCGGTCTCATCGTCGTAGACGATGGTGCCGGGCGGCACGGGGATGACCAGGTTGGGGGAAGACTTGCCGGTCATGTTGTTGGGGCCGCCATTGGCGCCACTCTCGGCAACGAATCTGCGCTGGCGACGGAAAGCGGCCAGCGTATTGAGGATCGGCGAAACCTCCAAGATCACGTCGCCGCCGCGGCCGCCGTCGCCCCCGTCCGGCCCGCCGCGCGGCACGTACTTCTCGCGGTGGAAGTGCACCATCCCATTTCCGCCCTTACCCGAGCGGACGTAAATTTCTGCTTCGTCAATAAACATAAAAACCCCAGAGAGTGGAGAGTAGAGAACAGTCAAAAGCCACACCGATCCCCTTTCTCTCTTCATGAATAAAGGGGGAGGAGCAGAGAGCAGTAACTGCTCTCTGCTCCCTCATCTCTACTTCTTTCCAAACTTCTTTTTCAAAATATCCTCGAGCGTGGGCTGGCCGATCTCCTGGAGCTCGTAGCGCACACGCTGCATCGGTTTGTTGACTTTCAGCACCCGGTTGAGGTCGATTGGGGTGGCCGAGATGACCAGGTCGACGTCGGCGTTGTTGATGGTGGTCTCGAGATCCTTGATCATGTCATCGCCGTAGCCCATGGCGGGCAAGATCGGACCGGTGCCGGGGTATTTCTCGTAGGTGGAGACAATCGAGCCCACCGCGAACGGGCGCGGGTCGACGATCTCGGCTGCGCCAAAGCGGCGAGCAGCCACCCAGCCGGCGCCGTAAGTCATGCCGCCGTGGGTCAGGGTTGGGCCGTCTTCGATCACCAGGACGCGCTTGCCACGGATCTGTTCGGGATGATCAACGAACAGCGGGGAAGCGCCTTCGATGATGACCGCATCCGGATTCAGTTCTTGCAAGCGATTGCGGACGGCCAGGACATCGTCGGGATCGGCGGTGTCGACTTTGTTGATCACGAACACGTCGGCCATGCGCACGTTGGTCTCGCCAGGATGGTAGCCAACTTCATGGCCGGGGCGGTGCGGGTCGGCGACGACGATGGACAGGTCGGGCGTGTAGAAGGAGAAGTCGTTGTTGCCGCCGTCCCACAGGACGATATCGACTTCCTGCTCGGCCTGGCGCAGGATGGCTTCGTAATCCACGCCGGCGTAAACGATCACACCGTTGTCGAGGTGCGGTTCATACTCCTCGCGCTCTTCGATGGTGCATTCGTGCTTGTCCAGGTCGCTGTAATCGGCATAGCGCTGGACACGCTGCTTCACCAGGTCACCGTAGGGCATGGGGTGGCGAATGGCGGCCACGCTGTAGCCCATATCCCGCAGGATCAGGCTTACCCGGCGAGTGGTCTGGCTCTTGCCGGAACCGGTGCGAACAGCGCAGACCGAGACGACCGGCTTGGTCGACTTGATCATCGTGCTGTCGGCGCCCATCAGACGGAAATCAGGGCCCGCAGCCAGCACCTGGGATGCCTTGTGCATCACGTACTCGTGGGGCACGTCACTGTAGGCGAAGACGACCTGGTCTACGTCCAGATCCTTGATCAAGCGCTCCAGGTCGCTTTCCGGGTAGATCGGAATGCCTTGCGGATACAGCTCTCCCGCCAGCTGGGCCGGATACTTGCGGCCTTCGATGTTAGGAATCTGTGTAGCCGTGAAGGCGACGACTTCGTATTCTTTGTTGTCACGGAAGAACACGTTGAAGTTGTGGAAATCACGACCTGCTGCGCCCATGATGATCGTACGAATCGGGGACATAAAATGGACTCTCCTTCTGTTAAATGGATGATGATAAGTTGATTAACCACCGGCCCCAAACAGATTGAGGTTTCGAGACAACGACGCGCCGTTCACATGAATTTCGGCGCGGTGATACCCAAGATCCACAAGGCGTTTTCCAACGCCTGCCGGGCTGCGGCCACCAGCCTTAAGCGCAAATTGCGCACCGGCTCTTCGGCCTGCAGCACCGGGCACTGCCCATAGAAATCGTTGAAGGTGCGCGCCAGCTCGTAGGCCAGGTTGGCCATCTGGAGCGGACGGTAATCGTTGGCGGCGCGCTGGATCTCGCCGGGCAGGCGCGAGATCATCTCGACCAGCTGGATCTCAGCGGGCGAGAGCTCGTAATTCACCGGCCCCGACTCGGGCAGCGGCCCGCCAAACTTGCGCAAGATACTGTTGGCGCGCACGTAAGCATATTGGATGTAGGGAGCGGCCTGGCCGTTAAAGTCGAGGGCCGATTCCCAGTCGAAAGTGACG
This sequence comes from uncultured Chloroflexia bacterium, assembly GCA_963811225.1. Taxonomy (GTDB): domain Bacteria; phylum Chloroflexota; class Anaerolineae; order Anaerolineales; family Anaerolineaceae; genus CAWEQO01. The sequence goes on from CAWEQO010000007.1 coordinate 104,755, forward strand.
ATCTTGGTGCTCTCGCGGGACAGCATGGGGTACTTGATGGCGCCAATGCCGACCGCATTCGCCACGGCTTGCTGCTGCTCGGCGGACAACTCGGGGTTCTTCTCCTGCACCACCTGCAGGGCGCGAGCGACCGCTTCACGGATGAGGTCCTCCAGCAGCACCACGGCGCCCTCGCGTGAGGCCATGACCACGTTGCCGGGCAAGTTGACCAGCTCGTAGGGGATGTGCTGCAAGCGTTGGGCCCAGGGGTAACCGGCGAGATCGAGGGTCTTGAAGACCTGCTGGAAGTGCAGCGACTGGCGCACGTCGACCACGTACAGCGAGCGGGTCAGGTCGGGGAAGTCGGTGAACTTCTTGATGGCCAGGGCCAGGTCTTCAGTGGCATACAGGGCGGTGCCATCGGAACGAAGCGCCACCAGGACACGGTACTTCTCTTTGGCGCTGCCGATCAGCTCGTCGAGCTTGACAATCACCGGGCCTTCCGGCCGCTCGTCTTCGGCAATGCCCTTATCGATCAGAGATTTGACCACCTCGACGCCGGGTTCTTCCACCTGGCTCTGGAAATAGTACAGGTCGAAATGGATGTCAAGCTTCTCGTAAATCTCGTTGAAGCCGTCCAACGACCATTGGCGGGTCTTTTCCCACAGGGCCACAACCTCAGGGTCGCGGCGGCTCCAGCGGGCGTACAGGGCGCGCACCTCGGCCTCCTGCTCGGGATGCTCCTCGAGGCGGCGGTTGGCCTCCACGTAGATGTCGCCGATCCAGCGGGTGATGTCCTCTGAGGGGGTCTCACCCTGGTGATATTTCATGTAGTTCCACAGCCACTTGATCACGTGCAGGCCAATGTCGCCGGGATAGTTGGCGCGCACCACGTCGAAACCGGCGAAGGCCAACATGCGGGCGATCACGTCACCCAGGATGGCGCTGCGCAGGTGGCCGACGTGGAAAGCCTTGTGGGTGTTGGGTTGGGAAAATTCGACCATCACCCGCTCGCCTTTGGCAGGGCCGCGTCCATACAGCTGGCCCTGGGCGAGCACCGTGTCGAGGACGCGGCGGGTGTATTCTTCGGTTGAGTAGTACAGGTTGAGGTAACCGCGCACCGCTTCGAGGCGCTCGAAGCCTTCCGGCGTGCCGAGGTAGTCCGCCGCTTGCTGGGCCAGCTCTTGGGCGCGCTGCGGGACGTTGATCTTCTTGCCCTGCCGGCGAGCTTCTTGGGCAGCGACCTGGAAGAAGGAAGTGGAGATACCCCAGTGACCGCCAAAGGGGATCCAGTTCCAGGCTAGATCGGTGTCCGGCGAGCCCTGCGAAGTTAAAAAGGCGCGGATTTTCTCTTCAATCGTCTGTTGTTCTTTTTCAAACATTCGTTGACCTACATACCAGTGTCAACGAGCCTGTATCCCACTTGCCCGGCTCGCTGCGTCGATGGGGATTATAACATAGAGAGGGATGAGTAGAGAGTCGTAAAGGAAAAGCGGGAGCGAAAAGCTCCCGCTTTACAATGCAACTTGCTGGCGAAATGGGTTATTGTTCCATTTTGGCCAGGCTCCTCATCAGGCGGCTCTTGCGGCGGGCGGCGTTGTTCGGGTGGAGCACACCCTTCTCGGCAGCCTTGTCGAGCGCAGAGATGGCCTGCTTGACAGCTTCCACGGCCTCATCCTGACTGCCGGTCTGAATTTCGACGCGGGCCTTCTGAATGAAGGTGCGGGCGCGACCGCGATAGATGCGGTTGCGGACGCGTCGTTTCTCATTCTGTTTGTTGCGTTTAATCGCAGATTTTATGTTAGCCAAAGTTCTTCCTCCAAAAATATTAAACCACCACTGCTCTTGCAGTGATCCGAACCGAGTGGCTCTGCCGGTTCTGCATTTGGCCTTCTGAGCGAAACGACACTTATACGGTGGCGAATAAGCGCAGGCTTTGAGAGGGAGCCTTCACTTGCCCTCGCGGCCGGTAAGAGGGACCTTCCGCAAGGGTCGCTTCGCTCAGCCGGCAAACGTCCCGGCGAACCTTTCATGCGACCATGGATTTTAACCGATTATGGCCGGATTGTAAAGCATGTGCGCTCAAATCCATGAAAAACGGCAGCGCAGCTGCGCTGCCGTTTTTCATTTTCAATACGTCATCACAAACGGTCTCATAGAGACAGCCGTGCTCGTCTGATTAGCTCTACGAAATCTATTCTTTGTCGTTCAGGGCGGCCAGGCCGGGCAGGGTGATGCCTTCGAGCATCTCCAGCGAGGCGCCACCGCCGGTGGAGATGTGTGTGATCTGATCGGCGACGCCCGATTCCTGGATGGCCGCGGCTGAGTCGCCGCCGCCAATGATGGAGACCGCATCGCTCTTGGCGATCAGGCGGGCCATCTCGAAGGTGCCCACTGCGAACTTCTGCATCTCGAACACGCCCATCGGACCGTTCCAGACGATCGTCCCGGCGCTCTCGATAACCCTGGCGTAGTTTCCCACGGTGTCTGGGCCAATGTCCATGATGCGCCAACCGTCCGGCACCGGGCCCATGGGGATGACCCTGGATTCGGCGTCGTTCGAGAAAGCGTCGGCGATGACCACGTCCACCGGTAGGCGCAGCTTGTTGGCGCCGTCTTTGAGCAGATCACGGGCTGTGTCGAGGGCGTCTTTTTCGACCAGGGAGTCACCCATCGGGTAGCCTTGGGCGGCGAAGAAGGTGTTGGCCATGCCGCCGCCGATCAAGATCTGGTCGGCCTTGGTGAGCAGGTTGCGGATCACGCCGATCTTGTCGCTGATCTTGGCGCCGCCCAGGATGGTGACAAAGGGGCGCTTGGGGTTGTCGATGGCCTGGCCCAGGTAGCGGATTTCTTTCTCCAGCAACAAACCGGCCACAGCGGGCAGGTAGCGGGCCACGCCCTCGGTCGAGGAGTGGGCGCGGTGAGCGGAGCCGAAGGCATCATTGACGTAGATATCGCCCAGGGAAGCAAGCTGTTTGGCCATTTCTTGATCGTTCTTGGTCTCACCCGGATAGAAGCGGGTGTTTTCCAGCAGCAGCACCTGCCCGGGCTGGAGGTCCGCGGCGGCCTGCTCAGCCTGCGGGCCGATCGTTTCAGGTGAGAACTTCACGTTCTTGTCCAGCAGCTTGCCCAGGTACTCGGCCACGGGCTTGAGCGAATATTCGGGCTTGGGCTCGCCTTTGGGCCGCCCCAGGTGCGACATTAAAATCACGGCGGCATGATGGTCCAGCAGGTACTTAATCGTAGGCAGCGCGGCGCGGATGCGGGTGTCATCCCCCACCTGGCCCTCTTTGATGGGCACGTTGAAATCTACTCGGACGAGCACTTTCTTCCCGTTGACGTCAATATCTTCCACGGTTTTCTTGTTAAACACGGCTTCCTCCCTATCAAACCAAGAGCCCATCCGTGAGACCTGCGAGTGCGCCCCCAGACATCACGGATGGGTAAAAAACAATGCGCAACCGGATCATCCTTTCAGATTCCCTGGTTACGCATTGTGCGATCATTCTGATGAATATGAGACTAGAGCTTGCTGGCCATCATCGCTGCCAGGTCGGCGGTGCGGCAAGAGTAGCCCCACTCATTGTCGTACCAGGTCACGACCTTGACCAGATTGCCGCCCATGACCATGGTCTGCTCAGCGTCGATAATCGAAGAGCGGGAGTCGCCCTTGAAGTCCATTGAGACCAAGGGCTCTTCGCTGTAGCCCAGGATGCCCTGGAGCGGGCCCTCGGCGGCGGCCTTGAAGGCGGCGTTCACCTCTTCGGCGGTCGTGGATTTCTCCACCTCGGCCACGAAGTCGACCACGGAAACGGTAACGGTGGGGACACGCAGGGCGTAACCATCGAACTTGCCCTTCAAGGCGGGGATCACCAGGGCGACAGCCTTGGCGGCGCCGGTGGTGGTGGGGATGATGTTGACACCGGCGGCGCGAGCCCGGCGCAGGTCCTTATGGGCCATGTCCAGAATGCGCTGATCGTTGGTGTAAGAGTGGATGGTGGTCATCATGCCGTGCTTGATGGTAAACAGGTCATTGACGACCTTGGCTGCCGGGGCCAGGCAGTTGGTAGTGCAGGATGCGTTGGAGACCACATGATCGGTGGCGGGGTCGTACTGATCCTCGTTCACGCCCAGGACGATGGTGATGTCCTCGTTCTTGGCGGGAGCGGAGATGATGACCTTCTTGGCGCCGCCCTTCTCGATATGGACAACCGCACCCGGCTTGCCCTTGGCGGGGTCGCCGATCTTATCACGGAATACGCCGGTGCTCTCGATGACGATATCGACGCCTTCTTTGCCCCACGGGATGTTGCCGGGGTCCTTCTCTGCATAGACGGTGATCTTCTTGCCGTCGACAACCAGGTCCTTACCGTCCACTTCGACGGTGCCAGGATAACGACCGTAGGTTGAGTTGTATTTGAGCATGTGCGCGTTTGTCTCGGTATCGTAAAGATCGTTGATGGCGACGACTTCCAATTCATCCGGATGCCGCTCTTTAATCGCTTTCAGCACTTGCCGTCCAATACGGCCAAAACCATTGATACCAACCTTTGTCGTCATGACAATTTCCTCCATATAGACTGACTGAATTTTACCATGCGGGCAAGCGGCAGTAAGCCCCTATGATCGCAAGGTGTTATCCGATTGTAAGTTTTTCGTCTTCCTTGCTCACCAATGGGCCCGTCCGCTCGTTGAACAGATCAACCAACACCTGCGCCAGCCGTTGTGAATCGTGGCGCCAGGGGTTGCCGGCATCGACGAGATTTGTGGAATAAAGGTTATATTCCTGCTCCAGATTCGACTCTGGTCGGACCCAATCTACCCCCACCGGTAAATACCCATTAAAGTTATTATTGCAAACAAGCACATCGAAAATCCTGCCGCCCAAGTGATTCTCGATCGTTCGAGCATGATCGCCGGTGGTGTACCCGTCGGTCTCACCTGGTTGGGTGGCGACATTGGAGACGTAGAATTTTAAAGCCCGGCTGGCACGCAGTGCATCCGCTAAATCGGGCACCAGCAGGTTGGGCAAGATGCTGGTGTAAAGACTGCCCGGGCCGATCAGGATCAGGTCGGCGTTCAAGATGGCCTGGATGGCGGGCGGGAAAGCCAGAGGATTGCTTGGCTCCAACCAGACCCGTTAACCCTGCCGGCAGCCTTGGTGATCTCGCTCTCACCCTTGATCAGCACCTCCGACTTCTGCTTGGGCAGCTCCACGTCCGCGATCAGGCGCACGTCATGCAGGGTGGAGGGCAGAACTCGACCGCGCACCGCCAGCACCCGGCCAGACTCGGCCACGGCTTCTTCGAAGCTGCCGGTGATATCGGCCATGGCGGTGATGAACAGGTTCCCGAGGGAGTGCCCGTTCAGCCCTGCTCCGGCTGCAAAGCGGTATTGAAAGATCTGGCTCAGCAGCGCCTCATCATCGGAGAGCGCGGACAGGCAGTTACGGATATCCCCAGGCGGCAGCACGCCCATATTCTTGCGCAGCTCGCCGGAAGAGCCACCGTCGTCGGCGACGGTCACGATGGCGGTGACGTTGGTGGTGTAGTTCTTAATGCCGCGCAGCAGGGACGACAGGCCCGTGCCCCCCCCAATGGCGACGATGCGCGGGCCGCGTTCCCGGCGGCGGTAATCCGAAACTGCCTCGACCACGTGCTTGCCGGGCCGAAGGAAGGGCTTAAGCAGCGCACGGTTCAGGCCCCAGCCGCTGAGCAGGATCAAGCCGGAGCCGGCCAGGCCAAAGATGACGGCCCTTAAGGTGCGGTTGAGAAAGCGAAGTGAAATTGCAGAGAAAATCGGCAGCCACCAGGTGTCTGGTGCGGTCCGATACAGGTCTAAAATGAGCATCGCGAGCCCGATACCCAGGAGGGTGACGCCGAGGAGAAACAACAAGAGCCAGCGCTTGACGCCAAGGCCCGGGGTCAACCAGCGCAATTCCAGCCGGACGAAGCCCCACAATCGGCGATACCAGGGTAAAGTTTTCGGACGCATACCTTCCCAATCATACTAGCCTTTTATCACAGCGTCAACGATCAAATCGCATGGGGGAGCATCATAAATGGGGAGCGGTGGGGCCAAGCAGCCTCCCATTTACGATGCTGCCTGCAGCCGTACAAACCTTTCTCGAGCCTGCCCTTCATGCTATAATACGCCTATATGGGAACCTATATCGCTGTTGACATTGGTGGAACACGACTCCGAGTAGCCGTATATCCGGAAACCAGCATCGAACCACTGCAGCAAAGGTGGATACCCACGCGGGGAGATGGAACGGCGCTTGACCGGCTCAAAGATTTAATCGCCGAGCTGTGGCCGGTGGATGATGAAGTGTTCGCGATCGGAGCGGCCGCACCCGGCCCACTAAACCCGATGGCGGGCATTTTATATAACGCCCCAAACATTCCCGGATGGGTGAATATGCCGCTGCGCCAGATCCTCGAGGAACGTTTTGAGGTCCCGGTGGCGCTGGGGAATGACGCCAACATGGCCGCCCTGGGCGAGGCTCGCTTTGGCGCGGGCATCGGCCACCATGACCTGATCTTCATCACCATCAGCACGGGGATCGGCGGCGGGGTGATCATGGACGACCGGCTGGTTCTGGGCGCGCGTGGTCTGGCAGGCGAGCTGGGCCACGTGACGATTGTGGCGGATGAGGGTCCGGTCTGCGGCTGCGGCAAGCGCGGCCACCTGGAAGCGGTCGCATCCGGCACGGCCATCGCCCGGTATACCGCCAAACAGCTGGAAGCCGGGCGACAATCGTCGCTGAAGCAGTTGGGTTCGGCCGTCACAGCGAAAGACGTTGCCCTGGCAGCAGCCGGCGACGACGAATTAGCGATTGAAGCGATGAAGAGAGCGGGAACCTATATGGGGGTTGCATTGGCCAATTACTTGCACATTTTCAATCCTACGATGATCATTCTAGGGGGCGGCGTGTCGCGCAGCGGCCCGGTCTATTGGGGACCGATGCGGGCAGCCATGGAAGCGAACGTGATGTCCCCGGAATATCTGGCCGGTCTAGAAATTAAAATAGCAGCGCTCGGCGACAATGCCGGGCTGTTGGGATCTTTGGAATTAGCGCGCATGCTGCATGCCGAGCGCATGCGGCAACCTGAAAAAACAGAACGCCAGGCCATCGACAATCTCTGAATGCCGAACGTACATTAAAGGCGGGATATAAGGCATTTCTTCTACCTACCGAAACTGGCTATAATCTGGTTGACAAGACCAGGCTGTGGTTGCCTCCATTAAGTCTGGACCACCTAACTACCCCCTCTCCAAACCTCTTTATCTAAGGAGTGACAAATGAATATCCTAAACTTACCAGGACCTAACGCCCAGCGGCTTATTGAGCGAGACCGTGCTGTGGTTTCGCCGTCCTACCCGCGGGGCTATCCGTTCGTAATGGATCATGGGAAAGGCACTGAAGTATGGGACGTTGATGGAAATCGGTTTTTAGACTTCGCTGCAGGGATTGCAGTGGCCTCCACCGGGCACAGTCACCCGAAAGTCGTCGAAGCGATCAAGGAGCAAGCAGAGAAATTTATTCACATTTCATCAGACTTTTATCATGAAAAGTGGGTTCAACTGGCAGAGAAAATGGATGAAATTGCGCCTTTCAAGGAAGACGCGATTTCTTTTATGACCAATTCCGGCACGGAAAGCGTGGAGGCGGCCATCAAACTGGCCCGCTACCACACCGGCCGAAGCGAGTTTATTGGTTTCCTGGGCGGCTTCCATGGGCGCACCCTGGGTGCGGTTTCTTTTACAGCCAGCAAGCCGCAGTACCATAAGGGTTTTTATCCCTTGATGAACGGCGTCGTGCATGCGCCCTTCCCGGATCCGTACCGCCCGCTGCTGAACGTGCAGCCCGGTGAGGATTACGGGGAGGCCGTAGTGAATTATATAGAGAATGAAATCCTGGGCAAGATCGTCCCGGCGGAAGAGGTGGCCGGGGTGCTGGTGGAGCCCATCCAGGGTGAAGGCGGCTACATCATCCCGACGGAGGGTTTCTTCCCGGCGCTGCGTGAGCTGTGCGACCAGCACGGCATCATGCTGATCGTCGATGAGGTGCAGTCGGGCATCGGGCGCACCGGTAAGTGGTGGGCCATCGAGCACTTCGACGTCGAGCCGGATATCGTCTGCAGTGCGAAGGGCATCGCCTCGGGCATCCCGATGGGCGTCATGTTTGCCCGCAAGAGCATTGTCGACTGGCCGAAAGGCTCGCACGGCAACACCTACGGCGGAAACCCAATCGCCTGCGCGGCTGCGCTGGCGACCCTGGACCTGATCGAAAACGAATACATGGATAACGCAGCCGAGGTTGGCGAGTATGTGCTCGACGCGTTGGAAGAGACCCTGTATCGCCACCCGAGCATCGGGCAAGTGCGCGGCAAAGGGCTGATGATCGGCATCGAGTTCGTTAAAAACCAGCAAACCCGCAAACCAGACGAAGCCCTGCGCGACCGGGTGGTGGATCTGGCCTTCGAGCGCGGCCTGCTGACCCTGGGCTGCGGCAAGAGCGTCGTGCGCATTGCGCCGCCGCTGTGCATCACGGAAGAAGAGGCCAGGGAAGGCCTGGATATCCTCGACGAGGCCATCAGCGAAGCCGAAAAAGAGGTGATGGAAGTCCATGCTGCCTGATTTTCGCATCCGCCAGCGGGATTACCTGCTGGAGATCAGCCGGGCGCTGACCCAGGAACTCAACCTGGACAAGCTGCTCAGCCGCATCCTGCACATCTCCATCGAGCTGCTGGCCGGGCATGCCGGGTTGATCGCGCTGCACTCCGAGAATGGGGAATGGCTGCTGCGGGTCTCGCACGGTTTGCCCCCGGCGTTCCTGCGCTTTCTGGAGCCTATGCTGGCGGACATGAAGCCAGACCCGGATAACCCCGAGAATATCGGGCTGTCGGAGATCAACCGGCTGTTAAAAGAACTGACCTACGCCGCCAGCATGGGATTGCTGACCGGCGTAGGTTTGCCGTTAGTTGCACGCGGAACGATGGTAGGGGTGATCTTCATCTTCCGCAATTATCCCAGCGTGTTTTCCTCCAATGACCGGATGCTGTTGAGCAGCTTCGCCAGCCAGGCGGCTATTGCCGTGCAGAACGCACAGTTTTATACGCAAACCATGCGTGAAAAGCAGCGCATGGATGCCTTGCTGGATTCGGCCGCTGACGGTATTTTGATCCTCACGCCTGCACGGATCATCGAGCGATGCAACCAGGCGTTCGCGCGCATGCTCAATCTGCCGATTGCCGAAATCCAGGGCAAGCCGCACGAAGAGATGGTCCAGTGGGCGTCGCCGCCGCAAGGCCGCACGCTGGAGCAGGCCGAGGCGGACGGTTGGCCGCTCACACAGCACGCCCAGCTTTACACCGAAGGGGACTTGAAGCGCAGCCATGAAGCAGGGTCGCTGCCGGTGGGCATCACCTATGCCCCGCTGCTGACCAGCGAGGGGATCCTGGTGAACGTCATCGCCACCGTACGGGACATCACCCACTTCCGGCAGGCCGAGGAAGTCAAGAGCACCTTCATCTCGGTGGTCAGTCACGAACTGAAGACACCGGTGGCGCTGATCAAGGGCTACGTCAGCACTCTGCGGCGCGAGGACGTGAAGTGGGACTCAGAGATCGTGAAAGACAGCCTGCAAATCATCGAAGAAGAGGCCGACCGGCTGGCCGGGTTGATCGAGAACTTGCTGGACGCCAGCCGGCTGCAAGCGGGTGGGATGGCGCTCCAGCGGGTGGATTTGAGCCTTCCGGCGCTGACCAAGCGTCTGGCCGAGCGCTTCCAGATCCAGGCGCATAAGCATCAGATCGTGGTGGACTTCCCGGAGAATTTCCCGGTGGTTCAAGCCGATGAAGAGCGGCTGGGGCAGGTTCTGGGGAATTTAATCTCGAACGCCCTCAAGTACGCGCCGGGTGGGGAGATCCGCGTGGCCGGGCAGGTGCGCGCCGATTTCGTGGTGGTGTGCGTGATCGACCAGGGACCGGGCATCGCGCCGGGCGACATCCCCTTTGTGTTCCAGCGCTTCTACCGGGCGCCGGACATGGCCCGCCATACCAAGGGCGCCGGTTTGGGGCTGTATCTGACACGCGCCATCATCGAGGCGCACGGCGGTAGGATCTGGGTCGACCCGCACAATAATGAGGGGGCGCACATTTGCTTTTCGCTGCCGAGACAAGAGAAAGGCTAACGCACCTCGCAGGCGACCCTCACGGTGAATGCCGCCTGCGCCTGGAATCTCTCGGAAATATAAAAGACTCCTGATTACCCAGGTGGTATAATTTTCAACAGAATAATTAGGAGACGGGAAATATTAACATGCCTCAAACGACTACCCTTTGCCCACGCTGCCGGCAGCCCGTTGTAGTGGACGTCGAGCAGCTATTTGATATGAATACCGACCCGAAAGCAAAACAAAAACTGCTGAGCGGGACTATGAACGTAATCCGCTGCCAAAACTGCGGTTACGAAGGCCAGATGAGCACGCCCATTGTGTATCACGATCCGGATAAAGAGCTCTTATTAACTTACTTTCCTCCAAGCCTTGGGCTGCCCGTCAACGAACAGGAAAAGCTGGTCGGGCCGTTGATCACGCAGGTGGCCAACCGCCTGGAGCCGGCAAGGCGCAAAGCCTACCTGCTGCGGCCGCAGACGATGCTGACGATGGAAACGATGGTCGAGCGCATCCTGGAGGCCGAGGGCATCACCAAAGAGATGCTCCAAAACCAGCAGCGCAAGCTGGGCCTGCTGCAGCGCTTGCTCTCGACCACGCAACAGGAAGACCGCCTGACGATCATCGAGCAGGAAAAAGAGCTGGTCGATCAGGAGTTCTTCGCCATGTTGAGCCGAGTGATCGAAGGAACGCTCCAGCAGGGAGACCAGCAGATGGCGCAGGCGCTGTCTTCCCTGCAGCAAGAGGTGCTGGAAAACACCCCTTACGGCCAGCAGCTACAGGAGCAATCCCAGGAGGCCGAAGCAGCCATCCATTCTTTGCAGGAAGCCAGCAAGAACGGCCTGACCCGCGAGAAGCTGCTGGACCTGCTGGTGGAAGCCCCGAACGATACTCGCCTGGGGACCCTGGTCAGCCTGGCGCGCTCGGGCATGGACAACAACTTCTTCCAAATGCTCACCGATCGGATCAATGCGGCCAAGGGCGAGGAGAAGCAGAACCTGGAAGCCACGCGCGACAAGGTGCTGGAAATGACCCGCGAGATCGATGAAGCCATGCAGGCCCAGGTTCAGGAAGCCCAGGCAATGCTGGACGAGATCCTCAAGGCGCCGAACATCGAAGAAGCGGTGGAGCAGCATCTGGAGCAGATCACCGAACTGTTCGTGCAGCTGGTGCAGGCCGAACACCGCACCGCCAGCCAGCAAGGCAACCTGGAAAAGCTGGGCAAGCTGCAAGAGATCATCAACACCCTGCAGAAGTACACCGCTCCGCCGCCCGAGATTGCACTGATCGAAGAGCTGATCAACGCCGAAAACGACGAAGCCCGCCGCAAGATCATGGACGAGCACGCTGAGGAGATCACCCCCGAGTTCCTGTCCATGCTGTCGAGCCTGGCCTCGCAAGGCGAGTCCGAGGGCCAATCGCCCGAGGTGACCAAACAGTTGAAAGACCTGTCACGCCTGGCGCTGCGCTTCTCGATGCAGGCAAACATGAAGAAGTAGCATTCCAATACAGGCAGTAGAGTAACAAAGAGGGAGCGCCATTGAAGGGCGCTCCCTCTTTGTTACTCTACTGCCTGGACAGTTCCTACTTCCGGCACAACATGGCGTCCTCCACTGGGCTTCCGCCAGGGTTCGCGTTTCGGGTCACGTATGACAGAACCGAGTCGGAGGTAATTCCCGGAACTCCGGCTGTCAGGGTGATGGTGTTTGCTTCAGTGTCCACCTGCAAATCGATAGGCGTATCCAACCTGCGCATGCCGGAGTCGTTGTTATACTCCCAGAGGCTCGATTGGAGTTGATCGAACCGTACTGACTTATCAGCGGCACCGTGCTTGAAATGCATTAAGGAAAGGCTATACTCGGCGCCGGGACAACCGGTCATCGACCAAGTGCAGCCGGTAGAAGGCTGGCCGTCCACGTTAATATATATATTCCACTCGTACTCACTTCTGTTCTCATCGAGGCCGGTACGGTTGGTTACGATCGTTTCCGGCAGATCTTGCAGCGACAAAACCACTGTCAAAGTTTCGCCGTCGAGCTGTGTATCCGCACCCACCAGATCGACATAACTGGTGGAAACGTCGCCCGCCTCATCCGTAATGGAATCACCAGGATTACAGTTGAACGGGACCGGCGTATCGGTCGGTGCCGCTGTGGGTGTATAGCTCGCAGTGGGTTCCGGGGTATCGGTCGCGGTTGGATCGGGAGTATCGGTTGGAGCTTCGGTTGGGGGCAGGGGTGTTGCGGTGGGATTGGGGGTTTGGGTAAAGGGTATTTGTTGGGCGGGAGAGCAAGAGGCTAACAAAAGGAACAGGATCGTGAGCAGGCTGAATCTTTTATACATTTTCCCTCCAGAAATTAGTTGTTCATTCAATCGTAAATGATGTAAGCCTTGCGGTTCGAGTCTCGATGTTCAGCCGCGCATTCCCCCTTATTGTAGATATTGATGTATGCCATGCAGTTGCTATCAGAAATGGGTATGCAGCTCAAGTCATTGCGTTCCCTCCTATCGACAAACATTGTTTATTAATGAGGCATTAATTATTATAGCAACTTTTCGATATTGTGCTAGAAATACAGGGGGCAAAAGCCTGCCTGGAGTTTGTCGATGGCAAACCAACCAACAAGAAAACAGCTGAGAGCGCTTCTCTCAGCTGTTTTCTTGTTGGTTGGTTTACTCAACTGGAGGGTTGTCGAGGCGCAGGCCGTGACCGCGCACCGTGACCACGTAGGGGTGGTCAGGGTCGAAGGCGGCAAGGCGTTCACGCAGGCGGCGCACCAGTGCGTCCAAGGCCTGCTCGGATACGCCCAGCGCTTCTTTCTCACCCCAAACCGCTACCACCAAGTCCTGGCGTTGGACCACCCGGCCCTGATGCTCGTAAAGCGTTTGCAGGAAGCGGAACTGCGGGGCCGAGAGCGGCGGCAGCACCTCTTGCTGATCGATCCAGACCCGGCGCGAGCGGGTATCCAGGTACAGCCGCCCGGCGCGCTGGCGGATGGGGGCTTTATCGTACTCCAGCGGCATGGTGGCGTCAGAGCTGAGGAACACGAAGCTCTGCACCAGAGCAATCTGAAGTGGATCGCCATCTTCCAGCCGGACCGGCTCGGAGACGCGATGGCCTTTATAGAACGAACCGTTTTTACTGCTGAGATCTTCGAGGAGGACGCCTGCGTCCGTGCGGGTCAGGCGGGCATGGTAGCGCGAAACCTGACGATCGGGGATGACAATCTCGCAGGACGGGTCGCGCCCGATCATCAAGACGTCGGCAATCAACCAGCGCTGACCATTAAGAGGTCCGGCCTGTCCGATGAGCACAGGCAGTTCGAGACTAGAACGATCCAAAGCGACCTCCTACGAAGAAGTGTTTGCCCGTAACTGTTCAGGCAGTGGTGTTCTTATGGGAAATAAACGCGCTGCAGCGGCGCACATTTTGCATAAGAACACCACTGTCTGGACAGTTAGGTCCACCATTGCGGTATAATTGATGATAGCAGAGATTGGGCTTTTTGTGTGAGCCCCTTGCATTAATCGTACCCCCAGCGGTAAACGCCGAAACACCCTACGCAGGGGAAGTACAGCCGAGAAGAAGAAAAGGATACCCAAGCCATGCCGGCGCCATTGAAAACCGGAGATGTGCTGCGCGGCCGATATAAGGTCAACCGCATCATCGGCCAGGGTGGGATGGGATGCATCTACCTGGCGGACGACCTGCGGTTGGAAGGTCGCAACTGCGCGCTCAAGGAAGTCGAACACGACCGCTCCCTGCCTCCTGATCTGATCAAGGAGGCTCGGGATCAATTCCTACGCGAGGCGACTGTGCTGGCCCGCCTGGATCACCCAAACCTCCCCAAAGTATCGGACTTCTTCTCGATCGGCAGCCGGGATTATCTGGTGATGGACTATGTGCCCGGCAAAGACCTGCGCACCCTGATGCTGGAAGCCCGCCATTCCGACCGATTTTTGAGTGAAAAGGATGTCTTGAACTGGGCGTCGCAACTGAGCGATGCGCTGGTTTTCTTGCATGGGCAAGACCCCCCCATCCTCCATCGCGATATCAAGCCCAGCAACCTCAAGCTGACCCCCAGCGGCCTGGTCAAACTGGTCGACTTTGGGCTGGTCAAGCTGCTGGCTTCGGGCGAGGTGACCATCACCGTGCTGCAGGGACAGGGCACCGCCTTATACACACCGCTGGAGCAGTATGGCGGTGACAGCGGGCACACCGACGTGCGCTCCGATATCTACGCCTTTGGGGCCACGCTGTACCATCTCTTGACAAACGAAACCCCCACCGACGCCCGCGAGCGTTTCCTCAACCCCGGCAGCATGCCGCTGCCCCGCCAGATCAACCCGAACGTCAGCTCCCGCACGGAGCGCTCGATCATGTGGGCCTTGAACCTGCACCCCGATGACCGCCCCAGCAGCATGGAAGAGTTCCGCCAGGCGCTGCTAGGCGACAAGGCCATTCTCACGGTCAACCATACACGCAAAAAGACGATCGGCTTCCAGGACATTTTTGGCCGTAGGCCTGAGAAGGCGCTGCTGATCATGTCCGTCGGGCTGACGCTGGTCAGCTTGCTCGTAACGCTGCTGAACTAAAAACAAACACATGCCTGGAGCGCCTGCGGCGTTCCAGGCATGTGTTTGTTTTTAACCGACCTCGCTGGATTTGGTTTTATTGGACGTTCGCTGGCGAGCCCGGCGCTCCATTTGCAGCTGCCACAAGCGCCCGCACAACCAGCCGCCCAGCGCGCCACCCACGATCGCAAACGATAACCCCGATACGCCGCCCTGATTGACCCAACGCTCGCTGCCTGGGGTCACCAGGACGAAGTAAAGCACGTAAGCGATCAGCCCGCCCACAGCGACTAACAGCCCCCAACGCACTCCCCAGCGAATGGAGAACATCTGCCAGCCGATGTAGAAGACGGCCACAGCCACACCCCAGATTAAGAACATTGACAGGAACCACTCACCCGGCCCGGCGGAAGGCGGCGGCGCGGGCATGATGGTTGGCGTGAGAGTCGGCGGCACCGGCGAAGACGTGAGAGTCGGGGAAGGCGTGATCGTTGGCGTGGGCGTGGAGGTGGGTGGGGCGATGCGGGTCATGACCGCGCCGACGCTCTCGGACACGTCCAGGCGCAAAAGCTCGGAGGTCTGAGCCGGGTCGCTGGAGACGCGGATTTCGAGCAGCCCCGGCGAGGGAATGCGGTAAGCGGCGCGCGCCACCCCTTGCAAGGTCACCTCTTCGATCTGCTGGGTAATGCCGCTTTCGCCGCCGAGGGTGAAGGTGAAGC
Source organism: uncultured Chloroflexia bacterium (assembly GCA_963811225.1). GTDB lineage: Bacteria > Chloroflexota > Anaerolineae > Anaerolineales > Anaerolineaceae > CAWEQO01. Next base: position 120,208 of record CAWEQO010000007.1, read on the forward strand.
GGGCCACTGTGCCGTCTGGGACGACGTGGCCGTTTTTGTCATGGATCACCCCTGTGCGCAGCGGCAGCACGTCACCGACCTTGAAGGTGGGCACGGGGGTAGGCTCCAGGGTCTCTGTTAAGCTGGTCGGTAAAGTTTCGGATTCAAGCGGCTCGGCGACGTCCAGAGTCAGCGGGATCACCTGACTGGGGTCGGGCGAAGTGGCCGTGATTAAATCATAACCAATGCCGGGCACCGAGACCGGCAGCGCCCCGGAAGGTTGGGCTTCCTGGAACAGCAGGCGGGCAGCCAGCTCGATGAAGGCCGGAGACTTGCTGTACAGGGCGTAATAAGCCGAGAGTTTGGTGATGTCGGTTGCGTCCAGGTAATAGGGGGCGTTGAAAGCGAACACCACCACCCGCTTATTGCGCAGCATATCCGAACGCTCTGACAGCATCCGGCGCAAAGCCGAGGAGGATGCCCGGTCGGCGCTGACGTTGAGCATAGAAAAGACGATCCAGTCGGCGGCGCGCAAGTCTTCTTCCATCACCTTGGTGCTGGTGTCGACGCTTGACATGCCGTTCAAAAGGTCAACCAGGTTGGTGAAGGAATAGGAAGAGAGCTTATATGGCAGCACCTGAGCCCCGGCTTGCGGTCCATAAAGCCGCACGATGAAATCTTGCAAATCGGTCAAGGAAAGCACCGGCTCCAGGATGCAGTGGGTGCACTGGCGAGCCTCCATCGTATCGGTCACGAACACGATCCGGTCGCTGGATTCGGGTGGGCGAGGCAGCGTGGTGGCCAGCTCTGCCGAGTCGGGGCTGATCAAGGTGGCCGAGTCTTGGGCCACGGTGAAGGTCAGGCTCTGCGACTTGCCGACCTTGGCCAGCCCGTCCGCGAGTGGAACGACCTGATCGAGGGAGAACTGGGGATAGAGCTTGAACTTGAGGGTCAGCAGGCGCTGGACGGAGGCGTCGACGCGCTGGGCAAAGACGGTGTCCTCGCGGTATTTCTGGGCGAAGAATTCGATGGTGTTGACGATGGTGGTGTAAGGGTCGGGGTCGCCGGTGGCGATGAAGTTATCGACGTACAGTAAATCGTTGCCGGCCAGAAAAGCACTGCGGGCCACCTGGCGGGCGTCGAAGGACTGCTCCAACGGGCTGTAGAACCGTTTAATGCCCTGACTGCCCAGGTCATCGCTGACCATCACGCCGCCGTTCTGACGCCAGAATGCGAACTCGGGCAGCCCAAGCAGCTGGTCGAGGGCGGCCTGATCGAGGCTGACCGGGCGGGTGGTGGCGCGGATGTTGCCCTGGAAGCCCTGGTAGCGGATGTGCGAAACCAGCAAGCCGTCGGTGGTGGCTTCGGGTGAGGCAGCGTTGCCGGTGACATCGAAGAAGGGCGCCAGCTCGATCTGCTTGAGCTGCTCCAGCGACTTACGCACCGTGGCAACCTCATCCTCAGGCGGGCGGTCAGAACCGCCGCGACCGGGGAAGTGCTTGGCGATCACTGCCATGCGGTTCGCGCTGCCCTCATGCAGGCCCTCGATGTAGCTCTTGCCCATCTCGCCGACCCAGAAAGGATCGCCGCCGAAGGTGCGCGTGCCCATGTCCTCGCCGCCCTCGGTGTGCAGCACATCCAGCACGTCCAGCGAGGGACCGAGCATCAAGTTGACGCCCAAGGCTTCCATCTCCTCACCGAGCACGGTACCAACCTGCTTGGATAAGGCAGTATTCCAGGTGGCGCCGATCGCCATCAAGTTCGGCAGGCGGGTCATGCCGCTGACCATCTGATCGTAGGGATAGCCGTCGCCGTCTTGCGAGACGCCGATGAAGAGGGGTACGTACTGAGGATTGGGGGTTGGGCTGAGTTCCGTGGATTGAGAAGCTTTCCAGGGCAAAGCCTGCAAATCGGAGATGGTCTGGTAGGCGGTGGACACGCTGTCGTCAGGGCCGGTGAAATTATCGTTGGCGGCACGCATCACCACCCCGCCGACATGATGGTTGATGATCAGGTCGGTAATCTCGGGGTTGTTCCCGATGTCATGGCCTTTGAAGGTAACCAGGAACAGCTGGCCCACACGTTCTTCGGGGGTCATTTTGACCAGGAGGTCTTGGGCCTGCTGCTGGGAGCTGGTCTGGGCAGGCGAATCCGCCCGGACGGTCTTACCAACCGGTAAAGTGATCAACAGGATAGACAGGATGACGATCAACCGCAACAGGGCGGCGCGCTTCCGCATTTCTTCTCTTCCTCAAAAAGCGTTGTTACGCCAGCGCTCGCAGATTTGCTCGTGGAGCTCCGGCTGAATATTTCCTCCGGTAATGGTAATGATTGCAGGCCTTTCGGCGACTTTGTTGGTCAAGACTGCCGCCAGCGTTACCGCCGCCGAGCCTTCAATGCGCTCGTGATAGCGATTCCAGGCGTAGGCGATGGCCCTGGTAATTTCCTCTTCGGTGACCAGCTCGAACCCATCCACACAGCGGCGTACCATGGGGATCGTCAATGAGCCTTCTTCCACCGGCCCGGACAGGCCGTCTGCGATGCTGTCCAGTTCGACGACGTTTTCCTGCGTGCCGCTTTGATAAATGGCGTGCAGGAATGGCGAAGCCTCCGACTGGACGGCCACCAGAGCAATGCGCCGGTCGGAGCGGCGGAAAGCAGCCCCAATCCCGGCAGCCAGGCCGCCCCCACCGGCGGGGACCAGGCAAACCAGCGCCTGTCGTTCGCCCAGCTGTGCCAAGATTTCCAATCCAAGTGTACCCTGACCTGCTATGATTTGTCCATCATTATAAGGCGAAATCCAGGCAGCATTTTGCTCGGCGGCAAACTGCATGGCGGTCTGCTCGGCTTCAGCGTAGCCGCCCGGCACCAGTCGCACTTCGGCGCCCAAGGCCTGCATCGCCTGGGTCTTGGCCGGTACGGCGTGCTCCGAAGCAAACACGATCGCCTCTGCGCCAACCAGTCGAGCCGCCAGGGCCACCCCTTGACCGTGGTTGCCGGCGGAAGCCGCCACCAGCCTGTTCTCACGTTCCCAGGGCTGCAGGCTCAGGATTTTATTTAACGCCCCGCGGGCCTTGAATGAGCCCGTCACCTGGCGATTTTCCCATTTGATGTAAAGATCGTTGTGCTCGTCATAGGTGAACGGCGTTTGTTCCACCCGGCCTGCCAGTCGTTCGGCGGCCTGGTCCAGCCATTCTTCAGGGATCATGTCACCTCCAGCGCCTGCCGCGCCAGCTGAGGATCGTCGGTAATGATGCCATCGATGCCCAGTTCGGCCAGGCGGCGCATTTCATCGGGATCGTCGACCGTCCAAACATTCACTCCGTGATTGCGGCGGCGCTGGGCGTCGACATAGTTTCGATCGACGTCACTGTAATAAGGATGGGAGTAATCGAAGGACAATAACCGCCCCATCAGGCGATAGGCGAGCATGCAGGCCTTGCCCGGCAGCAGTAGAAAACCGCGCGGCACGTCCGGCAGCATGCGCTGCGCCCGCCACAGGTTTAAAGGATGGAACGAAGAAAACAGCACCCACTCATGCAGTTCGTAGCGCTGCACCAGCTCGACCACCTTTGGCACCAGGGCATCCGTGACGGAGGCGTAGTTGGTCAGCTCGACGTTGATGAGCAGGCGCTTTCCAAATGCAGCGAAGACTTCTTCCAGGGTGGGGATGGGCTCGCCGGCAAACTGCGGGGAGAACTTCGTTCCGGCATCCAGCGTTTTCAGTTCCGCCAGGGTTAGCTCGCCGACCTTGCCGCGGCCGTTGGTGGTGCGGTCGACGGTCTGGTCGTGGATGACCATCACGTGGCAGTCAGCGCTGAGCTTGGCGTCCAACTCGATGCCGTTTGCGCCCTGTTCGAACGCCAATTGGAAGGCGGCAAGCGTGTTTTCAGGCGCATGCGCGCAAGCGCCGCGATGCGCATACAGTACCGGCTTCGGTAAATCGATCATAAATCCACAAAATAGGCGCTGGCAGCCCGGTCGATCAAGTCGTTCGTGAGAGCCGGTTCGACGCCGATATAGCGGCTGATGTCGACGATCTGATCGCACAGATCGCGTGGGTGAGAGGCACGCAGCTTGCGGTTGCGCTTAATGTACCACTCTTGCAGCAGATAGGCGAGGCCTTGATCGTTATAGGTCACTCCCTTTTGCTGGGCAACCCGCCGGAAGATCTCCCGGTAGGCCTCGTAATCGGGGTCGTTGATCTCCACCTTATGGCGCAGGCGGCGCAGGAAGGCCTCGTCGACCAGGTCGCGCGGCGGCAGATTGGTGGCGAAGATGACCAGCACGTCGAAGGGGATCTCGATCTTGCGACCGGTATGCAAGGTCAGGTAATCCTGGCGCATTTCGAGCGGTACGATCCAGCGGTTGAGCAGGTCGCGCGGGCGCACCAGCTGACGGCCAAAGTCATCGATTAGCAAGATGCCGCCGTTGGCTTTAACCTGAAAGGGGGCTTCGTAAAACTTGTTCACGTCATCGAAAACCAGGTCGAGGCCCTGGAGGGTCAGCTCGCCGCCGACCATGATGAAGGGCCGGTGGATCTTCACCCAGCGCGCATCCCGGCGCGCGCTGCCGCGCATGGAACTGCCGTTCATATCGATCGATTCGTCTTCCTGGGCGAGCTTATGGTTGAGTGAATCGTACAGCTTGACCACGTGGCCTTCAACGTAAAGGGCATAGGGGATGTAAATGTCTTGCGAGAGGATCAGGTTGCCAATGGCGCGGGCGACGCTGGTCTTGCCGTTGCCGGGAGGGCCATACAAGAAGATGGAGGTATTCGAGTTGACTGCAGGGCCGATCATCTCGAAGGTGTTTTCGTCGATGACCAGGCTGGACAGAACCTGGCGCATGTTACGCTGAGTGACCAGCATGGTCCTGCGGCTTTGCTTCATGCAGGCGTCGCCATAAGCCTGGAGCGGCACCGGCGCCGGGCCAACATACTGACTGCGCTCCAGCGCTTCACGGGCGTGTTCGATGCCTGCCCCGGTGATCGCCCAGACATAGGCGCCTTCACCCAAGCCCACGGTTTGGGCCGAGCGCACTTCCAGCAGCTTCTCGCGCTTCAGCGATTCCAGCGCCAAATCGATGATACCGGAGAATGGCAGGGCCACCTCTTCGGCAATCTTGAAGCCCGATAAGTACCCCTGATAGTACATCAGCTTGAGGATCAGATCCTGCAGCCAAAGCATCGTCAGACCGGTCTCTTCGATGGTTGTGACAGGAGCAGGGACAAAGGGAGCATCCGCTTCCGCGTGATTCGCCGGTTGGCTAGCAGGTCGCTTCGATGTAATCGCCATGGCATTCTCTCCAGGATCAAAGGCTATTGTTTTTAGATGGAATAATCGCTGATTTTTATTATAGCATGCCGCACATTTTAAGATTCTATACGGGCGGCTTACAGTTCGGTCGTATATTTTTTTGTTCTACACCATCGACCATGGTTACGATGTAGAACCAATCGTCTTTAATTCTCTTCCCCGGCGGGCTTCAAATCGCGCACGTTGAGCTGCATGTACTCCCGGTGGTTGTACTTGTTTTTCTCGAACGCATACAACACGTCCACCCGCTCAGGCATATTCTCGGCCCAGTGGCCCTGGCGGAAGGCGATGGCGTCGTAGACGATGCCGCCGTCACTGAGACTCAGGCGCAGGTGGCTCTTGTCCCGGCCAACGGTGCGGAAGCGCTGCACTTTTAAGTCCCTGGACACAAACAAGACTGCCGGATTGTCGACGCCGGTGGGTTCCAACATTTGAATGAAACTGAGGATATCGTTCGGCCGCAGCTGGGCAAGGGTAACTTCCATATCGGCCCGCATTACCGGGCGCAAATCTTTATTATCCAGTTCCCGCACCGCGATCTCGCGCATGCGCCGCATCAGTTCGGGGATGCGGTCGTTGCGGATGGTGAAGCCGGCCGCCATGGCGTGCCCGCCGTGGCGCTCGAACAGATCGGAGCATTCATCCAGGGCGTGGGTGATGTGAAACTCGGGGATGCTGCGGCAGGAGGCGCGGGTAAACTCTTCGCCCAGGCTGCCAACAATGGCGGGCCGGTAATATTGGTCCGTAAGGCGCGAGGCCACCAGCCCGACCACACCCATGTTGAACTCAGGGTGCACGGCGAATATCAGATGGTCCACCTGGCCCACCTCGGCCATCATCTCGGCCTGCTGCTGCATCTTCTGGGTCAGCTCCTGGCGCTCGTGGTTCTGGTTGTCCAGCTGCTGAGCCAGCTTGCCGGCGACCTCAATCCGGTCGGTTGCAAGCAGCTCGAAGGCGGCCAGGGCCGAATCGAGACGTCCGGCGGCATTCAGGCGCGGCCCAATCACGAAGCCGATATCACGGGCGGTGATGGTTTCGATATCGAACATGGCCGCGCCGGCCAGCGAAAACAGGCCCTGACGGCGGCCGCAGCGCAGCACTTCCATCCCGGCCTTGACGATCGAGCGGTTCTCACCGACCAATGGGACGATATCGGCCACGGTGCCGACCGCGACCAGGTCGAGCTGGTCCTCCAGATGCACCAGCCGGGACGGGCGCGACTTCACCAGCGCTTCGCAGATCTTAAAGGCCACACCCACCCCGGCCAGATTCTTTTCCGGATACAGGTCGCCGGGGCGCTTGGGACAGAGGACCGCCAACGCGGGTGGCAGATCTTCCTTGGGCTCGTGGTGGTCGCTGACAATCATGTCGATGCCGAGATTGCAACCGTGCTGGACTTCGTTCGGCGAGCGGATGCCGCAGTCGACGGTCACGACAACCTTGACACCGTCTTCGGCCAGCGAGTCGAGCGCATCGATGTTCAGGCCGTAGCCCTCGTCGAAGCGGTTGGGGATGTAGCCCTGGACGTGAGCGCCCATCTGGTTCAGCACCCCTACCATTAACGTGGTGGCGGTGACGCCATCAACATCATAGTCGCCGTAGATCGCAATGCGCTCGCCCTGATCCAGCGCCCTGAGCAGGCGCTCGACGGCGATGTCCATATCGGTCATTAAAAAAGGGTCGTGGATCGCTCCACCTTGCGAAAGGTAGTTTTGCGCCGCGGGACGATCACAGATGCTGCGATTGAATAAGAGTTGTTTTAATATGTCGGGATAATCGCCGAGCGCCCGGCTCGCCTCTAGCGTGATCGGGGCCGCAATTTGCCAGCGTTTTCTCAATGGAACCTGCATGTTCTCCTCATTCATATCTGGGCTGCGTTCAGGGATTTTGCGTGGCAAACGGTAATCAGCTGCTTTACCGGGATGTCTACAGAGTTAGTATACTGAATTGGCGCATATCCCGCAAGTGGAGCCTGATCAGAGGGCACATCCAAGGTATAATCCCAGGAACGATGGAAACAAGCAAACCTGCCTTTACCTTTGAACTCTTGGCCCAGGATGGCAACGCCCGGGCCGGTGTGTTCCACACCCCTCACGGCGACCTGGAGACGCCGGTATTTGCGCCGGTGGGCACGCAAGCCACGGTTAAGGCTGTCACGCCACAGCAGCTGGAAGAACTGGGGGCATCCCTGGTGCTGGCGAACACCTATCACCTGTACCTGCGGCCCGGCGCGGATATCGTGGCCGAGATGGGCGGGCTGCATGAATTCATGCAGTGGCCCAAGCCGATGCTGACCGACTCGGGTGGGTTCCAGGTGTTCTCGCTGAGCGATATCAATCAAGTGGACGATGAGGGGGTCACCTTCAAAAGCCACATCGACGGCTCGATGCACCGGCTTACACCGGAGAAATCAATCGAGGTGCAGGAAAAGCTGGGCGCTGACATCATCATGGCCTTCGACGAGTGCGCCCCGCCCTACGACCGGGAGTACATCCAGCGTGCCATGCGGCGCACGCACGCCTGGGCCGAACGCTGCAAACAGGCCAAGCAGCGGCCCGACCAGGCCTTGTTCGGCATCGTGCAGGGGGGCATCTTCGAAGATTTGCGGCGCAAGTCGGCCGAGGCGATCTCAGCGATGGGTTTTCCGGGCCACGCCATCGGCGGGCTGTCGGTGGGTGAGACCAAGCCGGAGATGCACGCCATGATCGAGGTGGTCAACGCGGTCCTGCCGGATAACAAACCACGCTATCTGATGGGTGTGGGCGCGCCGGAAGATCTGATCAACGGCGTGCTGCGTGGGGTGGATATCTTCGACTGTGTGCTGCCGACCCGCCTGGCGCGCCATCAGGCCGCCATGACCCGCTCAGGAAGGCTGAACTTAATGAACGCCGTGCATGCCCGCAGCCACGAGCCCATCGACCCGGCCTGCAGCTGCTACACCTGCCGTCACTTTACCCGGGCTTACCTGCGCCACCTGATTGTCGCCAAGGAAATTCTGGCTTCAACCTTAATCTCTATTCACAACATCCATACTCTGGTAACATTAATGGGTGACGCTCGCCAGGCGATCCTGGAGGGACGCTACCAGGCGTTTATGCGGGCGTTCTTCGAACAATACGAGCTGAGTGGGGAAAAACAAGCCTGAAACCCAAGGCGCCCGTCGAGAGCCCTGGCGCCCCAATCCGCAGCTCCAAAACTTAACTGAGGGAAAGCGATTATGACCGTCTTACAAGCGTTGATTCTTGGGATCGTTCAAGGTGTGACCGAATTCCTGCCAATCTCCAGCTCAGGCCACCTGGTGCTGGTGCCGTTCCTGTTCAACTGGCAGATCCCGTCCGATCAAGCCTTCTCGTTCGACGTGCTGGTGCAGCTCGGCACTTTGCTGGCCGTGTTTGCTTATTTCTGGCGTGACCTGTATGAGATCATCCGCTGTTTTTTGATTGCCCTGTCCCACCGGCGCCCGTTCGAATCGCCGGAAGCCCGCCTGGGTTGGTACCTGATCATCTCCGCCATCCCGGCCTCGATCGTGGGGCTGCTGTTCAAGAGCCAGATCGAGCTGGCCTTCGCAAGCCCTGGCATGGTGGCGGTGTTCCTGTTCGTCACGGCGCTGCTACTGGTGGTGGCAGAACGCTTCGGCCAGCGCCGCCGTGAGCTGGTTCAGATGAACTGGCTGGATGCGGTCTGGATTGGGGCGGCGCAGGTGCTGTCCTTGTTTCCGGGCGTTTCCCGGTCCGGCTCAACCATCGCCGGCGGGATGACCCGCAACCTGGAACGCCAGAGCGCCGGGCGGTTTGCCTTTTTGATGTCGATCCCGGTGATGCTCGGCGCTGGGCTGGTTAGCTCCCTGGATTTGATTGGAATGCCCAACCTGTCGAGCTTCTTGCCGGTGCTGGCGGTCGGGTTCTTGACCGCGGCGGTCGTCGGTTACCTGTCCATCGCCTGGCTGTTGTCTTATCTCAACCGGCACTCCCTAATACCTTTCGCCGTTTACTGCTCTGTGCTGGCCGTGGTGATCCTCGTATTGTATTATGTTGCATAAGCATGGCAACAAATTTACCGTCGTCGTTCCACTCCTGATCATCCTGTTTCTGACGGGCTGCGCGCCCGCACAAACGACACCCATCCCAACCCCCGTGATCTGGCAAGTGCAGTACACCTCTTCACTCGGCTGGATGGGCGTCGATCTTAATGCCTGCACACAGCAGCTCAGCGGCATCGCTTTGGTCGTGAACAAGTTACCGGCTTCGGCGCTGGACCCGGAGAACGCTCGCTTCAGCCTGCGTTGGGGCCCGCCGGCCAGCATCCCTGGAGCAGCGGCGGTAATCGGAGAGGACCAGCTCGTTTTCATCACCCATCCGGATAACCCGATCCACAGCCTGTCGTTCGAGCAGGTGCAGGCGATCTACTCGGGTGGGACGCGCAGTTGGGACAACCTGGCTGCGGAGGGCAGCCCGGCGAGCGGCAGGATCAGCGTGTGGGAATACCCGCAGGGCGAAGACGTCCAGCAAGTGTTCGATGCCCTGGTCCAGCGCCAGGGATCACCGCCCGGCTTCGCGCAAGTGGCGCCCGATCCGCAGACGATGATCGCGGCGGTGTCCGGCGACCCGGCTGGGATCGGCTTCATCCCCGCCCGCTGGCTGACGGATGCAGTGCAGCCCATCAACCTGAACGGGGCCGACCCGGCCCTGCTGGTGCAGCCCATCCTGGCGCTGATCGCGCAACCTCTCGAGGGGGCCGAGAAGGACTGGCTGCTGTGCTTGCAGGAAAAGATCAAGTAGAGAGAACAGAGAGCAGAAAATCGTCAGAACCCCCGAAGGATCGGGGGTTCTGACGATTTTCTGCTCTCTGTTCTCTTTTTCTTTATTTCGGCATCAAGTGCTGCAAGTCACGGTAGCCGATGACGCGGACGCCGCAGTTCTGCAAGAACTTGCGCATGGCTTCGCTGGTGAAGGTCTCGTAGTCGCCGACGCGGCTGCGCCAATCGGGTGTGATGGCGCGCAGCTCGGGCGTGTCTTTGGATGGGTGGATGATGAAGTGGGTGATGCCGGGCGGCAGATCTGAGATGGCCTTCTGGGCGCGCTCCAGGCGGTTGTCGGGGTTTTCCAGGTGCACGGTGTCCATGTTATCCAGCAAGGGCACGCCCTGCTCTTCCAGCACGTCCACCATCTGCATGGCGATTTGGACGGTCTCGGGGTCCAGATTCAGCCTGGCCCAACCGGCCTCGTCGAAGCGGAACATCATGATCGGCAGCCGGGCTTGAATGGCGCTCTGAATGTATGCGCCGACGAACTTGGGATGCGCCAGGGTGCCCATGTGGGTGTCAGCGTGGGTGGGGTTGATTCCGGCCTGAGTGGCCCGGGCGATCTGCGCCTGGATCTCCACCAAGGCGGCGGCAGGGTCGGCGTGCTCCTGGGCCTGGGCCGATGTGGGATAGAAAAAGCCTTGATCATCGAGCATGCCCGACTGCGGGTCTCGGGTCGAGATGGGCCCCCAGCGGTAGTTCTTCCACTCGCTGGTGAGGGTCAGGTGGACGCCCATGTCGGCCTGCGGGTGGATGCGGCAGTACTCGGCTGCATCCAGGAACCAGGGACAGGGGACCATGGTAGCGCCCGAGGAAATCAGCCCGAAATCGACCAGATCGGCGAAAGCGGCGACGCTGGCCTGGCACATGCCGATGTCATCGGTGTGGATGATCACGGCGCGATCGTTGTTATTCAAGCCTAGTTTTTTGAGAATTGGGTTTGGTTTCATCGTTTTGCAATAAAGTGTGTGACTGCGTTCAAGAAGGGTCCGAATTGTTCTCGGCGGATATTGTGGCCGGCGCCTGGGATATGGACGACCTGGCCTTTTTTACGCCACATCTTTGTGGCCTCCTGGGCAATTTCAGGGGTGACGATCGCGCCAAGCTCTGGATCACCGGTAATGAGCAGCACCGGGACGGAGATCTTCGAGGCAACTTCACGCCAGGGGATGGGCGGCTCTTTCATCGCAGCCGCGACCTGGGGCTTGACCTGCTGCTTGGCCTTGGCCCATTGGAACCATTCCACGTCGTCCCATTTGGGATTTTCGCGCTTGCCCATCTCGCTTAGCTCCTCGAGGGTCATCTTGTGCTGGTCGTTCAAGCGCTGGTGCATGCTCCGGAGCCACTGCTTTTGCTCCTCGCTCGGCGGTCCGGGGGCTTCCTCACGCCAGGGTGGGTCTTCCAGGGCCGCGCCGCGGATCAACTCCGGGTAGGTCCCGGCGACCACGGCTGCGGTCTGAGCGCCCATCGAGTGGCCGACCAGCACCGGGCGGTCGAGCTGCAAGGTGCGGATGACCGCGGCGACGTCGGCGGCCATGGTGCGAGCGCCGTAGCCGCTCTCGGGAGCATCGGAGAGACCGTGGCCGCGAGCGTCGATCATGACAAGGTCATAGTCGGGCTCCAGAATGAGGGCCAGGCGGCTCCAGCAAAGGCCGTTATCGCTGAAACCGTGCAGCAAAACCACCGGGGGCTTCTCGTCACCGGTGCGGTAGTAGTGGATCTTGACACCATCGGATTGGACAGAGCCATAGAAGAGTCTTGACATGAAACGTCCTTTTCTACTCGCCCAGGATCAACATGCGCCAGATTTGCCATTTGGGCACGGGGGTCAGGGTCGGCTCGACCGTGATCACAGGGGTGGGCGTAACCCCTTCTCCCGGCAGCGGTACGATCACCACATCACCAGGGCGCTGCAAATGGCCTTGCTCGCGGGCCCAGTCTTCGACCGCCAGATCGGAAGTGGCGTAGTCGATCTGGGCCTGGAGCGCTGCCTCCGTACGCAGCAGATTGACGGCCTCGGTCTGCATGCGGTCACGCTGAGCGTTTTGTTTGGACAGCTCGGTCAGACGCGCGTTGAGGTCCATCATCAGGAACACAAACAGGATGATGACGCCAGCGACCACAATTTGTTTTCGATTGATCTGCAGTGGGCCGTTTCCCATGTCTCAATATTACTCTAGATAAAGTAAGAGGGCAAGCAATTTTGGTGAGCCTCACCTGCCCTTTTGTTTGGGTGGATGCAAGAGTTGGACCCGGCTGACCAGGGTGCACGAGGCCCGGATAACACGGAGAATCGAATAAAAAAGACCCCGGTTTCCCGGGGTCTTGTGTGCCGAAGGAGGGATTTGAACCCTCACGACCGTACGGCCACTACGCCCTGAACGTAGCGCGTCTGCCAGTTCCGCCACTTCGGCATCTCTTAGCGGCGAGGGTTATTTTATCTTATTCTGTCAGTTTGTCAACCTTTTAAGAAAAGTCGATTGCCAACCGCATCCTGGCAAGCGCCATCTCTATTCAAAGGCCCATGGGAAGGTCATCGCGAAGGGAGCTTTTCCTGATCGGTTGTTGAAATAAGGCCTTGGGGAACACCTCTTGCAACAAATTTCCCACGGACTCGATTGAATTGTTAACTGGTTGTTATGCCAGCCATGCTATAATTTTACCAGGACCCAAGTATGCAAACCTTTCTACAACAACTACTCGGACTGTTAATTACTCCGCCTGGGAATTTGATCGTTCACCTGGTCCTCGTGTTTTCCCTCATGGCTGCCATGCAGTCCGTGTTCATCGCACGGCGCTCGAGGAAATCTGAGGGCTCTGGACGCATTCTCTTGGGCTTGAGCGCCATCCTGGCGGGCCAGCTGATCCTGTTCTTGAGCAGCGGGCTTGCCTGGCAAGGCATCGCAAACCCACACCAGTTCCTGCCGCCGCTCGACCGGGCGGTGGCCACCTGGGGGTTGGCCTGGATCGTCTGGATGTGGAGTTTCCCAAAATCCTCCCGGGCCCCGGATGCGATCAACGGGCTGCTGAACCTGATTATCATCATCCTGTTCATGTTCACCCTGACCGCCTGGAGCAAGGATACAAACGCCTCTGTCCCCTTTAATGCCACCTTTTTGGATTACGGCTGGTCGCTGTTCCCGCTGTTCATCGCGGTGATCGGCACCCTGTTCATCCTACTGGAGCGGCCCGAGGGGTGGGGCATCGGGCTGGGGATCATTGGACTGCACCTGGTGGGGTACGTCTACCAGCTGATGCTTGGCGATCAGGCGGGCGACTTCGCCCCGGCGGTGCGTTTCGTGCAGCTGGCCAGCTACCCACTGCTGCCCAGCCTGGCCCAGCGCTTGCAGGTGACTTCAGAATCGCCCTCCAGGCCGAAGCCGGAAGAAACCGGCTTCGAAGAACCGCAGGGCGAGCGACTGTACACCGCCGAGCCGCGCACGGTGTTCGCCTGGATGCAGGTGGCGATCCAACAAGACGTGGAAGCAGCGGCCAGCGCCATGACCCGGGCAGTCGCTCAGACGATGATGGCCGACCTGTGCTTCCTGGCGCCTACGCCCAACTACAGCGCAATCCAGCTGCGGAACGGCTACAATTCAGTCCGCGACGAGCCCTTGAACCCGATTACCCTGGAGGTCAGCGAAACGCCCAACCTGGCCAGCGCCTTGCAGCGCGGCAGGCCATTCCGAATGCTGGGCGACGACCCGGCCGTCCCCGATCTGCGCATCCTGGCCGAAACGCTTGGTCTGGAAGCGCCCGGCAACCTGATGTCGGTGCCGCTGTCGACGGCAGAGGAAAATTGGGGTGCGCTGATCTTGCTCTCGCCGTATTCGCGCCGGGTATGGACCGGCATGGACCAGACCTATTTGATCACGGCGGTCGAGAGTATGGTGAAAATCCTCAACCGCCCGGAACCGGAGCCGGACAACACGCCTTCAGCAGAAGTCCGCAAGCTGCAGTCTGACTTTGTGGATTTGCAGAAACAGCTGGAACAGGCCAGCCGTGAAAACGACCTGCTGCAGACCCAACTGCGGCTGGCAGCCGAGCAGAAAGAGAGTGAACCTGCGCTCGAGTCGCTGCTAACGCTTCAGCAGGAGTCGCAGGAAATCATCAACAGGCTGCAAGTCGAGAATGACAAGCTGGAAGCAGCGCTGAGCGATGGGACTCAATCCAGCAGCGACACCGCCGAGGAGCTGAAGCAAATGGAGGCAGAGCTGCGCCTCAGCCTGGAAGAGGTGGCCCACCTCCAAAATGCCCTGGCCGGGGCGAATATGAAGATCCTGTCGATGGAAATGGACGCCAAGCGCCTGCCGCCTTTGGAATCGGACGGCCAAGACGTGATTGCGGCCACCTTGCACGAGCTGCGCCAGCCGGTGACCTCGATCTTCGGTTACACCGATTTGCTAATGACCGAGTCGGTCGGGCTGCTGGGCGCAATCCAGCGCAAGCTGCTCGAACGCGTCCACGCTTCATCCGAGCGCATCAGCAACCTGATCGACGATCTGCTGCACATTGTCATTCTGGAAGGCGGCGCGTTCGATTCGGGACCGGACGAGGTGGACATGGTATCGGCTATCGACGCGGCGGTGGAGTTCATCCGACCCAAACTGCAGGAAAAACGCTTGCTGGTCCGGTTGGACCTGCCGCCCGCGTTACCCTGCCTGCAGGCCGACAAGGATGCCATGGAACAGGTTGTGATCAACCTGCTGCAGAATGCCGCAGTGGTCACGCCGGAACGTGATACGATCACGCTGGCAGCCCGGGTCGAAAGCGTAGAGGACCAGCCCTTCCTGCTGCTGCAAGTGACCGACTCGGGCGGCGGCATCGCCGCCGAAGATCTGCCGCGCGTCTTCTGGCGGCATTACCGCCCTGAAAACCCATCCATCCAGGGCATCGGCGATAAAGGCCTGGGCCTTTCGGTGGCGCGGGTGCTGGTCGAAGCGCACGGCGGACGCATCTGGGTTGACAGCCGCCAGGGCGAATCATCCACGTTTAGCGTGCTTTTGCCGGTCGGTTCTCCTATTCCATCTCAAACTTCCAGCGCCCATGAAATTACTTCGTGAGCTGTTTTCCGGCCTGTTTACAGCGATCGCCTCAGGCGTGATCGTTCTGGGAGCCATCTCGCTGGCTGTGGCGGAGGGCATGTCCATTCCGGTGTCCTCCCCGCTGCAGCCGACCGCTACCCCCGCTCCACTGGAGACGCGAGCGGAAGGGTCGCAGCAAGGCCGGCCCGTGATGGCCACGCCGACCAACATTCCCAACGTGTTTCTCTCTACCGCCGTGCAGCCGACCGCAACGTCCTGCGCCTTTCCCGCCGGGTGGATCCAGTACACCATTCAGGCGGATGACACGGTCGAATCGCTGGCGGCTGCCAATTACATCACGGTCGATCAACTGATCGAGGGCAACTGCCTGTGGAGCAGCGACTTACCGGTTGGCTCGGTGTTGTACCTGCCCGCGCCCTGGCTCACGGCGACCCCGTCACTCACGCCGATCCTGCCGACGGCGACCATGATCTTCCAGCCCACGGCCTTACCCTGCGGGCCGCCCTTCGGCTGGGTGCGCTATCTGGTGCAGTCGGGTGAGACTTTGTTCCAGTTGAGCCTGCGTTACGGGGTCAGCGTGTCCGATTTGCAAACGGCCAACTGCCTGGGCGGCAGCACTTACATTCAGGCCGGGCAAGTTTTGTACGTGCCGAAGGTGATCCCCATCTGGCCAACGCTTACCTCTACGAGCGCGCCAACCAAAACCAGCATCCTGCCCACGATCAAACCGACCACGGCTGTGCCGACGACGGCCGTGCCAACCACAGCCGTGCCGACGACCACCGCCGTGCCAACCACGGCCGTGCCGACCACGGCTGTGCCGACCACGACTGTGCCAACCACCGCCGTGCCGACCACGCCTACCCCCACCACGGCTGTGCCGACCACCGCTGTGCCGACACCGACGGCAACCACACCCGCGCCCACCCTATCGATTGACGTAGGAACAACGACGCCTTCTCTTTAAGCGGCTGGCGGTCGGGCTGCAAAAAGGATTTCCATTTTCGCATGGGCAGCGCGCCCACACGAAAATGGAAATCCTTTTCATGCAGCATCACCGGCGGCCGCTTCTTGGGAACCAAACGCCGGATCAAATCGTTCAAAGAATAACGGTATCCAACGCCCAGCCAGACGAGGCGAAATCTTATTGAGGTAACCTCATAGAAAGCACTGCGCATGCATAGAAGAATATGGGTTCTGGCCGTCCTGGTCGTTTTGCTGTCTGCCTGCACCCTCCCCTTTGGTTCATCTACCGGTCTTTCCAACAATCCGCCCGGCAACCGGACTCAAACCCCACGAGCATCGGTCACGATTCCCGCAGCGACCATGACCGGCACGGCCGCGGCGACCGCTGCCCGCACATCCACAGCGATGCCCACTCCCACCGCCACCGCCACCATCACCCCCAGCCCCACCCCCACCAGCGTACCCGAAGGGGTGGTGAACATTGTCCTGATCGGCACGGACTGGCGTGAGGGCGGCGGGGCGCGCTCGGACGTGATGATGCTGATCTCGATCCATAAGCTGCAGGGTACGGTAAGCGTGGTATCGTTCCCGCGCGATCTTTACGTAGACATTCCCAACCACGGCATGGACCGCATCAACGTCGCCAAGGGCTACACCGGCTACGACGGCCTGTTCGATACCTTTGAGAAGAACTTCCTGGTACGGCCCGACCATTACATCAGCACCAACATGCAGGGCTTCACCAGCATCATCAACACCCTGGGCGGGGTCGATGTCTACGTGGCGCAGGGCATCCAGGACCGCTGCGACCTGCCGCAGGCCAAGCGAGGTATCTGCTCGTATGGGGTTGGCACGACCCGCATGGACGGCAAGACGGCGTTGTGGTATGTGCGCTCGCGCTATACCAGCAGCGACCTCGACCGGCTGCGCCGTGAACAGGAAGTGCTAAAGGGCGTTCTGGTCAAGCTGCTCAGCCTGAACGCCGTGGAGCGGGCGCCGGAGCTGTACGTCACTTATCACAACAGCGTCGAGACCGACTTGAAGGTGGAAGACATCCTGCCGCTGCTGCCGGTCGCAGCACAGTTGAGCGACTCCAGCCGCATCCAGCGCTTCGCCGTCGGCATCGATCAAGTCACCGCAACCCGCACGGACACCGGCGCGGCAGTGTTGATGCCTGACCTGCCCGCCATCCAGAAGATGGTGCATGAGGCGGTATTCGAGCCGTAGGCAGTCTATATTTCCATTCATCCTCCGCATGATCTGTCATCCGGATTACAGATCATGCGGTGTCTCGACGATTGCCATTCGCTGCAGCAGGGACTCTGCCCGCGTGGGGGCAAAAATCGAACCGGCGCAGCTGAAAAACGCCAAAACCTTTAGACAAATTTAAGATTGACAGAAGCGACAGGATCAGGTACACTGTGCAGGTAAAGACTATGCGAATGTTATTGCTCCGGCAGCGGCGCTTTCTCGCAAAGAATACGCTTACCCGAGCCGTTATACGCACCGATCCGCATTTGACCTGGAGGTAGTATGTCTTCCGATCAGCAATCGACGAGCGCTCACATCACCGCTCTCACCCCGCTTGCGCCCAGCATTCAAGCCTGGGAACTGTATCTCAACGACCAGGGCCGCTCCCCTTACACGGTAAAAGCCTTTATCGGCGATCTGCAGCTCCTGGCCGGTTACCTGCCCCCCGACCGGGGCATTGGCTCCATCACCACCCGCGACCTGAACAACTTCCTCCTCTGGCTCCAGAATGGCCGCGGCGTGCCCTGCAGCCCAAAGAGCTTAGCCCGCCGGATCACCTCGGTAAAGGCTTTCTTCCGCTGGCTGAGCAGCAACGCCATCGTGATGATCGACCCGGCCGAGAAAGTGCTGCAGCAGTCCGTGATCAGTCCGCTGCCGGACGTGCTGAGCGAAGAGGAGCAGGAAAAGCTGATCGAGGCAGCCTCAACCCGGCGCACCGCGCAAAAGCCGGATGCCCGCTACTATACTCTGCTGTCGCTGCTGCTGGCGACCGGCATCAAGAAGGGCGAGTGTCTGGGGATCGACCTGAACCACATCGACCTCGAAGCTCCCAACGGCCCACTGTTGTTCGTGCGCTACCCCAGCCAGCGCAACCGCTACAAGGAGCGCAAAATCCCGGTCCCCGGAGACTGGGTAGAGAGCTACCATGAGTACGTGGAGCAGTACCAACCCACCGACAAGCTGTTCCCATGGTCGCCGCGGCGGCTGGAATACCTGTTGGAAGACCTGGGCGAAGACGCCGGCCTGGACAAGCACGTCTCGTTCGATATGTGCCGCTGGACGAGCGCCCTGAACGACTGGAAATCTGACGTGGAGCGCGACACGATCCGCCAGAAGCTGGGGATCTCCAAGATCCAGTGGCGTGAGGTCAGTCTGAAACTGCGCAAGCTGTCGGGCGAGCCTGAAGAAGAAGCGAAACCGTAGTTTTCTGTTAACTACATATTTTGAAAATAAAATGCAAAAATGGTCGTTTCACGACCATTTTTGCATTTTATTTTCAAAATATTATTTCTCTTGTTCCAAAAAGAGATGCACCACCTGTTGGGATTGTGCACCAACCCGGCAGGCATGCGAAGGGCGAAAGCCGGGCACCCATACGATGCGCTCTTGCGAGCAGACCAAGGGCCAGCGCGCGCGCGCCAACTGGGGCAGCTTCTCATTGATGAAGTAGTCCGACATCTTGAGCGAGTGACCCTGCATGCCGAGCGGATCGAAGCGGTCGCCCGGGCGGCGGGCGCGCACCTGCAAGGGCGTGGCGAGGCAGGCGGCGTCCAGCCAGGCGTGCAGCCCCGGCTCGGCCGACTGCCAGGGCTTTCGATCTCCGGTTGCAGTGTCCCACTCGGCGACGAGGGTCCAGCCGCCGCCCAAGGTCAAGCGGCCGGGAACCTCCAGCTCACCCGCCTGCCCCTGCAGCAGCTGCGGCCAGGCGGAGACCGCAACGGGGCTGCCTTGCTCGTACAAGAACAGCTCCCCTGCGCCTTGCGACAGGCACAGGCCGTTGGTTAAATCCATCTTCAGCGAGCGGGTGGGCTGCTCGACGAAATCGGCCGCTCGCTCGATGGCAGCGTAGTCGATATCCGGCAGCCCAGGCCGCAGGCGTTCAACGGCTACACGCAGCACGTTGCGCAGCAAGCCGCCTGACAGCGCACGCAGCGCCGGCAGCGACAGCGCCTCAAACCCCGGCCCTTCCTCGAGCCTGGCTTGCTCCCAAGCCGCCTGCGCGGCCCCTTCGACGATCTCGTAGTCGCCCGTGGCGGCGCGCGACAGTCGTAAGACCGCTTCCTTGATCTGTGGGTTGTAGCGTTCCAAACGAGGGATCAGCTTGCTGCGGACCCGGTTGCGCGCATAACGCATTTCGAGGTTGGAAAGGTCGAAAGCGGGCTGCAGCCCGGCCTCAGCACAGCAGGCGACCGTCTCGGAATGCCACGTCTCCAGCAGCGGCCGCAAAAGCGGGATGCTTGGGTCCCATTCCGACAGGCTGCAAGCGCGCATGCCGCGCAGCCCGCGCAGCCCAGTGCCGCGCAGGAAGTGCATCAGCACGGTCTCTACCTGGTCGTCGGCGGTATGTCCAACCGCCACGGCTTGCGCATCCACCCGGCGCGCCTGCTCGAACAAGAAGCGGTAGCGCAGGATGCGGGCGGCCTGCTCGACCGAGTACCCTTCCCGCCTGGCAAAGGCGTGCACCTGGCCCTCGCCGCCGACGAACGGCACGCCCAACTGCTCGGCCGCAGCGCGAGTTTGCTCGACATCCTGAGAGGCTGCGGCGCGCAAATGATGGTTGTAATGCGCGGCAATCACCGGATAGTCGAGACGCGCCAGCGCCGCCAGCAGGCACAGGCTGTCGGGCCCACCCGACACGCCCGCCAGGATGGGCCTGCCCGGCGACAAGCGGCAGTCTTTTTCCAGTATCTCTTTGATCCGGTCGATGTCCACAAGATGATTATACCGGCTATCTTTCTAGAGAGGCGCATGAGCCCTCACCGTATGCTGCCGCCTTGCCTTCTGGGACTGTGAAGTGCGCCAAAGGCGAGGGCGCTCTTACAGTTCAGCAAACTGAAACGATCGATGGTTGCGCCCCATTTTCGTTTATGCTAGACTACATATGCGTAAAGTGCAACTGCTCGACAAATTACGGATTTTTTTGACGGAAGGGGTCCCCCATGGCTGAGAAAATCTTGGTCGTTGACGATGATGATGAAACCCTCAGACTGATCACCCTGATGCTGCAGCGGCAAGGATTTCAGATCATCACGGCCGGCAATGGCAGCCAGGCCATCGCACTGACGAACGCTGAGATGCCCGCATTGATCGTGCTCGACATCATGATGCCCGATCTGGATGGTTACGAGGTCACCAAAGAAATCCGCAGCAACCCAAAGACGGCTCAAATCCCGGTGTTGATGTTCTCGGCGCGCGGACAGATGGATGACAAGATGACCGGCTATGAGGTCGGCGCAGACGATTACCTGGCTAAACCGGTCCACCCGGCCGAGCTGGTTGCGCATATCAGATCCCTGCTGGGCCGGGCCAGGCCACGCACGCCCGCTTCGACAGGTAAAGGCTATCTGATTGCGGTGGTGGCGCCGCGCGGCGGGATGGGGGCCTCCACGCTGGCGCTCAACCTGGCGATCAGCTACCACATGGAAACCAAGAGGAATGTGATCGCCGCCGAGTTACGGCCCGGCCAGGGCAGCTGGGCGCTCGATCTGGGGCTGCAAGATGGCAAAGGCATCGAAAACCTGCTGAAGACCACACCAGACTTGATCGACGCAGACGCCATCGAACGAGAGTTGGTCGAGACTTCTTACGGCGTTAAGCTGCTGACCGCCTCCTCCCGCCTGGATGCGCTCCAACATACAAAAGCAGAGAAGCAGATGAACCAGATCGTAAAAGAACTGGCGCACATGGCCCCCCTGGTGCTGCTGGACATCGGTTCTTGTTTCTTGCCCGATACGACCGCCTTGCTCTCCTTGTGCAATGAGGTCCTGCTGGTGACCGAGCCGTATCCCTGGACTGTGCCGCAGACCTGCCAGCGCATTAAAGAACTGCGTGGGCACGGCTTCGGCACGCTGCGCAATCTCACCGTGGTCATGAACAACCGCATCCGCAGCGACCTGGTCTTGACCCAAACGCAAATGACCGAGATGATCGGCGCGCCGATCACTCTGGGTTTTCCGCCGTCACCGGAGATCGCTTATCAAGCCAACATGCGCCTGTCACCGTTGATCACGATCCAGCCGGAAGGCCTGCTGGCGCAGCAGTACCAGCGGCTGGCGCAGTCGATGATCGGACGAGTGAAGAATGGATGATCGCGCCCCAGAAGACTTGATCCGGCGGGCGGCAGAACTCATCCGCAAATCCAAATATGCGGTCGCGCTGACCGGCGCGGGGATGTCCACCCCTTCCGGCATCCCGGATTTCCGCTCGACAAAAACCGGCTTGTGGTCACAGAACGACCCCATGCAGGTGGCCTCGCTGACGGCCTTCCGCCGGCGCCCAGAGGTCTTCTTTAACTGGCTGAGGCCGTTGGGGAAACAGATCTGGCAAGCCGAGCCAAACCCGGCGCACGTGGCCCTGGCGCAGCTGGAGCAAGCCGGTATCCTCAAGGCGATTATCACCCAAAACATCGACAACCTGCATCAGGCAGCCGGAGCGCAGAACGTGATTGAGGTACACGGCTCGTTGAATACCTTCACGTGCACGCGCTGCCTGAACACCTTCCCCGGCGCGGATTTCTTCAAGGCGTTCGTGGAAGAAGGCGGTATGCCGCGCTGCCCCCATGATCAGTCGCTGCTGAAGCCGGATATCACCCTATACGAGGAAATGCTGCCGGTGAAAGCCTGGCAGCAAGCCGAGCAAGCCTGCAAACAGGCGGACCTGCTGCTGGTGGCCGGCTCGTCGCTGGAGGTTAGCCCAGTCAACCAGCTGCCGGTATACGCGCTGGATCACCGGGCAAGCATCGTAATCGTGAATTACTCGCCGACCTACCTGGATGAAGAAGCGGATGTGATCTTGCGCGGTGATGTGGCCAAAGCGCTGCCTGAGATTGCAGAAGCGGCGATCGAGCGCAGAGAGTAGTTTAAACGAAAGACAGTGGGTTCCTGGCGGGAACCCTCTGTCTTTCGTTTTAAACTACTCTTAAACTACTCTCTGCTTTTACGGCAGCCCGTTGAAAAACGAAGCGGGGCCCACGCCCAGGCCCACCATGCTCGGGCCGGTGTGCGCGCCCAGCACCGGCGCGATGCGCACGGTTGGCTCCCAGAAACACTCGAAGCGCTCCTCCAGCATCGTCTTCAGCTGCTCGACTGCGCTCGGGTTCTGGCCGTGAAGCAGCTGAACGCGCATGCTGTTCTCACCCGGAAAACGCGAAGCGACGACAGCCACCAGCTTGCGGATGGCGCGCTTGAGGGTCACTTCTTGCCCCTCGGTGACGTACTTGCCGCTGACCGGGTCGACGCCAATGATGGGCTTGATATTCAGCAGCGACGCCATAAGTCCTTTGAGATGGCTGATTCGCCCGCCGTGGATCAGGTAGTTCAGGTACTGCAAGGTGAAGTAGCCTTCCGAATGGCCGCGCACCTGACGGACGAGATCCAGCACTTTATCCAGGGCCCAACCGGCCTTGAGGGCGCGAGCCGCCGCTTCCACCTGCCAACCGTACGGCACCGAGAGGGTCTTTGAATCAACCAGGGTGACGTTGGCCTCGGGGACCATCTCAGCCCCGGCGCGGGCAGCGTTCATGGTACCGCTCAGACCCGAAGAAATGTGGATGGAGAGAATGTCCGGGTCGGTTTTGGCAAGCTCGCGATACAGCTCTGCGAACTCGCCCGGCGAAGGCTGCGACGTAATGGGCATTGCGCCGGTTTCTGACAGCAATTGGTAAAATTCCTCGGGCTGCAGGTCGATACCGCTGGCATAAGTCTTACCTTCCAGCGTGATACGCAGTGGAACCAGATGAATGGGGAACTCCTTCATCTGGCTCTGGGCCAGATCCATTCCTCGATCGGCGACAATTTGCATTGTTTTGTTTTCCTTATGTCTAGTTTTCAACGGCGGCGCAGTTGATCTGTACCGCCGATCCATTCGATTAACGACTACCGCGTCTACCAAACTGGCGTTCGAGCAGGTCAACGCTGAGGTGGATCATGGTTGGGCGGCCGTGCGGGCAGGTGCGGGGTGCGTTACAGGCCTCCAGATCGCGCAGCAGGGCGCGCTGCTCCTCCAACGAGAGGGTCTGCCCCCCCTTGACAGCAGAACGCTTGCAGATACGGGCTACCAGGCGGGCCTCACGCTCGGCTTGCAGCGGCGTCTCGTCCTCCTCGAAGTCCTCCACAATCACCCGCACGGCAGAAATCGGGTCGGAGCCGGTCAGGATGGCTGGGATGGACCGCACGCGGAAGACGTTCGGGCCAAAGGGTTCCACCTGAAAGCCGACCTGTTCGAGGAACGGCAGCTGCTGCGAGAGCAAGCGAGCGCTTTCGGGTGGGAGCTGGAAGGTGAGCGGCTCCAGCAAGGCTTGCGAAGGCACCGGCGACTTCAACTGGCTCATCATGCGCTCGTACAGCACCCGCTCGTGGGCAGCGTGCTGATCGATCAGGTACAGGCCGTCTGGACCCTCGGTCACAAGGTAGGTGGCTCCCACCTGCCCGACCAGGCGCAGCAGCGGTAGATCGCTGCCGGTGGGCGCTGAGATGCCCTGCACAGGCTGCTGGGTTGACAGGCGGCCATTTTCGCCGGGCTGCGGTGAGGGGGTCTCGAACCCGGTCCCGGCGGCTGTGCCCCAATCCATGCCGGGCTGCCTGGCCGCGGGGTCGGAGCGGGAAGGCTCTGTCGCCCAAGTGGGCAGCGACATCTGCGGAACGGGAGAGTAGGCCAGCAGGCCGCGCTTGACGGCGCGCTGCACGGCCGAGTAGATGCGGTCGGCGGCGCGGAAGCGCACCTCAGCCTTGGCGGGATGCACGTTAACGTCCACACTCTCGGGCGGGACTTCAATGAAAAGCACCGCCATGGGGAAGCGCCCGACCATCAGCAGGGTGCGGTAGGCCTGCAGCAAAGCGCTCGACAGGGCTATATCCTGGATCCAGCGACCGTTGACGAAGAAGGTCATCTCGCGGCGATTGGAGCGAGTCAGCGAGACCGGGCTGATAAAGCCGGTAATGCGGGCTTCCTCATCCTGCAGTTCGATCTGCAGCATCTGCCTGGCGATTTCAACTCCGTACAGGGCGGCCAGCACCTCACGCCGGTCGCCGTTACCGCTGGTGCGCAGGACAGGCTTATCCTCATGGAAGAGCTGGAAGCGCACGTCTGGGTAAGCTAAGGCGTAGCGGGTTACGAGGGCATCGATCTGGCGGCGCTCGGTGGAGTCTTGTTTTAGGAATTTCAGGCGGGCCGGGACGTTGTAGAAGAGGTCTTCCACAGTGACGACCGTCCCGATGGGTACGCCGGCCTGCTCGAAGCGCAAGACTTGACCGCCCTCCACCAGGATCTTCGCCCCGACCTCGGTATCCGGGCAGCGAGAAGTCAGCGACATGCGAGAAACCGAGCCGACCGAAGCCAGGGCCTCGCCGCGGAAACCGAGCGTGCCGATATGGAACAGGTCTTCGGCGGAGCGCAGCTTGCTGGTGGCATGGCGCGCCACCGCCAGCTGAAGTTCATCCGGTGGGATACCACTGCCATCGTCCGCAATGGCGATCTTGCCGCGCCCGGCCTTTTCGATGTGAATGACGACCTGGCGAGCATGTGCATCGAGGGCATTTTCCAGTAATTCTTTCACCACCGACGCGGGGCGCTCCACTACCTCACCGGCAGCAATCTGGGATGCAACATGATCGGGAAGGACTCAAATCGTCATAAAACCTCTAGGGTAACTGCGCAGGCAGTGGGAGTTTCCGGAGAGGGAGCGTCACTGCAGCGGCGCCCCCTCTCCGGAAACTCCCACTGCCTGCGCAGTTACCTCTCACGAAATTATACCAGTTCTGGCGGAAATTAAAAACGGATATAATGAACGCCGGAAAGTGAAGCGAATGCCCATGCAAATCAACCTGTACGCAAACTTCCGCCTGATCGCGGGGGTCCGGCGCTTTGAGCTGGACCTACCCGAGGGCGCAACCATGAACCAGGCTATCCAGGCCATTGTCAGCGCGCAGCCGACCTTGCGCAAGCACTGGCTAAACGACGAGGGCCAGCTGTATGCCCACGTCCATGCCTTTGCCAACGGCGTGGATGTGTCCACCCTACCGGACGGGTTTGAGACGCGTCTCAGGCCGGAAGATATCCTGGATTTCTTCCCGCCGGTTGCGGGGGGAAGCCAGGGGAGCGCTCGGAAGGTGTAGAATTTCGAACGGGTAGCTCAGGCAGCCCGCCTAAATTTTACAGGTCTTGAATGCTTCCGGTATGCGATATGGTATAATAGCATGTCAGGAAGATCGGGAGACCGCGGCGCTGCGCTTTGTGCAGCGGCGAGGAAAGTCCGCACTCCAGAGAGCGCGATGCCGGGTAACGCCCGGGGTGGGGCAACCTGCCGAATGGGCCACAGAAACAAACCGCCCCGGCTCTATGAGCCGGAGCAAGGGTGAAAAGGTGGTGTAAGAGACCACCGGCGCTCGCAGTAATGCGACGGCCAGGCAACCTCCATCGGGAGCAAGGCCAAGCAGGAACGAAGCTGCTCTGCAGCAGGAAGCTGCTCGCTTCCCCGCCTTTGCAAGGAAAGGGCTGAAGTTCCGGGTAGGCCGCTCGAACCGTTCGGTAACGGACGGTCTAGATAGATGATCTCCCAGGCGGCAGGAGTGGCCTTCGGGCCAAACCAGCCGACAGACAGAATGCGGCTTATAGATTTTCCTGCAGGTAATACATTCGATAAACCTGGTTTTTGGCGGGCATCAAAAACCAGGTTTTCGCTTTAAAAATTGGTCCGTAACCGCTCAGGCAGCGGTAGTTTTCCGGATTGTTGTGAAGGCAATGTCAGTACCAAACCGGATAAAAGCCATGCCCGGCGCAGATGAACTCGGGTTGGAGCGCCATTTGCCGGTCGAAGGAACGGCGGGCGGCGGCCTTGTCCCAGGTGCTGTCGCCCTGGTAGGCGCTGAGATTGTCGCCGCGGATTTTAACCGAATCGCCGGAGAAGAGGATGCCCTGACGCGGGGTGTAGTACGAGATATGCCCGGGGGTGTGACCGGGGGACTCCAGCACCAGCAGCCCGCCCAGGATCGGCAGCTCCTGCCCAGGCCGGACGATCTCGTCCACTTCGGCCGGCGTCATGGGGAACAGCGGCAGCATCAGGTTGAAGAACTTTCCCTCCAGGGTATGCGAGGCGATCGGGCGAGTCATGCGGCCCTGGCGCAGCGCTGTGGCTTCGATGGCGCTGGCATACACCCGGGCGCCGGAACCGTTCTTCAGCGCCTGGGTGGCCCCGGCGTGATCGGGGTCGGCGTGGGTGATCAAGATGCGCTTGAGGTCTTGGGGCGGGCGCCCGAGGTCTTCCATGCGGGCGAAGACCAGCATATCGCTGCCGGGCAGGCCGGTATCGACCAGGGTCAGGCCGTCCGGCTCGACGATCAGGTACTGGTTGCCGGTGAACCCGGCGAACAAGCGGTAGATGGATTCGGATACTTGCAGCATGGCTGCCCCCTTTCTGCGTTAAGTATAACGAAAAAAGAGAGTGGAGAGTAGAGAACAGAGAGCAGCCCAGAAGCGGGCTACTCTCTGTTCTCTACTCTCCACTCTCAATTAATGGTACTTTGGCAGCCAGTCACCATGCGCTTCGATCAAATCGTCGACCAGGGACCAGATCTGGTCCAGGTCGAGCTCAGCAGCGGTATGCGGATCGAGCATGGCAGCATGATAGATGTGCTCACGCTTGCAAGTCAGGGCGGCTTCCACCGTCAGGCGCTGCACATTGACGTTGGTGGTGATCAGGCTGGCGAGCTGCGGCGGCAGGCTGCCGACCTTGGTCGGCTGCACGCCGTTCTTGTCGACCAGGCAGGGAACCTCCACGACGCAGTCTTGCGGCAAGTTGTCGATCAGGCCCTTGTTGGGCACGTTGCCGTAGATCACTCTGGGTGTGCCCGTCTCGATGCTGTTGATGATGTAGGAGCCGTATTCGTGGCTCTGTGAGACCTGGTCCATGTTAGCAAATTCGCGGACGATGAAGTCGACCATCTCCGGCACGACGTTGAAGGTCGTCAGCATTCCACGCAGCTTTTCCTCGGGAAGGCTGTCGGGGTCGGCAATCTTCTGCTGCATGAACTTCCAGCCCATGATCTGCAGCTCGCAGCGGCGGATGTACTCGTCGAGGGGGATATTGAAGCGCTCGATCAGGTCAGGGCGGTCGCGCTTGATGAACCAGGGGGTATACTCGGCGAAGTGCTCGCTGGACTCCGTGACGAAGTAGCCCAGCCGCATCAGCATCTCGTAGCGCACCCGGTTCCAGTCCGGCACGCGGCCCTCTGCGTACACCTTGCGAATCAGCGGGTACAGGTCTTCCATCTGGCCGCCGGGCAGCTTGCGCTCGAAGTTCAGGTAGAAGGCCATGTGGTTGATCCCGGCCGCCACGAAGTTGATGTCTTCCAGCGGCACGTCGATGTCAAGGGCCAGCTGCCCGGCCGTGCCCTGCACGCTGTGGCACAGGCCCACCGTCTTGATCTTGCTGGCCCGGCTGACCGCCCAGACCAGCATTGCCATGGGGTTGACGTAGTTGAGGAAGGTCACATCCGGGCAGAGCTGCTCCATGTCGGCGGTCATTTCGAGCAGCACCGGGATGGTACGCAGCGCCCGGAAGATGCCGCCGATGCCGAGCGTGTCGGCGATCGTCTGGCGCAGGCCATACTTTTTGGGCACTTCGAAGTCGACCACCGTACCGGGTTTATACCCACCCACCTGGAACATGCTGATGGCATAATTGGCGCCATCCAAGGCGGCGCGGCGGTCGGTGGTGACCTCGATGGTGGGCTTGACGTCCAGAATGCCCGCGATGCGGTGGGCCAGCACTTCGGTTTCACGCAGGCGCTCTTCGTTGATATCATACAGGCTGATGGTCAATTCAGCCAGCTCAGGGAAGCTGAGGATATCCCCCAGCAGATTGCGGGCAAACACGGTGCTGCCTGCCCCAACGAACGTGATTTTCGGCATAAGAAATCCCTCTACCGCAGATTTTTGGTGATCATTTCATAGGGATACGGCTCGCCCGGTTGAGAGACCTGGTTCAGCCGCTCCATTTGGGCTTCAGCTAAAGACCAGCCCGTGGCGCCCATGTTGTCCTCGAACTGCTGCATGTTGCGGGCCCCGATGATGGGGGCGGTGACGGCTGGCCGCTGCAGCAGCCAGCGCAGCGCAACCTGAGCCGGGGATTTGCCCGTCTCTTCAGCCAGCGCATACAGCACGTCCAGCACCGACCAGGTGAACTCGTTGTTGTAATTCTCCCAGGATTCACCCCAGCCATAGCGCTGGGCCATGTCGACCCGGCTGTCCTTGGGCGGGGCGCTCATGTCGCGGTGATACTTGCCGCTCAACCAGCCGCCGCGCAGCGGGCTCCATGGGATCAAGCCGATGCCCTCATTCAAGCATACGGGGATCAGCTCCCACTCCATAGTGCGGACCAGCAGATTATACTGCGCTTGCAGGCAGGTGTACGGCTCCCAACCCATCTGGCGAGCGATATCGACCGCTTTTTGCAGCTGCCAGCCGCTGTAGTTGCTGACGCCCACGTAGCGCACCTTGCCGCTCTTGACGAAGCCGTCGAGCGTGCTGAGGGTCTCCTCCAGCGGGGTACGGTTGTCCCAGCAGTGCACCTGATACAAGTCGAGGTAGTCGGTCTGCAGGCGGCGCAGGCTGGCATCCAAGGCGGAAACCAGGTGCTTGCGGCTCAAGCCGATGTCGTTCAGGCCGGAGCCCATGCGGAAGCGGGCTTTGGTGGCAATCACCCACTGGTCGCGCGGTTTCTCCACCAGCCAGCGGCCCAGGATTTCTTCCGACTTGCCGGTGCTGTATACGTCGGCGGTGTCGATAAAGCTGCCGCCCAGCTCTTCGAAGCGGCCCAGCATTTCACGGCTTTCTTCTTCGGTCGATTCTCGCCCGAAGGTCATTGCGCCCAGGCATAATTCACTGACCATCAGCCCGGTGTTCCCCAAATAGCGATATTCCATTTGAAATCCTCCTGATTCCTCCCTATGTTCAGGCCCAGCCGCCGAACTGCGGCAGCCATTGGACCTGGTTTTCCAACATTTCTTCGACCATCTCGTGGATTTGCGGCAGCGTGCAGACCGCTGAAGTGAGCGGATCGAGCATGACCGCCTGATGGACGGCGTCGACGTCACCGGTCAGGGCGGCCTCGACGATCATCTCCTGAACGTTGATGTTGGTGCGGTTCAGACCGGCCAGCTGCGAGGGCAGCGATCCCACCCGCACCGGCAGGATGCCGTTACCATCGACCAGACAGGGAACCTCCACGCAGCAGCCGGTCGGCAGGTTGTCGATCAGGCCGTCGTTGGGCACGTTGCCGTTGATGCGCACCGGGTGGTTGGTCTCGACTGCCTCAATGATGCGGCTGCCGTATTCGTGCGTGCGCACATCGGAAAGCGCGGAAACGCCGTCGATTAGATCCTGGAACTCACGCTGCACATCGAGCGCCTGGCGCTGGCAGTGGCGCAGGTAGCCGCCTGTGCGCCCAAAGTCGAACCATTGGTCCACGGGATTGGTAAAGCGCGGCGATAATTCGTGGTCGACCATGTAGGTATTTTTGCGGAAGTAAGGCACATACTCGCTGGCGTGGCCACTGGACTCGGTGACGAAGTAACCGAAGTATTTCATCAGATCGAGCCGCACCGGCTCCTGGCCGTAAATGCCCTCACGGTCGGCTGCGGCGCGAATCAGCGGGTAAAGGTCCTCCTGGCCGCGGCGGAACTCCAGGAACCAGGCCTGGTGATTGATCCCTGCGCACAGGAACACCACCTCCTCGTACGGCACGTCGATCCACTTCGCCAGCATCTCGCTGGTGCCCTGCACGCTGTGGCACAGCCCGACCAGCGGCCGCCCGGTTGCCTCGCTGACCGCCCAGCAGTTGGCGGCCATCGGATTGACGTAATTGAGGATCAGGGCGTTTGGGGCGACCTCGTCCAGGTCGTTGCACAGATCCAGCAGCACCGGGATGGTGCGCAACGACCGGAACACGCCGCCGGGTCCGAGGGTGTCGCCCACGCACTGCTCGACGCCGTACTTGCGCGGGATGCTGATGTCCATCTGGTAGGCATCCAGCCCCCCTTGCTGGAAAGTGGTGATGACGTAATCGGCATCGCGTACCGCCTCCAGCCGGTCGGTGGTTGCTTCGACCTTCGCCTTGAGGCCGTACTTCGAAATCAACGCCTCAACCAGGCAGCGGGCCTGTTCGAGACGTTGGGGGTCGATATCCATCAGGGTCAGTGTGCTTTCCTGCAAGGCAGGGGTTAGCAAGATGTCGTTGCTCAGGTTGCGCGTGAATACCGTGCTCCCCGCGCCGACAAATGTTATTTTTGCCATAGAAGGTATCCCTTTAGTGGAGCCTGTGCCTGGTGAAAAACGGTAACTGCTGAGGCAGTCATCAATCTAACATAATTGTAGCAATTTGAGGAAAGGTGTCAAGGATAAGTGACCCAGGTGGAACACGCTTCCAAAATGCGTTTCGGCTGTTTGCTCGACCGAAAACGAATATAATAATGCCAGTGTAACCATCCGCGTCGAAAGGGATTGGATCATGCAAAATGCTTTATGGTGGCAAACGGGGATTATCTACCAGATCTATCCCCGTTCTTTTAAGGACAGCAACCGCGATGGGATCGGCGACCTGCAAGGAGTGATCGAGAAGCTGGACTATTTGAAAAGCCTCAACATCACTGCCGTCTGGCTCTCACCCATCTTTCCCTCCCCCATGCACGACTTTGGCTACGATGTGGCCGATTACACCGACATCCATCCCATGTTTGGCTCGCTGGCCGATTTCGAGCGGCTGCTGGCAGAAACTCACCGCCGCGGCATGAAGCTGCTGCTCGATCTGGTGCCCAACCACACCTCCGACGAGCATCCCTGGTTCTTGCAGAGCCGCTCCAGCCGCGACAACCCCAAGCGTGACTGGTACATCTGGCGTGACCCGGCTCCCGACGGCGGCCCGCCCAACAACTGGTTGAGCGTGTTCGGCGGCCCGGCCTGGGAGTATGATGCAGAAACCGGACAGTATTACCTGCACAGCTTCGTCAAGCAGCAGCCCGACCTGAACTATCGCAATCCGGAGGTGCTGCAAGCCGTGCTGGACGTGATGCGCTTCTGGCTCAAGAAAGGCGTGGACGGCTTCCGGGTCGACGTGATCACCCGCATGGCCAAGGATTGGGAATTCCGAGACGAACCGGCCAACACGGATTGGAACCAGGTCAACCCGTACGACAGCCTGCTGCACGTCTACACGAAAAACCTGCCCGAAACCCACCCGATCATCATTGAGATGCGCAAGGTGCTGGATCAGTACCCAGAGCGCATGATGGTCGGCGAGACGTACATGCCCAACGCCGAGCTGGTGGCCTATTACGGCCCCAACATGGACGAGGTGCATCTGCCCTTCAACTTCCAGCTGATCTCGACGCCCTGGAACGCGGCGGACGTGCGCAAGGCGGTCGATGAATACGAGGCGGCCCTGCCGGTTGGGGCCTGGCCCAATTGGGTGCTGGGTAACCACGACCGGCCACGGATCGCCAGCCGGATTGGGCAGGCCCAGGCGCGCGTCGCGAACATGCTGCTGCTAACCCTGCGCGGCACACCGACCACCTATTACGGCGAAGAGATTGGCATGCACAACGTGCGCATCCCCAAAGAGTTGATCCAAGACCCGCCCGCCATTAACCAACCGGAGATCGCCGACGTGGTCGGGCGCGACCCCGAGCGCACACCGATGCAGTGGGATGGCTCGGCCAACGCCGGTTTTTGCGCGGACGGCGTCACGCCCTGGCTGCCGCCGGCCGAGGATTATCCACAGCGCAACGTGGCCGTCGAGGAGCAAGAACCGACCTCGATGCTCAACCTGTACCGGCGCCTGTCCACCCTCCGCCAGTCTGAGCCGGCCCTCAACCGCGGCGGCTACCGCGCGGTGGATGTGGCAGAGCCCGACCTGTTCATCTACGAACGCTTCGAGCCGGGCTCGGACCGCTTCCTGGTGGCGCTGAATTTCGGCTCGCAAGAACATACCATCGATCTCAGCCGCTATGGAGCGCAAAACAGCGCAGCAGAAGCTGCTGTCAGCACGGGCATGGATCGTCAGGGCAAACTGGATCTATCCTCGCTGCACCTGCGCGCGGACGAAGGTTTGCTAATTCGATTAGGTTAAATAAAAGGATTTATTAATGGCAGATCTCCCGCTGCGAGAGTTCAAGCCTCGCCCTCAGCTTGTGGCCCGGCAAACCACAATCCAATCGCCGCGCTACCCGGTGGTCGACGCGCACAACCACCTCGACGACCAGTTCGGCGGCGGTTGGATCCACCGGCCAATCCAGGAGCTGCTGGACGTGCTGGACCAGGCTCACATTATCCACTTTGTCGATCTGGACGGCGGCTGGGGTGAGGATATCCTCGAACGTCACCTGGAGCACTTCAAGGCGGCCGCGCCGGAGCGCTTCCAGGTGTTTGGCGGGGTCGACTGGTCCAAGTTCCCCGAGTTGGGCAACCGCTTCGGAGAGTGGGCGGCGGCTCGGCTGGAGCAGCAAGCCCGGCGCGGGGCGCAGGGGCTCAAGATTTGGAAGGGCCTGGGGTTGAACGTGCGCGACCAGCATGGAAGCCTGGTGGCGGTGGACGACGCGCGCCTCGACCCGATCTGGGCCAAATGCGCCGAACTGAAGCTGCCGGTGGTGATACACGTGGCCGACCCGGTGGCGTTCTTCGATCCCATTGGGCCGGAGAACGAGCGCATCGAAGAGCTGGGAGGGCACCCCGACTGGCATTTTCCCTCGCCGCCCTACCCAGGCTTCCTGTCCATCGTCAGCGCCCTGGCGAAACTGGTCTGCCGCCACCCGCAGACGACCTTTATCGGCGCGCACGTGGGCTGCTACGCTGAAAACCTGACCTGGGTTGGAGATCTGCTCGACCGGGCGCCCAATTTCTACGTGGACATTGCCGCCCGCATTGCCGAGCTGGGCCGCCAGCCCTACAGCGCCCGGCGCTTCTTCCAGCGTTACGCCGACCGCATCCTGTTCGGCACCGACCTGCCCCCCAGCCTGGATGAATACCGGATCCACTACCGCTTTTTAGAGACCGAAGATGAGTACTTCCCCTACTCCAGCGCAGAAACGCCGTCACAGGGGCGCTGGATGATCTACGGCTTGAATTTACCGGATGAAGTGTTGAAGAAGGTGTATTCGCAGAATGCGCGTCGCATTCTGTTTGCATCCTGAATAAAAAACTGTACCTGCCTGAGCAGATACGAAAAAATTGTTTGGAGGAAACCATGACGGAAGAAAAGCAAGGCGTTCTCGAAAATGTAAGCATTATGCAGGTAGCGCTGATCGTGAGCGATATCGAAAAGACCTCCAAGGCGTTCGCCGAGCTGTTCGGCGTAGACGTGCCGGCCTGGAGCATGACCGATCCGATGGAGCAGTCGCACACCAACTACCGCGGAGAGCCGACCGAGGCGCGCTGCAAGCTGGCCTTCTTCGACATCGGCAAAGGCGTGCAGTTGGAGCTGATCCAGCCGGACGGCAAGCCAAGCATCTGGCAGGAATACCTCGACCAGCACGGCGAGGGCGTCCATCACATTGCCTTCCCGGCTGCAGACATGCGCAGGCAGGTGGCGGCCTTCGAAGCGAACGGCATGCCCGAGGTGCAGCGCGGCGACTTCACCGGCGGCTGCTACAGCTACATCGACACGACCAAACAGTTGAACGTGCTGATCGAGCTGCTGGCGAACGATTAGCAAAGCACCCACGCGAAAACGCAAAGCCGCAAAGGTTGTGTAAACCTTTACGGCTTTGCGTTTTCGCGTGGATGCTTCCGTTGACTCTGCAGGCAGTTCTATGCCGCTTCGTAAACCGAGTTAACCGGGTTCAGGATCCCCCGGCCTTCCAGGAACATGCGCACATTTTCTACGATGCTCGCCCGGATCTTCCAGGCGGCCTCCTGCGACATCCAGGCGGCGTGTGGGGTACAAACGACCTTATCGCAAGCTAAAAGCCCCAGGCTGGTTTCAGGCGGCTCCTGGCCCTCATAAACATCGATACCGGCCGCGCCGATCCAGCCTTCATCGAGCGCCTGGCGCAGCGCCTCGATGTTCACGATGCTGCCGCGGGCCGTGTTGATCAGCACGGCGAAATCCTTCATGCGCTTGAGCTGCGGCGTGTCGATCAGGTGATAGGTTTCCGGGTTGGCGGGTAGGTGCAGCGTGACCACATCCGACTCGTGCAGCAGCGTATCCAGCGAGACCCGGTGAATGCCGAACTCGCGGCAGCGCTCCTCGCGAATGTAGGGATCGCAGATGCGGAAATCGACACCGAAACCCTGCAGCAGGCGGAACACGCTGCTGCCGATGCGTCCAAAGCCAATAATCCCCACGGTCTTGCCGCTCAGGCGCGAGACCGGGCCCACCTGGCTGTAGTCCCACTTGCCGTCGATCATGGCGCGGTTGAACATCCAGCGCTGGGCATCTAGCTGGCGCAGGCACGCCAGGGTCAGCAGGAGGGTGTGCTCTGCGACCTCGGTCGTGCAGAAATCGGGGATGCTGCCCACCAGGATGCCCTTGCGGGCAGCCGCCTGGACGTCGACGTTATCGCAGCCAACGCCGTGGCGCAAGATCAACTTGCAGGCTGTCAATCCCTCGATCACGGTATCATCAATTTTTGCCATATTCACGATGAGGATGTCCGCTCCAGCCGCGATGGTTAAAAGCTCTGCAGGGCCGGCGGCAGCCATCTGAAAGGTGTACAGGTCGGCGTTCAGGCCAGCGAACTGCTCCGCTTCCCACGCCATATCCGATTCTACGTAGTCGGTCACAACGATCTTGACCTTGTTCATTGGTATACCCCTTATTAAGTTGTCAACGATTTTGGTGCAGCTTTTATTAAATGAGGTTTCGCCCCTTCTGCCTGTCCTAAGTGTACAGACATTTAGGTGCTATGTCAACTATTTTGGGGAGGAAACTTTGAAAATACAGGTGCAAGATTTGGGCCATGATTACAAAAGAGAACAGCGAGTAATTATTACCCGGTACTCTCCACCCTCCGCCCTCTTTTGTATTAAAATAAACCCATGAAGATCATCTTGACCCACGAGCAAGCCGACTTCGACGCCCTGGCAGCGCTGCTTGGCGCTTACCTGCTCGACGAACACGCCACCCCGGTGCTGCCCAGGCGGATCAACCGCAACGCTCGCTCGTTCGTCAGCGCCTACCAGGCCGACCTGCCGTTTGTCGATGCGCGCGACCTGCCCAACGAGCCGATCGATGCGGCGCTGCTGGTCGACACGCAGTCGCTGAACACCATCAAAGGTATGAGCCAGAAGACCCGGGTGATGGTGATCGACCACCACCCACTGCGAGACGATCTGCCCGAGGATTGGACGGTCAGCGTTTACAAGCTGGGCGCCACCACCACGCGGCTGGTGGAGGATTTGCGCGAGCAGAATGGACACCTGAACATTGCGCAGGCCACACTGCTGCTGTTGGGCATTTATGAGGATACCGGCTCGCTGACCTACGTGAGCACCACGCCGCGTGACGTGCGCGCGGCAGCCTACCTGCTCGAACATGGCGCCAGCCTGCGAATCGCCAACAAGTACCTCAACCCGCCGCTCTCCTCCGAACAGCGCCAGGTGTACGACCGCCTGCTGGAGTCG
The DNA here is from genome assembly GCA_963811225.1 of uncultured Chloroflexia bacterium. Taxonomy (GTDB): domain Bacteria; phylum Chloroflexota; class Anaerolineae; order Anaerolineales; family Anaerolineaceae; genus CAWEQO01. The sequence continues at coordinate 156,177 of CAWEQO010000007.1, forward strand.
GCCGAGACTCATATGGTCCACGAACAGGGCGTGGTAATCGCCCGGGCTAAGGTGGACGAGATGACCGAGGAGATCTCCAGTGTGGCGCACAAGATGCGTGACCTGATGGATCCGGATGCGCTCTTCCTGCTGGTCGAGAGCAGCGAGGGCGTGCGTCTGGTGGCACGCTCGACCACCGACCAGATCAACGTGGCCGAGATCGCCGCCCACTTTAACGGCGGGGGCCACGACCGGGCAGCCGGCGCGCTGATCCAGCCGGAGAAACTGACGGGGGACGGCTCGCAGCCGCCGCTGGAACAGGCCTATCGGGAACTGATCGGCATCCTGCCGCAGTACGTCAACCCGCCCATTTCGGTTAAACAGATCATGTCGCCGCGGCCGCTGGTCATCTCGGCAGAGATGAATGCACAAAAAGCCGCCGAGTTGATGCGCCGCTACGGCTACGAGGGCTACCCGGTGGTGGAGGAGGGCAAGGTGATCGGCCTGCTGACCCGCCGGGCGGTCGACCGGGCGCTGTCGCACAAGCTGAACCTGAGCGCCCGCAGCCTGATGGATGCCGGTGAAGTGAGCGTGCACCCGCGCGATTCGCTGGAAGAGATCCAGCGAGTGATGAACAACTCCGGCTGGGGCCAGGTGCCGGTGACCGATCCGAATAGCGGCGCTTTAGTAGGCATCGTCACTCGTACCGATTTACTCATGACGCTGGCGGGACGCGAGCAGGTCTCGTCCGAGAAGCAAAACCTCGCCGAGCGGCTGGAAGCAGCCCTACCGGCTGCACGCCTGGCGCTGTTGCAAAGCATCGCGGCCGAGGCGCACGAGAAGCACACTCCCATCTACATTGTCGGCGGCTTTGTGCGTGACCTGCTGTTGGACCGCCCGGGTGTGGACTTCGACCTGGTCGTGGAGGGCGACGCCATTGCCCTGGGCCGCTCGCTGGCGCGCCAGCTCGGCGGGCGCATCGTCAGTCATGGCCGCTTCGGCACGGCCAAATGGCAAATCGGCGAGGTATGCCAGAGCCTGGCCAAACGCCTGCCCTCGTCCGAGGCGCTCGATCCGGCCGATCTACCCGAGGCGCTCGACCTGATTAGCTCGCGCACCGAATTCTACGACTACCCCACCGCCCTGCCAACCGTCGAGCGCAGCAGCATCAAGCTCGATCTGCACCGCCGCGATTTCACCATCAACACCCTGGCGCTGCGGCTGGATGGACGCCACTATGGCGAGCTGTACGATTACTGGGGTGGACTGGGCGACTTGCAGCGCGGCATCGTGCGCGTACTGCACTCGCTTTCCTTCGTGGATGACCCTACCCGCATCCTGCGGGCGGTGCGCTTCGAGCAGCGCTTCGACTTCCGCATTGACACGCGCACGATGCAGCTGATCCTGGAAGCGCACGACGTGTTGGGCAAGGTCTCGGGGCAGCGCATCCACCATGAGCTGGACTTAATGCTGGCCGAGAGCAAGCCGGTGGAGATGCTGGCGCGTCTAGAAGAGCTTGGGCTGCTGCGCGCCATCCATCCCGATCTGACCTGGCACAGCAGCCTGGAGGAACCGCTGCGGGCGGTACTGCTCAAGCCGTTGGATGCCGAGTGGGAGCTGCCCGGTGAGTTCGGGCGCATCCCTACCCGCCTGGCGCTGGGCTACCTGGTGTGGTTGTCTGGCCTGACCGAGGAGAGCATCGCCGGGATCAGCGAGCGGCTGCGCCTGCACGGCAATCTGGCCTCGGCGCTGCTAACCGCCAACCGCATCTGGCGTAACCTGCCGTCGCTGGTCGGAGCGGGCGCCAGCGAGGTGGTCGACCAGTTCAATCACGCGCCGCTGGTGAGCCTGTACGCTTTGGACCAGTTGACCGCTTCGCCGCAGACCCGTCAAGTGCTGCGCCGCTACGTGATGGAGTGGCGCAAGGTGCAGCCCCATGCCGACGGCGAGCGGCTGCGCCGGCTGGGCCTGAAGCCGGGGCCAATCTACCGGCACATCTTGGAAACCTTGCGCAAAGCATGGCTGGATGGCGAGATTTCGAGCGAGGAAGAAGAGGACGCCCTGCTCCAACGCCTGATCGAAGCGTTGGGGGAGAGTGGGGAGCAGTAGAAAATGGATATGGAAAAACCCACCACAAAAGACTGGCTTCGAAAAGTGTCCATCCGGCACCTGGTTCATAAAGACCTGCGCGCGCTGGAATGGGATGGCGAGTTCACGCATTTCCGGCGGGTGTATGCCGATGCGTTCCGGCGCTACGAGCGCGGCGTGCTGATCATGTGGGTGGCCGAGCTGGTCGATAAGGGCATCATCGGCCAGGTGTTCATCCAGCTCAACAGCAACCGTAAGGAATTAGCGGACGGCAAGCATCGGGCGTATCTTTATTCTTTCCGCATCAAGCCCGAATTCCGCAGTGCGGGCTTGGGCACGCACATGATGGAAGTGGTGGAAAGCGATCTGCGGCGGCGGGGATACAGCAGCGTCACCCTGAACGTGGCCAAGGACAATGTCGATGCGCAGCGGCTGTACGAGCGCCACGGCTATCGCATCGTGGCCCATGAGCCGGGGGTGTGGTCGTACCCAGACGACCAAGGCCAATGGCAGCTGGTCAATGAGCCCGCCTGGCGGATGGAAAAGCGTTTATAGGGGGATGAGATTGAGGAAGACAAGCTTCTCAGCCTGCTATGGCTGGCTTAGCGCTTCCAGCAGTGCTGCACCTCGCAGGTTTTTATCCAGCGCTTTGCCGGCCTGTTGCATGTCAAACGAGATGTTTTGGATCTGCCCCCGGGCGTTGAAGCTGGCGAAAACCCGCCCGGGCATAGGCCCCGGGAAGGTGTCCTCGGGGAAGGCGCGCAGCACCTGCAAGCTGTCCGCGAGTTGGTTCCCCATCGTTTCCGTATCCTCCAAGGATCCCGTCTGGATAGACAGATAAAAATCGGTCTCCATTGTCGTGAAACGCACGATCTGGTTCGTGTCCGGGTCGATGCAGTTTTCGCCGTAGGCCTGGAGGCGGACGCTCACATCCTCCATGCCCCTGGCTTGAAACGCAGCCTGGACCATGTTGGTCTCCATTTCCAGCGGACGGCTGTCCCATACGTAGGCGCAGTTGGCGGGCTCGCTGCCCTCCTCGAAGCCGGGGCCGGATGTGACTTGGGTAAGCGCCGGCAGCCGGGTGGGCTGCGCGGGCGTTTCGGTCGCCGGGACGGATGTGGGCGTCTCGTTCAGCGAGATTGCCCGGAGCGGGGCACAGCCGGTCAGCAGGATGAAGGCCAGAACGATTGCCAATCGAAACGAAACTTGCTTTTTCATTTTTCTCGATTTCCCATTGTAGGATGGACCAGGCCTCTTGACCTTCCGAAAGTCTTGACAGGCACGAGGCCGGCCGCTGCCTCCATCGACTTCATGAGGTGGGCCTGCAGCATGTGAACATCAACCACGACGAAGGCCGCTTGGCCCGCTCGAAACCGTCCCGGCGCTGGGTCAGGCGGAACTCATCCGCCAGCCGCCGGATGTCTTCCTCGGTGATTCCCGCCCCCTCAGCGCCCTGCGGCTTACGGTGGGCATAGATCAAGAAGACGCCGGCGGGGGCCAGGAGCCGCCGCAGGTTTTGGCGGTACGCCTGCCGGGCAGACTCGTTCAGGCCGTGATAACAGCCGATGTCGAGGATGAGATCGTAGGAAGGGCGGGCCCAGCCCAGGCGGGTGACATCGCCGTAATGGACGCGGTTGGGCTCCACCCCGGATCGCGACAATCTGCGCCGGGCTGTCAGCACGGCAGGCAGGGCAAAATCGACGCCTTCCACCTGCCAGCCGGCTTTTGAAAGCGTGAGCAGATTGGTGCCCGTGCCACAGCCCAAATCGAGCGCCCGTCCGGTTGCGTGGTTCTCGATGAAGGCAAGCAGCTCGGGCGGGGAGATGCCGGTGTCCCAGGGCGGATCGCGGAAATAGCGCAGTGTAAAGCGAAACTGCCGCCGCAGCCGTTGGAGGGCGCCGGTGAAATTTGCCACAAATCGCTCTATACCTCCCCTCATACCTGATATAATAGAGGAAGTGTCCCCAAATGTCAAAGAAACAGCTCTTGGATTTGCTGCATTGATATTTGCTGGCGACTGCGTCGCCGGTAAGTATCAATACGGCAAATCCAAAAGCAATCGAAGCCTTTGACAGGAATAATGAGTTGTCTTAAAATAAATAGGTTGAGCAGAAATCTATGCCTTACAAAGAAGGGTTCAATTGATGAAAGAATATGCATCTGATTTTATCCGAAACGTAGCCTTGGTTTCCCACAGCAGCGCCGGCAAAACCATGCTGACGGAAGCGTTCCTGCACTTCACAGGCGCGACCACCCGCATGGGGAAGGTCGAAGATGGCACCACGGTGTCCGATTACGATGAAGAGGAAACCCGACGCGGCATCTCGCTCTACTCCACCATTGTACCGATGGAGTACAAAGACGTTAAGATCAACCTGCTGGACACCCCTGGTTACACCGACTTCGTTGGCGAGGTCATCTCGGCCCTGCGCGTGGCCGACAGCGCCATCGTCCTGGTGGACGCCACCTCCGGCGCAGAGGTCGGCACCGAGATCGCTTGGGACTACACCAACCGGTTCCACCTGCCGCGCTTCGTGGTGATCAACAAGATGAATCGCGACAACGCCAACTTCCGACGGGCGCTGGCCTCGATTGAAGAGTTGTCTGAAATTCGCCTGATCCCTGTGCAGCTGCCGATGGGTGAGAAAGCCGAATTCGAGGGCGTAATCGACCTGCTCAGCATGAAAGCTTACAAGGGCGACGGTAAAGACGCCGGCGAAATCCCGGCGGAGTACAAAGACGCGGCCGAAGAAGCCCACATGGAGCTTGTGGAAGCCGCGGCCGAAGGGAAGGATGATCTGCTCGAAAAGTACCTGGAATCGGGCGAGCTGAGCAGCGATGAAGTTATCGCTGGTCTGAAAGCCATCATCCAGTCCTGCGGCTTTGTGCCGGTTTTCGTCGCCTCAGGCGGACACCAGATCGGTCTTGCCCCGCTGTTGGATGCGATCGTCAACCTGCTGCCCTCCCCGAGTGAGATGCCTCCGATATCCGCCAAGGGCAAAGGAGATGGCGAAGAAGAATTGACCGCCAAGGATAACGGTCCGCTGGCGGCGTACGTTTGGAAGACCACAGCCGACCCGTTCGTTGGCAAGCAGACCTACTTCCGCATCTACTCTGGCACCGTCAGCCAGGACAGCCGGGTCTGGAACGCCAACCGCTCGCAAGAGGAGCGCATTGGCTCTCTGTATGTGCCGCGCGGCAAGGAAACCATTTCGACCAAAGTGTTACACGCCGGCGATATCGGCATGGTTGCCAAGCTGGGTGAAACCTCCACCGGCGATACCCTGTGCGACCGGACCCACCCGCTGACCCTGCCTGTTCCGGAATATCCCAAAGCGCTGTTCCGAGTGGCGGTCTTCCCCAAGACCCAGGCCGACTCCACCAAGATCAGCCCCACTCTGACCCGCCTGACCGAAGAGGATATGACCCTGTCTTGGTTCAACGAACACGCCACCAGCCAGACGATCCTGCAAGGGATGGGCGACCAGCACATTGATGTGGCCATTCGCCGGGCTGAAGCTAAGTTCCAGGTCAACCTGTTGACCGAGACCCCCAAGGTTCCCTACCAGGAAACCATCACCGGTAAGGGCTCGGCCATGTACCGCCACAAGAAACAGACCGGCGGTTCGGGCCAGTTCGGTGAGGTTCACCTGCGGGTTGAACCGGCTGAGGGAGAGCTCGAAGTTGTAAACGAAATCTTCGGCGGCGCCATCTCGAACAGCTACATTCCCGCCATCGAAAAAGGCATCCGCAGCACCATGAAGGAAGGTATCATCGCCGGTTTCCCGGTCAATGCCCTGCGGGTCGCAGTCTTCGACGGCAAGGAACATCCAGTCGACTCCAAACCGATCGCTTTCGAAATCGCCGGGCGCGAAGCCTTCAAGCTGGCCTTCAAAGAGGCCAACCCGGTGCTGCTCGAGCCGATCATGCTGGTCAAGATCGTCGTACCCGAAGGCAACATGGGTGACGTGCTGGGCGACCTGAACACTCGCCGGGCGCGCGTGATGGGCATGGAAACCGATAAAGGTAAATCCATCATCACTGCCCACGTCCCGCTGGCAGAAATGCAGCGCTACACCACACAATTGCGCTCGATCACCGGCGGCCGCGGTATCTTCGAAATGGAATTCGACCACTACGAAACCGTGCCGACCCACCTGACCCAGTCGATCATCGATCAGCGCCAGAAAGACCTGCACGAAGAAGACTAATTGACTACAAAAGACAACCGGGAGGCGCTTGCCTCCCGGTTGTCTTTTAAATACCCGCGAAAATAGAAACCCCAGCTAGCAGGTTCCAAAACCCACGTATTATGTTGCCCCTATTAAACTTTATTGTTCAATCAGGTTGAAGGGGTTATACTATTACATGGAAATCTAAGTTTGTGCATAAGAATCAATGATAAAGATCGAGCAACCGCTAACATCTGAGATCGGATGTGATGGGGGATCTATCAATTACTCTTTTTTGCTCTTCACTCATTCACTAAATTTTGAACGGGCCACCCAGTTATGATCCAACATCAAAAACATGCCGCGTTTCAATGGATGCTATTCATCGCCCTGGTCGGGCTGATATTACGGGTGTGGGCAAGCTCTTCAACATGGTTACACTTCGATGAGAACTATTATATAAATATTGCTCAAAACTACGTGGATCGTGGTGGCTTAACGCCCTATATGTGGAGGCTTGGGGACGTGAATATTGTCGCCGGAGGAGGAAGTGGTTTTGGAATTCTCCTGCTCGTACAATGGCTCCATCTGGTAAAGTACTCACTTGTTGCTGGACGGTTGTTAATGGTGTTGTGTGGTTTTCTGTCCGCTGTCATCATGTATAGGGTGGCATATCGATTTTGGGACAGCAGACTGGCAGGTGCGGCCGCATTTACTTATGCGGTCGCAGGCACTCACCCCTTCTACTCGATGATCCTCAAAATGGATGCGGTTGCCATTCTTGGATACTGTCTTGTTCTACTTCTCCACGTATATTCTTTTCAATCCAAAAAATGGTGGCTGCATTTTCTTTTAGGACTTGCCGTTGTTCTTACAACTGAATTTCATATCTTAGGGCTTTTATATCTTGGCGCATTGGGATTTTATTATGCGGCGGTTGTGGTCAAGTCCAGCCTATTAAATAAACGCCTCATGATTGATTGCAATACGATTGGCTTCGCTGCCGGTGGCCTGATTGCTGGAACGGTTTATCTCATTATTCATGTATTTCCGGACCCTAACGCTTACTTTTTTATATCAAACACCTGTTTTGAATGTCATGACGGAATCATTCAAGCCGAAATTAAGCGGCTTGTACGTCTCATTGTTTTTCGTCCTCAAGAAGTGGTCATCCTTCTACTGGTGGTTATTAGCGCCTTTTCACGGCGAAAGCAAGTGGACAATCATTACTTGATTCTCTTGCTTGGTTGGTTTGTCGCGCAGGCGGTCATTCAACCACCTCCTTTCGAACACTATGAGGTCCATATTTGGCCGCTTGTTGCTTTGGGAATCGGCGGTTTTATTGCAAAAGGATTTAGGGGATTGCAAAACGCCGTCATCATTCGAGCAGGCGCAATAACCGCATGTTTTCTTCTGGCTTTAAATTTTTGGCTTTATCTTTCAGGTACGATTCCGTTCCAGCTGCAATACAAACCAATGACGGGTAACTCAATTGAGTTCATTCAGAATGAAGTACCGAAAGATGCGGTTGTGCTGAGTAAAGTAGGCAACTTCTATCCTCTCAAAGATTTTAGGAATTTCATTTCCTATCAAGATGGAAGCGGATACGGAATTATGCTTCGTCATGAGACCTTCCTTGACCTTTGGGAAAGGGAAAAGCCACAGGTGATATTGCTAAATGAAAATGAGGTGGAGAAAGATGACCAATTAATTAAATACATGGCAGGGGAACGATTTGTCCATGTGCTGTCGGATCTATGGGTTGTTGAAAACTTGTTACAGGGTAAAGAGGCCAAGTGAATCGCAAAGCGCAGGTTCTTATCTTCATCGTCAGCTACAATGCGGAACTCTTCATCCAAAATGTCCTCCAACGTATTCCAGAATCGGTATGGAATCATGAAGCGTTTGATGTGGAAGTACTTGTGATTGATGATCAATCACAAGATCGAACCTTCGAGAGAGCGAGTGATTTCATTGCGGTTTACCCCGAGAGGAAGATTAAGATCCTATACAATCCTAAGAACCAAGGGTATGGGGGAAATCAGAAGTTAGGCTATCATTATTCGATTCAGCACAATTTTGACGTGGTTGTTTTACTCCATGGGGATGGGCAGTATGCGCCCGAACATCTCGAAAGCATGATTCTTCCTATTATTAATGCTCAGGCCGACGTTGTGCTTGGATCGAGAATGGTAAAACCAATCCATGCTTTGCATGGAAAAATGCCTTTCTACAAGTGGATCGGAAATCAAGTTCTGACGCATATCCAAAATTCAATTTTAGGAAGCTCACTATCAGAATTTCATACCGGTTACCGGGCCTACCGTATCAACTCTCTTCGGAAAGTCCCTTTCGAGTTCAATTCGAACTACTTTGACTTTGATACTGATATCCTGATTCAAATGATCGATACTCGTCAACGCATTCATGAGGTTGAAATTCCGACTTATTATGGCGATGAAATTTGCTACGTAAATGGAATTCGGTATGCTGTCATGATCTTATTAACGACCATACGATCGAGGATATCGAAATTAAACCTTCTATACGATCGTCGATTTGACTACCAAACCGACTCGAATCAGCACTACACCTTAAAAACCGACTTCCCTAGTTCACACAGTTACGCCTTGAGCCGGATTAAGTCAGGCATGATGGTCCTGGATATAGGAAGCGGTCCAGGCTACATGGCAAGAGAGTTATTCGAACATGGGATTCAAGTGATCTCCTTAGATCGGAAAATCACAGAGTTAACAGAGAGATATTCTACATCGACAATTTGTTCAGAGATCGAAAGCTATGATTTTGGCAGTTGCCAGCAGATGCCCGATATTATTTTTATGCTTGATATTATTGAGCATACGACCAACCCCGAAAGAGTTTTATTAAAAATTCGAGACCAGTTTGGCATAGAGAATCAGCCTGAAATCGTAATGACTACAGGCAATATTGGATTCTTCATCGTTCGGCTCGGATTGTTTTTCGGATTATTCAATTATGGGAAAAAAGGAATATTAGATCAGGACCATAAACGGCTTTACACATTCCGCAGTTTACGGCGGCTTTTGGAGTCAACCGGATATGAGATCTTGGAGGTCAAAGGAATACCAGCCCCATTTCCTGAAGCAGTTCACAATGCCTTTATTGCACGTATCCTAATCACGATCAACCAATTTCTAATCCAGCTTTCAAAGGGATTGTTTGCGTATCAAATTGCGTTCTTGGTTCGACCGAAACCCACGATCCGCCATCTGTTGGCATTGGCACAATCTGCCGGTCATGATAAATCTTCCGAAAAGTTAAATCTTCGCAGCCAGGGAAGCCCTCTTTACAGGGTATAATATGCCCAACCGGGGAGGGGAAGAGTATCGATGAATGTAACCGTTTTTGGTGGTTCACAACCGCAGGCCGGCGACGTCAACTACGAGCAGGCCCGCAAGCTTGGGCGACTGCTGGCTGAAGCCGGGCACACCGTGCTGACCGGCGGCTACATGGGCACCATGGAAGCCGTGTCGCGCGGGGCGTCCGAGGCGGGCGGGCATGTGATCGGCGTCACGACCAACGAGCTGGAAGACTGGCGGCCCGCCAAGGCCAACCAGTGGGTTGCCGAGGAGCGCAAGCTGCCCACGCTGGTCGAGCGACTGATCGCGCTGACCGACGCCGGAGACGCGGCCATGGCCCTCCCGGGCGGTATCGGCACCCTGGCGGAGATTATGCTGCTTTGGAACCGGCTGGCGATCGAAGCCGTGCCGCCGAAGCCTTTGATTTTGATTGGAAAAGGTTGGCGGGAAGTGATGGACAGCTTCATCGAAAACCTGGGCATCTATATCCCAGAAAACGACGTCGAGAAGCTGGCCTTCGCAGACAACCCTGAGGAAGCGCTCGAGTTGTTGAATCGTCTCGCCCAATAGACAATTTAGCGATCATCTTATGATTGACGAGAAAGCAAATGGCAGAAGAAAAGTTACCCTCACGCAGTGAAAATTATTCCGAATGGTATAACCAGCTGGTCCAAAAGGCTGAGCTGGCCGACTACGCCCCCGTGCGCGGCAGCATGGTGATCCGCCCATACGGCTGGGCGCTGTGGGAAAACATCCACGATGCGCTGGACAGCCGCTTCAAGGCTACGGGGCATGTCAATGCGGCCTTCCCGCTGTTCATCCCGATGTCCTTCTTTGAGAAGGAAAAGGAGCACGTGGAAGGCTTCTCACCCGAGCTGGCGGTGGTGACCATCGGCGGCGGGCAAGTGCTGGAAGAGCCGCTGGTGGTGCGCCCTACCTCTGAGACGGTCATCGGCCACATGTACGCCAAGTGGATCAAGTCGTATCGCGACCTGCCGGTGCTGATTAATCAATGGGCCAACGTGGTGCGCTGGGAGATGCGCACACGCCTGTTCTTGCGCACGCTGGAGTTCTACTGGCAAGAAGGGCACACCGCCCACGCCACTTACGATGAGGCCGAAGAGGAAACCCTGCGCATCCTCGACCTGTACACCGACTTCGCCGTCAACGAAGCCGCCGTTCCGGTCATCCCCGGCCGCAAGAGCGAGAGTGAGAAGTTTGCCGGTGCGCTGCGCTCCTACTCAATCGAAGCGATGATGGGCGACACGCGCGCCCTGCAAGCCGGGACGACGCACAACCTGGCCCAGAACTTCGCCAAAGCCTTCGATATTCAGTACCTCGACCAGAACAACACCCTGCAGTACTGCTGGACCACCTCTTGGGGCGTCTCCACCCGCTTTATCGGCGCCATCATCATGACCCACGGCGACGATCAGGGCCTGGTGATGCCGCCGCGACTGGCGCCGATCCAGATCGTGATCGTGCCGATCTTCCGCAGCGACGAAGAGCAGGCCGTGGTGATGCCGGTGGTCGAGCGCATCCGCCAGGAGCTGGGCGCTTTCCGCGTCCACGTCGACGACCGCACCGAGGTGACACCGGGCTTCAAGTTCAACGACTGGGAGCTGCGCGGCGTGCCGCTGCGGCTGGAGGTCGGCCCCAAGGATGTGCAGAAGGGCTCGGTCATGTCGGCCCGCCGCGACCACCCAGGGCGTGAAGGCAAGAAGATCCTCTCGCAAGAGAACCTGGCCGCCCAGGTGGACGAGCTGCTCAAGGACATCCAGAACTCCATGCTGCAGAAGGCGACCGAGTTCCGCGACGCCAACATCTTCGAGCCGAAGGACTACGAGGACTTGAAGAAGATCGTGCAGCACGGTTGGGCGTATGCCTGGTGGTGCGGCGGCGGCGAGTGCGAGGCCAAGATCAAAGAGGACACCAAAGCCACCACCCGCTGCATCCCTATGGACCAGCCGGAAGGCGCCGGCGCTTGCGTCTACTGTGGCAAGCCCGCCAACGAGAAAGTCTATTTCGCGAGAGCCTATTAGGAAAGAGGAGAACAGAGAGTGAAGAACACAGAGCGCAGAGCAGCTCTATGTTCTTCACTCTCTAATCGTTGTAATTCACCATGCCGGCCGTCCAATTACCCAAACTTAAAGCCCAGATCAACGAGCTGACCTGGAAATTCAGCCGCCCGGAGGATTTCCGGCGCGGCTTGAATGATTTGTTCGATCTGTACGCCGACCGCTCGTACCGGGCCGGGCAGATGGTCCAGACCGGGCGGGGAACATTGGCCTACCACGTCCCAACGCTGGTCCTGCGTCACTTAGAGCAAGAACTCGTGCGGCATATCCAGGAGAACCCTGGAGCCGCCCTGGCGGCGGCTGATGCCTTGTGGAAGGACGTTTACCTGGAGCCGCGCCTGGTAGCCGCCTACCTGCTCGGACAGGCCCCGGTGGATCCACCCGCTCCTGTTATCGAGCGGCTGAAAGCCTGGTGCCTGCCGAAGACCGAGCGCCAGGCGCTGGACGTGCTGCTGGAAGACGGCTGTGCCCGCCTGCGCAAAGAAGCCCCCACCGCATGGTTCAATCTCCTGCAGGACTGGCTGAACACCTTGCGGGCGGATTATGAGGTGATTGCATTGAAGGCGGCCTTGCCGGCAGTGCGCAACCGGGAATTCGAGAACCTGCCGCCCATCTACCAAATGGTCAGCCCACTGGTGCAGACGCCCACCCCGCGACTGCAGGGCGAGCTGGATACGATCGTCGAGGCGCTGGCGAAGCGCTCCCCGGTTGAGACGGCTTACTTCCTGCGCCAGGTGCTGGGCATGGGTGCAGGGTCGAACACCATTCGCCTGGTGCGCCGGGCGCTACCGTTCTTCTCGGATAACCTGCAAGAGGGTTTGAAGACTGCGATAAAGAACGCCTGATGGGGTGTGGCGCAAAAGTGTCGGTGTGTTAATTGAGGGAGAGACGCGACCAGGAAATGGCGAAACGATGGCTGTGCAACTCGCTGAGGGCGGCGAACATGGCTTGGGCGTTGTCGCGTTTCCAGCCCCGGCCTTGACGTTTCATACGGTGATGAACCACGGTATTGATACCGCTTTCAACGGTGCCGCTGCCAATCGGATATCCCGCCTGGCGAAAGCGGGGATAATCCATTTTGTCTTGCCGGGCCTGGAAATAGGCAGGCGATTGGCGGATATCATCAGCACAAACGATATGGGTCCAATCCAGCGCCTGTAACGCGACGATGACCCGCGCCACTTGCCCATGCCAGAGCCGATCGATATTGGTTTCTGCCCAATGTTTGGTGCGCGGCGTGCCTTCGCCAAAAGCGGCCTTGGCCACTTTCCATAAGCGTTGGTCGGCATGGCTCCAGTCGAGGATCTGAATCGCTTTGGGGAAGTTGGTGGCCGTAATCCGTTCGATCCACAGCGCACCGTCGTTGGCTGAACTCAAAGGACCCTGTCCAATCCTGCGCCGCAGCCCTTCCAGAAATTGGTGCTGACCCATGGTATCGGCATCCCATAGCCCAGCCTGATAACTGTGCCGTGCTAAGACAACCTCGGGTTCCGTCGTTTCGTCCATTGGCTTGGCGCGACCAGACCGTGACGCTACCGCAGAAATCACGCTTAGTTTCACTTCTTTCCAGCCTTCCTCGCGCACCAGGATCATCCCGCCGTCCGTTGAGAGGTTGGCTGGGCCACTAATCGGATCGACCGCCGCCACCGTTTCCCGATCCGCGCGCGCCCCCTTTTGCGTTGGTGCAAACGTTGCCTGGGCTTCGACCACCCGTTGCTCCTCCACCTGCTCCCCCCAACCTTCGGTCAACCGCCGTAAGCTATCGCGTGACATGCTGCCCCCCACTGCTTCCTGATACGCCTCCGCCGCCAGTTCAAACGATTTGGCTTGTAATCCTTGGCGGGTCGCCACCCGTGCGGCCCCTGCACTCCAATGATCCGTCCGCAGCCCTAATTTCTTATCCAGGGGGAAAAAGCGTCGCCCCTTTACATTGCGGGCAGACGTAGTAAGCGCGTTCTAGCACGCTTTCCCCTTCCAGTCCGTTAATCCCCCATTTTCGGTACCCCTCGAATTCCATCGCACTCCCACAACCTTCGCACTTAACCCCTTCCACCTGATACCCTGTATCCCGCCCATTCACCCAGATTGTCAGGCTTTCCCCCATGAATTCCCGCCGCTGTTTTCGCGCTTCTGCTTCGATTTCCTCAAAACTCGCTTCTGGGTGGCTATCGTACCATGCTTCCATTCCCTCAAATAAGGTTTCGGCTGCCTTCATAAATGCCGCTTGCCGTTTTTCTCGTGATTGTTTTCGGGTCATCTGCTTCTCTTACTCCTTCCCCCCTCATTTTACCTGACCGCTTCTCCCCCGACACTTTTGCGCTACACCCCGCCTGATGCGTAAAACGCCAATTTAAGTCAATCGTGGTATAATTTCACTCAGTGACTGGTCCTATCCGCGGCTTAAGCTGCAGGTATGGAGACTTGCTCAAAATTATTTTATACAGGAGAAGCAGCGTCATGCCTCTGAAGAAAGAAGAAAAAACCAATATTATCAACACCAACCAGATCCACGAGAGCGACACCGGCTCACCCGAGGTTCAAATCGCCATTTTGTCCCGCAGAATCAGTCAGCTTACCGATCACCTGCGCGCCAACAAGCACGATGAATCCTCCCGCCGCGGTCTGCTCAAACTGGTTGGCCAGCGCCGCCGTTTGCTGGCTTATCTGCGCAAGAAAGATATGGCCCGCTTTATGGCCATCACTGAACGACTGAGCCTACGGCGGCGATAAGTCAGACGAATGAACGAGTAGATGGCGAAGTGCCCATCTACTCGTTTTTTTAGTACAATTCGAGTATCATTGTAACTGCCCAAGCAGTGGCGTTATCCAGAGAGAGCGCCGCTGCAGCAGCCCCGCCGCACTGGATTGACGCTACCGTGGGGGCAGTTACCAACGTTCATCCTGCCGGTCGGGAATTGAAAAGGGTTGAGGAAGGTTTTCCCCCATCGTTTTCAGTCCCTGACCAGGTGGGCATAAGAAAAGAGGGATTAGAACAAATGAAACCAGAACTACATAAGTATACGGCCCAGGTAGGGGACCGCTCTATCACCTTTGAAACCGGCAAGCTGGCCGGTCAAGCAGGTGGAGCGGTTACCGTTAGCCTGGGCGAGACGCTCATCTTTACATCTGCAACGATGAGCCACCAACCGCGAGAAGGCACAGATTTCTTCCCGCTGACTGTTGATTACGAAGAGCGCATGTATGCCGGCGGTCGCATCCCCGGCTCGTTCTTCCGCCGTGAAGGCCGCCCCACCACGGACGCAATCCTGGTGGCGCGCCTCACCGACCGGTCGCTGCGACCTCTGTTCAACAAGGACATGCGCAACGACGTTCAGGTCATCATCTATTCGATTTCCGCAGACATGGAAAACCCGCTGGATGTGCTGGCACTCAACGCCGCTTCAGCTGCGATCATGATCTCCGACATTCCCTGGGATGGGCCGGTTGGCGCTGTCCGCGTCGGCCGGGTGAACGGCAGTTTTGTCGCCAACCCCACCTATGAACAACTGGAAGAGTCGGACCTCGACCTGCGCATCGCCAGCACCAAAGAAGCCATTCTCATGGTGGAATGCGGCGCCGACGAGGTCGATGAAGACAGCATGGTCAAGGCGCTGGAGTTTGGCTATGAGGCCGCTCAGCCATTGATTGAGGCCCAGCTGAAGATGGCTGCCGAGGTTGGCAAGGCGAAACGCGAAGTGCCGACCTTCTCAATCGATAAGGATCTGATCCAGAAAGTTTACGATCAAGCGGCGTCCCGCCTGCGCGATCTGCTGGGGCAGCCGTACGAAAAATCCAACCTGTACGGTGGCATCGACGACCTGGAAGATCTTGTCGTCCACGAGATGGCCGGCGATAACGAAGAGCTGGCCTCTGAGGTCAAAGAAGCCTATCACGAAGCGGTTCGCCGGGTCATTCGCGAGCGTATCCTCAATGACGGCATTCGCCCCGACAATCGCAAACCGGACGAGGTCCGCAATATTTGGTGCGAAGTGGACATCAGCCCACGCGCGCACGGCTCGGGGTTGTTCACCCGGGGTGAAACCCAGGTGCTGACCCTGGCGACGCTTGGCACACCCAAGGAAGCTCAGGAGCTCGACAACCTGACGCCGACCGAACACAAGCGTTACCTGCACCATTACAACTTCCCACCCTTCTCAACCGGCGAGACCAAGCCGCTGCGCGGCCAGTCTCGGCGGGAAATCGGCCACGGCATGCTAGCGGAACGCGCTTTGATGCCAGTCATCCCGGATGAAACTGAGTTTCCATACACCATCCGCCTGGTCTCGGAAGTGCTGGCCTCCAATGGCTCATCCTCGATGGCATCGGTTTGCGGCTCCACCCTGGCGCTGATGGACACCGGCGTGCCGATTAAGGCTCCGGTTTCCGGCGTCGCCATGGGCCTGATCAAAGGCGAGGGTAAAGAGGTCGTCCTGACCGATATTCTCGGCACGGAAGATCACCTGGGCGACATGGACTTCAAGGTCACCGGCACCGACAAGGGCATCACTGCCCTGCAGATGGATATCAAAATCAAAGGGATCACCTCTGAGCTGCTGACCAAAGCGCTCAAGCAGGCCAAAGAGGCGCGAGCCTTCATCCTGGGAAAGATGCTGGAAGTTATCCCGGCGCCGCGGCCCGAACTGAAGCCGCACGTGCCGCGCATCACCACCGTTCAGGTACCGATCGACAAGATTGGCGCGGTGATTGGCCCAGGCGGTAAGGTTATCCGCCAGCTGCAAGAGGATACGCATACCAAGATCGACATCGATGATGACGGCACGGTTTTCATTGCCGCCACCAACGCCGAAGACGAGGCTGCGGCCCGCGAGCGAATCTCGCTGCTGACCGAGGTAGCCGAAGTCGGCCGCATCTATACCGGCCGCGTGGTTCGCACCACCGATTTCGGCGCTTTTGTCGAAATCCTGCCCAATATCGACGGCATGGTGCACATCTCGCAGCTTGATACCGAGCGGGTCAACACGGTCGAAGACGTGGTCCGGGTTGGCGATGAGGTGACTGTGATGGTCACGGCCATCGACGAGAACGGCAAGATCCGCCTGTCTCGCCAGGCTGCCATGGAAGGCTGGACGCTGGAAGAAGCGCTGGAGCATGATCGCCCGCGCAGCAGCAGCGGCGGTCGCCCTGGTGGCGGCGGCGGCAGAGGCGGCGACCGCGGTGGTCGCTCCGGCGGTGGAGACCGAGGACGAAGACGGTAAGAATAACTTGACGAATAAAAAAGGCTGCAGCGCTGCTGCAGCCTTTTTTTTATTGGTCAAGTTATTCTTGTGTGGGCAAGTACGGCATGGGCGGGCCGGTCACGGCGATCAGGCGCGAGAGAGCCGCCCGCATGGCGATACGATCATCCCATGGATATTCGATCTCGCCAAAGCACATCGACTGCTCGTGGCCCTTGCCGCAGGCAATCACCACATCCCCGGGCTGCGCCATTTGCAGCGCCTTGAAGATCGCCTCACCGCGGTCGCTCACCCGGTAGAAATCCTTGCCTTCCACGGCGCCCTTGCCCTCGGCCGCCGAGGCCATCTCATCCAAAATATCCTCCAGCGCCTCGGTGCGCGGATCTTCGGCAGTCAGGATGGTCACGTCCGCCAGCTCCGCCGAGACCTCGGCCATCAGGCGGCGCTTCTCCCGATCGCGCAGCCCGGCCGAACCAAACACCGCCAGCACGCGGCCCCCGGTCATCTCGCGCACGGTTTCCAACACGCTCTTAAGGGCGTTGGGGGTATGGGCGAAATCGACAATGGCGAGGAAGTTCTGGCCCAGGTCGATGCGCTCCATGCGCCCCGGGACCGCCCGCAAATGTGCCACGCCCTGCGCAGCCACCTCAGGCTTCACTTTCAAGCCGAGGATGGTGGAGCCCAACGCGGCCAGAATGTTCGAGACGTTGTAGGAACCCACCAGGCTGCTGTCGATGGACTGGTGGAAACCCGGGCCTACTGCGGTAAAATGCACCCCGGCCGAATCGTAGCGCACGTCCTCGGCCCACAGATCGGCCCCAGGCGACAGGCTGTAGCTCACCTGCCGGACGCTGGTCACCTCATGCAGGTACTGGTAAGACTGGTCGTCTTTGTTGAGCACTGCCAGGCGCGGGTTGCCGCGCGGCTTCTCGGGCGTTTCGGACAGCCCTTCGAACAGGCGCGCCTTGGCCGCCCGATAAGCTTCGTAGCTGCCGTGATAGTCGAGATGCTCGTGGGTGATATTGGTGACCACGCCGATGTCGAAGTCGCAAGCCGTGACGCGGTGCTGAGCCAGCCCGTGCGAGGTCAATTCGAGCACGGCATGCGTTAGCCCGGCTACACTCATCCGGTACAGATAGCGCTGCACATCCGGCGCTTCGGGTGTGGTGACGTGAAAGCCGGTGTCGAGCACCTCATCCCCAATTACGGCGTTGACGGTCGAGACCATCCCCGCCCAAATCCCGGCCGACAACAAGATTTCGTAGATGAGGCTGGCGGTGGTGGTCTTCCCATCCGTGCCGGTCACGCCAATCATGGTCAGACGCCGGGCGGGAAAGTTAAAGAAAGAAGCCGCGAGGTAAGCTAAAGCCTCGCGACAATTTTCCACCTGGATGTACGGCACGGTCAAACCGGGGATGTCTTCGGCGCCTACCACGGCCGATGCGCCGCGTTCGATGGCAGCCGGGATATAGCGATGACCGTCAGTGTTACCGCCGGCCAGGGCCACAAACAGGTTGTCCTTCTGCACCTGGCGCGAATCCAGCGCGATCCCACTGACCGGCGCCGGAGGGATTTCACCCGGCGAGATCACCTTCACGGCTGGCACATCGGCAAACAGCTCGGACAGATTTTTCGACATCCAACCAACCATAGAATTTCTTTACTGCATGGTTTGACGCAGGTCTTGCAGTTGGCCTGAGATGGAAGCGTCTACCACCCGGTCGCCTACGCGCACGATCAACCCGCCCAGAATGTTCGGGTCGACGCGGAAAGTGACCGTGGCGCCGGCGCTGGAAGATTTCAGCAGCTCGCGCTTGATCGTATCCTGCTCTTCTTTCGTCAATGGCAGAGCGCTGGTCACCTCGGCGGATTCGCCCGCCAGTTCGGTGGTTTGCAGCAGCACGACCTGATTGTCTTTAACACCCGAGAAGAATTCTTGCAGCAGGCGGCGCTGGCGGGTCTCGTCCAACAACTCGCCGATGATGCGCTGGGCTGCGGCAATCGCCAGGGAAACCACCTGACTGCGCAGGCCGCTGAGGATCAAGTTGCGTTCCTGCTCCAGATCGGCCATGGCGGCTTCGCGCGATGCGGCAACTTCGGATTCCGACTGAGTGCGCAGCTCCTGCTCGACCGCCTCAGCCCGCACGGTGGCTTCACGTACGACTTCAGCCGCGCGCACCTGGGCATCGTTGATGATCTGTTCGGCTTCTTTCTCAGCGTTGGCGCGAGCGTCTGCAGCCACGCGGGCGTCTTCCAGCCCCTGGGCAACCCTCTGGCGGCGTTCCTCCAGCATATTGAGCAGCGGCTTATAAACCCAGCCATACAAGACGATGAATAGGATCCCGAAGTTAAGGATTTGTACGAGTAAATATCCGAGATTAAGTCCTAGGGCTTCCAAAGCAGTCTCCTTTCAGATGGTTGCAGACGCTGCTAGAGAACGAACAGCATCAAGAACGCGATCACCAGACAGTAAATGGCAATGGCTTCGGAGAATGCAATGCCCAAAATCATATTGGTCAGCAGCGTACCGTAGGTATCAGGGTTGCGGGCCATACCCTCCAGCGCGCCCTGCACGCTCAGGCCGATGCCAACACCGCCGCCCAGGGCGCCGATCATTGCCAGCCCTGCTCCGATGAATTTCGCTGCTTCGACAATATTGCCTTCCATTGTATGCTCCTCCAGGATGAATCAAATGTAATAACTCGGTTCAAAAATTCCTATTGAGCAGCTAGTGCTCGCCTTCACCGTGGCCACGCGTGGCCTGCGCCATGAACACCAGGGTTAGCATGGCAAACACGAACGCCTGGATCGCGCCGATGAAGAATTCAAACAAAAGGACCAGCGACTGCGCAAACACCGGGATCAGCGACCCCACCACGAACAGCAGCACCGCTCCGGCGAAGATATTGCCAAACAACCGGAAAGAGAACGAGAGCAGCTTGGAAAACTCGGAGATCAACTCCAGGATGCTCACGCCCAGGTCGATGGCGCCAAAGCCGGGCTTTGAAAACAGGGTGGTGACGTTGAAATAGCGGGATAAAAAGCCGAAACCGACCGCCTGGAAGCCGATCACCTGGGTCATCACGACCGAGATGATCGCCAAAGCCACGGTGAAGTTCAAGTCGGTGGAGAGCACGCGCACAAACGGCAGCACGATGTACTCGCCGGGCTGGGAGATGACCGTCCAGAGCGAAGGCGAAAGCTGCGAGATGGCATAGCCGCCTTCTCCTGGGGCATGCTCGATCAGGCCGATGCTGTCGACGCCGGGGATGAGCTCCATCCAGTTCGCCAGCAGCACCACGATGAAGATGGTCGCCACCAGCGGGAAAATTTTGCGCGCCCACTTTCCGGCGGTCAATTCGGTCAGGTTGTAGAGCGCTTCAAGCAGCGCCTCAACCGCCCCGGAAATGCCAGTCGGCACAATCTGACCGCTCCGAACGGCTCGCTGGACCAGGAAGGCCAGCAGCAGCACGATCACATCCACGATCAGCATGGAAATGAGCGTGTTCGTCATATAAAAATCGCCGATCCCTGGCAAAGTAAACAACGGATCGTGCGATAAGCGTTCTGGTGCGACCGCGATCGACGGCCGAACGGGGGGATAAAATTGGGCGGCGACGATGTTCAAAGCAATAAACAGGAATACAATCCAGCGCTTGAAGCCGTATCGCCACCGCGGTTTGTCAGTCTCTGCCAACGTGGTCCTCCTCTTTCGTTTTTTGGCCGGGCTCGACCAATCTCCCTTGGATGCGGTCGACGCCTTTGCGGACGAGGAAAAGCATAGTAAATATGGTGACAGGGATGCTGCTAAATACAAGGATCAGCGTAAACACCGGACGGGTGCCCAACTGCCGATCCAACCACAACCCTAATAAGATGACGAAAAGAACAATAACAAATGTTACGCAACCTACCTGACCAATAACCCCAATCAGCGCCAGCGTGAAGACGCTCTGTCTCCCATCCCGTTTTTGGTCGCGAGGTGAACTCATTTGCGGTATTATAACAAATCAGCCTATTACAGTCAAATTTAAAGGGTGTCCAGATTATATGTTTGCTGACTTCTGGTGGAACGCACTTCGGAAGCGGTTTCCACCTGCCGCTAGAACAAGGTTGCGGCCAGCGTGGCCCAGTTGAACAGCGGCGCGATCACAAACCCGAGCGCTACGATGCCCACTCCACACAACGCAAGGGCCAGCCGCCAGGAAAAAGCTGTTATAACCGGCTCGTTCTCCTGGTCGGAGGGATACAGGTACACCCACTTGAGCACGACCAGGTAGTAGTATAGGGCCAGCAGCGAGTTGAGCACGCCGACCACCGCCAGCCAGACCATGCCCGCCTGCACCGCTGCGCCAAACACCAGCACCTTGGCGATAAACCCGGCAAAAGGCGGGACGCCGCCCAGCGACAACATGGCCGCCAGCATTAACAGGGCCAGGACCGGCGAGCGGCGGTTGAGCCCGGCCAAGGCGCTCAGATCGCTGGAGCCATTATTGCGCTCCACCACCAGGGCTATCCCAAAAGCTGCGATATTGGTGAACAGATAGGCCATCAAGTAGTAGATGGCTCCGCTGATGCCGAGCGAATTACCGGCGGACACGCCGATCAGGACGTACCCGGCCTGGGCAATCGAGGAATACGCCAGCAGGCGCTTCAGGTTGGTCTGCGAGAGCGCCAGGATGTTGCCGATGAGCATGCTGAGCACGGCCAGGATGGCGATCACCAGCGACCAGATCCACGCCAGGTCGGGGAAGACCACCGTGAACACCCGCAGCAGCACGGCAAACCCGGCCGCCTTCGAGGCGGTCGAGAGGAAGCCCGAGACTGGGGTGGGCGCGCCCTGGTACACGTCCGGCGCCCAGAAGTGGAACGGCGCTGAGGATACCTTGAAGCCAAAGCCGACCAGCGCCAACAGCAGCGAGCCCAGCGCGGCCGCGATGGAGACCTGCCCGACGCGCAAGCCGTTCGCCAGGGCGTACAGGTTGGTCTCGCCGGTGAAGCCATACAGCAGCGAGAAACCGTACAGCATGACTGCCGAGGTCATGGCGGCGAACAGGAAATACTTGATGCCCGCCTCGACGGAGCGTTCGTCGCGGGTGTTGAATCCGACCATCACGAACAGCGGGATGGTGGTGGTCTCGATTGCCAGGTAGAGCAGGATCAGGTCGGTGGCCGAGGCCATCAGCACCATGCCCAGCGTGCTGACGATCAGCATCACATAGAACTCGCCGTGCAGGCACAGGCTTTCGTTCTCCATGGCCAGCAGAGCCGTCATGCCCGCCCCCGCCAGGAACAACATGCGGAACACGAAACCGATCTGATCCAGGCGCAGCATGCCGCCGAAAACCAGCGCCGGATCGGGACCGGGTCGCGAAAAGAGCAAACTGACAACGCCGATCAGCAGCATACCGCCGGCAGTGAACCAACCCAGATTGCGGCAGCGCCGGTCGCGCCAGACCAGGTCGAGAGTCAAAATCACCGCCGCCAGGACCACCAGGCCGATCTCGGGCAAAATCGCAAGAAGCATGGAACTCGCACCTCCAACCATGTCAGGAACCTCCCAAGATCGCCATGATGTGGGTTACGCCCGATTGGATCAGCGGTGTCATCAGGGACGGGAACCAACCGATTGCAATCATCATGGTCGCCAGCAAGCCGATGACGATTTTATCGCGCACGCTGACGTTCAGGGCCATATCCTCACAGCCCTCGGGCAGCTTGCCGAAGAACACCCGCCGCACGACCAGCAGGATGTAGGCTGCGGTGATCAACACACCGGTCACGGCGATGATCGCCACCAGCGGGGCCACCTGCCAGGCTCCCATGAAGATGGGGAACTCGGCAATGAAGCCCGAGAAGCCCGGCATACCCATCGACACCATGCCGGCGATGATGAAGCCTACCGCCGCCCAGGGCATCTTACGGAACAGGCCGCCCAGCTTGGCAATGTCGCGGGTGTGCATGCGGTCGTAGACCATGCCGACCACGGCGAAGAAGAGCGCCGTCATGATGCCGTGCGAGAACATTTGCAGGCCCGCACCCATCAAGCCGCGTGGGGTGAGGGTGGCGAAGCCGATCATCACCAGGCCCATGTGCGAGACGGAGGAGAAGCCGATCACGTACTTGAAATCGGTCTGGATCAGGGCGATCAGCGCGCCGTAGACCACATTGATGGTCGCCAGGGCCAGGATCAGCGGCGCCCAGTAGTGAGCCCCTTGCGGCAGCAGCATGATCGCTACACGCAGAGCGGCGAATGCGCCTACTTTCATCTCCACGCCTGCCAGCAGCATCGAAACCGCCGTCGGCGCGGCCACGTGACCGTCCGGCGCCCAAGAGTGGAACGGGAAGATGCCGCCCAGCACGGCGAAGCCCAGGAACACGAACGGGAACCATAGGCGTTGGAAGCTCACGGCAAAGCCGGCTTTCTCCAGCGCGATCATGTCGAAGGTGTGCAGCCCCGAGCCGAAGTAGATCGCGAGGGCCCCCACCAGGGCCACCAGCGACCCGGCGAACAGGTACAGGGTCAGCTTCATCGCGCCATACTCGCGCGTGGCCGGGTAGCCCCACAGCACGATCATCAGGTACTTAGGGAAGACCGCCAGCTCGAAGAAGAAGAACAGCTGGAACAGGTCGAGCGAGACGAACACCCCGAGCACGCTGGTGGCAAGGATCATCAGGAAGCTGAAGAACTCGCGCGGCCGGTCAGACACGTTCCAAGAGACCATCACGCCGCTGAACACCACCACGCCCGCCAGCAGCACCAGCGGTGCGCTGATGCCGTCCAGGCCGACGAAATAGGAAATGCCCAAAGCCGGCACCCACGGCAGGCGCTCGACAAACTGATAGCCGCCTGCAGCCGGGTTATAGCCAAAGTAGACGAAGAAGGATAAAAGCAGCGTTGCAATCGCAGCCGCCAGCGCCACCCAGCGCGACCACATCTGGCGCTCCTTGGGCAAGATCAGGATGATCAGCCCGGCTGCCAGGGGTAGGAAGACGGTACTGCTAAGGATCGGAAATGTCACACGGCACCTCTTAGAACCAGGCCATCACGGCGCGGTTGATGATATTCAGGATCCAGGCCGGCCAGATGCCAATCGCCAGCATCAGCGCCATCAGCGGCGCGATCACCACCAGTTCACGGGCGCTCATGGCGGGTAATAACCCGGTCCAATGCGTGTTGAGCGGCCCATACAGCACCTTCTTGAGCGCCTTCAATATGAACGCGCCGGTGAAGAACAGGCCGATCATGCTAATGGCGGTGGCCAGGGTGAACACCGGCCAGACGCCGCGCACCACGAGGAACTCGGGGATGAAACCGGCCAACCCGGGCAGCCCCAGCGAAGCCATGGCCGTGAACAGCAAGATGCTGCCATAACCGGGCAGCAAGGTCCACAGGCCGCCGTAGTCGTTGAGATTGCGGGTGTGGGTGCGCTCATAGATCACGCCCACCAGGAAGAACATGCCAGACGCCGAGAGCCCATGCGCCACCATTTGCAGCACGGCCCCATTGACGGCGATCACGGCGTTCTGCGTCCCGGCAGCCCAGGCGGCCGCGGCGATGCCGAGCACCACGAAGCCCATGTGGTTGATCGAGGAATATGCCACCAGGCGCTTGAAGTCGGTTTGGGCGAATGCGCTCAATGCGCCGAACACAATCGCCAGTGTACCCAGCGCCGCCAGCCAGCCGGCGTAGGCGTGCGATTCAAGCGGGTAGAGCGGCAGCACCAGACGCAGGAAGCCATAAGCGCCGAGCTTGAGCAGCACGCCCGCCAGGATCATCGACCCGGCGGTGGGCGCCTCGGTATGGGCATCCGGCAGCCAGGTGTGGAACGGCCAGATCGGCACCTTGACTGCGAAGGCGATCACAAAGGCCCAGAAGGCCACCGCCTTGACGGTCGCCACCGGCAGGCCGAACAGGGATGTGGCTTGCAGGGTGGGCCAGCGCTGCAGCAGGACCGGCAGGTCGAACGTGCCCGAAACCAGCCCGATCACCTGGATCGCCAGCAGCAGCCCGAGCGAGCCGCCCATGGTGTACAGGATGAACTTGAGCGAGGCGTAGTTGCGGTTCGCACCGCCCCATTGATTGATCAGGAAGTACATCGGCACCAGCCCGACCTCCCAGAACACGAAGAACAGCAGCAGGTCGAGCGATAGGAACACGCCCAACATGCCAGTCTCGAGCAGCAGGAACAGGATCAGGTAGGCTTTCAGACGCTCGCCGATGCTGAAGGACGCCAGCAGCGCCAGCGGCGTGAGCAGCGTGGTCAGCAGCACCATGGTCAGCGAGATACCGTCGATGCCCAGATGGTAGGTGGCGTCGATGGCGCCGTACCAGCCGGCCTGCTCTTGCAGTTGGAAGCCTGCGGCGGACGGATCGAAGCGCGCCCAGGCCGCCAGCGAGAGGGCGAATGGGATTAGACTGATCCCCAGCGCGGCCCAATGCAGCCAGCGGGTGCGCCCGGCAGGCAGCAGCAAGAGCAGCGCCGCCCCGGCTGTGGGGACGAACAGGATCAACGTCAACAGGTGGCTTGCCAGAAATTCCATCAATTTCCTCGGAGAAAGATTATGCCAGGTAGATGTAATAGATAAGTGCGCCCAGGAACACCAGCACGCTGATGGCGATCACCATGTACTGCTGCACCCGCCCGGTCTGGGCCCGGTGCAGGTCGGCGCCGAGCTCGCGGGCGCCGTCACCCAAGGCGTTCCCTGCGCCGTTGATCAGCGGAACATCGATCACGAAGCGCAGGAAGCGCCCCGACAGCAGACCCACCCGCCCGATGGCGTGCAGGATGCCGTCCAGGATGCGCTGGTCGATCAGGCGGTACGAGACCGCTGCGGCGAACCATTCAGACGGGACCACAAAGAGGGTGTGGTAGATTTGATCGAAGTAGAACTTATCCTTCATCCAGGTGTACAGCGGGCCGAGCGGTCGGCGCAGCGGGTCGGGCGCGCCGACCTGGACGCGCCGGTAGGTCCACCAGCCCAGGAACAGCCCGCCCAGCGACACCACGATCGAGGTCAGCAGCGGGATGCGGCTGGGAGCCATCAGCGGTTCGTGCTTGGGCACCATGCTGCCGACGAAGGTCTCCATCCAGTTGGGTACCAGATTGCCGAGCACCGGGAAGTTGTGCGGGATGCCCACCCATCCGGCGGTAATGGCGAAGAAAGCCAGCACCACCAGCGGGTACACCATGGTTGGGCGAGACTCGCCGGCCTGTTCGGCGGACGGTGTGCGCGGCCTGCCCAGAAAGGTCAGGGTGATCTGGCGGGCGGTGTAGAAGGCGGTCAGCAGGGCCGCCAGCGCCAGGGCGATGAACACGATCAGATACCCGCCGTCGAAAGCGCCGGCCAGGATCTCGTCTTTCGACCAGAAACCGGCGGTCAGCAGCGGGAAGCCCGAAAGCGCCAGCCCACCGATCAGGAAGGTGGCAAAGGTCAGCGGCATCTTCTTGCGCAGCCCACCCATATTGGTCATGTCTTGCGGGTCCAGGTTTTGCCCGGAGTGCAGCGAGCCATGCTCCATGCCATGGATGACCGAGCCCGAAGCCAGGAACAGCAGCGCCTTGAAGAAGGCGTGCGTCAGCAGGTGGAAGCTGGCCGCGACGTACGCGCCGACGCCCAGCGCCGCTATCATATATCCCAGCTGCGAGATGGTCGAGTAGGCCAGCACGCGCTTGATATCGTTCTGCGCCACGGCGATCACCGCCGCGAACAGGGCCGTGAACGCCCCGATGGCCGCCATGGCGAACAGCGGCGGCGTGAGCGGCATGTCCGGCAGCCAACCGGCCGACATCAACGGGTAGAAGCGGATGGCCAGGTACACGCCGGCTGAGACCATCGTGGCGGCGTGGATCATGGCTGAAACCGGGGTGGGGCCTTCCATGGCGTCCGGCAGCCAGACGTGCAGCGGGAACTGGGCCGCCTTGCCGACCGTGCCGGCGAAGATCAGCAGGCCGATCAACCCGGCCCACGACAGTCCAAACACAGGCGAGACCGAGGAGGCCAGCTGCGCGAGCACGGCCGGGTTGGCGAGGATCTCGCGGAAGTTTAATGTGCCGGTCAGCGAATACAGCGCGGCCATGCCCAGCAGCATGAACATGTCGCCGATGCGGGTGACCAGGAAGGCCTTGATGGCTGCGTCGCGGGCCGAGGGCCTGGCGTACCAGAAGCCGATCAGCAGGTACGAGCACAGGCCCATAATCTCCCAGGCCACGTACAGCACCAGCAGGTTGTCGGTGACCACCAGGGTGAACATGGCGAAGGCGAACAGCGAGATGAAGGCAAAGAAGCGGGAGTACAACGGCTCGACCGAGGGAACGCGATGCTTGTGACCGTGCTCTTTGACGGTTGCGCCCTCCGGCGGCAGCCCACGCTGGTCATGCGCGCCCACCGGCTGCCCATAGTTGTGGTAGCCGATGCTGTAGATAAAGATCATCAGCACCGTCCAGGCCACGAAAAACAGCACCACCGCGGTTAGCGGATCGACCTGCACCCCAATGCGGAACCATCCATCGCCAATTGGGAACCAGTTGATCGAGGCCAGCAGCGGATTTTCGTTCAGATTGGGGATGGAAATGACCCGCAAGAAGATGACCATGCTCGCCAGCCAGGACAGACCGGCCCCGGCCAGCGCCAGCCAGTGGCTCAGGGAGCGGGAGCGGAAGGCAAACAGCGCAATCAGCGCAAACGCCAGCAAGGGCGGTAAGGGGATGATCCAGACAAGTGATTGAAGTGCCATATTGCTCTCAGTTCTCCCGTCTACCCTTGAAGTGTGTCCATCTCATCGGCAACCACCGTGCGGCGGCGGCGGTAAGCGGAAATGATCAGCGCCAGGCCGACTGCCGTCTCGGCTGCGGCTGTGGCGAAGACGATGGCAACGAAGGCCAGCCCGTTCAGCCGGGGCGCGTGCAGGTAGCTCCAGAAGGTCAGCAGGTTGAGGATGGTGGCGTTCAGCATCAGCTCGATGCCCATCAGCACGCCGATGGCGTTCTTGCGGGCCAGGACGCCGAACAGCCCCACGCAAAACAGCGCCGCCGAGAAGACCAGGAACCAGTACATGGGGATCATGAGCGGCCCTCCTTCCTTTGTCCGGCGATGTAGATCGCCCCGACCATGGCCGCCAGCAGCAGCACCGAGGCCACCTCGAACGGGATCAGGTAACCCGCCGGGTCGACCAGAGCCTTGCCCAGGGCAGCGATATCCTCACCGCCGCCGGAACCGGCCACCCGCTCGATGACGCCGAAGCCGCTCCAGGTGCTCAGCGCGTAGACCATGCCCGCCAGCAGCGCCGCCGAGACCAGCGCCGCACTCCACCAGCCACGGTTGGCCGAGGGCGTGCGGTCCTGGGCTGCGTTGCGGGTCAGCATCACGCCAACGATGATCAGGATCGCGATCGCGCCGATGTAGACCAGCAGCTGCACCACCACGAAGAAGCGCGCTTCCAGCAGCGCGAACAGGATCGCCATGCCCATCAGGGCTACCACCAGCCACAGGGCAGCGTGGATCATGTTGCGGGTGGAGACCACCCGCAAGGCCGAAAACATGGTCACGGCCGAAATGACCAGGAAGACGATTTGCAGTGAGGTCATGGCTGCGCTCCGGGTTCGGACTGCGGCGGGGTGTAGCGAGCCACCGGCCGTGGAATGGGGGCCACCACGGGGCGCGGGTTGCGTTTGGAGAACATGCGCATGAGCGCGTCGGTCGCCAGATAGACGAGGATGTTCGCCAGCAGGATTGCGCCAATCTTCAACAGGCTCCAGCCACCGGGGATGGCCTTGTCGATCAGGGCGGTCATCATCACCACCACCAGCGACAGTGGGGTAAGCAGCTTCCAGTTGAGGTCCATCATTTGGTCGATGCGGAAGCGGGGCATGGCCGCCCGGATCAGGATGATCAGGAAGTACACCAGCGAAGTCTTGAGCACGTAATAAAGGAAGCCCAGGAAGGGCACCTGCGCCGCCAAGGGACCACGCCAACCGCCCAGAAAGAAGGTGGCGAACAGCAGTGAGATGGTGAAGGCGTGCAGGAAGTCGGCCACGTAGAACATACCAAACTTCAACCCGGAATATTCGATGTTGAAGCCCGAGACCAGCTCGGACTCGGATTCGACCAGGTCGAACGGCGCCCGACCGACCTCGGCCACCTGCGAGATGAAAAAGATCAGGGCCGCCAGCGGGGCAATCAAGATGTATGGAACGTTCTGCGCCTGGACGATATCGTTCATGCCCATGGATCCGCTCAGCATGACCGGGATCAGCAGCGACACCACCATCGGCACCTCGTAGGAGATCAGCTGGGCTACCGCTCGGAAGGCGGCCAACAGGGCATACTTATTGTTCGAGCCCCAGCCGGCCATCACAACTCCCATCTCGCCTAGAGAGCCGACCGCCACGATGTAGAGCACGGCGACACTCAGGTTGACACCGTACATGCTAATGGTAAATGGGATCACCGCCCAGACCATCAGCACCGCTGCCACCGAGACGATTGGGGCCAGGTTGAAGGGCACCAGGTCGGCGCCTTGGGGGGTGATGTGCTCTTTGGTGAAAATCTTGAGCATGTCGGCAAAGGTCTGGAAGATGCCGTAGGGGCCGATGCGGTTCGGTCCCAGGCGATCCTGCACCCGGCCGATGATCTTACGCTCCAGCCAGATCAAGAACACCACCAGCAGCATCGCCAGCATGGCCAGGGTGAAAGCGCCAATGCCGTATAGGATCACCCGGATCAATCCATCCGAGAAGCCTATGTTTTGCATCAGCCCACCCAGCCAATTCGCCAGGAAGTTGATCGGGTCGTTCCAAAAACTCATCTACATCTCCAGGTCGGTAATCTCACACGCTTCACAAAATGGTTGTGCTGAGTCAGCACAACCATTTTTGATTCGGACTATTCTCATGCCCACTCAAGTGAGCCTTTGCGCCAGGCATAGAGCAGCCCACCCAAAAGGATCAGGATGAACAGGATTGCCTCTGCAACTCCAAACAGGGTCAGCTGGTTATACGCCACCGCCCACGGATACAGGAAGATGGTCTCCACATCGAAGACGAGGAACACCAGGGCATACACGTAGTACTGGGCTTTGAACTGCACCCAGGTTTCGCCCACGGTCTCGACGCCGCACTCGTAAGTTGAATTTTTAATGCTGTCCGGCTTTTTTGGTGAAAGGATGGCTGCGATGGCAATGGCAGCAGCCGGCAAGAAAAATGACACGGACATAAAAATGCCGATGTATAACCAGTCATTCAGCATGATGCTTCTCCATATTGGTGTGAACTGCGCTCTTAAGGTCTTGCGATGTACATTTTATCACAAATATACTAATCTAAAGAACTTTTGTCTGAATTTAAATGAACGAAAAAATGCTGTGGACGCAATCGAGGGGCCGGCTTACCGGCCCCTCGATTGCGTCCACAGCATTTTTTCGTTCATTTGCCGGATCGTTTACGAAGACTCCTCCAAAAGTACGATAAGATTTTATCCAGGAATGGGAAGCCCAGCACGAATCCGAACACCGACCCGACCACACCCGTCCAGCGGGCAGCTCGAACGGGCAGGCCCAACAGAGAACTGCGCCCCTCCACGTCGATTGGGAGGGCCAGCAATGTTTGCCGTTCAACCGAGCCGCCGTCCTTTGGCACCAGGTTGAGGTAGATCCAGAGTGTGCCGCGGTAGACGCCGGGCGAAGCCGGGCTGAGGCTCCAGAAAAGCCGCACCGTCTTGCCACGCTGCATGGTCTCGCTGATGCTGTCGTCTGGCTGCACCTCGATCCCGGCCATGTCGAGGCGCGCTTCCAGCACCAGGTTGTGCGTATCGTACAGGTCGGGCACCTCGATCGGCTCCAGGCTGAGTTCGTGGCCCGCCTGTTCCACGGTCGGCGTGATACGGCCCTGCTCGTCCACCTCCAGCGCCAGCTGGATGCGGTCCGATTCCCCGACCCAGATGGCCTCAGGGCGGTCTACCGTCAGCAGGCGGCGCTCTTTCATCTGAGGGGCAGGGAGGGTTGGCTGGACGGGCGGGAGGGTCGCGAGGATCTGTGGAATGGGGTTCTCGGGGGGAGCCGCAGGCGTTTCTTCTACAGGAGGCGCGCTGCAGCCGAACAGCGCCAGGAGCAGGACCACCGACAGCCGGGCGAGCGTACCTGCCGCGCGTTTCACAGCAGCGTCTCGAAGAAAAGCAAGATCAATCCGCTCACCGGGGTCGAAGGGGGCGATTCAATGGTCGGCAGGGGAACGACCAACTGCGCCCGTCCCAGCGGCCAGAATGAAAACGCCAGCAGGGCCAGGGAGAGCAGCAGAATCAGGATGCCAATCCAAACGCGCTTGGGCAGCTTTGCCATGCTTCTATCGTATTACGTTTTCCCCAAAATTACAACTTCCACCTGCGAGCCGGCTTTGTCATCCACAAAGACGTGCAGTGGATCGTCCGTGAACAGTGAGGCGCTCAAGAAAGCCTCGATCTCCTCGATGTGCTGACCGCGGGCCTGTTCGGGCGCAAACGTGCGATACACACGCAGACCCCACGAGGCCAGATCAATCGGCAGCGGCATGCTGAAGGCCACATTGGTATGGCTGCCTGCGGAACGGTCGCGCACGCTCACGTGCAGCCAGGGGATGTATTGGCTGTACCAGCTGAGTGCAATGACAGCCAGGCCCAAGCCAAAGGGGAACCACGCCAGCCAAAAGCCCCAGCTCAAACCGGCCGCCTGATAGCCTGCATACATCCAGTAAGCGCCCGTGACTGCCAGGAACACCCCCACCGCCATCGGCAGAGTCCACCAGCGCTTCCAGCGCGCCACCCGCTGCCGGATCTCTTCCTCACCGGTCTCCACCACCTCCGGCTGTACGTCGATCGGCACGGCCGGTGGTACGCTCTCCGCCTGGAGGACGTGTTCTTCCGGCAGCAGCTCGCCTGCGTCCAAGGCTGCCAGTATGCGTGAGCCTTCTTCAATCGAAAGCTCGCCCGCCTCCACCTTGCGCATGATCTTAATTCGCTGTTCTCGAAGTGTCATGTTCGTTTATCCTTCATCCATTAAACCTGCCCCGCATTGATTATAGCCGAGAAATGGATCTCAAGATCCAAAAACGGTTGCTGTGGGTTTTATGACGCCCACAGCAACCATTTTTTAAGATGCTTGGATCCGAATCATCTTCACTACGAGCGGCCCTCCAGCGCATCCAGGAGCTTCTCCGCTTCTTCCAGGGTGATCTTTTTCTCCTGCAGCATGCGCAGCACGAACATGCGCTCTTCCTCACTCACACCCTGCGCTTCGACGTCCGCTTCGGGCTCGCCGGGAGGGGCCGGTTCCACCGGCGCCTGGGCGGTCTCAGGGGCCTGCCCATGGACCGGCGATTCGGTGGATGGCGCGCCGCCAAAGCGCATATCCAGGTCGCGCATCACTTCGCGCACACGGTCCTCGGCCTGGCGAGCGGCTTCCTGCCCGGCCTGGCTGGCAATCCCGGCGATGCGCTGCGAATCCGCCACCGCCCGCTCGACGGCCCGCATGCCCGCCGCCAATCCTGGGATGCCCCATTCCTCGGCACGCCGTTCGGCCCGCCGGAAGCGCCCGGACATGTCAATCGGAGTCCAGGCCTCATCGCTGATGCGGGCGCTGCTGCCGGCCTCGATGTGCAAGGTGGGCATCTCATCGCCCATGGGATAGGTGTAATCGCGTTCATGCACGTCGAAGCGCTTGCCGGTCAGATCCACGATGATGTTGTGCGCGCCGGAATGGATCTCCAGGTTCAAGCGTGCGCCCGCCGGCAGGTATACCCGGCTGGAGCCGCCCGCGCTGATCTCCGCATTCGGTCCATCGGTGGTACCCAGGCTGACGAGCGCGTCGCCGCCGGCCCGCATCCGCTCGCCAAACACATCGGTTTGCAGTGCCGCGCTGCCGCCTACTCGCCCGAGGGTGGCTTGCTGGATCTGCTGGCCCTTGAAATCGCCGCCGACCTTGCCGATCTGCAGCTTCTCACGGATCTCTTCCACGGCGCAGCTGCCGCCCACACGGCCGACCGTCAGATTAGCCATGCGCCGGGCCGAGAAATCGCCGCTGACCCGGCCAACTTGCAGGTCGTGCACTTCTTCGACCGTCAAGCCGCCGCTCACCCGCTCGACCTCCAGCTTGCCCGGATAATGATGCAGCCAGGCATTGGCGCCCACTTTTTCAATCTGCACGTTCGTTCCGGCCGGCAGTGCGACCCGAAGGTTGCGCATGGCAACCAGCCGAATGGTCTCGCCGTCTTCTTCCACTCGCAAGCTGTCTTCATCCGCCTCGATTTGCATGTCGTTCTGGTCCCAACCGGTCAGGTCCAGATTACCGAGCACTTTGAACACAACCATCTTTCGATTTGCTACAGAAAAGGTTCTTTGCTCCATTTTGCCAATCCCTCCAGAGCTTGCGCAGGGCCAACCTGGCCTACGGAACTGCGCTTGATTTCTATTTTCAAAGTTTGTGTTTGTATTTATAAATATATCATAGCATTAACTTTGATTTTGTCAAGGACAGAATCAATATTATTAAGTTCTCAACTTGCCCTCATACAACCCGTGATCGAGCCGGCTGCAGTCTTTCAACTTTTCCAGGTTCTCAATGAGATTTTACCCGATCACGAGGCTTTGCAGGGTATAGGATCGAGAAACAGTGGGCCAAGCAGCCAGAGGAGACTCTGGGATCATTCACAACAAGCCGGGCCTGTACCGGTCTTACAAATGTCTCTACCATTTCAGATGCGCCTTGCCAAGGAACCCTTCTGCCTACCTATTCGCAGGCGTAAAAATCGGTGCTAAACTATATTCTAGTCAATCCTTTTCAGAGCCAAACCTGGAGAAACCATGCCCGAATATCCTCCCGAGCCGTTCCGCATCAAAATGATCGAACCCATCCAGTTGATCGATAGGCCGCAGCGCGAAGAGGCCATGCGCCGGGCCGGATACAACCTGTTTGCCTTGAAAGCCGAAGAGGTTTTCATCGACCTGCTGACCGATTCCGGCACCGGCGCCATGAGTCAGGAGCAGTGGGCCGCCATCATGACAGGTGATGAGTTTTACGCCGGAGCGCGCTCCTACTTCCGCCTGGCCGAGGCCATGCAAAAGATCTTCGGCTTCGAGCACTTCGTGCCCACCCACCAGGGCCGGGCTGCCGAGAACATCCTGGCGAGTTTGCTGGTGAAGCCGGGCGCCTACATCCCCTCCAACATGCACTTCGATACCACCGACGGGAACATCCGCGCCCGGCGCGGCATCCCCACCAATCTGGTGATCGATGAGGCCTTCGACCCTCAGTCGCATTTCCCCTTCAAGGGCAACATGGATGTGGATAAGCTGCGGGCCTTCATCCAGAAGGTCGGAGCCGAGAAGATCCCCTTCGGAACCATCACGATCACCAACAACGCCGGGGGCGGGCAGCCGGTTTCAATGGAAAACCTGCGGGCCGTCTCGGCCACCTACCGCGAATTTGGCATCCCCTTCTTCATTGACTCTTGCCGCTACGCCGAGAACGCTTACTTCATCAAGCTGCGCGAGCGGGGTTATGCCGACCGATCCCCCTTGGAGATTGCCAACGAGATGTTCGCCCTGGCCGACGGGGCCTGGATGAGCGCCAAGAAGGACGCTCTGGTGAACATCGGCGGGTTCCTGGCGATGCGTGACGAGGAGCTGTACCAATCGGTGTGCAACGAACTGATCTTACGCGAGGGCTTTCCCACCTACGGCGGCCTGGCCGGGCGGGATCTGGATGCCATGGCAACCGGCCTGCTGGAGGGTCTGGACGAATCCTATCTGGCTTATCGCCTGAACCAAACCGCCTACCTGGGCAAGCGCCTGTTAGAAGGCGGTGTGCCGATCATCGAGCCGCCGGGAGGCCACGCCATCTACATCGACGCGGGGCGCATGCTGGCGCACATTCCGCAGGCCGAATTCCCCGGGCAGGCGCTGGCAGCGGCGCTGTACCTGCAAGGCGGCATCCGCGGCGTGGAGATTGGCTCGGTCATGTTCGCCTATCCCGACCCAAACACGGGAAAAATGGTTTACCCACAGCTGGAGCTGGTGCGCCTGGCGATCCCACGCCGTGTCTATACGCAGTCCCATATGGATTACGTCGCCGACACCCTGATCGAGCTCACCCAGAACCGGGAATGCTTGAATGGTTTCCGCATCACCTATGCCCCACCCCTGCTGCGGCACTTTACCGCTCGCTTCGCACCACTTTTAAGGTAAAATTGGCCTGAAAGGAAACTTGAAGAATGAGCACTCGTTTTTACCTGAAGACATTCATCGCTGTACTGGCGCTGTCGCTGCTGCTGATCCTGCCGGCCTGCAACAGCGCAAAGAAGATCACGGGTGAAGCAGCCGATCAGGTGGTTGCTTATGCCGACCCGATGGCCGACAACGTCATCCAGGGCCTGGAAACCGGCGATTACCAGACCTTCTCAGAGAACTTCACCCAAGACTTGAAAGATGCCCTGCCTCAGAGCAGCTTCGAGAGCATGGCGCAGACCTTCGAGAGCAAGCTGGGCAGCTACCAGTCGCGTGAGGTCAGCAGTGTGGAAGAACTGCAAGGCAACATTGCCGTGGTCTACACGCTCACCTACAGCCAGGCAGACGCTGTCACCATGCGCCTTGTCACCACCTCCAGCGCCCCCCACCAGGTGGGCGGTCTGTGGTTCAACGCTCCCGAGTTACGCTAGAAAACAGAAGGGGGAAGGGGAGAGACGGAGACGGGGAGGCCACTGAGGCCTCCCCGTCTCCGTCTCTCCCCTTCCCCCTTCTGCCCGTGGTTCTATTCCATCTTTTTGGCTTCTTCCCAGAAGACGTCCATCTCCCCCAGGGTCACGTCCGACAGGTTGCGGCCAGATGCTTTGACGCTCTGTTCGACGTGCTTAAAGCGGGTACGGAAACGCTCGTTGGTATTGCGCAGCGCGCTCTCGGCGTCCACATCGTACCAGCGCACCAGATTGACGACGGCGAACAACAGATCGCCCAACTCGCCGGCCCTGGCTTCCTGCGTTTCGGCTTCCAGCACCTCTGTGAGTTCTTCGCGCACCTTGGCGATCACCGGCTCGATCTCATCCCAATCGAAGCCGACCCGGGCGGCCCGATCCTGGATCTCTTGCGCCTGGTTCAGCGCCGGCAGCGCTGGGGGAACGCCATCCAGCAGGCCCTTGGTCTGCTCCACGCCGTTATCCTTGCGCTCTTGCTCTTTGATCTTCTCCCAAGTCGTCAGCACTCCCTCGACGTTCTCGACCTGCACATCACCGAACACGTGGGGGTGGCGGCGCACGATCTTCTGGTGAATGCCCTGCAGCACGTCGGCGATGTTGAACTCGCCCTCCTCGCTGGCAATCTGCGCGTGCAGGTAAATCTGCAGCAGCAGATCGCCCAGCTCCTCCCGCAGCCCCTGCGGGTCTTCCTTGTCCAGGGCGGTCAGGGTCTCGTAGGTCTCCTCCAGCAGATGCTTGCGCAGGGTCAGGTGCGTCTGGGCCTTGTCCCACGGGCAGCCGTCCGGCGCGCGCAGGCGGGCCACAATCTCCTGAAAGCCCTCGAAGGAGGTATCCTTGCCAAGCGGCGGCAGGTACAGGGTGGTTAGCAGAGCCGTGCTGGCAGAGCGGTCAATCTCATACAGTGGAATGTCCTCCACCCGCTCGTCGGGCGTGCCGGCGGCATGCACCAGTCGCACCGGGAACTCATCCGGGTAGATCGAGGTCAGGGCCAGCTTGACGTCCGAAGCCACCTGGCGCGAGTAGATCTGAGCAATCAGGGCCGGGAAGCTGGTGGAGAAGGGCGGCACATGGGCCGAGCCCAATTCGAGCGCGTCGACGATGGCGATCTGCGGCAGCGGATCGATGCCCAGTGCGGTGAAGGTTGGTTCGAGGAAGCTCAGTCCTTCGATCACCTGCACCTGGATGCCCATCTGCTGGGCCCGGCGCACGATCTCGGGACTGGTGGCCTCGGCCACGAAGGGATGGCCGGGCACGGCGTAGGTGACGCCTTGCGGGCGCGTGCCAAGCTCCAGCACCCGCCGCACGATTTCCTCATAGACCTCATCAAAGCTGTCGTGATCCTCGTAGACGTCGTCGAAGGTCTGAATGTCAATCGTGCCCGGCAGTCCGTCGACAGTCGGATGCTGGCGGGTGCGCAGATAGACCTCGGGGGCAGACTGCAGCCAGTCCCAGGCCTGACGGGTGAGCTGATTGGGCTCGCCCGGCCCCAGCCCGACGATGGTGATTCCGGCAAAGGATGAATTGGAAGACATTTAGATGTAAAGCTCCTTCTTTCTGGACAGGAGTCACTCGCCCCCGGCCCAATTTCAATTTAGTGAGTATACCGCAATATAATGCCGGCGCTTGCACAGAAACGAAAGATTAAAAGGAAACCCCTCCCTTTTCTTTCGAAAAGGGGAGGGGCGTTCCAGTAAAATCGCAAACGCGAATTCTAACGCTTGGTGTAGGTCGGGGCCTTGCGGGCGCGCTTGAGACCTGGTTTCTTGCGCTCTTTGATGCGCGGGTCGCGGGTCAGCAGGCCTGCGCGGCGGAGAGCGGAGATCAGGTCGGGGTTCATTTTTGCAATTGCGCGAGCCAGGCCGAGCTGGACCGAGTCGGTCTGCCCGGTAACACCGCCGCCGCTCACCTTGACGGTGACATCGTAGGTGTTGCGTTCGAAGCCGGCAGCGGTGAAGGGCGCCAGGATCGAATCCACGTCGCCGAGGCGGGTGAAGTAATCTTCCAGCGCTTTGTCATTGACCATAAACTGGCCGGCTCCGCTCATCACGCGCACGCGCGCGGTGCTTTCTTTGCGGCGACCGACCCCTTCGTAATATTGTACAGCCATCTTTCTTCTGCTCCTTTAGGCAACCGGCTTCGGTTGCTGAGCTTCGTGCGGATGCTCACTGCCGGCGTAGATCTTCAACCGCTTGAGCAACGCACGACCCAGCTTGTTGTGCGGCAGCATGCCCCACACGGCTCGACGAATTACGCGATCGGGGTATTTATCCATCATATCGCGCAGGCTCATCGACTTCAAACCACCAGGGTAGCTCGTATGCCAGTAATACATCTTGTCCTCGACCGCTTTGGGTTGAAGACGCAGACGGCTGGCGTTAATGACAACAACGAAGTCGCCCATGCTTACGCCGGGGGTATAGGTGGGTTTATGCTTACCCATCAAATATTTTGCAATCTGGGTGGCCAGGCGCCCCAGACCCTGGTCCTTCGCATTCACGAGGACCCAGTCCGACACCGGCTTGCCCTTAATGACGTAGGTCTTTTCCACGGTCATCTTCTCCACTTGCTGATAAACTATTCCACTTGCTCATGGCATCGTCGAGCATTTGCTGCTCTTTGGCGCTCAATTCGTAGCGCACTTCAGACAGAACCAGACCCTGTGGCGGAGCCAGGCCAGGGGCCTGCGGCTGAGCCTCACGGACGCCGGATTGCAGCGCCTCAAGGCTCCATTGTCCCTGACCGGTCAGCACCTGGATGAAAACCAGGCGCCGCACCATATGGTACAGAAACGCGTTGGCCGAGACCTCAAACAGCAGGCCGCTGGCTTGCGCCTGCCAACCGGCCCGGTAAATCACACGGACGGTGCTGCCATCGGGTCGGGGCGGGGAACCGAAGGCGGCGTAGTCGTGGATGCCGGGCAGCAGCTGGGCGGCGGCATGCAAAACCTCTACATTGACCGCCGGCCAAACTCGCCAGGCGTAACGCTCGCGCAAGGGGTCACGCGCAGGCTCGCAGTAGATCTGATAACGGTAGCTGCGCAGCCTGGCATCGTAGCGGGGGTGAAAACCCTCCGCCGCGACGTTGACCGCCCGCACCGCCGCATCTGGCGGCAGGTGAGCGTTTAGCGCCCGACCCAGCGCTTCGGGGCCGTGCTTCCAATCCAAGTCGAAGGCGATCTCCTGCCCGCTCGCGTGCACACCGCTATCGGTGCGCCCCGCTGCCAGCAGGGCTCTGCCCTGCCAACCGAGTTGGCGGAGAGCCGCCTCTACTTCTGCCTGGACCGTTCGCCCGGCTCCCTGGCGCTGAAAGCCCAGGAAGTCTGTGCCATCGTAGGCAAGTGTAATCTGGTAACGTTCCATTCCAATCCGGTCCAGCCGGACGGACTATTCCTCAACCAGTTCCAGCAGGACCATGTCGGCATTATCACCGAGGCGAGGCCCAAGCCGGAACATCCGCGTGTAGCCGCCGTTGCGTTTGGCATAGCGCGGTCCAATGTCGTCGAACAGTTTCTTGACAATCACCGGGTCACCGCCCAGGCGAGCATCCGCCAAGCGGCGAGCGTTCACCTTCTGGATATCGGTCCCCTCGGCGCTGTTGCGTGCCAGGGTGATCAGCTTTTCGGCCTCACCGCGGATCGAACTCAGCTTTGGCGCGGGTGGTCTTAATGCGCTCGTTCGTCAGAAGCTGGCAAATCATCGTGCGCCGCAGACCGGTCCGCTGGTCTTTTGTTCGACTGAGTTTTTTACCTGCAACCTGATGTCGCATCTTCCACTACTCCATCTCTTTTTCTTCTTCCAAGAAGCCTTTTTCAATCATCTTCTGGCGCAGCTCGTCGAGGCTTTTCTCACCAAAATTACGGATGGACATGACGGCTTCGTCGCCCTTTTCGAGCAACTCCAACACGTCACCAACCGTGGTGATTCCGGTACGCTTGAGCGAGTTGAATACACGCACAGAAAGGTCTAGATTTTCAATAGGCGTCTCGGCAGCTTCGCTTGTCAGCCGGCTTCCGGGCTGTTCTTTCTCCTCGCCAACCGTGAGGGTCTCTTCACTGATACCCGAGATCAGGCGCAGGTGATCGATCAAAATCTTTGAAGCCGTGTCGAGCGACTGCTCGGGCGGAATCGTGCCGTCGGTCCAGATTTCCAGCACCAGGCGATCAAAATTGGTGCTCTGGCCAACACGGGCGGAACCCACCGTCCAACTCACCCGTTTGACCGGGCCAAAAATGGCGTCCACCGGCAGCTCGCCAATCGGCAGCCGCCCGGAACGTTCGTTGGCGGGAGAGTATCCTCGTCCACGTTCCACAATCATGTCGATTTCCAGGTTGGTACGAGCATCGTCCACCGTGAACAGGTACAGTTCGGGATTGACGACTTCGATCTCGGCCGGAACCTGGATATCGGCTGCAGTAACCTGCCCCTCGCCGCGCACTTCGAGGTGCAGGTGGGCGTTGTCGGCGTCGTGCAAGAGCATGCGCAGTTGTTTGATCTGCAGCATGACCTGGATAACGTCTTCACGCACCCCAGGGATATCGCTGAACTCGTGCAGCACGTCGGTAATTCGCACCGACGTAACTGCAGCGCCTTCCAGCGAAGACAGGAGCACCCGACGCAGCGCGTTGCCGAGGGTCACTCCATATCCCCGTTCTAGCGGGCTAATAACAAACTTTCCATAATTTCGAGCCTCGGCTTCCCGCTCAACCTTCGGCGTTACCATATTACTTAATGCAGACAATTTTCACCCCTCCCGATGCACCCTGTGTAACCGCGCACCGGACCCACAGGCGTTATCGCGAGTAATACTCAACGATTAACTGCTCGTTGAGGTTGCCGTCAATTTCGGCACGTTCCGGCAGGCGGAGGAGCCGCCCACCCAAAGAGTTCAGGTCACGATCGACCCATGGGGCGGTAGTGCGCTTCTCAGCAAAATCACGAAGCTCTTTGAAATACGTGGTGGCGCGAGAACCATCGCGAACCGCCAGTTGATCTCCGGGCTTGAGCAGCATGGAGGGAATGTCGGTGCGACGACCGTTGACCACAAAGTGCCCGTGCGATACCAACTGACGGGCCTGGGCACGGTTTGCAGCGTATCCCATTCGATAGACAATGTTGTCAAGCCTGCACTCCAGAGTCTGGAGCAGGTTCAGGCCTGTTAGCCCGCGCTTGTTCAGGGCCACTTCGAAGTAACGGCGGAACTGGCGTTCCAAAATGCCGTACACGCGACGGGCCTTCTGCTTGGCGCGCAACTGACGTGAATAGTCCGATGAGCGGTCGCTGCGGCCTTGGCGCATGCGCCCGTGCTCGCCAGGAGCGTAAGCACGTTTTTCAAATGAGCACTTGGGTGTAAAGCAGCGCTCACCCTTCAAAAACAATTTTTCACCTTCGCGCCGGCACAACTTGCATACCGGGTCTATGTATCTCGCCATAGGTGTTCCTCTCTTCTAAAATTAAACGCGGCGTTTCTTTGGAGGCCGGCAGCCGTTATGGGGTACCGGCGTTACATCGGAAATCGAGCGAACTCTCACGCCCGTGGACTGGATGGCCCGGATAGCAGATTCGCGTCCGGGGCCCGGTCCTTTGATAATCATGTCCACTTCTTGAACGCCCATCGATTGGGCAGACTTCATGGCCTGCTCGGCAGCCAGGCGCGCCGCGAACGGCGTGCTCTTCCGCGAGCCCTTGAAGCCGGCTGATCCCGAGCTACCCCAGGCCAGGGTATTCCCCGACTGGTCGGTAACCGTGATGATGGTGTTATTGAAAGAAGCGAAAATATGCACCTGTGCCGACGACACAGTTCGCTTGGTCTTGCGTGCCGCAGTCGTGCGGCGTGGTCTTACATTCTGAGCCATAGTACCTCGTTATACTCTCTCACAATCGAAGTGGCACCAGCAACAGATCTGCTCTTGGGGCTGCCGGGCAGCCGCGGGGGAGAGGAAGACCCCCACCCGGCATCCGCCTTGGCAGAACTATTTCTTGGTTGCTCCACGACGGCGACCGCGACCGGCCACAGTCTTCTTGGGACCCTTGCGAGTGCGCGCATTGGTGCGCGTTCGCTGGCCATGGACAGGCAGATTGCGGCGATGGCGCAGACCACGGTAGCAGCCGATCTCGATCAACCGCTTGATGTTCATTTGCACTTCGCGGCGCAGGTCGCCTTCGACTTTAAAATTTTTCGATACAATCTCGCGCAGCGCCCCAACCTCTACTTCGGTCAGGTCTTTAACACGCGCGTCTGGATTCACATTCGTGCCCGCAATAATCTGACGGGCGCGGGTCGGCCCAATCCCATAAATATAGGTCAGGGCAGTTTCAATGCGCTTATTGCGCGGGAGATCAACGCCTTCAATTCTAGCCATACTATATCCTTATTACCCTTGTCGCTGTTTGTGCTTCGGGTTTTCACAAATGACGTACAAGACGCCGCTACGTTTCACAATTTTGCACTTTGCGCAGCGCTTGCGAATGGATGGTGATACTTTCATTCCAGTCTCCTTCAAACCAACTTGTTACAATTGCCAAAGTTTGTATTATACCAGACCTCAGGGTCTCTGTCCAGCGATCGTGACCGGCGGCTGCCCATTCTCGAGCAAGGTCAGAATGACCGGCCCGTCGGGCGTGATGGCCACCGTGTGCTCGAAGTGCGCCGTGAGCGACTTATCCGCTGCAATGACCGTCCATTGATCCGGCAGCACGCGT
Source organism: uncultured Chloroflexia bacterium (assembly GCA_963811225.1). Classification (GTDB taxonomy): domain Bacteria; phylum Chloroflexota; class Anaerolineae; order Anaerolineales; family Anaerolineaceae; genus CAWEQO01. The sequence continues at coordinate 198,444 of CAWEQO010000007.1, forward strand.
GTCGAGGCCGTGCCCACCAGAACCATTGGCTCCAACGCAATCGTCATGCCATTGCGCAGCAGCATGCCGCGCCCCGGAATGCCATAGTTGGGCACCTGCGGTCCTTCGTGCATCTGGCGGCCCACACCGTGACCGGTGTATTCTCGCGTGACATAGAAACCCAGCGGCTCTACGTATTGTTGGACCGCCGCTGAGACGTCTCCAACCCGATTGCCCGCCACCATTTTGGCAATGCCCACATACAGGGCCTGCTCGGTGACTTCCAGCAGCTTCTGGGCCTTCGGCGATAGCTCGCCGACCCCGGCGGAGAACGCAGAGTCGGCCACAAAGCCTTCGTGCTCTGTGCCGCAATCCACCGAGACGATGTCGCCCTCGTGCAGCTTGCGGTTGCTCGGGATGCCGTGCACCAGTTCTTCGTTGATGCTTACGGTGGTGCTGGCAGGGTATGGGTAGGGCCCCGGATAGTTTTTGAAAGGCGAGCGGGCGCCGTACTTGTTCAGCACTTCTTCCGCCGCCGCATTGACATCCGCCGTCGTCACCCCGGGCTGCAGCATGTCGTAGGCGGCTTTCAACGCTTCCGCGTTGATCCGGCCTGCCTCACGCATGATGGACAGCTCTTCCTGGGTTTTGATCGTGATCTGCCTATCCCAAGCCATTAGACTGCCTTCTTTACTTCATCCATCAGCTGCTCGGTGACTTGCTCGATCGGCTTGGTGCCGTCGATTTCCACCAGCAGCCCTTTCTTACGGTAATACTCAATCAGCGGTGAAGTCTGTTCCATGTAGACCCGGATGCGGTTGCGCACCGTTTCGGGCTTATCGTCTTCACGCTGGTACAACTCTGAGCCGTCGATGTCGCAGACGCCGGGGGTCATGGGCGGGTTGAATGTTTCGTGATACACGTGCCCACTCGTCCGGCAGGTCCAGCGGCCGCTGAGTCGTTCGATCAAAACTTCAGCGGGGACTGAAATGTAGGGGACAATGTCCACCTGGCTGTTCCACTCGGCCAGCATCTGTGAGAGCGCTTCGGCCTGAGGCGGCGTGCGGGGGAACCCGTCCAGCACCGCGCCCTTGGCTGCGTCTTCCCGCTGGAGGCGGTCACGCACCATGGCTATGGTCACATCGTCAGGGACTAATTCGCCCTTCGTCATGTAATCCTGGGCCAGCTTCCCCAATTCAGTCTGGTTTTTTAAATTCTCTCGGAACAAATCGCCCGATGAGACATGGGCCAGGCCCTGTTCCTTTGCGAGGATCTGGGCCTGAGTCCCTTTACCGGCCCCAGGAGGGCCGAGTAGAACAACATAGTTCGGCATTTCTTTACCCCTTAATCAACCGTTCGTCGTAGCCGTGCAGCTTCAACTCGGTTTCGATGATGGTAAACGTGTCGCGAACGACACCCACCACGATCAGCAAGCCGGCCGCCGAGATCAGGAACAAGCCCGCCCGGCCGCCCATCGGCAGGAAACCTTGCAGCACGTAGGGCAGCACCGCCACCACGCCCAGGAACAAAGCTCCCGGCAGGGTGATGCGCCGCTGGACGCGGCTGAGGTAGCGCTGGGTTGGCGCGCCGCGGGTCACACCCGGGATCTGCGCGCCTTGCTTTTTCAGGTTGTCGCCGTAGTTCTGCTGTGTGAACAGCACGTCGGTGTAGAAGAAGGTGAAGGCGACCACCATAATGAAGTAGATCAGCGAGTACACGCCGTTGGTGTTGTTGAAGGTGTTATAGATGCCGGTAAAGACACCGCTGACCGTCGGGTTAGCCGAGCCCATAAAGTAGCTCGATATAATGGCCGGGAAGGTCATGATCGACGACGCGAAGATCAGCGGGATCATGCCTGCCATGTTGACCATCAACGGCAGATTGCTGCGCACCGGCATGGACATGCGATTGCCCATGCGGCGTCCGGGGAACAACACCGGCACATTGCGGCGGCCTTGCTGGACGTAGACGATGGCAAAGATCGTCAGGAACAAAATCGTCAGGATCAGCAGCATCAGCCACCAGCCGTTGACCCTGTCACTCAGGATTGACACCAGGTTGGCGGGAATGCGAGCGACGATGCCCGAGAAAATGATCAGCGATAGACCTTGATTCGGGATCCCATACTCTGAAATAAGCTGCCCTAACCAGACGCCGAACATTGTGCCGGCGATCATGGAGAACAGGGTTGCCAGGGTTGGCAGCAGCGCTGTCCCTGTAAATCCGTAGACGTTCAAAACTTGCTGGCCGGCCATCGAGCCGAACAGATTGATCTGCCCGACTGCCGAGAGGGCCGCCATGGGAACGGTCAAAATGATCGTCCACCGCTCCATCCATTTTTGTCCTTCACGCGGGTTGTCTTTCATCCTGCGCTCGAGGGCCGGAATGATCGGAACCAAGAGCTGCAGGATAATTTGGGCAGTAATGTAAGGGTAGACACCCATTGCGAGGATGGAGAAATTTGAAACCGTACCACCAGACAACAAGTCCAGCAGGTTGAACAGGTTTCCGGTGGCGCCGCCCGACTGGGCCAGCGACTGCAGAACTGTTCGGTTAATCCCTGGGACAGGAACATTGGCTGCGAAGCGGTACAGGATCAGCAACGCCAGGGTAATCAGAAGCTTCTTACGAATATCTTCTGATTTCCATAAATAGCGCCAGGCTGAACGCTTCATCGGTGCATCTCCTTTTCCTGATCAGCAACTACTCAATAATTTCCACGCTGCCGCCGGCCGCTTCGATCTTCGCGCGCGCGCCTTTGGTTACGCGGTGCGCCTTGACTTTCAAAGGCACATCAATATCGCCACTGCCCAGGATCACAACAGGATTCTTGGGTTTGCCGAGCAGGTTCGACTGCTTGAGCAACTCTGGCGTCACCTCAGTGTTGGCCTCATAACGGGTCAGATGATCTAGGCGAACTTCGTTATATTCCACTTGATTCGGCGGGGTGAAACCTTCACCACGCATGAACGGCAGGCGGCGGAAGAACGGCAGGTTACCGCCCTGGCGGTACAGTTTGCCGCCTGAACCGGCGCGAGCGCCCTGGCCTTTGGTGCCGCGCCCGGCAGTCTTGCCCTGGCCGGCGGAATGGCCGCGGCCAACGCGCTTGCGCTCTTTCTTGGCGCCTTCGTTCGGAACTAAATCGTTTAATTTCATTGCTCTACCTGTTCTTCAACTACCACCAGGTGACTCACTTTCGCCAGCATGCCCCGCAGGGACGGACTGTCAACGTGCTCTACCGTCTGGTTCATGCGGCGCAGCCCGAGCGCTCGGACGGTGGCCTTATGGCGCTGCGAATAACCGATGGCGCTTTTAACCAGGGTAACGCGCAGTATTTTTGGGGTTTGGCTCTGCTCAGACATTTTTCCTCCGCTCCCAGAACGGCCGCAGCTCCGAAACCGGCTTGCCGCGCCGCGCCGCCTCTTCTTCCGGCGACTTCAGCTGGGCTAATGCGTCGAAGGTAGCCTTGACAACGTTCAACACGTTGGCGCTGCCCATCGATTTGGTCAAGATGTCGTGGATGCCGGCAGCTTCCAGCACGGCGCGCACACCACCAGCGGCGATGACGCCCGTACCGCGTGAAGCTGGTTTCAACAGCACACGTGCGCCTGCCGTCTCGCCCAACACCTCGTGAGGGATGGTCGTGCCCGACAGAACGACCGGGCGCAGATCACGATGGGCGCGGTCGGTCGCTTTGCGCATGGCATCTGGAACGGCGTTGGCCTTGCCAACACCCATTCCGACGTTACCATGGTTGTCGCCGGCGATAACCGTCACACGGAACTGGAAGCGGCGGCCGCCTTTGACCACTTTAGCGACGCGGGCGATCTCCACCACGCGCTCGTCGAATTGATCTTCTAAGGGTTGATAATCGTTTTTTTCCATAAGATAAGGCCCTCTAACCTCTGTTCAAAATTGGCCTAGAACTCCAGGCCACCCTCACGAGCGGCATCGGCCAGCGCCTTGACACGGCCAATGTATTTGAAACCACCCCGGTCGAAAACCACTGCGGTGATCCCTTTTTGTTTCGCTCGCTGAGCGACTGCTTCGCCTACCAGCTTGGCCTGTTCGGTCTTCGAAAGGCCGCTGGTCTTTTCGCGCAGTTCTTGATCGATGGTGGAGGCCGATGCGATGGTGCGGCCCTCCATATCATCGATGACCTGGGCGTAGATTTCTTCATCGCTGCGGAATACGTTCAAGCGCGGGCGTTCCGTAGTGCCGGAAATGTGCTTGCGCACACGCGCGTGCCGTCGAAGCCGAGCCTCATTGCGATTGTTGTTCGCCATTGCTATAACCTCACCTACTTACCCTTGGTACCAGACTTACCGGCTTTGCGGCGAATGCGTTCACCCTGATAGCGGATGCCTTTGCCCTTGTAGGGTTCCGGCGGCCGAACTTCTCGGATGTTAGCCGCAATCTGGCCGACCATTTCCTTGTCGATACCCATGACTTTCACCTGCCGGGTACGGGTATCTACGTCAAACGAGATGCCCGCCGGCGGCTCGACTGTCACCGGGTGAGAGTAACCAACGAACAGCACCAGGTTCTGGCCTTGCATTTCGGCCCGATACCCAACACCGTCGATTTCCAGGACTCTTGAGAAGCCCTCACTCACGCCGGTAACCATATTCTGAATTAATGCACGCGTTGTACCGTGCAGCGCTCGGACAACCGGTTCATTGGAAGGCCGCTGGACGAGGACATTGCCATCTTCCATGCGGATGTCCATGGTGGAGGAGAAGTCACGCTTCATTTCGCCTTTCGGCCCCTTCACCTGAACATTGCTCCCTTGAATGTCAACCTGCACGCCGGTCGGAACAACGACGGGGGATCTACCAACTCGAGACACTGTATACCTCCTAGCTCCTCAAAGCCTACCAGACCTTGCAGAGGATCTCGCCACCAACGCCCAGCTGGCGGGCGCGCTGCCCGGTCATGACGCCTTTGGGAGTCGAGAGGATCGCAATCCCCAATCCCGAAAGCACCCAGGGGATTTCCTGCTTGCGGGTGTAAACCCGGCGACCAGGGCGGCTAATACGTTGGATGCCCGTAATGACAGGCTTGCGCTGACGGCGCTCACCAACGTATTTCATTCGTACTCGCAGTGTGCTCTGAACGCCATCATCGGTCGGCTCAACCACTTCAAAGCCATCAATGTAACCCTCTTCCTTAAGGATGCGGGCAATTTCGGCCTTCAACTTTGAGGAGGGCATGGCTGTAACAGGCTGCCCGGCCATGATAGCATTCCGGATGCGAGTTAACATATCTGCAATCGGATCATTTACACTCATTCTTAATACCTCCGGGCTGACTACCAGGACGCCTTTGTCACGCCGGGAATTTGCCCTTTCAACGCGAGTTCACGGAAGCAAATGCGGCATACACCAAAACGACGAATATAACCACGCGGGCGACCGCAAATTTGGCAGCGATTGCGTACCTGATTCGGATACTTCCGCCGGGTTTCTCGAATAACTATGCTTGTCTTTGCCATGTCAATCCTTTCTGAAAGGCATGCCGAGCATTCCAAGTAACAGGGCGGCTTGATCATCTGTATCAGCCGTTGTTACGATGGTGATTTCCATCCCGCGAACTTTATCGATCTTATCGAATTCAATTTCTGGGAAGATCAACTGCTCTCTGAGACCAAGGGTGTAATTCCCTCGACCATCAAAAGCATTGGGCGAGATGCCGCGGAAGTCGCGGACGCGGGGAAGCACGATGTTAATCAACCGGTCTAAGAACGCCCACATCTTATTGCCGCGCAGGGTCACTTTGGCGCCGATGGCGCGGCCCTCGCGCAGTTTGAAGTTGGCGATGCTCTTGCGAGCTTTGGTGACGACCGGGTGCTGACCCGAAATTTGGGTCAGGTCGTTGACCGCTGCATCCAATGCTTTTGGATTGTCGAGCGCTTCACCCAATCCAATGTTGACCACAATCTTTTCGACGGTTGGGATCTGCATTGCATTATGCATATCCATGGCCTTCATCAAAGCGGGTGCAACTTCTGTTTGATACTGTTCTTTCATTTTGTTCATCTGTGACTCACTCCGAGGAGGGTTACTCATCTATCGTGGCGTCGCAGCTCTTGCAGACGCGCACAACTTCATCACCCTCATGTACGACACGTACTCGGGTGGGTTTTCCACACTTTGGGCAAACCAGCATCACGTTCGAAATGCTGATCGGGGCTTCAAAGCGCACCTTGCCCGGATTGACCGTGCGGCCGCCCGATTGAACCTGGCGCTGGTGCTTGGTGCGTACGTTGACGCCCTGCACCACCACGCGCTGCTCCTCGGGAAAGACCTTGATCACCTCTCCGCGCTCGCCCTTATCTTCAGAACGACCACTGATCACTTCGACCGTGTCGCCCTTGCGAATTTTTACCTTCATGGCATCGCTCCTGTTGCCACCGGCCCTAAAGGACTTCGGGGGCCAGTGAAATAATCTTCATAAAACCTTTATCACGCAGCTCGCGCGCCACGGGTCCAAAGATGCGGGTGCCCTTCGGGTTTGCCGTATCGCCGTCGAGAATGACGGCAGCGTTATCATCGAAGCGAATGGTGGAACCATCTTCTCGCCGCCACTCTTTGGCGGTTCGAACAATGACAGCCTTCACAATGTCGCTCTTCTTCACTGAGCCCTGGGGGGTAGCCGACTTGACAGTCGCCACCACCACGTCACCCACACCAGCGTATCGACGAGTTCGAGCCGCCCTTGACGTGAATGACCAGGAGCTCGCGGGCGCCGGTGTTATCGGCAACCTTAAGACGAGTCTCGTGTTAAATCATGGCTACGCTCCTTCGCCTTCGCCTTCCAGGGGCGCACCTTGCACTTCGCGACGCAGGATGGACTCTACAACCCAATGCTTCTCTTTCGAAATGGGGTGGCTTTCCACAATCTGCACAATATCGCCGACCTGCGCGCCCAATTCGTCGTGGGCTTTCACCTTCATCAACTCATGGACGACTTTCCCGTAAACCGGGTGCCGATAGGTCCGCGCAACTTCCACTACAACGGTCTTCATCATTTTGTCGCTTGTGACGACACCAGTCATACGCCGTCGTTTATTCATTTTTACTCCTCCTCGGTCGCAATGACGCGCTCGTTCAAAACGGTGACGAAACGCGCAACCTCGCGACGAGTTTGTTTCAGACGACTGGTATCGGTCAACTGCCCCGTGACGAATTGAAAACGCAGGTTCATCAATTCTTGCCGGGCATCCGCCACCTTCGCTCTGATTTCATCGGTTGATAAATTTCGGATCTCTGCCGGTTTCATACCTGCTCTCCTCCGCCCAATTCATAACGGGTTACAACCTTCGTCTTGATCGGGAACTTGTAGGAAGCCTGACGTAAGGCTTCAAGGGAAATGTCCTCGGGCAGGCCACTGATCTCGAACATGATGCGTCCAGGCTTGACAACCGCCACCCAGTATTCCACGCCGCCCTTTCCTTTACCCATACGGGTTTCCGGCGGCTTCTGAGTGTAGGGCTTGTCAGGGAAGATGCGAATCCACATCTTGCCTCGGCGGCGCATCACACGCACCAGGGCGCGGCGTGCGGCTTCGATCTGGCGTGCCGAGATCCATCCCGGTTCCAGCGCCTGCAGGCCGTATTCGCCGAAGCTGACTTCCGCACCGCGCAGAGCTTTGCCGGTCATCCGGCCTCGCTGCTGCTTGCGGTATTTAACACGCTTTGGCATCAACATAATTGCTACCTCTTTCGTAAATCCCTGGCTGAAACTCAACCAGTGCAGTGATTACTCGCTAACGTAAACGCCCTCGGTGGACTCGGCTTTCTCTTCCACTTCCGGCAGAGTTTCGCCTTTGTAGACCCATACCTTGACGCCAATCTGACCGTAAGTGGTCTGCGCCTGGGCTTTTGCAAAATCGATGTCGGCACGCAGTGTCTGCAGCGGCACCTGACCTTCACGCAGCCACACCCGGCGAGCCATTTCGGCGCCGCTCAAGCGACCGGCCACGTTGATCCGGACGCCCTTGGCGCCCTGGCGCATGGCCTGCTGGATGGCGCGCTTCATCGCTCGCCGGTAGCTCACACGCCGCTCGATCTGACCGGCGATGTTCTGCGCCACCAAAAGGGCATCGATATCCGGCGCTTTGATCTCTTTGATTTCGAGATCGATCTTCTTGCCGGTCAGCTCTTCCAGTTTCTGGCGGATACCCTTGACCGTCTCGCCTTTGCGACCGATCAAAATACCGGGTTTTGCGGTGTGAACGGCAATTTTAATCTTACCCGGGAAGCGTTCGATCTCTATCAATGAGATGCCCGCCCGCTCTGCAGCGTTACGGATCAGCTTGCGGATGGCGAGGTCTTGATGCAGTTGGTCGCGATAATCCGCGCCCTCAGCAAACCAGCGGGCTTCCCATGGTCTGTTGATATTCAGACGAAATCCAATCGGATGAACTTTTCGACCCATATTATCTCCTGGTATCTCTTTCAATGCCCTCAGGGGCGCATGTGCGCACCTGCAGGCCTTTCATTTACTCTCTCTCACGCAGTACAATCGAAATGTGAGACGAGCGGCGCAAAATCGGCTTGAAGCGTCCGCGAGCGCCAAAACGGCGCCACTTGCGGGTGGGTGCTTCATCGGCCACGATGGTGTAGACGAACAGGTCATCGCGGCTGACGCCAAAGTTTTCCTCAGCATTCGCCACAGCCGACTTCAGCAGTTTGTTGATGTGCCGGGCGGCCAGCTTGGGGGTGAAGGTGAGAATGTTGATCGCCTCAACCACCGGCTTACCGCGCACCATATCGACAACCAGGCGAGCCTTTTGGGCTGAAACCTCACAATTACTCAGTTTTGCTCGAATATCGGTCGCCATGGTTATCTCCTGGTGGATTTCTCAGCGAGATGGCCGCGGAAGTGACGGGTGGGGGCAAATTCGCCCAAGCGGTGTCCGACCATGTTCTCGGTGACGTAAATCGGTACGTGGCGTCGGCCATCGTGGACAGCAATCGTATGCCCAACCATCTGCGGGAAGATCACGCTCGCACAACTCCATGTGCGGATGACTTTCTTCTCGTTCCGGGCGTTCATTGCTTCAATTTTCTTTAGAAGTTTCGGGGCGATAAACGGCCCCTTTTTCAACGATCGTGACATATCCTATCGTTCCTCTCTTACCTAACTCCACTACCGGCCGCTTTTCGCATTACGACGACGCACGATGTACTTGTCCGTCTTCTTGTTGCGGCGAGTTCGGTAACCCAGGGTTGGTTTACCCCAAGGGCTCTTCGGACCCGGCATACCAATCGGTTGGCGGCCTTCGCCACCACCATGCGGATGGTCTCGCGGGGACATTGCTGAGCCGCGCACGGTCGGGCGGATGCCCTTATGGCGCTTGCGGCCGGCCTTACCCAGCTTGATGTTGCCATGGTCGACGTTGCCTACCTGGCCCACAGTGGCGTAGCATACCTGACGAACCAGGCGCATCTCGCCGGAAGGCAGGCGCACCGTTGCGAAGTCGCCTTCTTTGGCGAGCAATTGGGCTGCTCCACCCGCCGAGCGGACCATTTGGCCGCCGCGGCCCGGCTGCAGTTCGATGTTGTGAATGGTGGTGCCGAGTGGGATGTTGGCCAACGGCAGGCTGTTGCCCGGGCGGATGTCTGAATTCGGGCCAGACACGATTGTGTCGCCAACCTTCAGCGAGAGCGGCGCAATAATGTAGCGCTTCTCGCCGTCTGCATAGGTCACCAGGGCCAACCGGGCAGAGCGATTGGGATCGTACTCAATCGCCGAGATCCGGCCAGGGACTCCATGCTTATCGCGTTTGAAATCAATCATACGAATGTATCGACGATGTCCGCCGCCGCGATGGCGGACTGTCACACGACCGTAATTATTGCGGCCGGCATTCTTTTTCTGAACGACAACCAACGAACGTTCCGGCTGGGTTTTCGTGATCTCTTCAAACGTATGTCCGGTCATATTGCGCTGACCGGGAGTAATCGGTTTGTAAACTTTAACTGGCATCACTCTACCCCTTCAAAGAACGGAATGCGATCTTCAGGCGCCAGGGTGACGATAGCTTTCTTGTAACCGCTGCTTCGAACGGCCAACCGGCGGCTGCGAGCCCGGCGGGTTCGCTTGGCTGGCATATTGATAATGTTCACTCTAACAACCTTCACATCGAACAAGGTCTCGACCGCATCGCGAACCTGGGTTCGGGTCGCTTCGTCGGCCACTTCGAAAACGTACTGGTGGAGGTCGTTCACTTGATAATTTGACTTCTCTGTCACCAACGGGCGGCGGAGAATATCATAAATCGTTGTCATCGGATCCTCCTACCTATCCTAAATGCTCAGCGATCATTTCCACCGCCGACACAGGCATAACGACCTTGTCGAACAGCAGCAAATCGCGGATATTCAAATAATTCGCCAATAAGACTTTTGCATCCGGCAGGTTATTGGATGAGCGGATCACGTCCTCATATGCGACCTTCTCAGGGATGAGGATCAAAACGCTCTTTTCGCCCACCAGGTTATCCAGAGCCTGCGCCATCAGGCGCGTCTTCGGCTCGGTGACTTGAAGAGCATCAACCAGCACAATATTGGCTTCGGCAGCTTTGACCGACAGGGCCGAGCGCAGTGCGGCGCGGCGCATCTTGACCGGCATGGACTGTGCATAGCTGCGGGGCTTGGGGGTGTGGACTCTGCCGCCGCCAACCCACTGAGGCGCTCGCGTCGAACCTTGGCGAGCGCGGCCGGTTCCCTTTTGGCGCCACGGCTTGCGGCCGCCGCCGGAAACCTCGCTGCGACTGCGAGTGTCGTGTGTGCCCTGACGGGCATTCGCCATCTGTCGCACGTAGGCCTGGTGCATCAAGTCCACAAAAATTGGGGCTTCGAAGACCGCCGCGGGAAGTTCCGCCTGGCTGACCTTCTGACCCTCCATGTTGAAGACATCTACGAACATAGTTACTAGCTCCCTTTATGCAGGAAAGTCTGGCGAGGTAACCCTCGCTACTGCTTCCGTGCTTCCTTAATCATTACCAGGCCGCCGCGCGGGCCAGGGACAGCGCCACGCACACCCAGCAAATTGCGCTCGGCGTCGACCAGAGCGATCATCAGATTCTGCGAAGTAACCCGGTCATTGCCCATATGGCCTGGACCACGCGAACCCTTAAAAACACGACCCGGAGTTGTACCGGAACCACGTGAGCCGGGGGCGCGCAGGCGATCGGACTGACCGTGGGTCTTGGGGCCGCCCTTGAAGTGGTAGCGTTTGACAGCGCCCGCGAAACCTTTGCCTTTGCTCGTTCCGACAACGTCAACCCGTTCACCAATGATGAACTGGTCTACTTTCACAACGGACCCTTCTTCGACGCCAGGGTCTTTTGCCCGGAATTCGCGCAGGAAGCGCAGGGGGGGCAAATCATTCCGCTTCAGGTGGCCCTTCTGTCCGCCGGTCAGGCGTTTGGGTTTCACCTCGTCGAAACCCAGCTGTACGGCGGAGTACCCATCGGATTCGGGCGTACGTACCTGGGTAACGTAGCATGGCCCAGCTTCGATTAGTGTCACGGGAATTGCAACACCGTTTTCATCGAAAATCTGGGTCATGCCGATTTTCTTTCCAATAAGCCCTTTTAACATCTCAGTTTTTCTCCTTGACAAAATGAATTGACGCGAGACTGTCAGCCTGGGCTTGGCTGCATCATCTCTGGCAGTGCAGTCAGCGGCGCTGTTGCGACACTCCGCATATGGTATCGTGCGCCCGCAACGCTGCTCTTACACTGTCACATACTCGTTGGGTTGAAACCCAAAACCGTATTATTATACCACATCCCTGGCAGAAATCCAGGGAGTCGGGCAGCAGCTTTTACCTGCTGCCCGACATTCTTATTTCATGGTCTTTAGATCTTGATTTCGATGTCTACGCCTGCCGGCAGATTCAGCCGCATCAGCATGTCAATCGTTTTCGAATCCGGATCTAGCACGTCAATCAGCCGATTATGCGTTCGGATCTCGAAATGCTCGTGAGAATCTTTGTCGATAAATGTTGAGCGACGAACGGTAAACCGCTCGATCTTGGTCGGCAAGGGTACCGGACCGACAACATGGGCGCCGCTGCGCTCTGCAGTTTCGACGATCCGCTTGGCGGATTGGTCGAGGAACTCGATGGTCATAGGCCTTGAGTCGAATTCGAATGCGTTGCTTTGCCATTTGGTTACCTACTTAATGATCTTCGTAATAACGCCGGAAGCAACCGTAAGGCCGCCTTCGCGAATAGCAAACTTCGAGCCCTGCTCCAAGGCTACCGGCACGATCAGTTCGGCCAGCATATTGATGTTGTCGCCCGGCATCACCATCTCGACGCCTTCCGGCAGATCGATCGAGCCGGTCACGTCCATCGTGCGGATGTAGAACTGGGGGCGATAGCCGGGGAAGAACGGTTTGTGCCGCCCGCCCTCTTCACGCCGCAGAACGTACACCTGCGCTTCGAACTTGGTGTGCGGGGTGATGCTGCCCGGCTTGGCGATGACCATGCCGCGCTCCACATCCGTGCGCTCGATACCGCGCAGCAGCAGGCCCAGGTTATCACCGGCCAACCCCGCATCCAGGGTCTTGTGGAACATTTCCACACCGGTCACCACGCTGTTCATGTTCTTCTCGCGCAGGCCAACGATCTCGATCTGCTCGCCGACTTTGACCTGACCACGGTCGACACGCCCGGTTACTACCGTGCCGCGACCCTTGATCGAGAAGACATCTTCCACCGACATCATGAACGGCTTGTCGATCTCGCGCTCGGGCTGCGGGATGTACTCATCCACAACCTTGAGCAGTTCTTTGATCGAGGCGTACTCGGGGGCTTCTGGGTCGGTCGAGGTGCTCTCCAGCGCTTCCAGAGCGCTGCCGCGCACGATCGGAACATCGTCGCCCGGGTAGCCGTAGTCGCTCAGCATTTCGCGCAGCTCCAACTCCACCAGCTCGAGCAGCTCGGGGTCGTTCATCTGATCGATCTTGTTCAGATAAACCACGATCGAGGGCACTTCCACCTGGCGGGCCAGGAGCACGTGCTCTTTGGTCTGCGGCATGGGGCCGTCGGGAGCTGCCACCACCAGGATGGCGCCGTCGACCTGGGCCGCACCGGTGATCATGTTTTTGATGTAGTCGCGGTGACCCGGCATATCGACGTGAGCGTAATGCCGGTTCTCGGTCTCGTATTCGACGTGGGCAATGTTGATGGTAATGCCGCGCGCCTTCTCTTCCGGGGCGTTGTCGATCGAGTCGTAGGCCCGGTACTCTGCCTCACCCAAAAAGCTGCAGTACTTGGTGATTGCAGCCGTAAGGGTCGTCTTACCATGGTCAATGTGCCCCATGGTGCCCACATTCAGGTGGGGCTTGTTTCGCTCAAATTTCTGCTTTCCCATTCGATCAAAATCTCCTTGATGAATAAACCAAAAATGAACTCAGTTCTTATGGGTTGAGAATCTTCTGTGTAACTGACTCGGAAACGGGCGCGTAATGATCGAATTCCATCGAAAAAACACCACGCCCTTGGGTTGCGGAACGGATCTCCGTTGCGTAACCAAACATCTCGGCCAAGGGAACAAGCGCTCGCGCTGCTTGTGAATTACCCTGGCGCATATCAATTCCAAAAATCGTCGCCCGGCGTGCATTGAGCTGTCCCAACACCTCACCCAGGTACTCTTCGGGAATAATGGCTTCTACCTTCATGATCGGTTCGAGCAGCACCGGGGAACCCCGCTCTGCACCTTCTTTGAAGGCGAAGATGGAAGCCATCCGGAAGGCCATTTCGCTCGAGTCGACTTCATGGTACGAACCATCGGTCAGCGTGACTTTGATATCGGTCAGCGGGTAACCCGCTAAGATACCGCCTTCAGCTGCCTCGAAAACGCCTCGCTCGATCGAGGGGATATACTCTTTCGGGATCGTACCGCCGCTAATCTTGTTCTCGAATTGAACGCCGCCGCCGCGATCCAGCGGTTCCATGTTGAACACCACGTGACCGTATTGGCCATGACCGCCTGTCTGCTTGACGTAGCGGTAATTGACCTTGATGACCGGGCGAGAGATGGTCTCACGATAAGCCACGCGCGGCCGGCCTACGTTTGCCTGGACGTGGAATTCCCGCAGCATCCGGTCGACCAGCACATCGAGGTGCAGTTCGCCCATGCCGGAGATGACCGTCTGACCGGTGGTCTCGTCGGAACGCACCCGGAAAGTCGGGTCTTCTTCCGAGAGTTTGTGCAGGGCCTCACCCATTTTGCTCTGGTCGGCCGTGGTCTTGGGTTCGATAGCCACAGTGATCACCGGCTCCGGGAAGGAGATGCTCTCCAGGATGACCGGGTTGGCCTGATCGCACAAGGTGTCGCCGGTGAAGCTCTCTTTCAGCCCCAAAACAGCAGCGATATCGCCCGCATACACTTCGTCAACGTCTTCACGACGGTCGGCATACATGCGCAGCAGGCGGCCAATGCGCTCACGGCGCCGCTTGGCTGGGTTATAGACCATGGTACCTTGTTTAAGGATGCCGGAATAAACCCGGAAATAAGCCAGGCGTCCAACGTACGGGTCGGTGACAATCTTGAAGACCAGCGCGCTCATCGGCGCATCATCTTCGGGGGGGCACATGACTTCTTCGTCAGTTTCTGGATTGGTGCCGACAACGTTGGGAACGTCGAGAGGAGAAGGCAGATAATCAATGACTGCATCCAGCAGCGGCTGCACGCCCTTATTCTTCAGCGAGGAGCCGCAGAATACCGGCGTGGCCAGGTTCTGGATGACAGCTCGGCGTAAGCCCGCTTTCAAGTCTTCGACCGTGAGCTCGTCGCCTTCCAGGAACTTGACGATCAACTCGTCATCCAGCTCGGCGATGCGCTCGATCAGTTCTTTGCGGGCGGCTTCGACTTCTTCTTCCAGTTTTTCTGGCACAGGAACGATCTCGAATTCTTTCCCGAGATTGTCACTCCATACCATCGTTTCACGCGTGAGCAGGTCTACAACCCCATGGAAATCGCTTTCTCGCCCGATCGGCAGTTGCATCGGGATGGGGTTGGCGCCCAGGCGCTCTTTAATGGACTTGATCGAATCCTCGTACGAGGCTCCGGTGCGGTCCATCTTATTAATAAAACAAATTCGCGGTACGTTATATCGGTCGGCCTGACGCCACACCGTTTCGCTTTGCGGCTCGACGCCTTGGGTGGCATCGAAGACCACCAGGCCGCCGTCCAGCACGCGTAGGGAGCGTTGAACTTCAGCGGTGAAGTCGATGTGGCCGGGAGTATCAATGATGTTGACTTGATATCCCTTCCATTCGGCCGTAACCGCTGCAGAAACAATCGTGATGCCCCGTTCACGCTCCTGCACCATCCAGTCAGTGACTGTGGTGCCTTCGTCCACCGAGCCGAGTCGATAGGTCTTGCCCGTGTAGAACAAGATACGCTCGGTAGTGGTCGTTTTACCGGCGTCGATGTGGGCAATGATCCCAATATTTCGGTACCGCTCTAGCGGATGACTACGAGGCATTGCGGACTACCCAGCCAATCTCAGATTAAACTCTGTAATGCGAAAAGGCGCGGTTGGCTTCTGCCATTCGGTGCGTCTCTTCGCGCTTGCGGACGGAACTGCCCTGGTTGTTGGCAGCGTCCATGATCTCACCGGACAGCTTTTCGGCAAAGGATTTGCCGCTGCGGGCACGGGAGGAATCGATAATCCAGCGCATCGCCAGGGTTAACCGGCGCGAGCCAGGAACTTCCATAGGAACCTGATAGGTGGCGCCACCGACACGGCGGGGGCGGACTTCCATCATCGGGCTGACATTTTTGATCGCCTGATCGAGCACCTCAATAGGGTCTCGCCCGGTGCGCTGCTGGACAATCTCCAAGGCATTATACATCGAGCTGGTGGCGGTGCTCTTCTTGCCGCGCTTCATGATACGGTTGATCAGAAGCTGCACGAGTACGTTGTTGTAACGCACATCAGGCAGAGTTACACGCTTTTCGGGTTTCGTTCTTCGCATTCAAACTTCTCCATCAATTCCAGAAAAAGCTAAGTTTACTTAGGGCGCTTCGTTCCATACTTCGAACGGCCCTGAGCGCGTTTGTTGACGCCGGTGGTATCCAGCGTTCCACGGACAATATGATAGCGAACGCCTGGCAGGTCTTTCACACGGCCGCCGCGCACCAGCACAACGGAGTGCTCCTGCAGTTGATGGCCTTCGCCGGGGATGTAGGCGGTCACTTCGACGCCATTGGTCAGGCGAACACGGGCGATCTTGCGCAGCGCCGAGTTCGGCTTCTTGGGGGTCATGGTTCTCACGACCGTGCAAACACCCCGCTTCTGGGGCGCGCCCTGCTCAAGGCGGTGGCGGCGCTGCTTCAGCGAGTTCAGTGTGTACTGAAAGGCAGGCGCTTTACTCTTCGATTTCTTGGTTTTGCGACCCTTGCGGATCAATTGATTAATCGTTGGCACTCTTTGCCTCCAAAACTATTCCGGTGACGAATTTCTCGTCCTTCTGAAAACATTTTTCCATTAAGGGAGGCCATCATCGCGATGATGGCCTCACCTTATTCAACTTTACGGGCCAATGAGGATCTGCCCCATGTACGCGGCACGAGGGACGATTATATCATGACCCAAAATGAGCGTCAAGGCGAGCTCCTATTACAAAAGGCTGTCCAGGTCTTCACCCAGGCCTAACAGGCCGGTGTCCAGCTTCGGCGGGCGCGAGCGTTCCTCGTCCTTGCCAAAGCGGACCACTTCGCCGTTGTCCATCACTGCTTCGACGGCCAGGCCAAGGCTTTGCAGTTCTTTGACCAGCACACGGAAAGATGCAGGCAGGCCGGGCTCCTCGATCGGTTCGCCCTTGACAATGGCTTCGTAGGTGTTGACACGCCCCTGCACGTCATCCGACTTGACTGTCAGCATTTCTTGCAGGGTGTAGGCCGCGCCGTAAGCTTCCAGCGCCCACACTTCCATCTCGCCGAAGCGCTGGCCGCCAAACTGAGCTTTACCGCCCAGAGGCTGCTGCGTGACGAGGCTGTAGGGGCCTGTGGAGCGGGCGTGGACTTTGTCCTCGACCAGGTGATGCAGCTTGAGCATGGTCATCACGCCCACAGTCACCGGCTGGTCGAAGGTCACACCGGTCTTGCCGTTCAGCAGGACCTGCTTGCCAAGGGTGGGCATCGGCCGCCCGGTGCGCGCCATGTAGTCCTGTGCGCGCTTGAGGGTGTCTTCCTTGGCCATGCCTTCGATCTCCTGGCCCTCTTTTTCGAGCCACAGCCGCAGGCTGGCTTCGATCACGACGGCGTCGCTGGGACGCACGGCCGGGGCGTTCGTGGGAACGCTGCTGATGCTCAGCACCAACTCGGGATCGTAACCGTACTCACGCAGCCACTCGGTGGCCGTTGCGAAGCGGGCGTAATCCTGATCGGCCTGGAAGCGAGCAACATCGTAGCCTTTTTCGCCCAGCCAATCCTCCAGGTAGAGCAAGCGGACTTCGTCGTCATCCTCGATGATCTCGGGATCGTACTCCTGCTCGTGCAGCCAGGCCCAGGCCCGGTCTGCCGCTACATGCCAGGCGGTGTCGATCAGCCAGGCGCGGCCGAGCTCGGCTTCGATTTCGATTTCGTTGGCGCCGTCAAAGACGGGGGTGATGCCGCGGAAATTCATCTGGCGGGCTGCCCAACCCAGGTGGGTTTCGAGCACCTGGCCGATGTTCATACGGCCGGGGACGCCCAGCGGGTTCAGGATGATGTCGACGGGTGTGCCGTCTTCGAGGTACGGCATGTCTTCCACAGGGACGACGCGCGAGACCACGCCTTTGTTACCGTGGCGACCGGCCATCTTGTCGCCTGCGGTGATCTTTCGGCGCTGTGCCACCGAGACGCGGACCATCATGTCCACGCCGGCAGACAGGTCTGCATTGTCTTCACGGGTGAAGACTTTCACATCCACCACCTTACCGCGCTCGCCATGCGGCATGCGCAGCGAGGTGTCTTTCACATCGCGTGATTTCTCGCCGAAAATGGCGCGCAGCAGGCGCTCTTCCGGCGTTAATTCCTTCTCGCCCTTCGGGGTGATCTTGCCGACCAGGATGTCGTTCGGGCCAACTTCGGCGCCGATGCGGATGATGCCGTGCTCATCCAGGTCTTTGATGGCGTCTTCACCCACGTTGGGGATGTCGCGCGTGATCTCTTCTGGGCCCAGCTTGGTGTCGCGGGCTTCCACTTCATACTTCTCGATGTGCACCGAGGTGAAACGGTCTTCCTGCACCAATCGCTCCGAGATCAGGATGGCGTCTTCAAAGTTGCCGCCCTCCCACGAAACGAAGGCCACCACCACGTTCTGGCCCAAGGCCAGGTTGCCGTTGACGGTGGAGGAAGAGTTGGCGACAACGTCGCCTTTGCGCACGCGCTGGCCTTTGACGACGGCCGGGCGCTGGTCGATGCAGGTGCTCTGGTTCGAGCGCTGGTATTTACGCAGGTGGTATGGCCGCAGGGTGCCGTCGTTGTTGCGCACGACAACCTGACGTCCGGTCACGGAGATAACCTCTCCATCCTGCTCGGCGATCAACACCTGGCCCGAGTTCGAGCGCAGCGTATGCTTCCATGCCGGTCGAGACGATCGGAATGTCAGGCGAGATCAGCGGGACAGCCTGTGCCTGCATGTTCGAGCCCATCAGGGCGCGGTTGGCGTCGTCATGCTCCAGGAACGGGATCAGCGCCGCGCTAACGCCAACGACTTGATGTGGAGCCACGTCCATGTAGTTGACGTTGTCCGGCCCCGACATAATGAAGTCGGAGTGGTGACGGCAGGAGATGCGGGTGTTGGCGAACTCGTCGAGGGCGGTGAGCTCGGTGTTGGCCTGAGCAATGACGAACTTGTCTTCGGCGTCTGCCGAGAGGTATTCAACTTCTTCCGAAACAAACGGCGCCACGAAAATATTGGCCCGTTTCAGCTTCTTGATTACCGGGAGCATATCCTCGGTGATGCGCTGACCCTCGGCAGCGATGACCTCGCCGGTCTCGGCGTCTGTCAAGGTTTCACGCAGCAAGCGGTTCACCAGACGGGGGTCATCGGAGGACAGAGCCTTCATGACCCGCCGGTAAGGGGTCTCAATAAAGCCATACTCATTGACGCGGGCGAAGGTCGCCAGACGGCCGATCAGGCCGATGTTTGGACCTTCCGGCGTTTCCACCGGGCAGATGCGGCCATAGTGCGAGTGGTGAACGTCACGGACATCGAAGCCGGCGCGCTCACGCCGCAGGCCGCCCGGGCCCAGGGCCGACAGGGTGCGCTTGTGGCGCAGCTCGGCCAGCGGGTTGGTCTGGTCCATGAACTGGGAAAGCTGGCTGGAGCCGAAGAACTCACGCAGCGCCGCCACAACCGGGCGGATGTTCACCAGGCTAACCGGTGAGATCTGGTCCTGGTCGCGAATGGACATACGCTCTTTGATCACGCGTTCCATCCGGCGCAGGCCGATGCGCAGCTTGTTCTGGATCAGCTCGCCAACCGTCTTGACCCGACGGTTGCCCAGGTGGTCGATGTCATCTTTGTCTTCCATCATGTTGTTGATCATGATCATGCGCCGGATCAGGTAGACCACGTCCCATTTGGAAACGGTGCGATGGGTGACGGGGATGTGGGCGGCGAGGTCGAGCTTCTGATTGAGCTTGTAGCGCCCAACCCGCTCGAGATCGTAATGGCGCTGATCGAACAACTGCTCTTCCAGGAACTGGCGGGCATTATCCAACGTGGCGGGGTCGCCGGGGCGCATGCGCTTGAAAAACTCAAGCAGAGCTGCCTGGGCAACCGTCAGCCCGTTGGAAAGATCCCACGGGGGCTCCTGGTGCAGGGTGGAAGCGATGAACAGGCGGTCGGGGTTGTTGTCGACGTCCTGGAACAGGGCCATCAATTCCTCATCGGACCCCTCTTTGAGGGGCGAATCGGTCATGCCGTCGCTGATGGCAGCCAGGGCGCGCAGGAAAATGGTGATCGGGACGGTGCGCTTGCGGTTGAACTTCAGGATGATGTAATCATTCTTGCGGGTTTCAAACTCCATCCAGGCGCCGCGGTCCGGGATCAATTTGGCCATCGCCAGGCGGTGACCGGTGGTGCGGTCGACGGGGGCTTCGAAGTACACACCCGGCGAGCGGATTAACTGCGAAACAACGACACGTTCGGTGCCGTTAATAATGAAGGTGCCCTTATCGGTCATCTCGGGGAAATCGCCCAAGAAGATGTCTTGCTTGATGGGCTCCGAGACCTCCGGTCCGGCCAGCAGCACCGACACGTACAGCGGGCGAGCGTAGGTTAGATCACGCTCCACGCAATCGTCGATGTTGTGCTTGGGCTCGCCAAACCAGAACTTCAGTCCCCACTGCTGCGCTTCGGGCGTCTTGCTGGGGAAGAACAGCTTCATTCCTTTGTTGTATGACTCAATGGGGGAAATTTCATTGAAGAGGTCTCCCAGTCCCTCCTCTTTAAGTCGTTCGAATGAGTTAAGTTGGACCTCGATCAAATCGGGGAGGTCAAAGATTACGGGAATTCGGGCATACGATTTTGTCGCTAAAACAGAAGCCATAGGTTTCTCCTAAAAAATTTTTAAACCTGGCTGAAAAGAACAAACCATTACATCAGAAAAGGCTTACCCCCTTGAAGGGATGCGCAAACGCAAATTATAACAAGCCTGACGTAAAAGGTCAAGTTAATTTAAGATTTCTAATCGCGACAGTTTAGAATTGCTCTACCGGATAGGCATCCATCTTCGATTTTCAAGACGGGCTCCGGTTAATTCGATAACATCCCCCTGAACCGATCCGTCTCCCGCTATCTGTAAGACCCCATAGGTTGGATTTGCTCCTTCGTAGGGAATTACGCTGGCCGAACCGGGGTTAAAGATGAGCCGGCCATGCTCCCATAGGTTTACCGGCCGGTGGGTGTGTCCAAACACCAAAACCTTTGCGGAAGGCTCAATCGCGCGAAAGGCGCGAAGATAGCGTTCCAGCCGATAGCCCTGCGTAAGATAATACCACTTATCTCGAAAATAGGGAAGGAATCCGAAATGTCCGTGCAGTAAAATGATCGATATTTGCCCAATTTGGATCGTTTCCGACATGGACAAATTCCGATTGCCGAACAGCCAATCCCGGTTGCCGCGCACCGCCGTGACCGGGGCAACTTCTCTCAGCTGCTCTAGCACCACGGGTGAGCAAACGTCACCGGCGTGCAAGATGCGCTGCACGCCGGCGGCTTGTAAATGCGGAATTAACGCCGGGTGCAGATCCACGGCCCGGTCGGGCACATGGGTATCAGCGACGACTGCGATGCGAACAACACCGCTTTGTTCGTCACTCACGCCCTTGCCCGGCCGTCTGGCTCCCATCGATACCCAGCAAATCCTCTAAGTCAGCGATGGCCTGTTCCCGGCTTTTGAATTGGATGGCGTGCAACCCGATCTCGCGTGCCGCCTTGACATTCCTGTCAAAGTCGTCGATGAAGACCGCTTGGTGCGGCTCCACCCCCAACTGCTCCAGGATCAAATGGTAGATGGCCGTATCCGGCTTGGCCAGCCCCACCTCGGATGAGAAGATAATCACATCGAAGGCATCCAGGAATGAATACTGCCCCCCCAACGATGCGCGCGCCCCGTTCCAGGCGTTGCTCAGCAGCCCGATCTGGTACTTGCCGCGCAGCGAGCGGATGTAATTCAGCAGCTGCTCGTCCAGGCGATCGTCCTCCCAAAAGGCTTTTTTAAACGCCTGCTTCTCCTGCTCATCCATGCCAAAACGCTCGGCCACGTGGTTCCAAACTTCTTCCTCTTCCAACTCTCCCAGCGTGGACTTATCGGATATATCCGAGACGAACACCGCCTCGCTCAACTCGTCGAGGGTGATGCCATACTTGTCCGCCAGCTTCTGGCGCGAGGCTTGGCTCTCGGTGCGCAGCAGCACACCGCCAACGTCAAAAATGACCGCTTTGATTTCTTTCTGCTCCATCTAAAAATCCTACCCTTTTTATAAAATCGATCTTGCGCCCCCAAATCATGACTCCCTTATATGGAACGCTACCGGGTAGTATACCCTATAGATGAACGGATTCATTCAAAACGCGTAGATTTCTTGTGTGCTGGCGGGGTAGTTACGCTACCTATACGCAATATGTCTTGGCTCTTCTGCGCACTCCGAAGGGCATAAGTTAACAGATTGTTAATAACGTGTTACAATAATTTTCCTGCAAGATTAAATCTTCGTTTTTCCAGGCCGGGAAGATCCCTCCAGGCAGGGCCGGTGGCAGAGGGAGCTGCATGAGCATTCGAGACATTTTTAAGCCAAAACCAAACAAATTCATCCAGCTATTATTAGAACAGACCAATTTGACAGTCAAAGGTCTGGAGCAGTTAAACGAATACTTGGAAAAGCGGGATTCAAAAGTATCCAAAAAGCTTGCGGAAACCGAAAAGAAAGCGGACGAGGTCCGGCGGGTGTTGATCGAAGAGCTGATGCGTACCTTCGTCACGCCCTTCGACCGCGAGGACATCTTCAGCCTGTCACGCGAGATCGACGACATTCTGGATTATGCCAACAGCACCGCCGACGAGATGGAGATCCTGGGCGTAAAGCCCACCCAGTACATGCAGCGGATGGCCAGCCTGTTGTACGAGGCGTCGGTGGAAATCCAATTGGCCGTGCAGCGTTTTCAAGACCGCCATTATACAGTGGCAAACGAGCACGTCCAGCGCGCCAAGGCGCTGGAGAACCGGGTGGAAACGGTTTACCGCGAAGCCCTGGCCGACCTGTTCACCGGGCCAAAGGATATCGATCACGTGATGGGCATGTTGAAGGCCCGCGAAATTTACCGACACCTGAGCAACGCTGCCGACCGGGGGGATATGGCGGCTAACGTTGTGGCGGACGTGATCATGAAGATTTCATAGCCAGGTTGGCATGGTAACACTGATCATCCTCATCATCCTGGCGTTGGTTTACGATTTCCTCAATGGCTATAACAACTCCGGAAGCATCGTAGCGACAATTATCTCGACGCGGGCCATGGCGCCGCGCGCCGCTCTGACCCTGACGGCCATCGCCGAATTCGTCGGGCCGTTTTTGTTTGGCGTGGCGGTGGCGCGCACGATTGGCGCGGGCATCGTACCGCCCGAGGCGGTTACCCCCAATGTGATCGTAGCAGCGCTGGTCAGCGCCATCTCGTGGGGTTTCTTCACCTGGTTTTTCGGCATTCCCAGCAGTTCTTCTCACGCCTTAATTGGTGGACTGATCGGCTCGGTGGGCGTTAGCATTGGGCTGAACTCCATCCGGCTGGGCGGGCTGACTGTGCTGCTGGTGGCGCTGTTCGCTTCCCCGGTCATCAGCCTGTTCGTCGGGTACGCTTTCACTCAATTGGTGTACTTCCTGGCACGCAAAGCGACGCCGCGGATCAACCAGTTTTTCAATAACGCCCAGATCGTGACCGGCGTTACCCTGGCGCTCAGCCACGGCACCAACGACGCTCAGAAAACGATGGCTATGATCACCCTCAGCTTGATGGCAGCCGGCTTTCTAGAGGACTTCCGGGTGCTTCCGTGGGTCGTAGCTATCAGCGCAGGCGGGATCGCCTTGGGAACGAGCGTTGGCGGCTGGCGCATGATCCGAACCGTGGGCGGCAGGTTCTACCGCATCCGTCCGGTGCACGGTTTTTCCACGCAGGTGTCGTCGGCGCTGGTGATTTTGACCGCGGCGCTGCTGGGTGGCCCGGTTAGCACTTCGCAGGTGATCAGCTCGGCAATCCTGGGTGTGGGGGCTGCCGACCGCAAGAGCATGGTGCGTTGGGGCG
This sequence comes from uncultured Chloroflexia bacterium, assembly GCA_963811225.1. Classification (GTDB taxonomy): domain Bacteria; phylum Chloroflexota; class Anaerolineae; order Anaerolineales; family Anaerolineaceae; genus CAWEQO01. Next base: position 222,241 of record CAWEQO010000007.1, read on the forward strand.
TGGCGGCCAATATCGTCGTCGCCTGGATGCTCACCATCCCGGTCACGGCTTTGCTGGCGGCGCTGGTGTACACCTTGATCAATCTGGTTCAGTAGGCCGCCGCCCAAGATCATCCAGCAGGGCGGAATGTTTGAGGAAGATCCCCTGTCTTTACAAAAAAACGAATTGTGATATGATGAAAACCAGAGGATACCACTTCTATGCCCGAAGACGATTCGACATCGAGCGCCATAGACCAGTACGATGCCGCTGAAGAGAGCCTGAACGAGCAACCCTCTTCTAAAAAAGAGCGGCAGAGCTGGGCGCAAATATGGGAAAGCCTGCTGCGATTAGGACTGGGGGAAGCAACTTTGCGGGCAGGCACAGGCCTGGCTTCGATCGTATTGATTCTCCTGGTGATCTGGATTATGAGCAGTTTCTATCTCAAAGGCGATGTGACTACCAGCCAGGAAGCAGCCATGGCCGCTCCTTTGCCGACAGCGACCGATCCAGTGAAAGCCCCGGCTTTCCAATCGGTCGAAACGGGCAGCCAGGTAAAAGGCATCGTACGTCTGGTTCAGCTGCACACCACCTTCCCAGCCCGACCGCGCTTCGATATTACCAAATACATCGTCCAAACTGGCGACACGATTACCGGGATCGCCGAAAAATATAATCTCAAACCCTCCACCATCCTGCTTGGCAATTATTACATCTTGGCCGACGACCCACACCGCTTGTTACCCGGTCAGGAGCTGAATATCTTACCGGCGGATGGTTTGCTGTATGACTGGCATGAAGGCGACGGCTTGAACGGTGTGGCCAAGTTCTTCAAGGTTGAACCGGAAGACATCATCAACTGGCCGGGGAATAATCTCAACCCAGATACGCTTGGCGATTTGTCAAATCCAGACATCGCCGCCGGGACCGAGCTGTTCGTGCCGAACGGGGAGCGCGAATTTGTCAGCTTCTCGGCGCCGCGCATCACCCGTGACAACCCGAGTGTGGCGAAGCTGATGGGCCCAGGCTCGTGCGGGCAGGTGATGGACGGACCGATCGGCTCGGGTGCATTCATCTGGCCGACCAACCAGCACTACCTGTCCGGCTACGATTACTCCCCAGAGACGAACCACCGCGGCATCGATGTCGCCGGTCATCTGGGCGACAACCTCTATGCTGCGGATGGGGGGGTGGTGGTGTATGCCGGTTGGAACGATTGGGGCTATGGCAACGTGATCGTGATTGACCACGGCACCGGCTGGCAGACCCTGTACGCTCACATGAGCAGCTTGAACCTGGGCTGCGGCTCGTACGTCTATCAGGGCGACGTGATCGGCGCCATGGGTAGCACCGGCAATTCCTCCGGCCCGCACCTGCACTTCGAGATGCTCAGCGACGTGTACGGCAAGGCCAACCCATGGAACTTCCTTCCCCCACCGTAAGAGCGCAGGGCAAAATCACTGCCGAAGAAATCAGAGGCGCAGAGAAATGACATTTCTCTGCGCCTCTGATTTCTTCGGCAGTGATTTTGCCCTGCGCTCTATGGCTCAATCGTAATAAACCGCCCAACAAGGCCGTCATCGACATCACCGGGCAGGGCGCTGATGACGTCGTACTCGCCGGGCATGGCTGGCGTCTGGAAAGTAACTGTGGTAGACTCCCCAGGTTGCAGTTTCACTTGAAAAAAGACATTTTGGCGGTCGTTCTCGTCGAACGTACCGGAGAGCGGGCGGGCCAGCAGGGTCCAATCGTGAGGCGCTTCTCCCTGGTTATTCAGGAGGAGGGTGACATTTTCCCCTGCCGGAACCCACCATTTGGACGGCTGGAAGCTGGAATCTGTCAAGGCTGCCTCGATCTCGGTTGAGGTCTGCAAATGGGCCGGAGCGCAAGCGCTCGGGCCAAGGCAGACAGCGAAAATCAGAACGATGAGAATTACAATTTTCTTAACCATCAATCCTTCTGTAGCTCTTGCTTATTTAGAACGTGCGTACTATAATAAAACGGTCTCACGATCCACAATTTGTAACTACCTGCGCAGTTATTCCTTATTATAGAACAGGGCAACCCACCATGATCAGTGTGCAAAAGGCCATTTTTCCAGGCATCGTTGGGGCAATTCTCGTTATTATTCTGATCACGACTTTGATTGCCAATCCACACATCGTCCTGGCCTCTACCGCTGAACCGCAAGCCACACCGGCTCAACCAGCCGTCAGTGGAGAAATGCTGAATGTGCCGCCGTCGACGCTGCAGCCGATGACCTCCCTGTTGAATCCTTCACAGCAGTCAGAAAATGCGGCTTCAGATGCAGCGGCCTCTGTTGGTTGTGCCATGACGGCTGCCATGCCGGAAACGGTCCGGCAGTGGTGCACGCAGATTGACCAATACTCTCAGCAAAATGGCCTGGATCCAAAACTGATCGCTGCTTTGATCACGCAAGAGAGCAACGGCGACTCGAATGCAGTATCGCACAGTGGGGCAGTCGGGTTAATGCAGGTCATGCCGAGCGATGGTGTCGCTGCTTCTTTCATGTGCGCGGCCGGTCCTTGCTTCAGCGATCGTCCAACCATGCAGCAGCTCTACGACCCAGATTACAACATTCAGTTCGGAACGCAGTACCTGGCCAGCCTGGTCCAGCGCTACGGAGACTTACGTGAAGCGCTGCGATCGTACGGGCCCCGTGATCGAGGTTATGAATACGCCGATATCGTGCTGTCTATTTATGGCAGTTATCAGTAAAAGCAAACCACCAAGAAACACAAAAAACCACGAAGGGTAGAGCGAAATCGTTCTACCCTTCGTGGTTTTTTAGGTATTGTTCTTTTGCTCATCCTCATCTTCAGAAAACAGCATCTCCGAGCGGGGCTTGGCGCTTGGGGTGGCTCCGGCCAGATGGATCAAGCGATCTATACCGCGCAGCAGGAGCCGGTCGATCTGGTCGGCGGAAGCCTCATACATCCTGGCCGACTCGCCCATCGGATCACGCACCGACACCTGCACGCCCGACATCTCACTGAGCATGTAGATTCGTCCGGCCATCTCAGGGAATTCGAACTGCAAGGCTTCTTTCTGACCGGCCTCCATGGTCAGCACCAACTGGAACTGTGACAGCAGCTCAGCCGTCACCTCCCGAGAGCGGTGACCGGAAATGTCCAGGCCGCGGCGAGAGATGGCTTGTTGGGCTTCTGCGGCGGCATGCTGACCGCGAACCGCCCACGTGCCGGCCGATTCAATCCGCCACTCGCGCCAATCCTGGCGGTACTGCTGCAAGCGAACCAGCAGCAGCGCCTCTGCCATGGGAGAGCGGTTGACGTTGCCGGTGCAGACGAAGAGAACAGATGCAGCCATAGGAGCTTACTCCATGCTGACGACCTGTTGATCCCAACGGTGCCAGCCTCCGAAGCAGTTCTCCAGGATCTGGCGGCCTTCACCGGGGCTTTCCAGGCCAAGCCGTTCCATGTCCGCATCGATCATGATGCGCACCAGCTCGTGGAAGCGCACCCGCGGCGACCACTGCAGCTCCTCACGGAAATGGGAGGGATCTGCCAGCAAGTAGTCCACCTCGGTCGGGCGGAAGTAGCGTGGATCAATGCGGACATAATCCTGCCAGTCGAGGCCGACGTACCCAAAGGCTTCGTCCAGGAACTCGCGCACGGTATGCGCCTCACCGGTGCCGATGGCGAAATCGTTCGATTTCTCCTGCTGCAAGATTGTCCACATCGCTTCGACGTACTCGGGCGCATAACCCCAGTCGCGCTTCGAGTCCAGGTTGCCCAGATAGAGATGGCGCTGCTTATCGGCCAGGATGTGAGCCACGGCGCGAGTGATCTTGCGGGTGACGAAGGTTTCGCCACGGCGTGGAGACTCGTGGTTGAACAGGATGCCGTTGCAGGCGAACATGTCGTAGCCTTCGCGGTAGTTGCGGGTGACCCAGTAGGCGTACACCTTCGCGGCGGCGTAAGGGCTGCGCGGCTCGAAGGGGGTGGATTCGTTTTGCGGCGGGTGGGCACTGCCGAACATCTCGCTTGAAGAGGCCTGATAGAAGCGGGCTTGCGTGCCGCTTTTGCGGATGGCTTCGAGGATGCGGATGGTGCCCAGGCCGGTCACGTCGCCCGTGTATTCGGGCATGTCGAAGCTGACGCGCACGTGGCTTTGGGCGGCCAGGTGGTAGACCTCGTCGGGCTTGACGTTATAGATGATATTCAACAAGGTCTCTTGAACCGAGATATCCCCATAATGGAGGTACAGGTGTACTTTTTCGCCATTGTTGTGTGGGTCGTGGTAAATGTGATCGATGCGACGGGTGTTGAATGTGCTGGCGCGGCGGATGATTCCATGCACCTCGTAACCTTTGGACAACAATAACTCAGCGAGGTACGATCCATCCTGCCCAGTGATACCGGTGATGAGTGCTTTTTTCAACTGACCTCCTAATTCATCAAAGGAATGTGCTTTGTAAGTATAACCACGCTGCAGAATGCTGTCAATTCATGGAGAAGAGAGCGGAGATTAGAGAGCACTTATCGCGCCTGCGCGCTTCTCCCTGCTCTCTGCCTTCATGGTACAATCGGCCTAGCGGAGTATTCCTTGAGACGAGCCTCTTCATTTTCTTTCCTGCGATGGCTATCGCTGTTCTTCATCTTCTTGGCGGTGCTGTTGACCGTCATCGAGCTGGTGCAGTACAGCCGCATCCGCAACACTTTCCCACCCGGCATGATGATCGCAAGTGTGCCGGTGGGTGGGCTGGACCCGCAGCAAGCCGCCGACCGGCTGGTGCAGGCCTACAGTGTGCCGATCGAGCTCCATTACGGCGAGGGAGTGATCCAGATCAAGCCCTCGGTGGTCGGCTTTGAACTCGACCTTCAGAGCATGCTGGCCGCGGGCGACTTGCAGCGTGTCGACCAGCCCTTCTGGAACGCCTTCTGGGACTTTCTGTGGAACCGCATGCCGGCCCCAGGCAACATTCCGCTGCGCGCCGATGTCTCAGAGGATCGCTTGCGCGCCTACTTGCTGACTGAAGTGGCGCTGCGCTACGACCAGCCGCCCTCGGCGGCGATGCCTGTGCCGGGCTCGGTCAGTTTCTCGTCCGGCAGCCCAGGCTCGACCCTCAACATCGACCGGGCGGTGGTGTTGATCGAAGATGCGTTGAGCTCGCCAACGGTGCGGGTGATTAACCTGCCAATTAAGAAGGTTGCACCCAACCGGCCTTCCTTCTCGAACCTGGAAATCCTGCTTAAACAAACCATCGACCTGTCCGGTTTTGATGGGACCGCCGAAGTCTATCTTCTGGATTTGCAGACCAATAAAGAGTTGAATTTTGCTTACCAAGATGGCCAGACGCTCAAGCCGGATGTGGCTTTTACCGCCGCCAGCACGATGAAGATCCCCATCATGGTGTCGATTTTCCGGCGTACGGACGAGCCCACCCCGCAGGATATCATCGATCAGATGGTGCTGATGATCGAGCGTTCTGAGAACGACCCGGCCGACCGCTTGATGGAGCAAGTGCTGGACCGCAACCTGGGTCCTCTGGAGGTGAGTGAGGATCTGAAGGCGTTGGGCTTGAAGAATACATTTTTGGCCGGGTACTTCTACCCAGGCGCGCCGCTCTTGCAGGCTTTTCAGACGCCGGCTAACCAGCGCGAAGACGTCTCCACCGATCCCGACCGCTACAACCAGACCACACCGGCCGAGCTGGGCATGCTGCTGACCGATATCTATCAATGTTCCGAGACCGGCGGGGGCACGTTTGCGGCCGTTTGGCCCGGGCAGATCAGTCAGAATGAGTGCCGTGAGATGATCGACCTGTTGACCAAAAACGACATTCCGGTGCTGATCCAGGGCGGCCTGCCAGAAGGGACGCGCATCGCCCACAAGCACGGATGGATCACCGAGACGGACGGGCTGCAGCACATGGCCGGTGACGCCGCCATCGTCTACTCCCCCGGCGGCAATTTCATCCTGGTGATATTCCTGCACCACCCGGCGCAGCTGGTGTTCGACCCCGCCAATAATTTGGTGATCGAGCTGACCCAGGCGGTGTATAACTACTTCAATATGCAGTAGGGGAGAAAAAAAGAGAATAGAGGGTCGTTAGAATCGGATTCTAACGACCCTCTATTCTCTTTTTTTCTCGTTTCTCTCAATGCAAAAAAGCTTCCTCCAGCCGCAGAACCAGTTCTTCGAGCGGGATACCAGCTCTTCCACACAGCTCCGCCTGCAGCGCCAACAGCGGCGGCAGGATCTCCCTCATCGAGTCCGTCACGTTTGGATAGCGCTCGCTCAGCCGGCGCATGCGCTCTTGCAGCGTCACCGGCCAGCCGCGCTCGATGAGCTTGTCGGCGAAGTAGACCAGTTTCTGCTCCCAGGTCTGTGGGGTCCGATCGGGGTCCCTCATATCGGAGAGCATGTGGCGGCGGGTGATCTCTGCCAGCACAGGCTCGCCGAGCGCCTCCAACGCCCGCGCGCCGGCTTCGCCGTGGCTCAGGCGTTCGCCTTCCTTTTGCGGCATGATCTTGCCGATATCGTGCAGCAGGCCGCCACGATGGGCCAGGATGGGATTGACCTGTGTCCCGTTGGCGCGCATCCACAAGGCGATCCGGTAGGCCACCCCGGCCACCGACAGTTGGTGCTCGATCAGGTTCAGCCCCGCGCCGTGCAGTTGGAGCCAGGCCAGACAGGTGTCGACGCGCGGCAGTCCGAGGTTTTCGATGGCATCCGGAAGATTGGCGAGATTATCGATGTCGCCATCCTGCAGGGGTAGTAACCCTTGCGAGGACTGATTGCCGGGGTTATACCAGACAGAGAGCCAACCGGCTTGCAGCGGGCCGAGCGTATCGGCCTTGTACTCGTCGCCGATCATCACGCAATTCACAGGATCCTCGTCGATCTGAGCGGAGAGGTTGGTGAAGAAAGCCGGGTTGGGCTTGCGGGCGCCCAGTTCGTGCATGGTGAAGATGCGCTCGAAGAAGCCCCCCAGCTCGACCCGGTCCAATGCAGCCCGAATTTGCGCGGCCGAGGAATCGACAGCGTTGCTGGCGACGAACAGGCGGAAGCGGCCCTGCAGTCGGTCCACAGCTTCGAGCGCGCCGTCGACTGCGGACACTTCGGGCCAGTCCTTCATGGCGCCTTGATATTCAGGGAACAAGCGCATCAGCGTATCACCCCAGTCGAAAACCAGAGTCGTGGGGGCGTGAGAAGTCCATTGGGTTATCTCCTCTATACACTTTCCATCGCCTCCCACTCTTTACGCAGCAGGCCCATGTAGAGCATGTCCCAGCGCCGGCCGTCGCGGTGCAGCCACTGACGCTCGCGCCCTTCCTCCTTGAACCCGAGCTTTTCATAGGATTTTATGGCGCGTGGATTGTAGTCAAAGACGGTCAGGTTAATGCGGTTCAGGTTCAACTCGCGGAAGGCGTAGCGGATCAAAATGCGGAAGGCATCTGTGCCGTAGCCCTTGCCCCAATAATCACGCTCGCCGATGCCGATCCCCACCCAGGCGTGCCGGGCGGTCCAGTCGAAGCCGTTCAGGTCGATCTCCCCCAGCGCGCGGTCGTCTTCCAAGCTGCGGATGATCCACATATAGAACGATCCGACATTCTTTTCCAGCCACTCGCGCACCTGCTTGGGCGTCCTGCGCCGCAGCGGGTCGCTGTCCAGCAGGCGCATATACTCGCTGTCGCGCCCCCACTTCGCCAGCAGCTCGCCGGCCAGCTCAGGCTCGGCTGCTTCCAACCGCACCAGTTCTCCACGGAAGATTGCGCCGGTCATGCCTGCACCTCCACGTTCTTACTCTGCCACTCGGTTTGAAGGATTCCGTAATGCAGCTGGTCCCACAACCGGTCGGCGCGATAGACAAACTGGCGCAGGCGCGCCTCCAGCGTGAGCCCTGCTTCCTCCAGGCGGTCGATCTGGTCGTAGTCATACTCGGGCGTCACCATGGTCACACGATACAAGTTCAGCTCACGGAAGGCAAACTGCAGGCCCAGCGCCAATGCATCCCGAGCTACAGCATGACGGGACTCCTCTTCGCCAAGGATCAATTCGATCCGCCCAACCGCATGGGTCCAATTGAGACGAGTCAGGCGCAAGATGCCGACCAGCCGCTCGTCTGCTTTGAGATGTAAGCCAAACAGAAACGAGGTGTTGGCTTCTTCCAATTCCTTCTGCATTCCTTCCAGGGTTTTACGCGCCTCGAACGGCGGCAGCGGCCGCGGTTGGCCCTCCACCAGCATTCGGGCGATGTCCAGGTCGTAGCTCCAGGCCGAGACCGTATTCGCGTCCTGGTCTGGATCGACGGCCGCCAGGCGGACGGCGTCTCCGTCAAACATGGATGTCTCGATCATTGTCCTTCCTCGTTGTGGTTGGTTTCTTCAGGGTGCAATCCGTGAAGATGATTCTCGGTGTTCTAAGCCAAAACCAATGCGTCACGCTCGGACTTTTTTCCCTGCCTGGTTGCGACTGCGCGCATCGACCCGGATTGGGCGTGCTCTGCCGCCTTCACAGCTGATCCACTCAAAGCCCTGCAGTTCTTCGTACAGGTCCAGCAGGTCTTTCAGCGTCGCACTGCTGCCGAGCAAGTCGCTGTGCGAGAACGTGACCACGCGCCGGAATTTGCCGGCCAGCATGTCCCGCTTCATTTGTTGGTAAGCCGGGCGGTTTTGGAGTTCCGCTGAGTTGATGTCGACGTAGATCGCCACCAAGTTTTCAAATCCCAGCTGCCTTTGAATGACGTTCAACCCGGCATACAAGCGATGTTTGGCTTCATGACTATACGGCTCCCGGTCGTCCAGGCCGCCGCGCACGTAAAAACCGAAGGCCTCCGGATTTCCGGCGGCATCTTCGTTCAAGTAATCGATCCGGTGTCCCCCCTGGATCATTAAGGTCTCAATCATCTCGGACCTCCTTCCACATCTTACATCCAACCAGGGCTGGGCAGTCCCCACTTCTGCGTTTGACGAAAGCTGCAATCGGCAATTCTTCTTCTCCATACACGGTCTATATACGAGCGCCAACAGGCCACGGATCCTTTCCCGTGGCCTGTTGGCGCATTCTTAATCAAAAAAGCCACGGGGTTGGAGTGCTCCCGTGGCCGCCGGTATTTCGCTTTCAGTTACCGGTGAATAGGCGCACTCCGAAGAGGTACAGCGCAGCCACCTGAAACACAGGCATCGCGCCGGGCGGTGACGGTCAAGAAAATATACTCCATTCGAGTGCTCCTTTCACAATAATCTAATCTTACAATGAGAGTGTATCACACCGCTTTCAGACGTGTCAAGCCCTGTTTTTGAATCACAACCTTAAAAAATGGGACAACATAATCAAAGCCCTCCACTCATTCCGAGACAAGATGGAAATGCAGCTGTGGGATCTCCTGGTACGCCCCTCCGTTTGCGATCAGGCGGTAACCCGTTTGCTCCAAGCCAAGTTCGCGCACCAGCGCCTGGACCGTCTCCATCAAATCGGCCAGGAAAGCGACATCATCGGGCGGCACCTCCAGCAGGGATGCATATGCCCGCTTCGGGACGATCAGGATGTGCACGGGGTAGGCCGGCCGGGGATGGTGAAAAGCCAGCAGCGTCTCGGTTTCGCGCAATCGCTGCACGGGCAATATAAAGTTCATGTGAATAAACCCCCACCCTACCAGGGCTCGAATGGGCTTCCATTTTGCGAATTGAAAGAAAGTGGATGCGAACACTTTCCAGTCTACCTAGCTTTCCCACTTCCGTCAACCCAAAAGCAGCAGCGCCGCAACTTCGCGACACTGCTGCTTCTCTTGATATAATTGAACCGACAATGGACATATTAAAACAAGAAGCCAAAAACCTGCTTGGGTTCACCCTCACTTCCCGCCAGTTGGCGGCCTTCGACCGTTACCGTCAGGAACTGCTGGATTGGAACGCCAGGTTCAACCTCACCGCCATCCGTGACGAGGCCGGCATCCGCACCAAGCACTTCCTGGACTCGCTCTCGTGCCTGCTGGTGCTGCGCGAGAACCCGCCTGCCCGCCTGATCGATATCGGCAGCGGGGCGGGCTTCCCCGGGATCCCGCTCAAGATCGTCATGCCCCAACTGCAGCTGACTCTGGTCGAGTCGGTCGGCAAGAAAGCCGACTTCCTCCGGCACGTGGTTAAGACCCTGTCGATGGATAAGGTGGAAGTGCTCCAAGGCCGCGCCGAGGAACTCGGCCAGAACCCGCAGTACCGGGAGAAGTACGATTGGGCGGTGGCCCGGGCGGTAGCGAACATGCCCACCCTGGTGGAGTACCTGCTGCCGCTGGTTAAGGTGGGCGGCGCGAGCCTGATGATGAAAGGCGAAAACGGCCCGGCAGAAGCCCACGCCGCCGAGAAGGCGACCCGCATGATGGGCGGCCACCTGCGCCAGCTGGTGCGCGTCACCCTCCCAGGCGTGGCAGACGAGCGTTACTTGATCGTGGTCGACAAAGTCGCCGCAACCCCGCCGAAATACCCCCGCCGGGTAGGTGTGCCCGCCAAGGACCCGGTTTAAACGAGAGAAAAAGCGCAAAGACGCGCAGGTTTAAAGAAAGCTTTTCTTCTAAACCTGCGCGTCTTTGCGCTTTTGGGTTTCCTGTAAGCCAGCGCTAATCTTTTCGAACCTGCCCCCCAGACACATACCAGACCGTATTTTCCTTTACAAACAATTCCGAGAACAAATTCAGATCCGTCGTCGTCAACAGCACCTGCTCCACCTCGTCGAGCGCGTCCAGCAGGTCTGCCCGGCGCTGCAAGTCCAATTCCGCCAGGATCTCGTCCAGCAGCAGCACCGGCCACTGACCGGTCTTCTCGTGCATCCAGTGCACCTCAGACAGCTTCAACGCCAGCAAAGCGGTGCGCACCTGGCCCCGCGAGCCGAAGTTACCCAGGTCGATGGCGTTGCTCATAAAACGCAGCTCGTCCCGGTGCGGGCCGATTGTGGTCACGCCGCGGGCGATCTCTTCCCGGCGCAAGGCTTGCAGCCGCTCGCGGAAGCCTGCCTGGATTTCCTGCTCGGTCAGGCTGCTGCGATCGACCGGCGTGGAAATCGGCAGAGCGAACTGGCCCTCCGGCTGGGGCAGCGGATCATAAGCGGGCATGTAATGGAAGCGCAGGATTTCTTGCCCGTTGGTCAGGCGGTGGTGGATCCGCTTGATGAAACGCTCCATCTCCTGCAGGGCCTGGACGCGGGCGTAGATCAGGCTGGCCCCGGTCTTGGAGAGGATCTCGTCCCAGTAAAACAGCTGGTCCGGGTCGCCGCTGCGCTCGTTGAGCTGCTTCAACAGGGCGTTGCGCTGCATCAACGCCTGTGAGTACTCCGTCAGGTCACGGGCGTAACCCGGCATGGTCTGCGACAGCGCCAGGTTCAGGTAGCGGCGGCGTTCGTCCGGCCCGCCCTCAATGATGCGCGTCATTTGCGGCAGGAAGATGACGGCATTAAATGCCCCGAGCGCATTTTGAATGGTACGCTTGACCCCGTCCAGCAGGATCTCTTTCCGCAGTCGGGTGCCGCCGTTATTATTGTCCTGGATCAGGCGCACCTCCAGGCGGTGCGAGCGCTCACCACGCATGTAGTCCGCCACAATCCGGCCGACCGCCAGGGGTTGGTGGTTGCGCAGGAAGTTGATCAGCTGCCGGTCGTTGGATGCGTGGAAAGACGTGAAGGTCGCCAGGAAGTAGACGGACTCCAGCAGGGTCGTTTTACCCTGGGCATTGTTACCCACAAGCAAAAGAATCCGCCGGGGCACGTTCATGTCCAGGCGGGTGAATGATCGAAAGTCGGTCAGCGATAGATGAGTGAGGTACATATCAGTCGGCTGAAACCAGTTCTTCGTCCTCCCTGGGCTGCCAGACCTTCGTCGCCCGATCGGTAAACAAGACGCCGTCCAGGTGGTCGATCTCATGCTGGAAGACACGCGCCAACCAGCCCTCGGCCTTGATCTTCACCGGTTTCCCGTTCTTGTTCAGGCCTTTGACAACAATCTGCTCGAACCGCTCCACCTCGCCGACCAGCCGCGGGATCGACAGGCAAGCTTCGATGCCCACGACGGTCTCGTCCGTCGAGCTTTCTACAATCTCCGGGTTGACGACGGCAAACAATTTCGCCGGGGCATCCTCCTCATCCGACTCGGCGTATTCCACCACGATGATCCGGCTGGAAATGCCCACCTGCGGAGCGGCCAGCCCAACTCCTGGCGCCTCGCGCATGGTCTCCACCATATCGTCGATCAGGATCTTGACGTCCTTATCGACCTCATTCACCTTGTGCGCTTTGCGCCGGAGGACCGGATCGGGTAATGTAACAATTTCTCGAACTGCCATATCTCTATCCTTTACTTCTAAAATCAACAGCCGTGGTACGCAAACACTCTGCCTACGCCCACCGCCTGAATGTGTTTTGAACACGATAATTTAAGTATTATTTTACCCCAAATTTGGCCGCCTTGGGCAGCCTATGTACAGTCATCGCTAATTATTATGCAGGCCTCCGGTGTGCCGAGAGGCTTATGTTTGGTTGCGGTTGTTCATGCGGTGATACATCTCCAGCCAATTGGCGATGCGCTGCTGCTCGCGGTTAACCTCCGCCAGGCGGTCTTTGTACAGGCGGTCCGCCAGGCGGTTGAACAGATCGCGCTGCACCTCGGACGGGTTGAACACCTCGTCGAAGGTCAACTGCGTATCGCCTACACGAATATAGACCGTGCCGAAATTCAGCAGCAGGCCGATCAATCCCAGGCGCTGGAACTCGATCGACAGGATGTTGCGCAGCGGCGCTACCTGGCGATCTTCTTGCGCCAGGGGCTTCTTGTAGACGTCCAGGATCTGCTCATCTGTCACCATGAAGTAGTCGTTGCGCCAGTCCACGTATTGATACACCCACCACGCCCCCAGGATGGTGCCACCCACCAACAGCAGCGCAATTCCAACCAGCGGCGAGACGATTGCGCCGGGGACGAAGGTATAAACGGCACCAGCGAACAAAAGCAGAATCAGCAGCGTCGGCAGCCAGATGTGGGCGATCAGGATCCACCAGTGCTTGCGGTAGATGATGTTGCCGTCAAACTCGAAGCGCATGGCGAACAGGTTCGAGAGCGTCTGGTTGATCCAATTTAGCTCGCGCGGCGGAGGCATGTGCAGATCCAGCGCAGGACTTTGCGGTCCGGGCGGCTGCTGCCCGTCGGGCCGGCCCACAATCTCCGACACGCGGTGTTCCATCATTTCGGTTTCGGCCTGTGTGCGGCGTTCGCGTGCCCGGTACCAGGATGCTTCCACAATCCTCGCCACCTCTGAAGGATCAAACACGTACGGCAGCCGGATGGTGCCGGTGTAGGTCTTCACCACCACGTCCCCAAAGTCGAACTGCCTGCCCAGAAAGGATGTCTCGGTGGTCACCGACTGGATGGCGGTCAGCGGCGATTCAGTCCGGCTGTCGTAGAACAGCACGATGCGCTCCTGCCAGACGACGCGTTGGTCGGTGACGATGGAGTAGTCGTTTAAATAGTCGACGATAAACCAGGCATACAGGAAACCAAAAAACAGGAATGCCAATCCACTCAGAATGATGGGGAGCGCACTGCCGGGGAAGGTAACAAATAAGAACACCAGCGCGCCGAACGCGAGCAATGCAAAAAAGGTCACCGGAGCCAGACGCACGAATAAGTAGATCGGATGGCGCCGGGTCAGGTAGTAGATCACTTCATTCTCATCCAGCCAATCGAAACGCAGGCGCAGGGTGAGCCGGAAGCTGTGAACCATCAGGTCGAGCGCTTCGTCAAGCTCCAGGATTTCCTCCGCCAGGAAGGCGATTTGCTTCTCATCGAACTTCAGCAGCAAGGTGTTGTCGAGCGCCCTGGCAAACGTTTCCCGGTAAGGACGCTCTTCAAGGACCTCGTACCCAAAGAAGTCCCCATATCCGAGGGTCGCCAACACATCGGCCTCGTCGTCCACTTCCATCATAATGCGCACACGGCCATCGTAGATGATGTAAAGTGCGTCGGCGGGTTGGCCTTCGCTGTAAATCATATCTCCGCGATTGTATGAAACGATGCTCGTGTGGTTGGCGATCAGTTCCAACAGGTTTGGGTCCATCCTCCGGAAGGGGTAGATGGAATTGAGCAGGGTAAGAACGTCGTCGCGCGGAATCTCGGCCATCGAATAAAGTATACTCTCGAATGCACTTACAAAAAAGCCCGGCAGGAGAACCCGCCGGGCTTTTCAATCATTTATTCCTTTACTGGCTGACGTTTTCTTCCAATTTGATGGCAATGTCTCCCGATTTCCGGAACACAATCTCTTTATTCTCGTTGACGTCCACCAGCACAATGTCGCCGGAGCCGAAATCGCCCGACAGCAGCCGGATCGAGAGTGGGCTCTCGACGTACTTCTGCAAGGCACGCCGCAGTGGGCGAGCCCCAAAGGCCGGATCGAAGCCGATCTCCGCCAGGCGCTTACGGGCCGCGTCGTTCAAGTGCACTTGCAATCCGTGTTCCTCCAGCCGCTCCTGCACCTCTTTCATTTGCAGGTCGACGATCTCGAGCATCTGTGCCGTGTTCAGCGGCGAGAACATGATGATCTCATCGATGCGGTTGAGGAATTCCGGCCGGAAAGTGCTCTTCAGTGAGCGCTCGATCTTGTCGTGGGCCTCACGTTCTTCGTCGTTGCTGGCGGTCTGCAAGAAGCCCAACGTACCTCCCTGACGCACAAACTCGGTGCCCAGGTTGCTGGTCATGATCAAGACGGTATTGCGGAAGTCCACCATCCGTCCCTGACCATCGGTCAGGCGGCCGTCGTCCAGGATTTGCAGCAGCGCGTTCCACACTTCCGGATGGGCTTTCTCGATCTCATCGAACAGGATCACCCGGTATGGGCGCCGCCGTACGGCCTCGGTCAGCTGGCCGCCCTCTTCGTAGCCGACGTATCCCGGAGGGGCGCCGAACAGGCGAGAAGCGGTGTGCTGCTCACGGTATTCCGACATGTCGAGCCGCACCAGCGCGTCTTCGTCTTCGAACAAGAACTCCGCCAGCGCCTTGGCCAGCTCGGTCTTGCCGACGCCGGAGGGGCCGATGAAGATGAACGAGCCGATCGGGCGGCGCGGATCCTTGAGGCCCGAGCGAGCCCGCCGGATGGCGTCGGCAATGGCATGGATCGCCTCTTCCTGGCCGATGATGCGCTCGTGCAGGCGCTCTTCCATGTGCAGCAGCCTTTCGGCCTCGGTTTCCATCATCTGATGCACGGGGATGCCGGTCCACTGCGCCACGACCTCGGCGATGTCGTTGACGTCCACCACCTCATCGAGGGAGTGTTCGGCTTCCCACTGGTCACGCATACCGCTGAACTGCTCTTCCATGCGCAGGCGCTCGGCCTTCTTGCGGGCGGCTCGCTCGTAATCACGCTCCACGCCGGCCTGCTCTTCCTCCGCCACCAGGCGCTCGATCTCGCCCTTCATCTTCTTCAGATCTTCCGGCAGAGAGTACAGCGCGACACGCAGCTTGGCCGCCGATTCATCCATTAGGTCGATGGCCTTGTCCGGCAGGTGCCGGTCGGTCACGTAACGCGCCGACAGGCGCACCGAAGCGATCAGGGCCTGGTCTGAGAAGCGCACCTTGTGATGCGCCTCGTAGCGGTCGCGCAAGCCCATCAACATCTGGATGGTGTCCTCAATGTTCGGCTCGTCCACGAAGACCGGCGCAAACCGGCGCTCCAAAGCGGCGTCCTTCTCGATATGCTTATGAAACTCGTCGAGCGTGGTGGCGCCGACGCACTGCAGTTCGCCGCGTGACAGGGCCGGCTTGAGCATGTTCGAAGCGTCCATGGCCCCTTGGGCCGCGCCCGCCCCGACGACTGTATGCAGCTCGTCGATGAACAGGATAATTTCGCCTTCCGAGCGCTGCACCTCATCGATCGAGGCTTTCAAGCGCTCTTCGAACTCACCGCGAAAGCGAGAGCCGGCGATCATGGCGCCAAGATCGAGCGAGATGATGCGGCGGCCCATCAGGATCTCAGGCACGTCGTTACTGGCGATCTTCTGTGCCAGCCCCTCGACGATGGCGGTCTTGCCGACGCCGGCCTCACCGATCAGCACCGGGTTGTTCTTCGTGCGCCGGGAGAGGATCTGCATGACGCGCAGGATTTCTGGGTCGCGGCCGATCACCGGGTCGAGTTTGCCTTCACGCGCCAGGGTTGTCAGGTCGCGCGAATATTTTTCCAAAGTCCGGTAGCGAGTTCAGCCTGCGGGTCGGTCACCCGCTGACCGCCGCGCATCTGCATGACGGCCTCGTAAACCCGGTCGCGAGTCAGTCCTGCGCCTTCCAGGAGTCGTGCAGCGGGTGTGTTGCGCTCACTCAGAATTGCCAGGAAGATGTGCTCGGTGGAAATGTATTCGTCCTTCAGCTTGCTGGCTTCCTCGTTGGCCAGGTCGATGATTCGCTTCACACGGGGTGTGATGAAAATCTGCCCGGCTCCACCGCCGAAGATGCTCGCCTTTGGACTGGTCTTTAAAATGTAATCGAGGCGTTCCGAAAGAGCAGTCGGATCCACCTTCAAGTATTCCAGTATTTGGGGAATAACCCCTTGTGGCTGCTCGATCAGTGCGAGCAGAATATGTTCTGTGTCAATCTGATTGTGCCCGTAGCGTTGGATGATTTCTGCAGCGCGCTGCGCCGCTTCTTGGGCACGTTCAGTAAATCGATCGAATCGCATCATAATAAAACCATCCTTTAAAAGCCAATGCGAGGTATGTAAAAGAATTATAGCATCCGGGCGTCATAGTTTTGAATATGCAACGTAAGAAGACTATAAGAGTGTCTTCTATCGGGATCAAGCGTCACAGCCCCGAACCTGCCCCATCTGTTGCACGATCCTTGCCCGCTAAATTAAGTATACTGTATTCCCAAATGGAAAGCTACAACCATCATGCCATAATAAAAGGTTGCTTCGATCGATCCGGAAAAGCAAGGGGGCAGGAACAAAAATGCTCCCCTTTCTAAAGGCCACAATCGTTCTATTTCTAGTACAATAGTCCCGTGAGCACCAAGGTACAAATACACTCTTACCCAATCCGCAAGTTGGACGTCCGTCGCGACTTGATCAACGTCGCCGACTTGATCGAGCTGTGCTTCTATAACCAGATGGACTCCGAAGGCCGCGATTACGTGCGCCAGATCCGGCGCGCCGCCCGCGATAACCGCTACCTGCGCTGGATCCCCGGCGCAGGCGAACAGGTCTCTTTCCCTTTGCACGGTTATGTCTGGGAGGAAGACGGCAAGATTGTCGGTAACCTGAGCCTGATCCCCTTTTTCCGCGGCGGCAGGTGGCGCTATCTGATCGCCAACGTGGCGGTTCACCCCGATTACCGCCGGCGTCACATCGCTCGAAGGCTAACGCAGCGCGCCCTGGATCATATCCAGGAGCATGGGGTCTCGCAGGCCTGGCTGCAGGTGCGCGACGATAACGAGGCCGCCTACAACCTCTACCGTTCCCTGGGTTTTGTCGAACGCGCCCGGCGCACCCTGTGGGTCAGTTCACGCACCTCACTCGATTCACCCACCCTGCCCACCGGCGTATCCGTCAGGCCGGGCACCTACAAAGATTGGCCGCAAGAGGAGGCCTGGATGCGGCTCGTATACCCCCCCGAGGTCTCCTGGAACCTGCCCATCGATCTGCGCCGCTTCCGCCCCTCCATCGGTAATCGCGTGCTGCGCTTCTTAGGGGGCGCAAAAGTCCGCCATTGGACCGCCTGGTTGGGAGACCGGATGATCGGCGCCGCCGCCTGGGAGCCCAATCCCCGGGGCGGCGACAACCTTTGGCTGTCGCCCTCGAAGGATTACGAGGATCTGGCGGTGCGGGCGCTGCTGCTCCACTGCCGCCAGGAGATGTACTACCAGCACATGCTGACGGTCAATTATCCAGCCGGGCAGGCTGAACTGGCCTTTCTACAAAGCGGCTTCCAGGCCCACAACACCTTGATATGGATGGAGATCCAGTTCCGCAGTTAGCCCTCTTGAGAATTCGAGCGCTCGGGATGCAACTAAACGGGGGAAATTCCGTAAATAGAAAGTGAGAGCGCCAAGAACTGATGGGATGAAAGCTCTCGAAGGAGACAAACATGCAAAAATTCCTGATCCGTCTGGTCATCAATGCCGTCGCGTTGTATGCAGCCATTGCTTTGCTCAGCGGCCACGGCATCACACCCCAAAGCGACAGCTGGGTTTCTCTGATCTGGTTAGCCTTGATTTTCGGCATCATCAATGCCATTCTCCGGCCGGTTTTGATGGTGATCGGCTGCCCGCTGATCATCCTCACCCTGGGCCTGGGCACGCTGCTGATCAACACCCTGCTGTTCTACCTGGTCGGCTGGGTCGGTCAATACTTCGGCATCGGCTTCATGGTGGCCGGTTTCGTGCCTGCTTTCCTCGGCGCTCTGATCGTCAGCGTGGTCAGTTTTATCCTGTCTGCGTTGTTGCGGGATGAATTGAAGTAAAGTCGAGAATAGGGAATAAAGCAAAGAGAGCAGTTACCAGTGGTAACTGCTCTCTTTGCTTTATTCCCTATTCTCGTTTTTAGGGCAGCGTGAACTTCAATACCCTGTTGTTGCTGGCGTCACTGGCCCACACGTTGCCGTTCGCATCGACCGCCACACCCGCATACATTGCCAGGGCGCCCTGGTCGCCGTCGTACGCATCCCAGCCGCCCAGGAACGTGCCATCGTTGTCGAACATCAACATGCGGTAGCCATTCGGGTCGGTGATGATGACATCGCCGTTCGGGGCGACATCCAGATACGGCTTGTTTTCCAACGACTGTCCAGACCAGGCGGAAACGTCCCAAGACTTGAGCGGGGTAAACTCGGTTCCGTCGACGTTCGGCTGGAACACCTGCACCCGCTGGTTCCAGGTATCTGCCACATACAGGTTGCCTTGCTGATCCAGCGCTACGCCAACCGGTTCATCAAACTGCCCAATATCAAAGCCGGACCCGCCGACCTGGGTGATATAGCTGCCGTTCCCATCGAAGACAACGATGCGCTTGTTGCCGGTGTCGCTCACGTAGACGTGACCGTTGTTGTCCACGGCCACGCCGCGCGGGCCCCAGAAGGCTTCTGGCGTTTCGGCCTGGCCAAACCTGCCCCACATCATCATGAACTGGCCATCGGCGGTGAACTTCTGAATGCGGTGGTTCCAGGTGTCGGCAACATATACACTGCCGTCCGGGCCAACCGCCACGCCCCAGGGTTCGTTCATTGTGCCGCCCGGCGCTGAGCTCGGATCCGGATCGATGCTGGCATATGTGCCCCAGGTTTGCAGCAGATCGCCATTGGGAGAGAAGTGCAAAATGCGGTTGTTGCGAGAATTGGCAACGTAGGCGCTGCCATCCGATGCCACCGCCAGGTCGCGCGGCGATTGGAACTGGGCGGCGCTGTCTTGCTGACCAATCAGCACTTGCGGCTGGATGGTCACCAGGTTATTCATGTAGGGGTCGGCTTCCTGCACGGTTCCGGAGGTCGGCGCAACGCCATAATCCCAAATCTGGGCAGCGATATCCTTGCGGACGTAGAAGTGCATCTTGCTGCTCGGCTCCCAGGTCTCCAACGTCAGGCTCTTTTCGCCGGTCACCTCGGCGTACTTGGTGTAGTCGCGGTTGAGCCAGATATCGAAGATGGCCTGGCGCATTTCTGGGTTTGTAATGGCGTTTTGGATTCGAATGAGGTCAAACTTCCCATCATCGTTGCTGTCGAACAGGTTGAAATAATCCTGCATCGGCCACCACAAGCGCATGTACTCGAAGTCGATGTAGTTGTCCTTCAGGATCGGCCCCAACTTGCTGTAGGTCAACTCCCCGGCGATGATCACCGGGTCATTCGCCAGGTCACGCGTGGGCTTATCGGTGTACCAAACTTTGTTGGGGTAATCGCGCAGGTACCACCAGTAGGGATAGAGGGCGTCGTTGTCGTACGCCACGGCGATATCCTTGCCGCCGGTCGTGCGCTGTGAGATTTCCACCACCTGCGCCAGCACGTCTTTCGGGCCCCTGGCGGCGTGGGCGTATACCAGGAACTCTTTGGCGTTATCGTAATTGATAAAGGAAGCCGTGTAGGCCACCCGCATGGTCAACACCGCCAGCAGGCTAAAACCCGCCAGGCTGAACAGACCAACAGTATGTCGGAACTGGACATTCCGCAGCACCCAGAAAATGCCCGCCAAACTGGCCAGCATGACCAGCCCGGCCAGGAGGAACGTGCTTGTAACCTGCAGCTGTTCGACCGTGCTGCCGGCAAACGGCGGACGATCGCCCAGCCATACGCCCAGGAAAGCGATAGCGCTGGCGATGAACACCGGCAGCAGCAGCAAGGCAACGATCACCCCCTTCTGCACCGAGAGGTTCTTCCATTCGATCCGGTCGACCAGGAAGCCCAGGCCCCACCCGGCGCTGAGCGCCAGCGGCAGGGCGATGTGCACGGTCAGCCAGGGCATGCGCTCACCGGCGAAGCTGTAGGCGATCAGGCTCAAGACACTCCAGAACAGCAGCAGCGCCAGGGTTGGTACACGCTGAGGACCGGCAGGAACCTCTACCGGCTCTTCATCCACTGGCAGATCGCCATCGATATCCGCCTCGAACACCTCGACCGGCCCATCCGAGGGCACGTCTTCAACTTCCTCAGAGACAGGCTGCGGCGCGGCCGGAGGAATCCCCGGTACGGTCGCGAAGCGGTTGAAGCGGGCGCCGAAATACAGCGCCACCAGCGTGCCGAGCGCCGAAAGATACTCATAGACCGGCACCTGCAGGAGGGCATAGTAGTACAACGGCTGGCTGCCGCGCTCCACTTGCTGCTGCGAGAGCCAGTATCCCAAAGACCCCACCAGGCCAACGGCGAAACCGCCGCCGTTGGTGAAGAAGGTCGTGTAGAAAACAATGAAGATCCCCCAGAAGATCGCTGCGTTAATCAGCCAGCGCTTTGGGCTCCACCACAGGCCAATCCCGGCGGACACGGCAAACAAAATCAGAGCCATAACAGCCGTCCGGATAATGCCCACAGTCGAGGTGTAATCCAGCGGGTCCCAACCGAGCATCTTGATCGGGAAAGCGGTCAGCAGCGGTAGGATCAGCGTGCCGAGCAGCATCAGCAGATCGAACGAGCGCAGGGTGCGGATGCGTTTGAATCCCTGGTTTCTCAAAAGGCTGAAAATGGCATAGCCTGCAAAGGCCACTGCCAGCAAGAACAGCGCAATCTCACCCACTTGCAAAGCGCCGGAGATCGGCGGCGCAGGTTGGGCCGCCTCGGTCCCAGGCGGGGTCACGTTCAGGCTGGCTTTCCAGATCGCCAGTCCTAACGCCGAGATAAACAGCAGTACGGCTGCGCTAATGGATATGGTAAACCAATCGCGCGCAGAGCGGTTCCTCCAGTGCATGCGGGCCGCGTTCCAGGCGAACAGGATTCCCAGGAACAGCAGCATCAGGCCGGTGTAGATGTAAGCGGTTTCTTTGGAGGTAAAGTGCAGCACGGTCGCCACAGTCAGCAAGATCAGGGCGACATTATCCCCCCGGTCGAGGTAGCGCAGCACGCCGTAGATCATCATCACCATGAACAGCTCGATGAGGCCCTCGTTGCGCGTATAGCGACCGTAAAACAGCAAATAGGGGGAGATTAAGAACAGGAAACCAGCGATCAAAGCGCCTACGCGGCCCAGGTAACGCCGGAAGCCAAACAAAACGAAGGCCACCGCCGCCACGCTGAACAGCGCGGCAGGCACTCGCGAGCTGAAATCGCTGTCGCCGAACAGGAAATACGAGAAGGCGATCAGGTGGAACTGGAGCGGGCCGTGCGTGATCGGGTCGACCTGATAGCCAGCGCCCTGATAGAGTGAATAGGACGGCACGACATGATTTACCTCATCGTGGCTCATCACTCGAGCGCCGACATTGTAGAACCGACTGAACACCGCTGCTATTAAGATCAGGGTGACCAGAATTTTTTCGACATCCCAGCGCGCGAAAAACGTAAGTGGCGCGTCCAGCCAGGAAGAAGTTGTAGATTGCTCTGAAACCATATCGCAGTTTACTCTCTAATTGCATATTCGTAACTGCTCAGGCAGTGGTAATGTGGAGAGAGTGCCGCTGCCTGAGCAGTTACCCAAATTCCTGATGATCAAGAACTCAATATACTTTATAGTACCCGATCTGACAAGGTTTACTAGCTATACGCAATATCTGATCCGGGCACGTTTCTTACAGGCGGACTGCTAGGATGGGTGAAACCATTCTCCGCCCGTAAAGCAGCTACTGAACCTTGAAGGTGAAGTACACTTCGTAAACGAAAGCGCCTTGCTCGTTGACCAGCTTCCAGTTGCTCTTATATTTGCCGGCATCGAACGGCGCAAACACCATCGTGTAGAACTCACCCACCTCACCCGGCTTGGTGACCTCATTCAACGGGATCACGGTCTCGCTCGATAAGGCTGTGTCGCTCAAGAAGACCAATTTATAATTCTTGGTCCAGGTGGTCGTTCCGGTATTCATGATCCGGAACACGAATGAGAAGTGTTCGCCCTTGCCAAACGTGCTCCCATCCGCCGGGATGTTGCCAACCCATACCCCATGGTCGCCGGCTTGCTGCGACATGGTGGTGGACGTTGCAAACACAGGCGCGGCCTGGGTGGCAGTAGGCACACCCGCTGCGGCAGTTGGATTCGTGTCCGACCCGGGCGCCGAGAGGGTCGGCAGGGTCTTCTGGGCGGTCGGCGCTTCGGTTGGCAGCTCCGGCGTTGCAGATGGCATCTCCGTGGCGGTTGGCTCCACCGTAGCGGTCGAGGTGGGCAGCATGGCCGCCGTGGCGCTTAACTGGGCCTGGACGGTCTGCGCCGCCTGAGTATAGATAGCGTTGGGGTCCTGGACGGCCTCAGGGGTCGTTGTGCTGCAAGCGGACAGTAGGATCAGCCCTACCAGGATTGCGAGAATTCCAGTGTGTTTCAGTTTACCCGACATCAGGGTACCTCCTTCGAATGGCAATTGCGCGATCTAGTATATCAGACAGCGAGATTTTCGTATATGCTTCTTGAAAGCTCTCGCGCAGAAAGTCAACATCGTCGTGCGGTTGCCTTTTGGGTATAATCAGAGCCATAAACCGCCATCAAGGAGCCAGCTTTGCCGGATGATGATTTGGAAGTAACAGTAGGTCAATGGCTGCGCAAGCGAGACCTGAAATTGGTTATGGCCGAATCCTGTACAGGGGGATTGATCGGCCACCGGGTGACGAATGTGCCCGGCTCATCGGAATACTATCTCGGAAGTGTGACGGCATACGCCTATGAAGCCAAGGAACGGCTGCTAGGCGTGAGCCAGCACACCTTGCAGACCTTTGGCGCTGTCAGTCGCGAGACCGTGCTGGAGATGGCCCAGGGAGCCCGCAGGGCTTTGTCGGCCGATTTCCCAGTAGATAAGGTGGTCGGTCTGGCTGTAAGCGGGATCGCCGGTCCCGGCGGCGGCATGCCGAACAAACCGGTCGGTCTGGTGTGGTTCAGCTTGAGCGCGCCGGACGGCGCCTGGGCCTGGCAGCATCAGTTTCAGGGCAGTCGCCTGGAGGTCAAAGAGCAAACCGCCCAGATGGCCCTGCGGAAGCTGTTGGAGTACCTGCAAGGCAGCCCTCCGCAAGATGCGCCAGAGCCAGACGCCCCAGCCGACGAGTCAAAAGGAACGATTTTATGATTCAAGCGCTGATCCTTACTGCCGATGCAGGCTTTGGCCACCGCAGCGCGGCCATTGCCGTCGAATCGGCGCTGCGAGACCAGTATGCGAACCAGTGTCAGGTTTCAGTTTATAACCCGTTAGACGATAAACGCACACCTTTTTTTATTCGTGACAGCCAGGCCGATTACGATCTGATCATTAAACACGCGCCAGAACTGTTCAAGCTCGGCTACGACGTGAGCGACACAACCGTTACGAGCGCCCTGGTCGATCGGGCGCTGACCCTCTTGCTGTATGAGGCGATGCAGAACGCCATCAAAACTTTTCAGCCGGATGTCGTTCTCACGACCTATCCCCTCTTCCAGGCCCCATTCCTTTCGGTTTGCACCGTGCGCGGCTACAACATTCCACTGGTGACCGTGATCACCGATCTGGTCACCATTCACCGCTCGTGGTTCAACAACCACGCCGATGCAGTGCTCGTCCCAACCGAGGAAGGGCTTCAGTTGGCGGCGCAGTATGGCATCCCCCCGGGGCAAGTCCACCTGACCGGCATTCCCGTGCATCCCGACATCGCCCGCGAGAGTCGCGACAAGCACACCCTGCGCAAGCTGCTCGGCTGGGAAACCAACCTGCCGACCTTCCTGGCGGTAGGCAGTAAGCGCGTGGAGCATCTGCTCGATACGCTCAAAGTGTTCAACCACTTCGGCGCCCCGATGCAGCTGGCAGTGATCGCCGGAAAGAATGAGAAGCTCTACCAGGCTCTCCAGCAGATCGAGTGGCAGGTGCCGGTGCGCCTCTACGACTACGTCGACAATATGCCGAACTCTTTAAGCGCCACCGACGCGGTCATCTGCAAAGCCGGCGGGCTGATCGTGACTAAGTCGTTGGCAGCCGGAAAGCCTTTGATGATTGTGGACGTGTTGCCAGGGCAGGAGGTCGGGAATGCCGAGTACGTGGTCAAGCGTGGTGCGGGGGACGTGGTCACCGGGCCGCACGAGGTTAATGAGGTCCTCGCCGGCTGGATGCGCCATGACGGCCGGCTGCTGAAAGAGCGCGCCCGGCTCGCCCAGGACATCGGCAAACCCTACGCCGCTTACGATGTGGCCCGGATTGTCATGGAAGTCGCCGAAAGAGGCTCACTGCGCAAGGGTCGCGAAGAGGACCGCTACCGCATGCGTCTGATCGAGCTCTTGGAGAATAACAAGATTCGCTGGCAAACCAGCCTGGTAAGGATGGGGAAAAATGAACGAGACTGAGCAAACCGGGCCAACCTTGGTGCTGATTTCTGCCGGGAGTGAATGGCGCTCTGTATTAAGCCAGTTCTCCGGCGTCGAGCAGAAGACCTCCCCTTACGGCAAATGGTTTGAAACGGAAATAGAGGGGAGGCCGGTCGTCTTTTTACATGGCGGTTGGGGCAAGATTTCCGCAGCCGCCTCCACCCAGTATGCGATCTCGCACTGGCGCCCACAGGTGCTGATCAACTTGGGCACGTGCGGCGGGCTGCAGGGCAAGATCGAGAAAGGTGAGATCCTCTTGGTGGAAGAGACCCTGGTCTACGACATCTTCGAGCAGATGGGTGATTCGGAAGCCGCCGCCGCCATGTACCGCACTCACCTGGACCTGTCCTGGCTGTGCGAGCCCTATCCCTCGCCGGTGCGCCGCGGCCACATGGTCTCCGCCGATCGCGACATCATCCCCTCGGACGTGACCATGCTGAAGGAGCGTTATCATGCCGTGGCCGCGGACTGGGAGAGCGGCGCAATCGCCTGGGTCGCCAGCCGTAACGGAGCGCGCTGCCTGATCCTGCGCGGCGTGACCGACCTGGTCAGCGAGGCGGGCGGCGAGGTGTACGGCCTGATCGAGGTGTTCCACGAAGAAGCTCAAAAGATTATGACCCGCCTGGTGGAAGAGCTGCCGGGCTGGTTGAAATGTGCAGGAGTGCGTTGATGTTGACTCCCACCGAACGCTGGAAGTCGTTGTACCCGCATGCCGCCGCAGGCGCGCTGGTGGTACAGGCCCCGGACAATCCAACCAACAACCCGGCCCTGGCGCAGGTGCGGCAAGACGTGGCCGACGGGCTGCGCCGGCGCTTTTCCGGCTGCAGCCGTACAGACCTGACCGCCCTGCCGGTCATCCAGGCCTACAACACCTACTACAAGCGATTCAACAAGACCTATCACATGCTGCTGCAGCTAGAATCGGTGGCCTTCAAGGGCAAAAGCATCCCCGGCGCCTCGGCGCTGGTGGAGGCCATGTTCGCCGCCGAGTTGAAGAACCTGCTGCTGACCGCCGGTCACGACCTGGACGCGCTGCAAGGCCGGCTGCGCCTGGATGCAGCCGAAGGCGGCGAGCCGTATGAGGGGATTAACGGCCGCCAGCAGGCGCTGAAGCCGGCGGACATGTTCATAAGCGATGAGGCCGGCATCATCTCCAGCATCCTCTACGGCCCCGACCGCCGCACCATGATCACTGGGCGAACCCGCCGGGCGCTGTACACCGTCTACGCCCCCGACGGCATCCCCGACGCGGACATTCGCCGCCACCTGGAAGACATCTCGGGCATGATCCGGCTGGCCATGCCCGAGGTAACTGTCCTATCTTTCGATCTCATAAGATCATAAAACAGAGCCCAGCGAATAGAGAAAGAGAGCAGTTCGATCGGACTACTCTCTTTCTCTATTCGCTGGGCTGTTTGTAGCTGCTCAGCCCCCTTTTTTTACTTCACCGCTGCCGTCCCGAGTCTTGCCCGCTCCGCCTCCACAATCGACACGTCCAGCTTCTTGAACAGCGGCTCAGGCTTCTGCAGTTTGCGACCCGGTTCCAACTGGCTCGGCTCCCACTTGCCGGTAGCCCCATCGGGATAATAGCGCAGCACGGTATGCTCGCCGAGGTCGTCTGCGTGCGTTTCCAGTCCCTGCTTGCCGAACAGCGGCTCGGTGTAACCGAAGAAGATATGCAGTCGCTGGCTGGTGAACGGCAGGAACGGGGCCAGCATCACCTTGAGCGAGTCAATCGCCTTCAAGGCAGTGTACACCGAGCGGGCCGCGGCGGCCTTATCGGTCTTGATTGCAATCCATGGAGCGGCATGGTCCAGGTAGCGGTTGACCTCGGTCGCCAGGCGCATGGCCTCTCCGAGCGCCGCCCGCAGGTGCACCGCATCCAGCTCGCGCCCGACGGTCTCGAAGCCGCCTTCCACCATCGCCAGCAGGGCTGCATCCGGGTCGGTAAGCTCTCCGGGGTCCGGTACCAGGCCGTCCCAGTTCTTATAGGTAAAAGCCAGCACCCGATTCGCCAGGTTGCCCCAGGTCGCCACCAGTTCGTCGTTGTTGCGGCGCAGGAAGTCTTCCCAGTCCCAATCGGTATCCTTGCTCTCTGGCATGTTGACCGTCAGGTAATAGCGCAGCGGATCGGGGTCGTAACGCTCCAGGAAATCTCGGCCCCACACGCCCCAGTTGCGACTGCCGGAGATCTTCTTGCCCTCCATGTTCATGAATTCGTTGGCCGGCACGTCGTACGGTAGCATCATCCGCTCGGGCGGCAGGCTGTTCATCAGCTCGTCGAAACGGGCGCCGACGCCGATCAGCTCGGCCGGCCAGATGATGGCGTGGAAGGGGATGTTGTCCTTGCCGATGAAGTAGTAGCTGCGGGAGGCGAGGTCGTGCCACCACTTGCGCCACGCCTCGGGATCGTCCTGGATCTTACCCCACTCAACGCTGGCCGACAGGTAGCCAATCACCGCCTCGAACCACACATACAGCACTTTGTCCTCCCAGCCCTCCAACGGCACCGGGATGCCCCAATCCATGTCACGCGTGATAGGGCGGCCGCGCAGCCCCTCACCCTCGATCTGCGCCAATGAAGGCCGCAGCACATTCGAGCGCCAGTACTCCATGCGCTCGCGCAGGAATTCGGCCACCTCGGGCTGCAGCTTACTCAGGTCGAGGTAGAAATGCTCGGTCTCACGCAGCTCGGGCGTAGAATTGTCGATCTTGGAACGCGGCTCAACCAGTTTGGCCGGGTCGAGTAGGTTGCCGCAGTTGTCGCACTGGTCGCTGCGGGCGTTGGGGAACCCGCAGATGTAGCAGGTGCCCTCCACGTAGCGGTCGGGTAGGAAGCGCTCCTGGCTGGGCGCATACCACTGCATCTCTTTGGCCGGATACATGAAGCCGTTGTCTTTCAGCGCCAGGAAGATCTTCTGAGAGACTTCAAAGTGATTGCTGGTATGGGTGCTGGTGAACAGGTCGTAGGTCAAGCCCAGCTTCTGGAACAGCTCCAGGAAGCCCGCGTGGAAGCGCTTGTAAACTTCAACCGGGGTCGTATCCTCCGCATCGGCGCGGACCGTGATCGGCGTACCGTGCGCGTCCGACCCGGACACCATCAACACCTGCCGGCCCATCAGCCGCTGGAAGCGGGCGAATATATCGGCGGGTAAATAGGCCCCGGTCAGATTGCCAACGTGGATCTCCGCGTTGGCGTAGGGCCATGCAACAGCGACAAGGATGGGCTCAGACATGACAACACCTCTTCTTAATCTAGTATCAGTCGGAATTTTATCATGAGAAAAGGCATTCGGGATCAGGCAATCAGATGATCAGGTCAAAGGTCGAGATCACTGATTGATGAATCCCTAATTACCTGCTCTTCGTGATAAAATCGTTCGAAGTCACACATTCCATTGAGGTCTTTCTATGTCTTCCCTACCTACGTCCGGCTGGAAAGGCTGGCCGCGCCAGTTCTGGATCTTGCTCGTCGGCGGGCTGGTCAGCGCAACCGGCGGGGCCATGATCTGGCCGTTCATGACCATCTTCCTGCGCCAGCGCTTGAATGTCCCTCTGACATCGATCGCGCTGCTATTTACGCTGAATGCTGTCATGGGCATTCTGGCCTCGTTCCTGGCCGGCACAGCCGCCGACCAACTGGGGCGCAAGCGCATCATGTTGATGAGCCTGGCGGCGGGCGTGGTGTATTACGTGTTGATGAGCCAGGCGGGCGCTTTCTGGCATTATGCCTTGTTGATGGCCGGCTGGGGCGCTTTCAACCCCCTCTACAATGTCGGCGCGAACGCCATGGTTGCCGATATGATCGTGCCGGAGCGCCGCACCGAGGCCTACGCCATCGTGCGCATGGTCCACAATGTCGGCGTGGCGGTCGGGCCGGTAGCGGGCGGGTTCATCGCCGCCATCTCATACAACACGGCCTTCCTGACGGCCGCGCTAGCGTTCAGCTTTTTCGTGGTCCTGACGGCCTTCTTCATCCGTGAAACCCTGCCGGTCGTGGCTTCGAAACCTCTAAAGAGAGGCCCATTAAGCGGCTATGAAGTGGTTCTGAAAGACCAGCGCTTCCTGCAGATCAGCCTTCTGTTCTCGGTGACCATGATGTCCGCCTCGATCATGTTCATCATGTTCTCCACCTATGCCAAGGCTCAGTTCAACATGGCCGAGGACATCTCCAGTTGGGTGATCACCACCAACGCTTTGATGTGCATCTTCGTGCAGTATTCCGCCACCCTGGTAACCCGGCGCTTCCGGGCGCTGCCGGTGCTGGCGGTCGGCGCGCTGTTCTATGCTTTCGGCGTAGGCAGCGTGGCCCTCGGTCGGGGCTTCTGGGCCTTTGTGATCAGCATGGCCGTGCTGACCATCGGTGAACTGGTCATGACGCCCACCGCCACCACCCTGGTCGCCAACATGGCCCCGGTGGACATGCGCGGCCGCTATATGAGCATCTACGGCCTGGCCTGGCCGATCGCTTCCGGCGTCGGGCCGTTCCTGGCCGGGATGCTCAACGACCACGTCTCCCCCGTCTCGATGTGGTACGGCGGCCTGCTGCTCGGGCTGCTGGCCGCGGCCGGCTTCTTCGTCATGGCACAGCGTACAATCGCTTTAGATGGTCGAGACAGTGGAAGTTTAGAAAGAAAAAATACTTATTCTCTTTGAGTAGTCTTGCTCTATTGAGGGCAAATAAAATATTCATCTAAATCATCCCCACCCTCAGCAATCCACCCAACTATCCCATCATTAGTTCTAATTTTCCACCAAGACAAGTTATTAGCACATTTAGGCCCACCAACTACATCGAATTGAGTACCAGGGTGCTTCCGAGTTATTTCAGAATTGCTCTTTCCAGCTCCCGTTCTAATGATCACTCGATCAACTTTAGTGCAAATATATCCTCGACCATTAATAGACATCCTTTGAAGCGGTGCGCCAATACATGAAGATTCTTTTGGCTTAGCTGTAGGTTTTAAAGTGGAGATTGATAGAGTACTTACCATATTCAAATTGGTTTCAGAGGCTGAAATTGCGCCATTAGAACTGTATGAAGGGTGATTCCCTTTAAATTCTCTTCCTGATGAGTAGCTTATTATTGTAGTAACTACAACGATTATTATAAGAAAAAACCACCAGAAGTAGTTGGTGGGTCTTCTTGCAGCCCTTTTGATTTTACCTTCCCACTGTTTGTAATTTGCTTCACTTGGATTCCGCTTTACATCAGCGGATCCGTTTGTAAGTGTATCAATAATTTTCCCAATCCTTTGATCTCGATTCATTTTAAGTAATCGTTGAATGCCTCATCTAGTGCTTGAAGTGCTATTTTTAACTAGCCGGTAATCATATTGATATAAGTGAGACCATATATATTGCTTTGCTTCAGAGTAGGCTGTTAATGCATCAAGGACACGCTTTACCTTTAATCTATAATAAATGTTATAGATAGTAGACCCAGTCCGAATAGGTAAACTACCAGGGTAAGTAGCTGGGTAAAGAGAGCCCCTACTGAAAAGCTCAACTGCTACAGCGGACGTAACCGCTAGTAAATTATCGTCCGGAGATAGTGGAGCTTCTCCTTCAATTATTAACTCAATATCATTACCAATGTTGATCGTTTTCTGAGTCATATCCCCCTACCTAAACTAATATAACAAACTATGTAGGAAATTCTCTTTTGTACTTATTCCGAAGATAATCGATTGCTTGATCAGCTAAATCGTAGTCTACTATCCCTCGCATTTTTTTAAATTCAATCCATTGGATTGCTTCGCTATAAACCTCCAGCGCCGTCATGGCTTTGATTACAACTACTGAATATTTGATTTTGTATAGCTCTCCACCAATTCTAAGAACTGCATATCGCACGCCCCCTAACAATCCAACTCCTAAATCCGTACCAAGGGGAATACTATGTTGTGCAAGTTTTAGAGCTGCTTCAGCTTGATTCGCTGAAGTAACTAAGGATTGTGGAAGACCTTCTATAAGTAGCTCTATCCCATTACCGATTTGCTCTTTTATAATATTATTCATCTTTTCCTTCTTCCTCTTCTTCTTCTTTTTTATTACTATCTTCCTCTTTAGACTTATCTAAAAGATTACTTCTAGCCCCAACTTTTGATTCATCTTCTTTCCTGATTTTTGAACTACTAACCTCTTTCCATGCTTCATCTCGAAAGAAATCAGCAGCTGTTTGGGCTAATTCTTCATCATAAGCACCTGTTCGAGAGCCTTCATTCACAATGTCGAAAGCTTGTTTGTATATCTCCATTGCAGAAATTTTTCTAAGAGCATCTAAAGTAAATTCAATTTCATAAAAAGTATCTAGGAAGTTGATCTTGCCTTTTCCATAGTCAAGCCTTTGACCTTTATCAAAGTCAACTTTACTTACCCTTTTTACTGCTATTTGTAATATTTTTTCTAGAATTGCTCTCCGATCCTTTGTTGTAATACCGTTTGGTAATCCCACAACAGTTAGTTTTATAGTATTTTTATAATCAAGCTCTTGAGTAGTAAAATCTTGTATGCCTCTTTTCCCAATAACTACCCCCCTCTTGTTTTCTTCTTCCTTTGGGAGTAGCTCTCGACTTTTTGGTTTGCCTTTTTTAAATTTCTTACGAAATAGTTTTTTCCACATTCAATCACCTAAAATTAGTTAGATTAATATTTCATTAGTATTTTACAAGAATAATAGGCAAATTACAACTATTAGCGAAACTTGTTAACAAAAATGTAAAGTCATAATGACTTGTGATAACTTGAACAGCGGGATACTGTATCTTTAATTCATGAAGTAGGGGAGGAAAGAAATACCTGATCACCGGTAGAATCAAGGTGACGAAACCAGAGACACCGGAGATCAGGCAATGACTATTGTACCCATAGGCAAGCTAGTAATACAAGTAGGCGAGGGGAAAAATCGGGAGGAATATCTGCATAGGTTCGTCAGCGGACTTGAAGAGGCGGTGAAGGAAGTGGTGAAGCGGAGCATTGAGGCGGAACTGGAAGAAGAAGTCACGCGGGCCCTGAAACGGAAGCAGCATGGACGCAGTAAAAAGGTAAGCAGTGCAGAGAAAGGGGCAGCGATCTGTCAGAAATGTGGCACCCAACAAGTGAGCCAGTTCTGGCGAAACGGGCATTACCGGCGCGGGCTGGATACCAGTTGGGGGCACCTGAGCCTGGAGATGCCGCAGGTGCGCTGCCGGTGTGGTGGCAGTGTGCAGATCCCCTTTCGGACCCTGAAGAAAGGGCAGCGGATCTGGGATGATTTGGCCTGGGAAATGGAAGCGGAGTATGGCTGGGGGCTGAGTTTGCGCTGGATCAAAGCCAAAGAGGATGCCAAACTGGGGGGTTCGTTGGGTTTGCGCACGATCCAGGAGCGGGTGCAGCAGGCGGGAGCAGGGCGAGAAGAATGGTTGCAACGCCCACTGGACAGCTTTCCGCCAATTGTGGAAGTGGACGGGGTGTGGATTACGCTAATGAAGACGACGGAGGAGAAACACAAGGATCGGATAGGCCGGCTGCGGCAGAAAAAAGTGGGGCAGCGCTATGTGATCTTGTTTGCGCGGGGCTGTTGGCCGACCACCGGGAAACATAGCCTGCTGACCTGGTTGGTTGCCGAGAAAGAAAGTGAAGAAAGCTGGGGAGACCTGCTGTTTGCAGTCAAACAAATCCAGTTGCGCACCCCGGGACGCTGGGACTTGCTCATCGCGGATGGCGCGGGCGGGTTGGAAGCGGCGCGCCAAACGAATTGCCCCGACGTTCCGCTGCAACGCTGTATTTTCCATAAATTGCGTAATCTCCTGCGCGACCTGGCACTTCCGGAGGGTATGGATCGTCCGAGCGCCAAGGTTTACCGTCAGGCGATCTTGGACGAAGCCCGTGTGATCTGGCAGGCAGACGGAGAAATCCAGGCCTGGCAGCGCTATCATGCTTTTTGTAAGAAGTGGACGGCCGACCAGCCCAAGCTTGTCCGCACCTTGCAGCGTGATTTTGAACGTACCCTGGCCTTCTTCCTAGTCCATCAGCAGGCGTTAGAACGTGGCGAAGATTGGTCCTTCACTCACCTGCGCACCACCAGTCACCTCGAGCGTGAAAACCGCAATTTCCGCAGACGCTTGCGTCAGGCCGTTCTGTTTCAATCGCAAGAGGGCCTTGAAGCCGCCATTTTTCAGAACCATTCCCTGCGTGCAACCCTGCCTTCTACTTCATGAACCAAAGATACAGTACCAACAGCGGAAAATCCATCACCAATAAACCCTTAATCGTTAGTCGTGCTATAATTAGCAATTATTCTAGCCACCTGACAGTTTCAGAAATCATAGGTAGGTACACAGCGAAAGGTGAATCGGAAGGGCGTTAATCAATTGGCGGTCAATAAAGCGCAAACCAATTTGAAAAATCGACAAATCTCGACGATCTTTGCGGTCGACCAAGTGTCTGCGCCCTTCATGGATCGTACGAGAACCGGTAGACACCGACCAAACATACAGCAACACTACGGCCAGTGTCAGACAAGACAAGCGGTCGGCGTGGTGCAGCATGGTACTTTCCAGATCAAAACCATGTCGTTTCAGGTCGCCAAACATTTCTTCAATCCACATTCTGCGGCCATACGCCTTGAGCGTGAGCGCTCGATCGGGCAAGTTGGTCACCAAACACCAAGGTTGGTCTTCACCAACGGACCAATGCACGAGCAGTTACTGGGTAAATTTCGCTCTCCGTCAACCAACCTTTGCCCAACCAGCGGCTTTGGCCAGGTTTCTTCACCCAACTGCCAAAGTCATGCCATTCGATTTCCCGCGCCAAACAGACATGCACTGAGGTTTTCTGGCGCAAAACGTAGTCCCAACCCCATTGATCCAACTGACGCAGCACTTCCACGGGTCCAAATTCGCTATCGCCCACCAGCAATACCGCAAAACCTTGCGGCAACAGGCTGCGCACATAGGTCAACAGTTCCAATTGGGTCGTTCCGGTACTATGCCCACGCACATGTCCGACCCCACGTCCAGGCAATCGGAATGGCACGACGCCGATACGCCAGACTGATGATCAACAATTGATACGCAAAACCTACTTTGCTACCATCCACAATCAAGCGGATCTGCTGCCCGTGCTGCGCCTGACTTTCCAGCCATGCTCGCGCAATCGGTTCGTACCACGCCCGCACATCCATCGCCAGGTTCGCTAGCAGGCGGCTCAAACGACGCGTGATACTGACCAGTTTCGCCTTCCATGGGATCTTGCCTGCTACCCGGCTCAAATTGACCGAACGGCTTTGATAAATCCCTACGATCAGCCAAACGAAAGCACGAATTTGCGTGACACGTTGCTCGGGACGCAGTTCCCGAATTCGCTGAATCCAGGTATGATAGAGGATGTTGATCGGCATGGAACCTCTCCGGTGGAGTTTTTCTGTGGTAAGAACTACTTATACCGCAGTTCCGTTGCCGATCAACTATTCTTTTGTTAAAAGTGTCAGGTGGCTAGCAATTATTTATCAATAAAAAAAGAAAACTCTAAGTGTAATCGCTTCTAATGTTCTATTTCTTTTCGCTTTTACCTACTTTATCTTTCGAACATCCTTCTTCGCTTCCAGTTAATGTACGGCGCAATGGTCTTGCGCACCAAATACTTTCCCCAGATCACCGAGAACTTCGAGCCGCCCAGCCGCCGGTGCACCTCAAGCATATCCGGCCAGCACTGGTCGTCCGCCAGCACGGTCTTGCAATCGCCGTGCAGCCGGAAGTAAGACCAGTGCCGCGGCAGATATTTCACCGGCCCCAGCGCGGCCAGCTTCAGCCACATGTCGTAATCGAAGGAGAAGTACAGGCTCATGTCGATGGGGGCAACCTTGCGGAACAGGTCCGCACGGAAGAACGAGGATGGTTGGCAGATGTGCACGTAACCCTGGCGCATGCGCCGGTAATCGGTCTGCCGGGCCGGGAACTTGCCGATCACTTTCCCCTGCTCGTCGATGAAGTGTCCGTCGCCGTAGACCATGCTGACCTCGGGGTTGGTCTGCATGAACTCGACCGCCTCCCGCACTGCGCCGGGGGTATATACGTCGTCCGAGTTCAGCCAGGCCAGCAGATCGCCGTGCGCCTGGGCGAAGCCCTTGTTGAGCGCGTCGGCGTGGCCCTTGTCCGGCTCGGATACCCACCAGGCCAGTTGATCCTCGTACTTCTTGATCACGTCGACGCTCTCGTCCTGCGAGCCGCCGTCCACCACGATGTACTCGATGTCCGGATAGTCCTGCTCAAACACCGAGCGCATGGCCGCTTCCAGGAAACGTCCCTGGCGAAATGAGGGGGTAATAACCGATACGAGCATCTTTTTCCTTCCCAATAATTATTGTCCTTCCTACAGCCGGCGACTGCGTCGTCACTGCATCCAGGACAAAAACTATTTCTGCTTCCTCAAATCATAAATGAGATACCCCGGCCCCTGATCGTACACCAGGTAATGGGCCTGGAGATACTCCTTCAGCTCCGGCTGGTGCGCGAACTCATCCATCAATGTGACCACGAAGAAGTCCCGCCCGGCGGTCTTCTCGGCGAACAGGCCGGCGAAATCCTCGCCCTGGCCGATTGAAGCCCGGTAATCGAACTCAGACAGGGTGTACCAGCTGCCGGGCGTGATCCAGCCGTAGTATGCCAGGGCGTAGCCGTAGTCCGGCGCCAGCGCCACTACCGAAGCCCCCGGCCCAAGGGTTTGGCCCAGATCGGTCCAGAACTGCGCTTCGGGGCGGTAATCCGTCTTTTTCAGGCTGCTGCGAGCGGTGTATGCGCCCATCAGGCAGGCTGCCAGGAACAGCCCCGCCGCGGCTGTGTACGCCAGCGGGCGCGGCCCGCGCAGGTGCCGCAGCGCAACCTGGGCCAGCGGGGCCAACCCCAGCGCTGCCAGCGGGACCAGCGGCAGGCTGTAGTAATCGTGCGTGCCGATATGGTGCGGCAGGGTCAATCCATACGCCAGGTAACCCACCCACGCGCCGATCAACAGGCCGCGCGGCGCGGGTTTCTCGACCAAAAAGGAACCCAGCAGGGCCGCCAGGAACCAGCCGAAGCCCACCACCGCCCCGATCATACCAATCCAGCGCAGGTAGAAGGCCGGGTCGATCCACATCGAAGGGAAGAAGCGCTGGTCGAACTGGCTCTGCAAGTCGCCGGAGACGAGCAGCCCATACAGCATGTAGAGCCCCTGCGGCAGCACGCTCAGCAGCGCCGCCAGCCACACATCGCGCTTGCGCAGCGCCTTCAGCAGCCCCACCCCGGCCAGGATCATCCCAATCCACGCACCCGCCACGAAGAACACCGCCACCGCCTTGACCAGGATCGCCAATCCGCCCAGCAGCCCGGCCGCGATTGCCCAGACCCATGTCTGGCGCTGCTGCCAGCGCAGCATGGCCCACAGCGCAAACACGATCAGGGCCGTCATAAGCGGGTCGGGCTGGAAGGCCCGGCTGGCGACGATGCCGTAAGGCAGCAGCAGGTAGAAGGCGGTCGCCGCCACGCCGCCCACCGGCCCGCCCAGTTCTTTTGCGAGCAGGAAGAGCCCAATCCCGCCGGTGATCCAGAACAGCAGGGCGTACAGCCGCGGCGCCCACAGCGCCTCTGTGCTCAGCAGCCGGTAGGTCAGAGCCGACAGCCGCTCCATCAGCGGCAGCTCGATCTTGCCCTCGGCCTGCCACTGGCGCACGGCGATCTCACGCTGCCATTCGGGCGCGCTCGTCAGGTTTTGCAAGTACATGCCGCGCGCCATCAGCGCCGAGTGGAACTGGCGGGTCGGGTGAAAGTCCAGCGGCGCGTCTGTCAGGTCGAACAAGCGCACGTACAGGCCCAGCGCCAACACCAGCGCCAGTGCCATATACAGCGCCGCCTTTTGCACGGAAAACGTGGAAGCTCGCTCTGCCGCCCGGGTTGCCATGACTCTCTGCCGTTAGCTTTCGCTCGCCGGCGCGGCCCGCATCTTCTCCAGTTCGCGCTGGTAGCGCTTCTGCAGCTTGATGCCGAACAACGCCAGGAACGTGACTCCGATGCGCTGCCAGTCGTGCAGCGCGATCGGCGGATCGGATAAAAAGCTCTTGAAGTAGGATTTCAGCGCCCGCGCCGGCTGATCTCCGGCTGCCAGGTAGTAGCCGTCGATGCGGTACGCCCCGGCCCATACCTTGCGGCGCAGCGCCTGGTAGCGCGCGGCCATCTGCGGCTCAGCCTGCATCCATTCCACAATGCGGTAGGCGTCCTGACCGTACAGGTCGGTCTTGGACATGTTCTTGGCCCCGGCGTGATAGCGCGCCACCGACCACACTTTAGGCACGTAATGCAGCGGCGCAGCCAGCCCCAGCCGCAGCCAAAGCTCGTGATCCAGCAGGTAATGGTAGCTCTCGTCCACAAAACCGCCCTGCATCAGCGCCGCCCGGCGCATGAACACGCTCGGCTGGCCGATGACCTTGAAGCACATGATGCCCTCCAGGCCCCAGTCGCCATAGCGATGCAGCTTGATTCGCCGCCCGGCCCCGTCCACCGCCAGAACGTCGCCGTACACCGCTCCCCAGTCCGGGTGCTGCTGCAGGATCTCGACCGCCTCGCGGATGGCCCCCGGCTGGAAATAATCGTCCGAGTTGATCCATGCTACGATCTCGCCGGTCGCCCGGCGGAAGCCCTTGTTGATCGCATCCCCCTGACCGTGGTCCCGCTCCGAGACCCACCAGGCCAGCCTGTCTTCATATTTGCGGATAATGTCCACGCTGCCGTCGGTCGATCCGCCATCGACGACGATATATTCCAGGTCCGGGTAGCCCTGACTGAGCACCGATTGGATGGTCTGCTCCAGATACTCGGCCTGATTATAGGATGGAGTGATGATCGATATACGCATTTTTGCAGTTTCTTTCTAGAACAACAATTCGTAGGCCACCTTACGGAACACCTGCAGCTTGCCGCCCACGGTCGCGTCGATCACCTCGCGCCCGGCCTGCTCGTAGGTGTGCCGCGCCAGGGCGTAGGCCTGATCCCAGGACTCCAGATCGGGCAGCTGCCAGGCAAAGCCCTTGCCAAAGTAACCGGGATGGAAGTGGTTGGGGTCATCCCCTTGCGACACCACCGTGGCGTTCGGCTTGCCGGTAGTGACGTAGTTATGGTCGACGCCGATCAGCGCCACCTGCTTGAAC
The DNA here is from genome assembly GCA_963811225.1 of uncultured Chloroflexia bacterium. GTDB lineage: Bacteria > Chloroflexota > Anaerolineae > Anaerolineales > Anaerolineaceae > CAWEQO01. The sequence continues at coordinate 260,331 of CAWEQO010000007.1, forward strand.
CCCAAATGGAAAGCCAGCTGCAGCGAGGTATACGTCACTGTGCCGCCCTCCCAGATCCGCCCACCGGCGTCCGCAGCGAAGCGCGGGCCGCTGTAAGTGGTGTGGATATACATCTGGTTCTCGGCCGGCTTTACCCACTTGCGGCCCCGCCAGCCGATGAAACGCGGCATGGTCAGTTTGGCGATCTCAGCAGCCGACTGCTCGATCACCAGGTCGTTGACGCAGGCGTAATAGGTTGGGGTGAAGTCCAGCTCGGGAAACATCAAGAAGATGCGGTTCGTCCCGATGGTGTACTCGCCGCTCAGCTTGCTCAAATCGGTTTGGCGCAGGCTGGGCCCGTTGCCAATGATGAAGCAGCGCTCGCCCTTGTGGATGTCCTTCAGCAGCGCCAGCCGCCGGAGCGACTCCCGCCGCCAGGGATGGAAGGTCGCCGCGGGCCACTGGCCGGCGCGCGCCAGCCAGTCCCGGCTGTCACGGACGATCCCTACGACCGGAGGGGGTAGTTTGGTCTTGAGGGTCTCTCGCAGTGCGCTCATTCGGTGCTCAAGCGGGCGGTGGCGCCGCCGTCCACAATCAGGGCCTGCCCAGTCATGAAGGAGGATTGGGTCGAATCCGCCAGGAAGTAAATGGCCTGGGCGATCTCTTCCGGCGTGCCGATGCGCCCGTTGACCGTCTTGCGCGCCAGGTTATCCAGCCGCTCGATGATGCTGCCGCCGTCCAGGTGCCCGCGGTCCAGGCCCGAGCGCAGCATGGGCGTGTCCACCGCTCCAGGCAGCACGGCGTTGACGCGCACTTTATCGGGCGCCAGCTCGACCGCCAGGGCCCGGGTCAGCGCCAGCAGCCCACCCTTGCTGGCGGCATACGCGGCAATGTTGGCCGAAGTTGCGACCGCATGGACTGAGGAAACGTTCACAATTGCGCCGCCCCCGGCTGCCTTAAGCAGCGGGAACGACAGCTTGGTTCCCACGAACACCGAGCGCAGGTTCGAAGCCATGACCATGTCCCACTCTTCGATGGTCGTCTCCAGGATCGACCGCGAGACCTGCACCGCCGCGTTGTTGACCACCGCGTCCAATGTATCGGTGAACCGGCGGGCCTGCTCGTAGATCACATGGATATCTTCCGGCTTGGAGACGTCGGCGCGCACGAACAGGCCGTCCTCCGGGAAGGGCGCATCGAAATCGTTGCGGTCCACGCCAATCACGCACCATCCTCTTTCCGAGAAAAGCCGGACGGTCGCCCGGCCAATCCCACCGGCTGCGCCGGTGATGAGCATTACACGCGATGATTCGTTCATGTCTGGTTGCCTTTCCTGTTTGTTATTCCTTGCCTTGCGAGTATAACCCGCAGATGTGCTTCCGTGTATCCTTTAAAACTCACTCCGGTTCCACGCAGATATTGGTGATCAAATACTGCTCGATCTTGCCCTCCGGCACCGGACGCGCTTTGGCGGCCTGACAGTAGGCGGCCAGAAAGTCCGGATTGGCTCGCAGGATTTCGCCGATGTTGTTGGCCCTGGCGATGTCGCCGGTTTGGGCGTAGCCCCCATAGAACGGCATCCACTCCGAAACGTCTTGCGGCGACAGGCCCTTCTGGGCAGCCTCGTCACCCAGGCGGGCCACTCCGGCCCAATCCTGGCGCTGACGCGCCAGCGCAGCCTTCTGATAATAATAGCACCAGCCGTGCGCCGGCTCACGCCCGAAGATACCCTGTGGAGGCGGCTTTGGCTCGGCATCCGGCAGGATCAATCCCACCGAAGAATACGCCGCCAGCAGCCGGATGGAAGGGTCCTCGTGCTCCGAGACCTCCATTGTATCCCGGTCGAGCGCGTGCAGGCAGGCTCCATAGCCCGGCTCGCTCAGGGCCAGCAGGTTCTTAAAATCGACCGTGTACTCCACCCGCCGGAACGAGCGCCCATAGCTCTCTTGCCGCAGCATCTGCAGCAGGCTCTGATCGTTGAGCGTCTCGGCTGAGATCAGCGGCGCGATCGACTGCGGGCGGTAGATCAGGTTGGCCGGGCCCCACACCTCGTAGCCCTCGGCCAGCCGGTAGGCTTCCGGCAGCTGCACCACCAGGGCGGTGTTGTCCTTCAGGTCGGGCGCGCGCCACGAAAGCTGCCACCACACCTGGCGCTGGTATTCCCAAAAATTGTGGAAGTAGACCCCGTTTTGGTAATGGGTCAGGATCGAGATGCCCAGCAGCAGCGCTACCGCCCCCACCTGGTGGGGCCGCCGCAGCAGGGCCGAGATGCCCGCCACCAGCAGGATCGCCACCCCCGGCATGGCCGCCAGGGTGTAGCGGTCGAAGGTGTCGGCGAACAGCACGTCGCGGTTGGAGAGCGTCACCGGCAGCAGCGCGAACAGGATCATGGCGGCCCCTAAAATTGCCGCGCCCGCTTGCCAGCTGCGCTCTTTCGGTTCTCGCGCCTCGTCCGGTTCTTCCTCGTCGTACAGCAGCCGCCAGGCCAGCCATACCAGCCCGGCCCCGATCAGCGCCAGGCCCAGCCCGGCCAGCAAGTCGAGATAACCGGCGCGGGCGGTCAGGTTGTAGAGTGGTACGCCGTAGGCCAGGAAGGCCGTTTCGAAGAAGTCGCGCCCGGTCTCGACCGCCAGCCGCAGGAGCATCCCCAGCGGGTTGGACAGGTACATCTGCTTGAGTGCGCCGGTGTCGGTCACCGGGCGGGCGCTCTTGAAGATGAACAGCCGCCAGAACAGGAATACCCCGGCTGCGGCCAGGGTGGGCAGCCAGCGCAGAAAGACCTTTCGGGCCGCATCCAGACGGGCGGGCTGTCGCCGCAGCGTCCAGTAGACGATCAACGCCAGCCGCGCCCCCTCCAACCCCACCATCCACTCCATAATCATATAACTAAACAGGGCCGAAAGCACCGCCAGCACGGTCAGTGCGGCTGCTGTCCTTCTACGGCCGGACTTCAGCGCCTGGACGGTCAACGCCAGCGAGAGCAGCCCCGCCAGCAGAGCCGTCAGGTGCGCCTGGTAAGCATTGGCCTCGGGCATCTGCAAGAAACCGGGGTAGACCACGAACAGCAGCGCCATGGCGGTGGTTTCCCAGCGTCTGGAAGGCCAGAGCCCTCGCACCAGCCCCAAGAACGCCAGCCCGCCCGCCAGCCGCAGCGCGAAGGCGTACAGGTACCACGCGAGCGGGTTGTTGCCCAGAACGAAGTATGCGGCCGTGTAGACCGCGCCCATGAACGGCCGGTCGACCAGGTGCAGGTCGAACACCGACAGCGGCCCGCGCACCGTCCCCGACCAGACCACGTGCCAGTCGTCGCGGTAGAAGCCCAGCTGCCCGGCCATCGACAGGTACGCCAAAACCGCCATCGCCGCCACGAGCAGGACGGTGATCAGGGCCTCGCGTTTTTGCAGCTGTCGAACGTGCTCGGTCATGGGCGCTTTCCCCGGACCCCGAGGATTTTAAATTCTCAGGATCTATATCGTTTGAATGAGGCTTTCCAGCCCATCCTGTTGGATCCCCAGTCCATCCAGAAGATTGCGGATCGTGTTCCAGTGCACCCGCTCCCAGGCGGCCGGACTGGAGTTGCTGTTGTGCGGAGCCAGCATCACCTGCGGCATCTTCAGCAGCGGTGAGCTGGCGGGCAGCGGCTCGACCTCGAACACATCCAGCGCCGCCCCACCGATCCGTCCGGACTGCAGCGCCTGCACCAGCGCAGGCTCGGCGACGATCTTGCCGCGAGCGGTGTTGATCAGCACCGCACCGGGCTGCATGCAGGCCAGCGTGTCGTGGTCGATCAGGTGGTAACTGCTGGGGTTCAGGTCGCAGTTGACCGAGACGAAGTCTGAGCGGCCCAGCAGCTCGTCCAGCGCCGCAGGCTGCACCCCGTTCTCCAGCAAGAAGTCGGGCGCAATCGGGACAATGTCGTTCGCGATCAGGGTCATGCCGAAGGCGCGCGCCCGGCGCAGCACGGCCTTACCGATGTTGCCCGCGCCGATCACGCCCAGGGTGCACTCGCTCAACGAGCGCCCCGGCAGCTTCTGCCAGTTGCCCGCCTTGACTTCCTGGTTCATCCAGGGCTGACGGCGGGCAAACGCCAGGATGTAGCCCATGACGCTATCGGCCACCGGCAGGGTGAAAGCGTTCAACGTGTTGCGCACCTGTACGCCCAGGCGGGCGGCGGCCAGCCGGTCGATCGAGTCGATGCCGGTGCCCCACTTGGAGATCACCTTCAGGCGCGGCACGAACTGGGCCATCACCCGCTCGCTGTAGTGGTCGTCGCCGCAGATGGCGCCGTCCACCTGACCGGCATACGCCAGCAGTTCATCCTCACCCAGCCGCTCGTTGACGGTTGGGACGATGGTCTCGATCTGAAAACGCTCGAACACCGGCCGGAAACGGTCGGTAAAGGGGATCATGTACGGAGCGGAAAGCAGTATGGTGTGCATGGGTATCGGACTCCGGATTATACCAGCGATCCGTCGGCCCTCCGGCTGAGGATCAGGTCGGCGATTAAGAAGTCGAGCTCTTCGTCGATATCCCAGGCTTCCGAGGCTTCCATTGGAAACAAACAGGGCCGGTCGCCCAGGCGGTTGCGCCGGGATTCGAGCGTAGAGCGGGTAAACAGGTAGATGCAGGAGTTCTCCTCGTAAACGGGGGGCAGGTCCTGCGTGCGCAGCAAGATGGCCGGGTTGTGGTTGATGGCCCGCCCGAGCTGGTCCCACAGGCGGGTCTGCATACGGGTGGCCGAGAACAGCGAGTCGTAGGCCGGGTAATTGTCCACCAGCGTGCGGATGGCGGACGAGATGGTCTCCGTCTTTAACAACGGGTTGGTGCTGTGGGTCTGCAGGTAAAAGTCGGCCGGGGCCTGGCTGGTGTCGTACAGCAGGATCTCGTTCATCGGGATGCTGCCGGCACGCAGGCGCTCCGGGCGCAGCAGGGTCTGCATCTCGGGGAAATCCTTCTTCACGCCCTCGATGATGATCGGGCTGTCGGTGTCGATCACCACCCGGTCGATCTCAGGCACCTGCTGCAGGGTGGACAGGATGTGATGGTAGAGCGGCTTACCGGCCAGCAGGCGGTAATTCTTGCCGGGCACTCGCTCGGAGTTGTGTCGCATTGGAACCAGCGCGACGATCTTGGATTTCGTCATGCAGTCTTCAGTCCTCTAAGAAAAAGGGTTGGTCGTGCAGGATACCATCCACCACCGCACGCAGGCTGGGTGAGTTCTGCGGCAGCAGCCTCTCCAGGGGGAAGTCCTTCAGGGTCACGTAGCCCTTCCAGAAGCCGTCCTCCTCTAAGAAGTCGCCAAACGGCAGGGAAGAACGGAACACCTGATAGTACAGGAAGCGCCGGGCGTTGCGCCGGAATTCCGCCGGGATGTCCACTCGCGCCGCTTGCAGGAACCGCTCGGCCGTCTGGCGGTATTCTACCGGCGTGGGCGGGAAGAACACCGTGGGCAGCTGCGTGAAGCGCGCCTTGCCGCCGCACAGCACCGCCGCCCCCAGCAAGGTGGCCTCCAGGCCGATGGTGGAGTTGTACACCATCACGAACTTGGACTTCTGGATCAGCTCGTACGAGCTGAAATACTCGTCCGGGCCCACGAACAGCACATTCGGCAGATCCGCCACCCGGTTGCGTTCCACCCAATCGGCCACGCTTTCCAGGCTGTTCTTGCCCGGGCGGGATTCGTCCGGATGTGCGCGGATGACGAAATAGGTCTCTGGGTGCGCCTGGATGATCTCCAGGGCAAGGTCGAGCCAGGCGAACATGTGCGGGAAGACCACGTTGGCGTGGCCCTGGCTCGTGTCGAAGATCACGTTGGTGAACACCGGCACAATCTGTTCGAAGTGCCCGGCCCGCTCCCAGAACTCGGACGAAAGCGGGCGCATCTCGGGCCAGAAACGCACGCCCGCCATGCTGAAATTGCCCTGGAAACGCTGCTCCAGGTACTCGTCCAGGCGGCGGTCCTGCTCCGGGCTCAGCTCGAAACTCTCGGGAATGTCAATCGGATAGGCGGTGGCATCGCCGGTGGTAAAGTAGCCGCTGAAGGGCTGCAAGCCCACCTCGTGCGATATTACCCGCAGTCCCCGCCGCCGGGCGGCATAACGCGCCGCCGCCTCGGGGTAGAACATGCCATTGAACACCACCACAGCCAGCGGGTCCACCCGCTCCAGCAGCGCGTCGAACTGCTCGATCACGCTCCAGGCCGAAAGGATGTACTGCCGCAGCAAAAAATGCGTCCCGGCGTCATCTTTCAGGTGGTGCCGCCGCAAGATCCAGCGCAGCGAAGGCAGCGCCTGCTCGCCCAGCGGTGCGCCCTGATACGTGAAGCGCATCAGCTCATCCAGCGAGCAGCCTTCCAGCGCAGCCTGCAGCGCCTGGTCCGGGCGATAATCGAACCACTCGGTCTGCGCGTCCGTGAATAAGGCCTCCGCCTGCTGGATACACTCCCGGCAGGGCGGCTCGGCTTGCGGCTCGATCCGGTCGGTGCCCAGCACGCACGGCTGCAGGCCGCGGCTGCAGGCGAAGTGCACCACGGGCGTGCCGCTCAGCCGCAGCGACCAGCCCGCCAGCAGCGCATAAGCTGCGTTGAGGGTCATGCCGCTCAGCCGGGTGGAGGCGTTGAAGAACACCACCGGCCTAGTCGCGGCGGGCGGCGATTTCTCGGCCACCTCTCGGGCCAGGTCGACGATCTGGTGATTGCTCTCGCGGCGGGCCAGCCTGCGCTTTACGCCCTGCGAGATGCGCTGCAGCGTCAAACCCATGGAGCGTCCTTACAGGCCCGGTTTCCGGCGCAGCCGCTTGAGCGAGGACATCTCGCTCTCGTAGACGTGCTTGACTCCATCGCCCATCGCCAGTTCTGTGACTCGGATATAGTTGACCAGTCGGGTAAACCCATTCGGCTCGACCGAGGCGGCCTGGTCCGAGCCCCACATGGCCCGGTCGAGGGTGATGTGGCGTTCCACCAGGCATGCGCCCAGCGCCGCCGCCACCACCGAGGGCACCAGCCCAACTTCGTGCCCCGAGTAGCCGATCGGGCAGGGGAACATGTCCATCAGGCGCGGGATCATGCGCAGATTCAGCTCTTCCGGCGCACAGGGATAGGCGCTGGTCGCGTGACATACTACCAGGTCGTCCGTGCCGATTAACTCCACCGATTTGCAGATCTCGTCGTAGGTGGACATGCCGGTCGAGAGGACCAGCGGTCGCCCGGTGCTGCGCAGCTTGCGCAGCAGGTCGTGATCGGTCAGCGCCGCCGAGGGCACCTTGTAGCAGGCCGGCTCGAAAGCCTCCAGGAAATCCACCGAAGGCTCGTCCCACACAGAGGCGAACCACTGGATGCCGACCTCTTTGCAGTACCGGTCGATCTCGGCATACTCGGTCGCCCCGAACTCCACCCGTTCGCGGTACTCCAGATAGCTGATGTAGCCCCAGGGGGTCTCACGCATCACGCTGCGCTGGTCCTCGGGCACGCACAGGATTGGCGTGCGCTTCTGGAACTTGACCGCGTCCACCCCGGCGCTCTTGGCCGACCGGATCAGCTCCTTGGCAATCTCGATGTCGCCGTTATGGTTGATGCCTACTTCCGCTACCACATAAGTGGGGTGTCCCTCACCAATCATTCGGTCGCCGATTTGTACTTCTCGTGTCATCGCTTGCTCCTTTCTTGCAGCCCTCGAACTTCCACCCTCACCCCAACCCCCTCCTAAAGTGTTGGGGTGAGGGTGGAAGTTCGAGGGACGTGTTTATCGATTCCGAAGCAAAATCCAATTGCTCAGCTCGCGCACGGCCCCATGACCGCCGTTTTCGGTCAAGGTCAAATCCGCAGCGCGCTTGACCTCGGGCTGGGCGTCCGCCACCGCAATGGCGCAGGCCACCCGCTCGAAGCAGGGCACATCGTTGGTATCGTTGCCCACGTAGATCACGTGCTGCGGGTCGATGTCTTCATTCTTCAGGTGGTTTTCCAGCGCGCCGGCCTTTTCGAGAATGCCCTGCAGCGCGGGGATCTTCATCTTGCGGCAGCGTGCCGCCACCACCGGGTTGATCTCGGTCGACAGCACCATCACCTGGATCCCGGCCTTGAGCAGCAGCCCGATGCCCCAGCTGTCGCTGCGGTTGGCTGCCACCATCTCACGGCCTTCCTCGCTGACCCACACCCGGTTGTCGGTCAGCACGCCGTCGAAGTCCAGCACCACCAGGTCGATCCGCTCGGGCAGCGGGCGGCGCTGGCGTCCCGGCGTGACCATCTCCAGCCCGCCGTGATACACCAGCCACTCGTAGCGCGCCCAATCCGACAGGTTATCGATGTCGACGGTGTAGCGCGGGTCGATCAACAGCGGCAGGATCACCTTGCCCGACATCGACCCTTGCTCTTGAATGACCTCCGGGCGGATGGCGTCGATGTGTCCGGTCTGCCAATAGACCGGCGGCAGCTTCTGCCGCGGCGCGTTATACGGCTCATCGATCCCCGGTACCTGCAGCAGCGGCTTCATCTGCCCGCTGTCCGGGTCAATACGCCACATCTTGTGCGGGTTCTGTCCCGAAGGCACCACACCGCGCACCGAGCCAGCCTCGGGATACTCCAGCAGCAGGCCGACCGCGTCATCGATCAAACCGGGCGGCCGCACCGGTGAAGTCGGCCTCAGCTGCACCACCAGGTCGGGATGATAATTCTCATTTTCGGCCAGCCAACTTAGAGCGTGCTGGAACACGGGCAAATCCAGGGTATTGTCCTGGGCGAACTCCGCCGGGCGCAAGAAGGGCGTCTCCGCCCCCCACTGGCGGGCGACCGCCGCGATCTCTTCATCGTCGGTTGAGACGATCACGCGCGTCACCCGCTCGGCTTGCAGGCCGGCGGCAATGCTGTAGGCGATCAAGGGATACCCGGCGAATTCCCGCACGTTCTTGCGCGGGATGCCTTTCGAGCCGCCCCGCGCCGGGATAATCGCCAGCACTTCCTGGCGATCTACCATGCCGTCCAACCTCCGTCTACCACCACGTTCGAGCCGGTCATGTACGAGGAGGCGTCCGACGCCAGGAACAGCAGCGCGCCGTTCATCTCATCGATGTGGGCCATGCGCCCTAAAACAGTGCGGGCCGAATAGTTGCGGGTGAAGGTTTCGTCGTGGTTGTTGTAGACGCCGCCGGGGGTCAGGGCGTTGGTGCGGATGTTCTTCCCGGCGTAATACGTCGCCAGGTAGCGCACCAGGCCCATCACGCCCGCCTTGGTCACCGAGTAGAACACAGGTTTGTACTGCTGCGGTTGGCCTTCGCGCTCGTAGATGCGCTGATCGGGGCCTGCCAATCCATAGGTCGAGCAGATCAAGATGATCGAGCCGTGGTTCTGCGCCAGCATTGGCTTGACCGCCGCCTGCGTCGACAGGAAAAGGCCGGTCAGGTTGACGTCCAGCGCTTGCTGCCAGGCCTGCAGCGGATAGTCTTCGAAGGTGTTGCGGTGCTGGTCGGCGTGTCCGGGATCGAACTTGGGGTCCATGGCCGCGCTGCATACCAGCACGTCCAGGCGGCCATAGGCGCTCAGCGCCGCGTCGACCATGGCCTTGGTCGATTCGGGTGAGGTCACGTCCACGCCCACGCCCACTGCCGAGTAGCCCTGGTCGCAAAGTTCGATCGCCACCGTCTGGGCCGCCTGTTCGTTCAAGTCGGCCGCCACCACGTGCGCGCCGGCCTCGGCCAGCGTTTTGCAAAACTGCCTGCCCAGCAGTCCGGCCCCGCCGGTGACGATGGCGGACTGGCCCTGCAGCGAGAATTTATCGAGAATGGTTGGCATGAAGTTCCTTCGAGTTACTTGAAGATATCTGCAGTCGGGTTGAAGTTTGGAAAATCGTTGTAGTTCCAGTCGCCGTCATAGTTCTTGCAGTACAGCGTGACCGGGTCGGGCAGCGAGCCGTCCCAGCAGGGGTTCGGCAGCGCCTTAAAGAAGCGGATCGGGGCGCTCCAAAGCGCGCTGCGATCCGGGCTGCGCACCGTCGCCGGGAAGGTGATCTCCCAATACGGCGGGTTGACCACGTACTCGTGTTCCAGGGTGATGTACGCCAGGTTCGAGTTCTCAGCCACGGGGGTCAGCTCGTTCGACAGCCACGGTGATTCGGGGTTCAGCACGTAGGCCAGCTCGATGCGCGTGCCCACCGGAACCGGTTGGTTGAAGGCGTACACCAGCGTGCACGAGATGGCCGGGATCTGGATGTTCAGCGTGCCATCTTGCATCGATCCTGCCCGGGCGCCTGCCGGAACCACGTTGCTGACCGGCGACTGTGAAGCAGGGAAAGCGTAATCGATCGGCAGGCACCAGAACGCGGACTGCTCCGGCACGACCGCCAGCGGCGGAATGGCCGTGTTGGTGGGCTGGGGCGTTTCGGTGGCGGTCGGCTCGACCGTGAAGGTTGCGGTGGGCGCCACTGTCGGTGCGACCGTGTCGGTCGGTGCGACCGTGTCGGTCACCGCCGCGGTCGCCATGGTTACCGGCGTCGGCGCGGCTTTCGGCGAGCAGCCGGCCAGGATCAACACCGCCAGCAAAATTGCGAAGGTACGGGTGAAGGATTGAGTTGTCAAGTGTAGCTCCCTCAATGAATTAGTCTTCCTTGGGCTTGACCGGGATAGTGATGTCCGGGTGCGGCTCACGCTCTTTCGGGTCGGCAACCGGGCAAGACAGGGTCACCGGGTCGGGCATGGAACCCTCCCAGCACAGGCCGGGAAATGGGCGGTAAGCTCGTACCGAGCCGCTCGCAGCCAGTGAGCCGTCCTGCGCCTGTATGCCGTACTGGAAGATGGTCTCCCAATAGGGCGCAGCCACAATCGCCGAGTTGGAGATCACCACCGCAGCCTTCTCAGGGTGCTCTTGCACGGCCGTCAGGGGCACTTCCAGCCAGGGATTGGCGCCGCTGCTGTCATACAGGTAGATGACGGTTCCAACCGGGATGGGCTGGTTGAAGGTGAACAGGATGGTGCACGACGTGGCCGGGATGCTGAAGTTGAGCATGCCGTTTTCCAGCGTGCCGGGGTGCGCGTCCAGCGGAACGACCAGCACCTGTGCTGAGGTGGCCGCCGGGATGGCATAACCGCTCGGCAAGCAGTAACCTGAGACCCCATCCGCAACCAGCGCCAACGCCGGGACGGCCGTCTCAGTCGGCAGGGCGGTTTCGGTCGGCAGTGGGGGGACGGTAGCCGTGGGAGGCTCGGGCGTAGCGGTCGGCGCGAGAGTCTCGGTTGCCTGGGGTGGTTCGCTCGGAGCAGCCTGCGCCTCGGTCGGCGCGGTGGGCATCGGTGCAGCCGCCGGGCTGCAGCCGGAAAGCGCCCAGACTGCGACCAACGCCAGCGTTAGCAGCGAAACCAGGGGATTGCGTTTTGAAGCCATTTTCTTTGATGTACCGTTCGCTATCATAACCGATTCTCCATAAAAATCAAAGGGATGGAAATGAGCGCGCTCGTCTCGGGCATTCAGCGCCGTCGACGAGTGCAAATCTACTTGCATCTAGGGGCTCGGCTTGGCGTAGACCGCTCCGTCGGCCCCTTGGAACACAACCTTCAAACCTTCCGTCAGTCTGGCGATGCGCGCCGCGGTCTGCTCACCGTACAACCCCTGGAACTGTTCCTCCAGTGTGTCGAACAGCGTCAGTCCCGCCTGCCCATCCGCAAACAGCTGCTGCGACGGGTCGTCACGCAAATCACCCTGACCATACGTCGTGAACTGCTCCAGCCCCCGCTCGCTGAAGACCTCCGCGAATGGGTAGCTGGCCCGGCCGGTCAGGTACAGCACGGCCATTTCCTCGTTGGTCACCAGGACGGCGTTCTCCGGCAGGTCCCGCACCCACTGGATCGTCTCCGATTCCTGCCACGCCACAGCGTTGTAGCCCAGGCCGAGCTCGTAGTTCTGCTGCACAATGCGCGCCGAGCGCCAGCCGTACCAGCCAAAGACCACCACCAGTCCCAGCGCCAGCGCACCCGACAGCCAGCGGGCTTTCGACCAGCCGGACGCCGCCAGCCCAACCAGCAGCGCGGCCAGCCACACCAGCGCAGCGTGCACCGGTGAGAGCATCCGGCTGGCGATCGTGATCGGCGGGTAGGTGGTGATGTACACCAGCCCGATCACCAGCAGGTACGCCACTGCCGAGAACGCCAGCAGCAAGGCCAGGTTGGCCGCGTCGCTGCGGGCCGGGTTCTCCCGGCTGCGGTTGCGCAGCAGCACGACGACAAAGCCCGCCGCCAACGCCAGCAGCGCCAGCGGCAGTAAAAGCCGGTTGGCAATCGCCGGATAGGGCGGCGCAGAGATCCACGAATCCGGCACGAACCAGAACAGGAACACGTCCTGCAGCGAGGGCCACAGGTTGGCGATCCGCTGGGCCATGCCGCCGGCGCTCTCCACACTGCGCGACGACACCGTGGCGGTCGCCGCCAGGTCGTAGATCACCCACACCGCGGCTGGGACGATTCCAAGCGCGCCGTACAGGAGCGTATCCAGCATGCGCTTGCGCCAGCTTCCCTGCGCCAGCAGCAGGATGGCCAGCCCGCCCGCCGCCAGGAAAGCCACCTGGGCATAGCGGGTCAGGATGCTCAAGCCCATCACCAGCGCCGCCAGCGCCAGCAGGCCGCGAGGATGGCCTGTGCGCAAGTACGGCAGCAGCAGCGCCAACCCGCTCAGCGACAGGAAGATCGCCAGCGGCTCCGACATGGCCCACGAGTAAACCGGGATCAACACCGGCGAGACCAGCATCAGTCCCGCTGCCAGCAGGGCGAACACCACCGAGCGGGTCGCCCGGTAGGTCACGCCGCCCACCAGCCAGATTGTCCCGGCGAACAGCAGGATGTTCAACCAGCGCGCCGCCGACGAAAGATCGATGCCCAGTGCACCCGGCACGGCCAGCGCCAGCGAGAAGAACGGCGGGAAGTAGGGCAGCAAGCGGAAACTGCCGTCTGCCTGGATCAGCCCCAGCCCCTTGCCCGCCAGCAAATTGCGCGCCGAGGTGATATAGATGGTTGCGTCTCCGCCGATCCCCGCGCCATGGAACGTGCTGATCCACAGCGCCCCCACGCCCGCCAGCGCCAGCGCCAGCAGCCCGGCGTTCAACAACAATGCCGCAGAGATGCCTCGCTTCACAGTGACTTTTTCACGAATGGTCTGAATGCTATCGTTCATCGTTTACCTGTCCTCCAGCAAAAACACCCATTGGTCTCCAAAAGTCGCCGCGTACGTCAAGCCCAGGCTTTCGGCAGTGCTGCGCAGCGCAGCCATGTCTTCATATTTGCGTTGGTCCACCAGCACGTACCTCACCCCCAACTCCCGCAGCATGGACACACTTTCCGCATCCGGGAAATTCTCCATCATCGGCCGGATGCGGGTGTACTGCGGGGGCGGGAAGGCATTGAAAAAACCGCCCACAAAGGGTTTGCCATGAACCAGGGTATTATACGTCTGATCCTGATCTTCTCCCAGGATAAACGGGAACTGCGCCACCGCCCCGTTCCCCGGCTGCTGCGCCAGCCACAGGTCCACCGGCCGCGCCTGCACCTGTGTAAATTCGGTGTACGGACCGGGATAGAAGTCCAGCAGCGCCAGCGCCAGGATGAGCGCCGCCAGCAGCGGCTGCCGGCGCAGCCTCACCCGTCCCAGCAGCCATGCCGCCCCCAACCCGGCTCCTGCGCTGACGAACACCAGCACGAACACGCCAAAGCGCATCAGCGCCCGCAGCTTGGCGTAGAACGGGAAGTACAGGAACAGCGCATACCCCGGCAGTGGGATGGGGATTTCCGAGCGTGAGGTCAGGCCGCTTAGGAACGCCGGGATGTGGATGGTAACCGGGTCGCCGTTCCAGTGCAGGTCGGTGCCGAGCGCCAGCACGAAGGACAGCAGGCCGCCCCACAGCAGCAGCGCCATCAAGTGACGCTGCCCCAGCTGCTTTCGTTTTGCAAATCCGACCGCGGCCAGCGCCAGCGCGGCGACTCCCACGTACAGCGTGCCCTCCACCCACATCTCACGATTGAAGTGGCTGCCCACCCACTGCCCCCACAGAAAGTGGTCGGTCGAAGGCAAGAGAAAGTCGGTTGGGCTGGCCGAGTACATGCGCACGATGCCCAGGTTGCGGTCGGGCAGGCCCCCCTGCTGGTTGAGCAGCACGTACGGCGCCACTGCCGCTATCACCAGCGGCGCGGCCACGGCCCCGGCGATCAACGCCTGCCGCCAGAAGGACGCCTGTCGCAGCCGGACCCTGTTCAGGAAGGCCAGATAGATCAGCGCCAGGAAGGCGCTGATCAGCAGCGTCATGTACAGGTAGTACTGCGAGGTCAGGCCGATCAACCCCAGCGCGACCCCGGTCAGCAGGGCCGGTTTCCACCACGCCCACCGCTCTTCACGGCTATGCGCATTACTTGCGCCGGCCCCCAGCCCCAACAGCTCGAAGAACCCCATGAAGTAGAACGGGAACCACTGCGTGCCGGATAGGTTCAGATGCCCGATCAAGAAATGCGCAAAGCGGTACGGCACGAAAGCGAACAGCGTCCCGGCGATCAGGGCCGCATCCGTCCGCCCGGTCATCCGCCGCACCCACAGGTACATCCCCACCCCAGAGAGCACGAAGGTCAGCAGCAGCGCCATGTTGTAAGCGAACACCGGCCCACCGATGAAGCTGAACGGCATCGCCAGCGCCAGCTGCGCCGGAGTGATCTCGGTGTAGGCCATGTTCCAGCCTTCGGGGTAGTTCAAGAACCACACGTTGAACGGATTGGCGTGCAGCTCGAACAGCGCCTTCTTCATCCAGCCGATCATCCAGACGAAGTAGATGTTGTCGCCCATCTGCCCCACCATCTGGTTGCCCATCCGCAGCGCAAGCGGCCAGGTCATCACGACCGCCATTAACCCGAAATACAGCGGCACCCACAGCCAGGTGAGCCTGCGGGTTTTCGTGTTTGAGATTGTCAGGGCAGAGTCAGTCATCGTCTTAGGTGTGTCATCTGTGGATTAATTTTCCGGTCTCCGCCGACTCAAGCACCGCCAGCGCCAGCTGCAGCGCCTCGACACCATCCTCCAGCGAGCACACCGGCTCCTCGTCTCCCTTGGCGACTGCGATCATATGCCGCGTCTCCGCCAGGAACAGATCATTCCGGTCGAAGCCCTCCGGCACGGGAAAACGCTCCCACGCCCCGGTCTTCACCCGGTACAGGTTCACCGCTCCATCCGCGTTGTCCCAAGAGATCACACCTTCGCTGCAGGTGATCTCGAACTTGTGCGCCGGCGGGCGGCGGTAATAATCCAAATGCAGGCTGCCCACTACGCCCGACTCATACCGCAGCCCGATCTCGCCGAAGTCCTCCACCTCGATCTCCAGGTCGCTGCTGCGACCCGTGAAAGCCCATAGATCGTTGACCTCGCCGAACAGCCAGCGCAGGTAATCCAACGGGTGCGACAGTGTGACCACTACCCCACCGCCCAGGTCGGCGCGCGAGGTATAGCTCTTACGGTAATCTTCCCAGGGATGCCAGTTGGGCAGGTACTCGCCCCACTCGGCCCGTATGGACAGCGGTCGCCCGGCCGCGCCTTCCAGCAGGAAGCGCTTCACCTGTTGGATGCCTGGGTGGAAGCGAAACTGGAACCCGACCAGCGCCCTTCCTCCGCCTCTCGCCAGCGCCGCCTGCAGCTCGTCCACCCGCTCAAGCGAGTGCGAAACGGGCTTCTCGATCAGCAGCGAACAGCCTTGCTCGGCGGCCGGGATGGCTGCGTCCAGGTGGAACGCGGTTGGGTTGGAGACGATCACCACGTCCGGGCGGTGGTCCAGCGCCGCTCGCAAATCCGTCTCGACCGGGAATCCCGCCAGCTCGTCATCCGCAAGCGTGCTCTTGCGTGTCCGGTACAGCACAATATCCATCTCACCCAGGGCAATCAAGTTGCGCAGGTGCCGCCGTCCAATCGAGCCGAAGCCTGCAATGAGAAATCGCATAGAAAAATCTCCAGAGAGTGGAGAGCAGAAAGGAGGTACAACCTTAATGGGTGTAAACTGCTCTCTGTTCTCTACTCTCTACTCTCTGATCTTCGAAAGCAAATACTCCGCCGTCCGCTCGCCGGCTCTCCCATCCACAAACGTGCACTCACGCTGGATGAAAGCCTGCCGGGCGGCATGCTCCGAGTCCGGATCGCGCAGGGCGCAGTCGATGGCTTCGCGCAGCTCGGCCTCATTCAGCGCCACTTTCCCGGCCCCCGCCTCTCGGAAGCGCCGGTGCGTGGGCCAGTCGCCGATCTTGGACAGCGCCAGCGAGAACTTTCCCGGCTGGTTCCAGCCGCCCGGGGCGTCGAAGCAGACGCTTACAATCGGGCGGTCATGGATGGCCGCCTCGACCACCATGGTCGAGTAAACCGTCAGGAACACGTCTGAGTGCGCCATCATGGAGGTTTTTTCGGGCATATCCTCCCCCGAGTAGTAGCCCAACTCGCCCCCCAGCGGCACCGGCTCGACCACGTGCACGTTGGGGAGCTCACGCGCCAGCTGGAAGATGCGCTCGCGCTCCCCGGCATACAGCGGCTCGTCCATGAAGTGGTTGGGGTGCAGCCGCACCAGCAGCTGCGACGGCTCCGCCAGCCGCTCCTCCGCCACCAGCCGGGCCAACGCCTCGACGTTCTGGTAATTCGGCGAGAAGGTGATGAAGCTGCAGGCATACCCCAGCAGCTTGCGCTGGGGGTCCAGCTTGTGCAGGCGGAAGTACTCGTCGCGCGGCATGAGCCACTGTTTACGGAAGTAGCCGTCGTAGGAGGGGATGCCGCCCACGTTGATCCGCGCCGGGTCCCAATCCGAGCCGAGGATGAGCTCCTCTTTCTGGATGTTCGACCAGCAGTTGACCCAGTCCACCGGCGCGCCGGGGATGCTGTAGCTGCTGGGGTTGTCCCAACCCACGATCACCGCTGCGGTCGGTACGCCCCGCTGGACAGCCTGACGCAGCAAAAAACGGTCCAGCCGCCAGCCGGGGGTGCTCGCCACCACCAAGTCGGGCTGGTAGCGTTCGAACAGGTCGGTGTACAGCTCGGGCGTGTAGCGCATCTGCTGCTTCAAAAGCAGTTGGCGGGCCGCCTTCGAACGGCGCAGCACACCTACCGCGCCGCGCATGGCCGGCATGACCGTCTTGCGCCGCCCGACCGCCTCGTCCTGCACCTGCCAGACGTGGCTGTCCATGGCTTCGACGTTGATGCGCTTCGAGCCGCCCACCCGGCGCAGGAAGTTCAGCCACCACTGCGCGCTGGGGTCGACCGTCTCGGCGTAGCGGTGGGCTTCCTTCAGGCGCAGCCCCTCCACCACCAGCCCCGGCTGCCCAAAGCGCCGCTCGATCTGGTCTTTCAGGCCGTCGTCGGTCAGCAGCACCACTTCCACACCCGCTTTGAGCAGGTCAGGCACTACGTCGCTCTGCAAAAAGTAAACAATCGCCAATCCATGATCGGCGCTGATGAAGACTCGCTTGGTTGCCATGTCGATAATCGTCACTCCCGATCGTAATACCAGCGAAATACCTGGTCGTACAGGTACAGCAGGCTGCGCTTGACCGGCGGGAAGTCGAGCAGCAGGTTCTTCTTGCCAGCCTTGCTGCGCGCCGCCGTGGTCGAAACGTAGCCGGGCAGGTTCCGCAGGGTGTTGCTCATGTTCATCGCCAGCGGCTCGGTCGGCATCAGGCGCAGGTACCCGGCCGCGTTCATGCGCTCGTCCAGTTGGCGCACCTGGCCCATCGGACGGTCCATCGTGAACGGCAGGAACTGCGCCAGCACATCCTTGCGAGCCAAAAACTGCCAGTGCGACGCCCCGGCGATGGCTTGCACGCCCTTATACGTCAGGCGCGCGTCCTGGGTCGAGTCGTAGTGCGCCCGGATCTCCTCTTCGCTCTGCCCCAGGCTCAGGTCGAACTCCCGGAACGTCTCGTAGGGGATGAAATCGCCGCATTCCACGCCGGCGTCTGGGGTTTGCTCTCCCCAGGCCAGCGTGCTTGTGTAGAAATCCTCTTTGGTGCGGAACGGCCGCGCCGTGACCATGCCCACGTTGGGGAAGGTCTCCAGGATCTCCAGGGAGCGCGCCAGCCAGCCCTTGCGGAACAGGCAGTCGTTATCCAGGTAGGCGATCATCTCGCCCGGCGCCCCGCCGAAGATCGCGTTCCAGGCTCCGCCCTTGCCCAGGTTCTTGTCCGAAAGCATCAGGTATTGGATGCGCCCGGCCTCGTGCTCGTCCAGCAGGAACTGCTGCACCTCGCCGCAGCTGGCGTTGTCGAATACCAGCAGGTCGTGCGGTGCGCCGGTGTTTTCGTAAATGCCGTTCAGGCAGGCCTTGAGCACGTCCAGCATCTCGGCGTAGAAGCCGCTCAGGAACGGGATGTAGTTCAGCACCGCCACGGTCACCCGCTCGGGCTTAGCGACGTCCTTGACGTACTTGGCCGGGTTTTGGCCTACGCGCATTCGTCAATCCTTTCCGTAGGAAGCCGGGTTTCCGGTAGAAGCTGGCTTCTTAAACTCTCAAAACAAATGTCTCCGGCACAGACCGCGAAGCCGGGTGAAGAACGCCAAGAAATTTTAAATTTCCCTTTGCGTTCTGTGCGCCCTTTGTCTGAGACATTAACCACCAGACGCGCCCCTCTTCCATTCCTGATACGCTTTTTTCGGATGCAAGATCGTGTAGGTCACATTTGCCAGCGCCATCGAGTGCAGCGACACCAGCGGGAAGATCTCCGCCTCGCGTTTCAGCTTCTCCCAGGTCAGCGCCGGCCGGCGCAGCTGACCGTCCACCAGCCGCCGGTCGACGTCCAGCAGGTTGAAGATCGCCCGCTTGCCGCCCGCCAGACGTACGTTCTCGGCTGTCTCGGGCAGGCGGTAATGCGGCTGGCCGTTCGGCAGGTGGCTGTAATCGTGGTTCTGATGCACGATCCGGATATCCGCCGTAGAGTCCACGAGCGCCCAATGCCGGCGGCGAGCCTCGTAGAACATCCAATTGTCCCAGCCCGCCCGACCAATCGCAAAAGCCGGCACGGCCTGGAAGCACTGCCGCGGGTACACGAAATAGTCGCTGCCGCCGCGTGGGTGCAGCTTGCCCCGCGCCTTCAATTCCGCATGCAAACGTTCGGTCCAACCCTCGCAGAAGTCCAGCGGCTCGGTCACGTCCAGGTCCCAGCGCTGGCCCACCATCAGAAAGTCCTGCGCCTGCGCCGCCACCCGCTCGATCAATTCCAGGAACCCCGGCAGTAACAGGATATCGGCGTTGATGCACGCCAAAAACCGCCCGCGACCGTGCTCACGCGCCAGATCGAACATCGAGCGAACCAGCGGCGTCCCGGCTGCGTTGCAGGCCACCTGCGGCAGGTGGCGCACGCCGCACTCGGCGGCGGCCTCCGCAATGCCGTCCTCCTCACCCACCAGCAGCGCCTCCACCTCCGGCCCCAACGCCGTCCACGAACGGATGGCGTTGCGCTGGATGGTGGCGATGTGCGGGTTGGTGAAGGGCTTGGGTGCGGTGAAGATCGTCAGCAGGGTCATGAGGAAGGGTTCAGCCTTTCGTCCACTTCGAAGCCCATCTTGTGGCGCACGTTGGCGTTGATCTCGCCCAGCTCCGGGTGGCTTTGCATCAGCGCCAGCAGGTCCAGCCAGCTGAAATCATCCCGCCCCTCGAAGTGGGTGTAGATCCGGCGCAGCAGCTCCAGGTCTTCGATCGTGTCCACGGTCCAGCGCAGCGAGCCGTAATCCACTTCGTTGTCCACCACTCGGATGCGGAAGCGCCCGTCCTGGTCGTAAAAATACGGCATGACGTGCTCGCGCTCGTGCAGCTCCGCGGCCTCCCTCCAGGCCCGCTCCAGGTTGGCGAACGAGACGACCTCGGTGTCCAGCCCGATCGGGTAGGTTCGCTTCCAGGGCGGCGGCAGGCGGTTGGCGGCGAAATCCACGCCGCAGCGCAGGAACTCGTTGACGGTGTGATCGATCACACCCGGGTCGATCACCGGGCAGTCGGCCGTAACCCGCACCACCACGTCGGCCTGCATCTGCTTGGCAGCCTGATAGTAGCGGTCGAGCACGTCGAACTGGCTGCCGCGTGAGACCGCATAGCCGCGCGATTGGCACAGCGCCTCGATCAGATCGTCGCTGATGTCGGTCGTGGTGGCAACCGCCACCGCCGAAACCGTCTCGGCCCGGCGCACGCGCTCGACCACCCGCACCAGCATCGGTTCACCGGCGATATCCAGTAAAACCTTGCCCGGCAGGCGGCTGGAGGCCATCCTGGCCTGTATGATCGCAACAATGTTGGGTGATGCCATGAAGTTTCGAATTCCTTTTCCAAACTGCAAAAAAATTACGGGCGTCTCAAAGTGATCAAATTGATTTCCGGGGTGTTGAACAACCGGAATTTCAACCAGCGAATGTGCCCGCTTGCGCCTAAACCGGCGCTGACATACTGCGGCGTGTTTCCATAGAAACTCACGCCTTTTACATCGCTCTGCTTCGGGAGAAAGCCGCTGCTGTTGATCCCGCTCGTCGGGGATGGAATGTAGACCGCCCCGATCAGCGGCAGGCGGATCTGCCCGCCGTGGTAGTGCCCAGCCAAGATCAGATCATAATCCAAGTCACCGTTGAGCGCTAGCTCCGCTTCCGTCAGATTCGTTTGCTTTGGCGCGTGGGCCAGCAAGATCTTTACCTCACCGTTGTGGATTGCCTGAAGGGCCCGTTCGGCGCGCTCAGCGTAAACTTGAACCTGTTTGACGTCTTCTGCATGTTTTTCGCGCCAGTTTTCGTCGCTTAAAAACGATTGATACATCGACAGGTTCGTCTTCGACATTTCCGGCGTCACCCAGATCTGGTCGTCGCTGCGCCGGATGGCTTCTGGCAGGCTGAGGATTCTGCAACCTCTGGATTGCAAAACTACGCCGATCTCGGTCAAGCTCCCAGTCTGCAAGCCGTCCACGCTTGCTATGGCGTGAGGGCCGGTATTGCCGTCGATCCAGTAAACGTGCTCTTTGTTTTCGATGCCATCCAGCAAATTAAGGATTGCTTTCGAGCGGCCTGCGCTTTCATCTCGGTCGCCGCTGTTCATGTCGCCGGTCAAGGCGATCATGTCGTAATCCAGCCGATTGATCGCCTGCACCAGGTCCGCCTGGCCTTCACCGAAGGATCTGCTGTGCAGGTCCGAAATTTGCAGGATCCGAAACCCATCGAAAGACTCCGGCAGCCGCTCGACCACGATCTCTCGTTCCACCACGATGAGGCGGTGATTGTCGTAGATGTTGTAAACAACACTAACGACCAGCACCGCCAGCAGCGCATAGAGAATGGTCCTTGCTGTCCTTCGTTTTCTCAACTTATTTCTTCTCTCGTAGAGTGCGTTCCAAGCGCGCCCTACGCGCCCACTGCCATCCGGTACGCTCTTAACAATTCCTGGAAATTCTTTTCCCAGTCTGCCCGGCGCTCGGCCAGTTCCCTGGCCGCCTGTCCCATCTCCTTCAGCTTCTCACGCTGCTCGTAGGCTTTCAGCATGCCTTCGGCCAGGGCCTGCTCGTTCCCATCCGGGAACAGCCGGCCCTGCACCCCCGGCTCGATCCACTCCAAATTGCCGGGGATATCCGAGACCAGCGCCGGGCGGCCGCAGGCCAGCGCTTCCATCAGCGACACCGACGAGCCGTCGCTGTGCGAGGCGCTGACGTACAGGTCGCAAGCCCGGTAGTAAGTGGGGAGATCGCGATTGGCTACCTGTCCGATGGAAATCACCTGGTCGCCCACACCGCTCTCGTTGACCATGCGGCGGATCAGCCCAGCCTGCGAGCCGCTGCCCAGCAGCAGTAAACGCAGCGCCGGCTGCTCGCGCGCCGCCCGGATGAAGGCCCGCACCAGCACATCCACGCCGTAAATCGGCTCCCACGAGCGCAGCGACAGGATCACGAAGGTGTCTTCCCCACCCCGCAGCCGCGATTCGCCCGGCCCCGGGCAGAACTGCTCCAGGTCGACGCCCCACGGGAAGGTGACGATGCGCTCGTCCGGGAAGCCGAACGAGACCGCCTTGTCGCGCACAGCTTTGCAGTCGCCCACCAGCACAGAAGTGCGCGCCAGGGTGTAGCGAGTGGCCCAGCGCCACCAGGCGTTGCGCTCGCTGTCTTTAAAAGATCCGAGCCCCACGACATGCTCACCAGCGGCCGGAAACCCGCCAGCGCCGTCAGGAAGGCCGCCGTCTGGATCGACCCGGCGTGAACGACGTCCGGTTTGACCGTCCGCAGCACCCGCTTCAAGTCTTGCGCTAGCGCCGGCCCATCTTGCCAGCGCACCGGCCGCAGCCCGCCCTTCCACAGCGCCTGCTCGACGCCCTCCGGCATAGGACGGTCTTCGCGCTGCACGCCGCGCCGCTCCAGCCGCAGCGAGAACACCTGCTCTCCCGTCTCGGCCAGCGCCGCCAAAAAGCGGTGATCGTGGGGCGTATAGTCCCTGGTAAAGTACAGGATGCGCACGGATCGTCCCTATGCGCCCAGCATCGTCCAGCGCAGCTCTTTGCCCGCCGGGATATCCTCGATGGCCCTGGCGCCCAGCACTGCCTCGATTTCGTAAGGTGGGATCGCCCCCGGCGTCGCCGGTCGCAGCACGTCAATCATGTCGCGGCGGAAGACCTGGCCGGCGCGGATGTCACAGGCCGCCCGCAGGCAGCGCCGCTGCACGATGACGGTCTGCCGCTCGTTCTCGGCGATCACCTTTTCCGGGCTGCCCAGCGCCCGCTCCAGCTGGCGGGTATTCTCCACCATCGCCGCCCAGCTCTCCGGTGTCATCGAGAAGGGGTGGTCCGGCCCGACCCGGTTGTTATCGTCGGTGAAGTGCTTCTCCACGATCCGCGCCCCCAGCGCCACGGCTCCCAGCACGGTGGCGTGACCGGGCGTGTGGTCCGAGAGCCCCAGGATCAAGTCCGGGAACAGCGCCCGGTAGGTGTTCAGCACCCGCAGGTGGATGTGGTCGAAGTTCTCCGGGCTGGCGGTGTAGTTGGTGTTGCACTGCAGCAGCGCCAGCTGCGGATTGATCTTGCGGATGGCGCTCACCGCCCGCTGTACGTCGCCAATATCTGAGGCCCCGGTCGACAGGATTACCGGCTTGCCTTTGCGGGCGATATACTCCAGCTCTTCGATCCAATTGACATCGCCCGAGCCGATCTTGTGGGCCGGGACATATGGGTCCAGGTGGTCGACCGCTTCGAAGTCATACGGCGAGGAGAAGTAATCGATGCCGACCTCGTCGCAGGTTTCCTTCAAGATCGGCGTCCACTGGAACTCCAGCGAGGCGTCCTGGTAGACCTCGAACACCGACTTCTTCCAGGTGGACTGGTGCGACATCTGCCCGCCCAGCGAGCGGAAACCGTAATCGGAGACGATCTTGGGGGCGCGAAAGTTCTGGAACTTGGCCGCGTCCGCCCCGGCCTCTTTCGCCAGCCGGATCAGCAGCCTGGCGCGCTCCAGGTCGCCGTCATGGTTGGCGGAAATATCGGCGATGAAATAGGTGGGATGGTTCTCCCCAATGTTGTGCTTGCCAATTTTGATTTCCACTGCCAGTCTCCTTGATTGATTGGCCCTGCCCGCACCTTGTAGGCGCCCCAGCCCCTTGGGCTTACTTTTCCGTCCCCATTGCCAGCAGCCGCTGCGGATACCCATCCTGCTGCAGATCGCAGAAACGCTGCAGCCCTGGAGCCTGCGCGGGCAGCGGCCCACCCAGCGCCCCGGCCAGCTTGTCTGAACGCAGCCGCAGGTTGGACGAGCGGCTGGCTTTCAACCCGCTCTCCGTCCACGAGATCGGCGAGATCAGTCCCTCGTCCAGGCCGAACTGCCGTGCGAGTCGCACGCCGAACTCATACTTGCTCAGGCACTCCGAGCTGACCACGTGGTACAGCCCGTTCAGCCGCCGCGCGACCATCTCCAGCAAGAGATCGACCAGGTCGTTGACCTCTAAGGGGCAGAAGTACACGTCGGTGAAACCGTTCACCGGCTGCCGGGCTGCCAGCTGGTAGTAGAACCACTCGGCCAGACTGCGCTTGCCGCGTAAGCTCCACCCGTAGAAATTGACCCGGGCCACCAGCGCATCCGGGTTGGCGTTTAACACACCCTGCTCCCCGGCCACCTTGGTCTTGCCGTAGTGGTTGATCGGGTTGGGCGTATCTTCCTCGCTGTAGCAGCCCATCACCCCATCAAAGACCGCGTCGGTAGACAGGTGCACCACCTGGGCGCCGCTGCGCTTCGCCGCCGCTGCCAGTTCTTCCGGGAAGAGCGCATTGAGCCGGTAGGCCAGTTCGGGCTGGGCTTCACAGGTGTCTAATATGGCGATGGCGGCGCAGTTGATCACGACTTCTGGTTGGACGGCCTCGATCAGGCGTTCGATCTCCCCGGTCTGGGTGAGGTCGGCGTTCATCACCGGGAAGGGGACTCCTTCCAGGCCGTGGCGGTTGACCACCCCGACCACCTCGTGTTGGCCTGCCGTTTGCAGGGCAAAGTTCAGGCCAAGCAGCCCGCTGGCCCCCGTCACCAGAAAGCGTGTCATTCCAGCGTTCCGTTCTCCATGGCGAACTCGATCGGCGCAATGATCTCGCGCAGCGCGTCGATGGACAACCACTGCGGGTTGGTGTTGCTGGCATAGCGGAATCCGTCCTGCAGCGGTTGGCCGCAGTCTTCCCAATCCCGTCCCAGCGGCTTGCCCTTCGACATCAGCGACATCGAAGGCATGACCACGTACATATCGTCTGTCTCCACCGAATTGCGGGCCTCATCTTCCGAGATCAGCACCTCGTGCAGCTTCTCGCCCGGGCGGATGCCGGTGTAGTTGATCTTCATATCCGGCGCGACCGCCAGGGCCAGGTCGGTGATGGTCATGCTGGGGATCTTGGGCACGAACACTTCGCCGCCGTGCATCTGCTCCACACAGCGGATCACGAAGCGCACGCCCTGGTCGAGGGTGATCCAGAAGCGGGTCATGCGCTCGTCGGTGATGGTGATGCTGCCGTTGCTGCGCTGCTTGATGAACTTGGGCACCACGCTGCCCCGGCTGCCGACCACGTTGCCGTAGCGCACACAGCTCATGCGGGTGGGCTTCTCTCCGGCGTAGTAGTTGCTCTGAATGAACAGCTTCTCCGCCGCCAGTTTGGTGGCTCCGTACAGGTTGACCGGGTTGACCGCCTTGTCGGTGCTCAGCGCCAGCACTTTCTCCACGCCCGCATCCAGGGCCGCATCGATCACGTTGCTGCTGCCCAGAATGTTGGTCTTAATCGCTTCCATCGGATTGTACTCGCACGCCGGCACCTGCTTCAGCGCCGCGGTGTGGATCACGATGTCCACCCCGTCCAGCGCCCGGGTCATGCGCGGCAGGTCGCGCACGTCGCCGATGAAGTAGCGCAGCGACGGGTGGTCGAAGCCGGCCAAACGCATTTCATGCTGCTTCAGCTCGTCCCGGCTGTAAACGATGAGCTTGGCCGGGTAATACTCTCGCAGCATGATCTCGATGAATTTCTTTCCAAAGGAACCGGTCCCGCCGGTCACCAGGACAACTTTGTTGCTCCAGTCCATGTTCACTCCGTGATGAGAGAGGAAAGAATAGAGAGCAGAGAGTAGTACTTCTCTCTATTCTCTACTCGCTGCTCTCTTAAGAATTAGAAGAGGATACTGCCCCTTCTCCCCAAACCACTGGGGAAACCGCTCTTCCAGCCAGAAGAGCAGGCGCAGGGCATAGCGCCCACCGAGTGCGGCGTGGATCACGGCCCGCAAGAAGCGCACGTTGACGCTGCGCCACGCTCGGATTTCAAACGAGATTTTACCGTCCAGCAAGCTTTGCAGCCAGACGGCGTCCTGCTTGTGGATGTACGTCCCGGTCGGCCTGGCATCCAGCCTGGCGGCTTTGGCAGCCTGCGCCGGTTTGGCCGTTTCTTTGCCCCGGCGGCGCGCCACCCAGGTTCCCAGGCGCTCCATCAAGGTCACCAATGGCCGGGCGGCCCGCATCAGCGGCGAATCGGTCCAGCCGTTGACCACCACCGCGCTCGATCCCGGCGCCAGAGTCCGGTACAGATCGAAGTAGGCCTTCTCCTGGTCCTCTACGGGCAGGTGATGCAGCGTGTGCAGCGAGACGATCCCGTCGAACGCGCCCGGCTTGAACGGCAAGTTCGAGACGTCCGCCACCACGTACAGGCCGCGCTCGCCCACCCGGTTGCGGGCCTCTTTCAGCGCCACGATCGAGATGTCGAGGCACACCCGGTAGCGGTACCCATCCGAATAGCTCAGGTATTCAGGATACTGCACCGGCCCGGAACCGGCATCCAGCAAAAAACGGCCCGATGGCTTCAAGAACCGCCCCACCCGCAGGTGGCAGCGATGGATGTACTCTTGCGCCACCGGCCGCAAATCTTCATAACGGGCATTCTGGTAGACGCCCTCGCCCACCATCTGCCAGCCGATCTGATCGTAGAACTGGCGCACCTGCTGCTTGATCTCTGCGTCGCTCATCCGCTGCCTAGTCCCTCACCGTGTTCCAGTCGAGCGGCTCGCCCACCAGATAGCGGAAGGTCTCCTCGTACTGGAGTTTACCCTCCGAGCCTAATACCGCCGACAGCGGTCGGGACTTGTAGTCCTCCCACACTCGCACCAGATGCCAGGGGAAGGGCCGCGGGAACTCGAAGAAGAAACTGTAGGCGTACTGCCAGGCCCGCTCCACTTGCTCGCGGCTCAGGCGGAAAGCCCCTGGATTCTCCAGGATCTGACCAAGGGTCTTATAGTAGGTCACCCAAGTGTCCGGGTCGTAGGTGAAGCCCCGGCCGCGGTAGTGTGTCTTGCCGGTCACCACCACCGGCAGACCCGACATGGCCATCTCCAGCCCGACTGTGGTCGTGTAAACCAGCCCCACGTCAGCCACCTCGATCAAATCGTAGGTGTTGAGCTTGTCCTTCGGCTCGATCAGGCGGATATGCTCCGGCAGCTCCGGCAGGACGCTCTTGACAACATCCACCATCGACTGCCCATGGGTGAGCACCTCGCCGGGATGCACACGGATCACCAGTTGGATGTCCGGACGCCCGCTGAAGTACTGCACCGTGCGGCTGATCCACTCGGCCATACTGCTGCTGAATACCTGGCGGCCCAGCGTCAGGCTGTCGCCCAGCACGTTGGTTGCCAGCAGCACCACTGGGCGCTCGTCCAGTCCCAGCTCGGCCCTGGCCTGCTCGCCGCCCTGCGCCGGAGTATCCTGCCACAGGCGCGAGAAGTTCTCCCACATCGACGCCCGTTGACGGGCCATGAACAGGCCGCGCAGCCGCTCCAACTGATCATCGCTCAGCGAGTGGTCCTGGCGAGCTTTCCACAGCGACTCGGTCTCCTGCTGCATCACCTCGCCGTTCTGGGCCAGCCAGATGCGCTGGCGCTGATCGCCGAACTCGTAAGTCACGGCAGAGACATTCATCAAGCGCGCCACCCGGTAGACCACGCCCAGTTCCTGAATGGTCCCATTCGGCACGATCACCACGTCTGGCCGGTTCGACTGGAACCAGGTCATCGCCGCTCGGGCTGCATATTCGTTGCGCTCGCTGCGCAGCTTGTAGATGTCGCTTTCCGGGTCCACATCTTCCACCTGCAAGGTGTATTGTGCATCGTACAGCGATACCTTCTGCACCACATTCGCAATCGATTCCGGCAGCGGCTTGAAGGATGTGCGCAGCTTCATGAACGGCGTGACGCTCACCAGCGGCTCCATCTGGCTGAGCACCTTATAGGCGTACGCGTTCTGGCGGCGGATGTCGAAGCGGTTGATCGGTGACTGCCACTCGGCGTACGGCAGATATCCCAAGGTCACATGATGCCCCTGGGCCGCCAGCGACATGGCCAACAGGGCCGCATGCTCGATCCAGTAATGCAGGGTGGCGAAGATGTACACATTGCGCCCCGGCTGCGCCTCTCGGCACAACTGGTTGGCCTCTTTGACCAGCTCGGGCATCGCCGCCTGCAGGTGCTTGAGCGAGAAACGGCTCTGGATCGGTTTGCCGCGCTGCCGCACCAACCAGTAAAGCTCTGCAGTAAAGGGGATTTGTCCTAATACGTTTTTGATTCCGTCTTTGCGTGATACGGATGCCATTCCTACACCGCCTCTATTTTCCATACTAACCGCGGCCGCACCGGTCCCAGGCGCGGCTCAGGCCACTGCATTCCCGGGGCCCCTGTCCCGTCGACGTGGAATGCAAGCGCCTGCTCGTCGTGAAAGTAACGCTTGACCCGGAAGGAGCTGGCATTGACGCCGACCACATACCGGCCCTCGTTCAAAAAGTCGGCAGGCAGGCTGACGCAGCTGACGTAACTACCTGCTTGCCGGGTGGCATATCGTTCGAACTGCTCCGGGTCGTCGGTATCGAACGATGTAAAGATGTACTCACCGCGCGCGCTCATCAGGTAGATGCCCACCCGCAGCCCGGTCACCGGCGCTGCCAATGAATACTCCACCTCGAACGTCACCGGCTCGACGGAGCGCACCGTGTCGGATACCTGTCCTTGCGGGTTGAGCACCCGCAGCGCCAGCGGCTTGAACGGATAGGCGTCCGCCGGCACTTCGTCCTCGTTCCACAGGTGCTGGCCTTCCTCAGAGAACCCGCGCGACAGGTAGAAATCTACCGCCTTGGGGGTCTCGTCTCGCATCGCCAGGCGTCCCCGGTCAATCACCAGGGTCTCCTCCGTCAGGCGCAGGATGGCGCTCATGTTGTGGCTGACGAACAGCACCGTGCGCCCCTGCTGGGCCACGTCGCTCATCTTGCCCAGGCACTTGCGCTGGAACTCGGCGTCGCCCACCGCCAGCACCTCGTCGACCACCAGGATCTCCGGCTCCAAATGCGCCGCCACCGCAAACGCCAGCCGCAAGTACATGCCGCTGGAGTAGCGCTTGACCGGTGTGTCGATGAACTTCTCCACCTCGGCAAAGTCGACGATCTCGTCGAACTTGCGCTCGATCTCGGTGCGCTTCATGTTCAGGATCGCCCCGTTCAGGTAGATATTCTCCCGTCCGGTCAGTTCGGGGTGGAAGCCCGTCCCAACTTCCAGCAGCGAGCCCACCCGCCCATGGATCTCGGCATAGCCTTCGGTCGGGTCGGTGACGTGCGAGAGCAGCTTGAGCAGCGTGCTCTTACCGGCCCCGTTGCGGCCAATCACGCCCATCACCTGACCCTTCTGCACGTCGAAAGACACGTCCTTCAGCGCCCAGATCGATGAGTGCTCGTCAGCGTCGCTTTTGCTCTTGCCGCGAAAACCGCTCGCTGAGCGCATCCCGAAAGGTCTGGTAGCGGACTGCCGGGGCGCCAATGCGGTATTTTTTGCTCAGGTTTTCAACCCGTATTGCCAGTTCAGTCATACCGCCTCACACCATGTCCGCAAACTGGCGCTCCATGCGCCGGAAGTAAAACATCCCGCTGACCAGCAGCGTCAGCGACACCGCCACCGAGACCACCAGCCCCGGCCCCGGCGCAGCCGATTCGATCCCCAGCAGCGCCCAGCGGAAGCCGTTGATCACGCCCACCATCGGGTTCAGGGCGTAGATGATCTGCACCCACATCCCCGGCACCTTGTCCGCCAGCAGGCCGGTGCCGTAAGCCACCGGCGAGATGAACATCCAAAACTGGGTCAGGAACGGGGTCACGTAGCCGATATCCCGGTACTGCACGTTCAAGGCCGACAGCCACAGGCTCACACCCAGCGCCGTGACAATGGCCAGCAGCAAGAACAGCGGCAGAGTCCAGACGTTGACCGTCGGGGTGATGCGGTAGAAGATCATCATGCCGATCAAGATCAGGAAGGCGATGGCGAAGTCCACCACACCCGCCAGCACCGAGGACAGCGGCAGGATCAGCCGCGGGAAGTAGACCTTGGTGATCATGTTGCTGTTCTGCACCAGCGAGCGGCTGGCTACGCTCAAGCCGTTGGCGAACAGCTCCCAAGGCAGCAGCGCCACAAACGAGAAGATCGGGTAGGGCACGTTGTCGGAGGGTACCTGTGCCAGGCCGCCGAAGAAGATGCTCAGCACCACCATGGTCATGAACGGCTTGAGGATCGCCCAGGACGCGCCCAGCAGGGTTTGCTTGTAGCGCACCTTCAGGTCGCGCCAGGTGAGGAAGTAGACCAGCTCGCGGTAGTTCCACAGGTCGCGCAAATTGAGCGCCGACCAGCCTTGGGACGGGCGCAAGTAGGTGATGGGTGTCTCCACCTGGGCGGCCATCTCACTGCGGCTAACGGTCATACACGCCCACTCCGGTTTTGGCGGTACCACTCGATCGTGCGGCGCAGGCCTTCTTCGAAATCCACCTGAGCCTTGAAGCCGAAGCACTGTTCGGCTCGCGAGGTATCCAGCGCCCGGCGCGGTTGCCCGTTCGGCTTCGAAGCGTCCCATACGAGCTTACCCTCGAAGCCCACCAGCTTAGCGATCAGCTCGGCCAGGTCTTTGATCGGGATCTCGAATCCCGAGCCCAGGTTGACCGGCTCGGGGCTGTTGTAATGCTCGGTCGCCAGCAGGATGCCCTCGGCCGCGTCCTCCACGTACAGGAACTCGCGCGTCGGCGAGCCGTCGCCCCACACCACCACCTCGCCCTGGCCGCTCTCCTGCGCTTCGATGCACTTGCGGATCAGGGCCGGGATGACGTGCGACGAGGCCGGGTCGAAGTTGTCGCCCGGACCGTACAGGTTGACCGGCAGCAGGAAGATCGCATTAAAGCCGTACTGCTGGCGGTAAGCCTGCGCCTGCACCAGCAGCATCTTCTTCGCCAGACCGTAGGGCGCGTTGGTCTCCTCGGGGTAACCGTCCCAGATGTCGTCCTCAGAGAACGGCACCGGGGTGAACTTGGGGTAAGCGCACACCGTTCCGATCGCCACAAACTTCTCGACGCCCCGCTCCCAGGCCTCGTGCATCAACTGTACGCCCATCATCAGGTTGTCGTAGAAGAACTCGGCCGGGTGCTCACGGTTTGCCCCGATCCCACCGACGTGCGCTGCCAGGTGGACAATCACGTCTGGCCGGGCGTCGTCCAGCAAACGCTGGACCGCTTCCGGCTCGACCAGGTTATAGTCTTTGAATTGGGGAACAAAAATTTGGGTTGCGCCGCGCTGGCGCAGCTTTTCGACGACAACCGACCCAAGGAATCCCGCCCCTCCGGTCACACAGATCCGACGATTTGTCCAGTACAATTCGGTCTCCATAGCTCTCTTTCCGTGTGGTTTCATCTATTCAGCAGTGGGTGCTTGGGCATCCGCCTCCACAGAGGCCGGCCAATCGATAAACACCTTCAAACCCTGTATGCACAGGGCTGGTGTGTTTTGATCGGCGGTAAGCTGCACGTCGTTCTCCAGGCAGGTGAGACGGCATACATCCGCCACGTCCCCCTCTCCCTCTAACCGGACGTGGGAATAACCTTTGGCCTTCACCTGCTGGAGCGCGTCATCGACACGCTGCCTGACCAATCGATACAACTTAAAAGAAGTTTGGATATAATCCAGCGTCAACCGGGCGCGCAGCGCAACTCCCTCGGGTGTAATGATATACCTCAGTTTGCGTCGCTCGACCCGGCGGACCTTCACGTAGCCTTTGGCCACCAACCGCTTGAGATGCCAGTTGATCGTTCCGACCGCCACGCCAAGCTGCGCTGCAAGCGTGGCCTGGGTTGCATCCGGGTCTTGCTCGATGTGTTCCAAGAGGATTAAATCACGATCGTGATCTGGAGAGCTTCCCATGGCGCCCTTTCAAAATTCA
This sequence comes from uncultured Chloroflexia bacterium, assembly GCA_963811225.1. GTDB lineage: Bacteria > Chloroflexota > Anaerolineae > Anaerolineales > Anaerolineaceae > CAWEQO01. Next base: position 292,027 of record CAWEQO010000007.1, read on the forward strand.
GTTGTTGAATTATAAAACCGAGCGCCTGATCGGTCAAGGGGCCTAAATGTCCGATGAGAAGCGACGCCTCCCGCCCCGGCGTCCACCCTCTACTCTCCCTTGCATTTACCCATAAAACAGGATACCATTCATGGAGAATAGCAGTCCAATTCCATCACGTTGGCCCCGGCCAACAAATCAAATAGTTCAACAATGGGAGAAATCAATGAACAGCCAGCAAGTCCTGAACGAAATGAACGAGCAGATCAAGCACGAGCTTTACTCCGCCTATCTCTACCTTTCCATGGCCGCCCACTTTGAGGCTGAAAACATGAACGGCTTCGCCCACTGGATGAAAGCCCAATCCAAAGAAGAAGTGGAACACGCCATGAAGTTCTACGAATTCATCCACGACCGCAACGGGCACGTCACCCTCCAGGCCATCGACCAGCCGCCCAGCCAGTTCGGCGAACCGCAGTCGATCTTCCAGGCCAGCCTGGAGCACGAGCAGTTCATCACCGGCCGCATTGAGCACATCTACGCCATCGCCCAGCAGGAGAACGACTACGCCGCCCAGAGCTTCCTCAAATGGTTTGTGGACGAGCAGGTCGAAGAGGAAAAGAACGCCACCCAAATCCTCGAAACCCTCAAACTCGTCGGCAGCAACCCCGCCGGCATCTTCATGGTCGACCGCCAGATGGCCTCGCGCGGCGGATAATTCTCGCAGCGCATTTTCGAGCAGCCTTCACAGCTGGTGACCAGCACCAAGAATGAAAGCGATTGTACACAGCCTCAGGCAGGGATGCCTGGGGCTGTGTTGAATGATCCATTTTTGGACCTCTGCACGAACTGTTCCCTACTCTCCGCTCTCTACCCTCTTCACTTAAAATCTTCTTCGAACACCCCACCCAACTCCTGTCCCGCCGCCTCTTCCATAACCGCCTTGAACTGCTCGAAGCTGGCCGTGCCCCCGCCGTACTGCTGCAAGTAATTCCGCAGCCCCTGGAAGAAAGCCTCGTCGCCCATCGCCTGGCGCAGGTCGTGCACCAGCAGCGCGCCGCGGTAGTAGCTGTCCATCCCGAACATCTGCTCCGGCGGCGGATCGTTCAGCGGGTGGTCGCTGGGGTTATTCTCGTACATCAACTGCACCTGCTTCACCTGCTGCTCCAGCACGTTCGGATCGCTGCGCGCCTCCCACATCCAGGCGATATAGGTAGCGAAGCCCTCATTGCGCCAGATATCCTGCCAAGAGTCCAGGCTGACCCAATCCCCAAACCACATGTGCGACATCTCGTGCACCATGGTCGATTCGCTCGACTGCGTGTCCAGGATCACCATCGTCTGCGTCTCCAGCGAGGCCCCCAGCGCCATCACCTGCGCATACCCGAACGTGTCGAATGGGTACGGCCCAAACATCTCGGACATCCAATCCAGCGCCTCGCCAATCAGCGGCTGATTGTCCTCGAAGGCCTGCGTCTGGTCGACGAACGCGTAGCTGCGCAGCGGCGTGCCGTTGGGCGAGGTCGCCTCGATCCGCTCGTACGGCCCCACCGCCGCCGTCGCCAGGTAGGTCGCCATCGGGTGGTTCTCCTCCCACACGTACAGGTCGCCGGGGCGCCCGTCGCCGAACGACGCGCTCACGTCCTTCTGAGTCTCCACCAGCACGCCGTTGGCCGCCCCGGCCATTCCCGAAGGAACGCTCAGCTCGATGCGGAAGGCAGCCTTGTCGCGCGGGTGGTCGTTGCAAGGGAACACGTAGTGCGCCCCGTCAGGCTCGGAAACGATATACAGGCTGCCGCCCGGCTGCTCGGGCGGCGGATACTGCAGTCCCAGCGAGGGGATGAACGGCACATACTGCGACGGCTCGAAAGTCGGTTCGCCCGCATATTGGATATCCAAAGTAAAGGGGACGCCCACGGCTAACGGTGCAGTCAGCTCCACGATCAACTTGTCGCCTTCGCGCGAATAGTTCAAACTGCTGCTGCCCTGCGTGATCGCACTGATCTCGAACCCGCTAAAATCCAGCGAGAGTTCCACCAGGTTCTCCAGCGTGCTGACCGCCTCGATCGTCGTTTCGCCGTACACCTGCTTCACAGCCGGGTCGAGCTGCAGCCGCAGGGTGTAATGCTGCACGTCATAACCGGTGTTGCCGATCTTCGGGATGTACGGATCGCCGATCGAACCCTCCCCGACCATGCCCTCCACCTGTGGTGCGGTTGGCGATTTAGTCGGAACGGCTGTCGGCGCTTCAGTCGGCGCTTCAGTCGGCGCGATCGTCACGGTCGACGCGGGCGGCTGCGTGGCTGCGGGTGCGATGGTCGGCGCGCTGCAGGCGGTCAGAGCCACCAGCAGGATTGCCAGGACGGTCATCGTAAAGGCGCGTTTTGTCATCATCTGATCCCTCTTGTTGGTTGGGGTGAAAGGTGGAACGGACTGCGAGAGTGCGTCCTACCGGGTCTCATCGTTTGTGGTCCTTATGAATCGAGTGGACGATACGAAAGCGGTGAATATAAGACCTATTTATACACCTGTCTACTCAAAACGCCATCCCCTCTGCCACTCTCCATCTGCTATAATCCAACCAGACAAGGGGGATTATGCGGACCGGGTCTTCCCCGTTCCGCCTTTAGGAGGTATTTCCAATGAAAACTTACCGTTGGATTGTTTTCATCTTGCTTGGCGCGGCCGCATTGAGCCTGTCGGCCTTTGCCCCTGCCATGCAACCGATCTTGCAAACGCCCACCGGCAGTCCGCCGCCGGTCGGCCCGCCGCCGGCCCTCGTGGTCACGCCGCCGCCCGAACCGATCCCGCCCACCCCCGGCCCAAGCCTGCCCAAACCCGTTACCGACGCCCGTATCGAGCTGGCCCAAAGGCTGGGGGTGCGTGAGATCCAGATCGAGGTGGTCAACGTGCAGCCCACCCAATGGCCGGACGCCTGCATGGGCATCCAGGTCTCCGGGATCCGCTGCGATTCGGCGCCGGTGCCTGGCTACCAGATCACCCTGGGATATGGCGGCCAAAATTACGTCTACCACACCGACCGGGCCGGCGATATTGCCGTCCTGGCCAACCTGCCTGGGCAGAGCGAGCAGAACATCTTGCTGCACTGGACCCGCGTCGGCGGTGTCGCTGGTTTCTGCAACGACCTGACCGTCTATCAGAACGGCGAGGTGCGCGCCATCAACTGTCCCGGAGGTGTGGTGCGCCAGGTGATCCACACGCAGCTGCCGCCGGGTCAGTTCCAGCTGCTGCAAAGCTGGGTCAACCAGTACAACAGCCTCAGCCTGCAGCGCACCGCTCCGGCCACGGTCGACAATCTGGTCATCAACCTGCGCTTCAGGGGCAGCGGCAGCCAGTCCTTCGATCCGCAGCAGATGCGCTTCCTGTTCGATTACGCCGCCGGGGTCTATACCTGGGCCACCTCATCGCCCCTTCAAATCTGAACGATCGGCGTCGCCTCTCCGGTCGCTTTCTTGCGCAGGTACCACTTGACCAGGAACCACAGCACCGGCAGGGCCAGGCTGCTTATCGCCAGCCCACCGGGGTGCACCTTGCCGATCTCTTCGATCTTGATCGTGTAGCGCACATCCTCGCCGGTCAGGCGGGTGTCGATGGGGGTGATGCGCAGCATGTAGATATCGTCGGCCGGGGCGGTCCAATCCAGCGTGACCGCTTCGCCGAAGTTCTCGGCCCGCTGGCCTGCTTGCAGCCACAGGTCCTCGGCCTTGTAGATGCGCACCATCACTGCCGCCGAGCCCCCCAGCGACTCCGCACGAACCTCGTACTGCTGGTTGGCTGCGCCTGGGAACACCAGCCAATCCTCATCGCTGCCCGGGCAGAATCCATGGCTCTGCACCTCGCCAATTTCGAGCGGTGCGGGTGTTTTCCAGTCACTGTCACCGAGCTTCTCAAACGCGTCCGGCTCGCACGCCAGCGTCACCTGAACCCTGGTTTCGGGCTCCTCGGGGTAAGCCTCTAGATTGCCGCCCCGGTCGACGCCGCGCATGCGGAACTCATACAGCCCGGCCGCATCCGCGATGAACCACGCCTGGCGCTGCGACCCCGGCACGGCAATCTCCCACAGCTTCCACTTGCCGCCATCAACTCGATACTGGATCTGGAAGTTGTTGATGTCCTTCTCGCCATCATCCAGCGCCCAGCGTAACGGGACCACGCTGGTGCCTAAGGTTTCCGGCAGCGGCTCCATGTGGCTCTCGGGCGGGGAGTCGAAACCCCTCACCGTAAAGTCCAGGCTGGCGCTGCTCTCGCCCGAGATGTTGCGGGCCGTCACCGTCCAGGTATAGCGTCCGGCGGGCAGCTTGCCCACCTCCCAAGAGGAGACGCTCTGCCAGTCCAGCGTCTTGTGGAAATCATCCTGACCGATCAGTTCGCAGCGGGTTTCCTCGGCATTCTCCACCGGCTGCCACGCCAGCACGATCGTGTCCTGGTTGGTTGGGCTCTGGCCGATGTCGCCGACGTACGGCGGGATGAGCCTGGGCCTGGCCGGGGCTGGGATCAGTCCTTGCACCTTCAACGATGAGACGGTGTTGCGCCCGATCACATTGTCGCCCAGGTCCACATCCGAAACGGTGATGCGCTCGGCTTTGCCGCCGAAGCTGCCTTCTGGGTACAGCAGCACGGTCGCCTCCGCCCCCAGCTTGACCGACTCGATATTGTCGTTGCCGACCGGATCAAAGGCGTGAGCGTCCGGATACTCGCCAGGGTCCAGTACCTGGCACTCGCCCGAGTAGATGGCTCCACCGAAGACCGCCACCTGCTGCGGGCCGGGGCGGCAGTCCGGCGTCGCGGTTGCGGTTGGCGCGGGCGGCGGCTCGCAGGCGAACGTCTTGATCACCTGTGTCTCACCCGCCATGCCGTCCAACTCCTTGCCCGACTTGTCCACCACCTTCACACCCAGGGAAAACGGCCCGTCTGGGATTCCCAGGTCGCACAGGTTCAAGGTGGTCTTGAGGGAATTGCCTTCGATCACGTCGCCCGCCGCCTGCCAGTCCTTACGGTAGCGGTAGAACAGCTGCATCGAGGCCACGCTTTTATCATCCCTGGCCCTGGCTGTGACCATCAGTTTGCGCCTGGTGATCTCGCTGCCCCCCTTGGGCGCAGTAATCTCGGCGGTGGGACGCTCGGTGTCGCCGTTGCCGGACACGTACAGGTTGCCCGGCGAGCATTCTCGCCCGTACCCGGGGAATTGGGCCGCCTCGGCGCAGGTGCGCGGCCGCCCGCCGTTGTCCTTGACGTCATCGAAGATGATATCCACGGAAGTGCCCCAGTATGAGCCGGCGTTGGTATGCACCATAAAATGCAGGTGGTGCCCGGTGCTGGCGCCGGTGTCGTCGGCGCTGCCAATCAGCTCACCTTGCAGCACCTCTGCCCCCGGCTTTCGGAACTTCTCGGGGATGCTGTCTTGCGCCAGGTGGTAGTACACCTGATAGGTGGTCGGTTGGGTGGTCTTGTCCTCCAGGATCAGGTAGTTGGCGTGCTTGGTGTTGCCGTTGGGGTAATTCCAGACTGCCAGCTTCACGGTCCCGCCCCTGGCGGCATGCACCGGGAACATGGTGCCGTCGGCGAAGTCAAAGGCATACAGGCAGGTGGTCGGGCAGGTCTTGTACACGAACACGTGGCCGATGCTGCCTGAGACGCGCTTGGCTAACCCGGCCTCCCACGGCAGTCGATAGCCGCTGAACACCTGATGCTCTTTCTTGAGCTTCTGCTGGCCGGGCTGGTACTGCAAGCGGACTTCCTCCCCCATCAGGTCATTCGGCACACTCGCCAGCGCCTCCGCAAAACTGGCATCCGCCTGCAAGGTGAGCTTCCAGCGCTGCTGACCACTCTTCTCGTCCTGCACCCGCCGGGCAATCGCCAAACCCGGCTCGGCCGGGACGACCTCGCCGCTCTCCTTGTCCATCAGCTTGATCCACACCAGCGCCAGGTCGCCCTTTTTACCGAAGTCCACGTGGTCGAGGTCCACCTGATACATCAAGTAGGCGACCACGTCATCTCGGCCGGAGATTGCGTTCTGCAGCGCCAGGCGGATCGCCTCCACGTCTTGCTCTTGCTTGGGTTCCAGCGTGGGCGTCGCTATGGCCGAATGCGCCTGTGCAGCCGACGCAGCGCCGGGTGTGCCGCCGAACAGGGCGAACCCCAGCCCCAGCAAAATGATGATCATCCCGCACGACGACAAGAACAGTATTTTCTTCATGGAGGCCTCCTGCAAATGCAATGAAATCTGCGATGTGATGCTGCCGGATATGGTGCATGATCTGTACCAATGAAAAGCCGTTTCCCCCATTTCATGCTCTGAGTATCATGTCGAATAGAGCGAGGGCGCCCATGTTACGACAAACCGCAGAGGTCCGCATGAATTCAGCCTTGAACCACAAAATCGAAAGGCTGCTGCGCGAGCAGCACACCATCACCGAGGTCGCTAAGACGCCCCCATCTGCACCGTCGCCGCACCCATCACCGCAAGCGACCATAAGTTCGGCGTCTGGATGCTGGAGACCATCCACGGGCCGCAAGTTTTCACGACCTGACCTTCGTGCAAATCCTGGCCGGCCCGATCGCCCTATCGATTGACCGCGCCCGCCTGGAAGCCAAAGCCGACCAGCCGCAACGCCGCAAATCAATACCCCAATCTACAACTCTCGACTACGCCCCAACTTAATTTGCGGTTGACCATGGCGCTGCTCGGGTTTACAATTTCTGCACGCAAAATGAAAAATTCATTTAACAAGCTCACTCGTAATCCACGGCTCAAATCCATCCTGTTCGGTCTGGCAGCTCTGTTCGTGCTGGCAATCATTGCTGCCACCGCCTTCGTGGTCTGGAAAAAATCCGATCCAAAAGTCGAGGTAACCTACATCGAAGCCGGTCAGGGTGATTCCATTCTCATCCGCACGTCTGACCATAAGGTAGCGCTCATCGATGGCAGCTATCCAAACGGCAAGGCATTGGCGTATCTGCAATCGCATGGGGTCAAGCACATCGACCTGGTGGTGGTCACGCACGCGCATGACGATCATACCGGCGGAATACCAGAAATTTTAAATGCCATTCCGGTCGACCGGTTGGTATGGAATGGGCAGGAACTGGACTCGCCGATCTTCGATGATTTTCATCAAGCTATGCTCGATCATGGTTTAGGAGATGTCGTCAAAGTGGGCGACCGGCTCGAGTTAGGCCGGGTGGCTCTCGATGTTCTGGCGCCCACGCAAATTTTTGAGGTACCGAACAATAATTCCGTCGTCACCCGGCTGGTGGTTGGGAAAGTAACCTTCCTGTTCGCCGGCGATGCCATGCGGGATGAAGAACAATGGATGATGGAGTATGGTGTCCCACTGAAAGCGCAAATCCTGAAGGTGGGTCATCACGCGGCTGACACCTCCTCTTCCGAGGCATTCATCCGGCAAGTCTCACCAGAAGCAGCCATTTATACGGCCGAGACCGGCAACATCCATCACTTCCCCCATCAGGTGACGCTCGACACGCTCAAGTCGGTTGGGGCGACCATCTACGGCACTGATGTCAACGGCACAGTCACGGTCTCTACGGACGGCAAAACCTACACGGTCGACGTCGATCGCGGCGAGCCCCATTAAAATAAGGGTTTTAATGCCAAGAGAGCGAGGATGATGGTCCTCGCTCTCTTGGCATTAAAGCCGCTGCCGTTAGCGGTTCGAGAGCAGCTCCAGCAGCTCTGGCAGCAGCGCATGGGAAACAGCAAGGCCATCCTTGCCGTGGATCCACTCCCTGCCGGTCCAGTCGCAGTAAACGCCACCGGCTTCGCTAAAGATCGGCGGGAAAGGGGCGCAGTCCCAGGCGTTCATCGCCGGGTCAATCATGGCGTCTGCCCGTCCGGTTGCTGCCAGGAAGTAGCCGTAGGCATCATTCCAGCCCATAAACAGCTTCGAGCGCTGCATCAAATCCTCGAACACATCTTCACGACCGTAATTCCAGAAAGTCTTCGGCTCGGTGAAGCACACGGTGCTGTCGGCCAGGCGCTGTGTCGAGGACATGCGCGTCCTGCGCCCGTTCCACCAGCAGCCTTCCCCGGTGGCGGCCGCCAGCATATCATCCAGGCCTGGAAGATAGACTGCCCCCACGGCAGATTTGCCCTCGATCTCCAAACCGATCAGCACAGAGTACAGCGGCACCCCGCGCACAAAAGACTTGGTGCCGTCGATCGGGTCGATGAACCAGCGGTGACTGGCGTTCGCCTGACCGCTCTCACCATACTCCTCCCCGGCGATGGCATGGCCGGGGTAGGCTTTCTCGATCCGCCCGCGGATGAACTCCTCCACCTTCCGGTCGGCGATGGTCACCGGCGAGCCGTCGGTCTTGACGTCCACCTGGACGTCGGCCTGGAAATACCCGAGCGTGATCTTGCCGGCCAGGTAGGCAGTCTCGACCGCAAAGTCCAGGTAATCACGCAGCGTTTCACTCATCCAATGCCCTCCTCATTCATCAACCAGGCAACCAGGTTTCTGACAGAAACCTGGCTGTAACCTTGAAACGGCAAGTTCTACCCCAAATAGGATGCCAGCAGCGCTCGCATTTGCATTCGCGCTCGCGCCAGCCGGCTCTTGATGGTGCCGAGGGGCTTGCCCAGGATGACAGCGACCTCATTGTAGTCCAGCCCTTCAATGTCGGCCAGCACCAGCACAACCCTGTACTCCACCGTCACCTTCTCCAACGCTTTGCGAATGGCTTCCTGCAGCTCGGCCTGCTCCTGCACCGTCTCTGGCATCGACGAGCGGTCGGCCATCCAAAATGGCAACTCAACCTCCTCATCGTCTTCGCCGACCGGCTCCAACGAAATGGTCGGGTGGCGCTGGCGGCGGCGAATCTCATCGATGCAGGCATTGGTCACAATGCGCATCAGCCATGCCCGGAAGGACGAGCCGCTGAAGCGGTTCAGGTTGCGGTAAGCGGAGAGAAAGGAATTCTGGGTAATATCCTTGGCGTTTTCATCATCCAGCAGGATGCGGAATGCCACGTTGTAAGCCAGGTTTTGGTAGCGCAGGATCAGCAAGTTAAATGCCGAAAAGTCTCCGTTCCTGGCAGCCTGCACCAACACACGCTCATCTGGAACGGCTCCGTTGGCTGCCTGAAAGGAGGGGTCGTCAGCGTCTGATGCTTGCAAAAAACCCGATCCAACCTTGTCCATACAAGAAACTCAATCATTCAGCTATACAATTTTTGCAGAGATGAAGCTCCGGCTGTTACAATCCTTGGCGATATACCTATTATCCACCAATTCTCCAAGATTCACATCCCTCTTGCGGATGATTTTACAAAGCGAGCTTCTATTCGGTTGGTCGTGCGCCGCAGGCCCACAGACGAACCCCACAGGATGCTCCCGTTTAAATCATGCACAATAGAAACGACGAAATATAGTATCATTACCCCTTGATCCGCAAACCCACTGCCTGAGCAATTACGGCAAATGTACAGGAGCGACGATGTCCGCCGAACACAGCCCCGCCCCCAAAACTCCACCGCAGCCCGACGACTCCAACCGTAAGACGATTGGCGGCGTGCTTGTCTGGGCTGTGGGAGTGTTCGCCATCGTGCTCATCGCCTGGCTGATCCTGCCGCGGCTGCAGCCCACCGGCAGGCAAGCCGAGGTTACAACCCCGCCGGCGGCTGCCGCTGCCACGGATGCGCCCACCCGCACACCCAAGCCGACCGCCAAACCGACCGCAACCTCCGCTCCGACCGCAACCGCTTTTCCTACCTCGGCTTACTATCTTGCCGATGGCTATAAACTACGGCCACCGATTCCCGGCGTCGAGAGCGGAGTGATCGTGCTGGACGAGGCTAATGCGGCGACTGCCGACCCGCCGCTCGACACCCCGTACTGGACTTCGTCTGCAGACATCGCCGCGCAGACCGGCTTCTTCATCGAAGAGCCATACTATGCCACCTTCGGCTCGGGCGCGGTCACCTGGTCTACGGATATGCCTATGGCGCCGGGCCTCTACGAGCTGTACGTCATGGACACCCTGTATTCCTCTGCGGGGCCGCTGGACTTCCAGGTAGCGCTGGACGGCAATCCACTGCAACCCATTCTCGGCTCAGCGCGGGTAGAGTTCTACTCCAGCCGGGGCGAGCCGGCGCAGTCGACCGACATGTGGCGCAGCATCGGCACATATGAGCTGGGCCAGGCCGGTCCCCTGTCTGTGTCGACACAGTGGAGCGAGCGGGACGAAGACAGCCTGGTCGCCATTGATCGGGTGGTGATCGTCCCGCTGCCGGAAGCGTCCCGGATGCTGCTCTCGGCCCTGCCAAAGGACCATAGGATCGTGGTGATGGACGACCTGGCCGCACGGATCGAGAGCGACCAACTTCTGTTCCCGGAGAGCGAAACCCTGGCGTGGGGCGGGCAGTTCCAGTACCTGGTAAACCCCGACAGCGATGTGCGGGCGCGCTGGACCACGCCCGATTATGTCCCGCCGGGCCAATACCAGGTGGCGGTGTGGCTGCCGGCAGCGCACGCCAGCGGAGAAGTGACCTTTCACCTGTTTGTCAATGATGAGGAAATCCCAGACAGCCAGATCAGCTTCAACCAGGGCGCACAACCAGGTGGTCGCTGGGTCTCGATTGGCGTGTGGGACACGCCGCGGGTCTATGAGAAGCAGCTGCTGCTCACGCTGGAGATGGACATCCCCGGCGGCTTGCCCGGAGAAACCGCCATCGATGCGGTGGCCTTGATAAAGACTCCGTAACGGACTTCAGCACAGCGGCGCAAAGACGCCAGGGAGTAGAAGACAAGAAGTATTTTGCTTTCACTCCCTGGCGTCTTTGCGCCGCTGCGCTGAAGCTCGTTTATAAATCTCCGATGCGCTTATGGTAGGATTGAGACAAGAAAGGGTGTCTGGATGCCGGATATATTGAACAATTACCTCAAAAAACTGCCGCCTGAAACGCAGGGGCTGCTGCTTAAGGTCTGGGACAAGCTGGCCCCGAGCGAGCGCGCCGCAGTGCAAGAGATCGTGACGGCTTTCCCCTCGCAGACCGACCTGCTCAAACTGATGCTGAAGCTCTCGGCTTCGCAGTTGAAGCAGACCTTCGGGCAGAAGCATCGCGTCGCCATCGTGGGGCCGGCGAACGTGGGCAAGTCGACGCTGTACAACCAGCTTGTGCACAGCCCACAGGAACGAGCCGAAGTCAGCCCACTGCCCGGTACGACACGCGAGAACCAGGCGGGAGACAGCGGCATCTTTACCGTGGTGGACACGCCCGGCGCAGACGCAGTCGGACCAGTGGGGCAGCGCGAGCGCGAGCTGGCGCTGAACGCCGCCGCAGAAGCCGACTTCCTGATCATTGTGTTCGACGCCATCCAGGGTATCAAGCAGACCGAGTTGGACCTGTATCAGGAGCTGATCGGTCTGGACAAGCCGTATATTGTGGCGCTCAACAAGGTCGACCTGGTGCGCAAGGACGAGCAGAAGGTGGTCGAGCAGGCTGCACAGCACCTGAACCTGTCGCCCGAGCAGGTCATCCCGATCTCTGCTAAGAAGGGCGAGAACCTCAATCAGGTGGTGGTAGCCATCGCTGCCAGCGAGCCGCGGATTATCGCCGCGCTGGGGCAAGCGCTGCCGCAGTACCGCTGGCAGCTGGCCTGGCGCTCGATCGCCAGCGCCGCCTCGGTCTCGGCGGTAATTGCGTTGACGCCGCTGCCGGTCCTCGATTTTGGCCCGCTGATCGTGACGCAGTCGGTGATGGTGCTGGGCCTGGCGCGCATCTACGATTACAAGATCACCCTTAAGCGTGCCCGCGAGCTGGTGTTTACCTTTGGATTGGGCTATCTGGGCCGTACGCTGTTTCAAGAGCTGAGCAAACTGGGGGGAGTTCCAGGCTGGATCCTATCGGCGGCGATTGCTTCGTCTACAACGGTCGTGATGGGCTACGCCGCGGCGATCTGGTTCGAGCGCGGTGAGCGGTTGTCCAGCGACGCGATGAAGAAGCTGTCCTCCGAGATGACCAAGTTCATGCTGGAGTACCTGCGCGGCTTCGGCAAGCGCAAGCCGGGCCGGAAGGGCCTGCAGCAGCGGATCACAGAGGCTCTGGAAGAGTCGCCCATGGCGGAGGACCGCTCGGTGCTGGACCGGCAGGCGGGGGAAGAAAAAGAGTAGCGAACAGAGGGTGTGGAGAGCAGCTTCCTGTTCGTTAATAAACGAGCGCCGTTAGCACAAAGTTGGTCAGCACGGCGGCCGTCAGGATCGGCCAGATGCTGCGAGTGCGCCAGGCGGACCAGCCACCCAGCACGCCAATCTCCAGGAAGGAATACACGAAAACGTACAGCGAACCCTGCAGCGGCGGCAGCACCAGGGCCACCAGCGCCTGCGGCAGGGTCAGCAGCACGGCCTGGAGAAGCACGGCCCAGACCGGGCGCATGACGCCCAGCAGTGATTGGAGCAGCCAGCCGTGGAAGAAGACCTCCTCGGCGAAGATGGTCACGAAGCCGCTGTAGAGCAGCAGGCCAAGGTAACCCAGGGCGCCGGGGAAGCGTATTAGCCAGCCGAAGGTGCTGTCCGGCGGGGTCGAGGCGGCGGCCAGCCGGACCAGGTCTCGGTAGGTGTGCGACCAGGGCTCGAAGACCAACATGAGCAGGGCAAAAGAGGCGAGCAGGATCAGGGTAGTGACGCCGTATTCCCGCCAGGAGATCGAGCGCATCCCCAGCCGACCGGCGTCTTTGATGATCAGCAGACTGACCAGGGGCGGGATGAGCCAAAGCAGGCTGAAGGAGGGGAAGGTGGCATCGAGCAGGATCGAAATCCCTATCGCCAACAGGATGGCGGCGGATATCCAGATCAGTGCCAGGGTTTCGGCCTTGCCCCGGGATTTCTTCTCGGTTTGATCGGGCTTGAAAGCAGTCATGATTATCCTTTCGATCACTGCTCAGGCAGCGGTATTTGGCAGGGTGCCATGATACCCTGCCAAATACCGCTGCCTGAGCAGTTACTCCTTTTGTTATAATGAGAAGCAGAAATAATTATATCAACTCGCCGCAGACCTGGGGAAACGAACCCTGCGGAGCCAGCCTTCATCCAACCGAATCTAGCATCGCTTGATGGTTTCCTTCTCCTCGAACGCGACGTTTCTACAGATCTTCCTTATCAGAAGGAGACTGCAATGACCGACCATACAGAACTCGAAAATACCGCCCAAGCGCTGGTGGCAGGCGGCAAGGGCATCCTGGCGGCCGACGAAAGCTTCGGCACGATCAAGCGGCGCTTCAACGCGCTGGACATCGAATCGACCGAGGAACACCGGCGCGCATACCGGGAAATGCTCTTCACCACGCCGGGAATCGAGAAGTTCATCAGCGGGGTGATCCTGTTCGACGAGACCATCCGCCAGTCCACCAGTGACGGGACGCCGTTCCCCAAGTACCTGGCAGAGCGCGGCATCATCCCGGGCATCAAGGTGGACAAGGGCGCCAAGAACATGGCCAATTTCCCCGGCGAGAAGATCACTGAGGGCCTGGACGGGCTGCGCGACCGCCTGAAGGAATACTATGAGATGGGGGCGCGCTTTGCCAAATGGCGGGCAGTGGTTGTGATCGGCGAGGGCACACCCACCCAGACCGCAATCGACTCGAACGCCGAGGCGCTGGCTCGCTATGCGGCGTTGTGCCAGGAAAATGGGCTGGTACCGATCGTGGAGCCGGAGGTGCTGATGGACGGCGATCACAGCATCGAGGATACCGAGGCGGTCACGATTGCTACGCTGTGGAGCGTGTTCACCGCGCTGCACCACCACCTGGTGATCTTCGACGAGATGCTGCTCAAGCCCAACATGGTCGTGGCGGGAGAAGACAGCCCCGAGCAAGCCAATGTCGAAGAGGTGGCGAAGGCGACCATGCGGGCGTTGTCGAAGACTGTGCCCTCGATCGTGCCGGGGATCGTGTTCCTGTCCGGCGGACAGAGCCCAGAGGAGTTGACCCAGCACCTGAACGCTCTGAATCAGATGGGGCCGCATCCGTGGAAGTTGACCTTCTCCTTCGGCCGTGCGCTGCAAGAACCGTCGATGGAAGCCTGGGCAGGCGACCGGGCGAACGTGAAGCAGGGACAGGATCTGTTCTACCACCGGGCTAAAATGAACCACGTGGCAGCCATGGGCGAGTACAATCCTGAGATGGAAAAGGAGAAGGCGTAGGGCTCGGGTATTCGGATCCTAAAGGTCGCACCTGCCATGGCCTTCTCAATGAACCTTCAGGGTCTATTCTGTTGAGCATTGCCGAATTTGCTCGTCAAAATTCCTTGCGGATCCAGTACGAGTAACAATTTTGTTTGTTAACGATGATGAGGGGCCGGAGATTTTTAATACCAGATGGAGAACACCACTTTACCGCCACTGCATCTGCATGCCTTGCAAGCGGGTATGCGGGCGCTGGAGATCTTGAACGGACAGCCTGAAGCGACGGTGATCGGTTCGACGTCGCGGGGGCTGTTTCTGCTGCTGCCTGGAAGCCAGGTGGTGTTCCTGTCTATGGAGCGTCATGCGGGGCCGCTGACGGTCAATCTGAAGCAGGACCACCCACGGCTGCATGCGGTGCATTCGGGGATGGCTGTGCGGGTGCATCCCAAACATTTGGAGATCGACAAGGCGGGGGTGACGGTAGACTGGTCGGAGGCGCAGGGATGGAGCCCCCCTGCCCCACCCAAGACGATCCTGGAACGAGAGCAGCGCCTGGAGCGGCTGAGGGCGGTGACGCGAGCGGCGCTGCAGGAGAGTCAAAGCGGTATCCTACCGATCTGCGGGCCGCTTTTAGGGATGGATACGGGGGCAGACCTTACCGATGAGAACCAGTCGATCCTGGAGAAAGCCTCGGCGCTGCGAAAGGCGCTGGCAGAACAGGACCTGGAAGGGGCATTGACGGCGCTAAAACCTTTGCTCGGGCTGGGACGCGGCTTGACGCCGGCGGGAGACGATTTTGTGGAGGGGCTGCTGCTGGCTCTGGTGCGGTTCCGGGCGCAGTACGCGCCGTTCCAACCATTGGATGAACTCATACAATCTCTTACAATGCTCGGCTATCAGCGGACGACTGCGCTGTCAGCGAACTTGATCGAGGCCGCCGGGACGGGAGAGGCCGACGAGAGACTGCTCGACGCGGCGGATGGGATTTTCGCGGGGCGGACTTCTATTGAAGAGTGCGCGCGGGACTTGCTGAGCTACGGCAGTTCATCGGGGACGGATGCGCTGGCGGGAATGGCGGCGGCGGGAAGCGTGTAGCGGAGAGAAAGCCGCGCAGCGGACAAGGGATCTTGCAGCCAGAGAACAGCAGAGAAGCCAAAAGCGCGAACCGAGAACGCTACCTATTGACAGATCCACCCAATCGGTAATAAAATTGGACTGAGATGGTAAACTTTAGAATGATTACGGTCAAGGCTTGTATGTGTATGTGTCTCGAGTGGAGAGCTTCCGCCTCGGGATACGCGGCTTTGTCGAGTTCTAAACCGATCAAACCTGCACCTGGGCGAAACTCCTCACGGAAGTGAAGAAGGAGCAGCCCTCAGAATTAAGCTTGGGAAGACGCTCCCGAGCTTTTTTATTTTGCGCAGACAACCATTATCTGTAATTCTTTGGAGGTATTGCATGTCGAATAGAATTTCGCGGATCGACCACGCGAGTATTAAAACCAACCAGGCGGCCATTGTCCTACTGCTGCTGGCCGCGTTCATTGCCAACCAGCCCTGGCTGGTGGCGCTCACATCGCTGGTCATGCTGCTCGGCACGGCGCTCGAACGACCGGGCTTCGGTTTTCTCTATTTTGGACTGCTCAAGCCGCGAGGTTGGGTGCAGCCGGAGGTCCTATTGGACAACCCCGAGCCGCACCGTTTCGCCCAGGGGTTTGGCGGAACCGTGCTGGCAGGGGCAAGCCTGGCGCTGTTCCTGGCAGCCGGCGTTGTGGGCTGGGCGCTCACCTGGATGGTGATCGCGCTGGCATCCTTGAACTTGTTCCTCGGATTTTGCGCCGGATGCGCAGTTTATTACTGGTTGAACCGGCTGCACATACCCGGATTTGTGAAAGCGCCCCCGGCGGGCACGCTGCCGGGTATGCGGCCAGAAGAGGGCCAGCATGGCAGTTGACTTGATCTTGCGCACAGCAGTCGCAATCGGGCTGATCCTGCTGGGATGGCTGGCTTTCCGGCTGGCCCAACGCACCAATCTGCGCCGCGCCGGCGCGGCTGCAAACCAAATTGCGGGCGAGCGGCCCGGAGTGCCTACAATTGTGTATTTCACGACGCCGGACTGCGCGCCTTGCAAGCTGGTGCAGCGCCCGGCGCTGCGGCGCTTAGAGGAAATGCTGGAGAGCCAACTGCGGGTGATCGAAGTGAACACCCACACAGACCCGGAAATGGCCAAGGAATGGGGCGTGATGAGCGTTCCGACCACGTTCATTTTGGATAGGCATGGAAAGCCGCAGCAGGTCAATTACGGGGTCACGCCTGCCGAAAAACTTTTCGAGCAAGTCCGCAAGGTTCACGCGGGCTAAAGCCTTGCGGTAAACAAAGCTGAAGGCACTTGCGCAAAGCGCAAGTGCCTTCAGCTGTTCCTGCCCGGCAGGACTCATAGCCCCGCAAAGAAGTCCGTCTTGATCTGCGAGTCGGGGATGCCCATTTTGTGGAGCATGCGCTTGACGGCTTCCACCATGACGTTGGGGCCGGAGATGTAGAAGATGGCGTCGCGGTAGTAGGGGGCATATTTCTGAATGACCTGCGGCGAGACGAGGCCTACCAGTCCCACCCAACCGGGCGGCATTCCGGCTCTGTCCTCGACCATGTAGATCGTGCGGGTGCCCAACTCGCGCTCGGCCTGATCGAAGACATTCTTATAGACCAGATCGTTGACGGTGCGGCTGCCGTAGAAGAGGGTGATGGGGCGGCGCTGATGGATGTCGAGCAGGTATTTAATCATGCTGCGGAAGGGCGTAATGCCGATACCGCCGGCGATGAAGATCAGCGGCTGCTTCGGATTGCGGGGTAAGGTGAAGTCGCCGGAAAGCTGCCCGGCAGTGATCTCATCGTTCTTGTCCATCTCGAGCAAGGCCTGTTTGTAGCTGCTGGAAGGGTCGTTGAAGCGCACGCCCAGGCGCAGGGTCGATTTGGTTGGGGCGGAGGCCAGGGTGAAATAGCGGCGGTTGCCGCGGCTGTCCGGCTCTTCGTGTCCGAGGGTCCATTCCATAAACTGGCCCGGAGCAAACGCCAGCCGTCGATTGGGGGCAAAGACGAATTCGAAGGCGTTGGGTGCCAGCTGATGCCTGGCCTTGAGCTGCAGCACCAGGCGCTTCTTCGGACTGACCAAGTAAGAGAAAGCGTTTCCGATCACCAGAGCCAGCTCGGGGGTTAGATAGAAGGATCCAAGATGGAAAGCCGGGGCGAAGAGCACACCCACTAGCGCGCCATACAGGTTGCGCAGACCGTTGGTCGGCGGGGTGGTGAGCGGCTCGGTCAGCATGACAAAGGCGAAGAAGAAGAACGGCGTGTAGAGGAACAGAGTCGAAAAGGCTGCAGTCAGCGCCTGCCCGCCCAAGAGAGCCCCCAAGAAAGTGACCAGGGCCGCGGCAGCCATGAAGCTCAACACCAGCTCAAAGCGGCGCAGCTTTCGAACCAACAACAACCCACCCACCAGCACAAACGGCAGCATGACGGCATTGCCCACCCACCAGGAAGCGGCCTGATTGATGGTAAAGTAGGTGATGGTGACCGCCAAAGCTGCCGGGTTGAAGATGTGCTTGCCGCGGATGTTGATGATGTATTTGGAGGAGATCGCCAGCACCGAAGCCCACAGCAAGAACCACAGGTCGCCGTAACCGCGGATGGGTGAGATGATCAAAGCCAGGATAAGGGCGGTGATATAAGTCGATTCGACGTTGGCAGCGACGTTGAAGACGCGGGCGAAAATGGTATTGGTCAGAGCGCTGGCGGCCAGGATAAAAGCGGTGGAAAAGAGCATGGCATAAGGGTCGTAGGCCAGGATGCCTGCAAAGCTGAGGCCCACGGCGACGACCAACAAACCAATCAGGTAGTACAAAACCAGGCGGTACATGGTCACCCGGTTGAGAAGACGATCAATGATTTGCATGATGCACGAACCTTTCAAAATCGGTGGTGAAGGTGGCCTGGCGCTGCGTATCGATCATGTAGCCTTCGAAGCCATCCAACGATTCAATGAAGTTGATGCCATCACGACCCATGGCGAAGGCGGCGGTGGCGTAACTGTCCGCAGCGCAAACGTCCGAACCGATGACGGTGATGGAGAGGATCTCAGAGTCCGTGGGCTCCTGGTCGAGCGGGTCGTAGATGTGCGGGCCGCGGATGTAAGTGCCGGAGGTGGCCACGCCTCGATCAGAAATGGAGAGCACCTTGACAATCTCGTCCGGGTTGAATGGATTGCGGATACCCACCAGCCAGGGCTCGCCTTGTGGATTGTGGCCCTCGGCCTGGAAATCGCCGCCCGCCTCGACGTAGAAATTCTCGTATCCGGCAGTGCGAACCATCCCGGAGGCGTTGGAAAGCGCCCAACCTTTTACTAAACCTAAGGGATCGTAGGCGCCATTGTGTTCCATATTGAAGTAGCCGCCGGTCTCCTGGCGCAGCTGCTCGGCCAGGGCAAAGACGGCGCGCATATCGTAACTGGCTTCATCCGAGGTGATCTCACCCCGGTTGATCAGCGAAATCTCGGAAGCAGGCTTGAAGGTGGAGAATTTTTCATCGATATAGGTAAAATAATCGAAGACTCGATCGATGCTCTCTCCTGCGTGGGCGGTGTCGATACCACCCTCAGGTTCGACGATCTGAATGGTGATGGGCATATCCCACATCAGGCGGGTCTGGGTGACGAAGTTTTGCGCCACCTTCGAGATGGTTAAGTCTTTATCCATATTAACCACTCCGCTCACTGGGCTTTACTCAGGGCCATCTGGAGCGACCGGTAAAAGCCCTCGCTGGTGAGGGTTGCGCCGCTGATGAGGTTGACGTTAGCGGACTGAGCCTGAACGGCTTCCTGCTTCAAGGCAGGCACAGCAAAGGAGTTAATGTAGCGGGATGTGCGGCGATCTTGTGGGTATTGCAGGAACTGGACGTCTGCGACCTGGCCGTTTTGGACAACCACCTGAACCTGAACGTCGCCGTAGAAAACGTTGACGGTCGGGCCGGTGTAGGTGCCGTCTTTATACTGGCCGTTCTGTGCGGCAGTTGCGGTGGGAGCAGGCGTCGAGGTGGGGGGAACAGTGCTGGTAGGCGCCTGTGTGGGCGGTGCAGTGTTGGCCGGCAGAGGATTGTTGATCGTGGCCTGCGAAGGGGTGTCGGTGGGGGCAGGCCGTGCGGGCGGCGCCTGCACGACTGCGTTATTCGAGGATGTGGGTGAGGCAGTCGACTGCTCGGGGAAGTTCCCTGCAGTGGGAACATCGCCGGGCTGCAGCGCTGCAGGGACCCCACGGTTTTCCAAAGCGTAGGCGGCAAAGCTAACAACAACAAATGCGGATAAAAATAATTTTTTCACGGCTCTGATAAAGCCGGATTGTGATTTGCGATTCTTCATAGGATAAACAAATAAGCTCCTTCCCGGTCGAATTCATCTTTATTATTGTTTCAAGTTTGAGGATAACAGGGAAAGATGACAGTTTGATGAATTTTTGGAAAAATGGGGGCGTGAAGAATGGAAGAGCTGGTTGGAGGTGTTGAACCTCCAGCCAGCTCTTGTTTCCTCAACCATCACAGGGCGTATTTACTTCTACGGCATTACCACACTGTTCAACAAGTCGATCACGTCCTGCGAGGGCTGGCCGACCAGCTCGATCTTGAGCAATTTGTAGAGGTAGGAGTAGCGACTGCTGCCGTCGGCATAAGTGAGCCGCGTGCCGGACTGCACTACCCGGCCGGTTTCGCGGTCGATCCAGACCTGGTAGGCGCCCTCTTTCACCGGCTGGCTTTCGCCCCACTGCGCTTGTGGGGGATCGAAGCGGTCGGTCATGGTAAACAGCACGCAGGGTCGCCCATCCAGCTCGGTCTCTTCCCGCTCGACCGGCTGGCCTTGCGACAGGCGGTAACTCAAAGAATTCAACAGGTTATTGTCGAGCGTAGGAGGCGACACAAATACATCCGGGCTGATGCCGCCACGCATATCCGGCAGGCTGAAGTGGACCGTGCCGTTCTGGAAGGAGGCCGAGACCAGCTTGCCATCCGGATCGTAAGACAGGAAGGCGTTGACGCTGGAAAGGCCTTGCGTGTCGACCTGATACCATTCTTCATTCGTCGTCAGCAGCGGTTGGAGCCAACCCTCGCCGGTGTCCAGCATCCCGCTGCCCGGCTCGATATGGCTCTCTTTGATCACATGCAGCCAGCCGGGTCCCTTGCGGAAGGGCGCGTAACCTTTGTCCAGCAGAGCTTGCACTTCATCAAGGATGGGTTGACCGGAGGCGAGTTCTACCGGCGAGGCCAGGCGGGTGGGCGCGGGGGTAGGGCCGGCGGCGGGCGGGAAGCCCACCGCCTCCGGGGTCCAGACGATCTGCCAGGGCCCGGTGACGTGCAGGCTGGCTTCCTGGGCATCCAACGTGATCGGGCCGGTGGGGATCTCGTTCAGCAGGACGATGCTGACCAGTAGACCGCGAGCACGATCCACCCCGGTGCTCGCCCCGACACTGTCTGCATCTCTTGGAAAAAGCGTCAGACCGTAAACTTCATTAGGCGCTTGCAGGTCGAACTCCAGGCTGTACTGCCCGGATGGGTCCTGCTTCAGGCGGGCCGCCACAACCTTCATGGACAGGTCACCGACCTGGAGCGGCTGATCCAGCGCCCATTCCTGGCCCACCTGGGGCGAGGGGCTGGGGTCGAAGGTGAAAGAAGCCTCGGGAGCGCCCGCGCCGAACACCGACACGGCGGCCCAATCGAGCGAGAAGGTCAGCGGCTCAGTCGAGCGAATGGGGGTGGTGACCATGGAAGACAGGCTGGTGAAGTTGGGATTCTCATTGGTGTAGCTGCCGCTGTCGGAGCCGCCGTAGAGCAAGTAATAGCGCCCGGCGGAGTCGCGCAGGGTGATCGGAGCGGTGTGACCGACCATGCGTCCCTGGCCTTCCCACTCCATGCCAAACTGGAAGGCAGTCTCGGAAGGGGTCTGGGCGGCTTTGAGCAGCAATAAGGTTAGGCCGTTCACGGTTTCACTGGCCAGGCCGGGCTTCTGTGGAGCGGCGACCTGAGCAGCCGGCTCCAGGCGCACGGGCAGGCGCCAATCCTCGGGCAGCTCGCCGGGCAGGGCGTTGAGGAGCCGGTGGATTTCGAGGGTAAACTCAGTAACCCCTTGCGGCAGGGGTGCGTAGACGGATTTGCAGGTCAGCCAGGAGGTTATCGTATCGCCTCCACCTCCGCAATTGCCGCCAGCGCCGAAATTATGATCGAGGAGCGTCCCATCGGGCAGGCGGATTTGTTCCTGTATGGGATCGTCCGGGTGTTCGGAGACATAGGCATTCAAAGCTTCGGCATGTTCGGGCGAGAATAGATCATTCGGCAGCCCGGTGATTTTCGTGACGATCACCAGCCGGTCGGCTTCGGCCACGGCTTCGGTCACCGCGACGATGACGCCATTCTGTTCAACAGAAGGCAGGGCGGGCGGTTCACTGGCACCGAGCGCTTCAACCGGAGCGGGTAAATCGGTGGCGGCCAGCGCCGCCTGGGACGTGGCGGTAGACGGCCTGGGACGCTCCACCGCGACGGTGGCTTGCAGTACCGCCTGGGGCTGATCGACGAAGCCGACGTTGGGCACGTAGCCGAACAAACCGCGCACGGCCGCGATCACGCGCCCAGGGCCGACCGCCGCCAGTAGCAAGCTCAGCGCCAGCAAAACGGCCAGCAGGGCGGCTGCCCAGCGCCTGGACTGGAAGAACTGGGCGAGTTGCGGGAAGAAACCGAGGACGCTCAGCATCCGGCGCAATCCGGTTTCGAGCTTCGGAAAGGATTTGGGTTTCCAGGTTCGCCAGGAAGGCTTCGTCCGGAGCCGGGAAGAGCTGCTCCAGGGCGCGTTCGAGTTTCGGGTTGGCGCGGATCTCACTCATGGTTCACCTCCCAGCGGACGTTCAGAGCTTGCAGCAGACGGTTCAGCGCCACGCGTACGGTGTCTTCCTTCTTGCCGAGCAGCTTGCCAATCTCGGCATAGGTCAGATCGGGCGGCGAAGCGCAGGCGGATCAGCTCCTGCTGCTCGGGGGCGAGCCGGTCGAACAGCTCGGCCAGGCGGCGCAGGGCTTCGCGGTCAATGGCTTCACGCTCGGGGCTGCCGGGCGCGACCAGGCGCTCCTCCAGCCAGTCGAGCGGCACCTGTGGGCGCAAGCGGCGCAAACGGTCGATAGACTTGCGCCGGGCAATGGCGAACAACCAGGCCGCGAACGAGCCCTGCGGCTTGTAGCGCGGCAGGGACTGCAAGACGTCGAGGAAGACCTGGGCGGTCAGGTCCTGGGCGTCGTCCGTGCTGCCGCAGCGGCCGTACAGGTAGCGGTAGACGCGGGCGGCGTAGCGCCGGTAGAGAGCCGCGAAGGCGCCGGGGTCGAGCCGGGCGGCCGCGACCAGGGCGTCGTCATCCGGCTGCTCGGCCTGGGCGGTGTTCCATTGGGCTGCCGTTTCCAGCATAACTGCTCCTTGAGGATCAGGATGTGGTTCTATGTGTTAAATCGCTGGAGAGGCGAAAAGCGAACAAAGATAGAGAGTAGAGAACAGAGAGCAGAGAGTAGAGAGTAGTCAGGGACTTTGGGGCTTTTTGATTATATGCCAGGATTTAGGAGGGATGCTGCACCTTCATGATATCTTTGAAGAAAGGGTAACCTGGCTATCCAGCGGAAAAGAGCAAATCCGAGGATCACACCGAGCGCATTCAGCAGGACGTCGTTGATATCGACGGAATGGCCATAATTGTGGCTGACCAGGCCTGTCAGAGAAAGGATCAGCTGGGATGCTTCTAGAGCAAGGCCGGTGAGAAGCCCGATCCAAAGGATGTGCCGGGGCGGGAACCGCACGATGAACGGCAGGCTGAAGCCAAACGTCACGTATTGGTTAGTTTCTCAATCTTTCAAAGCTGTGGCTATTCTCGAGCTGCATTCGAGCTGCCTGGCTTGACCCACCAGTAGACGAGGACGCCGAGGATGGGAACCAGCAAGACGATCAGAACCCACAAGGCACGGGCGGTCTCGTTGATATTGTCTTTGCGGATGCGGCTGATCGTGATTAGCACCAGGAGGATCCACGCCAGGAGAGGAATGCAGAGGAGAAAATTGGCTAACGAGTAGCCGAAGTTGAGCCCGATGTTATCCATAGACAGTCTCCATTTGGTTAAAGAAAGGTATAGGGAAATTATATACCCTTTACTATCTCAGAAATTGAAAGGGTTTTATCGTTATATCCACAGATGACGTAGACACCAATAAAAGCAGATAAACCGGCCGGTTTATCTGCTTTTATTGGTGTCTACGTCATCTGTTAGTAACGGTCCAATAACCTTACGCCTCGAAATCTCTTACAAACTTCCAGGCGGCGGGGAGGATCGAGCCGGCCAGCACGACCTTGAGTGCATCGCCCACGAGGAAGGGGGCCACACCCGCGACGAAGGCATTTTGCAAGCCAACGAAGCGCGCCAGGCCGAGCAACCCAAAGGCATAGATCACCACCGCACCGAGCAGGAAGGCCGGCAGGGCGGTCTGCACGCGGCGGTCGAGGCCGCGCTCGGTCAGCAGGCCGACCAGGAAGGCGGCGGCGACAAAACCGATCAGGTAGCCGCCGGTGGGGCCGGCTAGGAAGGCCCAACCCGCACCGCCGCCAGAGAAGAACGGCAGTCCCAGCCCGCCTTCGAGCAGGTACAGTCCGATGGCGGCCGCGCCGCGCTTCGAACCAAGCAGCGCGCCGATCAGCAGCACGGCGAAGGTTTGCCCGGTGATGGGGACGGGGGTGAAGGGCAGCAGGATGCGCGCCTGGGCCAGGGCGGCGACCAGCAGGCTGCCGAGGACGATCAAGGCTGCGTCGGTGAGAATGGATGTGCGCAGACCAACTTTACGTGTAAGGGTTAAGCCAAGTGTCATGGGTGATATCCTTTTTTTCGGATATTTTTGCTGTCAATTCAGCAGAAATATCCGAAATGATTTAACAAACTCGGAAGTCCATTCGGGGTTTATAACCCTGGCAGGACTTCCGAGTTTCGTTTTTACGACGATAAAGAACTAAACCGTAACCTCATCGGGGACGATCATGGTTTCGTTAGCCTTGACAACCTCATCGGGAACGTTGAATTCCAGCTCGGTGGCGGCCATGAGCTTGACGTAATTCTTGATCGTGGTGTCCCAATACTTCTTGGTGACATAGTAGACGCGGGCGCCGCCCAGCTCGTGCTGGACATCGGGCCAGGGGTAGGAGGGCTGCGCCATACCGAGGCCCCAGCGCATCCAGCCGTTGTAGCTCTCGTAAGTGGCCCACCACTCTTTATTGCCCAAGATCTCAAAGCCGTAGTACGCCTTGGCGTAGTACATGACCGCGCCGATGCGACCACCACGGGCCAGCGCCATGGTGTGCAAGGAGATGTTGATGTCCTCGCTCATCAGGCGGCCATTGGCGAAACCGACCCACTGACCATCGATCAGGCCGACCAGGGTATAGGGGTCCTTCAGGCGCTGGCGATACCAGCCCAAGATTTCCGCGTACACGCGCGCGCCGACGATGTCGTAGAAGTCGTGGTCCACTTCCATGACCTTCTTCATGTAATCCATCATCTGCGGGGCTTCTTCCAACCTGGCTTCGCGAATGAAGAGCGTGCGGCCGTCCTTCAGCTTGCACATGGCGCCGGGCCAGGGCTTCATGTCCATTTTGGGGCCCTGCAGCAAAGGCTCAATCTCGCGCACGTCGATATTCAGAACTTCATGCGTTACTTTCTCTGGGGGTTCGAGTCTCACAGTTTTATTCTCCTTGTTTAAATATCAACCGGGTTTTGGAATCCTCGGCTTATGAACGATGATAGAGAGCAGATCCTAAAGGTTATTTTGCGACCTTTAGGATCCGGTAGGGCCCAAGGCGATCAGGATAAGTTTTCCTTGCTGATCTTGTTGATGCTCTCGACATGCTCGGGGTTGTAGGCGTCGCCGAAGCGGGTCTTGGGCAGAGCGGCCTTCTTAGCCATCAGATCTTCGTACTCGTCGTCGTCGACGAAGGCCACGGCGCGGCCGATGCTGGCTTCACCATCCACGAAACGCCAGGGGAAGAAGCCCACCTGGACGCGGCGGTTGAGCAGCAGGTCAATCTCGCCACCGAAGCATTCGGCGTGGATGATCTCGTGCGGGAACATTTCGATGTGCATCAGCTGATACTTGCTGTCATCGAAGAACTGCTCCATCGGCATGCCCTGTTTCTTCTGGAAGACCTTCTCGGCCAGCTTGGCCTGGCGGGGCATCCAGTTCCGGATGATGGTATTCATCGGGTGGTCGGCGGAACCGCAGTCCACGGCGATCCAGCGCAGTTTCTTAGCCTGGGCCCATTCCGCAAATTCGCGATCGGGACCGGGATGGGCAACCATATAGCGGATCTCGTCAGCGTTCGGCTGATCCCAACCAAAGTGATGGTAGCCGGTATGGATCACCAGGATGTCGCCTTCCTTGACCTCGACGCGATCCTCAACCATCTTGCTGGTGTAGACGTCGTAGTCGCCGCACACATCGCTCAGGTCGACAACGGCTGCTTCATGGACCAGGTAGTCCATGGTCAGCGAGGCGATGTCTTTACCGGGGGTGTAGAAGTGAATCTCACCGTCCAGGTGCGTGCCGATATGGTTCGAGTGGGTCAGCAGCTGCCCGTTAGCGCCATTCGGAGCCAGGCGCTTGAAATATTTGACCTGCAGCGGTTCATAGGTCGGCCACGGCGGGGTTCCAATACCCAATGGGATCGTCAAATCAATCAGCTTCATCGTGTTCCTCCTTACAGGTGATGAGAATTAGACAGTGCGAAGCGCTTCAAACGCATCGCGGAAGCATTTTTCAGGAGCGCGCAAGATACCCGCGCCAACCATGCCAACGCCCGGATCTTTGTGGGCGATGCCGGTGTTAATCTTGGGCAGGATGCCGGTTTCCATCACTTTGCGTACATCGATGCCAAGCGGGGTGCCGCGGAAGTTGAGGATCGGGATGGTAAAGCCTTCATGCTCGCTGAAGGTGATCTCATACATCTCGCGGGTGGCTTCCAGGGCCATATCGGGCGTGCCGCCGACGAACTGCGTAATGGCAGGGGCGGCCGCCATGGCGAAGCCGCCATACCCGGCGGTCTCGGTGATGGTGCTGTCGCCGATGTCGGGGTTCGCGTCTTCGCGAGTGAAACTTGGGAAGTACAAGCCTTCGACCTCTCCGGCCGGGGCGGTAAACCAGCGCTCGGGCATGGAGGACAGGCGGATGCCGAAATCGGTGCCGTTGCGGGCCATGACCGTCACGATGGTGCTGCCCGGGATGCCTTCGGCCGGTTCCAGGGTGGCCTTACCGGCGGGCATGGACAGGTTCAGGAAGAAGTGGTCGTTGCGGTCGATGAACTCAATGACCTTGGCCAAGACTTCGTTGTCTTTGTTGGTGCGTGCCAGGGCCGGACCGATGGCGCGCAGGAACAAAGAGGTGGCGGCGCGGTTGCGGTTGTGGCACTCGTCGCCCATGTGCAGCGCCTGGGCAATGATGGACTTGATATCGATGCCGTCGGGCATGGAGTCCAGCGCCCGGGTCAGGGCCGGGTAGAGGGTATTTTCCATCCACTTCAGGCGCTCGTACACCTCGGGGCCCATGCCGCCGTACCGCAGCACCTTGCCCAAACCTTCGTTCTGGGTAGCGTAGGCGTAGTTGCCGAAGGTCTTGTTCTCGATAATGAAGACCGGCATGCTTGGCGAGACGATGCCCGCCATCGGGCCAACGGTGTGGTGGTGGTGGCAGGGGGAGTATTCGATCTCGCCGGAAGCGGCGATTTCCTCGGCCTCCTTCTCGTCCCTGGCGATGCCCTCGTAGATCAGCGCGCCCATCACAGCGCCACGAGTGGGCCCACACATGCGCTCCCACTCGATGGGCGGGCCGGCGTGCAGGATCATGCGATCGTGCATGCCGGGGATGACGTCACGGGCAATGCCCATGCCCACCAGAACGGCTCGGCCTTTCTTAATGCGGCCGACCACCTCTGCATTGGCGTCGTCGATGTCAACGCCGGACTTTGTCACGCGCAAGCGCACGACGCCTTCCATCGGAGGCTTCCAGTCCACATCGATGACCGGCACGTCCTGCGCCTCCATGGGCTCGGCCATGGTGGTTAAACCCACGTTGACGACTGAGATCGGTTTTCCGAACAGATCGTTAATTTTTCGTTCTGCCATAGGATGCTCCATCTTTTCCTTTCGCCATGCCCGGTTACGATACGATCATGCCGGTCAGGCGGGCGGCCATCGCGTTGCTCTTGAGAACCACCACCCCGGCGGACTTGAGCGTCTCGGTAGTTTGCGAGAGGCTCTGGGGATCGTCTTCCGTGCCGCACACCGAAGCGACCACAATCAACTCACGGCCGTCTTCGGCAGCCAGGGCCCTGGCCTGCTTGACGGCCTTGCCCAGCTCAGCGGCGGGATCGGGGTGAGCGCCGTAGCCGATGACCACGTCCATCATCAACACGGCCATTTCCGGATCGCGGGCTTCTTGCAAGATGCGGCGCATGCGCAGGTCGTTGTCGATCATGGGGTGCGGGCGGCCCACGGTGAATTCCTCTTCGCCCAGATCGATGGCGGCGTGCTTCTTGCTCACGGTCGAGTCTTCCATTTGGTAGGCATGACCGAGGGGAGCATTGGAAAGCACTTCCAGGCCCAGGTCGCGCCAGATCACCTGCAACTCATAGGACAGAGTGCCGCCAGAGAACAGGCCGCGCAAATACTTCTGCCCGGGCTGGAGTTTGGTCTTGAGCTCCTGTGCCAGAGCCTTCATCTCGGCGGTCTCTTTGGCGATGGTCTCCTCAGCCTCCGGCAGGTCAGCTCCGGCCAAGCGAGCGGCAGTGAGGGCGGCCTCTTCAAGGGTGGAAGTGAAGTAGACGTGGCCGGCATCCACCTGCGAGCTGGCTTTGCCGCCCAACAGGCAGACCACGGTCGGCTTTTCACATTTCAGCACCTGATCCACCACCAGCTTCTCGACCTCTGGGGCTGGGGGCTTGCTGACCAGCAGGATGACTCTGGTTTCGGGGTCGTCCTGCAGGGCTTTAAGGCCTTCCAGGAACATGATACCGCCGACGTCCTGCTTCAGGTCACGGCCACCGGTGCCGATCCCCTGGGTGATGCCAATGCCATTCTTGCCCAGGAGCGTGCTGGTTTCCTGCAGGCCGGTGCCGGCGGCAGAAACGATGCCAACCGGGCCGGAGGGGATGACGTTGGCAAAGGCCAGGGCCACCCCGTTGAGAATGGCAGTGCCTGCGCCAGGGCCCATCAGCAGCAGCCCGTGGTCTCGGGCGTATTCCTTCAGGGCGATCTCGTCTTCCATGCTGACGTTGTCGCTGAACAACAGCACGTGCAGGCCGCGCCGCAGGCATTCCCAGGCCTCATCGGCGGCGTAGCGCCCAGAGACTGAGATGATGGCGACGTTGGCGTCTGGGTGAATATTGACCGCGCTCCGCACCGTCTTGGGGCGGAACTCGGCGGCCTCTTCGCTGGTTCGCTTTTTATTCAGCAGTTTTTCGGCCTCTTCCAGGGCGGCGTCGACGTCGCCCTCGGTGCGAACCGATATCACGAGGTCATTCGGTGAGGCTGCGTCCGCTTCGGGTGTCAGCAGCCCGCTCTGCATGAGGATGGACTTGTTTGCTTCGGTACCCATGACCACGGCAGCATCTTGCACGCCCTCGAAGCCGGTCAGCTCGCGAGCCACCAGCATGAGCGTCACCGAATCATGGTACTCACTGGTTTTAACCAAAGTTTTTACGGTCAAACGATCATCCCTCCTTTCAACGATTGGGTGAGTTAATTAGAGAACACCGGCCATTACGGCCAGAACAACGCCTCCGGCGACCACACTGCCGAGCTGTCCGGCGGCGTTGGCGCCCATGGCGTGCATCAACAAGAAGTTGTCGAAATCGTATTCCATGCCCAGGCGGTGGACGATGCGGGCGGACATGGGGAATGCGCTGATGCCGGCTGCGCCGATCAGCGGATTGAACTTGCCGCCGGAGAGCACATACATCAGCTTGCCCAGCAGCAGGCCGCCAACCGTGTCGAACACGAAGGCCAGCAGGCCGATGCCCAGGATGGCCAGGGTGCGGGTCTGAAGAAATTCAGGGCCCCACATGGTGGCGCCGATGACGATGCCCAGGAAGAGCGTGGTCAGATTAGACAGCTCGTTTTGGGCCGACGCGCTGAGGCTTTCGACTGCGCCGGATTCCCGCAGCAGATTGCCGAACATCAAGGCCGCAATCAAGGGGGAAGCCTTAGGGGCAATCAGGGATACAACGATGGTGATCACGATGGGGAAGAGGATGCGTACGGTGCGCGAGACCGGGTGAACGGTGTAGGGCATACGCACCAGGCGCTCTTTCTGGGTGGTCAGAGCGCGCATGATGGGGGGTTGGATGATGGGCACCATCGACATATAGCTGTAGGCGGTCACGGCGATGGCGCCAAGCAGGCCGGGGGCGAGCTTGGAGGACACATAGATGGCGGTTGGGCCATCGATGGCGCCAATGATGCCGATTGAGGCGGCTTCATTGATTGGGAAGCCGACCATAAGCGCCAGCATCAGGGTGATGAAGATGCCGAACTGTCCGGCCGCACCCAGCAAGGCCATGCGCGGGTTTTCCATGAGCGGGCCGAAGTCCGTCATGGCGCCGATGGCAATGAAGATAAACAACGGGAACAGCTCGGTGATGATGCCGGCGTTGTAGAGAATGCGCAAGAAGCCGCCCTCATCCATGATACCGGTCAGCGGCAGGTTCACTAAGATGGCGCCAAAGCCGATCGGCAAGAGCAGGACCGGCTCATAATCCTTCGCAATCGCCAGGTAGATGAGCACACCGCCAACCACCATCATTACAATATTTTGCCACTGTAGAGAGAGGACCGCATCGAGCAGGACGCTGATTTGAGAGATTTCCATGCTTTGCCTCACGCAAACCGAACGATCACCTGGCCGTGTGTTACTCTTTGGCCATCGGTGACCTCGACTGCATTAATAACGCCATCCCTGGGTGAGCGGACGGCGCTTTTCATTTTCATCGCTTCGAGAGCGCAAAGCTGGTCGCCGCGCTTGACCTGATCACCGGCCTTGATGGCAATGTCGAGAATCACGCCGGGCATTGGCGCGGCGACAACATTGGCCGAGCCGTTAGACGGAGCAGCCGCCGCCGGGGGCATGGTCACCGGCGCGGCTGCCGGAACGGCAGACACCGAAGATGCAGCCGGTTTCACTACGGTAGCCGCGCCGCTCTCGATCGAGACCGTGTAAGCGGTTCCATTAACTGTGACTTGCATGGGGGAAGAGTCGAGATTGTCGATCTCGACCTCATAAGAATTACCGTTGACAAGAACTTTCAATCGATCGCTCATTCCTCGATGCTCCTAATTCTTTTGGAGAATACCCTGATTGGCAGCGGTGCGGTGCGTTGACCACCACGAACCGCGGCCTTGCGAGAGCGCTGCCCCCAGATGGCTCTGGCGGCGCTGCTTGAAGTGGGCAACCGCTACGGCAATTGCAGCGGCGACTTCCTCTTCTTCCACAACCGTCTCGTTCACGATTGCGACCGTCCCTGCGGGCGTGCCGACTTCCTCGACCGCCTCTTCCACTTTTTCCTTCGCAGGGAACAGCTTCTGCAGCCCGATCATCACCAGGATAAATAAACCAAGGGCAAAAAATGTGATGGTAATGCCCAGCGCACTAACGATCAACCCCTGTGAAATCTCACTCAAGAGCGCACCTCCGTTATTGGTTTACAGCGGGATGCTGCCGTGCTTCTTGGCAGGCAGGGAAGCCTGCTTATCGCGCAGCAGCTCGAGGGCCGCGATCAGCCGCGGACGGGTTTCGCTGGGGATCAGCACATCATCCACGAAGCCGCCTGCCGCAGCCCGGTAGGGATTCGAGAATTTATCGCGGAACTCAGCCACCAGGCGAGCGCGCTCTTCCTCGGGATTCTCCACCTGCCGGAGCTCTTTGCGATACAGGATGCTGACGGCGCCCTCGGCGCCCATGACAGCGATCTCAGCGGTTGGCCAGGCATACAGCAAATCGGCGTGGATGTGCTTAGACGCCATGACGATGTAAGCGCCGCCGTAACCCTTGCGAGTGACGACGGTCAGCTTCGGCACAGTCGCTTCGGAGTAGGCGTAAACGATCTTTGCGCCGTGGCGGATGATGCCGCCGTGTTCCTGGGCCATCCCGGGCATAAAGCCGGGCGAGTCGGAGAACGTGACCAGCGGGATGCTGAAGGCGTCGCAGAAGCGCACGAAGCGGGCAATCTTGTCGGAGGCGTTGATATCGATCACGCCGGCCATGACCATCGGCTGCTGAGCAACCAGGCCGACCACCTGTCCGTGCAGGCGGGCGAAGCCGGTAATGGCGTTCTGGGCGAAATTGGCATGCACCTCGAAGAACGAACCCAGGTCGAAGACCCGGTTGATGATGTCTTTCATGTTGTAGGGGGCAGACGGGTCGGTCGGGACGATGGTGTTCAGTTCTGGGTCCATGCGCCAGGGATCGTCGGTGGGCTCGACGTAGGGAGCGGGCTCGGCATTGTTCGAGGGCAAGTAGGAAAGCAGCGCTCGCACCAGCTCGAAAGCGTTCTCTTCGTCTTCGGCGGCAAAATGAGCCACACCGCTGACGCTGGAATGCGCCACAGCGCCGCCCAGAGTCTCGACGTCCACCTCTTCGTGGGTGACGGTCTTGATGACTTCCGGACCGGTAATGAACATGTTGCTGATGCCCTTGGTCATGACGATGAAATCGGTCATCGCCGGGGAATAGACTGCGCCACCGGCGCACGGCCCGAGGATCATGCTGATCTGCGGGATGACCCCGCTGGCGAGGGTATTGCGATAGAACAGCTCACCGAATGCGGCCAGGCTGTAAACGCCTTCCTGAATGCGCGCTCCCCCGCCGTCATTTAGGCCGATGACAGGCACGCCCGCCTGCATGGCCATGTCCATGATCTTGGACACTTTTTGCCCGGCGACCTCGCCAAACGAGCCGCCCATGATGGTGAAATCCTGAGCGTAAAGGGCGACGCGGCGGCCGTTGACCTTACCGAAACCCGCCACCAGGCCATCCCCTTCCGCTTTTTGTTTGTCCATACCCAGCTCGGTATGACGATTGACCATGAATGCATCGATTTCCTGGAAGCTGCCCTCATCGAGCAGTTTCGCAATGCGCTCGCGCACGGTCAGCTTGCCTTTGGCGTGCTGGGCATCGATCCGTTTTTGCCCCCCTCCTAAAGCAATTTGCTCGCGAGTTGCCTTCAGCTGGTCGATCAACTCTTGATGACCATTCTCACGAACCTGGTCTTCCTGAGCTGAAGCATCCATCTCGGGTTGACCAATTCTATTTGACTCCATTCTTGCCTCCATGAATTGGGGATCCATAACAAGCGCTAAATGCGATGTGAATGAAATAAAAACCGGAAACACAGCCTGAAAAGGCCTAGTATCATTGTATTTTCGATTGTCAGACATTTCAAGTTATAACATTCCGTGCGTTTCGTGCAGTTTGTCACTTTAAGTCTACTCTCGGCGATATGGCTTAAGGATCGCAGCAGGGCCAGAGACGTTGCGCCCGGCCAGGGTGAGGGCAATGATGGTGACGACGTAGGGTAAAGCCAGGAAGACCTCGTAGGGCAGCTTGAGGCCGGTGGCTTGCAGGCGCAACTGCAGGGCGAACACGCCGCCGAACAGTAAAGCGCCCAGCAGCACTTTGAAGGCGTCCCAGTTTCCGAAGATGACCAGGGCGATGCAGACCCAACCGCGGCCATTGACGATCCCGTAAGTGAACGAGCCCAGTTGGGCCAGCGAGAGGAAGGCCCCGCCGATGCCCATCAGCGCGCCACCGATCATCAAGGCGTAGGTGCGCACGGCGAAGACGTTCACACCGGCGGCGTCGGCGGCTTCGGGATTCTCACCCACGGCGCGGATCTTCAGGCCGAAGCTGGTGCGGTTGATAAACCACCAAACCAGCGGCACGAGCAAAATGGCGATATAGGTGAGCAGATACTGCTCGAAGATGGGGCCCAGGATCGGGATGTTCCCAAACAGCTTGACTTGAACGAAGGGCACGACGGAGGGCTGCACGGAGCTTTCGCCGAAGATCAGGCGGAAGCCGAACAGCGAGAGGGCAGTCAGCAAGAGGGTGATGCCCAAACCGGAGACGTGCTGGTTCACACCCAGGCGTACGGCAAGCAGGGCCATCAGCAAGCCGGCGAGCACCCCGCCGATCAGGGCCGCCAGCAGGCCCACCCACAGGGAACCGCTCAATTTGGCAAAGGTAAAGCCGATAAAAGCGCCGAAGAACATCGTGCCTTCGATGCCGAGGTTTAAGATGCCCGCCCGCTCTGAAAACAGCTCACCCAGGGTGCCAAAGACCAGGGGGGTGGCGACCCGGAGGGTGGCTGCGAGAAGTCCAACCAGAAAGATTTCCATTTAGACCCTCTTAATTCGATAATTCTGAAAGAAGAACAGGGCCAAAGTGACCAGCAGCAGCGTGGCTTGCACCACGTCCCCCAGGTAAACCGGCACGCCCAGAGCCCGACTGACGGTCTGCGCGCCGGTATCGATCAGGCCGATGAACAGCGCCGCAAGACCACCGCCCAGCGGGTTCAAGCCGCCCAGAGTTCGCGATGATGATGCCGCTGTAGCCGTAGCCGGGTGAGATGGCCTCGATCAGGTGGAAGTGAATGCCGGCCACCTCCCCCACCCCTGCCAGCCCGGCGATGCCGCCGCTGACCAGGGCAGCAATCAACATCGTGCGGCCGACGTTGATGCCCGCAAAACGGGCCGCCTCTTGTCCTAAGCCCACGGCGCGCATCTTCAGTCCGAGCGCTGTGCGCTTCAACACGAACCACACCGCGCCGATGGTGATCAGGGCGATGATGAAGCCGAAGTGCAGCCGCGAACGCGGGATGAGCTTGAAGAACACGGCGTTATCCAGAATCTGCGGCGACTGCGGCCAACCCGAGACCGGGTCGCGCCAGGGGCCGTTGAGCAGCCAACTGATGATAAACAAGATCACCGTGTTGAGCAGCAGGGTGGTCACCACCTCGTCGACCGAGAGTTTGACTTTCAGCAAAGCGGGGATCAATGCCCAAAGCATGCCTGCGGCGAACCCGCCTGCGATCATGATCAAAATCGCGAGCGGTTGGGGCACCCCTTTTAAGGCGACACCAAGACCGGCGGCGGCGATGGCCCCGGCGTACAACTGGCCTTCCGCGCCGATGTTCCAGTAACCGGCGCTGAAGGCAAAGATCACCGACACGCCGGTCAACAACAGCGGCGTGGACTTGACCAGCACCTCAAGAGCGCTGACACGCGAAGCGAGCGGGCTTACCAGGAACTGGTAATAGGCTTGCAGCGGGTTTGCCCCGGCCCACAGCACCAAGGCCGAGGTGAGCACAAAGGTAACGACGATGGCAATCACCGGGATCAGCGCCTGGGTCATCATTGGCGCTTGAGCCCGTTCAACCTTCAATCTAAGGATAGATGCTCTCATTCTTCTCTTCTCCGTTACGCAGCCGTGATCCGCTTGGCCCCGCACATCATCAGGCCCAGGTTTTCCAAATCAGCCTGTTCGGCCGGGATCACCCCGACGATTTCACCTTCGTAGATCACTGCGATGCGGTCTGAAAGGGCCATGATCTCGTCCAGGTCTTCCGATAACAGCAAAACGGCTGCGCCGCGCTCGCGCTGCTGCAGCAGCTTGTTGCGCACGTACTCGGTAGCGCCCACGTCGAGGCCGCGGGTCGGCTGCGAGGCAACCACGACCTTGGGCTGGCGTGATAGGGTACGTGCCAGGATGACCTTCTGCATGTTGCCGCCCGAAAGGGTGCGGATGCGGTCGGTGGGCGAGGCCTTGATCTGAAACTCGCGGATCAGCTCTTCGGCGTGCTTCTGCATGCGCGCGCGATTCAGGCGGCCCCCTTCGACGAACTCGTCCAGGTGTTCCAGGGCCATGTTCTCGGCCACGGACAACTCGCCGATCACACCGGCGTGGCGATCCTCCGGAATGCGAGCTACCCCCGCATGCGCCATCTGGCTGGGGCTGTGGCCGGTCAGGTCTTCGCCGTCCACCCAAATCTTGCCATCGGAAGGGGTCAACGTGCCGGACAACACCTGAGTCAGCTGCGGCTGTCCATTGCCGGAGACGCCCGCCACCCCTAAGACCTCACCGGCGTGCACTTCGAGCGAAATCTTCTTCAGCGCAGCCAATCCCTTTTTATCCAAGGCCGACACATTTTCCACCCGTAACACGGGCTGACCCTGCTGCTTATGCTGCTTACGCACCACACCGATCATCTCGCGCCCCACCATCATGCGGGCCAGCTCGGCCTTGGTGGTGGCGGTTTTTTCCACAGCGCCTTCCACATGGCCGTTGCGCAGAACGGTGATCCGGTCGCAAACGGCCATGACTTCGTTTAATTTATGACTGATGAAAATGACGGATAAACCCGACTTTCGCAGTTGATCCAATGAATCGAATAAGACCTCAACCTCTTGTGGAACCAGGACAGCGGTCGGCTCGTCGAGAATCAGAACCTTGACGTTGCGATACAGGGCCTTGAGGATCTCCACCCGCTGGCGCTCCCCTACCGACAGGTGCCGCACCAGCGCACTGGGGACCACTTGAATCCCGTAATGTTTAGAAGAATCGGCTACTTTCTTCTCAATCTCTTTTGGAGAAACGCGGAAGCCACTGGTATGGCCCAACACCACGTTCTCCGCCACGGTCAGCGTCGGCACCAGGGTGAAGTGTTGGGTCACCATGCCGATGCCGGCTTGCAGGGCGTTTGCCGGGGAATGGATGTCGACCAACTGGCCATTCACCCGAATGGCGCCTTCGTCGGCTGTGTACAGGCCGTATAAAATGCGCATTAAAGTCGTTTTGCCGGCGCCGTTTTCACCCAGCAGGGCATGAATCTCGCCCTGCTCCAGGTCAAAATCTACGCTATCGTTGGCCAGGACTGCGCCAAAACGCTTCGTGATGCTTCGCATCTCAATTGCATGCATTGCTTCACCTCTAATTGGGGCGGAGGGATATCCGCAGAGAGAGTATCCCTCCGCCCGATGGGTTCAAAAAAACTAATTCGTCGTTTCCGGCTGGTTCTCGTTGATGTCCACACGGAACAGGCCGGTGCGGATCGCATCTTCTTTCTCCGAGACCAGGGTCTTCAGCTCGGCGGGAATCTTGCTATCCGTGTCGCCGTAGGCTTCCAGAGTGGAGCCGCCCTTGGTAAACATGCTGAAGTCCTTCAGATCTTGGGCGGTGAACGATCCAGCCGCCACCTGCTTGAGGACGTAGTCGACGGTCGGGCCCATGTTCCAGACCACGCTGGTGACCACGCTGTCGGGGGCAAGGGAACTTTGATCGCTCATGTTACCGATGGCGAACAGGCCCTTCCCGGAGGCGGCTTCGATCACGCCAAAGCGCTCGGCATACAGCACGTCCGCGCCGTTGTCGATCTGCGCCAGGGCGGCTTCTTTGGCCGCAGCCGGGTCAAACCAGGAATTGATGAAACTGACCAGGACTTTCGCGTCCGGATTGGCTTCCTTCGCGCCGGCAATGAAGGCATTGACCAGGCGATTCACCTCAGGAACGGGGTAGCCGCCGACCACACCAACCACGTTGGACTTGGTCAGGCCACCGGCCAGCATACCGGCCAGGTAAGCAGGCTCGTGGATCCAGTTATCGAAAACGGCGAAATTGGGATCCGCCGGGCCAAGACCGGAGCCGAACACGAAGGCGATGTCGGGGTATTCAGCAGCGACACGGCGCACAGCCTCTTCGTTGCCGAAGCCGTCGCCAAAGATCACGTCGGGTTTCTGCTGATCGCAAACCTCACGCAGGACGCGCTCCATGTCACCGGAGTAACCGATGTCCTCGGTGTAGGAGTAATCGATCTTGCCCTCTTCCTTGGCCTGATTGAGCGCGGCGTGGATCACACCGTCCCAAGGCTCTTCGATCGGGGTCGCGTAAGCGCCGAACACTTTCAGTTTGCCGCCGGTCTCATCAGCTGCCGGGGCCGCGGGGGTCTGTGGAGCGCAGCCGGCTGCGAAGCTGAGCAGCAGCAGGCTGGCAATCAAGGCATACAAAAATTTTTTGGACATGTGATTCTCCTCCTGAGATCACTCAAACCTGGTAATTCTGTTGTCGACAGTCACTTGCAGTGATGTTCGGATGAAGGTGCGGTAATGAGCTGGAATGCGATCAATCACCTCCTTTTGCCTGTCCCTCTAAACCTTCGATGATCATTTCAGGCGTCACCGGGATTTCATAGAATTCGAGTCGGGTAGCAGCGGCCACGGCATTTGCAACCGCGGCCGGGATTGCCACGATGCCGTGCTCCCCCAGACCGCGGGCCCCAAACGGCCCGGTGGCGTCTTCGGTCTCGATGAAAATTACCTCCAGCTGGGGAACGTCGGTACTGGTGGGAATGCGGTAATCGGTCAAACTGCTGTTGAGGATGCGGCCGTCGGCGTTGAAGTGCAGCTTTTCCATCAAGGCTGCGCCCAGCGCCTGCACCATCGCGCCCTCGATCTGCCCGCGGGCGGCGTCGGGGTTGATGATCCGTCCGGCATCTTGGGCGCTCACCATGCGCAAGACTTCGATCTTGCCGGTATCGAGGTCCACCTCGACCTCGGCGCCCTGACAGCCGAAGGTCCAGCTGGCAGCCAGATTACCTTGCCCGGTCTCGCGGTCGGGGAAGGTCAAGTTCTTGGGCACGAAGGCGCCGCGACCCACAACCGGCGGGTTGAGCGCCGAGCCGTCGGCGCGGCGGTAACCGGTGCCGAAAGCCCGGTAAGGCATGGCACGCTGCGGCTGCCCCACCGGGTAGACCTTGCCTGCCCGCGTCTCCAGGTTCTCGACCGGTACTCCCAGCACCTCAGAGGCGGCGGCCTTGATCTGGTTGAGGGCATCGCTGGCAGCCAACCGCACTGCGTTTCCGACGGCCCAGGTGGTGTGGCTAGCAACGGTTTGCCACTCATGGGGGGAAAAGTCGGTGTCGATCCGGGCGGCGTAATGGACCTGTTCCGCCGGTATCGAGAGCGCATCGGCGGCAATCTGAGATAAGACGGTGAAGGTGCCCTGGCCGATCTCGACTGCGCCGGTGAACAGTGTCACCGTGCCATCCTCATTGAAGTGCAGGATCGCGCCGCTCTGGGCGTTGGTGCGCATGACCGGCGACTTCATAAAGCAGGCGATACCCTGGCCGCGCACCTTGCGAGCCCCGGGTTCGCTGCCGGCCGGTTCTTCTTGCAGTTCCTGGCGCAGCGCCTCCTGGACGGCTTTGACGCACAGGTCGGCGCGGCCGTTGTAATCCTGCATCACCTGGCCGAGGGAATTCTGCTTGCCGGGTGAGAGCAGGTTCTGCAAACGCAGCTCAATCGGGTCGATGTCCAGTTTGCGGGCGATCAGGTCCATCTGGCGCTCGACCATCCAGTGCACTTCGGGATGGCCGTAGCCGCGGTAGGCCCCGGTCGGTGGGGTATTGGTGTAAACGCTGTGCGAGTCGATCTGTAAGTCGGGGATGTAGTAGGGACCGGTGGCGTTGTGGCCGCCGCCCTGGCTGATCCAGACGGAATAGTCGGCGTAGCCGCCGCTGCCGAAGTACAGTTCGGCCTCTTCAGCCAGCAGCATGCCGTCTTTGTCGACGGCGGTCTTCATGCGGCCCCAGGCGCCGCGGCCGACGACCGTGCCATAGAACATCTCCTCGCGAGTGAGGATCAACTCGACGTGCAGGCCGGGCAGCTTATGGGCCGTCACCGC
This sequence comes from uncultured Chloroflexia bacterium, assembly GCA_963811225.1. Taxonomy (GTDB): domain Bacteria; phylum Chloroflexota; class Anaerolineae; order Anaerolineales; family Anaerolineaceae; genus CAWEQO01. The sequence goes on from CAWEQO010000007.1 coordinate 330,993, forward strand.
CAGCAGGGGCTCGATGGTCACGTCCGACTTGCCGCCGAAGCCTCCACCCACGTAAGGGATTACGACGCGCACGTGGGATGGGGAGACGTCAAACAGATGCGAGATGGTCTCACGGATGAAGAACGGCGACTGCGAGCTCGACCAGACGGTGAAGCTCTCCCCGTCCCATAGGGCGATCGCGCTGTGCGGCTCCAGTTGGACGTGAGCGATCCACGGTACCCAATAGGTGTTTTCAAGCACGAGATGGGCCGAGGCGAAGGCTATCTGCACGTTGCCGCGGCGCACCTGGTAATGGTGGCAAATATTGGTCCCGGCTTCGGGGTGCAGCAGCACATCCCGTGGATAGTCCGCGCTCTCTGCATGGACTAACGGAGCGCCGGGTTGGGCGGCCTCGTAGGGATGCAGCACGCAGGGCAGCGGGGCATATTCCACCTCGATCAGCGGGAGGGCGGCCTCGGCCGCCTGGGCTGTGTTGGCGACCACCACGGCGACCGGCTCACCCCAGTAGCGCACCTTGTCGCGGGCGATGGGGTACTGGTCCTGCACGGCGTGGCCGATGCGCTTGGGGCAGTCGGCCCCCGTCACAACGGCTCGGACGCCGGGCATTTGCAGCGCTTTCTGGGCGTTAATCGAAAGGATCCGGGCATGCGCCTGGGTGGAACGCAGAATTCGCGCGACCACCCGGCGCCCGGGGTTCAAGTCTGCTGTAAATTTCGCCAGCCCGTTGACTTTCTCCAGGCCGTCGATGCGCTTGTAGTTGTTCCCTACGGCAGGGACCATTGGCCCACCCATTCTTTCAATTGGGGTTACTCCGGTTTGGGGTAATCCCTGATATCTTCTCAGTGTTGTTTCGCTTGCAGCGCGGCCAAAACTCGCTTCTTGTCGGCCGGCGTATCTTTAATGCGCACCCCAGTGGCATCGTAGATGGCGTTCAAGATGGCAGGTGCAGTAGCCAGCGAAGGCGCTTCGGCGAAGCCCTTGGCCCCGAGTGGGCCTTCCGGGTGAGGTACTTCGACGAGTACAGGGATAATATCGGGGGTATCGGCAGCAGACGGCAGGCGCACCTTGTGCAGCGAGTCGGTCAGGTTGATGCCGTTCTCGACGATGAACTCCTCCGAGAGGGCCATGCCCAGACCCATCATGACGCCGCCGTGGATCTGGCCTTCCACCACCGCCCGGTTGAGCACTTTGCCCAGGTCATTGGCCGAGATGATGGTCAAGACTTTCACTTCGCCGGTGGACTCGTCCACTTCCACCACAGAAACCTGGGTGTTGTAGGCATAGCACCAGTGGGTGACGCGCGACTCGAAATCGGGCTTGCCCAGGTGACTGGCCTCGCCAATCTCCAGCATACCGTGAGTGGCGCGCGGCACGTAGGTCTTCTGGACCACGAACTTCTCACCCAGATCGGAAAGCGGGATGGAATTGCCGGACTCGGGATCGAGGATGCGGTCGCCTTTGAGCTTGAGCTTGTCGGGTTCGTTCTCCAGGATCTCGGCTGCCCGGCTCATGATCTCATCCTTGAGGGCACGCGCCGCCATGAGGGTAGCGTTGCCGGTCAGGAAGGTCTGGCGCGAGGCGGTGGTCGGGCCGGTGGGCGGCGTGAGGGCCGTGTCGGGGCCGATTAGCTCGATGTTGTCGATGGGGCCGTCGAACACGTCGGCGACCATCTGCACCAGGGCGGTACGTGAGCCCTGGCCATATTCGTGCTGGCTGTGGCGCAGTAAGAAACAGCCGTGGCTGTCCAGTTCGAGGATGGCCCCGGCGCTCTCGGGGATGGCGTGGCCGTAGCCGATGTTCTTGACCGCTGAGGCCACTCCGTAGCCGATCTTCTTACCGTCCTTTGGCTCGGGCAGCTGCAGCTGATTGAAAGCATCCCGGGCGGCGGTTACGGTCTCTTTGATCGAGACCACACCCTTTTCCATGATATGGTCGGCGGCGGTAGGCAGGCCAACGTCCAGGCCGTTGATCAGGCGGATCTCGAACGGGTCGATGTTCAGGCGCCGGCCAACTTCGTCGAGCATCTGCTCCAATGCCACGGCGATTTGGTTGACGCCAAAACCGCGCATTGCCCCAGAAGGGACGTTGTTGGTGTACCAGGCCTCGGCGTCCAGCTTGAGGTTGGGCACGTAATAAGGCCCGGCCCCAAACACGGTCATATTTTCGAGGATGTCGACAGCCAGGGAGGCGTAGATGCCGGTGTCGACGATCACCTTCGACTGCAGGGCAAGCACATGACCATTAGAGTCGGCCCCAATCTTGTAATACATCTTGGCCGGGTGACGCTTGACGTGCACGCGCAGGGATTCCTCGCGACTGAGCACCATCTTAATGGGGCGCTGCAGCAGGAGCGCCCCGAGGGCCAGGAACTGCTGCAGGATCATGTCCTCTTTGCCGCCAAAGGCGCCGCCAATCGGCAGCTGGATGACGCGGATTTTTTCCTCAGGCAGGCCGAGGATCTCGCTCAACTGGGTGCGGTCGTCGAAGACACTCTGCACGCCAATCTTAAGGGTCACGCCGCCATCTTCGCTGGGAAAGCCCAGCCCGGCCTCGGGCTCGATGAAGCCATGCTCGATGAAGGGTGTGGAGAAGTTATCCTCCAGCACCACTGCACAGCGGGCGAACGCTTCGTCCACGTCGCCGCGCTCGATGACCGACTTGTGCAGCAGGTTGCCCTTCTCGTGCAGCTTGGGCGCATCGGGCTGCATGGCCTCTTCAGGCGAGAAGATGCCCTTGAGCACCTTGTAATCGACCTTGATCTTCGCGACGGCTTCTTCGGCGGCTGCCTCGGTCTCGGCATAGACCGCCGCCACCGGTTCGCCAATGTACTGGACAACCTTCTCGGCGATGGCAGGCTGGTCACGGAAGATGATGCCGGCTTGATTCTTTCCGGGGATGTCTTTGGCGGTGATGATGCGCACCACGCCAGGGACGGCCTCGGCCTCGCCGGTATCGATGCCGAGGATCTCGGCGTAAGGATGGTCGGCCCAGCGGATCTTGCCGTGCAGCATCCCTTCGATCTTATAGTCGGCGGCGAACAAGGTCTTGCCGGTGACCATCTCGACGGCATCGCGTATCAGGTTGGTGGATTGAGCTTTGCCTTCCGGCAGGAGCACACCGGCATGCCGGCCCTGGGCGATCATTTCGCCGGCGGACTGAACGGCTTTAATAATGTTGACGTAGCCCGTGCAGCGGCAAGTATTGCGGTTCTTGGTCAGGGTTGCCTTGATGTCCTCGGCGCTGGGCTGCGGGTTGCAGTCCAGGAGAGCCTTGCTGGACATGATCATGCCGGGGGTGCAGAAACCGCACTGCACGGCGTTGTTCTTAATGAAGGCATACTGCAAGGGGTGAAGCTGTTCGGGCGTGCCGAGGCCCTCGATGGATTCGATCACGGCCCCGTCTGCGCGGCGGATCTTGACCAGGCATGAGCGGGTGGCTTTACCGTTCATGATCACGGTGCAAGAGCCGCAGTGGCCCTTAGCGCAGCCGTCCTTCGTGCCGGTCAGGCCGAGCCATTCGCGCAAGAACTTCATCAAGGTCAGGTCGGAGGGCACGCTGGCGCGCACCTCCTGGCCGTTGACCGTCATTTGTACGTCGATAGTTTCTACTGCTAAAGCCATGCGAACTTCCTACCTTCCCGCCATCTCTCTCATCTTTTCGATGTCCACCAGCTTGCCGTGGCTGACCACATAAGCGGGCGCTTCGTGATAGCGCAGCGCCTCCAGAACGTCGGCGTCCTTTAGAACGACAAAGTTAGCGGCGCAGCCCACCTGCAGGCCGAAGTCCTGCAATCCGATGGCCCGGGCGGCGTTGACCGTGACCATATCGTAGAGGGTTTCCATTTCCTGGCGGGTCGTCATCCAGAGCAGGTGCGAGTTGAGAAAAGCTACCTCGAGCATGTTGTTGCGGCCGTAGGGATAATATGCGTCGGAAATGTCATCCTGACCCAGGCAGACCAGCACACCCTCTTCGAGGAGCTCTTTGACGCGAGCGTGCAGCGGCCCGGTATGCGGATCGCTAACGACTCCCATATCGGCATTCTTCATCAGGGCAGCCACCTTTTGCAGATAGGGCTTGGGATACATCGACATGGCTCGGGCATGGTGCGCCAGCGAGCGCCCCTGGCGGTTGCGTTTGATGGTCTCCATGGCCATCAGCTCCAGCGAGCGCAGGCCGGGATCCCCGGCATCGTCCACAAGCATCGAGACGGGCTTATCGTACTCGTCGGCAATGTCGAAGATGGTCTTGACGTGCTCGGCGATGTCGGCGTCGGTGAATTCGATCCAAGGAATCCCGCCGACCACGTCTGCGCCCAGGTCCATGGCCTGGCGCACCAGGTCGGCAGCGCCAGTCTCGCGCACCACGCCATCCTGAGCAAAGGCCACCACCTGAACGTCCACGATGCCCTTGAACTCGTCACGCACCTCGATCAAGGCCTTGACGCCTTCCAGCTTGGCCTTGCTGTCCACATCGGCGAAAGCACGGATGTGGGTTCCGCCGTAGAGGGCCGATTGGGCGACGGCCTTGACGCACGTTCGGGACGATCCAGGATTGGTCATACTGCTCTTTGACGCGGGCCGCCAGCTCAATGGCGGTCATGGCTTTGCCCATGCCTTCGGCGTGATAGTCCTTGAGGGCGGCCTCGTCCATCATAAACAGGGTGTACACCTTGCACAGGTGCAAATGGGTATTGACGAATGATTCGGTCACCAGCTTGCCGCCGGCATCGATGGTGGTATCGGCAGTCCCGTCCAGGCGCGGCTCAACCGCCGCGATCCGTCCGTCCGCGACTGCGATGTCCATCAACTTACCGGGCTGGGAGCGGCGTTTAGCATTCTTAACCAGAATATCGTAATGCTCGGTCATGATTCCTCTTCTATATGCAATATTCCCTTGAAAGGGTGTCTGAACGAGGCTGCTGGAAGCGACGGTCGCGTGGCAACAGCGCCAGTCAGACACTCCTTCAGAAATATTGATTTGTTACGAGTGCAGGAACAAAAGGTTCAATCAGGGGGGCTCGCCAGAAGATTATCTGGCGAGCCCCTTTTCGATTCCTTTGTCTATTTTACCAGTCCGGCATCCACCATCGCCAGGTAAATTTTTTCTGCGCTGTAAGGTGGATCGGTGACGCGCACGCCGGTCGCGTCATAGATGGCGTTTGCCAGGGCGGCGATGGTCGGGACCATCGGATGTTCGCCGACGCCGCGGGCGCCCCACGGGCCGTCATCCTGGGCGTGCTCTACGTAGTAAGCTTCGATCGCGGCGGGAACGTCGGCAGTGGTGGCGATGCGGTAGTCCACGAAGCTGGGGTTCAGCATTACGCCTTCTTTGAGCTTGATCTGCTCAAACATGGCCGAGCTCAAACCCTGCACCAGACCGCCCTCGATCTGCGCTTTTACCAGATCGGGGTTGATGGCCTTGCCGACATCGAACGCGCCGACCGCCTTGATCACGTCAATCTGGCCGGTTTCCTTGTCGACCTCGATCTCAATCGCCTGAGCGCCGGTCGTGTAGTGGACCACGGCACGTTCGCCCTGACCGGTTTCCTTGTCCAGGCCGGTCACGTAAGTGGGCATGAAGTTGCCCCGCCCAACGATTGGCCCGCCAATCCAGCCTTCGTCGTTCGGCTTCGGAAGGCCGTAGACGACGATGTTGTTGAGAGGGATGGATTCTTCGGAGGTGTAGGAGATGACCTGACCGTTGACGATATCAAGGTCTTCAACCTTCTCGTTCCACGACTCCGCCACCAGCTCCAGCACCTGGCGCCTGGCATCCAGGGCGGCGTTCCGCACAGCATTGCCCATGCTCCAGGTCAGGCGGCTGGCAACCGTCTGCCATTCGTAAGGGCTGTACTGGGTGTCCAGCGGGCCGGCGATGCGCACATTCTCGAAAGGCACACCTAAAGCCTGGGCGGCAATCTGAGCCATGGCCGTGAAGGTGCCCTGGCCGAGCTCTTGCCCGCCGATACTGACCGTCACGGTGGCGTCGGGGCTGAACTTCACCTCGGCGCTCGAACCGGCGTTGGGGGACATGGCGGGGGCCTTCCACATCAAGGCGATCCCCTTACCGCGCACCTTGGTCGGCGAGCTCGGCGGCTCTTTCATGCCCCAACCGATGGCCGTGGCGACCTTATCCACGCAGTCCTTGATGCCGGTATCGTGCATCGTCATGCCGGTGCCGAGGATATCGCCACCCTGGACCACGTTGAGATGGTGGAACTCGACCTTGTCCATGCCGATCTTCTCGGCCAGCATGTCCATGCACTGGCCGATGCCGGTATGCAGCTCAGACATGCCGAAGCCGCGGTAGGGCCCGCCGATGACGTGGTTGGTGTAGACGCAGATGCTGTCAACCTTGACGTTGGGAATGTCGTAGGGGCCGGTGCCGGAGTAACCGCCAGCGCGGGTGATGTTGACGCCGTACTCGGTGTAGGCGCCGCCATCCCAGTACATGGTGTTTTCGAATGCTTGCAGGCGCCCTTGCGCGTCGCAGCCAATTTTCAGCTTGATGACAAGAGCCTGGCGGACGAAGTTGGTATAGAACTCTTCCTCACGGGTCAGGCGAAGCTTAACCGGGCGGCCTTTCACTTTGCTCGCCAGCGCCACCGGGATGGCTTCCATCGTTACGCCTGCCTTGCAGCCAAAGCCGCCGCCGACGTAGGCCGCGATGACGCGCACATCGCTCTCGGGGATGTGCATGGTCTTGGCGATCATGTTGCGCTGGGCAAAGGGCGACTGCGAAGCGGACCAGAGGGTCAGCTTGCCGGTATCGTCCATCTTGGCGACGGCCACGTGCGGCTCGATTGGCACATGCTGGATGTGGGGGATCTGGAACGTCTGCTCGACAACTGCAGCGCATTTGTCCCAACCGTTGTCCACTTCGCCTTTGCGGATCTTGAAGTGATTGGAGATGTTGGAACCAGGCTGCGGGAAGATAAAGTTTGCAACGGTGTAATCGCCCAGGTCCGGGTGGATCAAGGGCGCGTCTGCCTTCATGCCGTCCAGCGGGTTCAACACCGAGGGCAGCACTTCGTACTCCACCTCGATCAGCTCGATGGCCTGATCGGCGATCTCTTCTGACACGGCGGCCACAGCGGCCACAGGCTCGCCAACGAAACGCGCCCGGTCGATGGCGAAAATGGGCTTATCGGCCAGGTACAACCCCATCAGCGTGGGGAAGTCTTTGCCGGTGACGACGGCTTTGACACCCGGCAGGGCCTCGGCCTTGCTGGTATCGATCGATTTAATCAGGGCGTGGGGGTACGGCGAGCGCTTGGCGCGGGCGAACAGCAGACCGTTCCCGAACTGGATATCGTCGGTGAACACTGCAGCGCCCGTGACCTTCTCGCGCACATCGACGCGCGGCATGCTCTTGCCGACCGGTCCCTGGATGCTTTCAGTTGTTTCTTTGATTGCCATATTCCCGTCTCCTTAAGAGGGGTCTTGCCTTCCAAAACGGATAAACGGCGTTCTTCACGCAGCTTCTGCTTGCGCGGCAGCCTGGACGGCATCGAGAATGCGGGTATAGCCGGTGCAGCGGCACAGGTTGCCCACCAGCGCCTCGCGGACCTCTTGCCCGCTAGGCTGGGGGTTGCGATCCAGCAAAGCGCGGGCCGAAATGAGCATCCCTGGGGTGCAGAAGCCGCATTGGACGCCGCCCTTCTCGATAATCGTCTTCTGCAACACATCCAGCTGCCCATCGTTGGCCAGTCCCTCGACGGTGACGACCTTGGCCCCATCGCACTCGACGGCCAGAACCATGCAGCTGTTGACCGGCTCGCCGTTCATCATCACGGTGCAAGCGCCGCACTCACCGGCGGCGCAGCCGTTCTTGGTGCCCGTGAGAGCCAGTTTATCCCGCAGCATGGTCAGCAGGGTCATGTTGGCGGGAATGTCCACAATCTCTGTGGAGTTGTTGACGGTCAGGGTAATTCGATGAAAAGACATGCTTTCCTCCAGTAAAAACAGGCCATTCTCTCTTGCAGACCTAGTGAAGTCGATTCCACACGTCCGTCACCGCCTGGTGGGTCAGGTTCCTGACCATCAGTTTACGGTAACGGGCCGAGCCGCGCACGTCATCGATGGGTGTGACCGAGTCCATAGCGACCTGGGCAGCCTCGTCGATTGTCTCCGCGGAGAGGGGTTTATCAGCCAAGACGGCTTCCGCATCAGCAGGGACCTTGGGGGTCGGGGCGACCGATGCCAGGGCCAGCTTGAAGCGATAACCGGAAGGAGCGGCGCTGTCGGGATACGCCAGCGCAGTCACAGCGACAATCGAGAGGTCGCCGATCTTGTTCCGTCCGAGTTTGACGAATTTGCCGACCGCCCCTTCGGGGGGAACGGGCAGCGTAATGGAGGTCACGATGTCGCCCAGCTCCAAAACCGAACGGCCCGGGCCGGTGAAGAACCCCGTGAGCGGCACGACGCGCTGGCCGTTCACGCCGTGAATGGTAAGCGAGCCACCATACACGATGCAGGCGCCAATCGTATCGCCTGCGGGGGAAGCGTTACAGATATTACCAATGATGGTAGCACGCGTGCGCAGCTGGTAGCTGGCAACCGTCTTGATTGCCTGGACCAGTAAAGGGTAGCAGTCGATGACAGCAGGGAAAGCCGCCACGCGATTCATGCTGACCGCGGCGCCGATCGTCAGACCCTTCTGCTCGTCGTAAGAGAGCTGGGTGGTGCCGTCTAAGCCTTTAATGTCGACCATGAATTGAGGTGTCATGAACCCATCGCGCATGCGCACGAAACAATCGGTGCCGCCGGAAAACGGCCGGGCCTCGCCGGGATGGCTGGCCAGGAACTGGCTCGCCTCGACCAGCGACGCCGGTTTGACGTAATCAAATTCCGGAAGTCCTGGATGCGGATTGATCATAGTTCATCCTGATTCTGTGCGTTAAACTGGATTCTCAAAAGATCATTTCCGGCAAAGATGCCTGCCGGAAGGATCTTTCGAGATGGTCTCTCCTCCCCGGCAAACCGGGGAGGAGAGATTACTGTGTGCGAGAAAGTTACAAATTGATGTTCGTGCGTTCCTGAACACCGAACATCGCCGGGGGCAGGAGCAAGAACAGGACGTTGAGCAGGATGCCGACCATGGCTGCAAACACGATGGCAGGGATGCCGCTGGGGAAGATGTACTTGACCGGGAAGGGGAACAGGCCGTTGGCGAGGCCCATGCTGCCGCCGATGCCGAGGACAAGAATGGTGGCGCCGACTGCCAGCTGACGGGGCTCGAACAGGTTAACCTTCTCCGATTGGATCAGAGCGACGCCTTGCATGCCAATGACGCCGAACAGGTAGATCGAAAGGCCGCCGGTCACCGCGGTCGGGATGGTGTTAACCAGACCGGCCAGCTTGCCGACGAAGCCTAAGAAGATGGCAATGATAGCCGCGGTCATCAGCACCGGGACCGAGTAGTTGCGGGTGATGGCCATGAGGCTGTTGTTCTCACCATAGTTCGTGCCCGAGCAGCCGCCGAGCAGGCCGTTGACCATGTCATCCGAGCCGTCGGCAACCAGGTTGAGGCCGATGAGTTTCTTGATTTCGACCGGCTTGCGGCCCATTTCAGCGGCCAAAGCGTCGATGTACAGGCTCATCTGATACAGGTGAGCGGTGGACTCGGGGATGGTGGCGATAGCGATCAGGGCGATGCTCAGAACGACGCCCCAGGCATCCGGATTTTCAAAGGCCGGGAAGGTGATGTTGGGAACGCGCAGCCAGGAGGCATTTGCGATCAGTCCAGTATCAACCAGCCCGAAGGGGATGGCGATCAGGTAGCCGACGACCGCACCGAACAGGATCGGCAGCATGCCCAGTAAGCCTTTACCCTGCATGTAAACAGAAAAGGCGATTGTCACAACCAGGGTAATGAAGGCGACCAGCCAGTTCTGCGAAGCGCTGCCCAGGGCCGAACCGGCCAGGGAGATACCGATGACAATCGCAACGCTGCCGGTGATGACAGGCGGGAGGACTTTATCGAGCGCTTCCTTCCCGATGCGCATGATCAGGAAGCCGATCAGGATATTCAGCAAGCCGGTACCGAGGATACCGACCTGCACGATGCGTACGCCTGCCGGGCAGTAAACTGCGCTGCTGGTGAAGCAGTCACCGGCGTACAGAGACATGGTTGTGGCGATGACGGCAATGTAGCTAAAGCTGGAGCCATAGTACATGGGGATGCGGCGGCCGGACACCAGCAAGGCGATTACGGTGCCAATGCCTGAGGCGAACAGGGTCACACCAACGTCAAACTTGGTCAGAATAGCGACCAGCACGGTCGCCGGGAACATGGTCAGCACTTGCTGGAAGCCCAGGCTGAGCATTGCGCCAATCGGCGGGGTGTCGGCTGGCAGATATCCAAAAACTTCTTTCTTTGCTGCGGCTGTTTGCGCCATAGTCTCGCTCCTTATTACACTTGAAAAGGGTTTAGAAATGAACGGACTGAATAGCTACGGGTCGAGAGACATGAATATATTTCTGATGTAAACCTCGCCTCCTTTCGAAGTGGACTTTCGATAAACGCGCTGAAAATTCATCGAGCGACGCTTGATCTACAAAACCTGGCCGTTAAACAAAAACTTACTCCGAAACAGCGGGAGTAAGTTGGATAACCCGAAACCTATTCACAGGAATGGGCAGGGAAAGAATGATATGGAGGGTGCGAATAAGATCAAATTTGGGCATTAGGCTGGTGAGATAACCTGTTGAGCAATCAACGAGACTGGCGTGCAGCGGGAAAAAGGAACTGCACTTTACCATGAGCATGCAGCCTTGCAATCAACGCAAGCAGAGCCTATGCCATGGTTGGATGGATGACAAAAAAATCCAATAACCAGTAATTGTAAATACATAAATAGCGGTTGAAGAACAGCAACCCTATTGGAAAAATTGCTCAATTGTAAATGGTTGGAGACCTGCCTTGGTACGGTGAAAGCGTCACGTTTAATTGTATGACAACCAGATGATATCATAACTAATTCGACTTTGCAAGCGATTGATCGTGTTTGAAATGTTTTTACAACTCTTGGCCCTCTCAGGAGCCCCGTGCGAAGCCCCCTCGCCCACGGCACGCTTTACAGGGTGAGGGTTTTGAGGGCCAGGCCATGCATTGACACAATTGGAAATGTACACCATAATCATACAACCCCGACGATTATATTTCGATCCGCGGTCCATAAAAGCTGGAGGAGAATTGCATGAAGCTTGATACCGGTACCATCGTTGCGATCGCTGCAGCCTTGATCTTTTACCTGCGCCTGATCGTCGTGCAGCGCCAGAAGGTGAAGCGCATGAAGCTCGTCAAGAACCAGGCCCAAACGCAGAAAGGCAAGTCAGGGAAGCAGGCCCGGTCTCAGGCGAGGCGGCCGATCGATCAGCAGCTCGGCTTTCAGATCGTCAGCTGGTATCTGATTGGCGCGAGTATCCTCCTGGTTTTGTTGGGGGCGCTGATCTACGCGGTCGACTGGTTCGGCCCGGGCGTGAGCCCGTTGTGGTGGATCCCCTTCACCGTGGGAATCCTCATGCTGGGTTTCAGCGTACGCTAGAGTGATGAGCAAGGAGCCCAGCATGAACGAGGAAACAGTGGTATGCCCGGTGTGCGGTGAGAGCGACCGCGTCTTCAAGGTCTCACGCATCTACATCGACGCGCTGGCCGCGTTCAATAAGTCCCCCGAGGACTCTGTGCTGCCTGAGTTGACCGGTAAAGCGGTGGACGATCCCGGCGTGAATCTGTTGAAGATCCAGGCAGTGCGAACGTTTGTCAACAACTTCTCCCCGCCTTCCGGGGGAAGGCAGGTCGCGCGGCAGATACATCCAGACTTGATCATGGCGGTGTTGGCGCTGCTGGCGGTGTTCTTCATGATCCAGATCTACGAGTCACAGCCGTCGTTCTTCTTGATCGCCCTGGCGGTTCTGGTGGCAGTGTACGTGGGGTATTACTTTCTGCGCCGCGGCATCATTGCCCGTTTCAACCAACAAAAAGACAAAGAACAGAACGAAAAACGGCGCCTGGAGCGAGCAATCGAGCGCTGGATGAAGCTTTACTTCTGCGCGCGCGACGAAGGAGTCTTCGACCCTGAGCAGAACCGGCTGATCCCGCTGGAGCAGATGGACCTGTATTTGATGCAAGAAGAGTAATAACTGCAGCGAACTGAAGGCTGCCCGCAGGTACTCATGAAATCAGTCGTCTACTTTTGCCTGTTCTTCTGGATGGCTCCCCTCTTCCTGGCGTGGATGATGAAGCTGCGCGAGGTGATGTCCGGGCCGGAGAGCGACGAGCCCTATGATCTGGAGCAATATCACATCAAGCTGCGCCGGGGGGCAATCGAGCTTGGCGTTTTCACGCTGATGATGCTGGCGGGCGCGGCGCTGGCTCTGTATGCGAACGCAAATATCGCCGAGTAAGACCCTCCACCAGTACACCAAGGTTATAGAACCATATTAACACAAGGCAGTATCTATGCGAAACCCTGATCAAGGAATAGAAAACAGAGAGTGGAGAGCAGGACTGCTCTCCACTCTCTGTTTTCTATTCCTTGATTTTTTACAACACCCGCTTCACTTCTTCAAAAGTGCCGGGGTTCTCGGTGTTGGCCGCTTCGACGGCTTCAGCGGAACCCAGCACGACCCGGCGGTCTTGGGTGGAGAGCTTCTCGAGCACTGCGCCGAATGCATGGAAGTCGGCGGGCTGGGTGTCGAGGACCTGATCGCGCATGCGCTGGCGCTCCTCGTCGGTGGTGCCGAGCAGGCAGCGGACCATGGAAGTGTAGCCTTTGGCGTCGGGCAGCAGGTAGGCGTCCAGGTCGCCAATCGTGCCGATGATGGCCTTGGTCAGCTCCGCCTCGTTCAGGTCCAGGCCTTGCAGGAACTTGCCCGAGCCGTTGTAAATCTCGAGGGTCCGCAGCAGATTGGGATCGCGGTAGGAGAGGAAGGTGATCACGCCGGAGTGGCGGTCGAAGGTATCGAAAGTGCCGTAGGCGCCGCCCTGCGCGCGCACCCGCTCCCACAGCCAGGAATTGCGCAGGTAGCCGGTGATGACCATGACCGAGCCATCCAGTTCATAGCCCAGGTTGTACAGGTTGGCCGCCTCACCGACATAATTGACCCGCAGCGGCATGGTGAATGCCTCAGACTGCGGCTGCTGGGGCATCTGCCAGGACTGCATCTCAGCCTGACCGTCCGGCAGACCGCTCAAGAATTGGCGCAGCTGCGGCTCGACCTCCTGCCAGCCCGGCTGGTCGAGCGTGACGTTGCAGATCATGTTACCCTGCTTGAACAGCGTAGTGCGGATCTCCTCCAGGCGCTGCGATACGGCGTCCCAATCGGAATCGATCTGGGGGATGAGGTCGCGCAGGAAGAACAGGTAACTGATGCCGCCCATCTGCTCGGAGGCCCAGTCGGCAGAGTTGTACATGCCCTGCAGGCGCGAGGCAACTACCCGGTGGCCGATGTCTGCCAGGCGAGATTCCAGCCCGGCACGCTCTTCCAGGGCCATCTGGCGGATGCGCTCTTTGTTGTCAAGGCGGGCCGAGGAGAGAATGTCTTGCAAGATCGCCAGCAGATCGCCCGTTTGAGCCAGCATGGCCTTGGAGCGCAGGAACATCCAGGCTTCGCCGTCGGGCTTGCCCTGCACGGCCGAGGTGAAGCGGGAGGCGCCGATGCCGCCCGTGTTCTGGCCGATGCGCTGCAGCAGCTGCACAAAGTCCTGCTCCTTCGTGCCGGTTTCGACCAGGGCGCGACCGAACAGGCGCAGGTAGGGCAGCAGGTCCTGGCGCAGGGCATGCAGGTTGAAGCCCAAATCGAGGTAGACGATGCCGTTGGTGAAAAGGTCGTGGTAGAGGATTTTGGTCTCCCCTGCGTCGAGCGTCTCCAACGGGATGGTCTTGATCTGGCGATCGAGGTCTTCCAGCTTCAGGGTGGGAATGGTCGCCAGGGCCTCTTCGGTATCCTGGGCTTCCTGGCGGCGCTTCAACTCCAGCGTGTTGAGGACAATGTCTTGCACCTGCTCGGGGCCCAGCTGCGCCTGGATCTGCTCCAGGCGGGCGCGTTCGGCTTCCTCCCGGCGCTGGGCCAACGTTGGATCGGGTGTGAGGGTGAGCGTGACGCGATGCGGGTTAAGGGTCAGCTGCCGGCGGATCAGCTCCTCGAACGGCTGCTCGCCCTTATCCAGGCGCTCTTTAATGGCGCTCAAAGGGTCCTCGAAGGCCAGCGGTTCGAAGGGATCTTTGCCGTACAGCCAATTGTTCAACGAGCGGATCATCACCAGCAGGCCGCGCGGGTATGAGCCGGTGTTGTTCTCGCGCAAGGCAAACTCGACCGTATTGATCGAAGCCTGTAGAGTGTCTTTGTCGATGCCCTGCTCGGCGATGTGTTTCAAGGTGTCCAGGATCAGCGCCTCGACCCTGGCGGTGTTCTCCAGGGCGATACCCTTCATGCCGACCGAGAACATCATCTGCAGCAGGCCGGTCTCCAGGCCGCGGCCGACCAGGTCTTCACCCAGATCCGAGTCGATCAGGGCCTTGCGCAGCGGCGAAGCGGGCGTGCCGATCAGGGCGTGCTCCAAGATGCGCAGCGACAGCAGGGTCTCGGGGTCGCCGACTTCGGTAAGCATCCAACTGAGGGTCAGGAAGGCCTTGTCTTCACCCTCGCTGCTCTCGTAGGGCAGGCTGAAGCTGACCGGCTGCGGCAGGCGCGGCTGGAGGGCGATGCTGGAATTGACCAGCACCGGCTCGAAATCCTTGAGGTAGCCGTCAAGGATGCGCAGGCGCTCTTCGGGATCGTCGTCGCCGTAGAAGTAGATGCGAGCATTCGAGGGATGGTAGTAGGCGTCGTGGAAGGCCGTGAACTCCGCATAGGTCAGTTCGGGGATGACCTCGGGGTCGCCGCCGCTGTCGAAGCCGTAGGTCGTGTTGGGGTAGAGCAGCTGCTGGCTCTTCTCGTCCAGCAGGTTATCGGGCGAAGAATAGACACCCTTCATCTCATTGTAGACCACGCCCTTGATATTCAAGGGCAATTCAGGGCTGTCCATCTCGAAGTGCCAACCCTCCTGCTGAAAGGTGAAGGGTGAGAGCAGCGGGTAAAAGACGGCGTCGAGGTAGACGTCGATCAGGTTATAAAAGTCCTGCAAGTTCTGGCTGGCGACCGGATAGGCGGTTTTGTCCGGCCAGGTCATGGCGTTCAGGAAGGTGTTCAGCGAGCCCTTCATCAGCTCGACGAAGGGTTCCTTGACCGGGTACTTGCGCGAGCCGTTCAGCACCGAGTGTTCCATAATATGGGCCACGCCGGTAGAGTTGCGCGGCGGGGTGCGGAAGGCAATGCCGAAAACCTTGTTCTCGTCGTCGTTTTCCAACGAGAGCAGCTCTGCACCCGTTTTCTGGTGCCGGTAAAGTTTAGCCTTGCTGTTGACCTCCGGGATGTCCATCTCCCGGAGCAATTCGAATCCGTGCGAAAGAGTCATGATTGTTTCTTTTCTCCCCTATCTGTATGTCATATTACGTTTCATTTTACCATTCAAGCGCAGAGACGCAGAAACTTCCTAAAAGTTTCTGCGTCTCTGCTCCCTTTGCCTTTCGCTCTTACTCGGATCTTCTAGCCACGACACGCACGGCCTGCTCGATCGGCTCCTCAGCGACGAGGATGAGATAGCCGCCGCCGCCTGCACCCGAGAGCTTCCAGCCGTAGGCCCGGTCGCGGTACTTTTGGATCAGGGAGCGCACGGTGGGGGTGATCATGTTGGGGAACATGGCGGTCTGGGCTTCGAAGGCCTCGCGCATGGAACGGCCAAAACCCTGGCGGTCCTGGGCCTTAATGGCGTTCCAGCAGCGGTCGGTGGCCTCGGAGAACTGCCGGGCGAGTTGGGGCGCGATGTTGGTACCGCTGAGCACGTCGTAGCCGTCCACGCGCAAACCCAGCGGGATCAGGTAAAAGGACTGCTCGACGAACTGGATGATGGCCTCATCCTGGACCGACTCGATGCGGGAGGGCCAATAATCGCCTTCATAATAGGAATAGTTCAAACCGGGCATGACGATGCCGATGGCATCCTGCGAACCAGAGATGGTATGCGTGCCGGGTGGGTTATCGTAGCAGAAGAGCATTTTCGCGACCGTCTCGGGATCGCCGATGGGCAGGCGGCCGCCCCACAGTTCGATCGCCCGGCGGCGGGTGCTGGTAGCCATGCCGCTGCGCTCGTTGAACTCGATGGTCGGCTCCAGGGAGATGGTGATGACCGCGCCGGGATAGAGCTTGGAGACGAAGGGCTGGTCGAGCCAACCGCCGGCGATATCGATTCGATAGGGGATAATGTTGATACTGCGCATGGCCGCGCTCGAGCGGGCCGTCAGGCCCTTCTGAGGCTCGCGCTTGAGCACCTTGTATTCAATCCCCAGCTCTTCGCACAGCGCCTGTTTCTCGGGGATGTTGCCGTCTTCATTGACGATGAAGATGTCGGGTTGGACTCGCTGCAGCACGTCGAGGAAGTCGAGCAGGCCCGAACCGCGGGAGATATCGGCATCCTTGACGTAACGGACAGCCTTGATCATGAACAGGCGCTCTTCCTCGAAGATAATCGGGGCGCGCCCCTTGATCTCATAGAGAGTCTGGTCTGAGCCGACCGCCACGTACAAATCACCAAAGCTGGAGGCTTCTTTGAAGAACTGGATGTGGCCGCTGTGGAGCAGGTCGAACAGGCCGCTAACAAATACCTTTTTAGGCATAACACCTCACATGTCAAATGATTTCTTACTGCGGGTCTTCTGGAGCACGTTCTCAGGCATACGGCGATTCAAAAAATCCAGCGAGAGATCGATGACCTCACGCGCTTCGTCGGGCGTGGTGGTGCCGATGGCAACCATGTCTTGATCGCGGATGGTATTCCAGGAGAAGGCCAGTCCGACCGGCGGCAGCAGTCGCCCGGCCGCCAGGGGCTTGATGGTCATGACCGGTTTCTTGGCGTTCTTGATGATGCGCATTACCCAGTCGGCCTCGATGGGCATGAGGAAGCCGGCGGCGTTGTAGATCTGAATGTAGGTCTCTACGTCTGCGCCGATCTTGTCGGCGACCACGACAGTCTCGGGCATGTGGGTGGACAGGCCGGGCAGCATACCACGCGCCCGGATCATGGTCGTGTATTTGTCGATGTCGCGGATGACGTTGTGCATGCGGTCCAGCAGGGCGTCGGTCATTCCCTGGTGCGGCATGCAGATGTCGACGCCGTTCTGAGCGCACTCGTCGAACACCCGCTCGGGGTCCATCTCGGCCGGGCCGCCGGGAAGAATGTTGAACCAGGGGGTGACGACGCGCACGGCTTTACGCCCGGTACGGTCCTCGGCCTCACAGATGGCTTCGTAAAGGAGCGGGTGCGGCGGCCCCATGACGGTGTCGACGCCGCTTTGGAAGAACACGGCCAGCACCTCGCTGATCTTCTGGCGCGTCTGATAGGAGGTGATGAACTTGTCCTTGGCTGCGCTGGTATGAGAGTAGCCGAGGAACCAGTTGGTGCCTGCGATCAGTCTGGATACGGAAATGTCGCCAACGGTCGTCCGTGGAAATTCATTCATGGGTTTTGGTCTCCTGCAAGGACTATTATAGTGTCGTTCGGTCGTTCGAGCGGATTGTTTTTTCTGAGAGATTGTCCGTATGCGTCATCCACTCTGTCAGAAAAATCAATCCCTTGGACGATTGTTACATTAAAAAATTTTAAGTAACTCTAAAGTTATTCGAAGCTTTTTTATCTTATACTTTTACCAGGCTTTCGTCCTGGTTGATTATTTAAAGAATGCAGCAACAACGTCTTCCTCCGCACCGGCTCCCGCCGGCTGTCTCCCGTGACAGCCTTTTTGGGATGTCCATTCGCACCCTTCAATTTTGTAAGTGGGTGAGAAATCTCCCATTTTTGATCAGAATCGATGATTTCTTTGATAAAATAACTTCTCACCATCCTGGGCCTAACCCAACCTCATTGGTAACTCACTACAGAGATTAGAGAATAATGGCAGCGCTATGAAAAACAACAAAAGTTCCGGACAGAAATCCACAGTAAGTCGAAAGTATTTGGTCATCGGTGCAGCAGTTCTCGTTCTGGCCAGCATCATGGCCGCCATTTGGATCCCGAGCCGCAAGCCACCTGAGTTGATCTCCCTCAATCAAGTTGTAGCGGCGATCGAACGTGGGAATATCGCCAACATTGAAGACACCCTGGGAAACGGCGAGTTCACCGTCCACTTTAAAGATGGAACCAGTTCCAAGGGCGTTCGTGACTCCAGCTCCTCTCTGCTCGAACAACTGAGCTTGCTGGGCCTCGACGGTAAACAGCTTTCTAAAGTCGACATCAATGTCGTCAAGAATGCCGCTTTGACGGCGAGTAGAACCGCCAGCACGATCTTCAGCCTGATCATGATCAGCGTGCTGACGTTCATGGTGTTCCGCATGGTTCGCAACGGGCCGATGAAGAAGAAAGAATTTAGCGAGGGCGAGATCCCTGAGACCACCTTCAACGACGTTGCAGGCATGGAAGAGAACCTCCAAGAGCTGCGCGATATCGTCACCTTCTTGCAAGAAGGCGACAAGTACGCCGAAGTCGGCGCGAAGATGCCGCGGGGTGTGCTGTTAGTGGGCGACCCAGGCACCGGTAAGACACTGATTGCCCGCGCCGTCGCAGGTGAAGCGAATGTTCCATTCTTCGCCATCTCCGGCTCCGAGTTTGTGGAAGTCTTCGTAGGCGTTGGCGCGGGGCGGGTACGCTCCTTGTTCGCCAAGGCCCGCAAAAA
Organism: uncultured Chloroflexia bacterium; assembly: GCA_963811225.1. Taxonomy (GTDB): domain Bacteria; phylum Chloroflexota; class Anaerolineae; order Anaerolineales; family Anaerolineaceae; genus CAWEQO01. The sequence continues at coordinate 349,762 of CAWEQO010000007.1, forward strand.
AGCCCCCTGCATCATCTTCATCGATGAGATCGATGCGGTCGGGCGCGAGCGTCACGGCTCGGGCGGCGGCGCCGAAGTGGAACAGGACCAGACCCTCAACCAGCTGCTGGTGGAGATGGATGGCTTCAGCGGCGGCGAAGGCGTGATGGTTTTGGCCGCCACCAACCGGGTAGACGTGCTCAACTCGGCCTTGCTGCGTCCCGGCCGCTTTGACCGGCGCGTCTTCGTTGGCCGCCCTGACGTAAAAGGCCGCGAGGCGATCCTGAACGTGCACGCCCAAGGCAAAAGGCTGGCCGAAGATGTCTTGCTGTCGAACGTTGCCAAGGCTACCCCTGGCCTTGTCGGCGCCGACCTGGCGAACATCGTCAATGAAGCAGCCATCCTGGCCGTGCGCAACGACCATAAACTGATCGATATGCGCGACTTCGAAGAGGCGATCGAGAAGAACCTGGCGGGCGGCGTGCAGCGCAAGAGCCAGGTGATGAGCGAAGAAGAGCGGCGCATCATTGCCTACCACGAGGCCGGCCACGCCATCGCCATCCATGAGAGCAAACTGGCCGATCCGGTTTACAAGATCACCATTATCCCACGCGGACAGACCGGCGGTTACACCCTGGCGCTGCCCGAGCAGGACAGCTTGCTGATGTCGAAAAACCGGATCATGGCCCGCATCACAGGCCTGATGGGCGGTCGCGCCGCCGAAGAGGTGTTCTTCCAAGATGTCACCAGCGGCGCATCCAACGATCTACAGGTAGCCACCCAATTGGCCGAAGAAATGGTGATGCGCCTGGGCATGGACAGCAGCGCCGGCTTGCGTGTCTTCAACCAACCGCAAGGACTGGCTGCGCTATCCAGTCCGAAGGGCTCGCAGAAGACCTACGAGGCGATCGACGAGGCGGTGCGCGCCATCCTCGACACCTGCTATTCCGAAGCCAAGCGCATCATGGAAGAGAAACGGGTGATTGTCGATCGCCTGGCGTCTGAGCTGCTCGAAGTGGAAACTCTGAACCGGGCGCGGTTCCTCGAATTGGTCGAGGCGGTTCCCCAGCCGGTATAACCAAACCAAAACCAATACCTTAAAATAAAAAAACAACGGCACTGGCCGTTGTTTTTTTATCTCTAGGGTTATCGTTATCCCGGCTCGTCTACAGGCACTTCGATCCTCACAGTTGTGCCCCTGTTTGGTCCCAATTCAACGCTCAGCTTTCCGCCAATGGATTCAACCCGGTCACGCATGCCCGCCAGGCCGTAATGACCTTCACGAACCATCTCCATCATCTTGTCTGGCATCTCGAACCCAACCCCGTTGTCCTCGATCTTTAAGGTTAACAGGTGGTCATGGAAAGTCATAGAGATCGCTGTTTGGGTGGCTTGGGAGTGCCGGATTACATTTGTCAGACCTTGCTGGATAATCCTGTAAAGCGCCAGCGTAAGCGTCGGGGGCAGTTGGTTATCGTCCTTCTCCAGGTCCAGTTGAAACTCCATGCCCTGCGCGCGCGGCTTGATCAATTCCACATAATAGCGGATCGCCTTTTCCAGCCCATAAAACCGAAGCGATGGGGGCCGAAGCTCGCCGCAAGTGGATCGCAGTGAGTCGATGGTTTGCTGCATGCTCATCTGCACTCGCTCGAGCTTTTGCCGGCTTTCAATGTCTGTCTGCTCTTCGGCCACCTCCACCAACTCGAACAAGGCGCCGTAGAGGTCTTGCAGCGGATGGTCGTGCAAATCTTGCGCCAAGCGCACACGCTCGTTCTCGATGCCCTCCATCACCCGCTGGCGCATCTCCGTCCGTTCTTGGGCGATTTGACGTTCGGCAGTGATATCGTCTGTCATCAAGAGGATGCCACTTTTCTCTCCTTCAGACGAGTTCAAGCGAGTCAAAGAAACGCGCATCCAGTGAACCTTCTCGTTCCAGTCGACAAAGCGCACTTCAAACCGGTTGCTATCCTGGCGGCCGTGGGCCAGGTTGTCAAACTGCTCCTTGAAAATGGGCCAATCTTCCGGCAAGATCATCCGCTCCACCGACTGGTGCACGATCTCGCGCGGCCGGTAATGCAGCTGATCGATCAAGGCCCTGTTGCTCTCTTGAATAGAACCATCTTTGTCTATGAGAATAATGGCGGTCGGCGCGCTGGCAAAAACCTGCGACATGCGCTCTTCACTCTTGCGCAGGGCAGCCTGCAGCGATTTACTCTCGCTCACATCCCGCAGCGCCCAGCGGATCTCGATGAGTTCACCGCGCGTATTATGAACCGGCGCCGCTCGCAGAATCGCATCGATAGGACCGGAATTGCGCGGCTGAACTGGCATATCAAAATCGACGATACTCTCGAGGGTCAACAGGATCAATCGGAAGCGCTGCCGGTGGTTCTGTTCAATGATTGTGACCATCGGCTTTCCAATCAAGTGTTCTTGATTGATGTTCAACATCTGAGATGCCATATGGTTGGCCTCATGGATCAAGCCGTGCAGATCGGTCACCAGGTATGCTTCAGGCGCAAATTCAAACAAATCTTCATAGCGCTGACGCTGCTTCTCGAGCCCGTAATGCTGCGATTCGAGCTCGTTATTTTGCTCGATCAGCTCTTCCTCATATACCTCAATCTCTTCCAAGACGGTCATAAACTCCTGGAACATCATATCGATCAGTTCCAGGTTATTCCCCCCGGCGTTCTTGCTCTCTTCGTAAGCGTTCTCAACCCGCTCGCGTATTAAATCGATAGGGCTTTTCATGATCTAATCCTCTCTGCTCTTTAAGTTCTCCCCACTGTCTTGCTCGATGATAAGAATTACCCCTTCGACCGCCTGCTGGCGGCTGATCAACCGGGTTGCCCTGATCCTGACCGTCACGCTCTTTCCGCGCCTGTTTACTGCATCGAGCAAGGTCTCTTCCTCATTTCTACCATCATGGTTCAATAAATTAAGAATTGGCCGGCGTAGCCTTTCGACCGGAAGGCCGATATCCAGGCTTAGCAAGTTGGCGCCAACCGCCTCTTCACTCCGCAGCCCCCACATTTCCTCCGACTGTTCGTTCCAGGCTTGCACCCGCAGTTCCTGGTCTACCACAATCACCCCTCCATGAATTCCTGAAAGGATCGAGGAGAGGAAGGCGTAGGCCTGATTCAAATCCACCGTTCGCTGGGTCAGTTCGTCATTCATCGTCTCCAGCTCTTCGTTGGTCGACTGAAGCTCTTCGTTCATCGTCTCCAGTTCTTCGTTCGTGGATTGAAGCTCCTCGTTGGTGGTTTCCAACTCTTCGATCGTCGATTGGAGCTCCTCATTGGTGGTTTCCAACTCTTCGTTCGTGCTCTCGAGTTCCTCCATGGCAGTTTCAAGTTCCTGATTGGTGTGCTCGAGCTTGTTCTGCAAGCGCTTGTGCTCGGTGACATCGATAAACGTAACCAGCACGCCCAGATGAATTTCACCAACAAAGAGCGGCTTAAAGATGATGTTGAGATAGAGATCACCCGCGCTGGATGATTCCCAATTTACCTCCTTGACAACCACCGGCTCACGTCCCTTATTACGGGCCAACTCGATTGCCGAACGCAAATCCACCGGCTGGTAGGAAACACGTAAATCCTGGATTGGCTTATTGATGTCTGCCGAAGTAATATGGAACATCTGCCGGACGGTTTTATTCGCCATGACCAGAGAATCGTTCCGATCAACGACCATTTGCCCGTTAACGCTGTTTTCAAAAGCGAGTCCGGCGGTTTCCATGGCGTTGGAAGCTGTGCTGGTATGGCCATTTAGCCCTGGGCCGATGTACGACACCCGCTCCCAATCCCGGTTCACGCTCACCTTGGTAAAGACCCGCTGCTTGATATCCAACGGCATGAACAAACGCGTATGCGTGAAAAGCATCTCCACTTTACCGAGGAACAAAAAGCCAGAATCGTTGAGCGCAAAGTGAAGCCGCTCAAGCACACTCGCCTGGGTCTCTGCATTGAAATACATCAACAGGTTGCGACAGATTAGCAGGTCGATCCGTGAAATCGGAGCGTCCTTGATCAGGTCATGGCGGCCAAAGATAATCGAGCGCCGCAGATCTTTTTCGAAGACATAGTGGTGGCCGGTCACATCGAAATACTTTTCCAACAAATTCGCCGGGATACTCTCGACCTCTTTGGCGGAATAGCTTGCCAAGCGGGCGCGACTGAGCGCATCTTCGTCCAGGTCGGTCGCATAAACCTTCACTCGCCGCTTGAAGCCTTCCAGGCCCATGTGCTCGGCCAGCAGGATAGAGACCGTGTATACCTCTTCCCCCGAAGCGACCCCGGCGCACCAGACCCGAATCGGCTCGTTTTCTTCCTTCCCAGCCAGGATCTCGGGAATCACTTGCGTGTCCAGATATTCCCAGGCTGCGTTATCCCGGAAAAATGAAGTGACATTGATCAGGATTGTGTTGAACAACTCTACGAATTCATCCGGATGGACTTCCAGGTAATCCAAATATTCTTCCGGTGTTTCCACCTCAACAATCTGCATCCGTCGTCCGATCCTACGCCGCAGGCTGGCGCGCTTATATCCGGTGAAATCAAACCCACGCTTATCTTTCAGATATTCCAACAGGATCTCGTAAGAATTATTGGTTTTATCGTTCGCTTGGGTCAAGGGTAACTCCATCTATGACGAGAGATATCAGTCGGGGTGAGATTTTAGTGAGGGGTAGGACGAAATCGATGGATCCGGTAGAAATTGCCGACCGGGGCATGCCAAAGTGCTCAGAGGACTGCTGGTCTTGGGCAATGGTTACGCCCCCGTGCTGTTTGACTTGCTCGATGCCTTTACTGCCGTCAACGCCGGTGCCGGTTAAAATGACCGCAATCAGATGGCTGTTCAAGCGCTCGGCAGCAGAAGAGAATAAGACATCCGCAGATGGACGGACGAAATTCATAAGCTTGGTTTGCTCGAGAGAAAAGCTTTCATCGTCGTTCACCAACAAATGCCAATCAGGGGGTGCGATATACACCGTCCCAGCCTGCCAATGCTCTCGATCTTCGGCTTGTTTCACAATGAGAGAGCAGCGTCGGGAGAGAATCTGTGCGAGCAAGCTTTTGCGTTTGGGAGCGAGATGCTGAACAACCGCAATTGCAACAGGAAAATTCGCGGGCAGTGGAGCCAACAGAATCCTTAACGCTTCAAGCCCACCGGCTGAAGCTGCGATTGTTATCAGGTTGAACTTGCCTTGAGGCATTGTCAAATTGGATTCCGTTTTCTGTGGCAGCATTCCCAACTTATGTATCTTTGAAGGTGCTCAATCAAGTCCTGCCTGAGCAGTTATCCTTTATATTTTATCTTCAATCTTTGATTCGTTACGATTAAATGGGACCGGCAAACCCTCTGTCTCTGGATTTTCCCTCATCAGCAATGAACGGATGACCTCGGCTTTAGCCTCCGCGTCGGCTGCGGTCCGTGAAAAGGCCTCCTTTGATCGCTTCATATCACGTTCATCTGCGCGGCTTGCCAGGCGTTTCGAGAGGGATGCTCGCTCCTCTAAAATGCGCACTGCCGCCCAAAGGGCATACTCCACCGCTCCATCTTGTTTGCTGACCAGGCTGTCTTGAGAAAAAATATGGCCTACCTGGCACTGGTAGCGAACGATCCCTTTTTCGGTCAGTTCCCACAACACGCCTCCGCACTCCGGACAGGTCAGCAGCGTTCGCGGGCTGGTATAGTCATCGGCCACAAAATGCTCGTGATCCTGATTGAGTAGTTCTTTTCCCTCTTTCATCTCGGTATTCGTTCTCTGCTTTCTAATCGACCAGTCGGGTTGATTGACGAGGTCGATAATCGTCTCCGCGATTTCTTCAATCGATTGAACGTAATCGACCTGGACCGTTTGAATCACGTACTGCGGCAGCCCTGGAAAGGCGGCTTCATCCGGGCTTTGAACAATCGAGACGCCGCCTCTGCTGCTGATATCCTGCAGCCCCATCGCCCCATCCATCATTGTTCCAGACAAAATGATGCCGGCCAGATTGGAATCGGGCACTTCGGCCACAGAGTGAAATAAAATATCAATCGACGGACGGACGCCATTCACACGCGGGCCAGACGAAAGGACCATCTTTCCATCACTCACAATCAAGTGATAGTTCGATGGCGCCACGTAGATATGGCCTGGCTGGATCTTCTCCCCACTCACGACGTGGGAGGCCTTCAGATGGCTCTTGCGGTTCAAAATGGTCGGTAAGATGCTCTTCCCTGTTGTTGGAACATGCAAAACAACCAAAATAGCGGCCGGTAAATCGGCCGGTAAATAACTGAATAATGTCGTAAGCGCCTCTACGCCACCGGCGGATGCGCCAACAACGATAAGATTGATTGCAGCCAAGGGCCTACCTTTCCCTCTTCTATCGTCATTAATAAAATGAATGGGCGTTGGCTGTACGTTCTTTCCGAACCTGTAGATTTTTGCATTTTGGGGACGCGAGACCGGAGTAACACTACAACCAGTCAGGCTTGAAAACGGTCTACCATTCGGGCTTGATGTTTGCAGCCCATTTGACAGTTTCATTATAACAGATTTGCTCTTCTCCATCTTGCAGTCTTCTTTTTACGAGAGCAATCAAGTTGTGTGGATGGATCGCAGGTTGACCTGCCGGCCTGCGATCCATCTACATCCAAATAACGTGCGCCTATTGACGTCCGCCTATAATTCACTACAATGGTATAGAATGATGTTGTGTGGGGAAATACCGATCATTTTCCAATCATGGCGCCTGGCCGGATTTGCCTGAGCGCCAGGCGCAGTATTTCCCATTAAGGCTGTTGGTCGACGATATTCATCTGGCTGTTGCCTCTTCAGCTTGGCGAGGCGGGAACCGATTATCCGCCTCATCTTACTCAGCACGACAGCCAAAACTTCCGTTTGAGACGAGGTCACTTGCTATGGCAGAGCAAGAAGTATCCGGGACAACTCCTCTTCCTTCGCTAACAGGTCCTGATGAAGAACCCGAAGGCAATCAGCCGGGGCTCCTTTCCGTTCCTCAAAGACAGGAAAAAGAATGGCTCGAACGCCTCGAACAAGAAAATGGGCACCTGCATTCGCAGGTCAAGCATTTTCAAGAAGTCCTCAATGGAATCAAGGATGGGTTTGCCGTACTCGATTCCGAAATGCGCTTTACTTATGTCAATCCACCCTTTGCAGAGATAGGTGGTTTTACACCGCTCGAATGCACCGGCCGCTCCATTTGGGAAGCCTTCCCCGATTTAGCCGGGACCGATCTCGAATTGAACTGCCGCAAGACGATGCAGGAGCGCAAGCCGGTCCAGTTCGATCTGACAGACACCGGCAGCGATTCCTGTTACAGTATATCGATTTCCCCGGTTGACAGTGGGATCTCTATCTACTGGAAGGACCTCAGCCTTTCAAGGCGAACGAAAACCCAGCGCAACCGGCTGCTGCAAGAGAACCGCAACCAGCTCGAACAGCTGGCATCCGAGCGATCTCGCCTGGAGACGGTGCTGGCTCATTCACCGGTAGGGGTTATCGTAGTCAATGCCAGGGGAGGCATTCGCTATTACAACCCGGCTGCTCAGCAGATCATCGGCCAATCTATTCCTTTTTCAAAAGATTACAGCTCTCATGATCTACTTCCCCTCTTCTATCCAGACGGGCCTGCGGTACCCCCACGCGAACGGCCGCTGGTCAAGTCGGCGCTAGACGGCGAGACACTCATCAATTACCAGTATGACATTGTCTGGGCAGACGGGCAGCGCATTTGTATCACAGGAAGTTCAGCGCCGATCTACGACACACAGGGCAGTATTAGCGGCGCCGTCGCTGTTTTCTCGGATATCACCAGACAAAAACAAGCCGAGCGCGACAGCGCCTTCCTGTACTCCCTTGGCAAGTGGCTGATGGAAGTGCGCTCGCCGCAAGAGGTGATCGACGGAGCGGTGGAACAGATCGGAGTGTATCTGAAGGTAGACCGCTGCATCCTGGCCGATGTCAACTCGAAGGGGAGAAAATACCAGATCGTTGGAGATTATCACAAGGGTCTGCCGAAGATACACCTGGATCTACCGGTCGAAGAGTTTCCGGAAATGCTGCGGACTGCCTTCAACAGCGGCCAACCGGTTGTGCTCGAAGACCTTTCCATGGAACTCGAGCTTAAAGGGGTGGCGGATGCATTCGCCAATCTTTACCAGATACGATCGTTTTTGACGATTCCCTGGCTCGACACATCCGGCCGCTGGGGCGCTTTGCTGACCGTCGCCCGCAGCAAGCCACACGCCTGGTCGCAAGAAGTGGTCAAGTTCCTATCTGCGGCGACCGGCATGATCTGGCTGGCCGTTCAAAATGCCCGCCTCTATACGGACTTGCAAAATTCGCGCGAGCGCTTCCACCTGGCTCTGAAAGACTCCCCCATCTTCACAGGCAGCACCGACCGGCAGTTGCGCTTCACCTGGGTGTACAACCCGTTCCTCGGCTTTACCGCAGAAGCGACGCTGGGCAAGCGCATCGACGAGCTTCTGGCATCAGAAAAAGCTGCGCAAGCAATGAACGCCATGCAAGCAGTTCTGGACAGCGGAAAAGGCCAGCACAGCGAGTGGACTTATCTCCACGAAGATGGGACGACCTACACCTACGATCTCTTCTTAGAGCCGCTGCCCGGCAGTGAGGGCGGCCCGGCGGGCGTTTCCATGGTCGCCATCGACATCACAGACCGCAAGAAGCTCGAAAAGGAGCTCATCCGCCGCGAAACCCAGTACCGGCTCATGCTCAACACCACGTTCGATGGGGTCTGGATTATCGACCAGGACGGCAAGACCAGCTTCATCAACGATCATGGTGCGGCCATCCTGGGCTGTACCCCGCGCGAGATGACCGGCGGCAGCAGCCGCGCCTACATCTTCCCCGAGGACTTGCCGCGCGAGGCCAAGAACTGGAAGCGACGCCAGCAGGGGATCAACCAGTTTAGCGAGCAGCGCTTGCGCCACAAGGAAGGCCATGAGATCTGGATCCTCTCTTCCACCTCATTAATCGAAGGGGACAATGAAGAGTACCAGGGCACGTTGATGATGTTTAGAGACATCACCTCACAGAAGCTGGCCGAGGCGGCCCTGCGAGAGAGCAACGAGCGCTTCCGGATTGCCCTGAAAGCCGCGCCGATCACCGTCTTCAACACCGATGACCAGCTGCGATACACCTGGGTCTACAACCCCCACGGATCGATCAGCTCGGGCGAGATTGTGGGCAAGCGCGATGAAGAGATCCTGGCGGCCGAGGATGCGGCCGAGATGATCGCCTTGAAGCAATCGGTCATCGACAGCGGCGTCGGGGTGCGCAAAGAGGTCCGGCTCAAACACAGCGGCAAGTGGGCGGTGTACGATATCAACCTGGAACCGCTGCTGGGCAGCCTGGGTCAAATCGTGGGGCTGGTGGGCGCTGCGATGGATGTGACCGCACAGCACAGGATCGAGGAAGAGAGCTCGCGGAATCGCTCTCGCGTCGATGTCCAGCGGCGCCTGATCCAGCAGCGCGAGCAAGAGCGCCTGCAAATTGCGCGCGACCTGCACGATACGGTCTTGCAAGAGCTAATCGGTGTCCACTTCACCTTAAGCGAAGCGATTTCTATCCCCGATAAAGATATGCGCTTACGGAAAATGGAGTCGCTGCAGCACGAGATCCGCACGCAGATCCATACGCTGCGCAACTACTGCAACGATCTGCGCCCACCTTCGCTGGCGCCTTTTGGGTTGGAGCGCGCCATTCGCTCGCACATATCCACTTTTCGCGAACGCTATCCGGGCTACACCTGTTCTTTGAACCTTTATAAAGATGGGCAGACACTGCCAGAAGAGATACGGATGGTGCTGTACCGGGTGTATCAAGAGGCGCTGAGCAACATAGTCAAGCACGCCCATGCCGACCGGGTATGGGTGCGGCTCTCGGTCCGCAAGAACCGGGTGGAGATCGAGATCAAGGATAACGGCAAGGGGTTTCACCTACCGGAACGCTGGCCCGAGCAGATGGCGCATTCGGGGCATTTTGGTCTGCTGGGCATGCAGGAGCGGGTTGAAGCGGTAGGAGGAAGATTGCAAATTCGGACGCAAGTTGGCCGAGGGACCAGGGTGATCAGTATCATACCAATTGAAGATCTTACAACACAGGAAACTGAGCAATTATGAAGAAAATTCGCGTTGTCGTCGCAGACGATCATGCCGTGATGCGCATGGGTATCGTCAATTTGTTCAACCGCCAGGATGACCTCGAAGTGGTCGGTGAAGCCAAGAATGGCAAAGAAGCCCTCCAGGTCATCAAAGAGACCGAGCCGGATGTGATCGTGCTGGATATGCAAATGCCCGTGATGGACGGCGTGGAGGTTGCGCTGGCGTTGAAGAAGATGGAAAGCCAGGTGAAGATTCTGGCTTTCAGCGCCTTCAATGAGAAATATTACATCATCTCCCTGCTGGAACTGGGCGCGTGTGGGTACCTGACGAAAGACGAAGACCCCAATATGCTGGTGAAAGCGGTGCGCGGCATTGCCAGGGGCGAGCGAGACTGGCTCTCTCCAAGCGTGGCGGAGACGATTAAAAAGGATTTGGAGTAAAATCCGGCATCATTGGATTTCAGGAGCCCTGCATGATCTTTGTCGACAACCAGCAGGTCATCGACCCTGCCGTCAACCTTGCCATCGAAGAATATCTGCTGCGTAACTTTAGCGGTGATGAGGAAATCCTTCTGTTTTATATCAACGAACCGTCGATTATCATCGGGCGGAATCAGAATACGCTGGAAGAGATCAATCACGAGTATGTGGAAGCCCACAACATCCACGTCGTGCGGCGGCTGTCGGGCGGCGGGGCGGTATATCACGACCTGGGCAATCTAAACTTCAGCTTCATCTCACACAACCGGCCGGAGAACGTACACAACTTTAAGAAATTCACCGGGCCGGTGGTGCAGACCCTGCGTAAGATGGGCGTCGCGGCGGAGGTGAGCGGCCGCAACGACATCCTGGTAGAGGGGCGCAAGATATCGGGCAACGCTCAGTATATCAGCGGCAAGCGCATGTTCAGCCACGGCACCCTGCTGTTCGACTCAGACCTGGCGTGTGTGGCGGATGCGCTCCATGTCAAGATGAGCAAGATCACCTCAAAGGGGTTGAAATCGGTGCGCAGCCGGGTGGCGAACATCAGCGAGTTCCTGCACGAGCCGGTCACGCTGGAGCAGTTCCGCCGGCGCATCCTGGAGGAAACCTTTGCCGGAGTGGAAGGCATCCCCGAATACCGGCTCAGCGGAGCAGACTGGGAGGCGATCCATGCCTTGGCGGACGAACGCTATCGCAGTTGGGACTGGAACTACGGCAAATCGCCGGATTTCAACCTGCAGAAGACGCAGCGCTTCCCGATGGGTGAGATCGACGCCCGGATCGACGTGCAGAACGGGGTGATCCGGGCGGTAAAGTTTTACGGCGATTTCTTCGGGCAGTCGGATGTGAGTGAGGTGGAACAGTGTCTGGTGGGAGTGCGCTTCACCCGTCAAAGCCTGAAGGATGCACTGTGCGACGTGGAGGTGGAGCGTTATTTCCACGGACTGGGCTGCGAAGAGTTTGTGCGGTTTCTGTATTGAGGGGGAAGCAGCCCCAGACATCCTCGCGAAGCACCCTGTTAAGGGCTGTCTGGGGTAGATTGCCGGGAGGCTCCTGCGGCGCGGATACATCGAACGCTGTCTACCCCAGTCAAGGATGACTGGGGCTACGAGGAGTTTGTGCGGTTCTTGTATTGAGAGGGAAGCAGCCCCAGACAAGGATGTCTGGGACTGCGCGATCATAGGATGACAATTGGGGCTGCATGGCTGAGCAGTTTCGCAAAAAATATAGAAATTATTAAAAAGTTGAGAAGCGCCTGGGATTCTTCGTTATAATCGGTAACACGGATTGGAAAGGGCTTCATGGAAGTAACAGAACAAACCCTTTGGCGAGTTTTACTGGTTGATACCAACAGAAAAAACTATGAGGACACCCGCGGAATGTTGAATTTGTCGCGTGAGTGGCGGTTTAAGCTGGAGTGGGCTTCCTCATTCAAAGAAGGGCAACAAAAGATTGAAAAGAATCAATACAACGCCGTCTTGATCAACGACGATCTTGGCGCGCATACCGGTATCGAGCTGCTCAAAGCGGTGTCGGCGCAGGGCTTCTCGGCCCCCTTGATCTTGCTGACAGAACAGGAAGTGCATGGCATGGACGAGGTCGCCATGCAGTCGGGTGTAGTCCTACACCTCACGCGCGACGAAGTCACGCCGCTGCTGCTGGAACGCTCGATCCGCTATGCCATCGAGAGAAAACAGGCCGAGCAAGAACTGAAACGCTCGGAAGAGCGTTTCTCTAAGGCCTTCGAGGGCAGCCCGGACCCCATGTTGATCAGTCACATGCCGGACCTGGTGATCCTGGAGGTCAACCGGAGCTTCGAGCGCGTTTTCGGCTTCCAAATGACGAGGTGGTCGGGAAAACCTCCTTCGAGCTGAACCTTTTTGCGAACCCCGAAGAACGCCAGCACAGTATAGAACTCATGCGTGCCTATGGCTACCTGCGAGACTTCGAGGTGGAAATGAAGACCCGTGACGGGGGAGGACCGGGACGTGAGCCTGTCGATCGAGACCATCACCATCCACGACGAAGAGCACATCCTGACCATCGTTCACGATATCACCGAGCGCAAGCGCATGGAACGGGCGCTGCGGGCCAGCGAGCACCGCTACCGCACTTTCTTTGAGAACCTGGCGAATGCGGTGGTCCTTTTGGAAGCGGTCCGTGACGAGCAAGATCAGGTGACCGACTGGATGATCCAGGATGCCAATGAGGCGGCCTTAAGGATCGTCGGACTCAGCCGTGAGGAACTGCGCGGCCGGCCGTTTGCCCGCCTGCTTGACCCGGTTGCGATGGTGGGGCGCACCGACATCTTCCTTGAGGCGCTGGAGTCGGGCACGACGAAGGCGTACGAAGCCTCTTATCGAGGCCGACTGTACCAGGGCACGGCTTTCCCGATGAACAAGGACACGATTGCCATCACCGGATTGGACGTGACCGAGAAGAGGCGGGCCGAGCAAGCGGCACAAGAGAGCGAAGAGCGCTTCCGCAACCTGGCCAACAGCATCTCGCAGCTGGCATGGATGGCGGAACCGGCTGGTGGAACTCTTCTGGTATAACCAGCGTTGGTTCGATTATACCGGCACCACCTTAGAGGAAGTGCAAGGGTGGGGCTGGGAAAAGGTGCATCATCCGGACCACCTCGAACGGGTGGTGAAAAAGATCCGCCGCCACTTTGAAACCGGTGAGTTTTGGGAAGACACCTTCCCACTGCGGGGCAAAGACGGGAAGTACCGCTGGTTCCTCAGTCGAGCCGTGCCAATCCGGGATGAAACCGGGAAAGTGATCCGCTGGTTTGGCACCAACACGGATATCACCGAGCAGCGTGAAATCGAAGCGGCCCTGCGCGAGAGCGAAGAGCGCTTCAGGATCGCGCTGGCCTACGCTCCCATCGTGGTCTTTAGTCTGGACACCGAGCAGCGCTTCACCTGGATCCACAACCCTGTTTTTGGATTGACGACCAAGGACGTGCTCGGTAAGCGCTCGGATGAGCTGTGGCCGCCGGAAGACGTGAAAGAATTAATGGCCTTCTTACAGGACGTGCTCGATACCCGCACGGCGAGCAGCCGTGAATTGTACTTGCCAACCGGTGGCGAGTGGGAGTACTCCATCATTACGGCCAAGCCAACCTTCGACGAAAACGGCGAGGCCAGCGGCCTGGTTGGCGCCGCCATGGACATCAGCGAAACCCGCAAGCTGCAAGCCCAGCAGGTGGAAAACGACGCCCGGGTGCGGGCGCAGCACCTGTTGATGGAGTACCGCGAAAAGGAACGCTTGCAGCTGGCGCGCAGCCTGCACGATGAGCCCTTGCAGAACATGATTGCAGCCCAGATAGAGCTCAGCCAGATTGAGCCTCCCACTGACAGCTACTCGATTGAAAACCTGCAAACCGCCCAAGAACTGCTGGCTAAGACGATCAACAGTGTGCGCATGCTGGCGCTGGATCTGCGCCCGCCTACGCTGATGCACCTGGGGTTGTCGAAGGCTATCCATGCCCATATCGACACGTTCCGAGAGCGAAACCCGGGGATTGAGGTGGCGGAAGAGCTGCCCGAGGATGGGAAGACCCTCCCGGAAGATGTGCGCTTAACACTGTACCGGGTCTTTCAGGAATTGTTGAGCAATATCGCCAAACATGCCGAAGCCAGCGAGATCAAGGTTTCCATGCAGATCGAACCGCAGCAGGTGGTATTCGAAGTGCAGGACAACGGCAAGGGCTTCGAGCCGCCGCGGCAGTGGATCGACCTGGCGTATGGAGGGCATCTGGGGTTGGTGGGGGTCTTCGAGCGACTGGAAGTCATCCACGGCAAGTTGGAGATTAAATCCGTTCCTGAGAAGGGAACGTGCGTCAAAGTGATCATCCCCTTAAGATAAGTTTTGTTCGCAGAGGATGGCCCTTGAACACCGATCTGAGCATTCACTGCTTCACCCCAGCCGAGATCCAGGCCGTGTTCGAGCTGGAACTGGCGTATGAGCGCCAGTTCCCAGGCGCGCTGGTCGTGCCGGCGGAAGCCTACCTGTCACCCGGGTTCCACCAGGGACAGGATGTATTCTGCCGCGCTGCGGGGCGAGCGACTGCTGGCCTACGCCCCGGTTTACGTGCAGCCTGTCGCTGACGGCCCCGAAGAACAGCCGCACATCGCTTGGGCCGAGATCAAAACCTACCCCGACCTGGCGAACCCCTACCCGATCAAAGACCTCCTGCTGGAACGGTTGATCGAGCGGGCCCGCACGATCGTACGGGAAGCCCAGTTACCCGCTCGCCCGCTGCGGTTGATGTTCGAATACCGGTTGAACGAAATCCCCGCAGTCGAGTACCTCCTCTCACGCGGCTTCGCCTATGCGAAGTCAACCTTCCAAATGGTGCGTGATTTGCCCGAACCCCTGCCGCGGACGACGCTTGCGGATGGCCTGCGCATTCGGCGCTGGAAGATGGAGTGCAAGGACGAGCAGCAAGGCTACGTCGACGCTCGCAATGAATGCTTCCCGCAAGCGACGATCAGCCTGGAGAGCTGGCTGTACTTTATGCAGTCGGCGGAATGGAAAAACGGCGCCGCGATCGGCTGCTTCGCAGGTGATGAACTGGTGGGGAATGTGAGCGTGTATTGGAACGAGGAAGAGATACAGGCAGAGGGCCTGCGGTTTGGCTACACGGAGGATATTTTCGTGCGTCCAGGGTGGCGCGGCCAGGGCATCGCCCGGGCCATGCTGGCCGAGGGGATGCGGTTTTTGCAGGAGAAAGACATGGCGCAGGCGCGACTGTCGGTTGCCGCGATGAATGAGACTGCCCTGCGGTTGTACCAAGGGTTGGGGTACCGGGTGGCCCAAGAGAGCCAGCAGTACGGCAAGGATTTCTAAATCGAGAGAGCCTTTCGACGTCAACAGGGACCGGTGCGTTCATGCCGGTCCCTGTTTTTCTTTTTCGGTGGACAAGGTCTAACCGATCCGTTATAATATATGGGAAATAAGGTAAATATTATTATATTTATATAAAGAATGATCAATAGAGGAGAGAGATCCGTATGCAAACAAATTCCCCTACAGGGACGAAGTCGAAGGCAGTCTTCCTGTCGCTAGCGCTGCTGCTGCTCATGCTGGCAAGCGCGTGCGCAGGCACTACGCAGGGTTCCGGCAACAACGGCGCCCCCGCCCAGGGCGCTACGAGCGAAGCAACCCGGGCCGAAGTGGCGACGAACAGCATCGCCCGGGCGCCGGATGATCTTCCCGGACCCTTGAACCGCAGCACCAGCGAGAACGTGCGGGTAGACCTGGAAGCGGTCGAACTGGAGGCGCGGCTGGCGGACGGTGTAAGCTACCAGTATTGGACCTTCAACGGGAAGGTGCCGGGGCCGTTCGTGCGTGTGCGGGTGGGAGATGTGGTGGAGGTCCACCTGAAGAACAATGCCAACGACGTATCCCCCCACTCGGTCGACTTCCATGCGGTGACGGGGCCGGGCGGCGGCGCGGTCTCGACGCAGACCAATCCGGGTGAGGAGACGAGCTTCACTTTCAAGGCGCTCAAACCGGGCCTGTACGTTTATCACTGCGCGACTCCGGTGGTTGCCCATCATATCGCCAACGGCATGTATGGCATGATCCTGGTGGAGCCGGAGGAAGGCCTGCCGCAGGTGGACCACGAGTACTATGTCATGCAGGGCGAGATCTACACGAACGAAGCGCTGGGAACCAGGGGCGCAGACACCTACAGCCACGAGAACCTGCTGGATGAGAAGCCGACCTACTTTGTGTTCAACGGGGATGTCGGCAGCCTGACGGACGAGAATCCACTGCAGGCCAACACCGGTGAGTCGCTGCGCATCTACTTTGGTGTGGGCGGCCCGAACCACATCTCCTCGTTCCATGTCATCGGCGAGATCTTCGACCGTGTCTACAACCTGGCTTCGCTGACCACGCCGCCGATCACCGATGTGCAGACCACGCTGGTCCCGCCGGGTGGCGCGACAGTGGTGGAGCTGACCACGGAGGTGCCGGGGCAGTACATCCTGGTGGACCATGCGCTGTCGAGGATGGAGCGTGGGCTGGTGGGGTACTTGCAGGTGCAAGGGGCCGAGAATCCAGACGTGTTCCAACCGGGACAATAGAGGAACAAACGTGAAAAAAACCTCCTGAAAACAGGAGGTTTTTTTCACGTTTGTTCCTCGTTCGCTGCAGCAATTGTTACCTCATTCCAAAGAGATGAGGACAAAATGAGGGGATTGCGCTATACTGAGTATCAATGACTAAAGCAGCAAGGAGGAACGATGACAGACCCATTCGAAGAAATGCTTGAGGATTATTCGCCGGATGTAAAAGCGATCAGTGATATCCTGCGCTCCGAAATTCAGAAGGCGGCCCCACAAGCAGTGGAAACATTCAACCCAGAACAAAAACACCTGATTTATTCGATGAGCGACACTTCCGGCAGCGGAACGATCTTGCTGTCACCCAAAAAAGATTTTGTCTTACTCGTGTTTAAAGGCAGCGATCAGCTGCAAGACCCGGAAGACTTATTAGGGGACGAAGGTAAGCCGACCCGGTTCATGACCGTCCGGACGGTCGAGGAAGCAAACAGCGCTGCACTCAGCGAGTTGTTTGCGAATGTGTGGAATAATGATGCCGCCAGGGAGCAATAAGCGGCTTTCTTTGTGTCGGATACCTTTTAAGTACAGATAATTTGGTGAGGAATATCAGCCCCTGGACTAATTTTTTCGGGCGATGATTAAGATGTGCTCGTCAGGGAATGACACGCCAGGCGTTTCGATCTCCACGGCACGCTGCCACTTTTCTTCATCCACCGTGAGCTTTCGAAGCTCCTGAATTTCCAACCGGTTTTCCGCAAACAGCGACCGGAACTCTTCCTCGCGAAAATACTGATAGCTTTCCAGGCGCTCCGTCTGCCAAAGCTGTTTCCCTAAAAACATGGACTTGGTGATATAGCGGGTGAAATCGTGCCGGGATAGTTCGATAACAAATCGATCGGCGCCTGAACGGTAAGATATCCGGAACGGGATGTATTCCCGCGTGAAGACCTGAAAGTTCTCCAGCGCCTGCGCATTTCGGAAACGGATGCGAATGAGCTGCTGCAAGTCACCTTGCGGTTCCAGGCCGTCGAACAGGACGAGACAACCTCCGTGAACGACACAGCCTGCAGCCAGGGAAAACGCCCGCCTGACCTGCTGCTTGGCCAACAGCACGTCCACCTCCCCCAGCGCCTCCGAATATCCGGCAGAAAATACCTCGTGCAGCGCATTGACAAGCGTGACGATATCGAACTGCCCCAGATTCTCTACAAAATCCTTATCCGTAAAATCGCCTTCGACGAAAGTCGCAGAAGGGTATGCGCGCCGGGCCGCTTCGAGGGAAGATTGCAGATAATCAACACCGATGGAAGCCTCGGCAGAACACTCGCGAGTATGCGCTTCTACCAGCGAGCCGATGATCTGCCCTTTTCCGCAGCCCAGCTCCAAAAGGTGTACGGGCCTTCCGAGATTACCAGAAAGCTGCCGGATGATTCTCGAAATATCCAGGATGGCTTCTTTCTTTCCCTGGTTTTGCAGCTCCGTAAGACGACCTTCCCAGTACAACTCCCAGAAATTGTCACTTTCCACATTCACCTGCTATCGAAAAAACCCCGCCACGAATCCGATGGTGGCGTCATTGGCTGGTCATCGCTCGTGGATATGATACCACAAGGCTGTACACAGCACCGCGCCAAGCAGCCGGCTCTCGGCTCATACAGGCCGCGATTGAGGCTCCATCACGGTACGGCTGTGTAAACTCGGGGAAGTAGTCAATAAAATCATCATGCATACGACTGCCAGGATCGAAAAGATGATGATCGATACCAGCCATTATGGATTGTATATCTCGTGCTGCGAAATCGACAAATTATATTCCGGGAAAGGTGATACCCACATTCCGCACCTTGGAATAGCGGATTTTGGGAATATCGGGTAATCTTGGGGGATGAACCCCGAAACGCGCTATGAAACACAACGGATGGATCACCTGGGGATTGTGGCTGGGATCTGCCAGGAGATCGGGCTGATCGAAGAAATCGACCGGCAAGTTGGGCCCAGCGAACAAAAGGTGAGTGTTGGGCAAGGAACGCAGGCAATGGTACTGAATGCTCTGGGCTTCAGCAGCCGGGCATTGTATTTGATGCCGGACTATCTGCACAACAAACCGGTGGATTTACTGATTGGTCCGGGTCTGGTTGCCGAAGATTTCAACGATGACAGCCTGGGACGCAGCCTGGAGGCACTTTACGCTAAAGGAGTGACCGAGGTATTTGCCCAAGTGGCGGCGCGAGCCTTAGGGGTGTACGGGATTGAACACCATTTTGTGCATGTGGACAGCAGTTCTTTTCACTTGCATGGGCAATATGAAATCGAAGAGCCGAACAAGGAAGCGATCACAATCACGGAAGGCTACTCGCGGGATCACCGTCCAGATCTCAAGCAGGTGGTGGTGCAGTTGATCACCAGCCAGAAATCCGCACTGCCGGTTTGGTTGGAAGTATTGAGCGGCAACAGCAGTGATAAAGAGACCTTTCCCCTCAGCGTAGAAGCCTACAACAAGCAGCTTGGAGGGGGTGAAACGCCATACTATGTCATGGACAGTGCGGGCTATGCGGCAGACAACCTGAAAACGTTGAAGGACATGCTGTGGTTGATGCGGGTGCCGGAGACGCTTGCGGAAGCCAAGCGGCTCGTGCGGGAGAGCGAAAAGGCAGACATGCAGTGTCTGACAGAAGGTTACTGGGGCAAAGAGGTTGCAGTTACCTATGGCGATATTGAACAGCGCTGGTTGGTGGTTTTCTCCCAGGCCGCTTATGAGCGCGAACTGCATACCTTGACCAAAAACCAGGAAAAAGAACGTCAAGCGGCTGAGAAGCAGTGGCACAAGTTGGGTGGGCAGACCTTCAACTGCCAGGAAGACGCCGAAACCGCTGCAAAACAATTCAACCAGGGCTGGAAGTTCCACCAGGCAGATGCGGAAGCTGCCCCAATCACTCAATATGCCCGGCGCGGACGTCCCTCGGCTGAAGATAAGCCAGAGATTGTGGGGTACGGTTTGACAGGGAGCATTTCCGCCGACCCAGAGCGGGTCGAAGCGGCGAAACGCACCTTGGGCAAGTTCATCATCGCCACGAATGAACTCGACCCTCAAAAATTATCCCCCATACAAATACTTGAGAACTATACCGACCAGGGCGTTTCGGTCGAGCGCGGTTTTCGCTTTCTCAAAGATCCGCTTTTCTTCGCTGATAGTCTATTTCTCAAGAAACCCGAGCGGATCATGGCGTTGATGATGATTATGGGACTGGCACTGCTCATCTATGCTCTGGCAGAACGCCAACTTCGCCTGGGGTTGGAGGAAAGTAATGAAAAGATCCCCGATCAGAAGGGCAAACCGACCGCAACTCCCACTATTCGTTGGGTTTTTCAGACTTTTGAGGGAATTGATATTCTGTCCGTCTGGGTGAATGGGCAGCCAACGCTCCGTCAGGTACTCAACCTACGACCCGTTCACCAGCAAGTTATTCGTTTGTTCGGTTCCCGTGTCCGTAATTGCTATTTCCTCGATCCTTGAGGTGCGGAATGTGGGGTGATAAATTGCGCCGGCAATCTTCAGATGCGAAAGGCCCATGCGCCGATGGGGTCCATCTTGCCTTTCAGCTCAAGCTGCTGGTATATGGCATCCACCAAATCGAGATCGGCTGCCTCGTAGGCTGCGTCGCTAATCAGGATCTCCCCCGCATCCGCCAGGGAGGCAAGGCGTGAGGCAATATTGACGTTATCTCCCAGAGCCGTGAAATCCTTGGGGCTGTCCTCGCTGGCGCCAACGACGCCGACGTATGCTTGCCCGGTATGGACACCAATTCCTACAGGTATCCAGGGACCGCCAGGATCGCGGTGGCCTGTAAGTTGGAGCAAGCTTCGGGCTGCTTTAACCGCTCGCCGCGCATGTTGAGGCCCGGCCATGCCTGGGATGAATAAACCAACCACCTCATCTCCAACCAACCGGTCTACCAGAGCATCGCCTTTAATCAAGACATCGGTGGCCGTGATGTAAAACCGGTTGATTAGCTTACCAAATTCAGCCGCTCTCATCTTGGAGGCCAGGTCGGTTGAGCCGCGTACATCGGCAAAGAGCATTGTTAAAACGACTTCTGCACCTCCAGGGTGCTCAAACCGGGCGCATGACTCACAGTAACGTGGGTTATAGCGAGATTGGTCCCGGCCGATTAAATGCATTAGAAAGCCTCCCCAACTTTTGAAAGGCGCGTTACACAACTTGCAGCGTGGGCTGGAAGGCAGCAATCCAAGGAGATGAATGAGATTACGAGGCAGATGCTCCCCCTGAGTGAGCACGAGATACCACTCTTCTTCAGGTGTCCGTTTTTCAGGCATAAAGTCCTCCAATCGAAACAGCAAATGGGCTACGAATAAACTACCAATCATATAAATTTTATCAAAAAATTTGGAGTGATAGGCGCAAGTGGATCGACCGGCTGGCTTCTGAAAGTATATTCCCCCATAAATAGCAAATGGAGGTCCAAAGACCTCCACGTATGCCAGGTGGCGAGAGTGGGATTTGAACCCACGACCAAGGGCTTATGAGTTTGGGTCCAGTAAGCCGCCTAGAAACCATAATTGCGGAAGCCTGAAAAGCACTATATATAGGGGATGATATCCAACTCAACCCCCACCGATGGGGGGTCATCGAGAAATGTTAAAAAAGGAGTTGGACAAATGGCACCAAATGAGCAAGGGCCTATCGAGAGCCTGTTCAAAGAATTTCTAACAGACCGAAAAGCGCAAAATCTGACCGAAGGGACTATTCACTTCTATGAAGTGAAAATAAAGAAGTTCTTGCAATTCACAACCAAGAAAGATGTTTACGATCTTGGCGGCGTCACCCCGAATTTGATCAGGGAATTTCTCATCGAGTTGGAGCCCGACCACCAGCCCTCCGGCGTTCACGCGTATTTCCGCACCTTGCGCACATTCCTGTATTGGTTCGAGCGAGAATACGAACCCGAGAAATGGAAGAACCCGATCCGAAAAGTGAGAGCGCCGAAGGTCCCGAAACAGGCTGTCGTGCCAGTCTCTAACGAGACGGTCATGGCAATGGCGAACATCTGCCCGAAGACCACTTATGCCGGTGTGCGTGACCGGGCGATGATCCTGACACTGCTGGATACGGGCGTGCGGGCACGAGAACTTCTGAATATGGATCTCGACGACATCCAAGACAGTCTGAACGAAATCCTGATCCCCCGAGGCAAAGGGGGCAAGCCGCGCACCGTGTTCCTGGGCCGAGCCTCTAAAAAGGCGTTGAGAGCCCACCTCAACAACGTGAAAACGAAAGAGGGGCCGGTCTGGTTGTCGAGGGACGGAGACCGCCTGAGCTACTGGGGACTGAAGGACGTCATGCGCGACCGCTCCCACCAGGCGAAGGTTGAATGGCCACCGATCCACGACTTCCGCCGCTTGTTCGCTTTGAACTGCCTGCGAAACGGCATGGACATCTTCACGCTCCAGATACTCATGGGTCATGCCGACATACAAATCTTGCGCACCTATTTGGCCCAGACCCACGGAGATATCCGCGAAGCTCATATGCGGTATTCTCCGGTTGACCGTTTAAAATGACCAGGGGATTGCCCTAACCTTTCTGACATCGGAAACCTAGATGCTCCCTGTTCAATGTGGAAAATAAAAAGAGCCCCGATTTCTCGGGGCTCAGTCTTTTTACCCCCCCATGGGGTGTTGCCCCTTCAGGGGTTCGGCGTTCTCTCTTTCGTACTTGGCGGCCCACTCACGGAGCCTCTGCTCTTCTTCCTCGCCGTAGCCGGGAGTGTTCTTCTTCATCCATTCGACGGCCTGGTCGAGCGTGCCTTGTTGGATGATGAAGTCTTCGTCGTGGCCTTGCCACCAGTTGCCCCCGTCCGCCGAGATGAAGACGCGGACCTTGTATTTGGGCGGTTCGATGTGCTTGAACTCGTCGTCTTCCACTATTCCTCCAGGTACTTCTGTTTCTGGTCGAGCATCATGTTGATGAGCCTGACCCGTTTGCAGTGGTGTTAGAGCTCCTCTTTGATGATTATAAATCCGTCTTCCGTCGATTGCGAAGATTTGCTAACTTTTTGGCAATTCGCTTTTGGGCTTCGATAGTCTCGCCTTCCAGGATAGATACCGAAATTACCTCTCCTTCGACTGTCTCTAGTTCAACCCACATCCCTGGCTCTGTTCCTTCCGGCAACCGTTCGACAGGAAGGTTCATCCGTCGCAGCCCATCGCCGATCAGGATAACTGCCAATCCCTCTTCAAAACGATCTATTACTGCTTTCTCTTTCATTATCGCACCTCAAATGGGATCTCTTTAGTTTGTGACTAGCCGTTCAAACGGGAAGTCACCTCCAGGTACTTCTGCTTCTGGTCGAGCACCGGCATACAAACTTCATGCAATAGCGCCGGGAGGTCGCCTCCCGGCGCAGATATTGCCTTTCTTTACTTCTTTCAATTTTCCAACCCTACCTGATCGTTGACACAATTTGCACAATCTGTGCTATAACAATACTGTCACTTGTTTTCCACAAAGTTCATAACGGGATGGTTGCTTATCAGTAGTAACTGGTCCCTCATCGCATTGATATGAGGGGGAAAGAAAAAGGCTTTCTTTTCGTATTTCTTGCAATCTGTTTCGTTACCTGCAACACCTGTATTGTATTCTGTAGTTAACCTTTGATGCCACAGGCAGGTGAAACGAATGAACCGTGCAGCCACAAAAGCAGAACGCTTGCTCCAAATTGAAGCCTTGCTGCTCTCACATAGTGAAGGGCTCAGTCAAGCGCAAATTGCCCGAAAGTTGGGCGTAAGCCGTTCTACAATCTTTCGTTATCTAACTGGGCTTCCAGGTCATATCTATCAAGAAGCTGATGGCAGGCTGAGAATTGACCGGGATGCCTATCTGATCCATGTGCGGTTCAATCTTCATGAAGCCATGGCAGTTCATATGGCATCACGCCTCCTCGCCACCCGCATGGATCGCCAGAACCCGCATGCTGCGGCCGCGCTCCGCAAACTGGGCTTTGCCCTGGAACGATTGGCGCCATGTATCAGTCGCCATCTGGGACAATCCGCCGACAGCATGGATGAGGATGCTCAGTGGCAAGACCAGAACTACCTGCGCTCACTGGAGACCTTGACGCGAGCCTGGGCGGAGGGCCGAAAGGTAAGGGTCTGGCATCGTAAAGACCGTAACACTCCGGTATGGGATTACGTTTTCTCCCCCTACTATATCGAGCCAAATGCCATCGGCCAATCGACTTATGCAATCGGTTTCCGGGAACCGCCGAGAGCCTTGCGAACCTTTAAAATCGAACGCATCGAGCGGGTAGAACTGTTGGGTGAAGGTATTCAATCCCGGATGATTTTCTACCAGGTGAATTGTTTTCGGATGCCTGGGGGATCTGGTACACCGAGGCTGATCCGATTGAAGTTGTCCTTCGTTTCAGCCCTCGGGTCGCTCAACGGATAGGGGAAACCCGCTGGCATCGTTCAGAGCAGGTGACCGCGCAAGAAGACGGCAGCCTGCTCTGGCGTGCATTTATTGCGGAACCACTGGAGATGATGCCCTGGATCCGTGGTTGGGGAGCAGATGTGGAAGTGTTGGAACCAAAAAAGCTGCGCCATGAGATTGTAGAAGAGGTTGGACGTTTAGAGCAGTTGTACGCGAAGGAAGGTTGACATGACCTTTTCAACAATGAATTTATGGGCGAAGACGGACCAAAAAAATGCACTAACTCACCCACTGATCTACCATCTAATCGACACTGCCCAAGTATTCCTACAGTTTTGGCAGAATACTTTTGAAAACGCTCTCCAAGATCAGTTCTGTCGGTGGCTCCTACTGGAAAAGGAGCCTGCCGGCAGATTGCTTGCCTTTTGGGCCGCTCTCCATGACATTGGCAAAGCCAGTCCTGCTTTCCAGCAGAAATACCCGGCCGCAGTTCCCACGCTGGAAGCTGTTGGGCTGCTTTTTCCTCAAAACTATCAAGAAGCCCCTCATGGATTAGTGACTGCCTGGGCGTTAGAGAGCTTACTGTCCCAAGCCGGACTAAGCCGCACCGAACTAAAATTGTTGGGGCGTGCCCTGGCCGGCCACCATGGATCCTTTCCATTATCAACCCAGATTGTCAGTCCAGCGAAGAACGCCAATTTAGGCGGCGCTTCTAT
Organism: uncultured Chloroflexia bacterium; assembly: GCA_963811225.1. Taxonomy (GTDB): domain Bacteria; phylum Chloroflexota; class Anaerolineae; order Anaerolineales; family Anaerolineaceae; genus CAWEQO01. Next base: position 374,612 of record CAWEQO010000007.1, read on the forward strand.
CGCCGTTTGGCAATCGGCGCGCCAGGAGCTTTTCGACACGCTGTGCGGTCTGCTGCAGCCACCAACCGCCAGTTTGCCGTCCAATGTAACTGAGCGGAACGCCTTCCTGATGCTCTTTTCGGGGGCAGTCAGCTCGGCCGACTGGGTTGCGTCCATGGAAAACTGCTTCCCTTATACCTCGGGGCTTTCGATCGAGGATTATTGGGAGAACTCACGCCAAAAGGCCGAAGAGGCGATCCGAATGCATGGATTTTCAGGCTGGCATCCAGACGGATCAGCCCTTGACTTTCAAGCTGTGTTCAAGTTTCCTCCAAATGAAGTGCAGACCCAACTGCTCAAACAAACCGGTCAAGCTGCTTTACCGGCCCTATTAGTGGTGGAAGCGCCAACAGGATGTGGAAAAACCGAAGCAGCCCTGGCGGTTGCAGACCAGTGGCTACAAAGTTCTGGTGGTCGTGGGCTGTACGTGGCAATGCCGACGACCGCCACCAGTAATCAGATGTTTGGCCGGGTCAGGGAGAAGTACCTGGAGCGAAGATATCCGGACGTGTTTGTCAATCTGCAGCTGGCCCACGGATCCGCCATTTTCGATGACAACCTGGAGAAGATGATTATTCGGTCGGTGGGAGAAGACACGGAAGCAGGCGTAGCCGCCATGGGATGGTTCCTACCGAAGAAGCGCACCCTGCTGGCCTCTTTTGGCGTCGGCACGGTGGATCAAGCTTTATTGAGCGTCCTTCAAAGTCGGCACTTTTTTGTACGCCTATTTGGCCTGGGCGGTAAAGTGCTCATCTTTGACGAGGTGCACGCCTACGACACCTATATGTCTGAAATCTTCTGCCGCCTGCTCCAGTGGCTGCGCGCGGCCGGCGTGTCCGTAATCCTTCTCTCAGCAACGTTACCCGAGGAAACCCGTAAACGCTTTGCGGAAGCTTACAGCAGTATTCCCCAAGAGCCTTCGCAGCATCCCTCACCCCGCTTTACACTGGCGAGCCCAAACCAAAATCTCGTCGAGCCGCTGCCTTTCCATCACCATCGTCAAGTGAACCTGGAATGGTGCGGCGCTTCGCCAGCTGACGTTGCGGAGGTTCTGAGAGCGGGCCTGGAGAACGGCGGCTGCGCGGCGGTAGTCTGCAATACTGTTCGGAGAGCTCAAGAAGTGTTTGTGGCGGTCCAGACAGCGCACATCTGTCTGCCAGAAGACTGCTACCTATTCCACGCACGTTTCCCATTTGAAGCTCGCCAGAACCTGGAAGCGAGGATTGTGGACGCATTTGGAAAAGAGCCGAAGGGCGAGCGGCCCAAACGCTCAGTCGTGGTTGCCACTCAGGTGATCGAGCAGTCCCTGGATCTCGATTTCGATCTCCTGATCTCGGACCTGGCTCCCATCGACCTGCTCATTCAGCGGGCTGGGCGGCTCCATCGCCATCAACGCGATAAGCGTCCACAAGGGCTGGAGCAGCCGACCTTGATCCTATGCAAGCCGGAAGGCTCTGACGAGGATGCGCCGGAGTTTGGAGGCAGCCGTTTCGTCTATGAGCCTTACATACTGCTGCGCACCCTGGCGGCCCTGCAAGGAAGAGACGCGTTTCATGTACCGGCCGATACAACCGAACTGATTGAAAATGTCTACGGCCCTCTCGATGCGTCCGCCCCCCATCTCTATGGAGAGCTGTTGGAGATCGCGCAGATGAAGATGGAAGCGAACGACAGACTGTCCCATCAAGAAGCCAACGCGCGCCTGGTTCTACCTCCTGACGACCCTGGTGTGATCAAGATGGAAAATCTCGATCTGGAGGACGAGAACCCCAAGGTGCACGCTTCCTTGCAAGCGCTCACCCGGCTTGGTTTGAGGAGCGTGTCCCTGGTGTGCACGCATTGCCAGGCGGATGGTTCGCTGAACACCAGACCGGATGGCACTGGGTTCTGCCTGCGAAAAGGAGACCAACCCGATCACAACGGCACCAAGGCCCTGCTGCGGGCCTCGATATCTGTTCAGCATCCGTCAGTCGTGAATGCTTTTCTTGATCGAAAGCCACCAACCGCCTGGAAAAAATCTTCGGCCCTGCGCTTCCACCACCTGGCCGAATTTGAAAATGGCGTTTGCCGTGTCGAAGGAACACCCTATATTATGAAGCTTGACCCTACACTTGGCTTGCTAATCGAAAAGGAGGTGTGATGCCTGTAACATTCAACTTAATCGAACAACCTTGGATCCCCTGCATCCGCAGCGACGGTTCGACCACTGAACTGAGCCTGTTCGACACCCTGGCTTGCGCACACGAACTCTATGGATTGGAGGCCGGCACGCCGCAGGAAACAGCATCTTTGCTGCGGCTCCTGCTGGCTGTCCTGCACAGGGTCTATGACACGCACGACGAAGAAGCCTGGGGCGAAATTTGGTTTGCGGGCCAATTCGACGCCCAGAAGATCCAGGGATACTTATCTCGCTGGGAAGACCGCTTCGATCTCTTCCACCCCAGCCGTCCATTCTACCAATCAACTAACGATCCGGTGGATCCCAAACCGCTGCTCACCTTACGGCCAGGAATGCGTTCTGCGGGTTTATATTTCCATGATGCAGAAGAGGGGAAGTTACTATATTCGCCTGCCCAAGCAGCCCGTATGCTGGTGAATGCGCATACGTTCGGGACACCCGGCATCGTTCATCCTCAGAAAGGATTGTATTTAAGCAATGCTCCATGGCTGGCCGGGTTGCTGTTCTTCTTGGAAGGAGAGAACCTGTTCCAAACGCTGGCGCTCAACCTGCTGCAGTATGCTCCTAACCATCCCCATCCAAACCTGTGCAAAACGCCTGAGGATGCTCCTGCTTGGGAGATGGAGAGCCCTTATACCCCTGAGCGTACTTTCCCAATTGGCTATCTCGACTACCTCACCTGGCACAACCGGCGGATCCACCTGCTGCCGCATATAGAAAACGGGCAGCTGTGGGTAAAAGAGGTGATCGAAGCACCCGGTTTGAAGCTGGTCGGGGAGATCCCAGATCCAATGAAGCATTACATCTTGGATAAAAGCAAAGGGAGAAAGCTGCTGTGGTTCAACCCGGCCAAGGCCCTGTGGCGGCACAGCTCAACCTTCTTATCGCTGCGGTCCAAGGATCAAAGCCCACCAGCCTGTCTCAATTGGATTGCCCAAGTGATCGATTGGTTGGATCTTCCGATCTCCACCCGGATGCGTCTGGCTACCGTCGGCGTCAAGGTGGAGAACCAAAGCAAAATCGTGATGCACCGGCTGGAACGTTTCCCGCTTCCAGTCGCCTATCTGGAACGAGAAGATTTGGTTAGTAGTCTGGCGGTCGCGCTTGATCAATCGGAAGCCGTACGGAACAAGCTCTACAATGCTGTGTTCACCTTGGCGAAAACCCTGGAGGCGATCAATCAGGATTTGCCGGACGGCCGCGATCCGCTGAAAGCCGATGTGAACGCCTTGATGAGCCACTGGGCCTGGGAGACTACCTACTGGCCTGCCCTGGAACTGCCCTTCCTGACGCTCGTAGAGGAACTGCCCAACGACGAGCCGGAGGCAGCATTGGCCGACTGGCGTAAAACCCTGGTGCAAACCGCCTGGCAAACCCTCGAAGCAGCGATCCAGCTGGCTGGTGATCATGCCGCCGCGCTAAAAGCTGCGGTGAAAGCGCGAGCCGCCTTAGGCGGAGGCCTGAAGAAGCTCGATCTAATTCCAACCGAACCGAAAGTGGAGGTGTAATGAACGACCGATCCCCTATCGATGCTTTTATCGACAGCCTTCTTAAGCTGGTCGAGGAAGAAAAGCGGGGCGCGCTCGCTGCCTTACGGCGGGGTTTAGGGACACAGCCTGGAGAAGCGCCCGAAATGTTCCCCTATGTGGTTCCCTACCTGTCCAACCGTCCCAACCGCGATTTAGAAAGCGCCTACTACCTGGTGGCGTCGTTGTTTGCCCTGCACGGTGAAAACGCCGAAGACGGTAACCTGGGCAGCCACATGGCCGCTTGCATTCAATCCGACGGCGACCGAGCCGCCGTCGAGCGCCGCTTTGTTGCGCTGCTGAAAAGCCATCCGGATGATTTGCCTGACATGCTGCGCCAGTCGGTCGGCTATATCAAATCGAAAGGAAAGCCGGTGAATTACCGGCAGCTGCTGCGTGACCTGCTAGCCTGGAGCGCTCCAGAACGCTACGTCCAGCGGCGCTGGGCAGCTGGATTTTGGGGCCAGACGAGAAGCGAGGCCCAAGTCGAAACCAAGCTTTCTCAAGACTAATTCCATATTTTTGAAAGGAAGACAAGACCATGTTAATCGAACTGCATATGCTGCAAAACTTTGCCCCATCCAACCTCAACCGTGACGACACGAACAACCCAAAGGACTGCGATTTCGGTGGTGTGCGCCGGGCACGCATCTCAAGCCAATGCCTCAAGCGAGCGATCCGCTTTGCGCCGGCCTTCCGTGAAACCACCCAGGTGGAAAATGGCATGCGCACACGCTGGATCACGCGGCAAATTTTATAAGGCGCTGATGGATGCTGGAGTACCCGAAGAAGAAGCGGTTGAAAAAGCAAATGCCATGGCGACCGCTTATGCCGGCAAGATGGAAAAAGAAAAAGATGCTGCAATGGAGCGGACAGCTGTGCTGATCTACTACAGCCCCGAAGAGATCAAAATGCTGACTGATGGCCTATTGGCTGGAGAAAATCCAGAGGTTCTGGCAAAAAGAATGGTCAAAGCGTCGAAAGATCATACAACTGCGCCAGATATCGCTCTATTTGGCCGCATGCTTGCTAAAGATCCGAAGCTCAATCTGGATGGCGCTTGCCAGGTGGCCCATGCCATTTCAACACACCGGGTCAACATGGAAATGGATTTCTACACGGCGGTCGACGATCTCAATCAGGATGAAGAAACTGGAGCAGGGATGATGGGCGTCACCGCTTTCAACAGCGCCTGCTTCTATCGTTATGCCTGCATTGATTGGGATTTGCTGGTCAAGAACCTGGACGGCGATACAGATCTGGCGCTGCGAACCCTGGAAGCATACCTGCGAGCCTCGGTCGAAGCGGTTCCCAGCGGCAAGCAGACCAGCACCGCCGCCGCGCAATATGCCCAGCATGCTGCTGGGAGTGGTTCGCAAGGATGGTCAGGCGTGGTCGCTGGCGAACGCCTTTGAAGAGCCAGTCGCGGCCGGTCGGGAAGGTGGACTGGTGGCGAAATCGGCCAAAGCGCTGGAAGGCTATTGGACCGCACTGGAGCGAGTGTACGGCAAGGGAGATGACTGCCCATTTGTCCTGGTCCTCGACCCCACCATCCAGTTGGATACACTGCAAGCGGCCGCCAGCACCAATCTGGAAAGCTGGATCGCTGGTGTGCGGGCGGAAGTAGCCGGGTAGAGCTATGGACACTTTGCTAATTCGTCTCGCTGCACCCATGCAAGCCTGGGGGGTGCAAAGCCACGGCGAAAACCGCGATACCGCCCTTGAACCCTCCAAGAGCGGCGTGATCGGACTGCTGTGCGCAGCCATAGGCCGAGACCGGGCCGAACCGTTGGACGATTTGTGCGCGCTGCGAATGGGAGTGCGTGTCGACCGAGAAGGAAGGATGCATTCCGACTTCCAAACAATCCATAGACGCACTGTACGAGGGGACCCCTATCGGAAATGGCAGTATCTCCACCCGGTTCTACCTGTCAGGCGCGGTATTCCTGGCCGGTCTGGAAGGCGATCCTGCCCTCTTACAGACCTTGCAGGTCGCTTTACAAAGCCCGCAATGGATGCTCTTCTTGGGCAGAAAGGCATTCCCGCCCGCAGCGCCGATTTGGATGGCGAATGGTTTACGGGAAGGCGCGTCAGCTAGAAGAGGCATTACGCGCATACCCATGGCTGTTGGATGATCCAGCGCTGCGGTTCTCTATGAAAGTGGATCAGAAGGCAGTCGACAGGCCAGAGTGGCTGCGCACCATGCTGGAAGACCCGCGTGGGGAGTTGATCCGCCCGGACGTTCCCATATCGTTTGCCGCACGCACCTTCCACAGCCGGCGAGTGCGTCTGTCGCGCCTGCCCACGCCACCTGCACCAACAGATCAAGAGCCAAAGGAGGCGGTGTGATGTACTTGACCTTGATCCACCTAAACTTGCGAAACCGCCGCGTCCAACGTGAGTTAGCCAACCGCTATGAGCTGCACCGCTCCCTGATGCACGGCTTCAAGCCGGTTACGCCGCCTGGAGAGCGACTGCTGTTCCGCATTGAGAACGGCCGCGGCGCCACACGCATCATGATCCAGACCCAAACAGAGCCGGACTGGAGCTTCTTGCATAAGGACCCGTTCCAGGGGTATCTGCTCGACCTTCCCGCAAACCCCCAGATGAAGACGTTCGAACCGGTGATCAATGAGGGGCAGAAGTTCATCTTCCGCTTACAGGCCAACCCAACAAAACGCCTGCCTGGAAAGGCAGAAAAAATTGAAAATAAGCGCGTTGGTCTTTACAAGGAGCAGGAACAGCTGGCATGGTTGGCCCGCAAAGGGGCCGCTTCAGGCTTCAATCCTCTAGATGTGCGAGTGACCAACCTAGGGATGACAACCGGCATCTTGAAGAAAAATGATCGGACCCATCGGCTGACCCTGGTAGGCGTTCAGTTTGATGGGCTGTTGGAGGTGACAGACAGCCAAGCATTTCAATCGACCATCGCCAGTGGTATTGGCAGCGGTAAAGGCTTCGGCTTTGGCATGCTCTCATTGGCTCGGGCCTGACCTGTTCGCCATTCTCCACAGGGGAAGTCCGCTGTACGGCCTTCCCCTGTGGCTCATAGGAACTTTTAACAACTAAATATTGAAACGATATCCTGCAACTGCGGTTCAAATCAACAGCGCCTCTTGCCCCATTATGGGTAAACAAGCGTACATAAAGAAAGGGGGTTAAAATGCCCGAAGATTATCACATGTTACCGAGGCTGAGAGATAGCCTCTCTTATCTGTATATCGAACATGCTGTAATTGAGCGCCGGCAAAGCTCTCTGCTGGTCATGCAAGAGATCGGAAGTACTGTTGTTCCGATTGCCGGACTTTGCGTTTTACTGTTAGGTCCAGGCACGACGATCACGCACGCTGCCATCTCCATGATGGCAAAGGACGGCGTTAGCATCGTCTGGTGTGGAGAAGACGGAACCCATTATTACGCGCAAGGCTGTGGAGAAACCCATCGAGCGGTCCATCTCATTCGGCAGGCTGAGCTTTATTCGAACCCACAAAAGCGGTTGGAAGTGGTCATACGGATGTACGAGAAACGGTTCGAAACCAAGCTTGACCCCGATTTTAACGATTGAGCAAATCCGCGGGATGGAAGGCGTTCGTGTAAGGACCGCTTATGCGGATGCCAGCAAGAAGTGGAACGTCGAATGGAAAGGCCGCAGTTATGACCGCTCGAATTGGAAAGCGGCCGATCCAATCAACCGTGCGCTGTCTGCCGCTAACGCAGTACTCCATGGGCTCTGCCATGCGGCCATCGTCTCTGGCGGGTACTCACCCGGCCTGGGATTTTTACATAAAGGATGGCACCTTGCTTTTGTCTACGACGTTGCTGATTTATACAAAACCCGATTGACGGTACCGGTCGCGTTCGAGGTTACTGCGGAAAGTGAGACAAAGGTTGAGAGCAGGGCCCGCCAGTTGTGTCGTGAAAGGCTGAGAGAAGAAAAGCTGCTCCAGCACATATTGCCGGATATTGGAGAGCTGCTGCAAGCGCAGGACCTATCGGATGAACCTTTGACGGACGATGGAATTCCCTTACAAGTCTGGTGGGATACATTCCCCAGCGAGGTGGACCATGGTGATCATGCTGCTTGAAAAGGTGCCCTTGGGCCTGCGCGGTGAACTGAGCCATTGGCTCATTGAAATAAAAACCGGCGTATACATCGGAGACGTCTCAGCCAGAGTGCGAGATAAATTATGGGACCACTGCCTCCAGAGCAAACGAGCCGGCGGGGTATTTCAGGCATGGAACACAAATAACGAGCAGGGGTTCCAAATGCGCATGAGCGGCATTGAAGGTAAGGACATTTTTGATTGGGAAGGAGTACAGTTGGTCCTGGAAGAAGGTTGCCAGTTATCGGAGGTACAGAAGCGGCGTATAAGCCGTTAAAATTGTTAACGAAGAGTATTCCCCATACACATGGGGATGGACCGTGTGCGCCGGTGTGGCCCGAGGTACGGATAGCGTATTCCCCATACACATGGGGATGGACCCTGCGTCCAGGAGTCTGTCAGGCATTGTACGTATTCCCCATACACATGGGGATGGACCCATAGGGCACGGAGATCCGCCTTGCTGAGTATTCCCCATACACATGGGGATGGACCCAGAGTTCGAGGCTGCTGGTACTGGTAGCTGGTATTCCCCATACACATGGGGATGGACCCACTCCTTGGTGTATCCATATAGGCACAGAGTATTCCCCATACACATGGGGATGGACCTCGGGTCTACAAGTCTGTTTTATGCGCTGTATTCCCCATACACATGGGGATGGACCTCTAATGCCGCGTATACAAATACGATGGCGGTATTCCCCATACACATGGGGATGGACCCGTATCGACTGCTCTGTGCGGTTGGACAGGTATTCCCCATACACATGGGGATGGACCTGGCGCGGCGCCAATAACCTGTCCGCACGTTCGTATTCCCCATACACATGGGGATGGACCGGCGCTGGCATGTAACGATCCAGTAGACACGTATTCCCCATACACATGGGGATGGACCTACCAATGCCGGAAACCGATGCCCGGCATCCGTATTCCCCATACACATGGGGATGGACCGGCGCCGAACGAGTACGAAGAGCCGACCAAAGTATTCCCCATACACATGGGGATGGACCCATCATAGCGATACCGCTAGTTGCTGGCTACTGTATTCCCCATACACATGGGGATGGACCGTGCGACAGCTAACAAAGGTCAGGAAAACAAGTATTCCCCATACACATGGGGATGGACCCATACTCCCGCGGCGCATACGTGCAAAACGCGTATTCCCCATACACATGGGGATGGACCCTATCTCCGTCGCTCAACGGCGACCGCACGGTATTCCCCATACACATGGGGATGGACCCTATAGCGAGCGACACAAACGCCGAGCGTATAAAGTATTCCCCATACACATGGGGATGGACCCGAACTGGAAGTTCTACCAGGACCCGACCGTAGAGTATTCCCCATACACATGGGGATGGACCTACAAGCCTAACTAATCTATCGCCCATTGTATTCCCCATACACATGGGGATGGACCCGAGATGCGGATGCGAACACCCGTAACCAATTCGAGTATTCCCCATACACATGGGGATGGACCCTCATAACGGCTGTCGGCCGACCGGAAACGGTGTATTCCCCATACACATGGGGATGGACCTACAAATACAATCCCAATGCGTTCCCAATTGTGGTATTCCCCATACACATGGGGATGGACCCCGGGGGTGGACGTGTACGGTGAGATATGGACGATGGTATTCCCCATACACATGGGGATGGACCTGAGCGGCGCTCGACTCGGCTTTGACCGCGAGTATTCCCCATACACATGGGGATGGACCGTTGCCGGTGTGGCTCACCGCGTCCGCCTGGTATTCCCCATACACATGGGGATGGACCTATGCCCCGATCCGGGGCTAGAAGGAGGATACCGGGTATTCCCCATACACATGGGGATGGACCCAAATAACTGTGAGGACAAGCAAGACTATACCCGGTATTCCCCATGCACATGGGGATGGACCCTGGCGGAAGTCACCACCCAGGCGGAGGCGTGGATTGAAATTTAGATAGATAGTGATCTTCCGATGGCGGAAACAAACGAGCCCCCTTTTCAGGGGGCTATTGCTATCCGCCGATCTCTATCTCGGCCTTCTTGATCCATTCTCTGGCCGTCTGTTCGTCGACCTCACCATAGCCCGGTACATTCTCTTTCATCCAGGTCATGACCTGGTCGACATCGCCCTCGAACATGATATAGGTTTCATCGTGACCGGCGACCCAGTCGCCACCGTCGACGGCGATGTAGATGCGAGCCTCGACACGAGGCGGGCTGATGCGCTCGGGGATCAAATTCTCTTCCACTATGCCTCCATTTCAGATTGAACTTCTTCGTGACGGTCATCACGGTATATTATAAATCGGTACTGCAAGCGGCATCTCTCTTTCCGATGCCGAAAACTCTATATTGATAGTCCACCTCCCTCAAAGCCAGTTGGATGGCCTTGATCTCTTTCTTGATTTCACATACCCCGGTTATAACGCAGACGAAGCACTTTCCCCCTGCCGAGATTGCCTCGACCACCTTGTGCTTCGCCTGCGCTTCTTTCAGCGCGCCGTCAGGCTTTTTTTTTGGTGGTTCTGCATCCGCCCTCGTGGCATACACCTCGCCGCTGTCTGCATCGACGAGCTCATCGGCATCGGGGAACAGGTCGAGCCAGATCCCCTTGGCGGCCTCGACTACTTCTCGCACCGTGTCGAATTTCTTGCTCAACTGTCCGGGCTTGACCCTGTGCAACTTGGCGTACTCGGGAACGTATTCCTCCCGAATGCTTTTGTTGGTGACAGCGGCGCGGCTCTCTGTTAGTGGGCATTCGACTGTGGCCGTTTTGCCCTTGTATACCAGATCGCCGTAGAAGTGGATCGCGCCCGCCGACACGCCGGCCAGGTGTAGATGTTGAGTTCAACCACATTCTTCTCCAAAGAGAGAGGGGAGGGATTGCTCCCTCCCCTGATAATCCTACTTCTTGACTGCTTCGCCCAGCAGTTCGACCATCTTGTCCCACTGCTTGGGATCGAAGCTCATATTGGCATCCTTCAGCACAGCGCCGATGGCGATGGGCGACAGCCCCAGATCCTTGCCGTACTGGATCAGATCTTCGCGCGTGTGCGGGTTCTCCGCATCGGCGATTTCATTCGTGACCTCGTCCTCGTTGCGCATCTTGGTCGACTTGGAAGGATCGATGCCGTCGAAGCGGGCGAAGAACCCCTCGAAGGGGAATTGGCCCTGCTTCTTACCGAGGGGGAAGAGGTCGATCAGGGAGCCTTGCACCTTCGAGGTTTCAAAACCCCACTTGCCATTCTCCATGGAGAAGTGCAAGGCCAGGTTGACGTCGTACTCGGTGCCCTTCATGACGTCGGGGATCACACGCCCGGTCTTGACGGCGTCGGCGCCCCTCATCTCGTACTCCTCTTTCTGGCGGGCGATGATGATCAGGAACTTGATCTGCGAGCCGTTGATGATGTTTAAGACCCGCTTCATCGGCCGCTTGGACTTGGCCCAGTCGGTCATGGTGATGTTGGCTTCATCCACCGAGTAGCGCTTCTTCTCGGCGCGCTTCTCTGCGAACTTGGCCGCCACGTCCTGCTGAACGCCCCACAGCACGGTCCAGCTGTCCAGCGAGACCGTTTCTACCTTCTCGCCGTTGGGGAGCGTTAGCTTGCCTTCTGCGGCGGCTTCGAGGACGGATAAGATCTGGCGCACGTCCTTGGTCTTGATGCGCAGGAAGGGCGGGATGTCGGGGTGGTTCAAGAGCACATCCGAGTTGCCCTCGGTGTCGATCAGCAGGACGTTGGGGAAGTTGCGCACGACCATCTCGGTCTTGCGGGTAGCGGTGTCGCCCCAGAACATCAGCTTGACCCCACCGGGGGTGACGCTGCCGGAATATTCAATCCCGAGGTCTTTCAATAAGTCTTTTGCCATGATTACTCCTTTATAGTTTCCGACGGCGGAAAGTCCGGCTGGGCGTTCCGCTTGACAATCTTATCCAGCCCGCGAGGATCCCTTCCCTTTCCCCCCTTAAAAATTTCATATTTTTTTTTTTTCTTCCAGGCTTTTTATCGAGCTCATTCCGACAGGTCCGGCTGGCACACAGCGAAGTGCGAGCAGTAATTGCACAAGTAGCCAGGCTCCCGGTCGGGAGCGTCGTCAGTGGCGAGCGCCAGGCCGAGCAAGTACGGCGCCGGGTGATCATTTCTTCGATCTCCTGCTCGCCCATCAACGGTATTTCGACCAGCAGGGCTCCTAAGTGCGCGCCCTTGGGGGTTTGCAGGCAGTTCGGGCACTTGATCTCGCCGTGGAACATCCGAACAGGAACACGGCATTTCCTGCACTTGGTCGGGCCGGACATGTCCACGTACTGGATCTGGAGTTGGTTCACCTCACGGCCCATCCTTTTGAGCAGCCAGGCGTAGATGTTGACCTGCAGGGCGTGCGAGCCATACGGCAGCTTGTCGGGGTAGAGCCAGCGGGTCGAATTGTGGGTGATCACGCCATTTGTAATATAGGTATGGGTATTTTCGACCTCCAGTCCAATCGTTTGCATATTTCCGAGTGAAACTACGCTCTCGATGCGGCGAAGGTTTTTACCTCCCTTCCGCAGTTTTTGTTCGAGATATGATCGCCAGTTATTGAACCTGTCACGCTTCTTCTCGCAAATAAATGGGATCAGATCTCCGAAGCGAAGTATCATATCGGCCTGCCATACACAAATAATGTAACCGAGGCGAGTAATCCGTCCGCCGTAGCCGACTGGGCTGACGTGAATGCGGTTGGAGATGCCGATACGGCGCAGAAGTTCACTAAGCTGTCGCGCCATTTCCTTACTGGTAGTGGTGATACTGAGCCTTGCCGGAATTCGGTCGATAGCTTGCGGATTGGTAATAGTGCCATCTGTATCAAAGTGTCCAGCTATGTAGTTGACTACCGCATCCAGGCCAGCAGACATTACGCTGTTCGGTATGGTTTTCTCATACGATTTCTTGCCATGCAAACCATATTGTCGGATGAACTCCATCGGCCCTGTTGTACTCTGTTTCAAGCCTCGATTGGTAATGCGCCAATCCAGGTTGTTTTCGTGTTTCTGCGTTGCGCTATGGAAGTCCCACCCTTTGTTTTCTATGATTTGGCGGAAGTCTTCGATCAGTTCTTCATCTTTATTCGTCCAGCCGATGCCGTATTTGCGTGATGTTGACCCATCTCCGTTCAAATAGCCGATTAGTCGGGCATCTTCGAGTGAAAGGGTTCCGGTTGCGTTCCAATTCGACAGGACAATTGCACGATCCTCTTTAACTATTAAGTCTTTCGCTGGCACAAAGCCTCGGTCTGTCAGAATAGGATGGTTGCCACTCACACGAATGACTTGACCAGAGGCAATATGGATTTCAAATACCTCTTGAAAACCTCCGTCTAGTATTGCAGTTACGCGAGCTGAGACATATTGCCGTCCATCCCAAGACAATACTTGCTCGAAAATATGGACATCCTCAATTTTCACTTCGGTTCCATCGGCCATTGTTACGAGTTCGCCGGCTGGCTGGCATTGATAGTCCACTACCCGACCGTTCCGATAGACGATGTCGGCCTTGCCGGTGATACCCTCGGCCACAATCGGCAGCTCGCTTTCCAGCCACTCGTCCGAGCCTTCAGCGTAAGCGTGAACGGCCGAGCCCATCCAGCGGGTGAGCATTTCGTGCGGCCGCTCGGCGGCGGGAGAAGTCTTGTCCAGGTAGGCTTTGCGCAGGCAGCCGGTCAGGTCGGTGACATGGATCTCCTTCCGGCGGTCCTCCTTCTGATCGTCGCCGTACAGCGCCTTCAGGAGGGCGTAGTCATAACCACAGGGCGGCGAACCCATTAGGGCGCAGTTCAGGCAGGCGAGGTGATCCATCTCACTGTTGTCGGCGGAACAGATGATTTTCATTCGACGACTTCTTTCTCGATCTTATGAAAGTGGATGAACGGCCAGCGTTCGTAGACGAACAGTAAAAACAGGGGACGGTTCCGGCTCACCATGATGGTAGTCACGCCGCCGTGCTTTTCTACGGCGAGCAGGGGAAGATAGACCGGCTCGACCGTGACCTGCTCACGGCCCGAGACGTTGAAACCCACCAGCCGGTTGGCTAAACAGCCCTTCTTCTTTTTGAAAGCAGGGAATGTATCGACGAGGATGCGATCCTGGTAGAGCCTCATCGGTATTCGTACCCTTCCGGGTCCATATGGACAAGGTAGGCAATGTCGCCGACGTGGTTGGTTTGCTTGTACTGTTCTTCTTGGACGATCTCGAAGAACTCTTCGGTGGGTATTTCGTGCCCACTGTTGTCATTGATGATACGACCGGTCTTCAGGCGGTCTTTCCAGAACCCCAGCCCACCCGTCAAAAACAGGAACTTGCGGCTGGAAGTCGCGGTTCCGATACACTCGATGTCCGAGCGCCCGCAGCGCTTGCACTCATCGAAAATGCGGTAGTAGGTCGTGCTCACTTCCCCTCCTCTGCAGGAAGGACGCTGACGATCTCGCTGGTGTTCTCTCGAATTTGCTTGTTGCCGATATTCATAATCGTGCTCCCTTTTCCTAACCGGGCGTCTAGTTCGCTTCTGGCGCGAACGAGCTCCTTCGTTTCGATAACAACCGATCTCTGTTTGGTGACATAAAAATCAGGCATGATCGTCTCCCGGGAGGACCCCCCTCCCTCCCTGATTTCTATTAGACGCGAGCGTCCCGGGCCAACGTGTGGAATTTCCCGTTGGCCTTGTTCCACTTGACGACTTCGGACGGGCCGATCTCGCCGTTGCGGTTCTTGGCGACGTGGAAACGGACCGGGATGGCCTTGGGCCGTTCCAGCACCCTACCCTGCACCACGTTCTCGGGGAAGACACTCAGCTGCTGCTCGGTCGGATTGCGCCAGTGGCCGCGGATAAAAGCGACGATGGTGGCATCCTGTTCCAGCGAGCCGCTCTCGCGCAAGTCCGACAGCATTGGGTCGTCGGAACCGTTGTTGCGGGTCTCGATAGCCCGGTTGAGCTGGCTTGCGGCTAAGACCGGAAACGCCGTTCGCGAGGGCGAAGGCGCGCAGTCCTGCCGTGGTCGTGGCGATGTCGTCTACCCGCTTCTCAAGGCCGTTGCGAGCGAGCTGGATGTAGTCCACCCCTAAGAGCTTGATGTCCATCTCGTGGATGAGCTTGCGAGCCGTTCGGTTGATCTCGGCGACGGTCGGCGCCGCCATGGTGACGATCTTGAGGGGCTTACTGTTGATCTCCCTGGCGGCTTGCTTGACGTTCTCCACATCCTGGCGTGACAGCTGGCGCGGGTCTTTCAGCCGACGGCTGTCGATGCCGGTGTGGAGCGCAATCATGAACTTGGCGTACTCGATGGGGTCGTTCTCCATGTTGATGATGGCCGAAGGGATGCCATGGATGACCGACAGATCGTAATGCTCGACCCGCAGGTATGAGGACTTGCCCTCACCTGGGCGGCCGCCGATGACCATGAACTCGGACGGCTCGGCAAAGCCGATCACGTCTTTTACGGCAGTTACCGAAGGCGTCCAAGCGGGCCGCACGGTGCCTTCAATCATTCCATCCAGGCGAGTTATAAAAAGTGAAAGGATGTCTCCGATCATCACGCCTTCGTTCATGCGTGTGCGCCGGAGCTGCATGATCTGCTGCTCGGCGTAATCCAGGACATCATTGGCGGATGCGCCCTCTTCCTCGGCGGTGATAGCGATCAGGGCTGCGGAGCGGCGGACAGCTCGCTTGACCGAGGCTTCGAGGACTTTGTCGGCGTAGACTTGCATGGTCAGGCCGCGATAGGTTAGGACCTCACGCAGGTAATCGTTGGTGTTTCCGTCGCCGGAAAGTTGGCGTCTCCATTCGGGATCGTTCTCCAAGGCAAGGCGCACCGCGTTGGCGTCGAACCCGCCGCTGTTGTGCAAGCCCAGAATATTCGACCAGGCAACCTGGTTCTTACCGGAGAAGTCCGTAGGCAAAAGAGCCTCGGCCTCCCCGACAGCGTGCTCGGATCGGAGATGGCGGTTCCAATGACCGCCAGTTCCCAATTGCTCATTTCTTTCTCCTTCCCCGGCTCAAAACTTTCTCCAGCTTCTCGATCTCAACGGGGTCGGTAATGTTGTGGATCGAGCTCTCCAGGTAGGCCGTGAGGCAATCGCCGTAGGGTTCGACCCAGGCGATCTTGTCCGGGTTGATCTGGTCCATGTTGTGGTCGCGGATAAAAGTTCGGGCCAGATCGACGGCCTGGCCGGTGTATTCGGTCGAGAATGAGAGGCTGCGCTTGCCAACATGCAAGACGAAGCGCTCGTTACGCCACTCGATCCAGTCGACGCCGTCGCGGTTGATTTTTGCGTCGCTGATAGGGAAGAACATTATTTCCCCCGCTTTTTGGGAGACAACAACGAGACCGCTTTTTCGATGGCTTCCTCGCCCATGAAGCGGACTGAGAATTCGCCGCCAAAAACGGTCACGGCGGTATCGGAAACGCGCAGATATGAGACCCGAGCCGGGTTGATGAGGATGCGCCCGAAGGACACGAAGCCGGATTTCAGCAGAAGGGGCTCGACCTCTTCCTTGAGGGCGCCTTCGAAGTGCAGGCGCTGCTCGCTGGTGGCGAGCGTCAAGGACGTCTCGGTGTCTTGCACGGTGGCATAAAAGACGTTGTCGACAGGCACGTAGTATCCGTTACTTTGGATGAAGTTCATTGCGTTCCTTTCCGTAGGTAAATACAAGTAGGGCGAAACGCCCGGGAGCGCTTCGCCCTACTTGGTTATGAGATCAGATCGAAGATGCGGCGCACGGCGGGGACGGAACCCACCTCACGGCGGCGCGTATTCGGATCGTTGGGCACATCGAGGACGACTTCGTCCATGAAGTTGTTCAGGCGGCGCTGGAAAGCGGTCCACTGATCCTCGGTCAGTTCACATAAGAAGATGCGGCCGCCGCCCTGGCGCAGGATGGTGGCCTGCACCGGCTCGGTGCGTTCGGGGCGAAGTCTCGTGCGCAGCTGGCGGTTGGTCAGCAGCTGGCCATCGGCGATCAGGTTCTCGACCACGTTCCGGCGCAGACCTTCTTCTTCGAACTCCTGGCC
>CAWEQO010000008.1:0-135031 GCA_963811225.1 uncultured Chloroflexia bacterium
GGCGCCCCCGGCGGGATTCGAACCCACAACCTACTGATTCGAAGTCAGGCGCTCTGTCCATTGAGCTACGAGGGCGAGAAACGGTATACATGGCGGTGTTGACCAACCACGACCCCCACCCGTGCTACTGCGCCTGACTTTTTATTGGGAAGTCAGGCGGTTGGTTTGAGGGTCGCTTTGTTAAGGTCCGCAGTACCTGCTCCAGCATCCGCATTTATTATACTTGAAACTGGGGAAACCAGGCGGCTCATTTTCCTTCCTATCCAACTTGCTTACATTTATCTTCATTACCTCTGAAAACTGCTATACTTATTAAGTGAACTTGCATTTCCGTAAAGAGTACACGCAGGTATACAGCCAGGTATACAGACGATGCCCCATCCACACCAACCCCTGACATTTGGCCAGTGGGTAAAGCAGCAGCGCAAAGCGGCCGGGCTACGACAGGATGATTTGGCTCAGAAGGTGGCTTGTTCGCTGATAATGATCAAAAAGATCGAGGCGGATCAGCGTAGACCGTCCCGGCAAATTGCTGAGCTCCTGGCACAGCGCTTACACATCCCCTCTGATCAACAGGAGGAGTTTTTGCTGTTGGCTCGATCCGTCCAAACGAGCCCGCTTGCTCCTGGCTTCTCCCCTCCTTCTACGAATCTACCCATGCCCCTCTCTTCCCTGATCGGTCGCGATACCGATCTGCAGCAGCTTTCGGCGCTGCTCCGCCGGTCAGAGGTTCGACTGTTAACGCTCACCGGGCCGGGTGGTATCGGTAAAACCAGGCTGGGGATCCAGGCCGCCAGTGACCTCTATGATCTGTTTGCCGATGGCGTCCGCTTTGTGCCGCTCGAAGCCATTCACGATCCAGACCTGGTCGTGCCGGCCATCAGCCAGGCTCTGGGCGTGCGCCGGTTGGCGGGGATGTCTCCAATCGAAGAGCTGATCGACTACCTACGCGATAAAGAACTGCTGCTCTTCCTCGACAACTTCGAACAGATACTGCCCGCCGCCCTGTCACTCGTCACCTGCCTGGAAGCCTTGCCCGATCTTAAAATTCTGACGACCAGCCGTTCAAGCCTGCTCGTTCGCGGTGAGCAAGTGTTTGAGGTCCACCCCCTGGCATTACCCAACCTGCTCTCCCTGCCTTCTCCCGCCCAGCTGGTCAAACTGCCGTCGGTGGCTTTGTTTGAAGAAAGAGCACGAGTCGCCAATCCATCCTTCGCCATTTCCCCCAAAAATGCACCCGCAGTGGCCGAGATCTGCGTCCGCCTCGACGGCCTGCCCCTGGCGCTCGAACTGGCCGCCGCCCGCTGTAAAACCCTCACCCCGCAAGAACTGCTGCGCGAAATTAAAGGTATCGGCAAAACCGCTCCGCTCGACCTGTTGACCTCGCGCATGCAAGACCTGCCCCATCGACAGCAAACCCTGCGCAGGACCATCGAGTGGAGCTACCGCCTGCTGCCGCCGGTCGCGCAGGCACTGTTCTGCCAACTGGGCATATTCGTCGGCAGCTTCACGCTCGAAGCGGCCGAATCCATATGCGATCTATCCATCATAGAGAACAAAAGCCATCTGGCGTTGATCGACGCGCTCCCGCTGCTGATCGATCAGCATATGCTGAACCAAATCGACAGCTCCGACGGCCCCCCGCGCTTCGGCATGCTGGAGCTGCTGCGCGAGTATGCGCTGGAGCAGCTCGGTCGAATGCATCAGAGCGATTCGCTCCACCGCAAGCACGCCGAGTTTTACCGCCAGTGGATGGAAGAGCAAGCCGCCGTCTGGCTGCACACCAGCAGCCAGGTGTACTGGCTCGACCGGATCGCCGCGGAGTATGCGAATCTGCTGGCTGCGCTCGATTGGTCGATTGAGGACCCCCAAAGCGCTGAAACCGCCTTGCGTCTGGCCGCCCAAATGTGGGAATTCTGGCTCGACCGCGGTTACGTGCGCGAAGGCTACACCTGGCTGAACCGGGTGATGGCGCTCCCGCATGGAAAGGATTACCCAGTCTTGCACGCCCATCTGCTGAACGGCGCCGGGCTGCTGGCCTGGCTGCTCGGGTATTCGCAAGCCGAGCCCTTGATCGAAGAAAGCCTGCGCCTGTTCAAAGAGCAGAATCACACTTACGGCATTGCCTGGGCGCTGAATCACCTCGGCCAAGTGGAACAGTCCAAGGGCAACCTGTCACGAGCGCGTGAGCTGTTTGAGGAAAGCGAACGCCTGTTCCGCAGGCTCGGCCAGACCTGGAACCTGGCCTGGGTGCTATATAACCTCAGCCAGCTGTATCTCCCAAGCAACCTCAATCACACCCAACAGCTGTTGGCCGAAGCCCTGGCCTTGTTCCGGCAGGCCGGTGAGGAACGCGGCGCAGCCTGGGCCCTCTATCAGTGCGCGATCCTGGCCCGCAAGCGGGATAACTCGGAAGGCGCCCTGCACATGCTCGAAAAATGCCGCTTGAGCTTTCAAGAAAACGGCGACTGGCGCGGTTATGCCTGGGCATCCTGCAACCTTGGGATCATTCACCTGACTCAGCGAGATTTCGAAACAGCCTACGCAAATTTACAGGACAGCTGGCACTACCTGAGCCATCTCAACTATTCGGAAGGCAGCGGATGGGTGGAGTACTACCTGGGGCGCGCCGCCCAAGCCACGGGCCGGAGCGCAAAAGCAGCAGCCTGTTTCAATGGCTGCCTGAAAGGCTTTTTCCATCAAAAAGATCGCTGGGGCGCCAGTTGGGCGCTCGTTGGATGCGCAAGTATTGCCCAGGAAACCGGGCAGACGGAACAGGCCGTGTACTGGCTGGCGTCAGCCCGCAGCTTGCAGAAATCCTTCGAAGATCAGCCGGTGATCGATGGCAATGGCGAATACCAGGCGGATACCGAGGCGGCTGCTCGTCGCGAATTGGATGCTCAAATGTTCATACAAGCCTGGCGTCAAGGAACAACCTTGCCGGAGCAATCGATCCAACTGGCCATCGCAAGCGGACCGGAGTAATTTCGCTCGAAGGGATACAAAAGATGGCGGCCATGTGAGCCGCCATCTTTTGTATCCGCTGCGTAAGCTTACGCTCTACCCAACAAAGACTGGAAGAACAACTTCAAATTGAACGACTGTCCCGATAGCAGATTCTGCGCACGGAACATACCGGCTGTGCTGCGCATGACCAACCACCCGGTGACTGCCAGCAGGATCACCGCCAGCGCCAACTGCCAAATGGGCACGAACCCCGCCGACAACCGGGCCATCATCGCTACCGGAGCGGTCAACGGGAACAGGCTAAGCCCCACGGAAATGGCGGCGTCCGGTTGATTTGCCAGCAGCGTGATCAGCATGATTGGCAGGATTAGCGGCAGGATGATCAGCATGGTCGCCTGCGAGGCCTCGCGCAAATTGGGGACCAGTGCGCCAACCGCAGCCATCAGGCTGGCATAGACTGTGTACCCGAGCAAGAAGAAGATCACACCCCAAAGCAGGATCGACGGCGGCAGCTGGAAGGCATCCGAAACGTTGAAGGTTTGTTTGCTCAGCCGCAGCAAAGCAAAGCCTGTACCACCCCAGATCAGTGTCTGCAGCAGACCAACGATCCCCAGCGCAATGATCTTCCCGGTCAGCATCTGCATCGGCGTCACCGACGTCATCAAAATCTCCATCACCCGGTTCTGCTTTTCGTCGGTAATGCTGTTGAGCATCAGGCTGGCTGAGCTAAAAATCACGAAGTAAAACAGGAAGGTGACCCCATACGGCAAGAAGAAGGTTAGCATGGCGTCTGAGTTCGCGCTGCGGCCCCTTGGACTGGATATTCTGCTCCAGGTTCGCTAACGGATTCTCGATCCGCTGTGTCAGGTCGGGGTTTTGCTCTAAGAGATTATAGGCCAGCGTGAATTCAAGCGCCGAGGAATGGGACGTCTGCGAGAGGGGATTGAAATCCGGGCGGTAGTAGATGATCTGCCCGGTCTCCAGGTAATCTTGCGGGATGACGTAGTATGCGGATATGAAGCCATCATCCAGAGATCCTTGCGCCTCCGCAACGGTAGCATATTGCTCCAGATAATCCGAGGCCTCAGTGGGCATCTCCTGAATGATGCCGCTCAAGTCCACGAATCCCTCGTAAGTCGTCTCGCTGACGCTCCCCCCACCGTTCTCCGCCTGGGTAGTGGCTTCCCTCTCCCTGATGTAAGACACGGTCAGGAAGCTGATCACCGATACCACCGGCAGCAAGATCAACACCAGGATGAACGACCGTCGGAAGATGATCCTTCTTAACTCATTTCGCAGTACCAGCAGTGTCTTCGACATTACGCTCTCCTGAACAATTCTTTCCAAGACAGGCGTTTCCCGTAGCGGAGCATACCCATACGGAAAGCTCGGCCCGCAAGCCACAGCGCCCCCGCAGCGATCAGCCACAGTAAACTCACAGAGAGCGCCATCTGCCAGAACGGCACGACCGTAAAAGCCGAGCGGAGCGGCAGCGAGATCGGCGCAGTGAGCGGGAACATGCTCAAAATGACCGACACCGTTCCATTCGGGTTGGATATGATCGAATTGGTGAACCAGAATGGGGCCGCGATAGGCAGTGTAAACAAACCGGCGATCTGCTGGGCTTCACGCGATTCTGTCGCCGTCGCGCCCACGGTCGCCATCAAGGCCGCCACCAGAACGAACGCCGGCACCAGTGTCAGCAGCATGAGCAGCATGAACTGCGGCTCCAGGTGCAGCTGATTGGCAAAAGGAATCAGGGGGCGGAACAGCAGGAATGCTACGAGCGGGAAGAAGACCCAAATCAAGATCTGCGTCAAGCCAACCGCCAGGTTCCCGATGATCTTTCCGCCCATCAGCTGGCCAGGAGAGACGGACGTGATCACAATTTCCATCGTCCGGTTTTCCTTTTCTTCCACCACTGCCTGGAGCAAATAACCGCCGCTCATGTTAACGACGATAATGAACAGGAAACCGGCCACAAACGGCAGTACCAGCTGCAGCCACTGGTCGGAGCCCATTTGCCGTTCACCTCCCAGCGAGCGCACTTCCAGCTCATTCCCCTGTTCTAACCGCTGGGCAACCGCCGGAGACTGCCTGCGAACCAGGTTATCGCGCAGGAAAGCTGAAAACTCAGAGCTGGCGTTCTCCCCAGGGCGTCTGTTTGCAATCAGGCTGACCTCCCCGGTATCCAGGTAGTCCGGCCCAACCAGATAGTACGCCTGGATTTTGCCCTCTTCCAGCCCCGCGTTCGCCGCGGCCGTGTCTTCAAATGGAATGATTTCTACACTGGAGAACCCGTCTGCCGCACGACCGGTATCGGAAAGCAGCCCCGACTGATCCACATACCCAATCGGGTCGGAGTTAAACTGCAGCACCACCGACAGCAGGCTCACACCGACGATCACCACCAGGATCAGCGGCATGCTCAACACCATCAGGATGAAGCGCTTGCGGCGAACATGGCGCAGGTATTCGTAAACAAGGACGCGCCATACGTTCCTCATTCCGAGGCTCCTTCTCCTTGAACGACCTTAATAAAGATCTCATCGAGGGTGGGCACAGCGATTTCAAATTTCTCCAGCGTCACGTTTTGGGCGACCAGCGAACGCAGCACGTCCTGGGGCGCTGCACCTGGGGTCAATCGCAGCCGCACAGAGCCATTGATAGGCTCCACCGTGTCTACGCCGGGCATGTTATCCGGCAGCGGGTCTAGCGCCCGGACCAGCAAGTCTTCTCCGGCGTATCGGTGGCGGATTTCGCTCAGTCTGCCATACAGCACGACCTTCCCTTGATTGATCAACACCAACCGGTCGCACAACGCCTCCACCTGATACATCTGGTGCGTGGACATGACAATCGTGGCGCCCTTGGCGCTCTCTTCTCTTAACAGGTCCTTCACCATCTGGGTGTTGACCGGGTCGAGCGCGCTGAACGGCTCGTCGATGATCACCAACTCGGGCTCATGTGCGAAGGTGACAATCAGTTGAGCCTTTTGCTGCATACCTTTGCTCAACTCTTTGATCTTCTTCTTGCGGTGCTGCGCCAGGTCGAAGCGCTGCATATAGGCTTCCACCCGCTGCTTTGCATCCAGAGTAGAGAGTCCCTTCAGCGACACGAGATACACCAGCGCCCGTTCCAACTGGATATCCTGATATAAGCCGCGCTCCTCCGGCAGGTAACCGATGCGGTTCTTCTTATTCTCGGTCATCGGTCCGCCGAAGACGCTCACCTGTCCGGCATCTGCCTTGAAAATATCCAGGATGATGCGGATCGTGGTGGTCTTTCCGGCGCCATTCGGCCCCAACAGGCCAAAGATTTCGTGGGGCTGAACTTCAAACGACACCCCATCGACGGCGCGCATGCTTCCAAAACGCTTGACAATCCCTTCAACTTCAACCGTTGACATTCGGGCTCCTTCAGGATCAAAACAAATGAGAACTTCCCATTTATACCAGATTTTTTAGAGAACTGTGATTACAGAGAGAGAGTGCGCCGGGTTACAGCGCACTCTCTTTATCATCACATTTCTGTCGAGAGTATCGCTTCTTTATTCTTTCTCGTACGGCACACCATCGGCGGCAGGCATCTGGCCGCGGCCCACGACGCCAGCAAGCACGATCATGGTGGTGATGTAGGGAGCCATAGCCATAAACTGCGGCGGAATTGTGCTGCCGAGGATGGACAGCTTGGAGGAGATGGCATCGGAAAAACCGAACAGAAGGCCTGCTCCAAACGAACCGAGCGGAGTCCAGTTGCCAAAAATCATGGCTGCCAGGCCAATAAAGCCGCGGCCGGCGGTCATCAGCTCATCGAACCGGCCAACGGCGCCGAGGGTGAAGTATGCCCCGGCCAGCCCGGCCATCATGCCGCTCAAGAACACCGCCATGTAGCGCGTACGGAACACATTGATTCCGAGGGTGTCGGCTGCTTTGGGGTGCTCGCCAACGGAACGCAAGCGCAAACCCCAACGGGTCGAGAAGAGCGCAACCTGCAGTACAACGAGGAACACGATCATCGCGTACACAAATAAATTCGAGTTGAAGAAGACCGGACCGATCAAGGGGATGTCGGCCAGTCCGGGGATCGGCCAGCGCGGGAAGATGGGAGGGTTGTTCAGATTCTGGTAAACCTGCAGGAATTTGGCCGATATGAACGAGGTGAATCCGGTGGCGAAAATGTTGATCACCGTGCCGGAGATAATCTGGTTGATCTTGTAATGGATCGACAAGACGCCATGCACCGCCGCCAGAAGTAAGCCGGCCAGGATGGCGGCCAGCAGGCCGATCCACAGCGATTGGGTAACGCTGCCAACCAGCGCGCCGACCATGGCGCCCATCAGCATCATGCCCTCGATGGCGATGTTGACCACGCCCGCGCGTTCGGACAATACGCCCGAGAATGCGCCGAGGGTGATCGGAACCGCCAGCAGGACCGCATTGCTGAGCATGCCCCCAAGATTAAGCGAAGCCCCGGCCGCCGACCATACTAAGAATGCGAAAACAAAGATGCCGACGACAATTCCTAGAGCAAAGTTACGATACTTACCAAAGCCGCGCACCAACTGGTAAAGCCCGGCGAGGACGTCGACAATGCCAAGGCCTATCAGCATCGGCAGAGCCTGGAATTTCCAGGGGGGCAGCTGACCGCGAGTGATACCGCCCGGGGTCATAACAAACCGAGTCGAAACGCCCGCCTCGGTGTCACGCACAAATAAGAGCAGGATCAACACGCCCAATAGTAAGAAGATGCCGCCCATAACGCGCTGCCGGGTATGGGAGACTTCAATGGTCCGGCGAGTAACCGCAGTAGCAGCCATCAGTCACCTCCTCCCCACGAGCTCGTAACAACAGGACCTTCCTCTTGGCTGGGCTTGCGCAGATGGTAGAGGGACCGGATGATCGCAGGAGCAGCTACGAACATGAGGATAAACGCTTGCAAAATAGAAATGATATCGATTGGGATACGGGTAGTGACCATCATCTGGGTTGCGCCGTTGCGCATTGTGCCGAAGAGCAGTGCGGCTAACACAACGCCAACCGGATGGCTGCCGCCCAAGAGGGCCAGAGCAATGCTGTCGAAGCCGTACCCGGAGGAAAGCCCCATCGCCAGATTGCGCGAGATGGCCAGCACTTGATTGGCGCCGGCTAAACCGGCCAGACCGCCCGAGAGGGTCATGGCAACCACGGTGCTGTTGACGATGTTCATACCGGCGTAGCGAGCAGCAAATGGGTTCGCTCCGACTGTACGCAGGTTATACCCCCAGGTGGTCTTGAACAGGAACCACCACACCAGCCAGGCAACACCCAGAGCGATAAAGAAGCCCAGATGGAACCGCACCGGCGCCGGGAAGAAGCGGGGGAGCTCTGCGCTCGGCTGGATGAACGGGCTGATGGGCATTCCACCCGAATTCGCACGCTGCATCGGCCCGGCCAGCAGCCAGTCGGTCAAGCGGAATGCGATCCAGTTCAACATGATCGTGTTGATCACCTCGTGGCCGCCGGTCTTGGCTTTCAGCCAGCCAGGGATGAAGCCCCAAGCCGCTCCTCCGGCAAAACCGGCCAGCAGCGTCAGGGGCAAGTGGATAATTCTCGGAAGCCCGGTTAGCGCGTAACCGACGAACGTGGCTGTGGTTGCGCCGATAAACAGCTGCCCCTCCACGCCAATATTGAACAGACCGGCGCGAAAGCCCAAGGCCACCGCCAGACCGGCGAAGATGTATGGGGTCGAAGCCACCAGGCTCTCAAGGAAGGGGTTAACCGCCCGTAGAATGGTGGCTTGATCGCCGCTTTGCAGGGCGCTGAGGATCACCCGGGGATTGCCGAGGGCGCCGGCAAATAACGAGCCGTAAGCCGTGATGACAATGTTCCAGGCGGTAGCAACGCCGGCGCCAAACGACTGCCCAAAGGCGACGTAAACCTGTTCGCTGGTCAAAACAATGAGGATCGCTCCGGCAATAAGCCCGGTAACGACTGCCAGGAGCGGGATCACCAGTTTCCGCAGGGCCGGTCGCCAGCCCCGGTTCTGATTTTCCGAGGCGCTGATGGTCTCCTGGATGATCTCCCGGCCGGCGTCCGTTTGCTTGGTCTCTTGATCTTGCTTATCGTTCTCCACGTCCACCCTCCTAGAGCGTTGTTTCCACTTTACGTCCGGCAGCGGATTCATCCTCGATTTTCTCCGGCTGAATGCCAGCCATCAGTAAGCCAATGGCTTTTTTGGTCGCCTTGGCAGCCGGAACAACCGCCAGGATCTTACCGCGGAACATCACCGCGATCCGATCCGAAAGCTCCATGATCTCATCGAGTTCTGGCGAGACCAGCAGCACAGCCGCGCCCTCATCGCGCTTAGCGATGATGCGGCTGTGAATGTACTCGATCGAGCCCACATCCAGGCCACGAGTAGGCTGCGAAGCAACCAACAGCTTGATCGGGCGCGAGAGCTCACGGGCGATAATCACCTTTTGCTGGTTTCCGCCGGAGAGCGAGCCAACCGGGGTCAGTGGGCTGGGTGTACGAACATCAAACTCGCGGATCAGCTCAACCAATTCCTCCAGGATGTTCTTTTCGTCCATGATCACGCCGTTGGCGTAGGGCTTGCGGTAGTAAGTATTGAGGACCAGGTTGTCTGAAACCGGGAAAGGCAAAACCAGGCCATCTCGCTGGCGATCTTCAGGTACATGGGCGGTGCCTAATTCGGTCACTTGCCGAGGAGTGGCGTGGGAGATGTCATGGCCGATCAGCAGGATCTCTCCCTCGACCGGATCGCGCAGCCCCGTCACAGCTTCCACCAGCTCGGTCTGCCCGTTGCCTTGCACGCCGGCAACCCCAAAGACCTCACCGGCATGCACTTCGAAGGAAACCCCATCCACCGTCACCTGGCGCCGGTCGTCGGCCACGACTAAATCGCGCACTTCGAGGATCATCTCGCCGGGCTGGGAAATTGTCTTTTCCACCTCGAGGTTAACCTGCCGCCCGACCATCATCGAAGCCAGCGTATCACGATCTGCTTCTGCAGGTTCCGTCTCGCCGACCATCTGGCCGCGCCGGATGACCATAATGCGATCGGCCACATCCAGCACCTCACGCAGCTTATGCGTGATGAAGATGATCGATTTGCCCTGCTTGGCCAGCTCACGCATGATGATGAACAGCTCGTCCGCTTCCTGAGGGGTCAGCACGGCGGTGGGTTCATCGAAGATCAGGATGTCTGCGTTGCGATAGAGCAGTTTAATGATCTCCACCCGCTGCTGCACACCCACCGGCAGGTTCTTCACCAGCACGCCTGGATCTACATCGAGCCCATACTGCTCAGAGATATGTTGAATGCGATCGGCGGCTGTCTGCCGGTCAAGGAATCCACCGGTTGAAACAGCCTCCTCACCAAGCATCACATTCTCGGTGACCGTAAACACCGGGATGAGCATGAAGTGCTGGTGAACCATACCAATACCGACGCTGATTGCGTCGGTAGGGGAATGGATCTCAACTTTTTGGCCTCTTACGCTGATTTCACCCTCATCGGGTTGGTAGAGACCATACAGGATGTTCATGAGAGTTGTCTTACCGGCGCCGTTCTCGCCGAGCAAGGCCAGTATCTCTCCCTGATTCAAAGTGAGATCGATATGATCGTTTGCCAGCACCCCGGGAAACCTTTTTGTGATATCCGAGAGTTGCAATACTGTTGTCATAATCATTCCTGGGAACAAGCATTAAAAATCTGAGATTATTTGATCCATTTTACCATTAAAGCTCCTCGGAATCTCGCATCTGTACAAGAAGGAACAATCAGAATGTGAGCTGCTTTTGAGAATCGAGAAAGGGCCGGATTTGCATCCGGCCCTTTTTACTCTCGAAAACTTAACTTTACGGGCGGGTCTGGACGGTGCCGGACAGAATGTCTGCCTTCACCTGTTCGAGCTCGCTCTTCAGATCAGCAGGAACCTGACCTTCAAGATTATGGAACGGAGCGAGGCCAACGCCATCATTATCCAGGTTACCGGTGATGGTGCCGCCCTCGAACGTGCCGTCGATCACCTCTTGGATTGCGCCAAGGGTGGTTGCATCCATGTTCTTCATGACCGAAGTCAGGATGATGTCGGCGTAGTCGGGGGAGGTCAGGAACCAATCGGAGTCGACGCCAATGACCATGCCATTGCCCCGAGACTTCACGGCGGCGGCTGTGCCCAGGCCAACCGGGCCGGCCACGGGCATGATGATGTCTGCGCCTTCGTCCATGAGCGAATTACCCAACTCGGCGCCCTTGGTCTGATCGTCGAAGGAACTGCTGAATAGACCCGTGTCGGGATTGGCGGGGTCCCAGCCGAGGACAACCACATCGGTGCCCTTCTGCTCGTTGTAATACTGCACACCGCGAGCAAAGCCGTCCATAAAGATCGTAACGGTCGGGATCGGGAAACCACCATAGGTTCCGACGATGCCAGTCTGGGTCATTCCGGCCGCGAGATAACCGGCCATGAAGGCGGCCTCGTCGGTCTGGAAGACCTGTCCCAAGATGTTGGGGACCACCGGATCGTAAGAAACATCGACGATGGAGAACTTCTGATCGGGATTAGCCTCAGCAGCCGCTTTGGTCGCATCGGCCAGGAAGAAGCCGACCGGGACGATCAAGTTGCAGCCTTCCTGAATGAAGGCGTTGAGGTTCTTCTCGTAGTCGGCGACTTCCTGCGACTCGAGGTACTTGCCCTGCACGCCTAACTGCTGCATGGCCTGTTCCACGCCGCGCCAGGCGGTGGCGTTGAAGGACTTGTCGTCGATACCGCCGGTGTCGGTCACCTCGCAAACGAGGACGTCAGCGGGGTTCATTGCCTCGCCGGTCGTGGGAGCGGTCGTTGGGGCTTCGGTCGGGGCAGCGGGTGCGGCCTCAGTCGGAGCAGTAGTCGGGGCGACGGTCGGCGGCGCCTGGGTGGGCGGTGCAGCGGGGGGCGCCTCGGTCGGCGCTGTGGTTGGCTCCACGGGAGCGGCCGGTGCACAAGCGCTCAGAACGATTGTGAGCACCATCAACAGGGCAACTACGATTGAAACTTTCTTGGACATGGACTTCTCCTCTCCTAAACATACTTGATCTGAGAAAGTTTTTTGCGGGAATGTATCTTCAATATCCCCGCACTCAAAGGAAGTATAACTTTAATTGACAGGGTATGCAAGAATGAAAAGCATTCTTAACTTTAAAGCGCCTCTCAAGCAGTCGCAGATTTCTTCGGCTGGTATGGCTGCTGCTCCGGCAGCGCTGCTAACCTTCCACGACTACTGGAGTTATTAGCGCACCCGGCGCTTCCGAAGTTTTTGCTTCCCCTTTTCGAACGCCAATCATCATGATCATTGCAACGACCATGAAGATAGGGCCGACGACCATGATCAGGTTGTAGTTATTCCCGGTCAGCGCAACGATCCAGCCGTTGATGTTCGGCCCGGCAATCGCGGCCATCGTCGAGAACAGGTAATACAAGCCTGTGAAGGTGCCGACTTTCAGATCGTCGGTCATATCGACCACCATCGGCAGCGAATTCACATTGATCAACGCCCAGGAAGCGCCCGCAAACATCAGGATCAAGCCGATAATCGGAACGACGCCCAACACGGGCAGTTTGGTAACCTGGATGAGCAGCGAACTGGCCGGTAAGAAGAACATCGCCAGCATACTGGCCGACATCGCCACGATGCCGATCATGATCGTGTTCCGGCGTCCGATCCTCCCACCGATATATCCCGCCGGCAAGGCGAAGATGACGAAGATCAGGGAAAGCTGGCCCAACAGAAGGCCGCTGTCCTCGCCGGGTAATCCCAGGTGATTCTGCGCGTACAGGGTGAAGAAAGCTTCAATCGCATTATAGGCGACAAACCAAAAGAAGATCGCCAGCAAGATCCGCAGGGCGCTCTTCTCTTTGTCCTTCAGCAGGGTCCGTAAAGCCACCCACAAATTGGGCTGTTCTACGCTGGCCGTTTCAGACTGTTTTGGCTCACGCACGAACGCAAAAAGCAGCAGAACAGAGACGATGACCAGGGCCGAACCCATCCAGAAAGGATAGGCCTGATTGATTGCATAAAGCCTGGCCCCGCCGAGCGTCGCGATGATTGCCCCGAACCCGCCCATGAAGTTAATGATGCCGTTCGCTTGGGAGCGGAAAGGCGAGGGGGTGATATCGGGCATCATCGCTACAACAGGGGTACGCCAGAAAGCCATGCTGAGGAGGAGCGTGCTGGTGCAAGCCACAAACAGCGGAAGGGCGCTCGCCAAAGGAATCAGCCCGAAGACAACTGCCCCTACCGGCGCTCCAACAAGGATAAACGGCATACGACGCCCGATTGGGGTGCGGAGACGGTCTGACCAGGCGCCAACGGGCGGCTGGATGAGAAGCGCGGCGATATTGTCCAGGGTCATGAAGAACCCGATCCATCTCGGATCCAGGGCAAAACGGTTCGCCAGGAAAAGCGGCACGAACGTGTTGTAGGTCATCCATATCAGGCTAACCGAAAAAAATCCAAACCCGAGCAAAAATGTTTTGCCATAGCTGAAGCGCATGGAGATCTCCTGAAGGAAATTTGTTAACGATAAGGGAACAGCCTTACTTTACCGATTCTCAACCTATTTGTCAAACAAAAGGATGCACGAAAATGCTGCAGGATTCGGTCCGACCGATACGTTCTCTGCCTGCGCTGAAAAGATCCCTGCCGTGATTCAAGGTATAATCGACCTGTCCGATACCAAATTCTGCGAGCGTAAAACCGATCTTGACGATAAGTCATTCCCATTCCCAATCAACCAATCAATACCAGTCGCCGCGCGCGCTGTTAAGTCCCGGAAAACTGCTGCTGATCCTGGGGCTGGTGGTAGGCCTGTTGTACTGCGTCTTCATCCCGTTTGGGGCCGGCTTCGACGAGGAGACGCACGCGCTGCGCATCTACGACCTCTCCGGCCTGCACCTGCTGCCCAACCGCGGCCCCGACGGCAAGACGCTCGGCTTTTCGGAATTCTTCACGCTCTCGTACCAGCGGCGCTTCTTCGAGTCGCCGGCCTTCGACCAGTTTGGCCGCGAGAATTTCCTCAAGACCCCCAACTACGACAGCATGTCGATCACCGAGACCCGCTCGATCTACTCGCCGGTGATCTTCCTGCCGCAAGCGGTGCTGGCCGGGGTCTTCTGGCGCTTCTTGGAGCTGCCGGTCATCCCGGTGGCGATCGTGCTGCGGCTGGCCGGGCTGGCGCTGTACCTGGCGGCGGCCTACGTCACGCTGCGCCTGCTGCCGCTGGGCAAGTGGGTGTTCCTGGTGCTGGCGCTTTCACCGATGGCCCTGTTCCAGGCGGCCACCCTGAACGCGGATGGTTTCACGAATGCGGTCAGCTTCCTGTTCATCGGGTTGACGCTGAATTTGTATGCGGAAAGTCCTCCTCCCGGCCCTCTCCCAGAAGCAGAGGGGGGAAATGGCTCCCTCACCCAAAAGGAGCAGCCTGAGGAGAGAGCCGGGGCAAGGGTCATTAAGCTCTACGCCCTGGCGATCGTGATCGTGCTGCTGGGGCTTGCCAAGCCGGGCTACATTGCCCTGCTGCCGCTGGCGCTGATCCTGCCCTGGCGGCGACTGCGGTCCAAACCGGCGCGCGCCCTGCTGGTCGCCGCGGCGACGCTGGCGGTGATTGTCACCGCGGGCTGGATGCTGCTGTCGGTGCCCGATTCGCACTTCGCCTCGGGCGGCTCGCAGAGCCTGTCACGCCAGGCGGCGCTCGTGCTGGCGGACCCGGGCGGCTTCGCGCTGGCCTACATCACCGGGGCATTCCGCTCGATCCTGCCCTACTTCCGCGACTGGACCGCGGCCTACGGCTATTGGGTCGGCACCGTGCCGCAGCCGGTCTACTGGTTCTTCCCGCTGGCGCTGGTGACCGCCCTGCTGGCAGAGCCTCGTAACAATCGCTTCCCCTGGAAGACGCGACTGGCCCTGCTGGCAGTGTTCGCGCTGTCCGCCGGAGCGGTGCTGATGATGTTCTTCCTGGTGCACTACGAGCCCGGCACCAACAGCGACCTGGGCCAGCAGGGTCGCTACTTCATCCCGGTGGCGCCGCTGTTCTTCATCCCGCTTGCGGGGTTGGTTTCTCTGAGAGAATGGAATCGCCGGGCAGCCGGTTATCTGGCATCCGGCGCGCTGGTGGTTACGCTGGCGTTCTACTCGCTGGGACTGTATGCCGCCTATTATACAGAATGCGGCTATGCGCAGTTCGCCGGCCAAAAATGCGTCCTGCCGGTTTATAAGAACATCGAGAAGGTGAACGCGCCCCTGGTCATGCTGAACCAGGACAACCCGACCGCTAACCAGCAGTTCTCGAATACCTGCGGCGAGCGCTTGCAGGCCGTGCAGGTGCTGGTCAATGCAGTCTCGGCGCAAGGCGGCACGCTGCGCTACTCGCTGCTGGACAGCCAGGGGCAGGTTGCAGCCTCACAGACCATCCCCCTATCCGAGATCGTGATACAAAAGCCGCTGATATTGAAGGTGGACGGCGCAGCGGCGCAAAGCGGCCCGTACGAGATCCGCCTGGACGCATCCGGGCTGGCGCAAGGCGAGTCCGTCGGCCTGGCCCTGCGGCCCGGAGACCACTACCCCGGTGCGCTGACCGTGGCCGGAGAGCCGCTGGATGGAGATTTGATTTTCCAGTACGTGTGCAGGAATCCGTTCCAATAGAGAGCGGTTAACGGTCCTGAAGTGGTAAACGTTCACTAATCTCTGCTCTCCGCTCTCTTTTCCCTAAATATGTCCCCCAAGCAATTCCCCCAAACAAAAGCACATACCCCATTGTCAGGATATGAGCGGCAAAGCCGGAGGTGATGGCGACATCCTGCGAGTAATCCAACAGCACCATGCCGGTAGCCCAGCCCGCTTCTTGCGTGCCGAAGCTGCCAAAGCTGTTGATCGGCAGCACGCTGGCCAGGGCGGCAAATGTGACGCTGACCACGGTGACGTAAAAGGTAGGCTGCAAGCCGATGCCCCACAGCAGCATGTGGAACGACCAGAAGTTGGCAAACCATTCGGCTGAGGCCAGCAGCGCCCAGAGCGGATAGTCCAGGCGGGGGTAGCGGCGCAGGTCGTCGAGCAGGCCCTCCAGCAGGCTGCGCCCCTTCTGCAACAGAGCAACCCGCTGGAACGGGCGCAGATTGAACAGCCAGCCGAGCAGCGTGCGCTGGTTGTGCGCCAGCACCAGCAGCCCCAAGATCAGGGCCAGCAGGAAGCCCATCAGCGCCAGGATCGAGAAGAAGTACACCGACAGCCCCGGCGGCAGATACACGACCCACGTGATCACCAGGAACAGCAGCGAGATGGCCAGGAAGTCGAACAGGCGCAGCACCATCAGTGAAGACAATCCCTGCGCTACGCTCGAGTCATTCTCTTTCTTGAGCAAGTACACGTACACCAGCTCGCCCAGCTTCATCGGCACCCACTGCGAGGCCAGGCTGGCAGCCAGGCTCAGGCGCAGCATGCGCAGGTAGCCGGGATGGCTGCGGGCGTTCAGGCGGGTCAGCCGCAGGGCGCGCAGCAGTCCTTTGAGCAGGTAGAAGAGACCGCCCAGCAGCAGGTAGACGGGATCGACCGCCAGCACCTGCCGCATCAAGCCGCCGAAATTGATCTGCCGGAGCAGCAGGTACAGGACCGCCACACCCAAGGCGAAATAGATAAGATTGCGTGGGGAGAGATATTTGCGCAAGGGGCTTTTGGCCGCCGGAATGCCGGGGTTCAAGCGAACCTTTCTCTGCGCAGGGCGCTGATCTGGTCGCACAGCAGCCCGAAGAAAAAGGACTGCACGCCCAGGATGATCAGCAGTGAGGCGAACACCGGGAAACCCAGGTGGTTGATGCCGGCCTTGATGAAGCCGTAAGCCAGCCCGAAGGCGATCAGAGCCGCGCCGGTCAGACCGAAAAACTTGAGCGGCTTGAACAGCAGCACAATGTGCAGGATGATGTGCAGGGTGCGCAGGCCGTCGCGCACCTGCTTGACGGCACTCTGGCCCACCCGCGGCTGCACCTGGATCGGCACGGTGGCGCCGTAATGGTTGCCTTCGATCATCAGTAGGGTCGTGAGGGTGGAAGCGCCGAAGCCTTTGGGCAGCAGGTGCAGGTAGCGCAGCAAGATGTCGCGCCGGAAGCCGCGCAGTCCGGAGTTGAAATCGGGCACGGGCTGGCCGACCGAGAAGTTGACCACCTGGCGCAGCAGCCACTTGCCCAGCTTGCGATTAGGATCCTGGTACGAGGTCGACTCGCGCACACCGATGCAGTACTCCAGCCGGTGATCGAGCAGCGTGTCGCATACCCGCAGCAGGTCCTCCACCCGGTGCTGACCGTCCGAATCGAACCACAGGATGTACTCGCCCTTCGAGGCGCGCGCGCCGGTGCAGATGGCGGAACCGTAGCCGCGATTGAAGGGGTGCTGGATGACCGTGACCTGCGGGTAGGCGCGTACGATCTCACCGGTGCGATCGCTGGAACCGTCGTCGACCACGATCACCTCGGCCGCGTCCAGGCGTGGCTCGCAGCTGATCTGCTCGAGGATATCGCCAATGCCCGCCTCTTCGTTGAAAGCGGGAATGATGATCGAAAAAGTGGGGAGGGCAGCGGGCGAAGTAAATTTCGGAACTTCGGCAGCGCTTGGGCGCACAGCGGTCGGCTCGGCCATAGATGATTTCACTTTGCTTGCAATCTGTTGTTCAGAAATTCTGGGGATATTGTATCACTGATCTTCTGGACGCTCATCTTCCAGCTCGCGTTTCAGCTGCTCCAGGTACTTGCGGTCGGCATCGCTCAGGTCGGCGGTCTCCAACAGGTCGGGACGGCGCAGCAGGGTGCGGCGCAGAGCCTGCTGCCGCCGCCAGCGGTCGATCTCGGCGTGGTTGCCGGAGAGCAGCACATCCGGCACGGTCCAGCCGCGGAAATCGGGCGGGCGGGTGTAATGGGGATACTCCAGCAGGCCCATGGCGTGCGAGTCGTCCATGGCGCCGGTCGGATCGCCGAGCGCGCCGGGGATCAAGCGGGTGACCGCATCGATGATCATCAGCGCCGGGAGCTCGCCGCCGGTCAACACAAAGTCGCCGATCGAGACCTCATCGGTCACCAGGCGCTGGCGCACGCGCTCATCCACGCCCTCGTAGCGCCCGCTCAGCAGGGCCAGGCGGGGCTGCTTAGACCACTCGATAGCCATCTGCTGGTTAAAGACGCGCCCCTGCGGGGTGAGCAGCACCAGCGGCGTTTCGGGCGGCGAACCGAGCACGCTCTCCACGGCAGTGAAGATCGGCCCGGGCTTCATCACCATGCCGCCTCCGCCGCCGTATGGGGTGTCGTCGGTGACGTGGTGTTTGTCGATGGTCCAGGAGCGGATGTCATGCAGGTGCACGTCCAGCAGTTCCTTTTCAATGGCGCGCTGCAGGATGGAGGTCTGGAGGTAGGGTTTGAAAACGTCTGGGAACAACGTGAACACGTCGAATCGCATGGCATGATTGTAAAGGGAAGGGCCCGGATTGGCAAGCGAAAAAGAGACCAGGGTGGAACGGAGCAATGGATGGTGATGATTAACGAAAAGACCTGCCTCCAAAGAGGCAGGTCTCTATTTGTCAAATAGTGATTACTTACTCAACAGTGACGTTGGTGGCCTGGGGCCCCTTCGGGCCGTCCTCGACCGTGAACTCCACCTGCTGGCCTTCGGCCAGGGAGCGATAACCGTAGCCGGTGATCGCCGAGTAGTGAACAAACACGTCGGGACCGTTCTCGCGCGAGAGGAAACCGTAACCTTTTTCGTTGCTAAACCATTTAACTGTACCGAGGATACGCTCAGTCATTCTAGTGTGCCTCCTTTAGGCATGTGAAAAAAATTTGTGATGCAGAGTGTTCCATCGGTTGTTGCGGTCTCTATAAAAAAAGCCCGAGGACGAGAGCGCCTCGAGCCGCCATACCTTCCGAACGTGAACGAACCAGCATCTATCTAACAAGCATTCTACCATACCGGCCCATTTTCGTCAAGGGTAGTTTGATTTTTTAAAGCATATAAAAGAGAACGGCGACCGTGAGCCGGAGCCTCAACGCCGCTAAAAATATACTTCCCTTGACGAACCAACTCTTACCAGTTATAGTGGCATTATGTATCTGCGCGGTAGTAAATGGAGCTATAACCAGCGCAAACGGCGGTTCCATCCATTCCGAATTGTCATTTTGGTAGCCCTGATCGCGGGCGCACTGTACGTCAACCAGGTCGTGGTGCCTGCGACTCAGCCGCTGTTTGTGCCAACGCTGACCCCAACTCGCTCCCCTGAATCGTTCGTTGCCGAAGCCGAAAGCCTCCTCGATCAGGGGAAGCTGGTTCCGGCTGCCGTCGCGTACCGTGAGGCCATCAAGGCCGATCCTAAGAATGCATCCAATTACATTACCCTGTCACGCCTGCTGATCTATACCCGCCAATATCAAGACGCAGTCACTCAGTCCGAAAATGCCCTGCTGATCAACCCCAACAACGCCACGGCGCATGCCATCCGCGGTTGGGCGTATGCTTTCCTGGGCAATTTCCTCGACGCCGAGGGCTCACTCAGCACGGCCATGAAACTGGAGCCTAACAATGCGGTGGCCTACGCCTATCTGGCCGAGACGCTGGTGTTGAAGTACCAGAACGGGCTGGGTGACCTGGGCACGCTCGATCAGGCCATCGAGGCCTCGCGCACCGCCCAGACTTATGGGCCGAACCTGATGGAGACCCACCGGGCGCGCGGCATCGTGCTGGAAGAAACCGGCAACTACGAAGAGGCGGTGGCCGAGTATGAAGCCGCCATTTCGCAGAACGAGAACATCGCCGACCTGCACATGGCCCTGGGGCGCAATTACCGCTCCCTCGAACAGTACGAAAAAGCCATTGAGGAGTTCAATCGCGCCACCGGCCTCAACCCTTCCGATCCTGAGCCGCCGCTGTACATCTCGCGTGTCTACTTTGCGGTCGGTGAGTTCGCCAAGGCTATCCAGTACGCCGAGCAGTCCATCAAAGTCAACCCGAC
This sequence comes from uncultured Chloroflexia bacterium, assembly GCA_963811225.1. Taxonomy (GTDB): domain Bacteria; phylum Chloroflexota; class Anaerolineae; order Anaerolineales; family Anaerolineaceae; genus CAWEQO01. The sequence continues at coordinate 19,993 of CAWEQO010000008.1, forward strand.
CGACCCGTACCTGTACGGCAACCTGGGCAGCATCTACTACCGCGACCGCAATTACCCGGAGGCCATCAAAGCCTTTCGGATCACCTTACGCGGCGGGGCCACAGAAGACGGCGGAACCGTGGAAGGCCTGCCGCTGGACTACGGCCGCATCGCCGAATACTATTACTACTACGGCCTGGCGCTGGCCCGCAGCGGAGAATGCGGCGAGGCGCTGCAGATTGCACAGATGATGACCGAGGGTGTGCCGGACGATGAGATCTCGGTCGCTAACGCCGAGGCGATGGTGGAAATCTGCCAGGAGCTGGCCGACAGCCCAACCACCGCGACGCCGGGTGGAGATGAGAACGCGGTCGAAGCGACCCCAACCCCCTGAACCTTATGGATGAGTGGCAATTAACCGGAAAACGTCCCACCTTCCGGCGGCACCGGTCCCATTCGAACCCGAACCGCCTGCTGGTGTATATGATTCTGCTGGTTGCCACCCTGTTTGTGCTGCGCTCCATCAACATGGAGGAGATCACCTCGCCGTTCGCCCCCACCGCCACCCCCACCCGCTCGCCTACCTCATTCATTATGGAAGGCCAGACCCATTTCGTAGCAGGCGACATGAACAAGGCCATCGACGCCTACCAAAGGGCTGTGGCGCTCGCCCCGGGCAATGCCGATATTCAAGCCGAGTTAGCCCGCATTCAGGTATACTCTTCGACCCTGCTGACAACCGATGCGGATAAGTGGGACCGGCTGCAGCAGGCGCTGTCCTCTGGAGATCAGGCGGTCGCCGCGGATGAGGAGAACAGCATGGCGCACGCCGTGCGGGCTTTCACGCTGGACTGGATGGCCAGTTCGGCCCTGTCCGATGGGAACGGCCCCAAATACCTGGCCGAAGCCGAGCAGGAAATCATCCGTTCCCTGCAGCTGGACAATAAAAACGCCCTGGCGTATGCCTATTATGCTGAAATCATGACCGACCAGCAAAAGCAGGTGCAGGCTGCAGAACAGATCCGCCGGGCGATAGAGCTCGACCCAAACTCAATGGATGTGCACCGGGTCAACGCTTACGTGCTGGAGACGTTGGGCGAGTACGAGCAGTCGATCGCAGAGTATGAGGAGGCCGCCAAGGCCGCCCCCAACCTGACTTTCCTGTACATCCAGATCGGCATCACCTACCGGCACATTGGCTCGACCACCATCAATAAAGAGGTGCGTAACAACCTGTACGAAGAGGCGCTGAACCAATTCCAGAAGGCGGTTAATATCAACGAGCAGTTGGGCATTAAAGACCCCATCCCGTATCTGGCGATCGGCAAAACCTACACGCAAATGGGTGAATTCTTCGCAGCCTCACGCAACGTGCGCAAAGCGGTGGAGTTCGACCCCTCGAACCCGGATGTGTACGCCTCGCTGGGGATCGTATACCACAAGTCACGCAACTTCGAGGGCGCCATCCCGGCTTTGAAGTGCGCGGTGGAAGGCTGCGATGCGAAGGAAAGCTGCATCGTGCGCCAGGAGTGCGACGAAAACACCTTGCCCGAAGATGTGGAACTTAAGATCGAGATCAAGGGGCTGCCGCTGACCAGCACAACGGTGGTCTACTACTACACCTACGGCTCGGTGCTGGCGGGTATGCACCGCCCCGGCGACAAGCACAACTACTGCGCTGCGGCAGTGAAGATCTTAGGCCAGGTGCGTGACCAATACGCCGACGACCCGAATATTATGTCGATTGTTGAAGCCAGCGAAGAAATTTGCGCCTCGTTTGGAATCCGGCGATAACCCATAACACAGGGTAGGCAACCACGAGTGCGGCCCCGACGAACGATCAGAGCCATCGCTAGAAATATTAATATTGTATTAAAACAATTTTTCCCTCTTGACTAACCATCCAAAGTTCGATATGATTGCAACGGTTTAGCACTCTATGCATTAGAGTGCTAAACACAAGACCAAAATCAATCCATATCCTGAAGCAGGAGGTCTGTAATGACACTCAATCTCAAACCTATGGGCGGTCGTGTCGTGGTAGAACCCGTCGAGCAAGAAGAAGTAACAGCCGGGGGGATCGTTCTTCCAGAAACCGCCAAGGAAAAACCCCAAAAGGGGAAAGTTCTCTCCATCGGTCCTGGCGACAGGGACGAAAAAGGTAACCGCATCCCCATGGATGTTCAAGTAGGCGACACCGTTTTGTTCGCAAAATACGGTGGCACTGAGATCAAGATGGAAGGTAAGAAGCTCTTGATCCTCCGCGAAAGCGACCTGCTTGCTATCATCACAGACTGATAAAACACCCTAAGTATTAAAATATAAAAGGAGTTCTCCAAATGGCAGCCAAACAACTTGTTTTTGCAGAGGATGCTCGCCGTCGACTGAAGAACGGCATTGATATTGTTGCCAATGCTGTCGCAACCACCCTGGGCCCCAAGGGGCGCAATGTTGCTCTGGACCGCAAATTCGGTTCCCCCACCATCACCCATGATGGTGTCACGGTTGCGAAAGAAATTGAGCTGGAAGACCCGTTCGAGAATATGGGCGCCCAGCTGCTGAAAGAAGCCGCCACCAAGACCAACGATATCGCTGGTGACGGCACCACCACCTCGACCGTTCTGGCGCACGCCATCGTGACCGAGGGTCTCAAGACCCTGGCCGCCGGCGCCAACCCCATGCTGCTCAAGCATGGCATCGAACTCGCCGCCAAGAAAGTCGCCGATTCCATCAAGGCACAGGCCGTCGAGATTACCACCAAGGAAGAGATCGCTAACGTTGCCACCATTTCGGCCCAAGACGCCGCCATCGGCAATTTGATTGCCGAGGTGATGGACAAGGTCGGTAAAGATGGCGTGATCACCGTCGAAGAATCCAAAGGCCTCGAGTTCGAGACCGAGTATGTCGAGGGTATGCAGTTCGACCGCGGTTACATCTCCCCTTACTTCGTCACCGACCCCGAGCACATGGAATCTTCCATCGATGAGCCCTACGTCCTGATCCACGACAAGAAAATCTCCGCCGCGGCGGACATCGTCCCCATCCTGGAGAAGCTGGTCCAGATCGGCAAGCGCGAACTGGTCATCATCTCTGAGGATGTCGACGGGGAAGCCCTCGCGACCCTGGTACTCAACAAACTGCGCGGCATGCTCAACGTGCTGGCCGTGAAAGCCCCTGGCTTTGGCGACCGCCGCAAGGCTATGCTGGGCGACATCGCCACCCTGACCGGCGCCACCGTGATCTCGGAAGAGACCGGCCGCAAGCTCGAAACCGTTACGGTCAACGATCTCGGCCGTGCCGAGAAGGTTGTGTCCGACAAGGATAACACCACCGTAATCGGCGGCAAAGGCGCTGAAGATCAGATCAAGGGCCGTATCGAGCAGATCCGGGTCGAGATCGACAAGACCACCAGCGATTACGACCGCGAGAAGCTCCAGGAACGCCTGGCCAAGCTGTCCGGCGGCGTCGCCATCATCCGTGTTGGCGCTGCGACCGAGACCGAGCTGAAGGAAAAGAAGCACCGTGTGGAAGACGCCCTGTCGGCCACCCGCGCGGCTGTCGAAGAAGGTATCGTTCCCGGCGGCGGCGTCGCCCTGGTGAATGCTATGGCCGCCATCGAAGGTCTGAAGTTGGACGTGGATGACGAGCAGACTGGCATCAACATCGTCCGCAAGGCCCTGGAAGTCCCGATGCGCAAGATCGCTGAGAACGCCGGCAAAGACGGCTCCGTGATCGTCCAGAACATCCGCCAGGCCCAGCAGAAAGAAAACAACAAGCGCCTGGGCTACGATGTGCTGCGCGACGAGTATATCGACATGGTCAAGGGCGGCGTCATCGACCCCGCCAAGGTGACACGCGGCGCCCTCGAGAATGCGGCCTCCATCGCCGCCATGATCCTGACGACCGAAGCCTTGATCACCGACGTGCCCGAGCCGGATCGCCCGGCCGCGCCGCAGATGCCCGAATACTAAAATTTTACCAGTAACGAAAAACCGGCCTCGAAATTCGAGGCCGGTTTTTCGTTATTCAGATGACGGACTTTATCTCAGACATTATTCGGGAGCGTCTGTCAACCTTCCCGTATTGAGTGCGTGCTTCACCTCTGCGATGGCCTGGGTAATCTTGATATCACGCGGGCATGCCTCAGTGCAGTTGAAGACGGTGCGGCAGCGCCAGACGCCATCGGTGTCGTTGAGGATCGCCAGGCGTTCTTGCGCGCCGCGATCGCGGCTGTCGAAGATGAAGCGGTGGGCGTTGACGATAGCAGCCGGGCCGACGTACTGGTGATTGGACCAGAACGGCGGGCACGAGGTGGTGCAGGCGGCGCACAGGATGCACTTGGTGGTATCGTCAAAGCGCTCGCGCTGCTCTGGGCTTTGCAGGCGCTCTTTGCCATCGGCCGGCAGCGGCTCATTATTGATGAAGTACGGCAGCACCTGACGGTAGTGCTCGAAGAACGGCTCCATATCCACCACCAGGTCTTTGATCACCTTCAGCCCTAAAATTGGCTCGATCACGATCATGTTGGTATTCAGATCGTGCACCAACACTTTGCAGGCCAGATAGTTGCGGCCGTTGATGCGCATGGCATCCGAGCCGCACACGCCGTGGGCGCACGAGCGCCGGAACGCAAGCGAGCCGTCGTGGTAGCCGCGCACTTGCTCCAGTAGATCGAGCACACGGTCCTCGGGCTGGGCGTCGATGGTATAGATGTCGTAACGAGGCTTACGATCTTTTTCCGGGTTGTAACGGAATATCTTTAAAGTAACATCCACGGTTTCCTCCTTCTAATAAACCCGTTCCATCGGCTGATACTTGGTGATAGTCACCGATTTGTAATCCAGCGTGACCTTATCCCCTTGCAAGCAGGCCAGGGTATGCTTGAGCCACTCCTTGTCGTTGCGCTTGGGGAAATCCTCACGGGCATGCGCGCCGCGACTTTCAGTGCGGGCCTCGGCTGAAACAGCGGTGACCAGCGCCAGATCGAGCATGTTCTTCAGCTCCCAGGTGTTCATCAACTCCATGTTGAACACTTTACCGGTGTCACTGACCTTCACATGATTGAAACGCTCACGCAGCTCTCGGATCTTGTCGATGGCGGTTTGCAGCCTGTCAGAGGTGCGGAACACGCCAACATCGTCGAACATGACCGAGCGCATCTCAGCGCCCAGCTCGGCTGCATTCTCGGCGCCGTCGCCGCTCATCAGCCCGGCGATGATCTCATTCGTGCCTGCCAGCGGATCGTCCGGCAGCGGCGGTGCGTTGACGCCGTTGGCGAACTCGGCGGCGTTCAGCCCGGCATGCTTTCCAAACACAATCAGGTCGAGCAGCGAATTGGTTCCCAGGCGGTTGGCGCCGTGCACCGAGACGCAGGCGCATTCGCCGGCGGCATACAAGCCAGGCATGGTATTGCCTTGCGCGTCGATCAACACGCGCCCATACACATCGGTGGGGATGCCGCCCATGGCGTAGTGGGCGGTCGGCTGGACAGGCATGGGCTGCTTGACCGGGTCGACGCCCAGGTAGGTGAGGCAGAAATCGGCGATATCGGGGATCTTGGAAAGGATCTCCTTGTCTGTCACCCGGTAGGGCGTGCCGTCCGGACGAGTGCGCCCATCGATCTCAGCGTACTTGTTGATTGTCTCCGGGCGAGCATCCAGGTACATGTAACGCTTGCCGTTGATGCCGCGGCCCTCGCGCACCTCCAGGTAGATCGCCCGGCTGACCACATCCCGCGAGGCCAGGTCCTTCACGGTGGGCGCATAACGCTCCATAAAGCGTTCCCCCTCATTGTTAATCAGCACGCCGCCCTCACCGCGCACTGCCTCGGTGATCAGGATGCCCATGCGGTAGATGCCGGTGGGGTGGAACTGGAAGAACTCCATGTCCATCAGCGGCAGGCCATGGCGCAGCAGGATGGCCGGTCCATCGCCGGTATAGGAGTAGGCGTTGGAGGTTACCTCCCAGATGCGGCCCCAGCCGCCGGTGGCAAAGATCACTGCTTTGGCCTGGAAGATGTGGATCTCGCTGTTGAGCAGCTCGACCGCTACCACGCCCGCCACCGCCCCATCAACTACCAGCAGGTCCATGACCTGGTACTCGTCAAAGAAACGGATGTTGTTCTTGATGCACTGCTGGTAAAGGGTCTGCAAAATCATGTGGCCGGTGCGGTCGGCGGCGTAGCACGAACGCCGCACGGGCTTGTGGGTCTCGTTGTTGGTGTGGCCGCCGAAGGGCCGCTGGGCGATGCGCCCGTCGGGTGTGCGCGAGAAGGGCAAACCCATATGCTCCAGCTCCAGGACGGCTTGGACGGCCTCCTCGCACATGAAGGCGATCTTATCCTGGTCGCCGAGGTAATCGCTGCCCTTGACGGTGTCAAAGGTATGCCATTCGGGATGATCTTCCTCGATGTTGCCCAGCGCCGCGCCGACGCCGCCCTGGGCTGCGCCCGTATGCGAGCGGGAGGGGTAAAGCTTGCTGATAACGGCGGTCTTGGCGCCGCGTGAGGCATACATGGCGGCCATCAGCCCCGCACCTCCACCGCCGATGATGATGACATCGAATTGATGTGTCTGAGACATGTTCGCTCCAAGTCTATGCGGGACGGACCCCGCCGATAAGTGCAATTGCGCCAATCGCGCTAATTACCAGCCAGAAGATGAACAGCAGCCAGGCCACTACCGAGCGGGAGCGGTCGCTGTGGATGTAATCAGCCGACACCTGACGCAAGCCGTTGACGCCGTGGGCAAAGGCAAAGACCAACAGCAGCGCATCAAAGATACGCCAGCCAACATTGGCCCAGCGAGTCGCCACGTAACTCAAGCTCATGGCATGCGGGCCCACCAGGATATCTTGCAGAATAACATGAAAGAAAGCCAGGAAAATCAACAGAAAGCCGCTGTAACGCATCCAGCGCCAGGCAAAGGCGTCGTAGTTGCGAGCCGGCTTCACCGTCTGTTCGCGGATGGTTTGTTCGTTTGCCATATCGTGTCTCCTATCCGCCGCCAAACAGGCCATAGTTGAAATGAAGAATGCGGTAGAACATCCACAAAGCCGCGGGCAACCACAGGATCAGCGAGATTGCCAGGACGGCGCGAGTGGAGCGGCGTTCGGGCTTGATCTCCCAATCGCGACGGGCAAACAGGTCCACATAAGCGATGCGGGCGCCGTTGACACCGTGGTAGAACACGCAGAACACCAGCGCGATCTCGCCCAATCCGAACAAGGTCGAGCGATAGACGTTGAGTACCTCACTGTACAAGTCTGGCCTGAAATAGACGAAAGCGGTATCGACGATATGGATCGAGAGGAAGAGCAAGACTCCCAGGCCGGTGATGCGATGGAGCAGCCAGGCCAGCTGCCCCTCCCGGCCTCGGTAGCCCACGTAGCCTGTCAGCGTTGTGCGCAAGTTGGACACTTTTTACCTCCTTTGTTGAATTTCCCCTACGGAGATTGTAGCACCGGTTGTAAAAATTGCCAAATAAAATCGATCCTCATTACCGTTTTGGAAGATTTTATCGCTTGTGCGAATGCCGACGTGTTACGCAGCCATCCAACGCGCAAACAGACCCGATAAAAAATGCCCTGGTCATGACCAGGGCAAATTGATTTTGCGTTTATTCAGGCTGGCTCGGTCGCGGGTTCTTCCGCTCGACCGGGCGCGGCATAGGCCGCGGCCGGGGCGAAGGCTTGCCGGCGTTGGGGCTCAGCATGAGACTGAGCTGGTTGAGCGCCTGCACGTCGTATTCGCGGCGGTGACAAACATCGCAAACCCAGGCAGGGAAGTCGGGAACTGTCACCAAGTCATCACCGATCCAGGTAAAGTAGGTGACGAAGTCTCGGTGCATTTGTCCAGCCTGGCACTCGTGACAAGGTATGGTGAATTCTTCGAGTTCGCTGTTGTTTTCGCTCATTTTTCAAAGAAATCAGCTATTGCCAATTCGCCTTTCATTAAAACTATTATATCACTTTCAACCAAAATAGCATTCAATGGGCCTAAGAAATTTGTTAGAAACATCTGGGAAGGAAAATCGCGAGGAGCTTATCCACCAGGAAGACGCCATAAATCAGCGTAAAAGGTAAGGAGGACATACCTGCTCGGATAGAGTATCGAATGCAGCCGGATAAACCTTACTCATATTCAGCATATATAGATTGAAACAGGGCTTCAATAACCATGGGATGAAACGTTGAAGAAAGTGCTGATCACAAACAGCACCGCATAAACGTACCAAAGCGGCCACCAGATGCGGGCAAGCGGCCACCAGTAAAACATTAAGCTGACAAGGTAGAGCAGAACATACGGAACGAACACAGGTGGGTAAATCGGTGAGCGCCAGGCGATTGGACGGGCAATATCGACGATATAGCCGAACGAGGCGAAGATGGCGTACAGGAAACCTCCCAGCCACAGGTACCAGGGATTCTTGCCAACCAGCAGCGCCAGGCTCACCACGAGCATCGGCAGGGCCAGGAGATACACCAATCGCCCCCACTGCATTGCCAGGTCAAAATTCCACTTTCTTATGGCGAAGTAGATGAGCAGCGCAACCTGGAGAAAGAACGAGGCAAAAACGTACAGCTTTTCGTACGTGCTCATATGGCCACCCTATCCTGCAGCATAACTGAACTGCTGGCTGCTCAAATGAACTGCTGAAAATGGGCCGGATTGCGAGTGGAAAAAGCGGCACCCTGAACCGGTCCCTGCTTCATCTGAGAGAACCGACACCGCGCGAGTATTCGAGAAAGTTAAGTATCGCCCGTTTATGTTTCTAAATAGGTCGAATCAACGATCCCAACAATCACCGAGATGACGGCCGCGTCCGGGTTGTTGAGCACCTGGCGGGCTCCGCTGCCCTCGCGCAGCACCAACACGGTATCGCCGATGCCGGCATGGGAATTATCGAGGGCGATGAAATCGCCGCTGGGCTCATCGCCGGGCATGGTAAGGGGCTGCACCACCAGGATGCGCCGGTTCTTGTAATCGGCGTGACTGATGGTTGTTACCACGGTTCCCACCACTTTTCCGAGGATCATGTGTAACTCTTCCAGCCGGGTTTCAGCGTAAAGTCGAAGTCGCCGTCGGGGCGCACCACCAGCTCATCGATGATGCCGACCAGGGCCAGGTCCACCGGGACAAACTTGATATTGCGCATGGCCAGGGCGGCTTCACGCGAGCGCACCATCACGCACAGGTCGCCGGGGCCTGCCTGGACCACGTCGGCAGCCACCTGCAGCTTACCAACCGGCTGCAGGTGCTTGTCTAAGGGCTGCACAACCAGCAGCTTGATCCCTTGCAGGCCCTCATACTTGATCGTGCAGACTGCGCTGCCGTGCACGCGCCCCATCAGCATAAATCACTTCACCTTGACATTTGAAAGGATGCGGTCGATGATGGCGTTCAACAGTGTCGCATCCACCTGGTTGCCCAGCCGGGAGTACACGGCCTGACGGACGCGCTCTTTGATCTGCTCCTGGTTGCCAGGCGGCTTCGCCCGAGAAGTGGGCGCTGGGGCCGCCTGTGACCTGGAGGGCGGCATCTGCGGCTGGCCGGATGGCGTTTGGATCTTGGACACGTACGGGCGGACCGGCGCTGCGGGCGGCTTTTCGTTGGGCTCGATCAGCTTCACGCCCAGGCGGCGGGCTTTCTCGTAGGCCAGATCGGTCAGCACCACCTCGTCGTCCACTTCCAGCGACATCTGCCCACTTCTGAACATGTCCTCAATGTCGCGTTCGGTATAAAACTTTTTCATCCTTCGACCCCTTCTAAGCCTTCCAAAGCCCGAACGGCTGCATCGCGAGCGGTGACAATCTCGGCTTCGCTGCCCGCCAGCCACATGCGGCCAAACCGGCCAACGGAAGAGACGTGGATGACCTTGATGTTGGCCTTTTTCTCGGCCTCGTTGCAAGCGTAGTTAATGTAAGCCGCCGGCGCGCATTCCATCACCAGCAGCGTCTCGCTGGGAACCAGCATGCTGCCACGGCGGAAGCGATTGAGCAGCTGTGCCTGATATGGGTCGACGCGAGTGATCACCTGCACCGACGCCACCTGCGGGCGGATGCGGTCTTCGATCTTCAATCCCAGACGGTCCAGCACCACCCGTCCCGCCTCGATTACGGCGGCCTGGTTGAGTGAATGCACCTCGAACATGCCGAACTCGCGCTCGACGATCTGAGCGCCAGGCTTGGCCTCGGTGGCCTTCACAGCGATATCCACCATGCGGAAGACCTCGTTACCGGGGGCCATCTCGATATACAGAGAGGCCATGCCTTCTGTCGGCAAGTCTCCTTGGGTTACCGTGCCGACAAAGGCGGCGTACTGCGCCTGCATCCGGTCCAGGAAACTGTAGCATCTCAGTGAAAAAGTATCAGCCATTGATTGCTCCAAACTCACTTGTAAGTGTTCTTGCTTTTTGATGATCCATCAAGAACACCGAATACCTTCCTATCGATCTTGCATGGCGATCCCGAGCGGGGTCACAAACAAAGGCAAAGATGGGATGTAGGTTGGGATGCCCGTATACTCCTGCATCACCTGGGCCATGCCGGGGAAGCTGGCCGTGCCACCCACCACCGTCAGGTTATCGACGCCTTTCCCTTGAATGTGACGGGCCGTGATGCTGGCAACCTTCTCCATCACCGCTCGGATGACCGGGAAGAGTCGCGCCTGCTGCGAGGGAGTCTTTTTCAGCTCCTCGGCCTCCTCGAAGCTGATGCCCAGCGCCCCGGCAATGACCAGCGAGAAATGGGTTCCGCCGGTGGGCTCGTCGGCGGTGTAGACCACCTCACCGCCTCTTACCACAGCAATGCCAGTGGTACCTCCACCGACATCCACAATAGCGCCGTCGGTCATGCCCAGCACCCCGTTGGCCGCACTCGGCTCATCGATGAAGTGGGTGCACTCCATGCCGGCAGCTTCGACCACGTTCATGGTGGCGCGCACTTCGGCACGAGGCACGCCGGGCGGATAGCCGGTGGCGGCATGGGTTAACGGCTGCCCCAGGCGCTGCTCCAGGCGGGATCTCATCTCCCGCAGCAGGTCCACCGCCCCGATGAAGTCCACCACCAGTCCATCGCGCACCACCTGCGCGAACTGGTACTCACCGGCCACAGGCCGGTTATCCTCGTCGAGCGCTACCATCACCAGGTAGGCGGTGCCAAGATCCACGCCAACGTGCAGTGCGCCGTGGGCAGAACCGGCTGCAGCAGCCTGGCTGCTGGCTTTACTCGGCAGGATGACCGCCTGGGCGCCGGTCAGGTAGTCTTCGATCGTACTTCTCGATCGCGCTTCCTGGTCCGTCAATACGCCTCAGCAGTCTTGTTCTTACTGTCCCGAGCGCCCGCCAATGCTGCCCTTGCTGCCCTTGGGCAGGATCATCTCGACCTCTTCATGCGGCCGCGGGATCACATGGACCGACACCAGCTCGCCAATACGCTTGGCGGCAGCCGCTCCGGCATCCGTGGCGGCCTTGACCGCGCCTACATCACCACGCACCATGACGGTCACGTAGCCGCCGCCGACATATTCCGAGCCGATCAGGGTCACATTGGCGGCCTTGACCATTGCATCAGCAGCTTCGATGGCGCCCACCAGACCGCGGGTCTCGACCATCCCTAGAGCAATTAATGCGGTATCCACTGCCATTGTTTAAATTCCTTTCCTATCTCTTGGTTAGTAAGAATTATTGAGGATTTCCTGTACCACTTCGCGCACCACGCGCTCAATCTCTTGCGGCGTTGGGCCGCCGGCGAATTGGCTTTCGCCCGGCAGGAACGCCTCAGGCGGCGGCGCATGCAGCTCATAGGCCAGCCGCTTGATATTGAACAGGTGGTACACCGTGATATTATCGCCGGTGATCGAGCCGCCAACGCCGCCCGCTCCCAGCGTCATCGAGGGCATGACGCCGGTGGTAAGACCGACCGCCCCCAGTGTTCCCATGGTATTGACCAGAATGCGGAAGACCGGCTTTTCCAGGCCAAACGCCATGACGACTTTGTCGTCTTGGGCCCAGATGATCTGGGTATGGCCGCGTCCGCCGAACTGGATCATCTCGATGCTGCGATCGCAGCCCGCCTCCCAGCCGTCGGCTTCGTAGAAGCCCAGCACGGTGGTCAGCTTTTCACGCGAGAGCGGCTCGCCCCGCCCGACTTCGTTCAAGCGCGCCACCAGGATGCGGGCGCTGTCCGGCACGGCGATCCCGGCCATGGCAGCCAGCACCTGCGGCGACTTGCCGACCGTGTCGGCGTTGATGCCGCCATCGGGTTTGAACAGCATGCGGCGCAGAGCGTCCGCCTGGCGCTCGTCCACGAAGTAGGCCCCCTGCGCCTCCATCAATTGGGCCAACCGCCCAGCAATCGGCCGGTCGGCGATAACAGCCTGCTCGGTGGCGCAAATGGTGGAGTAGTCGAAGGCCTTGCTGGCGACAATGTAGCGAGCGGCCTTCTCCAGGTCGGCGCTGCGGTCTACGTAGGCCGGGACGTTGCCCGGGCCGACGCCGTAGGCCGGTTTACCAACCGAATGGGCCGCCTTGACCATGGCGGAGCCACCGGTCGCAAGGATGACGGCCACATACTTGTGGTGCATCAACTCCTGGGTGCCCGGCAGGCTGATGTTCTCCATGCAGCTGACCAGCCCGGCAGGCGCCCCGGCATTCTCTGCCGCCTGGGCCATCACCCGGGTGGTTTCAAAGCACGAACGCACCGCCGAGGGGTGCGGAGCGACCACGACGGCATCCCGCGCCTTGACGGAGGTCAGCACCTTCGCCATTACCGTGGAGGTAGGGTTTGTGCTGGGGGTCAGCGCCGCCACCACGCCCATTGGCCAGGCGATGTCATAAATACGCAGCTCAGGCCGGTAATGAACCACACCGACCGTCTTGACGTCCTGGATGCTCTCCCATACCCGCATGGAGGCAAACTCATTTTTCAGTTTCTTGTGAGCAGCCACGCCGTAGCCGGTCTCTTCCTGCGCCATACGCCCCAGGCGCTCGGAAGCGGTGTAAGCGGCTTCCGCCATGGCTGCACAGACCCGGTCCACCTGCTCCTGAGAAGCGTTCATCCACTGCTTCCAGGCGTTAAAGGCATTGGTCGCCAGCGTCCGGGCTTCTTGTATGGAGATCAGGTCTTTATCGAATGTGACCACGGATCAGCACCGCCATTCCTTCATGATTTCCGAAAGACAACTTTACCATCCACATGGAGCGAGTCGATGATCGCCATGATCACCGCGTCCACCGGCCTGTCTTTGGTGATGGTGGTCTGGCGAGCGCTCGAACCGGCGGCAGTCAGCACCAGATCCCCCACCCCGGCATCGACAGTATCGACCGCCACGAACGGCTTACCGAAAGCTTCGCCGTGCTCGTCGGTCTGCCGGACGATCAGCAGTTTGCGGCCGGTTAACTTTTCATCTTTAATGGTCGAGACGGTCGTTCCAATCACCCGAGCAATGAGCATGGTTTCTCTCCCGGCGCTGCATGCGCTCCCTTTAGTACGATTTCCCACCAATCGGCGCTTGCGCCTTCTGTCCGCTTTCTTTATCGCCCTTGACAATCTTGATCCCGGCGCTGGCGCCAAGGCGGGTGGCGCCGGCCTTGATCATCTTTTCGGCGTCCTCGCGGGTACGCACGCCGCCGGCCGCTTTCACGCCGATCTCGGGGCCGACCGTGCGGCGCATAAGGGCCACATCTTCCACGGTGGCGCCGCCGCTGGCGAAGCCGGTCGAGGTTTTCACGTAGTCCGCCCCGGCCTCCTTCGACAGCAGGCTGGCGATGACCTTCTCTTCATCGGTCAGCAGCACCGCTTCGATGATGACCTTCACCAGCGCATTGCTGCGGTGGGCCACTTCCACCACGCTGCGGATGTCACGCGCGACCGTTTCGAGATCGCGGGCTTTGAGAGCGCCAATGTTGATGACCATGTCGATCTCGTTGGCGCCGTTGTGGATGGCGTCCTCGGTCTCGAAGGCCTTGACCTCGCTGGTGGTCGCTCCAAGGGGAAAACCGACCACCGAAGTGACCTTGACCGGCGAGCCCTTCAGCAGCCGGGCGCACAACGACACCCAGGTGGGGTTGACGCACACCGAGGCGAAATTGTACTTGCGGGCCTCTTCGCAGAGCTGCGTGACCTGCTCGGGGGTGGCATCCGGCTTGAGCAGGGTATGGTCGATCATGTGCGCCAGGCCTTGATCGTCCGGGATGACGCCCAGCGTGGAAGTCAGGCGCTCGGCCCCCGCGCTGATGACTTGCCCGACCTTGTTAAAACAGGTCTGCACGCACAGGCCTTCGGCGCATTCCATTTGACAGTAGTCGCCGGTTGGGGAACCAACCCCCATGCGCTGCTCATCGATCACCGCCAAGACTTCGTGGGCGATGACTTCCACCAGTGTTTCGATTGTATTTTGGTCCAGAGCCATTCGTTAGCTCCCTGATTTTAGATATTGCTTTTCGACAGCATTGATCTTATCAACTCGCCCGGCATGACGGCCCCCACCGAAATCGGTCGCCAGCCAGGTCTGCACGATCTGACGAGCCAGACTGACGCCAATCAAGCCTGCGCCCAGCGTCAGCACGTTGGCATTGTTGTGTTCGCGGCTGTTGACCGCCGTGGCGTGATCGTAGCACAGGGCAGCGCGCACGCCGGGCACTTTGTTGGCCACCATGCAGCTGCCGATGCCGGCCCCATCGATGGCGATGCCGCGCCAGGCCCTGCCCTGACTGACTTGCTGGGCCACGGCGAGGGCGAAATCGGGGTAATCAACCGAAGCGGCGTTGTTCGTGCCGCAGTCGATTACGGAATATCCCAACTCTTGCAGGTACTTCTTGAGGTTCTCTTTCAGCTCGTAGCCGCCGTGATCGGTCCCAATGGCAACCACAGCGCGCTTGTCTGCGCTGCGCTGCTCCACCGCGGGCTTCTGGGCAAGGTTGGACTGAATGCCCATGGTTTGCCGCACCACTCGCTGCACGATTTCATGAATTTCTTGATCTGAGACGGGACTCATAAATGTTCATTCCAATTTTGGATCCGAGCAGTCTGCCAAACGTGATTTTTGCGTTCACAAACTGCCAGGCGCAAGATGAAATATTAAAATTTGGTTCTGCGACTTAGGATACCATAGCGAGATTCGCATGTCAAATCTTTAACGATTCTGGGAAATAAAACCGGGGCTTTCACGCCCCGGTTGAATTGCGAACTCTTATTTTCCCGGTCAAGGGTTGGCTGCATTGACGACAAACGGTTCGTTCAACACCTTCATATTGTCCAGCGGCCAGTAAATGACCAGCGCCCTCCCGACAATGTTCTCCAACGGCACGAACCCCCAACTATGCGAATCCGACGACTGGTTGCGGTTGTCCCCTAAGACAAACACTCCGTTCTGAGGCACCACCCACTCACCATCGTACTTGGGTGGGGCGGCGATATAATCTTCCTCTATGGGCTGGCCGTTGATGTAGACCGTTCCGTTGCGGACATCGACGGTGTCGCCTGGTACGCCAATCACACGCTTGATGTAATCCTCAGCCGGGTTTTGCGGGTAATGAAAAACGATAATATCCCCATGGCCAATCGATCCTACGCGGTAGGCCAGTTTATTGACCAAAATAAACTCGCCCGAATGCAGGGTTGGCTGCATGCTAATGTTTTCCACCCGAACGCGAGCCACAACGCTGTCGATCAGAAGATACAGAACCAGCGCAAGCAAGATTGTCTGCAGCGTTTCCAGCAGAAATTGCCCGACCTTCTTGATCGTTCCCCCAGAGTTGGGTGTTTCGGGAACCATTTCGGAGTGAAAATCTTCCAACACATCCTCCAATTATTGGCTGGGCCGCCTCCATCGAGAAGGCTCAGCAAGCCTATAATCATTATAAAACTCGTTAAGGTCAATCGCAAGCCCTAATAAAGGTTTGGGAGATGAGGATTCGTTAATGGTACCGGGCCTCACCGGGCGAAGTGCGCTCGATCAAGTAGACCAACGCGTGAGGAACCCTTACAAAATGCTTCGCCAGGGCCAAGCGAAGCGATGCGGCCAGGTGGAACCCACTTTGGAAATGTGTTCCACCTGTTCGCTCGATTGAAAAAGAGGGGCCTGCGCCCGGTGAGGGGCTTAGGATTTAATGCCTCGGTTTCAACACAATCCGGATCGGTGTGCCGATAAAATGATACTCGTCCCGCAGTCGATTCTCCAGATAGCGCATGTAGGTGAAGTGTGCCAGCCTGGGATCGTTGACGTAGATCATGAAGGTGGGCGGATCGGAGCGCACCTGGGTGCCGTAGTACATGCGCAGCTGCCGCCCGGCATGGGATGGGGCCGGATGAGCGTCCTGCGCCTCCTGGATGACCCGGTTGAGCTGGCCGGTCGTCAGGCGTACCAGCCGCTCCTCCTGCACCCGCAGCGCCAACGGCAGCACCTGATCGACCCGCTGACCGGTCTTGGCCGAGATGAACAGGATCGGCACGTAATCCAGGAAGTTGAGCTCCTGGCGGATGTGTTTGGTGTACTCGTCCATGGTGTAGGTGTCTTTTTCCACCAGGTCCCATTTGTTGACCAGCACCACGGTGCTCTTCCAGGCATCGAGGATGAATCCGGCAATATGGGTATCCTGGGCGGTCAGGCCGGAGGTGGCATCGACCATCAGTAAGGCAACATCGGCGCGCTCGATGGCACGCATCGCCCGGATCACGCTGTACTTCTCCACGCCCGGCTCGATCCGGCCGCGGCGGCGGATGCCGGCTGTGTCAATCAGGGTGATCGGCACATCATTGTATTCCATAAAGGTATCGACCGCGTCGCGGGTGGTCCCGGCAATCGGGCTGACGATGGCGCGCTCCTGGCCCACCAACTTGTTCAGCAGGCTGGACTTCCCGGCGTTGGGTTTTCCAACGATGGCAATCTTGACCGAATCGTCCTCTTCTTCCTCCTCTTGGGCGGGGAAGGCGGCTACCAGATCGTCTAACAGGTCCCCGGTGCCGGTGCCGTGCAGGGCTGAGATGGGGTAAGGCTCCCCCATACCCAGCTCGTAGAACTCCGGTGCGCCCATGCGAAGGGTCTGGCTGTCCGATTTGTTCACGACCAGGAAGATCGGCGGCCAGGGCTGCCCGTCGCGCTTGCTTTGGTTGCGCCGCAGGATTTCGGCAACCTCCCGGTCGGCGGGGGTGACTCCGGCGATGGCGTCGGTGAGGAACAGCACAGCGTCAGCCTCTTCGATGGCTACCTGCACCTGGGCGCGGATTTGCTTGATATAATCGGCCGAGCCAATCGACAGCGGGTCTTTGCCGCCTGCCGTTGGGTCGACGCCGCCGGTATCGACAATGTCGAAGTCGATGCCGTTCCATTCCGCCTCGGCCAAAAGCCGGTCGCGGGTAGTGCCGGGCACGTTATCGACGATAGCCAGCGGCTCGCCTGCCAGGCGGTTAAAAACGTACTTTTACCAACATTGGGCCGCCCAACCAGGGCGACAATGGATTTCTTCATCTTGATTCCTACTTCTCGTTGATTTCCCCTTCAGGTTTAGCGGTAGATCCTAAGGATTCAAAATCCCTCAGGATCTACCGCCAAGTTTATTGTCCAGATGGACCGGCTGCGGTCGGGGTTGGTGTGGGTGAGCTCCCACCCGGAGCTTGAGTCGGGGTGGGCGTTGCGCGGGTTCCGAAGCGCGGTGCGGCCGCGACGGTCACTTCCACCGTACTGGGCAGCACCAATTCAACCTTCAACTCCCCATCCAGCAGCTCAATGTGCGGTGAGAGCTGATAGGTTCCCACAGCTTGCCCGGTTACATCGACGGTAACACGAATATTCTGGGCAGTCAGCTGGTCGAGCACCGGAAGCGGGCCGGAAAGGATCACGGTAACCGTCTCCGGAGAGACACTGGCGCGCAGCCCCTCGCTCAGGCCAATCACTTCCACATTCATGCCTTGCATGGTCAGGCTGCCTTCGATAGCGGCGATGCTAACCTGCACCTCTACGAATTTATCTCCCGCCGCGCCCTCCGATCCAACCACGGAAACGCCATTTGGCAGGTTGAGCGGCAAGAATACATCAATATCATCTTTGGCCCCGTTCAAGTCCAGCGGGGAAGTTTCCACGTAGCCGGGCAGCTGATCGACCAGACGCGGATCCTGGCTGAAGACCGTTACAGCAGGTGGGAAGACCGAGATATTGGTGACCCGGTAAGTGGCGGCGACCTGGCCGGTAATCACCGGCTTAACCACCACGTTCCGATAACCGCCGCGCTGGGTCACTTCCACCTGGACCGCAACCGTGGCGGGGTCGATGGTGACGCCGTTGACCACGTTGCCGCCGGCATTGACGGCCTGCAAATTCAGATCGCGCTGGATGTTCTCCTGCGCCCGGTTCAAGTCCAGCACGGCCCGCACCTCGGTCACCTGGCTCACCTGCGTCTGTGGGCCGGTGATTGTGGCAGTCTTCTGGCTGAGTACGGGGGTTGCGGCCTGATAGCCAACGGCCGGATCGCCGCGCTGGACCAGGTGGATCGGCAAGGACTGGCTGGATATCGCTTCCAGATCGACCGTGACCTGGCTGGGATCGTAGCTGACAACACGCACGGTGTCGGTCGTCGGCTGCACCTTGACCGGCACGCTGTGCGAGCCCGGCTTCAATCCCGACAGATCGATGAATGCCCGTACCGGCGCCTGGCCGTTCAAGATGCGATCCCAAACCGTGGAGGGCGCCCGCAGCGTCACAGTGACCTGATCGGGCACATTGTTGGTGAGCAGCATGCCGGGATCCTGGCCGATCACTTCAATCGGCACGGGACGCGGAAAAGGCCGGGCCGTGATCGGATCGGTGGAGGAAACGGCCGAGATCCAGACGGTCACGGACAGGATAAACGATAAGATCAAGGTGGGCAGATTGCGGACAATGGTGCGAAGGATGTTCAACATGTTAATCCTCCGGCCTGCCGCCAGATGCCAGCCAGCGCCGGATCTGTGCGAGGATATTCATAGGAGCACTCGATATTTCTATCGGCCGGTAAAACGCCATCAACACGTTTTCCAGCCGTTCGCTGTCCAGGCGGCGGATCATGCGCCCGCCGTGGGCGATGGAGATAGAGCCGGTCTCTTCGGAGACGACTACGGCGATCGCGTCCGTGGCTTCGGAGATCCCCAAGGCGGCGCGATGGCGCAGGCCCATCTGGCGTTCCGGCGAGCGGTTGAGGATGCCGCTGGCGGACAGCGGCATGACGGTGGCCGCGGCGATGATGCGGTTATTGGCGATGATGGCGGCGCCGTCATGCAGGGGGGTATTTGGATAAAAGATTTGCAACAGCAATTCCGGAGTCACGCGAGCGTTGAGTTGCACCCCGGTGGATACGTATTCCTGGAGCGGGTCGGCGCGCTGCAGGATGATCAAGGCCCCATGCTGGCGGGCCGAAAGCCGGGCCGACGCGCTGACGATGGCGCGGATGGTGGACTGCATCTCCTCGAAATTGGAGGTGCTCTGCTGCCAGATCATGGTGCCGGAGCCTGCCCGGCCCAATCGTTCCAATGCGCGCCGGATCTCGGGCGCGAAGATGACAGGAATGGCAAACAACAGCGCAGGCAGGGTGGTGCGCACCAGCCACGAAAACGCCGGGAGGCGTACCAGGCTGGTGAGCAGGCTGAGCAGGATGGCTAGCAGGATCACGCCACGCAGTAAAACCATCGCCTGGGTATCCCGCACCATAATCAGGATCCCAAAGAATACGATGGTCACCAGGGCAATGTCGAGAACATCCGTCCATTGGAGCCGCTGGAATAAAAACAACACTTCGCTTAACAGATCAGGCACGTGGCTTCACTACCTTATCTGCAACTTTTCCGGTATCCATTCTTCCTCTTGCAACCTTTTAACAGCCTGGCATTGATCCACGGCTAGATTGGGCGCAGCACCCGATCTTGCCGGAGTTGTTTGAAATATAAAATAGTGCCCTCGGGCATCAACTCTTGCGCGGCTTCCTTCCACGCCTGCACGCTCAGCCGCTGCGGTGGGGTCTGTTCGTAGCCCATCTTGCGCCAGAGCGCATCCTGCTTGGCCAGCTCTGGGCGCACAAACACCAGCGAAGCCTCGCACTGCAAGTCGCGCGAGGCCCGTTCCACCTCTTCGAAGAGCGGCGGCAGCGCCTCTCCCGGCGATAGGGATGGATCGATGATCACATCGACCGAGCGCGAAACTAAGTTCTCTACCTGCCAGCCGATCGCACCCATCGTCCTGTGACCAACTTGCAGCAGAAGGAAGGCCTTTTCTCCGAAGGCCTCCATGATATCATCCTGGCTCAACAGCTTCTTGGGCTTTGTAATGTGGTTGATCAGGTCGGCGATCTGAGCCGAGTGGCGCGGCCGGGCGCGCAGCACGTGAATCTCACCGGCCGGGCGCTCGGCCTGAGCGGCGGCTTCGGCGGCCTTGGCGGCGTCCTCAGCGCCTGGGAGGATCTTTTCCCAGGCAGCGACCACCTGCTTCCAGGTGTCGGTGAAGGTGCCGGTGTTCTTAATGATCACCGTGGCGGCTGAAAGTTTTTCAGCCTGCGGCGGCTGAGCCATAATGCGCCGCTGGGCGTCCTCGCGGCTCATGTGGCGGTTCTTCATCAACCGGGCGGACTGCGCTTCGGGAGGGGCGTAGGTAACCCAGATGCTGTCGCACTGCTTCCCGATCCCGGCTTCCAGCAGCTTGATGGCCTCGATCACCACGACGCGCTGCTTCGAGCGCTGGATCAGGAAATCGATCGCCTGGTTGACGAGCGGATGAATGACGCCTTCGAGAGTCTTGAGCGCTTCGGGGTCGGAAAATACGACCCGGGCCAATTTCGCCCGGTCGATCTGCCCGTCCGGTCCGAGTACCCAGCGGCCAAAGTTCTTGACGATCGGCTGGTAGCCGGGGGCGTCCTTGGCAATCACCCGATGAGACAGCGCATCCGCGTCGATCCCGTAAGCGCCGAGGTGCTCCAGCATACGCCGCACGACGCTTTTGCCTGTACCGATATTGCCGGTCAATCCGATGACATATTTACCGACCCACTTGCTCACAGCAGCTCCTCGATGATGGCCCTGTTCTGATGCGAAAGATCGAAGCAGTACATTGCAGTGGAATGCTGCAGCGTTGGCTGCAACAAGCGACTTCGATTTTTCTTAGACGTCATTTCTGGTTCCGTGCTCTTTCATTTTAATCTTCAGTCCGGATAATGTCAAACCAAACTGCTCCGGCAGGGACGGCCGTAAAGAAACCGTAAAGTGCGCCGGCCGCAGGCACAGACCGAAATCAGGCGACGGCGCCCACCTTAAGGTCAATTTTATCAAAATTTCTTGACAACTACGGCCCATCCGGGTAAAATCTTTCTGCGTTTAGAATCAAAGACAGGCCGAGATAGCTCAGTTGGTAGAGCACGCGACTGAAAATTGCGGTGTCCTGGGTCCGATTCCCAGTCTCGGCACAAAACGCATGAAGAGCAGGCAGTCACTCGCCTGCTCTTTTTTATTTGTGTGTCAAGAAAAGCCCCCATTAGGCAATCCATCTGGCTTATCGAACAAAATTCGTTTCTTCTGTTACAATCTACCTGCTATGAAGAAGAAGCAAACCGCAACCCTTGCTTCCGTTGGGATGGTCCTGCTCGGGCTGGCCTTGATTTCCCTCGGGACGCGCCGGGCGGTGACCCTGGTCATCGACGGGCAGCCGCGGGTGCTGCACAGCCGGGCCTTGTTCGCCGGGCAGGCGCTCAACCAGGCCGGCATCCCGCTGGGACCGTCCGATCGCATCTCACCGGAACCCGCCAGCCTGCTGGGCTGGAGCCCGGTTATCACAGTCGAGCGGGCCGCTCAGGTACAGCTGGCTTCGCCTGTGGGGCTGTCACTACCCGTGCTCAGCCTGCAGCGCCTGCCGGGCAACCTGCTCCTGGCAGCCGGCGCTCGCTTGTTCCCCGGCGATCGAATTCTACTGGAACGGGCAGGAACTGCCGCCCGACCTCCTTTTACCCCCCGCCCCCACTTACACCCTGCAGCTGCAGCCCGCCGTGCCAGTGCAGTTGACGCAGAACGGAAAGCCGCAGACCCTCTATACGGCCGCGCCCACGCTGGCGGGAGCGCTGTGGCAGGCGGGCATCCGCCCCTCGTACGTCGATGATGTCTCGGCGCCGCTGGACGCGCTGCTGGGCAGCTCCAACCAGGTCAGCTACAACCGGGCCATCCCCTTGACGATCCAGGTCGGCGAGCGCCAATTCACGACTCGCTCGGCCGGGCAAACGGTGGGTCAGGCCCTGCTGGACGCCGGGATTGCTTTGCAGGGCATGGACTACAGCCTGCCACCTGAGACAGAGCCGATCCCGGCAGACGGCAGCATTCAGGTGGTGCGGGTGCGGGAAGAGGTGGCGCTCAAACAGACTGCCGTCCCCTTCACCTACGAATACGTGGACGACCCCGAGACCGAGCTGGACCAGAAAAGCGTGATCGAGCCCGGACAGTACGGCATCCAGGTGGAACGAGTGCGGGTGCGCTATGAGAACGGAAAGGAAGCGGCCCGCCAGACCGAGGATCAGTGGACGGCCAGCGAGCCAAAGCCGCAGGTTGTCGGCCGCGGCACGAAGGTGTCGGTCAAAACTGTGGATGCGCCCGGCGGCCCGCTGGAGTACTGGCGCAAGATGACCGTCTACGCCACCTCGTACTCACCGTGCAACTCAGGCGCCGAGCGCTGCTACAGCGGCACCTCGCTGGGCCTGCCGGTCAAGCGGGGTGTGATCGGGGTAACCAAGGAGTGGTATCGCCTGCTGGCAGGGACGCAGGTTTACATCCCGGGCTACGGCAAGGCGGTGATCGCCGACATCGGTGGGGGCATCCCCGGAACTTCGTGGATCGATTTGGGCTTTAGCGACGAGAACTTCGAGCCCTGGCATCAGAATGTGACCATCTATTTCCTCACCCCCATCCCGGCCAACGTGCCCCTGGCGCTGCCATGAACGGTTCCTACAACCTTCCACCGCTCGAAATCGGCGCACTGCTGCGCAAGCATGGCCTGCGGCCCAAAAAGGGCCTGGGACAGAACTTCCTGGCCGATCCGTTTGCGCTCGAACGAATCGTCTCGGCGGCGGAGATACCACCCCAGGCAGCCGTGCTGGAGATTGGTCCCGGACTGGGCGGCCTGACCCGCTACCTGGCCGCAGCTGCCCGGCGGGTCGTGGCGGTGGAGCTGGATGCCGCCCTGCTGCCGGCGCTGCAAGAGGTGCTGGCCCCATTCGATAACGTCGAAGTGGTCCAGGGCGATATCCTGGAACTCGCGCCTGAGCAGCTGATGCAGGAGCCCGGCTACCAGGTGGTGGCCAATATCCCCTACTACATCACCTCGGCGGTCATCCGCCACCTGCTGGAAGCGTCCCTCCAGCCTGAGCGGATTGTGTTGACCGTGCAGAAAGAGGTCGCCGAGCGGATCACGGCTGCGCCCGGCAAGCTGAGCCTGCTGGCGCTGAGCGTGCAGGCGTATGGAGAACCGAAGGTGGCGGCGCGCATCCCGGCGGGAGCGTTCTACCCGCCCCCCAACGTGGACTCGGCGGTGGTACGGGTGGACCTGTACCCCCAGCCGGTGATCCCAACCGATCAGATAGACAGCTTCTTCCGTCTGGCGAAGGCCGGCTTTAGCCAGAAGCGCAAGACGCTGCGCAATTCGCTCTCAGGAGGTCTGGGCTGGAAGCCTGATCGAGCACAGGCCCTGCTGGCCGCGGTCAACATCGATCCCATGCGCCGGGCCGAGACCCTCAGCCTGGATGAGTGGCGTGAGCTGACCGCTTCTTACATCAAGCAAACAAGCTAAACGCAAAGGCATGAAGGCGCAAAGAAGAGAAGAAAGAACAAGCCTTTCTTCTCTTCTTTGCGCCTTCACGCCTTCACGTTTAATTCTTACTCGTAGGCCACCTTGACACGGCGCAGCGAGCGGTATATGCCGGGCAGCTGCCAGACACGCAGGGCGGCCTCGATTTGGATCCGGAAAGACATCTTCGATTGGCCCCAGCGACGGTCGGCAAAGTGGATGGGAATCTCGCTGAAGGTGTGCCCCAACCGGTAAGCCACGTAAGCCATCTCCACCTGGAAAACGTAGCCGTTTGAACGAATGCGCTCAAGCGGCATGCTGTCCAACGTCTCGCGCCGCCACAGGCGGAACCCGGCGGTCACATCCCGCATGGGCAGGCCCAGGATGGTGCGGGCGTAGAAATTACCCCAGGCCGAAAGCCCCTTGCGCCAGATGGGCCAGCGCTCGTCCAGGCTGCCGCCGCGCACGTAGCGCGAGCCGACGGCAACCCCGGCGCCCTGCTGCAGCGCGGCGACCAGCTCGATAATCTTCTCAGGTGGGTGCGAGAAATCTGCATCCATCTGGCCGATGGCGTCCACGCCTTCGTTGATCAGGCGCGTGAAGCCCTGGATATAGGCGGTGCCCAGGCCCTGCTTGCCGGCCCGGTGCATCACCTTGACGCGCCCCCGGTCTGCCTGCTGAGGTCTTCAGCGATCTGACCCGTACCGTCTGGGCTGTTGTCGTCCACCACCAGAACGGACAAATCCGGCACCGGCAGAGCCAGTACCGCGGCGATCAGCTTCGGCAGGTTTTGCGCTTCGTTATAGGTTGGGATTACAAATGTAACTTTCAAGCTTCTCCCTGACGAGAGATGTGCTCCAGGGCCTGCTTGAGGGCTTCGAGATCATAGTTGTTACTGCGCATGGGCGGCAGTTCGGAGACGAAAACCTTCAACCAACGACCATGGAAGGTCTCGGCTTCCCGGTCCTGGTGCTTGTAGAAGTATTCGAAAGATTGTTCCAAACGCTTTCGAAGTCGATCTGTCATCTCTGGAATATGGTTTGACCTGGAAATTATAACAAAATCTGTGGCAGTCAGGTGCCCCAAAAAATCCCCCGGCTCCCCCATTTCCCTGATTGTGTCCTGCGCCATCAGCGAGACCGCCCGCAGCAGGTCGTCTGCGGCGACGAACCCGTACATTTCCCGGAAATTATGCAGGTTGTGCAGCGAGACTGCCGCCACATGCACGTCATCGCCCTGCAGCAGCTGCTTCAGACGCTCGTCGACCAGGTCGCCCTCGGGCAGCCCGGTCACCGGATGAGTCAGCGTGCTGCGCTGCGAGCGTTGTAAAGCATTGCGCACCCGTAAGCGCAGCTCCTGGACATCGAACGGTTTGGTGATGTAATCTTCGGCGTGCAGTTCCAGCCCCTTGAGGCGGTCTGTCCGTTCTCGTTTTTCGGTTAAAAAGATGATCGGGATCTGGTTGGTGCGCCGGTCTTTCCGCAGCCTGGCGGCCACCTCGAACCCATCAATATCCGGCAGGCGGATGTCCAGGATCACCAAATCGGGCCGGTTGGACTGGGCCGCCGCCACACCGTCTTCCCCCCAGTTCACCGTTAGCACGTTATATCCCTGGACACGGAAATAAGCATTCAGCATATCCGCAATATCCAGATCGTCTTCCACGATCAAGATGGTTTGATTCTGCTCGTTCAAAATTCGATCCTATGCGTTAGGAGTCTTAGAGACGACGAAGTCGCAGGTCGGATCGCCGCAAGAATGCGCTGTTATCTGATTCACCTTGAATTCCATGCCACCAGACACCCACTTCAGGCTCGACATCAGTAAGCCGGTTGCGATGAAACAGGCGGGCTTATCGGTGGTGCGGCCCCAGCAAACCGGGCATTTGTGGATGCGATAGACAATATGATCGTTGTGCTCTTCCACCGTCGAGCGCTGGTCGCTCAACTGGGTGAAAATGCGCGCCATGGCCGGCAAACCAATGCGCAGCTTGAGCGGCAAAGGCAAGACCTTAAAGCCGATATCTCCTACACCGGCCAGCGCGCCAAAGTTCTTCAATGCCGAATCGAAGGTCGCCCGACCGGCGCGCAGCGCCAGCGCCCGACCGCCGCGCGGGCCGTACATCTCTTCCAGCGCAGCGCTCAGTGACGAAAAATCGGCAAAGTCAAACTGCCTGTCGAGGTTATCCGGAGGAAGGTTATCGATCAGGTTCGGCAGATTCGCAAGATTGAGAATGGCGTTCAAGCCATTCTTACCCATCACTTCTTCGAAGGACAGGATAGCAATACGTGCGACCTTGTTAGGATAATAGAGTCCACTCTTTGGAATAGGTTCCATGGCATACCGTTTGCTTAGATAAGTTTAGTGAGGTCCTCGGTTGCCCGGCGCATATCGAGGAAGATCAGGCCGAGCTTGGCCTTTTCTCTGGCCAGCGCCGTCAATACAGCTTCTTCTCCAACCGACATGAGAACGACGTACCCCTGTTCGCCCTTAATGTAAACTTGCTCCAGGGATCCGCGCCCCAACTCGTTCGCAATGCGTTCGCCCAACGAGAGCATTGCAGCCGACATTGCGGAAACACGATCCTCTTCAACGCCCTGTGGGAGTGCGGAAGCAATCGTTAGCCCATCTACGCTGACGATTGCCGAAGCTTCGATGTCTGGTGACGATGCCTGGAGCTCTCGCAAGCGCTCCACCATAAGTTGCGTGCGTGACTTTGTCAATGCTGCACTCCTATCTTAATGGAAAACAATCGATCAGGAGGGGTTTACCCAAGCCCATCTTACTGTAGCACATGCAAAATCGAGTGTCAAGGAAAAGGCTGCCGCCTGAAGAGACTGTAAATAAACTGATAAGTGCAGCTGTTGGAGCGCCCAAGCTGTCGACCTTTATTCTCCTCCTGCAATTCTGTATTACAATTGAACCCTACGTACCGCAATTCAGATTATCAAAAGGGTGACACAATGAAGCAAATCTTAATGGTGCTGGTGGCAGCCTCACTGCTGCTCTCACTCCCCCCAATCACAACTGCCACAGCGGCTCCAATCGAGGCAGAAGGCAGCGGCAGCGAGCCTTACGCCGGTGAGGTGCTGTGCCAGCCTGGCACACACCTGGCCCCCGGCGACTGCCTGCCCATGGGCCCTTCCTCTACCCTGACCGACCTCGCCCGCCAGGGTGTGGTCTACCCGGCCCCACCCCTGCCCGCCTCTCAGCCCGGCCCGGCCCTGAACGAAGTCTCCTTGTATTACGCCAAGATCAACCTGGAACCGGACGAAACCGCGGCGCTGTACTCCTCACTGGAAGACGCCGTAGCCGGCAGTAACCCGGTCGACTACATCCCGGCCGGCTTCGGCCTGCGCTACGTGACCTTCATCCAGCAGAGCGATGTCAACGGCGGGCACTACGTGATGCTGCCGGATGGCCGCTGGCTGCGGGCTTCCCCCGCCACCATCAGCTCCACCTTCCAGGGGTTGGTCTTCCGTTCGAACCCTACCGGCCAGTTTGGCTGGATCATCGATCAGACCGATCCGGTGGCGGCGCCCAGCTTCAATGCGCCGATCAGCGGCGCCCAGCTGCAGCGTGAAACGTTTGTGCAGATCCTGCAAACCCAGGAAGCCGAAGGCACCACCTGGTACCGCATCGGCTTGAACCAGTGGGTTCACCGCCAGGATATTCGCATGTTTCCCTTCAACCCCACCCCACCGGATGGCGTAGACAACGGCCGCTGGATCGAGGTCAACCTTTACGAGCAGACCCTGGGGGTGTATGAGAACGGCCAGCTGAAGTTCGCAACCCTGGTCGCCACCGGCGCAGAGCCGTATTTCACCCGTCCGGGACTGTTCCAAATCTATGAGAAGAAACCCACCGAGACGATGACCGGGGCCTTCGAGGCGGACAAATCCGACTACTACCACCTGGCGGACGTGCCCTGGACGATGTACTTCGACGAGGCGCGCGCCCTGCACGGCGCGTACTGGCGGGCGGGCTTTGGTTGGCAGCAGTCACACGGCTGCGTCAACCTGTCGATCGGCGACGCCCGCTGGCTGTTCGACTGGGCCCAAGCAGGCGACTGGGTCTATGTCTGGGATCCCTCGGGCGCGACGCCTACCGACCCGGCCTTCTATGGGGCTGGCGGAGCATAAAAATAAAACCCAACAAAAAAGCGGTGGCTGCTAGCCACCGCTTTTTTGTTGGGTTTTATTTTTTGCGCACCGGCACGTACAGATACAGCACCGAGTCCTCGGCGAAGTCATGGAATTCGTTGGTGTACATCTCAAAGTCTGGGGCGCCGGTCAGCTCGTAGCCCGACTGCGGCAGCCAGCTCTGATAGATGTAGTTATACGTGTCCGCCAGGCCCTCGCGGGCGCCCTTGTGGGCAAACACGGCGTAGGTCTGTTCGGGCAGTTCCCAGGTGGTCATGCCCTCGGGCAAGTTCTCATCACCGGCAACTTCCACCGAGCACAAGTACTGGAACTCACCTTCCGGCAGTCCCTCCATCATGCGGCAGACGCCATAGGTCACGTACGGATCCACCCGCTGCAGCTCGTACATGCGCGGCAGGAACTCGTTCTCCCACACTTGTGGGATCTCCGCATTGCCTTCGTTCTTGCCCTGATACATCGACCCGGCCACCAAGAATGCCGGTTTGGTCACAAACTTTGGTTCCATCGCACTCTCCATATCATGAAACTCGAAACCCTGGCGGAACCGCTTCCATGGGATCGGCTCGACCGGGAACTGGATCTCTACCAGTTGGGTAGAGGGCTCTGTTCCGGTTTCTTCCTCCAGATGCAGCTCACGGACCGAACCCGAGAGCCGGTAGCTGTTGGCGTCGCCCCAGGTATAGAAGGCAGCATCGACCTGGTAATGGCCGCTGCCGCTGACCGGATAAGCGATGCAAGCCGCCTCCATGCCGGGCAAGGCGCTGATGTTAACCTTGCCGGGGCACGCGGCCTGACACGCTCTTCCAGCGCCCGGGCCATCTGCACGGAGATGTTGCGCTCCACGTACTCCGGCCCTTCGAAAATGACGATCCATGGACCGGCAGCGTGCAGCCGCGAGCTTTCCAGCCAGGCGTTGACCTCCCGGCGCATCCGGTCGCAGCGTTCCGGCAGCAGCTCGGCGTTGGGGACCATGTCTCGCACGCTGACAACCTGCTGTGGGTCGATCTTCTTCAGCACCACATCGATCACCGGCATGCAGCCCTCCTGCTCGATCTGCTTCAGGCGGGTTTCAACCCGGACCAGCCGCCGCTGCTCTTCCTGCACGCGCTGCTGAACTTCGACGCGCTTACTCAGCACGATGCCTCGCAACTGCTCGGCGCTGAGCTGCTCATCCAGCAGTTGAGCGACCTGGTCGAGCGAGAAACCGAGGTCTTTCAGTGCCAGGATACGGTTCAAGCGCGGCATCTGCTCGATGGTGTAGTAACGGTAGCCGCTGTAACGGTCGGTCCAGGCGGGCTTGAGCAGCCCGAGCTGGTCGTAGTGACGCAGGGTCTTGACGGTCACCTGAGCTAATTTGGAGAAGTCACCGATCTTCAGCATAAGCGGTTCCTAAATTGATACTGCATAGGATAAGCCCTACCCTAAGGGGAGAGTCAAGGGTTTCCTCAAGGTCCTGTTATGTAGCCCCAGGCATCCTCGCGAAGCACCCTGTAAGGGCCGCCTGGGGTTCTTGGCCTGCAAGGGCACCGGCCGATAAAAGATCGAACATTCTACCTGCAGGCAACCCCAGGCGGCCCTTACAGGGTGCTTCGCGAGGATGCCTGGGGCTACGAACCGAACGTTCTACGGCTCCAGCGCCAGCTTCATGCTCCACAACGCCACGGTGCCGGGAATGCGGCCGGCGCTCTCCTGGCGGATCGTCAGGCGCACGTTGGTGGTTTCTTTGACGTCATACGGGATGCCCACCTGGAAGGGAGTGTGGCTCAGGTCGCCGGTTGGATCGGGGACAACCAGCTGAGAGGCGCCGACCACTTTACCCTGCTCGTCGATCAGTTCGAAGACCAGCGGGTTGGGATTGACCGGGCGCGCCAGACCGATCACAACCACCGTGCCGCCGTTAAAGATTGTGTCTTCCGGTGGGTAGCGTACCAGGTAGGGCTCCCAGTAGACCGGCGAGGGGGTGAATTCGTCCGAGCCGGCCCGAACCAAGATCAGCTCGACCGAGGAGAGCAACTCCAGCCTTCCAAACTCGTCGCGGCTGGTCACCTCCAGGCGCCCGGTCTCGGCCGCGCCGGGAATGCTGAAATCGACGTAGGGCGAGTTCCAGAAGATGCGGCCCGGATATTTGCGGTAATCCAGATTGCTCTCACTTACGGTACGGCCATCCTCCCCCACCAGGCGCAAGTAAACCCAGCCGTCCTCGCCGACCTGAAAGCGCAGCTCCGTGCGGAAGGGCGAAGATACCTTCGACAGCAGCCCCGGGCGCTCGATACGCAGGGACACGATCGGCGGGGTGGGCGTCGGGGTGATGGTTGGGGTGTTGGTGGGCCAGCGGGTGCGAGTGGGGATGCGGGTGCTGGTCGGACGGCGCGTAACGGTGGGGGTGCGAGTGACGGTGGGCGAGGGACCGGGCGTAATGGTGGAGGTTCTGGTCGGCTTGTGGGTTGCGCTCGGTTCCAAGGTTGCAGTGAAGGTAGGTGGCAGGCTGGGTGATGGGGATGCGCTGGGCGAGGAGGTGACTGTGGACGTGGCCGTGGCGGTCACGGTGGCGGTGAAGGTGAGCGTGGGGGTGCCGGTGGGCGGCAGCGCAGCCATGCGCTCGACGCTCAGGCAGCCGCTGAGCAGCGCCAGCGCCGCGGCGAGAACCAGGATGCGAGATATCGTGCCGGTGGACAGTCGATGCATGGTATACCGGTTATGGTAGCATAATCCCTTCAGATGAGCAAAGCCCTTGCTAAATTGAAAAGAGATCAGAGAGTAGAATAAAAAAACAGTAAGAACACGCGGAGTTTTTACTGCTCCCGATCCTCTACGCTCTGATCTCTTTTCTTAAGTAAGAACTTCGATGATGCCTTGCACTACCTCATCCACTGCAGATTGGACAGGCCTGGAGAGGGGCTGGTCAAACTCCAGGCTCTGGACCTGAATGCCCAGCAGAAACACCCGGCAGTCCAGCTCCTGGATGAGGTAAGACGCCAGCACCGAGGGCGGCAGGCTGTGGGTCGAGGCGGATAAGCCGTTGGTGTCTTGCCACTGCACCCAGCGCACGCTGCCGGCTTCCATGCCCATATTGGCCGCGTCGATCATCAGCACAACGTGCGGGGCAAAGCGCCGCAGCGGTCCGGTAAAATTCTCGGGT
The DNA here is from genome assembly GCA_963811225.1 of uncultured Chloroflexia bacterium. Lineage (GTDB taxonomy): Bacteria > Chloroflexota > Anaerolineae > Anaerolineales > Anaerolineaceae > CAWEQO01. The sequence continues at coordinate 51,053 of CAWEQO010000008.1, forward strand.
GAAGGCCCGGCCTCAATCAACAGCAGGCGCGGCCGCTCAGCAAGGGCTAGTATCAAAGCCCTCACCACGGCCACGCCTGCCGCATCGTCTCCATTCAGTTCGTTTCCAACCCCCATGATTGCGAGTCGTACCGGCTCGCGGGGGGCGCCGCTATCAGGTGCAGTCAGCGCCCGGTTGAGCAGCTCTTTCCAGGAGGAATTCGACATCCTCATCCCTGCCGTAATAGACTGTAAAGGGTTCCTTGGTCAACGCCGCCAGCTCCCACTCCTGATCGGAGAGGTCCAGGCAGTTGAAACGGCAGCTCATCACGCATTGGTTGCAGAAGGTGCAGCGATCCACGTCGTAGCGCATGACGAAGCGCTTGTTGGCTTTGTCCAGCGTGATCAGCTCAATTGCGTCGGACGGGCAGTCCTTCACGCACAGCTGGCAGCCGGAGCACTTCTCAGGGTCCCAGTGCAGCTTGCCGCGCAGGTTCTCCGGAGCAGGGTAACGCTCAAACGGGTACTTCTCGGTCGCGGGTTTCTTGAACAACGAACGGACAACATCACCCAGCATCGATCCTATTTTCATCTTCTCACCTATAGTACCTTCGTTACCACAATCAGGACCAACAATTGCAAGACCGCCAGCAGAGCGCCGACCCGCCACCACATGCCGACCGTTTGATCGATGCGTAAGCGGGCAAACAGCGACTGCAGGCCCGCCATGACGAGCAGCAGCGAAAGGGTCTTCACCACAAACCAGAGGATGCCTAACGGGCCTCCCAGGCCGCCCAGGAAGAAAGCTGAGATCAGGGTCAGGCCGATCACCAGTTCCACATCCTTACCGAGGTGGAACAGGGCCAGGCCGCGGCCGGAATATTCGGTCAGCGCGCCGGAGACGATCTCCGTCTCGGCTTCGGGGGCGTCGAAGGGCGGCAGCTCCAGCTTGCCCATCAGGCCGATCAGCGCTACGACGAAGCCTACCGGCTGGGTGAGGATCATCCAGGTGTGGGTTTGGGCATAGACGTTGATCTCGCTGATCTGCCAGGTGCCGGCCATGATGGCGGGCTGCAGCAGAGCCAGCAGGAAGGGCGCTTCGTACGAGAACAACTGGGTCAGGGTGCGGGTCGCGCCGATCAGCGAGAAGCGGTCGAGGGTGTTGGCGCCCGCCAGGCCCAGACACAGGGTCAGGACGCTCAGCAGGTACAGCACGGCAACCAGATCACCGCGGAAGCTGAAGGAGGGGTTTAACCCGGCCATCGGCACGTACAGGGCGGCGGTCAGGGCGGAGGTCACGCCAATGATCGGCAGGAAGCGGAACAGGGTCGGGTCGACGTGCTTGGGCACAATCTCTTCCTTGGCCAGCAGCTTGACCAAATCCGCCAGCGGCTGGAACCAGCGTGGACCGATGCGGTTCTGGTAGCGCGCCACCAGCTTGCGGTCGACCCACTCATAGGCCAGACCGCTCGCCAGCAGGAAAACGCCGCCGGGGAAAATCAATAGAGCCAGTATGGGTAGGAGTGTATTGTTCATTTGTAGTACTCAATCCCGTATCGCCGTAAGTCTTCCCATGACCAGGTCTGGGAGCTGTTGGGTTGTTTTACATCGATCATGCGGTCGTTGCACGAGAAGCACGGATCGATGCCGACCAGCAGCATGGGCATGTCGGCCAGCTTGTGGCCCACCGCCACCGAGGTGATCGTGCTCCAGTTGCACAAGCTGGGGGTGCGCACTTTGACGCGCTCGGGCTTGTCGGTGCCGTTGCTCTTGATGAAGTAGAACAGCTCGCCGCGCGGCGCCTCACCCCGGCTGATGACCTCGCCCGCGGGGACGCGACGTGGCATGCGCACGGTCAGCTCGCCCTCGGGCATATTGTTGAGGATCTGACGGATCACCCGGTAGGCCTCGAACAGCTCCTTGATGCGCACCACAAAGCGCGCCTCCAGGTCGCCGGCGGTTTCAGTCACCAGGTTGACGGGGAACTCAGGGTAGGATGCGTAAGGCGCGTCGATACGCACGTCGCGAGCCACACCGGAAGCGCGAGCGGTCGGGCCGACTGCGCCGAGGGTATCGGCCTCTTCTTTGGTCATGGTGCCGACGCCGCGAGTACGTCCCAGGAAGGTCCGGTCGGTGGTGACCACATCCAGATAATACTTGCTGCGTTCCTCCAGGAAGTCGACGCCCTTGCGGATCTTGTCGGCTTGCTCGGGGCTGATGTCAAACTTGACGCCGCCGAGCACGTTCGAGGAGTAGTTGACGCGATTCCCACTCAGGCCTTCCAGCAAATCCATGACCGTCTCGCGGTCGCGCCACGAGTACATGAACAGCGTATCAAAACCGCCTTCGTGGGCCGCCACACCCAGCCACAGGAAGTGGCTGTGGATGCGCTCCATCTCCAGCATGAGCGTGCGGATGGCCTGGGCGCGCGGCGTGATGGTAACGCCCGCCAGCTTTTCGACGCCTTGAGCGAAGACTGTGCTGTGAATATTCGAGCAGATACCGCAGACGCGCTCCATCAGGTACAGGTCCTGCACGTAGGTGCGGCTCTCGGTGGCCTTTTCAATGCCGCGATGGACGAAGCCCAGCCGCAAGTTAGCGCCGGTGACAATCTCGCCGTCGACGCTGAACTCGAAGTGACCGGGCTCTTTCAGAGCCGGGTGCTGGGGTCCAATCGGGACGATAAATCTTTCCTGTTTTTCTTCCATTATGATGCCTCTCCTTTCGCGGCCTCAACTGCGGTTTCCAAACCGGTAAACGACTTGCGCAGCGGGTAAACCCCATCCGGCCACTCGTCCGGCAGCACCAGGCGCTCGGTGCTCGGCGTGCCTGCGAAAACAACCCCGAACAGCTCCATCTGCTCGCGCTCGTCGAGTGTGGCAGCCGGGTAGACGTCGCAAATGGTGGGCAGGACGGCGTCAGAATAAGGGACGCTCACCCGAAGGGTGCAAACCGCAGCGCCCTCGCACAAATGGTACAGCACTTCGAGGCTGCCCTCGGGCATCTCTTGCGGCTGCTCCTCGGCCTCCTCTTCGCCCTTCTTGGCCGGTTTCGGCGGCTGGGGCGGGCGGTCGAGGGCGGTGATGGTCGCCAGGTAACCCCAGCGGTTCTCCACCATGGCGCAGAAAGCGGCTAACAAGTTCTCACGCTTAATGGTCACATCCAGGCGATGCTCCTCGGGGATGTCTACCTGCTCGGCCCACGGCTCCAGCAAGGCTTTTACCTGCTCCAAGGCTTGGGTGGTTTTTTCGTCCATGTTAAGCAACCTCCTTGACTTTGGCCTTCTTCAGGCTGTCAAGCAGAGCAACTACGCCGTAGATGATGGCCTCGGGACGCGGCGGGCAGCCGGGAATATAAGCGTCGACCGGCAAAATCTCGTCGACGCCGCCGGTCACGTTGTAGGAGCCGTGAAATACCCCGCCGGACAGGCCGCAAGAACCAACCACCACGACGAACTTGGGGTCGGGCATCTGCTCGTAAACCCGGATCAAACGCTCGCGCGCCTGGCGGGTTACCGGGCCGGTCACGACCAGGATGTCGGCATGGCGCGGGCTGCCTTGCAGCTTGACGCCAAAGCGCTCCAAATCGTAGCGCGGGGTCAGCGTGGCCAGAATTTCAATGTCACAGCCGTTGCAAGAGCCGCTGTTGAAGTGGATCAGCCAGGGAGAATTCACCCGGGCCCAGGTACGCACCTGATCGAGGACATTCTGCCAGGGACTGGATAATTTCGTTTCCATACTTTCTCTCTTTCTACCGTTCTCTTACCGGTACATCTAGCCCAAGATCAGCGCTACCAGCGCCATCACGATTCCGGCGATGTAAGCGCCTTGCATCCAGGACAGGCTGCCCGTTCCAAGCACCAGCATACCCAGGTGCAAAATGGCGAAGAAGAAGGCGATCAAGAAGAACGGGCGATATCCGGGTGCGGCGATATAGGTGGGGGCCTCTTCGCCGCTGCCGTACGTGCTGGACTTCATCTCCGAGGGCGTGACTTCCGGCCCGGCCAGCTTCTGGCCGATCCAAACGATCACCAGCACCAGGGGGATGTATACGAGAAAGGCAATCGGGGGTGATAATAGTATTTGCATTTTCCTTCCCTCTTAGAGGCCTCCAAATACGGACAGCAAGCTGGCAGCAGCCGGCCCGGTCAACCAGGTGACCAGGGCGGGCCACAGGCCGATCAGCGTGATGGCAACCACCATCAGCGCCATGGGCAGGGCCATCGTGATCGAAATCGGTTGGCCTGCGATCACCACCGGCGAGGGTTGGTTGCGGTACATGCGATTGACCAGCGGCGCGTAGTAGCCCAGGGAGAGCACGCTGTTAATGGCCGTGTAAACGATCAAGATCCAAATGATGACGCTCTGAGCGCGTGACCCGGCCACCATGATCTGCCATTTCGACATGAAGCTTGCCAGCGGAGGCAAGCCGCCCAGCGCCAGCAGCGCCAGGCTGAAAGCGAAGGCCGTGATCGGGTAGTGGCGGGCGGCGCCATCCAGGTCGGACAGCAGCAGCGGGCTGTGATCGTGGCTGGCGAGGTGCAGGGCGTACAGCAGCGAGCCGGCCGCCAGAAAGGCCAGGCCCTTCATCAGGGCATGGTTGAACAGGTGGAAGAAGCCACCGGCTGCGCCCTGAGCGAAGCTGAAGGTGATGGTGATGCCGATGCCAAACAGGATGTAGCCCACATTGGTGATGCTGGAGTAAGCCAGCAGCCGCTTGACCTGCGTCTGGCGCAAGGCCATCAGGTTGCCAATCAGCATGTTCAGCGCGCCGAAGGCCAGGATCAAGGGGCCCCACATGTGCGAGGCCGCACCAACGCTGCCCAGCGCACGCAGCAGAGCGATCAGGCCCGCCTCGATGACGATACCCGAGAGCATGGCGCTGATGCCGCTGGGGGCCTGCGAGTGAGCGTCCGGCAGCCAGGTGTGCAGGGGGACCAGGGCGCTCTTGACGCCGAAGCCGATCATGAACAGACCGCCGGCGCCGGCCAGCAGCAGCGATGGGGCATTTCCGACCGCCTGCTGGATCTGGATCAGGTCCAGCTTGCCGGTGGCAGCGAACACCAGGGCAATGCCGATCAATACCAGCACCGAACCGGTGGCGCTCTGCACCAGGTACTTCACACCGGCTTCCAGCGAAGCGGCCTGATCGCGGTAGAAAGCGACCAGCATGTAGGAGGTGATGGCCATGGCCTCGAACCAAACCCACAGGTTGAACAGGTCGCCGGCCATGCCGAGCCCGATGATGCTGCCGATCATGGCAGTCAGCAGGGCGTAGAACTTCTCTTCACCGGTCTCGCCGGCCATGTAAGTGGTGGAGAATAGGGTCACCAGCGCGCCAAGCGTCAGCACCACAGTCGCCATCAGCAAACTGATGCCGTCGAAACGCAGCGGGAAACCGTTGATGGCCGGCTCCAGCGTACCAGAGGCCAGGAATGCGCTGCCCGCCACGTACAGTGGGTAGCCGGTCGCGAGGAGCACGGCAAATGACAGCCAGCGTGAAATGACCACGTTGGCGCGCCCGACCAAATAAATCACTGGAGAAGCCACCAGGGGCAGGGCAATCAGCAAGAAAATCGCTTGAGTTGCATTCATGAGGTCATGCTCCCAGTGCTAAGATTACGAATACGAGCGCTACCGCCGCAACGATAGCGAGGATGTTCCAATTGAGGATGCCGGTCTGCGTGGCTCGCAGCGCCTCGGCGCTCTTTTGGGTCACGCTGATGATGCCGTTATTGATATCCTCGAAGCCGAAGCTGTTGGCGGCTTCATCACCGACGCCGCTCAGGCGCTGCGCCAAACCGGCTAACCGGTCGCGCCACCACCAGGCCGCCAGGCCCAGGGCGATCACCGCCAGGGCGATCAGGGTGAACGGGGTGGTCACAATCTCTTCGAAGAAGGTCAAGCTGCTGGCCGCCTCGATCTCGTGCAGCGGCAGGGTGGTCGCCAACATCCGGCTGAACGGACCCGCCAGCAGCCAGGAGGTCAGCGTACCGGCCGCCAGGAGAACTAGAGATACACGCATGGCTTGCCCGGCCGGATGGACGTGCAGCTCGGTGCGCGGCTCACCATAGAATACCAGCCAGACCAGCCGGAAGGTGTACAGCGCGGTCAGACCGGCCACCAGCACCATAATCACGTAGGCGCCGGGAGGACTGCCGGCAGCCAGGCCGGATTCCAGGATCAATTCCTTGCTCCAGAAGCCGTTGAGGATCGGGATGCCGGACAACGCCAGGGCGCCGATCACAAACACAATCCGGACCAGGGGCATCTTGCGGCCCAGGCCGCCCATCAAGCGCATGTCACGCGTGCCGATGGAGTGGATCACTGCGCCGGCGCCGAGGAACAGCAGCGCTTTAAAGATCGAGTGGCTGAGCAGGTGGTACTGGCTGGCGAAGACGCCGCCAACACCGACTGCGTATACCATATAGCCGAGCTGCGAGACGGTCGAGTAGGCCAGGACACGCTTGATATCGTTCGAGACCAGGGCCATCACGGCCGCCATGAGGGCCGACATCACGCCGACGAAGATCACCGCCGTGCGCCAGTAAGGCACACCGGCGAAGGCCGGGTAGAAGCGAGCCAGGAGGTAGACCCCGGCGTTGACCATCGTGGCCGCATGGATCAGGGCGCTGATGGGCGTGGGAGCTTCCATGGCGTCGGGGAGCCAGGTCTGGAAGGGGAACTGAGCCGACTTAGCCGCCGCAGCGATCAGGAAGCCGAAACCGACCACCGCTAATGCGGCGCCCGGCAGCGTGCCTGCCTCTGCGATGAACACGTTCAGGTCGAAGCTGCCCAGATAACTGTAGATGAACAGCGCGCCGAGCAGCAGGCCGATACCACCGACCTGGGTTATGATCAGGGCCTTGATGCCGCCCCGCACGGCCTTGGGATCGTCGTTGTTGAACGAGATCAAGGCGTACGAGCACAGCGCCGTGATTTCCCAGAAGAAGAACACCAGCAGCAGGTTGCTGGTCAAAACCAGCCCGGCCATACCGCCGATGAAGAACAACACGAAAGCGTAGTAGCGACCCAGCCCGGCTTCACCGCGCATATAGTCGATCGAGAAGATGACCGCCAGTGAGCCGACCACCGTAGCAACCACCGCCAGGAAGACACCCAGGCCGTCGGCGACGAAGGTAAAGTCGCCAAACGCCCCACCCAACTGGATGTTCAACACGGTCGATGCGCTGGCTTGCGGGATCAGCGCCAGAGAAGCGCCGCCGGATGCCAGGGCAAACAGGACTGCTAGAGTGTTCTGCAGGCGGGGATGGTCATCGCCCACCAGCCAGACGAGCAGCGCGCCCGCCCAAGGCAGGCCGATGATGAGGAGAATTAACGTAGCAGCATTCATTGGGTTACCTCCTCAATATAGTTAGGGCTTTGACGTCCAGGGTGCCGAAACACTTGCGCACCTGGACGGCCAGGGCCAGCCCTACAACTGCAACGATCGTGTCGGCGACGATCACGGTGATGGCCAGGGATTGGCCCAACTGAGTCTCACCGGTGATCCGCCCGGCCAGCACGAACGCCAGCATGGCGCCCTTGACCAGGATCTGCAGCGCGACAATCACTTTAATCAGGTTGCGGGTGACCAGCAAGGCGTAAAAGCCGACCCCCAGCAAGCCTAAAATGCCAACAATGACGATGACAGGAATCGACAAATTCATCGGCCTTCCTCCTTCAGGCGGGGTCTGCCCTCAGACAGCAGTCCAAGCACCCCTAGCACACCGGAAAAGATCAAAACAACCTGCAGTAAAACGTCCAGCGTGCGATCGTCCCACAACGCAGCCGTCAGCGAGCCCAGCTGCGGCGCCGGAAGCGCCACATTCAGCGATGGAAGGCTGAACCAGCCGATGAGAATGACTGAGATGAGAACGAGGGCCAGCGAGAGCGGCTTGGGCAGCAGGGCGGGCAGGGCGAGTCCTTCTTCTCCGGCGATATTGATCGCGAACACGAAGAGAACGGTAACTAACCCAGCGCCAACGCTGAGCTCAATGACGGCGACATCCGGCGCGCCAAGCAGGTACATCAACAGAGCGACCAGCGCGCTGGTTCCTGCCAACCAAATGGCAGAAACAAGCAAGCGCGGCACTCGAATGGCCTGGATAGCACACACCAGAATCCCCGCCACAATCAGAATTTCTAACATGCAAACCTCCTTGGTGGGTGGTTCGGCTCGACATGGAACCTCTGATAAGCTTATACCCTACCGGCTAGTGTTTGTCATGTGAAAGTTGTCCTATATACTGGTGTTATCTGTCCTGAATTGTCATATTTTTCACAAATATAAAGAAAACAGAGAGGAGAGCAGCTGCTGCCCTGATATCTCTCATCTCTGTTTCATTTAAAATCAGTTTTTGATCTCGATCTGAGAACCTGCGCTGCTGCCGCTGAGATCGGAGTGGGCATACTCGTAGGCCTGGGCCGGGAGGATGCGGTATTCGCCGGGGCGCACAGCCTGCAAGCGATAAACCAGCTGGTAGCTGCCCACCGGTACGTTTCGGCCCATCCAGCGCACGCGACCATCGGCCACGTGCGGCCCGCCGAAGACACCCGCGCCCATGCCCGCTGGAGTTGAGGTCTGCCCCTGGAATTCCATACCGGCCGGGAGCACATCCTCCACTACCAGGTTATCCACGTCCCTCGGCACGGTCAGGCTCAGGCGCACCAAGACCGTCTGACCAACCTGCGCCGAGGTCAGCGCCGGGCAACCGCCAGAGCAGTCCTGCCCCTCCAGGACGTACCGGCGCTGGACATTGATGCCGCGATCGACCGGCTGCATTGTCTCGACCGGGCGGTAGAGGCGCAAACCGGCGTAATAGTACAGCCGCCCGCTGCCCTCACCCCGCTGGACGAGCAGCTGCGAGCCCTGCGGGTTCAACCCATCCAGCGGGGTCTGCGCCACTGCCGGGATCTGCGTATCCACGCCAGTGCCGTCGCTTTTGGCGAGCTGTGCGCCATCCAATTGGGCCGTGTAGGCAAACTCCGAAACCACGTCGGCGGTGCCCTGCATCACCTGCACCAGCGCCAGCCACGACCACAGGCTCTCGCGACTGGTCGCCCAACTGCCATCCGGACCGCGCCGGGACAACAGGTAGCGCGCCGTCTCAGACAGCAGCGGCGAAGCCGGGTCCAATCGTCCGAGGGCATACGTGACCACCGCCGTGTCATCGACCGAGCTGCCCGAACCGCCCTGCCAGAACTGCTCGGCGCCATTGCTTTGGATCGACTGCTCCAGCCCATCCACCAGTGCCCGTGAACGCTCGTCATCTGGCGGCAGAGCCAGAGCCAGGAAGGCCTGTCCCGCCGGGCTGAGGTCCTCGCGGAACTCGTACAGAAGACTGCTCACCGCCGGATCGGGTGAGCCGGAGGCCGACAGGCTGTACAGGCGCAGCGCTAGGCGGTCCAGCTCGACCGGGGAGGTTCCCACGTCGGGGTTGGAGAGGCTCGCCTGGACGAAGCCCAGCGCCTGCTCGAACGTGGCAGGCTCGATCCTGGCGCCGCTCTGCTGCCCCAGCGAAAGGCCGAGTAGGGTTTCGCTGCTGATCCAATCATCACCGGGCAGACCCGGCCAGAAACCCCAACTTCCGTCAGGATTCTGCCCCTGGGCAAGCTGCTGCAAAGCCTGTGCGGCGCTCCAATCCAGGCGGGCTTGCAAATCGTCCGTGTTCAGCCCGAGCGCCTGCAGCGACTGGTAAGCCGCCGCCCAAGGGACGAAACTCAACAGGGAGTCTTCGGTCAGGCCGCTGGTGGAGGCAGGAATGTCTTGTAAACCGCCGGTCACCAGCGCCGCCAGCGAAGGTGCAGCTTCCACCCACAGCATACCGTCCGTGCCTTCCAGATCGGGCGGCAGAGCGATCACCTCACGGCGCTCGCTTTGCACGTCCAGCGCACCGGTGGCGACAAACGCCGACGGATCGGCGGCCCGCAGCACCGGCAAGTTGACCTGCCGGGAGCGGTCGCGGGACGTGAAGGTGAGCGTAACAAGGTCTGTTTGCCCAACCGTACCCGTCCAGGTCAGCTGCGCCTGCCCACCCGCCGGGACGGTGACGATCTGGCTCTGCGAGCTGCCAGCATCGAGCGAAAGCCCAACCGGATTCAGGCTGACGTTCAAGGACTGCGGTTGGTTGGTGTTATTGCGCAGCAAGACCGGCAGGGCGGCATGATCGCCGGCAGCCAGCGCCCCCGGCAGCTGCGGCACAAGCTGCAGGTCGACGATAAGGGCGAAGATCGAGGGCGGCCCTGGCCGTTTTTCCGTCCTTCGTCACGGCCCGAGCCACGGCGGTCCAGGCTTGCACCCGCTCGGGTAGATGGACGGTCACATGCGCCGATCCATCCAAGCCGGAGATCAGGCCGCCATTCCAATACGGAACGGGATCAGGATTGGCGAGCGCAGTTCCGTACTCCACATCCAAAGCCGCAGGATCGAGCAAGGCCAGGGAGAACTCGGCCTGCACCGATTGGCCCTGGGCGTCTTTGGCCTGCAAGAGCAGCGATAACGGCTCGCCCGGTTGGGGCAGCTGGCCTTGGATTTGCAATTCGATCTGCAGTCCCTGCTTTGCGGGCAGAGCGATGCTGCCCTGACGCAGCCTTACGACGCCGCCTGCATCCTTGCCGAGCAGGCTCACCGCCACCGGCGAACCGCCGCTCGGTTCCGGCGCGGACAGCGCCACTGCCCCCCCACCCCCGGCAATTTCGACGACCTGGGCCTGCATGCTGCCCAATTGGATGAGGGCCTGCGCCGGGCCATCGAAGGGGTTGGGAATGAAGAGATCGTTCCCCTGCCCCAACCAGACCAGCGGCAAGCTGCCACCCGGCATATCGGGCCAATCTGCGCCGGCTGTGCCGCCGGCCCAGATCAGGCTCTGACTGGCTGCGCCACTGCCGTGCACGTCCAGCACGTACAGGCCGGGCGACGGCGGCGTGAAGACCAGGCGCGCCAGCCCATCCTCGCCGGTTTGGAAGTTGACACTGCCGGTGGGGTTTAAGACCGGCCGGGCCACTGCATCCGCTTGTGGGTCGGAGGGCGTGCCTCTTTCCCAGGCGACCGAGGAGAACACGGCTTCGAGCGCCTGGGAGGGCGCAGGCGTGCCGCCCAGACCAACACTGTAGACGGAAAAGCCCAACTCCTGACCGGACTGAGGGGCAGTCGATTCGGGCTGTATGCCGATGGAGAAATCGGCGGGCTGGTAGGCCAGGTACGACGCCGCTTGCGCCTGCGTCGAGCCGTCCGGGGCGAGGAGCTCGGCTACCAGGGACAGCTGCCAGCGCGAGACACCGGAAGGCAGCGTCGAGAGCTTCTCCGCCGGAACCCGGATCTGTATGTCGCCGTCCGCATTGGTCTCCCCGCTGCCGGAGGCCACCTCAGCCCAGGAAGGCGTCATGCCATCCTGACTGCCCGGATCGAGCCAGCTCCAATCTAACGCCCCGCCCGCGTAACCCTGCGGCAGGATGTTCGGCTCGGGGAAGGCCAGCAGTCGCCAGTTCAAGTCGATACCACCGGCAGCCGCGCCACCATCCATGCGAGCAGCCGCCGAAACGGTCAGGCCCTGACCGGGGAACAGCGTCTGCTGCCTGGCGGACAGGTTGAGGTGGATTGTCTCGGTCTCAAATGCGGCTATGCGAAGCGACTTGGTCGCAGCGGGCGGATCAGCAGCGCTCACAACCAGCGGGCCAGGGGTCAGGTCGAGCGGTATAGTGTACGAACCGGACAACGTGCCAAACTCAGTCCGTTCCGGGGTCATCTCCGCCAAGGGCTTGACCCCCTCTGCCCCAACAAACTCTCCCTGCCAAAGCTGCACGCTGGGGCTTTGGGCGTCCATGCCGCGACCCAGGAAGGCGCGGAAGTGAATGGTTTCGCCCGGTTGGTACGCTTCCCGATCCGTCTCGATGAACGCGCCGGGATTGACGCTGGGCGCGCTTTGAATGGTTGGGGCGCTCTTTGGCCCGGCCTTGGGGGCATCCACCCTTGCCAACGCCAGGGCAAAACCCATTTCCCCCGGTTTGCCGATCCGGGCGTAAAAGGCGCTCCCGGCCTTATCCAGCTCAGCAGATTCCAATTCCCCAAGTCCATCACTGCCGGTCACCAGGCTGCCGAGCGGACTGCCCTCGCCGTCATAGAAAGCCACCTCAGCCCCATCCACCGGCCCGGCATCCTCCAGGCTGGCCGCCCAGACCTGAGCGGCCCCCGGCTCACGCTGTAAGATCAGGCTGCGATTGGTGGAAGCGACCAGGAAAGGCTGCGGCTGCTTGTTCAGCGGCAGGGACTCGCCTGCGATCCGCACCACGTACAGTCCCGGAGGCAGCGGGCCGCCGTCCTCGGTCAGGGGCACATCGACAGTCGCCGCGCCAGGATCGAGCGGCTGCGACCAGGCGCTCCAGCGTTCTTCCGGCAGCTGCCACTGGCTAACCGGGCTGGCGGCGAAATGCAAATATTCCATCCAAGACAGGCCGGCAGCGGAAAGGTTCAGACCGATCAGGCCCTCGGACTGCACTTGCACAGAGGAGATTGCGGGCTGCACGAAGACAGTTGCGCCGGGCTGGACGGCGGGCAGCGTCAGGGATGGCTGCGACGGGGAGGTCTGGAAGGTATAGACGATCGTCTCGCCCAGGCTTTTGTTCCAGTGGTCGATCAGGTCGGGCAGCAGGCTGACCGTGTAGCGCGTACCGGGCTGGAACCGGCCGGACAAGCTGAGTGTGTCCCCTGCGGCAGACATCGACAGGCGCTCTACGGCCGGGTCGAGGGTCACCCGCTGGTCCAGCGTTTGATCGCCCAGCGGGACGTTGAACTGCATGCTCACCTGACCCTCGCCATCCTGCAGCAGAAGGGTTCCGGCGTTGGCAGGTTTGGCATCGATCAGTTTTGGCAGGCCGACGGTTAGATAACTGGCCTTATAAGGCAGCTCGGGGAAAGGTTCACCGCTTGCGGAGAGGGCCTGATTCGTAAGGGTCAGAAAGTAGGAAGTGCTGCGTAGTAACAACACGTCCGGATCGAAACTGACCAGGGTGGAATCGTCGTTCCAGCGGAAGGCACCGTGCACCGGATAGCCGTCCGCACCGAGCAGGGTGAAGCTGTCTTCCAGGCTGGCTCGATCGACCGGCTGGTTGAAGGTAAAGGTGAATTTCGCATCCGGATCGAGGAGCAAGCCCTGGCGTCCGGGGTCCATCGAAACAAGATGGGCTGAAAGGGTCGTGAAACGCCAGGAGGTCTCCACGGCGCCGGAAGCGCCCATGCGCGCAGCCAGTGCGGGGTCGAGCGTGACGTTATACGGCTGCCCGCCTTTGAAGCCGGGGTCAGGGGAAAACACATACGTGCTGGGGGTCTGCCACTCGCCAACGCCGTCGACCGGTGGGTCGAGCGTGAAGGCGGGCGGCTCACCCTCGCCGCCAACCGGCTGGTTGAAGGCTGCGCTGATTGGGCCTTGCGGGTTCTGATCGACTGCATCCGGCGCAGGCTGCCGGGATGTCAGCACCAGGGCCGGCGGGGTGTGGAACTTCAAATCGACCATACGGGCCAGCGGCTGCCCGTCCTGGCTCTGAGCGGCAGCGCTGACCGTGAGGGTCAAATCGCTGTCGACCGGGAAAGGCGTCTGCGGAAGGAAGGTGACCGTGGTATCGCCGACCCAGTCGAAGCTGCCCGAGAGCATCGGGCTGGTTTGCACGGCCGCCTCGACGGAAGCGTGGTTCATCGGCTGGCTGAAGATCAAGGTAAAGCCCTCGTCCGGCTGCACCTGGCTGCCTTGCAGCGGGTGCACCTCCACCAGCGCCGGAGGCGGCGTCCCTTGCGACGGCAAAATCGTGGCGGACTGGGCAGCGGCAGGCGCAGCCGTGGGCGGCGCGGCGGTACGCGTCGCCTCGAATGGCGGCGTGGAGACCACCTGCCCGGGAAGCCGGCAGGCCAAAATAAGGAGGATCCAGATTGCAGCAAAGCGAAGAAGGGGGCGGCGATGTTTCCGGCGCTGCGATCTGCAGCCAGGTAGATCCTTGGAAGACATCCAGCGGTTCCTTTCAGGAATTGGAAAGAACTTGAACAGATTATATACCGAATCTTGACAGATAATCCAAGATGGGTTTTTAATGGGCGCACGAAAATGATGTAAAATCTTTTTGTTATTCGGCGGAGCAAATACTCCGCCGAATAACAAAAAGATTCTACATCATTTTCGTGCGCCCTTTATTTTAGCAAAACCTATCGAGAGGAAAACCTGCTGTGGTCGCTCACCCGTCTCACCAACGGATTCGAGAAATCCTTCTGCATGCCATTCTGATCCTGGTGGCCGTATGCCTGATTTCCGTGACGGCGGTGTATTTCATGCTGCCTTATGGAATAGCGAGGGAGCTTGCACAGGTTGCAGGGGAGGCAATCCACCAACGCTTCATTCCAACCGCTTCACAGCCAGTCGCCTTTCCTGAGGGGCTAGCGGAGGAAGGGGCGCAGGTCGGAGGACAGGTAGATACCGAACGCCTGATAGCGGATTTGAACTGGCTGGCGGATGATGCGCGCCTGGGGCGCAAAGCGGGCACCTCCAGTGAAGACGAAGTAGGCGCATGGATTGCGGAACGAATGCAGTCGCTGGGGCTGCGTCCATTTGAAGAAGCCGGGTTGGATCAATACGCCCAGGTGTTCAATAGCGCAACGCCTGGGGAAAAAGCGGAAAATATTATTGGGGTACTGCCGGGCGCAGATGAAAACCTCCCGCTGCGCGAGCGGCGATTCCTCCTGATCGGCGCGCATTACGATCATATCGGCGTTGGAGAAGATGGGCAGGTGTATAACGGCGCAGACGACGACGCCACCGGAACTGCGGCGGCGCTCGAGGTGGCCCGGCTCCTTAGCGCCGGTGAGCGCCCGAAGGAAACGGTCGTATTTGTGCTGTTCTCCGGCGAAGAGGGCGGAAGGCGCGGCTCAAGCGCACTCGGACGCTTACTGCAAACCAAACGACTCGCTGAGCAGAGCCAGCTGCTAAACTTAGAGGTGTTCGGCGCGCTGCCCGGAAAAGGCACCTACCTGGATATTTGGGATGAAGAAAGCCACACCACTTCGGCTCTCGTAGCTGCCGTCCAGGCCGCCGGAGAGGCGCTAGATATTCCCATTCAGCGCAAAGGCCGTGATCCAAGCTCAGATGCGACACGACTGCTGGCATACGGCGTCCCCTCTGTGACAATGGATGTGGCCTGGGAGGGTGGCAGGAACCACCCGGACATGCAAGAAGATGATATTTCTGCCATCGATCCGGAAGGATTTTTTATGGGGACTCGCGCAGCCGCTGCCAGCGCATGGATACTGGCAAACAATCCACAGTGAGAGAAAGAGCTGCCTTGTATGAAAATCGCCGGTTTAATTGCTAAAAACAACGATTTCAATACAATTGGGTTATAACATGCGCACTGCCTGCGACCTGACACGTATGGTGCCGCACAGGCAAAAGATGCCGGCAAGGGCGTATGAGCCTCTGCCAATGAAAAGAGGAGATCCAATGAAACTAGCGATCAGCATCAGCATCGGTTCGTCCCGGCGCAACAAAACCGTCGAGATTGAAATGCTGGGACAACAGGTGCGCCTGGAGCGCATCGGCACAGATGGAGACATGGCAAAGGCGGCCGCCCTCTATCAAGAGTTGGATGGGGAAGTGGGGGCCCTCGGCGTGGGCGGTGCGGTTTTGGGATTGATGATCGGCGAGCGCTGGCATACCCTCCCGAACGTCCAATCATTAATCCGCGGCGTCCACAAGACGCCGGTGGTCGATGGGACCGGGCTAAAAATGACGCTCGAAACCCAGGCGGTCGACACCGTGGACGAGCTGTTACGCCAAACCGGCCAGCCGCGCAGCGTGTTCGTCACCAGCGGCGTCGATCGCTACGGCCTGGCCGACAGCTTCGGGAAAGCGGGCTATGAGATGACCATTGGCGATCTGATGTTCACCCTGGGCATCCCCATCGCCATCCACTCGGTCAAGGGCTTGAAGCGCATGGCCGAGACGCTGGTGCCGGTGATCGGGCATCTGCCGTTCAAGTGGCTCTATCCCACCGGCAAAGAGCAAGAAGTGCGCAAGCCGCAGTGGCAGCAGTACTTCGAAGGATCGAGCGTCATCGCCGGGGACTGTCACTACATCACCCACGCCATGCCCGATTCGCTGCAGGGGAAAATCATTGTGACCAACACCACCACGCCCGAAGATCGTGACCTGTTCTGCCGTGCGGGTGTAAAATATCTGGTAACCACAACGCCGCTGTTCGACGGGCGCACCTTCGGCACCAACATGATCGAAGCGGGCCTGGTCACGGCGCTGGGGTACGAGAAGCCGGTCGATTATGCCAACGCTCAAGACTACTTCAAGCTGATGAGCGAGGCCGTCTACCAGCTGCAATTAAAACCACAGATTATCGAGTTATAAGCATGGATGCTATTGTGATGGCCGGCGGCAAGACCGGCCCCAAAGACCCGCTCTACCCATTGGCCAAGCTGGGCTACAAATCGATGCTCGACGTGTGCGGACGCCCGATGGTACAATGGGTGCTCGACGCGCTGGTCGAGTCGGGGCAGGTAAACCAGATCGTGGTGGTCGGCCTGCCGATTGAAATCCATCTGGACTGCTCCCGCCCACTGCACCGCCTTGACGATCGTGGAGACCTGATCGGGAACATCCAGGCCGGGGCGCAGTACCTGATGAAGGTCAATCCACAAGAGGCGCACGCCCTGGCCGTTTCATCGGACGTGCCGGGGATCACCCCCGAAATCGTCCGTTGGCTGGTGGAGCGCGTGCGCGAATCCGACCACGATTTTTACTTCACGGTGATCGAACGCTCAGTGATGGAAAAACGCTACCCCGATTCCAAACGCACCTACCTCAAGTTGAAGGACTACCAGCTGTGCGGCGGCGACGCCAACGCGCTCAACAAGGCCACCGCCGTTTCCGGCAACCCGATCTACCAGCGTTTGCATGAGGCGCGCAAGAACCCGGTGAAGCAAGCCGGTATGGTCGGCTTCGACCTGCTGGCCCTGCTGATGCTCGGACGGCTCACGCTCCAAGAGGCCGAGCGCCGGGCGAGCAAGCGCATGGGCATCCGCGGTCGAGCGATCCTGTGCCCGTATGCCGAAATCGGGATGGATGTGGATAAACCCTTCCAGTACGACATTCTGATGAAAGATCTGGAGGCGCAGCGCCGGGTATGAAATGGGAAGGCATTCGACACCTGGCCGGCATCGACGCCCGCCTCTCCAGCCAAGTGCGCATCCAACCGGAACACCGCTCGCTGTGGCGTATTGCCATTTTCCTGGCGCACTCAGGCGATTCGTGGTTCTGGCTGGCCGGGCTGGGTCTGATCTGGTTGTTCGCCGGGAAAGAATGGCACAACCTGGCGGCCTATATGGGCATCAGTCTGGTGTTCCTGGCCGTGTTCGTGCTGGCGATCAAGTTTACCGTGCGACGTGAACGCCCGCAGGGCGATTGGGGCTCGATCTACCGTTCCACCGACCCGCACTCCTTCCCCTCCGGTCATGCCGCCCGCGCCGCCCTGTTCGCAGTGATCGCGCTCAGTCTGGGCCCGGCCTGGTTTGGTTGGGCGCTGCTGATCTGGGCGCCGCTGGTGGCCGCTGCCCGGGTGGCGATGGGCGTCCACTACCTGTCCGACGTGATCGCCGGCGGGGTCATCGGCGTCACCGCCGGGCTGGTGATGGTGGAGCTGTATTTGTTGATCTACACGTTTACCCCCCTGGTATTCATTCATTAGCATTTATAATAGATTCTGTATGTTGGGGGCTGTAAAGACAGCAGCAGCCTACCGGATCCTGGACTGGAGAGAAGACCGATGGCTCTAAATGTGGGTGACAAGTTCCCTGAGTTCCAACTGGACGCGCAGCTGGGTGTGACGATTTCCAGCGCCGATCTGCTCGGCAAGACCACAGTCCTGGCCTTTTTCCCGCTGGCCTGGACGCCGATATGAACGAATCAAATCCCGTCGTACCAGGCCGAGTTGGGCCGGTTCGCGGGATTGGATGCCCAGGTTCTGGGCATAAGCGTTGACTCTGTACCTTGCCTGACTGCCTGGGCCGACAGCCTGGGCGGCATTACCTACCCCTTACTGAGTGATTTCTGGCCGCATGGTTCGATGGCCACGAAGTTCGGTGTGCTGCGAGACGATGGCACTGCCGAACGGGCCATCTTCATCATCGACTCCGAAGGGATGATCCGCTACGTGGACGTGCACGACAAGGACGAGCAGCCCAGCAATGAAGTGCTGTTCGCAGAGCTGCACAAGGTCAACCCGGATGCGCCCGGCGGCGTGGTCGAGATGCCAAGGGTCGAGGAGAAAGAGCTGCCGCACGGCGGCGTGGTGATGTACTGCCGGGATTGGTGCCCGGACTGCAAGCATGCCAAGCGGTGGCTGGACGAGCACCAGACTGCCTATCAAGAAGTGAACATCGACCGCAACCCGCTGGGCAAGCAGCAGTTGAAGGAATGGACCGGCGGCAATCTGATCACCCCCACCTTCGATATCGACGGCGAAATCATCATCGATTTCGATAAGCCCAAGTTGGAAAAGGTTTTGGGTGTTTTGGAGTAGAACTGCGAAGGGGCAAGACGCGAAGGAAACGATCCGGGGAGCGCAGCGTGCTGCGCTCCCCGGATCGTTTCCTTCGCGTCTTGCCCCTTCGCAGTTCTACTCAATCTTGCGGTTTCAGGCTGACTGGGGTATGCTTAGCTTATTGGGGATGGCTGAGTCCTGGTGGGCTCCCCGGTCTTCAAAACCGGTGGCGGGTCGCGTTGCGGGCCGCGGTGGGTTCGACTCCCATCCATTCCCGCCTTTTTTGGAGGTGATGGTGGACGATAACGGTACGATATACCCAAACTACACGGTGAACGCGCTGGTCCGGCGCGTTTTCTGTATTGAAGACGTCACCAGCGGCACGGCCAAGCAGCCCTTCATCGTGCGCTACCGCGGCCACTTGTGGCAGTCGGAGGATTCGGCGGCCGCCTACGACCAGTTGGCTGCCATCCTGAAACCCTACAACCTCACCCCCCTGTTCCGGTGGGAGGAAGGTCGCCAGGTTGTCCTGATAGCGCCGAGCATGCCCGAGCCAACCCGCTCCAACCCCAGGGTCAACTTGTGGCTGGGCATTGCAACAATCTTGAGCCTGCTGTTCGCCGGTGGCATCTATGGCTTCGAAGGCCCCCTGCCGGCCAACTGGCTTCAGGCGGCCGGCGCGCTGATCGTCACCGGCTGGCCCTTTGCGGTCAGCATGATCGCCATCCTCGGCGCGCATGAATTCGGCCACTACCTGGTGGGGCGCTATCATGGCGTCCACGTCACTTTGCCGTATTTCATCCCGCTGCCCATCAGCCCGCTGGGCACCATGGGCGCTTTCATTAACATGAAAGAGATGCCCAAGAACCGGCGACACCTGCTGGATATCGGCATCGCCGGGCCTCTGGCCGGGTTGATCGTGGCGATCCCGGTGCTGATCTTAGGGCTGTCGCTGTCAAAGCTCGACCCGATCCCGGCGGCCCTGCCTTCCGGCACGGGGCTGATGATGGAGGGCAATTCGCTTCTATACCTGCTGGCGAAGTGGCTGGTGTTCGGGAAGGTGCTGCCCGCTCCAAACGACTATGGCAGTTTGTCGCCGCTGCTCTACCAGCTGCGCTACTTCTTCACCGGACAGCCGTTCCCCCTCAACAGCCTGGATGTGATCCTGCACCCGGTGGCCTGGGCCGGTTGGGTCGGCATCCTGATCACCGGGTTGAACCTGATCCCGGCCGGCCAGCTGGACGGCGGCCACGTAATGTACGTGCTGTTCGGCCACAAGAACGGCCGGCGCATCCTGCCGTTCATTCTGGGCGGGCTGTTCCTGCTGGGGTTCGTCTGGTACGGCTGGTGGTTGTGGATGGTGCTGATCCTGCTGCTGGGGCGCTTCTACGCCGAGCCGCTCGACCAGATCACCCCGCTGGGCCGCGGGCGCAAGGTCCTGGCAATCCTGGGATTGATCATGTTCGTGCTGACGTTCACGCCGGTGCCGCTTTCGTTGATGTAAAGATGAGAAAAGAATACAGAGAGCAGCCGCTGCGACTTGCAGCGGCTGCTCTCTGTATTCTACTCTCTTTACTCTACCTCTGATAAACAAGAATTCATCGTGTGAATGATCTGCCCATCCAGCGTGACGTAATCCTGCATGGCAGTGACGGTCAGGCAGGAATGCGAGGGCAGGATGCAAACCAGATCTCCCACCCGCAGCCCAGACAGGCGCTCGGACGGCACGTGCAGAATGCCATGCTCCTGCGAGAGCCCGCGCACGTAAGCGCCCAGCAGCGGCGCTCCCCAGCGCTTGCCCTCCGGTAAGGCCACCAGGCCGTAGGCGGTGTGACCCTCGATGGTGTTGCTGTCCTTCGAGAGGTGGATGGCGCCGCCGTAGATCACGGCCTCCTCGCGCTCGGGATGCAGCGCAACCACCGGGCAGGCAAGCGCTACGGCGATGTCCTCGGCCCGGCACGAGCCGATCTCGAGCTGGTGGGCGTCGTAGAACACGAAGTTGCCAGGGCGAACCTCATCCACGCCGCCCCAATCTTCACACAGGCTGCAGCCGGGCGTATCCCCCACCGATACCTCAATCCCTTCCAGCCCGTCCCTGGCCAGTGTCGAACGCAGCGCGTTCATGCGCGTCACATTCTCCGTGAACAAGCGGCAGACCTCCTCTGCGCCGTGAGCCTGGTAAGTATGCCCGGCGTGGGCCAGCAGGCCGCGCAGCTGCAGCCGGCGACTGCCGGTGATCTGTCGAGTCAGGCCAACCACCTGCTCGGCGCGGTCCCAGCTTAACCCGGTGCGGCCCGAACCGGCGTCGACCTTGATCCAAACGTCCAGGCGGCCGGGAAAGCGCTCGTCGAGAAACTCCGCCGCGTCCACCAATTCGATCAGGATGCCCAGATGCACTCGCTCGGCCAGCGCACGCAGTCCATCGATCTGGCGCAGGTTGGCCGGAAAAGCGATGGTGATGTCGTCCCAACCGTGGTTGGCGAAATACTCGGCCATATCGAGTGAAGAGACGGTGATCGCCTGCACACCCGCGGTCCGCAGCCATTCACCGATCTCGGCCGACTGGTGGGTCTTAAAGTGCGGGCGGAAGCGTACCCCCTGCCGCCGGGCCTTGTCGGTCATTCGATGGATATTGCGAATGGTTTTTTCACGGTCGAGCAGTAAGGTGGGCTTTTGGATGCTGTCGAAGAGGAACATGGAGACCTCCGGGGTTGAGTGGATCGATGGAACGATTATAACCGCAAGAGAGCAGAGATTCGAGAACGGAGAACAGCCGCGCCGGGCGGTGAAGCCGCCGGTCTCGGTATTCTAATCCCTCCTCCCGACCTATTGACTTTTCGAACTCCCGTTCTATAATAGAAGTATGGATGGGATTAAGAAGCTTGTGGGGATGAGCCAATACATGGCAGTCGAGGACCCGGAGCCGGTCATGCCGTCTACACCCGCGCCTGTCGAGGGTCAAGATCCATCCGACTGCCCGGGTTATAAGCCGCACAGGACCGATCCGGACCGCCCGACCGGAAAAGAGGACAGCCTGCCAATCGGCTACGCCACCCTGCCGGGCGGCAAAAAGGTCCCGATGATCAAAACGGTGCTGACCTCGGCCTGCGAGCGCAACTGCTACTACTGCTGCTTCCGCTCCGGACGCGATTTCCGCCGCGAGACCTTCAAGCCCGAAGAACTGGCCTCCACCTTCCTGCGCATCTACCAATCGGGGGCGGTGCAGGGCATCTTCCTCAGTTCGGGCGTGGCCGGGGGTGGGGTGCGCACGCAAGACCGGCTGATCGATACGGCTGAGGTCTTGCGCAACCGCCTTAGCTACCGCGGCTACCTGCATCTGAAGATCATGCCGGGCGCCGAGAAGGAGCAGATCGTGCGGGCCATGCAGCTGGCCGACCGGGTCTCGGTGAATTTGGAGGGGCCGACTACGGCGCGGCTCAGCCAACTGGCGCCGCAGAAGTTATTCATGGACGAGCTGCTGCGCCCGCTGCGGATCATCGAAGAGGTCCGCAAGAGCCAGCCGGGGGTGCGCGGCTGGAATGGACACTGGCCTTCCAGCACCACCCAATTTGTGGTCGGCGCAGTCGGTGAGTCTGACCTGGAACTGCTGCGCGCCGCCGACTACCTGCATAACCGGCTCAAGCTGGCCCGAGTGTACTACTCCGGCTTCGGCCCGGTGGCAGAAACGCCCTTCGAAGACCACCCGCGGGTCGATCCCTGGCGCACGTTTCGGCTGTACCAGGCCTCCTTCTTGCTGCGCGATTACGGCTTCCAATACGAAGACCTGCCATTCTCTGGCGAGGGGCAGCTGCCGTTGAACGCCGATCCCAAGCTGGCCTGGGCGCGTGAGAACCTGAGCGAGACGCCGGTGGAGGTCAACAAAGCCGACCTGCAGCAGCTGCTGCGCATCCCCGGGATCGGGCCGCGCGGGGCGCGCGCCATCCTGGCAGCCCGACGCCAGCAGCGTCTGCTGAGCCTGCAAGACCTGCAGGGTCTGGGGGTCGTGTCAAAGCGGGCGGCCCCCTTCGTCTTGCTTTCCGGCAAGCGGCCGGTCTATCAGATGCCTCTGTTTTAAAGCTCGTCTTCATAGAGCCCAACCCAAAGATGTGTTGGGCTCCTTTTCACCTATAATGAAACCATCATGAACACCGAGTTCGATCATCCGATCTTCGAAGCGATTGAGGTTTTCTTCGACACGCAGCCGCTGCTGGAAAAGGCGCCGCCCTGCCCCTCTGGTTTTGAGTGGCGCGGTGAGCGATTCGACGTGATTGAGCTGCTCTCCGAGTGGCGGGATTACGGACGCCGGGGCCGGATGGCGCGCAATATGCGTCCCGAGCATGCCCGGGTGGCAGCCGGGCGCGGCTCGTGGGGCGTGGGCAGGTTCCATTTTGTGGTCAGGGTGAAAAAAGGCCGCATTTTTGAGATCTACTACGACCGCTCTCCGGGTCACGCAGACGAGCGCAAGGGATCCTGGTATCTATACGCAGAGAGAGTGGAGAACAGAGAGTAGAGAGCAGCAGCTGTTCTCCGCTCTCTTTTAAATTTTAAGTGAATAGTTGAATAATATCAAAATACATATTGACAAAATTCAACAATATGCTAAAATAGTTTTATAAATACAAGTAATTGTTCCGATTTTATGGGAGGCAGAATGTTCGAGCAATTGAACCGGTGCCCCGTTTGCGGAGGCGAGCTTTCCGTCACCCGGCTGTATTGCAATCAGTGCGACACAACCATCGAAGGTCACTTCCATCCGAAGGTCAGCCCATTCGACCAGCTCACGCCAGAGCAGCTGCAGTTCGTGCTCAGCTTCGTGCGCTGCGAAGGACGTTTCACCCGGCTCGAACAGGAAATGGGATTGTCGTATCCAACCCTGCGAAACCGGCTGAACGAGATTCTGAAGGTGATGGGCTACGAGCCAGGCGCCGGCGAGGAAACACCCGTCCGACTCAGCGCCGATGAACGCCGCAAGGTGCTCGAAGACCTGGATGCCGGGCGGATTAGCTCGACGGATGCCCAGGCGCTGCTGCGCGGCAAGCGTGACGAAAGTTAGAAAATCCATCGAGATCGGGAAACGTGCTGCAGTGGGTGGCGCGTCAGCGCCATCCACTGCGCACAACCCCCGGTCCTGTTTGAGTTGAATTGAAACCGATTGTAAGGAGGCCAGCGATGACCAGTGAAGAACGTTTGAAAGTATTAAAGATGGTACAGGAAGGCAAACTCAGCGCAGAAGATGCAGTCGATCTGCTGGCTGCGCTGGACGACAGCACCAGCGCCAAGACCGCTGCCGGCCCGGCCGCCCCCGCGGCGCCTGGCGCGACCATCCCCGGGCGGCGCGACAACCGCTGGTTCCGCGTCCGCATCACCGATACCGACTCCGGCAAAACCCGCGTCAACGTGCGCATGCCGATCAGCATGCTCAGCGCCGGGCTTAAAATGGGGATGCGCTTTGCCCCGGTGCAGGTGGAAGGCCTGGAGACCGAGGAGCTGATGACCATCATCCGCTCGGGCGAGGTGGGCCAGATTGTGGACGTCTTTGACGACGAGGATGGCGAGCACGTCGAGGTGTTCATCGAGTAGGCTGTCTATAAGCGATCGAAATATATTTCGGGTGATCTGGCAGTCGCGGCTGCCAGATCACCCGTTTTAACACTATTCATTCATTCTATCTCCTGTATAATAGATTTACCCCACTTCCGAAAGGATCGGAAATGTGACCGAGACAACTCCCAAAGCAGCTCACACGGATTGGATGAGGCCGTTCTTCATTTTCTGGATCGGGCAAGCAGTTTCACTCCTCGGAAGCAATCTGGTCCAGTTTGCCCTGATCTGGTGGATGACCAAGTCAACCGGCTCCGCGGTCGTGCTTACCCTGGCGACCCTGTTTACCTTCCTGCCGGACGTGTTCCTGGCGCCTTTCATCGGGGCCCTGGTCGACCGCTGGGACCGGCGCAAGATCATGATCCTGGCCGACGGCGGGATCGCTCTGGCGACCCTGGCGCTGGCCTATCTGTTCTACACCGGCGTGCATCAGCTCTGGCACATTTACATGCTGATGTTCCTGCGCGGCGTTGGATCCAATTTCCATTGGGCTTCCGAGCAGGCGAGCATCTCCCTGATGGTGCCAAAAGCGCACCTGGCCAGGATCGGCGGAATCAACCAGGCGCTGCGCGGCGGCCTGAACGTCATCGGCCCCCCGCTTGGAGCGCTGCTGATCGAGGTGACTTTCATGCACGTGGTGCTGTCCATCGACGTGCTGACCGCCTTCGTGGCGATTGTCTCGCTGCTGTTTATTCATATCCCGCGCCCTGAGATCTCGAAGCAACCAGAGCCGTTGAACATGGACCTGGTGCTGGGTGACGTACGGGAAGGGTTCCGCTATGTGTCGGCCTGGAAGGGTTTATTCTACCTGCTGATTATGGCTGCGCTGGTCAATTTCTTGCTCAGCCCTGCCTTTTCCCTGCTGCCCTTGCTGGTCACCGAGCACTTTCACGGCGTGGCCTGGCACCTGAGCTT
Organism: uncultured Chloroflexia bacterium; assembly: GCA_963811225.1. Lineage (GTDB taxonomy): Bacteria > Chloroflexota > Anaerolineae > Anaerolineales > Anaerolineaceae > CAWEQO01. Next base: position 76,074 of record CAWEQO010000008.1, read on the forward strand.
GTTCCAGGCGGCGATGGGGGTCGGCATCGTCGTCGGTGGTCTGGTGATGGGCGCCTGGGGCGGCACACGCCGCAAGGTCTACACGATTCTGTTTGCCCTGGCGGGCATGGGTCTTGCCATGGTGGTCCTGGGCGCTGCCCCTGCGACCGGCTTCCTGGTCGGTATGGGCGCGCTGTTCCTGTTGGGCGTCATGAATCCGATCGCAAACAGCGCCACCTTCGCCATCTTGCAAGAAAAGGTATCCCCTGAAAAGCAGGGACGTGTGTTCTCACTGGTTTCTAGCATGTCGGCTGCAATGGTGCCGGTTGCCATGCTGGTTGCCGGACCGGTGGCCGAGGCGCTTGGCATCCGCATCTGGTATTGGGTGGCAGGCATCGGCTGCGGGTCCATGGCGCTGGGGGCTTTCCTCATTCCCGCGATTACGAGCCTCGAACTACAGCCCGAGCCCGACCTCCAACCCTCCACAACGATCGAGCAAGTCCAAACTGCCGATTAAGATCGTAAGGTCGGGGCGCAAAGAGAGCAGAGAGGCGCGCAAAAGCGATTGCTTTTGCGCGCCTCTCTGCTCTCTTTGCGCCCCGACCTTACGATCTTGACAGGATGACCCACGCCGCCAGGACGGAAAAGGCGGCGAATACCGCCCCCAGGGTAAGCCACTGCACCCATTTGGGACGGGCGTCGGCCAGGTGAAAAGCCGGTGGAAGCCCTTCCAGCTTGAACTTTGGCCCGGCCCACCAGGCGAAGGCCGCCCCACCCAGCAACCCGCCCAGATGGCCCCAGTTGTCGATACCGGGGCTCAAACCCAGCGCAAGGTTGAGGACCACCAGGATGAGGATGTTCACCAGCATCGAGCGCACGTCTCCACCATGTAAGAAACGGTTGCGGTAGATGAAGATGCCCTCTGCCACCAGCAGCCCAAAGATGGCCGTGGATGCGCCGATCGAGGGGTTTGGGGAAAACACGAACGAGAGCACATTCCCGGTGAAGCCTGCCAGAACGTACAGCCCCAGGAAGCGGTAGTGCCCATAGAAACGCTCAAGATTGGGGCCGAAGATATATAGGCCGTACATGTTGCCGGCGATGTGCAGGAGATTGCCGGTCGAATGCAGCAGCACAGGCGTCAAGAAGCGCCAGTATTCGCCATAGTCCACGATATACTGATTGATCTTGGCGCCCAGGGCCGCTGGATAATCCCCTTTGAGCACGGCGTTGCTCACCAGCTGGAGAATGAACACCAGCACAGTCACGCCAATGATTGCGTAGGTGACGTAGGGGCGGCGCTGGGGGAAGCGCACCTCGAAATAGCGGTGGCTGTCATCGGGCGGCGCCTCGCCGGGCAGCGTGCCATAAGGAGCAGGCCCGCCCGGGGGCGTCTGGAAATCGTTGGGGTGATTAGCGTTCATCGACTCGTATCTTCGTCCAGGCAATCCGGTGGTGCTCGGCCAACACGATCGCTCTGATGGTGTCCAGCGTCGCATCCAAGCGGTCCTCAGCGTTGACCACCACGTAATCGAAATAATCCAGGTGGTCCAGCTCCCAGCGCGCTTTCTCGATGCGCTCGTGCATCACATCGTCCGACTCGGTGCCGCGCCGCTTCAAGCGATCGAACCACTCTTGCTCGCTGCCGGGGATGATGAAGACCAGGATGGCCTCCGGGTACATTTCTCGGATCGTGGCCGCACCCTGCACGTCCAGGCGCATGACCACATCCTTCCCACTGTCGAGCGCCGCCCGGACCTGGCGCTTCGGCACGCCTTTGAAGGTTTCGTACACTCGGGCATGCTCGATCAGCTCACCCGTGTCGATCATTTGCTGAAACTCCATCTCGGACACGAAGAAATAATCGACCCCTTCCTGCTCGCCTGGGCGCATTGGGCGGGTGGTAGCCGTGACGACGAACTGGAAAGGCATCTGGCGGTTCTTCAGACCCTTAACGACGCTGTCTTTGCCGGAGCCGGACAGTCCGGAGATGACGATGAGAAGCTGTTTCTTTTCAGGCTGGTAGCGGATAAGTTCATCCAGTGACATTGTAAACCCTTCATTAAATTGGCCGGTTCAGACTGGCGGTAGAAACGGTAGTGGTAAAATGTTTGCAACTGCCCAGGCAGGGGTTCTTTAAGAAAAATATGTCTTCGAGTGAGCAATCCCAAATATTGATGAAATTCTTTGACAGGCTGATTATAATGGATAAGTATCGACTGGGAAACCGCTTCCGGCGGAAAGACTGTACAAGTCGATGAAGACGCCTGCACTTTCATCTGCTCTCAATTCAAACGCACTGGAAGAGCCGCAAACAAACTTATGCTTTGAGGGATGTTATGCCGACCTATGATTATCGCTGCCAGAAATGCAAACGACGGTTCAACGTGTTTATGAGCTACCAAGAATATGGAAGCAAGCCCGTCACCTGCCCGCACTGCCAAAGCGAGAATGTGCAGCGCAGGATTGGACGCGTGCGCTTTGCCCGCTCCGACGAAAGCCGCATGGAAAGCCTGGCCGACCCGGATAAGCTGGCCGGTTTGGAAGACGATCCGCGCTCGTTGGGCAAGATGATGCGCGAGATGAGCTCGGAAGTTGGAGAGGATATGGGGCCGGAGTTCGACGAGGTGATCCACCGCCTCGAATCGGGCCAATCGCCGGAACAAATCGAGAAGGACCTGCCCGACCTGGGTGCCGATGACAGCGGAATGGGCGGTATGGGGGGCATGGGCGGCATGGGCGATTTGGGGGGCATGGACTTCGACGAATAGGACTTTCGAAAAGAAAAGATAGCGGAAGAATTCAATACTTTCCGCTATCTTTTCTTTTCCAAGCTTTACTTTGCCACAGCCTTCTGCAAAGTTTCAAATGAAGCCATCCACGAGATGCGGTTGAGGAACTGCGCCAGCGAGCTGCTCTGCTCACGCAGCGCGCGCACCGCCGGGCCAACCGGGTTGCTCCCGGCAGCGCCGCGTGGCGCAGCGGCATAAGCGCCGTAGAAGGCGAAATAAGCCTGGTTGAGCTTGCGGATATGGTAGCCATGCTCCCAGAAGAATTGGCGGCGCTGCTCCATGTACGACTCAGCCGCCTGCACCTTGCCCTGCTCCAGCATTTGATCCACCGTCACCCGGGTCTCATGCATCTCTGACTGAAAATCGAAGGGGGGCGGTTCGCTGCTGGGTGTGGGGACCGGAGTCGGAGTGGGCGCTGCGCCAGGAGCGGGTGTCGGCGCGGGTGGCGGCGGCGGTGGGGGCGCCAGGTCGGGATAGTAGCGCTTCAGCACTGCTCGCCCAATTTCCTCGCCGACGATCTCTGCAGTGGTTTCGTTGATGGTGCGCAGCGCCGGGGAAGCATCGTAACTGATGCCCAGCGGCCGCAAGGTCAGGAAATTATGCGTCCATTCGTGCGCGATGGTCTCAACCAGGTAAGGCAAGTTGGTGGAGCTAATCACCATAGGCGGATAAACGCCAACACCCCCAACATTAACCACCAGAGACGAAACGTCCAGTGAGCTCGCCACCTCATCCTCCATCTGGATTTGCTCTTCAAGCGAGAGGTCCGGCAGTAGTGAAATGTTGGCGTCCTGGCGAATGACGGTGCGCGGCGATACGATCAACGCCAAAGGCAAATCGGTCACATGATACAGCACCGGCGGCACCGGCTGTCCAGCGGCCGTCAGGCCATTCTCAGCCAAGACGTCGCTCACCTGCTGCTGTAGGATCAACTCGACAATCGGCTGCATCTTCTGCTGAGCATTCTGCAGCGTATCCAGAACCTTACGCTCTTGGGCCGTCTGCTCTTCTGGATTTTCAATATTCGGGTTAGAATAGATTGTTTGAATATCCGCTTCAAGCGAACCGATTTGGCCGACCAGGGACAGGTAGTAACGAACCACCTCAGTCTGCTGGCTGACCGGCAGATAGCTGGGGGCATCCAGGGCAGCCTGTGCATCTTTCAATGCAAGCGCATCCAGCATCCAGCCCACATAATCGAACTCAACGGGACGGGTGAAAGCACGGATCCTATCCATCTCACTGCCAGGGGGCGCTTCGCTCCAGCTGACCAGGACCAGGAGGACAAAACTCACAAATGTATAGGTAAGGACCCGTTTGACTGTGCGCATACCGCCTCGCATGGTTTCAATGGCTCTTAATTTACCTTAAGCCTGATGAGCCAAATTCAGGTTACAATTCACGATTATACCAGGCAGCCATAGGTTGCCTGTTTTGAAAACGAATATCTGCTTGCGCCGTGATGTTTCGTGAGGTGGCTTCACCAGGCGAAACATGACAGCCTAAACAGTTATAGCAAAGAAATGAAGCACTGGAAAGAAAACCGATGAAACGAAGATGGATTTGGATTGTACTTGTCATTGTTCTGGTGGGCGGAGGTATTTTCGCGTATTCCCGTTTCCAGCAGCAGCGCGCCGCCCAAGGCAGCCAATATGATACGGCTGCGGTCGAACGCGGCAGCTTAACTGCACTGGTCGGCGCAACCGGCACGGTGCGCCCCAACCAAACGACCATGCTCAACTGGCAAACAACCGGCCAAATTGGGCAGATCCTGGTGGAAGTTGGGGACGAAGTCCAACCGGGTGACGTGCTGGCAGAGCTGAAGAAGAGCTCGCTGCCGCAAAGCGTCATCTTGGCCGAGGCGGATTTGATCACCGCTCAACGCAATCTGCAAGACTTGAAAACTTCACAGGTCGCCCGCGCCCAAGCTCAGCTCAACCTGACCAAAGCGCAGGACGCCCTGGAACAGGCCCAAAAGACACGCACCAATAAGAATTACGCGCGCAGCAGCCAGTCGACGATCGACGCTGCCCGCGCCGATTACGTCCTGGCGCAAAACCAGGTGGAAAAGGCCCAAGATGCCTTCAACGGCGTGGCCGACCGTGGCGAAGAAGACCCCATCCGCGCCGCCGCCCTAAGCGCCCTCTCTGCGGCTGAAAAAGCCCGCGATCGCGCCCTTGCCAACCTCAACTACTTACTCGGCAAGCCGGATGACTTGGAAATTGCCCAGGCTGACGCCCAGCTGGAAGTGGCTCAGGCCAACTTGAACGACGCTCAGCGCGAGTGGGACCGCCTGAAAAATGGGCCCGACCCGGAAGACATCAAGGCTGCAGAAGCGCGCGTCGAAGCGCTGCAAGCCGCCCTGGATACGGTCCGCCTGAATGCGCCCTTCCAAGGCACCGTCACCGAAGTGAACTCGAAGGTTGGCGACAACGTTTCACCCGGCACGGCTTCCTTCCGCATCGACGACCTCTCACGCCTGCTGGTGGATGTCGAGGTGTCCGAAGTCGATATTAACCGCGTGAGCGCCGGCCAGCCCGTGCGGCTCACCTTCGATGCCATTCAGGGAGAGCAGTTCGATGGCGATGTGGTGCAGGTAGCGCGCATCGGCCAGGCGCAGCAAGGCATCGTCAATTTTATGGTGACGGTCGAGCTGCAAAACACGAACAATGAAGTGCGCCCCGGCATGACCGCCGCAGTCAACATCGTCGTGCAGCAGCTGGATAACGCCTTGCTGGTGCCAAACCGGGCGGTGCGCCTGCTTGGAAACCAGCGCGTGGTTTATATCTTGAAAAATGGTGCGCCTACCCCGGTCGACATCACCCTGGGGGCGTCTTCCGAGACGAACAGCCAGGTGGTCAGCGGCGATCTCCAAGTGGGCGACCCGGTGGTATTGAATCCGCCGATCGATTTCGCAGCCGGAGGCGGCGGGCCGAGGGGCTTCGGGAATTAACATGGACGAACGCGTCATTATCGGCAACGACTTAAAGAAGGTCTATCTGATGGGCGAAGTGGAAGTCTATGCGCTGCGAGGCGTGTCGCTCGAAATCCGAAAAGGCGAAATCCTCTCGATTATGGGTCCGTCGGGGTCGGGCAAATCGACCCTGATGAACATCCTGGGCTGCCTCGACCGGCCAAGCAGCGGGGAGTATATTCTGGATGGTGAGAGGGTTTCAACCCTGAACGATGACCAGCTCGCCAGCATCCGCAACCGCAAGGTCGGCTTTGTGTTCCAGAACTTCAACCTGCTGTCGCGTTCGTCTGCGCTGTCGAACGTCGAGCTGCCCCTGCGCTATGCCGGGGTGATGGACAACCGCAACGACCGGGCACGCAAGGCGCTCGAGCTGGTCGGGCTGGGAGATCGGGTCAATCACAGGCCGATGGAGCTGTCAGGCGGCCAGCAGCAGCGCGTGGCCATCGCCCGGGCGTTGATCAACGATCCGGCCATCATCATGGCCGACGAGCCCACCGGCAACCTCGATTCGAAATCGGGCAAAGAGATCATGGAGCTGCTGTTCAGGCTCAACCGCGAGCAGGGTACTACCATCATTATCGTAACCCACGACCCAACTGTGGCCGATCAGACCCAGCGCATCTTGATGCTGAAGGATGGGGAGCTGGAGCGTGACGCATGAGTGTACTCCAGTCGTTCATCGAGGCGCTCGAAAGCCTCAGCGCCAACAAGCTGCGCTCCGGCCTGACCATGCTTGGCATCGTCATCGGTGTGGGGGCCGTGATTGCCATGCTGTCGGTTGGTGAAGGCGCCCAAGCGACAATCACAGGCGCCATCAGCGGCATCGGCAGCAATCTGTTGTTCGTTTTCTCGGGCAACACGCAAACGGAAGTGCGCAATCCGCAGCCGCTAACTCTTTCAGATGCGGAAGCCATCGGCGATCCGCTAGCCGCTCCAGACGTGGCTGCTGTGACCCCCGTAATTATGGGCAACGCGAGCGTCTCCTATTACAGTAAGCAGACCAACACCTCCATCGAAGGGGTGACCGCTAACTATGCCCAGGTGCGCAATTACGCGACCACCGAAGGGGAATTTATTAGCGATGAAGACCTGCTCGGACGGGCTTCGGTGGCCCTGATCGGCCCGCAAACCGCCGAGAAGCTGTTCGACCGCTCAGCAGGCGTCACCGGCGAGACCATCCGTATCGAAGGGCAGCCCTTCCGGATCATCGGGGTGCTGGAATCGAAAGGCGGCAGCGCCTTCGGCAGCCAGGATGATGTGATCCTGGTGCCATTCACCACGGCGCAGGCGCGACTGATCCGTCGCAGCCGCGACCGGGCCGATATCATCTACGTGCAGGTGGTCAGCGCCGACCGCATCAAGCCAGCCAGCCAGGAGATCTCACAGATCTTGCGCGCCCGGCACCGCACCGAGATTGGCGCAGACGATTTCACCGTTTTCAGCCAGGAGGACTTCGTCAACACGGCTCGCACGATCACCAATGTGTTCACCATCTTCCTGGGTGGCATTGCCGCCATCTCGCTGCTGGTAGGCGGGATTGGCATCATGAACATTATGCTGGTATCGGTCACCGAGCGGACGCGCGAGATCGGCCTGCGCAAGGCCATCGGCGCCCGGCGGCGCGATATCCTGGTGCAGTTCTTGACCGAGTCGTCGCTGCTGAGTTTATTTGGCGGTTTGATCGGCATTGGCCTGGGCTGGCTGATCGCCTTCATCGTCGGCAAGGTGGCTGCGGCCAGCGGCACACCCTTCACGCCGGTGGTGGGGCTGAACTCGATCCTGCTGGCTACGATCTTCTCGACCGCGGTGGGACTGTTCTTCGGCATTTACCCTGCCAACCGTGCAGCCAACTTGCAGCCGGTCGAGGCGCTGCGGTACGAGTAAAGAAAACCGAAAACACTAAGACGCCCGGTATTGTTCGATACGCACAAGGGATGACTGCAGTCATCCCTTGTGCGTATCGAAAAGTATCGGGCGTCTTAGTGGTTTAAAAGCTCTTCGTATGCCTTATCGCCGAGCATATGGCGCAGTTCAGGCTCAAAGGTGATCAGCAGGGAGACCTCTGCATGAGAGGGCCGCAGGCAGCTGCCCGGTTCGTTCATCATGGCTTCGGCCGTGTCCAGGGTAATGCGGCCCTGTTCGTCAAGGTCGAGCGGATGCAGGATGCAGTAAAACGGCTTGAAACGCCAGGGGTCGAGCCCGGCGGCTTCGGCGGCCACTTGCAAGCCGCACTTGAAGTCGGAGCGCAGGAAGGCGCATGCCCGGCCGCCATAGTGATGCGGGTCTTCCACCACCTGGCTGTGAATCACAACGCCGCTCAACGAATGCTCATCCGGCTCCTGCTGCCCATCGAACCACTCCTCCGGGTTCTGGGCGTGGGGCGGAAGGTGCGGCAGGATTAAGCCCGCATTCATTCGCAAGTCCTCCACCTCACGCCGGTCGACCCACACACCGTTCAAGCAGCAGGCCGCCCGGCACTCACCGAGTTTGCAGCGCTTGAGGGGCTCCGACTTTAATAATCTTGGGTTGATACGGTCAAACATGGGGCAGATTGTACCACTTTTACAACGGTCAATTCGTCGATCAATATCCAAGGCCCAATTCCCGAACGACGAATTGCCTCATTTTAATCTTTGCGCCTTGACACTTAAGGCATTACAATTCTCTCTGATGACATTCATTTTTCTACTCAAAACAAGATAAAAGGAGACCCTGTATGGCTGCTTGGAAAATTCTGCTGACGGACGGACTCGAGAAGAATGGGCAGGCGATTCTACGTGAATCCGCCGAAGTGGACGACCGCCGGGGTATTTCCGCGGAAGAGCTTTTGCAAGTAGTCGCTGATTACGACGCCATGATCGTGCGTGGGCGGACGAAGGTCACTCCGGCCGTGTTCGAGGCGGCGAAAAAGCTGAAGGTTGTCGGCCGGGCCGGGGTTGGGGTAGACAATATCAACCTGCCGGCTGCCCGCGACAGCGGCGTGATCGTGGTGAACTCACCGCTGGCGACCACCACCGCGGTGGCCGAGCTGACGTTGGGCCTGATGCTGGCCTTGGTGAGAGAGATCCCGCGCGCCGACGAGGCCATGAAAAACGGGCAGTGGCTGAAGAAAGAGTTCATGGGCTCCGAGCTGTACGAGAAGAACCTGGGTGTGATCGGCTATGGGCGCATCGGCAGCGGCGTGGGCCAGCGGGCGGCCGCCTTTGGCATGCACATCCTGGGCTACGACCCGTTCCTCAATTCGGAAGAAGTGCGCCTGCGCGGCGCAGAGCCGGCAACCCTGGACGAGCTGCTGGCCCGTTCAGACGTGATCACCCTGCACGTGCCGCTGACCCCAGAGACGAAGCACATCCTTGACGCAGGCGCCTTCGCCAAAATGAAGCAGGGCGTATACATCGTGTGTGCGGCGCGCGGCAACGTGATCGATGAAGAGGCGCTGCTGGCGGCGCTCAACTCCGGCAAGGTGGCCGGGGCAGGGCTTGATGTGTTCGCCACCGAACCACCCGGCCAGAGCGAGCTGGTGCAGCATAAGAAAGTCGTGGTTACGCCGCACGTCGGAGCGCAGACCGAAGAAGCCCAGCAGCGGACTGCTGCAGATATCGCCACGGAAGTACTGGCCGGCCTGGGCGGCGGCGACCTGCGCTGGCGAGTGGATTAAATATGGAAGAAAAGTTACAACGCCTCAAACAACGCTTGCACGAAGTCATGGACTTGCGCTTTGCCCAGGCCCTGGCCGGTTGGGACCAGCAAACCTATATGCCGAAAGGTGGATCGGAAGCCCGCGGCCACATGGTGTCCACCCTGGCGAGCATCGAGCACGAGAAGTTCACCTCGCAAGAGATGGGTCGGCTGCTGGAAGACCTGCAGCCCTACGCGGAGCAGTTGGATGCGGATTTTGACGATGCCCGGCTGATCCAACTGACCCGCCATGAATACGACCGGGCGACGCGCGTCCCGCCGCGCTGGATCACTGAGAATGCGATGGTGACCACGGTGGCGCACTCGGTCTGGGAAAACGCTCGCAAGACGGCCAACTTTGCGCTCTTCCAGCCGGAGCTGGAAAAGGTGATCGATCTGCGGCGCGAGTTCGCCGGTTTCTTTTCGCCTTACGATCACATTTACGATCCTCTGCTAGACACCTTTGAGCGTGGGATGAAGACCGCGGAAATCCAGGCGATCTTCAATCAACTGCGCCCACAGCAGACAGCCCTGATCCAGGCAATTGCCGAGCGCGCCCAGGTGGATGACTCATTCTTCAACCAGCCCTATCCCGAGCAGGCCCAATGGGACTTCGGGGTCGAGGTGGTCACCCGCTTCGGCTACGATTGGGACCATGGCCGCCAGGATCGGGCCACCCATCCCTTCACCACTGATTTCGGCATGCAAGACGTGCGCATCACCACCCGCTTTGATTCAGAATACCCTGCCTCGTCGCTGTTCAGCACCATGCATGAGGGCGGTCACGCCATGTATGAGCAGGGCATCTCCACCACCCTGGCGCGCACGCCCCTGGCGGCCGGCGCCTCAATGGCGCTGCACGAATCGCAGTCGCGCATGTACGAAAATATGGTTGGGCGCTCGCTGCCCTTCTGGCGCTTCTTCTACCCGCGCCTGCAGTCGTTCTTCCCAACCCAACTGGGAAACGTGCCGCTGGAGTCGTTCTATCGAGGCATCAACAAGGTGGAGCCGTCACTGGTCCGGGTCGAAGCCGATGAAGCCACCTACAACCTGCACATCATGCTGCGTATGGAATTGGAAATCGCGATGCTGGAAGGCAACCTGGCGGCTGGAGACCTGCCGGAAGCCTGGAATGCCCGCATGCAGGAGTACCTGGGGCTGACGCCGCCCAACGATACAGCCGGCGTGCTGCAAGATGTGCACTGGTCCTCCGGCCTGATGGGCTACTTCCCCACCTACTTAATGGGCAACCTTGTGGCTGCCCAGTTGTGGGCGAAAATCCTGAAAGACGTCCCGAACCTGTATGAACAGTTCGAGCAGGGCGAGTTCGGCAGCCTGCTGGCGTGGCTGCGCGAGCACGTCCACCGCTACGGGTCGAAATACCGCCCGCAGGAACTGGTCGAGAAGGTGACCGGCGAGAAGATCAACTCACAGCCATATCTAGATTACCTCAAGACCAAGTACGCCGAGATTTACGGAATCTAAAAGAACCAGGAACCCGACAATTGAGAAAGAGATCCTAGGCGTTGAACTCCTTAGGATCTCTTTTCTGGACTGTGATAGTCAACGCCCTTTTCGATGATGTTTGTAACTTTATGCGCCATGCAAACGGTATACACTTAAACTTTATATGGAACCGTCTACCCTTGATCAAGCAGAAAAAGAAAAAGCCTCGGCGGCGTTAAGTTCGGTCGTCGCCGCGGTGGGTCTCACCACGTTGAAAATCATCGTGGGTGTCGCCACCGGCAGCCTGGGCATCCTGGCGGAAGCGGCCCACTCCGGGCTCGACCTGGTGGCAGCGCTGGTAACGTTCTTCGCCGTGCGGCTGTCCGGCAAGCCCGCCGACCCCGAGCACCTGTACGGCCACGGCAAGGTCGAGAACCTATCGGCCCTTTTTGAAACCCTGCTGCTGCTCGCCACCTGTGTTTGGATCATCTACGAAGCCGTCCAGCGCTTGTTCTTCAAACAGGTGGAGGTAGAAGCTTCGATTTGGGCGTTCATCGTGATGGCGATTTCGATCGTTGTGGATATTACCCGCTCACGGATCCTTTCGGCTGCCGCGAAAAAGCACAACAGCCAGGCTCTGGAGGCCGATGCGCTGCACTTCAGCACCGACATCTGGAGCTCCAGCGTGGTCATCCTGGGGCTCGTTGGCGTCTATTTCGCAGGACGCTTCCCGGGGTTGAGCTTCTTGCACAAAGCCGATGCGATCGCGGCGCTGGGCGTTGCCGTCATTGTGATTTACATCAGCGTTCAGTTGGGTGGGCGCACCATCCAGGCGCTGCTGGACTCAGCTCCGGCCGGCATGGTCGCGAAGATTACCGAGACCGTTGAAGCGCTTCCCGGGGTGATCGACTGCCACAACGTGCGCATCCGCAATTCAGGCCCGCACCTGTTCGTGGACGTGCACGTGGTGATGGACGGCTCACTGACCCTGTATAAGGCCCACAAATTGGCCGACCGGATCGAGCAAGCCGTGCGGCAGCTTTCCCCCGGCGCGGACGTCACCGTCCATCCGGAGCCGGAGAACCACGCAGAAAAGTAACCTTCTTGGGACTGTCCGAAAATAACAGAGAGAGCGCCGCAGCTGCGGCGCTCTCTCTGTTATTTTCGGAGAAACCGATCAATACTCCGGACAGTCCATGCTCATCAAATAAATGCGGCTTTCGTTCCGTACGGTTATCAGGCGGCTGTTGGACGACCATTTGATCTCTTGAATATAGCCAAAGTAGTAGGGGAGCAGCGTCTGCGTTTTTTCCGTCAGGTCGATCACCCAGAGGTTGTTGCGTTCATCGATGAAGGCCAGAAACGTACCGTCTTGTGACCAGCTTGGATCTTCCACCATCGCTGGATACTGTTCCGGATCGTCAACCGGAAGCTGGTTGCCGATCTTCCAATGCTCCGGCAGGGATTTGCGCTTGGCGTTGGCCTGCGCCTTCCAGGTATTGGTCGTAACGTCGATCGTAATCGGCACATCGCAGTCCGGACCGCAGCTGCTGACCGCTTCCAGGCTGCGCGGACCGCTCCAGCCAACGATGGCCTTGTCGCTGCCCCAGTCGTCGGTGCGGGCAGCCTCGTCAAGCAGCTGATCCTTTACTTTCGGATGGTCGCTGCTAAAATCGACCGTCATGACCGTGTAGAGAGAATCGGAATGGCGCAAGGCCACGAACGCCAGGAACTTGCCATCCTCCGACCAGGACAGATTGCCAAATGCCAGGGCGTCCAGGTTGATCGCTGTGCGGTTCTTTAGCAACTTTCCAGAGGAGATCGTCAGGTTGCCTGCCGACCAGTTGCCGGTCTTACCCGGCTCGATCCAGGCCAGCATGTCGCTCACGGGCGACCAGGCCATCAGATCCCCCTGTGGCCCCTCGGTCTGGATTGTGTTCCATTCGGCCACCTTACAGTAAGGCGAAGAAACAAATGGGAAGCCGTGGTCATCCGGGGTTGGCGACGGCGTCACCTCTGAGGTGGGGGTCACTTCAGGTGGGGGCAGCAGCGCGCTCAGTGGGCTCTCCGGGCTGCAGCCGGAGGCCAGAAGGAGAGCGAGCAGCGCAAGCGCCAGATAGGACAAACGGGCAAAGGGGCGGTTCATTGAAGTTCAATTATAAAGCAGAAAATTGGATTACCACTCAAGATGGAGAATTAGGGTTCGTTTGGCAGCGCTCACGCCGTCAAACAAACCCTAATTCTGCGGGTACTGTATCTTTGGTTCATGAAGTAGAAGGCAGGGTTGCACGCAGGGAATGGTTCTGAAAAATGGCGGCTTCAAGGCCCTCTTGCGATTGAAACAGAACGGCCTGACGCAAGCGTCTGCGGAAATTGCGGTTTTCACGCTCGAGGTGACTGGTGGTGCGCAGGTGAGTGAAGGACCAATCTTCGCCACGTTCTAACGCCTGCTGATGGACTAGGAAGAAGGCCAGGGTACGTTCAAAATCACGCTGCAAGGTGCGGACAAGCTTGGGCTGGTCGGCCGTCCACTTCTTACAAAAAGCATGATAGCGCTGCCAGGCCTGGATTTCTCCGTCTGCCTGCCAGATCACACGGGCTTCGTCCAAGATCGCCTGACGGTAAACCTTGGCGCTCGGACGATCCATACCCTCCGGAAGTGCCAGGTCGCGCAGGAGATTACGCAATTTATGGAAAATACAGCGTTGCAGCGGAACGTCGGGGCAATTCGTTTGGCGCGCCGCTTCCAACCCGCCCGCGCCATCCGCGATGAGCAAGTCCCAGCGTCCCGGGGTGCGCAACTGGATTTGTTTGACTGCAAACAGCAGGTCTCCCCAGCTTTCTTCACTTTCTTTCTCGGCAACCAACCAGGTCAGCAGGCTATGTTTCCCGGTGGTCGGCCAACAGCCCCGCGCAAACAAGATCACATAGCGCTGCCCCACTTTTTTCTGCCGCAGCCGGCCTATCCGATCCTTGTGTTTCTCCTCCGTCGTCTTCATTAGCGTAATCCACACCCCGTCCACTTCCACAATTGGCGGAAAGCTGTCCAGTGGGCGTTGCAACCATTCTTCTCGCCCTGCTCCCGCCTGCTGCACCCGCTCCTGGATCGTGCGCAAACCCAACGAACCCCCCAGTTTGGCATCCTCTTTGGCTTTGATCCAGCGCAAACTCAGCCCCCAGCCATACTCCGCTTCCATTTCCCAGGCCAAATCATCCCAGATCCGCTGCCCTTTCTTCAGGGTCCGAAAGGGGATCTGCACACTGCCACCACACCGGCAGCGCACCTGCGGCATCTCCAGGCTCAGGTGCCCCCAACTGGTATCCAGCCCGCGCCGGTAATGCCCGTTTCGCCAGAACTGGCTCACTTGTTGGGTGCCACATTTCTGACAGATCGCTGCCCCTTTCTCTGCACTGCTTACCTTTTTACTGCGTCCATGCTGCTTCCGTTTCAGGGCCCGCGTGACTTCTTCTTCCAGTTCCGCCTCAATGCTCCGCTTCACCACTTCCTTCACCGCCTCTTCAAGTCCGCTGACGAACCTATGCAGATATTCCTCCCGATTTTTCCCCTCGCCTACTTGTATTACTAGCTTGCCTATGGGTACAATAGTCATTGCCTGATCTCCGGTGTCTCTGGTTTCGTCACCTTGATTCTACCGGTGATCAGGTATTTCTTTCCTCCCCTACTTCATGAATTAAAGATACAGTATCATTCTGCGTATTTTTAAAAAGCCCTTGACAAAATGGCAAAAACTCGTATAATAAAGATCGATAGCGGACAGGATGCCCCCCTCATCCTGTCCGTTATCATTTTAAGCATCCGTATGCAGCAGTTCTGTCCCTGCCAGCATCTCCAAGATGCCCAGCACCGCCGAATTATCCAGATCTCCCATGCCATTTTCCAACATCGAATTAAATAACTGCGCGTCGACAGCAGCCGACGGCAGGGGAATGCCGTACTGGCGGGCCGTCTCCAGCACAATATTCAAATCTTTGGCCTGCATGTAGGCTTTAAAGCCCGGCTGCCGGTTGTCCTCGAACAGGCGCGGCGGCTTGACGTCTAGCGCCCAGCACTGCGCGGCCCCGCTGCGGATCGCCTCGACCACTTTGCGCGGGTCAGCGCCGGCTTTTTGAGCAAAGACCAGCAGCTCGCCCATCGCTACCATTTGGGCAGCCACCATGATCTGGTTAGCAGCCTTGGCAATCTGCCCGGCCCCGGCGTCGCCGATGTGGGTGATTTTTTTGCCCATCACCTCCAACACCGTGCGCACCGATTCCAGCGCCGCTTCCGGCCCACCCACCATGATCGTCAGGGTACCCTGGCGGGCGCCGATGTCGCCGCCGCTGACCGGGGCATCCAGGCACTGCACCCCCTTTTCACTCAAACGGCCGGCAATCAGGCGAGCGCTGGCGGGTTTGATGGTGGAATTATCCACAAAGATCAGGCCCTCGTGCGATCCGGCCATGATTCCGTCTGGCCCGAGGACAACCTGCTCGACATCCGGCGAGTTGGGCAGGTTGGTGAAGACCACATCCACTTGCTCGGCCACCTCTTCAGGCGAGAAGGCCGCTTTTGCCCCTTCGCCAACCAGCTCATCTACCGCTCCCCGGCTGCGGTTATGCACTACCAGCGGGTATCCGGCTTTGAGGATGTTGCGGGCCATTGATTTTCCCATCAGGCCCAATCCGATGTAACCAATTCAAAGCATTTGACTATTCCTTTCCTTCCCATTCTGAACGCAGCAGCCCCATGTAGATACGGTCCACCCACTCACCGTCACGGTGGATGGCCTCACGCTGCGCGCCCTCCCGCCGGAAACCCAGTTTTTCGTACACTCGAACTGCGCGTGGGTTGTTGCCGTTCACATCCAGGCTCAAACGATGCAGGTTCAGCTCGTCGAAGGCGTATCCAACCGCGATCCGCATGGCGTCCGTCCCGCAGCCCTTGCCGCGGTACTCCGGATCGCCGATGCCGATGGAAATCTTGCCCGCCTGGTTGTTCCACTCGATGTTATGAATGGCGACGAAGCCAATCATGCGGTCGTCGGCAAGCGTATGGATATGGAACAGCACCCCGCTCGAACCGGAGCGCATAGACCGGGTTTCCTCTTCAAAATCTTGGACACTGCGCGGCCGGGCGTAGTCGGTATCCATCTGGCGCTGATACTTCGGATCGTTACTCCACTCGGCGAAACGAACAGCGTCCTCCGTCGCCGGCGCCGCCAGCCTCACCAGCTTGCCTCGAAACAGGTTGTCGGGCATCGTTGTTCTCCTTCGATATAGGATGTAGTTCAATTGTAATAGAAGAAGGCAGTACCTTAGGCAGTTGGGGATTCGGAAGAGTTCCCCGAATCCCCAATTGCCTAAGGTACCGCCTTCCGCTATACTTAAGTTATGTCCGAAAATGCACACACACCCCTCTTCAAAAAGCTTGGCGTCCGGCCGTTTGACCGAATCCTGATCCTCAATCCGCCGGAGCATTATCCCGACTTGCTCAGCCCACTGCCACCCGGGATCGAGTTCGCAAGAGATTTGCAGATACCGATGGACTTTCTGCAGTATTTTGCCCGCACCCGGCGTGAGCTGGCTCAGGCGTTCCCCGGTCTGCGGACGATCCTGGCCTTGGACGGCGTCCTTTGGATTACGTGGCCCAAAAGCAACTCGCCTGACGAGTCCGACTTGAACGAAACCACCATTCGCGAGATCGGCTCGGGCAACGGCCTGATCGATGAGGACGTGGTCGACATCGACGAGGATTGGCAAGCGTTGAAGTTCGTCCATCCCGTCTGAAGTCCGCTTGCTTCGGGAATGGATTGGCCTTCAGGATGGCTGCTCTCAGCCGACCTGAAGGCCAATCCATTCCCAAAGACTGTGCTAGAATTTAGTATGCAAGCGCAGTCAAGCCGCTCATCTCAACCGATCTCGGAGTGAACCCATGCAAGAAAAGGAAAGCAATCGCCCGGCACGCTGGAGCATCCAACCGTCCCGGCTAAACCAGCTCGTGCGCATCCTTGCGATCTTCGCCATCGCGATGATGTGCATCTCGCTCAGCGCCGGTTATTATGCCGCAACCCGGCCCACTCCGATCCCCACGCCCACCGAAACCGTCGTTCCCACGGATACGCCCATACCAACTCCGACGAAAACCGAGCCGCCGAGAGTGCGCGCCACTGATTCCTTCCCCAAAGCGGTCTATCTACCCGGACTCTCCCCTGATGATGTAATCAAGATATTCATGGGCTATATGTTCCAGTGCCAAGATCCGGTGAAAACCGACGCCGGGCTGTATGAATGGACCTGCAGCCAGGAATCCTCCTACGCCAACAGCCGGGTGCGCGTCCTGAGCCGCACCAGCGAGACGGTTGACCAGGTCATCGCGACGGTGAAAGCGACGGAGGGCGCCGCTCGCAGTGAAGAGATTGGGCGATTCCTGGGCCAGGCGGCCGGGCTGAACTATAACGGCGCCGAGCCTCGCCAAGCCACGGATTGGGTGCGCCGCAAGGTGCTGGGGCTGAAAGCCGGTGATGAGCCGCTGCTGGCGGTCTTTGGCGATGTGCAGTTCACCCTCGAACATCAAGCGGAGGGCTGGTCGCTCACATTAGGAGAGTTGCCCTCTGAATAAAGAAAAGGACTGTGAAGACGCAAAGGGCTTTGTATAAACAACGGCATGCTCATCATGCTTTATACAAAGCCCTTTGCGTTTTCGCAGTCTTTTCCACTTTTGATTTTATTCTCTCGATTTGCTACAATGATGCAAACTACGGTCACTGTTGAGGTGATATGATAGAAGGAATTCATGGAACGTAAAGTCCCGACAACACAATCAGACGAAATCGACCTCTACCTGAGGACGATCTACTCGCTGCTGCGTTCGACCACGGACGTGCAAATCCGAACGCTCGAAGAGGTGCACGCCGGCACCAACTCCTCCCTACACCTGGAAGCCCGCAACAACGCGCCGGATACCTCTGCTTTTATCTACAGCCTGCTGCGCCTACCGCAGCAAATCTTCAAGGTGCGCACGGTCATCTTGGGGCAAAATTCTACCGTTTTCAGCCAACACGGCATCGATAACGTGGAGAGCTGGCAGCCGGTTTCTGCGGTCGCCCGGCGGCGGCGCTGCTTCTACAACGGCGGCGACCTGCTGGCGTGCTACATCGCCAGCCGCTCCGACATCGACGACATCATCCCGACCCTGACGGCCTTCCAGATCGAGTGGAACAAGCTGCACTTCCTGCTCCGGCAGACCCCGCCGGAGCTGCTCGACCGGGTGGAATGGGGCGAGCAATCCATGGCTGCGCTGGCCGGTTATTTGAACATGAATGTGGAAGACCTGGAGCGCCTGTGGGTGGTATGGGGAAACCGTTCCGAGGAATGGCTGCAAGAGATTGCCAGCCGGCAGCTTTCGCTGCGTGTGCGGCTGCTGAACGGCTCACTGAGTGAGTACTGGCGCGCCACCCGGCGCTGGATGGAACACATCGTCGACACCTGCCCGGACTTGCTCGAACGCCCTGTTTATTTTGTCTCCAGCAATACCCACAGCCTGACGAACATGCTGACCGGGTTCGGACTGCAAAAACGCGAGGAGCTCATCGAGTACCTGATGCACTCTGGCGATGTGGCCCTGATCGAAGAATGGAACGCCATCGAGAAAGAAAACATCCCCTCGAGTGAAGGCAACTTCTTGTATTACATGCTGAAGAAGTACCAGCAGACCCGTCAGGGTAGCCAGTCGTGGAAAGAGCAGCGCGCCTACGAGGAAGAGCATGGCATCATGCGCATCCCGAGCGTGCACACCTTCGACATCGAAGCCCAGGTCATCGACCTGTCGCGGCTCGATCCGGATACCATGGACCCGCGCCTGTCGGACAGCAACTGCTGCTTCCTCAAAGACAGCGATGCCCTGATCCTCAACATCGACTACCCGCTCGGGCTGGCCGCCTACAACATCCTGGCGCGGGTCACCGAATACGCCAGCCCGATCCTGGGGGTGTATTCGATGGGTAAGGCGGCCACGCTCAACGGTGTGCTAGGCGATGTGACGATCCCTAACGTGGTGCAAGACGAGCACTCGATGAACACCTACTTGTTCCAGAATGCCTTCACCGCCAACGACGTGACCCCCTATCTTACGTATGGCACCGTGCTGGACAATCAGAAGGCCGTCAGCGTACTGGGCACGTTCTTGCAGAACGTGCGCGTCATGGACGTGTTTTACAGAGAAGGCTATACCGATATCGAGATGGAGGCCGGGCCGTACCTGTCGGCGGTATACGAGATGTGGCGACCCAAGCGTCACCCGGTCAACGAGATCGTTAACCTGTACCCGGCCCCGTTCGACGTAGGCATCTTGCACTACGCCTCTGACACCCCATTAACCAAGGGCAAGAATCTGGGCGCAGGCACGCTCTCGTACTACGGCATGGACTCGACCTACGCCACCACGATTGCCATCCTGCGCCGGATCTTGAGCAAAGAGCACGAGCGCCTCGAGCAGAAAGAACGCGAAAAGGCTAAAGCGTAGAGAATAAGAGAGCGGAGAACAAAGAACAGTTACACCTTGTGAGGTGTAACTGTTCTTTGTTCTCCGCTCTCTTATTCTCTACGTTCTCTACTCTCGTATCTGCTCCCGCAGTTTCTCGGCCGTCTCTTGAAAGGCCGCCAGTTTCTCGCGCTCCTTGTCCACCACCGGTGCGGGGGCGCGCTGGGCAAAGGGGCTCGCCAGCAGCTTCTCCAGGCGCTCGATCTGCAATTCGACCTCTTTGAGCTCTTTCTCCAGGCGGGCGCGCTCGGCTTCGAAGTCGATCACACCCTCCAGCGGCAGGAAGATCTCGACACCCGACACCACCGCCGTGGCGGCATCCTCGGGCTTCTCGGGCAGCTCGGCCTGAATGCTGACTTGCTCGGGATCCAGATAGGCCAGTGAGGCGATCACCTCTCGCTGGCTCTCCAGCAGCGGGGCATGGTCGCCGGCGGCGAGGATGGCCGGGGTGTGCTGCGAGGGCTTAAGCTTCTTCTCGGTACGCAGATTGCGCACCGAGCGCACCACCTCTTGCACCAGGCTGAAATCGGCCACTTTGTCCGCTTCCCAGCCTTCCGGCTCTTGCGCCTCGGGCCAGTGGGCGATGATCAACGCCTCTTCCCAGCCGCCCTCGGGCGCCAGCCGCTCGGACTGGGCCTGTGCGGCGGCCTTCAGATTCTGCCACAATTCCTCAGTGACGAAGGGGGTGAAGGGGTGCAGCAGGCGCAGGCAGGTGTCGAGCACGCGCACCAGGGTGTAGCCGGTGTAGAAGGCCCGGTCACCGCCCTCGGCCATTTGCAGCTTGGCAATCTCCACATACCAATCGGCGAACTCGCCCCAGAAGAAGTCGTAGATCTGCCGCCCGGCTTCACCATACTGGTAGACGCCGAACAGCCGCTCCACGCTGCGGATCAGGTCCTGCAGGCGAGCCCAGATCCACGAGTTGGCCAGGGTCCACTCGGGCTCCTTCTCAGGCTCGGCCGGGGCATTGCCCAGCACGCCCAGGATGAAACGCCCGGCATTCCAGACCTTGTTGGCGAAGTTGCGGTTGGTCTCCACCTTCTTGACGCTCAGGCTCATGTCGTTGCCGGGGGTCGAGCCGACCAGCAGGGTGAAGCGCAGCGCGTCTGTGCCGAGCTCGTCCATTACGCCCAGCGGATCGATGACGTTACCCTTGCTCTTGCTCATCTTCTGCCCGTTCTCGTCGCGGATCAGGCCGTGCAGATAGACGGTATGGAAGGGCGCTTTGCCGGTAAACTCCAGCCCGTCCATAATCATGCGCGCCACCCAAAAGAACAGGATGTCGTAGCCGGTCTCCAATACCGAGGTGGGGTAGAAGTATTTATAGTCGGGGGTTTCTTCCGGCCATCCGAGGGTCGAGAAAGGCCACAGGCCTGAGGAGAACCAGGTGTCCAGCACGTCTGGGTCCTGGCGTGGATGCTCTTTGCCGCACTTTGGGCACGTCTCGGGGTCTTCGCGGGCCACAATCACCTCACCACAGTCATCGCAGTACCAGACCGGGATGCGGTGGCCCCACCACAACTGGCGGCTGATGCACCAGTCCTGGATGTTCTCCAGCCAGTTGTAATACACCTTGGTGAAACGCTCCGGCACAATCTGGATGCGGCCGTCGCGCACAGCTTCCAACCCGGCCGCGGCCAGCGGTTCCATCGAAACGAACCACTGAGTCGAGATCATCGGCTCGATGATCTCACCGCCGCGCTGCGAGCGTGGCACGTTAAGCAGGTAGGGCTCTTGTTTGATGGTCAGCCCGGCAGCCTCCATATCGGACCACAGCTGCTTGCGAGCCTCGAAACGTTCCAATCCCTGATAAGGCCCGCCGTTTTCATTCACCTTGGCGGCCTCGTCCAGCACACTGAGGATCGGCAGGTTGTGCTTCTCGCCGATGGCGTAGTCGTTCGGGTCATGGCCGGGAGTAATCTTTAATGCGCCGGTACCAAACTCGCGATCGACATACTCGTCGGCAATGACCGGCACCTCGCGGTTGAGCATCGGCACGATTACCGTTTTGCCAACGTACTTCTGGTAACGCTCGTCTTCGGGATGTACGGCCACAGCGGTATCGCCCAGGATGGTCTCGGGCCGCGTGGTGGCTACCGGGATGTAATCGCCCGAGCCGTCGGCCAGCATGTACTTGAAATAATACAGGAAGCCAGGTTCCTGGCTGTACTCCACCTCCAGATCGGAGACGGCGGTCTTCAGTCCCGGCGACCAATTGATCAGGCGCGGGCCACGGTAGATCAGGCCCTTCTCGTACAACGTTACGAAGGCTTCGCGCACCGCAGCCGACAGACCCGGATCGAGAGTGAAGCGCTCGCGGCTCCAATCGCAGGATGCGCCCATGCGCCGAATCTGCCGGGTGATGATGCCGCCGTGCTTCTCTTTCCATTCCCAGGTGCGGCGCGAGAACTCTTCACGCCCGACCTGCTCGCGGCTGGTGCCTTCCAACAGCAGCGCCCGCTCCACCTGCAGCTGCGTGGCGATCCCGGCGTGGTCTGTGCCCGGTACCCACAGGGTGGGGATGCCTTTCATGCGATGGTAGCGAATCATCAAATCCTCCATCGACACGAACATGGCGTGACCCAGATGCAGGATGCCGGTCACGTTCGGCGGCGGGATCGAGATGACGAAGGGCTTGACGCTGGGGTCGAAGTCCGGCTCACGCGGATCATTCCAGGGTTTGAAGAAGCCGTTCTCCTCCCACCAGCGATACAGTCGCTGTTCGATCTCAGCGAAATCGTAAGTTTTGGATAAAGTTGTCGTTTCTGCCATCTAAAATTTTCCTTTGAATAATTTCTTGCCCTATCGGGCACTACTTCATCTTACTCCAACCTTGACCTTTTCGTTGGCTTCCAATTGGATCAATTCCGGGTCCAGCTGCGCCACCACCTGCAAGGCTTTGGCGCGAGTGATACTGGTCAAATCGGGGGCAGCCTCTTGCAAGCGAACGGCCAGGGCTTCGTCCTCTGTACAGATTTGCAGGCATTCCAGCTCTGCACCCAGGCTCAGGCTGTGTTCGCTCTTGTAGCGCCGCACAGCGGTCGCCACCTCGATCAGCGCCTCACCGGCCTGGGCGGCGGCCGCATCCTCCAGGGACGCATCTCGCTTGGGCCAGCGCGAGCGGTGGATTGAATCCGGCTCGCCGTCCTTGCCGGCGAACAACGCCTGGAAGATCGTTTCCGTCACATACGGCAAGAAAGGCGCCAGCAGCTTGAGCACCGTGCGCAGCACCCAATGCAGGCTGTAGAGCGCTCCCGCCCGCCCGGAAGGGTCCTCCGAGTACAGGCGCTGCTTGGCCATCTCCAAGTAATTGTCAGCCAGCTCGCTCCAAAAGAAATTCTCCACCTCGCTCTTGGCCGCGGCATACTCGTAATCCTGCATCAATTGGGTCACCCGGCGCACAAGCTCTTGCAGGCTTGCAAGGATCCAGCGATCGGCCGGGGTCAAGTTGGGCAGATCCTCCTGCGGCTCAAAGCCCTGCAGGAAGCGCTCACTGAAGCGGGCCACGTTCCACAGCTTGGTAATGAACTTGCTACCCATCTGGATCTTGTCTTCGCTGATGATGGCGTCCTTGCCTGGGGCGGTGCTGGCGGCCCAGTAGCGCACTGCATCGGCCGAGTAACGCTCGATCATCTCCTTGGGGGGCATCGGTCCACCGCCGCGGCTCTTGCTCAGTTTGCCCATGCCCTCGCCGGCCAGCCCCCAGCCCGAGATGAGCACCTCGCTCCAAGGCAGGCGGTCGAAGTGGTAGAGCGACTTAACGATGGTGTAGAACGCCCAGGTGCGGATGATCTCGTGGGCCTGCGGTCGCAGCGTCATGGGCCACACCTGCTGGTACAGGTCGGGGTTGGCAAGCCACTCCGAGACGATCTGCGGCGACATGGAGGAGGTGGCCCAGGTATCCATAACATCCGGCTCGCCAAAGAAGTTGGTGCTGCCGCACTTCTCGCACGGCTGGCTGGGCTGCTCCACCAGCGGATCCACCGGCAGGTCCTCCGGATCGGCAAGGCGGATCTCACCACACTGTTGGCAGTACCAGACCGGGAAAGGCACGCCGAAGTAACGCTGGCGCGAGATGCACCAATCCCAGTTGAGGTTCTCCACCCAGGCACGGTAGCGCGAGCGCATGTGCTCGGGGCGCCAGTGAATCTTCTCACCCGCTTCGAGGAACTCTTCCTTGTGGTCCAGCACTCGCACGAACCACTGCTGCTCGACGATGTACTCCACCGGCGTGTCACAGCGCTCGTGCACCCGCACCGACTGTTCCACCGGCTTACGCTCCAGCAGGTAACCGAACTCATCCAGCAGCGCTTTGATCTCGCGGCGTGCATGGCTGATCGGCATCCCGGCCAGCGCGTCCGTCAGCGAGGTCATGCGGCCCTGGCGGTCGACGGCCTCGACCAGCGGCAGGTTGTGGGTGTACCACCAGGCTACGTCGGCCTGATCGCCGAAGGTGCAGCACATCACCGCGCCGGTGCCCTTCTCCGGGTCGGCGGATGGATCCGTCAGCACAGGCACCTTCTGCTCGTAGAGCGGCACAGTCACCTGCCGGCCCACTAGATCCTTATAGCGGGGGTCTTCCGGATGGACGAACACCGCCACGCATGCCGCCAGCAGCTCCGGTCGGGTCGTGGCAATCGGCAAAGTCTGGCCGTCCTCGCGCTCGAAGCGCAGGGTGACGAACTCGGTCGAACGATCCATGTCGTTCAGCTCGGCCTGGGCGATGGCGGTGCGGCATTCCGGGCACCAGATGGTGGGAGCGCGCTTGCGGTAGGCCAGGTCTTTGCGGTACAGGTCGATAAACGAGACCTGTGAGATGCGCCGCGAACGCTCGCCGATGGTGCGATAGGTATAGCGCCAATCGATCGACAGGCCCAGGCGCTGCCACAATTCGCGGTACTCCGTTTCAGCCTCCTCGCTGACCTGCAGGCACTTCTCGATGAAGGCCTTGCGCCCCACCTGCGGGGCGATCACCCCCTGGCGCTTCTCCACCAGCCGCTCGGTGGGCAGGCCGTTGTCGTCGAAGCCCATGGGGTAATAGACGTTGTAACCGTTCATGCGAAAGTAGCGAGCCATAAAGTCGGGATGGCTGTAGGAGTAAACGTGGCCCAAGTGCAAATGCCCCGATACGGTTGCGGGGGGTGTATCGATCGAGTAAACGGGGCCCTCAGCCTGCGGGTCGAAGCGGTAGACGCCCGCCTCCTGCCACTGCGCCAGCAGCCTGGGCTCGACTTCTTCGGGTTTGTAGTGTTTGGTCAAAGGCATAGCAAACTTCCTTAAATAAAAACGCCCTTCGTCCAATTGAGGACGAAAGGGCTGATCCTTCCGCGGTACCACCTCACTTCGCCGGTATTCCACCAGCGCTCTCTATCCGGACCATCATCCAGATTTCGCGCTAACGGGCTCACCCGTGCCGTTCTACTCTCTCGTGTAAGATTTCTTCGGCAATTCGCCGGGCGACTTCAGCCGGGCGTCACTGAGGAGGCTCTCAACCAAGACCTCCTTCTCTGTCAGTCCACCTCCGGCCTACTCCTCCTGGTATGGTGCATATCAATTTGTTGACATGATTATAGCCAGTTTGAAAGGAAGTGTCAATTGAAGAAAAGAGACAGCCGGGAGCAGAGAATAGAGAACAGTCAAAAGCGCTAACTGTTCTCTATTCTCTCAATCTCTACTCTCTCAGCCTCCCAAATCCAGCCACTTCGCTTTCAACTGGTCGATCAACCCTTCCGATTTGACGGCCGCCAGGCCCGCATTGATTTCTTGCACCAGGTTCTGGTTTTTCTGGCAAACCGCGATGCCGTAGGACTCATCCGTGAACGGTTCACCGACGGTCTTCAGTGCGCCCTGGTTCTGCACAGCAAAGTTGATCGCGGTGGGTTGGTCGGCGATCACGGCGTCGATCTGCCCGTTGATCAGGTCGAGGAAGGCCAGGTCGACCGAGTCGTACGTGCGCAGGCTGACGCCATCCATGTTTTCGATCTCGATGGCGCCGGTGGTGCCCAGCTGTGCGCCGACCGTTTTGCCGCTCAAGTCGTCCTTGCTTTGGATGCCGGTCTCATCATTGCGTACGGTCACGATCTGACCGGCCTCGATGTAGGGATCGGAGAACAGCATGGATTTTTTGCGCTCTTCGGTGATGGTGATGGAGGAAATTGCAATATCATACTGGCATTGTGAGATGCCCGCCAGCAAGGGGTCAAAGCCGACGTTGACGTACTCGATGTCGAGGTTCTCTTTTTTAGCAACGGCGTTGAGCAGGTCGATATCGAAGCCGATGATGCCCTTGGTCTGCTCGTCAACCATTTCAAAGGGCGGCCAGGTAGCATCGGTAGCCACGCGCAAAGCGGTCTGTTGTTTTGGGGCACACGCCCCAAGTATGAGGCTGAAGACAACCATCAGAATCAGAGGGTATACAGCGCTGCGTTTCATTTTTCTTCTCTCCTTGTTCGATCCATGAATGAATTTTCGAATGCAAATGCTCTTGATAAGGTACGTCCTATCGACAACAAGGGTGCTGCGGTTTTTGCATAGGCGCCTCCGGAAAATAAAAAAGGCCCTCCTGGAAGGAGAGCCTTTATCGCTAGTGGTGGATTGGATGTGTCTGATCCGTGGACTTAAGCGCCTAAAGCCGGCCCTTCCATTTGGAAGCCGGGAAATGCTTAGGAGTTCGCTTAACGAAATCAATACGCCACATAATTGCTAAAGTTTATAACAAATTAAGCAGAAGATTACAAGCGTTCTTTGGAATTGCAATGTCTTTGCAACTTTGTAAAACGACTGTCATCCTGGTTTAGTTCCTGTATAATACCCCTCATATTGTAACGAGAGGAGCAATTCAATGCCGATCCCCAAATGCCTCGACTGGGCTCAGCGCCTGGAGATGCTGGCTCAAAGCGGCCTGACCTACGGCGAAAACCAGTACGACATCGAACGCTACGAAGCCGTCAAGCAGATTGCGGCAGAAATGCTGGCGGAGCTGTCACAAGAAGATTTGCCGGTGATCCAAGCGCTGGTCGACGCGCAAGCCGGATACACCACCCCCAAGCTCGATATCCGCGGCGTTGTCTTTCAAGACGACAAGATCCTGCTGGTGCGCGAGCTGGCCGACGGCGGGTGGACCCTGCCCGGGGGCTGGGTCGACGTGAACGAACCGCCCAGCCGGGCCGCCGAGCGCGAGGTTTGGGAAGAATCCGGCTACGAGGTGAAAGCCACGAAGCTGCTGGCCATCTATGACCGCAACCAACACGGCTTCCCGCCGTACATTTTCCACGCCTACAAGATCTACATCCTTTGTGAGATCACTGGCGGCGCGCCCGCAGACAGCCACGAGACAGACGGAGCGCGCTTCTACGCCCCGGACGAGATCCCACCGCTTTCCCTGGCCCGCACCACGCCCGAAGTCATCGAGCGCATGTTCGAACACCACGCCCATCCCAATTGGCCCACCGATTACGATTGAACAATCGGGGCAGATGAAAGGGCGCTGACCCACCTTCCATCTGCCCCAAAAGATTGCGCTGCATTCAGATCCCCAATTCGTTGTACAATAGGAACTTGTTCAACTTGCAAACTGTACCTTCCTTGAGGGCATATTGATACAGCCACAATTCTTGAACCGACTTCTCTCCGTGGGGTTGATCCTCGGCGCACTATTGTCTGCTTGCACACCGGCGCCCGAGCCTGCCGGCGCACCGACCGCAGCGCCGACGGGCGCTGCCGAATCCACTCCGGCAGCTGCCACCGCTGCGCCTACCCCCATCCTGCCAACCCTCACGCCCACCTCACAGCCGCACTTGCAAGTCAACCCCGAAAACCTGCGCGGCCTGGAGGTGACCTTCTGGCACCCTTGGACAGGCGCAGCCGCCGAGCAAATCGACCAGATCACCACAGCCTTCAACGAGTCGAATATCTGGGGCATTCAGGCCCGCGCGCTCGACCAGGGCGGACCAGACATGCTGGCCGAAAAAATGCAGGCTGCACTTGGGGATGGCGATGCGCCCAACCTGATAGCAGCCGAGGCCGTGCAGATCCAGTCGTGGCAGCAGCAGTCAGGCACCCTCATCGACTTGTCAGACTATGCGAATGACATGCGCTGGGGCCTGACCCCTCAAGAGGTTGAAGACTTCACGCACAATTTATGGTCCGGCAGCCAAAAAGAAGGGCTGCGCTATGGCTATCCGGCCGCGCGCATGCCGCAAGTACTGTTCTATAATCAGTCCTGGGCGCAGGAACTCGGCTTCGAGCAGGCGCCTTCCACTCCTGAAGAGTTCGAAGGGCAGGCGTGCGCTGCGGCATCAGCCAATGCCAGCGACGACAACCGCGAAAATGACGGCACCGGCGGCTGGATCGTCTCGTACAAGGCGCCGGTGATGCTGTCTTGGATGCAGAGCTTTGAGTCCTTTACCCTCCTGCCCGACCCGAATACCGGCGAGTTCCGCTTCAATACGCCACAGGTCCAGGATACCTACACCTATCTCCGCAAGCTGTACGATAACGGCTGCGCCTGGGTCAGCCGTCTGCCCACCCCCTACGACTACTTCGCCACCCGGCACGCCCTGTTCTATTCAGGAACGACCGAGGAGATCCCCGTGCAGCAGCGCGCCCAGGAACTCAATGCCAGCGGCGATGCCTGGGTCGTGATCCCCTACCCGTTCAAACCGCAGGCGGGTCCGCTGGTGATGACGAACGATATCCAGTATGCCATACCGGCAAACAGCCCCGAGCAGCAGCTTGCCTCCTGGCTGTTCGTGCGTTACCTGACCCTGCCCGAGAACCAGGCCAAGATGACTCGCGTCACCGGATCATGGCCGGTCAGCGAGATGGCGCTCGGCCAATTAGATGATTACCGGCAGAAGTACCCCCAGTGGGATGCGGCGGCAGCAGTGCTGGTATCGAATGCAGCGCCGGCTCCCATCGACCCCGAATGGCGCACGGTGCGGAACATCCTGGAAGACGCCAGCTGGAATATGTTCCAGGTCAACGTCGAGCCTGAGGATGTGCCGCAGATCCTGCAGGTGCTGGACGCAACCATCCAAGAAGTGTTACAGAAGACCAGCGATTAAGCAGGCTTGGCTGCTGCCGTTATTTAAGCCAAAAATATAACTGCTCAGACCGTGATGTTTCGCAGGCTACCTTGGCCCTGCGAAACATCACTGCTTGAGCAGTTATCTACCTACCCGGCAATTCGGAATAATCTCTCTTCCTTCATTGCCCGATCCCGAGTTTCCTGTCCTACAGCGTGGTATCCAGCGCCATGCGGAAGCGCCGGGCCATTTCCTGGAGGATCGGGACGGCCATGGAGCAGTCTTCCTGCAGCGTGGCGAGAAAGTCCCAGCGGGTCAGTACGAGACAGCGGGTCGGCTCGGTGGTGATCACCGAAGCGGTGCGCAGGCCCTCGTCCAGCAGCGCCAACTCACCGAAGAAGTCGTTTGCGCCCAGCTTATTCACCACCAGCTTGTTGCCGTCAGAGCGCTCGCGCACGACCTCGGCTCCGCCCTCGATAATGAGGAAGAAGCCTTCACCGCCCTTGTTCTGCTCGACGATCATGCGGTCTGCCGGGTACTCGCGCTCGACAATCCGCTTGGCCAGCCGTTCCAACTGCTTATGGTTTAGCCCCAGGAACATTGGCACTCTTTCCAACAAATCTACAATTTCATTTTGGCTCGTCATGATCTTTCTCCCTTTGCGCTATCCCCATCTAAAGGGCGCGCCAAAGCAGCGTGAATAACAGCAAATACAAACCGATCAAAGCAGTTCAGCGATGAAGACCTCATACGGCTGCGCCGTGAAAGCCACTTGATCGCTAACCTGCCCGATCCGTTCTCCCGACGAGTACAAGCAGCGCGCCTGCCGGCTCTGCAAGTCGAGCTCGATGTGGGTCCGCCTGGCCGATAGGTTCAGCGCCACCAGGCATGTTTGCCCGGTCGATTCACTGCGGCGGATGTAGGCCAAACAGCCACGTGGAACCACCTGAAGCTCAGTGTAATCGCCATCGAGCAAGGCGGGGGCGCTGCGGCGCAGATTCAGCAGGCGCCGGTAGTGGTTAAGCAAAGAGGCGGGGTCCGCATCCTGCGCTTCCACATTGACGCCGTCTGCATAATTCGGATGGACCGGCAGCCAGGTTTGCACGCCTTGAGGGCTAAACCCGGCGTTGGCGGCCGTCGACCACTGCATGGGGGTGCGGGCCCGGTCGCGTGTGTTTTGCGCCGCAATCTTCAGCGCCTCTCCGGCCGGCATGCCGATCCAATCGGTCAACACCTCATACAGGTGCATCCCGGTAATGTCGCGGAACTGATTCAAATCCTCGAGCAGAAGATCGGTCATCCCGATCTCTTCACCATTATACAAGAAAGGCGTACCACGTAAAGTCAATAACAGGGCGAGATTTGCAACTGCAATGCGGGTGTCGTGCTTGCCATCGGCGTAGCGAGTCATGCTGCGCCCGGTGTCGTGGTTTCCCAAAGTGTTGCATGGCCAGACTCCGGCCGGCATTTGAGCCAGGCGCTTGCGCTGGTTGCTCCGCACCACGGAAGGCGTGAGCCGCCCGGCTTGCATCAGCGGGAAGTTGAAGACCATGTGCAGCTTGTCGTCGCCGCAGTATGACAGGTCGTCGGTCTCACCCACCAGCAGCCGGTCGGGGTATTCATCCACCACCTGACGCAGTTCTTGGATCACCTCCATCATCCCGGGCTGGCCGTGCTGGTAGTAGAACATGCGCTTCCAGGCGTGCTCAGCGGCCCGGCGCTGGTTCGGCGCTTCGATGGTGTTGAACTGCTTCATTAGCTCTGCCTGGGTGAGCGGCGAATCGTGGTCCGGCAAGGCCGGGTCCTCGAAGAGGGTGTCCACCGCATCAATGCGGAAGCCATCCACACCCATATCCAGCCAGAAGCGCATCCCGTCGTACATGGCCTGGCGCACTTCCATGCTGCGCCAGTTCAAGTCGGGCTGTTGTTTAAAGAACATGTGATAGTACGATTGGCCGGTGGCCGGATCGTATTCCCAGGCGGAACCGCCAAAGCTGGAGTACCAATTGTTCGGCGGTGAGTTGGGGGTGGCGTCTCGCCAGACGTACCAGTCGCGCCTGAGATTGTCCCGGCTGGAACGCGACTCCAGAAACCAGGGATGCTGATCCGAGGTGTGGTTCAGCACCAGGTCGAGGATCAGGCGAATGTCACGGCGGTGCGCTTCCCGCAGCAGCTCCTGGAAGCTATCCAGGTCGCCATATTCGGGGTTGACGTCCGTGTAGTTGGCGACGTCGTAGCCACAGTCGAACTGAGGAGAGGGGTAATGCGGCGAAAGCCAGATCGCCCCTATCCCTAGCTGCTGCAGATAGTCGAGACGGCCGATTGTGCCTCGCAGGTCGCCAATCCCGTCGCCGTTGCCATCCGCAAAACTGCGTGGATAATTCTGGTAAAAGGTGGCGGTTTGCCACCACTTCAATGCGCCCATGCACTGCTCCCTAACCAAGGATGAAGGCTACGATTGGGAAAATGAGCAAGATCCCATATACCCTCGTCAGGAACTTCCAGACGTGTGAGATATTTGACTTTCTCAGGTGCTCGCCTGACCAGATAAAGTAGACCACCGTGATGATAGCGCCTGTCATAACAAGAACGTTCCCATAGAAAACGCCTTGGAAATAGTCGCGATTAACACGCGCCAGGATCGAAAACAGGATTTGGCGGGCAAAGTAAATATCCAGCGCGGCAAAGGCGATCGAGCCTAGCCAGGCCACGACCGCCCCCACCACGAGACTATATTTTCTGATAAGAACCATATAGCTCCCTGATCTAATTTAAAATTACACGCCCCGCAGAGACAGCTCCCGAGCAAAATGACAAGAGGCGTAATGATCGAGGGCAACCTCTTCGAACACCGGCTCTTTTTCCTTGCAGATGTCCTTCGCATACCGGCAGCGCGGGTGGAAGTAGCAGCCGGAGGGCGGGTTAGATGGATCGGCTACGTCTCCCTGCATGATGATGCGCTCCGACTTGTACTTCGGGTCGGCCTTGGGAACGGCGGACATCAGCGCCTCGGTGTAAGGATGCTTCGGGTTGTTGTACAGGGCGTTGCTGTCGGCCACCTCGGCCACTTTGCCCACGTACATTACCGCCACCCGGTCCGAAATATGCTGGACCACGCTCAAGTCGTGGGCCACGAATACAAACGACAGGTCGAAGTCTTTCTGCAAGTCTTGCAGCAGGTTGAGGGTTTGAGCCTGGATCGATACGTCCAGGGCCGAGACCGGCTCGTCACAAATCACCAGACGCGGGTTGAGCGCCAGGGAACGGGCGATGCCGATGCGCTGGCGCTGGCCACCGGAGAACTCGTGCGGATAGCGGCCCATGTGCTCGGCCCGCAAACCCACCCGTTCGAGCAGGTTGCGCACCACGTCTTCCGTCTGGCCTTTGCTCCACTTTCCGTGGATGACCATCGGTTCGGCGATGATGTCGCCGACCGTCATGCGCGGGTTGAGCGAGTTGATCGGGTCTTGGAAGATCATTGAAATTTCCTGGCGGACCAGCTTCAAGGATGCGTCATCCAGGTCGACCAGATTGACAAGTTTTTCTTCACCGTTGCCCAGAGCCCGGCTGCGGAACCAAACCTCGCCTCCGGTGGGATCATACAGGCGCAAGATCGTCCGCCCGGCGGTCGTCTTTCCGCAGCCGCTCTCGCCCACCAGTCCGAGCACTTCGCCCTGGCGCACGTAGAAGCTGACATCGTCGACTGCCTTTACAAAACCGACCGTCCGGCGCATGAAGCCCTTCTGGATCGGAAAGAACTTCTGCAAGTGCTTGACGTCCAACAGATAGTTATCGGATTTCATTGTCTCCGCCATCCTCACACCTCCTCATAAAGCAGGCAGCTGACCCAATGACCATCGGAGGCTTGTTTCCAGCTTGGGGTGATGCGGTCACACTTACCGGGCATGAACGCCGGGCAGCGCGGGTGGAAGAGGCAGCCCGAGGGCAGGTTGAACGGATCGGGAACCATACCCTCGATGGAAGCCAGGCGCTCGCTGGAACGCTTGCCGACCTTGGGGATCGAGCGCAGCAGAGCCTTTGTGTAGGGGTGCTTTGGCTCGTAGAACAAGTCAACCGTTGGGGCCCGCTCGACCTGCTTGCCCATGTACATCACCACGATCTCCTCGGCCATCTCTGCGACCACACCCAGGTTATGGGTGATGAACATGATCGCCATGTTGACCGTTGACTGCAATTCACGCATCAAGTCCAAGATCTGGGCCTCGATCGAAACGTCGAGGGCGGTCGTTGGTTCATCGGCAATCAGCATGGCCGGTTCGCAAGACAGGGCAATGGCGATCATCACACGCTGGCGCTGGCCTCCGGAAAGCTGATGCGGGTAGCTGTCCACCCGCTCCTCCGGCTTTGGCAGGCCCACCTTGCGCAGCATTTCAATCGAGATCTCGCGGGCCTCCTGGCGGGTCATCTCATGCCTGGCCTGGAGATTATCGGCGATTTGATCGCCAATCTTCTGCTTCTTGAGCTTGGCGCCGTGAATATCGAGCGCTTCGCCAATGTGCGTGCCGGACGTATAGACTGGAGTCAGCGAGCTCATCGGCTCTTGGAAGATCATGCCAATCTCGCCGCCGCGGATACTGCGGATCAGGGAACCGTCTGTCGATATCTTGGTCATATCGACCACATCGATGTTCGTTGCGCCCGTGCCGCCGTCGATTTTTCGGTAGTACAGCACCTCGCCCTGGGTGATCTTGCCGGGCCGGGGTACCATGCCCATGATGGCGCGAGCGGTCATAGACTTCCCGCAGCCGGATTCACCAATCACGCCGATGGTCTGGCCGCGTTTGATGGAGAAAGAAGCTCCATCCACGGCCCGTACGATTCCGGCGCGCACCTCGAACTGCACGTGCAGATCATTTACTTCGACGAGTAAATCCCGGTTCATCATTTCTACCTCCTAACGTCCACTGTAGGGATCCAGCGCATCGCGCAGGCCGTCGCCCAGCATGTTGAAGGCCAGGATCGCCAGGATCACCACCGGCACGGGGTAGAGCAGCCAGGGTGAATATCGGATGGCGCGCACGCTGCTAACCTCTTGCAAGAGCACACCCCAGCTGGTCAGCGGCGGGCGCAGGCCCAGGCCCAGCCAGCTCAGAGCGGTCTCGGCCAGGATCATGCCGGGGATCATCAGGGTCACGATGACGATGACATGGCTCAAGGTGCCAGGGAGCAGATGGCGGAACATCAGGCGCCGGTCATTCGCCCCAAAACTCTTGGCCGCCAGCACATATTCGCGCTCTCGCAGCGACAGGATCAGGCCGCGCACCTGGCGAGCCAGGCCGCCCCAACGGATGAATACCAGGATCATGGTCAGCATGAAGTATACCCACATGGGGCTCCATGTGACCGGAATGATCGCCGCCAAGGCCATAAAGATAGGGATATCTGGGAAGGCTCCAACAAACTCTGTCAAACGCTGCACCAGCACATCGGTCGTGCCGCCGTAGTACCCTGAGATGACGCCCATCACCGTGCCAAGCAGGAATGTGAAGACCTGCCCGAGCAGTCCCAGCAGCAGCGATAGACGTCCGCCGTAGATAATCCGTGACAAAACGTCGCGACCCAGGCGGTCGGTACCCAGGATAAACGCATGGGCATCGGGATTATCGGTTATGCTCACCCCGAACAGGTGAATGCTGGCCGGTATTAACCCAAAGAGCTTATAGGGTTGGCCTATCACAAACAAGCCCAGCGGATAAATCTTCTCCTTATTGACCACGTACGAACGCGAACGGGTCGCTAAATCGAGTTTCTGTTCGAGGCCGTAGACGGCAGGCTGCAAGCTGAATTGTCCTACTGCATTCTTAAAGACAATCTGCTGCGGAGGCGCCTGTAAGTATTTAGAGGAATTTTGCAGCTGGTAAGGGGCGAAGAACTCGGCAAAAATGCCGCAAACGATGTAGAAAGCGAAGACCATCACTCCGCCAACGACGGCGAGGCGATTCTTCTTGAAGCGCCACCAAACCAGGCTCCAATAGTCTTGCCGGACCGCTTTTTGTTTCGGTTCTCGTTTGGTAGTAGGGGCAGTTGTAGTTGTCATTTCATCTTCCTCCCATTACTCCAATCGAATCCGGGGATCGAGAGCCGCCAGGCCCAGATCGGCGAGCAGGTTGCCAAACATCGTCATGAAGACGAAGGCAACCAGCACAGTGCCCGCCAAATACATATCCTGGGTAGATAGGGCATCGACATATACGGGGCCAACCGTTGGCAAGTTCAGCACGGTCGCCACCAGCGCGTCCCCTGCCAGGATAGCCGGGAAGGCCTCCGAACCGAGGATGACGATCAGGGGTGTGATGGCAACACGCACGGCATGTTTCCAGATCACGCCGCTGTTCTTCAGGCCGCGCGCCCGGGCTGCTTCAACGAAGGGCTGGCCGAGTGTGTCCAGCAAGTTGCCGCGCATGATGCGCACCAGGCCCGCCGTGCCGGTGACAGCGCTGATCAAGGCCGGGATCCACAGATGCTTCAGCAGATCGATGACCTTGGCAAATGACCATGGCGCATCCATAAACTCGCGGGAGAAGAGCCCTCCGACCTCTTGCCCGAAGAACACCATGGCAATGAACAGAATGATCAACGCCAGCAAGAAGCCGGGCATTCCAAGGCCGATAAAGCTCAGTGTTGTGAATATTTGGTCACCCGCCGAATATTGGTGGGTGGCCGAATACACTCCTATAGGTATTGCGAGGATCCATACGATGAAAAGTGTGGCTGCAGCCAGGATGATCGAAAAGCCCAAGCGCTGGCCGATGATCTCCGTTACCGGGCGTTCAAAGCGGAAAGATTCGCCAAAATCCCCCTTGACCATATGGGAAACCCAAATCCAATAACGTGACATCAGGGGCTCATCCAGGCCATACCTGGCCCGGTATTCTGAGATGCGCAATGCAGCGCTGCGATCGCCGCGTGCCTGCAGCTCGAGCAGTTTCTGGGTCAAAAAATCGCCCGGAGGTAGATCAATGATCAAGAAACTGACGAAGGAGACAAGCACGAGCATGATGAACATATAAAGTAGACGCCGCGAAAAGTAGGCTAACATGTCCACCTCCGTTCCTTAGAACAATTACACAGGGACCGAGAGCTGCGGGATAAAACAAAACAGCGGCGAGCCCGCTTGTCGATCACCAATTGTGTCGGGTGGGTGGCAAATGCCACCCACCCGATCAGAATAAAAGGTTTACTCGAAGTAGAACTGTTCAGGATGCACGTTGCCGGGGCTGCCGGGCGCCCAAGGTCCGAGCACGCCGTACTCCGGAACGTTGCGGAAGTTGTTCTTGCAGACAACCGGCATGGGCTGGTCGCCGCCGCCAGCGATCAAGAACGGACCATCCTGGATGTAGATATCGACAGCCTGGTAGATCAGTTCATGGCGCTTCGCGACATCAGGCTCGCTCAGACCCTGACGGTAGATCGCCTGCAGCCTTTCGGCTGCGCTGCCAGGTTCCGGCTGCCAACCAGCGGTGCCGCCGGTCTTGTAGTAGGTACCCTGCATTGGGAAGGCGCGAGTGCCTTCACCGGCGCCGCGGACCGGGAAGATCCAGTCGGGGTACGTCCACAGGTCGATTTCCGATGCGTGTGCGTTGCGGATCGTCCAACCAACGCCATTCTCGCCGCGAGTGCCGCCTTCGGCCTGGCCGATGACGTTATTGACAACCACGCGGACGCCAACATCTTCTAGATTCTGGCGGTAGATCTCATCCGCCTCCGTGTTGACGCGCTCGCCGCCCCAGTCATTCAAGTCCAGGATCAGGGTGTATTTGAGGCCGCTCGGCAGATCGCGATAGCCATCGCTATCAGCGTCCACGAAGCCAACCGCATCAAACATCTCTTTGGCCTTGGCCGGGTCGTACTCGGTATAAGAAGCGGCCCACTTATCGTAAACTTTCTGCCCCTCAGGGGTAGCAAAGTGCCAGGACTGCGGGCTGATGGTGAATCCCTTGACCTCGCCGATGCCGTCCCAGACCACGTCAACGATCTTCTGGCGGTCGAGAGCGTAGGCAAGGCCCTCGCGGAACTCATGCGTGCGGATCAGTTCGCGGGTTTCCTTGGACTCGGCTGATTCCGTATCAGCGTTGTATTCCAACTCATCGTGGTAGTCCATGTTGATCATGAAGCCCGGCCATGCGCCGGCGCCGTTCGACCAACCAGGAACGACACGATAATCGTACTGCTGTCCTTGCTCGAGGAGGAAGGGGATATCCTGAGGATCGTCGGTGCCGCGGAAGGTGCAGTCGTAGCTGCCCTGGGCGACGCGCAGCTTGCGGGTTTCCTGGTCTTGCACCAGCTCAACGCGCAGCGTGTCAATGTAAGGCAGTTGATTGCCCTCAGTGTCGACTTTCCAGTAGTAGGGGTTGCGGCTGAAGGACCATGTCTGGCCGGGGACGTAATCGGCGAGGCACCATGCCATCAGGCAGGGGTAACCGGGCGTCTCGGTGAATCGATCCTTCAGATCCAGGTCTTCGTATGTAGCGGTTGAAGTGTAATTCGGGTGGAATTGCTTCAGGTAATGAGCCGGCTTCATCAGCGGTTCCCATTCCCAGAAGCCCTGTGCCAGCACGTAGGGCATAATGTACTGCGCCTCTTTGAAGTGCAGCACCCAGGTGTACTGATCGGGGAATTCCATTTCGATGACCGACTGGTCGGCATTGTGAGCCCACCAAGGAACGGTGACTTTCTTATAGTCTTCGTTCTGGGCGAGGTCTTCCCACCAGAACTTCAGGTCATCGGTTGTGAAAGCTTCGCCATCGGACCACTTGATGCCTTCGCGGAACACGAAGGTGATGGTCTTGCCGTCATCGGACCAATCGTAGCTCTTGGCCAGACCAGGCTCGTAGCCGGTGTCATCCGGTTTCCAGCGCACGGGCGGATCGTACAGGATCATCTTGATGTTACCGGCGCCGGGGTCGTTGGTCACAGCGTTCCAAGTGCCACCATACTGGCCAACTTGCTCGACGGGGGCGACGATCGCGATGTCGTCAACAACGGGCAGGCGTTCTTCGATGGGGGGCAGTTTGCCAGACGCAACCTGGTCCGCCAGCGAGGGGGCTTCATTGTATTGTGAGCCCTCCTCCATCACGACGGGGGTCGATGTGGCTTCACTCGCCTGGATGGCCACCGTCGTATTGGTCGGAGCAGCCGCCGGGGGCTGCGTAGGCTGTTCTTGCGCTGGGGCCGGCGCAGCCTGTGGCGCGCAAGCCGCCAGTATAAAGACCAGCGCGACCAAAACGGTCAGCACGTAATTACGCTTACTCATTACATCCTCCTTAGCAAAGTGGTTACGGATACATACGGACTTCCATAGATCTTGCCGGAATTGTTGCTAATCCCTCTGCTCAACCACCTCCTCTCATACGAGAATCAATCACCAAACCTGTTCTAAAAGAACGGTGTGATCTACAGAAGAAAACAGAACTACGTGCTTGCTTTTAAGCTACAAAGAGCGTAGAGCCTTTATTCTTTTGCTGCTTCAACAGACAGAACTGCCAAAAGTCTATAAATCATTTAAAAATTTTGTATACGGATAAGAATTCAGTAGTAAGCGACGGTGAGCACGGGGGAATAGCAAACCACATCGCTGCGGTTATCCCGGTTTGGAGAAGACAGACCTGGAAGGTAGCGCGACACTAGAACCGCGAATGATGAGTTCCGGCGGCAGAAGAAGGCTTTCTGGGGGAGGGGCTCCGTCTTGGTTCAAAATCGACATTAGCATGTCTATCGTAAGTTGTCCCACTTGCCAAATCGGTTGTCTGACTGATGTTAAAGGCGGATGAAGATATTGTACCATAGGGATATCATCGAAGCCTGTAACCGCCACGTCTGTTCCGACAAGGAAACCGTTATCTTGAATGGCAGCGATGGCTCCGATGGCCATGAAATCATTCAAAGCGACGATGCCGGTGGGGCGAATCCCCATCGGAAGCGCCAGCAGGCGGCGGGTTGCCTCATAGCCGAAGCAGTAGCTGCCCTCACCCCGTTCGATCCACTGGGCTGCAAGCGGAATTCCAGCGGCTTCCATCGCCTGTACGTAACCCTCGAGCCGGTTGTCACCCACCCGTGAGTTCTCAGGCCAGCAAAGAGTGGCGATGCAGCGATGCCCTTGCTCCAGCAGGTGTTCGGTCGCCATGCGCAGGCCCATTCCACCGTCTACATCGACGTAAGGAAAGGCCAGGCCTGGGTTCGAGCGACCGAAAGCCACAAAGGGCGTCTGGTGTTCCTGTAAAAAGAAAACGCGTGGATCGTTATATTCTACAGAGGATAGAATAAAACCATCCACGCGGCCGGTATACACCAGCTCTCGATACAGGCTGGTCTGGTCTTGTGCGTTTTCTCGAAATGGAAAGGACAGCAAGTAATAGCCGTAGCGGATGGCTGCCTGGAGCATGCTCTGCAGCAGTTGATCCAGAACCGGGCTAACCTTGTAGATGGGCGTGGGGATCCAGCTGTAACCGATGGTGAGGCTGCGGCTGGAACGCAGGCTGCGGGCGGTGTAATTGGGGCGATAACCGAGGGACTTGACAGCCTCCCAGATGCGCTTCTCGGTCTCTTTGGAGACCTGCGCCTGTCCATTGATTACCTTCGAGACGGTTTGGTAACTTACACCGGCTTCCGCTGCGACTTGTTTAAAAGTCACCCGCATCCATTATTCCTGTTTATGCACCTTGTCTGGGGAAGCGAAGGTTCACCCGAACGTTCGCTTTCTATTATCATACAAACGAAACAGGCGCTTGTCAAGCAGCAATTTTATCCAATTTTAAGGTGCGTTAAGCTGAGATTAATCCTTGAAGAGCGCAGAGAGTGGTGAGTATTGGGATCGACAGTCGAATACTCACCACTCTCTGCGCTCTTTTCGATATACTTAAACCACAATTCCCTCGCAAAGGATCTTTCCATGGATAAAAACTCGCCCTACTTATGGTGGAAACACGGTGTCATATACCAGATCTACCCCCGCAGCTACCAAGACAGCAACGCCGACGGCGTCGGCGACCTGGCCGGGATCATCGAGCGGCTGGACTACTTAAGCGGCGCGCTGGGTGTCGACGCCATCTGGCTCTCGCCGTTCTATCCCTCGCCGATGAAAGACTTCGGCTACGACGTAGCCGATTACACGAATGTCGACGCGCTGTTCGGCGACCTGGAAACCTTCGACCGCCTGGTGCAGGCCGCCCACGCTCGCGAGATTCACATCATCATCGACTTCGTGCCCAACCATACCTCCGACCAGCATCCCTGGTTCCTGGAATCACGTTCCTCAGGCAATAATCTAAAGCGGGATTGGTATATGTGGCGTCCGGCCAAGCCGGACGGCAGCCCGCCGAACAACTGGCTGAGCGCCTTCGGTGGGCCGGCCTGGGAGTGGGACGAGACGACAGGAGAGTACTATCTGCATTCCTTCCTGAAAGAGCAGCCCGACCTGAACTGGCGCAATCCTCAGGTGGTGAAGGCCATGCTGGGGGTTGTGCGCTTCTGGCTGGAGCGAGGCGTGGACGGCTTCCGCCTGGATGTGGCTCACTGGATTTTGAAAGACCCGCAGCTGCGCGATAATCCGCTCAACCCGGACTACGATCCGGAAACATCAAAGAACCCATACGATGCCCAGATCCACCTGTACGACAAGGGCCACGAGGACGTGCACACCGTCTTTCGCCGGTTCCGTAAACTGCTGGACGAGTTCAGCGCGCAGCGGCCGCGATATTCCGTGGGCGAGATTCACATCTTCAATTGGAAGGAGTGGGCGCTGTACTATGGCGAAAACCTGGACGAGCTGCATATGCCCTTCAACTTCGCCTTTATTATGCCGATTCGCTGGGAGGCGCCGACAATCCGGGCCATTGTCGACGCGATCGAGGCGGCCATGCCGGAAGGCGCCTGGCCGAATTACGTGATGGGCAATCATGACGAGCCGCGCCTGGCGACCCGCTACGGCAAAGAGAACGCTCGCCTGGCTGCCATGCTGCTGCTTACGCTGCGCGGCACGCCAACGGTGTATTACGGCGACGAGCTCGGTATGGAGAGCGTGCCGGTGCCGCAGGAGAAGGTGCAGGACCCCTATGGTATTCGCGTGCCTGGCAAGGGCCGCGATCCCAGCCGCACCCCGATGCAGTGGGACCCCTCCCCCACCGCCGGCTTCTCTTCGGCGGCGCCCTCGCAGCTGTGGCTGCCGCTTTCACCTAATCATAAGCGAGAGAATGTGGCGACCGAGTTGGAGCAGCCCGGTTCGATGCTCAACCTGTACCGTGGTTTGCTTGATCTTCGCAAAAAGCACTCGGCGCTCAACGCCGGCAGCTACCGCCCGATCGCAGCGGCGCCGGAGGGCTGCTACCTGTACTTGCGCGAGGCGGATGGCGAACAATTCCTGGTGGCGCTCAACTTCACCGGCGAAGAACAGCACGTCCAGCTCCAAGGCTGGGGTGAAGGTCAGATAGCGCTGTCCAGCGGGCTCGAACGGCAGGGCAGCATCTCGCTGAAGGATTTCACCTTGGGTCCAAGGGAAGGGTTGGTTATTTCCTTTTAGGCCAGAGAGTGGAGCATAGAAAACAGAGAGCAGCCAGAAGCTTCTGGCTGCTCTCTGTTCGTTACTCTCCACCCTCTTGTTTTGCCTGGCCCAAAACTCTAATCCGGAATCAACTTGCACAGATTCCATTTATCGGATATAAAAAGATCGAAGAGAGCAGTTTCCTAAAGCCAATAACTGAATACGCCCTTACGCTAGCTGGTTTTCATCTTTTCGCCGAACACCGGAAAGGATCATCGCGCGATGAAGACAAAACTCGTAAGGGCATTGCTGTCTGTTTTCATCTTATTCATTCTCACCTCTGGGAGCGCTACTGTAACCTCAATACAAATCCAACACGTGGTGGAACGAGAGGCGATCGCCTTCGATCCCCGCGCCATACCACCATCAATGGTAAACGTCCTGGGGGAGTATCGGGTCGTGTTTTTGGGGGAATATCACAATGTGCGTGAGCACGAGCTGCTGATTGGAGACCTGGCAATCGCCTTACACGATGCCGATTTCCGCCAGGTGATCATCGAGTGCAACCAGGCCTACGATTGGATGCTGGAAGGCTACGTGCTGGGCGAAATAGACGAACTCAACAGCGTGCTCGATCAAATGTTTGGTTACTCCCTGCGCCATATCCGCGCTTACAATGACACCCTGCTGGAAAGCGAAAAGATCCACGTGCGCGCCGGAGATGTGGACTATACGCCGGGCGTTTTTTACATGAGCCTGGATCAACTGGCGCAGGTTACGCCAAACTCGGAGGACATCCGGGCTTTTCTCGCATCCATCCCAATCGCCGACCGGCCAAACTCAGAGGCTGACTTACTGGCCTTCTTGGATCAACTGCAAGCCAACGAAAGCGCTTACCGCTCGCAGTGGGGTCAACGGCGCTACGAGCAGGTGCTGGCAATGGTGCGGGTGCAGCTGCGCAGTCTTGGCTTCCAGCAGCACTGGGAGAGCGACAATGTCAAAGCGCTGGCGCTGCGTGAAAATGCGCTAAAAATCAACGTGGACGAGTACTTAGCCGGTAACGAGACGAAAACCCTGATTAACTTCGGCGGTAAGCACACCCAACGCAAGCACTTCGTGGGTGAATCCAAAGAGTGGTTGGGGCAATATCTATCGGAGCGCAGTGCATACGCCTCGGGGCAAACCTTTTTGCTGTTCACGGTGCCGTTTAAGGGAGAGCGGATTAACGGCGGAAAGCTGCAGCGCTTCAGCCTGCTCAACCGCTCGACCGATAATGAACTGTTCCGGGCAATGCTCGGTGCGTCCGCGGGAAAAGCCGCATTCCTCGCGATGGACGATCCGCTGTTTGCCCGCATGCTCGTACCGGTGCGCTACTGGTCTGGCTTACGGCTGCAGTATCCGAAGGAGTATTTCGACGGCTACCTGGTGCTGCCGGAAGCCCATCCCGCGATCCCGCTCCAATAAAAGAATGCCTGACACCCTCCAGGACCCTAAAGGTTACCTTGCAAGAGAAGGGGGTGGTTTAACGGGCTGGATTTGCCAGACAAGTAGCGAATAGAGCCGAAAACCTAAGCACCCGCCCCGATGAGTTAGGGACCAGGTCATTGCCGATTTTGTTTGTCAAAATTCATGAAAGGCCAGGAGGGTGTGAGGCATCTATGCCGGAGCAGTTACCCTTCTTTTTAAATCAAAAACGAGCCTTTCAGCTCGCTTTTTAAGGTTTTCTTGGCCTTGAGGCGACGACGGGATTTGAACCCGTGATCAGGGTTTTGCAGACCCTTGCCTTGCCACTTGGCCACGTCGCCGTGATAGATAATAACAAGCAACTCATCGTTGCTTGTTATTTTAGAGCGGGCAACGGGATTCGAACCCGTGATCTCTTCCTTGGCAAGGAAGCATTCTACCAACTGAACCATGCCCGCAATACTGCTTTGAAGCGTCAATTGTCTTGACGCCCTAGAGTTTAGCATCCTTCCAAATATTTGTCAACCCTATTTTTAAGACTTGAGAATGGGTTTTCGAGAGAGTGACTGCTCTCGAAAACCCATTCTCTTTCCCTTTTATCCCGGCACAAAACGATAACCGCGGTCACGCATCGTCTGAATGTAGATCGGATTCTTGGGGTCGGTCTCGATCTTCTGACGCAGCCGGCGGATATTCACCCGCACGATCGGTCGGGCCTCATCCTCTGTGGACTGGTAGCCCTGGGCAGCCTGGATCAACTCGCGGCAGCTAACCACCCGGTCGCTGTTCATTGCCAGGTAGGCCAGCATGTCGAACTCGGTCGGGGTCAGAGTCAACGGCTCACCCTGGCGCACCACCAGGCGCTTCTGAAAATCGATCAGCAGGGTCTGTGTCTTGACGATCTGGTTGTTATCCATCAGATTTTGCAGTGACTGGCCCTTCAGCTGCCCCAGCAGCTGCTCAATTTCCACGATCACACGCTCGCGCTGCTGCTCGTCGTCACGCTTCTCCATGCAGCGCTTGACCGTCTCCAGCACTTGCACGGTACTGACCG
This sequence comes from uncultured Chloroflexia bacterium, assembly GCA_963811225.1. GTDB lineage: Bacteria > Chloroflexota > Anaerolineae > Anaerolineales > Anaerolineaceae > CAWEQO01. Next base: position 119,522 of record CAWEQO010000008.1, read on the forward strand.
GTTTGAGCAGGTAATCATAAGCGCCCTGGCGCAGCGCCTTGAGGGATGTATCCAAGGTGGCGTAAGCGGTCAGGATGATCACATCAACCGGAGGGGTGCGCTGGCGCAGCTTGTGCATGAGGGTGATGCCGTCCATCTCGCCCGGCATACGTAAGTCCACTAGCGCCACATCGAACTGCTGGCTCTCACACTCCAGCGCAGCAAGGTCGGCGTTGGCAGCCTGAACCACGTAGTACTGGTGAGTCTCTAACGCATCCGCAAGCACGACCCGGATGGTCTCTTCATCATCGACGATCAGGATTTTGCCGTTGATTGTCATTGTTACTCCTTGATGTTGGTACTGGCAGCCAAACGCGCACGGTCGTGCCTTTTTCAGGGCTGCTCTCAACCGCCATGCGCCCGGCATGGGCGATCACGATGCTGTGAGAAACCCACAGCCCGAGCCCAGTCCCGGTTGATTTCGTAGAGAAAAATGGCTCGTAGATATGTTCCAGGTCTTTTTGATCGATGCCGGCTCCGTTATCGCTGATCTCCAACCGCAGCCACTCCGGCTCTTCTTCCAGGTGGTAGCCACGGATCGACAGCTGCCCGCCTTGCGGCATGGCCTCGATCGAATTCAGCACCAGGTTGAGCAGCACCTGCTTGAGCTGCGCCGGCCGCGCCTCGATGCGCGGCAAGCCTGGCTCCCAACTGTGCACCACCTGCACCCGGGCGCGCTGCAGGCGCTTTTGCGACAGCAGCATCACGTCCGCCTCCAACTGGCGCAGGTCCACCAGCGATTTCTCTTCCTGGGTGGGGCTCTGATAATCCAGGATCTGCCGCACCATCTGCGCCAGGCGGTTGACCTCGGATTCGGCCCGGCCGACATACTCGCGCTGCTTGCTGGCCTGCCCGGTATAGAAACCGATTCGCTCCAGGCACAGGCTGATGCCCTGAAGGGGGTTGTTAATTTCATGGGCCAGCGAGGCGGTCAAACGCCCCATCGAAGCCAGCCGGTCGGCCCGGATCAGCTGGTCACGCATGGTTCGCTCCTGGGTCAGCGCCCGCTGCAGCTTCTGGTACAAGCGGGCATTGTGGATGGCAATTGCCGCATGGGCCGCAAACGAGACCAGCGCTTTGGAATACTGGCTGGAAAAAGCCTCTGGGTAATCCTCATTGAGGTTCATAAAACCGATCACCTCGTTACCGATCTGCAGCGGCAGTCCCAGATACGAGCGGGCCCAGTCTCCGGTCTCCAGGGGTTTCCACATTGGATCTTGCCGGGTGTCCGTGATCAGCAGCGGTGCGCGAGTTTGCAGCATGTGCTGCCAAGACGGCATCGACAGCGGCAGCGTCTGCGGTGGCTGGTGGAAATTGCCGGTCTCCATGCGGCGGGTGCGGTAGCGTACCATATGCAGGTGATCGCCCTCGATCAGCATGATGTTGGCAAAACGGCACGGCACCACCTGCATGATCTGATCGAGGATCTCGTCCAGCACGACGTTCAGATCGAGGCGACGGTTGATCACCGCAGTGCCCTGGGCCAGCATTTCCACAAGCGAGCGCTGCAAGCGTTCGTTTTCGTACAGCTTGGCGTTCTGGATCGCAGCAGCGGCCTGGTTGGCCAGCCCTTCCAATAAACGCTCGTCCTCTACAGAGAACGCCGCCGGGTGGGAGCTGATCACACTGAGGGCGCCCAGGTTGCGCGCCTGGCTGCGCAGCGGCGCGACGAGCAGCGAGCGCATGTTATTGCCATCAGCAGGCGGCAGCACGCGCGAAATCGACCTGAACGTCCGGCACGTTGACAAGAATGCCCTGCAGCAAAGCCAATCCGGCGGCCCCGCGACCAACGGTCAACAAGGTTGGACTTTTCTCTTTTGCAATCCGGCCGCTGACGGCAACCGTCCCCAACCCGCCGGACCCATTCAAGCGGTGCAGCACCGCCCCTTCGGCATTAGGGATGAACTGCTCGGCTGTATCGACCACCAGTTGAAAGATGGTCTCCAGATCGAGCGTTTCGTTCAAGGCCTTGCTAATAGTCCACAAAGCCTGGCTAATCTCCAGTTGGCGTTTCAGCTGGAGTTCAGATGCATCCTGAGAGACCCGGGGGACTCGAAAATGCTTGTGAGGGCGATGAAGTTGCTTTTCTATGCTCACGGATTAAGTTTACCGGTAACGGCGGAAAATTTCAACCGGAGAAGGCACCGACAGTTTTGTAATCTGTATCTAGAAGGGGGAAGAGCGAGCGTGCTCCCTGCTCTTTTGTAAAGGATGTGCGTGCAAATGTTGACGTTCCTCGGGGTGCGTGTTACAATCTTCAGCGCCGGGCGCGTAGCTCAATGGCAGAGCAGTGGCCTTTTAAGCCATTGGTTAAGGGTTCGAGTCCCTTCGCGCTCACCTGCAAAAGAGTCCCCTTCTTGGGGATTTTTTATTGGTTCGGGTCCCATCGAGGGATGATATTCGAGTCCCTTCGCGCTCACCTGCAAAAGAGTCCCCTTCTTGGGGATTTTGTAACGCAAAGGCGCACAGTCATTCCCGCTGCCGTCAGCGTCAAACAAAGGGGCTGGTAAAAGGCTGTTTCGTGTCCAAAGCATTCGATCTCCTCCCGGCATTGACCGCTGCCGTTTGCGTAGTGGAATAAAAAAAGCCGAAGCACCACGAAACGTGGTGCCCCGGCTCTAGGCTCTGCGGGCTAAATAATTCTCTAAAAACATTATAGCATATAGGCTACTGAGTAATAAACGCGTTGAATGGATCTAGGCAAGGAAAATGAAAGCGAGCGCCAATTAAGTTCGAGCTAAAGTAACTGATCTAACGCAAACACTTATTTTCGAGGATGGATGGAGGACAATGCAATATCAATGGAATTAATCTAAAATATTAATTTCAAAGTACTACTTGTTAAAGCATCTACAATGGTATGTGCGAGTAAAGATGGAAAAACTTGTTTTGAACCCTGCCGCAATTTACTAACGGATAAAGTGAAGATTGGCAATCCAATAAAAAAAACTAAGGGTGTAAACAATTTATCCCAATGATAGAATATAAAGATAATTGCTTGAATCCAGCAAGCTTTCCGCTCACTCCATCCAAAATTAACAAAATAACCCCATAAAAAACCACGAAATAAGATCTCTTCTGTTGGAGAAGTGAATGATAAGAAATAAATAAGTTGACCAGCAAAAACAGTTACAAACCGTATAGTGAGGAAGTGGTTGTTTATTGTAGTGTGCTCTGAGATTATTACAATAATTATATTCAAAACAGCCACAATTAATCCTACAAACACTCCAATTCCAGCCCAGCGCCAATTTCCTTTAGGTATTTTTTGCCAATTAGAAAACAATACAAACATGCATAATAATCCAGAAGAAACAATAATCATGATGAACCAAAACCCTTTGATCTCTGCAAAAATAATTCTCGGAAAAGTTCCTAAAATGAATATAAGGATTGATATTCGATCTATGCGAAGGCGCTCTAAGTTTCTCCTTTCGATGAATATCAGCATTGCTATAAGTATTGATACAGAACTTATAATAGCAGAATGTAACAACAAGTATTGTTGTTGCAGATTCTGGATTTGTGCTATCACTGATAAGCTTTGTGAAATCAGAATATACACAAGGACGATAGATAATCCTAGTTTAGGATACACTATTTCTCTCCACGATTTAGTTATACGTACTTTTATTTCAAGCCCATTCCAACCAAGCATCAACGAATTTATCAACCAATAACTTGCAATCTATCTAAAAATTTTGAAAGGTAGGAGCATATGCATAAGTTCTTGCAACCCATAAATATAGAAAACGTTTTGCTATTATAATTCCGATTAATGTCCAAATTTGCCTAATTATTGATAAATTACAGAATAAGTTAGTACCAGGAGGGAGTGGATGTGGGTACTAGAGTTGTTGTAAGTGTCGGTTGTGATGTAGGCAAACTGTTAATGTAATCGCTTGTTTTCCTACCCACCCAAATAGCATCTCCAGACATTTCTAAAAACTGAACAACCGAACGAATTATTGGTAGGTAAGCATCCACACGAGGGTCACCTACACGTACAGGAATTTTGTCATATAAATACTGAGTTGGGTCTTTATTTTCTTCATAGTTGTAGATACTATCAACAGCTTCGGCAACTACCGTTGCCCCTGATTGTGAGAGTGGTATTACTGTAGGCGTAGATGTAGGTGCTGGTGCTAAACCAGTTGTTGGTGTCGGTGTTCCTGGCACAAGAAAGCTCATATTCGGTTTCCAGCCTAAACCAGCGGTTGGTATAGGTGTTGGTGTTGGCGTTAATTGTATGATGGAAGATGGTGATGGTGCCAATGTTGGTTGCGGTGTAGTAGTCTGGGTTGGAGTTGGATTTGGACACATATAAGGATTACAATTATCATCACCGCCAGGACATCCAACATCATGCCCGGTTGGATCATTATATTTAATAGGATTATTCCGAACAAAAGACACCCAATGAGTTACAGGATCACGGAATGATCCGGGTGACGCATCCCCACCATCCGCTCTACAACCAAATTGTCAAGGCGCTGCGCAAGGCCGGGAACCCGGCCTACCCGGAGTCGTGCTACCTGATCGAGTTGCCGGACGGCACGCGCGCCGAGCTGCCGCTGTCCTGGGCGGAAGCCGCCGATGCTCCCAGCGCCCCACTCGAACCATCAGGCGATCTGTGGGCCGGAATTCCTGAATATCTCACCCTCGCTGCTGTGCTGCATGCGTTATGCTCTAGTGTAGCAGAGGAGGAGATGGATGAAAACCGAAATCAGCCCACGAATGAGCGCGCCCCCGGCGCCGCTGGCCGCCCCGGTGCTGGCCAGCCTGCCCCAATGGGAAGACCTGCCCGAAAGCAGCCGCCAGGAGCTGATCCAGGCCCTGGCGGTCCTGCTGCTGCACGACCCGGACCTGCAAGCCCTGCTGGAGGCGCGCCGTGAACCCGAGCAGTAAGATCACCCCCGCCCACCTGGAACGCGCCGCGCTGGTGTATATCCGCCAGTCCTCCATGCGCCAGGTGGAGGAGAACCTGGAGAGCCAGGACTTGCAGTACCAGCTGGCCCAGCGCGCCCGTGCCCTGGGCTGGGCCGAAGCGCGCATCCAGATCATCGACGACGACCTGGGCAAAAGCGCCATCTCCGCCGCTAACCGGGCCGGGTTCCAGAGCCTGGCGGCGGCAGTGGGACTGGGCCAGGTGGGTATCATCCTGGTCACGGATGTCTCGCGCCTGGCGCGCAACTGCGGCGACTGGTACCGCCTGCTCGACCTGGCCAGCCTGTACGGGGCGCTGATCAGCGACAGCAGCGGCATCTATGACCCGCGCATCTACGACGACCGCTTGCTGCTGGGGCTGAAAGGCACCTTTTCCGAAGCGCAGTGGTATTCCCTGCGCACCCAACTGGGAGCGGCCAAGCTCAACAAGGCGCAACGAGGAGAGCTGCACCTGCGCCTGCCGGTGGGGTTGGTGCGCGTCTCGGAGGAGCGCGTCGCTCTGCATCCCGACGCCCAGGTGCAGGGCGCCATCCACCACGTCCTGGCCGAGTTCGAGCGCCTGGGCAGCGCCCACAAGGTGCTGCGAGCCTTGCGCGACCAGTCCTTCCAACTGCCGCGCCGGGTGGGCTCCTCGCGCGAGGAGGAGGTCCGCTGGGAACGACCTACCTTCGGCGCCATTTACGCCATCCTCAAGAACCCGGCCTATGCCGGTGCCTACGCCTATGGCAAGCTGCACCGCACCCACCTGCCCTGCGATGCCCACAAAGTGGTCCTCAAGTCCGTCCCCCAGGCCGACTGGCCGGTGCTGCGCCTGGACGCCTTCCCCGGCTACATTCCCTGGGAAACCTACCAGCGCAACCAGCAGCGCCTGGCCGAGAACGCTCAAGGCATCCAGTGGCAGCGCGGCGCCCCGCGGGAGGGGCTGGCCCTGCTGCAGGGCATCGCCGTGTGCGCCCGCTGCGGGCGGCGCTTGCACGTCCACTACACCCACGCCCCGGCCTACGTCTGCGATCACGCCACCCAGCAGTACGGCCAGGCCCGCTGCCAGACCTTCACCCTGGCTTACATCGACCCCTTCATCGAGCAGCTGTTCCTGCAAGCCGTCCAGCCCGCCCGCCTGCAGGCGGCTCTCTCGGCCCTCGACCAGATCGAGACCCACCGCCAGTCCCGGCTGGGCCACTGGCGTCAGCGCCTGGAGCGCGCCCGTTACGACACCGATCTGGCCCGCCGCCGCTACCAGCGCGTCGATCCGGACAACCGCCTGGTGGCCGCCCAACTGGAGCGCGAATGGGAAGACATGCTCCAGCAGCAAACGGCCCTCGAAAAGGAATTCGTCCAGTTCCAGACCCAGCAGCTCCCGCCGCTGTCCGAGACCGACCGCCAGGCCATCCTCAACCTGGCCGCCGATCTGCCTGCTTGCTGGCAGCGCGCCGCCCCGGCCGATCGCAAGCGCCTGCTGCGCTGCCTGATCCGCGATGTGACCCTGGATGCCTGCACCCGCCCCGGTTTCAGCCGCCTGCTGGTGCGCTGGCAGACCGGCGCGATCACCACGCTCGATGTCCCCCGCCCGCCGCACGGCACCAAACCGGCCACGGCCATCGCCGACCGCCTGCGCGCACTCGCCCTGACTCTCAGCGACGACCAGATTGCGGCGCAGCTCAACGCCGAAGGTTTCCCCACCGCCACCGCCCTGCCCTGGACCCTGGAGCGTGTCCGCGCCGTGCGCCGCAAGCGCCACATCCCCACCGCCTGCCCGCTGGGCACGCCCCAAGACGGCCCGCGCGGAGATGGCCTGATCAAGGCCGCGGAAGCCGCCCGGCGTCTGGGCGTGCATCCCTCGATGATCTCCCAATGGTTCCGCGATGGGCTGATTGCCGGGCGCCAGCGCAAGCCCGGTGGCTGGCTGTGGGTGCGCCTGAGCGAGGAGGATCTCGGCCGCTTGGACGGTTCTGCCCGCTGGCTGCCCGAGATGATCCCTTTTTTTGAAGCTCCGCAGAAATTGGGGGTGACGCTGGAACAATTGCGTGCTATGCTATGGGCAGGCGATCTGACTGCCTTTCGCATCCAGCATCAGGACGCCTGGCGCTGGTTTTTACTTCCCACCAACCCTCTATCTTGTGCCCAGTAAGGTGCATTATGCCCAATGTAATGGGTTATTGTTGGCGTAGGCATACCGATCCCACGCCTGCGTCCCTTGGCTTGCTAATGGTACGACAGTATCCGGCGAGGTGAATCGTCCTAGTGAGCTGTCGTACCAGCGCGCCCCGTAGAACATTAGTCCTATCTCATCGGCTTTACATTAACTTCCAAATCTGGTCCAGATTGAAATAAATAGGCTCCTGGTGGTAAGCTGAAAAAGCAAACCGCCGTGGTTTGTTTTCATACAGAACGTGGTCTTGCCACAGATCGCGTTCCTTTCACCACCAGGAGGTGCTTTCATGTTACCAGAAATCGAAGCGTTCCAAAAGTGGCTGCGCCGCAAGGCGCCCAACGCTTCCACCCAGATCCATTACCCCAACGATCTGGATCTATTCTTCGCCTGGCTCAACCAGCCGGTCGCCGGGGTCTCCGTTCAAGATGTCGATCGCTATATCGAACAGTGTCAGAAGGACGGCCAGGCCATCGCCACCATCAACCGCCGCCTGGCGGCCCTGCACGCTTTCTACCTGTTCTTGGAGGTCGAGCTAGCCGCCCCTCCAAAGAACCCGGTCTTGCCGCGCCGCCATTACATCCACCCGGGGTTCCGCCTGCCCAGAGACGTGCAGGACCGGGATTTGCGGAAGCTGTTTGCCGCCATCCATTCCAGACCGCGACCGGGCCATGTTCTTGCTGATGCTGCGCTGCGGCTTGCGGGTTGGGGAGGTCCGCAACCTGTCGCTGCCCGATCTCTACCTGGACCCCAGCCCTGGCAGCCTGCCGCGCCTGTGGCTGCACGGCAAAGGCGGTAACGAGCGGGTGGCGTATCTCTCCCATCAGGCGCTGGCGGCCTTGCAAGCCTGGCTGGCGGAGCGCCCGCCGGTCTCATCCAACGCGGTATTCCTCAACCGCTTTGGCTCTCGCCTCACCGTCACCGGCATCCAGGACCGCCTGGCCGGGTACTGCCAGCAGGCCGGGCTGTGGGTCACCTGCCATCAGCTGCGCCACACCTTTGGCCGTCACCTCACCGAAGCGCGCGTGCCAGTCACTAGCATCCAGCGCCTGCTCGGCCACGCCCGCCTCACCACCACCCAGATCTACCTGCACCTCTCGGACAAAACCGTGCAGGCCGACTACGAGGCAGCCATGCAGGCCGTTTGCCAGACCCTGGCCGGATTGGGAGAGGAAGGGCTATCATGACCAAGAGCACCGGGCAGCGCATCCGCTTGCCCAACGATCCCAACCGGCTGGATTTCTACGACTGGCTGCCCGCCAATCGCGGCTTTTACGTGGCCTTCCGCACCTGGCTGCATGAGAGCGGTTACAGCGCTTCGGCTCTCAACATCTACCTCGCCTCGGCCCGCTATACCCTGGGGTTCTTGCAGGAACCCTACTGGCAGATTGACCCGGAGGGCGGCATCGACCGCGCCTGGCAGTATATCCAGGCGCAGAACCTGGCCCCGAGCACCCTCAAAAGCTACTACACAGGCCTGCTCAAGCTGCGCGAATACCTGCGCGTGCGGCTGCAAAAACCCGCTCCCCAGCGCCGTTTGAACTGGGACCACTACCTGGCCGGGCTGCCTGAGTGGCTGCGGCAGGCGCTGCACGCATACCTGGCGCACCGCCGCAGGCAGTGGCTGCCCGATCATTGGCACGAAAGCAGTATAGCCGCCCTGAGCTGCCTGACCGCTTCCATGCGCTGGATCGCCGGGCGCTTCCCGTTGCGCTCGGGTGAGGACCTGACGCCCGCGGCCTGGCTGGCCTATCTGGACATGCGCCTGGAGCAGGGGATCTTGCCTTTGAGCGTCAACAAAGAGCTGGCATCCTTGCAGCAGTTCGTCCGCTTCCTGGAAAGCCAGGGAGAACCGGTGTGCGAGCGCCTGCTGCGGGTGGATTTCCTCAACGAAGGGCCGAAACTGCCCAAGGACGCCGCTCCTACCCAGCTGCGCCGATTATACGCCGAGATCGAGCGCGAAGCGGGCAGCCCGCACGGCCTGGTCCGGCGCTGCGCGACGATGGATCGCGCCTGGTTCTTGCTGATGCTGCACAGCGGCATGCGCACGGGGGAAGTACGCCGCATGAAGCTGGAGGAGATCGACTTCGAGCGCCGCCAGGTGCGGATCGAGCAGTCCAAAGGGCTCAAGGACCGCATCGTGTTCCTATCGAACGCAACGATAGAAGCGCTGCACACCTATGAGGCGGTGCGCGGCCCGGCCGATGCCCTGCCCAATTCGTTTTTCATCTTCCGCCACGCGGCCTTGAGCCGCTCCTACTGCTACGAACGCTTGCAGCACTACGGACGGAGCTGCGGCGTGACCCTGACCCCGCACCAGCTGCGCCACTCGTTCGCCACGCTGCTGTTGAATGCGGGAGCGCCGGTGGTGAGCGTGCAGGCCATCCTCGGCCACAAATCCATCGATACCACCCTGGGTTATGCCCGCCTGTACGACGGTACCCTGGCCGCTGATTACTACCGTGCCATGAACGAGGTGGAGCGACAGTTGGAGCTGGTGGAACGGCCGCCGCGAGAGATTCCCAGCCCGGGAGAGCTGATCGCGCTGCTCAATTCGTTGCGTTCGGGTATATTGAATGAAAGCCAGGCCAATACCGTGCAGGCCATCCGGGATGGGGTCCTGGCGCTGGCAAGACGAGAACAAGAAGAACTTGCTATGGAGGATGTTAAAGAGCTGGATCTTGCAGTCTAAACCAAGGAAAACTGGGGGCTTGCGAAACGCAGGCCGGGTTGTATAATCAAGGTACGGCACAAGAGAGGCGAGCCAGTCCGGTTTCTAATCGGCTGTCTCGTCTTTCAATTTTCCTCAGCCATTATTAAAGTATCATGATTATTGTCGAGGCCAATAGTAAAAAGCAGCCGCAACGACGAATAGCAAATATATTACAGTGATAATGCTGGAAATTACCCTTGTCGTGTTACTAGCATTTGGTTTAGCCACAATCATTACTGTGTAAACAGCAAATACTATAACCAATGCTGAAATAATTCCCTTTTTCGTTGGGACAGGCCATGATCTTTTACTTACTAATGAAATCCATCCAGGAATTAAATAAAGAACTACAAAAATAATAACGAAGGCAAGTTTCATGTTCTTTACTCCATTGCGCCTGAAACTCCAGCAATACCGCCGTAAACACTGGATACCAAGGTTTGGCTATACAAATTCCGCGCATTTTCTGTTGCGAACAATGTGTTAATTGTTCGGCCAGGCATGAAGTAACTAGTACAGCTTGGCATAAATAGGTAACAATTCATACATTCAGTGCCTTACCCTGGTATGTCCATTTAAAGGGTTTTGCCATGGTGAGGTTGTAATATTCGATAAAAGCTAAGACTTTGCGCCGCAGATCTTCCACAGAAGTAAAGTTGCCTCGTTTGAGGAGTTTTCGCATCAGGATACTGAACCAAATTTCGATCTGGTTCATCCATGAAGCATGTTTGGGGGTGTAATGAAAAACAATGCGATGGGTTGGATCGCTTAAGAAGGCTGCCCGAGAAGCTTTGGATTTCAGGATACCCGATTTACCCTTCACCCCCAGATCGATATCCAGGTCTGATTCATCGGCGACATAGCGCACCAAAGATGCAGATAGATGGGTATTGAGGTTATCGCAAATGAAGTCCCATTTTATGGCCAGGGGGTCTGAATTGACCCGACTTTGGATATGCTCCACAAAATCCTTTTCGTTGCGGGTCTTGTTGGCTGTGCAGGCCACCAGTTTTCCCAATGCCACATCAAAATTGCAGGTAAAAGACAAAGTGCCATGCCGGATATATTCAAACTCACGCCGCTCGACTTTACCTGGTTGCATCGGCAACCCCGGATGTTTGCGTTCCAGTGCCTGCACGCCGGTCATTTCATCCAGACTTTCCGTGTGCTGTCCCTCTTTGGCCCTTTCAGGTGCTTGTTTGTAGGTATGGTTAATATCAGCAACTTTTTCATCAAAACCTTCTTCATAGGCGGGGGTCAACCAATAGCGGCTCAAGTGCGGCTTGATATCACCCTCTTTTTAAAAGCCTGGCCGCATGCCGTCCCGAAATATGCTCAACGATCTTGCGTTTCATCACTTCATCGGCGATTTCGCGCGCGGTCCACTGGCTGATCGGTCTCTCTGAGTTTTCTGGCTCTTCACAGGCCAGTGCTTCAATCTGACAGCGTTGATCTGCGGTAATCCTGGCTGGCGCTCCCGGACGAGGACCATCTTGCAGACGATCCTCAATGCTCAAATCCTCGTATGAAATCGTCTGTGCTTTCACCCAACGATTTCGCCAGAGCTGTGCCGTAATAATGTTGACCTTTAGGGTTGCAGCTATCGCGGTATTGGTTTGTCCTTGTCCTGCCGCCAAAATAATGCGCGCTCGTAAAGCAATTTGCTGGCCAATATTATGGCGACGAACCAATTGTTCCAGGCCCATTCGTTCTTCTTCACTCAGGTTAACCTTTGTAGCTTTTGGAGTTGGCATTTTGTTTCTCCGTTTTCCGTTTTAGAAAAGTGTAATGCCTGCTATCTCTCTGGTCAACCTTTTATCGTTACTTATTATTCATTTGCGCTAAAATGTACTAGCTTGTTTTAGTGTTCCAACTGTGTTGTTTGCAACTGGGAACGCTTCTCCAGCGAAAGCTGATACACCTCCACCTAATGCCGCATTAAGAGCCATATCCGTTGCCTTTGGAGTGAAAGTAGGCGAGTTTCCTTCTGCGAGGTCCACTGCATTTTGAGTATAACCTCCTGCTAAATATGATGCTGCACCACCAACAGCATTTACAGCAGCTGTACCGGCAACTAATGCTGTTCCGCTAGCTGATACTCCTATGGTACTTAATAATGTGCCTGCCAAAGGTGTAGCTATCACACTTATTGCACCTGCAAGAGCCCCACCTGCGAAAGCTCCCGCTGCCCCTGCTAGGGTAACTTCACCACCCATTGCTGTAGTTGCTCCAACATAAACTGCTGTAGATATTGCACCACCAATTAATGCTCCTGCAGCCAATGGGATTAAGAATGCAAAGTGGCCATCTGGATCTATGTAACGAAGAGGGTTATTGTTGGAATAAGAATAGCGATCAAATGTGGCAGCGCTTTTTGGTACTTGGCTGGATTCATTTTGTAAATGATTGACCTGTTCATGATTTCTTTGGTTCAATTGCTCAAGGAACTTAGTTTCATGGTAATCGACAATAAGATCAATATTGATACTGCTACTTGGTATAATGGTGTCAGGGGAGGTGAAACGTCCTAAATCAGGATCATACCACCTTGAGCCCATCCAGATCAAGTTGTTAGTATGGGGTTGCTTCGCAAGACGTTGCGGGCATCTAGGACCGGGCGTAGCTGGGTATACTATGCTTTGTTTAGCGATTGGAGCGTAGTTATACCGGGCGGTCCTACGTATGGGACAATCGGTTACATTATGGGAAATCCGTGGACTAATCCTCCGCGGACAGGCCCGACAAGTTGTTTGATTGCCCGATCGAATCCACTAAACTGAGAAGCGAGCCAATTTCCTGGTCGCAAGCTCAAATCTGTGTGTGAAGTAGCCTCCCAAAAACCAGATGCGCCCGGCCCTTCTGACGAGGTTCGTCAGTTCAGGAAAGGAGCGCGATATGTCTACCGCAACCCCAACTCGTTTTATCGGCTTGGATATCCACAAACATTACCTGGTCGCCACCGGCGTCAACGCGGAAAAGGAAGTGGTGTTTGGGCCGCATACTGTCCAGCTTTCCAGACTGGAAGAATGGGTGCAGAAGCACCTGCATCCGTCAGATGCTCTGGTGATGGAGATGAGCACTAACTCGTTCCAGTTGTACGATGAACTGGTGCCGTTTGTCCATTCTATCATCCTGGTTCATCCGCCTCACGTGGCTTTGATCGTCAAAGCCCAGGTGAAAACGGACAAGAAAGCTGCCCTGACCCTGGCGCAACTCCACGCTGCCGGTCTACTAACCGGGATTTGGGTGCCCCCTACCGAGGTCCGCGAGCTGCGCGCCATGATAGCCCACCGCTCGAAAATGGTGCGCCTCTCCACGCAGGCCAAAAATCGCCTGCACACGCTGCTCCAGCGCAAACACATCCTTCCCCCTGAAGGGGATCTGTTCATCGAAGACCGGCACGGATGGTGGGATGAACTGTCATTGCTACCTCTAGAAAAGGCCAGAGTGGAATCGGATTGGGAGACGCTGCGCTTTGCTCAACAGCAAAGCGAACGGGATCGAAGGCCATCTAACTGACTATTCCGTAGACGAAGACCGGCTGCCTTATTTGCTTCAGCTTCCCGGCTTTGGCTTGCTGCTGGCGTTGACTGTGCTGGCGGCGATTGGTGATATTACTCGTTTTCCAGATGCCAAGCACCTGGTGGGGTATGCCGGGCTGGGCACGCGCGTCCATGACAGTGGGCTAACTCACTTGACCGGGCGCATCACCAAAGCCGGGCGGCGTGATCTGCGCTCGGCTGTGGTCCAGGCGGCGCGTAACGCGGCCAAATCCGATCCGCACTGGAAGGCTGAATTGGAACGAAAAGAACCGCGCATGGGTTACCAGAAGGCCATTGTCGCCATCGCCCGTAAACTGCTGGTGGCAGTCTGGCATGTACTGACTAAGAAAACTGCTGACCGTTTTGCCCAACCGGAACACGTTGCGCGTAAACTGGCTCTTCACGCTTATCTGCTAGGAAAAGCTCGCCGTCCGAGTGGTGAAAGCGTACCGGAATACATCCGCAAGAATCTGGACGAATTGGACTTGCATTTGGATTCCTTCAAAATGGGCAAGCGGGTTGTGGAACTCCCGGACAAGCACTTGAAGGGGGAAAGAGCGGTGAAGGGCCAGCCCGCTGTGATGAACAAGGAAACATAGCTGGTCATCTGTTTCTCAGTGAATAAACCTGGCGGAATCCACTTTCGCAGCGCCGTTTTTGTTCATGTACTGAATTTCGGTTGTTAAGAGTACAGAATCCACCTGGTAAGTGTGGTGCCAAAATCAGAGTGTTTTGGTGGTGTGTTTATGTTGCCTTTTTCCCGACTACCGCCGTTTTTGGCTCTCTCCTCTGGTGAGTTTTTCGCATTTTGGCTGTAGTCAGGGCAGAAGACTAACGGCAGGCGTCCTTTGAACGCTAATTTATGTATCGCTTATTAGTTTACTAATTGTCGTAGAAAGGGCCGCTTCTAAAGGACGGGGGCAAGACAAAGCTTTAACCATTCTTGTTTTGCTTTTGAAAATTGGCCAGCTTCATTATAAAGCATCCCCAGATTAAAATGGTTATTTGCATTATCGGGTTCTATTTGAACAGCCTGCTCGAGCCAATTAATTGCTTCCTCCAGAGTAATTACATTTTCAGGAACCCCATATAAACCTGCTCCATTTACTAAGGCATGAACATTATTTGGATTCAGGTTGATAGCACTTCGATATGCCTTAATAGATGCTTCATAGTCAACAGTGCCAGTAAAATGCAAGTCGCCTAATATACCATATAGATAACTGTTCATAGGCGATAATGCAATGGCTCTATCGATCCAGATAACTGCTTCTCTAAACTTATCTTCATCACTTTCATCAAGACCTAGCTGATAATAGCAGTAGGCTATCAGTTGGTCTACTTCAATAGTTTCATCATAAGTTTCAATTAATTCCAGGTAAATATCCAAAGCCTTACGATATTCCATCGTCTGACGATAATGGTTTGCCTGTATCATCAGGCTGATTAACTTGTTTGTATCTTCAGCTAGGTAACTGTTCATTCCGTTTTCACCCACGCATCCGTGATTTGAATAACATTGTTTGTCATAGTTATCGCATTAACAATAACCACTTGCCCATTTATTGTAAAATTATATTGGAAAACTGGGTACCCCTGCGGGGTTGTAGCAATCTGACTAGAGACACCTTTGTCGATTGCCTGTTGAACATAAGGCTGAACTGCCTGATAATCCTTTGAAATATCGCCAGTCAATGTTGTCAAGCGATCCCAGGCATGTTTAGGCTGCATTATATGACTGACTTTGTTAATTTGGTTTGATACAAAATCAATAACTGTTCTTCCTGTTACCGTAAATGAGCTCGCCTCATTTGTACAATCCCCATCGGCACAAGCCGCTTCAGCTGCCCCCGTTGCTGTTCCGCCAATTCCTAAAGCTGTTTGTGCTCCGCCTACGCATGCTAATGGATTTGAAGCACAGGCAATTGAACCAACCACTAAAGCTGCGTGTGCCGCTCCTTCGAGCGCAACATAACCACCTGCTATAGCTTTTTGCCCTAATGTCGCCTCGTCACTTTTTACAATGGTCAGCGCCATGTCAATATTGTTAAGGTTGTTCCATAAGAAGGAAGTCCACGAATGCCGCTCGCTATCCCCCAACAATGGCCGCTTGTGTCATT
>CAWEQO010000009.1:0-15990 GCA_963811225.1 uncultured Chloroflexia bacterium
TAGGGCTAAAGCTTTATCAGGGGCAGCGTTGAAAACCCTACGGGCATGAGCGTGATTGGTAAAGCCTTGACAATTCAACAAGCTAATCACCAAGTTATTGATGGTTGCCATAACATGTGCAAGATTTTTATTCGTGATCCGGGTATGGTCTTCTTGGAAAGTCACATCGCGGCGATAATGCAAGCCATTTTCAATGCCCCACTCGCTGCGAACAATGGAGAGAAGTCGACCTGGGCCGGCTTCTTGTGCGCTCAAGCTGGTCAAGCCATACTGGACTTCGGTTGTCACCTCCCCGGTTGCCAGTGTCGTAAAGCGCCGTTCTAACTTGAAAACCTGTGCCAGATAAGGCCAATTCAAGTAATCCTTCAACATGTTGCTCATCGTCAACCGACGTTCTTCAAGCCGTCCCGCTTGCTTATCAACCGTTTTGTCGCTTTTGAAATCCATAGGGGGGCATCCCTGTCCGGGTATGGACTTCTCGGGTGCAAATAACTCCTCAATCGCCCGACGGGTATTGGGTTGATTGTCTTTGACGATCCAAACAAAATCTCCGCCCGCTTCGACAATTTGAGCGGATACTTGTCGATGGGTATGCAAAGCATCTCCGGTCACCACCTTATTCTGCAAATCCAGGCATTTCAACAACTTGGGCGCCACTGTAATTTCATTTTCCTTGTCTTTTTCCACTACCATTTGCAGCAAAACGACCCCCGCGCCCGGCAGATAAGCCGCCAAGAGGTGCAAACCAAATGGATCTTCCAATGTCAATGTGCCCCGCAGCGTCTTCCCGTCGATGACAATCACCACGTCTTGCCCATTTTTCGGTGTCTGTTGCAGATACTCGCTCACGATTTCCTCCAACTCATCGGCTTTGACCTCTTCCGCCAGAACCCGGCGATAAGTGCTGTGATGCGGCATCTGTTTTCGCTTCAATTTCAAACCAAGTGCTTCGATCAGGTACTCGCTCCTCTGCTGCACCCAATCGGCGATCCCATACACCTTGTTTTCTCCGCACAGCTTTGCCAAGATAAACAGGACGAGAATGACTTCGAGTGGATAGCGGATCCCTCGCCGTTTACGCCCATCTCCAACCCGTCTTAGATATTCAAGTAAGTGCTTGACATTGATAACTTTCCCTTCGGGTCCGTTTGTTCCCTGTGCGCCTTCTCTGTTTGTGTTAGACTCCATGTTGACCTTCCTCGGTGCTTGGTGGTGTAGGAGCCTTCAATTTACCGAAGAAGGTCTTTTTTTTCAACCCCTTTCTCGACTTGGGTGCACTAAAAGTATGTAAAAAGGTGGCAAAAAAAGAGCCTCTCAGTTAGTATAAGGCTGCTACGACCCAAACTAACTGGAGGCTCAAGATGAAGTTTAGCATAGAAACGATAGAAAAGATGGCCGAACTTTTGGCGGATGAAATCGGGATGGTGATGGAGGCGGGAGAGCCGCTGACGCAGGTGGAAGAAGGGATGCGAGCAGCATTACGGCAGGTAGGTGAGCGGGCCTTAGGCAAATATATCAGCCGGGCGGAAGGGGACCCACCGGCTGAAGTCCGCTGCGAGTGTGGGGGAGAAGCCGGTCAGCTTGCCAGGCGGGAAGCCAAAGCGATCAGTGTGTTTGGGAAGATTAGCTATAAGCGCTGGTACTTTCTGTGCCCAGACTGTGGGCAAGGGCAGTGCCCCGTGGATCGACAGCTCGGAATTGAACCGGGACAGGTGACACCCGGGCTGGCCAAACTGCTGGCTTTAGCGGGGGTGGAAGTGGCCTTTGAAGAGGCGGGGCGGTGGATGGAGCAATTTCTGTTATTCCGGGTGAGCGATAACACCATTCGCAAGGAAACGGAGCGCTTTGGACAACTGCAGGCCAAGCGGGAAACCAGTTGGCAGGAGCATAGCCAGAACGAGGTTGAGCTGCAGCAGCGCCAACAGCAGCTGGGGCAGAGGAGTGGAAGATTATATGCTTCGATTGACGGCGCTATGGCACCCCTGCAGGGAGAATGGCGGGAGTTGAAGACCATTGCCTGGTATCAGGTGGAGACAGTGAAAGAGTATCAGCCACGGCGTCATCATGGCAGTCGGGTCGGAGAGCAATCGTCCCTGCAAACCCAGGCGATTAGCTATCACAGTAGTTTTCAGGATTCCGAACAATTCGGTCCGTTTGCCTGGGCAACCGGGTGGCAGCGGGAAGCGGATTTGCATGAGCAACTGGTGTTTGTCTGTGATGGAGCGCAGTGGATCTGGAAGTTGGTCGAGCGCTACTTTCCAGGGGCAGTGCAAATCGTGGACTGGTACCATGCCAGCCAGTACCTGAGCCCGATTGCAGAAGCGGCATGGGAGCAAAACAGCCCAGCCGGGCAATCCTGGCTGGAGCAGGCACGCAGCCGTTTATGGCAAGGTCAAATTGCAGACTTGATTCGAGATTGTCGGGCAGTTGCCCGCAAGCATCACCGGGCTCGGGCGGCAGTCCAGCGGGCGGCGACTTACTTCAGCCATAACGAGAAACGCATGGATTATGCCCGCTTTCGGGCAGAAGGCTATTTGATCGGGAGCGGCACCATTGAAAGCGGTTGCAAGCAGATCGTCAGCCTGCGTCTTAAAAGGGCGGGGGCTCGCTGGACAGAAGATGGGGCAGTCCATACCGCTAAAGCTCGAGCAGCTTGGCTCTCTGGTGATTGGGATTGTTTATTTGCCTTGCGGGCTAACCTTCCCCTCGCCGCTTAACAAACTTTGAGTGCTCCCCTCGACTTAAGAAAGGCGTGCTGGAATACAAAACTCACCTTGACGGTTGAGGGCAGATGGGGTACAATTCTTTTTGTCGATGCGGGGTAGAGCAGAGGTAGCTCGTCGGGCTCATAACCCGGAGGTCGTTGGTTCGAATCCAACCCCCGCTACTGAAGAAAGATAAAGAGGCGCCGTCTGGCGCCTTTTTGATTTTGAGGTCGTTGGTCCCCAAAAGGGGATGATATTCGAATCCAACCCCCGCTACTGTAGAAAGATAAAGAGGCGCCGTCGGGCGCCTTTTTGATTCTGGGGTCGTTGGTCCCCAGAAGGGGATGACATTCGAATCCAACCCCCGCTACTGTAGAAAGATAAAGAGGCGCCGTCGGGCGCCTTTTTGATGATGATTGGATCACAGCGGGTGGCATCCCGGCGGAGATCGAAGAAGCCTATGCGAAAGCCGCCGGAATTATATCAGTGATGCCTGATCATGCGTTCGTGTTCACTCAATTTTCCAAACACGTGCTAGAATTTCAGACGAAGATGCAAACACAATCAGTTCCGATTGAAGAAGGCAAACCTCACATCGTCTCGGTCCGCGGCCTGGTGGAATTTGTTCTACAGGCGGGTGACATCACCCCCGGCGGGTTTCAAAGGCGCGACCGCGCCCAGCTCGGCATGCAAGGCCATAAGCGAGTCCAGCGCTCCCGCCCCGAAGGCTACGAAAGCGAAGTGGAGATCGCCTACCAGGTGGAAGGCGCGGATCCGCCCCTGGAAGTGCGCGGCAGGATCGACGGCGTATACGCCTGCGAGGAGCCGGTGATCCTGGAAGAGATCAAAACAACCACGCTCAGCCTTGAGTTGGTCAATGAGCAGCATAACCCCCTGCATTGGGCACAGGCGCAGTGCTATGCCTTCATATATGCCCGCCAGCGCCAGCTGAACGAGATCGACATTCACCTGACATATTACCATCTGGACAGCCGGGAAGAAAAAACCTTCGCGCGCCGTTGTACCCTGGCCGAGCTGGAAGCCTTTTTCTCCAGCTTGATCGATCCCTACCTGGACTGGCATCGAAAGCTTCTTGCGCGGCAGTCCAGGCGCGACCGGTCGATCCAGCAGCTCGCATTCCCCTATGACGAGTACCGTCCAAGCCAGCGAGAGATGGCCGTTGCGGTCTACAAAGCCATCCGGGCCAATGACCGCTTATATATCCAATCGCCTACCGGGGTGGGAAAAACCATCGCGGCGCTTTTCCCGGCGGTGAAGGCCCTGGGTCAGGGCCTGGCTGCCAAGATCTTTTACCTGACCGCCAAAACGTCTGGGCGTCTGGCGGCAGAAAAGGCGCTGGACGATATGGACACGGCCGGCTTGCATTTAAAAAGCGTGACCCTGACGGCCAAAGAAAAGATTTGTTTTTGCCCGCCGGTCAACTGTGACCCGGAAATCTGCGTATTCGCCCGAGATTATTTTAGTAAGGTGAAACGGGCGCTGGAGGAAATTGACCAGCGCCAGGCGTTTACCCGTCCGGTCATTGAAGAAATCGCCCGGCAGTATCAAATTTGCCCCTTTGAGTTCTCGCTCGACCTGGCTTTATGGGTCGACTGCATCATCTGTGATTACAACTATGTCTTTGATCCGCGCGTCTATCTGCACCGCTTTTTTGACCTCAGCATCGAGCCGTACATCTTTCTAGTCGATGAAGCCCACAACCTTCCCGACCGGGCGAGATCGATGTATTCAGCCGAGCTGGACAAAAAGACCGTGCTGAATCTCCAGCGCACGCTGAAACCGCGTTTGCCGGCGCTGGCCAAAAAGCTGAGCGCGATCAATAAGATGATGTTGGAGATCCGCAAGGCCTGCCAGGCGGAAGGCCGGCAGGCCTTGGTGGAGCGCGAGCCGCCGGAAGCACTGCTCAAGGCGGTCCGAGAATTTAGCCAGGAAGCAGAAAACTGGCTGGTCTTGAATCAAGCCGCTGAGTTCCGGCAGGAATTGCTGGAGTTTTATTTCTTGTGCAGCAATTATCTTCGCACGGCCGAATATTTCAACGCATCCTACGTGTCTTACTTCGAGCGACAGGGTCAGGCCGGCCTTAAAGCAAAGCTATTCTGCCTGGACCCAGCTCCTATGCTGGCGGCGCCGCTTGAACGCAGCCAGTCGGCCGTCTTTTTCTCGGCGACCTTGCTGCCGTTGGATTACTTTATGCAGCTCCTGACCGGCGCAGCCAATCACCCCAGGCGCATTTTCCAATCCCCTTTTCCGGTGGAGAATGCCAGCTTGCTGATCCACAACGGAATATCCACCAAGTTTGCGCAGCGGGCGGATTCCTATGCCGCGATTGCGTCAGCGATTGAAGCCGTCTGCAGCGCTCGCGTGGGCAATTATCTGGTTTTCTTCCCCTCTTACGCCTACCTGAACGCTGTGCTAGAGCTGCTCAAAGAAAGACTGCCGGAACGCCAGCTTCTGGTGCAGGATCGAGGCATGGCGGAGGCAGACCGAGAGACCTTCCTGGCTCAGTTTTCGCCCGGCAATCCGGAAACGCTGGTCGGGTTAGCGGTCATGGGCGGCATTTTCGGGGAAGGTATCGACCTGGTGGGAGAACGGCTGATTGGGGCCGTGGTGGTGGGCGTGGGGGTGCCGCAAGTGTGCCTGGAAAATGATTTGATCAAAGAGTATTTTGACCGCCAGAACGGCAGCGGATTTGCCTATGCCTACCAATATCCCGGCTTCAACCGGGTGCTGCAGGCGACCGGAAGGGTGATTCGCGCGGAGGCAGACCGGGGAATCATCGTATTGATCGATGAGCGTTTCACCCACGATCGTTACCGCCGTTTATTCCCCAATCACTGGCGAGGATTGAAAGTCGTAAGAAACATCGACGAGATCAAAGAGATACTGGCTGGCTTCTGGTCGGGCGGTTAAAGTGATACAGGCCCGATCTGATGCAAGTCATGACAGATATCTTTATGATCGATGCGTCTTCTACCGCAACACGTCCACAGCGGCTCTTTCGAGGACAAGTCCCTTTCTGCAGCGTGCCATGAATGCCGAAAAGCCGGCGACGTCCCTTGGGGCGGGCATAACCGTCGTGCCATTTTCCCCGGCAAAAACCTTGTTGCAGAGATCGTCTTGCAGGGATTCATCCGCCTGCTTGTTGAGCATATAGGCGGCAAGCAGCGCGATCCCCCATGCTCTGCACTCTCCAGCGGTCTCCATGATTGTACAGATACGCCTTCTCTTCCGACAACTTCCATTGGTACCGCATCATCTTTTCGATGAGGCTGACGGCTGCCGCTTCACTCATTTGAGATCGTTTCCCTAAGTCCTTGATAATGATCTCAGCGACATCGTGGATAGCTCTACCGATCCAGATCCTTCTCGACATCAACCTCTTCATAACGTACAGCATATATGCCCTTGGATCTCCGTTCCGGTTCCATCCGCCCCAGCTTCCATAATAGTGATAGTAATACGCGGCCGGCACCACCGGAATCGCTGATCCCGCGGCGCCGACCATGAGAACTCACTGACCAGGTCACCCATAGAGACCGCCTCCCCTTTGCTTCGATGATGCTTGTGTTGTTACAGGTCAGCTACAGATAAGGCTATGTACTTTTAAGAAATTGAGCTTGGGCTTTATGATTCAATATTTATAAGTTAGCTCTCTTCTTCTCTGTCATACACACTCATTCTCCCTCCAGCTTCATTTGCGAACGGTATTCGCTTCAAATCGTTGTCACCCCGATCGATCGCAGATTGGATCGCTGCCAGCAATGCCACACCCGGTTGCTCTGGTTCAGGATTTTCAAATAAATCTTCTGTTGGCCTGTCCAATTCCTTCGGAGTTGTCTCCGCCTTGTGGGCTGCTGCAGCCAGGAGCAGTGGATCTAACCCTTCCGAAAGCCGGGATAGCAAGCCGGCAGGTGGAGTAACTTTTTTGCGCCGCTTTGTTTGACAAAGGTATACCCGAAGGCCAAGAGCGCATTGATCGGGGCGATCGGAGGGTAGTACACACGCCGGTTGAAGACCCAGGTGCGGCCGATGCCAGTTGCAGCCCCGAGAGCAGCACCGCTCCCGCCAGCCGGAGGACGTTTTTGCGGTCCATCTGACAGGGCAGTAGGAATTTTCCCTCGCGCAGCAGCAAGACGATCACGCCCGCCGCCGCGCCCAGGGACAGCCGCCCGCCCAGTTGGAAAGCGGACAAGTGATCGAGCAGCGGTTTGCTGATGGGGGCGGCAGCGCCGAATAACAACGCTGTCAGGAGCGCGATGAAAAAGGGAAATGCTGCGCCTTGCTTTGACAAATGAATTCCCTAGGTTTATTGCTTACGGCTGCCGGTGACCGCAATCTTGCCGCGCATCTCATGGTGATGCGGTCCACACCAGCGCGTGCAGTAGAAGACGTAGGTGCCGGGCCGGTCGAAGGTGAGGTTCAGGCTGACCCACTCACCGGGCTTGAGGTCGATGGGCGCTTGCCCGGATTGGGCGATCACGAACCCGTGCAGCACGTCGTCCGAGGTCAGGCGCAGGCGCAGCGGACGGCCCACTTCGGCCTGCAGCGTATCCTGCGACCAGCCACCCTGTTCGACCATGCGCGCATGCAGGCGCACCTCATTCCGTGGTGGGATCAAGACGACCAGGCCAACCACGACCACGCCGGCCAGCAGCAGCCCCAGGATCATGCGAGCGAGACGTTCGGCGTTCATATCAGCAGCGCCAGCATTCCGATGACGATCGAGAGGTTGAAAGCCTGCACCGCCAGACTGCGCCGGGGCGAGAGGATATCCCGCCGGGCGATCGCAGCCGACCACAACAGCCCGCCGAACAGGACGGCGACTTGCAGCAGCGGCGCAATCACGGAGACGTCTGGGTTGAACGTGGTGTGGACCGTGCCGAACAGGTCCCAGCCGAGCCCGAACGGGTCTGACAGCACCGCCAGGATATAGCCTGACTTGGCAAAGGCGAACGAGATGGTGAAGGCGATCCAGGCGGTCAGGCCGAGCGGCATGAGCGGGCAGGCGCTGCGCGAAACTTCCTTGCGCCAATCGCCGATCTTGCCGCCCAGGCGCACCGCCAGGGCGAACAGGCCCGGCACGAGCAGCCCGGCGAAGGTGAGGAAACCACCCACGTACGCCAGCCATGGCAGCGTCCCGACCGCGTAGGCAGCCCGCCGTAAGTCGCCCCACGGCTCCAGGAACAGGGCCGAGAAGGCCAGCCCGCAGCCCAGCATCACCAGGGCCAGGTAGGCTTCGTCCAGTCGCGGCCGTTTGCGTCCCTGGGACCAGTCCGCGCCAAAAGCGCGCAAGTTGAGTGAGACATTGTCGTTGGGGCAGGCGCGGATGCACTCCATGCACAGTCCGCAGGGGTTATTTTCGGGCAAGGCGGCCACATACACGCCCCATGGACAGCCGGTGTAGCAGGTCTTCTCGGCGTGCGCAGCACACACTTTCGTGTCGTCCACGCGAACCTCGACCGGCGCGGCCTGGGCGTAAATGCCGGTGATGCCGCCGATCGGGCACAGGCTGGCGCAGAAGGGCCGCCCGGTCTCACCCATGCGCCGGGGATCGTTTGGACGGTTGAAGACCAGGCCCATGCCGGTGGCCAGCAGCAAGACGCCGAGCAGCGCCCAGCCGGTCACGCGCGGCGAGGTGATGGTGATGACGCTGAACATGCCGATGGCCAGGAAGGCGAAGGCCTGCAGCCAGGCTCCGCGCAGGCGGAACTCGCCAACCAGAGGCAGCTTAATTTTGCTCGGCCAGGGAAGCCCGAGGCCAAAACGTTTTTTTGCAGGTTGGTTGGGGAAGATCGCACCCTGCGACAGCCACTCGCCGGGCATCGGGATCGGGCAGACCGCGCACCACGAGCGCCCGCCGAACGGGATGAAGACCAGCTTGAGCAAGGTCCACCAGGCGATCCAGACGAAGATGATGGCGAAGTTGCGGCTGCCGACAACCGAGCCGAACAGCCCGGCCAGGATGGTCAGCAGGAAACCCGCCAGGGTGATCGCCCGCGCCAGGAACAGCGGCCAGCGCGAAAGGACCAGCCCGCGCAGGAAGGGCAGGCGCGAAAGTGCGATCTTCCGGCGGCGGGTACGAAATACCAACTTTGAGGATGCCTGCGCCCCATCAGCCACGCGCCACCCTCCAGCCGCCGTACAGGAACGCCAGTGCCGCCAGCCCGACGCCGCGGAAGAGCAGCAGGTTCGGGCCGACTTCCAGCCGCCCGGTCATGAATGGGTGCAGATTGCCGCAGCTCAGCGAGCAGCGGATCTTGAACGAGCCGGGCCGATCGGCGACGAAGCTGACCCGCGCAGTCAGGCCTGGCTCGGCCATGACATCCACCGGGTAGCCGTCGATCGACAGGCCGTGAGTGACGTCGGTCGAGGTCACTTCCAGGGTCACCTGGTCGCCGGGGTTGACCCGAATCACCGCCGGGCTGAAGGCAAAGTCCCCGGCTGCGACCTGAAAGGGTCGCTGTGCCGGCGCGACCGGCAAGCGCAGCGGCACAAACGCGATCAGCGCCGCCGCGACCAGCAAGACGACCAGGGAGATGCGTGTCAGTTTCAAGGTCAGTTGTCCATGTTGCTGGGGCCGCGGCTGGCATAGGTCTGGTCGACGTAAGCCTTGATCTCTTGCGGCGACTTGCCCTGATTGGTCAGGCGCATGGCGTCCTGGGTAATGTCCACGCAGATGCCGCAGCCGAGGGCGTGCGTATCCAGGCTAACCTGGTCACCGCTGGCGGACTGGACATAGCAATCGTAGTTATTCTGATGGCCCATCGCGCCGCAGCCGCAGTAGCACGGCACTTGCTGGAGGATCTCCGGGTTCGCGACCGCGAAGCGGTAAGCCGCTTGAACAATCTCGGGCGCGCTCTGCACATCAGCCGACATTTGCTCCATCGCCGCCATCTTCAGGTGTGAGGCATCTACCCCCGATCCTCCGCTCACCTCGACGTTCACATCAGCGGGGGATGGCTGGGGCGCGCAGGCGGCCAGGATCGCTAATAAAAGCATGGAAAGTAAGATAAAGACCGGGATTCGGCGTGGCATAAAAACTCCTCTTTACGCAATCGGTATGTTTCGATTGTATCGGCAGGAACAATCGGGGATAAGCTGGAAATGGCGCATATTCGATATAAGCAATTTTGCCTATTGTTGGGATACAAAAACTCGGAGCCAGCTGCTCCGAGTTTTTGTGGTCGACTGCCTTCTTACAGGTTCGTTCCGCGCCCGCCCATCATGGGGCCGAAGCGGCCGCTGGAGTTCGATCCGCCAGAGTTGGAACTGCCGGAGCTTGAGTTACCCGAATCGCTGTCGCCGTTGAACCCATGGCAGCCAAAGCCGCCGAAATCGCCGGACCACATCGCCTCCATGTGCTGGTCCATCCAATCCGCCTGCTCCTGGGTCAGAGTCCCGGCTTCAACAGCCTGGTCGAGGGCCTGGTCGTGCGCGTCTTCCATCACCTGCTGGATTTGCTCCTGGCTCAAACCCTGCGACTGGGCAATCTCATACGGAGTCTCGCCGTTTTCGATGCGCGCCTGGAGCTGCTCGGGGGTCAGGTTCAACGCTTTAGCCAGCGCGTCGACCATGTACTGGTGCATGGGCCCATAGCCCGAACTGCCCATCATGCCGTAACCGTAACCGCCCATCATGCCGCCGTAGCCGTAGCCTTGCCCCGGGGTTGGGGGCTGCTGCGATTGAGCGTAGGCTACGCCTGCCCACCCGAAAACGGCCACAACCGCCAATGCCACAACCAGACTACCTGCAATGATCCACTTCTTCATTTGTTGATCTCCTGTTATTGTGATTGAGGATATTTCAGCTTACTGTTGTTAGGATACCTGTTTTGTTTGAAGAAAGCTTGAAGCCTGTTTAAAGTTTCTGTAAAGAAAACGCCGCCATCCAGAGGTTATGAATGGGTTGGTTAGGTGCAAACACCCAAACGCCCCATCCATTCACACCTCCGCGATCGAAGGTTTACGATCTGGGTTTTTCGAGCACGAGCAGCGCCAGGTCGCCGAGCGGGCCGGAAAAATGCTGCTCGTCTACGACCTGCCCCGGGAAGCGACGGTAATCGCTTGCGCGAACCAGCCGCGCCGCCAGGAAGGGGTAGATCCGGTCGACCAGGCGGCTCAAATTCGTGAGCGCTTCGTCCTCGAACAGCAGCACCATCCGCCCGCCCGGCCGCAACTGCTCCCACGCTTTGTTGGCTGCCAGCGCCGGATCGGACAGGTGCTCAAACACCCAGGTCGAGACGATCAGGTCGTAGGGACCGTCCGGCAGCGGGTCACGCAGCAGGTCCAATTGCTGGAAGCGCACATTCGAAATGCTGCCATAGCGCTGCCGGGCGCGTTCGAGCATGGCATCGGTGAGATCGACGCCGGTGTAGGAGCCGAAAGGCAGGCGCAGCGCCAGCAAGCGCGACAGGTTCGCTCCCACCCCGCTGCCCAGGTCCAGAACCTTGCCATTTCCCGGTAAGCTGTTTGTTAAGCGGCGGTCGAACGCCTGGTGGGCCTGCGGGTAGAACCATTCCCGCCAGCCGGGGTCGATGACCGCGTAGCCCCCGGCGACCCAACGGTACAGGCCGGTCACATCGAACGGGGCTTGTGAAAGCACGGCAAGACCCAGCCCGGCCTCAGCCGCGCCGCCGCCGCGCAGCAGCCCCTTTGGCAGGCGAAGCAGCCCATCGATGATACGGCGATACAGGCTGCGGCGAGGCCCAAACCGGAACAGGCGCACGTAACTGCGCCCGAACAGCAATGTCAGCAACCCGTCCAGGAGAAAGTAGACGCCCAATACTCGTATTAGTTTCTTGTTCACCGTTCGATCCTCCTTTCGAAGCAGATCGATACTCATCGTAAGCTTTTGCCGCTCAGCAGGGAAGGGCAAAATTGCCCGTTCAGGCACGGGCATTTTGCCGGAGGCAAAAGATCGGATGAAGTTCCGGCAGGCGGCAAACAAAAAGACCGCTCACCTCCTATAGGGCAAACGGTCTTCCCATTCATCCTTTCGTTTCAAAATCAAGCCATGCCGTGCTTCCAACCAATGGAGACCAGCCACCAGTTCATGGGGTAGGTGAAAATAAAGCCGACCAGCAAGCCTAAAGAGGCGAAGCCCCAGAAGGCCGCCGTGGTAGGGTCGGGGCTCTCACCAACCACCGCCGGCGTGACGAAGTACATCACCAAGCCCATGCCCAGCATGACGGTCGCCATCGAGAAGAACTCAGCCCGCCCGGCTTTCCAGAGCGACAGCCCGAGCGGATTGCCCATGTTTTCCATCGACCAGGTTTGGAAAATGAACCAGCCAAAGATGAAGCCGACCAGGTACTCGTACCAGAACTCAGTCCAGAAGGGAAAGTCGAGCAGCCGGGCGACCACCATGGCGGTCATGATCCCCAACCCATCTCCGGCCACGCAGTGGATCACCGATCCGGTGACCTTCTTCCATTGGGGGCTGACAAACTTGTGGTGATATTCCTGCGCCTCCTGCCCGCTTTTGGTGTTGATCCCCGGCGGACGGCAGGTCCACAAGTACAGCATCAATCCAACGATCGAGAAAAACGTGACGATAATGACCCAGCCGATTTTGAGCGCCTGGTTGACGTTCTTGTTGGCCGTGACCGAGTTCGAAGAACACTACGGCCGCAGCGACCAGGCCAAAGCCATACCACGGCACGACAAACACCGGACTTGTTAAAAACGACAGAAAATCAAAATTCATGTGTGCTCCTTTCCCCCTGCTTACTGCTTCGTTTCTCGCTAGAAAAGGCCCTAAGGAATTTCGAAAATCCTTAGGGCCTCTCCCTGGACTATTTACGCCGCCAGCTTCGTCCGGCGCAGCAGCTGCGCGTTCAGCGCTACGATGATGGTGCTGAGCGCCATGAGCGCCGCGCCGACCGCCGGCGAGAGCACAAAACCGATCGGCGCCAGCACACCGGCGGCCAGCGGCAGGGCGATGATGTTGTAGCCCGCCGCCCACCACAGGTTCTGGAGCATCTTGCGGTAGCTGGCCCGGCTCAATTCAATCACGTTGACAGCATCATCCGGGTTGTTTTGCACCAGGATGATCCCGGCCGACTGCACTGCCACGTCGGTGCCGCTGCCGATGGCGATGCCGACGTCGGCGCGGGTCAGGGCTGGGGCATCGTTGACGCCGTCCCCCACCATCGCCACGCGCTTGCCCTGGCGCTGCAGATCGGCCACCTTCTGATCCTTATTCTCGGGCAGCACTTCGGCGAAGTAGGTGTCGATGCCCAGTTCCTGGGCCACGGCCTTGGCAACCGCTTCGCTGTCGCCCGTGAGCATGGCCACCTGTACGCCCATCTCATGCAGGCGCTGGATAGCGCGCTTGCTCTCCGGCCGGATCACGTCCGCCAGGGCAAAAGCCGCCGCGACGCTGCCGCCCTGCACCAGGTTGACCACGCTCTGGCCCTTGGCGCTGGCCTCGCGCTCGAAGTCTGCCAGGTTTTCTGGCATGCGCACCTGGAGCATTTCCAGCAGGCGCGGCCCACCCACGTATACCCGCCGCCCGTCCACCTGGGCCTGCACGCCGCGCCCTTTCAATGCCTCAAAGTTTGAGACCCGCGGCAGATTCAGTCCGCGCTCTTGTGCGGTGCGCACGATGCCCTGTGCGATCGTGTGCTCGGAGTCGGCCTCGACCGCCGCCGCCAGGGCCAGCGCCTGATCCTCGCTCATGCCGTTGGCAGTGGCAATGCCCACCACGCCAAACTCGCCACGGGTGAGCGTGCCGGTCTTGTCGAAGATCATCGTGTCGATATTGCGCGCCTTTTCCATTTCGATCCGGTCGCGGATCAGGATGCCGTTGCTGGCCCCCAATGCGGTAGTGATTGCCACCACCAGCGGCACCGCCAGCCCCAGCGCGTGCGGGCAGGCGATCACCAGTACGGTGGCGATGCGCGCCACCGTGTCGGCGTTGAATCCAATGGCGATGGTCCAGGCAATCGCGGTGATGATCGCCACACCCAGGGCCACGTAGAACAGCCAGCCTGCGGCGCGGTCGGCCAGCAGCTGGGTGTTCGACTTGCTCTGCTCGGCCTCTTTGACCAGTCGCATGATGCCCGCCAGGGCGGTCTCTTCACCGGTGGCGGTGACCCGCACGCGCAAGCTTCCGCTGCCGTTGATCGTCCCTGCGATCACTTTCTCGCCGGGCTCTTTGCTCACCGGTTTCGATTCCCCGGTGATCATCGACTCATTCACGTCCGACTCGCCTTCCGCCACCTCGCCGTCCGCCGGGACGCTCGCGCCTGGGCGCACCAGCACCACGTCTCCCTTCGACAGCTCGCTGACCGGCACCTCTTCCGTGCCGCCGGAGGGCAGTAACCGCTCGGCCTCATCGGGCATCAGCTTGGCCAGGGCATTCAACGCGCCAGAGGCCTGGCGCACGGAGCGCATCTCCAGCCAGTGTCCCAGCAGCATGATGTCGATCAGGGTGACCAGCTCCCAGAAGAAGGTCGCCCCGCTGGGCAGGAACAGCGCCGCCAGGCTGTAGCCAAAGGCCACGATGATCGCCAGCGAGATCAGGGTCATCATGCCCGGCTGGCGGTTGCGGATCTCGGGCCGGGCCATGTTCAGGAACGGCAGACCACCGTAGAAGAATACGATCACGGCGAAGATAGGTGTGATCCACTGCTCGCCTGGAAAAGCCGGGATGTTGTAGCCCAGGAAGGCCTGGATCGAGGGGCTGAACACCAGCACCGGGATCGACAGCGCCAGCGAGACCCAGAAGCGCTGCCGGAACATTTGCTCGTGGCCGGTGTGGTCGACGTGCTCGCCGTGGCCCTCGTGACCTTCGTGACCTTCGTGTGCCATCTCATGACCTTCATGGGTCATGGCCTGCCCGCAATGTTCCGTATGGGCTTCGCTTCCGGCATGGGCCGCGTGGGTATCATGCGCGGCATGCTCGGCCTGTTCAATATGCGCCACATGCCCGCCACGCTCCTCATGCGAGACTTGCTGCGGCTCCTGCATTTCGCCCGCTGCCTGCCGGTGCAAGGGGTGCTCGTGCTCCAGCGGCTCAAAATGGGCCGCCTCGTCCATATCTTCACCTGTTTCCTGGTCGGCCGGGTGCCTGTGCTCCACGTCCCGGCCGTGCTCGGCGACGTCCATTGCCTCGTGCTGCAGGCTCTCGTCCGCCTCGTGTCCCGGCTGTTCAACCGGGGTGGCTTTGGCGGCAGTCTCCGCGGCTTCATCGACCGAGACATCCTGCCGGCCGGTCTGTTCCTCTTCACCCGGAATCTCAAACGATTGAGCGTTGCCCTTCGGTTTCTCCGGCTCTCCTTGGCGTCGATTGTGTTTCTGATCTTTTAGGGGATTATCACTTCCCATTTCTTGCCCTCCTTTTATGAAAACCTGATCGATAATCACTTCGACAAATGCTCCCATCCAGGATGGGAATTAAAATTGAACGCAGCGTAAAATTAGAATGCATCCATTCGACGGTATGGATATACCGTCAGTCCCCCTTCTTTAATCATAACAGAATTGAATCGAATTACTGGGCTTCTGGCAAGGTAAAGATAAAGCGGCTGCCTTTTCCTGCTCCCTGGCTCTCCACCCAAATGCGGTCGTCATGCGCTTCCGCCAGGTGTTTGGCGATAGCCGGCCCAATCCCGCTGCCGCCTGGACCCGTTGGCGAACTTCCCCAATCGCATCCCCAAGGTGACAAACAGGCACATCCGTAAGAGCTGCCTGAAGCGCCCAGGTGCCCTGCGCCTCACTTGCCTTAGACGGCCGGCTGTTGGCCAGCCAGCCAGTCGGACCGACCGGCCTGGTACCGGTACACCTGCGCAAGGCCCAAACTTTCGAGCCGCGCCGCGGCCCGGGCGCTCATGTCTCACTGGTCGTCGTGACAGTATACGACCGTTGGGTGGGCGGGTTGAAGCCAAGCGGCGGAATCTCGATCGAGCGCTGCCAGCGGAATATTGACAGCCCCGGCGATATGGATTTTCCCGTACGCGCGCGGGGATAGCATATCCACGAAAACCCCTCCTCGCTCGACCAGATCTCGGACTTCTTCTTTCGCAATCTTAACAGCCACTGCCGATCCTCCCTATCGATCCATTGCTTCTTACCTCAAACCCTCTCCGGCTCCAACAAGAGTACCGGCGAGGACCCCGCTCACTTTTACGCATCCGTCTTTTCTGTGACAAGATCGCGTAGTTTCCTGAATAAATATACCGAATCCGCCGAGCGGTTTCTTTCGCAGGCGTTAGCGCCCGGGCGACGAGGTCATCGGCGCGACTGTTAAACAGGCCGGGCTG
>CAWEQO010000010.1:0-13337 GCA_963811225.1 uncultured Chloroflexia bacterium
ACCTCTCCGCAACCCTCCCTAAAAGGGGAAGGAGCCAATCGAAGCCTCTGCCTTTGGGCAGAGGCTTTATTTCCTTAAATTATCAAGGTTCGGCATTCGTTTTTGAAAAACGAATGTTTTGCAGGGCAAGAGAGCAGCAAATGGAACGTGGAGAACAGTAAAAGCGACCCATAAAGTACGAGCGCCGAAGGCATTGCTCAGCCACAAAGAAAAGCAAACGGCTCCCTTTGCACCCGGCGCCCTGGCGTAAGTCATACAGCGAGGCACCGGAACCAGCGAATCAGGGAATAACCACAGCGCAAAGTGGCAGCGAGGTGGGGATAACGGCTCTGGATTGCGGTCGGAAGAATCAGAAGAGACACCTCCGGGAAATGAGAAGGCAGATGGGGTTAGGATTTAAAGAGTTTGGCAAGACCAGCGGAACAGCTAGGGCCGGCTGGGTGGGGTTAATGGGGGAAATGGCGAGGGCCGGGCATCGCGAGCCGCGATGCGAGCGGCCTGCTGCTCTTGCGTTTCGTTATTGAGCTCATCGATGGCCCGATCAAGGTAGTCCTGGAGGGTGAGCTGGGTATCGGATTGAAAGAGCTGTTTGGCTTTGAGGATACGGAGGGTTGCCAGAGAGGCATAGCTGACGGCGCGGATGGTTTTGCGGGTTTCTTCTACGGGTACAGGTTCTTCTTGCCGGTCCTGTTCCTCGACACGCTTTTCCAGGTTGGCCATGAGATGAGTGAGCAGGCGGACTTCGAGGTCGATGAGGTCGCCCATTTCGGCGGGCATGGGTTCGACGTTGAATGCCGCTTTAGCCTGACGATTGCCTTTGCTGGCGTTCTTGTTGCCGGGCTGGGCACCGCGCTTGCGCTTAAGGGACTCGGGCATAGAAGCTCCTTTAGGGTATGGTAAGGTTCAGATGGCCTGAATGGGTCTAGATTAATTTTAGCACTTAAGTTCTATTAATGCAAGGTGATAGCTTGCATTACTTTTCTATATATAGATATGATTCGTAACTGCTCAGGCATAAATTCGAAAGCACATTAACATTGTCAAAATCGCAAAACGCAAGCACAATCAAGGCATGGAACCGATCCAGCTGCCAAGCGACGAAGAAATAGGAGCAGCCTACGATGAAGGGAAAGAAGCAGTAATTGCTTTATTTCACCAAACGATAGGCCAATTGGCGGCTCGGGTACAGGCGCTGGAAGATCGGGTATCGAAGAACAGCCGCAACAGCGGCAAGCCGCCTTCCAGTGATGGATTGAACAAACCGGCTCCGAAGAGCCAACGCAAACGGCATGGCAGGAAAAGCGGTGGACAAGCTGGGCATGAAGGGCACACGCTCAAAGCGGTCCAGCATCCAGAGCACATCCAGGTGCACGCAGTCAAACAGTGCCAACACTGCCAGGCATCCTTGGAACAGGTGGAGCCCAAAGGCGTAGAGAAGCGGCAAGTGTTCGATCTGCCGCCGCTGCGGGTGGAAGTAACCGAGCATCAGGCGGAGATCAAGTGCTGTCCGCAGTGTGGCACGGAGAACAAGGCCAGTTTTCCTGAAAGGGTGACCCAGCCGGTTCAGTACGGGCCGGAGGTGAAATCCCTGGCGGTGTACTTGAATGCCTACCAAATGATCCCTTTGGAGCGGGTGAGTGAGACCTTTGCGGATGTATTTGGACATCCACTGGCGGAAGGCACGATTTTGCTGGCCGATCAGGAAGTGGCCGAACAGGTGGAACCGGTCAATGAGGCCGTCAAGAAGCATCTGACCGAACAGGAAGCGGTGGTGCATTTCGATGAAACGGGCCTGCACATCAATGGAAAGCTGCATTGGCTGCACTCGGCCAGCACCGCTCAACTCACCACCTATGCGGTTCACGCCAAACGAGGTCATCAAGCCACGGATGACATCGGCATTCTTCCCCATTTGCGGGGCCGGGCCATCCACGACTGCTGGAAATCCTACTTCCGCTACACCCAAACCGCCCATGGTTTGTGCAATGCCCATCATCTGCGTGAATTGATCTTTCTTCAGGAACGCTATCCGCAAGAGTGGGAAACGGAGGTGATGAAGCTGCTCCTGGAGATCAAGGAAGCGGTGGATCGGGTACGTGATCAGCAGCCCTCCCTATCGCCAGAGCAGTTGATCGACTTTGAACGACACTACGATGATTGGATTGAGAGGGGCTTGCAGGCTAATCCGTTGCCTGAGGACCATGGGGATCAACCCAAGAAGCGTGGCCGAACTGCCAAGAGCCCACCCAGGAACTTGCTAGAGCGGCTCAAGGAGTACAAACAGGCAGTGCTTGCGTTTATGTACGATTTTAAGGTGCCGTTTGACAATAATCAGGCGGAGCGAGACCTGCGCATGATGAAAGTCAAGATGAAGGTCTCGGGTGGGTTCCGCTCTCAAGAAGGTGCTGATGTTTTCTGTGCAATTCGAGCTTATCTCTCCACAGCTCGAAAAAATGGTCATGGAATGCTCGATACCTTACGCTTTACCTTCGCTGGAAAGCCCTACCTCCCTCCTTTCGTCTCTTCTCCTGCCTGAGCAGTTACTATGATTCCTGATATATAATTTTCCAAAGTATGCATAATTCCCGATAAATTTTGGAAAGAATATCTGCAACACCCTTCAGTTGGATTATTAAAGTCTTTAGGTAGGCGAATGGTGGCCATAGGAAAGCTGGTAACAATTTCCGGAGATATCGACGCTTTACTTGATTTGTTCTTCCCCATCCCTAACAGAGGTTCCCATGCGTAAATTCCTGCGTTCGCATTCCCTGTTGTCCTTCTTCGGGCTGACCTTCGTCCTGTCCTGGGCTATTTGGGTGCCTATGGCGCTCGACCATTACGCCCTGCTGCCGGTCAGGCTCGACCCGAATTTCGTGCTGGTGGTGCGCCTGTTCGGCACGTTCGGCCCGGCAGCGGCGGCGATGCTCGTTTCGCTGGCGCTGGGCGGCCGGCCGGCGTTGAAGGCCCTGCTGCGCCAGCTCGGCATGTGGCGTGTAGGTTACGGCTGGTATCTGGCGGCCGGGGTCGTCTTTCCGGCGCTCGTGTTCGTAACCGCCGGGTTGTACCGGCTGCTGCCGGGCGCCACTCCGCTGCCGGTTCAACCGGTGTCCGCCTCCGGCCTGGCGGTAGTGATGATCATCATGACTCTCAGCGTACTGGGCGAAGAGATCGGCTGGCGCGGTTTTGCCCTGCCGCGCCTGCAGCGGCGCTGGACGGCTTTGCAGTCCAGCCTGATCCTGGGCACCATATGGACCCTCTGGCACCTGCCGTTCTGGATCGTCCTGGGAGAGCTGGAGCGCTACGGCGCGGGCTACTGGCTGTTGGGCTGGGCCTTCATCCTGGCCGGCACCACCTACGTTACCTGGATCATGAACAACACCGGCAACAGTGTGGCGATGGCCGTGCTGTTCCACTGGAGCTTCAACATCGTCACGTCGGCCTTCTTGCCCATCACCACCGTCGTCCCGGCTTACGGGATCTTCGTAGCGCTGGCCTGGGCTACGGCGCTGCTGGTCGTGGCTTTGTACGGGGCGCGGCGGCTGGCGCGGCCGGCCGGGCTGGCGCAGGCCTGATGGACGCCGCAGGCAGCCTCTCCGCGCTGCTTACCCTCAGCTCACCGCTTTCTTCACCAGCGCGGCGATCTTTTTCTCGTCTGCGGGAGTCAGCTCCTTGACTGCGAAGGAGGTCGGCCACATGGAACCGTCGTCGAGGCGCGCCTTGTCGTTGAAGCCCAACGTCCCGTAGCGCGCCTTGAACTTCTCGGCGGGCTGGAAAAAGCAGATGACGTTGCCGTCCAGCGCATAGGCGGGCATGCCGTACCAGGTTTTGGGCATGAGGTCCGGCGCGGTGGATGTGATGATAGCGTGGATGCGCTCCGCCATGGAGCGGTCCGGCTCAGACATCCCGGCGATAGCCGTGCGCACGGCTTCTTCCCCGGAGGCCCGGTCCTGGTTCGCTTTGGCCGCCGCCTTCTGCTCCCTGGCGTGCTCCTTCATAGCGGCCTTTTCTTCGTCGGTCCACACCGTATCTTTCTTTGGGCTCATAAAAAACCTCCTTTATCCCAACTGCTCGTGCAAAAAGTTGACCGTCCGTTCCCACGCCAGCTTCTCGGCGGCGGGGTCGAACGCGCCCGGGCGGTCCTTCTCAAAGAACCAGTGTCCGGTTGCGGGGTAGGTGTAGAACTGCGCCGGCCGGTTGGCCTCCGCCAGCCGCTTTTTCAGGTCCTGCACCGCCTCGGCGTTCTCGTACGTGTCGTTCTCGGCGAAATGGCCCAGGTAAGCGGCCTTTGACCGGGCAAAATCAAACGTCCCGCCGTCGGTGGCATAGAAGATCACGGCCGCCCGGAACAAATCCGGCTGCTCCTCCGCCAACCACAGCGTCCAATAACCGCCCATCGAGAAGCCGATGACCCCAGCCCGCTGCCGCTGACGGCCGGGTTCCGGCGCAACTCCTCTACGGCTTTCATGAGGATGGGCGGCGCGTCCTCCTCCTCGTTCCAGGAATGCATCAGCTGTTCGGCTTCCTCGATGGTCTGGGCGACCTTTCCGGAATACAAGTCCGGCGCCAGCGCCACGAAGCCCGCGTCCGCCAGCCGGTCGCACAGCTGACGAAAGAAACCGTTCAGTCCCCACCAGGCGTGCAGCACCAGCACGCCCGGTCCGCCGCCTGATTTTGGCGACGCCATATAAGCATGGTTAGATGGTTCCGACATTTGGATCTCCCGAACAATAGAATTTCTTCAACCTTGACCGGAGTTTCACATTTCCCCGACCCCCTGCGAACTCGTCTGCCAGATATTGTACATCATTTTTGTCTGATTTACATGAATAAAACGGTTGTCAGGAGCGCATATACCCCCGCGGTCGATCGATTTTCTACCGGCATATTTACAAATTATGGGAGGGGCGTCGAGCATGATTCTGACAGAGGGCGAGCGAACCGGTATAATACTTCTAAAGTTGAATTGGGGGAAACGAAAGGAGATTTTCTATGTTTGTGATACGCTTCTTTGCGCGATTGCTGCTCGCGCCGGTCTTCATTTACGGCGGCCTGAACACCCTGCAGAAGCCCGGGCCGCGGGTCGAGAAGGTCGTGTCGGCCAACATCCCCAGCCCCGAGCTGGCGGTGCGGGCCAACGCCTGGCTGATGGTCGGCGCGGGGTCGATGCTGGCGATGGGCATCCTGCCGCGCATCGCGTCCGGCATGCTGGCCGGGGCGTTGGTGCCGACCACGCTAGCCGGTCACCCCTTCTGGGAGCTGCAAGGTCAGGACCGCGAGCGCCAGATGACCCAGTTCTTCAAGAACACCGCGGCGCTGGCGGGGCTGATTCTGTTTACGTTTGGGAGTGATTAGAAATCATGAGCGCGCTCGCGGGCACAATCTTGCCAGCGAGCGCTCAGTTCACGCCTACACGATAGGGTATATCACAAGCCCTTCTCCACCCAGGTGACCTCACCCTGGATCCCGTGCTGATCGCGCCATCGGCTGCAGCGCTCAGCCAGGTCGCCGACGTAGCGGTAGTAGTAAGGTTCGCTGCGACGGGCGCGCTCGTGCTGCACGTACGGCCCCAGCTTCGACCAGGATTTTGCGATCATGGGGTGCATCCAGGGCATGACGATCTCCTCGGGGATCCAGCCGGCCTGGGTCAAGAAGGCCACCCGATCGAGCGAGTTGAGCACTTGCTTGACGGCGGCCTGCCCGTCGGGCGCCAGGGACAGGATGCCCTGGGCGGGGTCGTCCGGCAGCTGCTGGTAGATCCAGCGCCGGGCAGCGATGTTTTCGGGCGAGTTCAGCTCCTTGAACAAGCGGTCGGCGATGTCCATGTGGCGGCTGCTGGAAACCTCGGACAACTCGCGGTAGGCGATGAAGCCCGCGCTGAGCACGGCCGCGGCAGCTACCGCGGTGGACAGGGCCTCGATCATGGCCCACAAGTCGGTTGAGATCCGCAAAAGGGACAGCGCCAGCCAGACGATAAACAGCCCGCCAACCCACAGCAGGAAACCAGCGACGGTGATTGCCACGAAGAGGATCAGAGTCATGCGTTCTTTACGATGGGTATCCATGTGTTTTTCCCATTCCAGCGGGGTCGAAATCAATCGCATTTGCGCGCAGCCAGTATGAGTATAGCGCATAAATGAGCAGGAAGGCAGATAAGCGAATGGCTCCGGATTGGGCGATTAGCAGCCTTCCAGTTCGGCAGCAATGGGGTAGGGCAATCGCATCTTATCCAGCCAAAACCTTCAGCAAATAGTCAGTGTCCCAACCGCATTTCAGGCGCTTGGCTTTGATGCCAGCCTTGACAGTCGTCTCCAGCTTGAGCAAATTGAGCGCCATATGCCTCAAAATTGCGAAATTCTGAGGGGCATTATCCTTACGAACCCGGCTGTGATCTTCATTGAAAGCGATATCCAGCACCCAGTGCAAGCCGTTCTCAATGCCCCAATAACTACGCTTGGCTTGTAAGATCTTCTTTGCATCACTCTCTAAGCTGGTAATGAAGTAACGGTCCTGCACTTCCCGTTCCTCTCCAATTTGCCGTTCAGACAGGATCATCACCAAGCTTTCGACCCCTTTCCAGCGATCTAATTCACGGATATTCGCCAGGTATTCCGGGTCAGAGATGCTCCAGCACTCGCGAATTTCAATGCGGCCATGGTTCTTGTTGACTACTTTGGCGTAACTGTAAGGCGCTCCCTCGAAATTGTATTTCCAATCGTCTTCAAACAGATCGTGGATGTCCTCGTAGAGATGCTCCTGATTCTCTTTGACGGCCAGGATGTAGTCTGCCCCTTGGTCAATGATCGTTTTCGCAATCTTGGTTTGCGTCCCCATCGCATCCACCACAACAATACAACCCGCCAGTTCTAAAACCTTTAGCAACTGTGGAACGGCGGTAATCTCGTTGGATTTGTCATCCACTTTGCGCTGTCCCAAGACCAACTGGTTGGCGGTTGCCCAGGCACTCACCATATAAATGCCCGCTTTGCCTGCCGGAAGATCCTTCGAGCCCCTCATCTGCTTGCCGTCAATCGCGATCACTTGCCCTTGCGTCAGCTCTTGGATCAGCTTGACCCACTCCATGAAGCCACTTTCGAACTCTACCGGATTGATCAGGGCAAACACACGCCCAAACGTGTCGTGCGAAGGAATACCGTTGGGCAATTCCAGGAATGTTTTCAGCCACTCCTTCTTGCTGTTGCCAAACATCTCGACATCCACCCAGCTATCCGCTCCACAAATCACGGCCAGAATCGCGATGATCAAGATTTCAATGAGTTTGTGTCGCTTGGTCCGATCAATTCTTGGATCTTTGATCTTGCTAAAACACTTTTTGAGACTTCCCAGCTCTGGTTCTTGGGCCATGCTCGCTTCTCCTGTTTGCGACCATTATCCCACCTTATTTAGATGCGATTGCCCTAGCAATGGGGGTATATGTGGTAACGAAAGCAGCTATAATGATACAAACCCACAATGGAGAGATTATCATGAAAGCTGTTCGATTGGTAGAGGTTGGCAAACCTCTTGAAATGCACGACATCCCCGTTCCAACCATCGGCGACCGCGAGGTGCTGGTGCGAAGTCAAGGCGGCGGGCATTTGCCACTCCGACGCGCACTACCGGTCCGGAAACTCGCCGGTCCACCCCCTGCCGATGACACTCGGCCATGAAGTGGCGGGAGTGGTCGAAGCGATCGGCGAGAAGGTCACCCGCGCCAAAGTAGGCGACCGGGTATGCCTGCACTACATGGTGGTGTGCGGAGACTGCTACTACTGCAGCACCGGCAACGAGCAGTTCTGTGAGAAGGGATTGATGCTGGGCCACTACACCAATGGCGGCTATGCCGAGTATATCGCCGTACCCGAGCGCAACGCTGTGCCGCTGCCGGACGAGATTCCCTTTGAGCAGGGCGCAACGCTGATGTGCGCCTCGGCCACCTCCTTCCACGGACTGCGCAAGGGGCGCTTCCAACCCGGCGAGCGGCTGGCAGTGGTCGGCATCGGCGGGCTGGGCATGTCGGCCGTCCAGTTGGGGCGGGCTTTCGGGGCGCTGGAGGTCTACGCAGTCGATATCAACCCCGAAAAGCTGGCCCTGGCCGAGAAGTACGGGGCCATTCCGATCGACGCCAACGCCAGCGATCCGGTCGAGCAGATCCGGGCGCGCACCGGCGGCCGGGGCGTCGATGTGGCGATGGAGGTGATCGGCCTTCCGCAAACCATGCGCCAGGCCCTGCGCAGCCTGGCTCCGTTTGGCCGGGCAGTGATGGTTGGCATCAGCAGCCGCCCGTTAGAGATCGACACGTACCACGAGCTGCTAGGGCCTGAAGCCGAGCTGATCGGCTCGAACGACCACCTGCTGCAAGAGCTGCCCCTGCTGGTGGAACTGGCCCGGCGCGGCTCGCTCGATCTATCGGAGGTCGTCACCCAGACCATTCCACTGGATGCAGGCATGATCAACCAGACACTCGACAACTTAGAGCGGTTTGGGGGCGGTGTCCGCACCGTGATTGTCCCATAAGGAGAGATCTCAATGGAACCTACGGAAGCACTGGTCATTAAGACTTCGCGGGTTAAGCAAGTCCTTTGGCGAGGTACAGGCGCTCAAAGACCTGAACCTCGACGTGCCCAAGAACTCTATCTTCGGCTTCCTCGGGCCGAACGGCTCGGGCAAGAGCACGACTATCAAGCTGCTGCTGGGGTTGATCCAGCCGACCGCCGGCGGCGCGCAGGTCTTCGGTCACGACATCCAGGGTGACAGCGTCGCCATTCGGAGGCGGATCGGCTACCTGGCGCAAGATCCACGCTATTACGAGCACATGACGGCGCGCGAGACGGTGCGCTTCGTGGCGCGCTTCTTTTATAAGGGCCAGGACCAGCTGATCGAGGAGCGTGTCAGCGAGGTGCTGCACCTGGTGGGGCTGGAAGATAAAGCCGACCGGCCGATCAAGGGCTTCTCTGGCGGCGAACGCCAGCGGTTGGGCATCGCCCAGGCGCAGGTCAACTACCCCGACCTGCTGATCCTGGACGAGCCGGCCGCCTCGCTGGATCCGATGGGCCGGCACGACGTGCTGGCGGTGATGGAGCGCTTGCGCAAGTACACCACCATCTTCTACTCGACTCACATTCTAGAAGACGTCCAGCGGGTCAGCGACACCGTTGCGATCCTCAACCACGGGCGGCTGATTGCCCAGGCGCCGATCCAGACGCTGCTGGCGGGCGGCTCGATGATCTATACCATCGCCGTCAAGGGCAACGATGAAGCTGCCCGGACGCGCGCCGCGGGGCTGCCGTGGGTGACCAACCTGACCTGCCAGGCGCGGGACGGGCTGAGCCAATGGCAGGTGGCAGTCTCCGACGAGGCCGCCGCCGAGCAGCAACTGCTGCGCATGGTGCTGGAAGATCAGGCACTCACAGTGACCCAGTTTGGGCGCAAGACCTCCAACCTGGAAGACGTCTTCTTGAACCTGGTGGAAGGGAGCGAGAAAAATGAGTGAGGACACGAACCTGCAATCCATGAACGCCATGCCCGCCCACCGGGCCTTGAAGCCGGCAGATAGCAGTCCCAGGCTAGGCGGCTTTAACAACCTGTTCTCTAAAGAACTGGGCGACTGGTTCCATTCCCGCCGCTGGATCCGGCAGTTGATCCTATGGGTCGGCATTATCAACGTATCCACGGCGTTTATCATGCTGGCGGCCGCCAGCGACGCCGCCCAGGCGGCCGAAGAGATGCCTTCGACCCTCGAGATGGGCGCGCAGATGATCTTCGCCATGATGGTCATCGGCGGCTCGATTGGGGCGATCATCATGGCCCAGGATGAGGTCATCGGCGAGAAGACCAGCGGCACGGCCGCCTGGGTCCTGTCCAAGCCGGTCTCGCGCAGCGCCCTGATCCTGGCCAAGCTGCTGGCAAACACGATTGGCATCCTGGTGTTTGTGATCGGTATCCCGGCAGTCATCGGCTACTTTGAGGTTTGGGCGGCAGCCGGTACGGCGCTGCCGGTGGCGCCGTACATCGCCGCGACCGGAACGGCAGCGCTCGGCCCGTTGTTCTATATGAGCCTGGCGATCATGCTGGGCGTGCTGTTTGACCGGCGCGGCCCGGTGCTGGGCATCAGCCTGGCGGTGCTGCTGGGCGGAAGCGCCCTGCTGAACATGCTCCCGGCTCTGGCGACCGCGCTGCCGCTGGCGCTGCAAAACATCAGCGCAGCGCTGGTGCTGGGGGTGCCCTTGCCCGCCGTCATGCTGGTCGAAATACCGGTCACCGTCGTCTGGATGATCCTGTTCGTGGTGATCGCCGTGCTGCGCTTTGAGAAGGTAGAGTTCTAATCTCTAAACCCAGATCCATCCTCCCGGGTGACGAAAGATGTCCGACCTGGCGTGGATTTCACCGGTGTTCGTGCTGATCCTGGCCGCGGTCCTTATCCTGGCGCTGGCCGGGCTGCTGCCGGTATTCGGCCTGCGCAAATCAAGCCGGTCGCCGCGGGAAAAGACGCCGGGCAGCCTGAATCAAACACTGACGGCCGGATGCAAAATTATGCGAACCACATTGGATCGAACGCTCAGGTGTGGGTGATCGAAGAGGGCGGGCATTGTGAAGGCCCGGCTCGACAGCCAGAGGAATACGCCTGGTAGTTTGTGCAGTTCTTCGACCAGGCGTTTGCCCAAGGGGAATAACGATTGGCTGCAGGCGGCCATCCGGATGAAGGTTATTCCTGCTCCACCTTGTCGATCAAGTATTCGATCCGGGCCTGGAGCAGGTTCACCTGGGCTTTAAGCGCGGCAACCTCATCCTTACCCGACACTTCAAACTCTTCGCTCTCTGCCTCCTGACCGATGAAGAAGGTCGCCAGGGTAGCAGTGGCATATCCAAAGACGGTGAAGGCGTAGATCGAGATCAGCAGCGCGAGTGTCTGGCCTTCAGGCGACTGCGGCCACTGGCCGGTGCCCATCGTAGTAACCATCATCGCCGTCCACCAGAGCGACTCGCCGTAGTTGGCAAAGTTCTCCTGGCCGGCGAAGCGGTGCTCGAAAGCATACATCCCGGCTGCGCCGAGCAGCACCACCAGCAAGCTCAGCAGCATCACATAGCCAAAGCCGCGGCGGCGCAAAGCGCCACGCAACGAACGCATGCCGCGATTGAAGGTGGCCACCACCGAGACGAGGCTGACCGTCCCGGCAGATGATATGATCGGGAACATGCGCAAAAAATACGCCAGGCGGAAGATGCGCAGCATCGGCAACGCCAGCGAGAGGATCGTCAGCCAATTATGGCGGAGGAAGCGCAACCGGTCAGGAGCGATGAAGAAGCGCAGCAGAAAGTCGAGGACAAAGACGCCCCAAATAATGAGCACAAAGCTGCTCAACAAGGGGTTCAATCCGGATATCAGATCGACGATTAGCAAGATGAGCCAAACGAAGCCCAGCACCATGATGGGCAGCTCAAGCAGCGATTCGACCTGGGCCAGCGCCTGGTAGCGCTCTTCGTCCAAGACTTCTTCCTCTTCTTCGGTGTGGTTGTTTTTATGATTGCGCTCCATCTAAGCCTCCATCTCCCCTTAATTGTGGATTGATTATGTCAATCATCGTACCATAATGAAAGTTTGAAAATTAAGCGCTTCCGGCTGCCGGCGAGGATATTTCCACCCAAGTGAATCTGGACCAGGCGGTATCCTGTTGTATCGCGTAATTGAGAATTGGGCGAGGTTTTTCTCTTGACATGCGTAAATAGCCTGGCTACAATCTTTCAAACAGAACATTTTTTCCATCAATGGAGGGGAACATATGGATGTCTACGAAGCGATGGCGGCCCGCAAGACAATTCGCGATTTCTCGCCGCAACCCATCGAGCCGGAAGTGGTCCGGCGCTTGATCACAGCCGGTTTTACCGCGCCCACAAACAACCATATGCGGCAGTGGCATTTTGTGCTGCTGCAAGATTGCCTGCTGCGCAAAGAGCTGCTTGATAAAGTCATCAAACCGGTAGGGCGCAAAGGCGCGATCGGCATCATCAACCGCTGGCAAATGACCGATCCCGTCCAGCGCGAGATGTACATTGAAGGCATCCCACGCCAATTCGGAATGTTAATGAATTGCGCCTGCCTGATCCTGCCGTTCTTCGAGCAGCAAACACCCTTGTTGAAACCGAAGGACCTATCGGCGCTAAATCCGTTTGCATCGATCTGGTGCGTGGTCGAGAATATGCTGGTGGCAGCCGCCGCCGAAGGCATTTTTGGGGTCACCCGCATTCCTTTTGAGAAGGAGCGCAAGACGATCAAGGAGTTCGTGCAAGCGCCGGAAGGCTACGAAATTCCCTGCTACATCGCCCTGGGATACCCGGCTGAAAACGCGCAGCGCTCAAGGCAAGTAGAAATCAACCTGGATGAAAGGATGCATACCGACCACTGGTGAACCGAAAAGCTTTCTTATTTCAGCAAATGCCTCCGAGCAGGCGTAGAAATTGGCCTGGGCGTACGGCAATGCGCCGCCGGCTCGCATGTTGTGGTTGAGCTGCCTGCTGGTGACGGCTGTCACGGCATGTGCGCTGCCCGCTGCGGTCACGCCAAGCGCTGCGCCATCCTCTACCCCCGCGCCAAGCGCCGCCCCGACTACAAGACCAACCGGCACCGCCTCACCGACGGCAGCCCCAAGCGCTACGGCGACTCCGACCGCGACCGATACAGCCACCCCTCTACCAACCGCCACCTTCACCCAGACGCCGGTTCCCACCTACGTCGCTTTGCGCGGCGAGGTGATCATCGACCAAGCGGTCTGCCATTACGGGCCGGGCGCACCGTATCTCTACCTGTATGGGGTATATAAGGGCAGCCACATGCAGATTTTGCGGCGGATCAAGTACGGCAATTACATCGAGGTGCAGGCGATTGGCGGCAACAATCCGTGCTGGGTGCGCGAGGACTATTTTGAAGTCGAAGGGAATTTGCAGAACGTACAGCCGGTGGACGCGGAAGAGGTCAAACTGCCACAGTCCCCTTACTACGGACCGCTGACCGGTGTTTCGGCTCGCCGGGACGGCGACAAAGTCACGGTGTTCTGGCATCCGCTGGCGCTGAAGGCCGGAGACGACTCCGAGCAGACACCCTACATAGTCGAGGCGTGGGTTTGCCAGGGAGGAGAGTTCGTCTTTAAACCGGTCGGCTCATACAATACGGCGGTCGAGATCCTGGACGAAACCGACTGCGAGCAAACCTCACACGCAGACGTGGTGGCGGCCGAAAAGCACGGCTACACCCGGCGCGTGGAAGTGCCGTGGCCGTAGAACGACAAGGGTGCCTCTTGGCGCCTACAATTCCATATAAATTCGGATGGAGTAATCCATTTCTG
>CAWEQO010000011.1:0-289050 GCA_963811225.1 uncultured Chloroflexia bacterium
AGGGCAATCGCATCTAAATAAGGTGGGATAATGGTCGCAAACAAGAAGGAGCGACCATGGCCCAAGAACCAGATCTAGGAAGTC
Source organism: uncultured Chloroflexia bacterium (assembly GCA_963811225.1). Lineage (GTDB taxonomy): Bacteria > Chloroflexota > Anaerolineae > Anaerolineales > Anaerolineaceae > CAWEQO01. Next base: position 85 of record CAWEQO010000011.1, read on the forward strand.
TCAAAAAGTGTTTTGGAAAGGTCAAAGACCCACGAATAGACCGAACCAAGCGACATAAGCTGACCGATATCTTGATCATCGCCCTCGTGGCAGTGATCTGTGGAGCCGACAGTTGGGTGGATGTCGAGATGTTTGGGAACAGCAAAATCGAGTGGTTGAAAACATTTCTGGAATTGCCCAATGGTATTCCTTCCCACGACACTTTTGGACGTGTATTTGCCTTGATCAATCCCCAGGAGTTTGAAAATGGGTTTATGGAGTGGGTGAAGCTGATCCAAGAACTAACCCAAGGACAAGTAATTGCCCTGGATGGCAAGCAGTTGCGAGGTTCGAAAGACCTTCCGGCAGGCAAAGCTGCCATTTATATGGTGAGTGCCTGGGCGACTGCCAATCAATTGGTCTTGGGACAGCGCAAAGTGGATGATAAGTCCAATGAGATCACGGCTATTCCACAATTATTGAAGGTTTTAGAGCTGGCAGGTTGTATTGTCGTGGTGGATGCGATTGGCACCCAGACCAAGATCGCCAAAACCATCGTCGAGCAAGAGGCAGATTACATTCTGGCGGTCAAAGAGAACCAGGGCCACCTCTACGAGGATATCCACGATTTGTTTGAAGACGACTGGAAGTACAACTTCGAAGGAGCGCCTTATAGTTACGACAAAACGGTGAACAAGGATCATGGCCGCATTGAAATCCGTCAGTGCTGGAGCATCTCCGACCCAGAATATCTAGGGAACATTCGTAATTTGGATCGCTGGAAAGGGGTGAAAAGCTTGGTGATGATCCTGTCTGAACGGCAAATCGGAGAGGAACGGGAAGTCCAGGATCGTTACTACATCACCAGCTTGGAAAGTGACGCCAAAAAAATCCTAGAAGCTAAGCGTAGCTATTGGGGTATCGAGAACCGCTTGCACTGGGTGCTCGATATCGCCTTCAATGAAGATCACAGCCGGGTTCGTAAGGATAATGCGCCCCAGAACTTTGCCATATTGAGGCATATGGCTCTCAATTTGCTCAAACTGGAGACCTCCGTCAAAGCTGGCATCAAGGCCAAGCGCTTGAAATGCGGCTGGAATACCGATTATTTGCTCAAGGTCCTGGCTGGATAAGATGCGATTGCCCTAGTAAACTGGTTGTTAAGAATTTTCTTTTCAACCCCTATGCTATAATGGTGAAGCGTTGTTCTCTTGCGCATGTGTTCCCTGCAATCTTTAAAACTGAACACACCCACCTTTACCAGCGGCCAGCACCTTCGCCGATCATTCTCCCATCACACCCTGGAGGTCACTATTATGTCCGAAGAAATTCTCGATACCGATATCATCGCCGATGATAAGTTGTGGGCCTTGTTATCCTACCTGCTGGCGCCGATCGTGCCACTCATCATTATGTTCGCCATGGAAGATAAAAGAGACCGGCCCTTCCTGCGCTACCACTACCGCCAGGCGCTGGTGTGGGGCGTTTTGTGGGTAATTGCTTCCATTTTGGTCGTCGGCGTGTGCCTTTCACCGATCTGGCTGGTTGGCAGCATTTATTTCGGCATCAAAGCCTACCAGGGCGAATATATCACCATCCCCTGGCTGACCGATTTTGCCAAAAGCAAGGGTTGGCTGTAAATCCCCAACCGGACGGATCGCCGCTCAACTCGAAGCATTCAGGTCGAGTGTAACTGAAAGGAGAACTTTATGGATTTTGGCCTTGCATTTTCATTTCCATTCAAAGATGAAGACTGGTTCAAGAAAATTGGTCTAGTCAGTCTGGTCTCGTTGATCCCGATCATTGGGCAGTTTGCCATGATGGGCTGGGCTTTCACCGTCACCAAGCGAGTCATCGAAGGGTTCGGCCACGTTTTGCCCGACCTCGATTTTGGTGATCAGCTGGGCAAAGGCTTCCAGGTCTTTTTGATCGGCCTGGTTTACTCCATCCCGGCCTTTATCCTGGCGGTTCCGCTGGTGATTGTCGATTCCACCAGCACCGGTATGCTGAACCAGGGTGATAACAGCGGAGGAGTTGCGCTTATGGCGCTCGCCCTGTGCTGCTGTGGTCTCTTGCTGCTCTACGGGCTCCTGCTCGCGTTCGTCACTCCGGCGGCGATCGGCAATTTTGCCGCCAAGGGTTCCCTGGCGGCTGCCTTCCAGTTCAGCGAGGTGTTCGGCCTGGTGCGCAAGGCTCCGATGGCCTATCTGATCGTTGTGCTTGGCTCGATCGTTGGCTCATTCATCGCCTCTCTAGGCATCATCGCCTGTGTCATCGGTCTCGTCTTGACCTCCACATATTCTTACGCGGCGATTGCCCACTTACAGGGCCAGGCCTACAACCAGGCAGTGCAGCCGGCGCAGCCTGTGCTATAGAAACACTTGTAAGCGGGTTTCCAATCCCGACGATCAAAAACAGGTTTCTGCACCCGCAGACCGATCAAAAAGAGAGACGCCGTGGCGTCTCTCTTTTTGATCGGTCTGCGGGTGCAGTCAGTCTTCATCCTCGCTGAACTCCTCCACCTGATAGGTGAACACCATCAGCTTCTTGCGCCGCCAGGCATCGGGCGGAGCGCCCATCTTCAGCGAGAGATGGTCGAGGAAGTCCTGGGGATCGGGCAGTTTCTCCCACACCTGAGGCAGGAAGGTCGCTCGCATAAAGCCGTCGCGCAGCACCACCCCATCGATGCACGGGCGCAGCAGGCGCGGCAGGTCGGAAGGGCAGTCGTATGGCAGCTCAACCGGCGGTGTCAGGCGCGAAATTTCGATGCGCAGCAGCGGCACCTCGGCGGGGTACACCGGGCCAAAGCGGTAATCGCTGGTGGCGGCTGCGACAGCATGCTCGCACACATCTTGCACCAAGGGCTGGTAAGGCTCCAGCGCGCCGATGCAGCCGCGCAGTTCACCCTGCCGCGTCAGGGTAACGAAAGACGATCCGATCGACAGCAGCGCATGCGAATAGATGGACAGATCCAGTTCTGGAGGGATCTGGCTTTGAGAAATACAACCGATGTGCTCGCGAGCCAGTTGGAGCAGGGTCTTGCGCTCTTCGCCGGTCAGGGGTTCGGTGGTCACGGTTCAAGCCTGTGGTAACTGCGGTCAAAATAAACCAACGGGTCCAGTCGATCGGTGTCCCGGGCAGCCAGGACTTCACCGATGAACAAGGTCGACGAGGGCATTATGAAGGAGCCAACCACGCGGCAGTCTAGAAAGGAAAGACCGCCCTCGATAAGCGGTGCGCCTGTGATGAGCGTAAAGGTATCCAGACCGATAAAACGGTCCTCAATCTCAAGAATCTTGCCGGAAAACCGGTCGGAGACGGGTTGCTGCAGGTGACTCAACACGGTGACACCGAAGATGCCGGATTGGATGACCAGATTGTAAGTGCGGGTGGAGTGGGCCAATGTTATGACAACTCTTGGCGGCTCAAGCGAGACGGAGGCCAGGGAATTACAGGCCATGCCATGCTGTTGATCGCCAAACTGGCTGGTCACCACCGTGACTCCGGTCGTCCAACGGCGCATTGCCTGCCGCAGCCCCTCACCGATTTCTGACATGCTTATACTACCTCTTCTATGTTATGGAATCAACCATCTGGCTGTGCTACTACTTATACTGTTTCCGCTTTCAGTCGTCAAGTGCGCGACGGATGCGCCCCGGCATTCTGCAAGAACTGAGGATTGGTTGAAGCGAAAATCCTGACAGCGACCCGCTTGCTATTTAACGACTTTTTGAGGTACTATCATAGCAACCATGAGAGAATCAAGCCTTCCTTCATCTAGCGCCCGGCGGCGCAACATCCGCAGCCAGGCCCGCAATTTCAGCGTCATCGCGGCGCTCGAGACGGTTATTGCGGTGGGGGTGATCGTTGCCACGCTGCTGACCTTTTGGACTCCCAGCAACCTGTTTTCCGACCAGATGCTCAACCAGATGCTGGCGGCGATCCAATCCGATCAACCGTCGCAGCCTGAGCAGCCACTCGGGGCCGGGCCTTATCCCACCACAACGCCTGGGGCGCTGCCGCGCATCGGCATTGTCTCCGGCCACTGGGGCAACGATTCCGGCGCTGTCTGTTCAGACGGTTTGACCGAGGAAAAGGTCAACCTGCGCATCGCCACGCTGGTGCAGCAGTACCTGATGGCCGAGGGCTATCAGGTGGAGTTACTGAAGGAGAAGGACAATAAACTGGACGGCTACCAGGCCATGGTGCTGGTCTCCATCCACAACAACTCGTGTGATTACGTCAACAGCGAGGCGACCGGGTTTAAGGTGGCCGCGGCCAAATCGACCAAGTTCCCTGAGAAAGCCGCGCGCCTGACGGCCTGCCTGTCGGACCGGTACGAAAATACCACTGGCCTGACGTTCCACTTCAACACAGTCACGATCGACATGACCGAATACCATGCCTTCAATGAGATCGATCCAAATACCACCGCAGCGATCATCGAAACAGGGTTCATGAACCTCGATCGGGATATTCTCACCAAACATCCCGACACCATCGCGAAGGGGGTAAGCTCCGGCATTCTATGCTTCGTGCGCAATGAACCGGTGAACCAACAGGAACCATCCAATCCATGAGCGAAGAGCCGCCGTCCGCATCGCACTTTCTTCACCAGGCGCAAAACGCATTACGCAACAACGACAAGTCCCAGGCCCGGCAGCTTGCCACGCAAGCTGCCCGCCTCGACCCGTCTCTGGAAGAGCCCTGGCTGATCCTGGCGGCGCTCTCAGGCCCCGAAGCCAGCATCGTCTTCCTGAAGAGGGCGCTGGAGATCAATCCCACCAGCCAGCGGGCGCGCAAAGGCATGCATTGGGCCATCCAACGACAGCGCGCCGGGCAAATGCTAGAAGCCAACGAGCAGAGCCAGACGGCTCAGGCCGAAAACCAGGCGATGGCACGCACCGCACCGGCCATCCTGGCGGACACGCTCAAACTGCCGGCCAAACCGATCCGGACACGTCCCAGGCTGCTGTCGCTGGCGGTGATCCTGCCGGTGTTGGCGCTGCTGCTGCTTAGCGGTGGGCTGCTCGGCTGGACTGGGTTGTTTGGCGGACGAGTTGTGTTCGCCCGCTCGATCTCGGCAGAGCGGCCGGTCGAGGCGCTGTTCAAGCCCTCGCTAACGCCTACGAATACGCCCACCAGCACCCCCACGAACACGCCCACCAGCACGCCAACGGCCACACCCACCAACACCGCCACACCAACGGCGACCGCGACGGCCACGTCCACTCCGACCGAGACCCCTAAACCCACCAAAACCCCCAAACCGACCCAAGAGCCGACCCAGGAGCCGCAGGTGGACGTGCCGCAAGGGGTGGAAGGCGAGCGCTGGATCGATGTCAACCTGACCACGCAGATGCTGTATGCCTACGAGGGCGACACCCTGGTCAACACCTACCTCATCTCCAGCGGCACCTGGGAACACCCCACCGTCACCGGGCAGTACAACATCTACGTCAAATATCGCTACACCGACATGGCCGGCCCGGGCTATTACCTGCCCAACGTCCCCTACACGATGTACTTCTATAAGGGCTACGGCCTGCACGGCACCTACTGGCACAACAACTTCGGCACGCCCATGAGCCACGGCTGCGTCAACCTGGCCACGCCCGACGCCGCCTGGTTGTTCGATTGGGCTTCGGAAGGCACACTCGTCAACATCCACTACTAGCGATCCCAATAGAGATTTATGGACGCCCTCTTCGCAGACACTCTCTCCAGTATCTCCCGGCGCCGCTTCCTGAAGCTGGCCGGCGGCGGGCTGCTGTCGTTCTTCTTCTCGTCAATGGTCGATGTCAGCGCCGTACATGGCGTACCCTCCGGGGAACATGGCATGGGCCGGGTGGTAGCCAACGGCATCAAGACCTACGACAAGCCCTCTTTCAACGCCAAGGTGCGCAAGGCCACCTACATGGACCTGATCCTGCCGATCATGCGCATCACCATCGGCAGCGAAGAGCCCAGCTACAACCGCATCTGGTACGACACCGGTGAGGGCTACATCCACTCCGGCAGCGTTCAACCGGTTAAGGTGCAGACCAGCACCCCGCTGGCTGCGATCCCGGAGGAGGGACTGCTGGCCGAGGTGACAGTGCCCTACACCGACTGCCTTTGGCACCCGCGCCACCCCAACTCCATCGCCTACCGCTTCTACTACAGCACGGTACACTGGATCATCGGGCTGTACGAAGACGAAGACGGCAAGCTGTGGTATCGGGTGCCGGACGACAAGTGGCGCTGGGTGTACTACGCCGACGCCAACCACCTGCGCCCGATCCTGCCGGACGAACTGACACCGCTTTCGGCGGAGACGCCCTTGGAGTCGAAGCGGCTGGAGGTGCGCCTGGACGAACAGGTGGTGGTCGCTTACGAAGAAGACAAGCCGGTCTTCATGACTCGGGCCGCCACCGGGGCCAAGTTCAGCGACGGCGACTACCGCACGCCGGTTGGGAAATACATCACCAACCGCAAGCGGCCCTCGCGGCACATGGCGGCCGGAGACCCAGCTGCGCCCAACAGCTACGACCTGCCGGGCATTCCGTGGGTCTCGTACCTGACCAAGAGCGGCATCTCTTTCCACGGCACCTACTGGCACAACGACTTCGGCAAGCCGCGCAGCCACGGCTGCATTAACCTCAGTTCGGGAGCGGCCCGCTGGATCTACCGCTGGTCGACCCCGCACGTCCCGCTGGGCGAACGGACGTACGCCGAGGAAACGGGCACTGCGGTTGATGTGATTGGAGACTGATGTCTCACGGAAAGGCGTGAAGGTGCAAAGAAGCTTGCGCCTTCACGCCTTTCCTTGAGACATTAGTCTCCAATCTGCTTCTAAGGTAAATTCTTAAATTATAGATATAATAGAGGCAGATCCCTGGCGCTGCCTTAGTTGCAGTATAGAAGGAAGTGGAAAATGCCTGTTCAACCCTTATTTGCCGGTTTGATTGTCGATGAAAATGAAAGACAGGTCGACGTAGTTTACGTGGGCGATACGCCCATGTACGTGGTCAATGACGCCGGATTCCGCCGTCACATCTCCACCGAGGAAGTGGACCGGCAGGTACTGGCGTTCATGAAAGATGCCATCGAGGGCCACGAAGATCTGCTGACCGAAGAGGCGGCCAAGATGCTCGGCCAAGATGACATTTTCTCGCGGGCGATGATCTCCAACCAACTCAAGCAAATCGACCAGCGCCTGGATGAGCTGCTGCAGACCGGCATTCCAGAAGAGAGCCGGGCGTACATGGGGATGATGGGCTTCCGCATCGTGATCAACGTGCACGGCGAGGTGGTGAGGGTCGATCAGCCGGGGATGGCGCCCGGAGGCGAGGAGGGCGACGAATAAGATGGCCTCCAATTTCATCATCGATGTAAACGAAGCGGACTTCGAGTACGAGGTTCTAGCGTACTCGCAAAATGTGCCGGTGGTCGTGGATTTCTGGGCGCTGTGGTGCAAGCCCTGCAAGACGCTCAGCCCGCTGTTGGAGCGCCTGGCATACGAGGCGCGCGGCGCCTTCCGTCTGGCTCGGGTCAACACCGACGCCAATCCCAACCTGGCCCTGCGCTATGGGGTGCGTTCGCTGCCGACCGTCAAGGCGTTCACCGACGAGGAGGTCACGGCGGAGTTTGTCGGCTTGCAGCCCGAGCAGCGCTTGCGCGAGTTCCTGAGCAAGCTGGCGCAGCCCAGCCCGGCCAGTTTGGCGATCGAAAAGGCAGCCGGACTGCTGGACATGCAGGAATGGGAAGAGGCCGAAGACCTCTACCAGGAGATCCTGGACCAGGTCCCTGAGCAGCCGCAGGCCATGTTCGGGCTGGCCAAGGCGCTGTTAGGGCAAAACCGGCCCGAGGAAGCGCTGGAAATGCTGCATAACTTCCCCGCGAGCAAAGAGTTCTCCGACGCCGAGAAGCTGATCCCGTTCGCCGAGGCGCTGCGGGCGCTGGAGCGCGGCGCCCTGCCCGACGACGACGAGTATGACGCCACCTTCCGCAACAGCATCCGCGTGGCGGGACGCGGCAACTTCCCGGCAGCGCTGGACGGCATGCTCGAGATCCTGCGCCAGAAGAAGCATTACCGAAACGGGCTGGCACGCATGGTGGTGCTGGGCGTGCTGGAGCTGATGAGCCAGGACGACCCGGTGACGAGGCAGTATCGGATTGAGCTGGCACAGATCCTGTTTTAAGAGAGCAGGCAATTAAGGAATTCGAGGGAGTTAAGACCACTCCCTCGTTCTTTTTTAATGCAAGACAGGCTGGGTATTCGTTTTTGAAAAACAAACAGGAACGAATGCTTTAGGCGCCAGGGGGAAACCTGGTTAACTGTGGATATGGTAGACACTCATATTCACAGCTGCCAAATATGAAAAGGCGATCAGAGTTGAAGACCTTTTATCAACGGCTGGAATGTGTCCATAAATTTCAAAGTATTTTCTACACCCCATTGTTTCATCACTTCTAGCTTCTCTGCAGGATCTGTCACCCTACCTGGCATAGAGAGTGAGACTCGCACACCCTTCCTGTTATTCAAGCGATCCCAATCGAGAGCAGAGCCGATTTCTCGCTCGATTTCTTCACGCATATTGTATAGTTGATCGAATGCGGACTTGTTATCCTTCCTAACGCCAGTGTCAATATATAGCTCTACTCGAAACTCGGGCGCTGTCGGAAACACCCATCCAAATCCAAAACCGGCTCGACCGGCGCTAAAAGTCCACCAATTTTGCGGTTTTACCTTTTCTGCTTTGACAACCCCTGGTCTGGCCGATTTCAATCCATTCAGTACATCGAGAAAGAACATCTGCATCAGGACATGTTTCGATCTCTCAAATACAACAATCTTGCCGTCTATGTCTACTTCCTTTACTTTCCATCCTGCTTTCAACCACGCATCGGCATGCTCACTTTCGAATGGATCGTTACTCCACCAGGACAAATGTTTATAGGCTGTATCCTGGAGCGGCCAACCGATTAATTTTTCAACCGCCTCAAACTGCAATTGGATTGCTTGCGTACTCGGCGCTTGTTTATTAAGCCAGGAATTCAACCCCTCCAAAGCGTCTTCAGGGGAACTTTCATTCTGACTTTTCGTTATAACAGGAATTTGATCTACTTTCGGGGTGACCACTCGATGGACTTCAGGGCGCGGCCGGTTGTTCAGCCACATTAGAATTGTAGCCAGGTTGTTATGCTGGAGATTGTCCAATCGTCCACGCAAATGGGCTAATTGATTTCTCATCCGGCGCACTTGATCCATGTATTCCAGAAACATCCCTTTTGGTTCCAAAGCGCCTTTAAACCGCGGCCAAACCTCATCATTTTTCATTAAGCGGGTATGGTCGTAAAAGCTAAACTCTTCATACTCACGGTTCGGATGACCTGGATCTCGCTTATCCGCTCCAAACTCTCCAATAAGAAGTCGGTTGAATAATTCTGGTGATGGCAAAGCAGCTTCGATATACTGTCGAAGCAACAATTCGACATCCTGAATGTATAAATTATCCTCCGACACCTCACGGAAGAAATTTACGGCATCATAATTTGTAATAATCCCTTTTGGCTTACCTTCGCTTACTACAATGACCGCATAATTCGTCTGTAACTGGCTCAAGGCTTCGTAAATGCTGCTCTGGGGTGAAAGCGTGTGGGCATTTTCACGACAATGGTCCACCAGAAGGTCGAGCAGAGAGAAGTTGCCTACGAGCGCCTGACTTCGGATAATAGACCTCTCTGAAATGATTCCACAAAGATTGCCTTGATCATCGATGACCGGCATTTGACTGTAATCATTCCCTACCATGATTTCTAATGCTTCACGAATCTTTCTATTCTTTTCGATACAAACTACGGGAGGATTACGTTCAACTATTTCGCGAACCAAATATGTCATGATGACCTCCGAATAAACCGGCAAAAGCGTATACGCTATGCTTAGTGATTGGTAATGAAGCTTCGGGACTGCTTAGAGGATATTCACCTGAATTCCTATAAGTGATAAAAGGATTTTACATGGCAATTATAGCAAGGAAAATTGATTCGGATATCGGTTATAGGTAGGGGCAACACAAAAATGTTCGAAAATGTTGTAGATATTGAGAGTGCGGCGCAGCGCCGCACTCTCAATATCTACAACATTTTCGAACATTTTTGTGTTGCCCAGATGGCAGCTGCCGGCAAGATGAAACTACCCGGCCTTGGCCATCTCCTTTTTAAATGTCGCCAGGGCTTCGATGGGAGTGGGATCGACGCCGTAGGCCATGGCGAGGTAGTAGGAGGTGTAGTCGCCGTAGTGCAGAGCGGTCCACATATGGGAGAGGGGGGCTTCGCCTTTGGCTTCGATCACGTCGGTGTTGATGCCCTGCATCATAAAGACTTTGCGGGTCAGATCGGTGCGCAGGGCGATGCGGGGGTGGTAGGAGGGCGCCTTGAGGAACAGCACGGCCATGCGGTTGAACAGTTCTTCGGGGTTCTCCAGCCCGGCCAGGGTATTGTGGTCGGCCTCGGGCAAGAACTCGAACTGGGCCCAGGTCTTGGCGACCTCGCTCATCTGGCCTTTCCAGCGGCGCGCCACCGGTTCTAGCATGCCGGCGCCGATAACGGTGATCCAGCGGCCGTACAGCTGGCCCGCCAGGCGCTTCGCCGGGTTGCGCTCTACCGGCACGTCGGCTTCAAGATCCGCCTGCTGCTCACGCATGGCCTCGATCGCGGCCTTGAGATGCCCGCTGGGATCGGGGATCAGGCCCAGCCGGTAGATGGCGGCCAGCAGCAGGCCGAAGGAATAGCCAACGGCGGCGCGCGGCTGGCCCTGGTGCTCGAAGCGCCAGGACGGCACACCCATCGACTCGGCCATTTCGCCCAGCTTGCCGCCGGTGCTGACGGTCATGATGCGAACGCCGTGCGAGCGGGCCTGCTCGAAGGCCGACAGGGTCTCCTCTGTGTTGCCGGAGTGTGACGAGGCGATCATCAGGGTGCCGCGTCCGTTGGCCCAGGCGGGCAGGGTGTAGTCACGCTGAACGAAGACCGGCACGGGACAGATCGGCTCCACATAGGAAGCCATCAGGTCGGCGCCGATGGCCGAGCCGCCCATCCCGGCGATGATAATGTTGTGGATGCCCTCGGCCTCCGGCAGGGGTTGGTCCATGCCGAGCTGCCAGGCTTCCTGGAGCTGATCGGGCAGGCCGTGGATCTCTCCATACATATCGAGTGTGTCCAACTCACGGAATCGTTCCAAATGATCTAAATCCATTTCAATTTCCCTCTCAATCGAATTTATGAGTAACTTTGATCGCTGCTTCAAGGTGCAGACCAGGTAAGGAATTCCAGCTTTAGGAAGTTGTCCTTCAAATTGATGACCGGCAGGCGAGCGTAACCCGGCAGGCCCTGGTTGCTGCGATAGCAGAGGAAAACGCCTTCCTTCAAGCTGTCGAGAGCGAGCGGGTCGGCAGAGAGACGCACACTGCGGCAGTCGTTCTCCGTCGGGGTGCGGGCGCCGAACACGGCGATACGCGTCCCAACGGAGGGGCGCAAGACGGCCTGCTCACCTTCCATCTGGAAAGTCAGGTCATCGGTGCTGCCGGTGTTGATCATGCCGCTGTCGAAGTCCATCCAGTCTTGCAGGTACAGGGTCAGCTCGCCGCCATAAAAGACAACCGGAGTGACCGTGGGAGTCGGCAAGGCGCCGGGGGTCGGTGTGATCAGCTCCTCGGTGACCTGGATGCGGGCCCAAAAAGCCGATCTACCGCTGGGGCCGATGCCGAACAGGTTGGTGTCTTCATCGCTCAGCATCCAGTTGCTCTGGTATGTGCCGGGCTTCAGCGGAGCGACCATGTCGACGGTGACGTCGATCGATCCCCCGGGCTCGACGCTTTCGTGGAGGTACTGGCTTCCTGGTGCGCTCATTTGCTCACCCGAGAAAAAGATTACCGCGTAGCCGGGATCCCATGCACAAGCGCCGGCGTTGACCAGACGCCAGGTTTTACTGAAAGACTCACCGGGCTGCACGATCTTCCCGTCCGGAATCGTCAGGTCAAACGGCCGTCCGGGAGCCGCTTGATTGCAGGGCTCGTCCGGTGCGCTTTTGAGCGGCCGGTTGGGTGAGCTTGCCATAGTGGGTTCCTGGCTGGCCGCGCCCAGGGCGTTGGCCACCTGCTGGTTCCCCTCAGAAACCGGCTGGGCATTGCTGGTTGGGATCGGGTCGGGTGGGCCTTCTCCAATCGGAGTCAGAGGGCCAGGCTGAACGGCGCCTGGGGCGGTCTGTCGCACCGGCAGTGTGCAGGCAGTCAACGCGGCGAGTAATATCCATGCAGTCAAGATGCGCAAGCGTGTTTTCATCGGTCAAGATGAATTCTACACCATTTTTGCCGAGAGGATTTAAAAGCACGCGGGCATTCAAATATTGCCGGTCTTTTGGTATTCAGGGATACAATCCCTAAGAAACCTCACACCAGCAGGATTTGCTTTTATGACTTTTTGGGTATAAAATACAGGTGTAGCTAGATTTTCAACACCTCGCAAGTTTTAACGGTTTATTTCTAATAACGGAGGTAAACGTTTGGACCCGGTGAATCCCCCCACCCGAACGATCAAGTACAACCGAAGCGGCGGCTGGCAGCCGTCCGATACCCAAGTGATCACCGAGACGCCCGTCTCGTTGACCGTTAACGGTGAAGTGTGGTTGAGCTTTGCCTGCACCCCAACCGATCTGGAAGCCCTGGCGGTTGGGTTTTTGTTTAATGAAGGCATCATTGCCGGCATGGATGAGATTGCGGCGGTGCGGGTTTGCAACAACTTTGAGAACGTGGACGTGTGGCTGCGGCGTGCGGTGGAGAAACCATCCTCCTGGCAGCGCACTTCGGGCTGCAATGGAGGTCTGACCCGGGCCGGAGAGCAGGAAATGCCGGCGATACAGCCGGTGGAAGCGTTGTTCTCGCCGGAGACCGTGCTGAATGCTATGGAGCAGCTGCTGGAGGTGCAGGAACTGTACCGGCAAGCGCGCGGTGTGCACTGCTCGGCGCTGTATGATGGAAAGCGCATCCGCCTGCGGGCAGAGGACATCGGGCGGCACAACACGCTCGACAAGCTGGCCGGGCTGCTGCTGATGGAAGGGTTGAGCGCCGAGGGCTGGATGGCGCTGACCACCGGCCGGATCAGCTCTGAGATGCTGCAGAAGTCGGCCCGCATGGGCGCGGCGATGGTGGTGTCACGCACCTCGCCCACGTCGATGTCTGTGCAAACGGCAGAGAGACTGGGCATCACCCTGGTCGGATATGCCCGGAGGACCCAATTCTGGGTGTACGCCCATCCCGAGCGGTTGGGGATGGTGACGGAGGGGATTGCGGAGGCGGCGGATTAGGGTTTGGGGAGAGCAGTCACGAGGGCTGCCCCTCTGAACCGGCCAGCGCCTCGGCCTGAGCGAATTCTTCGGGTGTGTTGACGTTGAGGAAAGCGCGCATTTCTGGATCGTAGAGGCGCACCTCCTCCGGCCCCATGACCCGCAGGCGGACTTGATCGAACCAGGAGTCCATGCGCAGGCGGCCGGCGTCCAGCGAAGCCCGCACCGGGCCCAAGCAGGTCTCGCGGCGGTAGACGGCGTGGAGCGGCTCGTAGCCAAACTTTGTGCGCGGGATCACCACGTCGGCATCCGATTCGAGCAGCAGTTTGCGCTGCGCCGCCAGAAGCTCCGGGTTGACGAAGGGCATATCGCAGGCCACCAGGGCGACGACCGGCAGGCGCGCCGCAGTCAAGGCGGTGTAGAGCCCACCCAAAGCGCCCATACCGGGCAGCACGTCGGGCATCAGCGGCAGATCGAGGAACTCGAGACCGGCGGGCTGGTTGGTGGTCACCAGGACCTCGCCGGCCAGGTGAACAAGACGGCCGATCACCCGGGCGATCAACGGTTGGCCGAGGAACGGCATCAGGGCTTTATTTTGACCCATCCGGCGGGAGACGCCGCCGGCCTGAATAACAAGGCTCATTTCGACTGGATTTGTCATATTTATACTCTATCACAAAATGGAGGTTTGATGGCTGAAATCAATCTGGCAACCCTGCAAGGTTTGCTGGCCGACCTCGTTCCGCAAGGGCGCAGCGGTCTGCTGCCGGCCTTGCACGCTACCCAAAGCCTGTACGGCTACGTTCCAGAGGCGGCCGCGGCCGAGATCGCCGCAAAGCTGGGCGTACCGCTGGCAGACGTGTATGGGGTGATCGACTTCTACACCCTGTTCCAAAGCGAGCCGGTTGGAAAAACCGTGCTGCATGTATGCGAAGACCCGGCCTGTGCCATGGCCGGGGCCGAGGGACTGTTCAAGACCATGCGCCGCAAGGTGGAAGGCAACGGCAGCAGCACAGTGACCGTCGAGCGGGCGCCGTGCCTGGGCCTTTGCGAGCATGCCCCGGCGCTGCTGGTGCAAGGCGCGCCGGTGGGCGATGCCGCCACACACACCTGGGAAGACCTGGTGGCGGGCAAGGTGCAGCGCCCGGGCAACGTCGTTGGCGGGGACGTGCGCATCTTGACTGCCAACTGCGGCCACAGCCGGCCGACCACCCTGGCAGAGTACGAGCAGAGCGGCGGCTATGCGGCCCTGCGCCGGGCGCTGGAGGGGAGTCCGGGCGAGGTGATCGAGACGGTCAAGGCATCTGGACTGGTGGGGCGTGGGGGCGCAGCCTTCCCGACCGGGGTCAAGTGGGAAGGCGCAGCCAGGGCCGAGGGCCAACCCAAGTACGTGATCTGCAATGGCGACGAGGCCGAGCCGGGTACCTTCAAAGATCGGGTGTTGATGGAGGAAGACCCGCACCGCCCGTTGGAAGGGCTGATCCTGGCAGCCTACGCCACCGGCGCGGAGAAGGGCTACTGGTACATCCGCGGCGAGTACACCTATCCGTATGAGGTGGTACGGCGGGCGCTGACCGAGGCCCGTAAAGCGGGCTACCTGGGCGAAAACATCTTGGGCAGCAGCTTCAGCTTCGAGGTGGAGCTGCGCCGGGGGGCAGGCGCCTACATTTGCGGTGAGGAAACCGCCCTGTTCGAGTTCGATTGAGGGCAAGCGCGGCTTCCCGCGCATCAAGCCGCCCTTCCCCACCACGCAAGGCCTTTTCAATAAGCCGACGGTGATCAATAACGTCGAGACGCTGGCAAACATTCCAACCATCCTGGAAAAAGGCGTCGAGGGCTACCGGCGGATGGGAACACAAAAGTCGCCAGGGTCGAAGCTGTTCTGCCTGTCCGGTGATGTGGCCCGGCCGGGGCTATACGAGGTGCCCTTCGGAACGAGCTTCCGGCACCTGTTGGAGGACTTGGCCGGTGGCATGCGCGGTGATCGCAAGATGAAAGCGGCACTGTTCGGAGGCGCAGCCGGAGCGTTTGCCACCGAAGCCGACCTGGACGTGGCGCTGACCTTCGAAGACCTGCGGGCAGCCGGCCTGCCGCTCGGCTCCGGCGTGATTACCGTGTTGGACGAGACGCGCGACCTGCGTGACGTGCTGTCACGGCTGGCGCGCTTCTTTGCAGAGGAATCGTGCGGCAAGTGCTATCCGTGCCAGATCGGCACCCAGCGCCAGTACGAGATCATGCAGCGAATCGCGCAAGGGCAGCCCCAATCGGGGGATGTGGAACGCTTACAAGATACCGGCTGGACCATGACGGACGCCTCGCTGTGCGGCCTGGGCCAAACTGCCGCCTCGGCAGTGATGAGCGCCATGCGACACTGGCCCGAATTATTTGTGTAAAAGGGAGAAACCATGCCAGAAACGATCACCCTGACAATTGACGATCAAACGGTCAGCGTGCCGGAAGGGACGACCATCCTGAAAGCCGCCCAAGGCGCAGGGATCGAGATCCCCACCATCTGCTACCACGACTACCTGACCCCAAACGGACTGTGCCGGATGTGCGTGGTGGAGGTGGAGGGCTCACGCACGCTGCAGGCTTCGTGCGTGGCCAAGGCGGCCGAAGGGATGCAGGTGCGCACGCAGTCTGAGCGGGTGCGGCGCTCGCGCAAGACCATCCTGGAAATGCTTGCGGCGACGGTGGACCTCAGCGAAGCGCCGGAGATCCAGACCTTCATGCAGGAATATTCCGCCGACGAGCAGCGCTACCCGGACGCCGAGGCGCGCAGCCCGGAGCTGATCGACGACAACCCGATGTTCATCCGCGACTACGCCAAGTGTGTGCTGTGCTGGCGCTGCGTGCAGGTCTGCGCCGACGACGCCCAGTACACCTACGCCATCAACTTCAGCGGGCGCGGCTACGAGACCCAGATCGACACCTTTTTCGAGAAACCAATGACCGGCACCAGCTGCGTGTTCTGCGGGCAGTGCGTGGCGGTCTGCCCGACCGGGGCGCTGAAGCCCAAGCGCCAGTGGCTGCTGGAGATGGGTTATAACGCCGACGACATTATGGGCATGACCCGCTCGGAGCGCAAGCGACGCAAACGCCGGGAAGCCGAAGTCGAAACGGGAGGTACGGTATGATCCAAGAAGATCGCGTTATTTCAACCACCTGTCCTTTCTGCGGCGTCGGCTGCAACCTTCAGCTGCACATCAAAGATGACTTCATCTTCAAAGTCACCACGCCCCCGGACGCGCTGGTCAATAAGGGCAACCTGTGCGTCAAGGGCCGCTTTGGTTACGACTTCATCTACCACCCGAAGCGAGTCACCACCCCACTGATCCGCAAGAACCCGCAGAAACCCGGCGAGCGCACGCAGGCCTTCGATCTGTCCGAGTGGCGTGAAGCGACCTGGGATGAGGCGCTGGATTATACAGCCGACCGGATGGTGGAGATCTACCGGCGGGACGGCTCGCGGGCAATGGCCTCTTACCTATGCGCAAAGGCCACCAATGAAGACAACTACCTGCTGCAGAAGATGATGCGGTCGCTGTTCCGCACCAACCACATCGACCACTGCACCCGCCTTTGCCATGCCGCAAGTGTGGTAGCGCTGATGATGGCGCTGGGTTCATCGGCGATGAGCAACACCGCCGCCGAGGTCGAGAAGACCGACGTATTCATCATGACCGGCACCAACACCGCCGAGAACCACCCGATCATTGCACTGCAAATGAAGGCGGCAGTGAAGAAGCACGGCGCTAAGCTGATCGTGGTCGACCCGCGGCGGGTGGAGATGGTGGATTACGCCACCCTGTGGCTGGCGGAGAAACCCGGCACGGATGTGGCGCTCTTCTCGGCCATGGCGCACGTAATCCTCAAGGAAAAGCTGTACAACCGCGACTTCATCGACGATCAAACCGAAGGCTTCACCGAATTCGCTCAATCGATGGAGAAGTTCACGCCCGAGTATGCCGAGAGCATTTCCGGCGTGGACCGCAGCCTGATCATCGAGGCGGCCCGGATGTATGCCAACGCCAAGAACGGTTCCATCTACTGGGCGCTGGGTATCCCACAGTCCATCCACGGCACCGAAAACGCCCTGAGCCTGATCAACCTGGCGCTGCTGACCGGGCATATTGGCCGAGAAGGCACCGGGCTCAACCCGCTGCGCGGCCAGAACAACGTGCAAGGGGCAAGCGACTCGGGGGCGATGCCATGGCATTACCCCGGCTACCAGTGGGTGAACGACGAGAACTCGGCGCGCAAGTTCGAGCAGGGCTGGAACATCGAGCCGGGCGGGCTCAACCGCGAGCTTGGCCTGACCACCACCGAGATCCTGGGGGCGGTCCAGCCGGCTGGGGTGCGCAGCCTGTTTATCATGGGCGAAAACCCAATGATGTCCGAGCCGAACCTGAACCATACCCGCCGCCAAATGGAGCAGCTGGAGTTCCTGGTGGCGCAAGACCTGTTCATTAACGAGTCCGGCGTGTTCGCAGACGTTTTCCTTCCGACCGCATCCTGGGCCGAGAAGGACGGCACCTTCACCAACACCGACCGGCGCGTCCAGCGTGTGCGCAAGGCCATCCCGCCGGTCGGGCAGGCACGCGCCGACTGGGAAATCATCTGCGACCTGGCCAAGCGAATTGAGCAGCGCCTGGGGCGGCCCAACTCGGCTTACTGGGATTACAGCCATCCCTCTGAGATCCTGGAGGAGATGGGCCGGCTGGTGCCGGCTTACGCCGGGGTGACCTACAAGCGGATCGAGGAGGTGGGCCTGCAAACCCCCGTCCCCAACGACCGGCACCCGGGCACGCCGTTCCTGTTCGCCGGGGGGTTCCCGCGCGGGCGCGGTAAGTTCCACCCACTGGATTATTCGCCGAGCGCCGAAATGCCCGACGACGACTTCCCGCTGATCTTGACGACGGGACGGGTGCTGGAGCACTGGCATGGCGGCACAATGACGCGCAACTCATGGCTGGACGACCTGTATCCCGAGGCGATGATGGAGATCAACCCGGGCGACGCGGCCCGGCTGGGCATCGATGACACCTGCCCGGTGCGAGTGACCTCGCGGCGCGGCACGATCGTGCTGCGGGCCAAGGTGACCGAGAAGGCCGTCAGCGGGGTTGTGTTCATCCCGTTCCACTTCGCCGAAGCAGCCGCCAACCTGCTGACCATCGATGCTGTCGACCCGCAAGCCAAGATTCCCGAATACAAGGCCTGTGCGGTGCGGGTAACCAAGGCAGCCGAGGCAGATCTGCCGAATCCGAACGTGTACCAGGAGAGGGGAAGGTATTAGAGGTACAGTCAATCAGACAATCCGTCGCTTAGGGGTCAGGATCTTTTCGCCCGATCCCTGGTAACGGATTGTCTGATTAACTTGTATTTTTCCTTGCTCCATCCTCTATCCTGTTGTATGATTGTAAAAGACCGTGAGATGGTCACCACCCATTCCAGAGAACAGGATGCTTTTTTTATGCTGCAGGAGATCGAGAGACTCTTGGTAGAAAGCGATCTTATGGAAGCGGGCGGCGATACCGAAAATGCAGTTCAACGTGCGCAGCAGGCGCTCCAACAGGCGCGCCAGGTGAACGCAGAAGCCCTCATTGCACAGGCCCAAATCAAGCTCGCAAAAGTGCTGGCGAGGACCGGCGAATACGCCAAGGCCCGCCAGATTACCGACGAAATTCTTGCCGTCGAACGCTCGGATTGGATCGCCGTCGAAGCGCTCATCGTCCAGGGCGACTGTGGCTCTGAGGCCGATGAGATCAACGCTGCCGAAAACTTATATCACCGCGCTGCGGACCTCAGCCGAGAGATCGGCTACAGCCGCGGCCTGGCGACTGCATTACAAGACCTGGCGTTATTCGTCTATCGCACGCGCGGCCACTTCGACCTGGCCCTGACGATCCTGGAGGAAGCCGCCAACATCTGGCAGACCAATGGATTCGAGCTGCCCTGGGTCATCTCCTACACCCGAGCTTACATCTACAACGTCCTTGGCGACAATTCGAGCATCCGCGCCGCGCTCGATGAGCTGCTGCCGATGGTCAAGCCGGCCACCCGCATCGCCGGAGCCTATTATTTCCTCTGGGCCCGGCTGTCTTTGGACGAGGAAGAGTTCGACAAAGCGAAAGAATACCTGCGGCTGGCGCTGCGCATCGCCACCCATACCGGCTCGCCCGATCTAAGCATCATGGTGCGGGTGGAGTACAGCCGCTATTTCCGCCTGACAGGCGACCCGGCGGTGGCGCGCTCGTGGGCCGAGGACGCCGCCCGCTACGCCCAGCGCACGAGGCACAGCTACTATTTCGGCGTCTCGCTGATTGAGGGGGCCCTGGCCTGCTGGGAAGCCGGAGACGTGGAAACCGCCGAGACCAGCCTGGTTGAGGCGCGGCAGTTCCTGCAAGAATGTGGGGCGGCCTACGAGCTGGCCCGAACGGCCTTTTTCCTATCCTCTTTCTATCAAAAACTGAAACGCCCGCAGGCCAACAAGGCCTGGCTGGAGGCGTGCGATCATGTCC
Organism: uncultured Chloroflexia bacterium; assembly: GCA_963811225.1. Classification (GTDB taxonomy): domain Bacteria; phylum Chloroflexota; class Anaerolineae; order Anaerolineales; family Anaerolineaceae; genus CAWEQO01. Next base: position 19,912 of record CAWEQO010000011.1, read on the forward strand.
TCAAAGACGGTTTCGCCTTCATCCTCGAACGCGAGCGGTCCACGGCCTTCCCGCTGGTGGCCGCCTACTTGCGCAGTCGCAACGCCCGGGCCCAGGTGGTTGCCGAGCAAATGCTGCAGCAGCTCTCGCGGGTGGCTCCGCCGCCGCTGCGGATCAATGGGTTGGGGCAATTCATTGTCTGGCAGAGCCGCCGTCGCATCCCCGACCAGGCCTGGAACCGGCGCAAGTCTGGCGAGCTGTGCCGCTTCCTGCTGCTGAACCCGAACCACGGCGCCGGGCGCGAGGAAGTGCTGGACGGCCTGTGGCCGGATTCTTCCCCTTCAACCGCGCTGGCACAGTTCCACCAGGCCACTTCCACCCTGCGGCACATCCTGGAGCCCGATCTGCCGGATAAGTTCCCTTCGCGCTACCTGCTGGTGGAAGGCGAGCGCGTCTCGCTGTATTTGCCGCCCGGAACCGTGGTGGACTTCGAGCGCTTCGAGCAGGCCCTGCCGATTGCCATGCGCTCAGGCAACATCGACGACCTGGAGCAGGCATTGGCGATGTACACCGGCGAGATCTTCCCGATGGACCGCTACAGCGATTGGAGCGCCAGCCGCCGCAAGAGCCTGGAAGAGCTGTACCTGCGGGGTCTGCTGGCGTTGGGGCAGGCTTACATGGAGCAGCAGCAGTTCTTCAAAGCGCTGGACTGCTCACGGCGCATCTTGCACCTGGACGCATGGAATGAGGACGCCGTGCTGCTGGGCATGCAAGCCTACGTACAAATGCGGGACGTGCCGCGTGCCATGCGCCTGTATTTGGACCTGCAGCAGACCCTGGACTCCGAACTTGGCTTGACACCGCGCTCGGATCTGCGGACGCTGGCCGAGGAACTGCGCAAACGATAAGACCGTTTGGTAAAACAGAAGAGAAAGCCGAGCCCCTCTCCAATGAATGGAGAGGGGCTTTTTATGCTTCAGGGGTATTTCTTCCCTCTCAATTCAGTGGAGAAGGGACCGGGCGTTGAGGGAAAGAAGAAATCCTTGCAGTTTTCTATTTTTCGTTGCAAAAAGCGCAATTTTTGGCCGATTTTAACCGAAAAATCGTGACTTGTGTCAGTCTTGTGTCAGCACAATGCGCTATGATAACAGTGTGAGGTTATCAATGCGTAAGAAGTATACATTTTTACTGACAATATTACCGGCGGAAGACGACGACGAAGCGCTGCGAGGGCGATTACAGCTCGTGCAGAGCAACCGGGCCGAAACATTTACAAATTTGGATGAGCTGCAAAAGCTGATTCAAGAGGTCCTTAATACAAATTCGTCCGAGTTTTATGGCTTGAACAATACCGGCCTGGCGGCTGAAACAGCCGCAGATGGCATTTGAAAACTACAATATTGTCTTGACAATTCGTTCTGGCAATCTTTGGCGAAGACATTTCATATTGGTGTGGTACTGAGGGGACGCACCAATAAAGCCCCGTTCCATGAAACGGGGCTTTACTATTTAATCCTACAAAACTCGTCAGCGGGCCAGGTTGTCCTTAGACAGGCCGCGCACCAGTTCGAGGAACTCCACCCACTCCTCCGCGAAGAAATGCAACGTCACATTATTCAACTCGAGATGATAGGTGGTCTCACCATCCGGCTCTTCGGCCTCCCAAACCAGGTAATTGTCGGTTTCTGCCAGCGTATTCGTTTTCGGTTCGTTGGATGTCGCCATTTTCATCCCCTTTCAATGGGTTAGATATAGCTGCTCAGGCAGCGCAGTTCTACAAAAGAACCGGGCGCCTTTTGGAAAAAAACCTTGCCTCAGCAGCTACGTGGAATTATCTCACAAGAACCCGGCGCCCGCCAGAGATTTGGCCTGTTTCTTTCAAACGTGCTGAAAAGAAATGGGTTACTCCTGGTCTTCTTGGTCTTCCTCTGCTTCTTCATCTTCCGGCTGCTCATGCCCGCGCAGCCGCCGCCATCTCCCTTTAGCGCGGCGCCAGAGACCGCCAAAACCGGGAAGCAGCGGGCGCGGCGTGGGCGGCGAGATGTCCATACCCTCCCAGGGATCTTGATCCGAAAGCTTGCGGAAGGCATAGCCGAAGAACAGTTTCAAAGTCGCCAATACGGGAGCGGCCAGCACGACGCCGATGACGCCCAGAAGCGTAGCGCCGACAATAGCCGCCACCATCACCATCGCGGGATGCACCCGCAGGGCGCTGCCGAGCACACGCACCGTCACAAAGTTGTCCATGATGGTGTCGATAAACAAGGCAATCCCGACTACGATCAGGGCATAAACTAACGGGCTGAGCCCGAAGAAGGTGCTGCCCTGGAAATAGGCGACCAGGCCGTAAGCGGTCCAGGTGATGGCCGGGCCTACATAGGGCACAAAGCGGGCCAGCCCGGCCAGCAGAGCCAGGCCGTAGAAGTAGCGCACACCCAGGACCGCCAGCAAGATCGAATAGATCAGAATGGTGAGCAGGAAGATGATCAGCTGGCCGCGCAAAAAGGCGTTCCAGATGCGTCCTAGCTCGATCTTCATGCGATCGATGTCTTGCTGATAGTGGGGGATATTCAGGGCAAAGATCTCACCCGGCACACCTTCCAACTCGGCCAAGATGAAGTATGAGATCAGCAAGACGAACAGAGTCCAACCGATCAATACTGCCGCGCTGGAGGCAATCCCCCCCACCAGACCACCCACTTGCGTGAACAATGGCTGAACGGCTCCAAACAACTGAGTCAGGATGCCTTGCAGCTCGGCCGTGCCCAGACCGAGGATGAACGGTCCAATCTGCAAGGGGTGAGAGGTCAGATCGTTGATCAAGGCGGGCAGGTTGGCCACCTGCCGGTCGAGGAACTTGATCAATGCGAGGATCTGATCTACCAGGACGAAGCCGCCCCAGATCAGCACACCCAAAATGATGATGAACAGAACCACGTAGATCAGGGTCACCGACACCCGCCAGGAAGTCGGGAGGCGGCTGCGGATGTAATTGGCAGTGGGATACAGCACGTAAGCGAGCAAGAAGGCCATCAGCAGCGGCCCAACAATGTTGCGGAAGCTGATGAAGAAGCCTGCCACAACGGCAACCAGCGTCAGCGCAACGACCAGCTTCGTGGTGTTGCTCCAAGGTGGTGAGGTTGGCTCGGGTATTTGCGGCGGAGCGTTGGCTTCGACCGGATCGCCTGGTTGATTGCTCTGTTGATACATAGGATCATTGTAAACATTAAAAGCCGGAAATGCAAACAAAATAGGGGAACTAGACCCTAAAGGTTACTCGAATAGAGAAGACCTTTAGGGTCCGAGAAGAGGAGGCAGGGGTGGGCCCGTGCAGGCTGAGCAATTACAAAACCCCTTTATCTGTCGGCAAAGGGGTTTGAATTGGAACGGAAGCAGCGCTAGGGGCACAAGCCGGGGCTAAACATGTTGATCAGCCAGCCAAACAGCCAGCACCAAGAGCGGGTCACGTCGACCAGCTCCAGGAAGCCAACACACAGGCAGGTCAGCAGCAGGAGTGCGCCGACAATCAAGACCCATACCGGCACGCGCCGCTCGGGGGGGCCTTCGATATCTTCGACCGCTGGAACCTGGCCCACGTACCCCTGCTGCACGGTAAAGGTGGGTCGCTCCGTTTCCGGGTTGTTATTGAAAGCCGGCTGCCCGGTCTGGGCAGGCCCGCGCCCGGCAGCAAACGTGTCGGCCGTGTCGGGCTGCGTGCCCTCATAGAGCGCAGTGATGTGCTCGCCAAATACGATCACCTCACCGGGTCGCAGCACGTACGGGCCCATCAGGCGCTGTCCATTGACGTAGGTGCCATTGGTGGAACCCAGATCCTCGATAACGTAGTTGTTGCCCTGCGTGAATAAGCGAGCGTGACGGCGTGAAACCTCGGGATCGTTAATGACAATTTCGTTGGAAAGGTCACGTCCGACAAAGATCTCCCCTTTTTCGAGCGGGTAAGCTTTCCCGGCCAGTGGACCTGAGTGCATAACGAGCCGATGTGATGGGAACATGTTTTCTCCTCTTCAGCTCAAAGATGAGGTAAGCGCAATCGAAACACACCGGTATTTTAATACAGTGTAATGGTATTGTGTTGGGATGTCAAATAGGGAAAAGCAGGAAATTCGGAAGCAGGCAACCGGGCTTTATCACCCTGATTACCTGCTTCCTCATTCCCTGAACCCTGCCGTCAGGCCGTCTCGAGATAGTGCTCCAGTTCCCAGTCGGTGACGTGGATGCGGTAAGCATCGGACTCTTCGCGCTTGGCACGCGTGAAGGCTTCATACAAAACCGGGCCGAGCGCGTCGATCAGGACGGTATCCTTGTCGAGCTCATCCAGGGCTTCCCGCAGCGAGCCGGGCAGCTGTTCGATGCCCATTTCTTTGCGCTCTTCGGCGGTCAGAGTGTAGATGTTGACGTCATTCAACGGCTTTTCCGGCTTGAGGCCGCCTTCGATTCCGTCCATGGCAGCCGCCAGCATGACCATGAAGGCCAGGTAGGGGTTGCAGGAAGGATCGGGGCAGCGCAGCTCGGCGCGGGTGGCGCCGCTCATGCCTTTGTTGTAACGGGGTATGCGGATTAGCGCCGAGCGGTTGGTCTGCGCCCAGCCAACGTAAACGGGCGCTTCATAGCCGGGGACCAGGCGCTTGTACGAGTTGACCGAAGGGGCGACCACCGCGGCCAGCGAGCGGGCGTGCTTGAGCTGACCGGCGATGAAGCCGTAAGCCGTGTCCGACAGGCAGAATTCATCAGTCTCATCGAAGAACAGATTCTTGCCGCTCGCATCGGAAATGGACTGGTGGCAGTGCATCCCAGAGCCGTTGATGCCGAAAATCGGCTTGGGCATGAATGAGGCCACCAGGCCATGCTGGGCGGCGATGGCCTTGACGGTGTACTTGAGGGTCAAGACGTTGTCGGCGGTGCGCAGGGCATCCATGAAGCGGAAGTCGATCTCGTGCTGGCCCAAGGCCACCTCGTGATGACCCACCTCCACCTCCAGGCCCATCTGACTGAGGGCCGACATCAGCTCAGTGCGCACCCGCACGGCTTCGTCATTGGGGGAGAAGTCGAAGTAGCTGCCGACGTCGTGCGGCACCGGGTGGACGATCGAGTTCAGGCCCATTGCGGCGGAAGAGGAAGAACTCCGGCTCGGGGCCAACGTTGTAGACCAAACCCTGGTCGTCCAGCTTGGCGAGCATGCGCTTGAGCATACCGCGCGGGTCGCCCTCGAAGGGGCCGCCGTCGGGATAGTAGATATCGCAGATCAAGCGGGCGCGACGCATGTCCTCCGGCGACCAGGGCAGGACGGCGTAGGTATCGGTATCGATCTGCAGATGCATATCGCTTTCCTGAATCCTGGCGAAGCCTTCCACCGAAGAGCCGTCGAACCAGATACCATTCTCCAGCGCACCTTCCAACTGCCCGATTGGCATGTCCAGGCTTTTAACCGTGCCGGTCACATCCGTAAACTGGAGCGATACAAACTTGACCCCATCTTCCTTGACCCGTTTTAGAACATCTTTTGAATCCATTTTTGCCTCCCTGCAATAGATAGAATAAAAGGCATGCGTGGGCATGCCTTTTGATGAATACCAAATCCAGAAACGATCGCGGCAGCCCTTCCTAAGCCACGAGACCGGCGCAAAGCGCGCCTCCCTCGATCACTGTGACCACCTTATCTCAACTGTCGCCAGCCGCATTTCAGCGTCACTTTTTTCGGAAGGGAGAAAGGAGCCTGTGATCGGGCTCCGGAGGCATCCGCTGATCTCTCGATTTTCCCCCGGCGTTTGGTTCGCCGGGGTTAATCTCCTTTCGCAAGGAGGAACCTCCACCTCGTCATCTCACCCGGTTGGATGAGATTCAGCCGCTATTTCTCCGATATTTGGTTGTATATTTTGAGATGGTAACAAAAACGAGACCGAATGTCAAGAATGAATTTTGGGTGGAGGGCAGGTTTTGGGATCACAAAAGTCCCCACGCCGATTGCAATGGGGACTTTGCATGAGTGTTCGGGAACGAAAGGCTACTGCTCTGCCTTCTGCGCCGGCTCGCCCTGATCGACTGTCACGGTCTGACTGAAATTGGAATAGAACGGCAGGGTGACGCGCACCTGATCGCCCACTTGCGGCTGATAAGTTTGCATGTCGGCCAGGGGAACGCTGAAACCACACACTGCGCCGAAGCTGCCGGCGTTCCATGGGATGTCGTTACCCGAATAGCAAAAGTACTGTTCCATGGTGAACCGGCCGCCCACCAGGAAGTCTTCCGTCCCATCGGCCTTGATATAGTAACTGCCAAAAACCAAATCCCCGATGAATTGGGGCGGGTTTTCGGGGTCCATCTTGCCTCCCTTGCCGACGATGTCAAATAAAACGCTGAACTGCTCTCCATCATTCTGGACGAACACCTGGCGGACGCACGCGCCCGGGCCGCAGCTTTTGTCTTGATTCGAGCCGTCGCTCGAGACAGCCGCGTTGTCCGATCCTGGAATTGTGGTTGGGGCAGAGGTCTGCGTAGGGGCGAGGGCTCCGGGGAGCGCGGTGCAAGCTGATAGAACCACTGCCAGCAGGAGAAGCAAACTCAGGCCATATTTCATTTGAAGGACTTCCTTTCCGTCAGAACACGCAAGGGGTTGTGTAGAACTGTCACTTATTATATCCAGGTTTGGAGGATAAAATGATTTCTATGAGGCTAGATTAATGTAGGGGAATCAGGTGGAACGCACTTTAAAAGTGCGTTCCACCTCTCTCCTGTCAACTTTCTGATCTAGATCTTTTTAGCGCTTGCCGCCATAGGTGAAGGGGCTGTCCTCCTCACTGCGATCCGTGGCGGGCGGGGGCTCGGGCGAAAGCGAAGAGACCTCCGCGCGCAGCTCGGACGTCATGGCGATGTCCAGCGACTTGAGCGAGCCGTCCAGCTGCTGCACGTTGCGAGCGCCGATGATCGGAGCGGTGATGCCGGGAGCGGCGGCCACCCAGGCTACCGCCAGCGAGACGGGCTCATAACCATGTTGTTCGGCAAACTGGGTGAACCTTTCGGCGACCTGGTAGGTTTGCTCACCCTGGTAGCGGGTCTGGTACATCTTGTTTTCCATCAAGCGGCCGGATTCGGGGCGGCGCTGGGCGCCGTACTTGCCGGTCAGCAGCCCACCGCCCAGCGGGCTGTACGAAATCACTCCCAGGCGCTCAGACCCGGCCATCGGCAGGATCTCAACCTCAGCCTGGCGCTTGACCAGATTGTACATCGGCTGCAGCACTTCAAAGCGAGCCCAATCATGCAGGGCTGAAATGCCGAGAGCCTTGGCCACCTGCCAGGCGGCAAAGTTACTGGCCCCAGGATAGAGAATCTTGCCTTGCGATACCAGATCATCGAGGGCGCGCAGGGTCTCCTCCAGGGGGGTCAACTCATCGAAGTGGTGGATGAAGTAAACATCCAGATGGTCGGTGTTCAGGCGTTTCAGACTGCCCTCGATGGAGTCCATGATGTGGCGGCGGGTAGCGCCGCGAGCGTTGACATCTTCCCCAGTTGGGAAATAAACCTTGCTGGTGATCACTAAATTCTGGCGTTTACCGGCCATCAACCGCCCCAGGATCTCCTCCGAGAGGCCCCCGGCATACACGTTCGCACAGTCGAAGAAGTTGATGCCTGTATCGAGACAGCGGTTGAACATCGCCGCCGAAGTTTCCTCGTCCGCCTCTGCGCCGAAGGACATGGTCCCAAAGCAAAGCTTCGAGACTTTCACGCCGGTACTGCCTAACAGCCTGTATTCCATAAAAACACTCCTTATTAAAAATGAAATCCCCGCACCCATTTTACGCTATACTCATGCAGTTGGCAAAAACCTTTCAGCGTTTTGGATCCCAGTTGTTCCGAGCAACCGTTCCGCTCCAAACAATTGGCATCCAAAGCGAAAATTCACCCCTCTTTAAACCTTGACCATTTGAACAGATGTACTATAATAAAGAGACGTGATATTGGTCTTACTTCCTTTCTAGAGATATAATTGACTTATAAAACCACAGGAGTAATGAAGAATGGCTAGAAAATCCTCCCAACCCTCTCAGCCCCTGCCAGCCAACGCCGATTCCAACATGAAGGATGCAAGGCGCGCAGTGCTGGACAAAGCGCTTGGGGATATCATCAAACGCTATGGCGAAGGTTCGATCATGCGCATGGGTGAAGCCCGGCATCTCGCTGTAGAGGCAATCCCAACCGGCTCACTCTCCCTGGATATTGCTCTGGGGGTGGGTGGAATCCCGCGGGCCCGGATCACCGAAGTCTATGGTCCCGAGTCTTCGGGTAAAACCACGCTGTGCCAGCACATTGTAGCGGAATCGCAGCGTTTGGGCGGCACGGCTGCCTTTATCGATATGGAGCACGCGCTCGACCCCGCTTATGCGGTCCGGCTGGGCGTGAACATCGACAACCTGCTGGTGTCGCAACCAGACACGGGCGAGCAAGCCCTGGAGATCACGGAAACGCTGGTGCGCTCGGGCGCAGTGGACGTGGTAGTGGTCAACTCGGTGGCGGCGCTGGTGCCGCGCTCTGAAATCGAAGGCGACATGGGCGATGCGACCATGGGTATGCAAGCCCGCCTGATGTCGCAGGCGCTGCGCAAGCTGTCGGGCGCCATCAACCAAACGAAGACGTCGGTCATCTTTACCAACCAGCTGCGCCAGAAAATCGGCATTATGTTCGGCAACCCCGAGACCACTCCGGGCGGCATGGCCTTGAAGTTCTACGCCTCGGTCCGGCTCGATATCCGCCGCATCCAATCGATTAAGATGGGCGCCGAGATCATCGGCAACCGGGTGCGCGTGCGGGTGGTCAAGAACAAGGTAGCGCCGCCCTTCCGCACGGCGGAGTTCGACATCATGTACAACGAGGGCATCTCCAAGGTCGGCGACATTATCGACCTGGGCACCTCGATGGAGATCATCACCAAGCGCGGCGCTTTCTACTCGTTCGGCGACATCCGGCTTGGACAGGGCCGCGAGAACGCCAAGGAATTCTTGCGCCAGAACCCCGAACTCTCGCAAGAGATCGAGATTGGCGTGCGCCAGAACGCCATGGCCAACGGTACCCCGATCGGCTTTGGCGATAACAGCGGCGACGACGATCATGATGATGGCAGCGGCGACGAGGACTTCAGCGAAGATTAGATTGAATTTTGCAAACAGGCCGGGCAGTGATTGCCCGGCCTGTTTGATTCTGAAGAGGTATTTTCTTACACAAAAAACAAAATCCAGTGTAAACTATTCCTATGATCCATCGACGGGGTTTGAAAACTGCGATCTTCGGGCTGGCGCTGCTTGTCTTGCTGAGCGCCTGCAGCCTGCGCCCTGAGCGCCCGGTGCCAACCGAGCAGCAGGGAGAGATCTTTATGGCGCCCACGCTGGCGCTGCCCTCCGTTACGCCTACCAAGAAGGCCAAGGCCACCAAAGAAGCCGCGGCAAAAACAGAGGAAGCCACCTGTCAGGCAATCTTGTCGTTCCTCAGCGATCTCAGCATTCCCGACGGGACCGAGGTCAAGGCGGGTGACAAGATCGACAAGCGCTGGGAAGTGGAGAACAGCGGCGACTGCGATTGGGGCGAAGGTTATACCGTTCGACTGGTGTCCGGCGATGCGATGGGTGTGGCCGAGGAGCAGAGCCTGTACCCGGCCAAGGCAGGCGCGAAAGCTACCATCCAGATCGTCTTCACCGCCCCGGACAAGCCCGACACCTACCGCAGCGCCTGGCAGGCCGCCACACCGAACGGGGATCTGTTTGGAGATGAGTTTTACATCGAAGTGGTGGTGACGGAGTAGTCGATTAAAAACGAAAGCAGTCGTGAGTTGTAAAGCAACTCACGACTGCTTTCGTTTTTAACATGGGCGATCAGGAAAGGCTCGCCCCTTCCAGCCGCTGCTCCAGCAGCCGTCGCATCTGCGTGCCAGTTTGCTGATACCAGAGCTTGCGCTCCTGGAGGTTTTCCCGGTCTGACTCATATTCGAGCTCATGGAAGGCTTCGCAGGCCAGCTCCCACTCCACCCCGGCGTCCCTTTCCATTTCTGGAACCTGCCATTGGATAATCCCCAGCATCCAGCGAGCCATTGCCTCCTGGTGCCGGCTTGTACCCAGGTAGCGGGCAATCGCCTCTTGGAAGCGGTCGACAGCCTGGTAGACGCTGCCCATCTGCCACAGCGCCATGCCGATGCGCACGTGGATCAGGGTCTGCTCTTCTCGGCGGTGGATTTCATGGATATAGGCGTCCAGGCGATCGATCAGTCGGTGGGCCTGCTCATACTGCCGGTCTTCCAGCAAGTCCATTAGATTATTGGCGAGGCGTTCGAAGTAGAGCCCGGTTGGGCGTCCGCTGAAATAGGTCAGGTAAGTATAGTAAGCCTCTTCAAGGGTGCAGAAGCGTTCATCGTACATCCACTGCAGCCGGTCAGCGTAGTGCGTGACCAGCACGTCCTCCGCCTGCCCTTCTTTGACTTTCCGTTCGATTGTGAAGATATCCGTAGCCCGCGCCCAGTTTCGGAAGGCGGATTTGTTCAGCTTGATCTGGTACTGGATCTGGCCCAGTATCCAGTGCAGCGCGCCGAGGTCATCCAGGTCCTTGCCGTTCTTGACCGCTAGCCGCAGGTAGACCTCGGCCCGCTCGATGAAGCCGCGCTGCTCCATCAGCAAGCCACTTTTGAGCAGGGTGGTCCCATAAGCGCCACTGCTCTGGCTGCGGGTCAGGCTGAGCGCCTCCTGGACGAGCTGTTCGAGTTCTTCCATTTGAATGCCCGCCTGGGCCCTACCGAAAACTTGCGCAGCTTCCGGAGGAACCTCCAAGCGCCCGCCTACCGGGCTGAGGTAATCGAATATGCGCCAAATGTTGGATCTCACTTGCTCCCCTCCCCCTTTGCTGGATTCACTTTGATCTCTTCCAAAATTTGGGTGGCGCGCATGAGCAGCAGCGTGGAGAACTGGGCACGCGACGAAGAAGACAGGTCCACATTCTTCAATGCGTGGGTGATGCCCATGATCATTTCGGCCTGTGCCTCGGCTTTTCCCAATTCTTTGTAAGCGTTCAAGGTGGCTTGCGCGTAAGCCCGCCGGGATGCGGCATCCCCGGCCCAGTGAACCGCCCAGCGCGCCACTCGATCCTGATCGACCTCATCGGTGATGATGTCAATATGGCCTACGTCAATCCACAGCAGTTGGGCCCCCGCTCCTTTCAGGCGTCTCTGCACCTGTGTGAACAAGCGCTCGTTGATCTCCCGGCGAGGGGCCTGCCCGGAAATCTTTGGGGCGGTTAAATAATCGACCGGGCGCTCGTTGATGAAGCCAATGATCGCACCGGTGAGCATAAAGGCGACCGAATTTTGCCAGGCTCCCTCGCCGTCTTTGTTGACCGGCGTACCATAGGCTATGCTGCGCAGAGCCTCATCCGCATACGAATATGGACGCTGCAGCGAACGGACGTGGACGGCGCCATCCTCTTCGCTGTGAAGGATGCGATAGCGGAAGCGCACGTCGGTGAGGCGTACCTGAATGCCGTCACGCGTGACGGTTCTGACCTCTTCGCGGGTACCCTCCTGGTCCTCCAGGCTCAAGTTAATATCGATTCGCTCAAACGGGGCCAGGAAGTAGCCGCGGTTCGTAGCCGTGTTGGATGGGGTTCGGGTGCGCTGGAAAAGCGCCACCGAATCGGCGGCGATGACCACGCTGCCCGGCCCGCCAATCGCCTCCATCTGCTTGAGCTCCCATTCGCCCCCCTCGACTTTGCCCTTGCGGACCCGGATCGAAAGGAAAGGGGAGCCGAACATGGCGGCGGTGACAAAACGGAAACCTTCTTGAGGAGAGGACAACCCGTAGATCTCCTGCACGAAACGAGCAGCGGAAGACAACACGAAGTAGATGGTCACCAGCGGCACGATGGCATACCGCAGCAGATTCAGGACGTACAGCAGCCAGTACACAGGTGGATTGGTCTCACGAAAACCTTGAACAAATCCTGGTCCGCCTTCGACGAACTGGGCGCCGATCAGGCAGAAAAGCCCTATAGTGATGATGATCAAGGAGAGCCGCGCGAAGGCGTGCGTCTGCTCCCGCACAGCAGTCTGCTCGTCAGGCAGAGGAGTTTTCCGGAAAGGTACCGATTCGCTGCGATCCATTACAGCTTTCCTCCATCCCCCAGCAGTCCTGGGCCGGGAGGGGACTCTTTGAAGTTGATCCAGTCACCGACAGAGCGCATCAGTAAGACGGTCTCGTTCGGCAGCAGCTTGCTGGTGATGGGGTCGCGCGTCAGCGCCTCCAGCTCCATATAGAACTGGATCGCCGTCGCCTCCGGCGATTGGGATGCGTTATTGAGCACCTGGTGCAGCCTGCGGATCAACTCTTGCTGGGTTTGCAGCCGGGCGCGAGTACGCTCGCGGATCGCATCCAGTTCGTTTTTGGCCTCGATCACCTGGGTTTCACTCTCCCAGCGCGCCCGCCAGCTGTCCAGCCGTTGTTGATACACCAACTCATTCGGAATCAGGTCGCCGAAATTACTGGCAAAAACGGCGATGCCGGCATTACGAAGCACTTTGGGGGACATCAGCGGAAAGACCTGCGAGACGTACAGCTCGTCAGGTTGCAAAAGAGCGCCCGGCTCCAGAGGCCGGCGATCACGGCGCATCAACAGGCGGAAGGACAGCAGCCCGTTGTTTCGTACCCGCAGACGCAGCTGGCTGCGGATGAACTGCAGGGGATAGTTGTCCTCATCCTGCAGGTTGTACAACTGATCGTAGTTGAATTCCAGCAAGAGCTGACGGTACATGTCGCAGGCCACTTTCACCGGCAGCTCGTTCCAGGGGATCCCATTCCCCTTTTCGTCCAGAGCATCTGAAAACGCGGCCGAGAATACACGCCTGCGGTTGAAGATTGGGATGTGTGAGCCGCGCGGCTGCAGGGAATAATGGAAGTGGGCCTGGACGATGGAAAGTGAGGTGAGGCGCTCCTGGATCTCGATCCAGTCATCGGGGTCGAGCTCATCTTGGAAGTTCTCACGCACCTGGTTGATCTTGACACCGCCATCCTCGGTCTCGTCCAGATCAACCAGGTGCATATTTTCGACTTTGAAGACGCCATCAAACGTGAATGTAAGCAAGGGCGGCGGCTGCCCGACACTGAATAAGGCTGAAACCCCGGTTTTGACTTCGATGCCATCCCGGGTGTAGGCGCAGACGTCCTGGCGATTGCGGATCTGCGGACGTACATCGATCACGGAATGGATGTCGACCATGGGACGCAGGAAGACCAATCCAGGCCCGGCAACGCGCGGGCTTTCCGGCTCATCCATTAAGCCCAAGCGTGCGATCAAGCCGTTACGCATGCTCGTAATGGGGAGCGAGAGATCGGGGATGGGGGTTTTCTCTTCCAGCACAACCGCGCTGTTGAAGTCGATGATCAGCAAGCCGGGGTATTCCCCCTCCGGTTTTCGGGAGGTCATGATCTTACCGTCGCGCACGGCGGTGGCAATGCCGTGTCGGCCAAAGATGAAGAGCAGCAAATGCCAGCCGGCCCGCACCCGTTCATTGAAGCTGTTCACCGGTACAAGCGCTTGCCCTGCAACCAGCAAGACCCACAAAACGAACGTAGCCAGGAAGCCCGTCAACAACTCGATGAGTGTCAGGCTGATGGCACGCAGCCAGGGTGGATCGAGATTCGGGTGGAGCCAAAACACAAGCAGCTCGCGCAGCTCCTTAAAAAAGAAAACGACCGGGAAGAACACCAAGAATAAGATCAGCCAGCCAATAGGGCCAATCTTTTGGAATACGTGTTCTCGAGCGCGTCGACGTTTTGGCATTTCCCCATACTCAATTCGAATCAATATAGGAGGTACTATTGAGTTTATACGGAATTTGTCCAAAAAGCAAGAGAGCAGCCAGCTGACTGGCTGCTCTCTGTTCTTCTACACGACTCTCGTAATTTTAGGTGCCCTCTTCCCAGGAGTTGAGGTATTTCACCTGCTCGGGGGTGAGGATGTCGATGGAAGCGCCCATGGCCTGGAGTTTCAGGCGGGCGATCTCACGGTCGATCTCTTCGGGGACGGCATAGACCTTCTTGGCCAGTTCATCGCTGTGCTTCACAATGTATTCCAAGCTCAAAGCCTGGTTAGCGAAGGACATGTCCATCACGCTGGCGGGGTGCCCTTCGGCGGCGGCCAGGTTAATCAGGCGGCCTTCGCCCAGCAAGTGAAGCTGGCGACCGTCTTTCATCTGGAACTGCTCGACCATCGGGCGCACCAGGCGCTTCTCAACGGCCATCTCATCCAGCGCCGGGATGTTGATCTCGACGTTGAAGTGGCCCGAGTTGGCGATGATCGCGCCGTCTTTCATCACCTCGAAGTGATGCTTATCGATCACATTCAGGTCACCGGTCAGGGTGACGAAGATGTCACCGATCTTCGCGGCTTCGTTCATCGGCATGACCCGGAAGCCATCCATAACGGCTTCCAGGGCGGACATGGGGTCGACCTCGGTCACGACCACGTTCGAGCCCATGCCGCGGGCCCGCATCGCAAGGCCACGGCCGCACCAGCCGTAACCGGCTACGACGAAGACCTTGCCGGCCAGCAAGATGTTGGTGGCGCGAATGATGCCGTCCAGGGTCGACTGGCCGGTGCCGTAGCGGTTATCGAAGAAGTGCTTGGTCATAGCGTCGTTGACGGCGACGACGGGGAACGAGAGCGCCCCATCGGCAGCCATGGCGCGCAGGCGGATGACGCCGGTAGTAGTCTCTTCGGTGCCGCCGATGACACCCAGCAGCAGCTCGCGGCGGTCCTTGTGCAGTGTGCTGACCAGGTCCGCGCCGTCGTCCATGGTGATTTGAGGCTTGTGATCGAGCGCAGCTTCGATATGCTTATAATACACTGCGTTGCTCTCACCCTTGATCGCGAAGACCGGGATCTCATCGTTTTGAACCAGCGCCGCGGCCACGTCATCTTGGGTGGAGAGCGGGTTCGAAGCGGTCAGCACCAGGTCGGCGCCGCCGGCCTGCAGGGTCTTCATCAGATTAGCGGTCTCGGTCGTAACGTGCAGGCAGGCCGAGATGCGGATACCGTCCAACGGTCGCTCTTTCTCGAAGCGATCGCGGATCTGACGCAGGACCGGCATCTCACGCTCGGCCCAATCGATCCGCCTGCGGCCGCCTTCAGCGAACTGAAGATCTTTCACATCATAATTTTCCATTGAAATTCCTCCAAAAATTTCATCCCCTGGCTACGATTTACGCAACAAGGCATCAAGCGAGCCTTGATCGTCAAAATTTTGTTGATACCGTTCGACAAACTCCGGTATCGTATAGGTGTGGTTCTGCGTGCCCTTCTGCTCCAGCACATAGGTAGCAGCCAGCGCGCCAACCTGCCCGCAGGTCTGCCAGTCCAGGCCCAGGCGGACGCCACGCACGAAGCCGGCCCGGAAGGCATCACCGACGCCGGTTGGATCGAGGATGCGCTCGGGCTTGACCACCGGGATATGGTACTCCTGGCCCTCGGCGTAGATGCTGGCGCCCTTTTCGCCGCGAGTGACAACCAGGCGCTTCACGTTGCTGAGCATGTCGGCATGTTTCAAGCCGGTATGCTTTTGCAGCAGATCGTACTCGTAGTCATTCACAAACAGGTAGGTCGCGCCGACCGTGCCGCGCGTCAGCTCTGCCGGGTCGGAGCGGACCACCTGCTGGCCCGGGTCATACAGGTACGGGATCCCGAGTTCCTTGCACTCGGCCACAAAACGGTCCATGGCCTTTGGGTCGTTGGGGGAAATGATTACCAGCTCGGGTTGATCGGAGCTTATTTCCTTCAACGACTGTGTGGCGGCGTAGGCCATTGCGCCGGAATAGAAACTGGCAATCTGAGCATTGGCCTTGTCCGTGTTGGCGAAGAACGAGGCGGTGAACACCTCGGGGATCACCTTGATCCAAGAAGTGTCGACACCTTTGCTTTCAAGCCAACTGCGGTAGTCGGCAAAATCGACGCCGACCGTACCCATCACTTTCGGGCTGGGCTCACCCAGCAGCGCCAAGGTGTAGGCAATGTTGGGGGCGATCCCGCCTTGCTGGCGCACCATCGAATCGACCAAGAAGGACAGGCTGATCGACTCGAGACGTTCGGGCAAGATATGATCCCGGAAATAACCCGGGAAGGTCATTAAATAATCGTAAGCAATAGACCCGGTGCAAACGATGGTCATGAAGTGTGTTCCCCTTTCAAACGTTTCTCACGGTATTTCGAAGGTTTGGGTCGAAGGGCGGGTAAACAACCCCATTCTCGGTAACCAGGCCGGTTAGCAGCTCGTGCGGCGTGACGTCAAAAGCTGGGTTGCGGGCTTTGGCCCCCTCAGGTACCACCCGCTCGCCTCGCATCTGGATATCGAGCACCTCACAGGGATCGCGTTCTTCGATTGGGATCAAATCACCGCTGCGCAGGCTCAGATCGACTGTCGAGGTGGGGAAGACGGAATAGACCGGCACGCCGTTGCTGTGGGCCGCCAGGGCCAGCATGTAGCTGCCGATCTTGTTGGCCACGTCGCCGTTCGCCGCCACCCGGTCGGCGCCGAAGAAAACTTTATTGGCCTGACCGGTATGCAGGAAGTGCCCGGCTGCGCCGTCGCTGATGATTTCGTAGGGGATGCCATACTGTGACAGCTCCCAGGCGGTCAGGCGAGCGCCCTGCAAGCGCGGCCGGGTCTCGTCGACCAGCACGTGGATGCGTTTGCCCTGCTCGTGCGCCATACGGACCACGCCCAGGGCGGTGCCCCAATCCACGGCTGCGAGTGAGCCGGTATTGCAGTGGTGAATGATGGTGTCACCGTCTTCGATCAAAGCCGCACCGTTCGCGGCCATGCGCTTATTGATGGCTACGTCCTCGTCGGCCATTTGGTTGGCCAACTCCACCAGCCGTGAGCGCAGCTTCTCGACTGATTCAGCCGGCCGGTCAGCGACGTCCAGCACGCGCCGGACGGCCCACGGCAGGTTGACTGCGGTCGGGCGAGAGGCAATCAGTAGATCGCCGGCCTGGTTTAATTCATTCAACAAGGCTGGAACGCTGGTGGCTTGCGAACGGACGGCTGCCAGGGCCATGCCAAACGCGGCGGTGACGCCGATGGCAGGCGCGCCGCGCACGGCCATCTGTTGGATTGCGGCAGCAACTTCTGAGGCATTCGAACAGGTAAGGACTTTGAGGTCGCCGGGCAGCAGGCGCTGGTCGATCATTCGTAGAACAGATTGGTGTTCGTCCCATTCGACGGTTCGCATTATAATCCTCTTAGACCAAAAAAACGCCCTCCTGGGCGAGGGCGTCTAGAAGAGCCTACTAAAGTCTAACACTCAATGGGTGGTTTGTCAAAGCACTCATCAAAATTTCATGTGACCGAGCAGTACCAATTTCATTTTCGATTGTGCGGCTTTCCCCTCACCCTGACCCTCACGGAGCCCTCGACAGCTATTGACACATCGGCCATCAACCGGTATAAAGTCACCATGAGCAGACGTCCCCTTCGTTTCATTATAATCTTGGCGCTTCTCGGGATAACCGCGGTTTCCTGTTCGATGCCGGCGCTGCCGTTCACGGCGAAAGAGCCGGCCCAGACCGCCACCCCGATCAGCACGCCAACCCAGACCCCCCAGCCAACGCCGACCGTGACACCCACGCCTCAGCCGGCCGAGCGGGTGGTCCTGGCAGACCAGGCCATTTTTGTGGGGGACTACGAACGGGCCATCCAGGAAAACCAGACTGCCCTGGAAGCAGCCGGTGACAGCGACACCCAGGCCGCCGCGCTGTACGGTATTGGCCGGGCGCGCTACCTGGCCGGCGAGCAGCAAACTGCCGTCCAGGCCCTGTCGACCGTCACAGAGAACTACCCCGACAGCGAGCTGCTGCCGGATGCCTACTTCATCTTGGGCGAGTGCTACTACGATCTGGAAAACTACGATCAGGCGGCGCAGGCTTATGGAAAGTACCTGGAGCTGCGCCCGGGCGTGATCGATGCCTACGTGCAGGAGCTGCGCGGGGATGCCTTGATGGCGGCCAACGATCCGGAACAGGCCGTCCAGGCATATGCGGCCGCGGCGCAAGCCTCCCAGCTGACCGACCCCAACTTTACAGTGATCAAGATGGGCAAAGCTTACGCGGCCATGGGTGATTTCGACAACGCCATCCGCAAGTTCATGGGCGTGTACGACGACACCGATAACGACTACCTCAAGGCCCAAACCGACTTCCTGGCCGGTCAGGTGTATCTCTTAAACATGGACATGCCTGAACAAGCCTACGCCCGCTTCCAGGATGCCGTCAACAACTACCCCAAAGCCTACGACAGCTACTCCTCGCTGGTGGCCCTGCTGGACGAAGGCGAGCTGGTAAATGACTTGAGCCGCGGACTGGTGGATTACTACGCCGGGCAGTATGGCGTCGCCATCGACGCATTCAACCGCTACATCCAAAGCGACCTCGACCACGACGGCACGCCCCTACACTACATCGCCCTCAGCCAGCGCGAGATGGGCAGCCCCAGTGCGGCCGTGGATACCTGGAGCGAACTGATCGCGCAGTACCCGGAGGACCGCTTCTGGGCCGGCGCCTGGGATGAGAAAGCCTATACGCAGTGGGCCTACCTGGATGCCTACCCGCAGGCCGCGCAAACCCTGCTCGAATTTGTATCCCTGTCGCCTGCCGCGCCGGAAGCCCCGCAGGCCCTGTATGACGCCGCCCGCATCTTCGAGCGCAACAACTCTTTAAGCAAGGCGGTTGAAACCTGGCAGCGCCTGATCGACGAGTACCCCTCGGTCGAGATCAGCCAGCGCGGCCTGTTCCTGGCCGGGGTGACCGACTACCGCATGGGCAAGTTGGATCAAGCTGAAATCACCTTCCAGCGCAGCCTGGTGCTCTCGGTCACGCCGGAGGATTCGGCTGCGGCCTACCTGTGGGTCGGCAAAATCGCCGAAGCGCAGCACGATTCAGAGGCGGCGCAAACCGCCTGGCAGCAGGCCGCCCAGCAAGACCCAACCGGCTATTACAGCGAGCGCGCCAAAGAGCTTCTGGCCGGGGAAGCGCCCTTCACCCCACTCACCAGCTACAACCTGAACTACGACATTGAACGTGAGCGCCACCTGGCCGAGCTGTGGATGCACAACACCTTCGAGATTACCAAGGACACCGACCTGAGCAAGATGGGCGAGCTGGGGAACGACGAGCGCATCCTGCGCGGCGACGAGTTCTGCCAGTTGGGGCTGTACTCCCTGGCCTCGACCGAGTATGAGAACGTGCGCAGCGCGGTCGAAAACGATCCGGCTGCCACTTTCCGGCTGCTCAACCACCTGGTCGACCTGGGCTTCTATCGCCCGGCGATCTTCGCCAGCCGGCAAATCCTCAACCTGGCAAATCTGGACAACTCAGCCACCTTTACCGCCCCTTCGTACTTCAACCACGTGCGCTTTGGGATCTATTTCAAAGACCTGATCCTGCCGGACGCCGAAGCCGAGAACCTCAACCCGCTGTTCCTGTACAGCGTGATCCGCCAGGAGAGCCTGTTCGAGGCGCACGCGCAGTCGTCGGCGGGCGCGCGCGGCTTGATGCAGATCATCCCGGCTACCGGTCAAGAGGTGGCCTCCGAGCTGGGCTGGCCCAAAGACTACACCACCCCTGACCTGTATCGCCCAATCGTCAGCGTGCGGCTGGGCTCGCACTACCTGGCCCGCCAGCGCAACTACTTCGACGGTGACCTGTACGCCACCCTGGCGGGGTATAACGGCGGCCCGGGTAACGCTCTGGCCTGGCTGGAACTTGCCAACGACGACCCCGACCTGTTCCTGGAAGTGGTCCGGGCGGCGGAGACGCGCACATACATCTTGAACATCGCTGAATTTATGCACATCTATGGGCGGCTCTACGGTCAAGAGCAGTAAACGAGTGATCCAAGAATAGAGAACAGAGAGCAGCTGCCGGGGCAGCTGCTCTCTGTTCTCTATTCTTGGATCACTCGTTTACACAAGAAGCCGCAGTGGGTGCTCCAGGAAGTCTTCCAGCGATTTCAAGAAGCGGGCCCCTTCGGCGCCGTCGGTAATGCGATGATCCGCGGAGAGGGTCGTCTTGAGCATCGAGCCGACCTGAACCGTGCCGTCGCGGACCACAGGAGTCTGCTTGACCGAGCCAATCGCCAGGATGGCTGCCTCGGGCGGGTTGATGATCGCTACGAACTCTTCGACGTCGAACATGCCCAGGTTGCTGATCGAGAAGGTCGAGCCTTGGATGTCCTCGGAACGCACCTTGCCGGTGCGCACCCGTTCCACCATCTCGCGCACCTCGGTCGAGATCAAGCGCAGTGGCTTCTGATCGGCGTCGCGCACCACCACGGTCAGCAGACCATTCTCGACGGCCACTGCCACACCGATGTTGACGTGCCCATGGCGCACAACGTTACTGCCCTCGATGGAGGCGTTCAGACCAGGGTAATAGCGCAGCCCAATCGCAACCGCCTTGATAATAAAATCATTGACTGAGATCTTCTGCTCTTCCGGCAGCAGATCGTTGATCTGCTTGCGCATCTGCATCACAGGCGCAAAATCATACTCGTGCGTCACATAAAAATGCGGCACCTGCTGGCGGGACTCCACCATACGGCGGCCAATGGCCTGACGCAGCTTGCTGAGCGGCACCGTCTGATCCTCAGGAATGGCGGCCTGTCCGGGCTGCCAGGCGGGCATTGGTATTGACGGCACTTCCTTCTTAGCGGCCGCCTGAGCGGGCGCGGCGGCGGACGGAGCTTGCTTGCGGGCTTCGAGCGCTTCTTCGATGTCGCGCTTGACCACGCGGCCCTTCGGGCCGGAGCCCTGGACCTGCGCCAGGCTGAGACCCTCTTCTTCGGCCATGCGCTTCGCCAGCGGCGAGGCGCGCAGCATACCTTCTTCTTCGGCGGGCTGTTCCGCCGCTTCCGATTCAGGGGCAGCCGTGCCGCCTTCGTAGCGCACGGCTCCGGGCGCCTGGGTCGGCGCAGCGGGGGCTTGCTCTGCTTT
This sequence comes from uncultured Chloroflexia bacterium, assembly GCA_963811225.1. Classification (GTDB taxonomy): domain Bacteria; phylum Chloroflexota; class Anaerolineae; order Anaerolineales; family Anaerolineaceae; genus CAWEQO01. The sequence continues at coordinate 40,917 of CAWEQO010000011.1, forward strand.
TTGCTGCGGCTGCGGTGCGGGCGCTTTCTCTTCGGGAGCCTCTTCGGCTTCCTCGCCCTGCGTCAGGCCGGCGATCTCTTCATCCGAGACCTTTTCCCCCTCGGCAGTGATGACCGCAATCGGCGTCCCCACCGGGACGACCGTATCCTCACCCAACAGGTGGCGGTACATCACGCCCTCGTAACTCGAATTGACCTCGACCGTTGCCTTGTCGGTTTCGATCTCGGCCAGCACATCATCCTTCGCTACCTTGTCACCTTCGGCTTTAACCCATCTCACCAGGGTTCCTTCAGCCATATCGAAGCCCAGCTTGGGCATCGTAACGATTTCAGGCATACATCACCTCCTTGACTGCCTTGATCACGTCTTGCTCATCAGGCAGCGCCAATTGCTCCAGGTCGCGGTTGTACGGCAGCGGCACTTCCACCTGCGCCACTCGCTTAACCGGCGCGTCGATAAAATCGAACGCTCTCTCGTAGATCTGGTCGGCCACCTCGGCGCCGATGCCGTAAGTGCCCCAACCTTCTTCGGCCACCACGGCCCGGTTGGTCTTCTTGACCAATTCGATCACCGGTTCCATATCCAGCGGGCGCAGGGTGCGCAGGTCGATCACCTCGGCCTCGACACCGTCTTTCGCCAGCTCATCGGCGGCCTTCAGCGAGGCCTGGAGCATCTTGCTGTAGCTGACGATGGTCACATCCTTGCCCTCGCGCACCACGTTCGATTTGCCAATCGGCACGATAAAGTCACCCTCTGGGACTTCGCCGCGCACCTGGTACATGGTGGCATTCTCGATGTAAAGCACCGGGTTGTCGCTGCGGATAGCAGCCTTGAGCAGGCCCTTGGCGTCCGCGGGGGTTCCGGGTGAGACCACCTTCAGACCGGGGAAGTGGGCAAATATCACGTCCGGCGTTTGCGAGTGGGTAGCGCCTAACTGGCGACCACCGCCGCCTGCGGCCCGGATGACCAGCGGCACAAACATTTGCCCGCCAAACATATAGTGCAGCTTAGGCGCCTGGTTCACCACCATATCCATCGCTACGAAAGCGAAGTTGACCGTCATCAACTCGGCGACCGGGCGCAGGCCGGTCATAGCGGCCCCAATGGCAGCGCCGACAATGGCCGACTCGGAGATCGGGGTGTCGCGGACACGCTTGGCTCCAAAATGATCGTAGAAGCCTTTGGTGACGGCATAGGTGCCACCCCAAACGCCGACTTCCTCACCCATGATAAACACCTTCTCATCGCGCTCCATTTCTTCCCAGAGCGCCTGTGAAATTGCTTCACGCATGGTTATTCTAGCCATGGCCTAACCCTCCCACGATTCTTTGACATACACGTTCTCGTACAGCGCCTCGGGTTCAGGCTCCGGGCTTTCCTGAGCGAATTGGACCGCATCTTCGACGATCTGATCGGCCTCCACCTCAACCTGCTTCAGCTGCTCTTGGTTGGCAATGTCTTTCTCGACCAGATACTTATTGAAGATGCCGATCGGATCGTGCTCTTGCCAATGCTTGATTTCCTCCGGCTTGCGGTAGCGCTCGGGATCGCCCATGGAGTGGCCGCGGAAGCGATAGGTCTGGGCTTCCAGGAACTGCGGACCGCTGCCTTCGCGGATCTCCTCGATCATCTTGGAGGCCACGTCGCGCACTTTCATCACGTCCATGCCGTCGACTTCTTCGTTTTTCATGTCGTAGCCGCAGGCCTTCTGGCGAATGTCTGAAACAGCTGAGGCGCGTGCAACGGCTGTGCCCATGCCATACTGGTTGTTCTCCACCACCCACAGCACCGGTAGATTCCACACCTTTGAAAGGTTCAAAGCTTCGTGGAAGAAACCGATGTTGGTGGCGCCGTCGCCCATCATGCAAATGGTGACCGCCTTGCGGTCTTCGTACAGGTCACCCAGGGCCAGGCCGGCCGCCAGCGGCAAGTGCGCACCGACAATGGCATGCCCGCCCCAGAAGTTCAATTCCACGTCGGCCATGTGCATAGAACCACCCTTACCTTTGGAAATGCCGGTGGCTTTTCCGAGCAGCTCGGCCATGATTTTCTTGGGCGGGATGCCCACGTTCACGGCGACGCCATGGTCGCGGTAAGCGGTAATGATGCGATCTTCAGGGTGGCGAACGGAAATGAGGCCGGTACTGACGGCCTCTTGACCAATGTATAAATGCAGAAAGCCGCCAATCAGACCTTTCTGATACAGCTCAGCCGCATGCTCTTCCAATCGCCGGATAATGACCATTTGGCGATATAAATCCAGATATTCCTCTTTGTCCATATAGGAATCCTCCCTCAGGTTTTTAGATCATCAAACCGGCAGAAATCCGGTCTCTATGTTTCCCCATAACGGCCTGATGCACCGTCAGAAAAATTATACCAGATTAGAATTTAAGATTAACTGATTTGTGCGAATTGTAGCAAGTCAGTTTGGATTCCAAGGTTCTCATGCCCTTGTCCAGGCGATGCCGGGGAAATCAAAAAGCGCCCCGGCGAGAATCGGAGCGCTTTTGGTGCTGCCCTTCTCCCTATTCCGGGGGCAGCGAGGTAAATGCGGATGATAAATTTTTGCCCTGCTGTTTGAGCTGCTTCGAGCGGACATAATACCAGACGATGCCAACCACGAACCCACCGGCCAATAATGCCGGCGAGCTTGCATTCACCGGGTTCTGGCCGGTCCCGGGCTGGAAGGACAGCGCGATCACGGCCAGCAAATACAGCAGCGACAACACGCCGGTGATGGTGATCATCGGGACTCCTAAGATCCGCAGGCGGACGATGCCTGTAGATTTCTCGAACCACTTGCGTTTGCGGAAGGGGAACAGCACCGCGGCTGTGACCGGAACGAGCTGGGAGGCGGCCACAAAGAAAACAAAGTTTTGTGGGAGCAGGTCCTGCAAGCCAGTCAGGACGGTCACCAGCAGTCCCAGTTCGGCGATGATCGCGACGATCAGGCCGGCGACCAGTGGGCTGCGCATCTGGGGGTGGACGTAGCTAATGCCTTCCGGGATCAAACCGTCCCGGCTCCAGGCCAGGATCACGCGGCTGCAGTAGAAGAAAAAGGCCTGAATCAAGTTCACGAAAGAGAACAACCAGGCAACCGACACCACCAGGAGCAGCACAGCCTGCGGTTTCAGGATGGCTGCGTAGAACACGATCCAGGGCATCGCCCCCGTGTGGCCGGACTGGTAGAGATAGCTCTCAGCGGCAATCCAATTGGCCGGAACCAGACGCTGCATGATCACCGCCGCAGCCATAAACACCCCCCAGGTGACCAGCAAAGAGATCCAGCTGCCTGCCAGCAACGACTTCCCCGGCTGCTTGACCTCACCGGCGAAGAAAGTCGAAGCGAAGTAGCCGAAGAATACCAGGAAACCGGCCATTAAGCCGCCTGACACAAGCGTCTGCGTTGTGGGCGCAGTTTGCATCCCAAGTGACTGGGCCAGGGCAATCCGCTGGCCGTATGAAGCGGTGCCCATGAGCTGATCCCAGGTGGAGGGGAAAGCGTTTGCGCTGGAGGTGTACAACTGGAAGAAAAGAATGCCCCAAGCGGTCAGAGCGGCAGCTAAACCGCCGGCCAGGATGCGCACCTGGGTGCGCGGGTGCAAGATCGACAGGCCGAACGCGATCACGCCCAGGGCCGTGCCAATCATCATCATGCCGTAGGGGGATTCGGCTTCGACAGCCAGGGAAAGCCAGGCAGGGTCTTGCAAGGCCATTCCGCCGGTTCTCAGCAGCATCGGGATGATCACGCCGGAAACCTGGAACAGCAGTGAGCCGGCAAACAAAGCGCTGAAAACGACAAAGACCAGGCTAGCAGCAAAGGCCAATGGCCCACCCAGCACCCGGCCGGCGAATACATAATCGGCGCCGGAGCGGGGTGCGGCTGCACCGATGGACGCATAGGTCCAGGCGTGGACCAGCGAGACCAGCACGGCCACGGTAAGTATGCCGGTCAGGCTGACGCCGGCAAAGCGCCCGGCGACTGTGGAAAATGAAAGCAAACCGGAAAAGGAAAGGCTGATGCAAGCAATGCCAAAAACCGCAACGGCCCAAATATCCGGAACGCGCAACAGGGAAGAAGATACTCTGGGCTGTGTGACGGGTTCAATGCGTGCAGACGGCAGCGGGATATCGACCATGTTCTGGCTCCTCAATGAATAATGGCGGTTATGTTCAGAACGCTGGCATGCATCATTATTATAGTCTTGTTGTGAGGAGGTCTTACTGCATAGTTTTGTAAGGTGCGTTACAAAGCGTGCAGGAGGCGGATAAAATACAGCCCCTCTCGAATGAGAGGGGCTGCAAAGATCTTTGTGAAGATTTACTTTTTCTGGTGCTTCAGCGCTGCGTGAGCGGCTGCCAGGCGGGCAATCGGCACACGGAACGGGGAGCAGCTGACGTAGTTATTGCCAACCACGTGGCAGAACTCAATCGATTTGGGATCTCCACCGTGCTCGCCGCAGATGCCGACTTCCAGGTCGGGGCGTTGGGCGCGGCCGTCTTTCACCGCGATATCCATCAAGCGTCCGACGCCGTCCTGGTCGATGGTCTGGAAGGGATTCTTGGGCAGGATGCCCTCTTCCACGTACTTGACCAGGAAGTTGCGCTCGGCGTCGTCGCGACTGTAGCCGAAGGTCATCTGGGTGAGGTCGTTGGTGCCGAAGGAGAAGAATTCGGCCACCCCGGCGATCTCATTCGCGGTCAGCGCGGCACGCGGAATCTCGATCATGGTGCCGAACTTGTAGGGGAACTCAACGCCTTTCTCCTCCATCACCGCTTTGGCGATCTCTTCCAGCCGCGGCTGGATAACTTTCATCTCGTTAACGTGACCGGTCAGCGGGATCATCACCTCGGGCTTGGCGTGCACGCCCTTGTTGGTGACGTTGGCGGCGGCCTCGAAGATGGCGCGCACCTGCATCTCAACGATCTCGGGCATCATGATGCTCAGGCGGATGCCGCGCAGGCCCATCATCGGGTTGCTCTCGTGCAAAGCCTCGACGGCGGTCAGCAGTTCTTCCTTCTCGGCCAGGCCTTCGGTCTCACCCTTGACTCGCATGGTGATGACTTCTTCGAGCAGCTCCTCTTGCGAGGGCAGGAACTCGTGCAGCGGCGGGTCGATCAGGCGGATGATGACCGGCAGCCCGTCCATGGCCTCGAACAGGCCTTCGAAGTCCGAGCGCTGCGAGGGCAGCAGCTCATCCAGGGCTTCCGTGCGCTCTGCGCTGGTGTCGGCCAGGATCATGCGCTGGACGATCGGCAGGCGCTCCGGCTCGAAGAACATGTGCTCGGTGCGGCACAGGCCGATGCCGCGGGCGCCGTAGGCGCGGGCCCGGCGGGCGTCGCGCGGGTAATCGGCGTTGGCCCAAACCTGCAAACCGGTAGTCGGCCAGCCTTCGGGAGCCGTGCGGATGCCGGGGCGGGCGCTGATCTCGTCGGCCCACTTGAGCAGGGTCAGCAGCTCGGTCTGCTCTTCCAGATCGGGCACGCTCACTTCCAGCTTGCCCAGGAAGACTTCACCGGTGGTGCCGTCGACCGAGATCCATTCGCCTTCCTTGACAACCTTGCCATCTACCGTGAACTGGCGCTGGTCCAGATCGATGCGGACGCTCGAAGCGCCGACGACGCAGGGGACACCGAACTGGCGGGCAACCACTGCGGCATGCGAGGTGGCGCCGCCTTCGCTGGTCAGAATGCCTTTGGCAGCCAACATACCATGCACGTCATCCGGCTTGGTGAACGGGCGGACCATGATAACATCCTGCTTCTCTTCCTTCGACATGCGCTCAGCGGTGTCGGCGTCGAAGTAGGCGCGGCCGACTGCAGCGCCTGGGGAGGCGTTCACGCCGGTGGCGATCATGCGGCCCTCGCCGCGGGCGGTTTCCTGTTTATCAATGCTGAACTGGGGGTGGAGCAGGGTGTCGACTTCGGCCGGAGAAACACGCTTGACGGCCTCTTCCTTGGTGATCAGGCCCTTGTCGGCCATATCGACGGCGATGGTGACGGCGGCGCGAGCGGTGCGCTTGCCGTTGCGGGTCTGCAGGAACCACAGGCGGCCGCGCTCGATGGTGAACTCCATGTCTTGCATGTCATGGTAGTGCTCTTCGAGCCTGTCGGCGATGTCTGTGAACTGCTGGTAAACCTCGGGCATTTCTTCTTTCAGCTTGGTGATGGGGTTGGTGTTGCGGATACCGGCAACCACATCTTCGCCCTGGGCGTTCAGCAGGTAATCCCCGTACATTTTGCTTTCGCCGGTGGCGGGGTTGCGGGTGAAGGCAACGCCGGTGCCGGAGTCCCAGCCCATGTTACCGAAGACCATGGTGACAATGTTGACGGCGGTGCCCAGATCGTCGGCGATGTCAGCAGCGCGGCGGTAATCCTTGGCGCGCTTGCCATTCCATGAGCTGAAGACCGCTTCGGTTGCCAGGCGCATCTGCTCCAACGGATCCTGTGGGAAGTCGAAGCCTTTGTTCTCACGCACAACAACCTTGAACTTCTCGGTCAGTTCTTTGAGGTTCTCGGCAGTCATGTCGGTGTCGGCCTTGGCGCCAACTTCCTTTTTGTACTCATCCATGACCTTCTCGAAGGCCTCGTCGTTGATGTTTAGCACGACAGAGCCGAACATCTGCACCAGGCGCCGGTACGAGTTGTACACGAAGCGCTCATTCTCGGTCAGCTCGACCATGCCCTTGGCGGTCTCATCGTTCAGGCCGATATTGAGGACAGTATCCATCATACCGGGCATCGAGAACTTGGCGCCCGAGCGGCAGGAAACGAGCAGGGGATTCTTAGGATCGCCGAATTTCTTGTCGGCCTGCTTCTCGACCTGGTCCAAAGCGGTCATCATCTGGTCCCACATGCCCTCTGGGAACTCGTTGTTGTTCGCAAGGAAGGCATTGCAAGCTTCTGTCGTTACGGTGAAACCGGGGGGAACAGGCACACCGATCCGAAACATCTCGGCCAGATTGGCGCCTTTACCGCCCAGAAGACCTCGCACACCTTCCCAGTCGCCGCCGACATACTTCTCAGCCTGGTCGACTTCATTGAAGAGATAAACCCATTTCTTGTCCACTAGCTTTCCTCCTAAAGATTGGTCAATTAACGCCCGGTAACAGAGGGCATAAATTCCTGTCCATACGACTAAAGATTCTACCATAAAGCGAGTATTAAACGGAGATGATCGTGAAATATTCCACGAAAAGAGCATAGAGAAGGGAGCATTCAAGAATTGCGTTGCAACCCTTGTCTATGAGAGTGTCCGGTAGAATGAGAAACGGTCTTAACTTCGAGGCTCTTTTGTTAACCATTTGAAAGGAAAAAATTGCGCCAGAACACGCATAATTAAGCTAGAATACGCTCATGGAGGCCCGAATGAAAGTCCTGGTCATTGACGACGACACAGCAATGACTGATTTACTTAAACTTCTCCTGGAGCCGGCGCAGGCTACCATTCTCACGGCGAACTCCGCCCATGATGGGATCGCGCTGACTAAGGAAGAGTCTCCAGACATCATTATCCTGGATATCATGATGCCGGATATGACGGGTTGGGAGTTGTGCAGCGTTTTAAGAACCTTCACGAGCGCTCCGATCCTGATCCTCTCAGCGTTAGACATTCCAGGAATGGTGGCAAGAGCCTTAAACGCAGGCGCTGATGATTATCTGATTAAGCCGGTTACGAGCGGCATCCTTACAGCACACATCAACAAGCTCGTTCGGAGGGCTCAGATTGAGCAAGGCGTAAGTTTATAAGTAAGTGGATCATTGTGTGTCTGGTAAAACGAACGTCCGAGGTCCCGCCGACTTCGGATGTTCGCATTTTATGAAGTGAGCGAAGGCTCCATACCAACGCACTCTACGGGAAGTGTAGTAAAATCATATAAAATACTCTCGGAGACCAAACGTGCAAACCTGTTCCGTATGCAACGATCAAAACCCCGACGAAGCCCAGGTCTGCCAAAACTGTGGCGCAGACCTGCGCGAGCTGTCAACGACGGCGGTGGCCCTGGAGCGCTACCGCGCAAACCCGCGGGTTTCGGCTGTCCGCATCTCGGTCATGCCGGATGCCTGCCCCGCCTGTCAGGAACTGCAAGGGGTATACCCTAAAGATCAGGTACCGGCGGTGCCGGTAGAGGGCTGTTCGCACGAGAACGGCTGCCGATGCTTTTACGCACCGTTGCTGACCGAAATTTATCCTTAGGCCCTTTCATCCGTGAATAGCTGCTTGGGACCTGGCGTCCCAGGTCGATATTCCTTTTTTCGAGATCGGATGCAAGGGAGGATACGAAGATGGTAACCTTTTCAGAATCGATGCAAGAATATAAAAGGCAACTAGAGAAGGGCGCGATCCAGGTGGCCTATAAAGGGCTGATGGAATACATCATGGAGTTGCGTACCCATCTGCATAATAAATATCCCGATTATTTCGTATCCAGCGTGTATTATGGGTATATGGATATGACCTACATTTCCTTCTTTCCAAAATCGTTGAAAGATCGGAATTTGAAGGTCGCGGTCGTATTCATCCATGAGTCCTGCCGATTCGAAGCCTGGTTAGCCGGGTATAACAAGCAGGTTCAGGCAAAATATTGGAAGCTGTTGAAAGACAGTGGTTGGAACCAATACCCCCTCGTGGAAACCACGAAAGGGGCCGACGCTATCGTCGAGCATATTTTGGTCGCCGACCCCGATTTTAGCCGTCTCGGCGCTTTGACAGAACAAATCGAGACCGAGACCATGAAATTTATCAGGGATATCGAGAGCTTCTTAGCTTAAGGTTGGTACCCGGCGCTGGCTTGGATCAGCTCACTCAATGCGCCGGCGACCACATCCGGCGCAGACATCATGGGCAAATGCCCGGCGTTGGGCACCTGCACCAGCCAGGCGCGCGGCAGCAGCTGGGCCATGTCTTGGGCTCGCTCCAATGAAACGAACGTATCCTCCGTACCGTGGATCACGACTGCCGGGGCGCGCATGGAGGCAAGCAAGAGGGTCGAATCGGGGCGCTCGGCCATGCCCTTCAGGGCGGCGATCACCGTCTGACCGGGCACCTTCTCCATGATCTCCCGGACCGGCTCGACCAGTTCGGGGCTGGCGGTGATCTTCTGCGACATATCCTTGGTCAGGAAACCGGTCCCCGAACGGGCCACTTTGCGGGCATTCTTCAGGCGGTTGGCGTGGTTCTCAGGGGTGTCGGCTGCGGCATGGGTGGAGACGAAGCCCAGGCCGGAGACGCGCTGGGGATAGGCGTGGGCAAACGCCAGGATGACATAACCGCCCATCGAGTGCCCAACGATGATGGCGTGTCCGATCTCCATCTGGTCGAGCAGCGCCAGCACATCGTCGGCCATTTGGCGCATGGTGTAGACCCCTTCCGGGCCGGGTGAGCGGCCGAAGCCGCGCAGGTCGGGCATGATCAGGCGCGCCCGATCTTGCAGCAGCGGAACCAGCGGCTGCCAGATGGTGTGGTCCAGCGGGAAGCCGTGGATCAAGACCACTGGCGTTCCTTTGCCGGCCTCCTCGACATAGAGTTGAATGGTATCGTTCATTTCTCTCCCCTTGTTTCCTTCAAGCAAGCGGTGGAATGCGCTTTTGAAGTGCATTCCACCAGTCCTACTCTTCCCGGCTTTCGTTTTCCAGCCATTCACGCACGAATTCCAGCGCCTGATCACGGTCCAGCACCTGACCGACTGCCTGGGCCTCCTGGACCACTTCTAGCACGCGGCCGAGCTGCGGCCCGGGGTTCATCTGGAATTTGGCGATCAAGTCAGAGCCGTTCAACAGGCGCGGTGGTCGCACCGCCTCTTCGGGCTGCTCCCAATACGCTTCCAGCAGGGTGCGGCAGGTATCCAACTCCTCCAGCCACCGCTCCTGGGTCAGATTGAGGCCATAGGTGGCGAGCACATCTGCCAGCGAGAGTAAGCACACGTCGACGCCCGCTTCACCCGCCGCACGGAAGAAGCGGTACACCGAGCGGCGGCTGGGAACCTGGCCGCTGGTCAGCAGGTGCACGCGCATGTGATTGGCAATGATCCCTTGGAGATAATCCACCTCCAAGCGGCTCAATGCCAGCTCGCGAGCGCGTTCGGCGGCCAGCCGGGCGCTGATGGTCTCGTGGCCATAAAAGTGGATGCGGTCATCTTCGTCGCTCTCTTGGGCAGCGGGCTTGCCGGAGTTGTGGTACAGCGCAGCGAAGAACAGCAGCGAGCGCAAACTGCGATTGGGGTTGAGGGCGTGAGCAAAATGGTCGGCGAACTGCTGGCGGTAGCGCCCCAACCGCATCACCGCCAGCGCGTGCTTCATATTGGCCGCGCCCTCGACCGGATAGTTCCCCACAAGCACGTCCAGCAGCGGCCCTAATGCGTCTAAAACGCCAAGGGTATGCTCCCAGACCGGCAGGGTGTGCGGCGGAGACTGCTCAACTCCCTTCATTGCCAGCAGCTCGGGCATCAGCACCTCGAACACACCCATCCGCTCCAGGATGCGCATGGCTGCGCCGGGATCTTTACCCTCCAACATGCGGAACAACTCGTCACGCTTGCGCTCGGCGCTGGCGCGCACCAAGTGCGGGACGGCGACGCGCATGGCGCGGAAGGTCTCGGGTTCGATGCGGAAGACAAGGCTGACGGCCAGGCGCACACCGCGCAGCACCCGCAGTGGGTCATCCTCGAAGGAGTGCGAGCTGCAAGCTCGCAAAACTCCGGCTTGCAAATCCCGCGCGCCGTTAAGCGGGTCGATCAACTGCTCGGAATCGAACATGGGCATGGCGATGGCGTTGATGGTGAAATCGCGCGCCCGCAGGTCACCTTCCAGGTCACCGGCGCGAAAGGCGGCAAAGTCGATCGAAACCGGGCTGCCGTCGCGGGGGTCGATCACCCGGGCGGTGTTGCGCTCATTATCGAGCATGTAGAAGCCGCCACGCAGTTGGTCAGCCAGGCGGCGGGCGACCGACTTGACATCGCCGGAGTAAACGAAATCGACATCGTGGATCGGTTTGCCGAGCAGCATATCGCGCACGGCTCCGCCCACAACGTAGAGATTGTTTACGCTGGAAAGACGCGACCGTAATCTTTCAATATACCCCGTCGACTCCGGTGTCGATGTGAACATTAACTCTCCAATAAGTCTTCGCCCGTCTGTTTCTCGTACCGCTTCAAATCGACCACGCCGATGAACGGCAGGTTGCGATAAAACTCATCGATGTCTAGCCCGTAACCGAACACGAACTTGTCGGGGATCACAAACCCCCGGTAGCGGATCGGCACATGCACTTCGCGCCGCTCGGCTTTATCCAACAAGGTGCACACGGTCAGGCTGCGCGGCTTGCGGGTTGAAAGTAATTCTAACACCGAACTGAGGGTGCGCCCACTGTCGATGATGTCCTCCACAATCAACACATCCCGGTCGAGGATGCTGGTGTTGAGGTCGAGGGTGATGCGCACCTCCCCACTGGTTTCACGCCGCCCGGCGCCGTAAGACGAAACCGCCATGAAATCGACCGAATGCGGTATGCTGAGGTTGCGCATCAAGTCGGTTAAGAACATCACGCCGCCGCGCAGGATGCAGATCAGCAGCAGGTCTTTTTCCTGATAGTCCTCGCTGATCTCGGCCGACAGTTCGACAATGCGCTCGTGAAGCTTTTCCTCGGGGATCAAAATTTCGCCTAAGAAATCGTGATAATCTCGCATTCGCTCTCCTTTTCCTGTGGCTACTTCCCTTTCGGCACTTGATGGTGGTTGCGGCAGCGGGCCTCATACATCTCGGATGCGCCGACGATGACGACCGGGTCTTCGTAGCGGGCCGGGCTGCCGTTGACCAGGCGCTGGGTACGGCTGGCGGGCTCGCCGCAGACCATGCAGATCGCCTGCAGCTTATCGACCTGCTCGGCAATGGCCATCAAGGTAGGGATGCTGCCGAACGGTTCGCCGCGGAAGTCGGTATCCAACCCGGCGACGATGACACGGATGCCCTTGCCCGCCAACTGCTGCGAAATGGCGACGATCTCGCCATCGAGGAATTGGGCCTCGTCGATGCCGACCACGGTGGTGTCATCATCCAGGCAGTCTAGAATGCCGGCCGCATTTTCGACCGGTACGGCATCGAAGGCCATGCCGGCGTGCGAGGTCACCTTCTGGCCGGTATCATAGCGCCTGTCGATGGACGGCTTGAAGACCTGCACCTTCTGCTTAGCAATCTCGGCTCGCCGCAAACGCCGGATCAACTCCTCCGTTTTACCACAAAACATCGAACCACAAATAACTTCAACCGAACCTGTATGGTGCTTCATCGAAACGAAACCTCCGGGAAGATGGTTGTATGGATTTTACTATACTTGTGATAGAGAACGGAGGTTGGAGGGCAGTCCTGGTTGAGATGTCATCTGAGCCACACTTGGGAAGGATCTCCGAGAACTCTTTAAAAATCAAGAAACCAGGTTTCTGGCAGAAACCTGGTTTCTAAAAATCAATTTAACTGGTTGTGTCTAGATTGTGATGTCTTCCGCAGCGGAAGGCAGATCGTAACCGAACTGGCGGAGTTTCTTCTTCAGGTCGATCAACGACTTGCGTCCGAAACCATCGATGTCCAGCAGAGCCTGCTCACCCTTGTTGAAGAGGTCGAGCACCTGGCCGATGTTGGTCAAGCCGGCTTTGGCGAGCGCATCGGTCGGGCGGGTACCCAGGGAAAGCTCGCTGATCGGGCGATCCACAGAAGTACGTTCTTCTTCGCGCGTGCGTTGGCCCTCGACGTAATCCTTGCGGGCCTGCAGGCGGCGGTAGAAGCGGTCCACCTGACCTTCGATATCCAGCATGCGGGCCTGTTGGCCGGTGTAGAATGGGTGGCACTTGGAGCACACCTCTGTATGGATGACCTTCTTGGTCGAGCCGGTGGTCCAGGTATTGCCACAGGCGCAAACGACCTGCGCATCCGGATAATATGTCGGTTGAATATCTTTCTTCATTCGTATCCATCCTTACCCTTACATCCGTAACCCCCGGACTGGGATCACGCTGCAAGAGGTCTCTAATCGGGCTATTGGTAATTATGCCGCTTGGGGCGGAAGCACGCTGACGCGCTTGCGACCGTTGGGCATTGATTCGTACAAGACCACGCCTTCTGCCGTAGCGAAGAGCGTATCATCCTTGCCGACTTTGACGTTGGTACCCGGCTTGATGCGGGTGCCGCGCTGGCGAACGAGGATGTTCCCGGATAACACATGCTCCCCGGCGTAGACTTTCACGCCCAGGCGCTGCGAATTGCTGTCGCGACCATTCCGACTGGAACCGCCACCTTTTTTATGAGCCATGATACCTACTCCGTTTCTATTTTATCAACGCGCAAGCGTGTGTACTGCTGTCGATGGCCGGTCTTCACCCGATAATGCTTTTTGGGGCGATACTTGAAGACGATCAACTTGGGGCCCTTGACGTGGTCAACCACGGTGGTGCTGACCCTGGCGCCCTGGATCAGTGGGGTGCCAACTGAGATCTGGCCATCTTCCGATATCAGAAGCACGGCTTCAAGAGGCAGCTGGTCTCCGGCCTCTAACTGCAGGCGATCCACCTCAATGGTAGCGCCTTCGACGGCACGGTACTGTTTGCCGCCACTTTCAATAATTGCATACTTCATGTTCGTTTCTCCAATCTTCACTTCGCCGCAAGACCTGCGCCCCTATGTCAGCACGCCTGATTGCGGGGAAGTTGGATTTAGATTTATGATGAGAATACATGTTGTTGCCCCAGCAAACTTCCTGCCGGGGCAAGGCAAGATGTATTATACAGTCTGGGGGCGAGTCTGTCAACGGTCTGTTAAAAATGGGTGCATCTTAAATTGAGGGCTGCCGGGGTTGTAAGCGCCTGCGCTTACGAGCGCTTCCTTAACCGGCGCACATCCCCCTCGCGCACGGTCACGCCAATGGAATCGAGGTGCTCTAAGAAGCCCAGGGCGTACTTACGGCTGGTATTGAACTGGTCGCGGAACTGGGCCACGGTCAGGCCGCTCTCACCCTGGAAATGCCGGCCAATCCAGTCCAGCAGGGCCTGGTAATCCTCCTGACGGAAGACCACATCCGGCGAGACCTGCACCAGCCGGCTCAGGTCCAGCAAGGCTGCATACAGGTCCTCACCCAACTCGGTCTGCGCCTCTTTGACCGAGGGCGGCGAGAACGGCGCGTCGGCGAAGCGCTGCATCAGGCGCGTCACGGCTGCATCCTGCTGAGGCGAGAGACGCACGGCGAAGCCCGGTTCATAGACCAGGGCGCCCTCCTCCACCAACCGGCCCTCCTCCACCCAGCGTCGCAGGGCAGCATTGAACGGCCGGGCCGCCAGCTTGAGGCGGGATTTCAGCTCCTCGCGCGGCATGCCCTGGCGCAGTCGGAAGTTGTGATGGTAGGCCTGCACCTCGTGAAAGGCCTTCTGGGTCAGCGGCTCCCAATGCGGGCGGGCGGCCACGTAGGCGTCACTGTGAGGGGTCAGCTGACCCGGTTCCAACTGGACCAGCTGTCCGCTGTCCAAAAGCTCTTGCAGGGCTTGTGCAGCTTGATCCGAGGCCAAACGGGCCCGGTTGGCGACCTCGCGCACCGGCGCAAGGCCGGTGGACAGCGCCGCCTGGAACAGCACGTCGGACGGCGAGCCCTGGCGCAGGGCCTCCAACCGGCGCAGCACGTCCTCACTGAAGCGCTTGTGGCGTCCGGGTGGGTGCGGCTCCACAACGATGCCGCCACCCAGGGTCTCGCCTGGTGAGGGACGGCGCAGGATGTAGCGGTCGCCGCGCACGGCCACCACTGGCTGCTCGGGCTCCAGCTGCAGCCAGCCTTCCTCACCCGGCTTGAGCTCCTCCACGCCCAACAAACGCACCCGCGCCACCACCTCGGCAGCGCCGATGAACAGCTTGACCTCGGTCGAGTGGCGCAGTGGGCCGCTGACATCGGGCAGCAAGCGGAAATGCACGTCCAGGCGGCGGGTGGGACGGTAGCGTCCGGGGTGAGCGATCACGCTGCCGCGCGCGATCCCCTCCACGTTCACTCCGCTAATATTGACCGCCGTGCGGCTGCCGGGCACGGCCACGTCTTCCTTGCGCTTGTGACTCTGCAAACCGCGCACCCGGCCGTGTAAGCCCACCGGCAGGATCTCAACCTCGTCGCCGGTCGACAATCGCCCATCGGACAGCGTGCCGGTGACGATGGTGCCGAAGCCAGAGATGGTGAAGACCCGGTCGACCGGCAGGCGCGGCCGGCCAAGGTCGGGGCGAGGCGGGTTTTCGGTCAAGACCTTGCCCAGTGTAGAACGCAGCTCGTCGAGGCCCTCGCCGGTACGAGCCGAGACGCGCACCAGAGGCGCATCCTCCAGTACCGTGCCTTCGAAGGCGGCGCGCACGTCCATTTCAACCAGGTCCAGCCACTCGGGTTCGTCGATCAAGTCGACCTTGGTCAAGGCGATCACCCCGGCGTGGATCTGCAAAATATCCAGGATGGCTAAATGCTCGCGGGTTTGGGGCATCACGCCTTCATCGGCGGCGATGACGAACAGGGCAGCGTCGATCCCGCCGATCCCGGCCAGCATGTTCTCGATAAAATCGCGATGACCAGGCACGTCGATAACGCCCACCTCCTCGGCCTCCCCGGCCTCACCCACGTCTATGGTGAACCAGGCGAAGCCCAGGTCGATGGTCATCTCGCGTTCCTGCTCTTCTTTCAGCCGGTCGGGGTGGATCCCGGTCAGGGCTGCAACCAGGGTTGATTTTCCGTGGTCGACGTGCCCGGCGGTGCCAATCACGCGCATGGCGTTCCTTTCTTAGCCCTCACTAGCGCGCTTTTCCAAACGCCCGCTCGAACTCATCCATCAATTCGGTCATGACCGACAGCAGGCTCTGCAAGCGGTTCTGCAAGTCTTCCACGATCTGGTAGAGGGTGTCGCGCACTTCCTGCTCGACTTCCTCAACGGCTCCCATGCGTCCGTTCAGCTTTTCGAACTGGCGGCTGGTCTCACGCAGCTGCTCCTCTTGCGCAAGGGTGTAGTTGGTCCAGCGCTTTTGATCGTCTGCCTTGAAGGTGACCCATTCCTGGCGGAAGCGTTCCTCCACCAGGCGCTGCACCTCGGTAATCTCGTTCACCCGGCGTTCGAAGCGGGTGGTGATCTCCTCGAAGGCCTCTTGCGAGCGCTTAACCGCCCGGTGGGTGGCATCCAGCGACTGCACCTGGCCTTCCAGGTTGGTCGAACTCGCGGATGATATCCTCGAACTTGCCCTGCCAATCCTTCCAGACCCGCTCGCGCTCTACCGCCAGCATGTTCTGCTTCTCGATGAAGACCACCTGCGACTGGCGGCGCTCGTTCTCGGCGGTCTGGATCTCGCTCAAGCGCAGATCCACCTTGCGGACCGCATCCACCGACAGATCGACCTTGCCACGCTGCTCGTCAATGCGCTTGCGCAGGGAAGCCACCTCGCTCTGAATATCCACCAGGCGCTTGGCGTCCTGGCGGCGACCTTCGTCGACCAGGCGCAGCGAGCGACGGTAATCCTCATCCGAGCGACCATCCTGCTCGACCTTGGCCTCCAGTTCTTCGATCAGGCGGCCCAGGCGGTAATCCTCCTCGGTGCGCAGCTGCAGGCTCTTCTTCAGATCGGGGATCGGTTCCAATCCCTTGCGTACGTCAGAGATCGTTTTGGACAGCGACTCGACATCCGCCCGGCGGTTCTTTTCACTCTCGCGTTCGTGCTCGGCGCGCTGCTTTTCGATGGTCTCGATTTCGCGATGATAGTCCACCCGGATTTGGGCCAGAGCGGCGTCGATCGGCTCGAAGCGAGTCAACTGCGAAGCCAGGCGGGCGATCTCGCTCTCCAGCGCTTTGATCTGGTCGCTGAACGGGGTGATCGAGCCTTCCAGACGGTTGAGGCGCTCTTCGAGCGTAGCAATCAGGTTCTTGTCTTTGCGGCGTTCTTCGTCCAACCACTCCAACCGCTTGGTGATCTGTTCCTGGTCCATGGTGCACCTCTTCTCATATGGTTCTAAAGATAAGTTCAGCGGCTGCTGCTGGATGTGGGCCTAAAATCGTTAATTCCTCCAACAATAACCGGAAAGTCTCGAAAACTACCAAGGTTAACAATATCACAAACTGGCCGCTTAATACAGGCGTTGAAACGCCTGCAGCAAGCGCACCAATTCCGGCAAAAACCGCCCGGGCAGCAGGCCGATCAACAGCACCGCCAGGATGGCTCCACCCAGGAAGAACATCTGCGGCAGGCTCTCGCGGGCCTTCCAGTCAGGATCAGGACCAGCGACCATGGCAGCCAGGGCTCGGAATCCACTGAGGAACAGCCCGGCGCTGCCAACCAGCGACCAGGCCATCAGCGGGATCGACTGCTGCGACAACTGCTCCAGCAGCACGATCCGCACCGGGAAACCGGCCAGCAGCGGCAGCCCGCCCAGGGAGAAACACCCCACCAGAATGCCGCTGGCGATCAATGGGAAGCGGTGTAATAACCCGGAGGAGTTCTCGTAATCGAGCGAGCCCTCCTGCTCCACGAGCAAGGCCAGCGACAGGGCCCACAGCGCCAACGCCACGGCCCGTGGCAGGAATGAGACTGCGAAGACCTCGTATCCGGCCTGCGTGCCAAAACTGAGCGCCAACAGGGAAAAGCCGTTTTCGATAATCACCGCATAGCCGAACAGGCGCGCCAAATTGCGCTGGAAGGCCGCCCAGATGCCGCCGGTTACCACCATCAGGATGCCGAGCAGCTGCAGCGCCTGCGGTACCAGCGGGTACAACCGCAGCCATGGGAAGGAGCTGAGGAAGTTGAGCATCAACATCAACACGATGGTTGGCAGCAAGCTGAGCAAGAACCCGGCCGCATAAGGATTGGTCTCTTCCATCAGCAGCGGCACCCAGGTATAGAAAGGGAAGACCGCCAGCCAGAAGGCAAAACCGAGCCCTAACAGCACCACCGCCTGCTGCAGCAAGGCATTGTCGGCCGGGTTGGCCTCCACCCCTGCCGCGGCCCAACCGGCGACCAGCAGGAAGGGCATCGCCAGGGTTTGGAAGATCACGTAGCGCATCACGCCCGGACCGGGCGGTTTGCCAGGCGGCACAAGCAGTGGCACACTGAGCAGCACCGCCGTCTCGATCAGCAGGGCTGCGTACAGAAACGGCTCGACTGCCAGGGCCGCCACCATCAGGGCGATGATGATCAGGCCGAGCGGGGCGAACGAGCGGTGCAATTGCAGCGCCAGCGAGCCGAAGAACCACAGCGCCCCGAACAGATACAGCAGCATCAGGAAGGTGCGGTCCTCAGGGTTGATGATGAAGCGCCGCCCCAATATGACCAGGGTGGAGGACAGCTCGAAGGACAGCGGCCCAAACTGGATCACACCGGACACCGGGAACAACCCGGCCAGCAGCGCCAGCAAACCGCAGAAACCAGCGGACAGCAGAGTGGTCACCCGGCGGCTGTGGGCCAGCAGCGCCACCAGGGCGGCAAACACAAACGGCAGCCCGATCCAGATCAACGGGGCGCTCATACCGGTTCCACCTCCGCTTCGGTTTGCTGCTCTGATTGCTCCTCCGTCTCCATTTCAGGTGAGATCATGACGTAAGCGCCGACCAGGGCCAGCCCCAGGTTGATCACGCCCAGCAGCCCGGTCACCAGCACGGAGTTTTCGATGGCGGCATACAGGATCTCGAAACCCGACATGAGCGTCAGCAGGCCAATGATCATGCGCAGCGGGCTGCGGGTCATACTCAGGTGCAGCAGACCCATGGCGATCAGCCCCAGCCCGCCCAGCAGCACCGGCATGGGCACCGGGATGCGGGCTTGCAGCGGTGCGGCCATCGAATATGCCACGAACAAGGCCACCGAAGCCGCCAGCAGGCGGAACAGCCGCCCGGACAGACCGCTGAACTCGTCATCGCCGAGCTGCAAGGAAGGCTGGGTGGAGCCAAGCACGGCTCCGGCCATCCAGCCGATGACCAGCTTGACCGCCGCCAGCCCGACCGGCCAGAGCAGGACGACCAGCCCGGTCATGGCCAGGTACTGCACGGCCAGAGCAATGATCATCCAGCGCCAATTCTCGGTCAGCAGCAGAGCGAGGGAGGCAGCCGCCAGGACGACCACGGTAATCCAGGACAGGGCAGCCAGGCTCATGAGGCGACTCCCGTCTTCAACAGGGTTGCCAACAGCGCCAGCAGCAGCAAGGCCCACAACAGTCCGCCGCCGCCCTCCAGAATGGTGGTCACAAAGCGCACCAGGCCCTGTATGAAGCCATAGATGAGCCACAGGAAGCGATAGAGCCAGTCGAGGCGCAGGAAGGCCGACAGGGCGTGGCCCACTCGCCGCCCGATCAGAGCCAGCCAGTCGAAGCGACTCTCGACCAACGTCAAGCGGCGTAAGCGGCGGAATCCGAACAGCATCACCAGCGCCAGCGCAGCCGAAGCGCCCGCACCCCACCAGATCCCGATGGTCAGCGAATCCGGCAGGCCGAAGACACCGATCAGCCACTGCGAGGCGATTAGCATCAGCAGCCCGAACGGGTACATGACCTGCACCCAACGTTCGGATGTGCTCAGCAAAGGTCGTTCGGCAAGCGTGAAGCGCAAGAACCCGAGCAGCAGCAGGCTATGCGCAACGATCAGAACCAGGTCGAGCAGGTTGAATGGCGGCACGATCAGGCCGCGCCAGCCTCCGGCCGAGGGCGTGAACGGCAGCCCGCTCAATCCAATCGTCGCCAGCAGCAGGATGGCCGGGAAACGGTGCGGCTGCGAGGAATACAAAAAGATCACCCCCCCAGAGAGCAGCAGCGCCAGGCCCCAGGCCAGTGCAGCCTGGGGGTGCCCGCGTAGCGAGCTCGCCAGGGCCATACCGGCCAGGGCAATCAGCCAGTAGGGGCGGGCGTTGAGCTCATCTTTAGCTGTCAGCCACATCGCGCTGCCGTAAACTGCGGCCAGGGCCGTAAACGCCAGCAAAAACACCGACCAATCCGGCGAGGCCACCCACTGCGGCAAGCGGCTCAACAGCGGCAGCGCCGAAGCCGGCGCAACCAGGCGCAGGATGGTGCCCAGGCCTCGGCGCATGCGCACCTCTTGGGTGTAGGGCATGTGCAGCGGCACCACGCCCAGGCGCAAACCGGCCGCCACCAGCAAGAACAACCCGGCTGAGGGGGCCATATTGGTGAACGTCAAGAGCTCGCCTTGGGAGCGGCTGAAGAGGAGGGCTAACACGGCCACCAGGGTGCCGGTCACCCGGGCGGCGAATGCCAGCACCGGCTGCAAGGGCTGGCGCTGCTGCGACCCGTTCAGCAGGATCACGCTCAGCTCGATCAAGTCGATCAGCGTCCAGGCGGCTACCAGGGTCAGCAGGTCGCCGGCCAGCACGGCCAGCAAACCGGCCCCGGTGATCGCCAGGCTGCCGGCCCAGGCGGTAGGCCCGGTGCGCAGCTGCATGCGAGCTGCGGCGGTCAGGATCACCGCCACCAGCAGACTGACCAGGGCAAAGGCGTACGGCCAGGACACGGCATCCACCTGGAAGGTGAATACCGGCGCCAGCCCTTCGACCGGGACCCAGCCCATGATCACGAACGGCGCCACCGGCCGGAAATGGTAGACCAGCAGCAGCGCCCAGGTCGCCAGGGACAGACCGGTGGCGGCCAGCCAGGCGTAACCGAAACTGGGCCGCACCCGATGCAAAACCAGGAGGGCCAGGGCCGTGAAAAGAAGGAGGAATACGGGTAAGAGTACGAGCATGGTTGTTTCGATCTGCATTGATTCTACACGCAGGATGATTGCGTCATCATCCGTGTGGGATCAATGCAGATCCGTGTTTACAGAACCGGAGCTCCCGGCTGGCACTTCTGGAAGCGCCCCATCCCAGGCTTGCCGAGCCACTGGCCGCGATCCACGATCAAGCTGCCGCGCAGGAATACCCGCTCTGGAAAACCGGTCAGCTCCCAACCCTCGAACAGGTTGTAATCGGTGCGGTGCTGGGCCACCTCCACCCCGTAGCGCACCTTGCGCTCCGGGTCCCAGATGACCACGTCGGCATCCGCGCCGGGCATGAGCGTGCCCTTGCGCGGGTACAGGCCAAAGATCTTGGCCGGGTTGGTGGAAGTCAGCGCCACGAACTGATTGGGGGTCAGCCGCCCGCTGCGCACCGCCTCGGTCCACAGAACCGGCAGGCGATCACCGACGGCGGGCAGGCCGTTGGGGATCTTGGTGAAATCACCCTTGCCCAGTTCCTTGCCGGGGATCTGCACAGGCCGGCCTTCGTACAGGATCGGCTTCGTGCCATCGTAGAAGAACGGGCAGTGGTCGGTGCCGACCGTCTGGATGATGCCCTCTTCCAGGCCCTCCCACAGCCGGGCGTTATCGGCGGGGGTGCGCATGGGCGGCGAGCAGACCCATTTAGCCCCATCCGAGCGGCGCAGGTCGTCGATGGTGAAGAACAGGTACTGGGGGCAGGTCTCGCCCATAACCTTCAGGCCGTGCTCACGAGCATATTGAAGCTGGTCGACCTCACCGGCGGCATTCATATGGACCACATACAGCGGCGCATCCGCCTGGGCAGCCAGAGCCGAGCTGCGCAGCACTGCCTCGACCGCGCCCCAGGCCGGGCGGGTGAGCGCATGCCACTCAGGGGTGGTGTGACCGGCGGCCAGCGCCTCAGCTACCAGGATGTCGATCACGTCGCCGCCCTCGGCGTGCAGCATGGTCAGCATGCCATGGTCGCGGGCGATACGCATGACCTGGAAAATGCCGCCGTCGTCGAGGCGCAGGCGGTTGTTATAGGCGGTAAAAACTTTCAGGGTGGTGATGCCGCTGTCAACCAGACCGGGGATCTGGCGGGCCACGTCGGCGTCAAAGTGGGTGATGTTCATGTGGAAGCCGAAATCGATGGCGGCCTTGTCGTCGGCGATGGCGTGCCATGCGTCCACGTTGGCTTGCAGCGGCTGCGGCTCTTGCGGGACAAAGTCCAATACGGTGGTGGTGCCGCCGAACGCTGCGGCCTTGTGGCCGGTGTAATGATCGTCCGAGGAGATGGTGCCGAACATGGGCAGGGCGAAGTGAGTGTGCGGATCGACCCCACCCGGCAGCACCAGCTTGCCAGAGGCATCGATCACCTCGGCGTCCGGCGGGATGGCCAGGTCCGGCCCGATCTGTGCAATTTTCTCATCCTCCATCAGCAGGTCCGCCTCGAACGTTTCGGCGGCCGTCACCAATGTCCCTGAGCGGATTAAACGCAGCATCGCTTACCTCCATCCACAAGAATTTCATAAACGTACGTCTAAATGTGGGTCTGCACTAATTTTACCAGCATTGGAAGAAAAGAGAGGGCAGGGAACAGTCAAAGGGTGTAGCGCAAAAGTGTCGGTGTGTTAATTGAGGGAGAGACGCGACCAGGAAATGGCGAAACGATGGCTGTGCAACTCGCTGAGGGCGGCGAACATGGCTTGGGCGTTGTCGCGTTTCCAGCCCCGGCCTTGACGTTTCATACGGTGATGAACCACGGTATTGATACCGCTTTCAACGGTGCCGCTGCCAATCGGATATCCCGCCTGGCGAAAGCGGGGATAATCCATTTTGTCTTGCCGGGCCTGGAAATAGGCAGGCGATTGGCGGATATCATCAGCACAAACGATATGGGTCCAATCCAGCGCCTGTAACGCGACGATGACCCGCACCACTTGCCCATGCCAGAGCCGATCGATATTGGTTTCTGCCCAATGTTTGGTGCGCGGCGTGCCTTCGCCAAAAGCGGCCTTGGCCACTTTCCATAAGCGTTGGTCGGCATGGCTCCAGTCGAGGATCTGAATCGCTTTGGGGAAGTTGGTGGCCGTAATCCGTTCGATCCACAGCGCACCGTCGTTGGCTGAACTCAAAGGACCCTGTCCAATCCTGCGCCGCAGCCCTTCCAGAAATTGGTGCTGACCCATGGTATCGGCATCCCATAGCCCAGCCTGATAACTGTGCCGTGCTAAGACAACCTCGGGTTCCGTCGTTTCGTCCATTGGCTTGGCGCGACCAGACCGTGGCGCTACCGCAGAAATCACGCTTAGTTTCACTTCTTTCCAGCCTTCCTCGCGCACCAGGATCATCCCGCCGTCCGTTGAGAGGTTGGCTGGGCCACTAATCGGATCGACCGCCGCCACCGTTTCCCGATCCGCGCGCGCCCCCTTTTGCGTTGGTGCAAACGTTGCCTGGGCTTCGACCACCCGTTGCTCCTCCACCTGCTCCCCCCAACCTTCGGTCAACCGCCGTAAGCTATCGCGTGACATGCTGCCCCCCACTGCTTCCTGATACGCCTCCGCCGCCAGTTCAAACGATTTGGCTTGTAATCCTTGGCGGGTCGCCACCCGTGCGGCCCCTGCACTCCAATGATCCGTCCGCAGCCCTAATTTCTTATCCAGGGGGAAAAAGCGTCGCCCCTTTACATTGCGGGCAGACGTAGTAAGCGCGTTCTAGCTCGCTTTCCCCTTCCAGTCCGTTAATCCCCCATTTTCGGTACCCCTCGAATTCCATCGCACTCCCACAACCTTCGCACTTAACCCCTTCCACCTGATACCCTGTATCCCGCCCATTCACCCAGATTGTCAGGCTTTCCCCCATGAATTCCCGCCGCTGTTTTCGCGCTTCTGCTTCGATTTCCTCAAAACTCGCTTCCGGGTGGCTATCGTACCATGCTTCCATTCCCTTAAATAAGGTTTCGGCTGCCTTCATAAATGCCGCTTGCCGTTTTTCTCGTGATTGTTTTCGGGTCATCTGCTTCTCTTACTCCTTCCCCCCTCATTTTACCTGATCGCTTCTCCCCCGACACTTTTGCGCTACACCCACAGTCAAAGCCACTTTGACCGTTCTCCGCTCGCCACTCTCTGCCGGCTATCTTTTCAGCTTGGTGAGATCCCCCAGCATCATCAGCAAGGCCGGGTCGAGTTCCATCTCCGGCAGGTCGCCGGCGTGATACTGCCCGGCGCGCATGGCCCGCTCCCGCAGCGAGCGCCACAGCACCTCGCGCTCCTCGGAGCGCACCACCAGGTCTTGCAGGGTTTCAGCGGCCTGCATCAGTTCGCCGGTGGTGTACAGAAAGGTCACCCTTCGCCACTTGCCCGCCTGGATGGGTTGGGGCAGGTACTGCAGCGGCCCAATCTGCACCTTATAGTATTCCTCACGCGCTCTCGGATGCTCCGGGTCATCACGGAACAGATCCAGGCGGGTGGTCAGCTCGTGACCGCGCACCTCGGCGAAAGCCTCCACACACCAGCGATGGCCTTCACCAAAAGCAGACGTCTGGTAGAAGGCCAGACAGTCCACGTCGATCACTTTGGGGGCAGACTTGAGGGGGATGCGGTACCAGCCGAGCAGCCGGGCAATCTCTAAATCCCGGCGGTTGGGGAGAATGGCAAGCAGGATCAGGCTGGAAGAAGAAGGCAAAGGGCTCATGGATGTTGCTCCTGCTATTCGGAAGATAAGAGGGGAACGACGGACGTCGTTCCCCTCTTATCCAATTAATCTATTTGTTCAGGCCAACGCGGTCGTTGAACTCCTTGATCTGCTCATCGATCTCGTCCACCTGGCCCTGAATATCGGTCCAGTAGTTCGGATCATACCACTGCTCATTAATCTCTTCGTAGGTCTTGCCCTGCTGCTCGACCCAGGTGTAGTACTTCAGGTTGTGCACCCGGCGGCGGTCGACGTACGTCAGCTCTTGCAGGTGATCGGTGGTCTCGCCCTGCAGGTCGGCTGCGAAGGCGGCGGCGGCGTCTAACTCGGTGAATTCACCGAACTGCTCGCGGTACTCATCGACGCGCGTGCCGTACAGCTCCATCGAGTCAGTCAGCACGGTCAGCACGACGTCTTCCTCACCCATCTCGTAGTACTTGGCGAACTTGATGGCCGAGAGGACGTTGGCGATGCCCGAGAAGCCGAGCAGATTCAGCTGGCAGACGACGTCCTCGGGGATGCCCTTGCTGGCCAGGTAGGCCTGACCGGCGGGCTCGTTGAACAGGCGCACGATGTTGACCACCGAGTTGTCGTCGATGGCGACCACCATGTCCGTATTCTTGACGTTGTGGATCCACGGCACGTGCTTGTCGCCGATGCCCTCGATGCGGTGGGCGCCGAAGCCGTTCTCCAGCAGGGTCGGGCACTGCAGCGCTTCACTGGCGACGACTTTACTGGTCGGGAAGATCTGCTTCAAATAATCGCCGCAGCCGATGGTTCCAGCCGAGCCGGTGGTCAGAGCGACGCCGCGATAGGTATCGTTCGGGCCGAGCTCGCGCTCCAGCACTTCCTGCATGGCGTGTCCGGTGATCTCGTAGTGCCACAGGTAGTTGCCGAACTCTTCAAACTGGTTGAAGATCATCAGGTCCTGGCCCGATTTGCGCAGCTCCCAGCACTTGTCGAAGATCTCTTTGACGTTCGACTCGCTGCCGGGCGTGGCGATCACCTCACCGGCGATCTGCGACAGCCAGCTGAAGCGCTCTTTGCTCATGCCTTCCGGCAGGATGGCGATCGAATTGCAGGCGAGCAGGGCCGAGTCATAGGCGCCGCCGCGGCAGTAGTTGCCGGTGGAGGGCCAGACGGCCTTCTGAGTGGTCGGGTCAAACTGGCCGGTGATCAAGCGTGGCACCAGGCAGCCAAACGCCGCACCGACTTTGTGCGCGCCGGTTGGGAACCACTTTCCGACCAGGGCGATGACGCGGGCTTTCGTGCCTGTCAAGCTGCTGGGCAGCTCAATGTAGTTGACGCCGTCATAGCCGCCGCCAAAAGCCTTCGGTTCATTCTTCCAGCTAATGCGGAACAGGTTACGGGGATCCACGTCCCACAAGCCGACATTGCTCAACTGTTCCTTCATGCTATCGGGCACCAACGCCGGGTCTTTCTGCTGGGCGAAAGTGGGGATTACGATATTGCGCTCACGCGCTCGACGGACCGCGCGTTCCAGCCGGTCTTCGTACACGGATAAATCTATTTTTGCCATACCTTACCTCAACTCCTGTGGGTTTAATTGTACGTCTGTAGGAGCCTCGCTCAGGATATAGAGCGGGCGCCGCTTGACTTCATCATAAATTCGGCCTATGTATTCCCCCAGAATGCCGAGTGAAATGAGTTGTACGCCGCCCAAAAACAGCACGGCGATCAATGTGGTCGCCTGACCGGAGAGCTGCTGCTCACCGACCAGACGCAAAATGATAACCACCGGGATGGCAATGACGCTAATCCCGGCAGCGATAAAGCCTAAATAGGTGGCAAGCTGCAGCGGCAGGTACGAGAACCCGGTAATGGCGTTTAGGGCCAGCCGCAGCATCTTGCGGAATGGGTACTTGGTCTCACCGGCGTAGCGCGCCGCCCGCTTGTATTCGACGCCAACCTGTTTGAAGCCAACCCAGGCCGACATGCCGCGCAGAAAACGGTGGCGTTCACGCATACTGTTGAGCACGTTGACCACCTTGCGGTCGATCAGGCGGAAGTCGCCAGTGTCCAGCGGGATGTTGACGTCGGTGATGCGCGAGATCATGCGGTAGAAGAACGAGGCGGTGAAGGTCTTGAACCAGGTCTCACCTTCACGCTCGGCGCGCACCGCATAGACCACCTCAAAGCCCTGACGCCACTTCTCGATCATCTCCAGGATCAGCTCGGGCGGGTCCTGCAAGTCGGCGTCGATGACAACCACGGCCTGGCCACGGCTGAAATCCAGCCCAGCGGTGACTGCGATCTGGTGGCCGAAGTTGCGGGCGAAGATCACCGGGCGAATGTGTTCGTCCTTCTGCGCCAGTGTGCGGATGATTTCGGTCGAGCCGTCGCGCGAGCCGTCGTCCACCAGGATCATCTCCCAGGGCTCGCCTGTCGAGTCCATCACCGCCGAAACGCGCCGGTACAACTCGGGCAGATTCTCTCGCTCGTTGAAAATCGGCGCGATAATCGTGAATACAGGCAGGTTCGGTTCCATATCGATCCCCACCGGGATTGCTTTTGTGTTCAATTCTTCTTTACTGTTCATGCTTCATGCTTCTCGAAGACAGATTTTCTACAATAAGGCTGCAAACAAATTGTATTGTAGTTGATTTCAGCCCTACTCAGGGATGCTGCCCGATCCACGATCGATTGCGCCGCTCGCCCTATTTCTTCTGCAAATAGGATTTGAGCGCGGCCATGCTCGGCTCGATTATCGGGGCTTCATGCGACGCCATCATGGCTGCGCGTACGTCCTTCAACCCGCTGCCGGTGTTCAGCACCAGGATTGGATCCTCGGGCGTGACCAGCCCCTGCTCCAGCGCCTTGAGCATCCCGGCGTAAGAGGTTGCGCCGGCGGGTTCGGCAAAGATGCCTACCTTACCCAGCGCGGCGATGGCCTGCAGGATCTGCTCGTCTGGCACTGTGACGTAAGAGCCGCCGGTCTGCCTGGCTGCGCGTACAGCGCGCACGCCGTCGCGCGGCAAGTCAACCGAGATGCTGTCGGCGATGGTCTTGGCCGACACCGGCTGGATGTCTTCACTGTCGCGGAAGAAGGCGTTCGCCACTGCGGCCGAACCTTCCGACTGGACCCCGAACAGGCGCGGCATACGCTCCAGCCAGCCAAGCGCCTGCAAATCCTTGAATCCCTTGTGGATGCCGGAAATGATGTTACCGTCACCGACCGAGACGAACACCGCCAATGGGCGGCTGCGGTCTTCCATTTCGAGCAGCACCGTCTCCCAAATTTCCAGGGCGGCGGTCTTCTTGCCCTCCACCGTAAAGGGGTTATAGCCGGTGTTGCGGCAGTACCAGCCGAACTCCTGCGAGGCCTGGATGGTCAGATCGAAGGCATCGTCGTAGGTGCCGTCCACCAGAATGACCTCAGCCCCATAGATCAGCAGCTGGGCCACCTTAGCCGGAGGCGCGCTCTTGGGCGCGAAGATCACCGCCGGCTGGCCGACCGCTGCCGCCATGCCCGCCAGGGCTGCGCCGGCATTGCCGGTCGAAGCGGTGACGATCACCTTGGCGCCGATCTGCTGGCCCCGCGCCACCACAACCGCGCTGGCGCGGTCCTTGAAGGAGGCGGTTGGGTTGCGGCCCTCGTCTTTCACCCAAAAATTCTGCAGTCCCAGCTGCTGCTTGATCTGGGGAGGCGAATAGGTGGGCGTCCAACCGGCGGCGCGCAGGGTGGTGCCTTCCGCGCCGGGGTCCTCCACCGGAAGCAGGGGCAGGTAGCGCCACAGCGACTCTTCTGTCCGGGCGGTGATGTCTTCCACCCGGTACTTCTTGCAGATGGCTTCGTAATCCAGGACGATGTCTAAATTGCCGTGGTCCTGGGGGCAAATGTAGCCCATTTCTGTTTTTTCGAACTCTTTGCCGCAAATCGAGCAGCGATAACCGACGAAAGTTTCTGTCATGATAGAGTATTACACCTTCTTATTCATTTTCGAATGGCACGCCCAGCGAAGCTGGCGGCTGCGTTTGCAATGAACGTAAAATGCGCGTGACAGCTCGCCGGGTTGGAGCAGGCAAACTGGCAAGCGTGCGATCGACCCATTCGGCGTTGCCGATGTTGACCAGCAGCAGGGTCAGAATCATCAAGGGGAAGGGCGCCACTTGCAGCACCTGGCCCGGAATAGACGGCAGCACAGGCTGGATCACCAGACTAAGCCACTGCAGCAGTGCGAACAAGTAGGCCCCAAAAGCGGCCCGGATTGGGTTCCAACCGCCAAAGATCGTAATGGACAGGGCGATCCAGCCAATGCCGTCCAGGCCCGAGATGGTGCCTTTCCAGCCGGCTTTTACCCCTAAAGAGTAAATCGGGCCGGCCAGCCCAACCAGTGCGCCGCCCAAGATCGTGTACAGGTAGCGCAGCCGGTTCACGTTGGCGCCGCGAACGAAGGATGCCGCCGGGCGCTCACCAATGCCGCGCAGGATTAATCCCAGGCGCGTCTTATAAACATACACCCAGGCAGCAACGATCATCACGAAGCTGAGGTAGGTCATCAAGTCGGAACGGAAGAATACCGGCCCGATCACCGGGATTTTCGACAGGCCGGGGATCACCCAAGCGGGCAGGGCCGGCCCCTGGATGCTGGTATAGGGTTTCCCCAAAAAGTAGGCCAGGTTCAGCGTGGTCAGCGTGAGCACAAAACCGACCGCCACCTGAGATTGGCGCAGGGTGATGCTGCTAAACGCCACAATCCAGGCGACAAATGCGCCCACAGCCATCCCGGCTAAATAGCCCACGATCAGACTGTTCGTCTCAACCGCCGCCGCAAACCCAACCATCGCCGCTAGAACGATGGTGCCGTTCAGCGAGAGGTTAATGACCCCGGCGCGTTCCGTAAAGGTCTCGCCGATTACGGCAAAGATCACCGGGGCAGCGGAAACCAGTACAAATGCCAGTCCAACGAGGATCTCATCGAAATTCATAATCTCTTTCCTCTAACTCTTCCTGACAAAACGCTGCCGGACGCCCTCACCCAGCAAGACGAACAGCACCAGCGTGCCTTGCAGAACGCCTGAGAGTGACGAGTTCGAGCTGCAGTGCAATCGGCAGCTGGACGCTGCCAATATTGAGCGCAGCATAGAACAAGGCAATCGGCGCAACCCAGATGGCCTGGTAATTGACCAGCATCGCCAGCAGCAATCCCAAGAAGCCATATCCACCGGTAATATAAGGCAGCAAGCGGTGGTAAACCGCCGTCACCTGCAGCGCCCCAGCCAATCCGGCGAACGCCCCACAAATGACGAATGAAAGCATCATGTACTGCCAGGTGGGAATACCGATATTGAAGGAGGAGCGGATGTTCTTCCCCACCGCCTTCAAGCGCAAGCCGATATAGGTGTTTTTCAGCAGAATGAAGATCAGCACGATGCTCACGACGGCCAACAACAGCGACCACGGACTGACGCTTAGATTCGTCAGGGTTTGCAAAGATAACCGCGGTGGGAAGATCTCCGTACCGCTCAGAGAAGCGACTCCCGGCCTTCCCCAGGGACCATAAATCAGCCACAAGATCAGGGTGTTGGCGATGAAGTTCAGACCAAGCCCTCCGAAAATCTCATTCACCCCTCCAAACGTCTTCAATGCGCCTGCCAGGGAGGCCCAAAGGATGCCGCCGACAATTCCTGCCAGGATCGATAAGGCGATGATCAAGCCTGGGGCGAGAGTGCTGTCTTGCAAGGTGCGAAGCACCCAGGTGGTGAAAATCGCGCCAAGGGCGATCTGGCCTTCGATCCCAATGTTCCACAGTCCGGCTGTAAACGTGACCAGCAGTCCGGCCGTTGTGATCAGCAGCGGCGCCCAGGCAAGGAAGACATCGGAAATATTGCCGACCGAGCCGAATGAGCCGTAGATCAGTTGTTCAAAGGCTTTGAATGGCGGAGCCCCGGCCAGCAGCATCACGATCGTCGTGAAGATCAGCGCTGCCAGGATAGAAAGCAGCTGATAACCGACAGTTGTCCAACGGGATTTTGGTTTCGTTTGCATCATTATCCTAATGTAACATGCTGGAGAGCGAACCACGCCCCCCGATCAGCTCACCCAACTCCTCGACGTCGGTATTGGATGAATTGATCGATTCAGACACTTGACCGCTAAAACAAACCAGGATGCGGTCGCTGTAGGTCAGGATCTCTTCCAGATCGGAAGAGATGAAGATGATCGACGTCCCTTCCCTGCAGCGCGCCCTGAGTTTACGCCAGATATAGATGGTCGACTCGATATCCAATCCACGCGTGGGATGTTCCAATAAGATCAAGGAAAGCGGGTATTTAAGCAGCGCCAGCAAAGCGCGCTGTTGGTTACCGCCGGATAACGATTCGACTTTGCTGGTCGGGCGCCCGCGGATGTTGAAATCCTGGATGCGGACTTTGCTGATGTTGAGCGCCCGCTTCTCGTCGATGAAAAACCCGTGCTCGTCATCCATCAGGGAGAAGTGCTCGCTCAAGGTCAACCCGGGGACCAGGCCTTCTTCCAAACGGGAAGCGGGCAGGTAAGCCACTTTGTGGTTGAGGAAAGACCGGTAGGGCTTGCCGGTCATATCTTCACCATGAATGAGAATGCTTCCCCCAACCGGGCGCAGCAGGCCGGCGGCTGCGCGCAAGATCATGCTCTGCCCGCTGCCTTCCATCCCGGCCAGGCCGATGACCTCACCGCCGCAGGCACGCAGGTTGAGATCGTGGATGCGCGTGCGGTAATCTTCCAGCTCGACGCTGCGCATTTCAATGGCGCTCTTGCCGTCGTTGATTTTCTCGTAGTGCTGCAAGGCGACTACCTTACCGAACATCATCTGCACCAGCTCGTCGTTATCGAATGGCGCATCCATCTTCCCGACCAACTCGCCGGCCCGCAAGACCACGACCGAATTGCACAGCTCACCCACGTCTTCCAGCTTATGGGAGACAAAAACGATCGTCATGCCGTCGTCGGCCAGCTTGTGCAAGGTCGCAAAAAGTTTCTTCTTCTGCGGAGCGCTGATGCCGGTGGTCGGCTCATCTAAGATCAAGATGCTGACGCCCAGTGAAAGCAGGCGCAGGATCTCAATTTGCTGTCGTTCACCAACCGTTAAAGTGTCGATATAACTATCGGTGTCAATATCAAAATCGAACTGTTTGGCTAACCGGGTGAATTCCTTCTCAGCTCTACTGCGATTCAATAAGAAACCACCTTGCCTGCCAATCATGAAGTTATCGACCACCTGCATGGGGGGGAAATCTAACGGGTCTTGGTGAAGCATGCCAATCCCATAACGAATGGCATCTGCCGGAGAGTTAATTGTGACCGACTGATCGTCCAAATAGATTTCACCACGATCCGCCTGTAAAAACCCGGACAGGATTTTCATCAAGGTGCTTTTCCCGGCCCCATTTTCCCCCAAAATGCCCTGGATTTTTCCAGAAAGGAACGTCATGTTCAAGGCCTTATTGGCGTAGACCGGCCCGAAGGTTTTATGGATGTCCCTTAATTCAACTTTCATTCAATGACCTCTAGATCGAACCTCTAGATGGTAATGGGGAGAAGACTACAGGCTTTGGCCGCAGCCTTCTCCCCACTTTTTCACAAAAACTACTCGCTCTTACCCAGCATACCTTCCAGCAGCTGCGGGGCGTACCAGATCTGCTGATCCGTAGCAACCTCGCCATCCTTCAGGTAGGTGGTGCCGTCTTGCAGGTTCATTGGGCCGGTCCAAAGGTTCAGACCATCACCCAAATCCGAAACGAACTGCTCCAACGTGGCCTTATTGGCATCGGTCAGGGCCGGGCCGTAGTTGAAACCAACGGCTCCCGTGTCTTCAGCATTGAAATTGGCCCAGTCCGGTCCGTTCCACTCGAAATGAGGAGTCCACGTACCGGCCTTAATCGCTTGCATGTTCTCCAGCATGGAGGGGCCCCAATTGAAGTAAGGAACGCCCAAGCAAACGCTGGGAGCCTGCTCGCAAGCGCCGTGGAAATCGTACGGCACAGCGAAGACCGTCTTGCCCGCGTCGCTCAGCTTCTTGGCTTCCACCAGGGCTTCGGTCGTATCGATACCGGAGATGACAACATCGTGACCGCTGTTATAGAACTGATCCGAAACCTGTGTTGGGTCCAGCGTCTGGCCAGGGATATTGAACCAGTTACCGATCCAGGTGACTTCGAAAGTCAGGTCCTTGACATCCTTGTTCAGGACGTTGGTCCAGCAATACTTGGCGCCCAGGTAAGCCGAATCGGCCAGGCGGCGGGTCTCATCGTTGATCAATGGGCCCAAGAAGCCGATCTTACCGGTCTCGGTGGTCAAGGCAGCCGCACATCCGGCGACTTCCTTCATATATTCCATCTTGCCCATGATGTTGATCATGTTGGGGATGTTCTTGTAGTTCTCGCCTTCGGTCCAGTTCTGATCACCAGACAACATGATGGTCACGACGTCGGGATGCGCGGCTGCGAAGGTATTCGAGTCATCCATGAAGGCATCAGAGTTGAAGATAACGACCTTCGCGCCCTGAGATACCAGCTTGTCGCCCAGCTGGGCCGGGGTCGAGCCTTGCTGACCGAAACCATTGTCGATGTACAGCATCTTTGCGCCGGGCATGTTCTGCTCGACATACTGTCCACCCTCATAGGTTGCCTGACTCCAGCCCTTGTCATCATGCGGGCCAATCAGGATAAGACCAAAAGTTAGACCTTCATCGACGGGGGCTGCCGTAGCGGCAGGCGCATCGGTGGGAGACTGCGGCTGCACGGGAGCCTGCGTAGGGGCTGCCGGCGAACAGGCTGCCAAGGCAAACGAGGCGACCATCAGTATGGCCAAAATTTGCCAGAAAACGGTTTTCTTCATGTTTCAACTCCTCCAAATAGAACAAACAGGTTGAACATTGAACGCATCGAACTTAAAAAGAGGGTACGGTACGAGCTAAGTCCACCTCCTTTCAACAGGGTTCGTTTGGAAAGTCAATAGACACAATATGCATGCCCGCGGCAAGCACTTCAAAATGGATCATGATCCCTGATTGAATACTTTTGAATATTGGGGAAACATTCTCCTATTTTACCCTTAAAACCGTTGATGAAAAAGGGATATCCAAGTTGTCTAAACAACTGGAGAGTTTTGCATTCTATCAAGCCGGATGCAAAACTCTCCAGCTTTTGTACCGCCGGAATTACTCCCGAACGATGCGGGTACCGGTCTCACCCTTCAGGGCGCGGCCGATATTCTCTGGGTTGGTGATAATGGCCTGCTTGCCGCCGGCTTCCAGGAACCAGATGACGGCCTGGATCTTGGGCGCCATGGAGCCTTTGGCGAAGTGCGTGCCTTCGGCCAGGTACTGCTTGGCCTCGGCCAGGGTGATGCGGTCCAAATCCTTCTGATCGGGCTTGCCGAAGTTCAAGGAGACCTTCTCCACCGCAGTGGAGATCATCAACAGGTCGGCGTTGATCAGGCGGGCCAGCAAGCTGCTGGCGTAATCCTTGTCGATCACGGCCGCAGTGCCCTGGTAGTCGCCGTTTCCAGCGTCGATGACCGGGATCCCGCCGCCGCCAACCGTGATGACCACCACGCCCGAGTCGATCAGGGTCTTGACCGAGTCCAGCTCGACCACTTCCTGCGGGATGGGCGAAGCCACCACCCGCCGCCAGCCGCGACCGGAATCTTCGACCACATTCCAGCCTAAGTCGCTGGAACGCTGCCTGGCATCGGCCTCATCCATGAAGCCGCCGATCGGCTTGCTGGGGTTCTGGAAGGCTTGATCGTTCTTGTCGACCAATACCTGGGTGATGATCGTGGCGACCGGCTTCTGGATGCCGCGCTGGTGCAGCTCGTTCTGCAGGGTCTGCTGCAGGGAGTAGCCGATAGCGCCCTGGCTGTCGGCGCCGCACACGTCCAACGGGACTTCGTGCATGCCTTCTGCCTTATTGGCAATCTCGGAGCGGCGCAGGATGAAGCCGACCTGCGGACCATTGCCATGGCCGATGGCGACGTCCCAGCCCGCCTCGATCATGTCGGCGATGTGCTGGGTGGTCTCTTTTGCGGCCTGATACTGATCTTCGACGGTCTGGTGCTGCTTATCCTTGATCAGAGAATTTCCGCCAATTGCAACAACTGCTACTTTTTTTTCCATATTTGTTTATCCCATCGTTAAAGCCATAACGGCTTCTTGAGCGTGCATTCGGTTTTCGGCCTCGTCGTAGACGACGGACTGCGGGCCATCCATGACCTCATCGGTCACTTCGACGTTGCGATCGGCGGGCAGCGGGTGCATGTAGATCGCATCCGGCTTGGCCAGGTTCATGCGGCGCTGATCGGTGATCCAGCTCTCGTACTTCTTGATGATCTTGGCGCCTTCATTGGGATCCTCGGTCGTTAGCATAGCGCCCCACGACTTGGCGTAGACAATGTCGGCATCCTTGAAGGCCTCGTCCATGTCGTCCACCACCTCGAAGCCGGCGCCGAACTTGCGGGCCTGCTCGCGGGCCTGGTCCATAATCTCGGGCATCAGCTTGAACTCAGGCGGATGCGCCAGGACAACATCCATCCCGAAGCGCGGCATTTGCAGGATCAGGCTCTGCGGCACCGAGATCGGTTTCTGGTAGGAGGAGGCGTACGCCCAAGAGACGACCATCTTTTTGCGGCGCAGGTCGCGGCCCTTCTTTTCGATAATGGTCATCAGGTCGGCCAGGCACTGGAACGGATGGTAGATTTCATCCTGCATATTGAGGACCGGCACGCGCGAAGCCCTGGCAACTGCGTTGAGGTACTGGTTGCCAACGCCCCAATCGACGTGGCGGATGGCAATGCCATCGAAGTAGCGGCCAAAGATCTCACCGATCTCTTTGGGGGTATCGCCATGCGAGATCTGGGTGGTCTTAGCCTCGATGAATGCGGCATGCCCGCCCAGGTGAGCCATGCCGGCCTCGAACGAGCCGCGGGTGCGGGTGCTGCTGAAGAAGAACAACATCGCCAGGACTTTGTCGCGCAGGTAGGGGGTCAGCTCATTGAGCGCCCGCTTGCGCTTCAGATCGAAGGCAACATCCAGGACGGTTTCGACTTCTTCTTTGCTGAAGTCGAGATCGCCAATCAAATCACGACCATGCAAAAAGGTTTGCATAAAATTTTCTCCTCTCAAACACACTCAATTCAAAGGAGGGGCTCCACGGGGAGCGGAGCCCCTCCTCCTAAAACAGATTTACTCCATTGCGCCCAGGACCAGGGCCAGCAGCGACATGCGGATCACAACGCCGTTGAAGGCTTCCTGCCAGTAACGTGACCAGCGGGTGGCGTCCACATCGGGAGGGATCTCATCCATGCGCGGCAGCGAGTGCAGCAAGATGGCGTCCGGTTTGGCCTTGGTGGAGAGCAGCTCGCGGGTGATCTTGTAGTTGGCGGGGGTCAACCCATGCTCGCCGGCTTCCTGGCGTGATTGGGTGTAATCGGGCTGGACCACCGGCTCAACCAGGATCACGTCGGCCTCGGCGATGGCCTGCTCGACGTGCTCGACCTCTTTGAAGTTCAGGGACTTGGCGTTCAGCTCGGCCTTGAACTCATCGGTCAGCGACATGTCGGGCGGGGAGACGAAGGTGATCGGGCAGTCGAACTGGGTCAGGGCATAGCCGAGGGAGTGCATGGTGCGCATGCGCATATCGCCAACGGCCAGCCACTTCAGCCCATCGATGCGGCCTTTTTCCTGCAAGACCGTGTACAGATCGGTCAGGATCTGGGTGGGGTGCTCGCCCCAGCCGTCGCCGCCGTTGATGATCGGCACACTGGCCCACTTGGCGGCTTCGAACGGCGCGCCCTGCTGGAAGTGGCGCATAACGATCACGTCGCCGTAATACTCCAGCATCTTGACGGTATCTTTGATCGATTCCTGGTACCAATCGCCGGCGCGGGTCATCTTGGCGTCGGAGAAACCGGTAACAGCGCCACCCAAACGGTGCATGGCGGCCTCATGGGCCAGGCGGGTGCGGGTGCTGGGCTGGTAGAAAGCGGTCACCATGGTCTTCTCTTTGAGAAGGTCCACGTTGCGGCGGTTACGGGCGATCGGTTCGAGTTCCTCACCAATCTCAAAAACCCGGAAGAACTCTTCTCGCTCGAAATCTTTTAGCGACAAAATGTCACGACCTGAAAAGCTACGCATTGTACATCAATCTCCTTTTTGAAAATTTGAAGTTTTCTAATTTTGGCAGCAACCTGTGCGGGCTAGCGCATCGCACCCACTCGTCGAACGATGTGGAAGCGGAAGTAACCCGGCAGGAAGTAGCTGAATGAATAATCGACCACGCGACCGAGCGTGCTGAACAAGCGGGCGTTGAACATCAGCAGCACGTCGCCGCGCTGGATCTCCAGGGCGCGGGCGATCCCGGTGGGAGCGGGCACAGAATGGATTTCGGTCAGCGAGTTGGCCAGCTCTGGCTCGCCTAACCGCAGCAGCAGATCCAGCACCGAGCCGGTAAAGCCCTCTTGCAATGCCTCGTCTGGGAGCAGGTCGATGGGAAGGATGTCGATCAAGAAGGCCACCGGGCGCGATTCGGCTGAAATTACGCGTGAGACCTTCAGCAAGGGCGTACAGGGATCCACCTGCAGGGCTTTGGCCTGCTCCTCGTTGGCTTCGATCTGCTTGATCCGCAGCTCGCCCATCGAGACCTCCAGATCCATCTTACCGGCCAGGCTTTCAAGGCTCTCCAGAACTTCGAGCCCGGTATCGATGATCTGCGAGTGACTGACTACAAAGGTTCCCA
This sequence comes from uncultured Chloroflexia bacterium, assembly GCA_963811225.1. GTDB lineage: Bacteria > Chloroflexota > Anaerolineae > Anaerolineales > Anaerolineaceae > CAWEQO01. Next base: position 78,071 of record CAWEQO010000011.1, read on the forward strand.
CCCCCTGCCTGCGGCGGATCAACCCCTGCCCTTCGAACGTGCGCATCGCCTCTCGCAGGGTGGCGCGTGAAACTCCTAGCTGTTTGGCGAGCTCGGGCTCGGCCGGCAGTCGATTCCCTGCAGGGGTTTCCCCGATCAAATTTGCCAGCGTAACTTGCAATCGCTGGAAAGGATGGATTGTCTCGCCATCTGCTCGCTTCATGTTCCGCTCCCTTCAGTCGATCTGCTTTGGAACCTGTTGGAGAAACCAGGACGCCTGCTTTGCTTGCTTCCCGATCTCTACGGCCGGTTCTGCGTTAATCATTCGAGCACAGGCACGAAGTCGAACCGGGTCACATCCACCAACCCCAGGTCCGAAAGCCGCAGTTCTGGGATGACCACCAGGGCCAGCAGGCTAAGCTGCATGTTCGGGTTGTTGAGGCTGCAGCCGCAGGCCTGGAAGCCTGCCAAGACGGAGGCTGCTTGCCCGGCAACCGTCTCGGCGCATTCGTTCGACATCAATCCGGCAATCGGCAGCGGCACCTGCCCGATCACCTCGCCTCGCCGCACAACGACCTGCCCCCCGCCCATGGTCGCCAGGGCGTTGACCGCCACAGCCATCTGCTCCTCATCCGTCCCGGCTACGAGCAAGTTGTGGCAGTCGTGCGCCACGGTGGAGGCAATCGCGCAGGGCTCGTTGAAGCCGAAACCGTGCACCAGCCCCACCTGCACCCGTCCCGAGTTCCGGTGACGTTCCACCAGGGCCAGCTTGGCAATATCGCGTTCCATGTCGGGCCGCACCTCGCCGTTCTCGGCCTGCATCGTGAACTGCAGATGCTGGGTGGGCGCCTGATTCTCAATCACACCGATCACATTGGCGGTTACTTCGCCGTCGGCGCGGGCCGGCAGGCGGAAGCTCTCGGCAGTCAGCGGCTTGGGGATGTGCACCGAGTGCAGCGCCCAATCAGGGTACTTGATCTCGGGGAACTTAACCAGCAGCTTGCCTTCATCATAGACCACCTGTCCTCGGGCAATCACTGTATCGGCGTGGAAGTCGGCCAGGTCAGGCACGAGCAGGATGTCTGCGTAACGCCCCGGAGCGATCATACCCAACTCACGGCTGACGCCGAAGTGCTCGGCGGTGTTGATGGTGGCCATCTGTACGGCAGTGATGGGAGCCAGCCCTTGGGAAATGGCGTAGCGCAGCACGCGGTCCATGTGGCCTTCGTTGACCAGGGTTGCCGAGTGCGAGTCATCCGTACACAGGATAAAGCGGCGCGAGTTCGAGCCCTTGCTCCGTAACGGCCTTGACCTGGGCCTTCACGTCCAGCCAGGCGGAGCCATGCCGCATCATGACCTTCATGCCCTGACGGGCGCGGGCGACAGCGTCCTCCATGCGGGTGCCTTCGTGATCGTCCTCCGGCCCGCCGGCCGCGTAGCCGTGGAAAGGCAGGCCCAGATCGGGCGAGGCGTAATGCCCGCCGATGGTCTTGCCGGACTGCCGGGTAGCGGCCAACTCGCCGTGGATCTTGTCATCACTGTTAAAGACGCCCGGAAAGTTCATCATCTCGCCCAGGCCGACGATACCCGGCCAGGTCATCGCCTCGTCCACCTCGGCGGGGCCGATGGTCGCGCCGGGCGTCTCCAACCCCGGCGAAGATGGCACGCACGAGGGCATCTGCACGAAAACGTGGATGGGCTGCTGCTCGGCCTCGTCGACCATCAGGCGCACGCCGCGCAGGCCGAACACATTGGCGATCTCGTGCGGATCGATGAACATACCGGTGGTGCCGTGCGGCAGCACCGCCCGCACGAACTCAGTGACGGTAACCATGCCCAATTCGACGTGCATGTGGCCGTCCAGCAGACCGGGCACCAGGTAGCGACCATGAGCGGAGATGACGCGCGTGTTTGGGCCGATGGTGTGTCCGGCGTCCGGACCGACGTAGGCGATACGATCACGATAGATGGCAACATCCGTACCCTGGATGATCTCACCGGTCTGTACGCACACCCAACGACCGTTACAAATGACCAGGTCGGCCTTTTGGCGGCCCATGGCGCAGTCCACCAGACCGCGCGCATCCTGCAATCGAAACGCACCGAAGCTCATTTATGCTCCTATCCTTCCACCAATCGCCTGGCCGCCTGGTTGTGACGCGCCACCAGATCGGGCACATCCAGCGTCAAAAGCCGGCCTTCCTGAACGATCACCTTGCCATGCACCACGTTCCAATCCACGCCGCGCGAATGCGAAAACAGCAGCGCGGCCAGTGGATCGTGCAGGGCTCCTGCGTAATCCAGATGGTTGAGGTTGACGGCGAAGAAGTCAGCCGCCTTGCCAACCTCCAATGAACCAATGTCGCTGCGGCCTAAGACCGCCGCGCCACCGCGCGTCGCCAGCTCAAAGGTTTGGCGGGCGGTCATCAGCGGGGGCGCTTCGGTACCCGAGAGCGATGCTCCGGCCAAACCCGAGCGCAGGCGGGCTAATAACATTGCCATGCGGGCTTCCGCCAGCAAGTGCGAGCTGTCGTTGCTGGCCGAGCCGTCGACGCCCAGGCCGACCTTAACCCCGGCTTGCATGTAATCCCAAACGGGAGCAATGCCCGAGGCCAGGCGCATGTTCGAGCTGGGGCAGTGAGCCACGCCGCAGCCGGTATGGGCCATCACCCCGATTTCCTCCGGGTTGACATAAACAGAGTGGGCAAACCAGACATCGTTGCCCACCCATCCCAAAGATTTCCATGTAGCCCATCGGTCGATAACCAAACTTATCAAGGCAGAAAGCTTCTTCGTCCTGCGTCTCGGCCAGGTGGGTATGCAAATGCACGCCATAGCGTCGCGCCAGCTCCGTGCTGTCGCGCATCAGCTGGGGCGTGACGCTGAACGGCGAGCATGGCGCAAGAACGATGCGCACCATCGCGCCCGGGTTGGAATCGTGATAGCGGTTGATCAGGCGCTCACAGTCCGCCAGGATGTCGTCCTCGTCATCGACCACGCTGTCTGGCGGCAAGCCGCCCTTGCTCTGGCCCAGGCTCATCGAGCCGCGCGAGGCGTGCAGGCGCAGCCCCACCGTCTCGGCTGCGGCGATCTCATCGTCCAGGCTGGAGCCGTTGGGGAACAGGTACAGGTGGTCGGAGGCGGTGGTGCAGCCGGACAGGGCCAGCTCCGAAAGGGCAGTCTGCGTGGAGACGTAGATGTCCTCGGGGGTCATGCGGGCCCAGATCGGGTACAGGGTGGTCAACCAGTTGAACAGGTTGGCGTCCTGGGCAGCCGGGACGGCGCGGGTCAGAGTTTGGTAGAAGTGATGGTGCGTGTTGACCAGCCCGGGCAGCAGGATATGGCCTTCCAGATTCAGGACCGTGTCGGCCTCGGCCGGCAAAGAGCCGCTCGGCCCCACCTGCTCAATCCAGCCGTCGCGTACAAATAGACCACCGTCGGGTATTTCCCGCCGGTGGTCATCCATGGTTACGAGAAGGGTTGTGTTTTTTACCAGAAGTGTCGACATATTTAGGGGGATCTTTTCACTCAGCTTACAACTGGTCGATAGGTCAATAGGACAATACGTATGAAGCTTTGTTGATATGAGTGTAATGAAAAACCCGAAAAAAGTCAATTGTCAGACAACACGAGTTTAGGACGAGTTTTTGTTCCGGTATATGAAAAGAGGCTCCGCTCTTGCGAAGCCCTCTTTTCATATACCGGAACAGAAACTCGTTCTAGGGATTGGCCATCTTCGAGGCGCGGAGCGTGTTATACATCAACATCGCAATCGTCATGGGGCCAACGCCGCCCGGAACGGGCGTAATGGCGCCGGCGACCTCTTTGGCCTCGTCGAAGGCCACATCGCCCACCAGGCGGTAGCCGCGCGTCCGGGTGGCGTCGTCGACCCGGTTGGTGCCCACATCGATCACCACCGCGCCCGGCTTGATCCAGTCGCCGCGCACCATTTCGGCCCGGCCAACCGCCGTCACCAGCACATCCGCTTCACGAACAATACCGGGCAGATCCTTTGAACGGGAGTGGCAGATCGTAACGGTCGCATTGGCGCGCACCAGCAAGAGCGCCACCGGCATGCCAACGATGTTCGAGCGGCCCAACACAACAGCGTTGACGCCTTCGAGGGTCGGCAGGGTGTGCTCGAGCATGTAGATGATGCCCTCGGGCGTGCAGGGTACGAACAACGGCTCGCGCCCCTTCTGGGCCAGCCGCCCAATATTGAGCGGGTGGAAGCCGTCCACGTCTTTCTCGATGCTGATCTCACGCAGCACCTTCTCTTCGTCAATGCCCTTGGGCAGCGGCAGCTGCACAAGGATGCCGTTGACCTGTGGGTCGGCGTTCAGCTTGCGCACCAGGTCTTCGATCTCCTGCTGAGAGGACGTAGCGGGCAGGTTGAACCCGAACAATTCGATACCCAGTTCCTTCGAGGTCTTCTGTTTAGAGCGCACGTAGGATTGGGACCCCGGGTCCTCCCCCACCAGCACGGTCGCCAAACCGGGTCGCGGCTTGCCTTCCGCCACGCGTGCGGCCACTTCGTCCGCAACTTCCTGGCGAATCTGCTGCGCCATTGCTTTTCCGTCGATAATCTTTGCTGTCACAGTGAAACTCCTTCCCCTTTGAATTCTTTTGCCAGGAATGATTATAAGCCAAAAGAGATAAGAGAGTAGAGAGTAGTAACCGCTCTCTACTCTCTGTTCTTCTACTCTCTTTTCCCTGCTCTCTGCTCCCTTTTCGCTTATAATCACCACAGGATTTTCCCGAAAGGCACACCCATGAGCACGACTCTGGAAGAACGTAAAAAGAATACCATCCTGACCTTCCGTCAGAAGAAGCGCGACCACCAGCCCATCACGATGTTGACCGCTTACGATTACCCGACCGCCCTGCTGGTCGACCGGGCCGGGATCGATTCGATCCTGGTGGGTGACTCGTTGGGCATGGTGGTGCTGGGCTACGAAAACACCCTGCCGGTGACGATGGAGGATATGCTGCACCACTGCAAGGCGGTGGCGCGCGGCGCAAAATCGGCGCTGCTGATTGGCGACATGCCCTTCATGTCCTACCAGGTCTCGCCGCAAGAAGCGCTGCGCAACGCCGGTCGCTTTTTGCAAGAGGCCGGTATGGACGCGGTCAAGCTGGAAGGCGGGCGCGAGCGCGCCGAGACCGTGCGCGCCATTGTCGATGCCGGCATCCCCGTGATGGGACACATTGGCCTGACCCCGCAGTCGGTCCAGCAGTTGGGAGGGTTCCGGGCCCAGGGACGCCAGGCCTCGCCGGCCAGGCGTTTGCTGGAGGATGCCAAAATCCTGGAAGAAGCCGGCTGTTTCAGCATCGTGCTGGAGTCAATCCCGGCCAAACTAGGACAGCTGATCTCGGAACGCATCGACATTCCAACCATCGGCATTGGTGCGGGCGCTGGCTGCGATGGGCAGGTGTTGGTGCTGCACGACCTGCTCGGGCTGTTCGAGCGCTTCAAGCCGCGCTTTGTCAAGCAGTACGCCAACCTGCATGAGATTGTCCTGGAGGCGCTGTCCAGCTATAAAGAGGAAGTGGAGAACGGAAGCTTCCCGCAGGAAGAGCACACTTTCGGCATCGCTGAGGAAGAATGGCAGGCTCTGCTCAAGCAGCTGGAGGACTAAGCCCCATCGACGAGCTGCTGATTGCCGGCACCGGAGCAATGGCCTGCCTTCTGGCTGCGCGCCTGGCGGCCCACGGTCAGCGGATTGTCATGCTGGGAACCTGGCCGGAAGGACTGGCCGCGCTACGCGAGCATGGTGTGCGGCTGGTCGAGCCGGGTGGGGAGGCGCAAGCCTTCTCGGTGCGGGCAACCAGTGACCCGGCCGAGTGCGCCGGAGTACGACACGCGCTGGTGCTGGTCAAGTCGTGGCAGACCCAACGGGTTGGCGAACAACTACGCGAATGCCTGGCAGAGGATGGGCTGGCGCTGAGCCTGCAAAACGGCCTGGGTAATCTGGAAACGCTGGACGCGGCGCTCGGCCCGGCTCGCGCTGCCGTCGGAACTACCACCTACGCCGCCACCATTGTGTCGCCGGGGTTGGTCCGGGCGCTGGGCGAGGGCGAAGTGGCGCTGGCAGAGCAGACATCTGCACGGCAGGCAGAATTGAAAAACCTCTTCACTGCTGCCGGTTTGCGGGTGCGCCGGGCTGCGGATCTACGCTCGCTGTTGTGGGGTAAACTGGTGGTGAACGCCGCCATCAACCCGGTCACAGCCCTGCTGGACATTCCAAATGGAGAAGCGCTGAAGCCCACAGCCTGGGAGTTCGTCCGTGCGCTGGCGCTGGAGACCGCTGCCGTGGCGGCGGCCATGGGCATCTCGCTGCCGTTTGCCGACCCGGTCGAACAGGTGCGGCAGGTGGCGCTCAGCACCGCCGAAAATTCTTCGTCCATGCGCCAGGATCTGCGCCGCGGCGCGCCGACCGAGATCGACGCCATCAACGGCGTGGTGGTGAACGATGGAGAGAAGTACGGCGTGCCCACGCCGTTGAACCGTATGATGTGGCAAGCCGTAAAGGAACCGGGGCTATGGCAAAAATCCGGTTTCTAAAATGAAGGTCTCTAAAGGAAAAGCCATGAAACTCGTAACCACACTGGAAGAACTGCGCTCCGCACGGGCAAAGCTTCAAAACCCGCTCGGCTTCGTGCCCACGATGGGCTATCTGCACGCGGGGCATCTCTCGCTGGTGCGCGCCGCCCGCCGTGACTGCCCCAGCGTCGCCGCCAGCATCTTCGTCAACCCCACCCAGTTCTCACCGACAGAAGACCTGGCCAGCTACCCGCGCGACCTCGACCGTGACCTGGCGCTGTTAGATGCAGAGGGCGTCGACCTGGTGTGGGCGCCAACCGAGGAAGTCATGTATCCGCGGCGCTACCAGACCTGGGTGACGGTCGAAGAGGTGACCAGGTCGCTGGAGGGCGCCCGCCGCCCCACCCACTTTCGCGGCGTGACGACCGTGGTCGCCAAGCTGTTCAATGCGGTCCAGCCGCAGCGGGCTTACTTTGGCCAGAAGGACGCCCAGCAGGTGGCGGTGGTGCGCCAGATGGTGCGCGACCTGAATGTACCGGTCGAGATCGTCGTCTGCCCGATCGTACGCGAGCCGGACGGGCTGGCACTGTCGAGCCGCAATATCTACCTCAACCCCGAGGAACGCCAGGCCGCATTGGTTTTGAGCCGGGCGCTGAAAGCCGCCCGCCAGGCCTATGAGGGCGGCGAACGGGACGCCGACCACCTGCGGGGCATCCTGCAAGCGCACATCGACGCCGAGCCCCGGGCGCAGGCCCAATACGTCTCCTGCGCCGACCGGGAAACCCTACAAGAGCTAGAAACCGTCTCGAACGGGGCGCTGCTGTCGATGGCGGTTTACGTGGGCAAGACTCGCCTGATCGACAATGAGATCCTCGACGAAAAACAACTCTGAACGACTATTTCGACTGGTAAGAGCAATGATATAATTACCAGACCTATACCATGCAATCGTTTCAGCGAATAAAACTTCAGTGGAGGCTGGCTCATGGAAATTAACAACACCAGGTTCAAGCATAGTGACCTCGTTAAGGTCGACGGACGCATCGATAGCGCCACCGCGCACAAGTTAGCGGACGCATTGAACGCCATTATCGAGGAAGGGCGTTACAAGATCGTGATCGACATGAGCGAAGTCGCCTTCATCAGCAGCGCCGGTTTGCGCGTGCTCGTCAACTCGCAGAAGACCTGCCGCCGCTACAACCGGGGCGAAATCGTCTTGACGAATGTTCCCACCAACATCTATTCCGCCCTCGACCTGGCTGGGTTCACCACCCTGTTCAAGATCTTCGACGACAATTTGACCGCTGTCGGCAGTTTCTAAAGAAGCCGCTTCCATTAATGCGTACGATGTCCTTTCCGGGTCGTTATGAAAGCCTGGCAGAAATTGCCACTTTTGTCAGGCAAGCAGGCGAAGATGCGGGGTTGAGCAACTTCGATGTCTACGCCGTTGAAACGGCGGTCGACGAGGCCTGTTCGAATATTATCGAACACGGCTATGAAGGTGAGGACCTCGGCGAGATCAAAATAAGCGTTGAGATCAGCAGCGAAAGCCTGACCATCATCCTCAAGGACGGCGGCAGGTCCTTCAATCCCGGCAACGTCCCCGAGCCCAACCTGAACGCTCCCCTCGAAGAGCGTGAGGCGCATGGGCTCGGTCTGTATTTTATGAACCAGTTGATGGATGAGGTCCGGTTTGACTTCGACCCGAGCGGCAACACCTTGACCATGGTCAAGCGGAAAGGTGCGAAGCTGGAATGAATGGGATCGGACCATCTGCCGAACCTGATTGGAAGCAGTTCCTCAACCTGGGCAAGCAGTTACTGGAACAGCACAGCGCCATCGATCAAACCAACCTGATAGCCAATACCATCTCAGCCAGCCTGGGCTGCGAAGCTCAGGTCTGGCTGGCAGCGCCGTATTACCCGCTGCCCGGCCAGCCGGAGATGGACACGCTCCCGCATGCCGGGGTGCCCGGCCCGGTCCAAGAAGCTTTTGCCAGCCGCGAGGCGGCCTTCCTGCGCGAACCGTCTGGGACGACGACCGGTGTGGCCGTCCCATTGATGGCCCAAGACGAGCTGCTGGGAGTGGTTTACGCCTGGGGGCCGGCTGAAGAGACTTTCCAACCGCAAGAAACCGAATACCTCAAAGGGTTGACGGCGCATGCATCGCTGACCATGCAGTTCACCCGCCAAGTGACCCTGAAGAACTGGCGCTACGAGCAGCTCTCGTTGGTGCGCCTAGTCAGCGATCAGGTTGCCAACGTGCTCGATCCGGACGAGCTCTGCGCCCGGGTGACCCAACTGATCCAAGAGACCTTCAACTATTACTACGTAGCGATCTTCACGCTGGACGAGAGCGCCAATTCACTCGTGCTGCGGACCGGCGCCAGCCAGGTTGAGAGCATCTACCTGCAGCCTGGCTTTGTCGTCCAAATGGACGAGGGCATCGTTGGCAACGCCGCTCTTACCGGTAAGGAAGTGCTGGCGCCCAACGTGCACGACGATCCTCGCTACCGTTATATCGACACCTTACCGCAGACCCAATCCGAAATTGCCGTGCCGCTCAAGGTGGAAAACCGCTTGCTGGGTATTCTGGATGTGCAGAGCGACAAGCCCAACGCCTTCCACGAGATCGACCAGCTGGTGCTGCGCTCGCTGGCCAATAACGTAGCCCTGGCAGTCGAGGGCGCTCACCTTTACAGCGACCTGCGCCACAACAACGAAGCCATGTCCTCGGTGGTGGAGATCTCGCACGCCATCACCTCGATCCTCGATCTGGACGACCTGCTTGCAGAGGTGGTCGAGTTGATCCAAAAGCGATTCGGCTTCCCCTTCGTGCACATCTTCACCGTGCACCCCGGGCGCAGCAAGATCATCTACCGCCGCGGCAGCGGGGCGCGCAGCCACGCCATGCAGGAAAACGAGCTGCAGTACGATCTGAACGACGCCAAAGGGATCATCCCCTGGGTGGCTCGCACGGGCAAGATCAAGCTGGCTAACAACGTGGAAGAGGAGCCGCTGTACCGGCCCTCGCCCCTGCCGCCGGCCAACACACTCGCCGAGCTTGCGATTCCCTTGAAATTCGCCGGAGATGTGCTGGGCGTGCTTGACCTGCAAAGCATGGAAACCAACACCTTCAATGAAGGCGACCTGGAGGTATTCGAGGTGCTGGGCGGCAACATCGCCGTGGCCATCCGCAACGCCTCGTTGTACCGCTCGGAGCGGTGGCGGCGGCAGGTGGCCGACAGCATGCGCGATGTCGCCGGATTGATCTCGGCCAACCTGGCGGTCGATACCCTGCTCGACCGGATCCTGACCGAACTGGAGCGCCACCTGCCCTGCGAGGCCTCCTCGATCTGGTTGATCGATGAAGCCGAAATCAACGGCAACCAGCAGGGCGAACCGCTGCTGCGGCTGGCGGCCGTGCATGGTTTGAGCGACAAGGAAGTGGTCAAGGCCATGCAGCATCCGCCAGTGGACGCCTGGATGAAGCAGGCGCTCGACTCCCGGCGTCCGCTGATCCGCAAGGCGCGCGACCCCTATGGCCCACTCGGGAAGGGCCTGCATGCCCCGAAGGAGTATTCCTCCATCGCCGCGCCGATGCGCTCCGGCGATCGCCCGATCGGCATTCTGACCCTGGCGCATCGCAGCATGGGCCGCTACGGCAGCGAGGCGATGGCGATGACCACCACCTTCGCAAGCTACGCCGCCGTGGCCGTGCAGAACGCCCGCCTGCTGGCCGACGCGCAGGCCCAGGCCTGGGTTTCGACTGTGCTGCTGCAGGTCTCCGAGGCCAGCCAGGCCAGCGACACGGTCGACGATCTGCTAGACACGATGACCCGGCTGACCCCGCTGCTGGTGGGCGTCAAAAAGTGCGGCATTTATCTGTGGGATGAAAGTCTACAGGGCTTCACCCTCAAATCCTGGTACGGTTTCGATCCCCGCCGGTCTTCGCTGACTTTTGACGAGAATTCCGTCCCGGCCTTCGCCCGGCTGCGCGCCACCCAGACGACTCAATTCATCCACAGCGCGGTGGATGAGCTGAACCTTCCGGCCGCCAACACCTGGGAGGATGGCACGCTGGTACTGCTGCCGCTGCTGGCGCACGGCGATCTGATGGGCGCCTTCCTGGTCGCCCACCAGCCTGACAGGCAGGCCGCGGTCGATATGCCCTTCGATCAGCAGACTCTCGCGATCTTGCAGGGCATTGCCCACCAGATCGCCACTGCTCTCGAAAACCTGACCCTGCTGGAAACCCGCCAGGAGGAAGGTTACGTCACGGCGGTCATGCTCCAGGTGGCCCAGGCGGTCGCCAACCAGACCAACCTGGACGATGTGCTCGATACGATCGTGCACCTCATGCCCATCCTGGTCGGTATCGATTCATGCCTGATTTACCTTTGGGACCCGGCTCTAAAGGAGTTCTACCCGGCCCAGGTATACACCGGCAGCCGGGAAGAAGAAGAGCTGATCTTGTGCCACTCGTTTGCCCCTGGTGATTTCGATTTGCTCGACCGAGTGATGGAAGGCCACACCTTGTTCTGCCCGATGAGCGAGCCGAACATCCCTTCCGATGAATGGCCCGACCTGGTCAGCATATCGGCCGAGGACTTCTCCACCCTGTCGGCATTCACCAACAGCAGCTGGCTGATCGGCTTCCCGCTCTCGGTCAAAGGCGAGACTTTCGGCGTGATGATCGCCAAGGACACCGGCATTTCACCCGCTTTCCGAGAGCGTCGGGTGGAGATCATTAGCGGCATCGCCCAGCAGGTGGCGCTGGCAATCCAGAACGAGCGGCTCAACCTGGAGAAACTGGAGCGCGAGCGTATGGACCGAGAGTTCCAGCTGGCGCGCGAGATCCAGCAGACCTTCCTACCCAGCCATATGCCCAAACTGAGAGGCTGGGAGGTGCAGGCCGAGTGGCACACTGCTCGCACGGTCGGCGGCGATTTCTACGACATCTTCCGTATCGGCGACAAGAGGTTGGCCCTGGTCATCGCCGACGTATCCGACAAGGGCCTGCCCGCCGCCCTGTATATGACCGTCACCCGCACCCTGGTACGCGCCAACGCCCGCACCACCGACTCTCCGGCGGCGCTGCTGAAGCAGGTCAACAACCTGCTGGTAGCCGACGCTCAGAACGGCATGTTTGTCACGGCCGTGTTCGCCCTGGCAGATTTGGAAACCGGTCAGGTTACCTATGCGAATGCCGGCCACAACCAACCGCTGCTTATGCACTCCGAAACCGGTAAGGCCGAGAAACTGCATAAAGGCGGCATGGCGATGGCCGTGTTGGAGAACAACCAGTACATCGATAACAGCATCTCCCTGAAGCCAGGCGACACGCTGCTGCTCTACACCGACGGCGTCACCGAGCAGTTTGCGCCGGATGGCGATATGTTCGGGGAGGAGCGACTCATCGAAGTGGTGGAGGAGAATATCGGCGAGAGCGTGCAAGAGCTGCATGACTCACTCAACAAAGCCATCTTCGACTTCCGTGAGGGCGAGCCCTCCTCCGATGACGTGACGATGCTGTCGATTCGAAGGCTGCCATTGTAAGGACCTCACGATGCGGGCCCCTCTCCACGGCGGGCGCGCTTTGCAGTCTAAGAAGACGAGGGCCTAAAAAAGTAACAAACCGATGTAGAGGGAAATCCATGACCGAAACACATGCGGTCCTCTGGGACATGGACGGAGTCCTGGTAGACACCACCGAGCTGCACTTCCAATCCTGGAACGATGTTTTAAAATCATACGATATCGACTGGTCGCACGATTTCTTCATCCGGACCTTCGGATGGGGCAACACCGCAATCATCAACAAAATGTTTGACAACCCCGACGAAGCCTTCATCAAGAAGCTTGCCGACCAAAAAGAGATCGCCTTCCGAGCTAGCATCCCAGGGAACGTGCCCCTGCTGCCCGGGGCCCGCGAGTGGCTCGATCGCTTCCATTCATGGGGCTGGCCGCAAGCCATCGTCTCCTCGGCGCCCATGGAGAACATCGATGCCCTGATCGACGAGACCGGCATCCGGCACGCCTTCCAGGCCCTGGTCTCGGCGACCGCAATGCCGAGCAAGCCCGACCCGATGGTCTACCTGGAAGGCGCTCAACGCCTGGGCTTCTCCCCCGCCCAGAGCATCGTCATCGAAGACGCCCCGGCCGGTATCGAAGGCGCCAACCGCGCCGGGATGAAGTCTATCGCCGTCGCCACGACGCGAGACGCAAGTCAACTGACCGAAGCCACCCTGGTGGTTCATCGCCTGACCGATTTGAAGGAAGCGGATGTGAAGAGAATCTTCGCTTAAACCGGGTCGGTTCATCCGGCCGGTTTTGAGAGATCCCCGATCCATGGGAAGGATAACTCTCTACCTTCCACCTTCTATTTTCTCAACAACAACTGATGCGCCTGGCTGAACACCTGCCTTCGAATCAAGAAGGTGCTCACCAGGCTCGTCAAATTGGACGAGGCGTAAATCATCGCCATGATCACGAACTGATAGAGCGCCGCATAGACCGGGTCGGTGCCGGAGAGGATCATGCCGGCCATCAACCCAGGGATCCACACAATGCCCAGCGAGCGGATCGAGTCCACCCGCGGGATCAGCGACGAGCGCACCGACTCGACCACGTAGGGTGAGACCGCCTGGCGGGGTGTAGCCCCCAGTGCCAGGGCCGCCTCCACCTGCCCGCGATGCGAGACCAACTCGCTCCTGAAACGGTCGAGAGCCAGGGCGCTGGTGTTCATCGAATTGGCGATCAACATGCTGCCGACCGGGATCAGCGAGTCCAGGCTCCACTCGATCACCCCCAAGAACGTCATCAGCACGATCACCACGCCCGCCCCGGCGGCAATGCCGTAAAACGATACCCAGCCGGCCCCTGGAATGCCCCGCGCCCGGCGAGCAGCAGTCACACCCGCCGCGCCCATCATGAAGATCAAGATCGGCAGCCCGATCAGCAGCGGGCCGCGCAGCACGAACACCAGCACCGAGCCAACCAACACAATTTGTGCCAGCCCGCGCACCAGCGAGACCAGCGTTTCACGCTCGATGTGGATGTCGCGCGCCCTTGCCAGGAACATCAAGGCCACCGCCAGCGCTCCTGCCACCGCGGCCTGCGCTGCGCCCAGCATGATTTGATTGCTAAACAGCCTCGCCAGCATTCAGCACCTCCTTGGCCGGGCCGATCCGTATCATGCGGCCTTCTTCAATCACCATTACCCGCTTAGCCACCCGCGCCGCCTGGTCCAAGTTATGGGTCACGATCACGTACGGGATGCCCTCATTCTGCAGTACCGAGGTGATCAAGCGCTCCACATCCTCGCGCGCCTCCTCGTCCAATGCGGAGGTCGGCTCGTCCAGCAGCAGCACCTCGGGGGAATTCGCCAGGGTGCGCGCCAGTGACACTCGCTGCGCCTCCCCGCCCGACAGCGCCGACACGTCCCGGTTGCCAAAACCGCCCAGGTCCAGCTCTTCCAGCAGTTCCGCAACCGTCTCGTCCGTCAGCTCCTCGCCGCGCTGACGCGGCCCAAAGCGGATGTTCTCGGCCACCGTGCCGGGGAAGAGGAACGGCTGCTGCATCACCATACCGACCTTGCGGCGCAGCACATCCGGCGGGATCTCGCGATAATCCTGACCGTTCAGAAAGACCGTGCCGGAGGTGGGCTCGTCCAGGCGGTTGAGCAGGCGCAAGAACGAGGATTTGCCCGCCCCGCTCGGCCCGACCACCCCCAGAGCATCGCCTTCATAGACTATTACCGAGATATCTTTGACAATTAACGCCCCCTCGACCTCATAAAACAGGTTTTGCGCTTCTAAGATGATTTGTTTTGAATCCATTCCTTATCCCTTGTCCTCAGCCTCAGGCCTACCCCCTGCTCCTTCCTTTTCTGGTGGGGGCAAGGGGTAGGTCTGAGGCGTGGTTGTCAGCTTTTCTTCAACGCCTGCATTTTTCCAGCCTCCGTGGCGGCCTGGACGATGGCCGGATCGCCAAGATAGCGACGCGAAACAATTTCCATTTCCGGGCTGAAATCGTAGGCCAGCGGGAAACCGGTCGGTACGAACAACTCGGGGATGGCCTCGTCCGAGATATCGTCGAGGCGCTTGAGCAGCGCCCGCAAGCTGTTGCCGTGCGCCGAAACGATAACGTTCTGCCCCTGCTCCAAGCGCGGCCGGATGTGCTCCCGCCAGTACGGCAAGACCCGCTCGAGGGTGTCCTTCAGCGACTCGGTCGAGGGCAGCAGGGCAATTTCCACGCCGGCATAGCGCCGGTCGAAACGAGGATGGTTGGGATCGTTGGCGGAAAGCGGCGGCGGCGCCAGGTCATAGCTGCGCCGCCAGGCAAACACCCTCTCCTTGCCGAGCAAGTCGGCAGTTTCGGCCTTGTTCAAACCCTGCAGCGCTCCGTAGTGGCGCTCGTTCAGCCGCCAGTTGCGCTCCACCGGAACCCAGGCCGCGTCCAACTCGTCCAAAACGATCCATAATGTATGGATGGCACGCGTCAGAACGGAAGTAAAAGCAGCGTCCAGCAAGATGCCAGACTCACGCAGCAAGCGACCGGCGGTGTGCGCTTCCGCCACCCCCACCGGCGTCAGGGGTACGTCCATCCAGCCGGTGAATCGATTTTCCAGGTTCCATGTGCTTTGCCCGTGGCGCAGCAGGATCAATTTTGGCATGTTTGTTTCCTATGCATCGATGTTTTATTTCCCCATTTCTTATCATATCTCTTTCATTCTAACTGAATTTAGAATTACAAAGAGAGCAGTCTTTCGTAGGACGCCTCAAATTTTATAGATCCTACCCCAGAACTATTGAAATCTAGAACGCTTATGCTAGAATGTATATATTCCGATTGGCGGAGGAACTGCCAATCATTGTTTTCCAGTGCTTTCAGAGAGAGAATGAAAATGAACAAGTTAATCGCTTTCTGTGGATTGGATTGCGCCGCATGCGACGGGTACCAAGCCACCCAGGCCAACGATGAGGAATGGAAAGAACGCGTGGCTGCGGCCTGGCGGGTGGAGTACAATGCGCCCGGGCTGGATGTCGCCTTCGTAGTCTGCGACAGCTGCACACGTCAGGACGGCCGCCTGGGCGGTCACTGTGCGGTATGCGAGGTGCGCACTTGTGCAGTCGAGCGCGGCGTCGTCAACTGCGCCCACTGCACGGACTATCAAACCTGCGAGTCCCTCCAGGGCTTCTTGAAGTTTGTGCCGGGCGCTAAGGTTGTGCTGGACGAAATTTACCAAAGCCTTTAACGATTCCCGAATCGCCACTCTCTGCTCCCTCAGGAGGTTCAATGCCCGAAATCCCTGAAATCAGCAACCGCGCCCGCGAGATGAAAGCCGCCTTGAGCGGAAAGACCATCCGGGGTATCGAGGTGCTACAGCCCAAGAGTTCTCAATGTGCCGGAAGAAGCATTTGTTAAGGCGCTGACCGGGGCGAAGATTTTGGATGTGGCCCACCATGGAAAGTGGATCCAGGTCGAGACGAACCGCGGCTGGCTGCTGCTCAACCTGGGCATGGGGGGCGAAATCCTGCTGGTCGACCGGGACCACATGCCCGAGAAGTACCGCCTGGCCTTCGATTTCAGCGACGGCTCCACCCTGGCAATCAACTTTTGGTGGTTCGGCTACGCCCACTACGCGGCCCCCGACCAACTTACCCAACACGAGATGACCGCCAGGCTCGGACCCAACGTCACCGATTTGAACGCCGGTGAACTGAAAGCTCTGATGCAAGGCCAGCGCAAGCGAGTCAAATCCTTCCTGCTGGACCAGTCCCAACTGGCGGGGATCGGCAATGCTTACATCCACGACATCCTGTTCCTGGCGCGGCTGCACCCGCTGCGCAAGATCGACACGCTAAGCGAGGCCGAGATCGAAGGGCTGTGGCAGGCGATCCAGGATGGGCTGCGTCCGAGCCTGGAAAAGGGCGGCGCTTTCTATGAAGTGAACCTGTACGGAGAAAAGGGGGGCTTCCTGTTCGATGATGTGATCATCGGCTATCGCGAGGGTCAGCCCTGCCCCAACTGCGGCACTCCCATCGAGAAGATCAAGACCGGCAGCACCACCAGCTTCATCTGCCCGAGCTGCCAAAAACTGTAAGCGTTTCCCAGAACCGGTCTGACCCGTCTACAAACCGGTTCTTCCGGACCTGTTTGCATCCGTTGATATCCTGTATAATGAACAATTGAGCAACACAACGTAGGAGCGCAGCACGTGGGTTCACTCCCTTCTCGAAGGCGATAGGGGGCGAACAGTTCATCTGCCAGCGAGTTCCCTTTGGAGTACAGCTCTCAATCTATCCGTCGGATACAGCCCCTGGTATGGGGTTCCGATTGGTTTGCCCTTGCATACGGAGGAATTCACTTGACCGTTACAGCTGCCCAGAAAGTAAAACAGAAAACGACAACGGTTGAAGAAGCGTACGATCTGAAGAATACCGTCGTCCGCAACCGCTTGCTAGGCCTGTGGCGCATGATGACCGGCTTCCGCGGGTACTACATTGGAGCCACCCTGGCCCTGGCAGTGGCCGCCCTAGCGAAGACCTCCACTTACCTGCTGCTGCGTTACTTCGTTGACACGTTCTTTGTCACCAAGCAAGTCGATGTCGACCTGCTGCTGATCGCAGCCGGTTTCGTTGGGTTGGCCGCAATAGAAGGCGGTTTCACGTTCGTCAGCGGCGCTCTGGCGGCGCGCACGGCTGAGAGTATCACCCGGCGCTTGCGCAACTATCTTTTCGACCACATTCAACATCTGCCTTTCTTCTACCATAAACGGGTAGAGACCGGCGAGCTCATCCAACGCTGCACCTCTGACGTAGACGCCTTGCGCCGCTTTTACGCAGATCAGGCGATCGGCATTGGCCGCATCGTCCTGCTGTTCACCATCAATTTCATCGCCATCCTGCAGCTGAACGTCACGCTCGGATTGATTTCCGTGATCGTGGTGCCGCTGGTGGTGATCGTCTCGGCTTTCTTCTTTAAGCGCGTCTCTGACGCCTACGAGAAGTACCAGGAGCAAGAGGCCACCCTATCCACCACCCTACAGGAGAACCTGACCGGGGTGCGCGTGGTCAAGGCCTTCGCCCGCCAGCAGTACGAAATCAACAAGTTCGAAGACGATAACTGGGAAAAGTTCCTGCGGGGCAAGAAGCTGCTGCTGATGCATTCGCTGTTCTGGCCCTCGTCCGACATCCTGTGCGGCTTACAGATCCTGGCCGGCTACTTCGTCGGCGCCACCATGGCCATCAACGGCACGATCACAGTGGGCACCTATCTGGCCTACGTTGGCCTTGTGGTGTGGATCATCTGGCCCATGCGCAACCTGGGCCGCTTGATCGTGCAAATGTCGCAGGGTATGGTCTCCTACACCCGCGTTCGCCAGATCATCAAAGAAGACCGCGAGCCCCTCGACCTGGGCGACTACACGCCGCTCGGCGATCTGAAGGGCCATCTGGTCTTTGAGAACGTGCACTTCTATTATGAAGACGATGAAGAGACCGTGCTGGAAGAGATTAGCTTCGAGTGCCAGCCCGGCCAGGTCATCGCCCTGCTCGGCTCGACCGGCTCGGGTAAGACCACCCTGGTCAACCTGCTGCCCCGTTTCTACGGCTACACTGGCGGGCGCATCCTGCTGGACTCGATCGCCCTCGACCGCTACCCGCGCCGCTTCCTGCGCAAGCAGATCGGCATCGTCGAGCAGGAGCCCTTCCTGTTCTCTCGCAGCATACGCGAGAACATCACCTACGGCGTTGGGCGCAAGGTCACCGATGAAGAGATCGAAGCCGCAGCGCGGGCCGCCGCCGTTCATGACGTGATCCTGACCTTCCCGCAGGGGTACAAGACCCTGGTCGGCGAGAAAGGTGTGACGCTCTCGGGCGGGCAGAAACAGCGGGTCGCCATTGCCCGAACCCTGCTGAAAAACCCGCGCATCCTGATCCTGGATGATTCGACCTCCTCGGTCGATACGGAAACCGAAGCCGAGATCCGTGAGGCCCTGCAAAACCTGATGAAGAACCGCACCACCTTCGTCATCGCCCACCGCATCCAGAGCCTGATGAACGCCGACCTGATCCTGGTGATGGACAAGGGTCGCATCGTGCAGCGCGGCAAGCACGACGAGCTGGTCAACCAGGCGGGCATTTACCGCGAGATCTACGATATCCAAACCAGCATTGAAACTGAGCTGGAGAAGGAGATCGCCAGTGTCAACTGAATACCTTGAAGAGGAAGAGTTCGCCACTTCCTTTAGCGGCAAAACCTTCCGGCGCATCTTCGGCCTGATCCGGCCCCATTGGAAAACCGCTGCCGGGTTCCTGGGTACGATCGTGCTGGTCTCCAGCATCGACTCGTACTTCACCTACCTTGGCAAGCGCATCATCGACGACGGTATCACCGCCCATAACCCGCAGGCGCTGGTGCACATCCTGACCATCTACGGCGGGCTGATCGCCGTGCAGGCGGCGTTGGTGTTCACCTTCATCTACCTGGTCGGCCTGCTTGGCGAGCGGGTGCGTTACGACCTGCGCAAGAGCATGTTCAACCACCTGCAAGCCCTGTCGCTTTCCTATTACAGCAAGACGCCGGTCGGCTGGATCATGTCACGCGTCACCTCCGACTCCGACCGGGTAGCCGAGCTGGTCACCTGGGGCACGCTTGACGCCACCTGGGGCATCGTAAACGTTACCACCTCGATGATCTTCATGCTGATCATCAACTGGAAGCTGGCCTTGATCGTGCTGGCCATCCTACCGATCCTGCTGTGGGTGGCGTACCAGTTCCGCAAGCGCATCCTGACCCAATTCAGGCAGGTTCGCAAGCTTAATTCCAAAGTCACCGGGGCCTACAACGAGAACATCACGGGTGTACGGGTGGTCAAGGCGCTGGGACGCGAGAACGAGAACATGCGCGAATTCGGCGGGCTGACCGGCGATATGTATGGGGCAGGTTACCGGGCGGCATGGCTTAGCGCGCTGTTCCTGCCAACCGTGCAGCTGGTCTCAGCGGTCGCCCTGGGCGTGATCGTCTACTACAGCGGCAGTAACGCCGGCATCGCCGGGATGACCATTGGCAGCATCCAGGCATTCGTCTCGTACGTAACCTTCATGATGTGGCCCATCCAGGACCTGGCGCGTGTGTTCGCCGAGATGCAGCACGCCATCGCCTCGGCCGAGCGCATCTTCTCGATGATCGACGCCGACCCTGAGGTGAAGGACCGCCCGGACGCCTTCGACCCCGGCAATATCCACGGCGACATCGAGTTTGATCACGTCAACTTCTCCTATGAGGATAACAAGCCGGTGCTAACCGACTTGAACTTAAGCATCAAGCGCGGCGAGACCATCGCCCTGGTTGGCCCGACCGGTGGGGGCAAGTCGACCATCGTTAACCTGGTCTGTCGCTTCTACGAGCCCAAGAGCGGCTCGCTCCGCATCGGCGGCCACGACTACCGCGAATACTCGCTGTTTGCCATCCAATCCCGCATCGGCGTGGTGCTGCAGACCCCGCACCTGTTCTCCGGCACGATCCGCGACAACCTGCGCTATGGGAAACTGAACGCCTCCGATCACGAGATCGAGGAGGCCGCCAAGCTGGGCGGAGCGCATGAGTTCATCGCGCAGTTCCCCAAGGGCTACGATGAAGAGGTCGGCGAGGGGGGCAATCAGCTCTCGGTCGGTCAGAAGCAGTTGATCAGCCTGGCGCGCGCGATCCTGTCGAAGCCCGAGATATTCATCATGGACGAGGCCACCAGCTCGGTGGATACGCTGACCGAGGCGCTGATCCAGAAGGGCATGGAGACGCTCATGCAGGACCGCACCAGCTTCATCATCGCCCACCGCCTATCGACCATCAAGCGCGCCAACCGCATCCTGGTCATTGAGGATGGACGCATCGCCGAGATGGGCACCCATGCCGAGTTATTACGCCTGGGCGGCAAGTATTACCAGCTGTACACCAAGCAGTTCCGCAACCAGCTCGAAGCAGCCTACGACCCGTTTGGAGAGAAGATTGCTCCGGCCAAAGCGTAAAGGTATTTACAGAGAGAGAGCATCTTACGACCGCTGCTCTCTCTGTAAAAGCACAAGTTTCAAATTTTTTATTGACAGGTGGGTAGAGCCATGTTAGAATTCTGCCCGTCCCAATAAGCCCCCATCGTCTAGTGGCCCAGGACGTGGCCCTCTCAAGGCCAAAACAGGGGTTCGAGTCCCCTTGGGGGCATAAACCGTCGAAAGGCGGTTTTTGCTTTAAATGGCCCTCTCTCCCATCGAGGGATGATAAAGGCCAAAACAGGGGTTCCAGTCCCTGCTTCGCCCTTGTTGGGGGCATAAACCGTCGAAAGGCGGTTTTTGCTTTAAATGGCCCTCTCTCCCATCGAGGGATGATAAAGGCCAAAACAGGGGTTCCAGTCCCCCTGCTTGCGCCCCTTTGGGGTTGGGGGCATAAACCGTCGAAAGGCGGTTTTTGCTTTAAGGAACTTGACATCCTATGTAGATAAGACACGTAGCCCCAGACATCCCTGTCTGGGGTATTTGCGACAGGAATGCCGAGAGAGTGGGGGAGCATGTAGCCCCAGACATCCTCGCGCAGCACCCTGTTAAGGGCTGCCTGGGGTAAGCTGGGGGGCACAAACCGCCTTTCGGCGGTTCGTGCTTTAAGCGACTTGACATCCTATGTAGATAAGTTTAAGATAAGTAATCGTATCCTCACTTATGATCATCAACAAGATGGGGGCTGCTTCTTGACCGCATCGGCCGTGTTGGATCCCTGTGCGCCCTTATACACTACCAGACGGCGCTTGATCGCTTGCGCCACCGTCATCGAAGAGATGACCGGCTGGCTGCCTGCGGATGTGCAGCCCGAGGTCCTGGATTTCGGCCTGCATCTTCATCCCGAAAAATTGCGTGAAGCCCTGCAATCTAAAGTTGATGAAGCCAGCGCTGAGGCGGATGTACTGCTGCTCGGATATGGTTTATGCTCCATGGCGGTCATTGGCCTGCAGGCGCGCTCTGCCTATCTGGTGATCCCCCGCGTCGATGATTGCATTGCGATTTTCCTCGGTTCTTGTTCAGCGTATCGAGAACAAGCCAAAAAGGAACCCGGGACCTATTACCTGACGAAAGGCTGGATTGAGGCCGGCGATACACCATTTGAGGAGCACAAAGCCCTGGTTAAGAAATACGGTGATGCCAAAGCGCGCAAGATGACGCAGTTACTGCTGAAAAACTACCGGCGTCTGGCGTTCATCAATACCGGGCAGTACGAGATCGAGCGTTACCGTGAATATGCCCAAGATACCGCCCTGGCCTTCGATCTGGGTTTTGAGGAGATTGATGGCTCGCCTGCGCTGATGCAAAAGATGGTCACCGGTCCGTGGGACAATGAGTTTATCGTTGTGGCGCCCGGTGAAACGGTCAAATATATCAATTTTGCCCAATCAAACCCTTAAAGGATGTGCAACGCCTTTGAGGGCTTTATTTTTCAAAGCGCCTTTCTATACGAATACACTTACAACCTCTCATAGACCCGAACGTTTTTTTGCTGGAAAGGAGATACGATGTCAAGAGAATTGATCGAGGCCATTATTGAAATGCGCGAAGATGATGCCACTGCGATCGCAAAAAAGCAGCTCGATGAAGGCACGGACCCGCTGGTCGTGCTGGATGACTGCCGCGAAGCAATGGACATCGTCGGCAAGCGTTTCGAATCCGGGGAAGCCTTTATCCCGGAACTAATTATGACTGGGGAAATCCTGGCCCAGATTTCTGAGATCGTCAAGCCGCACCTCAAGCCTGCAGAAGAGAGCAAGAAGCAGAGCAAAGTCGTGCTGGGCACTGTCCAGGGCGATATCCACGACATTGCCAAAGATATCGTTGGCTTCATGCTGGATGTGAATGGGTTTGAAGTCATTGACCTGGGCGTGAATGTTGCGCCGGAGAAATTTGTTGAAGCGGTCAAGCAGACTGGGGCTAAGATCGTTGGATTGAGCGGCTTCCTGACGCTGGCCTTCGAGCCCATGAAAACTACGGTTCATGCGTTGAAGGAAGCCGGTTTGGCGGACGTCAAGGTGATGATCGGCGGCGGGCAGATTGACGAGAATATCCGCCAATACACCGGCGCAGATGCCTACGGCAAGGACGCTATGGCCGCCGTTGCCCTCGTAAGAAGCTGGTCATAGGAGAGTGAAAAATGTTTGTCAGGCCCGATAATTGGAATCAGTTGTCTCCGCTGGAAAGACGAAAAACGCGCCTCGATACGTGGCAGAATGCCCCGGTAGCGTTTATCAGCCCGGAAGCCGAAACGAGTTACAAAGAGCGGATCGACCGTCTGCGCAAAATATACGACATGGAGCCGCACGATCGCCCGATTGCCGATCTCTTTATGGGCGCGAATGAATACGTCGTGCGGCGCAAAGGAATTCAGGGCAAAGACATCGTCTACAACCACGAGAAGCTGCGCGAACCTCTCCTGGAGTTCCACAATCAATTCCAGCCGGACTCCTCGGTTGCGCCCCTGCCCTATCCCGGTCAAGTGATGGATATGCTGGATTATCAGAGCTATATCTGGGGCGGGCAAAAACTGCCCGACGATCTGACGATCCAGGCAGTTGAGGGCGAATACATGCTGGGCGACGAATACAAAGAGTTCGCTGCCGACCCTACCAATTTCTGGATGAAAAAATATCTGCCGCGGGTGATGCCTGCGCTTGCGCCGCTGGCGATGCTCACCGAGCTGCCGCGTGTTTCAGAAAATGTGGACATCATCGACCTGGTTTTGCCCTTCGGCACGCCGCCTTTCCAGGCCATGCTGAACACTTTGATGGAAGCCGGCAATGCGTTGATGAAGATGTTGGGAGTTGTCGGGCAGACATCGGCGATGATTGCGGGGTCTGGTTTCCCCAGCATGGGCTACAATATTGTCAAGACTCCCTTTGACTATCTTGGCGACACCGTGCGCGGCACGAAAGGCATTCTGACAGATATGTTCCGCCGCCCCAACGATTTGTTGGCCGCGACGGAAGCCTATGTGCCTGTCTTGATCAATGCCGCGGTCAATGCCAGCGACCGGAACGGCGCACCGGCTGCGCTGTTTGTGCTGCATAAAGGCGCGGACAGTTTTATGTCGCGCGCCCAGTTCGAGAAGTTTTACTGGCCCACCTGGAAACAGGTGATGATGGGCCTATATAAAGAAGGGATCACCAGCTACCTGTTTATCGAAGGGTCATACAACAACCGCCTGGATTACCTGGCAGAAATGCCGGAAAAGTCTCTGGTGTGCCATTTTGATAAAACCGATATGCGCCAGGTGAAAGAGGTCTTAAGTGATAAGTTCATCATCGCCGGTAACGTGTCCGCCTCCTTGATGACGGCCGGTACGGTCGATGAAGTTCGCGCCTGCTGCGCCGAACTGGTTGAGCTGTTCGAAGGGACGAGTTATATCATGGCGCATGGGTGCTATTTCGAAGAGACCACCGATGAAAAGCTGTGCGCCTTTATGGATTCAGTGAAAAAGTAGCCTGGAACTGGCCTATCGCCAATTGACATTCAGGTGGGGCGCACTCCTGAAGTGCGCCCCACCTCTTAGGTTCAAGTTCCGGCTTGAGCCCCTATGAATTCCCGGAGGTTCTTCAAGCATGTTCCATATCGACTTTGAACCTGTTGGACGACGCGGACTTTGCAAAAGCGATCAATCCTTGCTGGAAAGCGCGCGCGAACTCAATGTAGACATTATCAGTCTGTGCGGTGGGGTCGGAAGCTGCAACCACTGCAGAGTTCAAATCATCGCCGGGAAGGTTTCGAAACTTACACTGGAAGAAGAAGCGGAGCTTGCAGTCGGCGAGCTTGCCCAGGGTTATCGGCTTGCCTGTCAAACCTATCCTCTCAGCGACGTCAAAGTGCTCGTTCCGCCCGAATCGCTGACGGCGCCCCAGCGAACGCAGGTGGAGGGATTGGAGGTGAACGTCCCTCCAGAGCCCCCTGTCCGTTCCAGCGAGGTCCAGCTTTCCCCACCGACCCTTGACGCCGCCATTCCAGACGACGCCAACCTGCTGGCTGCGCTCGGGCTTCCCACCGGCAGCATTGATTTTCACCTCCGGCAAAGTCTTTCCCGCCAGCTGCGGGCCTTAAACTGGCGCATCTCTGCGGCTGTGCGCGGGAATGAGGTTGTCGCCCTGGCTGCTCCGGGCACGCGCTGGGTTGGCCTGGCCGTCGATATTGGCACGACAAAAATCGCAGCCTACCTGGTTGAGATGTCCACCGGTAAAACCCTGGCATCTACAGGGGTGATGAACCCGCAGATTGCTTACGGTGAAGATGTGATCTCGCGCATCGTGGCTGCCGGTAAAAGCCCGGAGGGATCGAGCAAATTGCAGATGCTGCTGGTTGAGGTCGTCAATCAGCTCGCCGCCCATCTGTGCGCGGAAATTGGCGCTGCCCAGGATCAAATTGTGGAAGCCGTCGTCGTTGGAAACACCGCCATCCATCACCTGTTTTTGGGTCTACCCGTCAAACAGCTGGGGCTGGCCCCCTACGTTCCGTCCACCAGCTCCGCCGTCGACCTCAAAGCCTATGAAATCGGTTTGCAATTGGCTCCAGGCGCCTACCTGCACCTGCTGCCAAATGTGGCCGGTTATGTGGGAGCGGACCATGCAGCCATGCTGCTGGCAACTCGTACCGCCGAGGCAGAAACGACCACCCTTGCCATCGATATCGGCACCAATACCGAGATTTGCCTGAACCACAAAGGCAAGCTGACCAGCGTCTCGTGCGCCTCTGGCCCGGCTTTCGAAGGCGCACATATCAAATTTGGGATGCGGGCTGCGCCGGGAGCCATCGAGCACGTACGCTTGGAGAATGGCCGTCTTGAAATCCAGACCATTGGCTCGCAACCGCCAATCGGGATATGCGGTTCCGGGCTGCTGGATGCCGTCGCCCAGCTGCGGCTGAACGGCCTGCTGGACCGAGGGGGGCGGATGTGCGAAGACCCTCGAATCCAGAAAGGACCCCCGGCAGAATTTGTCCTGGCCGAGCGTCCCGGTCAGGAGCCGATTACAATCACGCAGAAAGAC
The DNA here is from genome assembly GCA_963811225.1 of uncultured Chloroflexia bacterium. Taxonomy (GTDB): domain Bacteria; phylum Chloroflexota; class Anaerolineae; order Anaerolineales; family Anaerolineaceae; genus CAWEQO01. The sequence continues at coordinate 103,662 of CAWEQO010000011.1, forward strand.
GTGCGTGAACTGCAGCTCGCCAAAGCCGCCATCCGGGCCGGGATCCAGGCGCTTGTGAAGGCTGCCGGTCTGATCGAAACGGATATCGAGCAGGTGGTGATCGCCGGGGCCTTTGGCACCTTCATCGATGTGAGCAGCGCCGTAGCGATTGGGATGCTGCCGCCCTTGCCGCTGGAGCGTTTCTCCCAGGTCGGCAACGCGGCCGGAACAGGCGCGCGCCTGGCGCTGGTTTCACTTACCCAGCGCGCTAAAGCCGCCGAGATCGTCCGGCGGGATGGTTACATCGAACTGGCCGGCGTCCCGAATTTCCAGCGGATGTTCGCTGAAGCGGCGTTTTTATAACACGGGTTTGCTTGTATAATATCCCCCATGATATCTGCTGCCCAGAAATGGTATGCAATGTGTGGGCTGCTGCTGGCTGCCATCTATTTCGCTGTCTTCTGCTTTCCCAACTCGGCCGCTTCGGTGGATATCAACATGGTTCGGGCCCTGACGCCCGACGAAGGTGTGCCCCTCCCCTACGTGTTCGATATGATCCAGCGGGCTGAGACGGTCAAGCAGGCTTTGATCAACTTCGCCTTTTACGATTACTACTTCTACGGCTACCCGCATTTCGCCCTTTCGGCGCTGGCGCTGCTGCCGCTCTCACTGGCCGGAAAGCTGGGCGACATGCCGCTGGTGATGCTCACCCTGCGCCAGATGGTCAGCGTGCTGCCTATGCTGCTGGCCGTGCTGGGACTGGTCGCCCTACAAACCGGTTTCCGCTCTTATAAATCGATCGTGCTGCTGATCTTGCTCCTGAGCGTGCCGGCCCTGGTGCAGAACAACTTCTGGTGGCACCCCGACAGTCTGGCCTTCCTCTTCATGGTGGCGGCAATCTTCTTCCTCAATTACGACCATCTGCGCTTCGGGCGCAGTTTCTACTTGGCGGCGGCCATGAGCGGGATCGCCGCCCAGGTCAAGGGCATCGGCTTTTACTTCTTCCTGGCGGTGGCTGTGTACCTGCTGATCGGGCTGATTGGGAAAAAAGCACCCCTGCCGCGACTGGCTCTGGCCTCGCTGGGATTCCTGGTCGTGATGGCCGCGGCTTACTTCGCCGCCAACCCCATCCTGATCTATCCGGGCGTGCGGCGGCGCTTCTTCACAGTCATGAGCGAGCAGTCCCGGCTGCTCACCCAAGGCTACGAAATCGCCTATGGTCGCGGGCTGCAGGCCGCCTGGCCGCTTGCGCGCAAAAACTTTGGCCGGGCAGTCTTTCTGCTGGTGGCGCTCGGTGCGGCGCTCTGGGGAACTTTCCGTGGACCACGCCGCCTGCTGCACGCCATCATCCTGGCCTGGGCGCTGCCCCTGACCGTGATGGTCTTCTTCCTGATCCATTTCAAGCCGCAGTACTGGCTGCCGGTGATGCTGCCGCTCTTCTCCTGCCTCGCCGTCGCGCTGCCCGAGCGCTTGCCGAGGATAACGGACTTAAAATCCCTGGCGCGGCACGCATTGCCCTGGATAACGGCGCTGATGATAGTATATCAGTTTGCCCTGTTTATTCGCACAGATGGGCGCGATTACAACAGTCAGCTGCACCGCGCCGAGAACAACGCCTCGATCGCCTTCGCCACGGATGCCGCCAGGGCCCTGGCCCCGCTCGATGGCCGGGATATCCACATTTACCGTGAAACCAACATGTACCTGCCTGCGCGCGCCAACTGGTCCACCGAGGGTATCTTTGAAATGCTGGACTACAGCTATATCACCGAGCGCAACTTTGACGTGGCGATGGTCATGCAGCAGCGAATTGGCGATTACCTCAACCCAAACGCCAAAGCCATCGATGCCGATGCGCTGACCAGGAGCCGGTTGTTCTACCATGACGCCGACCAGGGCGCTTTGCAGGGTTATACCTTGGTTTTCCGCAATGGCTTCGGCCTGATCTTTGTGAAGAATAAGCTGTACCAGGAATACTTCGCCCCTTGATGGTTCCTGACTGCACCGCGCGCGCAAACGTGGTTGTTATTTTTGTATGGGGCAGGGCTGCGGCCCTGCCCCATACAAAAATAACAACCACGTTTGCGCGCGCCAGCCTTAACGCTCGTTCTCAATCCTGGGCATAAACCAGACCAGATCGCGCTCGTCGACCCTGTCCCCAAAAATGTTGATACTCAAGGTGAAGCGGACTTTTTGACCGGCGAACTGAGAAAGATCCAGATCGATCCCTTCCATCCTATCTTGATCCGTTTGCCGCCACCTTCCAAGCAGGTCTCGCTGACCTTCGCTGTTTTCGTAACCGACCGTGAAAATTGTGTCGCAGTACGGGCCGTGGTCCTGGCAGCCAACTTTGGCTTTGAAGTGATCCCCCTCTTCAATTTCCAGCATCGGGAACTCTCCGGAGATCGAACCATAATCGGAAGTGGAGTGCAGCCAAATCGCATCCCCGCTCGATTTTAACGCCCTTGATAGATGGATCGCTTACCGTGCGCACGGCAGCCGTATGCATCTCGGATCCCTCGTGACACTCAATTTGATTCGATTGGTACTCCCCCCACTGCGCTTGGCTGCAGCTCTCAGTAAAACTGAAACCCTGATCGGGCAAACCCGGGGTCGCCGCAACCGCCCACTCCGTAGCTTCGGCAACCGGTGTTTTTGTCAACGCTGCGCTGACGGTCTCCGCTGCCGCCGTCGTCCAATAAGTCGCATCCTCGTTTGCTGCGTTCGGCGTTCGTAGAAATAGGGGAATCAACCACAACCCAAGGATGGAAATAAGACACAGCGCCGGCAGGGCCAGCAAGAGCACTTGAACTTTTGAAAATGAGGGGCTTCCAACGCTCCGGCGCTTGCTCTTTACCTTTTCTTTGATTGGCCAGATCGCGCTGGCCAGAATCGCAGCGCCAAGGCCGCCGCCCAGCACGATGAATGGGAATAGAAGTGCGCCCCAGCCAACTCCTATTTGCTCCCACTTCCAAAGGAGGCCGGCGTGGTCCATAGCATAAATGACGTTATCCCTTCCCTCTCCCCTATAAGTAAGCACTTGAACGCATGAGACCATGTCCTTGGGAGCATTGGAAATCAGCGAAAAGGCGACCCCTTTCGGATCGCAGGGCTCCGGAGCAGGGTTACTTAAGATCGCGTCCGGTATCCAGGATTCCTCTTGCGGACTGGCCGGAGAGCTGAATACCCGGCCATCCGATAAACGAATGTAAACGCGCCAGAAGTCGCCATAAACCACCGCTTGCGTGCCCTGCGGCGCTTGCATGACCGGCTGCCAGCGTTGAAAAACATCCATCAAGACCATCAGTGTGACTGCACAGGTCAGGCCGGCGCCGACAATCCCAGACAGGATTAAAAAGCGGATCAAGCGTTTTGTGGAGGCAGGTTTTGCTGCTGGTGGATTCGCTGCAGTGATTTCAGGTTGAGAGGTCATTGTTATGGTTTGCCAGAAAAAGGACGAGAGGATAGGCTTATTATACAGAAAGCGAGCTGCTGTTGCCAGCAGCTCGCTTTGCAGGATAGGGTAATCGCATCAAAAAAAGATCCCTCCGTCCCATGCGGAGCATGGGACGGAGGGGATGTAGTTGACACCCCAGCGCCCTGGCGACGCTGCCGCCGATGAAGCCGCTCGCTCCGCTAACCAGGGCTCTCATGCTCACTCTAACGATTGCAGCAAGGCGATGAGGAAGGCTGTCAGCTGCTGCTCGGCTGCCCGGACCGTGCGCGCGAACTGTGCCACTTTCAGCAGATCGCCCGGATGGGAAACAAAATATCTCACCGCCGTCTTCCAGCGCACCTTACCCAGCGGTCCGACCAGGCGCTCCAGCGGCGGCAAGTTCTGCCCGGCCCCATCCGACACGGCGCGCACCGCCAGAAAGGGCACACCCCGCGTGGCGCAGGCTTGCCCGATCCAGTAGCTTTCCATCTCCAAGACCTCCGCCTGGAAGGTCTCTCCCAGGGAAAGCTTCTCCTCCGGACGGCTGACCATACGGTCAACGGTCAGGCTGCTGCCCAGTACGGGCGGAACACGCACCCTCACCGCCTGCGCCGCAGCCAGCAGCGCCCCGTCGGAGCACAGCGACCGCTGCCGCCCATCTTCAGCATACAGGCGCTGACAAAGTACCACCGCGCCGGCATCCAGCTGCTCGGTCAAGCCGCCCGCGAATCCAAAGCTGATCAAGGCCCCCAGATCGTAACGGTCTAAAATAAACGCCGCTGCCCGCTCCGCTGCCGCCCGGCCGATGCCGGTCTGCACCAGCAGCAGGTTCCGGTCATACAGGCGTCCTTGATAAAAGGTGGCCTCAGAAGAGACATGCGTCTCCTCCACGACCATGCGCCTGCGCAGCCCGGCCAGCTCGTACGGCAGTGCAGCGGTGCAGGCAATCCAGGAGTCCTCTTGGGGAGTGAGCAAATTCACAGCAGCCAGGGCTCGCCGAGCGCGGTCGAGGTAGAACCCGGCCGCATCATTTTACCGGCCGGGGACTGCGCGGGAAGACCTATCTCGTCCATCCATCCCAGGTGATCGCGCAGCATATCGCACAAGGGCGATTCGAACGCTTCCATAACCTGCGCCATCTTGGCGTTGATTTCCTCAGGGAACTCGTTAAAAATTGTCGGTGTCTGCATACCTGCCGCTCACCTGTTTGACTATCCGTTTGATCGTCGTTATTTTGGGGCCGCGAACGGAAAGGAAACCTCACCCCCGTTCGACTGGCTTTAATAAAAAATATCTCGGTAGAACCGGAACTTCACAGCGCCTTTTCAGAGAAGTGACCGGGACGATCCTATACCCCCTTACCCACCAAGAACTCAGTCAACTTAGTATATGTTCAAGTATAAAACAGGTCAAGCAGGAAATCCAACGGGCTGTATCTTAAAGATACAGCCCGGTTGGGTTGCACTGCCAGGCAGTTATTGTCTCAATACGGCGCTCTCGCCCATGCTGGTCATGCGCTTGCGCTTGAACAGCAGCAGCCGCAGCCCGTTCAACGAGACCAGCACCGTGCCGCCCTCGTGGCCAACCACCGCCAGCGGCAGCGGCAGCGAGAAGGTGAAAATGGTGGTGATCATCAGGGCAATCATGAACATGGCAAAACCCAGATTGATCATCAGGGTCTTGCGAGTCTGGCGGCTGAGCGAGATCACGTAGGGAATTGTGTGCAAATCGTCGTTCATCAGCACCACGTCGGCGGTCTCCAGGGCCACGTCCGTCCCGGCCGCGCCCATGGCGATACCCAGCGAAGCCGCCGCCAGCGCGGGCGCGTCGTTAACCCCGTCGCCGACCATCGCAACCGAGCCGCCTCGCTCGCGCAGCTCCTTGATGATGCGCAGCTTGTCTTCCGGCAGCAGCCCGGCATACACCTCGTCGATCCCCGCTTCGCGGGCAATCGCCCGAGCCACCACCGGATTGTCGCCGGTCAGCAGCACCACCTGCTGGATACCTTCGGCCTTCAGCTCTCGCACCACCTCGGCCGCGTCGGCCCGCAGCACGTCCGCCACCGCAATCAAACCGAGCGGCCGCGCTTTGCCCTCCTGGGCGTCGCCGTCCAGATGCCCCACCAGCATGACCGTCTTGCCCTGTTCCTGCAGCGCAGTCACATCGGCATGCAGGGACTGCAGCCTGAAACCCGCGAAGCGTTCGAAGCTGCGCAGGTTACCGATCTGGATCAGGCGGCCAGCGACCTTCGCCCGCACGCCCATTCCGGCCTCGGCCTGGAATTCACTCGGCTCGGCCAGATCCAGGCTCTGCTCCTCGGCCGCCTTGACAATCGCCTTGGCCAGCGGGTGTTCCGAGCGGGAACTCGACCGCCGCAGCCAGCGCCAGCAAGTCGCTCTGGCTGCCTTCCAGAGATTGAACGTCGGTCACACGCGGCTTGCCCTCGGTCAGTGTGCCGGTCTTATCGAACGCCACCACCTTGATCCCGGCCGCACTCTCCACGTGAGCACCGCCCTTAAAGAGCACACCCTTGCGAGCGCCGTTGCCGATGGCCGAAAGGATCGATGCGGGCGTGCTGATCACCAGCGCGCACGGCGAGGCGGCTACCATGACCGTGATTGCCCGGTAAAAGGTCGAGTCGAGCGGTTGGTTCATGAAGTAATAAGGCACCACCACCAGCAGCACGGTCAGCGCGATCACACCCATGGCGTAGTACTGCTCGAAGGTGTCGAGGAAGCGCTGAGTATGGGCCTTCTCGTTCTGGGCCTCTTCCACCAGTTTAATCATCCGCGCCAGGGTTAAGTCCTCGGCCCGCTTGGCGACCCGTACCTCCAGGCCGCCGCTGCCGTTGTTCGTGCCTGCCAGCACCTTGCTGCCCACCGCCTTGCCCACCGGCATCAACTCGCCAGTGATGGCCGCCTGGTTGACCTGGCTCTCCCCGGCAACCACGATGCCATCCACGGGGATGTTCTCGCCCGGGCGCACGATTACCACATCGCCAACCGCCAGCTTTTCCACCGGCACCAGCGCCGTGTGCGAACCGCGCCGCACCATCGCCTTGGCCGGGCGCATCTTCATCAATGCCCGGATGGCGCTGCGGGTACGGTCGAGGGCATAGCCTTGCAGCACGTTCGAGAACGAGAACAAGAACAGCAGCAGCGCGCCCTCGAACGGCGCGCCAACGATCCAGGCTCCAATTGCCGCCAGCACCATCAGCAGGTCCACGTCGATGGTGCGCGCCAGCAGCAATTCGATGCCACCCTTCAGGCCGAAGACGCCTCCGGCCAGGTAAGCGCCCGCAAACCAGAGGGTCACAGCGCTTTCTGCCGCGCCGGCGCGCTCGGAGATGAAGCCGCCCAGCAGGAAGACCAGGGTCAGCGCCGTGAAGAGCGCCTCCAGGTTCTGCAGGGTCAGCAGCTTGCGCGCCCTCTCCCAGCCCGCCTTCCATACGGGCGGCGCGGCAGGGGCGGCAGGCGCACGCGCTTCATCCAAGAGCGCGTCCGGGCTGAACAGCCGGTCGTCGTAAGCCACGCTCAGCATGTTGTCGCCGTAGGTCGCTGTAGCCCGGCGCAGCTGCTCGGAATGCGGCAGGCGGGCGCTCAGCAGCGCGGCGCAGTTCTCGCACGCACCCGGCGTCGAGCGGTTCTCACATACCTGCCAGCGCTCGCGCACCCGCGGCCCGATCTTCTGAGCAATCCGGACGATATCGGGGTCTGAGGTGCGCTCCGGATCGTAATCAAAAGAAACCGAGCCGCGCTGGGTGCTCATATCCACCCGCACGATGCCCGGTTCCTCTGCAATTGCATCATCAATGACCTGCAAGCAAGGTTGTTCAAAGGGTTCACTGCCTGAAACATTCCGTTCAGGCTTTGCCGTATCCATCATGTCTCAAAACCTCATATTTTCGTTAATTTTCAGCGGATTCCAACGACTGGCACTGCCGGCACACCCCATAAAACACGATCCGCGCTCCGCGCACCCGGTACCCGGATTCGCGGTCGATCTCCTGGGCGATAGCTTCCAGCCCGGCTTGCGGATAATCTTCAATGCGATGGCAGCGCGTGCATACCAAATTCACGTGTGGGAAGGGATCGGCGTCATAATGGACCGTCCCATCCCCCGCGCTGCCCAGCTCGTGGATCAGGCCCTGCTCGACCAAAATTTGCAGGGTGTGGTAGACCGTCGCGAGGCTGAGAGAAGAGAAGCGCGGCTTGAGCCGTTCGTACAGGTCCTGGGCAGTGGGGTGACTTTCGTCCCCCGCCAGCTCCCGGCAGATGGCCTCACGCTGCGGCGTCAGGCGCATTCCCTCGCCGCGCAGAGCGGCAACCATTTCCGCGGCCTGCTCTTCTTTATTCAATTCGGTGTGCACATGCTCAGTCATTGTTTATATTCATTCCTTATTTGTAATAATTATAAATAATTTGATCGGGGATGTCAAGGGGATATTTAAACAAAAAGACATCCAAATGTCTAACGATTAACATCCGGATGTCTTTTTGTTCCAATATCCCCTGATCTTATGCTCTGCCCAAAATCTTTTCGATCTCCATGAACTGCTCCTGGGTCAGCGGGCCAAACTGCATGGCCTTCGCATTCTCATCCACCTGCTTGACCGTGCGGAAACCGGGGATCGGCAAAGTCTTGGGGCTGCGGGCCCAAAGCCAGGCCAATGCGCCCTGCGGCAGCGAGCGCCCACCGCTGGTCAAGACCTCGCGCACGGCCTCGATCTTCTTGAGATACTCGGGGCTGGGAACTCCGTTCTTGAAGTACCTCATCCACTCAGGACTCTTTTCGCCGCGCACGTCGTCAATCGAAGGCCTGGCATTTCCGCTGTACTTGCCGCTCAGCAAGCCCATTGCCAGCGGGCCGCGGTTGATCAGACCCAAGTCGTTCTGTTCGCAGACCGCCACGATGGCAGCATTGTCGTCCAGGACGTTCAGCTCAGCCTGAATGGTGGCGCAGTTCTCACCCGCTGCGAAGAACTCGGCGCTCTTGGGGAAGTCGGTGCTCCAGCCGTAGGCTCGGATCTTACCTTCCTTGACCAGCTCTTCCAGCGTGTCGCGCACCGGCCCGGCCTTCTCAGGCGGGTAGCCGTTGTCGTGGAACTGGTACAGGTCGATGTAGTCGGTGCACAAGCGGCTCAGCGAGTCTTCACAGGCTTTGCGGATACCCTCGGGCGACTTGTCATCGCCGGTCACCTGGCGGGTCTCTTCAACGAAGACTGCGTTGAACTTGGTAGCGATCACCACCTGGTCGCGCTTGCCTTCCAGCGCCTGCCCGAGCACCCGCTCGCTGTGGCCGGCGCCGTAAACGTTGGCGGTATCGAAGAAGGTGACCCCCAGTTCCAGGGCATGCCGGATCGCCCGGATCAATTCGTCATCGTCCACCTGACCCCAACCGTGCGGCTCATCCCCGGACCAGAACGGCCCGCCGATAGCCCAGCATCCCAGGCCCATCGGACTGACTTCGATCCCAGACCGTCCTAACGTGCGCGTAAATTGTGTTGTCATGATTGATCTCCTTATTTGTTTGGGCCTCCAGGTAGAGTGCATTTTAGAAGCGCATTGACCTGGGCCGATCGTTTTGTATGGTTCATTCGTTAATGCAATTCTAGAGGAAATGTGGGTTTATTGGAAGCGGCTCCGCTAACCTGTTTGATTCATCCCACTTCAGGCGGCCCGCCTGGGGAGAATCCCTCGTCATGGATAGGTAAACTCCCTATTGCCCACCCTACCCTCTAGAAATTATAAAGGCAAAGATCGGCCTGCACGATCACAGGCCAGGAAAGGATGATCGGATGCACAGAAAACTGCCCATTTCCCCTCGTGTTTTCAGCGCGGCGCTGACTACGCTCGGCTGTCTGGCGCTGGCCGCCTGCTCCAATGGGGCTGCGACCTCCGGACCCGTTCCCGCCTATGACAGCCGCCTGGCCGCCGCTACCGGCCTTGTGCCGACCGGCGACTTGCCGGCCACCGGCGGCACGCTGCAAGCCCCGGCTGCGGGGCAGGCTGCCACACCTACCGGCGTCGATGTCAACCGGTTCCCTAACGCTCAGCTCCTGACGGATACCGCCTGGCTGGCGGATCATATGAATGATCCATCGGTGCGCATCCTGGATATCCGCAGCCAGCAGGCGTATAACAAAGGCCACATCCCCGGCGCTGTCAACATTCCGGTGGGAGAGATCGTCACCACCGTCAACGGCGTGCCCTTCATGTTCGATCAGCAAGGCGTGCAGCAGGCGCTCGACCGCAGCGGCTTGACGCCCGACATGACCGCCGTGATCTATGATGACCTCGGCATGCTGAATGCGGCGCGCATGTTCTGGACGCTCGAATATGTTGGCCACGCGGACGCGCGGATCCTGGACGGCGGCTGGAACGCCTGGAACGCCGACTACCGCCAGGTGAGCAGCGAGACACCCAACTACCAGCCCAGCCAGTACCCGATTCAGCTGGTTCCATCCAAAGTGGTCAGCGAGCAAGAACTCTTGCAGCGCCTGAATGACCCGAACTACATCATCTTAGACGTTCGCTCACCCCAGGAATATACCGGTAAAATCAAGGGGTCCTCTCGGGGCGGTCACATTCCCGGCGCGATCAACTTCCCCTGGCTGAACGACCTGACCGGCGGCGACGCAGTATTCACGACCATGCCGGACTGGCAAGCCTATCTGCAAGACCCGGATGTGGAAATCCTGCGGCCGGCCTCGCAGATCCAGTCGATGTTCGATCAGCTTGGCGTCCGTCAGGACCAGACAGTAGTCACCCACTGCCAGACCTTCTGGCGTGGCGCGCAGGTCTACTACGTCTTGCGCCTGATGGGCTACGACAACGTGCGCGGCTACGACGGCGCCTGGGCACAGTGGGGCAGCGACCCGAACACACCCATCGACCAGGGCATGCAGCCGTAAGTGACCATTAAAATAGTGCAGATTTCTTGTTGTTTGGCGGCGCAGCTGTGCCGCCAAACAACAAGAAATCTGCACTATTTTAATGGATGCAGCCGTAAGAAAAGCAGCACCCATCTTCTGAAAGATGTCAGACTTGCTTAGTACCCGGCGAGACTCAGGCGGTCAGCTTCCAGATCACTCCAGACATGCTGGCCTTCTTGGATCGGGATCTGCATAAAGTCGTCGGGCCGGGGCTGTTCTCTGCTCTTTTTTCTATGGTCCTTATTCTCTTTGTCCGGTCGCAATCATCATCCGAATGCCGAGCTTGTTCAAGTCCAGGCGTGTACTGGCGGGCAGGGCATCATCGGTCACCAGTTGGTGGATCACGCTGAGCGGCGCCACCTGAATCATCAACTCTTTGCCAAAGTAGGTTGTGTCGGCGATTAAGATCACCTCGCGGGCCGACCGGATCATGGCCTGTTTGATGGTCACTTCGGAAATGTTGGTGTGGGATAGACCAAAATTCTGACTGATGCCGGTCACAGTCAGGAACAGCTTGTCGGCGCGCAGCTCACGCAGCGAGCCTTCCGCCGGCGGACCCACCAGCACCTTGCTGGAACTTCGGTAGACCCCACCGGTCAGGACCAGGGTAATTTCCGAATTGCACTTCAAGCGGTCGAACACCGGGATCGAATTGGTGATGATGGTCAAGCCGCTGCGATCAACCAGTTCCTCGGCCAGGTAGACCGCGATCGGTCCTCCATCTAACAGCACCACTTCGTTGGCGCCCACCTGTTCGGCCGCCATCTTCGCAATCAGCTTGCGGCGTTCATCCACCTCGGCCTTCAGGTTCTGCTCGACATCCACAATCTCAAAGTCGATGTGGTACTTGCGAACGTGATCTCGCATGTACAAAGCCAGGTTCTGATACCACTCATGTTCTTTAAAGGGAATGATGAAACCAATCCGGCGCGGGAACACGGTATCCGCCGACCACTCATTGGATTCAATTGGGATGGGGATCGACAGCCGCTTTCGCACCTGGTCCCAGCGAATTTTCCAACCGGAAGGGGTTTTTGAGTAGAAATCAGAGAGTGTTTCAGGCGTAACGATGACGTGAGGCGTGATCAGTTGGCGCGGCAGCGGCTGATGATTGTAGCTGGCGATGCAGGCCTCGATGCAGCACGGACCCACGATCTCCGGAAACATCGCCAGGCCAAACTTGATGTAGGATGGCTCGGCCATAAACAGGTCCTTCATCGTGTCGCCTTCGAGACCCAGCGGAATGATTACCATACGTTCATGCGGGACGTTCATCTCCTCGCACGCGCGGATCGCCCCCGCTGCCAGCGAATCGTTAATCGAAAAGATCAGGTTAATCTGGCTGTGAACGGTCAGCGCGTCGAGCGTAAGCTGGTAAGCAATGTCGCCGTTCGATTGGGCGTCAACCGAGACCAGGACTTCGGCCGAAGGCAGGGCGCTGCGCAAACCGGCCTGGAATCCCCGGCTGCGGGCGGTGCTGTTGGTCAGGCGGGTGGTCAAATCGAGGGCAAACGCTTTGCCATCAAAATGATCGGCTGCGAACTGCCCGGCCTGCACCCCCAGCTCGTAGCCGGACTGGTAATTGTCGATCGAAACCAGGGTGGCTTCGTTCCGGATCGACTGCGATTCGGCAACCATGGGGATGTGCTTGCGGGCGATGCGCTCCACCAGCATACCGTCGTAGGCCGGGTTGACTGAGGTTGCGATCAATGCGTCCACGCCTTCTACCAGCGAGTTGATCGGGCGGTTGGCAAGCGTGCCTTCATCCATCTCGGCCGGCATGCCGTTGGCGCGCTGTAAGGCGGCCGCGCCGCCATAGACGCGCTGGACGCGTTTTTGCCTGTCCAGCAGGGACAGATCCCGGCGAATGGTCATTTCGGATACGTCGAGCAAGCGGCTTAGCTCCGACACGGAAAGAAAGCCCTGTTCTTCAATGTGGCTGATGATCTGCTCGTGGCGGGTTATGCTTGCCATCTGTCCCTTTTACAAATTAAAATCAAATAAATTTAAAATCATTATAGTAGCGATTTCGTTGTAAGTCAAACATTTGTTTTGTTAAAAGAATAACAAATAATATTGACAGTGGGTTTTGGATGTGCTATTATGAGAAGCAGTTTAGAGAAATTGTTTGACCCTGATCATTTAACGGGACAGAATTTCTCACAGCTACAGAAGGGTTTGTAGCGGGGGCAGTTTTAAGCAGTAAAGCAAGTTAAGCAGTTGAATATTGCGCCACCGTGCTGAGATGCACGCAGATTGGATGAATCAGAAAATGAGGCTGCGCTTTCGCGTTTGCGTCTTTTCTGTGCATCAATTGCCCGCAGGTTTGTTGTACCTCTCAAAGTTCTCTAAAAGGAGAAGAATGTAATGAGATCCAAACGTCTGTTTCCCGTATTGAGCATTGTCGTTGTGCTCGTCATGCTGTTGAGCGCCTGCGCCCCCACAGCGCCCGCCGCTCCGACGTCTGCTCCCGCCCAAGGCGAGCAGCCCGCAGCGCCCCCCACCCAGGCGCCTGCTGCACAGCAGCCCGCCACAGAAGCCACTGCGGCTCCCGCTGCCGAACAGCCGACGACAGCCGCCGCTGAACCCACCAAAAAGCTGACATTTGGCTTCCTGGCCGGCGTTCAGGATCCTTTCTACTTCACGATGCAGCGCGGCGCCGAACAGGCCGCCGCAGATCTGGGCATCGATCTGGTCGTTCAGATCCCCGAGAAGTGGAACACCACCGTTCAGACCCCCATGCTCGATGCTATGGTCGCCCGCGGTGACCTGGACTTCCTGTTCCTGGCCCCGGTCGACACCCAGGCAATGATCGCCCCCATGCAGAAAGCGGTCGATTCCGGCCTGCCCCTGCTGACCGTCGACACCTCCATTGGTGACGGCGACTACGCCACCGGCCCGGTCACCTTCCCGCTGTCGCTGATCTCCTCCAACAACGTCGAAGGTGGCAAGATCGCTTGCCGCGCCCTGGCCGAATCGATCGGCAAGCAGGGCAAAGTCTACATCCAGAACACCGTCCAGGGCGTCAGCACCACCGATCAGCGCGAAGAGGGCTGCAAGGAAGCGCTGGCCGAGTATCCGGACGTGACCCTGGTGGGCGTCGACTTCAACGACGACGATCCTTCCAAGGCTCAGGCGCAGGTGACTGCTAAACTGCAGCAGGTTCCCGATTTGGCCGGTATCTTCGGCACCAACGTGTTCAGCGCCCAGGGCGCCGGCCAGGTTGTCGCCAACCAGGGCCTCTCGGGCATCGTCAAGGTTGTTGCCTTCGACGCCACCGAGACCGCCATTGAAATGCTGAAGAACAGCACCGTCGACCTCGTCATCGCCCAGAAACCCTACGATATGGGTTACATGGCCGTTGCCATGGGCCTTGCCTACCTCGACGGCGTGACCTCGGTCCCCAGCCGCATTTCCACCGGCTACGCTCTGATCACCCGCGACAACGTGGACGATCCCGAGTTTGCCAAGTACATCTACACTTCCGGTGATTCCGCCGCCACTGCCAAGTCGAACGGACGCAAGTTTGGCTTCCTGGCCGGCGTTCAGGATCCCTTCTATTTCACGATGCAGCGCGGCGCCGAAAAGGCTGCTGCCCGCTTCGGCAACGATCTGGTCGTCCAAATCCCCGAGAAGTGGAACACCACCGTTCAGACCCCCATGCTCGATGCTATGGTCGCCCGCGGTGACCTGGACTTCCTGTTCCTGGCCCCGGTCGACACCCAGGCAATGATCGCCCCCATGCAGAAAGCGGTCGATTCCGGCCTGCCCCTGCTGACCGTCGACACCTCCATTGGTGACGGCGACTACGCCACCGGCCCGGTCACCTTCCCGCTGTCGCTGATCTCCTCCAACAACGTCGAAGGTGGCAAGATCGCTTGCCGCGCCCTGGCCGAATCGATCGGCAAGCAGGGCAAAGTCTACATCCAGAACACCGTCCAGGGCGTCAGCACCACCGATCAGCGCGAAGAGGGCTGCAAGGAAGCGCTGGCCGAGTACCCGGACGTGACCCTGGTGGGCGTCGACTTCAACGACGACGATCCTTCCAAGGCTCAGGCGCAGGTGACTGCTAAACTGCAGCAGGTTCCCGATCTGGCCGGTATCTTCGGCACCAACGTGTTCAGCGCCCAGGGCGCCGGCCAGGTTGTCGCCAACCAGGGCCTCTCGGGCATCGTCAAGGTTGTTGCCTTCGACGCCACCGAGACCGCCATTGAGATGCTGAAGAACAGCACCGTTGACCTGGTCATCGCCCAGAAACCCGCCGACATGGGTTACATGGCGGTCGTCATGGGTAACGCCTACCTCGACGGCGTGACCTCGGTCCCCAGCCGCATCCCCACCGGCTACGCTCTGATCACCCGCGATAACGTGGACGATCCGGCCATTGCCCAGTTCATTTACAGCAAGTAATTTAAGCAGGACAACCATCCTGGGGGGATAACCCCCCAGGATGGTATCCGTTATAATGAAACCGGTAGAGTTTGCCGGCTTTTTTAAAACAGTAAAAATATAATCATCGACAGCGCCTTTAGACGTAAAGAATGAAACAGGCTGGATGATCTAAGGATCGAAGCCTTCATTTTAATCATTCATCATCTTGTGAGAGCGCCTGAAAAGTTTTGTTGTGACGCTGAATGTCAATCTACAGCGCACCCACAGCAGCATGTTTCAGACGCTCTCAAGGCAGTCATCCTCATGCAATGGTTTTGGATACGGACATACCGGCCGGACCAGCCTCCAGGAGATTGATATGACAATCGAAGAAAAAGTAGAAACAAAACCTCGCCCAGAAACCACTCCACCCAAGAAACGTGAAAAAACGTCCTGGCTGGTGATCATCCGGCAGGTCTGGGCCTGGGTTTTTCTTCTCGTCCTGATCATTGGCTTTAGCATCGCCTCAAAGCAGCTCAACAACATCAACTTCATCAGCCTGCGCAGCGTACAAGGTATTTTGACCTACGCCACGCAGATCCTGTTGATCGGTTTGGGCGAAACGCTGATCATCATCGTGGCAGGCATCGACCTGTCCGCCGGTTGGGTGCTCGGTTTTTCAGCCGTAATTGGGGCCAGTGTGATGGAAAAGCTGTTTGGCATGGGCACACTGCCGCCGGCCGTCGTGATCGCAGCCGGTATGCTCTCGGGCACCCTGATTGCGGTCCTGCCCGGTGTCGCCAATGGCTTGCTGATCTCGCGGGTCAAAGTCCCTTCGTTTATCAGCACCCTGGGTATGGGCGTGCTGATCGAAGGTATCGCCCTGCTGGTCTCCGGCGGTTATCCGGTCGTCAACCAGCCGCCCTATCTCGGCCAAATCGGCAACAGCTCGGTGATCTATTACTGGCCGGGGCATGGGATTTCCTTCTTTAAATATCATGCCGCCGCCACCGTCGCCGATATCCCCAGCATCCTGGTGATCCTGCCGACGGTCGTGGCCATCACGATCATCGTGACCATCATCATCTGGTTCATCCTGGCCAAGACTCAATTCGGCCAGCACCTGTACGCCATCGGCGGCAACATCGAAGCCGCCAGCCGCGCGGGTATCCCGGTCCAGAATACGCTGACCAAGGTTTACATCCTGGCGGCTGTTCTTTCCGGTATCGCCGGCGTTTTGTGGGCCGCGCGCTTCTCGAGCGGGGCTTATAACGCCGGTGAAACCACTACCCTAAACGCCATCGCAGCGGTGGTGATCGGCGGCGCCAGCTTGTTCGGCGGCGAGGGAACGATTATTGGCACGGTGGTCGGCGCTTTGATTATCGCCACCATCCAATATGGTCTGGTTTTGCTGGGCGTTGTTCCGTTCTGGCAATTCGTTGCGGTTGGTATCGTTGTGATCCTGGCCGTGATCGTCGACCAGTTTGGTCGCACACTTGGAAAGTGAGGAATAAACCAATGGAACCCTTGTTAAGAGTTGAAAACCTCACCAAGCGGTTTGGCGGCTTGACTGCTGTCGACCACGCCAGCATGGATGTGGGCGTTGGTGAAGTGGTCGGCCTGCTCGGCGATAACGGCGCCGGCAAATCGACCCTGATCAAGATGATTTCCGGGGTGTATGCGCCGGATGAAGGCGATATTTATTTCAACGGCAAGAAAGTGAACATCACCGGCCCCGCGTGAAGCCCGCGATATGGGTATTGAGACCATCTATCAAGACCTGGCCCTGGCCGAAAACCTGGATGTAGGCGCAAACATTTTCCTGGGTCGCGAGATCCTGAAGCCTTACCTGGGTGGTCTGATCAAAACCGTCGATCGGAGCGGCATGCGTGAAGAGTCACAAAAGGCCCTCAACCGGCTCAACATCCACCTGCCCTCGCTGGCCCAGCAAGTGCACAGCCTGTCCGGCGGCCAGCGCCAGGCGGTCGCTATCGCCCGCTCGATCTACTGGAACGCCAGGCTGATGATCATGGACGAGCCTACCGCAGCGCTGGGCGTCTCCGAGCAGCGCAAAGTGCTGCGCCTGGTTAAAACCTTGTGCGATCAGGGTGTGCCGGTGATTATCATCAGCCACAACATGCAAGACGTGTTCGCAGTGGCGACTCGCATCATCGTCATGCGCCGCGGCAAGAAGGTTGGCGAGCGCAAAACGAGCGAGACCACCCCAGACGAGATCGTCAGCCTGATGGTTGGCGCTGAGACGGTCGGCGAAACCGGCGTCAACCTAGACGCAGAAGCGGACGAGTAAATCGAAAGATCGCAAGAATTGAATCACTCAAAAGCCCGGATGCTTCTTGCAAGAGGAACCTTTGCATGCTCCGGGCTTTTTGATGCAAACGCAGTTCCTCGACGGGCCTGCCCCTACGTCTTCAGCCGGACGAGGGATTGCGAGAAACAGGAAAGGAAACCGTATGCGCAGGGATGAGGTATTCCGAGCAATTGAGTTTCGCCGGCCCGCCTACGTGCCCATTTACTTCTTCAATCGCGACCAGGACCAATCAGAAATTGTGGCCTTCGAGGTGCAGAAGCACTTCCTCGGACCAGACGAAGATCATTCCGAATGGGGCTTCACCTGGGAGCGCATGGACGAAACCATGGGGCAGCCTACCTCGCCGCTGATCCGGTCGCCGGAGCAGCTCGACCAGCTGCCCGTGCCGGACCCCGATGATCCGCGACGCTTTGCCGGGGTCGAAGACTTCAATCGGGCCTATCCCGACCGCTTCCGCCTGGCGAGCCTGGCCTTGAGCGGCTTCACCACCCTGTGCTTCTTGCGCGGTTTCAGCGATCTGATGATCGACCTGGTCGACCGGCCGGATTTTGTGGGGCTTCTGGCGGATAAGGTGTTCGGATTCGAAGAGCGCCTGATCGAGCGGTTGCCGCAGCACGGCTTCGACGCCGTCGGCTTCTTCGACGATTGGGGCACCCAAAAAAGCATGCTCATCTCGCCGGCCACCTGGCGGCGGATATTCAAACCACGCTACGCCCGTCAGTTTGCGCTGGCACACAGCCTGGGATTGAAGGTCTACTTCCACTGCTGCGGATACTATCCCCAGATCATCCCAGATTTTATCGAAATCGGCGTCGATCTGATGAATATCTCGCAGCCTAACCTGTACGACATCCCAGAGCTGGGGCGCAAGTATGGCGGGCAGGTATGCTTTGTCTGCCCGGTTAGCTATCAGACCACTTCGATCAGCGGCACGCGCCAGGAAATCTTCACCGCCGTGCAGACCCTGGTCGACAGCCTGGGCCGGTTTGAGGGGGGTCTGGTAGGCTACGTGGAGGAGTATCACAGCGTGGGCATGACCGAAGAGAATTATCAGGCCTGCGTGGAAGCGTTCAAGACGCTTGGAGAATATCAGTGGAAATGAACTCAAAACAACGTGTGACAGCGGCTCTAAACCGCCAACCGGTCGACCGCGTGCCTGTGTATATGTGGTTCCATCCCGATACGGCCCGCCATCTCGGGCAGCTGTTAGAGATCCCACCCGGCCTGGTGGGTGACGCGATGGGTAACGACGTCCACCA
Organism: uncultured Chloroflexia bacterium; assembly: GCA_963811225.1. Classification (GTDB taxonomy): domain Bacteria; phylum Chloroflexota; class Anaerolineae; order Anaerolineales; family Anaerolineaceae; genus CAWEQO01. The sequence continues at coordinate 121,970 of CAWEQO010000011.1, forward strand.
GACCTGGGTGAACAACAATTACGCCATGGAAGGCATCACCCACACCGTCAATGGTGAATCCCATCAGGACGATTGGGGCATTACATGGGTCTACGGCTACGGCTTCAATCAGATCGGCCATCACCCCCTGGCAGCCGCTACCCGTGAGGAGATGCTGGCTTACCAATTCCCGACCGATCACATCGGTGAATTTATGGGTCACATGCAGCCCTTGCTGAAAGACAAACAAGAGTACTTCCTGGGCTGCGACGTGTCGCCGTGCGCCTTCGAAATGTACTGGCGGCTGCGCGGCATGGAGCCGGCCATGCTGGACATCATGGACGACCCGCAGCTGGCCGAGACGATGATGGGCCGCTGCATCGACTTTTCAATCCAGCTTGCAGAAGCCGCTTGCGAGCGCTTCCCCCTGGATTGGCTTTGGACCGGCGACGATGTGGCCTCGCAGACCGGCATGATGATCAGCCCGCGCACCTGGCGCAAGATGATCAAGCCCGGCCTGAAACGGGTGTTCGACGTCGGCAAATCGCACAATCTGCCGGTCGCCTACCACTGCTGTGGGGCCCTGCGCCCAATCATTCCCGATCTGATCGAGATCGGCCTGGACGTGTTGAATCCCGTCCAGAGCAGCAGCCCCGGGATGGACCCGCTGGAGCTGAAGCGCGAGTTTGGCGACCGGTTGGCATTCATGGGCGGCGTCGACACCCAGTATTTGCTGCCGAATGGAACGGTCGACGAGGTGCGCCGGTCGACCGCGGCCTTATTGGAAGGCATGACCGCCAATGGCGGCGGCTACATCCTGGCAGCCTCGCACACCATCCCACCCGAAACGCCCGACGAGAATATCTTCGCCATGTACGCAGAAGCCGGCATCCGTCGCGAGGAAATCTTCGACCGGGCCGCCCAGATCCGTAAATCGATCCAAGCACAGGAGTAAACCCCATGCCATACCCGGCTGTTGATTTGAGCCGAATCCATACCTATCCACTGGTCCGTCGGGAAAACCGCGTGGCGCTGGAAGACCTTATCCTTCCAGATTCGCCCTACACCCCCTTTGAGAATCCCGAGCTCGCCGAGATTGCGGAACGCGTCGTCACGGCCCGCCGCAGCGGTCGCCCGGTGATCATGATGTTCGGCGGGCACGTCATCAAGCGCGGCCTGGCCCCCATTGTCATCGAACTGATGAAGCGCGGCGTGCTGACCCATCTGGCTTCCAATGGGGCCGCCACCATCCACGACTTCGAGATCGGCTTCCAGGGCCACACCAGCGAAGACGTTGCCAAGGCGCTGGAGGACGGCAGCTTCGGCATGGCAGAAGAGACCGGGGCGATCATGAACGCCGCCATAAAACGCGGCGCGAACGAGGGCATGGGCATCGGAGAAGCCTTGGGCCGCATGATTGCCGAGGATGAGCGTTTCGTCTACCGTGACAGCAGCGTGGTCTACAACGCCTACCGCCTGGGCATCCCCTACACCGTCCACGTCGCCATCGGCACCGACATCATCCACCAGCACCCGGACGCCGACTTTAGCGCCATCGGCTGGGCCACCGGCCAAGATTTTAAGATCTTCTCCCACGCCGTTTGCAGCCTGGAAGGGGGCGTCTTCCTGAACTTCGGCTCTTCGGTGATCGGACCGGAGGTGTTCCTCAAGGCGCTCTCGATTGCCCGCAACCTGGGCCACACGGTCAAGGTGTTTACCACCGCAAACTTCGACCTGATACCCCTGGGCGACTATCGCAAGCCGATCGGCGAGGATCAGGTCGACTACTACTACCGGCCGCGCAAGAACATTGTCAACCGGCCAGTGCTGCTGGGCGGTCGCGGCTACCACATTACCGGCGACCACGCCCAAACCATTCCGAACCTGTATCACCTGATCGCCAACTCGTTGGAAGCGATCACTCCGGTCAGCCAGAACAGCGCCTCAGCAGTCGATCCCAACCCTGCTTTAACCGAGACCGATCCACAAGCTGTCCGCATCTTGGAAGACACGCTCGCGGCCAACCCGGCACTGGCAGGCTTGCGCGAGCCGATCACACAAGCCTATTCTGCCATCCGGCGCTGCTTCAGCACGGGTGGGACCCTGTTCCTGGCCGGCAACGGCGGCTCGATGGCAGACGCCCTGCACATAAGCGGCGAGCTGGATAAGGCCTACAAGAAAGCCCGGCGAATCCCTGCTGAACACGCCCACCGGCTGTTGGGAATGCCGGGCGGAGAAGCCCTGGCAGAGAGCTTGCAGGTGGGCCTGCGCGCCATCGTTCTGGGCGTCAACCCTACCCTCGCAAGCGCCATCGATAATGACTTTGAAAATCCACACATGGGCTACGCGCAGGAACTGTATGCGCTGGCCCGCCCAGGCGACGTTTTCTTGGGTATCAGCACCAGCGGCAACGCCCAAAACGTGTTATACGCGGCCACGGTGGCGCGCCTGCTCAACCTGACCACAATCGGCCTAACCGGCGAAAGCGGCGGAAAACTGGCCGGCCAGGTTGATGTCTTGCTGGCGGCCCCTGCTCAAAAGACCGATCTGGTGCAAGACTGGCACATTCGCATCTATCACTGCCTGTGTGAGATGCTGGAAGCGCAGATCTTCGCGGACGAGGAGACGCATTGAACATCCCCCTGACCCGTGCCCGTCTGCTAGAAATCCTGGAGCGCATGCGCAAATTGCGCATCGGGGTGGTCGGCGATTTCACGCTCGACGGTTACTGGTATGCCGACATGGAGCGCGCCCAGCTGTCACGCGAGACGCCGCTCTACCCGCGCCCCATCGTGCGCGAAACCTACTCCATGGGTGGGGCCGCCAACGTGGCCTGGAACCTGGCCGACCTGGGTGTGGGTGAAGTGCACGCCTTCAGCGTATTCGGCCAGGATTGGCGCGGCCAGATCCTGCGCAGGCTGCTGGAGAACGAGGGCATTCAAACGGAAGACCTGCTGAACCAGACTGACCGAAAGACGCCTTTCTACGGCAAGGTCTTGCTGAGCGCGGCGGGACGGCCGCGACAGGAGGATGCTCGCCTGGATTTTGTCAACACCGCCTCCATCTCGGCCGGAACCGAAGACGCCTTCCTGGCCCGCCTGTCGGCGCAGTTCCCCCAGATGGACGCGGTGGTGGTGGCCGACTACCAAACCCAAGGGGTGGTGACCAAGCGCATCAGGCAAGGACTGCTGGATCTGGCAGGGCGCTGCCCCGAAAAACCCGTTGTGGTCGATTCGCGTGAGCGGGCGGACGAGTTTCGCTCCCTAATCCTCAAGCCTAACCAGCTGGAAGCGGCGGCGCTGTTCTTCCCCAGCAGCGAACCCGACAGCATCTCTCTAGACGAACTGGAGCAAGCCGCACTGCGGCAGCATGCCGATTCGGGCCGCCCGGTCTTCATCACACGCGGCGAGCAGGGCTGCATGGCTTGCGCCGAGGGCCGTTGTGAGAACGTGCCGGGGGTAAGCGTGCCTCCGCCGCTGGACAGCGTGGGGGCAGGGGATGCCTTTCTGGCGGCCCTCTCGGCCGGGCTGGCGAGCCAGGCCAACGCCTTTGAGGCCGCCTGCCTGGCAAACCTGGTCGCAGCGGTAACCGTGCAGCAGATTGGCGTAACCGGCACGGCCTCACCGCAACAAGTGGTGGAGCTGTATGAGCGCTGGACCGCCCGGTAAAAAAAATTACAAACGGCCGGGGGCGTTACAAAGAGCGTTGACACGCCTCCACGCAGCCCTCTCCCCGTTTCATCATAGACTTCTCAGGAGTTGAAATTGTCGATCTCTCATAATGGTTGGATCCGGATGCTCAAGCCCGAAGTGGAACCCCGGTTGGGGTATGTGCGCCATGCCCTGTTCGATTTTGATGGCACCCTTTCCGTTCTGCGCCAGGGCTGGGAGCCGGTGATGGAAGCGGTCATGCTGGCCGCTATCAGCCCAAACACGCCGCCTACCCCTGAAATCATCACAGATGTGCGCGAGTACATCGACCGCTCCACCGGCATCCTGACCATTCACCAAATGGCCTGGCTCGTGGAGGCCGTTCAGCGCTACGGAATCGCCAAACAGGTCGGCGCCGCTCGAGAGTATAAGCAGACCTACCTGCAGGCCCATATGGTCTCTGTCTCGGAGCGGCTGAAACGCCTGGAAAACGGCCTGGCGCACCCGGAGGAATACCTGATTGCCGGCTCGGCGGACTTCCTGCATTCGCTGGCAGAAAACGGCGTCAAGCTGTACGTCGCCAGCGGCAGCGACCACCCCGGCGTGGTTCGTGAGGCCCAGGCGCTGGGTCTCGCGGATTACTTCACCGGCGGGATCTTCGGTGCGCTGGACAGCAGCGAGGCCAACGGCAAAGACCGTATCATGCAGCGCATTATGAACGAGCACAACCTGGCGGGCAAAGAGCTGCTCGTGGTTGGCGACGGCCCGGTCGAGATCATCGAAGCCCAGTCGCGCGGCGCGATCTCACTGGCGATCGCCAGCGACGAGGTCAACCGCAGCGGTTGGAACCAGCACAAGGTCGAACGCCTGACTCGAGCCGGAGCCGACCTGCTGGTGGCAGACTTCCTGCATGCCGAAATCTTAGAGCGCAAATTTATATCCGTCGACTGTAACCAGGAGAGTGTCGCATGAATTCTTACGAGCAAGTCATGAACCGCCTGCAGGGCAAACCGGTAGACCGCAGCCCAAACTTTGACATCATCATGGGGCTGGGAGCGCATTACATTGGGGCCAAGCTAAGCGACTACCTGCAAGACTACCGGGTGATGGCGGCCTCCAACCTGGCCATGGCGCACGACTTCGGCATTGATATCCTCCAAACCCTCACCGATCCATTCCGCGAATCCTGCGATTTTGGTTTGGAGGTCGAGTTTCCTGAGGATGGGCTGCCCAAACGCCTGCGACCACTGCTTGCGCCAGGGGATAACCTGGCAAAGCTGCCGCAGCCTGACCCGGGCAGCGGACGGCGCATGAGCGACCGGATCGAAGCGGTGCGGTTGCTGCACGAGCAAGAAGGGGGATGCATCCCAGTGATGGGCTGGGTGGAAGGCGCCATGGCCGAGGCCAATGATCTGCTCGGCGACAGCACCATGATGATGGCGCTGTACGATCATCCGGAGTGGCTAACCGAGCTAATGGAACGCATCACCGAAGTGGAGATTGCTTTCGCCCGCGTGCAGATCGAAGCCGGGGCCGATATGATCGGCTTGGGTGACGCCATCGCTTCGATCGTCTCGCCAAAGATGTACCGGCAGTTCGCCCTACCATACGAGCAGCGCATCTTCGAAGCGGTGCACGAGAAGGGCGCCCTGGCACGCCTGCACATCTGCGGCAACACTTCGCGCATCCTGACAGACATGCTGTCAACCGGCGCCGACTTCATCGATGTTGACTGGATGGTAGATTTCCAAACGGCTGCCCAGACCTTTGGCGAACAGGCCGCTTTGGTTGGCAATTTCGACCCGGTCTCGGTGATGTATGAAGGCACACCTGAGGTGATCGAAGCCGCGGTTTTGAAGTGTATCGAAGTCGGTGGACCCAAAAGCTTCAGCGCAGCCGGCTGCGAGATCCCTGACGGCACGGCTCTGGACAATTTGCGATTGCACGCCAGGATTTTGAAGGAGAAGAAATATTCGCTCTAAAAAAGGGCCTGAAAAATTCCTTATCTTGAATGCTCCTCCTTATACATCCCTCATCCTTTTTTTATCCTATTATGATAATATTTATCATATAAATGCGGCTGCACAAATCGTAAAGCAGCATACGTTTTTATCGTTCTAAGGAGGAATCGAGTGGAATTAAAAGGACTCCATCACATCACTGCGGTGACCGGCAACACCGCCGAAAATCTAGCTTTCTACACACAGGTCTTGGGCCTGCGTTTGGTTAAGAAGACTGTCAACCAGGATGACGTCAGCGCCTATCATCTGTTCTATGCGGACGCTAAGGGCAGCCCCGGCACCGACGTGACCTTTTTTGACTGGCCGCAAACCCCAGAAAACCGCAACGGCCCCGGGAGCATCGCCCGTATCGGACTGCGCGTCCACAGCCTGGACGCCCTGGATTGGTGGGTCAAGCGTCTGGACCGGCTGGGCGTGCCCAACAGCGGCCTGACCCGCTCCGGCGAGCGCACCGTGCTGCGCTTCACGGATCCTGAAGGGCTGGAGTTGGAACTGGCCGAAGACCACGGCGCTCCCGGCGGCGAGCCCTGGCCGCTCAGCCCTGTGCCCGCCGGGGAGTTCATCTCAGGCTTGAACAACGTCAAGCTGATGGTGCGCGAGCTCGACCCGCTGGCCGAGGTGCTGACGAATGTGCTCGGCTTCGAACCCGGGCGTGAGTATCTGGAGGAAGACGACCCACAGCGCAAGGTGACCGTCTTCGATATCGCCGGCGGTGGTCCCGGCAAAGAGGTGCACGTGGAGGCACAGCCCGACATGACCGTCCACCGGCTGGGTCGCGGCGGCGTGCATCACGTCGCCTTCCGCACCCCTTACGACCAGGAGCAGCTGGCCTGGCGCGAGCGCATCGCCAAATCGGGGCTGCGCATCACCGAGGTGATCGACCGCTTCTACTTCAAATCGATCTACTTTCGCGTCCCGGGCGGCATCCTGTTCGAGATTGCCACCGACGGTCCCGGCTTCGCCTCCGATGAGGAATTGGAGCATCTGGGCGAGCGCCTGGCGCTGCCGCCCTTCCTGGAGCAATACCGCGAACGGATCGAGTCGCAGCTGCACCCGATCCAACTATCGGAGGCATAAAAAGCAAATCGCAACCCCCTCGCAGGGGATGCGATTTTCTAGTGGCCTGTCAGTTTGTGGCTGCAGCCGATCAAATCCTCAGCCCACCGAGCACGAACAGGATCAACGCCGCCAGGCAAGAGAAGCCCATCACGGTGAAGATGCCGTTCGGGCCAATCTCGTCAAGCAGGATGCCGGCTGCCAATGAGCTGATCACGCCCGCCAGGCTCATGGTGGCGTTATACAGACCCTGCGAAGTGACCGCCAACGAGGGCGGCGCAAGTCTCTTTGCATAAGCGACCGCAGTGGTGGCATAGAAGGCATACGCCGGACCATTGAGGATGTTGATTGGGAGCGCCCAATTGGGGTTGGGCATCCAGCCGAGCAGGAAGTAGCGCCCGATCATCAGGATGATCGCCAGCGTCATCAGGCGCTGCAAGCCAAAGCGCCGGATGAACCAGCCGCTAAACGCCATGAACGGCAGTTCGGCCAACGCTCCGGCGGTGTTGACCATGCCGATCAGGCCCTGATTGGCGCCAAGGCTGCTCAACGAAACGTTCAGGTACAGAATGGCCGCATAGTTGGCGGCCCAGATCAAGAAGACGCACACGGCGAAGATCATCCAAGCGGGTTGACGGATCATCAAACCGATCTCGGCCCGGGCGCGCTGTTTGGGCTGGACCGGGACGTGCGGCAGCAGCAAGGCGCACACCGCAAACAAGACCATGATCACACCGTATACCGGGAACATCAGCTTCAGGCCGGTCACATCGTAGATAAAGCCCGACGTGCTGGTCGCCACAATGAACCCAATCGAACCGCCCATGCGATAGCGGCCGTAATTCTCGCTCTTCGAGCCAAGCATCGCCAGGGTGGTGCCGTCCAGCAGGGTGTTGAAAGAAGAAGTCAGCAGGCTGCCCAGGCAGCTCAGCATAAAAAAGCCCCAGAAGCCGGTCGCCAGCGGCACGAACTGTGCCACAACCAGCGAACCGATTGAGCCGAAGGCAATCAGCAGGCGCGGCTTGCCAGTCATGTCACTGACGTAGCCCCAGACGATGGAGCTGATCACGCCGATCAGCGAGTTACTCATGGTGATGAAGCCGATTTGGGTGCCGCTCAGCCCGGCCTGGCGGTAATACACGTTTAAGTAGATGAAGTACGCCCCGACGCTGAGGAACTGGACGAAGTACAACAACCAGACGACCCACAAGCGGCGTCGAGGAGCAGTAGGGATGTTATTGGGAGTTGGAGCTGCCACAAAGCATTCCTGGACATGAAGATACGAACGGGTTCATTCTAGCGTGGACTGCTCCGGTCTAAAGCGGAGGGCTTCCGGCATCGCTGAGGAGTGCCGGCCCAAGGCAGGGCTTACGCCCTCTCCACCGGCGTAGATTCAGAACGACTTTAAGCCCAAATCAACTCCACCGAAGTTTGGGGGTCGCCGGCAGCGGTAGACTTTGCGGATCAACCTAGAATTAAGATGATTCTAGCACAGTACTTCAAATATTGTCCTTTTTATATGCCATTGGCGCACTCCGCTTTTCATCCATAAGCGAAAGCAGGCGGTATTCAAGCGGGAGAATTAATAATTCTTGGCTTGAAAGCCGTCAACTTCACCACCCGCTGTCCGCATTTTCCGGATATACCGGGGCAGAATGCTGCCTGAATTAGAATTTTCTGGAAGAAGCGCCAGGAGCACCGCTTTGCGTCTGTGTGCTGGATTGATCGCTGGATCCTTGCGAAGCACTGCTCTTGCGGATAATGCTAATGCCACCGTCTGACTCAAGGATGATCTCCTTGACTTTTTCTAGAGAATCTAACCCAACGACATGCAGCGCTTCCGTAATATCATCATCGGTAATGATTTCTCGATGCATGGCCTTCTTCAGCTTTTCCCCGTTGTGAAACAACAGCACCGGCTCAGACCGCACCGTCTTCAAGAATTTCTCGGATCGATACATCCAGCGCGAGACAATCGTATGAAGAACGATCAAGAAAGCGAATGAGATCAAACCTTGAACGTAGGTTACGTCTGGATCGAGAATGGTCATTGCCATAATGGGCCCCAGTGTCAGCGGGATGATCAAGTCGAACGCTGTCAGCCGTGAAAGCGTCCGTTTGGGTGAAAACTTGAACACCGCAATGATGGTTACGTAAACAAAAATCGCCCCCACTAGGCTTTCCATCGTTAAGAACCAGTCGATCACAAATTTAGAACTCAGTGGAAGATTCGTCATCGCCCTACTTCCTTTCCCCCAGCTGCTCCACGCCCTTTACAGGCGTCAACTTCTTATGACAATCTTTATTATAACTGTCAATCCAATGAACTTTACCTTCCCGTCTTGATTGTCATGGAAGGATTTGGCGGAACCACACCAGTTTTCAGCTTCTCACTTTGACAGACAAATACCGGTTTCCCAAACTAAATTTGATATACAATGAGCGAACGGAGTGCTCTCAAATCTTGCTGGAGGAGGAATGCATGACAAACCTGACCCGCGAAAAGGTAGATCAGGCAATCGCGATCTTGAAGGAAAAGGATCTCGACGTGTGGCTGACCTTTGTGCGTGAAACCTCGGCAGCAGGCGACCCTGTGCTACCGCTGATCTACGGCGATGCGACGCTGACCTGGGAGAGCGCCTTGATCATCGGCGCAAACGGCGAACGCACCGCCATCATTGGCCGCTACGAGCAGGAGACCGCCCGTCTGACCGGCGCCTATGATACGATCATCCCTTACGACCAATCCATTCGCCCACACCTTCTTTCCGTGCTGGATCGACTGCAGCCGAGCTCTATTGGCATCAACACCTCGCTGTCCGACGTGCAAGCGGATGGCCTGACCTACGGGATGTACCGCAAGCTGCTGGGTTACCTGGAGGGGACACCGTTTGCGGAGCGGCTGGTCTCTGCGGAAGCGGTGGCTGGTTCGCTGCGCGGCCGCAAGACGCCCGAGGAGGTAAGGCGCATCCGGGCGGCAGTGAACCTGACGGCCCGGATCTTCGACAAAGCGTTTGCCTTCGCCGAGGTGGGGATGCCCGAAGTGGACCTGTACCGTTTGATGCAGCGCAAGGCGCGCGAAGCGGGCGCCGGACTGGCCTGGTCGCCGGAGGGCTGCCCAATCGTCAATACAGGACCGGAATCGCCAAGCGGGCACGTCGCGCCAACCGATCTGGCCATGCAGCCGGGACATATCCTGCACATCGACTTTGGGGTGCGCAAGGATGGTTACTGCTCGGATATGCAGCGGGTGGCGTATTTCTTACCGTCCGGGCAGCGCCACGCGCCCGAGGCTGTCCAGCAGGCCTTCGACACCGTCGTGCGGGCCATTCAGGAAGCGGCAGCATTGATGCGACCGGGCGTACAGGGCAAAGATGTCGACAACCGGGCTCGCCAGATCATCACCGAAGCCGGGTACCCGGAGTTTATGCATGCCCTGGGCCATCAGTTGGGGCGAGAAGCGCATGATGGCGGTGGCTTGTTGGGTCCGCTGTGGGAGAAGTACGGCGAGTCGCCGCTGCGACCGATCGAGGTGGGGCAGATCTACACCATTGAGCCGAGTGTGACGGTACCCGGTCATGGCATCATCGGCATCGAGGAAGACGTGCTGGTGAAGGAGGATGGCGTAGAGTTCCTCAGCCAACCGCAGGAGCGGTTGTACCTGCTTTCATAGAGAAGCCTCTCGAATTGACGTGGAACAGGCTGGATGATTTTCGCCTTCCCGGCGAAGGCGTCTTCTTGCTCGTTGTGATTCTTTCCCTTTGGCGTGATTTCCGTTTGCTTACAGTTATGCAATTCGCGAAAGTGTTAGGCGGCATTGCGACAGCCTAACGCTCATGTTATAGTGGGATTGTCTAGGCCAACAGCATCATCACTTTCATTATAGAGAGGGTCAGATGACCATGAATTCAAAAAGATTATTAGCGTTCCTGCTCGTGTTCAACGGACTGTTCATGATTCTGATGCTGGCTTTGGAAACCTTCCGGATGGAAGGCGCCAGCATCCAGAGCGCGATCTTCCTCGTGCTGAGCTTTTGCACAGCCATGTACCTGTATCTTGCGTTCTCCTTGAATAAAAAGCTGAAGAATTAAGTTATTTTCCTCACGTTAATTGGACAACCGCCGTCCGCAGAACGACGGTTGTCGTTCTTTTAAAGGGCGCGGTCAGGTTGAAATAATTGGCTTTATAATTTGAAGAATAATCATGCCGCCTGGGAGGGTCAATGGCAGACACTGCGCAGTACAAGAGTTTTTACGATGATGAACGCAGCAGCGCAATGCTCTATCAAACGCTGGCTGAGGTGGAGAAAGATCAGCGGTTGGCGGAGGTTTACCGCCGGATTGCCGAAACAGAGCTGCGCCATGCCGAAGAATGGGCCAAGAAGATTGAGGCGGCGGAAGGAAAAGCGCCCCAATTCCGCCCCAGCTGGCGCACCCGCAGCCTGGTCTGGCTGGCACGCCGCTTTGGCCCCAGCCTGGTTTTGCCAACCATCCAGAATATGGAGCAAACCGGCGCAAACGATTACAACGCTCAACCCGGCGCAGCCGGGATGATGGGACAGGAGCGCTCCCATGCCTTTTTGATCACGCAGATCACGCGCGGGATGCGCGGCGGGATGGAAGGCAGCACAGTGGCGCAGCTAGAAGGCCGCCACCGCTCAGCTGGTGGAAATGCGCTGCGAGCGGCCGTGTTGGGCGCAAACGATGGCCTGGTCTCGAACCTGAGCCTGGTGATGGGCGTGGCCGGCGCCACTCTGGACAGCCGGACCGTGCTGATCACCGGACTGGCAGGCATGCTGGCCGGGTCGATCTCAATGGCGCTGGGTGAGTGGCTATCGGTGCAGAGTTCGCGTGAGCTGTACACCCACCAGATCGAAGTGGAGGCGATGGAGATTGAACAAGCGCCCGAAGAGGAAGCCGAAGAACTTGCCCTGATCTACGAGGCGCGCGGCATCAGTCGAGAGCACGCCCAAACCATGGCCGCTCAAATCCTGTCGGATCGTGACAGCGCCATAGAAACGCTGGCACGGGAAGAACTCGGCATCGATCCGGAGGAACTGGGCGGCTCGGCCTGGGAAGCGGCGCTAACCTCGTTCTTCCTGTTCACTCTGGGAGCGATCATCCCGGTGTCGTCTTTCATCTTCCTTTCCGGGAGTACCGCCATTTTGGTCAGCATCCTGTTCAGCATCGTGGGATTGTTCGCTTTAGGTGCGGTCATCACCCTGTTCACCGGGCGGAAGGTGCTCTACTCCGGTTTCCGCATGGTGGTGTTTGGCTTGATGGCGGCGGCAGTCACGTTTGGGATTGGCCGCTTGATCGGCGCCAATATTGGCGGCTAGTCGTCATCTGGAAGGGAGCATATCGATGGACCGAAATGAACTGATCGACGTCTTCAATCGAGAGCAGCGGATCGAGGTCCAGTTTCCGAACGTGACGGTTGAAAGAACCGGAAAGGTGCTCCGCAGCTACTCTCGCCAACACCAATTCGGCTTTATTTTGTACTCCGAACTGGATGAAACGACGGTCGATGAGGCAATTCAGGAGCAGGTGGCGTTCTTCGAGGACCGGAGGATCGACTTCGAGTGGAAGGTGTTCGATTACGACCGCCCGGCGGACCTGAAAGAACGGCTGCGGGCGCGCGGCTTCCAGATCGAAGAGGCAGAAGCGTTACTGGTGCTGCCGCTGGATGAGTCGAACCCACTGCTGAACCGGCCAACCCCGGCAGAGATCCGTAAGGTGACGCAAGTGGATGAGATCGATGGACTGATGGCAACAAAAGGGGAAGTGTGGGAGGAAGATTTTACCTCCCTTGGAGAAGAGTTGAAAAGCCTCTTGCGCGATCATCCTGATTACCTGAGCGTCTATGCCGCCTACGCGGACGGCAAACCGGTCAGCTCGGCCTGGAGCAACCTGCACCCGGGCAGCTTGTTTACCAGCTTGTGGGGCGGCTCGACCCTGCCGGCTTATCGCAAGCGCGGGTATTACAGCGGCTTGCTGGCAGTCAGGGCGCAAGAAGCCTGGCAGCGCGGCTACCGCTACCTGTACGTGGATGCCAGCCCCATGAGCCGCCCAATCCTGGAAAAGCACGGTTTTCAACTCCTGGGCTTCTCATATCCTTGCAGCTACCACAACCCAAAACAGCCCTGATGATCCAATGAATGCAAAGGCCCCAGAAACAATGGCTCTGGGGCCTTTGCATGGCTAAACCCTCTAGAAGGCCAGCCACTCCAGCTTGTCGAACAAGGTATCCTTGACCACCATCGACTGGATATCCTCATCCGGATTGCGGCCCTCATTCTTGGCGCGCTTTTCTTTTCCGGGGAACAGGTACAGGCACTGCATCAACTGGGATGCTGCGACCGCTCTGCGGTCGATCTCTTCGCCATGCGCCTGCCGATAGCCTTCCAACACCCCATCCAGGAGTTCCTTCTGGATTTGGTGGCCGCTGCGATACACACCGTTCTGCGGATCGTGATCGAGCTTGCGTTTCTCGAACTCCTCATTGTTGAACAATACCGCCAGGTCCCATGAAGGATGCCCAACTAATGGGTTGGGATCGAGCACCTTGATGCGAAACGGGTCTGCCTTGACGATCATGGCGTTGCGGGAGCTGAAATCGCCATGCAGATAGACGCCTTGGTCCGGAAACTCGAGCGCTGCCAGGGTGCGCTTCAGGTTCTCGAGCTTGAGTGGAGTGAAGCCCCAATTGGTCAGGTCATCATGGTGCTCGTCAACGTAGCCTAAGAGGTAGTCATTCCAGGTCAGCATGGGAGGCTTGCCCTCTTCACTACCCCACATATCAGCAAACTCGCCATAAGGATGGTCGGCTTTCGCCTGGTGCATGGCTGCCAGCGCCTGGCCCATTTGCACGGCGATGGCATGGGCTGCGGATGGGTTCCGCTTGAGGTACTGCTTACCGGTCTGGGCGAGTTGGTTCTGCTCGTCCATGGCGGCTTCCAGCACCAGGAACTTGACTTCCTTATCGTCATGCCGGGTCTGCGGAAGCACGCCGCTGTTGAAAACCTCGACCACGTCTGCTCCGGAGCGTTTCCAGGCGCGCAGCGCTTCCGCTTCCGCCCTTGCGCCGCCCGAGCGGAACTTGACCACCTCCCAGCGATCTTGCACACGCACAGCATAATCCACCGACATGTTGCCGCCGCCCAGGGCGACAACATCATCCGGATGCAGGTCCTGCAAGGAATCGAGGCCTTGGATGCCGTCCAGGTCTTCGATCAGAGTCCTCAGGAATTCAGGGCCTTTGCTGCGCATGCCTTTCAGGCCGTCAGACACGCCCTGCTCGCTTTTTGGAACCGGTACTTCCGTTTGCTTCATATCCCCCACTTTCGCCGATTGCGCTCTCCACGTCTCATGATGACGCAAAGTTGGCTAAATGGAGTCTACCACGCCGGCTTTTGAAAGAGGATTAATGAAGACGAAGAGGAGGCGCTCAATTTTCATCAATTTCAAGATGGAAGCGGTGCAGGAAACGATGGTACAGCGGAGCGAAGAACACCCCGGCCGCCACGAGAAAGACCAACCCGGCGAACAAGGCATAGAAGGAGGCGAACAACTTGCCGGATACTGTGGTGATGACGTTGACCGGTCCCATCCCGCCCAGCAGCATAGCCGAGTTGAGCAGGGCATCGATCCAGTCCAGCCCACCAAAGATGCGGTAGCCCAGGATCCCGAGGCCAAGCGACCCCAGGATGAGCGCCAGCGCAAACGCCGAGTTTCGAAGCACCCGGAAGATGAACAAACGCATTGGGAGCAGTGGCTCGTGGCGCATTTCGTACATGCTTCCCTCCTGAGAAGCTGTGCAGGCCTGGCGGTTGGCGGGGCAATGCGAAAGATTGCACAGCTTGTGAGCATTGGAAAATGATCGTCGAGGTTCACAAGTCGACGAAAACATAAACAAAGGTTATACGCGAGGTAGACCCCCGGCCCTCTAAGTGCTATGATGGGATCGAGACATTATGGAGGGTTTTATGGACAAGAAGCGATTACTATCCATTTTTCTGATCGTGTTCATCGGCTTGCTCGGATTCAGCATCATTCTACCACTGCTGCCCTATTATGCTGAGACCTTTGGGGCAAACCCGTTTGTGACCGGGCTGCTGGTGGCCTCTTATGCGGCTGCACAGCTGATTGGCGCGCCGATCCTTGGGCGATTGTCCGACCAATTCGGCCGTCGCCCGATCCTGATCGTCAGCACGATGGGCACGCTAATCAGCCTGGTGATGATCGGCCTGGCGCAAAACTTGTGGATGCTGTTCCTGTCGCGCATGCTGGACGGCCTGACCGGCGGGAACATCAGCGTGGCGCAAGCCTACATCACCGACGTGACCGACGCTAAAAACCGGGCGCGCGGTCTGGGCCTGATTGGGGCTGCGTTTGGGCTGGGCTTCATCTTTGGCCCGGCAGCCGGTGGGTTCATGAGCCGCTGGGGGTATTCCCTACCAGCCTTCGCCGCCGCCGGGATCACGCTGGTTGCACTGGTGATGATCATCTTCTGGCTGCCGGAGTCGCTCACGCCTGAGCGGCGCCAGAAGCTGCAAACGACAAACCGGAAGACCGGGCCATCGATCAACGCCAGGGCCCTGCTGGAAGCGCTGCGCCGCCCCAAGATCGGACCGCTGCTGCACACCCGCTTCTTCTTTGCGATGGCATTCTCGACCTTCCAGACGATCTTTGCCCTGTACGCCCTGCAGCGCTTTGGACTATCGGCGCAGAGCACCGGCTTCGTGCTGACCTACGTGGGCGTGCTGTCCGTGGTCGTGCAGGGCTTCTTGATCGGGAAGCTGACGGCGCGCTACAGCGAGACCTTCCTGATCCTGGCTTCGACGGCGCTGATGGCGGTCGCCAGCTTGGGCTGGGCCTTCGCACCGAGCATACCGGCGCTACTGGTGGTGCTGGCGCCAATGGCGCTGGCAGGCGGCACGCTGAACACGATCATCAACAGCGCCATCACGCAGTCGGCGCCGCCGGTGGAAACAGGCGGCCTGCTGGGGCTGTCCACCTCGTTGGAGAGCCTGACGCGGGTGATCTCGCCCTCACTGGGCGGACTGCTGCTGCAAAGCATCGGACCGGCCGCACCGGGGCTGTTCATGGCAGTGATCCTGTTCTGGCTCAGTTCGTATATCTGGCGCAACCTGATGCGACCGGCGCTTTCGTCGGCTGGCGGATGGGAGGCGCTGCGAGCGGAGCAGCCAGAGGGGATGGACGCAGGCTAAACAAGCGATACCGGTAGGGGCATGGCGGGAATACCCAAGACCATAAATTTTAACCAATGCGCAGCCATGCCCCACGCCCTCATATTACCCAAGACAACAAACGTTAACCAATACGCAGCCATGCCCCCTACAGGTATCGCTTGTTTAGCCTGCAGGCGGCGTTTCGAAAACCTGCATCGGGCCTTCCCAGTCGGGATCGCCGGTCACGTCCTGAAAGCTGCCGCGGGTATACTCGGCGATGATGGCGCGCCAGAAGGCCACGGCGGGGGTATTGGTCTTGACCTCGCCGATCCTCCAGACGCCAGAGAAGCGGTCGAAGGCCTGGAAGGCGGCCTGCTTGCCCACTCCCCGGCGGCGGTACTTGCGCATGACGAAGAACTCGGTGATCAGCAGATGGCGGTCAGCGCCCTGCCCCTTGGCCCAGACGAGCACGAAACCGGCTAACTTGCCGTCGACGCGGATGAGGAAGGGACAGCGGCCTTCTTCGGTCCAGTAATGGTCGAGATAGCCGTAATCGTACAGGCCGTGCTCGTTTACATCGCAGTCGATGAACTCGGAGAAATCGTACAGGTACAGCTCCAGCAAATTGCGCAGGACGGGCTTGTCTTCATAGCTGGCTTCAAGCAATTGAACGTCCATCGATTACTCCTGATTGGATCGAGCGGGTCTATTCCTCCAACCCGGCTTTCTCGAAGATTTCTTTAGCCAACACGTTCGGCAAATGACGGGAAGTGTCGAGCACCAGGTGATAGAAGCAAGACAGGCGGTAGTCTTGGAGGCCATATACCCGACGATACTTTTCCAGGTCACCGAGGTCGCGGTGCTCCAAGTCTTGGAGCGCCTGGTCCTTCGAAACCTTTTCTCTTCCGGCTACACGCAGCACACGCACATCGACCGGCGCCTGACACCAGACGCGGAAGACATCGTCCATTTCATGGGCCAACCAGCCCGCTAAACGCCCTTCCACAATGATGCCGGATTCGTGCGCCAGGAGAGCCTGCTGGTCGGCATCGAACTCACGATGAACGGAATCCGGCAAGGTAGCAACCTGCTGGATGGACATGCCCTTGGATTCACAGAAGGCCCGAAAGCGTTTGCCGGTGTTGACGTTGGTCCAATCCGGCAGCAGCTTCAGCAGTTCCCGGACGATGGAGCTCTTCCCCGATCCTACCTCGCCTGATATGGTAATGGCTCGAAAGCGCATACAATTCCCCTTCCTGTGACGTTGGTCCGTTGGGTTCTATTTTATCATTCAGGCCGCTCATCGCTCATCGTGGAAGCCGCCCTAACTTAAAACTTTTGCAAGGTTACAAATTCAGAGAAACTTTTTGCACCCCTGGAGCGTTTTAATAGGTAGAACTGGCACGCGATCTGCAACATCCCTTTTATCCGCCGTCAGGCCAGGTCTGCAAACAGGGAGGACACCATGAACATGAACCGCACCCAAAAAGATGAGTTCAAGAACCCCAGCCCGCTGGTCCAGTCGGGCTTCCTGGGTATACTGGCAGCCATGGTATTTGGCTTGCTGATGCTGTCGCTGCTCGGGCTGCCGTTCTGGCTGCCGATGCTGATCGAAAGCATCCTGACCCATTAAAAAGCCGAAAATCGATTATCGTCATACGGAAGGGTGGGGCATTTTCACTGCCCCACCCTTCCGTATTTAACGATCCCGTTCGAAAACGCCTCTATTGGACTTCGATCTGCGCGTCCAGCAGGTCTTCCGAACGAGAGGACAGGCCGACAAGCACCTGATAAGAGCCCGGCGCAACCACCCAACCAGAACGGTCCACATCATAATAGGCCAGCTTGCGCACCGGCAGATCAATCGACACCGGTCTGGTCTCACCCGGCTGCAGGGTAAGTTTCGTAAAGCCTTTCAGCTCGCGTGCCGGCCGGTCGATGGAGGAATGCGGGAAACCGGCGTAGAGCTGCACCACCACCTCACCCGCCCGATCGCCCGTGTTGGAAACGTCAACGCAGGCAGTGACGATATCCTCCGCGGTGACGGCCTGGCGATTGAGACCCAGGTTGGCAGCGGCAAAGGTGGTGTAGCTGAGACCGAAGCCAAACGCGAAGGCTGGCTCGGCGCCCTTCTTATCGAGGAGACGATAGCCGTGATAGAGGTCGTAGGTGATCTGGCCGGCGTTCTTGTCGAAGAAGGGCAGATCGTCCTCCGACTTGAGGAAGCTGACGGGCAGGCGTCCGCTGGGGTTGACCTTTCCGAAGAGGATATCGGCCAGGGCGCTGCCGCCCTCCATGCCGGTGTACCAGGCCATGAGAATGGCCGGAACCTGTTCCCGCCAATTCTCGGTAATCACGGCGCTGCCGCCGACCATCACGACGACGGTGTTGGGGTTGGCAGCCGCTACCGCCTGGATCAGGGCTTCGTCGTGCAATTTGAGGGTGAGCTGGTCACGGTCGCCGCCGAAGGAGAAGGGGGTATCGACGTATTCGCCCTCATCCCTGTGGGTGTACCCGACCACGATGACAGCGACATCGGCGCCTGCAGCCGCTTGGGCGGCTTCTTCGATCTTCTTGCCGCCGTTGAAGACCATCTGCACCCCGGCTGCCTGTGCGGCTGCGTGGATACCGTCATAAGGGGTGACGACATAAGGCGGGCGCACGTTGCTGCTGCCACGGTCGCCGGTGTTGGGCACGGCGGCCAGCCGGCCAATCAGAGCGATCTTCTTGACCGCTGTGAGGTCGATGGGCAGCAAGGCCTTGACGTCGCCAACCTTGTCGTTCTTGAGCAGCACCATCGACTTGGTGGCGGCCTCGCGGGCCAGAGCGACATGCTCAGCGGAAACGACCGACTCGGGGCCGTAACGCTCGGGCTCGCCGACCTGGGCGAAGCGGATCTTCTGGCGCAGGATACGCAGCACCGAATCGTCGATCAGCTCCACCGGCACTTCACCGCGCTCGACCAGCTTGCGCAGGTGGCGCTTGTAGTGCATCTGGAAGGGCATCTCGACGTCCAGCCCGCCCAGAGCGGCAGCTTTGGCGTCGCGGATGCCCCAGATGAAATCGGAGAGGACGAAACCCTCGAAGCCCCACTGTTCTTTGAGAATGTCGCGCAGCAGGCGCTTGTTATGCCCACAGTAGGCCCCGTTGACCTGGTTGTAGGCGCTCATCACGGAAGCGGCGCCCTCGTCAATGCAGCGCTTGAAGTGTGGGAGGTAAACCTCTTGCAGCGTGCGCTCGTCGGCCTGCACGTCAATCTTGAAGCGGGCGTTCTCCATGCTGTTGCAGGCGTAGTGCTTGATGCAGGCCATCATGTGGCGCTGGACACCACGCACCAGGGCTGCACCCATTTCACCGAGATGGTAAGTGTCTTCGCCGTAAGTCTCTTGGGCACGCCCCCAGGCCGGGTGACGTAATAAGTTGATGCAAACCCCACCAAAGTAATTGGCGCCTTGCGAGCGGGCCTCCACGCCGATCACGTCACCGATGCGCTCCTCCAGCTCGACGTCCCAAGAAGCGCCACGGCCCATGGAGACGGGGAAGCAGGTGGAATGGTACATGACCACGCCGCGCGGGCCGTCGCTGAAGCGAACGCCGGGGATGCCGAGACGCAGGTTCTCGCCTGCGGGCAGCGGGTGGGTGTTGTAGGCGCGCACCATCTCGAACATTCCAGAGAGATAGGGGGTGTCGGCCGACATTTGGGAGACTTTCTCTTCCAGCGACATTTCGGCCAGCAGCGATTTGGCCTTTTCTTCGATTTGGTCTTTGGATAAGGGATGATCGACCGTGAGCGATCCCCATTCGCCTGGGACCATTTGAACTTTCGGCATGCTCGGCTCCTTTACTGTGACAAGAGGTTGTGAGGGGTGCTTTAAGTATACAGGAAAACGGGGCGGAAGGGGAACGGGAGGGTATTCGCTCCGAAAAACGAAGGGAAACGAACACGGGGGGAACAAAACGGAAGGTTGCCCAAGCACGTTTTAGCCGACTGTTCTGGTGCAGCAAGCGCTTATTTATTTTTGCCAGGGGAGTTGGATGTCGGGCAAAGGGATGGAGAGGTCTTTGAGGTGCAGGTTGGGCAGCTGGATGTCGGGCAGCTTGATTTCGGGGAGGCGCAGCCAGGGCTGTTTATCGTCTTGAGAGAGGGTGTCGATGGCGGCCTGGGCGACCTGGGCGAAGACGGGGGCCGCGACGAGCGAGCCTTCACCACCGTTCTCGATCATGACGGAGACGACGACGCTGTGTTTGCCCTGCTCTGCGAAGCCGATGAACCAAGCGTGCGGAGCCTGACCATCGCCCAGCTGGGCAGTACCGGTCTTGCCGCCGACGGTCATACCGGGGATGGCGGCCTGGTAACCGCTGCCCTGCTCGACGGCGGTGATCATGATCTGGCGGACTTCGGCGGCGGTCTCGGGGCGCATGATGCCGGACACAGACTGGCCTTTGAGCGGGCCGCCCACCTTGAGGCCGAAGGGGTAGTGAATGCTGTCGACCAGGTAGGGCAGCGGCATGCGGCCGTCATTGAGCACGGGCAGCACGACCATGCCCATTTCCAGCGGGCTGACGAGGAGCTCTCCCTGGCCCATGCCGGTGGAGGCGCGCAGCAAGTTGTTTGTTTCCAATTCCTGCGGGTCGTTGGCCAACTGAGCCGGGCTGTAGGGGATCTCCAGGGGGAAGGGGTTCGAGCGGGAGAAACCCAGGCGGGCGGCGTAACTTTGCAGCGTGGCGGCGGGCATCTCGTCGGCCAGGCGGGCAAAGGCGGCGTTGGCCGACTTTGCGTAGCTCATCTCGACGCTCAGCACCTGTTCCTTGTGGTTCGGGTCGGGGATCTCGCCGCCGTCGACGCGGTAGACGTAATAGGAACCATTCGGGCCCTGAACGGGCTCGCCGAAGTCGATCTGCGTGTCGGGGGTGACCTGGCCGGAATCGAGGGCGGCGATGAGGGTGACGGTCTTAAAGGTGGAGCCGGGGGTGTAGAGCGACTGGGTGGCGCGGTTGAGGAAAGGGGCGCGGCAGTCGGGGGAGTCACTGCAGGCCAGCAAGCTGTTGACGTAGCCGGGGTCGTTCATGCGGTTGGGGTCGAAGTGCGGCAGGCTGGTCATCGCCAGGACAGCGCCAGTGTGACCATCCATAACCACCACCGAACCGGCGCGGCCCTGGAGAGCTTCCTCGGCGGCGCGCTGGATGTGGCTGTCGATGGTCAGGTTGAGGTCGCTGCCGGTGACCGGCTGGTGCAGGGACTGCATCAATTGGGCATCCGGGCGGTTCAGGCCCAGGAGCGAGCTGTTGTAGCTCCACTCCAGGCCGGAGACGCCACTGCCCAAACCGGAGGTATAGCCGATCACGTTGGCGAGCGAGGGCTGCGTATAAACGCGCACCTCGTCGCCCTGACTGTCAGGTTGATTTTCGACCAGGAGATTGCCCTTGCGATCGTAGATGGCGCCGCGCGAGACGTCCTGAAGGCGGTGGCTGATGCGCTGAATCAGCGGCTGAGGCAGTTCTTGCAGCTGCTCGGGGTCGTTCTCCTGGACCACCTTGCGGGCCGCCTCGGAGACAGGGTCGAGGCCGTGCGGCATGAGCTGCCCTGCGCCGAGCAGCTGCCAGTAAGTGATGCGCCCGACCAGCAGCACGAGCAGCACCAGGAAGACGACGCTGATA
The DNA here is from genome assembly GCA_963811225.1 of uncultured Chloroflexia bacterium. Lineage (GTDB taxonomy): Bacteria > Chloroflexota > Anaerolineae > Anaerolineales > Anaerolineaceae > CAWEQO01. The sequence continues at coordinate 143,524 of CAWEQO010000011.1, forward strand.
TGGAGGATGCGCTTACCGAGCATCATAGGTGGCGCACCTCCAGGCGCTGGGCCATGGCGAGAGCGATGCCGACCTCGGCCAGGTTGGTCATGAGGGCAGAGCCGCCGAGCGAGAGGAACGGCAGGGTCACGCCGGTCATGGGGATCAGGTTGAGCGCGCCGCCGATCATGATGAACACCTGGGTAAAGAAGTGGATGGCGATGCCGACCAACAGCAGGCGCTCGAAGACCTGGGCGCGCGGCAGCATCAGGGCGACACGGAACAGGCGCATGACCAGCAGCATGTACAAGGCCAGCACGGCCACACCAATGATAGAACCCATCTCTTCCAGGAGGGCGGCGAAGACGAAGTCGGAGGCGGCCAGGGGGATGAACTCGGGGGTGCCGAAGCCCAGGCCGGCGCCGCTCAAGCCGCCCGCCACGACGGCGTAGATCGACTGCTGGATCTGGTAGCCGGGGCCCTCGGCGATGGTTATGCCGGAGGGCACGCCGTTGACGACCAGCTGCGCAGTGCTCCAGGGATCGCGATAGGCGAGGATGCGGTTCTGGATGACGGAGGGAACGTGCCAGGCGAAGACCAGCACCAGCCCGACCACGACCGCCATGCCGACGGCGATGGCGGCGACGGTGGCGAACAGGCGCGGGTCGAAGCCGGCGTAGAGCATGGCGAAGAAGATGCAGCCCAGGATCAGCACAGCGCCAAAGTCGGACATGCGCACCAGGGCCAGGGTCGCCAGCACCACGAACAGCAGGCCGGGCAGGAAATAACGCAGCGAGGGGATGCGCAGGCGACCGAACAGGACGTAGGAACGGCCTTCCATCTTGACGCCTTCCTGGTCGATGAACCAGGCCAAGAAGATGATCAGGGCCAGCTTGATCATCTCGGAGACCTGGATGGCGGGCAGCGGCCCGAGCTTGAGCGCGAGGCGGGTTCCAGATTCGTCCATGACGCCAAAGAGACCGGTGATGAAGGCCAGACCGAGCCCGGCGAAACTGATCGGCACGGCCCACTGGCGCACCTGCTCGTTGAGGCGCGGGTAGACCAGGAAAGCTCCGGCGATCAGAATGCCGGGCAGGAAGCCGCGCAAGAGCTGCTGCCAGGCGCCGTCGACGCCGCGCAGGCGGAAGATCATGATCATGCCCAGGGAGAAGAGCAAGGCCACGGCGGGAAGCAAGATCTCCTCGCCTTGAATGTGGCGGCGCAGAAGCAGCAGGTGCACCGCAGCGAAGACCAGTCCAATCAGCAGCGGCACGACCAGCGCGGCGGGTAAGCCGGTCAGCGGGTTGTCGCCGTCCTGCAGGTGGAGGGCCACAGAAGTGAGGGCAAAACCAAGCAGCGCCACCAGGATAGCGATGGCCAGCAGCAGAGCCTCGACGGGCCGTTCGTATTTACGAGCGCGCAGCATCTGGGGCTACTCCAGCAGCTCGAAGGTGATCCCGCCGACACGCAAGATAGAGCCGACCGGGGCGCGGAAAGGCACACCAGGTTGGCAGGTCTCGTTGTTGACGTAGCTGCCGTTCTGGCTGCTGAGATCCTCGACCCACCAGTCGATGCCATCCCAACGGAGGCGAGTGTGGTAGCGGGAGATGTAGGAATCCTGCAAGACCAGGTCGTTGCCAGGGTCGGCGCCCAGGCGGGTGACGGGCTTGAGGTTGAAGAGACTGTCCACGGCGGGGCCGGTCTCACCGGCGGCGCTGATGACACGCAAGCGCCCGGGCGCGGTGGGCGTGACGACCTGATCGCGCTCGGCGCGCTGAGCGATCTCGCGGCGGACGGCCATCAAGACGATGCCGAGGGCCAGGTAAACCAGGCCCATGAACACCCACTTGGACCCAAATAAAACCGCATTCCAGGCAATTGAGTCCATGTTACTCTACCCGGTCCAGGTTAAAGGTGAAGACGGCCACGCCGGGGGCAGTTGGCTGCGGATCGGCGGCGTTGTGAGAAGCCAGTTGGACCTGATCGCCGGGCTGCAGGCGGACGCCTTCCGCAGGGACCGGACGGCCGTTGACGAATGTGCCGTTGAGCGAGGGCTTGCCGCCGGGATCGCCGTCGTAGAGGCGATAGGCGTCGTTTTCGAGGCGTATGTAGGCGTGACGGCCGCTGACCAGGCGCATCTCCTGCACGGTGGGCGTATCGACGCAGATGTCACAAGCGGGATCGCGGCCGAGGGTGGTAGTGCCGGGGTGGAGCAGGTAACGGCGGCCATCGGCGAGCAAGTCGAGCAGGCCGACCTCCGGGCTGGGCTGGAAGGTGGGCTGTGTATCGACCTGAGAGACGTCGGGCTTCGTGTTCACGGAAGGGGCAGGCGTCGTACCGCCGATGTTGGGGGTGGTAACACAGAAGAGGATGCGGCCCTGGGCCCCGGTCAGATCGGTCGCAGGGCGGACGGTGACGCGCACGCGGCCGCCGAAAGCATACTCCTTGCGCCCCAGACGGCTGTTGACGGTGGTCAGGCGCTCCAGGAGCTTCTCGCTCCACTGCTGCTGGACACGCTGCTCGATGGGCTGGTAGTGCTGCTGGTAGCTCTGCTCGCTGACCTCTACCACGAACTCATTGGGGACCACCTTGACGTAATTGGCGTCCTCCAGCATGGCCTTGCGGGTCATCATGGCGGCGCACAGGCTCTCGCCCACGTCCGCCGGACGCAGGGAATCCTTGCCCCAACCGGGTCGCAGCAGTTTGGTTTGCCAGAGCGCTTGTTGGTTCTCTTCGATCATCTTACCTTTCTTTCATTTCATACAGCACCAGCATCGAGGCGCCCGTACCGATCAGGTCACCGTCTTGCAGCTTGTGGGCCATGACCGGCTCACTGTTGACGGTCACGCCGTGCTGGCTGTCGAGGTCGCGAATATAAAGGCTGCCGCGCTGGAGGTACAGCTCGGCGTGCTTACGCGAGACGCTCAAATCCATCTCCAGGGGGATGCTGGCGGCGGGTCCGCGGCCGATTAGAACCGGCAGGCCTGAGATGTAATACTCCTCACCGACGCACGGCCCACCGGCGACCACCATGCGCCAGCGCGGCTTGCCGTTCTTCGGGGTACGCGGGGGCTGCCCGATCTCACCAGGCTGCACGGCCGGCGGCTGCCAGGACTGTTGAGGCAGTCCTGAGGACGGTCCGGCGGGGACGCCGTTCAAGACATCCAGCGAAATGCGCTGGGTGCGGCCGCGCAGCGGCGACTGCTCGACCGGCTCGACCGGCGGCAGGATGGTGCGCCCGATCCAGCGGCCCATGCGGTAAGCGGCGTATCCGGCCAGCGGGAACACGATCACCAGCACAAACCAGTAGATTTTTTCGACGCGGGGCAAGGTTTGGCGGCGCAGGTCGTGGTAAGCGCGCAGGCTGGTGTACACCCATAACAGGATCACCATGAGGGCCGCTGCCACGACCAGGAGAAGGGAAACGAGATAGTTGCTCATAAGAGTTGCTAAAAACCAATAAGATCGTCCACGAATTATAATCCCGATTTTTCGATGCTCATATGTTCTAGGATGGTTCAGGGAATCATAACCCGGATGGTTCTGTTTGGTTACGGTTGCAAGATGTGAACCGGAAAAGCCCCCGGTCTAATCCAGCCCGAGGGTCTGGAACGCCCCGGAGAAGAACAGGCGGCGGAACATGGAGGCCATCTGCTCGGGGGTGTAGGGCATGCCCTGCTCCAGCCACCAGGTGATGAAGCCCATGAGGGCCCCGGCGAAGTAGTTGGCGAAAACTTCGGGCGGCAGGGAGGGCTCAATGCGCAGGCCTTCGCGGGGGACGCGCACGGTGAGCGTGTCGAGTACGATGCGGGCAACCAGGGAGCGCATGCCCTGCTCGGCGCGGGTGGCGCCTTCGCCGCGCAGGATGATGCGGTAGAGGGTGGCGTTCTCAGCGGCATGGCTGAAGACCAGCAGGATTGGCTGCTGGTCGGTGGTGAAGTCCCACTCCTTCATCGGGATGCTGTCGATCTGGGCGCGCAAGTCCTCGCTGAGCGCCTCGATGCTCTCCAGCAGCAGCTCTTCTTTGTCATGGTAGTGCAGGTAGAAGGTGGTGCGTCCAAGGTCAGCGCGCTCGGTGATCTCCTCGATGGTGACGGCGTCGTAGCCCTTTTCGACGATCAGGGTCAGCAGGGATTCGCGCAGCTGGCGGCGGGTGCGCTGGACGCGGCGGTCGGATTTGGCATTTTCCATCGATGGCTCCTGGGCTGAAACGCAGACCCGGATGGGTGTTGATTAACGGAATCGGCAGCGGCCCGCACAAGTAGAACCTGACACCTCGAGGCGGGTCCATTGCTGAACAACTGTCTAATTTTGGACAGGCGGGCCGGATTGGTGGTTAACAGCCCTCCCAAAAATCGAGTAAGTTGTCTATAATCGACAATATTGAACACGCTATTCAATTTACAACACTTTGTCGATTTCGTCTAGAGGTTTCGGGAATGGGGAAGGAAATTCAACAGGCAGCACCGCAAATACGAGGGGGCGAGTCCCCGCAGCCGCTGATCCGGCTGCGGGGTTTGGTCAAATCCTATAAGACCAACGCGGGCAGCTTTGAGGCGCTGAAGGGCATCGACCTGGACGTACACCCGGGAGAGTTCCTGGCGGTGATCGGGCGTTCGGGGGCAGGCAAAACCACCTTGATCAACATGATCACCGGGGTGGCCCACCCTAACCAGGGGGAGGTGTGGGTGGGCGATACGCCGGTGCACCAACTGGACGAGAACCAGCTGGCGCTGTGGCGCGGGCGCAGCCTGGGAGTCATCTACCAATCCTTCCACCTGATGCCAACGCTGTCGCTGCTGAACAACATCCTGCTGCCAATGGACTTCTGCGGGCTGTACCGCCCATTCAAGAGCGCCGAGCAGGCGCTGGAGCTGCTGCGGCAGGTGGAGCTGGAGGATCACGCCCAAAAGCTGCCCTCGGCGATCTCGGGCGGGCAGCAGCAGCGGGTGGCGATTGCCCGGGCGCTGGCCAACGACCCACCCGTGATCGTGGCGGACGAGCCGACCGGACGGCTGGACTCAGTCACGGCGGAGGTGATCTTCAGGATCTTCGAGCAGCTGCACAAGGACGGCAAGACTCTGGTGATGGTGACACACGATGAGGGCTTTGCGCGGCGGGCAACCCGTACGATCCACCTGGAGGATGGTCGGATCGTACGGGAAGAGCGCAACGGGGGTGGGAAGTGAAAGATGCCTTGATCGAGCTGGACAATGTGATCAAGACCTTCCACACCCCGGCCGGGGACGTGACCGTGCTGAAGGGCATCAGCGTGCGCTTCTACCGGGGCGAGTTCGTCAGCGTGGTGGGGCGCTCGGGCAGCGGCAAGTCGACGCTGATGAACATGATCACCGGCATCGACCGGGCCACCTCGGGCACGGTGCGGGTGGACGACACTGTGCTCAACAAAATGAAAGAGGGGCAGCTCTCGGTGTGGCGCGGCCGGGCGCTGGGGATCGTGTTCCAGTTCTTCCAACTGCTGCCGATGCTGTCGCTGCTGGAGAACGTGATGCTGCCGATGGACTTTGCCGAGATCTACCCGCCTGCCGAGCGGGAGGAGCGAGCGATGAAGCTGCTGCGGCGGGTGGGGCTGGAAGAGATGGCCTTCAAACGTCCATCCGCGCTGTCGGGCGGGCAGCAGCAGAGCGCTGCCATCGCCCGGGCGCTGGCCAACGACCCGCCGGTGATCGTAGCGGACGAGCCGACCGGCAACCTGGACACGCGCACGGCCTCCGATGTGATGGACCTGTTCGACGAGCTGGTGGGGCAGGGCAAGACCCTGCTGATGGTGACGCACGACCGCATCCTGGCGGAGCGCACCAACCGCATCCTGCTGCTCTCGGACGGCGAGATCATCCCGCCGGCGATTGCGAAGGCGCTGGACGGTCTTTCGCACAGTGAGATGCTCAAAGCGGCGCACCTGGCGCAGCCCGTGCGGCTGTCGGCGGGGGATGCGCTGGTGGAGCCGGGGGCTTACCGCGGGGCGCTGCACATTATCCTGGCGGGACGGGTGGAGACGGCCTTGGCGAGCGAGCCGGGCACAGTGATGGCGAGCTACGGCCCCGGGGATGCGCTGGACGAGGATGAGATGGCGCAGTTGGGGCAGCCGGCGCTGGCGCGCTGTGCGCCGGATGGGCCGCTGGAGGCGCTGTGCCTGGACGCCGATGCGCGCCGGCAGCTCGACATGCGGCCGGCAGCGGAGGAGCAGTCATGATCCGCCCGCGCATCTACAAGGTGTTCTCCGACCTCATCATCAACAAGTCGCGCTCATTCCTGGTGGTGGCGTCGATCGCGGTGGGGTTGTTTGCGGTGGGCTGGATCGCCAACGGCTACTTCATCCTGTCGGAAGACATGCACACCAGCTACGCCAACATCAACCCGTCCAATATCATCATCCGGGCGCAGCCGTTCAAGCAGGATATGGTCGACAGCGCCGGGCGGGTGGCGGGCATCCATGACGCGATGGGGGCGCGCACCGTCAGCCTGCGGGTATGGGACAAATCCGGCAAGTGGTCCGGAATTGACCTGAAGGCCTTCGAGGATTTCGACAAGCTGACGGTCAACCGCCTGCGTGTGGTGACCGGGACGTGGCCGCCGGGCGATAAAGAGATCGCGATCGACCAGTACAAGGCGGAAGAGATCGACGCGCAGATTGGCGACGACGTGCACGTGCGGCTGCCGGATGGAACGCTACGGGCGTTCAAACTGACGGCCATCGTGCAGGACCAGTCGATTGGGCAGGAGAGCGGCGGGGGCGGATTCTTCCTGTCGCCGATTTAGGGCTATATCGATTTCGACAGCCTGGCGTGGCTGAATGAACTGCCGCGGTTCAACGTGCTGTATCTGACAGCAGCCGAGGACAGCAACGACCCGGCCCACCTGCGCCACCTGGGTGAGACGGTGGCGAACAAGATGGAGGACAACGGCTACACGGTCTTCAGCTCGAACGTACGCCGCACGATGGATCACCCCACCAGCACCTATGTCGACGCGATTGCAGGGGTGCTGTTCTTGCTGGGGTTGATGGTGGTGTTCTTGTCGGCGTTCTTGATCACCAACATGCTGTCGGCGCTGCTCAAACAGCAGACCCAGCAGATTGGGATCATGAAAACGGTCGGCGGGCGGCGGCAGCAGATCATGCTGATCTACATGGCCCTGATCCTGATGTTCAGCCTGCTGGGGCTGGCGATCTCGATGCCGACGGCGGGGCGGGCGGCTTACGGTATGGAGACCTTCATGGCCGGGGAGTTGAACTTCCAGCCGCAAGGCTACCGCACCGCGCCGCTGGCGCAGATGCTGCTGGTGTTCATCGCAGTGCTGGTGCCGCAGGCGGCCGGATTTTTCCCCATCTCGCAAGGGGTGAAGATCTCAATCCAGGAGGCGCTCGCGCCGACCGGACGGGAGAACGGCGAGGAGAAACCGGCGGGAACGGGGCAGGTGGCGAAGTGGCTGCGCAAGATCCGGCGGCCCTTGCTGATTGCGCTGCGCAACGCCTTCCGCAGCAAGTGGCGGCTGCTGCTCACGCTGATCACGCTGACGCTGGGCGGGGCAATCTTCATCGCTACATTCAACGTGCGCCTGTCACTGCAAGAGTATATGAACAAGATCAACCGCTACTTCATCGCCGACGTGAACCTGACGCTGGCGAGGCCGTACCGGCTGCAAGAGGTGGAGGATGCCATCCGGGAGACGCCGGGTGTGCAGCATGTGGAGGCGTGGGGCACGGCGCGCACCGAGCTGCTGGTCAACGGTGACCGCTCAGAGGAGTTGGTGCGGCTGCTGGCGGCCCCGGCGGGCAGCAATTTGATCGTGCCGATGATGCTCGAAGGACGCTGGCTGGAGCCGGGCGATACCAACGCCATCGCGGTCAACGAGGCGTTCCTGTCGCGCTTTCCGAATATGGAAATTGGGGACACGCTGCAGCTGAAGATCAACGGTGAGAAGGAAGACTGGGTGGTGGTGGGCGTGTTCCAACTGGCGGGTAAGAGCAGCGGCTTTGCGGCTTATGCGAACTTCGAATACCTGGCGGATATCACGCATATGCACGACCAGGCGATGCTGTACCGGATCATCGGGAAGAACGGCCCGCTGAACCAGACCCAACAGGAGGCGCTGGGCAAACAGATCGAAGCGCACCTGGATGCCAAGGGCTATCGAATTGCCAGCGTGGACTCGGGCACGTGGCTGCAGCAGTCCACCAGCCGGGGGTTTAACATCCTGACGACGTTCCTGTTCATGATGGCGGCGCTGATGGCGGTGGTGGGCAGCATCGGCCTGACAGGCACGATGACCTTGAACGTGATGGAGCGAACACGCGAGATCGGCGTAATGCGAGCGATCGGGGCGAGCGACCGGATCATCACGCAGATGGTGCTGCTGGAGGGAGCGGTGATCGGCATGGTCAGCTGGGTGCTGGCCTGTGCGGCAGCCATCCCGATCAGCCTGGTGATGTCGAATGGGATCAGCGTGGTGCTGTTCGACCGGGCGACCGAATTTACCTTTACCGCGACGGGAATCCTGGTGTGGTTAGGGATCGTGGCGGCGCTGTCGGTGGTGGCCAGCATGATCCCGGCGCGGAGCGCGGCCAGGTTGACGGTTCGAGAAGTGCTGGCGTACGAATAAGAAACAGGATGTACGGGATGGCGACGCCATCCCGTACATCCTGTTTTTACAGGTTAAGATCGAACTAATCGCTGGAAATTGTCTTTTGGCGAGTATGCTCCATCAAAACATCGCGGAGCTTCTCCGCTGAATTGGGGAACGACTTGCCCTTCATTTCATCGGCCACTTCCATCATGTGGTCGACCAGGCCGTCGTCAATGCCGGCCGATTTGTTGCGGTGCTCTTTCAAAGTCTGCTTGAACTTCGACCAGTCCTTCTCTCCACCCATCTGATTCCAGATTTGTTTAACATCGTCCATTGGTATGTTAGCCATATAACCACCTCCTCAGTTAACGTCTGGGTTAACCAAAGTCGTTCAAGATGAAGCGGGACTTAAGCGCAGGTTAGAGTGCAGTCCATCGTTTGAACGATACAGGCGTTATTTTGGATCCATTCCCTGGCTGATGACATCGTTCATCAGGTCGGCCATACGCTCCGGCTCGACGGGGAAGGCGACCTCGGAATCCTGAAAGCGGTCGGCCTGTGTGATGAGACGGTCGAGCATGGCATCGTCGAAGCCGCCGGGTTTGCCCTTGTGGTCGCGCAGGGTCTCTTTGAAGTTTTCCCAGCCAACGCCGCGGCCCATTTCACGGTAGAGATCGCGGATGTAATCGGGTGATACGCTCGGCATAATTTCCTCCTTGTTGTGCCGTTTTAAGGGATTGTAACAGAATGGTTCTCTAGAGAGATAGGTCTATGGGCTTGCTAATCAGAGGTTCTCCGGTAAAATCAAAGAGTTCAGGAGACCAGGAGAGCGCATGATCCGCACATTTTATTTTACGGAAGAGGATGGCATCCGGACGGATTTCGACGTAAGCGAGATCCCGGGTATGCTGCAGAATGAGAACGGCCTGCTATGGGTGGATTTTCAAGGCAACCCACCCGAAGAGGACGAGCCGGTCCTGCGGGATATCTTCCAGTTCCACCCGCTGGCAATCGACGACGCGCTGCAAGAGTCGCACGTGCCGAAACTGGATGATTGGGGGCCGTACCTGTACATCGTGCTCAGCTCGGTGATATTCGCTCCATTATTAGAAGATGAGTACCTGAATACGCCGGAGCTAGATGTGTTCCTGGGGCGCAATTACATGGTGACCCATCACGATGAGCCGATCGAGGCGGTGGATCACCTGTGGGGCGTGCTGCCGCGGGACGTGCGTCACCTGCAGCATGGGGCGGACCACTTACTTTACCGGCTGGTGGACGACGTTACGGCCGATTACATGCCGGTGGTGGAGCAGATCGATGAGGAGATCGACCGGACGGAGGATGAGATCTTCGAGCGGGCGACCCCCGAGCTGCTGGCGCGCATCTTTGCGCTCAAGCGGGCGACGCTGCACCTGCGCCGGATCATTAGCCCGCAGCGTGAGGTGCTCAACAAGCTGGCGCGTGACGATTTCGATGTGATCGACGCACACGACCGGGTCTATTTCCGGGATGTATACGACCACCTGGTGCGACTGCACGATGTCAGCGAAAGCCTGCGCGACCTGGTCTCGGGCACGCTGGACACCTACCTGTCGGTGGTCAACAACCGCATGAACGATATCATGAAGACACTGACGATCATCACGACCATGTTCATGCCGATCTCGTTCCTGGCGGGTTTTTTTGGGATGAATTTTATCGTGCCACACCTTGCGCTGCCGTGGCTGACCTCGTATACCACGTTTGTCATTGGGATGGTGATCATGGTGGTGACGCCGGTCGGGATGTACCTGTGGATCCACAGCAAGGGATGGATGTAGGAGAAGAGAGGAATCATAATGACGTATCCAGTCAATCAACGCGAGCTAACGGTGCATTTGAATAACGGTCACTGGTATATCCGGCCGGTGGAAGAGGCGGACGTGCTGGGTCCGATCGATTACGGCTGGCGGCGCTTCAACTTGTATCCAGACAGCTTTACGTTCGGTGAGGGGTTGTTGGCGGGCAGCAGCGTACCTGGAACGCGGCGGTTGTTCTTCAGCGCCTGGAGCCCGCAGTGGGACGGATTCTACGTCTCGAGCATGGGCGGGGCGGCCTACACCTTCCACGGCCTGGGCGTGCCGTTCGTGGCGCTGCGTGGTCAGGCGCCGGAGCCGTCGGTGCTGATCATGAACCACAAGGACGGCGAGGTGGACGTGCGCCTGGAGCCGGTCAACGCAGAGTCGACCTGGGCGTGCTATGCCGACCCGGAGGGCAACGATCTGATCGGCGTGTATGCGCTGCAGCAGCTGATCTTCAACCGCTACGCCACAGAGTTCCGGCAAGACAAAGCCCGGGTGTTCGCAGTGGGGCCGGCGGCGAAATACACCCAAGAGGGCGCGATCGGCTCGAGCCCGGTGCGCAAGGGCAAGATCTCGGCGGTGGTGGATTGGGCCGGGCGGGGCGGCCTGGGCAGCCGCCTGTACCAGGCGCACAACATCGTCGGCTGCATCTTTGGCGGCGACTGGGAAGACCCAGACCTGCGCGAACTCGAAGGAAATCGACTCGTACTTCATGGAGCAGTTCGGCAAGCGCACCATGCAGGTGGACCTGGCGATGACCGAGAAGTACCGCTACTACCCACAGTTCGATACGGGCGGCACGTTTGGGGTCAACATGTCGGAGTTGAACGAGCGCCTGCTGAGTTACAACTACACCAGCATCTACGCGCCGATCGAGGAGCGCCACCAGCTGCACGAGGAGTTCATCAAAAAACACTACCTGAAGCAGTTCAACGAGGAGACGATCCAGCCCAAGGACTTTGCACACTGCGGCGAGCCGTGCCCGGTGGCATGCAAGAAGATGCACGACCAGTACAAGAAAGACTACGAGCCGTACGAGGGACTGGGGCCGCAGGTGGGCGTGTTCGACCAGCGGGCGGCGGAGGCGCTGAACGACTACGTGGACGCGATGGGCTTCGACGCCATCCAAACCGGTGGGACGCTGGCGTGGATCATGGAGCTGGTGGCGGAGGGGCTGATCGAGCCGGAGGCATACGGTTTCCCCAAGGCCGAGGGACTGAAGTTCAAATTCACCCCCGACCGGGAGCCGTTCGAGATCGTGGAGGGCAGCTTGAGCAACGCTCAGTACGCGATGGGATTGGTGGACGCAATCCTGTTCGACCAGCGCTGTGAGATCTTCCGGCAGGGCATCCGCTATGCGGCGCACGAGCTGGACAAGGCCAATGGCACGCGCACGGCGGACCGGGCAGTATACCTGGCGCATGGCGAACAGGGCTACATGGTTCCGAACTACTACTGGTGCCCGGGCGCCATCAGCTCGATGCCAATGATGGGTAAATATTACATGTACTACGGTAGCGAGTTCCGCCAGCCGTACGAGCTGGGCCGCAAGAACGTCGAGCGCATGGTGTACGAATTCTTCAGCGACAACAGCGGCATCTGCCGCTTCCATCGAAAGTGGGCCGAGGTGATCGTGGACGAGATCCTGTGCGCGCATTATGGGCTGGACGTGGATTACCTGGCGCACCAGTTCGGGCTGGCCAAGGCGATCTACGAGCGCGAGAAGGCCAAGGCGGTGCCTTGGGAGAGCGAGCGCCTGGCGGATCTGACCATGCAGTTCCTGGCGCAGTGGCAGCAAGAGGGCGTGAAGAACGAGGCGCTGGAGGCGTGGGTGAAGCGGTTCGGGGAGGACAAGCACGAAGCCGGCCGGGCGTTCTGGGAGGAGATCCAAAGAGGGATCGCGGCCGCGTTCGCGGCCGGTCCGGAGGAGTTGGGGAAGTAATCACGAGAGCAGAGAATAGAGAGTAGAAAACAGTCCCTACTTTTGTAACATTCAAGGAGCTTCTATGCCCTCTATGTTACAGAAGTAGGGACTTCCCTAAAGCGAGGGGGAGAAGAGTCCCCATTGTTGGAAGGGACCTGTCAGGTTATATTTAATAACAGGGGGCGATTCATGGAACGTCATTCGACGTGCTTTCACATGGGCGATAATTTAATGACGCGGTAAGCAGAGTTCTGCTTATTTTTTTGCAGTACTCTGCTCGCCGGATTGGATTCAGGAGATGAACTCATGGCTGTTGATATCAGTGAGCGCAAGGTGCAGCGCAACGAGTTCGGCATGTGGCTTGGATGGACCCTGGCCACCGCGGTTGGGATGCTGCTTGGATTAACGCCCCAGCTGCTGGTGGTGGAGTACCTGCCGCTGTGGCTGGTGCGGGTCCTGACCCCGCTGATCGCCGGATTTTTAGTCGGCATTTTCCAGTGGCTGGTGCTGCGCAATTATCTCGAGCACAGCCAAGATTGGATCTTGAATGTTGGCGCAGGGTGGGGATTGGGGTTTGCGCTCGGCCTGGTGATCATCCAGACGCTGAACGAAAGCCTGCTCGGCGCGATCCTTGGATACATTTTGTTCGGGGTTATTATCGCGCTGGTGCAGTGGCCCGTTCTTCGGCGTGAGGTTCCGCATGTGCTGACCTGGGTACTCGCAAGCGTGATCGGCTGGGCACTCGGGTCTGTGCTCAGCCAGTTCATTCTGGACCTGATCGTGAACGGTAACGTGACTTCGCAGGTGCTGAGCACCAGTGTCATTTCAGGGTTCACCGGGTTGATTGCCGGTGCGATCACCGGCATCGCGCTGGTGTGGATTGTCCGGCAGCCTGAACTGGGAGACGAAAACGATCGAATGGAGGGCGAAGATGTATCGTAGGTCTTCATCCAGACGGGGAGGCTCATGCTCCGGCAGACTGATCATGGCGGCGCTGGTGGCGGTCGGCTCAATCGTCATGTATCTCAGCTCGCGCCAGCAAAACCCGGTCACCGGAGAGACGCAGTACGTGGACCTGACGGTCAACCAGGAAATTGCGATGGGCTTGCAGGCGGCGCCCGAGATGGAACAGCAGTATGGGGGCCTTGATCCGAGCCAGTCCGATCAGGCGATCGTAGACCAGGTGGGGCAGCAAGTGCTTCAAAATTCGCCGGCAGGGCAGTCGCCCTATCAATTCGAGTTCAATTTGCTGGCGGACGATCAGACCATCAATGCATTTGCGCTGCCGGGCGGGCCTGTGTTTATCACCAGGGCTTTGTACGATCAATTGCCCACCGAAGGTGAACTGGCAGGGGTGCTGGGGCATGAAATCGGGCACGTGGTGGCGCGACATTCGGCGGAACAAATCGCCAAGACAAAGCTGACAGAGGGGCTGACGGGGGCGGCCGTAATCGCCTCCTATGATCCAAACAATCCCAACAGCGTCCAGGCGGCTCAGATTGCGGCGCTGATCGGGCAGCTGGTGAACTTGAAATACAGCCGGAATGACGAAACGGAGGCAGACTGGCTGGGTGTATGCTTTATGAACGATGCCGGATACGACCCACAGCAAATGCTCGGGGTGATGCAGGTGCTCGAGAATGCCAGCCAGGGACAGGCGCCGCCGGAATTCTTCAGCACGCACCCGAACCCACAGAACCGCATGCAGCAAATTCAACAAGATATTCAGAACATGGATCAGTGCCCGGGGCCGTAGGGCGATTACCTGCTCTGGCAGGCAAATGATCGAGTGTAACAAGTTAAATAAAAGGCACACCCTTTAAATTGACAGGGTGTGCCTTATTTTTCGATCCACATCGCAATGATCGATTGATTCAAGCCTTTCAGTTTTTCTGCGACACGCGCATATTCGGCTCGCATTTGGCTTGGCAGCAAGGTTGGGTCTACTGTTATAAAACCAAATTTGCGATAAAAATCTTCTCGGAAAGCAAAACAGAGGAGATAAACTGGCCGGAAGGGCTCTTTTTCAAGAACACGCTTCACCAATTCCGTGCCAATGCCCCTGTTCCGGCAGGCGCTTTTCACTCCCAGGCTGCCAAGCTCTTTTTCTCCTCCCAGGTCTTTGATCCGTATGCAGCCGATCAGCTCGTGGTCGTCGACAGCCACAAGGAATTCACTTGCCGACAAGTTCCAGACGTCGCCTCCGACTTCCAGTAAGAGGCGCTGGATCTCGGGCTGGTCCGGGTCGGTGGCGGGGCGATAGGTGATGGCCATTAAGGTTTCAAAGCAGGGCTAAGAGCATCCGGAGTAGACGTTCGACAGAGGCCAGCGAACGAGGAGAACAGTCCAAGTTTACTACTTAACCCAAGTTTCTACCTTCGGATGAACTTTAACAAAAATCTACCAATACAGTTGGGGTATCCCGACCGCCAAAGATTGGAGGAACTCATGGATACCCAAACAGTGGCTCGCTAGCCCAGGCCAAGCAGCATATTGCGATGCTTGTAGAAGGCTTCATAGCCATGCGCCTGTCCTTTTCCGCGACTCAGCGCCTGATCCCAAGTTGCAGCCAGCGCAATTTGGGCCGGAAAAGCGGTGACGCCGGGTCCTGCTCCGGAGACAGCAGCAGGACCATCCGTGTATTGATTGACCGGCGTGCAGGTGACTTGTTCCGGATAAATGGCTTAAGGGATTCCAAAACCTCCTCCGAACACGGTTTGATCGGGATTATTTGCGGCGGGCTCAACCAGCCAGCGCATCTTCTGTTCGAGCGTGTTAGCATCTAACAGCAGCTGTGCGCGCTCATCTGCCGATAACCACGTGTCCATCCAGGGACAGGTTCCATCTTCCTGGGGCATAATCACCAGATTGGTTTGAGACTGCATTGCAACTGGCTCTATTGTGCCTGATGAGGTAAATTCCTGCTTGACTCGGCAATTTGTTTATGCTAATATCATTTTAATGGATTGACACGTGTAAGGTGAAACGAGTAAATTCATTTTTAGCAGAATCAATCGAAAAAGAGCAGTCCTTGCCAAGGAAACGGATGAAACGACCTACACAAGTTGATGTTGCGAAAAAAGCGGGGGTCTCACGGGCGACCGTTTCCTATGTGATCAATGGCTCCAACAGCGGCCGCGTGCTCATTTCCCATGAAACAAGTCAACGCGTGCTGGACGTCATCGCCGAGCTGGGCTACCAACCGGATGCGCGTGCCCAGGCTTTGCGCTCCGGGAACACCAACACCATCGCCTTGATTATCCCTGACCTGCGCAACCCTCATTTTGCTGAATATGCGATCGGAATCGAAGAAGAGGCAAGGACTGCCGGCTACCACGTTCTCATCTCCAGCATCAATCTGCAGGATGCGTATGCCCTCAACATGTTTAAGGATTTATTCCGCCATCGGATCGACGGCATGATCCTGGTCAGTTCCTTTATCCTCAAATCGGAGGAGCCCCAGATCATCCTTGAACAATTACGAGAGTTTAAACTACCGATTGTCGAACTGAACGATTTATACGGATTCGATTCAGTTTCTTCCAATTACCAGCAAGCTACGCGGGAAGTAGTGGATTATTTGTTTTCACTTCACCATCGCCGGATTGGAATGGTGTATGGCGTTTACTCCCATGACCTGGCAGAAGACCGCTTGCAGCCTTATATGGACAGCCTTCGTGCCAACAATTTGTCAGTCGATCAAGATTTGCTGGTTGAATGTGGCCCCAAGATCGAGGATGGATACCAGGCGGCCCTAAAACTGCTCCAGCTTCCCTCCCGGCCGACCGCCATTATTGCCATCAATGACCTGTTAGCCTTCGGCGTCATGCGCGCCGCTTCGGATCTGGGGCTGAAGGTGCCCGATGATCTTTCCGTCGTCGGCTACGACGATATTACCATGTCGAATTACCTGACACCTCGCCTGACAACCGTGACGAAAGATGCGCTCCTATTGGGCCAGAAAGCGTTCTCAACCTTGCTGGCGCGCATTCAAAACCCCGATATTGCCCGCCAAAAATACTCTCACTCTGCAAAACTCATCATCCGTGAATCAACCGGGACCGCTCCTTTTTAAAAAGGAGCGGTCCATTTCGCTGCCGGTGGTTGAGACCGGCAGCTTCAAACCCAACATGTACACCTACTCTGGACTGAAACCGCTGCGTGCAGGTATTCAGAATTTTCAGGAAAAGGAGCACTGCTTATGGCTTGATGAAATGAACCGCATCCCCCATTATAACCGAATTAGATTATAACCATTTTCAGAAACTCAATGGAGGAGTAAATGAAAACGCGTGCATCGCTCATTCGTTGGATGAGCCTGTTATTCATCTTTGGCCTGCTGATCTCGGCCTGCGCACCAGCTGCCGCACCTACGAATCCACCCGCGGCCCCCACGGCTGCCCAACAGGAGGCGCCCACCACCGCTCCTGCGGCGACGACTGCCCCAGCAGCGACCGATACCAGCGCTCCTGCCCCTGAAGCCGCCCCAGTGACAATTAGTCTCCTCGGGTCCCCAAATCAGAACGATGAGGTGATGATCGAGGCGCTTACGAATGCGTACACCGCTCTGCATCCAAATGTGAAATTCGAAATCGAAATTGGGATGGCGGGTACCGAAGGCGACAACTTGGTCAAGACCCGCCTCGCGACCGGTGAAATGAACGACATCTTCTACTACAACTCCGGCTCTCTGCTCCAGGCTCTGCATCCCGCGGAGTCGCTCGTCGATCTGATGGACCAACCGTTCATGGCGAATGTTGTTGACTCATTCAAGCCCACCGTGTCGCAGAATGGGCAGGTCTTTGGCGTACCGGTCGGTTACGCAAGCGCCGGGGGCATTCTGTACAACAAGAAGGTTTTCGATCAGGTCGGGATCGGCGTTCCCAAATCATGGGCTGAGTTCGAAGCCAATAACGAGAAGCTGTTGGCCGCTGGCATCCCGCCGGTCATCCAGACCTACGGAGACACCTGGACCGCTCAATTGTTCGTGCTGTCCGATTTCTACAACGTCGCGCAGGCGAACCCCAATTTCGCTGAAGAATATACGGCCAATCAGGCGAAATACGCAAACACCCCAGCCGCTATGGCAGGTTTTCAACACCTGCAAGAAGGTTTTGAGAAGGGCTGGTACGAGAAGGACTTCGCTACCACCAAATTCGAGCAGGGCTTACAGATGCTCGCAAATGGGGAAGCCGCTCAATACCCCATGCTAACCCAGGTGATGCCGACCATCGAGACGAACTATCCTGACAAGGTGAACGACATCGGCTTCTTCGCTCAGCCCGGCACCGATGCTGCCCAGAACGGGGCTACCGTTTGGATGCCGTTAGCTTTCTACGTCCCAAAGACCAGCAAGCACATTCCCGAAGCGATGGATTTCCTGGCATTCGTCGCCTCAACGGCCGGCACGGATGCAATCTCGGCCATGGTGAAGCCGGCAGGACCGTATCTCATCAAAGACGCTAAACTCCCAAGTGACGTCTATCCGTTCGTAAAAGATCTGAATGGGTATATCAACTCCGGAAATTCTTACCCCGCGCTCGAGTTCCTGTCACCGATCAAAGGACCCAGCCTCGAGCAGATTTGCGTTGCGGTTGGTACCGGCCAGATGACGCCCGAGGAAGCCGCTACGGCCTACGACCAGGATGTTGAGAAACAAGCCCAGCAGCTCGGCCTGCCCGGCTGGTAGTTCAAGGGTTATCCAGTTCACAAACCAATGATGCTGGGGGCCGGAGAAAGTTAGCCGGCCCCCAGACATAACGGGAGGCGTCTATGGAGTCTACAGCGGTCAAGGTCCAAAAGAAGGAGAAACGTCGACCGGGCAGTCTGCTGCACGAAGCGCGACCACGCGCTGTCTTGCGGACATACCCGTATTCGTTTTACATACCGGCGGCGCTGGTATTCTTCATCTTCTTCATCGTGCCAACAGCGATGGCGTTTTACTTCAGCCTGACGCGCTGGTCGCTGTTCGACGCGACCTTTATCGGGTTCAAGAACTACCAGACTTTCCTGACCGATCCTCAGCTGATGGGCGGGCTCAAAAACACGATCATCTACGCCATCATGACCAGCGGGCTCAAGGTCGTCATCTCGCTGCCGCTGGCCGTGCTGCTGACCTCCAGCATCCGGCTCAAAGGATTTTTGCGTAGCATGATCTTCTTCCCGGTGCTGGTGAGTACCGTGGCGGTGGGTATCACCTTTGCCGCGCTGATGCAGCCCTCTATCGGTGTGATTAACACGGCTCTGAGTTCAGTCGGCCTGCCGGCGCCAGATTGGTTGGGCAACCCAAAGCTGGCACTGTACTCGGTGGCGCTGGTCGACGTTTGGAAAGGTATCGGCATCGCAATGGTGCTGTTTATCGCGGGCATTCTTTCGATCCCTGAGGAATACTTCGACGCGGCCCGGCTGGAAGGCGGCTCGTGGGTGAAATTCTGGAATGTCACCGTCCCGCTGATGCGCAACACAACTTTTACGGTGATCCTGCTCTCGTTCATCGGCGGTCTGCGCACCTTCGATCTAATCTGGACCATGACCAGGGGCGGGCCTGGCTTCGCCTCGGACGTGCTGACCTCAGTGATCTATAAGGAGTACCAGGCGGGCTTCTATGGCCTCTCGACCGCCGGTAACGTGGTGCTGTTCATTCTCGTCACGGCCATCGTATACCCGCTGATGCGCTTCTTCAACCGGAGGGAGATTGAGCTATGAGCCTCGCAAAATTTATTAAACAAAACTGGCTCGATGCGGCTGCGTTCATTGTCATTGGCGTGATCTTCGGTGTTCCATTCCTGTTCATCCTGCTGACTGCCTCGAAGACTCAGGCGGAAGCGGGACTATTTAAATTCAGCCTTCCGAGTCAGGTTCAGTTGTTCCAGAACATTCACGACGTGCTAGTGTTCGGCGACAACCGCATGTTCCGGGCGCTTTGGAACAGCACTTTGCTGACCGTATTTTCAGTGGCGCTGATCGTACTGCTCTCGGCACTGGTGGCTTATGTGCTGCAGCGTCGGCGCGATCGGGTGTCCGACTTCGTCAGTGCGATCATGCTTTCGGGGCTGATCATTCCACCCGCCGTGGTTCCAACCATCTTCCTGCTGCAAGGGCTGCATATTTACAAGTCCCTGTTCGGCCTGATCATGGTGGAAGTGGCCTTCGGCATGCCTTTCTCCATCCTGGTGTTTCGCACCTTCATGAGCTCGATCCCTGCAGAAATTGACGAGGCTGCCATCATGGATGGAGCATCGCCTTTGCAAGTCTTCTTCTCTGTCGTCTTGCCGCTGCTTCGCCCGGCCATCATCTCAGTGATTGTGGTTCAATCGGTGGTCATCTACAACGATTTTGTCAACCCATTGTACTTCCTGCCCGGCTCGCAGAACGTCACCGCACAGCTGACCCTGTACAGCTTTATGAGCCAGTTCAACTCGCAGTGGAATCTGCTTTTCGCCGACGTGATCGTCATCACCATCCCGCCGCTGATTATGTTCATGTTCTTCCAGCGGCAGATCGTGGCGGGCATGACCGCCGGCGCAATCAAGGGCTAAACCTACTTGCAACGCATTCATTCTCCAGGAGATCCTTAACGTGACTGAGCAAGCATTGGTTAATTCTCTAACTTGTGAATATCAAACGAATCCACTCGGCATCGACCGAACAGCGCCGCGCCTGAGCTGGCGCATGCAAACGGACCGGCAAGGAGCGCATCAGGCGGCCTATCGCATCATGGCGGCCGGAAGTCCGAGCCTGCTCCAACCTGGCCAAGCTGACCTTTGGGACAGCGGCAAGGTGCAGTCCGACCAATCGGTGCTCGTCCTCTACGCGGGCGAAAAGCTGCAGTCCCGCCGGCGGGTGTACTGGAAGGTGATTGTTTGGGATGAGACCGGCCAGGCGGCTGAGAGCGACGCAGCCTGGTTCGAGATGGGTCTTTTGAAGCGCAGCGACTGGGAAGCGCGCTGGATCGGCGCAGCCCTGGTCGGCGGGCCGCGCAGCACCATCCCTGCGCCCTATCTGCGCAAGGGCTTCCAGCTTTCGGGTGAGGTTCAAGCGGCGCGCCTGTACGTGACCGCCCTGGGCCTATATAACTGCAGCATCAATGGCCAGGCGGTTGGCGACCGGGTGTTCGCACCCGGCTGGACCGATTACCACAAGCGCGTCCAATATCAGGTTTATGATGTCACCGATCTGCTGCAGCAGGGTGAGAATGTGGTGGGAGCAGTGTTAGGCGACGGTTGGGCGGTCGGGCACCTTGCCTGGAGCAACCGCCAATTTTACGCCGACCGTCCGCGCCTGTTTGCCCAACTCGAAGTGACTCTCCGGGATGGCAAAACCGTGACGATTGCAACCGACCAAACCTGGAAGTACCAGTTCGGACCGCTCCTGCACAACGACTTGCTGATGGGCGAAGCCTATGACGCCCGCCTGGAGATGCCGGGTTGGAATCAGCCAGTCTTCGACGACCACAGTTGGTATCCGGTAAAGCTGTTTGAAGACTCAGACGCCGAGCTGGTGGCGACCAATGGGCCGGCGGTGCGCCGGATCGAGAAGCTAACCCCGGTTAGCGACCCGGTGAACAAGAGCGACGTCGAGAAGACGCGCTACATCTTCGACCTCGGTCAGAACATGGTCGGGCGGGTGCGTTTCACCGGCAGCGCCCCGGCCGGGACCACCATTACCTTGCGCTTTGCTGAAGTCTTGCAGCCTAACGGTAACCTGTACACTGAGAATTTGCGTACCGCGAAAGCCACCGACTACTACACTTTCAAGGGCGAAGGCGTCGAAACCTGGGAGCCAGCTTTTACCTTCCACGGTTTTCGCTATGTGGAACTGAAAGACTACCCCGGCCCAGCCACCCGCGACACCATTACCGGTGTGGTGCTGCATTCGGCAATGCAGCCGACCGGCAGCTTTACATGCTCGGATCCGCTCCTCAATCAACTGCAGAGCAACATCACCTGGGGCCAGAAAGGCAACTTCGTGGATATCCCCACCGACTGCCCACAGCGTGACGAGCGCCTGGGCTGGACGGGCGATATCCAGGTCTTCTCTCGCACGGCTGCCTTCAATTTCAATATCGCTGGGTTTATGGACAAGTGGCTGCAAGACCTGCGGGATGCCCAAACCGAGACAGGCAGCGTGCCACCCATCGTCCCCAACATCAACGGCCTGTTCATGGACGACGGCGGCCCGGCCTGGGCGGATGCCGCCATCATCTGCCCGTGGACGCTTTACCTGACTTACGGTGATCGGCGCTTCCTGGAAACATCCTACGAGTCGATGGAGCGGTTCATGCAATTCCTGGTCGAAGCGAGCCCCGGCTGCATCCGCTGCTCCCCAGAATACGAAGGCTGGCCGGGCTTCGGCGATTGGCTTTCGATCAACGCTCCCACCCCGCGCGACCTGATCGGTACGGCCTTCTTAGCCTACGATGCCGGGTTGATGGCAGATATTGCGACGACGATGGGGAAGACTGCCGACGCCGCCCGGTACCGCCGGCTGCGGGAAGAGGTCGAGCAGGCGTTTGCGGGCCGCTTCTTAAAAGGCAGCGCCGTCACTTCTGACAACGTGCCGACCTCGGATGCGCGCGCCCGCATGGACTGGGCCGACGCAGTCTCAAATGGAAACCTGAAGGCGCAGGACTTTGGAGATATCATCTCAGAAGTTTTCAACACCAACTTATTCACCCCCACCCAAACCGCCTATGTCGTGGCCTTGCACTTTGACCTGCTGCCTGAGGAGATGCGGCCACAGGCGGTCGCCGAGCTTGTTGCGGATATCGAGCGACGCGGCAGCCACTTGTCGACAGGCTTCGTGGGCGCGCCCTACCTGCCGCATGTGCTCAGCCAGAACGGGGGGCTCGATATCGCCTATGCACTTCTCAATCAGAAGACCTGGCCCTCCTGGCTGTACCCGGTCACGCAAGGCGCAACCACCATCTGGGAGCGCTGGGACGGCTGGACGGAAGAGAGCGGATTCCAGGACCCCGGTATGAACTCCTTCAACCACTACGCCTACGGCTCGATCGGCGCCTGGCTGTACAATACGGCTGCGGGCATCGAGATCGACCCGCAGCAGCCGGGCTACAAGCACGCCATCTTGCGCCCGCAGCCGGGTGGGAAACTGACGGAAGTCAGTGCGAAGCTGGATACACTGTACGGCGAGCTGGTCTCCCACTGGAAGCAGAGCGAAGATGCGTTTGAATGGATGGTAATCGTTCCCCCTAACACCAATGCGACGGTTTATCTGCCGGTCGAAGTAGGCAGCAAAATCGTAATGAATGGGCAAGAAGTGGATGGGGTCGTTCAGGAGGTTGCGGCAGGAACCTATAGGTTTCTTGCAATACATAATCAGCGCGGAGAATAAAATTTTAAAGTTAGCCCCTCCATTGCGTGAGTTACAGTCCGATCAACACCTCGATATTCGTTAAATCCAATGTGCGTAGCTTGGGTTAATTAACCCATTCAAGTACCCATCCAAGCGCTTGGGTTGTCAATCGTTCGGCAGAGTACCGTACACCCAGTCCCAGAATGGGGAACTGACCCCAAAGCGCAGGTCGGGCGTCTTGTAGTGATGCAGCATGTGATGGCGCTTGAGGAAACGGAAATACCGGCCGCGGCGCATGGGGAAGTGATGGGTAGCGTAGTGCGCCAGGTCGTAGATCAGGTAGCCGAGGGCGAAGCCGGAAAGCAGCGGCCCGACCCAATGCAGCTGGCCCAGCAAGCGGCCGACAAGCAGGTAGAAGAGCAGCAGGAAGAACGCGCCCAGCGGCAGGCTGACGGCGGGCGGCATCACCAGGCGGGTCTTCATGCGCGGCTGGATATGGTGCACACCGTGGAAGAGGAAGATAATGCGATCCTGGAAGGGGGTTTTGGGGTGGAAGTGGAAGAAAAAGCGGTGGATGTTATATTCCACGAAGGTCCACACGAACAGGCCGAGCAGAAATGCCGCCGGCAGATAGGCCAGCCCGGAGCCTGCCGGGCGGACCTGATAGCCCCAGAGATACGAGTAGACGATGATCGGCGTCCAGAGAACAATGATAACGACCGGGTGAACGTGCGTAAAGAACTCCAGAAAATCGGACTCGAATAGTCGAATCGGAATTTCGCTGTGATTGATTTCAATTTTTTCATTCATTGGTCACCTCCAGAGATTAAACACTACACAATTCGGATAGTTTCTATCCGAATTGTGTAGTGTTTCTATCAGGGTCCAGGCAGGATAACGCCGGAGGTTCGTCCGTGAAGGGGTTTAGCGCACCAGGTAGATGATCGAAACGACAACGCCGATAACAACGACGACGATGCGCAGGGTGGCGGGCTTGATCCGCCCGGCGAGACGCCCCCCGATCGCGCCGCCGATGAGGGCGAAGACGGCCATGACCACCGCCAGGGGCCAGACGACGTTGCCGGAAAAGACGAAGAAGATGGCAGCGGCGATATTGACACTGAAGGCGACGATCTGTTTGAGTGCGTTGAGCACGGTCAGGGAGTCGCTGAGCATGAGACCGAGCACGGCCAGGACGATGACGCTCAGCCCTGCGCCGAAGTAGCCGCCGTAGACGGCAGCGATGCCGACCGGGATGATCGCCCAGACGGTCATGGCGGCCGTGCTGCCTTTGCCCAGGCGCGGGGTAAGCCACTTGCGCAAGGGGTCAGAGATGGCGAGCAGGCCGGATGCGAACAGGATCAGGTAAGGCACCAGGTCGCGGAAGAGCTTTTCGCCGGTGTTCAGCAGCAGCCAGCCGCCGACCACGCCGCCGACAATGCTGATCGGGACATACAAGAAGACCCGGCGGCGTTGGGCGCGCAAATCGTTGAATTGGGCGATGGTGGCGCCCAGATAACCGGGCACGAGGGCCACGGTGTTGGTGACGTTGGCCATGACGGCCGGAACGCCAATGAAGGTCAATGCGGGGAAGGAGATCAGCGTACCGCCGCCGGCCAGGGCATTTATCATGCCGGCCGCCATGGCAGCGAATCCAACCAAAATGTAGTCGAACCAGTGAATGATCAAGGCGATGAGGTTCCTCTCCGTGTAGTGTAGAACGCTGTATAGTATAACAAAGAAGAGAGCCGAGAGCAGGGATAAGAGAGCAGACAACCCGTGACTTTATTCGTTGAGGAGTGATGACAATGTCATCACTCCTCAACGAATAAAGTCACGAACTCGGGTTAACAATCGCCTGACCTTACAGTTCTCTCATTCCTGGCAAAGGTATTTTTGCTACAATAAAAGTGCAGTCTCATTCTTTTGAAGCCCAACATTGTCAATAGAAACCGGAGCTTTTTCATGCCGTATTATGCGTTCTACTCTCGAAACGCTCTCGTCGATGGGAACGTTTTCCGTGCACGCACGCCTCAGGTTGTAACTCCCCCAACGTTTGATGAAGCCCGCAAGCTGCTGCCCGAACCGTACTGGTCCGGGCAGGCTTCTACGATCGCCAGTTACTGGAAGGTATGGGAGCTGGCGTTCCAGAACATCGGCCTGCCGACAAAGGAGAACGGCTTCATCTCTCCCTACATCCGCACAGCCTTCAACGACTGCTTGTTTATGTGGGATTCAGTCTTCAACACCCTGTTTGCCAGCTACGGTCGCAGGGCGTTTGATTTCCAGGGCACGCTGGACAACTTCTATGCCAAGCAGCACCCCGATGGAGCCATCTGTCGCGAGATCCACGAGGACAGCGGGGAGGACATGTTCCACCGCTTCGATCCGGCCGGGACCGGACCGAACCTTCTGCCGTGGTCCGAGTGGGAGCACTACCTGCGCTCGGGCGACTGTCACCGGCTGGAAGAGGTGTTCCCGGCGCTGGCGGCCTATTACCGCTGGTTCCAGCTCAACCGCACCTGGCGGAATGGGGCCTACTGGGCCACAGGGCTGGCGAGCGGGATGGACAACCAGCCGCGGGTGGACGAGACGCATTACGACGTGGGCTTGAGCCACGGCCACAACGTTTGGTTGGACACCTGCCTGCAGCAGATGTTCGTCAACCGCATCCTGCAAGAGATGGCCAAGCTGCTGGGACGCGAGAGCGACGTCAACGGCTATCAGAGCGAACTCTACCTGCTGGCCGAGCTGGCTAACACGCAAATGTGGGACGAGGAGAGCGGCTTTTATTACGACCTGGACTGGGAAGGGCGGCAGATCCCGGTCAAATCGATCGGAGCGTATTGGGCGCTGCTGGCGGGCGTGGCGACGCCCGACCGGGCCGAGCGGCTGGTGCAGCACCTGCAAGACGAGACGCTCTTCAAGCGCCTGCACCGTGTGCCGAGCCTGTCGGCGGATCATCCGGTATACCAGGCCAACGGCGGCTACTGGCGCGGCGGGGTGTGGCCGCCGACCAACTACATGCTGCTGCGTGGGCTGAGCCTGTACGGCTACGATCAACTGGCGCACGAGATCGCCTACAACCACGTGGAGAACGTGGTCGAGGTGTTCGAGGATACGGGCACGCTATGGGAGAACTATGCGCCCGAGGCGGCCGCGCCGGGCAAACCGGCCCGGAAAGACTTCGTCGGCTGGGGTGGACTGCCGCCGACGGCGGTGCTGCTGGAGTATGTGTTTGGGCTGCGCCCGGACTCGCGCCAGAACCGCCTGGTGTGGGACGTGCGCCTGACTGAGGAGTTCGGCGTGCGCAAGTATCCGTTCGGGCTGAACGGCATGCTGGACCTGGACTGCCCGGCGCGCATGGAGGAGAGCGATATGCCGCGGGTACAGGTGCGCTCGAACGTGTCGCTGACACTGGAGGTGCGCTGGAAGAGCGGCGTGCGGGTGATCAACGTGCCGGCGGGCAGCCAGGTTGTCGGGCTGGAAGACAGGCGAAGAATAGAGAGCGGAGATTAGAAGTAGAAAAAGCCGGTGGAAAACCCCACCGGCTTTTTCTACTCTCCCATTTCCTCTTCCCCGATTAACTCGACCGCCCATCGAGCGGCGAGACCGACCAGGTTGACGCAGTGGACCTCATGCGCGCCGGCGGCTTCGAAAGCGGCGCGCTCAGACCTGTCGCACAGGTCGAAGGGACGGCCCAACAAGCAGGCGTGCAGATCGTGGCAGCGGACAGCGCCGAAGGTCTGACGGAAGCGGGCGATCAGGCGCTGAGTCAGGTCGAAGACGCGGTACTTGTTCTCGCGAGCGTCGTCGAAGGTCTCACGAGTGCGAGGGTAGAGTATGCCGAAGGACATGACCGCCCCGGTCAGGGCGGAACAGGTGGCGTCACCGTCCAGGCCGACTCCCCCACACAGCCCGGTGGCGGCGTTGAATGCGCCAGGGTCGAAGCGGTCGAAGGTTTCGAGCATGGCCGCCAGGACGGACTGCCCGCAGCCGTGGTAGACCTGCTCGTAGCGGAAGCCGAGGTCGCAGGCGCGCTGAGCCTTTGCGGCCCACTCCACTTCAAGCGGCAGGCGGCGGTAGGCGTGGATAATGGCATCTTCCAGAGGGCGGTCGGACTCCTCCAGTCCACAGAGGGAACGGATGGCTGTACGAAGGCCGCCCTCCTCCCCAGCGGAACTGATCAGATCGGCGCGGTAATGCAAAGCCGCGGCGATGGCGCGAGCGAGGAAGAGCGGCGGAATGCCGTGCCGGAGCGCGAGCAGGGCCGGGCCCGTGAGCCGATCGGCGCGGGCGAGCTTGCGAGCGGGGTTGGCGCAGATGCGCTCGACGGCGTCGCCGAGACGCGGGTTGTCGATCTGGTCGAGGACGCCGGCGGTCCAGCGCTGCATCTCCTCCGCGCTGAAGCCGTGAGCGGCTTGCAGGGCGCGGCTGGAACTCGACCAGGGCGCCAAGCGCCTCGGCGCGCAGGCGGTCGTTGTGGAGGCAGCCGGTCAACTTCGTGTAACCCTGCATGGCGCCGTGATAGCCCAGCACGGCCTGGGCCATGTTGTAGGTGTACATCTTGCGCATCTCCTCGGCGCGCATGTCGTCGACGGGATGCAGGCCGGGAACTTGCGGGATGGGGCCCTTGAAGGCGGCGCGTTCGACGGGAAGCTCGGGATAGTCGTTGGACCACACCAGGAGGGGGTCGGCGCGTTTGCGGTCTTCGGGCGGCTCGGGCGCCATGCGGATCACCAGGGTCTCGATGATACCGACGGACTCCTCCAGCTGCGGGCGGGCTTCGGGCGGCAGGGCGGCTTCCAGATGGGAGCGGAAGAGTGGCCCGGCGTGCATCTGGTTGCCGCACAGCAGGATGTCGAGGGGCGCTGCGGGGCGCTGCTCGAAGCGGCGCAGCAAGCCGGGGACCAGGCCGCGAGCGACGGCTTCGAAGGCGTCGGGGAAGACGGCCACGGCCAGCAGGTCGGCTTCAGCGACGGCCTGTGCGAGGGCGGCGGTGTCGGCGGTGTGCAGGGTGGCGAAGTTGTCTATGGCGCGCTCATGGTACTGGTCGCCGCTGCCGCTGATAGCCAGGGTGTAAGCGCCGGCAGCATTGAGACGCCGGACGAGCTCGGGCGTATGGTCGACGAGGACAAGCCGGTAACCGGCGCGGTGGAAGAGGTCGGCGATGAAGCCGCGCCCGATCTTGCCGGCGCCCCAGATCAGGATGGTGGGAGAGGTCAAGGAAGGCTCCTGGTGAAAGGATGGGTCTATTGTAATGGGAAAGAGCGTTTCCATTGAGGATTCATCTCTCAGGCGAAGAAAACCGAGAGACAGGTCGGGGGACAAAGTTTGCGCACAGCCGGCGGCCAGGCTCCGTCAGGCGCAAAGTGGCAGGGGTCATTTTTAGGATGATGACGGATTTGATGCGATCATTTAAAATCGCCAGGCATGCTATACTGAGGGGTATACACTGCATTCTGGATGGTCTATGATCCCTGAGCGGTTCCAATCGATTTTCGACGCGCCGTGGAAGAAGACGCTGTATATTGTGTTCTTCGCCCAATTGATGACGGCGGTCGGGTTTTCCTCCATTTATCCATTCTTACCCCTGTACGTGCAGCAGCTGGGCTCGTCCACCGGACTGAGCACCGAGCTGCTGGCCGGGCTGGTGTTCTCGGGTCAGGCGTTCACGATGATGCTGGCGTCGCCATTCTGGGGCTCGCTGGCCGACCGGCTGGGACGCAAGCTGATGGTCGAGCGGGCGCTGTTCAGCGGGGCAGTGCTGTTGTTCTTGATGGCGTTCGTGCAGAACGCCGAGCAGCTGGTGCTGCTGCGGGCCATCCAGGGCCTGGTAACCGGCACGGTCTCGGCGGCGAACGCGCTGGTAGCGTCGCAAGCGCCGCGCGAGCGGGCCGGGTATGCGATGGGGCTGATCCAGGTGGCGATGGGCGGGGGCGTGGCTCTCGGGCCGATGCTGGGTGGGGTGATCGCCGACAAGTTCGGCTACTCGGCGGCGTTCTACGTGACCGGGGCGGCGCTGCTGCTGGCGGGCCTGCTGGTAATGCTGGGCGTGCAGGAGAACTTCCACCCGCAGAAGGAAACCGGCGACAAAAAAGAACCCTTCCTGGCCCAGTGGAGCGGCATCCTGGCGGCTTCGGGCGTGGCGGTGGCTTACAGCCTGCGCTTCCTGAGCCAGCTGGGCACGAACCTGCTGACCCCGATCGCACCGCTGTTCGTGCAGGTGCTGGTCAGCGATCCGGCAGCGGTCAACACAACCACCGGGCTGGTAGAGGGCATCCGGGCGGCAACCACCATGCTCAGCGCCATCTACCTGGGACGGCTGGGCGACCGGGTCGGTTACCGGCGGATTATCATCGCCTGCGCGCCGGTGGCAGTGGTGCTGTATGCGGTGCAAAGCCTGGTGGCCACAGCCTGGCAGCTGCTGGCGCTGCAGGCCCTGGTGGGCGCGGTGATCGGTGGCATCGTCCCGGCGATCAGCGCGCTGCTGGCGCGCTTTACGCAGCGCGGCAAAGAGGGGGCGGTGTTTGGGCTGGACAATTCGATCAACTCGGGGGCGCGCTCGCTGGCCCCGCTGCTCGGCTCGGGTGTGGCGGTATGGTTCAGCCTGCGGGCGACGTTCGTGGCGACGGCGGTGATCTTTGGGATCATGACGATCATCGCCATACAGAAGCTGCCGGTCGAGCAGGGGGTATTGGTGGGGGAAGAGGAGACGTCGGAGCCGGCGTAGGACGAGTAAGGCAGCAGCAATTCTCAATATGATTTGTTAAGGTAGGAAAAGGCACCTGGACAAGTGAGCGCGAATGGAATACCCTTGAGGCATGTACGAGAAGCTAAAATCGACGAAGATGATCCAGGCGCTCAGGCAGCAGTGTAGCAAATTTCCCGATCTGCGGACCGGGGGAAACAAGCGGTACGAGTTGCAAGATGCTGGGATGAGCGCATTTGCGGTGTTCTTCACGCAAAGTCCATCCTTTCTGGCCCACCAACGCGATATGCAGTTACGCAAAGGGCAGAGCAACGCAGAGCGCTTGTTTGATCTGGCAGAATTGCCTAGCGATAATCAGATCCGTAATTTGCTCGATCCAGTCGCTCCATCCTACGTGGATGGGATATATCGCTATATTTTCACGGAGATCGAGCACACGCCTTTGCTAGACAGCTATCGTTCGTATGGGGATCAGTTGCTGATCGCAATCGACGGCACCGAATATTTCTCCTCGCAGAAGATCCACTGCGACAACTGCAATACCCGGGTTTTGAATAATGGTGCGCTGCGCTATTTTCACAGTGTTTTGACGCCGGTCATCGTGCAGCCAGGCAATGCCCACGTGCTGGCCTTGGAGCCGGAGTTCATTGTGCCGCAGGATGGGCACGAAAAACAGGACTGCGAGCTGAATGCTGCTAAGCGCTGGATCGAAAAATATGGCTTGTTCTATGCCAAGCGCGGCGTGACCCTCCTGGGCGATGATCTGTTCAGCCGGTCGCCCTTCTGTCGGCTGCTGAAAGACAAGTCACTGCACTTCATTCTGGTGTGTAAACCCGATTCGCACCCGGAATTGTATCAAACGGTGGCATTCCTGGCGGCCAATGCGGTCTTGGGCACCAAAGTCGTCCGACGGTGGATGGGCAAGTATGCCGAGATTGACACCTATCGCTATGCCAACCAGGTCGCCTTATTTGCTGCTCAGGAGGCGCCCTCCGTTAACTGGGTGGAACTGACCACCACCCGCGAAGACAGCGGGGCGATCCTCTTCAAAAATGCGTGGATTAGTGATTTTGAGATGCGAGACACTTCCGTCGAGGCCATTGTGCGCGATGGTCGCGCCCGTTGGAAAGTCGAAAACGAGAACAACAATGTCCTCAAAACCAAAGGCTACCACCTGGAACACAATTTCGGGCACGGTAGTCAGCATTTGGCGGCGATCTTGCTCTCACTCAATCTGCTGGCCTTCCTGTTCCACACCATTTTGGATCTGGTTGATGAGCAGTACCGTGCCATTCGGCAGAAATTAGGCCCGCGGCGCACCTTCTTTCAGGATTTGGAGGCGCTGTTACGCTACTTTGAGTTTTCTACCTGGGACCAGGTCTTTGATTTTATGTTCAAGGGTCTCGAACTGGATACCGGATGATCATTCTCCGCTTGGCCTTGTTCGATCCCATGGGCTGCGTCGTGTGCCTTTCGGCGCCGCAGCTTGGTTTAGTTCCCCGCCCATTCCGTTTCCTTCCGATCAAAAGATTGCTGGTTCTGCTGCCTGGGCTGTTCCCCCGTTTTTGAAGTCCTATCTTTTCCGACTGCTGATCCTTCCTTCTCCATATTGAGAATTGCTGGTAAGGCAGGCATCTTCTATACACCCGCCCGGTTCGCTGATAGAATTAAGCGGATTTAAGGACGGGTTGTTTCATATTTCAAAATCCCAAAACACTGCATAAGGAGTAAGCATGAGTCCCGCTGGTGAGGCAAAGAGTGAGCAAGAGATGCATGAGAAGGTCGAGGAACTGCTCGGCCAGATGACGTTAAGCGAAAAAGTGGCTCTGTTTTCCGGCCTGGACAACTGGCATACGGTTGCGATCGAGCGCTTGGGCATCCCGGCGCTGACCATGACGGACGGTCCGAGCGGTGTGCGGGCCGACCCGGACGGCACCGGGCGCAAGACCGGACCGACCACGGCCTTCCCAACCGGCGTCTCCATGGCTTCCTCTTGGAACCCGGAGGCGGTGGCGAAGGCGGCGGCGGCCATGGCCGAAGAGACGCGCGGCATGGGCTGCGACATCCTGCTGGGGCCGTGCGTCAACATTGTGCGCACGCCGCTGGCTGGCCGCAACTTCGAGGCCTTCTCGGAAGACCCCTACCTGGCGGGGCGCACGGGTGTAGGTTGGGTGAACGGCCTGCAGAGCAAGAATGTGGGCGCTTCCCTCAAGCACTTCGCGGCTAACAACCAGGAAATCAACCGCTTCCGCGGCAGCTCGGTGGTAGACGAGCGCACCTTGCGCGAGGTTTACCTGCCGGCATTCGAGATGGTTTCGCAAGAGACCGATCCTTGGACGGTGATGACCTCTTACAACAAGGTCAACGGCGCGTACGCCGCCGAGAACGCGCACCTGCTGCGAGACCTGCTGGAAGGCGAGTGGGGCTACAAAGGTGCGGTGATCTCCGACTGGGGCGGAAATCACAGCACCATCCCGGCCAAGAACAACGGCCTGGATATCGAAATGCCGGGGCCGGCCAAGTACTTCGGCCAACTGCTGGAGCAGGCGACGTACAACTGGCAGGTGAACGAGGCGGTGATCGACGAGTTGGCCCGGCGCGTCCTGCGCATGATCGTCCGGTCGGGGCTGATGGATGAGACGAATACTAACCCGGCCGGCTCGGTCAACACGCCCGAGCATGTGGCGGCGGCGCGTGAGCTGGCGGAAGAGGCGATCACGCTGCTGAAGAACGAAAACAACGTGCTGCCGCTGGATGCAAGCAAGCTGAAGACGGTGGCGGTGATCGGCCCGAACGCAGCCGACCTGATCCCAGGCGGCGAGGGCAGCTCGAGGGTCAAGCCGCCCTACATGTCGCAGCCGCTGGACGCAATCCAGGACCGGGCGGGCGATTCGGCTAAGGTGCTGTATGCTCAGGGCTGCAGCAACCTGGTGGTGCCGCCGCTGGTCAAGTCGGAGTTCTTCACGCCCAGCGAAGGTACTGGGCCGGGCCTGACAGTTAAGTTCTACAACAACCTCGAATTCGAAGGCGAACCGGCCGCGCAGCAAAACCGAAAGACCATGGAGTTCTTCTGGTACAACGTGGGACCGCACGGCGAAGTGGACCCGGACCGGTTCTCGGCTGCCTGGACGGGAACCATGCGGGTGCCGCAGTCTGGCGTGTACACCTTCCTGCTGGGCAACACCGAGCGCTGCAAGATCTTCCTGGACGGCAAGCTGGTGATGGAAAACAGCCAGGGGCATCTACCGATGAACGTTCTGATGGAGAACCCGATGGCGGTGGTGACTTCGGCCCCGGTCGAACTGGAAGCGGACAAGGATTACGACTTCCGGGCAGAGTATATCTGGACCGACGGCGACGGCATCCCGGCTGTGCGATTGATGTACCTGCCGCCCCAGCCGGAAGGAGACCCGCTGGCCAAGGCGGTGGAAATCGCCAAACAAGCCGACGTGGCGCTGGTGTTTGCGGGCATGCCGATGGCCTACGAGACCGAGGGCGGCGACCGCCCGAACATGAAGCTGCCCGGGCCGCAGGATGAGTTGATCCATGCGGTGGCGGCAGCCAACCCCAACACGGTGGTGGTGCTGAACGTGGGCGCTCCAATGGAAATGCCGTGGGTGGACGAGGTGGCAGGCGTGGTGATCGTGTACTACCCGGGCCAGGAAGGCGGCAACGCCGTCACGAGCGTGCTGTTCGGTGACGTCAACCCGAGCGGAAAGCTGTCGATCACACTCCCGAAGACCTACGAAGAGAACCCCACCTACATCAACTACCCGGGCGCGCAGGAAGTCCACTACGGCGAGGGCATCTTCGTCGGCTACCGCTACTACGACTTCAAGGGCATCCAACCGCTGTTCCCGTTTGGGCACGGCCTGTCCTACACCACCTTCGAGTACAGTGATTTGCAAGTTCCGCAGACGGTCAAGAAGGGTGAACCGGTGGAGGTCCAAGTGACCGTCAAGAACACCGGCGAGCGGACCGGCAAAGAGGTGGTGCAGGTGTACGTGCGGGACGTGGAAGCCAGCCTGATGCGCCCGGTGAAAGAACTGAAGCGCTTCGAGAAGATTGCGCTGGAGCCGGGTGAGAGCAAGACGCTGACCTTCAGCCTGGACGAGCGGGCGCTGTCGTTCTACGACCCGTACCGGGGCGGCTGGGTGGCCGAACCGGGCAAGTTCGAGGTAATGATCGGCTCGTCGAGCCGGGATATCCGCCAGCAGGCGAGCTTTACGCTGGAGGGCTAGATCACGAATTGGACGAATGAGCATGAACAGAACGACCCCTGGATTTTTGCCAGGGGTCGTTTTTTATATGAAAGTGAAATTCTATCTATAATAAGTAGAAGGAACTACCCACCGTTTACCCACCATCCGAAATTCGAGGGGTCTATGACCGCCAAAGAACCGAACACCCCATCGAAGCCAACCGCACAGTGCAGGATGCTGTTGCGCCGCCTGGCCGGCAGGTGTTCTTCTTCCTTGCACCCGAGGGTTACGACAGCATCGCGGCGCTGCCATTCCTGACGCCGGGGTTGAATGCCACCAGCATGGATGAAAACTGGGGCGACGATGATATCCTTCTGAACGACAAGCCGGCCACGTTCGTGTTCTTCGTAGAACATATCGATGATCTGCGGGCAGCCCGGTCCCTGTATCCAGGTGGAGAACTGAAAGAAGGATCGAGCCCAACAGGTGGCACATGGTATTGGATTTACCGGTATGCGACGCAGCAGTGAGGGGATTGGCCAGGGTCAGCAGCTTTATTGCCAATAAATTGACAATTTTTAAGGTTTTGTAGAAGTTTAAGCGAAATTGACGGTCTAATTTTATTTTCTTTTTACAAATCTTGTGTAGAATAGATATATCCGTAGGAGCACAGTCCATATTCGCATATCAGGATGAACGGGCGAAAGAAATTATTTGTATTTTGTTGGTATTTATGGGGATTTATTTACTCTTCATGGTATAATGTTTAAGTGCGATTCGTAAAGGCTGAAACAACATGATAACGATTGCCGATCTCCCAACAGAACCCAAATACACAATCAAAACCGTCTGCAATCAAACCGGCATCCGTCCGGTGACCTTGCGCGCCTGGGAACGCCGCCACGAAGTGCTGACCCCCTATCGCTCAGAGAACCGGTACCGGTTATATTCAGACCGTGACATCGCCATCTTGCGCTGGCTCAAAGGGCGCGTCGACGAGGGCATTTCGATCAGCAATGCTGCCAATGAAATGCGCAGCATGTTAAAGACCGGCATGTGGCCGGAGGTTGCAATGCCGGAAACGGCCGTGCAAATAATGCCGGCCGGTACGCCACCCGAGGAATATGCCGCGCAGTTGTTCGAGGCCCTGATCAAGCATAATGAATCTCGCTCCGGTGACTTGCTGCGCTCGGCTGCGGCGACATTCAACCTGCCGACCCTGTGCCAAGATGTATTGGTGCCAACCCTGACCGAGATCGGCGAGGCATGGTATACCGGTCGAATTCGGGGTGACGACGGAGCATTTCGCTAGCACCTACATTCGCGGTCGCCTGCTGGCGATGATACAAACCTACCCCACCCGGCGGGGAGCGCGTCACATTTTAATCGGCTGCGCCCCGATGGAACAACACGAGATCGGCCCGCTGATGCTGGCGCTGCTGATGCGAGAAGCGGGGTACCGGGTAGAGTTCCTGGGGCCGGATATCCCCCTGGAAGACCTGGCGGACTATGCCGGATACGAAAAGCCGGACATGGTCATCCTTTCTGCAACGCTGCCCGACTCGGCCGAAGAACTGCAAAACTTCCAGGCGCAATTGAACCGCCTCCCAAAACCGCCAATGTTTGGATACGGCGGACGGATATTCAACTTAAAGTCAAATCTACGCAAGTCTTTAGACGGTACTTTCCTTGGGGAAACATTGGAGAGCGCGCTGAATTGAGTAAAAGAACTGCTGCCGGTATCTGAATAAATTTAGGTTTTTTTACACGCGCTTGTATTGAATTTTGAGGTCGCATGCAGCTTTTGCATGTTGGTTTTCCGCTATCTCTTTAAAAGGTTATACAACTTGTCGACGTTCCTGCCTTAAAATGGAGCGATTTAATTGCTATTCGATTTCAGCTAGAGCAGATTTTACGAGGGCGAAAACATGACAAACAATACAGGCAATGCAAGAGACATCAATCTACCTGTCTACAATATCAAGGCTGTTGCGCGAATGACCGGGCTGCGGCCTGTAACGCTGCGTGCCTGGGAGCGCCGATATGGCCTGCCAAGCCCATCCAGAGGAGATCAGGGCTACCGATTGTATTCGGAATATGATCTGCGGACTCTGCGCTGGCTGAAGTTTCAGATCGACTCGGGCTTGAACATCAGCCGGGCGGTTGACTACCTGGTAGAACTGCGCGCCATGGGCCGTGACCCGTCAACTGAATCGACACCAGAAAGCTCGGACCAGCCGATCTCGCTCGACTTTCTGTGCTCAGAGCTGCTCCGTTCACTGATGCACTTCGATGATGCCAGCGCGAACGAATACATGAGCAAAGCCTTTGCGCTGTATTCGATCGACCAGGTGCTGACGCAAGTCATCGAGCCGGTGCTGGTGGAGGTTGGCGAAGCCTGGCATCGCGGTGAGCTGCCGATTGCCATCGAACACTATACCACCCAATTCTTCATTCAACACTTGAAGAGCATGCTGGGAGCTTCCGCCCCGGTGGCGCATCGCGCCGTCATCGTAGCGGCGGGCGGGCCTGGGGAGCTGCATGAGGTTGGACTGCTGCTGGTGGTGGTGATGCTGCGCTGGCGCGGCTACGACGTGAAATACCTGGGGCCGGACCTGAAGCTCGACCGGTTGGAAGAGGCGGTCGGCTTGCTGCACCCGCGACTGCTGCTGTTCAGCGCCACCCGCAAAGAGACGGCCGATTCCCTCCAGGCCGAGCTGGCGGAGCTGCTAAAGCGCTTCCCGCAACCGCAGCCGCTGATCGCTCTGGGCGGCCAGGGCTTCCATGAGGCCGAGAGCGACGGTCCCGAGGTTGGCGTCGTCATTAAGGATGCCCCCGCCGCAATGATCACAGCGATTGAAAATCTGCTCGCACGACCGGTATGATATACTCTTATCCTAGAGTGTTTTTCGGCAGCGACATCAACGGATTACCCTTCGAACACTGATTTGACATTGCAGGTGGGTTTGACTCACCTGCATTTTTTGTGTAATGATCAGATCATCCAAAGATTGTACAAAAGATTGAACCAGATGGGTCCAGAGTGTTTTAATAGATACAGGTTCGTACGGTTGGGTGGATGGAAAGGTTCTAAAACCTTTCGGTTCAAAAAAGAGTAAGAAGAAAGCGGATTGGGAGGGAAGGCATGAAGAAAAAAATCCTCGTCATCGGTGCTGGGTTCGGCGGGTTGGGGGCAGCTTGCCGCCTGGCAGCCAAGGGTTACGATGTAGAGATCTTCGAGAAGCGCGACAAGCTGGGGGGACGGGCTTACGTCTACGAAATCGAAGGGTTCAAGTTTGATGGCGGCCCCACGGTGATCACTGCGCCATTCATGATCGACGACATCTTTACCGCCGCAGGCCGCAAGCGAGAAGATTACGTGGAGCTGATGCCGGTGGATCCGTTCTACCGGGTGTTCAACCATGAAGGCAAAGTGTTCGATTACACCGACGACTACCAGAAGACCGTCCAACAGATCCAGAAGATCAGCCCGGAAGACCTGGCAGGGTACGATAAATTCATGAAGGCCACCCGACCGGTGTTCGAAAAAGGCTTCGTTGAGCTGTCGAGCAAGCCCTTCTTGAGCCCGGCCGACATGCTGCGGGTTGCGCCCGACCTGATCCGGATGAAATCTTACAAGAGCGTATATGGATTTATCGCGCAGTACATCAAGAACGAGTTCCTGCGGCAGGTGTTCTCGTTCCATACCCTGCTGGTGGGCGGCAATCCCTTCGACACCAGCAGCATTTATACGTTGATCGACTACCTGCAGCGCGAGTGGGGCGTGCATTATGCAAAAGGCGGCACGGGAGCGATTGTCGACGCGCTGGAGCGCTTGTTCGTCGAACTGGGTGGCAAGGTCAACACCAATACCGAGGTCAAAGAGATCCTGACGAATGGGCGCAAGGTAGAGGGTGTGCGGCTGGCGGATGGCAGCATCCACCGCGGTGATGCGGTGATCTCAAATGCAGATGTGGCCTTCACCTACCGCAACCTGATTGAAAACCATGTCGCAACCAAACGGCGGATGAAACGCTTCCGCTACTCGATGTCGCTGTTCGTGATCTACTTCGGCACGCGGCGGCTGTATCGTGAGCAGGGGCTGGCGCATCACAACATCATTCTGGGGCCACGCTACCGCGGCTTGATCGACGACATCTTCAACAAGCGCATCCTGGCCGAGGATTTCTCGCTATACCTGCACATGCCAACGCTGACCGACCCATCGATGGCGCCGGAAGGCCACGAAGCCTTCTACGTGCTGTCGCCGGTGCCCCATCTGGGCTCGGGCATCGACTGGACCAAGGAAGCCAGGCCGTACCGCGACCGGATCATGCAGTTCCTTGAAGAGAACTACCTGCCCGACCTGCGGTCCAACATCGTCGCCGAGCACTACATCGACCCGCTGCACTTCCAAGACACGCTGAACAGCTACATGGGCGCGGCCTTCTCGGTGCAGCCGCTCCTTACCCAATCGGCCTGGTTCCGGCCGCACAACCGCTCAGAAGACTACGACAACCTGTATTTTGTTGGGGCGGGAACGCATCCGGGCGCAGGCGTTCCGGGCGTGCTGTCATCATCCATCATCGCCGAGAATTTAATCAGCGCCGAAATTTAACGATTTACGCGGTAGTTTACCAGTACCGCAGGGAGGAATAATGGTAATGCTCGCGCAAACCGAGAACCAAACGTTCACCTTACGCTGGCGAGAAGCGCAGATCGAGACCGAACAGGTGATCCGTCAGCACTCGCGCACCTTCTACATGGCGACCGGACTGCTGCCGCTGCAGAAACGCTCCGCCATCCGGGCGCTGTATGCCTTCTGCCGCCGCACGGATGACCTGGTGGACCGCTGCGATGCGACCCTGGAGGATTTGGAGGAGTGGCGGGCGCAGGTGAATCTGCCCGCCGAAGAGCAGGCAGACCCGGCGCTGCTGGTGTGGGCCAAGGTGCGAGAGCAGTACGCGATCGACCGGCGCTATGAACAGGAGCTGATCGACGGGATGCGGATGGACCTGACCAGGCGGCATTACGAAACCTGGAAAGAGCTGGAGGAGTACTGCTACCTGGTGGCCTCGACCGTGGGGCTGCTGTCCATGCCGGTGATCGGCGCAGCGCGCGGCGCTACCTTCGAGCAGGCCAGGCCTTACGCGATCCAGCTCGGGATCGCCCTACAGCTGACAAACATCCTGAGAGATGTAGGCGAGGACGCCGAGCGCGGGCGGGTATACCTGCCGGAGGAAGACCTGGCTCGCTTCGGACTGACCCGGCGAGATATCCTCAATGGGGTCCACAACCAGGGCTTCAAGGCGCTGATGCGCTTCGAGATTGAGCGGGCGCGAGCGATCTTCGAGGAGTTGCTGCCAGGAATTGAACTGCTGAACGCGGGGGCAAGACCGGCGGTGGGCGCGGCGGCGATGCTGTACCGGGCGATTTTGGACGAGATCGAGCGAATGGATTACCAAGTGCACACCCGGCGAGCCTACACCAGCGGCCTGCGGAAGGTGGTGATGCTGCCGGGTATTTTATGGAGTGTGTTCCGCACTGCATAAAGGAAAGCGAATCCAAAGGAGCCCAAAGAGAACCGGATGGTGTTCTCTTTGGGCTCCTTTGGATTCGCGCTTCCCGTATATAATGACTACATGATTTTCCTTGCGGCGCTCCCCATCCTATCCGTACTGATTCTAATGATCCTGCTGCACTGGACCGGGCAGCGGGCCGGGTTCGCCGGCTGGCTGGTGGGGCTGGCGGTGGGGGCGCTGGCGTTTGGCCTGACGCCGCAGGTGCTGCTGATCTCGCAGCTCAAAGGGCTGTACCTGTCGTTTGTGGTGCTGTTCGTCCTGTGGCCGGCGCTGCTGCTGTACAACCTGGTCAACCAGGCCGGGGGCATCCGGGCAGTCTCGAACTCGCTGGCGCGGGCACTGCCTGCGCGCGGCTTGCTGTTGTTGGCGCTGGCCTGGGCCTTCAGCGGGATGCTGGAGGGATTGGCAGGCTTTGGCATCCCGGTGGCGATTGTCGCGCCGATGCTGGTAGGGCTGGGCATCGAACCGGTGGCGGCGGTGGCAGCCGTTGCGGTGGGGCACTCGTGGTCGGTCACGTTCGGCGACATGGGCGTGATCCTCAGCACGCTGGCGGCGCTGGTCAAGCTGGATGCGAGCGAAGTGATCCCGCTGGCGGCGCTGCTGCTGGGCTTTGCCACGATCGCCTGCGGCCTGGGCGCGGCGCTGCTTTTAAAGCAGGGTAAGCATTGGAAGCTGATCGTGGGAGTGGGGGTTTTCATCTCACTGGTGCAGTATGGACTGGCAGTGATCGGGCTGGCGCCGCTTTCGGCATTTGGGGCCGGGCTGGCGGGCGTGCTGTTGATCCTGCTGCTTGGGCGGGGGCGCGCGGAAGCGCCCTTGACGGGAGCGCTGCCGCTTCCATTGGAACGCAGCCAGCTGCGCGGCGCCTTCGCCAGTTACGGCGGCGTGTCGCTGCTGATGGGCGCGCTGTACCTGATCCGCCCGCTGCAGGCGTCGGCCTCGCAGGCGGCGCTGGCGCTGCGCTATTCGGGCGTGGTCACGGCGGGCGGCTTCACCACGCCGGAGTCAGTGCAGGTCTTCCGCCCGCTGCTGCACCCCGGCAGCATCATCCTCCTGGCAGCGGCCATCAGCGTGTTCGGGCTGCGGCGGATGTGCGTGCTGCAGCCGGGCGGGGCGCAGGCCGCGCTGCGGGCCACCGTGCGATCGGGGCTGCCGACCAGCGTGGGGATTGTGGCGATGGTGGGGCTGTCGGCCTTGATGGACCATACGGGCATGACGCTGCTGCTGGCGCAGGCTCTTTCGGGAATGATGGGGCGTGCGTACCCGCTGGTGTCGCCGCTGGTGGGCATGTTGGGGGCCTTTGCCACCGGCAGCAACAACAACTCGAACGTGCTGTTCGCCACGCTGCAGCAGAACGCGGCGCTGATCCTGGGGATCGACCAGCGCCTGCTGATCGCAGCGCAGACCACGGGCGGCTCACTGGGCAGCATGATCGCCCCGGCCAAGATCCTGGTGGGCTGCAGCACGGTCGGACTGGTCAAGCGCGAAGGGGAGGCGCTGCGGCTGACACTGCCATACGGCATCGCCATTGGCCTGGGAGCAGGATTGCTGGCGCTCGTGCTGGCAAATGTGGTATAAACGAGTGAAATGGTCAGGAAAATTTTCCTTGTAGTTTTCTGTCAACTGGATTGACAAAAAACTACAAGGAAAATTTTCTGATCGACAGAAAGGATCGACACACTTATGCCAGTTCCCCCACAAGCCGCCGTAGAAACCGTGGGCGGCGCCATCGACATCACAACCGAAGAGAATAGGGTGGCCGACTTCCAGGCCGGGCGGGTCGCCACGGTGGCAGCCGGACACGCCATCAACGACACCACCATGGCGTTCCTCTCGCCGCTGCTGCCGCTGCTGATCGAGACGCTCTCTATCGGCAAGGCGCAGGCCGGGCTGCTGAGCGTGTTCACCCAGGCGCCGTCGCTGCTGCAGCCGGTGATCGGGCACATTGCCGGGCGCAAGAGCCTGCGCTACGTGGTTATCCTGGCGCCGGCAGTGACGGCCACGTTGATGAGCCTGATGGGACTGGCGACCAGTTACCTGGCGCTGGCGTTTTTGCTGCTATTGGCAGGTGTCAGCTCGGCCAGCCTGCACGCCACCGGCCCGGTGCTGGCGGGCAACCTGTCGGGCAGCCGGCTGGGGCGCGGCATGAGCTTTTGGATGGTGGGCGGCGAGCTGGGGCGGACGATCGGACCGCTGATCATCGTCACGGCGCTGAACTACGTCAGCCTGCGCGGCACGGCCTGGCTGGCGCTGTTGGGGCTGGCAGCTTCGCTCGCGCTGTACTTGGGGCTGCGTAAGGTACCCGACCAGGCGCAGGACACAAACGGGGCAGAACCCTTCTGGCGGGCGGTGCGGCACATGGGCCCGTTGATGGTGCCGATGGGCGGATTCATTCTGCTGCGGGCGTTCCTGGCGTTTGGGATGCCGGTGTTCCTGCCGACCTATTTGACCGAAGCGGGCGACAGCCTGTGGCTGGCCGGGGCGTCGCTGTCGGTGATGGAAGCGGCGGGCGTGGTGGGCGCTCTGGTCGGTGGCTCGATGAGCGACCGGGTGGGGCGCCGGCCGATCCTGCTGCTGACGCAGCTGCTCTCGCCGCTGCTGATGCTGGCGTTCTTGCAGGTGGGCGGGACCGCGCGTCTGGGCGTGCTGCTGGTGTACGGCTTCGTGCAGCTGTCGATGATGCCGGTGATCATGGCAACCGTGCAGGAGCAGTTCCCGGAAAACCGGGCGCTGGCGAACGGGGTGTTCATGGCGATCAACTTCGCCAGCCAGGCGACGGCCTCGCTGACCATCGGCATCCTTGGGCAGGCGTTCAGCCTGGGCACGGCTTTCACCGTGGCGTCGATTCTGGCGTTGTGCGGGCTGCCGGTGGTGTTCTTGCTGCCAAGGGATGCGAAGAGGGCCTAGAAAAATAGAAAACAGAGAGCAGAAGACAGAGAGCAGAGAGCAGGCTGATGCTTTGGCTGCCCTCTGTTCTCTGCTGTCTGTTCCCTTCTTTTTAGGAACATGGTATGCTTTTTGCACGTTGTATGGGTAGAGGTGAAGGATATGCAAATGGCGCTGATTACTGTTTTGATCGGATTAGCCCTGCTGGCAGCCGGGAGGAAGCTGTTCTGGCTGTTCGTGGGGGTGGTCGGTTTTGCGCTGGGGTATAACCTGGGTATGCAGGTCTCGACGCAGTACCTGCACGGGGGTGGGCAGACGGCGGTGCTGGTGTTCGCAGGCGCCCTGGCAGTGGCGGGGGCGCTGCTGGCGGTGTTCGTGGAGAAGCTG
This sequence comes from uncultured Chloroflexia bacterium, assembly GCA_963811225.1. GTDB lineage: Bacteria > Chloroflexota > Anaerolineae > Anaerolineales > Anaerolineaceae > CAWEQO01. Next base: position 185,940 of record CAWEQO010000011.1, read on the forward strand.
GCGGTCAGCGCGGCAGGCTTCTTATTCGGCGGGTACCTGGCCATCCAGGCCATCGGCCACCCAGAGGCGGGCATCAATCTGCCGCTGCTGGCGCTGTTCGTGGCGGGCGGGATCGTGGGTGCGCTGCTGGTGGCGCTGGTGTTCAATTGGGCGCTGATCATCCTGACCTCGCTGACCGGCTCGCTGATGGTACTCTCGGATTTGCCGGTGCGCAACACACTCGGCACGGTTCTGTTCATCGCCCTGGCTGTGGTGGGGATGGCGATCCAGTTGGGGTTGACGAGGCATATCAAAAGACTCGGTTAAGAGTCTAGAGATTAGAAAACAGTCCTCAGGATGGGTGGTAATCGCCCATCCTGAGGACTGTTTTCTAATCTCTGATCCTTGAATCCCCGCCCCAATTATTCTATAATTAGACATAGATTATCCGATTTACTGGTTTTTAGAGGGGGAAGGGCAGGCAAGGTAAATGACCCAAGAGCAAATTCAAATCGGACGTTCAGTGCAGGAGCAATCCCACCGGGCCGAGGCGGCACGCCTCATCAAGGATGGCGGCGTGGTCGGGCAGTTCGTGCGTGGGGTATGTATCCTGTGGATCGATGCGGAGAACCGCGCAGCGGCAGACCGGATCTACGAAATCAAAGGAGCCAAACGCCTCGGGCGGCCGTTCAGCGTGCTGCTGGAGACCCACAGCTTTATCAGCATCCTGGATGGGGCAGTAGTCCATCCCGATCTGCACCCATTCTTCTTCGATCCGGATGAGTTGGAGGACCGCCTGGGGGCGCTGTGCATGATCCGGGCGCCCATCCGCAGGGACGTGGCACGGAAACTGCCGGAGTACACCTACACGGAGAGCGAGGACGGCACCTGTTGGGTGCAGACCTGGGTGCCCTGCGGGCACAAGCCCGGGCGGCAAATACTGGAGGAAATGTGGTCGATTGGGATGCGGCTGCCGGGCGTGACCTCGATGAACGTCAGCGGCGAGCCGGAAATTGTGGAGCAAGGGGATGGGATGGCGTTCTGCGAGCAGCACGAAGTACCGCTCTTCCTGGAGGATCAGCTGGATACGGGCAGGGTGCGCGGTTCTTTTCCGATCATTTCCATCGACGCCGATGGCGTACATCTGGTGCGCTCGGGTCACTTTCCCCCGTACATCTTCAAATATTTACTGGACGGGACCGAGATCGACCTGTCGCAGGTGCGCCAACCCAAGTATCCGATTGTGAACACGCACTCGGAAGAGACGGCCCGGCGATTACCGGCAGCGCAGATCCGCCGGGAGATCCTGGAGATGCTGGACGGGGAGATGCCCTGACACAAAGACCTTCCCCTGGCAGTCGATACCCGAGTCAACAGACACAAATTTTTCGCCTATAATGAAGCTTGAATAACATCCTGCGGAACACTCGCCGTGTCCGCAGCACAACGCTCAAGGGGTATGAAAATGCGTGTTTTGATCCTGGGGGGAACGAAGTTTTTGGGACGGTGGCTGGTCAGTGAGCTGCTGGCACGCGGCCACGAGATCACCTTGTTCAATCGCGGCTTGACCAACCCGCAGCTATTTCCACAAGTCATACAAATCCATGGAGACCGCACACGGGACCTATCGGCGCTGGCCGATGGGCGCTGGGACGCGGTGATCGACACCAGCGGGTATGCGCCCTCGGTAGTGCGCCGCTCGGCGGAGACACTGTCCAAAGCCGTGGAGCGGTATGTCTTCATCTCGACCATCTCGGTGTATGCCGACGTGAGCATGCCCGGAGTGGATGAGGGGGCCATGCTGGCGATGCTGGCGCCGGACAACCAGACCGAAGAGGTGAACGACGAAACGTACGGTGCGCTGAAGGCGCGCTGCGAGCAAGTCGTCCAGCAAGCCGCGCCGGGGCGAGCGCTGATTGTGCGGCCGGGGCTGATTGTGGGTCCCTACGACCCCAGCGACCGCTTCACCTACTGGCCGCATCGGGTGGCCCTGGGCGGCGAAGTGCTGGCGCCCGGACGCCCCGAGCGGTTGATCCAGTTCATCGACGTGCGCGATCTGACCGACTGGATTGTGGACATGGTTGAAGCGGGCCGAATGGGGATCTACAACGCCACCGGCCCTTCCACCCCAACCACGATGCAGAGCTTGCTGGATACGTGCAAGTCGGTCAGCGGCAGCGATGCGGCCTTCACATGGGTCAGCGAGGAATTCCTGCGAAAGCAGGATGTGGGCGCGTGGATGGAGCTGCCTTTGTGGATGCCGGAGCATGAACCGGCCAATGGCGGTTTCTTCGGGATCGACATCAGCAAAGCGATCGCAGCCGGACTGCGCTTCCGCCCACTGCCGGACACGGTGCGCGCCACGCTGGAATGGGACCAGACCCTGGAAGCGGACCGGGAGTGGCGGGCTGGACTGACGGTCGAGCGCGAGACCGACCTGCTGATGCTGTGGCACGAGCAGCAGGGAGACCGAACGGATGTATGACGTCATCGTCATCGGAGCCGGGCCGGCCGGGTCGGTGCTGGCGCACCAGCTGGCTAGCGCCGGGGCCCGGGTGCTGCAATTGGAGAAAGCCCGCCTGCCGCGCTACAAGACCTGCGGCGGTGGGGTGACGATCAAGGGGGTCGAACAACTGCCGTTCGACGCCTCGGCGGCGATTGAGACCGTGGCGACGGGCGGCACGCTCAGCTATGGGGGCAAAGAACTGGCGCGGGCGAACCTGCCCAAACCGGCAGCCTGGCTGGTGATGCGCGACCGCTTCGACCAGCTGCTGGCCGAACAGGCGGTTGGGGCCGGGGTAGAGCTGATGCAAGGCATAGCGGTCAGCGCTGTGGAACAAGATGACACCGGTGTGACGGTCACGGCCGGGCGCGAGCGGTTCCGGGCCAGACTGCTGGCGGCAGCGGACGGGGTCAACTCGCTGGCGGTGCGGGCAGCCGGGCTGCTGCCGGAGCGCCAGGTGGGCACGGCCATCGAGCAGGAAGTGGTCGTGCCGGACGCAGCCATGCAGGCGCAGGGAGCGTACGTCACCTTCGATTTCGGGGCGATCCCGGGAGGGTACGGCTGGGTTTTTCCCAAGCGCGAGCACCTCTCGGTAGGTGTATTCCAGGCCGCGCCGGGCAAAGCGCCCCACTTGCGCGATCACCTGGAGCAGTTTATCGCCGGCCAGCCACTGCTGAATGACCTCAAAGTGCTGCACTCGCAGGGCCATCGCATCCCGCTGGGCGGCCAGCGCGCCCTACTGCACAACCGGCGCATCCTGGCCGTGGGTGACGCGGCCAACCTTGCCGATCCCTGGCTGGGCGAGGGCATCTATTACGCCATCCGCAGCGCACGGATAGCTGCGCCGCGGATGCTGACCGCACTGGATGGGGGCGATTTGGATTTATCTGGCTATACGCAACAGATTTGGCGAGAATTAATGCCGGAGTTCCGGCATGCCCGCTACATTGCAGCCATCCTATACCGCGTCCCGGGGCTAACCTCCACCCTGCTGGGGCGCGTCCCAGCGCTGCAGCAGGCGGTGTTCGATGCGGTACGTGGGGACATCAGCATCCGGCAGCTGAATTATTGGATCGTGCGCCACGTGCCGCAGATTTTGGCGCGTTCCGCCAGGAAAAACTCTCACGCAAAGTTCGCCAGATAGCGCCAGGAACGCAAAGCTCTAGATTAATCTTTACGTTCCTGGGCTGCTTCGCGAACTTTGCGTGAGAGTTTTTAAATCTGTCCGTTTGCCTCTAGAAGCTGTTGGCGGCGGCGGCGGTAGGTCAGAATGGCGCGGTCGCACTGCATGATCTTCTCGCCCATCTTGAGGCTGGATTTTTTGGGCTGCTGCCCGATCACGACGCGGTGGTCCTGATTGAGGATGACGGTGTTGCCCCACCGCATGAACAGGTTGACCAGATCACGCAGGAGCGGGAGGCGCACAAAGGCCTGGTAGCCGCGGACGTAGGCGATGCCATTCTCCTCATCGACAGGGACGAAAGCCAGGAAGATATGCAGATCGTCGCCGAGCCAGTTGTGCCAGGTGTTGGGGAAGCGGAACTGGAGCAGCGCGTGATCGGTGGGGGCGGGCAGATCCTCGGCTTTGCTAGGGGGGACGCCATCATCCGGACGATAGCGGGGCCAGACTTCGAGCAGATCATCCTCCAGGCGCACATGCGGGCCATCCACAACCGGCGAAAGGCCGCGGCCAATGGTGGTGTTGTGTACAAAAGGCACGTGGGCCACATCGAGCTGATTTTCGATCATGCGGGAGTAGTGCACAGGCCAGTGCTGGCGGATGGTCTGGTAGCTGCAGCCGTCGTGAATGGCGTCGAAGAACCTGGGCGGTTGGAGATCACCCTCAGGCTCGCCCCAGAAGATCCAGATCAGGTCGTGGGCCTCGTAGGTGGGGTAGGTGGCAGCCCGCAGCGCCTTGGGGATGTCGCCATTTTTTCCATAGGCGGGAAGGTAGCTGCAGCTGCCGGCAGCGTCGTACTCGAAGCCGTGGAAGGGACAGGCCAGGGCATCGCCATGCACTTTGCCTTGATGCAGCCGGGCGCCCAGGTGAGGGCAGGTATCCCGCATACAGACGACGCGCCCATCCAACTGCCGCCAGAAGACCAGCTTTTCACCCAGGCGGGTGACGCCCAGCGGTCGCCGGGATTTGACCTCGTTGGATTCTAAAACGACGTACCACTGGTTGCGGATCATGACTCACTCCTTTCGTGAGAATCATGCATTTGAGCCAGGATACGGTTGTCGAACGACAACCGTATCCTGGCTCAAATGAAGCTAACTTAAGATCACGCGGGCATCCAGGGCGATGACGCCCTGGCCTTCCGGGAGAACGAGCAGCGGGTTGACCTCCATCTCTTCGATCTGGGGGAAGTCGAGAGCAAGCCGGCCCAGGCGCAGGATCACGTCGACCACAGCGTCGAGATCGGCTTTGGGCTGGCCGCGGAAACCGGTCAGCAAGCGATAGGCGTGGGTCTGTTGGATCATTTCCAGGGCGCCGGCGCGGGAGAGCGGAGCCACCCGGAAGGAGACATCACCGAACAGCTCGACGTAGATGCCACCCAGGCCGAACATCAGCAGTGGGCCGAAGGAGGGGTCACGGCGCATACCGACGATCACCTCGGCCCCCTGCTTGAGCGGGACCATGGTCTCGATCAGCGCACCCTCCAGGCGGGCGCTCGGGTGCGAGCGGCCGATGCGCTCCATCAGATCCGCATAGGCAGACTTGACCTCGTCCTCGCTGGTCAGGTTCAGGACGATGCCGCCCGCGTCGGACTTATGCAGAATGTCGGGCGAGACGATCTTCAACACAACCGGGAAACCGACCTGACGGGCAACCCTGGCCGCCTCTTCGGCGGAGTGGGCAGCGCCGCCGGGTACCAGCGGTATGCCGTAAGCGGACAGCAGCGGGCGGCTGTAAGCCTCGCTCAGGTTCTTCTCGCTGCCGACCTGCTCCAGGGCTACGACGGCGGCGGCCGCATCCAAGCCTTGCAACTGCAAGGGTGGCTCGGGCTCGGAGGCCAGCCAGCTTGCATAGCGACGCATAGCGCCGAGCACGCTGCCAACCGACTCGGGGAAGACGTACATGGGCACGTGGAATTCGTGCAGCAGTTGGCGGGCCTCGCCGACGCTGGACTCACCCATGAAGCAGGCGATGATGGTCTTGCTGGAGGTCTGGGCGACCTCACCGATGGCGCGGGCCACCTCGGCCGGATTGACCAGGGCCTGCGGCACCAGGATCGCCAGGGCGGCGTCGACGCCGGGGTCGGCCAGGGCGACCTGGAGGGCACGGGCATACTCGGGCGGCTCGGCCCCGCCGAGCATGTCGATCGGGTTGCCAACCTGAGCGGCCGGGTTGAGGAAGGCGCGGAGACTGGCCTGGGTCTCAGCGGAGAAGTCGGCCAGGAGCATGCCGGCTGAGGCCAGACTGTCGGAGGCCAGGGCGGCGGGGCCACCGGCGTTGGTCAAAATGGCGACGCACTGACCCTGAGGCAGGGGCTGATAGTCGAGCGCCATGGAGATGTCGAACAGCTCGGCGGTCGAATTGGCTTCGATCACGCCGCTCTGACGAAAGGCTGCGTCAAAGGAGGCATGCGAACCGGCCAGAGAGCCGGTGTGGGAAGACACGGCCCGAGCGCCCGCCTGGGTGCGCCCGGCTTTCAAGACCACCACCGGCTTCTTACGGGTCACCCGGCGGCTGACCTCCATGAAGCGCCGGCCGTCCTTAATGCCCTCAACGTAGCAGGCAATCACACCCACGTTGGGGTCGTTGCCGAGATATTCGATCATGTCGGTCTCGCTGACGTCGGCCTCATTGCCAAGACTGGCGAAGTGCGAGAAGCCGACGCCCTTGTTGCGGATGTAATCGACCACCCCACCGGCAACTGCGCCGGATTGGGAGACGAAGGCGATGCGGCCGAGGCGGGGGATGCCCTGGATGAAGGTGGTATTGACGCCGGTGTTGAGGTCCATAGTGCCGACGCAGTTCGGCCCAATCAGGCGCATGCCATACTGGCGGGCGATGGTGACACACTCGCGCTCCAGCTCGGCGCCCTCTTTGCCGACCTCTTTGAAACCGCCGGAGATGATCACGGCGACGCGCACGCCGCGCTCGCCGCAGTCTCGAACGATCTCGGGCGTGGCCGGGGCGGGGACGACGATCACCGCCAGGTCGACCGGGTCGGGAACCTGCGAGATGTCGGCGTAGCTGGGCAGGCCGAGGATCTCATCGGCGCGGGGATTGACCGGATAGATCTTGCCCTGATAGCCGTATTGGAGGATGTTGCGCAAGATGCCGTGGCTGAGCTTGTTGGGGCTGGCGGATGCGCCAATCACGGCGACGCCGCGCGGGGCGAAAAACAGCGACAGATGGTTATCCATGACCTCTCCGAGAGTGAATTGTGGTTCAAGGATGAATATAGCGGGGAAGGGGATGGTTGTCAATGGGGTGATAGAGAGTAGAGAACAGTCAAAAAAGCGCTTTGACTGTTCTCTACTCTCTGCTCTCTATTTGGTACAATGTCTCAGAGGGGGAACTATCGCCATGGGAGGAAGCATCATGAAACGTCTGGCAATCTCAACCGGTGGGGGCGACGCGCCCGGGCTGAACGCTGTGATCCGAGCGGCGGTCAAGACCGCCATCTACGACTATAACGTGGAGGTCCTGGGCATTCGGAACGGACTGGATGGGCTGTTCGAGGAGGGAGGAGTGTATCCACTGACGATCTCGTCGGTGCGAGGCATCTTACCCAGGGGCGGCACGATCCTCGGGGCGGCGAACCGCGGCAATCCGTTCAAGCAGAAGGTGGAAAAGGCCGGAGAAACCGTGATCGTCGACCGGACGCAGGCGTACGTCGATGCGATCGATGGGCTGGACATCGACGGGTTGATCCTGGTAGGCGGCGACGGCACGCTGGGGATTGGGCTGAAGCTGATCGAGCATGGCATCCCGATTGTGGGCGTGCCGAAGACCATCGACAATGATGTGGGCGGCACGGATTACACCTTCGGCTTCGACACGGCCGCCAGCATTGCCATGGACGCCATCGACCGGCTGCATTCAACGGCGGAGGCGCACCACCGGGTAATGATCCTGGAGCTGATGGGCCGGGATGCGGGGTTCATCGCCCTGACCGCCGGGTTAGCGGGCGGCGCAGACGTGATCCTGATCCCGGAAATCCCGTTCGAGTTCAAGTACGTGTGCAAAAAGATCCAGGAGCGGGTAGCGCGCGGCACATATTTCAGCATCATCTCGGCTTCGGAGGGGGCCAAACCGGCGGGCGAGGAGAAGAGTTACACACGCAAAGGCAGCGCCACGACCCAGCCGCGGCTGGGCGGCATCGGCCAGCGGGTGGCGGACGAGGTGGCCGAATCGTGTGGAGTGGAGACGCGGGTAACCGTGCTGGGACACTTGCAGCGGGGCGGCAGCCCGACCGTGTTCGACCGGTCGCTGGCGACGCGCTACGGCTCGGAGGCGGTGCGTCTGGCGGCGGCCGGGGGGTATGGTCGCATGGTGGCGCTGCACGGTACCGACATCACCAGCGTGACGATCGAAGAGGCGGTGCGGGTGCCCAAGCGGGTGGATGTGAATGGGGATATGGTGCAGACGGCAAGGTCTTTGGGGATTTCGTTTGGAGATCAACAATCGTAGAGGAAAACGGCAGCGGTGTAAAGCTCTTCTTTGAGCGCCCTTGCCTCAGCGCCTGTGCGTTATGCGCTTAAAAGTGGAGAGCCGCCTTGCGGCGGCTCCCCTTTTTGCGCTGAGGCACCCTACTCAATCACGAGGAGGGATGCCTCAGCGCGGAACTTAGAACTACTATCCATTGTAGACATCACCTCCTCTGTATAAGATGGCAATTTGTGGTGCTGATTGCTCAGCACGTTGAGACTATTTTCCCATGTTAACAGGCAAGTGTCAAGCGAAAACGGATGAGAGTTGGGTTAGATTCGGAGGGGATCAGGGATTGGGGGCTTGGGCAACCAGGGCCTGATTACCCAATCCCAAATTCCCTGGCCTAAGGCATGAGATGCTGGAAGCGCCAGGCGGAGTCGTTCTGATCGATGCTGGAGCGGATCCCCATGACCTCGAACCAGGTCTGGCCGGGCTTGAGTGGGAAGGGAGAGCCGTCTTCGTAGGTCAGTTGGAGGATGCTGTTGACGCCGGAGCGCTGCCAGTGCAGATTGTAGAGCCGGCCGTCACGGGCGGCGTAGGCCATGCCCGAGCCGGTCAGGTCGATGTCGAACACTTCGGTGGTGGAGGGATCGGAGAGCAGCACGTACTCGGCCATAATGACGACCACATTGTCGGCGGCGATCTGCTTGCCGGTGGCCTGATCGAGCAGTGGCAGATAGGTTTCGCCTTTGCCGCCGATGTCGTTGTCCTCGTCGGCAAAGCGCTGGTAGCGACCGGTGTCGTGAACGTATTCCCAGCGATCGTAGACGGCGGCAGAGAAGCGGTTGTATAGATTCTCGGCGGGCTGCCCACCTTCGGGAACCTTCGTATCAAAAGTCATGCCGCTCAGGTCGGGCTCGGTGTTGTCCATACCGAGCGAGGCCATGTAATCCTCCAGTTCAGGCAGGTTAGCGGTCAGGAAGTTCTTGCCGTTGGGATCGTAGCGGCAGATGGCCGGGCAGGTGCTGGGCTGCTCGATCAGCAGGCGGTCGCCGAACTCCGAATTGAACAAGGCGTGCAGCAGGTCGGCATAGGCGCTGCCGAAGACGAAATTGGCGCCGTACATGCGCACCAGGTGCATGTCGAACCAGCGGGCCGAGCGGATGGGCGCAACCATGGCGGGATTCTGACCGTAGAAAATGGCGCTGAAGCGGGTGGAGCCCTCCTCGGTGTAGTATTCGTAGACCAGGTCGGCGGCGGAAGCGCCCCACTGCTCGCGCGGCCTGGGCAGGTTTTGGATCTTGACGATCACCGGGCGGCGCTCAAGCAGCTCAGGGGAGGCGGGCGGCAGGCCGGTGAGCGGGTCGATATTGGCGGTGCGGGCGACGCGGGGTTTGACGGTGGCGGAGGGGGCCATGGTGGGACCGGCGGCAGCGACCGAGGGCGCATCACCAGTGGCGCCGGCAGCGCTCGCGCGTGAAGGCGCGGCGGCTGTGGGAGTGGCGGCGATGGGCGCCGGCCCGGTGGTGCAGGCCGACAGGACGAACAGGAGCAGGATGGAAATTACGGTTAAGGAACGTGACATTTTTTCACCTGAGAGGAATTATATCAGCAGCTGCAGGCCTCATCCCTGATATAATGAAACTCAAATGAATTTATCGACCGTCTTCACGACCCGTGACGGGCTGCTCAAGGCACTGCTCGTAGCGATTTCCGGGATTTTATTGGGCGCCTGGCTGATTTATACGCCTTCGGGACTGCTGGGCAAAGCGGACGCTGTCGGTTATGCGGTGTGCCACCGGATCGCGGCGCGCTCGTTCACGATTGACGGCCGACCGATTTCTCTATGTGCGCGCTGCACCGGGATGTACCTGGGGGCGCTGCTGGGGCTGGTGTACCAGCAGCGGCTGGGACGGCGGGGCGGGATGCCGGGCTGGAAGGCGCTGACCGTGTTGGGGCTGTTCTTCCTGGCCTTTGCGGTGGATGGCAGCAACTCGTACCTGCACTTTTTCCCGGAAGCGCCGGGGCTGTATACCCCCACCAACACCCTGCGGTTACTGACCGGCACCGGGATGGGCCTGGGGATTGCGGCGCTGGTGTACCCGACCTTCCATCAGAGTATGTGGAGGCGTTGGAACCCCAAACCGGCCCTGGCAACCTGGGGGCAGATGGGCGCACTGGTGGCGCTGTCGGCGGCGCTGGACCTGGTTATTTTGAGCGGTAACCCGCTGGCGCTGTACCCGCTGGCGCTGCTCGGCTCGGGGACGGTGCTACTGGTGCTGACGATGGTGTACACGGTGGTTTGGGTGATGATGTTTAAGAAGGGGAACACTTTCGACAGCTTGAGGGCGATGTGGCCTTTCTTGCTGGCAGGGTTCACGACCGCGCTGATGCAGGTGGCGGCGCTGGACCTGCTGCGGTTTGCATTGACCGGAACCTGGGAAGGGTTTTTGTTGTAGTGACCGGTATCCCGTTCACTGCAACCTTTCGGGACCCAATCCGTATAGGTAGATAGAAGGAAGGTCAGACCAGATGGATGTGCTAGGTATTTTTTCAGCTTTTGGGCTATCCGCCAGTGCGGGCCTCAACGCCTATATCCCCCTGCTGATCGTGGCACTGCTGGCGCGCTTCACCAACCTGATCCACCTCAACCAGCCATGGGACGCGCTGTCCAGCTGGTGGGTCATTGGCTTGCTGTTGTTCCTCTCGCTGATCGAGTTCTTCGCCGACAAGATCCCGGCGGTCAACCATGTCAACGATATCATCCAGACCTTCATCCGCCCGACTGCCGGGGCGATTGCCTTCGCATCCAGCGCCCACGCAATAACCAACCTGCACCCGGTGCTGTCGCTGGCAGCCGGGCTGCTGGTGGCGGGCAGCGTGCACGCGGTCAAGTCGGCGGCGATCCGACCGGCAGTGACGGCCACCACCGGCGGAGCGGGGAACATCCCGATCAGCATCCTGGAAGACTTGACGTCCACGGCTGTCTCGGTCCTCGCGATCATGCTGCCAATTGTGATCGGCCTGGCGCTGGCGCTGCTGATCGTCTGGGTGGTATGGTTCCTGCGCCGGCGCGCCCTGAGGAGGGCTGCCCGCATGTAAGCGGCAGCGACAGGGGGAAAGCGCTTGCCTGACAGCAAGAACCAAAGCAACATGTAAAGCAACCTGTACGGAACGGACATCACAACCAGGGAGGGAAAAAGCATGACGACAAATCCAGAATTCAGTGGAGATCGCGGACCGCGTGCTGCGGATACCACCAGCATCTATGCCACCCTCAGCCTGATCGCCGGGGTGCTGGCCTGGCTGGGCGTGTTTGGGCTGGGTGGAATCCTGGCAATCATTTTCGGCTACGTGGCTAAGAATGAAATCCGCCACAGCGGGGGACGGGTGGGCGGCGAAGGCATGGCAAACGCCGGCCTGATCTTGGGATACATCAATGTGGCCCTGGTCGCGCTCGGCTTCTGCCTGCTAGCTGTACTGCTGGCGCTGGGCATTGCCAGCATCCCGCTGTGTTTTGTGCCGAATTTTAGCAACTGGAATTTAAACTTTTCAAGCTTACCTTAAACTCGTCGACCTTTTTTTTAGGGTCAGTGCAGCAGGTAATATCAATTAAGGAGGAGCAATGAGCAACATTTATCCGAACGATCCCGAGAACCCGGAAGAAGAGTATCCGGAAGAACCGACACCCGTCGAGCCGGTGCCGCCGGAAGGACCCGCCGGACCCGAGCCTGTGACCGGGCCGGAGCGAGTGAACGAATCGAACGTTGGTGTGTATCCCCCGACGCCACCTGCGGCGGATGCGGCCGCGCCCATAAGGACCGCCAGTAGCCGCACCTTATGGATCGTGGCGATCGTTGTGGTGGTGCTGCTGTTATGCTGCTGCATTGCGATCGTCGTAGCGCTCCTGACCGGGTTGTTAAACTACTCGACGATCAATTACAACTCGGTCCAACCGTTCATCTCGAGGGTGCTGTAGGTTGAGGGTCAGGGGGAATCCTCAGATCATTCGGGCGCGCTTACGAAAAATAGGTCTCCAGGCGGAAGCCGTTTGCGGGCTTGACCAGGGACTTTAGATCTTCCAGCGCCTGGAGGGCGTGCTGGCGGGTTTTTACGTCAATTTCCAGCGCCTCGAACTCGTCCTCGTCGAGCACCAGCTGGCGACCATCGGGGAAAACCAACAGGTCGAGCGCCAGGTCGACGTAACGCAGGTCGCCGCCATCCACTTCAATAGGCATAGTGACGTTGCAGTACCAGCCTTTCAGCCGGCCGTCGTCACGGTCGTAGATCTCGAAGACGTTATACCAGCGCTCGAAGAAGTAGGCCTCCACGAAGCGGTCGCCGCGTTTGAAAGGTATGCCGTGGAAATCGGAGTCGTCGCGGTTGAAAGAGGCCTGGAGCAGTACGCCCTGGTCCGAGCGGCGCAGCTCTTCGCCGGAATACTGCCAGGTCTCCTGGCGCTGCGGGTTGAGCTTGTGTACGGTGATTGGTATTGGCATTGTCGATCGGATTCGCAGAATAACAGGTGCTGTGCGCACCTGTTATTCTGCGAATCCCCTATCCTTCCATGCAAAAGATTCCGTCCGGCTCGATGCGCAGGGTGACATGCTGGCCCGGGCGCACCTGCCGGTCAAAGATGAACTGAAACTCCAGGTTTGGGCTGAAGCGGATGCCGACACGGTAGCCCTCGACGCTGAAGATAACATCCTCCACCACTCCGTCCAGGCGGTTCGAACCGGGCGACTCCCCGTCCAACTCGGCGCTCCAGGGGCGCAGCAGCAAGTTGACCGGGCTGCCGGGTGGGGGCGCATCCGGGCTGGGGCATTCCACCTGCAAGCGACCGAGCTCGGTTTGCACGGTAAAGGGTTGGGATGAGAGCACCTGACCGGGCAGCAGGTTGACCATGCCGAGGAAGCGGGCCACCCAAGGTGTAGCCGGGCGGGAATACACCTCGGGCGGAGGGCCTTTTTGTTCGACCTTGCCGTCATGGAGCAGGACCAGCCGGTCGGCGATGGCGAAGGCCTCTTCCTGGTCGTGGGTGACGTACACGGCGGGGATGCCGGTGGCATGCAAAAGCTGATGAAGCTCCTCGGTGAGCTGCTCGCGCAGGGTGCGATCGAGAGCGCCGAGCGGCTCGTCGAGCATCAGCAGGCGCGGTCGGGGCACCAGGGCGCGCGCCAGGGCAACCCGCTGCTGCTCACCGCCGGAGAGATCGGTGACGCGGCGGTTGGCGAAGGGCAGCATCCCGACGCTGTCGAGAGCCTCACGGACGCGGGTCTCGACCTCGGGACGCGGCAGCCCTTGCATGCGCAGGCCGAAGGCCACGTTGTCGTAGACGTTGCGGTGCGGGAAAAGGGCGTAATCCTGGAACATGAGGCCGAAGCTGCGCTTGTGGACGGGCACGTCAGACAGATCCTGGCCGTTCCAAAGCACCTGGCCGGACTCTGGCTGCTCCAGCCCGGCGATGATGCGCAGCAGCGTGCTCTTGCCGCTGCCGGACGGCCCGAGCAGGCCGAGGGTCTCGCCCTGGCCTACTTGGAAGGAGATGCCGCGCAGCAGCGGTTGGCCTTCGTAGGTTTTGTGGATGTTGAGGACTTCGAGCATTGAACAATTTTACCGTATAAGAGCGAAACGCAGAGGTGCAGACAGCGGATATAAAACTGTCTGCGTCTCTGCGTTTCGCTCTTATACGGTAAAATCAACCCAGGATAGCCCTATGACAACCATTCTAATCGTCGAAGATGCAAAAGAACTGGCGCAGGTGATCGCCAAGGAACTGGGGGCGGCGGGGTTTGCCATTCGCACGCTCTACACGGGCAGCGAGGCGCTGTCGGCTTTCCATACCGCCCGGCCCGACCTGGTCGTGCTGGATTGGATGCTGCCGGGCATGGACGGGCTGGAGATCCTGCGGCGGCTGCGGATGGAGTCGGCGGTGCCGGTGCTGATGCTGACGGCGCGCGGCGACGAAGCCGACCGGGTGATCGGCCTGGAAGTGGGCGCGGACGACTACCTGACCAAGCCGTTCAGCTTGCGGGAACTGGTGGCGCGAGTGCGGGCGCTGCTGCGGCGGGCCGAGCGCATCCAGGAACTGCTGGCGGCGGACCAGTCCAGCGAGCGGGCCTGCTGCGCTTCGACAAGCTGGAGCTGGATCCGGAAGGCTACATCGCCCTGCTGGACGACCAGCCGCTGGAACTGACCCGCACCGAGTTCGACTTGCTGCACCTGTTCTTGCGCAATCCGGGCCGGACCTTTAGCCGCGCCTACCTGCTCGATACCGTTTGGGGCGCGTCCTTCGTGGAGGGCGACCGCTCGGTGGACAACGCCATGCTGCGCTTGCGCAAGAAATTGGGTGAGCTGGGCAACTGCATTGAGACGGTGTGGGGCGTGGGCTACCGCTGGAGGCGAAGATGAAAGCAAGCATGAGGACGTTTCTCAACCGACTGACGCAGGCGCAGCCCTGGCAGGCCGTCCTGGAAAGCGCCCTGCTGACGGCGCTGCTGGTGGTCGGTCTTGGATTCGTGCTCAACCCAGCCAGCAAGTACGCCAGCGGCAACGGGCTGCTGTTGACGGCCGGACTGGGAGGCTTTTGGGCCTGCCTGCGAGCGCGCTCGTTCCCTGGCTCGCTGCTGATGACGCTGGCGCGCGAAGGCTTGCTGGCGCTGTCCGTGACGGTTGGGCTGTACACGGCCTTCATGCTGGGTGGCCGGATGGTTGGGCATAATCAAATCATAACCGCCGCGTTGGGCGATTCCGGCTGGCTGGTGCCGGGTATTGCTGGGATGGCCGGCTTCCCGGGACTGCGGGCGCTGCGATACCTATACGAATTGTGGGACCGGCAGCACAAGCGGCACTACTACTGGGAACTGGCGAACGCCATGATGCTGGTGGTGCTGCTGTTGATGACCGTGCTGTGGGCCATTGCGTTCCTGTTCGCCGGGAGCAACCCCCTGCTGCGGGCCGGCGCCGAGAACGCCAACCTGTTCGAATCGCTGCTCGATCGCCTGCTGACGCAGCTTTTCCCCGGCACAATGATGCTGGTCCTGATCGTGCTGGGAGCGCTGGCGGCGGTTCTGCCACCGTTTGCGCTGTTCTCCTACTGGGTGGCGCGGCGGTTGACCCGGCGGCTGGATGCGCTGGGCAAAGCTGCGGCGCAGATGCGCTCGGGCGACCTGTCGACGCGGGTGCCGGTGGACGGGCAGGACGAGCTTTCGCAGCTGCAAATGGCGTTCAACGAGATGGCCGCCAACCTGCAAACCACGACCGCAGACCTGCAGCGCGAGCGTGACAAGCTGGCGGCGCTGCTCGAGTCGCAGCGGCAGCTGACGGCCAGCGTGTCGCACGAACTGCGCACCCCAGTGGCGACGCTTGCGCGGTTATCTGGAATCGAGCCTGCAATGCCAGGGAGATTTCGCCGCCGGAGCAAGCAGCGCCGCACGCTGGAGATCATGGAGCAGGAGACCGCCCGCCTGCAAACCTTGATCGAGGACCTGCTGACACTGTCGCGTGCCGAGGTCAATGCGCTGACCCTCAACTTAAACGCACTGGACGTACGCCCGGTTATCGAGCAGGTAGTGCGGGCGACGGCGCCGCTGGCATGGCAGTCGCACCGGGTGGAGATCAGCGCCAGCCTGCCGCCGGAGCTGTCGCAATGTCTGCGCAGACGAGACCCGCCTGGAGCAGGCGCTGCACAACCTGGTGCAGAACGGCGAGCGGCACACCCTGCCGGGTGGAGTCGTGGTGCTGCGGGCCGAGCAGCAGGGTGAATGGATTTGCATCTGCGTGCAAGACAGCGGCCAGGGCATCCCGCCGGAGGCGATGGAGCGCATCTGGGAGCGGTTCTATCAAGCGCCGGGACAAGAGGTGCACGGCAGCGCCGGGTTGGGACTGGCGCTGGTCAAGGACCTGACCGAGGCAATGGGCGGCAAAGTGGCCGCCGAGAGCGTCATCGGTGAAGGAAGCAAGTTTAGCGTTTACCTACCGGTAACCGGATAAAGGAAAAAACAAAATGGAATCCGAATTCCTCCCCTTACTACTCATCACCCTGCTGGCGGTGATCATGCCCGTGCTGGCCAGCCGCTTCCGCAAGCTCCATTTGCCGATCGTTGTCAGTGAAATCCTGGCCGGGATTATCATCGGTAAAAGCGGGTTGAATATCGTGCCGGAGTCGGCAACGCTGGACTTCCTGGCCGAGTTCGGATTCACACTGCTGATGTTCCTGTCGGGCCTTGAAGTTAATTTTGGCAGCTTTGGCGGCCATGCCGCAAAGGGGCAGCCGCCGCGAGTGGTGGAAACAGCCAGTGCCCATTGGCGCATGCTTGAACTTTGGCGGCACACGTCCTGCTGGGATTGCTGATCGGTGTCGGGTATGTGGCGGTTCGGATTGGTACGCAGCCCGATCCTGATGGGCCTGATCTTGAGCACGACCTCGCTGGGGATCGTCGTCCCGATCCTGAAGGAGCGCGGACTGACCGGCGCTCCATACGGGCAGATGCTGCTGATCGCCGCGCTGGTCAGCGATTTTGTCACCCTGCTGCTGCTCAGCCTGGTGATCGCCGTCATCAGCCGGGGGATCAGCCTGAATCTGCTGTTGTTCATGGTGTTTCTGCTGATCTTCGTGCTGGCGGCTAAGGTCAGCCAATGGGTCAACCGGCTGCCGCTGGTCCACCGCGCCGTCGAAGAACTGTCGCATGCGACCGCGCAGATCCACGTGCGCGGAGCTTTCGCCTTGATGGTGATGTGGGTGGTGCTGGCCGAAGCGCTCGGCGTGTCGAAGTGATCCTGGGGGCGTTCTTAGCCGGCGCCGTCTTAAGCATCAGCGGCCGCGGCGAACAGGAAGACCTGCGCAGCAAACTGGATGCCTTCGGTTACGGTTTCTTCATCCCGATCTTCTTCATCAACGTCGGGGCGAATTTCGATCTGCCAACCTTGCTGGGCTCGCCGGCCGCGCTGCTGCTTGCTGCCGCTGTACTGATCGTGGCCGGTTACCTGGTGAAGTTTCTGCCTGCGCTGCTGTTCCGCCTGGCGTTACCCTGGCGCGAGACGCTGGCGGCCGGCGCGCTGCTCTCGTCAAGGCTGTCGTTGATCATCGCCGCATCGTCGATCGCCTTTCAATCTCAACATGATCACCAGTGGGACCAACTCCGCGATCATCCTGATGGCGATCGTTACCTGCACGATATCTCCGCTGCTGTTTAACCGCATCCTGCCGCCCGTGAAAGCCCAAAAACGTGAAGGGGTGATTATTCTGGGGACCGATCAGTTGGCAAAACTGCTCGGCCAGCGACTGCGGGCCGATGGAGAGCGCCTGTATTTTGTCGGCAACGATCAAGAAAACCTGCATTATCTGGCCGAAAACGGCTTTCAAACCATCCGGGGAAACCCGACGGATGCGGCCGTTCTGGAGCAGGCAGGCATCCAAACGGCCCGGGCGCTGATCGGGGTCACCATCGTAAAAGATGCGCTGACTGAAGTTTGCCGACTGGCAATCGAGCGTTACCAGGTGCCAACGGTGATCGCCCGCACCGACGACACGCAGACCGCCCAGGAATTGGATACGCTGGGTGTGCAAGTGGTGCAGTCCAGCATGTCGATTGTGCTGGCGCTCGAAACCGCGCTCGAATTCCCGACGGCGTTCTCGCTGCTGATGAATAAAGATGACGGCGTGGAGGCAAGGGACATCCGGCTGGTGAACGACTGCCTGGATGGGCAGCCGCTGCGAAAGATCCGCATGCCGGGGAACGCGCTGGTGATTGGCATTCAACGGAATGGGGAGATTCTCGTTCCGCACGGCGATACAAAGCTGAACCTCGGAGACAATTTGCTCCTCTTGGGCAGCAAAGAGTGCCTCCTGGAAGCGACGGACCTGTTGGAAGATTGCGGGTAAGCGTTTATTTTCGCATCAGGAACTTTCTGTTACATTTCTACGACAATTTAACGACAGCCTGACGACAGCCCTCCGCTATCCTTATCGAGACGGAACTGCGCGGGCGGTGGTGTTTGAGAAGAGAGCCCGCTGCAGCGGGCTCTCTTCTCAAACACCACCGCCCGCGCAGTTCCGACACAAACCGAAAACATGGATACCGGAGGTAAGAATATGTCCAAAAACAACCAAAATCAAGAAATCTTAATCGAAACCCATGCGCTGACACGCCGCTTTGGGCGCACGCTGGCGGTCGACAAGGTGGACCTGTCGGTGGCGGCGGGCAGTGTGTATGGCTTCCTGGGGCCGAACGGGGCCGGGAAGACCACCACGATCCGGATGCTGCTCGGGTTGATCCGCCCGAGCGCAGGGCAGGTGCGCCTGTTCTCGCTGCCGCTGGCGGGCAACCGGCTGCGCATCTTGCAGTGGGTCAGCGCGCTGGTGGAGATGCCCAGCCTGTATCCGCACCTGACCGGGCACGAGAACCTGGAAGTCACCCGGCGGGCGCTGGGCCTCCCCAAGAACTCGATCGACCGCGTCTTGAAGGTCGCCGGGCTGGAGAAGGATGCGAACCGGCTGGTCAAAGGCTACTCGCTGGGCATGCGCCAGCGGCTGGCGCTGGCCCTGGCGCTGCTGCCCGAGCCGGCCCTGCTGATCCTAGATGAGCCGACCAACGGCCTCGATCCGGCCGGGATCATCGAGATGCGCACGCTGATCAGCAGCCTGCCATCTCAACAAGGCATCACCGTGTTCCTCTCCAGCCACCTGTTGAGCGAGGTGGAACAGGTCGCCACGCACATCGGCATCATCCGCAGCGGGCAGCTGATCTTCCAGGGCACGCTCCAGGCGCTGCAAGCCGAGCGCTCGCACGCGCTGCTGGTCGGCACGGACCGGGTGGAGCAGGCAGCTCAAGCGCTGCAGCAGGCCGGCTGGCCGGTGCAGACGCGCAACGGCCGGCAGTTGAAGGTGGAGGTCAACGGGCAGTCGGATGCGGCCTTGATCAACCGGCTGATGGTCGAGCAGGGGCTGAATGTGTTCCAGCTCAACCTGGAGCAGCCCACCCTGGAGGAGACCTTCCTGCAGCTGACCGGGACATCCAGGGTGGAGGCAGCTGCTCCGGTAAGGGCAGCCGCCGCAGCCACACAGCATTCTTAACAGAAACCCAGGCGTGGAAGCCCGGGAAGGAGAACATCATGAGCTACCTGACGCGCGTATTAGGCGCGGAATTCTTGAAAGTCAAACGCACCTTAGTCCTATGGTCCACCCTGGCCGCATCGCTAGGGGTTGACATCCTGTACTTTTTCGTCCTGTTGATGAACCGGGGAGCCCCGGTCCAGGGGCGAACCGAGTGGGAAACGCTGTTCCAGAGCACCAACGCTATGTGGGTCGTCCTGGCGCTGCCGCTGTTCATCACCCTGATGACCGCCCTGCTGGCGCAGATGGAACACAGCGAGAAGCAGTGGAAGCACTGGTTTGCGCTGCCGGTGCCGCGCTGGTCGATCTACAGCGCCAAGTGGATCATTGGGCTGGGGCTGGCCTGGGCCGGAACGATCTTGCTGGAACTTGGCGCGGTAGGGATCGGCCTGTCGATGAAAGTGCTGCGGCCGGATCTAGACTTCAGCACACCCATCCCCTGGATGGCGCTCGCGAAGAACACAGTCCTTATCTCGCTGATCGTTATGCTGATCTATTCGCTGCACACCTGGATCGCCGAACGTTCGCACAGCTTTAGCTTTGCAGTGGGGGTCGGCATGGCCGCAGCCATTGCGAACATCCTGATCATGAACTCGGAGAAGTGGTCGAAGGTGTTCCCATGGGCGCTGACCCTGCACGTACTCAATCCGGAGTCGGCCTACTACCTGCCCCAGGCGCTTGCGATTGGTATCACCGGAGGTTTGCTGGTGGCCTTCCTGGGCTGCTGGGATGTGACCAGGAGGGATGTGTTGTAAGGAAGCGCGTAGAGCGCAGACAAAAGAGAGCAGCCAGGGCGTGCCCTGGCTGCTCTCTTTTGTCTGCTCTCTACGCGCTTATATCCGAATGCGCTCCATCAACAGGATCGCCGCAGCGCAGACGAACATCAGCAGGGTGGCCATGGCGAGGGCTTGGCCGTAATTGAGGGCGCCCGGCTGCGAGAGGAAGCGGAAGATGGCGACCGGCATGGTGGGGTTTTCCGGGCGGGCCAGGAAGGTGGTGGCGCCAAACTCACCCAGGGAGATGGTGAAGGAGAAGGTAGCGCCGACCAGAGCGGCCCGGGTCAAGATCGGCAAATCGACGGTGCGCCAGACCTGCCAGGGAGAGGCGCCCAAGACCGCAGCGGCGTCACGCAAGCGTTGGGGGATCGAATCCAGGGCCGGCTGCAGGGTGCGGACCACGAAGGGCAGCGCCACCAGACTGTGGGCGATGGGGATCAGCAGCGGGAAGGTGCGCACGTCCAGCGGCGGGCGGTTGAAGGTGACGATGAAACCCAGGCCGAGGGTCACGGCCGAGGCCCCCAACGGCAGCATCAGCAGCGGATCGAGCAGCTTATTGAGGCGCGAGCGCCGGTTGAGGGCATAGGATGCCAAAAAGCCGAGCGCCACCGAGATCAGCACGGTTGTCCCGGCGTACAGCAGCGAGTTCTGGATGGCGTCGATGGGGGGCACGTAAAACAGAGATTGGCGGCGGTTGATGAACAGCTCGCGGTAATAGTCGAGGGTGAAACCGGCGCTGACAGGGCCGTGCTGGCCGCGGGCGGCCTCGAAGCGGGTGACCGAGCGCAGGCCGAGCGCCAGCATGGGCGTGACCAGCAGCAGGATCAACAACAGCACGATGCCGATCACCATGGCCCGCTCGCCCCAACCACGCGCCGGGCGAACGCCCTCGCCTTTAAGGCGCGGCGAGAGCGGCACGGCCTCGCCAACGCCAACCAGGCGGGTATAGGCGACGGTCATGACCAACGTCAACAGCAGTTGGATGGCCGAAAGCAGCCCGGCCAGCGGCAGGTTCAGCAGCTGCAAGGATTGGATGTAGATCTCGACTTCGATGGTGGCAAAGCGCGGGCCGCCCAAGAGCAGGATCACGCCGAAGCTGGTGAAGTCGAACAGGAAGACCAGCAGGGTGGCCGAGAGGATGGCCGGGCGCAGTAAAGGCAGCGTCACTTCCAGGAAGTTGCGGAAGCGGGATGCTCCCAGCACTCGCCCGGCCGCCTCCAGGCGCGGGTCGAGCTGGGCCCAGGCGCCGCCGACCACCCGCAGGATCACGGTGGTGTTGTAAAAGACGTGCGCCAGCAGGATGGCCCACAGGGTATTGAGGATGTTGACCGGCGGGACAGACAGGTTGAACAGGCTCATCAAGAGCAGGTTCAGCCAGCCGCGCGGCCCGATCAAGGCATTGAACCCGGCCGCAACCACCACGGTCGGCAGGATGAAGGGGATGGTGGTCAGGGCGCGCAGGATGCTCTTGCCGGGGAAGGTAAAGCGCCCGAGCACGTAGGCCGCCGGCAGCCCAATCAGCAAAGTCAGCAGCGTGGAGAGGGTGGCCTGCAGCAGGGTGAAGCTCAGCGGCCGCCAGATGCTGAGCCAAACGTTACCGGTAAGGCCCTGCGTCAAGGCGCTCTCACCGGCGATGCGGAAGATGCGGAACAGCGGGAAAAAGAAAAAGTAACCCAGAAAAACCAGCGGCAAAAGCCACAGCAAAGCCGCAGACTGCAGGCGCAGTCTGCGGGCGCTGCCGGCAGAGGTATTGGCAGGGCGGGTCACCGGATCACAGCCGCGGTCCAGTCCTGGATCCACTGGTCCCGATTCTGGGCGATGGTTTGGATGTCCATGGTGGCCGGATTATCGGGGATCTGCACGTATTTTTGGAACACCTCAGGCAGCTGCGCGTCAGGGTTGACCGGGAAGACGAACATCTGCAGTGGCATGTCCTCTTGGAAAGGCACGCTCAGCATAAAATCGATCCATTTTTCGGCCAGGGCGCGCTGCTGAGTGCCTTGGAGGATGCCGACGAACTCGATCTGGCGGAAGCAGGTCTCAGGGCCAACGATCGAAGCGGTGGGAGCTTCCTCGGGGGGAGTCGTGGCAAAGTAAACCTCGGCGGCCGGGCTGGATCCGTACGAAACGACCATGGGCTGCGGGCCCTGGCCGGTGGAACCGCTGAAGTTGGTGTAGTAGGCAGTCTCCCAGTCGTTGACCACCACGACGCCGTTCTGGCGCAGCTGGTTCCAGTAATCCAGCCAGCCTTCCTGACCGAAGTGGGCGATGGTGGCGAGCATGAAGGCCAATCCGGGCGAAGAGGTAGCGGGGTTCTCGACCACCAGCAGGCCTTTGTACTCGGGCTTGGTCAGGTCTTCCAGTGAGGATGGCACCGGCAGGTTGTGGTCTGGGAAGTAGGTCTTGTCGTAGTTGATGCAAACATCGCCGTAGTCGACTGGCAGGGCTTCATGGTTGGGAGCCAGCTGGTACTTTTCGGGGATCTTGGCGAGCAGCGGAGAGTCGTAAGGCTCGAAGATGCCGGCGTCGAGGGCGCGCGACAGGAAGGTGGTGTCGACGCCATAGAAGACGTCGGCCAGGGGGCTGTCTTTGGAGAGGATGGCGCGGTTGAGGGCCGCGCCGGTGTCGCCGGCCTGGAAGAAGCTGAGGGAGACGTTATTTTCGTCTTCGAACTGGCGGACGAGGCTTTCAGTGACGGCGAAGGAGTCGTGGGTCATGATGGTGAGGGTAGGGCGCTCACCGGCAGGCGCGGTGGCCGCTGGAGTTACGCCGGCAGGTGCGGTGGCAGCGGGGACCGCGGGGGTTACGCCGGCAGGCGCGCAGGCGGCCAGCGTCAGCGCCAGCAGGGTGAGCAAGAACGAGAGACGTTTAAACAAGGACATTGCGATTTCCTTTACTACAGGTTGGTTTGTCTAAAAGTGGCTGGTTTAATCGCAGGGGTGCGACCGTGAGAGAAGGCTCCAGGGCCTGAATATCAACAAGCCGTGCCCCTGCGATTTTTTGGCTAGATTGTTAGGGTCCGGAGACGTGGATCAGGCGGGTGTGGATGCAGATCAGGCGGCCCCGTTCAAGGGAGACGGTGGCGCGCTCGCCGAGCATGACGTTGCTGATGCCACGGGTGCGGTCGGCCAAGAGCGTTTCGCCCGCGAGCGGGTAGTACAGGCCGGCGGTGGTGACGCCCTGGGCGGAGCCGTCCAGCGGCAGCAGCGAGACCAGATCGCCGGGCGCGCCTTCAATGGCGCCCTCGCTGCCGATAAGGAAGACCTCTTCGCGACCGTCTTCGAGGCGCACGTCCAGGGACTGCAAGTCGAGCTGGGTGAGCAGGAACAGGTTGGCGAGGGTGTGATCGAGGCGGGCGCCCTGGGCGGCGACGATGCGGATGCGCTCGCAGCCCTCCCGGATGGCGCGCGCCAGGGCCAGCTCCAGGTCGGTCTCGTTTTTCTCGGGGGGATGCTGCTCCACCTGTACGCCATGGTCGCGCAGCCAGTCCTTTTGTGCGGCGTCGATGGAGTCGAGGTCGCCGACGACCCAGTTGGGCAGCAGGCCCAGGTGGCGCAAGTGGCGCAGCCCGCCATTGGCAGAAACGACCAGATCGCCAGGCCGGATGGCCCGACGCAGGTAGACGTAGTCGATGAAGTCACCGTTGACAAAAATCCAGGCGCGTTCGGGATTCATGGTTAAAAAATAATCGCCCTCTCTGCGGAGGGCGATTCAGCGGTTTGTGGCTGCTATAAATCCCTCCGCCGGCATGATCCGGATCAGGTAATGCGGGTCGAAGGCTGGGGGCCTTCCTCTCAGCCCGAATTTCACGGGCTCCCCGTTTCTTAATGGAAGTATAGTGGGTGTGGGGGAATTTGTCAATTAGATTAGCGGACCCGGCGCTTCCATTCTTCCTTGAGCTGGAGGTCGCGGGGGGTCACGCCGGAGCGGAGGGAGAGGAAATCGATCATCAGGCGGTTGAATTTACTGGTCTCGTCCAACATGGGGAAGTGGCCGGATTCGTCGAACAAGACGGCGTGGGACTGCTCGGGCAGGACGGACATCTGATCGGGGCCGGGGGGCATCACGGCCGGGTCGCCCTGGCCATGGATCATCAGGCAGGCGGTGCCATTGAGGCTCCACAACCTGGAGAAGTTCACCAGGCTCATCTGGTCCAGTGAGGCAGCCACAGCCTGCGGATCGGTTTTGGAGACGTCCATTCGAACGGGCTCGGTCTCCGGATAGCGGCTCAACAGCCAGTCCGCAAGGGCAGGCGGCCCGGCAGTGCGCAGCCTGGTCGTAATGGCGCCCTCCTCGGACGGCGAGGAGATGGCCAGCACCCGGTCGACGATATCGGGGAAGCGGGCGGCATATAGGCGGGCGACCACCGCGCCCAGGCCGTGGCCTACCAGCGCCACGCGGCCAATGCCCATCTCGTTGAGGAAATAATCCAGCAGCTTGACCTGCTCGTCGAGGCTGTAGCGGCGGGGGTTCTTGGCGGTGTCGCCGAAACCCCACAGATCGATGGCGTAAGCGCGGTAAGAGATGGAGGCAGCCTGCATGACCGGAATCCAGTAGCGCCAGGAACCGACCCAGCCGTGAATGAAAACCAACGGCCGGCCGCGCCCCAGCACTTCGTAGTGGACCACGTCCCGGTCCTGCAGGATGACACTCATCTCGCTCGCTTACTTTCCATAACGCTGCAGCAGTTCCGTCACCTTCTCGGTAAGCTCGTTTGGCGCAAACGGCTTGAGCAGGTATTCGGATGCGCCGGCAGCCAGGCCAGTTTCGATCTCGGCGTCCTGGCCCTTGGCCGAAAGGAACACTACCGGAATGGAAGCAACGGAGGGATCGGACTTCATCTTCTCGCAAGCCTCGTAACCGGTCATGCGCGGCATGCGCACGTCCATCAAGATCAAATCCGGCTGCTCTTGTGGAGCGGCTTCCACCACGTCGGCGCCGTTGCCGAATGCAACCACTTCATGACCGGCAAACCGCAGGGTAAACGCTACCAGCTCGCGGATGTCGGGTTCATCATCTGCAATCAAAATTTTAGCCATTGTGTACCTCGCTTTGATAGACCGGTAAGGTGAATGAGAAAACGCTGCCTGCCCCCACGTCGCTGCTCTCGCACCAGATCTTGCCCTGGTGCATTTCAACCAGGGTCTTCGACAGGGCCAGACCCAGCCCGGTGCCGGAGGATGCCAGCACCAGGGGGTCTTCGCCACGGTAGAAACGCTCGAACAGGCGCCTGCGGTCCTTCTCGGACAGGCCGATGCCGTTGTCCTTGACGTCCACGCGCACGACCGAGTTCGTGAGCCGAAAGGCGGACCTCGACGCGCCCGTTGGCCGGGGTGTAGGTGTAACCGTTGGTGACCAGGTTGCCGAGCACCTGGCGGACGCGCTCGTAATCGCCGGACACCTGCGGGAGCTCCCCAGGGATGTCCAGGGCAAATTCCATGGCCTTGTTCTCCTCCTTCGACCGGCGGCGCATGTCGGCGAACACCTCTTCAACGATCTCTGGCATGTCGAGCGCCGAGAGCTTGAGGGTGATGCGCCCGGCCTCGATGCGGGAGATGTCGAGGATATCGTTGACGAGGGCGTTGAGGCGCTCGGTGTTGCCCTTGATAATGTCTAAGAAGTGGCGCTGTTGGTCGTTGACTTGCCCGGCAGCGCCCATCAGCATGATTTCCACGTAGCCCTTGATGGAGGTCATGGGGGTGCGCAGCTCGTGGCTGACGTTGGCGACGAACTCGGATTTGAGCCGGTCGACCTTGACTTCGTGGGTGATGTCACGGAAGATCGAGACTGTGCCCAGCAGCGCCGAGCGCCAGATGACCGGAGCCAGGTGGACCGAGACCACTCGATGGTTCCCCAAGGTGATCTGCTCGGCGTAACTTTCGCCCTGGTAACTGTCGGGGTCCTGCGACCACTGGCGGATGGTATGGATCCAGGATTGGGCCACCTTGCCGAACAGCCCACTGAAAGCGTCCAGAGGTTCGCCGACGATGCGCTCGGAGGGCAGTTCGAGGATGCGTTCGGCCGAGGCGTTGAAGAGAGTGACCTGCATGTCTTCATCGGTGACGAGCACGCCATCGGCGACGGCTTCCAGAATTGCGCGCGAGCGGCTGGCCTCGATCTGCTGCTCGCGCAACATGGAGCCCAGGTTTTCTGCCTGATCGCGGATCAGGTTGAACAGTTCGACATTATTGACGGCCACGCCGATTTGGCGGGCGGCGGCTTCTACCAGGCCAACCTGCCCGGGCGCAAACCAGCCGGGCTGCGGGTTGAGCAGCAAAAGGCTGCCGAGCACCTCTTCACCCATGATGAGCGGCACGGCCAGCAGGCTGCGGTAGGCCGGCTCGACGACGCCGGCAGGGGTCCAACGGGAATCGGCGGTGATATCCTGCACCAGGGCCGGGGCTTTGCGACTGATGACCCAACGGCTAATCTCACGCTCCAAGGAGAGCGGGTCATCCAACGAGACCAGCGCCTCACCCGACGAGTAGACCTTGGATTGATCGAGCGAAATCAAGATCAGGCTCTGGGTCGCAGACAGGGTCTCGTTGAGCACAGCCAGACTGCGGGTCAAGACCTGATTCAGGTCGAGACTGGCGGAGAGCTCGGTGATGATGCGCAGCAGTGTCTCCGAATTCTGGTGCTC
Organism: uncultured Chloroflexia bacterium; assembly: GCA_963811225.1. Lineage (GTDB taxonomy): Bacteria > Chloroflexota > Anaerolineae > Anaerolineales > Anaerolineaceae > CAWEQO01. The sequence continues at coordinate 212,562 of CAWEQO010000011.1, forward strand.
GCGGCGCAGTTCCTGGGTGCGCTCCTCCACCCGGCGCTCCAGCTCCTCGGTCAGCTTGCGGGTCTCGCTGAACAGGCGGGCGTTCTGCACGGCGATGGCGGCCTGATTGCTGATGGTGCGGGCCATCTCGATTTCCTGCGAGTTGAAGCGGTAGGTCTCCATGCGCTGCGCCCAAAGCCAGCCGTAAAGGGTGCTGCCGGTAACCAGCGGCACGACCAGCAGCGAGCGCACCTGGCGCTCGATAAAGTAGCGCTCCATGAGGGTCTCCAGCTCCGGCTCAGACAGAGCGTCGCTGGTGCTGAAAATGCCCAGGGATTCACGCAGGCGCTGCCACAGGGGCATGTCAGGAAGAATGCGCGGAAGCCGGTCTTGCGTCTGCGGGATCTCGGCTTGCAGGACGACCTCCCCCGACTCGGTCAGCAAGACTGCGCTCACACAGGCGCTGCCGAGGGCATCGGTGAGGTGTTGGAGCGCCACCTGGAGGATGGTATCGATATTGAGGGTCGCGGCCAGCCCGGTGGAGAGGCTGTTGAGCAGGGCCAGGCGCTGCGAGCGTTCGTCCAGCTGGGCGGCGCGGCCGATGCTCTCCTCGAACAGGCGGGCGTTTTCCAGCGAGACGGCCGCCTGACTGGCGAAGGTCATGGCGACCCGCACGTGATCGGAAGTGTAAAACTCCGACTCGGTCTTCTCCAGGGCAATCGCGCCAACCAATACAGACTTGGAGATGAGCGGGATGCCCATCCACGACAGGCGGTCGGGCGAAATCAGGCTGGGGAAGCGTTCATCGAGGTTGATGTTGGCGACGGAAATGGCCTGTGCGGTGGAGGCCATGTCTTTGAACAAGCGGCTGTCGTTAACCGAGACGGTCAGGCCCAGGCGGCTCTCGTTATCGGGGAAGCCATCCGCGGCCGCCACCAGCAGCTGCTCACCGTAGCGCAGCCAAAGCGTGGCGGTATTGTAAGGCACGACAGAGCGCAGGTGCGATAACAGCGAAGCGATCAGCTCCTCTGAGCGCAGGCTGGAGGTGATAATGCCGCCAACTTTGGTGAGGGCTTGCAGCTGGGCGGCGCGGTTCTCGGCGGCGGTAAACAGGCGAGCGTTGTCGAGGGCCAGGGCCGCTTGCTGGGTCAGCGAGAGAACCAGATCCTCATCCTCTTCGGTGTTGAAGGCCTCAGACAGGCTGAAATTCTCCAGCACCAACAAGCCGCGCAGGCTGTCCTCTTTGCCAAAGGGGACCAGCAGGCTGGAGATGGGTAGAGCGCCGCCAGTGGCGCGGCGGTAATTCAGCAGGTCTTGAGAGGACAGAGTGTAGTCGAGAGCAAAGCGGACCTCGCCGACGTTGTGGATCTGGCCGGAGAGGAAAGCGCGCATTGGCAGAGAGCTGACCTCGGGGGTGAAGCGCAGCTTCAGCAGGCTGGCCGGGTCACGATAGCCTTCGGCGACCTGCGGGGCCAGCCATTGGCCGCGGTCGTCCCACAGGCCGACCCAGGCAGAGGCAGCCTCGGGAATGACCTCACGGACGCTTTCGACCAACGACTGCAGGATGGCGTTCGGGTCGACGACACCCAGCTTGCGGCTGAACTCCAGCAGCAGGTCGACCTCGCGCAAGTGGCGGCGGGTCTCGCTGAGCAACTGGAGGTTCTTGAGGGCCACCTCGACCTGGCTGGACAGCAGCGAGAAGTAATGGCGGTCATCCTCGGTAAAGGGCGGCAGCGCACGGCTGCCGACAACCAGCAGCCCGGTCGAGCGGCGATCCCCGGCCACCAGCGGCAAGCCGATGCAGCAGCGGGCGTCGAGCGCTCCAAGCAGGGGGTTGCCTTTCCATTCCGGGTCGGAAGCGAGGTCAGAGATCAGCAGGATCTGGCGGTCTTCGAGCATGTGGCGTAAGGGGTTGCGCTGGCCGAAGAGCGCCTCGGGATGGGCGTTTGGTGGCACATTGCCGACCACCTCCACCAGACGAGGCCCGGCCGGGGTGATCTCCCCGATCAGGGCGGCTTGCAGGTCGAAGCCCTCCAGCAGGCCGTTGGCGACGGTCAACAGGACGCTCTGTTCGTCGGCCTGCTGGCCGGAGAGCACTGCCACCTCCATACCGGCCCGCAACTGGCGCGCCTGGCGGTCGAGGACGGTGATGGCAGCGGTGTGTTCGTTTTCCAAGCGCAGCAGCTCGGGCAAGCGGCGGTTGGCCTCATTCAGCGCAGCCTGCGCTGCGGTATTTTCGACTTGCAGCGCTTTCTGATCGGCCTCCAGCCTGCCGATCTGATGGGCGCTCTCGATGGTCAGGCCGGCCTGCATGCCGAACAACTCGAGCGCCTCGAAGGTTGGGCGGTCCGGGCGGCGGCCATCGGTGGGCGCGTCGACCGAGATCAAACCGAGCGGCTCGCCGGCGGCGTTATAGAGCGGCATTAGCAGGAAGTCGTCCGGGTCCCAGGCGCCGGGGCCGTTGGTATCCAGGGACTGCTGGACCGTCACGGAATGGAAGTCTTCGGGCATCAGCGGAGACAGGTTGGCCGGGATGTAATAGGCCATGTCCATCCGGTACTCCTCCGCCAACAAGGCTTGCATGGCGCTCCACGGCTGGGGATAGTCACACAGTTCCTTCCAGGCATTCTCTGGAATACCGGCCGAAACGGCAGGATGCAGCAGCCCGTTTTCCGGCCGGTAAACGCTGATCACGACGGAACGGAAGGGAGTAGCCTCCTGGATGGCGTCGGCCACCACCTGAAGGGAGCCTTCCATCGAGTGGTCCTGGTGCATCACCTGGAAGACCTGGAACAGCCGGGCGAGGGTTTCGAGCTCGCGCTTGAGCAGCTTGCTGCGGCGCATCTGCTCGCCGTACTGTACGGCGTTCGCCAGAGCGACTGCGCCCTGGGCCGCCAGAGATTGGGTGATCTGGGCTGCGGACTCGTCGAAGCGGTTTGCGCTGCGGGCATGCAACTCGATCAACCCGATTGGGCGACCCTGGTAGAGCATGGGCGCCAGCAGGGCCATGACCACCCCTTCATGCGGCAGGTCGGGATGGCCCGGCTCGAAGGATTGGATCAGGCGCGGCTCAGACTGCTCGAGCACTTCCAGCGCAAGACGGGAAAGCCGGCTCCCGACCGGTTCTCCGGCGGCGAGGCGGATCGAATTCGGTGCATCCTCAGCGTTCGCATTCCAGCCGAGCAGGTAGATTGTGCCGCAGTCGGCCTGGGTGGCGCGCAGGGCTTCATCGTAGATCAACTGCATGAGGAAATCGGGGTCGAGCGAGGTGCTCAGCTCGCGACTGACCCGCATCAGGGCGGTCAGCTGGTCGACGCGGCGGCGCAGGGACTCGTCGGTCTGCATGGAGAGGTACGTGCGCTCCACCACGCCTGCCAGCTGTCCGGCGGCGGTGACGATGGCCTGGGTCTCACTGAGATCGAAGGATGCCGGGGCGCTGGAGGCAATCCACAGCTCACCGATGCCCTCGTCGCGCACGATGAGCGGGACCATCACGGCGGACTGCAGGCCCCACTCACGCAGGATGTTGAGGTAGAAGGGGATGACCGGCTGCTGACCGGTGAGCGACTCGACGCTGAAAGGATGCTGGCTGCCCACGGCGGTGAAGGGATACTGCGGGTCGTCGGCATGCAGGCTGCTTTTCGACTCCGGCAGCGCCGGAGGATGGCCGTAGAGCGAGGCGCTGTGCAGGTTCAGCATGGCCTGGTTGGGGTCGATCAGGAAGGCCGCGGCGACATCGGCGCTCAGCAGGCGGGCAAGCTCTTGCAGTGAGAACTGCAGGATCTCGTCGAGGTTGGCGGCTGAACTGGCCAGACTGGCAACGCGGCGCAGTGCTTCGGCGCGCATGGCGCGCAGGCGGGTCTGCTGCACCAGGGTGGCATTCTCGATCAGCGGGGCCACCTGATTGGCGATGATCGTCAGCATGCGCAGCTCATCCCGGCTGAAGGAACGGCTGCCCCCGGCATGGTTGCTGGCCTGGAGGTAGCCAAGCATGTGACCGCCGGAGACGAGCGGGGTCAGGACGGTATCGCGCAGGCTGGCGGACTGGGCCAGCAGGTCGAAGCCCAGCTCCGTCCAGAGCGGATCGGCGGCGGCATCCTCGCTAAGGATGGTCTGCTGATCGAGCAGGGCCTGCTCGGCCGGGCTGCCGGGGCGAACCTGGACGCGGTACAGCTCCAAGAACTGCGAGGGCAGGCCATAATAGGGTGGTTGGCCTTCCAGGCAGCGCTGGCTTTCGTTGTAAAGCAAGAAACCGAGGACTTCGACCGGGATGAGCGGGACGATGCTCTGTACCAGGCGGCTGAACAGGCCCTTGGGGTCGCGCACCGAGCTGAAAGCCTGGGTCAGCTGGGCCAGGCCGAGCAGCTCGGCCGCACGGCGCTGCTCGCTTCGATAGAGCAAGGCATTATGCACGGCAATGGCGGACTGCCCGGAGATCAGCTGCACCAACTCGAGGTCTTCGCTGCGCAGCGAGCCGGGCGAGGTGGAAGCCAACTGGAGGGTGCCGATCAGCTCGCTGCCGACCAGCAGGGGCGTAAGGATGTAAGAGCGCAGGATCGGGCGTTTGGAATCGATATTGTCGCCATTCGGCTGCTCTGGGGCGTCGAAGACCCACACGGTCTTGCGGTCCCTGGCGACCTTGCCGGCCACGCCCTCACCCAGGTGATAGGGCTGATCGACGCGTTCCAGGGTGCGGTCGAAGCCGGGGAAGCCGAGGAATCGGTAGGGCGTGAGGGTCTGGGATTCGGGCTCCCAAATGGTCACCTCCAGATAATCGGAGGGCAGTAACTTCTCGATGCCTTCCAGGATGGCCTGGAGGGTGGCCTCCAGATCGAGGCTGGCGGCGATCGATTGGGTGAAGTCGGTGAAGGCGCGCATGGCGCGCACGCCGGTCCCGGCCCCTTGCGACAAGCTTTGGGGAGTCTCGGGCGGCTCGAGCGACACCACCACCACCGGCTCGGGCTGCAGCGCCAGGGTGTGCGAAACGGCTTCGAGGGGGCGACGATCGAGCAGGAGACGGGCATGACCTTCCGCGGCACACAGGCGCAGAAAGGCGTCGGTGGGTTGGAGGCGTTTGGAAAAACGTTCGAGATGGAGAGGCTCATCGGGCAGCAGGCCAAAGGCTTGGCGAGCGGATGGATTGGCATAAGCCAGCTTGCCCCCCGGCCTGATCACCAGCAGGATTGCGCCCCCCAATTCCGCCTGGTCTTCCCCGGCCGGTGGATCCGGAGCGGGCGAGACCGGCATCCAGCGCGCCGAGATAGGCGCGCTGGATGCAGCCGCCATGAGCAGGCGGGCTGCGATCCAGAAAACCAGTCCCAGCGCGACGAGTAACAGTCCCAGGCTGTATGGGTTCAGCGAAGACATGCGGTGACCAGCCTTTGCAAAGAAATTTGATCGGTAACGATCCAAGAAGCAGGGAACTCCATGCGCATGAGGTGTTGTGGCAGCTCACACAGCGTGAGTCCTTGCTTCTTCGATCAGCGTTAAGTTGTCGTCTCTGCGGCGTCCTGGCGGCGCTCCTCCGCGGCCAGCTCGGTAATCTCGCGGATATCTGCAAAGAAGTGTGTGCTGGGAGATACGACACCAATCGACATGCTCATCAAGGGCGCTTTCTGCATCATCCCAGCATTGGTTGGCGCCATGACAAAGCCCTGCTGCCGGTCGATGAAGTTGTAATGCTTGACCACTTCCTCAGTGAAGCGGCTCTTCAAGCGGGTGCGGATCTGCCCGGCGGCTTCCTCGCTGGTGATCCAGATAAAGTTCTCGCCGCCGGCGTGACCGATAAAATCGCCGGGAGTGCCGGTCTCATCGGCGACCTCGCCCATGAGCATAGCGATGGCGCGCAGGAGGTTGTTGGCAGCAATGAAGCCGTAGACGTCGTTGAACGGCTCGAAGGCGTTGAGGTGAATGTCCATCAAGGCCCAGCCGCGCTCGCGGATGCGCCGCCGCAGCTGGTCTTCGATCAACCGCCCGGCGGGCAGGCCGGAATGCGGGTCCGTAAGGCTCTCACGCTTAGAGCGCTCGATGGCATTCTGGACGCGGCAGCTTAAGCTCATCGATGTCAAAGGGCTTGGTGATGTAATCATCGGCGCCTAGCTCCAGGCCCTGCAGCCGGTCGCTGCGCTCATCCTTCTGGGTCAGGAAGATCACCGGGATCTGGCTGGTGCTGGTGTTCATGCGCAAGCCGCGACAGACTTCGTAGCCGTCGATGTCCGGCAGCATGATGTCCAGCACGATCAAGTTTGGCATGACCTGGCGGGCTTTCTCGAGGGCGTCGCCGCCTCGCATGGCCGCTTCGACATCGTACCCCTGCCCACCAAAATAGATGCGCAGCATGTTAGAAATATCCGGATCGTCTTCCACGATCAACAGACGGGCTTTTCCCATTGGTGCCTCCCGTACGGCTTAATTTGAATTCTCGAAGACCGGCCCGCACGATGAGGGCCGGAAACGCGAACCGGGGATTTTCAGCCGGTATTTATATCGAGTTTGTAAAGCGAAATTTGCCCAAAGATTGGACCAGGGCAGACTGTGGCAGCGCGCCAGCGCACTCAGAGCACACCCGGTTCAATCTTTGTTAATGATACGTGAAACTGTGTTTCCTGACAATTGCTTTTGGGAAATTGAAGGGAAACCGTAAAGTGAAGAAGTTACCAGGACTCGATCACCCGTTCGCCGGGGCGGGGATAGAGCCGGGGGTGAACGCTGGAGCCAGGCATGTTGTGGTGGTCGCTGTCCTCGAAGCGCACATCCCGGTCGACCAGGCGGTGGGTTCCCGAGGCCACCAGCACCACATCCGATTCGATGGTGCGAGCCGGGAAGATGACCATGCCGGTGCCGATGCGGCAGTTGTGTCCCACGCAGCCGCCCAACACCGGGCGGTTGGAGGGCCGCAGGTTGCCCTCGGCGTCGCGGGCGCGGATGGTGGCAGAAAACAAGTTGAAGTCGGTAAAGGTGTTTCCGGCGCCGATGAATGTGTTGCGGCCGATCACGCACATCTGCAGGCAGGTGTTTTGCGCCACCATGCTGTTGTCCATGATGGTCGTCATAAACAGGGAGGCGCGGAAAGGCAGGAAGGTGCCGTCGCCGACCACGGAGAGCATGAGCTGGCAGCCTTGCGAGACGTTGACATTGTCGCCGATGATGCAGTTCTCGATCACCGCGCCGGCGCCAATGGTGACATTGCTGCCGATGCTGGTGGGGCCGTGGATCACAGCGGTGGGGTCGATCACACAGTTGGCCCCGATGTTCACCACGCCGGTCGACTCGAGCAGCTGTCTGCCCTCGTACACCGCTCGCCCGAGCACACCCAACTTGAAAAGCAAGTCGTGGTTCAAGCGTTTCTCAAAGCGAGCGCCGCGGCCGAAAAGCCCAAAGACCATGTCGGCGATGAAGACGTGCACCCACGAGTCGATGGCGATCAGGGAGCGCAGCGGGACCTGATAGACCAGATCGCCCTGATCGCTGGCCATGTAGGTTGGCACGTGGTAGTAGCCGATCTCACGGGCTTGCAAGTCGATCACCAGCGGCTCAAAGTCGGGCTCGGGGCCGTTGGGGTAGTACCATAGATCGGCCAGGAACAGGTCGCCGACCCGCGTATAGGAAAGCGACAGGGGCAGGCAGTGCTCGCGGAAGGCCAGGATCTTGAATCGTAAATGCCGCCCGGGAGGGGCGTTTGCGCTTTTGGGCTTCCTCTAAAAATGCCCGGATGTATTCGGAATCAAAGTGGAGGTTGTCACGGTAAACGATGCAGGGTTCACGCACCTGCGGCAGGCGGGTATCGGGAGGAAGCTCGACCTCACGGTTGGTGTAAGGGGCGAGCACGTCACGATGCGCCAACCACAGCGGCTTATTTTGAATGCGAAGATCGCGAGCCGGTTCGTTGAAGGGTGGGATGGAGCGCCTCGACTGCAAAATGATCTTCAGCATATTGTCCTCAGTCGAATGGCTGCTTATCGATGCGGATGGTGCAAGCGATTGCGCGCCAGTGGCGATGCACTCCGTCTCGGCCACGTGATACATGCGGCCGCCGCTGGCCCAAGAGAGGAATTCTTGCAGCATGCCCACGGCAAAGTGGCAGCTGGGCGATTCTTCCGACTGATGGAAGCACCACGGGCAGTTGAAGTACTTCCAGGTCCAGGCTATGCGGCTCGTCGACCAGCTCAATCGATCCCCCGCAGGAGGAAGACATCACCTTCGCCAGCGCCTCCAACCCGGCCTTGATGCGGCCGGCGCTGGGCAGCAGGCGGTACTCGAGGGCGGTCAGACCCATGGCATCGCCAAATTGGCGCATTAAATACTTGAAGGAAGCTCGACCAGAACGTTGGGCGACTCCATGCCCGCCGCGCGGGCCGTACAGCGTGGTGAGGGCCAGCAGCAGCGAGCTGAGCTCTTCGTTGGATAATTCAGGCGCCAAGTCGAACAGGGGCGTCGCCTGAAAGCAGATGCGCGAGGTGGGCAGTGTTGAAGGTGGCGTAGACTCCGGCGCGGCCGATGATCTCCTGCACGCCTTCCAGCAGGATGCGGCCCATATCTGGCGAACAGTGCTGAGTCATTCCGTTGATCGTCATGAGGTTAGGGGCTATCCAAAAAATCCTTGAGCTTTTGTCTGAACAATTCGGGCTCGTCCAGCATGATGAAGTGTCCGGCGCTCGGGAAGCGTTCAATCCTGGCGTTTGGAACGATCTTCAAGAGATCCTTCCATTGGGAAGGGCTGACGATATTGTCCTTGTTGCCGAACATCCCCATGACCGGTATTGTAATCCGATTAACCGCAGGGCGCAAATCGGTCCGGCGCAGCGAGGCAATGCTGACCAGGAAGGATTCGAGGGTGGTGAGCGAGAGGTCGCGGTCCATCATGTCGGGAAAGTCGGGGTCACGGCAGATGAACGGGGAGGCAACACGCATAGCAGCCCGGAAGGCGCCAAACATATGGAACAAGAGGAAAGCGATGGGACGCATCCCGGCGAATTTCAAAGGCAACGCCAACGACTGGCCGTTGACCGGCGAGCCAATAATGACGACCTTGCGGGCCCGCTCGGCGCAGCGCAGCGCGACCGATAAACTGACCGTGCCGCCCATGCTGTGGCCGACGATGGGAGCCTGGTAGATGCCCATTTGCTCCATAAACTGGTCGACCAGCGAGGTGAAATCGTTGACCTGGTAGGTGTCGCGTTTCTTGCCGGATTCGCCAAAGCCCCAGAAATCCAGGGCGTACGTGCGATAATAACGACCAAGGAACGTCATCGTATCTTGCCACAGACCCCAAGAGCCCAGCCAACCGTGTAACAGGATGACCGGGCGCCCGCGTCCGTAGACTTCGTAATGGACAATGCCTTGATCTGTAGTAATTGACGACACGCTTTGTCTCGCAGCCGGGCCTTATCGTTTCGCCTCGCCCGCCTCCATTTCAGCTAAGATGCTGTACAAAAGCTCGAGCAGCACCCCCTTGACCGTCTCTTTTTCGGTTGCGACGCAGGGGATGAACTTGACCTTCGGGTCGATGCGCAGGGCTACGCGCATATCGTCCACGTCCCAGGCATCTTTGCAGTCCTGTTTGTTGGCGGTGACAACGTAGGGGGTGGGCGCGTAAGCGCGGAAAGTTTCAAGAATGCTGCGGGCCTCGCGGAACGTCTCGGGACGGGTACTGTCTACCATGACGATAAAGCCCAACATGCCTTCCGACAGGATTTCCCACATAAAGTCGAAGCGCTTTTGGCCGGGGGTGCCGAACAGGTAGAGGACCAGGTCGTCATCGACTGTGATCCGGCCAAAATCCATCGCCACGGTTGTCGTATTTTTAATCTGCTCGGCCTTCGAAGAGATCTTGCGTTCCGTGGATACCACGTCGATCTCACTGACAGCGCCAATGAACTCCGTCTTGCCTGAGCTGAAGGGTCCGGTTACGACAATTTTTACCGTCTGCATAGCGACCATGTCCTTAAAGAAATCTATAATGAGCGAATACGGCTGATCAGGCGATTGACCAGAGATTTTTGTTCGTCTTTATTATTGGTCGGGAACATGCTGCGGTAATTCGCAGCGACCGGCGCGCCGGCAGGCCGGATGACTTCCACCAAACCTGCCTGGAGTAAACTGTAGACCGCCCGCCGGATTTCGAGATCGTTCATGCGCACGGTGCGGGCGATCTGCTGGATGGTATTCTTTGGGTTGACATAGGAGATGACCTTCCATTCTTCGACGCTCAGGTTGAGGCTGCGCATGTTGGTGCCGGGGCGGTCGGTGAATTTGAGGGCCATATCCAGGCTGGGGATCTCATCCTGAAGCAGATCGCGCTCGCGCAGCTGGCGTGAGCCCTCGATGATCAGGTTCTCCAGGTCGATGCGCACGGCGATTTTGTCTTCCGGAGGGGGCTGGTTGGCTTCGAAGTAGAAAAAGCCCTCGGCCCAGGTGAACAAGCGCCGGACAATGACGATGAAGTACTGCTGCAAGCTGCTGATGACGTCGTCTTGCGAAACGTAACCGGCATTGATCAACAGCAGTCCCAACTCCTTGTCGCTCATTTTACTGGCGCGTTCTTTTAAAAGGCGGTACTGGCTGGAAGATATTTTGCGGTTATGATGCAAAATTGCCGCCAGGCTGTCGTCTTCTTTACTCAGCCGGGCGTAGGCTAGTTTGCCGTCACGAAAGGTGACGCGCGCGATTTCTCCGGGCCCCTCTACGACGAGGACACCGGTTTTTTGCGCGAGGTTGATGAGGTTGAGCAGTTGCGTGATGCTGAAATCGCGCAGGTTACCTTTTAGCGCCATATCATAGGGCCTCACAGATAAAGAATCAAGGGGCTTCTGAAAAATTATACATGCAAGCGGAGGATAAAGCAATTGAAAGCAAAAGCCACGGCCTTACAGATGGTTTACTGTATCGGAAAAAGGGGTTTTGCAGCCGCCCAAAACCCCTTTTTCTGGATGTTGCTATAATGAAGCATCAACGCATTCTTTTACAACAGGAGCGATCCAATGGGCTTCTTCGCAAATTCTGCTGATCAACACGATTGGGAAAACCCACAGGTGTTTGGGATCAACAAGCTGCCCGGGCGCGCGACCGGCGTCCCTTATGCGGATGAGGCCAGCGCCCTGCAGCGCGACCCGAGCGGCTCGCCGTGGCTGCAATCCCTGGACGGCGAGTGGCAGTTCCAGCTGGTCGCCAACCCGGATGCCGTACCGCAGGGGTTCTGGACGGACGAGTACGATGACAGCGGATGGAACTGCATCGAGGTGCCTGGAAACTGGACGATGCAGGGCTACGATAAACCGATCTACTGCAACGTGCAGATGCCGATCCCCAATAACCCACCGTTAGTGCCGCAGGAGGACAACCCCACCGGGCTGTACCGGCGCAGCTTCAGCTTGCCTGAGGACTGGCTGACTCGCCGGACGATCCTGAGCTTCGGCGGGGTGGAGTCGGCGTTCTACCTGTGGGTGAACGGTCAGAGGGTAGGTTACAGTCAAGATTTCGCGCCTGCCGGCCGAGTTTGATATCAGCGGCTACGTCCGCCCAGGCGAGAACGTGGTGGCGGCCGAGGTGATCCGCTGGTCGGACGGCAGCTTCCTGGAAGACCAGGACCACTGGCGCATGGCGGGCATCTACCGCAGCGTGGCGCTGTACTCCCTGCCGCAGGTGTATATCCGGGACGTGTTCGCCAAACCGGCCCTGGACGATGACTTGAGGAGCGGCAGCCTGGGCGTGACCGTTACGATCGGCGGGCCGGAGCCGCAAGCGGATGGCTGCCAGGTGGAGATGCAGCTGTTCGACGCCCGCCGGAACGAGGTGTTCGAGAAGCCGGTGCGGGACTATGTGTATTTCAACCCGAACGAGATGACCCGGGTGGAGCTGAAAGCCGCGGTCGACGCGCCGCACAAGTGGTCGCACGAGCAGCCGTACCTGTATACGCTGGTGGTGGCGTTGAAGGATAGCGAGGGCAAGCCGGTGCAGTATTTCTCGTGCCGGGTGGGCTTCCGAAAGCTGGAGATCCGGGACCGCGAGCTGCTGATCAACGGCAAGCCGGCGCTGATCAAGGGCGTCAATCGCCACGAGCATGAAGACCGGAACGGCAAGGCCGTCACGATGGAGAGCATGCTGGCGGACGTGCTGTTAATGAAGCGCAGCAACATCAACGCCGTGCGCACCTGCCACTACCCCAACGACCCGCGCTGGTACGATCTGTGCGACGAGTACGGGCTGTACGTGTGGGATGAGGCCAACATCGAGACGCACTCGGTGTACAACCGGCTGAGCAACGATCCCGAGTGGTTAGCGGCATTCCTGGCGCGCGGGGTGCGTATGGTGGAGCGCGACAAGAACCACCCGAGCGTCGTGGTGTGGTCGCTGGGCAACGAGAGCGGTTACGGGCCCAACCACGACGCCATGGCGGGCTGGATACGGGGTTACGACCCGAACCGAATCCTCCACTACGAGGGCGTGGTGCACCGGGGCTGGCGGGCGGGCATGCAGGCCAGCGACCTGTTCGCGCCGATGTACCCGCCGGTCGAGAAAGTGATTGCCTATGCGAAAGAGCCGGGCAACAGTCGCCCGTACATCATGTGCGAGTACGCCCACGCCATGGGCAACAGCTGCGGCAACCTGCGCGAATATTGGGAGGCCATCGAAACTTATCAAGGCCTGCAGGGCGGCTTCATCTGGGACTGGGTGGACCAGGGCCTGACGAAGTACGATGAAAACGGTACGAGCCCTACTGGGCCTACGGCGGCGACTTCGGCGAGACGATCCACGACGGCAACTTCTGCATCAATGGCCTGGTCTTCCCGGACCGGACGCCCCATCCGGCGCTGGTGGAGTACAAGAAACTGATCCAGCCGGTGACGGTCAAGGCGGTCGACCTGCTGAACGGGGAAATTCGAGATCCGTAACAAGCTCGATTTCAGCGGCCTGGAGATGCTGGCGGGCGAGTGGGAACTGGCGGTGGATGGGACGGTCGAGCAGAGCGGGCCGCTGCCGCGGCTGACGACCCCACCTGGCGAAGCGGAGGTGGTGCATATCCCCTACGCCATGCCGCAGATGGTTCCGGGCGCGGAATGCTACCTGAACCTGCACTTCCGCTTGCGGGAGGAGACTGCCTGGGCCGAGGCCGGGCACGAGGCAGCCTGGGAACAGTTCAAGCTGCCGGTGGGCGCGGCCGCCCCGGCGCTGGGCTTCATCGACCCGGTGTTGCGGGTGCAGGTGGAGGAAAACGAGGACAGACTGAGCGTGCAAGGCAGCAAGTTCCTGGTGCAGTTCGACAAGGCTGGCGGAACGCTGGAGCGCTTTATGTGGGAGGATACCGACCTGCTGGCGGCTGGCCCGCAGCTGAATGTGTGGCGCGCCCCCACCGATAACGACGGCTACAAGCTGGCTCCGCAGCTGCCCGGCAAGCTGCTGTACGAGTGGCTGGAGGCGGGCTTCGACCGGCTGGAGCGGCGCCTGGAGACCTTCGAATGCGTGGAGGCGAGTGAGAACCGGGTGCGGGTGCAGACCAGGCACACTGTCCAGGCGGAGGGCGTCGATGCGGGCTTCGTTTACAGCGCCGAGTACAGCATCTCGGCGGACGGCGACGTGCGCGTGGACCACCGCGTGGAGCCGTTCGGGGAACTGCCGCTGCTGCCCAGGGTGGGCGTGACCATGACGCTGCCGCCCGGCTTCGAGCAGTTCCGCTGGTTCGGCCGCGGGCCGGAGGAGAGCTACACCGACCGCAAAGCAGGCGTGGCGGTTGGCCTGTACAGCGGGACGGTGGACGAGCAGCACGTACCGTACATCATGCCGCAAGAGAACGGCAGCAAGACCGATGTGCGCTGGGCGGCTCTGCTGAACGAGCAGGAGATTGGACTGATCGCGGTCGGCAGGCCGCTGCTGGAAGTGAGCGCCAGCCATTACAGCGCCGCGACGCTCTACAAGGCGTTACACACGTTCGAGCTGGAGCGCAGCGAGGAAGTGTACTTCAACCTCGACCTGGCGCAGTGCGGGCTGGGCACCGACAGCTGCGGTCCGCGCACGCTGGACAAGTACATGCTGCCGCCGCAGATCTACACGTTCAGCACCCTGCTGCGGCCGTACGATCCGCATCAGGGGCCGGTGGCGGTTAGAGCGAGGGTGTAGGATTTCCTCAGGGACCGATCTCACACAAAATGCAAAGCCGCAAAGGAAGCCTTTTGAGCTTTCCTTTGCGGCTTTGCATTTTGCGTGAGATCGGTTCTTGAAACGCGCTTATGCTTCTAACTCGAAATCAAATCTTCATGCGCGCGCCGCAGCAGCGCAGCGTCCATCTTCTCCACCTGACGGTCGTAGGTTAGGTAGCCGTTGATCTCGATCTCCACGTCGGTGGTTTGGGTGTAGATCGCGGCAGCCAGGCCTTGGGAGATCAGCGGCTTCAACTGGTTCTCCAGCAGGTCGAGGTAGGCGGCGGTCAACGCCTCGGGGGTGTCGTAATAGCGGTAGCCGAATTTCTGATCCGGGTCCCACAGGTGACCGGGGATCTTCAAGGAGTAGCCGCCGAACTCCGAGATGACCAGGGCGCGGTTCGGGTCTGGTTTCGGTCTGCGCAGCTTCTTGACGTAGATGTGCTTGCTCTGGAAATCGCCGCCGCCCTGATCGAACCAGCCGGAGGCGTGATCGACCAGGCGGGTGGGGTCGTAGTCTTTGACCCAGGCGGCGATCTCGTTGGCGTGGAACTGGCCCCAGCTCTCGTTGAAAGGCACCCAGACGGCGATGCAGGGGCTGTTGTAGAGTAGATCGAGCATGCCGCGCAGCTCGGCGCGGTATTCGGCGCGGTTCTCCTCCTCGGCCCGGCCAAAGCGCCCCAGGCGGCGGGTGTCGCTGCGGTGGAAGCCCAAGAGCAGCGAGAGCAGCGCCACGGTGTCGCCATCGATCAAGCCGCCGTTGGGCATGTCCTGCCAGACGATCATGCCCAGGCGGTCGCAGTGGTAGTACCAGCGCAGCGGCTCGACCTTGACGTGCTTGCGGATCATGTTGCAGCCGATGTTCTTCGCATATTGGATGTCAAAGCGCATGGCTTCGTCCGAGGGGGCAGTGTACAGACCGTGCGGGAAGTAACCCTGATCGAGCGGGCCATAGAGGAACAGCGGCTGGTTGTTCAGGGCAAAGCGTAAGTGTCCGGCCGCGATCGCGCTGTAAGCTGAACTTGCGCATGGCGAAGTAACTGCCAACCTCATCGATTAGCTTCCCGTCCCTGAACGAGCCGCACGCGCAGATCATACAGGAAGGGGTCGGCCGGGCTCCAGGGCCGGGGATCGGGAATGGAGAGGGTCAGCGGCCGGCCGGCTGGCCGCTGGCTGAAGCGACCACTTCGCCCTCGGCCAGCGCGTCCACCTGCAGGTTAACGTCCTCCGCCGGGCCGCGCAGCTGCGCCTCGACGGTCAGGGTCTGGCGGTCGAGATCGGGCGTTAGGCGCAGCGACTCGATAGACGTTTCCGGCACCCCTTCCAGCCAGACGGTCTGCCAGATACCGGAAACGGCCGTATACCAGATGCCCTTGGGCTGCGGCGCCTGTTTGCCGCGCTGCTGCAGGCCGCCGGTGGGGTCGATAACCATGACGAACACTTCATTTTCACCGGCCCGCAGCTGATTGGTGATGTCGAAGGAAAACGGCAGATAGCCGCCGCGGTGACTGCCGAGCAGTTCATCGTTTACGAAAACCTCGCATTCGTTATCGACCGCACCGAAATGCAGCAGGACCCGTTCACAGGCCTGACCGGCTGTGCGGAAACCGGGGCGCGGATCTGCGAAGGTGCGCCGGTAGGTCAAAACCTCATCCGGCAGCAGCGACTCACATACGCCGGAGAGCTGCGATTCGACCGGAAAAGGTACCAGGATCTGGCCCTGACAAGACTGGAACGTCACCGCAGCTTCGGGCAGGATCGCATAATCCCACAGCCCATTCAGGTTGACCCAGGCGCTGCGGGTCATTTGCGGCCGGGGGTATTCGGGCAGCGGGATGGGATCGTTGGGGCTCCAGGGGGTTGCTAAGGAATGGTGATTGGGCATAAATCTCTCTATCGATGGATCCAGGTTGTCATTTGGGATGGGCCGCGGTTGCCCCACAGGAAGTAGGGAATGAGCACGAGCGGTTCGTCGGAGGTGGTTTTCGCAGCCAGCTTGACGAAGCCGCCCAGCAGGTCGGGGTCGAAGACCGCCGCGAGAGAAGCCGGGGCGAGGCGGGTGGAGAAGATGTCCACGCCGGGGTTGTCATTGCTTTCAAGGCAGTAGACCAGCGGGCCGCGCGAGATGGCGACCTTGCCCTGATGGCCGCGCACTTTCGCATGGGCGCGCCGCAGCCGGACAGGCATCTCAAATTCGATCTCAAGGGTGTCGCCGGCGGACCATGGACGGCGCAGGGGCAAGAACCTGGCCGGGCGTGGGTCGAAGCCCGAAGCGGTGGCCTGGCGCGCAGGACTGCAGGGCGCGGCATGGTCGATGACCCGATGGCCGTTGACGGCAGCGGTCATGCTGCCAGCCCAGGACGGCAGGCGCAGCCGGAGCTCGAACGGAGCGCCGGAGGGGGCCACCTGCTTAAGGGTCAAACGCAGCTTGCCCTCCCACGGCAGGTCCGACTGCATCTCCAGGCCGAGCTTGACCGGCTCCCCACCCGGCAGCTCAATGACCGCCGCGGACAGCTCACTGCCGATGTACTGGTGCACGTGCAGCGCGCCCGATTCGGTCGAGAAGATGTAACGCCCCAGATCGGCCCAGGTGCGGGAAATGTTGGAGGGGCAGCAGGGGATGGCGTACCAGGGCCGGCGCTCGACGCCACCGTGGCAGGCCAGCGGGTTGTTGTAGAAGTAGGTCGTGCCGTCCAGACCCATGCCGACCGCCGCGGCGTTGTAAAGCTGCCACTCGAACAGGTCGGAATACCGGGCATCGCCGGTCAGGCGGGACATCTCCCAGTTCCAGAACAGGCTGCCGAGGGCGGCGCAGGTTTCGGCGTAGGCATATTCGGGCTCGAGCTCGTCGTCGCAGCCGAAGCCCTCCAGGCCGGGGGCCGAGCCGATGCCGCCGGTGACGTACATGCGACGGGTCACCATGCGCTCCCAGGCTTGCTCCAGGGCTGGCAGCAGGGTCCGGTCGCCGGCGATGCGGGCCAGCATGGCGGCAGCGGTCTCCAGGTAGGCAAAGCGCACCGAGTGCCCCACCGGGACGGTCTGTTTGCGGATGGGGGCGTGCTGCTGGAAGTAAGCGCCGCGCAAGGCCGAGAGGTACCAGCGCAGCGTGGCGCCGGGCGGCTTTTTCGCCGCATTGCCGGGCGGCAGGCTGAAGCGCGTGCAGTTTGGGTGGGCGGCGAAGTAGGCCTGTTTTCGCTGCCGGACCTGTTTTTCGCGGCGGCCAACGCTGGCATTCTGGCGTAAGACCGAAAGCGCGAACAACCGGGTGCGTCCGCGCTGCTCGATGAACTGGCGGGCCAGCTCCAGGTAGGACCCATCGCCTGGAGCGGCCTCGTGCAGCCGGAGCAGGGCGAGCTCGATCTCCTCGTGACCGGGGGTGTAGTCGCCGCCGCGACCGTGGAAGTCCGCCAGGATGCGGTCGGCAGCCCGGCGGGCAACGTTCAGTAGACGGTCGCGGCCGGTAACCTGGAAATGCGAGACGCCCGCCTCGATCAGGTGGCCATGACAGTACAGCTCGTGCTCGATCAGCAAGTTCTTCCAGCGCACGGTGGGGAAATGGATCTGGTTGTAGGTGAACAGATAACCGTCGGAGGTTTGGGCGCGCTCGATCAGGCCGGTGAAGTCGTCGATGAGCGCCAGCAGTTGGGGATCCGGGTGGGAGTCGGCAGTGCGGACGGCGGCCTCCAACCACTTGTAGGCGTCTGAATCGGCGAAGAACCAGCCCACACGGAAGCCCTCGGCTTCCCCCGCTGCGATGCGGAAGTTTTCGATGCAGCCGGATCCCTCCAACTGCTGCCATTGATGCAAGATGGCGCCGGTCGCGTTGACCGCTAGACGGTCAAACCAGAAGCCCTTCTTCACGTTCGCCTGGTTCATGGAGCTCTCGTTTCTGCAAAAAAGCTAAGGGGATCAAACCGAGCAGTGCGATGGCCGATCCGGCCTGAAAGATGATCGGGACCGGGATGAAACCGGCCTCACCGTTGAGCGTGGTGGGTACGCCGAAGTTCTGGATCAGGGTGGAGCCGATCCATGGGCCGATGACCATAGGGATGGCGATCCAAAAGATCATGCGAATGCCCAAGAACTTGCCGCGGTTCTGCTCGGGCAGCAGGTCTTTCAGCCAGGCAACCGAAGCAATCGAGCCGGCCACCGAGAACGCTTGCCAGAATAACCCGGTCAGCGCCAGGAGCGGCAGGCTGGTGACCAGCGAGAGCAAAACGCCCCCGACGCTGCTCACCACGGTTGCCACGGTGATCATCAAGCGCTTGTTCCAACGGTCGGCCAGGATGCCAAAGGGCACCGCTACCAGGGCCGAGCCGAGCATGACCGCCCCACCGATGATGCTGAACTCGCTCTTGCTGACGCCGACGTAGTTTTCGAGGTAGACGATCAGGTAAGGGAAAGAAACCTGCATGCCGATGCTGGTGATCATGATGAAGAGCAGCAGGATGAACAACTGGCCGTTCTGGCGGAGCGTGTCGAGACTGAACAACTCGGCGAACTCGGACCAGAACGGGCGCGGCTGCGTGGGCAAAATAGCGGGCGCATCCCGCAGCAAGCTGCCGCCGATCAGCCCGACCACGATCACGATGCCGCCCAAGGCATAGAAGAAGGTGAAATAGCCGACGCTGTCGATCAGCATCCCGGCGGCGACCAGGGCCACGATCTGGGCGATAAAGACGCTCAGGTTGAGTACCCCTTCCACCCGGCCGCGCTGGCGGGTGGAAGCAATGTCGGCGGTCCAGGCGCTGAAGGCGGCATCGTTGGCGGTTGAACCGAAGAAGGTCATGATCGAATCGGCCACGACCACCATGATGACGGCGAAGCTGGTGACTTTGATGTAGGCGACCGTGGGGAACAGCACGGTGGACAGGCCCCAGAAGACGTAGCCCAGCAGAATGTACGGGCGGCGGCGTCCCCAGCGCGAGCGGGTGCGATCGGAGAGCGTGCCCATCAGGAGCGTGGTGAGCGTGGCAGTGATTGCGCTGGCGGCCACCATCCAGGCGATTGGGCGCGGGTCGGGGGTGATGGTATCGAAGACGAAGGTGTTGAACCAAGAGTTTTCGACGGCCCAGGCGATCTGCCCGGTGATGGACAGCACAGCCAAAACGAACCAGGTGCGAGGTGAAATGCGGTCTGCGGCAAGTTGTCTCATGAGGTTTTCACTCGGATGAAGGGGTAAGCTGGGTTGGATGTAGAACTATCATACCCTAACTTTTGCAAAAGCAACAACTTCGCGGCGGGAGCGAGCACAGGAGGTGATTTTTAATCAACTCTCATCCTGCCATGGTGGCCCGAAAATCACCCGCTTTGCTCCCATTTCTAGCTTGAATTATGACAAATATTATCTATAATGGAAGGGATGATTGCAACGCAGTAAACGATCAAAAGGGCGGAACAACAGATACGTTTCTCACTGACGCCACCCAGACTTTCAACTAAAGGCCCAACTACGTCAATTCCTATGGGGAAATACCCTTTCAGCCTCCAGGCAAGGACGAACTTCTTGCCTGAATTTGGCGTGGGAAGACACTTCCCAATCGATGAATATGGGCCGAAAAGGAGCTGGCTAGAGGAACAACAGCAAAATGATTCCTTCGACTATCTAAAGCCCTATCCTATCGGGGCATCGAATTCACGATGATCAAACGATACATGAGAGGATCTATGAAAAGGATACTATTCTCCGGTCTATTGATGTTCATGCTGCTCGCCATGACCGGATTCACACAACCGTTAACGGTAAACGCACAATCCAACTCAGCCGGCTCGCAAGTCTACACCGTACTGGTTGGAGCAGAAAAGTCTTCCCTTGGCGTTAGCCTGATGAGCTTCTTCCCCGAGACGCTTCAGATCCACGTAGGGGATACCGTCCAGTGGAAAATCAATTCGAACGAAATTCACACGGTCACCTTCCTGGCGGGAGGAGCGATGCCGGATTTGCTCATCCCAGCGCCGGCAGGACAACCATCGCCGCTCATGTTCAACGCTGCGGTGGCGTTCCCGACGGTTCCCAACCAGGGCCTATATGACGGCAGTACGTATGTCAACTCAGGCATCATGGGCAGGGACGCCGGGCAGGCGCAGGTCTTTGACCTGACGTTCACCCAGGCCGGCAGTTTCGATTACGTGTGCGTGATCCACGGTTATGCCATGTCGGGCACGATCGAAGTGGTTGACAGCTCAACGCCGGTGCTTTCACCGGTGCAGGTCTATGCGCAGGCTAAGCGCGAGATCGGCAAGCAGTGGGCGAAGGTTCCAGCTGTGGAACGTGAAGCCAAGCAGCAGGTTCAAGCGCCGGTCAAGAATGCCGACGGTACGACCACCTACCATGTGCTGGCAGGATATGAATCGGGCAGCATCATGCTGATGCAGTTCTTCCCGAAGCGCCTGACCGTGCAGCCGGGGGATACCGTCATTTGGGATCTACCGTCCAATGGCGAAGCGCCGCATACCGTGACCTTCCTGAACGGCAACGAAGATCCGGAATTGATCCTGCCTGTACCGCAGCCGCTCGGGCCGCCGCTGCTGCTGGTCAACCCTGAGGTGCTGTTCCCATCCGACGCGGTCATGAACGGCGTGCCGCTGAATGAGAGCGATTTCTTCAACTCGGGCCTGTTGAACCCGGCCGGGCCGACCAGCTTCTCGCTGGTGATTGGAGATATCCGCGGCAAGCAGCCGTACATCTGCATCCTGCACGATACAAGCGGAATGACGGGCGCTCTGAACGTTTCCGCCCCTTGATAGGGTAAAAATCTCGTAACGGTAAGTAAAAAAGATGGGCGCGACAGTCGCGCCCATCTTTTAATTCATTTGCTTTAGGGTCCGTTAGAGCTCTGACAGTCTTTACAAACGCCGAACAGGATCAGGTGATTGGTGGTGATCTCGAAGTTGTGCGTGCCGCCGACCTGTTCGAAGAAGGCTTGGACTTCCTCGTTACTGAGTTCGAAAACCTTGCCGCACTCCTGGCAGACCAGATGGTGATGGATCTTGCGCCCTACCGCCTCGTACACGGCCGCGCCGATGCCGATGTCGGACACGGAGACTTTACCGTGCTTCGCAAGCCGTTCCAGCGCTCGATAAATGGTCGAGGGGGCCACGGCGGGCAGGCGCTCGCGCAGGCGCTCGTAGACGTCGTTCGAGGTCAGGTGCGTCTGCTCCTGGTTGAGGAGATCGAGAATCAGAAGATCGACGGAGGAAGTTCGCATAAAAAACTCCAGGTGCTTGGGCGATTGGCCGGAACTGGCTGCGACTATTATAATGCAATCGCTTGTAAATGCAAAGATTCGCATTATAATAATGCAGTTGAAGGCACACAGGTGATCGGAGGTGACGTGAAACTCAAACAACAGATCGACAAAATCCCGCGCTGGATGTGGCTGTATTACGGGATGGGAGCGGTGTGGCTGGCGACGACCGCCATGCACATCCCGGACGGCTATTTGAGTCCGGTCACCTCGGCGATCCTGTTCCTGCTGGCGTTGCCGTTCTGGATGCGCGGCATCAACAGCTTGCGCGAAAAAATGAGCGCCAGGAACGTGCCGCTGGTGGCGCTGTTCGCTGCGTTTTCGTTCGTGATCATGATGTTCAACCTCCCCCTGCCGGGCGGCACCAGCGGGCATGCGGTCGGCGGCGCGCTGGCGGCGATCATCCTGGGCCCCGGTCCGGCCTCCATCGCCCTGACGATCGCGCTGGCGATCCAGGCGTTCTTCTTCGGTGACGGGGGCATCCTGGCATTGGGGGCCAACGCGTTCAACATGGCTGTCGTGCTGCCGTACGTCAGCTACGGGATTTACCAGTGGATTGCCGGGCGCTCGGAGCCGCAGTCGCGGCGGCGAGTGGTCGGCGCGGCGATTGGCGGGTATGTCGGCCTGAGCGTATCGGCGTTCTTCACGGCGGTGGAGTTCGGCATCCAACCGGCGCTGTGGCATACGGCAGGCGGTGCGCCGCTTTATGCGCCCTACCCCCTGTCGATCGCCATCCCGGCGATGGTGGTCCCACACCTGCTGGTGGCCTCTGTGGTCGAGGGGGCGGTGACGGCCCTGGTGATCGCCTACCTGCAGCGAGCCAACCAACCGGCGCTGAAGATGGCGGCGCAGCCGCACCTGGCGATCCAGTCGGGGGCGCTGAGCAAGCTGCGCACGCTGTGGATCGGGCTGGCGGCGCTGGTGGCGCTGACCCCGGTCGGCCTGCTGGCCCCGGGCACGGCCTGGGGCGAGTGGGGCGCCGATGAACTGACCGGCCTGGGCCTGGGATTTATCCCGCAGGGCATGGCCAAACTCTCGGGGCTGTGGGCGGCGCCGGCGGCCGGCTATAACTTGCCGGCGCTGGGCAGCCCGAGCCTGGGCTACGCCCTGTCGGGGCTGGTGGGTGTGATCATCATCTCGGCGCTGTTCTGGCTGTTCGCCATGCTGGCCGCGGGGCGCAAGGTTGACTCAGACTGCGTGGAGTGCGACCAGTGAGCTTGCCCGCAGCCCAAACCGGCAGACGGCGGCGGGCGGGCTTCGTCGAGCGCACGCTGACCGGCATCAACGATACACTGGAGCAGTCGCTGTTTGCCGAGCGCATCGCCCGCCGGCACGGCTTGCTGCAATCGCTGGACCCGCGACTGAAGGCGCTGGCGACGCTGGCGCTGCTGCTGTCCATCAGCCTGTCGCACAACCTGGCGGTGATTGCGGCGCTGTACCTGGTCACGCTGGCGCTGGCGGCGGCGTCACAAGTTCCCCTGGGCTTTTTCATCCGCAGGGTCTGGCTGGCGGTGCTGGTGTTCACCGGCGTGATCGCCCTGCCGGCGCTGTTCCTGACGCCCGGGCCGATTGCGGCGCAGCTGCCACTGGGGCTGGCAATCACGCAGACCGGGCTGACCACGGCGGCTTTCCTGCTGCTGCGGGTGTGCGCGTCGGTGTCGCTGGCGGCCCTGCTGGTGCTGACCACACCCTGGAACGGCGTGCTCAAGGCACTAGGGGTGCTGCGCATCCCGGACGTGATCGTGCTGATCCTGGGCATGACCTACCGCTATATCCACCTGTTATTACACTTGACCCATGACATGTTCCTGTCGCGCCAGAGCCGCCTGATCCGGCCCTTGCAAAGCGCCGAGCAGCGCAGGCTGGCGGCGGCGACGGCGGGCGTGCTGCTGGGCAAGTCGCTGCAGATCAGCAGCGAGGTGTATTTGGCGATGGAGTCGCGCGGCTATCGCGGCTACCCGCGCACCCTGGACACCTTCCGCTTCCGCCGGCGGGACTGGATCGCGACGGCGGTCGCAGCGCTGGTCACAGCGGCGGCGATCTGGTTGGGGATGTGAGCGTGGCGTCCCAAGAGCAGCAGGCAGAGCAGGTGGAAGCAGGGCGGCGGCCGGAGACTGTGTTTCAGGTGGAGAACGTTACCTACCTGTACAACAACGAGATCCCGGCCCTGGAAGGCATCTCGCTGGAAGTGCGAAAGGGCGAGAAGCTGGCAATTCTGGGCTCGAACGGATCGGGCAAGAGCACCTTGCTGAAGGCGCTGGATGGGCTGTACTTCCCGAGCCGCGGGCGGGTGCGGGCCTTCGGGCAGCCGCTGACCGAGCGGGCGCTCCAGGACGACGGCTTCAACGCCGCCTTCCGCACACAAGTGGGATTGGTGTTCCAGGACAGCGACGTGCAGCTGTTCATGCCGACCGTGCGCGAGGAGGTGGCCTTTGCGCCGCTGCAGCTGGGAATCCGCGACGCCGAGGTGCGCGAGCGGGTGGAGTGGGCGCTGCAATCGCTGCGGATCGAGAAGTTGGCCGAGCGGGCCCCACACCAGCTCTCGGGCGGCGAGAAAAAGCGCGTGGCGCTGGCCTCGGTGCTGAGCTTGCGGCCCGAGGTGTGGCTGCTGGACGAGCCGACCGCGGGCCTGGATCCGCGCAGCGTGACCTGGCTGCTGGAGTTCATCAACGAGCAGGGCCGGCAGGGCAAGACCGTGGCGCTGGCGACGCATGACCTGACACTGGTGGAGGCGGTCGCCGATCGCGTTTACGTGCTGGACGAGCAGCATCACGTCGCGGCGGAGGGCACGCCGGGGGAGATCCTGAGGGACCGGGAACTGCTGCTGCGAGCAAATTTGATATAAAAAGAGGGTAGAGAACAGAGAGCAGAGAGTGGTAACTGCTCTCTGTTCTCTACTCTCTTTTTCTTCAAGGTATAATCAGCAGTACGCAAATATGCGCCCATCCTTTTAACGACAGCAAACCATGCCCGATCTGGAAACCGCTCTGCAAGGAAGTGATCTCGGATATCTGAAAATCGTCGCCGATGCCTGGGGGATCGAGCTGAACGCGCCCGACGCTGCCACGGCGCTGCCGCTGCTGGTGCGCGGCATGCGCGATGGGGCGCTGATCAACGAGGTGCTGGAGGCGCTCTCGCCGGACCTGCTGGAGGGCTTGCAGGCGCTGTTCGAGAGCGAGGGCAGCCTGTCGTGGGCGCTGTTCACCCGGCGCTTCGGCGAGCTGCGGCGGATGGGGCCGGCCAAGCGCGACCGTGAGCGCCCGGACCTGCACCCCTCCTCGATCACCGAGGTGCTGTGGTACCGCGGCCTGATCGCCAAGGACACCTTCAACCTGCCGCGCGGCCCCGAAGACTGCGCCTACATCCCGGACGATCTGCTGGCGCTGATGCCGCAGCTGGGCGCGCCGGAGGTGATCCGCCTGGGCCGCCCGGCTTCACCGGCCGAATGCGCCCAACCCATCCCCGCCAACGACCGCGTCCTCGACCACGCCTGCACCCTGCTGGCGGCGCTGCGCCTGAACCTCGATACCGAGGAGATGGACACCGAGGGCTGGCATATGCCGGTGAGCACGCTGAAAGCGCTGCTGGAGGCGGCCGGGCTGCTCGACCGCTGCGACGAGCCGGACCCCGAGGCGGTGCGCGCCTTTCTGGAAACGCCGCGAGCCGAGGCGCTGGCGCAGCTGGCGCAGGCCTGGATGAAGAGCTATACGTTCGACGATCTGCGCATGCTGCCGGGGTTGAAGTTCGAGGGCGAGTGGCAAAACCAGCCGTACGAGACCCGCCAGGCGGTGCTGGAGATGCTGAGCCAGCTGCCGGGCGATTCCTGGTGGAGCATCGGGGCATTCGTGGCGGCGGTCAAGGAGCGCCGGCCGGACTACCAGCGCCCGGCGGGCGACTATGACTCGTGGTTCATCCGCAAGGAGGGCAGCGAGACCTACTTGAGCGGCGTCGCCTCCTGGGACGAGGTGGACGGGCCGCTGCTGCGCTGGATGGTGAGCGGGCCGCTGCACTGGCTGGGGCTGTTCGACCTGGCGGCGTCGAAGGGCGGCGCACCCACGGCCTTCCGGCCCTCGAATTGGTCGGCATCGCTGTGGCATGGCAACCCGCCGCAGGGGCTGCCGGAGGAGAATGCGCCGGTGCGCGCCCTGAGCGGCGGGCGGCTGGTTGCGCCGCCGCTGGCGCCGAGACCGCTGCGCTACCAGTTGAGCCGCTTCTGCCGCTGGGAAGGCGAGAGCAAAGACGGCTACCACTACCGCCTGACGCCCAACTCCTTGGAGCGGGCCACCCAGCAGGGCCTGCGCCCGGCGCACCTGCTCACTTTGTTAAAACGCCACGCGGTCCAACCCATCCCGCCCGACCTGTTCACTGCGCTGGAGCGCTGGGAGAAGTTCGGCGCGCAGGCCAGGATCGAGCAGGCCACCCTGCTGCGGGTCAAGTCACCGGAGGTGCTGGAGGCGTTAAAAAAGACCCGCGCGGCGCGCTACCTGGGTGAGACGCTCAACCCGACCACAGTGGTGGTGCGGCCCGGGCGAGAGAAGGCCGTGCGGGATGCGCTGGCAGAGTGCGGGTACTTGCCGGAGGAGGAGGAACAGCGCAAAGCTTGAACTGCGAAGTCGCGGAACGCGAATAGCATTTCAGCCCTGATCATTCTTCGGTGATGTTGTACTCCAGGTCGATAAAGGATCCAACTTTCTTTCCGGTCGGCAGTCCATTTTCGATGATCTCGCCGACGAAGACGGCTCGTACCGCCACAGGGATTTCTACATGATCAAGATCTGGTTTTACGAAAAGCAGATCCATCTGATACTGCTCTCGGTCGGCGTCATCCTTTTGATACAGCAGAATCTCATGATCATTCGCCCAAATCAGTTGATCATTTAGCTCGATCCAAAGCTTATAATTTTCGTTGTAGTAATACAAGCTATGTGCATTATGCCCGGGTATGCGGATGATCTTGTTTGAAATGTTTTCAACAGAAATGATCGTTCTTGTGTCTCGTTCACCCGGTGATGACATGAACTCGTAATTGGATATAACCTTGCATGGAAATATTTGGGTATATATTGGAGAATTTCTGCTCTTTTTCATCCATTAAACTTAAAGAAGTACAGGCTGTTAGCGTCAATAGTAAAGCCAGCAGTAGCGGGATGAGAAAAGAGCGATGCATAACAAATTCCTAGAAGGGCCCGTGAATGGCAGCGATGATTCCAGCAATGCAAATCATTATGCTGATGAGAACGACAATTCTTGTCCACAAGATATTGAATCGAGATTTATAAGGGGGACCGAATTCTAGAAAGCCGGATAAGATAGGAATATCTCTCTTTACCCGTTTTTTCTGTCTGTACGCTTTATTCAGGTATTCATCCAGCCTGAACCAGAGCAAATACCCGATATATAACAGGTAAGCGAGACCTAACATAAAGACGATGAAGGCAAAGGGGTTTTTCATGGTTTCCACCAACAGCGAGTCACCTACTCATCCTGCTTTTTCTTTGTAGCTTGACGATGCCCAATTTCCCTAAAGAAGATGCTGTCTTTACCGCTTGACTTTAGAGATGCGAACATAGCGCCGAAATAGCGCTCGAACCTTAAAGACAGAAAAAGTTACCAAAACCGTCTTCAGGCGGTGGAAGCAGCCCGGTTTTGCAGGTTTTTCGCCTTTTTTATCACCGGATACCGCGTTCTGGCGACTGGATGGTAGCCTTTGGAGCGACCTTTTCCTTTTCCAGCCTTTCTGGTATCTCGGGCTGGTGTACCCAACTGCACTAAATATCCAAAAGCGCTGCGCTGAACCTGCCCTGGGGTCAAACCTTTGGTTTCTGGCCTCGTTCCAGCCGGATACCAGGCCGGTCGAGATGCTTTAACCTCATCCCGCATGAGCAGCAGCTGCCAGTACGCCAGGGCGCACAACCACATCCAATGGTCGGTACTGACCAGATCGGTGGACTGATTTGCGTTCAAGCCCATGTGCTGTTTCAAAAAGCGGAACATATGCTCAATGGACTAATCACAAATGACAAATTCTGCATGGTGCGCAGTGGAAAACTAAAACTGAGCCATTGTCGAAGGCCAAACCGGTTGCGCAACCAGGCCACCGTGGGGTACTCTGCACAAGAAGGAATGTGCGGAGGAAAAGATGAAACACCAGTGGCAAAAACGGCGAACGGTACAGGAGCGCGAGGATGGCCAGAAGCGTTGGGATCGCGCTTATCTCCTGGTTTTGGAGATTGCGCAAACGATCCATCCCAAACCAGCGGAAGACCTTCGGGAGGTGAACCATGCGAGTAGCAATGTATGCCCGCGTATCAACTCAGCGTCAGACACTCGCTCAAACGATTGAGCAACAATTAGAACGTCTGAGCGCTTATGTCACCCAGCAGGGCTGGGTGGTGCCAGAAGCGAATATTTTTCGGGATGATGGCTATAGCGGCGCCGGGCTGAACCGTCCAGGGCTGGACCAACTGCGCGACCGGGTTGGGGCCGGGGAACTGGACCAGGTCCTCCTGACTGCTCCGGATCGGCTGGCCCGCAATTATGTGCATCAGATGGTCCTGATCGAAGAATTGGAAAGCCACGGTTGCCAGGTGGAATTTCTGGATCGCCCGATGAGTCAAGATCCCCACGATCAACTGCTGCTGCAAATCCGGGGCGCAGTGGCTGAATATGAACGGACCCTGATTGCGGAGCGGATGCGCCGCGGACGACTGTCCAAATATCGGGCGGGCGTATTACTGCCCTGGACGATCCCGCTGTATGGCTATCAAGTGAATCCTGACCGGCCCAGAGATCCCGCCGGGGTGCAGATCAACGAAGTACAGGCCGTCGTCATTCGCGAAATGTTCGCTTTTTACTTGCAAGAGGATACCAGCCTGTTTGGGTTAGTCAATCATTTGCACGATTTGGGGATCCCGGCGCCGAAAGGCGCAGTATACTGGAATGTAGCGACGGTGCGCGGAATGCTCAAGAACCCAGCCTATACGGGTCAGGTGTATACCGGTCGCACCCATCCGGCGAGAGCGAAAGTTCGCCGTTCTGCGGTTTGCCCAACGGGCAAGTTGGGTCAGAGCAGCCTCCCCGCCCCGACCAGTGATTGGATCCTGGTAGCGCATATTCCGGCGATTATTGCCCAGGAGGTATTTGAGCAGGTGAAAGCCAAGCTGGCACACAATCAGTCATTCGCATTGCGCAACAATACGGCGCACCAGTACCTGCTGCGCGCCTTAGTGACTTGCGGCGTGTGCCATCTGAGTTGTACCGGACGGCAACTGGCCAGGGGGTACCAATATTATGTCTGTACGGGAAAGAGTAGCCGAGTGTACTGCCGTTTGGAACACCGCTGCCCCGCCCGCTTTTTCCCTGCCAATCAACTCGACCAATTGGTCTGGCAGGATCTGTGCGAAGTACTGACCCATCCCGAGATGATTACGTCCGCGCTTCAGCGCGCCCAGGCGGGGAACTGGTTGCCGCAAGAATTACAGGCACGTCGCGATAATCTGCGCAAAGGGCAAAATGCGCTCCAAAGCCAGTTGGACCGCTTGACCGAAGCCTATTTGACCGGCGTCATTCCTTTGTCGGAGTACCAACGCAGGCGCAGCGAACTGGAAAAA
This sequence comes from uncultured Chloroflexia bacterium, assembly GCA_963811225.1. Lineage (GTDB taxonomy): Bacteria > Chloroflexota > Anaerolineae > Anaerolineales > Anaerolineaceae > CAWEQO01. Next base: position 241,530 of record CAWEQO010000011.1, read on the forward strand.
CGGCAGCAAGGATTGGTCGAGCAAGAAAAGCAGTTGGGGAACCAGGTGCGCAAGCAAGAGGAGTTGGCCGGATGGAATGCTTCGATTGAAGCGTTTTGCCAGCGCGTGCAGACCGGACTGGATCAGGCTACGTTTGAGCAGCAGCGGAAGCTGGTGGAACTGCTGATCGATCGGGTGATCGTCACAGACGAAAATGTAGAGATCCGTTACGTGATCCCCATCAGCCCAGAAAGCGAACACACCCGTTTTTGTCATTTGCGGAAAGACTATTTCGATTGCAAATCGCCACAGGTACATCCGACACAGATCCTCCAGGCCCACCGTTTCTGGGCCCGTCCAGAACAGCCACATGGGGCGTTTGTAACGCGGGGTGCCATCGGCTCGCAAGAATTCCACCCGCAGCACCATCCCCACTAAAGCGGACAGCTTTTTGAAGTGCAGTCCTTGCCAGGCTGCGAGTTTCACGGTTTGTTCGCCCAGCAAAAAGGTTTCCGTTCGGTCGGCTGCTCTGGATGGCTGGGAGAGCTTGAACTTCGCCCCATGTTTGGCTGGCGCGCCCTTCTTACCTTTTATATGCGGCTTGGGGCGTTCATAAAACACCAGGTTGCTGCGTAATCGTACCAGGGCGTAGGCATGTTTGACCACCAGAAAGACGGCCAGAAAGATATGATTGCCATACAGACTGTCGGCCACCATCACTTTTTGCTTCGGATGGCGCAGGTCTGCTTCTTCCACTTGCAGTGCGCCTAATTCACTGTCGCTCAGGCGGCTATCCACCCGCCGAACATCCACTGGCGCTACCCACGATGTTCCCCAATGGATCAGGCGCACCAACCAGGAATACTTGTGCCCGTAGCGCACCGGATCTTCTTTCTGCGCTTTCAGGCTGCCCCGGTCTTCCAGCGTTTCGGCTTCCTCTCGCTCATTGGGTGTGCAATCCAGACCATATATTTCACAACCAGCAAGTTCTTCGCTGTTGGCTGGCTGATACGCATACAGGGCTGCAAGGAGAAGGTCAAAGTCGATTTCGCCATGGCGCAAGGTGTCGAAGATGGAGCTGAATTTCCGTCTGAACGGAGTTTCTTCACTCAGTGCGACCGGTGAATCTACATGACCAGCAACTGTCAGCGCATCGACCAAATCTACACTCGCATCGGCGCGCTTCCGCATACTTTGGTATACTTTTTCTCGGAATTGTTGGGTCTGCATTTTCTTGGTTGATTATGCTTTTACCAGCAATTCCACTTTTTGTTAAGGTGCTATTTTTGACGCTCGAACTCTAAAGTCAAGTTACCGGCATCTTCAAACCTTTTTCGAAAGCCAGTTTTCTCGAATAAGCGGAATTGAATGTATTGAATGGTATACCAAAATAGAAGCATCCCCACAAGACAGGAAAAGACAAAAATAGCGTTAAGCCAATCGACATGATTGCTCAAGTAAAGCCAGCAACTCGCCGTAAACGCGGCCGGGATGAATAAACGAATTGAGGCAGACACCCCTTTTTTCGCTCCTTCAAAATCGATCAGACTTCTGAAATAAGCGCCGCCGGAAAATATAGCAAGCAGCATGAGAACAGCAGTTGCTCCGCCAAAAAAGTATGCAGCGATTTGTCGTAACAGGATCATGACGGCAGCCTTGCCGCTAGGGTTTGAAGTTTAGGTAATCGAACGGCTCGCCGGACTCAATGAATTGGACCGGCACGTCTGGCATTAAATCCTGCAGCCAGGGGACCAGGTGTTTCATGCCAACCTCCTCAGTGCGGTCGTGGCCGAGGATGATCAGGGATTTGCGCAGGCCGAGCTGGTGGGCGTCGCGGACGTAGGCGGCCAGGGTCCATTCCAGGATCTCGCCGCACACGATGGCGTCCAGGTTGGCGGTGCGCATCAGCTCCATGGGCATTTCATCCCGGCCGAGGCCCAGGCTGCCGCCACCCGCCAGGAAGGCCAACCGCTCGACAGGATCGTCCGCGCTGCCGACAATCTGCACGATTTTGACGTCGAGCCGCTCTTGCAGGAACGCGGACAGCTCCGCCACAGTGGTTTTGGGGAGGTGATAGCAGTTCAGGCCGGTGGAGTCGGTGTAAGCTTCCCAGCCAAGTTCCTTCTCGATCCCGGCGAAGATGAGGTCGGGCTGCGTCCTGTGCATGTGGTCGTGGAAGCGCCAGATGTTGATGCCGTTCTGGTCGATCAGCCGCTGCTTGCGCCGGTAGACCTCGTCCTCCTGCAGCCAGCCGGTTTTGTCGTGGTGGGTGAAGTAGGTCGGTTCGTGGGTGACGATCAGGTTGATCCCCTGGTCAATTGCCGCCCGGACCACGTCCACGGTGGCCATGAAGGTGGTAGCGATGCCGGTCACTTCGCAGTCCCAGTCACCCGCGATGAGCTGGTCGCAGGTCTTTGCCATCCGGGGGACGCTGCAGGCGCTGATGATCTGGTCGATGACTTCTTTGACTTTCATGGCGGTTTCCTTTTGAGTGGGATATTTAATATATAGACCGGATTGTGGAAACTTGCAAGCGGTTTGAAGTTTTCGCCTATATGGAACAACAGACAGGGATGTCTGTTGCACTCGTGGACGCGTAGCAACAGACATCCCTGTCTGTTGTGTTCACTGAACAAACAACAGGCAGGGATGCCTGTTGCTACAAGTTATTTCAGACTGCCGAGCAGGATGCCGCCGAGGGTGGCGAAGACGCAGCCGACCAGGGTCAGAGCGGCGGCGCGGGTGCGGGGCCGGGGGTCTTTGAGGATGTAAACGCCGACCAGCCCGCTGACCACCACACCCAGCTGCGAGATGGTGTAGCCGCGCCCAGCCCCCAGCTCGCCGACCAGCAGCAGCATGCCGTAATTGCCGACGCCCCACAGCAGCCCGGTGGACGTGACTCGAAGGTATTCGCTCGAGTGGTTCAAGCGCAGCGGCTGGCGGGAAAAAGCTGCAAGGGCCAGGCTGCCGGCGAAGATGCCCAAGGCGAGCGGGAAGGCAGCCACCCACATGGAAGCCTCCGAGAGCTGAATGGGGATGTAATAGCTGCCCCACAGCACGCCCGCGCCGACCGCACCGAACAGCCCTGTCCAGAACAGCGAGCCGGAGGCGGCCAGGCTGCCGGCGCCCTTGGCGAAGATGATCAGCAGCACCCCGGCCAGGTTGATCAGCAGGGCCAGGGCAAGCAGTGCGATGGTGAAGCGCCCGAGGGCCAGGAATTCGCCGAAGATGACCACGCCCCAGAAAATGCTGACCACCACGTTGAGCGGAGCCCAGATGCCGTAGGCGCGCGCCATGCCGAGCCGGTTGGTGGCGGTGAAAGCCATGAACCCGCTGACCGACCAGACCAGCCCGCCCACGAAAGGCAGCCAGAACACCTGCCAGGTGAAGTCCCCCAGGCCCTGGAAGGCGAACACCAGGGCGGCCAGGACTAGATTGGCGGCGGCCACGTAAAAGGTCTTGATCTGCTGGTTGCGGAAGACGATGTTCTGCGAAGGGGCCAGCCAGGTGCCCCAGGCCAGCACGGTGACGACGGCGTACAGCAGCCCGAGCATGGTTGCCTCCAGAAAAGCATGGATTTTCCTATAGTATATCTCGGGTGAATGTCTCATGCCAAGGCGCTAAGCCCTGCTGGCGACTTTGCGCCTTGGCATGAGAGTAGAGATCCGAAGAACCGATCCGAGAGAGGTGTGCTGCAGTCGACCGCAGCACACCTCTCTCGGATCGGTTCTTCGGATCTTGTGTGGTAGGTTGGAGGAGTATAATATTAAAAGTAAGATCAAAACCCAAATTCGAACCGGAGGAAGCCAAAAGCATGAGCGATCGACTGAGCTGGATTCAGGAAGAGCTGGACAATCTGAAACAGGCCGGTTTATACAACCGCATTCGCACGTTGAGCTCGCCGCAGGGGCCGTGGCTGGTGGTGGACGGCAAGCGGGTACTCAATTTCTGCTCGAACAACTACCTCGGGCTGGCCGACAACCCGCGCATGAAGCAGGCGGCCAAAGACGCCATCGACCAGTATGGGGTGGGGCCGGGAGCGGTGCGCACCATCGCCGGGACAATGGATATCCACCTGGAGCTGGAGCGCCGGCTGGCGGAATTCAAGGGTGTGGAAGCGGCCATCACCTTCCAATCCGGCTTCAACGCCAACACCGCCACCATTCCGGCGCTGGTCGGCAAGGAAGACCTGATCTTCTCGGACGAGCTCAATCACGCCAGCATCATCGACGGCTCGCGGCTTTCGGGAGCGAAGATCGTGCGCTACGCGCACGGCAATCCGGCCGACCTGGAGCGGGTGATCCGGGAGAATGAGGGCGGCTACCGGCGCGCCATGGCGATCACGGACGGCGTGTTCAGCATGGACGGCGACATCGCCCCGCTGGACAAGATCTACGAGGTGACCAGCGCGCATGGCGTGATGCTGATGGTGGACGACGCCCACGGCGAAGGCGTGCTGGGGCGCGGCGGCCGCGGCATCGTGGACCACTTCCACCTGCACGGCAAGGTCGATGTGGAGATCGGCACAATGTCGAAGGCGTTCGGGGTGATGGGCGGTGTGGTGGCTGGGAAGGCCGTGATCATCGAGTGGCTGAGCCAGCGCGGGCGGCCGTTCCTGTTCTCGTCGGCGGTCACCCCGGCGGACGCAGCGGCCTGCATCGCGGCGGTCGACATTCTCGAGGAGTCGGAAGATCTGGTGCAGAAGCTGTGGAGCAACGCCGACTACTTCAAGACCGAGATGAAGAAGCTGGGCTTCGACACCGGTCACAGCGTCACGCCAATCACGCCGGTCATGCTGGGCGAAGCGCCGCTGGCGCAGCAGTTCAGCCGCGAGCTGTTCGAGGCGGGTGTGTTCGCCATGGCGCTCGGCTTCCCGACCGTGCCACGCGGCAAAGCGCGCATCCGGGTAATGATCTCAGCTTCTCACAGCCAGGATGACCTGGATCAGGGATTGGCAGCGTTTGCCGAGGTAGGCAAGAAACTGGGCGTGATTCGCTAGGTTATTTTCTCGCAAAGCAGGCTAAGCCGCGCAAAGGGCGCAAAGGTTCTTATTTACCTTTGCGCCCTTTGCGCGGCTTAGCCTGCTTTGCGCGAGACATTCCTCTCAGTGGTTATTGCCACTCCACCTGGATAACATCGCCCGGGAAATGGCGCGGTTGAAGAAATCGCCGTGGGGGCTGATCTTATCGATCGAGTCGGCCTCGTTGATGGTGCGCAAGAGCGGGCGGAGCTGCTTGCCGTAATGGTCCATGCAGCGCTCGGGGTGGACGCCGGGCCAAGAGTAGCACGAGACGGCATGGCGGCGGTGGCGCTTGCAGACCTGTGCGGGCATCTCCGCGTAGGCCGGGTCGTTGGGGCTGAAGGTGTACTGGTCGAGGTTGCCCTGGGGAACGCCCTCAATGCCCTTGACCACCGGCGGATCGACGTCGAAATCGTAGGGATCGACTGAGAGGTCGAGCAGCACGGCGTGCTCGGGCATCCAGGCGATCCAGTCGTTGGGAATGACCGGCCGGGAGGGATCGGGGCGCTGGGTGGCATCGACCAGCATGTCAGTCTGGCTGAGCAGATCACGCATGTAAATTTCATTCCCGGTCAGATCGTAATCCAGGGCAGTCACCTGCACGCCCAGGACGCCCTTGCTGATCATCCGCTTGCGATAAGAGGGGTCGCCGTATTGGACGGCGGCGCGGATGACGTGCGAGCCGACAGCGCCGGGGCCGAGCAGGGTCACCCGGATGGGCGGTCGTTTCTCGCTTTCGAAGCCGGGCGGCGGGTAGATCTTATGCAGCAGCTTCATGGCCACTTCAACGCCGTTCCAGGCCACCATATGCAGGGCCTCGACCAACCGGCGGCCATTATCGTCGACGATTCCGTCGAGCGAGACGGCCTCAATGCCCAGGCTCTTGAGCAGCTCCACCCGGTCGGGGCGGGTGGGATAGTGCAGCATGGAGATCAAGGTGGAGCCGGGCTGCATTTGCTTGACCGCCTCGTCGCCGGGGTAGCGCAAAACGAGCACATACTTCTGCTGGTAGGTCTCTTCCCAACTGACGAAGTGGGCGTTCGGTGCGGCCCGCTGGTAATCCTTCTCTTTATATCCTATCCCTGCGCCATAGCCATGTTCGAGGTAAACGTGATACTTGTTGCTCTCGAGCCAATGGACGAACAAAGGTAAGAAAGCGCGCCGCTCGCCGGCTTCAGCGTGGATACGGGGCAGGCCAATACTGATTTTTCGGTACACGGTTGTTCCCTTCTCGAATTGATCTGTAAATCGGTCCCGGTTAATTCTCCTTTTTTAAATTGTATCAAAGGTTACTAATTGGCGCAAAGGAAGGTATTGGGTAATTGGGGATTGGGGGCTGAAAAATGCCACCCGACGAAGGCCAGAAAGATTTTTGCAAGGATGTAAGGTTTAGTTTCTTTCGTTCCTTCGTTCCCCAACCCTATACCCTGGGGAACTAAGGAACTAAGGAACTAAATTTAATTGGTTTTGAGCCATATGCAGCTATGCGGCCGCCGTCGTCAGGTCTGCCAGGAGGACCGGCTTAATGATTGCGGTCCACTGGGCGTAGCCGAGGGCGTTGGGATGCAGGCGGTCTATTCGGAACAGCTCGCGCCGGGGCTTGCCATCGGGGCCAAGAAATGCCGGGACGATGTCGATGAAGTGCAGACATGGATCGTTCTGCGTGTGGGCTTGGATGAGGCGGTTGACCTCACACACGACCGGCCAAAGCTTCCATCGCGACGGTGCGGGAGTGATGGAGATGTAATAGATGGGCGTCTCAGGTAAGGTGGAATGGACCGCCCGAACGAATGCGAGATAACCCTGGTAGGCTTGCATGGCAGATTTGGGATTTGGAGGGGCGATATCATTGGTGCCGGCAAACAGCGCCACCGCCCGCGGCCGGTAGGGAAGGACAATGCGCCCCGCGTTGTGAACGACCTGATGGATGCGCGAGCCGCCAAAACCGCGATTGATGACCGGCAAGGGGGCCATATCCTGCCGCAGGGTTTCCCAGAAGGTGATGCTGGAGCTGCCGGTGAAGACGACCGCGCCGGGCGGAGGCGGACTAATCCGGTCTTGGGCTTCGAAGCGGGTGATGCTGCGCTCCCAGGCGTCCGGCGCATCCGAGGCGGACGCCCGGATCATTTCCCAGATTTCAGCGCCGCGTTCGAAGAACTGGCGCACCGACTGCCAGGGGTTTCTCGGGCTTTCAGGTTTTGTTTTCATATGGACTGCTCCGGATGATTACTGGGTGGAGTATGCTCGTGGAAGAAGCCCACAGCCAGGTCGGGCATTTGGGTAAGGCTGCAGCGGCTCCTGCGCGCCGCGTACCGGGAAAGGCTTGCGGCTGGGAACGGCCTGGAAGCAGTTCTCACCCCCCTTTTAGTATACAGACATTCGAGAGAAAAAACACCCCCAAGGGTTGGTTTAAAGAGCGATCGCCAGGCAAGGGGGGGCCATGCCTGGCGATCTTCAGGGAGGGAATACCACCGCCATTCCCTTGCGGGACGCCAACTCGGGGGGGACGAGCAGACGAATGATCCGACGGTGGTGAGACACCCCTTCTACCAATAATTATGGTGTCTTATGGATAATATACATCATATTTATCTTGATTACATTAAATAAGAATAAGAGTTCCGAGTGGTCTTCGGATAGATTTCGCCATCGACGCGTCGATGGCGAAATCTATCCGAAGACCGTTTATTTTTTCTTCTTTTTAGGTTCGAACAGGCGCAGCCACTCATCCAGCTCCTTGTCGCTCATCGGGCGCTCGACCTTTTCGTCGACGGCGGAGCCGGGAGATGCGCCCATCAACCGGGCAAACTCCTCCGATGAAATCACCTGGGCGCGGGCTGAGCGCGCCTCGGCCTGCACTTCATGGTCGGAGCTGACCACGGTCCAGTTGGCGGCGCTCTTCTTCATGCTGCGCAGGCGGTCGGCGATGGCGAGGTCGGCGGTGCGTCCCTCACGCACGAAATGGGCGATGACGCTGCCGTAGCGGCGGGTGCCGGAGTGACCCAGGGGAGCCTTGTCGAAGTAGACCTCGACCTTGCGGCGGTGGGCGCGGCAAAACTGCTGGAGGCGTTCAATCAGCTCCAGCTCATCCTCTACGTCGCTCAGACTCAGCCCGGGCAGCTTGGGGATCAAATTGTGACCATCGATCAAATAAGGCATCCTGAGTACCATTTTAACCGCAATCTATGCTATGATTCAAGCGGAAGGGCGCCTCAATCTACAATTTTTGAGCGCGCCCAAGCGGAAGGACCGTGTTTGGGTTGTTGTCAGATCAACAACGGCTGTGACAACAATCGAAACCACGCCAAACAAGGAAGGCCCCATGAGAACCTGGAAACGGCTCGTCCCATACCTGCTGCTCAATATCTTCATCTCCGCTGCCACCACCCTGGGCGTGCTGTACTGGTGGGACACGACCCAGCGGCCGGTTTCTCCTCAGGGCGGGTCGACGGCGGCGGCCGAACCGGCATCGGCGGTCCTGGCTCCGGTCGAGACGGCCACCCTGCCCTCCGTGGACGTGGTAGTGATCCAGGTCCAAAACGTATTCGGCGCGGGCGACCTGGCCACCGAATCGGTGCGGCTGCAGCGTGTCGGCGACGGGGAGCTGTGGCTGACCGGCTGGCAGCTGAAGGACAGCGACGGAAACCTGTACACCTTCCCGCAGCTGCTGTTGAACAAAGACGCCGGGGTGGAGGTGTACACCAAGGCCGGGCCGGACACGGTGATCGAACTGCACTGGGGCCTGGAGAAACCGGTGTGGTCGGCGGGGGAAGAGGTGCGCTTGCTCGATTCGGAAGGCAACCTGCGGGCGAAGTATGTAATACCGTAGCCGAGTCAGGATCAGGTAGGAATAGAGGTAGGCAGTATGAGCGTCTTTGACCGGATTGTGGAAGAGAAGATCAAAGCTGCCATAGAGGCCGGGGAGTTCGATCACCTGGCGGGTAAGGGCAAGCCGTTGAAGCTGGAGGACAACCCGTACGAGTTGCAGGAATGGCGGATGGCGTTCCAACTGCTCCAGAACAACGGCTACACGCTCGAATGGATCGAGCTGCGCAAGGAGATCGAGGCGCAGCGGGAAGCGAACCGCATACGCCTCCAGTCCGCCTGGGAGAGCGCGCATGATGAGCGCGAGCGAGATGGAGCCAGGGCCGAATTTACCGCAGCAATTGCGGCCCTCAATCGCAAGATTTTCGAGTACAATGTGCGAGTGCCGTCCCCGGTGTTCGAGTACCGGGTGATCGACCTCCAGGCCGAATTTCAATCTGTGATCTCCTGAATGGTTCGAACCCATGCTGTTTGCGGGCTGCCGGAAACAAACAGCATTTTTTCGACGCAGGCAAGATAACAACCAGCAAATACGGAAGCGGAAACCCTCATGTCACAGGCTTTTTATCGCAAGTGGCGTCCTCACCTTTGGGAAGAGGTGGTGAGCCAGGAACACGTCGTGCGCACGCTGCAGAACGCCATCCGCAGCGGTCGCTTCGGCCACGCCTACCTGTTTGCCGGGCCGCGCGGCACCGGTAAGACCAGCACGGCGCGGCTGCTGGCGAAAGCGGTTAACTGCCTGAACCCCGACCCGGCCAAGCGACCCTGCGACCAGTGCGAGCACTGCCTGGCGGTCAACGAGGGACGATTCCTGGACCTGATCGAGATCGACGCGGCCTCCAACACCTCGGTGGATGACGTGCGCGCCCTGCGCGACAAGATCAACTTCGCCCCCAGCCAGGGCAGCTACAAGGTGTACATCATCGACGAAGTGCACATGCTCTCGACGGCGGCCTTCAACGCCCTGTTGAAGACCCTGGAAGAGCCGCCGCCGCACGCCATCTTCATCCTGGCGACGACCGAAGCGCACAAGATCCCGGCGACGGTGCTGTCGCGCTGCCAGCGGCACGAATTCCGGCGCATTCCGGTCAACGACATCGTGGCGCACTTGAAGCGCCTGGCCAACTCAGAGAAGCTGGACGTGGAGCCGGATGTGCTGACGCTGATCGCCCGGCAGTCGACCGGAGCCATGCGGGACGCCATCTCACTGCTGGATCAACTGGCCTCGACCGGCGAGAAGATCACCCTGGTGGAGGCGCAGAACGTGCTCGGCACGGCGACCAGCCAGGCGGTGGTGGAGCTGACCGAGGCGATCCTGGCGGAGAACGCCGCCGCCGGACTGGACTGCATCCACCATGCGCTGGATGGCGGCACCGATCCGCGCCAGTTCGCCCGGCAGGTGGTGGAATACCTGCGCAGCTTGATGCTGATGCGCCTGGGCAACGCCGAACAGGTGGATGCCACCGCCGAGATGCGAGCGAAGATGGCCCAGCACGCCCAGGCGTTCGAGCTGAACCGGCTGATCGAGGCGATCCGGCTGTTCAGCAGCGCCGCCAGCGAGACGCGCAGCAGCTGGCAGCCCAGCCTGCTGCTGGAGCTGGCGCTGGCAACGTCGATCGAAGGCCCGGCAGTGTACGCCGTGCCCGCAGAGAGCGCGCCGCGATCTGCGCCGCAGCCGATGCAGGCCCCGGCCCGCGAAGAGCGCCGAGAAAGCCCGCCCCCAGCGGCGCGGCAGGCGCCCTCGCAGACTGAGCAAGCTCCACCCCCGGAAATGCCCCGGACGACGGCCGCCAAAGACGCCGCCCTGCCCCAAAATGAGCCTCCCGCCCCACCGGCAGCAGCGAGCGGGGATGGGAAAGCGGTGAGCCTGCAAGACATCCTCAACCAGTGGAAGCGCATCGGCGCAGTGGCCCGCAAGAAGAGCCAATCGGCGCAGGCGCTGATCAACTCGTGCAAGCCGATAACGCTCAAGGACAACCTGATCGTGTTGGGGTTCCAGTCTGATCTGCTGCGCGACAAGATGGCGGCGCAAGAGAACATGCAGATTACCAGCCAGGCAATCTTCGAGGTGCTGGGCTGCAGCCTGAGTGTGAGTGCGGTGGTGATGAACACCAAAGGCGGCGATCCCACCGATCTGGACGTCGAGGGTGATGGGATGGTCGGCACGGCGCTGAACCTGGGTGGGCAGATCGTGCGGAAAGAGTGAAAAAATAAGCCCTTGCGCCAACGTCGTCGACGTTGGCGCAAGGGCTTATTTTTTTAAGATTTTTGGAAAGTGGTAAAATTAAGGGGCTATCACAATCAATTTTTGCGATGCCCAAAGTAAGGAGTAAACGATGGCTAAAGGATACAATCGCCCGCCCGGCGGCAAGAAAGGCGGCGCGGGGGGCGGCGGAATGATGCAGCAGATCAAAGCGCTGCAAGAACAAATGGAGCAGGTCCAGGCGCAGCTGGCGGAAGAGACCGTCACAGCCAGCGTCGGCGGCGGCGCAGTTAAGGTCACCATGACTGGCGACCAGCGCTGCAGAGGCGTGGAGATCGATCCCGAGCTGCTGGAAGATGCAGACGCCGAAATGCTGCAAGACCTGATTTTGAGCGCCGTGAACATGGCGCTGGACCAATCCCGCGACATGGCGGCGGAGCGCATGGGGCCGCTGTCGGGCGGTATTCCCGGACTCGGAATCTAGCCGGATAGACAGCAGGAGTTATGCCCGTATTACCGGAACCTGTTTATAACTTGATCAATGCGCTGGAGCGACTGCCCGGCATTGGTCCGAAGACGGCCTCGCGGCTGGCGTTTCACCTGCTGCGCGCGCCGGATGATCTGTCGCAGCAGCTGGCCTCGGCGCTGCAGCAGTTAAAGAGCGCCACCAGCCAGTGCAAAGAGTGCTTTAACATCACCCTGGCCGGGCAAGATGTGTGCGAGTTGTGCTCGGACACCCGGCGGGATGAGAGCAGCATCTGTGTGGTGGAAGAGCCGCTGGACGTGCTGGTGCTGGAGCAGACCGGGGGATTCCACGGGCGCTACCACGTGCTGCACGGAGTGCTTTCCCCGATCGAAGGCATTGGCCCGGAGAACCTGAAGATCAAACCGCTGATCGAGCGGGTCAAGTCCGGCAAGGTGCGCGAGGTGATTGTGGCGACCAACCCGAGCATGGAAGGCGACGCCACGGCGCTGTACTTGCACCAGCAGCTGGCCGGGACGAATGCGCGGGTGACGCGCCTGGCGCGGGGCCTGCCGGTCGGCGGAGATTTAGAGTACGCCGACCAGAACACTCTGCTGCGGGCGCTGGCCGGACGGCAGCAGATGGATTAAAGAACTCAAACCGGGTTTCTCACGAAACCCGGTTTTTGTTTTAAGAAAATTCGCCGATCCAATGGACCCAGTTCGCCCCAATAGAACGACAAGCGTTAACCAGGCGTTCATCAGCTGTGTACAATTTCGCCTTGACTGATTTAGCGGCCGCTACATAGACAGAATCGTAAGCTTTTCCTTGATTGAGGCGCTTTGCCCAGATGAGCGCTTGTTTATTCAATCGTGTAGATGGGGGGATCCGATGGATGATAAGCCTGTCAAGATAATCTAATCCCGTAAAAGCCGATTCTTCGGAAATCAGTTTTAGATAGATGGAACGACGCAAGCCGGAAGTGGTTTCATAATCCCATAAGGTCGGAACATAAATTGCTGCTTGGGTTTCGAGCCAGGATTTCCACGCTCTTTCAACAGTTTTTGAGAATGGTAATGAGATGACCAGGGCCAGACCAATATTTGCATCCAGAACAATTCGATTTACTGTCCCTTCCATAGGTCCTCATTTTCCTGGTCGCGCTCATCACGAACTTCTTCGATCAGGTTCCCATGGTAGACCTCTTGCTCTTCCCGAATCTGCCGGAGTCCTTCCAACGCCCGCTCACGCTGGGCCCAAACATCTTCCTGGTTCTGAACAACCTCCAGCCCGGCCGCGATCACTTGACGAGCCACATCGGATATAGACCGGCCTTCACGCTCCGCAATCTCCACCAAGGCCTGGTGCTGTTGTGGTTCCAGCAAAAGTTGCGCTCGATATAATTTTTCTGGCACAGATCACCTCTCAAATATAATTACACCTACATATTACACCTACACAATTAACTTGTCAAGAGAATACAAATAGGAATAAGCACGATTAAAGAGGGTAGCATTTGTGTCTATTCGTAACGGCTCTGGCAGAGCCGTTACGCTTATTCTAAGTTCGTTAATCTCAAGCTTCGTAGGCGGGCACTTCTTTAATCTCCTCCCCCACCTTCAGAAGGTAATAGGGCAGCCAGGCGACGCCGAAGAGCTGGACGTAGATGTCCTTTTTGTAGGGCGTCACGGAGATTTCGGTGACGTCGTTGGCGGTTTGAGACCAGCGGTCCTGCGCCTCGGCCTTGTCGCGCTCGAAGGCGGCTTCGAGTTCTTTGAGCTCCTTTTCGAGCGCATCCAGCTCCTGGCGCTCCTGCTCCAGGTCGGCCCTGGCCTTTTGCGTGAGGCGGCGCTTGGAAAGGGAAGAGGAGATGCTGCGCTTGCGGCCGCCCAAGAGGCTGAGGCCAAACTCGGCGATGGTGCCGAACTGCTCGGTACGGCGCTGGCTGACCTCGTCTTTCTGTTCGTCCACTTCCAATTCCTGGCGCTGGATGCGCGCTTCGAGGGCGCTGATCTTGCGTTCGTAGGCAGCTTTTAGCTTAGCCAGGTCGGCGTCCAACCCGGCCCGGGCGGCCTGGCTGCACTGCTCGCGGAACTGGGCCGAGGACTCATCCGGGCCGGTGTAGATCTTCAAGGCCTGGTTCGCGCGCACTTCAATCGCGCCGGAGCGGTAGATCCAGTCGGCGAAGTCGCTCTGCCAGCTCTTCCAGCTGCGCGTGTCGCTCCATTCAACCGGCAGTTGGTCAAAGCGAGCATTCGGCAGGGGCTCGGAGAACAGGCTCTTGGGGTTGCGCGCCGGGGTTTTGAAATCCTCCCAGCGGATGAAGGGACCGTCAAAGCGCTCGACCAGAGCGGCGGTCTGGCGAGTGGTCTCCAGATCGTAACGGCGCTGAAGGTAGCGCACCTCGGCCTGGGCAATCAGCGCCGGGCGGTATAAGATGCTCTGCACCTCGACCTCCACGCCAGGACGGATGTTCAGTGCGCTGGAAGCTTGGCCGACGCCAAGCTCGTTGGGCAGGAAGTATTCGGCCACGCCGGAGGGCAGGCTGGGGCGGGTGAGAGAATAGCCCGGAACCAGGTCCGGCTCGGCGGTGGGCTTGGGCCGGGTCGCGGCAGGTGGGGTCACGACCGGGGTCGCGGCGGGCTGTGCCGGAGCCGTTGGAGATTCACCCGGAGCGGCGGGCGGCGGCGCAGAAGGCTGCTGCAGCCGGACCAGGTCAGGGATCTGCGCCCGGGTCAGCGGTCCGGCCAGGTAGTTGAGCGCCCAACGGGTGCTGAACTGCTGCGGCTCGCGGCGGTGGACGCTGTGCAGCAGGAAGACGCGCTTCTTCAATCCGGAGATCAGCTTATCGTAAACCGAGCGGTCCAGACCGCCCTGGGCGCTCTCCAGCCCATCCAGCAGGCGCTGTTTGTCCTGGTCGGTCTGCAGCCGGCCGATAAACCAGGTACCCATATTCGACAGGCCCTTGTAATCCACGTCGACCGGGTTCTGGGTGGCCAGCAGTAAACCGACGCCAAAGGCACGCGCTTGCTTGAGCAGGCGCAGCAGCACCGGGCGCGAAGGCGGGTTGGCGACCGGCGGCATGTAGCCGAGGATCTCGTCAAAGTAGACCAGGGCTCGCAGCCCGCCTGTGCCGCGCTGCGAGCGCATCCAGGTCTCGACAGAAGAGAGCAGCAAGGTGACGAAAAACATGCGCTCCGTGTCGGAGAGGTGGGCCAGGTAAAAGATGCTGTGACGGGGCTTGCCGTCGGAGGTGCGCAGCAGGGCCGGCACATCCAGCGGCTGGCCTTCCAGCCAGGTCTGGAACGAAGGCGTAGCCAGGAAGTTATTCAACAGCATCGCCAGGTCGAAGCGGCTCTTTTCCGGGAAGAAGTTATCGACCGGGAAAGCGCCCAGGCGCTCGAAGGGTGGGTTCTGCACCTGCAAGATCAGCTCGATCAGGTCGAGAGAGGTACCCTGGCTCCAGGCACGCTCCAGGATGTTCGAGAGGAGGATGTGCTCGCGCGAGCGCAGCGGATCGATATCCTGAATGCCGACCAGACCGAGCAGGGCAGTGACGAGGCTGGCAATCTTCTCACGCAGGATCTCGCGGTTCTCATCCCAGGGGAGATCGGGCGCGGCGAAGGAAGACAGCACGTTGATCGGCGTGCCTGCGCCCGAGCCGGGGGTATAGACGCCAAAATCGACCGCCTCCTGCAGCGCCAGGAGCTGCTCGCGGCCGTATCCCCAACCGGCCAGGCCCTCTTTCCAGGTTTCAGCCGTCTCTTCGGCCAGCGCCGGCAGGCTCTTTCCCTGGCGGCGGGCTTCCTCGGGATCGATCCAGGGTTGGAAATCGGACGGCAGCAGATCGGGGAAGTGCAGCAGCAGATTGGTCAAATCGCCCTTGGGGTCGATGATAATGGCGGGGATGCCCTGCAAGGCGGCCTCCTCGAGCAGGCCAATGCAGGCCCCGGTCTTGCCGGAGCCGGTCATCCCGGTGACAAAGGCGTGGGTGGTCAGGTCGGCCGGGTCGAACAGCAGCGGCTCTTGAGCTCCGCCGCTCACGTCGGCAATGCGGCCCAAGTAGAAATTCTTATTGTTGGATGTCGTAGCGTTCATAGATCCCTCCATAATCGTTCGGGGTCGGTAAGCGAGCCAGAAAGGCATCCAGAGCTTGCCATTCGGGCTCGGTGTGGTTGGTGTCACCACTGGAGCGCATGAAATCCGCGCCGGCTTTGTAGAAGAGGATGTGGGTGAAACCCTGCGAGCGCCAGGAGGCCAGGATGGCATCCGGATCTTGCAGGGAAAGCCAGTCGCGCTTCCAGCGGTCCATGGTTTCGTCTGGGGAGCACAACGGGGTGCAGTAGTAGCTGCGCGGCTCCAGCAGCAGCAGGGTCTTTGAGCCCGCCGGCAGTTCGCGCAATCCCTCGACCGCCGGCCAATACCAGCCAAGATTATCGGTCAGGTAACTCTCCCTGCTCTCCAGGCCCAGCACGGTCTGCGGCGCACCCTGGCGTAAGGTCGAGAGGCCCATTTCGAGGGCGCTGAAAGCAGCCACCAACAGCACCAGGGCCGAGACGATTCGTCCCAGGCGCAGGCGCGGCAGGGACAGGCAGTCGAGCCCCAGGAAACCGGCTGCGCTCAGCATGGCAAAAGCTGGGAAAAGACCAAAGTAGAAGCGGGACTGGATCAGAAATCCGCTGAACTGGTTGCCCAAGGCCCACACGATCAGCCCGGGTACGGCGATCACGGCCGCGTTTTCCAGGACCGGGCGGCGCTCGGCGGGTAAAAGACGCCAACCCAACCAGGCCAGCGCACCCAGGCCTAAGAGCAGCGGACCGATGGCGGCGCTGTAACCCTCTCCGCCTTCGACGCCGAGGTAGGTGGCGCGCAGCGGCAGGAAAATCAGGTCGGTCCAATTGCCATACGGCAGTGAATGGGTGTAGACCTCGGTGCGAACGGCGTTCATGGCGCCGGAAGTGAAGAACAGCGGGTAGAGCGGGTTGCCGGTTGTGAGGGCATTCTTGACCAGCCAGGGCAGTACCGGCAGCGCGCCGCCGAGCGCATACAGGCCCAGGGAGCGCCAAACCGGGATGCCATCCTCGCGTCGACGCCAGAGATGCCAGGCCAGCGCGATTGCACCCACCAGACCGAGCACCCCGGCGGGATACTTTGTCGCCAGGGCCAGACCGGCGAATGCTCCCGTAAAAAACACATCCCGCCGCTGACCGCGCTGTCGGAAGAGGTCCAGGCTGACCAGCACACCCAGGCCGAGGAATAAGCTCATCCAATCGACGTAGGCCCAGCCGGCCGCCGCCACGACCGAGAAACCGGCCAGGAGCGCAGCCACACCGGCCCAAGCGGGACGCAGATCCAGCCGCCAAGCGAGGTAAGCCAGCAGGCCGCTGACAGTGGTCACGGCGATCGCCCATCCCAACACCGCAGCGGCTTCAGCGCCTCCGAGCGCCATAGCCCAAGTATAGAGCATCTCGGTGTTTTGGGGCATGCCGGCTTTCATGATCCAGGGCAGGTAGGCCACCCGTCCGGCGTCGAGGTAGGCCTGCGGGAGCAGGAGGTGGTAGACCAGCGCGTCCCATTTGAGCGGCGGGGCCAGGGCGATGAACAGTGCCGCGAGCAGCGAGAGCCCGTTCAGCCCGGCAATCCAGCGGCTGAAGCGGTCACTCTGTCGCAGCAGGTCGGCCAGAGAACTCCACTGGCGGATCCAGGCGAGCGCCGGACGGAACAGCAGCGCGCCGAGCACGAGCGGCAGCAGCCACAAGAGCCAGCGCGGCAGAGCGATGGAACCGGCGAGGAGCAGCCCCAGCGCCAGGATGCCGGCGCCCAGGCCGGCTTGCAGCGCCACCTGCACCAGCGGCGGCAGTTCGTCGCGGCGGTAGAGGAGGAAACCCAGGCCGCCGCCGAGCGTCAGGATAACCGCCGCGACCAGCAGTCGCCAGACAGCCAGGGCAATGGCGAACCCCTGCTCAGGTGTGAAGGGCTTGTGCCCGGTGAAGTAGAGCAGGATGATGCCAAAGCACCAGGCGAGACCGATGAGCGCGGTGACGATAAGCTTTCCGATTGGGAGGGCATGTCCTAATTATAGTGAATTTACTGGTCTCGAGAAGCCTATCGAGGCAAAGAGAAGGCAATTGGGGATTGGTAATCAGGGATTAGGGGATTGGGGATTGGTAACCAGGGATAAGGCACCCGGGAGGCTGCGAGAGGAGCCCCGCGGATACCCAACCTCCTAATCCCTGATTACCAATCCCCAATTGCCTGGAATAAAAAACCCCCGCAGGGCGGGATATCCCTGCGGGGGAGAGGAATGGAGGCTTTGGGGCTTATTGTCCCTGAGCCGCCTGATTGTAGATTTGGGGGGCCAGGTCGAGCATGGCCAGGCGAGCTTGTTCGGAGATGGTGGCGTCGCCGCTGCCGCTGAAGACCAGCCGGATGGTCATGCCGTCAGCCTTGGCATCGTCGGACTGGTTCAGCTCGAAGTTCTTGTAGCTGTCGACCCAATCGAACACCTGCTGGAGCTGCTCGGGGGACAGGTAGACCTTGCCGAGGTTATTGGCCGACTGGCCTTTGCAAGAGCTGGCGTAGGCCGCGCCGGTTACATAGACGGACAGGTCGTCGCAGAAGCCGGCGATGCCGCCCTCACGGTGCCAGGCGAAGGCCAGGCCGGCAGCCGCGGAGCTGCGCCCGTCCAATTCCTGGTAGACCAATCGAGCCCACTCGGCGACGGCGCGCTGCTCGGCGGGAGTGGCAGCCTGGTCACCCTGGCCTTGCAAGATCACGTGACCGTCGGGAGTATCGGCGTCGAAGGACTGGTAGGTCGCGACGAAGTGCTTGAACTCATCCAGACGATCCTGAGAACTGAGAATGCCGGCGGCCAGATCTTCACCGCAGCTGCCGAAGGCAACGCCATTTGGACTGATTTCTGCGGTTGAACAGCCCTGATCCTGCTCCTGCCAGATGATGGAAGCATCCGCGGACTGGACGTCGGGGGCTGAAGCGACCTGGACGGAACTGGCGTCGACGTTGGTATGGAACTCGTAGGTCTTGCCCTGGTTCTGCAGCACAATCTTGTAACCGGGGGTGACCACCATGGCGCACATCACATCTTTGAGATGCACGCCCAGGCAGCTGTCAGCCCACTCGACCGGCGAAGCCTCAACCACCTGAATATCGGCGGGGTCGACGCCTAGCTGGGCAGCCAGCATTTCGATAACGGTCTGGGTCGCGCCTTGAATGCCGGTCTGGGGGAGGTTCTGGGGCTCCTGAGTTGGCGCAGGCTGCGTGGGAGCCGGTTGGGTATTGGCGGGCGCTGCAGGCGCTGGGCTGCAAGCCGAAAGCAAAAGCACAAATAACAAGAAGGGTAGTAACAATTTTGATGTTTTCATCGGAACCTTTCTAAAAGTAATGTTTCAATTCCTTACAGTCCTATAACGAAGCGGATGCGTAAAAAGTTCCCAGGGGGGCAGAACGATCAACCAATCGGAACTCAATACACAACTTAAGAAATCTTAAAATTCCGCGATATTCGTTCTTCTAGCAGCTAAAATCGATAAAAAAGAGAAAAGTACGTAGAAATACATACTTGACATTTTCAGTCTAATTACTATAATTAATGTTGCGTTAATAATACATAAAGTAACGTATAAAAACAGTAATTCAAACGAGGGGTTTATCAAAGGGACGTCCCTATACCACAGCACTGAAGACAATCGAGATTGCTTTTTTTCAAATGCAAACAGCGTATGCGAACGGATGCGAGGAACACCGAATGGGCTAAAGCGGTGGACATTCTCGGCTTCATCGCCAGCTGGAAGGACACTATCGTGCTTTCACCGCGCCTGGAGATGCTGACTCGGATCGCCGAGGAAGAGGATTTCAAACTCATCATTATCTACCAGGGGCTGGACTTCGATCGGAATCAGCTCCCGTCGAGCCAGGTGGCGGAAGATGCGGTATGAGCTTGGTGGAACGCAAAGGTGGGAATACGCTGCGGAGCGAGCTGTCTGTGGCGCTGGCTTCCTCGCCTGACGCGGTCGGGTTGATCAGCTGGAATGAGTTCAGCGAGAACACTCACATCGAGCCGAGCCGGAATTACGGGCGAGACTCGCTAGATGTCCTGGCAAATTTCAACAGCCTGCCCTCGCCCGAAGTGGCTGAATTCGACTCCAGCGAGCCTGCCAAGGCTGTTTTGCGGTCGGGTGTAGGTGAAAAAGCGATGGCCCTCAGCGGGTTAGTCGCGTTGTTTCTGGTCAGCGTGCTGGCGCTCGTCCGCAGACAGCGCTCGGCCTAGGAATCGTTACAAAATTACATGGCATAAAGGGATACACATTTGTTTGCCCGTAAGGAGGGCAAAATGGATGCGAAGCTGAAATTTTCATTGTTTTCCCTGCTGGCGCTAGTTCTACTCGGCGCGTTCGTATTCAGCCCCATTCAATACCATTGGGCCGCTGCTGCCCCATCAGGTCAAAAGCCGCCGCCCTTCGTGCCGCCGGCCCGCCCCCACTACCAACCGCCTTCGGTATTGAAGAGGTTGGTGGACCACGCGGCTGCGCCGGGGACCCCCTACCAGGATTACACCAGAATCACCGACGAGCACGAGACGATTTCGGTGCAGGCCCCGCTCGACTGGAACGACATCTCGACCGGGCGCTGGATCGTGCACGGCAAAGACGTGGGTACGTTTATTAGCGTCTCGCCCGACCTCAACAACTTCGATGCGGGTGGTAATCTCCCCGGGTTGTTCTTTGGCGTTTCCCGGGACCTGGCCGGCTCCAGTAGGGTAACCAACCCGGCCCGGATGGTCAACCCGGCCATCATGACTCTCCTGTCGAACGAAAAGGCGAAGCGCAGCGCCCTATGTCGGGACGGCGGCCGGTTCGATTATGCCGATCCGAACTTTCAAGGCATATACGACCTCTACCAGAGCTGCAACGGCGCTTACCAGGAGCTCGTGCTGGTCAGCATTCCCGCGCACCAGGAACTGGTGGCCGTACTCGTGGTGCGGATCCAAACCCAGGCCGACCTGGTAGCCGCCGCGCATATCTTCGACACGTTCGAAGTTCTCAACAATCAGCTCGACGATGACCACAACGATTAGGGGGCTGCCATGCTTCACAACAAGGTACGACATTTCTTTCTGCTTTTCAGCATGATCGTGCTCCTGGTAAACGCCTCACCGGCGCTGACGGGAAACGCCAGCGTCGTCTGGCAGTGGTACAAAACGGATCCGCACGTTCATTCTTCAGTCAGCGCCGAAGCCTACGTCGATCTGGGCATTATCAGCCAGAGCGCCGAGAACGCCGGGTATGACGGTATCTTCTTGACCGACCACAACGGCGCCAGCAGCTTCCAGATCAACAATATGAACGCCAACCATATGGCCTTCAATGACACCTACACGCGCTGGTCGATCGGTAACTACGGGGCGCTCAACTCTACCGTTAACGCCCTGGCTGCCTCGCCGGTCCGCTCCGGGGCCTATTCGCTGCGCTTAAAGAGCGCCTCCAGTTCTTACGGCAAATCCTTCGTGTGGACCAAGCGCGGCCCCAACTTCCGCTCGGGGGACGTCACCATCCACGTATCTATTTATCCGACCCGCATCGATCCAGGCTCGGGCGTTTACGTTTCGGTCGCGCTTGGCGGCGACCCGACGGTCGTAAAAGACCCTTACGGCTATACCACAAAAGCGGGCGTCATCTCGCCGGGGAAGACGACCGTGCTCGTTTGGCAGCTCGGCGACGCACGCGGTCCGTCCGGCGACCCGAATGCGCGCGTGCAGATCTATTCCCTCGGCTCTTATCAACTAAATGCCTGGAACGATTTCACGATCGACGTCAGTAAGGCATTAAACGACATTCCAGCCGCCGATCTGCCGTTGGATTACAACGGGCTGGTGAACTTGAAAATGGCCGCGGCCGGAAACGGCGGCACGGCGGAAGCCTACTTCGACGCCTACAGCATTGACGACAGCAGCCCGGTGGACCCGGCCAACGAGTATGTGTACCGCACATCGCAGGTGAGCCAGTTCAATACGCAGGCCTTCACCATCTTCCCGAGCTATGAAATGGGGCAGCAGCGCCATACCCAGCGCTTCAATTTTGGCATCACGGATCCCGCTGATTACCGCTCGTACACGAGCGGCAGCGACGGCATCGCGGATACGCATGACAGCGGCTATCCCACCCAAGTAAATCATCCCGGCGTGACGATCACCACCGATGAAGTGATCCAAAACAAGGGCATGGGCTCAGACTTTATGGAAGTGCGCGAGCAAACCTGGGCGGACACATGGGATGCGGTGCTGAACCAGGGAGTGATCATCCTGGGGCAGTGGTCCAGCGACACCCACACCGCCGGCTTCAGCGGCAAACCCGCAACCTACATCTACGCGCCGCTTCACGACTTCGACGCCTTGATCCATTCCATGTATGAAGGGTTAACGTATTCGGCCCGGGCAGATTTTACCGGGCGCATTCTCTTCAACCTCGATACCGGATCGCAAGAGCCTTATCCGGCTCGCTACCCCGTGTTTGTTTCCGATGCCTTGAGCAGCGCCGACGTTCATCTCGAGGTGACCGGCGGCCTGCGGTCGGGAGACTCGATCGAGTGGATCCGCGACGCCGCACAAATCGCCAGCGATTCCACCAAAGGCGCCAGCTATAACTCGCTCAAGAATGTTTCGCTGAGCAGCAGTTTCACCTACGTGCGCGCCCAGGTTCGCCAGAGCAATGGCGATTTCCGCGGCATGACTCAGCCAATCGTCTTTAAAGATGTCGCCGGAATGCCGGCCGAGATCAGCTTCCACGTGAACCAGGTCACAACGCTCGATAACCGCTGGTACAACGTGGTATTCACGAAGGGGATCACTGACGCCAGCTGGAATGACGCCAAGCAAATCTTGTGGGCGCAGCTGGAAAATCCGGCCGGTGCGCTGGTCGAAATGCAAATCGGCTCGCCGAGCAAACCAGCGTCGATCATGGTGGACAACGCCATCGTGAACGACGTTGGTTCGCAGTCCACCTACGACCAGGCAAGTGGAGCGGCCTGGTACTATGACATTAACGCCCAGAAGGTGCGCTTAAAGGTTGTGCAGGGGTCGGGCATCTCCAGTGTCCTGGTCGAGTTTTCCGCCAAGAGCGATACCCTGCCGCCTTCGGTTCCTACCGGTCTGACTGTCGTCCCCTTGGGGATGCGGCAGGCGGACCTGTCCTGGACGGCCTCGACCGACAACACCGGCGTGCAGGGGTATACCATTTACCGCGACGGGGTAGAACTGGCGGTCGTGAACGGCGGCGCAACCACCTATTCGGACACTACCACTGCCGCCAGCGCCAGCTATACCTACACGATTGACGCCTTCGATCCTTACGGCAACCACTCGGCTCCATCAGACCCGGTGTCGGTCATCATGCCTGCCGAAAGCGTGCTCACCTTTACCGTAGCGGCCGACACATATGTCAACTCAGCTTCACCGACGCGAAACTACGGCACGTCCTCCGCTTTGCGCGCGGACGTCTCTCCGGACGTGCACGCTTACCTGCTCTTCAATCTCAACGGCGTGAGTGGGCTGCAGGTGCAGAGCGCCGTGCTTAACTTGTATTCCAACAGCAGCTCCAGCTTCGGCCTGAAGGCCTACGCAGAATCCGATACGAGCTGGGGTGAACGCACGATGACTTATGAAAATGCACCGGCGACGGGAGAAGCCCTCGGCGTGTCCGGAGCGATCAGCGCCGGGGCGTGGGCCTCGCTGGACGTCACGCCCGTCGTCCAATCCGATGGGCCGCTCAGCCTGGCGATCTTCACCGACAGCAACACCGCCTTGAGCTTTGCCAGCCGGGAAAGTGGGACTAATGCCGCTACCCTGACGGTGACCTTAACCATGGCCGGCCCGGCGACTGTCACCCCGGCTGTGACGGAAACCGCTGCGCCGACCAGCACCGCCACACCGACCACTGGGCCCAGCCCTACTCCGACCAGCACCGCCACACCGACTACTGATCCCTCGCCGCTGCCGACGGACACGCCTACCTCAACACCGCTGCCGACGGATGCGCCCACCCCAACGCCGCTGCCCGCCACACTCATCTTGACGCCCGCGGCCGACGCGTACACCAATGCGTCCAACCCGAATTCCAATTACGGTTCGTCCACTTCTTTCCGGCTGGACAGCTCGCCGCTGCAGGTCGGCTACGTGCGGTTCGACGTGCCGGACCTGGGCGGTCAGCAGATTGTCGGCGCGCAGCTGTTATTCTACGCCAACAGCGGGTCAGCCAGCGGGTATGAGCTGATGCAGCTGGCCGACACGAACTGGGATGAGAGCTCCATCACGTACAATACCGCGCCAGCCGCCGGCGGATTACTCGGCGCTGCGAGCCCGTTCAGCTCGGGGTTCTGGGTGACCATCGACGTGACCAGCTACGTCACCGGCGCGGGTCCCCTCGGCTTCGTACTGAACCCGATCTCGTCCACCGCGATCAATCTTTCCAGCAAGGAAGGAGCCAACCCGCCTGAACTCACGCTGCAACTAGGGCCGTAAAACCGTAGAAGCCGCTCGCTTGGATGAAGAGCCGCCTGGCTGTTTGGGATTACTCGATTCGCGAGCGTTTCCAGATAAGCAGGCTGGTGGTTTCCCGCCCTTCAGTATAAGTGCCTTTGCTGGTATGTTTGTGCACCTGCTGCTTGAATAGCTGTACGGGCATCTCCTTCATCTTTGGCCTTGGAGCGCCTCACGGCTTTGTCCGCTTTACCCGGATTTTGGTGATATTAAGGAAAGACTTACCCAGGAATACAAAACTCACCTTGACGGTTGGGGGGAGATGGGTTACAATTCTTTTTGTCGATGCGGGGTAGAGCAGAGGTAGCTCGTCGGGCTCATAACCCGGAGGTCGTTGGTTCGAATCCAACCCCCGCTACTGTAGAAAGATAAAGAGGCGCCGTAAGGCGCTTCTTTGATTCTCAGGTCGTTGGTCCCATCGAGGGATGATATCGAATCCAACCCCCGCTACTGTAGAAAGATAAAGAGGCGCCGTAAGGCGCTTCTTTGATTCTCAGGTCGTTGGTCCCATTGCCCTTTCCGCTGTGCTTCGAGGATGCTTCGCAAGGGATGATATTCGAATCCAACCCCCGCTGCTTGAAAGAACCGTGGTTCTTAGGGCTGCGGTTTTTTTGCCACGCCTGGAGGTTCGCGTTTACGTAGAATCACTTTGAGGTAGTTCTGCCGAGCGACCACAGCACCCTCCCCGGTTGATCGTGCGCCCGCAGTGGGGCCATATGCCCTTGGTGTGATACAGTTTGCCCTTGATGTGTCGGACGGTCGGGTCCTGCATTCGCACGATCTGGTTGCAGCGCACGTAGAAGGCCTCGCACTCCTCCAGCTTGCGCCGCGAGCGGTGGAGGTAGTGCGCCCAGCGCGCCAGGTCCAGCCGCTCGCCAGCGCTGCCGAGCATGGCTCTTTTTGGAGCCAAAACAGTACCAGCGCCTGTCGGTGCGATTAACGCCCAGGCTGGCCGACTTCTACGTGCAGCGCCACATCACCCAGCGAGACCGTACCGGGCTGGTTTGCCCAGATCCCTCTCGACCGGGGCGTACAGGTCGATTTGGGCTAAAAGGTATGCAAAGTCCTTCACGGCTCCCTCCGATGTGGAGAAGCGGAGAAAGGATTTAAACTGTTTCTCCATTTCTCCGCTTCTCCGGTTGCTACAGGTCGGGCTCGTCCACATAAGTGAACCTCAGTCAACAACCGCCAGCTAAAGCTGGCGGTTGTTGACTCTTCATGATGCCTAAACCCACCCCAAATATAATAAATATTGTAAGAAATAGGCTAATTTGTAAACAATTATTGACACTTTTTTTTAATATGTTTTATAATTAAATTAGGAATGAAGGGGGGTAAAACTTCATCCTGTTTATCGAATACTTCGCATCCCTGCCCCTCTTGGAAAAGAGCGGTGACAGGTAATTAAAGCGGTTGCAACCTTTATCCTTAAATTGACCCAGAAATTTTCTAACTGAATACTTGCTAACGTTAAGGCTAACAAGGAGGGTTTATATGGCCGAAACTTATTCACGCAAGTGGTACGACTGGTTCAAAACGGACTACAGCGCAAGCTTGCTTTTTCTCGTCTCGGCAGCTGCCTGGCTCGTGATCGGAGTCAGTTTTGGATTAATCCTGGCGCTGGAATTTGTCTTTCCAGATTTGTTCCGAGGAACTCCATTCCTTGTGTTTGGAAGGTTGCGCCAGGCACATACCAATACGGTCATGTTCGCATTCTTGTCGACCGGCATGATCGGGATGTGGTATTACATCGTACCGAAGTTGACCGGACGACGTCTGTGGAGCGAGCCGCTCGGGAAATCTGGCAGCCATACTGTGGAACATCGCAATCGGCTGGGGGATTTTCCAGTTGCTCAATGGGATCACGCAGAGCCGGGAATACGCCGAAATGGTGTGGGGGGTCGACATCGCTGCAATGATTGTCTTTATCCTCAATCTCGTCATCTTATACAAGACCATCATGGCCAGGGTAGAGCCGAAGTTGTACGTTTCCCTCTGGTATATCACCGGTACGCTGATATGGATGCCGATGCTGTATTTCATCGGCAATGTAATGTGGAATCCACCGACAGGGGCATTAACCGGGATTAACGACGCCATCTTCAACTGGTTTTATGGGCACAACGTTTTAGGGTTGTGGTTTACGACCGGTTTCCTGGCGCTGATCTACTATATCGTGCCGAGGGAGACCAGAACGCCGCTTTACAGCCACGTGCTTTCACTGATTGCATTTTGGGGAATCGCCTTGTTCTACACCGGCGTCGGTGGTCACCACCTGGAATGGGCGCCGATCCCTTACTGGTTGAAGACCATCGCTGTCGCAGAGAGCATCGGCATGATCTTAGTGATCGTCGCGTTTATGATGAACATCTGGCTGACAATGCGCGGTAACTGGAATCGGTTCGTCACCAGCATCCCGTTGCGCTTTACCATCCTGGGCTGGGCGGCTTACATCCTGGTATCCTATCAGGGTTCTCACCAGGCGCTGCGCAGCATTAACCTGATCACCCACTTCACGCAGTATGTGCCTGGACA
The DNA here is from genome assembly GCA_963811225.1 of uncultured Chloroflexia bacterium. Lineage (GTDB taxonomy): Bacteria > Chloroflexota > Anaerolineae > Anaerolineales > Anaerolineaceae > CAWEQO01. The sequence goes on from CAWEQO010000011.1 coordinate 268,105, forward strand.
TGCCCATTTGTCGCTTTTGTTCTTTGGCGCATCGGTCGTGATTGGCGGCACCTATTATATTCTGCCGCGCATCTTGAATGCCGAAATCTTCAGCCGGCGTCTTGCGAATATCCAGTTTGCCTTGTATGTCACCGGTTTCACCTTCTTCTTCGGCGGGTTCCTAGAAGTGGGGCTTATTCAGGGTAGTTCCTGGCTGCATGCAGGCTTGCCGGTTTGGACAGTGCTGCCTGCATTGAGACCATTTATGGCATTACGGGCGGCTGGAGGCGTACTGTTGGTAATCAGCTTCTACATCTTTTCTTACAATGTTTTCGCCACACTCATCGCTCGCCGCCGGCCGGTGCTGCCACAGGTTCCCGTAGAACCCATTCGCACACCACCCAGTCCACAAACGGCGCCGAGTGGAACAGATTAGGGAGGATGCACGATGAAAATGACTTTTGCGGTAACGGTTGGCGGCGCGATAATCGTCTTCCTGGCTGTTGTTCTGGCAGTGGTCTTCATCCCCGGCTGGGTTTGGAACCCACCGCAAACCTACATCGCGCACCCATACACGCCAGAGGAAGAACAGGGCAGGATCCTCTTTTATTCCAATGGATGCAACTACTGCCACACGCAGTACGTTCGTTACTATGACACGGGCCTTGGGCCTGTTTCAGAAGGCGGCAACTATATTTATGACAATCCAATGATTCTGGGTTCTGAACGCACCGGCCCAGATCTGTCCTATATTGGACGCAAACGAGACGAGGCATGGGAAATCGAGCACTGGAAGGACCCACGCGAGGTCTCCCCGCTCTCGATCATGCCGAGCTTTGCATTCTTGTCGGATCAAGAACTGCAGTCCCTGGCTGCCTACATCAATAATCTCGGTGATCGAACGGCAGCTGCCTGGATGATCCTGCCGCCCATCGATTATGCAAATATACAGGATCCGATCGAGAGTCCAAATATCACGTTGACCCAGGGAGATCAAGGCTGGGAAACCTGGAATGCGGCCGGCCTGCAAGATGGTAAGGTCACGTATATCACGCACTGCCAGACTTGCCACGGCGACGCGGGTAACGGGCTGGGCACCTACGGCGGCACCAAGGTGGTCACTCCGGCCAACTATAAAGTCGAGCCGTTCAAAAGCATGACCGATGCGCAGTGGTTCTGGCATGTATCGGAAGGCGTACAGGGGACGGTCATGCCGCCATGGAAGGAAAGCCTGACTGAGACCGAGCGCTGGAATGCGATTCGCTATATCCAGCAAATCTTTTCAAACCCAGTGGAACGCGACCCAGCCGAGGGAGACCCGCCCTCTAACTACGCCAGCACCACCAACCCTGTTCCACTATCCATAGAAGCGCTTGACGCCGGTAAACATATCTTCGTTCGCGAATGCTGGGTCTGTCATGGCGATGCTGGGACGGGGAAAGGCGTCTATCGGGCTGGCCTGCGGCCGGAGCCGCCAGATTTCAGCGACCTTGCTAACTATGCGCAAGACACCCCCCTCGATTACTACTGGCGCATCAGCGAGGGCTTGCCGTGGAGCGCTATGCCCGTATGGAAGGAACGCTATTCGGATGTTGACCGCTGGAACCTGGTGCATTACATCATGGTGAACTTCACACAAACCGAAGCAAGGCCAACGAATGCGCCTGCCATGGCCTATCCTGGAATTTACCTGGAACAGCAAATACCGGAAACCAAGACGCTCACCGAAATCTTCGAAGATGGTTTAGAGCATCCACAGCCGGTGTCACCCTCCTGGGAAAATGGGCGGGCAATGTACTTGCAAATGTGCGCTCACTGCCATGGCCTGACCGGTATTGGAGATGGGTGGGACGGCGCCTATCTGGATGTGGCGCCGGCCAATTTCACGATTGAAGAGGTGCGCGGCCTCTCAGACGGCGGCTGGTTTGCACGGGTCAGTTTTGGTTTGCAAAATTCCGCCATGCCTGCCTGGGGTGAGTGGATGCCGGCGGAACGGCGCTGGGATGTGATCAAGTATCTGGAAGATTCGGTCGTAGCGAATATAAATGCCAGTAATGCGAACCCACAAAATGTTCCCGTGTTGGCTAGCGTGAACAATGGAGAAGTGGCTGCAGATTTCGTCACCTTGAGCCGGCAGAATTGGCTGGATGAAGGCCACACGATTTCAACGGATCATGGTGGGCAGCTGTACCAGCAGTACTGCACCGAATGCCACGGAGCAGATTACAAGGGGAAAGGGCCGGGGACCATTCAGTATGGCATTCCGGCTCCTACGGCGCTGCCAGCAGATCTGAGCGAGCCTTACATCTACTGGCGCATCTGGGAAGGTGTTCCGAAAACAATGATGTACCCATTCAGCGCGGTCCTGTCTCCAGGTGATATCTGGGATCTGACCACCTATTTGGAAACACAGGGAATTGGGCCGGCGCCCAGTGGTGGCTCGTAGCGACTTCTAGGCGCTGGCGGTAGGATGAACCTTTCGGCTCGTAGAGCTGAATGCATCAGGTACGAGAGGAGGTAGTTGATGCCTATTGGGATTGTATTCTTCATCGTTTGGTCTCTGTTTATGATACTGGTTGGAGTCCTTTTCTTCTTATGGGGAAAACACACCGGCCAGTTCAAGGAGATTGAAAAGACCAAGTACCAAATTTTTGAGGAGAAAGAGCTGGAAGAATGGCCTAATCGCAAGAAAAAAAAGGCGGATTCATCAGCCGGTAACAAAGGAGGAAAGGCATGACCGCAAATGTGATGAACGTCTGGGGCGAAGTTATTGGAATTGGTGTCGGGGCCATTATCCTGCTGGCTTGGGGGTGGCTTGTCGCTTTGATGGCGAGAAGGCCGCAAATGCCCCCCGGTGCGCGTGGGTATCGCCCTATGGGTGAGTCAAACGAGCCGGAAACGATCCAGGCGGATGGCTATATCGACAGTTTTGCCGGGGTGATCGAGGAAGCCGGGGGTGGCCTTCCCCCATTGGTCAAGGTAGCCGCGGTTGCAATACCCCTCTGGTGGCTGATCTACATCCTGGTAAACTGGTCGCCGCAGCTGATTTCGATAGTAACTTTCAAAGTTGCCACATTCCGGTAGGAGTGAGCTATGTATACCATCGAGCTATCTTTTAGAATTCCATCCTCGCGGATCGACCAATTGGTTGGAATCGGCAATTCTATTGAGCGCGGAATCGGGTATATGCGCGCCCTGCTCCCGAGCGAAAAAGGGTTCGTCACTGCACGGGCGATGTATTCGATTGATGATGCCGACACAACGCTGGTCGTTTTCCAAAGCGTTTGGGACGAATGGGAGGATTTGGAAAATCATCGCCAATCCTATCTGGACGAACGCCGGCTGATTGGGGAATTCGAACCGGCGCTGGATGTGCAAAATGTGAGTATGCGCATCTACTCGGAAGTTCCTTAATTCCCTAACAGAAAATGTCATTTCCTACCACAATCCTCGCCGCGTTATTCGTGAGCGGTTTGGCAGGCAGCCTCGGGCATTGCCTGGGCATGTGCGGCCCGCTGGTGTTAATGCTTGGAGCTCAGTTTCCAAAAAGAACCTGGGATGCAATGGCGCCGCGCTACCTGCTCTACCATGCTGCTCGAATCCTGGTCTATGCGCTGCTCGGTTTGATTGCAGGAAGCCTGGCTTCTGTGATCGGCCTGGGCGGTAGTTTGAGCCGGCTTGCAGGGCTGATCAGCCTGGCGCTTGGCCTGGGAGTCATCCTGTTCGGAATGCGCTACCTGGGGTGGCTGCCGTTCTTACATTTTCAAGAAGGATCTGGCTGGCTGACGAAAGCAATGAGTAAAACCATGCAACGCGGCGGAATTTTTGGCCTGGTCGCGCTCGGGGCGCTGAACGGCTTGCTGCCCTGCGGGTTGGTGTACAGCGCGTTACTGGCTGCTGGCTCTACCGGGCATCCCTTGGTAGGAGCCGCGGGAATGGCTCTATTTGGGCTTGGGACGGTACCGGCATTGTTGATCCTCGGCATCGGCGCCGGAAGGCTCAGCATCCATACCCGCCAGGTGATGATGCGAGTCGCAGGTCTGTTAATCATTGTGGTTGGCGTTCAGCTCGTCTTGCGCGGTGGCGCCGGATTGGGCATGTTGAATCACATCAAGGTGTTCGGAATCATGCTGTGGTGATCTCGGGAAAAATTGGGAAGCCCCGCGCGTAGAGCCAAGGCAATTTTTTAAAACAAAGGAGTATTCGATTTTGGGGGATCAAAAAGCTGCTTGCGATCTGTGTGGCTTGAGCATCGATGGGCAACCGGTCGTGCATCAGTTCGATGGACAGCAAAAGCAGTTCTGCTGCAAGGGGTGCGAGCGGGTCTATGAAATCGCCTACGATAACGACATGCTCGACCAGGTTCTGGCGGCTCCGCCTCAACCGCGTCAGAGTCTTAAAGAAACTGTACTCGGCAGCAGCGGGGAAACCGATTACTTTTCCATCAGCGGCATGTGGTGCTCAGGCTGCGCGGTCGCTGCGGAAAAAGCGCTAAAGAACCAGCCGGGGATCCATTCGGTCGACATCAGCTTTGCCGCAGAACGCGGCCGGATGAGCTACGATCCAAGCTTGGTTGACCCAGAAGAAGTACTAACCAAGCTAAAGAAGCTCGGCTATCAGGCGTCCTCTCTTTCAGACCTTGCCGAGCGAGAAGTGACCCGCCTCCAAGATCGGACCTTTCTGCAATTAATCACTGCGGCAGCGTTCGGTATGTGGGTGATGATCCTGTACCTCGTGCAGCTCTATCCCCTCTATGCGCAAGGCAAATTCGATAACCCGCAGACGCAGCGCCTGGAATTATTGACCGGACTGCTGGCAACCCCCATCCTGATCTTCGGCGGTTTTTCATTCTTTGCCGGCGCATGGCAGGCGTTTAAGGCACGCACAGCAACCATGGACACCCTGGTCGCGTTAGGGACTCTCTCCGCTTATCTGTACAGTGTTTATATCGCCCTGGTAGGCAGCGGCGAGGTTTATTTTGATTCAGTCGCTATGATTACTACCTTTGTGATGTTTGGTCGCTATCTGGAGACGCTGGGAGGCGCCCAGGCGCGTAAAGATATCGGTAAGCTGCTCAAACTGCAGCCGGAAAAAGCCTGGATGCGGGAAGATGGCGATTGGATACAGGTGAAAGCTTCGGAGGTGAAGCCAGGCGCAGAGATCCTGATCAAGCCTGGTGAACGCGTCCCGGTGGATGCAGAAATTCTGGAAGGGGATGCCCACCTCAACGAATCGCTGCTGACGGGGGAATCGCTGCTCGTTCACAAGCATCTCGGCGCCCAGATCTATGCGGGCACACTTGTTTCCAACTCGCCACTAATCGCTCGCGCCGTCGGCAGCATCCAGGAGACACGCCTGGCGCAGATTACCCGCCTGGTGGAAGAAACCCTTTCGAGCAAACCGCGCATTCAGCGCATCGCCGACCAGGCCTCCGCTTATTTCGCATTTGGAATGATCGCCGCCGCCGCCGTCACCTTTGCCGGTTGGTACCTGCTGGAGCATTCGCTGTCGCACGCCATTCTGGCCGCCATTTCCGTGCTGGTGGTTGCCTGTCCCTGCGCCCTTGGACTCGCAACCCCGTTAGCGATCACGGTAACACTCGGACTGACAACGCAGGCGGGCATCTTGATCCGCAACCTGGTTTCCTTGGAAACTGCAACGCATATTCAGCGGGTCGTGTTCGACAAGACCGGAACGCTGACGTATGGTCGCATGGTTGTCACAGCGATCGAAGTGACGTCTTCAGGCGGAATGTCAAGAGATAGACTTCTGCGATTTGCCGCCTCCGTCGAACAGTTTTCAAACCATCCCATTGCCCGGGCGACCCAAGCCTATTTTGAACAACAGAATAAAGATGTGAAATTATTCAAGGCAGAGGGATTTCAAACATTGCGCGGAATGGGGGTCAGCGCTCAAATTGAGAATGGTAAGCGGGAAACCGTATTTGTAGGGTCAGAGCGCTTCTTCGGGGATCTGTCGGAAAACGATCTCTATCAAAAGGCAGAAGCTCATAAGAGGCAAGCTGAAACCTTGATCTGGATCGGTTTACAGGGATGTGCGCTTGGATTTATCACATTTTCAGATGAATATAACCCGACCGCTGTCAAAGCTGTGGCGCGGTTAACCGAAATGGGATTGAAAACCGAGACACTTTCTGGAGATACAGAAGCTGCAACCAGAGCAGCCGCACAGGCAATCGGTATCCAAGAATATGCCGGCGGCTGCATACCGGAAGAAAAGGCAAAGCGCCTGCGCGTATGGCAAAAAAGCGGAGAAGAAGTCGCCATGGTCGGTGATGGCGTCAATGACGCCCCAGCCTTAGCACAAGCCGATTTAAGTATCGCGATGGCGGGCGGCACAGATATTGCTGGGCAAACCTCGGATGTCTTGCTTACCCGATCCGACCTGACCCTGGTGCCGTGGTTGATCGCACAGTCTGGGCGCACCCGGCGGATCATCTACCAGAACCTTGGCTGGGCTTTCGCCTACAATCTCATCGCCGTTCCCCTGGCAGCGTTTGGCTTCATCAGTCCGGTGATTGCCGCCGCGGCAATGGCGACCAGCAGCCTGCTGGTGGTCGGAAATTCACTGCGGCTGAGAAAGGGCAGCAGGGCGACCTGACAAGGGTTGTGAGAAATCCTCAAATTTTTGGGGCGTTCCGTATGATAGGGCTTGCTTACCTGTTCCAACTTCGTATCTACTCAATTCGTTATATAGATAACGTTAGTAAACACAGAACAGGTGTTCCTCTCCACCTCATAGAAAGCTGCTAAAGCGGGTGAAGGGCTCACCGCCCGCAGCGCCGAATCGTATAAGTAGGCGCTCGGGCAGTGGCTCAAACATTTCGATGATCGCTCGATCAAGGAGGTGATCTCCTGGATGACCGAAATACCATCATACGTCCTCTTTGATTTCTACAATCGGCAGTAAACGCGAATCCTCTACTGCGGCAGTACGATGGCTCAGGCCTACTAAATAATCCGGATCGGAAGCAAATGCCAGAAAATCTGACAGCGACTTCTGCCGGATCAGCAGTACTAAGTCCCATCTTTCATCCTGTGGTCCGATGAAATAGTTCCCCCCTTCTCCCAGGAATGCAATCCCACCTCCGCTTTCCTCAAGGAAGGGCAGGGTGAAATCGATATACTTCTGATAAGCCTCGCGCCCGGATATTGGTTCAACTGGCATCAGGTCTGGACTAGCGGAATAGTCAGCCACTTCACGGAACCTCAGGAGGTTTAGCATAAAAACTTCACCAGGAATATTGCGTGAGAAAAGGGCAGCCCCTGCTTCTTGGGTGGGTTCTAAAAAATTTTCTTTCATGAATTTCCTTTCTGCTGCTTGCTATATTTAGATATGAAGCTTCACACGGGTTAGTGAACAGGGTTAAAGGGCGCATAGACGTTCAAATTCGACCGGGCTCAATTAACCCAAAGTAGAGTGTAAGCGTTGACGATTGTACCAGACCCTCAGATTTTCAAAGATGGTCGTGTGAGCGATGGTCTGACCCCCAAAGGGCCCGTTCATGTACAGGCGGTGAAGCAAATTCGGGCAGTGATATCGACTTCCTTGATAGAAAAAGGAAGGTGTATCGTTGTTTAGAATTGGCGGTTTCAGCTACGAAACGGAAGAGCTGCCGAGCATTCGCATCAAGGTCGTTTCCCTATCGACCCTGCCATTGATCAGCAATCGAGAGTTCGTCTAAAACATTTGTGGAGAGACTATTGCACGATCGACAATTGATCCGCCTGTGAATAATCCGTCACATAAGCTGGGCGGCTTTTAGGGGCACACAAGCGCTGGCGCGCAGCGCCAGTGAGCCCCAGGGATTGTAGCCCCACCCGAAATGTTGATTGCGGCGTTTTCGTCAGATCTATTTACAAACTACAGGTAGGACACTTGTGAATGCGAACGGATAGGGATTTTTCAACCACGACACCGCACCGTCTGCACATTTTAGACATAGTGCGTGGATTGACCCGCACTACCACCCGACCAGCTTCCTCCGCTTTGTAGGTGGTGAACTGGGTCGATTGGTTCCAGACAGCATCCGTAATGGATGGCAATTGAAACCGAGGATCACAAAGCTTATCGCCTTGCGATCCTCGGTGACAGGTATTTATTAGAAGAAATCCGCCAATTCGCCGCCATCCACCCAGTACAACTCGTCGTCGTCCAGGCGGGTGGCATTTTCATACTGCTCCACCAGCGGCCCTTCATCCGGCTCGTATTCCGGCTCCCACAAAGCGGGGTTGATGCCTCGATTGGTCATCACCCGATCTAAAACAATCTCGCGCCAGTTTGCCCCATCCATCTCGGCGAAATCTTCCCGGATGGTTTCGGCCAAACTCAGCACAGTTTCTTCGTTCAGGCATCCGGCAGGCAGCTCATGTGCAACGATTGCCTGTGCCGCTGCCTCGGCCATCTGCCCCCAGGTGATCGCGAAGGCCGGGGCATCCGACGGACATCCGTTGTGGGCCAGGTATTTGGCAATCTCGAACGCGAGCGCCGTGACTTCGTTCATCTGTGATCCTCCTTTAATGAAGAACAATCGGGAGCCGGACCTTTTACCGGCTCCCGATTGTTTGATAGAAACAGAATGACTGCATGGACCATTGAAGGCAAGGACTAGGAAAAGCCCAGCCCCTTTTCTTTGAGCGAAACCCAACGCGACAGACCCACGATCAGGTGATCTAGCACGGAGATATCGAGCAGCTTGCCGGCCTGTACGACCGAGCGGGTCACGCTGACATCTTCCGGGCTGGGGCTTGGGTCTCCAGAGGGGTGATTGTGGGCCATTACGATGCCGGCCGCATTACGCTGCAGGGCCGGCTTGAACAACTCGCCGATACGCACCATGGAGGCATTCAAACTTCCATGATAAACCTCTACGATATCCAACACCCGGTTGCGCGTGTCAAGCGGCAGCACCACCAGGAACTCCTGCTCGCGATGGGCCAGGATGGGCATCAGGATCTGGGCCGCATCCAACGGCGAATGGATGACCGGTCGGTCTTCCTGCGGCTGGAGCAGCTTGCGCCCCAACGCCAGCGCGGCCTTGATGCGCAGCGCAGTCTGGCTGCCGATGCCTTCCACCCGGGCGATTTCGCTAACGTGCGCCTGGGCGATCTGCTGCATCGTGCCAAACTGGGCCAGCAGGCGCTCTGCGCTCTCGATCTGGTTGGCGCCGCCGATCATCACCGCCAGCAGCTCCGGCAGGCTGCAGCTATCCGAATCTTTCGCCACCCGGTAACCGGGCTGCTCGCGCAGCGGTAAAAGCTTCAAGCGCGTCAGTGCGTAGGGGTGGGGCTTTGTGTCTTTCAGTAAGGGCATTTGGATTTCAGGCATGGTCTGTCTCCACAAATGAAATTGGGGGACAGACCTCCCCACACGTGGGAGCTGTCCCCCACGTTGGGGTCTTTGCGACCGCCTCAGGCGGTCGGGTCGTAGCCGGTTTCTTCGAACACCCTCCGGCTGATCGCGGCGCACTCCTCGAAGGTCAGGATCTCATCCCGGCGCAGGCCGGGATAACCGGGGGCGGGCGGGAACAGCCAGGGGTTGGCGGCCAGGTTCCGGCGGATGACTTCGGAGCGGGCTTGCAGGTAGTGACTTAGACCGCCGTTCTTGCAGCGCCAGCCGCGGGTTTTGGTGTAAAGGCCATCCCACTTCGGTTCGGAATAGGTCTTACTGCCGCAAATTGGGCAGATTGCTGGATCGGGTGGATCCGGAGCGCGCCGGCCGCCGGCTTGCAAGTAACGCCGGACGGCGTCGATGGCTTCGCAGCCGGGCTCGCCGCACGAACAGGTCTTGTCTTTGCTCACCCGGTGATAACGCTGGAATTCCGCCTCTCCGAAGTCCACCAGGTATTGGTAGCCATGGACCTTCACAAGCGGAACAGGTGGGGTGGGCCTACAGGAGCTTTTGCGAGGTGCAGTATGCAAGGCTCGCCTCCTTTCCCCAGCCTGCGTCTCAATCCTCGATGCAGGTGCGGTCTTCATAAGCCATCTCCAGGAACCAGTCCGGGGCGCGCTCGGGCGGCTCAGGGACCGGGATGGGCTGCGGCGCAGGCAGCTCTTCGCCGATCCGGATGCTGCGGATGTTCGGAATCGACCAGACAGCCGAACGATCCTGGCAGGGGCCACCGTGAGTGATACGGGTGAAGGGAGCCAGGCCATTCAGAGCCCGGACCCAGACTGTCCCAGGGCGCGGCCCGATGTCGAAGATTTCCACGGGGATAACCGCGTCCCCCGAGCAGGTATTCACGGTGATTTCGCCCGTGATCATATGGTCCTCCTTTGGATTTAAACGATCAAAGGGCATGCCATACCGGCCATGCCCTTTGATCTTCTATTAGGGTGCTCCGTGAGGAGCGTCTAGAAGGGAATCTCGTCCTCAGCGAGGCTCTGTCCGGCGGCCTCGCCTTCGTCACTATCCTCGCGTCCGGAGAGGAAGCGCACGGTGGCGGCGGTCACTTCGTAAGAAGCGCCGTGCTTGCCGTTGCTCTCCCAGACACGCGGCCCGCCCGTCTCCGGGTTAGGCGTCAATCGGCCTTCGACCAGCACCTTGCTCCCCTTGTGAAGGTACTGATTGCAGGTTTCCGCCTGTTTCCCCCAGCAGGTCACGCGGAACCATGCGGTTTCCTCCACCGGCTGGCCGGCAGCGTTTGAATAGCGGCGATTGGTGGCGACGGACAGGGTAGCCACTGGCACCCCGCTGGGGGTGAAGCGCATCTCCGGCTCCTTCCCCAGGTTCCCAATTAAGATCAGTGTTTGGTACATCGAATATTCCTTTCTTTGCATAAGCTGTGATGTAGTGAAGATTTACGGTGTGGATCGAGCAACCGAAACGCTTGACGTTGCCCGGCGTTGTGGTCCATAAGATTTCACCTCACTAGGGCTGAGAACAATACTCAGATTGACCTTAATCCTCCTTTGCAATGGAATCTCTAGCGTTGAATTGCTTGCGATGAAACAAAAAAATCTGAGTGTATTCAAGCGCTCTGAAATCATATCCAGAGCAGCAAACGCCGACCGCCAAAGGATTTGATGGCCCGCGTTCGATGCTCTGAAACATCGGGGCGTGGAGCAGCCTGCACACCGGTCGCTCCACGCCAGTCTTTGATTCTCTCGGTTTATAAGCTTTACGGCGTCTATGCCGAAAAGCTGTTTGTTAATGTTCTTGCCTAAATTCAGCAAAAGGAAGATGCAAAAATGACCCGCTCATGATTGAGTGTGTGATCCTCCTCTGCGGCTTGTCCGCGCGCCCAAGGCAGAAAAACCGAGCCATTGCTTGCTGAAATGATGTTTTAGCGCGCTCATATCCGTGACCTGATTTACCTGGATCATGCGGCCGGCGCACTTACTCAGCAGCGGGATCAGGCTTCGGCTTTTTCTCAGTTTTATTGTTGTTGCCCAGCACGATCAACCGCCTGGCGACTACCTCGACCGAATTACGGTCGATCAGCACCTGGTTGGGCTTGAGGCCGGTGGCCTCCACCTGAAAATCCGCACTTATCCGGCGGTGGGCCTTTTCCAGAAACTCCTCCAGGCTCTCTTTGTAATCACGGGATTGGAAGAAACCGTGCACACGCATGCGCATCCCGCGGTTGATGCGGATCAAGCCGTTGGCGCCGCCGTTGATGCGCACGTTGATGTAGTCGCCGTTATCGCGTTCGGCGTCCAGCCGCTTATCGGGCAGATCACTGTCACGATAGACACACAAGCGAAAAAACAGATCATCGGTGTATTTCCAGGGCTCACGGACGACAATGCCTTCCAAAATGACTTCGTTGATCAAGCGCTCCTCCAATGATGGGCCGGTAGGACCGGAATAAATACGTTGGCCGGACGTTTGCTGAGGGGAGAAGCAAGGTCCGGCCAACGATGAAAAAAGCAAAATAGAATGGGTTCAGCTGTTTGATTCGATTATAGCGACCAAATCGGCCGCATCCTAGCATGGAAAGGGACGCGTTTAGTGAGTCAGGGCGCGGAGTTTAGCGCCGCCGGTCTGTGAGACGATCACCTCCGGCACCAACGAAGGAAACAGCAGCGAGAGATCGGCCGATACGGTCACCTGCACCAGGTTCTCACCACTGCTTACCTGGATATCGGTGACGTAGGCATGGACGCCCTTGGCCGACAGACTGGCCGTGTTAAACGAGACGTACGATTGGGCGTTCGACCAGGTCTTCTCGGTGGGGACCAAACCACCGCTTTCCTCGAAGGTGCGCTGGTTGATCTCCGCCGAGGCTGCCACCGCCGCCGAGTCGGCCGCTTTGGCCACTTCTGAGATGGCGTAGAAATAGCGGCCGAGCTCGATCGCCAGGGCCAGGGCGGGCACGAGCACGAAGCCGATGAACACCGCCCAAAAGGTCATGGTGTAGCCGCGCCGGTCGCGCCGCAACCGCCTCATTACCAGCCCTCCTGACGGAAGGTGCTGTCGGCCTGCACCGTGAAGGTCTGGCCGGGAAGGCCGGGGAACAGGCTGGTCAGCGGAGACAGGAAGTTGGTCACGCTGCCGCTGACCTGAATCTGCAGCAGGCTGCCGGCGCTGCCGCCGGGGGCCAGCACAGACACGGACGGATTCTGGACAATGCCGGCCGCCGAGATGGCCGACTGGGCGGCACTGGTGGCGTAGCAAGCCGGGCAGACCTGAGCCACGCTGCCCATGCGGGCGCCGTGCCGGGCGGCGGCCTGCACCGCCTGCTGGCCATAAATCAGCATGCCCAGGTTAACGATCGCCAGCATGACCAGGATGGCGATCGGGGTGGTGATGGCCGCCTCCAGCATTTCTATGCCGCGATGATCGCGAAGAAAGCGCATAAGCCTCCAAAGGGGGTTCTGCCGGTGGGTTAGATTGCACCGGCAGAACCGGAAAGGATCAGATCTTGCCGGCAATGTCGGTGACAATTGCGGCGATGTTGGCGCCGAGCATGCGGTAGGCGCCGTAAGAAACGAGCACAACCACGGCGATGATCAGGGCCACTTCGGTCAATTCAATGCCCCGATTGTCTTTGAGGAAACGCAATGTAGATCACCTCCTTTCATCACAGGATACGTGGAACCAGGTTATAGAGCAGGGTTCCCAGGAAAATCGAGAGCACGTAGGGAACCGAGGTTTGCTTGCGGAGCAGGCCGATCGCCCCTTGCAGGCCGCCCACCAGGGTGATCGGGAGCAGAATGAGAGGATTACTAAAAGCGAGAAGTACCGCCATCAGGAGCTTCATGTCCGCCCCGCCCATCCGGTTCAGATCCCAGAGCAGCCAGATCACGAAGAGCGCCAGATAGGTGAGAGATGCAGAAGTAGAGAGCGTTGAGAAAATGGAGAAAGCAGTGAGGACGGCTGCCATCAGCCGGCGCCGGGCAGGGATGGGGATTTCTGAAACCAGGCAGAGGGCCAAGACCAGGAGTACCGGCAGCCACTGGTTTTGAAAGGCAGCGTACACGCCGGACCCGAGCAGCAGGGAAAGCGTCAGCCAGGAAGGCACCTCGCGACTGCGCAGGTCGAAGATGGTAGCGATGAGGAGTGCAGGGCAAATGAGCATAGTGGAAGCCTAAAATTAAAAGGCCGGACAAACCAAGGTGGTAAATGTCCAGCCAACGATTGAGATAAACGAACTGATCGATTTTTATTATAGTGAGGGAAAAGGGCTTTTCCTAGCTTAAGTTGTCTTCTACTTTCCCCACCCATAAAAAGTCACGCTCACCCAACTTCATGATCTCGCTGTGCATGTCCCTCCAAGAAAACCTGGCCGGCTCGATTTCCAGTATTACCATAGAAATGCTAGATTGAGATTTGAAAGCCCTGCAAAGAGCGCGGCGAGAGGTGGCGGATATACTTGAGACCATTCCGGCGATTGCGCCAAACGGTCAACACCAGCCTACCTTCCAGGTCCATTACGATGGCCGTGCCTACCAAACGCTTGCAGAAGTCACGGCGGTGATCATCCCTTGGGAGATCTTTTTCTCGGAGGTAACAAAATATCGCCCCCGCATTGTGATAGCGTTTGCCGTACAGGTACACGTACTCAATTTCCTCATCGGTCAAGCCACGTTGGGCTGCTCTTTCCATTGCATGTTCGCTGAGCTGAAACATTTTTGCCTTCCTCCTTTCAAAATGGTCATTCATTTCTCATAATAGAATAAATGAACGGGAAGGCAAACTTGAGCAGATTATCTGTGGATTTATATCTAGAACCTAACGCTGATTCCTGGCCTGGTCTCGAACAGCCTGCAAGTTGATGATCTCAGCGACTACATATGTGGTCAGGCTGATGTTAAATACCTGCTTCAATCGAATAATAGAGGGGAAATGACCCATCCGGCCATGCAGTTCGGCTAAGAGCAGCGCGGCAATAATATTAAGAGAGGGGAGGTTGATGAGGAGCGGCAGGACTTGCCATTCCTCCGGCGATAAATTCACCTGCTGAACCAGGTCCTGTATTTGCTTCAAAAAGGGAGCTTCGGGATCGAACTGTGTGGGGATTTGTCGAGTTTCATCAATCTTGGCTTCTAGTATCTGCTCGATTTGTTCCAACTGCGCCTTGGTAAACGGATGTGAAAAGTTGAGCAGGATCAATTCTTTACCTCTGCCTTCGCGCCATATCTTGATAGACAATCTCTTCTACTCGCTCAAGCTCTTCCAATCCAATGATTCTGGATACATATTCGTGAGCCCGGTTGAGAAACACCCGTCCAAGGTTCTTTTGATTACGGCAAGTCACTAAAAAGGATTTTCCAAAAGTGCCTGCCATGCTATCTTTCAAAGCGCGCAGACGATTTAAAGTTGCTTGTCCATTCATACCACCGCTCTTGCATTCTATAATCGCCAGTTTTCCATTCAATGTACAAGACACATCGATTTCATTTTCGATCTCAGCAATTTGAATATTAGCAGAAACATCCATAAAATGTCCGTGATTTTGCAATGCAGTGTAAACGTACCGTTCAAGCCACAATCCGTTGATTTGCTCTACTGCTTTTGCATGAAACCAGATCGTATCCTCTTGCCGCCGAAGCCAACCAATCCGTTCAAGCGCTTCTAGCAGCCAAGGCGCTATTCGAGCGGTTTTATACGGAATACCCTGCTCCCTATCTAAAGAGGAAACGGCTCCCCTGAGAAGCGAATGCAAAAAGAGCATACTTCGGAAAGAATCGGGCCGATGAGAATAAATTTCCTTCTCTAGCAGCAGCTCATTCGACCGCAGTTCGTGGGAGGCTGTTCGTTTCTCATCGATCACACGGTGATGCAACTCCAGCACCTGGCGCACGGTGATCCGCTCCAGATCGAATGGCATAATCGACGCACCCTCAGGACCATATCGGAAAATTTGTTCCTTTTGCGTGTCCACATACAATAGGGGAACCTTCGCCTGAATTCCGGCAAGATAGGCGCCAATCGACATGGGTTTGGTTCCGCCGGTGAAGTTGATGGTAAAATCATTCCCCGCTCCGGCTTCGATTGTTTGACGGCAAAGGTTACATGTGCTTTGGGGATCCATCGGATCCACCGGGCCTTTAAGCAGAATCCAATCTCGGCTTTTTGAGAGCGCCTTGCAAATGTCATTATAAATATCAAAGTAACGTGGAATGATTTTGCCATTGTCGCCAGAGGCAATCAAAATGATTCGATCATAATGAAGCCCGCGTTGAAACAACGGAATCACATTTTGCATACGCTGATCAGACAGTAAGCAGATAAGCTGGTGCATGGTGACCTCCCTGGTTCAAAATCAAATTATTATTCCACGATCACCAATCTCATTTATCTGTCCTCCCGAAGCTAGATTGGGTCCTCAGGATTATTCAACCTGCAGAGTCTGGCCCATGCCGACCGTTGTATGATGGCCGACACCCGAGAAATAAGCGAAAGCCGACAGCAGTCGCAGGACCCGGTCGGCGCCATCCCAGATCTCTCGAAATTCTTTCGACTGGTTTTTGGGCAGCAAGGTAAACGCCGCCGTGCCGGTAAAGCCGATTGCCACGCCGTGCGTGCCTTCCGCAAAGCGCCAGCGCTCAGTATTCAAATTCGTCAGCTCGCTCACCATCACGCAGCCCTTCACAAACTCCGGCCAGACCCGATCGATCTCCAGCGCCTCAGGACAGAAGGCGTTCCATTTCAGCCACAAGCTGCGGAAGACGTGCTCGGGGATGGGCAGTGGGATATCCGCTCCGGAGGTGCGGAAGGCGGTGGGGCTGGCAAACTCCAGCCGTCCCCGGCGCGAGTCCCTTTCCAATCCCACCCGATCTGCCAGATCTTGAAAGGAGGACGTTCCGGCCCAGGGATTCTGAGCCGGGTCGAGCGTGTAACCGTCCACCCTAAATGGCATCTTATACAGCTCGACTTTTGCGGGCATGCCTTTCAAGACGTTTTTGAGGATGACTTCCGATAGTTCTGTTTGCCAGGAGGTTATTCGAATCCACAAGGGTTCGCCGGTCTTCAGCCAGCGCCCCTCGGGGATCACGACGCCGCGCTCGCTCATCAAGGTCGAAACGGTATAGGGCTTGGGGCCCTGCCGGTCGTGCAAGGCTTTCGCCATCTCCGGCTGATGCCGGGCCAGCTGCCCCAGGAACCACGCCTGGATTGGCCGGCTCAATGGGCCAAGCACGGGAGCAGGCTGGCTGGGCGAGAGCGCGATCAGGATGGAAAGCAGCATAGATGGCATTACCTGAAAAAACAGAAGATTGAATATTATTGTACAACAGGTTTAGACAAAGGGGAAATGATCGATAAAAAAGCGGGTATTCGTTTCGATTTCAAGTAAATCAAAAACAACCGGAAATTTACATCTCCGGTTGTTTTTGGTAAACAATCCAATCCCCTCGCGAAGCACCCTGTCAAGGGTTTGACGGGGCATAGTGATTCCAACATCCCTGCGGGAGAAATCGTGCCTGTGCAGGGGGTCAGTTTCAATCCCCTCGTGCAGCACCCTAAAAAGGGTTAGACGGGGCATAGTGATTCCAACTACCTGCACCAGGCAATGGAGAACGTCCTCGAATTGTTTCAATCCCCTTAGACGGGGCATAGTGATTCCAACTTACTGCAGTAACGTCACCGACCAGGTGAATGCAGAAGTTTCAATCCCCTTAGACGGGGCATAGTGATTCCAACATTGGCCGCGATCGTCAAGGACCTAGCCGGCTAAGTTTCAATCCCCTTAGACGGGGCATAGTGATTCCAACTAGTAGCGCAGCTGACACGTCGTTCAAGCTGGTGACGTTTCAATCCCCTTAGACGGGGCATAGTGATTCCAACATCGTCGTCCAGCGCTCGAAAGCCGTCGCTGATCAGTTTCAATCCCCTTAGACGGGGCATAGTGATTCCAACGACTGCGATACGTGACTGTCAGATCGTGACTGGTTAAGTTTCAATCCCCTTAGACGGGGCATAGTGATTCCAACTACGACCATGCTCATCGAGTCGATGACGTCATTGATAGTTTCAATCCCCTTAGACGGGGCATAGTGATTCCAACATCGATGCAGTCCATCATAGTCGAAGCAGACTCGAGTTTCAATCCCCTTAGACGGGGCATAGTGATTCCAACATCACCGGCTGACAATTGCTCGACCAGATCATCCGATAGTTTCAATCCCCTTAGACGGGGCATAGTGATTCCAACACGTACGCACTGCAAGCATCCGACGATGATCGAGAGTTTCAATCCCCTTAGACGGGGCATAGTGATTCCAACACACGATCATCCATGGCAGTCTGCTCTGGTCAGAGTTTCAATCCCCTTAGACGGGGCATAGTGATTCCAACTATCGACTGGCAAGTCGATGCATGGATACTGGTCGAGGTTTCAATCCCCTTAGACGGGGCATAGTGATTCCAACTATCGCTATCGCATACTTGGATCAACATGTCAGATGTTTCAATCCCCTTAGACGGGGCATAGTGATTCCAACGACTGCGATCTGCTCGATCAGTCCGTGACTGGATGAGTTTCAATCCCCTTAGACGGGGCATAGTGATTCCAACTACGCAATGCTGCATACGATCAGTACTCTACGTAAGTTTCAATCCCCTTAGACGGGGCATAGTGATTCCAACACTAGCCATGGTTACGTCATACTGATAGCACTGTAAGTTTCAATCCCCTTAGACGGGGCATAGTGATTCCAACTCAGCGACCGCAATTGGCGATCACTGTCGCATGTAAGTTTCAATCCCCTTAGACGGGGCATAGTGATTCCAACTCTACCAAGGCTGATGGGACGATCGACTCGTGAAGTTTCAATCCCCTTAGACGGGGCATAGTGATTCCAACAACGATGACGTTCGTAGCAGATGCGACCGTTCATGGAGTTTCAATCCCCTTAGACGGGGCATAGTGATTCCAACTTGTACGCTTCCTAGTTGGCGTAGTCGAAAAGTTTCAATCCCCTTAGACGGGGCATAGTGTGTCAATAGTCGGGTTATGTTTACCACCCATAGTCGGGTGATGTTTACCAGGCATCGCCGGACGTATGTTTACCAAGAGTGGGGCTATGGCGAGTGGATAAAATGGATTATGCGGGAAGCGTAAGGGGGACCTCCTTTTTACGGTTGCGTTGGCGGAAGCTGTCTCCGCGGACGGTCAAGGTGTAGGAATGGTGGGTCAAACGATCCAATGCAGCACTGGCGAGCAGATCATTGTTGAAGACTTCCCCCCACTCGGCGAAGGCCCGATTGCTGGTGATGATTAGGGAACCGTGCTCGTAGCGCTCGGTAATAATTTCATACAAATCTTGAACGGCCTGGGGGGAGAGGGCTTGCAAACCAAAATCATCCAGTACCAGCAAGTCGCAATGCAGCAGGCGCACCAACAAACGGGCATAGCCACCGCTGGCCCGGGCCGCCTGCAAATCATTGAGCAAATGGTGGGTGGGTTTGGAGACGACCCGGTAGTCCCGT
This sequence comes from uncultured Chloroflexia bacterium, assembly GCA_963811225.1. Taxonomy (GTDB): domain Bacteria; phylum Chloroflexota; class Anaerolineae; order Anaerolineales; family Anaerolineaceae; genus CAWEQO01. The sequence goes on from CAWEQO010000011.1 coordinate 286,981, forward strand.
TTGAGCGCTTCAATGGCAATGGCGTTCGCCAAATGGCTCTTCCCAACCCCGGTCGGGCCGCATAACAAAATATTCTCGTGGCGGGGAATGAAAGCGCAGGTGGCCAGGTCCTGAATGAGGGTCCGGTTCACCCCCGGTGTGGCCAGGAAATCGAACTGGGTCAGGGATTTGAGACTGTCGCACCCAGAAGCGGCCAGGCTGTTGACCAGGTGTTGTTGGTTGCGCCGTTCCAGTTCATCATCCAACAGCAGCGCCAGGAATTCCACCGGGCTGAGTTGGCGTTCAATCGCCTGGGCGGCGCGCACTTCCAGGGTTTGTAGCATCCCGGAAAGCTTGAGTTGGCGCAGTTTGGGAAGCAGGGGATGGCTATTCATGTGGTTACCTGTGGGAAAAAGTCGGCCGGGGGCCGGGCAAAGGTGTGCTCCTTGCTGGGGGCTGGCGGGGAGGAGGCCCCGGGCAGGGGTTCCCGATCGAGGGCGGCATTGAGAATTTGCTTGATGCGCCGATAGTGTGGATCACCATAATGCACAGCGCGCGCACATGCGGCTTCTAAGCGGGCCGCTCCCACCGTTTCCTCCAGTTTCAAGATGGCCTGCACCGAGCGCAGATGGTCTAAAGGTCGTTCGGAAAACAGCGTCTCCACCACCTGGCTGCTGGCCGGGCCTAACCGGGCAGCCAATTGGCGACAGAAGTCGGGCGTGCGCTGCAAGAAGGCCGCCTTCTGGGCTGGATAATGCTCGATGTGAGTTTGCCACTGACCAGGCTTGGCGCATCGGAGGTGGGTCGCGACCAGTTTTTGGCCCAGATATAACTCCACCACCCGGTCACGCACATACACATCCAGCTTTTGACCCACATAAGCATACGGAGCCGAATAGAAACTGCCCGAAACGACCACATGGCAGTCCGGATGCACTTTGGCAGTGCGAATTTCACACAGGCTGAACGGCTCTGGCGGCAATTTTAGCAGAGCGCTTTGTTCCGCTTCCTTGAATAACTTCAACGGGGCTTCATGAGTGGTGCCGTGATCGCGCACCCCGGCCACTTCCCGGATCCAGGTCTTCAAATGGCGGTTGGCACAATCGATATCGGCAAAGGCTTGCCCGGCCATGAAATTGCGTTGCACATAATGGACGCCATTTTCCACTTTGCCTTTGTGACGGGGCGTGCGCGGCCGGGTCGGGCTGATCAAAAACCCGTAGTACAGCGCCATCTGGCGATACGCCTCGCCTAAGACCGCATCCTGAACCAGAACTTTGAGCACGGCTGCCTTCAAGTTATCCGGAACCACGCGGCGCGGGACACCCCCGAAATATTCAAAGGCCCGCCGGTGGACGCTGATCCAGGTGGTCACTTTTTGATCAAAGACCAGTTCGGCATATTGGTGGCGGCTGTAGCCTAAGGTGGCCACAAAGGCATAGGCGGTGCGGATTTGCCCGCTGAGGGGGTCAAACAAGGGCCCCACCGACCCAAAATCGACCTGCATTTCTTCCCCGGCCGGGGTGTGGACGCGCACAAAGACTTCCATTGGGGCTGGCTCCAGATGAGCCACGTAACGGCGAACTGCGCTATAGCTGCCGGAGTAGTGATAATCTTCTTTCAGACGCTGCCAGATGGCCACCATTTCCATCCCTTGCTGGCGCATAGATTTCACGACCTCCCCATACGGCTCCAAGCTAGAGACGATCTTGGGCGGTTTCGGCCCAGGTCCGAATACCTTCTGCAAAGTCGCATCATCCGGGATCAAGGCCCCCGGTTCCAGATACCCTTCTTGTCTGGTCAATTCATGGTATTTATGGATCGTTGGGCGGGATAGACCCATATCTTGGGCGATGCGCCGTTCACTTTCGCCTGCTCTTAGCCGTTGAATTAGATCACGTAAATGGTTCATATGGATATGCTCCATGGTTTTCTCCTCCAGGCAGTTTCTTGTCCGAAGGAATTGTGCCATAGCTTGACCCCTTTCTGGTAAACATCCGTCCGATCATGGGTGGTAAACACTCGTCCGACTACGCCTGGTAAACATGCGTCCGGCTATGACTGGTAAAGTCTAGCACGGTCAATGACATA
>CAWEQO010000012.1:0-815729 GCA_963811225.1 uncultured Chloroflexia bacterium
CCTGACCCAAGTGTTGGAACCGTACGTGTCAGTGCGGGCCAACCCACTGACGGACCTGTACTGCAAGGAGGGCCTGCGGCGGGGGGCACAGTGGTTGATGCAGGCCTACCGGCACGGCGACGACCTGCGGGCACGCGAAGAGATGGCGCTAACCAGCCTGCTGGGTGGCCTGGCGCTGGCGAACTCCGGACTGGGGGCCGTGCATGGTTTTGCCTCTGTGATTGGCGGGATGTTCCAGGCTCCACACGGCGCGGTCTGCGCCCGACTGCTGCCGCCGGTCACCGCAATGAACATTCAGGCTCTGCGGCAGCGCCGCCCGGGGGATGCCGTGCTGCTGCGCTACGAGGAGATCGCCGAGCTGCTGACCGGGCGCAAAGAGGTCTTCCTGGATGCGGGCGTGCACCGCCTGGTGGAGATGGTCGAAGCGCTGGAGATCCCATCCCTTTCTCATTACGGCATGACGGCCGCAGATATCCCGGCGGTAATCGAGAAGACGAAGAAGGCGAGCAGCACGAAGGCCAACCCGATCGAGCTGAACACGGGCGAGCTGGAGACAATATTGGAACAGGCATTTTAGATTAAGAGAGCAGCTACAGTGTTCCTGTAACTGCTCTCTGCTCTCTTAATCTCTGAAGAAGCTGACGGCCAGCACGCCAGGACCGATGTGCACGATGATTGCCGGGGGCACCAGGTACAGGGGGATCTCGGAGAGGCCAAACTGCTGTTTGAGCTCTTCGGTGAACTGACCGGCTTCTTCGATATTGCCCGAATGCATCACGCACAGGTGAGCTTCCTCTTTCTGCGGGTATTCCTCCTGGATTAGTTCCCTCAGGCGGGACAAAGTACGCTTGCGAGTGCGCTGGCTCTCGGCCACCTCGGCCTGACCATCTTTCAAGGTCAGGATGGGCTTGATCTGCAGCAAGCTGCCCAGCAGCGCTTGAGCGTTCCCAATCCGCCCGCCCTTGTGCAGGTATTCCAGCGTGGCCACGGCAAAGTAAATCCGCTCGCGGGCCGCCATTTTCTGCACCCGGTCGACAATCGCATCGGCGTCCTGACCCTGCTCGACCCATTCCACCGCTTTGAAAACCAACCGTCCCAGCCCGCCGCCCACCATCTGCGTATCGACGATGCGGATGTCGGCCTGGGGGAAATCTTGAGCGGCCACGGTGGCGCTGCGGAAGGTGCCGCTGACTTTACCGGACGGGCACAGGACAATGGCCGTGTCGCCCCGGTTTGCCAGCTGCTGATAGATGGGCGTGTATAGGATAGGCTGGGGAGCAGCCGTCTTGGGGAGAGTGGGGGATGCCTTCAGTTTCTGCAGGAACGTATCCGAATCAATCTCGCAGTCGTCTCGATAGCTTTGTTCGCCGAAGACGATGATCTGCGGCAAGAACTCCACACCCAGGCGCTGGGCTTCGGCGAGAGGGATGCTGGAGGTGGTGTCGCCAATTATTTTGATCATGGTAGTTTTCCTGTGGAAACGATCTGGGTCGGCCGCCGCTCAGGACAGGATCAAACGCTCGTAGATGCTCTTGCCAAGATGGATGCGATGGATGATGTCGGCGAGCAGCGGGGCGATGGATAGAACCTCCACCTTGGAACCACGCTTTTCGGGTGGAACGGGAATGGTATTCGTAACGACCAGCTTTTCGATGCGCTCATCGGAGTTGAGGATGTCGAGCGCCGAGGGCAGCAAGACCGGGTGTGAGATGGCGAAGCAGGCCTTACCCTCGGCTCCCTGCTGATAGAGGATGTCGATCTCTTTCAAGACACTGCCGCTGGCAATCATGTCATCGTAGATAATCGGGCGGCGGCCTTTAATCTCGCCGACCACGTGCGTGGCCTTGGTCTCCGTGTAGCTCAGGCGGCGTTTATGCATGACGACCAGCGGGAGGTTGAGCTGCTCGGCAAACTTGCCGGCCATGCTGGCGCGGCCCACGTCGGGGCTAACAATGGCTGCGTTTTCGAACTCAGGCTTGCGGAAGTAGTCTGCCAACACGGGTATGGCGCTGACCGGATCGACGGGAATGTTGAAAAAGCCCTGGATGGCCGGGTTGTGGATGTCCACGAAGATGACCCGGGTAGCGCCTTCATTTTCAAGGATGTTCGCGACCACGCGGGCGCTGATCGAACTCGCGGCCGCGGGCCATGCGCTCCTGGCGAGCGTAAGGGAAGTAGGGGATAACGGCGTTAATGCGCTGGACACTGGCTCGCCGAAAGGCGTCCAGGTACAGGACCAGCTCCATAAAATTCTCGTTGACCGGCACGGAGCAAGGTTGGATCAGAAAGATATCCTGCTCGCGCACAAACTCGTCAATCGAGACGTGGATCTCGCTGTCGGGCAGGTGCCTGGTGGTCGATTTCCCCAGCGATGCGCCAAGGATTCCTGCGACCTCGATCGCCAGTTCTGGATGAGAAGAACCTGTAAAAATCCGAAGTGGATGTTCAGTCATCTGAAAAGCTTCCTTAATAATTGGATGCAGCCGGCAGCCCTTCGATGGGAGCAGCCGAGCGAACTGCTTGCAAAATGGCCTGGGCGACGACCAGCGGAGCGAATGCGCCGACGATGTTCACGTCCATGCGGGCCTTGCCGGTTGCGAGGGCGAAAATTGTATCGCCGTCCAGCATGGTGTGGGCCGGGCGGATGGTCAGGGCGAGGCCATTCTGCGCCATTTGGGCCAGCTTGTTGGCCTCTTCCTTGGTGAGTTTCGCATTGGTGGCAACCACGCCGATGGTGGTGTTTTGGCGAGCGGCGAAACCCATAGCGGTGCGGCCGAAGAACGAGCGCATGACCTGAAGGGTGTCGGCGAACTTCTCCGAGCCGCCGATCTTGATCGGGCCTTTCTTGACGGGGCGCGCCCCGGCGATGATCTGGTTGGTCTCCGGATCGACCACGTCACCTATGGCGTTGACTGCTACAATGGCGGCGACGATCACCCCGTTGGAGATCTCCATGCTGGCGCTGCCGATCCCCGAGCGCATCGCCTGTCCGGGGCCGAGGATCTTGCCGACGGTCGCTCCGGCGCCTGCTCCGACACTGCCGTTGGCGGGCGGTTCAGTGGATGCGTTCAGGCAGGCCTGGTAGCCCATCTCAGCATCCGGGCGCACTTTCGGGTCGCCGACGGCCAGGTCGAACAGGATGGCCGAAGGGACGATCGGCACGCGGGCGACGCCGGTATTCACGCCGATGCCTTTCTCTTCCAGGTAGCGCATTGCGCCACTGGCGGCGTCCAGCCCAAAGGCCGAGCCCCCGGCCAGCATGATGGCGTGCACCTTCTCGACCATATGCAGCGGGCGCAGCAAGTCGGTCTCCCGCGTGCCGGGGGCGCCGCCGCGCTGGTCGACGCCACCCACGGCCCCGTCTTCACACAAGATCACGGTGCATCCGGTCATGGCAGCCTGATCGTCTACGTGGCCTACCCGGATGCCGGAAATGTCAGTTATTGCATTGTGGATCTCTGCCATGCTTCACCTCTCGTTCGTACGGACCTCGCAGCTGCTTGGGCAGGGCGTCGATCTAGATTGGAGCTTCCTTTCTCGAAGGAAACCCCCGCTTGCGCAGCTGTCAGACTTCTATTATATCTATAGATGAGAGGGTTTTGGGCCGCGCCTGGCGGGCAATTGCGGCTCCAAACGGTGAGGGCCGGAATTGCCCGCCAGCCTGGAAACAAAAACCATTAATGATGTACAATCAATAGCGTTATAAAATGGTGGGGTTATAAAATGAAGGAGACTAGTGGACGATGAAACTGGCCCTGATTGGACTGGGAAAAATGGGATCGAACATGGCCCGGCGACTGGCAAACAAGGGCCACCAGGTAGTTGGATACAACCGTACGCCTGAAATTATGACGCTGCTGACCCAAGAGATTGGCATGATCCAGGCGGCATCGCTGGCGGATGCAGTTGCCAGGATGGAGCCGCCGCGCATCGTGTGGGCGATGGTGCCGGCCGGGCCGATTACGGGAGAAGTGCTGCTCGAAGCCGGGAACCTGCTTGCACCGGGCGACATTCTGATCGACGGCGGTAACTCACACTTCACCGATACCATCGAACGCGCCAAAGCGCTGAATGCCAAGGGAATCCATTTCCTGGACGTGGGCGTCAGCGGTGGCATTTGGGGCCTCACTGAAGGTTATTCGATGATGATCGGCGGCAACCAGACGGTCGTGAACAGCATCCGACCCGTTTTCGAAGCCCTGGCGCCTGGGGTTGATGAGGGCTGGGGCTGGGTAGGTCCGAATGGGTCCGGGCACTACGTGAAGATGGTGCACAACGCCATCGAGTATGGCATGATGGAGGCCTACGCCGAGGGCTTCGAGCTGCTCGACGCCGGGAAGGAGTTCCAGATCGACACGCGCCGGGTGGCCGAGATCTGGCGCTACGGCTCAGTCGTGCGCTCGTGGCTGCTGGATCTGATCATTGCAGCCCTGGCCGAAGACCCAGAGCTGGAGCACATCAAGGGATGGGTTGAAGATTCGGGTGAGGGCCGTTGGACCGTGATCAATGCCATCGATCACGGCGTGCCTGTTCCGGCGATTGCTTTTGCCTTGTTCCGGAGGTTCTACAGTCGACAGGAAGACGGGTATTCGGCAAAGCTGCTGGCGGCCTTGCGCAACCAGTTTGGTGGGCACGCAGTATTTAAAATCAAACCAGAAGGATGAGCAACGTGAAACCAGAGATCAATGAAGCCACCTCCAAGGGGATTGCATTCGTTATTTTTGGCGTCACCGGGGACTTGACCCGCAGGAAATTGATCCCGGCTTTGTATGAACTGCTGCTGTCGGGGCGTTTGAACAGCCCGATTTATATTGTGGGTTTTGCCCGCCGGGACTGGAACGATGAGTATCTCCGGCAGGTGCTGCACGAGGCCTTAGAAGCATCGACCTGCAAGCACCCGATCAATGAGGAGGTTGCAGGCCGCCTGCTGGAGGGGGCGCGCTATGTGTCCTCCACATTTGACGATCCAGACGGCTACGACAACCTGTGCACCGTTTTGAACGAGCTGCCGGTCTCGGACGTTTTGTTTTACCTGGCGACCCCACCTGAATCGTATATTGAGATTATTCGTCATATTGGCGAAGTTAGCTTGCAGAAGCGCCAGAGCGGCTGGACGCGAATTGTGATCGAGAAGCCCTACGGCAACGACCTGGCTTCGGCCGAAGCGCTGGAGGATGAGGTGCATCGGGTTTTCGAGGAAGACCAGATCTACCGCATCGATCACTACCTGGGTAAGGAGACGGTGCAGAACATCCTGGTGCTGCGCTTTGCAAACGGCATCTTCGAGCCGTTGTGGGGGCGGCGGTACGTGGACCACGTGCAGATTACCGTGTCGGAGACGAATGGGGTCGGCACACGCGGCGGCTATTATGAGTCCTCCGGTGTCATCCGGGATATGTTCCAGAACCACTTGCTGCAGCTGCTGACCCTGACGGCGATGGAAGCGCCCGGAGGGATCAACGCAGATGCGGTCCGGGATGAAAAGGTCAAGGTGTTGAAGGCTCTGCGGCCAATGAAAGGCGCGGATGCGATCACGAACACTTACCGGGCGCAATATGTGTCCGGCTCGGTGGATGGCAAGCGGGTGCCAGGGTACAAGGATGAGAACAATGTGGCCAGTATGTCTACCGTGGAGACGTTCCTGGCGGCGCGATTGTACGTGGATAACTGGCGCTGGGCGGGCGTGCCGTTCTACTTGCGCTCCGGCAAGCGGCTGCCGGCGCGGGTGACAGAGATCGCCATCCAGTTCCGGCAAGCGCCGCTCTCCATGTTCAACTGGCAGAACGTGGCCGGGGAAGCGCCGAACGTCCTGATCCTCAACCTGCAGCCGAACGAAGGCATCACCCTGACGTTCGGGGCCAAGGGGCCGGGGCCCGGCAACCAGGTCATGCCGGTCAAGATGGATTTCAGCTATCAGGAATCATTTGGGATCAGGCCGCCCGAGGCGTACGAGCGGTTGCTGCTGGACTGTCTGATGGGGGACGCAACCCTGTTCACCCGGGCGGACGAGGTCAAGGCGCAGTGGACTTTCACCACCAATATCCTGGAGGCCTGGCAAGCATATCCGGTGCGCAACCTGCCGGTGTATGAAGCCGGAACATGGGGCCCGCCCGGGGTGGATGAGTTCGTGCGCAGTGATAAGAGGGAGTGGCGAACGCCGTCTTAACCAAAAGCAGCCGGGATGAAACACGAGGAATGACTTTACTTCGTATTTCTTCCCGGCTGCTGTTTTATCCGGGTAGGGGCTTACCGCAGTTGGTGCAGACGCTGGTCTTTGTGGTAAAGACATAGCCGCAGTTGGAGCAGGTGAAGGGCTGTACGTTGCCGAGCGGGGCGCCGCAGGCGATGCAGCTGGGCTGCCCGACGGGGTTGGCGGTCAGGCAGTATTCGCAGGTGACGCGGCGCAAGCGTTCGGACAGCTCGGCGGAGGCGCCTTGGGCAGCGACCGTGGTCTCGACGGTATGCCAGATTTCATCTGTCATCTGCAGGTACTCGATGTCTTGGGCGATATCGTCCAGTCGATTGAGCAGGCTGAAGGGGTTGCGCCAGGCCGAGAGGGCGCTGACGCCCAGGCTGGCAGCCACGCCCAGCCAGGCCTGACGACCGAGCTCGACGGTAATGCCGTCTTCGAACTGCTGAATATGGACGCTTAAGGCGGTTTGGCCGCCGGAGGCGGGATGTTGTGACGTCGCAATCTGGACGGCAACGTGGTCGCCACTGCCAACCTGCTGGACTCGCAGATTGCCCCGATTGAATTTGGCAATCAGGGTGCGGGCGACATCAGCTGGTTTGATGTTTCCGTGGAATATGCGCCTTTCCATACAATCGATTATAATCAAAAACGCGCGGTTTTTATTAACGATTTGAATAGCAAAAGCAGAATTGTGCTGCCCGCACAGTTACAATAAACAGGTATTGGAGTTCGTATGCGATCTACGTGGCTGAAGCCCTTCATTTTTGTTGTGATCTTCCTCTTATTCCTGATCGGCAGCATCGCCATCCCGGTCGGGCGAGACGTGATGGCGCAGGTGCCCACCGTGGCAATGGCGACTGTGACCAGCACGCCGAGCGGCCCGATCATCACCGTGCGCGGCGATTCGGACCAGCCGTCGATCAACGTGCGGAGCGGCCCGGGGACCTCGTATGAGAAGGTGGGGATCATGGTGGTCGGGCAGCAGGCGGTCGCCAAGGGAAAGTCGGCCGGGGGTCTTTGGCTGCTGATCGATTATCCGGGCGTACCGGGGGGTGAGGCCTGGGTGTATTCCAGTCTGGTCAATATCTCAGCCGGGGGCCTGCCGATTGTCGAGCCGCCGCCTACGCCTACGCCGCTGATGACCATGACCATAGATCCGACCCTGGCGGCCCAGTTCGTGGTGACCTCACAGGCCACGCGCCTGCCGACTTTCACTGCGCCGGCCCCGCTGGCGATCCCTACCTATGAAGCGGCCTCTGCCGGCGGTATAACAGCGGGTTTACCAATCGGTTTTATCATTTTAGGCCTGGCCGCACTGGGGATTTTTGTGGGATTGTTCTCGATCGCACAAGGAAGATAATCGGAAGATAGAGAGTAGAGAGCAGAGAGCAGTAGACACGACGGTCTACTGCTCTCTGCTTTCCACTCACGGCTCTCTAAAAAAACGTTTTCAACCCGTTATAACATGCCGCTCCCAGTTTGTGACCCACGTCTTCTTCACAGAAGGAGACATTCGCGCCCGCACCCTCCAGCACGTTAACCACCTCTTGCGCATCGGCGAGGGGCACGGTATCGTCCTGGCTGCCGTGGGCGACGAAAACTTGCTTTCCGGCCAGCAGTCCGGGCGAGATCGCCTTTTGATAGCCGACTGGCAGGAAGCCCGACAACCCGGCGGTTTTACCGATTTGGGTAGGGTTACGCAGCAAAATGGAATAAGCCAGCGCGGTGCCCTGGCTGAAGCCCATCAAGTCGATCTCGGGGTTGAGGGGCACGTCCAGCGAGGCCGCCCAACGGCCGACCTGGCTGAGAAGCTCCTCGCCTGCTTGCGCATAGTCATCAAATGCGCCGCGACCGCTGCCCTTTAGGTTGACCCAGCCGTAACCGCTCGGCGCTTTCACTGGGCCGCGCGGCGCAATGATGGCATAATTGCCGCCGATGCTGCGGGCAAACACCCACATCACGTTTTCATCACCGGTCCAGCCGTGCAAGAGCAAGAGCAGCCGGGCGTTTTCAGGGTACTGCGGCGGCCGGATGCGCAGCATCCAGCCGTTTTGATAGGTTGTGTACGTTTCATTCGCGGTTGGCACGTCGAATCACCCAATCCATAAACCAAAAGATGAACAGAATCAGCAGGATCGGCAGCAGCCCGACCCCCAGGCAGAGCAGCCCCAGCAGGGCGGCGTTACGCCCGTAGATGAAATAGATGAGCACGTCGCCGATGATGAATAAGATCAGCAGGCCGCCGAACAGCAGGCGGGTGGAAGTTTGGCGGGCGTACTTACGCAAGTCACGTTTCATGTCTCCACAGAGGACGAAGCAGCAGTCTGATTCCCCCAGGCGAGGTCAGAATGGCGGGCGCGGGGGTGTGCGGTGCAGGCGGCGAGAAACGCGTTTCCGCCAGGGAAAACAAGTCGATGGTTTCTTCAATGGTGGCAGCCGCAGGCAAAAATCGCCTCGATCATGCCGCCGGCGCTGGCGCCTGAAAAACGCCAATGTGAGCGATCCCTTTTACGCCGCCTCCCCCCAGTGCGGGCGATACCGTGCTCATGGATTTCCTCCCCCAATCAACCGGTAAATTGTCGATCTTGTCTATCCAGGATTATACAGCAAAAGGAGCCGGTTCCACGCACCTGGCTTCTACCCTGCTGCGCCGAACGATTTCCAACTCTGTTCCCATTCAAAGTCCTCGATAGGACCTCACGGGGAACATGGCGCGGAGAGGAAAGGGGGCGATATTTTTGCATGGCGGTATTTTTCGTAAAGTTCTGATGAATATGTTAAAATCAAGTCTATGGCCATTAAAGTCGTTGCAACCAATCGCAAAGCCGGGTTTGAATATTTGCTCCTCGAGCACTTCGAGGCGGGTATTTCTCTGCAGGGCAGTGAGATTAAGTCCGTACGGGAAGGGCAGATCAGCCTGGCGGAGTCCTACGTCCAGGTGGACGGCAAAGAAGCCTGGCTGATCGGCGCGCACATCGCACCCTACGATCCCGCCAGTCGCTACAATCATGATCCGGTGCGGCCGCGCCGCCTGCTGCTGCATAAGCGCGAGATCCGTGAGATGTGGGACGCCATCCGTCAAAAAGGTGTGACGATTGTGCCGATCCGCGTCTACTTAAAGGACGGCAGGGCCAAGCTCGAGATCGCCATCGCAAAAGGCAAGAAACTGTACGACAAGCGTCGTGATATCGCCAAGCGCGACCTCGAGCGCGAAATGGACCGCCGGCAGAACACTCGCTAAGAAAGCAGTTTAAGCGTTGTGGCGCGAGCGTCGCAACTTGAAACTCATTGCAGGAGGCATCGATGCTTCAAAGTATTTGGCTGGCTTTATTCATCACCTTCGTCCTGGCACTGGCCTGGCTGCGGCTGAACGACTTTCTGGCCCATCGCGGCTGGATCGATGGCCCGCTCAGTCGCAAGATCATTCACATGGGCACCGGACCGATCTTCGTCGCCTGCTGGTTGTTGTTCCCCGAGGCCGCGCTTGCGCGCTACCTGGCGGCGCTGGTACCCGGGGCCATCACCGTCCAGTTTGCGCTGGTTGGATTGGGTGTACTCAAAGACCCGGCTGCAGTGCAGGCCATGTCGCGCACCGGCGACCGGCGTGAGATCCTGCGCGGCCCGCTCTTCTATGGGATCGTGTTTGTGGCGCTTACGGTCATCTACTGGCGAAACAGCCCGCTGGGGATCATCGCCCTGATGCTGCTGTGCGGCGGAGACGGCCTAGCCGATATCATCGGAAAGCGCCTGGGTAAGAACCCGCTGCCCTGGTCGAAGAACAAAACCTGGGCGGGATCGCTGGCCATGTTTGCAGGCGGCTGGCTGTTCGCCCTGGCTATTCTCGGGCTGTACGTGGCTGCAGGAACGTTCCACGGACCATTTGAGACCTACGTGCTGCCGGTCACTGTAATTGCCCTGGTTGGGGCTCTGGTCGAGTCGCTGCCGTATGGCGATATCGACAACTTGACTGTACCGGCTGTGGCCGTATTGTTGGGATATTTATTGCTCCCGTAATTGACATTTTCACCCTTTCGGATTATCTTTGTCATTATGCCCAGACTTACTCAGAAACTTTCCCGTCGTGATTTTTTGAAAACCGGATTGATGGGCGCCGGAGCGCTGGTTTTTCAGCCGTGGCTCAAGTGGTCGCACTTGCAGTCGGACTGGCCGGACGCCGAGCGCATGGGCCGCAACTGTACCGGCGCTTGGATTAATTTGCGCTCCCGTCCCTCCACAGACGGTCAGATCCTGCGCACCGTGTATGAGGATGAGGTCTTTGTTTGGCTGCGTGAAGTGATCGGCGATTTCAACCGCGGGCTCATCAACCACCGCTGGGTGGAAACGCCGGAAGGTTATCTTTACGCCTCCACGCTTCAACCTGTGGAAAATCATCCCAACACACCCGTGGACAGCCTGCCGTCCACGCCGCTGGGTAAGGGCATGTGGGCCGAGGTGACGGTTCCCTATGTCGACATTTCCCTGGCGAACCCGCCGGCCCGCTCGCCGTGGGTCAAAGCCGTACAGAAGCCGCGGCTGTATTACAGCCAGGTGATGTGGATTGACGACATCACCACCAATGCACAGGGGCAGGTGCTGTACCGGGTGAACGAGCTGTACGGCAGCTATGGCGATATTTTTTGGGCAGCGGCGGAAGCGTTCCGCCCGATCACCGAAGAAGAAATTACCCCCATTCATCCGGATACTGCCGACAAACACATTTTGGTGGATCTCAACTACCAGACCCTGTCATGTTTTGAAGGCAGCCAAGAAGTATATTTCTGTCAGGTATCGACCGGCAGGAAGTTCGATGATGATGGGCAGCCGGTCGATCAATGGGCCACACCGGTTGGGGAGCATTTGCCCTGGCGCAAAGTGCTCTCCCTGCACATGAGCGGCGGATCGACCGGGGCAGGGTATGATACACCCGGCATTCCCTGGAATTCAATCTTTGATCCCGACGGTGCGGCCGTCCATTCCACCTTCTGGCATAATTCCTTCGGCACCCCTCGCTCGCATGGCTGTGTGAACTGTCGTCCGGAAGATGCCAAGTGGATCTGGCGCTGGTCTCTGCCGCAGTTGACGCTGGTTCCTGGAGATATCACCATCTCCGGTCAGGGGGGCACGGTGGTGAAGGTGGTAGGAGCTTAGCAGTGGCCAAGGGTTTGAATCAAGCACAACCTCTGAAGGGAAAGTTATGAGCGTAACGATTGGGCTGGCGTTTGTGGCCGGCCTGGCATCTTTCTTATCTCCGTGTGTGTTCTCGCTGGTGCCGGCTTATATCGGCTACCTGAGTGGTCGCTCGCTGGCCGCCGACGGCAGTGGGGAAGTCACCCTGAATCGGCGTTGGGGAACCTTCTCCCACGGTCTGGCTTTCGTGCTGGGCTTTTCGGTGGTCTTCATCGTCCTGGGGCTGGCAGCCTCGGCTATGGGGCAGCTGCTGTACGATCTGCGACCCGTGTTGACCAAGATCGGTGGGGTGGTGGTGATCCTGTTCGGCCTGCACATGGCACACATTCTGCGCATCCCCTTCCTGGATTACGACCTGCGCCCGCAGTCTCAGATCGAAGCAGGCCGCAGCTACCTGTCCTCGGCTCTGCTTGGGGTATTCTTCTCTGCGGGCTGGTCACCCTGCACCGGACCGGTGCTCGGGGCGATCCTGACCCTTGCGCTGAACGAGGGGAACATCTCGAACGGCGCAGTGCTGCTGACCTCGTATTCTGCCGGGCTGGCGATCCCCTTCCTGATTGCGGCGCTTGGCGTCGGCTGGGTGACCAAAATCCTGCGGCGTTTCGGGCGGGTCATGCATTACATCGAGATTGGCATGGGGGTGGTGCTCATCATCGTGGGAGTGATGCTGTTTCTGGGCGTGTTCTCCTGGCTCGGAAATCTTGGAACCTTCATCGATTTAGGCCTGTAGGAGCGAAGAATGAATCGCAAAACCATCGGGTTCATGATTGGGTGCTTTTCAACCGGTTTGTTGATCGGCCTGGTGGTTGCATTTTTTGTGACGTTTACAGTTATGAATGTGGCGCCGAAGACGGGCGAGCAGCGCAGCAGTGTGCCGTCCAAGGGCATGCAGTTGGCGGACTTCGAGCTTCAGGACCTGAACGGTGAATCGGTGCAGCTTAGCCAGCTCAAAGGCCGCCCGACCGTGATCAATTTTTGGGCTTCCTGGTGCGATCCCTGTCGAGAGGAAATGCCGCTGCTGCAGTCGCTGCACGAGACCTATGGCGACGACCTGGTCTTGATCGGCGTCAACGAAAGTGAGAACTCCCGCCATGGCTAAGGCGTTTGTGGATGACAACCACCTGACGTTCCTCTTCCTTACGGACGAGAATGGGGACGTAGGCGACCAGTACCACGTGCGAGGCCTGCCGACCACGTTCTTCCTGGATGCGAATGGCGTGCTGCAAGCTCAGCAAATTGGCCAGCTGAACGAGCAGCAGTTGGCCGGCTATTTGGAAAAAATAGGAGTAAGACCTTGATTATCGTTACTTTATACTACCGCCCAAACTGCCCCGCTTGTGAGCAGGTGGAGGCTGATTTAGTCGCCATCAAGGATGAATTTCCGCACCACTTAGTGCGGATGAACGTTGAAGTGGACCCGGCACTGGAAGAGGCCTATGGTTCTCGGCTGCCAATGGTGCAGGTGGGACCGTACCGCTTGCGGGAGACGATCACTCAGCAGGATTTGAAGGCCGCCATTGGCGCAGCGCGCGACCGCCATGCGATCCTGGAGAAGAGCGACGGCCAGTACCGCCAGCGGGCGGACCGGGGCAAACAGATCACCGGAACCGACCGCTTCAGCTACTGGTTCAGCCAGAGGTACGTTTTTGTCATCAGCGTGCTGGTGGCGATCTACATTGGACTGCCGTTCCTTGCGCCGGTGATGATGAAAGTCGGAGCCACGCTTCCGGCGAAAGCAATCTACACCATTTACAGCCCCTTATGCCACCAGTTTGCCTTCCGCTCATTCTTCCTGTTCGGTGAACAGCCGTATTACCCCTTGGAACTGGCACAGGTGCCTGACACGATGACCTACGAGCAAGTCACCAACACGAACGCCAATCCGGTCGATATTCTGGCAGCACGGCGCTTCTTGGGGAACGATGCAGTCGGGTACAAGGTGGCCTTGTGCGAGCGGGATGTGGCTATGTACTTGGGCATCCTGGCGTTTGGCCTGCTCTTCGGGCTAACCGGTAGGAAGATCAAGGGCATCCCCTGGTACTTGTGGATTCTGATCGGGGTCTTCCCAATTGGACTGGATGGATCGTCGCAGCTGCCGGCGCTGCTCAACTGGTCGGTGCTCAACTGGCTGCCGATCCGAGAAAGCACGCCGTTCTTACGGGTGCTGACCGGCGGTCTGTTTGGTGTCATGACAGCCTGGTATTTATTCCCGATTTTTGAGGAGAGCATGCGCGAGACCCGCAACATCGTGGCGCGTAAGATCGCAGTGGTCACGCAGTCGCAGGCCTCGAAACAGCAACAAGAAGAGTTGAATGCCATTTCATCACGCTGACGAGCTCACTTATTACACGTTTGACTTATTCGAGATCCCGGGCATCGTGCATGGGATCTATACCCGGCGCGGCGGCATAAGCCCCTCGCCGTGGTCTTCGTTAAACCTGGGCGGCACGGTCGGTGATCCTCGTGACAATATCGTCGAAAACCGCCGCCGGATCTTCGAGACGGTTGGGCGGCCGGTTGAGTCAATTTTCGATGTCTGGCAGGTGCACGGCATCGAAGTGATCTGCTCGGACTCGCCGCGGCCCCTGGACTCAGCTCATCTAAAAGCGGACGTGATCCTGACCGACCGGCCAGAGATCACCCTGTTTATGCGCTTTGCCGATTGTGTGCCGATTTTCTTACATGACCCGGTTAAAAAGGTGATCGGTATCGTGCATGCCGGTTGGCAAGGCACGGTGAAGAAGGCCTGCCAGGCGGCTGTTGAAGCAATGCAGGCGCGATACCAGAGCGACCCGGCGGACATGCTGGCGGGGATCGGCCCGTCGATTGGGGCGCATCACTATCCAATCGGCCCGGAAGTGACCCAGCAGGTGCGGGAGGCGTTTGGAAGCGACGCGACCGGGCTGCTGGCCGGGAGCAACGGCACGACTCGCTTCGACCTGTGGGCGGCGAACCGGTTGGTGCTGGAGCAAAGTGGCGTGAAGAACGTGCAGGTCTCGGAGGTTTGCACGGCCTGTCACCTGGAGGACTGGTACTCGCACCGGGGGGAGCACGGCAAGACCGGGCGCTTTGGGGCCTTGCTGGCAATGACAAAATAATAGATCGCAGAAACTCCGCTGTGAATGGCATTCGCAGCGGAGTTTCTGCGATCGTGAAGCGAAATTGGGAGGGAATGTGAGCAGCACAACGACAGATGAGATCCGCAGCCGCATGGAAGCAGCGCGGAAGCGGATCGGGCAGGCGGCGGTGAGCGCCGGGCGCGAGCCGGGGGATGTGCGGCTGGTGGTCGTCACCAAGGCGCAGCCGCTGGAGGCGGCGCGGGCGGCGATTCAGGCGGGTGCGAAGATTCTAGGCGAGAATTATCCGGAAGAGGCAGTTGAGAAGATCGAGGCGCTGCGCGAGGATGTGGGTGTGCAGTGGCATATGATCGGGCACTTGCAGAGCCGCAAGGCGAAGCTGGTGGCGACGCATTTCGCCATGCTGCACTCGTTGGACAGCTTGCGCCTTGCAGAGAAGCTGGAGCGGCTGCTGGCGGAGTCCGGGCGGCGGCTGCCGGCGCTGCTGGAGTTTAACGTGGGGGAAGAGGAGAGCAAGTACGGCTGGCAGGCGGCGCATGAAGAGGACTGGGCACAGCTGGCGGCGGAAATCGAGCCAATCCTGGCGCTGCCGCACCTGGAGGTGCATGGCCTGATGACCATGCCGCCACTGTCTGAAAATCCCGAGGATTCACGGCCCTATTTTGTCAAGCTGCGGCGGCTGCGCGATTTCCTGGCGGGGCGCTTCCCCCAATCCGATTGGCGCGAGCTCTCGATGGGCACCAGCGCCGACTATCCCATCGCCGTGCAGGAAGGGGCCACGTACGTGCGTCTGGGCGAGGCAATTGTGGGTCCGAGAAACTACAATATTTAAACGCCTCAATCGATGGCTCTGTTTCTGTTCAGCGTGTATAATGAGGTCATATGATCATCTTCTTAATTGATTTCGTTCATCTGCTTGCCAGGATCATCACCATCCTGGTGGTTGTTGATATTATCTTGAGCTATTTTATGTCGCCCTACAGCCAAGTACGGGTGATTTTGGGCCGAATTGTGCAACCGATGCTGTCGCCGATTCGGCGGGTGCTGCCGAATACCGGCATGATCGATTTTAGCCCGCTGGTCCTCATCATCCTGGTACAAGTCGTCGAGTATTTCCTGGTCCTAATTCTAAGCTCCCTGCGGTGAAAAACATGACAGAACATCGAAAATTCAAACTACACAATGGAAAAGGTGGCGCGGCGCTCGCTGTGCGCGTCACGCCGCGCGCCGCCCGGAATGAAATTGCGGGGGTGTTGGACGATGGCACGGTCAAGGTCCGCTTGACAGCCCCACCGGTGGAGGGCAAAGCGAATGAAGCCCTGGTAAAATTCCTGGCGGATGTCCTGGACGTTGCCCCCAGCAAGATCGAGATCGTCGCCGGGGAAACGGGCCGCGACAAGCTGGTGACGGTGCTGGACGTGGATGCGGACACGGTCAATGAGCGGATTGCAGCCCGTTTAAAATAAGACAAGCGAAACGTGCAGGGGCGAAGACGCCAAGAAGCAGCAAGGAGAAAGATCCTTTTCTCCTTGCTGCTTCTTGGCGTCTTCGCCCCTGCACGTTTCGCTTGTCTTATGAAAAATAGCCGAATTTGGCGGGTGGGGGCAGCTCTTCCCCGCTGATCGAGAGGTACCACAAGGCGAATAAGGCGGCATCGTGGAGCTGCCCATAACCGGCGTAGTAAGCCTCGTAGATCCCGGCGGCGACGCCCTTATCCTGAACGTCGCGCAGGTACTGCAGAGCGCCGATGCGCTCCTCCGGCTCACCGGTCTTGAGCGCCAGCAGTAACTTCTCGGTTACGTCTTCGCCTGGGGAAATGCCCTCACCCTGGCGGCTGGCAAAGGCGATCAGCCACGGGCTGTCGTGAGTGGGCGGGAGCGGCTTGGGGACGCCAACCTTGTGGTTGCGCAGGATTTCGAGGGCCTGGTTGGCCGAGCTGCGGATCACCCACTGACCATCCTCGATGGAAATGCGCTCCAGCATGGCCTCGGGCCAATCGGCGCGCACCTGGGCCAACCCGAAGATGGCCGCCCGGCGCACCATGATATTGGTGTCATCGATGGCCGCTTTGAGCGCTTCTTGGCCGTCCGGCGTGCGAGCCAGGGATTCGGCAGCCACTTCTTGCAAATCCTCGTCCCCTGACTTGAAGATTTCGACCAGGGTTTTGAACGCCACCCGGTTATCCATCGCTCCGATGGCGAGACAGGCTGCAAAGCGCACCTCTTGGGATGAATCGGTGAACAGGCCAAGCAGGTCGTTGAGCGATTTGACCTCTTGCGATGCGCCCAGTCCCAGGGCGGCCATCTGGCGCACAACCGGCGAGGTGGACAGCAGCATCTGTTTGAACAGCAGCGGCACATTGCTGTCGTTGAAGGTATAGAAGGCGGCGATCATGCGGGCGCGCACGCCGTTGGGCACAGTCTCACTTTGAGTGAGCGACACCAGGCGGCGCATGACTGGCGAGCGCCATTCGGCGCTGCGAGGTACGTCCTTCAGCCAGCGGCAAACCGCCAGCAGGTTCTGGTACAACGGCCCTTCCTCCTGCTGGAAGGTCTCTTTAAGCCAGGCGTTGAGTTTGTTCTGCGCGGCCATATAGTGCAGTGTGGCGGAGTGCAGATCGGCTTGCGGGTGCTGTAAGGGGCGCAGGTCTCCGTCTGCGGCGGCAAAACCGGCCAGGAATCCCCCGATGATCGGGTGGGTGAAGCGCACCTGCCCATTCGAGTGCTCTGCCAGCAATCCCCTGGATGTCAGCGCCTGGGTGGTGCGTGAACCGGAAGAAATTTGGCCCTTCTTCCCCAGTTTTTTGTTCGACTTTTTCTTCTGTTCGGGTTGAGCTTCGCCTTCTTGATCGGGCGAATCCGACACGGTCGAGATGCCGTAACCGGTGAAGAATTGATCTACCTGCTCATAGCGCAGGACAGTCTGGTTTTCACAGTAAAGGAGGCGGCCCAACCCCTGCAGGGCTTCGAGCGGCACACAGTTGTCGTTCAGACGCTCTATATAGGCCTGGATCGCAGCCGGGGCAGACGGCCCACTCAGGTCGCCGGCATAGATCGCCCACAGCCGCAGAGTCCATTCCATAGGTGTCAGGCAGACAGCCTCTCCCTCCAGCCAGTCACTGACTAACTCCGGGTCGATTTCCTCCACCTGGGCGCGTTTGCTGATCTCGGGCGTGATCTTCTGGCTCCATTGGCTGCCCCAACTGCGGATGAAATGGCGGGCATCCTCAGGGCTCCAGGCGGCGACGCCCAGGGGAAATAGGCCCAGCTCTCCGGCGCTGTCGATATAGGTCATCGATGCGCTGACGGCCATGCGCAGGTGTGGATAGCTTAGCTTCAGCCGCTTGAGGTACTCTACGACCTGGTCGACCTGGGCGGGCATGATCTCGTCCAGCCCGTCGACCAGCAGGAGCACTTTGCGGTTGGCGCACATCTCGTGCAGATATTTCGGTAGACGGGTGTGCACCAGCACGGGCGTCTGACCGGAGACCATCCGCGTCAGAATGTCGAGCGGCTGTTGACTGTCCATGTCGCTCAGGTCGAGATCGAGGGCATGGAAGAAGATGGGCAGGTAGTCAGCGAAAGGTGCGGCGGCAGGGTCGCGGCGGGCGATCAGGGCTGCCAGGTGCGCCAGGGTGATGGTCTTGCCGCTGCCTGGATGGCCGATGACGACGATGTTCGAGCCGCCGGACATGGCTTCGGCCAGGGTCAAGGTGGGCGGATGGTAGGCGGCGCTCAGCTCGGGCCAATCGGGCATGTAGGGAATTGCCCGAGCGGCGGCGACCTCCTGCCAGCCTTCTTCAGGCGTTTCGAGCACGTATCCGGGTGGAGCCAGCAGGCGGGGCGGGATCAGAATTTCATCGAGGGAGAACAGGGGGTTGGCGAGATGAGCGTTTTGTGACCGGCGCAGGGCTTCCTGGCGGACGTAGATGCTGATGCCCTCTCGGTTGCGCTCGCGCGCAGCTTCGACGCGCTGTTGCAAATTGGCGCGCAGCTGCGGAAGGTATCCCTTGACTTTGCTTAAAATCCACCAAAAGAGGGATGCAGCCAGAAAACCAGCAATGAATGAAATGGTGTCGATGTGAAGCGGCTGCGGCATAGGTATCCTAACGGTTTATCCTGGAAATAAAATCCTTCCACAAGTTGAGCAGTAAGCCATTCGATCGGGCGAGCGGGCGACTTGGAGCTCGGCCGGGCGGATGGAAGTACCGCAGCCGGCGCAGGCGCTGTCTTCGATGGCCACCACGGCCACGCCTCGTTTTTGTTTGCGCATCCGCTCGTAGATTTCCAGATTCTCAGGTAGAATCGATCCAGAGGTAGCGCCGCGTTCCACTTGAAGCCGATCCAGTATTTTCTGCAACTTGCTTTGTTCGCCCAGCAAGCCGGCCTGCTGACTTGAATGAGTGGCCTGGGCAGCGGTCAGAGCGGTTTCGGCGCCTGTCAGCTCGCTCTCGGCGTCGTCCAGCTCCAGCATGACCTCTAGCTGCGAATCCTCCAGCGCTGCGAGGCGCTTTTTCAGCGAGGCAATCTCGCTTTGGATGTCCTGCAGCTCTTTCGGATTGCGGATCGAGCCACCGTATAAGGAAGATTCGCTGGTGTTGATCTTGATGCGGACCGCCTGGACCTCCTGCTCGATCGAGCGCAGGCTCTGCTGCACCTTATACTGCTTGCGTTTAGCGGCTTCGAGCGCCTGCTGGGCGGAGCGGACGGTTTCGTCCATTGCCAACTCGCGAGCGATCTCGGCCAGGCGGGCAGTCGTCCGGTCGATCTCGGTGTCGATCTTCTGAAGTTGATAGAGTTGAGAAGATTGATTCATATATTAGCATTATAGGTAGACTGAAGCGATAACGCAAGTAATACAGGCTTTCTCAGGTCGTTTCTGCGGCTGGTTCTCAGGTTTGTAAGGAGTTGAGGCAGCTCCCACCGGTTTATAAAGCCTGACTGCGATTTGATTGCAGAGTGTAAGCCTTACGACAAAAACAGCAATCCTAGTTGATAGACGACTACGCAAAATTCAGCTTTGATTGTAGAATGTCTGGAAGGGATACTCCTATGCGCCATTGGCGATTTACCATTCTCATCGCGATTTTTATCGCACTCATCACGCTGCCCTACGTGTTTGCCGGGCTGGCCGGCGGCCGGGAGTACGTGTTTGGGGGCTTTTTGCTTAACCCCAGCGACGGCAATTCCTACCTGGCAAAAATGCAGGAAGGCTGGTCGGGCAGTTGGACCTTCACCTTGCCCTACACGGCCGAGCAAGGGCAGGGGTCTTTCTTATTCCTGTTCTATCTGTTCTTAGGGCATTTCAGCCGTTGGTTTGGACTGCCGTTGATCCTCACCTTCCATCTGGCGCGGGCGCTTTCGGCGGTGGCGCTGCTGTTTGCCATGCGGGCCCTGTTCCTCAAAGTGTTCCCCTGGAGCACCGAGGCCGCCTGGAACGCTCTGCTGCTGGCGGCGTTCGGTTCAGGCTTTGGCTGGATCATGGCTTTCGCCGGACAGATGACCTCCGATCTGTGGGTGGCCGAAGCGTATCCGTTCCTCTCAGCGTATGCCACCCCACACTTTGCGCTCGGGCTGACGCTGCTGATCGGGATTTTTCTGCTGACTTGGGAAACCATGTCGCTTTCGGTCTTCTTGCGGCTGTTCGCGTATGGGGCACTGCTGGCGATCGTGATGCCTTTTGGGATTGTAGTAGCGGCGGTGGCGCTGGGGGCAAAAACCGCCTGGGACCTGTTGGCAGACCAGCGTCTGTCTCTGATGCCGGTGGTCGGGGCGCTGCTGGGCGGTGGTCCGCTGCTCGTGTACCAGTTTGCGGTGATCCAGCGCGATCCGCTGCTGGCCGGCTGGAACGCTCAGAACGTCACACTCGCCCCGCCGGTGTGGGATTTGGCCGTTTCGCTTTTCCCGGCGGTGACTCTGGCGATCTACGCTCTGGTACGTTTTCGCAAGCAGGGGGTCTCACCGGAAAAACGCCTGATGGTGGTGTGGTTTGTGCTGGGTATCCTGCTGATTTACGTGCCGTTTAATTTGCAGCGGCGCTTTATGTTCGGGCTGTACATCCCCACTGCGGCGCTGGCGGTGGCCGGGTTGTCGGACCTGTCGTTGTTCAACGGGCGCGTGGTGGGCGTGCGATTGTGGCCGCTGGTGTTTGCCTTTTCGACGCTGACCAACGTCATTCTCTTGATGGCGGTCATGTCGGGGGTGACGACACGCAGCCCAGAACTGTATCTCACCCGTTCAGAAGCCGACATCCTCCATTGGATCGACGCGAACACTCCGGCTAACGCGGTCATCCTGTCCTCTCCTGAATTTGGCAAATATATCCCGGCGCATACGGGACGGCGGGTGGTGTACGGGCACCCGTTCGAGACGGTCGACGCGCAGCAGAAGGAAGAGGATGTGCTGGCGTTTTACCAGGGCGGCTGGGGTACAGCCGCGGAAGAGCATTTCCTGGCGTCCAATCGCATCGATTACGTGTTGGTTGGGCCGCGCGAGCGCCCGCTGATCGAGATCCACCTGACTTATCTGGACCGCTGCCCGGTGGTGTACCAGCAAGCCAGCTGGATGATCTTCTCCGTTCGGGGCGCAGGCAAATGAAAGCCCGGCTGTGGGCGCTGGCGCTTCTGGTCCTGCCGTTGATGCTGCTTGCGCCGCATTGGGATGAGTACGCCTATCCCTTTCAAGGCAGCTATTCCGACCTCACCATTTCCCACGCTCCTAACCTTTTGTTTCTAAAGAACGCGCTGCAAAGGACCGGCGAAGTGCCGCTCTGGTCAGATACCATCCTGAGCGGCTATCCGTTCGCCGCTAACCCGCTCTCCGGGCTGTGGTATCCACCCATCTGGCTGATTGTGCCGCTGCCGTCGCCGCTGGGATTCAACCTGTTGGTCTGGCTGCACCTGTTGTGGGGCGGATTGGGGCTGTACCTGTATTTGCGCTCGCTGGGCATTGAACGCCTGCCGGCGGCCTTGGGCGGCATCTCGTTCGAGATGATGCCCAAGCTGATGGGGCACTTTGCTTCCGGGCACGTCACGCTGATAATGGCGGTGACTTGGACGCCATGGCTGCTGCTGGCGGAGCGCAAGCGCCAAACAGGTGATCTTAAACTGAGGTTCTTGCCTGGATTGACGCTCGGCATGGTCGCCCTGGCGGATGTGCGCTGGGCGGCCTTATGTGGGCTGTTGTGGCTGGCCTACTCCCTGCACGAGTGGGCCGGAAACCGGGCGGGAAAGTTTTTGCTGGGCTGGGCCGGTGCAACGTTAGCGCAGACCGGGCTGGCCTTGTTGATTGCCGCGCCGCTGCTGCTGCCACTGCTGGAGTACACGCGCCTATCCACCCGGCAGTTCATGAGCGGGGCAGACCAGCTGACCTTCTCGCTGCCACCGCTGCGCCTGTTTGGGCTGCTGTTCCCGGACATGGGCGGTAATGCCGAGTTCTTGCTGTATCCGGGCGCACTCGGACTGCTGATGCTTGTTTGGGTGGCGCTGCGACCGGGCTTGAACCGTAAGTATGCCTTCTGGGTCGGCGTGACGCTCGCGGCGGTGGTGTATGCGCTGGGACTGCCGTGGTTGACCGGGCTGCCGGGGCTGAACTTACTGCGTGTCCCGGCCCGGGCGCTATTCCTGTCGGGGCTGGGGTTTGCGGTGCTGTTGGCAGCGGGAGCGCAGGACCTGGCAAGCCGGCCCACAGCGGATCAGCCGAAGCGGCGCTTCGGACCGGGAATGGCGCTGGTAGGCATCTCGGTGTTTGCAGCGCTGTTTGCGGTGGGGGCTTCGGCGCTGACCAGGCAAGTATTGATCGCTTTCTTGTGGGGGGCGGCGGCGCTGCTGGCGTTCACGGCGCTGGTGATGCTGCGGCAGGCGGGCAAGATTGCACCGGCGATCTTCCTGGCCGCGCTGTTCCCGCTGCTGGCGCTCGACCTGGGCGGCGTGGATACTTCCCTTTTTACGTTCCGGTCCGCATCCGATGTGTCGGACGAGAACCGGGCCGTGGCTGCATACCTCGCCGGAAATCCGGACATCTTCCGCACCTATTCCCCTTCGTATAGCCTTCACCCATTGGCGGCGGTATCATATGGGCTGCCGCTGACAGATGGAGTCGATCCGCTGCAGTTGTTCGATTATACGAAATTCATGGAAAAAGCGACCGGAATCCCGGCGGAAGGCTACAGTGTGACCCTGCCGCCGTTCCACAGCGCCGACCTGGCCCACGAGTACGCCTCGACCGAGCCGGACGCCCGGCTGCTGGGTTTGCTGAACGTCAAGTACCTGTTGGCGGAGTTCGACGTCGAGGCGCCGGACTGGACGCTGATGAAGCAGGTTGGGGAGACGCGCATCTATGAAAACTCGCTCAACATGGGAAGGGCCTGGATGCAGAATGCGCAAGCCGAGCCGGGAGTGGGGGCGCGGCCAATCGCCTCCGTAAGCAGCCTGCCAAACTTCATCGAATTGAACGCTGAGGGGCCGGGGCGCCTGGTGCTGTCGGAATTGGATTACCCCGGCTGGCAGGCAGCCGTCGACGGGCACAAGGTTCCGATTATTAAGACCGCAGGGCTGCTGCGCAGCGTGGACCTGGGGCCGGGGCAGCACACGGTGGCGTTCCGCTTCCGTCCGTGGACGGTGTATGCGGGCATGGGGCTGGCAGGCCTGGCATGGTTAGTGATCTTCGTTATGACTTTTCGGGGCAGGCGCGCATGGTAACCAAAAAAGAACGCCGCACCATGCTGTGGGTTGCGCTGGGTATCGTCCTGGTGACCTCGATCCCCTACCTGCTGGGTTACGCCCGCGCAGGCGCAGATTGGGTTTACACAGGCTTTATCTTCGGCGTGGAGGACGGCAACTCGTACATTGCCAAGATGCTGAGCGGAACGGCCGGGAGCTGGCTGTTTCGCACGCCCTACACGGCCTACCCACAGAGCGGCTTCCTGGCCTTCTTGCCCTACCTCCTGCTCGGCAAGCTGGCGGCTGCGCCCGGCGAGCATATCCAGCTGGTGGCGCTGTTCCACCTGTTCCGGGCCTTCGGTGGGGTGTTGATGGTGCTGGCGACCTACGATTTCGTGGCGCTGTTTATTCAACGCCCCGACCGGCGCAGGTTTGCAACCATGCTGGCGTTGCTGGGGGGCGGCTTGGGCTGGCTGGCGCTGCTGGGAGTCCAGGGGGTCCCGGGAGTGTGGTGGAGTTACGGACCGCTGGAGTACTACTCGCCGGAGAGCTTCGGCTTCCTGGCGCTGTACGGCATCCCACACCTGGCGCTCGGGCGGGCGCTGCTGCTGTGGGGCCTGCGGGCAACCACTGTGCCGCAGCCGGGAGGATTCTCGCTGCGGCGTTCCGTGCAAGGCGGGGCGCTGTGGCTGGCGTTGGGCTTCCTGCAGCCGCAGACCGTGCTGGTAGGTTGGTCGATCCTTGGGGCGCAGCTGGCGGTGGATGGACTGCTGCGCTGGCGGGAGACGAAATCGCTGCGCATAGCCATTCAGGGGCAGTGGCTGGACCAGTTGAAGAAAGCGGCAGTATTTGCGCTGGTATCCTCGCCGCTCGTGATTTACACGGCGGTGTCTTTTCTGACCGATTCATTCCTGAGTGGTTGGGGCGAGCAGAATATCATTACCTCACCACCACCGCTGGACTATTTGCTGGCATATTTCCTGCTGCCGCTGACCATCCTCGGACTGGTGAAGATGCTGCGCGCGCGCTCGATGGGGGCGACGCTGCTGCTGGGGTGGCTGCTGCTCTTCCCGGTGCTGGCGTATGCGCCCTATAACTTGCAGCGACGCCTGCCGGAGGGCATCTGGACGGCGATCAGCTTGCTGGCGGTGTACGGATTGGATGGGCTGCATCTACATGTGCGGCGTTGGCTGCGTCCGCTGGTTTGGTCTTCGTTCCTGCCGGCGCTGGTGCTGCTGCTGGGTGGGGTGATGAGCGTTTGGAACCCTGCCGGTCCACAGTTCCGGCTCAGCCAAGAAGTGCATGCCTTCGAGGCGCTGGCAGGGAATGCGCGTCCCGGCGACGTGGTGCTGGCAGGCTATCACACCTCCAACGCCCTGCCGGCCTGGGCGATGGTGCATACCCTGGTCGGTCATGGCGTGGAGAGCATTCACCTCAAGCAGGTGCAGCCGCGCGTCGATCGGTTTTTCAGCGCAGAAGGGACGGACGCCGAGCGCCGCGCCCTTATCGCTGAATTCCATGTTCGATATGTGCTGCAAACACCCCAAGAGGAAACTTCCCTTGCGATGGACCTCGTTCGTCTGCCCTACTTGCAGTTGATCTATGACGAGACCGGTTACCGGATCTATCGGGTGGTGGGGGAAGAATGATGCTGCGTATGCTCCGCAAGCATGCTCTGCCGTATTTGCCGGTAGTCTTGATGCCGGTGATTTTGTTTGCCGTGCCGCTGTTCGGTGGGCGGGCGCTGTATTGGGGCATCCCGGGATTACAGTTCATCCCCTGGCGGGCGTATGCCTGGGAATCGCTGCAGCAAGGCGTGCTTCCGCTGTGGAACCCGCTGAATGGTATGGGCGCTCCGCTGATGGCAAACTACCAGTTGGCTCAGTTCTATCCGCCCAGCTGGATCGCCTACCTCTTTGCTGCGCTGGGCGGCACACCCTGGCTGGCCTGGTCGCATACGCTGTTAGTGGCGCTTCACATGATCCTGGCGGGCTGGGGCATGGCCCGGTTCGCCAAGAGCTTCGGATTGGGGCCACCGGCGCAGACGGTCAGCGCGCTGGCATTCAGCCTGGGAGGGTTCGCAGTGGCCCGGGCTGGTTTCTTCAGCATGGTCTGGACGGTGGCCTGGATGCCATGGGTCCTGCTGGCGGCCGGGAAGATCGCTGCGCCGGGCCGCGGCCTGGGCCAAAACCGCAGCTTATTCCCGCTTTCGCTGCCGGTGTTCCTGGCGCTGATGCTGCTGGCGGGCCACGCTCAATGGAGCTGGTACATCCTGCTGCTGACAGCGGCCTGGGTGTTTGTAGGAGGCTGGAGCGGGGCAGGTTTCAAGACAGGCGCAGCGGCTCTGCTGCGATTCTGCACGGCGGGATTGGCAGCCGGGCTGCTGGCGGCGGTGCAGTTATTACCGACGGCCCAATACCTGCTGCTGTCACAGCGCTCGGCCACCATCGACATCAACACCTTGATGAGTTATTCTTTCTGGCCCTGGCGTTTCATCACTTTGCTGGCCCCGGATTTTTTCGGAAATCCCGGTCACGGCGACTACTGGGGCTATGCCAATTACTGGGAGGACAGCCTCTACCTGGGTTTGCTGCCTCTCCTGTTGGCGCTGAGCACGCTGCGCTTTGTCGGAAGAAAGCCGCTGCCGGAAGTGCGCTTGGAAGGCAAAAAGGTTTTGGTGCGCTTCCTGTGGGCGGCGGTGGGGCTGTCGTTCCTGCTGGCGCTGGGGAAGAACACGCCGGTGTTCCTGTTCTTGTACCGGCATGTACCCACGTTCGATCTGTTCAACGCCCCCTCGCGCTACCTGGTTTGGGCCGGCTTTGCTCTGCCGCTGCTGGCAGGCATCGGCGTGGAGAACTGGCGAGCATCGCATGGACGCGGGCTGTATTGGATGCGCCTGGCGACTGCGGGCGGCTTTGCAGTGACGCTGGGGGCGTTCGTTGGCTGGGCATTCCTGGGCGACGTCAGCCCAAGTTTTATCCGGGCGACGGCGCTGGCAGGCGTGTGGGCGTTGGGAACAGGACTGCTAACGTTGTTGGCGCCGGAACCTGCCCTGATCGAGCGGAGCTCGGACCTACCCCGACCGTTCCTTAAGGGGGAGAGCAGTGGGTCTACTCGCGGCAAGCGAAAATTCCGCTTCGGGCCAAAGGCGTGGGAGCCGGAGATTGCCCGAGAGAAACCCGCTCTGCGGAAGACGATGGGCTGGGGGCGAATTTGGCCGGTTCTGGTGACGCTGTGGGTGTGCGCGGACCTGCTGTTGGCCGGTTGGTCGCTGAACCCGAGTGTGGAGCGCAGCTTCTACACACCCAAAGCACCCAGTTTAAACGCTCAACAGCGAGGCACACGGCTCTACCTGAGCCACGCCGACGACTACGATCTCAAATACCGGCGCTTCCTGCGTTTTTCCGACTTCCGGCCCATTGAGGACTCGAATAACATCCATCAAATCGCTCTGCCGAATCTCAACCTGCTGAGTGACACTGCCTCGGCCAACAACTTCGACCCAATCCTGCCGGAGCGCTACGCCAACTGGATGGACGTGGTGGATGCAGTGCAGCCAGACAAGCGAGGACCCTACCTGGCGCTGATGAATGTGGGCGTACAGGAGCTGTTGGACGTGAGTTTGCCCCTGGGTGTGCGAACCGAGACGGTGGCGGAGGCGGCTCGCCTGCGCTGGTATGCCTGCGCGGAAGCGGCGTCCAGTCCTGAGGAGGCGCTGCAAAAGACACTGGCGATGTTGGATGCGGGGGGGGGTCCAGACCGAGTGGTGATTGAGGAAGCAGCCTTGCCGTACGGCGACTGCACAACCGGCGGCGACGCGCAAGTGACGATCCTGGACGAGGGGCCGTCGATGCTGCGCGTGCAGGTGGATGCCCCTGAGGATGGCTGGCTCCTGGTGGCCGATACCGATTATCCGGGATGGCAAGCAAGCGTTGTCGATGCCAGTGGCGCCCGGCAAAAAGCGATCATCTACCCGGCCGACTACGTGTTCCGTGGAGTCCAGGTCGCTGCCGGCCAAACCATACTGGAGATGCACTACCGCCCGGTGGTTTTTACGGTGGGCGCACTGCTGAGCCTGTTTGCGTGGTTATTTGTGATAATTTCTATTATAATGAGATGGAAATTCGGCAAATATCATTCAATTTTCTGAAGAACCTTAAGAAAGCATCCTGAAAGTGTTGATGGGACTGCGCTTCCGCAGCCTATTGACTGTCTTATCAACACTTTTATTGCTGCACTTAAGATCAAGATCCAAGAGATGGGAGATATTCATGGAGTTCGACCGCTTTGAACGTCCAGGAATTTACGAATCGGGTCATGGACAACCTGGAGCGCGTCATCGTTGGCAAGCGCCAGACGATCGAGTTCGTGGTGATCGGCTTGCTTTGCCAGGGACACATCTTGATCGAAGATGTCCCGGGCGTAGGCAAGACGATGCTGGCGCGCAGCCTGGCGAAATCGCTGGGATGCACGTTCAACCGCATCCAGTTCACCCCAGATATGCTGCCCAGTGATGTTACCGGCGTTTCGATCTTCAATCAGGTCACCCGTCAGTTCGAGTTCCGTCCGGGCCCGATCATGGCTCAGATCGTGCTGGCCGACGAGATCAACCGAGCGACGCCCAAGACCCAATCTGCGCTGCTGGAGGCGATGGAAGAGCGACAGGTAACCGTAGACGGCATAACCCACCTGCTGCCGAGTCCCTTCCTGGTGCTGGCGACCCAGAACCCCATCGAATATGAAGGCACCTTCCCACTGCCCGAGGCGCAGCTCGACCGCTTCTTGATGCGTGTGCGGCTTGGTTATCCCGACTTGAGCGATGAGATCAATATTCTCGATCTCCAGCAGCTGCGGCACCCAATCGCCACGTTGGAGTCGGTCGCTTCTCTGGAGGAGGTTTTGCAAGTACAGGAAGCGATCAAAACGGTCTACGTGGCGCCGGGGATCAAACGCTACGTGGTCGAACTGATCCGGGCGACCCGCGAAAGCTCCGATGTGTATCTCGGCTCGAGCCCGCGCGGCAGCCTGGGATTATTCCGCGCCGGGCAGGCGCGCGCCGCCATGCATGGCCGTGACTACGTTCTACCGGATGACATCAAGGTGTTGTCAGAGTACGTGCTCTCGCACCGTATGATCATCGACCCGGCGGCCCGCCTGCGCAACATCTCTGCCGACCTGATCGTGCAGGAAATTATTCGCGCCCAGCCTGTGCCGGGCGGACAACTTCAACGTTAGCCGACCCTATGGAAATTCGCCCTACGTTTTGGGGTATTCTGTCTCTCCTGGCCATCAGCGTCATCGGGCTGATCATTACCGGCTCAGAGGCTGGCGGAATATTCACTCGTCTGATCTTCCTGTGCGTGTTCCTGATCGTGATCGCCTGGCTCTGGTCTCTGTGGTCGGTGCGCTCGATCCAACTGCGCAGAGGCGCGCGCGGCGTGCGCCAGCAGATGGGTCAGATCTTCGAAGAGCGATTCGAAGTCGTCAACAACTCAGCCTTCCTGCGGCCATGGGTGGCGGTGCGGGACGGGTCGAATCTGCCCGGATCGGGAGGCTCGCGCATTCTAAGCTGGATTGGCAAGCATGAGTTACGCAACTACTCGGCCTACACCCTGCTAACCCAGCGTGGACAGTTCCATCTAGGACCCACCTACATCTATTCGGGCGATCCGTTTGGCCTGTTCAAGTACACCCGCTCGTTCAAAGGCAGCCAGTCGCTTCTGGTGATGCCTTTGATCTTCGATATTCAAAGCTTCCCGTTCCCACCCGGTTTGCTGCCAGGGGGCAAAGCCAAGCGCCAGCGCACACCTGATATCACCCCGCATGCTGCCGGTGTGCGCGAATATGCTCCCGGCGATTCACTCAACCGCATCCATTGGCCCACCTCGATGCGGAAGGATCACCTGATGGTGAAGGAGTTCGAAGAAGACCCACGCGCCGATGTATGGATTTTTTTGGACGCCGAAGCGGCTGCCAACTTGAATTTGCCTTACACCCGCGTTCCTCCAAAGGTCGACCAGTTTTGGATGTGGCAGCGCAAGGTAAAGGTTTCGCTGCCACCCGACACCTTCGAGTATGGGGTCAGCATCGCCGCGTCGGTCAGCCGGTTCTTCATGTCACAAGGACAATCGGTCGGGTTCGTCTGTGCCGGGGACCGCTTGATCAATTTGCCCGCCGAGCGCGGCGAGCGCCAGATGAGCAAGGTCCTGGAGACGTTGGCCTTCCTGGAAAACAACGGGAAGCTGCCGCTATATGGCCTGGTGCAGAGCTCGTTCACCCAACTGCCGCGAGGCAGCACAGTGGTGCTGATCACCTCTTCGACGGACGAGAGCGTTGTCGGGGCGGTGGATGCGCTCATCTACCGCGACATGCGCCCGGTGGTTGTGCTGATCGATCCGGAGAGCTTCGGCGGGGAGGAGAGCATCGAGCCGGTGTACCTGGGGATCCAGATCCGTAAGGTTCCGGTGGCGCGCGTGCGTAATAAAGACGAGCTGCAGTTGGTGTTGGAGCAGGGGTTTTTAAGACTGTAAGAGAGCAGCGATAAGAGAAGAGAGAGCAGCTACGGCTCTCTCTTCTCTTATCGCTGCTCTCTATTTAATGATGGGCTTCGGCTTCGGGGCTTTCTTTCAACAGCTCGACCGCGTGGGGGATGACTGCAGCGATCAGGTCCAGGTTTTCTACGGCAGCTTTGGGCGAGCCGGGCAGGTTGATGATCAGGGTGCGGCCGCGAATACCGGCAGTCGCTCGGGACAGCATCGCGTGTTCGGTTACCTTCAGGCTGCCGGCCCGCATCACCTCCGCCAAGCCGGGCGCATTGCGCTCGACGACCGCTAAAGTGGCCTCTGGGGTGACATCTCGCGAGGCAAAGCCGGTGCCGCCGGTGGTGAGCACCAGGTCGACCGGCTCTTTGTCGCACCAGTCGATCAAAGCCAGCTGGATCTGCTCCTTCTCATCCGGTACAATGTCCGTCTTACGCACCTTCCAGCCCTTTTCTTTGGCGTAATCGGCCAGGGCCGGGCCAGATTTGTCGGGGCGTTCACCCCGGGAGGAGCGATCCGAAATGGTCAAGATTCCGACAGTGATTTTCATAGCATGTTTATGGTTTACTTCTTCTGCGATTGCAGCCAGGTCAGTAGCTCGTCTGGCATGAAAGGCTTGAGCAGGAAAGCGCTTGCGCCCGCCTGCATACTTTCGGTAGAAACATCCTGCCCGGAAGTCATCAGCACGGGTAGGGATTGGAACTGGGGTTCCTGGCGGATCTGCTTGAGGAGCTCCAGCCCATTGGCTTGACCCAGCCGGATATCCATAATCAGGACATCCGGCTGGGTCTGTCTAATTTCCGCTAGAAGATTGTTTTCATCCACCTTTCCATTGGAGAATACTTGATATCCTTCCATCTCCAACAATGTCTTCAACAAGGAACGCATGGATGCGTCATCTTCGAATAACATGAGTTTAGTCATGTGTTTTGGCTTCAGTGGCCGTCATCTCCGGTTTTTGCACCTGGTTGGTTTCTTTTTCCTCAGTGTGGACCTCTTCTTTGTTCGGTTCACTTTCCAGAGCGGTATGCATCACCTCGTCCACGGTTTCCACGAAGACGAATTTCATTTCTTTCAGCACTTCCTCTGGGATGTCTTCCAGATCGGCTTCGTTGCGCTTCGGCAGGATAACCGTCTTCAAGCGAGCCCGGTGGGCCGCCAGGACTTTTTCCTTCACGCCGCCGATGGGCAGCACCTGGCCGCGCAGGGTGATCTCACCGGTCATACCAACGTCTGGACTGACGGGGCGGCCGGAGATTAGCGAAGCCAGGGCGGTGGCCATGGTGACGCCTGCCGAGGGGCCGTCTTTCGGGACTGCACCAGAAGGCACGTGCATGTGGATATCGGTATCCTTGAAGAAGTCCGGGTCGATGTCCAGTTCTTTGGCACGCGAGCGCACATAAGAGAGCGCCGCCCGGGCCGACTCTTCCATGACCTTACCGACCGAACCGGTGATCTGGAAGCCCTTGCTGCCGGGCATCTTCGTAGCTTCGATGAACAGCACCTCGCCGCCGGCCGGCGTCCAGGCCAGGCCTGTGGCGACGCCGGGGACTGAGGTGCGCTGGATGATCTCGGTATTGCCGAGAAAGTGCGGCCGTCCAAGCAATTCTCGCACCCGCTCAGAGGTCACTTCGGTGAAAGTCTCTTTGCCTTCCGCAACGCGGGTTACGATCTTGCGCAGGATAGCGCCAAACTCGCGCTCCAGGTTGCGGACGCCCGCTTCACGGGTGTAGTTGCGAATGACCGACAGGATGGCATCGTCGGTGAAGGTAACCTCTTGCTCTTTCAGACCGTTCTCCCGCAGTTGGCGGGGGATAAGGTAGCTGCGGGCAATGTTCACCTTCTCGCGTTCGGTGTAACCGGCAATTTGGATGACTTCCATGCGATCCAGCAGCGGCGCCGGGATGGTTTCGAGCACGTTGGCTGTGGTGATAAACATGACCTGAGACAGGTCGAACGGAACCTCGACGTAATTGTCACGGAAGTCGTTGTTCTGCTCAGGGTCGAGCACTTCCAACAAGGCCGAGGCCGGGTCGCCGCGGAAATCAGAGCCGAGCTTGTCGATCTCGTCCAACATGAAGACCGGGTTCCTCGATTCCACTCGCCGCAGCGCCTGGATAATCCGGCCAGGCATGGCGCCGATGTAGGTGCGCCGGTGCCCACGGATCTCGGCTTCGTCACGCATACCGCCGAGCGAGATGCGGATGAACTTGCGCCCCAGGGCACGGGCGATCGACTGTCCGAGCGAAGTCTTGCCGACCCCGGGTGGGCCGATAAAGCTGAGGATGACGCCCTCGCGTTCCTTGCGGATGTGATCGACCTCACCATTATTGTCCGGCAGCTCGCCATTGCGATCCTGGCGCAGCTTGCGAACGGCCAGGAATTCGAGGATACGCTCTTTGA
Source organism: uncultured Chloroflexia bacterium (assembly GCA_963811225.1). Classification (GTDB taxonomy): domain Bacteria; phylum Chloroflexota; class Anaerolineae; order Anaerolineales; family Anaerolineaceae; genus CAWEQO01. The sequence goes on from CAWEQO010000012.1 coordinate 32,059, forward strand.
CATCTTCCAGGCCGTAATGATCCTCATCGAGGACGGTGCGGGCATTGCTGATGTCCAGGTTGTCCTTGGTCTTCTCGCTCCAGGGCAGCGAAACCAGCCAGTCGAGATAGGTGCGGATCATGCCGTATTCGGCGGCCGCGGTGGGCAGGCGGGAAAGCCGGTCTAGCTCTCTGCGGGCCTGCTTCTCGGCCTCGGGCGGCATATCGGCTTTGTCGATCTTGTTGCGAAACTCTTCCACATCGGCGGTCTGCTCGTCGCCTTCACCAAGCTCCTTCTGGATGGCCTTGAGCTGCTCGCGCAGGAAGTACTCGCGCTGCATCTTCTCGATTTCGGTGCGGGCCTCATTTTGGATCTTCTGACCCAACTCGAGGACTTCACTCTCACGGGTCAGCAGGTTGACCAGCTTGCGCAGCTTATCGATGGTCGAGTCCATCTCCAGGATCTGCTGGGCTTCTTCGAGCTCCATCCGCTGAAAATTTGCGATCGTATAGGCTGTCTGGAGTGGGTCCTCAATTGCGTTGATCGAGGTCGCCAGCTCTTTTGGGATCGAGGGCATCAGGTCTGCCACGTGGACAAACTGTTCACGGACGTTACGGGCCAAGGCGTCCGCTTCGAGTCCCTGTTCCTCAATCTCCGGTGCCGATTCGACCTTGGCCTTCAGGTACGGCTCTGTTTCGATGAACTCCTTAAGGCGGAAACGTCCCATACCCTGGACGAGCAATCGGATTGTGCCGTCCGGGGCGCGGAACAGGCGATGGATCATTGCAACGGTGCCGATTTGGTAGAGATCATCCGGGCCGGGGTTTTCGGCCTCGGCATCTTTGGAAGTAACCAGGCCGATCAGACGCTGCCCGGAAGCAACATCATCGACCAGCTTGATGGAGCGAGGCTGGCCGATGGTCAACGGTACAGCGGTCTGTGGATAAACGACGACGCCTCTCAAAGGCAAGATCGGGAGTTCTTCTGGAACGTTCGGTACCTCTTCCTCTTGTTGTGGTTCTCCACTCAGTAAACTTCCCAGGTCCCCCAAAATACTGCTGCTGCTCTCATTGTTGTTTTCTTGAGATTCGAACATCCATCGTCCAGATTCGAAATCTCCTTCCCTTATCCATTCCATATTGACTCCTAAACTCGATTTCGCTCAGCTAATGGCAGGCTCAATCGTTTTCTTTATTGATTTTAATTTCCTTCGGTTTTGCTTTTGGAAGGGTGACGACTAAAAAGCCGTCTTTGTATTCGGCTTGAACGCTGTCAACGTCGATCGGCGAGCTGATCTCGACCACGGTGCTAAATTCGCCAAAGGGAATTTCCATTTGATGGAAAGCTCGGCGTTCGGACACATCGGGTCTCAATCCGCTGATGCTGAGCACGTTCTGATCGATGTTGATGGCGAAATCCCCCTCGTGCATCCCAGCGACCTCGACGCGTACAAATATTTTATCTTGCACTTCGTAAACATCCGTCGGCGGTCTCCAGACTCTGGGTCTGTTGCTGGAACGCCAGCTTACAATTCCCGAAACCAGGTATGGCGAAGCATCCTGACTATAGTATTGGGATCGATGGGGATTAGGTATTACTTTTACTGATATCATAATTCACCCGTTTTCCTTTAGTCCTTTTCGCGACGCTGCTCTCGACTCCAAACGTGAAAGCCCCGGCACAAGAGTGCTGAACCGGACAAGGCAGCGATTTTCTTTCTACCGTTCTGGCGATCATTCCGGAAGGCAGCGTTTGGTGTTGGCGCTTGTTTCTGTCGATCTAATGCAGACATTCATTCCCCGTGATGCAATTGGATCGTACGCTCCCGACACTGTCCAAACTTCCCGTTAGGAGAGAAGTTCGGTGCTCTCTTGTTTGAAGCACAGGAGCGAGAGAGCATCTTGCGCCCTCTGAATCCTATTATACATGATTTCATTCGCTAGAAAACCACCCGGCTCCCGGCAGGCGCAGTGTTTTTTTGCGGCTGAGGTCGATTAATGCATAGCCACAGAACCGTCGCTGCGCCCGTACTGCAGAACTCGAGGGGCCGTTTCTAACGATAGTATAATAATACACGATGAGAATCAGAAGATTATAAGAATGGACCATGGGAACTGCGTGTGCAAAAATCCACCGTCTTAGAAAAACCGACAACCAAAACAGAAGTGACCGCAAATTCGAAGCTGTTTTCGTGGCTGCATTTCGTCACCCTGACCTGCCTGACGGCTTTCCTGTTCGTGTTCATGGAGTGGCTGTTTTTCGTCACCAAGCCCTCTTTCATGGATTTGATGTCACTGCCGACACGGCTGGGAATCCTGCTGTTGACCTGGCTGCTGCTGGTGGCGGTCAGCCTGCCGTTCCTGCTGCTGCTTGGAGCCGTCAGCGTCGCTCTCGGCGATCGGCTCACCTGGCGAGTCCCGCTGTGGCTGGGTGGAGCCATACCGGCGGGGTTGCTGGCATCGACGGCGCTGATGCTGGTCGACAACTTTACCTACACCTTGTTTAAGTTTGGGGTCGTTTCGACCCATGGGCTCTCGCGTGGGGTGTATGGGGCCGCCTTCTTGCTGGCGCTGCTGTACTTCTTCCGAGAGGTGGCGCGCACGCTTTCTAGGCAGATGAAGAACAAGCAGGTGGAGCCCGGTCTCAAGGCCCAGAGCACTGCCAGCCTGGCGCTGCTGGCACTGGCGGTGCCGTTGGGTGGAGCGCTGCTGCTTTCGGGCAAGTCTGCCGAATCCGCCGGGATTTCTGCACAACTGACTAGCCGCCCGAACATCGTCCTCATTGGCAGCGACGGAGTCAACGCCGAGCACATGTCGTTGTACGGTTATGAGCGTGAGACCACACCTTTTTTGGAGGAGTTCGCCCAGGGATCGCTGGTATCGGAGAATAACTTCACCAATTCCACCGTCACGGCCGGGTCACTGGTGTCGATGTTCACCAGCAAGCTGCCGACCGAGACGCGCATGCTGTACCCACCGGACATCGTACGCGGGTCGGACTCGTTCGAGCACCTGCCCAGGCTGCTCAAGCAGGCCGGCTACTACAACGCTCAAATCAGCGTGGATTACTACGGCGACGCTAACATCCTCAACTTGCAGGACGGTTTTGTGCTGATCAACGATCGACCGGCGACCATTGGCCGGCTGTACACCTTTGCTCGCCGCTACCTGCCGGAGGACCCAGCTTACTTCGTCGCGACCATCGCCAAGCGCTATTCCGAGCGGATGTTCCACATCTTCTACTTGCGCGCCATGGTCAACCCTTACACAGAAGCGACCCAGAAGCTGATCACCTTCACCGATCAGGACAAGCTGAATCAGGTCAAGAGCCTGTTCCAGAATGTGGACCAGCCGCTGTTCGTTCACATGCACTTGATGGGCACGCACGAGGGCAACTTAAGCCCGACCGTTCGCGTTTTTTCCGAGGGGGAGCAGGAAAGCCCTGCCAACCAGATGGATTTTTATGACGACGCCATCCTGTCGTTTGACGGGTATATGCGCCAGCTGGTCGATATGCTGAAGGAGACCGGTCGCTACGAGAATACGCTGATCGTTGTGTACACCGATCATGGCATGGGCAACGTCAGCAATCTGCGCCTGCCGCTGCTGATGCGCTTTCCCGGCAGCGAGCACGCCGGGATGCTGGCGAGTAATACTCAAAACCTGGATATTGCCCCCACCATTTTGGATTACCTGGGGGTCATGCCGCCCAAGTGGATGCAGGGCCGCTCGCTGCTGCAGGGTGAACCGCCGGTGGAGCGCCCAATCTTCAGCGCCGCGCCGAATTACCGTGAGCACAACGATCTGGGCCGCTTGCAGCTGGATGTAGCAAAAGTGCAGCCGCCGTTCTACCAGTTCGGCATGGTGGGCATGGTGATTTGCCAGAACTGGTACGCGCTGGACACGGACAGCCTGGCATGGCAGGAGGCGCAGATCTCCGGGTATCCGAACCCGTGCCCGGCGGAGGATTTGCCGAGCCGGGCAAAAGCTCAGCAGTTGATGCTGGATCAATTGCAAAAGAACGGGTTCGACGTATCTTCGCTTCGAGAGGTGTGGGGGGACTAGTTGGGCTAACAAAACGCTGGTGTTTGGCTGCAATCTTACAGCCGAACACCAGCGTTTTGTTTTTTTAGATCATTCGATGCGCTCGACGCGGGCGCTCAACTCGGTCACCCGCTGCTGCAGCTGTTCGAGCTTGCTGAGCGACCTATCCACCCGTTCGGTCTCGCCGTGCACAAAGCGGGTGTAAGGGGCTACGCCTTCCTTCATGCGTGTGATGCTGCTGTCTGCCTCTTGGTCGAACTGGGCGGTCAGCGCGGCATGCAGCTTTTCCCGCAGCGCTTGCATTTTTTCTTGGAAACGTTCCTTCGCCTGTCGGCGTTTGAAAGGAATTACAAAGAAGCCAACGATGGCCAGTGTGCCGGCTGCCAGAATGCCGGTGATATCCAGGGCAGACGAAGTGATGGCGAACGCCACCAACGCCCCCAGGCCAACCGCGCCGGCTTCTAGCAAGGCAACCTCGGCAACGGATTTTTCGACCTCAGCCGCCAGCACGCGGGCCTCGGCCTCGCGGTCGTAGGTGTCGATGATGGTCTGGGCGGTTTTGCCGACCGACTCGATCAACGCCCGGCGGCGAACGTCCAATGTGGCCGTTCCGACAGCCACAAACGGCTCGGCGAGGTGCTCTTGCCGGCGCTGCAAGTAGCCCACTACCTGCTGCCACTGGCGCAGATCCTTCTCCACCAGCCAATCGATCAGGCGCTGCACGTTGTTCTCGATCTGCTGCGGCACATCGGCCAGCACCTGCTTCTCGAACTGGGCGCGCACCCGCTCGCCGCGCGCCAGATCGGCGATCTTGGTCAGGCGCAGGGTGCTGTCGAAGAAGTCGAGGCCGCGCGCTTCGAGCCGCCCGAGAATGTTGTCCACCTCGCTGAGACGCGGAGCGAGCTCGTTTTGCAGCTCCATCTCGTATCCGGCGATGACCGATTCGATTGCGCTGACGGCCTGCTTGTCTTCTTTCAAGCCTGCAGCCTGCGCGGAAAGGCTGGTCTGAGCCTGGTCGATAAGGTGGCCGGCAACGCCCAGCGGACTGGCGAGCTTGAGCCGCAGCCGGGCCGTATCGTCGAGGGCAACCTGAATGTAATCGACCAGTGGGTCCAGGCGGCTGGCCTGACGAATCTGGGCGCTCTTTTCAGGATCGGGCTCGGTCTGGGCAGCTTGCGCCAGCCGGGCCGAGACCGGGAAGAACTCGGGCGCAAAACCCAGCTCCTTGACTGCAGCCTGGAGCACAAAATCCTTCACTTGCGTTTCGGTTTCTTGATCTTGGAGGATATCGATCTTATTGAGCGTCATCACCACCTTTTTTCCCCAGGCCCGGATGCGCTCCAGGAACTGCCGCTCGCTTTCCGCGATTGGGCGGTCAGCAGAGGTGACGAACAGAGACCAGGTCACTGCGCGGCACAAACTCATCGGTCAGGCGCTCGTGCTGGCGGAGGATGGCATTCGTGCCGGGGGTGTCTACGATGTTGAGCTCGCGAAGCAGGGGCAGCGGGTGGGTGTAGATGGCGAAGTTCTGATCCACAATCTGCTCCTCGACCTTTTCGCCCCACTTGACGAGCGTCACCCGCGAAGTGGTTGGGGTAGCGCCTTCCTGCAAGACCCTGGTCCCGAGAATGGCATTGACCAGCGCAGACTTGCCGGCATTGAATTCACCGACGAATACCAGCAAGAACAACTCGTCCAACTGCAAGATGGCTTGCTGCAGCGTATCGAGGGCTTCACGCGGCATGTCCAGGCCGGACAATGCCAGGCGCACCTCAGCCAGTTCTTCTTTTTCGTCACGGAGTAACTTTGCCTGCTGTTCGCTCAGCATGGATTGGAGCATGTGGGTCTCCTACTATTATGATTGCGATGATAAAATTATATCCTGGATGACTGTCCATTGAGCTGCGGGGGGCAGGAACAGATTAAAAACTTCGGTCAGGCTCAGAACCTCACTCACAGAACGATCCGATTTTATCATGAAAAGTTCGAGCAGTTCATGCGGTTCGGCCTGCGACGATGTGGTCGAAAAACAGACGGCCAGAGAATGGATCGAGCCAGCCGCGATAGAGATCGGCGGGTAGCGAAGAGCCCCTTGAAAAGGGGGCTTTTTTATTTCCGATGCCGAAAGCAATGCGCATCACCACAGATCCGGGATTGAAGGGTTATAATAAATTCTTCTAGTTCATGTACTCTGTCGAAGTAGATCGCGTATTTTATGCCATTCGTAAGACAACAACTCGGACCTTTCCTCTACCGGCACCTGGCAGCCATCCTGTCCGTCGCTCTGATCACCCTGCTGCTGCGGCCATTCGAGCCGTTCCTCCAAATCCAGCTCGTTGCGCTTTCATATCTACTACCGGTAATGATCAGTACCGTATTCTGGGGATTAACACCGGGGGTACTTGCCAGCTTTCTCGCTTTCCTAGTTTTCAACTATTACTATATTGTCCCTTACCACACGTTTCAGGTCCATAAGACGCAAGACCTGATCACGCTGATCATCTTCCTTGTTCTCGCTGTGGTTTTGAGCCAACTAATCGGTCAGGCGCGTGAAGGGATGCGCATGGCGCGTATCCGAGAATGGGAAGCGACCCGTATGTACGAGCTTATTTCTGCTCTGGCCGGCTTGCAAGATACCATAAACATTGGGCAAACACTGGCAGACCACACGCGAGAAACGTTCCAGTTCCAGTTCGTCGAGGTGACAATCAGGGAGCAGAACAACGAGCCGGCCATTACCGTGTCTTCTTCAGGCCAGTCCAAACCCGAAGGCGAGCTGCTTCCAACTGTATCCTTAAAAACAGCGCGGAACGATGAGGGGAAGATGCGCATCTACCACAACCGTTCCCGGTTGTCGCCTGAAGAAACTCGCCTGCTCCAGGCCTTTACCAGTCAAGGGGCACTTTCTCTAGAAAGAACGCGGCTGTTTCATTCGGAAAATAAGGCCAGGGTCCTTGAAGAAAGTGACCAGTTAAAACGGCCCTGCTGAACTCGGTCTCGCACGAGCTGCGGTCTCCGCTGGCAGCGATCAAGGCATCCGTTTCCAGCCTTCGCTCCACTGCTGTCGGTTGGAACACGGTTGCCCGTCAGGAACTCCTGGCAACAATTGAAGAGGAAACCGATCATCTCAACTGGTTGGTTGGAGATCTTCTCGATATGTCACGCATCGAATCAGGTGCAATGAAACCGCTGAGACGTTGGACGAGCATCGAAGAAATTGCCACAGGCGTAGCAATCAAGATGCGCAAGCAATTGCAAAATCATGATCTGGAGTTAGATTTTCCGGAGGATATACCCTTAGTGCCGACTGATTACGTTATGATCGAACGGGTCATCACCAACTTAATCAGCAACAGTGTTAAAGTATGCCCCTGCAAATACAACCATCCTCATCGCTGCCCGGAAGAAGGTTGACACGTTGCACGTGCAGGTGAAAAATGAGGGGCCACCGGTTCTGGAAAATGAGTTGAATAAAATATTTGAAAAGTTTCATCGGGTGACTGAGGCAGATCGTGTGACAGGCACAGGCCTGGGCCTATCGATCTGCAAAGGGATCATCGAAGCCCATGGCGGCAAAATCTGGGCCGAAAACCAGACGGATTGCTTCGTTTTTCACTTCGTGCTGCCGCTTGCTCTAGATGGCAATCTACCGCAGATACCAAAGGAAGCGCAGGATGAGTAAAGAGCCTTTGATCTTGATCATCGATGATGAGCCACAAATCCTGCGCGCGTTAAAGACCATACTCAGCGCAAATCACTTCCGGGTGACAACCGCCGAGAACGGCGAGAAAGGCATTGCGCTGACCGTTGCGAGTGAACCGGACATTGTCATTTTAGATCTGACCCTACCGGATATCGACGGATTTCAAGTGTGCCGCCAAATTCGAGAATGGTCGCGCGGTACCGATCATTGTCCTGTCGGTCCGTGAAAGCGAAAAGGATAAGGTGGCTGCCTTAGATCTGGGGGCAGACGATTATCTAACCAAACCCTTTGGGATCGAAGAACTCCTGGCCCGCGTTCGCGTCGCGCTTCGCCATGCAGAACGAACCATTGGCAACTCCCAATCGGTCATCAATGCTGGTCTGCTATCCATTGACCTGGCTCGCCATATTGTAACCAGGGATGAGGAAGAAGTCCGGCTGACTGCAATCGAGTTCAAATTGCTAGCCTATCTGGCTTCGCACAGCGATCACGTATTGACCCACCAGGCAATCCTGTCACACGTATGGGGGTTTGAAGAGATCGATCATGTTGAGTACCTCCGCGTGTATATCGGACAGTTGCGAAAGAAACTTGAAAACAACCCGAATGATCCGCAAGTAATCTTGACAGAACCGGGAATTGGGTACCGTTTTCGATCGAGTGAATGATTTCGAACAGATCCCCCAATATCTTTATTTTTTCTTTATAATCTCCCCTCTTTTTTTATAACATCCTTATAGCTCATGGCTATACTTCTTTTCGACGAAGGAGTATAGCCATGGTTTTAAGTTCTGCTGGGAGAAACCCGAAAAGAATGATCGTCTTACTGCCAGAATGCCTTGTGAATGACATGGACCTGGCACGAAAAGTATATTTAATGGCGTCTCGCAGCCATTGTGATGTTCTTTACTTTACGTTATTGATCGATAACAGCCGGACGCTTTCCGTATCCCGGAGTATGGCTACCTTAAAGGCACTCACGTCTGGGGATGGCGTGCTGGTGCAATCCAAACTGGTGGACCGGTCACGCTGGCTGAAAGCCTTGCAGGAAATTTGCAAACCTGGCGACCAGATCGTTTGCCATGAAGAGCAATGCGTTTCGAGTGGCTTCCTAAGAACGATCCCCATGCAGGACTTCCTTCGCAACGAGTTCACAGCACCAATTGCTACACTGTCAGGTTTCTATCACCCTCAGACTGCACAGTTGGAGCTATGGTTCTCCTCCCTGACGACTTGGGTAGGTTTTCTATTTATTTTAGGGGGGTTTACATTTCTGGAGGTTCAGGTTGATGGCAGGCTGAATGGGGTTACCGGAAAGGTCCTTATTTTCATCCTTATCCTCGTTGAATTAGGCGCCATCTGGATCTGGAACACAATAATGAGCCATTAACGATGAAAAATCACCCGTTAGTGTATGTGGGACTTGTGCTTTACGGGGTTGGGATTTATGAACTGGTCGTGGGCATGGTCGCATTGGTTACGTGGATGCTTGAAGGCGAATGGCAACCTTACTTGCCGCAAATTGCGCTGGTATCGTTTTGGATAACCTTGCCCCTGGCCTTTGTACTTTGGAAGAGTTTTACTTCCCGCAAACGGAAGTAACCATGTGTCGTCTGATCTTACTAGAATTATCATCTTTTAATATTGTGATGGAATAAATTGCTATGGATTACTTTCAACTCAAACGCTTATTAATCGGCGAACCTTTCCCTTCCAGCTTTGAAATTCACGAACGGCTGGATAAAGTGCGCGGTCTGGCCGTTTTCGCCTCCGATCCCATTAGCAGCAACGCGTATGCGACGGAAGCGATCATGTCGGTTCTGATCGTCTTGGGTAGTGGAGCGCTGTCCTTGACGCTGCCACTGGGTTTGGCTGTAGCGGGCCTGGTCTTGATCGTCATTTTCAGTTACGTTCAGACCATTCTGCACTATCCAGATGGCGGCGGCGCCTATACCGTCACGAAAGACAACCTGGGAGAGAAAGCCTCTTTGTTTGCCGCTGCAGCACTGCTCACGGATTACGTGCTGACTGTCTCCGTTTCAATCTCAGCGGGTGTTCGGGCGGTTACATCCGCCTTTCCAGAGACCTTCCCTTATCGAGTATATATTGCCCTCTTTGTAATCGCTCTGGTCACCTGGATTAACCTGCGCGGCGTGCGCGAAAGCGGCACGATCTTTGCCATTCCTACCTATGCCTTTATTGTTGGTGTTCTGCTCGTCATCATTGTTGGGACGGCCCGCTACCTGGGCTTCTTTGGAGTGGAGCCCATGCAGCAGACGCAGGAAGTGGTCGCTCCAACCCTTAGCTTGACCGGGTTCGCATATATTTGGCTGCTTCTGCGTGCTTTTGCCGGCGGCTGTACGGCCCTGACCGGCATCGAGGCGATCAGCAATGGCGTAAAAGCATTCAAAGTGCCTGAAGCGCCAAATGCGGCGAAGACGATGGTTGCGATGGGCATCATCGCCATGACCCTTTTTGTGGGGATCACCTTTCTTTCCACCCATCTAAAACTGGTGCCGGTGGAAACCGAAAGCATCTTGTCGCAGCTAGCTCGGCGTGCGACTGGGACCGGGTTTATTTACTACTGGGTGCAAGTCTTCACGGCAGGTATCCTGTTCATGGCCGCAAATACAGGGTATCAGGACTTCCCTCGGCTGTCCTTCTTCCTGGCTCGCGACAACTTCTTGCCCCGCTGGCTGCAGCGGCGCGGCGACCGGCTGGTCTTTTCGTCGGGGATCGTCGTGCTGGCCTTGCTATCATCGCTGCTGGTAATCATTTTCCAGGCCGAGGAGATCGCCATGCTGCCGCTGTATGCCATCGGCGTCATGTTATGCTTCAGCCTGTCGCAAGCCGGGATGTTTCACCTGATGGGCCGGATTATCCACCTCAAGCCAGGGGAATCCATCAACACGAAGGTCACGACTATCCACTATGAAAACGGCGCAAAGTGGAAGCGCGTCATGAATGCTATCGGCGCCGTCATCACGTTCGTCGTCTTTCTGATCCTGGTGCTTACGAAGTTTCACGACGGAGCCTGGATTGTTGTGCTGTTGATCCCGCTAACCGTGATTATGTTCTTTATGATTAAACGCCACTACAATGGAGTAGCAGCTGCTTTAAGTACGAGTGAATTAACCGACGACGATCTCACCGAAGTTGCCAATGTCGTGCTAATCCCAATCGCAGATATCCACAGAGCAACGCTCCAGGCGCTCAAATACGCTAAACGGCTCTCGAACGATGTGCGCGCCGTCGCAATTGTGACTTCGGAAGAGGAAAAAGAGCGATTGCACCAGCGGTGGGACCGGTTTCCACAGATCACGAGCGGCGTCCAGCTGGTGCTGATCGATTACGATTTCAGGGATATCATTAATCCGCTGATCAAGTATATAGAGAATGTAAACCACTCGGAGTTTCCAGATCAATTAACTACAGTCGTCATTCCCGAGTTCATTCCCGAGCATCAGTTAGCGACCGTCCTTCATAATCAAACTGCCATGTGGCTGCAGTCGCAACTGCGCCGAGACAAGGACATCGTGATCATCGAAGTGCCGTTCCATATTGATTCGAAACTGTAGATTTCTTGATCGGTTAAGGGAATACGAGTTCAAGTTTGTTGACCCGCCCCAATACGGGTGCGGGTCTTCATCTCCGCTGACGGCGGGAACTGGGTCGAGGGCCACGATCATGCCCACTCCCCAACGCCCCCGGAGAGGCTCGAACTCTCAACCTTCGGATTAGAAGTCCGGTGCTCTGTCCATTGAGCTACGGGGGCGGGTACAAGCGCAATTATACTTTATAATGTCATTGATAATGAGATTCATCACAAGGAGGGAAATGATGGACGTGTTTGAAGCAGTGCGTACAGTTTTGGCGATCCGACAGTACCAGGATAAGCCTGTGCCGCAAGAAACGGTCGACAAGATCGTCCAGGCGGCCCATTTGACGGCCAGCAGCATGAATAAGCAGCCGTGGTATTTTGTGGTGGTGCAGGATAAGGATACGCTGAAGAAGCTCGGGCAGATGATGAAGACCGGGCCGTACATCCCCGAGGCGCCGATGGCGGTGGTCGTGGTCATTGAGGACACCAAGTTCGGAGTATCCGACGCCAGCCGGGCGATCCAGTCGATGATCTTGACCGCCTGGGCGGATGGGGTTGGCTCGAACTGGGTTGGGTTTCACGCAGGGGAGGATGTGAAGAATTTGCTGAAGGTGCCTGGCAATCTGGATGTGCTGGCGATCATCCCGTTTGGGTATCCTGCCCAACCAGCCGGTAAGGGGGAGAAGGACCGGAAGCCGCTTTCCGAGGTGGTGCGCAGCGAGCAGTTCGATCAGCCTTACGAGCCGCGCTAAAATTGAAGCCCGGCGCCGGGCGTAGATGTTATAATTTTCTCGGGGGGAATCGGAAGTTTTCCGAATGAAAGAACTTGCTGATCAGCAGGGGGGAACCGTCAAGCCGGGAGTACCGGCGTAAATCACAACTGGGAGGGAAAAAATGGGGTACGACCAATACCATGAGCCTGCGGATGAATTATCCGAAGAGGCGCGCACGTACGCGCGGGTGATCACATCGATGATCGAGGAAGCCGAAGCGATCAGCTGGTACCAGCAGCGCATGTCGGTGGAAAAGGACAAGGATGTCGTGGCGATCTTGCGCGATGCCCAGGAAGAGGAATTCAAGCACTTTGGCATGGAGCTGGAATACTTGCTGCGCAAGGATCCGGTTTGGCGGGCGGTGATGAAAGAGATCCTCTTCCAACAGGGTGACATCGTCGCTAACGGCAAGAAGGGCGAACAAGCAGCCAGCAAGATCACCCGCAAGGGCTAAACCTGCACTCACGCAAAACATCCTCTCGTCTTTGCGAGAGGATGTTTTGCTGGTTCGTCGGGCTTACCAAAACATGTTTGGAGAGGATGGTAATTTCCTACCGTCCTCTCCAAACATGTTTTTTTCATTGCATATTTATGGTTCAGGACAAGGCCGCAAGCCTTTATAAACCTTCGGGCCAGTCAGGGTTCTTACAATCGTCATTGGGGGCTTGTGGATGATCTCCGACAACTGTTCCGCCGTCATGGGCTGGTTCCCATTGGCAAGGAAGACCTTGAAAACAGCGTCGACCATGGCGGTGTTATCGGTGATGAATTCGGGCTGCTTGGCGCAGTGGCTCATCAACACGTGCTGGAGCCCATCGACCGTGTGGACCTCAGCTGTTTCGACATCGACAAAATCAATTTTCTCGTTGTTCGCGGTCTCAGCAAATGTCTTCTGGTGCTCGGCGCACAGGTACCCACGCAAGTAAACCCGCCAGCTGTTATCGTTTTCTTTGAACCAATCGAAATCGATATGGAGCGGCGTGTGGGTAGTTGGCTTGACAAGGCTGAACCGTTTGACCTCACTCATATCCGGGTCCCTCCTGGAGTTCTGGATCAAGACGGAAGTACAGATCGCCAGGATGCATCGCCCACGGTTGGGAATTTAATACCTGCAGGATCGGCCCTGGCGGGCAGCGTCTGATGATATTCACAGCGGCGTATAGTTCCTGCGCATGGACGTGGCCCTGAGGCGTCAGCTTGGCCAGTTCGCGCATAATCTTCTTCACCGTTTGATCGAGCGGAACGTGGCGCTTGCCGCTTTTCTCCCAGATCCGGTCGAGCGCCTCGACGTCAGGGATTGAAATCGCCATGCGTTCCTCGTAGGGGGCGGTGATCAACTGCTTGAGCATGGCGAAAACTACGGCCTCATCCGTGCCAACCAGGGCAGTGCGAATCCACTCACGGCTGGAGCGTTTCTTGCCGATATGGAGGTTGATCTCACCGGGCTGATCACCTTTGCTAATTTGCACCAGGCTGCCCGGAATCAAGCCCTTGTCTTCGTACCATTGGCGCAAACCGAAGATGTAGTGATGGGGGAGGACGACCCAACCGGAGAAGCGGTCGCCGGTATCGGTGTCGACGAAGGTGAACTGCACCCGCGGCGATTCGATCGCGGTCGGGAAGACATTCAGCAAGGGACCGGTCAACGGTAGGGTGCCGGCCCGCCAATGGGGGTAGATCAGGCTGACAGTGACGGCGGCCTTCCCTTGTTTTCCGGGCTCTTCGGGCTGCTCTTCGGGCGGTACGAGCTCATCCAGCACCATGTGATCGAACCCTTCAAGCAGGTCTTCGATCTCGTCGGGGTTGTAAGAGATGAAATTGTAGCGCAAATAGATAGGAATGTTCTGCACCGACTCGGGTTCCAGACGGCGAAGGTACCAAAGTACCTCACCGGCGGGGCCAACTTCATCGAAGCGTCCATCTTCTTGCATAGCCAGATTCAGCGAGAATTCGGTCAGCTTGATGTTAACGTCGGTCGGCAGCTCGATCTGATCGAGGATGGCCTTGGTGGTCATGGGACCACCGCCTTCCATGTCGAGCAGGGCTTCAGCCAGGTTCAGGTAGCCAATGTTGACATCTACCAGAAGCGCCCGCGGGAACCAGCGCCCGGCAATGCGCACCAGGTCTGGGTTCTCTTCGAGAATTTCGGAAAGCTGTTGGCTGAGCTCGTCACCGTAGCGACCAATGACCGAATCGACGTTTAGATTCGGGTCATCCAGCTTGACCTCGACGGGCTGGTTGAGCTTATGCTCTTCGAGACCGGTGGCATACTCATGCTTTTCATCGTTCTGGAAGTTCACTTCGATCACTTCGAAGTCGCCCAGATCGGGGTTGTTGCCCGGGCGAACGGAAACCACCTCACCTCTGCGCCACTGCTGGGCCGGAAACACCAATTCCTGGCCCTCTTTGTAGTGGTTCTTGGGGGCGAAAACGGCCGCTCCAGAGCGCTGTTGGCTGCGCAGCTCTTCCTTGACCTGCCGTATGCGTTCCTTAGCGATCTCACGGACGAGTTCTTGCGGCGTCTGTGGAGTCTCGATCTCTAGCAGGTGGTTGTATAGATATTCAAGATCGTCTTCTTGAAGGGAAAAATTATCCCAGTAGTCTTCTTGCAAACTGATCGGTGCTGTCATCTTTTGTATTTCTGCTCTTAAAATTCCTTAAAAAATTTCAATCGATTGATTGCATTGTTGCCATCAGTCTAATATTATACCTTACCTGTCTTGATATACAAGTAAGCTTTACAATCTGGCACTTTCGATTGCTGCGGCTTGACGGCTATGGATACTGGTTCAGCAGCCAATCCATAGGGTTGACCGGGACGCCGTTGACCCAGACTTCGAAGTGCAGGTGCGGGCCTACCGAGCGCCCGGTATTGCCAATCACCCCAATCTGTTGACCCGCCTCGACCCGGTCGCCTTCCTTGACCAGGAACTCGGATTGGTGGGCGTAACCGGTGTAGACGCCACGACCGTGGTCGATCAGGGTGAAATTGCCCTTGATGTCGAGAGGACCGGCAAACACAACTACACCAGAGGCGGCGGCATAGATGTTCAGGTTCTGGGCGCAGACGGTGAAATCTTGCCCGGTGTGGTAGTAGTAGAATTTACCGTTATTGTAGGAGCGCCGGTTGCCGAAGGTGGAGGCGGTGCAGGGCTCATCGATGGGATAGTTGAAAGCGCCGTCCCAAAGCTTGTTGGGTGTGACGTTAACCAGACCGTCCAGAAAAGCGTTTTCTCTATCATTCGTCTCTTGGTCGAGGGTATTCTCATTCACACCGGAGACGACTTCTTGGATGAAATCGCCGGGGGCGAGCAGGATCATCTGGTCGAGATTGAGCGCCGCTCCATCTGGGGTTTTTCCCTGCAAGACGGCTTCAGACAAGCCCGTCTCTTGCAGTGCGGGGATACCGATCAGAGCCACATACTCATTTTCGCTGTCCGTAAAAAAGTGCAGATCCTGCCCGGCGATGCTGCCATTCAGATCCATGGGCTGGTTGGTTTGCACCTTGACCAGGGTGGTTTCGCCCTGGATCAGGGGCAGCGGATCGATGCTGATGGACTGTACCAGGGGCGAGATCAGCCCCGAGCCATCCTCGGGATTGTCCGAGCGGGTGTAGAGCATGTCGCCGGAGAACACGTCCCAGCCGGATTGAAGGCGGTTGGCGGCTTCCAGCGACCAGGGGTTCTGGTTGGCGCGCACGGCCATTTCCAGCAGGGTGTCGCCCTCCTGCGCCATGAGGGCCGGGGAAAGCGCTGCGCTGTCATCCTGGCGGGCGACGATCAATTCCGTGCCGGCGTAGACTTCGGTGGGGCTGGTAATGCGGTTGAGGCGCACCAGCAAATCCTCGGGCATCTGGTAGCGCAGCGCGAAGTCCTGGAAGTTTTCACCCAGCGAGACGGTCTGGTTGACCAGCTTGCCCTGCACTCCCTCCAGGCCTGGAATGACCAGCTCATCGCCAATGGCGAGCGCGTTGGGGTCGGCGATTGGGTTCGCATTCATCAGGTCATCGACGGAAACATTGAAGCGCACGGCGATGCCGCTCAACGTATCGCCAGACTGAACGACGTACACGGGGCCGGACGATGGATCCTGCGCGGATGCGGTCTGGAAAGAAACCAACAGCGAGAATAGTAGAAGGAGAGGCAGCGCTCTACGGCCGATCGACAAATGCAACGGTATCTCCTGGGAGAAAATCGGCCAGGCGGCCGGGATGCGCTTCGAGCACGTAGCGAGCCGGGGCGGTGGGGCCGTAGTAAAGCCGCCATTTTCGGGCCAGTTTTACATCCACAACCCTATTATTATTGTTGATCCAAACGGCTGTGATATCGAACTTCATGAAGAGCATGTGAATGGCGGTGTTGATCCGGCTTTCACTGCCCTCATCCAATAGAATCAATTCATGCTCGCCTAAGTGTTTACGAAACATCAATCCTCTAAGGCGAGACCAGAAACTGCGGCAGTAGGTTGCCTCTAGCGGGTTGGATAAGGGGCGGTTTGCGTTTAGGATTTCGATGCTGGACATAAAGCTCTCAGTGGAGGCTAAATCGTTTCGGCATCCTGGGTGCGAGCCTTCAGCACCTGGTCGATGGTGTTGATCAGCTCTTGTGGGTGGAACGGTTTGCTGATGTAGGCGTCGACCTTGGCGATATGCAGGCCGAGCACTCGGTCGATCGGCTGGGCTTTGGCTGTAATCACAATGACCGGAATCGACCTGGTTTTGTCATTGGCTTTCAGCTGCTGGTATACTTCCCATCCATCGATATCCGGCATCATCAAGTCGAGTAAAATAAGATCGGGCAGCGTTTGAAGAACGATATCCAATCCCTGCCGTCCACCGTGGGCGCCTTTGACTTCATACCCCCTACGGTTTAAAATCAGCGTTACGAGATCGATCATTTCGATGTCATCTTCTACGTAGACGACGCGTTGGGATGCAGGTGTCTGCATTGGTCAGCCCTCCTCTAAGCTCTGGTTAAGTTTACCACAGCACAAGAAAAGCGCATTAAAAACAAACAATGAAAATTACAACCTGGAATGTCAACGGAATACGCGCCTCCCTGAAAAAAGGGCTTTACGAATGGGTCCAGGCGCATCAACCGGACGTATTGTGCCTGCAAGAGATCAAGGCCCGGCCGGAGCAGCTTCCGGAAGAGTCCCGCGAGCCCGAAGCTTACGAGTTCGATCTGGAATCCGGCCCAGCGACCGGGTTACAGCGGCGTGGCGACGTTTTTACGCGAGGCGCCAAGCGGATACGACCTCGGCATGGGCGCGCCCGAGTTTGATGATGAGGGCCGGTTGATCCGCACTCGCCACGAGGATTTCTGGCTGTATAACGTCTATTTTCCCAACGGACAGCGCGATCATGGCCGCCTGGAATACAAGCTCGGGTTCTACAGCCGGCTGCTGGAGGAGATCGACCAGATCCATGCCGCCGGAGGGCAGGTGATCGTAACCGGCGATTTCAACACCGCCCACCAGGAGATTGACCTGGCCAACCCCAAGCAGAACTCGACCAATTCCGGCTTCTTACTTCAGGAGCGAGAGTGGATCGACAAGTATATGGAGCACGGCCTGGTGGATGCCTACCGCCAGTTGTATCCCGAACGGGTGCAGTACACCTGGTGGACGTACCTGTACAATGCCCGCAAGCGCAACATCGGCTGGCGGCTGGATTACTTCTTATTGTCGAAGAGTTTGATGGAGCGAGTGCAGGATGTGATCATCCATGATGATGCCGAGGGCTCGGACCACTGCCCGGTGACGCTGGTGA
Organism: uncultured Chloroflexia bacterium; assembly: GCA_963811225.1. Lineage (GTDB taxonomy): Bacteria > Chloroflexota > Anaerolineae > Anaerolineales > Anaerolineaceae > CAWEQO01. Next base: position 49,928 of record CAWEQO010000012.1, read on the forward strand.
TCACGTAACGGCCTGCGGATTCCGTCCCTGGCCTTGGGAGGCCATAACGAATAGGGTGAGGGCACGCATTGTGCAGATTACTGGTAAAATTGGGAAGGAAATATTCTTAAAATCTCGACGGTTCTATGGTGAGCGCTTGGAGGAATTGCAGGTGATGGCAAAACAACGCATATTGATTGTGGATGATCATGAAGTTGTACGGTTGGGGCTGCGCTCCTTATTGGAGCACCACCCACAGTTCGAGGTCGTGGACGAGGCCGGAACGGCCCGTGAGGCGATCGAGCTGACGGAACGGCACCACCCGGATATCGTATTGATGGATATCCGGCTGCCCGGCCAATCGGGGATCGAGGCTTGCGAAGAGATCACCCATAATTTTCCGGATACAAAGGTGGTCATGCTGACCTCCTATGCGGAGGATGAGATGCTGTTCTCGGCCATTCGGGCAGGCGCCTCGGGGTACGTGCTCAAGCAGATCGGTGGAGACGACCTGATCCGGGCGCTGGAGTCGGTTGGGCGAGGCGAGGCCATGCTGGACCCATCGGTCACCCAACGGGTGTTTCAGGAAGTGCGCCGGGCGGTCAAGGAAGAGGAAGCTTCGGCTTTCGCCAACCTCAGCCAGCAGGAGAAGCACGTTTTGCTGTTGGTGTCCGAGGGCAAGACCAACCGTGAGATCGCCAAGGCGCTGTTCCTGGGCGAGGGCACGGTGCGCAACTACGTCAGCAGCATCCTGTCGAAACTGGGCGTCAGCAACCGGGCCGAAGCCGCAGCGTATGCGGTGGAACACAGTTTGCGAGAATATCTTTAAAGACAGAGAGTAGAAACAGAGAAGTCATCAAAGCGCCCGTTCGGGCGCTTTGATGACTCTCCGCTGGTCTTCTCTAATCGCTGGTTAGTTTTTCCCAACGATCCCGGATCAGGATCGCATCCTCTTCCAGCACGGGGCTTTCACAGACGATGCGACCGCCGCAGCTGCGCTCTTTGAGGGCAGCCAGCAGAGCGCCCAGGTTGAAGTCGGATTCCTCGATGGGCAGATGATTGCGCTCGCCCTTTTCGGAATATTCGATACCGGACAGGTGGATGTGCAGGCGCTGGAGGGAGTCTTCGCCAAGGGATTTCGCATAGCCATCAATGGCCGACAGCCACTCTTCTTTTGTATTCATCGAGCCGTCACCGGCACGGGCGTGCAGGTGAGCAAAGTCGAGGCAAGGCGCTACGCCCTCTATGGCCTTGCTCATTTCCAGCGTGTCCTCCAGCGAGCCGAGCATGGCCGACTTGCCCATCGTCTCGGGGCGCAAGATGACCGGATTGTCATTGTCCCGCAGTTCCTGGATGCATTCCTCCAGCCGCCGGATGGCTGTCGGAAGCACCTCTTCAGGGCTGTGGTCGAAGTATGAGCCGGGATGGAAAATGATGTCGGTGGCGCCGGCGAGATTGCCGAAGTTGGCGGCGTCCATCAGGCGCTTGCGTGATTTGGGCCATTCCTCATCATCGGCGTTGAGGTTGATGTAGTAGGGGGCATGCACGCTGACAGCGACATCATCCTCTTTGCCGGCGCTCTTGATTTCAGCGCAGGTCTTCTCCGAGACGCGCACCGAACGCACCCAACCCAACTCCAGGGCGCCCAGGCCCAGCTCCCGGATTTGCTGCAACGCGCCGACGCTGCCGCCCGGTTTCTTCGGCGTTGATTTTGGCGAACCAACCGTTCCAAAACGAAAAGATGTTGTCATTGGATTTTCCCATGTACGTGTTTGATTGTAACTGCTTAAGGCAGTGGTGTTAAGCGGGGCGCTGCAACACCCTTTCCGATTTTTCGACTGATTTAAAAAATCCAGGATGGATTGAGATTAACTCCCCAAAAAAAGTCGGAGCCTTACCAGCAGCGGCGGACCCAGGATCAAAACACCGATGGCGATCGAGGAAATGGCGGCGATCAGCACCGCCGCGGCGCCCACATCCTTACCCACTCTTGCCAGCGGATGGTTGAACGGGCTTGCCAGATCCACCACCGCTTCCAGCGCTGTATTGATGAATTCGGCAGTCCAGACGGTGCCGATCGTCAGGATCAAGACCGTCCATTCGACCCGCGGAATGTCGAGCCAGAAAGCGAACAAAAACGCCAGGACCGTCGCCAAGAGGTGGATCCAGGCATTCTTTTGGGTCCGGATGACATACCAGAGTCCGGCGAACGCGTGTTGAAAGGAGCGAGACCTCGATTGAAGAAAGGGTATCATTGCGTTTCATCGTCGTCTGAAAATCTGGCCAGCGTGACCCCCAGGGCGGCGAGGATTTCTTTCTGCACGGCCCACATCTGCTGTTTTTCTTGCGGATCGGCGTGGTCGTAGCCCATCAGGTGCAGCGTACCGTGCACCACCAGCAGCTGCAGCTCGGCTTCTACCGGATGCCCGGCAGCCTGCGCCTGCGCTTCGGCGCTTGGGTAAGAAATGATGATATCGCCCAGGTAGCCGTGCCCGGTTTCCGGGTCCACCTCACCCGAGGGGAAAGAGAGCACATCGGTGGGCCGGTCGACGTCGAGAAATTCCTTGTTCAGCTCGTGCAGCTTCTCGTCCCCTTCGATCACAATCGACAGGTCGGTGTCGGCAGGCAGGCCTTCGTGCTGCAGCGCCGCTGCACAGGCTCGCTCCAGTAAAGCCGGGTCGACCCGATCTTCATAGGGTTCGGAAACGATTAGCTCGATCATGGCGTTGATTCGGAAGATGCCCTCGCTGCAGGATTGGCCGGGCCAGTTTCTGGCGCAGGTGCAGGAGCTGGTTCTTTACTCTCCTCCGGGGCTTTTTTGATTTCTGGATAGCGTAAGCGAGGGTGGTGAGTATTGCGCAGGGTGTTGACGAACGAGTCGGTGATCACACTGAGATCGCGCAGCGTCAGGGTGGTATCGTCCAACTGGCCTTCCTGCTGAATATAATCGACCGTCTTTTTCACAATCTCGCGCAGCTCCTCTTCCGTCTTGGGGAGCTCGGCTCGGGCGCGTGCTTCACAGCCGTCCGCCATCATCAGCAGGGCGGTCTCGCGCGATCCTGGTCGTGGGCCTGGGTAGCGGAACTGGTCGAGATTGACCTTAGACGTATCGCCATCCACGGCTTCCAGCGCCTTGGCGTACTGGTAACGGGTGATGGCAGTTCCATGATGCTCGCGGATGAAGTCTTGGATGCGCGGCGGCAGGTGATGCTTGCGGGCCAGCTTGATGCCATCCGAGACGTGATTGAGGATGATGGTGGCGCTGCTGATCGGGTCGAGATCATTGTGCGGGTTGCCTACGCCGGGGATCTGGTTCTCGATGAAGAACAGCGGGTTCAAGGCTTTGCCGATGTCATGGTAGAGAGCGCCGACTCGCACCAGCAGGGCATCTGCACCGATTGCCTCGGCCGCTTGCTCAGCTAGATTGGAAACCTGCAAGCTGTGCTGGTAGGTGCCGGGCGCACTGCGCATGACGTGCTGCAGCAGCGGATGGTCGGGACGCGAGATTTCAAGCAGCTGTAAGGCTGTGGTCATCCCCAAGACCTGGCTGAGGAGGAATTGGAGGATCAGCGCCAGGCTGGCGGAAGCGATACCGTTGAAGAAGGCCGCCCCGATCAGTGTGGCGATGCCGAAGGGGTCGGTGACCGATTCGAACAGCCGGTAGGACAGCACCACAGCGCTGCCTGCCATGCCGACCACCAACCCGGCCCAGAAGAAACTGGCGACCCGGCGGCCCCTGCCCAGCGCCAGGATGCCGCACATGCTGGACAAGAGGTAGAACAGGGTCAGGTCAAAGCTGTTGGGCAGCCCGAAGGCAGCCAGGATGCTTAAGATCAGCGAAAACACCATGGCCAGTTCCAGCGAGAACAGGCTGGCAATTGTCAACCCAAAGGCGGCAACCGGGAACAGGTAAGGGATGACCGTATGGTTGGGAATGACCAGGCGGGCGGTGAACAGGAATATGAGGAATGTCGCTGACAGAAACGCCAGATTGCGTGGAATGTAGCCGGGGGACTGCTTACGCCGGTGGAAGTACAGGCTGGCGAAGATGGCGGTCAGGCCAACCAGAACGCCAGAAGCGATCATCTCCATGGAATTATCTTGCGGCTGGTTCAGGTTGTACCGCTGCAAGGCTTCCAGGATCAGCGGGGTGATCACCTGGCCGCGCTGGACGATGGTCTCACCGGCTGCGTAGGATCGCTGCGCCGGCTCGACGTTGTCGCGCGCTTCCTGCTTGCGCAAGGCAGTCTGCTCCTCGCTTTGCAGGCTGTTCGGGACAACGAACTGCGAAACCAGCTCGGCTACCAGGGAGGCTTGATCTTGCGGCAGGGCGAAACTGATCAATGTGGGAACGTTGCGCCGGGCCTCGATCAGTTGGCTTTCCCGGATCGAATTGCGCATCACCTGTTCGAGCACGCTCAAGGTTTCCAACTGCACGGAATCCCAACGCTGGTCGGTGAACGACAAGATTTGCTCGATGGAATCTCGGCTGAGGGATACATTTTTGAGCGCCGCCAGATCGGCAAGCTTCTGCTCCGGCATGGCGTAAGTGTCCTCGCGGACGGAGGTAATGTAATTGAGTGCAATCCGCAGGTCTTCAATTTGACTGCGAGCGATGGTGGGGTCGGCAGGCAGGTATACCGGCAGGACACGATTTTCGGCATCCTGACGGGATTGTGAGGTCAGAATGTCGCTGGTGTAGGTGAGCACATGGGGGGCTTGAATATCCTGGGATGCAACGGCGCCCTCAGTCAATGGGAATGACGAGGGGCGCATGGGGGTTGGAAAGATCAAGGCGATCAGCGCCAGGGCAGCCGACAGCAGCAGCACGATCAAGCGCAGGAACGTTCGGTTACCCAGCCAGGATAAGCCATTCACGGCAGACAAAAGGAACATCCCTCTACGAACTAAGAACTTTTCGAACGGCCAGGCTAACCCTGTCGTTCGCTGCACGGCCTTGGATTTGAGGGAGGAGAGCCTTCATGACCTTACCCATATCTGTCATGGAATTTGCTCCAACCTCGGCGACTGTGGCCGACGCCATTTCCTGCAATTCTTCGTCCGTGAGCTGCTTCGGCAGGAAGTCTTCGAGGATCTTGATTTCCGTCTCATTTTCTTCCACCAAATCCTGTCGGCTGCCCTTGCGGGCTTCCTCAATTGATTCCTGGTGGATCTTGATTTCCTTTTGGATGATAGCGATCACTTCGGCTTCGTCAAGCTCATGACTGCGATTGATCTCTTCCAGCTTGATGCTGGAGCGCGCCAATCGTATTACGCGTTTGAGCGGCTGGTTGCCGGAGCGCAGCGCATCTTTCAACGCTTGATCGAGTTTCTGTTTTGTGTCCATAGCCTGAATTATACCTGTTTTCTGGGATGCCGTTTGCGCAGGTAACCGAATGAGCTTTGACAACCAAAATCCATCAGGGGTATTCTATCCTTCGTAAAAATCTACACCGTTTGCTGTGACGAATCGAATTATTCGACCGTAATCAAGGGTCGCAGACGTTCAAGGGTCACTTCGCCGATACCGGGCACGTTGATTAAATCATCGACCGTTTGGAATGAGCCTTTTGATTCCCGATATGTCAGGATATCCAGGGCGCGACTGGGGCCAATCCCCGGCAGGGTTTCCAGTTCTTGCTGAGTGGCAGTGTTGAGGTTGATCGGCCCGGCCTCGGCTGCAGGGTTGAGCGCGTCGTCGGGGATTAAGGGGCTGCTGCTTTCCGATGCAGGCGCAGTCTGGCCCTGGATCGGGACCACCAGTTTATCCCCATCCCGCAGCAGTTTGGCCTGATTCAACCGGGAGAGATCCACCTCCTCCGTCATTCCGCCGGCTGCAGCGATGGCATTCTGCACGCGGCTGTCGGGAGGCAGCAGGTATACGCCGGGCTGCTGGACCGCGCCAGAGACGTCCACCAGGATAGGGGCTGGGGTTGGAGGCGGGAGCAGCTGCACCGGCTCTCCCTTGGGCGGGAGGGCAATCAAATAGATGCCCGCGGCGCTGAGCAGCGCAAGCAAGGCGCCGAGGAGAATGTGCTGCCATGGTTTCATCGTTAACTCCTGCGTTGATGCTTCGGCTGACTTTCGGGTAAACTATCAGAATGGCGGATGCTGTGGCACCCACCATCCCTGATTATATATCCAAGAGGAGGGGAGCATGGTTAATACGGGAATGATTCGTTTTTCGACGGAAGGTCATGGCGACATGATCGACATTACCAACAAGGTGGCTGAACTGGTGCGGCAGAGCGATCTGGAAGATGGGATTGTTACGGTGTTCACCCCATCCTCAACCAGCGCCCTGACGACCATCGAGTATGAATCAGGGGCATTGAGCGATCTGCAGCGGTTATTCGACGAGATCGCCAACCCTGACCGGCCTTACGCGCACAACGCCCGCTGGGGCGACGGCAACGGTCACAGCCACATCCGAGCGGCGCTGCTCGGGCCTTCCCTCACCATCCCGTTTAGCGGAAAGCAGCTGACTTTGGGCACCTGGCAGCAGATTATTCTGGTTGACTTCGATAACCGTCCCCGCCAACGAGAACTTGTGGTGCAGATGTTGGGAGAATGACCGGCTCGATTACGCCGGACGTCTCGGCTGCATACATGGCGTTGAAAGCCGCGATCGCCACCGCCGCGATTTCAGCGTCGGGCTCCGCCGTCGTCAGGCGCTGCAGAGCCAGGTTGGGCCTGATCAGCAGCTGCACAAACGGCGAGGACAGGTGCGCGGCGGTCCAACGGATGTATTCATAGGCCAGCATGGCCAGCGGCGGGATCAGCAGGATGCGGCTGAGGATGCGCCAGACCGGCGGCAGCGGCCCTAAAGCCGCGAACAGGATAATGGAAAACAGGATCAGCGTCAGCAGAAAGGCCGTACCGCATCGGGGGTGCTCCAGCGAGTAGGTCAACACATTCTCGGTCGTCAGCTCTGCGCCCGCCTCGAATGCGTTGATGGTCTTGTGCTCGGCGCCGTGATACTGAAAGACGCGCTTGATCTCCGGCATCTTGCCGATCCCCCAAATGTAAGTGACCACCGCCAGCAAGCGGATGACACCCTCAGCGAAGTTGCTCCACCAGGTACTGAAGTGCAGGAACCTCTCCAGCAGCGAACCGATGAATGCCGGGGCGGCAAAGAACAGCAGAGCGCCCAGGCCGAGCGAGACCGCCAGAGTCAGGTACAGCGCGGGTCCCTCGATCTTCTCGTCCTCACCGGTTTGTGTGTTGGCCGAAATGGTGAGGAAGCGCATACCGAGCCCGAGCGCATCCCACAGAATGATCAACCCGCGCAGGAGGGGAATATTCTTGAGTTTGCTTTCATAAATGCCGGTCAGTTTTTCCGTCTGGACGACAATTTCTCCATCGGGATTGCGCATGGCGGCGGAGACGTACTTTGCGCCGCGCATGAGGACGCCTTCAATCAGCGCCTGACCTCCATAGGAGGGGAGTTTTTCTACTGCCATAATTGATTACCGTTAACCTTTTTAATGCAAGTTATAAAAGAAATGGATCAAGGTATCGATACCGCGATACCAGGTGGGTAGGTGGAGCTTTTCATTGGGGGCGTGGATGTTGTCCTCGGGCAGGCCGAAGCCGGTCAGTACCGATTCGAGCCCCAAGATCTCTTCCATCTCGGCTGTGACCGGCACGCTGCCGCCTTCCCGACGGTAGACCGGCTCTTTGCCCCACACAGTTTGCAAGGCGTCGTACAGAGCCTTCACTGCGGGCAGATCACGGTCCGTAACGCTGGCGGGTGCGCCGGACAGGTCGATCATCTCCCAGCGGATCGTGTCGTCGGTATGTTCTTCCAAATACTGGCGCAGCTGGCGCTCCACCTCTTGCGGATCCTGATCGGGCACCAGACGCATAGAGACTTTGGCCATGGCCCAGGCGGGAATAACCGTCTTGGAGCCTGCGCCGGTGAAGCCTGACAGCAGCCCATGCACGTCCAGGGTGGGCCGGGCGCCGGTGCGCTCGACGGGGGTGTAGCCTTGCTCGCCCCACAGCGCCGGGGCGCCCGTCTGCTTCAGGTAAAATTCTTCATCGAGCGGCAGCCTGGAGAGCTCTTCGCGTTCGGCCTGATCGAGAGGACGGACGGAATCGTAGAAACCAGGCAGTGTGATGCGGCCCTGGTCATCGTGCATCCCGGCGATCAGCTCACACAGGGCGATGGCAGGGTTGCGGACCACGCCACCAAACAGCCCGGAGTGCAGGTCGTGAGCCGGGCCATGGACACGCAGCTCGAAGTAGGCCATGCCGCGCAGGCCGTAGGTGATTGTGGGGACATCGGCGGCGATCATGCCGGTGTCGGCGTTGAGGGCAAAATCACTCTTCAGCAGATCCTTGTGTTCTTGGAAGAACGTCTTCAAACTGGGTGAGCCAATTTCCTCTTCACCCTCGATCATAAACTTGACGTTCACAGGCAGCGAGCCTTGCTTCATCATTGCATTGACCGCTTCAATCGTGGCGATCACTTGACCTTTCATATCGGATGCGCCGCGGCCGTAGAGATTGTCGCCGCGCTGCTCGGGCTCGAACGGTTCCGATTGCCAGAGGTTCAGCGGCTCGGCCGGCTGCACATCGTAATGCCCGTAGATCAGTACGGTCGAAGCGCTGCCGGAGGGGACGTGGTACTCTCCGAAAACGATAGGGTGACGTTGAGTCTGAAGCACCTGCACGTTCTGCATCCCGATGGCTTTTAACCGGTCTGCGACCCAAACAGCCGCGCGCTGCACGTCTTGCTTGCGATCGGGGTCGGTGGAAACCGAGGGAATGCGAACCAGATCCTTCAGGTTTCCCAAAAATTGTTCACGATGCTCGTGGGCGTATTGGATCGCCGAAGAGCGTGCATCAGTCATTGTCCACTCCTTAGGTAAGTCATGTTCATGTGTACGTTGATGATTATATGCGATTTTAATAGAAAAATACATCGTATTGCTAACCGAACTGGCTGATGCTACAATTTAGCAGCAGTTAATGTAAAATTTTCTAGCTGTTTCAGCGCTGGTGTTTTTGGAAAGAGCAAGCGCCGCCGATAGGGATTGCTTTCTGCAAAAAACACAACCATACTGTTTGATCAGGGAAGGAGAAAACGGCGTGCTGATTATCAATGGAATCCTGGTGACATGGGAGAAACCGAATCAAATACTGGAAGGTCACGCTTTACGAATTCAAGATGGGCGGGTGGCCGAGATCGCACCACAAAACGATTTATTGGACCGTTATGCGGACGAAGAACGTCTGGACGCAGGCGGGCAGTATGTAATGCCGGGAAATATTTGCGCTCACACCCATTTCTATGGCGCTTTCTCGCGCGGCCTGGCGATCCCGACCGAGCCGGCCAAGGAGTTCTCCGAGATCCTGGAGAAGCTGTGGTGGCCGTTGGATAAATCACTGTCGATGGAGGATGTACGTTACTCCACGCTGGTGAGCCTGGCGGATGCCATCCGGCATGGGACGACCACCCTGGTGGATCACCATGCCTCACCAAATGCCATCGAAGGCTCTTTGGACGTGATCGCCGAGGCGGTGGACCAGGCCGGGCTGCGGGCCAGCCTGTGCTACGAAGTGACCGACCGGGGCGGGATGGACAAAGCCCAGGCCGGGATCGCCGAGAACGTGCGCTTCATCGAGCGGGTGCGCAGCGGGGATAACCAGAACGGCCGTCTGGCCGCCACCTTTGGCCTGCACGCCAGCCTGACCTTGAGCGACAAGACCCTGGAATTGGCTCGAGGGGCTGCGCCTGAGGGGACCGGCTTCCACATCCACGTGGCCGAGCACTATGTGGACGAATACGACTCCCTGGCGAAATCCGGCTTGCGGGTGGTGGACCGCTTGAATCAACATGGCATCTTAGGGCCGAACACAATTGTGGCGCACGCCGTGCACATCGACCCACGCGAGATGGTGCTGCTGGCCGAATCGGGCACGTGGGTGACCAACCAGCCGCGCTCCAACATGAACAATGCGGTCGGCGTGGCCCCTGTGGAAGACATGATGCGCCTGGGTATCCAGGTAGGGATGGGCAACGACGGTTTTTCCAACACTATGTGGGATGAGTGGAAAGCGGCTTACCTGGTACAGAAACTGTGGCATCAAGACCCGCGCCGTATGAATGGCGCGGATGTGGCCGAGATGGCGATTTACACCAACTCGGCGCTGGTGACACAGATGTTCCAGACGGGACCGATCGGTGTGCTGGCGCCTGGCGCGCAGGCGGATTTGATTTTCGTCGATTACCATCCCTTCACCGAGCTGACGGCCGGCAACCTGCCCTGGCACATCCTGTTTGGGTTCAACGAGAGCATGGTGACCACCACGATGGTAGCCGGCAAGCTGCTGATGCACGATCGCCGGCTGCTGACGCTGAACGAGGCCGAAATTGCGGCCCGCGCACGGGAATTATCGGCAGATGTATGGGACCGCTTCTCTTAAAATTCGCATAGCCATTAGGAGATACAGTGACAGAAGGAAACCAAACCATTCAAACCATCGCTATCGTCGGCGGGACCGGCAAAGAGGGCAAGGGTCTGGCTTACCGCTGGGCGAAGGCCGGGTATGATATCGTGATCGGCTCACGGCAGACCGAGAAGGCGCTCAAAGCCGCTGAAGACGTCCGCCAGCTGCCTGGGGTCACCGGGACGGTGAGCGGCATGACCAACCCCGAAGCCGCCGAGCGTGGCGACCTGGTAGTGATCACCGTGCCATATGCTGCGCACCGGCCCACCCTGGAGCAGCTCAAGCCGGTGCTGCAGGGGAAAATCTTGATCGATGTGACCGTGCCGATCGTCCCTCCTAAAGTGACCAAGGTGCAGATGCCGGAAGCCGGCAGCGCCGCCCAGGAAGCGCAGTCGATCCTGGGGGAGGGGGTGCAAGTGGTTGACGCATTCCAGAACATTTCCTATGAGCGTTTGCTCTCTGAAGAGGACATCCATTGCGATGTGCTGGTATGCGGTACGGGCAAAGCCGCCCGCCAAGTTGTTTTGCAGCTGGTCCGGGAGGCCGGAATGGTTGGCTGGGACGCCGGCCCGATTGAAAATGCGGTCGTGGTGGAAGGAATGACTTCCATCCTGATTGGAATTAACAAGCAGTATGGTGTAGAATCTTCTGGTATAAAGATTACCGGGGTCGATGAGAAGTATGAATAACGCTTGAACATCTTGTGCCTGGGGAATTGCGCGACCGGTTTCAGGCCAATAACGGAAGACGAACGGATTGGTTTATGCCGCTGACACTTACACCGCTGATCGGGGTCCCTCTCATCCAACCAGGTGACGATCTTGCCGCCATCTTTTTACGAGGCATGGATCAGACCGGGGTGAAGCTGCAAGATGGGGATATCCTGGTGCTGGCCCAAAAGATCGTCTCGAAGGCCGAAGGCCGGCTGGTCGATCTCAGGCAGGTGAGCCCCTCGATTGAGGCGCAAGAGCTGGCCGCTCGCGTGCAAAAAGATGCGCGCTTTGTAGAGTTGGTGCTGCGTGAAAGCCGCTCGGTGCTGCGCACCCGCCCAGGCACACTGATCGTCGAGCACCGGCACGGCTACGTGTGCGCCAACGCCGGGATCGATCACTCCAACGTGACCGGGCCGAATGGCAGCGCCGGGGAATGGGTGCTGCTGCTGCCGGAAGATCCAGACGGCACGGCCCGCCAGCTGCGCGAACGCATGGAGCGGATCACCGGGCGGAAGGTGGGCATCTTGATCATCGACTCACACGGCCGCGCCTGGCGCATGGGTGTGGTTGGCGCGGCCATCGGTATGGCCGGGGTGCCTGGATTGGTCGACATGCGGGGCGAAAGCGATTTGTTTGGCACCCGCCTACAGGTGACCCAAGTGGCGGCTGCCGACGAGCTGGCGGCCGCGGCCTCGCTGATGATGGGCCAGGCGGCCGAGGCCAGACCGGTGATCCACGTGCGGGGGTTCCCCTATCCGCTGCGAGACTCGGGGCTGCCTGAGCTCATTCGTCCAAAAGAACAGGATCTATTTCGTTAAAAAGGGATTGGTTAAATGATCGCAATCGCATCCTTGCTCGATGTCCATGCCAACCGCCAGGTCGAAGAGATCTGGGATTGGCTGGAAGCGACTTGCGGTCTATCGGAAATCAAGCTCACCCCCTTACCTCACTTCAGCTACCAAACCGCCGAGAGCTTCGATATCGATCCACTCGAAGCGGCCCTGCAAGACCTGGCCTTTGGTATCGCTCCGTTCACGGTTCGCACGGCTGGTATCGGGGTTTTTACGGGGGAAATCCCGGTCTTTTACCTCTCGTTGGTAAAAACTGCGCGACTGCTCACCCTTCACCAGATGGTCTGGGAACGAGTTTCGCCGTTTGGGCGCACCATCAATGAGCTGTACGCCCCCGAATACTGGATCCCACATATCTCGCTGGCTTATCGCGACATCACGCCCACCAAACTGGCGTGCGCCCTCGAAGGGCTGATCTATTCTCCACTCGACATTGAAATTGTGGTCGATAACCTGTCCGTGATCTATCAGGTAGGAGGTCTGGATGGTGTAAGATCGAGGTTCGACTTTCGATTGAACACGGTTTAGCGTGTGGGCCGGCATAGATAAGGAACTCTAACGCTTGCTGGGCCCATCAAAAACTCTCAGAAGTGCGGTTGAAAGGATTTTCTAAACTGAAACTCAACTTTCTATTCCGCAGGTACATTAAAATAGACCTATAGGCCTTGGTATATTGAAGAAAGAGGAGGGATTTGGATCGATGTGCCTTTGGGCAATTGTTCCGGTAAAGCCACTGCGACGCGGTAAGTCGCGGCTGGCGCAGGTCATGTCGGTAGAAGAACGCGAGCAGCTGAACAATGAGATGCTCGGACACACAATTGAAACCTTACGGTCTGTTTCTGGGATCGATGAGGTATTGGTGATCAGCCGCGATCAGGCTGCCTTAGCGCTGGCGCGGGATCACAAGGCTCGCACGTTGCAAGAGGAGAGCAATGCCGAGCTGAATAAAGTGCTTCAACGGGCGACGATGGTAGCGAAGGCGTATTCAGCATGTGGTGTGCTCGTGCTGCCCGCCGATCTACCGCTGGTGACACCGCGAGACATCCGCACGTTTCTCAATTTTGGAGGCAACCCACCAGAAGTGGTCATTGCCCCAGACAGAAACCGCAGGGGGACCAATGCACTGCTGGTCAGTCCGATTGGGCTGGTCCGCTATTCTTTTGGCCCCGAATCGTTTCAGGCACACTTAAGGGAGGCCAGAAAGACGTCTGCACGTGTGCACGTGTGCGAGCTCGAGAATCTGGCTCTCGATCTGGATACACCAGAAGATTTAGACTATTTGAAGAATTTGCAGTATCCGCAAGAAATTTTAACCGCCCACTTTGGATAAATGTCGGGCAATCTCACACCTTGGAGGAGAAATGGCAGATCGAGTTGCTCTTTACTTACAGGATGCCCATGACCTGCGTGATGGGTTGGACTACGTGCGCTATGCTGAGGAGCGCGGCTTCGAAGCGGTCTGGCAGGCAGAAAGCCGGCTGGTGCGTGACGCGATCGTCCCGATGGCGGCCTATGCAGCTGTGACCGAGAAGATCAAAGTCGGCTCGGGCGTGATCAATAACTGGACACGCAATATTGGCTTGCTGGCAGCCACGTTCCTGACCCTGGATGATCTGGCTCCCAACCGCATCATCTGCGGTATCGGCGCCTGGTGGGATCCGTTAGCTAAAAACGTCGGCATCGAACGGCGTAAGCCATTGACCGCCATGCGTGAGACGGTGTTGACTTTGCGGCGGCTGCTTAACATGGAGCGGGTCACCTTCCATGGCGAATTCGTCAACGTGGATGGGATCGAGCTGGACGTGGTGCACGGACGTAGAGAGCCGCGCAACCTGCCGATCTATATCGGAGCGACCGGCGATAAGATGATGGAAATGACCGGCGAGATCGCCGACGGCTGCGTGCTGAACTACTGTGTCCCGCCGGAGTACAACATCAAGGCCTTGGAACTGCTGGAAAAAGGCGCAAAGAAGTCTGGGCGCACCTTGGACGATATCGACCGGCCCCAGCTGATCGTGTGTTCTGTCGACGAGGACCACGACAAGGCGATCGACACGACCCGTGAGCTGCTCACCCAGTACCTGGCGCAGCAGCCGCACATTGCCAAGGCTTCGGGCGTGTCTGACGAGGTTGTGGCGCAGATCCAGTCGACCCTGGGCTGGCCGGCCACGCACGAGCAGATCCAGAAGGCCAAGCACTTCGTTCCGGAGGACCTGATCTTGCGTATTACTGCCTCCGGCACGCCAGAAGAGGCGAAGGCTAAGGTGGCCGAGTATGTCCGAAACGGCTGCACCAGCCCGATCCTTTATCCGGTGGGCAGCGATGTAAAAGTTCTGATCGATACGTTTGCCCAAAAGTAAACCGGATGAATAAACAAGCGAACTCCCGGCACTGTTTTGTGTGCGGGGTCAAGAACCCTTACGGTTTGCATATGACCTTTTACGAAACCGGCGAAGGCGAAGTGACGGCAGAGTATACCGTTCCCGAGCGGTTTCAGGGCTACCCGGGCGTGGTTCACGGCGGGATCATTGCGTCCATGATGGATGAGGTGACCGGCCGGGTGTTCATGGGCGGCGATCTACCCCGCTTCATGGTGACCGCCAAACTCTCGATCCGCTATCGCAGGCCCGTCCCGATCGGCAAGCCGCTGTACATGACCGGCAAAGTCAAAGAGGACAAGGGCCGGATCTGCACATCGACCGGAGAGCTGCGGAACGAAGACGGACAGCTGCTGGTGGAAGCGGAGGCGGTCTTGGCGGAACTACCGCCAGAGATGCAGGACAACACCCATGTGGAGCCGGAGGATTGGATGGTCTATCCAGACGAGGAGATACAGGCATGATCGTTGAATATCATCGACCGGACACGCTGGAGGCGGCTCTGGCGCTGCTGGAGCGGAAATCACCGCCAACCTATCCACTGGGCGGCGGCACGGTTTTGAGCCGGCACGCCCCCGAGGGCAGCGCCGTGGTGGACCTGCAAAACCTGGGAATGAACGCCATCGAGCGCCAGGGCAACCATCTGTTGATTGGCGCCAGGGTCACCCTGCAAGACCTGGCGGAAGCGCAAGATGCGCCGCAAGCGATCAGGGATGCCGCACGCCAGGAGATGAGCAAGAACCTGCGCCAGACGGCCACCCTGGCGGGCACGCTAGTCGCCGGAAACGGCTCGTCGCCGCTGCTGGCAGCCATGCTGGCCCTGGACGCCACCCTGCGCTTGCAGCCCGGCGACCGGGAGGTTACTCTGGGCAACTGGCTGCCCTTGCGAGCCGAAGAGCGCAAGGGGTTGATCACGGAAGTTGTCATCCCGACGAACGCCGGGCTCAGTGAGGCCTCGGTGGGGCGCTCGCCTGCAGACCGGCCGCAAGTGCTGGTTGCGCTGGCGCGCTGGGAACTCGGGCCGGACGCGCATCGTGGTGGGCGGAAAGATGGCAGCCCCCTTGTTGGCAATGGATGGAAGCGAAATTGAGGGGTATAATGAAGCTATAAAAAATGCGTATAGCCAATATAGTAACCCTGTAATTTCTAAAGAATATCTCCAAACAACAGCAATAACCCTGGTCGAACGGATGATTGGATAGAGGAGCGCATACATGAGGATTTCACTCGCCGTCAACGGCGTAAAGCAGAACTGGGAAGCCGCTCCGAGCGATACCCTATTACAGGTACTGCGGCGCGAAGGCTATTTTGGCGCCAAATTCGGCGGCTGCGAGCATGGGGAATGCGGAGCCTGCACTGTCTTGCTGGATGGCAAGGCGGTCAACTCGTGCAGCATGCTGGCTGCCCAGGCAGATGGGCACGCCATCGAGACTATCGAGGGCATTGGCCAGCACCCGGAGCAGGGCTGGAAGAGAACGGAAGGCTTGCATCCGATCCAACAGGCGTTCGTCGAAACCGGCGCCATCCAATGCGGCTACTGCACGCCCGCCATGGTCCTGGCAGCCAAGGCGCTGCTCGAAAACGATCCCAACCCAAGCGAGGAACAGGTGCGCGAGGCGCTCTCGGGCGTCCTGTGCCGCTGTACCGGCTACCTCAAGCCGGTTCAGGCGGTTTTACGTGCGGCAGCCGTGCTGCGGGGCGAGACCGTCCCGGGAATTGGTGAAGAGCCGATCCCGCTTCCGACAGGGTTGACCTCCGAAACCCAGGGTCCAGGAGATGAGACGCCCGAAACCACCGGCGGGGGCGTCGTGACTCAGATTCGGGTGATGCCCGCGGTGGAGGTTACTCCGGAAGCCCGCAAGATGAAGACCGTTGGCAAGCCCGAGCCGAAAGTGGACGCCGTCAAACTGGTGCAGGGCAAACCGGCCTTCACCGACGATATCGAAATGCGCGGCATGCTGACTGCCAAGGTGCTGCACAGCCCGGTTGCACATGCGAAAATCAAGAAGATCGACGCATCCAAGGCGCGCGCGCTGCCGGGTGTGGCCGCCGTGTTAACCTGGGAAGACCTGCCGCGAGTGGTGTATTCTACCGCCGGACAGTCGGACCCGATCCCAGGACCGCTGGACACCTTCTCGCTGGATAACAAGGTGCGCTTCGTGGGCGACCGGGTTGCCATGGTCGCCGCCGAAACCGAAGAGATCGCCGAGCAGGCCCTCAAGCTGATCGAAGTGGAGTACGAAGAGCTGCCGATCCTGCTCGACCCGGGCAAGTCCATGCAGCCGGACGCGCCTGTCTTGCACGACGAGCCGGAGTATGTCAACTTCGCCGACTCAAATCCCCAAAAGAATTTAGCGGCTGAGATCCGCATCGACATTGGCGACGTGGAGAAAGGCTTCGCCGAGGCCGATAAGATTTACGAGGCCGATTACGAAGTGCCCAAGGTGCAGCAAGCCCATATCGAACCACACGTTACCGTCACATTCTGGGACGAGAACGACCGGCTGGTGATCCGCACCAGCACGCAGGTGCCGTTCCACGTGCGGCGTCAGCTGGCGCCCGTGCTGGGCCTGCCGATCAAGCGCATCCGGGTGATCAAGCCCCGCATCGGCGGCGGATTCGGCGGCAAGCAGGAAGTGCTGATCGAAGACGTGGCGGCCCATTTGACCATCGCCACCGGGCGACCGGTGCGCTACGAATACACCCGCGAGGAAGAGTTCATCGCTTCGCGCTCAAGACACCCCATGCGTATCCACATGAAGACCGGCGTCAAGAAAGACGGCACGATTACCGCCAATGAGATGCACGCCCTGACCGACACCGGCGCTTACGGCTGCCATGCCCTGACCGTGACCGGCAACACCGGGCACAAGGCTATGGCGCTGTACGTGGGCGATGGGCCGTATCGTGAGTCGCCCAACATCCGCTTCTACGCCGACATCGTCTACACCAACCATCCCCCGGCGGGAGCTTTCCGCGGCTACGGCGTTCCGCAGGGCTTCTGGCCGGTCGAGCGGCATATGGAAAAGATCGCTCGCGACCTGGGCCTGGACTCAATCGACTTCCGCTTGAAGAACGCCATCCACCCGGGTGAGCTGCACCCATTCAGCACCGCATGGAGCGAGGGCCGCGAGCCACAGCCCGAGATCGTCAATACGGTCGGGTTGGAGCAGTGTGTGGCCCAGGGGAAGGCGGCAATCGGATGGGACAAGAAGTACGCGAACCCCAAGTGGCACGAGGTGCCAGGCAAACCGCACTTGCGCAAGGGTATCGGCGTGGCCATGGTGATGCAGGGCACCGCTATCCCTTACCTGGACATGGGCGGCGCCAGCATCAAGATGAACGATGACGGCTCTTTCAACTTGCTGGTCGGCGCAACCGACCTGGGCACCGGATCGGATACCGTGCTGGGCCAGATGGCGGCCGAAGTCCTCGGCGTACCGTTGGAGGATATGCTGGTTTACTCGTCGGACACCGATTTCACCCCGTTCGACAAGGGCGCGTATGCATCCAGCACCACCTACATTTCCGGCGCGGCGGTGGTCAATGCGGCCGAGAAGGTGGCCGAGCGGATCAAGATCCGGGCGCTCAATATGTTGGATGCAACCGAGCATTTCCAGCCGGAAGACGTGCTGCTGGAAGATCGCAAGGCGGTCCTGCCGGACGGGCGCAGCGTGACCATGCAAGAGGTCGGACACAACTCGCTGCACCACGAGAACCAGGAGCAGATCATGGCGGTGGGTTCGTACGTCTCGCCGGTTTCACCGCCGCCGTTTGCCGCCCAGTTCGCAGAAGTGACCGTCGATACCGGCACCGGACAAGTGACGGTCGATAAGCTGGTGATGGCCGTGGATGGCGGCGTGATCGTCAACCCGGTCACAGCCTCCGGGCAGATCGAAGGTGGCATGACCCAGTCGTTGGGTTATGCTGTCAGCGAGGAAATGCGGTATGATCAGAAAGGCCGGGCGCTCGAGCGCGACTTCATCGACTATCACATATTCCGTGCGGATGAAATGCCCGAGCTGACCACAATCTTTGTCGAAACTTACGAGCCTTCGCACCCGTTTGGCGTGAAGGCAGTGGCCGAAATTCCGATGGACGGAGTCGCGCCGGCAGTCGGTAATGCCATTCTGGACGCCACAGGCGCCCAGGTGGATCAAAACCCGGCCACGCCCGAGCGTGTGTGGCGAGCGCTGCAAGAAACCCGGCCGGAGGCTTAATGACGTCGATCTACAAAGCCCTTGCGGAGCTGGAGGAACGCGGCCAGGCGGGTGTGGTCTGCACCGTGATGCACACCGCCGGGTCGGTCCCACGCCGCGAGGGCAGCAAGATGCTGGTCTATCCCGACGGCAGCTTCATCGGCACGGTGGGAGGCGGAGAGGTGGAAGGCCGCGTGATCCGGGAAGCGCTGGATGCGCTAAAAGAGGGTGTCAACCGGGTGGTCGACTACAAGATGGTTAGCCCAGAAAAGGGCGACCCGGGTATTTGCGGTGGTCAGTTGGAGGTGTTTTTGGAACCCATCCTGGCGCGGCCAACCGTGGTGGTGATTGGCGGCGGCCACGTCGGCAAAGCCGTGAGCCACCTGGCAAGCTGGCTCGGTTTTCATGTGGTGATCAACGATGATCGCCCGGAGTGGTGTTCGCCGGAAGCGCATCCGGATGCAAATGAATTTGTCGTTGCGCCCATGGCTGAGCTCCCCAAACGCATGGAGATCACCCCGCAAACCTACCTGATTTTGACCACGCGCGGGGTGAAGATCGATGCGGTTGGACTGCCGGAGCTGCTCCACAGCCCGGCTGCCTACATCGGCGTGATCGGCTCAAAGCGGCGCTGGATCACCACCCGCAAGAAAATCCTGGCTGAAACGGACGTGACCGAAGAGGAATTGAACCGGGTCCATTCGCCAATCGGGCTGGAATTGAATGCGGAAACGCCGGAAGAGATCGCGGTCAGCATCATGGCCGAGGTGATCAAGCTGCATAACGGCGGCACCGGCGAGAGCATGAAAATGAAATAAGCGTTCCAGTCATTGGACCTGCATACGCGAAGTCCGATGACTGGAGCAGTCATTATCTTTTATCTTGGAGGATGTTCATGTGGGAGCAGTACGTCAACGCGACAGGGGTTGAGCAGGTTCTGGATCAACTGGCCTCGAAGCGAGAGCGGGCGCGCATCGTCGCCGGCGCTACCGATTTGATGCTGGAGTTGGAGCGCGGCGTCCGCAAGGGCATCGATACCCTTATCGATATTACCCGCATTCCCAATCTCGACGAGATCACCCTGGATGAAGACGGTTTCATCCATCTTGGAACCCTGGTCACCCATAACCACTGCGTATCCTCGAAGCTGATCCGAGAACACGGCTTGCCCCTGGCGCTGGCCGCCTGGGAAGTCGGCTCGCCACAGATCCGCAACCGCGGCACTGTGGCCGGAAACCTGATCACCGCATCCCCGGCGAACGATACCATCACACCGTTGATGGCCCTGGGCGCGCAGGTGCGGTTGAGCTCGAAACGCGGCGAACGTTTGGTGGCGCTGGATCAGTTCTACACGGGCGTGCGCAAGAACGTGATGGAACCGGACGAGATGCTGTCCGAGATCATCTTCCCGGCCATGCAGGCCAATCAGCAGGGCACCTTTATCAAGTTTGCCCTGCGCAACGCTCAGGCGATTTCGCTGGTCAACGTAGCCGCGACGCTCACGTTCGACGGTGACACCATCCGGTCGGCGGCGATCACGCTCGGCGCGGTCTCCCCGACCATCATTCACGCCAAAGAAGCGGAAGCATTCCTGGTGGGCAAGCAGCTCGATGAGGAAAGCATCCGGCAGGCGGCCGCGCTGGCAATGCAAGCTGCCAGCCCGATCAGCGACGTGCGCGCTTCGGCAGGCTATCGCAAGACCATCACCCAAGTAATCACCCGCCGGGCGCTGAAGACAATTGCAATCAACGCCCAAAACGAGATCATCCCTGAGCGGCCGGTGACTCTGTGGGGTAAGAAGTACCCCACCCCCAGCCGCCTGGCGGAGACGCTCGTGCAAGACATGAACAGCCCGATCGAGACCACGATCAACGGGAAGCGCTACACCTTCACCAGCGGGCAGGATAAGTCGCTGCTGCGACTGCTGCGCGAAGAAGCGGGGTTGATCGGCAGCAAAGAGGGCTGCGCCGAAGGCGAATGCGGCGCTTGCACGGTGTTCCTGGATGGCATTGCCGTGATGAGCTGCATGGTGCCGGCCCCGCGCGCACATGGCGCCGAAATCACCACCGTTGAAGGGGTTTCCTCGGACGAGCACATGCACCCAGTCCAGGAAGCATTTATTGCCGAAGATGCTGTACAGTGTGGATACTGCACGCCCGGCTTCATCATGTCTGGGGTCAAACTGCTGGAAGAGCGTGAGAACCCGACCACCGATGAGATCCGCCAGGCGTTCACGGGGAACCTGTGCCGATGCACGGGTTACTATAAGATCATCCAGGCAGTCGAGCGGGCCGCCGCAAAAGGATAGAAAATGGGCAAATACACATCGAACATCAGCCGTACACAAGCCCCTCCCGACCGAGAGGTTCATCCGATCTGGCGAGGCATCGGATTGTTCTTGATGGTGCTGACGCCTTTCATGGCCTATATGAGCACCCTGATATTGATTGAGCAAAACCAGATCAATGGCTGGATTGCGATCCCAAAGGATATGCTCTCTCCGGTGGTAGAGCCGATGCTGTATGTCAAGATCGGGTTAACACTGGTGTTGACGGTGATTCTGTTTGGCGTGGTCCAGTTGATTGCGTTCATTTTTTACAGCATGTTCGCTCCGCCGCGCTATGGCCCATTGGATGCGCCGCCGATCGATAAGAACCCGCGGCATTACAAACGCTAGGTTGAATTGCCGCGCGGATCCAAAATGATGACCGGTGGGTTTGTGCGGGAGCGGCTCCGCAAACTTTAGAAAAACGATCCGGGAAATCGGAGTGGATGCTGCAGTGGAGTGCAGCGCTCCACTGCAGCATCCACTCCGATTTCCCGGATCGAGTCTCAGGAGGAAATTAATGACGTATGTAGGTGAAAAAGTACAGCGGATCGATGCGGCCGGAAAGGTGAAGGGCGAGGCGCTTTACCCAGGCGACTACAACCTGCCTGGTCAGATCTATATGAAAATCCTATTCGCCGGGCGGCCGCACGCCGTTATTCGCAGCATCGACACTTCGAAAGCAGAGGTCATGGAAGGCGTCATCGCTGTGTTCACCGCCAAAGATGTGCCGATGAACGAATATGGGTTGATCCAGCCCGATCAACCGGTGCTGTGTGGGCCGGGCTCCTCCCAGCCACACGCCGACCGGGTGCGTTTTATCGGCGACCAGGTGGCGCTGGTGGTGGCTGAGAGCGAGGCCATCGCTGCCAAAGCCCGGGACGCAATTGAAGTGGATTACGAAGACCTGCCGGTGGTGAGCGACCCGATCGAGGCGATGAAAGCAGACGCCACGTTACTGCATCCCGATACCGGCTCGAACGTTTTCACCCGCTACCGCATCCGTCACGGAGACATCGAGGACGGCTTTGCCAAGGCGAAGGTGATCGTCGAGGGCGAATACCATACACCGGTCCAGGAACACGCTTACCTGCAGCCAGAAGCCGGCATTAGCTACATCGACGAGGAAGGCCGGATCACCGTGGTGGTGGCCGGGCAGTTTGCTCACGAAGACCAGGAACAGATCGCGCATGCTTTGCACCTGCCGCTGGAAAAGATCCGGGTCATTTACCCGGCCATCGGTGGGGCCTTCGGCGGCCGTGAGGATATGTCTGTGCAGATCGTGCTGGCCTTGGCAACCTGGAGACTGCACCAGCGCGGCATCGACCGCCCGATCAAGATCATCTGGAGCCGGGAGGAGTTGATCATCGGCCATCACAAGCGCCACGCTTACACCATCAAAGCCCGCTGGGGCGCTTCCTCTTCCGGAAAAGTGGTCGCAGCCGAGGTAGAGGTGATTGCCGACGGCGGCGCTTACGTGTACACCTCAAACAAGGTGCTGGGCAACGCCACCATGATGTGCACCGGGCCGTATGAGATCCCCAACGTCAACGTCGATTCGTATGCGGTCTATACCAACAACATCCCCGGCGGCGCTTTCCGTGGCTTCGGCGGCCCGCAAGGCGCTTTTGCCGCCGAGCTGCAGATGGACAAATTGGCCGAGAAGCTGGGCATCGACCCGGTGGAAATGCGCACGCGCAACCTGCTGACCGAGGGCAAGCTGCTTTCCGTCGGCACGCCGCTGCCCACGGGCGTCAGCATTCTACAGGTGGCCGAGGCATGCGCTAAAGCCGCCGGATGGGAGCGCTCGGAGCAAGGCTGGTTCTATCCAGGCAAATTCGGGATGAATACCGACAAGCCGCACGTCAAGCGCGGCATCGGCTTTGCCTGCGCCTATAAGAACGTCGGTTTCTCGTTTGGCGCTCCAGAACAGTCCTGGGCCACAATCGAGCTCAAGGGCGGCGCACAGATCGAAGAGGCGTTCGTCCATCATGCAGGCGCAGATGTCGGCCAGGGCGCCCACACCGTCATGGCGCAGATGGCCGCCGAAGCGTTGAACATCCCGATTGAAAAGGTGCGCATGGTGGTGTCTGATACCGCCACGAGCGATAACTCGGGCAGTTCCTCTGCCTCGCGCATGACCTTCATGGCGGGCAACTCCATTCGCGGCGCGGCCGAGATGGCCCTGAAAAAGTGGAAGGCCGAAGAGCGCCCGGCAGTCGCTAGATACCAGTACCGCCCGCCGCGCACCACACCGCTCGACCCGGAAACCGGCAAATCGGAGCCGAACTTCTCGTATGGCTACGTGGCCGAGGCGGTGGAAGTGGAAGTGGACACCGAAACCGGCCAGGTGGAGATCATCAACGTGGTCTGCGCCGACGACGTCGGCAAAGCGGTCAATCCACGGCTGCTGATGGGGCAGGTGCAGGGCGCGATTGTTCAGGCGGCCGGGTACTCGCTGTTGGAGAATTTCGTCCAGAAGGATGGAGAAACGCTGACCCGCTACCTGTCCACCTATCTAATCCCGACCATCAAGGACATCCCCGGCAACGTGGACGCCTTGATCCTGGAATACCCGGATCCGGTTGGCCCCTGGGGAGCACGCGGTATGGGCGAAATGCCCTTCTTGCCCCTGGCTCCAGCCATTGCGGCCGCGATCCATTCCGCAACAGGCGTGTGGTTCAATCAGTTTCCTTTCATCCCTGAGCGCGTTCTTACCGGACTTAGCGGTTCGAGCGATTGATTTCCAAACCGGACCTTCCGGTCGGTTCGGGAACAAAGAGGTTTCATCATGTCAGTTCTGGTCTTAATTCGAGGTGGTGGCGACCTGGCCAGTGGGGCCGCCATCCGCTTGCACCGCGCGGGCTTCCAAGTGGTTGTGGCTGAGCTGCCGCAGCCACTGGTTGTGCGCCGTTCTGTCTCGTTCGCCGACGCGATCTATCGAAAGGAAATCCGCATTGAAGAAGTGCCTGCCCGCATGGCACGCTGCAAAGACGTGCCCAAGTTGATTGCGCAGGGCTACATCCCGGTCTTGAGCGATCCGAAGCTGGAGTGCCG
This sequence comes from uncultured Chloroflexia bacterium, assembly GCA_963811225.1. Classification (GTDB taxonomy): domain Bacteria; phylum Chloroflexota; class Anaerolineae; order Anaerolineales; family Anaerolineaceae; genus CAWEQO01. Next base: position 73,889 of record CAWEQO010000012.1, read on the forward strand.
CAAGACGCTCAATCCAGACGTGATCGTGGACGGCCGCATGACGAAAGCGCCGCCCGATATCGAACTCGGCGCGGCGAAACTGGTGATCGGGCTTGGCCCAGGTTTTACCGCCGGTGTGGACTGTGATGCCGTAGTTGAGACGATACGCGGCCATTTCCTGGGGAGGGTGTACTGGCAGGGCACGGCCCAGCCGGACACCGGGCTGCCCGAAGCGGTGGCCAACCACCAGGCGGACCGCGTGCTGCGCGCGCCGGCAGACGGTATCCTGCAAACCTACTTCGAGATCGGCGACTCGATCCCGGAAGGTGTGGTGATTGCTGAAGTAGGCGGCCAGCCGGTGCGAGCCCGTTTCACGGGCATGCTGCGCGGCTTGCTCAAGAGCGGCTTGACCATCAAGAGCGGCACCAAGATCGGCGATCTGGATCCGCGCACCGACATGCGCCTGCACGAGCACGTATCGGATAAAGCTCTGGCGGTCGGTGGCGGCGTGATTGAAGCCATCCTCTCGAAACCGGAACTGCGCAGCAAGTTGTGCGAGTAACCCGCATATGATCTTGCGCCAGGCCTTGCGAGCGAATCAAGACGTGCAGGCTGCCTTCGTTGGAGCGGGCGGGAAAACCACGGCCATGTTCCAACTGGCGCGCCAGTTCGAACCCCCGGTGCTGGTCAGCGCCAGCACGCACCTGACCGTCGAACAGCTATCCCTGGCGGACCGTCACGTGACGGTCCGTTCGCCTGCGGATGTACGGTCCGCGTTGGAGGATTTGCCCGATCTGGTGGTAGGTTTCACCGGCCCAGCCGGAACGGACGGGCGCACCGGCGGCCTGGATCGAGCCAGTCTATACATCTTGCACGAATACGCCCGCCAACACCACATTCCCCTGCTGTTCGAGGCCGACGGCTCGCGCCGGCTGCCGCTTAAAGCCCCGGCCGAGCACGAGCCCGCCATACCCTACTGGACTCATCTGGTCGTGGTGGTTGCAGGGCTGTCGGGCCTAGGCAGGCCGCTTCACGAAAATACGATCCATCGACCGGAGCGCTTTGCCCGGATTGCCGAGCTCTCCCCCGGCGACCGGGTCACTCCGGCGGCGGTGGTCGAAGTGCTCTCCTCATCCGAGGGTGGGTTGAAGAACATTCCACCTGAAGCGCGCAAGGTCGTGCTGCTGAACCAGGCGGATGGTGAAGCGCTGCAGCGTACCGCCGCCAACATGGCCGAGCCGCTGCTGGTGTCTTATGATGCCGTTCTGGTAGCGGCGCTGCAAAACGAGGCCGAGCCGGTTGCCCAAGCCATCGAGACCACCGCTGCGATCATCCTGGCGGGGGGCGGCTCAGAACGCTTCGGACGGACCAAGTTCCTGCTGGATTGGCATGGCGAGCCCTTCTTGCGCAAGATTGCTCGAACGGCCCTGGAGGCCAAACTGGACCCGGTCGTGGTGGTGCTGGGAGCCGTGGTGGCCCCGGCGATCGAAAGCTTGCAAGGTCTGTCGGTCGATTATGCGCTGAACCTGAACTGGCGCGAAGGCCAGAGCACCTCGGTGCACGGTGGGATCACGGCGCTGTCGAAAAACGCCGGCGCCGCTGTGTTCCTGCTGGCCGACCAGCCGCAGGTAACGCCCGAGCTGCTGCGGACGTTGGTTGACGCCCACAATCGCAGCCTGTCGCCGCTGGTGGCGCCGTTTGTCGGCGATCGGCGCGCCAACCCGGTGCTGTTCGACCGGGTCACCTTCGACGACCTGCTGGCGCTGCAAGGCGACATCGGTGGGCGGGCCGTGTTCGAGAAGCACGCAATGCAGCGTTTGCCCTGGCAGGATGACAGCCTGCTGCTGGACGTGGACACTCCAGAGGATTACCAGCAGCTGCTCGAACGGTTTCGAAAGCCGAGGGCAGGTTGAGCCCGGCAGCACATGAAAGAACCATTTCGGCGGTGGTGCTGGCAGCCGGGTTGTCTCAGCGCATGGGCGAGCCCAAAATGGTGCTGCCCTGGAATGAGGGCACCATCATCGCGCACGTGGTTCAGACGCTGCAAGCCGGCGACGTGAAGCGCATCACGATTGTGACCGGATTCCGGCGCGAGTTGGTGCAGGCGGCCCTGGCGGGAAAAGCGGTCGATTTTGCTTATAACGAGCGTTACGCCAATGGGGAAATGCTGATCTCACTACAAACCGGACTGTGCACCCTGTCGGAAGAGATCGACGCAGCGCTGATCGTACTGGGAGATCAACCCCAGATGCAGCCTGAGACGGTGCGGCAGGTGCTGGAGCGGTATGCGCAGTCTGGCGGCAAACTGGTGGTACCGAGCTACCAGATGCGCCGCGGCCATCCCTGGCTGGTGGAGCATGAATTATGGCCGGAAATCCTGGCCCTGCGCCAGCCCCAGACCCTGCGTGACTTCATGCAGAGCCACGAAGCGGATATCCGCTATTTGAACGTGAATACCCCCACTATTTTTCAGGATGTCGATACACCCGAAGATTATCGACGGTTCAACGAAAGAGAATGAGAATAGAGAGTAGAAAAAGCGCCCGACCGGGCGCTTTTTCTACTCTCTATTCTCATTCTCTTTCAGGGGGAAAAGCTGCTTCGACCAGCGCCGGAAGGATGGAACCGGCGGTATTGGGGAAGTAATATTTCGCATAGACGGTCAATTGGGTGGTCTCAGGGTTGATTTCTACCAAGGCAGCATGATTGCGCAGAGCCACGAAAGGCAGTGAGGCAGCCGGCTCGACCAGCGCCGAAGTGCCGACCGAGATAAACAGGTCACAATGCTGGCTGGCGGCTACCGCTTGCTCCAGCGCCTGGCCGGGCATCGCCTCGCCAAACCAAACCACGTCTGGACGCAGCAATGCACCGCAGTCCGGGCAGCGCGGCAGCTCGCCGTCAATCAGCCGATCGATCACCTTGTTCTCGGCCACACAGCGCATGCGGTGGATGTTGCCATGCAGCTCGATAGCGCCACGGCTGCCTGCGGCCTGATGCAAGCCGTCAATGTTTTGTGTGATCAGGTTGAACTTCGGAACACGCTGCTCCAGCTCGACCAACGCCCGGTGACCGGGGTTAGGCTCGGCCTGGTTCACCAGTCCGCGCCGCCAGTTGTACCATTCCCAGACCAGCCTGGGATTTTTCTCGAAGGCTTCAGGGGTGGCCAAATCTTCTGGGCGGTACTGCACCCATAGGCCCGTCTTGGCTTCGCGGAAGGTGGGAATGCCGCTCTCGGCGGAGATCCCCGCGCCGGTCAGCAAGGTCACGCAGTCCGCTGCGCGCAGATCCTCGATCAATTCTTGCGGGATTTCGATGATGGGCGTATTCATAGAGGGCTATTGTAACAAATTTTCTACGGCAGTTTGCAAAATGGCGGCAGATTGAACGTCTTCATCGCTCAGGGGCACGTCCGGCTGCAGGCCCTGACCGGCGCTGAAGCCGTCCAAGCCAGGCACCCACCAATGCGCGGCGGTAACGTGCAGGCTGGAGTGATCGATCAGGTCGAATACCAGTTGGATCGTGTTCTTGCCGTAGGTTTGCGTGCCGATCAATTCGGCGCGACCCCTTGCCTGCAGCGCCCCGGCTACGATCTCGGCGGCGCTGGCGGTGCCGTGATTGACCAGCACAACCAGGGGCAGGTCGGTGAACTGTCCGCGCTTGGATAAGTTGAAGGACTTGACCGGCTTGCCCTTGTACTGCTGCTGGATGACCGTGCCACCGTCCAGGAACAGGCCTGCCGTCTCGACGCCCGCATCCACCAACCCCCCGGAATTGTTGCGCAGGTCGAGGATGAAGGATGCAGCCCCCTGGGATTGCAGCTCCTGGACGGACGAGGTGATCTCCTCGGCCGTCGAACCAGCCATCACGTTGACGTGGACAATGCCCACCTGGGGGTGATCCGGCAGCAGGTTGGAGGTAACCGAAGGCAGCGCGATCTCCTGGCGCTTGACCGTAACGTTGACCGGGGCGAACGCCGGCGGGTGACCGATGGTCAGCGAGACACTGCGCCCAATCGGGCCGCGGATGGCCGCCTGGATATCCTCGATGGACGTGCTGACATCGATCGACAAGTCCTCGACCGCCAGCAGCCGGTCGCCATCTCGGACCCCAGCCTCGAATGCGGGCGAGTCAGGGTAGGGGTACATTAACCAGTTCTGGTCGGTGTCCTGTTCCAGGCGCATACCAATCCCTCCGAACCTGCCTGCCAGTTGATTGGTTTGCAGCTCGGCCTGCGGCGGCTCGATGAACATGGTGTAAGGCTCGTTGTAGGCTTGCAGCATGCCGCGGATCATGCCGTACTCCAGCTGGCGCTCAGGCGGCAGCTGGAGTATGGCGTTATCTTCAAGAATTTGATGCGCTTCTCGCAGTACGGCTAAGGGCTGGCGGTTGTCTAACCAGCGCTGAAAAATGATGCCGCCGGAAAAGAACAGCAGCAGAAGCGATACCTGAAACACGATGAAGTACAGCACCAACGTTTTGTTTAAATTTTAAGGACATGAGCGTTTCCATAGAGATGGTTTAGTTAGGGCAGGCGAATCGCAAATTACGAGTAGAATACCCGGGTATGGATAGTATAATACCGAGAGGCAACTGCCTGGCCGGCTGCCCGGCAGTTGCGCAGCGCAGCACAGCAATTCTATCGCAAAGAGGTGGATGTGACACGGGTAAAGGTTTGGAAAGTCAATTTTAATGGGCAAGGGTACCGGCTTGAGCCGATGGAACTACCGGAGGAGGCGGGCGCATCGCTCGACAGCATCTCACGCCTTCTGCCAGGCGGCACATACACCACCTTCCGCACGTTCGACCACGACAAGGTCTTCCGCCTGTCGGACCATCTTCAGCGATTGAAGACCTCGGCCCAGCTGATCGGTCGTAACGGGATGCCCTTTAGCCGAACAAATTTACGCGAAGCGTTGACCGAGATTGCTCAGGAACTCCCGGCCGAAGAGTCCCGCATCCGCCTCACGATGGACCTGCAGCAGCAGCCCGGCGCCGTTTACATATCCACCGAAAAACTGAAGCCGCCTTCCTCGAAGTCCTACCGTACAGGCGTGCACCTGGTTACCTCCTCGGTCGAGCGGCATTCACCCAAGGCAAAGACCACCGATTTCATCAAGCCCGCCAGCGAAGTGCGCCAGCTTCTGCCGGATGACGTGGAAGACGCGTTGATCGTCACCGACGCCGGGCGGCTCCTGGAAGGCACGAGCAGCAATTTCTTCGCGATCAAAGGGAAGGAAATTTGGACGGCTGACGAAAACGTGCTGCCCGGTATCACCCGCTCAATGGTGCTGGAAGAAGCCGAGAAAGCCGGTTATCCAATCCACCTGGAACCCATCACCGTGGATGATATCCCGCTGCTGGACGAGGCGTTTATCACCAGCAGCAGCCGGGGCGTGCTGCCGGTGGTGATGATCAACGACCACACGGTCGGCACGGGCAGCCCAGGCCCGGTGACCGAGGATCTCGAACGGCGCTACCAGCAGCGGCTAGAGGCTGAGCTGGAAAAGATCTAGTTTTCAAAGCACGGAGGGAATATTTATGCAAAGGTCGCTTAGCGCGATCTTTGCATAACCATTCCCTCCGTGCTTTGAAAACGTTACTCTTCTTCAGGGGTTTCTTCGTCACCCAGGTCAGCAGAATCGTCCCCCTGTTCGAAGCGGCCATGTTCCATTTCCTCCAACAGCCGGCGAGCCTCGGCGGCCTTCTCGACCGGCACCAGCAAACTGGCCTGTCCCAATGTGCCGATCGTCAACCCAAAGGTTGTGCCGACGCTTTCCTGAGTGATATAACCCTCGATGCCTTCGGACTGCAAGAACAGCCGCACCATTTCAGCATCCAGCTGTCCATTTGCGATATAAACCACCACATATTTCGATTCCATTTTTACCTACCTTTCATCTCGGCCCACAGCGTTGGGAGCCTTTACCTTTCCGCCGCCACTGCCATGGCCAGCGTCTGCATCTTGTCCAGGCGTTCTTTGTAACGGCGGTACAGCTCCACCGAGCGGCGGTCGTCGGCGTGCTCGATGGCGTTGGCCATCTCCTCCTCCACGGTCGCTTTCAGCAGGTAGGGTTTGCCTTCTGCGCTGCCTTGCAGCACCGAGATCACCATCTCGCTGACATAACGGTCGTAATCGAACAGCGCCTGGTGCAGCGCCTGCAGCTTGGGTGAAGGCGCTTCGTCCGGCAGTTGAGCGGTCTTCTGCGAGATCACGGCTTTGCGCAGCTGGTCGAGCGCAGAGGGCGGGTTGGGTTCGCTCATATCAGGGTCTCCTTGCAATCATATTGGCGATCGCCTTTTGACGGCCGCGGTCGTTCTCAACCCAGCCTTCCCGGTACACCAGGAGTTCCCAATCCTGAAAGGCCTGGCGCAGCTCGCCGGGTTGGAGCAGGTAATCTGGGTTAATTTCCGGCATCGGCCCTCGCATGCCTATGGTCAGAGTCTCGTACACCAGGATGCCCCCCGGCTTTAGAATGCGCCGGAACTCGGTCCACCAGCTGCGCTGGAGGTAGTAGAAGTTCAAGACGAGATCGAAAGTCTCGGCGGGCAGGCAGAAGCAGGTCAGGTCAGCCACGACGGCTTGCAGCGCCGGGAAACGTCGCTTGGCCCTTAGCACTGCCTCGCTGGAGATGTCTACGCCGACCACCCGGTAACCGCGTTCCAGCAGGGCCTCGGTGTTCTTGCCGGCACCCATCGCCAGATCGAGCGCCAACCCGGATGGCGGGAGCAAATGCATGTGCTCAATGAGAAATGACCGAGGCTTTTGCAAATCCCGGTCATGGTTGTTCTGGTAGCGTTCGTTCCACCGTCCTGCGTCTTCAATCGGCATATCCTCATTTTATCACGTACAGAAAAGCAGACGCGAATGTGTCCCCCTTCGCGGTTGCTTTTTACGCCCATTTGCCTTTCTTCACGAGGCGCTCGGTGCGGCGCTGGAGGTCATCTTCCAGAGAATGGCGGGCAGCCTCGGTCAGATCGGCCTGATCCATACATTTCAGCGCCCGCTGGGTCCAGTACAGCGCTTCGACGTAGTCGCATTGGCGGTGCTCATAATATTTAGCCAGCTCCACCCCCGCCTCCACCTGCTGGTACTCAACCGCCTTCTTCCACAGTTCCAGGGCTTGCTCCCACTGCTCCTGGCGTTTATGCAGCAGGGCGAAACGCTGCAAGGTCTGAATGAAGATGTGGCGCGGCAGACCTTGATCCAGGCTGCGCTCGTAGAGGGTAATTGCAGTTTCCATGTAGCCCAGCTCCTCATACATCCGCGCTACGGACACCCGGTCGGTCTGATCGGGCATATGGCCGTCGAGGGGGTCCACCAGCATCTCGCCGATCACGTTGAACAGCGCCGCCAAAGAGAGGATGTCGATGGCGTTGTGGTAGAAAACGCCTTTCAAGGGGTAGGCGTTGCCGGTGTGCAGGTAGTCGAAGTACAACTCCGGAACCATCCAGCCCGGAACCTCCTCCTCGCTGCGCTGCAAGTTGAGGATTTCCACCTCCAGATCTTTCAACGCCCGGCTGGGCAGGCGCATACGCCACAGCTTACGCGCTACAGGCAGCAGGTCGACGTGGCCCATCTCTGGGAAGGGCGAAGGGAAACTGTTCAGCACGTGGCGGGCGTTGAGCAGCGGGATGTCGTACCCGCGCCCGTTAAAGGTCACCACGGCTTTGAAGGGTGCGGCGATGCGCGCCAGCGTCGCCAGCAGGGATTCCTCCTGGCTCGGGTCGCGCATGAACAGCTGCACCAGCCGGAAGCCGGTCGGGATGCGCCAGCCCAAGCCGATCATAAAGGCGAAGGTGCCGGCGCCGCCAGCCAGACCGCTGGTCTCTGTATCCAGGAAGAGATAATCCTCTAAACGGAGCCCGTCACGCTGAGGGATACGGCACCACTCATTCAAGAAAGCAGCATCGACCGAACGGCAGAGCGTGTCGTCGCCGTGTATGTAGTCGAGTGGATAATCCTTTTGGACAAAGAAGGTGCTGCCAAAGCGGCTCTCATCCTCACAGCCTTCGATCACATCCTCAATGGGGAGGCCGCGCTTCTTGGGCGCTTCCGGCTTGGGCAGGTTCTGCCCGCCGATACGCACGCCCAGCGACTTAAGCTTGTCCGAAAGAGTTTCCTTCGAGTCCATCTAGAGCGCCTTTCCGGTCAGCATCGCCAATATCGCAATCGTCTCGACTTTCCCACTGGCGCCGTTCTCTCCCGTCGGGCCGACACAGCCCGGGCAGCCATCCTGGCAGGTGCAGCCCGTCACCAACTCATAGCAGCGCTGCATCAACTCAGCATGGATCTGGAACAGGGTCTCGCATAGACCGATCCCGGCCGGAAGGCGGTCGTAAAGCACCACGGCCGGCCCGCCTTCCGCCAGCGAGGACTGCGGGTCGAACTGGACGCCCAGGTCGCCGACGTCGCACATCACGAACAGCGGCGACATGTGCTGCAGCACGTAGCTCAGCCCGGACAGGCCGCTGCGCATGCGCACGGCGGTCTCAGCTTTTTTGTGACACGAGGGGCACAGGGTGATCAGGTTGTCGAGTTGGTTGGCCGCCAGCACCGAGGTGAAGTTGCGGAAAGGGATCTTATGGTGGACGTGGTGCGGTTTTCCGCCATGCTCGACCAACTCACATACCTGACAGGTGAAGTTGTCGCGCTGGCGCGCCAGACGGCGCTGCTGGTTCCAGTTGGGGCCGTAGTCGTTCGGATCGTTGTTCCACAGGCCCAAATCACGCAGGCGCTCGACGCTCTCCTCGCTCAGGCTCAACCAGTAGCCAATGGTGCGCAGATGCGAAGGCGGCATCTCCTGGGCGTACTCGCCCAAGATTTCGTGGCTGAACCATTTCATCTTGCGGTAGCCGATCACCTGCGAGGTCACCATCACCTCACCGTAGGCCTTCTGCCCGCCCTGCACCGTGTCTGCGCCCATCTCGTTGATCTTCTCGATCGTCTCCTGCTGGCGCGGCTCGGTGAAATAATCCACCATAACCGGCTTGAGGTGGGCGCGCTTCTCTTCCAGCAGCAGTTCTTCGACTTCAAAGGTGCGGCCCTCGTGGATGTAAATGGCATTGGGGTGTGCCATCCAATAAACGCTGTCTTCATCTACCACACCAATAGTCTCCCAGCGGCCCATCTCATCAGCCTGGAGCAGGAACGGCCCGGCCGAGGTGCTGCGCAGGGAGACATTGTTGGCCGGGTACTGGTCGGAGGTCCAGAAGTATTTGCCTCTGCTCTGGTGCAGCATCCCGGCTTGCTCCAGAAGGTGCAGCAGCTCTTCAAAGATCTCGACCGGGGTCCGGCCAAAGTGATCGCCGGATTGGAAGGGCAGCTCGAAGGCCGCACAGCGCAAGTGCTGCAGCAGGATCAGCAGGTTGTCCGGGTTGATCAAGGCGCGCTCAGGCGAATTTTCGAACAGGTATTCGGGGTGCTGCATCAGGAACTGGTCGAGCGGCCCGGCCGAAGCGATCAGCACGGTCAGGGAGGACTCCTGGCGGCGGCCGGCTCTCCCGGACTGCTGTCGGGTGGCGGCGATCGTACCCGGATAGCCCACCAGCACCACTGCCCCGGCGTTGCCGATGTCGACGCCCAGCTCGAGGGCGTTGGTGGTCACCACGGCCTGGGTCTCACCCTCACGCAGGCCGCGCTCGATGGCCCGGCGCTCCTTGGGCAAGTAGCCGCTGCGATAACCGTGGATCTCGTTGTCCTGCCCGGCCTGTTTGAACTGCAGGTTGCGCAGCACCAGCTCGACCGAGCGGCGGGTCCGGGCGAATACCAGGGTCTGCACGTTGTAAGCCAGCAAATCATCGACCAGGCGCACGCTCTCGACCATCGAGCTGCGCCGGATGCCCATGCGCTGCTCGACGACCGGCGGATTATAAAGCGCAAAATGGCGGGCGCCGCGCGGCGAGCCGTCATTTTCCACCTGGTACACGCGCTCTTCTACTAGCCGCTCGGCCAGCTCGACCGGGTTAGCGATGGTGGCGGAGGTCAGGATGAACTGCGGGTAGACCCCGTAGAAACGCGCCACACGCTTGAGCCGCCGGATGAGGTTGGCGATATGCGAACCGAACACGCCGCGATAAACGTGCAGCTCATCGATGATGATGAACTGCAGCTTGCGGAAATATTCGGCCCACAGGGTATGGTGGGGGAGGATGCCCATGTGCAGCATGTCGGGATTGGTCATCAGCAGCCGCGCCCGAGTCCGGATGGCCGAGCGGTGGCTGCCGGGTGTGTCACCGTCGTAAACGGCCGCGGGGATCTCGGGTGAGGCTGCGCCAGCATTCTGATCCGAGAAGGCGCGGCGCACATCCTCGATCAACCCGGCCACCGATTCGCGCTGGTCTTGGGTCAGGGCTTTCGTGGGGAACAGGTATAGGGCGGTAGCGTTTGGGTCGTGCAGGACAGCATCCAGCACCGGCAGGTTATAGCAAAGGGTCTTGCCGCTGGCCGTGCCGGTCACCACAACCAGGTTCTTACCCTGGCGTGTGATTTCCCAACTTTCCGACTGGTGGGAGTACAACTGGCGGATGCCGCGCCGCTGTAAGGCAGTACGCAAGGCCGGGTGTAGATCGTCCGGGAAGTCACATAATTGGGCAAGCCGCGGCCGCTCGGAGTGCCACTCGACGATGTTGCCGCCGATACTGGGCTCCGCGCGCCATAGTGAGACTAACCTGTCGATGGATGATGCAAGACCTGCCATGCCGCTCCGCGTTCGTTGATCTGGGTCTGGTTCTACCGTTAAATTTTTTGGGAACATCCGTACTATATGTTTTTACCGCAAGTTGAGCCCCAAAGCAAGCTTTTTATTAGAAAAGGGATGAAGAGAGTAGAAATTAGCGAGCGGCCCGGTGCGCTTTCGCAGAAAACATTTTAGGATTATACTTTCTATGCCTCCGTAATTTTTCCAAATCCCATCGAGGAGTAGGGCACATGCGTTCATCGAGGTATCGCTGGTTTGTATTTGGCGTGTTCTTCCTATTTATGCTGCTCCATCAATCTGACAAGCTGCTCATCGGGCCGCTGACCGTGGACATTATGAACGAGTTCCACATCACCAACACCCAAATGGGTGCAGTTTTCACCGGGGCGTTGATCGTTGGAGCGATTGCTTATCCCTTATGGGGCTATCTGTACGATAAATACTCGCGCTCAAAGCTGCTGGCGCTCGCATCCTTCCTGTGGGGTTCGACCACCTGGTTCAGTGCGATAGCGCCCAGCTTCAACCTGTTCGTTGCCAGCCGCGCCTCCACCGGCATCGATGACTCGAGCTATCCGGGACTTTACAGCCTGATCGCCGACTACTTTGGTCCCGAGGTGCGCGGCAAGGTCTACGGCCTCTTGCAGCTGACCCAACCGCTCGGTTACCTGGTCGGGATGATTCTGGCGCTGCTCCTGAGCGGTTTGATCGGCTGGCGGGCAGTCTTCTATATCACCGGCTCGCTGGGCGTCGTCCTGGCGGCGGTGATCTTCTTTGGCGTCAAGGAAGCGCCGCGCGGCCAAAGCGAGCCCGAGCTTGCCGGCCTGGAACAGGTCGCCAGCTACCGCTTCGACTGGAAAACGGCCCGCGACCTGTTCAAGAAACCCAGCCTGCTGCTGCTGTTCACGCAGGGCTTTTTTGGGGTCTTCCCCTGGAATGTGATCACCTACTGGTTCTTCGCTTACCTCGAAAAAGAGCGCGGCTACAGTGGGGACACGATCCTGTTTACCATGGCGCCGGCGGTCTTGATCCTGGCGACCGGCTATCCCATCGGAGGGGCTATCGGCGACTACCTGTTCAAGCGCACACCGCGCGGCCGCATGATCGTCTCATCGGTTGGTGTGGTCATCGGCGCAATCCTGCTGCTACTCACCATGAACGTCCCTATAGAAAGTCCGGCGATCTTCACCATCATGATGTGCCTGACGGCGGTGTTCATCCCGTTTGCCTCACCCAACGTCACCTCCACCGTCTACGACGTGACCCTTCCGGAAGTGCGCAGCACGGCACAGGCCACTGCCAGCTTCATCGAGTTCGGTCGGCTCGGCCCTGGCGCCGCTGATCGCCGGAATCATCGCCGACCGGTCCTCCCTGCATGACGCCATCCTGATCCTGTGCATTTCCACCTGGATGATGTGTTTCTTGTTCTTCCTGGCAACCACCTACTTTGTGCCGCGCGACATTGCCACCTTGCGCCAACAGTTAGCCGCCCGGGCAGCCAAAGGTTCCATCCCGCCCACCACTTTGCCGGGTGAGGCCTGGACCGCTCCGGTGCAGCCCTGATGATCACCAACATTCTGCAAGCGCTCGGTGTAATCCTGCTCGGCGGTCTGGCCGGATGGGCGGTGAACTTCCTGGCAGACGTGCTGCCCCTGACGAGGAGGATCTCTACCACAGCCCTGTGCGCTAACTGCTGTGAAAGCATGTCTTGGGAAAGCTATCTGACTTTCCGGCCCTGCCCGGCTTGCGAACAACCTCGCAGCCGCCGCACCTGGGTTGTGCAGATCGGCTTTCCGCTGTTGTTCCTGTGGCAGTGGTTCCTGCCCAGCGATCGCCTCGGCTTTTGGGGAGCGGCCTTGCTGCTGGTGTACTTTGGGGTAGTGGCCGTGATCGACCTGGAATACCGGGCGATCTTGGACCCGGTTAGTTACATCGGTCTGGGGATCGGCTTTGGGGCCGGGCTAGCGATGCACGGCCTCCTCAGCACGATCGCCGGGAGTGCGACAGGCTTTCTCATTATGCTGTTGATGTATTACGGCGGAGAGCAGTTTTCCCGGTGGCTGTCCAAACGGCGCGGGGAGGAGATTGAAGAGGTGGCGCTCGGATTCGGGGACGTCAAGCTGAGCGGCATCCTGGGATTGATCCTCGGATGGCCCGGTATATTTGCCGGTTTGATCTTTGGGATTTTCTTCGGCGGCATCGCCGGGATCATCTATATCGTTTACACCAAGCTCACCCACCGTTATGAGGCCTTCAGCGCCATCCCCTATGCGCCGTTCTTGATTCTCGGTGCGCTCGTGCTGCTGCTAAGGCCGTAAGATCGGAATGCAAAAGGGCTGAGAAAGCAGAGAGGCAGAGGTTTTCTATTTCCTCTGCCTCTCTGCTCTCTCAGCCCTTTTGCGTTCCGATCTTACGGCCCGGCTTGTACCACGTCGCCTGAGACCGCGTCCTGGAACTGGGTGAAGTTTTCCTCGAAGCGGTCGACCAGTGTGCGAGCCGCCAGCGCATACGCCTCCGGATCGGACCAGGTCTTTGCCGGGTCGAGGATTTCGCTGGGTACGCCCGGGCACTCATCCGGGATCGATAGCCCAAAGAACGGCTCTTTATGGAAGCTGACATCATCCAGCTTGTGATTCAGGGCGGCATTGACCATGGCCCGCGTGTAGGGCAGCTTAATCCGGCTGCCGATGCCGTAGGGGCCGCCGGTCCAGCCGGTATTGATGAGCCAGACTTTGGCTTGATGCTCTGCGATCTTCTTGCCAAGCAGTTCCGAGTAGATACTGGGATGCAGCGGCAAGAAGGGCGCGGCGAAACAGGTGGAGAAAGTAGCTTGAGGTTCATCCACACCGCGCTCGGTGCCGGCCAGCTTTGAGGTGTAGCCGGAAAGGAAGTAATACATGGCCTGGTCGGCGTCCAGACGAGCAATCGGCGGCATGACCCCAAAAGCATCGGCGGTCAGGAAGAAGATGTTGTCTGGGTGCCCCGCGTAACCCGCTTCGACACGGTTCTCAACGAAGATCAACGGGTAGGCGCCGCGAGTGTTTTCGGTCAGGCTGTCATCATCGAAGTCCAGCTCACGCGTGACCGGATCGTAGGTCACGTTCTCCAGCACGGAGCCGAAACGACGACCCGCGTCCCAGATGAGCGGTTCCAGGTCGGGGCGCAGGCGGATCATCTTGGCGTAACATCCGCCCTCGAAGTTGAAGACACCCTCAGGGCCCCAACCGTGCTCGTCATCGCCGATCAGGCTGCGTTCAGGGCTGGAGGACAGGGTGGTCTTGCCGGTGCCGGACAGGCCGAAGAACAAGGCCACATCGCCGCCCTCGCCCACGTTGGCCGAGCAGTGCATCGAAAGTACGCCTTCCTCGGGCAGCTCGCAGTTCATCACGGTGAAGATCGACTTCTTGATCTCACCGGCGTAGCTGGTGCCGCCGACCATAACCAGCTTTCTCTCGAAGCTGATCACGACGAAGGCGCCGGAGTTCGTGCCGTCGGTGATTGGATCGGCTTCCAGGCCAGGCACGGCGATCACGGTGTATTCCGGGACGTGTTTATCCAGTTCGGCCAATGGACCGCGGCGGAACAGCGCCCGGGCAAACAGGCTTTGCCAGGCCAGTTCGGTGATGACCCGCAGCTTACGCTGCCAGCGCGGGTATGCGCCGACTTCCAAATCCTGGACGAAGACTTCTTTGTCTTCCAGATAATGGATCACTTTTTGATAAAGACGTTCGAATTGTTCTTCAGACAGCGGGCGGTTGACTTTTCCCCACCATACACGCTCGCTGCAGCAGCAGTCTTTTACGACAAATTTATCGTTTGGAGCCCTTCCGGTGTACTTGCCTGTCTCCACGACGACGGCGCCCGGGTTGGACAGTATACCCTCTTTGCGTCCCACGACCTGTTCGACCAGGGAAGCCGACGAGAGGTTCCAATATGCAACTTTCAGGTTTTTCAAACCATGATGTTCAAGCCCGTACTCACTGGGAATACCCAGCACTTCCATAGAAAGCCTCCAATTGTAAAAGATCTTTTTTCCGAGCAATCGCTCAGGACATTTTAAGCGCCTGTTTAATCTCATTTTGTCTGGCAGCCAGGCTGCCTAAAACGCCGTTGACAAAGCGTGGGGTGCTGTCGGAGCCATATATTTTTGCAAGTTCAATTGCTTCGTTAATCGCAACTTTAACCGGTGTCGACCCTGAGACCGCAAATTCCCACAGCGATATCCGTAAGATGTTGCGGTCGATCAAGGCGACCTGATCCATGGGCCATTCAGGGGCGTGCTGGGCGATGAAGGCGTCCAGCTTGTCTACAATGGGCAGCACGCCAAATACAATTTGGCGTGCAAAATTTGCCAGCCCTTTTTCCAGCGGTTCTTCTTCGAGCCGCTGCTCTAGGACGAGGCCAGGGGGATGACCCGACAAGTCAACTTCGTAAAGAACTTGCAAGGCGATACTACGAGCCTTGGTGCGTGACTTCATAACGTTTGTAAATTCTCGCTTGTTTCGTAGTCAATATCTTCAATATGAATGTTAACCTTGCCAACATCTAAACCGACCATTTCGGAGATCGCTCGTGCCACCTTGCTCTGGATCGAGCGGCTGACATCTCGGACATTCACATCTTTCAATAAGATAACATAAAGGTCCACGTAAACCATGTTGTCTTCTACAACAAGCCGGACCCCTTCACTGATACCTTTTTGGAACAGGCGGTTGACGCCGCCAGGGATTGTAGCCAGCCGGCTGACGCCTTCAAGACTCAATGCGGTCAGACGGGTGATTGTTACCAGAACATCAGGAGCTATCGTGGTTTTGCCAGGTGTATTTTCAAGATTGTTCATTGTTTCTCCGCTACCGTTTGATCTTAGCCTATTATAACTCGAAACGTTGAGAGTGCGAGGTCACTCATTTCCATCCACCGTCTCACGGATGCCGCGCAGCGCCACGATCGACAGCAGGAACAGCACTGCGTAGATTACGAACAGCACGGTGTAACCCATGCCGGGCATTTCCGGTACGCGGGTGGTGATCAGGTCGGCAATCGGGCCGCCAATGTAGGCGCCGACGGCGCCCGCCCCGGCCCCGGCCAGGTTGGAGATGCCCAGGTAGCGTCCAGCCTGAGCCTTGGGGACGATGTCGGTGCCTAAGGCCCAGTTGGTGGAGTAGAACTGCCCGGTCGCCAGTCCGATCAGGACCGCGCCCAGGTAGACGATCGGCAGGTTGGGGGCAAAGATGACCACGAACGTCCCGGCCGCGGCAAACAATCCGCTCAGGATCAGCAGCGGCTTGCGCCCAAATCGGTCGGAAAGGTAGCCGCTGGGGATGGCCGAGATCAGCAGGAAGACACCTACAAACATCGTCAGGGTGGAGGCAGGGCCGGCGGCCTCTTCACGCAGGAAGCCGAAGCGCCCTTGCAGGAAGTACACCACAAAGCTGGCCAGGTTGGTCGAGCCGACCAGGAAGGCCAGCCGGCTGACGACCCACCAGGTGAAGGAGGGCGTGCGGTGGATGGCGTCACCCAGGCCGATGCGGATGCTGATCCACACTCCCGCCACGACTGCAACTGCCATTGAAAAAATGCCCACCAGGCCAAAGGCAAACACCAGCCTCGCGCCGGAGAGGGCCAGGCTGAGCCGGCTCGCGAGGATCACAATCTGTCCCAGGAGGAGGATCACGGCGGTGAAGGCGGCGGTCATGAGCGCCAGACGGAAGAAGGGAGTCCAGTCGAAAGCGAAGGGCGCTTCCAGCTGGCGCTTTTCCGGCACAAACATGGTGATCAACATGACCACAACCAGCACCACAATGATCACCGCCAGCCCACCCCATAAATTACCGGCGGACACCAGCTTGCCGACCGTAAAAGCCACCACGATCACCGGCAAGGGTACCTCGAACACGGCCTTGACGCCCGAGAAGCGTCCATGCTTCTCTTCTGGAATCGAATCTGGGATCAAGGCGTTTTCGGCGGCTTGCGAGGTATTGGAAAAGATCATCTGAATGATGATCAACGAGAACAAAATCCAGTAACCGCTGAGGCCTTCCAGGGCTGCCGAGAACCCGACCAGGATCAGCACGACCACCACGCCGATCGTGCCGATAAAGATGAACGGGCGGCGGCGTCCGAAGGGCAAGGTACTGCGGTCGGAGAGCATTCCCATTAGCGCCTGCACCAGCAGCGCCACCATCAGCGTCCACAGGCGCAGCGTGCCGTAGTAGGTGCCTTGCGACCCAACGCCAACAAACTGCTGCACCAGCAGCGGCAGGATCAGCGGCGTCATGCCTTGGGAGAGGGCCGAGAGGCCGAACCAGTAAACGTTGAAGGTGATGTAGTCATACCAGCGGACAGGGCGGTTCATGCAGTCTCCGGGGCGGAAAGGATGGGGATGGTATGGGTGGCGCTGGGCAGGATGGCTACCCGGGCAGTGGGCGGCAGGCGATTGACCTGGCCGTCCCAGGCGGTTTGCAGGTCGGGAGCCGGGCGAAAGAAGTACTTGTGGGCAATCGCATCCGACATCTGCGACACCAGAATGATATCCACCCGCTCGGCGATCTTGGCGATCTGAAAGGCCTTGTGCGGCCCAATCTCAAAGCCGCGCCGCTTGAACTGCTCGAAAACGTCCTGCAATGAGGTGATCGACTGCATGTACGCTTCCAGTACGGCGCTGCCCGGGCCTTCGCTGCATTCGGCCACCAAGATCACCGGGGCGCCGTCCTTGGCGATCAAAGCGCCGTGAGTCAGGGCCTTCTGGGCCTGGTAGAGGTTAATATCCTTCGGGTACCCGCCGGGTGAGGCGATCACCAGGTCATAGGGCTGCTCGATCTGCACCTGGCAGAACTGCCGTGACAGCTCCACACCGGACCGCATGACCGTCAGTGGGTGGCCGGCCAGGGCCCGGATGATGCGGCGCTGGCTGTCTTGAATGGTGTTAAGCGCAAAATGCACACCGATGATCTGGCCGATCTCCTCGACATCCATGCGCATGGGGTTCTGCTCATACATCCCAACTGTGCAGTGCGGATCGGGCAGCATGGCATGGTTCGCGTTGATGGTCTGGCGGGAAACCAGTCCAATCGCGGCGCTCTTCACGCCGCCCGAGAAACCCATGAAATGGTGCGGCTCAATATTGCCCAGCACGATGCGCAGCCCGGCCTGCATATAGCGCCGGTTGGCGATCACCTGGGTGCCGTGTGGGGTGGTTCCAAGATGGACCAGTTGCGAGGGGTCATCGCAGTCATGCGAGCTGACCTTGTATTTGCTAAGAATCTCTTGCGGTAAAATTTTTGGGAATTCTTCGGGCGGCATCGGCGAATGCGATCCCGTTGCAACGATCAGCTCGATGGCCTCACGCCGGATGCCGAGCTGCTCGAGACGCTCCAGCAAGGGCGGGAGCAGGTATTCGTGCGGCGCCGGTCGAGTTTTGTCGTTGATTGCTATTGCAACCGAGTCGACGCCTGCGAATTGGTCCAGGCGGTAATCCTCGAGCGGATGGTCCAACACCGCCTCGATCTGCGCCAGCGGACCGGCGGTCGGGAGCATCTCGGGCGCATGCAGGATGTCAACCTGAAAGTGGTCTGGAACGTTCAGAGCTTGGGTTGTGTTGCCATAAGGCAGCTGGTACGAGGGCATGAGATCGGCCTTCCCATTTAGGATCGACTGGAGAAGCGAGCACTTTCCACGCTCGCTATAACACGCATCTGCACGAAGAGTTGTGCACAAGATTAAAAATTAACTGCCAAACTGCGTATAGCTGAATAAACTGACTTCTTTTACCATCCAGGATTGTCGTCACGACAATCCTGGATGGTAAAGGGTCGGCTTTATGCTATATGTGAGCCAATCCGCTGGCTGTCAGGGCGGTGACCTCGTCACCGCGCAGGGCAATACAGTTGACACCCTGCACGACCCCGCTGCTAGCGGGCACCTCGTCCGCCCTGAAGCGGATGATCTTACCCAGGCGGGTGATGATGAAGAGGCTGTCATTTTCATTGACAGCGGTCGCGCCGACAACCTTGTCGCTGCGGATAGCCAGCTTCCCGGCCCCGCCGGCTGACTTATTGGCGGCGAAACCCGACATTAGGCGGATCGTTCCCTTACCATCGGCGCTAATGATGAACACGCCGCTGTCCGGATAGACTTCCGTCACTGCCACGACCCTGTCCCCGTCTGCGAGGCGGATGCCCCAATCGCCCTGCGGCGGCAGCACCTTCTCGGTAAAACGGATGCCCATTCCGTTTTCCGTGATGATCAACAGGTCCGAGTCGCCGGTGGTCCAGCTAACGGACGCAAGCGGGCCAAAATCTTTGTAGGGAAACATGGCCGTGCCCGGGCGCATATGCTCTCCGAACAAGTGGTGGCGCAACGAGCGCACCCGGCCCTTCTCACTGACCAGGGCCACGTATCCGTGTGCCTGCTCGGGTAAAATAGCGACCAGGTTCTCGTCCTTCTCTAACGAGAGTGGATCGAGAATCTGCTCGCCTTTGCTGTGCACCGGGGTGGAGGGGATGCGGTTCAACGGATAGCGGAAAACCCGGGCATAGTTGGTGAACAAGAGTACATTTTGATCTTCATCGACGCTGGCCAGGACAGCCGGGTGCTTGGGCTCGGCCAGTTCCAGGTCAAAGACGCCCATACCGCTGCGGTGCTGAGGTGTGTACAGGTGCCTGGGTGTGCGCTTAGCGATTCCGTCCGGGCTGGCGCTGATGATGTTCATCGAGGTGGGCGGCTCGCCGGGCAGCGGCGCCTCATCCCTTTCAGCAGCGCCGGTGTCGTAAGAGCTTCTCGCCGTGCGGCTCTTGTGCAACTCCTGCGATTTCAGCTGCGCTTCCAGGTGTTCAATATAATCTCGTACTTTTGGGTCTACGTTTGATAGGTCCGGTCGTTCCATAGTGTGCCCCTTAAAATGTAAATTCCAGGCAAATTGTATCATCCTTTGCGCCTGTCATCGAACGGCAGTTGCGGAAGGACGGTACAACGAGTGTGGCAATAATGCAGCTAAATATTTACATACATTATACAATTATTACTCCGCAGGCAGTGACAGATCTCGTAGCCCCAGGCATCCTCGCGAAGTACCTTGTAAGGGTAACTCGGTGTTCTCGTAGCCCCAGGTATCCGTGCCTGGGGCTACGAGAACTGTCACTTTTAAAAACGAGGAGGGGAGCCGAGCTTTCTTTGAAGGGACGCCGGGGCGAAACCTGCATTTGGGTTGTAGTGTATAGTGGACTTCTTTGTCAATTTCCACCCAAAACGCTTGAAAACGCCCTCCAGGTGTGCTAAAATATCTCTAATTGAATGTGTTTCATAATACATATAATCAAACACGTAGACTTATATTTTTGATCAAGGATCACGGAGGCTCCCCCTTCAATGGATATTGCCGAAGCTCTTCAAGAAAGTCTAAATGAACTGCGATATCAACGGTCCGCAGCAACGGTTCGCACTTATCGAAATTCATACCATCATTTTGTTAACCATCTTCGCTATCAGTTTAACACCCCCCTACAGAATGAAGATGACGATCCCTTTGCGCTGTTCGGTATCGAGGCAAGCAAAATAACAGTGCTTCACTTCAATGAATTTTTACCCTATTTGGGCGACCAGGACTTCGACCGTCATACTCTTCGGGTATATATTTCAGCAATAAAATATCTTCTAAAATGGCTTATCCGTAAACAGATTGTAGATGTATCATTTAGAGAAGTGTACAACTTCGAGGAGTTTGCACGAAACTGGACACGCAGATTGCACTATGAGCCGAAGATTCCCCACGACGGTGATGCTGAAAAGATACTGGAAGCATCCAAGCTGCTGCAAGGAGACAGTCCGATCCGTGAACGTGATCGAGCCCTGATCCAGTTCCTATACTGCACTGGCTGTCGCAACGCGGAGGCCGCAGGGCTAAAAATTCGCGACATCGACATCGAGAAAGGCATCGCTCGTGTGACCGGCAAAGGTGACAAGACCCGCCCGGTGTTCCTCAACCAGGAAGCCCTGCAGCTGCTCTCCAACTATTGGACCGTCCGCAAGAACCGCTCGCCCAACGCCTTTGCCTTCAGCGCCCACGACAAAGGCAACGGCGGCCGCGACACCAAGGGCGTAACCACTATGACCATCCGCCGCATCGTCGATAAAGTCAGCGCCCTGGCCGGCCTGGACCGCTTCGAGTTCACCCCCCACTCCTTCCGGCACGCCTTCGCCACCCGCATGCTGCGTGAGACCGGCAACCTGGCCCTGGTGCAAGATCTGCTCGGCCATGCCGACCCGAAGACCACACGCGTCTACGCCGCGATCAGTGAAGAGGATTTGAAAGAAGCCCACCGACGCGTGTATGGCGCTTAAATTTGGCTCCTTGAAATTTATTTTAAATTGCCTATAATATATCTAAATAATATTAAATATTAGCCGAGACGCTCGTAGGAATGTCTTTCATGGATGAATTAAATTGAAATCCTCACCCTACTTGTTTCCTTATTTCTCAAGCTCTATAATAAAATTATGCCGTATTCCATGGAAGAGTTGCGCCGATGAGCGGCCAGTGCAATAAATCGAAATACAACCGTTGAGAAAATCGGGGCAATTAGAGCTTCAACATGGGAAAGAAGGCTTCTTTCCCTCGTATTCAAGTAAGCGGGTTTTAAACAACTGGAGGTTGCAATGTGTAAGGGCCATTTTCCTGCAATCCATAATCCAATCTTCTGTTTCATGCCGCCTTTCGTATTAAAGAATATTGGCATAAATGGAACCGATCAGCAGCGCGTGGTCGCTGCTCAAACCCTGGTTGTATCCGGACAGCTGCGTGGACAGCGCCAGTACATGCGCGACGCACGTGCCTTCTTGGAGATTGAACCCTCCCCCGGGCTGACCCGCCGGGTGTACAACGCCAATCACACGGCTTCCATCCCCGGAACGCTGGTCCGCAGCGAAGGTGAGCCTCCGGTATCCGATGTGATGGCCAATGAGGCTTACGACGGCGCCGGAGATACTTACCAGCTGTACTCGGATGTCTACGGCCGCGACTCCATCGACAATCACGGTATGCCCATCAACTCGGTCGTGCATTATATGGTCAGTTACGACAATGCCTTCTGGAACGGCCAATTTATGGTTTACGGCGACGGCGATGAGGACATGCCCCCCGCTCAGCGCCTGTTCAATCGCTTCACCATCGCCGTCGACGTCATCGCCCACGAACTGACCCATGGCGTTACAAATTACGAAGCCGACCTGGTCTACTACCAGCAGCCTGGAGCGCTGAATGAATCGTTCAGCGACGTGTTCGGCATTCTGACCAAGCAGCGCTCCCTGGGGTTGACGGCCGACCAGTCGGACTGGATCATCGGCGCCGGATTGTTCACACCCAATGTCAACGGCGTGGGCATCCGCTCGATGGCCGCACCCGGCACTGCTTACGACGATCCGGTGCTGGGGCAAGACCCGCAGCCGGCGCACATGTCCAATTACGTCAACACTTTTGAGGACGATGGCGGCGTGCACATTAACTCGGGCATTCCTAACCACGCATTCTACGTTATCGCCAAGGAAATCGGCGGGTTTGCATGGGAAAAGGCCGGACAAAATCTGGTATAACACACTCGTGAACCGGTTGACGCCGAACTCCGATTTCCAGGACGCCGCTAACAAGACCTATACGGAAGCCGGGGATCTATACGGTGCGAACAGTCTGGAGCAGCAAGCCGTGCAAAGAGGTTGGAGCGAGGTGGGTATCACGGTTGGGACGCCAGCGCCGCCCGAGCCCCCCACTCCGCCCGAGCCACCAACCGATGGAGGAGAGTCTAAGGGCTGCCTGCCATCCCTTTTCGGAATATTCTAGATGTAACCAAGGGCCCGGAGGGATGAACACCGGGCGATAGAAAAGAGCAGAAGATGAAAATCTACCTTTCGAGAAGCGGAGGCTTTACTGGCATTCCAATGCAAGCTGAGCTGGATACCGACCACATGGATCCGGAAGAGGCCCGGAAAATCGAGAATGCCCTCTCACAGGCCAGTTTCTTCCAACTACCGGAAAACTTGCAAGATGAGCGCCGCGGTCCCGACCGGTTCACCTATTACCTCACTGTAGAAAACGATGCCGTACAGCACTCCGTCCGCATGCCTAAATCGACCATCCCGGAACCGCTGCAGCCGCTGCTGCCCGAATTGATGAGCAGGTACCGGGGCCAGCGACTGGGCCAGTAACACAAGCTTGACGATCAACGATAGAGCGGGGCGAGAACTCTCTCGACCCGCTCTATCGAAATCTTGCATCATGCCCCCGCCCCCTCCTTAAGGACCCCCATAGCTAATACTTTAGGATTGTAGCGCATATGACATTTGCGTCGAATGTCATTGACAATCATCGCAAAACGGGTATATAATGGCGACCAAGCTACTTCTCACGAAGTGAATACGAAACGCAACGGCAGCATCAGTAATTCTATGACGCGCTAGCATCGCACTTATCATCGCCAGTACTCTCACTTAACCATGCAAGTTCATATTGAGGTTCTTTGACCGTCGCCTGATTCTATTGTAGAAACAGGCACTGTCTGCGTATTCCTGT
Organism: uncultured Chloroflexia bacterium; assembly: GCA_963811225.1. GTDB lineage: Bacteria > Chloroflexota > Anaerolineae > Anaerolineales > Anaerolineaceae > CAWEQO01. The sequence continues at coordinate 97,121 of CAWEQO010000012.1, forward strand.
GAGAAGAGCCAGGTTCGCCAGACCTGTTTATCCACCAGGAGGTGAAGTTTTCCGTAATTTTTCCCGTACAGTTATTTCCGACAACCACTACAAAACCGACAGTAAAACAAGGAGAGAACGTAGATGAAACGTACTGCACTATCCATCCTGATCTTGGGTGCTATGCTGATCGCCAGCGTCATGCCGGCTTTCGCCTCCGCTCCCGTCGACGATCCCGCCGCTGTGCCCGCTTACGACAGCGGAAACGGGAATGGTAAAGGCCAGGGCGACGACCGCCCCGATCCTATGACCACAAAGCAGCGCGAGTTGAAGCAAGAAGCCCTGCAAGCAAAGCTCAATGGGAAAGCCAAGGGCAAGACCCATGAAGTCGCCAAAGGCCAGTATGTCGAGCTCGAGCGTGAAGGCGAAGGCGCGATCTGGACCGTGCTGGGTGAGTTCCCCGATATGAAGCATAATTCTATCGCAGAACCCAACCGCGAGGTCAATAACACCACCCTCTGGGTAGATAACTTTGACAAGCAGCATTATTTGGACCTGCTCTTCAACGATGCTCCCGGCGTCAATTCGATGCGCAACTTCTACATCGAGCAGTCTTCCGGTCGCTACGCGGTCCACGGTGACGTGACCGACTGGACCGAGGTTTCGAACCCGGCTGCCACGTACGACGACGATAAGGGTGGCCCTGCGGTTTGGGGCTTCATTGGGGAAACCACCGACAAGTGGTATCAGGAGCAGATCGACGCGGGCCAGACCCCCGAACAAATCAATGAATACTTGAGCCAGTTCGATGTCTGGGACCGCTATGACGTTGACGGCGACGGCAACTTCGATGAGCCTGATGGCTACATCGACACCTTCCAGTCGATCCATGCCGGCGAAGGCAATGAAGCCGGCGGTGGAATCCTGGGTGATGACGCCATTTGGAGCCACAGCTGGTACGTCTACTCCAATACCCTGGGGCCCGACGGCCCCGGCCCGAACTCCCTGGGTGGCGTCCGGATTGGCGACAGCGATTACTGGGTCGGCAAATACACCATCCAGCCTGAGAACGGCGGCGTGGGTGTGTTCGCGCACGAGTTCGGCCACGACCTGGGCCTGCCCGACCTGTACGACACGTCCGGCGGCGAAAACGGCACCGGCTTCTGGACCTTGATGTCCTCCGGTTCCTGGCTGGGTGACGGCACCGACGACATCGGCTCCAAGCCCAACCACATGGGCACCTGGGAAAAGTTCCAGCTTGGCTGGTTGAACTACGAAGTGGCTGGCGCCGGTCAGACGAGCTCCGTCAAGATTGGCCCCTCAACCACCAATACCAAGCAGGCCCAAGCATTATTCGTGGTTCTGCCGCAGAAAGAAGTTGCAAGCAGACATCAGCGCCCCCAACACCGGCGACTATTTCTACTGGAGCGGCCAGGGAGATGATCTCGACAACCTCATGTATAAGAGCGTCAATCTTCCTGCCGATTCGTCTCTGACGGCTCAGGTGAAGTACAACATCGAACTCGATTGGGATTACGCCTACCTGGTCGTTTCGACCGACAACGGCGCAACCTGGCAATCGGTTGAGACCAATCGTTCCACCACCACCGATCCCAACGGCCAGAACCAGGGCTATGGTATCACCGGCAACGCCCGCAGCTGGAGGGACCTGACCGCCGACCTGTCGGCTTACGAGGGTGAGGTGCTGCTCGGCTTCCGCTACTGGACCGACGGCAACACCGGCGGATACGGCTTCTTGGTCGACGATATCTCGGTCACGGGCTCTGAAGTCGACGGCGCCGAGACGGAAGATGCCGGTTGGACCTTCGATGGCTTCAAGCGGACGACCGGCAGCGAGTCGAAGCTGTATAACCACTATTACATCGCCGAATACCGCCAGTACCGCGGCTTCGACAATACCCTGGAAGTTGGCCCGTACAACTTTGGCTTCCTGGACAACCCCGAATTGGGCGACTGGGTGGAACACTTCCCTTACCAGGACGGCCTGCTAATCAATTACTGGGACACCTCCCAAGCCAATAACAACACGGCGCAGCACCCTGGCGCTGGCCTGGTTCTGCCGGTCGACGCCCACCCGACAGCCTTGATGCTCCCGAATGGCAGCGTCTGGCGCAACCGCATCCAGGCCTACGATGCGACCTTCGGCCTTTGGCCGACTGACGCGCTGACCCTGCACTCCAACAGCGTGGAATCGAACATCGACAGCCAGCCGGCCGTCAAAGTGTTCGATGACAGCAATCCGTATCAGTACTACGACGAGAAAAACTCACGCGGCAGCGTGATCGTTGGCGGCACCGGCACGCAAATCCGTGTGGTAGGTGTCAGCGCGCAGGGTTCCTTCATGCAGGTTCAGGTTCGCCCTGCGAAATAAGTTTCGCTGAAATGTTCTGAGTTTCCATATCGCGTGGAGTGCGGCAAGCCGCACTCCACGCTGTTTAATTTACCATCGTGCTAAAACTGTAATACTTTTCAGGGAATAAATGATTGAAATCGAGGCAATCTATCTGTATAATCAATTTAAAGCTTTTCCAGTTTACAGATTTGTTAATATTAGTGGTGATTTTCACAACAGGTGGGTAACAAAAACACTACTGCCCTCATCGCCGGCACCCAAATTAACTCTACAACTGCATATTTTTCGTTAAGTACTAGCTCTGTTTATTGATGGAAGCGGGTGCAGTTCGTTTGTATTTTTATTCCAAATTTGAGACGGGAGGTGAGTCCACGGCACAATCCGAAACAGCGCTGTACTCGTAAGCATCCAATCGAACAACTACGATAGACGAATACATCAACAAGGAGAGGACTCGGATGAAAAGAATACTTGTATCCATCCTGATTTTGAGCGCTATGCTGGTCGCCAGCGTCATGCCGGCACTGGCCTCAGCGCCGGTCGATGGCCCCACTGTTCTCGATAATTCGCCAGATTACGGGAACGCTTATGGGAAAAGCGATAATAAGCCCGACCCCCTGACGGAAAAGCAGCTCGCCATGAAGCAAGTGGCCTTGGAAGGCAAGCTCCAGGGGAAAGCCTACGGCAAGACCGGTGAGGTTGCCCGGGGCCAGTATGTCCAACTCGAGCGCGAAGGCGAAGGCGCCATCTGGACTGTGAACGGCGAGTTCCAGGATCTGCGGCACAATCAGATTGCGGAACCGGATCGCGCGGTCGATAACACCACCCTGTGGGTGCCGGATTTCGACCGCCAGCACTACCTGGACATGCTCTTCAATGACGCCCCCGGCGCCAACTCGATGCGCAATTTCTACATCGAGCAGTCCTCGGGCCGCTACGCCGTCCATGGCGACGTGACCGACTGGGTCCTGGTGCCCGGAAATGCGGTGGATTATGACGATAATCCGGATGCGAACGTCTGGAATTTCCTGGAGGATGAGGTCAACGGCTGGTACCAAATGCAGATTGAAGCAGGCAAGACACCTGCTGAAATCAACGAGTACCTGAGCGAGTTTGACAAGGCGGATCGCTACGATTACAACGGCAACGGCAACTTCGATGAGCCCGACGGCTATATCGACACCTTCCAGTCGATCCACGCTGGTGAGGGCGAGGAAGCCGGCGCACCCGCCTGGACCATCTGGAGCCACAGCTGGTATGCCTACTCAAATCTACAGGGTGTGGCCGGCCCCGACTTCAATATGCTTGGCGGCATTCAGATTGGCGACAGCAATTTCTGGGTCGGCAAGTACACCATCCAGCCTGAGAACGGCGGCGTGGGCGTGTTTACGCATGAGTTCGGCCACGATCTGGGCCTGCCCGACCTGTACGATACCGCCGGCGGCGAGAACGGCACCGGCTTCTGGACCCTGATGTCCTCCGGTTCCTGGATGGGCGATGGCACCGTGGATATCGGTTCCAAGTCATCTCACATGGGCGTCTGGGAAAAATACCAGCTCGGCTGGCTCAACTACAGTGTCGCTTACGCGGGACAGAAGGCCACTTTTAAGCTCGGCCCGATGGAATACAACACCAAACAGGCGCAAGGCATCTTCGTGGTCCTTCCGCAGAAGTCTGTGACCACCAATATTGGCGCCCCGTTCGCCGGTGAGAAATATTACTACAGCGGCGCGGGCGACGACCTCGACAACTTCATGTATAAGTCCTTCAACCTGCCGCCCGGAGCGACCCTCTCGGCTAAGGTGAAGTACAACATCGAAGCCGGTTGGGACTACGCCTACCTGGTCGTTTCGACCGATAACGGAGCGACCTGGACCCCGGTCGAGACCAATCGTTCCACCAGCGACGATCCCAACGGTCAGAACCAGGGCTACGGTATCACCGGCGCTTCCGGCAATTGGGTCGATCTGACGGCCGATCTCCCGACGGACGACGTCTTGCTCGGCTTCCGCTACTGGACCGACGCCAACACCGGTGGGTTCGGCCTCATGGTGGACGACATCAACATCACCGGCTTCGACACCGATGGTGCTGAAGTAGATGCCGGCTGGACCTTCGATGGTTTCAAGGTCACCACTGGCACCGAAAGTACCCTCTTCAACCACTACTATGTTCTGGAGTACCGCACATACAAAGGGTATGACAGTACCCTGAAGACCGGCCCGTACATGTTCGGCTATCTCGACAATCCCGAGCTGGGCAATTTTGTGGACCACTTCCCCTACCAGGATGGCCTGCTGATCAACTACTGGGATACTTCCCAGAAGAACAATCAGACCCTGCGCCACCCCGGGCAAGGCTTACTGCTGCCTGTGGATGCGCATCCCGAGGCTCTCTTCGGTGTGAGTAACACCTCGGATCACGCCTTATGGCGCAACCGCATTCAGACCTACAATTCCACCTTTACGCTGACGCGAACGGATAAGCTCAAAATCCACTGGGGTAGCATCTTGAACACCATTCCGAGCTTGAATGCCGTGAAGATGTTCGATGACCGGCTCTCATACTACGACCCGGCCAATCCGATGGGCAGCGTGATCGTGCCTGTCACCGGGACGCAAATCCTCGTTCAGAGCATTAGCGCCAAGGATTCCTTCATGCAGGTTCAGGTTCGCCCTGCGAAATAAGTTTTACAGATCCATCGGAATTTGAACGCCCGCCGGGAGCGCTTTTGCGCTCCCGGCGATTTTTATAGATCAAAGAAGATTTCCGAGAGGAGGCGATCTTCCAGCACGGAGCGCGCCAGCGTATCGCCATCCCACTTGATCAAGCGCAGGCAGCCGTCCTCGATCTCAATCCCGGTGATGTCGCCGTCCTTGAAACAGCAGCAGCCGGTGTTGAAGTAAGCCGGTCGAAGTCTTGACCACATCCAGGCATGGCGGAAATTCCACTCGCAGCTGCTCGATCTTGGCGGATAACTGGTCCACCTGCTGTTGGTAATCCGGCGGCTGCTCCTGCGGCTGCATTTCCCGCAGTTGATGCAGCTGCCAGACAAGCTTCTCCAGGTGTGTGGTCGAGCTCCACACCGGGCGATGCGTGTGACCCGCCACCAGGATCAACTTTTGCTTACGGCTAGACCATGTGTACATGCGGTTGTCCTGCTGCGAACGCAGGCAGACATCTTCAGAAGGATAGGTGCCGCCGATTCCGGTATGGTTTTGCAGGCGGCGGTACCAGGGCAGCGTCGCCCGGCCAAGGAATGCCAGCATGTCGCTGCTCAATGTGCCTTGATGACCGTGGGTTAAGAAGATCTGGCCGGAGGCTTGCGGACCGTCGTGGTATTCCAGCAGCAGGCAGGGCTGCACCTGGATACCGGGCATGTAGGGGTCCAGATAGGTGCGCACCAATGTCTCCGAGCGCCAGGCGATATCGTGATTCCCGTAGATTTTAACCAGCCGGTTGGGGTAGAAGCGGGCCAAACGCTCGAAGATGTTGCTGTACGAACGCATCACTGTCGGGACGCTCTCTTCCAAGAAATCCTCGCAGTCGCCCAACAGCACCAAGTTCCAGCCCTCGCGGTCGTAATGCTCCAGGGCGGTGACATAAGTGTCCTCACACTGCTCGAAGTCGTCCGCCCGGTTGTGCGCCCCCTTGTGCTGATCCGAGAAGATCACATACCGGTCACCGGGACGCAGCTTGACCGCGCCGGCCTGGCGCGCTGCCGCCAGCAGCTGATCCAGCCGGCGGTTGACGCTCGCCTGCCCGGGGATGGCTCTCTCCCGGTTCGACAGCCCCAATTCGTCGCGCAGCGCCGTAACGCCCGCGCCGATTACCGTGCCCGCGATTAAGCCGCCCAATCCATACAACCACTTTGTGTTTGCCATGTTGTACACCCTCCCAAGAAACATTTTACTGCAAACACAGGCTCTCATTATGCTGGGGAGCCTCTTTCCCCCACCCATTCCCCGTGTTATAGTTGAAGCATCGTTCGTGGTTGTTTCAACCGCAAGGAGATCATGAAGCTCAACCGCCATCCATCCAACCCGATCCTGAAGCCCAATCCTTTGCATGATTGGGAGGCTCTCAATGTATTCAACTGCGGTGCGGTGTATCACAACCGCCTGTTTCATCTATTCTACCGCGCCCAGGGCATCGACTACGTTAGCTCCATCGGCTATGCAGTCAGTGAGGATGGCGTGCATTTTAACCGCATGGAACAGCCGGTGCTGGTCCCGCAGGGCGAGTGGGAGACGCGCGGGGTCGAAGACCCGCGCATCACTTACCTGCCTGACGAGGGCCGCTTTATCATGGCCTACACCGCCTATTCAGCCTTGGGCATCACACCGATGTTCGCAGAGAGCGATAACCTGATCTCTTGGAAGCGCCTGGGCCCCTTGGTGACGGGTGAAGACAACAAAGACCATGTCCTCTTCCCGGCCAAGATTGGCGGCCGCTACGTCTCCTTCCACCGCCGGCCCCCAACCATCTGGCTGGCCTACAGCCCCGACCTGTGCCACTGGGGTGGTTTCGAGCCGATTGACGGGCTAAGCCCACGTAAGGACGGCTGGGACTGCAACCGGGTCGGCGCAGGCGGCGTGCCGATCGAGACGCCCTACGGCTGGCTGGTGCTGTATCACGCCTACGACCACGAACACATCTACCGCTTGAGCGCCTGTCTACTCGACCTCGAAGACCCGCGCCAGGTGATCGCCAGGCCCAAGGACTTCCTGATGGAGCCGGAGGAGGTGTGGGAGATCCGCGGCGATGTGCCGAATGTCGTTTTCTCGGGGGCGGATGTGGTTGTAGATGGAATCATGTATGTGTATTACGGTGGCGCCGACCGGGTCATCGGCCTGGCGACCGCTGATTTTCAAGAACTGCTAGATTGGACTCGAGGGGGGTAGTGTTTGCTCGAAATCGAAGAGCCTGGTCCTTTACAGACCCTGCTGGATGAACCACCCGGATTGGCTGTTCCCCTCTCACCACAGCTCGAAAGATTGTATGGTGGGCCTTTACGCTTCCCACCTCACCCTGACCGGACTTACATAGTCAGCAACTTTGTCGCCACCATCGATGGGGTCGTTTCGCTCAACGAGCCGGGCATCTCCGGCGGCGGGCAGATCAGCGGTTTCAACCCCTACGATCAGTTCGTGATGGGGCTGCTGCGGGCGGTCAGTGATGTGGTCGTCGCCGGGGCCAGCACGCTGCGCGCTTTGCCTGGGCATATCTGGACGGCCGAGTTTATCTATCCTCCGCTCGCTCAGTCCTTTGCCAATTTGCGTAAACAGCTTGGCAAACCCCCCTATCCGCTCAACGTGGTCGTCACCGGAACAGGCCACATCGACCTGTCCCTGCCACTGTTCCAGGATGGGCGCGTTCCGGTGTTGGTGCTCACCACAGAGGCCGGGCTGGAGCGCCTGGCAGGGCAGCCGTCTGTGCCCGAAACGGTGCAGATCCTTTCGCGTAAAAACGCCGGGTTCCTCAACGCTCAAAACTTGCTGGATGCTATCGCCCCGAAGGTTATGAATGGCCTGGCGCTGATCGAAGGCGGACCACACATGCTCGGCGAATTCCTTGCCGGCCGCATGCTGGACGAACTGTTCCTGACCGTCTCCCCTCAAATCGCCGGACGGGACGCTCTAATGGAGCGTCCCGCTTTGGTGGAAGGAAAGCGCTTCGCTCCGGTCTCTCCCTTATGGGGAAAGCTGTCTGGAGCGAAGCGCGGCAGTGACTATCTATTCCTACGTTACCGTTTTAAGGAGCCGGTCAGGCCGGATCAGGCGTTGTAGGTTGAGGCGGTGATATTGCCGCCCTCGCCGGTCCAATCGGTATGGAAGAACTCACCTCGCTGCTGGTCGACCCGTTCATAGGTGTGTGCTCCAAAGTAATCGCGCTGAGCCTGGATCAGATTGGCCGGCAGGCGCTTGTTGCGGTAGCCGTCGAAGAAGGTCAGCGCGCTGGCCATCGCCGGCGCAGGCACGCCCACTTGCACGGTGTGCGCCACGACCCGCCGCCAGGCAGCCTGTGCGTTTTCCACTTGCTCTTTGAAGTACTCGTCCAGCAGCAAGTTGGTCAGGTCGGGATCGCGGTCGTAGGCCTGCATAATCTCGTCCAAGAATGCCGAGCGGATAATGCAGCCGTTGCGCCAAATCATGGCAATCTCCCCCAGGTTCAGGGTCCACTGATATTCCTTGGCGGCTGCCTGCATCACCATAAAGCCCTGCGCATACGAAATGAGCTTAGCGGCGTAAAGCGCCTCGCTCAGGTCCTCCAGGAAGGCCTGCCGGTCAACGTCCAGGCTTTCCTGCGGCCCGTGCAGCGCCTTCGAGGCCTCCACGCGCTCCTCTTTCAGCGCCGATAACGAGCGGGCCTGCACGGCCTCGCTGATCAAGGTCAGCGGGATACCCAAATCCAGTGAGGAAACGACCGCCCATCGCCCGGTTCCCTTTTGCCCGGCGGTGTCGAGGATCTTCTCCAGCAGCGGCTGCCCATCCTCGTCTTTCGTCTTCAGGATATCGGCGGTGATCTCGATCAGGTAGGAGCTGAGCTTGCCTTCCCCCCACTGCTGGAATGCCTGCTCCATATCCTCGTACGACATCTTCAAGGCCGAGGTCATCAGGTCGTAAGTCTCGGCAATTAGCTGCATGTCGCCATATTCGATGCCGTTATGGACCATTTTGACATAGTGCCCGGCGCCGTCCGCCCCGATCCACTCGCAGCACGGCGCGCCGTCCTTAGCCTTGGCGGCGATGCTCTGGAAGATATCCTTGATGTGCGGCCAGGCATCCGGCGAGCCACCCGGCATGATCGATGGCCCAAAGCGAGCGCCAACTTCACCGCCGGAGATGCCGGCACCGATGAAGCGCAGCCCGCGCAATTCCAGGTAGCGTGTGCGCCGGATGGTATCTTGGAAGTTGGAGTTACCACCGTCGATGATGATATCGCCTTCTTCCAACAGCGGGATCAGCTTCTCGATGAAAGCGTCTACCGGCTCCCCGGCTTTGACCATCAACATCACCCGGCGCGGCTTTTTGAGCGCGCCGACCAGGTCTTCCAGCGAGTGTGTGCCGATTACATTCGTCCCTTCGGCTTCTCCGGCCAGAAACGCATCGACCTTTGACACCGTTCGGTTAAAAACCGCGACCCGGAAGCCGTGATCATTCATGTTAAGCACCAGGTTTTGGCCCATGACCGCCAGGCCAATCAAACCAATATCGCAATTCGGCGTTTGGCTGTCCATCAATCCTGTTTCCCTCCCTCTAACGAGTTTGTATGGCGTAGTGGCAACTATTCAGGCAGCGGCGCTGTCTGAATAGTTGCGAGCAGTGATGATTATAGTTGATTAACGATGCTTTTCTACCCCTACTTGCCGGCAGTACTTCAAGACTGGGCAAACCGAGCAGCGCGGCAGGCGGCCCGTGCAGATGTGCTTACCGAACGGCACCAGCAGCCGGTTGATTTCGACCCAATACTTTTCCGGCAGTTTTTGCTCCAGCGCCCGGGTGGTCGTCTCCGGTGATTTGGTTTCCACGTAGCCCCAGCGGTTGGTCACCTGATGCACATGCACGTCGACGCTGACCATGGGAATTTTGCAGCCCACTGCCAGCGTCAAATTAGCGCACTTCACCCCCACCCCACGGAACGATTTCAGCACCTCGGCATCGCAACGCAGCTTGCCATCAAATTCCTTGACAATTCGCTCGGCCAGCTCACGGATTTGCCCGGCTTTGTTTTCGTGGTACGACGAATTGTGGATCAGCTTGTCGATCTCCTCCACCGAGAGCTTGAGCATCTCCTCGGGCGTGCGCGCGCGCTCGAACAGCTTTCGCCCTGTCACCAGGGTCTGCTCGTCCATGGTGCGGATGGAGATTACACATGCGACCAACTGCTCGAAAGGTGAGCCATAGCCCTCGTCCGATAACTGGAACAGGGCAGCCGGCGGGAAGGCGGACACGGCCTCACGCACCAGCGGGATGACCACCTCGATGTCGAAAGGAAGCTTTGGATCGGGTTTGTTTATCATAGGATAGAATTGTTCAGAAAATCAATGATCTATACTGACTATGCGCATTATATCCATGCCGGACCTTTCACTCGTGTTTGACCCGTCTAAGCGGCGGCTTCAAAACCAAACCGGCGGTAGATCTCTTGCCCGCGTTCCCTGACCAAAAAGTTCAAGAAATCCTCCGCCGCTTCCGCATGCGGCGCATTGCGCATTCGGGCAGCCGTGTAGATGGCCCTCTCGTTCTCTTCATCCGGGATCGCCACCCCTTCGATTGGGTTCTTCAAGACCCCCTGCTGGTAAAACACTTCGGTGTGCCATACCGGTCCTGCGTCCGATTGCCCGGCCAGAATGCGCCGGGGCGTTTCACGATGATGGATCAGGGTCAGGTAGGTGCTGCCCTCTTTCACTTTCTCCTGCATGACCCGCTGAAGCAGCGCCTCCCCTTCAGCCTTGCGGTAGGCATCCTGTATGCGTTCGCCAATTCCTTCCCACTCCGGGTTGGGCATGCTCACCCGCACGTCCTCTCGGCCTAAGCTGGTCAGGCCGGTAATGTCCTTTGGGTTACCCTTGGCGACCATGATCTCCAGGCGGTTGGCGGCATATTCCACGCTGCGTTCGAACCAGCCACGGGTGTCGCTCAGCTCTTGAATGCGCTTCCGACCGGCGGTAAACACGTCCGGTTGGTGACTGACGCGCAGATTGCCCATGACCAGGCCACCCTGCTCGATCTGGCGCTGCATGATGCCCGGCGGCAGCGTTTCCACGAAGATGCGCTCGTAACGCGGGTGCTGCTCCTGGAACGAGCGGATCAGGTCGCCGGTGACCATGAACTGATTGCCCGATAGGAACACCACCAGCTGAGGATCGACCACATCACCGTGAAGGTCCGGCACGTCATCCACCCCGGCCACGGTGAAGAACACCCCCGCCCCCGGCGAGGTCACCCAGCTTGCAGTCGCTCTTCCTCTCATCATGACACCTCTCAGGCCGGCATCAGCGCGAAACCGCGCAGCTGGTAGGTAGACAGCACCGTCAGGGCTGACAGCGCCAGCCTCACTTCCGGAGCGATCATGTTCCGCTCGTAGCCGTGATCGACCAGCGACTGCCCGCATAGATAGATTTCGACCCCGGCCTGCTTCAACTGGGTAATCAAATCCAGGTTGGGGTTCTCCTGCGAAAATTTCTGGCGATACTGCTCGTTCTTCAGCACCAACTCGGTCGCCTTGCTGTGCACCACCGCCACCAGCTGCAGCTTGTCCGGCGGATAGCCTGCGTCTTCGAAGACGTTGATTGCCCTGGCAACATGATTGAAGCCCGGGTTAACCTTCCCTGGTTCACCAGCTTGGCTGGTAATATCGAAAACCATCTTGTAAACCAAATTCGGGTCCGGCTGCACGGCGGCTTCCGGCAGTTTGTGGCTCTTTCCAAAATTCTGGATCATTTGCCCTCCTTTATTCCCCCGTCTATTCCTGTCAGAAGTATAACATTCCGACAGCAGTTCGGCAAAATCGTCCGGTCATACGTCTCCCGATCATCCATTGATACCCGCGTATCCCAGGCCGATGTCTGGGGCTCGTCCGGTTGGAGCATCAGCTGCGTAGCGGTAAACCCACTTGGCCTCCTCACAGCGCATGTTGATGCAGTTGTACGTCATTGCCTTGAGAGAATCTCGATGGTTCATCGGCTGTGCGTCTCCCTTCTCGCAGGTTGCTTTTTATTTGGTAGGGAAACTCCTATAGTTTTCTAGGGATATCCATAATTGAGACATTTCCATCTGCCATTTATACTTCTTTTAGACATTCCCTTAGCGGAATGCAGCTTACCATGCAATCGGTTGCTGCCTGGATTTCGGGGGGACAGTTGCATACAAGAATTCATAGTGGTGCCGTGTTTTCTTCAAAAATGTTTCCGGACAGTGATAAACGGCAAAGCCACCTGAGGAAAACAGATTAGAGGAGTATTCGAAATGGACAATTGGAATCGGTCAGGTGATGATAATAACAAGAAAAAAGGGAACTTTCTAGGGTCGCAGCGGGTGGGCTGCTCGGGATCATTAATCACGTTACTGCTGTTCTTCGCGCTCGTCCCAATCATGCTGAGCCTGTTTGGGGGGGCATTCAACAATGATACCCAAATAAGCTACACCTTATTTCGTCAGCAGGTAACCAGTGGTAATGTAAAAAGTGTAACCGTATCGGGCGACAAAATTACAGGAACGTTGAATAGCGCCGCCACAATAACTCAGAATGGAACGAATGTAAACTACACCACCTTCACCACCTATGTTCCATCATTTGGCGACAACCAGCTTTTCCAGCTGCTGCAAAACAATGATGTCGTCGTCAATACACAGCCCCCATCGAGTTTCTCATGGGCAGCCCTGATTTCCTATGCTTTACCCTTCCTCTTGCTGATTGCGGTCGGATATTGGTTCCTGTCCCGCTCTCAGACGCAAGGCGATAACGTCTTTTCGATGGGAAAAAGCCGGGCAAAGCTGTATCATAAGTCCACAGAGCGGACAAGCTTTGATGATGTTGCCGGCGCAGAAGGGAGTAAGCGCGAGCTTACAGAAGTGGTTGACTATCTGAAGAACCCCATGCGCTATAAGAACTTAGGCGGCAAGATACCGAAAGGGATCCTGCTGGTAGGCCCGCCCGGGACTGGGAAAACCCTGCTGGCCAGGGCCATTGCTGGGGAAGCCAATGTGCCGTTCTTCTCGATTACCGGTTCAGATTTCATGGAGATGTTTGTAGGCGTAGGCGCCAGCCGTGTGCGCAGCCTGTTCGAAGACGCCAAGAAATCTGCGCCGAGCATCATATTCATCGATGAGCTCGATTCGATTGGCCGCCGGCGCGGCGCCGGCATCGGTGGTGGACACGATGAGCGCGAGCAGACCTTGAATCAGCTGCTCTCGGAAATGGACGGCTTCGAGCCGAATCAGAATGTGATCGTTATGGCCGCCACCAACCGTCCCGACATCCTCGACCCGGCCCTGCAGCGTCCCGGTCGCTTCGACCGCCGGGTAACCGTCGATCTGCCAACCCTGAGAGATCGTGTCGAAATCTTAAGATTTCACTCGCGCAATAAGCCGCTCTCCGAAGAGATCAACTTGGAAAAAATCGGCCGTGGCACACCGGGATTTAGCGGAGCCGACCTGGAAAATCTGCTGAATGAATCCGCCCTGATCGCCGCCCGCAGGAATAAAAATGTGATTGAGGTGGAAGACGTCCAGGCGGCTCAAGATAAAGTCTTGCTGGGCCTGGAGCGGGAGAACTTGACCCTGACGAAAGATGAGCACAAATTGCTGGCTTATCACGAAGGCGGCCACACCGTTACGGCGGCCTTCCTGCCCAACGCCGACCCGATCAACAAGGTCACGATCGTGCCTCGCGGCCGGGCTATGGGTGTCACCCAGCAGCTTCCCGAGCGGGATCGCTATCTGTACCCGCGTGAGTACATGCTCGACCGGCTGGCCGTCATGATGGGCGGGAGAGCTGCCGAAGAGGTGGCCATGCATACCATGACCAGCGGCGCCGAGAACGACCTCAAGCAGGCGACGCAGTTGGCCCGCAAGATGGTGCTGGATTGGGGGATGAGCGACCGCCTGGGACACATCGCTCTCAGCGACGATTCGAGTGAGGTGTTCCTTGGGGAAGAGCTCACCCAACGGCGTTTTTACAGCGAATTGACCGCTCGTGAAGTGGACGAGGAGATCATGAAGATCTTGCAAGAAGCCTATGACCGGGCACACAACATCATTGAGACGCACCGTGACGGTCTGGACCGGCTGGTGGATGCCTTGATCGAAAAAGAGATTGTTGACGGTAAAGAGGTGATGAAGATCCTCGGCATCGATTATGCAGAGAAACATGGTGAGGTGGAAATTGTAGAGGTAGGTCATCGAGCCGCTCACGGCATTTGACATGCGAATGATTTCTAGAGTAGACTTAGTAAAGTCTAAATGAACATAAAAGTAACTGCTTGAGCAGTTATCAACAAAATCGTAAAGTCGGGGGGAAGAAGGGGCCAGTATTGTTTTGCATTACGAGTCACTCTAGAAAGTGTCCATGGCGTTCATTCCCTCGCCAAAAAGAACAACGGGAAGCATGCGAAGGGAGGGCGCTCTATGTCGATTGATGACGCCGTCGAAGAAAACGCCTTACCATGCGATTCCCTCTACAATCAAATTGCATCCGAACGGTCTTTAATCATCGCCTCTAATCGGGGGCCGGTCACCGTTTCGAGAAATGAACAAGGAGAAATCGAGTTCCAAAAATCATCCGGCGGGCTGGTTACCGCGCTTTCCGGGATTGCCGGCCGGATCGATGCCACCTGGATTGCCAGCGCATCGACTGATGTTGAAAGAGAGATAAAAGAAAGCAGCGTCTCCCTTTCCGGAGAAGAGGGGGATGATATCAACGTACAGTTCTTGGACATCGACACGGCCGCCTATAACGCCTATTACAACGTCATATCCAACCCGCTGCTGTGGTTTTTGCAGCATTCGATGTGGGACTTTGTGCGCGCTCCCATCATCGATCTGCAAACCTGGCAAGCCTGGGAAAAAGGTTACGTGGCCGTCAACCGGCAGTTTGCCAACGCCATTTCCAATCGCATTCTCAACAGTGAACGGCCCTCCCTGGTGATGATCCAAGACTATCACCTCTACCTGGCGCCGATGTACATCCGTAGACGGGTCGCCCGCTTGAAGAAATATACCCTAATGCACTTCGTGCACATCCCCTGGCCCGGCCCAGAAGACTGGGGGATCCTCCCGCCTACGATGCGCATGAGCATCCTCGAAGGGCTGTGCTCGGTGGACCTGCTCGGCTTTCAGACCCGCGGCGATGCGCTGAATTTCATCCGCACTTGCGAATCCTTCCTGCCCCGCTCTCATGTCAATTTCAAACAGGGGCGCATCTGGTATCGCAATCACGCTACCTATGTGCGCGATTTCCCCATCTCCATCGATGTGGGCTCCCTGCGCCGTCTGGCCGACTCACCCGAAGTCGATCAGCTGCGCCAACAACTGCTCGAACAGGTGGGTGAGGGACACCTGATCGTGCGAGTGGACCGCACCGAGCCGAGCAAAAACATCGTGCGCGGTTTCCAGGCTTTTGGGGAAATGCTCGAAATGTACCCAGAACACCGCGAAAAAGTCAAGTTCATTGCCTTATTAGTCCCCTCGCGGATGCGGGTAGAGGAATACCGTGATTACCTGGACGAGTTAATGGCTGCTGCCGGGCGGATCAACGCCCAATACGGCAGCAGCGATTGGGAGCCCGTGCGCGTCCTGGTCGGTGAGGATTATCCCCGGGCAGTTGCTGCTTTGCAGCTCTACGACGTGCTGCTGGTCAACCCGATTGCCGACGGCATGAACCTGGTCGCCAAGGAAGGCCCGATCGTGAATCAGCGCAATGGTGCAGTCGTGCTGTCAGAACGAGCCGGAGCCCGCCAGCAGCTGGAGCCAGGAGCGGTGATCATCTCGCCTTGCGATATTTACGCCACCGCAGAAGCCCTGCATCAGGGCTTGATCATGCCGGAAGAGATCAAAGAAGAGCGCTCACGCCGCCTGACTTATATTATCGAACACGCCGATATCGCCGACTGGTTCTGCGGGCAGCTCAAAGCGATCACCACCTTGAATTTGTAAGCCTGCACCTATGAACGATCGTCCACGAACCGCCATTCTACACTACACCGCCCCGCCGATCATCGGTGGGGTTGAGGCGGTGATTGAAAATCACGCCCGGGTGTTCGCCGGAAAAGGCTATCCGCTGGCGGTCATCGCCGGGCGCGGCGGCGAAGGCGGGCTGCTCGACCCGGTTGAATACATCGAGATTCCGCTGGTGGATTCCAAGCACCCCGAGATCCTACCGCTGACCCAGAAGCTCCAGGAAGGCGTTGTGCCGGACAACTTCGGTGAGCTCACCGACCGCATGGTGGATCTGCTCAAGCCCGTCCTGGCGCCCTTCGACCAGTTGATCGTCCATAACATTTTTACCAAACAGTTCAACCTGCCGCTCACTGCGGCGCTTTTCCGCTTGCTCGGCCGGCCCGGGATCCCTCACATGATCGCGTGGGTTCACGACGTCGCCTGGACCAGCCCGCGCTCACGCCCCAAAATGCATGCGGGCTACCCCTGGGACCTGCTGCGCCGTTATGACCCCCGTATCGCCTGGGTGGCTGTATCCAAGCAGCGTCAGCGCGAGCTGATGGAACTGTTTGAGATCGCCAAAGAGGATGTGAAGGTGATCTACAATGGAGTCGACCCGTACCTGCTGTTGAACATCACCCCCGAGGGCCGCAGCTTGATCGACCGCATCAACCTGTTCGAAAGCGACTTGATCATCCTGATGCCGGTGCGCGTCACCAAGTTGAAGAACATCGAGTTCGCCATGCGGATGCTGGCTGAATTGAAGAAGCATATCCCGAAGCCGCGCCTCATCCTGACGGGTCCGCCCGACCCGCACGAGGGCGACAGCATGGCCTATTTCCGCCAACTGCAGTCGCTGCGCGCCGAGTTAGGTGTTGAGGATGAAATGACCTTCGTCTACGAAGCTGGGCCGGACCCGGAGGTCGGCTGCCAGATTGGGATGGAGGTGGTCAGCGATTTGATGCGAGCCGCCGACCTGGTTTTCCTATCCAGTTACCTCGAAGGCTTTGGGATGTCCGTCCTGGAAGCCGGCATCCAGGGCATTCCTGTATTTTGCACACCGATCCCGGCTGCGCTGGAGATCGGCAAAGAGGACGTGCACATCATCGATATCGAAGCGCCGCCGGAACTGACCGCCCGCCAAATCATCGATTGGGCGCAGGAGGATCCGATCTACGATCTGCGCAAACGCACCCGCCAGCGCTACACCTGGGGGGCGCTGTTCGAGCGTCAGATCAAGCCCCTGCTCCAGGAAGGTTGATCCCATGCCGCAAGTAGAGGGAAAAATCAAAAAACACCTGTCCGAGAAGAAGCCTATCTGGCTTTTTCTGGACTACGACGGTACCCTGGCTGATTTCGCCCCTACGCCAGACGTGATCCTGCCAAACCCGCAAGTGATCGACCTGCTCACCCGACTGGAAAAGCAGCCTCTGCTGCGCATCTCGGTGATCAGCGGTCGCCGCCTCGAGCACATCGAGAAGCTGCTGCCGGTTCCGGGTCTCTTGTTGGCGGGCACTTACGGCATCGAGCTGTACCTCCCGGAGGGCAAGCGCCGGCAGCGTATCCAGCTCGAGTCGGTGCGCCCCGTGCTGGAAGAGATCAAGCCCAAATGGAAAAAGCTGATCGACGGCCGCGAAGGATTTTACCTGGAGGATAAGGGCTGGGCAATTGCCCTGCACGCCAAATATGCCGATGAGGCCTCCGCCGGGCCGGTGCTGACCGCCGCTCGAGAGGTAGCGCAGCTCGAAGCGCCCGATAATGAGTTCCGCATCCTGGGCGGTCACCGCTTCCTTGAAATCGGGTCGCTCCTGGCGGATAAAGGCACCGCCGTCCGCTACCTGGTGGAGAACTTTCCATTGGCGGAGGCCCTGTATATTTTTATGGGGGATGATGACAAGGATGAAGAAGCCTTCAAAGTGATCAAGGAGCTCGGTGGGCTGGCAGTCGTGGTGGCAAAAACCGCCCGGCCTAGCGTCGCCGATCTGCGCCTGGAAACGCCGAAGGACGCTCTCGCCTGGTTGGAGAAACAGTTTAGCTAATATGAAGCGCCATCTCTTTGTGGTACTCTCAATCTTGTTAACCTTCACAATGGCATACGCCGTCGCTCCAGAGCGAGCGGCTGTTCAGCAGTCCGCCAACTTAATCAAGAATGGCGATTTCGAATCCGGCACGAGCTACTGGGAAGGCCTTTCGGCGGCGCAGTTGGTCGACGACGACGCGCCCTCCAGGCAGAAGGTTGTCAAAATAACCGGCGGTGAAGTCACGCAAGGTCTGATCGCGGTGACGCCGGGCGTCAACTACGTTCTGACCGCCTGGTTCAAGTGGACAACCTTTCAGGGGGAAGATTGGGGGTACGATCGCATTGCCGTGTTCGGCCCCGATTTTACTGAAATCGCTTCGATCAATAACTTGCACGCCAATGCCACGCAGGGTATCTGGAAAAAAGTTGCTTTAACCTTCACCGCCTCCACCACCAGCGTGCGGATTAATTTTGGCATGTTCGGTCCGCAGAACCAGGTGGAGCTGTACTTCGACCAGCTGCAGATGTTCCAGCGCACGCAGAACCTACCGCCTAAAATGACCCTGCTGCAGGCGGCGCAAACCGAAGGTCAGGCACCCTTCACCACCGGCTTCCAATCCGACGCCTCCGACATGGACGGCGCTATCCAGCATTACCACTGGGACTTCGGCGACGGCTCTGTCTCGACCCAGGCGTCACCCCAGCACACCTACCTGAGCCGCGGCAGCTACCTCGCCAAATTGACCGTCTGGGACAATGACGGCGCTTTGGCGCAGCAAGCCCTATCCATCAAAGTCACGGACGATGTTTCGCCTTCGGTGCAGATCACGGCGCCCAACTTGACCGAGCGCTTCATGGGCGATTCCCGCCAAATGCAGTTGAGAGGCAGCGCCAGCGCTACCGGCGGCAGTCAGGTCGCTTCTGTGGTGTGGGACAACATCTCGACCGGCGAGGCCGGGTCAGCGCAAATTGACGCACAAGCCTCCGCTGCCAACGACGGCGTCAATTGGACTTCCAGCTCGGTCCATCTGAAGCCGGGCACGAACGAGATCCTGATCAGCGTCACAGATAATCAGGGCCGGGTGGGCACGAACCGCTTCACCATCCTGCGCAATCAGAGCCAGCCGGTGGTAACCAACCTCTCGCCGCTGCCGAAGTCCGTTCCGGTCTATGAGAAAGTTGAGCTGAGCTTCGATTTGGACACCGTCGCCAGCGTTCCCTTCTACCATTACGACCCCAATCCGCCGGCGGGCATTCCCCCCAGCGTTGGGGTCAGCGTGCAGGCGGCCATCACCACCCCTTCTGGCAAAACCCTGACACAGCCTGGCTTTTACATGACCGTGGTCGACCAACTGCCCTGCGGCGACGGACCGTGCTTCCAGCAGACAAACCAAAGCCGCTGGATGGTGCGCTTCAGTCCGCAAGAGGTGGGAACGTATCGGCTGTCGCTGAACGTTGAGGACGCCTCCGGCAAGATCAGCGTGCCGGTGGGTAGCTTTCAAGCCGCACAGCCAGACAAACCTGGCTTCATTCGTGTCAGCCCCACCGACACCCGCTACTTCGAATATTCTAACGGCACGCTGTACTGGCCCGGTGGCCCGGCCTCAGGGCCCGATTATGCGCAGTACAAATATACCGGGCTTAACCTTGAACGTCCCTGGATGGCCGGGATCGGCGCTTACAGCACCAACTTCGCCCGTTGGATGTCAACCGGCAAGGGCCTCGGCAACGAGGGCTACGATTCGCAGCTGAGCTTCGAGAGCCACTTCCCAGGTCGTCAGCTTTCACAGCTGATCCAGGCTCCGGACGCCTCGCGCCTGTGGATCGGATGGCTGAACGGCGCTCCTTACCGTACTGTGCTGAAAGAGGGCAGCCGGTATCAGTTGATGGTGCGCTTTAAAACCGAAGGCATTACCGGTCCGGTAGACCCAGCCTACCCCTACGGCTTTGCCGTCAAGAAAACCGCCTGGCCCAGCGACAACTTCGCCGCCGACAACCGCGAGGCCCCCTCGTTCATCCCCATCACCGGTCAAAATCAGGACTGGCATACCGTGGTCAGCCGCTTCACCGCCGGCGAGAAGGACGCCGACAAGAGCCGCCCCTACATCAACCTGTATCTGGATAACGTCAGCGCCGGTAAAGTCTACATCGACCACTTTAGCCTGCGCGAGGTGCTGTCGGATGGCGCTTTCGGCGGGGAGTTGATCGTTAACGCCGACGCCAACTTACAGTCCTACGTCGACCCGGGCGGCGCAGCCTACATCGACTGGCAGGTGCAGCAGGGCGAGCAGAATGGGGTCTATTTCAAGTACGTCGTGCATGACAAGCGCGACTGGATCCAAAATCACTTGCTGGCGAATGGCGTCTTCGCCGAGAAGGGCGATGGCTACTACCAGCCAGGCGGAACCGCCGCGCACTGGCTGCTGGAGCAGTGGTGGTGCTACATCGCCGCCCGCTGGGGCTACTCGACCGCCATTCACTCGTGGGAGCTGAACAACGAGGGCCCTCCCGATGATCCTTCCCACTACCAGCTCGCCCAGGATTTCGCCCGCTTCATGCACCAGACCAACTCGCACCCACACCTGGTGACCACATCCTTCTGGTCTGGCTGGCAGGGGAATTTCTTCGGGAATCATCAGCAGTATCCCGACATCGGCTATGCGGATGTGCATGAGTACATTCAGGATAAACAAGAGGCCACCCATCTGCCGGAGTGGCAGATTAACAGGGGCGCTGAGTACTACCAGAATCCGATCGGTAAGCCGGTGATGCGCGGCGAAACCGGTATCGGCCGGCCAGGTGACGATTTCTATGAGCTGCTCAAGCAGCCCAACGACGGCGCATGGTATCACAACTTGCTCTGGTCGCAGCTTGGGCCGAACGTGGTCTACAATCCAAATTACTGGTGGAGCGACCACATCAAGCAAATCGATATGCCTGCCGTCAGCCGGGCCTTCTACCGCTTCGTCAGCAGCCTGGACGTGAACACCGGTGGTTACTCCGGGTTAGATACCGCATCGGATAATTCGAGCCTGTGGATCACCGGTCAGAAGAATCCGGTCACCGGTAAGGCCTTTTTATGGATCCAAAATAAGGGCCATACCTGGCCGACCACATTGAAAGACAGTGCGAGCCGCACTCCAGCCGCCCAATCGGGTACAATTACCTTAACATTGAAGCCACAGACCACCACCTATCAGATCGAATGGTGGGATACGGATACCGGGCAAGTGACCGACACCGACAGCATCACGAGCAGCGGCGCAGGGACCGTGTCTTTGTTCGTGCGCGACCTGACCGGTGACGTGGCGGTCAAGATCGAGCCGAAGTAGAACCTTTTCAGTTCCCATCACCTACACAAAGTTGGGGGGTAATACCAACAGAGAAGAATGCAAACCCAAACCACAACTGACGCATCAACAAAAACAGAAGCAAAAAAGGAGAGCCTCGTACACTTCCTCCTTTTCTTAATCTTATTGGTAACCTACACTTACATCTTCCCCCGTTGGGCCGACTGGAGCCAGAACTCACGCGCCAACCTGACCCTGGCCATCGTGGATGACCATTCACTGATGGTTGATAAATATATGGGCAACACGGGTGACTATGCGCATTATGCTGGGCATTATTATACCGATAAAGCCCCAGGGCCGTCGTTTGCCGCTGTGCCGTTCTATGCCGCCGCCCGGCCGCTCTTGCGTTCCGCGCCAATGCAAGCGGCCATCGAACGTCTCAGCCAATCGCCCGCCTTCGCCGATACACTCAACGAACAGGGCACCGGCTTGCTGACCGATAAGATCTATTACATGGCGGTGTTGATGATCATCACCTTCTTTGTGATCACCATCCCGGCTGCTCTCTTAGGTGTGCTGCTGTACAGCTTCCTACGCATTCTTACCGTCGGCCGCGAGTGGGCCATCGCCATCACCCTCATCTACGGTCTGGCGACCACCGCTTTCACCTATTCGAGCGTATTCTACAGCCACCAGCTGACCGCCTTTTTGCTGTTCGCTGCCTTCTTCCTTGGCTTCCGCATACGCCGCAAAGAGATTTCTCCCGCCTGGGTAATCCTGGCCGGAGGTATGTTGGGGTTTTCTCTGATCTCGGAATACCCCACCTTCTTGATCGCGGCGGCCATCTTCCTGTATATCCTGCTCACCATCCCCAATAAAACCTGGACTGCCGGTTTTCTGGCTGGCGGCTTGATCCCAGGAGCCCTGTTAATCGCCTACGATATGGCCATCTTTGGCACGCCGCTGCCCATTGGCTACGAATACTCTGAGAATTACACCGCCGTCCATAACGTTGGCCTGTTCAGCTTGACCTACCCACACCTGTCGTACTTGTGGGGCATTACCTTTGGCTCGTTCCGCGGCCTGTTTTACGTGGCGCCGGTGCTGCTGATTGCCGTATCCGGGCTGATCGTCTGGTGGCTGTGGGGCCGCTTCCGCGCCGAAGCCCTGATCAGCGCCTGGGCCTTTGTCAGCTTCCTTCTGTTCAACGGCTCGTCGATCATGTGGCAGGGTGGCTTCTCGGTCGGCCCGCGCTATCTGGTGCCGATGCTGCCGTTCCTGACGCTTGGGTTCGGTCCCTTCGCCATCCGCTTCGGCGAACGCATGTGGGCCCGCGTCCTCACCGGCGTACTGGCGGTCGCATCGCTCCTGCTGGTTTGGATCGAGACCCTCGGCGGGCAGAGCTTCCCGGATTGGACCCGAGTTCCTTTGTTGAACTACTCCATTCCGAACGTGCTGGCCGGGGATATCGCTCGTAATTGGGGGATGCTGTTGGGTTTACACCAGGCTGCCAGCTTGCTGCCGCTGCTGCTCTTCCTGGTCATCGGGATTGCCGCACTCCTCCGCGTCCAGGCCGTCTCGCAATCGTCGGGGCATACGTTGGAAGAGGCCGCAGAACAAAGGTTTTAGCTCCATGAAATTGAGACGGACCGACTTATCGTTCATGTTTGGCTTCGCCATCCTGGCATTCTTGCTGCGGCTGCCGTTCCGCAGCCATTACCTGTACCACTGGGATTCGGTCAACTTCGCCCTGAGCCTGGAGAAATTCGACGTCCGCCTGCATCAGCCGCAGCCGCCTGGATACATCTTGTATTCCTACCTGGGTCGGGCGGTCAACTTCTTCATCGGAGACGCCAACACCAGTCTGGTGATTTTGAGCCTGGTGGCGGGCATCCTGGGCGTCGTCGCAATCTACTGGCTGGGAATGGTGATGTTCGATCGAGCCACCGCCATCACAGCGGCGCTGTTCGTGCTAACCTCGCCTCTGCACTGGTTCTACGCCGAGGTTGCCCTGTCTTACGAGCTCGAGTATTTTTTCGTGATCATGATTGCCGGGTTCGCTTACCTGCTGATCCGCGGTCGGCACAACCTGTGGCCCTTGCTGGCGCTGACGCTTGGGATTGCAGGCGGTGTGCGCCAGAACACGCTCGTATTCCTGCTGCCGCTGTTCCTGCTGGCGCTGCTGTTTTTGAATTGGCGGCAGCGCATCCTCAGCGCCGGTCTGCTAGGCGGGGTAACGCTGGCCTGGCTGGCGCCGATGGTCTTGCTCTCCGGCGGTTTGCAGGGCTACCTGGCCGTGCTGACGAGTGGCAGCAGCGTGGTCGCCGAGGGCTCGTCGGTGTTCTCGCCGCTGCAAGTGCTGATCAACGGCGTTCGCCTGACAGCCTTCATCAGCTACGCCCTGATCATCGGCAACCTGCTGTTTGTGTATGGATTGTGGCTGCTGGTCAAGAACTGGCGCAGGGTGCTGCGCGATCGGCGCGCCTGGGTATTGGGCGTCTGGGCCATCCCGGCCATGCTCTTTTACGGGCTGCTCTATGTGCGCCAGCATGGGCACATCTTCACCTTCCTGCCTGCGCTGATGCTCGTGGCTGCCTTCCTGGCGGTCAAAGCCGGGCGGAGCCTGGCAGCCGGCCTGCGCTCCCCGGCTTCAGCCGGCCTGGTCCCCGGGGTGGTCGCCCTGGTCAGTGCGCTGTTCTTTCTGTTCGCACCGGCGCAGCTGTTCGGGCGGGACAACGTGATCATGCAAACCCCCAGCCGCAACACGATCCGCTACCGCGACACCTCCCTGGCAGAGCGCATCCAAACGGTGCGGGCGCAGTTCGACCCGCAAAGCACGGTTGTGCTCGGCGGCGGTTGGGACTTCCGCATCCCGGACTACTACCTGCGCGACTTCCAGCTAACGCATCTCTCCTACCAGCTCAAACCTCAGCCCACCCTGCTGCCCGATAACGTGAACACGGTCGTCTTCATCGAGCCGGTGTACCCCAAAGACATCCTCGAAAAGCTGCCGCACCAGGCCATCCCCCTCCCTGACGGTGACAAGATCGAGTACGTCACCTGGCAGAAGGGCATGCACGCCGAGCTGTGCACGGACTGCTTCGATCTGATTGCCCCATAACCGACAAGAAACGCTCTGGGCCCCTCTTGCGAAGCCCTCTCTCCAAAAAAGGAGAGAGGGCTTCGCAAGAGGGGCCCAGAGCGTTTCTTGTCGGGCAACGGCTTCTTCTGATCACATAATGGCTATGCGCATCATGCTTCCATATCCATCGCCAGGGCCAGGGCTTCCTTCCAGGGCGGCAGGCGCAGGCCGAAGGTCTCGGCAAACTTGTCGCAGTTCAGCGCCGAGTAGGCCGGGCGCTCTGCTGGAGCCGGGAACTCGGCGGTTTTTGCCCGTTCCATGCGCTCCAACACCTGCTCCTCGCGGTGCGGGTCCATCTCCACCACCGCCTGGGCCCACTCGTATCGATTGGCCGGGCCATCCCCGGCCAGGTGGTACAACCCTGCCGTCTGTGCCAGCCATCCGGCCGGGTCGTCCCGCCCCTGCGCCACAGCCTGGACGGTCAACTCGGCCAACAGGCGCGCCCAGGTGGGGCTGCCCACTTGATCGTCGACGATGAGCAGTGTGTCTTTGGCTCGGGCCCACTCCAGCACCTTGCTCGTGAAGCTGTCGCGTCGTAAGCTGTACACCATGCTGGTGCGCAGGATCCAATAGGCTCCGCCCGCTCCTTCTGTCTCTTGCTCGCCCTCCAGCTTGGTTTGCCCGTAAACGCTAAGCGGGTTCGTCTGCTCATCTTCCCGGTAGGGCGCGCCCTTCTTGCCATCGAAAACAAAATCGGTGGAGTAATGGATAAAACCGGCCTGCATCTGCCTGGATGCTTCTGCCAGCTCGCGCACGGCGGTGGCATTCACCAGCCGTGCCATCTCCGGCTCGGATTCCGCCTTGTCCACGGCGGTGTAGGCCACCGCATTCAAGATCAGGCCCGGCTTCTGTTCAAGGACGAAGTCTCTCAGCGCCTTGGGCTTAGTAAAGTCAACCTCCGGAAAATCATACGCCGCCACCTCCCCCATCCCGGCCAGCGCCCGGCGCAGCTCCCAGCCCAATTGGCCAAACTTACCCAGCAGCAAAATCTTCATCGATTACCTTTCCATTCGAATTACGCTCTTCTTGCACAAAGTGCAAGAGGTAAGCGCCGTAGGTGCTGCTGGACATGCGCTCGCCGTGGTCGCACAGCTGGTCCAAGTCGATATAGCCCATGCGGTAAGCGATCTCCTCCGGGCAGGAGACCATCAGTCCCTGCCGGTCTTGAACCGCCTGGATGAAGTTCGCCGCCTGCAGCAAAGAGGGATGCGTCCCGGCATCCAGCCAGGCCACGCCCCGCCCTAGAAGCTCGACCGAGAGCTCGCCTTTTTCCATGTAGCGCAGGTTGACGTCGGTAATCTCCAGCTCGCCGCGCACCGACGGCTGCAGGCCCTCGGCGATGCCGATCACCTGATTGTCGTAGAAATAGATCCCTGGTACTGCATACTTCGAGCGCGGTTTCTTGGGCTTCTCCTCGATACTCAGGGCCTTGCCGTTCTCGTCGAACTCGACCACACCGTAGCGCTCAGGATCGCTGACCGAATAGGCGAAGATGGTAGCGCCTCTCTTCAACCGGGCAGCGGACTGCAGCAGCTTGGCCAGGCCGCGCCCGTAGAAGATGTTGTCGCCCAGGATCAACGCAACAGAGTCGTTGCCGATGAAATCCTTGCCAATGACGAAGGCTTCGGCCAAGCCGCGCGGCGCCGTCTGCTCGGCGTATTCGAAGCGCAGGCCCCATTGGCTGCCATCCCCCAGCACATGCTGGAAGTTCGGTAGGTCTTCGGGTGTGGTGATGACCAAAATATCCCGGATCCCGGCCAGCATCAAGATTGACAGCGGGTAATAGATCATCGGTTTATCATAAACGGGCAGCAGCTGCTTGCTAACCGAGACTGTCAGCGGATACAGCCGGGTGGCGCGGCCTCCGGCGAGGATGATACCCTTCATGCAATAGCCTCCTTCTTGCCCATCAATCGAATAAATCCGCCCGGCGCAGTGGCACGCCTTGCGCATCCTTTTCTGAAAGCAGCGGAATGTGACCGTCCACCAGGGGCCAGTCGATCCCCAGCTCCGGGTCGCTCCATAATAAGGTGCGCTCCCAATCGGGCGCGTAGTAATCGGTGGCCTTGTAGTAGACCTCGGCCCAGTCGCTAAGCACGTAAAATCCATGGGCAAATCCCGGCGGGATCCACAGTTGAGCTTTGCTGTCGGCGGTCAGTTCCATGCCAACCCAATGGCCGAACGTCGGCGAGCTGCGCCGCAGATCGACCGCCACATCGAAGACCGCTCCAGCCGCAATCCAGATCAGCTTGCCTTGCGGCTGGCGGATCTGATAATGCAGCCCGCGCAGGATACCCCGGCTCGACCCCGAGTGATTGTCCTGCACGAAGTCATCGTTGATCCCCAGCTCTCGATACTTTTCTCGCTGGAACGTCTCCAGGAAAAAGCCGCGTGGATCTTTGAACACTTTTGGTTCAATAAACAGTACATCAGAAATATTGGTCGGTGTGCACTTCATCGTAAATCCTTTATACCCAATTTTACATCCAGGCTCGCTTCTTAGCGAGTTCCACCAGCAGGTAACCACCCAAAATGGCGCCGGCCAGGGCAATAAGCCCGGACAGGCGCCAGGTAAGATGCAGGATGGTTTGTCTCGCCCAAAGATCCATTCCCCGGTTACAGCGTCACTTTCCCCCGTTTGTTGTCCTGCAAATCGGCGGCCGGCTGCTCTTTTTGTGGTGTCATCGAACCGTAACGGCCATAGTAGCTGGTGTACAGGTCTGATTTTGCCGTGACCCGGTTCATTACCACACCCAACACTCGCGCGCCCACCCGGGTGAGCTGCTCGCGCATTCCGGCGACCAGCTCCTTGCGGGTGTGCTCGGGCCGCACGACCACCAACACACCGTCCACCTTTGACGCCAGCACCGACGCATCCGCCACCAGGAACGGAGAGCTGTCGATCACCACCACATCCGAGCGGTCGATCAGCTCGTTCAAGATGCGGGACATGGCAGAAGATGCGATCAGCTCGGTGGGGTTCGGTGGGATGCTCCCGGACGGGAGCACACGCACGTTCCCATTCCCATATTGAACCAGCGCGTCATCTACACTCACTGTGCCGCGGAACACATCGCTGAGACCACGCCGGTTATCGATGTCGAGCAGGTGGTGCAGTTTCGGCTCGCGCAAGTCGGCTCCCACCAGGATCACCTTCTTGTCGGCCTGCCCCAAGCTGAACGCCAGGTTACTGGCGACGGTCGATTTGCCCTCGGCAATGCCTGGGCTGGTCACCATAATGGTACGCAGCGGCTTATCGACGCCTGAAAATTCTAAATTGGTACGCAAGGTGCGGAAAGCCTCGGATATCGCCGAGAAAGGATAGTCGACGGCGTAGGTGCCCACCTTCTCCGCCTTGATGTCTGGAACACTGCCAACGATCGGATATTTCACAAACTGCTCAATGTCTTCCCGGTCATTCAGGGTATTGCCCATCATCTCCATGAAATAGGAAGCGCCACCAGCCAGCACCAGACCTGTCAGCGCGGCGATAGCCGAGATCATGAACTTGCCAGGGCCGATGGGGCTGCTTGGCAGTTCAGCAGGTTCGAGCACCGCCACGATGTTGGTGGCATTCTGTCCGGTATTGCTCAGCAAGCTCGCATAGTTGGCCCGCATGGTATCCAGCTTCGTCTGTAAAGCCTCGATCTTGGCTTGCGTGTCGGAGATCTGCCGGGCGCTGTTCAGCGAGGCCAGCTGCTGCTGCAGTGTGTCGAGCTGCGACTGGTTTTCCTGGATCTGCTGCTCGTAGTAATTCAACTGCTGGTTGATGAACCCCTGCCGCTGGACCTCCTCCGGCTTCGGATTGGTTGGGCTGTGCAGGATCAGCTGGTGGGCCAGCTCATTCGCCACGGCTTGCGCCCGAGCAGCGCTCGTGTCGGTCACTCGGATCTCAATCAGCTGGCTGTCGGTGAGCGGCTGCACTTTGTAATCGGGCAGCTTCTTTAGCCCCAATGCAGCCGCCGTGGCGTTGTAGATCGTTTCACGATTGCCGATTTGGGCGTAGGTTTGGGCCAGCTGCTTGTCCAGCGCAATCTGGTTTGACGTTGGGTTTGGATCCGCAATGGTGCGACCGATGATCAGTGTGGTGCTCGCCTGGTAGAACACCGGCTGGCTCGAGGCGACCAGGAAACTGGAAACCGCAGCGATCACCGTGGCCGCCAGTAACAGCCACCACCATTTGCGTAAAGGCGTCACATATGCATCAAGATCCATTTTTATAATTCCTTTCCCCCAAAAACCATTAGAGGGTCATTTTGATTTGCCGGCATCAGTGATTGACCTGTGTTCCCCTGATAAGAGATCGATAACAACTTCGCTTTATCCACAGTTTATCACATGCAGCCGTTGATTACAATTTCAAATCGACTTGCGTTTTCTGCCCGGCCTGCCGGTATACATCCTCCAGGTGGCCGGCGATCACATTCCAATGGTGGTGATCTTCCACGTAGCGCCTGCCCGCTGCACTCAAGCGTTCTTGCTGCTCAGGATCGTCTAACAGGTCGAGCACCGTCCGGGCAAAGGCAGGCGGGTCCTGCGCCACTAACAGGTCCTCTCCGGGCAGCGCTGAGAGCGCGGATACCGCTTTCGGCGTCGATACCACCGGTGTCCCGCAAGCCATTGCTTCTAAGACCTTGTTTTGAATCCCAGCCCCATAGACGATCGGCGTCACGGCCGCAGTTGCCCGCTGCAAGTAGGGGCGGATATCGTCTACCGTGCCGGTGACGGTGATTCTTGGCCGCTCGCCTAACGCCTGGATCTCCTTGGCCGGGTCTTTGCCCACAATCACCAGCTTAACGTCCGGCTTTTCTTCCCAGATCAGCGGCATGATCTCTCGCACCAGGTACAGCACCATGCTCACATTGGCATGGTAGCTGAGCTTTCCGCTCACCACCAGCGTCTCCAACTCACGCGCAACATCGGCATCCGGAGCAAAGTAGGCCAGGTCGACGCCGTTTTGCAGCACGAAGATGCGCTCCGGGTCGGCCCGCCGGCGGTCTAACGCCAGGAAGGCTTCTTTGTCTACCGGCGAGGTGACCGTGGTGCGCTCAAACTCATGCATCAACCGGGCTTCGAACCATTCTGTCTTGCCCAGCTCTAAGCGCGTCACCAGACGACTGAAAATCGCCCGGCTCTCTTGAGAGGCCTGCCGGAACAAGTGCGAAATATTGTCGACGCTGTCCCATACGATGGGCGGCAGCGCCTTGCCTGTCCCCTCTAACTCCGAGCGCAGGTCTAAGCCGTAACGCGCCCCGCGCAGGTGCTCGATATGGATAACGTCGAAATCATTCTCCTCCAAGATCGAGCGGATCTTGCGGGCCGCGTCTGGCTGCCAGCAGTAAACCGCCTGCAGCGGATGCGGTGTGGGCAGCGCCGCCAGGCAGTTCCAGTAAGACCGCCACTTGGGCAGCTCGAAGGCGTGCAGATCATGGCAGTAAGGCCGGATCAACTCGATATCCTCTCGCTCCTCCGGGCTGGTCCACAAGGTCACCAATGTGACTTCATTTCCTCGTTCAGACAGGTAGCGGATCAGATTATAGGGTCGAACGCGGATCAAATTCGGCACATACGGAACGACATACAAAATCTTTAACGACATCTCTCTCTCATCTCATCAGGCGGGCGACTCTTCTAAAGAAGCGTACACTCGACCTAATTCTTGCAAAACAACTCGAAAATCATAGCGGGTCTCGGCCAGTCGGCGGCCATTCTGCGCCAAATGCTCCTGCAGCCCGGCATCCCCCAGCACCTTCACCACCGCATCAGCAAACCTCTGCGACGTATCTTCCACCAAAATCTCCTTCCCCGGCTCCGCTTCGATCCCCTCCAGACCGACCGTGGTGGTCACGGCGGGCATACCGCGGGCGAAGGCCTCCAGGATACGCACACGCATACCCCCACCGGCGCGCACCGGCACAACCACCAGCGCCGCTTGCTCGAAGTATGGCTCCAGCTCCGGTACGTAACCCGTGACGGTCATGTGCTGCGGGTCCTCTTCGGCCATTTGCATGAAGTCTTTGGGCGGGTTTTTGCCTACAATGGTCAGGCAGGCTGCAGGGGCCCGCTCGCGCACCTGCGGAAAAACTTCACGCGCAAACCAGCGCACGCCGTCCGCGTTGGGTGGGTAGTGCAGCGTTCCCAGCGTCAGAATATTCATCGAGCCTGGCGCACGCTTCACCGGCCGGATCCGCTCGGTGTCCACGCCGATGGGGATCACCGAAATCCGGCTCTGCAAGGCCTCCGGTTTTCCCGGCAGCGAGCCCACCGCCTCCAGTAGGGCGGCAGCGTCCGGCACGGCGACTGCGAATGTATGGTCAAAGCTGTGTACAATCTCGCCCTCGTAGCGGCGGATGCGCTCGGCTTCCAGCGACAGCACCGGCCGCAGGTACCAGCCCATCGTGTGGCGCATGCGCTCGATGATCGTCCAAGTGGCGTTATGGGCGTCGAACACCAGGAAGGGGCGCTTCTTGCCGCCCTCCCTGTTCAGCTCACTCAGCGGGTAGGCCGACGAAAAGGCGAACTGCGCCATCGAAAGCTGATCGGCGTGGATCAGGTCGATGTCCTGCTCCGCCAGGATCTCATCCACCAACCGGCGCATACCGTCAAGGTCGTCACGTTCGATCAGGAACGGCCGTCCACTCCAGTGGCTCTTGAGATAGTAGCCCAGGTTGGCGGCCATCGAGCGCCGGATGGGCGTCGTGCGGACCGAAGCGCATACGCTCTCCAGCGCCTGCACGTGCCGCTCCTCCTCGGGTCGCACGAAAGACGCCAGGTGCACCGCATGGCCCTGCGCCTTCAAGTACTGCAGCACCTGCCAGGTTTTCACCTTTGGCCCGGCATCCGGAGGCCAGGGGATGATCTGAGTTAAGAATAAGATCCTCACAGCAAGTCCCCCTACATCTTCGGTAAGACGGCGATCAACTTCGAATAGTGTCCGGCCAGGGTGCGATTGCGTTCGCGCTGCTCTGGAAAAAGCATGTAGGACAGTGGGCTGAGCCCCAGCCGCGTGACCGCCGCCGCCATCAGGATGCCTTTGTACCCGCTTGCCGCTGTCGGGCCATAATGTTTGCGGAAATACTGCAGGCGGCTCTCATACAGCCGGATGAAATTGCTTTCCGGCGCCTGCTTGGTGCTCTGACCGCCGTGATGTAAAACCACCGCCTCCGGCACCCAGTACAGGCTCCAGCCCGCTTCTCGGAGCCGGTAGCACAGGTCCAGTTCTTCGGTATACATGAAATAATCTTCGTCCAGCAGGCCCACCTGATCGAGCGCCTGCTTGCGCAGCAGCAAGAAAGCTCCCTGTAAACCGTCAACCTGGCGCGGTTTCGCCAGGTCCCATCCATCCATACGGTACTGGCCATACGCGTACAGCGCGTCCAAATGGAACAGGCGCCACAGTTCGCGCGGCAGGGTCAGCTCGGGTGAACAAGAATTCTGCAAGCTGCCGTCCGCAGAAACCAACCTTGCACCCGCGCCGCCTGCCTCCGGGCAGTTTCGCAAAAACTCCAGCATCGTATCGAGCGCTCTCGGCTTCACCTCGGTATCGGGGTTCAACATCAGCACGTATTCCCCGCTGCTCTCGCGCATGGCCTGGTTGTTGCCGTGCGCAAACCCGACATTCTGCGTATTCACGATCAGACGCACTTGCGGAAATTCTCTGCGCACCATCTCGACGCTTTGATCGCTCGAATCGTTATCGACCAGCCAGACCTCAAATTCGGCGTCCGGCGGATGCCGGTAGATCGAGCCGAGGCATTTCTGCAGCAGCTCGTGAGTATTCCAATTCACAATGACAATCGATAAGTCCATCTCGTCCCCTTCTTATGTGGATGAAGGTCTCCATCAACCTGAGCGGCCGGCTCCCCAGCGACCACCCCCAAAATACTACATGCTCCGTTTGCGAGCGATGATCGCAACACCAATAATCAATCCAACCACCGGCAGGATACTCAACAGGATCAAGCCATAGTTACCCCACTCCGAATATAGGCTCGCTGCGGAGGCAGGCGTCGACGCTACCCAGGTGGCCGTAGGGGCCAGTTCCGGCGTAGCGCTCGGACGCAGCGGCGCAGCCGCACCGCTGCTGGTCCCCACATCGGCCGGCGGCAGCGTGGGCAACGGCTGCGGCTCCGTGCGCGGCGAGGAAGATACCCCATGCGCATACATGATCTGATACGGCACTGCGCTGTTACCCCCCTGCCGCAAGTACCATACCGCGTGCAGCTGATTGCCGTGGTCGATCACCAGCTTCGGATACTCCGGCAGCCATCCGCCCCGGTACAGCAAGTTCGGCGGGTACCAGTTCTGGCCGTCCCACTCGAACTGGTATAGTCCGGACGCGCCGGCTTGAGGGGTGGGCGCGCCCGGCTGCTCGCTGCCCATCATATATCCGGAAGCCAGCAGGTGAATATGGCCGGCGCTGTCCACCGCCATGTCGTAGGCATCGTTCGGATCGCTGAACGGCACTGCCTGGAAGTTCGGCAGCGTTTCCGGCAGAGACCAGTTTGCGCCCCCATCCGTGGACCACATATAGTAAACGCCTGGGAAGGTCGGATCGGCAGTGCGCCACACCAACATCACGCCGCCGTTGCCGTTGGCGGCCACCGTCAGCTGCAGGTTGGTCGAGTTCGGGTAGGTGACGGACAAGGGGTTGCTCCAGTTGTCGCCGCCGTCCGTCGAGTAGACGAATTCACCAGAATGGGGTTCGCCTTTTCGAGAGAGAGGATCGAAGCCCTCATCCCAGCTGGCGTAGATCACTTGATTTTGGTCCACGAACAGGTGCGGGCGGGCCGAACCAACCGGAGTTGGGTCGAGAGACACCGGGATCGACCAGGTCTGTCCCAGGTCTGGTGACGAGCGGTAATAAATATCCGCGCAGCCTGGGCAAGCGCCGTTGAATTCACCCGTATCCTCATACAGCAAGTGAATGGTCTCTTGCGCGACAGCCATCACCCCCATGTACGACTGGCCGCGGTCGTTCAGATATTCCGGCTCTGACCAGCGCGCCGAGGAGTATGCCTGGCCCGCCGGGGCATGCTTGTAGGCCAGCCGGTTATTCTCGGCGGAATCCGAGCCCCCGTACAACAGGTGCAGGGTATCCCTGCCATCGATCGCCAGCGACGTCCGTCGTATATCGGGACTGGGAGCGACGATATCGTTATACTGTGTCCAGCTGTTACCGTTCCAAGTGGAATAATAGACGCTCTCCAGCAGTTGGTCGGTGGCAGCCTGGGATTCACTCCACACCACGTGGACGTTGCCCTGACTGTCAACAGCCAGGTCTGGGAACCAGGAGTTGGAGGTGTCCGGCGAGGGGACGCGCATCGGCTGGTCCCAGGTGACCGATCGGATCGGGATTTGGGCCGTTCCCACCTGAGAACTTGCCAGTAAGATGATGATTGCAAACGCGATTGATATGCTCAGCCGGAACCGGCCGCTCCATTGTAAGCGCATCTTTCCCACTCCTTTATGCAAAGAGAACTCCCGCTTGGTTGGAATACAGCGTTGTCCGACGCTGCTCTTTTCGTTTAAACCAGAAACTCCAGCGGACCATGTCCTTGCCTCTATCCCCCCATCTAGATGAAGGCATTATACCCGATTGCGCCTTCAGCCATTCGACGCTCCAATACCTCTCAATAATCACTCATCCGTCCCTGAACCCCTTGCTCCGATCACCCGGCGGATGTCATTCACCCAGCGCTTGTAGGAATAATTTTCCTGCACCCATTCCATGGCGCACGCCCCCATCTTCGCCGTTTCTTCCGGGTTGTCCCACAACCTTTCAATCGCTTGCGCCATCGCCTTGGGGTTGCTCCCTTTCACCAGGATGCCGGTTTTGCCATCCTGCAGGTAATCGTACATCCCCGGGATGCAGGTCGCGATCACCGGTTTGCCCATTGCCTGGGGCTGCAGCACGGAGGCAGAGCCGGACGTCCATTGACTGGTGTGTGTCTCCAGCGGGATCACCACGAAGGCGCAGCGAGCATACGCATCCCGGATCACCTCGGGATGATCGTAATCCACCATGCGCACATTCGCGGGCAGTGTGTCTTCGCGGATCCCCAGGTCGTAATCGTCCCAAGCGCTGGTTGCGCAAATTTCGCATTGGACGTCGGGCAGATGACGCAGCGCCTCGATCAAGGTCGGATAATCCCGTTTTGAGAGTCCCAGGCTCAAGATGAACCGCTCGGGCGATTCCGGCCATTCGGCTTTGGCCGCAATGGGCCGGTAATACTCCGTGTCGATGGCATAGCGTACGGTCTCTACCTGGTCCTCACGCAAACGCAGTTCCTTCTGCAAAACCTTCTTTTCAGCGTCGCTGAGTGGCAGCACCTTGTCTACGTGTTGAAAGCTGCCCAGCAGCTTCAGCAGGCGCAGCTTGGCCGGTGAAAGCGGGTGATGGGTGATCACGCAATGGCGGACGCCGTTGTCCAAGTAGTGCGCCAACGGAATGCCGATGCGCTCCGACATGCTGAGAACGACATCGTAGCCTTCCTGGCGGACCTTCTTTGCCAGCTTCCTGGCCCAGAAGATATCCAGCTTCAAGAGCTCTTCCATTTGACGGACGAGGGCGGCATTGGAAAGCGCCGCGCTGTTGTAATCCACATAATCCGAATCCAACTTTCTTGCCAGTTCGATATATTCCAGTCTCGGTCGTTTACCCATAAGGATCTCTTCGGTGGCATGCTTTGGCTGCACGCTGGTTGCGATAATTAACGTACGCATTGTCTCCCCTTTGCTATGTTTCCACTCCCTGTATCTCTTGTTTCCTCGTCAGCCTGTCCAATACGAGCGCGAACCCCATAAAAATCCAGCTGTAAGCAATGTAGTCGTAACCGTTGATACCCTGTGTGTAGGGAAACGGTACCAACCAATCCCCCATAACCATCGAAATCATGCACCCTACGATCCCTGCCAATACGACCACCGACATGGCCTCAATGAAATCGCCCCTGCCGCGTGTCCGCTTCATCAGGTTGTAACCGATGACTGCCATACCAACAAAGAACCAAACAAAGAAGATGAGACCCACAATGCCGGTCTCTTCTAGAATGTCGATGTAGTTGCTGTGCGAAGCCAGCGCCCAACTTGGGTAGTAGGTTACCAGATAAGGGGCGTACCCCCCCGGCCCCATTCCAAATAAAAAGTGCCGGGCCGCAAGCCCCAGGTTGGTGCTCCATGCGAACAGGCGTGTGCCGCCGCTCTGGGCGTTCTCTGCGCTGAAGGCATGTTGGTAATAATCGAGATTCGTCCCAATCAACACCACGCCGACGATCACCATGATCAGCACCAGACGCTTGTCGCGCAGGTATGCGATCACCCCCAGCGCCACAAACGGCGGCAGCCAGCCCGCCAGCCAAGAGATATTCTTCCCAAAGCGATAGTAGATCCAGGCGCCGGCAGTCACGAGCAGCAGGATGCGCCCGATGACCGGGATGCGCTTATTAAAGGCCGCCAGTCCCACTGTCAGCGCCACAACCCACATGGTGAACAGCCCCCCGGTTTGTACCCGGAAATTGAGCCAGCCCTCATCATAGGCCAGGCCCAGCACCGCAGCCGCAAGCATCAGCCCCACGACAAATTTGATGATCCGCAGATCGTTGACCCGGTTACCGATTAGCAGCATCAAACTGGGCAGCATGATCATCACCGTTGCCGTGGCAAGCTGCACGTAAATAAACGTATCCCACCATACCACCGAGGGATCCCGAAAAATATAGCCCCAGACCATCGAGATGGGAACGGTCAGCATGAAGCCGATGATGGGCACATTGATCGGGAATGGGTGCAGGTGAAGCCCATGTTTCGTGATCACCTCGTGCAGCACCCACATGCCGACAAAAAGGATGGACAGGATCAAACTGTCGACCACGCTGCTCTGCGTACCAGTGCCGACGGCAAAATTGGTGTAAGCCGCCGTGATGAAAATCAGCACGGGCGCCAGGAACATCTGCTGTTGGAACCGGAACAGCATCACAGCCGCCAGCGGCAGCAAGATCAGCAGAACGGCGTAGGGCTGTTTCAATGCCCAAAGCAGCGCCCCCGTGCCAGCCGCCAGCACTAAAACCAGCGCCGAAATCCAGGCCTTCAGGGACGAACGGTCGCCGGGCTGTGCCCAGGCTTGCGATCTCGCTGCCTGTGCGTTCCTTGTCGTCATTTCATCTGAATTGGTTGTTGCCACGGCCCCTCCTTCTTCCGTTAATCCTCGCTGCCTGGCAGCGCTTGCCGTAGGAAAGCATCCAGCTTCTGTCCGATCATCGTCCAGTCGTAGCGCGCCTCCACCGCCTCTCGCCCCCGGCAGGACAGGCTCCCCGCCAACATCGGGTTCTCCAATACCTCCAGGATCGCATCCGCAAAGGACTGTGGAGTATCCGCCGCAAGGTAGTCCCGCCCAGGCGTCAGGTCCAGCCCTTCAGCGCCCTTTGAGGTTGAGATCACCGGCGTCCCCAGCGCCAGCGATTCGAGCACCTTCAGCCGGGTCCCGCCGCCCAGACGCAGCGGCACGATACTGGCCTGGCTGCGCGCGACCACCGGACGGATGTCATCGACGTAGCCAGTAAATTCAAACCCATCCGCTTCCGGTAGGGTGCTCAGGTCCACGCCTTCGGTATTACCAGTAATCAAGACCCGGGCGTTCGGGCGGCGCGCCTTAACCAGCGGAAACACCTCGCCCAGGAAGTACTGCATGGCGTCCAGGTTGGCCGAATAAGTCAGCGCGCCGGAGTAGACCAGCGTATCCGCCTGTCTCGGCCCGTAGTCGCCCTGATAGTGCTGTGTGTCCACCCCATTCGGGATCACCTCCACAGGGCAGGTATCCGGCACAACTGCACGCACCCGCTGGCGTTCCCGCTCAGACACCACCGTGCAGCCCTGGAAGCTGCTCATCATCTGCGGCAGATAGTGGGTGTACTTCCACCAGGTCAAGCGGCCGCGCAGGCCCTGCAGCGACTGCTCGTACAGGCTGGTCAGTTCCAGCTCCTCGAATACTTTGGGGGTTGCGGACCATTTTTGCGTGTATACCCCCATGTCCACCTCCGACGAGAGCAGCAGGTCATACTTGCCGCTGCGCTCGGCCGTGTCCACCTGCTGCTGCAGCTCGTGGCTATACGAAGTTACCATCGAGCGCGGCCTGCGGTAGAAGAAGCCCAACAGCTTGCTGATCTGCCCATTGCGCTCGGGTTCATATCGGATGGACCAAACCCGGTCGCAGTATGGGCGCAGCCCTTCCAGGTGACTCTCATCCCAGGTCTCATCCCTGAACGAGATCAGGTCGATCTCGTGATGCCGAGCCAGGTGCCGGATCAGGTTGTATACCCGGATGCGGGCCCCATTGTCGGGCGGGTAGGGGAACCAGCGCGAGACGAAAAGGATCTTCATAACGCCCTGCTGGTTTCTACCGGCGCATTGGCCTTGCCAAACCGGCCGCCGACGAAATCTTGGATCGCGCGCAGCAGGGCGTCCCGCTGCTGCGACTTGCCGCGCCACTTGGGCCGCAGCGACCAGCTTGCCAGGCGGCGCCCATATTCGCCCAGTGTGTAGATCCAGGGGATAATGCCCCTGCCGGTCAGCTTCAGGTACAGCAGCCGGTTGCGCGCCATGTAATAGTTTACCAGCGGTGAGGCTTCACGCGCCTGGCGGGTGATCTTGTGCCAGACTTTAGCCTGCGGGGCGTGCACGATGCGGTAGCCCACCCGGCGCGCCCTCGCGCACCACTCGGCCTCCTCGTAATAAGCAAAAAATCGCTCGTCCAGCATCCCCACTCGCTCGATCAGCTCCGTTTTTGCCAGCAAAGCGCACCCGGTGACCCAATCTACATCTCGCTGCGTCTGGCCGTACTGACCATGATCGACCTTTCCCATGCCCAGCATGGTCGTGTCGCCCCGCAGCCGGTCGACCGCGCCGCCCGCCGACCAGATCACATCCGGTTCGCCGTAATAATAAATCGTCGGGCCCACCATACCCACCTGCGGGTCGGTCTCGGCTGCAGAGACCATTCGCTCTAAAAAATCCGGAGCCACTTCAGTGTCGTTGTTCAGCAGCAGCACGTAATCAGCGCCCTGCTCGCGTGCATGGCGCATGCCGGCGTTATTTCCACCTACATAACCGAGGTTCTCATCCAGGTAGATGAAATCCACATCCGGGAAGCATTCGCCAGGATCGCTCGACGGCGCCTCGCTGGAAGCGTTGTCGACCACAACCACTCGAATGGCCGGGTATGACACCTGCTTGAGCGACTTCAGACAGTCAAAAGTGTCTTTCCATCCATTCCAATTCAGCAGGATGATCCCTACCCATGGCCGGGACTCGGGTTCAGGCTTAGATCGTTTGGTTTGCATGGCTCTGAACACGTCGATAAATCGCTTCCAGTTCGTCAATTTCCTCGCTGACGCTGCGTACGGGTGGAACGCCCACCTGCAGCCGCTCCAGCAAACCGGATTCATCCAGCAGCTTTCCGATCTGCATCGCGAGGCTCTCGGCGCTTCCCCGCTCGAACAGCAGCCCACTGCCCCCATGGTCAACCAGCTCGCTGATACCGCCGAAGTCTGTGCCGATCACCGGTGTCTGGTATCCAAAGGCCTCCAGGATCACGTTCGGGCTGTTCTCCCGCCACATCGACGGGATCACCAGCACGTCCAGCCCGGCGAAAACATCCGCCAACTCATCCCGCCGGTAAGGCCCCATGAATTCGATCCGCGGGTCACCCGCCGCCTTTGTCTTGAGCTTGCGAGTGTAATCGGGGAACACCTCCAGGTCACCATAAATCTTAACTTGCAGCGGTGCGCCCGGCAGCTTATGCACTGCATCCACCAGCACATGGACGCCCTTATGCTCGCTGATCTGTCCGGAATATCCAATCCGCAGAACACCCTTGGATGGTTGTTTCGGCTTTGGGTTGGCAGAAAGGTTGCGCCCCTGCCGTGAGAATAGGATTCGGCTGGGGTCCACACCGGCCTCAATGTGGAACTCGCGCAGGAACCTGGAAGGGCTGATGATGGTGTCCACCTGGTTGAGGGTCTGCAGGAGACAGTCCATCCGCGCTTGCATCTGCTGCACCTTATCCTTGCGATTGCGCCAGTACAAATTCATCAACTCTGGGAACAGCCGCCCGGGGATCCGGTAGCGGCGGGATTCCTCGCCCAGGCAGCGTGCGCATCGCACCGGATCGAGCGGCAGCGTTGAGATCTCACCGTTGCTTCGCTGCATCGAAAGGCGTGCACACAGGAACCAGAAATCGGTCAGCGTGACCACCGTCGGGATGCCCATGCGCCGAGCGGTCTCCAGGGCGCTGGCCGTCAACAGGTAGCCGCCGATCAGATGAAAAACATCCGGCCGGGTCTCCTCGAAATATCGCTCGAAATACTCCCCAATCCACGGATTGTCGTATCGCCAGCGGAACAAGTCTGGCGCCGCCTCCAGGTCGAATGACAGCCGCCGCACATCCACCCCCTGAAAGTTCTCTGCCCGGTAGGTCAGGTCATTCTCAGCCGGGGCATCAATTCGCTCCACCGCTGTGACCTCTACCCGATGGCCGCGTTCTTGCAGCGCCGATGCGGTCCGGTAGGCGCGCCATTCCGCCCCTCCATTGTAACGCGGCGGAAAGTGATGCACTGCCATGGCAACCTTCATTCTCTCTCCCGTCATTCGGCCGTCCTCCTTGCCGTGGTCCAGACGCTTACTCGGTGTGCAATACGTTTGACGACACTCCACTCCGCTTTCCCCACCAGCCGGAAAGCAACCAGCAAAGGCAGGTAGACTGCCATGCCCACGCCAATAGCCAGGAAAATCCTCCAGCCGCTCGCCCACGGTATCAGCAGGTGCACCGGAACCGCCATGATGAACGCAGCCACAATGGTGCGCGCCATGAGCCAGGCGATCGAAGGCAGATGCAGCTGCTTACGTAGGAGCAGGTAGAATTGCAAAGCGCTGATCAAATCGGTGACCACCGAGATGATGGCAGCGCCGACCAATCCGTACATGGGGATGAACAACAGGTTCAACCCAACGTTGGCAATGGTGTTAATCGTGTTAATGCGAGCCGCAGCCCGCTCCTGCCCGACGACGGTGGTGATGTTCCCGCAAAAGCTGGCGAACATCAGCACGGGAATGTCCCAGATTAAGATCTGCATCCCTACCGCCGAGGGTAGGAACTGATCGGTATACAGGAATCGGATCAGCGGAAAAGCAATCACCATGCCCCCAAACGCCATTGGGATCGAAGCCAGGATGATCATCCGTACCGAGTGGTAATACCAGCGCTCCACCTGCTGCGGGTCCTTCATGAAGACCCGCGACAGCGATGGTACGATGGCCTCCTTGAATCCCCCATAGAACACCATCATCGACAGCACCAGGTTGTAGGACACGTTGTACCAGCCGACGACCTGATCGGGCTCATACCAGGAAAGCATCACCGTGTCGATGCTGCGGGCAATCGATAACATCAGCGAGATGATGCCGAAAGGCAGCCCTGCCCGGATAATACCGGGCCAAATTCGCGGGTTCAGCTGGAACGGCAGGTAAGAAATGTTCAGCCGCCGGATGGTGATCAAGCCGATCGCTACGCTGGGGATCACACTGATGAGCAAGGCCACGATCAGCCAGATATACCCCAGCCCACTGAACAGGAAGATCGCACCGAAGATCATGAACACGATCTGCGAGACGATATTGATGATGGTGGTGATATCGAGGCGCTCGCTGGCAGTCAGAACCGATGCCAACGGGGCGCTGAACGCCGACAGGATAAAGCTGGAGGTGTAGATCACAACCCCCAGGATCAATTCAGGCGAGTAACCTACGAAATAAGCGCTGACCGGGATGAAAACCATGGCCGCCAACGCCAGGATCAGGCGCAGCGCAACCAGGTTCCAAAAATATTTTTCAATGTTCTTCTTGTCACGCGCCATCTCGCGCATGACATACTGCGACATACCCAGTTCCGCCAGGATCTGGAAGATGCCGACGAAGGCAAGGACAATCGAGTACTGACCAAAGCGGGCGTCGCCCAGCCGCCGGACGACGTATACACCGAACAGGAAATTGATCGCCTTGAGGGCAATCGTTCCTGTTGTGATGAAGCCCGTGTTCTTAAAAATCGTCCGGGCCAGGCTCCGCTCTGAAGCCTCTTTTTGTTCGACGCCATCATGCATAGATTGATCTCGCTTTGCCCGTCATTTCTACCTCTAATCCATTGCTACCACTGTACAGTGTTTACGGCTTCGTTCTTTACCGCAATCCACGTCGCTTGACGGACATCACCCCAAAGATTGTAATGACGATCACAATCAGGACCGTTATGGCAACGCCGAGGATCAATCCAATGTACTGGTTTCCTGTGCTGACCGGCGTCGACTTCGGGACCTGAACGTTTCCACTGACCGGGGCAGCCGACAGCGAAGGTTCGGTGGCCTCCACCCTGGTGGGAACAGGCGATGGCTGCCTGGTAGGAACCGCAGATGGATTCGCCGCAGCCCCAGCCTCTGCGCCGGCTGCCTGTGCGCCGGTGTCGAGGTTACGCTGGCTCGAATAGACGCCGCTCAACAGCAGGTTCGGGTTGCTTACGGCAGGCGTCTCTATTGCATACACCACCAGCAGCCTGCCATCGGAAGTGGTTGTTCCGAGCAGGGCATCGACGTTGCTGCTCCCGCCGGTCTGGAACTTCGACAGGTCGGAAATCGACCACTGCGGGGCATTCCAGATCCAGTGAGTCAGCGTGATGCTGCCCTGGTCTTCCTTGGACGACTGCACCAGGTGGATCCGTTCCTGCTGATCGACGATCAACGGCGAGAGCATCGTTCGGGTGCCCGAGTTGTACAGCGAGCTCTTACCGGTCCAGCTTTGCCCGCCGTCGCCGGATGTATTCTGCCAGACAGTGTAAGCGCCGTTGGTCAGCTCCTGCCATGCGACCTGAACCGAATCAGGTCCGGTGCTCAAGATGTCGCTCCAATACACTGGTTGATTGGTCACCGTCTGAGGTGCAGCCCAGGAAGCGCCGCCATCGGAGGAGGTGGTGAAATATAGGCCAATCGGGCTGTCGCGTCCCGGCAGTGAATATTGGGTGAACAGTAAATACAGGTGCTGCGGGTCCGATAGGGCCAGTTGTGGGTAATCTACTACCTGCCAATTGGCCTTGGCGGCATCGAACACTTGCGCCGGCTTCGACCAACTGGCCCCACCATCGGTCGAGTGGATCAGGTAGATGCCCCGATTTTCATTGATCGGAACGGCATAGGCCACATACAGGCTGCCGTCTGAGGCTGCATGGATTTGAGGAGAATTGGCCCCGCTGCCTTCGATTGGCAGCGCCGTCAAAGGCGACCAGGCGCGCGCATCGGTGGCGCTGCTGGCGCTCACCGATGTGAATTGGATCTCCCCACTCGACGGGTCTGAAAACACCACGTAAAGCTGGTTGTTGGAAATGTCGGCCGATGGCGGGTTGACATCCGTGAAGGGCGCCCCGAAAACCATCAGCGGCGAGGTCCAGGTGCGGCCGTCCCAGCGGGCATACTCCAGACCGGAGCTATCCCCACCGTCTGGGTTGGTGCCCTTCTGGCTCCA
Organism: uncultured Chloroflexia bacterium; assembly: GCA_963811225.1. Taxonomy (GTDB): domain Bacteria; phylum Chloroflexota; class Anaerolineae; order Anaerolineales; family Anaerolineaceae; genus CAWEQO01. The sequence goes on from CAWEQO010000012.1 coordinate 140,148, forward strand.
GACCATGTGCACAAATCCGTTCTGGTCGGCCACCAGCCCGTTGGCGAAGCTGTCCCCCGAGCTGGTCGACACCGTGATGGGCATGGTCCACTCATTGGGGGAAGAGAACCAGCTATCAACGGAGTCGATCTGGCGATTCACCAGCCAAACGTCACCGCCCGGGCCGGTATCGTAACCGACTACGTTTAGCGTGTTCCCTGCGGACATCATGGCGGACTGGCCGTTCAAGCTGACCAGATTGTAGGTCTCCTGATCGATGAAGCTGGATAAGATTTCCTGATTCTGCGGATCGCTCCAGCGAGCGCCGTCCCAGGCGTGCAGATAAACCTGGCCCAGTACTTTGGTCATCAACAGCATAGCGCCGTCGGCGCTGATTAAGAACTGGTTGGTATCGGCGCAGCCCTGAATGTTCGTCATCATGCGCTGCGGCCCCTGCCAGGTGTCGCCGCTGTCGTTCGACCATTTGTAATTCTGGGTGCAGTTATTCCCGGCTTCATCCACCTGCCAGACCAGCACGGCGTTACTTCCGCTGGCCCCCACCTTGACATTTTTCGGCAGCACCTGCCCGCCGTTGACCTCGGGCCCATCCACGATCACCGGGTTGGTCCAGGTGCTTCCCGCATCCCCCGACTTGATCACAGAAATGCGGTTGCGCGGCTGGTTGTCGTAGGCCACATAAACGGCAGCGGTATCGCCGCCTTGCGTGGCAGCCACACTCACATTGGCGGTATCAGCAGTGATGGAGCGAAAATACGGCGAGTTCGACAGGGAAACCGGGTTCGTCCAGTAATACGAATGGGTTAATTTGCGATAGTAAATCCCGGCGGGGTAATTGTATGTATCTACATTATGGATATACGCAAGATGAATACTGCCGTCCGCGTCCATGGCAGCGTCGAAGGCAATGGCCGAATCGGTCATTGCGCGCTTCGACTGCCATGCCCCGCCGATCCCAAAACCGGCCTCGCTGGCGCTGGACTGGAACAACACGCCGTTTTCGTCGATCCAAAAGGCGTGGATGCGCCCATTCGGGTCGCCCAGCAGCTTTACATTCGGATAGACCGGCTCGGTGGTCGAGTTGTAAGCCACCACCGGGCTAAATGGAAACCTGACCGCCTCGGGCACAGTCCACCCATCTGCCCCTTCTTTCGAATACATAAAGCCGTTGTATGGATCCACCCAAACGACGTACCGCGCCCCCTTCGAATCCACGGCGATCGCCGGGTCGCTGGCGCTGCCGGTTTTGGATACGTTGATCGGCGGCGACCAGCCCTGATCGACAGCCTGCGAATAGACGGCCGCAGGTGGGATCACCAGCATGGCGATTACCAGCAGCAGGGAGGGTATCACCAGGGCCTTTTTATCGATTGAGATCCTGTTCTTTATATACTTCATAAAACGACTCCAGAAATATACGTTCTGAAAAATACCAAAGCAGCTTGTTCTAGAAATGCTCCGCCATTCCGACATCGTTCGGATTTCAAGCAGGCAGTATTCTTTGAAATCGGCAGCGGGAGCGTTTGCTCGCCTGTCTTTTTGTTCGATCCCCTTCGCAATCGCCGTACACCCCATTCTCCATGTATAATTTGCGTATGGAACCGGCGATTTTCCTCGACCGAGATGGCGTTATTATCGAAAACCGGCCCAATTATGTACGTACCTGGGATGATGTCGCCGTCTATTCCCAGGCTCTTGCCGCCCTCAAGGTCATTTCCGGCAGCCCCTATAAGATCGTGGTTGTGACCAACCAGTCGGCGGTGGGCCGCGGCCTGGTGCCGCTGACAACGGTGGTTGCGATCAATGACCGGTTGGCCGATATCATCGCTGAGGCAGGCGGACGGGTGGATGCCATGTTCATCTGCCCACATGCCCCCCAGGATGGCTGCAGCTGCCGCAAGCCGCGCCCCGGCTTGCTCCTCAAAGCCGCTCAGGCCTTGTCCCTCGATCTGCACCGCTCGATCATGATCGGCGATGCGATCAGCGATCTCCTGGCAGGAAAAGCTGCCGGGATACCCACCCTCGCTTTGGTTCAAACGGGCCGGGGCGCACAACAAGCCGGTCTGCAAACAGCCGAGCAAGCCCGTCCTTTTTCCATCTTTGCCGCCCTATCCGAGGCGCTCCAGGCGCTGGCTGGTTAAGCCTGCGCGCCCAGGCGTTCCCCTTTTCCATTCAAAGAGATATGCTTCCCCTTATTCAACGACACAGTCACCGCCACCGCTGTCAAAAGCGCCTTGTCCTCCAGCGTAAACGGATGTGCGTCGCTGCTTACCAGGGTCAAGACGCCCACCACTTGATCGTGGTCCGTCAGGGGTACGCTGATCGCCGAACGGACGCGCTCCTCGTTTTTCTCCCAGGCTTGCGGCAGCCAGCGCGGGTCTTTACGCGTGTTTTGCACCAACGCCGCCTCGCGGTTTTGCGCCACCCAGCCGGCCAGGCCATGTGAGAAAATTTCCTCGAATTTTGGCGCCGGCTGCTGCTGCACCTTACCATCGTACAACAAAACGCCTTCGCTTGCGCTACCATCCCCATCCAGCAAGAAAACGCTGCCGCTGGCTGCGCCAATCCCATCCACCGATAACATCAGCAAGCGCTGCAAGAACTCGGGCAGATCGTATTCGCCGTCCAACTGCGTGAGGATGCCGTGCACCAGTTTCAACACCGGGCGGCGTGCGCCGTCGCCTGAACTCTCTTGAAAGGCTTCCGCCGACAGGGCCACTTGCTGTGGCGCTTCCACCATGAACGTGTCCGATTGGATCTTCTCGCGCAGCGCCTTGGTCATCACGTGTTCGAGCATCAAATGAATGTCTTCCACGTGCTCGATACAATTGGAGTCCACGTGAATATGCAAGTCCACCATTTGCCCCAACTTACCACCGTCGAAGCCGGTCAGTCCGATCGTGGTGGCAAACATAGTCTTTGCCAGGTCCACGGCCTTCAACACATTGTGCGAATTCCCACTGGCTGAGATGGCAATCACCACGTCTCCAGGCTGAATGAAACTGGCTAACTGTTGGGCAAAGACGTTCTCGTAGCCCTCGTCGTTGGCCAGCGCAGATAACAATGCGTTGTTGTCCGTCAATCCCAGCACCCGGAAATGCGGCCAGCCCTGTCTCTTGGTGTTCTTGGCCAGATCGCATACAAAATGGGAAGCGGTTGAAGCGCTGCCCCCATTGCCCATAATAAACACCTGGCGGTTGCTCACTCGCGCCTGGTGCAAAATCGAAATCGCCTCATCGACCAAATCGATCGGCAGTAGATCCAAGGTTCCCTGCAGTTCTTTAATATACACTTGAGTCTGATTCATCGATAAATTTCCCTCCTTCTTTTGATACCTCTAATTAACGCCGGTAGTTGAAAATCACTTTGGATCCATCGAACTCCAGCGAGAACGGCAGCTCTTGCAGGCTGCACATCGCTTCACGGACCGCGTCTTGCTTTTCATGTGGGCAGAAGAGGATCATAAATCCACCGCCGCCCGCTCCGGCAATTTTTCCACCGATTGCTCCGGCTTTACGGGCCGCCAGGTACACCTCGTCGATATCACCGTTGCTGATGTTGGTCGCCAGCTCCTTCTTGAGCTTCCAGCTCTCGTGCAGCATCTCGCCGATAATATTGAAATTGCCCTTTTCCAGCTCGTCTCTGGCAATGTATGCCATCTGCTTCAGTTCATTCAAGACAGGGGTTGTATGACCGATGTTGGTCTTTTGTTCCGACAGAATCGACGAAGATTTGCGGGTGACGCCCGTGAAGAACAACAGTAAGCTCTCATTCAACTTACGCAGCAAGGTAGGGTCGAGCTTTAACCGCTGCGACACGACTTGCCCGTCCGGCTGAAACTCAATGAAGCGGAAACCGCCGTAGGCGGCGATATACTGGTCCTGGATCCCGATTGGCTTCCCGAGCACGTCGATCTCGATCTCGCACGCCTCTCGGGCCAATTGTTCTGCATCAACGCTCTCACCCAGGTAGGTATACATTGCGTGCAAAGCACCGACTGTGACGGTGCTTGACGAGCCAAGCCCCGAGCCGGCTTCCGGGATATCGCCAATGGTCGTGATCTCGACCCCCTCTTTGATCCCCGTTTTGCGCAGCGTCTCCCGCATCAGCTCGTGCTGGATCTCATCGACATGGTCGACCATCTCGGTCCTTGTGTATCCAATCCTCAATTTCTTATCGAAGCGGCTCTTGATCGTGACGAAAATATACTTGTTAATCGCCGTGGATAGAACGGCCCCGCCTTCTTCCTGGTAGTAGGACTTGAAATCCGTCCCCCCGCCGAACAAACTGATTCTTAACGGTGTTTGCACGATGATCATCGCAATGCCTTTTCCAACAACAACAAAGTTGTTGCCCAACGCTCATAATGTCTACTCATAAAGTAACCTGTGTATTCGATTGGCAAACCGGCAGATTAATAGGCGCCACGGCCTTTGATAACTGCCGGTATCGTCTGGACGATTATTTGCACGTCGAACCAAATGTTCCAGTTTCGTATGTAATACATATCCAGCCTGACCCGCTCCTCATAAGATACGTCCGAGCGGCCGCTCACCTGCCACAACCCGGTTATCCCCGGACGTACCGTCAGCAGGTTCGTGTCCCACTGGTTGTACTTCTCGATTTCCTCCGGCGTAATCATGCGCGGCCCAACCAATGACATTTCCCCCTTCAATACATTAAACAACTGAGGCAGCTCATCCAGGCTTAGTTTACGGATCAGCTTGCCCACCCGCGTCACTCGCGGGTCATCCTTGAGTTTCTGATTCTTTGCCAGCTCTTCTTGCAAATCCGGGTGAGATTCAAGGATTGCATCCCCATTGGCGTACATCGAACGGAACTTATAGGCGTAAAAATTGCGCCCATTCAGCCCAACGACGCAGCGCTTATGGATGATCGGTCCAGGTGAATCAAGCTTGATCGCGATCGCTATCGCCAGGTAAAGCGGCAGCGCGACAATCATCGCCGGGATGGTAATCAGGTAGTCCAGGATGTGCTTCATCACCTGCTCCACCCCTGAAAGGCGGGCGGGATTGACGCCCATCAAGGGTACGTAGGCGAACTGGTTGACGGTTAAACCGGTGGTTATGATCTCGTATAATCCCGAGGAGAAGCGAATGTGAACGGTGGGAGAGAATGCATACTTCTTGAAAATTTCCACCATCCGATCCCGGGATGAGATGGCGCTGCTCGCAAGGACAAGCTCTTCGACACCATTCTGTTCCACCACCTCGTCCAGGTGCTCCATGTCCCCCAAGACTTTCAGATGCCCCCAAACACTCTGCCCGGGCCGGATCTTCTTGTCGACAAAGCCGATGATATCGAACCCCGAGGTCTGCCACTTCAGCAGTTGGTGAGCCAGCATGATGCCCTCATCATTCGCCCCAACAATCAACGCCGGGGTGAGGAAGAAGCCCTTCTTGCGCAGCAGGTAAACGCCCCGCCGGATCAAAAAACGCCCCACCATGGTGAAGACGAACGACAGCCCCCAGGAGAGCAGCAGCCAACCTCTGGCCAGGTAAAAGCCGGGGTCCAAGAAACTGACCCCAACCACAATCAATACCCCCATCGCCGTGGCCGTGAACAGGGAAGAGTACTCTTGCGTTCCCCCAAGCAATTTTTCCCGACTGTACAATCCCTTCAGGTAGAACACGCCCAACCATAAGATGATCAGGACGAGCATGATCTGCTGGTAGTATACAGCCGAAGGACGTACCCACAGCACGAATAAAGGTACCTGTAAATTGAAACGGATCAAGTAGGCCAGCCAAAAGGCTGCCCATAACATAAAAAAATCGACCAAGATCAGGCTGAACAATAAGAGGCGCCATTGCCAACGCTTTGAAATATTGTTCTTCGCCCTTACCACCTCAATATTGGCCGGTTTTTCGAATATGCGGTCAAATTTCGTCGTGGACGACGACATGAGTCTACCTCCTAATCATCATTCCCCCGTCTGGAGTCGATAGCCACGGCGATCCATATTAAGGATCAAATTCGATCCTGGCGCTGCTTCTTCGAACTTTCGCCTGAGTAAATAAACCAGGTACTTTGTTCGGTTCCGCACCTCCGGCGAATCAGTTCGCCATACCGCTTGTGCAATCGTCTCATAGCGGACAATTGCGGGCGCATTCTTCGCCAGAACTGCCAGAACGGCAAACTCCTTCGGTGTCAGAGAAAGTTCTATACCATTAAGAACAGCCTCTTGGCTGGTAAAATCGACAACCATGTTAATATTCGGAAATACTAACCGGTTAACCTCTTGTTGCTTATTCGTCCGCCGGAGGACGGCCTTGACCCGTTCGACAACTTCGGCATTGTGGAACGGCTTGGTGATGTAGTCGTCGACGCCGAGGTGGAGTCCCTTAACGATTTCTTCTTTCTCCCCTATCGCGGAGATAATGATCACCGGGACGTCTGTCATCTGGCGCAGGTAGTTATACACATCCCACCCGCTCATTTCCGGCATCATCAGGTCTAGTAAAACAATATCTGGTTTATACTCGGCCAGCTTCTTGAGCGCTTCCTGGCCCCCTAATGCGCTCATCACGTTGAAACCACCGATCCGTAAAACCTGTTTGAGCAGGAAGACGGTATCGGGTTCGTCTTCGATCACCAAGATTTGCTGACGCTCTTCTGCCTGGACGTCATCCAGGTCTATTCCGATCCCCTTCGGTTCTGACATGCGTTTGCTCCCATAACTGCAACGAAATATCTGTGAGAGAGCGAGTATTTCGCCCCTTAAAATAAAAAGCCAGCCATATAGGCCGGTTTCGCTACTCTGCTCCTTGAGACCCCGCCCAGGCTTCCCTGGCAAGCGACCAAATAAGGGTTCTCAGATCAACGCATCCCCCAATCTAACTCTATTGTTAATCCGATTAGATCGATTCCCATGACGCTCCCTCTCAGAAAACCGCCACAACTTAAGCAGTTGCGTATCAATCTATCGGAGTTATTACAACTTTCGGCAAATTGTAATAATGTTGTTGTTATATTTGTAATTATAGGGCTTGGCATATGGTTTGTCAACCAACATTCACAAACCTTTCCCTGATTCCAGAAGTCCGGAAAGGACTTATCCCCCCTTCGATTTCTCTTTTGCATCATACCATCTTTTCTCTTCCAAGGCTACCTCGTTGGATTAATTTTTGTATAGATTCTGATGGTTTTTCCCCATCTCCATAAAGCTTATCAATGGGCTATTTTCAGTCCAAGCCCACAGCACAGTTACACTATAATAATCCCAAACGGATCCGGAACACACACAACCGAAAGAGGGAATAAGAATGGCAAAAGATACCCCGGCAAGTGATCGCGACCTCGTCATCTACGAGGTTTATGTCCGCAACCACGGCCCCAACGGCTCCTTCAGCGACGTTGAAGCCGACCTGGAGCGCATACGCAGCATGGGCGTCGACGTCATCTGGTTCATGCCCATCCATCCGATTGGCAAGGTTGGGCGCAAGGGAACCCTTGGCTCTCCCTACGCCATCGCCGATTATCGCGCCGTAAACCCCGAATATGGAGAAATGGCCGAATTCACCCGCTTGATCGAGACCGCCCATTCCTTGGGCCTGCAAGTCTGGATCGACGTGGTCTACAATCACACCGCCATTGATTCCGTGCTGGTACAGGAGCATCCGGAGTGGTTCCACCAGGACGAGAACGGCAAGCCGGTCACTACCGTCCCCGAGTGGAGCGACGTCATCGATCTTAAACACCCGAACCCGGATCTGTCCGCTTATCTGATCGAGGTCCTGCAAAACTGGGTCGCCCTCGGGGTCGACGGCTTCCGCTGCGACGTGCCCTCCCTGGTGCCGGTCGAATTTTGGATCGAGGCCCGCAAAGCCGTCGCCCAGATCAATCCAAAGGTCACCTGGTTGGCCGAATCGGTGGATGCCGGCTTCATTGAATTCCGGCGCTACAAGGGCCTGATTGCCCAGTCCAATTCGGAGATGTACCAGGCCTTCGACATCACTTACGACTACGATGTCTGGTCGATCCTGCAGGCTGCCATTCGTGGTGAAGTGTCCCTCTCGCGTTACCTGGAAATGCTGCGCTTCCAGGGTGTGATCTACCCGCTTAACTACGTCAAAATGCACTTCGTGGAAAACCACGACAACAGCCGCATTATGAGACTGGCGGAAACCAGGGAGTCGGCGCTGGCCTGGACTGCCTTCGAAGCCTTCAATAAAGGCGCTTTCTTGATCTATGCCGGGCAGGAGTCGGAAGCCGAGCGCTTGCCATCGCTGTTCGAGATCGATAAGATCGAGTGGCAGGATTACCCACTGCAGCCCTTCCTGACCACCCTTGCGAAGCTAAAGAAGGACCCGGCCATGACCCATGGGGAGTTCGTCATCCTGGAGGCCGAACCGCTCATCCAGGCCACCTGGTACCTGGAAGGCAGCAGCCTTTACGGCGTCTTCAACCCGAACGCCGAAACCGGGGAACTGCCCATCCATTTACCGGATGGGGGCTATACCGACCTGCTGAGCGAGCAGGAGGTGACGGTGAAAGACGGCCAAATCGAAGCGCCTCAGTCCGCCTGGATCTTCCGCTACACCCAGCCCATCGACCTCGAGCTGTTCTATTCCTACCTGATGGATTACCATCCAACCTCCTCGACCTAACCTTGGTCTCGTTTGACGTCAGCATTCAAACTGCATCTGGAATGCTGCCCACCTGGCAAGCGATGCCGCACGGTTCCCGTACCATGCTACAATTGCAGGAGAGGGAATGGAAATATAAATTTTCAGGGAGAAATTCATGGTACAGCAGTCTTTTGACATCCTCATCTTAATTGCCAGACCGGCAGCCGGAAAAAGCGAAGTCATCGATTATCTGAAGCGCACCGAACTCACGGAGCGCGCCAGGCGCTTCCATATCGGAGAGTTCGTAGAGATCGACGATTTTCCAATGCTGTGGACCTGGTTTGAAGAGGATCAGATTTTGACGGAGATGGGTAAGCCCCGCATCTACACAAACGAGAACGGATTCTTTAACGACAACGACCTGTGGAATTTGTTGATCCGCAGACTGGATCTGGAATACCATAAAAAAATGCGTGATTATCCGCAGGAGAATCGACCGACGGTCATCATTGAGTTTTCACGCGGCAAGGAGCATGGCGGGTACGCCGAAGCCTTTTCGCACTTCGGCGAAAGCCTGCTGGAAAAGGCTGCTGTTCTCTATATCGAGGTGTCTTGGGAGGAGTCGCTTCGCAAGAACCGCCAGCGCTACAACCCCGAGCGCGAAGATAGCATCCTCGAACACGGCCTGTCGGACGAAAAAATGGAGCAACTCTATCGCCACGTCGATTGGAAGGAAATCAGCGCCGCCAGCCCACGTTTTTTGAACGTGAAAGGCATCGAGGTCCCCTATGTGGTTTTCCATAACGAGGACGATGTCACCACCGGGCGCGGCACAGCCCTGGGCAACCGCCTCGAAGAGACCCTGGCGCAGCTGTGGCAGCTGTACCAGCCTCTGCGGGAATCGCGCACAGCATAGGGAGCTTGGAAAGGAAATAAAATGATCCGTAAGCGCACAAGGTTGCTCGCGCAGCTGGCAGTCCTGCTGGTATTGAGCGGGCTGCTCTCGTCTTGCTCCTTCCCAACGCCCGCCGCCCCATCCTCTACCCCAGCGGCCGGTTCAACCCCGGTAGCCGAGCAGCCCGCTGCAGTCACTTCCACGGCTGCTCCGGCCCCGGTTGAGCCGACTGCCGCTCCCGCCGCCGGGACTTGCAGCGTGCAAGCCCAATCGCAGGCCGTCCGCTCAGCTGCTGAACCCGACTGGTCGCAGTTGGAGCCGCTGCCTTGCTATCAACTGACCCTCGATCTAACCAAAGCCGAGACCGGCGCGTTTGTGGGCACGGAAACGCTCTCCTTCACCAACACCACCTCATCCGACTTGCCTGACCTGGTGTTCCGTTTGTACCCGAATGCGCCGGTGCTGTTTGGCGGCAGCTTGAACGTGACTTCTGTAGACATCGGCGGCAGGTTAATCACCCTCCAGCCGGTTCTCGAGGATAACACCGCCTTCCGTCTGAAGCTTCCTCAGCCGCTTGCCCCCGGAGAGAGCGTCACGGTCAACCTGGGCTTTGAGGGACAGGCGCCCAGCAACTTCGGCAGCGGTAAAACCTACGGCATCTTCAACCTCGACACCAGTCTCCCGCTGCTGGTGCTGGCAAACTGGTATCCGGTCCTTGCTGAACTGCAAAACGGGCAGTGGCAGGCAGCCGCCGTCATCGACATCGGTGACGCTGTCACCAGCCAAACTGCGCTGTTTACGGTGAAAATCGCCGCGCCATCCGGCTGGAAGATCGCTACGACCGGCGTTGGCGCAGGGACGTCCAGCGAGCCGAACCAGGAGATCACCACCTTCGTCAGCGGGCCGGTACGGGATTTCATGATCGTGGCCAGCCCACAGTTCGAGCCGGAGACCGTCACCTGGCAGGGCATTGAGATGGTCCACTGGCGGCTGCCGGATACCATGGTCAATGCCGGCGCGCTGTCCGTCACCCAGGATTCCATCGAAATCTACACCGACCGCTTTGGCCCTTATCCCTACGCGCAAATCGATGTGGTGGACGTGCCGCTCCGAATGGCAAGCGGGGTGGAGTATCCGGGGCTGGTGCTGATCGAAGAAGGTCTCTATACCAGCAGCCAGGGACAGCAGTTTTTGCCGGTGGTGATCGCCCATGAGGTTGCCCATCAGTGGTGGTATGCGGTGGTCGGCAATGACGTCCGCGCAAACCCCTGGCAGGATGAGGCGCTGGCAACCTTCAGTTCGTTCCTGTATTTCGAGAAGTACGATCCGGGCTATCTGCAGGGCATGCTGCAGAGCTTCCAGAACCAGGTGCAAAGCTACGAACAAGGCCACACCCAGAACGCCATCGATCAGCCCGTCACCGCCTTCGAGAACAATGACAGCGGGTATTCGACCCTGGTGTACTATAAGGGCGCTCTTTTCTTCTCCAATTTGCGCCAACAGATCGGTGACCAGGCTTTCTTCAACGCCCTGCACAGCTACTACGAGAACAGTATGTACCGGATCGTTCCGCCCGAGGCGCTGCTCAATGCCTTCGAGCGCAGCTGCGACTGCGATCTGAGCAACTTCTATCAGCAGTGGGGCGTCATCCCCTGATCTCAATGGAATCAAAAACGCTGCGGGCCTGGTCGGGCTCACAGCGTTTTTAATATTAGAGGCAAGATTGTTCCTGTCCGGCGGCGAGAGTTTCGTCGCCAGGCAGGAGCAATCTTGCCTCCAGGAAGATTACATACCCAAGGCCTCTTTGGCCTTCTTCGTTTGCTTGCCGCGATCTTCAGTGTTCAAAATGCGCTTGCGGATCCGGTAGCTTTGCGGGGTGACCTCCAGCAGCTCATCGTCCGCCAGGTACTCAATGGCCTCATCCAGGCTCATATCGCGGGGCGGGGTCAGACGAACCTCGATGTCTTTGTTGGACGAGCGCATGTTGGTCAGGTGCTTCTTCTTGGAAACGTTCACCGCCAGGTCGCCGGGACGCAGCGTCTCGCCGACCACCATGCCCTCGTAGACCTCCACGCCCGCGCCAATGAACAGCGTTGCCCGCTCCTCGGCGTTCTTCAAGCCGTAGGTCGTGGCTTGACCCTCTTCCCAGGCAACCACCGAGCTGGTGTTGCGGGCCGAAATCGCTCCGGCCACCGGGCCGTAGCCGTGGAAGATGGTATTCATGATGCCCATGCCACGCGTGGCGGTCAAAAACTGGTAGCGGAAGCCCAGCAGTCCGCGGGTCGGCACCACATAAACCAGGTGGACGGTGCCGTCGGGGTTGCTGGACATATTCATCATTTGGCCGCGCCGCGAACCCAGCATCTCCACCACTGTACCAGTGGTGTCCGAGCTGGTATCAACGTGGACTTCCTCGTATGGCTCGAGCATTTCTCCGTCGGGGCCTTCTTGCAAGATAGCCTCGGGACGAGAAACCTCAAACTCATAACCCTCACGGCGCATGGTCTCGATCAGGATCGCCAGGTGCAGCTCGCCGCGACCCGAAACCAGGAAAGTGTCCGAGCTCTCGGTCTCGGCGACGCGCAGGGCAACGTTGTTCCGCAGTTCATCAAACAGGCGCTCACGCAGCTTGCGAGACGTGCCCCACTTGCCCTCACGCCCGGCAAACGGGGAGGTGTTGACGCCAAAGGTCATGCGCACGGTTGGCTCTTCAACGTGGATTTGCGGCAGGGCTACAGGGTTTTCCGGGTCTGCCAGGGTCTCGCCGATGCGGATCTCATCCAGACCGGCCAGGGCGATGATCTCGCCCGCTTTGGCCTCTTCGACTTCTTCACGCTTGAGCCCCTGGTGGACGTACAGGTAGCGCGCCCGCTCTTGGACAGTTTCTCCGTCCAGTTTGATGCGCGCCAGCGCCTGACCGGCAGTGATCTTCCCTGCGAACACGCGCCCCACCGCGGTCACGCCGCGATAGTCGTCGTAGCCGAGGTTGGTTACCAGGATTTGCAGCGGCGCTTCCGGATCGACCATCGGCGCGGGGATGTTCTCGAGAATGGTCTTAAAAAGCGGCTGGAGGTCGGGGCCCATCTCGGGTGTCAGGCCGGCCTGCCCGGTGATGGCGTTGGCATAAATCACCGGGAAATCGGCCTGCTTATCGTCGGCACCCAGCTCGATGAACAGATCAAAGGTGTCATTGAGCACTCGTTCGGGCTCGGCGTCTTTGCGGTCCATCTTGTTGATGACCACAATAGCCTTGTGTCCCATCTCCAGGGCCTTCTTTAAAACGAAGCGCGTCTGCGGCATTGGACCCTCGGCGGCATCCACCAGCAGCAGCACCCCATCGACCATGTTCATTACCCGCTCCACCTCACCGCCAAAATCGGCGTGACCGGGCGTGTCGACAATATTGATCTTGATAAACTGCCCGCTCTCATCGCGGATGGTGATGGCGGTGTTCTTAGCCAGGATGGTGATGCCGCGCTCGCGCTCCAGGTCGTTCGAGTCCATGACACGCTCGATCACGTGTTGGTTGTCTCGGAACACACGCGCCTGGCGCAGCAAACCGTCTACCAGCGTGGTCTTGCCATGGTCCACGTGGGCGATAATTGCAATATTTCGTAGGTCTTTTCGTTCGATCATAAAATAATACCCATCAATCCAGAGAAAACGAGGTCTTTCCCCCGGCTTCTCGGTCCATATTCTGATTCACACACAAAGACCCCGGCCCCAAACCGAGGTCTCTGAACGACTATAAATATACCAGAATGGGTGGGATTTGTACAGGGGGAAGTGATGCGCCCGATGTAGTTTTTTGTTGTTCGATGCATCTGCACCGAACAACAAAAAACTATATCGAACCGCACCGGCTGGTCTCTCCACTCTCTGATATAATATGACAAATATGGTCATTCTCGGCAAGTACAGGAACCAATCGCTCACCTTGAGCATCAAGCCCGGCTGCATCACTTTTAGCCTGGGCGGCGTTTCCAATTCCAGCGTCTACAGCTTCGATACCACCGGCCGCTTGTGGACCGCGATGCTGGCAGGCATTTCTTATCGACGCGGTCTGGATGGCAAGGTGGTCGCCAAGTGGGGGAGCGGCGAGGTACGCCAGCGGCGCTGGCTGTCGCCTGAGGATGCTGCCCGGCTGGAGGAATCCTCCCGACAGGCAGCCGCCGAAGTGCTGTCATGTATCGACAGCGGCGCAGCCATTCTCGACAACCCGCTTCCAGAGCTGGGGCGTCGTGGACTGCAGCAGGCAGCCGCCTTTGATGATAGCGCCTATCGCCAGGACGTGGCCCGCTATCGCCAGGTCTACCAACCGGTGGGCATCCTGCCGCCCGACCAGTACATGGCGGTGGTGCTTCAAGCCACCGAAGGCTGCTCCTTTAACACTTGCACCTTCTGCGACTTCTACCGCGGCCGCCCCTTCCGCATCAAAAAGCCCGAGGACTTTCGCTTGCATGCAGAAGCGGTAAGAGATTACCTCGGCGAGGGGCTCAAGCTGCGCCGCACCCTTTTCTTCGGCGACGCGAATGCCCTGGTCACCCCCATGCCGCGTCTGCTGCCGCTGTTCGATGTCGCCAACGCAATCTACGACGTGGAACACCTGGGGGGCATCTACGCCTTTCTAGACGGCTTCAGCGGTGAACGCAAAACCAGCCAGGACTACGCCGAGCTGGCGAAGCGCGGACTGAAGCGAGTCTACATCGGCATGGAATCCGGCAGCGAGGGGCTGCTGCAGTTCCTGAAGAAACCGGGCAAGCCTTCCGACGTTGCCCATGCCGTCGAGGCGATGAAAGCCGGCGGTGTTGCGGTTGGTGTGATCGTGCTGCTCGGCGCGGGCGGTCATGCCTATGCGAAAGATCACGTCCGTGAGACAGTCAAGGCCCTCAATTCCATGCCCCTCGACCTGGACGATATCATCTACTTCTCCGAACTAATCGAAAATGAGAACCTCCCTTACACACAAGACGCTTTTCAGGCTGGGCTCAAGCCGCTGACCGCCGAGGAACGCATTGCCCAGGCCGACGCTATCGAGCGCCGCCTGGTCTTCTCCGATGCCGGCGGCACCCCACACATCAGCCGCTACGATATTCGTGAATTTGTGTATTAAAGAGAGCAGCGAATAGAAAACAGAGAGCGGTCAAAGTACTTTGACCGCTCTCTGTTTTCTATTCGCTGCTCTCTCTCTATCTTGTGACATTTATCACTATCCCAAAATTCTAAAAACCTATATAATCATGCAGTAATCGGTAACTAATAATTCCGAATCGGAACATATTCCAACCGATAAGGCAGCTATGACTCAATTTGACGAACTCGATTATCAAATTATCCGTAAGCTCCAAAAGGATGCCCGCATCTCCGCCTCGGAGATCGCCCGCATTACCGGAGCCAATGAGCGCACCATCCGCAAGCGCATCGACAGGCTGGTGGAGTGTGACGCCGTCCGCCTGACCTGCGTAGTCACCCCACAGGCTTTCGGTTACGTCACTGCCGCCGACATTTTCCTGGAAGCCGAACCCGAGCTAGAAGACCAGATCACTCAGCAGCTTCTGGCGATGCAAGAGGTAAGTTACCTGGCGTTTGGTCAAGGTAACCGCGACCTATCCATAGAGGCGCGCTTTAAAGACAACGATGAACTGCGCGAATTCCTGCGCCACACCCTGCCGGACATCCCCGGCGTGAAGGTGACAGGGTATGCGTTGGTGCCGCGCATTATGAAGAACATCGATGAATGGTATCCCAAGCCGGACGATTTCGGCATTGGTGAATAATTTCCACACTTTAGAAAGGAACGTTATGAAACCTGTGACGCACTTCCTTGACACCCAGGACTTCTCGAAAGAGGAGCTGCTGGGTATGATCGAACTGACCCGTCAGATTAAAGAAGCCGACAAGCAGGGCTGCACGCCGAAACTGCTGCAAGACGCTTCCCTGGGCATGATCTTTGAAGAGCCCTCCACCCGCACCCGCATCTCCTTTGAAGTCGGCATGACCGAACTGGGCGGGCACGCCCTGTACCTCAAACCGGGTGAGATTCACCTGGGCGCTCGCGAATCCATCTACGACACCGCCCGCGTCGTCTCGCGGATGGTGGATGTGGTCATGATCCGCGCCCTCAAGCATGAGACCGTCACCGAATTCGCCAAGGCCGCGACCGTTCCGGTCATCAACGGTCTGACCGACTACAACCACCCCACCCAAGTGGTTTGCGACGTGCTGACCATGATGGAGCACGTGCCGGAAGGCAAAAAGTTAGAAGACATCAACGTCACCTTCATCGGCGACGCCACCAACTTGCTAAGCTCCCTCATGCACATCTGCACCCGCATGGGCATGAACTTCACCCACGCCGCCCCCAAGAGATACCAGCCTCCGGTCGCCTGGCGTGAGATCGCTGAGCAGAACTGCCGCGAATCGGGCGGCACGTTGACCATCACGGAAGATGTCAATGAAGCTGTCAGCAGCGCCGACTTCATCTACACGGACTTGTGGTGGTGGGTTGGACAGGAAGACGAGATCCCCGAACGCCGCAGAGCTTTCATGCCCGCTTATCAGGTCACCATGGACCTGCTCAAGAAAGCGCCCGCTCATTGCAAATTCATGCACTGCCTGCCCGCCTCACGCGGCGTAGAGGTGACCGACGAGGTGATGGACTCGCCCCAGTCGATCATCTACGATCAGGCTGAGAACCGGCTGCACACCGAAAAAGGTCTGCTGGCCTGGTTCGTCTATCCACGGCTAAAACGGCCCTCGGAAGAGCTGAAAGCCTTTCACAAAGGCCGGATTGAATCCTACTTAGATAAGCGTCTCAAGGAGTAATTGAATGGCCGCTACTTCAATGGAAAGTGCAGGAACTCAAAAGGGGTTCAAGAAAGTGCTGCGGGGTCTCGATATGACCCTGTTCACGGTCTGCGCCATCCTGGTCATCGAGACCCTGGCGCCATCCGCCGCCATCGGACCCTCGTCCATCTCCTGGTGGTTGATCACGCTGGTGCTGTTTTTCATCCCCTACGGGCTGATCACTGCCGAGCTTGGCACCACCTATCCGGAAGAGGGCGGCATTTACGTTTGGGTCAAGCATGCCTTCGGTGAGCGCTGGGCTGCCCGCACCACCTGGCTTTACTGGATTAACGTGGCGCTGTGGATGCCCTCGGTCTATATCGTCTTCGCCGGTATGTTCGCGCAGTTGTTCGCGCCTGACCTGAGCATGTGGGCCCAAATCGGCATCGGTGTAGTGATGACCTGGGTCACCGTTTTGATCGGCATCATGTCGCTCGAAACCAGCAAATGGATCCCCAACATCGGAGCTTTCCTGAAAGCCCTGATCCTGCTGATCGTTGGGGTAGGCGCTTTTGTATTCGCCTCGCGCAACGGCATTGCCAACGATCTATCCTTCGGAAACATTCTACCCTCCTGGGACGCAGGTCTGTTCTTCCTACCGGTGATCGTCTATAACTTCATGGGCTTCGAGTTGATGTCTGGGGCCGGAGGCGAAATGCAGAACCCTGGCAAAGACATCCCCCGTGCCATCATTACCGCCGGATTTCTGATTGCCTTCTTCTACATCCTCGGAACCATCGGGATGCTCGTGGCTCTGCCGCTCGACCAGCTTGGCCTGGTTAGTGGCATCATCGACACGCTGCGCGCCATCTTTGGCACAAGCGCTGCCGCAAATGTCATCGTCACCGTTCTAGGCGTCGCCGGACTCTACACCCTGCTCGCCAACATGGTTACGTGGACCATGGGCGCCAACCGCACGGCTGCCGAAGCCGCGCAGGAGGGTGAACTACCCTCCGTGTTCGGCAAGCTGCATCCGGTTAACAAAACCCCCATCAATGCCTTCTTGATCACCGGCGCAGTCTCTACCCTGGTCATCGTTCTTTACGGCATGATGGCCGGCAACGCTGAAGACCTGTTCTGGACCCTGTTTGCTTTCAGCTCGATGGTCTTCCTGCTGCCTTACCTCGCGCTCTTCCCGGCCTTCCTTAAGCTGCGCCACGCCGACGCAGATCGCAAGCGCCCCTACCGCGTGCCAGGCGGCAACACCCTGGCGGCGGTCATCACCGTGATCTGCATGATCTTCATTGTGCAAGCGATCGTGTTCTTCGTCTACGTCCCCGGCGAGCCGATCGATTGGGCCTACGCTGGTCCGGTACTGGCGGGCGTCGTTCTAACCCTGGTTGTCGGCGAAATCCTGCTGACGATTGCAAACAAGAAAAAAACCGCACTGGAAAAACCGGTAGAAAAGCTGTCGAGTTATGGCGCAAACGATTAACAGCACGCCCCGCAAAGACGGCTTCCGCATGCCAGGCGAGTTCGAACCGCACGCCGGAACCTGGATGCTGTGGCCTGAGCGCACCGATAACTGGCGCTGGGGCGCCAAACCGGCGCAGAAAGCCTTCGCTGAGGTGGCCTTCGCCGTCGCCCGGTTTGAGCCGGTAACGATGGGCGTCTCGGCCGCACAGTTCCGCACGGCGCGTCACATACTGCCGCCCGCCGTTCGCGTCGTAGAACTATCTTACAACGATTCGTGGATGCGTGACTGCGGCCCCACCTTCGTCGTCAACGATCAGGGCCTGGTGCGCGGCATTGACTGGGACTTCAATGCCTGGGGCGGCCTGGAAGACGGCCTGTACTTCCCCTGGGACCTGGACGACCTGATGCCACGAAAGGTACTCGAAATCGAGCGCGTCGAACGTTACAAGGCGCCCCTGGTGCTGGAAGGCGGCTCGATCCACACCGACGGGCAGGGCACTTTGTTGACCACTGCCGAATGCCTGCTCAATCCAAACCGCAATCCGCAGCTCTCCCAAGCCGAGATTGAAGGCTACCTGCAGGATTACCTGAATGTCGAGCAAATCATCTGGCTGCCGCAGGGTGTCTACAATGATGAGACTAACGGACACGTCGACAACATTTGCTGCTTCATCCGCCCGGGCGTGGTAGCCCTGACCTGGACCGACGACAAAGACGATCCGCAGTACGAGATCTCGCGGGCGGCCTATGAATGCCTGAGCGCCGCCAGCGATGCGCGCGGACGCAAGCTGGAAATCCACAAGATCCACCAGCCCAACCCGATCCACATCACCGAGGAAGAAAGCCAGGGCGTCGATCCGATCGAGGGCACCCTGCCGCGCCAGCCGGGCGACCGTCTGGCCGGGTCGTACATCAACTTCTATACCTGCAACGGCGGCATCGTCATGCCCACCTTCGACGATCCGAACGACCTGCCCGCCATGAGCGCACTGCAGAAGCTCTTCCCTGATCGCACCGTCAGCGGCGTTCCTGCCAGAGAAATTCTGCTGGGCGGCGGCAACGTTCACTGCATCACTCAGCAGCAGCCGCGCGGCTGAACCTTTCAAGAATCAAAAACTGCTGGAAGCAGTGCTTCCAGCAGTTTTTGATTCCAACGAAATCAGACGTACCGGGCGCGGATCTCGGCGCTGATGTAATCCAGCAGCGCTACGGTGACGGCGATGAACCACACCGCAATACCGGCCGCCTGGTAATCCAGCAAGCGGATCCACTGCGCCAGCAGGAAGCCGATACCGCCGCCGCCTACGAAACCGATGATGGTGGACATACGGATGTTGATGTCCCAGCGGTAAATCGTGAACGAAACGAACGGCGGGATGATCTGCGGGACCACCGCATACATAACCGTCTGCAGCCAGTTGGCGCCGGTGGCATGGATGGCCTCGATCGGGCCCGAGTCAATCGATTCGATCGCCTCGGAATACAGTTTGCCCAGTGCCGCAATTGAGTGTAAGGTCAGCGCCAGGATGCCGGCAAACGGTCCCAGGCCGACCACAATGACGGCGATGATGGCCCAAATTAACGGCTCGATGGAGCGGATGATGTTCAGGATGGTGCGCGTGAGGTAGTAAATGCCCAACGTGATCGGCGAGGCGCTCATCAAGTTACGGGCCGCCAGGAAGCTGATCGGCACCGACAGGATGATGCCGAACAGGGTCGCCATCATGCCGATGAAAATCGTCTCGATCATACGCTCGATCGTCAAGATCAGTTCCTGGCTGGGCTGAGCCGCACCCACAGATGCCAGTTGGCGCCCCTGCACTTCCCACATTTGCGGTCCTTCACCAGAAGAAGGAGGAATGAGCCGGTAAGGCATGATTACGTCAATCTGGAAATTCCCCTGTGCGTCCGGCGTCACCGTTACATACTCGCCGCCCGCCCGCTGCCGGAAGCTGTTCCCGATTGGATCACGCCACCAGATTTCTACGGGCTTATTTGGCTCGAAGTTATACCCTTTGAGCGTGAAAGGTGTGCCCGACGAGCCGCCCTGTTCGGACGGGTTGCCGCAGGTTGGATCGGCGACCAGGTAAGCCTCGCCTTCCAACGGTTGGGTTGGCGCGGGCGGATTGGGCCCGCAAGGAGCCTGGATATCGGCCGAAACGACCAGAATATCTTCCGGATAGGTGATGGCTCTCGGCCAAGGCCAGAGAACCTTCCCGAGTGCGGGACCAGCATCACTTGCTTGCGTCACAACAGTGACCGGGTTGATCTGGCCAATTTGCCAGCCAAGGCCAAAGAACAAGGCCACTATGAGGATCATCAACAAGGCCGGGTTTCCACCCTTACGCCGGGAGATCATAAAGGCATCGTAAGCGACCCACAGATACATGATCGCGAACAGAATGGTCAAGAGAATTAACAATGGCTGAAGATGGAAGGCTTTGCTCACGATGTTCATGAAGCCCGTATCGCGCGGCGCGGCCAACACAAACCGCCACCACATCAAGCCGCCAATTGTAACGAAACTGACAAAAATCAGCAGGCCGCGCCGGAATGCGCCGGCCAGGATCTGCCCTAAACCAGGAAGAATGAGTGAGAAGATTGCCGCCAGCCAGTCGGGAACCAGGCTGCGCCGGTATCTAGGGCCGCCGCGCGGCGAGGGCTCTGGCGGTTTGCCCTGGTTGTCTGGGTTGTATAGTTCGCTCATTCCGCGCCTCCAGATCCAACGGTGCCTTCCAGGCCGGTGCCAACACGCTCAGCCTCTTCACCATAGATTTCCTTGAATTCCTCATCGGTCATGCGGCGGATCTGCTCACGGGTGCCCTGGTACACCACCTCGCCGTCGCGCAAGCCGATTACGCTGCTGCCATAACGCTGGACAAGGTCGAGGTAGTGCAGGCTGACCATGATCGTCAATCCATCCTCACGGTTCAAGCGTTCCAAATGTTGAAGAATGGAATGCGCCAGCACCGGGTCGAGGCTGGCAACAGGCTCGTCCGCCAGGATCAGCTCAGGCTCTTGCATCAGCGCCCGAGCAATCCCGACACGCTGCTGTTGGCCGCCGCTCAACTCGCGAGCGAGCTTATGCGCCTGGTCTCGGATTCCAAGACGGTCTAACGCCTGGATTGCCAATTCTCTATCTTTCTGCGAGAAACGGCCAAGCGAGCTGCTCAAGGTTGGAGCGTAGCCAAGGCGACCAGAGAGAACGTTGGTCATTACGGTCGACCGGCGAACCAGGTTAAAGTGCTGGAAGATAAAACCGATTTTACGGCGAGCTTTTCGCAAATCTTCCCCTTTCAGTTGCGCCAGGTCAATTCCATTCCAGAGAATTTGCCCTTCGGTTGGGTCTACGAGACGATTGATGCAGCGCAGAAGGGTTGATTTTCCGGAACCACTGAGGCCGATGACGACCAGGAATTCACCGTCCGGGACTTTGAAGCTGACATCCTTCAAGGCAACCGTACCGTCATCATATACTTTCCTAAGATGCTTTATTTCGAGCATGTTTGGTTTGTTTTACCTCCATCTTTCTATTGGGCCTTGCCGTCTATGCCGTAATTATAATTTATAAAGAAGAAAGCAAGGAGAAATGCTCTCCTTGCTCTCTATCATTTCATCGATATTTTTGCTAAGAACTGTTACTGCAGTGATTGCACGTCGATACCGGCGGCATCGAGCACCTGGCGGAACTGATCGTAGAAGGTGTCATCCACCTGCTGCAGGTCGGTCCACTGGTAGGCCACATTCAAAGCCTCTTTACCGGCGTCGGTCTGAGCGATATCCAGCAGAGCCTGAACGACCTGATCGCGCAGGTCCTGATCGAAGGACGGCACAAACTGAACGCCATCGTTCGGGATCGGGGCCGAAACGGAGATCACGGCTACCTTGTCCATCACGTCCGGGAACTGGTCCTCAACACGCGTGCGGGCATCTACGTAGGTAGAGCCGGCGTCGCAATCGCCATTGTAGACCGCTGCCACCACGGCGTCGTGTGAACCCGCGTCTACAATCTGACCCAGGTCGGTGTCGGGGTTGATCCCAGCAGCTTTCATTTCAATGCTGGGGACGATCCAACCGCTGGTGCTCAAAGGATCAGGACGGCAGAAGGTCTTACCGGCCAAATCGGCGATCTCGGTGATGCCGCTGTCGGTTCGGGTGATAATTTGCCCGTTGTAGGTCGGGGCGCCGTTGCGGACAGACACCAGGGAGACATCCGCGCAGCCACGCTCGGAAGCGAGCAGGTAAGCGAAGGTCGCCAGGGAGGCCATTTGCGCCTTGGCCGGGTTCGAGCACATGGCTTCGATCACGCCTGCATATTCGGTCGCAACCAGCGGCTTGATGACCAGGCCGGTCTGATCGAAGACCATGCCGGCTACATCATCGAAACCAGTGACAACGCGCTCGGTCTCGCCAGAGGGGACGACTGCCCAAACGATCGGATTCTCTTCAGTACCAACTGTGGGGGCTGACGGGGCTTCTGTCGGCGGTACTTCCGTCGGAGCTGCTGTTGGAGCAGCAGTCGGCGGAGCCTGTGTGGGAGCGGCGGCAGGGGGCGATGTCGGCGCTTCGGTTGGCGCAGCGGCGGGTTGGCAGGCGCTTAGGGCCAGTACGAGAATAACCAGCACCGCCAACACAACCATGTTGAAACGACTTTTTTGGTGCATTTTCTTCTCCTTGTTACGAGAAATGTAGGCAAGGCAGTGATTACCCCACCCTGCCTATTTATCGAACGGACAGATTCGGTTCAACCCGTCCTGTGTGAATGATAATATCTTAAGTTTTCATTAATGGCAAGTGAAACAAAGTCAGAATTGACCAGATCGAACGAAAAGGATAAAATTAGGTTGGAGGATCCAAACCATGCCGATTTATGAATACGTGTGCAAAACCTGCGGGCATCAGTTCGAGTCGCTGCGTTCGATGAAAGACGCCGACAGCCCCATCGAGTGCCGCAAATGCCAGAGCAGCGACACCAAACGAGCTTTATCCGTTTGCTACGCTCAGAGCGACGGGCGCTCCGTCACTGCCGGCTCGGGCGGCTGCGGCGGTTGCAGCGGAGGTTCATGCGCATCCTGTGCTCATTAAAGGTGATATGAAATCTTTCCAGGGAAAGTTCGCTTTCATTACCGGCGGCTCCAGCGGCATCGGCCGCTCGCTGGCTGAGGAACTGGCGCGTCGGGGTGCGTCTGTATGGATCGCCGCCCGCCATGAAAACCTGCTCCAGCAGGCGCTCGAACGGATCGAAGCAGCCAGGGTCAATGCCGCCCAATCTTTCGGTTCGCTTTGTGTTGATGTCTCCGACCAGGAAGGTGTTAACCAGGCGCTGAGCAAATTTGTGCAAGAGGTGGGCGTTCCCGACCTGGTGATCAACTCCGCCGGTGTGGCCCATCCCGGGCAGGTTGAAGAGCTGCCCCTGGACATCTTCCGCTGGAACATGGAAGTCAACTATTTCGGCACGGTCTACGTCACGAAGGCATTTCTGCCCGGGATGATCGCCCGCGGCTCGGGCCATATCGTCAACATTTCATCGGTTGCCGGGATATTGGGCGTCTACGGCTATACCGCCTACGGGGCCTCCAAATACGCCGTGAACGGTTTCTCAGACGTGCTGCGCGCCGAGCTGAAACCCCTTGGTGTCCAGGTCAGTATCGCCTTCCCCGCCGACGTGGACACCCCCCAACTGGCATACGAAAACCGGTTCAAGCCGGCGGTGACCAAAGAATTAAACGGCAGCGGAGGTCTGATGACCCCCGATGCCGTCGCCAAGTCAATTCTCAAAGGCGTTCAGCGCAACCACTACATCATTACCCCCGGTTTGCAAAGCACGCTCTTCTATTACTTAGTGCATTTCACCGGCAACCTGATCTACTCGGTGATGGACCTCCTCGTCGCGCAGGCGATGCGCAAGAACGGGAGTCCCAAACACAATCCCGGCCATCAGAACGGATCCGATCCAAATCAGGTCTGATGTCAGCAAGTGCAGCAGTTGGATTGGCACCGGGGCCAGCAAGGCCACGTTGACCACGCCGATCGCCAGCTGCACCACGAACACCCCAATCACAAACAGGGTTACGTTCTTAAGATGCGCAGCTGAAAAATTGCTCCGCAGCCAGGTCGCAAACCCGGCGATGTAGACACCCATGCTAATTGCCAGGAAGGGATGGATCACCCGCAGGCGGATCAAGAGGTGGGACGCAGGCGACAGATCTTGCTGCAGCGCTTCTTCCAGGGTCGCCGAGGGAAAGAGTGTGTCTCCCAAGGCAGCGACCGCTCCAGTAGCGCCCAGCACCAGCAGCCCAAACAGGCCCAGCAGCAGCAGCGTGTTTTCTCTGCCGTGCCAGATCAGGCGCTCCGGCGCTCCGGTCGTTGCCCACCATGCAGTCAAGCTGAGCGCGCCGAGCAGCAAGAAGGTGTTGATCAGGTGGGTAATCATCGCCAGCGCCCGATAGCCTGAGGGGTTATCGGCCACCAACCCAAACAGCACCAACCCTGCCCCCACCAGCGCCTCAGTGATGGTGAAGAACAGCACCAAGGAAGCGCTCCGGCGGATGGCGTGGCGGCGCGGGTAAACCCGCCAGGCCCATACGAACACTGCCACCGCCAACAGCAGCACCAGCCCGCTTGACAGGCGGTGTGAGAACTCGATTAGCGTTTCGATTTGCGGCGCGCGCGGGATCACCTCGCCCTGACAGGTGGGCCAGTGCGCCCCGCAGCCCGCGCCCGAGCCTGTGGCGCGCACGTACGCACCCCAAGCGATGACAGCCAGGTTATATACCAGCACGATCCAGGCAAAGTTGCGGAAACCTTTTCTAACGGCCATTCCGATCCTTTCTATGTTCACCCCAATCAATTTATTTTAGCGTATATCTTTGTCATTCTGCAATCTTTAAAGAATGATTACAGCGGGTGATGTCGCATCACCCAAAATAACCATCCAATGGAACCGAAAGACGATCTCTAAGACCCTTCCTTTGTCAGGACGATATTGCTATACAGACTTTGAAAGAACCTGCGCTCTAAAAAAAGAGCTTCAAATCCCAAACCAATACTCCAGTGGGGGCCTTCTCATGACGTTTCTCTGTCAAACTCCATCCGAACATCCCGGTGACCCGCATATGGCCTTATGTTATACTAACTTCGTCGTACTTTCTCTCATAATAGGACGAGGAGCATATGAAAAAGGATTTCATTGCTGTAGCAGACTATTCCCCACAGGAACTACAGGATATCCTGGATCTGTCGATCCGGCTCAAACAAGAGCGCAAGCAAAATGGTGAAAACCAGCCGCTGCTGAAGGGAAAGGTTCTGGCAATGGTGTTCCAGAAACCGAGCCTGCGCACTCGCGTCAGCTTTGATATGGCCATGCGCCATCTTGGTGGCGACGCCCTGTATCTATCCCCTCAGGAGATCGGTCTGGGGCAGCGCGAGTCGATTGCCGATGTGGCCCGGGTTCTTTCCGGCTACGTTGACGCCATCATGGCACGCGTCTTCTCCCATGACCACGTTGTCGAGCTGGCCCATTGGGCGAGCGTTCCAGTCATCAACGGCCTGAGCGACTACAACCATCCCTGTCAGGCGATGGCGGACGCCCTCACCATCCGGGAGCGCTTCGGCCGTATCCAGGGCTTGAACGTCGCTTACATCGGCGATGGCAACAACGTGGCCGTCTCACTGATGTACGTTCTGACCAAGCTGGGCGGCAGCTTCAGCATCGCCTCCCCAGAGGGGTACATCATCCCCGAGGAAACCGTCGATTTGGCAAAGACATTTGCCGAAGCCAGCGGCAGCCACATCGACCTGTATCGCGATCCGCACGCGGCAGTCAAAAATGCCGACGTCATCTACACCGACACCTGGACCAGCATGGGGCAGGAAGCCGAAGCCCAGCGGCGGGCGGATGTGTTCCCGCCGTATCAGGTGAACAACCGGCTGGTATCCGAAGCCAATAACGATGCCATTGTCATGCACTGCCTGCCGGCGCATCGCGGCCAGGAACTGACCGATGAGGTCGCCGATGGCCCCCATTCTGTGATCTTCCAACAGGCTGAAAACCGGATGCACGCTCAAAAGGGCATCCTGGCTTACCTGTTCGGAAAGGGATAATATGAATTCCAAAGCGTATATCGAGATCGAAGAAAAGTACGGCGCTCACAACTACCATCCGCTCGACGTAGTATTATCTCGGGGCGAGGGGGTTTGGGTGTACGATGTGGACGGGAACCGCTACCTGGATTGCTTGAGCGCCTATTCAGCCCTCAATCAGGGGCACGTCCACCCCAAGATCTTGAAAGCGATGCAAGACCAGGCAGCGAAGATCACCCTGACCTCACGCGCCTTCCGCAACGATCAACTGCCCCTGTTTTACAAAGAACTCTCCGATCTCACCGGTTACGAGATGTCGCTGCCGATGAACAGCGGCGCCGAAGCCGTTGAGACCGCCGTGAAGATCGCCCGCAAGTGGGCTTATCAGGTCAAGGGCGTGCCGCGCCACGAAGCCGAGATCATCGTCGCAGCCGGTAATTTCCACGGCCGCACCGTCACGATCATCTCCTTCTCCACCGAGCCCTACTATCGTAACGACTTCGGTCCCTTCACCCCCGGCTTCAAGCCGGTGCCCTACGGCGATGCAGACGCCATCGCTGAGGCCATCACCCCCAACACCGCCGCGGTCATGATTGAGCCGATCCAGGGCGAAGGCGGCGTGATCATCCCGCCGGAAGGCTACCTGAAGAAGGTCAGCCAGATCTGCAAGCAGAACAATGTTCTTTTCATCGCCGACGAGATCCAGACCGGGCTTGGTCGCACCGGCAAGCTGTTCGCCTGCGATTATGAAGGCGTCCGTCCCGATCTGATGGTGGTTGGCAAGGCCCTCTCAGGCGGCTTCTACCCGGTGTCGGCGGTCTTGTCCGACGAACCGGTACTGGGGCTGTTCACCCCGGGCGAGCACGGCTCGACCTTTGGCGGCAACCCCTTGGCTGCAGCCATCGCACGGGCAGCCGTCCAGGTAATCGTGGACGAGAAGCTGGTGCAAAACTCGGCCGAGCAGGGTGAGTACTTCATGGAGCAGCTGGCCGAAATCCCCAGCCGGAACATTAAAGAGGTGCGCGGCAAGGGCTTGCTGATCGGTGTGGAGCTGAATCCCGAGGCGGGCGGCGCTCGGCGCTTCTGTGAGGCCCTGCAAGCCTCTGGCATCTTGGCCAAAGAGACACACGAGCATGTCATCCGTTTCGCCCCACCGCTGACCATCGATCAGAAGACCATCGACTGGGCCCTGGAACGCATCCGCCCAGTGCTCACAATGTCATAAAACATCGTTACGCAGGCAATTGATGAATTAGGGATCAGGAGAGTTCTCCTGATCCCTAATTCATCAATTGCCTGCGTATCTTATCCTTTTGGGGTTCCAGTTTGTTGTAGAATAGAGAGTGAACAGAGAACTCCTTGAATGAAAGGCGGGAATTATGGAACGTAGAGCCAAAATCGTTGCCACCATCGGCCCAAGCAGCGACAGTGAAGAGATGCTCCGGAAGATGATCCTGTCCGGCTTGAACGTAGCCCGGTTGAACTTCTCACATGGCACCCACCAGGGCCACGGCGAAGTGATCGCGCGCATACGCAAGCTTTCGAACGAGCTCAAGAAGCCGGTTACGATCCTGCAAGACTTGCAAGGGCCCAAGCTGCGAGTCGGAGACCTGCCGAAAGAAGGCGTCGAGCTTCATTCCGGGGAGGAGATCGTCCTCAAACCTGTCGATGAGGTCATCGAGGCCGAGGAGAACGGCCAAGAGAAAACGATCATCCCCATGGATGTTCCCAATCTGGTTCGCAGTGTCCACCCCGGTAACCGCATCCTGCTCGACGACGGCCACATGGAGCTGGAGGTCAGCCACGTCGGACCGCATGCCCTGGAAGCTCGAGTGGTTCTAGGCGGCGTGCTGAAATCGCACAAAGGCGTTAACCTGCCCGGAGCGCTCCTTGATTTCCCTTCCCTAACCGAGAAAGACATCCTTGACCTGCAGTTCGGGCTGCAGCAGCACGTTGACGTGGTCGCCATCTCGTTCGTGCGCACCGCCGAAGACGTTCAGCGCGTGCGCGATGTGATCCATCAAACCGATCCATCCCAATCCGGTATGCCGATCATCGCCAAGCTGGAGCGCCCAGAGGCCATCGAGAACCTGGAGGAGATCCTGGACGCCGCCGATGGCGTCATGGTGGCCCGCGGCGACCTGGCGGTGGAGACCTCTCCCGCCTCGGTGCCAATCATCCAGAAGAAGATCATCGAGGCCGCCAACCATAAAGCCCGCATGGTCATCACTGCCACCCAAATGCTCGAATCGATGATCACCAATCTCCGCCCCACCCGCGCCGAAGCCTCCGATGTCGCCAACGCCATCTTTGACGGCAGCGACGCGGTCATGCTGTCCGGCGAAACCGCCAGCGGGCAGTATCCCCTGGAGGCGGTCGAGATGATGGCGCGGATTGTCAAAGAGGCCGAAGAGCACTTTGGCGAATGGGGCAAGTGCAAGATCGAACTGAGCGAGCCCACCCAGGACGATGCAGTTTCGATCACACGCGCCGCCCGCGAGCTTGCCCAAGACCGCAGCGTGGCCAGCATCGCTGTGTTCACCCAAACCGGACGCACGGCCTTACTGATGTCGAAGGTGCGTCCAAACGTGCCGATTGTGGCCTTTACGCCGGAGATCGAAACCTACCGCCGCCTCAGCTTAATGTGGGGCGTTAATCCCATGCTAGTTCCCTACGCCTCGAACGTTGAAAGCATGTTGGCCCACGTGGACAACGCCTTGATCGCCTCGACCAACGTGCAAATGGGCGATCAGATTGTGATGATCTCCGGCTTTCCGGTCGGCGTCATGCGTCCGCCAAACTTTGCGCTCTTGCATACGATTGGGGAAGTTGTGTAATTTCAGCCGAGAGCGCTCTTCAAATTCAAGGCAATTCGACGCTTCGTGAATGGCTCAATCAAGAACTTGAGTTCTTGATTGAGCCATTCACGAAGCGTCGAATTGCCTTGAATTCCCCAATACAACCTTTAAAGCGGTTCGCTTTTGACGATCGCCTTAAAATAGAATACAATCTAACTAGTCGACCCAACATTATCCAATAATCGACCCATCACCGTAGAGAACATCGCAGCCATGGATATACTCGAAACCTCTTCATTATTCAAGACCATTATGAGATTTCCCAGTTTTCGGTTTTCTCTGGCCGCGCTGGCGGCTTTAATTCTAATCAACGGAGTTTTCCTCTTCGCCGGTCAGGCAGAGCAGCAGCGGCAGCTGCAGCGGGCGCAAGCTGCCGCCAATTCCATCGACCGTCAAGTTTTGGACGCGCGAGCCGTTTTGCGCAGCGTGGCCCTGACCAGCAAGGGGATGAACGCTGCGGACACCGATCGGATCCTGGGTGTGGCCTTGCAAACCTCGCCCGTCTTCTCCGACCTGGCGGCGCTGCCGTCGAATTTTGAAGGTTTGGCGATGAATCCGGGGAGTCTCTCGGGCGGCGGCGGGTTTCCAGCCTTGCAAGCCCAAACCGACCGCGGCGCAATTTTCGCAGCCCCCTTCCTGGCGCTCGATCCGCTCACCGCTGAAGCCAGGATGTACCTGGCCCAGCATAAAACCGGCGGGGTGATCCTGGGGGAGTTAAGCCGTATGCCGATCCAAACCGCCATCAACTCCGGAAAGTCCAGTCATCCGCAAGAGGCCCTCTACCTGACCGATCAAAAGGGAATGATCCTGGTGCACAGCGGGTTGGAATTGGAACCTTCGCCGGCCCTGCCGGGCTTCAGCGGCAAACCCGGCGAGAGGACCTACAGCTCCGCCAGCATCGTGATGCAAAACGCTCAGCCCAACTCGCAGGCGGTGGTTCGCCTGCAAAACGCAGACTGGTACATCGTCTCTGTTGCGCCCCTGCAGGGTTTGTACTTCCCCTATCTGCTCTCCAGTTTGCTCATCTTGCTAGGGATCACAGTTGTCTGGGTCAGTGCAGACGCTAAAGCCTGGCGGTCCAACCCTTCCGGCTTCCGGCTGAAGAATCCATTTGCCGGGCAGCCTGCCTCCCCGCTTCCTCTGGTACAGGCAAAGCCAGAACGCCTGCCCCAGGGCGGTGTGGCAGCCGTTCTGGAGGAGGACCGCGAGGCCAGGCTGCTGGCCGAAGCGCTGCGAGATACAGCCTCGGTCCTCAACAGCAGCCTGAACTTCGACGAGGTTATGAGCCGCATCCTGGATAACGTCGGTAAGGTGGTGCCGCATCACTCTTCGAGCATCATGCTGATCGATAAGGATGGCGATACTGTGCGCATTGTTGCCACCCGTGGCTATGCGCACCTTGGCATGGGCGAATATTCGGAACGCGTACGCCTTTCCATTCGCAATACCAACACGCTCAGCCTGATGTTCAATTCTGGGCAGCCCTTGATCATCCCGGACACCACCCTGCACCCTCAGTGGGTTGACCTTCCGGAGAGTAAGTGGATCCGCTCTTACGCCGCCGCCCCGATCAATGTCAAGGGCCGCATCATCGGCTTCTTAAACCTCAATAGCCCCACGGCCGGTTTCTACCAGCCCCGTCAGAGCAACCGTTTGCTTGCTTTTGCCGATCAGGCCGGCATCGCCATTGAGAATGCCCGCCTGCTCCAACAACTGCAAGATTCGAACAAAGAGCTGATCAAAACCTACGATATCACCCTGCAAGGTTGGTCGAAAGCCCTGGAACTGCGTGACTACGAGACCGAGGGCCACAGCCAGCGGGTGGTGGAGATGACTTTGCGGATCGCTGCCCGTATGGGATTCGAGGAGCAGGAGCTCACTTACATCCGTTATGGGGTCCTGCTGCACGATATCGGCAAGATCGGTATCCCGGATTCGATCCTGTTCAAACCTGGCCCGCTCACCAAAGAAGAGTGGGTGGTCATGCGCATGCACCCGCAGTATGCGCTCGATATCCTGGCCTCGATTCCCTACCTTGCCCCGGCAATCGATATCCCCTACAATCATCACGAGCGTTGGGATGGCACCGGCTACCCGCGCGGCCTGATGGGCGAAGAGATCCCGGTCGCGGCGCGCATCTTTGCTGTCGTAGATGTATGGGATGGGCTGCGGCAAAGCCGTCCTTATCATGCCAGCTGGTCCTTTGAAGAAGCCCTGCGCTATATCAAGGCGGAATCTGGAAAACAGTTTGATCCGGCAGTCGTAGAAGTCTTTTTACAATTGATTGCAGAAAAATAACCACAGAGAACCTGTCAAGCAGTTGCGCGTGCTGGGTGTGACTGCTGCGCATCTCAATATGCGCGCCCACACTTCTCAGGTCTTTATGAGCATTCCTTCAGACATGACACCGTCTCCGGCAGTTGAAATCACAACCACGCCCGCGGATCGGTGTTCTTGTTGATATCAACCCGATTGGAGCTGCTGTGAACATTCGAAAAATCGACACAATGAACCGAGGGGATCAAAAGAAGTTTATCGAGTTCCCGTTTCAATTGTATAAGGACTGCCCGCAGTGGGTTCCGGCGACAACATCCGAAATGAAGACGGTCCTGGATCGCAGCAAGCACCCATTCTACCGCCACTCGGATGCCGACTTTTTCCTGGCTGAAAGTGAAGGCGATGTGCTCGGGCGCATTGCGGTTTTGCATCACACAAATTACAGCCGCCACCACAAGACCCAAACGGCATTTTTCTATTATTTCGAGTCGGTTGAAGATTTCGACGTGGCGCAAGGTCTGCTTCAAGCTGCCGTCGACTGGTCGAAACGGCGCAATGTTCAGCTCATTTTAGGCACCAAGGGCTTCTTGCGCTCCAATGGGATGGGTGTCCTGGTGGAAGGGTTCGAATATCCGCCTGCGATGGGTATTCCTTACAATTTGCCCTACTACCACCCCTTCTTCGATCGGATGGGTTTCGAAAAAGAAACCGATTACCTATCCGGCTGGATGAGCAAAGCGCAGCAGATACCGGAAGCCGTGCAGAAGATCGCAGAAAAGGTGCAGGAGCGAGGCAATTTCTCGGTCAGGACCTTCCAAAACAAAACCGAGCTGATCCCTTATATCAAGGAAGTGGACCGGCTGCACCACGAGGCCTTCCAGAATAACCCTGGTTTCTATCCCTCGACCGAGGAAGAATTCGAGATGATCGCCCAGACCATGATCCAGATTGCCGACCCGCGGCTGATCAAATTGATTATGAAGGAGGATGAGATTGCCGGGTTCGTGATTGCCTATGCAGATATCTCCAACGCTCTCCGGAAAACCCGCGGCGAGATGTGGCCGTTCGGCTGGATCACGCTGCTGCGCGAGCAAAAGACCACCTCGGTTGTAAACTTGAACGGAATTGGTTTTCTGCCGAAATACCAAGGTCTGGGTGCCAACGCTTTGTTATACAATGAAGTTGAAAAAACTTTGCGCGCCTTTGACCAGTTCAAAACGGCCGAGTTGGTACAGGTCGACGAGCGCAACTTCAAGAGCAAGTCAGACATGGAAAGAATCGGCGTCCATTGGAACAAGCGACACCGCATCTACCGGTATACTCTCGACCCAACCCCCAACCATTAACGGAGAGTAGAAATGACTCAAACAACGACCCGTTTGGAAGAGAACGAAACCGCTGATAAACCCCTATCGATAGCCACCAAGCTGCTTTACGGCACAGGTGACTGGGGCCGCGCCAGCTACAACACCTTACGGCAAATCTTCTACGCAATTTTCCTCACCGACGTGGTTGGAATCGACCCCCGGCTGGCATCCATTGCTGCCTTAGTCAGTGTGGTTTGGGACGCCATCAACGATCCCATCGTCGGCAACATGAGCGATAACGTCCGCACCCGCTGGGGGCGCAGGCGGCCCTTCATGTTGCTCTTTGCAGTCCCGTTCGCGTTTGCCTTTGTGATGCTGTGGTGGGCGCCACCTTGGGAGAGCCAGGTGATGCTGGTCATCCACGTAACCCTGGCCTACATGCTCAGCGACACGCTCCAAACATTGGTCACCGTGCCTTACCTGGCGCTCACGCCCGAGCTGGCACCCAAGTACGACGAACGCACATCGCTGACCACTTTCCGCATGTTCTTCAACCTGGTTGCATCGTTGGTCACAGCCGTTGCTGCGCCGAGCATCATGGACGCAGTCGTCAATGCCGGGGCATCCCAGCAGCAAGCTTACCTGACAGTAGGCGCTATGTTTGGCGGAATTGCAATTGTTCCATTCCTGTTCATTTTTTTCTTCATAAAAGAAAAAAACTCACGCAATGAGCCGCTGCAAGAAAAGCAAACATTCAAAGAGACCATGGCGCTGCTGTGGCGCAACATTCCCTTCCGCTACGCCACTGGCATCTACGTGATGAACTGGATCGCCGTAGATGTGATCTCGCTGATGCTGCCGTACTTCCTGCTGTATTGGATCGCGAAAGGCGACCTGCTGCTGAAAGCGTCGATCTTTGGAATGAAGGTTTCGCTCAATTCGGTGGTGCTCGGGGCGATGATGCTGACCGCCACCGCCACCCTGCCATTATGGAACTTCCTGGCCCAGAAGTTCAGCAAGCAGAGGGCCTACATCATCGGTATGGTGTTCTGGATTATTGTTGAACTGTTCGTGCTGTTCATCCCGGCCGGGGCGGTCTCACTGGCCATTGTGCTGGCGGTAATGGCCGGTTTCAGCATCTCCACCGCCCACGTCATCCCCGAATCGATCTTCCCGGATGTGATCGACTGGGATGAGCTGGTCACCAACACCCGCCGCGAGGGCATGTATTATGGAGCCATCAACTTCATTCGCAAGATGAGCAGCGCCCTGGCAATCTTCCTGGTGCTGCAAGCGCTCGGCTGGTTGGGCTACCAGACACCCCCGCAAGGGGCGGTGCAGTTCTCCCAACCGGTGCAAGCCCTGCTGGCGATCCGCATCCTGTCCGGTCCGCTAATCGGCATCTTCTTGATCACGGCGGTGGTGTTCGCCCTGCGTTACCCCCTGACCCGTGAACGACAGGCCATGATCCACCGCACCCTGTTACGCCGCAGGCGCCACCGCAAGAATGCCGCATTGCGGACAGTGGTAAAACCTATTCAAAAGACGGGCATAGAAGCCTGATAAGGGGAAAAATATGCGATTCAATACCTTGATTACCACAGAACAACTGGCCGAGCGCCTGGGCCAGCCTGACTGGCTCGTTTTCGACTGCCGCTTCGACCTGACCAGACCCGACTGGGGCTTTCAAGAATACCTGAAATCCCATATCCCCGGCGCCGGCTATGCGCATCTGGACAAAGACCTGGCCGGACCAACCTCCCCCCGCAGCGGTCGCCACCCACTCCCGGCGCTGGAAGCATTCGTTGAAACCTTACAATCCTGGGGCGTTCAGCCGAACAGTCAGGTGGTGGTCTACGACACCGTCGGGGGAGCCTACGCCGTGCGCCTGTGGTGGATGCTGCGCTGGGTCGGGCTGGATAACTGCGCCCTGCTCGACGGCGGCTTTCCGAAGTGGGTGGCGGAAGACCGCCCAACCGCGGCCGGTGTTGAATCTCATCAGACAGTGCAGTGGCGGCAGCGCCCTAAGCCGCGCCCCTGGATGGCAGTCTCAATGGAAGAGGTCGAGCAAATCCGGACCGACCCCGATTACCGGCTGATCGATGCCCGCTCCCCAGAGCGTTACCGCGGTGAGATCGAGCCGATCGATCCAGTCGCCGGGCGCATCCCCGGTGCGCTCAACCGCTTCCATGCCGACAACCTGCAGCCGGACGGGCAGATGAAGTCCCGTGAGCAGCTGTATTCAGATTATGCCCTGCTGCTCAACGACGTTGCCCCAGAAAACACAATCTTTTACTGCGGCTCCGGCGTCACCTCCGCTCACGACCTGCTCGCCATGGAGATTGCCGGGCTACCCGGCGCTCGCCTCTACGTCGGCTCCTGGAGCGAGTGGTGCCGGCAAAAAAGAGAGTAGGGGATCAAGGGGGCAGAAAAAGGAGAGTGGAGAGCATTAACTGCCCTCCACTCTCCTTTTTGCTCTCTTGATTCTCTAGAACATCATTGCATTAATCTTATCGATCGAACTCGCGCGACGGGCGCAGTTCGTTTTCCTGCATCCGGTTCAACGGGCGGTCTTCGGGTAGATCGTACAGGTCGAACAGCGAAGGCCGGTTGGGATCCACGTAGATCAAGCCGGTGATCAACATCTGCTTCTGCTCGGCGTCTTCCAGCAACTGCAGCGCCCGGTAGATATTGGTGGGATCGTAATCCTCCTCCAGTTTCTTCATGCGCACGATCGCGCCGTCGTGGAACTCCACATCCCGCACCTCACCCTTTTCGAAGTCCTCGACGTAGATCTCATCTCTGGCCGGGACGTAAGACAGGTCGTGCAAGGGCGTCTCATGCGCCTTTCCCCAGGTATAGGAGTGGAACGAGGTCTCGTGGTTGTGGAAAGTTACGCACGGGCTGATGATATCCAGGACGGCAATACCGTCGTGGCTCATGGCAACCTTCAACAGCTCTTTGACCTGCTTGGGATCGCCCGCGAACGAACGCGCCACGAAAGAGGCGTTACCCACCAGGGCTTCCATGCAGATGTCGATCGGCATGTAGGGGTTGGTTCCCTGGCGTTTGAGCTTCAAACCCTTCTCGGCGGTCGGGGCAAACTGGCCCTTTGTCAGGCCGTAAACGCCGTTGTTCTCCACAATGTACACCATCGGCAGATTGCGCCGTACAAGGTGCTTGAACTGTCCCATACCGATGCTGGCAGTGTCGCCGTCACCGCTGACGCCCAAACCCTTCAGGGTGATGTCGGCGAACAGCGCGCCGCCCGCCAGCGAGGGCATGCGCCCGTGCAGGCCGTTGAAGCCGAACGAGCGGTTCATGAAATAAGTGGGGCTCTTGCTCGAACAGCCAATACCGCTAAACTTGACGATGTGCTGCGGGTCGATGTTGAGCTCATAGGCGGCAGCGACGATCTGGCTGGCGATCGAGTTGTGACCGCAGCCCTGGCACAGGGTGCTCGGAGCGCCCTTGTAATCCGCCCGGCTCAAGTTGATTCCGTTCACAGCCGCTACTCGCGGCCGGTTGACACCTTGAATGACATTACCGGCCATATTATTTCGCCTCCCGACGAATAATTTGTTCCTGAAGCCACTTCGCCGAAAGCGGAAGCCCATCAATGTGGGACACCTGCTCCAGCTTGTTGGCGTACTCCGGAGCGTCAAGGATCAACAGCTGCCTGAGCTGCCCATCCTCGTTCAGCTCCACCACGTAATTGCGCTCGTGTTCATCAATAAAGTCCATGACCTCGGCGCTGAAAGGTACCGCCCGCACCCGCATGAAATTGGTGGGGATACCCTTATCGCGCAGATACACCCGGGCTTCCTCCACTGCCGATTCGGTTGAACCGAAGGCGATCAGCCCAATTTCGGCGCCTTCCATCTTAGAAATGATCGGCTTGGGCAGCAGCTCGCGTGCGGTCTCAAACTTGCGTTTGATGCGCGCCAGGTTGCGTTCCCACACTTCCGGCTCTTCACTGTAGTTGCCGTACTCATCGTGACCGGTTCCGCGAGCGAAGTAAGCGCTCTTGGGGTGCTTATTCCCAGGCACAGTCCGGTAGGGGATGCCGTCATCGTCCACGTCCAGGTAGCGGCCCCACTGCCCTTGCAGGCGTTCGATCATCTTCTCCAAATCGTCTTCCCACAGGATCTTACCGCGATCCATGGGCTGATCTGGATACTGGAACGGCTCGCCCATCCACAGGTTCATGCCCAGGTCCAGGTCACTCAGCACCATCACCGGGGTCTGCAGCCGCTCGGCGTAGTCCAGCGCCTGCCAGCCGAAATCAAAGCACTCGTTGATCGAGCTGGGCAATAAGATCACCATGCGCGTATCGCCGTGACCGATAAAATTGACGAAAGTCAGGTCGCATTGGGCTGTGCGGGTCGGTAAACCGGTACTGGGGCCAACACGCTGCACGTCCCACACGACCACCGGCACCTCCGCGTAGTAGGCCAACCCGAGGTATTCGGCCATCAGGCTCAAGCCCGGGCCAGAGGTGGAGGTCATTGCTCGCAGCCCGCCCCAACCTGCGCCGATGGCCATGCCGATTGCGGCCAGTTCATCTTCCGATTGGACCACGGCGTAGGTGCTCTTGCCGGTGTCCGGGTTGCGGCGCAGCATTGGCAAGTACTCCAGGATCGATTCTGCCAGGCTAGAAGCCGGAGTAATCGGGTACCATGCGGCAAACTGCAGGCCACCGTAGATTGCGCCAATTGCCGCGGCGGTGTTGCCGTCCGCCATGATGCAGCCATCGGTGGCATTCATCGGCTCCACCCGGTAGGGATCGCTCTTCACCAGGTTCTCGGCAGCCCAATCAGCGGATGCCTTGATGACATCGTAGTTGGATTCAATGGCGGCCTGCTTGCCTTTGAAATGGAAATCCAGGGCGGCGTAGATCTTATCCAGCTCGATCCCCAGCATCTGTGCCACGACACCCACATACACCATGTTGGCAATGTAGTCACGCAGCTTCGGCGGCACATCGGCGGCCTTCATCAAACTCTTCACCGGCATGGCATAAACGGTGATATCGTCGCGGCTGATTTGCGCCCGGATATCGTCGGCATAGAACAACACGCCGCCCGGAACCAGCAAATCGACGTCCTTCTGCAGTGTGGAGGGGTTCATCGCTACGATGATGTCGTCCTTCTCCAGGCGGCCCAGCCAGCCGTCTTTACTGACACGAATGGAAAACCAAGTGGGCAGTCCTTGAATGTTAGACGGAAAGATGTTCTTCCCGGAAACAGGGATGCCCATTTTAAACAGGGCGCGGAGAATGGTTGTGTTTGCCGTGCCGCTCCCGGAACCATTGATCGTACTGAACGTAATGCTGAAATCGTTCACGGTCGAATTTTGGTTTTCGAACGACCCGGTTTTGACTGCGGGCTCAGACTGTGACATAAAAGCTCCTTGTATCCTCGGCACTCAATCCATTTACTCAAACTTCTGCCGTGACAATGGTTTGGCGCGTTGGAAAAGCAGATCCATATGTTCGTTGAGGGCCTGATAACCCAGCGAGAAATCGCCAACGGCTATCGCCTCGACCATTTTCTCGTGGTACTGCCAGACCTGCTCTAGATAAACCAAATCCGTGTAAACATCGAGGCCGGCGGCCTCGTACACTTCCCAGTAAGCTTCCAGCAGCCCAAGGACAAACGGGTTGTCCAGGCGGCCGTAGATTGAAAGATGCAGCTGGCGGTGTTCTTCGTGCGGGATCTGCACCGGTTTGCCGTTCAACTTTTCCTTGGCCTGGCGAACCAGCTGGCGCAGGGTCTCGTGGTCCTCACGAGTAAGCAAGCCCACTGCCTGGAACCAGAAAGAGGCTTCCACGTGCTTACGCAGATCCGAATAGGATTGGAAATAGTTGGGGTCGATCGCGATGGCGTATTTCAGGCTGGCTTGCACGGCCGGGCGGAAAGAGTACTGCAGCGGCCGTATACCGGTGCGCGGTTTCACTTCCACCAAACCCATGGCACGCGCCACCTCCAGCTGCTCGCGCAGGCTGGCGACGCTGATGCCCAGTTCGCCGCTTAAGTCCGTTAAAGAAGGCAGGCGGTCACACTCGCTCTGCTTGTGGACCGCCAGGTATTGTAAAAACTCCGATAATTGATCCGATGATGACCGAAGACGCATCGGGAAAACTCTCCATTAAATCGCTGCTCAAATCATTTTATTAATCGGATGATTTGATACGTGCAGTATAGCACGGGCAGAATGGGAAGTCAACGGAATTGAATTAGATTAACGTTACATTTTAGCGGTTGCGTTTGTCATGCTTGTGAGAGCAGCACGGTTTGGAGAGGGCGTTGAATGTTATAAGGTTTCCGGTTCCCAATACTGGCTATACGCACTATTCGGGGCATCGAATACCCCCGCCAGTTCCTCCAGCCCTTTCAGCATCCGCGTCCCATACCACGTCAGCGCCTGCCCGTCCACCAACTGGATTCTTCCGTTCTGCGCCGCAGGCGTCATCGCAAAGGTTTGCAACAACTGCTGGCGGTGGCTTTCTGTGTAGGCAAACGGCTCGCTCGGCAGCAGGATCACCTCCGGCGCAGCCTGCACGATCTCATCCAGTGTCACCCGCGGATAGCGCGTGTCACGCCCCATCGGATGCTCCGCCTCCGCCTTGCCCAGATCGGCGGTAAGCGGGTAGCGGCGTTCACGCCGGCCAAACACGTTCTGCCCGCCTAAAAGACGCAAAAAATCATCGGAAACTGTCTGGTCATTAAAGGTCGTCCACCAGGTCTCGCCGCGCTCACTCTCCTGCCAGATCGGGCAAAAGTAACCGGCCTGAACCTCACTGCTGTCAGCTGCGCCCTCGGCCCAGTTGAGCATTTTGCCCAGCAAGTGCAGCCTGACACCTGCCGACCGGCTTTGGTAAAAACCGATCAATTCCCACAACTCTTCCAAACTGGCGCGCAACGTTTTAGGGAACGAGATCCACACCGGAACGCCTGCCGCTCGCAGCGCCTCGACCGCCTCACGCGGGTTTTCCTCCGGATTCACCAGCGTCAGATCAGGCCGCAGCTGGATGATCTTGGTGATGTCGGGCGTTTTCGGCCCGCCAACCCGCTCAACGCTGCCGGCCAAAGCCCCTTCCGGGTCGCAGTAATCAGTGATGCCTGCTAGAGAGGTTGGCAGGCCCAGGTCGACAATGCTGGCTGTCAGCGAAGGCACCAGCGAAACGACCCGCCGCAGCGGAATGTAAGCCGGGTGGTCTGAAGGGAATTCCTGGTTCATCAATTCTGGTCCGATGGATTTTGCTTATGATTCTTGTAAGCGCAGGATTGCACCGGCCATCAAGGCCGATCCGACCGGCATGGTCGACTCGTCGAAGTCGAAGCTGGGATGGTGGTGGCCATGATTCAAGCCCTTATTCGGGTTGGCCGAACCGACGAAGAAATAGCAGCCGGGCACTTGTTCGAGCACGTAGGCCATGTCCTCCGAGACGGAGGTCTTCACGTCCGTGTCGATCTCGACGTCGGTGAACACCACTTGAGCCGCCTGCAGCACCTTTTCGGTCACCTCCGGGTCATTGACCACCGGCGGGGTCAGCCGCTGCAAGTCGATCTCGGCCTCGCACTCCAGGGCGCTGGTCACGCCGCTGATGATTTGCTCCAGCCGCTGGATCACCTTCTCGCGCGTTTCCGGCTTGAATGTGCGCACCGTGCCGCGCAGCTCTGCAGACGGCGGGATGACGTTGTAGGCCTCCCCGGCCCGCAGAGAGGTCACGCTGACCACTGCAGAATCGAGCGGCGAGATGTTGCGCGAGACGATGCTTTGCAAGGCCGTCACCACCTGTGCCGCAGCGAACACGGGGTCGATGGTCTCTTCCGGCATGCCGCCGTGACCGCCTTTGCCGCGGATCTTCACCTGGAAAATGTCCGCCCCGGCCATCACCGGCCCAGGCGCAATCCCCAGCCAGCCCACCGGGTTCTGGTTCCATAGATGCATTGCCAGGGCGTAATCGACTTTGGGGGAGAACAGCACCTTCTCCGCCAGCATCCGCTCGGCGCCACCCAGACCCTCTTCGGCCGGTTGGAACATGAACTTGACCGTACCCTGCATCTGCTCCTGGCGATCGGCAAGCAGGCGCGCCACGGTCAATCCCATCGCGATATGACCGTCGTGGCCGCAAGCGTGCATCACGCCATCGACCTGCGAGCGGTACTCGACATCCGATTCTTCCTCGATCGGCAGCGCATCCATATCGAAGCGGGCCAGCACCACCGGTCCCGGTTGTTTGCCCTCCAGCAGGCCGATCACCCCCGTTTCGGCGATGCCTGTCGTCACGTCCAGACCGATCTTGTTCAGCTCGGTGGCGATAACTCCGGCGGTCCAGTTCTCCTGAAAGCCGAGCTCCGGATGACGGTGGAACTCTCGCCGCAGTCCCTGTAAATAAGGGAACAACGCTTTCGCATCTGCAAGTAGATTATT
Source organism: uncultured Chloroflexia bacterium (assembly GCA_963811225.1). Classification (GTDB taxonomy): domain Bacteria; phylum Chloroflexota; class Anaerolineae; order Anaerolineales; family Anaerolineaceae; genus CAWEQO01. The sequence continues at coordinate 180,856 of CAWEQO010000012.1, forward strand.
CATGGTCCTTCTAGTAAAACGTCGAAACTTCTGTTTGTTTCGACGTTTTCTGGCATCTCTGGTTTACTTTCCTTTTTCCTTGTCGTCCTGACCGTTCGTGGCGCAGGCCCCGCCGCAGCCACCGCCATCGGTGCCGCAGCTTGGGTTATGGGCTTTGTGCTTCAGCGCTTCCAGCTCTTCGGCCGGCTCGATCTCTTCTCGAGTGAACTCCCGCCGCCCCACTTCGGGGATGTCAACAATCACAGATTCCTTTAGCGTCAGCACTTCCACCACTCTGCCCTCCCCGGCCGGGGTCACCACCCGCTTATTGCGCTTGGGCAGCGACTTGCGCGCGGTCACGTACTGCTCATATTCGTAGATCAAGCAACAGCGCAGCCGCCCGCACATACCGGTGATCTCGGATGGGGTCAGCGAGATGGACTGCTCCTTGGCCATGCGAATCGAGATGGAGGAGAAATCGGTCAGGAATTGGGAACAGCAGCGGTTTTCGAGGCCGCAAGCGCCAATGCCGCCCAGGATCTTGGCCACATCCCGCGGCCCAATCTGGCGCAGTTCGACAGAGGCGGGCGCGAACATTCGCTGCACGTCCTGGCGCAGCGACTTCAAGTCCACCTTTTCCTCGGCCTCACTGTTATACATGATCGACAGGCGGTTGCCATCGAAGCTGTATTCAGCCGCGACGACCTTTAAGCCCGACAGGCCAATCTCCAGAGCGCGAGAGCGTGTGGCTGTGATCGCTTCGCCTTCTTTTTGCTGCCAACCCTGACGGATCAAGAGATCGCGCGGCGTGGCCCGGCGCTCGACCGGCTTGCGGTTGGCATCCTCCGGGATCTGCTCCCCTAATAGGATCTGGGCGATCTTGCCCAATTGAATGCCGCGGCTGGTCTCGACGATCACCGGATCGCCAAGTTTCAAATCAGGCACCTGCGAGGCGTCAAAGTGGTAGATTTTGCCCACTTTCGTGAAACGTACTCCAACGACTACTTCTTGCAGTTGGTTCATCGTCTTACTTCCATGTACTCTTCCATTAATCTACCATCGTGATGGGCACACTGGCGCGACCTTTAAGCGCTTCGACGCTCAGTTTGGCCGCGACTTTTTCAGCCAGCGAGCGCAGAGCCCGGGCCGGAGCCGAATCAGGGTGGGAAACCACCACCGGCTTACCCTCATCTCCGCCGACGCGGATTGTGGGGTCCATCGGGATGGTGCCAAAGAAGGGCACTTTCGCCTTTTCAGCCAGCGACTTGCCGCCGCCCGAACCGAACACCTCCATGCGTGTGCCGTCCGGCAGCTCCAGGTAGCTCATATTTTCAACCACTCCCAGCAGCGGCACGTTGACCTGGCGGAACATCTCCAGGCCGCGGCTGGCATCTTCCAATGATACCGCCTGCGGTAGGGTGACGATCAGTCCACCGCTCAATGGGATCGACTGCGCCAGGCTCAGCTGGGCGTCGCCGGTTCCCGGCGGCAGATCAATGATCAGGTAATCCAGCTCGCCCCAGGCCACATCGCTCAAGAACTGGCGGATGGCCGAGTGCAGCATCGGTCCGCGCCAGATCAGCGCCTGTCCGGGCGGCACTAAGAAACCGATCGACATCACCTTTACGCCATAAGATTCGGCCGGGATTAGTTTGTTGTCTTCGGGGGCAGGCATGCGATCCACGCCCATCATGGTCGGGATGTTCGGGCCATAGATGTCCGCATCCAGCAAGCCCACCTTGGCGCCGCTTTGCGCCAGCGCCACGGCGATATTGACCGCCACGGTGCTCTTGCCAACACCGCCTTTTCCGGAGGCTACCGCCACCGCGTGCTTCACCGGCATCTGCAGCAGGCCGCGATCCCGGCCGTCGCCGGGAACTTCGGCGTTCATCTTGATCTCGACCAACTCGACGCCCTGCACGCCCATAACGGCCTGGCGTGCTTCCTGCTCGATGCGTGCGCGCAGTGGGCAGGCAGGGGTGGTCAATTGAATCGTAAAACGGACTGCGCTTCCCTGGATCTCCAGGTTCTGGATCATGTTCAGCGTCACCAGGTCTTTGTGCAGTTCCGGCTCTTGTACTTTACTCAGGGCCGCCAGGACGGCGTCCCTGCTCACAGTTGATTGGCTCATTCCCTCTTCCTTCCCCTCGGTGTGGCTACACGCAAGAGGGGCTTTTCTATGATCTCTTTTTCGAAAGATACTGCTCGACTTCCAATTTTGACTGTTCGAACTGCCCGACGAGCTCCTCGTCGGTTCCCCGAAAGCGGCGGATAGTCTGCCAGGCGCACTGCGTGCAGCCGCGCATGGCTCGAAATGAGTTGGCGCTGCAAGTGATGCAGCCCCCCAAACGCACCATCATCAGCACAAACCCAAGCTGGTCGTTCGTGCCTGCTTTGCCGCCGGCTACTTGCTTGACCAGCTGCCACCATACCTCACTGCGCAGGCTCCCCAGGCTGGGGATCACTCGCAGCGGAAAAAGGAGTTCGGTGTCAGAATTATACATCGTTTTATCCTGTCTTCTTGGCGCGCGCCGCCTTGGCGGCTTCCTTGGCAGCCCGTTCAGCTTCCTCGCGATTGTAATCGCTCGGGCGAATTTCGGCATAGTAGGACGCCGGTTTCAACAGCCGCGCTTTGTTGAAGATGTGTTCCTCTTCACGATTGTACGAGGCGATCTCGTAGTCGTGATCCATTTTAATCGCATCGAACGGGCAGTACTCTGCGCACAATCCGCAGTTCATGCACACGTCCACGTCGATGTTGAACTCCGCCGGAGTTGGCACCGGTTTCCCGGTCACCGGATCGTTCGTCCGCACAATCCAGATACACTGCGGCGGGCAGACTTTGGCGCATATGCCGCAAGAGGTGCAGCGCACATTCTGCGCCCCATCCGCCTCTTCGTCGTAGACCAGGAAGGGGATGTAGCGAAACTGCTCCGGCACCGGCATCTTCTCTTCCGGATATTGAATGGTGAAGATGCCGCTGGCATCGCTGCTTGTGCGGTGCTTTATTCCTTCAGGGTTATTATAGCGTTTGCCCTTCCAGCGGATGTCCTCGACATACGTACCGATGAAGTGCTTCAGCGCCACCCATAACCCGCGTAATATTCCGAACCCATTGATCATACCGCTCTCCTTGCTACCGGTCAACTTCACCGAGCACAATATCGATGGAACCCAAGATGCCGACCACGTCGGCAACCTTATTGCCGCGTGACATCTGCGCCAGGCTGGTGAGGTTGATGAAGGATGGCGCTCGGACGTGGTAGCGGACCGGGTTGGGCTTGCCGTTGGAAATTACGTAGAAGCCCAGCTCACCCTTCGGCCCTTCCACCCGTCCGTAGGACTCTCCTGCGGGGACGCGCACCTGGTAAGCCGGTTTGCCGGTCATGATCGGTCCGCCCGGCATGTCGTTCAACACCTGCTTCAAAATGCGAATGCTCTGGCGCATCTCTTCGATGCGCACAATGTAGCGGTCGAAAATGTCGCCGTGATTGGCCACCACTACATCGAACTCCAGCCGGTCATAGATGCTGTAGGGGTCAGCCCGGCGCACGTCGTATGGAACGCCGGATGCTCGCAGGATCGGTCCGCCCGTCGAAAGCGCAATCGCCTGCTCGGGAGTCAGAATGCCGATGCCCTCGGTGCGGGTGCGTACGATCTCATTGTTCGACAGGTACTCATCCAGCTCGTCCACCTTGCGCGGCAGGCGCTCGAACACCAGCTTGCGGGTGGCTTCCATCGCCTCATCCGTCACGTCGCGAGCCAGGCCGCCGAAACGGAAGTAATTGCACATCATGCGCGAGCCGGTCACCGCCTCGAAAATGTCGAGGATCAGCTCGCGCTCTTCAAGAGCGTACAGCGCCGGGGTGAAGAAAGCGCCCAGGTCATTCAACAGGAAGCCGACCGCCATCAAGTGGTTGACGATACGGGTTAGTTCGGCCATCATCACCCGGATGTATTCGGCCCGTTCGGGCGGCTTGACACCCATCAGCTTCTCGACTGCCAGGGCGTAACCGAAGTTGTTGCTCAACGAGCAGATGTAGTCCAGCCGATCGGTGAAGGGCATATTCTGCAGGAAGGTGTTGCGCTCGCCGATCTTCTCGTGGTTTCGGTGCAGGTAGCCCATCACCGGCTTCAGCTCGAGGATCTTTTCGCCTTCCATCAGCACCGCCATGCGGAACACACCGTGCGTCGACGGATGCTGCGGCCCCAGGTTGACGATCATCTGGTCCGTGGCGATCTCGGTTTCGTGGCCTTCCTTATATTGGTAGAGCGTCTTGTAGAGCATTTCGTCGCTCTCAGGCGACCACAAATCGGGGTCGAAGCCCTCGGGATACTGCACGTTCTCATGGAACGGCAGTGTATCTTCGATGCGCTGCACGTTCCCCTCGGGCCAGCGGCTCTTGAACGGCTTGGTCTCTTCTTCGAAATACGGCTCTTTCCAGTCCTTACGCAGTGGAAAACCGGCAAAGCCCTCCCACATCAAGATGCGCCGCAGATCGGGGTGGCCCGTAAAGCGAATGCCCAGCAAATCCCAGGCTTCTCGCTCCTGGAACTCTGCGCCGGGATATACGCCCACCAGCGACGGCACGCAGGTATCCTCGCGTGGCGCCCGGATCTTGAATACCAGGGCCGGTCCTCCTGTGGTGCGGTAAACGTGGTAAATCACTTCCATCCAGTCCTCGGGGTAGCCGTCCACGCCGGTCAGCGAGGAGAGGTAGTCATAGCCTAAATCGTCACGTAAAGCGATGGCAAAGGCCACCAGATTCTCGGGATCCACAAAGCAGCCCTCAAAACCTGGGCGGGTGTCCAGCTCCAGCCAGCCTGGGAAGCGCGTTTCCAAATCGAGTTGCGAGTTAATGGCGCTCGTCTCGCTCATGCGCTTTCTCCTTCTCCGGCATCTTGAGAAGCAGCGTCCGCCGCTGCGGCGGCCTTTGCGGCAGACCGCTCTTGCAGGATCAGCTTGATCTTGTCCGCCTGGCGCGCGTCGATCAGGTCTGGGCCTAAGATCGGGATCGGGATCGGCTGGCCCGCCTGTTTTTTGTACCAGGAGACCTCTGACAGCTTCTCCTTGTCGATTTTCTTCTGCAGCGTGATCAGGCCGTTCAGCAGCGCCTGCGGGGTGGGCGGGCAGCCGGGGATGTACACGTCAACCGGCACGAACTTGTCGATACCGGAGACGACGTTGTAGCCTTCTTTAAAAGGGCCCCCACCAGAAGCGCAAGCGCCCATGGCGATCACGTACTTGGGCTCGGGCATCTGGTTGAACAGCCGCACGATGGTCGGCACCATCTTCTTGGTCACCGTGCCGGAGACAATCATCACGTCCGCCTGCCTGGGGCTGGGGCGCATAACCTCCATGCCGAAGCGTGAGAAGTCGTAGCGGCTGGCGGCCGTCGCGATCATCTCGATCGCGCAGCAGGCCAGGCCGAACATCAGCGGCCATAGGGAACTGCGCCGGCTCCAGTTGTAGATGCGGTCGAGTTGCGTGATGGCCACCTGCCCGCTCATCTCCGCTGGGATTTCATATCCGGGAATATTCAATTCATCAGGACTCATCTTCGAACTTGCCTCTTCGAAACCAAAAGGTCGGAGTTTTCAAGCCCTCACCACCCATCCCTGGGTCAACCCTGCAACGATCTATGCGGATTTCGAGTGAAGGCTAGATCCGTCACACCTATTCTATCATGGCCGCCGCAGGCGTCAAGCAGGATTTAAACAAATATATTTTGGTTTAATTGCGCCAATTGGCAGTATAATGGACGCATGAGCGAGGACACTCAAACCCGGATCATCGAATACCTGCAGAAAAACCAGTCGGCCACCGCCGCCGAGCTGGCGCAGGCCCTGATGGTAACCAAAGGCGACGTACAGTATCACCTCAAGCTGCTGAAACAAGTAGGGACCATCCGGCGCCTGGCGCAAACCGTGCAGCGTAAAAGTCGCGGCCGCCCGAGCCTGCTCTTCCAGTTGTCGCCGCTGTCTCAGCCGGATAACCTGGCCGGGCTGGCGTCTGCACTGCTGGAGGCGCTTCTCCCCACGACAGCCGCAGAACTTGATGAAGCCCAGACTGCCGCCTTCGACCGGCTGGCATCAGCGCTGTTCGGCTCCCCGGAACTCCTGCCCAGCCTGACCCAAACCCTCAACCAGGTAGTTGCCAGGCTCAACCGCTACCCCTACCAGGCTCGCTGGGAAGCCCGCCGGGTGGGGCCGTGCATCCTGCTCAAGAACTGCCCATATGCGCAAATCCTGCCCGAGCATCCCGAACTGTGCCGGTTGGACCTGCACGCCTTGCAGCTGCTTCTGCAGCGCCCCGTGCAAATAGATGCCCGCATTGACTTCCAGCGCCCTTCCAGCGCCTGCGTCTTCCGTGTCTCCGCCACCCCCTGACGGAAATGATCTGTTTTTCGTGGCGGGATGTAGATTGATCCAAAAACACCAATCCCTGATCCCAATCGTCGGATTTCCTCTTCCTTTATGTTATATTTTTAACAGCAGGGGAATAGACATCAAGGAGATATCCGATGGCGGACTGGAAAGAAATCCTCAATCAGATCGCATACAACGCCGAGACACAGTTCGATCGCTTGAAATACCGCATGGCCTACGCCTTGGGCGGCTTCGGCCCAATTAAAATCGTGCCTTATAACGGTTTTGGTAACTCTGAGAAGGTCTATTTGCAAGGCAGGGTGCTGCAAGATCAAGGCATTACCCCGGCCAGCGACAACGACACCGTCTGGGATAATCTCGTGAACATGTACAAGCGCTTCGAGAGCGATGAAATTCCCTTTGCCCGGTTGATGGCGCGCTTCTACGATCAAGAGCAAGAGATCAAAACCGATGAAGAAGGAATGTTCGAGGTCAGCTTCCAGCCGGATGGGTCTCTGCCTGAAGAACCCCTCTGGCATCCGATCAAGCTGACCCTGCTGGCTCCCGAGCCTAAGGAGTTCCGAGCCCCGGTACAGGCGACCGGCGAGGTGCTGGTGCCGCCGGAAGGCGCAGAATTTACCGTAATCTCGGATCTAGACGATACCGTCGTGCTAACCGATGCGCTGCATTTGCTGGAAATGGCCCGTAACATTTTCCTCGCCAACGCCCGCAGCCGGCTGGCTTTCCCCGGCGTGGCGGCTTTCTATCGCGCCCTGCTGCATGGCTCAAAAGGCAAGGCCATCAACCCGCTCTTCTACGTCTCCAGCAGCCCCTGGAATCTCTACGATTTGCTGGTCGAGTTCTTCCACCTCCACGATATTCCCATCGGGCCGGTCCTGTTCTTACGCAATTGGGGCATCACGGAAGACGAAGTGCTGCCCGTGAAGAACAAGGCTTATAAACTGAAACGTATCCGCCAAATCCTTGACACCTACAAGGACCTGCCCTTCATTCTGATCGGTGACAGCGGCCAGGAAGATCCGGAGATCTACTACCAGGTGGTGTCGGAGTATCCTGGGCGCATTCTGGCGGTTTATATCCGCAACGTGAGCGTCGACCTGAAGAGACCTGAAGCCATCCGCGAGCTGGCTAAGAAAGTGCTGGAGGCCGGCAGCACGATGATCCTGGCAGACGACACGCTGGCGTTCGCCAAACACGCTGTCGAACAGGGCTGGATCCTGGCAGACACCCTGGACGAGATCGCTGCCGAGGTGGAGAAGGACAAAGCCCCACCATCCCCGTTGGAAAAGCTGATGGGGGAGGAAGGCAAAAAGGAAGCGCCGCCGGAAATCGTGATTAAAAACAAAGACAACCAGGAAGAGGAGTAAATCATCGTATGCGCAGCTGCTCCGGGAGTGGGGCCGTGACGCCACTCCCGGAGCAGCTGCGTATACGATGATTTACTCCTCTTCTTCCATGTGGAGATAGTCTTCCCCAATCACCCCCATGACCGTCAAGTAGCGCTCCTCAATATCCTCCCGGTCCCACTCCTCGGGCACCGAATCCAGACTGCTGCGCCAAATCATCTCGGCCTGGCGCTGCAGCGGTCGCAGCTTATCAGCATCACGGGTATGCGTGGCGATCACGGCGATCGTCTCCAGCAGGCGGATGGTCACCGCCACATCCGAGCGTCCGTGCTGCCGGATCTGATCGAAAGCCGAGTCGGTGATACCACCGAACGTGACCGGATAGGTCAGCAGGCGCAAGTTTCCCTCATCGTCGTAGCGATAGGCCGAGGGAATGCTGCGCTCCGCCAGCTTGGAGAGGCCGACCCCCAGCCGATCGATGCAAGACATGGCCGTAAAGGGATCGTTGATACCGGGCGACAGTGCGCGCACCGCCACCTCGACCAGCTGGCTAACCGCCAGCTCGATGTCTTGTCCGTGCAGGCGGTGGATGCCAAGGATAAAGGCATCCTTGATGCGCTCGTCCATCAATTCCTCATAGCTCTTTCCCGGCCACACTCGCACCAGGTCGCTTCCGGCTTTTATGAAATGCCCGGGACGGCTTTCTATCTGGATGATCAAGTCCTTCGCCTTCGCTAAATTGGTCAGCGCTTCGTAGTCGATGGTTTGCAAGTACCCGCTGCTGGTCGCTTCCACCGAATGTGAACCGGCGGCAAAATTTTCTGGCACAACTTCTTCCACCCGCAGCCGCCACTCCCGCCAGTGGAAGGTCTCCTTCTTCGGATACAGCCGGTCAATGGCCTCTTCCAGGTCCGAACCGACCATGGCAACCACACTTTCCGCACTGATGGAGGTGGAAACGTGGTGAATAAAGTAAATCAGTACGCCCAAACTGGCGATCGCCAACCCAATCGCAACCGTCACCGAGAGGTAGGGGATGAAGTGGCCTTCGCTGGTATCGCGAACCACTCGCAGGATCAATAAACAGTACATGAACGTGGCGATGAAGGTTCCCAGAGTGATTTGGTTGCCGGTGTCGCGCATGAAGTTGCGCAGCAGGCGTGGTCCAAACTGAGATGTCGAGTTAGCCAGGGCTGCGATGGTGATCGAGAAGGTCACGCCGGCCACTGTGATCATCGAGCCGGCGACCATCGAGAGCAACGCCCTCGCTCCCTGCGCCCCACCTGTATAGATCCATAAGAAAGCCTGTATCGTCTGCAATTTATAGGTTGTATCCATCCGGATCGTAACCAGCGCCAACAGAACCGACATGATCACCATGAAGGATGGCAGCACCCAAAAATTTGCGCGCAGTCTTTCAATAAAATTCGTAAGACGATCTCTCATATATTAATAATACCATCTGCAACATTGAAGCGGGCTCTTCTTTGACTATTCTGGTAGACATATCGTATAATTAGGTTAAGGGGAAATTAATCATCAAAGTGAGCAAAGCAGCTGTTTATCCGATTTTTATAATTGCATAGGAGGTATACAATGAGTTTGCTTGGTTGGGCGATCGTAGCCTTTGTCGTCGCGCTCATCGCTGGAGCCTTTGGCTTCACCGGCGTTGCGCGCGGGGCCGCCACGGTTGCAAGATGGCTGTTCGGCCTATTTATCCTGATCGCAGTCATTCTTCTGATCCTGGCGCTGCTTGGAATTAGCTTGATTGCATAAAAACGCCACGACGAACAGTGCCCTTTGGCGCGTGATGGCCAAAGGGCACTGTGATCTTAACCGCACGAGTTGATTTTTTAATCTAGTGCCCTTACAATCATTAAAAGTCCTCCGCCATTATCAAGGAGGGCCAATCTAGCCAAGGATCGTAACAAACAAAAGATTGCAGCAGGATAGGGGTGAGATTTTATGAGTAAAATCGAGAAGATTGAAAAACGCAGCGGGGCCGTCGTCGACTTCAACCCAGACCGGATTACCAACGCCATTTACCGGGCGGCCGTAGCGGTTGGCGGGCGTGACAGGGAAACCGCCGAAAACCTGTCACAGCAGGTGGTAGAAACGCTGGAGGAGCGCACGCCGCCCGGCAAGGTTCCTACCGTCGAAGAGATCCAGGACATCGTCGAAAAGGTGTTGATCGAAAACGGGCACGCCAAGGTCGCCAAGGCATACATCCTCTATCGCGCCGAACGCGCCGAGCGCCGCCAGGAGCGCGCCGCACTCGCCGCCCGGCCATCCGAAAACATCCCTTGGGCCAAGATCTGGCACGTGCTGGATTGGGCCGTCGATCACAACGTCAACACTGTCGAGGCCTACAACCGGCGCATCGAGCAGGGGCAGGCGAAGGAGGTGGTTTCAGAAGCTGAAGCGGCTTACAACGTCGATGTTGAAAACGCAGCCGAGCTGATTGTCCAGCGCCGGGATGAGCTGAAGATGGTTATCATCAGCGGCCCCTCTTCTTCTGGAAAAACCACCACCACCATCAAAATTGGCCAGCGCCTGAAACGCATGAACATCGAGCTGGTGACCCTGAATGTCGACAACTATTTCTTTGATCTGGAGATGCACCCCAAAGACGAATTCGGCGACTACGACTTCGAGACGCCGCAAGCGCTCGACCTGGAGCTGATCAACCAACATCTCAACCGAATGATCCAGGGCGAGACGGTCAAAATCCCTCGTTACGATTTCAAGACCGGGCACCGTATCGATAATGCCACTCCCATGCGCCTGGAAAAGAACCAGTTCCTGCTGATCGACAGCCTGCACGGACTGTATGGGCAGATGACTGAGGGCATCCCGCCTGAGATGATGTTCAAGCTGTACCTGGAACCCCTGATGCAGATGAAGACGGAACAGGGTGAGTATGTGCGCTGGACCGATATCCGCCTGATCCGGCGTATGCTGCGCGACGCCACCCATCGCGCCTATGACCCCACCCAGACCCTGGAGCACTGGCACTACGTGCGCTCCAGTGAGCTGCGTAACATCATCCCCTACGCCAGCACAACCGATTACATCGTCAACAGCGCGATGCCTTACGAGCTTTCCATCTACCGTTCTAAGATGATCGACCAGTTCGCAGAGTGGGCGCAGCGTTATAAAGACGATCCCCTGCGCACCGACGCCTACGAGCGCGCCAGCCGAGTCTTCAACGTACTGCAGCAAGTGACGCCCATCGAGGATGACTCCATGGTGCCGCAGGACTCGGTGATCCGGGAATTCATCGGCGGCAGTACCTACGAATATTAAGGCGGTTGCTGTTAAACAGGAGAAGCAGGTCGTAAATGCGACTTGCTTCTCCTGTTTTCTAAAGAATGATAGAGGGGCCATACGAAAGCAGGCAGGCGATCAGCAGCCGTGCTGAAACACCGGCTTCCATCGCTGCCAAAACAGGATCCCCGATCCTGTTCCCTCCGGTTTCTACCTGCTTGCAGTTGTCATAAATAGGTATATCATAAGGATATCGGTACTTGGAAATCAGGGTTCACTTTGGAGGGCCAATGGATCGTTCCTTCTCGCTCTTTGCTCAAGAAGAGTATTCCAAGGTACGCAGCCTGTTCGAAAACTGGGAATACCACCTTGCGCCGCTCTCGGTGCTTGGCTGCATGGCGCCCGGGCAGGTCTACGTGGATCATTCCGCTGCTCCCACTGCGGCGCTGGTCGTCACCGGGCATCGCTATCACCTGGTCGGAGACGCCAACAACGCCGGATTCAACCAGGGATTGCGGCAGCTGCTGGTGGAAACATTACCCAGGCAAATGACCGGCCTCGAAGATATGTACATGCTGTACTACGCCCACCCAGGCTGGGAGGCGGCAATCGAAACCGCCTTGAAAGGCCGCGACCCCATTCAGGGCCGGCGCCACGTGTACAGCTTCCAGGCCTTCAATCAAACCTGGAGGCAGAGCTTACCGTCCGATTTCGAAATCCATCGCGTCAAACCAGAGCTGCTGCAAGAACGGAAGCTGAAGCATGTTGACGAGTTAGAGGAAGAGATGCTCTCCGAGGCCGCCAGCCTGGAGGAATTCTTCAAGAACCGCTTCGGTATTTGCATCACCCATTATGATGAAATTGTTAGCTGGTGCCTTTCCGAATACAACTGCGGCGAGGGCTGCGAGATCGGCATCGCCACGGTGCCGGAATACCGCCGTCAAGGTCTGGCGACCGCGGCAGCCAGTGCCCTGGTCGAAAAAGCGCATGCCCGCGGGCTCAACCGGGTTGGCTGGCACTGCTGGTCCGGCAACCAGCCCTCGGTATCTACCGCCTTACGTGCCGGCTTCAAGCTGGACCAGGAGTACCAGGTCTACTACGGCTGGTTCAACCCGGTCACTAACCTGGCTGCCAACGGCAACATGCGCTTCTGGAACGCCGAACATCAACAAGCCGTCGAGTGGTATGAGCGCGCCTTTGCTGCGGGAGACCCGCCGGTTTGGGCCTATTGGAACGCAGCCTGCGCCAACGCCGAAGCAGGCCGCAGCGACGCTGCCATCCGCTGCCTGAAAACAGCCTTGCAGAGGGGCGTCGTTGATCTCGACAGCCTGCTGTCTAACGAACACTTGAAGAGCCTGCGCGATACCGTTGAATGGCAGGATATTGTGAACATCCTGGGAGAAGGATAACTTCCAACGCGTTGCACCTCCCAGGCAGCAGCCGTCCTATACCGCCGCTGCTGGGCAGCTACAGCAAAGTAACAAATTTGATGGTTCAATTGAAATGGATAACTTATCCACTCTCTGTATAATGGTAATATTCCCTTATCGATAACCCACTGGTAGTAACGGTTTTTCCAATCGCTTATCACACCCTTTCAAGCCAAAACATGGTGGAAAGGAACAACGCGCAGTGGATCGCATCAAAAAGAGCCGGCCTGAAACGCAAGTTCTCTCCCTACGTATAGAGTCAATATGGCAGTCTTGGGAAAAGCTCACAACTTGGACGCTTTCTCACCAAAAAACCCTGTTCCTCATCCTCGAGGTTACCATCATCACCGCCTGGGCCGTCTTTCTCAGTCGCGGGTATATTGACTTCAACCCCAACAATCACATTTGGGGTATGGACTTTCCACACCAAATCTATGAATCCTACGGCTGGTATCCCTTGCGAGAATGCGGTCTATGCTTCCTCTGGGATGGTTATCTCAATGGAGGCCAGCCAACCTTTGCTGCGGTGCAAGGCGCGCCAAGCCACCCTCTAATCATTCTTACAACCTTGATTTGGGGAGCGGTGAACGGCGCAAAAGTCACCATGATCGTTAGTCTGATACTGGCAGGGATTGCCCAATGGTGGCTAGCGAAAGCACTCGGTCTTGGTTCTATCGCCCGCACCTGGGCCGGGATGATCGCTGTGGCCGGAGGTCATATCGGTTATCGTATGGAAGACGGACTGGTGCTTATTGTGCTTGCCCTGGTATCCGCAAATTTAGCGATTCCCCCACTGATCGATCTTGTGCGGACGCGCCGTCTCCGCTCGGCTGTGCTGGCAGGGGTATTCCTGGCCCTGGCGGTGATTGCCGGGCAAGGGTACATCCAAATTGCTCTCGCCTTGGGGGTGTTGCCGGCATTTGTCCTTACCTGCCTGCTCGGCAGTGATACAGAAACAAAGCTGCTGCGCCGGCGCTTCATTTTCACCCTGTTCCTCGCCGTGCTTCTGTCGGCCATCCTGTGGGTTCCGGTGTTGCACTTCTCCCCTTACTTCGTCAAGGATGGCGATGTCTACTTCAATTCGGCCCCTCCGCTTCAAACAGTTGCATTGAATATGATCTTGCAGAAAGATAACAGCATCTACATCGGCTGGATTCCGGTTCTGCTGGCGCTGATGACCATGCGGCTGGTTCCAAAGAACATGCGCAAGTTGGCCCTGTTTTTCTATCTCGCCGCAGCGGCTGTTTTCATCGTCAGCAGCCAGAACTTCCTGAGGTTTGTCTACAAGTACATCGAAGAAGCCAGTTTTGCCCGTTTCACCGCCCTGATGACTCCCCTGGCGGTGAGCTTCGTCATCGCTCTAGCAGCCTGGAGCCTCGACGTGATCTTCAAAGCCAATTGGCGCCTCTCGCTCTCCAATTCATCCAATAACGGCCGCGAGCTGCGCATCACCTGGATCCTGGCCGGCTTGATCTTTTTCGCCTCGATTGCCCCGGTTTACAATTTCTCGAAGGGATGGTTCAAAGTCGATAACAAGCAGCGACCGGAAGAGGTGTTCGACTGGCTGCGGACGGATACCGTTGAATGGGTGGAAACCCCTTATCCGAATTATCCAATCGTACCTATGATGATGGAACTCAACTACAAGATCACAGGTGTGTTCCATGCATGGCATTGGAAGAACCGTGAGCTGCCGTCACCAATGCTTCAAGTTCGTACAGACCTGCCACAGGAAACCGGCGCGCTGGAGGGCACTTACAAAGAGCTCTTCCTCGTCCGTTATGAAAACCACTATGCCTCTATCAATATGGGTGACGAAATCAACGTGTGCCAGGCCAAAGCGGTCGGCGGAAACATTGATGTGACCTGCAGCAGTGCGCAGCCAGGTGTCCTGACTGTGCAAGAAAATAACTTCCCCGGTTGGATCGGCTTCATCGATGGCCGGCGCGCTCCCCTCACGGCCAATCAAAACTGGCTGCAGCTAAATGCGCCAGCCGGTCAGCACGTCTATTCCTTCCGCTACCGTCCTTGGGATGTCTGGGTTGGATTGGGGTTATCGCTCATCGGTGTTCTGATTGCCCTGACTGCCTGGAGGATTGGGCTGCAGCCGGTAGAGGATCGCGAAGCGGAACAGGCGGAAAAAGGACATCGACGCAGTGAACAAGAATAAATCTCTCCTTCACATCTCACGGGCGCTCCCATTTCCGACACACTTCAATGGCAATCTCCAACGGGCCAAAGACAGGCTGCTGGCGGAGCCGGCTAAACTTTACATGGTACTGGAAATCACGATCGTTATTGCCTGGGCGATGTGGGTCGGCCATCGCTACCTGGATTTTTCTCCGACGATCCTGCCGGCCGGTGATGAGTTTGCTTATCAGGTATACGATCTCTTTGGCTTGCAAAGTTTTCGTGAATGCGGGTTGTGCGCGTTGTGGAACGGTTCCGTCGATGGCGGCTACCCAACCTTTGCCAACCTGCAAGGCGCCACTCAACACCCGCTTGTCATCCTGCTCGTCCTGCTTTTTGGCGTTATCAACGGCGCCAAATTATTGATGGTTTGCAGTCTGGCCATTGCCGGCCTTGCCCAGTGGTGGATGGCACGGGTGATGGGACTGAGCCCGGCGGTGCGCATTTGGGCCGGGGCAGTGGCAGTGGTCGGCGGTCACCTTGCAAGCGTCATGGCAGGCGGGCAGGTCAGCCTCATCTTTTCGATCGCCAGCGCCAGTTTGGTCATTCCCCCCCTGATCGATCTGGCGCTCACTCGCCGCCGCCGTTCTGCTGTGCTGGCGGGTGTGTTCCTGGCCCTGGCCTTACTTTCCGGGCAAACTTACAGCCAAATCGCCTTGATATTCGCTGTGCTGCCGGCCTTTGTGGTCTTCTTGATCGGAGACCAGCCCGGCAAGCGCAGCCTGTTCCCCAAGGTCCTGCTTGCCCTGGTCATTGCGTTCCTGCTCTCGGCGGTCCTGTGGGTGCCCATGCTGCATTTCTGGAACAGTTATGTGACCGAGATCGACCCCAGCTTCAACTCGGCGCAATCTGTTGATGCCATCCCTCTCAATCTGCTTTTGCAAGAAGGATTTAGCCTGTTTATCGGTTGGGGTCCTGTGCTCCTGGCGCTGCTGGCTTTTCACCTGGTTTCAAAGAAAGACATGCGCCTGATCGCGTACCTGTATCTTTCGGCGGTGGTAATCTTCGTCTTGAGCAGCCAGAACTTCCTGATGCTGATCCATGATTATATTGCAGAAACCAACAGCATTCGTTACCCCAGCTACATGGCTTCCCTGGCCGTGCCGTTCGTACTCGGCCTGGCTGCATGGAGTTTGGACAGGTTGATGCGATCGAGGAGGCGTCTCTTCCTTGTCCTCCCAAACCATCAATCCGGCGCATTTCGCCTCAGTGGGATTATTTTCGTGCTTGCTTTAATTTTCTGTGTGCTGCCGGCTTATCGTTTCTCACAGCAGGGGACGAAAGTTGTAAAAGTGGACCTCCCTGCCTCAGTGATGGAATGGCTCGATAAGAAGTCCACCCAATGGCTCCATATTACCGTGTCCGATCCCAACCTGACGCCGTACCTCCTTGGCAACGGTTACAAAATTACAGATGTCTGGCGGGTGTGGCACTGGGAATATCGTTACAACCCCGCCCCAAGTTTAGAGATCAGCTCAAGTTTGCCGTCTTTTCCGGCGATTTTAGATCGCCATGCCGGAAACCAATATTACCAATACCTGCACACCGAATATGAGTATGCCTGGATAAAGATCGGGGAGAAGGGTATTCCATGCCGCGCCCATGCCGCCGGGGGAAACATCGACGTCACCTGTGAAAGCGACCTTCCCGGTATGCTGGTCGTGCAGGAGAATTATTTCTCCGGCTGGCATGCAACTATGGATGGACGGCCAATTCCCCTGGCTGTCACCGAGAGCTGGCTGCTGGTCAAGGCCCCTGCCGGTCAGCACACCTATTCCTTCCGCTACCGTCCCTGGGACGTTTGGGTTGGGCTGGCGATCTCCTTCATTGGTATTCTGTTTGTCGTCTTCAATTGGAGAAAACCTAAGCAGGAGCCGCTCTGACATGAATGAAGAAACAGCCCATTTCGGGGCTGTAAAATCTTCCATTCTGATTTTTCAGGCTACTCCACCGACCAGCCGGCCGCTACCATCTGCGCAACCGCCTGGGTGAGCGTGTCCTTCATCTGGGCAAAGTTGTCGCCTGCCGCCGTCAGGTGATCCACATCCCCGTTTTGCACCCCAGTACGATAATTCTCGGCCAGGCCCCTGGCCTGTGCGCTGGTCTGCTCCAGCAAGGTATCGATTGCGGTGTAACTTTCTGGCGCCGGTCCCACCTGAGCGAGCGCCTGCGCCGAAGCCGCCACTTGATCCAGGCTGGCCAGCGCTTCCTCACGCCAGGTAGGATCGCTCATCAGGCTTTCGGCGCTGGTCAGTTGGTTATTCGAAGTCATCCAATGCTCGATGGCCGAAGCAAACGTCCGCAGGTTTGCCATCACCTGACCGCGATACTCGCTCTCGCTGAGCGGTGGGATTGGGGTTGGTGTGGGTATTGGGATTTCGGTCGGGGTCGGGACGAAAGTCGGCGTCGCCTGGGGCAGCAGGTTCAGTGGATTACTCCACTCCACCTTGCCGGTTCCGCTGGACGTGACGGTCACATCGTCCGATTTGATTGATTTCAGCAGCTCTTGCGGCGCATGCGTCAATCCATCTGGCAGCGATACCAGCCCGATGGAATCGTAAATATTGCCCATCAGCAGGACGCTCCCACCGATCAGCAGCACCAGAAAAACCATTCCAAGAAATGCGAGAATATTTTTTGCCATCACCGTTATGCAAGGTAGATTGCCGATATGAATGAAATAAGTGTATCACAAATTCAAGGATCGTGGAACTTAAGTTCTAAATGAGAGCCGTATGCCTGCGCACCGCAAAGATGTGACGCTTTCACACCTGCCTTCTCGAGCATTTTATGCTCCCCGCTTGCAGGCCCAATCCGGCCAGTTGAGGGTAGCGCCGTCGCAGCCGCATTTTCACAGCCGGTCGATCGCTGCCAAGACCGCCTGTGGCCCTCCAGACACACCCCACGCCCGTATCTCTTGCGCCGCTGGATGTGCGCTCGCCCAACCACCGCCTCATCGACGATCTCGGCCGGCAGGCACAACTGGACGTGTTATTTTCGGTGGTCTGCCGCAGGACCTCATCATCCAGCTGGTCGACCAGCCAACCCAGGCGCAGGTGCGGATTCCCTTTCCGTACGGCCTGCGAGGCCAGCGAAAAGGACGTAATCATACAGTTCTCTGCCAGCCCAAACGCAAGGATCTGCTCGTTCACCACCATCAACGCAGTAGACAATCGGTCTGCCGCGGCTCTCTGTGCTAGAACCGTCGCAGATTGTCCAGCACCCGTCCGATCAGCCAGCCGGCCAGGAACGATCCCTCCACGGCCGCATCCAACAGGTAGACCGGGGAGATGCGGTCTTCGGTGGTGTACACAATCTCGGCGGCGGCCACACCCATGGCCACGGTCGGTCCGAGGAACTGCAACTCGATCGACGGCCTGGGCTGCAGCCCCGCCACCATTAGGGTGCCGCCGATCACACCAAAAAGAACCCCGGCGGTCTTCACCAGCCAGACATCTTGTTTGGGCCCGGTTATCTTTTGGAACGACCGCTGGCTGACAATCGACCACATCCCGGTAATCAAGTAATATGCCCCCTGGATCAGGGACACAGTTTTCAGCAGTTGTGGGTTGCCCCCTTCCGGGGCTTTGACCTCAATCGCAACACCTTTATACATCATTTCCCTCCTGCTTCTCATTATAAAGGATAGAAAGAAAGCAGAGAGGGCCTGCGCTTAAAGGGTATCGGTGTTTACATTATTACCATTGGCAACCTTCCGGCTTGTCGTCAAGAATTGGAAAAGGAAATTTGTGCGTTCCCCGCGCTGAACTGCCCATTTCCCGGCGCTGCTCGCGCCAAAAAATGGGTGGAAAAGCCATGACAGCCCTTGTCTTCAGCCTGCGCTCAATGGGTTGTGCGCAAGCTGAAAGCCTGGCCGCAATCCAGTCGCTCATTCACCGCAAAGCGCCAGCGGATCGAATGTCGGTCGAAACGGGCTCAAAAATCACGATTCTTCGACCATCCTGTAATCTTTATCCCCCGGCCATCGCCCCAACCACCCGAAACAGTTCTGTTCCGCTGGTTACCGCCTCAGGCAGCGGCAGGCTGGTCGGTTCATGCGACCAATCCTGGCTAAGGTAAAAGAAGCGGATGAAAGGTCGCCGCTCTTTGGTAACCTGGTCGCGGATGGTGCCGCACAGCATGGGGTAGCGCGCCTCGAGCGCATCCAGCACCGCATCGACCGTCGGCGTCCCTGCAACTTCCAGCGTAATCTCCCGTCCCGTTTGCGCCAGGGTTCCCAAATGGGTGGGCAGCAAGATCCGAATCATGGCAGCGTCTGCACCTCCACCGACAGCACTGCCGGCAGGTTCTCGACAATCGGCTTCCAATGATCGCCCGAATCGGCCGAACCGTACACCTGCCCTCCGGTCGTTCCAAAATAGATGCCGCAGTCATCCAGCGTATCGACCGCCATGGCGCTGCGCAGGATATTGACATAGCAGTTTTCCTGCGGCAGCCCATTGGTCAAAGCTTCCCATTCGTTGCCGCCTGTCCGGCTCCGGTATACCCGCAGCTTGCCCTCCGGCGGATAGTGCTCGCTGTCGCTCTTGATCGGCACCACATAGATCGTCTCCGGTTCGTGGGCGTGCACCCGGATTGGGAAACCAAAGTCACTCGGCAGGTTGCCGCTGATCTCGTACCATGACTCGCCGCCATCATCGCTGCGCATCACATCCCAGTGTTTCTGCATGAACAGCGTATCCGGGCGGGAAGGGTGCATGCTGATGCTGTGCACGCAGTGGCCTACGTCCGCGTCCGGGTCGGGCAGTTCGAAGTCCGATTTCAACCCCCGCGTCGCCGGGCGCCAGCTCTGCCCGCAGTCATCCGTGCGGAACACACCCGCTGCTGAGATGGCCGTGATGATCCGGTCCGGGTTGGCCGGGTCTTGCAATATGGTATGCAGGCACATGCCGCCCGCCCCCGGCCCCCACAGGTGGCCCTTGGCGCTGCGCAGCCCGGCCAACTCCTGCCAGCTTTGCCCGCCATCGTCGGTGCGGAACAGCGCTGCATCCTCCACCCCGGCATAGACCCGTTCCGGATCGGTAGGAGATGGTTCCAGCGCCCAGACCCGGTTGAACTTCCACGGTACCTGTGTGCCGTCGAAGAACTGGTGCGTGCCCGGGTCGCCCTGATACTCGAATTTATTGCCGGCTGGCTCCCAGGTCTTACCACCGTCGTTGGAGCGCTGGATGACCTGACCAAACCAGCCGCTGGTTTGAGAGGCATAGATCCGCTCGGGGTCAAGCGGCGACCCCTTGATGTGATAAATATCCCAGCCCGCAAAGTGCGGCCCGCTGACGTCCCATTTTTGACGCTTGCCATCCGAGGTCAGGATGAATGCGCCCTTATGTGTGCCTACCAATACACGTACACTACTCATGATTTTATCTCCTGTTACAGCCCCCTATCCATTCGTACAATTCGAACCGGTTATGTTCGGAAGCATGTTCTACAATAATATACGTATTTTTACCTATAAAGTCAAGTATATAAAATGAGAAAAACCCCCATCAGCGGGTAAAAATTACGAATCCCTTCCCCTCACTCTCAACGCGGCGTCGCCCATCAGCAACACCAGCAGCCACAACGAATACCGTAGCGGAATGGCCGCACTGACCGCGTGCCTTGCCTTGCTGTAATAATCGCCGTGATAACCCACAAACAGCAGCGCCCCCTCCACTAACAGCAGCCAGACCAGCAGAATCGCCCAAACCAGGCTCTTGCGGTTTGGCCGGCGCAGGGTCAGGTACACGAACAGCCCGGTGAGCAGCACGTCCAGGCCAACCACAAACGGCGTCTTCGGGTGCAGGTAGTCCGCCAGCGGAATCAACCACAGCGGGCGAGTTTTCGCCGACCCTGAGAAATACGGTTGCGTGTTTTCGGAAAACAGGCTGCCGAGGTCGTTGAACAGCGATTGCGCCGCCCACAGCGGCGTATCGATTAAGAAGCGGGTGTAGGCGCTGTAGCCATCCCGGTTGAGCCAGTCCATAAAGGCCGGATCCGACTCATACTTATGGTTGCGCAGTCCGCTTTTGATCCACCTCGCCAGCCGATCCGAATACGGCATACCCCGGTCCACGAAGTACTGCACGCGGGTTTCATACGGCAGCACATTGTTACCGATATTGGCGATCAATGGCGACATCCAACGCGTGGAAGCCTGCATGCTCGCTCGATGCAAGCCAATGCTGGCCAGCAGCAGCACAACGACCGCGATCAGGATGGCGCCCGGCAGACGCTTGCGCCGAACCGCCAGGACGACCAGCGCAGCCAGCAGCACGCCCACGGAGAGGATGACCGCATACAGGTTGGCATCCCGGGTGTACTGCCATAACACCAGGATCAGCAACCAGCCGGCCGCAGCTGTATAGGTCCACTTTGAGCGTTCGCCCGACTTACTGCTTAGCAAATGCGCCAGCTCAATCGAGAGCGCCAGCAGCAAGGCAAACAAAGACAGATGCAGCGATTCGGACTGCAAGACGCCATCCCAATCGGCAACCTGCGGGCTAAATGCGAACAACAGGGTCAGTCCTACTCCGAGCAGCTTGAACAGCGGATCGTCCAGGCGGTGGAACAGCGCCAGGGCCAACGCCACCCAGCCCAGAATCGACAGCGCCATTTGGGCCAGGGCCACCCGGTCGAAGCCAGGCTGGGGACTGCGCTCGACATTGCCGTCCGGAATAGCCGGTTCGCTGACCGCCTGGAGCTGGTAACCACCCGGCGGCTGCAGAATTTTGTACAACAGTGGAAGCGTAAACGGTCGCTGTGCGGTCAGGAACTGCCAGGAGAACAGCGGGGCCTTAGAGGTTTGCAAGTATGTGCCGGTATCGTTGGTGCCGATGGAGAGGTTGTTGCCACGGTAGGCGCCCAGGCGAAACACAACCGCCAGCAGAATGAACACTGCGGCAGCGCCGAAGAGCAGGGGAGATTTCCACTTATGCATAGTAAGTCCTGTTGAGCCGGTTTGAAGCAATTATACAAGCTTTTCTTAGGATGGCTCCCTTTCGTTATAATGCTTCTATTGGATCATACGGGCTTTACTGGCAGACGCTTGACAAAGCCGGCGTCTTTTTGTGAGAACGGAAAAGGAGGGAACTTAAAATGGGAATGAAACTGTTGGTCAAAATGCTTGGGTGGTTCCTGATGCTGGATGGACTGGGAACGATTTTAGGTGGAAAAACTTACGAACAGAGGATGGCAAGCAGCCTCCCGGAAGGGCCGAACAATATCCCGGCTTACTTTGCGCAGTGGGATGAAACTCCACTGCGCCTGAGTGGGGGCTTCCAGGCATGGATTGGCTGGCTGATTTTGAAGTGGGGCTAGCGGTATCGAGCACGAGGTTCCGGGAATTGCTGATCACAGCCTGAACGGCAGGGCTGCGGTTGCGCGATCGGCCTGGAAAAAGCCCTCGAATCCCGGGAAATTTCTAAGAAATTGCATTAGAACGGAATTAACCGCTTGACAAGCGATTAATTTCAGGTTAATATAGAGGTATCACTGGGAACGTTCTCAGTTCCTCATTTCCACCTATCGCTTAACACGGTTTCTTCCACATATGTCCGGAGTTCGATCTGCAAAAAATTGCGCAAATAGCCGGCGTTTCCCGCTCCACTGTATCGCGAGTGGTGAATGACCAGCCCGACGTGAGCCCCGATGTTCGCAAACGGGTCTTGCAGATCGTCCACGAAACCGGTTACCAACCAAACGCCGCCGCCCGATCCCTGCGCAGTAAGCGCTCTGACGTGATTGGGCTGGTCCTTAACAACACCGTCGGCGGGCTTTTCACCGATCCTTATTTCCCAGCGCTCACCCAGGGGGTCTACCAGGCTTGCAGTCGCTATAACAAGACTCTGGCCCTGTTCCTTGAGGGTAACCCGAGTGTCATCTTCCCCCGTCTCAAGCGCCGCGGTCACTTGGACGGGTTTTTGTTGCAAGTGGGCACCGATGACGACTGCTTGATCAAAAAGATGAAGCAGACGGATGTACCTTTCCTCGTTCTCGGCCGGCCTTCCGACCCCGATTACAGTTATATCGATGTCGATAACATCTCCGGCGCTTACCAGGCAACTTTACACCTGATCCGTCAAAAGCGCCAGCGCATCGCCACCATCTGCGCCCCCCTGATCACGACTACCGGCATCGACCGCAAAGAGGGCTACTGCAGGGCGCTGCGAGAACGAGCCCTGCCCTTCCACCAAGAACTGGTCGTCGAAGGCGATTTCTCAGAAGAGAATGCATACAACCTGATGAAGTCCCTGCTGGCCCATCATCCCGATGCAGTCTTCTGCGCCTCAGACGACATGGCTCGTGGCGCAGCGCATGCCATCCTCGACGCAGGTTTGTCGATCCCACAAGATATCGCCGTCGTCGGTTATGACGACCTTCCCCCAGCCATCTCGGCCTCACCCTTCCTGACTACCATCCGCCAGCCCATCACCAACATGGGTCTGACCGCGGTCGAGATCTTGCTGGACATGATTGAACATCCCAGCCAGCCACATCAACGGGTGGTGTTGGATGTCGAACTGGTTGTAAGAGAATCCAGCGGGTAACCGCATTGAGATCCTTTGATGGTAAGGATCATCGCTGAAGTAAGTGCCCTACTATGGGTTGACCGTGCTAACCGAGGGTCGGTGAGCACGATAAACAAAGATGTACTTTAGAACCAGAAAGATTAAAAGGAGAAAGGGAAACATGAAAACCAGACTACACAAATTTCTTGGTGTAGCCGTCGCTATGATCTTCGTAGCGACAGCATTGTTTGGCTGCGCGCCGGCAGCAACGCCCGTGGTTGAACAACCCACCGTTGCAGCTCCGACCGCTGCTCCCCAAAAACCCGCTCAGGTAGAGCCCACCGCAGTGCCCCCCACTGCGGCCCCTGCCCCAACGGAAGCGCCTGCCGCTCAAGAGCCTTCAGATGCGTCCTCCCTGCCCCGCAATGAGACCCTGTACTTCAACGGTCTGCAGTGGGGTTCGGTAGTTGGTTGGAATCCATACTCCTCCAACAACAACAACGCCATGGCTTTTGCTCAGGGCGCTAACTCCCGTGTGCCCGTTTACGAAACCCTGTATATGTACGACATGCTCGACGGCGGCCAGTACCCGCTGCTCGCGGATGGCGACTATCAGTGGAACGATACCCGCACCGAGATCACAATCAACCTGAATCCCGCCGCCCATTGGAGCGATGGCACCCCGGTCACCGCTGACGATGTTGCCTATACCTGGGCGACCAATGTCAAGTACGAAACCTCCGCCGGTGTTGGCTACCGCGATTACATCGAAGATGTTGTCGCAGTCGACCCGCAGACGGTTCTGGTTAAGGCCGCCCTGGACGACAGCGGCAATGCTGTCAATCCCTTGCAGGTTGCTGCTTGGGTGAGCGACAACTACGTTGTCCCGATGGCCTGGACCAAGAAGCTGGAAGAGCGCACGAACGGCGACGCGACTGCCCTCAAGGCAGATCCCGCTGAGGATTTCGTTGCCTCCGGTCCCTATATGAGCTTCTTCCAGGACGATACCAAGGTTGTCCTCGTTCGTGACGACAACTACTGGGGTCAAGACGCCTCCATGTGGGGCATGCTGCCCGTCCCGAAGTACCTCGCGCACACCATTTTCACCGATAACGATGCCGGTTTCCTGGCTCTGAAGTCTGGTGAGGTGGATGTCAGCCAGCAGTTCAACGCCAACGTGCAGGAACTGTGGCTCAATGATGGCCTCCCGATCTCGACCTACCTCGATGATGCCCCCTACGGTATCTCGGCCAGCCTCCCGACCATGTACTACAACCTGAACTCCTACGGGCTGGATCAACTCGCTATCCGCAAAGCCATCGCTTTCGCAACTGACTACGACACGATTATCGCCAACGCGATGACCAACCAGTCCCCCACCTTCGCTCAGGTTCCGCGCTCGATCATGAACCCGACCGACGGCGAGCAGGCGATGTACGACCACGAAGCCGTCGCTGACCTGCAGTGGGTTGGCAACGACATCGAAGGCGCCAAGAAGATCCTGGATGACGCTGGTATCGTCGACTCCGATGGCGACGGCTGGCGCGAGTACAACGGCCAGAAACTGTCCTACGTGGCCTCCTGCCCGAATGGCTGGTCCGACTGGCAAGCCGCGATCGAAATCGTTGCTGCCGCCGGCCAGAAGATCGGCATCGATATCACCACCCTGTACCCCGAATGGTCCGTCTACCAGACTGTGGCCGTCAACGCCTCACAGACCGACTACGACATCTTCATGTTCTGGTCGAATGGCGCTGGCCCGACCAATCCTTGGGGCCGCGCTCGCCAGCTGATGAGCTCCGAGTTCGCCGGTACCGAGAACAACTGGAACGGCAACTGGGGTGGCTATGTCAACCCCGCAGTGGATGAGATCATCAAGGCGATCCCGAGCGAGACCGATCCCGCCAAGCTCGAAGAATACTTCACCGAGCTGACCCGCGCCTACCTGACCGACATTCCGTCCTTCACTCTGATGTATCGCCCCGACCAGTTCTACACCGTGAACGAAACGGTCTGGACTGGCTTCCCGGCCTCGGATGACGGCACCAATCCGCCTGTTCCTCCGATGAACTTGATGGATGGCTTCGGTGTGGCTGGTCTGTACAACATCGAGCTCATCAATCCGTAATCAATGCAACACAACATCCATGTTCCGCGAACCCCGGAACATGGATGTTCTAAAAAAGGATTAACGTGTTGCAGTGGTGTGCGCAAGCGCACCACTGCAACACCAATCCGTTTACTGGTTCTATCGTAGTGAATCTGTGTAATTGCTCGAGCCATGGTGCCTTTTCACCATGCGCTGCTGCAGCTCCAAGAAAAAGCACTACTGCTGTGCAGTTATGAAAATTTAGGAGGTGTAGGTTGAAAGGGTACCAAAGGTATTTCGGCGGAAAACTTCTTTGGTTTTTAGTTACGTTAGTTTGTGCGTTCTTGCTGAATTTTATCTTACCTCGCCTGATGCCAGGCGATCCAGTCGCTGTTATTACCCAAAGAGTAACCCAAGGGATGACCAGCCAGGCTGGGGTCCGGGCAGTGTATGAGGAGTACTCCAACCTGTTTGGTACCAACAAACCGATGATCGAGCAGTTTTTCCTCTATGTCAATAATGTGTTCCATGGCAATTTTGGCACTTCCTTATCCCAATATCCAAGGTCCGTCGCAGATATCATTCAATCTTCCATCTGGTGGACAGTATGCTTGCAATTCCCAGCAATCATCGTCGGCTGGATCATCGGGAATACGTTAGGCGCTTTAGCCGCTTACATCCGCAAGGGTTTCGATAAAGTCCTCCTGCCCCTCAGCATTTTCATCAGCAACCTGCCGGCCTTTGGTATGGCGGTTGTGCTGCTGGTCATCTTCGCCGTCGATCTGAGGTGGTTCCCCACCTCGGGAGGTTACGGGTTTGATTTGCTCCCGAACTTCAGTTGGGAATTTATCTGGTCTGTATTCATGCATTACCAGCTGCCCTTCTGGTCGATTGTCCTGATCGCCATCGGCGGTCAGGCGATCGGCATGCGCTCTATGTCAATCTACGAGTTGAACGCCGATTACGTGAAGTATGCCCGCTTACTCGGCATCAAAGACATCAAGATCATCGGCTACGTGTTCCGCAATGCCATGCTCCCGCAGATTACCGGTCTGGCGCTGTCGATCGGTACCATGGTTGGCGGCGCACTGGTGGCAGAGATTATCTTCAGCTACCCGGGCCTCGGTTCCACAATCCTCTCGGCTGTAAATGGGCAGGACTATCCCCTCATCTCGGGGCTTACCCTGATCATTACCATCATGGTGCTGATTGCGACCTTCACCATCGAAGTCTTATACGGTTTCATAGACCCGCGCATTAAAGCTGCGCAGGCGGATTAAGGAGAGATGCTGAAATGAAATACACTTTTCAACAGGTTTTTCGCTCTCCAAAATTTATGATCGGTTTCTCGATTTTCATGACCCTCCTGCTAATCGTGATCATTTACCCGATCTTTGTAACAGACCCCCCATTGTTGATCATCGCTCAGGGTACTTTCTTCGAACCCGGCATCTATGTGAATGTGTATGACAGCCTGGACGCAGCCAAGTACACCCTCAACCTGTCGGACGCCGCCGAAAAACGGATTACCAGCAAGTTAGGCCCTGTGGAACGCCAGGATATGAAGGACTGGCTGATGGCGGATGGGATTGCCGAAATCACCATCGACACGCAGGATACCGAAAAATTGATGGAGTTGTGGCTCAACAACTACGATCCCAACAAACGTTTCCAGGGCATGACCTCCGCCAAGCGAAAATACTACATCCGGCTGAATGACTCGCTGGCGGGGCTGTTGTCCACCGAGGGAATCAGCCTTGCCGCCAAAAATCCAGAAACCGGCGCCCTCGAAGAGATCAGCTCTGTAAAGCAATCGGATTACGTAAACATCAACAAGATTGTCAATGTACGCTGGCTGCCGCTTGGCACCGATAACTTTGGCCGCGATATGTTGACTGAGCTCGTTTCGGCCACCGGCACATCCATGAAGATCGGTTTTATCGCAGGCAGTACCGCCACCCTGATCGGCTTGATCTTAGGGCTGCTGGCCGGTTACATCGGCGGACGGACCGACGATGTGATCATGTTCATCACCAACCTGTTCACCGTCATCCCCAGCATTATCGTGCTGATTTTGATCTCTTACAGTATCGGCCAAGAAAAACGTGGAGCGACGATGATCGCCATCGTCATCGGGTTGACGTCTTGGGTCTGGACAACCAGGGCGGTTCGCGCGCAGGTAATCTCCCTGCGCAACCGCGATCACGTCAACCTGTCGAAACTATCCGGCCATTCAATCGCCCACATCATCGTCGCCGATATCCTGCCTTACATCGCTTCTTATGTCGTAATGGCGTTCATCCTGCAAATTTCCTCAGGTATCCTGGCAGAAGCAGGCTTGTCGATCCTTGGGTTAGGACCTAAAACGTCCGAAGTGCCAACATTAGGTTTGATGATGAACTGGGCGATGATTTATCAGGCGCATGTCAGCGGAAAGTGGTGGGCGTACTTCCCGGTGATCTTAGTGATCGCTCTGATCACGTTTTCGTTGAACTTAATGAATACTGGTCTTGACCAGCTGTTCAATCCAGCGTTGAGAGAGTAGGTGGTTGAAATGCAAAGAGTTATGCTAGAGGTTAAGGACCTCACCACAAAATACATCACCCGGTTTAAAGAGGATATCTATGCGGTCGACCATGTTTCTCTAAAAGTAGAGGAAGGCAAGTCGCTGGGGATCGCAGGTGAATCCGGGTGTGGCAAGTCGACGCTGGCGCTCAGCTTGATGGGATACTACTTCCCTCCACTTTACTATACGAGCGGGGAAATTATCGTTGACGGGCGCAATATCTCCGGGATGAATCCGGATGATATTCGCAAATCGATCCTGGGCACGGAGATTTCCTACATCCCCCAGTCCGCCATGAATGCGCTCAACCCGACCCAAAAGGTCATTAGCTTTATCGAAGACGTGATCAAGGCGCACAACCCTTCTGCCACCAAGAAAGATATTTTTGATCTCGCCCGGAAAAGCTTCGAAGTTCTGGGGCTTCCCGCTGAGGTGCTGCAAAAGTATGCGGTTGAGCTCTCGGGTGGCATGAAACAGCGCACTGTGATCGCCGTTTCGGTGATCCTGGGCCCGAAAGTCCTGATCGCCGACGAGCCATCTTCGGCGCTGGATGTGACCTCGCAAAAAATGGTCATCAAGATGCTGCGCGACTTGATGGAACTGGGCATCATCAAATCGATGATCTTCATCACCCACGAGCTCCCGCTGCTTTATAACGTCACCGACGACATCATGGTCATGTACGCTGGGCAGATCGTCGAGCATGCCAAAGTGAAAGAAGCCGTGTTCGATCCGCTGCACCCCTATTCCAAGGGCCTCATGGGTTCGATCATTGTGCCTGAAAGAGGTCTGCGAGATATCAAGTTGACCTCCATTCCCGGCGTCCCACCGAATCTCAAAAATCCACCTGCAGGCTGCCGGTTTGCCGAACGCTGCAAATTCGTTCAGCCGGAATGCATGGTGACTTCAGTCAATCTCCAAGAAGTCAATGGCGGTCGCTCGTATCGCTGCATCTATTCGGAAGAAGTATTAAGGAAGGCCTACAAAAATGCCTGAGGAAAAATTTTCAATTCTACGCGGAGAAGGGCTCACCAAGGTATTTGGGCTTGGTCGGAATAAAACCGTCGCCGTCGATCACGTGGATTTCGATTTCTGTGCAGGCGATATCATTTCAATTGTGGGCGAATCGGGCAGCGGAAAGACCACCCTGGCAAAGATGCTGCTGGGTTTGATCAATCCAACCGAGGGTGATATCTACTACCACGAGAAAAAGCGTGATATCAGCTCCCATGCCAAGAGACAGGATTACTGGAGGGGCATTCAAGCCATCTTCCAGGATCCCTTCTCTTCCTATAACATCTTTCACAAGATCGATTCGGTGCTTTTAGACTGCATTAACATGCGCGGTGGTAAAAGACTGCCGTCTGAAAAGAAACTCGAGATGATGACCGAGGCGTGCAGCTTCGTAAACCTCAAGTTCGAGGAGCTGACCAACAAGTACCCCTTCGAGCTTTCCGGCGGTCAGATGCAGCGCTTAATGATCGCCCGAATTTTCTTGCTGGAGCCCAAGATCCTGCTGGCCGACGAGCCCACCTCGATGATCGACGCTTGTTCGCGGGCCACCATCCTGGACTACCTGATGAAGCTGCGTGACGAAACCGGTATGACCCTAATCTTCATCACCCACGACATCGGCCTGGCCTACTACGTCTCCGACACCGTCTACATTATGGAAAAGGGCAAGTTTGTGGAATATGGTTCCGCTGATGAAGTGATCCTGGACCCGAAGCAGGCTTACACCCGACGCCTGATCAGCGACGTCCCCAAGATCTATGAGGAGTGGGACCTTTCGACAGTGTAAGCGTTTTTGTCGGAGGGAATTGCGAATATCAATCCGTCATTTAAGGTCGCAAGGGCTCTCGGATTGACATGATCAGGTGGTATACGCTTTGAAAGTGAATTCCAGCTCTTATTCAAACAAAAAGACAGGGCACACAAAACGTGCCCTGTCTTTGCATTTCTAGATGGAAAACTGCCTACTCCACCGTCACACTTTTCGCCAGATTCCGCGGCTGATCTACATCCAACCCTCTCAGCGCCGCGATATGATAGGCAAACATCTGCAAGGGTATGACCGTAATCACCGGGCTGAGCATCCAGGGCGTCTCCGGCACCCAGAAGATGTGATCCGCGATACCGGGCACGCGTTGATCGCCGTCCGTGGCCACCACAATCACTTGCCCACCGCGCGCCTTGGCCTGCTCGATCTGGCTGATCATCTTGTCGTACCACGGGTCCTTGGGGGCAATCGCCAGCACCGGCATGGTCTTGTCGATCAGCGCAATCGGGCCGTGCTTCATCTCGCCCGCCGGGTAGGCCTCTGCGTGGATATACGAAATTTCCTTGAGCTTGAGAGCCCCTTCGTAAGCAATCGGCATGTTGATGCCCCGTCCCAGGTAGAGCGTGTGCTGGACATCCTTCAGCTCGCGTGCTACAGCCAGCACCTCCTCCTCCCGGTCGAGGCAGCGACCCACCAGGTCGGGCACCAGGCGTAGATCGTTGACCAGCTTACGCCGTTGGTCCGCGTCGATCACGCCTCGCAGATCAGCCAGCAGCACCGCCAGCATGTACAGGTCCACCAGCGGAGCCGTGAAGGCCTTGGTGGACGCCACGCCGATCTCCGGCCCGGTCTGCATGGATACGTAGCCGTCGGCGATGCGCATGGCCTGCGAGCCGATCGCATTCACAATCGCCAACAGCGTCGAGCCGCGTGAGCGGCCCTCTTCCATGGCTGCCAGCGTATCGGCCGTCTCGCCGGACTGGCTGATGGCCAGCACGACGGTATTCTCGTCAACAATCGGTTGGCTGTAGCGGAACTCCGAGGCAATCTCGACCGTGGTGGGGATGCGGGCAATCTGCTCCAGCAAGATGCGCCCCACCATCCCGGCATGAGCGGCCGTGCCGCAGGCCGTGATCACGATCTTTTGGATCTTGCGAGCCTTTTCCGGGGTCAGGTTGAGCTGCGCCAGGTTGATGCGGCACTCATCGAAGTCCACCCGCCCGGCCAGCGTGTCGGTCAGCGAGCGAACTTGCTCGTGAATCTCCTTCTGCATGAAGTGACGGTACTCGCCCTTCTCTGCCGCGATTGGGTCCCAGGCCACCGAATGGACCTCGTACTTCACCGGCTCGCCTTCCAGGGTCTGCACTTTCAGCCCCTTGCGGGTCACCACCGCCATTTGTGAGGATTCGAGGAACACCATCCGGCGGGTGTGCTCCAAAATGGCCGGGATGTCGGACGCGACGAACATCTCATCCTCACCCAGGCCGATCACCACGCCGCCGGCATTGCCAATCCGCGCCGCCACGATCTTGTCTGGCTCCTGCGAAGACAACACCACAATTCCGTGCGCCCCCTTAATGCACCGCAAGGCCTGCCGCACCGCCTCGACCAGGTCCACCTCGCTCGACAGGAAGCGTTCGATCAAGTGCACGATGATCTCCGAATCGGTCTCGGAATTGAAAGAGACGCCCTCGGCGGCCAGTTCATCCCGTAAATCCAGGAAGTTCTCGACGATGCCGTTGTGTACCACCACCACCTTGCCGGTCGCGCCGACGTGTGGATGGGCGTTGCGGGCGTTTGGCTGTCCATGGGTTGCCCAGCGGGTATGCCCCACCCCCACCTTGCCCGCCAGCGGCTCCCTCTCCACCAGATCGATCAGGTGCTGCAGCTTCCCGGCGTCCCGGCGCACTTCGATGTGACTGTTCTGCAAAACCGCAATCCCGGCTGAATCGTAGCCGCGATATTCCAAACGCTTCAAACCGTTCAAGATCAATGGCGTTGCATTTTGATCGCCAATATAACCAACAATCCCACACATAGAATCCTTCCCTCCATTTTGATGGTTGCAAGAACCCACCCGGACACCGGACATCAACTCCGGCCCTCCTGGCAGGTACACGCTGCCCCTGCGCGAGCATGTGCACTCGTGCAGATGGGTTAAATTGTGATTGCAGAATGGGAAAGGGACAGATTTGCTTAACCTGGAGGGCTTCCGCTGATCTCTCGATTTTCCCGGCGAGCCAGGGTTGCAGCCTGCTCGATCCGGTTAGCCCTACCCTGCAGTAGGGAACCCTCATCCTCGTCACCCTTCGCTTGCCCACCTGTGCAAAGGGCCTTGCGCTTTTCTTTCCCCGTTACTCGATGCTGCGCATACACCTCCAATCTCTGTTTCTTCGATTATACATGATATTATGCGCAGCGCAAAGTTGCGATTTTCAGGAAGAGACGCAAAGGAGGCTCATGAGCTCCTTTGCGTCTCTTCGGATTCTTCACGATTTTTTGCTGCAAGATTTGCTAGACCCTTGCAAACGGCAGGCCTTCGATCCAGCGGCCGATCATCGGCAGCGGGGACACTACGCCGTTAAGAGCGTTAACCATCCCATTGATCCAGGCCACTACGGCAAAGATCCAGGCTGCGATCACCAGGGCAAAAAGCGAGACCGCTAACGCCGGACCGGCGACCGGGATCAAAGCGACGACCCAGGCGATAACGACCCAACCACCAAACACGCCGACGCAGAACAGCAGCAGTCCGAGCGATTGGTTGGCATGATAGCGGGCGAAATTGTCCCGGCGGTTAAAGATCAACACGTACGCGCTTCCGATCAGGACCAATAGATAGCTGAGAAAGGCATCGATTCGGGAACGATTCATCTTACCCTCCAATTCCTCGCAAGGCCAGCTCGCCGGCAAAATGGCAAGAGGCGAAGTGCCCTGGTTCCACCTCAACCAGTTCAGGTTCTTGTGTGCTGCAGATATCTTTGGCGTACTGGCAGCGCGGGTGGAATATGCAGCCGCTGGGCGGGTTGGCCGGGCTGGGAACGTCTCCCTCCAGGGGGATGCGGTTCATTCTGATATCCGGGTCGGCCGGCGGGATGGCCGAGACTAACGCTTCGGAGTATGGGTGCAGCGGCTTGTGCAGCACCGACTCGGTCTCGGATAGTTCGACGATCTTACCGACGTACATCACCGCGATCCGGTCGGAGATGTGCTCGACGACCGAAAGATCGTGGGCGATGAAGACGATCGTCAAGCCGAGGTCGTCCTTCAAGCTCTGCATCAGGTTAAGCACCTGGGCCTGGATGGAAACATCCAGGGCTGAGACAGGCTCGTCGGCGATGATCAGGCGCGGGCTCAATGCCAGCGTGCGAGCGATACCGATGCGCTGGCGCTGACCTCCGGAGAATTCGTGCGGATAGCGGTCCATATAGCCCGGCTCCAGCCCGACCGAGTTCATCAGCAGCGCAACCCGATTTTCCAGTTCGCTGCCGCGCGCGATCTTGTGGATCACCAGCGGCTCCCCGATAATCTCCTTGACCGTCCGGCGCGGATTCAGCGAGCTGAACGGATCCTGGAAGATCATGCGCATCTCACGCCGCAAGGGCATCATCTGCTTCTGAGTGTAGTGCGAGATTTCCACCCGTTCGCCCGTTTTGCGGCGGAACCAGATCTCACCCTCGAATGGGTCGTACAACCGTAAGATCGTGCGGCCCGCGGTTGTCTTCCCGCAGCCGCTCTCACCAACCAGTCCCAGCACCTCGTTTTCCTTCACTTTGAAGTTAATCCCGTCCACTGCTTTGACGTGACCCTTCAAGGTTTGGAAAAAGCCGCCGTGAATAGGGAAATATTGCTTAAGGTTGATCACCTCTAGAATGGGTTCTTGATCAGTCATGCTTTACCCTTTACGTAATGGTGTAGGGATCCGCCGCATCGCGCAGACCGTCGCCAAGGAAGTTCCAGCCCAACACCGCCATGAAAATGAAAAACACCGGCGATACGATCCACAAATTGAAGCCCAGCGTTTGGATGGTTTGGGCTTCGCGCATCATCACACCCCATGAGACCAGCGGCTCTTGAATGCCGATCCCCAAAAAGCTCAAGAAGCTCTCCGCCAGGATGATGGTGGGGATAGTGAGCGTGAGCACCACAATCGTGTGACTCAGTGTGTTGGGGTACAGGTGGAAGAAAATAATCCGCCAGTCGGATGCGCCCATCTCGCGCGCCGCCAGGACGAAATCCGTCTCACGCATCGACAAAACTTTGCCGCGCACTTCGCGAGCCAGCAGCGTCCAAGACAGCAAGGCAAAGATGGACGACATGACCACAAACACCGCGAACTGGTCCCACGTCACCGGGATCACCGCCGCCATCGCCATCCACAGCGGCAGCTGCGGGAACGACTGCATGAACTCCACGAAGCGCTGCAGGTACGTGTCCACCGCACCGCCAAAGTAGCCCGAGATCACGCCCACGACCGAGCCGACCGCTACGCTGATGATTGTGCCAAACAGTGACATAGACAGCGAGATGCGCCCCGCCAGGCAAGATCGGGAGAAAATATCCCGTCCAAACTTATCCGAGCCCAGGATGAAGATGGTAGCGTCGACCTCCTTCAACCCGAACAGGTGCAAGTCAGTTGGGACAAGGCTCAAGAATTTGTATTCCCAGCTGTTCACGAAGAAATAGATGGGGAAGATTTGCGAGGTGTCCTCTACCCAATGCGGGAACATGTTGGCATCCAGCTCTTGCTTCCACTGATACGTGAACGGTCGCAGGTAGAATTTGCCGCCGGCATCCACGAAGTGGATTTTGGATGGGGGTATGTAGCCGTTGCGCATGTTGAGCCTGACCGGATCGGACGCTGCGAAAAAGTCGGCAAAGAGCGCCAGGACCAGCAGCATCACCACCATCAAGCCGCCTACGATGGCGATCTTGCTCTTGCGGAACTTGCGCCACACGAGGGTACCATAACTCTCGTGTTCCGCGGCTCGCAGCCCTGCCGGAGACGGTTTTTTCTTGAGTTCCTCAACCGTAATTGTATCTGCCATGCATCACCTCTCCTAACTCAAGCGAATCCGTGGATCGACTACAGACAGCAAAATATCTGCGATCAGATTGCCCGCCACCAGTAAGGCGCTGTAAATCAGCAGGAAGCCGCCCGACACGTAGATATCCTGGCTAACCAGTGAATTATAGAACATCGGCGCCAGCGATGGCATGTTCAGCACGATTGCCGCCTCCAGCTCGCCTTGCAGCATGTAGGGCAGCACCGTCCCCTGATACATGATGATCGGGTGCAGCGCGTTAGGTACTGCATGCTTGTTGATCACCGTCGTCTCACGCAGGCCTTTGGAGCGCGCCG
The DNA here is from genome assembly GCA_963811225.1 of uncultured Chloroflexia bacterium. Classification (GTDB taxonomy): domain Bacteria; phylum Chloroflexota; class Anaerolineae; order Anaerolineales; family Anaerolineaceae; genus CAWEQO01. The sequence goes on from CAWEQO010000012.1 coordinate 215,768, forward strand.
TCGTCACGTACTGGGCGTTGAGCACGTCCAACAGGTTGCCGCGCATCACCCGCATGTTCCTGGCAATGCCACCAAACCCGGCGATTATGATCACCGGCCAAGCGTATTTCATGATGTCAATGAACTTCTCGATGGACATCGGCGCGAAGGCGTATTGCGGGGATACAAAGCGATTGACGTACGGAGACCTGAATTCGATCACAAGCAAATAAACCACGATGATCGCTAAAAAGAAACGCGGGGCGGCTGTGCCGATAAACGCGAACACAGTCGCCGCGTAATCGCCAATTTTATATTTGTGAGTTGCGCTGTAAATACCAATCACAATGCCAAATATTGTAGAGACCAGGTGTGCTGCCAGCGCCAGGAACAGCGTGCGCGGCAGGCGCTCGGCAATTAACTCGCCGACGTCTTGCTTGTAAGCGAAGGAATAACCAAACTTACCTTCGGTTACGATCCCCTTGATCCAATTGAGATACTGCACAGATACCGGCTTATCTAACCCATAGAGCTTCCGGTATTCATTGGCGGAGCGTTCCGCATCTATCGGCGACATATTCGCCTGGTTGATCAAATAGTTCTGGTACGAGCTGGCGAAGTCCCCAGGCGGCAGCTGGATGATCACAAACGAAACGATACTGACCCCAAGCAGCAGCGGGATGGCTAACAGGAGGCGACGCAGAATGTAACTGATCATACGGACTCCCTCGAAAAAAATTGAGGGGAGGAGAGAGGCTCTCCCTCCTCCCCTCGGGATTACCGGTTACTCGTAGGTTGGATAGGGGAAGTCGATGCCCGGGAGCTTGCCAGGATAGATTTCCTGTTGACCAAGCGCCGTGCGATCAGCCTCTGCCAGCCAGATTTGCTCCGGCATAAAGTTGTTGAAGTCCCACTGGTACAGGAAAGCAGGCGTTCCAACGGGGACGTTCTTGAAGTACTTGTTCAACATCAAGCCGTAGCGGCTGACCACCAGACCCACGGTGTAAACGTTCTCGGTGTGGATCTTGTTGTACTCGAACATCAGCTCTTTCTGCTTCGCGCCGTCGGTCTCCAGGCAGAACTTATTGGAAATATCGTTCATCTGCAGCTCGTAGTCTGCATACTCTTCAGGCGTATCGCCCTCGCGGTGCATACCAAACTCTTTGGTGACCGGGGCGATGTCTTTGCAGCGAATGTTCGGGGTGGCGAAAGCCTGCCCGGGGCGGGCAATGCGCAGTTCCCATGTGCCGTTTGTGTTGGCATCGGTCATGGCAATGTTATTCAGGATGCGGAAGTTGACTTTGATGCCGATGTCCTGGAACAGCAGGGTCAGTGCCTGTCCAAGGGTAGCGCCGGCTGAGATATCTTCCCAGGTGGTCAAGGCGATTTCGACATCCTTGCCGGCCATGGGACCTTCCGTCCAGTTGACGATGCCATTGCCATCCGTGTCCTCCAGACCGACCTCAGCAAGCAGCGCCCGTGAGGTGTCCGGCGAGAAGGGGAAGTAGGCTACCGACGCGCGGTCGAAGAAGTCGGAGCCGGGGAACAATCCACCAGGCCATGGGCGGAAGAACGGCCCATTTGCCAGGGAGCGGGAGACGCCATCGCGATCGACAGCCTGGGTCAGCGCCCGGCGGAAGCGGGTATCGCGCAGCAGATCGCGCACAGCCGCCTCACGGTCGTCGGTCACGCCGGTGTATTTGGCCTGGTTCATTTCCATCCAGAAGCCCAGGGTCTCAGGACCCCACTCCACACGGAACGGAGCGTTGGGGTCGCTGGCCTGCTTGACCGTCTCATCGAAGGTCTCGGGGTTCTCAACGTTGGCGTGGTCAGCCGTACCGGCGATGGTGTTCAGGGTGCGGGTCGTGCCGGTCTGCGAGTAGGACCATTGGACCTCATCGAAGTAAGGCAGCTGGCAGCCTTTTGCATCCACCTTGAAGTAGTAGGGGTTGCGGCGCATGACCATGAACTCGTCGGTCTGGTACTCAACCGGCACCCATGGCCCCAGTGTGACGGTGGGCAGCTTGTTGGGCGGCATCGCGTCACGATAAGATTGGTAGTCCGATCCACCGTATTTCGGGTGCAGCGGTTTGAGGATGTGCGCCGGACCAGGCGAGAAGATCAGGTTGGTCAGGTTGTAGAGCATCGAAACCGGATAGGGAACCGGGAAAGTGAACACGAGCGTGTACTTGTCCGGCGCTTCCAGCGTGATCGGCTGGCCATCCAGCTCCCAGAAGGAAGCCTGAGTTTGCGAATTCACGTTCGGATCCATGATGTTGTCTTCCCACAGGAACATCATGTCTTCTGTGGTGAACTCAACACCGTCTGACCACTTGGCCCCTTCGACCAGGTGCATGGTCAGCTGCGTGCCGTCGTCTGACCACTCGTACGATTTGGCCAGCTCAGGCAGCGGCTGGACATCCTTGGTCAGGAACATCGTGCCGGTCGCCAGAGGCTCTTCCTGCACGATCGCTTCAATACCGAACCAGCCCTGGCTCACGCCGGCGGCAAAGTTCCAGCCTTCCGTCGGGGCGGCCCAAACGCCGCGCCAGACGCCGCCGTATTCGCCCGGGCCGTCTGAAGCAAAGCCATCCGAGAAAACGAAGGGCTCGTTAGGCAGGCGTTCTTCGATTGGGGGCAGCTTGTTTTGGTTCACAAGATCGGTCACCCAGGCGGGCTCGCAGTACGAATCGAGCTTCTTGAATTGAACGATCTGATCCATGTCGAATTTTTTCGGCTCGCGCATGCCGGTCATCAGGGCGCCCTCTGGGTAGGGGATGGCTCCGGGGATGATGACTTTTTCCACCTCAACCTGGACGGTCTCCTGCACAACCTGTTTCTCTGTGACAACGACCGTCTCTTTGATAACCTGGGGGGTTGGGGCAGCCTGCGGTGTGCACGAGATCAGCATCACAGCAATGACCAAAAGCGAAACAATCGTGAAAATCCTTTTATTCATTTCTTGCTCTCTCCTCTAGTCGGGTCAATTTGATTCGTCAAATGACAATACGCCAATTCTTACAGCCGGTAGCTTCACCTCCTTTTTTTCAGAACGCTATGGATCGCGAGCGCGATTTATTCATACAGCCAGCAAGACACAAAATGGCCGGGCTCAATTAGCTCCAGTTTAGGGGAATCTTCCCGGCATTTCTGCATCACTTTCGGGCAGCGGGTTGCAAACGGGCAGCCCGGAGGAATATTCATCGGACTGGGGACGATGCCTTCGATGGGCACAAGCACCTTATTCCCCTTGCGCCCCAATACAGGCACGGAATTCAGCAGCCCAACGGTGTAGGGGTGCAGGCTGCGGTGGAAAATGTCTTGCGTCGTTCCGTATTCCACCACCTTGCCCAGGTACATCACCGCCACGTAATGCGCCATCTGCGAGACCACGCCCAGGTTGTGTGTGATCATGATGATCGATGAATCGACATTCTCTTGCAGGTCGCGCATCAGACTTAATATCTGCGCCTGCACAGTGACGTCCAGCGCCGTGGTCGGCTCGTCGGCAATCAAGATCGAGGGGTTGCACGAGAGCGCCATGGCGATCATCACCCGCTGGCGCATGCCGCCCGACAGCTGGTGCGGGTACTCGTGCAAGCGCTGGTGTGGGATGCTGATCTGCACTTTCGTGAGCATATCCAGAGCACGGTCGAGGGCGTCCTTCTTGTTCAGGCCCTGATGAAGCTGGATCGCTTCTGCAATCTGACTGCCCACCGTGTAGAGTGGGTTGAGCGAGGTCATCGGCTCCTGGAATACCATGGCGATTTCACCGCCGCGGATCCTGCGCATGGTGGATGCATGCGGGTCGAGCTTGGTCAGGTCGATGACGTCCTTCGAAACCTCAGAATGCAGCAGGATTTCTCCGGTAACGATCTTCCCCGGCGGCGACTGGATCAGCCGCATGATCGACATTGCCGTAATGCTCTTTCCACACCCGCTCTCTCCGACGATCCCCAAAGTGGTTTTGCGGCGCAGGGTCAGGTTAACGCCATCGACGGCCCGTACGACGCCTTTTTCCAGAAAAAAGTAAGTTTTCAGGTCTTTGATTTCGAGAAGCGGGGGATGAGCGGAAAGCGCTTGATAATCCATTTAAAATCCTTCTCCTGGTAAGAAAACTACATCGTCCGGCGCCGCAGCACTGTGTTCAGTGTCTGGGCCAGTTGATCGGGCAGTACCGGCTTGACCAAAAAAGCCAGCGTCTCTGCGCCGTGGAGATCGCGACGCTCGTCTTGGGTACTGCAAATAATGACGGGGGTTTTTTGCTCATTGCGTTCCTGATGCAGCCAGCTCAAGAAGTCCCAACCTCGCCCACCGGCCATGGCAGGCTCGAACACGATCGCTGAGAACTTTTGCGCCTCCAGGATCTGCTGCGCCTCATCGACCGAGTCACACGGGAAGATCGAGAACTCAGCCGCCAGTTCGCGCGTGTACAGTTCCAACGTCGGGAGGTCGTCATCCAAAATGAGAATAACTGGTTTCATGGCATCCGGATTTCTCTACGAAAAGCCGCTTACCAAACCGTGAAAGCGGAGTGGTTCTTAACCATTGACCTGGGCATTTTTAATTGAAACGGATGTGCAGAATATCGCCGATTTAGATGGGGTGGAAAACGATTTATAGAAAAGCGAGTATGCCTTTTCTCCACCGTTTAAGACGGGTTGTTAATCTAGATTTAATATACAGAACGGGAGACGCAAAAAATTGGATTTTAAATCGGGGGTTCTGGAAAATACACAGCACTGCCCCCTTGTGCCGTGCGGCGGTAATCGCGTGGCGAAACGCCGACCATCTTGTGGAACACTCGGGAGAAGTAAGCCGGATCGTTGTAGCCGATGCGCATGGCCACCGCCTTGACGCTGTCATCGGTTTCCAGCAGCATCTGGCATGCGGCTCGGATGCGCAGCCGCGACAGGTACTCCCAGGGCGTCAGGTGCATTTCCTGGCGGAACACCTCGGTAAAGTAATTCTCGCTCACGTTCACCGCATCAGCCACATCCTTGCGGCTGATCGGGCTGGTGTAATTCTGATGCAGGTAAGCCAGCGACTGGCGGACCAACGGGCTGCTGCTACAACCGGGCTGCGCCTCGCTCAGCCGGGATTGCAAGTAGCCACCCAGCTCCTCTTCCGTCAGGGCTTGCTTGCTCTGCACGCACACCCCGGCGTGATCCAACCGCTGGATATCATTGAAATTCAGCATCTTACCGCTGATCACGATCACCGGTACCGAACGGGTGCTCGGATTGCGCCGCAGCTCGTCCAATACCTCGAACCCGTTCACGTTTGGCATCAACAGGTCGAGGATCAGCAGCGCCGGTATGTTCTCACGCAGCAATCGCAGCGCCTTCTCACCGTTGGCAGCCTCTTCCGCCTTGAAATTCGGCAGGTAGCGCCCTACCAGTTTGCAGTACGACTGCCGGGCCTGGGCGTCGTCATCGACGATCAAGATCGTGCTTTGCGCCTGCGGGCTGGGAACCATCTGCTTGATGGTCTCCACCAGGGTCTCGCTGTTGGTCGGTTTCAGCATCACATTCACCAGGCCCGCATTTTCCTCGACCTGTGAACTGAACAGCAGGAAGGGCAGCGTATTCAGCTCGATCTGATTGCTCAGGTGGTGGAAGATCAGCCAATCTCCCGAAGTGGCCTGGGCCAGGTCCCATGCCAGTGCCGCCGGATGGTACTGTGTCAGGAACGCTTGCATCTCTTCGAACGTGCACACCGGCACCGCCGGGACGTTCTGCCGCCGGCAAATGTTGAGAACGGCAGGGGAGACCTCCCCCTTCGCAGATATCACAAGCACCGCCGGAGACTTCTCACCGGCATCCGCCTGGATGGCGGCCTTCCCGACCAACCCTGGTAGAGGTAGATAGATGTGGAAGGTGCTGCCCTTTTCCGGCTGGCTCTCCAGCGTCATAAGCCCACCATGCAGCATCACCAGGTGCCGGGTGATGCTCAGTCCCAGGCCAATGCCCTCGCCACGCCGGCGGCTTCGGCCAATGGTAAAAGGCTCGAACAGCCGCTCCTGGCGCTCGAAGGGGATGCCTTCGCCGGTGTCCTGGAGCGAAACGTGCAAGAACGGCGGCTCCACTTGCGCCGACAGGCAAATTTCGCCGCTGCTGGTGAACTTTAAGGCGTTGCTGAGTAAATTAAGCAGAATTTGCTTCAACCGCATCCTGTCCACCGTTACCATCGGCAGCCGCCCAGGCAGGTCGAGCCGCCAGTGGACGTCCGGGTTGGTCTGGTTGGCGTGCGAGAACGAGTTGAACACCTCTTCCAGCATCGGCCGCGGGTCGATTGTTTCCAGGTACAGTTCCAACGCGCCGATCTCCGCCCGCGACAGGTCGAGCAGGTCGTTGATCATGCGCAGCAGGTGCTCGCCGCTCTGGTACACGAACTGGACGTCGCGCTCCAGAATTGGGTCACTGGGATCGGGATTTGTCCGCTGGCGCTTGAGGATCGCCTGAGCATAGCCGAGGATGACGTTGAGCGGCGTGCGCATCTCATGGCCCACGTTCGCCAGCAAGCGCGTTTTCAGCTGGTTGGCCCGCTCGGCTGAGGTTTGGGAGGAACGCGCCTCTTGATACAGGCGCGCATTTTGGATGGCTACACCCAGCATGTCCGCAAGCAGCTGCAGCCCTTCGCTCTGCCAGGTCAGATTCATCATTACGGTATTGCCACGCAGGTCCAGCACGCCAATGATCTCATCGCCGATATGGATCGGCAAAGCCACGCGCGCACGCATCCAAGGGATCGAGGGATCCATAGGGTAACGCAAACTTGAGCTGAGATCGGGGAGGAGTATCGGCTGTTTGAGCTCGATGACATGGTTGACGATCTCAAAGTTTTCGGGTGGGGTAGCATCCTCCGCATCGATCAGAGGGTTTAATATACGCTGGTCGTCGAGCAGGTAAACCTGTACCTCTTTGTACCCATAGGCCTCGCGGATCAACTCGGCAATGGTGCGCACAAGCAAGTCCTGATCGAGGATGGATCCCATCTTACGTAAGATGGCCGCGCTGGTCTCCAGTTGATGGAAGCGCTGCGCCTGCCGCTCGCGGTTGAAGCCCACCAGTCGATCCGGCAGGCTTGCCAGCGCCAGCAGTTTGCGTGTGGCGGTAGCGGCGATATTCTCGGCGGTGATCAAGCGGATGGTATAGGTGAGATTGGGCGGTAGGGGACGCCCATAAGCGGCTTCGTTGGCTACGCTCAATGCAAGTTCGCCAAAGTCTTCGGCACAGGTCTCGACCGTCGCCCGCAAGCTGCCGTCGACAATCGCCGCCAGCGCCTGTGGGTCGCCGTTCAACCCAACGATGAACGTCGATTCTCCTAAGAAACCGGTCTCTCGTGCGGCATCACGTGAAGCCAGCGCGATCCAATCGGATGCGCCGAAAATGGCATCCGGCGAGGTCTGTCGCTGTTGAAATTCCTCCAACAAAACATGGTAGGAACGTTTGTAATCCCAATAAGCGGGAACGACCTCCACCTTCACGTTCGGGAATTCTTTCAAGCCTTCCAAAAAACCCAGGTGGCGGCTTTCCCCCAGATCCTCTTCCAGCGGGTCTTCATGGAACGCCCCGACGAACAGCGCTCTCCCCTCTCCCTGCAGTTGCTCGCCGATATAGCGTCCCGCCACCGCCGCAGCATCAAATAATCCCCGCGGCGATACCAATCGCGGATGGCGCAGCTTGGTCTCGCCCAGTTGGATCACTGGGATGCCGGCATCGAGGAGGACTTTCGTGACCGTGCGCGGCATGATCGTGACAATCAGCGCATCCAGTTTGTTGGAGAGGATCTCTTCTGCAATCGGGTAGGGGTTGAACTCACGCGCCTGGGTAAACGTCTCGGCGTACTCGAACGCCACCAACTCCACCCCAACACGCTGGTTGGCGATTTGTATGGCTTCATACGTTTGTATCCAGAATGGATCACCCGGATAAATCCAGACGCCGATTTGCTTTTGTACCATAATCTTCCAGTGCGGATTCTTCGATTCAGGCTGTCAATTGGTGCTGCGCGTGCACATCTATTATAGCATCGAGGTAAAAAAGTAGGGGCACTGCGGGATTGCAAACCCGTCGTGCCCCTACATTTCTACGCCATCGAAACGTATCGGACTCATCGATGACATCCGTTCATAACAAACAGCCTACCCCCCGTGCTTCTGCACCACCTCCACCACCTCCGGCAGATCCATGCCCAGGCGGCTCAGCGTCTCGACCCTCGGCACGCCATCGATGGTCCATCCGCGACGCTTGTAGACCGCATCTACAAGCATGTTGTAGCGCTCCATGCGATATTTGCGCAGCGCCTGCAGCTTCTCGGTGGTGGTCATGCCCTCCGGCTCGATCCCGGCTTCCTCACGCAGCGCCTTATCGTAGCGTTCGGCGCGCAATTCGTACTCCACCGCAGTGGCCGGGCCGACCAGGCGGTACGGCGGGATATCGTGCTGGCGCGTGCCGTAACCCATCTTCAGGTTGAAGACCCGCTGGAACTGGTACACCCGCTCGGATTGAGCCATCAGGCCTTCGTGGGTGATCTCCTCGCCGGTGACGCCCTTATACAGCTTGACGTAGTTGTCGATGTGCTCGGGCACCTTGGCAGGTTCCTTGGCGGTCTTGTTGCTCTCAGGGATGATGTCGTTCCAAGGCAGCTTGCACAGCCCGTGGAGGCTGAACCAGGTGCGCCAGACCGGGAAGTAGTGCAGCGCCTCGGCTTTGTCCTCAAAGGTGGGGATCTGCTTGTGGACCATGTCCATGAAGATCAGCCAGGCTTCATCGTGCTGAGGCCCCTTGGACGCCAGGGCATAGCCGCCTTGCTGCGCCAGCGACTCTTTGGACAGGTATTCCGAGATTTCCAGGCCCTTGACCTCCATGCCGATGTCGTGCAGGAAGGCCGGGTCGGCGCTGTACTGCTCGGCGAACAGGCGCCGCATGACACGCACGCCTTGCCCAACCGTTACGCCAAAGCCCTCACCCCGCGCCATCTGGTGCAGCAGCTCCAGGGCCGCCTGTGCATTGCCCCAGGTCAACTCCAGGCCGCCCGTGCGCTCCCGGTTCAAGATGCCGACTTCGTAGCATTCCATTGCGAAGGCGATCGAATTGCCCACCGAGATCGTGTCGATGCCGTAGGTATCGGCATAGAAGTTCAGTTCCAATGCCGCCTGCGCATCGAAGATGCCGCAGTTAGAAGCCATGGCCCCAAGGGTCTCGTATTCCGGGCCATCCACAAACACCGCATCTCCTTTATATGGTCCCGTCTGCAAATGGAAGTGGGGGATGCCGTGGGCGCAGGCCAGGGTGCAGCCGTACCAGCAGCCGTCCGGCCCGCTCCGGTCGTACTGTGGCTTCCAGATATCCCCGGCGATTTGGGGCGCGCACTCGTCGGCGCCGAAGCGAAAGTTTTCCACCGGCAGCAGGTCGAAGCGGTTCATAATCTCGACCAGGTACGGCGTGCCGATGCCGCGCATATCGTTCTGTGAGGCGTCGAAGCGCGAAACCTCACTGTTGATGCGCTTGCCGGCATCGCGGATCAAGGCCATGTCGGCAACACCATTGCTGTCACCGCCGGTCTCGGAGTAATGCACGACGATACCCTTGATGCGCTTGTTGCGCAGCACCGTGCCGCAGCCGCCGCGCGCCGCCTGCTTGATGCGCACTTCCTGACGGCGCGGATCGTAATACGAAACGTTGAGCCCGCTGATCAAAACGTGATCGGCCGCCTGCCCGGCGGTAATCACCGAAATGCCGCGCTTGTCTTTCTCATCTTTGGCGTACAGATCGGTCAGTTGACGGTTGAGGATGTGTGTGTCCAGGGCTTCCAGGGGCGCTTCCTCGATCGTCACCCGGCCCTCGTCCCCGTCGATGACGATGATCACGTCCTTCTCGGCCTTGCCTTGGATCTCGAGCGCATCCCATCCAGCAAACTTAAGGTAGGGGCCAAAGTAACCGCCGCTGTTGCTGTCGATGACCGTACCGGTCAGCGGGGAGATGGTCAGGGCCGTGCACTTACCACTGCCCGGGTAGGCGGTGATGCCGCTGATCGGCCCGCCAGCGACGATCAGCTCATTCTCGGGATCGTTCCAGCGCGTGTCGCCGCTTACCGCGTTCCACAGCAGCCACAGGCCGAAGCCGCGCCCACCGGTGAATAACTCCTTCATCTTCTTCGTTACCGGCTTGCTGACAATCGTTTGGTCTGCCAGGTTGATGTACAGGGTCCGGTTTGCATACCCGCGCTCCACCGGGCGCAGCTCGTAACGGAAATCCGCCAGCAGCTTGTGAGCCTCTCGAAGCGTTTCAGGCGATACATCCATCATAGGATCGCTCTCCTCATTCAGTTAATTCAATTGGGAAATCGCACCGGCAGAAAGCTCTGCCTCATACGATTATAAACGCGCCCTGCCGGGGATTCCGTTTGCCACTCGTCACGACTCCCCCCGACGAATGTCATCTTGAACGGAAATGCCCGATCTCCGCACGAATCGGTACCGAGTGCACCCAACCTCAAAGGTTGACGCTGCCGCTCCCAATATGTTAAGATAATACAACGTAGGGGGATCGATAAAAGAATCAGTGGAAGGGTCTACGAGTTAAAGATGAGTCGCACTTACTTTTAATGGTGAGTTCATCGATACTATCTTTACAAAAATAATCAACAATGTCGAATATCGCCTCTTGACACCCGTCGAGCTGTGGCTCTATCGCTTCTTGAACGACGAAGAGTATGCCCGCCGCCTTTACCGAAAGATATTCGAACGCGATCTCGACCTTCAAAACCCCAAAACCTTCAATGAAAAGATCAACTACCTCAAGCTCTTTGGAGAAGAGGATGGCTATACGAAAATCGCCGATAAGTATGCCGTGCGGGAGTTCGTTCGAGCCCGGGGGATGGGGCACATCCTCAACCAGGTCTACGGTGTTTATGATCGCATCGACCAGATTGACTTTGGCAGGCTGCCGGAATCCTTCGTCATCCAGGCCACCCACGGTTCCGGCTGGAATATTCTCTGTCAAGACAAAGCGAAACTCGATTGGGGCCAGGCGCTGCGCCAAATGCGCCGCTGGCTGAAGTTCAACTTCTACCGGATGTATCGCGAAAGCGCTTACAAGTGCATCAAGCCCAGGATCATGATTTCAAAATACCTGAATAACCCGGATGGCTCTGAGCTTATCGATTATAAGTTCTTCTGCTTCCATGGCCGCCCTGTCTACATTCAAGTGGATACGCAGCGCCACACCGACCATCGCCGTAACTTTTACGATCTTCAGTGGCAGCGGCTGCCCCTTATCCTGAACTATCCCAATCTAGCCTGCCCGCTTCCGAGGCCCGCCAACCTGGACGAAATGATCGCAGTGAGCCAGACCTTGTCGCAAGGCTTCCCCTTCGTACGCGTAGACCTGTATTCACCGGCCGGGAAGATCGTCTTTGGCGAGTTAACCCTGTATCCCGGCGCAGGCTTCACCCGTTTCAACCCCGACCGGTTTGATCGAATTTTTGGTCAACACCTGCATTTATCCAAGAAATAATGATTCACTGTAAAAGGTTGTGAACCGCTTTCACCCATAACGCTTCCTATTCAAAGTGCCTGTTACAAGTATTTCTTATATACTGGCCTCGAATTCTTCGAGGCTTTTTGATATAATTTGGAGTTCAAGCGTCTACATTTAAGACCACAGTGATCGAGTAAAGTGAAGGTATGATGGATTTTGATCAACAATTAGATGAATATTTACGGTCCCGGTTCACGCTGGTGATCCTTGAAACGCAGGAGGAAGAGCGCATCGTTCAGGTTGTCCGGCGGCTGTGTGAGCGGACCGGGCGGCCCTGCCTGTCGTGGGACATGGCCGACGGCTTCCAGTGGGAGGCGAACGGTTCTGGCGCGCTGCCCACCGCCCGCGACGCTCTGACTGCCCTGGAAGAGATCGGCAACCCCGACATGCACACCAGCACGATCTACCTGCTGAAAGACTTCCACGAGTCCTGGGATAACCCCCAGGTCAAGCGCAAGCTGCGCACGGTGTCCCAGAAGCTCAAACAAACTAAGAAGACCATTTTCATCACCACCCCGCGTGCCAATTTGCCGGTAGAACTGAAAGACAACGCGGTGATCGTCGAGTTCCCGCTGCCCACAACCGCCGAGCTGGAAAAAATGCTCGACAACCTTGCCGCAACACCTGGCATCAAGGTCAATCTGACCGACCTGGGACGCGAGAAGATGGTCCAGGCCGCCCTGGGTTTAACCGCTGCCCAGGCCACCCGGGTGTTCTCCCGCGCCATGAGTGACGGCGTGCTGGACGATCAGGACATCGAGCTGGTCACAGAGGAGAAGAAGGCCATCATCCGCGAGAGCGAGGCGCTGGAATTCTTCCCGGTCACCGAGACACCCGACAACGTTGGCGGCCTGGATGTGCTTAAAGCCTGGCTGCGCCTGCGTGAGCGCGCCTTTAGCCATGAGGCCCGGCGCTATGGGTTACCCGCCCCGAAAGGCATCGCCCTGCTGGGCATCCCCGGTACCGGCAAGAGCCTGACCGCCAAGATGATCGGCGGCCTGTGGCGGCTGCCGCTGCTGCGCCTGGACGTAGGCGCGCTGTTTGGCAGCCTGGTCGGCGAATCCGAGGAGCGCGTCCGACGGGCGCTGCGCCTGGCCGAAGTGGTTGCCCCCTGTGTGCTGTGGATCGATGAAATGGAGAAAGCCCTGGCGCATGGCGGCCTCGACAGCGGCACCAGCACCCGCGTCTTTGCCACCATCCTGACCTGGATGCAAGAGAAAACGTCGCCGGTGTTCGTCGTCGCTACCGCTAACGACATCTCCTCCCTGCCGCCCGAGCTGCTGCGCAAGGGCCGCTTCGACGAGATCTTCTTCCTCGACCTTCCAACCGAGGAGGAGCGCAAAGAGATCTTCGCCGTGCACCTGCGCAAGCGCGGCCGCATCGTGGAAGATTATGACATCCCACGGCTGGCAGCCGCCTCAGAAGGCTACACCGGCTCGGAGATCGAGCAGGCCGTGATCGACGCCATGTATATCGGCTTCAACGACGATCAGCGCGAGTTCACCACGCAAGACATCCTGGAATCGCTGAGGCGGCAGGTGCCGCTGTCGGTCTCGCAGCGCGAGAACATCACCGCCCTGCGCAGCTGGCTGCGAGAGGGCCGGGCGCAGTCGGCCTCGTTCAGCGAAGCCGACGAAGCCGCCAACCGATTTGTGCAGGTGCATCTTGGTTTGGAGCCCGGCGCGTAACAGCGTTCATGTACAATACCGTAGGGGTAGACCTCGTGGTTACCCCAAAAAAAGAAGGAAGGGAAATGACAGGCCGTCTGGCGATTGATTTTGGCACCTCGAATACCGTGTTAGCCGTCTGGGACCCAAAGCGGAAAGAAGGCATTCCGCTGCACCTCCCGGAGTTCGGGCGCGCCACCATTCAGAGCGGCGAAGAGGTCTCGGTCGTCCCTTCCTTGATCCATTACGCGAAAGACGGGCGGCGCTGGATTGGCAATCAAGTGCTGGAGCGCGGCCTGTACCATTCCCGGCGCACCTTCCGCTGGATGAAACGCTACATCAGTCACCGCAGTCCCATCCGCATCGACCTGGAAGGCCAGGAGATCACCCCCTACAAGGCCGGGCGCGACTTCCTCTCCACCCTGCTGCGCTTTGCCGTCGAAGAGCTCAAGGTCACCCCTGACGAAGACGTTGCGCTGAGCGTGCCGGTGGAATCCTATGAGCACTACGAGAACTGGCTGGCCGGCGTGGCCGAGACCTCTGGTATGCCGCACTTCCGCCTGATCGATGAGCCCTCCGCCGCTGCCTTGGGCTACGGCGCACACATCCAACCCGGTAACGTCTACCTGATCTTCGACTTTGGCGGTGGTACCCTGCACGCCTCGGTTGTGTTGATGGAGCCGGAGAGCGGCAGTCCCGCCGGGCAGCGCTGCCGGGTGCTGGGTAAGGCCGGACGCGCCATCGGCGGCTCCAACATCGACCAGTGGATCTTCGAGGAAGTGCTGCGACGCAGCGGTCGCACGGACGACGAGGACGAGGTGCGCAGTATCAGCACCGCTCTGCTGGTGGCCTGCGAGCAGGTCAAGGAGCGCCTGTCGTTCGAGGAAGAGGCAGATCTCTCCGTCACCAACCCGGAAACCGGACTGACCCTTTTGGCGCATTTTACCCGTTTGGAGCTGGAAGCCATGCTGGACGCCCACGAGCTGTACGCCGATGTAAACCGCACCGTACGAGCCGCCATGAACAACGCTCACGAGCGCGGCTACAGCGAAAACGACGTCAGCGCCGTGTTAATGGTCGGCGGCAGCAGCCTGATCCCATCCATCCACCGTTTATTGCGCCAGAACTTTGGCAAAGACCGGGTGATGTACAACCGCCCGCTGGACGCCATCGCCCGCGGCGCGGCCGCCTTCGCCGCCGGGGTCGAGTTCTTCGACCACATCCAACACGACTACGCCATCCGCTACGTGGACGCTAACGAGGGCCAGTACCATTACCACCCCATCGTCCAGCAGGGCACGCCCTACCCCAGCGACAAGCCGCTGGCGAAACTGGCTATCAAAGCTGCCTACGACGGTCAGCGCCAGCTGGGACTGGCCATCTTCGAGATGGGCCGCCAGAATCTGCCGTCGCGCCAGCCGGTGGAGCTGGTGTTTGACCCCAGCGGCGCAGCTCGAGTGATCCAAGTCACACCTCACGAGCAGGAGCAGCGTTCGCTGTTCTGGATGAACGAGAACAGCCCCACCTTCCTGCCCGCTTCTCCGCCTGTGCGTCAAGGCGAGCCGCAGTTCGAAGTCGAGTTCCGCATTGATGAGAACAAGCGCCTGGTGATCACCGCCCGCGATCTGAAGACCGGCCGCCTGACCCACCAGAACTTTCCGGTGGTGCGATTGACGTAGCCAACCCCCAACTGGGATGCACTTTGAAAGTGCGTTCCAGCGGTCTATCGTGTTTGGAGGAATATTGTCTCATTTTTCCAGGTTGAAAACCCAAATCATCGAAAAAGAATTCCTGCTGCAGGCCCTCCAGGACTTGGGCTATACCGTCGCGGAAGGCCAACTGGAGGTGCAAGGATTCGGCGACAAGGCCACCCCGGTAGAGGTGCTCGCCTCGAAGCAGTACAGCTACGACATCGGCTTCCGCAAGAAAAGCGACCACTACGAGATCGTTGCCGATTGGTGGGGCGTCACCGGCATAAACCGTAACGACTTCCGCAGTCAGCTCATGCAGCGCTACGCCTACCGGGTCACACTGGCCAAGCTGGAAGCCCAGGGTTTCAGCCTGGTGAATGAAGAAGCCGGAGAGAAGGGGCAGGTTCGATTGGTGTTACGGAGAACGGCATAAATGGACGTCCAAGAAGTCGAAGTCACCATCAACAAAAATGGGCAGGTGGAGATCCAGGTGCGTGGCGTTAAAGGCCTGCAGTGCCTGGAAATTACCGCACCGCTTGAGCAAGCCCTGGGCGGCAAGATCACCCTGCGCGAGATGACGCCCGAAGCTCTGGAAGAGGCTCGCCGCACCGGTCGCCATATTGATATCGGGCGGGGAAAGTAGCCGTGCAATCGCACAACTCCCTGCGCCTGCACCACTTCGAGCCTCAAAGCCGCGCCAACGGCCCGGGGCTGCGCACCGTGCTCTGGCTGCAGGGCTGCACGCTGGGCTGCCCCGGCTGTTTCAATCCACATACCCATGCCATGGACGGCGGTAAGCAGGTCTCCGTCCATGACCTTGGCCAGCAAATTGCCGCTCTTACAGAGGATGTCGAAGGGCTGACCATCAGCGGCGGCGAGCCGCTGCAGCAGCGCTTTGCCTTGGCGAGCTTGCTGAAATCCGTCCGCCACAGCACCGGTTTATCTGTGGTAGTCTTCACCGGCTTCGAATGGTCGGAGGTCCGGCGCATGCCCCACATCTCCGTTCTGCTTAACCACGTCGACGTGCTGATCGCCGGTCGCTACCGCCAGGATCAGCGCCTGGCCCACTCGCTAACCGGCTCGGCCAACAAGACCTTTCACTTCCTCACCCAACACTATTCCCCGGTCGATTTCGCTGAGATCCCCGTTGCCGAGGTGCTCCTTTCACCCGACGGCGAGATCCGTCTTAGCGGCATTGACCCATTAGACTGGCAGGAACTCATGCTGACCCCCGATGAAATTGAACTACTCTCCAAAGTGCTCTACAGCTCAGCGCCCTTGACCGGCCTGCCGGATAACCTGCAGGTGCAGCTGCTCATGAAAGGCGCCGTGCTGACCCTGGCCGAGGATGCCTCGCCCGAAGCCGTCGAAGTGCTGCTGGCCGCCACCGTTCACTGTCCGCTGCCTGCGGTGCAAGACCTGGCGCTCACCTCGTTGGGCGACCTGGCCGCCCATGGCTACGACCATGCTGCCGATATGCTGCACCGTCTGGTGGTCGAGTTCGACGACACCCCGGCCCGAGAGATCATCGAGCGACTGAAATTGCGCGCCTCGGCGCCGCAGCTTCAGGCGGCCTACTACCTGCTCAGTGATCAACTGGAGAAGTACCGCCGCCTGGATTCCGATCTCTCGCTGCTGACCAACTACTATCAGAACGCCCTCGATCCGGTACGCCAACGGGTGCAGGTCGCCGCTACCCATTCAGGCTTGCAGAACTGGCTGCTGGTGGTCAACGCCACCGAGAAGGGCAGCACTGCATCCCTGGAGAAGCTGCTGCAGCAGTATCCGCTGTTCGACGACAAGGAACGCTGGCTGGCCCTGGAACTGTTACGCCAGCGCGCCAGCAGCTCCGAGCGTGCCGCCGAAACTGTGGCGCAGTTGTTTCTGCGCCATGAAGACCTCACCGCCCGCGACCTGTCGGTCCAGCAGGGCTACGCCCCGCGCGATTCCGTCCAAAAGGCGTTGTTCTTCTTCCTGACGGAGCAGTGGGATCGCTACGAGCGCCTGGACTTCAACCACACCCTGATCGGGGCAGCATACGAAGCTGCCGGCCCTCGCCTGCGTAAGCGCATCCTGGCCCACAGCCGCTACACCGGCCAGTTGGAATGGCTGGAGACTCTCTCCGGAAGCAGCCGGCCGCGCTGGCTGAGTGAGCTGGACGATAACGATTGGGAGATGACGCTCAAGCGCCTGCAGGCCGCCGAAAAATGGCAAGAGCTGTGGCGCCTGTCGCAAGCCGCCCCACCGGTTTGGAGCGCCCGCATGCTGGTCGCCCTGACCGCATCCGGCTGGAAACCCGAGGCCGAAGAGGATCAGGCGTTCTTCGAGAGCGTTTCTCCCCTTGCGCTGGAGCTGCAAGATCTGCCGCTGCAGCTCAAGGAGCCCAGGCGCTTGAAGGACCCCTCCGATAATATTCAGGCGCTTGCCATCAGCCCGGATGGCAAACTGCTGGCGGCGGGCGGCTCCGGCAGCGCCATCCCGCTCTGGCAGCTGCCCTCCGGCGACCTGCTGCCCAACCCGGTCATCCCACCTGTCTCGCTGACCCGCTCGATCGTCTTCACCTCACACGGCGGCTACCTGGCCACCGTCAACGGCGACGACCAGATCCGCATCTTCCGCCTACCAGAGGGCAAAGTGATCAAGACGATCACAGGGCACCAGAACGTGGTGCGGGCAATCCAGCTCGATCCTGACGAGCGCACCTTGTTCAGCGCCGGTTTCGACGGCAGCCTGATCGCATGGCGTTTCCCCATCGGCACCGAACTGCAGACGATCGAGCAGAATGCTCAGGAGATCTACGCCCTGGCGATCAGTCCCGGCGGCGATATGGTCCTCTCGGCTGGGGCAGACCAGCAGATCCGGGTCTGGAAGTGGCCCGAGGGCAAGCTGATCCGTGAAATTCCCGCCCACAAAGGCACGGTGACCGCCCTGGCGGCCTCCGCCACGGGCGAAGTGGTCGCCAGCTACGGCGCCGACCACACCCTGCGCATCTGGAACTACGTCAGCGGCAAGCTGCTCAACGAGATTCCGGTGGCTGAATATGGCACACTGACCGCCCTGGCCGTGCACCCCAACGAGCAGGTGGTGATTGCCGGCAATGACTCCGGCGAGGTGCTGTTCTGGAGCCTGTCGACCGGCAAGCTGCTGCCGCCCAAACGCCTCAAAGAGCACCGGGGCCGGGTGGTCGGACTGCTCTTCTCCCCCACCGGTGAGATGCTCATCAGCGCCGGCTTTGAGGGCAGCATCTGCCTGTGGAACCTCGAAACCTTCCTGCTCATCCGCCTGCCGCTCGAATCGATGAACCCGCACATCATTCGCAGCTTACAAGACCGGCTGGTATACAGCGGCCTCAGCCGCGCTGAGCAGGTCTGGCTGCGCTATACCCACGAGATGGCCCGCTGGCGTCAGCGCTTCGATGTGCAGATCGGAGCCGTCACGCCGATCGAGGTGGGCGAGTTCGATATCGTGTTGTAGGTGTACAGGATCATTCCGATTGGCAGCGGTGACCGGCCGCCGCTGCCAATCGGAATGATCGGTTTTTCCTCCATTTCTTCGTTATAATGAAAGTAGGGGCAAGGAAGAGTACGTCTCTGCTCGCGGCCATCCTTGATCTTAAATCCTTAGAAAGATCTTCGCTTCGTGAAGTTACCTCACTGGAATTTCATCCGCTGGTTCACCACACCGCAAAGCTCGCCGGAAATTAAACGGCGCAATTTTATCAACGTCCAAATCGATGCCATTGGCGTTGGGCTGGCGAACGCCGCAGCTCCGTTCCTGCCGGTTTTCCTGACCCGCCTGGGCGCCTCCAACATCGAGGTTGGTTTGCTCACCACCATGCCGGCCATCACCGGCCTGATGCTCGCCATCCCGCTCGGGCGTTTTCTGCAGAAGAAAACCCAAATCGTGCCCTGGTTCAGCACCGCCCGCCTGACGGTGCTGACTTCTTACGCTCTCACCGGCCTGATCGCCTTTATCGTCCCCAAGAACAGTCTGGTGACCGCGATCCTGCTGATTTGGGCCCTGGCGACCTTGCCGCAGACCCTGCTGTCGATCACCTTCTCGGTGGTCATGAACTCCGTCGCAGGGCCGGCAGGGCGCTTCGAGCTGATGAGCCGCCGCTGGTCGATCCTGGGTATCACTACCGCCGTGATGATCTTCATCATCGGGCAGGTGCTGGATAAGATGAAGTTCCCCATCGGCTTCCAGGTGGTCTTCATTGCTCTGTCGCTGGGTGGTTTGCTCAGCTATTACTTCTCCAGCCAGATCGATCTTCCCGCGCTCGAACCCCCCGAGCCGCCAGAAGTCCCACTCGATCCGCGAGGCGGTTACCGGCTACCTCAACCTCATCCGCAGCGAGCGCCCGTTCGTCTCGTTCGTGAGCAAGCGCTTCGTTTACACCATCGGCACCAGCATGGCCATCCCGCTGTTCCCGCTGTTCTTCGTCAATCAGTTGAACGCATCAAACAGTTGGATCGCCGCCATCAATACCTCGCAAACCGCCATCCTAATCATTGGCTACTTCATCTGGACTCACACCTCCCGCCGCCGAGGAACGCGCTCGGTGCTGCTCTTCTCCACGCTTGGCTTGGGCGTCTATCCGATCATCACCGCCCTCACCCACCAGGTCTGGCCGATCGCCATCTACGCCGGTGTGGCGGGCATCTTCCAGGCCGGGCTGAACCTGGTCTTCTTCGACGAGCTGATGAAAACCTGCCCGGTGGAACTGAGCGCCACCTTCGTCTCGGTCTCGCAGAGCGTCGACTACCTGGCGACCATCTTCGCCCCACTGCTCGGCACTTTCCTCGCCGATCAAATCGGCCTGCCCGCAGCCCTGATCGTCGCCGGTGGCTTCCGGCTGGCGGGCTTCGGCTTGTTTGCCGTCCGCAACCCGCGCCTGCTGTTTTCGAAAGAAAAAGAAGAAGAGGCCGTGTAACTACTACCCATTATCATTATTTTGTTCCAATTTTTATTCTCTTATCATCTTACATTAAGGCACGCCCCTTAAAATGGTGTAGTAAGATACCGGAACTCAACAGGAGCGCGCAAATACTGTTATGCATACTTATAGAAATTCGAGGAATATCACCGGGCCGCTGGTGCTGATCGCATCGGGCTTTCTACTCCTCAGCTTTTCCATCTGGCAAATGGTGATGCGACCGGCGCTTGTCAAACCGCACCACTCCCGCAGCGTTTTATCCACATCCGCTGCCAAAGACAATTCCATCATTGCAGTCAATGCAGCCCGCCGGGCTTTCGACCAATCCCAGGCCCAGTTCCTCGATCTGCGTGACTCCCGCGCTTTTCGCAAGGGGCACATCGCCGGCGCGATGAATATTCCCCAGGAAGAGGTTTACAATCGACTGGATGAGCTCGATCACAGCCGCTGGCTGATCCTCTACACCACCCGCGAAAACCAGCCGGCAGCCTCTCTGACCGTCCAGCAGCTGCTCAGTCGCGGCTTTGTCAAAGCCAACTGCCTCGATGGGGGTTTTGAGTCATGGCTAGAGAACGGCAACCCGACCGAGCCATAGTTGGCTTTTCCCCTTTGCAGAGACACATTCACCAATTTGTCAGACTACTCTTGACTTTTCACCCGCTCATCTTTAGAATGGTACCTGTATCAGGTCAATAAGAAGGTCTCAGGGAAGAGACCGGAACCCTCCGGCGCCGAAGGGGCAAGTCTGAGTGTTGGCAGCCTCAGATGAATCTCTCAGGTAAAAAGGACCCTGACCTTCAAATATCCCTGGAAAGTCTATCGACACCGAAGGGGCAAACCCGTTAAGGGCAAATCTCTCAGGTCCATTACAGGGCACGCGCCGCCATGGCGCGTGCCTGTTTATTCCACCTTCCTAACCAGTCAGGAGAAAACCGAATGAATATCCCCGAAGATCTGAAGTACGCCCAAACCGATGAGTGGGTGCGGGTCGATGGCGATTCCGGCACCGTTGGTGTATCCGATTTCGCCCAAGACCAGCTGTCTGATGTTGTTTTTGTGGAAGTCGCGGTTTCGACCGGCGACACTGTAAAAAAGGATGACGTCATCGCCACGATCGAGTCCGTCAAGGCAGCCGCCGACGTGCTTGCCCCGGTCTCCGGCACGGTCACCGAAATCAACGAAGACCTGCCCCAAAGCCCCGAATTGGTCAACTCCGACCCCTACGGCAAAGCCTGGTTGATCAAAATGGATCTATCCAAACCCGCCGAGCTCGACAAACTGATGGACTCAGAAGCCTACCAGAACTACAACGAAACTCGGAGCCACTAAATGTTCATCCCTCACACAGAAGATGAACGTGAGGAAATGCTGAAGACAGTTGGGGTAAAGACCCTGGAAGACCTCTTCCAGGACGTCCCGAAGGCCTTCCGCTTCCCCGATCTCGACCTTCCGCCTGCCATGACGGAAATGGAAGCCATGGCCTTGATGGAAGACATGTCGAAGGCCAATCTAACCACGCATGAATTGGCATGCTTCCTGGGGGCGGGTGCCTACAACCATTACATCCCGGCCGCGGTCGATTTCATCCTGAGCCGGGGCGAGTTCTACACCGCCTACACCCCCTATCAACCCGAAGTCTCGCAAGGAACGCTCCAATCCATCTTCGAATACCAGACCATGATTTCGGCCCTGACCGGCATGGAAGCCAGCAACGCCTCGCATTACGATGGCGCCACTGCCACCGCCGAGGCTGCCGTCCTGGCTTACCACCACTTCCGCGGCAAACGCACCAAGTTCCTCATGTCGCCGGCCCTCAACCCTGAGTATCGCGAGACGGTGCGCACCTACCTGAGCGGCTACGACGACGTGACCATCTTCGGCGCCGACCGCAACAATCCCCTCGGTGAGCCGGATGAGCTGATGCCGCAGATCGACAACGATACGGCTCTCGTGATCGTCCAGTACCCCGATTTCTTCGGTCGCATCTTCGACTACACCGAACTGGCAAACGCTGCCCATGCCGCCGGCGCCCTGCTGGCCGTTGTCGCTAACCCAACCGCCCTCGGCTTGCTCAAACCCCCGGGCGAGTTCGATGCCGACATCGTCACCGGTGAAGGCCAGCCGCTCGGCATCCCTCTGTCCTACGGTGGGCCGTACCTGGGCCTATTCACGATTAAGAATGAGCTGGTCCGCAAAATGGCCGGGCGTCTGGTCGGCGAAACGGTCGATCACGACGAGCGTCGCGGCTACGTGCTGACCCTGACAGCCCGCGAGCAGCACATCCGCCGCGAGAAGGCCACCTCAAACATCTGCACCAACCAGGGCTTGATGGCCCTGGCCTCGGCCGTGTATCTCAGCCTGGTCGGCAAGTCTGGCCTGCGCCAGGTAGCCGAGCTGTGCTATCAAAAGGCGCACTACGCCGCCGAGCAGATCGCCGCCATTCCCGGTTACAGTCTGTGCCACGACCGCCCCTTCTTCCACGAGTTCGCGGTTTGCTGTCCGCGCCCGGTCGAAGAGATCAACGAGCACCTGTTGGAGCACGGCATCCTGGGCGGATACGACCTGGGCAAGGAGTTCCCCAGCATGGCGAACCATATGCTGGTCGCGGTAACCGAGATGAACTCCAAAGAAGAGATCGACAACCTGGTTGCGGTCCTGGAGGAGATGAGCAATGACTGAACCTACCATTTATGAAATTTCCTCCCCCGGCCGCACAGGCGTGCGCTTCCCCGAACCGGATGTGCCGACGACGCCGCTGCCGGAAGGCTTTGTGCGTGAGGATTTGCCCCTGCCCGAAGTCTCTGAGCTGGACGTGATCCGTCATTTCACCAATATTTCGCGCATGAACTATGCCGTCGACATCGGCTTCTACCCACTCGGGTCTTGCACCATGAAGTACAACCCGAAGATCAATGAAGTAGCCGCCCGGCTGCCCGGTTTTGCCTATACCCACCCGCTGCAGCCCATCGAGACTGTGCAGGGCAACCTGGCCCTGATGTATGAGCTGCAAGACTGGTTGGGCGAGATCAGCGGCCTGGATGCCGTCAGTCTGCAGCCTGCAGCCGGCGCCCACGGTGAGTTCACCGGCGTGCTGATCATCCGCGCCTACCATCTCTCTCGGGGTGACACAAAGCGCACCAAGATGCTCATCCCCGATTCAGCCCACGGCACCAACCCGGCCACCTCGGCCATGAGCGGCTATCAGGTTGTGCGTGTGCCCACCGATCAGCGCGGCAACGTGGACCTGGCTGCCCTCAAAGAGATCTGCGACGACACCGTCGCCGGTCTGATGCTGACCAACCCCAACACGCTCGGCCTGTTCGACGAGAACGTGGTCGAAGTGGTGCAGGCCGTCCACGACGTGGGTGGTCTGGTCTACGGCGACGGCGCCAATCTGAACGCCCTCCTGGGCATCACCCGCCCCGGCGACCTGGGCTTCGACGTGATGCACTTCAACCTGCACAAGACCTTCTCCACGCCCCACGGCGGCGGCGGTCCGGGCTCCGGTCCGGTCGGCGTCAAGGCCCACCTGGCCGAGTTCCTGCCAGGCCCGGTGGTCGACATCGTCGAAGAGGCCACCGAAGAGATTCCCCCGCTATATGGTTTCCGCACGCCGGAGAAGACCATTGGCCGGGTGAAATCCTTCTACGGGCACTTCGGCATGATGGTGCGGGCTTACACCTACATCAGCATGTACGGCCCGGACGGCTTGCGCAAGATCTCCGAGTACGCTGTGCTCAACGCCAACTATCTGCTGGCCCGCCTGCGCGATGCCTACTACGTGCCCTACGACCGCATCTGCATGCACGAGTTCGTGGTCGAAGGACGCTGGAAAGACGCCCCCGAAATCCACGCCCTGGATATCTCCAAGCGCCTGATCGACTACGACTTCCACCCACCGACCAACTATTTCCCGTTGATCGTGCCGGAAGCCTTGATGATCGAGCCGACCGAGACGGAAAACAAGCAGGTCCTCGACCGCTTTGCGGATGCAATGCTGAAGATCGCCGAAGAAGCCCACACCCAGCCCGAGCTGCTCAAGGAAGCGCCGCACCATACCCCAGTCGGCCGCCTCGATGAGGTCAAAGCCGCTCGCGACCTGGTCTTGTGCTGCTGGATCCCGGAAAGTTAGCCTGTTTTCAATCGATTGACAACCGCTGCAACGATAAAGTTGCAGCGGTTTTTTTATTGTTAATTCAGAAACCTATTTTATTTTGAAGCGAACAATCATATAATAAGAAAGGCAGTTCTCAACATCAAAGGAGGGACACCGCATGCTTGCACGAATACCTGAAAGGGGCCAGGGACTGGTAGAGTACACGCTCATCATTTCTTTCGTAGTCCTTGTGATCATTGTCGTTTTATGGATCTTTGGCCCCGCTGTTGGAACCATGTATTCCAACGTAATCCTCACCATTTGATATGGCGCAACCTCTACAAAAAGCCGCCTCCTAGAACGAGGCGGCTTTTGTTTTAAGTGCCCGCGATCCCCACCGCACGATTACCCACCCCTTTCCATTTGACACACTCCTCCGAATCCAGTATAAATCGACTGAACGCTTCCTTTGGAAGCGAAGAACGACAATAAGATTAGGGGTAAGTGATGGTAACCAACGAAAAAGACTTTTCAGATCAGACGGAATTTCCCGGCGTGGAGGGCAATCGCTTTGACATTGTCCTGCACGCCTCCGATTTTGTTTCACGCATCCCGGCGCCCATCTTCGGGGCGCTTCTGTTCTTCCTGGCCGCACTGCCCACCTACTTCGTTTGGCCGCTGACCTTCATGCTGTGGGGTTTCTTCTTGCTGGATTGGCTGCTGCTCGCCATGCTGCCCCGGCTGGGCATCTCCTACGGTCCGCCCAAGCCGCCCGTGGCAGTGCTGGCGGTCTTGCGAACGGTGGTGGCATTCATTCCCATCCCGGTCGCTCTCGTGGCGCTGCTGCTGCAAATCGTCGGGACGCTTCTGGTCGTGTATGCGTTCTACATCGAGCCGCACACCATCCGGGTCACCCATCAGAAGCTGGTCTCCCCCAAGTTACGCGCCTCGACCAAACTCCGCGTGCTGCACCTGGGTGACCTGCACATTGAGCGCATCACCCGCCGCGAGCGCCAGCTGCTGCGCCTGATCGACCAGCTCAAGCCCGACCTGATCCTTTTCTCCGGTGACTTCTTGAACCTTTCCTACCGGACCGATCCAAAGGCCATTCAAGACGCCCGCGAGGTCCTCTCGCAGCTCAAAGCCCCGCTCGGCGTCTACGCCGTCAACGGCAGCCCCGCTGTCGACCTGACCGCGGTTACGCCTGGGCTGCTCAAAGACATGCCACTGCGCTGGCTGCGGAACGAGAAAGCCACCCTGCAGGTCGGTGAGGACAAGATCGACATCCTCGGTATCAGCTGCTCGCACCGCCCGCATGAGGACGGCCCGCACCTCGATAAGCTGCTCAGCCCCGGCGCTGAGCATTTCAGCCTGCTGCTCTACCACACGCCCGACCTCGCGCCCATCGCCGCCTCCAAGGGTATTGACCTGCAGCTCTCAGGCCACACCCACGGCGGCCAGGTGCGCCTACCCTTTGTCGGGGCGCTGTTCACCGGCTCGCTGTATGGTAAACGCTACGAGGCCGGTCGCTACCCGGAAAACGATATGACCCTGTACATCACCCGTGGCATCGGCATGGAAGGCGCCGGAGCGCCGCGCGTGCGCTTCCTGTGCCCCCCAGAGATCATCCTTTGGGAGATCACCGGAAGGTCTAAAAACTGATAGAAAGAGGTACCTTGTGTCCATGGATTCGTTTGCCTATCGCAACAAGCTCTCGGTTGAACTGGCTGCCCCCGGGCAGGCCATGTCAACCCTGTCTGCAGTGTTCTTACCCGCCCCCGTTGACCCCGCTGTCGGTGAGCCCGGTAAGCAGCCCGGTGAAGTGTTCTTGCAGATCAAAGACGGCCAGCGAGTGGCGGTCGTCTCGCTGGGAATCGGCCCGGTGACCAAAGCCGACAGCTTCCGCCAGGCCGGCGGCGGGTTGGCCCGCTGGTTGAAACGCAACCGCGCCGGGCAGGTGTCGGTTGATTTGCAGGCATTCAGCATTAGTCAGGTGCAGGGCGCCCTGCAAGCCTTAATCGAAGGGCTCTACCTGGGAGCATTCTCCTTCGATCGCTACAAAGAAAAAACTGCCGAGCAGCCCGACATCACGCTGTTCTTGCACAATCCCCCTGATCCAAAGAAGGCCGAAGCCGCGCTCCAAAAAGCGCAGGCCCTGTCCGAGGCGGTCAACCTGGCGCGTGACTGGGCCCACGAGCCCGCCAATGTGATCAATCCGGTCACCCTGGCCGAGCGAGCCGAGTGGCTGGCAGAACAGAACGGCCTGAAGATCACCGTCTTGGACGCCGAACAGCTGCTGGAGATGGGGGCAGGCGGCATAATCAGCGTCGGCAAGGGCAGTGGCACGCCTCCGCGCATGATCGTGCTCGAATACCCTGGTCAGGGCGACTCGGTCGGCACGCAGCCGGTGGTCGTGGTTGGCAAGGCCATCACCTTCGACACCGGCGGTTACTCGCTCAAACCCGTGCAGGGCATCGTCGGCATGAAGGGCGACAAGTCCGGCGGCGTCGACGTGGCCGGCATCCTGCAGGCGGCCGCCCAGTTGAAGCTGAAGACCCCGCTGGTCGGCATCATTTGCGCTGCCGAGAACATGATCTCCGGTGAGGCCTACCGCCCCGATGACATCATCCACATGCTGAGCGGCAAGACCGTCGAAATCGTCTCGACCGACGCCGAGGGCCGCCTGGTGCTGGCGGACGGGCTGGCCTATGCTCAGCAGCGCTTCCAGCCGCGCGCCATCCTCGACATGGCCACCCTGACCGGCGGCGTCGTCACCGCTCTGGGACGGGTGCGTGCCGGCGTCATGACCAACCGCGACGACCTCTACCGCCAGTTAGCCGCAGCCGGCGATCAAGTGCACGAACGCCTGTGGCAGCTGCCGCTGGACGAGGAGTACTTCCAATACATCAAAAGCGACGAGGCCGACATTAAAAACTCCGGCGGTCGTGAGGCCCACCCGATCATGGGCGGCATCTTCCTCAAGCAGTTCGTCTCAGACGATGTGCCCTGGGCGCACATCGACATCGCCGGTGTCGCCGAGACCGATAAAGACCTGCCCTATGCCCCCAAAGGCGCCACCGCCTTCGGTGTGCGCTTAGTGATCGAGTATCTGGAGAGATTAGAAGTGTAGAACAGAGCTGATCGAGTCTCGCGGGATTTCGGTAATCAGGGAGAGGGTGTCAGCTTGCGTGCAACCTCTTAAAGAACAACGGGTTTCTTGAAGAAACCCGTTGTTCTTTAAAGCTCCGTTGTGGTTATGCCTTCAGCTTGCTCTTCACAATCTCAGGCACTCGGCTCAGCGCCTCGGGCAGCTTCTCGGGCTGCTTACCGCCCGCCTGCGCCAGTGTCGGGCGGCCGCCCCCGCCGCCGCCGATCACCTGCGCCACCGTTTTGACGATCTCTCCGGCATGCAGACCGCGCTTGACCAGGTCATCGGTCACCGCCGCGATCAGCATCGGTCGACCTTCGAACACGCTGCCCAGCACCACCACGCCGCTCGAATAGCGATCGCGGAAGCGGTCGGTCATCTGGCGCAAAGTATCCGCATCGGCGTTGGGCAGCTGCGCCGCCAGCACCGGCACGCCTTCCACCACTTCCACCTGGTCCAGTTTCTGTGAGAACCCGGCCGTGGCCTGCTCCTGGCGCAGCTGTGCGATCTGCTTCTCGGCCTGCGACAGCTCCTCCTGCAGCGCCTCCACCCGGCCTGGCAGCTCCTCCGGCGTCGTCTCCAACAGGTGCGCTGTCTGCTTGAGCGCCTTGAAGCGTCGCTGCACCAGCTCATAGGCCACCCGCCCGGTCACCGCCTCGATGCGCCGTACGCCCGCCGCGGCGCTGCCCGCGGACGTGATCAGGAACAGGCCGATGTCGCCGGTTTCGCTGACGTGCGTGCCGCCGCACAACTCGTAAGAGTGAAAGTCCTCGTCGCCAAGGGTGATGGTTCGCACGATCTCGCCGTACTTTTCGCCGAACAGGGCCATCGCACCCTCAGAAATTGCCTCTTGCAGCGGCTTGGTGATGATGTTCAGGTGATAATTGTTCAAAATGGCCTGGTTGACCTCGGCCTCAATGCGCTCGATCTGACCGGGCGTCACCCCTTCTGGATGGGTGAAGTCGAAACGCAGCCGGTCGGGCGCCACCAGCGAGCCTGCCTGCCGGGCGTGCTCACCAAGCACGTCGTGCAGAGCGGCGTGCAGCAGGTGCGTGGCTGTGTGGTTGCGCATGATGTCACGGCGGCGGCTGAAGTCCACCTGCGCCAGGGCAGCGTCACCCACCTTGGGCGTGCCTTCCACCACCTCGCCGATATGCACGATCACGCCCGCGGCCGGTTTGCGCACATCGTTGATGCGGATCACCCAGGTCTCACCGTCGGTGTGGAAAATACGCCCGGTGTCCGAAACCTGTCCGCCCGCCTCCACATAGAAGTTAGTGCGCGGCAGGATCACCTCGACCGCGTCGCCCGGCTCGGACTGCATGACCGGCTCACCATCCCGGATGATCGCCAGCAGAGTAGTGTCGACGTTCTGCTCGTCGTACGGGTTGTAATACACCCCTGCCGGCTCGATCTGTTCGTTGCCAATCAGATCGTCCAGGATCGAGCGGTACAGATCCACATCCTCGCCGCCCAGCGGTCCGAAGGCTTTCCCGGCCCCCGACACCAGCCGGTGTTCGGCCATGGCCTCGCGGAAACCGGTCTCGTCGACTTCCAGGCCCTGCTCACGGGCGATGTCACGCGTCAGCTCCAGCGGCAGGCCGTGCGTGGCATACAGGTCGAACGCCTTGTGCCCGTCCAGCGCTTTGCCATCGCCGCTGCTCACCTGATCCAGCATCTCCTGCAGCACCGCCAGCCCCAACTCCACCGTGCGCTGGAAGCGCCGCTCCTCGCGCGTCAGGCTGTCCAGGATGGTCTTGCGGTTGCGGGCCAGTTCCGGGTAGAAATCGCCATAGTTGTCGATCACCACCTCGGCCACTTTTGCCATGAAAGGTTCGTTCAAGCCCAGTTTGCTGCCAAAGCGTGCCGCCCGGCGGATGATCATGCGGCAGACGTAGTTGCGGCCGGTATTGCCGGGCACCACGCCGTCCGCAATCAGGAACGCCGAAGCCCGTGCATGGTCGGCTACCACCCGGTAAGGCGTGATATTGGCCTCACGCTGCTCGTCGGTCGCGCCGGCCAGCTCTTGCACCTTCTGAATAAGCGGGAACAACAGGTCGGTTTTGTAGTTGGAGTAGACGCCCTGCAAGATCGAGACAATGCGCTCGAAGCCCATGCCGGTGTCGACGTGTGTCGCGGGCAGCGGCTCCAGATCCGACGGCCCCTGGCGGTTGTACTGCATGAACACCAGGTTCCACAGTTCGAGGAAACGGGTGCAATCGCCGTTGACGCTGCATACGTGCCCCGGCTCATCTTTTTTGTTGCAGAACTCAGGCCCCAGGTCCAGGTGGATCTCGCTGTTCGGCCCACACGGACCGGTGTCGGCCATCTCCCAGAAGTTATCCTTGCGGCCGAAGTACAGCACGTGCGCAGGGGTCGAAGCCGGGCTGCTCGCGCCAAACCCCGGCGGCCTCTTCATCGGTCGGAATTTCGCCCTTCTCGTCCTTGAAGACGGTCGTCCAAATCTTGTCTTTCTCCAAGCCCCACACCTCGGTCAACAGCTCCCAGGCCCAGGCGATCGCTTCCTTTTTGTAATAGTCGCCAAACGACCAGTTGCCGAGCATCTCAAAGAAGGTGTGGTGGGTGTCGTCCCGGCCAACGTCGTCCAGGTCGTTGTGCTTCCCGGCCACGCGCATACACTTCTGTGAGTTCGTAGCCCGCGTATAGGGCCGCTGGTCGGTGCCCAGGAAAACATCTTTGAACTGCACCATGCCAGCGTTGGTAAACAGCAGGGTCTGATCCCCGCCCGGCACGAGTGACGAGGACGGAACGAACACGTGTCCCTTACTGATAAAAAAATCGATGAAAGACTGCCGGATTTCCGCACCGGTCATGGGCTTATTCATACAGGCTCCTCAGAATCAAATTATCCTTCTTCAAGGGCTAAATTATACCGTAAGAAGGTGTTTTAATTTCGAAATCACTCAACCATCACCCTGCGGTTCGACAGCATGCCGCACAAACCCAATCGCCGCCGGAGGGAACCGGCGGCGAAAGGATGGGAGAAAAGTGAGATGCGATCGGCGGGAAAGCCCTCACCCGAATTTGTAACCTAACGTGAGATGGCCAGCTTCACCATTTTGCCCTTGGCGTCCAGCGTGGCACGCGCATAATGCCGGTGGATGTGCTCGTGCTGGCGCACCTGCTTGCTGATCGTCACCACCACCCGCCCGGTCTGCGCGCCAACCTCGCCACCGTTAACCTTGGCGCTCTTGACCGCCAAATCAGAGGTGGGGCAGTGATGGTGCTCGCCGGTGCAGACGGTATGCTCCTGGCTGACGATCACCTCGGCCTCCTCCAGCCCGGGCAGGTAGTTCTCCACCGCCCGCTTGACCTCACGCAGCACCTCACCCGGCACGCACAGGTCCGGGCTTTCAGCGTTCTGGAGATCGCAGATCGTCTTGACGCTCGGATGGTTGAGGGAGCGCGGCAGGCCCTTCGACTTCGGCCCACCGGTCTGCACTCGCGCCAGCGGGTCGCCGTACAGCACGAACGACAGCAGGGTCTTCTGGTCTTCGCCATCCAGAAAGCCCTGGCGCTTGATCATCTCGCTCGCCAGCTGCACCTTAGCGGACATGAGCGCCTCGCCCGCGGACAAGCCCTCGCGCAGGTTCTTCCAGAACAGATAGCCGAGCAGATCTGCGCCGATCAGGGGGGCGCTGACCGAGCCGTACGCCACGCAGGTGGAGCCGACGAAGACCTGCGAGCCGATCTCCAGGAAGCGCAGGGCAATCGCCTGGTCCTGGGTCTTGTTGAAGATGTAGCCGCCGTAGCAGGCTTCACTGAATACCACGCCCGGCGCGCGTCCGTTCTTCTGCAGGTCCTTCGGGCTGAGTGCGATCGGGTAATCCGGCCCAGTGCGCGTGTCGGTCAGGTCGCGCTGGCCGTACCACTCGGCGCTGTCCGGCAGACCGTGCAGGTTGTAGTAGCCGGCAAAGGCGTCGGTGATCTTCTTGCCATCGAAGCCGCCAGATTGGACCGGCGGTGAGATGATCATGCGCTGGGCATCGCCGATCGGCTTGAACACTTCCCCCGATGAGTGTTTCCACACCGCCGCCGAGTAGCCGAAGCTGCTCGCGCCGTTCTTGCTGGCGCGCGTCTTGGGGGTCACGCTGCTCTTGCGGAACATACTCAGGAAGAAGAACACCCGCTCCCACCAGCTTTCCGCCTGGCGGAACTGGCTGTGATAGGTCTTCATGCCCCGTAACTGCTCCAGCAGCAGGCCCGCGTCCGGCCCGCTCTCGCCCGGCAGACGTCCCACCGGCCACTCCGGCACGAAGTAATTCGAGTCGAGCGTGGCGTACGGGTTGTCCGAGTAGACCGTACTGTCATCGTCGTCGGTAGGGTTCGGCAGGTTGTGGAAAGGCACTACGTCCGGCCCGCCCACGATCAACAGCGCCCCAATCATGGCCCCGCGCCCAGCCAGTTGGCTGTCCAGGTCGGCCAGCGACAGCTTGAGCTTCCAGGGGTCCACCGAGCTGACCGTCGAGACGCCCAGCTTGCTGGCGTTATCGAACTCGTCCGGGATGAACACAAGCGAGCCCCAACCCGAACGCCGCTTGACAATTTCAGACAGCGCCTTCATCTCGCTCTCTATGGCCTGTGCGGTCTGCATACCATACTGCCTCATCAGTCCGGCGCGCGTGCTGAAGATTACATACATCGGGAAGCGTGAATCGGTGCGGGCGATGCCGGGCTGCTTCATCTTCTTCGCCAGACGCTCGAACTCCTCGCTCACCGGCTGCAGCGAGGCATCCTTGGCCCGCTCCCCGCCGCCGCTCGGCCCGGTTGGACGGCCTGCCTTCGGATCGCGGCTGCGGTTCGGGCGCGTATTTTTCAACCGGTTTCGGCTCTTCCGCCGCCGCCGTCGCTCCCACTTCCTCCCCTTGGGGAGCCAGTCCAATCGCTTCGAGCGTCGTCTCCGGTGCTGCAACCGGTCCGGTATCCGCCGCCTCGACCGCTGCGGGGGGTTGTTCCGGCTCGGCTTCCACAGGCGCTTCGGGCTCCTCCGGCTCTGGCACGTAAGCGCTCGGCAGCTGGTTCCAGCCCAGCAGCCCCGCCACCTCGGCCGGGATCGGCTGGTCGAACTCCACCTCCAGGCTCTCCGGCCACAGCGCCCGGAAGCGATGGTCTTTGCCCCACAGGCGCTCCGGCGCTTGCCCCGAGGCGTCATTCGCCACGCAGTGATGCAGCAAGCGCACCGCCTCGGTATCATCCTGCAGCTGTATACGCGCGGCAGCCAGGTGCAGCGCAAACTGCAGGCACTCCGGCCAACGGGCGTGGTACAGCTCGGCCAGGTGGACCACCAATTCCTGGTCGCCTTGCAAAACGGTCAACTGCAGGTGCGCGACTGCCGCCAGGGTCGAATCCGGCGCGGCGCTCAGCGCCTGATGCACCCACGGCTCGGCTTCTGCCACCTGTCTCTGCCCGGTGGCAGCCAGCGCCGCCTGCAGCACACCGGTCCACTCGGGCGTCACGCCCAATGCCGGCACCTTCTCGCCCAACGCCCGGACATTCGCCCACGAAGTCGCCGGGTCGCCGCTGTGGCATTTCTGCTGTGCTTGCGCCAATGCAGACCAGGCAGCTGCAAATTCCGGGTCCAACCGGCACAGTTTCTCCAGTATCGATAGAGCCTGCTGCTCCTTGCCATCCCCTAAGAGGGCTTTGGCCAGCAGGAGGTTCATCCCCAGATCGCCGGGGTAGACCGCCAGCCAGTTGAGCGCAGCCTGACGGGCAAAGCGGTACGAGTGGGCGGTCAGCGCCGCTTCCGACAAACGGGTAAAGCCCGGGCGGTCGAAGTATGTTCCGGTAAAGCGGTCGGCTTGGTTCGATGGGATCATAGCGTTGTTTTTGCCTCCTGCGTGTTATGCACAAGATTCAGTGCAATAATCGCACCAAGCTGGCGGCGGATGCTTAAGTCTTCCGGAGCCAGTTTGGCTGCCTTCCTTAGCATGGTCTCTGCGCCCAGGTAGTCCTTACTCTCGCGCAGGATCAGGGCAGCCGCATAGTACGGGCGAGCGTCCTCGGGCGACACCAGCACGGCCTGTTGGTAGATGCGCAGGGCCTGCATATCCTCGCGCCGCTCCTGGTGGGTCTTGCCCAGCTCGATGTAGGCTTCAATGGTAGATGGGCATTGGCGGATGGTCTCGCTCAAATAGTGGATGGCCTGGTCAAGCTGGCCGGTCTTATGCTGGATGCGCCCCATCAGCAGGTTCAGGTCCGGCTGGTTGGGATCCAGGCGCAGCGCGGCATGGATGCTGCCCTCGGCAGCTTTCAGATCGCCGCTGTCGAAGTGAGCGTGCGCCAGCATCCCCAGCGCCTCGATGTTGTCCTCGTTCTTGAGCAGGATATCCTGGATCAGCGAGAGCGCCGGCTGCGGCCCCTTGATCTTGCATACAAGGCGAGCGCGCTCGATCAGCAGCGCATCGGGGGAGGTCACAGCCGGCAGGCTGTGCTCGATCACTTCCAGCGCCTCGTTCCAGCGTTCCTGGCGCTTGAGCGTCTTGGAGAAAAACAGGATCACGTCGGCCCGCTTGGGATCGCGCTGCAGCGCCACCTGCGCATATTCCTCGGCCAGGTCATTGCGCTCCATCTCCAGGGCGATCTCGCCGCACAGCAGCAGCGGCAGCGGCGACGCCGTGTCGAGGGCGATCGCTCGTTCCGCCTGGGCCAGCGCATCATCCAGCGCACCGGCCTGCTGGTAGGCCTCGGCCAGGGTTAATAAGACTTCAGGGTTCTCCAATTGCAGCAGGTGCGGCTTGTTGAGGGTCTCCACCGCCATCAGCGGCGACTGCTGGTACAGGTAAGCCCTCGCAAGCGACAGGGCATACGCCGTTTTCTGGTTGTCCAGGTCCACCGACTCGCGCCAGTGTTGGATATCGGCCCCATACGGGCCCGCCACGGTCGCCAACTCTGCCGCCCAAGCGTGCCACTCGGGCTCGTCCGGCCAGACATGCAGGGCATTTTCAATCGAGTTGAACGCCAGGGCAAACACCCCCGCCTTCTCCGCCGCCAGCGCCACGGCTGCCTGGCACAGTGGATCGTTCTGCGCCGCGCTTGCCGCCTGCTGAGCCAACTCCAGCGCCTTCTCCGGCTCACCGGCCAGCAGCGCCATGGACAGCTCTAACTGGGCGTCGATGCGCCCAGGCGCGCTCTGCGCCACCTGGATCGCCACCGGCAAGTTATTCAACCTCCGCAGCGCCGCCGACAGGGCCGCCGCTTCGGAGGGCCGGTGGTTGGAGGTCATGAAGGCCCGCACGTTGGCGGAGGTGGCCTGGAAAGCTACCCGGCCGCGCAGCTGCCAGCGGGCAATCTCTTCCGAATGGCTCAGTTTCGCCGCACTTTCCAGGGCCTGCTCGAACTGCTCGGACCGTTCCGTCGACAGGGATTGCGCCCCCGGGGCGTGCCGGTTGCATTTTAAGGCTGCGCACAAGTTGCGGCGCTCGGCGCACAGCGCCAGGATACGCACCCGCTCCAGGTAAGCTTGCGGGTTGAATGCCTCGTTCTTCACGGCCTGCTCACTCCAGCGCACGGCCTCTTCCCAACGCTGCAGATCGAAAGCCGCCTGGGCCAGCCACATCGCCCGCCCGCGCAGGTATTCCTTCGACATATCGAATGAGGTGGTATAGGTCGGTTCGCTAGAAGCGTAGCTCTCACTCAGCTCGATCGCCTTTTCGTAGATCACCCTGGCTGTATGGGCATCTCCCTGGCGGGCGAAAATGCGCGCCTGGAGTAACAGCAAGTGCGGATGTTCGGGCGCTTCCAGCAGCCCCTGGCTGAGGAAAGCCGCCGCCCGCCCGTCCTTGCCCTGCGCCAGGGCATATCCCGCTTTCAGGGCCGCCAACCCCACCCGGGCTTCGGTCTCCTGCGGCGTGGAATGGCCCTCGAAGATGCGCTCGTTCAGCTCAGTCGTTCCGGGGAGCTCCAGCAGCTTGGCGGCGCTGTCGTGCTTTAGCAGCGCTTCGGACAGGCTGCCCACCAGCCATTGGAAAGTCGTCTCCGCAGGGCGTAGTTCCAGCGCCATCTGAGCGTGATACAGCGCCGAAGTCAGGTTGCCGAGATCGCGCAGCAGCAGCGCAATGCGGGCATGGATGCCGGCTCGTTCGTTCAGCGCCTCCTGCCACCCCACCGCCGGCACGATCACGGTCGTTTTTAGTTCGCCCAACGCCTTGCCCTCTCCCGATTCCTTCAGCTTCAGCGCCCGTTCCAAGCACGCCAGCGCCGCCTGAGGGCGGGATAGCACCCGCAGCAGGTCGGACTGGAAGACGTGCAGCGCGACGTCCTCGGGGGTGCGCTCGACAGCCGCCTGGACGATCTCCAAAGCGCCGTCCGGGTCGCCGGTCTGCAGGGTCAGGCGCGCCGCTTCGAACAGCAAGCTCGATTCCGGGGATGCGCTGCGCTCGATGGCGGTGCGCAAGCAGCCCAAGGCTGAGACCGGATCCTGCATGCGCAGGTAGGCATAGGCCGCCTGGCGCAGGTGCGCCGGTTCGACGCCCCGCAGCTCTACCAGCGACTCCAGCCCCGCCCGGGCAGCCGTCAGGTCGCCCAGCTGCAGCAGCAAGCCGGAGAGCCGCAGCCAGTAGTCCGGGCGATCCGGGGCCAGCTGGGTGGCGCACTGCAGCGCGTCGATGGCTTCGTATTCCTCGCCCAGCTCCACCGCCATCCCGGCGAACCAGGAGAGCGTGTCCAGGTCGTCCGGCGCGAGCCGTTGGGCGTAGCGCGCCACTTGCAGGGCCTCCTGCGGCAGGTCGGCGGCGAAGTAGGCCTGCGCCAGCAGCCGCTGGAAGAAAACATTGTCCGGTTGGGCCTGCGTGGCCTCTTGCAGAGCGGCCAGGGCTGTCTCGGTCTGCCCGAGGGCTAAGGCTGATTTGCCAAAGCCGCCCTGCACCCGCCAGCGCCACTCCGGCGCTTCGGACTCGGCCAATTCGACCAGGCCCTTGTAGATCTCCACGGCGGCATCCGCCCGGCCGCGCGCCCCCAGCGTCTCGGCCAGCAGCAGCAAAGCCCGGAAGTCGTCCGGCGAGAGCGCCAGCGCTTTTTCGAGCGACTGTTGGGCGTTGACCAGCCTGCCGATATCGATCGGCGACGCGCCAGTCAGCAGCTGTCGCCAGTCGCCGATCAGGGTCTCGGCGTAGCGAATGTGCCACTCCAGCACCGGCGGGCTCTTCTGCAAAGCCACTTCCAGCGCCGGGATGGCCTTATCCCGCTCGCCAAAGGCCAACAGCACCTCGGCGGCCGCATAAGCAAGATTGGGCTCGGTCGGCCATTTCTGGCGGGCTTTTGCCAGCGCCTGTCGAGCTTCGGCCAGGTGCCCAAGCGAGAATAGGGTCCGCCCGAGCTGCAGAGTCACGTCCAGCGACTCGGGGATCAGCCCGGAGGCTTTCTTCAAGAACGGCAGCGCCTCCGACAGCGAACCACTTGACAGACACGCCTCTGCCAGTGAGTAGTTGATCTCCGGTGAGTCGGGCACCGAGAGCACACCCGCCCGTAGGGTCTCCAGGGCGCGCTGTGTCTCGCCGTTCTGTTCATAGATTTCGCTCAACACCAGCCAGGGCATCGCCTCGTCCGGGATCAACAAGGTTGCCCGGCTCAGGTATTGGATCGCCTCCTGGGGCCGGTCCTGATCGGCCAGGGCCTTACCCATCCAGGCGTTCGCCATGCCGTGATTGGCGTTACGGTCCAGCAGCAGGGTGCAGGCTTCGATGGCCGGCTGCGAGCGGCCCGATTGTAAGGCGCTGCCCGCATACGCCACCCAATCCTCTTCCCCGGCCTCGTCCATCAGCCGCACCACCTTCTCGCGTTCGGTGAAGGACTGCTCCCAATCCCCGGAAGTCTCCAGCAGGTTCGCCAGCTTGCGGTGATGCTTGGGCTCAAACGGTTCCAGCGCCAGCGCCGACTGCGCCTGCTCGATTGCGCCCAGCAGGTTGCCCAAATGCTGCAGGGTTTCGCAGGCCAGTTCCATCAGGGAGACGTCCGCCGGGCGAGTTTCCAGCGCCCACTGCACGAACTCCAGCGCCTCCTCCAACAGGTCCAGGTCGATCAGCGTCTGGGCGGTCTCGTCCGGGTCCCATTCCGACAGGCTGGCCGCCGACAGCAGTTCCCGGTCTGGGCGTTTCTGGTTGCGCAGTACACGCAGCCGGTCGACCGCCGAGCGGGCCATCTCACGAGCGGCATCCCGGTCGCCCTGACGGGCGGCAATCCCGGCCTGGGCGATCTGCACCAGCGGGTGGACGGTCTCGGGCGGCAGAGATGCGAGCAGCGTCTTGGCGTGGACGTGCTTGCCCAGTGAGAGCTGCACGCTTTCCGGAAGCGCCGCTGAAGCGCCCGCCCATTCCAGGCTCTCGACCGCCGGGAACACCAGATCCTGATGGTCCAGGCGGACGGCCTGGTCGGCCAGCCGGGCGCTGAGCCCTGCCAGCCAATAGCGGGCCGCCTCGCGTGCCGATATCAGCAGCGATAACCCCTGCTCCCCCTGCCCGGCCAGAGCGTGCAGCCGCGCCAACAGCTCCAGCTCGCGCGCCCGGCTCATCGCCTCCAGCGGCGCGACCTGCGACAGGTCGATCACTTTGGCGTCCTTTCCGGCACGGCTGCGCTCTTCCAGGATCAGCCCGGCCAGCTGAGTCGCTAACCGAGTTTCGCCCCGGCCGCTGAGATCGACCAGCCAATCTAACTGCTCCGCCAGACCCAAACGCCGCAAAATGCGCGCCAAGATCGTCTTGCGCTCATCGGCCTGCATCGGATTCGCCAGCAGGGCGTGCCCGATCAATGCGAACGCCGGCCAGCCCTTCTTCTGCGGAAGCAGCGACTCCAACATCTCGGCCGGGTCGGGCGCCAGCCCATACAGACACGCAAGCGGAGTGCGCCAGATCTCGGAAGCGGCAGCTGAGCCACCGCCCGCCAAAGCCATCTCGGCCGCCATACCCTTCCAGGATTGGGTCAATCGACGCCGTTCGCGCAGCGCCAGCGCCAGCAGTCCCGCTTCCTCGATCGAAGCGGGCTTCTTTGCCGAGCGCATCGCAGCCTCGTAAGCTTGCAGGGCGCGCTGGCGCAGCGACTTTTCAGGGGCAGGCATGGAAATGGCGGAGAGGGAGTCAGCGTTGATCTCCCCGCCCAACGCCGCCAGGGCCAGCCCGGCCGGGCTCCACGCGGCGGGCTGATCTCCCGCCCCGGCCACAATTTCTTTCAAAAAAGCTTCCTCCTGCAGACCGGCCAGCATCAGCGGGTCGATCAGGAGGGATTTGAACACCATGGATGCCGATTCAGGGGACAGCAGCTGCTGGAGAGAGGTCAATAACGAGTTGGGTTGCATGGGCGCTCCTGGCGTGGTGCTACAGTATCTGCCGGATGACGAAATAAGCGGATAGGATCAGGACAAAACCGGAAATGAACAGGAAGATGCCGACCCCCGTGGCGGTTTGCACCAGCCCGTTGAGCGACTCGATCAGCTGTGAGGCATTCCCCACCAGCCCGGCCACATCTTCGGCGATGCCTTTCTGCGCCAGCCGGGCCGTCTGTGTGGCAATCACACGCACATCCTCGCCCAGCACGCGTGATACAAGGATGTAAACTCCCAGCCCAGTGGACAAAGCGCCGATGACGAACAGCCCCGCCGATAAGGTCAGGATGAAATCGTGAACGGATAGTGAAAACATAAGGCAGCCTCCTGATTGTTGATTCAGAGACGATGATGCAAGATATGTGCCAGGTTGTTATTTTTCTGTAATGGAGTCTTTTTTACGAGAACGTGCCTGAAATCACAAGGCGCCGGCAGCGACCGTGTCGCTGCCGGCGCCTTGTGATTTCAGGCACGTTTCATTCCTTACTCTTGCTTGGACACATCCGACGGCAAATGCGGTAAATCGATAGCCTCGTCATCGCAGAACAACATCGCTCGCTCGATTGAGTTCGCCAGCTCGCGGATATTCCCCGGCCATTGGTACTCCAGCAGCGCGTCCATGGCCCGCGGCGTCACGTCCGTGATGTTGGTCCCCAGGCGTGGATTGCTCTTGCGGATGAAGAAACCCACCAGCTCGGCGATGTCACTCTTCCGCTCGCGCAGCGCCGGCAGGTGCAGGTCCACCACCT
Organism: uncultured Chloroflexia bacterium; assembly: GCA_963811225.1. Lineage (GTDB taxonomy): Bacteria > Chloroflexota > Anaerolineae > Anaerolineales > Anaerolineaceae > CAWEQO01. The sequence continues at coordinate 254,915 of CAWEQO010000012.1, forward strand.
TCAGGCGGTAATACAGGTCTTGCCGGAACTGCTGGTCCTTAATCATCATCTGCAAATTACGGTTCGAAGCCGCAAGGATCTGCACGTCGATGTGGATCATATTCGTGCCGCCAACCCGGCGGAAGGCGCGCTCCTCCAGCGCCCGCAGCAGCTTGGCCTGGATATCCATCGGCATCGATGAGATCTCATCCAGGAACAGTACGCCCCCATCCGCAACCTCCAGCAGTCCGTGCTTGCGCCGGTCCGCGCCGGTAAAAGCGCCCGCCTCATAGCCAAACAGCTCCGATTCGAGCATCGTGTTCTGGATGGCCGCGCAGTTGATGGCGATAAACGGTTTTGACGCCCGCGGCCCGTTGCTGTGGATGAAGTGCGCCAACACCTCTTTGCCCGTGCCCGTCTCACCCGTCACCAGCACCGAGACCGACGCCGCTGCCGCACGCTGCGCCTGATTGATCACCGACTGCATCTTCGGGCTGTTGCCGACGATAAACTGAGTCTTCTGGTACTGCGTCTCGCGCAAGTGGGCCAGCTCGCGGCGCATGGCAATCATCTCGCATGCCCGTTGAATCGAACGCTCCAGCTGGTTAAGCTGGATCGGTTTGGTCAAAAAGTCGTGCGCGCCGTTCTTCATCGCCTCCACCGCCATGTCGATGTCGCCATAGGCGGTGATCAAAATGATCGGCGGTCGCAGCGGCCAGTGAGCTGTCTCGTACAGCAGGTTTGGTCCGTAGCCGTCCGGCAGCTGCACGTCCAGCAGCACGACGTCACCGTCGCCGCGCTGCAAGCAGCTGCGCGCCTCTTCCAGGGTGGCCGCTCCGATCACTTCATAGCCTTTACCCTCTAAAAAATCTCCAATAAAACAGCGCGCATTTTCTTCATCGTCGACGATCAGAATGGTCACACCCATGTCACTCCTCGATGCTAGCGGGTAAGTAAACTTGGAACACGGTACCGCCGGGGAAGCTGTTCAAGCTGATGCTGCCCTGGTGGGCCGTGACGATGCGTTTGGTAATCGCCAGCCCCAGCCCGGTGCCGCGTGGATTATGCGATACGAACGGCTCGAAAATATGGTCTTTGATGTCCTCGGGGATGCCCGGACCGTTATCGGTGATGTGGATCTCCACCTGTGGCCGGTTGGCGATGATGTCGCTGGGCTCGATGCGGATGGCCAGCGTGCCGCCGGTTTTGCTCATCGCCTCGACTGCGTTGCTGATCAGGTTGGTGAACACCTGCTCCAGAGCGCGTGAGTCGCCCAGCACCATCGGCGTCGACTCGGCAATGTGAAAGAACGGGTTGACGTTAACCCGCGCCAGGCGCGGCTGCCAGCGACCGAGAATCTTTTGCAGCAGCATGCCGATATCTACCGCCTTGAAGGTCGATTCCATCGGCCGCGAGAAGGCCAGCACCGACTCCATCAGGTGGTCCAGGCGGGTGCAGTCCCCCTGGATGCGGTTGAGCACGTCCTGATTTGAGTCTTCCTCGGTCATCCGGCTGGAGAGCAGCTGCAGCCCGGTCGAGATGTTGTTGATCGGGTTGCGCACCTCGTGAGCAAAGATTGCGGTAAATTCGCCCAATACGGCCCGGTGCTCCAACTGTTGGGTCTGGATGCGGATCTGCTCGTCGGCGCTGACGTCGGTGATGAAGATCAACACCGCCAGCAGCTCCTCTTCCTTCATCACCGGCACCACCTGGATGTGCGCCGGGAACGCCTGCCCGTTGCGCCGGTGCAGGAAGATGCTGCCCATGTTAGGCGTCGCCAGACCGCGTCCGGCCGCCTCCAGCGCCGGTACCAGCCCCTCCGCCCCGATCAGGATGTTGTCGGCCTGCTGACTCTTCACTTCCGAGTCGGCGTAGCCCAGCATCAGCTCGGCGTTAGGGTTGATCTCCTGGATCGACAGGTCCGGATGCAGCACCACAATGCCCACCTCGGTGTGCTCCATCAAGCTGTCGCGCACCGCCAGCAGGCGTTCGTACTGCACGTTCTCGCCCCGCAGGTTTTCCACCAGGATGAATTTCTGCAGCACGCTGCTGATCAGGCCCCCCAGGAACACCAGCAGTGGTTCAGGTTTTTCGGGCGCCTGTCGGCTGTCGTCTCCCACCACCAGCAAGCCGAACAGCGCGCCGTCCTGCCCTAAGGGGATGGTGGCGATGTAGGAGAAGCTGCCCACCCGCCCGGCCCGATGGATGTCGGTCAGCACCCGCTTTCCCGGCATCCAAACCGAAGCCGCCGCAAGCCGGATCAAATCGGAGGAAGGCAGCGTGTCGGGGAAGGCCGTGTCGCTCTCGAGCGAGATGATCTTGTTCAGGTGCGGCGCGTTGCAGTCCGCCTGGTAGATGCAGACGTGACTGGCGCCCAGCAGCTGCTGCACGATACCCATCGCCTTTTGCAGCAATTCCTGGATCTCCACGCTCTCGAATACTCGGGTCAGTTCGTTGAGGATGTCGAACAGACCGGCATACTCCTCGTTGGCAAACTGAGCCGGTTCCAGCGCCGGGGAGATCGAGAGCAGCAGCATCTGGCCCTCGGCATCCAGGGCGCTGACGCGCACCCGCGCCGCCAGGGAGTCGCGCTTGCGGCGGTTGAGCGTGACAGCGTACTCCTCATCTGGGGCCAGGTTGATCCCGGCCGAGCCGGGGATGAGCAGGTCGAGGGTGAATTCCTGCAGCTCTTTCAGGCTGAAAGCCGTAATTTTAAGCAGCGCGCTGTTGGCCAGCACGATCTGGTCGCGCGGCCGCTCAATAATGAGACACGCCTCGGGGATCATGTTCAACAAAATGTCGAACTCGGCCAACCCGAGGAATTTGCTGCGCCGCTGCGCAAGCCGGGATGTGGAACTGGGTGAGTAACTCATTGGCTTTGACAAACCGATTGTCGCAGGTGTGCGGGCAAAATGCCTTCCATGGCGCGGTATTTGGCTACCGTGCGCCGGGCCACTGAAAAGCCCTTCTCCGCCAGCATTACGGCCAGCTCTGCATCGCTCAACGGGCTGGGCTCTTCGGCGATCATGTCGCGCAGCACGCTGCGCACATTCAAGCTGCGGTCGAAGAAGGATGAGAAGGGCACGATGCGGCGGTTGGGCAGCTAAATCGCCTTGTTCGCCACGGCGCGCGAAATGGTCGATTCATGCACGCCCAGCTCTTTCGACAGGCTCGACCGGGTCACCGGCAGCAGGTGCTTCTCGCCGTGGATGATAAACGCCCGCTGGAGCGTCACCACACGCTGCACCAACCGCAGGATGGTGTGGTTGCGCTGCTGCAGGCACTTGACGAACAAGGAGGCGCGATCGATGTCACCCCGCCAGGCCTCACGCTGCTCGTCTGAGGCTTGCGAAATGGCCTGCTTAAACAGCGGGTTGATTCGCAGGGTGCCGTGCAGCGGCATGATGATCTCGACCACCAGCGGCCTGTCGGGATTGTCGTTGAGGTAGTTGATGATGATATCGGGCTGGTGATAAACCTGCATGTGTGAGCTGCTCGGCTGGCGTACGTCACCCCAATGCGAACGTGCCGGGAAGGGGTTCAGATTCTCGCTGATGTACTGCACCGTCTTCTGCACCTGGCGCACCGGCGCATCCAGCAGGCGCGCCAGTTCACCGTACTGGCGGCGGCTCATCAGATCCATCCCCTCTTCTACGACCCTGCGGGCCAGCTCGGGCACCTTCCGCGTCTCCGACAGCACGTCCAGCTGCACGAGCAGGGCTTCCTTCGGAGAAACCGACCCCACCCCCACCGGGTCGGCGCGCTGGATGATGCGCTGCACTCGCTCGACCTCAGATGGCAGGACGTGGAAAAAGCGCGCCACCTCGAACACCGAGACGTTCAGGAAGCCGTCTTCATCCAGGTTCGTCAGCAGGTATGCCGCCAGGCGGCGGTCTTTCAAATCCAGCTCCGTGGCGATCTGGCGCAGCACGTAGGTGGGCAGGTCTTGCCCCTCGGTGGAGCGGTCATCCTCCGGCATGTCGTCAGACGGCACATCCGTATGCTGGTAGAAATCCTCCTGCGGCGAGAGGAACACGATCGGCTCCTCGGACGTCTCGGAAGGCGGGCAGCTGCACACTGGGCAAGCGCCATGGGCCGGCAGGATGCGGTGGCAGCTGGGGCAGCGCCGTTCCTCGACCAGTTCTAGCGCAGGGTTAGACGCCAGCTCTAAGTCGATCTGCTGGCGCAGTTCCCCAACCGTCAGGCTTAGCAGCGTCATCGTCTGAGCGAGGTGGGCGGTGGTTAATGGACGAAGGGCCTGGTAATGCAGTTGAAACATGATGAGTTCACCCGATGGAAGTTAGTATATAGTGATACCGCTTCTGTTGCAAGTTCTATACCAGCCAATTTGATATTTGTAGGGTGCATTCGTCCAATCGGCTCTCAACCGTAGGGACAGGCACGAGGGCTGCCGCGATGATGGAGGCTTGGGATGGGGGCGCGCCTATGGTAAAATCCAACCAGATTGGTATGAATATGAAATCAAAAACAGCGACGAACGAATTAACGGTGATCGGCGGCGGATTGGCCGGCAGCGAAGCCGCATGGCAAGCCGCCGAGCGCGGCATCCGCGTCAAGCTGTACGAAATGCGGCCCGAGCAGCCCACCGGGGCGCACATCTCCGCCGACCTGGGCGAGCTGGTCTGTTCCAACTCCCTCGGCTCCAACCTGGTTGACCGGGCCTCCGGTCTGCTCAAAGAAGAGCTGCGCCGTCTGGGCTCTATGCTGCTCGCCTGCGCCGAGGCCAATGCCTTGCCCGCCGGCGGAGCCCTGGCCGTAGACCGGGAGGGCTTCTCCGGCTGCATCACCACCCGCATCTCCCACCACCCCAACATCGAAATCATCCGCCAGGAAGTGACCCAGATTCCCTCCAGCCCGACGGTGATCGCCTCCGGGCCGCTCACCTCGTCGCGCCTCACCCAGGCCATCCAGGATCTGACCGGCCAAGACAGCCTGTTCTTCTTCGATGCCATCGCCCCTATCGTTACCGCCAACTCGATCGATATGAGCGTCGCTTTCCGGGCCTCCCGCTACGAACGTGGCGAGCAAGAGGAGGGCGACTACATCAACTGCCCCTTTAACAAAGGGCAGTATGAGGCCTTCGTCGAAGCCCTGGGCGCAGCCGAACGCATTCCGCTGCGCGAGTTCGAGCAGGCGGTCAACCAGGGCGTCAATGCCGGGGCGCACACCTTCTTCGAGGGCTGCCTTCCCGTGGAAGTGCTGGCCCGCCGCGGGCTCGAACTCGCTTGCCTACGGACCCATGCGCCCCATCGGCCTGACCGATTCGAACACCGGGCGGCGGCCCTATGCCGTCATTCAGCTGCGCCAGGATAACCTGGCCGGCAGTCTCTACAACCTGGTGGGCTTCCAGACCAACCTGACCTACCCGGAGCAGCGCCGGGTGTTCCGCATGATCCCTGGGCTGGAGCAGGCCGATTTCGAGCGCTACGGGCAGATGCATCGCAATACCTTCATCACCTCACCGCTGCTGTTACAACCCACCCTTCAGCTGCGCGCTCGTCTCGACCTGTTCTTCGCCGGGCAGATCACCGGCGTGGAGGGCTACATGGGCAACATCGCCACCGGCCTGCTGGCGGGTGTCAACGCTGCCCACCTGCTCCACGACGATCCGCTCATCACCCTGCCGCCCAACACCATGCTCGGGGCGCTGCTGCATTACATCACCCACGCCGATCTGAAGGATTTCCAGCCAATGAAAGCCAACTTCGGCATCCTGCCGCCGCTGGAGCAGAAAGCCAAAGGCAAACGCGCTCGCGCGGCGCTGCACGCCGAGCAGTCCCTGCAAGAACTGGATAATTTCTTGCAGCAGCAGGGTTTCACCCCTGTCTATTCCAATCACTCGGACCGGTAGGAGTGGCTTTACGACAGTTGTGAGTGCGATGAACGAAAACCAAGACTTAGATTCCAAAAGCAAGATCCGCTTTTATTCCATCCTGGGCGTCATCCTGGCGCTGGTTGTCATCTCCGGACTATCCCTCACGCTGGGCTTGTTTGGTGGCGACAATCCCCAGGCCGTCCAGGCTTTCGATGGCGAAACCGCCTATCAAGACGTGGTCACTCAGGTGGACATGGGGCCGCGCATCCCCGGCAGCCCCGCTCACGATCAGGCGGTCGCGTGGATGGTGCAGCAGCTGCAGGACGCCGGCTGGCAAACCGAGATCCAGAACACCGAGCGCATGGGCCATCCGATCCAAAACGTGATCGCCAAGCGCGGCGCCGGCCAGCCCTGGATCATCCTGGGCGCCCACTACGACTCGCGAATGGTCGCCGATCAGGATCCCAACCCTGCCCTGCGCATCCAGCCGGTTCCCGGGGCCAACGACGGCGCCTCCGGCGTGGCTGTGCTGCTCGAGCTGGCCCGCCGCCTGCCCGACAACCTGGACAAGCAGGTTTGGCTGGTCATGTTCGACGCTGAAGATCAGGGCGATCTGCCCGGCTGGGACTGGATCCTTGGATCCGAAGCGCTTGCCGACAGCCTGCAAGCCGCGCCCGATGCGGTGGTCATCGTGGACATGATCGGCGACGCCGACTTGAATATCTACAAAGAGAAGAACTCTGCCCCATCCCTGCTGACCGCAATCTGGAACCAGGCCGCCACGCTAGGCTACACCGGCAGCTTTATCCCCGAATACAAATATTCCATGCTCGACGACCACACCCCCTTCCTCAACAAGGGCCTCACCGCCGCCGACCTGATCGACTTTGACTACCCCTACTGGCATACCACCCAAGACACCCCCGACAAAGTCTCCGCCGCCAGCCTGGAAGCGGTCGGCAAGACTCTGCAAGCCTGGTTGTTGAATATGCCGGGAGAGAGCCCCTGACCCCGGATCCCTCTCCATTCAATCGAGAGGTTCTGAAGGTGAGGCCCACCTTCGCCGACAGCCCTTCTTTTTCCAAATTTCGTCAATTTTCAATTGGCAAAAACGGAAACCTGACGTAAACTAATACAGTATGCAAGAGCTTGAGCATCTCCGCACCATCCGCCCCACACTGATCAAACGGGGGACTGAAACCCTGGCACGCAGCTATGGCCTCCGCGAACACCTGCGCACCCAGCTCGAGCAGTTCTTCGACCAGATGGAACAGGTTGTCGACACCGGAGACCCCGCCTGGCTCAATCCCCTGCTGGTGAATTGGGCCGGCTCGCTCACCCAGACTGACCTGGACGGCGAGACCAGCCAGATGACCGGATTGATCGATGAACTCATGCGCCTGACACTGCAGGTCAGTCATGAGTTGTTGGACGATTCCCAGGCAGTCGCCCTGTTGATCCTCTTGCTCCCCGGCTTCTCCTACGCAATCGAAAAATCTGCCCGGCTGGAGATTCAGGCCCGGGTGGGCTTCGTCTCCGAACAGCTCAACCAGGCCCAGCAGGCCCTCGAACAACTCGACCGCACCAAGTCCAACTTCATCGCCGTTGCGGCCCACGAGTTGAAGACCCCGCTGACCCTGATCGAAGGCTACGCAGCCATGCTGCGTGAATACACAGAGCGTAATCAGCTGCCCGGCAACGCCCTGGTGCTGATGGACGGCATCCAGAACGGGGCCGGCCGCCTGCACACCATCATCGATGATATGATCGATGTCTCGCTGATCGACACCAGCCTGATGGAACTGAACTTCCAACCGGTATGGCTCAACCGCCTGTTCGAGGTGCTGAAGAAAGAAATGGCCGCAAGTATCGCCGAGCGCAATCAGGCCCTCGAAATCCTGCCCTTTCCCGGCTGGGACGTGATGACTTTTGCCGACCCAGAGCGGCTGCTGCAAGTCTTCCGCAATCTGGTGAGCAATGCCATCAAGTTCACCCCCGATGGTGGCGCAGTGCGAATCGATGGGCGCAAGCTGCCCGGCTTCTTAGAGATCATCATCAGCGACACCGGCATCGGCATCGACCCGGAAGACCTGCCCATCATTTTCGAGAAGTTCACCCGTCTGGGCAACATCTCCCTGCACTCTAGCGGCAAGACCAAGTTCAAAGGCGGTGGGCCGGGCCTCGGCCTGCGCATCGCCAAGGGTATCGTCGAATCGCACGGCGGCGCCATTTGGGTGGAGTCGCCCGGCTACAATGAGAGGAGCTGTCCCGGCTCTACCTTCCACATATTATTACCCCTGCGCGACCGGCCCACGGATGAAAAAATGGCGAAGATCTTCGCCCCACCCTCAGATGACCCGGTCAACTTGGACAGCCTCATTGCATCCGCAGGCGAAACCGATTAAGATTGGTGTTATGGCAAAAAAATTACCTGAACCTACCCGTCCTCCCCGTCAAAGAGCCCTGCTCGTCGGTGTGGACTTGCGCAGCGAGCCTTCGCTGTTAACCTTGGATGACTCCCTGGCCGAGCTCAGCCTGCTGGCCGATACCGCCGGTCTGGAAGTCGTCGGCGAGACCACCCAGCGGCTCGATCATCCCAGCTCGGTTACCTTTATCGGTTCCGGGAAAGTGGACGAGGTGAAAGCCCTGGTAGAAGACACCCAGGCTGAAGTCGTCCTGTTCGACAACGAGCTGTCGCCGCGCCACCTGCGCGAACTGGAGACCCGTCTTGGCGAGGAGATTCAGGTGGTCGATCGCACTGCCCTGATCCTGGATATCTTCGCACAGCATGCCCACACTCGCGAAGGGATCTTGCAGGTGGAGCTGGCCCAGTACGAATATCGCCTGCCGCGCCTGACCCGCGCCTGGACCCACCTCGCCCGTCAGACAGGCGGCGGCGCCGGGCGCACCGGCAGCGCCGGCGGCGTCGGCTTGCGCGGGCCCGGCGAGACTCAGCTGGAAGTCGACCGCCGCGAGATCCGCCGCCGTATCAGCAGTCTCAAAGCCGAGCTTGAGAAGGTGCGCGCCCATCGCATGCGCTACCGCTCACAGCGCAAACGCAGCGCCATCCCGGTCATTGCCCTGGTTGGCTACACGAATGCGGGCAAGTCCACCCTGCTCAACGCCCTCTCCGACGCCGATGTGTACGTCGCCAACCAACTATTCGCCACCCTCGACCCCACCACCCGGCGGGTCGAGCTGCCCGGCGGTCACGTTGCCTTGATGACCGACACGGTCGGCTTCATCCAGAAGCTGCCCACCCAGCTGGTAGCAGCCTTCCGCGCCACCCTCGAGGAGATCACCGAGGCGGACATGCTCATCCATGTGGTCGATGTGACCCACCCCAACGCCACCGCACAGTGGAAGTCGGTCACGCAAACCCTGGAGGAGATCGGGGCCGGAAGCATCCCCACCATCACTGCCCTCAACAAGATCGACCACCTGCCCGATCCGCTCTCGGTCCAACAAGCCCTGGCCGAAACTCACAACTCGGTCGCCATTTCGGCCCTGACCGGCGAAGGGATGTCCACCCTGATCCACACCATCGAGACCCAGATGTTCGAAGCCTACACGCCCATCACCGTGCGCCTGCCCTACCAGGAAGGCCAGTTGATCTCGCTGTTCCACGAGCAAGGCCAGGTCAGCAGCATCGAGCACGGCCGCGGCGGCGTCTTGATCCACGGTCAAATTCCCGACCGCCTGCTGGTGCGCTTCGAGCCCTACTTCCCGAACGAAAATAACCCGCCCGAAGAATCCTAAAGCGCCGAGGCCCCCATGAACACATTGTCCCAATTCGTCGACCGCCTCTCTGAATTTTTGGCCCGCCGCAAGGGGTTGATCCCGATGACCGGCATCGGCCTGGTGCTGCTCAACCTCGTAGTGCGTCTGGCTTCGCATGGCTGGCTGGCCCGCTCCGACCTGTTCCTGCACCTGGGCATCATCGTCGCCATCATCGGCATCATGCTCGCATGGGCGTTGTAATCCTGTTTTTACCGGAAAAATGCGAAGACGCTAAGTTGTCACTTAGCGTCTTCGCATTTTTCCGGTAAATACTCAGGGTCTTAATAACAAACGGGCCGTTCTTGATCGCGGCCCGTTTGTTTTACTTGTTCTCTTTTTCTTTTTGGATCTCGATGACCTCGCGGCCCTGGTAGAACCCACAGCTGGGGCAAACCGTGTGCGGCAGCCGCATCTCACCGCAGTTGCTGCACTGGACCAGGTTCACCGCCTTAAGCGCGTCGTGCGCGCGGCGGCGGTCACGGCGGCCCTTGGAAATCTTTCTTTTTGGAAGTGGAACCATGTAAAACTCCTATCTGTTTATAAGGCCAAAACTTTCAGTTAAACAAGCCGTCACATTATACTAAATCACTCCAAATTATGCAAGCCTTCGGGGGCTGTTTCAGGCAGACTTTCAAAAAGTATAATGGTACTGTTAACACATGTCACCGGCATCCGCAAACCGGTGCCATAAAACTTTTTGAAAGTCTGAGGGCTTCCATTGATCCGTCACTTCATGCGCTGGTTCTTCCGCATGCTCTACCACCCCTTCGCCTGGACCTATGACGCCGTCGCCTGGGTCGTCTCCGCAGGTCGCTGGAACGATTGGGTGCGCAGCGCAGCCAAGCTCGTACAGGGCCCCACCGTGCTGGAGCTGGGGCACGGGACCGGCCACCTGCAGGCGCGCTTGCTGCAAGAAGGCTTTGATGTCTATGGCCTGGATAAGAGCCGTCAAATGGGCCGTCTCGCCGGTCGACGCATCCGGGGCGCAGGCTTCACCGCCCGCCTCTCCCGCGGCGACGCCCGCGCCTTGCCCTACCCGAGTGGAGCCTTCCAAACCGTCGTCGCCACCTTTCCCAGTGAATACATCGTCGAACCGGAAACCCTCAGCGAAATCTGCCGAGTCCTAACCCCCGGCGGGCGGCTGGTGGTGCTGGCCTCATCCGTGTTTACCGGCCCCGGCCTGCTCGATCGCACCCTGGCGCTGCTCTTTCGCATCACCGGGCAGGCCGCACCCTTCGGCGTCGACTTCGACCCCCTCGAACCCTTCACCGAAGCCGGTCTTCAAGCCAGGCTGCAGTGGATCGAGGCCAAAAACAGCCGCTTGTTATTCGTCATTGCTGACATTCTTCCTTAAGGATTGATTATCTCCGGGCTTTTGATGTAAAATCAGAACATGGAAATACAAATCGCGGTCGCAAAAGTCAACAAATACAACTCTCCAGAAGGCGGAGACACGCTCGAAGTCGTCGAGCGCCCCAGCGGCGGAATGAGCGTCGTGCTGGCGGATGGACGCACCTCCAATCGTGAAGGCAAAGCCGTCTCGACCTTCGTTGTGAGGCGGGTCATCGGCCTGCTCGCGGAGGGCGTGCGTGACGGAGCCGCCGCACGGGCAGCCTCCGATGCCCTCTTCACCGAGCGGGATGGCGATGAGACAGCCTACCTGAACATCCTCTCCGCCGACTTGCAGACGGCTACCATCGTCATCAGCCGTAACAATCCTGCCCCGGTGTTCATCGCCCAGCGCGAGCGGGTGGAAAGCCTGAACAGCGAATCACTAGCCATCGGCAATTCGCGCAACATCCGCCCTGTCATCTCGGAGATCCCCCTCGAAAACGGCACTACCGTTGTCGTCTATACCGACGGCCTGGCCAACTCCGGCAGCGAAATGGGGCAGTCCATCGACATCTGCACCTTGCTGGAATCGCTGCTCGAAGATCAAGAGCCGACCGCCCAGGAAATCGCCGACACGGTCCTGTCCGAGGCCGTCCGTCTGGACAACAACCGGCCTAACGATGATATGAGCATCGTCGTCCTACGGGTCTACCCGCGTGAGTCAGACCAGGTACGGCGCATGACCGTGCGTCTCCCGGTCTCCAACCAATCCAATCGGGAACGATAAGGACCAATTCGAAATTGAAAGAGGAGGCGTCGACCAGCGACGCCTCCCCTTTCTGTCGGTGAACGTCAGAGTGACTCCTTCAGTCCCCATCGGCCCTGCCGCTTTAGCAAATTCTAACCTCCCTGTTCAATAAAAATAAGACAGTGTATAATGATCTCTAATGCCGGCCAGGGGCTGGCTTTTGTATGAATCGGAGGCTCCCTCTCTCATGAATCGACGTACGATAAACATCATTGTAATTCTGGCAGTTCTTGTCGTCGCCATCTGGATCGACCTTCCGGGCAACCCCGGTATCCACGTGGGCAGCATCGATCGCTCTCTGGATACCAAGCTCGGCCTCGACTTGCAAGGTGGCATGCAAATCCTGCTGGAAGCCGACTTGCCAGATACGACAACGGTCGATCCTCAGGCACTGTCTGACGTGCGCACCATTTTGGAAAACCGCAGCAACGCCCTCGGCGTTGGTGAATCCAGTTTCCAGACTGCCGGCGCCCGCCGCATCGTTGGCGAGCATCCCGGGGTTACCGACCCTCAGCGCGTGGTCGACATCATCAAACAAACCGGCCTGCTTGAGTTTGTCCATATGGATGTCAACAATGTGGCCCCGGTTGGCGCCATCGTCCAAACGGATTATGCCCTATCTGGCGATACCGCCGTCCCCTCAACCAACACTGCGCTCACCGATACGGTCTACCATACCGTCATGACCGGCGCATCCCTGAACGATGTTGGCGTAACGACCAATCAACTGGGCCAGTACGTTGTCAGTTTTGAGCTGAAATCGGATGCCACCCAAACCTTCGCTGCTCACACATCCGAAAACGTCGGCAACGTTTTAGCCATCGTGCTCGATAAGCAAGTCATCTCCACCCCGCGCATCAATTCGGCCATTACAGAAGGTTCGGGCATCATCGAAGGCGGCTTCTCCAACGAATCGGCCAACGGTCTGGCCGTGCAGCTGCGCTACGGCGCCCTGCCCGTCCCGATGAAGGTTGTCGAGAGCCGTATCGTCGGCCCAACCCTGGGCCAAGACTGGCTTAACAAGAGCATCCTGGCAGGCGCCATCGGATTCGCCCTGGTCGTCCTGTTCATGATCATCTACTACCGGCTGCCCGGCGCCCTGGCCATCCTCGCCATCCTCAGCTACGCCGCCATTACCCTGGCGCTCTTCAAGTTCATCCCGGTCACCCTGACCCTGCCCGGCATCGCCGGCTTCCTGCTCAGTACCGGCGGCGCCCTCGACGCCAATATCCTGATGTTCGAGCGCCTGAAAGAAGAACTGCACAGCGGCCGCAACCTGAAAATTGCCGTCGATTACTCCTGGAAACGGGCCTGGCCCTCCATCCGAGACTCGAACGTCGCCACCCTCATCACCAGCGGCATTCTGTTCTGGTTCGGATCCGCCTATGGCGCCACCATCGTCAAGGGCTTCGCCCTGACCCTGGCCTTGGGCATGATCATTTCCCTGTTCAGCGCCATTATGATCACCCGCACCCTGTTGAGTATCGCAGCCGATTCGATCAATCCTGCCGACCACGTCCGCTGGTTTGGCGCTTGAGAGGTATACGATCATGATAAATATCCTTGGAAAACGATACCTGTTCTTTGCCCTTTCGCTCGTTCTGATCCTGCCCGGCCTGATCATTATCGCCCTGCACGGACTGCCCCTGGCGATCGACTTCACCGGCGGCACCATGCTCGAAGTCAGCTTCGCCAACGGCGCCCCGCCCCAACCGGCCCAGGTTGTCCAGCTTTACAACGATCTCGGCCTGACCGATGTCCAGGTGCAAACCACCAACGAAGGCCACCTGGTCATCCGCTCACAGTTTATGGATGAGACCACCCGCATCGATATCCTCAATGCCATGGAGCAGCAGACCAACTCCAAAGTCGAGATCGTCAGCTCCGACAGCGTCGGCCCAACCATCGGCCAAGAAGTGACCTCGCGCGCCGCCATGGCGGTTGGCGTCGCCGCCTTGGGCGTCATCCTCTACATTACCTTCGCCTTTCGGGGCATCGCGCACGCATTCCGCTACGGCGTCTGCGCCATCATCGCCATGTTCCACGACTTTCTGGTCGTGATCAGCCTGTCGGCCATCGGCGGCTACTTCTTCGGTTGGCAGGTCGACTCCTTGTTCCTGACTGCGCTGCTGACCGTGATCGGCTTCTCGGTGCAGGATAAGATCGTGGTGTTCGACCGCATCCGCGAGAACAGCTCCATCTATCGTAAACTGCCCTTCGAGACCCTCGCGAATCACTCCATCATCCAGACCCTCCAGCGCTCGATCAATACCCAGCTCATGACCTCCGAATTCATGCTGCTTTCCCTGGCCCTGATCGGTGGCGTCACCCTGCGCGAGTTCGCCATCATCCTGCTGGTCGGCCTCTTCATGGGTACCTACTCCTCCATTTTCATCGCCGCCCCCATCCTGGTACTGTGGGAGAAGAAAGAGTGGCGCACCTGGTTCGGCCGCAAACCGGCAGTCGCCTGATATTTTCGAGAGTAAATCCGAGCAGAAATTAAGAATGGAGGGCAGTCTTCTGCCCTCCATTCTCGTTTAACATCTGTGGGTGGCCGGACCCAGTTAGCCCTCACGTCCGTCTGCCCTTTCAGAACCTTTACTTCATTCTCCTCGTTCACTGGTACAATTAAAGATGCCATCCGGCGGAATTCCATCTTCTCGAAGAAAGAGAGACGATCTATGCGCAAAGAAGTTGTCCTGATCACGGGAGCGAACGGTGAAATCGGGCACGGGCTCATCGAGCATCTCGGCAAGCAAGGCGAAGTGGCCATCGTAGCCATGGATATCATGCAGCTGGATTCTTACCTCCTGCCTTATTGCCAGCGTTTCATCCAGGGTGATATTCTGGACGGCATGCTTTTAGGGAGATTGGTTGCTGAATACGAGATCCGCACCATCTTCCACCTGGCCTCGGTCCTCTCGACCAAGGCCGAATACAACCCCGAAGGGGCTCATAAAGTGAACGTCGAAGGCACGCTCAACCTGCTGCGCCTGGCTTACGAACAGTCACAGTGGCAAGGGCGTGAGGTGAAATTCATCTATCCCAGTTCCATTGCCGCCTACGGTCTGCCGGACGTACAAACCAAGCAGAGCGCCGGTAAGGTCAAAGAATCCGACTGGCTCTTACCCACCACCATGTATGGCTGCAACAAGCTGTACTGCGAGCATCTCGGGCGCTATTACGGCAGCTACTACCGCCAGCTGGCCGTTGACCGCCAAAAGCACAGCATCGACTTCCGCTCCCTGCGCTTCCCAGGCCTGATCAGCGCCGTGACCATCCCCACCGGCGGCACCAGCGATTACGCCTCCGAGATGATCCATCACGCCGCCCAAGACCTGGACTACGATTGCTTCGTCCGCTCGGACACCTGCCTGCCCTTCATGGTCATGCCCGATGCGGTCAAGTCCTTGCTCATGCTGGAAGCAGCTCCGCGCGAAAACCTGACCCAACTGGTCTACAACGTTACCAGCTTCAGCGTCACGGCCAATGAGATCACACAAATGGTGCAGAAGGCATTCCCAGGCATCCAGGTCAACTCCACACCCCACTCCGCCCGCCAGGCCATCGTCGACAGCTGGCCTTCCGACATCGACAACTCCGCAGCCCGGCATGATTGGGGCTGGCAGCCCGACTATAACCAGCAGCGTTCGTTTGAGGAGTACCTGATCCCCACCATCCGGCAGCATTATTTCAACGAGTGAAGTGAATGATTTTCCAACCCAGGGAGAATAAAATCCAGGAGGTAATTTATGACAGTTCCTGAAACACCCAACCAGGGGGAGGCAATTCCATTTAAGGCCGAAACCCGCCAGCTTCTCGATATTCTCATCCATTCCCTGTATACCGAACGTGAAGTTTTTCTGCGCGAGCTGGTCTCGAACGCATCCGATGCGCTGACCCGCATGAGCTTCGAAATGCTTACCCATCGCGACATCTTCGATCCGGAAGCCGAGCTGGCCATCTGGATCACGGTCGATAAGGAAAAGAAGCAGATCGGCATTCGCGACACCGGCGTGGGCATGACGATGGAAGAGTTGGTCCAGAACCTTGGCACCATTGCCCACTCCGGCGCCCGGGATTTCATCGAGGCCGCCCAGGAAGGCGCCCCTAATTTGTCCGATATGATTGGGCAGTTTGGTGTCGGCTTTTATTCGGCCTTCATGGTCGCTGATTGGATCCGGGTTGTTTCACGTTCCTATCGTCCCGAGGCGCAGGCCGCCCAATGGTATTCCACCGGCGACGATACCTACACCATCGACCCCGCCGAGAAGGAGACCCGCGGCACCGAGGTGACCGTCCAACTCAAAGAGGATGCCGCTGAGTTCGCCGATGAGAACCGCCTGCGCGACATCATCCGCAGGCACTCCGACTACGTCCCCTTCCCCATCTATGTGGGTGAAAGCCAGGAGCAAGTCAACCGCCAGTCCGCCCTGTGGCGCAAGCAGCCGCGCTCCGTGGAAGCCGAGCAGTATACCGACTTCTACCGTCAGCTGACCCTCGACTACGAAGAGCCGCTCACCCAACTCCACCTCGCGATCGACGCTCCCGTGCAGATGTATGCTTTGTTGTACGTGCCTGTCTCGGCCGAACGCAGCATGTTCTCTCCCCGTAAGCAGGAGGGCCTGGCTCTGTATGCCCGCAAGGTGCTGATCCAGGAGTACAACAAAGACCTGCTGCCCGAGTATTTTCGCTTTGTGCAGGGCGTGGTCGACTCAGAAGATCTGCCGCTGAATGTGTCGCGCGAGTCGATCCAATCCAACCGGGTAATGGCGCAGCTGAAGAAGCTGCTCACCGCCAAGCTGATCGACCATCTTAAGTCCCTCGGTAAGGATAACGCCGAAAAGTACGCCGTTTTCTGGAAGGAGTACAGCCGCTACGTCAAAGAAGGCGTGGCGACCGACGCCGACAATTACGAAGCCCTGCTGCCGCTGCTGCGCTATCACACCCTTCAAAAACCGCACGAGTGGGTCTCGCTGGACGACTACGTGCAGGCTATGCAGCTCGACCAGAAGAAAATTTACTACATCCTCGGTGACGATGAACGCTCGATCGCGAACAGCCCGCATCTCGAGGTTTTCCGCCGCAAAGGCTACGATGTGCTCCTGCTGGCCGATCCCATGGACCCGTTCACCTTGCTGCGCCTGAACACATTCGGCGATTTCGACCTGGCCGATGCTTCCAAAGAAGAGCTGGAAATGCCGGAAGAAGAGCGGCAGCCGGAGGAGAAGCTGTCCGAGACCCACGTGGAAGACCTGGTCGGTCGTTTCAAAGGCCAGTTGGGTGAGCGCGTCTCCGATGTGCGCTCAACCGCCCGCCTGGTTGAGTCCCCGGCCCGTCTGGTCGACACCGAAGGCTCCCTCGATCCGCAAATCCAACGGGTCTACAAGATGATCAACCGTGAGTTCGACGCTCCCCAGAAGGTTCTGGAAATTAACCCCCAGCATCCCATCCTCAAGCGCCTCAGCGCCCTGCCCGGCAGCGACCCGCTCAATGCCCTGATCATCGAGCAGGTCTACGAAGATGCCCTGCTGATCGAGGGGCTGCACCCCGACCCTGCCGGAATGATCCAGCGCATCCAGCGCCTGATGGAGAAGGCCTTGGAAACCAATCCCGGCTTCGAAGAAACGGGAGAAGAGAGCTTGTGAGCCCTACGGCACACGTGTTTGTGACCCGCAAGATCGCCCAGACGGCTTTGGACCGTCTGGGCGAGAGTATCCATCAGGAGGTCTGGCCGCATGAAGAGCCGCCCCCTCACGACGTATTACTGGAGAAGGCCCCCGGGCTGGACGGCCTGCTGACCCTGCTCACCGACCCGATCGACGCCGAGATCATCGCAGCCGCTCCGCAGCTGAAAGTCATCAGCCAGATGGCGGTCGGCTTCGACAACATCGACGTCCAGGCCGCCACCCACCGCGGCATCCCAGTCGGACATACCCCCGGCGTGCTGGCCGAGACCACCGCCGACTTCACCTGGGCGCTGCTGATGGCCGCCGCCCGTCGGGTGGTCGAGGCTGACGCAGAAGTGCGCCGGGGCATCTGGAAACCCTGGGGGCCAGACGTCCTCACCGGCCCGGATGTCTACGGCGCAACGCTCGGCGTCGTCGGGTTTGGGCGCATCGGGCAGGCCGTCGCCCGCCGGGCCAATGGCTTCAGGATGCGCGTGCTCTACAACGACCCCAAGCGCATCCCAGAGATGGAAGAGCCGCTGGGCGTGACCTGGGTCGAGCTGGATGAGCTGCTGGAGCGTTCCGACTTCGTCAGCCTGCACGTCTACCTCTCGCCTGAAACCCGCTACCTGATCGACCGCGCCGCATTCGAGAAGATGAAACCCTCTGCCGTGCTGGTCAACACCTCGCGCGGCCCGGTAGTTAACCCGGATGCGCTGCTGTGGGCGCTGCAAGAGAAGAAAATCGCCGCAGCAGCCCTGGACGTGTTCGATCCCGAGCCCATCCCGGCAGACCACCCGCTGCATTCGCTGCCTAACGCCATTATCACACCTCACATCGCCAGCGCCAGCATCCAGACACGCCGCAAGATGGCCGAGATCGCCGTGGACAATCTGCTGGCCGGGTTGAAGGGCGAGCGTCTAACGTTCTGTGCGAACCCGGACGTTTACAAGTAATTCGGGGATTTGATCGATTCAACGGTTCGCCATCCCGGCCAGCAGCAAACCGAATGAATGGTTCAACTGTTCTTCCAGGTTCACCACAGCACCATGGCCCCCTCGATCGCCGCGCCGAAAGCGACGGCTGTTTTTTCCGCGTCTACCCGGCTGAAAGTCGCCGTCGTCGATGCCTTTCTCAATCAGCCGCGCCAACAAGTCGATGTAGGTTTGTAAGTAGCCCTTCATCGCTGAGCGCGCTTGCCGGTTTCGGAAAGCCAGGGCGTAGAACGCATAGGCAATCGGCAGCAGGCGAGTCATTTGTTGGAGCCCGCGCAGCGTTGATTGGATGAACTCTCTCAGCAGTTCTGCGGCCGGCTCATTCCGTATAACCAGTTCAGGCGCGCTTATCGAGCGACGCTTATCATAGATCGAAAAATGACAATCGGGAGGTGAGGTCGTCCCGGCGTCAGCTGTTTTGCTTGCCCAGCTGGTCCATTGTGCTGTAAACCGGAGAATAAATGATAAAGGTACTATCGAAAAGGGTACTTTTGTTTTCTCATTATTAAGTAAAATTGATTAGGTGAGTGTGCAATGAGAGATCTCTTCCCGGTTACCTTCCTACCCAATTGCCCAGCAGTTAAGCATATGGATCGAGCATTGTTTCTCCCTGCGCTGTATTCCTATCGCCGGGGATTTTTTGTCTTGCCCTGATACGCTCCGAACCATTGGACGGCCCTTGATCAGGGAGTTACCGCAATACGAATCATCCGCAGGAAGAGGAGCTTAAGGTATACTTGGGAACGGGATATATTAAAAATAGAACGCGCATTACGCCGCATCCAGGCATCATTCGATGAGAAATTTATCTCTTCTAGGAGGAAAAAACGTGGAAAACGAAGTTCTTGATGGACTCTTTCGGCCAAAATCAGTGGCCGTGGTTGGGGCTTCAACGACACCCGGCAAAATTGGCTACACTGTCGTCCAGAACCTGATCGAAAGCAAGTACGCTGGTGAGATTTATCCCGTCAACCCCGGAGCGGATGAGCTCCTCGGGCTGAAAGTGTACGCCTCTATTTTGGATATCCCCGGCGAAGTCGACGCTGCTGTGGTCGTCGTACCGGCAAAGTTCGTCACCCAGGTCACCGACGAGTGTGGCAAAAAGGGAGTCAAAGGTCTGATCGTGATCACCTCCGGCTTCAGCGAAGTGGGCAACCACGAACTGGAAGAGCAGGTAGTCGAGATTGCCAACAGCTACGGAATGCGCGTGCTGGGGCCCAACATCGTCGGTTTGCTGTCGAACTCCGACAAGCTCAACGCCTCTTTTGCCCCCTTCCTGCCGCTCAACGGCAAGGCCTCGCTGGTTTCACAAAGCGGCGCCCTGCTGATCGCGATCGACGCCTCCACCTACACCCGTCGCATCGGCTTCGACAAGCTGGTCTCGATCGGCAATATGTCCGATGTTGACTTCGCCGACACGGTCGCCTGGCTGAACAAAGACGAGAACACCTCCTGCATCACCCTCTACATCGAGGGCTTCAAAGACGGGCGGCGCTTCATTGAGGTGAGCCGCGAGGCCACCAAGCCCATCATCGCCCTGAAATCGGGCGTGTCCGTCCACGGCGCGGCCGCAGCCGCCTCGCACACCGGTTCGCTGGCCGGCACCGCCAAAGTATACAACGCTGCCTTCCAGCAGGCGGGCGTGATCCAGGCTTCCGACCTCGACAACCTCTTCAACCGCACTCTGGCTCTTTCGCTCCAACCGCCCATGAAAGGCGACCATATGCTGATCGTCACCAATGGCGGCGGCGTGGGCGTTCTGGCCACCGATGCAGCCGAGCGCTATGACCTCCCGCTGGAGTTCGCTCCCAAGGATGTGCAAGCCGAGTTGAAGACCCACATGCCCGAGTTCGGCTCCGCCAAGAACCCGGTTGACCTGACCGGTATGGCCGGCTACGAGTGGTACGTCGACTCGATCCGCTACGCCATGACCCACAAATGGGTTGACGGTCTTTGCGTGCTGTACTGCGAGACTGCCATGACTGATCCAGAGAATATCGCCCGCGGCATCAAGCAGGCCGTGGTCGATGCGGGCGTGACGGATAAACCGGTGACGGTCTCCTTCGTCGGCGGCGAGAAGTCCGAAAAAGCCATGCAGTGGCTGGTCGAAAACGGCATCCCGGCCTATGGCGCTCCCGATATCGCCGTCAATTGTATGGCCGCTTTGCGTGAGTACGACCGCCTTAAGGGTATGGTGAGTGACAACTTCGAAGCCTGCAAGAGCGAGAACCACGACAAGGCCATGGAAATTATTCACCACGCTCGCGAAGACGGCCGCAGCGCTCTGACCGAGGTCGAGGCCAAAGAGCTCTTCACCCTGTATGGCCTGCCGGTGACCCCCACCAAGCTGGCCCGCAGCGAAGATGAGGCCGTCCGCCTTGCCAAAGAAATCGGCTTCCCGGTCGTGATGAAGATCGTCTCGCCCGACATCCTGCACAAATCGGATGCCGGCGGCGTCAAGGTCAACATCAAGGACGAGAAGTCTGCCCGTGAGGCCTATCAAACCATCCTCAAGAACGCCAGAGACTACCGCGCCGACGCCGATATCCACGGCATCGCCATTCAGGAAATGGCTCCCTGGGGCACTGAGGTCATCCTTGGCTCGGTCAACGATGCCACCTTTGGCCCGACCATGATGTTCGGTCTCGGCGGCATCTTCGTCGAGGTGCTGAAAGACGTCACCTTCCGCGTAGCGCCCGTCTCGGTCAATCAAGCCATGCGCATGTTTGGCGAGATCCGCGGCGCCCCCATCCTGGCGGGCGTGCGCGGCGAAGCTCCACGCGACAAGAAGGCTCTCGCCGCCACGATCTGCAGCTACTCCAACATGATCATCGACCTGGCCGACGAAATCAGCGAGTCCGATGCCAATCCGGTGCTGGTCTACGAAGAGGGCAAAGGCGCCATCGTTGTCGACGCCCGCGTCATCCTTAAGAAGAAATAAGTTTCTGAAGAATTTCAGCGCTGACCGATACCAGGTTTCTGTTAGAAACCTGGTATCGGATTTAACCCACAGAAATATACGGGTGCGCCAAGTGGATCCGTATTTGCGCGCCCGCTCACCCCGATCTCTGCCTTATGCCCACATTCCGCACCTTGGAATAGCGGATTTTGGGAATATCGGGTAATCTTGGGGGATGAACCCCGAAACGCGCTATGAAACACAACGGATGGATCACCTGGGGATTGTGGCTGGGATCTGCCAGGAGATCGGGCTGATCGAAGAAATCGACCGGCAAGTTGGGCCCAGCGAACAAAAGGTGAGTGTTGGGCAAGGAACGCAGGCAATGGTACTGAATGCTCTGGGCTTCAGCAGCCGGGCATTGTATTTGATGCCGGACTATCTGCACAACAAACCGGTGGATTTACTGATTGGTCCGGGTCTGGTTGCCGAAGATTTCAACGATGACAGCCTGGGACGCAGCCTGGAGGCACTTTACGCTAAAGGAGTGACCGAGGTATTTGCCCAAGTGGCGGCGCGAGCCTTAGGGGTGTACGGGATTGAACACCATTTTGTGCATGTGGACAGCAGTTCTTTTCACTTGCATGGGCAATATGAAATCGAAGAGCCGAACAAGGAAGCGATCACAATCATGGAAGGCTACTCGCGGGATCACCGTCCAGATCTCAAGCAGGTGGTGGTGCAGTTGATCACCAGCCAGAAATCCGCACTGCCGGTTTGGTTGGAAGTATTGAGCGGCAACAGCAGTGATAAAGAGACCTTTCCCCTCAGCGTAGAAGCCTACAACAAGCAGCTTGGAGGGGGTGAAACGCCATACTATGTCATGGACAGTGCGGGCTATGCGGCAGACAACCTGAAAACGTTGAAGGACATGCTGTGGTTGATGCGGGTGCCGGAGACGCTTGCGGAAGCCAAGCGGCTCGTGCGGGAGAGCGAAAAGGCAGACATGCAGTGTCTGACAGAAGGTTACTGGGGCAAAGAGGTTGCAGTTACCTATGGCGATATTGAACAGCGCTGGTTGGTGGTTTTCTCCCAGGCCGCTTATGAGCGCGAACTGCATACCTTGACCAAAAACCAGGAAAAAGAACGTCAAGCGGCTGAGAAGCAGTGGCACAAGTTGGGTGGGCAGACCTTCAACTGCCAGGAAGACGCCGAAACCGCTGCAAAACAATTCAACCAGGGCTGGAAGTTCCACCAGGCAGATGCGGAAGCTGCCCCAATCACTCAATATGCCCGGCGCGGACGTCCCTCGGCTGAAGATAAGCCAGAGATTGTGGGGTACGGTTTGACAGGGAGCATTTCCGCTGACCCAGAGCGGGTCGAAGCGGCGAAACGCACCTTGGGCAAGTTCATCATCGCCACGAATGAACTCGACCCTCAAAAATTATCCCCCATACAAATACTTGAGAACTATACCGACCAGGGCGTTTCGGTCGAGCGCGGTTTTCGCTTTCTCAAAGATCCGCTTTTCTTCGCTGATAGTCTATTTCTCAAGAAACCCGAGCGGATCATGGCGTTGATGATGATTATGGGACTGGCACTGCTCATCTATGCTCTGGCAGAACGCCAACTTCGCCTGGGGTTGGAGGAAAGTAATGAAAAGATCCCCGATCAGAAGGGCAAACCGACCGCAACTCCCACTATTCGTTGGGTTTTTCAGACTTTTGAGGGAATTGATATTCTGTCCGTCTGGGTGAATGGGCAGCCAACGCTCCGTCAGGTACTCAACCTAAGACCCGTTCACCAGCAAGTTATTCGTTTGTTCGGTTCCCGTGTCCGTAATTGCTATTTCCTCGATCTTTGAGGTGCGGAATGTGGGCTTATGGCATTGGTCACAAGTTAAGGATCAGCGACAGAAGTCAAGGGTGATTTTGGATGCTTACGGCGCTTGATGACACCATAAAACTGAGCCTCCTGAGCGAGGAAATCGACGGGATCGGTGGCGCGGCCCAACTTTTTCTCCTGAACGAAGTGGTACAGGCCCTTGAACACCATTTCCATCGAGATTTCCTCAAACGGGCGGTTCAAAGCGTCGGCGATGCGATCGGTCAGGTCGACCAGCAAGGCATAGAACAGCCAGGTGGCCCACACTTGCACTTGCACGCCGTTGATCGAACCCACCCAGAAGTAAGCCAGCCCCAGCAAGCGTTTGGCGGCGTTGAAAGCATCCTCAATCCGCCATCTTTGTTGATAGAGGGCGGCTACATCGGCTGCGGGGAGGAGCTGGGGGTCAAGCACATTGGTCAGGTAACGGAACCAGCGGCCTTTGTGCTCGACTTCCACCAGGCGCATACGATGCTGACAGCGGGTCTGCGGGCCGCCCAACCAAATCAGCCGGTCATGCAGGTGCGCCGAGAGATGCAAGACCTGATCGACCTGATAGACGGCGTTGCTTTTGCAGCGGGTAACGAAGAAGCGCACTTGATCGGTCAGGGCATCGAACCAGGTATAGTTGACAAAACCCAGATCGAACAACAGCAAGCCGCCTTTCGGCAGCTTGGCCGCGGCCCGTTCCCAGAACGTCTGATCATGCACCTGGCTGTCTTCCTCGTACCAGACTTCTTCCGGCAGCAGGCCGGCGGCATTCAGCAATGCGCCCATGCGCCCGGCCAGAACCGGCCCTTCCCCCTCACGCAGCAAGCCCACTTTGCGCAGCAGACTGTCCAGCGTCGAGCCATCCAGGATCCACACCACCGAAAAATGCTGCAAGGCGCGGGCGATGACCGCGTTCAAGGGTCTGCTACGCGCTTGCCAGCGTTGGTGCATCTGCGGCAGCAGATCCAACAGCACCCGGCGGAACAATTCTGGCGGGAAGACGCGCAGTCGCTCCGAGACCGCTTGCTGACTGACGATCGTCGGCTGCGCCCACAAGATGCCGCGTTTGTTCAGTTCACGCACCGCCTCGGTGACCGAACCGACTTGTCGCCAGATCAGGCTGAGTACAAATGCCACCATCACCGGCAGGGTCAAGATCCGTTGGCGCAAGCCCATCGCTTGATACGACTCGCACTGCGAATAGACGATCGGCGAAACCAACTGCTCCAACAGCGTTTCTACCTCTTCCGGCGGTGGTTCGCGCAGCGGTTGTTTGCTCCGATCCCGTTGGATGGCACGCGTGTGCCGAACACTACTGGTTTTGCGGGGTTTCGGTTCTTCGCTCATGGGGCTAGTTTACCCCATTCGCTGTTCCTGCTACCCTTGACGTTTTGTTAAAGTGCTTAACTTGTTACCAATGGCCTTATGGTATAGTTAATCAGCACATCCCAAGGACAGAACCTATGACTGACAAGAACTCCCCCCTTCTCCAATGGACTCCGCCTGCCAACTTCACGCAGGTTGAATCCGCTGTCGAAGGCATTACCGTCTTTGCGCCTCGTCCCAAGACGGACCAAGAAAAGGCCGTCACCTACCGCTGCCCGCACTGCGGCGCGCCGACCAAGTACGACGTGACTGCCGGCGGCGTCGCCTGCGAGTACTGCGGCTACACTGCCCCGCTGCAGGCCCAGACTCCCGGCCGCAGCGCCGAAGAATACGAATTCACCCTGGATACCCTGAAGAAAGCCCAGCAGGGCTGGGGCGCCGAGCGGCGTGAGCTGCACTGCGAGGCCTGCGGCGCCAACATGAGCATCCCGGCCAACGCCCTGACCGTCACCTGCCCGTTCTGCACCTCCAACCGCGTCAACGTGCGGGTGACCCCGTCCGATCAGCTTCGCCCGCGCTTCCTGGTCCCCTTCAAGGTCCAGCCGGAAAAGCTGCGCGCCAGTGTCACCGAGTGGCTCGGCAAGGGTTGGTACCATCCCAAGGAACTGGGCGCTTCCTCCGTGCTCGACCGCTTCTCGGGCGTCTTCCTGCCCTTCTGGACCTTCGACACTCAGATCGCCGCCGCATGGAAGGCCGAGGTCGGCTACGAGCGCCAGGAACGCTACTACGATTCCGGCGCTAAGGAATGGCGCACCCGCACCCGCATCGACTGGCGTTGGGAAAGCGGCCAGGTGGAGCTTAAGATCGACGACTATCTGGTCAACGCCAGCGCCAACCTCAGCCAGTTGATCCTGTCGCGCATCCTGCCCTTCGACATGAATGAACTGGTCGCCTACCAGCCCGACTATTTGGCTGGGCTACAAGCCAAGGGATACGATCTCAACCTGCCGGATGCCTGGGAGCAGGCGAAAACCCAACTGCGCGAGGATGCCCACAAAGCCTGCCTGAACGATATCCCCACCAGCCACGTGCGCAACTTCAGTATGGTGGCCGACTTTGCCGGCGAGACCTGGCGCTACATCCTCCTGCCGGTCTACCTGTCCACCTACCGCTTCAAGGATGAGATCTATCAGGTGATGGTCAACGGGCAGACCGGCGCAATCGCCGGGCAGAAGCCGGTCAACTGGACCACTGTCTGGCTGGTCATCGCTGCCATGCTGGCCCCGGGCGCGCTGTCCATCCTGATTGGCCTGCCCATGCTGCTCATGGGCGGCATCGGCATGCTGCCGCTAATCCTCGGATTCATCCTGCTGATCGCCGGTGGCATCGGCGCAGGCGTCCTCTATAACAAAGCTCGCCAATCGGAGGCCAAATAATGACCGCTCCCAACCTCCCCACCGCTCAAGTGATCGAGTCCGGCCAGGAGTTCTGGGGCAGCCCGCTCAAACCGGCCGGGTGCCCGCAGTGCAAGCAGGTTTTTCTGGTCGCCGAGCGCCAGATTGGCCTCACTTGCCCCAACTGCGCCGGGGCTCCGCTGGCGGCCCAACCTGCAGTCCTGCGCCCTGAACCGCCCGAGCTGCTCATCCCCTTCCAGAAGACGTCCAACGCTCTGCAACCGGTCTTTCAGAACTTCGTCAAAGCCGTCTGGCTGCGGCCCGACGATTTCAACGAGCAAGCCCTGCTGCAGCGCTGTATCCCGCTGTTCGCCCCAGTCTGGCTGGTTGACGCCAACCTGGCCGGATCATGGGAAGTTGAAGTCGGCTACGATTATCAAGTCAAAAGCTCGCGGGACGCCTACCAGGGCGGTCGCTGGGTGTCGCAAGAGGTGGTCGAGAACCGTGTCCGCTACGAGCCCCGCGCCGGCACCCTCGAGCGCCGCTATGACAATGCCGCCGTGGCCGCGCTGAGCGGGCACACCCACTTGATCGACCACATTGGCGACTACAATTACAAGCAGGCCAAACGCTTCGAACGCGCCCAGCTCGGTGAGGCCTTGCTGCAGTTGCCCGACCTGTCGCCGGAGAGCGCGTGGCCCGCCGCCCGTGATCGTCTCGACCGCCGCGCCGTCGACGACTGCGTGAAAGCCTCCGGCGCCAAGCACCTGCGCGACAGCGCCGTCCAATTCAGCTACACCCGCCTGAACTGGACGCAGATGCTGCTGCCGCTCTACACCAGCTACTACAGGGATGATAACGGCCAGACCCACACCATACTGGTTAACGGCCAGACCGGGCAGATCGGCGGGGTGCGCATGGCCTCGCAGCGCAAGGGTTGGCGAATGGCCGCCATCTCTGCAGGGATCAGTGTGCTGCTGTTCCTGCTGTCGATGCTGTTCTTCGCCCTCGGCTCTGCCGCCAATCGGCTCTCCGGGATCGCAGCCTTCCTGGTTTTAGCCGCGCTCGGCGCCGTCTTATTCGCCGTCTTTCCGGCTGTGTGGCCCTGGCAGTGGAACCGCCGTCAAACCCAGGCGGCCTCCAAACCGAAATAATCTTTGCATCCTTTCCCCACTTTTAGCGTATATTTAAACAAATTGCATGATCTGATCACAGGAAAGGATATCGGAAATGGCAGAGGAAAAAGTTCATTACGAAGAATTTCGCGTCGACGGCGACCGGCTGGTCGCCAAGGTCAAAGAGATCATCCACGAAGGTAACGTGCGCCGCATCACCATCAAAAACGAAAAAGGCGTCACGCTGATCGAGATCCCCCTCACCCTGGGCGTGGTCGGAGCCGTCCTGCTGCCCGTGTGGGCCGCTATTGGCGCCCTGGCTGCCCTGGCCGCCAACCTGACCATCGTCGTTGAAATGGTGGAAATCCCTCCGGAAAGCAAGCCGAAAGCCTAAAGCACAGAGCCCAACACAAAAGACGCAAAGAATTCTTTGCGTCTTTTGTGTTGGGCTCTTCCTCCCTACCGAAAAGCGTTTCGGTATAATGAAACTCGATAAGAATTGAATACAGGTTGGGGGTATTATTTGAGCGATCCAAAACCGAAAAAACAAATGACTCCACAGGAGGAAGAGGAGCGCCTGGCAATCCTGCATCAGCTGGAAGAATGGCTCGAATTGCCGGTGATCATCCTGGGATTCCTGTGGCTGATCCTGCTGGTCGTCGATCTGATCTGGGGCCTGAACCCATTCCTGCAAGCCCTGGTGTACGGCATCTGGGCCATCTTCGTGTTCGACTTCCTGCTGCGCTTCTTCCTGGCTCCGAGAAAACTGATCTACTTGCGCCACAACTGGCTGACCGCCCTGTCGCTGTTCCTGCCGGCGCTGCGGGTATTCCGCATCTTTTCCGCCATCCGCGCCCTGCGCGCCTTGCAAGCCGCCCGCGGCCTGCGCTTTGTCAGCGTGATCGGTTCGCTGAACCGCGGCATGGGCGCCCTGCGCAGCACGCTCGGCCGCAGCGGCTTTAGCTACGTCGCTGCACTGACGGCCATCGTCCTGTTTGTCGGTGCCGCAGGAATGTACACTTTCGAAAACAACCCCGGCGGACAGGGGCTGAACAGCTATGGCGAGGCTCTGTGGTTCACCGCCATGCTGCTGACTACCATCGGGTCGAGCTTCTGGCCGGTGACCGGCGCGGGCCGCCTGCTGACTTTATTCCTTTCCTTATATTCCTTCGCCGTGTTCAGCTATATCACCGCCACCCTGGCGTCCTTCTTCGTCGGTGAAGCAGCCAGCTCGCCCGAAAGCGACGTCGCCAGCGAGACGTCCATCAACGCCCTGCAAAAGGAAATTGTGGCGCTGCGTGAGGAGCTGAAGAATGTGAAGGCGGTGAACGGTAAGTAGCGAACGGTGGATTGCGCACGGTTCGCTGCTCATTAACCCTACGCCTCTAAAGGCGGCTCGGCCGGCTCCTGATCGATCTGGTCGTTGTCGGCCGGGACTCTCGACGATGAGGGCAGCACCGTCTGGCGCAGGAATGAATGCAGCGGCCCGCTGCGCACTTTGACGACCACAACGCTCACATGCGCCTTGCGCGAAATTTGTTGGGCGATATCGCCGACCATCAGGTTGTGGAACAATGGCTCGGGCGACGCGCCCACCACGATCAGGTCGTACCCTTCGGCCTGCTCCAGGATTGTTTCGACAATATTTTCCCCTTCGACTATTTCTCTCTGACAGTTCCCATACGAGAAGCCCTCACAAGCCTGTCGCAGTACCTGCTCGGCGCGCACACGATCGCTGGGATGGGGACGCTCGGGGACGACATGCATCAGGGTTACCCGGGCAGGTCCACCTTCCCCAGACTCACCCATCGCATAAGCCAGCGACACGGCCAATCGACTGTTCACCCCACCGGCAATCGGCACCAGGATCGAGCGCAGCGGGCGCTGCTGGCGGTAGCGCACCAGGGCCACGTCGCAGGGCGGGTCGTCCACCAGCGGGTCGATCACCGAGCCAAACGAGCGTCCCTCACTGCTGGTGTAGCCCGGCCAGCCCAACAGCAGCAGGTTCGATGCATTTTCAACAGCCGTCTTGCGGATAGAATCCGCCACCTCACGCCCTAATCGGATAATCGTATGCACCGGCACTTCATGCAGCTTAGCCTCCTGGATAACCGTATCCAGGTAAGAGCGGCCTTCCTTCAGAAGCAGCCTGCCTTCCCCTAAAGTCAATTGGGGCGGCACACGCACGACCCGCAGCGCCAGGACTTCCCCCTGGTTTTGCTTTGCCAGGATCGCCCCGATCTGCCCCATAATGCGCGCTTGCTGCTGGTCGACAACCGGCACCAGTACCGAATAATCTCGGCTAACCAGCACTTCTTCCATCAAGATTTCTTTCGGTTTCTCCATGGCTTCCATTTTGGAGAAGTAGCCCCAATAGGCTAACATGCCGATCACCAGCCATCCAATAACGAAATACCAGGCAATCGTGCTGAAGGTAAATAGGTAGATCGCCAGGAACGAATTGAGGACGATGGCGATGATCGGGATCGCAGGCATCCAGGGAACTTTGAAGCCCCGTTCCAGGTCGGGCATCTTCTTGCGCAGGGTCAGAACCGTGACGTTCACTTGCAAGAACAGCAGCAGGAACATGATATCCGCCGCGGCCGCCACGTCCTCGATCGGCAGCGACAGGGCCATTAAGATCATCAACCCGCCCGACATAAAGACTGCCATTAGCGGGGTGTGGCGTTTCGGATCGATGCGGGCAAAGAACGCCGGCAGGTTGTGGTCGCGCCCCATGGCGAAAGAAACCCGTGAAGAGGAATAGGTGGTAGCGTTCAGCGCCGACATGGTTGACACCAGCCCGCTCAGCAGCAGCAGCACCCGGCCAATTCCAAGCGGAAAAATCTGCCCGGCCACGTCGATAATGGCGATTTCTTTTTGCTGGCCCAGATATTCGTAGCCGCGCATTCCAGGCGGCGGCTGCACCGCGCCGATGGCCGTCACACCCACCAGGAGATAAATGATTACCACCAGGCCGATCGAGAAGAATATCGCCTTCGGAATATTGCGCTTGGGATCGATCGCCTCCTCGCCGGACTGGGCGATGATCTCGTAGCCCTCGAAGGCCACGAAGGTCAATCCCATCGCGATAAACACGCCGGTCATTCCATTCGGCAAGAAGCCGTCGGTGAAGCGGTAGTGCCAGGCTTCGGTATTGAGCATGGCGGCAATGCCAAAGATCACGAACAAGAACAACACGCCTATCTTGGTCATGGTGATGACGTTGCCGATCTTGCCGGTCTCCGAAACGCCCTGGTAATTGATGTACATGAATGCCAGCACCACCAGCACGGTAAGAATCAGCGAGAAGGTTTCAATGGGCAGCCCAAACACCGGGACTCCGGCCATAAACCAAATCTCTGCGAAGAATCGGCCGAAGCCGAGCGCATACAGGCTGCCGGCCACGGCGTGAGCGAACCAGCTCATCCAGCCGGCCAGGAAGCCGTTGCTACCGCCCAGACCCTCCTTTACCCACAAGTAGCCGCCGCCCGCTTCTGGAAAGGCCGAGCCGAGCTCGGCGTAAGCCATGGCGGTGAATGTGGTTACGATGCCGTTCAGGATAAAAGTCAAGATCAGCGCCGGCCCGGCCACCCCCGCAGCTGTGCCCGTTAGCACGAAGATACCCGCCCCAATCATCCCTCCAACACCGATCATCGTAATAGAAAAAAGATTCAAACTTCGGCTGAGGGTTACCTCAGGAATCTTGTCGTTGTTCCTCTGGTGATGGTTTTGATGGGAGGATTTCATGGATTATCCTGTTCTATTAAAAAGAAATGGTAACCGCATGGGCAGTGTGATTTTCCAGAGTGGAGGCGCCGTCGCAGTGGATTCTCCCCTCTGGAAAATCACTACTGCCATGCAGTTACAAAATATCGTTGCACCCCTTTAGAAATTCTACCATAATCTTACTTAATCATTTTTAACGTGCTCCTTTCCTCCTTTCCCGCTGGGAGCCGTCAGGTGCGCTCAAAAGCCGTAACCTCTTTTGGGAGGCTGTGTTATACTCTTCAAATTCGGTGGAATTACTTACAGGAGCAAGACGTATGGCGAACCATCTTCCGATCAATCATAGCGACGAGCCCATCCGGTTGTTCAAATCCGACTTCATGGAATTCTTCACCCACATCCACCCGGCGGTGGTGGTCATTATTTGGGTGCCGGTCGCAGTCTTCTTTCTCGTCCAAGCGATCGTTTCTAATCCGGCTGGGTCGTCTGCCGTTTATATCCCGATTGGCCTGGCTGCCGGTTTATTCCTATGGACGATCACCGAATACACCTTGCACCGCTTCCTCTTTCACTATAAGCCCCGCAATCCCACGGAAGAGAAGATCTTCTTCCTGTTCCATGGCGTGCACCATGCCCAGCCGCAGTGCAAGACCCGCCTGGTCATGCCGCCGGTTCTCAGTATTCCGCTGGCGCTTCTGTTCTACGGACTGTTCGTGCTGCTGTTCGGCCAGATCCTCAGCGCGCCGCAGTGGGTCGCTCCGATGTTCTCCGGCTTCATCACCGGCTACCTGGTCTACGACCTCACTCACTATGCAACCCACCACTTCCCCATGCGCTCAGGCTACCTGAAATACATCAAACGCTACCACATGATGCACCACTACAAGACCCCCAACCAGCGCTACGGCGTCAGCTCGCCCCTGTGGGACATGGTCTTCGGCACGAAGCCAGAGTAAGAACCCCAACAAGCATTCCTCCTCAACCCCAAACCCAAATATACTGTCGCTCGTCATCGCTCATCGTCGTGTTCTCGAATCATGGGATCGTTCGAAACCCATGCGATGGGCGCTTTCAGTTATCACGCCCCATCTGCTCCAGGTCCGCGTAGAAAACCCGGTACGGGATCAGATGCAGGCAAGAAAATGCCGGTCACGCAGTGTACGCATTCGAAAGCCGGTTATGCTTGCCTTGAGTATAAAATGTGTTTTGTTGTTAATAGGCAACTCCCAGAATGAAAACATCGCAACCGCCATCTTGGAAACGGATATAATTACCCTTATGGAAACTGCACAATTAGATCCAGAACGTCAAATTCGGGCCAAAGAGTACGCCCGCATCCGCCGCCGCTTGATGCTGGTTGACCTCGGCATCGGCGCAGTTTACGTCATCTTGTGGCTGGCCTTGGGCTGGTCGCTGACGCTGCGCAACTTCCTTCTTAACTACACGCAATCCGAATGGCTCCTGATCGCCCTGTTTGTGGCCGTCTTCGGCGGCATCTACTACCTGATCAACCTGCCCCTCGGCTATTATTCCGGCTTCGTCCTGCCCCACCGCTACGATCTCTCCAACCAGACCCTCGGCGGCTACATCTCCGATCAGATCAAAGGGCTGCTGATCAGCGTGCCGATTGGCCTGATCCTGCTGGAGATCATCTATGCCGTGCTGCGCGCCGCTCCCTTCACCTGGTGGCTTTGGGCAGCCGCCATCCTGCTGTTCTTCAACGTCATCCTGGCCAACATCGCCCCCGTACTGATCGCCCCGCTGTTCTACAAGTTCGAGCCCCTGCAAGACACCCGCCCCGAGCTGGCCGAACGGCTGCTGGATCTGGCGCGCCAGGCCAACGTCAAGGTGCGCGGCGTGTTTAAGTTCGACATGAGCCGGCGCACCTCTGCCGCCAACGCCGCTCTGACCGGCCTGGGCAGCACCCGGCGCATCATCCTCGGCGACACCCTCCTGGACGAATTCTCCAACGACGAGATCGAGACGGTGCTGGCGCACGAGCTTGGCCACCACGTCCACAATGACATCCCGCTCGGCATCGTCTTCGGCACCATCACCACCATGATCGGGCTTTTCCTGGCGTCCGTGCTGCTGCGGGTGGGCGTCAACCTGTTCGGCTTCACCGGCCCCGCCGACCCGGCAGCCCTGCCGCTGCTGGCGCTCGTGTTCGGCGCCTACGGGCTGATCACCATGCCGCTGGAAAATGCTTTCTCCCGCTGGCGCGAGCGCCGCGCCGATCAATACAGCCTGCATGTCACGCACAAATCGGCTGCCTTCGCCTCGGCCATGACCCGCCTTGCCAACAAGAACTTGTCAGAAATGAACCCTGCCCCTTGGGTGGTCTTCCTGCTGTACTCCCACCCGCCCATCGGCGAGCGCGTCGCCATGGCGGAAAGTTACAAGGATGGCCTCTACCAGTCTTAACGTTCCTATCCATACGATTGTCGAAAGTTTTCACCTTAAAGTTTCCATTAAAAGAAGATTAGGGGGTGACTTTTCTCTCGTTATATTGTATACTAAGCCTTAGTTCAACCCATTATTGGGTAAGGGGGAAATTGGCCCAAAAGAATAATTACCATATGCTTTTCAATCTCTCTCAAGACGAACATGATCCCAATTGTAGGGGTAAGATAAACGGGGCATTTTCCATTTTGTGAATGACAAATACAAAACAGATGATCAACGCCCACATCAACGACAAGGTTCCTGAAACCGAAGCTCTGCCGGCCAAAATCATGGCTGGCAAATCGTTTTCGCGCTGAAAGCTGAAACGATCCGTCATTAAACAGGAGCGATACAATTGACATCTTCATATCAATAAACCCGCTTTCCGTATTTCAACACATACATTTCAACCGATGGGAGGCATCAATGAAAAAGAATGTTAAGTGGGCAGAAAGGTTTATCTCAGTCATATTAATGCTTGGAGTCCTCATGGGCATGTTAGCCCCAACCGGGGTTGTCCGTGCAAGCCAACTTCCAAGTGTTGATAACAACATTGAGACAAGCCGCGGGGAACCGGTCGTAAGCCCGGTCCTGACAGAACTTGTGCAATGGCCCGTCTATTCATGGGGTCAAAATGGCGTGGGACAGCTCGGCACAATTGCGTCAGATACTTGTGTCGCTCTTAACTGCAGCAAATTTCCCTTGCCGGTCAGCGGACCCGTCGCGAAGGAATTTATCGCGGTAGACGCCGGCGCATATCACACGCTTGCGCTCGCAAGTGACGGCACGGTTTGGGCCTGGGGCCTAAACGACATGCGCCAATTGGGCGTCGACACGACCGAAACATGCGGCGCTCCGACCATTCCTTGCAGCACCACACCCATTCAGGTGGCAAGCTTATCGAATGTAACCGCCATTGCCGCCGGAGACTTCTTCAGCATGGCATTGACGGCCGACGGCACAGTGTATGGCTGGGGCCAAAACAGTACCGGGCAAATTGGGCATGCGTCGAGTGACACCTGCGTTTCCTCCTTATGGGGTGGCGACTACGAGTGCCGCAAGGCGCCCACGGTCATCACCGGGTTTGTCGATGACACCCTTGCCCCGCTGAAAATCAAAGCGATTTCAGCCGGTTACGCCCACAGCCTTGCAATCGATGAGAATGATAATGCCTGGGCGTGGGGATGGAATGAATTCGGCACCCTTGGTTATCCGACCACGGCGCTCTGCGATTTCGACAAGTGCAGCCGCACTCCCAACATGGTTCCAGGGATGACCGGCGTGGCCGCAGTCGCAGCGGGCGGCGCGGACAGCCTGGCCGTAATCGATGGCAGTGTGTATTCCTGGGGCATCAACAACCACGGACAGCTAGGCGCTACCAGCACGGAAACCTGTCTCTGGTCCGATGACTTTACTTATTATCCCTGCAGCCAAGAACCTCTGCAGGTCGGCACACTTACGGACATTGTTGCCATCGCCGCAAGCCATTACGGCCTCGACAATAAT
Organism: uncultured Chloroflexia bacterium; assembly: GCA_963811225.1. Classification (GTDB taxonomy): domain Bacteria; phylum Chloroflexota; class Anaerolineae; order Anaerolineales; family Anaerolineaceae; genus CAWEQO01. The sequence continues at coordinate 289,603 of CAWEQO010000012.1, forward strand.
TATGGCTTCAACATGGCCCTCGACTCAACTGGAAAAGTCTACACCTGGGGGCCCAATGAATTTGGACAATTGGGCGACGGCACTACGACAGAAAAGCTCGCCCCAGTGGAAGTGACCGGAATCTCGGGTGTATCCAAGATTGACGCTGGTTTCTGGCATGCCATCGCATGGAAGCAAAGCGACGATTCCGTTTGGACCTGGGGTAAGAACAGCTATGCGCAGTTAGGCAACGGTACGACAGAGCACCAGCTGACACCCCTCGAGATTGCTTCAGGCGCCCATATCTTGGGCTTCTCTGGCGGCGGGCATCATAGTGTGTTGTTTACGGATCTTATCCCGGTTTATACCATCAACGGTACCGTCTACGACAATCAGGCCACACCGCATCCGCTAGCCGGGGTCGCCATCAGCTTCAACGGCACCACACCGCCGACGACCACCATCAGCGCCGCCGACGGCGTCTACACCCTTACGGGCATTCTAGAAGGTTCAGCCGGCCAATTGAGCGCTTCAAAGGCCGGATTTGATTTCAACGGTCCGATCGATATCGGCAGCATGTCTGCCAATCTGACCGACCAAAACTTTACCGCCCTGAAATCGGCGCCTGTCGCAGTGGATGACACATACAATACGGCGGTAGAGGAAACACTCTTGACGGTTGACGAGCCGGGTGTCTTAGCCAACGACACCGACAACGATCTGCTCGATGGCAAGACCGCTGTCCTCGTCTCCGATCCAAGCAACGGCACGCTGGTCCTCAACTCCAATGGTTCCTTCACTTATCTACCGAACGATAACTTCGTCGGCACGGACACCTTCACTTACAAGGTGAACGACGGAACCTTCGATTCGAACGTTGCCACAGTCACCATCGATGTTGCAAACGTCAACGATGCACCTGTCGCCGTCGATGACAGCTTCTCGACCGATGAAGATACGCTCTTGACTGTAGCGGTGAAAGGTGTCTTGGAAAACGACACCGACAACGATGGCAACACGCTCACGTCAGTCAATACCAGCGATCCAGACCACGGAACTCTCACACTCAACCCCGATGGATCCTTCACTTACGACCCAGCGGACAACTGGAACGGCGTCGACACTTTCAAATACAAAGCCAATGATGGCACGGTCGACTCCAATGAGGCCACTGTCACCGTCACGGTTGGCGCGATTAACGATGCGCCCGTCGCCTTCGAAGACAACTACGCCGCCGAAGTCGACAACATCATCAATGTCAATGCAGCCAATGGTGTTCTGAAAAACGACATTGATGTCGAAGGTGATGCCCTAACGGCTACCATGATCGAAGATTCAGTCAATGGTCATGCGGTCTTGAACTCGGACGGTTCCTTCATCTTCAACCCCTTCGGTGGTTTTAACGGCACCGCCAGATTTACCTATTATGTCAGCGATGGAACCGCCGCCTCCAACACAGCAACCGTCTATCTGAAGATGGACATGGCTCCCAAAGTAGCCAATGACGAATTTTCGATGGACGAAGATGGCGACCTCATCGTTACGACGGCGGGCGTGCTCGCAAATGACACCGACGATGATCTCGATCCGCTCACTGCAGTCCTGGTCGCCGGTCCAGAGCATGGCGTCCTCAACCTCAACGACGATGGCACCTTCACCTACAGTCCGGAAGATAACTGGTTCGGCAGTGACCACTTCACCTACAAAGCCAACGACAGTGTGCTCGAACTCGAAGACGAACGGCACCGTCACCATCACGGTCAACCCGGTCAACGATGCACCTATCGCCGTTGATAACAACTACTCAGTTGGTTGGAGTGGGGTATTGGTGGTCCCAGCGCCCGGTGTGCTCGGCAATGACACCGATGTCGACACCGTCTCGCTCTCAGCCGTCAAGCTTACCGATCCTGATCAAGGCACACTCACCTTCAACGCTGATGGATCGTTCACCTACACAGCGCCGACAGACGTGATGGGTGATTTCACCTTCACCTATAAAGTCAACGATGGCATCATCAACTCGAACGACGCCACGGTGACCATTTCGGTCACGGATGTCAACCGGAAGCCTGTAGTTACCAATGAAAGCTATTCCACGCCGTTGGATACTGAGCTGGTCATTGAGGCCCCCGGCTTGCTGAATAACGCCACCGACGAGGATAGCGATCCGCTCACAGCGGTCAAAGCCACCGATCCGTCGCACGGCACCGCAGTAATCAATCCCGATGGCAGCTTCAGCTACATCCCGGAGCTCGACTTCGCCGGCACCGACACCTTCACCTACGTCGCCAACGACGGCGCCGAGGATTCTGATCCCGCCACCGTCAGCGTCACGGTCAATCGCGATCCTAATGCGCCGACCGCCACGAATGATGGCTTCACCATGAAAGAGGACAAGAGCATTACGGTGAGAGCCCGCGTGATCCTGAAGAACGATACCGATCCCGCCGGCCTATGGATCAAAGCCATTCTGATGTCCAAACCCGCTCACGGGAAGCTCTATTTCCGCCCGAACGGCTACTTCATCTACAAGCCGACAAAGAACTGGAACGGCACGGACACCTTCACCTACCGCGCCACCAATGGCAAGTTAGTCTCCAACATTGCCACGGTCAGCATCACAGTGACACCCAGAAACGACCTTCCGGTCGCCCGGTACGATAAATACACCAATGAAATGAATACGGTGTTGACAGTAGCGGCGGACAAGGGTATTCTCGCCAATGACTTTGACGTAGACGGCGACGCCCTGAGCATTGAAGTCAGGAGACAGCCGTACCACGGCAAGTTGGTGCTCGAACAGGATGGCTCGTTCACCTACACCCCGAAAGACAACTTCCTCGGCTCCGACTACTTCAGCTATCGGCTCTTCGACGGAAAGACTTACTCGGCTGTCGTCACCGCCAACATTAAGTTATACCGGCCGACCTACACTTTCAGCGGTTTCTTTGACCCGGTGCAGAACAAGCCGACGGTTAACTTGGCAACAGCCGGGAACAGTATCCCCGTTCGGTTCAGCTTAGGCGGAGATCGCGGTCCAATCGTGGTCCCCAATGCTGGCCCAACCTCGGTGAGAGTCACCTGCCCGAAGGGTGAGCGGATCGAAATCAGTGAGTACTCGACCGAACCCGCCGGCATGACCTATGATGGAAGCGCCGATCAGTACACCTACGTCTGGAAAACCAACCCAAACTGGGCACGAACCTGCCGCAGGTTCAACCTGAAATTGAACGACGGCACAATTCACAACGTCATGTTCAGGTTCCAATAAATCTGACTTAAGCATTGTTTTTGGCCGCCCGGGAAATCCGGGCGGCCAAAACGCTTCAAAAAAATCCGGATGCATAGTAAGCAAAACGCAAACTACCGGTCGATTGACGAGACTTTGGATGAAAAGTACAATTTGGTTGTAAACGAGGGCTGCCCTCGTTTCCCTTCAAGTATAGAACAACGAATACCTGATACCGGTAAGAACTGTAAATTGTGCCATTGCAAGCCCTTTCAAAAGGCATCGTACAAAGAAACAGCATAATCGTTTCGAGCATTATTGCATCCCTTTGAGACAGGAGAATCTCGATGAAGTTCGCAGCCCGTATTTTCAGCTTCGTACTCTTATTGTCCCTGATGGGGCAATATTCCCCAGGAATTCCCTCACAACTCACATCTCAACCTGAACTGCCGCATGCCATGCCGCCCTATCCAGGGCTGTATGATGAGATCGACCGGGGAGAAGTCACACTTCCCCGCTTTATGACCGATCCGATCTGGGCTCAAACCGTTGGATTAGAGGCAGCCAGCGTCAATGGAAGCACGGCTCCACTCACCGGCAGTATTCGGGTCCTGGCTGTGTTGGTAGATTTTAACGACAAAGTCCGCTCTGTCAGCGCCGGCGCCTTCGATACCCTATTATTCGCCCCCCCAACAATAGGCCTCGGTTCTGTACGGGATTACTTCAGCGAAATCTCCTACGGTCAGGTAGACATCGTCACCGTCAACATGCCAAGCGCGATCGGTTGGAAGCGAGCGCCTAGTAATTATTCGTACTATGCCAACGGCAGTTACTGTACAGATGGGGTCTATCCAAGAAACTGCCAGAAGTTAGCCGAAGATGTGATCAATGTGGTCGATAGTATGGTTAACTTTAAAAACTATGACAACGATGGCGATGGCAACGCCGAGCCGATCGTCATCATCCATTCAGGCCCTGGGGCCGAATTAACCGGATTTGCTACGGACATTTGGTCGCACTCCTGGTCTACACACAGCGTCCTTACCAAAGATGGCGTAAATGTATCCCGCTATACCATTCAGCCGGAATTTTGGGAATATGTAGACCCCTCAGAAACCGATATGACAATCGGCGTGATCGCGCACGAGATGGGCCATGGCTTCTGGAACCTGCCCGATCTGTACGATCGCAATAATCGATCCAATGGCATTGGCGAGTTCGATCTGATGGCCTCCGGTTCTTGGAATGGCACGCTGGGCAGCTCTCCCGCCTGGCCAAGCGCCTGGACTCGCATCCAAATGGGCTTTGCTGCCCCCACCCTTGTCAAGCACAGCGAAATCGGCAGCAGTATACCGCAGCCATATAATGCTCCGGCTGCTAATACCATCTTGAAGCTGACCTCGCCCTCACTCCACGATTCGAATGAGTATTACCTGTTAGAAAATCGCGGCACTGCTTCCGGGCATTATGACTCTTCAATTCCTGGAAACGGGTTGTTCATCTGGCATATCGATGAGAATATGAAAACGTCTTCCAAGCAGAACGACTATCCTTGCCCCAGCAATCCCCAGTCGAGCTGCAGCGATTCATATCACTACCTGGTAGCCCTCATGCAAGCGGATGGCGCACACGGGTTAGAGGGCCTCTACAATCGCGGCGATTACGGTGATCCATACCCTGGATTGAGCGGCAATCGCAGTTTCACCAACCAGACCAATCCCGACAGTGGCTCATGGTATGCCGCCGGTGACAGCGGTATCCGTGTGACCAACATCAGCAATGCCGGCGCCGCCATGACCGCTGACATCACCGTTCCACCCATCAATACCGCTCCCGTGGCCGTCGATGACAGCTATGGGGTCGCCGAAGACGCTCCACTGACGGTTGCTGCGCCTGGGGTGATCGACAACGACACGGATGAAGACGCGAACCCGCTCACGGCCGCCAAGGTCAGTAACCCGCTGCATGGCTCGTTAACCCTTAACAGCGACGGGTCCTTCACCTACACACCCGATGTCAATTGGAACGGTGTCGACCATTTCACCTATAAAGTCAATGATGGGACTCTCTATTCAAACACGGCCACGGTAACCATCACCGTCACACCGGTCGAGGACTCGCCCGTCGCAGTGGATGACATCTTCACCACCCTGGAAGACACCTCAAAGACTTTCGCTGCGCCTGGCGTGCTGGTCAACGACTTTGACCCGGAGGGTGACCCAATCTCCGCGATCCAAGTGACCGGACCTGCCAGCGGTTCAGTTACCTTCAACGCAAATGGTTCCTTTGCTTATCGTGGTGATCCTAATTTCAATGGAACGGACAGCTTCACTTATAAAGTCAGCGACGGAAAGTCCGATTTGAACACGGCCACCGTCACCATCAATGTGAAGCCGGTAAATGATCCCCCCTCTGGCAACGGAGACAGCTACACGACCGCTGAAGACACGCAGCTAACCGTTAATGCCCCCGGTGTGCTCGCCAATGATGTTGATATCGATGGTGATCCCATCGAGCCTTTAATACTCGGAGCCCCCTCCCTGGGGTCACTAATCCTGAACCCTGACGGTTCTTTCATCTATACACCCAAAGCCAACCGGAACGGCTCCGACTTCTTCACCTATCGCCTTACAGACGGACATTCGCTCTCGAGCACGATAAGGGTAGACCTCACGATCAGCCCGGTCAACGATGCGCCGGTCGTGGTCAACAGCAGCTACATCGCTTACGAGGACAAGCGCCTCACTGTGAGTACCCCGGGCTTGCTGGCTTATGCCCGGGATATCGACGGGGGCGCGCGGACTGCCGTCAAAGTCACGGATCCGGCGAACGGAACAATCTCTCTCAACCCGAATGGTTCTTTCGTCTACACCCCCTCGCACGATTACAACGGCGCCGACAGCTTCACCTACAAAGTCAACGATAGCACGCTCAACTCGAACATCGCCACCGTTTCCATCAATGTGAAACCGATCAACGATGCCCCAATCGCCGCCCCTGACAGCTTCGACGTCAACGAGGACGAAAAACTGGTGGTTCCTGCTCCGGGTTTGCTGGCAAATGACTCGGATGTCGAAGGCAATCCAATCGTTGCGGTCAAAGTTTCCAACCCGTCGCATGGCGCGTTGGTCTTCAGTTCCAACGGCTCGTTCACCTATAAGCCTGCCCTCAACTGGAACGGGGAGGACAGCTTCACCTACAAGGCCAAAGATAACCTCCTGCCCTCCACCGCGGTCAAGGTAACCATCACCGTCCGTCCATCCAATGACGCCCCAGTGGCTGTGCAGGATCGTTACAAGGTGGAACAGGACTCCATGCTGGCGATAGATGCGCCCGGCCTGCTGACCAACGACAAAGATTTGGACGGGGATGCCCTATCCGCCGCACGGGCGGAAAATCCTGCCCATGGCGTCATCAATGTCAACCCCGATGGCTCCTTCCTATACACCCCCGCGCCCGGTTTTTATGGCACAGATCAGTTTTCCTATTTGGTCAATGACAGTGAGCTGGATTCCATCCCGGCAGTCGTTTTGATCACCGTGGATAAGCTTAACCTCTCGCCGGTTGCAGAAGGTGAAAGCTACACAATCGATGAAGACCATCGCCTGACGGTATCCGCTCCAGGCCTTTTAGCCAACGATAGCGACCCCGAAAGCCATCGGATTAAGATGATCCTCGTTTCCAGGCCGTCAAACGGAAGGCTTACGTATCGCGTCAACGGTTGGTTTAGCTACAAGCCCAACCATAACTGGAACGGAGAAGACAGCTTCACCTACAAAGTAAGCGATGGCGTCAAAGTCTCCGACGAAATGACGGCCGCCATCACCGTAAACCCGGTCGATGATGTTCCCGTCGCCCGCAGCGACGTCTATGTCACAGAAATGAACCAGAACCTGGAAGTTGGCGCGCAGGGGGTCATGGAAAACGACAGCGAGTTTGATGGGGATCCAATCACGGCTGCACTGCTGAAACCGCCGCTCTACGGTACAATCGAGTTTCAGAATGACGGCTCCTTCTCCTACATCCCGAAAACCAATTTCTACGGGATCGACTACTTCAAGTACCGCATCAATGACGGCGGGAAAAACTCCAACATTACAACGGTTACGGTCAAAGTGAAACGGCCGGTCTACACGTTCAGCGGTTTCTTCGATCCTCTCGTCAACGGGACCAGCGTCAATGTAATGACCGCCGGTAACAGTGTCATGATCCCCTTCAGCCTGGACGGCGACCGCGGTATGGTGATCTCCCCCAATAACAGCCCCTCGTCGGAAAAAATTAGCTGCAGCAGCACGGCCACCTACGTCGATGTGGAAACCACCTCCGACGTCGCCGGCTTGACCTACGATTCGGTAGAAGACCGCTACACCTACGTCTGGGAGACAAACCCAGGCTGGACCGGCACATGCCGCAGATTCATCCTGAAATTAAACGACACCACCATCCACATCGTCAAGTTCAAGTTCAAATAAGTGATTTTCCAAAAAAAAGGTGGTGGGAGCTGTTCTCCCACCACCTTTTTTATACAAGATACCCACCGCCTCACCACCGCTCCCAATGCACGATCTCATCCAACGGCCTGCGCCCCATCTGCGCCAGCACTTCATCGATCGGGCGTCCTTCAATGGTCTTCGGGGCATCTTCCATCGGGTAGCCAAAAGAAATCGCCGTTCCGACCTCATTTGGCTCCGGCACGCCTAACGTAGACCGGACGCGGCTCTCATCATGCAGCGAAGCAATGCACGAGCCGATCCCCTCGGACCAGGCCGACAGCATCATGCTCTGGGCGCACCGCCCGGCATCGAACGAGCTGCCCCAGCCCGGCTGGGTGACAATCACCACCGCTGCCGCCGCGCCTTTCAGGTGGCCCGCATACCGCCCGCAGCCCGATAGCGCTTCGAGCGTCTGGCGCTCTCGCACCACCATAAACTGCCAGGGTTGGACGTTCTTAGCGCTGCCCGTCCAGCGTCCGGCTTGCAAAATGCGCTGCAGCGCATCATCCGGGATCGGCCGCTCTTGGAAGTGCCGCACCGCCCGCAAGGAAAGAAGAGTTTCGTAAGCGTTCATGCTGCCATTTTACCCGTTTCTGTTTCGGTAAAGGGGCGCTCCCCAAAAAATAAATGAAAGCGGGATGAGCGCTTTCGATGCTCATCCCGCTCTCCGATCTCCAAGGAACGCCTCAATACTAGCAGGTTTCCTCGAAGTCTCGCATGAGGATCGCAATTATAGATTGCGGTTCCTACGAATCCTCCAGCCTTCCTGGACCGCACCGCTGTAGTCGTTCCAGTTCATGTTGCTGTACTGGTTCTCCCAATTCCTGCGGGCCTCTGGCTCCAGGCGTTTCCAGTCATAGTTCTGGTAACGCTGATCCGAGCCGAGTCCATAACCGTAGCGATAGGCGTTGCGGTAGTTGTTGTAATCATAACCGGTGCCCATTCGGCCGTAGTTATTGTTGAAGTGCTGCCGGAACATGTCTTCGTCCCGGTCAAAGTCCTGGTCGAGTTTCTCGATGTCCACGTCGGTCTTGCGCACCTGACCCTTGACGGTCTCCTGGCGCTGATTGACGTCCTTATCGACGACCACCTCACCAGTCACACGCGCTTCCTTCCCCACCACCGGTTCTTCATGGATGGTGTGGATTTCCACGGTGCCTTCCTGGAAGGCCTGGAAATCAGCGTCCCTTGCGGGGCGATCCACGTCGCGACGCTTCACGTCGACATTTTCCTCACGCAGGTTCACGGGCTCTTCCACATCTTTGGTTTCCATTTCCTTCTTAATGCGGACGCCGCCTTCTTGCACCTGGCGCTTTCCGACCTTCATCTTCTCTTCGATGATCGGAATGCGCATTTCATTGATCTGGTCACCGGTAAACGGCTTTGCCTTCTCGTCGAACCCTTCCCACTTGTCTTCGTGCTGCCAATCTTTTGTGCGGCGCTCGACATTGATGGGATCGAAGCGGTTCATGATATCGGCAGCCTGTTCGGCCCGGTCGTCGCTTGTACGCAGGGTCACCAGGGTGCCGCCCCTGCGGATACCTTCAGCGTACTGGTGCGCTTGCTCTTCCGGAACGCCAGCGTCAACCAGGGCGCCAATTACGCCGCCTGTGGCTCCGCCAACTCCGGCGCCTGCCAGGGTCCCAAGAATGGGGCCGGCTGCCAGGACAGGTCCAATGCCAGGGATCGCGAGAGCGCCTAAGCCCAGCAATAAACCGCCAACCGCGCCAATGCCTGCGCCAACGCCTGCACCAACTGCGGCGCCTTCATGCGGGGCCGCTCGGGTTTCGTTGTCCATGCCGGCTCGAGCCTGGTTATCGGCAACCGCCGAGTCGTAGGTCACGCCTTCTTTGCTGTAATCTTGCACGCCTTCAGTTTCTAACTCACCGGTAGCATTATTAGCAATCATGCTAATGTTCTCCCGGTCGAACCCCGAATCTACCAGGGCTTTCACTGCTTGTTGTGCTTCGTCAAATGTATCGTATAATCCGGCTACTATTCGTGCCATGTTTTTTTCCTCCTTATGGTTGTTTAATGCCGATCCAAATGGATCGAGAGGACAAATCAATTCGGTAGACAATCTCTTGCGTCTACGACTGCTTTGCCCTATCGAAGTCCATTGTGGGCTCCGGCTCAAGTTTTTCAACGGATACTTCCTCTTCACGCAGTTCCACGTTATCTGGTGCGGCCAATTGCTGGCGGAATTTGGTGACACGCACCTCTTCCTTCAGCATCAGTCGCTTTTCCACAACAAGGACCTCCTCCATTACGGGAATGATCATCGTCTTTCCCTCGAATCGAGTTTTCGCAGGTTTATCGATGATCTTATTGACCGGCACCCGATCCACCTGCACATCTTCTTCGTATCCATGATCCTTGATGGCTTGTTCACGCGAATGAACCTGCTTTGTGATCCGTACTCCCCCTGTTGGAACACGTCGTTTGCTTACCAGCATTCTTTCGCTTAAGATAGGAATAACCAAATAATTGGCATCCCGCGTTTCTTCCATTTCTTCCAAAGTACTGAAATCTACCGGCAGCAGGTAGTTTCCACCATCCCCTCGATCGCCCAACATTTCGACTGGAATAAATAACTGCCTTCCGTTTTCCAGTTCGATAAGCGCCTGTTGCTCACGGTCATCCGATGATCGTGATAGGGCAATGATCCGCCCCGTCATTCCATCTTGGGTCTTTACCGTAGCGCCTTTTAAGCCTTCCATTCCACATACTCCTTTCTGCTTTGTTTGAGCGAGTGGAATCCAACTAAATGTCATATACCACTCAAATCCGACAAGTGAGACGATTATCACTCTTTATGCTGTAATGCTTTAGGATGATTGGTAGGGTCGTTATAGACCTGAATGGCGCACCGAGCGTGATGGTCCTTTTCTCATCCCCTACTCATGACGAATGAGGCCAGAAACCCATCAATGGATTTCCGCCTTCTGAAATCAACTTCCGTCTCTTCATTGGACGCAAGAACTATTCTGCTGTCAAACTGCAATTCTATCTGAGTGCATTGCTGGCAACGTCCCCCATCTAGCTATAATCCTAACATATTTTAATAAGCATCGTCAACTAAAGCAATATTTAATATCTATAATATACACGTTAAGTTTTTATAAATGGAGACCTTTTCCTTCCAGGATCTTTATTTCTGACTAAGGGCGGTTCGTAACTGAGCATGGTTCTGTCGCATGCAAGAAGCAATCTGTTACAATCCGCTTGAGGGGTCAAACCGACTACAGAAAGGGGATAAATTTACTGATGAATGAACAAAATCCACGACAAAAAGAGAAACAGCCGCCCATGCCGGAGCAGAAGCAAACCCCACCTGGTTACGAGACAGAAATGCAGCCCAAACCGGACCATGGCGAGCAGAGTTATAAGGGCCACGGGCGCTTGAAAGGCAAAGTCGCCATCATCACCGGCTCCGATAGCGGCATCGGCAAGGCCGTTGCTCTGGCTTACGCCCGCGAAGGCGCTGATGTTTTGATCTCTTATTGGAACGAAAACGTCGACGCCAAGGAAACCAAGCGGCTGGTGGAAGAAGCCGGTCAAAAAGCAGTCCTGCATGCCGGCGACATCAGCGACGAGCAAGTCTGCCGTGAAATCGTCGAGCAGGCCATGGCCGTCTTTGGCCGCATCGACATCCTGGTCAACAACGCCGCCTTTCAACAGACCTACAAAAAGCTGGACGAGATCACGCCCGAAGTGCTGGAACACACCTTTGGCACCAACATCTTCTCCATGTTCTACCTGGCGAAGCATGCCGTGCCGCACATGCAGCCCGGCAGCGCCATTATCAACACCGCCTCCATCGAGGCCTACCAGCCCGATCCATCCCTGCTGCCGTACGCCTCCACCAAAGGCGCTATCGTCACCTTTACCAAGGGCTTATCGAAAATGCTGATCAAGAAAGGTATCCGCGTCAACGCTGTCGCTCCCGGGCCCATCTGGACCCCTCTCATCCCGGCCAGCATGTCGCCGAAGCACGTCTCCAAGTTTGGCGAAACCGACCCGACCGGACGCCCCGGCCAGCCCGTCGAGCTTGCGCCCATGTACGTGCTGCTTGCTACCGACGAAGCCAGCTACATGAACGGCGGCATCTACGATGTCACCGGCGGCGAATGGACCGCCTGAGCTGCAGCAAACTCGTTGATCAAAAGTAAGAGCCAGGCCAACCCCCTGGCTCTTGTTTTACCACCCAGACCTTGACGATCGTCAGACAACTCCGGTCTTTCTTTCCGCTTCTCTCCCCCATCAATTCTGTTAATCCAGCGCATTTTGCCATTGTGCAAAATTAATCTTTCTCTTATAATCATAGAGACCCACTCCAGAGCTTTCGCTGTTGCACCTTTCGCCTGTTTCCATACAGCTTCGGCTCAATTTAATAATCGCATTACCCATTCCCTGGCGAACGAACCAGTTCGACCTTGTTCGTGTTTTAACTGCTGAAAAGAAGGGACTCTATGCCGCTGAATTACCTCGATATCCTCGAACGCGCCCATACCGGAAAATCTCTCAAGAAAGAGAATTGGGACCTCGACCAAGTTGTCATGACCATTCGCAGGTTGGTCATTAAGTATGGCATCAAGTGGGATAAGGGAACCGTGATCCCAGACGACCTCGGGCTGGCCGACTGCGTCTATCAGGCAGCTTTGGACCTGGTCGAGGCCACCGGCGTCTACGCCCAATCTACCGGCAAGGTGATCCGCCTGGAGCGTTCCGAGATCGAAGAGGCGCTGCGCTCTCGTCCGCAAACGCTGGTGATGGGGGAAGGCAAAGACGCCTACACCCTCTACGCCCGCACCATCACCGACCCTCGCCCACCGGCGGTGTGGGCCGGAAATCCGGGTGTCCCTACCCCTGAAGAGCTGTTCCAACCAATGGTCATGAGCTGGATGAAAGAGCCGATCGTCGATCTGGTGACCTGCGGCTCCCTCACGCACGTTGACGGTTACGTCGTGCGCACCAACGACCCCAGTGAGATCCTTGCCACCCGGCGTGAGCTGGAGCTTCTGCGAGATGGCTTACGCCAGGTGGGTCGCCCCGGTATGGGCATGCTCGCCGCGCAGAGCAGCGTCTCCGAGCTTGGCGACCTGGCCGTTTCTCGCCCAGACCTCCTCCGCGCGACCGACGCCCACCTCGTCCCCATGCTGAACGAATTGATCATGAACAGCGGGAACATGTCGCGCGCTGCCAGCTCCATCGGCTACGGCGTCCGCAACGCCTCGCTGGCCTGTGTGATGGTTGGCGGCCTGGGCGGTAACGCCGCCGGGTCGGCTGTCTTGCAAGCCGCCTCCTTCATGGCCTGCAACCTGGTCTGCCTGGCCGACTATCACTTACTGCACCCCATCCACATCCGGCACGTCGCAACCAGCACCCGTGACGTGATGTGGGTCCAGAGTGTCGTATCGCAGGCCTTCGCCCGCAACGCCCCCTGCATCATCGTGTCCGATATTTACCCCAAGAGCGGCGCCCTGACCCCGGAACTGCTGTACGAAGTGGCCGCCAATGCTGTTGCCATCACCGTAAGCGGCAGCCACCTGGAAGGCGTCGGCGCAGCGGATGGCGCCGTACCCAACGGCACCGGCCTGGAAGCGCGTTGGATGGGGGAGATCGGTCACGCAGTCACCCGGCAGCAGATCGATCTGCAAGAGGCCAACTGCCTGGTCCTCGATCTGCTTCAAAAGTACGAGCACGTCTTCACCCGGCCGGGCGGGAACCCCGGTGTGCGCTTCGATGAGGCTTACAACTTGGATACGTTAGAACCCAGACCCGAATGGCAGGGCATGTACGAACAAGCCAAAGAGACCCTGCAAACCCTGGGCTTGAAGGTTTCGTAACATCGTTTTGATCATCTTACTCGAAAGGAGGTGATGGCAAATGGCGCTCTATCTGGTCGTGAACGTCGTCATTCTTGCAGTGTTGGGCTTCGTGGCCCGTATTATGGATAAAGAATAACCTCTTTCCATTTTCTATTCCCCATCTCAAAAGGAAATTTCCCATGGAATTAAAAACCTCGAAGTTCCAATACTCGACCCGCGATATTGTCATCGTTGCCATCATCGCCGCCATTGCCGGCGTGGTCAATACCGGCACCAGTAACATCTGGGCCCTCGCCAACACCGCTCTCGGCCCGATGGGCGGCGCGCTCCTACAGGGCGCCTTCATGTGGGCCTATATCCTGGCCATGTTCCTGGTCCGCAAGCCAGGTGTCGCCATCTTCCTCGGCTTGATCGAAACCGCCATCGAGCTGCTGCTCGGCAACCCCGCCGGCATCGGTTCCCTCGGCTGGGGCCTGACCCAAGGTCTCGCCGTCGAAGTTGTCTTCGCCATCGGCAGCTACAAGCGCTACGGTCTGTGGACCGCCCTGGCAGCCGGCGCGGCCGCCTCGCAGTTCGGCACCGTTTGGACCGCCATCTTCTACGGTTGGGATCCTTCATACTCCCGTGATGTTTGGTTGGCCGTTCCACTCAACCTGATTTCCGGCCTCATCTTCAGCGGCCTGCTTGGTTACTATCTTTCGAGTGCGCTTGCCAAGACCGGTTTGGTGCGCTCGGCCGCGCGAGTATAAGTGGCAGTATGGCGAACAAACCACCTGAGAACAACCGCCAGCCGCTCGATCCGCGCCCAGTGCTCGTCAAAATCGATCACATTAGCTATACGCACTGGAACCACACCGAGCCAACCCTGCTTGACCTCTCTCTAGAGATCCGTCGCGGCACGTTGAACGTTCTGGTCGGTCCCAGCGGCTCCGGGAAAACAACCCTGTGCGACGTGATGAATGGCAAAGTGCCCCACCTTCTGGAAGGCAAACTCGAAGGAGATGTCTGGGTTGATCAGGTGAATACGCGCTCCGTGGAGGTTAAAGAGCTGTCCCGCAAGGTCGGACAGGTCTTCCAAGACCCGGAGTCCATGTTCGCCATGCTGTACGTAGATGATGAAATTGCCTTCGGGCCTGAGAATCTGCGGCTTCCGGCCGGAGAGATACAGCAGCTGACTCAAGATTTGCTGAAGCTCTCCGGCCTGGAAGCCCATAGCAAGAAGCTGGTCTGGCAGCTGTCAGGCGGGCAGGTGCAAAAACTGGGCATCGCCTCCGTCCTGGCAATGCAGCCCGATCTGCTCATCCTCGACGAGCCAACTTCGAACCTCGACCCGGCAGCCACCCGCAGCGTCCATGAGCTGCTGCTGTCCCTTCGCGACCAGGGTAAAACCATCCTGCTGGTCACCCGCGAGCTGGACGACTTCCTGGCCCGCGCCGACCAACTGATCGTGCTCGATCAGGGCCGTCTGGTTGCCGCCGGCAGCCCCCAGGAGGTGCTGAAGCACCAAGGCGAGCGGCTGCCCGCCCTGGGCATCTGGCTGCCGGAAACGGTCGAGATCGGCTTAGCGCTGCACTACCAGGCCCGGCGTGCCCTCACCTCCGACATTCCCATTACCGTCCCAGAAACCCTGCGGGTCTTGTGCGAGCCGGGCCTGCTGGATCATGGCCTCAAGGGCGAGCCGCTGGCCGATCAGGCCACCCCGCCCGGTGAGGTTATCATTTCTGCCCGAGATCTGCGTTTTTCTTATAACAGTGAAGTGCAGGCGCTGAAAGGCGTATCACTGGATGTGCGCGCCGGAGAAATGCTCGCCATCGTAGGCCGCAACGGCGCCGGGAAGAGTACCCTCGCCCGCTTGATGGTCGGCCTGCTTAAGCCGGAGCGCGGCGAGCTGACCATGTTTGGCAAACCCGCCAATCGCTGGAAGATCCAGGATTTGGCTTCCTGCATCTCATTGGTATTCCAGAATCCCGAGCACCAGTTCCTCACCGATACCGTCGCCGGAGAGATCGAGTACAGCTTGCTGGCGCGTGGCCTGACCAATGCCAAACGCAAGCAAGAGATCTTGCAGGAAACGCTGGATATGCTTGGGCTCACCCGCTACGCCGACCTGCATCCCTTCTCGCTGAGCGCCGGAATGAAGCGCCGCCTGGGTGTCGCCACCATGCTGGTCGGCAATCCACAGGCGCTGCTGGTCGATGAGCCCACCTATGGCCAGGACCGGCAGATGACCGAGACCCTCATGTCCATCATGGAGAATATCCGCTCGAAGGGCATCGCCGTGGTGATGATCACTCACGACATGCGCCTGGTGCAGGAGTACGCCGAGCGGGTGGTAGTGATGAGTGAGGGCAAAGTGCTGTACGATGGCACTCCCGGGCGTCTGTTCGACTCCCCGCAAGTGCTGGCAGCCGCCAACTTGCGCCCCACCCTGCTGGATGAGCTGCTCCAGGAATTGATCCGGTCCGGTATCCCCATCCACGGCAAGATCCACAGCACGGGCGGTTTTATGCGCGCCTTGGGCCTGGATTCCCATCAGGAGGTTGCGCATGGCCTCCGCTGAACACAGCCTGCGTTTTATCGAAAAAGATTCGCCGATGCACCGCCTGTACCCGCTGGTCAAGCTCGGCTGGGTGCTGGTCATTGCAGTGGGGCTGTTCCTGTTTCACTCACCGCTTTCAGGAGCCATTTTGTTCGGCATCGTGCTGCTGACTGCGCTGCTGTTCGCCCGCGTCCCTCTCAAAACCATCCTCGACAGCTCTCTGGTGATCTTCGGGATCGCTTTCCTGCTGATGATCTTCCACTTCTTCGCCGATCCGGGCCAACCCATCTTCCATATCGGCCCGCTCGCCGTAACCGATGGGGGTTTTCATGAAGGCCCGATCTTCTTCTTCCGCATTTCAGTGGTCGTGCTGGCCAGCTTCCTGCTGATCTGGACCACGGACGGCCGGGACTTAATGATCTCGATTGCCAAGTCCGGTGTCCCCTATCGCTACGCCTTCGCCGTGTTCCTGGCGCTGCGCTTCCTGCCGCTCGTCCAGCGTGAAGTCGATGCCGTCCAAGCCGCCCACAGCATCCGCGGCCGCAGCACCCGCTCGGGGCTGGCCCACCGCTTCAAGCTCTGGCAGCGCTACATGTTCACCGTGCTGGTCAACGGCCTGCGCAAAGCCGAAGCCACCGCTACCGCCCTCGAATGCCGGGCCTTCGGCTGCTACCCCGACCGCACCTACGTCAAAGACGTCTACTTCCACCCGGTCGGGCTGCTCTTCCCCGGCCTGTTCATCCTGATCATTGCTGCCCTGCTGGTCATAGAAGGTATCGCCTGAGCGCAGGTCGTCCTGACGGGTTTTCCCAAATGAAGGCGGTGGAACTCGCTTTCCGCGCATTCCACCGCCTTCATCGTTTTGCATGTCCCTTTCCAATTCGTGATGCCTCAATAGAAAATGTTACTTTAGGGCATTGGTAACAAGTTAAGCACTTTAACAAAACGTCAAGGGTAGCAGGAACAGCGAATGGGGTAAACTAGCCCCATGAGCGAAGAACCGAAACCCCGCAAAACCAGTAGTGTTCGGCACACGCGTGCCATCCAACGGGATCGGAGCAAACAACCGCTGCGCGAACCACCGCCGGAAGAGGTAGAAACGCTGTTGGAGCAGTTGGTTTCGCCGATCGTCTATTCGCAGTGCGAGTTGTATCAAGCGATGGGCTTGCGCCAACGGATCTTGACCCTGCCGGTGATGGTGGCATTTGTACTCAGCCTGATCTGGCGACAAGTCGGTTCGGTCACCGAGGCGGTGCGTGAACTGAACAAACGCGGCATCTTGTGGGCGCAGCCGACGATCGTCAGTCAGCAAGCGGTCTCGGAGCGACTGCGCGTCTTCCCGCCAGAATTGTTCCGCCGGGTGCTGTTGGATCTGCTGCCGCAGATGCACCAACGCTGGCAAGCGCGTAGCAGACCCTTGAACGCGGTCATCGCCCGCGCCTTGCAGCATTTTTCGGTGGTGTGGATCCTGGATGGCTCGACGCTGGACAGTCTGCTGCGCAAAGTGGGCTTGCTGCGTGAGGGGGAAGGGCCGGTTCTGGCCGGGCGCATGGGCGCATTGCTGAATGCCGCCAGCCTGCTGCCGGAAGAAGTCTGGTACGAGGAAGACAGCCAGGTGCATGATCAGACGTTCTGGGAACGGGCCGCGGCCAAGCTGCCGAAAGGCGGCTTGCTGTTGTTCGATCTGGGTTTTGTCAACTATACCTGGTTCGATGCCCTGACCGATCAAGTGCGCTTCTTCGTTACCCGCTGCAAAAGCAACGCCGTCTATCAGGTCGATCAGGTCTTGCATCTCTCGGCGCACCTGCATGACCGGCTGATTTGGTTGGGCGGCCCGCAGACCCGCTGTCAGCATCGTATGCGCCTGGTGGAAGTCGAGCACAAAGGCCGCTGGTTCCGTTACCTGACCAATGTGCTTGACCCCCAGCTCCTCCCCGCAGCCGATGTAGCCGCCCTCTATCAACAAAGATGGCGGATTGAGGATGCTTTCAACGCCGCCAAACGCTTGCTGGGGCTGGCTTACTTCTGGGTGGGTTCGATCAACGGCGTGCAAGTGCAAGTGTGGGCCACCTGGCTGTTCTATGCCTTGCTGGTCGACCTGACCGATCGCATCGCCGACGCTTTGAACCGCCCGTTTGAGGAAATCTCGATGGAAATGGTGTTCAAGGGCCTGTACCACTTCGTTCAGGAGAAAAAGTTGGGCCGCGCCACCGATCCCGTCGATTTCCTCGCTCAGGAGGCTCAGTTTTATGGTGTCATCAAGCGCCGTAAGCATCCAAAATCACCCTTGACTTCTGTCGCTGATCCTTAATTGTGACCAATGACTTTAGGGGTAACGTTGCCTCAAATAAGAATGTTACCGAACAATCTTCCATAATCGGGCTACCTTGGCGTCGATATTGGCGCGTAGTGTCACCGGGTTGAGCTGCACATACTGGGCAGTCAGGCGAGCTTTGATCTCCAAGGGAAGGGAATCGAGAGCCAGTACCCGGCGATAAGGGGTCTTGGCTTGATCATACGTGCGGACAGTTTTGCCGTCAACCCGTTCTTTGGCAATGAGTTTGAGGACGGGCTGGAAGAAATTGATGTACAGGCGTAAATTGGTGTAGATTGCAGTGAGTAGTGCCAGTTCTTCTAGGTTTTCCAGACGGTCATAGCCGACTGTGTGGCGCACCACCGACCAGTTCTTCTGCTCGACGTGTGCTTGGTCATTTTTCTGGTAAGGGCGTGAACGGGTAAAGGTGATTTGCTCGGCCAGGCAATAACGGTAGAGATTGTCATTGATAAACTCACCTCCGTTGTCCGAATCCAGTCCCAGTAGTGGGAAAGGCAAGTCGTGGCGCATGGCTACAATGGCTTGAGAGACAGCCGCTTGGGTTTTATTGGGCAATGCCTGGCATTCTGTCCATCCAGTAGCTAAATCGGTGGCTGTGAGCGTATTTAGATAGATTCCTTCGGTCGTTAGGCCACAATGCGCCACCAGATCAATTTCTAGAAACCCTGGCCGCTCTTCTTCCCAAGGGGTGAAGGTGCGGATCGGAATGGCTTGTTTGAGCAGGCTGCCCGGTTTCGTGGTCGAGAGGCCATGCTGCGGATGGGTAAAGCGGGCTTTTTTCAGGCAGCGATCTATGGTTGCTCGGCTCATGCTGAGAAGCAGCCGTTTTGTCTCTGGATCCAGGTTGATTTCCTGGCACCTTTCCAGGACGGCGACCCCCTCTGGCAAGAATGGCTGCAGTCTTTTCGAACAAATCCGCCCGTAGATCTCCCAGGTCTTCTCCAGCGCCGGCACCACTTCGCCTTGATAGATTTTGCGGCGACCGGGTTTCTTCCATCCTGGAGGTTTTGGACCATGCTTCAATACCCGAATGGCATACTTGCGATGATACCCGGTGGTTGCGATAAACTCATCCAGGATCTGCTGCTTACCGGCTTTGTTGGCTTGCAAATAGCGTGGCCGAACTGCTTCGATCATTTCGCGCTTGCTGCGCTGGCTCATCATCTGCTCCCTCCGCGGACCTGAAATCCGCTCTAGAGGAACATTCCTTTTGAGCCAACGTCTCTTTCTAAAGTAAGATTATTTGTGAGGCAATTCGCAATTCGCCGGTCGCCCCTCAGCGCTGGTATAATTGGTGCGATTATGACAGATATTGATACACCTGTAATTCAATCGCTCCAAGCCAAGGGCGTCCCCTATCGTACCTTCCAACACCCCGGGCCGGTGCGCTCGCTCGAGCAGGCTGCCGAGGAGCGCGGCCAAAAACCCGAGCAAGTGGTGCGCAGCATCCTGTTCCGGGTTAACGAGGACGAGTTTGTCATGGTCCTGATGGCCGGCCCAGAGCAGATCCCCTGGAAGCCGCTGCGCCATTTCCTGGGCGAATCGCGCATGACCATGGCCAGCCAGGACGAGGTCTTGGAGGTCACCGGCTACCGCACCGGCGCAGTTTCACCCTTTGGGCTGCCGCAGCCGGTCCGCATCCTGGTCGATAAGAGTGTGACCGAGCCAGAAGAGATCTCGATCGGTTCGGGCAAGCGCGGCCTGACCGTCATAATGAAGACCGCCGATCTGCTGAGCGCTCTTGGGGACGTCCAAGTGGTCGATTTGGGGAACAGCACCACATGAACAACCACGCCATTCCAAACCGGCCAGTGCGCCGCATCGCTTACTTTGTCACCCCACACGGATTTGGTCATGCTGCCCGCAGCGCCGCCGTCATGGCGGCCATCTACGCCAGGCTCCCGGATGTCCATTCGATATCTATACGAAAGTTCCCGTCTGGTTTTTCAGGGAATCTTTCCGTCAACAAGCCTTCACCTACCATGAGCTTCAATCCGACATCGGCGTGGTGCAAACCTCCCCGATGCAAGAGGACCTCGACGCCACCATCCAGGCCCTCAACGACTTCCTCCCCTTCGACCCTGCCCTGGTACAGTCACTAGCCGGTGAGCTGCGTTCTCAGGGCGACGAGCTGGTGATCTGCGATATCGCCCCGCTTGGCATTGCAGTGGCGGCTGCCTCAGGCCTCCCCTCAGTCCTGATCGAGAATTTCACCTGGGACTGGATCTACACCGGCTATCTCGACGTCGAGCCGCGCTTTGAGCCCCACATCCGCTACCTGCGCGACGTTTTCCATTCCGCCACGGTCCATATCCAGGCCACGCCCGTCTCCGCGCCATCTCCGTCCGCCCTGTTGGTTACCGATCCCATCGGGCGCGCCCCGACCACTCCGGCTTCCGAAGTGCGCCGCAAACTCGGCATTCCGGAAGGCGAGCGAATGGTGCTGTTGACCATGGGCGGCATCCAGGAGCAGTATGCGTTCCTCGACCGGCTGCCCGAGATGGAAGGCATCCACCTGGTCATCCCTGGCGCCAGCCGCGTTCCGCAGTTTGCCGGTCACCTGGCGCTCTTGCCGCATCACTCCAGCTTCTACCACCCCGACCTGATCCACGCCAGTGACGCCGTGATCGGCAAGGCCGGTTACAGCACCATCGCCGAGACCTATCATGCCGGAGCGCCGTTTGGCTACTTGATCCGACAAGATTGGCGGGAATCTGCTCCCCTGGCGGAGTTCATCCGGGCTGAAATGCCCGGCGTAGAGGTCTCCAACACCCGCTTCGAAAACGGCGATCTCAGCGCCACCATCTCCACCCTGCTGGGTTTGCCCACCCGCTGGCGCAGCGAGCCGGACGGGGCCGGGCAGGCCGCAGAACACATCCTCCAATTGCTTTCCAACTCCAAAAAATAGAGGAAACCGATGATTGATCGTCAGGATCTGATTCATGCTCTGCATTCTTGCCTGAAGCCGATGGATAACGTCAATGCCATGTGGGAGGCAGGCGCGGCAGCCTTTGACAGGGTCGATGAGTGGTCTGATCTGGATTTGCAGGTGGATGCCGCCGATGGGACCGTACCGGAAACGGTCGCGGCTATTGAAGACGCCCTGCAAGCCCTGGCGCCCTTTGACCTGCGTTACGAGCTTCCACAGCCCTCCTGGCACGGTCACTGGCAGGCCTTCTACCACGTGGAAGGCTCCAGCCCCTTCCACATCATCGATCTGGTGGTGATGGAGAACAGCAGCCCCAACAAGTTCTTGCAGGCCGAGATCCACGGCCAACCGGTCGTGCATTTCGACAAGCAGAACGTGATCGTCCCTGAGCCTTTTGACAGGCAGGGGTTCAATGGGCTGCTGCGGCGGCGTTTGGAGGCCGTGCAAGGGATCTTTGCCATGTCCAAACCTTTCCTGCTCAAAGAGTACAACCGCGGCAATGACATCGAAGCCCTGGCCTATTACCACTCCAACACCCTGCGCCCGCTGGTCGAAGCCCTGCATATTCGCTACAATCCCACCCAGTACAACTTCTACACCCGCTACATCTACTACGCCTTCCCGCGTGACATCATCCTGCAGCTGGAGAAGCTCTTCTTCATCGGCAGTCCCGCCGAGCTGCCCGCCAAGCGCCTGATCGCCGAGCAGCTCTTCGAAGAGACCCTCGCCAGCATCGATCCGGACTCGCTGCCATGAACATCGTCCTGCAGCCGTTCGAGCTTGCAGACGTCGACCGCCTTCTATCTTGGGTACCCGATGACGAATTCCTGATGCTGTGGTCCGGGCCGTTCTTTACCCCGCCCCTCGATCGTCTGCAGGTGGAGGCCTACTGCCTGACCGGCCAGTGCGACCCATCCCTGCGTAAGATCTACAAAGCCGTCGACTGCGACAGCGGCGCGGCTGTCGGTCACATCGAGCTGAACAACATCGACCAGCGCAACTCGTTCGGCCAGCGTGTCGAAGGTGCTGGTGGGCGAGAAACACTTCCAGAAGCAGGGCGTCGGAACGCAAATGGTAGCCCGCCTGCTCGATATCGCTTTTGGTGAAATGGGGCTGCACCGCCTGGAACTGCGCGTCTTCGACTTCAACCAGGCGGCCATCCACTGCTACGAGAAGAACGGCTTCACCATCGAAGGCCACCTGCGCGACTACCGCCGGGTCAACGGCGCCTACTGGAGCAGCTACCTGATGAGCATCCTCGAAACCGACTGGCGCGTTCCTTAAATCAATCTTAAAAAGTTACAATTCTCCGGTATACTATTCCAAATGGTACTGCTCGGGCAGTTACTTCTAAAACAATAAGTGCCCTTGCATTTTTACGGGGAAACAGGAGAGAGAGAATGTTATCGAACCGCGTCGATTGGAAACGTCTGTGGATATACCTGGCCTTTGCCTTTGGCATCGCCTGGATCACCGGGTTGGTCATCTACTTGACCGGCGGCCTGGTCAACAGCCGGCAGTTAGCGCCGAACTTCACCCTCGCAACGATTTTGCTGGCCACCGGCTACATGTGGGCCCCAGCTTTGGCGAACATCTTCACTCGCCTGCTGACGCATGAGAGCTTTGCCAATGCCGGCATCCGCCCATTCTTCCGGCGCGGCTGGCCGTATTGGGTGATCGGCCTGGCTGGCCCCGGCTGCGCTGACCATCATCGGCGCGGTCCTCTTCTACCTGTTTCTCCCGCAGTATTACGCCGGCCTGAGCATCCTCAGGCAGCAGCTGCAGGCAACCGGGCAGCCGGTAACCGGTAACTTATGGGGCGTCGTGCTGGTACAGCTCCTGTTCTCGATCATCATTGCGCCGATCGTCAACGGTCTGTTCACCTTCGGTGAGGAGTTCGGCTGGCGCGGCTACATGCTTCCCAAGCTCATGCCGCTCGGCCCGCGCTGGGCCATGATCGTGCAGGGCGCCATCTGGGGCGTCTGGCACTGGCCCGTGATCGCCTTGGGCTACGAGTACGGCTTCGATTACGCAGGTTTCCCCTACGTGGGCATGCTGTTGTTCCTGCTGTTCACCTTCAGCACCGGGGTATTCCTGGCCTGGGTAACCCTCAAAGGCCGCAGCGTCTGGCCGGCGGTGATCGGCCACGCCGCCATCAACGGCATTGCCGCATTGGCCATCATCTTCACGGTTGGGCAACCGCCGCTGCTGCTCGGCCCCCTGCCGGTCGGATTAATCGGCATGTCAGGCTACCTGATCTTAGCCCTGGTCCTATTTTTTATCCCCATGGCCCTGGCTCCCGCCACCCCCAGCAGCCTGCCCTATCCCTGGGAGGAAGAGCCGGATGGCGTGGACGTGTTTGAAAGCTGAGCTGCTTTCTTTATTTCAACTCCCCGATCGGCAGGATCGTCTCGAGGTTGGTCTCGATGATTACCCCTTCCACCGTGCCCCGGGTCAGCTCGCGCAGCCCCGCCTGGAACGGCTCGAAGCGCTCCAGCGTAAAGCGCGCCGTTAAGGTCACATCCACCGCAAACTCTTGATCGAGCATCTGCCCGTGGTGTTCCTCCACCAGCAGCTTGATTTGTTCGTAATAGGGGTACGGCGCCGCCACCATCACCGTATGCGTTGGCGCCTTTTCGGCCCGCGGCAGAGCCTCTAGCACCGCTTTGGTGGCATCCGTATAGGCTCGCACCAGCCCACCGGTGCCCAGCTTCGTGCCGCCGAAGTAACGCGTCACCACCACCACCACGTCTCCCAGCCCGCTGCCCTGCAGCACCGCCAGCATCGGGCGGCCCGCTGTACCCGAAGGCTCGCCCGCGTCTGTGCAGTGCGCGATCACCGACGCCCCATAGCCGATCAAGTATGCCGGCACGTTATGGGAGGCGTCGCTGAACTCAGCCTTCATCCGGCTGACGAATTCGCGCGCCTCCTCGACGCTGAAGGCCGGGCCGGCTGTGCTGATAAAGCGTGAATTGACCACCACGATCTCTGTGCGCACCTCGCGCGCCGGGATCGGATACCGTTCCGCCATCTGAACTCCTATCCATCCAATTTGATCGACCTGGGTAGTGGAACGCACTTCCAATGTGTGTTCCACCTGGTTTCGCCGTTTTGCGTGGCCCTTGAGAAGCGCCCTGCTAGGGCTGTGCGGCCGGCTGCCCCAATCCAGCGCCTTCCCTCCCCTCGACCCTATTCAAGTATACTTGTTTCCAACATTGATAGGAGGGAGCCGTATGAAGCCTGGGATCGACTATATCGGCGTCGGTGTCGGCGCCATCATCATCGCCGGAGACGGCAAATTGTTCCTGGCGCAGCGCGGGCCGAAAGCCAAGAACGAGCGCGAACGCTGGGAATTTCCCGGCGGCTCGGTCGAATTTGGTGAAACCCTGGCGGACGCCCTGCGTCGTGAAATGCGCGAGGAATACGGCATCGAGGTTGCAATCGGCCAGCTGCTCGACGTGGTCGATCACATCCTGCCGGTGGAGGGCCAGCACTGGGTCTCCCCCACCTTCTTGTGCCGCATCCTCAGTGGCGAGCCACGCATCCTTGAGCCGGAGAAGTGCAGTCAAATCGACTGGTTCGCCCCGGATGATGTCCCCGACAACCTGACCATGATCACCCGCAAAAACTGGCAGCACTACAAAGAGTGGTTAAAAAAGCAAAAATCCTGAAAGATTGTGAATAGATGATTCATAGAGGAATGCAGAAGGATGACGTCCTTCTGCATTCCTCTATGAATCATCTATTCACAATCGCTAATCCCCAGGCTGCTCCATCCCGGCTTCAAGCTCATCCCTGCCAACCAGGAACTCGTCCAGTCCGGTCGGCCGGTAATCCAGCGACTGGTGCCGGAAGTAGGTATTGTACAGCTCGGCGTAGTGTCCTTCACGCTCCAGCAGGCTCTCGTGATTGCCCTCTTCGATGATCTGGCCATCCTCCATCACGATGATCCGGTCGGCCGATTTGATGGTTGACAGCCGGTGGGCGATCAGGATGCTGGTGGTGCATTCCAACACCAGGTTCAGCGCCTGCTGGATCTGCCACTCGGTGAACGGGTCGACGCTGGCAGTGGCCTCATCCAGAATGAAGATCGCCGGCTGCTGCACCAACACCCGCATCAGCGACACGATCTGACGCTGCCCCATCGACAGTCGCGAGCCGCGCTCGCCCACCTGGGTATTCAAACCCTGCGGCAGTGTCTCCAGCCACTCTCCCTCGCCGATCTTGTATGCCAGCTCGGCGATCTCGTGGTCGCTGGCTTCCGGGCGAGCGTAGCGAATGTTCTCGGAAACCGTGCCGGAGAACAGGAACGGCACCTGCGAGACGATGCCCAGGTGCTTGCGGTAATCGTGCAGGTCGATGCTGCGAATGTCCTTGCCGTCAATCAGCAGCTTGCCATCCTGGAACTCGTAGAAGCGGGCGATCAGCTTGGCGATGGATGACTTACCCGCTCCGGTGTGGCCCACCAGCGCCAGGTTCTCGCCCGGCTGGATGTGCAAATCGAAATCCTTCAGCACCGCTTCGGCTTCCTTGTAGCGGAAATTCAGGTGGCTGAACTCGATCTCACCCTTCAAATCCTTCACCGGCTGCTCTTCGGTCTGGACTACCGCAGGCTCGGCATCGATCAGGGCGAAAACGCGCTCGGCCGCCGATAAGCCGGTCTGCACCTGGGTCATATACGAGGACAGGCTCATGATCGGGTACAGGAAGCTGTCGAGGCTCAGCAGGAACAGGTACCACGCTCCGGCAGTCACCGCTCCCTGTGCCGCGCTCAGGCCGCCAACATACACCAGCAGCGCCGAGGCCAGCCCTCCCAGCGCATTCAGCGCCGGGAATACCACCGCCAGGGTCAGGCCGCGCCGAAGGTTGGTGCGATAAGACAGGCTGTTCGCCTCCTCGAAATCCTCGTAGATGCTGGCTTCCTGGCGGAAGTTCTTCGCAATGGAGATGCCGCTGACCGTCTCTTTGATGGTCGAGTTGACGTCGGCGATGGCGCGCATGCCCTCGCGGGTCACTTTGCGGGCCACCCGCCTGTACAGTGAGGTCAGGATGAACACCACCGGGATGATGGCGAACACGTACAGCGACAGCCGCCATTCGATCGTCAGCAGCACGACGCCCAGGATCAGCGCCTGGCTGATCTGCGATACCAGGTCGGTGGTCAGCGAGACCAGGTCGCCAAAGTCGCGTGTGTCAGTGGTGATGCGTGAGACCACCTTGCCGGACGAGAACTCGTCGTAAAACGAAAGGTCGTGCGCTGCTGCAGCCTCGAATCCGTCGGAAGCCAGGCTTAGCACCACGTCCGCCAGGGCCCGGATCGTCAGGCGGCGCTGCATCCAGGTGGCCGTCCAGCGCACCACCCCGATGACCAGCACGATGGCAGGGATCACCAACACGAAGTTCGAGCCGTGCTGCTGCGCCCTGTCGATGCTGTTGGATACCAGGATCGGCAGGAGGGATGCCAGCCCCGATACCAGGGCCATCAACGCCCCGATTAGCAGGATGCGCTTGCGCTGCGGGCGGAAATAGTCCCAGATGCGCTTGAGCAGTTGGCGGTCGGAGTACTGCCGGTCGTACTTTTCTGCATTCAGTCCAGAATAAAAACCCATAGGATTACTCGCTAAAAATTCGTCGGTAGGCTTCGGAGGTTTCCAGCAGCTCATCGTGTGAGCCAATGGCGGCCACCTGCCCCTTGCGCATGACCACGATCAAGTCGGCCCAGCGGATCTGAGACAGGCGGTGGGTGATGATGAGCGTCGTGCGCCCGCGGGCTGCGGCGTAGATTGCCCGCTGGATCTTGTCCTCGGTGGCGCTGTCGATGGCGCTGGTCGAGTCGTCCAGGATCAGGATGGTCGGGTCGGTCAGGAAGGCCCGAGCAATCGCCAGGCGCTGGCGCTGCCCGCCCGAAAGCGTCACGCCGCGCTCGCCGATGACCGTCTCGTAGCTCTGATCGAAGGTCGTGATAAACTCATCCGCCTGGGCCTGCTGAGCTGCCGTCACCACCTGTTCCTGGTTCGCCTCGGGGTTGCCGAAGGCGATGTTTTCGCTGATCGAGTTGGAGAACAGGAAGATATCCTGCTCGATGACAGAGATATTGCGGCGCAGCGCCTCCAGGTCCCAATCGCGCACGTCCACCCCATCGACCAATACCTGCCCTTTGGTGACGTCGTAGGTGCGGTTGACCAGGCGGGTCAGGGTCGTTTTGCCCGAGCCGGTCTGTCCGACGATGGCCACCGTCTGCCCGGGTTTAACCCTGAAGGATACATTCTTCAAGGATTCTTCCCCATCCAGGTACTCGAAGCTGACGTCGCGGAACTCGATCTCACCGCGCATCTTCTGGGTGTGACCCTCCGGGCGCTGGATCAGGTTGTCCTCACGGTTCAGCAGTTCCAGGATGCGGCGAGCCCCGGCCAGGCCGGAAGAGATCCGCGAATAGGCCCACATCGAAGCAAAGGTGGGAAAGTCGAGCATCAGCAGCAGGCCGAAGTAAGCCACAACGCCGCTGACGTCCAGCAAGCCCAGATGGTTCAGCCATAAAGCGTGGAACAAGCCCACCGCCAGGGCGATGTTGAGTAACAACATCGGGAAGAAGCGCGCCTCGATCTCACCTTGCTGCACGACAGCCCGGCGGTAGCGGTCGGCGTTCTTACCGAACAGGGCCACCTCGCTGCGCTCCTGCGACGATCCCTTGACCGTCTCGATGCCGTCCAAGGCTTCGGTCAGGCGGGTGTTCAGGTAGCCGAACGAGGACCTTACCTCATCGGTGACCGGCTTGAGCGTTCGCAGGTAGTGCCGCAGGGCGATGACGTAAAAGACGATGAAGACCGCCGGGGTCAGCAGCAGCGATGGATGGTAGCGCGGCGCAACCACCAGCGGCATGATCAGGAAGGTCAGCGAGCCGATCACCATATTCAGGCCCGGGTTGAACAAGAAGTTGATCTCTCTTACGTCGTTGGTGGCGCGCGCCATCGTATCGCCGACCATCTGGCGGCTGTGGAAGGTCATGCTCTTGCCCAGCAGGCTGACGTACAGCTCGTTACGGATATCCCGCTCCATCCGTTGGGCCACGAACTCAAACCCAAAATTGCGCCCGAGCTGTAAGATGCCGCGCAGCAGCTGTGATCCCGCCAGCAGCAAAGCCGTGCGCCCGAGCGTGTCGAGCTGCGGCGGCGATGCCAGCACCGCCTGGAACGCCTGCCCGATCAGCACCGTCCCTACCGCCGCCAGGGCGGCATTGGTGAATGCGCCAAACAGAGAGATCAGCAGCGGCAGCCGCTGATGCACCGCATGCGAAGCGATCCAGCGCACTGGACCGCTCCGGTTGGTTCGATAACGCTGTTCAATATTGAATTCAGTTTCTGGAGCGATAACCGCCATGCAAAAGTCCCTTTAATAATTTCATCCCTTAAGTATACCCCCGAAGAGAGCCTCTAACCCTTAATGAACACTTCCCCAAGCCTCTATTTAGCTTTACCAAGCAGAGTGTTGGGGAAGCGCCTGCTCAGGTCGTGAGGATTATTTCCCTGCCCAGCGCAGCGAGATTCGCCCACGGCCGGCCTCGATCGACAGGATCTCCACGTCGATCACGTCACCCACTTGCACAGACACGCCCCGCGGCATTTGGCTGCGATGCATCAGGCCGTCGTGCTTGACCCCGATGTCGATAAACGTGCCAAAATCAACCACATTGCGCACGGTGCCCTTCAGCGCCATGCCCGGTTTCAGGTCGTCCATCGAGAGCACGTCGCTGCGCAGGATCGGCGTCGGCAAGTCCTGGCGAGGGTCACGCCCCGGCCTGACAAGCTGCTCGAAGATGTCCTCCAGGGTCGGCACACCTGTGCCCAGCTCGGCTGCCAGCGCTTCCATGCTCGTCCGGCGCTTCAAGTCGGTCAGTGATTGCTTCTTCTCTTCAGCGGCTGCATTCAGGCCTACACCGGCTTTCGTCAGCACCGCTTCGGCGGCTTTGTAAGATTCCGGATGAATGGCGCTGGTATCCAAGGGGTTCTTGCCGTCACGAATGCGCAGGAATCCGGCCGACTGTTCGAATGCTTTAGCGCCCAGGCCGGAAACCTTCAAGAGCTGCTTGCGCTCCTGGAAGGGGCCGTTCTCTTCACGGAACGCAACGATCCGCTCGGCCAGCTTGGGCCCAATCCCGGCGACGTGTGTCAGCAGGGCCGGGGAGGCAGTATTGACCTCCACGCCCACCTGATTGACAACGCTCTCGACCACGTCGTCCAGGGTCTCCGACAGCCTGGTCTGGTTGACGTCGTGCTGGTACATCCCGACCCCAATCGCTTTGGGCTCGATCTTGACCAACTCGGCCAACGGGTCTTGCGCTCGCCGGGCAATCGAGACTGCGCCCCGGATGCTCACATCCAGGTTTGGCATCTCGGCCCGCGCGAGCGGGCTGGCGCTGTAGACGCTCGCCCCGGCTTCGCTAACAATCAGGTAATGGACGCCCTGCACCTGGTGGATCAGCTCGGCCGCCAGCTGTTCGGTCTCACGGGAGGCGGTACCGTTGCCGATGGTGATCAGGGTCACATGGTGCCGCTGCACCAGCCCCTTGAGCGTTTCAAGCGCATCCTTCCAGCGCTTCTGCGGCTCATGCGGGTAGATCGTGCCGGTATCCAGCAGCTTGCCGGTCGGGTCGACCACCGCCAGCTTGGTGCCGGTACGGAAGCCGGGATCGAGCCCCAGCACGGTGTGCCCGGCCAGCGGCGGCTGTCCAAGCAGCGAGCGCAGGTTCGAGGCGAAAACCGAGATGGCATGGGCTTCGGCTTGCTCGGTCAGTGACCGGCGCACATCCCGCTCAATGGCAGGCAGCAGCAGCCGCTCGGCCGAATCGACAATCGCCAGCTGGAGCTGCTCGTAAAACGGTGAGCGCTGATCCTGGCGGAAGCACATCCCCACCGCGCCGCGCCAGTCGCGCTCCTCGATCCCCAGCTTGACCCGCAGCACGTTCTCCTCTTCGCCGCGGTTGATCGCCAGCGCCTGGTGTGGGCGCAGCTTGTCCACCCGGTATTCGGCCTGGTAGTAAACCTGGTACACCTGGCGATCATCCTCGGCCCCGTCGATCTTTTCAGATCGCAGTACGCTCCACTGCCTGGCCCGCTCACGGGTGAGGCGGCGCACCTCGGCGTTGTCACTGACCGCCTCGGCGACGATGTCGCGGGCGCCTTCCAGGGCCTCTTCCACCGTGGAAACATTCTCGTTCAAGTAAGCCTGGGCGGCGTCTTCCGGCGTTTGCCTGCCGAGCGGCTGCGCAAGGATCAGATCTGCCAACCCCTGCAGCCCCTTCTCGCGTGCCATTCCGGCCCGGGTGCGGCGTTTGGGCTTATACGGCTGATACAGGTCTTCCAATGCGGTCAGGGTCTCGGCGCCGAGCAATTTCTGTTTCAGTTCAGGCGTGAGCTTGCCCTGCTCCTCGATGCTCGCCAGGATGGACTTCCGGCGCTCGTCTAGCCCCCGCAGGCGTTCGATTTGCGCGGCGATTTCACGGATCTGCTCCTCATCCAGCGAGCCAGTCTTCTCTTTACGGTAGCGGGCGATAAACGGGACGGTATTGCCGCCGTCCAACAGCTCGATCGTATCTTCGACCTGCTTGGGCTTGACGGCTAACAGGGTTGCAATCTGCTGTGCGTGTTGCATATTTTCCTTCTATCGGATGCTATTGAGTAGATGTCTTCAGCAGCTTCCAGGCGTCCACCCACGGAGTACCCAGGCGGTGGCGCTGTGGAACGTCGACATTCATCAGTTTTTGTGCGATCTGGGCAGCGGTCATCGCTACTGTGGCCCAGTCGTCCTCCAATACGGCCTGTTTCATCTTATCCGAGCTGCGGCCGGCCCATTCCCACTCCATGCGGAACCGGTCGGCTTTGACCCAGTAGCCGCGCTTCTCCCAGGCGGCGACGGAAGCGTCGATGGTCGCGTGAATTTCTTGCAAAGCCAGGGAGATGAAGGCTGCCAGGTCCCGGCTGTGCTCGTCCGGCTCCGTCTGGCGCATCAGTTCTCGTAACGCCAGCACAACCGCCCGTGTCAGTCGGGTGCGATCCTTGGCGGCGGTTTCAGTTTTAATTAGACGGCTCAAGCATACCTCCAAAATCCAGTTCGTTTTACGACGGAGAGATTATATCATTACCCTGCCAACACGCTCTTCCCCTTTCTAGGTAAAATAGAGGTGCAGTGTGAGCGGGGGGATGCTGCCAGGTATCCAAGTAATCATCGGAGTATAGAGGCGAGGACTGATGCGAATTGCAATCTTCAGCAATGCTTACAAACCATCCATCAGCGGCGTCGTTCGCTCAATGCTGCTGTTTCGCCAGGGGCTGAAGGACGCAGGGCACGAGGCAGCTGTTATTGCCCCGGAATATACCAATTACGAGGACGATGAGCCTTATATTTTCCGCTTTCCGGCCATCGATCTGACTTCGCAGGTGGACCTGTCGCTGCTGATTCCAATCAAGGGGCTGATGACCCCCACCATCAACGGCATCCGCCCGGACGTGATCCACAGCCAGCACATGATCGTGATGGGCAACCTGGCGGCGACCTTCGCCCGCGAGCGCAAAGTGCCGCTGGTGTTCACCTTCCATTCACTGTATGATGAATATGCGCAAAAATACGTCCCGATTGCACCCGGTCTGGCCGGCGCAGTGGTGGATGAAGTGGTGTCCCGCTATCTACTGCATTGTACCCATATCATCGCTCCCTCTCCCAGCATCCGCAGTCTGATCCTTGAAAAGTACGAGGTCGATGCGCCGGTGACGGTCATTCCCACCCCGGTCGACCTCGATAACTACACGCACTTATGCCCCGAGCAGGTGCGCATCAAGCTGGGCCTGGAACGGGCGGAGATCCTGCTCTACCTCGGTCGGCTGTCCGAGGAGAAGAACCTGGACCTGCTGTTGGACACGATCGCCATCCTCTGTCGTCAGCGTCCCAACACGCATCTGCTGCTGGTCGGCAAAGGCCCCATCGAAAATCAGCTGCGCAAGCAGGCTGAAAAGCTAGGTATCGTGTCGCGCGTGCATTTCTATGGCGCTATTCCCTACCAAGAAGTTGCCAATTTTGTCGCCGCCGCCGATCTGTTCGTGTTCCCCTCGAGGGTCGAAACGCAGGGACTGGTGCTGGTCGAGGCTATGGCGGCAGGGACGCCAGTGGTGGCGGTGGATTGCCCCAGCTCACGCGACATTGTCTCAAAGGGCGGCGGAGTGATCACCCCTGCTAAAGAGCAGGATTTCGCCTCAGCCATTATCCGGCTGCTGGACGATCCTCAGCGCCTGCGGGCGCTCAGTCTCGAAGCTTTTCAAAACGCTAAACGCTACGACATCCACTCCGCGACCCATAAACTCATTGAGGTTTACCAGGAATCCATCGAGCGCAGCGCCGCCAGGTGGCAGAGGATATCGCAAGAGGCGTAAGCCAATGCCGGATCGAGAGTTTTTCGGACGATCCATGTCCGAATTCTATGATAAACTTTTGGGCATGGAAAATCGACAAACAGCGCCCTCCTTCCGGGTGGGCGATATTCCCGTTTACGGCGACTTGATCCTCTCTCCGATGGATGGGCTCTCCAGCCTGCCGTTCCGCTCGCTGGCGCGCTCGCTCGGCTCAGCCATGAGTTACACCGAGTTCATCAACGCCCGGGATGTGGTCTTCGGGCACCCGCACCTCGAACGCAAACTGACTTATCTTGAATGGGAGCGGCCGGTCGTGTTCCAGGTGTTCGACAGTGACCCCGACCTGATCCTCAAAGCTGTGCTGAAGCTGATGGACTACCGTCCAGACATCATCGATGTCAATATGGGCTGCCCCGACAAGAGCGTCTCGGGCCGCGGCGCGGGGGTAGGCTTGATGCGCACGCCCGAGAAAATTGAGCGTATCTTCTCCATGCTCACAAAAGAGCTGGACGTGCCGGTGACCGGCAAGATCCGCCTGGGATGGGACGATGACAGCCGCAACTACATGCAAGTCGCCCGCCTCGTCGAAGACAACGGTGGCAAATTGCTGGCGGTGCACGGACGCACGAAGGTGCAAAGCTATGGCGGCGAGGCAGATTGGGAGCCAATCGCCGAGATCAAGCAAGCCTTGTCGATTCCAGTCATCGGCAACGGCGACGTGCGCACTGTGGCCGACATCGAGCGCATGAAGCAGTATACCGGCTGCGACGGCGTGATGATCGCCCGCGGGGCGTTGAACAACCCCTGGATCTTCCAGCGTCTCGATCGGCACGAGGCGCCGCCCGAACAGGTATTTGCGACCATGCACGAACACCTGCAAAAGAACATGGATTTCTACGGCCCGCAGTCCGGGTTAGTGCAGTTCCGTAAGTACACGGCCAGGATCCTGCAGCCCTTGAACCTCGACAAAGCTCGCCGCTTGCAGCTGCTGACCTGCGAGGATCCGGCGGAATTTCTGAAACTTCTCGAAGAGACGCTTGGCCTTCGTCAGGCAGTTTGATGCGCAATTGAAAATAGCAATCGATAAAAGGATGAATTGATGGGATTTCATGGTGGTGGTTGGTGGAGTATCATTAGCGCTCCGGCTGAAAAACCGAAAGTGACACGCTCGCTGTTGAAACGCGTCTTGGCTTACGGGCGCCCGTATCGCTGGCAAATCATTATTATGCTCGGGGCAATCCTGATCAGCACCGGGCTGACTTTGCTCACCCCGCTGATCTTGCGCGACTTGATCGACCGGACCATCCCGTCCGGTGATGTGAACCGTCTGGTGCTCCTGGCGCTGGCCCTGCTGCTGATCCCCTCCCTGGGCGGCGGCATTGCTGTGATCCAGCGCCGCCTGAACGCCACCGTCGGCGAGGGTGTGATCTACGACCTGCGCGTGGCGCTTTACAATCACCTCCAACGCATGTCGCTGCGCTTCTTCACCAACACCAAAGTCGGTGAGCTGATGAGCCGCCTCAACAACGATGTGGTCGGCGCGCAGAACGCCATCAGCAACACCATCGTCAACATGGTCACCAACATCGTCCAGGCCGTGGCCGTGCTGGCGGTCATGCTCACCCTCGAATGGCGCCTGACCTTGATCAGTGTGGCGATCTTACCGCTGTTCATCCTGACTGCCCGGCAGTTGGGTGGACGTCTGCGCACGATCGCCCGTCAGGCGATGGAAGCCAACGCCCGCATGAACGCCACAATGAACGAGACACTCAACATCGGCGGCACCCTGCTGGTCAAGCTGTTCAGCCGGGTGGAGGTGGAGACGCAGCGCTTCCAGCAATTGGCCGGGCGCGTGCGCGACGTCGGCATCTGGCGGGCCGTGACCGGGGTAACCTTCTTCATGATTATCGGGCTGCTCAGCGCGATCGGCACGGCGCTGGTGTATGGCATCGGCGGTTACCTCGTCATCCGCGGCGCCTTCACCATTGGCACGATTGTGGCCTTTGGCGCCTACCTGACCAGCCTGTACAGCTCACTGCAGGGTTTAGCGAATGCTCCGGTCGAGTTCGCCACTTCTATCGTCAGCTTTGAGCGTGTGTTCGAGGTGATCGACCTGCCCCTGGATATCCGCGAGCAGCCGGACGCCGTCGAGCTGCAGCGTGCAGCGGGAGAGCTGGAATTCGATCGGGTATCGTTTAAATATCAGGCCGGGGAGAAAAGCCCGCTCTCACAAGTGCAGCGCTACGGCCGCATGGACACCATCGATGCAGTCTTCTCCGAAGGCAAGCCCGGCGAACGGGACGAAGAGGCCCAGGCCCACAGCCAGGCGCGCGATGCCGCCCTGGAGGACGTCTCCTTCATGGTCCATCCTGGCCAGTTGGTGGCGCTGGTGGGTCCCAGCGGAGCGGGGAAGACCACGCTGACTTACCTGATCCCTCGTCTATACGATCCCATCGACGGTTGCATCCGCATCGACGGGCACGATCTGCGCGACGTCACGCTGAAATCGCTGGCCGACCAGATCGGTATGGTCACCCAAGAGACGCACATGTTCCACGACACGATCCGCACCAACCTGATGTACGCCAAACTGGATGCCACCCAAGACGAGATCATCGCTGCAGCCAAGGCGGCCAACATCCACAATTTCATCCGCGATCTGCCCGACGGCTACGATACGGTGGTCGGCGAGCGCGGTTACCGCTTGAGCGGTGGTGAGAAGCAGCGCATCGCCCTGGCGCGGGTGATCTTGAAAGACCCACAGATCCTGGTGCTGGACGAAGCCACCAGCCACCTGGACAGCGAATCCGAAGCCCTCATCCAGGAAGCGCTCAAACGAGTCATGGCCGGTCGCACCAGCATCGTGATCGCTCACCGCCTCTCCACCATCCTGGCCGCCGATCTGATCCTGGTAATGGACCGCGGCCGCATCGTCGAGCGCGGCACCCATGCCGAGCTTCTGGCGCTGAACGGCGTATATGCCCAGCTGTACGAGACGCAGTTCAACTCGGAAAAGAGATCGGTTGCTTAGGGCAGTCAGAGAACTGCCGGTGTCCGTCAAAACAACGTAACGCTTGCTTAAAACCCCATCTCCGTTCAGGGTTTCCAACGCATTGTCATCCTACTAAAGAGCCTGAAAAAGACAATTGAAAGAGAGCAGGCAACCCCTCATACTTCGAAGGGGCTGCCTGCTCTCTTTACTGCTCATTCCGCATGTTCCAAAATGACGATCACAAAACTCTATAGTTCAATTATATTGACAACAAATTAAAATTGGCTAAAATAGAAAGTGGCATATGGCTCGTGCGTACTTGTTGAAGTCTGAAGGCGTTATCGTTTGGCTGGCCTCGGAGCCTAACGGGAGTTTGCTTTAAAAGCAGTGGACCTATCGACTGCGCAGGTTTCGCAATGCCATAAAGTTCGTCAAACAAGTTTCTTTTTTGTAAGGAGTAGGAGTAGCAATGAGCGAGCGTGTCACCGGCACAGTCAAGTGGTTCAACACAAGCAAAGGCTATGGTTTCATCTCCCGCCCTGGTGGTCCCGATGTCTTTGTCCACTATTCTGCTATCGCGCAGGAAGGGTTCAAGAATTTAGAAGAGGGCCAGCAGGTAGAGTTTACCATCGAGAAAGGCCCTAAGGGCCTCCAGGCTGCCGACGTTACCATCGTGTAGTCTTCCAAAGAGAAGCATTTGGAGAGGCAGCGCGAGGCACCTGCCTCTCCTTTATTTAAGAGAGCAGAGTGGAGAGGTTAGAACTTTCAGCGTTCTATTCTCTCCACTCTCTGCGTTCTTTCTCTCAATGACTTTCTTCCAACTGGATCAGGCTCAGCCAGTGCCCCACGAACAAGAAGATCAGGCTGCCGATGGTCCCCGCCCCCACCCGCACCGGGCCGACGCTGGCTAAGGTAAGCCCAACCCACCCGGCAATGAAATGCCCTAACCAGAACCCTGCCCAACTGAGCAGCAAGTATAGCAGCAGACGCCCAGGTCCGCCGCCCTTCCATAGATGGAACGCGGCGCCGTACAGGGACGAGATCAGGAGTCCGAACAGGAACGCTGGCAAGGTCATCATGGCAAGAATCTCCGGAAAGTTCTGTTTGATCGCTTGGTTGCAAGAAGATTACCGGTCGATCACTTCTAAGATCATACCACCACCCAGCGCCGTCTCTCCATCGTAAGCAACGGCGCGCTGACCCGGTGTGACGTCGCGCAGCGGGTGGTCGAACAGCATCCGCACCCGGTGATCGCCCAGTGGCTCCAGGGTGGCTGGGGCAAGGGCTGCCTTGTAGCGGATCTTGACCTCTGCCCGCAGCATCTGCTCGGGCTCCTTGCCGGAGATCCAGTTGAAGCCGCCCACGATCACGTCGCGACTACCAAGCTCGCTCTCCTCACCCACCACCAGGACGTTGTTCTCCAGATCCTTGTGCAGCACATACAGCGGCCGCAGCCCGGTGATACCCAAACCTTTGCGCTGTCCAATGGTGTAAAAAGCCAATCCACGGTGCCAGCCCAGTTGGTCTCCCTGGCGGTTGACGATGATACCCGGGCGCACCACCTGCGGCATCTCCCGCTCCAGGAATGCCCGGTAGTCCTCACCGGCCAAAAAGCACAGGTCCTGGCTGTCCGGTTTGCGCGAGACCCCCAGCCCGTATTTCTTCGCCAGCTCACGCACCTCATCCTTGCGCAGTTCACCCAGCGGGAACATCGTATGCGCCAGCTGTTCCTGGTTCAGCACGCTCAGCACGTACGACTGGTCCTTGCGCTCGTCGACTGCTTTGACCAGCGCCCGGTTCCCGTCCGGTAAGCAGTGGATGCGAGCGTAGTGACCCGTCGCCAGGAAATCTGCGCCCAGCGCCCGGGCCTGCTTCATCAGCCGTCCCCAACGTATGTGCTGATTGCAGCGGATGCACGGGTTCGGAGTAACCCCTTGCTCATAGCTTTCCAGGAAGGGCTGCACGACTTCGTCGTGGAAGGGCTGGCGCACGTCCATCACGTAAAATGGAAAGCCTAAACCACCCGCCACACGCCGGGCAATGCTCATATCATCCGGGGTGCAGCAGCGGTTCTCACTCTCGAGCTCAGGCTGGCTCCACAGGCGCAACATCATCCCGATCACGTTGTAGCCCTGCTCCTTCAGCAGCGCCGCCGCGACCGAGCTGTCGACCCCACCGCTCATTGCGATCACTACGGTTGGCAACTCACTCATAATCAACCACCAATAAATTCGAATTTACCTGCACGCTTTAGAGCGAACGAGCCTGCTCCACGATTCCGGGCAGCACGTCGGCCAGCCGGTCCACCTGTTCGGGTTGTGTATCCTTGCCCATCGTCACCCGCAGCGCGCCGCGCGCCCATGGCTCTTGCAGCCCAATCGCCAGCAGAACCTCGGATGGCTTGGGCGTGCCCGACTTGCAAGCCGAGCCCGACGAACACGAGAACCCGGCCACGTCGAGCATCATCAGCAAGGCGTTTCCGTCTACGTTCTCAAAGGCAAAGCTGGCATGGTTAGACAGTCGCCGGGAAGGATGCCCGGTCAGGCGCACTTGTGGAATGCTCTCCAACACGCGCCCGATCAGCCGGTCGCGCATCGGGATCAGCTTCGCCGTGCGCTCTTCCATTTCCTCTCGGACCAGTCGCAGCGCTTCCGCCATGCCGACAATGTAAGGCACGTTCTGCGTCCCGGCGCGCATGCCATCTTCCTGCTTGCCGCCGGTCAGGATCGGAGCCATCTCCGTCCCGCGCCGCACGTACAGCGCGCCCACGCCCTTCGGCCCGTAAAACTTGTGCGCCCCAATCGCCATCAGGTCGATCTGATCGGCCTGCACGTCGATCGGCAGGTGCGCCGCCGCCTGCACAGCATCGGTATGGAACGCTATGCCGCGCTCGCGACAGACCGCCCCAATCTCGGCGATCGGGTTGACGGTGCCGATCTCGTTGTTGCCGTAGATCACCGAAACGACCGCCGTATCCTCGCGCACGCAAGCCTCCACCGAGGCCGGATCGACCATGCCGTTCTCGTCCACCTCCAGGTATTCCACTTGAAACCCGAACATCTGCGCAAGCTGCTGGGCCGTGTGGGTCACGGCGTGGTGTTCCACCGGTGAGATCAGCATATGCGCCCGCCCCTTCGCCTCCCGACGCGCAAAAGCGGTCCCACGCAGCGCTAAATTATCACTTTCTGTGCCGCAGCCGGTGAAAATGATCTCGTCCGGGTGGGCATTCAACGCGTTCGCAATCGTCTGGCGGGCCTGCTCCATGGCGGCTTCGGCTTGCTGGCCGTATCGATGCTCGGATGAAGGGTTACCAAACGTTTCGTTAAAATAAGGCAGCATCGCCTGCAGAACTCTATCGTCTACAGGCGTTGTCGCTGCATAATCGAAATAGATATTTGTCTTCCCGTTCACTTCCAACTCCTTTTGTACCGACAACGGCTTCATTATAGCATGCCGGATCCCTGTTTTGATTTTCAGGGCGGCCCTGACAATCAAAATACTCATTACACCCTTACATAAAAACTTTGCTACGAGGTGCAACCGCTGATATAATACATCAACGATCGTTAAATTTCTCACAGGCGGAGGCGGTTATGTCGGACACAATACGCTTTGGCACAGATGGATGGCGGGGGGTAATTGCAGGCGATTACACCTTCGACAATGTCCGCCGCTGTGCACAAGGTTTTGCAAGTTATTGTCTCAACCATGGCAAGAAAAATGAATGGTTTGTGATAGGGTATGACAAGCGGTTTGGATCGGAGCATTTCGCAGATGCAGCGGCTGAGGTGTTAGCCGGAAATGGATTGCATGTTTATCTTACAGAAGGAGCAACACCAACTCCGGTGATTTCCTATGCAGTGGTTGCCAGGAAGGCGGGTGGGGCTGTTAACATCACTGCATCCCACAACCCACCTACCGACAACGGATTTAAGGTGCGCAATGAGTATGGCGGCGCAATCGATCCGGAAGGGTTGGCGGAGATCGAGCAGAACATCCCGGATTCGGTCGACCGCATCAAGCAAATGTCCATCGCCGAAGCTGAGAAGAAGGGAATGGTTAAACGCTTCGACCCTGCCCCTGAATATATCAAACACCTGAACGACCTGATCGACCTGGACAGCATCCGCAATGCCGGGTTGAAAATCGTCGTGGACCCCATGTGGGGCAACGGAGCCGGCTGGTTCCCGCTCCTGATTGGCGGCGGAGCGACCAAAATTATCGAGATCCACAACAGCCGCAACCCAATCTTCCCGGAAATGAAACGCCCGGAGCCCATTCCACCGAACATCGATGTCGGTTTGGCGACCACGGTCGAGTCCGGTTCAGACGTTCTAATCGTCACCGACGGCGACGCCGACCGGCTGGGTGTGGGCGACGAGCACGGCCATTTTGTCAACCAACTGGAAGTCTACGCTTTGCTGGCGCTGTACTTGATCGAGCAGCGCAACCAGCGTGGGCCCATCGTCAAGACGCTTTCAACCACCAGCATGCTCGAGAAGATCGGCAAGCTGTATGATGTGCCGGTCTACCAGACCGGCGTAGGCTTCAAGTATGTAGCGCCGAAGATGATCGAGACCAACGCCATGATCGGCGGTGAAGAATCCGGCGGCTACGCCTTCCGGGGTAACGTGCCCGAGCGAGACGGCATCCTGGCGGGCCTGTATCTCCTGGATATGATCGTGCGAATGAAGCGCAAGCCGTCCGAGCTGATCCAATACCTGTTCGACAAGGTCGGCCCGCACTACTACGACCGCATCGACAAGCGCTTCACTGGCGACCGGGAAAAGCGCCGCGAGCGCATTCTGAATGCCAATCCAAAGACCATTGGCGGGCTGAAAGTGACCGGGCTCGACACTTTGGACGGCTATAAATTCAACCTGGAAGACGGCGGCTGGCTGCTGGTTCGCTTCTCCGGCACAGAACCGATCTTGCGGGTTTATACAGAGACGACACATAAAGACCGCGTCCAGCCGATTTTGCAGGATGGATTGCGGATAGCTGGGATCGATTAATTGGCTCTGGCGGATACACACTGTCATTTGTACCTGCGGCAGTACGAAGAGGATTTACCCGCGGTTCTGGACCGCGCCTGGGAGCAGGGTTTAACCCGCATCCTGGTGCCCGGCATCGACCTGGACACTTCACGGCAGGCTGTTGAGCTGGCGGATCGCCATGCAAACCTTTTCGCCGCGATTGGTGTTCATCCTAACGATGCGCTCTCTTGGAACGACAATACACTGGCAGCGCTGCGCGAGATGGCATCGCATCCAAAAGTGGTCGCCATCGGCGAGATTGGGCTCGACTACTACCGCGAGTACGCTCCGCATCCGCTCCAGCAGCAGATCCTGCGGCGTCAATTGGACCTGGCTGCTGAGTTGGGACTGCCGGTCTCGATCCATACTCGGCAGTCACTGGAAGATTTGTGGGGCATCCTGCGAGATTGGCAGGAAGCCCTCTGCCAGGAAGGGAACCGCCTGTCCAGTCACCCGGGTGTGCTGCATTCTTACGAAGGTGACCTGGAGACTGCCAAGGAAGCAATCGATCATCATTTTGCGATTGGCGTCAGCGGCCCTGTGACCTTTAAGAATGCGCCAGATCGCCAGCGCCTTGTTGAGAACCTTCCTTTAGAATGTTTGCTGCTAGAAACGGACGGCCCTTACCTGACCCCGCACCCGAACAGAGGCAAGCGGAACGAACCAGCTTACATCGCGATCATTGCAGAGAAAGTTGCTGAGCTGCACAATTTACCGGTATCCTCGATTGGCGTGTCCACAACCCAAAATGCCGATCAACTATTTAACTGGGGAGCTGCTGTTTGAACACAATTGTTTCTTTCTTTACACCTGTCCAAGAGGACATTCAAGAAGTTGAAGCCTTGATGCGCGCCCAGGCAGACGAGTATCATCCCGACCTGGGATCGGCTTTGAATATTATTCTTTCATCCGGTGGGAAGCGCATCCGCCCATCGATCACCTTATTGGTTGGTCAGATGCTCGGCGCGCCGCGCAAGCCGCTGCTCTCGCTGGCAGCCGCGGTCGAGCTGCTGCATACCGCCACCCTGGTCCACGACGATCTGATCGACAGCTCGATGCTGCGCCGCGGCTCGCCCACCCTGAATTCGCTCTGGTCCGCCGGGGCCACCGTGCTCACCGGCGATTTTCTGTTTGCTTGCGCCGCCAAGCTGGCCTCCGACACCAATTCCCTGCCGGTCGTCCAACAGTTCTCAAAAGCGCTGACCACCATCGTCAACGGCGAGATCACCCAGCTGTTCTCCAGTCGCTGCCGGGTCAGCCGCGATGATTATTACCAGCGCATCTATGCCAAAACCGCCTCGCTGTTCGAGACTGCCTCCCTGACCCCCGCCCTGCTCGGCGGGGCCTGCCACAATACGGTGGACTCGATGTGTCGCTACGGCTACGAAATCGGCATGGCCTTTCAAATCGTAGATGACGTGCTCGATTTCACAAGCGAGCCTGACGAGCTCGGCAAACCGGTCGGCAGCGACCTGCGCCAGGGCTTAATCACCCTGCCCGTGCTGTACTACATCGAAGATCATCCCCACGACAGCGAAGTGCTGGACTACTTGCAAGGGAAATGCTCGCAAGAGGAAGAGCAAGCCCAGCGGCTCATCGATTCCATCCGCACCAGTTCGGCCATCGATCAGTCTCTCGACGAAGCCGGGCAGCACGTCGAGCGGGCGCTAAGATACCTGCGCGATGCTCCGGACAGCATCCAGCGCGATTCGTTGGAAAACCTGGCAGAGTATATCGTCCAAAGACAGGTCTAACACTTGCATGATTCTCAAACAGGGCTCGGCTTGCACATCATATAGCAAGCCGGGCCCTGTTTGTTACAGCTTAAACACGAATCAAAAAGTGTTATTTTGATGGAGTAAACCGGCGACGCTGTCACCCGCATACGCCATCAAAATAACACGACCTACTTTGTGCGCTGGGGGGGACTTGAACCCCCACGCCTTTCGGCACATGGCCCTCAACCATGCCTGTCTGCCAATTCCAGCACCAGCGCTGAAGCATTGATATTATAATCGTCTATATTGAATGGGTCAAGACAGTGTCCGGCATCTTTTGCTTCTGGAGCAGTGACGTTTGGGATGCATGGCGCTGGAGGTCGTCCGCTCCAAACGCAGTTGCTCCCGCAGTTACCATCTTTTTTTAAATTCAAAAGGAGCTATCATGGCAATTGTCCTCGATGCAATGGGAAGCGACCGCTATCCCGAACCTGAGATCCAGGCAGCCGTCGACGCAGCCGGACTGTATTCCCAGGAGATCATCCTGGTCGGCCAACAGGAGATCCTCACAGACAAGCTGAAAGCCGCCAACACCCGCGGCCTGCCGGTGCGGATTGTCCACGCCCCGGATGTGCTGGAGATGGGCGAGAAAGCCGTGGCAAGCGCCCGCGCCAAGCCGAACAATTCGATGGCGATTGGTATGCAGTTGGTGAAAAGCGGCGAAGCCGACGCGTTCGTGACCGCCGGCAACACCGGCGCAGCCATGTTCATGGCCTTGCGCACGCTCGGACGCATCAAGGGCGTGCAGCGGCCCGCCCTGACGGCCCAATTCCCGGTCAAGGGCGGCCACTGCGTCGTGCTCGACATCGGCGCCAACGCCGACTGCCGCCCGGACTTCCTGCTCCAGTTTGCCATGATGGGCAGCCTGTATGCCGAGAGGGTGCTGGGCAAGCATAATCCCCGCGTCGGGCTGCTCTCGAATGGCGAGGAAGCGGGCAAGGGCAACCAGCTCGTGCACGACGCCTACCCCTTGTTGGCGGCCGAGCCTTCGATTAACTTTATCGGCAACGTGGAGGGCAAGGAATTGTTCGGCGGCCAGGCCGATGTCGTTGTAACGGATGGATTTACCGGCAATATCATGTTAAAATCAAGCGAAGCAGTTGCCAAATTACTCGTTGACACCTTGAAGGAAGAACTGATGGGCAGCACGCGCACCAAGCTTGGCGCCGCCCTGGCGAAACCCGCTTTTAACGGCATTCGCAAGTTAATGGACCCCGGCGAAACCGGGGCCGCCCCGCTGCTCGGCATCGATGGCATGGTGTTCGTCGGCCACGGACGTTCGGATGCGCGTGCCCTCACCAGCGCCATCCGGGTTGCAAATCAAGCCATCCAGGCCGATCTGCTCGGCGCAATGCGCCAACAACTGCAAGAAAAGCTAGCCGGTGCGCCGCGGTAGGCGCAGGTTGGCTCTCTAGAAAAACATCACCAAAGCACTTTCGTAGAAGGAATTTTTGCATGAGAATCATATCGAACGAGAA
Organism: uncultured Chloroflexia bacterium; assembly: GCA_963811225.1. GTDB lineage: Bacteria > Chloroflexota > Anaerolineae > Anaerolineales > Anaerolineaceae > CAWEQO01. The sequence continues at coordinate 333,621 of CAWEQO010000012.1, forward strand.
AATGATCAAGCGTAACGCCACCATTGGTCGTTACACCACCATGGCCAGCCTGGCGATCCTGGGTATCGGCCTATATATCTCCTTTCAGCCGCAGTACGTGCAGTACTCTTTCATAGCGCTGCTGGCAGGCTTCATCCTTTCGCAGGTCGGCATCTACTTCGGCTCGCGCTGGGGACGCTCTCCACGCCCGGATGAGACCCTGAGCGCCGCGCTCAAGGGCCTCAACGACCAGTACGTCCTGTACCACTATATTGCACCAGTCCCGCACCTGCTCGTAGGCCCGGCCGGGATCTGGGTGCTGCAGCCCTACTTCCAGAAAGGCACCATCACCTACGATGAAGCCAAGGGACGCTGGAAGCAGCAAGGCGGCAACCTGTACCTCAAGGTTTTCGCCCAAGAGGGCCTCGGCCGGCCGGACCTGGAAGTGCGCGCCAACGAGGCAACCATGGCGAGCTACCTGCAAAAGCAGCTGGGCGAGACTGAAATTCCGCCGATCAAATCGGCCCTGATCTTCACCAACGATAAAGCCGAGCTGGAAGCGCAGAACGCCCCCGTGCCCACCATCACCGAAGAAAAGCTCAAAGACCTGATCCGCCGCAAGGCCAAAGAGGAACCAGCCTCCATGGAGCAGATCCGACTGGTGGAAAAAGCCCTGCCAGGCGCAGAGGGATAAAGATCAAAAGACCGGCGTGCTAAGGCGCCGGTCTTTTGATTCCATACAGAAATGAAATCCAGACTAGATCCTATTCGGCAGCCGGGCGTGATATGATCATGCTGATTTAAAGATGTACTTTATCGTTAAGGAGCATCATGAAGAAACCCGTAATGATCGTCACCGGGGCGTCCAGCGGCATCGGCGCTGCCGCCGCTCGCCGCATGGCCCTTGACGGCTTTCGATTGACCCTCGCAGCCAGGCGAGAAGACCGCCTGCGCAGCGTGGCGGAGGAGGTGCAGCAGTTGGGCGGCGAGGCGCTGGTCGTCCCGACCGACGTAACCAAGCCCGCCAATCTGGATGCCATGGTTCAATCCACCATCGACCGCTGGGGCCGGGTGGATATCCTCTTCAACAACGCCGGGGTGAATTACGACCGCCCATTAACGAAAATGGAGCCGGAAAAGATCGTGGCCGAAGTTCAAACCAACCTGACAGCCGCCATACTGGCCGCCCAGGCGGTGTTACCGGTCATGCTGGAGCAGAAATCTGGTCACATCATCAACAATTCTTCCCTAAACGGGCTGGTCGCTACGCCCTACAACCCCACCTACTGCGCCACAAAGTTCGGGATCGTTGGCTTTTCCGACTCCCTCCGCCGCCAACTGAAGGGTAAAGGTATCCGAGTGTCTGTCCTCTGCTCGGGCAACACCCCCTCAGAAATATCACCCTTCCACGAAGCCCACGTCCGTGGCGCTGCCCACGCTCCCAAAATCAACGGCCTGATGCCGACCTCATACGTCGCCGGCCAGATCGCTCGAACTCATTTACCATCCCCGGCGCTTACTGATGATCCCCAAACGCTGGAGCCCATTCATCTTTCTGGCCGGCATCTTCCCCAGCTGGTCAGACCCATTCATCAAATTCTTTATTTAAAATCAAACGGGATGGCTGGGCCATCCCGTCTGCATCGCTTTCCATGTTTAGCGCTACTCCCCACTCAGCAGCATATCTCGGACAATCTCTTCCATCTCTTCTTCGGTGGCTTGCCAGTTTTCGCCGCGCATCTCGAACAGCTTGATCAACCCCAGGACCACCACCGGGTCTTCCCCTTCAAAGGTGTTACCGTCCTTTTCGGCGCTGAAGCTGGGCTTGGTATGATCGATGGTCATGTGATAGCCCATCTCGCGGATCAGCGCCATGGCGGGCATCACGGTATCTTTATCGGCAGTTAAATGCATCCAATCCTCCTCATTTGATGGAGCAAGAGCTGGAATGCGCTTCGGAAGCGCACCCCACCTGGTTTCATCGGTTCAGGCGGCTGCTATTTACCTTTGCCGCGCTCGTCGGAGCGCCGCGGCCGGTTGGGTGCGCTGCGCTTTTTCGAACCCGGCCTGGACGGTTTGCGTTCAGTCGGTTTCCGTTCGAACGGTTTCCGCTCTGCAAGTCTCGAGCTGGAGGCCTTTGGTTTTGGCGGTTTTGCGCTCTGGCGCGTCGACCGTCGGGCCGGCCTTGCGGTGCCGCTCTTCAAACGCCGCACCTCTTCCTGAGACAAGAAGCGCCACTCGCGCGCCTTCAGGTTGCCCAGGTTCAGCGAGCCAATTCGCACCCGTACGATGCGGTGCACCGGCAGCCCGATGCGGCTGCCCACCTCACGGATCTGGCGCTTGCGACCCTCGCGCAGGATCACCCGCAGCCAGGCCCCCTTGCCTGCCTCACTCTCAATCATCACGTCCGCCGGGGCGGTGCGGTAGCCATCTTCCAGCACCACGCCTCGCCGCCAGATCTCCAGCTGCTCCTCGTCTGGCATGGTAGCCAAAAGCACCCGGTACTCCTTCTCGTGCCCATAGCGCGGATGAGTCAGGCGATTGGCCAATTCCCCGTCGTTGGTCAGCAGGATCAACCCCTCGCTGTCATAATCCAGCCGCCCCACCGCGAACAAATGCCCCGAAACCGGCACCAAGTCGCGCACGGTAGGGCGTGAATCTTTTGGATCCACGTCCGAAAGTACGCCGCGCGGCTTGTGCAGCGCCACGTATACCAGCTGCTCCTCCTTCGGGATTGGCTTACCGTCAACAGTGATCTCGTCCTTCTGCGGATCGGCTTTCATGCCCAGCTTGGCGGTCACACCGTTGACCTTCACCCGCCCGGCGACAATATATTCTTCGTTCGCCCGGCGTGAGCCAAAGCCCGCCCGAGCCATAATCTTCTGCAAACGTTCTTCCATAATTCCTTTGTGTACCCCACCTAATCTTTCAAAATAGTATTTTGCCGTTCGCCATCGCCTGCTTCTTCGATCACAAACGGCGGCAGTTCCTCCAGCGACGAAAGCCCGAAGTGCTGCAAGAAGTCTGTGGTCGTTCCATATAGAATCGGTCTTCCCGGGCCCTCCGTCCGCCCCATTTCCTGCACCAGCCCCTTGGTCAGCAGGCTGCGCAACACACCGTCACTGTTGACGCCGCGGATCGCGTCGACCCCTGGGCGGGTGACCGGCTGGCGGTAAGCGATGATCGATAACGTCTCCAATGCCGCCCGGCTCAAACGCGAAGTGGCCTCCAGCCCCAAGAACTTCTCCACAATCGGCGCGAACTTCGGCGCCGTGGTCAGTTGCACACGACCGGCGTGCCACTGCAGGCTGAGGCCGCGCCCCGCCTGGTAGCCCTCATGCAGCATCTTTAAGGCAGCTTCAACTTCACCGGTCTTACATTCCAATGCTTCGGCAATCTGGGCAGGTGTAACCGGGCCAGAGGCTGCGAACAACAGCGCTTCAAGGCTTCCGGGGAAATCTTCAGGGAGAAGTTGGTCGATGGATTCAGTCATGCTATAATAAAACCTGTCCTTTGCAAGAATATTTGTCATGATTTCGGCAGCAGCCCTCCCTTATCGGGGGTCTACAATGCCGAACAACGACAAAAACCTTCTTCTAAAGATTGGAAACGAACATGTCAAACCGCATCATGAAGATTTTACCTGTATTAACGGTGTTCTTGCTTGCCACGTTAGCTTGTAACTTTTCCACCGGTGGCCCAACTCCGCCGCCTCAAGAGCCAACCTCAGTCGACGCTCCAACAGTCGAACCGATCATCATCGAGACCAGTGAATTGGGTCAGGTCTTGATCACCACTACGTTCACCCAAGAGCAGCTCACCGATTACCTGGTGCAGCAGGTCGAAAGCAGCCCAGACGTGCCCCTCTCCGATCCTACCATTCTCTTGAATAACGGGCAGGGAGAGCTGTACGGAAAGGTGCAGCAAGGCCCAATTACCGCAAACCTGCGCATTGTATTCACTCTCTTTGTGGATGCAAACAACCGCCTGGGTGCAAACATCCTGTCCGCCAATGTGGGCAGTGTTCCTTTACCTTCCACAATCACGAACCAGCTGACCTCGCTCATCAATCAGAACCTGGGCAGCGCTCTCGACAGCGATGGCTCCGGCGTGAAAGTTGAAAGTGTCACCATTGGCGACGGTTCGATGACCATCACCGGAACCAAGATGTGAACCAACCGACTCACGTCGTGAGTTGATTATAATCGATTTGGCAGATCGGTAGCCTTCCGCAATGCACAACAACACTTATGCCCTCGTCGTCGAACGTTTTCGAAGCGCCCTCTTGCTGTTTTTCATGGCGGCTCCGGCGATCCTTTCTGCCTGCGCCCTTTCCCCCAGCCAACCAACCCAGGTGATCGTTGCCATTGCGATTATCGTCGATGGCGGCCAGCAGTCCGCCACCGTCCCAACCGGCTCTACCGTAGAGGATGCTCTCGGGCAAGCCGGTATTGAGCTGACCAACCTGGATCAGGTCGTTCCTCCTTCATACACCTCCCTGACCGAATCCACCGTCATTCGGATCACTCGTATTCGAGAGGAATTCGAGATGGAAGAGCAGGTTATCCCCTTCCAGCGCCAGGTGATCCGCAACGAGACTCTGCCCGAGGGTCAAACCCGCCTGGTGCAGCCGGGCGTGAACGGGCTGGAACAGATCACCTACCGCCGGGTGCACCAGGATCAAGTTGCCGGGCCGCGCACCGTTTTCAAGGTGCTGACCCTGCAAGAAGCCCTGCCTGAGATCCTGATGGTCGGCATCCGGGCGCCCTACACGACTGTGCAAATCCCTGGGCGATTGGTCTATATCACCGCAGGGAACGCCTGGTTCATGCAGGGCAGCACCGGGGAGCGCCATCCGGTCGTGACGAGCGGCGACCTGGATGGGCACATTTTCTCGCTGAATGAAGACGGCTCCTGGCTGTTGTATTCTCGCAAAACCCTGGATGATGAAGACGACGGCGCCATCAACAGTTTATGGATGGTCGATCTGCGGGACGAAGAGCCCTCGCCGATCTCGCTGAGGGTGCAAAACGTGGTAAACTTTGCCGGTTGGGTTTCGGCCCCCGGCCTGTCCGTCGCCTATTCGACGGTCGAGCCGAGGATAACCGCCCCGGGCTGGCAGGCAAACAACGACCTCCACTTGGATACTTACAGCCCAACGGGTATTATTCTAAAACAAAAAGAGATCGTCGAAACCAACTTCGGCGGTGTATACGGCTGGTGGGGGACAAGTTATGCCTGGTCGCCCGATGGAAAACAACTCGCATACGCTCACACAGACAGCGTAGGTTTGGTAGATTTGGAAGAGGGTAGTTTAACGCCCTTGATGGAGCTGCTACCCTACCAAACAGGCCAGAACTGGGCTTGGGTGCCGGGACTCACCTGGTCTCCCGATCAGAGCGCCCTTTACACCGTCAACCACGTCTCACTGTCGGGCGCTGAAACGGACAAGTCCTCGCCGCTGTTTGACGTTACTGCCGTGGATGTCAAAGGGGAGAGCTCCTCCTCGTTGGTATCCCAGAGCGGCATGTTCGCCTACCCGGTGGCCTCACCGCTGTTCGGCGAGAGCAGCTTCTGGGTCGCTTATCTGCAGGCGGTCTACCCCGACAAGAGCGACAGCAGCCGCTACCGCCTGGCTCTGATGAATCCCGACGGCTCGGACCGGCGTATGCTGTTCCCCGAGGAAGGCGCTCCCGGGCTGGAGCCGCAGATCGCAGCCTGGAGCCCAGCCTCCGAGGGCTTCGAACCGCTGCTGGCGGTGATCTTCGAAGGCAATCTGTGGCTGGTTTCAACCAACGGTGGCCAGTCCCAGCAAATCACAGGAGATGGATCGATTAGCAAGATCGATTGGAAGTGATTACTATTCATTCAACGAGGTGTGCAATGAGAGTTTTGATAACAGGCGCAGCCGGGTTTCTAGGATCGCACCTGTGCCAGCGGCTCCTAGAAGAGGGCCATGAGGTTGTCGGGATGGATAACTTCATCACCGGCAGCCCGGACAACCTGGTGCATTTATCCAATAATAAGAACTTCTCCTTTATCCGCCATGATGTTTCGACCTTTATCTTTATTGGGGGCAACGTGGACGCGGTCATGCACTTCGCATCGCCCGCCAGCCCCAACGCAGCCTCGCCCTTGGGATACGTCAACCTTCCCATCCAGACCATGAAGGCTGGAGCGCTGGGCACTCACAATACCCTAGGCGTGGCGCACTCGCAAAACGCTCGCTACCTGCTGGCTTCTACCAGCGAGATCTACGGCGACCCGCTGGAGCACCCCCAGTCGGAATCGTACTGGGGACATGTCGACCCGATCGGTTTGCGCTCGGTGTATGATGAGGCCAAACGTTTTGCTGAGGCCCTGACGATGGCTTACCGCCGCTATCACGGCCTCAACACCGCAATCGTACGCATTTTCAACACCTACGGCCCGAGCATGCGCCTCGACGACGGTCGGGTGGTGCCCAACTTCATCCAGCAGGCCCTGCGCGGCGAACCGCTGACCGTCTATGGCGACGGATCGCAGACCCGCAGCTTTTGCTTTGTCGACGATCTGATCGAAGGCATCTACCGCCTGCTCATCTCTGACGAGCATGACCCGGTAAATATTGGTAACCCGCAAGAGACCACCATCCTGGAATTCGCCCAAACTATCAACAGGATCATCGGCAACCCCGCGGGTATTATTCACAAACCTGCCCTACGCCTCGAGGACGACCCTCAACGACGGCGTCCAGACATCACACGCGCAAAGGACATATTACAATGGGAACCAAAAATATCGCTCGAGGAAGGGATTCGATTAACGGTACCGTACTTCAAACAAAAAATGGGATTGGAATGATTGTTACAGATCCAAAAGAAAGAGATCGATTTCTGCGCTTTGCCGTGGTGGGCATCATCGGTGCGGTCGTCGATTTTGGTGTATTCAACCTGCTGACTGCCACCACGAGCATTCTACCGGTCTATGCCAGCATCATCTCTTTTACCGCAGCTGTGGTCAGCAACTTTGCCTGGAACCGTTTCTGGACCTATCCAGATTCACGCAGCAAAAAGATCCACCACCAGCTCGTCCAGTTCGGCGTCATCAGCCTGGTTGGACTGGGCATTCGCACCCCGCTGTTCGCCTATTTAGAGAAAGTCCTGGTAAACTTTTTCACCTCCTCCGTGCATCTCGATGTATGGATCTTGACTCCCCGCTTCCTCGGGCATAATATGGCTTTAGCGATTGCGATCATTGTCGTCATGTTCTGGAACTTTTTCGCCAACCGCTACTGGACGTACAGCGACATCGATTGATCTTGCGTTAAAGGCCGGTATGCCGCAGAATCTGCGGCTCCAGCACGAGCTTGTGGTGCGAAACCCGCACCTCGCGGCCTTGACTACAGCAAAGGGAGAGCAATATGGACCAAACGGAAAACCCAGTCGAAACCGGTGACAGCCGGCCTTCGCAGGCGGACGAGAACCAATCGCCCCCCAAAGTGCACTCCCTCAAAGAATTGATCGACCTGATTACCGGGCGCAGCTATGACCGCGACTTGCCGGTCGAGGAATCCGGCATTGCCGAGGTGCAGCCCTTCCCCTTCCTGGCCCTGGTCGGGCAGTACGAGATGAAGCTTGCCCTGCTGTTGGCCCTCACCAACCCGGCCCTGGGGGGTGTGCTGCTGATCGGTCCACGCGGCACCGGCAAGACCACCGCTGTGCGCAGCCTGCTGGGCTTGATGCCCGATGTCGAGCGCAGCGCCTGCTTCTACGGCTGCATGCCTGAGGATATCGAGGTGGGCGGCATGGACGCCGTATGCCCCGACTGCGCCCGTAAGTATGGCGAGGGCAAGCCTCTGACGGTCACCTCTGCCGTGCGATTGGTAGAGCTGCCGCTGAACGCTGGGTTGGAGGACGTGGTCGGCGGCCTGGACGAACACGCCGTGGCCCACGAGCGCTTGCGCTTGAAGCGCGGCATCCTGGCCCACGCCGATCGCAATGTGCTGTACGTGGACGAGGTCAACCTGCTCGGCGATGAAGTCGTGAACGCCATCCTCGACGCCGCCGCTCAGGGCACCTATACCGTCCGTCGCGGCCCGCTGACCGCCACCTACAACGCTCGCTTCACCCTGATTGGCTCCATGAATCCGGAAGAAGGTACTCTGCGCTCGCAAATTATGGACCGCTTTGGGCTGCGGGTGTTGGTTCGCGGGTTGGAAGACCCCGAGGAGCGCATGGAAGCTTATGAACGGGCCAGCAGCTACAAGCGCCGCCCTCTGCAGCTGGTCACCCGCTATGCCCAGGAGACTGCACTGGCCCGTCAGGAAGTCCAGTCGGCCCACCAGCTCCTGCCTCAGGTGCAGCTGCCCGAGAAGGTCTCCACAGCCGGCATCGCCCTGATCCGTAAATTGGGGATCGACTCCCTTAGAGCCGAAATCACATTATTTGAAGCAGCCAAAGCTCATGCTGTCATTGACGGTCGAACTGTTGTAGAATTAGATGACATTAGAGTTGTAGCGCCCATGGCGCTGCGCCTGCGCCGTTCTGCATTCATGAATCAATACTTCGACGAACGGGCACAAGAGGATCGAGAATTCGATTCCACTCTCAATCTCGTGATTCCAGGGGAAGAATAGAAAGGAGCACAGATGACCGAATCGTCACCACGCACGCCCGGCGGGAAAAAGTCCACCGGTACAAACTTGTCTGAGGCGCCGGAAGGCTACCCGCCCCAATTCACTGCCAACGCGCCCGATCTTGCAACCATGCGCCCGCAATCGTCCGAGGAATTCACGCGGCGCGGCTGGATTTACTATGCTTTGCACGAGTACGAGAAAGCCGAAGAAGATTTCCGCACCGCCCTCACCGAGGATCCTAAAAATCCCAACATCCAATATGCCTTCGGGCTTACCCTGGAAGCTGTGGGTAAAAAAGACGAAGCCCTTAAGGCTTTCAAACAAGCCCTGGCGGAGTCCGAGAAAATCGAAAACGACAGCAAGTTCGGCATGCTGCGCCACCTGGCCCAATCGCATGTCAACGAGCTGCAGCCAGGATCGGATTCGGAGGAATAACCCTTTATGGCAGTTGGTTCCATGGGCCATCGAGAGCGCCTTGAGGCCTGCCTTACCGGCCAAACCCCCGACCGCACCCCGGTCTCCCTGTGGCGGCACTTTCCCGTCGACGATCAAACTCCCGACGGGTTGGCTGCCGCCACAGCCGATTTTCAAAACCGCTACGATTTCGATTTCGTCAAGGTCACGCCCGCCTCGTCCTTTGCCATCCGCGATTGGGGCGTCGAGGATGAATGGACCGGCAACTCCGAGGGCACCCGTAACTATACGAAACCTGCCGTCCTCCACGACGAGGATTGGGGCAGGCTGCCCTGCCTCGATCCAACTTCCGGCAGCCTCGGCAGTCAACTCGAAGCCCTGCGCATGATCGTCCGAGCCTTCGCTCCCGAGACCCCGGTGGTGCAGACCATCTTCAGCCCGCTTTCACAGGCCAAGAACCTGATCGGGCGCAAGAACCTCCATATCCATATCCGCCAGAACCCGGAAGCCATGCACGCCGGGCTGGAAACCATCACAGAAACCACCGTCCGCTTCCTCGAAGAATGCAAACAGACCGGCATCGACGGGGTCTTCTATGCCGTCCAGCACGCCCAGTACGGACTGAACTCCGAGCGCGAGTTCGAGGAGTTCGGCGCCGCATACGACCTGCGCGTGCTGGAGGCCGCTCAAGATCTGTGGCTGAATATTGCCCACCTGCACGGCGAGGATGTGATGTTCGAGCGCCTCGCGCGCTACCCGGTGCAAGTGCTGAACTGGCATGATCGCCATACCCCTCCCTCGCTGGCCGAAGCGCGCCAGATGACGGATAAAGTTCTGTGCGGCGGTCTGAGGCGCTGGGAAACGATGGTAGTGGGAACACCCGCAGAAGTCTATTCAGAGGCGCAGGAGGCCGCTCAGGCCGTCCAGGGGCATAAATTTATCCTCGGCACCGGCTGCGTCCTTCCGATCATTGCCCCACATGGTAATGTCCTGGCTGCCCGTCGCTTCGACGAGACCGGGAGTCAGGGGGAGTAAGGGCATGCCCAACCCACGCATCATCGCCGGAAAAGCCAAGGGCTTGCGCCTGCAAGACGTCCCCGGCGACATCACCCGCCCGATCACCGACCGCGTCAAGGAGAACTTGTTCAACATCCTCGGCCCAGACATCGAAGAGGCCGACTTCCTGGACCTGTTCGGGGGCACCGGCAGCGTCGGCATCGAGGCGCTCAGCCGGGGGGCGAAGTTCGTGCGCTTCGTCGACCTGCACCGCGACGCCATCAAAGTCATCAACACCAACCTCCAGCGCGCCCGTCTTGCCGATCAAGCCGAGGTCATGCACTCCGACGCCTATGCCATGCTGCACGCCCGCCCCGACCGGGCCTTCGACTACATTTACGTGGCCCCGCCGCAGTATAAGAGCATGTGGCAGCGCGCCATGCAGGCTATCGACGACAATCTCGGCTGGCTCTCAGACGAATCCTGGGTGATCGTTCAGATCGACCCGAAAGAGTACGAGGAACTGGAGTTGCAGAACCTCAAGGAGTTCGACCAGCGCCGGTACGGCAGCACGCTGCTGGTGTTCTACGAGCCAAAAGAATAGAAACGCGAACAGGTGTAACGCGCTAACAAAGCGCGTTACACCTGTTCTCATCGTTAGGCCTGACCGGTTTCGATGCGACCGGCTTTTAACTGAACTCCACCTTCAATTTTTCATTTTCATCGTAATAAGACCTGGCCGAGAACGCCCTCTCCCCCGGCTGCCAATCCAGTGTCTGCGGCAGGATCACCGGCAGGTCTTCCACCATCGACAAACCATCCAGCGCATCCGGCGCAATCCACTCCAGTGAGCCCTCCTCAGATGGCCTCAGTTCGCCGCCGCTGTACTCCCCCTTGAAGATAAAGATCCCAATCCCAATGTTCTCCCCTGTGTCCACCATCAGCGTTCCGCACAGCCACAGGCGCTCCACCGCCAGCCCGGCCTCCTCTTGCAGCTCGCGCCGCGCCGCCGAAAGCACATCCTCACCCCGCTCCACGTGCCCGCCGATGCCATTGTAGCGGTTGGCCCACAGGCGCTTGGTTGGCGCGCCTTTCAGCAGCAGCACTTTGTCTTCTTTCGTAATAAAAATCAGCACGCGCGGGATCACCTGATAGCGGTCCGTCAACACGCCTTGCTCGTTTTTTGGCATCAAGACCTCCAATGCTAAATATCGAATGCGAAGGCACATAGCCTTCGCATTCGATATTAAAATCCTGCCCAGAGGCTCGCGGGGAACATCCGGGCAGGGCGCTGTTCATAAATTCTAAAATAACGACTTACAGGCCCAGCATTTTGCGCACGCCGGAAAGCTGTCCGGCGCTGCCAAGTTTCTCGTTCTTGCTGGCGATGAACTTGGCGTACTCGGCCATGAACACCTGTCCTGGAGGCCGCAGATCGAAGTTCTCCGGATGCTCTTTGAAGTACTCACGGTGCACCCGCGTCCACACCAGGCGACCGTCGGTATCGATGTTGATTTTGGTCACACCCAGCTCGGCGGCGTGCTTGAACTGATCGGCGTCGACGCCCTTGGCGCCTTTCAACTCGCCGCCCGCCGCGTTGATGCGCGCCACTTCTTCCTGCGGGACCGAGCTGCTGCCGTGCATGACCAGCGGGAACCCTGGCAGGCGCTGCTGGATATCTGCGAGGACGTCGAAGTGCAGGCCCTGAGAGCCGCTGAACTTGAATGCGCCGTGGCTGGTGCCGATGGCAACCGCCAGGGAATCACAGCCGCTGCGTTCGACAAACTCACGCGCCTGGGCCGGGTTGGTCAGCTTCGCTTCGCTTTCGCTCACCTGCACGTGCTCTTCCACGCCGCCCAACTGCCCCAGTTCCGCCTCGACGGCGATGCCATGCGGGTGAGCCGCTTCGACCACACGCCGGGTCGTGGCGATGTTCTCTTCGAACGACTTGCTGCTGGCGTCGATCATCACCGAGCTGTAGAAACCGCTGTTGATGCAGTCATAGCAAGTTTCCTCGTCGCCGTGGTCGAGATGGACCGCGAAAACCGCCTCGGGGAAGACCTCGTCCGCGGCCCGGATCAGGCCTTCAAGCATATTCTTGTGAGTGTATGCGCGTGCGCCCTTGCTGATCTGGATGATGAACGGCGCCTGGCTGTCGAGGTTGCCCTGGAACAGGCCCATGGTCTGCTCGAGGTTGTTAATGTTGTAAGCGCCAATGGCATATTTGCCGTAAGCGGCCTCAAAAAGCTTTTTCGTCGAAACGATCATTTCATTCTCCTTTCACTTCTCCCCTAAGAGACCATCTGCTGTTGAAAATGATGTCACCAGCCCACAGACAGTCCCTTGGATAGAGATGAATCCAACTAGCTGAGGAACATCGGAACGCCCATGAAGTCTTTCACCCGCGGGCGGTAGGTCTCGATATCGTAGAAGCTGGGCACATCCACGTGCTTCTTGCCCGCAAGCACCATGTCCACCGGCACGGTGGTGTACTTGCCGCCATGCAGGGCAACCATCTTACCGGTCTCGTTGCGGCGGATTAGTTGGACCGCCAGGTGACCGAACGACATGGCAACCATGCGATCGAGCGAGTCCGGAGCGCCGGAGCGCATCAAGTACGCCAGCTGCTGGTACATGATATCCTGACCGGTGCGGCGCTTGATCTCTCGCGCCGCCAGCTCGCCAACCCCACCCAGCTTGCGGTGGCCGTAGGCATCGGCCTCACCGGTCTCGATCACGTCGCCGCCTTCCATGATGGCGCCTTCCGATATCGTCATAATAGCATAATGCGAGGGATTATTGCGCTTATCTTCCATCAACATTTGCGACAGTCTGTCGATGCTGAAGGGAACCTCGGTGATGATGGCGCGGTCGACGTAGGACAGATAGGCACTGATCAGGCTGGTCTCGCCGGAGTTGCGCCCAAACAGCTCAACGATGCCAATGCGCTCGTGCGAGCCGACGGAGGTACGCATGTTGGTGATGAAGTCCACGCTGCGGGTGACGGCGGTCGAGAAGCCGATGCAGTAATCGGTACCGAACACATCATTATCCATGGTCTTCGGGATGGCCACAACCGGGAAGCCTTCTCGATGCAGGCGCACGCTGTAGCTGAGGGTATCGTCGCCGCCAATGGTCGCCATCACATTGATCCCAAGATGCTCCAGAACCTTGAGCACGTGGGGTGTGTAATCCATTGTGCCTTGATCGTCGATCTCCTTACCCAGGTCGGAGCCCTTCAGGAAATCGGGGATGGCGCGCGGCTTGACACGCTGCGGGTTGGTACGAGACGTGTGCAAGAAGGTGCCGCCGGTACGGTCGATCGTGCGGACATCATCTTTGGTCAGTTCCTGAACGTAGTAATGATAGGTGGAAGGTTCGTCCAGGTTGTAATTCAACAGGCCTGCCCAACCCCGGCGGATACCGATCACTCGATAATCTTCCTCAAGGGCGCTCATCACCACGGCCTTCATGGCCGGGTTCAAGCCTGGCACATCGCCGCCCCCGGTGAGCAAACCAATCGTCTTCTTCGCCATTTAACTCTCCTTGAAAATAAAATAATTTTTTTCGGTACCTGCTCAGGCAGTCATGGTGTCGCAAGGATTTTACCTGGAAGAATACCACCGTCTGAGTAGTTCGTTTTTCTTAATGATTGGCTGCACCTACGCCCAGGGCCGGAACCTGGAAGCTGACCTTGCAGCCCTGCCCCACCGACGAATCGACATCCATGAACCCCCCCAGCATGTCAACCCGCTCACGGATCAGCTTCAGCCCCAGGCCGCTGCTCTGGGTGATGCTCTCCGGATCGCAGCCCTTGCCGTTATCGGTCACCGTGATCTTGATCTGGTTGTCCTCCAGGGCGGCGAACACGTTAATCGTCAGTCGAGACGGGTTATCCAGGTTGTGGCGGATGGCGTTTCCAACCAGTTCCTGGACTGCTCGGAAAATCATGACTTCGAGGTAGGATTCCAACCGGCGCTCCTGGCCCTTGATCGCCAGGTTGATTTCGTGACCGCTCTGCTCTTTCACCGCGTCGATGTAGCGCCGCAGGGTGGGGAACAGGCCGAGGTCGTCCAGCATCATCGGCCGCAGCTCGGTGATGAAGCCGCGCACCTTCTGGAAGGTGCTCATTGCAGCCGTGCGCAGGTTCAGCAGCTCATCCTTGGCCTTCTCAGGATCGATGTCGAACATGCGCGTGGCGATATCGGTCTGCAGGATGAAATTCGACAGCGCCTGCGCAGGTCCGTCGTGCATCTGCTGCGACAGGCGTTGGCGCACGGCTTCCTGTGCGTTGATCACCATCTCGACCACAGCTGAGCCGCCCCCCGGCCGGCCAGGCTGTGAGCCAAGCTGATTTTCATTCAAATAGGTTTGAATAGTCTCCAGCGAATTTACAAACCGCTTCAGGTTAACCTGATCGCTTTGCAGTTTTTCCAGCTGGCCGCGCATCACCAGTAAGCGCTGCTGCACTTCTAATGACGAGTTAAACGCAGAGCGGATATCGGTTCGAGGCATACTGTCGAACTGGTTTTGCACCATCTGCAAATGACTCGTGACCGCTGTATTGCGCTGCGAGAGCTTGGATAGCTCTGCCTGGCTTTGTTCCAGCATCAGGGTGACTTCATTCAACGATCGCCTGGACTGTTCCAGCTCGTCTTGTACTTCTTGCTCGAACTCGTCCCAGGTTTTCCTCTTCGGGTTATCTGCCCTATCCATTTGATGTTTTCTCCTGTTGGAGTGCTGCCCATGATGAATACAAGGACCGGTCGGGGGTTAACCCACAACCGGAAAGTATAGCACAGACTGGTCTAGACTGCGAGATTCCAGCCTGCCAGTTTAACTTCTGTTAAGGTTGGCCTTCTCTTCGAAGGTAAGATAACCGTCTCAAATCCGAAGAAGGGCGTCATGGCCCCAACCAGCGGTAAACGGCCATCTTTTCCGCGCCGGAAACCGGTGGAAAATTCTCGCCCGCCTCGAATACCAGCTCCGCCCGCAGCGCCAACTGCGGATACCAGCTCGGAAACGTGACCAGATAATCCACGCCGCGCGCATCCATATATCCCGCCAGCTGTTCCTCATCCCGGATGAACGGGATCACCTCGGGCGACACCAGCCCGGCCAGATCGATCAGGTCGCGCTGGCTGTAATAGCCGATGGCGCCGATATCGTGCACGGCAATCAGCGCATCTGCAGGAGTATTCTCATTGATCCAATGGGCTGTCGATACCATCTCAGTCTCGATGATGGCGACGTCGTCGGCGTAGCTTTTTGCCCCAATCCCCAAGAATCCGATCCAAGCCAGGGTAATAGAAAGCGCCCATACCCGCCGCAGGACAAAGCCCAACCGCCCGCTCACGCGCGCGTCCAGCAGCAGCCAGGTGGTCCCCACCGCGCCCAACACATAAAAGACCGGCATGGCCGGCATCAGATAGCGGCCGTGTTGGTAGGTCACCGGCAGGCGCATGGCGTACAGCAGAGTATAGCCCAGCCACCAGATGGCCATCGCGAGCATCGTCCAGCGCTGCTCACGCCAGGCCCGCCAGGCGGCAAAGATCGCTCCCGGCAGCAGCAGCACCCCCGCGCCAACCAGCGGCAGCTCGGCCAGTGAGAAGAAGCGCTGCCAAAGCGGGAACTGCTGATAGATGGCGTATTCGGCCTGCTTGGCATAGAAGGTATTCGGCAGCCAGGCCCCGGCCAACAGGCGGTTGAACAGCAGGTACAGCCCTACACCCAATGCAAACGCAGCCAGCGCCGGAAGGGCGCGCTTCAGCCGTTCACGCCAGGTGCGCTCGGTCAAGACGATCACAAACAGCGCCGGGCCGAGCAAGGTCATTCCATCCGGGCGCACCCATACCGCCAGCCCGGCCAGCGCGCCCGCCGCCCAAGTCAAATGGGGTTGCTTGCGAAGCAGCCAGAACACCGCCAGGATTACGGCCGCATAAAAGATCGTCTCCATCCCAGACACCGCCGCCCAAACCAGATGCCACTCGCCAGCCAGGAACAGCGCCATCCAGGGGATGCGGCTCTTCCAGGGGGATGCCTCCGCTCGGAAAAGCCCCTCTCCCAGTAGAGTGGTCCCGAATAAACCGGTAAATCCGAGTATGAAAGCCCAAATGTACGGCTGCGCAAACAACCGGTAGCCGGCTGCCAGCAGGAAGGTCCACAAGGGCGCAGTCGAGCCGGCCGAGTGCACACCCGGCAGGAAAGCCCACTCGCCGCGCAGGGCCAGGCTGCGGGCATATGTTTGGTGGATCCAGGCATCGTCCAGCGGAAAGCCGACCCGATAGAAGAAGACCCGCGGACAAGCCAACAGGAACAGCCCCATCCCAACCGCAGCGAACAGCGCGGGCAGGCCGCAGCGCAGCCATAATTCTACGCGCCGGTTGATCCCTCTGCTGAGGGCCTCGGTTTTGGGTCTATGGGTCCGGTTCGACATTCCCATTTCATTCCACCTTGAATATGTGCGTGCCATCGGCTGTGTCCAGATACTTCAACCCCGGCACGTCCCGCGGGCGCTGGTACAGGTCCGCCATCCCTTGCACGTAGTTCTCGTCCAGCACGAGGTAGCTTGCCCCATAACGCCTGGCCACCGCCGCCACCGTCTCCAAATCGGCGTCCGGTATGGCGATACTGGCGCGCCCTGAGACGACGAACGCTCCCGGCGGGTTGTTGAGCATGACCACTGCCTCCTGAGGCACGCCCAGGCGCGCCAGCTCCGCCTCCACCGCGGCCTGCCTGTCCCAACCCGCACGCCAGGCAGGTTGTGCCAGGTTTGCGCCAACGATGTTCTGCAAGAAGACGGCTCCTGAGTAGAGCAGGCTCAATCCGACAAGTGCAGAGCCGAACATCAGCCACGCTCGCCGCAGCTGCCAGCCGCGTTTGCGCACACCCCACTCAAGCGCAGCTTCCAATCCATACGGGGTCACTGCCCAAAACAGCGGCTGGACCGCTGCGCTGGAGTGCAAGAAGCCGCCGCGCCCCCGGCGAACGGGAACGCCACCGTCATGATACCCAGCGTCAGCGCCCACATCCCCGATGCCAGCCAGACCGTGGGCGACTTGCGCAGCCGCCACAGCCCGATCAACAAGAACGGCAGCAGGAAGATCTGCGCTTGCACCGCCAGGAAGTTCGACAGATTCATCCGCAAGGCATCCCAGCGGGCAGCCAGGATTGCGCTCCAGCCGGAAGCCAACCAGGATTGGAAGTTGATAACTGCGGCCGGGTAGGCGTAGGTCTGATTGTAACTGGTCAGCCATAACGTATGCGAGCCGCCTGGGGCGAAAAAGCTACCATACAGCATCAGGTTGCGCCCATACCAGGGAGCCAGGAGAATCAGGTAGCCTGCGAAAACCAGTGAGACGCTGCGAAGAGGAATGAGCACCCTCTTGCCCGTTGGTTCTGGCTCCCACAAGCGGATCCCGGGCAAAAGCGGCGCAAACGCCAGCGCCATCGCGGGCAGCAGCCAGATCAACCCATCTGCACGGCTGAGATGCATGAAGCCTGCCAGCACGCCCAACAGCAAGAAACGCACCGGCTGTGAGAGCCGCTTGGAGAACGCGGTCAGCAGGAACAAAGTTCCCAGCAGCATGTACGGCGTAAAGCTCTCTATGTTCGACAGGTAAGGCAGGTAAAACCCCGGAAACAGCGCCAGCAGCCCGGCCAGCATGGCCTTCTTCGTATCCTGCAGCAGCGAAAATGACAGGCGCGCCGTCAGCGGCGGGATCAACGCGGCCAGGATGAGGAACGTCAGGCGCGCTCCAAAGAAGTCCACCCGCCCGGCTGCCCACATCCCCGCCGCGGCCAGGATCGAAGGCAGCGGCATCCAGTACGTGTGCGAAGGGTGTGGTAAGCCCACCGGATCGTCGAGGTAGTTCCACAGGAATACCTCCTGGAAACCCTGACCGTGCGCCAGCTGCAAGCCGCCCGCATAGTAATACTCGGCGTCCATATAGCCGGGGACCGGCTCGAAGGCCGCCGCAATCCCGGAGACAGCCAGGCCCAACAAGAACAGCAGCAGATACTTGCGCCAGGTCATTGGCTCACCCCCTCCTCCGCCTGCTTCCCGTCCAGGCGTCGGAAGGAATACACTTCCAGATCGTTGAACGCCTGCCGGTCCACCTGCTGGTAGTGCGCCTGCAGCCACGCCAAACCCGGGTGGCCGCTTTCTCCTTGCTGTTGGTATTCCTGGATCGCCTCACGGAAGACTATAAAATACACCTGGTGCGCGTCACCCACTGCCCCTGAAAGCTGCGGTTCGGCAAACAGGTTCATGGCTGCCTGGCTTTGCACAGCCAGGGTGTCATTATGTGTGCCGGGTGGGTCGGCAATGAAAGATTGCGGCAGGCCGGCGTCGTAGTAATGCATTGGGAAATAGCTCAGTTTGTTGTCGTGCACCACCCGGTCACCCGGCTGCACCGTCGCTTCCAGATAAGCCGCCGCCTCACGGTATGGCGAGCGGGGAAACTCGTTGTAGCGGTATTGGTATGGCAGCGAGATCAGCGCCGCAGTGACGAACAGCCCTGCCAGGACCGCGCCGATGCCCTTGCGCCAGCTGCGAGCAATGACCGCCCCGGCGATGCCGTAATAGGCCAGCGACGAGAGGATCATGCCGCGCGGCACGAACACCGGCCGCATCATGTACGAGGCCGCAAACAGCAGCGCCGGCGGTACGAGGGCAAACGCCGCCAGCAGACCTGACTCCGCGCTGCTTTCGCTCTTGCGCAGGCACTCAATCAGCACCACGGTCAGGATCAGGAAGCTCAACACCGCCGCGACCATCATCCACAACCCCGGCAGCGGCAGCGTGGCGTTGAACTGGATGATTGCCTGGATCAACTCGACCGGCCCCGGCCGCGGCGTCCAGAAGGCGGTCTGGATCTTGGAAATCTGCCCCGGCACGAACACCAACCAGGGCACGAACAGGATCCCCATCAGCGCCTGGACCGCCATTAGCCGCCCGAGCAGCCGCCACTGCCGTCGCAGCAGCAGGTACACGTTCGGCGCAATCAGGCTGAAAGCCGCCAGGTTGTGGGTATACAGCGCCGCCGTCCCAAACAACACCAGGCCCGCCCAATTCCATCTCTGCGATCCGGACCCTAAAGGTGTTCGGATTGGACCCAAACCTTCCAGTCGATCCTCGAAACCTTTAGAGCCTCCTTCTCGGAGCCACAACCGCACAAAGAACCACGTATATCCCAGCAGCGTTAACGCCAGCAGGGAATACATACGCACCTCTTGCGCCTGATAGATCTGAAAAGGGGAAATCACCGCCAGCGCCGCCGCCCACAGTCCGGCTTGCACCCCAAAAAGGTCCGCGATCAGCCGGTACAGGATCCACACCACGCCCAGGCTGAGCAGCACATTCAGCAACCGGATCCACATCAGGCTCTGGTTGAGCGCCATCCAGATGTGCAGCAGAAAATAGTACAGCGGCGGCATGGTATCCGCCGCCGTGCCAGAGACGATCGCAGAGAAACTGCTGCTGGAAAGCAGGATGCTGAAGGTGTCATCGTACCAGATTTCTCGGCTGCCTGAATATAGGGATCGAAGAAGCAGGCCAAAAGCCAGAAGGATGAGGAGCAGCCGGGAGTTAGATTTCATCAGCGCCTGGGGTTCTCTTGCTCGTAGATCAAATCGAACCAAACGGTCGGCGGGCGCACGGCCCACCAGCGCACCCAATACAGCGTCACCAGCAAATATGCCGGCAGCGGCAGGAACATCGCCAGGTTCGGCTGAGGCTGCCCGTTCCCCAGGCCATTAAAATACAGCACCCACAACCCGGCAAACAGCGCCGCCATCGACAGGAACGAGATCGCCCGCCCGCCGCGCGGCCAGCGCTCCTCCAGGGTGGCGAACACCAGCGCCAGCGCCGGCAGCAGGACGATGAAATTCTGCGGACCGGTGGGCAAGCCGATCACCTGGTTGATCATCAGGGTCAGGCAAACCGCCCAGTAGAAGCCGCGGAAATCAGCCCGGTGGAAGACGAACCATTCCACCACCAGGATCACCCCAGCGATCGCGGTCAGCGCCCATCCCAGGCGGCTCCCCATGGCCGGCAGCCAATACGCCAGTGCCGCTTGCAACGATGTGACCGCCTGCGGCCCAACCGGGTTGATAAGTTGTCGCACCAGCTCGATGATCCAATTCGGCATGAGCAGCAGGGCAAACGCGACCAGGATGAACCACACCCCAAACAGCCAGGCCAAGATGCGCGTGCGCCGGTGCGCCAGCGCCCAAATCGCCACGAAGATCAACGCCAGGGCGAACACCGGCAGCTTGATCGTGGTCAGCGCCAGCAGCATCCCAGCCACCTCGTCCAGGCCGGATTTGATCGCCATCAGTGCGCCCACGAATGCAAGCGCCAGTAGGATGATCATGTCGCCGTTTATCAGCGGCCAGGCCGAATGGAACCAAAGCAGCGAGAAGATGGCATAGACCAGCATCCCAACCCGCCCTGGACGCCAGCCCGCCAGCCGCACCGACAGCAGCGCCAGTCCGATCAGGGCCACCTCCAGGGTGGTCATCCACACCGCCTGGGCCATCGCAAAATCCGGGATCAATACGAACGGCAGATACACCACCACCGCATACAGCGGCGAGGTGAAGCGCAGCGCATCCTCGCCCGGTTTCGCCAGGCGTCCATACGCCTGCTGCTGGGCCAGGTGAGCGGCTGCGTCTCCATAAGGGTTGGCGCCGTCACGCAAAAAGGTCCGCAGGCTGACCCAATGACTGACGAAATCGCTGCCAGGTGGAAGCTGCTGGTCGATGGACAGGTTGACCCGCGTGAGCAGGACGAGGGCCCCTACCGATAAAAGGATCACCAGAACCAGCAACCAGGTTCGATTACGGCGATATTTCAAGAGAGTACTCCTTCAATCAACGCAGCGGCGGGAGCGCGCTCCGTTATGGGCATGTTTCGGATTTACAGCGGACTGCGCAACTATTATAATTCATCCATGCCCAACCTTTCCGTTTCCCTTGCGCAGATGCATATTCAGCTCGGTCAGTCTGAACGCAACTTCGAGCGCGCCGCCAACTGGATCGCCGAAGCCGGCCAACAAGGCAGCGATCTGATTTTGTTCCCGGAGTTATGGTCATCCGGCTACGATCTGTCCAACTGGCGGCGCTACCCGCCCCAAAATGATGTCATCCTCGAACGCCTCCGGCGGATGGCCCGTGAGCATCAGATCCACATTGGCGGATCGCTGCTGGCCGCGTCCGGTGACCGGGGTCGCAACCGTTTCTCGCTCATTCCTCCCAATCCAGATGCGCCCATCGTCCAGTATGACAAGCTGCACCTGTTCCGTCTGATGGACGAGCACAACTGGCTGCAGCCGGGGGAACGCATGCAAATGGCGCAGATCGGCGAGGTCAAGGCCGGTATGGCAATCTGCTACGACCTGCGCTTCCCCGAGATGTTCCGCCGCTACGCCCTCGACGGCGTCCAACTGGCGCTCATCCCCTCAGAATGGCCCTCCCGCCGCCGTGACCACTGGCGCACGCTGCTGCGCGCTCGAGCCATTGAAAACCAGATGTTCGTCATCGCGGTGAACGCGGTTGGCCCAACCGGCGGCGAGGAGTTCGGCGGCTGCTCGGCGGTCATCTCGCCCTGGGGTGAGACCCTGGCCGAATGCGCCGCAGGGGAAGAGCAGCTGCTCACCATCGAAATCGACACCGGCGAGGTGCAGCAGGTGCGCCGGCGCATCCCCATCCTCACCGACCGCCGACCGGATATCTACGGCTGAGCCTCTGCCAGCTTTTCGACCGCTTCCCGGCGCTCACCCGCCGCCTGCTGATAGAACAGCAGCGCCATGAACGCCAGCAAAATCGTCCGGATCGGCACGGTGATCGCCAGCGCCGAGAAGCCATCTCTCATCATCAACACCGGCCATTCCAGCAAGTTCGTCAGCAGGAAGACCCCGAGCATGAGATAAGCGATCCGCCCCTCGATTGCCAGCAGGATCAGCGGCAGCAGGTACAGGACCCACTGCGGGCTCCAGCCTGGTGACCACAGGAAGAGGATCGAAAAGGCAAAGCCCACAAGGGCCAGCTGCTGCCGCCCCGTTTGCGGGCGCGAGCGCAGCAATCCCCACAAACCCACCCCCGCAAAAAAGAGGAAGGTCAGCCAGACCGGGATGCGGTGCGGATTGCCGCGCAGGATGGTGGCCGTAGCCGGATCGAGCCGCTCGTAGATCGGGCCGAACAGCCCGCTCCCGTAGAAGCCGTCGATCAGCGCCCAAACCGTCCCCCAGGCGCCCTTGCTCGCCTGCGTCTGCAGCGACGCCAGGGTGAACGTGGGCGAGGTCAGCCCCAACACCACGTAGGGAACCAGCACCACCAGCCCCGCGCCCACCCCGATCAGTGCCGCTTTTCGCCAGCGGACCGAGCGCCAGGCAGCCACAATGCCCAGCGCCGGGAACATTTTTAGCATGATCCCCAGGCCAAAGAACAGCCCCGATTTCAGCGGTTTTTGATCCAGTAAGTACGTCAGGCCGAGCAGCAGCGGCAGAATCGCCAGCGAATCGAAGTACCACCAGACATACGGCAAACTCACCAGCAGGATCAGGTAGGTTAGAATGCGTGTGCTGGTTGGGCGGTCGTTCCACAGCCGCCGCGCCAGGCGGATGAACAGGTACAGGTTTGCCGCATCCGCCAGCGTAAGCACGAAGAACAGCAGGTAGGTGTACAGGTGCATCTGGCCGCCCGCCATCCGGAACAAGCCCTCAGACAGGAATGGGAACATCGGGGGATATTCGGACCAGTAGTTCAGGTACGGCCAGCCGGGCAGCAGCGACCAGGCATAAAAGGAGCCGAAATCCCCATAGCCCTGCAAGCTGTCCATATTGGAAGTGATCATCAGCATGACCCGCGCAAACAGGAACAGGGCCACCAGTTTGAGCGCGGCTTCGGTATTTTCATCCATCCAGGCCGGCTTTTTCACGGTTCGCCTGCAGCCTTTCTAAACAGAACGCTGACGTCATCCCGATACAGCAGCATCCACCCAGCCCTTTCCAGCTGCGTCACCACCGGGCGGTCCGGCTGCAGCAGGACGTACTCCACCCGGTAGCGATCCAGAATCGCCTGCCAGCCCGCGCCCGCCTGGACAACGGTCATCCACTCGCCGACCACCTCGTCGCCGAACAGGTCCGTGCGGCCATCCACGAACACTTGCAGGTCGCGCGCCGCCCAATCCAGGTAGCCGCCCCAGGCATATTCGTTCAGCACCCGACCGTGGACGTCGTGTGCCTGCATCCACGTCACGGCTTCGAGGGGATATCCCTGCCGGATCAACGGCGTGACAAGGGCCGGATTCGTGACGGCGTACAGCTTGCCGAACGCAAACAAGCCCAACACCGCCACGATCGACAGGTTCAGGGCTTTCTGCAAAACTGGCGGCGGTTGTTTGGAACCGCTGCTGCCCGGCCGAACAGGAACCCGCTCCGCCAGCCGCTGCAAGGCCGGCCAGGCGTGGCGCGCCAGCACCGGCGCAGCCGCCAGCGCGAACGGGCCGTAGTTGCGGACTGCCAGGCACGCCATAAAACCGAACCACACCACCGTCAGCAGATCGGTCCCGTCGACCGGCCGCTTCGACAGGCTCACAGCCAAGAACACCGCAAACAGCAGCCACAGCAGGGTCTGCTGGGTCAGGTCATGGAAGTTTGGCGAGGCCCATTCAGGGATGAAATTCTGCAGCACGCTCATTCCGACCGTCTGGAAGGGGATTTGCCACATGTGCGCGCCGTTCGGGTTGATCGCCGCCGCCAGCGCCGCCAGGACCGTCACGATGGCAAGCTTGCGAATGCGCCCCCAGGGCAGCGTTTGCGGCCCCAGGTTGCCGATCAGATGGTTCAGCGTCTCACCGGCCAGCATGAGCCCCATCAGCATCAGCCCCAGCGGGTAGCCTCCGTGCAGGTTCGACCACAGCACCATCAGCGGCAGCGCCCACAGCAGATGGTCGCGCTGCCGCCACTTGTACAGGTACAACACATAACCGAGCAGAGCGAACAGCGCCAGCGAGAACATCTGCGGGCGCGGCGTCCACACCGGCGCGCTGACCAGCGCCGCCAGTACCAACAGGAAGGCCCGCAGCGCGGCCGGGCCGTCCATTTGCAGGTACACCAATGCCAGCGAAGCCGTCGCCAGCAGCGCCACGGCCCCACCTAAGGCCGGAAACCCGCCTGCGCGAAACAGCAAGTATAAAACCACCTGCGAAAGCCAGCTGTGGTTGATCCATGGCTGTCCCTGGCGCGTGAACGAAAATGGGTCGGAGAGCAGCGGATGGGAGCTGTTCCAGGTGACCTCGCCCGAGCGCAGGTGCCACCACAGGTCGGTGTCCAGCGGAGTGCGGGCGGCCGCCAGGAACAGCAGCACCAGCACCACGACCAGCAGCAGGCGCTCCCCCGACCGTTTCTGAGCTTGAAGGTCTATGCTGCGCTTATCCATCTGCCTCCCTCCAGTCGATCCCGTCCGGACGCACCGGCTTGCTCAAGCCATAGAATACCCGGTAATCGCCAATCTCCTGCTCCGACCAGGTTACCCCTTGCGACGTGAAGAACGACCGCAGGCGCTGATCCATGGCCGGGTTGCGGGCGTTGATGTAAGCCACCTTTCCAGCCTGCGCCACCGCCTCTCCATAGGGCGCATAACGGTCGTCGCGGGGCGTGTAACCCAAATCGGCATGGTAGGGCAGCCGCGGCACATAGATCATACGCTCGCCGGACAGGAACGCCAGCGGGTACGCCACCCAGTAATTCGAATAGCCGCGCATCTCACCCTCTTGCTCCAGGAAAGCCATCAATGGGCCGTCGTAGCGATGATCCACAGCAGTTTGCAGATCGAACTGTGTGGTAATGCCGGGCGGATTGAGCAGAGCGCACCGCAGCGTGCCCCACAGGTTGAACGCCAGCATCACGCCGATCAAGCTCAGCTGCACAACAGGCTTCAGGCTGACCTTCTGCACCATCTCGCCCGCCGCCAGGGCCAGCAGTGCCGTCAGCGGCACAAGGTACCGCCCCGAAGGGTCCACGCCAAACGCGGTGAACACGAAGCCGCCGCTCAGCGCCAGCGCCACACCCAGTAACAGCCGGTAGGCAGCGCGGTTCGGGTTGGGACGGATGCTCTGCCGGACGAAGTAGGCTACCGCCCCCAGCCAGAACGCCAGCGCCAGCGGCAGCAGCGGCATCGCCAGCCAACGCACTTCCCAGGGCGGTCGCGCCCCAATGGCCGCCGTACCCCCCAGCAGCACGAAGCTCAGCAAATGTCGCAGCGAGCGCAACAACCAGGACCCCTGCTCCACCGCCACCGCGCTGCCGGTCAGCTCCTGTATGAGCTGCCCGGGGCCGTTTTGGACCGCATACAGCCACCACGGCGCCGCGCCTATCAGAAACCCGAGCAGCGCCGCGGCAGGCAGCAGCCAGACTTGCCGTACAGGCCGCCGGGCGCGCAGCAGCGCCAGCCCGAGCGCCAGCGCCACCGGCGCACTGTAGATCAGCGTCAGGCCGTTGGCCCACAGTCCCAACCCCATCAAAAAGCCGAGCGCCGGCCATAACCAGACCCTCGTCCCCGACCCCGTAAGTGCAGCCCTTAACAACACCATCCCCACCAGCAGCGTCAGATTTCCAATCAGCAGCGCCTCACCATACCCGCCCAGGCTGGCTGTCGTATACAGGGTTACATTCACGGCCGGGATTGCCAGCAGCGCCCCCGCCAGCAGCCCGGTTTTTGTGGAGCCTAAAGCGACCTTGCCGAACAGGATCGTTGTTATAATGGTGCCAAGGTACAATAACGCCTGAATCAACCGGATCACCCACACCTGCTGCCCGAAGACCGCAAACCCGGCGGCCACCAGGAAGGCGTCCAGGCTACCCATGTAAGCTTGGCCGTAGAAAAAGACCGGGCGCTCGCCGGACAGGATATGGCGGGCCATTAAGGCCACCACCGCCTCGTCGGCGTTGAAAGGTACGGCCTGCATGCGCAGCAATACGGCCTTCCATCCGGCAGCCAGAAGGAGGATTGCTGCAACCAGTGCCGCGGTCATCTTACGTGAGGGCTTCATCCGCTCCGATTCATGCAATCGTTTGGAAACATTTCATTTATTGTATCGACAACTTTCCGGGATGACAACCGCCCGGCTCTGATCAGTTTTGTAAGCGTATTCCGATGCCAGAAAAAACCCGCCCGACATTCCAAGAGCGTCTGATGCTGTGGCCGACCGCAGCCGGCCACAGCATCAGACGCTCTTTGGCACAACATTGGACCTTCCTGCTGTTTACGCTGCTCGTTTCAATGGGTTACATACTCGGCGTGACGCGCTTACCTTTCCACCCCGACGAGAGCACTCAAATTTACATGAGCGGCGATCTGGAGCTCTTCCTTCACGATCCGCTGTCACTCGCCTGGCAGCCGCAGCCCAGCCGAACCCTGCGACAGCAGTACCGCCTGCTCGATGCCCCCCTGGCGCGCACTCTGATCGGCATTGGCCGCCAGGTCACAGGCCAGCCGCCCCTGGCCGCCGATTGGAATTGGTCGCAAAGCTGGGAGCAGAACCGTCAGGCTGGCGCACTGCCGGACGCTCGCCTGCTGCTGGTCAGCCGGCTTTCTGTGGCGCTGTTGTTTCCCTTCAGCCTGATCCTGTTCTACGCCACCGCACGATCCCTGGGGGGGATGCCCCTCGCCTGGTTTTCAGTGCTGCTGTTCGCCGGGAACGCCCTGATCTTACTGCATACGCGCCGCGCCATGGCCGAGGGCCCGCTGCTCTTCACCTGCGTCCTAACCCTGTGGGCGCTGGTGCGCTTGCGCACGCGTTTCTGGCTGCTGGCCATCCCGGCCGCGCTGGCCTTCAACGCCAAGCAGACCACTGCAACCCTGGCCCTGGTCTGTCTGATTGCCATCTGGTGGCCCGCCGGGCGCAGCCTTCGGCGGCGTTTCTTCGACACGCTGCTGTTCGGGTTGGCCTTCAGCCTGATCACCCTGCTGCTGAACCCTTTCCTATGGAGCCACCCGCTGCAAGGGGCCCATGAGGCCCTGATGGCCCGCGCCTATCTCGTCGGCAACCAGACACGCTTCCTTGCCGCCGCTAACACGGATCATGTGCTCAACTCTTGGCTCGAACGCCTGGTGGGGTTGATCTCACAGTTGTTCATCGCCCCGCCCGCCTTCGCCGATGTCGGCAATTACCTCCAGCAAACCCACGCTTCTGAGGCTGCTTACCTGTCCAACCCGCTGAATACCCTTTTGCGCGGCTTCACAGGCGGCGGCATCTTGATGCTGCTGACCATCTATGGCAGTGTTGTGGCAGCCCTCGACCTGCGCCGCATCCAACCCGAACTGCGCCGCAAGCTGGCCCTACTGTGGATCGCTGCGCTGATGCAGTTCCTGGCGCTGCTGGCGTCGCTGCCAATCCCCTTCCAGCGCTACTACCTGACCCTGGTCCCCTTCGTCTGCCTGTGGAGCGGTTATGCGCTCCTGAAGTTAGCCGGGTTGTTATTTCCCTTGAGAAGGAAAGCCAGAGCTTAACATCGAGCCGCAGTCCCAAAGGGATGCTTCATAGAGACAGAAGATGGGGTGAGAAAAGGCTTTTCAATTTTTAGAATCCCTCAGAAAGCAAAGAAGCAGAGAGTAGGATACTCTTCTGCCTCTTAAAAATCTCTGCGTTAAGCTGTTTACGTTGCGCAATTAAATCGATCGATGAAATACCCGGTGCACCTTGTAGATCTCCGCGCCGATGTTGACCATATCCCTGCGCACTTCCACCGCCGTGTCGGCCATCTGCGTTTGCTCGGCGTGCTTGAAACCGAAGTCCTGGATCGTGTCTTCCATCTCGGCATACATCAAGGCATTTGCGCCGCGTCCTTGATACTTTGGCAGCACCCCCACCCCATTGAGCGAGATCCACTCGGTGCGCTTCATCTCGCGCATCAAGTCGACGACGCTCCAGGGCATCAGGCGGCCCTTGGCGCGCTGCATCGCCGCCGAAACGTCCGGGAAGCCCAGCAGGAAACCGATCACCTCTTCGTTTTTGTAAGTGATGATCTTCACCAGGCGGTGATCCGCAAAAGCCAGCACATTGTCGACCATGAACTTGGTCTCGCTGTCGCTGATTGGATAGTATTCCCAGTTGTTGACGAAGGTATTGTTGTAGGCTTTGGCGATGCGATAAGCCCAGCCCATCAGCTCGCGCTTGCTCTTGAACGTCTTGACCTGGAATGTGCCGCGCTCCTGCACCTTCTTGGAGATCTCCCGCACCTTCTCAGGGATATGGAAAACAGTCGGATTGATGTAGCAGGAGACGAAGTCAACTTCCTTCTCGAACCCGGCTGTCTCCACCAGGCGCGGATAGTAGTTCAGGTTGTAATTCATCATGTTCATCATCTGGCGGCGGTCCAGGCCCTCGATTTGAATGCCGTAACCGTCGAACAGGCTGAAGCCCTTGGGCCCCACCACTTCGTTCAAGCCACGCTTCCGCGCCCATTCGAACGCCCGCTCGAACAGCGCATCGGCAACTCCCTGATCGTCCACACTGTCGAACAGATAAAACTGTGCCTTGCGGGTGTCATGGCACTTGTTAAAGGGGATGTTCTCCTGGACCGAGATGCGCCCAACGACACTGCCGTTCTGTTTGGCGACAAAGAACTCGCCCTCCGAATGCTCGTAGAATGGATGCTTCTGCTTATTCAGCATCTTTTTGATGTCACCGACAAACGGCGGCACCCACTGTGGGCAATCTTTATACAGACGATAGTGGAACGCCACGAACTCGTTAACCTGCGCCTTATTGCTGGTATCCACCTGCTCAATTCGAACCATATCCGACCTCGTATTAATTTATATAAATGAAATCAATGAACTTCTGCTTGGGGTAGAGTATACACCCAAACCATAAGTTACAACACCGACACGCTCCGGCGGTTACTTGACCGGCCCTCACACCGAGCGGCTGTCCTCGTTGACAGGCCCTATTGAAGGATATATACTCTCCAATGGAAATTCGCCCAATATAACCGAAGGTGGAGTCATGACTTCTTCTATTCTTGTTTCCGAAATCCGAGAACAACCGGCAGTCGTCCAAGAGCTGCTCGAAGCAGAGCGTCAGAACGTCGAGCAGATGGCCAAAGAGCTGCAAGGGCAGTTCAAGTACGTCATCATCGCCGCCCGGGGCACGTCTGACAACGCCGCCCGTTATGCCCAGTACCTGTTTGGCGTCCACAACCGCTTGCAGGTTGGGCTGGCCACGCCCTCCCTGTTCACCATGTACGAGTCGGCGCCCGATCTATCCGAAGCGCTGGTGATCGGCATCTCGCAGTCAGGGCAGTCACCCGACATCGTTTCTGTCTTGGAAGAAGGCCGCCGCCAGGGACGGCCCACCCTGGCCATCGTCAACGACGTGGAATCGCCGCTCGCGAAAGCCGCCCGGCATATCATCCCGCTGCACGCCGCCCCCGAGCGCTCGGTCGCTGCGACCAAGTCCTACACTGCCTCACTGGCCGCGCTGGCGATGCTCTCCTGCGCCCTGGTCGGCAACTGCAGCAGCCAGTCCGCCCTGGCCCGCCTGCCCGAGGCCATGCAGCAAACCCTGGATGGCCTCGAAAGCCGGCTCCCGCACGTGGAGCGCTACCGCTACATGGACCACTGCGCCGTGATCGGCCGCGGCTACAACTACTCCACCGCCTTTGAGGTGGCCTTGAAGATCAAAGAGCTGACTCGCACCGTCGCCGAGCCTTACTCCTCCGCCGACTTCCGCCACGGCCCCATCGCCACGGTCTACCAGGGCTTCCCGGTTATCCTGGTCTCGCCGCGCGGTCCGGTCTTCGAGGACATCCACGAGCTGATCGAGCGCCTGACCAGCTTGCGGGCCGAAATGCTGATCATCTCCGACGATGACGCCCTGCTCAAGCAAGCCAACTTGCCCCTGCCGATCTCCGGGAACCTGCCCGAATGGCTCGTCCCGCTGGCAGCTGTACTGCCTGGGCAGCAGTTCGCCGCCCATCTCACGGTCGTAAAAGGCCTGAACCCAGATAACCCAGAGGGCTTAACCAAGGTCACAGAGACCTTGTAATAAAAGGTAAGGGCAGGCCTTGGGCCTGCCCTTACCTTCAATTCGCCCTCCCATAGGGGCAGCCCTTGCGCCTGCCCCTTAACCCGCCTGTCGCCTCATCATCACCAACCTTCTCACCGTATAGAACTGCACCGTCAGCCAGGCGGACAGCGCCGCTCCGGCCATATCGATGCCCACGTCCACCGGGGAGGGGTGCCGCCCCTTGGTGAAGGTTTGGTGCAGCTCGTCGCTGGAGGCATACAGCAGCACCAGCAGCAAGGCAATCCAAACATTCCGGTTGCGCCGCAGCCCAAGGCCGCGCAGGAACGCAAAGCCCAGCAGGGCATAGCCTGTGAAGTGCCCACCCTTTTTGACCAGCAGATCGACCACCCCAAACGAAGGCAGGTCCTGCCCCGGCGTCGATGACAAAAAGAAAATGATCGCCATCACCAGCATCGCGGGCGTCCAGCGCAAGATCAGCGTGAGAATTCCATCCTTATGCGTGCTCAATTCTTGTTCCATCCCCTCTGTTATAATCCTTTCAGATCAATGTCATCCGATTTCGGACTTACCCCTGCCCTCCTTCAAGGGAGGGTTGGGGGTAAATCCGAAATCGGCAGATAGACTGGCTTGGGGAATTCTAACATGCCAAATCAATTACAGTACGAAACTTCACCCTACTTGCTCCAGCATGCCGGGAATCCGGTGGACTGGCAGCCTTGGGGCGAAGCTGCGCTCGAACAAGCCCACCGAGAAGATAAGCCCATCTTCCTGAGCATCGGTTACGCTGCCTGCCACTGGTGCCACGTGATGGCTCACGAATCCTTCGAAGATCCGGAGATCGCCCGCATCCTCAACGAGAACTTCATCAGCATCAAGGTCGACCGTGAGGAGCGCCCCGACCTGGACGGAATCTACATGGAAGCCGTGGTCTCGCTGACCGGGCAGGGCGGCTGGCCGATGAGCCTGTTCCTGACACCCGATGGCCGCCCTTTCTACGGCGGCACTTATTTCCCGCCCGCCCGGCGCTACGGTATGCCCTCTTTCAAAGAGGTTCTCACGGGCATCATCAATGTTTGGAAAGAGGACCGCGACAATGCCATGGATGTGGCCGGGCAGGTGACGCAGCGTTTGCAGCAGTCCGCCCAGTGGGAGGCCCAGGCTGCCGGCCAAATTACCGCCGAAAACTTGCAGCAAGCCACCCGG
The DNA here is from genome assembly GCA_963811225.1 of uncultured Chloroflexia bacterium. GTDB lineage: Bacteria > Chloroflexota > Anaerolineae > Anaerolineales > Anaerolineaceae > CAWEQO01. Next base: position 364,865 of record CAWEQO010000012.1, read on the forward strand.
CACCTGATTCAATCCTACGATTGGCGCAATGGCGGCTGGGGTCAGGCGCCCAAATTTCCGCAGCCTATGGCCATCGATTTCCTGATGATGCAGTCCACCCGCGGCGACCGGGAAGCCCTCAACGTCGCCATCCACGCGCTGGACGCCATGCATCGCGGTGGCATCTACGATCTGGTCGGCGGCGGTTTCCACCGCTACAGCACCGACAACCTCTGGCGCGTGCCTCACTTCGAGAAGATGCTCTACGATAATGGGCAGCTTGCCCTGGCTTACCTGCACGCCTATCTGCTGACCGGCAAAGACGACTTCCGCCGCACCTGCGAGCGCACTCTGGACTTCATCCGCCGAGAGCTGACCGATCCCTCCGGCGGCTTCTACAGCAGCCTGGACGCCGATTCCGAGGGTGAGGAGGGTAAGTTCTACGTGTGGACACTGGAGCAGCTCCAACAGGCTCTGGAGGATCCGGAAGACGTGGCCCTGGCACAGCAAGCCTTCCAGGTGAAAGCCGAAGGCCACTTCGAGGGCAAGAATGTGCTGCAAAAACCTGCCGGCGATCAAGACCTGGCAGATGCCCTGAATATGCCGCTTGGCACGCTGCAAGAACGCCTGGCGTCCATCGAGCAGCGCCTGCTTGCAGTCCGCTCACAGCGCGTGCGTCCCTCCACCGACGACAAGGTGTTGGTCTCGTGGAATGCCCTGGCTCTGCGCGCCTTCGCCGAGGCCGCTCGCTACCTCCATCGCCCCGACTATTTGGAGGTCGCGCAGCAAAATTCCGCCTTCCTCACCACCGCGCTGCACCCCGCTGGCCGCTTGCTGCGCTCCTGGCGCAAAGGCCAGGCTCGCCACACCGCTTACCTGGAAGACTACGCCGGTCTGATCGTGGCGCTGCTTGCCCTATATCAGAGCGACTTCGACCCGCGCTGGTACCGGCAGGCCGTGAAGTTGAGCCAAGAGATGTCTGCAGGCTACCAGGACCCAAACGGCGGCTTCTTCGACACCCGTTCCGGTGAGGCCGGGCTGCTGGTGCGACCCAAAGAGATGCAGGACAACGCAATCCCCTCCGGCAGCGCCCTGGCAGCTTATGCCTTGCAGCTGCTGGCTGCGTATTCGGATGATTATGAGCTGGTGGAAAAAGCCGGATCGATGCTGGCCGCCGTCCAGCAGGTTTCTCTACAGCACCCCACTGCCTTCGGCTACTGGCTGCAAGCCATGGACTTTGCGGTGGGCCCCGTGCGCCAGGTGGCGCTGGTCTGGCCTGAGGGAGACCAAAGTCGCCGGGAATTCCTCAACCAACTGTGGAGCAGCTACCGCCCGCGCACCCTGGCCGCTGGGACCGCATATCCGCCGCCGGAGGGCGCCCCGGCCCTGCTGGAAAACCGTCCGGTACGCGAAGGTTTACCCACCGCTTACGTCTGCTACGGCTTTGCCTGCCGTCACCCTGTCACTGACGTGCCCGCCTTTGAAGAGCAGCTCGCCACGCCGGTCGAGGAAAGCTAAAAGCAAGGAGCGTAATACAAAGGCGCAGGGATCGCATGAGCTCTTTCCCTGCGCCTTTGTATTACGCTCTTTTGAGGAATGCCAGCAGTTCTTGGTTAAACCGTTCCGGCTGGTCGACGATCACGGCGTGCCCGCCATCCGGGATGAACACCTGCAGGGCGCCGGGGATTCCGTTCGCCATTTCGGTTTGGATCGGCGCCGGAACGGTATTGTCCCGCTCGCCGGTGATGACGAGGGTGGGAATGCCAATCTCTTTCAGCCGCCGCCGTACGTCGAAAAAGCCCAGCTCGAGCATGGCCGCCCGGTACACCTGCCGGTTGGACTGCAAGATGCGCTGCACCAGCTCCTCGCGCAGATCTGCCTGGTCCTGTTTGGGGAACAGCCGCTGCGCCACCAGCTCCGCCTGACGGTCGACGCCCTGCAGGCTGGCGACCATTAAGCGCCGCAAGAGATAAACCGTCTCCGAGCGGCTGCGTGGCCGCAGACAGGCGAAGGCGCTCACCAGCGCCAGCCGCTCCACCCGGCCTGGGAAGTCCAACGCCAACCGCAGCGCAAACGCGCCGCCCATCGAGATGCCCGCCACAGCCGCCCGCTCGATCCCCAGCCCATCCAGCCAATCCACCAGCTGCCCGGTTACGCTGCGAATGTTCCAATGGCGGCCCTCCCAGCAGGAACGCCCAAAGCCAGGCAGGTCCGGGGCCAGCGGGCGATACCCGGCTGCGATCAGCGCGGGAAACTGGTAACTCCACGAGCTGCCGTCCGCTCCCAATCCATGCAGCAGCACCAGGGGCAGGCCGCCGCCCGGGTTGGGGTCCAGATAGGCGGTGTGGTTCGATTGCAGATAGCGGTCGAAAACTTGGGCTTCCATAGGACAATCTTTTCGTATCGGTCTGGGAAATCGGATCGATACCAAACATCATTCCGGTTCTAAAGAAAAGCAATCGTTACAGGAAAGAGGCTCCCTCTTACCTGTAACGATTGCTCCGCTCGTCTTGTGGACAAGAACTACTGTTCCGCGCCCTCAGACGACTCCCTCACCACCTCGAGAAACTGGGCGACCACTTCGCGCAGCATGCCCTCGGGCAGCGCGCCGACCTGGCGGTGGACGATCTTGCCGTCCGCCACGAACAGCATGGTCGGGATTCCCTGCACGCCGAACTTCGTGGCCCACTCGGGGTTCTCATCGGTGTTGACCTTGGCGATGGTCAGATCGTTGCCGTACTCTTTGGCCAGCTTTTCCAATGTCGGGGCCACTATGCGGCAGGGGCCGCACCAAGGCGCCCAGAAATCGACCACGACGGGCACCTTCGACTCTAACACTTTATTCTCAAACTCTACATCGGTTACGTGAATTGGTTCTTCAGCCATTCTCTCTCCTAACATTTGCTTTAAAATGACAAGTTCGCAGACTTATTTTACCCCAAATCTCACATTGAACAGCCCGTTCCTTAACGTTTTCTTACCGGGTTCATTCCTCTTCCGGGTTGGATTGCTCGGTTTCCTCGCTCTTTTCCCGCTCGTAATCGACAAACCGGTAGCCCACTCCCCGCTCGGTCAAAATATACTTGGGATTGGAGGGCTCTTCCTCCAGCTTCTGGCGCAGGTAATTGACGTACAGCCGCACATAATGCGGCTCGTCCCGGTATTCGTAGCCCCACACCTTCGAGAGCAGTTGATCGTAAGTCATCACCCAGCCCGCATTCTGCACCAGATGATACAGCAGCCGGTATTCGGTCGGGCGCAGCTTGACCAGCTCGCCATCCACCCATACCTCGCGACGGCCGAAATCGATCTTCAGGCGATCGTCCACTTCGATTAAATCTTTGGATGCCATCCCTGCGGTTTCATTGCGTCGCAGCACTGCCCGCACCCGGCTGACCAGCTCGCGCGGGCTAAACGGCTTGGTGACATAATCATCCGCGCCCAGTTCCAGGCCACGCACCCGGTCGTCCTCCTCACCCTTGGCGGTCAGCATGATCACCGGCACCTGGCTGATCTCCCGGATCATGGTCAGCACTTCGAAGCCGTCGATATCCGGCAGCATCACATCCAGCAGCACGAGGTCGGGCATGGCATCCCGCAAGGCATGGATGGCGTCCATACCCTTGTAGGCCTCAACCACCTGGAATCCATCGTGCTCGAGGTTCAAGCGGATAAAACGCGCCATCCGCTCTTCGTCGTCCACAACCAGGATGACACGGTTCTTAAATTGATCGTCTGGCATTCCAACTTACTCCCTGACAAAACTGATGATCTCTTCTTCTGATCCTACTGGGATGATCTCGATGAAATTGACTCGCGTCACCGGCCAAAGGACCGTGGTAACGGTTGGATCGACATAACTCAGATCTTTCCCATCCTTGCGACGAGGATTTTTGACAATGAGAAGAGAATCCGACGGTTTGGGCATTTCATCGATCTCGCCCATCACCGGGTCTTCATTCAACATATGGATGACGATCGTCGGCATTTCTACACCCTCAGCAGAACCCTGAATTTGCAGCTTCTTGGGCTGTAACGCCCGAGCCGCTGCCTGGATTATTTTCGGATCAAGACTTGCATTTTCAACTTTCCTAACGAAACGACATCACCGTGGTTGACCGGATATTCGATGTGCGGAACAACTTTGAGCCCGTTCACTCGCGTCCCGTTCGAGGAGCCCAGGTCGGTAATCGTCAACCCCTGGCCGGTGATTTTAAACGTGGCATGTACACGCGACACGCCCAACGCATATGCATTATGCGACGAAAGGTCGATATCCGGCAAGAGCGGCTGACCTTCAATTGCCCGCCCTAACGAATATTCGCTGCGGCCCGACAGCTGCAGCACGTGGCCGCTCTCCATCAAATGCAGCGAATAGTTTACGGGCTTGCTCTGGTCGTTAGCAGGCGTTGCGGCCGGCGGCAAGTCCGACACAATATTCATCGCTTCAGCCGTGGACGGCCGGATGGATTGTGTGGTCAGGTGGCCGGTCGTGATCAATTGTGCGCCACACTCGCTGCAAAACAACGATCCGGCCAGTTCATTATGTTGGCAGTTTGGGCAAAGGATCATTTGATAAACTCCAGACCTGAGGGCAGCAGCAGCGCCCTTGTGCCGTACTTGATTTGTTTGTCCCCAACTTTGCTAAAGCTGTGACTTTGCTGGATGTGTTCGGCTTCCACTAAAACCACGTGCGCCAGTTCGCGGTCGCCGTGCGCCAGGAGATGCGTAGCCAGGTACTGCAGATGTTTGGTCGCCTCAGCAATGTTCCCCGCCTCAACCTCCTGCCGGGCCCGTTCCTGTAAACGATAGAGTGTCAAGCGTGCCATGGCATCGATGATTGCACTGGGAGGCAGCTCTGGCGTCAGCTCGGTTGAAACCGGACGCCGGAAATTCAAATCAAACGAGGCAACCTTCTGCTCAGAAGGGATCTCCATGCTCAGCGCCCCCTCTGCGAACCGAATATATTTTACATCTTTTGGCACCGCCTGCAGCATGAACTCAAACAAGATCACCTGCCGGCGGTTATACTGCAGGTTGCCCATCATGATCGGGCTGACAGTCGGCAAGGGCCCCACCTCCGGCGATAGGCGCATGGCATACTTCAGCTCCACCGTCGGCGCCATGTCGAAGTCGAACTTCATGCTCCTGGCGTAGATCTGGCTCATGGAGAAGATATTTTGATCGAAGAACTTCGCCAGGTCTTTGCGCGAGCTGATGAATTGCACGGTGCCTCCGCTCAATCCGGTCAGCTGGTCGAGGAAAGCGTCGTTCCATTCGTCCCCAATACCCAGGGCGTCGATCACGATCCCCTCCGCTGCCGCCTCGCGTGCCAGGTCGTAGCAGCGCTGCTCGTCTCCGTAGGTGTGTCCATCCGTCAGCAAGATCAGGTGCCTGACCGACTGTTTGCCGCCCCGCTGCCGCAGCTGCTCCACCCCGGCCTCTAGGCCCTGGTAGATCTCTGTACCCCCTTCGGTCTCCAGCAGCGCCACCTTATCCATCAGTCTTTCCAGGTTCATCACCCGCTTGGATGGAATCACCACGTCAACAAAGTCGCTGAAGGCTACCACGCTGATGAAGTCCTTTTGCGCGAGGCGCTGGAACAGCAGAGAAATGTTCGCCTTGACCATGTCCATGCGTTCGCCACGCATCGAGGTCGAACGGTCGATTACCAGGCACAGGTTCAACGGCGTCTGTTTCGACGGATCCATTTCGGCGGTGGGCATCACCTCCAGCAGCACGTACGCCAGCTGCGGCTCGCTCAATGCCGGGATCGAAGAGCGGCTGTACTGCACTTTCAGGCTGACGGAAGGCAGGTACCCTGCCTCCGCCATCTTCACATCATAAGCCTTGCGCTTTTCTGCGTTTGCAAGCACTTCATACGCTTTTTGGATATCGATAAAACGTTCTTGAGCGTCCGGGTCTGGGTTCGCATCCGGATGCCAGTGCCGGGCCGCCTCGAAATATGCATTCCGAATCTCGTCCGGAGTTGCATCCCTTGGCACCCCCAACGCTTGATAATAATCAGGTGTGGCACCCATGCAGCCGTCCTTTGCCTACGCCATATATTGGATTAAGATGGCGCTGATGTTGTCTGGCCCGCCGGCGTTGTTGGCTGCGTCGATAAGGCGGTGGCAGGCCAGGGATAAGTCCTTTGAGGTAAAGATAATTTCCGACATTTGCTCATCCGATACGACATTCCACAAGCCGTCGCTGCACAGCAGCAGGTAGCCGGGGACAGGTATCTGATGGTTGTGAATATCCGGATGGAACGGCTCGCTCTGGCCGATCGCCCGGTAGAGCACGTTCCGCTGGGGATGAGTTGCAGCTTCTTCCTCGGTCAGCTGGCCCAACTCGATCAGGCGGTGCACAAGGGAGTGATCCTGTGTCAGGGTGCTGAAATGCCCGTCCGGGTAGATGAAATATGCCCGGCTGTCGCCCACGTGCGCGATGGTCACTTGTTCGCCGACGACCAGCGCAGCCGTCAGGGTTGTCCCACCGCCGGGGGCCTTGCGGACCACCATGTTTTGGGCCTCGCGCACCCCGTTCTCCATGATCTCTTGCAGGCTCTCTTCCTGAGCTTCATCCTTGGCCCCCAGCATCGGGGGGTACAGCTTGTTAACCAGGTATTCTCCCATCGTGCGGGCCGCCACGCCGCTGGCAACCTCGCCATGCTGGTGCCCGCCCATCCCGTCTGCAATGATAAAGATGCCAAATGGGAGGTCATTGGTGCCATTGGCGTAAATTGCGCTGAGAGCAAACAGCAAATCTTCATTGTGGTCTCGCTGTTTTCCCACCGATTGTGCCGAGCCAAAAACCAGCTGCGGCGGCTTGTACGGCACAGGTTTGTGCAACGCCATTTCGAGCTGTTCCTCAGGGAGAGGAGCGGTGGCGACGTTCAGGGTGGAAGGTCTCCGCTTACGAAACAACCGTTCAAACAAATGGATCACACGACCTCCAAGAAAGTGGCTGTACCAGCGCCGGGTCCGGCGTTATACAGGCAGGGCATATAAAATATGGTCCGTTGAACCGAAGTATAGCGTTTCATTCGCAACGATCGGAGTGCCTGTAATCGGCCCACCGGTGTTGAAGGTCCAGCGCAATCTGCCGGTTCGATACTCCAGGCAGTACATCTTTCCGTCCGCTGATCCACAGTATAACGCATCATTATGCACGATCGGCGAGCCGCTGACTTGATGCTCCGTTTTGAACCGCCAAATCTCCTTGGCGCTCCCGGTTTGAATGCAGTAGATGTTCGTATCGGCCGAACCGACAAACAAATAGTCCTCCATCTTGCATGGTGAAGACACACTGCCCTTGGCCATGCGAAAACGCCAAATGGCCCAGCCTGTCTTCGCGTCTACCGCATACACGCTCCCATCAATCGAGGAGAAATAAACAATTCCATCCGCCACCAGCGGCGAAGAGGTCACAGCCCGCTTGGCCCGGAAATGCCAGCGCAGCTGCCCGTGAAAGTCGGCGCAGAACACCTCGCCACCCTCGCTGCCAAAATACAGGAAGTCGCGAGTGACGAAAGGCGATGAGCGCACCGGCGCGCCAACATCCAGCAGCCAGACCCGCTGACTGGAGGGTGGGTAGACCGCATACATGAAACCATCGTCAGACCCGACCACCACCATGCCGTCTCCCATGCGCGGCGAGCTGCGAATCGGTCCTTCTGTAGAGTAGGTCCACATGTATTTGCCGGTCTTTTCGTTGATGGCGTACAGGCGGTTGTCCTCCGAGCCGATATAGATCACACCGTCCTCGATCAGCGGCTGCCCGACAATTCCGCCCGTCGTTGGGAATTTCCAAAGGAACTTCCCATCCACCCCATCCAGGGCATACAGGTTATTATCCAGTGCACCCACGTATACGATGCCCTGGCTGGTCGCGGTTGAACCGCGCACCTCATCCTCGCAGCGGAACGTCCACAGCGGCTGGATGCTCTGCGGCTGGTTGAGCGGCGCGGTGCGCATCGGCATCCGGTTGAGCACCCCAGTCTTACGCGCCACCTTGAGCAGCGCTTCCTTCATCGCCTCGGATGACGTGAAGCGGTCCTGCGGGTTATACTGGAGGGCAGTGCCGACGATCGCTTCCAGCTCAGGCGACACCGCCGGGTTGATCTTTCGGATCGGGCGGTCGCCAAAGGTGAACGGCGCTTCCAGTCGCGGGTCGCGGCGAGTCAGCAGGTGATGGATCGTCGCGCCCAGGGCGTACAGGTCGGCCTGAGGAGAAGCGTCGCCGCGATACTGCTCCGGCGGCGAATAGCCCTCCGTTCCGATCATCGTGCCCTTCTGCCCAGATTTAAACATCTTGGCGATGCCAAAGTCGATCAGCACGATGTGCCCTTGCGGGTTAACCATCACATTCGAGGGCTTCATATCCCGGAAGATGATCGGCTCGGGCTTATGGTTGTGCAGGTAACTAAGCACGTCGCACAGCTCGATCGCCCACACGATCACCTGATCCTCGGGGAAAAATCCCGGCGTTTCACTCAGGATGGCTTCCAGGTCTTTGCCCTGGATATACTCCAGAACCAAATAAGAACGGTCATCGTAGGTGAAATAATCGTAAATTTTTGGGATTGCGGCATGCGAGAGTGTCACCAGGATGTTGGCTTCGCGCTCGAAATTCTGCACGATCGTTTGGCGCACCAGCGGATCGGCCGCCTGGTTGATCATTTCTTTCACCGCCACCAGTTTCATAACATTTGGGAAATGCATGTCCCGGGCGCGGTAGACGGACGACATTCCCCCTAAGCCGATGACATCCTGAATAGAATAACGCTCGATCAGGACCGTCTCTCGCTGGAGTTGTTTATCAGGCTCATTCCCTGAATTGAAGTTTTTTGTGATGCGCTCGGTATCCAGAATCTCCTCCAGTGAGAGGCAAGAATGATTGCGCTCCCCAACCGGACAAGTCCGATTGGAAAGCAAGCCCTGAGAAATGGTTTTCCATAGCCAGTCAAACGATGTTTAAATTATATGCAGCAACCCATTCAATTGCAACAAAGGTCATTTGGAGTTACTTTACAATTTGCTTATGATTGTAGCATGAGTTTAAAAAAGTAGGGGTTGTGCGCATTTGTCGGGGTGCGTTCCAAGGCGCAAACCCTTCAAAATCGAAACTGGACCGGAATGCCGCAATCATGTACAATCAAAACTGGATTTCACGATCGCAAGGAGAATGAATGGTATGAGCGAATTTCCAGGAAAAGGCAAAGTTGCTGTCGTTAAGACCACGCCTGAGACCGTCTTAGAGGACGTCGCGCGCGTGATGAAACTGGCGGGCGTCGAACAGGCCCTGCCTAAAGACGTCACCACCGGTATCAAAATCAATATTTCCTGGCAGACCTGGTATCCGGCCTGCTCCAGCACCCCCTGGCAGCTGGAAGGCGCCATCTGCGCCTTACAGGAACTTGGGTACGACAACGTGGTCGGCATCCACAACGATACCGTGGTGGTTGACACCAGTGTCGGAGAGGCCAACAACAAGCACAAGTTCGTCACCGATAAGCACGGCGTGCCCTGCGAATACCTGTACCAGGACCAGTTCAAGTGGGTACGCTACGAGCCCAAGCAGCCCCTGCTGGTGCTCGACAAGGTCTACCCCAACGGCATCTACATCCCCGAAGTGCTGGTCGGCAAAAACATCGTCCACCTGCCCACCGTCAAGACCCACGTCTTTACCACCATCACCGGCGCCATGAAGAACGCTTTCGGCGGCCTGCTGCATCGCAACCGCCATTGGACCCACAGCGTGATCCATGAGACCCTGGTCGACCTGCTCACCATCCAGCAGGACATCCACCCCGGCATCTTCGCCCTGATGGACGGCACCTTCGCCGGGGACGGCCCCGGCCCGCGCGCCATGCGCTGGCACGAAAAGAACGTCCTGTTGGCTTCCGCTGACCAGGTCGCCATTGATGCGGTCTCGGCCAGGCTGCAGGGCTTCGACCCCATGTCGATCCCGTTCATCCGCATGGCCCACGAAAAGGGTCTCGGCGTCGGCGATCCGAAAGAGATCGAGATCGTTGGCTACGACATCGAGCAGGAGCAGCCCTGGAACTTCGTGCAAGAGGATACCTTCGCTTCCCGCGGCCAGAAGATGATCTACCATGGCCCACTCAAACCGCTCGAAAAGGTGCTGCTGCAGTCGCCCCTGGTCCCTTGGAGCTATTTCGCCAGCAACTTCTACCACAACGTCTACTGGTATCCCTTTGTCGGTCGCAAGCGCGTCGAGGAAGCCCTCGATACCCCCTGGGGACGCCTGTTCCGCTCTTACGGTGATGGCGAAGTGGTGATGCCCGGCATGGAACCGAAAACGATCATCCAGGCCGCCGTGGGCGCGGCTGCCCTGACCGCTCTGGCCGGCGCAGCCGTCTGGATGTTGAACTCGTCCGTCGGATCGAAGCTGATCGAATTACGCAGAACTCTGTGAAAAACGTTTTGACAAGACAGGAAGATGATGAGTTAGATTGCCGGAAGAAGCCTCAGCTTCTTCCGGCAATCTAACTCATCATCTTCCTGTCTTGTCAAAACAATATTTCTCTGGCAAGGAGAGGTTATGTTCACTGATTTTTCAGGTGCGGCTGCTTTCGTGCACGAGCACAACGTACGCATGATCGACCTGAAGTTTAGCGACCTGTGGGGCCGCTGGCATCATGTTACCGTCCCAAACACCCAGTTCACCCCAGATCTGATGGCGGCCGGGGTCGGTTTCGACGGCTCCAGCGTTGGCTTGAAGAGCGTCAAGTCCGGCGACATGATCCTGGTGCCCGACTTGAGCACCGGCTTCATGGATCCCTTCTGGGAGGTTCCCACGCTGAGCTTCATCTGCACCACCTTGGAAGCGGACACCAAGGAACGCTTCGCTCGCGACCCGCGGGAAATCGCCCGCCGGGCCGAGAACTACATGACCACCACCGGCATCGCCGACGAGAGTCGCTGGGGACCCGAGTTCGAGTTCTATATCTTTGACAAAGTCTACATCAATAACGGTCCCAACGTGGCCAGCTATCAGGTTGACTCGCGTGAAGCCGGCTGGCAGCTGGCGGAAGGCGGCCACGGCCATTACATCCCCCTGCACGGCGGCTACCATGCCATCCCACCCAATGACCAGCTCTACAACCTGCGTACCCGCATGTCCACCCTCTTAGAAGACGCCGGTGTGCCGGTCAAGTATCATCATCACGAGGTCGGCGGCCCCGGTCAGAGCGAGATCGAGACGCCGCTGATGGGTCTGATGGCCTCGGCCGACGCCGCCATGCTGATCAAATACTTCACGAAGATGGTCGCCCACCAGGCCGGGCAGACGGTCACCTTCCTGCCCAAGCCGCTGTACGGCGAGGCCGGCAACGGCATGCACTTCCACCAGCAGCTGTTCTTGAAGAATGAGAATGCTTTCTACGACGCCAATTCCCCCGACCTGCTCTCGAAAACTGCCTACCACTACATCGGCGGGCTGTTATTACACGCTCCCGCCTTGCTGGCCTTCACCAACCCCAGCACCAACTCCTACCGCCGGTTGGTGCCCGGTTTCGAAGCTCCGGTCAACTGCTTCTTCTCCAGCGGCAACCGCAGCGCCGCCATTCGCGTGCCCAAGTACGCCACCCAACCCGACAAGGTGCGCTTCGAGTTCCGCCCTCCCGACGCCACCTGCAACCCCTACCTGGCTATGGCTGCCATGCTGATGGCCGGTCTCGACGGCATCCGCCGCCAGATCGACCCCACTACCGAAGGCTTTGGCCCCTTCAACGAGGACGTCTTCTCTTGGCCCATCGAACGCCGCACGATGATCAAGAGTCTGCCCTCCAGCCTGGGGGACGCAGTCTGCGCCCTGGAAGCCGACCACGACTTCTTGCTGGCCGGCGAGGTCTTCGACGAGGACATGATCCTCGAATGGGCTCAACTGAAGGCCGAAGAGGAACACGCCGTGCGCGTCCGCCCGCACCCTTATGAAGTGCAGATGTATTTCGATTTGTAAGGGAGTGAACAGGCCATTCGTCAACCAGGGGTTAGGAGAGCTCTCCTGACCCCTGGTTGACCAACTGCCTACTTACCTTTTGCTCGACACTCCTTACACGGGCACAGCGCCCGCAGATAATGCCAGTTGTAAATTCCAAAATGGTGCCCATCCTCCCAGGCGGGTGAGATGGCGTATGCGCCGACCGCCTCGATCCCTTGCAGCCGCGTCTCAGGCGATTCCGGCAGGTCCAGCTCGAACACCTCTGGGTCGGGGTCTGGGCTCATATACTCGTGCCCGCCGCGACAGGTGGCGCATGGGCAGGCCGCCCGCAGCAGCCCAAACGGATAGACGCTCAGGTGCCCATCGCTCCAGGTCACGGTCACCGTGCGCTCCTTGCGGCTGGCTTTGATATCGGTTGGTGTCGGTTCAGTATTCATTTTCTTTCGCTTTCTATTCGGCGCAGCTGCCCCAACTTACGGCGTCTCCGTCGACACAACGCCCAAATAATCTGCCGCGGCCCATCCGCTGCGGTTCTCATCGTACGGCGCCACCAGATACCACCAGGTATAACCGTCCGCCAGCTTGGGGCCGTCCTTCACCTCGAACACCTCGGCATCCATGCCCAGGAAGCGCGGTTCGTTGGTGATGCCTGCCCCGGTGCGCAGGCGCAAGCCTTCGCCATCCGTCCCAACGATCTGCACGTACATGCCCAATGCGATCCCGCCGGTCATTTCCGCCGGGGGTGTGCCGGTCGGGGTAGCAAATGCCTGGTCGGGGGTGGTCGTGCCGGTCGGCGCAGGGATGACGATGATCGCCGCAGTCGGCGCAGGCCCGGGCTCGGCCGGTTTCAGCATCGACAGCACGCCCAACGCCAGCGCAAACAGCACCGCCGCTACGCCCACTGCGCCGGCCAGGATCCACGGGCTCCAATTGTTTCGGTTCCTTCTGTTCATAGCACTCGATTTCTACGCCGGCAGCAAGAAAAACGCCAGCCCTAAAATCAGATAAACTGCCAACAATGCCGTCCCCTCCAGCCAGTTCGAACTCGCCGTCTGCGGAGACCAGCGCCGCCACCAGGATTCCTGCCCCCAGAGCGATCAGCTCGAACTGGTTGAAGATCAGCGTCAGCGGGTTGCCCATCCACAGCGACACGAACACCAGCAGCGGCGCCACGAACAGCGCTACCTGCACGCTGGACGAAACCGCAATACCGACGCTCAGTTCCATCTGGTTGCGCAGCGCCACCTGCACTGCCACCAGGTGCTCGGCCACGTTACCAACGATCGGGATCAGGATGATCCCCAGGAAGAACTCTGACAATCCCAGGTCGGTCACCACAGTCTCGACTGCGCCGACCAGGATCTCGCTCAGAATCACGACACCCACGGTTGCCGCCGCCAGCACGATCGCCGCTGACCGGATCGACCAGCCCTTCAAATCCTCATCCGGCACGGCCTCGTACGTGACGCCGCTCTTCACAGCCCGCAGGCTGTAAATCAGCCCCAGCACGTACAGCACGATCATGATCCCGGCCACGCCCAGGCTCAGCGCTTCGACCGAAACACTGTTATCCGGGCCAATCGAATGGCTGAAGATCGACGGGATCACCAGCGCCAGTACGGCCAGCACCATCAAGATCGACTGGTTCCCGGCCTGGCGGCGGTCGAAGTACTGCATACCGTGCTTGACGCCGCCCATCAGCATGGAGAAGCCCATGACCAGCAGCAGGTTGCCCAGGATCGAGCCGGTAATCGAGGCCTTGACCAGCTCCAACAGCCCGGCCCGGATCGCCACCAGGGTGATGATCAGCTCGGCAGCGTTGCCCAGGGTGGCATTCAGCAGCCCGCCGATGCGCGGCCCGGTATGCTCCGCCAGCGCTTCAGTCGCTTCGCCAATGTAACCTGCTAAAGGGATCACGCCCACCGCCGAGAGGATGAAAATCAGCACATCCCCCCACTCGAAGATGCGTCCGAAGATCGCCAGTGGCAGTGCGATCAGCAAGATTGCCAACGGATGTTCTTTCAAATAATGTGACGTCTTCTGCATCGGTCTTGTTCCTTCTTACTTTGAAAACACCACTACTGCAAGAATATCGACGGGGTTCAGGCATTTGCAAGGCGAATGCGCGACTGTGCATACAACCGAACCTCCAATAAACTTACAACCTCTCAGTTACGGGGCAATTATATATTATAATTTGACCGTCATGGAAAAAGGGCCTTCTTCATCCTCTCCGCTGCTCGGCAACCGCTATCAGCTCCAGCAAACCCTGGGCACTGGCGGGATGGCCGTGGTCTATCGGGCTCGCGACCTGATGCTCGAACGTCCGGTGGCCGTCAAAGTGCTGCGCCAGGACTTCTCGCAAGATGCTGCCTTCCGTGAGAGCTTCCGCCAGGAGGCCCGTGCCGCCGCCAACCTCTCGCACCCCAATATCGTCACCGTGCACGATTTCGGTCTTGATAACCGCCGCCTGTACATCGTCATGGAGAATATGCCGGGCACCGACCTGAAGACGGTCATCAAGCAGCGCGGCGTCTTTTCGATCGATGAGGCCATTCCCTTGATGGTGCAGGCCTGCGCCGGGATCGGCTATGCCCACCGGGCCGGGCTGGTCCACTGCGACGTCAAGCCGCAGAACATGCTGGTCACGCCCGACCAGCGCCTCAAGGTCACCGATTTCGGCATCGCCCGCGCTCTGGCCACCATCCGCCCGGATGAGAAGTATGACGTCGTCTGGGGTTCGCCCCAATATTTCGCCCCCGAGCAGGCCGCCGGGCAGGCGCCTTCGCCCGCCTCGGACGTGTACTCGCTGGGTGTGATCCTGTACGAAATGCTGACGGGTGAACTGCCGTTCAACTCGAACGATGCCGGCGAGCTGGCCCGCATGCACCGCGAAGTGCGTCCCGTCCCGCCTCGACGCATCAACCCCAACATTCCCCCCGAGTTGGAACAGATTATCCTGAAGGTGCTGTCCAAAGAGCCTTCCGCCCGCTACCGGTCCGCCGACCAGCTTGGACGCATTCTCATGACGTTCACCAACCGTGAAGAGTCCTTTCCGGCCGAAATCCCGCCTGCCCCCGCGGCGACCCAACCTGCCGCAACCCGCGTCAACTCGCCGCCGCCCATGCGCCAGTCGCAGGCAACCCAGCCCTCTCCCCAGTATCAACAGCGACCGCCCGCGCGGCGTGCCGAAACCCAGGCCCAACCGCGTGAGGAAAACCCGAACGAGGTCGATTGGCCGACTGTCTTACTCGGCTTGATCGCTGTTGTGGCTGTCGGCGGCCTGATCCCCTTCTGGTTGTACATCTGGTATGCGCTCACCACCGGGGTGATTCCTTAAAGGCAAGTATGTCCGATATCATCATTTCATCTTCCATTCTTTCCGCTGATTTTACCCGCCTGGCCGAGCAGATCCATGAGGTCGAAGCCGCCGGGGTCGATTGGATCCACGTCGATGTGATGGACGGCCAGTTCGTCCCGAACATCACCATGGGCCCTTTCATCGTCCGGACCGTGCGCAGCATCACCCGGCTGCCCATCGACGTGCACCTGATGATCGAACACCCCGAGCGCCACATCGAAGCCTTCGCCCAGGCCGGGGCCAACCGCCTCAGCATCCACATCGAGGGTAACCCCAACGTCTACCGCACATTGCAAGAGATCCGCGACCTGGGCTGCAAGCCAACCATCGTGCTCAACCCCGGTACCCCCGCCGGCAGCATCGCCAGTGTGCTCGAAGCCGTCGAGATGGTGCTGGTCATGACGGTCAATCCCGGCTATTCTGGGCAAAAGTTTATACCGGGGATGATCTCTAAGGTAGCAGAGGTTAAAGATATGTTAGAATCACTCAACCCCCGGGCATTGATCCAGGTGGATGGTGGCATCACCGAAGAGACCTTACCGCTCGTGTACCACGCTGGTGCGCGCGTGATCGTTGCTGCCACGGCGATCTTTAAAAACCCGGAAGGGATTGCGACCGGGGTGCAGGCCTTGCGCGGGGCTGCAGGTTAAAACAAAAATCGCGACGCAGGTCGTGATTTTTGTTCAGAACGTAATGAGTTTATCGGTTGAACTATTTGGTCTTTACCAACGTCCGGATGCACTTCGTGCACAGAACTTTTTGCACCTTGCGACCGTTCTCCATCACAGTAACCTTCTGAAGGTTGGGGTGGAACGCTCGATTGGTTGCCCGCATGGAGAAGCTCCGATTGTGCCCAAAGGTTGTCGATTTTCCGCATCTTGCGCACTTTGCCATTGTAAATTCCTTTCGATCTATGATTGCTTAAACCCGGCTTTCGCCGGAAGTATTTCTCGAGCAGCGAGCTACGATTTTACCACAACCCGTAACGAATATCAATACAAACGGTTAATATCTACAAAGGCCACAGTCTATGAATGAAGGAACAAATCCGCTTGGAAGCATCTATATTTCGAACCGGGCCATTGCAACGATCGCTCATCAAGCATCCTTGCAATCCTACGGGGTCGTCGGTCTGGCGGCAAAAAACCTGGCTGAAGGGCTAGCGCAAGTCCTTGTCAAAGATCCGACGATGGGTGTTGACATTCGCTATGATGGCGCCTCTATCAAAGTCGACCTCTATCTCGTCATTGAGTATGGCACGCGAATTACATCCGTAGCAGACAGCGTCTCGGACAATGTCAAATATCAATT
Source organism: uncultured Chloroflexia bacterium (assembly GCA_963811225.1). Lineage (GTDB taxonomy): Bacteria > Chloroflexota > Anaerolineae > Anaerolineales > Anaerolineaceae > CAWEQO01. Next base: position 381,486 of record CAWEQO010000012.1, read on the forward strand.
GGAAAAAACGCTCGGAATTCCCGTGCAAGAGGTCAACGTGCATGTCCGTGGCTTGCGCGTGAGTGACTTAGATTAGCAGGATTGATTACGTGTCATTATTACATCATAGGAGTGCCAAGGGAATGGATCCGCAAACCTCACTTCCTGCGGGAGGGCGACAAGAACAACACAGCCTGATAGACGGCCAGGAACTGAAAAACCTGGTCGAGGCATCTTTAACCTGGTTGAAGACGAATCAGCAGATTGTCAATGCATTAAACGTATTCCCGGTTCCAGATGGGGATACCGGCACGAACATGCTGCTGACGATGCAGGCTGCTTACAGCGAAATTGCCAACTCGGGAGAGCACAACCTGGGCAAGATGGCTCACGCCGTCGCCCAAGGCGCGCTCATGGGGGCTCGCGGCAACTCTGGCGTGATCCTGTCACAGCTCTGGCGGGGCTTCGCCCGCTCACTGGACAATTTTGAAACAATGGACGCTCGCCAACTGGTCACCGCTATGAACGAGGCGCGCAACACCGCCTACAAAGGCGTGGTGCGCCCGGTCGAGGGGACCATCCTGACCGTGGCGAAAGACACCGCCGCCGGGGCTGAGGAGGCCCTGAAAAGCACGAAAGACTTGATTGAACTCCTGGAGGCCATGGTAGCCGCTGCGGACATGTCGGTCAAGAACACCCCTGAACTGCTGCCCATCCTCAAGCAGGCCGGCGTGGTCAACTCGGGCGGCAAGGGTCTGTTCTTCCTGCTGGAAGGCATGCTGCGCCATATCAAAGGCCTGCCGCTGGAAACCCCGGTCACCATGGTGCAGCCGCTCTCTACGATGTCCATAGAAGAAACCATGGGATCGATCGAGGAAGGCCAGGATTTCGAGCTCGTCCTCGATTTCAAGCCTTACATCCCGCTCGACCTGGACATTTTCTTCGACGACTTGAGTGAAATGGGCACCTCCATTCAACTGGGTGAGGGCGACGGCATGTACCGCATCCATATCCACGTGCCCGCTGAGAAATCTGAACGCTCCCATCGTATACATTCAAAACGTCGGCACCATCACGAAAGGCACCATCGAAAACCTGATCGAGCAGATCAACACGCAGGAAAAAGAGCAGATGGGCCGCAACCAGATGGCCCCGGTCAAACCGGGAGAGATCGCCGTTGTGACCATCTCGCCAGGCTACGGTATCTCGCGCATATTCGCCAGCCTGGGCGTGGCCGCCATCGTCGAGGGCGGGCAAACCATGAACCCCAGCACTGAGGAAATCCTCAAGGCCATCGAAAACCTGCCCACCGATAAGATCATCATCCTGCCGAACAACAAGAACATCATCCTCACCGGGCAGTCGGCCTCCACCATGACGGTCAAGCGCGTCTCGGTGATTCCCAGCAAAAGTGTGCCGCAAGGCCTGAGCGCCATGCTGCGCTTGAACCCGCAGGGAGATTTCGACGAGGTGGTCGAAGAAATGAACGAAGCACTCGGCGATGTCGATACCGGCGAAATCACCATCGCCACCCGCTCGATCAGCATCAACGGCGTCGACGTCGAAAAGGGGCAGGTGATCGCTCTTCACAACGGCGAACTGGTGGAAGCCTCCCACGACCTGGAAGATGCCTGTATGAAGCTCCTCGAAAAAGCCGACACGGAAGAAAAAGAGCGTATCACCCTTTTCTATGGCAACAATATCTCGAAGAACGACGTCAACCAGATCGTTGATAAGATCCGGGCAGCCTACCCATCGCATGAGATCGAACTGCATGAGGGTGGCCAGCCACACTATCAATTTATCATCGCCACCGAATAATCATGAGTTCTGTTTGTGTTGTTACCGACAGCGCCGTCCAGTTTCCTCAATTATCCTTTAATAGTCGAAACATTCTGACCATTGTTCCCTTATCCAGCCGGTTGAACGGGCAGGTTTACGATGGCAGCGACGATGTAAAGCCTGCCAACCTGCCGCCATCGGCTGACGACAACCTGTCGCCGCAGCTGCTGGCTCCTTCCGTCGAGCAGATGCATGCCGTGTTCTCCGATCTGTCGCAATCATTCGATTCAATCCTCGGGGTCTTCACCTCCGCGGCCCTGTCTCCGGTTTTCGCTCACGCCCAAGAAGCCGCCGAGTCCCTGCGCGGCGGACTGGAAATCCAGATTATCAACTCGCAGACGATTTCGGCCGGGCTCGGTTTCCTGGTTGAGACCGCCACCAGCGCGGCCGTTCGCGGCGTACCCGCTCAGGAGATCGAATACGAGGTGCGCAGCCTGATCCCGCACATCTACAACGTCATGTGCATCCCCGGCCTGACCTACCTGCACTACAACGGCTTCGTCGACCGTGCGCAGGCGGTGATCAACGAAATGCTAGGGCTTTACCCCATCTTCGCCATTGAGGAAGGGCATCTCACCCCGATGGAAAAGCTGCGCAACCACCGCCATACCCTGAATTACTTCCAAGAATTCCTGGACGAGTTCGACAACCTCCAGCATATCGCCTTGCTGCAAAGCTCAACGCCAGGACAGCAAGAAGCCCAGGCCCTGCGCGACCATGCCCGCGAAGTTTTCCCCGGCACCGCCTTCACCACCCACAGCCTCAACCTGCCTCTGGCAACCCTCTTCGGCCCTCGCAGCATGGGCCTCTTCGCCATCGAAGGATTCGAGTAAAGAAAGAGAGTGGAGAATAGAGAGCAGTTAGAACAACCGGTATGCCGGTTATTTTAGCTGCTCTCTATTCTGCACTCTCTTTCTTTACTCTCTAACCTTAAAACTTTAGGGTAAAATATAGGCATGCCTTCATCAATCGAAAAACTTCAAAAATTCTTAAAGCTAGAAGCGGAACGCGGTTACGATAACCGGGCAGTTGTTAGCGGCCTGGATAAAATCCTTCCCTGGTGGACCAAGGAGGCCCGCACCGACGGTATGGACGCGGCGCTGATCGCGGAAATCGATCGGTGCTTGCACGAGTACGAAACCCTGGACGAGCAGCAGCGCGCCCAAACCGTTCAAGACCTGCTGGGCCGGATGGACGGCATCCAACCCGCCGAGCGCCAGGAGAGCCAGCCGCACGCCAGTTACACCGAGCCGCACGTCAATGCCTCACCGGCAAGCCCGCGCAGGCAGCGAGGCGCCATACGCTCCTCCACCCCTCGCAGCAAGGCTGGCCGGGTTGGTCCACCGCGCGACCATGATCCCGCCGATGAGCTCGGTTTGAACGCCCCGCTAACCGTCATCAGCGGCATTGGTCCCAAACACGCCCAGACCCTTAAGTCCATCGGCCTGAGCACCCTCGGCGACCTGTTGTATTACTTCCCACGCCGCTACGATGATTACAGCAAGCTCAAGCCGATCAACCGCCTGGAATACGGCGACGAGCTGACGATCATCGCCGGCGTGCAAAGCACCTCCACCCGCAGGATCAAGGGCAGCATGCAGATCAGCGAAGTCGTTGTCAGCGACGGCACCGATTTCCTGCGGTTGACTTTCTTCAACCAGCCCTGGATCACGAACAAACTCCACAAGGGCGATCAGATTGTGCTGTCCGGCAAGGTGGACATGTACCTGGGCCGTCTGGTGATGACCAGCCCCGAGTGGGAACCGCTGGAGCAGGAGCACCTGCACACCAACCGCATCGTGCCGGTTTATTCATTGGCCTCCCGCCTCACCCAGCGCAACCTGCGCCGCATGATGTTCGATACCGTCAACTACTGGGCTCCGCGCCTCGAAGATTACCTGCCCGCCGAGCTGCGCCAGGCCGCCGGTCTGGTGGACCTGTCGACCGCCATCCACAACGTCCACTTCCCCGACACTGCCCAGCAGCTCGAAGCCGCACGGCACCGCCTGGCCTTCGATGAGATCTTCCTGCTGCAGCTTGGCGTGCTGCGCCAGCGCTTCAACTGGAAGTCGGTCGAGGCCCAGATCTTCGAAACCCCCGACGAGTGGCTGCAGCAGCGCCAGGAAAGCCTGCCTTACCAGCTGACCAATGCTCAACAGCGCGTTCTCAATGACATCCGCTCCGATCTTACCTCCGGTCGCCCGATGAACCGCCTGCTGCAGGGCGATGTTGGCTCTGGCAAGACGGTCGTTGCCACCATGGCCATCGAAATGGTCGTTCGTCATGGCGCACAGGCCGCCCTCATGGCCCCCACCAGCATCCTGGCCGAGCAGCACTTCCGCACCGTGCAGAAGTTGATCCCCGACGGTGAAGGCGAAAATGGACACGCACTGCACAAAGACGAGATCCGCCTGCTGGTTGGCGACACATCCGAGGCCGAAAAGCGTGAGATCCGTGAGGGGCTCGCCAACGGCAGCATCAAGCTGGTGGTCGGCACGCACGCCCTGCTGCAAGACCCGGTCGAGTTCCAGCGCCTGCAGCTGGCAGTGATCGACGAGCAGCACCGCTTCGGCGTAGAGCAGCGCGCTATCCTGCGCAACAAAGGTGAAAACCTGCACTTGCTGGTTATGACCGCCACGCCCATCCCGCGCTCGCTGGCTCTGACCGTCTACGGCGATTTGGACGTCTCGGTCATCGATGAGATGCCGGCCGGTCGCCAACCGGTGCGCACGTTCGTCTTGCGCCCCTTAGAGCGTGAGCGCGCGTACCAGCTGATCCGCAGTCAGGCCGACAACGGTCACCAGGCCTTCATCGTCTACCCGCTCGTCGAGCAGGGCGACCATGATGAGGGTCAAGCCGCCGTGGAAGAGCACGAACGCCTGCAGCGGGAGGTGTTCCGCAACTACCGCCTGGCGCTGCTGCATGGCCGCTTGAAGCCGGAAGAAAAAGACGCCGTCATGATGGCCTTCCGCAATAAAGACTATGATATCCTGGTATCGACTTCGGTGGTCGAGGTGGGCGTCGACATTCCCAACGCCACCGTGATGATGGTCGAAGGGGCCAACCGCTTCGGGCTGGCGCAGCTGCACCAGTTCCGCGGGCGCGTCGGCCGCGGACAAGACACCTCCTGGTGCCTGCTCGTCCCCGAGAGCGAGAGCGCAGTCGAGAACGAGCGCCTCGCGGTCATGGCCGAGACCAACGATGGCTTCGTCCTGGCCGAGCGCGACCTCGATCAGCGCGGCCCGGGAGATTTCCTCGGCACGCGCCAGTCGGGTATTGCCGAGCTGAAGATGGCCAAGCTGACCGACATCGCCTTGATTGAGAAGGCTCGCAAGTTCGCCCAGGAATTGTTCGAGCAAGACCCAGATCTGACCGACCTCAACCATAAAGAGCTGGAAAAAATGTTCGAGCGTTTCTGGGGCAGGGTTCAAGGAGATATAAGCTGAGATGATCCGAGCCGTTTTTCCCGGTACCTTCGACCCGATCCACTATGGGCATATCGACATCGCCCGCCGCGCAGCCCGCCTGTTCGACGAGCTGGTCGTAGCCGTGTACGATCTGCCCCTGAAGAACCTGTTGTTTTCGCCCCAACAGCGCCTGCAATTGGTGCAGCAAACTTTTGAAAATGACGCTAAAATTAAGGTAATGGGTTACTCGGGCCTGACAGTCGAGTTTAGCAGCAAGATCAACGCCCAGGTGATCGTGCGCGGGCTGCGCGTGTTCTCCGATTTCGAGCACGAGTTCCGCATGGCCCTGGCCAACGATCAGCTCGCCCCAGAGATCGAGGTGGTGGCGCTCATCACCAGCCAGAAGCACACCTTCCTCTCCTCGACCACCGTGCGCGAGATCGCCTCGCTCGGTGGCGACGTCAGCAGCATGGTACCCCCGCTCGTGGATGATGCTCTCAAAAAGCGCTTTCTCGAGCTAGGAGATAATCAGCAAGTGGTCCAGATGACCTCCTTGCGTGATTAAAATAAAACTTATTCAAGAAAACGCAGTGACGTGCTGCCAAGGAATGAGCCCTGCAGCGCTCACGCCTGTGCAACTCGTCACTGCGATTTCGTGAATTGGCGCAAGAATTGCAACCGTTGGATAAAGCCTACAGGATGGGCGGAGGGATGGCATGGATATTTTGCATCTTGTCGATCGTTTAGAAGAACTTTTCAATGAAAGCCGGTCCATTCCGTTTACACACAGCGTGATCGTGGACGAGGATCGCATGCTGGATATTATCGATCAGATGCGAGTCTCGATACCGGAAGAGATCAAGAAGGCCCAGCAACTCATGGCCCAGCGTGACCGGGTGATGGCCCAAGCCCAGGAAGAGGCGAATCGCACCCTCGCCCTGGCCCGTGAAAAAGGCGAGCAGATTATCGACCGCGACCAGATCGTGCAGTCGGCGCAAGTCCGGGCCGATCAGATCATCGCTCAGGCCGGGGTCGAGGTGGAAGCCACCAAGCACGAGGCCGACCAGTATGTGATGGACACGCTCTCCGAACTGGAGCAGGAGCTCGACCGGATCTTGAATCAGGTCCGCAATGGCGTCCGCGCCCTGCAGAACAACCGCCAGGCCGCGCAGCAGGAATAGACCAGCCGAAATAGAAACGGCAGCAAGTGACTTTGTCGCTTGCTGCCGTTTCTATTAACCTCGGATCACTCCTCGGGCTTATCTTCTTGCGGTTTGGCCTTCGGCTTGCGCTTGCGCGGCGGCTTAACTTCCAGCGGCTGCAGCGCCACTTCCAGCACCTCATCCATGTGCGTCACCGGCACAATCCTCAAATCGTCGCGCACCTTCTTGGGCACGTCGATCAGATCTTTCATGTTGCGTTCCGGCATGATGATCGTCTTCAGCCCGGCCCGGTGCGCCGCCAGCACTTTCTCGCGCACCCCGCCAACCGGCAGGATCCGGCCGCGCAGCGTGATTTCGCCGGTCATGGCGACCTCGCGCCGTGCGGGGCGCTCAGTGAAGGACGAGATCAACGCGGTTGCGATGGTGATCCCGGCGCTTGGGCCGTCCTTGGGGATCGCGCCCTCCGGAATGTGGATATGGATGTCCAGGCGCTCGAATTCCTCGGGGTCCAGGTTCAGCTCACGCGAGCGCGACTTCAAGTACGATAACGCCGCCTGCGCCAACTCTTGCATGATCTCACCCACTTGCCCGGTGACTTGCAAATTTCCCTTGCCCTCCAGGATCAGCACCTCAACCGGCATGATCTCGCCGCCGTTCTCGGTCCAGGCCATGGCGGTCGCCACGCCGATCTCATCCTGGCGCTCAGCTTCCGTCTCGAAGAACTGCGGCGGCCCGAGGAATTTCTCCACGGTACTCTGCAGGATACGGGTCGGGAAGTGCCGCTTCTCCGACTTCAGCCTGGCTACCTTGCGGCACACCCGCCCTAGCTCGCGCTCCAGGTTGCGGACGCCCGCCTCATAAGTGTAGTCGCGGATCACACTGCGCACGGCCTGCTCGGTGAAGCGCACTTCGTTCTCTTCCAGGCCGCTCTCTTCCATTTGACGGGGGATCAAGAACCGCCGGGCGATCTCAAGCTTCTCCTCTTCGATGTATCCCGGGAACTCGATCACCTCCATCCGGTCCAGCAGCGCCGCCGGAATGGACGCCATCGAGTTGGCCGTGGTAATAAACAGCACGGTGGCCAGGTTGTAAGGCAGCTCCAGGTAATGGTCTGAGAAGGCGAAATTTTGTTCCGGGTCGAGCACCTCCAGCAGGGCCGCAGCCGGGTCGCCCCGGAAATCCGCGCCGAGCTTGTCGATCTCGTCCAGCATAAACAACGGGTTAACAGAGCCCGCCCGGCGCATGGTCTGCAAGATGCGCCCGGGCAGCGCCCCAATATAGGTGCGGCGGTGGCCGCGGATCTCGGCCTCATCTCGCACGCCGCCCAACGAGAGCCGCACGAACTTGCGTCCGAGCGCCTCGGCAATGGAGCGGCCCAGCGAGGTCTTGCCGGTTCCGGGCGGCCCCACGAAGCACAGGATCGGCTGGCGCGAGCGGCGCGGCTTCAAGCTGCGCACGGCGATGTACTCCAGAATGCGGTCCTTGGCCCGCCCCAGGCCGTAGTGGTACTCGTCCAACACCTTCGAGGCGTGGCGCACGTCCAGGTTGTCTTCGGTGGCATCTTCCCAGGGCAGCTCTAGCACCCAGTCCAGGTAGTTGCGGATGATGCCCACTTCCGGCGCCATCGAGGGCATCTGCAGCAGCCGCTCCACTTCCTTCAGCGCCGCTTGCCGGGCTTCCTCCGGCAGTTTGGCCTTCTCCAGCCGTGAGCGCAAATCGGCCACTTCGCGGATCCAGATGTCGCCCTCACCGAGCTCGGTCTGGATGGCCTTCATCTGCTCGCGCAGGTAGAATTCACGCTGGCTGCGGTCGACCTCGCTCTGCACCCGGTTCTGGATTTCATCCTCCAGCTGCAGCACGTCCAGCTCTTGGGCCAGCAGCATGTTGACCCGTTTGAGACGCTCCTCAGGATCGGGCAGCATCAGCAGGGTCTGGCGTTCTTTGAACGGCAGCGAGATGGCCGTGGCGACCATGTCGGCCAGCCAGCCGGGCTCGCTGATGTTGATCGAAAACAGGTGGGCCTCGTCCGGCAGGCTGCGGTCCAACTGGACGCAGTGCTCGAATAAGTCGCGGGTGGTGCGCATCAGCGCGTCCATCGGCCGGTCGACCTCGGTTGGCTCTTCAATGGGGCGGGCGCGTACCCGGTAGAAAGGTTCCTCCTGGGTAAACTCCACCACCTCCACCCGCCGCCGACCCTGCACCAGCGCCGAAGAATTGCCCTCTTGCATCGAGAGCAGCCGCCCAACCGCCATCTCCACGCCAATTGGCAGGAAATCTTCCGGCTGCGGATCCTCGACCTCCGGGTCACGCTGAACCAGAGCGATCACCGTTTGGAAATTGAACTGCGATTCTTGTATCGCCAACAAGTTCGGACCGGGTGTGATAAACACCGGCGAGATCATGTGCGGGAACACGACAATGTCCCGCAGGATCAACACCGGGCATTCGATCAGGCCTTCGCTGTCCGGCTCGCTCTCTGGCGTGCGGTACAGCTCCTCCGTCCGCTGCGACAAGGAACTTGTAAAATCATCATTATTGTCTTGCTTCGGAAACCAATCGTCCGACCTCATAACCATGATACCTTCACAACTTTCTTAAAATGAATGTGGCCTGCAGGGAGCGCCCCAAAAGCGCCGGCAATGCTCGATCAACGCTCCCTCGGGTCAAGCGAACTACTTCTCATCAACACTTTGAAACATTTGCACGGGATGTCCCATTTTACGCCAACTGTCACGGATGCCGCCCGCAATAAAGACACTGCCGGCCGCAACGATCGCGGCTTCCCGGCCTGCCAACTCGACGGCTCTTTCTAAAGCTTTTTCTACCGGTACTACTGCCTGGGCGGGACATCCATACGTGTGGGCTAATTCTACCAGTTTCTGCGCTTCCATGGCGCGTGGATGAAAAGATTCTGTGCAAATCAGCGTTTGCACCCGCGGCATCAGTTCAGAGAAGATACCGCTGACATCCTTATCCTCCGACGCGCCGAAGATCAGGATCACCGGTGCCGAAGGCAGGTAATCGTCGAGCGTCAGGCGCAGCCGCAAGGCCGAGTTGCGGTTGTGGGCCGAGTCGATGATCAGCACCGGCTCTCTGCTCAATACCTCGAAACGCCCCGGCCAGAACACCTGTGAAAATCCCTGCCGGATCTCCTGTTCACTGATGCGGATGCCATAACTGCGTGACACATCCAGGGCCGCGTAGGCTGTTGCCGCGTTTTCCATTTGATGCAGCCCCAACAGCGGGATGGTCAGATGCAGCGGCTCCCAACCGTTCGCCCCACCCGACTCGATGTACTCGTCCACCCGGGCCTGCTCTTTGGCCGGCCAAACCAGCAGCGATTGTCCATCCAGCGAATGCTCACGCGGCGTGTACAGGTAATCCTTGCCCACCTGGGTGAGCGGCGCTTTGCGTTCTTGTGAAACCTGCTCGAACACCCGCAGGGCTTCACTTTTCTGTGGAGCAATGACCACCGGCCGGCCCGGCTTGATGATCCCGGCCTTTTCCCCGGCAATCTCTGTCAGCGTGTTGCCCAGAATGTATGTGTGGTCGTACGAGATGGAGGTGATCACCGAAATGAGCGGATCGACCACGTTCGTGGAGTCTAACCGCCCGCCCAGTCCCACCTCGACCACCGCCACGTCCACGTCCTGCCGAGAGAAATACAGGAAAGCCAGCGCCGTGCCGATCTCGAACGAAGACAGCTGCTGGACTTTCTCAATTTGCGGCTTCATCTCTTCGATCAGGTCCACGAACTGGTCCTGGGCGATCATTTTCCCGTCCACCTGGATGCGCTCGGTGTATTCCTGCATGTGTGGAGAGGTGTAAAATCCGGTATGATAACCACCCGCCCTCAGCGCGCTGGCAATCATCGCAGCCGTAGAGCCCTTGCCCTTGGTCCCGGCCACATGGATGACGGCGTAGTCTTCCTGCGGATCGCCCAAGTCCTTCAACAACACGGCCACGCGGCCCAAGTCGAACTTTTCGGGTGAATAACGGAATGCGCGAGTCAGGCTAAAATCGACGAAGCTGTATAAATACTCAAGTGCTTTTTGAAACGCGTCTACTTCTTCCATATCCCTCGAGAACTGCTTTCCTGGTATTGATAAGGGAGTATACTCGCCCGTTAATCTTTATGCAAGTGCCTGTGACAGCAATTCTCAATATGGTTTGTTAAGGTAGGAAAAGGCACCTGGACAAGTGAGCGCGAATGGAATACCCTTGAGGCATGTACGAGAAGCTAAAACCGACGAAGATGATCCAGGCGCTCAGGCAGCAGTGTAGCAAATTTCCCGATCTGCGGACCGGGGGAAACAAGCGGTACGAGTTGCAAGATGCTGGGATGAGCGCATTTGCGGTGTTCTTCACGCAAAGTCCATCCTTTCTGGCCCACCAACGCGATATGCAGTTACGCAAAGGGCAGAGCAACGCAGAGCGCTTGTTTGATCTGGCAGAATTGCCTAGCGATAATCAGATCCGTAATTTGCTCGATCCAGTCGCTCCATCCTACGTGGATGGGATATATCGCTATATTTTCACGGAGATCGAGCACACGCCTTTGCTAGACAGCTATCGTTCGTATGGGGATCAGTTGCTGATCGCAATCGACGGCACCGAATATTTCTCCTCGCAGAAGATCCACTGCGACAACTGCAATAGCCGGGTTTTGAATAATGGTGCGCTGCGCTATTTTCACAGCGTTTTGACGCCGGTCATCGTGCAACCGGGCAATGTACACGTGATGGCGCTAGAACCAGAGTTTATCGTTCCGCAGGATGGGCACGAAAAACAGGACTGCGAGCTGAATGCTGCCAAGCGCTGGATCGAAAAATATGGCTTGTTCTATGCCAAGCGCGGCGTGACCCTCCTGGGCGATGATCTGTTCAGCCGGTCGCCCTTCTGTCGGCTGCTGAAAGACAAGTCACTGCACTTCATTCTGGTGTGTAAACCCGATTCGCACCCGGAATTGTATCAAACGGTGGCATTCCTGACCGCCAATGCGGTCTTGGGCACCAAAGTCGTCCGACGGTGGATGGGCAAGTATGCCGAGATTGACACCTATCGCTATGCCAACCAGGTCGCCTTATTTGCTGCTCAGGAGGCGCCCTCCGTTAACTGGGTGGAACTGACCACCACCCGCGAAGACAGCGGGGCGATCCTCTTCAAAAATGCGTGGATCAGTGATTTTGAGATGCGAGACACTTCCGTCGAGGCCATTGTGCGCGATGGTCGCGCCCGTTGGAAAGTCGAAAACGAGAACAACAATGTCCTCAAAACCAAAGGCTACCACCTGGAACACAATTTCGGGCACGGTAGTCAGCATTTGGCGGCGATCTTGCTCTCACTCAATCTGCTGGCCTTCCTGTTCCACACCATTTTGGATCTGGTTGATGAGCAGTACCGTGCCATTCGGCAGAAATTAGGCCCGCGGCGCACCTTCTTTCAGGATTTGGAGGCGCTGTTACGCTACTTTGAGTTTTCTACCTGGGACCAGGTCTTTGATTTTATGTTCAAGGGTCTCGAACTGGATACCGGATGATCATTCTCCGCTTGGCCTTGTTCGATCCCATGGGCTGCGTCGTGTGCCTTTCGGCGCCGCAGCTTGGTTTAGTTCCCCGCCCATTCCGTTTCCTTCCGATCAAAAGATTGCTGGTTCTGCTGCCTGGGCTGTTCCCCCGTTTTTGAAGTCCTATCTTTTCCGACTGCTGATCCTTCCTTCTCCATATTGAGAATTGCTGTGCCTGTGAATCTCACCGCCTGAAATAACTTTTTGGTAACTGCTCAGGCATTGGATGAGAGTTCGAGCCTGAAGAAAAGGCGGAGCATAGGGCACACCAGAAAAAGCCAGTTGCAGCACATCCAAAACGCGTTGGCCATTTTTGCGGGCGGTAGAGATGTAGCTGCGAGTTTGGCAAAAGGTCTTGGCACCGTCTTGGGAGCGAAAACAACCTGACACCTTTTGCTTGAGTTTGACCATACGCAAGTCGCGTTCGGCCTGGTTATTGTCAAACGGCACCTTAAAATCATACATAAAAGCCAGTGTTTCACGCTTGCGCAACTGCAAACGATCGAGTAAGTTTTTGGCCGGATGCTGTTTGGGTTTGCCCCGTTTCTTAGGAGGTGGCTCGGGAGGGAGAGAAACCGAGTTGGCCTGAAGGCCGGCTGTAAGAATGGCATCGTAGCGGGCTTCAAAGCCGGCAATTTGGGCTGGAGATAAGTGATCCTGCTGGGGCTGCGCCGTTTCCACGGCAGCTTTGATCTCCAATAACAGGCGGATCATCTCTTCGGCCCAACTCTGCTGATACTGCTCTAAGATGAAGATGAGCTCGCGGAGGTGATGGGCATTGCACAGGCCATGACGCACATCATTGTACTGGAAATAGGAGCGGTAGCCGTCATGCACCGCCGTGCCGTGGAACTGGGGGAAGATGCCGATGGCTTCCAAGGCTTGTTTGCCTCGTTTGGTATGCGGCTCATAGTAGGTCAGCAACTGCGTGCAAACCACGTGGAACCACCATAAGATTTTCTCCACTCGCCCGCCGGTCTCATCAAAATGCCCCGTTCCCTCTGTTTCCTGCAGTTCCGCTTTGATCGCCTGGTAGACCGGCTGCACCTGTTGGGCCAGGGTATTGCAGGCTTCGACAATCGTGCCTTCGCTCACCCGTTGACCATACAGATCTTCGATGATCTCAGCCGTACGTTCCAATGGCACGAAATGCTGCTGGTGGAAGTACACCATTTGCGCTTTGAGCCGTTCGCCATACTGCACCGGCTGGCTGACCTCTGGCGGAAAGTCCGCTGTCGTGAGCTGATGACAGAGAGGGCATTCTTTGATCTCCGCCTGATGTTCGGTCACTTCCACCTGTACCGGTGGCAGATCGAACACCTGCCGCTTCTCGTACTCCTGGGCTGGTGTGTCTTCTAATGATGACTGGCAATGCTGGCAGCGGCGCACCGGATGGGTTTGAACATGGTCTGGATGGGCGACCGCCTGAAGTGTGTTGCCAGGATGCCCCGGTTGCCCACCACTTTTCTTGCCACTCTTGTGTCGCAAGCTTTTGGGTTTCTTTTTCAACCCATCGCTAGAGGGTGGCTTCCCGCTGTTGTGGCTGTTTTTTGCCAGTTGATCTTCTAGCGCCTGCACCCTTCCACTTAGCGCTTGCACCACCCCTGTCAGGCTGCCCACAAATGTTACCATTGCCTCTTCCCCTTGCCGGTAGATGGCGCGGATTTCTTCTTCACTGGGCAGTTTGATCGGTTCCATCTCCTCTATTTTCACTGGCTTTTCTGTTTTTGGCAATGTTCTTCAGGTTAATGCCTGAGCAGTTACCCTTTTTGTTATGATTGTCCGGAGCGGACAACAACAAAAGTTATTCCCTCCCTCTTTTTGGATCGAGCCAAGCGGTGGATCGCCTTCTAAAGCGCGCTCCACCTGGACTCTCAGCCTTTGCAAAGAGAGGGACGACACAGGATTGACGAGATGTATCAGATAGAGTACATTTATTTAATATGATGGTGGGATTGTCGATATGTCGATTGGTGTTCTAACGCTGTACTTCCTAATCCCTGGCTGCGCATCTTTGAAAGAGAAACGTGGGCGCATCCAACCGGTTATTGCGCGCCTCCATCGCGAGTTCAACCTTTCAGTTGCAGAGATCGATCGCCAGGATGCATGGCAAGCAGCAGTCCTGGCATGCGCTTTGGTCAGCAACGACGGTCGCCACACCCAAAGCGCGCTGCAAAATGTGGTCAACTATTTCGGGAGCAACTGGCCTGACCTGGAGCTGGTCGAGCAGCACATCGAGCTGATCTGACCGACAGGGTTCGCTGGAGGTGGGCTGTCGATTATGGAAAACGGAACGGTTCGCACAGTGTTGTATTGTAAGACGCAGGCGCCTTGCCATTCAAGACTGCCCAAACGACAACCAGAAATCATTCAACATTAACGAGGGAGAGAGATGGATCTGCAACTCAAAGGTAAAATCGCCATGGTCACCGGTTCGAGCCGCGGGCTTGGATACGCTGCGGCCCGGCTGCTGGCGCAAGAAGGCGCACGAGTGGTCATCAACAGCCGCAGCCCAGTCCACATCCATGAAGCCGAACGCCGCATCGCTCGCGAAACCGGCGCAGAGGTGATCGGCCTGCCGGGTGACGTGACCGGCCCGCACATCCCGGAACACCTGGTTCATCAGGCAGTCGACCGCATGGGCGGCCTCGACATATTGATCACCAACAGCGGTGGTCCCCCGCCCGGTTTGTTTGAGAACCTGACCCCATCCGACTGGCGGCACGCCATCGAGCTCTCGTTCATGAGCCACGTCGACCTGATCCAGGCCGCGCTGCCCTATCTCAAACGCTCTTTCTCCGCCAGCGTGCTGACCATGACCTCTTTCTCCGTCAAACAACCGGTACCCAACCTGGTGCTGTCGAACAGTATCCGGGCCGCCACGATCGCCCTAACCAAGTCTCTGGCGATCGAGCTCGGCCGAGAGGGCATCCGCTTCAACTCGATCCTGCCTGGCTGGACCGACACCGAACGTGTCCGCGAGCTGATGCGCAACCGTGCCGAAGGATCCGGCACTTCCATCACCGAAGAGACCGCCAAGGTCGCCAACGAGACCGCCATGGGTCGCCTGGGCACGCCGCGTGAGTTCGCCAACGTTGCTGTGTTCCTGGTCTCCCCGGCCGCATCCTACATCACGGGCGCCATGATCGACGTCAACGGCGGCCTGACCAAGGGCCTGTTCTAGAGAGCATTCCTCTACGAAGCGGGATCGGGAGGATTACGATAATCCTCCCGATCCCGCTTTGTAAATCTCATTCTCGATTGATTTCCGAGACCATCGTAGACCTCCTTTCCATTCACCATCCCCACCGCAAGATCATCCTGGCGATTATTCAGCGGGTGTAGCGCAAAAGTGTCGGTGTGTTAATTGAGGGAGAGACGCGACCAGGAAATGGCGAAACGATGGCTGTGCAACTCGCTGAGGGCGGCGAACATGGCTTGGGCGTTGTCGCGTTTCCAGCCCCGGCCTTGACGTTTCATACGGTGATGAACCACGGTATTGATACCGCTTTCAACGGTGCCGCTGCCAATCGGATATCCCGCCTGGCGAAAGCGGGGATAATCCATTTTGTCTTGCCGGGCCTGGAAATAGGCAGGCGATTGGCGGATATCATCAGCACAAACGATATGGGTCCAATCCAGCGCCTGTAACGCGACGATGACCCGCGCCACTTGCCCATGCCAGAGCCGATCGATATTGGTTTCTGCCCAATGTTTGGTGCGCGGCGTGCCTTCGCCAAAAGCGGCCTTGGCCACTTTCCATAAGCGTTGGTCGGCATGGCTCCAGTCGAGGATCTGAATCGCTTTGGGGAAGTTGGTGGCCGTAATCCGTTCGATCCACAGCGCACCGTCGTTGGCTGAACTCAAAGGACCCTGTCCAATCCTGCGCCGCAGCCCTTCCAGAAATTGGTGCTGACCCATGGTATCGGCATCCCATAGCCCAGCCTGATAACTGTGCCGTGCTAAGACAACCTCGGGTTCCGTCGTTTCGTCCATTGGCTTGGCGCGACCAGACCGTGACGCTACCGCAGAAATCACGCTTAGTTTCACTTCTTTCCAGCCTTCCTCGCGCACCAGGATCATCCCGCCGTCCGTTGAGAGGTTGGCTGGGCCACTAATCGGATCGACCGCCGCCACCGTTTCCCGATCCGCGCGCGCCCCCTTTTGCGTTGGTGCAAACGTTGCCTGGGCTTCGACCACCCGTTGCTCCTCCACCTGCTCCCCCCAACCTTCGGTCAACCGCCGTAAGCTATCGCGTGACATGCTGCCCCCCACTGCTTCCTGATACGCCTCCGCCGCCAGTTCAAACGATTTGGCTTGTAATCCTTGGCGGGTCGCCACCCGTGCGGCCCCTGCACTCCAATGATCCGTCCGCAGCCCTAATTTCTTATCCAGGGGGAAAAAGCGTCGCCCCTTTACATTGCGGGCAGACGTAGTAAGCGCGTTCTAGCTCGCTTTCCCCTTCCAGTCCGTTAATCCCCCATTTTCGGTACCCCTCGAATTCCATCGCACTCCCACAACCTTCGCACTTAACCCCTTCCACCTGATACCCTGTATCCCGCCCATTCACCCAGATTGACAGGCTTTCCCCCATGAATTCCCGCCGCTGTTTTCGCGCTTCTGCTTCGATTTCCTCAAAACTCGCTTCCGGGTGGCTATCGTACCATGCTTCCATTCCCTCAAATAAGGTTTCGGCTGCCTTCATAAATGCCGCTTGCCGTTTTTCTCGTGATTGTTTTCGGGTCATCTGCTTCTCTTACTCCTTCCCCCCTCATTTTACCTGATCGCTTCTCCCCCGACACTTTTGCGCTACACCCTTATTCAGCGGCTTTCCTCGTCAATCACGGAAAATCGGGTAAAATTAGGGGACTTTCGGCCGGCCGGTCTGCTAGAATCAAACCGGCAGCCGTTGACCCTGGCAGAATCTAGAGAGCAGGAGATACCATTGCTCACACCTTTAGAAATAGAATCGAAACTTGAACGAAGTCTTATTGACCGTGCAGAAACCCGGTCGTTATACCGGCGGCGAGCTGAATCAGGTCGTCAAAAATTGGGACGAGATTCCCACCCGGGTGGCGCTGGTCTTCCCGGATATTTACGATATCGGGCTGCCCAACCTGGGCCTGGCGATGCTGTACGACGAGATCAACCAGCGGGGAGACGCCCTGGCCGAGCGCGCCTTCATCCCCTGGACGGACATGGAAGCGGTCATGCGCGAGCGCGGCATCCCCCTTTACTCGCTGGAGACCAAGCATTCCCTGGCTGACTTCGATGTCATCGGCTTCAGCCTGCCCTACGAGACTCTCTACACCAACACCCTCAACGCCCTCGATCTGGCGGGGATCCCGCTGTTCGCCTCCAAACGGGATGAGAGCCACCCGCTGGTAATCGCCGGAGGGCATTCCGCCTACAACCCCGAGCCGCTGTGGGCCTTCATGGACGCTTTTGTGGTTGGAGAGGGTGAAGAGGTGATCCACGAGATTGTCGACACCGTCGGCGAGTGGAAACAAAGCGGAGCGCCGCGGGCCGAGCTGCTGCGCGGCCTGTCGAAGCTGCAAGGCGTCTACGTCCCCTCGCTGTACCAGCCGCTCTATCACCCCGACGGCACGGTCGCATCAATTGAGAAGCTGGACGAAGAAGCGCCCATGCCCATCATGAAACGCCTGGTGCCCAAGCTGCACCCGCCCATGACCCGCTTCATCGTCCCGGCGGTCGACGTGGTCCACAACCGCATCGCAGTCGAGATCATGCGCGGCTGCACCCGCGGCTGCCGCTTCTGTCATGCAGGGATGATCACCCGCCCGGTGCGTGAGCGCACCATCCCCGAGGTGGTCAACGCCATCCAGGAAGCGCTCGACAACACCGGCTTCGAAGAGGTTGCCCTGCTGTCTCTCTCTTCGTCTGACTATACGAATATCGTCGATCTGGTCGATGCCGTCGCCACCCGCTTCAAGGACAATCACCTGACCATCTCGCTGCCCTCACTGCGAATCGAGTCCGTTTCGATCGATCTGATGGAGAAGCTTAAGGGCAACCGCTCCGGCGGCTTTACCCTGGCGCCCGAGGCAGCCACCGAACACATGCGCAACATCATCAACAAGCCGGTCTCCTCCGAGCAGCTGCTGGAAACCGCGCGGGCCATCTACTCGCGCGGCTGGACCACGCTCAAGCTGTACTTCATGATCGGTCATCCCAGCGAAACGCTGGAAGATGTGCGGGCCATCGTCGACCTGTGCAAGCAGGTTATCCGTGAGGGCCACAAGCTGATCGGCAACAAGGCCAAGCTCAACGCGGGTGTATCCACCTTCGTGCCGAAACCGCACACGCCTTTCCAATGGGTGCCTACCGATTCGCCCGAGCAGATCGAGGCCAAGCAAGAGCTTCTGCGCCGTGAGCTGCGCGGCCCCGGCCTCAAGCTCAACTGGACCGATTATAAAGACACCCAGATCGAAGCCTGGCTGTCGCGTGGCGACCGCCGCCTGGCCGAGGTGATCTACCGGGCCTGGCAAAAAGGCGCAACCTTCGACGCCTGGCAGGATACGGACAACTACCCACTCTGGATGGAAGCCTTCCAAGAGGTCGGGCTCGACCCGGCTTTCTACACCAGCCGTGAGCGCTTCGTGGACGAGGTCTTCCCTTGGGAGCACATCAGCGCCGCGGTCAAGAAGAACTTCCTGCTGCAAGATTACGGCTGGAGTCAGGAAGGCCGGCTGCGCGGTGACTGCCGTGAGCAGTGCTACGCCTGCGGCATCCTGCCGACCTTCGCCGGTGTTCGCCGCCAGCATCCCGGTGAGGGCTGGAAGTGCCCCGAGGTCAGCCGCGGCCGGGTCAAAGTCGTGCAAATGGCCGGGCAGGATTAACACATGGAGCGCATTCGCATCTCTTACGCCAAAACCGCCCCCCTGCGCTACACAGGCAACCTCGATGTCCACAAAGTCTGGGAGCGAACCCTGCGCCGGGCGCGCTTGCCGCTGGCCTACAGCCAGGGCTTCCACCCCCAACCACGCCTGAATCAGGCCTGCCCGCTGCCGCTTGGCATGACCAGCCGGGCCGAGATGATCGACATCTGGCTGGAGGAAGATTTACCGCTGGAGCAGGTGGAGACGGCTTTGGCGCGCGCAGTCCCGCCTGGAATCGAGCCCAGCCGGGTGGAGGTCATCGACCTGCAGGCTCCCAAACTGCAAACCCAAGTCGCCGCCGCCGATTACACCGCCACCTTGCTGGAGGAGGTCGACGAAAACGATCTGCGCAGCCAGGTCGAGCAGCTCTTGGCAGCCGGCAGCATCCTGCGCGAGCGCCGCGGCAAACCCTACGACCTGCGCCCGCTGGTCGAGGATCTGGCTGTCGAGCCGCAGCCCGGCGGCAGTCTGCGCCTGCACATGCGGCTCTCGGCCCGTGAAGGCGCCACCGGCCGCGCCGAAGAGGTGCTCGAGGCCCTGGGCATCCCTGCCAACGATGCCCGGGTGGAACGCACGGCGCTGTATTTCAAAGAAATAGAGTAGATCCTGGAGAACCGAGAGTGGCCGATCCTACGGATCGAACGACTCTCGGTTCTCTCGTTTCTGTTCCCTACTTTTTCGCAGTACAATAAGTTCACTCATGGGCTTCTTTACCTCTCTCCTGTTTGGCTTTCTCCCGATGTTCCTGTTCGCCGTGTTCATCTATTGGATGGACCGCTACGAAAAGGAGCCGAAGATCTTGTTGGGAGCGGCTTTCACCTGGGGTGCGGTCATCGCCGCGGGCGGAGCCTTTTTGATCAACACCATGGCCGGCGTGGGCATCTACATGTTCACCGGCTCGCAAAGCGTGACGGAATTCTCCACCGGCTCACTGGTCGCTCCCATCGTCGAGGAAAGCCTCAAGGGCTTTGCTGTGCTGCTGGTGTTCCTGATCTTCCGCACCGAGTTCGACTCCGTGCTGGATGGGATCATCTACGCTGCCATCGTCGCCCTGGGCTTCGCCGCCACAGAAAACACCTACTACATTTACACCATGGGCTACCTGCCCAATGGCTGGACGGGCCTGGTCGAACTGGTGTTCGTGCGGGTCATACTCGTCGGCTGGCAGCACCCGTTCTACACCGCCTTCACAGGCATCGGCCTGGCAACTGCGCGGCTGTCTCATTCAACCAGGGCCAAGGTCTTCTGGCCGCTGCTCGGGCTGCTGCTGGCCTTTTCGACCCACAGCCTCCACAACACCTTAGCCGAGCTGGTTAACGGTGTCAGCGGCATGGCGGTCAGTACCCTGGTAGATTGGTCGGGCTGGCTTCTCATGTTCTTCTTCATCCTGTGGATGATCCGTCGCGAGCGCGAGTACTTGCAGACCCACCTGGAAGAAGAGGTGGGCTTAGGCATCATCAAC
Source organism: uncultured Chloroflexia bacterium (assembly GCA_963811225.1). Lineage (GTDB taxonomy): Bacteria > Chloroflexota > Anaerolineae > Anaerolineales > Anaerolineaceae > CAWEQO01. The sequence continues at coordinate 401,804 of CAWEQO010000012.1, forward strand.
ATCCGGCAGTATGAGAATGCCTGCTCGGGCTGGCTTCGCACCCGCGTGCTGCTTGCCTCGGTCGGCACAGGTTGTTACCGCAGCCGCAGCCGCTTCTTTCAACTATGTGGAGAACTGTCGCATAAAAAGCAGCAGTTGCTCCTGCTTGGTGAAGAGCGCAACAATTCGGAGATCATCCTACAGCTGCGGGAAGAGCTGAAGAACCTGTCGCTGGTTATATAAAAATCAGCGAGCAAAGAGCAGGAGTTGGACGCTGTTCTCTGCTCGCTATTTTCTACTCTCTATTCTTACGCCACTAATCGTGGTAAAATCTGTCAATCGAGAGTTCCTGTAGCTCAGTGGATAGAGCGCTGGCCTCCGAAGCCAGAAGCCCGAGTTCGAGTCTCGGCAGGAACGCTGAAAAGCACTCCTAACGGAGTGCTTTTATATTGGCCAATCCATCCGCCAGGGATATTTATATCGAATTATTGCAGCGCTAAGATTCCGTTAATACAGTTCGGGTAAAATAAGTGCAATCAGGAGTGTGTTTTGACACTCCCGGAATTGTAAAGAGTATCTTTAATCAGAAAACAGTGAGGAAAATATGTTCCTTCCATTTGGCTTTGCCGGTTACGGGTTATACCTTTTGTTCAGCCTCCCGGCCCTTTTACTGGGCTTTTGGGCGCAGTACAAAGTCCAGGCAGCCTTTAAAAAATATTCGAAGGTGCGCAGCTACGCCGGTCTCACCGGCGCAGAGGTCGCCCGGCGCTTCCTCGACGCCAATGGTCTCTCCAATGTACAAATCCAGCAGACCCGAGGTATGCTCAGCGACAACTACGACCCGCGCAATAAGGTGCTGCGCTTGAGCCCGGAGGTCTATCAGGGCAACAGTATCGCCTCCGCGGGTGTTGCGGCCCACGAGGTCGGCCACGCCTTGCAAGACGCCGAGAGTTACGGCCCGCTGGCGCTGCGCTCGTTCATGGTCCCCGCCGTGACGGTTGGCAGCTGGCTTGGTCCAATCGTTTTCATCGTTGGCCTGCTGATGCAGTTCACCCCCATCGCCTGGGCCGGTGTGGCCCTGTTTGGCGCGGTGGCCGTGTTCGCACTGGTCACCTTGCCGGTGGAGTTCAACGCCACCGCCCGCGCCAAGGCCTGGTTGAGCACCTCGGGTGTCATTTACAACCAAGAACGCAAGGGCATCGACGCCGTTCTGGATGCCGCCGCCCTGACCTACGTTGCCGCTGCCATCCAGGCCATCTCGACCCTGCTGTACTACGCCTTCCTGCTGATGGGCAGCCGCAGACGCTAATGATCCATTTTGAATCCCTGGAGGCACACCACCGATCATGGTGGTGTGCCTTTTTTAAGAGTTCAGGTTTCTGACAGAAACCCGGCAGCCACTGACAAGGCTTATAATTACCCTCATCATGCCTCACCGCCGGGTTCTTATCCTCCTCCTGCTGCTTGGACTGCTGCTCTCGGCCTGCGCGCCGGCCACCTCCACCCCACCGCTGCCCGCCGGCCTCCCCGATCTGACCGCCACCTGGACTGCCTCGGACCTGCGCCTGCTGGACCCATCCGATTGCCCCGACCCCGCTGACGACCTGGTTGCCGTTTACGCCCGCCGCTCCCTGGATCAGCTGCAGTTCCGCCTAGACTTCCTCGATCTACCGCCCAATTCTGCCCATGATCTGTACCTGGCGCTCTCCGGCGCTGGTTCGGGCGCTGCAGGCCTGCCCATCCAGGCGCAAAGCGCAATCTCTTGGAACACCCTGCTGGTTTTCCCCGCTTCTCAGGAAGGCTATGCGCTCGATTCAAGCCAGGCGCGCATCTCCGGTGTCTCCCTCGCGCAGGATGCGGATCCCGATCTGGATATTGTCTACCTGCGCATCGACGGCCTGGACCCCTCCGCACTGCAATCGATGCAAGTGTTCGTTGTCCCGGCCGGCTCGAATCAGCCCGCCGACCAGAGCGCAGCCGCCCGGCTCAACGGGCCTGCACCGCAGCCCGCCAACTTGCTGATGGCCTTTTGGGACACCCTGCCGGCGCCTACCCCCGCTCAGGCCCTGCGGCGTTGGGATGGCGCGCACACCGGTCCACTCGGGCAGCGCCACGGGCTGTACCGCCTGCTGCAAGCCTCCTCGGCGGCCGGCGCGCCGGTGGCGCTGCTGGACTTGAAGACACCATCGTCCCTGACGGCGCTGGACTTTCTCGGGCAGGTCGACTACGTCCGCGACCTGCAGGCGCAGGGACTGGTGATCTTGCCGGAGGCTGCCTACGGCGACCCCGAATCGGCTGCGCACGCCCTGCAGTTTAGCCGCACGGCCGGTCAGAGCTTCGACCTGGCAGACAGCCCGCTGGCCTTTGGGATTCCCTCGGTCGATAATCTACCCCAAGAGTACCAGGCCACCTTCGCCGTCCAGCCTGGCGACCTTCACCTGACGTCCGCCCCCGGCCTGCGCACCATCCCGCTGCCGCCGCTCTATCCCACGAACGAAAACCCGCTGCCGCCCTGGTGGGATGGGCAGATCGGCATGGCCGGGCTCTCGCTGGATGCAAAGCGGGCGCTGCTCGATGCGGCCCTGGCGCAAGACCCGTCCCGGCTGGTCGTGTTGGGCGGCGGCCTGCCCAAAAGCGCCTGGGGCGACTCGTCTGCTGCGCCGGACGCCTTCCGCTACCTGATGGCGCATCCCTGGATCCAGACGCTTAGCGAGCAAGACCTCCTGTCACTGCCTACCCTTACTCCAGAAAACGACGCTGCGCAGCCGGATCGCTGTCTCGACCTGCTGTGCACTCCCGCCATCCTGCCCGTCGTACCCTACACTCTCACCGGGCAACCCGTTCCCAGCGCCATCAACCAAATCGAGCTGCGCCGTCATCTGCGCGATCAGCTGGCATCCCTGCCCCCCGGCCCACTCACTCACCAGGCCTGGCTCACCTACCTGCAGCTGACACTATCCACCGCAGACCCCTACCGTCAGGCCCTGCAGGCCAACTACCTGGGCGAGGTCGGGCACCTGCTGCGGCTGGCGCAGTGGGCCGCCGTTCCGCAGTCCCTCAACGACTGCTCGACCGACCTGGACTTCGACGGCCAACCCGAGTGCTGGCTGTCGAACGCGCAGTTCGCCGCCACCTTTGAGCCGGAGGGCGGCCGCCTGGTATTCGCCGCCGCCCTCAGCGATCGAGGCGCCGATCTGGTCGTCGCACCCTCATCGCTGTCCGGCGTCGGCTGGGGCGATCCGCAAGACTGGCAGATCAGCCGCGGCCCAGCCTCCGACCCGAACGAAATCCCCGGCGCATTCGTAGACAGCGACAGCCCCTTCCGCTCGTTCCAGGCGGAGGCCCAAGGCGGCCAGATCACCTTCACCTCCGCGGATCCTTTCCTCCAAAAGAGCTTCTCCCTCACACCGCAAGGCTTACAGGTCCGCTTTAGCGGCAGCTTACCCTCGACCGTGCAAATCCCGCTGGCTTTTAACCCAACCTTGACCGACCAGCCAGGCTGGGCCGGGCAGTATGCCCTTGCGCCGGGGGCCGATTCCTCCAGCCTCCGATGGCAGGCGGGTGGTGCGTCACTTACCCTGGAGACTCAGAGCGCTTCCCTTTCCTCCGCCACCTTCCTGGCCTCATTCGACTCCATCCATAGGCCCGAAGACCCCGACTACGCCTACCCACCCGGACACTTCCTGCCCTTCCCCTTCGCCCTGGTTGAGGCGCAGCCGGAAGGCGAACCATTCACGATCCGGCTAACCGTCGCCTCAAAATAAGCGTGAAGGGCCGGCGCGATACTCTTCATTTGCTCTAAATTACACAAATTCCCATTTTTGTGATAAATTAACTATAAATGACATCATCGAGGGTATGGATGGAAAGAAACGGTCAACAGATTCCAGATATTGTCGTCAGCCGCCTGCCGCGCTACTTACAGGCGCTGCAGCGTTTGCATGCCGAAGGCGTGGACAACACCTCCTCACAGGAACTCGGAAAGCGGCTCGGCATCTCCGCCGCCCAAATCCGTAAAGATCTCTCACAGTTTGGTGAGTTTGGCAAGCAGGGTACCGGCTACTCGATCCCCTACCTGGTCCATGAACTCCAATCCATCCTCAACGTCGATCGCACCTGGGACATCGCCCTGATCGGCGCGGGCGACCTTGGTCACGCCATCGCCCGCTACCAGGGCTTCGCGAACCGCGGATTCTGCATCTGCCAGGTCTTCGACACGGATCCGGAGAAGATCGGCAGCAAGATCGGCGACTTTGTTGTCCAGGATACCGCCGACATGGCCAAGATCATACGCGAGAAGGGCGTCAAAGTTGCCATGTTGACTGTGCCGGTCTCTGCGGCGCAGGAAGTGGCGGAGGAGCTGGTTAAAGCGGGTGTGCGCGCCATCCTCAACTACGCCCCGGTTCCGCTTAGCCTGCCCCCCGAGATTGAGGTTGAGTATATCGACCCGATTATTCAACTGCAGCACATGACCTATTATTTAAAGTGAGCGTGTAGAGATTAAGAGAGAAGAGAGCAGTCAAATGCGTTGACTGCTCTCTTCTCTCTTAATCTCTACACGCTTAATATTAAGCCGCCACCAAACTGCGCCGCAGCGCCTCACGCATTGTGATGGCACGCGCCGCTCCCTGCGCCGTGCAAGTGGTCGGCAAATCGACCTGGTATGCCGGAATGCCCAGGACCTTGGTCAAGAAGCGGTCTGCACCGCGCAGCAGCGCGCCCCCACCGCACAGCGCCACACCCCGATCGATAATGTCCGAGATCAGCTCGGGTGGGGTCTTTTCCAATACTCGCCGGGCCGTGTTTGCCACTTCGTTCAGCGGGTCCTGCAGCGCCTCGACGATGTCGTCGGTGGTCAGGCTGACCGGGCGCGGTAATCCTGAGACCTGGTCCTGGCCCTGCACCTCCATCACCTGGCGCGTTTCCTGCGGCACAGCAGCCCCGATACGGATCTTAAGCTGCTCTGCGGTAGGCAAGCCGATAATCACCCCGTACTTCTTGCGCACGTAGGAAATGATCGCTTCATCGAACCTCTGACCGGCAGTGCGCGAGGTCTCGGCGGTGACGATACCGTTCATCGCCAGAACCGCCGCCTGGGTTGTGCCGCCGCCCATGCACAGAATCATGTTGCCCGAAGGGGTCGAGATGGGCAGGTCTACACCCAGCGCGGCTGCCAGCGGCTGCTGGATCAGGTACACGTCCCGACTGCCCGCGCCAATACCTGCCTCATGAACGGCGCGGCTCTCCACACTGGTCGCGCCGTAAGGCACGGTGATCATGATGCGCGGCCGGAAGATCAACATCGGTCCGGAAACCCTCTTGATCAAGAAGCCGAGCATCTTCTCGGTGACTTCATATTCGGCAATCACGCCATGTTGCAGCGGGCGGATCACCTCAATCGTCTCCGGTACACGACCGGTCATGTCTTTCGCCGCCTGTCCCCATTCCACCATCTTTTGTTCTTGTACGACAATTGCGACGACGGTGGGTTCTTGCAGCAGTATTTGATTTCCCTCGGCAATCGCGGTATTCATCGTGCCAAGGTCGATCCCCAATTCACGAGTGAAGACAGGCATTTCTGATCTTCCCTTCTATGTGGATGGCAGTTTATCGCCGGTGTCTGCCGGCTTTATAGCGCCTGGCAGCCTCCAGCCGCAGGTTCGAACGCCGCAGTGCGGTTTGGATGGAGAGATATTCGTCGGTATCCGGCGGCGGGCCTTCTTTCAGCATTTCTTCCGCCCGGCGCCGGGCCTCTTCGGCTCTCTGTTCGTTGATCTCTTCGACGTTCTCGGCTGCGTCGGCAAGCACGGTCACCTGGTCCGGCTGCACTTCAGCAAAGCCGCCGGCTACGGTAAAGTATTTCTCTTGTTGGCCCGTACGCACCGTGATAATGCCGTATTGTAGCACAGTTAAGAGAGGGGAATGGTTCGGGAGAATACCCATCACGCCGCCCTCACCCGGCAGCACGACCATATCCACCTCACCAGAAAAAACCTGGCTGTCTTGGGAGACGATTTCACATCGGATGGGCATGTGCAGCTCCTTTTAGACGACCTCGGTCGCCATTTCGCGCGCCCGCTCAACCGCCTCTTCAATCGTCCCGACCATGTAAAAAGCCTGCTCGGGCAGATCGTCGTGCTTGCCATCCAGGATTTCACGGAAACCGCGCACCGTATCACGCAGCGACACGTACTTGCCTGGGCGGCCGGTGAACTGCTCAGCCACGAACATCGGCTGCGAGAAGAAACGCTCGATCTTGCGCGCCCGCGTCACGATCAGCTTATCATCCTCGCTCAGCTCATCGATGCCCAAAATCGCGATGATGTCTTGCAGGTCTTTGTAGCGCTGCAGCACCCGCTGCACCTCGCGCGCCGTGTTGTAGTGCTCGTCTCCGACGATGCGAGGATCGAGGATGCGCGAGGTGGACGCCAGCGGATCAACCGCGGGGAAGATGGCTCGCTCGGCAATGGAACGTTCGAGGGCAATCGTGGCGTCCAGGTGGGTGAAGGTCGCCACCGGCGCGGGGTCGGAGTAATCATCGGCGGGCACGTAGACCGCCTGCATCGAAGTGATCGATCCCTGGCGGGTCGAGGTGATGCGCTCTTGCAGTTCGCCCATCTCGGTTGCCAGGGTCGGCTGGTAACCGACCGCTGAAGGCATACGCCCGAGCAGCGCCGAAACCTCCGAGCCCGACATGGTGAAGCGGAAGATGTTATCGATGAACAACAGCACGTCCATGCCCTGGTCGCGGAAGTATTCCGCCATCGACAGGCCCGTCAAGGCCACGCGCAGGCGCACGCCAGGCGGCTCGTTCATCTGCCCGAACACCATCACCGTGTCCTTCATCACGCCCAATTCGAGCATTTCACGGTACAGCTGAGTGCCTTCACGGGTGCGCTCGCCGACACCGGCAAAAACCGACTTGCCCTGATGGACGGTGGCGATCGAACGGATCAGCTCCATGATGATGACCGTCTTGCCCACGCCCGCGCCGCCGAAGATGCCGGTCTTGCCGCCCTTGGTGAAGGGTGCAATCAAGTCGATGACCTTCAGGCCGGTTTCAAACACGTCCACACGCGTGGATTGATTCTCGAACGAAGGCGCCAGGCGATGGATGGGGTACTGCATCCCGGCGTTCACCGGGCCTTTGTTATCGATCGGGTCGCCTAAGACGTTGAAAATTCGCCCCAGGGTCTCCGGACCCACGGGCACCTTGATCGACGCGAATGTGCGCCGGGCCAAAAGTCCGCGCTGCACGCCGTCGGTGCTGCCCATCGAAACGCAGCGCACCCAGCTTCCTTCCATCTGCTTTTCCACCTCTAAGACCAGCGGGGGTTGTTCGGGCCGCAGCACCTCAACAGCTTCATAGATTTCAGGAAGGTTGCCTTCCGGGAACTGCACATCGACCACGCTTCCTAAAACTTGCACAACTCGGCCGGTTGCCTGGGTTGCTTGTGTCATACATCCTCCAAAGAATGTTTCATAAACGGGATCATTTTTTGAGCGCCTCGGCGCCCCCGGCGATATCGATCATCTCGTTGGTGATGATCTGCTGGCGATACTTGTTGTACTGCAGCTGCAAGTCCTCCAGCAGGTCGTTGGCGTTATCGGTCGCGTTGCGCATCGCTACCATGCGAGCGGCATGCTCGCTGGCCTGTGAGGTCAAGATGGCCTGGTACACCTGCACGCCGATGAAGCGCGGCACGATGTTCTCCAACAATTCGGTTTCATCCGGTTCATAGACGAACACCGAACTGCTCGGGTGGGTCTTGAGGGGATCGCTTTCTTCTTGCCCTTCGAACTTCACCTGCAGGGGCAGCAGCTGGCGCACCACAGGGGTCTGCGAGAGCAAATTCGCGAAATCGGTGTAAGCCAGGTAGACCTGATCACAGTCGCCCGCCAGGTAATCGTCGACGACCAGGCGGCCGATCGCGGCTACATCCGTGAAGCCAACCGGCGACGGCAGATTGCTGAACTCGGCGATCACCCGCTTCCGCCGGCGCAGCAGCATATCCCGGCCCTTGCGGCCGATGGCGATATACGAAACCGGTTGGCTGAATGATTGGAAATAGCCCAGGGTGTGACGCATGATATTGACATTGTATGCGCCGGCCAGGCCGCGGTCGCTGCTGACCATGACCACCAGCACGTTCTTCACCTTGGCCCGCTCTTTCAACAACGGGTGCAGGCTGGTATGCCCGGGCTGGCGGGCCAGGTGCAGCAGCACTTTCCAGGCTTTCTCGGCGTAGGGTTGGCTCGCGCTGACCGCCGCCATTGCCCGGCGCACCTTGGAAGCGCTGACCGTTTCCAGGGCGCGCGTCACCTGGGAAATGTTCTTCACACTTTTAATGCGCAGGCGCATCTCTCGAGTTGAGGCCATAAGCTCATGCTCTCCAGGTTTGGTTGAACGTCCGCAGCGCCTGGCGCAGCTTCTCGATACTCTCCGAAGTGATCTCTCTGCGCTCCTCGATGTCCTCACCGATCTCCGGGTGACTGGTCTGTATGTAGCGCAGCATTTCTTTCTCCCACTGGTAAACTTTATCCACAGGGATGGAGTCGACGTAGCCGTTGGTGCCTGCAAACAGGACAATAACCTCTTCCGATAGGGAGTAAGGCTCATACTGCGGCTGCTTGAGCAGCTCTTGCAGGCGCTGGCCGCGGTTCAGCTGCGATTGGGTGGCTTTGTCCAAGTCAGAGCCGAACTGAGCAAACGCCGCCAGGTCGCGGTACCCGGCCATGTCAAGGCGCAAGCGAGAAGCCACCTGTTTCATGGCGCGCGCCTGTGCCGAACCACCGACACGTGAAACCGAGACGCCCACATTGATGGCCGGGCGAATACCGGCGTTGAACAAGCTGCTCTCCAAATAGATCTGACCGTCTGTGATCGAAATCACATTGGTCGGCACATAAGCAGAAACGTCGCCAAGCAGCGTCTCGATGATCGGCAAAGCGGTCAGCGAGCCACCGGTGCCCTTGAGCGGCATGATTTCGTAAGCCTCGCTATTTTTCATCTCCTTGAGCGCAGTTTCGGCATCATGCTTGGCAAGCACGCCCCGGTAAACCGTGCCGTCGATGCTGTCGCTCTTTTCAGCCACCTTGCCCTCGAAGCCTGCCGGTACAATCACATACTCGATTGCCAGGCGGGCAGCCCGCTCCAGCAGGCGGGAATGCAAGTAAAACAGGTCGCCCGGGTAAGCCTCACGGCCCGGCGGGCGGCGCAATAACAGCGACACCTGGCGGTAAGCCCAGGCGTGCTTGGAAAGGTCGTCATAGATGACCAGGGCGTCCTGCCCATTCTCCATGAACTCTTCACCAATGGCACAGCCGGCATAAGGAGCAACGAACTGCAGTGCGGCCGGATCGTCGGCGGCAGCCAGAACCACAACGGTGTGCTCCATCGCGCCATAACGATCCAAGGTCGCAATCGTGCGCGCCACCGAAGCCTTCTTCTGCCCGATAGCCACGTAGATGCAGATCAGATTCTTACCCTTCTGGTTGATAATCGTATCGATGGCGATGGCGGTCTTGCCAACCTGCCGGTCACCGATGATCAGCTCGCGCTGGCCGCGTCCGATCGGGATCATTGCGTCAATGGCCTTTACGCCAGTCTGTACAGGCGTATCCACGTCCTGGCGATCGACCACGCCCGGGGCAATGCGCTCGATCGGGCGGTAGCGTTCGAATTGGATCTGTCCTTCGCCATCGATCGGCTGTCCCAGCGGGTTAACCACCCGCCCGATCAGCCCTTTTCCAACCGGGACAGAGGCAATCCGACCGGTGGAACGAACGGTTTCACCTTCAGAAATGCCGGAATATTCGCCCAGGATAATGACGCCAACCCGCTCTTTCTCCAGGTTGAAGGCAATTCCCAGGACCCCGTTTTCGAATTCCACCAACTCCTGGGCCTGCACGTTTGCCAGGCCTTCCACCTCTGCGATCCCATCGCCAGCCTCAATCACTTTGCCGACGGCGCGCACTTCATACTGCGGCCTAAAGCCTTCAATCTTATTCTGCAGATCGGTCGCAATATTCTTGAGAATCTGGTCTGACATTCAACCTCCAACCTCTACATTCTATACGAATCTTAGGGGTACGACAGCGTTTCCTGTCCCTTCATTAGATTAAATCATACCTGAAAGCCTCTTGATTGTCCAGTTTAGCTGTCTACAAATAATGGCGCCCCACAGCCACGCGGCTTCACCCAAACGCCCCCCATCTCCATTCAAAGGCCCCACAGCAGTGTAATCCTGAACGTCGTGACACTGAGTGGCGCTGCGTTCCGAATGGTGCTGCGGTGGGGCCGATATCCACAAGGCTCTTAGCGAGTCTATTCCATCAATTCATACAGCTCCACCAGCACGCCGCTGGCGCTCTTGGGATGGACGAACGCCATCCGCCGCCCCGGCAGCTCGATCGGCGTCTCATTGATCAGGCGCACGCCTTTACTCTTCAGCTGCGCCAGCATCCCCTCCAGGTCATCCACCTCGAAGCACAAGTGGTGCATCCCCGGCCCCCGATCGTTCAGAAACTTGGCCGCGCCCGTATCCGGTGCGGTCGGGTTGACCAATTCGATCTCGCTGCCGCCCACGGGCATAAACGCCACAGTTGACTTCTGGCTGGGAACGTCTTCGATGTGGTCTACTTCCAGCCCAAGCGCATCCCGCCAGAAACTCAGCGCCTCATCGATATCCGGCACGACAACTGCCACATGATTGATTTTTGTGATCTTAGCCATTAGTTCCTCTCAAGTGTTGGAGTAGACGACGTCCTTTTACTGCCCTTTCAGGATAGCGAAGGTGTTGGAGGCAGGTCTACAACCACGATGACGACTGGTACTCGCCCCAAACCCGGCGCAGCACGCCACAAATCTCTCCTAAAGTGATCTCACTCTCCACGCTTTCCACCAGCAGCGGCATCATGTTCTCACTGCCACGCGCCGTGCTTTCCAGCTTTTCCAGCAGCTCGTTCACCCGGACGGCATCTCGCTCTTGTCGCAGCGCCGCCAGCGAAGCCCGCTGGGCTTGCTCGATGGCCGGATCGACCACCAGCCCCTCCAGCTCCAGGTTTTCTTCCTTCTGGAAAGCGTTCACGCCCACCACCACCTGCTCGCCCTTCTCGATGGCTTTCTGCGCCCGATAAGCCGCTTCCTGGATCTCTCCCTGCATGTAGCCATTCTCAATCGCCGCCAGCGCCCCGCCCATATCGTCGATCTTGCGGATATACTCCCAGGCCTGCGTCTCGATCTGGTCGGTCAGGCTCTCGATCATGTAGGAGCCCGCCAGCGGATCGATCGTATCCGCCACCCCTGCCTCGTTGGCGACGATCTGCTGGGTACGCAGCGCCACCTGCACCGACTTCTCGGTCGGCAGCCACAGGGCCTCGTCCATGCTGTTCGTATGCAGCGACTGCGTGCCGCCCAGCACCGCCGCCAGCGCCTGGATGGTCACCCGCACGATGTTATTCTCCGGCTGCTGAGCGGTCAGCGTGGAACCTGCCGTCTGGGTGTGGAAGCGCATCATCATCGACTTGGCGTCTTGGGATTGGAAGCGCTCCTTCATGATATCAGCCCACAGACGCCGGGCCGCACGGAACTTAGAAACCTCTTCCAAAAAGTTGTTGTGTGCGTTGAAGAAGAACGACAACTGTGAAGCGAAGCTGTCCACCTCCAGCCCGGAGTCGAGCGCCGCCTGGACGTAAGCGATGGCATTCGCCAGGGTAAAGGCCACCTCTTGCACAGCCGTCGAGCCGGCCTCACGGATGTGGTAGCCCGAAATGCTGATCGTATTCCAGTGCGGCACATTCTTGGCGCAGTACTTGAAGATATCGGTGATCAGGCGCATCGACGGCGCAGGCGGGAAGATGTAGGTGCCGCGCGCCACGTACTCCTTCAGGATGTCGTTCTGGATGGTGCCGCGCAAGCGGTTTTCCTCAGCCCCCTGCCGGCGCGCCACGGCGATATACATCGCCAGCAGCACGGCTGCAGGTGCATTGATGGTCATGCTGGTCGAGACCTTGTTTAACGGAATTTCGCGGAACAGGGTCTCCATGTCGCGGATCGACGAGATCGAAACGCCCACCTTGCCCACCTCACCGCTGGCAATCGGGTCGTCGGCATCGTAGCCGATCTGGGTCGGCAGGTCGAAGGCCACCGACAGCCCGGTCTGCCCCTGCTGCAGCAGGAAGCGGTAGCGCCGGTTGGATTCCTCGGCAGTGGCGTAACCGGCATACTGGCGCATCGTCCAAAAGCGACCGCGGTACATGGTCGGCTGGATGCCGCGGGTAAAAGGATATTGACCCGGGAAGCCCAGCTTCTCCATGTAATCGTTGTCATAATCCTCCGGTAGATCGAAGGATGGCAGTGGGATACCTGAGGGCGTTTCGAACTCAGGCTTTCGCTCGGGAAAACGCCGGGTAACCGGGCGCAGTACTTCTTCTTCCCATCGTTTTCGTTCGGATTCTAAATCCATTATCAGCCTCTGTACTTAAGATGAAAAAGTCAGCGTAACTACTGTCTGAAGTGATATTTTGTCGTGTCCTGATAAAATACCGCCGCCGAGCAGTTGCAAACATTAACAGTATACACGAAGCCCCATTTCTATTGCAGTGAGATTTTCTATGGTAAACTTTAGACGTTCTTCCTGAAAAAATTAGACTATGGGGGCTTTACTCAAACACAACTGCTTGAGGAGCAACCTACGGAGCCAAGAATGACTCCCTTTTTACAATTAGCTTTCACTTTAGCAATCATTTTGCTCGCCGCAAAACTTGGGGGATACTTAACCACCCGCATCGGGCAGCCTTCTGTCTTGGGCGAGTTGATTGTCGGCCTGCTGTTAGGCCCTTCTTTAATCGACATTATTCATCTCCCGTTTGTCACAGACCCACACCTGCTGGAAGAGACCATCATTCAGCTCGGTGAGCTTGGCGTGTTGCTGTTGATGTTCCTGGCCGGGCTCGAGCTGCACCTGTCCGATCTGGCCCGCAACACGAAGGTGTCGGCGTTTGCCGGCGTTCTCGGCGTGCTGGTCCCGATTGGCCTGGGATGGGGCGCCGGCCTATTATTCGGCTTCGACACCAACCACTCTATCTTTCTCGGGCTCACCCTCGGCGCAACCAGCGTCAGCATCTCGGCCCAAACCTTGATCGAGCTCAAGATGCTGCGCAGCCGGGTAGGCCTGGGTCTGCTTGGCGCGGCCGTGTTCGACGACATCCTCGTGATCTTGCTGCTCTCCACCTTCTTGGGCCTGGCGAGCGGCGGGAGCGGCATCGGCGCAGTGGGGCTGGTCATCCTGCGCATGACCCTCTTCCTGCTAATCTCGGCCGGTTTCGGTCTGTGGCTGCTGCCAATCCTCACCCGGCGCGTCTCCGGCCTGCCGATCAGCCTGGGTCTGGTCACCTTTGCCATCGTCATCCTGCTGTTCTATGGGCTGGCGGCCGAGCTCATTGGCGGGATGGCCGCCATCACCGGTACCTTCCTAGCAGGCCTGATGTTCTCACGCACTGAAGAGCGCAACCGCATCGAAGAGGGGCTGCACTCGTTGTCTTACGCCTTCTTTGTCCCGATCTTCTTTATCACCATCGGGCTCAGCGTCAACGTGCGCGCTCTCACCCTGGACACTTTGCTGATCATGCTGGTCATCTCGGCCCTGGGGATCATCGGCAAGGTCTTCGGTTCGGGCCTCGGCGCTCGCCTGGGGGCCTTCTCCTGGCGAGAATCGCTGCAATTGGGCATCGGCATGGTCTCACGCGGCGAGGTCGGCCTGATCGTCGCCGCGGTTGGTCTGACCGAAAATTTCTTAGATAACGATATTTTCTCTGCGATTGTTGGGATGGTTCTCATCACCACCCTCGTCACGCCCCCCTTGTTACGAGCTTCTTTTTCGAAAGGAGGCTCAAAATTATCCCAAGCCGCCAAATCCACAAACGAGCCCCGCAGATGAGAGGGAGGTAGCATGAACTACATGGTGTTATTCGTCTTACACGATCACGACCACTTCGAGGATGTCATCGACGCATGGGAGAACGTAGGCGTACCCGGCATCACCGTGCTGACCAGCACCGGGTTGGGACGCATGCGCAATTCAGCCCTGCGCGAAGACCTGCCGCTGATCCCGCGCCTGGAAAACCTGCTGATTCACAGCGAAATCCACAACCACACCATCTTTACCGTCGTCGAAGAAGAGAGCATGATCGACAAGATCCTCGACGCCACGCAGGCCGTGGTCGGTGATCTGGGCGAACCGGACACCGGCATCCTGGTCGCACTGCCGCTCGCGCGCGCGTATGGGGTCAAGCGCTACCTGACAAATGGTTGACCAATCAGCCGGCCTCTGGTAAAATCCATCCGCTCAAGGCGTTGTACCCTTCGCCTGAGCTTATATTCTTGTTTAGATTGAAAGGGCTTGTGAAAATGAAAGTTCTCCTGATTAAGGATGTCTACAAGCTGGGTCATGCCGGCGACATCAAGAAAGTAGCCGATGGCTACGGGCGCAATTACCTGCTCCCCCATGGAATGGCGATGCTGGCTACCGCCGGCGCGATCAAGCAGGCCGACCACATTCGCAAAGAAGCCACGACCCGCCGCAATGAGCTTAACAAGGAAATGGGTGGCCTGGCCGAGCGCATCCAAGGCATGCGCATCACGTTCGCCAGCAAGGCCGGTGAGACCGGCAAACTGTACGGCTCGATCACCACGCAGATGATCGCCGATGCGGTTGCCCAAAAGATCAAGGCCGAAGTTGACCGCCGCCAGGTGGAGTTGGAGCCCATCCGCACCCTGGGCGAGCACACCGCTCGCATCCGCTTGACCGTCGATCTGGTCCCGCAGATTACCGTCTTCGTCCATCGTGAGGGTGAAGCCGTCCAGACCGAGGAAGAAGAAGCTGTGGAAGAAGAAGAGGCAGCGGAAGAGGAAGAAGAAGAAGCTCCTCTGGTAGTCACCCCCGAGGCCGCCCTGCCCGAACCGGAAACCGGCGAGGAAACCGAGGAAGAGGTCGAGTAGGCTTCTCCAGGCGGCTCAACATCACAGAGTCAAACCCGAAACCGGCCTGATGCAGCGCAAGCGAGAAGGCCGGTTTTGATTGTAAAATGGATACGGAAGCAAGGCATACCCTCCGATTAGAAAACTGGCGATGAACGAATCCATCGGACAACAGCTGCAAAACGCCCGCCTGGAGCGCAAACTGACGCTCGAGGAAGCCGCGCATGGGACTCACATCCGTCTACACTATCTGGAGGCCCTGGAGCGCGATCAGCGCGACCGGATGCCCTCGGCCGTGCAGGGCAAGGGCTTTTTGCGCCTGTACGCTGGTTATCTCGGGCTGGAGGTGCAGCCCCTGCTGGACGCCTGGGATGGCAAAATGGAGCAGCCTCCGGCAAAACCTGAGCCGCCCAAAGAGACTCCTCGCCGCAGGCTGCGCTGGCGTCGCGATCCGATTGTCGAAACGCTGCCCCCCGAAGGCGCTCAGCAAGAGGAAGAGCCGCCGGAGAGCGCAGAAGAAACACCGATAGAAGAACCGGTCGCAGAGCATCCAGAGCCTGAAACACCTGCTGCAGCAGCGACCGTGCCGGAGCTTGCCGCCGAAGTCGAAGCAGTGGAGACTGCAGCCCCCGAACCCGCGCCGATCGAACCGATGGCGGAAAACTTCGAGGACATCTTCACCGAGATCGGCCGCACCCTGCGCAAGCAGCGTGAGACACTCAGCCTGAAGATCTCGGATGTCGAGCGCTTCACCCACATCCGCCACCGCTACATCGAAGCGCTGGAGAAGGGCCTGATCGACGAACTGCCCTCTCCCGTGCAAGGCCGCGGCATGTTGAACAATTACGCCCGCTTCCTGGATCTGGACACCGAGCAAATGCTGCTGCGCTTTGCCGACGGCCTGCAAGCTCGCCGCAAAGAATACGCCTCTGCAACCTTGTCCCAGGCGTCGCATTCCGCTCGGCGCAAGCGTCTCACCCAGCCCACCCGGGCCAGTTCCTGGCGGCGCTTCTTCACGCCCGATATGCTGATTGGTGGCTCGCTCATCTTGTTCCTGCTGATCTTTGCCGTTTATGGCGCCTCGCAGGTCTCCGCCATCCGTCAGGAGAACGAGGCCATCAGCGCCGGCGAAGTCACCCTGGAGCCGGTTGCCAATATCATGCTCACGGTCAGTCCCTCTGTCGAGGAGACCGTGACTGCCACCCCCATCCCGACTGTCAAAATCGACCAGGCAGGTGCGCCGCCCGCCGCCGTTAGCGGTAGTTCCGAGGAAATCCCGGTCGAAGGTCAAGCCCCGGCTTCCGAAACGACCGGAACAGGCTCCGACTCCGTCCAGCCGCCGGAGGGCAGCGGCCCACTGCAGTTGTATATCGTCGCTAACCAGCGCGCTTATTTGAAGATTATCTCCGACGGCAAAGAAGCATTCAATGGTCGTGTTCAGCCCGGCAATGCCTACCAGTACAGCGGTAAAGAGCAGATCGAGCTGCTGACCGGCAACGCCGCCGCCCTGCAGGTGTTTTACAACCAGAGTGACCTGGGCACGCTGGGCAAGGTTGGAGAGGTGGTCTCGCTGGTGTTCAATCAGCAAGGGCTGCTCACCCCCACCGCCATCTTCACCGCCACACCCACCGCCACCGTCCAACCCACCCAAACAATCGCACCCACCGGCACCGCCCGCCCGCAGCCCAGCGCGACGATCACACCTTATATCCCCTAGCTTCTTCCTCCCCTCTCCATACTCGCCGGGTAAAGGGGGGCTTCGCACGGCAGAGGCCCGAAGTGGCTGCAAAGCCTTACAAATTAATCGTGGTATTTATGAAAAACAAATCCTTTTACCTTGTCTCCCTCGGCTGCGCCAAGAACACCGTCAACTCCGAATCGATGGCCACCCTGCTCGTCGAAGCCGGTTATGACCCCGTTGAAAAACCCAACAAAGCCGGGGTGCTGATCGTCAACACCTGCGGCTTCATCCGCCCGGCTATCCAAGAGTCGATCGAGACGCTGCAAGAGCTGGCCAAGAAAAAGCGGCCCGGCCAACTGCTGATCGCCGCCGGCTGCCTCACCCAGCGTTACCGCGACATGGTCTCCGAGCAGGTGCCCGGCGTGGATGGCATCATCGGCACCCGGCGCTGGATGGACATCGTCGAGGTGATCCAAACCTTGCGCGCCGAGCGCCCGCCGAAAACGCTCTACCACTTGCCGAACACCGCCGCAACGGTCGGAACCGACGAGCGCGGCGTGCTGCGCGCTTCCATCCAGGGCGGCAGCAGCTACCTGAAGATCGCCGACGGCTGCCGCCGTCCCTGCGCCTTCTGCGCCATCCCTCTCATCAAGGGCACCGCAGTCAGCCGCCCGGTCGAGACCATCGTCGCCGAGGCGCAGGCGCTGCAGCAGATGGGCATGCAGGAGCTGATCTTGATCGCTCAGGACACCACCGACTACGGTCACGACCTGGGTATGAAGGATGGCCTGGCCGAGCTGCTGGAGCGCCTGGTGCAGGAAGCGCCCGAGATCCCCTGGATCCGTGTGTTGTATGCCTATCCCGGCTACGTCACCGACCGCCTGATCGATGTAATGGCTGCCCACAAACAGCTGATCCCCTACCTCGATATGCCGCTGCAGCATGCCCACCCGATGACCCTGCGCCGTATGCGCCGGCCTGCGAACATGGACTGGGTGCACAACACCCTGACCAAAATGCGCGCCGCCATGCCCGATCTCGCCCTGCGCACCACCTTCATCGTCGGCTACCCGGGTGAGACCGAGGAGGAGTTCCAAACCCTGCTCGATTTCATCTCCGAAGTGCGCTTCGACCACGTCGGCGCCTTCACCTTCTTCTCTGAGCCAGGCACAGAGAGCGAATCCCTCGGCGATACCGTCGCCCAGGAAGTAAAGGATGAGCGCCTCGAGCGGCTGATGCTGCGCCAGCAAGAGATCTCCTTGGCGCTCAACCAGACACTGATCGGCAGGCGCCTCGACGTGCTCATCGAGGGTCAAGACCAGGGCATCTCTGTCGGCCGCTCCTATCGCGACGCCCCCGAGATCGACGGTCTCGTCTTCGTTGAAGGCCAGGCCGAAATCGGCCGGATCGTGCCGGCTCAGGTCACCGGCGCTATGGTCCATGACCTGACGGCCGCCCTGATTCCATGAAGAAGAAAGAAGAGAAGAGGGAATAGAGAACCGAGAGCCGTAACGGCTCTCGGTTCTCTATTCCCTCTTCTCTTCTTTCTTCTCTACGAAACTCGCGCAATCGCCGTCAGCACCAGGACCAACGCCGAAATTCCCAAATTCAACCGAAGCAGCAGCGTCTCTCGCCGCTGCATGGCCTCCAACTGGGCCTCATCCTTCAGCAGCCCCTTCGACTGGCGCAGGACCAGCCGCTGGTAAGCCGGATGCAGAAACCAGGTCAGGTAAGCGCTGGTCAGCACCATCAGCCCGATCACGAGATGTTTGGCCAGGATCGCTCGCGCCCAGTTGTTCTGGATCGCCAGAAAGCCCCCGTAATTGGGGTTTGCGCTCATCTGGAACAGCCCGGTCAGCGCCAGCACACCCAGGCTGAACCAGCCCAATCCCTGCAAACGCGCGTTGGCCTGCGCCAAAAAGGCAGCATAGCTCTCAGCTTTTAAGGCTCGCCGGGCAGAGGGCAGCACAAACAGCGAAAGCGCCGCTAATCCGCCGATCCATACCACGGTTGCCAGCATGTGGAACCAGTAGGCAAGCGTGAGGACCCAGGTTGGCGTAACAGCGCTCATAAATTCCCTCTTTGCACCTGGAAGCCGGGTGGAATACACTGGCGAGTGCGCTCCACCTCTAATGCAGCAAAATAAGATCAGGCAGTGATGATCCCACCACTGCCTGAAGAATTGTTCTCATCTATGATGATGTCGCCGTCACTTCAGGAGTTGGCGTCCCGGTGGGGGACGGCGGGGTAGGGGGATCCGTAGGCTTGTCAGGCGGCGCCTCGGTCGTCTCGACAATCGGCGTTTCCAGAGTTTCCCCTGGGGTAGGCGTCTTAGTCGGCTTGGGTGTAGGCGGCTGGCAAAGCAGCTGGATTGCGGTTGCAGTCGGTGCCAGGCTCCCATCGTCACTGATCGACAGCGCATTATTATACTGGTCGCGGGCCGCGCAATACTCGCCTGCATCCGCCAGTTGATCGCCGTACTTGCGCGAGGCGATCCGAAAACGCTCGACTGCCGTGTAGTTCGAGCCGTCCCGCAGGTTGGGCAGCGCCTGGTAGATTTGGCCGAAGTAATCCACGACCTTCTCCCAATCGACGTCCCAGAAGCTGGAGGCGGTCAGATAATAGCGTGCCCAGGTGCGGTAACTGTCGGCCTGCTTGTCGATCGGCGCAAAGGTCTCCGCCACCGACAAGTCGTAGATGCCGCCTTCTAGATTGCCCTCGATGGTGATTTTATTGATGCCACGGTTGCGCAGTGCAATGTAGTACATGCCATCCACGTCCAGCGGATGATATTCCAGGTTGGCGGTGCGCAGCGCGTCCAGGGTCAGGATGGCGTTTTCCCAATCCTGCGCCCGCATCAACTGCTGCGCCTCGGCGTATAGTTGGTCTTCGGTGCGGGTGTCGGGTGTTGGTGAGATGTAAACGGTCGGGGACGGCGCGGTGGTCGGGGTCGCTACGGTCGCCATGGCCAGCATGACCTCGGTCAGCTTCTCCGAAACGCCAGGGAAAGTTGGGTCGAGCGCAATCACATACTCAAACTGATCGCGCGCCCGGCCGTACTTGCCGGTCTGCTGCGCCTCGATGCCCAACTGAAAGTGCGTTGTGGCAACCAGCGTGCGCTGATCGGCTTCCTTCTTCAAACGCTCGGAAATCGCCCGGTCGTAGCCGTAATATCCGCCGGCCGAAGACAGCAGCAGCACGGCAGCAATGCCGCCAAGGATCAGCAGCCAGCGGCGCTTGCGCGGCTTTTTCGCTTTTTTCGGAGCGGGATTGGAAGGGGAAACTTGTCTTGGAGCGGTGTCTTCAACGTTTGGAGTTGACATGGGCGTTATTATACCTTCATTTGTGGTTTATAGCCGGAACAATACCCGGATCTCGGGCCAGATGAACGGCGTTATACACACCGCGCCGAGCGCCATGATGGCCCCCGAGATCACTACTGCCGGGCCGTCGAGCCCGGTAAGCAGCAGCGCGTACATCACCGCACCGCCGCAGGCCACCCCCAGCAGAACCCGCGAAAGGGTCGGGCGGATGGTCAAGGTCAAGAGCCGCTTGCGAACCAGGATTAGCAGCAGCAGCAGCGCCTGAATGGTAATCGCAATTGAGATGCTCAGGCTGATGCCCGGCGCACCAAAGCGCCGGTAGAGCAGCGCCGAGGACAGGGTCGCCACCACGACGTTGACGCCCGAAGCAATCAGCGGTGTCAGCGCGTTTTGCTGGGCATAGAACGAGCGCGAAACGATCTCGAACAGGCACTCCCCCACCAACCCTACCAGGAAACCGCGCGAAACCCACAACAGCAGATCTGTGCCGGCGGTGTCCAAATGGAAGGCGAGCACCAGCAGCGGCCGCAAACCGAGCGCCAGGATCACTGCGGTCGGCAGGGTCAGCGCCAGGAGTACCCGGACTGCCCGTTCAATCGTCTGGCTGAACTTCTCCCACTCACCGCGTGCGAAGTGCTCCGCCAGTGTGGGCAGCATGGCCGTCCCAATCGCCGTGCCGATCAACGTTTCCGGCACCTGATAGACCATGTATCCATACGTCAGGGCCGAAACCGAGCCGGTTTGCAGGTAAGAAGCCAGAAAATCACGCATCATAAAGGTCAGCTGGTACGCGAAGATTGCCAGCAAGCGCGGCACGAGCAGGCGCAGCACCTTGCGCACGTCCGGGTCGTTCAGTCGGATGCTTGGCGTCCATCTAAACTTATAGACGATCAATCCCGGGATTTGGATCCCAAGGTGCAGAACTGCCCCCAGGATCACCCCATACACCAACCCCTGCACGCCCAGTCCAAACGCCGGCAGTGTGATCCCGCCCAGCGTGTAGCCCTTGTCCGGTGATAGGATCAGCACGCCAAAGATCTGGCCCACGTTGTAGAGCAGCGGCGCCATGGCCGGCAGCAAGAAGTGCTGGTTCGACTGCAGCCCGGCCATCACCAGCCCGCTTAGCGAGAAAATCATGGTCGAGATCAGGTTCAGGCGCATGAGCTCAATCACCAGCTGCTTCTGCGCTTCGTCAAAACCGGGGGTCACGACGTTGCGCACGATTGGGCCGGCAAAGGCGGCGAACACCAGCGCCAGCGCGCCGGTGACCAGGAATGCCAGGTTGGCGATGCGTGAGAACAACTGCCAGGAAGCCTTGCGGCCATCTTTGGTCAGCACCTGAGCCAGCACCGGGATGAAGGCCATTGCCAGCGCGCCACCCGAGATCAGCGCGAACAACATGTCGGGCAGGTTATTGGCCGCGTTGAAAGCGTCCAATTCGGTGGAGAACCCAAATTGACGGGTGATCAACAGCTGGCGCAGGACTCCAAGGCCTTTATCGAGTCCGAAGAAAATGACAAGCAGGAGTGAAATACGGCTGAGAAAGCTCATAATAGTTTGCCTACCCAAGGGCAACGTCGAGCATCATCATGACGGAAAAGCCAAGCATCGCTCCAACGGTAGGCAGGTCGGTATCCTTGTTCATTTGCGCTTCCGGTATCAGTTCCTCGATCACAACATAGATCATCGCGCCGGCCGCGAAGGCCAGCGCATACGGCAGCAGTGGGCGCATGAAGTAGACTGCCGCAGCGCCAATCACCCCGGCGATCGGTTCTACGATCCCGGAAGCCTGGCCCATCAGGAAGCTCTTGGCTCGCGACAAGCCTTCACGCCGCAGCGGCGCCGCAACGGCCAGTCCCTCGGGAAAGTTCTGCAAGCCGATGCCGATCGCCAGCGCCACCGCCCCGGCCACGGTCGCCTCGGGGATACCGGCGGCAGCCGCGCCGAACGCCACACCCACCGCCAGCCCTTCTGGAAAATTGTGCAGGGTGATTGCCAGCACCAGCAGCACACTGCGCTGCCAGGAGGTTTGCAGCCCTTCGGCTTGCTCCATCGGCAAACCGATGTGCAAGTGCGGCAGCAGCTTATCCACGCCCCACAGGAACCCCCCGCCGAGCAGGAATCCGCCGGCCGCCTCAGCCCAACCCGTGTTGCCCATTTTCACCGAAAGCTCGATGGCCGGCGCCAGCAGCGACCAGAAGCTGGCTGCGATCATTACGCCGCTGGCGAAGCCCAACATCGTGTCCAGAAGCCGGCGGCTCACCGTGCGCGTCAGGAACACGCCCGCTGCGCCCAGCGCCGTCACGCCCCAAGTGAACAGGGTTGCAAACAACGCTTGAATGATTGGGTTGAATCCTTCAAGAAATGCAATCAAGCCCATTCTCCATGGAACTAATCTGACTCCCGAACAGCCCCCTTAATATAGCATAAGTAGGAAATATGCGCTATGAGAGATTACCCACAACTAAGAAGGGAATAGAAAGCTCTGCTCAAAAGTGGTAAATTAAGGTTGCGAGACCAAACTTACGTTAGGAGCAGAGCTAAAATGAATATAGCACATGAAAAGAGCCTTGCCAAGAGCATACCGATCCATGAGATCCGAGCGGCCATCCAAACCCATATCCAGCCGATGGCCGAGCGGCTGCCCGACAAACGGCTGAAACGAGTGCTAGAAGGCATGGTATTGGGGGTTCTGGGTGGGGAAACACCGGTGATTACGGAAATCGGACGGCAGAATAGCAAGGATGAGGGAGAAAGTTGGGCGGCGGCGAAACGGATGTATCGATTTTTAGAGAATAAGCAGATAAAGACCTTGCAATTATATGAAGGTTTGTACCAGGTGGGCTGCCGGTCTGTGGCGCAAGAAAAGCCGGAGTATCTGGTAGTGGCCGTGGATCCGGTCAATTTTGAGAAACCCTACGTAAAAAGCATCGAAGGGATCAGCACGGTGCATAAATCCACCCCACCTGACTTATTCGGGCATGCCCGTCTGGCGCATGGCTATCCAGCGATCACGGCAGCTGTAGTGAATACCCAAGTACCGGCGATCAGTTATGCCAACTGGTTTTCGTATGAGATCGACTTTGTCAGTCAGAATAAAGAGATCGAACAGGCTTTTACAACCACTTGCCGGTTGTATCCGAGTTACAAAGTACGTTTTGTGGGAGATGCAGGGTTAGACGATCAGAAAATGTTTGCACAGATCGAGCGCCTGGAGCAAGAATTTGTCTTTCGGGCCAGTCATTTAGAGCGGATCGTAGAGGTTTATAACGATCGGCTAGATCGCTGGGAAACGGAAATCTTACAGGACTTGACCGACACGGTCCTCTATCAGGCTACTTTTGAGGTCCTTTCCAAACATGCCGGTCGAACCCGCCTGGATACAGTGAGATTCGGCTGGTTCCAAATCCGCCTTCCCGATCACCACACACAAACCCTGTGGGTTGTGGTGGCGGAGAACCCCCATTTCAAGAATCCGTTGGTCTTGATCACCAACGTCCCTTTGGAAACCCTGCCCGTCCTTCAGCAAGTTTACAATGACTGGCGGCAGCGTGGGCGCATTGAACACGGCTATCGCTTTGATCAGGAACAAGGCCTGGACGTGGAAGATATGCGCGTGCGCACTCTCGACCGCATGCGCCGCTTTTTGCAATCGTTTTGCTTTCCGCTCAGTTAGTCTTTGTCATTGATTGCCATTGGCCCCCAGAAGCGGTGCTCTGGCTGCGCCAACTCGGTGGCAAATTGGGCCTCGCTTCGGATCGCGATGGCCCTTATTGGCTTTTGCATGGCATTTCAGCCGTCATTTTGACAGCAATGACTTTGTCGTTTTCTTTTTTGCACCCTTTCCGTTTGGGAAGATGACTTGTGGGTAATCACCAGAGAGATTAAAACGCAGAGAGTAGAGAATATAATGAGATTAAATCCATTTACTGTTCTCTATTCCCTGCTTTCTATTCTCTGCTGTCAACCCATTCTCAACCCTCTGCTCTCACTGGTTTTGTAAACAGCAGCCGCTGGCGCATCGCTTGCACGGCCCAAACCACGATGAAAACCCCGGTGGCAGTCAGCACGATGGCTGAACCGGAGGCAACATTTAAGTAATACGACAAATACAGCCCGACCACACCGGAAAAGGCCGCAATCAGCGCCGCCAGCGCCATCATCGGCGGTAGACGCCGGGTGACCAGGTAGGCGGTTGCAGCCGGTGTGACCAGCATGGCTACCATCAAGGCCACACCGACCGTTTGCAGCGAGACCACGATCGTCACGGCAATCAGGGCGATCAGCAAGTAATCCAGCAGGCGGGCCGGCAGCCGCAGGGTGGCCGCCAGCACCGGGTCGAACGACAGCACCAGGAACTCTTTGTAGAACGCCACCACGATCACGATCACCAGCGCCCCAAACCCCGCGATCTGCAGCAGGTTGCTGACGCTTACCCCCAGCACGTCGCCGAATAAGAAATGGGTCAAATCTTGCGTGTAACTGCCCGTGCTGGAGATCAGCGCGATACCCAGGGCGAACATTCCGGCGAAGATGATCCCGATTGCTGTGTCCTCTTTCACCTTTGCGCCTCGACTGACCGCGCCGATCCCAATGGAGGTCAGGATCGAAGTCGCCAGCGCCCACCAGAACAGCGGCCCGCTCGAGCTGCCGCCCAGCAGGTAGCCCACGGCGATACCCGGCAGGATGGCGTGCGCCAGGGCATCTCCGAAAAAAGCCATGCCGCGCAGCACCACGTACGTGCCCACCACTGCGCAGACGATCCCCACCATCACCGCAGCCACCAGGCCGCGCACCATAAATGCATACCCTAAAGGTTCCAGGATCAGGTTAAGCATGCCGGTGGTCCCCTTCCTCGCAGCATGTGTCGCTGACCACCATGGCGCCCTGCTCCACCGGTAGGATCCGCAGGCGGCCCTCATAGGCCTCCACCAGGTTCTTCTCTTGGAATACCTCCTCGGGTGTGCCAATGGCGACGATGTGTTTATTGAGCAGCATGACCCGGTCGAAGCGCTCGGCCGCGACTTTCAGATCGTGCAGCGCAACCATGACGGTGACGTCGCGCCGCTTGAGCTCGTTCAGGATCTCGATCAGATCCTCCTGAGACTTGACGTCCAGCCCGGTGAAGGGTTCGTCCAGCAGCATCAGTTCGGCCTCCTGCGCCAGCGCCCGCGCGATGAACATGCGCTGCTGCTGACCGCCCGACAGCTGGCTGATCTGGCGCTTGCCCATCTCGTCCAGGTTAACCACCTCTAGCGCCTGGCGCACCAGCTTCCAATCTGCCGCCTTGGGTTGGTGGAACAGGCCCAGCTTGCCGATCCGCCCCATCATCACCACGTCCTCCACGCTGACCGGGAAGGTCCAATCCACCTGGCTGCGCTGCTGCACGTAAGCAATGCAGATGTGATCGCCCGATTCGTGCCCATACACCTGCACTTCACCGTCCGTCGGCCGCAGCACCCCGGCGATGATCTTGAACAGCGTGCTCTTGCCGGCCCCATTCGGCCCGACGATCGCCATCCGTTCACCCCGCTCAATCTGGAACGAGACGTGATCCAGCGCCATACCGCTGTCATAACGCAGGCTCAAATCTTTCACCCGCAGCGTAGGCGCATTTTTTTCGTGCGGCGAGTGCTTGCCGCGGATTGATTCGCGTACTTTTTCAATTTCATTAATAATTGCCATTTGTTTTCCCTGCCCCGCTTATTTCAATGCATCCACGATTGCATTGACATTGTAATGCATGTAATCGATGTACGTCGCTGCCGGCTCTCCCTTGGTCAGCGAGCCGGTATAGATATACACCAGCTTCACACCCGTATCGCTCGTCAACTGCTCGGCCACCTGTGGATTGACCGTGTTGCCGACGAACACCGCCTGTACTCCTAAACTGCGCATCAAGTCCTCCAGCCGGGCCACGTCCTGCGCCGACGGCTCCGACATGCTGCTGTAACCTGGAAAGATCGCTCCCACCTGCTCGAAGCCGTAACGGCTGGCAAAGTATCCCAGCACCAGGTGATCGGTGACCAGCTTGCGGTTCGAGATTGGAACCTGCACAACCTGCTGCTTGATCCAGGCGTCCAGGTCTTGCAGCTGCTTCAAGTAGGCATTTGCGTTGGCCGCGTATGTGGCAGCGTTCTCCGGGTCCTGCTGGCTGAGCGCCTCCTGAATGTTCTGGACCCAAACCATCACGTTGTTCGGGTCCATCCACACGTGCGGATCGGTACCCTGCGCCTCGCCGGAGGCAGCCGCCTGACTGGCGGTGAACTGGTGCAGCGGGATGCCCTTCGACGCGTCGATAATCGGCGCCTTGCCTGCATTCTGCACCAGCCGGTCCAGGAAGCCCTGCTCTAGCCCGGCGCCGTTGACAAACACCACGCCTGCATCCGCCACCTGGGTCAGGTCACGCGGCGACGGCTGGTAGCTGTGCGGGTCGCTGCCGACCGGGATCAGCACGTGCAGGTTGATCAGGTCGCCGCCTACCTGCTTGACCACGTCACCTAGAATATCCGTATCCGCCACGACGTCCAGCTGTCCGCCGGTTGCAGGCACGCTGACCGGCGTGCTGCTGCTGGTTGTGGAGCTGCAGGCAGACACGATAACCAAAAAGAACGCCGCTGTGACCATTAACAACCCATGGAATGGGCTTGCCTTTTTCATCTCGAACCTCCTAAATACAGGCGCGCCTGCATCCGTTACTGAAATTGATTTTCATTACGAGATCGATTATAATGACAAATGAAAATGATTGTCAATAGCGTTTTGCAGTTGCTGTGGCGTTCAGGCTATACAATCGCAGCATCAACCCCCTGGCAACTGCAAACGGATACGCATCTGCAAAGGAATTTTCATGGCAAATGCCGGTATCTGGTTAGAAAAACTTCAAGAAAGCGGTTACCGTCTGACCGCCCCGCGCCGGGCTGTGGTGCAGGTGCTGGCCGAGAGTCACTACACGCTCAACCCATCCCAAATCTTCGCCGAGGCCCGCCGCATTTCACCCCGCATCGGTTTAGTGACCGTCTACCGCACCATCGAAAAACTGGAAGAGCTCAGCATGGTCACCCGCGTCCACGAGTTGGACGGCTGCCACTCCTACATCGCCGCGCCTAACGGCCACCAGCACCTGCTGATTTGCCGCTCTTGCAGCCGCGCCGAATACTTCAAGGGTGAAGATCTCGGGCCGCTGACCGAGCGGTTGGGCGCCGAACGTGGTTATCAAATTCAAGATCACTGGCTGCAGTTATTCGGCCTGTGCCCACATTGCCAGGGAGAAGAAAAGTCGAATGCCTAAAACTGGTCGTTTATTTATTGTCGCCACACCAATCGGGAACTATCAAGACATTACCCTGCGCGCCATCGAGACGCTGCGCCAGGCGGACGCGGTTATCTGTGAAAATCCGCGCGAGGGCAGCACCCTGCTGAAAAAGCTGGACATCCAAGACAAAGAGCTGCTGGTGCTCGACGAGCACAACGAGACGGAGCAGGCGGCCGACATTGCCTTGCGGCTGGTGCAGGGCGCCAGCATGGCCCTGATCTCCGACGCCGGCACCCCGGTCTTTGCCGATCCCGGTCGCTACCTGATCCAGATTTCCACAGAGTATGGCGTGCCGGTCACGCCCATCCCCGGGCCGTCCTCGCTGATGGCCGCGCTCTCCGTGCTGGACTTCAACCTCGGACAGTACGTGTTCGGCGGCTTCCTTTCCCGCGACCCCGACCAGCGCCGCAAAGAGCTCTTCAGCCTGCGTTCGCTGCGTATGCCCGTGGTGCTGATGGACACGCCTTACCGGATGGGCGCACTGCTGGACGATGTCGCAAAGGTGTTCGGCAAAGGCCAACCCGTCACCCTGGCAGCCGACATGACACTGTCCAAAGAGACCATCTATCGCGGCAGCGCCGCCGAGGTTCGCCAGAAGGTCAACAAACGCAAAGCGGAGTTCATCCTGATCGTGCACGGTCCTACGCAGAGAAGGTAAAAAAAGCCATTGAGGCGCTTCATCACTCGGGCAATCAGAAACCGAGGAGAACGGATTTCTGATTGCCTGAGTCCCGGCCGCTTCTTTTCTATATCCTAAAAAACCATGATATAATTTATAGAACACTATTTCTATTTTACTGGAACAGGACTATGGAAAAATATTTCGTCTCTTACACCTATATGCGGGATGCGAGACGGGGGACATTGGTAACGTCGAGCCAGGGCTTCGGCAGCGAAGAGCTGGCGCTGGAAAAACCGATCAAGAGCATGGATGATGTGCGCAGGCTGGAAGAAAGACTTCGCCAAAAATATGAGTTCAACCACGTCATCATTCTGAACTGGCGGTCTTTCGAAGAGAGAAAGTAAAATAAAGCAGAGAGCAGAGAGCAGAGAGCAGTTGCGACCGGACAATGGTCGCAACTGCTCTCATTTGTACTGCTTGAATCCCTGATCGCCTTGCTTAATGAATTGAGCAAACGGTATTCCAAACGTCCGTAAACGGCTCGAGCCGGAGTCGGCCCGCTACATCGAACTTACTCCGTGCCGTAGGGGGCGGGTGATTATGAAAAAGACAGGTAATTTTACGCATTGTAGTTGCCCTTCCTGCGTTGTAGAATGAAATAACTCAATAATTGTTACAAAGCAGTCGCAAAAAGCAATATTACTTCAGATGGTTAAGGATAAGGTACGTGGTTCCTGAATGGAGGCACATCTACGTGGCCTGGAACGATGCCTGTTACTCCCACACCCCGCAGGTGCTGTTTTCCGCGCTCTTTTCGGGATCGATCGCCGGGTATGCACGGCTGCGCCGGACCACCCTCAAAGCGGTTGCTTTCGATCCAGAACTTGCGCAATGCTCTGTGGGCACTCTTTGCTGCGATTGAGATCGCGGCCGCTGCGATTGCTATACCGATTGTCGGCAGAAAAGTAGAAGTCGTTGAGAGCAATTTCATGCTCACAAGGAAGGGAACTCCTCATGATCACTCGTCGTAAGATTACCTTTTGTCTGCAGCTTGTCGTCGTCATCCTGCTGATCTGCAGCGCGGTTCCAGCATCTGCGGACAGTCCGATGCCGGAGAACAAAGTGCCCGGAAGCGTTGAGAGCACGGCTCGCCGTCTCATGCACGACCTCAGTAAGGATGGCTATGAGGTCTCCCGTGGCTACTTCAAACTCTACACCCAAAGCGATTGCCCTTACACCTACGAGGTGCTGCACACCTGTTTGGGCAACAATCCCGCCGCGCCCTACGTGATTCCCATCGTGCCTGCCTGGCCGGACGAATGGGTAGATCCTGGGACCGCCAACGTATTAGGACCCACGGTGGAGGGTTATAACGCTTCCTACCGCCTAGACCCAGGTGAGGCGATCGTGATCCTCGGCAAGCTCCCCCCGCCTGCCGCCTACTTCGGCATCCAGACCTATCTTCTCTCACGCCCCGGCACCTGGAAGGAAGACAGTAGCCAGTACCAGTTCGTGAAGGGTTATATCCCTGCTTTATTCAATACCTTCTTCACAAAGCTTCCCAAGCATCCTGAGCGCATGCAGTCCTGGGCAGACCTGAGCGACTCCATCAACAATATCGTGATCCAGAACAAATCAAACAGCGTCTGGAACCAGGAGCGCTACTTCGTCATCACCCCCGACAAGACCATGGACCTTGCGGTCCGGCAAGCCCTCGCCGGGCTCGATATCTCAGACAATGATGTCTTCACTGAGCCGATCCCTTCCGATATGATCGTTGGGCTTGGCGAAGAGGCCGACGACTTTATGACGATCCTCCGCTACGCCATGCCTGTGGACGGCGGTCTGGATGGCACACGCTCGGCTGCATGGCGTAAAAACATGCCCCTCATCGTCCTGCGCATCAGAGACACACGGCCTGACCGCCAGCCGCAGACTTACCCACCGGTCAAGTTCGAGGCTCGCTCCGGGGCCACGCCGCCCGAAATCAGTTTGAAACCCGATCTCATCACGCTGTCCAAGGCCGTCTGCGCCAGATGGGGACAGCCCTGCGATCTCGAAGGGGCAGCGTTTGATCAACGTGCCCGGCCATTGCTGAACATGGCACTGCCCCCGCTGTCCATGACCGGGCCGGAGTGCCTGAAGGTCGGGATGAACTGCCTTGCCCCCAATGAGGATACGGTCTTTTTCATGAGTGCGCGGCTGCCGCTCCCGGATAAACTGGTTTACGCATTGGTCGGCGCCCTGGGCACTCAGACCGGCAACGCCACCTATGTGGGCTTGGGCCTAAACGAGAGCTTGACTCAGCTCGGATTCGACAATATCAGTGACGAACAGCTGGAGGGCACTGCGGACGAATACGATGTGCCCAACCACAAGCAATTTTTCATCCAGTACTTCGCCCGAGACTGTACAGGTCTTGAAACCCTGACTGCCGGCAGCCGCTGCTATTCCATCGGCGACAAGCTCCCGGCTTGTTACGACTCGGCGGATCTGTCATGCTCGATGCTGGCCCTCTCGATGCGCAATTACATTCTCCCGGGTACCCAACGTGGATCATCCCCGGCGTTGACGCTCAGCCCGCGGG
Source organism: uncultured Chloroflexia bacterium (assembly GCA_963811225.1). GTDB lineage: Bacteria > Chloroflexota > Anaerolineae > Anaerolineales > Anaerolineaceae > CAWEQO01. The sequence continues at coordinate 432,291 of CAWEQO010000012.1, forward strand.
TGATCGCGCTTCAGAGACCGTAAGCGGGAATTGCCCGCCTTTACTGGGCGGTCGCAAGAACAGTCCGCCTCCCCTAACGGGCTGTCAAATTAATAAAGGCGCCTTCCATTTCTGGAAGGCGCCAGTCTTTTAGCTCGATGGTATTGAAAGGGCTGCCTGAATCAAAAATGCCGTCTCTCGACATCATCGTGGTGCCTTCACGGGGATTCGGCCTCGATTACAGCCATGTACCTCGATGGTATTGAAAGGGCTACCTGAATCAAAAATGCCGCTCGCGCGGCATCTTCGTGGTGCCTTCACCGGGATTCGGCCCCGGTTACAGCCCTGTACCTCGATGGTATTGAAAGGGCTACCTGAATCAAAAATGCCGCTCGCGCGGCATCTTCGTGGTGCCTCCACGGGGATTCGAACCCCGGTTTTAGCCTTGAAAGGGCTGCGTCCTGGTCCCCTAGACGATGGAGGCATTAACGAGCGGTATTGTACCATCTCTCTCTGGTAGGGTCAAGCAATCTGTGAGCCAGTTTAGAAAACTGGCGTCAATCCTTTTAAGCCAGTGGGCGGATCAATTGCGGCCCTTCCATTTCGGCCCGGTTCACCATCCGTGAGATCGGGTAGGCCGCCATCTCAACTTCCGGATACGGGGCCAGCATCGACTGCAGCGCATCCTTCAACTCCTCTTGCAGCCAGCGCCACAGGTTATCCCCACTCAGCATCACCGGCATGCGCTCGTGCACCGGCTTCACCAGCTCATTCGCAGAGGTGGTCAGGATCGTTGCGCTCAGCATCATGTTGCCCTCCGGCGAATCCCAACGCTCCCACAATCCGGCGAAAGCAAACGGGCGGCTGTCCTTGCGCCGGAAGTAAAAGGGATTCTTCGGCCCCTTGCCCCTAACCGGTTTCTGCCATTCGTAGAAACCATCCGCCAGGATCAGGCAGCGCCGTCGCGCGAACGCCGCCCGGAACGCCGGTTTCTCGTGGGCTGTCTCAGAGCGAGCATTGATCAAGCGACTGCCGATACTCGGGTCCTTCGCCCAGAACGGCACCAGTCCCCAGTGCATCCACTCCAGCTTGCGCTCCTCCGCATCCGTGATCACCGCAATCGGCTGAGTCGGCGCAACGTTGAAGCGCGGCACCCAGTCCGGCGGCACCGTTACGACTCCAAATTCTTGCTGCAGCGCAGGCGTCTCAATCGCCAGCGTAAATCGTCCACACATTCGTCCTACTCCTCAATTAACAATAACGAGAACATTTATTCAATTATACACGGGTTTTGTCAATGAGTCGATTCGTCGCTTGGGGATTAGCCCCCCTAATCCCGAATTCCCCAATCCCCGATCGCCTAATTGGCTGCTCCCTGCATTATAATTGCACCATCATGCCCACACCCTTAGTGGAATGCATCCCGAATTTTTCCGAGGCGCGCCGGCCCCAGGTTATCGACGCCATCCTCGAGGCGATCCAGTCGGTCCCTGCGGTGCGCATCCTCGATCGGCACTCCGACCGCGACCACAACCGAACTGTGATCACCTTCATTGGCCCGCCGGACGCAGTCGAACAGGCCGCTTTCCATGCGATTGCCACCGCCGCCCGGCTGATCGACCTCAACCACCATATTGGCGTGCATCCGCGCGTTGGCGCCACCGACGTGGTGCCCTTCGTGCCCATCAGCGATGTCAGCATGGCCGAGTGCATTCAGATGGCGCAGCGGCTCGGCCAGCGCGTCGGCGACGAGCTCGGCATTCCGGTTTACCTGTACGAAGAAGCCGCCGCTCGCCCCGAACGCCGCAACCTGGAGAACATCCGCCGCGGCGAGTTCGAGGCGCTCAAAGAGGAAATCGCCATGCTCGATGAACGCTGCCCCGACTTCGGTCCCTGCAAGATCGGGCCGGCCGGAGCCACCGTCATCGGCGCGCGCCAACCCTTGATCGCTTTCAACGTCTACCTGACCACGGACGATGTCTCCATCGCTCAGAAGATCGCCCGCGCCATTCGCCACTCCTCCGGCGGCCTGCGCTTCGTCAAATCAATGGGTATCCAGGTCGACGGCCGCGCCCAGGTCTCGATGAACCTGACCAACTACCGCCAGACACCCATCTTCAGGGTGGTCGAGCTGATCCGCCGCGAGGCCGCCCGCTACGGCGTGGCCGTGCACCACTCCGAGCTGGTCGGCCTGATCCCTCAGGATGCCCTGGTCGATTCGTCCGTTTGGTACCTGCAGCTCGACGAGTTCGAACGCAATCAGATCTTGGAACGGCGTTTGTTCGAGATCGCCGGGGAGTCGCAAGCCGAGTCGAGCGCTGCCTTGGGCCCTCGCTTCCTGGAAGATCTCGCCAGTGATTCGCCTACCCCTGGCGGAGGCGCAGCGGCGGCCTTCACCGCAGCCGAAGCGGCCGCCCTGGTTGCCATGGTTGCCCAAACCACCCTTGGGAAAAAGCAGTACGCCACCGTTGAAGAGCAGATGCTGGCGATCATCGAACAGGCCGATCAGCTGCGCAAGGAGTTAAGTTCCGCCGTCGCCGAGGATATGGCCGTCTTTGAGGCCTACCTCGCCGCCCGCCGCTTGCCCAAAGACACGCCTGAGCAGCAAGAGACTCGCTCTCAGGCCGTGCTGCAGGCGACGTTGAACGCCGCCAAAGCCCCCCTCCAGGTCGCCAAGAAGGCCGCCCACGTGACTGCCCTGGCGGTCGAGGCTGCCAGGATGGGCAACGCCAATGCCATCGCCGACGCCGCCACCGCCACCGCCCTGGCCCGCGCCGCCCTGACCGGAGCCGGGTTGAATGCCCGTGCAAACCTCAAAAACATGGATCCCTCGCTCTCCGCCGAGCTGCTGGAGCAGCTCGCACAGGTGGAGCAGGACTTTAAACAGCAAGAACAAACTCTTCGGACGGTGTTGAAAGATCGCGCCGGACTCCACATTCTTTGAAGCCAACATGACAATCCGACTTACCCCTATTGTACGGTTCCTCATTCTGTTAATTCTGCTGCTGAACGCAACCGCCTGCAGCGCCACGCCGACCGTCACGGCCGGTTCCCTCGAGCCTTCCCCCACGGCTGCGGCCGGTTCCACGTCCGGCCAACCTTCTCCGGTCGATACCGCCGCCCCCAGTCGCCCAACGGAGACTCCCCTCCCGCCCACCATCTGGGTGGCGCCCTACCTGCCCGCCGCGTTCATTCAACAGCTCAACATGCCCCAAGAGCTGCGCCAGGTCGATTCATCCGAGCAGGCATCCCTGCACATCGAGGTCGGCGCGGACCATCCCGTCAGCCACTGGATCTATGCCCTGGTGGCGCCCTTCCCCACCCTGGCCGATTCCGTCCAGGCTGATTCGGTCCAGCGCTTCTGGCAGCAAGGCTCCGCCAGCGGTTTCCCGGCGAGCAAGCTGCTCGTCTCGCCGCCGACCCGGGAGTTGTTTACCCATCTGTGGGGACCGCCCGCTGCCACCGTGCAGGCGCTGCCGGAAAGCCGGCTGCTGGATACCGCCTGGAATTCGCAATCCTCCTGGGCGCTGGTGCCTTTCGAGGCCCTGGAGCCCAAGTGGAAGGTGATCGAGGTCGGAGGGCAGTCGCCCATCCGCAAGGATTTTGACCCCAATCGCTACAGCCTCAACGTCCCCATTTCATTGGATGGCATCAGCCCCATGGGTGACGCCGTCCGCTCGCAGTACGGCGCCGGTTCCCCCAAGGCGATGGCCCCCGCTACGAACCGCGATCCCGAGCAGATGACCACCGTCGCGATGACCGGCGTGACCGCCCTGGTGCGTGCCACCGCAGTGATGATGGAGTTGAAGGGTATGACCTACCCCGGCCAGGACGTTCGCGACATCTTGCGCGGGGCCGACATCGCCCATATCAGCAACGAGATCCCCTTTACACCCAAATGCCCGGCCCCCGGCGACCGGGTCAGCAACCTGGTTTTCTGCAGCAAGCCCCAATACATTAAGCTGCTGGAGGATATTGGCGTGGATGTGATCGAGCTGACCGGCGACCATTTCCAGGATTGGGGCCCGGAGGCCATGCTGTACACCATCCAGATGTACAAAGATCGCGGCTGGCCCTATTACGGAGGCGGCGCCGACCTGGAGGACGCCCGCAAGCCGCTGCTGATCGAGAATCACGGCAACAAAATTGCTTTCTTGGGCTGCAATGCCAAGTCACCCGGCTACGCAGTCGCCAGCGAGAGCAGCCCGGGCGCTTTCCACTGCGATATGGAGTACATGACCTCCGAGATCGAGGAACTGCGCAGTGAAGGCTACCTGCCGATCGTGACCTTCCAGCACGAAGAGGTCTGGACCTACCAGGCCAGCCCTGCCCTGCAGCCTGACTTCCGCGCCGTGGCCGAGGCGGGAGCGGTAGTCGTGAGCGGCAGCCAGGCCCACCAGCCTCAGGCCATGGAGTTCGATCAGGGCGCTTTCGTTCATTATGGCCTGGGTAACTTGTTCTTCGACCAGTACTACGAGGGCCTGCCCAACCGTCAGGCCTTCATCGACCGGCACGTCTTCTACAGCGGACGCTATATTTCGACCGAACTGCTGCCGATCATGTTCATCGACTATGCCCGCCCGCGCCCCATGACCGAACCGGAGCGCCTTGACCTGCTCACCATCATCTTCGATGCCAGCGGGTGGTTGAAAAATTAAACCCTGGATTGATGAACTTTGACTATCTAAATTGGTAACGCCCCGACCCTAACAATCTCTTCAAGCAATCGGGGGCATGGCGGGAATACGCAAAACTCCTGTATTGAGCCAATACGCAGCCATGCCCCCGTGGTAATCACACATTTTGGCCGAAGGGAAAGGGACCATCGTTATTTTTATTAGAATAGGTTCTGGTGGATTATCGGGGCATGGCTACGTATTTGTTAACTCCTACTATCTTGCGCATTCCCGCCATGCCCCTACCGATAGGACAAACCTTGGAGGTTTGCACAATCCGCCCGCCTTGAAGTGAAAGGGTCTGAGGTGCCGATTACCGATTCTCTTGTCAAAGATCATTCGGGACTCTGGCGATTGCTACCGGTAAGATTAATCCTGTCTAATAGGGCAGGTTGTTAGCCAGAAACAATACATATAGTTTGGAGGTCAGTATGGGACTGAAACCGGACCACTGGATCCGCAAGATGGCGCATGAACATGGCATGATCGAACCGTTCATCGATACGCAGGTGCGTGATGGCTGCATCTCGTACGGCGTTTCTTCCTATGGTTACGATGTGCGCGTGGCCAACGAGTTCAAGATCTTCACCAACATCAACACCACCATCGTAGATCCCAAGAACTTCGATACCCGCTCGATGGTCGACTTTGTCGGTGACGCGTGCGTGATCCCGCCCAACTCATTTGCGCTGGCCCGCACGGTGGAATACTTTCGCATCCCGCGCGGAGTGCTCACGGTCTGCCTGGGCAAAAGTACCTATGCCCGCTGCGGTATCATTGTCAACGTGACGCCGTTCGAGCCGGAGTGGGAAGGATACGTCACGCTGGAAATATCCAACACCACCCCGCTGCCGGCTCGCATTTATGCCAATGAAGGACTCGCCCAGGTTCTATTCTTCGAGGCGGATGAGGAGTGTGAAACCTCCTATGCCGACAAGAAAGGCAAATACCAGCACCAGCAGTCCATTATGCTGCCGAAACTGTGAACCCCCGGTCTAATCGGTCGCAATCATGACATTCGAAGCCTTGACCACCGCATAGACCTCTTTGCCCTCGACCAGTTCCAGCATATCGGCCGAACTTTTGGTAATGATCGAGACAATCTCGGCCCCACCGGGCAGTTCCACCACAACTTCCGTATTCACCGAGCCAGGGGTAACTTTCTTGACTTTCCCCTTGAGCATATTGCGCGCACTGATCTTCATTTAACGGTTCTCCTTATAAGAATTCAAGATAAAATAGATCATAATCGAAACAATCAGCAACTTCAAGCGAATGAGCATGAAAGACACCTTTCTCTATCAAAAAATCGTCGAATTCGATCCGCCAGAGAATCCTGGAAGGGCAGCTCCAGCCGGGCGACCGCTTACCAAGCGTGCGGGAAATGACCCAGGAGTGGAACTGCACCACCGGTACAATTCAGCGCGCCTATAGTGAACTGGCTAAGCAAGGGCTGGTGATCAGCCGATCCGGCCAGGGCACGCACATCAGCGGCTCGCTGCCGCAGCCGCAGGACGCTCCGCTGCGGCGGGCGGCCCTGGTGCATCGCGCCGAAGCCTTCCTGCTCGAAGTGCTGACCGCCGGTTACACCACCGATGAAGTCGAGCAGTCCTTCCGCCTGGCACTCGACCGCTGGCGCATCACCGAGCAATCGCCTGTGGCGGTGGACCAGCAGACCATCCGCTTCTCCGGCAGCCACGACCTGGCGGTAGACTGGCTAGCGGCTAATTTCCGGCGGTTTGCCCCCGATCATATCCTGGATGTCCGCTTTTCCGGCAGCCTGGCGGGACTGATCGCCCTGGCCGAAAACAGCGCTGACCTGGCGGGCAGCCACCTGTGGGATGCCGAGACCGGCGAATACAATGCACCCTTCGTGCGGCGGGTGCTGCCCAATCGCCGGGTGGCGCTGGTCACGCTGGCCCACCGCCGCCTCGGGCTGCTGCTGCCGCCCGGCAACCCGCAGAATATCCAGCGGCTGGCCGACCTTGCTAACCCTAGTGTGCGCTTCATCAATCGTCAGCCGGGCTCGGGAACCCGCGTCTGGCTGGACACGAACCTGCAGCGTACCGGCGTCGACCCCACCGCTTTGGATGGCTACACGCAGATTGCCTATACCCATTCCGACGTTGCCCGCGCCGTGGCCGAAGGTCGCGCCACCACTGGCCTGGCCCTCGAAGCCACCGCCCAGGCTTACGGCCTCGGCTTCCTCTTTATGACCCGCGAGCGCTACGACCTGGTCATCCCAGACGAATCCCTGCAGAAACCTGCCCTGCGCGCCCTGATTGACTGGCTCCAGCGCCCCGAAACGCACGCCGCCATTGGTAAACTTGGCGGCTATGACACCGGCGAGACCGGGAAAATTATCTGGGTTGGGTGAGAGAGAAACGCCGCCCCCTTCTCCGGACACACTCAAACTTACATTATTTGATTGCGTCCCTTTTCTCTTAATCCTAAATCAGGGGTAGAATGGAACCCGTATCTTATTAATCTTAAGGAGAAACCGAGACATGGGAACCTTCTACGTACCGGAAAGCGTCATGGCCATTGTCGCCCATCCGGATGATATCGAATTTAGCTGCGCCGGGACCATGGCACGTTGGGCCAAAGCCGGCGCTCGCATCTGCTATGTGTTGTGCACCAGCGGCGACGTCGGCATCGCTGAACCGGGCATGACCCGCCAGCGCGCCGCCGAGATCCGCGAGGCAGAAAGCAAAGCCGCCGCCGAGATCACCGGCGTGCAAGAGGTGGTCTTCCTGCGCGAGCCGGACGGAATGCTCCAGCCAACGCTCGAGCTGCGCAAAAAAATCGTCCGCGAGATCCGCCGCTTCCGCCCGGAGGTGGTCGTCTGCTCTGATCCGACCGTTGTGTGGGCCAGCAGCAGCTACATCAACCACCCCGACCATCGTGCCGCCGGTACCGCCGCTCTCGATGCCGTCTTCCCCGCTGCCGGGCAGCCCAATCTGTTCGAAGAGCTGGAGGAGGAAGGCCTCAAGGCCTTCAAGCCCCGCAGAGTATACGTGATGGGTTGGCACCAGTCGGATCAGTACGTCAACATCACCGACACCATCGAGACCAAAATTGCAGCGCTGCGAGCGCATGTCAGCCAGATGAATGGTTGGGACCCCGAGCCCCACGTCAAAGAGCGCGCCGCCGAGGTTGCCCACGGGAAAGAAATGGAATACGCCGAGGCCTTCCGAGTGATCAACCTCGTGGATGACGAGGCCTGGGAGAAGCTGCGCGAGATCAAGTAGCTTCTTAAACTACTCCTCTCTACATCCCAAATAAGAAAAAGGGCGGTCGCAGAAGCCGCCCTTTTTCTCATTTCAGCAGCTGCTGAAAGAGCAAGTTTTTACTGAATCTCTACTGTGCCAATCCCTCGATGCGCAGGGACCGTTCATCTCGCGGCTTGAGCTTGAAGATGTTCAGCTCAGGCAGATACTCGAAGTCCTTATTGAACAGGGGGTCGTATCCGATCACGTAGATCGACCGGGCCTTGATTTGCTGGTGGATATACTCCACCTCCTCCTGCTGGATTTCCGGCAGGATCTCGTCCGGGTTCTCCCCACTCTCCCACAGCGCATAGTAGCGGGCCACGCTGGCCCGCGAGCGGTTATAGACCACCAGATCGGGCCGCTCCTGTTCAACGAGCTGGTAATACTCTAGCACCGTCGCCGGCGACCATTGCGCCACCACAGTAGCGTTCGGCTCGGCAGTCCGCAAGATTGCTTGGGCAAACTCACCCGGTCCGGTGGCCTCACTCAGGTCCACCCACTGCCAGTTCAATGCCACCAGAGGCGCCGCCAGCAAGACGAGCATGCCGGTGAAGACCGGGCGGGCAGCGGCGTGCAGCAGCCCTCTATCCGTCCAATGCCGCACCCACTCTATCAAGGCCGCCATCCCGCCTGCCGCCAGGATCGTCCAGGCAATATATGCCGGCAGGAACATGGTGTCCTTATCCATCACTCGATAGTTAATATAGAAAACCGCGTTGGCGCAGAAGATGGCTGCGATCGCAATCGTCTGCCGCCGGTAGTGCTTCCACATCCAGGCAGTCCCGGGCAGGCCGAACAACACACCCAGGCCGAAAAAGTTGCGCCATAGATACTCGCCGAAGCGAGCTATCTCCGAGGGGAGTTCAGCCAGCTTGTAGCCGAAGGCAAAGAAGCGGTAAGCCTGTCCCGACATCATCCAAAAGACACCGCCCGGGGTTGTCAGGTCAATGTGATAGTAATCATCCGTGTAGTTGAGCAGCGGGTTTGCCATCGCCCGGATGGGCAAATAGGCATAAATAGACAGGGCCAGCAGGAACAATCCGAACATTCCCGCAATCAAGCCGGCCGTCTTCCGGCTCCACTGCCAACGATTGCTGGACACAATCCACCAGGCGAACGCCGGGGCGAACAACAGGCTGGTGGTATGGTTGGTCATGCTCAAGCCAAATCCGAAGGCAAAGGTAAACAGCCAGCCCTTCTTCCCGCTCTGGTCCCAGCGCGTCAGGCACAGCAGACACAACGCCAGCAAGAAGGTGTGCAGAGTGTATACCTCGGCCACAACCGCCATCTGCCAGAAATAATTTGAGAATCCCAGCAGCGCCGCTCCCGCCCAGGCCACCGCCCGGTTCTTCACCAGCGCCTCAATCAGACGATGCAGTAAGTACACGGTCAGCGCCGCGAACAACGCCGACATGATATTCAGCCGGTAAGCCACATCACCGAAAGGCAGATAGGTGAACAGCTTGCCCAGCAGCATGTACAGCGGGTAACCCGGAGAGTGGACAATGCCGAGTGTGTACGCCCCGGTTGCCAGCTCGGCGCTGTCGAAGCCGTAGACGCCGGGCGCCATCGTAAACAGGTAAACCGCGAACGCGAAGATCGCCAGAGACGGGGCTGAAAACAGGACAGCGCTCCAGTTCCGCAAGGCTGAAACGTGGGCCTTATGGGAGGGTGTAAGGTGCATTGATGTTTTCAGGTACATTGGTTGGAACCTCGCTGATCGGTTTCCAAATTGCCAGAGCAAACAAGCTCAAATGGTTCGACTTGGTGCACAAAGAGCGCTGCTGATTGCGGTCGGTAACCTCCATGGCTGTCCACTTGCCTGGGCTTTGCTGGTCGTCATAATACTGGATCGCGAACTTGCTTTTCTCCTGCACGTAATTTCGCCACAGGTCGGGTGTGAATGTGAAACAGATCTCAATCGGCGTGGTAGACGTGGCGTAAGGGACCAACTCCCCCCTGGGGTTGTAATACTCGATGTTCACAATGCGAGGCCGGTCGTAGGACTGCTCACCGGGCGGTTCAGAGAACAGGTTTGGCTCGCTGTCCACAATCGACACCGTTCCACCCACCTCGAACGAGCAGCATGGAACGTAAACCGTAACGTCCTCGGTCGGGAGCGTCAGCAATGAGGCCCGGTCCGAGAGCACCCGCGCCCGGTCTTGCACCAAAATTGGCGAATTCATCACCAGGCTGCTCACCGGTCGCCTGGAGCCTTGCCAGAATACCAATCCGAATAAGGTGACCGCTGTGCAAATGGAGAGCCCAATCGTCCATACCTTTACTCGTGTCGATAAAGAGGACATTACTTATTTACTCCTATCGTGCCTGACCCTCCATTCGGGAAGTACATGGCACGCTCTACAACAATCGCGATATTCGACACGATTCGAGTCGAAAATGCTCGGTCGGGGCCCACTTGCGCGGGATCGTTTGCAAACACCGTCAAACGGCTAAACGGCTGCACCTTGACAACTCGCACAAGCTGCTCGCCGTTGTCCAGCATGTATTTCAGGGTTACCGTGGCCACCCCGCTTCCGGGGTTCATGAGCAAGATATAGGTCGAAAAACCGCTGCCGGTAAAGCCTTCGGCCAGATCCCACACCCTCGACCTCACCGTCGCGCCCATGCTGTCATGCCCGGCAGTCGTTCCGTCGCCGTTGGCCCAGTACATGGCGCGCTCAACCACAATCGAGCGGTTGGAAACGATGCGGGTGGAAAATGCCAAATCCGGCCCCATTCCTTCCGTATCTCTCACATTGATCGTGTAACGGCTGGCGCCGGGAACGGTAACAACCTGTTTGACCCTGCCGCCGCCCTCGATGTAATAGGTCAGGGTAACTTTTGCTTTGCTCAATCCTGGGTTAAAGATCGAGATAAAGGTATCGTTGGTTCCACCCGTATACCCCTCCGCCAGGTACCAGTTCAGCTTTGGTGACGTAACACCCATCGTCGCATGCCCATCATTGGCAAAATACATCGTCCGCTCAACCACGACCGGCCTGTTGGAGATGACCCTGGTCGAGAATACCTTATCAGCCCCCATTTGCTCATCATCATTGGCCCGAATGGTTACCCTGCTGCGCGCCGCGACCACAACCGACCTTTGGGTACGCGTTCCGTCCGCTTCATAATAATTGATCGAAACCTCCGCATCGATCGAGCCTGGGTTCTGGATGACGATGTAGGTTTGGAATCCGCTGCCGGTACTTCCCTCCGCCAGATACCAGTTATTCGACGGCCTGCGTGCCGCGACGGTCGCGTGCCCGCCGGAATTTCCGTCACCGTTCGGCCAATACATTGACCGTTCGACAACGACATACTTGCTCGATTCGATTTTTGTCGAGAATGCCGCTCCCACACCCAGCTGAGATGGGTCTTGGACCGGTACTGTAAAGCGGGATTTGGGGCCAACCCCGATGTCGCGAATCTCTGTGCCGCCGCCTTCCAGCATATACGTCAGGGTCACGAACGCCCATTTGCTATTGGGGTTTTCAATCGAAATGTGGGTTGTGAAATCGCTGCCTGTAAAGCCCTCGGCCAAGTACCAGGCCACCGCCGGAGTTACATTCCGGACCTTCCAAATGAATTCCTTACTGTCGCTGTCGGTCCCATCATTCACGCTGATGGTTACCGTGTATGAACCGGAGGCTGCATAGCTCACTGTACCGGATATGCGGCCTGTTTGGGGATTGATGCCTAGGCCGATCGGCAGACCGCTCGCCGAAAAGGTTAAAGAATCGTCCGTATCCGGGTCCTTAGCGATAAGCTGCATCGAAACCACGTGAGCTTCATAGCTCACCTTATTGGTTGGTCGGACAATCTTCGGCAGCCGGTTAACGTTGGTGACCGAAATCGTGAAGGCCAGGGTGCCCCACAGCGGCACCTCTCCGTCATCGGTTGCTTTGATCGTCACTTCCGTATCTCCCGCATCCGAATACCCGGGGCTCAGGTCGATCTGGCCGGTGCCATCCAGGTGGTCGGTAAACGTGGCGAAGCCCGGCAAATCGATGGCTTCCAACACAATCGAATTTCCATCTGGGTCCGTGGCGCTGATCGGGATGCTCAACGTTCCCATTTCAAGAACGGTTTGCGGGCCCGGATCGGTGAGGATAGGCGCCTGATTGGTATTGGTGACATTAATGGTGAAACTGACGCCGGCGCTGAGGGGCGAGGATGCGCCGTCGCTGACGGTGATGGTGGCGTCAGGATAACTTCCTGCGTCGAGATACTGCGGTGACAGCGTTAAAGTGGCCGTGCGGTCGCCGTTATTCGTCACAATGGCAAAGTCCGGTAAATTCGACCCGACGAACGTCAATACATCGTCGCTGTCAGGGTCGCCGGCGGTCAGTTTGATGCTGAGCGTTGTTCCCTCGGCTACATTCTGAGTGCCCGGGTTAGCCAGCGTGGGTGCGCGGTTGACGTTGATCACCGTGATCTTGAAGGTCTGGCCGGCGCTCAAGGGCGTCGCGCCATTGTCCGTCACCGTAACGGTCACATCATAGACCCCGGCGTCCAGGTAATCGGGCGCCAGCATGAACGTCGCGGTCTTGTCGCCGTGATCGATCAAGCTGCCGAAGCCCGGCAGGCCGGTCTGCGTGAAGGTCAGCGAATCCAACTTATCCGCATCTGCTGCGCTCAGCTCGATCTGTGCGCTGGTCGCCTCATTCATTTCTTTGTCCAGGATTGCCGCCAAAACCGGCTGGTTGTTTGTGGCGGTCACCGTCCAGTTAAAGTTGATGCTGGTCTGCTTCGCCGGTGTGCCGTTGTCCATGACTGTAAAGGTGACCGCGAAGGCCGGCTTGGCAGCGGTCCCGTCCGGGATGGTCCCGCTGATCACACCCGTGCCCGTGTTGATGGCTAATCCATCCGGCAGCCCGGTGGCGCCATAGGTCAGCGTATCGCTGCCATCCGGATCGTTCGCCTCAATCGTCAGGCTGACGGGGATTTCCTCCGGGCTGGTCTGGCTACCCGGGTTGGTAACCACCGGCGCTTGATTGACGTTGTTGACTGTAATGCTGATTGTCTTGCTGTTGGTCAGCGCCGGGGCGCTGCCGTCGCTCACCGTCAAGGTGATGCCGTCATAGACACCGGAATCTGCATACCCGGGCGCGATATGCAGCGTAGCCGTACCGCTCCCGGTCGATATGACGCTGGCAAATGCCGGCAGGCTTGAACCCTCAATGGTGAGGGTATCCTGCGTGTCCGGATCGGTGGCCGTCAGGGGCACATCTACACCCTGACCTTCATCCACGCTTTGATTTCCCGGGGTGTTCATCGTTGGCGCCCGGTTCGTGTTCGTCACGCTCAGGTTAAACGTAACGCTGGCGCTCATGGGCGTCGCTGCGTTGTCGATCACCGTGACCGTGATATTCGCATACGTCGCCGCATCCGCATAACCGGGTGCAAAATGGATCGTCGCCGTGCGGTCGCCATGATCGGTCAGGGCGCCAAAGGCGGGCATATTCGTCACCGAGAACGTCAGTGCGTCGCCCGCATCCGCGTCCGCAGCAGTCAAGTTCAGGTCCAGGGTGGCATTCTCTGCCAAGGTCTGATCGAGGATGGCCGCCAGCGCCGGAGCATTATTCGTGACGCTAACAAACCAATTGAAAGTCGTGCCGGCTTGCAAGGGCGGAGTGCCGCTGTCTGTTACCGTGACGGAAACTGCATACGGCGATAAGGCAGCTGCCCCGTCCGAGATCGTCCCGCTGATCAGACCGCTGTTCGTGTCGATGCTTAATCCACCCGGTAAACCGGTTGCCAGGTAAGTCAGCGTATCGCCCGTATCCGGGTCGTTGGCCTGGATTTGCAGGCTTGCCGGTATCTCTTCAGCGTTCGTCGGGTCAACTGGCTTCACAATCGACGGCGTTTGGTTGACATCCGTCACCGTGATTGTGAAGTTCACCGAAGCGTTAGCGGGTGTCCCGAAACTGTCGGTCACCGTCACAGTTACCGGGTAGGTCCCGGCGCTGGTGTAATCAGGGGTAATGCTTAATGTTGCCGTGCGATCGAGATGGTCTGTCAGGGACGCAAATAGTGGCAGTCCGGTTTGCGTGAAGGTCAGTGTATCTTCCACATCCGCATCGACGCCGGTCAAAAGAACCGAGAGAGTCTTGCCTTCCTCCACCGTTTGGTTTCCTGGGCTCGCCAGGGTTGGAGTTTGATTGGTGCTGCTGATCGTCCAGTTGACCGTGATACTGTCGCTGAGCTGCGGCGTGCCGTTGTCAGTGACCGTGATGGTCGATCCATACGTTCCCTGAACGCCCGCACCGTTGGCGATGGCGCCGCTGATCAGGCCGCTGGTCAGGTTGATCGACAATCCCGCCGGAAGCCCGTCTGCCAAATAGCTCAAGTCGTTTCCGTCCGGATCGCTGGCTGCAATTTGCAAAGAAACCGGCGTTTCTTCCGGATAGCTCTGGCTTCCTGGGTTGGTGATGGTCGGCTTCTGGTTAACGTTGGTGATCGTCCAAGTGAAATTCGCGCTGGCGGTTAAATGGTCTGTGGTGTTTTCGGTGACTGTCACGGTGACGTTGTAAGGCGATTGGGCGGCAGCCGTATAGGCTACCATGCCGCTGATCACTCCGGTGCCCGGATCAATAGAGAGGCCGGCCGGCTGGCCTGTCAGGCTGTAGATCATCGCGTCGCCATCCGGGTCTCCACCCGTGATCGTCAGGTTGACCGTATCCCCTTCCGGGTTCGTTTTCGAACCAGGATTCGTGATGGTTGGAGCCCGGTTCGTGTTGGTTACCGTCCAAGCAAACGTCGCGCTGGCGGATGCCAACGCAGCATCCTTTACGGTGACGGTGACCGAGTACGGCGATGCTGATGACGCGCTGTAACTGACCGTGCCGGTAATCTCGCCCGTGGAGTTAATGGATAGGTCGCCCGGTAAGCCGCTGGCCTCATACGTCAGGGCTTCTCCATCTAAATCGCTGCCGACGATTTGCAGGTTGATGGGCTCGCCCTCCACACTGGTTTGCGCGCCCGGGTTAGTGACCGTCGGCGTCCGGTTAACGTTGTTGACGGTGAGGTTGAAGTGCTGGCCGGCGCTCCTCAGCGGTGTGCCGTTATCGCTGACTGTGATGGTCACATTCGGGTAACTTCCAGCGTCCGTATACATCGGAGCCAGAGTTAGCGTTGCAGTCTTGTCGCCGTGATCGGCAAGCGTTACAAAGCTGGGATTATTTGAAACGCTAAAAGTCAGGGTGTCGCCGGCGTCTGCGTCCGTCGCAGTGAGATCAATGGTGGTCGTTGTGCCTTCATTGATACTCTGATCGAGGATGGTCGGCAGCGCCGGTGCGCTGTTGGCAGCCACGGCCCAATCGAAGGACACACTGCTTTGGGTGGGCGCCGGCGTCCCGTTATCGGTCGCCGTGATGATCACAGCGTATGGCGCAGCCGAAGCCGCCCCTATCTGGATCGTTCCGGTAATCTCGCCGCTGTTTGGGTTGAGGGCCAGGCCAGGCGGCAGGTTCACCGGGCTAAAAGTCAGGCCGTCCCCATCCGGATCGATCGCCTGGATGGTCATGGCGACCGTGTCGCCTTCCATGTTCGATTGATTTTCCACGCTGGTCATCGACGGCTGCCGGTTTTTATTCAGCACCGTCCAATCGAAAGTTTGCTCACCCGACTCGGGTGGATCACCGTTGTCTAGAACAGTCACAGTGACGTTATAAGGCGTGTCTTTGGCCGCATCGTAAGTGAGCGTGCCGGAAATTCTCCCGGTGTTCGGGTCGATTGAGATTCCGGGCGGCAGGTCCTGCGCTGAAAAGGTATAAGATTGGCCGGTGTCCAGATCGGTGAATGTGACGTCGAAGCCGACCGTATCATTCTCGGTATCGCTGCGGACTGGAATGGGGTCGACCACCGGTGGAGCGTAAGCAATCGGGTCAGAGAGCGCCGGTACTTGCAAGGCAGAAGATGCTGCTTGCGCATCCAACTGGGGCATGCCGGCGCTGTAATGGAACGTCTCGCCCGGCTGGTACACCCCAGGCGCAGTGCGCCGCATCCAGGTCACGGTCACATCCTCATTCACCACGTCCACGAGCACGTAACCGTAGTTGGCCTCGTCGAAAACTGCCTGCGGCTCCCAGACAGCGTTCTTGCCATCATAGACGCCATCCATCACCAGATCCGCACCCCCTGTGCCAACAATGAACTGGTGCAGGTCGTTGCGATCGTCTCCATCGCCATCGTCGATGCGAGCGTGCGCATACAGTGGATCGTACCCGGCGAAGTATGCTCGCCCACCTTCTGCAGACAGGCTGCGCCAAAAAACATTCCGGGCCTGGGCTGCATCGTCCATCACATCCGCATTCTGGAATTTAAAGGCCGGCTCGTGCCCGAACACAAACACGTGCTCCCGGCGGTTGGCCTGGAATTGTGCGTCCAACCAATCCTGATTGATGGCATGCGGGCTAACAAACTGGTCGAGCCCGACGATGAATACGTTCTTTCGCTGAAAGGAATAGCTGAGGTTTTTCTCGCCACTTGGACCGTTCGTCGGCAAGGCATAATCCCCGGTGAAAACAGCATCCCAGTCAGCCTGGCCGGCGGCTTCGTGGCTGCCGCGCACCGGGTAAACGCCAATCCCGGCATCATACAACGGCTGGACCGCGTCTCTCCAGGCGATCAACTGCGCCTGGAGCTCTGTCTCGTCGCTCGATCCTGTCACCAGGTTACCCGTGATGAGCAGAAAATCAGCTTCCTTGTCATGCGCCGCCTGGACGATCTCGCCCAGGATCTCGGCATCGATGCCTTCATCACCACCGTAGGTGTCGCCGGTAACGATGAACCGGACGTGTGTGTCGGCAGCAGATGCGGCAGGTGGAATGGCGCCATTGAAGATAAATGCAAACAAAACCATCACTCGAATGGCTGACGTAAGAGACCCTCTTAGGTTCATCCTCGACTCCCTCTTTGACAAACCGGAACTCTATTTGTAACCTGACGTGTTTGAGGGCTTCAGCGTTCTTAAATATCCCCCTTAACCCGATACAGAACCCAGCGCGCGACCGGGTTCGCTGCTCGCTCCACGAAGACCTTTCAGGCACAAGCCAGGCAAGCGGCCGGTTTCAAGCCTTCGCATCACTGCATCCAACGCGAAACAAATCTATTTACTTCGTTCGCTTTGCTAAGCGAACCTGTTTCGGAATTACTGGCGTTACTGCTATCAACATTATAGTGACTCAGTTAGCGCATGTCAACAGATTTCTAACCAGGGCGCAGGCACAAACGATTCCCTGCACAAAATCCATGTGGGGCTTCCTCATTAAGCGCCCCGGACAGACCTCTCCTGCACACCCTGCCGATACCAAAAGAATATATCCCAACCTGTATCCCCGGTCTATATCTCGATCTATAAACGCCGCTTCAATTCCATGATATTTTGTGAATTGGACTCCTTTTAATGGTATTCACCCTTAAGATCCGTCCTTGGGGGAAAGAAAGTGCGAAAGGACAGAGAATTAATGACCGGTAGAAAAAGTGAGATGACCTCGGGCCAGAGGTCTCGGGCTAAGTTCCCGCTAATAAAAGTGCTGGCCCGCTTGCTCCTCGTGGTCACTGTGTTGTCACTCTCGACAGGCGGAGTATTTTTGTATCAAGAGCACAACCGCACCATTCGACAGCTTCAAGACCAGTTGTATCAGATCAATCGACAAAGCAGCGAGGCAAAAAGCAAGTACGATGGTCTGCTCGATGCCTACACCCAACTGCAGCAAGAGCATCAAAACTTGGAAGATCAGTATAACGCCTTAAAAAACAACCTTGACACATCCCAAGTGGAAAGCACGCAGTTGTCCTCGAGCATCAACCGCCTCAAAACCGACTATCAAGGTCTCAACAGCCAGTTCTCGAGCCTTCAAAGCAGCTCCGTCTCCGCTCCTTATGTATCCATCTCCGGCCGGAATATCTACGTCGCCTTCCGAAAACTAGATAAATCGCTGGTGCAGTGGGTGATCCCCTTCAGCAACCTGGAGACCGAGATGAAGCGGGCCGATCAAACCCGGACGGGCCTGTTCGGTTTGGGTATGCCGACCATCATCCTGAAAGAAGGTGGCGGGAAAGAGCTGCTGGTGGCCGATTTCCGGGCCTTCATGGACACGGACACCTTCCGCCGAGTGATGACCAGCATGTATGAGCAGTCCGCCTCCGATGATGCCTTTATCCAGGAAGCCTGGCACATTGTGGGACAATTCATTCAGTACCAGCGCGAGAAGGATGAGGTGCCGCGCTTCCCCATGGAAACCCTGGTCGGCGGCGCGGGCGACTGCGAGGACATGGCCATCCTGTTCGCCAGCCTGATCGAATCCGCCCCGGTGGATTGGAAGGTCAGCTTCGTCTACCTGAACAGCAAAAGCCCCCTCGACACACTGAGCACCTCCGATCATGTCATCGTCTACATCGACACAGGCGTCAAAAAGCACTACATCGAAACCACCAGCCTGTCCACAATGGAACCCTACCCGAATGGCGTCGCCGGATGGTACCTGCCTGTGGAGTAAACACATTCAGCAGCCCTGATTGGACCTCACCCCCCTGCCAAAAAAGCCGGGGGGTGAGGTCTGGTTAGGGAAATCCCTACCATCCGTGAGGATTTTCCCCCCTTGATCTCTTCCGCAAAGAGGGCTATCCTTACTTATAGAACTAAAGTTCTATCAGTAAGGAGGTTATTGTGAGCAACCCAGATCGAACACGCACGAACAGGAACGACAATGATCGCAGCAAACTGCGAGATTCGCAGATGATGGCTCGCTTAATGGATGCGCTGGACCAGGGGGAGGATATCGGCCATTATGGCAGGCTGGTCTTCGTCATGGTCGCCCGCTTCTTTATATCCGAAGACAAAATGGTCGAGCTGCTGCACGATCAACCGGACTTTGACGAAAAAGATGCTCGCGCCCTGGTATTACAGGTGAAAGAGCACGACTACAATCCGCCGCAGCGTGAGGTCATTTTAGAATGGCAGGAAAATCAGGATTACAAAATCTGCACGCATCCGGAAGACCCACAGGCATGTAACGTATACCGCGAGCTTCAATTCCCGGACGGTATCTACGATCAAATCGGTGACTTCTGGGAAGAAAAAGTCGAAGCGGAAGAAGAAGATTAATTAAGACTTGGGAGAACACAAGAAGAGAGTCGCCAAAACAGTGACGGCTCTCTTTTTGTGTTCTCCCACGTCCGCTTTTTTCAGGACGGATGTCACCTCAATCGAGGAATAAGGTGCGATTGACACCTTCAGTTCGATCCGTTACGCTATGCACAGAAAAGAGCAAAGAAGTCAAGGGGATCATTCCTATTAATGGAGGTCATTAAATGTCGAAGTCGATTGAAGATTTGAAAGCCGCCTTTGCGGGTGAATCTCAAGCCAACCGCCGTTACCTGGCGTTCGCCAAAGCCGCCGACCAGGCCGGTTTCCCACAGGTTGCGCGCCTGTTTCGCGCCGCTGCGGCCGCAGAGACCGTCCACGCCCATAACCACCTGCGCGCCATGGACGGGATCGGCACAGTTGAGGAGAACCTGAAAGAAGCCGTCAGCGGTGAAAACTACGAATACACCAGCATGTATCCCGAATTCATCCAGGATGCTGTGGCGGAGGAAAACAAAAAGGCACTGCGCAGCTTCCAGTATGCAATGGAAGTGGAGAAAGAACACGAAAATCTGTACAAGGCCGCCCTCGAGAAGCTTGACCAGGAAACCGAGGAATACGACTACTACGTCTGCCCGGTGTGCGGCCACACCCACCCGCGCTGCGCCCCCGACAAGTGTCCCGTCTGCGGCGCTTCCGGCTCCCGCTTTGAGAAGATTAGCTAGAAACTTCAACGGAATGAAAGGGAGGGCAGCCCTGTGAGGCTGCCCTCCCTTTTTTCGTACCTGGGCGGCAGCATCGATAACTGCCCCGCTTGCCGGCCACTTTAAAACAAGAGCAGAGAGCAGCTAGCGCTGTTCTCTGCTCTCTACTCTTAAACCCTAGAAATCGAAACTGTCGATGTTGTTCTTATCGAACACGGTGGGCGGGCCAAGCAGGACCGTACCATCTTCCAGGATCGTATAATCGCCGAGCTTACCGGCGCTGTATGAGTCGCCCGGTTGGCCGGTGATTCTTCCATTGGCGATAGCATCCAGGGTGTAGATCGCCAGGTAGCCGAGATCGCTCGGATTCCACAAAGCAAATTGCGGGGAAGCGCCGCTCTTCACGTACTCGCGCATCTGGTTCGGGGTGCCCAGTCCGGTCACGAACACCTGCCCAACCTTGTTGGCATCCTGCACGGCACGCGCCGAAGCTGCGATACCGACTGTGGTGGGGGCGATGATCACTTTCAGGTCCGCGTAGGTCTGCATCAAGCCATTGGCTTCATTGTAGCTCTTGGTGTCCTCATCGTCGCCGTAGACCGTGGTCACCAGTTCCAGGTTGGCATATTCCGGTTTCTTCAGCTCTTCCTTCATCAGATCGATCCATTCGTTCTGGTTCGGTGCGGTGGAGGTCGCGCTCAAGATGGCAATCTGGCCCGAGCCGCCGGCCAGGTCGGACGCCATCTTAACCTGGATCGCAGCGATGTCCGCCGCGACTGCCTGGTTGATGTGCACGGTGCGGCCGCCGGGGCTGATGGCCGAGTCCCAGGTCACTACCGGGATACCGGCGTCCATGGCCTGCTTGCCGGTCGGCACCAGGGCATCCGAATCATCGGCCGAAATCGCCAGGCCGTTGACCTTCTGTGCGATCAGCGAGTTTAACAGCTGGATCTGTTGGGTTGCATCCGCCGTGGCGGGGCCTTGATAGGTTACTGTCACACCCAATTCTTTACCCGCTTCCTGGGCGCCTTTGTTCGCAGTGTCGAAGTAGGGGTTGCCGAGGTTCTTGGGGACCAGCACGTAAGTCATTCCTGCTGCTGCGGGTTCCTGCACTGCAGGCGCCTCGCTCGGCTGTACAGCGGCCGGGACTTCGGTCGGCGCCGGAGTCGCCTGAGGACCGCAAGCAGTCAGCAGGAACTCCGAGCAGCACAAACATACTCACGGTCACGAAAAGCATGCGTTTTTTCATAATCTTCTCTCCAATTGTTCGATCCATTGAATGGTTGACCAAATAGGTACAATCGACGAGCTACCTGATGGATGCAGTTTATTGATCCTTTCTCTCACCTCCTTACCTTTTCCATCGAGCACACTACATTCGTACGGCGAACGCGAACCGGTTCTAGAGATTGCACATTTGCGCTCGACCGGGAGATCGGTTCACGATAAGGAAAAGACGACCGCTCGAGTCCAGAAGAAGAAAATACCGAATAGAACCAGAATGAAGATCCCCAAGCCTATATTGAGCAGTAAACGTGCGTTGAACTCCTGCCGCCGGATGGAGAGCAGACCAGCCGCATTGGGCAGCAGGATCGAAAGGATCAGCAGCAAGCCAATGGCGATGCTCTGCGTCTGCCCCTGAATGTTCATCAGCCCCATGCCAAACCGCATGAGACCTACCAAAATCAGTGACACAACTCCCCCAACCATGGTGCCTTTGCCCCCGTTGATGTCGACGCCGCCCAACACCGTAACCGTGATGACCGTCAGCTCCAGCCCCAGGCCGATGTCCGGTCGCGTGCTTGCAAAACGGGCCGCCAGCACCACGCCCGCCAGTGCGGACATCAGCCCCGACACGGTGAAGATGATCATCTTCACACGTGCAACCGGCACACCCGAGTAAACCGCGGCTTCCTGGTTGCTGCCAATGGCGTAAAGGTAGCGTCCGAAGGTGGTTTTGTGCAGTACCAGGCCGAAGACCACCGCCAGCGCCGCAAACAGCACCAGCGAGAACGGCACCGGTGTGCCAAACACCTGCCCCTGGCCCAGGTACATGAAAGCCTCCGGATAGCCGCGCGCCGCCTGATCGCCGAGCAGTACATAGGCGATGCCGCGGTAAAAGGCATACGTGCCCAGTGTCACCACCAGGGCCGGCACCCGCAGCCGGGTGATCAGGTAGCCGTTGAACAGCCCGGCCAGCGCGCCCAGCAGCAGCGCCGCGCCCGCTGCAATCCAGATATCGACGCCCTGGTTGAACAGCCAGCCCATGAAAGATGCCGTCATCCCAAGCGTGGACGCCACCGACAGGTCCACGTTGCCGGTGGTGATGATAAACACCATCGGCAGCATCATCAGGCCAATTTCCATGAAGTCCGACGAGGTGCGGAACAAGTTGTCAACGTTCAGGAAATAGGGCGACAGGTTGCTGTTGACCACTACCACCAGTACGACGATCAACGCCAGGAACCATTCCCAACGTTGCAAGCGCTCCAGCAGCGATTTCTTGGGCGGCATCAAGCCGATCGTGGCAGATGTGGCATTCTCGCTGGTTGCGGTCAACCTGTACCTCCTCTCGTAAAGGTCGCCTTGAGCCTTCGTTGGATCGAAGAGTCGGCCACCACCGCCAGCAGGATCAGCAAGCCTTGCGCCGCAAGCTGCCAGAACGGCGAGATGCGCACCAGCGTCAGAGAATTCTCGATGATACCCAGCAGCAGCGCGCCCAGCAGCACACCCGGGACGGTGCCGCTGCCGCCCAGCATGTTCACGCCGCCGACCACCGAGGCTGCCACGGTTTGCAGCTCGAAGCCCATCGCGGTGTTGGTCTGCGCCGCCTCGAACCGTGAAGCCCACAGGACCCCCGCCAGCCCGCTGGCCAGCCCCGAGATCACGTAGACCATAAAGATCACCCGCTTCGTGCGGATACCCGAGGTCTTCGCGGCGTCTGGATTGCTGCCGATGGCGTAGATGTCCCGCCCCGGCCGAGTGTAGTTCAAGAAGATATAGGCCAAAATTGCGATCACGATGGCGAAGATCACCAGGTTCGGCACCCCCAGCGGCGAGGCCTTGGTCAGCTGCTTAAAGGTGTGCGGCAGCTCGAAGGCGTTGATCCAGGTGCCGTTGCTGTACAGGAAGATCATGCCGCGGTAGATGCTCAAGGTGCCCAGGGTGGCAATGATCGGCGGCACGTTGCCGACGGCGATGATCAGGGCGTTGAAACTCCCCAGAATCATCCCCAGGCCCATTCCCAGCAGGATCAGCAGCACGTTTGGCGTCGAGGGGTACGCCCGGACCGTGAAGGCCACCATCATGGCGGTCAGGCCCACCATGGAGCTAACCGACAGGTCGATGCCGCGCGTGATCACGATCATGGCCTGCGCCAGCGAGACAATCGACAGGATCGAGATGTTCATCAGGATGATCCGGGCGTTTTCCACGGTCAGGAAGGTCTTGGCGCGCAGGCTGACGATGGTCACCAGCAGCAGGATGAACAGGATGATGCTGACTTCACGGAAGCGCGCCAGCAGCAGGATGAAATCCGGTTTGGAAGAAGTGTCGCGTGTTGTGGTTGCCATTGCCGCCTTACCCCTCCGTCGCCGCCATCATAATTTTTTCCTGGGTGGCTTCTTCCCGGTTGAACGTCTCGGTCACCCGCCCCTCACGCATTACCAGGATACGGTCGCTCATGCCCAGGATCTCGGGCAGTTCTGAGGAGATCATCAGGATCGCCATCCCCTTAGCTGCCAGGTTGCTCATTAGGGCGTGCACGGCAGCCTTGGTGCCCACATCGATGCCGCGTGTCGGCTCATCCAGGATCAGGATGCGTGGGTTAGACCCCAGCCACTTGGCCAGCACCACTTTCTGCTGGTTGCCGCCCGAAAGCTCCTTCACCTTCTGCCAGATCGTTGTGGCCTTTACCTCCATCTGCGCCGCCGACTGGTAGGCAAACACCCGCGCCTGCTTCTGGTCCAACCATCCCCGCCGTGCAAACTTAGGCAAGGTCGGCAGGGTCACATTCTCTGCGATGTCCATGGGCAGCACCAGGCCGTGATGCTGCCGGTCCTCCGGCACGTACGCCAGCCCCAGGTCCATCGCCTGGCGCGGGTTCTGGATCTTCACCGTCTGGCCGTCGATCTGGATGCTGCCGCTGTGTGCCGGGTCGACCCCAAAAATTGACTCGCCCACCTCGGTCCGTCCTGCGCCGACTAGTCCGGCCATCCCCAATATTTCGCCCTGGCGCAGCTCGAACGAGACGTCCTCGAACTTGCCCTTGCGCGTCAGGTGCTCCACCCGCAGCGCCACCTCGCCCGCCTCCACCGCCAGCTTGGGGAACAGGTTGTCCACGTTGCGCCCCACCATCATGCGGATCAGCTCTTCGCGCGTCACGCCTTCCATCGACCGCGTGCCAATGTACTGCCCATCCCGCAGCACGGTCACCCGGTCGGCCAGTTCGAACAACTCGTCTAAACGGTGCGAGATGAACAGGATCGCCGTGCCGCTCTCACGCAGCCTGCGCACGATCTGGAACAGGTCATCCACCTCATTCAGCGTCAGCGCCGAGGTCGGCTCATCCATGATCAAGATCCGCGCCTCCAACGACAGCGCCCGGGCAATCTCGACCATCTGCTGCTGCGCCACGCTCAGGTTGCGCGCCTTGGTGTGAACGTCCATCTGCACGCCCAGGCTGTCCAGCAGGCGCCCGGCTTCCTGGTACATGCGTTTCCACTGCACCCAGCCGCCCACCCGCGCCGGCTGCCGCCCGGCGAAAATGTTCTCAGCGATGTCCAGATCGGGGAACAGGCTCAGCTCCTGGTAGATCGCAGCGATGCCGCAGCGGAAGGCGGCCCGTGGGTCCGACAGCTGAATGGGCTCTCCACTCACATACATCTCACCCGCATCCGGCTGATGCACCCCCGTGATCACTTTTACCAGGGTCGATTTCCCGGCCCCGTTCTCCCCCAGCAGGGCGTGCACCTCTCCGGGGCACAGCTCGAACTGCACTCCGCGCAGGGCTTGCACCCCGGCGAAGCTCTTGCTGATATTGCTGAGTTTGAGTAACGCTTCGGTCATAAAGGTTTATCCCGCGAGGAACGAGGGTTTCAGACCAGACGGACATCGACGTCGCGCTTGCGCACGACTTCCACCAGTTCGAGCGGCGCCCTGTCATCCGTAATGACACACTGCAGCTCGTCCAGGCTGGCAAAGGTCACTACTGCGATCTGGCCCCACTTGCTGCCGTCGATTAACGCCACCACCGTCTGGCACATTTCGACGAACTTGCGCTTCATCTGCGCTTCCTGCAGATTGATGTCTGTCAACCCTTGCTCGACGGTGATGCCGCGCGCCCCAAAGAAGCCCAGGCGCACGTTCAGGCCCTCGAAGAATCCCGTGTCGTGATGGCCGATCAGCGAGATCGCATCCCGGCGCAGCGAGCCTCCGGGCATCATCACCTGGATTTGCGGCATGCGCAGCAGGCTCATGCTCACTTTCAGGCTGTTGGTGATAACGGTAAGATCAGGGATATTTTTGAGAAAAGGAATTATGGCTTGTGAGGTGGTGCTGGCGTCGATCACCAGCGCATCGCCCGGATGCACCAGCTCTGCCGCCGCCTGTCCGATGCGGGCTTTCTGTTCGGCTTGCTGCTGCTGCCGGTACTCGAACGACAACTCGGGGATCGTGTTGACCTTCTTCGCGCCGCCGTGCGTGCGTAATAACAAGTTCTGCTGCTGCAGCGCCTGCAAATCCTGACGGATGGTCACTTCGGAGACGTCGAGCTGCCGGCTGAGCTCGACCACCGAGAGCTGCTCGGCTTCTTCTAGAGCATCGAGGATCGCCTGTCTGCGTATGGCCAACTGCGGCAGCTTCCCCATTCATCCTCCGGCAGCCTGCAAAAAGGACTTTGCGGCAGCAAAGATTCCTGACATAGTTACGAAACGAGTTACGAAATGAAAGCTATCAACAGTATATATCGGAATTTTCGAAAATGAAATAGGGAATTTGAAGCAAACTGAAAGTTTTAAGGTAACTGCGCCGGCTCGCGCCATAAAAACCAGGTCGTCACGCCCATCACTTCCTTGTTCTTATAAACCTCGAATCCCAAGCGCTCGTACAGAGCCAGCGTGCGGGCGTTCTCCGTCTCCAGGTAGCAGCCCACCCCCTCGCTGTCTGCCCGCCGCAGCACCGTCTCGAACAGCGCCGTGCCGAGGCCATGGCCCTGCCGCTCCGGCGTCACCCCCACCCACTCCAGGTAATAATGCGGCCGCGTCGGGTGCTCTCGCTCTACTTCTCGAAATGATCTCCTCATGTCACGTGTCAACCGCCATGTATTTGGTTCGAGCCAGCCGCCCCGCAGCATCCCGCCCGCCAAAAGTCGCGCCTGCTCCCACATGGGCAGCGGGTATGTCCCAGGCGGATAGATCGTCCCCACCGCCGCGATCCGGTCCTCGCACCGCACCGCCAGCGCCCAACCGCGCCGCGTGCAGGCCGCCAGCGTCGCCGCAAAGAACAGCCCAAACCTGCGCCGCCGCTCCGGCTCGTCAAACAACTCAAACAGCGCCTGCATGGCTGGGTCGCTCCAGAACGACTGCGCCAGCACCTGCGCAGCTTCCGGGATTTGGCTTGCAGAGAGGGTGAAAATTTCCATCATTTATAAGGGGCGCGGGAAGATTCCCGGCAGTTTCTCCGCCAGGATAAGGGCCAGTTCCGCGTTCGGCCAGCCCACCATATCAGAGATGGGAATGAAATCCGGTCGTTTCAGGCGCAGCCGGTCGCGCAACCCCAGGACCCAGCGCCAGCCAAAATATTGCGGGTTTTGCACCACCAGCGCCTCATACCGCAGGAAACCCAACGACCGGCGCTGCTCCAACCGCTGTGCGCCCTCCCAACTGCAGCGGATCCCGTAGCTCGGCCACTTATAGTAAGCAATTCCTTGCTGGGAGACCTCCAAGTAGGTCAGGAACGTCACCCCCAGCGTTAACAGGACCTGGTAAACAAACAGGAACCCAGAGACCAGCGCCAGCGGAGCCGCAAGGATCGCTGCCAGGAGGAAAACGGGCGGTTGCGCTTTGAGGATGAGGGACACAAACCAGATGATGAAAGCCAGCATTACAAGCGCCGGGAGCGCATACACCAGCCCGATCAAACTGATCAGCATGGACCGGAATGACATTCGGTATTTCTTTGCAGAAACGAGCGCTTCTGTCATCGCTGCCACCGTCTTTCGATTTGCCTTCACCACCCAATCCGAGCATTCTTGTGCTGCAGCGGGAAGCTGGTCTCATTCACAATCAGCATCCCACACTCTTTGGCTTGCTCAGTGAAATACTCCACAAACTGGCATCAGTTGTCGTGAACAAACGGTACCTTATTGTAGTACGGATTTACCACCCTGGATGAAAAATTCGATCGTCATTCTTGGGAACAAAACCTTCGAAGAAGCGTAATGATTAAGTAGAGCCGGTGTCAGCAACTCCACAACCATCACGAATGCAGGGAGGAATTTCATGAGGCTTCACCAAATTGCGGCCATCGTAGGCCTGCTTTGCTGCCTGGCTGACTGCACCCCCGCAGCCGCCATTCCATCCACCCCACTGCCCATCCCCTCCCCAACCTCCACCTCTATCTTGCCCTCTGCCGCCTCGACCCGCGCCCCCAGCCCAACCGCGACCGCCACGGTCGTTCCATCCCACACGCCCACCCAGGCCGCGTCTCCCACCGCCGCCAGCACCCCGCTCCCTTCGCCCACCATCCTCTACGATCCGCTCCGCCAAACGCCGCCCACCCTCATGCTGCATCGCAGCAGCCAGGAGTTCGATTCCGTGGCCTTCCTGCAGGACTTCGTGCATATCCTGCAAGACCACCAGATGCGCGTGGTCACCTATCAAGACCTCAGTCGCCAGCCCGACCTGACCGCTATCGAGCAGGGCCGCCTGGTGATCCTGACCATCGACGATGTCTCTTTGCAGGCTCCCATTGACCCGAGCATCCAGCAGATGATCGCCATCCTGCGCCAGGCCGGCTACCCGGCCGTGCTCGGCATCGTCACCGCCGGCAAACTGGCCGATGAAGACACCTCCGCCGCGCTCAAAGGCCTGGCCGCTGAAGGTTGGGAGCTGGCCATGCACACCGAAAACCACGTCGACCTGCACGAGCTGGAGAAGGTCTCCCCTTACGGCGCCCGCCTGGAAATCCGTACCTGCGCCGAGAATATCGAAACAGCCACAGGCGTTAAACCGTCTACCCTGGTGCTGCCCTACGGCAGCATGGTTGAGGATTTCAAGATCCTCTACCGCGAGCACGTCCAATGGGTGGTGGGCATCTCCGGCGGCAAAAAATATCGCACCACCCACCAGGTCTACTACGTCGGTCGCGAAGGCCCTTCCGGCGGCGCCCAGCAAACCTTCGACGTCATGCTGGCACGATTTAAATTGGATGAATTCAGGGATAAACCGAAATAAAAAGTAGGCTCAATCGTTGATATCAAATTATTTAACGAATCAGGCAGTGTCAGATTACGTAGCCCCAATCATCCTCGTGAAGCGCGAGGATGCCTGGGGCTACGTAATCCGACCTTGCCTGATTCGTTAAAATAAAAAGCCCTGGATAACCAAGGCTTTTTAGTCGGGGCGGGCGGATTTGAACCGCCGACCTCACGGACCCGAACCGTGCACTCTATCCGGGCTGAGCCACGCCCCGTAACGAAGGTCATTATAAATCAAGAGGCCCATTTTTGCAAGCTTACCCACACCCATTTTCTCGGTCCTCATGTATAATCAGTCTGGTCAGGTGCGGGCGCCATCGACAGAACGCCTGTCACTTCTCCTTGCAGAACCAGGGGAGAATTTATGAAATTGTGTGTGGAGGGGTTTTTGGAGCGCTGCCGCGCTCTGTAACCCAATCCATTCACAACCGCCAAGGCATCGTCTCAGCCGCAAGGCTGGTTTGAGACACAGTCCTATACATTTAAAACAAGAAGTCGCACAATGGGTGATAAGAAAGTGAGAGTTGCCATCATTGGCGTTGGGAACTGCGCTTCGGCGCTGGTTCAAGGCGTTCAGTTCTACAAGAACGCCTCCGATACAGACCGCATCCCCGGATTGATGCACACCAGCCTGGGCGGCTATCACGTCAGCGACATTGAGTTCTCCGCCGCATTCGACGTGGTCGATACCAAGGTCGGGAAAGACCTGTGTGAGGCCATCTTCGCCTTCCCCAACAACACCTACAAATTCGCCGATGTGCCCAATCTGGGCGTCAACGTCTACCG
Source organism: uncultured Chloroflexia bacterium (assembly GCA_963811225.1). Lineage (GTDB taxonomy): Bacteria > Chloroflexota > Anaerolineae > Anaerolineales > Anaerolineaceae > CAWEQO01. Next base: position 461,276 of record CAWEQO010000012.1, read on the forward strand.
CGGCATGACCCACGACGGCCTGGGCAAGTACCTGTCCGAGATTCTCACCAAGGCCCCCGGCCCCACCGCCGACATCATCAAGATCCTCAAAGAAACCAAGACCGACGTGGTCATCAACTTCCTGCCCGTCGGCTCTGAAATGGCCACCAAGTGGTACGTCGAACAGGTGCTCGAGGCGGGCTGCGGCTTCGTCAATGGCATCCCGGTCTTCATCGCCAGCTCACCCTACTGGTCCGAGCGCTTCCGTACCGCCGGCCTGCCCATCATTGGCGACGACGTCAAGAGCCAGGTTGGCGCCACCATCCTGCACCGCGTCTTGACCAGCCTGTTCGTCGACCGCGGCGTGCGTCTCGACCATACCTACCAGCTCAACTTCGGCGGCAACACCGACTTCCTTAACATGCTCGAGCGCAATCGCCTCGAATCCAAGAAGATCTCCAAGACAGGCGCCGTCACCAGCATGCTGCCCTACCAGTTGGATCCCAAAGATATCCACGTTGGCCCCAGCGACTACGTCCCCTGGCTGACCGACCGCAAGTTCTGCTATATTAAGATGGAAGGGACCACCTTCGGCGATGTGCCCTTGGAGATGGAAGCCAAGCTTGAGGTTTGGGACTCTCCCAACTCCGCCGGCGTGATCATCGACGCTCTGCGCTGCGTCAAGCTGGCCATGGACCGCGGCATCGGCGGCCCGCTGGTCGCTCCCTCCTCTTATCTGATGAAGACCCCGCCCAAGCAGTTCAAGGACGAGATCGCCCGCGAGATGACCGAAGCCTTTATTAAAGGCGAATCCGAGTGACCCTTTCAGGCAGAAAATTTTACCGGCTTTAACCATGGCATTTCTCCAACAAAATTTTGCCCACGGGCAGCGAGCCAGGCTGGCCTTACTCGTTCTCCTTACCGCCGTCTGGCTTGCTGCCTGCTCCGGCAGTCCCTCCACGCCCACCGCCGACCCGACCCAGGTCTTCCAGCAGGCGCTGCAGACTGCTCAGGCCGCCTATCCCACCACCACCGGCACGGCCACCACTGCGCCCACCGAGACGGTTACACCCCTTCCGAGCGACACCCCCACAGCCACACCCGATCCCAACCGCACCCCTCCGCCGCTCCCGGCGATCTTCCAATCCGAAGACCTCAATCCGCTGGATGCGCCCCATACCTACATCCCTGAAGTATGTGATTACCTCAAAGCCCGTTGGGACCCCAACAACAGCGAACCCGGCACGGTGGTCATGCCAATCATGTTCCATTCGATCACCAAAGGCGTCGTCCAGTTCCAGGACCAGATTTCGGTCGACGAGTTCAACCAGCTGATACACGACTTGAAAGACCAGGGCTTCGAGGCCATCACTACCGATCAGCTGATCGGCTTTCTATACCGCAACGAGAAGATCCCCAATCGCTCGGCCTACCTGATCGTCGACGACCGCAAGCGCTTCGAGTACTTCGACACCCATTTCAAGCCCTACTTCGAGAGTTGGGGTTGGAAGGTCACCAACGCCTGGATCAGCGCCGTCGACACACCCGACTACCTCTGGCAGGAGAATCTCAATCTGGAGCAGGCCGGTTATGTCGACCACCAGGCGCACGGCGTCGTCCACAACGTCAACATCACCAACGCTTCCAACGACGACTTCATCAAGGGTGAACTGTACGGGTCGATCGAGGCTATCCAGCAGCACTTTCGTAAGACCCCCAAGGTTTACGTCTGGCCCGGTGGCGGCTTCACCCAGCGCGGCATCGAGATCGCCCGCGAGGCCGGTTATCAGCTGGGCTTCACCATCAACCCACGGGGCCCGCTCATGTATAACTGGATCCCCCAGACCAACTCGGTCGACCCCGGCCGCCCCTCCTTCATTCCTGAGGGCGCCATCGGCGATCCGCTCATGACCCTGCCCCGGTATTGGGACACGGACGCGATCTGGCACATCGACCAGGCCCGCCAGGTCGGCAAAGCGGCTGAAGCCGCCGCCGAGCAGACCAAAACCGATGAGCTGGAATTCTACGACATTGTCTGCAAGCCCGTTACCGGCGACATCCCGGCCAAGAAGTAAACAAACCCTTTCTTCGTGTTCTTTCGTGGCTGCGTTAATTTACTGATAGAATAACGGTATGGAACAGAACTGCGTCTTTTGCAAAATCATCTCCGGAGAGGCCCAAGCCGAGATTGTCTACCAGGACGATCTCGTCACCGCCTTTCAAGACACCCGACCGATCGCCCCGGTGCATCTGCTGATCGTCCCTAACGAGCACATCAACTCCGCCAATGATCTGCTCCCCGATCAGGAAGCCCTGCTCGGCCACATGATCATCGTTGGCACGCAGCTTGCAGTCGAAAACGGTATCAGCACCAGCGGCTACCGCCTGATCATCAACACCGGCCCCAACGCCGGGCAGACCATCTTTCACCTGCACTTGCACCTGATTGGCGGCCGGCACATGCCCTTCCGGTTCGACTAAACCCATTTCCTTCGGCACACGCACACCTCATGCTTCGTATTTCCATCAAGACATCCATTTTTCTGTTTGCAGCGCTGCTCTCCTCGGCGCTGCTGCTGTCCGGCTGCAACCAGCCCTCCACGCCCAAGCAGACCTACCCCACCCTGTCTTTCCCAACGCAGGCGCCGCGAGTCAACAGCGCGCCCTCACCGAAACTCGGGCCCTCCCCCACGCCCGACCAGCCCCGTGTCTTACCCACTCTGCGCGCCAACAGCATCGACTACTGGATCGATCCGGGCGACACCCTCAACAGGATTGCCGCGCAGTACGGCGTCGCGCTCAAGTCGGTCATCGACGCCAACCAGATCGACGACCCCGATCTGATTGAGCCGGGTCAGCACATCATCATCCCGCCGCCGGTCCCCGGGCCAAACGGTCCAGGTTTCAAGATCATCCCCAACTCCGAGCTGGTTGACAGCCCCTCGGCCGCCGCCTTCGATCTGGACGGCTTCATCCAGCAGCAGGGCGGCTACCTGAGCCATTACTCCGAAGACGTGGCCGGTGAAACCATGACCGCCTCCCAAATCATCCGGCGTATCGGCCTGGAATACTCCATCCACCCACGCCTGCTGCTGGCCTTGCTGGAGAACCAGTCCGCTTGGGTCACCAACCCCAGCCCGGATCCCAGCCTGGACAACTACCCCATGGGCCTGATCAACGCCGGTTACAAGGGCCTCTACATGCAGCTGGCGTATACCGCCAACAACCTCAACCGCGGCTACTATCTCTGGAAAATCAATTCCATCGCCGGCTGGGTCTTCCCGGACGGGGTTGTCTATCCGCCCGCAGTGACCATCAACGCCGGCACCGCCGGGGTGCAGTACCTGTTAAGCCGCCTGTATGAGGCCGACCAGTGGCAGTCTGAGGTTGGCGAGGAGGGCTTCTTCCAAACCTACGTGCGCCTGTTTGGCGACCCGTTCGCCTACGCGATCGAGCCGCTCATTCCGCCCGACCTGACCCAACCGCCCATGCAGCTGCCTTTCCTGGCAGGCGATATGTGGTATTTCACCGGCGGCCCGCACGGTGGTTGGGGTGATGGCTCGGCCTGGTCCGCCATCGACTTCGGTCCGCCCGGAGAACCCACTGGCTGCCTGCCCAACGATGCCTGGGAAGCCGCGGTCGCCGGCGGCGAGGTGGTCTATTCTGACAACGGAACCATCGTCCAGGACATCGACGGCGACGGCGTCTGGCAAACCGGCTGGTCGGTGCTCTACTTGCACGTCGCCACGCTCGACCGGGTCGCTGAAGGGACGCTGCTCGAGGCCGGTGACCGTATCGGCCACCCCTCCTGTGAAGGCGGCGTTTCCTATGCCGCCCACCTGCACCTCGCCCGGCGCTACAATGGCGAGTGGATTCCCGCCGACGGCAAGGCGCCTTTCAACCTGGACGGTTGGATCTCAGAAGGGGAAGGCGTCGAGTATAATGGCTACTTGAGGCAAAACGATCGAGTAGTCGAGGCATGGGACCACCCCGTCCCGGAAAATGAAATTCAACGTTAACCCCTTTCCTCTGAAACGACCGTACAGGAAGATGCAACCGCATGCGCCTTCCTATACAGTCGTTTTAAAGGGCAAGGCGAAACGCTTGGGAGCGCTTGTCGTGCTGTTGACCTGGGCTGCGGCCGCGCTGGCCTGCTCGCGCAGTGTCGGCGCGCCGAGCGCCCCCGATGCCACCCAATGGGCTGCACAGTTAACCGCCGTGGCTCCGCCTGGCTCCACGCCCACCGCCACCGAGCCCGCCCCCACGCCCAACTCCACCCCTGTTCCCGATTCTGCCGCAGGGACCCCTGGCCCCTTCGCCATCGGCCCCACCGCCACCCAAGACACCGCCACGCCTCCACCCATCGAGCTGTACTATACCCAGGCCGGCGACACTTTGCCTGCCCTGGCCATGCGCTTCGGCGTGCTCTCGGATGCCATCACCTCACCCGACCCGCTCCCGGTGACCGCCTTGCTGCCCTCCAACCAGCTGCTGCTCATCCCTGACGTGCTGCCGGATAAGGGTCCCGCCGACAAAGTGCTCCCTGACAGCGAGGTCGTCTTCTCGCCCTCCGCCATCGATTTCGACATCGACGCCTTTGTGAATGACGCCGGGGGCTACCTGTCCACTTACCGGCAGTACCTGGCCAGCGGCTGGCATACCGGGTCGCAGGTGATTGATCGTGTGGCAGTCGAGAACTCCATCAACCCGCGCTTGCTGCTCTCGCTCATAGAATACCGGGCGCATTGGGTCTACGGCCAACCGACCAACCTGGCTGAAGAAGATTACCCCATGGGTTACCTGGACTCCCAGCATCGCGGCCTATACCGCCAGCTAAACTGGGCCGTGCAGCAGCTTTCCATCGGCTACTACGGCTGGCGCGCCGGCCTGCTTACCGACCTGACCTTTCCCAACGATCATAACGCCCACCTGCGCATCGCCCCGGACCTCAACGCCGGGACGGTATCCTTGCAAGTTCTGTTTGCCAAGTTGTATAATCAACGCGATTGGGGCGGAGCTCTCTACGCCCCTGACAGCTTCCCCACCTTACACGAGCGCATGTTCGGGAACCCCTGGCTGCGTGCCCAAACTGTTGAGCCGCTTTACCCGACCAACCTGACCCAACCGACGCTCGAGCTGCCCTACGCAGTCGGGCATACATGGAGTTTCTCCGGTGGACCGCATTCCGCCTGGGGCCCCGATGGCGCCCTGGCATCGCTCGATTTTGCCCCTTCTTCGGTGAGCTCCGGCTGCGTCTACTCAGATGAGTGGATCACCGCCTCGGCATCCGGTTTAGTCGTGCGGGAGGCCGACGGCCTGGTAGTGGTCGATCTGGACGCGGACGGGTACGAGCAGTCGGGCTGGACCATGATCTACCTGCACGTTGCCGCCAAAGGGCGCGTCGCCGTCGGCACCCTGCTCAACCTGAACGACAAGATCGGGCATCCTTCTTGTGAAGGCGGCTCGGCCACCGGCACCCACGTCCACGTCGCCCGCAAGTACAACGGCGAGTGGATCCTGGCCGATGGGCCCATTCCATTCGTCTTAAGCGGCTGGATGGCCCACGCCGGAGGCCTCCCTTATAAAGGTACTTTGACGAAAGGCGACAGCGTCGTGATTGCCAATGAATATGGCTCCTTTGAAACACTTGTTTACCGCCCTCCGGACTCTTCAGTCTCTAACTAGGCGGGCTCTGCCCCTGATCCTGCTGGCTCAGCTGTTAGCCGCTTGCGCAGCGCCCATACCGGCCATCACGCCCACCCCCACCGCGGTTGAGCTGGCCGTAGCTACCCCCATCCCGGCTGAATCCACCCCCACCGCCTTTCCAACCCGCCCGGCCTACCTGCCCGGCGAGCTGGTCGATTATATCGCCCAGACCGGCGACACCCTTCCGGCGCTGGCGGTTCGCTTCAACACTACCGTCGGAGAGATCCACAAGGCCAACCCTAATATCCCTGAACAGGTGACCACCATGCCGCCCGGCATGCCCATGAAAATCCCGATCTACTACGAGCCGCTGTGGGGCAGTCAATTCCACATCTTGCCGGATTCACGCTTCCCCTGGGGGCCCGCCGAGCGCGACTTCGACCCGGTTGCGTTCGTCGATTCGCAGCCCGGCTGGTTCAAGAATGAAATCGGCTTTTCCGAGGGCGAGACCCTGCACGGCGGCGAGATCGTGGTGCGCATCGCCAAGAATTTCAGCGTTAGCCCGCGCCTGCTGCTGGCAATTGTCGAATACCAGACCGGCGCTATCACCGGCAGCGGCTCCGGCGGCCCGGGGCAGATCTCCCCACTCGGCTTCAACGACCGTAAGCATCAGGGCATGTACCGTGAGCTGGTGCTGGCGGCGAACATGCTCAACAACATCTACTACCAGTGGCGTCTGGGGCAGATCAAGGAGTTCTCGCTGCTGGACGGCCGCCTGGAGCGCCCCGACCCATGGCAGAACGCCACCACGGTCGCACTGCAGTACTACTTCTCACGCATCCTGGAGCCGGACACTTACTTCCAGGCCATCGGCTCACAGGGCTTCATCCAGTCATACACCACCCTTTACGGCGATCCGTGGGCTAACGATGAACCCTCCATTCCCGGAAGCCTGATCCAACCCGAGATGAAACTGCCCTTTGCCACCGGCGCGGCCTGGGCCTTCACCGGCGGTCCGCACACGGGATGGGGCACCGGCCAGCCGTTCGCCGCCATCGACTTCGCTCCGCCCGCCAACGTCAGCGGCTGCACGCCGACCGAGCAGTGGGCCACCGCCGTTGCCGACGGCGTCATCGCCCGCGTTGAGCCGGCCGTGGCGGTGCTCGATCTGGATGGTGATGGCGACGAGCGTACCGGATGGGTCGTGTTCTACCTGCATCTGGCCAGCGGCAGCCTGCCGCCGCTCGGCGCAGTCCTTAAAACCGGCGACCCCATCGGCCACCCTTCCTGCGAGGGTGGCGAAGCCACCGGAACCCACGTGCATATCGCCCGCAAATATAACGGCGAATGGGTTCCGGCCGGCGGCCCGCTGGGCTTCGACCTGGAAGGCTGGGTGTCGGATTTCGGCTCCATACCCTACGAAGGTTCGCTCACCCGCTTTGGCCGCACCGTACGCGCCTGCGTCTGCTCGGACAAAGACAGCCAGATCCAGTCGGGGAACCCAAGATAGAGCACGCCCCTCTGCGATTAAACAGGGAATAGGAAAAGCCCCGGCGAACGCCGGGGCTTTTCCTATTCCCTGTTTAATCGCAGAGAGGTTTTGCTTTGGGGCTAAGCGCCGCTCTCTTGGATCGTGATCTTGTGATCGATCGTCACTGCCTTGCTCAACATGGCATTGACCGTGCAGTACTTCTCCCGCGAGAGCTGCACCGCCCGCTCCACCGCCTCGGGATCGAGATTGTGCCCTGTGATGACGTACTCAACCAGGACATGCGTGAAAACCTTAGGGTGCTCGGTCGCCCGTTCTGCGTGCGCCTTGACCTCAAAACCGGTCACATCCTGGCGCTTCTTTTGCAAGATCGAGATCACATCCATGGCCGTGCATCCGGCCAGCCCCACCAAAACCAGCTCGGTCGGGTGAAAGCCATCATCGTCACCGCCCACCTTGGGTATTGAACCCAACGGCACTTCGAAGCCGGTATCGGCGGTACCGGTGAACGTCAATCGCTGATGCCAGGTAACCTTCGCGTCCATTAGACCTCTCCTGCCAACTGCTCTGCTTCCAGCGCCTGCTGGAGTTTCTGCAACAGCGCCATCTCCGGCACTGCCCCAACCACGTCACCCTGACCGGCATTGATGACCGTATGCGGCACCCCCGATACGCCAAATTCATCCGCCAGCATCGGGAACTCCATCGCTTCCACCATCTCAGCCTCGACCATCGGGCTTTCCATCGCAAACTGATGAGCAAGCACCACGGCTTGCGGGCAGTATGGTCAGGTGGGGGTGACGAATACTTGCAGGTGCACAGGCTTCTCTAGAGTCGAGAGGTATTCCTTCACCTCATTCGACAAACCGGAACTGCGAGATGAGACCATCAACAGGTCGCGAATGATGGAGGTAAACTCATGCCCGGCCGGGATTCCCGCATAGCGAATGCCGTAATCCTTGAAGGTGTCGCCTTCCGGGCTGGTTATCACAATCCCCGGCAAATGCTCCACATGATACTTCGCCGCAATCTCTGGCTGCTCATCGACATCATACGCCTGCAGCAAGAGCTTATCGGATAGGGCAACCAGCTCTTCCATCAGCTGCCGGGTTGATTTGCAGTAGTCGCAGTCTTGCTTCTGGCCAAAGAACAGCACGCTGACCGGCTCGCTAAGCCCGGCGAATATTTGCTTAACCTGCTCTCGGATCTTCTCGTCAAGCATTTGTTCTGCCATGTACAGTTTCCTCCACTTCAATGCTCAGGTCCAATATTTTCGTTGCAGCTGCTCGGGCAGTTTTGCATCCTCTCTTCAAGGCTGCCACTGCGCGGCGCAGTCTCTTGCCGTGTAGTCCATCCCAACGGGATGGAAGATTGCTTATCAGGTAAAGCAGCCGCCTTGCACCGGTCCACACACCGGACACACCAGGTTTAGCAGCCCATCATAATCGAGAATGCCCTGACGGCAGCGTGGGCAGCGTTTTCCGGCCCGGTACTCCACTTCTGGCTTCTCGCCGGTTTCTTTCACTTCTTGCAAAACTGGCGGTTGAATGGAAATTGGTTCGCAGTCTTCGGCCCGATTAATCCCCTTATCCTTCTCGTGTCGATCGTCTCGCAAGGATAACCACCTTCAGAAACTCTTTATGGGATCGGAGTGGGCGGTAACATTCCAAACCGACCTTTTAGAGAGGTGATCAGTCGTGCATAAAATCATGCAAGTCGAGCCGCCGGAACAGGCGCTCGCGCACATCTTCCGGTAGAGGATTCGGCTCCTCCATCGATTTGTAAAGCTCGATCGTTTTGCGGGTCGTGTTGACCACCACCCGGCAGTTCTCACATTCGCTCAAATGGCGCTCTAATTCCTCACAAAACTCTTTGCTAAGGTTGCCATCCACGTAATCTGATAATGAGGCCAGCAGTTCCTGGCATTGCGCATGTTCGTTCATTTCTTCGTTTTCTCCGCCATCCGTTCCCCGTAGTAACTGGAAAGCTCATCTCGCAGCTGCAGCCTGGCCCGCAAGAGGCGGGTCTTTACTACCGCTTCCGAGACATCCAGCACGGCCGCCGTCTCCTTGATTGAGAGCCCCTGTACATCCCTGAGAAGGAACACCACCTTCAAGGTTACAGACAACTTGTCCATCGCTTCATCCAGGAACTTGCGTGACTCGCTAGACATCAGCTCGTGCTCGGGCATGCAGCACCAGTCCACGATTTGGATTTCCCCAATCTCATCATCATCGCCCTGGATGTCACTTTCCAAAAGCGCCTGCTGCGGTTTGCGTTTACGCAGCATCATGAGCGCTTCGTTGGTCGCTATGCGGTACAACCAGGTTGACAGGCTCGAACGGCCCTCGAAGGAAGGCAGCGCTCGGTAGGCTTTGATAAACGTTTCCTGCAAGACGTCTTCGGCGTCGTTTACATCGCTGAGCATTTTGAGCGCCAACCGGTAGATCTGGGCAGAGTAGGCGTCCACAAATCGTGCGAACTCCACCTGATCACCTGCCTGCAAGGCCGTTAGTGAAATCTCCTCTTCGGTCTGGTTTTTCTTTTCCATATATTTAGATGACGTTGGATCCTGAAAGTTACATTTCGCCCGCAGGGTGAGGGCTGAAAGTCTACGAAAGCGGCCAGGTAGGCAAGACATCCATTTCCAGGTTGTCTCGCTGGCCATGCACATAGCGGAAATACCCGGCCGCGGCGATCATGGCGGCATTGTCGGTGCACAGCGATAGCGGTGGGATCTGCACCGGGAATTCCGTCTGCGCCAGGAATGCCTCGCGCAGAGAACGATTGGCTGATACGCCCCCTGCCACCAGGATCTGGCGGGTATTGGAGGCGCGTGCCGCCTGGATCGTTTTGCTCACCAGCACGTCAACCACAGCCGCTTGGAAACTGGCTGCCAGATCCTCCACCGGCAAGGGCTTCTGGCCCTCCTCGAGCTCTCGCACCACGCGCAGCACGGCGGTTTTCAAGCCGCTGAAGGAGAAGTTCCAAGACCCTTCCAGCCGGGCGCGTGGAAAGGCAAACGCGTTGGGGTTACCGCTGGCGGACGCCTTTTGGATCGCCGGGCCGCCGGGATACGGCAAGCCGAGCAGGCGCGCCACCTTGTCGAAGGCTTCTCCGGCGGCGTCATCCAGGGTGCCGCCCAGGCGCTGGTAAGTCAGGTGGTCCTTCATTAAGTTCAGTTCCGAATGCCCACCGGAAACCAGTAGCGCCAGCAGCGGGAACTGCGGCGGCGGCAGCGGCTGCGACAGCTCCAGGGGCGTCACCCAGGCCGAGTAGATGTGGCCTTCCAGGTGGTTCACCCCCACCATCGGCAGGTTGGAGGCCAGCGCCAGGCCCTTGGCGGTGTTCATGCCCACCACCAATGATCCCGCCAGCCCCGGCCCGCGCGTCACCGCGATGGCATCCACGTCGGCCAGCGAGAGGTGCGCCTCTTGTAAAGCGGCCTCCACCGTCGGGTAGATTGCCCGGACGTGCTGGCGTGAAGCCACCTCTGGGAACACCCCACCGAACGGCGCGTGCAGCTCAACTTGCGAAGCCACCACGCTGGAAAGCAGCGTGCGACCATTCTCGATCACCGCCGCAGCGGTCTCGTCGCAGGAGCTTTCAATCCCTAAGATACGAGCAGGCGGAAAATTAACAGATTTATCCAATTCCATAACCTACTTATACCATAATTCAAATCTTACTTATCCCCGCGGAGCCAGGCTGACGCCCTGCCGGACCTACCCCTTCAACGGCAGCACCAGGTCCAGCGGGAATTCCGCCAGCGCCTCGAACTTTCCGTTTGGCCGGGCGACGAAGGTGTTCTCCAGGCGCACACCCATACCGCGCTCCGGGTAGTACAATCCCGGCTCGACCGCCACGACAACCCCTGGCGCCAGGACTTCACTGGGCCGGGAATTGATGCCGCAGAACGGCATCTCGTGCACGTGCAAGCCCACACCGTGCCCCAGCGAATGCACGTAACCCTGCTCAGTTTCAGGCGTTTGCAGCACCGTTGGGTGCCCCATGGCCTCGAACAGCTTACAGGTGCGAGTTTGATAATTCTTGAACGGCTGGTTGAGTTCCATCTCGCCCAGTATCTGATGGAACACGCTCAAAACCTGTTCGTAGAGCGCTGCAGCCTCATCGGGCGCATAGCCCAGGCACCAGGTGCGAGTGAAGTCGTAGAAATAGCCGCCGCCCGCCTCACAGGGGAAGATATCGAAGACGATGGTCTGGCCGAGCGTCATCGGAGCCGCCGGATCGCCCGTACTGTGTGGCACGCCCGCGTCGTGACCGATGGAGAAGATGGCCCCCTCAGGATTCTCGGCCCCATACTCCGCCAACCACAGGTCGATGCGGCGTTTAACCTCGCCGATGGTCAGCGGCTCGCCGTCTGAGCGGATCAGCACGTCCTTTCGCACCGCATGTCCGGTCAGGAAGTCAGCCGTGTTGCCTACCACGCGGGTGGTGATCTCGCCCATCCGCTGAATACGCTCGATCTCGGCGTCATCCTTGGTCATCATGGCGTTCAGCAGGATATTGTCTCGCAGATAGCCCACCAACTCGATCTCCGGCATCAGCTTCTGCAAGGCTTCCATGTTGGCATAGCCGCTGCCAAGATCGGTGGCGCCATATAAAGCCACCCGCCCCGAAGTCAAGCCCAGATCCTTGAACATGCGTTGATAGGTCAACGCTTTTGCTTTCAGCGGATTCCCGCCGGCCTCTTTCAGGATATCTCGATAGGGGTAGTTGGAATAGCTGCGGGTATTCAGGCCCGTTTTTGCGGCTTCGTCCCGCTCCATGGGGCTGTGGAACAAAACCCCTTTTTCGCCGCGCCTCTTGATCAGGTCGGCGTGAGTGACGTGCCCGCCGCCGGTCAGGTAGACCATGTACGGGTTGTGCTGAGCCGGCCCCACGATGAGCAGTGCGTCGATCTGGTGGGCCTGCATCAATGCATCGATATCGGTTTTCATGAAATATCCTCGAAGAAAAAGATTAGAATGTACTTGACGAGTTTTATATCCCGGCGACCGTTCGCAAGCCCGCCAGCAAGGCCCCTTCCTGTTCGGGAAAGACGGTGCGCGGGTCGAGCATCACACGTTCGTCCTCAATCCTGGCAATGACCGGCGGCTGCAGCTGGCGCAAGCGCGCCAGAAAACGGTTCGGGCTGCGCACTTGCAGCGCCAGCAAACAGGTTGGCAGGGATTCTCCCGGCAGGCTGCCTCCCCCGACTGTCGAGAAGCCGGGGACCACCTCACCCATCTCGACCAGCGAGCGCCAGCGCTCGGCCCGCTGTCGGAGTTCCTCCAGCGGCGCGGAGATCATGCGCCAGACTGGCACCTGGCATTCGGCCTCGCCCTTCAAATAGTGCAGCAGGGTTGCCGAGAGTCCGGCCAACGCCAGCTTGTCCGAGCGCACTGCCCGGGCAAACGGATGCCGCTTCATCTTGGCGATCAGTTCGGCCTTCCCGGCGATGATCCCGGCCTGCGGCCCTCCCAGCAGTTTGTCGCCGGAGAAGCATACGACGTCCACCCCGGCCGCCAGGGATTCTTGCACCATCGGCTCGTGGCTCAGCCCATACTTAGCCGTATCCAGCAGTGCGCCTGAGCCGATGTCGTCCATGACGTAGACCCCATGGCGATGGGCCACCTCCACCAGCTCCTCGATGCTCGGTTCGCTGGTGAAGCCGACGATCTGGAAGTTCGAGTGGTGCGCCCGCAGCACCAGCGCGGCCGATTCCTCCAGCGCCTCCTCGAAGTCGCGCTTGTGTACCCGGTTCGTCGTGCCGACCTCCACCAGGCGCGCCCCCGAGAGCTTCATCACGTCCGGCACACGGAACCCGCCGCCGATCTCGACCAGTTGGCTGCGGGCAATCACCACCCGCCGCCGCCGTCCAAGCGCCATCAAGGCCAGCATCACCGCTGCGGCATTGTTGTTGACGACCAGCGCCGCCTCGGCCCCGATCAGGCGGGTGAGCAGCGCCTCAGCGTGCACCGATCGAGAGCCGCGCGAGCCGCGTTCGAGGTTGTATTCCAATGTGCTGTAACCGTGAGAAACGGCGTAGATCGCTTCCAGGGTATCCCGGCTGAGCGGCGCTCGCCCCAGGTTGGTGTGCAGCACCACCCCGGTGGCGTTGACCACCGGCATCAGGGTCGGTTCCAGCCAGGCAGACAATCGCCGCCCGGCCCGTTCCAGGATTTGCTCTTGATGAGGAATGGCGCTGCCATCCGTGTGGCTGGAGCGAATCTCGTCCAAAGTGGAACGGATCGCCTCCACCACCAGTGGGCGGCCATATCGCGCCACCAGGCCCTCATCCTGCCCGGCCTGGATCAGCTGGTCGACGGAAGGTAAGGCGCGCAGATCACTCATCGCCCAGGTCTTCTGGTTCCCAACGGCTGCGCTCTCTGAGCCGCAGCAAGAACTCGATCACGATCAGTCCAGCTGCCAGGAAAGTCGCCAGGGATGGGTTCAGGACCCCGCCCATCTTAAGCCAAATAACGATGCTGCCAAAGATACCGACCCACATCGACTGTCGCAAGATCGTCGAGCCATCGGTGGGCGTCTCGCCGGGAAAGCGCCGGTTCAAAAAAGCCACCACCGGCAGGGCAATACCGCTTAAGCCCAGAACAAGCAGGAAGAAGAACAACCAGCGCGGCCCAAGGGTTGGTAAGGTGAGGTTGAACAGTAAATACATGCCGCCCCATCCAGCCGCAGCCAGGAGAAACCCGGTAAAAACGAATTTTCGCAAAGGGGCCATTTGAATCTCCACGTACCAATCTACTGATGATTATATCCTAAGCGACTGAACCGCAAAGCGCAAAGACGGGAAGGTTTAATGGGGAAGAAGGGATGACTAAGCCTTCCTTCTTCCCCATTAAACCTTCGCGTCTTTGCGCTTGTGCGGTTCAGTGCTTGTTTAACATCGTTGTATCGTGCTGATATCGAGCATATCCCCAAAAATATGGTCGTATTGATCCGGCTCCATCGTGATAAAACCCGCAGCAGGGTAAATCGTGACCTCTGAAAAGTAGGTCGTGCCATCGATCGAGAACAGGTCAATGCGCGCAAACGGCAGTCCCTCCGACAACTTGCAACCGATCTGAATCATCTCATTCAGGTTCGACGGCCGGGGTACCTCCTTGTTGGAGTTAACTCCTAAGATTGAAAACGGGAGCCGCTTCCACTCCGAGTTGTACATCGTCCGGTGGTGATCTGCGAACCGGTGCATATCCACCTGGATGAAACCAAGCTTCCCGTTGAAGTAGTAGAATTTGTAATCGTTGGGCGTGATACCGTCAGCCGATTCCAGATATCGTTCCAGCATGATCCGGCGCGGCACGTCCTTGTAAGCCCATTCACGGTACTGCTTATAGAAATCGGTTTGCAACCACTTGTCCAGCTTCTTCGATTCCTCTTCCCAGTCCAGCTTCTTTTTATCGGTGCAAATTACGTTCCAACCGGAGCCATGCGTCACCTTGGCTACAAACTTGTCGGGCAGCTTGTGGAATGGAATATCCTCGACCCGCTCATACACGCCGTAGACTTGATTCAGGATGCGCCCGAAGCCTTTCTTCTGGACGTACTCACGCACCGCGTACTTGTCCACCAGCGTGGTCAATATCTTTGGGCGATAATACAGCTTGAAGTAATTAAGCTTCTCGCTGAACGTACGCGGCTCCTCCAAATCCGGTTCGTGTCCGTAAATCTCTAAATACAATCGACGTGTGAACGCCTCGTCGTTTCGATAATTGAGCAATTTCAATTCGAGCGGCCAGGTAATATTATACTTAATGTAATTGCGTGCCTTTTTTGCAAATCGTGAATTTAAGAAGCGCATCATGACCGACGCATTTGCTGCATGCATTTTGAACCCCCCAGTTCTTTGATATTGTGATGACGGCCCAGGGCTCAATGTAGACACCCTTAATCTTCCTGCCGATAAAAAGTCCCGGATCTGCTCAAGCAGGGGTGTTTTTGTGGAGAGAAGGCCCCGCTGCAGCGGGGCCTTCTCTCCACAAAAACACCCCTGCTTGAGCAGATCATGGTTTTCACTGCCCGGACACGACACTCATCCTGTTCCAGGCGCACCCGTCCCCCAGATCGGGTTATTAATATTTTACCATTCTTACTGATAATTTCCAAATTGGCCGTTTTGTCTACCAGAGCAGCGCTCAAAGCGGAACCCGGCAAAAACCCCACCTTTGCCGCGGCGACCAATAATTGATTTCGCTCTGCAATTGTGATAGAATAGGTCAAATTGACTGGGTCAGGCAAGCCTGTCTGATCGCTCATCAAGAGAGGTGGAGGGACCGGCCCTGCGAAACCTCGGCAACCGCTCTCATGGAGTTGGTGCCAATTCCGGCAGATCCCGCCGATGCGGGGATCTGGAAGATGAGGGAACTGCTTTAGCGTACCTCTCTATCCGGAGAGGCGCTTTTTTATCTCGTGCCAGATCCACCTGTGAGGGTGCCTGAGTTGTGTGATAAGTAGTTCGCCGCAGTCGCTCTCATAAGGGTGGATCAGAAGAATGTGAGGGATTATGGATAGAAAATACACCAATCGACGCTATCTCGACGCCTTGAAGGAAAAAGTTCTGATCTTCGACGGCGCCATGGGCACCAGCCTGCAGCAGCTTAACCTGTCGGCAGAAGACTTCGGCGGCGAGCGCTACGCGGGCTGCAATGATTATTTGGTAGTGACCAACCCGCATGCTGTGGAAACTGTTCATCGCTCGTTCCTCGATGTCGGCGTGGACGTGATCACCACCGACACGTTCCGCGCCAACCCGATCACGCTCGGTGAGTATGGGTTGGGGGACAAGACCGAAGAGATCAACCGCACGGCTGCGCAGCTTGCCCGCCGTTTAGCCGATGAAACCACACAAAAGACAGGGCAGCAGCGCTTTGTGGCCGGCACGCTCGGACCATCTGGCAAGCTGCCCAGCATGGACGATCCGCTGCTGTCGGACGTAACTTATGAAGACCTGGTGGAAGTGTTCTACCGCCAGGCGCTCGGATTGGTTCAAGGCGGGGTCGACCTGATGCTGATCGAGACCTCACAGGATATCCTGGAGGTCAAGGCGGTCATTAATGGGATCTGGAAGGCCTTCGAAGAGACCGGCGTCTACCTGCCAATCCAGGCGCAAGTGACCCTCGATACGACCGGGCGCATGCTGCTGGGTACCGACATCGGCGCAGTCGAATCCATTTTGGAAGGCATGCCCATCGACGTGATCGGCTTGAACTGCTCCACCGGGCCGGACTATATGCGTGAGCCCATCCGCCTGTTAGGTGAGAATTCCACCCTGCCGGTCTCCTGCATCCCTAACGCCGGGCTGCCGTTGAACGTCGAAGGTCAGGCGGTTTATCCGCTGCAGCCCGAGCCGTTTGCCAAAGAGCTGGCCGAGTTCGTCGAGAAGTACGGCGTCAGCGTTGTCGGTGGCTGCTGCGGCACCACCCCGGCCCACCTCAAGCTGCTGGTCGAGCGCCTGCATGGACGCCCGCAGTCGGCGCGGCCCCAAGAGCGTCCGGCCAAACTGGCCTCAGCCATGCAAGCCACCCCCATGCAGCAAGTCCCTGCGCCTTTCCTGATTGGCGAGCGCCTCAACACCCAGGGCAGCCGCAAATTCAAGCGCCTGGTGATGGAAGAGGATTTCGACGGCATTCTGGAGATTGCCCGCCAGCAGGTCGACAGCGGCGCCCACGGCCTGGACCTGTGCGTGGCCCTGACCGAGCGCAGCGACGAGGCCGACCTGATGCGCCGGGCGGTCAAGACCCTGGCGCCGGTCTTACCAGTGCCGCTGATCATCAACTCAACCGAGCCGGAGGTGATCGAGACCGCTTTGCAGACCGCCCCCGGGCGCTGCTTGATCAACTCCACCAACCTCGAATCGGGTCGCAACAAAGCCGACCGCATCTTCAGCCTGGCCAGCAAGTACAACGCGGCGGTGATCGCTCTGACCATCGACGAGGAGGGCATGGCCAAGACTGCCGAGCAGAAGCTCGAGATTGCCAAACGCCTGCACCACATTGCCGTCGATGAGCATGGCCTGCAGCCGCAAGACCTGGTCTTCGACGATTTGACCTTTACCCTCGCCACCGGCGACCCGGAGTACAGCAACTCGGCCGTCGAGACCATCGAAGGCATCCGCCGCATCAAGCAAGAGCTGCCCGGCGTACTCACCTCGCTGGGTGTCAGCAACGTCTCCTTCGGCCTGTCTCCGGCAGCCCGGTCCGTGCTGAACAGCATCATGCTGTATCACTGCGTGCAAGCCGGTCTGGATATGGCCATCGTCAACCCGGTCCATATCACCCCTTATGCCGAAATCCCTGAGCATGAGCGCAAGCTGGCCGAGGACTTGATCCTCAACCGGGTTCCAGACGCCCTGCAGCAGTACATCGAATACTTCGAGAGCAGCGGCGCAACCGAGAAAGCCCGCCCCGACCAGCAGAAAGCTGCCCTGGAGGCCATGACCCCCGCAGAGCGCATCCACTGGCGCATCCTGCACCGCAAGAAAGAAGGCGTCGAGGCCGACATTGACGCCATCATCCACAGCAACGGCGCCTCACAGCACGAAATCGCGGTGCGCGTGATCAACAGCGTGCTGCTGCCCGCGATGAAAGAAGTCGGCGACAAGTTCGGCAGCGGCGAGCTGATCCTGCCCTTCGTGCTGCAGTCGGCCGAAGTGATGAAGAAGGCTGTCTCGCACGTGGAGCAGTACCTGGAGCGACAAGAAGGCGTCAGCAAAGGCACCATCGTCCTGGCGACCGTCTATGGCGACGTGCACGACATCGGCAAAAATCTGGTCAACACCATCCTCTCGAATAACGGATTTACCGTGGTCGACCTGGGCAAGCAAGTCCCTGCCGACACGATCATCTCCAAAGCCGTAGAAGTCAAAGCCAGCGCCATCGGGTTGAGCGCCTTGCTGGTCAGCACCAGCAAGCAGATGCCGCTGATCGTCAATGAACTGCAGCGGCGCGGCCTGCGCTTCCCGGTGCTGATCGGGGGCGCGGCCATCAACCGGCGCTTTGCCCAGCGCATCCTGCTCACCGATCAAGATACCTTTTACGAGCCGGGCGTATTCTACTGCAAAGACGCCTTCGAAGGCCTGGAAACGATGGAAGCCCTGATCGATGCCGAACAGCGCCCCAAGCTGATCGAAAAGAACCGGGCCCAATCCGAGCGCGAGCTGGGACGCGAGCCGCGCCGGGCAGTCGCACGCGGCGGCGTCAGAGAGCAGTCCGGCGTCGAACCGGCCGCCAGCATCCCGCAGGCGCCAACCTGGGGCCCGCGTCTGGTGAAGCAAATGCCGCTGGATGCCGTTTTCCAGCACTTATCCAAGAACGAGCTGTTCCGGCTCTCGTGGGGCGCCAAGAACACCCACGGTGAGGCCTGGACGAAGCTGGAGGCAGATTTTGAGGCCCGGCTCGACCGCATGCGCCGTGAAGCGCTCAAAGAGCCCTGGCTCAAACCGCAGGGCGTTTATGGCTACTGGCCGGCTCAGTCTGAGGGGGACGACCTGATCCTCTACAAGCCCGAAATCGGTCGAGGCCGGTCAGCCGGAGGAGCTGCTGCGTTTCAGCTTCCCGCGTCAGGACGGCAGTGAAAATCTGAGCCTTGCGGATTACTTTGCCACGGTTAAATCCGGCCTGATGGACGTGGTCGCCTTCCAGGTGGTCACGGTTGGGCAAGAAGCTTCCAAGCGCTTCGAGCGCCTGCAAGCAGCCGGCGACTACAGTGAGGCCTACTTCACTCACGGCCTGGGCGTGCAGACCGCCGAGGCCACCGCCGACTACCTGCACAACCACATCCGCCGTGAGCTGGGCCTTGAGCGAGAGCAAGGCAAGCGTTATTCCTGGGGTTATCCTGCCATCCCCGAACTTGCCGACCACGCCAAGGTGTTCGAGTTGTTACAGCCCGACCGCCAGCTAGGCATGTCGCTGACCGAAGCCTATCAGTTGGTGCCGGAGCAGTCCACCGCAGCGATCATCGTCCACCACCCGCTGGCGAAATATTTCAATATCGGGGAAACCCGGGTCGAACAGTTGATGAAGTAGGTAGGGTATGGCTACGGAACGTTTTAAAAATTTTATTGCCGGTCCTCGCCCGATCCTGAGTGATGGGGCCATGGGGACCATTCTTAACCAGCGCGGCATCGATTTTGACGAGTGCTTTGACGAGCTTAATCTGACAAATCCGGCCCTGGTGGCCGAAGTACACCGTGAGTACATCGAAGCCGGGGCGCAGATGATCCAGACCAACACCTTCGGCGCGAACCGCTACAAGCTGACCCGGCACGGCCTGGAAAACAAGGTGACCGAGATCAACACCCGTGGGGTCGAGCTTGCCCGTCGGGTGGTGCTGGCCTCATTCCGAGAGGTGCTGATCGCCGGGGATGTCGGTCCGCTGGGCGTGCGCCTGGCGCCGTTCGGCCGCGTCCAGCTGGATGAGGCTCGCGAGGCTTTCACCGAGCAAATCGACGCCTTGGTTAAGTCTGGGGTCGACTTGCTGATCATCGAAACGATGACCGACCTGTACGAGGTGCGTGAGGCCATCCTGGCGGCGCGCGAGATCGACGCCGATATTCCCATTCTGGCTTCGATGACCTTCACCCGCGACGACCGGACCTTGCTGGGCGACAGCCCCGAGAAAGTGGCTTGCAAGATTGCCGAAGCCGGCGCCAACGTGATCGGCATCAACTGTTCGGGTGGGCCTAACCAGATCCTGCGCATCCTCAAGATGATGCGCCAGGCCGTGCCGGATATGAAGTTCTCGGTCATGCCCAACGCCGGCTGGCCCGAACAGGTCGGTGGACGGATCATGTATCCGGCTGCCCCGGAATATTTCGGCGAGTACGCGCTGGCCTTTTGGCACGCCGGAGCTAATATCATCGGAGGCTGCTGCGGCACTACTCCCCGGCACATCTCGGCGATGCACAAAGCCATTGCAACCACCGATCTGGAGGAATTCAAGAACGGCCTGAGCGTGGGCATAACGGAAGCCGAGGAAGCCCCCTCTGCGGAGCAGCAGCCCACCCTGCTGGCCGAAAAGCTGGCCGCAGGCAAGTTCGTCATCGCAGTCGAGATGGACCCACCGCGCGGCCTCTCCACCCACAAGATCCTGGCGGGCGCAAGCCTGTTGGCCGAATTCGGGCGCGGACGTGATTAACGTGGCCGACAGTCCCATGGCGCGCATGCGCATGAGCCCTTGGGCGGTCTGCAGCCTGATTCAAAAGAGCGCCGGGATCGAGACGGTCGTGCACTTCCCCACCCGCGGTCGTAACCTGCTGCGCGTCCAGGGTGACCTGCTGGCAGCCCACGCCATCGGCGTGCGTAACGTGTTCGTGGTCATGGGCGACCCGACCGCCATCGGCGACTACCCCGACGCGATGGACAACTACGATATGGTTCCTTCCGGTCTGATCAAGCTGATCAAGCAGGGCTTTAACACCGGGGTTGACCATGCCGGTTCCACCATCGGACAGCCCACTTCCTTTTTCGTCGGCTGCGCCCTCAACATCAACCCCCCAAACATCGACAAAGAGATCAAGGTCTTGCGCCGTAAGCTGGCCGCCGGGGCCGATTTCCTCCTCACCCAACCCATCTTCCGCCCCGAGCGGGTCAAGGAATTCTTACAGCGCTACGAGGATCAGTATGGTCAACTGGAGATCCCCATGCTGGTCGGCTTCCTGCCCCTGGCCACCGACCGGCACGCGGCCTTCCTGCACAACGAGGTGCCCGGCATCGTCATTCCCGATGAGATCCGCAGCCGGATGTCGGCCGCCGGGGAGAATAGCGCGAGTGAAGGCATCAAAATTGCGATAGAATTAATCGAACAGACCCGGGAGCTTGCCCGGGGCGTATACCTCATGCCCGCTTTCAACCGCTTTGACGCCATCGCGGAGATCATCGAAGCAATATCCTGAGGCGAAATGTTACTCGTCATCGACCTTGGTAACACGAATCTGACCCTCGGCCTGTATGAAGGCCCGCAGCATGCTCAGCCCGGTACACGCTGGCGGCTCGCAACCGACCACAATCGCATGCCGGACGAATACGGTTTGCAGTTTCTCGGCCTGCTCCAGCACGCCGGGCATTTTTCCGCCGACCTCGACGGAATTTGCCTGTCCTCGGTCGTGCCCCCCTTGACCAACCGGGTGATCCAGGCTTGCGAGCAGTACCTGCACCAAAAGCCCCTGCTGGTCGACAGCGACTTGAAGACCGGCATCCAAATCCTGTACGACGATCCAAAGGCGGTCGGTTCGGACCGCATCGCCGATGCCGTCGCGGTCTACACCCAGTACGGCGGCCCGGCCTGCGTGATCGACTACGGCACCGCCACCACCTTCAACGCCCTGACCGCCAATGGTGAATACCTGGGCGGGGCCATCGCTGCCGGGGTGGGCATCGCCGCCGAAGCCCTGTTCCAGCGCGGCGCGCGCCTGCCGCGCGTCTCGCTTAAGCATCCTCCCTCCGTCATTGGGCGCAATACGCCCAACGCCATCCAATCCGGCATCCTGACCGGCTATGCCGCCATGACCGAGGGCATGGTGGCCCGTTTCCGCCAGGAACTGGGCGAGGATATGAAAGTGATCGCCACCGGGGGGCTGGCCGAGCTGATCGCCGAGGAGACGGGGGTCATCGATATCCTGTCTCCCTGGCTGACCCTCGACGGACTGCGCCTGATTTGGGAAATGAACCAGTAGACTATGAGCAACCCGATCCAACACAAAACCATTCTGTTAGGCGTAACCGGCTCGATTGCCGCCTACAAAGCCGCCGAGCTGGCATCGAAACTGCATCAAGCCGGTGCAAAGGTCGATGTAATCCTGACCGCCGGGGCCGAGCGCTTCATCTCCCCGCTGACCTTCCAGTCTGTCACCGGTCGCAAGGCCTACACCGACGCAGACTTGTTGGGCGGCGAGGGGCATGTCACCCACGTAGGCCTCGGCCACGCCGCCGACCTGCTGTTGATCGCGCCGGTGACCGCCAACACCCTGTCGAAACTGGCCTACGGCTTGGGCGACAACCTGCTTTCGGTCACTGCCCTGGCGGCGCACTGTCCGCTGGTGCTGGCCCCTGCCATGGACGCCGGTATGTTCGATCATGCCGCCACCCAGGCCAGCGTGGAGATCCTCAAAAGTCGCAGCGCTCACCTCATCGGGCCGGAAGCCGGTCACCTGGCCTCGGGACTGGTCGGCCTGGGGCGCTTCGCGGAGCCACAGGTGATCCTCGGTCACGTGCGCTATTTGCTCGGGCGTGACGGCCCGCTAGCCGGGCAAAAGGTGGTCGTCACCGCCGGCGGCACGCAAGAGCCGATCGATCCGGTGCGCTACATTGCCAACCGCTCCTCCGGAAAGCAGGGTTACGCCATCGCCCAGGCCGCCCTGGACGCCGGCGCGGATGTCGTCTTGATCAGTGCGCCCACCAGCTTGAGCGCTCCCGTCGGCGCCCAGCTGGTCAACGTGCGAACCGCGGCGGAAATGCTGCAAGCGGTTCTGGAGTATACTGTTGATGCCGGCGCGTTGATCATGGCGGCGGCCCCCGCCGATTTCACACCCGCCGAGACTGCCCGGCAGAAGATCAAGAAACGCGGCGGCCCGCCCACCATCCGGCTGGAATTTGTTCCGGACATCTTACAGCAGGTAGCCGAGCGCAAAGCCCAAACGGACTTCCCGCGCTGCACCATCGGTTTCGCAGCCGAGAGCCAGGACCTGCTCGACAATGCCCGCCAGAAGCTGGAGCAAAAGAATCTCGACCTGATCGTCGCCAACGATATCAGCGCCCAAAACGCCGGGTTCGAGGTGGAGACCAACAAGGTCACCTTGTTGTTTGCCAACGGAGAGAAGAAAGAGCTGCCAACGATGCAAAAAACTGAAGTCGCCGAAGCCCTCATCGAACAGGTCACCGAATGGCTCGTCACCGGATAATCTTCATTTTCATCCTGGTTACAATCCTTCTCTCGTCCTGCCGGCCCGGCCCAGGACCATCACTGCTGGCGGCTGCTTACCCCTCCGCCACCCCCGGCGTCCCGCCGAATGCGGGCGCTTCGACAGCCCCGCCGGCGAACACCCCTATCCCGCTCCCAACCGAAAACCCCACCGCCACGCTCGCACCGGCTAACACGCCCACCCCGCTGCCCACCGAAGCCCCAGCGCTCAGCCCCGCCGCCACCTCGGCCTTGCAGGGCGTCAACGGCTTCCCCGAGGAGATCAACCCGCTAACCGGCTTACCCGCCCCCGATCCCTCGCTGCTCAACCGCCGGCCAGTGCTGGTTAAAGTGTCCAACTACCCGCGCAGCGGTCGCCCGCACGCCGGTCTATCCTTTGCCGACCTGGTCTTCGAGTACTACATCGGCGAAGAAGCCAATCGGTTCCTGGGGATTTACTACTCACAAGACTCACCCAAGACCGGACCTGAACGCTCGGGGCGTCTGGTGGATGCCTGGCTGACACGCATGTACCAGGGCGTGCTGGCCTACGGCAACGCCGATCCACGCGTCGATGAGGTGCTGGTGAACGAGCTGGGCGACCGGGCCATCTCCTTTAACAACTCTTACTGCCCGGCCGTATGCGGGAAAGATACCCACAGCGTGACTGGGGTGTTCGTCAACACCGCAGAGCTGACCAAATTCGCCGATCATCTGGGCATCGAGAACCGCCGCTTCGACCTGTCCGGCATGTTGTTCGACCCAACCGTGCCGCAGAGCGATCAACTTGCCATGCAAATTGGGGTAGAATACAGCGTCCTCGACCGCGGCGAGTGGCATTACAACCCCGAGACCCGGCTGTACGAGCGCTGGATCGAGTCCTACGATGACGGCGTCCACTACCCGATGATCCCGCTGGTCGATCAAGTCAACCAAAAGTTGATCACCGCCGCCAACGTGATCATCATTTACGCCACCTATATTCGCTACAATGAGACCCTACTGGATGTAGAAATATGGGATAATACAGCTGGGCAGCGAGCAATCTTCTTTCGGGACGGTGTAATGATCGACGGCTCCTGGCGCGCCGCCGGCCACGACCAACCGATCCAATTCTACAACCAGTATGGCCTCCCGATGCCGTTGAAACCCGGCAATACCTGGATTGTGATCGCCGGGATGGCCTCGACCTTCGAAGCATCCCAACCGGGATCCTGGGAGATGTACTTTGACCTGCCGTGACCGGAGCGTAGAGGCAGGCAGTTTGAGGAACAGGTGATGGTTCTATGAAGATAAAGTCCTTAGGGAAATGGTTCGCCGTGCTGGCCGCTTTGGGAATACTCCTCAGCGGCTGCGGGCCGCGCGCCCAGGCTGTTGTCCCAACCGGAACCGCTGCGCCCACCACCCAACTGCCCACCGCCACGCTCTCCCCGACCGCCACCGCGACGCTCACCCCCTCGCCGACGCCTTCCCCCACTCCCACCCAAACCGCCTCGCCCACGCCGACGCCCACCCCCATTATGGTCGGTCCAGCCGCATTCCCGGCTGACGTCAACCCGTTGACCGGCTTGCAGGTGTCCGACCCCAAGATCCTCGACCGCCGGCCGGTACTGGTCAAAGTGTCCAACTTCCCGCGTGAGGGCCGCCCGCATGCCGGATTGTCCTTCGCCGACATCGTCTTCGATTACTACATCGGCGAGGGCACCAACCGCTTCCTGGCCTTATATTACGGTCAGGATGCGCCCAAGGTTGGCCCGGTCCGCTCGGGGCGGTTGATCGATCCGTATCTGGTGCGCTGGTACCAGGGCATTCTGGGCTATTCGGGGGCCGACCTGTTCGCCGTCAACCCCAACATCCTCGGAGCGCTCGGCAACCGGGCCATCACCCAGGGCCCGGCTACCTGCCCCGGTCTATGCGACGATGGGCCGCATTCCGTGCTGAGCGTGTTCGCCAACACCAGCGAGCTGAGCAAGTACGCTGAGGAGCAGCGCGGCACTGCCATTGAAGGGGTCAAGGCCAACCTGGAGGGCAGCGCCTTCGAACTCACGACCGCCCACCAGCGGCGAGGACGCCACCGGTGTGACCATCATCTACAACATTCAAGACATCGGTGAGTGGCGCTACGATTCAGACACCGGCCGCTACCTGCGTTGGATCGAGTCGGTCGACCCGAACGGCGGGGTCAGCATGGTTCCCCTGCTCGACCGTCTCACCGGAGAGCAAATTTCAACCGCCAACATGGTGATCATGTTTGCCACCTATACCGAATACGCCCCCACCCTGCACGATGTCACCCTATGGTATAACTGGAACGGCAGCCGGGCCGTTCTCTATCGCGATGGGAAGGCAATCGAAGGCGTGTGGAAGCACGTCTCCACGGACCGGCCACCTCAATTTTTCACTATGGATGGACAGCCGTTGGCATTTAAACCGGGCAACACCTGGATCACCATCACGGGATTCAGCTCCAGACTGGAGCAGGTTACCCCCAGTCAGTGGGAAATGCATTTTTATCTGCCGTAGAGGATTATGCGCATCCTGGTTATCTCTGACATTCACGCCAATCTTACCGCCCTGGAAGCAGTGATCCAAGATGCGGGCTCCTTCGACGCCGTGTGGTGCCTGGGGGATATCGTTGGCTACGGCCCCGACCCGAACCAGTGCATCGAGCGAGTCCGCAGCCTGCCAAACCTGACCTGTCTGATCGGCAACCACGACGCTGCCGCCTTAGGCCAGATCGACCTGGACAGCTTCAATCATGAAGCCCGGCTTTCGGCCAGATGGAGCCGCACCGTGATCACCGAAGACAACCTGCAGTTCTTGAAAGGGCTGCACGATAAGGTCGTCATCGATCAGGTCACGCTGACCCACGGCAGCCCGCGCAACCCGGTCTGGGAATACCTGCTCAATTCCTACTCGGCTGAGATCAATTTTTCCTACTTCGATACCCAGTTGTGCTTTGTCGGGCACACCCACTTACCCATCGTCTACTATGCGCCCAACGGCAAAGCTCACATTGAATGGGATATCATGCAAGCGTCGAAGGCCATCGAGCTGCACCAGCGCGCCATCCTGAACCCCGGCTCGGTTGGGCAGCCGCGCGACCACGATCCGCGTGCCGCCTACGCCATCTTCTTCTCAGATCAAAACGTATGGGAGCCGCGCCGGGTGCAGTACGACATCGCCAGCGTGCAAGAGCGCATCTATCAAGCCGGCCTGCCGCACCGCCACGGCTTGCGCCTGATCGATGGTTGGTAGTTTTTCGAAAAGGAACCTTTTAGCGCTTTTCTCCGTTTAACCCATAAGCAAGTCAATCCCTGGCTCAAGGCCAGATGCAGGCAGTCAACATCCTCAAAAAAACGCGGCTCCTGCCATCGACCAGGTTGGCGATTGGTTTGTTTTGTTATCAGGATCCACTACAAACTGCAACGCATGGAGAAAAGAGACATGAAGAAAAGCGCCCCCTTAGCTCTTGTTCTAATCGCCCTGCTGCTCTCGGCCGTCCTGGCAGCCTGCGCCGGTGCCGCCACATCGGCCCCCGCCGCCAATCAGTCGTTTTCAAGTGAAAAGGCAGCCCCCGCCTACAGCGAAGAAACCAGCGACAGCGCTGCCAACCCCGGCCAGGGCAGCACCGCCTCCGAGGTCGAGCGGATTGTCATCATGAACGCCAGCCTGGAAGTCGTGGTCGCCGACCCGGCCGGTTCCATGGCCAGCATCACCCAGATGGCCAATGACATGGGCGGCTTCGTCGTCAGCTCGAACCTGTATAAGACCCGCACCGATCAGGGCATGGAAGTGCCCGAGGCCAACATTACCGTGCGCGTCCCGGCCGAGCAGCTCAATCAGGCCATGGCGAAGATCAAAGCCATGGTCGCCAACCCGGACATCGACATTCTCAACGAGAACGTCTCCGGCGAAGACGTGACTCGCGAGTACACCGATCTGCAATCCCGCCTGCGCAACCAGGAGCAGAAAGCCGAGCAGCTGCGCAAGATCCTGGACGAGGCTCAAAAGACGCAGGATGTGCTCGATACGTTCGACAAACTGACCCAGGTGACCGAGCAGATCGAACTGCTCAAGGGTCAGATCCAGTATTACGAGGAGTTTTCCCGCCTCTCTGCCCTGAGCGTTCGCCTTCGCTCGCAGGAATCGGTCGCCCCGCTGACCATTGGCGGCTGGAAGCCGGAGGGCACCGCCCGTAACGCCGCCCAGGCGCTGGTCGATGTGCTCAAATTCCTCGGTGAAGCTGCCATCTGGATTGTGGTCCTCTGCCTGCCCATCGGCCTGCTGCTGGGTGTTCCCGGTTACTTCATCATCCGCGGCTTCCTCCGCTGGCGCAGCCGCCAGCGATCAACCCTGAAAGAGCCGCCGGTCGAAGCGTAGCCTTCAACCGATCCAGAACCGGTGAAGGATATGACAGGTCATATCCTTCACCGGTTCTTTTTAATTTCAATCACGCGGCTACAGGCATGCCTGTTCGAGGGATATAGACTGAAGGCGCCTCTGAGCTGCACAACCAAACTTTGTCCGATTAGGCCATTTTCCTTTTTATCCCGGGTTAATCAATTTTTCAGGTTATAATCGGGCCATGGCTTCCATCGTTGCAATCGATATCGAGACGACCGGTTTAAATTATGAAACCGATGCAATCACTGAAATTGGGGCGGTTCGCTTTAATGGGAACCGCGTGGAAGCTGAGTGGTCGAGCCTGATCAACCCCAACCGCCCAATTCCCCCCGCCATCGTCCAGCTGACCGGCATTACAAACGAAATGGTGCGTAATGCCCCACCCATGCGCGCCATCATCGATGAGTTGGCCGCCTTCATCGGCGATTCGCCGGTCTTAGGCCACAACGTCGGCTTCGACCTGTCGTACCTTCAGCGCTACAACATCGGCGTCAACAATGACGTGCTCGACACCTACGAACTGGCCGCCGTGTTACTGCCGACTGCCAGCCGCTACAACCTCAGCGCGCTGGCGCAGTCGCTTGGCATCCCCATCCTGGAGGACGCCCATCGCGCCTTGGCCGACGCCCGCGTCACTCACCTCGTCTTCTCCCGCCTGCACGAGCACGCTCTGCAGCTGCCGTTTGATATGCTGCAAGATTTCGTGCGGATGTGTGAGCCGTTCGAGTGGGGAGCGGGCTGGTTCTTCAACCAGCTGCTGCGCTCCCGCGCCCGTCAGCCAGTCAACGCCCGCCGCGCCCCAGACGACAGTGGTGGACCGCTGTTTCCGCGTGCCGACTCGCATCTCTACCCGCCGTTGACGCCCCTCGACCCCGTCCTTCCGCTGGATGCGCTCGAATGCGGCGCGCTGCTTGAATATGGCGGGCCCTTTGCGAAATACTTTGAAAATTACGAGCACCGCCCGCAGCAAGTAGAAATGCTGCAAGCCATCGCCGGCGCCCTGTCCAACGGTCAGCATCTGCTGGTCGAAGCCGGCACCGGCACCGGTAAGTCCTTTGCCTATCTCGTCCCGGCTGCGCTGTGGGCCTTGCAAAACCAGACCCGGGTGGTTATCTCTACCAATACCATCAACCTGCAGGATCAGCTGATTAAAAAGGATATCCCCGACCTGCGCAGCGCCCTCAACATCGATCTGCGCGCCACCGTCTTGAAAGGCCGCAGCAACTACCTGTGCCCGCGTCGTCTGGAGGCCTTTCGCCAGCGCGGCCCTGAAAATGCCGAAGAGATGCGTGTATTGGGCAAGATCATGGTCTGGCTGTATGAAAATGGCAGTGGCGACCGCAACGAGATCAACCTGAATGGCCCCATCGAGCGCGATATCTGGAGCCGCCTCTCCGCCGACGACGATGGCTGTAAAAGCGAGGTGTGCATGAGCCGCTCGGGGGGCAGTTGCCCGTTCTACCGGGCGAAGATGTCCGCCCAGAGTTCGCATCTGGTGATCGTCAACCACGCGCTGCTGCTGGCCGACGTCGCAAGCGGCAGCCGAGTACTGCCAGAATACGATTATCTGATCGTCGATGAGGCTCACCATCTGGAAGCCGCCACCACCTCGGCTTTAAGCTTCCGAGTCACGCAAGGGGACCTTTCTCGCCTCCTGCGTGAGCTGGGCGGCACCTCCAGCGGCATCCTCGGGCATATGCTTAACCTGTTCACCGAGATCCTGCGCCCATCTGACCTGGCTGCCTATTCTCAGCACGCCCGGCGAATCACCGACCTGGCCTTCCGCTTGGACCACGACCTGCGAGAGTTCTATCGCCAGATCGACACCTTCTTGACGGATCAACGCGACGGCCGCCAAATCAGCAGCTACGGACAGCAGGTGCGCATCACTTCTGCCACCCGCACGCAGCCATCCTGGGCTGTGGTCGAGATGGGCTGGGATACCACACGCGAGACCTTCCACCTGCTGCTTAACCTGATCGCCGAGCTGGTCAAGGCCACCGGCGAGATTCAGGGTCAGAGCATCGAGGAGTTGGAAGATACACTGAGCAGCCTGAGCACGCTCTACCGGCGGCTGAGTGAAGCGGAAGCCCAGATCAACGCCATGGTGAGCGAGCCCTCCAACGACTTTGTCTATTGGGTAGAGATCCCCCCGAAAAACTCTTCGATCGCCATCCAGGCCGCTCCGCTGCACATCGGCCCACGAATGCAGACCCACTTGTGGAACGAGAAGGCCAGTGTGATTTTGACCTCGGCCACGCTGACCACAAGCGGCGAGTTCGACTACCTGCGCGAACGCCTGTTTGCCGTCGACGCCGATGAACTGATGGTTGGCTCTCCCTTCGACTACGAAAGCTCGGCATTGCTCTATTTGATCAATGACATTCCCGAGCCGAACGACCCCAGCAACTATCAGCGAGCGGTCGAGCAGACCTTGATCCGCCTGAGCAAGGCCACCGGCGGGCGTCTGCTGGCGCTTTTCACCTCGTACATGCAGCTCAAACGCACCTCGCATGCGATCAGCCATGTGCTGGCGGATGCGGGCATCGAGACCTACGAGCAGGGTGAGGGCGCTTCGCCCAACACCTTGCTGGAAACCTTCCGTGACGCCGACCGGGCCATCCTGCTTGGCACGCGCGCCTTCTGGGAGGGCGTTGACATCCCTGGCGAGGCGCTGTCGATCCTGGTGATCGTGCGCCTGCCCTTTGACGTGCCCTCCGACCCGATCATTGCCGCCCGCTCCGAAACCTTCGAGGACCCCTTCAACGAGTACCAGCTGCCCGAGGCCATCTTGCGCTTCCGCCAGGGCTTCGGCCGCCTGATCCGCACCCAGTTCGACCGCGGCGTCGTCGCCGTGCTGGACCGGCGTCTCCTCACCAAGCGCTACGGCAAGATGTTCTTGCAGTCCCTGCCCACCTGCACCACTCGCGTCGGCTCCATGTCGGATCTGCCGGCGCTGGCAGCTCGCTGGTTGAATTTATAAAACATGGGGGAAACCCATTTTCGCGGTGTGAAAGTTATCGTATCCAAATTACCAGGAAGATCGATCTAAAAATGCTTTCTTCATTCCCAAGTGATGAGGAAATCCGGGGCATGCTAGAAATGACAAGATGAGATGGATTGAAATGCTACATTCTTTCTGATTCTTCGCAGAAAATGTTTCCAACAAGAATTTCAGGTACGACCTTTAGCGAATTATAAGGAAGACGGCAAACATGGCAGTATCAATCGATCGTTACACCAGGCTTGATTATTCCGTTTCAATGGCGAAGGCGAACATCTACAGCATCGCAGTCGCCAGCCCTATGATAATCTTGTTAATTGTGGCATACTGCGGATTATGGGGGTTCGAAAAAACGCTTACCCAATTCACATCCATATTTGGAAACCCCGGCAGGCTGATCATCACTGATCTGACCTTTTTAGGGGTGCTCGCAGTCGGCGTGGTCGCGCATGAATTGACCCATGCCATCACCTGGGTGTTGGCGAGCAAGAAGTCATGGTCGGCAGTCCGCTTTGGTTTTCAGCTAAGCACCCTTACGCCCTATACCCACTGCCTTGAGCCGATGCCGATCGAGGCTTATCGCCTCGGTACGCTGATGCCCGGGCTGCTCACCGGGCTGCTTCCGGCGCTGACCGGCACACTTTTTCACAACGGGTGGCTGGCCTTTATGGGTGGAGCGCTTACCCTGGCGGCAGGAGGAGATTTCCTTATTCTCCTCCTGATCCGAAAGGTAGCCCGCGGGGCGCTCATTGAAGACCACCCAAGCCGCGCGGGTTGTTTTGTGTTGGAAGCGAAAGGTGAGTAGAGCCGAATAAAGCTATTCATCTACCCACCAACCTTTTTCTTCCGGTCGCTCCCGCTTCTGCAGCGCCTCAGCAGCCTTGCCCTGCTCCAGCCACAGCGCGGCCGGGCGGAGAGCCATGTTGTAGTTCGACGACATGCTCAGCTGATAGGCGCCCGCCACCGGGATCATCAGCAAATCCCCCCGGCGCACCTCCGGCAGCTGCACCCGCTCGATCAACTCGTCGCCCGTTTCGCAGAACTTGCCAACCACCGAGGCCGTCATGGTCCGTTCGGCATTCGGGCGCTCGGGCAGCAGGGCCGTGTAATGCGCCTGGTACAGCGCCGGGCGTGGGTTATCGGACATGCCGCCGTCCACCGCCACGAAGCAGTTGCCGTCGCCGGCTCGTTTGACCACACCGACTGTGTACAACGCCACCCCGGCCCGGGCCACCAGCCAGCGTCCCGGTTCCACGGTCAGCTTGGGCAGCGGCCAGCTGCGCTTTCCAAACTCCCGCTGCAGCGACTGCGAGACCGCCTCGATCCAGCGCGACACGTCCTCGTGCCGGTCGCCGGGCGAGTAAGGCACTCCCCAGCCGCCGCCCGGGCTGAGCTCCTCCGGCACGAAACCCTCCTGTTCGGCCAGGTCGGCCAGGGTGGCAATCGCTCCGAAGAATGGTTCGCCCTCGTGGATCTGCGAGCCCAGGTGAATGTGCAGTCCGGTCAGCTTCAACTGCGGCGAGCGCAGCGCCCGGCGGATCGCCTCAGCGGCCTGCCCGTCCCCCACCGGCAGGCCAAACTTACTGGCCTTGCCGCCGGTCTGCACGTAGGGGTGGATGTCGATCTCCACTCCCGGGGTGATGCGCAGCCAGATACGGCCCACCTTGCCAGAGCGTGCGGCGATTTCCTCCAGGAGTTCCAGCTCCTCCAGGGAGTCAACCACAATACTGTGTATGCCCCAATCCAATGCATAAGCCAGTTCCTCTTCCGACTTATTGTTCCCATGCAGGTGCACGCAGTCGGGGTCAAACCCAGCTTTGCGCGCCACCACCAGCTCGCCCAGGCTGACCACATCGACGCCCAGCTGCATCTGTGCCAGCTTGCGGGCCATACCCAGCGAGAAATACGCCTTCCCGGCGTAGGTGATCTCGCTCTCACCAGGGTAGGCCTTCATGGCTATGCGCAATTTTGAGACTTGATTTTGGATCGTCGCCCCGTCATATACATACAGGGGTGTCCCCCAGGTATTCGCCAGGTCGCGCAGGCTCTGCCCGCCAATTTCAATGCTGCCTTGCGGACCAATATTCGTGGTATCGGGTAGGAGTGATGCCAATTCTTCCAACAGATAATTCCTTCATGCGTTGTAATAATGATCTCTATTTTTACCACAAATGTCAGTAAAGAGAGCGGGGAGTAGAGAACGATCCGTTGTCAAAACGCATTGACGGCTGATCCTTCTCTACTCCCCGCTCTCTTTATCGATACACTCTCGGCACCCGTGCCGTAATCCCGGCCGTCACCGCCGCTTGCGAGATGCCCCACCGTTCTGACAGATCCTCAATCTGGATGCTCTCTTGCCTCTGCTCACCCAGGATCACCACCTCAGCTCCCTCCGGCAGCGGCCCGGGCAGCCTCACCATCGCCATATCCGAGCACACCTTACCGACCACCGGCGCTCGCCGCCCACCCACCAGCACCTCATTGAACGGCGACCGCCGGAAGCCGTCACCGTAGCCCACCGGGACCACTCCGATCCACTCCTCTTCCTGAGTCACGTACGCTTGCCCGTACCCCACACCCCACCCGGCCGGCAGCCGCTTGCAAGAAGCCAGGCGTGCCTTCCAGGTCAGCGCTCGCCGGAAACCCTCCAGGAACGGCAGGTAGTAGAATGGCCGGATACCCAGCAGCGCCGAGCCCGCCCGGGTCAGATTGAAGCGCGCCTGCGGGCAGGCCAGCGCCGCCGCTGAGTTAGTGCAGTGCACCCACTTCGGTTCGACCCCATAAACTTGCAGCCCCTGCAGCGCCTGACGGAAGCGGCGCAGCTGCACGGGAGTCAAGTCGTCGTCCGGCTCGCTGTCTACCTGAGAGAGATGACTGTAGATCCCTTCGATATTAATGCCGCCCAGCGTATGGGATCGCTGCGCCAGAGCCGGCGCGTCCTCGGCAAACACGCCGAAACGCCCCATGCCCGTGTCGACCTTAAGATGCACGGTGACCTCAGCGCCCAGCTCATTGGCCCTTTGAGCGTACATCTCGGCCAACTCAAAGCTGTGCAGGGTCAGAGTGACATCCAATCCAATCGCCCGGTCCACCTCACCCGGCGTAACTCCCCCGAAAACCAGCACCGGCGCAACCACCCCGGCCCGGCGCAGCGCCTCAGCCTCGTTGAAACGCGCCACCGCCAGCCAGGCTGCGCCGGCTTTCAGAGCCGTCTTCGCGACCTCGACTGCCCCGAAGCCGTAAGCATCCGCCTTGACCACTGCCATCAGCGGCACACCGGTTTTGAAGAGCAGCGTGCGGGTATTCTCGGCGACTGCCGGAAGCGAGATCTCAAGCCAGGTGGGAACGTCGATCGACATATTGGACTCCTGCGTCGTTTGAATTGTTGCAGGTGGAGGTCCCTGCTCGTAATCCATTCATATAATAATGCTAAAGATTGTATCACCGTACAGGGATGCACTTGACCAGAATGGAAACAGGCCTATAATGATTAAAGGTATATGATACATAATATACAAAGGAAACCGAAATGGCCAATTTGCTATCCCCCGTCGGCGGGCCTGTATCTCTCGAAAAACTGGCATACGATGCCATCAAAGAAGCCATTCTCGCCTTCCGGCTCAAGCCGGGTAAGAGCCTGGTCGAAAGCGACCTGGCAACACAGCTGAATATCAGCAAAACCCCCGTCCGAGATGCCCTGCTGCGGCTGGAAAAGGAAGGGCTGGTGGTGAAAGTGCCCTATAAGGGCGCCTCGGTTTCCGAAGTTAACCAGCAAATCATGAACGAGATCTTCGAGATCCGGGCCGTCCTGGAAGGGCTGGCAGCCCGCCTGGCTGCGCCGCGCATGGGCACAGCCGATCTAAAGATCGCCGCCAGTTTGATCGACCAGCACGAGCAAGCCTTGCTGCGCAACGATACCGACGAAGCCTCGCGCCTGAACCGTCAGTTCCACGATCTGATCGTGCAGCAAGCCCCAAACCAGTGGCTCAAGCAAATCCTGGGCAATCTCGATGAGCACCTCAAGCGCTACCGCACCCTGTCGAATTTTCAGGTCGGCAGGCTGGGAAAGTCGATCGAAGAGCACCGCCAGATCTACAAAGCGTTATGCGATCGTCAGGCAGGGCAGGCTGAATCGGCGATGCGCGCCCACCTCGGCAGTGTAGCCATCGATTTGAACAATCAAGACTTCGATGAACTGGTTCGCTCAGTAATCGAACACGCTCAATCCGAGAAGATGTAATCAACGATCTACTCCATAAATTGCGGGCGATGACATCGCCCGCATTTCACATTTAACTGCCCTTTTCGCTTGACAGAAGCAGCCGGGGTCTCTATAATAAGTTTAGTATATCGTATACGATATATCAAATCTCCTTATCGTGATCGAAAAACTCCATATCCCTTACTGGTAAATCTAATTCACTATCGCCCAGCGACAGCCGGGGCAGGGACGTTAAACCGGAAGTTGTAAAGAGCAACGCTCCCTCTCCCGAATAACGCTGCTTTTCAGGCTGTCGCCCGCCCGATCCATCTACACCTTTTTGAAGGAGACCCTGGATGTCACAGAAGTGGAATTTTAAATACCAGATGTATAAGCACCTGCAAGCCAGCGCGCAGTCGATCTACGCCGAATGCCGTCAGGCGGCCGAAGAGATCGGCCTGGCCCCCGATTGGAAGGGCAACATCGGCCTGACCGGCGCTGTGTCCGGCTGCCACGGCCTGCTCATGCGTGAGATCGAAGAGGCCATGCACGAATCGTCCCGTCAGGTGATCCCCAGCGCCGTGCTGGACGAAAAGATCCGCGACGTGGTTAAGTCATTCTACGGTGATGAGTACGACGCCGCCCTGATCAACACTTGCGAGGCCGGGCTGGCGGTCAGCTTCGAGGTGCTGTGTATGCCGCCCACCCTGGGCAAGGGCGATCCCTACCGCGCCCGCTATCTGGCCCCCTACGAGCGCCACACACATCACCAGGCCGCCTACGGCCGGCCCTTCCCACCGAAATATAAAGAGCTGAACGCCGAGCGCGGCGAGGCCGCCGGTGAGTACGGCGTGCAGGGTAAACGTGCCTTCAACCTCGACACCGTCATGGTCCGTCTGGAAGGCGCCGACTACAGCTGCCACGGCATCAAATACTGCCCGGTGCCCAACCTGCTGCACGTCCAAGGCGAGGATTCGGTCGACCGCTTCGCAGAAATGGCCGAACGGCATCTGGATATGCTCTCCGGCTTTGTCTCGATCGGCTATGACACACCCGGTTACGGCTACGGCGATAAGGGCCCCAACGGCGCCCCGCTGCTGCAGTCCGGCATGGCCGAGCTGGCCGCCCTGTATGACGTGCCCTACATCGTCGACAACGCCTGGGGTGTGCCCTTTATTGGAGCCGATATCCGCAAGCTTGGCTGCGACATCATCATCTACAGCATGGACAAGGCCGCCGGCGCCCCCACTTGCGGCCTGATCATTGGCAAAGAAGAAGCGATGGTCTCCATCCGCCGCGCCCTGGGCATTCACGGCGCCCGCTACGGCACCCTCTCCTCGCACGGCAAGGCCGCTTACGTTGGCTACGACCCCGGCAAAGAAGCCCTGGCCGGCGCTCTGGCCACCCTCAAGATCCTCCAGGGCCGCCCCGAGATCTCTCTGACCGCCCTGGACGACCTGCACAGCATCGTCATGGAAGAGTTCTCCTGCCTGCCTGGGCAGATGCAGGACGGCTGGAACATCTTCAAGTCGCCAAACTGCATGGCCGTAGAAGTCAACTATGCCGACACCTGGAAGGATGGCAAGTTCGGGCTGCCAATCTTCTCGATCGAGGACATGTACGCCGGCAGCAATCTCGTGCAGAACTGCATGTCGCAGATGGGCATGATCCCTACCATCGGCTACGATGCCAACGTGATGATCTCGAACGGCGTCGGCAACATTGACGAGGAAGGCAAGCTGCTGGAAGCGCCTACCCGCATGGCAGTCAAGGGCTTCTTCAAGTCGATGGAAATCATCGCCAGGTATGCCGGGTACCCAGAATAGGGTTCTCGTCGTCCGGTCCGGCCCTCAACCCAAGCATAGAGGCAAAGCATCCACAAGGGCGCCCCTATGCTTGGGTGAAGGTCTGGACCGGCAGCATGATAAGAAAGGAGCCGCCCTTGACCTCCGCCATGGACCGGGTTGTGGATGCGGTTGATATCGAAACCTTCCTGCTTTCCGAAAGTGAAGAGCAGGCCAAGCAGCTGGCCCTGACTCTGGCCGAGGAGATGGGGCTGCGCCATGCCGACGTGGTCTTCGTTGAACAGCGCGGCCTGGGCGCACGCGTGCGCATCCGCGCCTATATCCACCACCCCGCCGACCACTATCGCTGGCTGGACAATCCGGAGGACCAGCCATGAAAAAAGTCCTGCTGGCCCCGCTCGACCCCATTCATGACAATGCCGTCAAGCTGCTCAAGCGCAAGCTGAGTGACTGCGGTTACCAGGCCATCGCCATGCGGCCCGGAGTCACCGGAGAGGAGGTCGTCCAGCTGGCCCTGCAAGAGCGCCCTATCGCCATCCTGGTCAGCCGCACGCTGGGCTATCAAGTGGCTGAGGTCCTCGGCCGGCTGGTGGACCTGGCGGAGGCTGCCGGGCTGCGCGAGACCACCCGCCTGGGAGTCGGCGGCATGGCCATCACGCCCGAGACCGGCGCTGAGCTTGGCTTCGATGCCACCTTCACCGGTGAGCTGGACATGCAGGCCGTGCTGGCCTTCTTGGAAGGCCGCAGCATGAAAGCAGGTGAAATCCATACCGAAACCTGCATTCCAGCGAGACCTAAGCCAGATATTCTGGAAGGTTACAGCTTCGCCTTTAAAGACAAAAAGATCGAGGCATTGCTCGACCAGATCACCGAGCAGCTGCTGGCCTGGTCGCAGGGTAAGACCTCCCCGGGCATTCAGCGCGCCCGGTTACGCGCCGGGTTGATCGCGGAGAGCAGCCCCGTCACACGCAAAAAGCTGCTGGAGCAGTACGTCGCCCTGTGTGATGAGGGAATCCAGGCCTTCTACCGCCAGGGCACCTTGCCCTCCGGCGTGCGCCGCCTGGATCCGTCCGAGGTCGACCGCCTGCCGCAGATGCTGCCCGGCCGGGAAGCCCCCTTCGAGCCGCTGCGCCACATCGGTGCGCGCCCGCTGTTCTTCTCGCAGTACGGTACCGGCTGCCCGGTGATGGACGTGGTGCACATCAAAACCGCCGAGGCCTGGGGCGTAGACGGTATCTTGCACTTCGACCCCTCATGGGGTGCTCAGCGTGAGGGCCTGCTGGATGGCCTGCTCAGCCACGAACACGATGGCACCATCCTGACCCTCGATAATTTGCAGTTTATTCACCGCTTCATCGCTCCGGCCACACTCTGGAACGTGCGCGGCCATCGCGGCCTGAACACACCCGAAACCCAGGTGCTGGGCCGCGCCGCCGGCGCTGACCTGTTCAAGATCAACATCCCCTACGGCAGCACCGGCGGCGGCACCGATCCCGAACGGCTGGCAGTGGACGGCATCTACTCGCTGCGGCTGGCGGCCGAATACGGGATCCCCTTCGATATCCCCGGCAACGATGAGCTCAGCGGTGTGCCGCCTCATAAGACTTTCACCGGGATGTTGGTCATGACCATGCTGGGGCTCAAGTTGGGCGCCAAACCCATCCCGAAGCCGCTGCTGTGCTACTCACCGTATATGATGGTTTCCGGGGAGATGGAGGATAACTTCATCGACATGAACGTCGCCAAGCTGGCCGTCTGGCCTGAGATCGCCGACCTGCCGGTTTGGCCCGGCGAGCCGGTGGGCTTCATGACCCATACACCCGAGCGGGTGCAGTCGGCCATGACCACCGCCGCCCACGCTGCGCTGGCCGCGGGGATGGACGCCGCTGCCGTGACGATTGCCTCCTCCGACGAGGCTTACTCCAAAGGCCCAATCTCCGCACAGGCGCGGGTGGACACGCTGCGGGCGGTGCGCGAGCTGCTGCGCTTCTGCGGTTCGGCCGGTTTCCGCCCTACCCTGCATGCCGCCCAGATGCAAGCCGAGCTGCACGCAGGCATCACCGACACCCTGGAAGCGATTGCCCGGCGCGGCGATTTCGTGGCCGCCATCTATGAGGGCCTGCTCGGCAGCCAGGAAGATGGGCTCTATCCCGGTCGCACCGGACGCGGCACGGTTGTCAACCAAGGCTAGCCCAGGCATGGCAATGAAGACCATCGGCCTCGCCGGCACCGCCAAAAACACCGGGAAAACCACCGCCGCCTTGCAACTGCTGGAGCAGGCGGATGCAGCCGGCTGTCGCACCGCCCTGACCAGCATCGGCTACGATGGCGAAGCCCTGGATAATGTCACTGGGCTGCCCAAACCGCGCTACTTCGTCCGGCGAGGTGCGCTGGTGGCTGTGGCGGATGCCTGCCTGCGCAGCGGCGACGCAAGCTGTCGTATCCTCCGCCGCAGCGGTGTTGAGACCGGGTTGGGCGAGGTCGTAATCGCCGAGGTGCACAAGGCCGGGCGGGTGGTGCTGGCCGGGCCGAACAAACGCCACGAGCTGGAGCAAATTTTGGCGCTGTTAGCGGCTGCGGGGGCTGACTTGACCATCGCCGATGGCGCGCTGAACCGCCTGGTACCGCTGCTGTGCGCCGATGGCCTGGTGCTCGCGACCGGCGCGGCCTTCGAGCCTGACATTTCCAACCTGGCAGAGCACCTGGCGGCCCTGTGCCGCCTGTTCGAGTTCGAGCCCATCCTTACCCAACCCCTCCCACAGGGTGTGGCTATGCGCATCAGGCTCGACTTTACCGACCGCAAGACAGTCGAACTGGCGCACGGCTCGCTGATCGCCGGCGAAACCCTCCAGCAGGTGTTGGATGCCCTCGACCGTCCGCTCCGGCGCCTGACCATTCCCGGCGCCTGCCTTCCGTCGCTCTTCCATAAGCTCCTGGTCCAGCGACAATCTCTGCTGGCGGGCGCGCAGCTGGTCTTCGCTAGTCCTTTACACCTGATCGCCAGCGCCAACCCGCTGGAATGGCAGCCGCTCTTCGCGACAGCCCCCTCTCATCCCACCTACCTTGAAACCCTGCCGTTGTGCTTCGTGACCGTCAATCCGTTTTATCCCCGCTGCCGCCGGCGGACCGGCGGTTACACCCCAGCCTTCGTCGACAAAGCCGCGCTGCTGTCCTTCTGTCGCGCTCAGGTTCCCCACCCGCCTGTGCTGGACGTGCTCCGGCCGCCCCTGCCCGACCTGCTGTCATTGGTAGGTCTCTATTAAAATCGTAGAGGCAAGCGCCCATCTGCCTCCCGATCGAGACAAGGATTTGCATCATGAGCCCTGATCCCTATGTCAATCATCTGCTCAACGCCGAAATGCCCTGCGCCGACAAAACCCCCGTGGTCGGGCGGCTGTGCTGCATCCTCCACGCCCGCGCCGAACAGCGCGGTTTGCAGATGGCCCCATTCCCATCCCGCGTTGTGCAACAGCACGAGGTCCACGAGTTGATCCTGACCGCCGAGGAACAGGCCGGGCCGGGCCAGGAGGTCAACCGGATTGCCTACCTGGGCTTCTTTGAAATCCTGGATGGCGGCGTGCTGTGGGCCGGCGACAAAGTCGAGATTGACGGTCGCTGCGTTGGAACCCTTGCCGGGTACGACTTGACTCATTTCCCCAATCACTTTAATATCGTTATTCGCGCCGATGGACCTATCTCTACTGGTTTTGAATCCGGCTTTCAACTTGGAGAAACTGTGACTTTCATATTCCCCAAGAACGAAATTCACGAGTAGTTTGCCGCCAACAGCGGCAGCCGCGCTCTAATCTCTGCTCATTATTCTCGGTTTTTCCATCAAGGAGCATCCCTGTGGAGAAGATCAAAACCATCATCCTTGGCTGTGGGCATATTGGCAAGTACGCCGTGAAAGCCGTCCAACTTGCGCCCGACATGACGCTCACTGGCCTGATCGATTTGGAGTGTAATCTGGCCGAGCTGCGTAAGCTGGTGCCGGAAGTGCCGGTGGTCAAAGACGTCGCCGAGCTATCCGAAAAGCCTGACGTTGCCATCCTATGCGTGCCCACCCGCATGGTCGAAAACATTGCGCCGCAACTGCTGGCCGCCGGCATTCATACGGCCGACTGCTTCGATATGCATGGCGATCCATTCGTGCACCTTAAAGCCGCCCTAGACCCGATCGCCAAAGAACACAACGTGGCCGCCATCATGGGCAGCGGCGTCGACCCCGGCATCAGCACCATGGTGCGGGCGCTGTTCGAGATCTGGGCGCCGACTGGACTGTCTTACGTCAATTATGGGCCGGGGATGAGCATGGGTCACACCGTCGCAGCCCGCTCCTACCCGGAAGTCAAGGACGCCCTTTCGATCACCCGCCCCGGAGAGCCGGGCAGCCACAAGCGTGACCTGTACCTGGAGCTGGAAGGGGGCGCCGACTTCGAGCAGGTCAAGTCCGCCATCCTGGAGGACTCTTACTTCTGCCACGACGACGTGCGCGTCTTCCAGGTAGAAGATGTCACCCCACTGGTTGACATGGGTCATCGCATTCATATCTTCCGCAAGGGCGGCTCCAGTGGGGTCGATAACCAGCTGCTGGAGTTCGAGACCACCTTCCACAACCCGGCCTCAACGGCCCAGGTGCTGGTAGCCTCCACGCGGGCAGTCACACGCATGCCACCCGGCGCCCATAACATGCTTGAAGTGCCGCTGCTGTACTTCATGAAGGATGACATGCAGACACTGTTGAAACGGATTGTTTAAAGAGAGCAGAGAATAGACCCTAACACCTCGGGGCGGGTGCTTAGGTTCTAGAACCTGACGAGAGCCCTTCTGCCGCAACACTCGGTTTTCCAACATCATCTCTACCTGAGGTACCTTTAGGGTCCAGTCCAGTAGCCCTAGGCATCCTCGCGAAGCACCCTGTTGAGGGCTGCCTGGGGTTCATGGCCTGCAAGGCGCACGGCCTATAAAAGATCGAACATTCTACCCGCCGACTACCCCAGGCAGCCCTTACAGGGTGCTTCGCGAGGGATGCCTGGGGCTACGTGATCTGCCTGAGGTATTACCTAATTTAGTTCCTTAATTCCCCAGGTATAGGGTTGGGGAACCAAGGAACTAAATCCAACGGCCCTGATAAACTTTGATAAACAAAATCGATAAGGGACGCTTGACGAAGAACACAGAGCAAAAGCTGCTTTGTATTCTTCGTCAAGCGCCCCTTTAGGGTCTATTCTCTGCTATTGATATAGCTATTTTTCTTCTTCTTCTTCCCTCTTCGCCGACGCCACGTGGAAATCGCCGGGATGCTCGCTCTCCTCGAAGCCGGCAATGACGATGACCGCCATGGCTACCGAACGGCCGCTGTTGCGCCAACGATGCATATTGTTGGCAGAGAAGATGAGGCTGTCGCCCGCTTCCATTACGTACCGGTTGTGGTTGACCTCATACTCCAGCTCGCCCCGCAGGCAGAACACAAACTCGTGCCCGGTGTGGATCATGCCGTGCGGACCGCTGCTGCCGCCCGTCTCCAGCGTGAGCAGGAAGGCCTCCATATGACCGGTGAATGACTCACCGCCCAGCCCCTCCCACAGGCCTCGCTGGAAAGGCACTCGGCTGCGCTCGGTTGCTTTCCGGAAGACCACCGCCTGACGCTCTGGCTCAGGCCGGAAGAAGGCGGTAATGGGTACCTCTAAAGCGGATGCAAGCTTGCTCAGAGTGCTGACCGAGGGTGAAGTCAGCCCGCGCTCGATCATACTTAACGCATTCGCAGACAGCCCGCTGCGGCGAGCCAACTCGCGCATTGAGATCTGCCGCTCATCACGCAGCATTCGCAAACGCTGCCCAACATCGATTAAATCCGCTTCTTTTCCATAAACGTCCATTCCCGCCTCCGTTATGCAATCCTATGATACTCTTATTATAGCCTTTTTGTCCTAATTCTTAATAGAATTCGTAACATTTGAACAAAATACTTTCCAAAGGCGCCGTTAAAAGTTATCGATATCTGTGCCGTTAAAATGCCACAAATATCGATAACTTTTAACGGCGCCTTTGGATCATTACATCCACCCTCGCATACTGTAAACAGCAATGCCAATGTATTCTTTGATCGCCAGCGCCGTCAGCGACATATCGTTCACGTCTGGCAGCAGCGAGATGAGCATCCCTTGAAAATCAGCGTGGATCAAATTGTCCCATCTTTGCTCGGTCATCTTGTAATCGGTTGGCGCCGGGATGACCTTAAAGCCCTGCTGCTCGAACAGCCCGACCACGCGCGGCATATGGAAGGCTGAAGTGACCAGAATGATGCGTTTGATGCCGCGCTCCTTAAGGATCTCAGCGCAGTACAGTGCATCCTCGTAAGTATTCTGCGACTTCGACTGCAAGACCATGGCGTCTTCCGGCACGTCCATCCAGCCCATGATCTCGGCCATCTGCTCGGCAGGTGTGCTGGGATGCTTGCCCAAGAACGTGATGCTCCCGCCGCTGAGCAGCACCAGTGGCGCTTTGCCTTCTTTGTACAGCAGCGCGCCATACAGCACCCGGTCACCGGAGCCGTTGATCTCGGTGGTCGGGCGCGGATACTCGGCCGGGTCGGTGCCGCCGCCCAGCACCACGATCGCCTCAGCCCATGGCATTGGGTCGGGCGGCAGGTAGCGCCATTCGAGCGAACGCAAACTCAGCGCCGAGATCCAAGGACTCCCGCCCAGCCAAAGCGCCGCAATGGCCAGCACGATCAGCGTGGTGTGCAGCTTGCGGCGCTTGTGCAGAATCAGCGCCAGGATCAGTAAAATGGACGCCGCCCCAAGCG
The DNA here is from genome assembly GCA_963811225.1 of uncultured Chloroflexia bacterium. Classification (GTDB taxonomy): domain Bacteria; phylum Chloroflexota; class Anaerolineae; order Anaerolineales; family Anaerolineaceae; genus CAWEQO01. The sequence continues at coordinate 504,533 of CAWEQO010000012.1, forward strand.
GGTAGACAAACAGAGGCAGCAGCTTTGAGAAGAAGACGAACATGAGGATCCTTTCGATGTTGGCAAGCGAGAATCGCCAGGGTCGATTGTACCTCAAGTTAAGCCGAGTGGTATGTAGAGCCGATCACAGAAGGAATGGATGGGCTTTCCACATGATAAAATCATTAATGCCGATATAATTTCTTAACAAAACCACATACAAAATTCGAATCGGATTTCCAAATATCTGATAAAATTTTAACCTGGTTATGGACTCCCGCTTTTTCTAGTTTGGAGGCTATGTTTGAAGAGCTTCATCTCTGCACGCAATCGCAGGACTTTGAAAGAATATCTTTCCGGTTATCTGATGATTGCCCCGGCGGTTATACTCATTTTCACCTTCGGTATTTTTCCAGTCGGTTTTGCTCTTTATGTCAGCCTTTTTCGTTGGCGACTGAAACAGGGGAACTTTCTCGGCCTTGACAACTATGTAATCGCCACCGGCAACATCATCTATATGGTGCTGTTCGCGCTGAGCGCAGGCGCCCTGGTTGCCACCTTCCTGGCAGTCCGCAAGGCCATCCTGCACGCCAGGGAGAAACAAGAGAAGCCCTGGGTCACAATCATCCCCGGCGTTCTTTACACAAGCACCATCTTCCTGTTCCTGCGTTGGGCTTTCCTGGCGCTGCCCCAGTTCCTCGGCATCGCCGACAAGATCATCGGTAAAGAAAAGACGCGCGCGCTGTTCTCGCAGCTGTTATGGGAAGCCTTTACCGCCAAGACCGTCCTGCCTGCATGGGAGCAGTTCGCCGCCGTGGCATTCCTGTCCCTGGTGGTCGGGATCATCGTCTTCATCCTTTTCCGCAGCCCCAACAACCTGTTCTACCAGATTCAATTCTTCCTGGGCTGGCTCGCTGCCGCCACCGGTATTCTACTGGCCGGATACACCTACCGGCAGGTTGTCGCCGCTTATGAAGCTGCAGCCGAAACCGGCGCCGATCCGGGCATCTGGACCCAGATGGTCACGATCATCGCCGGGGTGATCCTATTATGGCTTGCCTGGAAGCTGTGGAATTCGGCCCAGAAGCAAGACAGCCGCCTGGGGATGGTCCTGCACCTGTTCGGCGCCATGACTCTGATCGTTGGCGGATGGCTGCTGATCGGCGAGATCCCCGTGCTGATCGCGCAAGGCGACCCGGATTTGTGGGAAGGCCTGAAGATCACACTCTTTTACGCCCTCGGCACCATCCCCTTCCAGTTAGGGTTCTCGATCTTCCTGGCCGTACTGCTGTTCCAAAAGCTGTACGGCTCTTCTTTGTTCCGCATGTTGTTCTTTTTGCCCTACGTGACCCCGACTGTGGCCAGCGCAGCGGTTTTCCGCCAGTTGTTCTCCAACCGTCTGCAATCTCCAGTCAACGTTATCTTCCAGGCCGTTGGGTTGGAACCACTCAAATGGCTCTACGAGCCGACCGGCGTCTTCACTATGATCGCCGATAAGATCGGCATCAGCTGGCCCGCCTGGGCAGCCGGGCCGAGCCTGGCGCTGGTCGTCATCATTATCTACTCCATCTGGACTTTCGTCGGCTACGACACCGTCATCTACCTGGCCGGTTTGGGCAACATCCCCACCGAGTTGATGGAAGCCGCCGAGATCGACGGCGCCGGGCGTTGGGATGTCTTCCGCTACATCACTATGCCGCTGCTCTCACCCACCACCTACTTCCTGACCCTGATCGCCGTAATCGGCACGTTTAAGGCGTTCAATCATATCTGGGTGATGCGCCAATCCATGGCCCTCGGCACGACCGACACGTTCAGCGTGATCATCTTCCAAGAGTTCTACGACAAACTCCGCTACGGCTACGCTTCGGCGTTGGCCTTCGTGTTGTTCGGGGTGATTCTGCTGCTGACCGTTTTGAATAACCGTATCCAAGGAAGAAAGGTATTTTATGGATAGGATCGAAACTGTCTCAAAGCCGGTCGAGCACAAACCTGCAAAAATTTTCGCTGACCGGAACACGATTGAAAAAGCGCTAACCTACCTGCTGCTGGCCTTTGGCGCGCTGCTGGCCATTGGCCCATTTATCTGGATGATCTCCACCTCTCTGATGACGATCGGAGAGGCGCAGGGCGTTCACTTCTTCCCTACCTCGTTCCACTTCGAAAATTACGTACAGGCCTGGCAGGAAGCGGATTTCTCCCTGTATATCCGCAACAGCGTGGCGATCACCATCATCACCCTGGCCGGTGAGCTGCTGTGCAGCACCCTGGCCGCGTATGCCTTCGCCCGCATCCGCTTCCCCGGCCGCGACTTGATCTTTACCCTGCTCCTGAGCACGATGATGATCCCGGCCATGGTCACCATCATTCCTAACTTCCTGACGGTCACCTGGCTCGGTCGCATCGGCCCGATCAAGTGGATCAACAACTGGCCGGCGCTGACGATTCCCTTCATGGGCAGCGTATTCTCGATCTTCCTGCTGCGCCAATTTTTCGCCCAAATACCGGACGAGCTCTTCGACGCTGCACAAATGGACGGGGCCGGGCACTTGCGTTTCCTGTTCCAGGTCGTCATCCCGCTCTCGACCGCCCCACTCATGGTCATTATCGTCCTGTCATTCATCGGCACCTGGAACTCGCTGGCCTGGCCGCTGCTGGTGACCACCTCTCCCGAATGGCGCCCGATTGCGGTCGGCTTGCTCGGCTTCATCGACGAGGCGGGGCAGCGTCTCAACTTAATGATGGCCGGCGCATTCATCACAATTATTCCTGTTCTTCTGCTGTATTTCATCACGCAGAAGCAGTTCACCGAAAGCATTGCTCGAAGTGGGCTAAAAGGCTAAGCGGACATTGGAAAGGAGGCGCGATACAGCATATCGGAGCGAATCGGTATCGACGTAAGAAGAAGAGCCCCTTACGAATTCAACCAACCTTGTTTGAGGAGGAAAAAAGATGCAACGTAAGCCCGTATCCCTTTTTGTTTTGGCGATCTTCCTGTTCTCGATCGCTCTAGCATCCTGCGCACCCGCTGCGACGCCGGCCGCTCCGGTCGTCGAGCAGCCAACGACTGCCCCACAAGCGCCTGCAGCTACTGCCGCCCCGACGGAAGCCCCGCCGGCCGCAGCCGCTCCTACGGAAGCGCCAACCGCCGAACCGGCCGCCCCTGCCATCGACCCCACCGGCCAGACCATCACCTTCTGGCACGTCTGGGGCACCGGCGCCCCCTCGGAAGCCATGACCCAAATCGTTGACCAGTTCAACGCAACCAACGAATGGGGCATCACCGTGGAAGCCGCCGATCAGGGCAACTACAGCAACCTGGAAGATGCCATGAACGCTGCGATCCAGTCGGGTGATGTTCCCAACCTGGTGGTTGGCTACAGCAACGCCCTGGCCAACTGGGCCCAGGTGGGCGTGATCGCCGACCTTAACCAATACGCCAACGACCCGGACTTCGGCTTCACAGAAGCCGAACTCGCCGACTTCTATCCGGGTGCTTGGAACTCGGCAGTCATCGCTGACGGCTCCCGCATCGGCTTCCCGATCAGCCAGTCGGCGAACGTGATCTTCTACAATCAAAGCTGGGCCAAAGAGCTGGGCTTCGACAACCCACCTTCCACACCCGAAGAGTTCAAAGCACAGGCTTGCGCCGCCACCGAGGCCAACAGCAACAACTCCAATCCCGATAACGATGGCACCGGCGGCTACGTGCTGTACCCCGGCGCCTCCGACTTCGCCTCATGGGTATTCGCCTACGGCGGCAGTATCGTCGACGAAAACGGGTATACCTTCGACACTCCCACCAACGTCGATGCAGCCACCTTCCTGCAGGACATGGAAACCTCCGGCTGCGCTTTCCAGACCGAAAGCTACCCGAACCCCGAGTTCGCCACCCGCAAGGCCCTGTTCACCGTCAGCTCCACCGCCGGTCTGCCCTACCAGATTGATGCCTTCCAGGCTGAGGGCGCCAACACCAGCGATCAGTGGACCTTCCTGGCCTTCCCCGGCCCTGGCGACAACCTGGCTGTGAACGCCTTCGGCCAGACCATCGGCCTGGTGGACACCACCCCCGAGCAGAATATGGCCGCCTGGCTGTTCCTGAAGTACTTCTCCTCCCCTGAGGTGCAGGTGCAGTGGATCAATGCCAGCGCCTACTTCCCGACCCGCGCCAGCGTGGTCCCGCTGCTGTCCGACTACGCTGCGGCCAACCCGATCTGGACCACCGGCCTGGATCTGCTCCAGTACGGTAAATCCGAGCCCGCCAAGCCCTCCTGGGCCTCTGTGCGCCGCCTGCTGGGCGATACCTTCACCGAGATCATCCAGAGCACGCCCGATCAGGTAGAGCCGCTCCTGGCCGACCTGGACACCCAGGCCGCCGCCGCCGCTGCCGAAACCGATCAGTAAACGCATTCGAAACAAAAAACCGGGCGGCCATTACAGCCGCCCGGTTTTTTTATTTCGATTCTCTCTAGAACAGCCCAATCACCTGGCCCGTCTCCAGATCCAGATCGACGTCAAAGAACGCCGGGCGGGTCGGTAAACCGGGCATGGTGCTCATCTCGCCCAGCAGCGGGTAGATGAAGCCCGCGCCGACCGAGGCGCGGATATCGCGCACCGGGATGCGGAAACCGGTCGGGACGCCCTTTAGGGAGGGGTCATGGCTCAGGCTCAAGTGCGTCTTTGCCATGCACACCGGCAGCTTGTCGAAGCCCAAGCGGGTGTATTCCTTGATGCGCTCCTCAGCCTCAGGCGAGTAGTCCACGCCTTCGGCGCCATAGATCTCGCGCGCAATCGTCTCGATCTTCTCTTTGATCGGCACATCCAGCGGATAGAGGAACTCAAAGTGCGAGGGTTTCTTGGCCGCTTCCACCACCGACTTCGCCAGGTCCACAGCGCCTTCTCCGCCCAGCTCCCAATGGCGTGACACGACCGCATCCTCGGCGCCGCCTTCTTCGACGGCCATCTTCTTGATCAGGTCCATCTCCGCCTTGGTATCGGTGGCAAAAGCGTTGATCGCCACCACAACCGGGATGCCAAACTTGCGCGCCGACTGGATGTGATGGATCAGGTTCCCCATGCCTGCCCGCAGCAAGTCCAGGTTTTCTTTCGTGTAAGCCACGTCCAGCGGCTTGCCGGCGGTCACCTTGGGTCCACCGCCATGCATCTTGAGCGCCCGCACCGTAGCAACCATCACGACCACGTTGGGAACCAGGCCGGAGTAGCGGCTCTTGATGTTGAAGAACTTCTCCATGCCCATATCGGCCCCGAAACCCGACTCGGTGATAACGTAATCGGCCAGCTTCAGGCCGATCTTGTCGGCCAGGATCGAGCTGTTACCGTGGGCGATGTTCGCAAACGGCCCGGCGTGCACGAATACCGGCGTGCCTTCCAGGGTCTGCATCAGGGTCGGCTTAATCGCATCGCGCATCAGCACGGCCAGCGCCCCGGCGACACCGAGGTCATCGGCGGTGATGGTCTCGCCGCTCTTGCTCAACGCCACGACAATCTTGCCAAAGCGCTCGCGCATGTCGGCCAGGCTGGTGGTCAAGGCCAGGATCGCCATGATCTCGCTGGCGACGGTGATGTCGAAGCCGGTCTCATGGTCCTGATCACGACTTTTCTCTGCCGGCCCTTGTCCGACCGTGATGCCGCGCAGCAAGCGATCGCTGGTGTCGATCACCCGCCGCCAGGTGACGGTATCACGATCGACATCCAGGCGGAACATCTTCCGGCGTTCTTCAGGGGTCAATTCATCCGGATCGGTCTTGTCGATGCCCAGTTTTTTCAAGCGGCTCAACATGCCGATGCCGAAATGGCGTTTACCCTCTTTATCCTTCGGTACCATGCGGCTGAATAACTGCTCGTCGGTTTGCGTGTCCTCATGCAGTATGCGCACGTCGAGCGCCGCCGCCAGGAGGTTGTTCGCAGCTGTGATCGCGTGGATGTCGCCGGTCAGGTGCAGGTTGAAATCCTCCATCGGGATCACCTGGCTGTAACCGCCGCCGGCCGCGCCGCCCTTAATGCCAAAGGTTGGCCCCTGGCTGGGCTGACGGATGGCAGTGATCACTTTGTAGCCCAGATGTGCGCCCAGCGCCTGGCTCAGGCCGACCGTCGTGGTGGTCTTACCCTCGCCGAGCGGGGTTGGGGTGATGGCAGTGACGTCCACATAAATTCCATCCGGAACATCCTTCAAGCGTTGCAGCACCTCTAATCGGACTTTGGCTTTATATGGGCCGTATTGTTCGATCTCCTCGGGCAGCAGTCCTAGCTCTTCGGCGACCTGCGTAATGGGTTTCAGCGGAGCTGCCTGTGCAATTTCAATATCCGATGGTACCGGGTTCTTGCGATCCAACGGTGTCGGCGTGAAACTTCGTGATCCGGACAGAACCTTGTCAGCAGTCATATTTTTTTCGTTCCTTTCTGTTGATGAACCCTGGATATGCATTTTTTGCAACGGCTCAGGGAGTTGCCATTCGGGAAATAAAGTGCTGCGGTAACGTCGTTTAGTCTTTGAAACGCCGCTGCCTGAGCAGTTGCCCTTTCCTATTATCAGACAACTTGCACAGAAACGCAAGTAGAGTATACTTTTAGTCTGTCAAATATCATTTACCGTTCGTTTGCCAACGAACCAATAAATGATGTTTGACAGATTACTCTGCTCCAGGAGCCCCCCTTGCCCAGGCGCACAAAAATTACAGCCCTCCTATTCTTTTCCATCGTTCTGGCTGCCATGCTGCTGCTGGCCTTCAGCCTGAAGCAGCTCGAGTTCCAGCCTGGCGTGCCGTTTTCGTTGGAAAGGTCCGCCGTGGAGAGCTTCTCATTCAGCAGCTGGAGCTCGGACCTGGGTCTTTTGGTTTTCGTGCGCATCCTGATCGGGTTGGCGCTCCTGTCGCTTCCCTTCATTCTCCTGTACATGCTCTTCAATAAAAAGACCCGCAAGCGCCTGCTGATCTATCTGCTGATCGCCGGGATCATCATCGCCATCGGCAGCAGCGCCGCCGGGAGCCTATCGGCGCAGGAACTCCCGCAGCAGCTCTCTCAGCCGGCCGAGCAGTCCCTGCCGGAGCAGCCGGGAGCCCCGGTTGCCACCTACAATGCCGCCCCTCCGGCCGATACAGTCGTGATTGCCACAATCATCATTCTGGCGCTTGCGCTGGCGGTGGGCATCGGCGCGCTGCTCTTCCAAAGAAAACCGGTCCAACGACAAATCGAACCCAATCTCGAGCCGCTTGTCCAACCTGCCGAACAGGCTCTGCAGAGCCTGTATGCCGGCGGCGATTTCAAGCAGACCGTGATCCGCTGCTACCTGGAGATGAGCGCCGCCCTCGACCGGCAGCAAGGAATACGCCGGGCCAATTCGATGACGGCCCACGAGTTCGAGCGTTTGCTGGCGCAGAAGGGCCTGCCCAAAGAGCCGGTCCATAACCTGACCCGGCTGTTCGAAGGGGCCCGTTACAGTCCTGAAACCCCCGGCTCAGTGGAGAAGCAGCAGGCGCTCACCAGCCTGCAAGCGATCCTGAAAGCCTGCCGGAGAGGCGCATGATCCTGACCCGCAAACGTCTCCTGGCGCTGGCAGCCATCTTCATCGCCGTGGCTGCGCTGCTGTTCTTCTTCCGGAATGCAGTGCGCGAGTTGGTCATCGTCCCCCTGCAGTACCTGGCCTGGTTCGCTTCCCTGATCTATCACAGCATCGACCAATCGATCATCTGGTCGCTGCTGTTCCTGCTGGCGCTGTTCATTGGCATGCAGCTGTTTTACCAATCGATTCGACCGGCCGGAGCGCGCCCTGCGCCTGACAATCAGACTTCACTCGGATTAGGCCGGGTGGGCGCCTGGCTGGTTTCGGTGCGCTTCATGCTGGCCGGCGGCACCGGACAGGATTATTTCGCAGCCGAAGTCAAGCGCCTGCTGCTGTCGATCCTTGCTTACAGAGAGAACACGACTCAGAAGGAGATCGAGCAGCGCATCCTGGACGATGACATTTCCATCCCGGCGGAACTACAGTTCATTTTTCACGTCCGCTCCTACCGACCGCCCACCTTCTGGCAGCGCATCCGGATGGACGTCAACACAATCTTGAAATCAATCAGGCATACCAAACCCGAAGTGGACGAAGACCGCAAGCGTGCCCTGCGGGTGGTCGTCCAATACTTGGAAGAACAAATGGAGGAGTCATGACGCTCTCGATGAAAAACGTGGAGAAGATTTCAAACGCCGTGATGGCCGAGGTTGGTCGGGCAGTGGTGGGAAAGCAGGCCGTGCTGGAAAAGATGATGGCGGCTATCCTGGCGCCCGGCGGGCATGTGCTCCTGGAAGATTACCCCGGTCTGGCGAAAACCCTGCTGGCGAACAGCTTCGCCACCGCCCTCGGCATGGATTTCAAGCGCATCCAGTTCACCCCAGACCTGCTGCCCGGCGACATCACCGGCGGCTACATCTACGACCGCTCGAAGAACGCCTTTTCGCTGCGCCAGGGTCCCATGTTCGCCAACGTGGTCCTGGCGGACGAGATCAACCGCGCCTCGCCCAAGACCCAATCCGCTATGCTGGAGGCCATGCAAGAATACCAGGTGACCATCGATGGCGAGACCATGCGCCTGCCCGATCCGTTCATCGTAGTGGCGACCCAAAATCCGATCGAATATGAGGGCACTTTCCCCTTGCCTGAGGCGCAGTTGGACCGCTTCATGATGAAGCTGTCCATCGGCTATCCCTCATTAGAGGAAGAGCGTCAGATCCTGGTTAACCGCCGAGAGCGCCGCATGGACGCCTTCGCTCTACAGGCGGCCTGCAACGCCGAGACCCTGCTGGAAATGCGGCAGATGATCGAAGAGGTATACGTTGAGCCAGACATCGAGACTTACATCGTCCAACTGGTCGCGAAGACTCGAAATCACCGTCAGGTGATGGTAGGGTCCAGCCCACGCGGCGGGCTGGCGCTGCTCAAGCTGGCGCGCGCTGCTGCTGCTATGGAAGGCCGCGGCTATGTGCTGCCGGATGATGTGAAGAAATTCGCCCACCCGGTGCTGGAGCATCGCGTCATTCTCGAGCCCGAGCTGTGGAACGTCGGGCGAGCCGCCGCCGATGTCATCGAGGACGTGCTGAACTCTGTGCCGGTGCCGGTGATGAAAGCGCAGCCCTGATGGGGCGTTTCTGGCTGATCACCTGGCTGAGCGTCTTGCTCGTGCTGGTTGGGCTGGCAAGCCGCCAGGGCGCGCTCATTGCGCTGGCGCTGCCGCTGGTGATGTATATTGCCGCCTCCCTTCTGCTGATGCCCGACAAGGTGCAGGTGCAGATTGAGCGGTCTTTCGGCCGGGAAAGTGTTTCCGCCGGAACGCCGGTTGACGTCAAGCTCGCCGTCACCAATACCGGCTCCGCCCTGGAAGAGCTGCACATCACACAACCCCTGCCGGATGGTCTGCAGCCGACCGGGGATGAAAAGCCCGTCTGCCTGGCGCTGGAACCCGGCGAGCAAGTCGAATGGAGCGCTTCGCTAACCGGGCTGCGCGGACAGCATTCCTTGCCGCCGCTGCAAGTGCGCTCCCTCGATCCGCTGGGCGTCTTCCCAATCGAACTGGAAACCTCCGCACCGGCCCGTCTGACCGTGCTGCCCGAGGTAATTCGTCTCAAGCGCATCCCCATCCATCCCACCCAAACCCGGCCCTACCCCGGCCCAATCCTCAGCCGCAAAGCCGGCCCTGGCACCGATTTCTTTGGACTACGCGAATATCAGACCGGTGACCCGCTGCGCTGGGTCAACTGGCGGGCCAGCGCCCGGCTGTCGGAAGAGCTGCTTACCAACGAATTCGAGCGTGAGCATATTGCCGATGTGGGCTTGATCTTGGATGCACGCCAACAGACGGATGTCCCCGGGCCTGAGCCGCTGTTCGAACACAGTGTACGGGCCGCAGCCGCGCTGGCGGACGCCTTCATCAGTGACGGCAATCGGGTAAGCCTGTTGATTTACGGCTACGGCGTCGACCAGACCTTCCCAGGTTACGGAAAGATCCAGCGCCGCCGCATTCTGCGGGCCCTGGCTCAGGCCACCACCGGCATGAACTACTCACTGAACAGCCTGGGCTACCTTCCAACCCGCCTGTTCCCCAGCCGCTCACAGCTGGTGATGATCAGCCCATTGAGCCTCAATGATGATCAGCCGCTCATCCGCCTGCGCGCCCTGGGATACGAAGTATTGATTGTGAGCCCTAACCCGGTCGATTTTCAAGCGCGGGTGCTACAGGGCATGCCTGGAATCGAAGAAGCGAAACGCCTGGCGCTGATGGAGCGCGAGATGCTGCTGCGCAAACTGCGCCGGGCCGGCATACAGGTGCTGGACTGGGACGTCAGCCAGCCCTTCGAGCGCTTCATCCACCCCGCACTGCGCCATCAGTCCGCGGCGCGCTTCTTGGGGAGGATTGCATGAAATTGGCTGGACTGATCCTGCGGATTTCTCAGATTGCCGCCGGCGCGCTGCTGGCCCTGGCCTACGGACTGGCCGGCCTGTGGCTGCCGGCGTTGGTCTTGCTTGTGGTCGCCGCCGGTTGGGCCATGGTAGTCCCCAGGCGACTGGACACCCTCAGTTCCTTTATCTTTGCCTGCCTGGTGGTTGCAGGCGGTCTGGCGGCGCTGTTGAGCGCTCCTGCACCCTTGCTGGCGGTCGCTGTGATTGCCGCCCTGGCCGCCTGGGACCTGGATCACTTCATCCGCCGCACCCGGGATGTCCAGATCCTTTCCGACACATCTCGGATCGAACGCGCCCACCTGCGTCGGCTGCTGCTGGTCTGCTGCCTGGGCCTGGCGCTGTCGGAAACCGCCTTGCTGGTGCGCATCCGGTTCAGCTTCGCGTTTGAGTTCTTTCTGGCGGCGCTGATGTTGATCGGTATCGGTCAGCTGGCGTCTTGGATCCAAAGAAAAATGAGCGCTACCGAGCGCGAACCGGCGAAAATAGAATAGAAGAAATTTTTGTGGCTGCTCAGACGGTGGTGTACACCATCGTCTGAGCAGCCATTAATTGTTTATTATTTGTAACTGCTCAGGCATTAACCTGAAGAACATTGCCAAAAACAGAAAAGCCAGTGAAAATAGAGGAGATGGAACCGATCAAACTGCCCAGTGAAGAAGAAATCCGCGCCATCTACCGGCAAGGGGAAGAGGCAATGGTAACATTTGTGGGCAGCCTGACAGGGGTGGTGCAAGCGCTAAGTGGAAGGGTGCAGGCGCTAGAAGATCAACTGGCAAAAAACAGCCACAACAGCGGGAAGCCACCCTCTAGCGATGGGTTGAAAAAGAAACCCAAAAGCTTGCGACACAAGAGCGGCAAGAAAAGTGGTGGGCAACCGGGGCATCCTGGCAACACACTTCAGGCGGTCGCCCATCCAGACCATGTTCAAACCCATCCGGTGCGCCGCTGCCAGCATTGCCAGGCATCATTAGAAGACACACCAGCCCAGGAGTACGAGAAGCGGCAGGTGTTCGATCTGCCACCGGTACAGGTGGAAGTGACCGAACATCAGGCGGAGATCAAAGAATGCCCTCTCTGTCATCAGCTCACGACAGCGGACTTTCCGCCAGAGGTCAGCCAGCCGGTGCAGTATGGCGAACGGCTCAAAGCGCAAATGGTGTACTTCCACCAGCAGCATTTCGTGCCATTGGAACGTACGGCTGAGATCATCGAAGATCTGTATGGTCAACGGGTGAGCGAAGGCACGATTGTCGAAGCCTGCAATACCCTGGCCCAACAGGTGCAGCCGGTCTACCAGGCGATCAAAGCGGAACTGCAGGAAACAGAGGGAACGGGGCATTTTGATGAGACCGGCGGGCGAGTGGAGAAAATCTTATGGTGGTTCCACGTGGTTTGCACGCAGTTGCTGACCTACTATGAGCCGCATACCAAACGAGGCAAACAAGCCTTGGAAGCCATCGGCATCTTCCCCCAGTTCCACGGCACGGCGGTGCATGACGGCTACCGCTCCTATTTCCAGTACAATGATGTGCGTCATGGCCTGTGCAATGCCCATCACCTGCGCGAGCTCATCTTCATCTTAGAGCAGTATCAGCAGAGTTGGGCCGAAGAGATGATCCGCCTGTTATTGGAGATCAAAGCTGCCGTGGAAACGGCGCAGCCCCAGCAGGATCACTTATCTCCAGCCCAAATTGCCGGCTTTGAAGCCCGCTACGATGCCATTCTTACAGCCGGCCTTCAGGCCAACTCGGTTTCTCTCCCTCCCGAGCCACCTCCTAAGAAACGGGGCAAACCCAAACAGCATCCGGCCAAAAACTTACTCGATCGTTTGCAGTTGCGCAAGCGTGAAACACTGGCTTTTATGTATGATTTTAAGGTGCCGTTTGACAATAACCAGGCCGAACGCGACTTGCGTATGGTCAAACTCAAGCAAAAGGTGTCAGGTTGTTTTCGCTCCCAAGACGGTGCCAAGACCTTTTGCCAGACTCGCAGCTACATCTCTACCGCCCGCAAAAATGGCCAACGCGTTTTGGATGTGCTGCAACTGGCTTTTTCTGGTGTGCCCTATGCTCCGCCTTTTCTTCAGGCTCGACTTCTCATCCAATGCCTGAGCAGTTACAATTATTTTTATAATAAGATTTTAATCCACAAGGGGTTGTAGGATTTTATAACTTAAGGGATAATTTAGGCCGGTTTCCTATCCAATCGTATTCGTCGCCGCGCGCCACGCAACTGCTCTATGAGACGCTTACAGGACAATTTCTCCTCGGATCAACTCTCTCTTCTGAAACATGTGAGCTGTTGCCATCGTGCCCGCGCAAAAATCATCACAAGCTGCTTGATTTAGTGGAAGAAACTCGGGTATAGATCATGGGAATAATGGAAATAAAGGATATGACACGCCAGGAAGAAACTGCTGACTTGGACGAGAGAATCAACCAGTTGGAACAGCAGCTTGCTGAAGCAAAAGCTGCACTGCACGCACAGCAATCGCTGCAGTTTGAGGAAAACAACCAGGGCATCCTTCCGCCAACCGAAACCTGGCAGCGATTCCGTGAAGCCCTGGATAATCTTCCCGAAGTTTTGGTCATTTACGATCACGATCTGCGCATTCTGTATATCAATCAGGCGACGGAAAAGATCAGCGGCCGCCCGGTATCCGATTACATTGGAAAGCTCGAATCGGAAGTCTGGCCGCCCGAGGTTTACCAAATCTGGCAGCCGGCGCTGCGGGCAGCCCGGGATTTGGGAACCGTCCAATCACTCGATTTCGAGTTCCAGCAAACCGAGGAAAATAAACGCTATCTCCACATCACCTGTGTTCCCTTAAAAGATTCCGATGGCAACGTTCGCGAGATCGTCGGGATGACCGAAGACCTGACCGAGCGAAAGCAGGCCGAAGAAGCCAGCCAGGAATCGTATTCCCTGCTGAGAGGCATTACCGAAACTTCGGCGAACCTGATCGCCGCGGTCGATACCGATTTAAAGTACATCTGGTTCAACCAGGCATATTTTGAGGAGTTTAAGCAGATATTTGGCGTAGAGCTCAAATTGGGTGACAGCCTGAAAGATCGGTTGGCGCACCTGCCGGAAGAGCAAAAGAATGCCGTCTCTCTCTGGCAGCGAGTGCTGCAAGGTGAAACCATCTCCAGTACTGCCGAGTTCGGCGACTACAGCCGTACGCGTAAAGACTATGACATGCGCTTTAGCCCGATCTACGACCAAGATGGTCAAATTATCGGCGCAGGCGAGATTGCATCGGACGTTACGCAACGTGCCAAAGCCGAGCAAGCGCTCCAGGAAAGTGAAATACGCTACCGATCGTTATTCAACAATATGTCGGAAGGCTTTGCGATGGGCGAGGCTATCCTGGACGAATCCGGCCGGCCGCAAGACTTTCGCTTCCTGGCGGTCAACGATGCCTTCGAACGCCAGACCGGGCTGCACTCAGATATTATCGGCCAGCCCGCCACAAAAGCCCTTCCGCAGCTGGAACAATCCTGGATCGATACGTATTGTCGTGTTGCTTCCAGCCGCGAACCCACCTCCTTCCGGCGCTTCAACGTCGATACCAATCGTTCCTACGATGTCTACTGCTTCAGCCCGGCCGAGGGACGCTTTGCGATCTTATTCCTCGACGTTACCGAGAATGAGGAATATGCAGAAGCACTGCGGGCAAGTGAAGAGCGCTTCCGCTTTGTGATCGAAAACTCGCTGGACGTCGCCTACCGGCGCAACTTGCAAACCGACCGCTACGATTACATGAGCCCGGTGGTCGAGCAGGTGCTGGGATTCTCAGCGGAAGAGATGAACGCGATGAGTATGGCAAAGGTTAACGAACGCATTCATCCAGACGATGGTCATTCGATTGAGACTGCATTGATCCAGGCCTCTCAGGCCGGGAAGGGTAAACTGGAATACCGCTTCCGGCGTAAAGATGGAGAGTATGTCTGGATCGCCGATCACATCAGGGTAGTCAATGACGAGGACGGCGCTCCATTGTATCGCAGCGGCATTCTGCGCGACATCACCGACAAGAAGAACCATGAGCAGGCGCTGCGCGAGTTGAATGACACCCTGGAAGAGCGCGTGCGCGAGCGCACAGATGCACTGCAGTGCGAGATCGAAGAGCGAAAGCAGATTGAGGCCGAGTTGGTGGAAATCCGCAAGCGCAACGCTGAAAACCTGGAAGAAGAGCGCCGGCAGCTCTCACAGGAAGTCCACGACGGCGCAATGCAAGATTTGTACGCCTTGAGCTATGACATCAGTGGATTAGACCCCAAGATGGCTCCTGAACAGGCTGAGGTGATCTACAGGGAGCTGCAGGACCGTATCCTGGAAATCACCAACACGCTGCGACAAATCTCGCGCGGCCTGCGTCCGGCCGTCCTGGACCAGTTCGGCCTGGAAAAGGCGATCAAGGATCACATTGGAAACATCCTGCGGGAAAATAACAACTTGCAAGTGAAGCTCGAATTATCGCCGGATAAAGACCTGCTGCCCAGCCTGGTGCGCCTGTCCCTGTTCCGCATCTTCCAAACCGCCGTGGGCAACATCCTGCGCCATTCCGGGGCCACTTCCGTCGTGGTGCGCTTGCAGCTTGACGAACATGCCGGTACGGTCGTGCTGGAGGTCCAGGATAACGGTAAGGGCTTCCTGCTGCCGCAGCGCTGGATCAATTTGGTGCGAGAAGGCCACTTAGGCCTGGCGGGCGCCAACGAACGTGCCGAAGACATCGGGGGGCAGTTGCAGATCATCACTGCCCCCGGCCAGGGCACACTGATCCGGGTCACTGCCCCCCTGCATTAAAAAAATCCCCCCTTCCTATCGCTTCAAGAGAGGAAGGGGGGATTAGATTAACGGTCGTGCTTTCTACTGGTTGACAGCCTGGTACACGTGCACGTAGTCGTACTCGGCCTGACCGGGGAAGCGGGTGCTGCTGTTGGGAATGCCGCCCCAGTCTGCTGCGTTGTAAGCGCCTGCCCGCAGGCTGACGTACATGTCAATCGTCGGTGGGCTCTCGTAGCCAGAGGTCGGGCTGTAGGTCGGCTTGCCATCCACAAAGAACTGGATCGGCTTGCCCGGCAGCCACAACACCCCGTAGGTATGCCACTGGTTGTAGTCCAGGGTGTAATACTGGTGGTCCGACTTGTGCGTCCCGGCCGAGTCACGGAAGTGATTGGCCTGGTAGACTGCGCCCGGATGGTGTGTCACGATCTCATTATCGATCTCAGGCGGCCAGCGGTCCACTCCGCATATCCAGAAGTTCGCCCAGAAACCCGGACCCACGAAATTGTACTTGATGCGGGCTTCGTAGTAGCCGTACAGGTTGCGCCGGGAGCTGCCGTTGGATTCCAGCATGCCGCCGGTATAGTTGGCGCCGTTGTATGATTCCTGCTTGACCGTCAGCTTCAGGGTCCCGTTGGACACCGCCACGTTGCGAGGGATGTACCAGGTCTTATTGGGATCCTCAGGGCGGGTCAGATTGTTGATCTTCCACTTGCCGGTGTCCACCGAGCTGCCGCTGAACTCGTCACCCCAGCGCAGCGCCCACTTCTGGCCGTTGGGGGCCGCAGGTAGGCCGCCGCTGCTGGGCGGTGTTGTCGGCGCTACGGTCGGCCGCTGGGTTGGGGCAGCTGTCGGTTGTCGTTGTGGGCCCTGACCGTAGAGGCTGGCATTGAAGACCATGTTCTTGCTATCCTTGGCGCATTGATGGACTTCCACTGCCAGTACATTCTTGCCCGAATGCAATAACGAGGTGGGAATATCGACAATGGTGTTGATGTCCGCAGTGGAACATGTACTCGCCAGGGTATCGTAGCCGGGGCGGGACGAACTCATGTTTGGGTGGGCGATCATCGTGCCGTTCAGCCAGACGTAGGCGCCATCATCGTGCAGCAATTGCATCGTGAGCGACGTAATCTGGCTTGGATCTTTGATCGAGAAAGCCTTGCGGAAGTAGGTGGTGATGAAGCGGTTGTTCTGCTTGCCGCCAAAGGTCACTTTGGTGGCCTGGTTGCCGCGACCGTTGCCATAACCTAACGGCGCTCGGCCTTTCAGCCAACTCCCGTCGCTGAAACTTGCATTGATCCAGTTTTCGTTCGGGCTTTTCTGCTTGGCAAAATACTTCCATACGGTGTTTTTAGCGACAAATGAGGTCGCTCCGGCTGGAGTCGAGGGTAAAGTGGGAATGGATAATTTCTTCCCAATCATGCCGGCTGCATCGGAGGATGCTGCGACAATGTTTTGTGTTGAATTCGCGTATCCCCCTTTTGCAACAACCGGGCGAGCAGTTTTCGGGTAGGCAACCATACCTACCGCCATGATGCTCGCCAATCCCCATAAAGTTACTTTCTTCAAGAGGTTGTGCATCGGATACTCCTATATTTTGATGTGGTTACAACGTTCGGCTGAATGGGGGGAACAAAGGTGGGCTGCAGTGTAGGGAGGGATGAAGTTCCTAAACAACCCGTAACCAAAACTCGGGAACAAGAAGCGATGTTGGCCAGTATATCAAGAAAGTAAGCGATATGGAAGATAAAAATTATAAATCCGGTAGGTTTTGGTAATGTTGTAATTATTTCGTAATAATTTTGTAATTAATGTTACTCAGTGCTGCGATCCTCAACGAGTGGAGCGGGAGCAAGAAAATCCCCCCTTCCTATCGCTTCAAGAGAGGAAGGGGGGGTGATTGGTGCAGAGATCATTCTCATAGATCCCTACACCTGCTGTATTTGCGATTGGCTTACTGGTTGACAGCCTGGTACACGTGCACGTAGTCGTACTCGGCCTGACCGGGGAAGCGGGTGCTGCTGTTGGGAATGCCGCCCCAGTCTGCTGCGTTGTAAGCGCCTGCCCGCAGGCTGACGTACATGTCAATCGTCGGTGGGCTCTCGTAGCCAGAGGTCGGGCTGTAGGTCGGCTTGCCATCCACAAAGAACTGGATCGGCTTGCCCGGCAGCCACAACACCCCGTAGGTATGCCACTGGTTGTAGTCCAGGGTGTAATACTGGTGGTCCGACTTGTGCGTCCCGGCCGAGTCACGGAAGTGATTGGCCTGGTAGACTGCGCCCGGATGGTGTGTCACGATCTCATTATCGATCTCAGGCGGCCAGCGGTCCACTCCGCATATCCAGAAGTTCGCCCAGAAACCCGGACCCACGAAATTGTACTTGATGCGGGCTTCGTAGTAGCCGTACAGGTTGCGCCGGGAGCTGCCGTTGGATTCCAGCATGCCGCCGGTATAGTTGGCGCCGTTGTATGATTCCTGCTTGACCGTCAGCTTCAGGGTCCCGTTGGACACCGCCACGTTGCGAGGGATGTACCAGGTCTTATTGGGATCCTCAGGGCGGGTCAGATTGTTGATCTTCCACTTGCCGGTGTCCACCGAGCTGCCGCTGAACTCGTCACCCCAGCGCAGCGCCCACTTCTGGCCGTTGGGGGCCGCAGGTAGGCCGCCGCTGCTGGGCGGTGTTGTCGGCGCTACGGTCGGCCGCTGGGTTGGAGCCTGCGTTGGGACGGCGGTTGGCGCCGGCTGGCCGTTAACACCAAGGCTGGCATCGAAGATCATGGTCTCCCCATTGAGATTGCACTGGTGCTGTTCCACTGCCAGCACGTTTTCGCCCTGCCGCAGCAGCGCCGGATCGACGCTGACCGTGGTCGTAAGCACGTTTCCGCAGTCGCTCGGGATTGTGTTGTAGCCGAATCCACTTGCAGGCATGTTCGGATGTGCGATTAAGGTTCCGTTCAGATAGGCAGCCACGCCGTCGTCCGCCATCACACTCAAGCTCAAGGAGCGCGCTTGTGACAGGTCGCTGACGTTGAAGCTCTTACGGAAGTAGGTGGTAATGTACTTGTTGTTGGCATCCGGTCCATAATTCACGCTGGTCGCTTCACCGGCGTTCCCGTAACCAAAGGGACCTGCGCCGCTCTTCCAAATGCTGTCATTGAAGCCAACGGTGATCCAACTGGAGAGCGGCGATCCGCCCTGGTCGAAGTAGCGCCAGGTGTCGCCGCTGCGGACCAAACTCCCATCCGACGGCATGGGCGCCACGGTCGGGCGCAGGGTCGGAACATTCGTCGGCGCAGCCGTTGGCTGCTGTGTTGGAACGTTCGTCGGCGCATACGTTGGCTGCCGGTCAGGGCCGCTCGTTGGCGCAACGGTCGGTTCGGGTGGCTGGCTGTTGTAGACGCCGGTCAGGCTGGCGTCGAAGATCATGGTCACACCAAAGACATAACATTGGTGCTGCTCGACTGCCAGCACGTTCTTACCCGCCACCAGCAAGTGCGGGTCGACTGCAATTTCGGTCACCAGTGCATTGCCGCAGCCGTTCGGGATGGTATCGAAACCCACACCGCTTTCCGGCAGGTTCGGATGGGCAATCGGGGCGCCATTCAAGTATGCCACGACTCCGTCATCGGCCACGACTGAGAGGGTCAGCGACTGCACCTGGGCCGGGTTATCGACGTTGAAGTCTTTGCGGAAGTAGGTGGTAACGTACTTGTTTTTGGGGTCGGGACCGTATTCGACGCTGGTCGCTTCACCCGCGTTCCCGTAGCCAAACGGCGCTGCGCCGCTCTTCCAGGCGCTGTCGCTGTAGTCCGTCACCGTCCAGTTCGAGTTCAGGCACTCGTCCCTGGTCAAAATAGCGCCAGGTTTCTCCGTTCCGCACCAGATTACCGGCCATTGGTGGGGGGAAATTCGGTGCGGTCGTGGGGGCAACAGTTGGAACGTTTGTCGGCGCCAGAGTGGGGACCGCAGTCGGAGGTTGGTTCGGCGCGTTGGTCGCAGCCGGCTGCGGCGCATCCGATTGGCTGTACAATGCAGCGTCGAAGGTCATGTTCGCGCTGCTCACCGAGCATTGATGGACTTCCACACCCAGCACATTTGTGCCTGCCACGAGCAGCGACGGCGGGATATTGATGATCGTGTTCACGTCACCCACTGCGCAGCCGGAAGCCAGGTCTTGATAGCTCGGGCGGGAAGCATCCACCATGTTCGGGTAAGCGATAATGGTCCCGTTTAAATACACCACCGCGCCGTCATCGTGCAGCAGTTGCATCGTAAGAGACTGCAGCTGGGCCGGATTGGACACCTGGAATTCCTTGCGGTAGTAGGTGCTGACGTACTTGTTGTTCGAGTCCGGACCGTAGGTAACTTGAGTGGTCTGGCTGGCGTTGCCGTATCCGAACGGCGCCGTTCCTTCCGTCCAGGCTCGTGGGTAGTACCCGTTATAAATCCAGCTCAGGCTGGGCCGGTAGGGAAAGGCGTAGTACATCCAGTTCTCGCCAGGGCCGACCAACACGGTCGAGCCGACAGGAGGCTGAGGTACTGTTGCCGCAAATACGGCTGCGCCTGTTGAATTGTTTTCGATGATGTTTACCGCGATGTTGTTGGATACCAATGATGAATTGGCGTATCCCCCTTTTGCATCAACCCGGCGGACGCTGCCAGGCATAGCGAACATGCCTAATGCCAGCGTACCTACCAGACCCCATAAGGTTACTTTATTAAAGAGGTTGTGCATATTGGATACTCCTTTGTTCGTTTGGTTACGGCGTTCCCTGCAGATAGAACCACACGTCGCGCGAGAATTTCTCGCGTGGATTTCTTATTCGCAGCTTGCAACCATTCAGGGGATCAGAAGCGACTTCGCCAGTATACTAAAGAAGCAGTCTTTGGGAAAGAAAAAGATTAGAGATTTGTTCGTTTTGGGTTAGTTTGTTATGCTTTTGTAAGATTGATGCAGAAAAAAAGGGATGTTGGTAGAGGACTTCTCTCTACCAACATCCCTTTCCCTTTGTTTCACAACCTCTCAGGGGGCAGCCGCTTCGTACACGCGCACATAATCGTATTCCACGGTTCCAGGATAGCGGGTGGTGGCATCCGGCGCTCCACCCCACTTCGAATTGTAGTACGCCCCGGCCCGCAGACTCACATACATATCAATGGTTGGCGGGTTCTCGGCAGGCGATTCAGCGGTAAAAGCCAGCTTTCCGTCCACATAGAAGCGCACCGGTTGCTCCGGCAGCCACAGCACCCCGTAGGTATGCCACTGATTGTAGTCAAGGTCGATATAGGTGTTCGTCGACCGGTGCCGGGCAGTTGCATCCCGGTAGTGGTTCGCCAGGTACACCTTGCCCTGCTGGTGGGTTACCACCTCGTTGTCGAACTCCGGCGGCCAGCGGTCGACGCCGCTCATCCAGAAATTTGCCCAGAAACCAGGGCCGATGAAATCATACTTGATGCGCGCCTCATAGTAGCCGTAGCGGTTGCGGCGATACTGCCCCGTCGATTCGACCATGCCGCCGGTGTAATTAGCGCCGTTGTGCGGCTCTTCCTTCACTATCAGCTTGAGAATCCCATTCGAGACGGACACGTTCTGCGGTTTATACCAGGTCTTATTCGGATCTTCATTGCGAGCCAGGTCATTGACCTGCCAGATCTTGGAATCCACGGCCGCGCCGTCGAACTCGTCCGCCCAGCGCAGCGACCACTGCTGTCCCTCAGGCGCTTCCGGTAAGCGGGGGTCCGCCAGAGCCGGTGTCTGGGTTGGCAGCGCTGCGAGTCTTTGCGCCTCAGCCGTGTTCGTGTGCGCCACAACCCGCTCGACAGGTGAGACCTTGGTGGGGAATGTGACCGGCTTGGGCTGACCATTGTAGAGCAGCACCGCCATGCTGGCATCCACGCTGAGGTTCTCGGCAGCCGGATCACATTGGTGCTGCTCCAAAGCCAGCACGTTCTTGCCATGCACTAACAGCTCTGACGGCAGGTCTAATTTGGTCACGATGGCCTTCCCGCAGGCAGTCGGACTCGTGGTATAGCCAATCCTGTTGGGGGGCATGTTGGGATGGGCGATCATCGCTCCGTTGAGGTAAGCCACCACGCCGTCGTCAGCGACGATTTCCAGCGCCAGGGCGCGCACCTGGTAAGGGTTGTAGACGTAGAAATCCTTGCGGAAGTAGGTGGTGGCGAATTTATGGGTCGGGTCAGGGCCGAAGCTCAAGACTGTCCGCTCGCCCGCACTGCCATACCCAAACGGCGCAAACCCGCTCATCCAGGAGCTGTCCAAATAGCCCCACGCCATCCAGCCCTCGCCCGGAATTTTCCCTGTATCGGAGTAGCGCCAGGGCTGCCCCCGGTCAAACAGCAGGAATCCCCCCAACTCGGAGGGCGCCACGGTTGGCGTAGGAGATGGCGTGGGGGTCGGCGCAGCGGTCGGCGGCTGGCTGCGCAGCGTACCGGTCAAACCGGCGTCCAGCAGCAAGTATTCGCTTTCCGGCTCGCAGGTGTGCACCTCCACCGCCACTACATTCTCTCCCTCCACCAGACGTGCAGGGTCAATCGGAATTGTATCCGTCTCGCCGTTGTCGCAAGCGATGGCGTGGGCGCTGTAACTTGGACCGGCGGAGCCCATGTGCGGATAATCGACGACCGCTCCGTTCAGGTAAACGAACACCCCATCACTGTGCACCAGCTCCAGTGTGAGCGATTCCAGCATGGCCGGGTCCGTCACCGTGAAGGACTTGCGAAAATAGGTGGTGGTGTACCGATTGGCCGGGGTTGGCCCCGAATCAGTGATTGTCGCCGGGTTCACGTCGCCATACCCAAGCGGCGCCTGCCCGCTCTTCCAACTGCTGTCATCGTAACCCAGGCGGGTCCAGGCTGGAGAGGGCTCCATTCCCCGGTCGAAATACTTCCAGGTCTCGCCGCGGTTGAACAACGTCACCGGCTTCCCAGCCGGTGTGGATTGCAAAACACCCCTGGCGCTGGCAGTCTGGATTAACGATAAAGATAAGAACAGTGCGGTTGCGGACAGTCCCGCCAATCCCCTTAAAGCTGCTTTTTTGATGTGCATTTGACTGTGACAAGGTCTTCCGTATGATCGAATCAACCCAAAGACGGGTATGCCATGCTCCAACGGCTCCGGGCAGATGGCGGGCTTTCCTGACCCCCATCCATAGGATAACAAAAAAAGGCGAGAAAGACAACCCGCAGGTGAATAAAACGAGAACAAAGACCAAGTAGGAAAATGCGCGACGTGCGCATGGGACTTGTGTTACCTTTGCGGCGCCGGATGTTCAGCAGTTAAACAAAATGAGCTCTATTTCTGTGAGCTCACTGCTAGACCATCTTCTCTTCGATGGTGTCCGCCCATTGGCGGATGTTCTGCTCGTCCTCGGCGGTGAACTCCGGGCTGGATTTCTTGAGCGCTGTGATGAGAGCGTCGAGCCTAAATCAGTTGTTGACACTATTTACACAATCTGTGCTATAACATTTATATCGCTTGTATTTCACAAAGCTCATAACGGGATGGTTGCTTATCCGTGGTAACTGATCCCTCATCGCTTTTCTATGAGGGGGAAAGACAGAGCCTTCTTTTCGCATTTTCTGCGATCTGTTCCGTTACCTGCAACACCTGTACTGTATTCTATAGTCAATCATAAATCGTGAACGACGTCGTTTCGGAATGACGCCAGACAGGTGAAACGCATGAACCGTGCAGCCACAAAAGCCGAACGCTTGCTCCAGATCGAAGCACTGCTATTGACACATCAAGAAGGTCTAACGCAAGCTGAAGTCGCCAGACGGGTTGGGGTCAGCCGCTCTACAATTTTTCGTGATTTACCCAGTCTACCCGGACATGTGCAGGAGAACCCAAAAGGCAGATTGTCGATTAACCGTGACGCCTATCTGATCAACGTTCGTTTCAGCCTCCACGAAGCGATGGCTGTTCACCTGGCATCTCGTCTTCTGGCGACAAGGATGGACAGACAGAACCCTCACGCCGCCGCTGCCCTGCGTAAACTCGGCTTCGCCATGGAACAGTTGGCTCCCTGTATTAGCAAGCACCTGGAACAGTCGGCCGACAGTATGGATGAGAGCAGCCAGTGGCAAGACCCAAACTACCTGCGTTCTCTAGAGACCTTGACACGAGCCTGGGCCGAAGGGCGGAAGGTGCGGGTCTGGCATCGTAAAGATAAGAACACTCCTGTATGGCAGTACACTTTCTCCCCCTACTACATTGAACCAAATGCTATCGGACAATCGACCTACGTGATCGGGTTCCGCGAACCGCCAGAAGCACTAAGAACCTTCAAGATTGAACGCATCGAGCGGGTGGAGTTGTTGGACGAGGGCTATCCGGTCCCGGCCGATTTCCGACCCGATGAATTATTCTCGGACGCCTGGGGGATCTGGTACACAGGGGCGCCCCCAATCGAAGTTGTCCTTCGTTTCAGCCCTCGGGTCGCTCAACGCATACGGGAAACCCGCTGGCATCGCTCAGAGCAGGTTGCAGAACAAGAAGACGGCAGCCTGCTCTGGCGGGCGCATATCGCCGAACCTCTTGAGATGATGCCGTGGATCCGCGGCTGGGGCGCCGATGTGGAGGTGCTGGAGCCCCTTAGCCTTCGAGAGCAGTTGGGCGGTGAAGCGCGCATGCTTTTACAGATTTATCAGACGAAAGGCTAAATTCAGAATGAAAAACGAGGTGATTGCACACATCCGAAAACAAGATGGGAAGGTTCAGTATCTCTGGGAGCACCTCCAGGAAGCTTCCTTCTTTGCTGGCAAATTCGCTCAAAAAATAGACTTTAAGGAAATCGGGGAAGTTTTAGGCTTGCTGCATGACCTCGGAAAAGCCAGCGCCGAATTCCAAGATTATATCGGTTCTGCGAATGGCTTGATTGACCCTGATGAAGATCGATATATTGATGCGGTCGCAAAGAAAGGCGAGATCGACCATTCCAGCGCCGGCGCACAGATGATTTGGAGCCAATTATCCGGCCAGAACCCTGAAAGTTATCTCGCTGCTCAAATTTTATCGCTTTGCCTGGCATCTCACCACTCGGGGATCATTAATTGCCTTTCCCCTGGAGGAGAAGACAAATTCACCCAGCGTATGAATAAGGCAGACGATAAAACCCACCTGACTGAGGCCCTCTCAAACCTTACCGAAATCGAAATAAATAGCATTCACGATCTCCTGTCTCTAGACATCGGCAAAAGGATGGTCGATAAATTGAAAGGGTTGCGAGAAGAAAACGAATCCAAGGAGACGCTCGCGTTTAAGCAAGGTTTGCTAATCCGCTTTCTTTTCAGCTGCCTGATCGATGCAGATCGCCTCAGCACTGCCAATTTTGAAACTCCAGGCAACATCCCATTAAGAAACAATAACGAGCATCATTCGTGGCAAATGCTCGCTAAACGTTTGGAAGATCATTTACACACCTTTCAGAACAACACAATTAAAAATGAAGTTTATGAGCTGCGCCAACAGGTTTCTCAGGCTTGTCTGGCCTTTTCTACAAAGTCCAATGGAATCTATCAGCTGACAGTTCCCACAGGTGGAGGGAAAACCCTGGCCAGCCTTCGCTTCGCGTTGAACCATGCTGCCGTCCATAACATGGACCATGTCTTTTATATCATCCCATTCACTTCCATCATTGACCAGAACGCGGATCAGGTCCGGAAAATTTTAGAGGATAGAGATGAAAGCGGAAGATTCTTAGATAAAGTGGTTCTTGAACATCATTCCAACCTGACCCCTGAAGAGGAATCTCGCAGGCATAGCCTCTTGTCGGAAAATTGGGATGCGCCGGTTATTTTCACAACCCAGGTTCAATTCTTAGAAACGTTGTTTAGCGCAGGAACTAGAGGCGTCAGAAGGATGCACCAGCTTTCGAACGCAGTCATTATTTTCGATGAAGTTCAAACCATTCCCGTCCGCTGTGTGCACATGTTCAATTTAGCTTTGCGTTTTCTCGTCCATGAATGCGGCTCTACGGTCGTATTATGCACGGCAACCCAACCCCTTCTCGATCGGGTTGAGCCGGTTCAAAGAGCGTTGATCATAAAGCCCGATCAAAAGATGATTCCAGATGAAAAGGAGCTGTTCGATAGGTTGAAGCGGTACGAAGTCTTTGACCGCAGAAAGCTGAGCCAATGGACAGACGATGAGGTCGCAGACCTGGTAGAAGCAGACCTTAGTTCTAAAGGCAGTGTATTGGTGGTCGTTAACACCCGCAGCTCAGCCCGCTCATTGTATGAAACTATTCTCCTGAGGGGTGTGCCTGCCGTCTATCACCTGAGCACTCATATGTGCGCTGCTCACCGTCTTGATATATTAAGGGAGGTCAAAGAGAAACTGAAGAATGAAGAGCCGCTAGTATGCGTAAGCACGCAGTTGATCGAGGCCGGGGTAGATATTGATTTTGGCGCTGTTATTCGATATCTGGCCGGATTGGATTCAATTACCCAGGCAGCCGGACGGTGCAATCGAAACGGGATAAGGCCGCAGCTTGGAAGCGTTAGCCTGCTCAACCCAAAGGAGGAAGACCTCACCCGGCTTAGAGATATTTCGATTGGAAGAGATATTTCTGAACGGGTCTTGCAAGAGTTTCGAGATTCCCCGGAAACGTTTCATGCTGATATGCTCGGACCGGACTTGCTCGAGAGGTTTTATCAGTATTACTTCTATGATCGAAAAGCCGAAATGTGTTATCCGGTCGGTAAAAACTCACCGGTAGGCAGAGAAGACAACCTGTTCAATCTTCTTTCGTTGAACAGTGCTTCGGTTTGTGATTATCAAAGAATTTCAAATTTTTTGCCGACCATCCCGTTCAGGCAGTCTTTTCAGTCTGCGGCGAAGGCTTTTCATGCAATTGATTCATCCACCCAAGGCGTCATCGCTCCTTACGGCGATGAAGGGAAAACAATGATCGCAGACCTTTGCGGCGCTTATGAAATTGAAAAACAATATAAGCTGTTAAAACGGGCCCAGAGATATTCTGTGAATTTATTTCCTGAAGAGTTCAAACGAATGGCAGATAAGCAGGCTGTTCGTGAGGTGCAAGAGCACTCAGGCATTTTCTACCTGGACAGTCAATACTATAGTTCTGATTTTGGTTGGCTGGAGGAAGCGGTTAACCCAATGGATCTTTTGATCGTTTAAGGAGGCTTCTATGGATAACATTGTTGAGTTTAAGGTCACAGGAAGATACGCCCTGTTCACCGACCCATTGACAAAAATTGGCGGCGAAAAATACTCCTATCAGATACCAACCTATGAAGCATTGAAAGGAATTCTCGGTTCGGTCTACTGGAAACCAACGATCATTTGGATCATTGATAAGGTACGTGTAATGAAAGCCATCCGTACCCAAACCCGCAACGCCAGGCCGATCAATTTTAACGGCGGAAATTCACTTGCCATCTATAACTACCTCGCCGATTTAGAGTATCAGGTGCAGGCACACTTCGAGTGGAATCTTCATCGCGAGGACATGGCGCAAGACCGAAACGAGAATAAACATTATTTTGTCGCTAAACGGATGATTGAGCGTGGTGGCAGGCGGGATGTCTTTCTAGGAACGAGAGAATGCCAGGCTTACGTCGAGCCTTGGAAATTTGGTGAAGGCAGTGGATTCTATGACGAGTATGGAGAGCTCGCCTTCGATTTGATGTTCCATGGTTTCGATTATCCGGATGAAATTGGCAAAAATGAATTTTATTCCCGGTTCTGGCGTCCAACGATGATTGATGGTGTGGTAACCTTCATCCGCCCAGAACAATGTACCATCCGCAAATTCGTGAGACCGATGCAGGCTGATCCGCCAGCCTCGGTTGGGCTCAAAGAAGAAGAGCTGCTCGAAGGCTACCAAGAAGGGCAGGGGTGATATGAGCTGGATCCAAAAGCTATATGAGACCTATAACAATTGCCAATCCATGGTAGGTAGAGAGGCGGGCGATAATCAAGTACCCCTTCTGCCAATCTGCCATACGACGCAAATGGCTCAGATCGAAATAACAATTGACGGAAATGGTAACTTCAGCCGTGCTCGTGTAATCCCCAAAAATGAGGCCCGCACGATCATCCCTTGCACAGAGGCATCGGGCGGGCGGACGAGCGGAGAAGCTCCGCACCCGCTTTGCGACAAGTTGCAATATGTAGCCATGGACTTCAAAAAACATGGCGGAGGTAAAAAGGCATATTCAGCTTCCTTTATCACCAGCCTTCAAAAATGGAGCGCATCCTCGTTCTCGCATGCCAAAGCGATCGCTGTATTGGAATATGTGAAGCATGGCGCTCTGATTGGGGACTTGATCGATCATCAAGTGTTGTTCGCGGGCGGTGATGGAAAATTGGTGCTGAAGTGGGATAAGAATCAGGACGGCGATGCCCCGGAGATTTTCAAGGTTACCAATTCGCAAGCGGATGCGTTCGTTCGTTGGATTGTAGAAATCCCCGGGGAGCCAGAAGCTAAGGTCTGGAGGGATAGCTCTCTTTGGGACAGCTGGATTCGCTACTATTCCGTCACGAAAGAGCAAAGGTCGCTTTGCTATGTTACTGGAGAAACCGACCTCAGCGCCGATATGCATCCGGCCAAACTGCGCAATGATGGAGATAAGGCCAAGCTGATCTCTTCGAACGATTTGGATGGATATACATTCAGAGGTCAATTCACAACCGCCGACCAGGCTGCATCGGTTGGGTTTGAAACCACTCAGAAGGCGCACTTCGCCTTGCGCTGGCTCATTAGCCGCCAGGGTTACCGCAAAGGAGACCTTGCCGTAGTGGCCTGGGCGACCTCCGGTGCGCTCATTCCCCAACCGACCGATGATGCTCTTTCATTGCTGGGCTTCGATGACTTGCCCTCCGAAGACAACTTGGTCGTATCGACTGCCCAAGAAGTGGCTGTTCGCCTTAAGCACAAAATTGCAGGTTATGCCGACACCCTCGCTGATACCGCCCGCATTATCGTAATGGCCGTGAATTCAGCGACCCCTGGACGCCTTTCAATCACCTATTATCGCGACCTCAAAGGATCTGATTTCCTGCAAAGAATCGATGATTGGCACGAGTCCTGTGCCTGGATTCACCGCTATCGAAAAGTATGGGTCACGGAAGGCGGTAAGTCTAAATCCGTAAGCATACCATTCATTGGGGCGCCCACACCCGCCGACATCGCGGATGCTGCCTATGGTCCTCGGGTGGATGAGCGCCTCAAGCAAGCCACCGTTACGCGGCTTCTTCCTTGCATTATCGACGGGCAGCAAATTCCAAGAGACCTGGTTGAATCAACCCTGCGGAGCGCCTGCAACCGCATCAGTAAGGAGAAATTTGAATGGGAGAAAACCCTAACCATTGCTTGCGCGCTCTTCAGAAAATATAACAGAAAGGAGAACTACGATATGGCGCTTGATCCCAATAGAACCACACGGGACTATCTTTACGGCAGGCTGCTGGCCCTGGCGGAGAGCCTGGAAGAATGGGCTCTGAACGAGACAAAAGAGAACCGCGAGACAAATGCGGCTCGATTGATGCAGCGATTCGCTGAACGCCCTTACAGCACTTGGAGGACACTCGAACTGTCGCTCGCCCCTTATAAAGCCAGGTTGGGCGAAAAGTCGAAAAAACGGCAGCGTTTGATCGATGACGTCATCGCTTCCTTCAGCCCAAACGATTTCCTCCTTGATAAGCGTTTGAGCGGCGAATTCTTATTAGGCTATCACTGCCAGAGAGAATACCTGCGCGGCCTTTCCATCGTAAGTGGGGAAGCGGACGTAGAAAATTCGGACAACCAACAAACTACAGCGAAGGAGTAACGATCATGGAAGCTCTAAGAAACAAGATTGATTTTGCAGTCATTGTTAATGTCAAAAATGCCAACCCGAATGGCGACCCCTTGAACGGTAACCGCCCTCGTACCACCTATGATGGTCGTGGTGAGCTTTCCGATGTCTGTATCAAGCGCAAGATCCGTAACCGCTTGATGGACGCTGGACACTGTGTTTTTGTTCAATCAGATGACCGCCGGACGGATGATTACCGCAGCCTGCTTAATCGCGCAAAAGGGATGCTAAGTACCACCGACATGAAAGACGATAAGAAATACCGGGTAGCAGCATGTCAGATGTGGATCGACGTACGTACCTTTGGACAGCTCTTTGCCTATGCTGGCGGAGCCAAAGGGGAAGGCGTGTCCATTGGAATTCGCGGCCCCGTCTCAATCCATCCCGCCTTTTCCGTTGCGCCCGTGCTAGACCGGGTTTCCAGCATCCAGATCACAAAGAGCGTCAGCGGTGAAGGTGACGGCACAAAGCGGGCCTCGGACACGATGGGCATGAAACACCGTGTGGATCATGGAGTGTATGTCTTTTATGGCAGCATGAACCCGCAGCTTGCGGAACAAACCGGGTTTTCTGAGGATGATGCTTCGGCAATCAAAGAGGCTCTGCGTACTTTATTCCGCAATGACGCATCCTCCGCCCGACCGGAAGGCAGCATGGAAATTTGCCGTGTCTACTGGTGGCAACACAATTCGAAAAATGGTCAATATTCTTCAGCGAAGGTTCACCGCGCGGTCGAAAATAAGGTCCGGTTAATGGAAGCGGGTGCCGAACCGAACAGCATTGCCGACTATTACCTGCCTGACCTGGCTGAGATTGAGCAAGAACTGCCCGGCCTTAAGTGTGAAGTGTTCGAGGGCGAATAGAGTTTGGCGAAAAAATGAACGATAAACAATGAAACCGGAATACGCGCCCGATGAGCTCCTGCCGCTCTCCGGCATTCAGCACTTTCAATTCTGCCGTCGACAGTGGGCGCTCATCCACGTCGAGCGCCAATGGCAAGAGAATGTTCTAACCGCTGAAGGTCGCTTGATGCATCAGCGCGCCGACAACCCCTTTCTAACCGAAGTTCGGAAAGGGGTTGTCACCGCGCGTTCGATGCCGGTAGCCTCTTATCGTCTTGGCTTGAATGGCGTATGCGACGTTGTAGAGTTCACTGCATCGTCAGAGGGGGTTCGGCTGCCTGGAAGGGACGGTTTTTACCTGCCGAAGCCGGTGGAATACAAACACGGCAAAGAAAAACGCGATCTATCGGATGAGGTTCAATTATGCGCTCAGGCCATGTGCCTGGAAGAGATGCTCTCGATCCCAATTCCAGAGGGGGATCTCTTCTATGGTCAAACGCGTCGCCGGGTTCAGGTTGCCTTCACTGATGAACTACGTTCGCTGGTACAGCAAATTTCTGATGAAATGCACGATTATTTTACAAAAGGGCATACACCCCGCGTGAAACCTACCAAAGCCTGCCGTTCTTGCTCTCTAAAAGATCTGTGCCTGCCTGAGCTTCAGAGCAAAGTTCTGCCCGCTTCGAAATACGTTCGTCAGGCGATCGAAGAAGAAACATGAAGAAACTTTTGAATGTCCTGTACGTAACTGCGCCCGAAGCCTATCTCTTTCTGGATGGTGAAAATGTCGTCATCAAGAAAGGGGAAAAGATCGAGATGCGCTTGCCCTTGCACAACCTGGAAAACATCGTTTGCTTTAATTACCTCGGCGTCAGCCCGGCCCTGATGGGCGCTTGTACAGACAAAAACATCGGTCTGTGTTTTCTAAGACCAAGCGGTCGGTTTTTAGCAAGGGTGACCGGGAAAATAAGAGGGAATGTTTTACTGAGAAAGCGGCAGTATGAAATATCTGAAAACGAGAGCGAAAGCGCCAAGATCGCCGCATCCTTCCTGATCGGCAAAATCTATAACTGCCGAAAAGTGCTGGCCCGAGCCGTCCGTGATCATGCGCTCCTGGTGGATACAACCGCCCTTTCCAAAGCTTCGAATTCATTGAAAGAGACGTTGAGCATCCTTCAAGAGTGTGAGTCGGTCGCTGAATTGATGGGCTTTGAGGGCAGCGCAGCCCGGCTTTACTTCGGAGTGTTCGACGAATTGATCTTGCACCAAAAAGAAGCTTTTTTCTTTAAAGAGCGTTCTCGCAGGCCGCCCCTCGACAATGTGAACGCCTTGCTCTCCTTTCTGTACACCCTGCTCACCAGCGAAGTCTCCTCCGCCCTGGAAAGCGTCGGGCTCGACCCTTATGTAGGCTTTCTGCATCAAGATCGGCCCGGTCGACCCTCCCTGGCTCTCGACTTGATGGAAGAACTGCGTCCTGTATTCGCAGACCGCCTTGTCCTGTCTCTCATCAATCGAAAGCAAATCAACGGCAAGGGGTTCGTTGAAAAAGAAAGCGGCGGCATCCTAATGGACGATGAGACTCGCAAGAAGGTACTCACCATTTGGCAAGAACGCAAACGGGAAACGATTATGCACCCTTACTTGCAAGAACGGATCGAGTTCGGCCTGATCCCATACGTCCAGGCGCTGCTCCTGGCGAGATTTTTACGCGGCGATTTGGACATGTACCCTCCATTCTTCTGGAAGTAGAGGTTCGGAATGATGATTTTGATCACCTATGATGTAAATACCGAAACACCAGCCGGGAAAAAGCGCTTGCACAAGGTAGCGAAACAATGTCAAAATTACGGGCAGAGGGTTCAAAACTCAGTGTTTGAATGCCTTTTGGATCCGGCGTTATGGAAACAGCTTAAAAATACGCTGGAGGAGCTGATCGACCCAGAAAAGGACAGTCTCCGCTTCTATTATTTTGGGGATGAATGGAAAAGTCGGGTCGAACACATTGGAGCCAAGAAGAGCATTAATATAGAGGGGCCCCTGATTGTGTAACTGCGAACCAAAAGCGATCATAGAACCCCCATTAGGTTCGCACAGAAATCGAAAAGATTTTGGCCATTTTCTCAGTAAAAATTGATGTAAACGAAAGGATCAAGGAAAACCAAGGAGACAAACCACCAGATGTGGTAGCTTCTCGTCAAAGCACGCCAGATATTGCGGTCGCTCCCCATGCGGGAGCGTGGATTGAAATTGCGACTGCGTGCCAGATGCGCTGGTAATCGAAGGTCGCTCCCCATGCGGGAGCGTGGATTGAAATATTCTGCGTCGCTCAGCCGGTCCAGACACGGGATGTCGCTCCCCATGCGGGAGCGTGGATTGAAATTTGATCGTCCGTACCGTTGCGCACTCAGTCGCATGCACGTCGCTCCCCATGCGGGAGCGTGGATTGAAATATGCGCTCAGCGGGGTCTGCATCGAAGACTGCTGTCGCTCCCCATGCGGGAGCGTGGATTGAAATGTTGACCAGACTCGTCGAACCGTTCAGGCAGTCATAGGTCGCTCCCCATGCGGGAGCGTGGATTGAAATAGCTCTGGCAGTCGGCGAGTGTCACCTGAACCATGTCGCTCCCCATGCGGGAGCGTGGATTGAAATGTTCAGCTGACGCTGGCGAGCGTGTCAGGATGCGATGTCGCTCCCCATGCGGGAGCGTGGATTGAAATATCTGCTGACCGTGCGGGACCGTCGACAGCTCATGTCGCTCCCCATGCGGGAGCGTGGATTGAAATGTCAGCTGAATCGGCATTGTAACGACGCGATAGTCGCTCCCCATGCGGGAGCGTGGATTGAAATATCAGCTGACGTAAGGCACATGAACAGCTCGGCGACGTCGCTCCCCATGCGGGAGCGTGGATTGAAATTTTCGATTGAACGGCCATGTTGAATGCAGCCTGTCGCTCCCCATGCGGGAGCGTGGATTGAAATTGCTTTTCAGCTCTGTTGTCGGCTATAAACTGTCGCTCCCCATGCGGGAGCGTGGATTGAAATTTTGTCGCTTTGATAGGCGCGACTGTCTATCGCAAGTCGCTCCCCATGCGGGAGCGTGGATTGAAATAATCCGGTAATGGTCACGCTCTCCCCGGCCGCCGTCGCTCCCCATGCGGGAGCGTGGATTGAAATAGGCTGTAGATCTGGCAGCCGTACACCTCGTGCAAGTCGCTCCCCATGCGGGAGCGTGGATTGAAATAAGACACTTGTCAGGCTATTTACTATTTGTAACAGTCGCTCCCCATGCGGGAGCGTGGATTGAAATTCTATCGGATGTACTCAGCACGGATATCTATATGGGGTCGCTCCCCATGCGGGAGCGTGGATTGAAATATGGTGTCCTCTTATTTTCTCCATTCGGCTAATACGTCGCTCCCCATGCGGGAGCGTGGATTGAAATAGGTAGTAGGGGGCGTTCGTCCCCATCATCTGCTGTCGCTCCCCATGCGGGAGCGTGGATTGAAATTCTTGCCGATACCCTCTCTTGCAATCCCGGCAAGTCGCTCCCCATGCGGGAGCGTGGATTGAAATCATTATATATGCGTGTATGCGTGCATATGCGTGCGTCGCTCCCCATGCGGGAGCGTGGATTGAAATATGTTACTTGCCTCCAAAGATAATTTCGATCAGGGTCGCTCCCCATGCGGGAGCGTGGATTGAAATAGGTGGCGGTATTGCTAAGAGAGCCTCGGGGGATGTCGCTCCCCATGCGGGAGCGTGGATTGAAATGCCTGGGCGTAGGTGCGGAAATCGACGATGGTTGTCGCTCCCCATGCGGGAGCGTGGATTGAAATTACTCGTCGATCAATCATCTCAATACCGTCTCGCGTCGCTCCCCATGCGGGAGCGTGGATTGAAATATCGACGCCTACGACGACGTCAAAGCCCACGTCGCTCCCCATGCGGGAGCGTGGATTGAAATCTGAAAGTCGGTATAGTAATCAAAAAGATCATCAAGTCGCTCCCCATGCGGGAGCGTGGATTGAAATGTGGTCTTTGTGTGGCGAGAGGTCAAAGGCTTTAGTCGCTCCCCATGCGGGAGCGTGGATTGAAATCTCGCGTTGGATAGGGCAAGCGCCAGCCCGCCTAAGTCGCTCCCCATGCGGGAGCGTGGATTGAAATTTCTTCCGCTTCCAGCAAGACCAGCTCGACGAGGCGTCGCTCCCCATGCGGGAGCGTGGATTGAAATATGGGCTTTGGCTCGAACGCGCACAACCACGCGTCGCTCCCCATGCGGGAGCGTGGCAGGAGCTCATGGGATCATGTTCGAGGACAGGAGCGCCCAGCCAAGTGTGAAATTATTGAAAGCCACCTTCCGGTGCCGGAAACAAAAAAGCCCTCTTCTCGGGGGCTTTGCAAGACAACCTCTTGCTCAACTTCCTTGACCCGTTTCCGGGCCGCGCATGTGCTTTCCCCCGCTTAACCCATACGGGTACTCGCTTTGTGGGGCGAGTGGGAATCGAACCCACACGACCTTTCGGCCAACGGATTTTAAGTCCGTCGCGTCTGCCTGTTCCGCCATCACCCCATGAACAGCTTAATTGTATCCGATCTGCTCATTCCGTCAAGGAAAAGAAGCGCTTAACGATCTTGGAATACATCGATGAGGCGTTCACCCAGAAAGGTGAGAGAAGCGCCTCGATCTGCCCCTGACGGATCACCCGGCGCAGGTCGTCGGCGCTGTCAAATTCCGGCAGGCGCAGGGTGGCCCGCCCAAGCTCCATGATCATGTGCGCATCCGATCCGGCAGTGACCGGTTTATCGTGCTCCTTTGCGAATTCCGCCGCCCGGTCGTTCATTCCGATATAAACGCAGCGCGAGTTGAATGCCTCGATCGCGTCCACTTGCGGCAGGATCTCCAGCAGGTCCGGCAGCAGCCAGCCTGAGCGTCGCAAGTCAAACGGGTGCGGCACACTGACGAAAGCGCCCTGGTCCTTCAAGCGCGCCAGGGTCTCGGCGGGCGACAGGTACGCCGGCACTTCCTCTTGCAGGTAGTAGGCCAGCAGCTCGCCCTTTTGCGTGCGGATCTCCTCACCCACGATCACCCGCTCGGGGTCCAGCTTTTTGGCTGCCAGCGCCCCGCGGATATTATTGTGATCGGTCACCGCCAGGCGGTCGATGCCAAAATCCCTGGCGGCTTGCAGCAAGTCTTCTAATTTCGTCAGGCTGTCTTTCGAATAAATTGTATGGCAGTGTAACTCAACCTTCAACCAGCGGTCCATTTTGCACGCTCATTCCTAATAAACCTGGGCACACTCCCCAGACGATTAATCCTAAGCTAACCCCAAACCACAGCGTTGCCAGGCGGATCAGCAAGGTTGCCGTGGTCGCCAGGGCCGGCTCCATGCCGCTCAGTAACGTCAGCATTCCGGCGATGGACACTTCGGCCGCGCCCAGGCCGCCCGGCAGCGCCGAGATCGCTCCAATCACGGTCGAGAACGACAGCACAAACACCGCCAGCGCCAGCAGCTGTGAACTGGGCTCGATCCCCAGCCCAAGCAGGATCAGGTAGAAACCGACACCCTCGCCCAGCCAGGAAACCGTGCCGAGCCCCACCGCCAGCAGCGTCGATTTGAGCCGGAACAACGAGTAGCTGCCCTCGTAAAAATCCCGGACGGCGGGCATGATGCCCCGTATCAGGGGCAGCCGCTCGCCGAACGCCAGCAGCCACAGCGCCGCCGGACGCACCTGCGAGACCGCCACCACGCCAACCAGGACCAGCAGCACGCTCAGGAAAGCGGGCCAGTAGCGTGGGTAAGCGACCACGCCAACGGTAGACAGCATCAACACTGCCAGCCCATCGCTGATCCGCTCCGCCGCCACTACCGAAACGCCGCGCCCCACCGCGATGCCACTGCGCTGGTTGATCCACACGCCCTTGAGCACCTCACCAACCTTGCCTGGCGTGACCGCCAGCGGGAATCCCGCCACAAACAACCGCGCGCTCTCCGGCAGCGACAGCGTATGCACGCCGATTTGGCCCAGGTAATAGTGCCACTTGAAGAAGCGCAGGGTGTAATTGAACAAGGTCAACAACAGCACCAGCGGGAAGAGCCGCCAGTCGAAGCGGTCGATGGTTTGGATCACCTCGCGGATGTCCCCCAGCAGCGCCAGACCCAGCAGCGCCAGGAACCCCAAAGCGAGACCTGGGATCAGCCGACGCGGGTTGAAAGCTGCCATGTTTTTTGCCATTTTATTCCCTGACCTCATGGAGCCATTATACTCGCATCTAGAGTTTCCGCTCCTGGTTTTCTAAAAACTCTGGCCTTTGGGCTTTGAATTGATGCGGAGTTACAAAACAAGGTCCTGGACAAAATTTTGTTAACGAAGTTCTAAGTGATACACTTATCCCATCAGAGGGGTTCTTGGCTCAGAAATTAAATGACTAAATGGAGGGAAAATGGAATACATTCGATTAGGTTCAACCGGCATGAAAGTGTCCCGCATCTGCCTGGGCTGCATGAGCTACGGTGGACCCAGCGAGCGCTGGCCGTGGGCGCTCGACGAAGAACACAGCCGGCCGTTCATCCAGCACGCCTTGGAATTGGGGATCAACTTCTTCGACACCGCCGATGTTTATTCCAACGGGCGCAGCGAAGAGATCGTCGGTAAAGCCCTGCAAGATTTTACTGCTTCTCGGGACGAGCTGGTGATTGCCACCAAAGTTCACGGCGTGATGGGGCCCGGGGTCAACGATGGCGGCCTCTCCCGCAAGCACATCCTCAGCGCCATCGATGCCAGTCTTAAGCGCCTGGGCACTGATTACGTCGACTTATACCAGATCCACCGCTGGGATGACGAAACCCCGATCGAAGAAACACTGGAAGCCTTGAACGACGTCGTGCGGGCCGGAAAAGCCCGCTACATCGGCGCTTCTTCGATGTATGCCTGGCAGTTTACCAAAGCCCTGTACACCTCGGACCTGCACGGTTGGACGCGCTTCGTTTCCATGCAGCCCCATTACAATCTGATCTATCGAGAAGAGGAACGCGAAATGCTGCCGCTGTGCCGGGATCAGAAGATCGGCGTGATCCCCTGGTCGCCGCTGGCCCGTGGATTATTAGCCCGCAAGCCATCCCAGGAACGGAATGAGACCTTGCGTGCCAAGACGGATGCCTTCGGGAAACGCCTATATTCGGACGAAGACCTGGAAATCGCACAGCGGGTCTACGAAGTGGCCGAAGCCCGCAACCTGTCGATGGCGCAAATCTCGCTGGCCTGGATGCTCTCAAAACCGGTCATTACAGCCCCGATCATTGGCGCAACTAAGATGGATCACCTGGATGACGCCGCCGCTGCCGTATCTGTCCAGCTTACACAAACTGAAATGAACCGGCTGGAAGAGGCCTATCAGCCCCATCCAATCCTCGGGCATTCGTAAGATGTACCCAAAACTACCCTCATTCTTTCAGCTGACACCCGAAGTGTCCGCCGCCATCCGCAGCAATGCGCCGGTCGTGGCGCTCGAATCGGCCGTGATCACCCATGGTTTGCCGCATCCACAGAATCTCGAGCTGGCCCGCGAGGTGGAAGAGGAAGTGCGCCAACAGGGCGCAGTCCCGGCCACCACCGCCATTCTTGCGGGGCAGGTGCGCCTGGGCCTGAGCGACTCAGACCTGGTGACCCTGGCCAACCCAGACACCCCCACCCGCAAGATCAGCCGCCGTGACTACGCTGTCGCGGTCGCCCGCGGCGAGAACGGCGGCACCACCGTCGCCGGCACGCTGATCGCCGCCCGCACGGCCGGGCTGCGAGTTTTCAGCACCGGCGGCATTGGCGGCGTGCATCGCGGCGCCCCATTCGACGTCTCGGCCGACCTGCCCGAGCTGGCCCGCTCCCCGTTGGTGGTGGTCTGCTCGGGCGCCAAGTCGATCCTCGACCTGCCTGCCACCCTCGAAAAGCTCGAAACGCTGGGCGTGCCGGTGCTCGGATACCAAACCGATCAACTGCCCGCCTTTTACTCGCGCGACAGCGGTCTGCCCGTCACCGCGCGAGTCAACAGCCCGGACGAGGTAGCCAGGGCTGCCAAAGCGCAGTGGGAGATGGGGCTGGAGAGCGCATTGCTCGTGGTCGTCCCGCCGCCGGAAGAGGTGGCCGTGCCCGCTGAGCAGATGGAAGCAGTGATCCAGAAGGCCCTGCGAGAAGCGGAAGATCAAGGCATCCGCGGAGCGGCCATGACGCCCTTCCTGCTCGGCCGGGTTGGCCGCCTCTCTGACGGCGCCAGCCTGAAGGCCAACCTGGCGCTGCTGCGCAACAATGCCAAAATCGCCGCTCAGATCGCGGTGGCGCTGTATCCCAAGCGAGGGTTAATCGTGTAAGAGCGAAACATAGAGCCGCAATTAATTTAAAGGGGCAGAGGATAGGATTTTACTCTCTGCCCCTTTAAAATTAATGCGGCTCTGTGTTTCGCTCTTACTGTGGTTGTGAAGTCAAAGTGGGCCACTTCGTATCGGTAGCGCGCGGCGTGCGGGTGGGCACCATGGTCGATGTCGGCGGCAGCGTGCGAGTCACCGTCGGGGTTAATGAGGGGGTGCGGGTCAGAGTGATCGTTGGTGTCAGCGTAGATGTGGGCGTCAGGGTGGGTCCGAAGGTCGCGGTGGCCGTGCGGGTGGCCGTCGCGGTGCGAGTGGCAGTTGCCGTGCGAGTTGGCGTTGGCGTGATCGAGGGGGCCGGCGGCTCGCCAGTCACGAAGAATCGCCCGGAAGAAATCCATGTATTACCGATGAAGATGCGCACCTCGTACTCACCCGGCAGCCACTGATCGGAAGCCGGGCTGCACTCGGTGTAGCCGTAGCCGCCTGTGCCGTAATCCCAGGGCGTCGTCTCATAGCAGACGATCTCGTTATCCGCCAGCCGGTACCACAACGCCGTCCACTGCGAGCCCATTTCCATCTTGTCGAAGCTAAAGGTGCCATACAGGGTGGTGATCGGGTTTTCGAACGTATCGGAGGGGTCCACAGGCAGCAGATTTTCGTCCATCTCGCGCGTGAACTGAAGCGTGCTGAAAACTGTGTCGGCGCTGGGAGTCACCACGGAGGTGAACTGCACCGCGATGTCAGATGGCATTTCCGGCGTATTTGAAATTGCCGGCGTCGGCGTGATCGACGGAGTAAGTGTGATGGTGGGTGTCATGGTGATCGTGGGTGTCATGGTGATGGTCGGCGTCGCGGTGACCGTCGGCGAGGGCGGGAAGACCATATAGGCGACCGGCTCGGCATACTGGTTCAAAGAGAAGGCCACCGCGCCCAGTACGACCGCAATCAGGATCAGCCGCCAACCACGCACCATCAGATCGCGCCGTTTGCGAAAAAACAACAGGCGCAATCCGGTGCGGATTGACCGGATCCCGAGATAAAGAGAAAAAATGACGCCGACCAGCGCCAGAATAAAGGCAGTATTTACGCCAGTATGGATATCCAAATTCATAAGCATCAACAAAGCGGTATGATATTGCAAGGCCATTATAGCACGTCTCCATGGTATCATAGGAGTAATCCGCTGCCAGTGAGAATTCCAATGTTGTTGGATTGTTTGAATGGAATCGCGCCAATCCTGCCACATTGGAATGCTTGCTGTGTTGTGAATTGGTACGAACTTGAGTACAATCAGGTGAAGAATTGAGTTCACGAAATCTCGTATTGTTATGCCATTAAGTCCTGGTGCCCACCTCAACAATCGCTACCGCATCGTCTCCATCCTGGGGCAGGGAGGCATGGGAGCGGTTTATCGCGCCGAGGATGAGCACCTAGGGGTAGGCGTTGCTGTTAAAGAGAACCTCTTCCTCAGCCAGGAGTACACCCGCCAGTTTCGTCACGAAGCGAACATCCTCGCCAGCCTGCGCCACCCGAATCTCCCCAGGGTCGGCGACTATTTTTCGGTTGAGAACCAGGGCCAATATCTGATCATGGATTACATCGAAGGGGAAGATCTGCGCCAGCGCATCGAGCGGATCAGCACCCTTGACGAGCGCGAGGTCATCCTGATCGGGGCTTTCATCTGCGATGCGCTCGCTTATCTTCACACCCGCAAACCGGCGGTCATCCACCGCGATATCAAACCCGGCAACATCAAAATCACGCCTGAAGGCGAGATCCTGCTGGTCGATTTTGGGCTTGCCAAGCGCATGGTGGGCGAGCAAACCACCACCACCGGCGCCCGCGCCATGACCCCCGGCTACTCTCCGCCAGAGCAGTATGGCACCGCCCACACCGACGCCCGCTCAGACGTCTACTCGCTGGGCGCGACCCTGTACGCCGCCCTGACCGGCATTATCCCCGAGGACGGTTTAGCGCGCGCCACAGGCAAGGCTCAATTAACGCCGGTCCGCCAACTGCGCCCTAAGCTGGACCGCAAGCTGGCTGCCGTGCTTGAAAAAGCGCTCGAAGTGGAGCCGGAGAATCGCTACCAATCCGCCGAAGACTTCAAGCAGGCACTGCTCGACGCCGGTAACCTGGGACAGATCACCCTGCCGCGTTACATGATCTCCCCACCGCCCGGTGAAAATGGCCATGTCTCATTGGACGTGGAAGCGCTGGAGGAGCAGCTCGAGCCACAAGCCGAAGCGCCGCGTTATAAAATGCGCAGCGCCCCCATCCGCCCGCCCAAGCGCAAGCCGGTCTGGTTCCCGGCGGCATTCTTCGCCACGGTGCTGGTGGTCATCGTCGCCTTTCTGCTCGTGCGTCCCGATGTGCCGACCTCCGCCCTGGCGCGCTTCTTCCCTTCGCCCAGGACACCGATTGTGATCACCGCTACCTTCCCGCCAGATCCCACTCACACCGCCATTGTTGCCGGGGTTTCGATCGGAACTGCGCCTACCCCAACATCTGGGCCAACACAGACGCAGTCTCCCGTGCCTGTCGAAACCTCCGAACTGACCGCCACGCCGGATCCGCTGATCGTGCCGACGGAAGAAAAGA
Organism: uncultured Chloroflexia bacterium; assembly: GCA_963811225.1. Lineage (GTDB taxonomy): Bacteria > Chloroflexota > Anaerolineae > Anaerolineales > Anaerolineaceae > CAWEQO01. The sequence goes on from CAWEQO010000012.1 coordinate 545,412, forward strand.
AAGAGCGGGTCAACCAGGTAGCCTTTGCTTCCGACCGCAGCGGGATGATGCAAATCTGGTTGATGAACGCCGATGGCCAGGAGCAGCATCAAATTAGCAACATGCCGATGGGTGCCTGCCAGCCAAGTTGGTCGCCGGACGGCAAACACATCGCCTTTATCTCCCCCTGTCTCGCCAAAGAGAATCAGTACTACGATAAAGCCCGCATCTACACTATGGATGTCGACACCGAGGATGAAAACGCCACCCTGCTGCCGGTCAGCCTGCCCGGAGACTTCGATCCCGCCTGGTCACCGGATGGCGACCGCATCGCCTTCACCTCGATCCGCACCGGCAAAGCTCACATCTTCGTCTACAACTTCAACGATAAGAGCATGCAAGAGCTCTCCGACACCCGCTATCCTGACTTGCAGCCCGCCTGGCATCCATCAGGCAAGCAGCTGGCCTTCGTGCGCCAGGGGCCGTTCCATCACGTCTGGGTCATGTCCGATCAAGGCATCACCGAATTCCAGTTCAGTTCCAACGGCAACGTCATCGACCTGTGGCCGGCCTGGTCTCCGGATGGGGAATTCCTGGTGTTCAGCCGCAGCCAGATCGACCCGGCCATCCCGTGGCTGGTCGCCAAGCGCTACGAGGACCGCGAGAACGGCAAAGAGACCCGCATCCCACCGCCCGGTATCGAGGACAAGGGCCCGGTCGCCGGAGCCAGTATCTCGCCGGACGGCAAGTGGATTGCTTTTGAAAGCTGGCCTGACGGCCGCAACCACGACATCTTCCTGATGGATCTCACCGGCGAAAACTTTATGCGCCTAACCTCAGACCCTGGCTTCGACTTCGGCCCCGTTTGGCGGCCGGTAAAATAAAAAAATATATCTTAAGGACCTAAAAACGTAAGGAGGAGGCGCATGACTGCGGATCGGATGTTAAATTACCTGGCTCTTTTAAAAATTCGGCAAGCAGCTTTCCGGCGAAACGTTACTATCATCGGCGGAGCCTTTCTGATCATCATCCTCGCGACCTTTGCGCTCGGGATGCTCTCGCAACTGGACGGGCTCTCGGTCTATATCGCCGCCGGTTTCAACGTTGCTTTTCTCGTGAGTTTCATCACTGCTTGGGTCCGGCTCGAAATCGTCAATTCGAATATCGACCTCCTAAACAACTTCCCGAACTAACGATCCGGTTGCTTTGCAGCCCAAGGCGTGCTGCCTTGGCAAAATTGTCTGGAGTTCCCCTTGCATCTCGCAGTCCCAATCATCACTGACTGGGAAAGAGGTAATCCTTAAACCCCTTTCTTCTATTCTTCCTGGCCATCCCTGGGGCCTTGGCGGCCAGGCGGTTCTCTTTGATCGAACGGTGCTCCATCGACCACTGCTCTCCACTCCCTGCGTTCTGCCCTCCTTCCTTTCAATATTTAACATAAAAATCTAGTATATTGACAATTTTCGAGCCGCTGTGATATACTCAATTCAGACCGATTGTCTCTTTTTATTAATAGGTATAAAGCAAATGAACAGCACGCGAGATCGAATTTTACAAACACTTCTTAACCATCCCAAATCCAGCATCAACGAGTTAGCCAACTCGGTTGGAATCAACGCTATTTCTGTACGCCATCACCTGACGAATCTGCAAGCCGATGGGTTGGTGGAGGCGGAAGAGGAACGCCATGGGGTGGGCCGACCGCGTCTGGTATATGAATTGACAGAAAAGGGCCTCGAGCACTTTCCGACACGCTACCTGCGCCTGACCAACAAGCTGTTGGAGCAGGTGAAAGAAAATCTCCCCCAACAAACCGTCGACCAGTTGTTTACGGATATCGCTAAGACCCTGGCCGCCGGTTATGCCGAGCAGGTCGAAGATCTACCGATGGAGGGGAAACTGGAAGCGGTGAAGGAACTGCTGGCCCAAGAAGGCTTTATCGTGGAGTGGGAAAAGAAGGATGGGCAGTACTTGATCCATGAAATCACCTGCCCTTACTACCACATCGGACAAAGCCATCCCGAAGTTTGCTCGGTTGATCAAACGCTCATCTCCACCGTCCTTTCCATTCCTGTGGAAAAGATGCGCTGCATCTTGAGCGGCGACCGGCACTGCACGTATGTTATTCCGAATACAAAATCTGGAGAGAAATCGAAATGATGGACCAGCCTGGCAACAACCGTCCAACCTGGGCCGCCGAAGACGAGCAGCCCGAACTTGCGGAAAAACTGAAAAACGGCCTGAGCGAGATCCTCGATCCGGAGATTGGTTTGAACATCATCCAGCTAGGGCTGATCCGGGATGTGCAAATCGAACCGGACCTGGTGAAGGTCGTGATGATTCTGACCACTCCGTTCTGCCCTTATGGGCCGTCGATGATCGAGACCACCCGACAGAAGGCCGAGGAAGTCATGGAGCGTCCGGCCAAGATTGACATGGGCGTGGAAGTGTGGGACTTCTCTATGATGGAAGAGGGCCTGGGTGATTGGGGTTTATATTACTAACCGGAGTGAATAAAAGAAAACGGTTCGTGATCGACCTGATCGATCACGAACTGTTTTCTTTTATTCACTCCGGTTACATTTTATGCACGTCGAACAGCTTGGTCATCTTCATGGCCAGGCCCATATCCCCTTCCAGGCGCAGCTTGCCACGCATGAAGGCTCGCATAGGGTCCATTTTACCGGCCAGGATGTCTAACGCATCCTGCGCCTCGGCGATGAAACGCAAGCTCGGGTTGGGGATCGTACCCTGCTCCACGCTGCAAGTTTGGTTTTGAATGGATACCGCCCACTCACCACCCTGCTCACCGTTCAACTGAAACTGGATCGTCTCGTCAACACCTTCTGCCCGTTCGGGCACGAATGCGCCGCACAAGCGGTCCATTATCGATTGAATTGAAATCTCGCTCATACCAATCTCCACCAAAAAAAATGGAACTGTCGAGGCAGCTGCGCTTTTCCTATGAGGGATTGCTGCAGCAGCGTCCCCTCACAGAAAAAGTGCAACCACCTTAACAGTGCTTGTAAAAATCCAGGCGGGCTGGCAGCTCTCCGGATTCAGCTTTCTTCCGAACCGGGGCGCCGCAGCAGCCCGCCCGGCTGCCAGAGTGCTCTGATACCGGATATTTGCCCCGGTTATGCCTCGGCTTTATCCGGCTTCCATTCCTGCCAGACTTTACCGACCAGCGCAGGGCCGGGGGTGAGGGTGTGCCCACCGGGCTGCCAACCGGCCGGTGTGACCTGCCCGGTCTCACGCACGAGCTGGAAGGCCTTCACCTGCCGGATCAATTCTTCGACATTGCGGCCAACTTCGGGACTTAATACTTCCATGCCGCGGATCACAAAATCGGGATCGATAATAAATCGTCCTCGGATGTCCACTCCGGCGTCCTCATCATAGACGCCGTAAACCGTCCCGACGCGCCCGCCGCCATCCGAAAGCATCGGATAGGGGAAGCCGTTGGGAACCATCTTGGAAAGCTCTTCTTCTTGCCAAATCTTATGGGTAAAGCGACTATCGGTGCTGACGGCCAGAACTTTGATTCCAAGCTCGTCCAGCTCTTCTTGTTTGGCGGCAACTGCCGCTAATTCAGTCGGTCAGACAAAGGTGAAATCACCTGGATAAAAGCACAGAACGATCCAGTCCCCTTTGAAATCGGACAAACGTACATTCTTGAAACCATCTTTGACGAAAGCGCTCAGCTCAAAATCTGGAGCAGGCTTGCCAACACGAGCGGTCATCATACCTTTTTCCTCCTTTTGTTTTGATCCATTCCCGCCGGGAGCTTGCACCGAAATATTGTCTTGCGAAATTGGGCCTTTTGCTGGGTTGACGCACCCATCTTTCATTTCCGCCATATCTCCCTCCATTTTCGGAATTTGTAACACTCTGGCAAATCTCCGGATTCCCCACAATCTCAATGAGATAGATGTAGTATACCCTAATTTCAAGGGGGGAGTGAGCCGGAATGTCCCAAATCCTTGTACAAGGACAGGCAATCAGGCTGGGGAAATTAGGGCTTCCCCCTACGCCTGATTGCCTGCCCTTAACGAAAAAGAGAGGCTTTTTTCAGCCTCTCCTTCATATCGATTAACCAAACCTTCCGGCGTCGTCAGAGTCCCCCTGGCTTGCAATTCTAAACCAATAAGTCAAACCGTTGGCGATCTGAAATGATTTCCCCCTAAGGCAGTTTTTTTCTTTCAGATCAGACCTGCCGTCGTTTGGTCAATTACTGTCTATATAATAATGCTGCGGTGCAAACCACGCAATAAGGGATGCCCCTAAAAAAAGGGGGGAATATCCCCCATAAAGAGATGGGGTGTTTAAGTGCGAAAAGAAGGGGAGATTCCCTTGACTCCTAGAACAAGCGCGTTGGCCCCTACCAGTTCCACCGTGACCTGGGCGCCCTGCGCATGCAGAAGCGCCTCGATCTGCGCTGGAGGAAGGAAGTGGCTGCGCATCAGCAGCAGCTTTTCGCCCAGCGCCACCAGCTTGACCCCAAACTGGCGCACATCGGGCTCCTCGATCAACAGGCGTCCGCCGGGTTTGAGCGCCCGCCACAGTTGGTCAATGGTGCGGGATTGGTCAACGACGTGATGGAGGGCGTCGACCATCAAGATGCGCTCGAAGCTCGCCGGCGGGAAGGGCAGCGCCTCCGCTTCGGCCTGCACGGGAAGGAGCCCGTGCTTGGCAGACGCCTCGCGCAGCATGCCGTGGGAAGCATCCGCCACCACCACCGTGCAGGAGAGGCAGCCCAGCATCTGCGAGACGCGCCCGGTGCCGCCGCCTGCATCCAGCAGCCGAGAGCCGGGCGGGATATCCAGCAGGCGCAGCCAGTGCTCGCGGTTGTCGCCACCGAGTAGGCGGTCGTAATAGGGTGCAATCAGGTTGAAGTGATCGAAAATCGGCATTCAATCCCCTTTCGAATGCTGCCATTATAACAATCTATTTGAAAAATCGAGCCTGCGGGCGCTCATCTTGCCGCCAAACAAACGCCCTTAGCATTCCTGTGCCTTATGGAATAAATAGAGAGCAGCCAGAGCGCTATGGCTGCTCTCTATTTCCTTGATCGATCTTCGCGATTAAATCAACCCCACCTGCTTACCGACCTTCTCGAATACCTCGAGCACGCGGTCCATCTGAGCGTCTGTATGGGTGGACATGTAGCTGGTGCGCAGCAGCTGGCGCCCGGGAGCGACGGCGGGGGAAATGACGGGGTTAACGAACACGCCGTTATCGAAGAGCAGCTTCCAGGTCAGGAAGGTCCTGTCATCGTCACCGATGATGATCGGGATCACCGGAGTTACCGAGGCGCCGGTGTCGAAGCCCAGCTCCTGATACCCCTTGCGCATCCGGGCGGCGACATCGTTGACGCGCTGAATCCGCTCAGGCTCCTCTCGCATGACCTGCAAGGCTGCCAGGGCGGCTGCGGCGTTCGAAGGCGGGATGCTGGCGCTGAAAATCAGCGAGCGGCCGTTGTGCTTGACATAGTCGATCACATCCGCTTCTCCGGCGATGAAGCCGCCCAACGAAGCGAAAGACTTGCTGAAGGTGGACATGATCAAGTCAACATCCGCGGTTACACCAAAGTGCTCGGCGGTGCCGTGCCCGCCGCCGGTAACGCCCATGCCGTGCGCGTCATCGACCATCAGGCGGGCGCCGTACTTCTTGGCCAGCTTAGAGATCTCAGGCAGGCAGGCTAAATCGCCTTCCATGCTGAAAAGACCATCCACCACAATCAGCCTTCCGGCTTCCTCGGGGATAGACTTCAACACCCGCTCCAAGTGTTCCATGTCGTTGTGACGGTAGCGCTCGATCTTGCCGTAGCCCAGGCGGGCGCCGTCAACGATGCTGGCGTGATCGTCCTTGTCGAGGATGACCGCATCGCCGCGGCAGACCAGGGCGCTGACTGTGCCCAGGTTGGTCTGCATGCCGGTGGAGAAGACCAGTGAGGCTTCCTTACCGACCCACTTTGCCAGCTCGGCTTCCAACTGATGGTGCATTTCCAACGTTCCGTTTAAAAAGCGAGAACCGGTGCAGCTCGTGCCATAGCGGTGCGTGGCTTCGATGGCAGCTTCTCGAACCTTGGGATGGGTGGTTAGCCCAAGGTAGTTGTTCGATCCGCACATAATCAGTCGGTGACCTTGATAAGTCACCTCGCTGCCTTCGTTGTCTGTCAAGGGAATGAAATAGGGATAGATCCCCGTCGCAATTGCATCCTTGACCACTGTGTACTCGTAGCATTTGGAAAAAATGTCCATGATGTCCTCGCTTAAATGGTATTAAAAAAGGGGTTCCACTAGAAGTGCAGTGGTTCGGAGCTGCGAGAAATGTTGTCGAGAAATTCCATGCGGGTTGCCATGTTCGCGCGGAACGTACCTAACATGGTGGAGGTGGTCATCCGCGAGTTCATGCTTCTTGACACCGCGCATCATCGAGCACAGGTGCAGCGCCTCAACGACCACGGCCACACCGGCAGGGTTAAGGACTTCCTGGATGAAGTCGGCCACCTGGCGGGTCATACGTTCTTGCACTTGCAGCCGGCGAGCAAACATCTCGATAATGCGTGGGATCTTGGATAGCCCAATTACCCGTCCACTCGGAATATAAGCCACGTGCGCCCTGCCGATGAACGGCAGCATGTGATGCTCGCACAGGCTGTAAAACTCAATATCACGCACGATGACCATCTCATCGTACTCTTCTTCGAACAGGGCATCGTTGATCAGCGCCACCGGGTCTGTGCGGTAGCCCTGGAGAAGTTCTTCATACATCCGAGACACCCGCTCAGGAGTACGCAGTAAGCCTTCACGGTTGGGATCTTCACCGACTGCAGTTAAGATCTTGCGTACTGAGGTTTCGATCGTCTCGTGATCCATCTTTTCATCGTCGAAGAGTTCTGCGGCCTGATAAATGGATGAATCTTTTTCCATATCTTCCTTCTTTCCTAAAAACAGGTTGGCCTGGACATTGTCCACCAACCTGCCATTTCGATATTACGCGCTGGATTTCTGTTTCCCCCGGGAACTCTTGTCTAGAACTCTGAAGATTATAACACAACAGCGGCAGTTACGTTTCGGTTAACTCTGGCGCTTCAACAACATCAGGGCCAGGCTGCGGAGCGCCCCTCCGGCCTCGTCGGCCACGATGCCTTCATCCAGGGATTGGAGCGCCTCCTTCGTCAGCCGGTCGGCCTCTTGCTGCGTGTAGGCCCGAGCGCCGTCCTGCACCAGCCAGCCGGCAGCCTCCGGCACTTCTACCGCATGGATCGGCCCAGACATCCAGCGCGAAGCAAACTGCCCGCCCTGCTGCAAGCCGTACAGCACCGGCAGGGTCTTCTTGCCGGAAACCAGGTCGCTTTCGGTAGACTTGCCGGTTTGATCGGCGTTGCCCCAAATCCCCAGCAAGTCGTCGAGCATTTGGAAGGCCAGACCAAGCTGGTAGCCGAAGCGGTGAAATGCCGCCCGGCGCTCACCGTCGGCCTGGGCCACGATCGCCCCCAGCTCGGCGGAAGCAGCCAGCAGCGCAGCCGTCTTGCCGCCCACCATTGGCCAGTAGGAATCAACGGGCATGGATGGCTCGTTTTCGTTATAGAGATCGAGGAACTGACCCTTCGTCAAAGAGACACAGGTCTCATGCAGCACGCGCGAGGCCTTCACCACGGTCTCCGGCGGTTCGGTTTTCTCCAAATCCAGCAAGGAGATGTAGGCCAGGGTAAACATCAGGTCACCGGCATTGATCGCCTGGGCCACCCCCCACTTCGTCCAGACTGTCGGCCGGCCGCGGCGCAGCTCGCTGCGATCTTGAATATCATCGTGGATCAGCGAGAAATTGTGGATCAGTTCGACCGCAGCAGCAGCCGGGAGGGCTTTGCGCCAGTCGCCGCCTGCCGCGGCTGTCGACAACAGCACGATCAGCGGGCGGATGCGCTTACCCTGGGCGTCCGGTCCGGCGCCGCTGCCTTCCCAACCTAAGTGATAGCGCAGCATCGAACGCAGCTCGGGGTAATCCCCCTGCACCGATCGATCGATCACGACCTGCAGCAGCTGCTCGATCTCCGGCTGCATGATCTGAATAAATTGTTTCAGCTCCATCCTTCACCTGTTCTGCCTTCAACGAGTGGTGTTTGCCGCAGAGCGTCCAGACTGCCCGCGCCGGCGGCAAACATGCACACCTGGACCTCCCTACGGATTTCTGCAACCATCTGGTGGGTTTCTTCTTCCGATATCGTGGCAGCCTTCAGGAAAGGCCCGGCCATGCCGCCGATGGAAGCGCCCAGGGCGATGCACTTGGCGATATCCACACCGTCGCGCAGCCCGCCAGAGGCCAGCACGACCAGCTCTGGGGCAGCGCGGCGCACCATACGGATGGAATTGGCGGTGGGAATGCCCCAGCTGCGAAAGGCCGCAGCTACGTTGGCGAGGTGCGCATCCTCGTTGCGGTACATCTCCACCTGCGACCAGGAAGTGCCGCCCGCCCCGGCAACATCAATGGCGGAAACACCTACCTGCGCCAGCCGGGTCGCGGCCTGCTCCGAGAAGCCCCAACCGACCTCTTTGGCGATGACCGGGACTTCGAGCCGGCGGCAGACCTGTTCGATCTTGTCGAGCAACCCGCTGAAGCGCGTGTCGCCTTCGGGCTGGAGCGCCTCTTGCAGGGCATTGAAGTGCAGGATGAGCGCATCTGCCGCGACCATCTCCACTGCCCGGCGGCACTCATCGACCCCATAGCCATAGTTGAGCTGCACAGCGCCTAAGTTGGCAAGCAGTAAAATGTCGGGGGCATATTTGCGAACCTGGAAGCTTTCCGCCTGCTCGGGATGCTCGATCGCAGCGCGCTGCGAGCCGAGTCCCATGGCGATGCCGGCCTCTTGAGCGGCGATTGCCAGCCGCCGGTTGATGTCGATGGCCTCATCAGTGCCGCCAGTCATCGAGGAGATCAGGATGGGCGCCCGCACGTGGCGACCAAACAACTCCTGCGAGAGATCGACCTGGTCGAGGTCCAGTTCAGGCAGGGCCTGATGAATGAAATGGTAGCGCCCTAACCCGGTGGTCAGGGTCGAATTGACGTCTTTGTCGAGATTGATGCGGATATGATCCGCTTTACGAGAGGAGACAGTCTGCTTGTAATCCATCACAAATTTTCACTCTCAAGGGGGTTAAAACCACGCTTGCCGGATACAGTCGAAAGCCAATGGCAGTACATCCCCAAAAATTCCGAGCAGTTCTTTGGATGAGTATACCAAACCTTTCGTTACGAGAAAAAGAAAAAGGGAGTGAAAATTATACAGGCGGCCCCTCATCCTTTTGGAATACCATCCGAACGAAGGAAATCGTCATCCAACACATCCTGTTTTGGCTTCCAGGCCAACAAGCCTCACTCTCATACCCATCCCAACACAAGGATGTGTTGGGTTACGAATGAAAATAGATGTTCATTGATCCCATCCGGGGAGATCGGTGAAAACCGTATCCGGGAAGATGACATGGTGTTAATCTTGACAGATCGCAGAGGCAAGATACAATGTATTGGCATCGAACCTGACCGATCAAACTTAGAGGAGGATGACTGATGAGTGACACCTTCGAGGGAGTCAAAGCCGTTGTCGTTGATGTGATGAAGATTGATGAAGAGGGCCTTACACAGGAAACCCGTTTTATTGAGGATCTCAAAGCCGAACTCGATGGATCAATTCTTCTTGATCGACGGACTGTGTGAGAAGTTTGACTTGACGATTTCGGACGAGGAAGCTCGCCAGATCCGGACTGTCGGCGACGCCGTTTCATACGTCAATAATCACAAGTAAGCTCATCTGCACAACCAGATAACAGTGGAGGCGCAAGCGAAATTGCGCCTCCTGTTATGCGTCTCAGGCGGTTGTCCCCGTCTTTGCTGGCAGATTATAGGGAATGAAAAAGGGCAGGCATAGAGCCTGCCCTTTAGTTTCCATATTCGAAGAATTTGGTTTTACTTCAACAGGTTCGGGATTTCCTCGGGATGCTTGGCGACGCGCACGCCGGAGGCTTTGAAAGCCTTGATCTTGCCGGCAGCGGTGCCGGATTCGCCTTCAATGATGGCGCCGGCATGTCCCATGCGCTTGCCGGGAGGGGCGGTCTGCCCGGCGATAAAACCGACCACCGGTTTGGTCATCTGGCGGCTGATAAAATCGGCCGCTTTTTCTTCTTCCGTGCCGCCAATCTCGCCAATCATCACCACCCGCTCGGTGCGCGGATCGGCCTCAAACATGGCCAGAATGTCGGTGAAGTTAGAGCCGATGACAGGGTCCCCACCGATGCCCACGCAGGTGCTGGCGCCCATTCCATTTTCTTTAAGAGCATACAACACTTCATAGGTCAGGGTGCCGGAGCGCGAGACAATGCCTACATCGCCGGGTATGGCGATGTCGCCCGGTATGATACCCACTTTGCTCTCGCCGGGGGTCAATGCGCCCGGGCAGTTTGGCCCAATCAGGCGCACATCCTTTTCATTCAAGTAAGTGACTACACGCATCATATCCTGGGATGGGATACCCTCGGTGATGCAGAATACCAGGGGAATGCCGGCGTCGGCGGCTTCGTACATGGCGTCGGGCGCAAAACGAGCCGGGACGAAAATGATGCTGGTGTTGGCCCCGGTCGCCTCGACAGCCACCTTGACAGAATTGAAGACCGGGATCTTGCCATCCATAACCCAATCACCGCCCTTTCCGGGCGTCACCCCAGCTACAATGTTGGTGCCGTAATGCGCCATCTGCTCGGTGTGGAACATGCCCTCGTGACCGGTAATGCCCTGGACGATCAGGCGGGTGTTTTTGTTGATCAGGATGCTCATTTCAGCCCTCCTTCGGCCAACGATACGGATTTCTCGGCGGCCTGCGCCAGCGTCTCGGCTGTGATCATGTTTGCGTCTGCCAGCAAGCGCAGCCCCTCTTCCGCGTTGGTGCCTACCAGGCGCACGACCATCGGCACCTGCACGTCCACTTCCTGCAAGGCGGTCAGGATGCCCCGAGCGACCTCGTCGCCGCGAGTGATGCCGCCGAAGATGTTGATCAGGATGGCGTGCACGTTTGGATCGGACAGAATGATGCGGAAGGCTGCGGTGACCTTCTCAGAGCTGGCCCCGCCGCCAATATCGAGGAAGTTGGCCGGCTCACCGCCGTAAAGCTTGATGATATCCATGGTGGCCATTGCCAGGCCGGCACCGTTGACCATACAGCCAATATGCCCATCCAGCTTGATATACGACAGGCCGTATTTGCGAGCCTCGATCTCGGAGGGATCCTCGGAATCAAGATCGCGCATGTCGGCCAGGTCGGAATGGCGAAACAGGGCATTATCATCGATGATCATCTTGCCGTCCAGGGCCATGATGCGATTGTCTTCGGTGATAACCAGCGGATTGATCTCGGCCAGGGTGGCGTCGCTCTCCAGGTAAGAGCGCCACAAGCCGTGGCAAATTTCAATGAAGCTGCGCCACAAATTGCGGGGCAGTTCGATGCTGGCAGCCATATCTCGAGCCTGGTAATCGCGCAGGCCAAGCAGCGGGTCGATGTGTACCTTGATAATTTTTTCCGGCTGCTTTCGGGCGATTTCCTCGATGTCCATCCCGCCGGCTTCCGAGACCATCATGACAGGTCTGCGGGCTGCACGGTCGTTGGTGATGCCTAAGTAGATTTCCTTCTTAATGTTGACCGCCTCGTCGACGAGGACCTTACGCACCGGCAATCCCTGGATATCCATTCCCAAGATTACGGTAGCCAGCTCTTCGGCCTCTTTGGGCGTCTTGGCCAGACGAATGCCGCCCGCTTTGCCGCGACTGCCGACCAGCACCTGGGACTTAACCACGACCCGAGAGCCGAGTTCTTCGGCGATATGCTTGGCCTCACTGGCTGTAACTGCGATTTGACCTTTTGGGATAGGGATCTTGTACTTTGAAAAAATTTGCTTCGATTGGTATTCCTGTAGTTTCATCCATACTCCCCATTCTGGTGAACTGTGGCTATAGAAATTATATCATGCGCAACCGCTTTAACGATACTTCACGTAAGGCAGCGATTGTTATTCTGGCGCTATCGGATTAACCAGCGCTTCTCCTGCGAAAAGCACAGAGATACAAAAGGCGGAACCGGTCCTTCTGGTTCCGCCTTGTTGCAATCCTGGTCGGTTCCTAGCCCTTCAGAAAGTCTTCCAGGGCATCTTTGCTGATACGGTAAGCGCTGCCGATCTTGCGGGCCTTGAGGTCGCCGGCCTGGATGGCGGCGACGACGTCCTCTTCGGACACACGCAGAATATTAGCGGCCTCACCCGGCGTCATCACCGAAGGGATTGCGCCAGAGGTGGAGGGCTGGTTACTCGGCGCCGGGTTCGTCTCCTGCTTGCCAGTCATGCCTTGAAGCGATTGTCCAATGACGTTGCCCAGGCCCATGCCCGCGCCGATCCCGGCGGTTAAGCCTGCGCCGCCGCTCTGGTTTTGGGCTGCATCTCGCAGCGCATCGGCTGCCTGCAGCTGGGTGTAGGTCTGCATGTCGAGCATCCCCATCGACCGCAGCTCTTCGGCCGACTTCTCGTAAGGCTTAAGGTTGCCGATGTAGAAAGACTTGAGAGTCAATCCGAGGGCGGCGAAGTCATCCTGAGCCTTGGCCCGCACGCCTGAGCCGAGCTCTTCAGTCAGCCCAATCAGCTCGACCACGCTGGCCTTGGCGGTCGTCTCACCCAACAAGTCCTGCAGCTTCGAAAGCAGCATGGTTCGCAAGCGGTTCTCGATCTCGCCGGTGCGGTAGACGCCCTGGCCGCCGACAATCTGGTTGACAAACTGCTGCGGGTCGGAAACCTGGTAGCTGTAGGAGCCAAAGCCTTGCAGCAGCGCCACGCCCAGGCCCATGCCGGGGTTGCGGACGATGATCGGCTGCGGGGTGCCCCACTTGCGGTCGGCAAAATCTCGCATTGACACGAAGTAGACTTCAGCCGTGAAGGGCGTGCGATCGCTGAAAGCCTTTCCCACCCAATCGACCAGCAGCGGGATATTGGCGGTGGCGATGGTATGGCGCCCAGGGCCAAAAACGTCGAGGGCACGGCCATCACGAAAGAAGACCGCCCGCTGGAACTCGCGCACGATGACTTGCGAGCCCATGCGCAGGTCGGCGATGCCCTCTTCTGGGAAGCGGTGAACGATCTCATCCGCCATTTCATTTCGATATTCGACTACATCAATAATCCTAGCCATTTGTACACTCCATAATCCTTCTGCAAGCTGCGCTTATTGGGACGATAAATCTGCGACGCCGCCGAGCATGACTTCCGCCCGGCGGTTGAAAGCCTGGACGGCCTGCTGCGCTAGACTGGTAAGGTGGCGAATGGACGCCGGCAGCCCGTCTGTTCCAATCGAGGTTTCAACATTATCGACCGCCCGCTCGATCTCATCACGCAAGTCGAGCAGAGCCAGGTCGTACTGGTAAACGCGGGTTAGCTCTTCCTGATTAATTTTGATTGCATCGAAAAAGCCCGCATATCCATAAGTAGCGATGCGAACGCGATCCACAAACTGGCGCAGCTTGATCGCAGCCGCCTCTAAATCATCCACATACTCGAGCTGTCCCTGACTGATCAAATCGCGCTGTAAACCGGAAATCCGGCTCCACAGCTCTTCGTAACGGGCAGCGACCGTTTCGCGCAGAATTTTATCTGAAGACCGGCGATCCTGCCGCTCAATATAACCCTTGAATCCGGGGATCTTGCTGAGAAGCCTGGTGAAAAGGTCTCGATCCCCGGTTACACGATCAAACAAATCGCTCATCTTGATTCCTCCACTGAGATGTGAAAAACCGAGTAACTGTCTAAACAGTTACATAACCAAATTGTCAGGAACAACTACCAAACATTCCAAGGTAACGGAAGGGCGTATTGTTGCGTTAGGCTGCATGACGCCCGTCTGCAGCACACCTCCGATTTCTCGGTTCGTTGGGTCAGAACAAATTATAGCCTGAAATGCGAGCCAAAACAATGACGCTGATCTTGCGACCGCCTTTCATTTTGCAGGCCTTTCTCTCTCCCGAAAGAGATGGGATACCGGCCACCAACTCCTTTCGATTTCACCTTAATATACGTAGTGGTAATAAAAATGTTGCAAGTTAAGTCAAAACCCCGCTCAGCGATCACCCTGGAACATGATAATTCTGTGATTCTTCTATTACTACTGTCATTTATTTCTATCCAAGTTTACCCCCCTGTAAGGTGTTTGTAATTGCCCCCTACTTGAAATCAAGCGCGAATTCCTTATAATAATAACTAGTTCCAAGGGCTAACATCCATGAACAGAAAGGAGGTGACAACAATGTTGTTCGCGCCCAAAGAAAAAGGCCAGGGCTTGGTCGAGTACGCTCTAATTCTCGTTTTGGTAGCTGTTGTTGTAATTGTTATTCTCGCCCTGCTCGGTCCTGCAATCGGGAAGATCTTCTCCAACGTTGTAAATGCCGTCTAATTGGCACCCGCTATCAACCGTTCTAGAAAAAGGCCCTGCAAAGGCAGGGCCTTTCCAGTTATACTAAACCTACAATTTTGTTGTTCCACCCAACAATTTTATTATCAGCGAAACGATATAACTTTTGTAAATTGCCGTATAATTATTATGGCAACACCAAATATAAAAACCTTATAATGGAGGCTCACATGGCTGCAGGTGGACGTCGAAGAAGTGGTACCATTTTTATCCTGCTTGCACTGGTCTTGGTCTTGGTGATGGCGGTTGGAGCGTACATGTTCCGCGATCAACTGTTCCCGAGATCACAACAACCCATCGCTGAAATGTTCACACCCACTCCCAGCCAGCCAATGGTCGATATTGTTGTGCTTGCTCAGCCCGTTGCTCGCGGCACGACAATTACCGAGGATATGCTGGAAACCGTTCCTTACCCGCAAAATGAAATGATGCAGGGTCTTTTCTTCACAGAGAAAAAGGACATCGCCGGAACGCGAGCGTCCTATGATCTGCCGCAAGGGATGCCAATCACCCCGGGTCAGCTTTCCGATACGAATAAAGGCTCTTATGCCGCGTTCCGAATCCCACGCGGCATGGTGGCCATCTCCATTCCGATCTCAGAACTGACCTCGGTCTCGTATGCGCTGCAACCAGGCGATCACGTCAATATCATCACATCATTACTGCTGATCGATATGGATGCAAACTTCCAGGCGCGGCTGCCGAATAACACCGCCAAGGTGATCGCTCCGGGGCCGGGTGCCGAAAGTTCGGGCGCGTCAATCACTATAGAAATCAGCCCACAAGCCGGGCAGCAAGGTCGCGCCGAGCTGGATCCTACCATCAATCAGGCGATCTACCTGGAACCCTCCGAACAGCAGCGGCCACGGCTCGTCAGCCAGGCGGTGATTCAGGATGCAATCGTGTTGTGGATGGGTGACTTCCCCTCGGATGGCAAGATCACTGACACCGGCTTCCAGCCGACTGCTACACCTATACCACAGGACCAGCAGAACGGGGAACCGCAGCCCACTCCGGTAGTGCCAAGCAGGCCCGAAGTGATCAGCCTGATTGTGACTCCGCAGGATGCAGTCACCCTGAACTACCTGGTGCTCTCGAAAGCGCACATTAACCTGGCGCTGCGTGGCTCTGGCGACACTGACAAGGTCAACACCGAAGCCATAACGCTGCAGTTCTTGATGGATCAATACAACGTTCCCAACCCGGCGAAACTGCCTTATGGCACCGAACCGCGCTTGAATGAGGTCATCGAGCCAACGCCGCGACCTACACCGGTCGAATAGTCATATTGGTAGTCGCGTTATCTTCTACAATCATCGCAATCTCTGACGCGAGTAGAATTACTCGTAGAAACTATTGGAGTTAATATGCCGGCTCAGGAAAAAGTACGAGTACTCATCGTCGACGATATTGCTGAGACCAGAGACAATTTGCGCCGGTTGTTACAATTCGATAGTAACATCGAAGTTGTTGGTGCCGCACGTGGTGGCAAAGAAGCCATCGAGATGTCTCAGCAGGTATTGCCTGACGTGATCATCATGGATATCAACATGCCGGATATGGACGGCATTACCGCAACCGAACAGATCCGGCGGCGAGTACCCTACGCACAAGTTGTCATCCTTTCAGTTCAAAGCGATCCAAATTACATGCGCCGGGCCATGTTGGCCGGCGCACGTGACTTTCTCACCAAACCACCCTCGATCGATGAGTTGACCGGGGCTATCCACCGGGCTGGCGTCATGGCCGCCGAAGAGCGGAAGAAGGTGGCGCAGGCATACCCTGCCGTCACGACCGAGAACGGACAGACGATTCCCCGGCCTTTCAAGTCAGGCGGGAAGGTCATCGTCGTCTACAGCCCCAAGGGCGGCACCGGCTGCACAACCCTGGCAACCAACCTTTCCCTGGCCCTGCAGAGTGCAGAGACCCCCACCGTGCTGGTAGATGGCAGCGTTCAATACGGCGACGTGGCGGTTTTCCTCAACGAGCAGGTGAAGAACAGTGTGCTCGATCTGACCTCCCGGGTGGATGAGATCGACGAAGAGGTGATTCAGAACGTTTCGATCTTGCACGCTGCCTCGGGACTGCGAGTCCTGGCGGCGCCGCAGAAACCGGAAATGGCGGAAAAGGTGGTTGGAGAACAGTTTGGTAAGCTGCTCCAATATCTGTGTGATTTCTACTCCTACGTGATTGTAGATACCGCCTCGGTGCTAACCGACGTGGTCCAGGCGGCGCTGGAAAAGGCGAACCTGATCGTACTGGTGACTACGCAGGAAATCCCTTCCATCAAGAATTCGAGCGCATTCCTGTCGCTGACCGATGCCAGTGGCATCCAACGCAGTCGAATTCTGTTCGTGATGAACCGCTTCGATCGGCGGCTTTCGATCTCACCGGAACGGGTGGGAGAAAGCTTGCGCCAGCAAATCGCCGTGACGATCCCGTTCGACGAAAGGTTGGTAGTCACCTCGGTCAACAAAGGAGTCCCTTTCATTCTCGAAAACAAGACGCATCCTGTGAGCAAGAGCATCCTCCAAATCGCCGACCTGGCTCGTGAGCGATTGGAAAAAGAAGATCTGGATGTGGAGCCAATCAAGAAATAGCGGTAAAGAAAGGAGCGTAGACCATGTCGATTCTTAGACGCCTGCAAGGCGGCGAAAACGGTCAATCCAGCGGTGGAAGCGGCAGCGGAAGTGAGGGAAGTGGGGGCAGCGGCGATTTGGGGTTTCCCCCTGGGCAGGCTCGGAGAATTACGGCCCCAACTCCACCGACAATGCAAGGTACCTACCAAGATCTAAAAAACCGCGTTCAAACCAAACTTCTATCCAGCATCGACAGCAATGTCGATGTCAGTAAGGTCGCCGAGGTACGCCGGACCATTCAAGAGTTGTTCGAGCAGATCCTCAACGAAGAGAACATCGTTCTTTCCCGGCCCGAACGCGCCCGCCTGTTCGAGCAGATCGCAGCGGAGATCCTCGGGCTTGGCCCGCTGCAGCAGCTCCTCGAAGACGACACCATTACTGAAATCATGGTCAACGGGCCCAAGAACATCTACGTCGAGCGCCGCGGGAAGATCTTCCGCGTGCCCATGGGCTTCGAAAGCGGCGAGCACGTCATGCGCATCATCGACCGCATCGTCGCGCCCATCGGCCGCCGCATCGACGAGTCCAGCCCTTATGTGGACGCTCGCTTGACGGACGGCTCGCGCGTCAACGCCGTCATTCCGCCCATCTCGCTGGTTGGCCCGGTCATCACCATCCGTAAGTTCTCCAGGAACCCGATCACCGTGGACCAGTTGATCCAGTTTGGCACAGCGACCCCCGAATCAATCGAGTTCATGAAAGCCTGCGTGCAGGCGCGCTTGAACTGCGTGATCTCCGGCGGTACCGGCTCCGGAAAAACCACCCTGCTAAACATTCTCTCCAGTTTCATCCCAGGCGACGAGCGCATTCTCACGATTGAAAATGCGGCCGAGCTGCAGCTCCGCCAGGAGCACGTGGTGACGCTCGAATCCCGGCCGCCCAACATTGAGGGCCGCGGCGAGATTACCATCCGGCAGCTGGTGATCAACGCCTTGCGCATGCGCCCCGACCGCATCATCGTCGGCGAGATCCGCGACGACGCGGCCCTCGACATGCTGCAGGCCATGAACACCGGTCACGATGGCTCGATGACCACCGCCCACTCTAACAGCCCACGCGACACGCTGTCTCGTATGGAAACGATGACCCTGATGGCCGGCATGGATCTGCCTGTCCGGGCTGTGCGCGAGCAAATCTCTTCGGCCATCGACCTGATCGTCCATCAAGAGCGTATGAAGGACGGCACGCGCAAGATCGTCAACATCACCGAAGTGACCGGCATGGAAGGTGACATCATCACCCTCACGAACATCTTCGAGTTCGAACAGACCGGTTTCGAAAACGGAAAAGTGGTCGGGCGCCTGCGGGCAACCGGTCTTCGGCCCAGGTTTATGGATCGAATCGAAGCCTCCGGCATTCACCTGCCGCCATCCATTTTTGGCATGGGCGAACGCCGGCGCTAACTGCTGCTTCGTTTGGATTAGAAAGGGCAGTTACGACAATGAATATACCTCCCATCATGTTCCTCTTCCTCGGCAGCGGCCTGGTCCTTATCCTGCTGGTCGTTGGGATCATCACATCACTGTCTACAGACCGGTCGCAAGTGGAAGAGCGTCTGGGCCGCTACACCGAACAGCAGAAGGAAGACCTGGCGCAGCAGAAAGAACAGCTGTTTAACCCGGTTTACGAGTGGCTGAACCGCCGGGTGGAAGGCTCTTCCTTTGGTGATCGCATCTCCAGGAGCCTGGCCAGGGCCGACCTAAAAATGAAGCCGGGCGAATATGTGCTGGTACAGTTCCTCAGTGCGTTCGCTGTGGCCCTGGTTGGTTTCTTCATCGCGGGGAAATCATTCCCCCTGGCGCTGCTCGGCGCGATTATGGGCTTTTTCCTGCCCGGCATCTACGTGAAACAACAGCAGTCGAAGCGCCTGATCAAGTTCAACGATCAGCTGGGCGACATGCTGAACCTGATGGTCAACGGCTTGCGGGCCGGTTACTCGACCGCTCAAGCGATGGAAGCCGTCAGCCGTGAGCTGCCCACTCCGATCTGCGACGAATTTCGCCGGGTGATCCAGGAAATGCAGCTGGGCATCTCGATGGAGCAGTCGCTGGACAACTTGCTGCGTCGCATCCCCAGTGATGACCTCGACCTGGTGATCACCGCCATCAACGTTCAGCGCGAGGTGGGCGGCAACCTGGCCGAAATCCTGGATACCATCTCTTACACCATCCGCGAGCGGGTGCGCATCAAAGGTGAGATCCGGGTACTTACTTCACAGGTGTTGTACTCGGGCCGCTTCCTTTCGATGCTTCCGGTGATCCTGATCATGATCCTGTATGTGTTGAACCGTGACTATATGATGGAGTTCTTCAAGCCAGAAAATCTTCCCTGCGGCTATATCGCCCTGGGAACCGGTGCACTCATGATCATGGCCGGCTACTTTGTCATGAATAAGATTGCGGATATCGAAGTTTAGAGGAGGGAAATCCTATGAGTGGTTTATTGATCGTCTTCGCTGTCCTCCTCGGTCTGGCCATCTTGCTCGTGATCGTCGGGTTGCGTAACCCACAGACGGCCGACGAGCGGCTCTTACTCGACCGCCTGGAAGAGTTCGAGCGACTGGGGGAAGAAGTCACACTCGAGAAGATCGAGCTGGCGCAGCCGTTCACAGAGCGCGTCATCTACCCGGTTGCGCGCGCACTTGGCAATATTGCCATTCGCTTCACGCCGCAGAACGCGCTGCAATCGCTCAAGCGCAAATTGGAACTGGCCGGCAGCCCCGCCCGACTGGAGCCGACGATTATCCTGGCGATGCAATTCTTCGCCATGATCGCATTTGGCGGCGTGGTCGTGCTGGTTTTATCGGTCGGCTCACTGGAATGGCCGGTGGCGCGCAAAATTTTGGTCGCGCTGCTGTTCGGTCTGCTGGGCTTTTACTTCCCACAGTTGTGGCTGACGAGTAAGATTCAAAAACGGCAGCACGAAATCCGCAAGGCCATGCCGGACGCGCTGGACTTGCTGACCATCTGCGTGGAAGCCGGCCTGGGGTTTGACGCCGCTATGGCGAAAGTCTGCGAGAAGTGGGAGACAGAGCTTTCGCTTTCATTTGCCCGTGTGATTCAGGAAGTGCAGCTAGGCAAGCTGCGCCGGGAAGCCATGCGTGACATGGCAGACCGGATTGGCCTCTCTGAGATGACCAGCTTCGTCGCCGCGGTGATCCAAAGCGAGCAGTTGGGCGTGAGCCTTGCCAAGGTGCTGCGCATCCAGGCGGATCAGATGCGCACCCGCCGCCGCCAACTGGCGGAAGAGGAAGCGCATAAGGCCCCCATCAAGATGCTAATTCCCATGGCCTTGCTGATCTTCCCCTCCCTGATGATCGTCCTTCTGACGCCGGCAGCCCTGCGTCTGGTCAAATCGATGCTCGGCGGAATGATGTAAGTTACCCTCGGAGAGCTATGATCTCTACAGCGGAGCCTTACCGGCCCCGAGAGTACCGGTTCTATCGCTTCCTCTGGCAAGCAGTCGATTGGGTGTATCCACCACACTGCGCCGGTTGTGGCCGTCCGGGTGTGCGTTGGTGCCGCGACTGCCAAAGCCTCTGCGAGCGGACCAGTACGCAGGTTTGTGATGTGTGCGGAGATCCCAACCGGAAAGGCGAGGTCTGCTCCTCCTGCCGCTCAGTCCCGCCACACTACGCTGCGCTGCGATCCTGGGGAATCTTCTCCGGGCCGCTGCGGGATGCCCTCCATAACATGAAATACAACAAAGACATTGGGATCGGCGAGTCGCTCTCCATGCATCTGATCGAGCTGATGGGCGAGCTGCACTGGCCGGTGGAGATGATCACCCCGGTTCCATTGAGCCGGGAACGGCTGCGTGAGCGTGGCTACAACCAGTCGGCCCTGCTGGCCCGGCCTTTGGCATTGGCGACCGGATTGCCCTATAAGCCCAAAGCGCTTTGGCGTTACCGGGACACCCGCTCTCAGGTGGGGTTGAACGAACGTGAACGGCTGCAAAATGTGTCGGGGGCTTTTCAGGCAGAACCGGGGGAAGTGAAGGACAAGATTATCCTGGTCATCGACGATGTTGCCACAACCGGAGCCACACAAAGCAGCTGCGCTCAGGCCTTATTGAGCGCAGGGGCAACGACAGTGTATGGATTAACGTTAGCCAGAACAGCAAATCGGGTGCATGCTTAAAAAGTGCAGCTTTTGAGTGGATTACATGCCTTATAATGCCGTAACCTGCTTAAAGTCTACGACCGGAACACCTCGACACGGCCACTTTGCGTTATACTTATTTTAGGGAGTAACTCAAAATGGCCACCAAATCACTTTCAGGAGGATGATGATGGCTCTAAAAGTAGATATTTTTGCACGCAACCTGGAAATCACAGACAGGATTCGAGACTACGTGGAGAAAAAGGTCTCGAAGTTGGATCGGTTTTTGTCGGACATCGACGAGACGCGGGTAGATCTCACCTATGCGAAGTCCGCTCGCAGCGCCTCCGACCGCTACGTAGCGCAGGTCACCGTTCGGGGGCGGGGTTTCATCCTACGTACAGAAGAGCGCTCCGACGACATCTTCTCGGCGATCGACACCACCCTTGACAAACTCCAGCGACAGATCGAGCGCTACAAGGGCAAACGCCAGCGCGGCCGCGGTACGGGCGTCCCGGCTTATGAAGTCGCCGGGATAGAGGTGGAACCGGAAGTGATGGACGAAGAAGAGGAACCAATCATCGCCCGCCGTAAGGAGTTCACACTGGTGCCGATGGATGAGGTGGAAGCGATCGAACAAATGAGCCTGTTGGGGCATGAGAACTTCTTCATCTTCTACAACGCCAATACCAGCGCAATCAACGTTTTATACCGCCGCCGGGATGGCACCTACGGGTTGATTGAGCCGAATTTGGGATAAAGACTGGAACCAGCTTGCTTTTAATGAGAGATGGGGCAAATAAATTGCACCCATCTCTCTCATTAAAATGCGCTCCCTTGCAACACTTCACCGCCTGTACTATAATTCACACGGTAACTGCCCAGGCAGTGGTGCATTCCCTTAAAGGAAGCGCCGCTGCTTTCTGGATATACACCACTACCCGGGCAGTTCCTTCACCCAATGTTTACCAAGGATCTGTCCGAAAATCGGAAGGGTGTGAAGTAATCATAGAATAAAGCAAGGATGCAATAATGATTGATGTTAATGAATTAAGAAAAGGTGTTATTTTCGAACAAGATGGCGCTTTGTTCAAGGTGCTCGATTACCATCATAACAAGTCGGGCCGCGGCAATGCGACCATTCGCATCAAAGCGCGCAACATCCGCACCGGCACCAACCTGGAGAAAACCTTCACTTCGGGAGACCGCATCGAAGATGTGCGTTTGGACTACCGGAATGCACAGTTCCTGTACAACGACGGTGAGTTCTATCACTTCATGGACACGGAAACATACGAGCAGCCTGTCATCCCACAGTCTATCGTTGGCGATTTGGCGGGTTTCTTGAAGGAGAATATGGAAGTAAAGCTTACCTTCTACGGCACCGAGCCGTTGGACATGGAACTGCCCACGTCGGTCGATCTGCTCGTGGTACGATCGGAAGCGTCGGTGCGCGGGGATACGGCCACCGGTGTGACCAAAAAGGTCACCACTGAGACGGGACAGGAAGTCGATGTGCCTTCCTTTGTCGACGAAGGAGACGTCATCCGTGTGGATACGCGAACGGGTGCTTATGTGACCCGGGTAACCGAATAAGCGGTCACAAGTCCACCCTGCAGCGTTTCATCACTTTGGTTTGAGATCGTTTTCCGCTGTCCCCTTCGCTGGGGACAGTGCATTATTGATAGAAAGAATAGAATGAGAACAAAGTTTGGATTTGATTGCCCCTATTTTTATGGGGATTATTATCGCGGCCGAGACCAGGAAGAGTGCCGCCTGTTGAAAGGGCAATCTTCCAGTCGTTGGACTCCGGACCTATGCAAAACCTGCCCGGTGCCGGGGATCATTCGTGCAAACGCCTGCCCGAATATCGTGCTGTCGGCTGAGATCGGTCGCGGCTTCCTAGGACTGAAACGGCAGGTCAAGGTGGAGGCGTACTGCACCAAAAGCAACTCGACTGTTGCAGAGCCAGAGGTCGGCTGTGGACAGTGCCACCCGCTTCCGTTCCTCTTTAATGATGAGGAGAAATGAGCATAACCGTACTTTTGGATCTCGATGATACTTTACTGGCAAACGATATCGATAAGTTCTTGCCGGTTTACCTGAAAGCCTTGACCCAAAACCTGAGCATGCTGCCGCCCAAGGATGTCGTCCAACATTTGATGGCCGCCACTGAGAAGATGAGCGCCAACCGCCAGGGCGATCGAACCCTCGAGCAGGTGTTCGACTCCTCGTTTTACCCGGCCTTGGGCGTCAGGAAGCAGGACCTGTGGGAAACGATCAACCAGTTTTACGCAGAGGTTTTTCCCACGCTGCAGCCGGTGACCCAGCCGCGCGACGGAGCCGTCCAATTAGTGGAGGGCTTATTCGAGCAGGGCGAAACAATTGCCATTGCCACCAATCCATTGTTCCCGCGCGCCGCCACCTACCACCGCCTGAACTGGGCCGGGCTGCCGGTAGACCGCTACCCGTTTGGCCTGGTAAGCACCTATGAGGATTTCCACTTCAGCAAGCCCGACCCTGCCTACTATGCAGAGGTGCTGGCGCAGTTGGGCTGGCCTGAGCAGCCCGCGGTGATGGTCGGTGACGATCTGGATCTGGATATCCGCCCGGCGGCTAAGCTGGGCCTGCCCACCTATTGGGTAACGCAGGGCGAGCAGGCGCTGCCCGAGGGACTGCATCCACTGAGCCGTTCTGGCGATCTGGCCGGCGTGAGCGCCTGGATCGAGGAGATTCGAAACGCTAAGGTGGAGGTGGATTACGATCATCCGGCCGCGCTGGAAGCGATCTTGCGCTCAACGCCGGCCGTGATGGAGTTCATCAGCCGGGGCCTGCCGGCTGAGATGTGGAATCAGCGCCCCAAGCCGGGGGAGTGGTCCCTGACCGAGGTCCTGTACCACTTGCGCGACGTGGACCTGGAGGTCAATTGGCCGCGCATCGAGAAAGTTTGCAACCAGGACAACCCATTCCTTCCGGGAATGGAGACCGATCCGTGGGCCGACGAGCGTGAGTACATCAAGCGCAGCGGACCTGAGGGCCTGGCCGGGTTCCAGGAAATCCGGGGGCAAATCCTGACACTGCTGCAAGGGCTCACCTCGGAAGGCTGGCAGCTGCCCGCCCGTCACGCCATCTTCGGACCAACCACACTCCGGGAGCTGGTCAGCTTCATCGCCACACATGATCAGGTGCATGTGCGGCAAGCGAAGAAGACGATGGAACTGGTGAAAAAGTGAGCGCATAAAAGCAGGGAATAGAGCGCGGCAGCCGCGCTCTATTCCCTATTTTTGTGCTGCCGGAGACACCCCCTCCCCCACTTGAAAGACATCCAAAACCCGCTGTACGATATCATAGATCACATTCTGGCGGAAACCGGCGACCCAAGACAGCACGTAGATCACGACGGCGGAGTTGATTGTCTCGATTTCACCAGAGGTCAGAGAGAAGAATCCGGCTTGAACCACCAGGAACACAAAGCCACCCAGCATGATACCCATCAGCGGATTGATCAGATACCAAAAAGTATACTGAGCATCAAAGTCCTGGATTGCGGAAACGTGACGCCAGAGAGCGTACAGCGCGCCGACGACACCACCCAGACCGCCCCAGATCAGGCTGTTGATCAGATAGTGGATCGACAGCGGGCCGATGTCGCTGGTAATGGCGACGCTGGGCAATTGTACCGATGTGTTCAAGTAGAGCAGCCCGCCGATCAGCGCCAGCAGCCAGACAATCTCGTACACCAGCAGCCAGGGAGCTACCCGGCGAGAGGCTGCGTCGACCCGGCTGCTCATCACCAGGCGGTATTCCACCAGCCCCACCAACCGGTTGGCTTCTTCATAGAAGCCTTTCCCGGCCATCAGCAGCCGGCGCGCCTCTTCGATCTGGTCGAACATCTGAGTAGCCAGATGTAAGTTGTTGATCTTTTCGCTGATTTGCGCCTGCATCTGCTGAGCTTTCTGCCACAGCTGGCGGATATCTTCGTCACCCACTAACATTTCCAGCAGTTCGGGGTCGAGCGGCAGGTCGAACGGAGCGGCCGGCGCCCGAGGTAGCGGAGCGCCACTTGGGCTGTAATCGGAGTAGTCGTCTCCCAACATATTGCCAGAAGACTTCCGACCCGGAGCGGGAGCCGCAGGAGATTCCGGCTCAGGCTTTGCCGGTGCGGGAGGTGTAGGGGTGACGCCCCCCTGCAGCTCACCGGCAGTCATGGAGACGTCGAAATCGTCTGCATGGATGGGCGAGCGCTGGCCGGCGTCCAAGGCTGTGGCGTAGGAGGGGCTTGCCTCGGCCACCTTTGGCTGCAGTGGGGAACCGGCATCCATGGCGGTGGCATATGAAGCGTCGACCACAAAATCGATATCCTGATCCTGGTCGAAGTTGAGCGGAGCGCCGGTCTCCCCTTCGACAGGGGGAGGGAGCGCAGCGCTGCCGCTTGGGCTCGCCTCTTGCGCTTCTTCCTCCAGATGAGATCCGGGCAGGTTGGAACCGGGCGACTCGAGGCTGTTGTCGGCTTCCAGATGGTCATCCTCACGCATGGGTTTTCCTCTCTTATACAATTGGCTGATTTGTTGACAAAACCCTGTTAAAATAGTATAGATAAAAGCGTGTAGCGCGTCAATGTCTAAATATTTATAAGAAATTTCTCAGATTTTCAAATGGAGCTCTCCATTATCTGGCGGTAGTGCTGTTAGATTGGTATAATTTTAAGTGACAGTTCCACCCCCCTATCAGTTGTTATAGTGGAACTCAGGAGGAATGAGTGAATTCTCGGAACCAGTCCTATGTGATTTATTTACTCTTATTCGTAGCCATAATTGTCATGCTGGTTTACAACTTTACGGATCAAGGCGGCGGCTCTCAGGCGCTGACGATCAATCAAGTCGCTGCGGACATCAAAAAAGGCGAAATCACAAAAATTGTCGCCAATGAGAACCGCTTGCAAGTAACCTTCAAAAACGGCACGACAGGCGGCGCCACAACCGGCGTTTCTACGAAAGAGCCCGACGCAACTCTGGTCCAGCAGCTTCTCAATTTAGGTGTAACTCCAGAGCAGCTCTCGCCGGACAACGTCCAAATTGAAATTAAACCACCAAGCCCCTGGCTAGGCGTGATTACTGCGCTTGGTTACATCCTACCTTTTATCATCCTCGGTGGCGCTTTCTTCTTTATCTTCCGGCAGGCGCAAGGCAGCAACAACGCCGCGATGTCCTTTGGTAAGTCGCGGGCGCGCATGTTCACCGGCGACCAACCGACCGTAACCTTTGAGGATGTGGCCGGCGCCGAAGAATCCAAGGAAGAGCTTAAAGAAGTGGTGGAATTTTTGCGCGAGCCCCAAAAGTTTATTGCGCTGGGCGCGCGCATTCCAAAGGGCGTGCTGCTGGTCGGCCCGCCCGGAACCGGTAAGACCCTGCTGGCGAAAGCCGTCTCAGGGGAAGCGGGCGTGCCGTTCTTCTCGATCTCCGGTTCGGAGTTCGTGGAAATGTTCGTCGGTGTGGGCGCCAGCCGCGTCCGCGACCTGTTCGAACAGGCCAAACGCCATTCGCCCTGCATCATTTTCGTCGATGAAATCGACGCAGTTGGACGCCAGCGCGGCGCCGGATTGGGCGGCAGTCACGACGAGCGTGAGCAGACCCTGAACCAGATGCTGGTCGAGATGGACGGTTTCGACACGGACACCAATGTGATCATCATGGCCGCCACCAACCGCCCCGACATCCTGGATCCGGCCCTGCTGCGCCCCGGTCGTTTCGATCGGCGTGTCGTGCTTGACCGGCCGGATGTGCGTGGTCGTGAAGCCATCCTCAAAGTCCACACGCGCGGTAAGCCAATCGATCCGCATGTCGATCTTGGGCTGCTGGCACGCGCCACCCCCGGCTTCGTCGGCGCAGACATCGAAAACCTGGTCAACGAGGCCGCCATTCTGGCTGCCCGACGCAACAAGACCGTCATTACCCAACCGGAATTCGAAGAAGCCATCGAGCGTGTGATTTCCGGGCCTGAGCGCAAGAGCCGCCTGATCAGTGATGAAGAGAAGCGCATCGTGGCCTACCACGAGGCCGGTCACGCAGTGGTAATGAACACCCTGCCGGAAGCCGACCCGGTGCAAAAGGTCTCAATCATTGCCCGCGGCATGGCCGCCGGGTACACCATGGCCCTGCCGTCAGAAGACCGCACGCTGATGTCCCGCAAGAAGCTGGTCGCCGATATGATCGGTCTGCTGGGCGGGCGCGCTGCCGAGGAAATGGTCTTCGATGACATCACCTCGGGCGCAGCCAACGATATCGAACGCGTTACCAAACTGGCGCGCACCATGGTCACCCGCCTTGGCATGAGCGAGGATATGGGCCCGATGGTCTACGGTCAGCAAGAAGAGTTAATCTTCCTCGGTCGAGAAATCTCCGAGCAGCGCGACTATTCTGAAGCGGTGGCCGAGCAGATCGACGAACAGGTGCGTTCCCTGGTTCGGGAGGCCCACCTGCGAGCCAAGAATATCCTGAACGAGTACCGGGAGAAACTGGACGCCGTCGCCCAGCGTCTGCTGGAGGTGGAGACCATCAACCGCGAAGAGTTCGAATCCATCTTCCCGCCGCCGGTGCCAAAGCGCAGCGGTACACCGGTGGTGGTGGAATATTTCAAGACCCCACCGGACGCATCACCCGATGGCAACGGCAAGGCCTTGGAAAGTTAGCAGAATAAGATCGAGCCCTCCCGGAATTCCGGGAGGGCTTTTATTTTAATATCTCGCGCAAAGGCCAAAGACACCCAGGAACGATTAAAGCTGGAGACAGTTTATTTCCTGGGTGTCTTTGGCCTTTGCGCGAGATGTCGGCTTTTCATCATCTGTGTCAACTTAAAACCTGAGGACATTATCGACGACTGTCTTACCCGGGTGATCTTTTGTTTGCTTCCTCTGCCACCAACTCTCTGCGCAGCAGCTTGCCGACCAGCGTGCGCGGCAGGGGCACGTCGCGAAATTCCACCCGGTAGGGCACTTTGAAGGAGGCTAAATTCTGCTCGCACCAGTCTTGAACCTCTTGCTCTGTGAGAGTTTGGCCGGGATGCGGCACCACCCAAGCCTTGACGATCTCTACCCTGGATGGGTGCGGCACGCCTGCCACGCCCACTTCTAATACCTTGGGATGGGCGGCGATGACCTCCTCCACCTCGCGCGGCCAGACCTGGAAGCCGCCGACCTTGATGACCTCTTTCTTGCGGTCGATCAAGTAGAAGTAGCCCTCGGGGTCCATACGGGCGATATCGCCAGTATAGAGCCAGCCATCGCGCAGGGCAATCTCGGTCTCCGCGGGCCTATTGTGATAGGCCTCCATCACCTGCGGGCCACGCACCACCAGCTCGCCCGGCTCGCCGGGAGGCATGTCCTGTGCGCCGGTCTCGAGGTCGACGATGCGGGCGTCCACGTCAGGCAGAGGCAGGCCGATGGAACCGGAGCGATTCTCGCCGAACATGGGATTGCAGTGTGTGGCGGTAGGCGCCTCTGACAGCCCGTAACCCTCCAGAAGCTTGCCGCCGGTCAGAGCCTCGAAGCGCTGCTTGATCTCTTGCAGCAGCGGCGCAGAGCCGGAGATGCAAGCCTTGATCGAGCGCAAGTCATACTTGCCCGCCTGCACGTCGGGATGCTGATTGATGGCGTGATAGCTGTTGGGCACGCCGGGGAAGAGCGTTGCCCGATAGTGTTGGATGCTGCGTAAGATCTCGCCGGTGTCGCGCGGATCGTCGATCAGCACCAGGCTGGCGCCCAGGGCCACACCCATGCTCATGGCGATAACCATGCCATAGACGTGGAACAGCGGGATGGATGCCAGCACCACCTCCTTACCTTCCACCAGGCCCGATAGCCACGCCCGGAACTGCATCGTGTTGGCGACCAGGTTGCGGTGCAGGCCGATTGCCCCTTTCGGGATGCCGGTGGTGCCGCCGCTGTACTGGAAGATGGCCTCATCCTCCGGTGTGACCTCGACCGGCGGGCGCGGCTGCCCGGCGAAGCGTCTCAACAAATCGAGCCAGACCAAATCGCCGGCGGGTGGGAGCGCCAACACGGGGTCCGCTGCCACCGGGATTTGGAAGGCGTCCTCGATCTCGCTGTAGATCAAGCGCCGCAGCCCGGTCTCCGTCCGGATGGACTCCAGCACAGGCTTGAAGCTGCTCAGGGCAATCAGGACGCCTGCGCCCAAATCTTGGATCTGGTAGGCCAACTCACGCTGCTTATAAGCCGGATTCATGGCTACAACCACGCCTCCGGCCTTTAGAACCGCATAAAATGAGATCACGAACTGCGGCAGGTTAGGAATCAACAGGCCCACCCGGTCACCCTTGCGCACGCCCAAATCCACAAGGGCGGCAGCCAGGGCATTGCTGGCGGCGTTGAGTTCGGCATAGCGGATGGCTCGGTCCTTATAGATCGTGACGAGCTGGTCCGGATCGCTGCGGGCGGCCTCTTCCAGGAAAGTGAACAGCGGGATTGGGCGGTAATCTAGCACGCGCGGCACGCCAGGGTCGTAATGAGCGGTCCAGGGTTTTTCGGTCATTCGGTTTGGTTTGCCTCCCGTATCCCATTTCCCTAATCTTCTGCCGCCTGTGATTCTAAAATGCTCCAGCCCTCCCCAGAACGAATGAAGCGCTCAATTTCCTCGGCAGCGTTCGGGCCGGCCTCGAACCAGTGGATGTTAGGGTCAGAAGCTTTGAACCAGTTGGCCTGACGACGCACAAACTGGCGAGTCATGCGCTGCATCTGGGTGAAGGCTTCGTCGAGCGTGGTCAGGCCCTCGACGTAGTCGACGATCTCACGATAGCCGATGGCGGACAGGTTGGGCAGGTCGGGGGAATAGCCTTTGCGCAGCAGCGATTTGACCTCTTCGACCAAACCCTGGTCGAGCATAGCCTGGATGCGCCGGTCGATGCGCCGGTACAGCTCGGGACGCGGCCGTGTCAGACCGATGATCAACAGGCTGTAGGAGGGGTTAGAACGGGTACGCTGCTCGGAGAAGCGCCGGCCGGTATTGAAGATCACCTCTAAGGCCCGCACCGTGCGGCGCACGTTCTGAGGTTGAATGCTGCGAGCCGCTTCCGGATCGAGCAAGGCCAGGCGGTCGTGCAGAGCAAACCGGCCGAGTTCGTCCGCCCAACGCTCCAGCGCCTGTCTTAACGCCGGGTCGGGCTGCTGGGCGGGCGGCTGCCAACCTTCGACAATCGCCCGCACGTACTGCCCGGTGCCGCCTACCAGGAAGGGCAGCTTGTCACGCGCCTGGACGTCTTCAATGGCGGCCAGGGCTGCCTGCTGGAACAGCGCCAGGCTCCAGGCTTCGTCCGGATCGGCCACGTCGATCAGGTGGTGCGGGACGAGCCGCAGCTCTTCGGGTGTGGGCTTGGCGGTGCCGATGTCCATACCACGGTAGAACAGGCGCGAATCGGCCGAAATGATCTCACCGTTCAGGCGTTCG
Source organism: uncultured Chloroflexia bacterium (assembly GCA_963811225.1). Lineage (GTDB taxonomy): Bacteria > Chloroflexota > Anaerolineae > Anaerolineales > Anaerolineaceae > CAWEQO01. The sequence goes on from CAWEQO010000012.1 coordinate 576,084, forward strand.
GCCAGTTGGAGCGAAGTCTCAGTTTTCCCGACTGCGGTCGGCCCGACGATGACGATTAATGGTTTGGGTATTTCAACTAACTGCATTTTCGAACCACACGATCTGAGGGTCTTTTTGGCCCGGTCGCCCCTGGATGGCAATCACATCCACCCGCCAGTCGCCGTCCAATTCAGGATGGGCTTGCAAGTAGGCCTGGGAAGCGTTGAGCAGATGTTCTCGCTTGCGGGCGGTGATGGACTCCTCCGGCAGCCCAAAGGCCAGGCTGGAGCGAGTCTTGACCTCCACGAACACGGTCACGCCATCCTGGCGCACGATCCGATCGATCTCCCCATAAGGCGTGCGAGCGTTACGCTCGATCAGTTGGCAGCCCCGTTCGAGCAGGAACTGCTCCGCCAGCTGCTCGCCCCAGCGGCCCACTTGTTGTCGTCTTTTCATGGGATAATTGTAAACCAATCCAGAATGCGCGGTAAAAGGATTCTTAGGGAGAACAGAGGGGGAGAGCAGCAGCTTTTCTCCCCCTCTGTTCTCCCTAAGAATCCTTTTACCATGCATTCTGGATTTTACTTTTGATTTTTCTTAAACCATGCTACACTATTTGAAATCGGGAGGCAGAAGTGGGAAAATTCAGCGCGTTCTTAAAAGAATCGGACTTATTCTACAATCTGAATGCATCGCAGCTGGAGTTGGTCGAAGAAATTTGCGAAGAATGCTCCTTCAAAGCAGGCAACCTGATCGTCCACGAGAACTCCCGGGATAACGAACTCTACCTGATCCTGCAAGGTCAGGTAGAAATTATGATGGACCCAGAGCTGGTATCACCAGGCCCAGGTCATCAGGCCAACCCGGAGGTGATCTCCAAACTCTGGCCGGGGCAGTCGTTTGGAGAAATGGCCCTGGTCGATGAGGGCGTCCGCTCTGCCAGTGTGCGCTCGGCGGTCGACACGCACTTGCTGCGCATCAGCCGCGAGAAGTTCCTGCGCTTGTGCACGGTCTACCCGGAGCTTGGCTACCGGGTGATGTTCAACCTGGCTTTAGACCTCTCCCATAAAATTCGCAACGCCGGACTGCATATCCGCCAGGCGCTCCTTTACGGTACAGACGAAAATACGGAAAGACAGCCGCAGGAATAATCCCGATTGTTCCTTACGAACAAAACCCGACGCCCATCATTCGCTGTTACAATTGAAGGGAACTCAGGAGGAAAAATGCCGGTTGCCGAAATTATTGCAATTGGAACCGAGCTGCTGCTCGGTGAAATCCAGGATACCAATACCAAGTACCTGGCCCGCATACTGCGGGACGCGGGCATCGATCTCTACCGCTCAACCATCATCGGCGACAACGCCGATCGCATCGCCAAAGCGATCCAGGAATCGCTGACCCGGTCGGATATCGTCATCACCACCGGCGGCCTGGGGCCTACGGTCGATGACCCAACCCGGCAAGCGGTAGCGCTGGCAATGGAAACCGAAACGGAGTTCCGCCCCGAGCTGTGGGAACAAATCACCGAACGCTTCAGCCGCTATGGACGCCGCTCGGCCACCTACAACAACCGCCGCCAGGCCTTCATTCCCAAAGGGGCAGAAGCCATCGAGAACCCGGTTGGTACGGCCCCGGCTTTCCGTTTCGAGAAGGGTGACGGCGTGGTCATCAGCCTGCCTGGCGTGCCGCGCGAGATGGAGCACCTGGTGCAAAACGAGGTGCTGCCCTATCTGAAGAAAAAGTACAACCTGAAAGGCACCATCAAGGCCCGCGTCCTGCACACCGCCGGGGCCGGAGAATCGCAGATCGACGAGTGGATCGGCGATCTGGAAACCTACAACAATCCCACCGTCGGGCTGCTGGCCCATCCGGGGCAGGTCGATATACGTATCACGGCCAAGGCCAATTCGGTGGAAGAAGCCGACCAGATGATCGCCGAGCTGCAGCAAGAGATTAACCAGCGCCTGGGCGATCATATCTACGGCGAGGATGGCGTACGGCTGGAAGATGTGCTGGCGGACAAGCTGTCGGCGCACGGTTGGCGGATAGCGGCCTTCGAGTGCGGGCTGGGGGGCTCGCTTACGCAGAGCCTGTCGCAAAAAGAGGCGGTGTTCGCCGGGGCGGAAGCTCAATCTGAGCTGTGCGAAACCGGGCTGCAGAAACAGGTGGAGGACTTGCGCCGGCGCTACTCCTCTGAAGTGGGAATTGGAGCGCGCCTGAAGCCGGGTGAGGCCACGCAGAAGCTGGAGCTCAGCCTGGTGACCCCTGAAGGGGCGCAAGAAATGGAACGCTCGTATGGCGGCGCCCCGCAAAACGCGGTGTTATGGGCCACGCACATGGCGCTGGATTTTGCCCGGCGCAATCTTTAACCCTTATCGACCAAACCAGAAATACCAATAGAAGAGGGAATGAAACCAATGCAAAATGTGGACGTTCTGCTGACAAATGCACTCGTTCTGACAATGGATGAGCAGTTTAACCAGTATGAGGCCGGCGCAGTGGCCGTAAACGGCGACAGCATCGTGGCCGTTGGACCGCAATCCGAGATCACCGGCGAATACAGCGCCAAGCAAACCATCGACTGCCAGGGCAAGATCCTCATGCCTGGGCTGGTCAACGCGCACACCCATGCGCCGATGACCCTGCTGCGCGGCCTGGCGGACGATCTGCGCCTGGATGTCTGGCTGCTGGGGTATATGATGCCCGTGGAACGGGAGTTTGTCTCCCCGCAGTTTGTGCATTTAGGCACACTGCTGGCTTGCGCCGAGATGATCCGCGGCGGCACTACCACCTTTGCCGACATGTATTATTTCGAGGAATCCGTGGCCGAGGCAGCCGCCGAAGCGGGCATGCGCGCCCTGGCAGGCGAGTCGATTTTGAAGTTTCCGACCCCAGACGCTCAATCCTATGAAGAATCTCTGGCTGCGGCGCGCGACTTCATTCAACGCTGGAAGGGCCATCCCCTGGTGACCCCGGCAATCGCGCCGCATTCGCCCTACACGACCACCGACGAGCTAATCCGGGCCAGCGTCGAGCTGGCGACCGAGTTCGACGTGCCGCTGCACATCCACATTTCAGAAACGGTCCAGGAAGTCGAAGACATGCGCAATGCAACGGGCATGCCGGTTGTGCCGTTTGTCAAGAAACAAGGCCTGTTCGACGCCAAGGTGTTGGCGGCGCACTGTGTCCATATCGATGAGGGTGAGATGCGCACCTTGCAGCACTACAATGCCGGAGTGGCGCACAATCCATCCTCGAATCTCAAGCTGGCCTCGGGGATCGCGCCGATCAAACGAATGCTCGACATTGGGCTGAGTGTAGGCATCGGCACCGACGGCCCGGCCTCGAACAACGATCTGGACATGTTCGAAGAGATCCGCCTGGCGGCCTTTCTGGCCAAAGGCAGCACAGGCGACCCGACCGCCGTTCCCGCTCGAGACGCGCTGCTGATGGGCACCCGCCTGGGCGCCGAAGCCATCCACCTGGGGGATCAGACCGGCTCACTGGAGCCTGGCAAACGCGCCGACTTGATCCTGGTCAACCAGTTCGTCTCGCACATCGCCCCCTATTTCCAGCGCGACCCCGACAGCACCTACTCTCAGCTGGTCTATGCCGCCAAATCGACGGACGTGGTGGACGTGATGATCAACGGGCAGTGGGTCATGCGCGACCGTAAACTGCTGACCCTGGATGAGCAGGAGCTCATGCTGGCTGCTCAGGACTATGCGAAACGGATCGACTTGTTCCTGATCGAGCGCGAGCAGTCGGTTCTGTCCAAGCTGATCGCCATCGGCGGCGCCAGCCAGGAGGAAAGCTTCGAGGTACAGGCGAAAGTGCCGGTCACGGACGTGCAGAAAATTATAGAAGCGCTGCACAAGCCGGAGATCGAGATCGTCCGCCGCCGTCACTATCGCGAGTATGACACCTATTTCTTCTTCGAACAGCCTGATCAGGGCCGCCTGCGCTTCCGGGAGGATCATTTCGTAAACGACGCGGGCGAAGTCGCCAAGGTGCGCGAGCGCCTGACTCACATCGGCAAAGCCCGCGAGCATCACTTCCCGGAGGGTGTGCTGCTCTCGCGCAGCCGCTACCTGGCTCCGGCCACGCAAAGCCTGCGTTTTTACAAAGAATACTTCAAGCCAGACCAAGAGGTGGAGATCGAAAAGGATCGCCTGCGCTTCCTGGTTGTCTTCCGCGACACCGAATTCTTCATCAACATCGACACGATCAACAAGCCCGAACTGGGCAAGTATCTGGAGGTCAAAAGCCGCACCTGGAGCCGCAAGGATGCCGACTATAAATCCAAACTGGTGACGGATCTGATCGACGCTTTGGGCGCTTCCTCCAAGCAAATCATTTCCCAAGACTACATCGAAATGTTGGACTAAACCCTTTGCGCTACACCACAGGTCTGCTATGACAACTCCTGAAACACAGCCGCTGCGCATTCTCATGCTTGCCGCCGAAGCCGATCCCCTGATCAAGGTGGGCGGGCTGGGAGACGTGGCCGGATCGCTGCCGCATGCCCTGCGCCGCCTGCTGCCGGAACAAGCCGGCGGGCGCACCCTGGACGTGCGCCTGGCGATCCCGTTCCATGCCGCCATCCAAGCCAAAGTGACCCCGTCCGAGCCGGTGGCGCAGATATCGATCCTGCGCATCGACAGGCGCATCGAGGGCAAGGTGTACGAGGTTGAGGTGGACGGCCTGCCGGTCTACCTGATCGACGGGCCTCCGTTCCAGAGCGAGCTGCCGGTCTACCTGTATGACACCCCGCAAGACGCCGACCGTTACACCTTCTTCTCGCTGGCGGCCCTGGAATGGATGCGCCAATCCGGATGGCAGCCTGACATCCTGCACGCCAATGACTGGCATACCTCCATGGCGGTGTATGCGTTGAACCTGTGGGGCGCATCGGTTCCGGCATTCAAGGATATCCGCACAATCGTCACGGTGCACAACCTGCCGTTTATGGGCGTCGGCGCCGGCCCGGCGCTGAGCGCGTACGGCCTGCCGCCCATTGAGGATGGAGCCCTGCCGCCGTGGGCGCGGCATTTCCCCCTGCCGCTGGCCCTGGCGACCGCCGACCACATCACTTCGGTCTCTCCGACCTACTCGCGCGAGATCCTCACGCCGGAGTTCGGCTGCGGCCTGCAAACCTTCCTTGAGACGCGGGCGGCCCACATCAGCGGCATCTTGAACGGCCTCGACCAGTCCGGGTGGGACCCCGCCAGCGATCGGGCCCTGGTGCAAAACTACGATGCGACCACACTGGAGCAGCGCCAGGCCAACAAGCTCGCCCTATTGGAGGAGTTCAACCTGCCTGGTGATGGCAGCACTCCGCTTATGGTCATGATTGGTCGCATGGACCCACAGAAAGGCGTCGATCTGGCGCTGGAATCCCTGCGCCAGCTGACCAAACTGCCCTGGCAGGCGATCATCCTCGGCACCGGTGATCCGCTGCTAGAGGAAGCCACCCGCCGCCTGGAAGCCGACTTCCCCGACCAGGTACGGGCCGCCATCCGCTTTGATTCCGACCTCTCGCGGCGTATGTATGCCGGGGCCGACCTGCTGCTGATGCCCTCGCGCTACGAGCCGTGCGGTCTGGCCCAGATGATCTGCATGCGCTACGGCTGCATCCCGCTGGCGCGCGCCACAGGCGGCCTGCGCGACACGATCCAGGACACGCCGGACCTATCCATCAGCACGGGCGTGCTGTTCGAGGAGGCCACCGTCGGCGCTCTGGATGCGGCCCTGCGCCGGGCGCTGCACTTGTACGAGGATCACGCAAGCTGGACGCAGATGCAAATCAACGGCATGCAAACCGACTTCTCCTGGGAACGCTCGGCGGTCCAGTATGCACAACTGTACCAGCGCCTGCTGGATCCAGGGGACGAGCAAGCGTAATTACCCTCACCATCCGGCAGGGTGCAGGGGTTACCACAAGGGTTGAGAAATTTCAGGAATATTTTCTGGAGGTAGTGTATGGATTACAAGCGCTCTGGGGGAATTTTGTTACACCCCACCAGTCTACCCGGAACAGACGGCATCGGCGATATCGGCCCCGAGGCTTACCGCTGGGTCGATTTTCTCAAAGAGGCCGGTTGTGGATTGTGGCAGGTGCTGCCGCTCAACCCGACCGGCTACGGCGATTCGCCCTACCAGTCTTTCTCGGCCTTTGCGGGCAATCCTTACCTGATCAGCCCAGCGCTGCTGCGTGAGGAGCACCTGATCACCCGCTCGGACCTGTCCGACCGGCCCAATTTCCCAGATGACCGGGTGGATTATGGACCGGTGATCGACTGGAAATTGACCGTGCTCGACCGGGCGTTCAAGCACTTCACTGAGAATCCGTCTCACGAGCTGCACGACGAGTTCGAGAGCTTCAAGCAGGACAACACTGCCTGGCTGGAGGATTACGCCCTCTTCATGGCAGTCAAGGAAGACAACGGGGGCGTGTCCTGGTTGGACTGGCCAGAGCCGCTGCGGCGGCGCGAGCCCCAGGCGATCCAAGCGTTCAAGGACGAGCACGGTGACGAGATCGAGAGCCATAAATTCCGCCAGTTCCTGTTCTTCCGACAGTGGCAGGCGCTGCGCGAGTATGCCCATGAACACGACCTCCTGATCATCGGCGACATCCCGATCTTCGTGTCTTTCGACAGCTCCGATACCTGGTCGAACCCGGGGCTGTTCCAACTCAACGAAGACCTCACCCCGGCTTTCGTGGCGGGCGTGCCGCCGGATTATTTCTCACCGACCGGGCAGCTGTGGGGCAATCCGCTCTACCGTTGGGACGTGCACGATGAGACCGGCTACCAGTGGTGGATCGAGCGCATCTCCGCCACCTTGAAGACGGTCGATATCATCCGCCTGGACCACTTTCGCGGCCTGTCCGGTTATTGGGAGATCCCTGCCGGAATGCCGACCGCCGAGATCGGGCGCTGGGTGCGCGGCCCGGGCGCTAAAGTGCTGAGCGCCATCCGCAATGCCCTGGGCGATCTCCCGATCATCGCGGAGGACCTGGGGGTGATCACGCAAGACGTGGTCGACCTGCGCGAGCAGTTCGGTCTACCCGGGATGAAGATCTTCCAGTTCGCCTTCGAGAACGGCTCCACCGATCCATTCTTGCCGCATAACTACCCGCGCAACTGCGTGGCCTACACCGGCACGCACGACAACGACACGGCCTGGGGCTGGTACAACTCGGCTTCCGAAAAGGAGAAGGATTTCTTCAGGCGCTACACCAGCCGACCGGGTGATAACGTCGCCTGGACGATGATCCGTGAGATATGGTTGTCGGTGTCAATGTTTGCCGTGGCCCCCTTGCAGGACTTCCTGAGCCTGGGTACCGAAGCGCGCATGAACTTCCCCGGCAAAGCCGCCGGGAACTGGGGCTGGCGGTTCAACCCCAACGCCCTGTCGCACGAGCTGGCAAGCGCCATCCACAGCTGCAACTGGCTGTACTCGCGTTTACCCAATATCGAGACGCCCGAGCGGGAGAAGGTTAAGTACGAAGAGCCGTAGAAATGCAGAGAGTAGCGGTTGAAAAGGAGAGAGCCGTCAGGACGTCTTAACGGCTCTCTCCTTTTCAATCTCTACCCTCTGTTTTCCCGGTCTCGATGCCACATAGATACCTGCCAGGATCAAGATTCCCCCGACAATCTCCAACACGCCAGGGTTCTCGCGCAAAAAGAAGTAGGCCAGGATCGTCGAGCCAATCGGCTCGCCCAGCAGGGTGACCGAGACGTAGGCGGCCGAGAGGTAGCGCAGGGCCCAATTGAAGGTGGAGTGACCAAGCAGCTGCGGGACGAGACCGAGCGCCAGGAAGTACAGGTAGGCGCGGGGCTGGTAACCGAGCATGGGCTCGCCACGCAAGCCCACCGCCGCCAGCAGGAATACCGCCGCCGAGCCGTACACGACGAAAATGTACGGCGCAAGCGACAGTGAGCTGCGCACGCTGCGGCCAATCAGCAGATATCCGGCGGCGGTCAGTGCGCCGATCAGCGCCAGCAGGTTGCCGAACATGGCCCGCCCTTGCATCGCCGCCTGGATGGAGCTGCAGGTCAGCCCACCGCCGGTAAAGCCGCAGGACTCACTCAACCCAACCACCACCCCGCCCAGCAGCGCCACCAGCAGCCCGGTGCGCACCGCCGGGCCGATGCGCTCTTGCAGCACCAAGGGCGAGAGCAGCGCCACCCACAGCGGGGAGGTGGATACCAGCACGACGGAACTGGCGACCGTGGTGTATTCGAGCGAGCTAATCCAGCTGGCGAAGTGCAGCGACAGAAAGAAGCCCGAGAGCACCAGCAGGAGCAGCTTTTTAATCCCCAGCGCCTGGATTTCCGCCCGGTTACGGGTCAGTGCGATCGGAGCCAGCGCCAGGGTGGCAATGCTCAAGCGCCAGGCGGCAATGACGATTGAAGATGCGTCTTGCTGGGCAAAGCGGATGATGGGCGAAGCGGTCGAAACCGCCAGGATGCCAAACACAATCGCCAGCGCCGGTGGGATCGGAGGTTTGGACGCGCTCGAAGGTGTTCGAGTTTTTGTTGGTTGGCCGATCCGCTGGCGCCACCAACCAACAAAAACTCGAACACCTTGATGCGCGTCCGGCTTTATTTGGATAAATTTGATATTTTTGATTACCACTTGCAAAATATACCTTCCACGAGTAAACTATGAGGAGGGTTTTGGCGAAACAGCTGCCATCACTGCCCGATCAATTCGAGGTCAAAGCGGTAGAGCCCATTATACCAGGGCTCGCTGGCTGCAGAACTTCCTCAATTCCTGGCAAGCCTGCTGGATCTCTTCGAGCGGGTGAGTGGCAGCAGTAACATCACTGCTTGAGCAGCCCCATAAAATCATCTGAGCAACTGGAGGAGAAATGACCCACATTATCACCAGCCTGTGTCTTCGTGACGGCGGATGCGTGACTGTCTGCCCGGTTGAGTGCATCGTGCCCGGCAAGCCGGAAAGCGAATGGCCCTGGTTCTACATCGACCCAGACACCTGCATCGACTGCGGCGCGTGCGTGCCTGAGTGCCCCTTCGCGGCCATCTTCCCGGAGGATGAAGTCCCCTCGGCTTACCAGGCCCGCGGCGGGGAGGTCCAATCCATGCCCGGAGGCACCGCCGGTTTCGAAGACAACTACGATGGCGATAACCACGAGGGCGAGCCGGTCCACCTGGAATCAACCCGCGCGCTAGACGCCGGCGAGACCGTCGACCTGACGCAGAATATCCAGCCGAACTATGATTATTTCACATCCGGCCCCGGCTACGACGCTCTGAATATGTAGGTTGGGAAACAAACGGCGGTTTTACATACAGGGGTCTGCTTCCCTCTGCATGCAAAACCGCCCTTTATATGTCAGGGAGGACAGGCATGACAGCGCAAGACAACCCGGTACGTATCGAAAAGGATTCACTCGGCGAAGTGCGCGTCCCCAAAGATGCCTTATGGGGCGCGCAGACTTAGCGAGCGGTGGAAAACTTTCCGATTTCAGGGATGCGCCCCTGGCGGGCGTTTATCTGGTCGATGGCAGCCATCAAACGCGCCGCAGCCGACGTGAACAGCAGCCTGGGACTGCTTGAAAAAGATAAGGCCCAGGCCATCACTCAGGCCGCCGCCGAGGTGATGCAGGGCAAATGGGACGACCAATTCGTGGTCGATCCGTTCCAGGCGGGCGCAGGCACCAGCCATAACATGAACGCCAACGAAGTGATCGCCAACCGGGCCACCCAAATCCTGGGCGGGCAGTCGGGCAAGTACCTGGTGCATCCAAACGACCACGTCAACATGTCGCAGTCCACCAACGACACCATCCCGACCGCCATTCGCTTAGGGGTCCTGTGGCGGCTGGACGAACTGCTGCAAACCGTGGATGCGCTGGCCGAGGCGTTGGATCAGAAGGCCGCAGAGTTCGACGACATCGTCAAATCGGGGCGCACGCACCTGCAAGATGCCGTCCCGGTTCGGTTGGGACAGGAATTTGGCGGCTATGCCAAAGCGGTCGAGCGGGATCGGGAACGCATCGCCCGCTCGGCGGAGGGGCTGCGCCGCCTCGGTATCGGCGGCACGGCCACTGGCACCGGGCTGAACGCCCACCCGGAATACCACCAAAAGATGGTCGAGCGCCTGTCGGAGATAACCGGGCTGGAACTGTACCCCTCAGACAACCTGTTCGAATCGATGCAATCGATGGCGGATGCGGCCGATTTTTCGGGCTCGCTGCGCACCCTGGCGATCACGCTGGTGCGCATCGCCAATGACTTCCGGCTGCTCTCGTCGGGGCCGTCCACCGGTCTGGATGAGATCCACCTGCCTGCCGTGCAGCCCGGCTCCAGCATCATGCCGGGTAAGGTCAACCCGGTGCTGGCCGAGATGCTCGATATGGCCATGTTCCACGTCCAGGGCAACGACTTGACCGTTTCGCTTGCTGCGCAGGCCGGGCAGCTGGAGCTAAACGTGATGATGCCGATCATCGCCCACAACCTGTTCGAGGCCATGCAGGTGATGATCGGGGCGGTCTCCGCCTTCAGCGAGCGGACGGTGCTCGGGCTGCAAGCCAACCGTGAGAAGGCCGAGGGCTGGCTGGCGCGCAACGCCATTGTGGTGACGGCGCTAAACCCGGTAATCGGCTATTCGGCCGGGGCGGCGCTGGTCAAAGAGGCGCTGGCACGCAACGCTACGATCCGTGAGGTGGCGGTCGAGAAGGCGCGCAAAGGCGAGTTGAAGCGTCGCGACACCGGCGAGCCGGTCGGCGAGGAAGAGATCCTGGGGGCGCTGTCGGATCTGCGCAAATTGACGGAAGGCGGCATCGCCGGAGCGTAAACAAGAGATCATGGATTAAAGAGCAGAGAGCAGTCAAGGGACCTTGACTGCTCTCTGCTCTTTAATCCATGATCTCTTGTTTACGCTTGTTTTTCCTCCAGCCCGTGGGCATATTCGGCATACAAAGCCGCGCCGACGATACCGGCCTGGTTGAGCAGCTCTGCCGGCACCAGCCGGGAGCGCACGTTCAGGTAGGGGAAGAATTCCTCGTGCTTCTTGCTGACTCCGCCGCCGATGATGATTAGATCCGGATTGATCAGCGCTTCGATGTAGCTCAGGTATTCTTGCAAGCGCTTGCCCCACTTCTTCCAGGAGTAGTCCTTTTCTTGTCGGGCGGCATCCGAAGCGCGCTTTTCGGCGTCCTTGCCGCGGATGATCAGGTGGCCCATTTCCAGGTTCGGCACCAGAATGCCGTTGGTGAAGACCGCCGTGCCGATGCCGGTGCCGAGGGTCAACACCAGCACGGTGCCCATCACGTCCTTGCCGGCGCCGAACTTCATCTCAGCCATGCCGGCCACATCGGCGTCGTTGGCAACGTACACCTTGCAGCCGGTCATGTGGCTGAACAGACCGGCTGCATCGAAGCCGATCCAGCATTCGTCGACATTGGCGGCGGTGTAGGTGAAGCCGCCCCGCACAACCGCGGGGAATCCGGCGCCGATGATGCCGTTGTAGTTGAAATTCTCGACCACCTCTTTGAATTTCTCGGCCACGCCGTCGGGTCGCGCGTCCTCTGGCGTGGGGACGCGCATGCGCTCTTCGAAGAATTCACCGGTTTCCGTGTCGACGATGGCTCCCTTAATGCCCGAGCCGCCAATATCGATTCCCAGTATGGATGCCATTTTGTTCTCCTTACAGTTGATAATACACGAAAAATAACTTTTTCTAGTAAGCATGATCGGTCATTGATAGGGCCAATTACCTTTCATGCTCTTTATGGACAGGCATTCTGCAAGTGCTCTTCGTAGGTCACCGAGAAATTGTGCCGGCCTGCACCGTCACAACGGGCGCGGAAGTAAAAGTAAGGCGTCTGCGCTGGGTATGCCACCGCTTGCAAAGCGGCCTGGCCGGGGTTGGAGATCGGCCCGGGCGGCAAACCGATGTTTCTATAGGTATTATAAGAAGAATCGAAGGCAATGTCATCCACACTGAGAGGGTTTTTCCACCAGGTATCCTGCTTCTTGCTGTAGCCCACGGCATACTGCACGGTAGGGTCGCTGTCGAGTTTCATGCCCAGGTCAAGGCGGTTGTAGAACACCGAGGCGATCATGGCAGCCTCTTCCTCCACCACCGTCTCACGTTGGACGATCGACGCCAGGGTGACGGCCTCTTGCAGGCTCAGTCCGTGGCGCTCGAAAGCCTGGCGCATATCCGGCGAGATTTGATCGACAAACCGGTTGGTAAAATCCGACAGCAGCTGGTCGGCGCTGAGGTTGCGCGGCAGGCCGGTATACGCGCCCGGAAACAGGAATCCCTCCAGCGAGTCCGTCTCCGTGAGAGAAGGTGGGAGCAAGGTGGGGTCTGGATGCCGGGCGGCATATAGGAATTCTTCCGGCGTGATCGACAGGCCGGAGGTGGGCAGCGCAGCGGCGATCTCTTCCAATCGCCAGCCGGCCAGGATCTGGAAATCGACTTCCTTTGGGGTGGCGTCCTGGAAAGCCTGTGCCATCTGAACGGCGGTCATATCCGGGCCGATCTCATAACTGCCCGCCTGCATCTTCCGGTCGAGGCCGGAATAGACCGCGTAGGCGGTGAATGCATCTTCGCTGCGGATCAAGCCCTGGCGCTGCAAGCGGTGTGCAATCGAGCCAACCAATTCACCGATACCGATCTCAAAAGGCTGCGGATCGCCGCCTGGATTGGCCGGCTGGACCAGGTCATCATGGTAAAGCAGCAGCAAGCGGGCCGCATAGGCCACGCGCTGAGGCTGGCTAAGCAGGCCGCTGGGAGAGCCAAACTCACGGGCGGCCGTGCGCGGCAGGCTCTGCGCACCCCAGACGAGCCCGATAACCGCAATACAGGTCAGCAGCAGAACGAGGATCAACACAACCCGTAAGATGGAAGGAGAACTTTTTTGTCTCGGCATAGTGCTCTAGTCTTTAAGAATGTGCATCTAAGTAGGTTTGCAGGATCACAGTGGCGGCAATCTGATCAAGGTGGCCGCTGCGCTTGCGGCGCGGCACACCCATTTCGATATAGGCGGAGCGAGCGGCTTGCGTGCTGTCACTCTCATCCCACAGCTCGACCGGCAGCTCCGTTTGCCGTTGGATTGCTTCGGCCAGGCGGGCAGCGTGGCGCGAGGAAGGGGTCTCACCTCCCTCTTCGTCCAGCGCCTGCCCAACGATAATTTTCACCGCCTCTTGCTCCTGCGCCAGGGCGGCAATCGTGGCCGCATCGAGCTCGCGTGCAGTGTGCTTGAGCACTGTCAAGGGGTTGGCGATGGTTCCGGTCGGGTCGCTGACGGCGATCCCAAGGCGCTTTTCGCCCGGATCAACGGCTAAGATTCTTCCATTCATGATTCGATCACCTGTATTCTCAACGGCAAGAAGGGCATTCGACGCCACCAGAACGGCGCTACCCGGATCTGCGGCTCAGATTGCAAGGGAATGTCTTGCTGGAGCGATCGCCGCACCTGGGCAGGACTGCGCCCGGCAGCCTTGGCGGTAATCGCCGGCGAGTTCAGGGGCAGGTAGATGCGCCGGGAGGCGCGCACCTGCCAGTGGACACGCTCACCGTCCACCTGCGGCTCCGACTGGTCCTGCAGCTCGAATGAGCCGGGCACACTGCGATAGCCCTGAGGCAGTCCGGCGTTCAACACGGTCTCGGCCACCTGGCGCACATCCTGCTCAGACACGGCCCAGGCGCTAAACTCCAGCCGCAGCTTCAACTGCAGGCGCTCGCCCGGCTGGCCGGCTTCCGGCTGGTGGGTCTCCAGCAGCACCGAGCGCTGTCGCAAACTGTTTGGCAGCAAACGGCGGCCTTGTTCCAGCCCGGACTGCAGCTGCGCCAGGGCATCCTGCTGCAGCTGCTGGGTCAGGCTGTCCCGCAGCCGACGGTAATCCGCCTCGGATGGGGCCGGGCTGTTGCGGTCGGCGCCGCCAGCGATGGGCTCTGGATTGTCGACCGAAAGACTCAGACCCAGGCTGCCTTCGATGGCGCTGATCTCCCCGGCGGACACGTTGCCGCGGCTGCCCGCCGGGACGGCTCGCACCGGCACGTCCACGGTCTGCTCAACGCCCGCAGGGACGCTCGCCCGTACGCGGGTCTCGAAGCGCACAGCCGGGCTGCCAAGCGTGGTCACAGTGGTCCCTGCAGGCACGCTGATCTCCACCCCGGTCAGATTGGTGAAGCGCACCGAGCCGATCGCGGTGGCAGCGGGCACAGAGGCGCGCCCGGTGCTGCTCGCTTGCTGCTCGCCTTCCGCCTCGATGGTCACAATCCGGGCCGGGATGCTGCCGGAGGGGTTCGGCGAGAGGATGGTGGGGTCAGCCCACACATCCAGGGTCACTTCCTGGGGCAGCTCGGCAGGCGCAAGGGCGATGGTGGCCGAGGGCAAGAAGAACAGCAGCAGGGCCGTAAAGGACAGCAAACCGCCAAAAAACGGGATCAGGCGGTTCAGGATACCGGAAGGCAAGCGCGGCCGCTCTGCCAGCGCCCGCTCGCGCCGGCGAAACAACACCTCTCGCCGTTCCTTTGGCGTGGTTTCAGACAAGGACTTGCGCGGAACGCTTCGCCAGGGCGAGCGCTGGGCGATCTTGGTCGAGCGGAATACCGGAATTCCCAGCTGACGAGCGAAAACCTTCACGTTCCTGCGGCGGGTGATGAGCGCCAGCCGGCCGCCGAGCCCCTGCACGTGCCGCTGCAGCAGCACCATGTCGATGCGCCGCGGCAGGATATTGCCCTCATCCGGCCAGACCAGCAAGATGCGGTTTGCCTGGCTCCAGCCAATTTTGTCCTTGGCAGAGAGGATATCGTCGTGTTCGTCCAGTTGGATGATTTGGGTCTTCATAATCCGTCCTTTGAATTATACAATAGGACCGGGAGATGTTCCCGATCCTATCGTGTAGGAGAATCGACAGAAAAGAAAAAAGGGCTGCGAATTCTCGCAGCCCTGAAATTATATTTTCTCTCGAACTCCCTAGGGCGTCGCCGAAACCTGCACGGTCACCTCGATGGTGGGCAGGTTGGTGGGCTGGCTGGTGGGCTGCTCGGTCGGCTGCTGCATAGGCAGGGCCGTGGAGGTCACCGTCGGAGCAGGCGTACTGGTTGCTATACCGCCTTGGGGCGTAGGGGTGTTGCCGCCGTACTGCGCCAGAGAATTGGTGAAGTTGGTCACGGCGACCAGCGGGCCGTTAATTTGCTCGAAGCGCACGTACAGGTTCTTGTACTTCAGCAGCGACTCGGGGATATTGAAATACTGCTGGAAGCTGCCGTTCGCAGGCGTCGTGTAGGTCGCCGTCTGAATGGGCTGAACCTGTGAATTGTTTTGCACGCCAATCATCACGCGGAAGGTATTATTCCCAGGGAAACCGGAGCCGCGCAGGGTAACGTCATCGCTGGCTCTGATCACGGAAAGAGCGGGGTTGAAGCCGGTCGTCGGGATCTGCAAATTGGTGTCGACACACAGGTGCTGACCCGGATAGATCAGGTTGGGGTTGGCGATGTTGTTGATCTCAACCAGGTAGGCAATGGTGGTATCGAATTGATTGGCAATATTCGCCAGACGGTCGCCGTTGCGAACGGTGTAGAACTGATTGCAGAGATTCTCCGGAATGCCGCCGCCTGCCGGCGAAATGTTGCGGAAAACGGTCGAAGCAGTTTCGCCAGTCGGCTGCACCACAAACTGGGTGCGGATCAGCGCGGTGTTGGACAGCGCATTCGGGATATTCACCTGCACCTGGAAGGTGTCGGACTGCGGCACGATGAACGAAGCCACTTGATACACGTTCGGATTCTGACTGGTGTACTCCAGCATCTGCACGATCACTTGAGCGCCACCAGGGAAGTTAACGCCGTGGAACGTGGCCGATTGGCCGGGGTCCACAGAGACGACGTTCACGCCGGGCTGCCCGTCCTGACCTGTGGGCGGAATGATGATATTCTGCGGCTGGGCAAGGCAAATCACCATGCCGGGAACCAGTTTGCCCTGGTCCAGAAAAGCGTTGAGATCCATGAGATCGCTGGTGGTTGTGCCGAAGACTGTCGCAATCCGATCGAGGGTGTCTTGCGGCTGAATGGCGTACAGCAGATCGCAGTTGTCATACACGTTCTGCAAACCCTGGAGCCGGTTCAGATCGAACAACTGGCCGGGCGCCAGAGTTGATGTGGCTCCGCCGGCCGGCGTCAGGGTGGGAATGGTTTGGAACGAGACTTGCTGCTCCCCTCTGGCATTTTGCACGCTGGCGACGGCAGGCTGCACGGCAAACAGAACGCCGGACAAACCGAACAGGACCGCCATTGCCAGGAGAAACGGCTTGAAGAGCCTGGATTTGTTAAATGGAAACATGGGTACCTCCTCTACCATTTATTCATATTGTGGGTGGCGAAAAAAACACCGGAAGGGAATGCTCTCATTCAGTATTTCTGTTCGCTGCGCTATCTCGTTCAACCGAGCGGCAGCCAGATCGTATTCCCATTCCACCCTTAAGTTAATTTAACCGCAATTGAAAAGCAAACAAATAAGGAATATCCCCATGGGGAAAGGTAGGAGATTCCATATGCATTGACCGGTTATGGCAGCTTCTCGCGAATTAAGATGCACCTCAGCTCTGAAGAATGAAAAACAGGAAATGTGAAAAGCATTGGTAAAAAGACCAGAAAGGAAGTAGGATGGAGGATTTCGGGAGGCGAGATCAAAACTGGGAAAGGCGAAAAGACAACAACCGACAATAGGAAAGACAACTACCCCAGATCCATAGCACTTGGGGAGAGAGAATCAGGAAAGAGAACCGCGGGAGATGCTTGTTAGGAAGTATCGAGGGGTGAGGAGAGCAGTGCGAGCAAGGCTCGATCTTCGAGGCGAAGATTGCGCCAGGCTTCGAGCAAACGGTAGGCGATGTTTTTCAAGGAACCCAGTCCTTTGGGGAAGGTGCGAGTAAAGGCAGGGCCTTTGGCCATGAGTTGAAAGAAGAGCAGGGCAATCTGCAGGAGCAAGTAGAAGACTTTGTGAGCCGTTTCGTTCTGGCTAAAGACGTGTTCCAAGGCAAAGCCACCGTTTTTCTGGAGGTTGAAGCCCTCATTCTCAATTTTCCAGCGCAGCCGACCAGCTTGATTGGCAATGGTGGGCGCATTGGTGGAGAGCAGGGTGAAATTGGTCAACCATTTGAACTTGGTCGGTTGCTCCCTCTTGGTGGGAATCGTTTCGACACACTCCAAAACGTTGAGAGAATGGCTCCGATTGTCACTATCAGTGTAGGCGATGCTATTCATCCAGCGATAGACTTGCCGAACGCCTTTGTCTAGCACGATTTCCTTTCGGTTTTCGGGTGGGAGAGCCAATAATGCTTCGAATTCCTGATTCACGCTGGGTAAATCTTCATCGGTCAACCCAATCAGGTATTTCCACTCCTTCTTTTTACACACTTCTAGGGTGGGGCCGCCCGCAAAGAGACCGTCCAACAACAAACAAAAGTTGGTCTGTGGAAAGCGCTGCTTTAGACGATCCGCCAGACGGTAGAACGCTTTCAGTTCACAATCTTGCTTGGTGGCTTGCGGATCGCTATTCTCGATGAATTCCGTCATCAAGGATAAAGCGTAGCCATTGGCAGTCACCAATTTTGCTTCCAATACCGGATGATAGTAAAGGGTCTGACCATTCGAGAGTTTACGGGTCAGGCAGGTGTCACAATGCCGCTCGTGATAGGTCAACACCCCGGTGCCGTCCATTGCTACCAAAAAATAGACCCCAAACAGCCGCCAACGGCGCAATTCTTCCGTCGCCATGACCCTTTCCATCAACCGGCAGACGACTTCCTGCACCTCTTCTACCTTCAGCCGTTGGTAGTTATAGTTCAGCGTATCGCCATGCGGAACACTCTCTACCCCAAACAGCGCCCGATATTTCTTGCACACTCGCTCATTGCCCCGCAGTTGGTGATTGACCTGCCGCCGCGCCCCCAAATGGCAAATAAACAGCAGTACTCCGGTGAATAACAAGACCTTCAGCGAATAGGTTACCTTCCCCGCTTCCCGTTGATCACTTACTCCCTGAAATATATCTTTCCATTTCCCACCATACTGCTGTGCCGTCCGGAAAAACAAACTCAGTATCTGTTTTTGGGCTTCGTCTTCCAAATCCTCCCCCTGATTTTTCCCTTTTCGCTCTGCATTTGCTTCCTGCATGGTATTATTAAGCTCCTGGTTGGTATATTGGCTGTCTGTTCACAACTCCAATATACTCAACCAGGTTCTTTTTGTGGGCTTTTTCCTACCTTTTTCTAATTCATTCTTCAGAGCTGGATGCACCTGTCCGCAATTGATCCTTTTCGCTTTTGAGGCTAAAATCAAGGGGCAGAAATTATCGACTTTTATTCAATCAACCGGAGGATCTATGAAACTCTTCGTTCCAGGCCGTATTTGCCTTCTGGGCGAGCATTCCGACTGGGCCGGCGGTTACCGCCGCATGAACGCCGACGTAGAAATGGGCCACGCTATCATTTGCGGCACAAACCAGGGTATCTATGCAGACGTGGAACCGCACCCGACGTCGCTGGTGCTGTCGTCGATCACCGAGGATAGCAAAAAGATTGGCCCCTATGAAATCCCAATGGAGCGTCAGTCGCTGCTGCGCGAAGCGCAGATGGGCGGCTTTTTCAGCTATATCGCCGGAGTGGCTTATCAGGTGCTGGTGAATTATCACGTGCGCGGGCTGGTCATTGACAACTACAAAACCGACCTGCCGATCAAAAAAGGCCTGTCTTCCAGTGCGGCGATCAGCGTGCTGGCCGCCCGGGCTTTCAACCGCATCTACGATCTTAAACTGACTGTGCGGGGCGAGATGGAACTGGCTTATATGGGCGAGATTACCACCCCCTCGCGCTGCGGCCGCATGGACCAGGGCTGCGCTTTCGGGAACCGCCCGGTGCTGATGACCTTTGACGGTGACCGGGTGGAAACCGACGAGCTGGTCATCAACGGCGAACTGCACTTCGTGATTGTGGACCTGCAAGCCCAGAAGAATACCATGGAGATCCTCAACCGCCTCAACCGCTGCTACCCGGTGCCCGAAAACGACGCCGAGCGCGGTGTCCAGCAGCTGCTGGGGTCGATGAACAGTAAGACCATCCAGATGGCAGTGGAAGCCATGCAAAAGGGCGACGCCGAGCGGCTGGGCGCGCTGATGATGGAAGCGCAGATGAACTTCGATACGCTGGCCGCGCCCATCTATCCTGAAGAGCTGGAGGCGCCCGTGCTGCACCAGGCGCTCAATTATCCGAAACTCAAGCCGTACATCTACGGCTGCAAGGGGGTCGGCTCGCAAGGCGACGGAACGGCTCAATTCCTGACCAAGAGCGCCGAGGATCAGGAGAAAGTGATCGAGATCATCGAGAATGAGCTGCACATGCCCTGCCTGAAGCTGACGTTGAGCGCAGGGCCGAAGGTGCGTAAAGCGGTTATCCCGGCGGCGGGTTTCGGCACCCGGCTGTTCCCGGCTACAAAGGCGACCAAGAAAGAGTTGTTCCCGGTGGTCGACCAGGATGGGATCGCCAAACCGGCCATCCTGCTGATCGTCGAGGAAGCCCTGCAGGCCGGGATCGAAGAGGTGATCATCATCGTGCAGCAGGAAGACCTGGATGACTTCGAGAAGTTTTTCAACACGCAGATCTCGATCGAGAATTTCAACAAGCTGCCGCAGAACTTCCAGGAATACGCGCGGCGGATCGTCGACATTGGCCGCAAGGTGCGTTTCGTAATCCAGCAGAACCAGGAAGGCTTCGGTCACGCCATTTACAGCGCCCGAGAGGCAGTGGGCGGCGAGCCGTTCCTGCTGATGCTTGGCGACCATATCTACCGCTCGAACAACGAGATTTCGTGCGCCCGCCAGCTGCTCAACGCCTACGCCCGCCACAATACCAGCATCGTTGGGATGCGGCTCACGCCCGGCAGCCAGATCGCAAACTTTGGCACCGTCACCGGCACCTGGGTGGAGGAGAACGCGCTGGTGAACATCACCGAGTTCGCCGAGAAACCCACCCTGGAGTATGCCAGCACCAACCTACGCCTGCCGGGCAATGGCGACGACGAGTACTTGACGGTGTTCGGGCAGTACGTACTGCAGCCTGAGGTGTTCGATTATCTGGAGGAGCACATCAAGAATAACGTGCGTGAGCGCGGCGAGTTCCAACTCACCAGCGCCCTCGACCGACTGCGCCGCAGCCATGGCTTTATGGGGTTGGTGATCGATGGGCAGCGCTTCGATATTGGCCTGCCCGATTACTATCTGAAGACGCTGCAGGATTACCGGCAGGGATAAAAGTTCAAAGAGCAGAAAGTGGAGAACAGAGAGCAGCAGCTGCTCTCCGTTCTCCACTTTCTGCTCTCTTTTTTAAGATACCACCGATTCCACACCAATAAAGCCATCCCATCACGTTACAACAAGAATTTAAGGTTCAGCCACTCGATTTCCTGTGTCGCTTCTGCTATACTAAGCCTTACGCGATCTGGCTCCAAATGAGGAAGGGTTATACAATGAGAAGATCCAAGGCGTTCCTTTTACTGATACTTGCAGCACTCCTGCTGGGCGCTTGCACGTTCCCGAGTGCAGAGAATCAAGCGGGCCCATCCCAAGAAGCGGTCGCGACAGCCGTGCAGATGACCCTGGCAGCCCAGCCCACCCAGCCGGCGGCGACCAACAACATCGCTGCGCCTGCTCAACCGGACGGCACATCTTCGCCCGGCCAGCCCACCAGCACCCCCTTTCCGTCCTCGACCCCCGTCCCCAGCTTGACGCCGGCCGATGAGATCAAAGAGACACCCACCCTCACCGCCACCGCCATCAACAGCGACCCGGCTGTGGCGCTCGGGCAGCCCGCCATGCGAGACCCGCTCGATAAGGGCAGCGGTTTCGGCATCGGCTCGGACGGTTACGAGGACGATTACACCAACATCTATATGTCAGACGGCGCCCTGGTGCTGCACAGCTCGAGCGCCAACGGCTGGCACGGCTGGCGGCTGCGGCCGCCGAAGGTCGAGGACTTCTACCTGCAAGCCACCTATCAGACCCAAAGCTGCGCCGGGAACGACCTCTACGGCATCATTTTCCGCTCACCCGACTATGAAAGCGGCCACGGCTACTACTACAGCGTCACCTGTGACGGGCGCTTCAGCCTGTCAAAATGGGACGACAACGGCACATCTCAGATCACCAACGGCAGCGCCTTACCGGCTTACAACAGCGGCACAGGCCAGACCAACCGCATCGGCGTGTTAGCCAGGGGCAAGCAGCTGACCCTGTACGTCAACGGTAAATCGATCGCCGAAGTGGAAGACAGCTCACTCACGAGTGCCGGTTACTTCGGCCCGTTCCTCTCAGGCCAGTCCGGCAACCTGACCGTCGCTTTGGACGAGATCGCTTACTGGTCGGTACCCTAAACTCTGGAGACCTCTATGATTCTGACCGAACGCCAACAAAGAGCCGTCCAGATGGCTCGCGAGGTGCTGTCTCAGCGCCCCATTTTCTTGGATACAGAAACCACCGGGCTGGACAGCAGCGCCGAGATCGTTGAGATTTCAATTGTCGACCACGAAGGCTCGGTGCTGTACGAGTCATTGGTGCGGCCCAGCCAGCCGATCCCGCCTTCGGCCAGCCGCATCCACCACATCACAGACCGCATGGTGGCCAGCGCGCCCACCTGGCCGGTCATCTGGCCGACCGTGCGCATACACCTGGTCAACCGCATCAGCGTGATCTACAACGAAGAGTTCGATGTGCGCATGATGCAGCAATCGCATACCCGCTATCGCCTGCCCTGGCGTGAGCGCCTGAACACCTTCTGCATGATGAAGCTGTACGCCCAATTTAAGGGGGAGTGGAACCCCGCCCGAAGCGGCTACCGCAACATCAGCCTGGACAACGCCGGCAAGGAATGTGGTATCAGCATCCCCAACTCGCACCGCTCCACCGATGACACTCGCCTGACGCACGCCTTGATGGTGTACCTGGCAAGCCTCGGGGATTAACTCCGCGAACGTTTACCGGTAATTCATAACACGGCCCTCACCCCGGCCCCGACCTCCCCGGCGGTACAAATCCGCCTTTCGCAGGCGGCGCTGCGCGGGGGAAATCCGCAAATCAGCTAGCACAACCCAACCTACTTCGACAGGAGTTAGCTGCGTGGCATTATTGAACCTCTCACCGGAACAGGAAGATCTCATCCGCAGGCCGATTGGCGGGCGCTGCTTCCTGGAAGGACCTGCCGGTACCGGAAAAACCACCACCGGCGCAGGACGGCTGCTGCACATGCTCTACGAGGGCGTCCCGGCCGAAAGCATCCTGATCCTGGTGCCGCAGCGCACCCTGGCAGGCCCCTATTACGATGTCCTCAACCGCCCGGACCTGCCACCCGGCGGCATGGCCAGCATCGCCACTCTCGGTGGCCTGGGCCAGCGCCTGATCGACCTGTTCTGGCCGATGATCGCTGCGCAGGCCGGTTTCACCCGACCCGACCGCCCGCCCAGTTTTCTTACCCTGGAAACCGCTCAATACTACCTGGCCAAACTGATCGAGCCGTTGATCGAGCAGGGCTACTTCGAGACGGTGGCGGTGGATCGCAACCGCATGCTCAGCCAGATCCTCGACAACTTGAACAAGGCCGCCATCGTCGGCTTCGAAAGCGCCACCATCGCCGAACGGCTCAAAGCAGCCTGGGTGGGCGAGCCGGCACAGATCCGGGTGTACGACGAAGCCCAAGAGGTGGCCGATTACTTCCGGCGCTACTGCCTGGAGCATAATCTGCTGGACTTCTCGCTGCAGTTGGAGGTGTTCGTGCGCTTCCTGTGGCCATCGATGCTGTGCCGCCAGTACCTGGCCGGGCGCTACCAGCACCTGATCTTCGACAACGTGGAGGAGGATGGGCCGGTTGTGCACGATGTGCTGCTGCAGTGGCTGCCCAGTTTTCAATCGGCCTTCCTGATCTACGACACCGATGGCGGCTACCGCTCCTTCCTGGGCGCCGATCCGGGCAGCGGCCTGCGCCTCAAGGATGCCTGCAGCGAGCAGCACGCCTTCGACCAATCCTGGGTGATCCCGCCCGGACTGGAATCGTTCCGTTGCGCCCTGACCGATGGGCTGGCCCGGCGTGAGACTCAGGCAGTCGCTCCGCCCCAGCCGGTGGTCTCGTTCTCGTACCATCACTTCTCGCCGAACATGGTGGAGTGGATCGGGACCCAGGTGGCAGGGCTGGTCTATCGCGAGGGCGTGCAGCCGGGCGATATCGCTATCCTGGCGCCATTCATGTCCAACTCGCTGCGCTTCACCTTGTCAAACCGCCTGGAACGCGACCAGCTTCCAATCCGCACCCACCGTCCCTCCCGCAGCCTGCGCGACGAGCCCACCACTCACTGCCTGCTGACCTTCGCCCGCCTGGCGCATCCGCAGTGGAACTTGCGCTGCTCGCGCCAGGATGTGCGCTACGCTCTGATGCAAGCCATCCAAGGGATGGACCTGGTGCGGGCCGACATCCTGGCCAAGATCGTCTACCGCGAAAGCCGACCGGAGGATGGGCTGGGCTCGTTCGACCAGATACTGCCGGAGGCGCAGGAGCGCGTCACCGACATGTTGGGCGGGCGCTTCGAGGATTTGCGCCGCTGGCTGCTGGAGTACCGCGAAGGCGAGCCGAACGAGCTGGATGTGTTCCTCAGCCGCCTGTTCGGTGAAGTGCTGTCGCAGCCGGAGTTCGGCTTCCACGAAAATTACGATGCCGCAGCCGTCACTGCACGTTTGATCGAATCGGTGCAGAAATTCCGCTGGGCCACCGCCGATTCGCTTGACGATGAGGAATGTCCAATCGGCCTGGAGTACATCCGAATGGTCGAGAACGGTGTGCTCGCCGCCCAGTACCTGACGGAGTGGGACAACCAGCCGGACAACGCCGTGTTGATCGCTCCGGCCTATACCTTCTTGATGATGAACCGCCCGGTGGAATACCAGTTCTGGCTGGATGTGGGCAGTCTGGGCTGGTGGGAGCGCCTGGCGCAACCGCTGACCCATCCCTACGTGCTCAGCCGGCGCTGGACGCCTGAGGCGGTCTGGACCGACATCGACGAGTATCGCACCAACCAGGAATCGCTGGCGCGGCTTTCGTCCGGTCTGGTGCGGCGCTGCCGGGGCCAGATTTACCTGTGCCATATGAGCATCAACGAGCAGGGCGACGAGCCGCGCGGCCCGCTGCTGCAGGCCTGTCAACTGTTGTTACGGCGCAAGTTGATCGAAATGGAGGACCTGGATGTTTAAGCCGCGCCCCAAACAGGCAGAAGTGCTGCGCTATCGTTATGGCAAGATGGGCGTCTCGGCCGTGCCGGGCAGCGGTAAGACACAAACCCTTTCCTATTTGGCGGCCAAGCTGATCGCCGAGGAGTATGTGCAGGACGATCAAGAAGTGCTGGTGGTGACCCTGGTCAACTCAGCGGTGGACAACTTCTCCTCACGCATCGAGAGCTTCATCCGAGAGTTTGGGGTGATGCCGGGCATGGGCTACCGGGTGCGCACCCTGCATGGCCTGGCGCATGACATTGTGCGCGAGCGGCCCGACCTGGCCGGGCTGCCCAATCAATTCACCATCGTCGACGAGCGTGAGGCCAACGAAATCCTGGATAGCGCGGCCGGGGCCTGGCTGCGCTCGAACCCAGACTTTATCCAGGAGTACAGCAATCCGGAAATCGATCCGTTTAAGGACTACCGCGTCCAGCAAGAGTGGAGCAGGATGATCCCGACCATCGCCGGGAATTTCATACGGCAGGCCAAAGACATGCAGCTCTACCCGGCCGACATCCGCCGGCTGCTGGATGGGTTGAAGATTCAGGAGCCTTTGCTGGCGATGGGCTGTGAAATCTACGAGAACTACCAGCGCGGCTTGAACTACCGCGGCAGCGTTGACTTCGACGATCTGATCCGCCTGGCGCTGCAAGCCTTGAAGACCGATCCGGATTTCCTGGCGCGCCTGCGTTTCCGCTGGCCCTATATTTTAGAAGATGAAGCCCAAGACAGCAGCCGGCTGCAAGAGGAAATCCTGCGCCTGCTGTGCGGCGAGGAGGGCAACTGGGTGCGGGTGGGCGATCCCAACCAGGCCATCTACGAGACCTTTACCACAGCCAGCCCGCGCTTCCTGCTCGACTTTATGGAGGAACCGGGCGTTATCAAGCAAGACTTGCCCAATT
Organism: uncultured Chloroflexia bacterium; assembly: GCA_963811225.1. Lineage (GTDB taxonomy): Bacteria > Chloroflexota > Anaerolineae > Anaerolineales > Anaerolineaceae > CAWEQO01. The sequence goes on from CAWEQO010000012.1 coordinate 601,266, forward strand.
CCGGACGGTCGACGCAGAGCATCATCGACCTTGCCAACCACTTGATCAAGTGGACGCGCCTGCAGCATCCCAACGAGGCGCTGCGCGAGGCGCTCAACTGGCCGGAGGTGCGCCCCACCGAGCCCGACGATCCACAACCCAACCCTCCCGACTTTCCTGAGGAGATCCACCTGATCCCAACCAAATACCAGCCCGAGCAGGAACTGCATGCCATCGTGCGCTCCCTGCAGAACTGGCTGCCGGCGCACCCGGACTCGACCGTAGCAGTGCTGGTGCCGCGCAACGAGCGCGGCGGCAAGCTCGTGCAAGAACTGGAAGCCAACCACATCGAAGTGGTGGAATTACTGCGCAGCAGCCTATCCACGCGCCAGACGGCCTCGCTGCTGGCCGCGGTGCTGAAATGCCTGGCCGATCCATCCAGCACACAGAAGCTGACCGCCCTGCACAAGCTGCTGCGCCTGGATGAAACTCCCACCGGCCCGGAGAAAGATGTTATCCGGGCGGCTAACGAATTGCTGCGTACCTGCAAACGACTGGAAGGCTACCTGTACCCCTATCCGGGGCAGGACTGGCTGGCCGAACTGGCCGGGGACGGCACGCCCGAGGTGGTGCGGAGTGAGCTTACCGGCCTGCGCCAATTCATCCAACGCTGGCAGCAAGCCACACTCCTACCGGTCGATCAGCTGGTGCTGACCGTCTCGCAGGACGTCTTCTCGGACGCTGTTGAGCTGGCCCTGGCGCACAAGCTGGCCCTGTTCCTGGAGCGGGCCGCCCGGGAGCACCCGGATTGGCACCTGGAAGAGTTCACCCTGGAGTTGGAGGGTGTGGCGAACAACCGGCGCAAGTTTATCGGCTTCGGCGAGGAGGATATGGGTTTCGACCCCGACCAGCACAAGGGAAAAGTGGTGGTGGCGACCATCCATAAAGCCAAGGGGCTGGAGTGGGACCGGGTGTATCTGATGTCGGTCAGCAACTACGACTTCCCCTCCGGCGAGCCGTACGACAGCTACATCAGTGAGCGCTGGTTCGTGCGTGACAAGCTCAACCTGCCGGCCGAGGCGCTGGCGCGGCTGAAGGCGCTGGCGGAGAACGATCTGCCGGGGATCTACATGGAGGAAGGCCCGGCCACGCTGGCGGCTCGCGCCGAATACGCCGGTGAGCGCTTACGACTGCTGTTCGTGGCTATTACCCGGGCGCGCAAAGAGCTGGTCATCACCTGGAACACCGGCCGGCGCAGTGACAACGTGCAGGCGCTGCCGTTCGTGGCTTTGCAATCTTTTTGGGAGCAACAAGAACATGACCCTGAAGCCTGATTTCCATTTTAGCCAGAGCAACCTGCAAGACTACGTCGACTGCCCGCGGCGCTTCGAGCTGCGCCACATCGAGCAGCGCGCATGGCCGGCGCTGCAGTCGATGCCGGTCATCGAGCAGGAGCGGCATATGCTGCAGGGACAACGCTTTCACCGCATGATCCACCAGCACATCGTCGGGCTGCCGTTCGAGCAGCTGCAGCCGCAGGGGGACACCGACCTGGAACAGTGGTGGCAGCGCTACCTGGATGCTGGGCCGGTGGATAATCTGCCCGCCGACCGCTATCCGGAATTTACCCTGTCGGCCTATTTCGCCGGGTTCCGCTTCATCGCCAAGTACGATCTACTCGCCATCGCTCCCGGCGAACGAGCGGTGATCGTGGACTGGAAGACTTCTCGTAAGCGTTCGCCTTCCAACTGGCTCAAGCGCCGCATGCAGACCTGCCTGTACCGCTTCTTATTGGTCGAGGCGGGGACGCACCTGAACGGCGAACAGCCGCTGCGCCCTGAGCAGGTGGAGATGGTCTACTGGTTCCCCGGTTTTCCCGACGAACCCGAGCGCCTGCCCTATGACGCCGAGCAGTATACCGCCGACTGCCGCCGACTGGAACGGTTAGCCAAAGAGATCGACGGACGCCAGCCGGGGCAGTTCTTGATGACCGACGAGGAGCGCCGCTGCGAGTTCTGCGAATACCGTTCGCTGTGCCGCCGCGGCATACAAGCCGGGGATTGGGAGGAGCAAGAGGACGCGCCCGAGGAGTATCCCCTGACGCTGGATATCGATTTCGATCAGATTAGCGAAATTGCGCTGTGAAACGCAAAGCCCTGACCTCAAGCCGTAGGGGCATCCCTTGTGGTTGCCCTTGTCGAAGGGATTGCGAAAACCGGGGAGGGCAGCCCCTACCCCTTGGAGTCAGGGCTTTGCGTCTTATCGTCTCCAATCTCAATGATGAATAATCACATCGAACCCATTTCCTATCAATGGATCGAGCCGCAGACGGTGGAGACGCCGCCGGAGGTGCTGCAAGCCGCCGGGGGCGATCAGCTGTTGGCGGAGGCGCTGGTACGGCGCGGCATCCGCTCTCTGGAGCAGGCCGCCGCCTTCCTCGATCCAAATCGCTGCACGCCCACCCGACCGGAAGAACTGCCCGATCTGTGCCGGGCTGCTGACCGGATCGAGCAGGCGATCCGCACGGGCGAGCGCATCGGCGTATGGGGTGATTTCGACGTGGATGGCCAGACCTCCACCACCATCCTGGTGGGCGGACTGCGCCGCCTGGGGGCCGATCCGCTGCATTACATCCCGGTGCGTGGGCGCGAATCGCACGGCATTGCCCTGGAGACGCTGGAGACCTTCCTCGACCGCGGCGTGCAGCTGCTGCTGACCTGCGATACCGGCATTAGCGCCCACGACGCTGTTGACTATGCGAATTCTCGCGGTGTCGAGACCATCATCACCGATCACCACGTCCTTCCCGATTCTCTCCCGGCGGCCTACGCGGTGCTCAACCCGCAGCGCCTGCCGCCCGAGCATCCCCTGCGGCCCTTGTGCGGCGCCGGGACGGCTTTCGAACTGATGCGCGAGCTGCACGCGCGGGCCGGCAAGCTGGATGAGCTGGAGCAAGACCTGGACCTGTGCGCCATGGGCACCGTCGCCGATCAGGCTGCGCTCACCGGCGATAATCGCTACCTGGTGCAGCGCGGCCTGCAGCGCATGCGTGTCGCCCCGCGCCTGGCCCTGCAAGCCATGCTCGACCTGGCCAACACCGAGACCGGCAGCCTGAACGAGGAGCATATCGGCTTCGTGATCGGGCCGCGCCTTAACGCGCTCGGCCGCCTGGGAGACACCAATCCGATCGTAGACTTCCTGACCACGCAGAGCCTCGAATCTGCCAGGGTCACCGCCACCCAATTGGAAGGGCTCAACAACCGGCGCAAGCTGCTCAATGCCCAGGTGCTGGAAGGCGCCCTGACGCAGATCGAAAACGATCCGCACCTGCTGGATGATCCCGTGCTGGTGCTCAACCACCCCTCCTGGCCGGGGGGCGTGGTCGGCATCGTCGCCAGCCGGTTGGTCGAGCTGTTCCATCGCCCTGCCATCCTGCTGACCAACCCGCCTGGTGAGACGGCGCACGGCTCGGCCCGCTCGGTGGAAGGCATCAACATCACCGAGGCGCTGCGTGAGAACGCCTCGCTGCTGCTGGGCTTCGGCGGGCACGCGATGGCGGCGGGCATGTCGCTCCTGGCCGAGCACATCCCCGACCTGCGGCGCGGCCTGGCGCGCAGCATCGAGCGCATGACCGGCGGTCAGATGCCGGCCCGCGAGCTGGCCATCGACGCCTACCTGGACTGGGGCCACACCTCGCTGGAAATGGTCGAGTCGCTCGACCGGCTGTCGCCGTTTGGAAACGGAAATCCAGCTTTCGTGTTCGCCAGCCGCGGACTGACCGTGCAAAGCGCCCGCCTGATTGGCAAGGATCAGGCCCATCGCTCGCTGGTGGTGGAGGACGCCGCCGGCAATGCGCGCAAGGTGCTGTGGTGGCAGGGCGCCGACCTGCCGCTGCCTGAAGGCCGCTTCGACCTGGCCTACGAGCTGCGCGCCACAAACTTTCGCGGCGATACGCAGATCCAGATCACCTGGGTGGATGCTCGGGCGCTCGAAGCGCCCAAGATCCCCCTGACCGTCCGTGAGAAAGTGGAAATTCTCGATTTGCGCCGTGAGCTGGATCCGCTGCCGGCGCTGAAGAAACGACTGGATGCGGGCACACTCGTTTGGCTGGAGGGCGAGGGCCAGCCGGGCTGGAAGGGCATCCAAACTTGTGGGCGGCAGGACTTGCATGCCTGTGAGACCCTGGTGATCGCCACCATCCCATCCGGGCGCAGAGAGCTGCGGGCGGCGCTCCAGGCGGCTGCGCCTAAAGAAGTGGTGCTGTGCGGTCTGCAGCCCACCCCAGACCAGCCAGAGGCCTTCCTGAAGCGTCTGGTCGGCTTGTCCAAGCACGTTCTGAGTGCCCAGGAAGGATGGGTTCCACTGGCGCAGCTGGCGGCGGCCATGGGCCAGCGTGAGATCACGGTGGAGATGGGGCTGGAGTGGTTAGCGGCGCGCGGCTTCGTCCACCTGGCCGAGCGTGACGAGGGCCGCATCCGTTTAGAGACCGGTAGAGCGTCTGACCCGCAGGCCCTTAAGCAAGCCGAAGTGGGGTTAAAATATCTACTCCAGGAGACGTCCGCATTCCGGGCGTATTACCTGCGGGTGGGGGCAGACTTACTGGTAAAAAAATAAATGGAGGAGATTCGATGTCGATCCTGTTCGAGCATAAAGGCTACATTGGGGAAGCCCGATTTGACAAAGATGCAGGTCTGTTCCACGGTCAATTGATCCGGGTCCAAGATACCGTCAAGTTTGAGGGACACAGCGTCCACGAGACACGCATGGCGTTCAGGAAGTGCGTTGAAGATTATATGGAACTCAATGCCGAAAAAGGCGAGTCGGAAACATAAATTCTTTAAAGAAAATCAGTACAATAAAGGGGACGGGATTTGTCACTGCTCCGTCAGTGACCACAATTTCATAATCAATCAGGAGGGAAAATGGCACAAAAGGACCACTTGAATTGGGGTTTATTAAGCACCGCGCGCATCAACCGGGCGTTAATCCCGCCGTTGATGAAATCGGCCCGCAATCAGCTCACGACGGTTGCAAGCCGTGACGCCGAGCGTGCCAAGAAATATGCTCGGGAGAATCAGATCCCGCGATCGTTCGGCAGTTATGAGGCGCTTCTGGAAGACCCGGAAATTGACGTGATCTACAACCCGCTGCCCAACCACCTGCACGCCGAGTGGACGATCAAGGCTGCCCAGGCCGGCAAGCACGTGCTGTGCGAGAAGCCGATTGGCCTGACGGTGGACGAGGTAGACGCCATGGCGCAGGCAGCGCAGGATAACCGGGTGGTGATTGCCGAGGCGTTCATGTATCGTCACCATCCACAGACCAAAAAGGTGCTGGAGATGGTGCGCTCCGGTGAGATCGGCGACCTGGTGACACTGCGCGGCAGCTTCACCTTCCCGATCGACAGTGAGCATCAGGACGACATCCGCCTGGTGCCGGAGTTCGGCGGCGGCAGCATCTGGGACGTGGGCTGCTACCCGATCAGCTTCTTCCGCGCCCTGACCGGATCGGCCCCGATCGAGGTATTCGGCTGGCAGCGCGCCTCCGAGCGCGGCGTCGACCTGACGTTCCTCGGGCAGATGCGCTACGCGGAGCAGATCCTCGGACAGTTCGAGAGCAGCTTCGAGCTTCCGCAGGAAACTTTTATTGAAATCCGCGGCAGCAAGGGCAACATCTTCATCCCCTCGCCGTTCAAGCCGGGCGACAAAGCCAGCTTCCAGCTGATCAAAGACGGCAAGGTAGACCGGATTACGATGGGAGATTTCGACCTGTATTCCGGCCAGGTGGAAGATATGTACGATGCAGTCGTCAAAGGCCAGCCGCAGCTGATCCCGCTGAAAGAGAGTCGCGACAACATCGCCACGATAAACGCCTTGCTCAAATCGGCCGCAGACGATCAGCCGGTGCGGTTGTAGAGGCAAACGTGCGCTACGATTATCTGATTGTGGGTGGGGGCATGGCGGCAGACGCCGCAGCCCGCGCCATCCGTCGGGTTGATGATAAAGGCTCGATCGGGCTGATCGGCAAAGAGCCCGACCCCCCTTACAACCGCCCGCCGCTTTCGAAGGGGCTGTGGAAGCGCCTGCCACTCAAGCACATCTGGCGCAACACGAACAAACTGGACGTCGATCTGATCTTGGGACGCGAGGCCCGCCGCCTGGACCCGGCGCAAAAGCTGGTCTGGGACGACAGGGGGGTGGAATACGGCTACGGCAGCCTGCTGCTTGCTACCGGCGCAGAACCGGTGCGCCCCTGGCCGCCGGGCGAACGGATCTTGTATTATCGCACCCTGCAAGATTACCTGCACCTGCGCTCCCTGGCAGAGACCGGCTCGCGCTTCCTGGTCATCGGCGGGGGCTTCATCGGCTCGGAGATGGCCGCCGCGCTGACCCAACAAGGCAAGCAGGTGACCATGATCTTCCCGGAGGCGGGCATTGGTGGGCTGGTCTTTCCAGAAGCGCAGTCACAGTACCTCAACAACCTCTTTCAAGAGAAGGGGGTGCGCATCCTATCGGGCAACCTGGTGCAGTTCCTGTTTGAGAACGAAGCCGGGGTGGCGGCAGTGACCAGCACCGGCGAGCGCATCGAGGTGGATGCGGTCGTGGCAGGGCTGGGTGTGCGCCCGAGTACCGCCCTGGCCGAGCAAGCTGGGTTGGATCTGTCACGCGGCATCCTTGTGGACGAGTCCCTGCGGACCTCCGTGCCGGGGATCTTCGCCGCCGGGGACGTGATGGTTTTCTACAACCCGGCCCTGAGTCACCGGCTGCGGCTGGAGCACGAAGAGAATGCCAATGCCAGCGGCGCTGCAGCCGGACTGGGCATGGCCGGGGAGCTGCAGCGCTATACCCTGCTGCCCTCGTTCTATTCGGACCTGTTCGAGCTCAGTTACCAGGCGCTGGGCGAGATCACCCCGGAGATGGAATACGTCGAAGATTGGATCGAACCGCGACGCCAGGGGGTGCAGTACTTCCTGCGAGAAAAGCGCGTGCGTGGCGTGGCGCTGTGGTCGATGCCCTACGCGGGCCTCGACCAGGCCCGCGAGCTCATCGCCGCGCCTGGGCCGTTCGAGCCTTCCGACTTGATCGGCGCAATTAGCGTGTGAGGGAGAGAGCAGAGAATAAAAAGCAGAGAGCAATGGCTGCTCTCTGCTTTTTATTCTCTGCTCTCCCTCAACCGCTTACTCGTCCGGTTTGTCTTGATATTTATTGAATAAATCATCGAGGGCTTCCCTTAAGAGGAAGGCCTCGCTCTTGTCCATCTTCTTAGCCAGCACCGAGAGCCGCTCCAGCTGCGTTTGGGTGTAGTGGCTGGTCTTGGTGACCATCTGGGCGCTCGTAGGCAGGCAGATGCGATTACGGCCCGTCTGCTTGGCCCGGTAGAGGGCCTCGTCGGCTTTGCGCAGCAGGTCCACGCGCTCGCTGCCATCGACAGGGAAGGTGGCAACGCCGCCCGAGATGCGGAAGCGTACCTGCTGGCTGCTGCGTCCGATGCTGACCGCCTCCGGCAAGTCCTCGATCAGGCGGCGCACCTCCTCGGACAGGATGAAAGCCGAATCGGCGCGCTTGCCCGGCATGAGCACCAAGAACTCATCGCCCATATAGCGCCCGCAGAAGCCCTCCTCCTCGAAGTTGGCCGCCAGCATGGTCGCCACCCGCTTGAGCACCTCGTCGCCGGTCCGGTGACCGTAAGCTTCGTTGATGCTGTCAAACTCATCGATGTCCACCAGCAGCACCGACACATCTTGACGCTGCTCGCGGGCCTGTTCGAGGGTCTCGTCCAGCTTGCGCTGGATGCCGTAGCGGTTCAACAGCCCGGTGAGCGCGTCCTTTTCCTCATAAAACGCGACCGCATTCCCACCCGCCTCCTTGGCGCGATAGAGCGCCTGACGGGCCTTTTCAAGCAAGTCTGCCGTCCCGTTTGCGTCGCTCGGGTAAGAAGCCAGCCCCATCGTGACCGTGCAAGGCCCCTCGATTGCACGCCCATCCACGGTTTCGCCTGGAGCAGTCGCCTGGATCTTGGCACGCAGCGCCTCGGCCTGCTCGTACACTGCTACGATATCTTCAGAATTGACCGCAGCAGCCAGCTCATCGCCGCCGTGACGCCCTACGATGCCCGACTGGCCGAACACCTGAGAAAATTGCTCGGCGATCCCACGCAGGCGTTGATCCCCAGCCACGTGGCCGTAATTCTGATTGAACTGCATGAAGCGATCCAGGTCGAGGAAGATGAGCGTGACGGGTGTATGATCGGCTTTCGCGATCATTTGATCCAGCAGTTCCAGGTATGCGCTGCGCGAATGCAGCCCGGTGAGTTCGTCCCTTGGTTCCATGTTATTCCTCCATATGTATGCTGACCTATGTATTTTATTATAGATAGGTGAGCATACATTGCAATAGGGGAGACCTTACAAATTCTACGCGTTTTTCCCCGCTGCGGGCCGGTTTTTCGTTACAATAGGAGCAACATTAACGAGCACATTGGGGGAAATTAAATTTCGGAAAGTGAATTTGCAATGATGTTCTTGTCTATACAGGGGGAAATCCAGGCGTCAGGCGGATCGGACGGTGGGCGGCTATGCCAGTAATCCTTCTTCCGCTGCTGATCTCGCTGGCATCGATCCCAATGATCCTGCTGATCGGTGTGCGCAAACCTAAATGGACCGGGTGGTTCAGCGTGCTTGCGTCACTGGCGGCTTTCCTCAGCGCCCTGATCATCTGGCTCAACAGCCGCGGCGGCTCTTTCGATCTGCCCTGGGCGCCCACCTGGGGGCTGCGCTTGCAGTTCACCTTCGACGGCCTTGCCGCCCTGTACGTGCTGATGACCACCGGCATCGGCGTGGTGGTGCTGATTTACTCCACCGGCTACATTCCCCGGCACCTGGACAAAGAGAAGCAGCCGCCCTCCGGCAACACTCGCTTCTACGCCGAGATGATGCTGTTCATGGCCGCAATGGTCGGGCTGGCCCTGGCGCAGGATCTGATCTTGATGTTTCTGTTCTGGGACTTGACCACGCTCACCTCGTACTTCCTGATCGGCTTCGACCGCGAAAAGCCCCTGGCGCGCCATGCGGCGTTGATGGCCGTGATCGTCACCGGGGTGGGCTCGCTGTTCTTCCTGATCGCGGCACTCATGCTGGCGCAAGAGTACGACACCTTCTCCCTCCCCGAGATTCTGACCAATTTTCAGCTCAGCTACAACAGCATCCTGGCCCTGGCGCTGGTGGTCGTCGCTTCGGCGGCCAAGTCGGCCCAGTTCCCCTTCCACATCTGGCTGCCGCGCGCCATGCGCGCGCCCACCCCGGTTTCAGCCTACCTGCACTCCTCAGCGATGGTGGCGGCCGGGGTGCTTCTGATTTCGCGCTTCTACCCGGCCATGCAGCAAAGCCCGCTGCTGCTGGGGATCATCACCGGCTTCGGGGTGGCTTCGATGTTCATCGCCTCGCTGTTGGCCATCACCGCCGACGATATCAAGCGCATCCTGGCCTATTCCACCATCGCCCAATACGGCTACATGTTTACCCTGTTGGGCATGAGCGAGCAAATGGGCGCGATCGGGGCGTCGTTCTATTTCCTGGCGCATGCCCTGATAAAGTGCGCCCTGTTCCTCTCCGCCGGGGCGGTGATGGAAGCGACCGGCGAGCGCAAGAGCACCAGACTGGGCGGCCTGTGGAGCAAAATGCCTGTGCTCGGGCTTTTCACCGCAGTGCACGCCATCGGGTTGGCCGGGCTGCCGCTCACGATTGGCTACTTCAAGGACGACCTGTTCTTCGAGACCGCCCTGCAGCAAGGCCGCACCTACCCGGTCTTGGCAGTATTGAGCGCCGCCCTCACAATCATCTACATGTACCGCTATTGGGTCAACATCTTCCTCGGCAAGCTCAAGAATAAGGTCGAGCGCCTTCCGCCCCAGCTGGGCGTGATGGTTGCCCTGCTGGGGCTGATCGTCTTCCTGGGGGGGCTGTATGCTGTGCCGTTCGCCCGCCTGTCGCAAGCCGCAGGCCAGGTCATGACCGGCCGCGCCGTAACCATCGATACGACCTACAGCATCCAGCCGCGCACCTATTTGGCCCTGTACGCATACGCTGCCGCGGCCGTCTTGCTGGTCTTCTGGCGCTGGTGGAATTCGGCCGCGCACGACCTGGAGCGCCTCGGTAAGCTCATCGGGGTCGAAAAATGGTACTTTGGCGCCCTCGACAAGCTGGCCGAACTGTCGGGAGTCATGTATCGCAACCAGTTCAACAACCTGGTCAACCGCCTGACGACGATCCTGGTTCCGGCGGCGCTGCTGCTGGCCGGCGGATTCCTGTCGCTGCCCTTCTCGACCTCCTTCCGCTTCAACCCGGTGCCCGGCTACAATCTGCCGCTGGCTTTCGCCCTGGTCGTCACTGCGGCAGCCGGGATCAGCCTGGTCGTTTCGCACAACATTCTCACCCAGGTCTTCGCCATTTCGACCTTCAGCTTTGCCCTGGTGGCGGTCTTCTCCTTTTTTGGCAGCCCCAATATCGGCATCGTGGCGGTGCTGACCAGCATCGCTTCCTCGGTGTTGTTCATCGCCATCCTGATGCAGTTCTCTTCCAAGTCGCTGGGCCAAGTCCAGTCGCTGCGCGAGCCGCGCTGGGCCCAGATCCGCAATATGGCCATTGCAGGCTTTTCTGGGATTTTCTCGTTCGTGTTCATCTGGTCGGTGCTGTCGCTCGTGCGGATCAACGATTCGGTGGCGTATCAGCAAATCCAGCTGTCCCCGCTGGCTTATGCCCACAACGTGGTCGCCATGCTGCTGGTGGACATGCGCCAGCTCGACACGATGGGAGAAATCAGCGTGATCGGAATTTCACTGCTGGGCATCGCCACACTGCTCATGTATGGAAAGAAATCATGAAAACTGTCCTGGTGCAGTTTGTCGCCCGCATTTTATTCCTCCCGATCCTGATCCTGTCGGTGACGGTCTTCTTGCGCGGCTACAGCGCCATCGGGGGCGGCTTCAGCGGCGGCCTGCTGGCGGCCATCGGCTTTATCTTGCAAATGATCGCCTTTGGCTATCAAGAGGTTTACGAGTCGCTCCACCTCAAATACGCCCACTACGTGGCGTTGGCCGGGCTGATGGTGGCGCTGCTGGCGGCCTTCGGGCCGACACTGCTCGGCTATCCGCCAGCCACAACCTTCCCGCGCCCGGGCGGGTCCTTGATCGAAATTGGCGCGCTGGAACTCGATACGGCCATCCTGTTCGATTTTGGTGTGTATTTATTGGTAACGGGCTTCACCGTAGCGATGATGGCCTTATTCGTTTATGCTCGAGAGGAGGATTTGACCCCATGAATTTCATCATCGCCGTGACTGTCGCAATCATCTTTACAATTGGCGTGTACCTTTCATTGACCCGCAACCTGCTCCGCGTTTACATCGGCATTTTGATGATCTCTTACTCCGTAATCCTGTTCATCGTTGCAGCCGGTTTCACCTACGGCGCTGCGCCGATCTACCCGCTGGATGTGCAGCGCCCGATCAGTGATCCGCTGGTGCAGGCGCTGGCGCTCACCGCGGTGGTGATCAGCTTTGGCACTTCCGGGCTGGTGTTCGCCGTTGTTGAAGCGGGTGTACCTCACGCAGGGCTCCCTCGACCGGTTGGATCTGGAGCAGGACGAAATCAAGGAGAAGGAAGAGCTTTCAACCACGAAGGAGGAGCTGTGCTCCTGACCGCTCCGCTGTTCATCACCTGGGGAACGGCCATCATCCTCGCCCCGCTCAACGGCCAGCGCCGTTGGGTGCATTGGATCGCGGCGGCAGGGCTGGGCGGCGCGCTGGCAGCGTCGCTGGTTTTGCTGGGCAGGGTGTATGCAGGCCCGCCGATCGAAATCATCACCGGACACTGGCCGCAAGGCATCGGCATCCGCTTGCGCGCCGACGCATTGAGCATGACCTTTGCCACCCTGGTCGACATCTTGCTGCTCACGGCCCTGTTGTATGAACCGCCGGGCAAGGTGGAAGAGCGTTCATTCCCGGCCCTGGTGCTGTTCCTGGCGGCGGGCCTCAACGGCCTGTTCCTGACCGGCGACATCTTCGATTTCTACGTGTTTTTCGAGGTCTCGATGACGGCTTCGTATGTGCTGGCCAGCTACGGCTCGAACGAACGCATCCTGCGCAACACGTTCACCTTCATCATTATCAACCTGTTGGGCAGCTCGATCTTCCTGACCGGTGTCCTGGCTTTGTACCACCAAACCGGCACGCTCGACATGCAGCAGGTTGCGGCGCTGATGCCAAAGGTGGACCCGCAGACCGCGATCATGACTGGCACACTGATCCTGGTGGCATTCAGCATCAAGCTCGGCCTGTTCCCGTTCCAATACTGGCTGCCGCCGGTCTATCGAGGGGTCAAGCCGGTGGCCGCAGCTATCCTGGGCGGCATCCTGGTCAACATCGGCAGCTACGGTCTGCTCCGTTTCGGTGGAACCATCTTCCCGGCCCAGCTGCAAGCCGGATCGAAGGTCTTACTGCTGCTGGGGGCCGCCAGCATGCTTTACGGGGCCACCCTGGCCATCGGGCGACGGACGCCGCAGGAAGTGTTAGCCTATTCCTCCATCAGCCAGGCAGGGTACATCCTGATTGCGCTGAGCTTCGGCGGGGTGATCGGCTATTCGGCGGCGATCGTCTACGCGATCGTCAACGCCATGAACAAGACCATGCTGTTCCTGGCCGGTGGGGTGCGCGGCCCGCTGATCTCGTTCAGTTTTGCGGTCGGGGCGCTCAGCGTGGTGGGCATCCCGCCGACCATTGGATTCTTTGCGAAAGCGTCCCTGTTCCGCACCGCCATCCACTATCACAACCCGGTGTTCGTGGTGCTGGTGTTCCTTGGGGGCGCCCTGTCGTTTGTGTATATGTTCCAGATCTATCAGCGAAAGTTCTGGTCCAAGACCACCGAGGAGACGCCGGAGGCTTCCTATATCCGCCAGTCGGTGATCGTCATTCTGGCGGTGTTGATCCTGGCGCTGGGCTTCTGGCCTGACCCGCTGCTTTCGATCGGACAGCAGTGGATGGCTTCGGGACTGCTGAAATAGGAGGTGCGTCACGTCTCGGCTCTTGTTCTCTCTTCTGGTGCTGCTGGCCATCTACCTGGCTGCGTTGACCAGCCTGGAGCCCGGCAATATCTTTACTGGGGTGGTCGTCTCGGTCTTGCTAATCGCCGCGTTCCATCGCTTCACCAATCCAAACGGTCTGCTTAGGCCCGTGCCGAACCTGCTGCGGCGGATCGTGGCCTTCTTCCCCCTGCTTGCTGTGGTGATGTGGGACATCCTGGCCGGCTCATGGAAGGTGATGCTTGCAATCTTGCGCCTGCGCCCTGCCGATCAAGCCGGTCTGGTCGAGGTGCCGATTGAAGAGCGCACCCGCCTGGGCGTTGCGGTGATCGCGCTCAAGACCACGATGACCCCCGGCTCTGCACTTGTTGAGGTGAAATGGGAAGAGGGCAAGATGGTTTTTAGCTACTTGAACGCCGGCAATGCGCAAAAGATCCGCCAGAAACACCGCAGTTTCTACGAAAGGTATCAGCGAAAGGTGTTTCCATGAACCCAATTTTTCTTAACGTCTGCATTGGCCTGATCTCGATCCTAATCCTGGCGCTGGTGATTATGGCCGTGACAGCCCGCTCGATCCTGACGCGGCTGCTGGCAGTCAACACGCTCTCGCTGCCGCTCATTGCCATCCTTGCGCTGTATGCCTTGCTGCACGCCTCGTCCTATTACATGGATATCGCCATCTACCTGGCGCTGATCTCCTTCGTCGCCACACTCGGCATCGCCCGCTACATCGTTGAAGGGAGGCTGTTCAAATAATGGTTATCTTCGATTGGATTATCAGCCTCATCATCATCGTAGGGATTTTCGTGCTGGCGCTGGCCGTCTACGGGATGTTTTGGATGCCATCCTTCGTGGCCCGGCTGCAAGCCGCTAGTTTTGCCGTCTATCTCGGCGCGGGATTGATCGTTTTCGCCGCCATGCTCGCCATCGGGCGGGACGTAGCCGAGCACGGTTCTCTAGTGCTGCTGATCTTGCTGATCACCTCGCCAATCTCGACCCATGCCCTGGCGCGCGCCGCGGTGAAGCACAATGCCAGCGCCCAACAACTGGGGCCGGAGGAGAACAACCGTAAAGATGTGGTCGATGGGAAACCGCACGGTTCTGACCCGGAGCATGGGTTGTTGGAATAAGGGGAAGAAGAGATTTAAGAACAGAGAGCAGTAAAAACCCCTGGATTGCGCCAGGGGTTTTTACTGCTCTCTGCTCTTGAATCTCTTCTTCCCGATCTTAATCCGACCGCTGTTTAGGCAGCTTTGGAACCAGCCACTGGATCAAGGCTTGCTCGCTGCGAGTTTGCAGAAGAACTCGGCCGGGTCCGGTCAAATCGACCACCAGGCCTTCACCGCCGAGCAGGGTGGACTTCAACCCGCCCACCGAGCGCACCCGAAAACCAATGTTCTCTCTAAAGGCCACCAGGTGTCCGGTGTCGACGGTATAGACCTCGCCCGGCCCCAGGTTCACCTCATGGATGGCGCCGTAGCTGGAGAGGACCAGCTCACCCGTGCCTGAGCAGTGCAGCATGATCAAACCCTCGCCGCCGAAGAAGGTGCGGGCGCCCGACCATTTCGTGTCGACATTGACGCCCGATTCGGAGGCGACGAAGGAGCCGGATTGCACCAGGTAGGATTCATTGCTCAGATTCATGGTGAACATGTCACCCGGCAGCGTGGGCGCGAGCAGCAGTTCACCGCCGCGCGGCCCTGCCTGGAAGGTGTTGATGAAAAACAACTCGCCCCCGAGCATGCTTCGCGCCAGCGATTTGAAGATGCCGCCGCGCGTGCCGGTCTGGATCTGGATATCGGACGACATGCTCACCATCGCGCCGGTTTCTGCAACAATAGCCTCCTGCGGGCCAAGCTGCACCCGAGCGACAGCGTAAGAAGGCCGGTATAACACTTGAACGTCCATCGTTTGCTCCCTTTCATGGATCTTCATGGCTTCACATCTGTGTACCTTTTATACGAGATATTGTACCGAGAAGTTGCACGAGAGGGAAAGGGGAGCCTGCCCTCTTATGATATAATTGCCTCTGGCAACTATTCTGCAATGATGATCGAAACCTGTGCAAAAATGTTACTCTGTGTTAAAATAATCCCCCGATGGTTAGCAAGAATCTTTTACTTGCTGCCTTTCCGCTCCGGTCCCATCTACGATGGTAACCTAGGGCAATCCCGTGGAAAGGAGGTTTCCCTACATGCGCGACTATGAGTTAGTCATAATTATTCAGCCTGATCTGGACGAGACAGCCACAACTGCTGTTATCGACCGTGTAAAAGGTTGGATCACAGACGCCGAAGGTAACGTTGCGAAGACGGATCTATGGGGTAAGCGCCACATGGCTTACGCCATCCGTAAACAACGCGAAGGCTACTATGTGCTGTTACAAGCACAGATGGATCCGGCTTTTGTCAATGAACTGGAACGCAATCTGCGGCTCCAGGAGCCGGTGATGCGCTATTTGGTCACAACTGCTGATTAAGTTTGTTTTCCAGGTTGCCGGGTTGTATCCATTTGGAAGGAGAACAGGATGAGCCGAGGACTGAACAAAGTAATGATTATTGGTCATCTGGGACGAGATCCAGAGATGCGCTACACACCCTCTGGGCGACCCGTGACAACTTTCAGCGTGGCCACCAGCCGCAGTTGGAGTACCGCGGATGGGGAGCGTCACACCGAGACCGAATGGTTTAATATTGTTGCTTGGGGCAATCTTGCAGAGATCTGCAAGCAGTACCTCACCAAAGGCCAGCAAGTGTACATTGAAGGACGCTTGCAGACCCGCCGGTGGGAAGATTCTGAAAGCATCAAGCACACCAGCATTGAAATTGTCGCCGGCGAGATGATGATCCTTGGGGATCGTCGCGACGCCGGACAAGTTCAGTCGGGTGAAACTACAGATTCAGAGGGAATCGAAGACGAATTTCCCTTTTAGTTGGAGATTGATCAATGAGTGATGATAATTCAAACGAGGGTGGGCGCTATTCTGGCCGGCGGTATCCTTCGCGTCCGCGAATATGCCAGTTCTGCGCAGATAAAAACACCAAAATCGATTACAAGCAGATGGACATGCTGCGCCGGTTTGTGACCGAAGAAGGCAAAATCCGGCCGCGCCGCCAGACCGGCACCTGCGCTCGACACCAGCGTGAGCTGGCGCAAGCGATTAAACGGGCTCGCCACCTGGCGCTGCTGCCTTACACATCCAGCCGGTGGGAAGACACAGTTCGCTAATCCAGCCGCAGCTCCTGCCAGGGGGCATGGAGTTGCGTACAACTCTATGCCCCTTTGTTTTTTATAGATAGAGGTCGCCCTTATGGCAAGTGAAAAACCGCAACAAAAAACGCTCACAAAGAAACACACGGCTCGATTGGAACGAGAGCGCATTCAAACCCGTAATTTGATGATCGCCTCCCTGGCCGTCATCGTCATCGTGGTTGGCCTGATTGGCTACGCCGTGCTCAACCAGTATGTGCTGATTGGGCAAAGAGCCGTCGCAACAGTCAACGGAGATAAGATCACAGTCAATCAATTCAAAGATCAGGTGCGCTTCGACCGCTGGCAGCTGGTTCGCCAGTACCAGCAGTACGATTCGATGATGCAAATCTTCGGCAGCGACCCGACCTTTAGCCAGCAGATCCAAAGCAGCCTGACTCAGATCCAAAACCAGTTGGCCCCGGACGCCGCCGAGACCGTTGGCAGTCAGGCCCTGGATGAGTTGATCAGCAGCAAGGTGATTGAGCAAGAAGCCGAAAAGCGCGGCATCACCGTCAGCAGCGCTGAGGTGGACAAAGCCTTGCAAGAGAACTTTGGTTACTACCCGAACGGCACTCCCACCCCCACCACCAGCCCCACCGTTGCGCCTACCTCAACCCTATCCCCCGAGCAGGAAGCTCTGCTGGCGACTTCCGTCCCAGCGGGGACTGCTGCTCCCACCGAGACCCCAGCTGAACCGACGGCAGCTCCTACGCAGGAGCCCACCGCCACGCAGAGCGGGCCGACCAGCACCCCAGAGGTGGTCACGACACCCTTCCCCACTTCGACGCCTTACACATTGGAAGGGTATCAAGGCGAACTGAGCACGATGGTGAATGAGATCAAGACCTTCGGGTATAACGAGACCAAACTGCGCCAGGTAATCCGGGTCAACCTGCTGGAGAAGAAGCTCTACGACGAAGTCACCGCAGACGTGAAGCCGGTGCAAGAGCAGGTTTGGGCGCGCCATATCCTGGTCCAGGACGAAGCAGTCGCCAACCAGCTGTACGATGAGCTGATGGCGGGCAAGCCCTGGGATGAGGTAGCCAGTGAAATACCGGCAAACGATCCCAACACCCCGAACGCAGTCAACACCGCCGAGGATTTGGGCTGGTTTACCCAGGGGACCATGGACGCAACCTTCGAAGCGGTTGCCTGGAACCTGAAAGTCGGCGAGATCAGCAAGCCGGTCAAGAGCAGCTTCGGATGGCACATTATCCAGGTGATCGGTCACGAAGACCGCCCGCTGGACGCCAGCCAGCTGCAGCAAGCCAAGCAAGCGGCCTACAGCGATTGGCTCACGCAGGCCAAGAGCAGCGACAACATCGTGCAAAACGATGTCTGGCAGGATAATATCCCGGTGAACCCGGACCTGTCGATGTTAGCGAACCAGCCGCAGAATCCGCTGCAGCAGTAAGCGCAAGAATAAACAAAAGGGCCGGCTTTTGCCGGCCCTTTTTGATTCTCGAATTCCCTAGCGCACCATGTCCTCGCCGATCTCGTCCAGCTTCAGGCTGATAATCTGGCTGACCGAGTCGCGGCCCATGGTGACGCCGTAGATCACGCCCGCTGTCTGCACGGTGTTGCGGTTGTGGGTGATCAGCAGGAATTGGCTGTTCTCGCTCAGCTCCTCCAGCAGTTCGCAGAAGCGCCCCACATTGGCCTCGTCGAGCATGGCGTCAACCTCGTCCATGACGCAGAACGGGGTGGGCGAGACCTTCAGCAGCGAGAAGATCAGCGCGACCGCAGTCAGACTGCGCTCTCCGCCTGAGAGCAGCGCCAGACCTTGCTCGCGCCTGCCTGGAAGTCGCGCTTCGATATCAACGCCGGTCTCGATCGGGTTCTCTTCGTCCATCAGCACCAGCCGGGCGGAACCGCCGCCGAACAGGCGGGTG
Organism: uncultured Chloroflexia bacterium; assembly: GCA_963811225.1. Lineage (GTDB taxonomy): Bacteria > Chloroflexota > Anaerolineae > Anaerolineales > Anaerolineaceae > CAWEQO01. Next base: position 619,461 of record CAWEQO010000012.1, read on the forward strand.
AACATCTGTTTGAACTCGGCTGCCACCGCATCAAATGTTTTGCGGAACTCGCGCTTCATCAATTCGTCCAGCTCTGCAATTACCTTACGCAGGTCGGCGTCAGCCTTGTGCAGGTCTTCCACCTGAGCCTTCATAAACTGGTAGCGCTCTTTGACCGCGTTGTACTCGCTCAGCGCCTCGGGATTGATCGCGCCCATGCGCCGCAGCTGACTGCGCTGGCGATTGATGTTCTCCTCTAACTCTGGCGGGATCTGCTCGACGTGCGGCAGCTCCTTGACCATCTCGCCTAGCGGGAGAGGCGTCTGCCCAGTCACCTCGGTGGTGTACTCGAACGAAACCAGGCCGAAGTCATCCTCCACCCGACGGCGCAGCGAGTTCGAGCGCTTCGCGCTGGCGGGTCATCTCCAGCTGCGACTGCGCCAGGTAGCGCTCGGCCACGGTCATATTCTGCTGGGCGGAGGTTTGGTCGCCTTGCAGCTTGGTATAATCTCGTTCCAGCGCCTCCAACTTTTGCTCGGCCGGCTCGATCTGCTTTTGCAGCGCGTCGATAGCCTCGTTCAGCCCGGCTTCTTGCTGGCGGAGGGCATTCTTTTCCTCCTCCAGCTTCTGCATGGACTGGCTGTTTTCCTCGGCCTTGGCCAGCAGCTGCACGTGCTGGCGGCGGTTCGCCTCCAGCGCCTGGCGGTACTCCACCAGCCGTTTCTCGGCGTCACGTGTGGCGCGTTCGGCCACCGCGGCGTTGGTGGTCCAGTGCCCCACCTGAGCCTGCAGCTCGTCCAGGGGCAGTTCGGCCAGCGCCCGGCTGCGCTCGCGCACCGCTTCGTGCTGCTGTTGGATGCGCCCCTCGATCTTTTCCAGGTCTGCCAATGTAGCCGCAGCTTCCTGCTCGGTTTTCTGCAGCTGAGCATCCATCCCTGCCAGCTGTTTGCGCTGCCACTCGCTGCGCTGGCGGGCCTGCTCCAGCTCCAGCCCGGCCTTCTGATGGGACTGCACGGCCTGGTTCTGGCGCTGGTTGGCCTGGCGCAGGTCGCGCTCCAGGTCTTTCTCCTGCGAGCGCAGATTGCCCAGCTGCTGCTCGGCCTTGTGGCTCTCGGCAGTGATCTCTTCCAGCCGGTTGGCGACCGATTCGATGGATTCCTTCAGTTCGCGGGTCTGGCGTGGGCGAGCAATCATCCCGGCTCGCCCGTCTTGCCCGGCCACGACCACGCCGCTGCCCCAGAAGACCTCACCCTGCAGGGTGACTGCTCGGGCAGTGGTTGGCAGGTTGGAGGCGGTGCTGCGGGCGGACCTGCGATCGGGCACGATCACGACCTGTCCAAGTAAAAAGTCGATCAGCGGGAGCAGAAATTCGGGAGCGCGCACCAGGTCGGCTGCCACACCGAAGCAGTCGTCACCCGAGAGGTGCAAGCGGCTGCCGTCGTGCGAGGAGGCGAACGGGAACAGGATGGCGCGGCCCTTCTCGCCGCCTTCCAGTAAGCGCAGAGCCTGTTCGACATCGGCCTGCGGGTCGAGCAGCACACCATCCAGGAATTCGCCTAACACCGCAGCGACAGCTGTCTCGTACTCGGGCGGCACCTCGATCTGGCTGCTCAGGGCGTGGTACTTGCCGGTCAACTGGCCTTTGCGGGCAGATTCCAACAAGAAACGCGCGCCCTTGTTCAGACCGCTGAATGAGCGCTCGGCTTGCTCCAGCACATCCAGCTGGGCTTTCAGGCGACCACGCTCGGCCTCTTGTTTGGCGCGCTCCTCGGCGGCCTTGCGCCGGCACGTCTCCAGCTCATCGATGCGCAGGCGCTGCGACTGCAGGGCCTCTTCGGCGTCTTCCACATCTTCGGCCGCCTGCTTACGCAGTTTGTCAGCCTGATTCAAGCGCTCTTCTGCCTGTTGCAGGGCCTGCGCTTCACTGGCGACCGCCTCGGTCAGCGACTGCTGCGACTTGTGCAGGTCCTCCGCCCGGCTGAGCAGCTCATTGTGATGCGCGCGCTGCTGCACCTGGCGGGTTTCCAGGTCCACCAACTGGCGGCGCGCCTCACGCAGGGCCTGATCGGCCTGCTGGCGCTCCTTCTGGCGGGCTTGCAGCGCCTTGCGGGCCTCTTCCACCTGCGTGCGCGCTTCTTTCAGATCGGCGCCCAGCCGCTCGATCTCGGCTTCGGCCGCCTGGGCGCGCTCCTGCTGGTCTCGATAGGCTTCTTCCAGGCGGGCCTGGTCGCTCTGCATGTTCTGCTGCTGGTCCACCAGGGCGCGCTGGCGCTCGTCCATTACCGCCAGGTTCCGACTGATGCGCTCACGCTGGCGGTGCAGATCGGAGGACTGCATATGCCACTGGCCCAGGTTGGCGCGCACCTCCTGGAGCAGCTTGCGCGAGACTTCCACCTTCTCCTCGACCGTCATCAGGCGCTGGCGGGCCGCTTCGAGGCGCTGCTCCTGGGCCTGATAGACCTCGCGGGCACGCAGCAGCTCGTGCTGTGAGCGGTGCCAATGGAAGCCGTACCAGTCGCGCAGCAGCAAGTTCAGGTCGGCCTTGATACGATCGTGCTCCTGAGCCCGGCGGGCCTGGCGTTCCAGGCTGCGCAGGCGCGGCTCTAATTCAGCCAGAATATCCTGAACGCGCTCAAGGTTGCGCTTGGTGGTATCCAGGCGAGAGAGCGACTCCTCCCGGCGGCTGCGATACAGCCCGATCCCGGCGGCTTCCTCGAAAAACTTACGGCGCTCGTCCGGCTTAAGCGACAGGGCCGCATCGACCAGCCCCTGCCCGATGATGGTGTAGGTGCGCTCGGCCAGGCCGGATTTCGCCAGCAGTTCTGAGATTTCCTTCAGGCGCACGCGCTGGCCATTCAGCAGGTACTCGTTCTGCCCATCCCGATAGGCGCGACGGGTGATCGAAACCTCGCTGAAATCGATCGGCAGCCAGCCGTCTTCGTTATCAAAAGTGATGGTGGCCGAGGCCATACTGGCGCGCGGCCGCTGCTCGGAACCGGCGAAAATCATATCTTCGGTCTTGCGGCCGCGCAGCAAAGAATACGACTGCTCGCCTAAAACCCAGCGCAGGGAATCGGCAACGTTCGACTTCCCGGCCCCGTTCGGGCCGACGATGGCCGTGATCTCAGACGGAAACTCGAACAGCATCCGGCTGGCAAACGTCTTATAACCGTGAAGTTCCAGGGATTTTAGACGAGAAATCATTTACTCTACCTGGCCAAGTTGCCGGAGAGCGTCCATCGCCGCGGCCTTGGCTGCTGCCTGCTTGCTGTTGCCTTTGCCTTTACCGTAGACCTTACCGTTGACCATTACCTCCACCTCGAACAGCTTGGAATGGTCGGGGCCGGTGGCGCCGCGGGTAACATACTGGGGCGTGGCATGGCCCTGCCCCTGCGCCCACTCCTGGAACTGCGACTTGGGGTCTTCATTCTTACGGTAGGCTAAGATGTCATCCGAGGCCTCTTCGAGCAGTGGCGCGATGAAGTCGATGACGGCGGAGATGCCGGAGTGCAGGTACAGCGCGCCGATGAGCGCCTCGAAGGTGTCGCACAGCAGGGCGTCGCGATCGCGACCGCCGCCTTGCATCTCGCCGCGACCCAGCCGCATGGCCGCGCCCAGATCGACCTGGCGGGCAAACTCGGCCAGCTCCTCGGTATGAACCAGGGCCGAGCGCATGCGTGTAAGGTCGCCTTCCGGCATTTCCGGGTAACGGTTGTACAGCCAAGCCCCGACGACGAAGTCGAGCACGGCATCGCCCAAGAACTCTAATCGCTCGTTGTCCTCTAGCGCTTCGGGGTGCTCGTTCAGATACGAGCGGTGGGTCAGCGCCCGCCCCAACAGCAGCAAGTCTTTAAACGGCAGGTTGAGTCGTTTGGCTAGATCCTGGGGTGATTCCAGGCTCTTGGAATTGTGGTTGTCCAAAACGAACCTCCCGAGAACTCAGGGAGCGCCAGCCACTTCACTTCGTTCCTGTAAGTGGCTGGAGATCCATCAGTTCTCCCATGAATGAGTTTACCGGTATCCGTTGATGCAGTGGTGTTTGGGGTGAGCATTATGCACCCCAAACACCACTGCATCAACGGATATCATTTCCCTAATTATAACCCGCTCAGGCGGGTTTTTGGAAAGTGCATCAGGCCTCGACCGGCCCCTCTTATGGAGAGGTCGGGGGAGGTTTGCGCCTAATCGCCTCTGCGAGGGGTATAGTCCCCTTCGACCCAGCGATCCCCTTGCAAGCCGACCTCTTTCTTCCAGATCGGCACGATTTCCTTCAGCCGGTCGATCCCGTAGCGGGCCGCTTCGAAAGCGCCGGTGTCGCGGTGGGACGCAGCGCAGGCGACCAGCACGGTGGGTGTACCGGGCTCCAGGTGGCCGATGCGCTGGACGATGGCGATGCCTTCGACAGCGGGCCAGCGCTGGCGGATCTCCTCCGCCACCTGGGCCAGCTTGGCCTCGGCCATTGGCACATAGGCTTCATATTCCAGTGAGGCGGTCTCGTGCGGGCTGTCGCGCCTGGTGACGCCGCGCACCACCCCGGTGAACAAGCAGACCGCGCCGGTGCTGGGCTGGGTGATCTGAGCAATCAGTTCGTCCATGCTGAGCGGATCGTAGACCACCTGTAGCACGGTGGGGAAGCTGCCGTTCCCACCGCTGACCGGCGGGAACAAGGCCACCTCGGCCCCAAGCGGCACGAGGTCTTCGTCAAAAGCAAATTCCTGGCCCACTGCCACAATGGCCTGGCTCAGGTAAGGTTTCAGTTCCGGGCGCTGCTCGCCGAGCAGGTTCTTCAACTGCCCAACGGAGGTATCCTCGGGGGCGTCCAGAGTCAACTGAGACGTTCCGGCCCGGTCTTTCAAGGTTGCAAACAACAGGATCTTTACTTCCATAGCCTCACTCGTTGTAAACGTCGCCGCTCTGGCCTCCATGTTTTTCAACCAGGCGAATATGTTCGATGTGGGCAGTCTTCTCGACCGCCTTGATCATGTCGTACACGGTCAGCGCCGCCACCGATACGGCCGTCAGCGCTTCCATCTCGACGCCGGTCTTGCCGACCGTCACCACGGTGGCAGTGATCTGCACGCCGGGCAGCCTGTCGTTCAGCTCTACTTCCACGTTGACCTGATGGATCGCCAGCGGGTGGCATAGGGGAATCAGTTCAGAAGTGCGCTTGGCGGCCATTACCCCGGCAATCTGAGCGACCGCCAGCACATCGCCCTTTTTCATCAGTCCCTGGCGGACCAGGTCGAGCGTCTCGGGGCGCATGTGCACTTCACCGCGGGCAATGGCGGTGCGCTGCGTATCCGGCTTGGCAGACACGTCTACCATGCGGGCGCGCCCGCTTTCATCTAAATGAGAGAGTTGCTTATCGGACGTCATTGGCCTATTATACCCTTATTCAGGCAGGCGTTTGAAAGCGCCCGAACGGATGAACCCATGGGACTGATGCCCCCTCGTAGCCCAACACATCCCTGTGTTGGGTCCACAGCCAACCAACACCATTTCCATTCACATCCCCCATTCCATCCCAACACAAGGATGTGTTGGGCTACGGTTGGATCCAACATTGATGAATCCATGGATGCGATGCCCCTTCGTAGCCCAACACATCCCTGTGTTGGGTCCACGGCCAATCAATACCATTTCCGTTCACATCCCCCATTCCATCCCAACACAAGGATATGTTGGGCTACGGTTGTGGGCTCAAAACGGTATCCCCTGATATAATCAAGCCCATGAGCCTGCAAGTTGCTGGACACCAAACTGAAGGATACCGCGTCGCCACCAACGTCTACGAAGGCCCGCTGGATCTTCTGCTGGAGCTGATCGAACGCACCGAGCTGGACATCACAACCCTGGCAATCGCTCAGGTGACCGACCAGTACCTGGGCTACCTCAAGGATCTGCAAAACCGCGACCCGGCGGAGGTCTCAGCTTTCCTTGTGATGGCGGCGCGCCTGCTGCAGATCAAATCGGCGGCGCTGCTGCCACGGCCTGAGGCGGTGGAGCATACCGGCGAGGAGGAAGACGACGCCGAGGCCCTGGCCCGCCAGCTGATCGAGTATCGGCGCTTCAAGCAGATCGCCAACCTGCTGGCCCGGCGCGAAGAGGCCGGACTGCATGCCTACCTGCGCCTTGCCCCGGCCCAAATCAAGGTGGATGCCCGCCCGGACATGACCGGCATCGGCCTGGCCGACCTGGTCGAGGCAGCCCGGCAAGCGTTCGGCAGCACCGCCAATCTGCCCAATCTCAGCTCAGTCGTTTCCATGCCGCGCATCACCATTCGCGACAAGATCCAGGCCATCCTGGGTATCCTCAAGCACAAGACGACGGCCACCTTCCGCTCGCTGCTGCGCACCCCCAACCGGGTCGAAGTGGTGGTCACCTTTCTGGCCTTGCTCGAGCTGATCAAACGTCGGGTGGTCGAGGCTCATCAAGAGACCTTGTTCTCCGACATTGAGTTTGATTCCATTGGGGAATGGCAGGAGGATGGGAATATTGAGATTGAGTTTAATGAATAAAGGGCGGGCAATTGGGCGATTTGGGATTAGGAATTGGGGATTGGGTGGTTGGGCGGTTGGGGTCCTAATCCCCAATTGGCTAATTGCCTAATCCCAAATCCCAAATCCCTAATCCCAAATCCCCTCTTAACCCTCTTTTACTCTTCCTCTGTCACATTATACGGCAGCCTGCCGCCGACCCAGACCACCATCAGACGCACATCATAATCCTCGGCTGCTGAGTTGGGGTACAGTTCGGCATAGGCCGCGTCGAGTGCATCGTAGGTCTCGTCTTTGGGCCAGTCGATCATGAATCCCGGCAGCTTCGTGCGATCGGCATCCGGCGGAAGCAGCTCCCAGCCGCGCTGATCAAGCAGATCGTAGATTTGCTGGCGAAGCTCGGGGTTTAACTCCGACCAGGCCTGCAGCGTCTCGGCGACGAAATCGGAGTTGCGCTGGAAAGCGGTGATGGCGCCGCGCAGCTTCAGCGGAGCGGGGGCCTGGGCGCTGTTGCGGAAGCCGGGCACCTGCACGTGACGCTTGATCTGCCCCGCCAGGGCGGACTTCTGGCGCGGCGGCAGCCGGTTCATGCCTGCCAAGACGGTCTGCAGCACCTGCTGGCGGTAATCGTCCAGCATGAATTCATTGATAGCGCTAAAAGGTAGGAATTGGACTTGTTTGTCGTTCATAGCAAGATTATAAACGGTTCTTGATAAAAAAGAGGTAACTGCTCAGGCAGCGGCGCTCCCTCATCTGGAAAACCGCCGCTGCCTGAGCAGTTACAAAAAGAGAACAGAGAGCAGAAATCGCTCTCTGTTCTCTATTCTTGGTTATTTTTACCGTTCAGGTGGGATGATGATCCACAACAAAAGATAGGGGATGACACCGGGTAAGCCGCCCGGCAGGGCCAGGATAAGAAAAAGCAGCCGGAACCAGAATGCGCTCAGCCCGAAGAACTCCCCAAGTCCGCCGCAAACCCCGGCGATGACCCGATTATGCCGTGATCGACGTAAAATGTTGGTTGTCATGTCTAATACTCCTTCACGTTATTCTCTTGGTGCTCACCTATATTTACGTAAAATCTCCGCCCAAGTTGCAGAGCCCTCACCAACGGCAAGAGCTTAACTTTGCTCCAAGACCTGGTCGCTCAACTTATCCAGCTCGGCGACCTCGTCTTCAGTCAATGACCAGCCCAGCGCCTCGGCGTCCTGCTCAGCCTGGTGCAGGTTCTTCATCCCGGGGATGGTCAGCGTGCCCTTGCAGATGGTCCAATTGATGGCCACCTGGGCGGGAGTCTTGCCGGCGTGCTCAGCGCCAATCTTGCGCAAGGCGGCGATCAGCGGCTGGATTTGCGCCAGGAACTTACGATTGTACTTACTGCCGCGGAATCCGGGCGGCGGATTCTCGGGGGTATATTTACCGGTCAACACCCCCTGCGCTAATGGACTGTAAGCGATGATGGTGACGCCCAGCTCGCGGCACAGCTTCATCAAGCCATTCTTCTCGATGCGCCGGTCCAGCAGGTGGTATTCCACCTGGTTCGACGCCAGCTGGATACCTTCGCGCATCAAGGCTGCATAAGCCCGCTGCGTGTGGTCGCGATCGTAGTTCGAGACGCCAACCGCCTGGATCAGACCGGCCTGGTAGGCCTCGGTCATCGCCTCCATCCAGGTCTCGACAGTGACTGGCGGCAGCTGTTGGTGGATCTGGTACAGCTCGACATGATCGCGTCCCAGGCGCTTCAAGCTGTTGCGCAGGGAGCGCAGCAAGCTGCGCTTTCGCAGCTTCCAGGGAAACGGCATGAACTTGGTCGCAATCTTGACGGGTTGATCGGTTTCCCGTAAGAACTCGCCCAGAAAGCTCTCCGAGCGCCCTTGCCCGTAGATCTCGGCGGTATCGAAGAAATTGATGCCTGCGTCCAGATTGAATTGAAAGACTTTCCGCAGGTCTTCTGCCTGGTATCCTCGCCCAAACCCCCACACCAGGCGATCCCCCCATGCCCAGGTCCCGACGCCGTACTGGACATCCGCCAATACGGGGTGCCGCTGCACTGATGGCTCTCCCATTGAACTTCCCCTCCCTTGTGATATAGGAATCATTATAACCCGAAGGAGGTTAAGAGAGTAGTTCGCAGGATGGGCAGCACCCTTACGGCTCTCTGCTTCTCCAAATGCAGAGAATCCGGTAGAGTTAAGAGAATGAGAAGAGGGAGATTAAAAAAGGAATCCACAAGATGTCAGACGCTGTACAGGATGAGGTGATGTATCACATTCAATTGAAAAAAGGGGACGTGGGGCGATATGTGCTCTTACCCGGCGACCCCGGGCGCAGCGAAAAAATCGCCCAGTTCTTTGACAACCCGCACTTCGTCGCCAGCAACCGCGAATACACCACCTACACAGGTACGCTGCTGGGGGAGAAAGTCTCAGTCGTCTCAACCGGTATCGGCAGCCCCTCCACCGCCATTGCAATGGAAGAGCTAATCGCCATCGGCGCGGACACCTTCATCCGGGTGGGCACCTCCGGCGGCATGCAGCCCGAGGTCAAACCCGGAGATGTGGCGATCATCACCGGCGCTATCCGGGACGAGGGCACCACCCGGCAGTATATCCCTTACGAGTTTCCGGCTGTCGCCAATATCGATGTGGTGCTGGCGCTGCGTGAGGGAGCCATCCGGGCCGACATTCCATACCACCTGGGCATTTCCCACTCGAAGGACTCATTTTATGGAGAGATCGAGCCAAACCGGATGCCCATTGCCGACGAACTGAACAACCGCTGGAAAGCCTGGATCCAGGGTGGGGCGATCTGCTCAGAAATGGAAGCTGCAGCGATCCTGATCCTCGCCAGCATCTACCGAGTGCGCGCCGGTGGGGCCATGCTGATGTCGGGCGCGCCGGATACCGCCCCGGCCACGATCGAAGAGGTGCAGAATTTCAAAGAGATCTTCGACACCAACCGGGTGATCAAGGTAGCCATCGATGGCCTGAAGACCTTGATCGAGAACGATCGCAAGAAATAGAGAGCGCCGATCTACTCTCTGTTTTACCGGTGCATCTCTCGACGCGTGCGGTAGAGCAGCTCGAACCACTTGACGATATGGCGCAGCGGCTGGATGTGACTGGTCTCACCGGCGTAGATGGTGCGGATCCGCACGCCTGCCAGCGTATACCCTGCCTTGACGCACATCACAATCATCTCCACCTCGAACTCGAAGCGCGGCTCACGCGCTTCGAGAGTTTTTTCCATCATCCGGCGGCTGAGCATGCGGTAGCCCGACTGGTTGTCAACGATATAATTCCCCAGCGCCCATGAAAAAGACCAGCGTCCGAAGGTGTTTGTCATGCGCCGCACGGTGGGCATCTGAGCATAGTCGCGCTCGCCGATGATCAGGTCGGCGTGGGTCTCCTGGTAGCGCTGCAAGAAAGCCGGGATCTCGTCCGGGTCGTGCTGGCCGTCGGCGTCCAGCATCACCACTGCCTCAGCCCCCCGGCTAAGCGCCTCCTGGAAGCCGCGCTTGAGCGCCATGCCCTTGCCCTGGTTGGGGTGCTGCACCAGCACCTCGGCCCCGGCCGCCTCGGCTCGGGCGGCAGTGTCATCTATTGAGCCATCGTCGACCACGATCACGGGTAGGTAGGGCAGGGTTTGCTCGACGACGCCCGCAATGTGGCGAGCCTCGTTATAGGCAGGTATTATGGCAAAGATTGACGTTTCATCAGGCATGGCGTTTCCAGGTCTCCTAAGCGAACAGGTTACTTGTTCGAATTGTACCAAGGATATTGAGAGCAGAGGACAGAGAGTAGTAAAAGCTAAATGGCTGCTCACCCGTAGACCCCACCCGGGAAACGTTGCGCAAAACCACAGGATTGAACCCGTAGGGCATGGCGGGAATGAGCAAGACATCCGAATTGAGTCGTAGGGCCATGGCGGGAATGCGCGAGGCAACAAATTTTAACCAATACGCAGCCATGCCCCCATGGTAATCACACATTTTGGCAGAAGGGAAAGGGTCGGGTTGTTTTTCATGGAAATGGTTCTGGTGGGCTGTGGGGAGGGGGAAGGGCACGGCTGCGTATTGGCTCAATCTTGGAGTCTCGCGCATTCCCGCCGTGCCCCTACCGGTTCAATACGGATGTCTCGCGTATTCCCGCCGTGCCCAGGTAGAACAAACCTTGGAGGTTTGCACATTCCCCCACAGCCCACCAGAATCATTTCCGAAAAAGCCAACCCTCAATTTCAAAAAGACAAGTAGAATCAAGGGGTGCTGTGGCTGAAAGCATCAGCGTTTTCTTGATACAATACGGACGATATTCAAGGAGTTTCTTTGAGCGCCACCTCTGATTTTGACCGTGAGGTCGAGCGGAACTACCGCCACAATTTAACTGTAAACTTCCTCGACGGCACGTTTTTCTGGTTCGGCAGCAGTTTCATCGCCTCAGGCGTCATCTTGCCCCTGTACGTCAGTCACTTCACCAGCAGCGATTTCCTGATCGGGTTGGTTGCGGTGATCTCGGCCGGCGGTTTCTTCCTGCCGCAGCTGTTCACCGCTAACTGGGTCGAGCAGATGCCGATCAAGAAGTACCTGCCGGTACGCATCGGCCTGTTCACCGAGCGCATGCCGATCGTCTTATTGGCGCCCGCAGCCATCCTGCTGGCTGTACGCTCCCCAGGCCTGACGCTGGCGGTATTCTTCTTACTGTATGCCTGGCATGTCTTCGGCGCCGGGATCACCGCTGTAGGCTGGCAAGACATGCTGGCCAAAGTGATCCCGGTAAAGAACCGCGGCCGCTTCATGGGGTTGACGAATTTCAGCGGCACGGTCACCGGCATTCTAGGCGCTGGAATGGCGGCCTGGCTGCTGGCCCGCTACCCCTTCCCGACCGGGTACATCGCCTGCTTCGCGCTGGCGGCCGTGTTCGTCATGGTTTCGTGGGTGTTCCTTTCGCTGACCCGCGAGCCGCCCCTGGCCCACCATAAGCAGCCTGTTTCGCAGCAGGATTATTGGAAGAAGCTGCCGGAAATCCTGAAGAAAGACCCCAATTTTCTGCGCTTCCTGCTCAGCGTAAGCGTCATCAACCTGGGCGGCATGGCGATGGGTTTCCTGGCGGTGTATGCCATGCGGCACTGGAACCTGCCGGACAGCACGGTCAGCGCCTACAACGCCCCGCTGTTGTTAGGGCAGGCTGCGGCCAACCTGCTGTTCGGATGGCTGGCCGACCGGCACGGCTACAAGCTGGTCATCGAGCTGGGCGCGCTGGCGACGGTGCTGTCCACCGTGCTGGCCCTGATCGCCCCCAGCCCGGCCTGGTTCAACCTGGTGTTCGCCTTGCGCGGCGCAGCCTTCGCCGCCACGCTGCTGGCCATGCTGATCGCCTTCGAGTTCAGCAGCCCGGAGATCCGCCCGACCTACATCGGCGTGACCAGCACCGCTTCGGGCATCTCGGCCGCCATCGCTCCGGCGCTGGGCGGCTGGCTGGCGACCTCGATCGGTTACGCCGGGCTGTTCCGAGCGGCGATCCTGTTCGGGTTGATCGGCGTGCTGATGCTGCGGTTCCTAGTGCGCGAGCCGCGCCGGATGACCGAAGAAATCCTTTCCACTCAATTGTAGGGAGGCGCGCCGCGCGGACGCCGCACCTACGCCATTTTTTAATCCTTTTGGAGGGCATGTTATGCAGCAACAATCCTTGAACGGCGCCTGGGAATTCCGCCAGGCCGGCACCAGCGAATGGCTCCCCGCCGAGGTTCCAGGCGGCGTCCATACCGATTTGATGGCGGCTGGGCGCATCCCAGACCCCTTCATCGAAGACAATGAATTGCGCGTGCAGTGGGTAGCAAAGAGCGATTGGGAGTACCGCAAAACCTTTTTGGTTCCGGCAGAGCTGCTGGACCTGGATAAGCTTTACCTGGTCTGTAATGGTCTCGACACGCTTGCCAGCCTGACCCTGAACGGCGAGCCCCTCGACAAGACCGCCAATATGTTCCGCCAGTACCGCTGGGAAATCAAGTCTCGGCTGCAGACCGGCGAGAACGAGCTGGTGATCTCCTTCCAGTCGCCTGTGAATTATGTCTCTGTCCGCCAGGCTAAACGCCCCATGCTCAATCCAACCCATTCGATCCCCGGCGGCCCCTATTTGCGCAAAGCTCCCTGCCAGTTCGGCTGGGACTGGGGCCCGCAGCTGCCGCCCATCGGCATCTGGAAGGATATCTACCTGGAAAGCCGAGACCTGGGCCGCATCCAGGACGTGCACCTGCGCCAGGAGCATGAGAATGATGTGGTCGTCGTCAAAGCTGCCTTGAACGCCGAGCGCTGGAGCGACAGGCCGCTGGAAGCCCGCCTGACGGTCATCTCGCCGGACGGCGACGTGCTGATGCAGCAGCTGGACGTGCAAGGCGATACGACCGATCTGGAAGTGACCGTGGAAAACCCGCAGCTGTGGTGGCCGAACGGCTACGGTCGCCAGCCGCTGTATCAGGTGGACGTGATGCTGCTGGATGGTGAGACCATCCTCGACCAGCGCGCCTACCGGCTGGGTATGCGCACGCTGGAACTGCGCCAGGAGCCCGACGAGTGGGGCCTGTCCTTCACCTTCGTGGTCAACGGCGTTCCGGTCTTCGCCAAGGGCTCCAACTGGATCCCGGCCAACTCCTTCCCCACCCGCACCACTTTCGAGCAGCTCGATTACCTGATCGGCTCGGCGGCGGCCACCCACCAGAATATGCTGCGTGTCTGGGGCGGCGGCTTCTTCGAGGATGAACGCTTCTACGATCTGTGCGACCAGTACGGCATCCTGGTCTGGCAGGATTTCATCTTCTCCTGCAGCATGTACCCCATGGATGACCCCGACTTTATGGAGAACGTCCAACAGGAGATCGTCGAGAACATCAAACGCCTGCGCCATCGCACCAGCCTGGCGCTGTGGTGCGGCAACAACGAGATGGAATGGGGTGTAGAAGCCTGGGAGCAGTGGGTAAAAGAACTGGGCGGCGACCGCTCAACCCTGGAGCTCTACGAGCAGTTCTTCTACCACCAGCTGCCGGAGTGGGTGGCCGAGCTCGACCCCGACCACAGCTACTGGCCCAGCTCGCCCTCCTCGAATATCCCCTTCCAGGACCCTAACGCTCAGGCGCGCGGCGACGCCCACTACTGGGACGTCTGGCACGGCGGCAAGCCCTTTACCGCCTACCGTAATCAGTACCCGCGCTTTATGAGCGAGTTCGGCTTCCAATCCTTACCGCCGCTGAAGACCGTCGCGACCTACGCCCCACCATCGGAGTGGAATATGACCTCCTACGTGATGGAGCTGCACCAGAAGAATAATCGCGGCAATGGCCTGATAATCGGCCAGATGACCGACACCTTCCGTATGCCCAAGGATTTCCCGGCAACCGTCTATCTGACAATGGTGCTGCAGGCCGAGGGCATCCGCTATGGTGTGGAGCACTGGCGGCGCAACAGTCATCGCGTCAGCGGCACGCTCTACTGGCAGCTCAACGACTGCTGGCCGGTTGCCTCCTGGTCGAGCCTGGATTTCTTTGGGCGCTGGAAGGCCTTGCACTACGCCGCCAAGAAATTCTACGCCCCGGTGATGCTCTCGCTGCGTGAAACCGGCCCCAGCGTGGAGATCCACGTCACCAGCGACCTGCAAAAGCCCTGGGACGGCGTGGTCAAGTGGCAGTTGCTGACGCTGTCGGGCGAGGTGCTGCAGCACGGCCAGGAGTGGGTCAAGGTTGGGCCGCTGCAGTCCATGCTGGTTTCGACCGAGAATTTCGAGCTGACCGACGACCAGCGCCGCCAGGTGGTCATGTACGCCCAGTTGTTCCACCACGAAGAACTGGTCGGCGCATCCCTGGCAGCGTTCACGCCTAACAAGCACCTCTCACTTGTGGACCCGCAGCTGAGCGGCGAGGTCGGCTGGCAGGACGATAGTCTGGCGATCAGCGTCACGGCCGAGTCGCTGGCGCGCTTTGTGGAGGTGGAGCTGGATGGCGCGGATGTCATCTTCAGCGACAATTACTTCGACGTGCTGCCCGGCGCAACCGTGTCGCTCAACTGCCCACTGCCCGCGGGCTGGACATTGTCGCAGGCCAAGGGGGCGCTGAAAGTGCGCTCACTGTGGGATTCGTTCTAAACGAGATCAGGTGTCAGATCCTAAGGATTTCCGGAAATCCTTAGGATCTGATTTTTAAATCAAGGGAGTAATCATGGCTACACGACATTTTCCCGAGGGATTCCTGTGGGGAGCGGCCACCTCTGCTTATCAGATCGAGGGCGCCTGGAATGAGGATGGCAAGGGCGAGAGTGTTTGGGATCGCTACGCCCACTCCCCCTACCGCATCAACAATGCTGAGAACGGCGACGTCGCTGCCGACCACTACCACCGCATGCCGCAAGACGTGGCCCTGATGAAGTCGCTGGGCCTGCAGGGCTACCGCTTTTCGATCTCCTGGCCGCGCGTCCTGCCCGAGGGCAAGGGTCAGGTCAACCCCAAGGGCCTGGACTTCTACGACCGTCTGGTGGACGAGCTTCTGGCCGCCGGGATCACACCGAACGTGACCCTCAACCATTGGGACCTGCCGCAGGCGCTGCAAGACCTGGGAGGCTGGCCCAACCGAGACGTGAGCGGCTGGTTCACTGACTATGCGAAAATTATGTTCGAGCGCCTGGGCGACCGCGTGCCGATGTGGGCCACCCATAATGAGCCGGGCGTGGTTGCCTTCGCCGGGTACGCCGACGGCGGCATGGCTCCCGGCCTGGCAAGCTACCCGGATGCCATCCAGGCCGCCCATCACCTGCTGCTGGCCCACGGCCAGACCGTGCAGCTTTACCATGAAAGCGGGTATCCGGGCAAGATCGGCATCGTGCTGGATTTAGCGCGCTTCTACCCCGCCAGCGACAGCCAGGCCGATATTGACGCCTGCCGGCGGGCCGCCGACAACATGGAGGGCGTCTGGTTTTGGCCGGTTTTCAAAGGTCGCTACCCGGACAGCCTGCTGGAATGGGTCGGCGATCAGGCTCCCAAGATCGAGCCGGGCGACATGGAGACCATCCGCCAGCCGGTCGACTTCCTGGGCTTCAACTACTACATGGCCTTCGACGTGTCCTATTCCTCCCACGGGGGCATGTTCAAAACCAGCTGGGAGTTCCGCAATGCGCCGGGTTGGGGCAAGACCGCCACGCACTGGGGCGTATGGCCGCAGGGACTGACCGAGCTGTTGCTCAAGTTCAAGGACGAGTATGGCAACCCGCCGATCTACATCAGCGAGAACGGCACCGCCGCTAACGATATGCCGGACGAGAACGGTTTCGTTGACGATCAGGTGCGCATCAACTACCTGCGCGCCCACCTGCAAGCCGCCCATACAGCCATCCAGCAGGGCTCGAATTTGAAGGGCTACTTCGTCTGGAGCCTGATGGATAACTTCGAGTGGGCCGCCGGGTACGGGCCGCGCTTCGGACTTGTGCGCGTCAACTACGAGAACTCAGGAGCGCATCCCGAAGAAGAGCGCGCACTGGTATAAGGATGTCATTGCGAAGAATGCAGTAGAGGATTAAGCCCCACCGGAATTGCCGGCTAATGTGCCAGCTTCCAGAGCCGGATGGTCTGATCATTGGATGCGCTGGCGAGGGTTTGGCCGTCGGGCGACCAGGCGACGACGCGTACGTCCGCGGTATGACCGCTCAGGGTGCTGATGGGCGATCCATCCGGCCCAAACAGGTGGACCTTATCGTCGCCGCTGCCGGAAGCCAGCGCCGTTCCATCCGGCGACCAGGCCAGGCTGTAGATCGAATCCGGCTGGTCTGCCAGCGAGTTGACCACTTTACCATCGACGCTCCAAAGGGTTTTCCCGGTGGCGAGCATGGCGCTGTCCGGCGACCAGGCGATGCTGTTGATTCCATTCTGTTCGTGCATCGTTGTGACTTGCTCGCCTTGGGTATCAAAAACGGCAAGATAACCACTCTCATCCCCCATCGCCCAAAAGCGGCTGTCTGGCGACCAGGCCATCCCCCAGGAGGGCGTGGCGTACTGGCTGCTTTGAAGCCAGAAGACCAACGAGCCGTCTGAGCGCCACAATTTATAATCGGTCGCGCCGCCGACCAGGAACTGCCCATCTGGAGACCAGGCCAGGTTGTAGAACTTGCCGCCGCTGAAAGAAGTCGAGAGGGTCTGCGAGACGTTTCCGGCAGGATCCCACAGCTGTACGGTTGGATTTATGAATTCCACGATCGAGCCGGTCGCCAGCAGCTTTCCATCAGGCGACCAGGCCACGGCGAAGACGCGCCCGGCATGGCCCTCCAGCGTTCGAATTAGCGAGCCGTCGGAGTGCCACAGCCGCACGGTCTCATCCATCGAGCTGGTCGCCAGGATCTTTCCATCAGGCGACCAGGCCAGGCCGGTCACCGGGCCAGTATGCCCGTTCAATCTGTAAGCCAGGCTGCCATCCGAACGCCACACACGCACGCTGAAATCGGTTGAATCAAAATCGCCGCTAGACGTGGCCAGCAAAGACCCATCCGGCGACCAGTTGATATGAGTCACCGCGGAGGTATACCCGCTCAGGACGAGCGGCTGGGAGAAAGAGATGCGCTGGGGAGTGGCGCTGGGCTGCAGCGGTGTCACCGAGGGGAGAGGCGCAATAGCCGTTGGCAGAAGGGTTTCCGTGGGCCTTGGCGCGGGCGGATTGGCCGCTGCGCAGGCCGTTGCCAGCAAGAGCAAACCGGCGGAAATCAGGACTTGAAAAGTTTTTCTTACCATATTTACATTGTACCCACATTCCGCACCTCAAGGATCGAGGAAATAGCAATTACGGACACGGGAACCGAACAAACGAATAACTTGCTGGTGAACGGGTCTTAGGTTGAGTACCTGACGGAGCGTTGGCTGCCCATTCACCCAGACGGACAGAATATCAATTCCCTCAAAAGTCTGAAAAACCCAACGAATAGTGGGAGTTGCGGTCGGTTTGCCCTTCTGATCGGGGATCTTTTCATTACTTTCCTCCAACC
Organism: uncultured Chloroflexia bacterium; assembly: GCA_963811225.1. GTDB lineage: Bacteria > Chloroflexota > Anaerolineae > Anaerolineales > Anaerolineaceae > CAWEQO01. The sequence goes on from CAWEQO010000012.1 coordinate 636,942, forward strand.
CCAGGCGAAGTTGGCGTTCTGCCAGAGCATAGATGAGCAGTGCCAGTCCCATAATCATCATCAACGCCATAATCCGCTCGGGTTTCTTGAGAAATAGACTATCAGCGAAGAAAAGCGGATCTTTGAGAAAGCGAAAACCGCGCTCGACCGAAACGCCCTGGTCGGTATAGTTCTCAAGTATTTGTATGGGGGATAATTTTTGAGGGTCGAGTTCATTCGTGGCGATGATGAACTTGCCCAAGGTGCGTTTCGCCGCTTCGACCCGCTCTGGGTCAGCGGAAATGCTCCCTGTCAAACCGTACCCCACAATCTCTGGCTTATCTTCAGCCGAGGGACGTCCGCGCCGGGCATATTGAGTGATTGGGGCAGCTTCCGCATCTGCCTGGTGGAACTTCCAGCCCTGGTTGAATTGTTTTGCAGCGGTTTCGGCGTCTTCCTGGCAGTTGAAGGTCTGCCCACCCAACTTGTGCCACTGCTTCTCAGCCGCTTGACGTTCTTTTTCCTGGTTTTTGGTCAAGGTATGCAGTTCGCGCTCATAAGCGGCCTGGGAGAAAACCACCAACCAGCGCTGTTCAATATCGCCATAGGTAACTGCAACCTCTTTGCCCCAGTAACCTTCTGTCAGACACTGCATGTCTGCCTTTTCGCTCTCCCGCACGAGCCGCTTGGCTTCCGCAAGCGTCTCCGGCACCCGCATCAACCACAGCATGTCCTTCAACGTTTTCAGGTTGTCTGCCGCATAGCCCGCACTGTCCATGACATAGTATGGCGTTTCACCCCCTCCAAGCTGCTTGTTGTAGGCTTCTACGCTGAGGGGAAAGGTCTCTTTATCACTGCTGTTGCCGCTCAATACTTCCAACCAAACCGGCAGTGCGGATTTCTGGCTGGTGATCAACTGCACCACCACCTGCTTGAGATCTGGACGGTGATCCCGCGAGTAGCCTTCCGTGATTGTGATCGCTTCCTTGTTCGGCTCTTCGATTTCATATTGCCCATGCAAGTGAAAAGAACTGCTGTCCACATGCACAAAATGGTGTTCAATCCCGTACACCCCTAAGGCTCGCGCCGCCACTTGGGCAAATACCTCGGTCACTCCTTTAGCGTAAAGTGCCTCCAGGCTGCGTCCCAGGCTGTCATCGTTGAAATCTTCGGCAACCAGACCCGGACCAATCAGTAAATCCACCGGTTTGTTGTGCAGATAGTCCGGCATCAAATACAATGCCCGGCTGCTGAAGCCCAGAGCATTCAGTACCATTGCCTGCGTTCCTTGCCCAACACTCACCTTTTGTTCGCTGGGCCCAACTTGCCGGTCGATTTCTTCGATCAGCCCGATCTCCTGGCAGATCCCAGCCACAATCCCCAGGTGATCCATCCGTTGTGTTTCATAGCGCGTTTCGGGGTTCATCCCCCAAGATTACCCGATATTCCCAAAATCCGCTATTCCAAGGTGCGGAATGTGGGATTGTAGGTCATTTTCGTTCATTTTAGTGTAATTTCTCACCGGACAGACGTAGCCCAAGGCACGCTGCGCAGTGCCTTGGGCTACGTGAGCAGATACATCTGGAATATAGAACGGACATCCTAATTGTCCCCTTGCAAAATCTGCTCTCTACCGCTAGAATTAATCACCATGGAAGAAGACGCCACCCCCATCCGCCAGCAGTACCTCGATATCAAACGCCAATACCCGGACTCGATCCTGTTTTTCCGCCTGGGCGATTTCTACGAAACCTTCGACAACGACGCCGAGATCGCCTCGAAAGAGCTCGACATCGTTCTGACCTCGCGCAGCGCGGCCAAGGGCACGCGCATACCGATGGCCGGCATCCCGTATCACGCCGTGGAAAACTACCTGGCGCGCCTGATCGAGAAAGGCTACCACGTCGCGATTTGCGAGCAGGTCGGCGAGCAGCCCAGCCGCGGCCTGTTCCCGCGCGAGGTGGTGCGGGTGGTCACGCCCGGCACGGTAGTCGAGCCCGGCCTGCTGCAGTCGGACCGCAACAACTACCTGGTCAGCGCTGTCGTCCAGGAGAACCGGGCCGGGGTGGCTTACGTCGACATCACCACCGGCGAGTTCGCCGCCACGGAACTGTCGGGAGAGGACATCTATTCCCTGGTGCGGGCCGAGGTCATGCGCCTGCGCCCGGCCGAGGTCCTGCTGCCCGAGAACGCACCCCTCGCCAACGACCTGCCCGGCCACCGCACTCCCTTGCAGCCCTGGCGTTTCGAGGCTGCCCGCTGCTCGGAGGCGCTGCTGCGCCACTTCAAGACCGCCTCGCTGGACGGCTTCGGACTGCGCGGCCGGACCCTGGCGGTGCGCGCCGCCGGAGCCGTGGTCCAATACCTGCAAGACACCCAACCGGCTGCGCTCAAGCTGCTCGGCTCGCTCAGCGCCTACAGCCTGAGCGACTTCATGGCCCTCGATACCACCACCCGCCGCAACCTGGAACTGACCGAGACCATCCGCACCGGTGAGGAGGACGGCTCACTGCTGAGCGTGCTCGACCACAGCGTGACGGCCATGGGTAAGCGCCTGATGCGACAGTGTGTCAGCAAGCCGCTGCTGGACCTCAAAGCCATCCACAAACGCCAGGCCGGGGTGCAGTACCTGGTGGAGAACGGCATGCTGCGGGCCGAGCTGCGCGCCGCGCTCAAGCCCTTAGGTGACCTGGAACGCCTGATCAACCGGGTGGTCTCCGGGCATGCAGGGCCGCGCGACCTGGTCACGATCCGCAGCACGCTCAACGCACTGCCTGAGCTGCACACCCTGTTCTCCGACCCCGAGTCGCCGCTGGCGGCCATCCTGCGCCACCTGCACCTGTGCGCCTCCGAGCTGTCGCTGCTGGAGGCGGCCGTCGAAGACGATCCCCCCGCCACACTGGCCAACACCGGCATCATCCGGACAGGCTACTCGGCCGAACTGGACAATGTGGTCGAGTTCCTCGCAGCATGCCCGCGAGTGGATCGCCAACCTGGAGAACGTCGAGCGTGAGCGCACGGGCATCAAATCGCTCAAGGTGGGCTATAACAAGGTCTTCGGCTACTACATCGAAGTCACCCACAGCAACACAGGCATGGTGCCCGGCGACTATATCCGCAAGCAGACCCTGGTCAACGCTGAACGCTACATCACGCCAGAGATGAAGGAGTACGAGGCGCTGGTGTTGAACGCCGAGGAGCGCATCCACGAGATCGAGGGGCGGCTGTTCAAGCAGGTCTGTGGCCAACTGGGCGGCTCGATCCGCATGATCCTGGAGACCGGCCGCAGCCTGGGCCAGCTGGACGTGCTGGCATCGCTGGCCGAGACGGCCGCGATCAACAACTACACCTGCCCCGAGGTGATCGAGGACAACGTGCTGGAGATCTGCGACGGCCGCCACCCAGTGGTCGAAAAGGGCTACTCGGCCGAGCGCTTCGTGCCCAACGACGCCACCTTCGAGGACGGCGAGATCGTGCGCATCATCACCGGGCCGAACATGAGCGGCAAGAGCACCTTCCTGCGCCAGGTAGCGCTGATCGTGCTGATGGCGCAGATGGGCAGCTTCGTGCCCGCGTCCAAGGCGCGCATCGGCCTGGTCGACCGCATCTTCACCCGCATCGGCGCGCAAGACGAGATCCACGCAGGGCAGTCCACCTTTATGGTCGAAATGCTGGAAACGGCCAATATCTTGAACAACAGCACCGGAAGGTCTTTGCTCATCCTGGACGAGATCGGGCGCGGCACCAGCACTTACGACGGCGTCTCGATCGCCTGGGCGGTCGTCGAGTACATCCACAACCACCCGGCCCTGCGCGCCCGCACCCTGTTTGCCACCCACTATCACGAGCTGACCCAGATGTCGGAACTGCTGCCGGGCGTGCGCAACTACAACGTGGCCGTCAGCGAGGCCGAGGGCAAGGTCGTGTTCCTGCACAAGATCGTCCCCGGCGGCGCAGACCGCTCGTACGGCATCCACGTCGCTCAGCTGGCGGGCCTGCCCCGCCCAGTGATTCAAAGGGCGTCGGAAATCCTCAAGTCGCTGGAGTCGTCCTCCGGCAAGGCGGTCAAGATCAACCCCGAAGCGCCCGCCCAGATGGCGCTGTTCCCCGAAACCAACCCCATGCTGGATGAGTTGAAGTCTTTGGATATAAACTCCCTTTCCCCTATTGAAGCGTTGAACAAGCTGTACGAGTGGCAGAAGAAGTACATCCGAAAAGATGGTCCGGATTGAAAGCAGGCTGAGTTGGCAAAGGGCGGTTGGTTTCCTTGTTCCCCAAATATTTCTATATTTGGGGAACAAGGAAACCAAACCTAGCCTCGATTTTTGTTCCTTGGTTCCCATAGGTATATACTCTGGGAACTCAAAAAATCAAGGAACTAAAAGTCTTACGTCGTCTCCAAATAAGAATCGGTTATCGCTCGTCCACACGAATTGGGTCCTCTTCCCCCTCCTGCGATGCTTGTCCCGATTGAAGCGCTCAACTGGTAGTAAGAGCTGAATAACCCAACCTCCCTCGCGTCAGAACCATAACCACCACGGCCAGCGCCACCATCGTGATCAGCATTCCCAGGTTGCCGAGCGTCATCTGCGACATGTTTGTTGGTGCGAACAGCGGCGGAATGACGCCTGTGGTGTTGATGGCAGCGTGCAGCAGGATCATCATGAATAGGCTACCGCGGGTGTTGTTAAACACCCAGGCCATCACCACGCTGATTGCCACCACCATGACCAGAAAGATCGGCAGGTTAATCAGCGGAGTGCGCCAGCCTGCGCCAGGGCCGCCGCCCTGGGCCGAGGTCAGGAAGTCCGGCAAATGCCAGAAAGTCCACACCACACCCAGGTACAGGGCGCCCTTAAGCCCTCCGTAGCGCGCTTGCATGCGCGGCAGCGCAAAGCCGCGCCAGCCGGGTTCCTCGCCCAGCGGCCCGCCCAGGAAGAAGATGATCACGAAGTTGATCAGGTAGAAGACCGCGAAGTACCGCAGGCTGCCGTTCGGGAAGCCCTGAAAGCTGCCTGTCACACCTGGCAGGACGAACAGGCTCAGCACGTATAAAGCCGGGATGCCCAGCAGGATTAACAGATACCACTGTAAGCCGGCCCGCCCCTGGAACATGCGCCGCCAGATTCGCTTCCAGCCTTCTTTGCCATCCACCGCCCAACTCATGATATAGGCAGCCAGGAACGGCCCCACGAAGGGCTTGATGGCGAACAGCAGCGTGAACAGCGCTTTGGGCAGGTAGCCCCACTCCGCCAGCACGATCGGAATCGAAATGATCCAGGAGCCGGCATATGCCAGAAAGAAGAACCATAACAGGGGACGCCTGCGAAGCGCCGCTTGCAGACCGCCAGGCTCGGTCTTCGCCTGAGTAGATGCATTAAATGTTGCCATGAGAACGTTCCTTTGTAACTGCCATTGGGAATAAAAAGGCGCAAGAAAAAAGCAGCCAACGGCTGCAGTCTTCCGGCTACGTTGATTATATTGCAATTTATAGGAAAATCAACAGGAGGTCCTTTATACTTCCTCGCTTCCCTGCCCCACCATTTCCAGCACGAATCCCACCGCGGCCACAAGCACTGCCGCCAGCGCCGAAAAGATTAGAAAACGGTTGCCGACGATCTGCACAACCTCAACCAGGGCCTGATACAGCCCTTGCGGCTGGGGCGCGATCAGGTTGCCGACGATCAGGGTGGCGATGGCATTGCCCGAGAGGAACAGTAGCACGGTGATGACCAGCGCCGCCAGCGCAGCCAGCCACAGCGGACGCCCGATCGTGCCGGGAATCAGCCGGGGCCGTGAGATGGATACAACAGCAATCCCCAGGATCATTAGCAGGGCGACGATCGGCGCGACGCCCAGCACGATGCGGAAGGCGCGATAGGTGTTGTAGAAAGCACGCCGGGCCGACTGAATGGCCGGGTTGTTCCCACCCAGGATGTCGAGCAGGCGCGAGACCGAGATTTGGTCCGGCAGGTTGGCGGCGAAAGTGCGGATGCCTGCCTGCATTGCGCTTGTGAACACCGGCAGCAGGATTTCCGGCGGCCGGCAGGCCGGGATGCCGCCCAGCCCGCCCGAAAACAGCTGCTGTGCCAGGGACTGGGCCAGGTCGAGCGAGCAGGGCGGCCAGGTCTGCAGGATATCGCCGGCGATGTTGTCGCCTTCCGGCCCGGCCAGCCTGGCCTTCAGTTGGGTCAAGTCGATGGTCAGCGAGAGCTGCGTGGTGCGGAAGTTGAGGAAAGCCCAGGCCTGCTCGATCAACGCATCCCCTTGGGCGACAATCCAATCGGCAGGCATCAGCAGGCGCAAGATACGCTCGTACTCCTGCTGGTTGAGGTACTGGAACGCATCGCCCTGCACCCCCTGCGGCGACGCCAGCATCCCCGACCCTGGCAGCAACTCGGCCAGCCAGGTAGGAATCTGCTCGTAGATATTCTCAGCGCGCACGGCCTGCTCGTAGGGCTGCGGCCGGAACAGGATCGCCTGCGCCGGAATGGTGAAGATGGCCGGGATGGCAAAGATCAATAAGATCGTCGAAAATAGAAAACGCGCAAATTTCCCCATACGCTCATTCTAACTGAAAGAGGCAATCCGGCGATCAGGCAATCGGTTACAAAGAACCGGTCGTCTTCCTCCTCGGCTGTTATAATACCTCTATAACGAAGGAGGGACGAATGACAGCACTTGCAACCGCACGAATAGAGAAGCTCCAAGAGGATACTTCGCCTCTGTCCGATCAAGAGATCAAAAACTTAAAGCCCCAACTGCCGGATTGGCAGGTGGTGGAAGTTAACGGTGAAAAACGCCTGCGGAGCACCTTTGATTTCAAGAACTTCCGCCAGGCGCTCGACTTCACCAACCAGATCGGCAACATCGCCGAAGAGGAAAACCATCACCCCACCCTGATCACCGAGTGGGGCAAGGTTACTGTGGACTGGTGGACGCACAAGATCGGTGGGCTGCACCGCAATGATTTCATCATGGCCGCCCGCACCGACCGGCTCTACCAGCATTAACCGGACCACGATTTATTCACGAATACCTGTTGCACAAAACGGTGTCGCCCCCAGGGATGACACCGTTTTGTGCAACAGTTGAAGTAACTTCTCAGGTTAGATCGTGATCCATGCGCCGGAGCGCGGGGTCAGGCGCACGTTCAAGAAGCCGTTCTCCACGCAGTAGGTCTGGACGCCCAGCAGGTTGCGAGCCTCAAGGCTGTCCGTCCAGCCCAGGTCGGCGACGGGCAGCGGCAGGGTACGCTCGGCCTTGTTGGGGTTCATCGCCACGATCACGTTCTGATCGCCGAGCGAACGCACGCAGGCGTAGGCGTTCTGGCTCTCACTGGCAAAGATCGTACGCAGCTCGCCCTCGCGCAGCGCCGGGATCTGCTTGCGCAAGTCGATCAGCTTCTGGATGAAGGGCCGCAGCTCGTCTTTCCACTGCGCCTGATCCCAAGGGAACGTCCTACGGCAGCCGGGGTCCTTCAAGCCCTCCACGCCCACCTCGTCACCATAATATACGGCAGGCGCGCCGGGGTAACCGAACAGGAACAGGAATGCCAGCTTGACCTTCTGCACGTTCTGCCCCATCAGCGAAAAAATACGCTCGGTATCGTGAGAGCCGAGCGAATTGTACATGGCAAAGATGTTTTCCTTGGGGTAGGCCTGCAGCAGCTCGCCAATGTGGTTGCCAAACTGAAGGGCGTTGATCTTGTTTTGCAAAAATTCCAGCGTCAGCGTGCGCAGCGGATAGTTCATCAGCCCGTCGAAATGCTGTACCCAGCGCGGCACGATCTCCCAGATTTCACCCACCAGGTAAGCCTCGGGGTTGGCGGTCTTGACCACGTGCCGGAACTCCTGCCAGAACACATCATCGTCGATCTCGTTGGGCACGTCCAGCCGCCAACCGTCGATGCCTTGCTCGATCCAATACCTCGCCACGTCCAGCAGATACTTGCGGACCTGTGGATTGTCGGTATTGAACTTGGGCAGGCTCTTGAAGCGCCACCAGGCGATATAGTCCTTGGCGTCGCCGGGTGAGTAGGCATCCACGGGATAGTGCAGGATGTGGAACCAGTCCCGATAGGGCGATTGCTCACCGTTTTCCAGCACGTCGTTGAAAGCAAAGAAGCCCCGGCTGCAGTGGTTGAAAACGCCGTCGAGAATCAGGCGCATATCATGGCGATGCACAGTGTCGAGCAGCCGCCGAAAGTCTTCCATGCTGCCCAGCTTATGATCGATTTTGTAGTAGTCGGTGGTGTTGTAGCGGTGGTTCGAGGGCGACTGGAAGATCGGGGTGGAATAGAGGGTATTCACCCCCAGATCTTGCAGGTAGTCGATCTTCTGAATCACCCCCTGCAGATCGCCGCCGTAAAAATTGAAGATGGTCGGATGGGCGTTCCACTTCACCACGTTGGGTGGGTCATTCTCTGGGTTCCCGTTGGCAAAACGATCCGGAAAAATCTGATAGAAAATGGCATTGTGGACCCAGTCAGGAACGCTCATTGTTCGTCTTCTCCGTGGATGATGGTTTGATAATTGTCCAGATCGGTCAGCAGCTTCTCGGGCTTGCCGGCATACGTGTCGATGGGCAGCTCGCCGCGGGCCAGCGACAACAGCGTGGCATTCAAGAAGCGGTTGACCGTGGCCGAGACGCCCGCCCTGGCCCCAAAGCGCACCACCGCCCCGTTCAGATAGTCGACCTCGCTCTGGCCGCGCCGGTTGTGCAGGTCGATGTGGAAGCTGGGCATCTTGCCGCCGCGACCGCCGCCCAGGGCTCGTGACAGCAGCGGCTTGCTAAGCGCCGGCGGCAGCACGGTAGCCACCAGGACCAGCGGGCGCACGGGTGTACCCGGCAGGTTCACCACCGGGATGCTCAACGCGCCCATCACCGAGAGCGCTTCGTTGAGCATGCGCAGTTCCATACGGTACAACCCTCGATGCGCGAAAATTTGAGCGGGGGGCATATCCAGGATGGCCGAAGAGGCGTTCGCCAGCAGGTTGGTCAGCATCTTCGACCACTTCATCGCCAGGGCATTCGGGTACAGGTGGGCGTTCAACCCGGCGTCGTTCATGGCCGCCACCAGCGCGACTGAGAGCGGGTGCCCGGCGGCGATGCCCACGCCGCGCAGCTTCTCCAGGGTTACGTTCCCGGCCGCGCTGCGCCCGACCGCGCTGGTGACCGACCCGGCGATGGCCTGGCCCTCTCCCAGCGCCGAAGCGATAGCGGCCTCATTTTCTACCCCATTTTGCAGGCTCAAGACCGGCGGCAAAAAGGTGGCGTACGGCAGCAGCCCCTGCAGCAGCGGGCGGGTGTCGAAGGACTTCACCGCCAGGATGGCCAGGTCGAATGGGCCGCGTTCCAACGCCGCATCGATCGAGCCAACCACATCCGGCTGCTCGATGTGATGCTCGCCGTCCGGCAGCGCCAGGCGCAAGCCGCGCTGACGCACCTGCTCGGCCACCTCGGGACGCTCCAGGAAAACCACCTGCTCCCCGCTTAACGCCAGACTCCCGCCAATGTAACTGCCAATTGCCCCAACACCAAAACAAAGAAAGCGCATCGCTCTACGATCCCAGCTGTTGTTGTTGGGTGTGATTGGGATATGCAGCGCCGCAATCACACCCACCAGCAACGGGTGTCTCCGTGATGATTAAAACGTCCACTCTCGCACGCCTCGCAAGAATACCTCGCCCGGCATGGCCTTTTTCCCGGCCGGCTGCACTTCATCCAGCGCCAGCCAGCCCAGGCTCGTGCCGATGGCTGGTTTCCCATCGATCACTTTTGCCTTCCCTGGAGAAGCGCCGTCATCCGACACTGCGTGAGCCCGGTGGATCTTGAAAATATTGTCCTGCCAGGTAGTGAACGTACCCGGCCAGGGGTTGAAAGCCCGCACCTGGCGCGCCAGCGCCTCTGCGGGAAGGGCGAAGTCCAGCCGTCCGTCCTCTTTGCTCAGCATCTTGGCATAGGTCGCGCCTTCCTCCCCCTGCGGTTGTGGCACAATCTCGCCTTCCAGGTAGCCCGGAAGGGTCTCCAGCAGCAGCCTGGCCCCCACTTGCGCCAGCCGCTCAGACAGCGACTCGGCGGTATCGTTCGGACGCACGTCCAGCGGCTGCTGCGATAAAACCGGTCCGGTGTCGATGCCGCGATCCATGCGCATGATCGTCACGCCGCTGACCGGGTCGCCGTCTAACAGCGTGTACTGGATCGGGGCGGCCCCGCGCCAGCGCGGCAGCAGAGAAGCGTGCACGTTGACACAGCCGTACGGCGGCAGGTCGAGCACGTTTTGGCGCAAGATTTGTCCAAATGCCGCCACCACGATCACCTCCGGCTGCCAGGCCTGCAGCTGCTCGAACGCCTCGGGGTCGCGCATGCGCTTCTGCATGACCGGGATGCCCAGCTCCTGCGCCAAAACCTTGACCGGCGGCGGCGTCAGCACCCGCCCGCGCCCTGCCGGTTTATCGGGCTGCGTCACCACCCCAACCAGCTTATAAAGCTCCGCCAGCCCTTTCAGGGCCGGTAAAGCGAAATCAGGAGAGCCCATAAAAACAATGCGAGTGTCCATGGGGAGATTTTACTATAATAAGAACTCAATGGGTTATAATATTTTTAATATGGGATTAACCAGTTTGTCGCCATTTTAAGGGGAATTGTTACAAGTCCTGAATTGGGAACACTTTAAGGAGCAAAACAATGGCAGAAGTTTACCCACCCGAAGAACCAAGGCCTGAAGAAACCAACCCGGCGGAAAGTACACCGTCCCAATCTGAGCCCTACGCCTACACGACACAGCCCGCCGGCCCGCTAACCCACGACGAAGAGCGCACCTGGGCCATGCTGGCCCACCTGACCGTCTTGCTGAACCTGTTCACCGCCGTGTTAGGGCCGGTAGCCGCGTTAATCATTTATATGATGTATAAAGACCGCTCGCGCTACGTAGCGTACCAGTCCCTGCAGTCGTTGATCATGCAGTTGATCTTGTGGATCGGCGGCGGCATCCTGGCCGGTATTGTGTGGGCCATCACCGCCCCGCTGATTGTGGTATTTGTTGGGTTGTGCCTGCTGCCGTTTGCCCTGCTGGTCAGCCTGCTGCCGTTGGCGGCTCTGGTGTACGGTGTGGTCGGCGCCATCCAGACCAACGATCACAAAGACTTCCAGTACTGGCTGATCGGCGATTGGGTGCGCAGCACCTACACCGGCTAATCCGCCGGCAGCGCTTCGACGTTACCGCTCTCCGGCTCATAGAACTGCCGGTTGTACAGGTCGGCGTACAGGCCGGCCTGCTCCAGCAAGCTTTGATGCGTGCCCCTCTCCACGATCCGACCTTCGTCGATCACTAAAACCAGGTTGGCGTTGCGGATGGTCGAGAGGCGGTGCGCGATCACAAAGCTGGTGCGGCCCTCGAGCAGCTTTTGTAGGGCGCGCTGGATCAGCACCTCGGTGCGGGTATCCACGCTGGCGGTCGCCTCGTCCATGATCAGAATGCGCGGGTCAGCCAGCACCGCCCGGGCAATCGAGATCAACTGGCGCTGGCCCTGACTGAGCAGCTTGCCGCGCTCGCCCACTTCCGTTTGATAGCCTTCCGGCAGGCGTTGGATGAAATCATCCGCATTGGCGATCTGGGCCGCCGCGACGACTTCTTCGTCGCTGGCGTCCAGGTGGCCATAGCGGATGTTTTCCAATAACGTGCCGGAGAACAGGAACGGCTCCTGGGTGACGATACCCATCTGCTTGCGCAGGCTGCGCTGCTGCAGGTCGCGCACGTCTTGCCCGTCGATCAGGATGCGCCCTTTGGTCACGTCATAGAAGCGTGCGATCAGGCTGACCGCGGTGGTCTTGCCTGCCCCGGTTGGCCCAACCAGCGCCACAGTCTGGCCCGGCTCGGCCGTGAAGGAAACGTCGCACAGCACCGGCTCCTCGTCTTTATACGCAAACCAAACATCCTCAAACTGCACCTTGCCTGCGATCTTGCCAATCGGCTCGGCGCTCGGCTTGTCTTGCACGTTCGGCTGCACATCCAGCAGGCCAAAGATGCGCTCTGCAGCCGCCAGCGCCGACTGCGCCAGGGTCCACATCTGCGCCACAGTCTGGATCGGGCGGAAGAAGTTCTGCACGTACTGCAGGAAGGCCACCACCGTACCCACCGTGATCGCTCCGCTGACCGCCAATGCGCCGCCCAAGCCCGCCACAATCGCCAGGTCGAGCGTGCTGAGCACGTCCATGGCCGGGGTGAAAGCCGAGGTGACTGCCGTGGCGCTGACGTTGGCATCCCGGTTGGCGGCGTTCCGCTGAGCGAAGCGCCGCACGTTCTCGTCGGTGCGGTTGAAGGCTTGTGCGACCTTGACGCCGCCCAACTCCTCCTCCAGCCCGGCGGTCACGTCACCGATGGTCTCGCGGGTGCGCCGGAAGGCCGACCGGGCCCAGCGCGAGAAAAGGGTGGTTGTAATCAGCAGCACCGGCACCATACCCAGCACCGCCAGCCCCAGCTTCCAGTCCAACAGCAGCATGGCCCCGGCAATACCGAGCAGTGCAAACATCGCCCCAACCATTTGCACCAACGACTGCGAGAAGAACGAGTTCAACGCGTCGATGTCGTTGACCAGGCAACTCATCAAGTCGCCGGCCTGCCTGCTCTCCAAATACTGCAGCGAGAGCGCCTGCAGCTTCTCGAACACCTGCTGGCGTAAGCCGGCCAGCAGGCTCTGCCCTACCTTGGCCATGATAAAGATCTGGTAGCGGGTCGAGATCATCCCGGCCAAATAAACCACCGCCAGCAGCAGCATGGTCTGCGCCAGCCCCGCCCGGTTGCTGGTCGAGATCATCTCATCCACCGCCCGGCCGATCAGGAAGGGCGACGCGCCCTGGGTGGCTGCATTGATCAGCACCAGCACCAACGACAGCGCCACCATCCAGCGATAGGGTTTCAACAGCCGCAGCAGGCGCAGGATGACGCCCGAGCGGTCGGCAACTTTCACATCCTCTTGCTCGCGCAAGCCGCGCATGGGCCCGTGCATCATTGGACTGCCTCCTCCACCGCGGCCATCAGCTCTTCGCGGTCGCCAAACTGGGTCGCCAGGATCTCGGCGTACTCCTCGCAGCACTCGAGCAGTTCGGCGTGGGTGCCCTTGCCGACCAACTTGCCGTTGTCCAGCAGCAGGATCAGGTCGGCGTTGCGCACGGTGCTGATACGCTGGGCGATCACGAAGGTGGTACGGCCCTGGCGCAGATGGTCAAGCGCCTGCTGGATCTTGTATTCGGTCTCGGCGTCGACCGATGAAGTGCTGTCGTCCATGATCAGGATGCGCGGCTGCAGCAGCAGCGCACGGGCGATGGCTACACGCTGTTTCTGCCCTCCCGACAGGCCCACCCCACGCTCACCGACCAGGGTGTCATACCCCTCGGGAAATGCCTCGATAAAGTCATTCGCCTGGGCGATCTGCGCCGCCTCAACCACCTCATCCAGGCTGGCCTCTGGGCGTCCATAGGCGATGTTCTCACGAATCGTGCCCGAGAACAGGGTGGTCTCTTGCAGCACGATCCCGATCTGCGAGCGCAGCAACTCGAGCGCTGCATCCCGCACGTCGTAACCGTCCACCAGCACCCGTCCCTCGGTCACATCGTAGAAACGTGGGATCAGATTGATGATCGAGGACTTGCCCGAGCCGGTCTTTCCTAGAATGGCAACGGTCTGGTTGGGCTCGGCTTCGAAGGAGATATCCTGAATCACGGGCTGATCGCTGATCATGTAGCGGAAGGAGACGTTCTCGAAGGTGACGCGGCCCTGCAGTGGCGGCAGCTGGATCGCATCTGGCTTCTCGCGCACCTCCAATTCGGCATCCACCACCTCGAAAATACGCCCGGCGCTGGCCTCGGCCCGCGACATCATCCCCCCAATGAAGCCCAGGCTGAACAGCGGCATCAGAAAGAAGGTCTGGTAGCCGATGAAAGCCACCAGCTCGCCCAGCGTCAGGCTGCCGCCGATTACCTGCAGACCGCCCATCCACACCACCCCCACCACGGCCAGGTTGGCGATGAAGAAGATCAAGGGGAAGAAGGTGGCGAACAGGCGCATGAGCGAGATATTCTCGTCCAGCAGATCCTCGTTGCGCACCAGGAAGCGCTGGCGCTCGTACGACTCACGGGCGAAGGCTTTGACCACCCGCACCCCCGCCAGGTTCTCCTGCAAAACGTTGTTGACCTTGTCGACCTTCTCCTGCACGGTGCGCGCTCTCGGCAGCACATTGCGCACGAAGAAGGCGAAGATGATTCCAATCGGCGGGACCATCGCCAGGAAGATCAGCGTCAGTGCGGCGTTCATGCTGAACAGGATGGTCAGCGTGCCCGCCAGCAGGACCACCGCCGAAAGCAGCTGCAGCAGCCCGTTACCCACGAACATGCGCACCAACTCGGTGTCGGAAGTCATACGCGTCAATAACTTGCCGGTCTGCGCCTGGTCGTGATAAGAAAAGCTCAAGCCCTGCAGCTTCTCGAAAATCTGGTTGCGCAGCTCGTAGGCAATGCCCTGCGAAGACTTTTCGGACAGGTACCCTTGCAGGAAATTGAACACGCCCCGCACCACCGCAACCAGCACCAGCAGTCCCGCCACCGTCCAGATGACTCGTATATTCAGCGGCGTGATGCCCTGATCGATCAGTTGGCGCAGCAGCTGCGGCGTGTACAGGTTGGCAGCATTGACCAGCAGCAGGCTGAGCAGCGCTCCCAGGGCTGTTTTCCAATAAAATCGCAAAAAGCGGGCCGTCCGCAAGATATCACTCATGTTCCCTCCCAACCTTTACCCCCCTAACCTGACTAATTATAGGGTATAAAAACGATCTGTCAAGTCAAGTTTGTACACAGAGAGCGCTGAAATGTTGTCGATCGTTGGTTGTTTGGCGATGCAGCTGCACAGCCAAACAACCAACGATCGACAACATTCCAGCGCATCCTTTCCTATCCATGAATTGGTTCAACAAGTGGGGGTAAAATAGAAGCATGTACAGCCATGAAACCAGGCAGACAATTGAGATGGAGCTCTCAGCCGCCCATGCTGCAAGGGATCAGGGCCTGGAGGGACGCGCCCGGGTATGCGCCCGGCGGGCTGCCGGGATCGCCATACGTGAGTACCTGCAGCGGCAAGGCCAACCAGTCGAAGGCAGCGCCTACGATCTGCTTCTGGCGCTGCAGGCGCGGCCCGAACTGCCGGAAAGCGCCCGCCATGCAGCCCAGATGCTTACCCAGCGGGTGACCCCAGACCACACCCTGCCATCCAAGGCAGATCTGCTGGAAGAGGCCCAAACACTCGTCCGTTTACTGGAGCCCGAGCCGGACTCCGGTTTCGAAAACCATCCCACGGATTGACACTGGAGAGATCAATGGAGAAACCGAACCCATCTGAAATTATAATTTATGGAACCGCCTGGTGCTACGCTTCGAAGCGTGCCAGGAACCTGCTCGAGCAAAATCAGAATTCCCTTCCGCTGGATCGATATCGATAAGGACACCGAGGCGCGCAGCTTCGTCGAGCAGACAAACAGCGGCTTTCGCAGCGTGCCCACCCTGCTCTTCCCAGATGGCAGCACCCTGACGGAGCCCTCGGACAGCCAACTGCGCCGGAAGCTGGGGTTATCGTAAATGGAGATCCTGGAAGCGCAAACCCAAGTCCGCCGGGTGTACCTGGGCGGATCGATCGGACAGGCAGTCTCGGGCGCCATCTGGCTGGTCTCGGCTGCGCTGTCCACTTTCGTGGGTCAGCGTTACGGCATCATCATGCTGGTGCTGGGCGGGGTGTTCATCTTCCCGCTAACTCAACTGACCATCCGGCTGACCGGTCGCCCGGCCTCGCTGCCGCGTGAGAACCCCTTCAACCAGCTGGCCATGCAGGTGGCGTTCATCGTCCCGCTGTGCCTGCCGCTGGTCGGCGCGGCAGCGCTCTACAAGCCTGAGTGGTTCTACCCGGCCTTCATGATCGTGGTCGGCGCCCACTACCTGCCGTTCGCTACATTGTATGGCATGTGGCAGTATCTCGTGCTGGGCGGCTTGCTGATTGCCGCTGGGCTGGGGCTGGGCCTGTACCTGCCGCTCGGCTTCGCTGCCGGCGGCTGGTTCACGGCCGCGGCGCTGCTCGTTTTTGTGGTCTTTGCCTGGAGAAAGCGGGCGTAAAGCCAAAACGTCCATTCGAAGCGCCCATTGCAATCTCATCCTTCCTTCGTCGGGATGAGATTGCAATGGGCGCTTCGAATGGACAGGGAACCGTGTAATAATTTCGGGGCTCCTCACCTGCACTTGCAGTCAATGCAAGTACAGGTGAGGATGAAATCCAAAGAGAGTTCTAATGCTCGTGTGGCCGGAGGTTTTCCACGCCGGGGAGCTTGCCGGCCAGCTTGTCCGGCTTGTGGATCAAAATCGGCAGGTCGCTCGGGCAAACCCAGTACTGCTCGCCCTTCAATTCCAGGCTCAACAACGGCACTTCCTGACTGCTCCGCTCACAAACGATACAGACGTGTTTTTCTTCTGGCATGACACATTCTCCTTCTAAAGTAAATCCGGACAACAATAAAGGTACTCTGTTACTTATATTCCAGCACCTTGCTGGTTTCCATGTACTCCCGCAGCACATTGCCCAGGCGGGAGATGCCCTCGTTGATCTTATCAGGGGTGGAGTATGAGAAGTTCAAGCGCATGGCGTTCGTCCCGCCGCCGTTGGGATAGAACGGTTCGCCGGGGACAAAGGCCACCTTGCGCTCGACGGCGGTCTGCAAGATATCGGTAGAGTTGAGCCCATTCGGTAGAGTGGCCCACAGGAACAGGCCGCCTTGCGGGCGCGTCCACTGCACACCCTCCGGCATATGCTCTTCCAGGGCATCCAGCATCACATCCCGACGCTCTTTGTATACGGCGCAGATCTTCTTAATATGCTTGTCGTAGAAGCCGCCGCGGCCCACTTCGTAAGCCACCATCTGGTTGAAGGTGGCAGTGTGCAGGTCAGAACCTTGCTTGGCCTGCACCAGCTTGTTAATCACCTCGGCAGGAGCGATAACCCATGCCAGGCGGACGCCCGGGGCCAGGATCTTCGAGAAAGTGCTCAGGTAGATCACATTACCGGCATAGCTGCCGTGGTTGATGCCGCGCATTTCGCTGTCGAGCACTTCCACAGCCGGGAGGTGCTCGCCTTCGAAGCGCAGTTGACCGTAGGGATCGTCCTCAATGATCGGCACACCGTAGCGGTCGGCCAGCTCTACAATGTTTTTGCGGCGCTCAAGCGAAGTGGTGACGCCGGTCGGGTTCTGGAAGTTGGGCAGGACGTAGATGAACTTCGGCCCGTAACGCAGCGCTTTTTCCAATTCGTCGGTCTGCATGCCATCCTCATCGAACGGCACGGCCACGTACTCGGCGCCAAACGTATTCCAGGCTTGCAGGGCGCCAAGATAGGTCGGCAACTCAACCAGGACGCGATCGCCGTGGTTGATAAAGATCTTGCCGAGCAGATCGAGCGCCTGCTGCGAGCCGGAGGTGATCATAATATTGTCGACAGATACGCTAATCCCATATCTTGCAGTGTGTCGAGCGATCATCTCACGCAGCGGCATGTAGCCTTCCGTCGTTCCATATTGCAGCGCCTCGGCCCCCTTTGTGCTGAGAACTCGCTGGCAGGCATCCATGAACTCCTCTACCGGAAACACGTCCGGAGCAGGCAGACCGCCGCCGAAGGAAATCACGCCGGGTAGAGACGTGATTTTCAACAGCTCGCGGATCGCTGAGCTCTTCATGCGTTGTACGCGCTGAGCGTAGCGATGCTCCCATGGGGTTTGCATGTTTTGTCTCCTTTTACTTGACCGATCTCAATATAATTTAGGAAAATAGCGGGCGAAGGTCGCCCGCTATTGCCTGTACTAACTTAGCTTAGGAAACTTGCTAAGGATAAGAGCTGCTCCAGGAAGAGCGAAGCGGTCTCCAGTCTTCAGCTCGGCCGGCGTCTTGCCTGTGCTCTTCGGTGAGCCCTGGTAGATGAGGATGGGGGCGCCCTCCTTGACGTACTTTTCGTCGATGAAGGCCTGCCCGGTCAGATAGCCCTCGCTGTCGATCGCGCAGCTGGTTACCGTGCCGATCACCCGGCCATTCGGATCGAGGACCGGGTCGCCGGAATGCGCCATCCGCACGCCCTTTTCCGTGAAGTGGAAGCGGGTAACGACGCCTTTGCGCTCCTGCTCGCTCTTCACGTAGGCTTCACGGCCAATAAACCAGGGTTTGTAGGTCTTCACGTACGAGCCAAAACCGGCTTCGGCGACACCCAGGTTGAGCTCGCCAGCCATCTCATGGCCGTACAGCGGCAGCCCTGCTTCTGTGCGCAGGGAGTCGCGAGCGCCAAGGCCGGCGGGCTTCAGGCCCAGCGGCGTCCCCACCTCCATCAGCTTGTTCCACAGTTCCACCGCCTGGTCGGGGTGAACGAACAGCTCGAAGGCCATCTTCTCGCCGGTATAGCCGGTGCGAGAGACGATCAGGTCGAGACCGCCGACCACCGCCTCGATCAGCCTGGTGCGCTTGAGAGCCATGATGCGCTTGCGGTTGTCGGCATCGACGCCGAGCGCCAGCAGGATGTCTCGTGACTTCGGCCCCTGCAAGGCAATGTCGACGCGCATATCGGCGCCGGCTTGCGGATCGCGCAGGTTGCGCAGCTCCGCGCCGCGACCAAAGGCATGCGCCCACGGCCGCTCGCGGTCCACCTGGACCGTCCCGGCCATCACGGAGGTCAGCCAGGCCCAGTCCTTATCGTCGTTGGACGCGTTCACCACCACCAGATACTTCTCTTCGTCACGGTGATAGACCAGGGTATCGTCGATCACGTTGGCGTCCGGGTCGAGGAAGTGAGTGTAAACCGATTCGCCCACCTCCAGCCCGCTGATATCATTGGAAGTCACGCTGTCGAGGAAGGAGGCCGCATCCGGGCCTTCCACCTGATAGACGCCCATATGGGCCACGTCGAACAGGCCGGCCGCCTGACGGGTCGCCATGTGCTCCTCCATGACGGAGGTATAGCGCACCGGCATCTCCCAGCCGGCAAACGGCACCATCTTGGCGCCCAGCTGTTTGTGGACTTCGTACAGCGGTGTGCGGTGCAGATCGCCTTCGACTTCGTTCCAAGCGAAATCGGGGAGAGCTTCGCCGCTGCCTGCTTCGATGCCGATATAGTAAGGCTTGAGGGCGCTGACCGCGTCGCCGGTGGCCTCACTGACCGGTTGAGCGTTCGATTCCATGACCACAATCGGGCCGGGCATGCGCCGGGTGACGTCTGGGTCGAAGGCCACGTAGCCATCCGATAGGTCACGCAGCCAGGCGGCAGCCAGGGCGGCCTGATTGTTAGGGACGCTCAGGCGGTAGCAGTCGCCGTCCACCAGGGTCAGCACCCCATCCATTGTGCCCTTGGGCGTGATCAGGCGGGTGTTCTGGCTCTTCCCAGTTTGCAAGGCTTCGACGTCGCTGGTGAAGGCGTAATTGACGAACTCACGGATCGGGCCGCCATACAGGTCGAAGGCAGTCCACCCGGAGGGGGTGTCTTTGGGATTGTCGTCCAGGTAGAAGAAGTGTGGGTAACCGTCTTCGGCGGGCTCGAAGTCGATCCCGGCCGACATCGCCAGGTCGCGGCTGCGCATCTTGACATCTTCCAGTACGGCGAAGTCCACCTTGGCGCGCAGGGCCTCGCCCTTACGGCTCTCGATGGAATATGGCGTGCAGGCAAACAGTACGTCGGCCATCATGTCGGCCACTTTGACCATGTCGGCTTCTTTTAAGCCGCGCTGGGTCATCCAGGGCGTGCCGTAGCGAACGCCCATGGCGTGCAAGGCCGTCTTGTCGCCGGGGATGGTATTGCGGTTGAGCACAATCCCGGCCACATCCAGGATGCGAGCGGCCATGTCGCCGGAGAGCGGCGAGCCATCCGGCCCGGTGACGCCCTTGCAGTCGACATTGCCCATATGGGTATTGGTGCCGCCAAAGGGGATGCGTAAGCCGCGCTCACGCAGGCGATCGGTGAGGGCCTTGGCGTTCTTGACGGTCTGTTCCTGCGCCTGGCGGAACTGCTCGGTCTGGGCCAGCTTGAAGGTGACCGCCATCCCGGCGATGGCATGCACGTGCGGGCCGCCCTGCTCGCCGGGGAAGACCGCCCGGTCGATCTTGCGGCCTAATACAGCATCTGTAGTGAGGACACAGGCGCCGCGCGGGCCGTGCAGGGTTTTATGGGTGGTGAAAGTGACCACGTGGGCAATGCCAACCGGTGATGGGACCACACCGGCGGCGACCAGCCCGGCGATATGAGAGATGTCGGCCAGGAGAGTTGCGCCGACCGCATCGGCAGCCGTGCGGAAGCGCTCCCAATCAGGCACCCAGGGGTAAGACGAGTACCCGGCGATGATGATCTTGGGCTTGTTTTCCAGTGCCAGGGCCATGACCGCATCGTAATCAATCTGCTCGGTTTGAGGGTCAACGTTGTAGTGGACCACGTTGAACAGCTTACCGGAGCGGTTAACCGACGAGCCGTGGCTGAGGTGCCCGCCATGCAGCAGGTTCATGCCCATGATCGTGTCGCCCGGGGAGAGCAAGGCGGTGTAGACCGCGTTGTTGGCCGGCGCGCCGGACAGCGGCTGCACGTTGACGTGGATCTGGTTGGCAGAGAACTTGGGCGTGGCAAAGGCTTCCGCACAGCGGCGGCGGGCCAGCGCTTCGATCGCATCCGCGTATTCGGTGCCTTTGTAGTATCGGGGATCGCTGTAGCGGCGGTAGTAAGCCAGGCGCTCTGGATAATTGAGAATCTCCGCCTCACTCATCCTGCGGGTTTCTTCGTCAGGATATCCTTCGGCATACAAGTTCTGAAAAGATGACCCCAGTGCTTCTCGGACCGCCATCGGCGCCGTGCTTTCACTGGGGATCAAGATGAGTTTTCTATATTGCCGTTCTGATTCGATGTCGATCAAATGACTAACTTCTGGGTCCACATTGGACAGTGAACCACGGAAGAGAAAATCAGGCATTGAGATTCTCCTTTGATGCTCGCAAGTAAAAATAATTGGTCATGGATACAAAACAACCTTCTGCGCCAACTCTCCGGCACAATTTAATTGTAGTCCGGGCGCGCCAAAGGGTCAAGCCCTCTCCAGGAGTGGTTCTGGCGGGTGGTCCATCGATCTACCCCCGGCCCACTCTGCAGTCCAAACAGGAAGGGCCGAGGTTGAACCAATGCGCAGCCGTGACCCTACCTCGTGTCCATCCAATCTAGAACTGTTTGGAACACCTCGAGCTGCTCCGGTTCGTTGTGCGGCTCGTGATACAGGCCGTCGAAGACCTTGAGCGTCACGTCGCCTTTTAACCGCTTGGCGAATTCCCGGTTGATCTGCGGGTTCACAATGCGGTCGGCGCCGCCCTGGATCAGCAGCAGCGGAACCGGGAAGGAATCTTGGGTCTGGATCCACTGTCCTTTTTCGATTAGATCGGCCCCAAAGCGGGCCGCAATCTTGGGATGCACCAGCGGGTCGGTTTGATATTTGTGGACCACTTCTTCGTCCCGGGATATGGCGGCGACTTCCAGGCCGTTGTTGATCTGCATGCTCGGCGCCAGTTTGCGCAAGACCCGGGCAAGCAGGATGGTTGCGCCAGAAACGGGCTTGGTGGTTGCCAGGCCAGGCGCAGAAGCGACGATGCCGTCAACCGCCGGGTTCGACCGCAGACCATAATACAAGACCAGCGCCCCACCCAGGCTGTGCCCATAGACGAACAGCGGCAAGCCGGCGAAGCGACCCTTTGCCGCCGCCACTCTGGCTTCGATCTCCTTGCAGGCCGTATCGAACGAAGTCGCGTCGCCACGCACCCCTTCCGATTTACCGTGGCCGCGCAAGTCGAAGCCTGTCATGGCGTAGCCGTGATCGGTGAAGAATTGCGCCATATGCTCGTAGCGCCCCATGTGCTCTCCGAGTCCGTGGACGAACTGGATGGCGGCTTTGGGCGATTCTTCCGGCAGCCAGGTTTGGACGTACCGCTGTGTCCCATCCGGCGCTTTCCAGAAATCTTCCTCGTGGACCATGTTTGTGCTCCTTTTCCTGGGTGTGAGAAGGCAAATCTCCCTCTTGCATCTCGTTTTGTGGGCTATAATCGTACTGTTCGCTCGTATAAATCGAGAACACGGACACCGTGTTGCGCATGCGCTCGCAGCCTTTCGCAACACAACGCTCATCCATGAATTTATGCAAATGGGTTCTGGAGAAAGTGTATACCAACCCCGAATTTCCGGCAAGCTCGAACCAATTTTATATAAGCGCTCCCGGTTCCATCCAAGCAAGTTTCCGGGGAAAAACAGGAGACGAATATGCGCGATGAACGAGTTGAGAAACTGGCAGACCTTCTGGTCAATTATTCTGTGAGCATCAAACCCGGAGATCGTGTTGCGATTCAAGCCGGGACACCTGCCGAGCCGCTAATCAAAGCCATCTATATGAAGGTGCTCCAGGCAGGCGGCCATCCGATCATCCTGATGGAGCCGGTGGGTACAGAAGAGGTCCTCTACAAGTACGCTTCCGACGAGCAGCTGGCCTACGTGCACGAGCCCATCAAGCACGTTATCGAAAATTATGATGTCAGCATCTCCATCATCGCGGACGCCAACACCAAGGCCATGACCCGCATCGACCCGGCCAAAATGGTCAAGCGCAGCCAGGCATTCCGCGAGCTGAACGACACGTTCATGCGCCGTGCTGCGGAGGGAGAGGTGCGCTGGACGGTGACTCTGTTCCCCACCAACGCCCACGCCCAAGATGCTGAGATGAGCCTGAGCGACTACGAAGACTTTGTCTACAATGCCTGCCTGCCAGACCCTGCCGACCCGATCGGCTACTGGAAAAAGATCTCCGCCCAGCAAGATAAGCTAGTGGAATGGTTGAAGGGCAAGGACAAAATCCATGTGGTTGGACCGGAGACCGACCTGCACTTGCGGGTGGGCGGGCGCACATTCGTCAACTGCGACTGCCGCTACAACGTGCCCGATGGCGAGATCTTCACCGGTCCGGTGGAGGACAGCGTCGAGGGCTGCGTATACTTCTCATACCCGGCAATCTTCAAGGGCCGCGAGGTGACCGGCGTGCGCCTGTGGTTCGAGAAAGGCAAGGTGGTCAAGGCTGCCGCTACCAAGAATGAAGACTTCCTGCTCCAAACCCTGGATACCGACGAGGGCTCGCGCACGGTGGGTGAGTTTGCCATCGGCACCAACTCCGGCATCAGCCGCTTCACCGGCGAGATCCTGTTCGACGAAAAGATCGGCGGCAGTTTCCATATGGCGCTGGGCGCAGGTTACCCGGAAACGGGCAGCCTCAACCGCTCGGGGATCCACTGGGACATGATCTGCGACCTGCGCGACGGCGGCGAGATTTGGGTGGATGATCAGCTGTTTTATCAAAACGGAAAGTTCGTGCTGGACCTTTCGGAGTAATAACGCAGGATTCAACCGCAAGGGTTCGAGTAGTCGTTTTTTTCCAAAGGGGAAGTGATCTGCAATGGTTGAAACGCATCAAGAGAAAGGCTTTGATAATCGGCAGCCGGTACGCGGCTCGGGCTGCGGGTCGGCGACGATATTGACGTTCGGTTTGGTCTGGGCGCTTTTTGGAGCAGGGCTGGCACAGCTCCTGACCTGGTCGCTGTGGCAAACGGAGTTCGATGGCTCTCTGGCGGTGCCCAATTTACGTTGGGTGATCATCCTGGTCTTTGGGCTGGCGATGATCGTCCCGTTTGTGATTGTGAATGCGCTGATGCGCGTGCCGCGCACCCAACAGATCTTCCGCACCTGGTGGCTGGCGGCCATCCCGGCGGTCTTGCTGGCCCCGGCGCGCTTGCTTGGCATCACCGCCGAGCAGCCGGCCTACCTGTTTGAAATCCTCGCCCTGCTGCTCTTCTTCATCGGTCTGTGGGCCTGGCTGCACAGCCGGGGGATCTCGATCAGCGGAAGCTGGCGCGGCATCTGGATTGCGCTGGCCGTTGCCGGAGCGCTGGCCTTCCCCTGGGTCCTATGGGGCGCGTTGGGCTCGATCATGGACACCGTTCTGACCGCGCTGGTCGGGCTGCTGTTCGGCGCAGTGTCCGGGCTGCTGATCACCTACACCCTGATCGAAGGCATCAACCCGGCGGAGCGCCTCATCACAGACGACCACAACGTTTGGATGGACGGTCTGGCGGCCCTGATTACGCTGCTAATCCTGGTGACCGGGGTGTTCCAGAACAGCATCCAATGGTTGATGGCGATGGCCGTGCCGGTGTTGGGTTTTGCGGCAGCAGCGCTTTCCGGTTATGGCCGCGGCGAGATGAAGAACGGCCGCGTTTGGCTGGCCCCGGCAGTGATGATCGGCCTGGGGACTGCCTGGCCGCTGCTGTTCATCGATCCGGATGAGCTGTCGGCGGTGATCAGCAGTGGAGCGGGCGAGTTAATCGCCTGGGCCACGCAGGCCGGCTGGCTTGCGCTGGGGCTCGGTTTGGCCGCCGGGATCATCCTGCTAATCCTGCGCAAGCCGCTGCAGAATGCCCGGGGCGGTTTTGCCCTGGCCGGGATCGCCGCTGCGCTGTTGTGGCTGGGCGCAGTCGTCGTTTACTTCGTGATCGGGCAGCCCGGTTTCTATGGCGAGCGCCTGTTCGTGATCTTGAACAGCCAGGCCGACGTCTCCTCGGCTGCTTCGATGACCGATTACAACGCCCGGCGCGCCTTCGTCTACCAGACCCTGGTCGATCATGCCAACACCACCCAGGCCGGCATGCGCGCCACTCTCGACCGCTTTGGCATCGACTACACCCCTTACTATCTGGTCAACGCCATGGAAGTGCGCGGCGGGCCGATCTTGCGCATGTGGCTCGAAAGCCGGCCAGAGGTGGGTCGCATCCTGAACAATCCCATCCTGCGGCCGCTGCCGGAGATTCCGCCCAGCCCCAGCGGAAACGCAGGCCCACCCAACGCGCCAATGTGGAATCAGACCATGATCAACGTTCCTGCGGTTTGGGACCAGGGCATCACCGGCAAGGGTGTCGTCGTCGGCCAGTCCGACTCGGGCGTGCAGGGTGATCACCCGCAGCTGGCGGACAGCTACCGCGGCGCTCAAACCGGCAGCAACGATTACAACTGGTTCGATCCCTGGTATCATAGCAATGCGCCGCGCGACATTGGTGGGCACGGCACGCACACGCTCGGCACGGTGCTGGGGAACACGGTGGGCATGGCCCCCGATGCCGCCTGGATCGGCTGCGTCAACCTGGCCCGCAACCTGGGCAACCCGGCCCTGTACCTGGACTGCTGGCAGTTCATGCTGGCTCCCTTCCCTCAAGGCGGCGATCCGCTCGCCGACGGCGACGCAGCCCTGGGCGCTATGGTGCTTAACAACTCGTGGGGTTGCCCGGTCGTCGAGGGCTGTGATCCGGAAACCTTCCAGGCGGCGGTCCAGGCGCTGCGGGATGCGGGCGTTTTCGTCGTCGTCTCGGCGGGCAACTCGGGCGCGGGCGGCTGCGGCACGGTGAAGGATCCGCCCGCCATCTATGATGGGGTGTACTCCGTCGGGGCGATTGATTCGAATGGCAATCTGGCGCCATTCAGCAGCCTCGGCCCGGTCACCGTGGACGGCAGCGGCCGGCTGAAACCGGACATTGCTGCGCCGGGTGTTGCGGTCTTATCCTCGTATCCAAACAGCACCTACTACAACGCCAGCGGCACGTCCATGGCCGGGCCGCATGTGGTGGGCGTGGTGGCGCTGATGTGGTCGGCAAACCCCGCTTTGATCGGTGATATCCAGCGCACGACCGAGATCCTGGATCAGAGCGCCCAGCCATACCGAGGAACCTACCCCACCTGCATCGCCAGTACCGGTTACCCCAATGACGCCGTGGGATATGGCGTAGTCGATGCGGAAACGGCGGTCAAGTTGGCGTTAGGCCAGTAACAGTGTATTTTCTATCGCTTACCGGTGCTTTGGGCAGGCCCTTACTTTCCAACGGAACCATTTGGCGCTGCCTGGGTTATACATCAAGAATGGACCTGGTTAAACCTTGAGCGTGAATGAACCGCTTTCTGATGACGTGGCGCTTGCGCGTGCAACCGCCGGAGATCCCGAAGGGTTTAGCGTTCTCTATGAACGTTACGTGACCCGTATCTATAACTATATCTACTACCGGACGGGAAACGCATCGGAAGCGGAAGATCTGACGGCAAGGGTTTTCCACCGCGCTTTGGGGCGCATCCATTCATACCAGAACAAGGGCTTCCCATTTTCGGCCTGGCTGTACCGCATCGCTCACAACCTGGTCGCCAACTGGCACCGCGACAACAGTCGACGCCGAGAGGTCCCGCTGGACGATCACCTGAACCTGGTGCAGCGCGCCGAGCACCCGGAACAGGCCCTGGTCATCAACCAGGAACTGGAGAATTTGCTGGTCGTCATCCGCAAGCTGTCGCCGGAACGCCAGCAGCTGGTGATCTTGAAGTTCGTGGAGCGTATGTCAAATGCTGAAATTGCAGTCATCATGGGGCGCAGCGAGGGCGCGATCAAGAGCCTGTATCATCGCACCTTGCTGTCCCTGCGCGATGAGATCGACAAGAATGAGACCTGATCATCGTAGTTGAGGAGAAGAGGCATGTTGAGGATTGTCACCGACGGTGGTGCTGATTATCCGGAGGGCTGGGAGGAGGAATACGAGATTGACCTCCTTCCCCTGCGGGTGCGTTTTGGGGAGGATGAATATACCCAAGGGGTAAACCTCAATCCAGAAATTTTCTACAAACTGGTGGAAGAAAAGAAGATGGTGCCGAATTCTTCCCTGCCGTCTCCTCACCAGGTGGTTGAGTATTACCGCAAGATCGCCAACAAGGGAGACGAGATCCTGTCCGTGCACATCACCAGCCGCTTATCGGGCACGTTTTCCATCATCCAGATGGCGGCGAAAGAGGTGGTGGGCGAGTTCAACGTTTGCCCGTTTGACTCTGGAGCAGGCTCTATCATCCAAGGCTTCATGTGCAAGGAAGCGCGCCTGCTGCAGCGCCAGGGCGCAACCATGCAAGAT
Source organism: uncultured Chloroflexia bacterium (assembly GCA_963811225.1). Lineage (GTDB taxonomy): Bacteria > Chloroflexota > Anaerolineae > Anaerolineales > Anaerolineaceae > CAWEQO01. Next base: position 663,981 of record CAWEQO010000012.1, read on the forward strand.
ATACTGAAACGGCTCGAGGAGATCCGCCAGCGGGTAGTGATCATCTTCACCCTGGACACGCTCGAATACGCGCGCATGAACGGACGCATCAACGGACTGGTCAGCGCCATTTCATCCATGTTGAAGGTGAAACCGATCATCGTGCTGGGTGACGGCACCCTGCACATGGGCGAGAAGGTGCGCACCCGCAGCCGCTCGATTGATCGCGTGATCGAACTGGTACGCCAGCGGGTGGGCGACCAGGAGGTGAGCATGGGCGTTGTGCATGCCAACGACCCAGAGACTGCCCAAACCATGATGGAGCGCGTGCGCAGCATCTTCCGAATCAAAGACCTGGTGATGACAGATCTATCCATTCCGGTAGCCGCTAATCTTGGGCCGGGCACGATCGGCATCGCCGCTTACACATCTCATTAGGAGGGGGACTTATGGAGACCAAACGAAGACGACGGAGCGAAATGACTGACAATGAGATCGATTGGCTAGAGCAGCGTCTATCCTCATCACTCTCTCCGGTCACGCCGCGTACCGAATTTGTCGAGAGCCTGCAAGGCCGGTTGGCTTCCCCGGTAACCGTTGTGTTGGAAAACCCAAACCAAAGCTCTGCGATGGTGGTGATTGGTCTGGGACTGTTCTTCGGCGCGCTGGTCCTCTGGTTATTACGCCGTACGCGCTGATGCCAGACGATGCCGCTCGCGCGGATTGTCAATCCCGTGGCAAGCCGGGCTTTTCGTTTTAGCCGAGACCACATCATCAGAGAATTCGAAAACAGAGAGCATTGACTGCTCTCTGTTTTCGAATTCTCTGGCAGAAAATTTTACAATTTCGGCCGCCCGGAATTCTCCCAAATATGGAAATCCTTCAAAATCGAGCCGCCGATAAATTCGCGCAGGATCGAGTTGTCAGGGATCAGGTCGACGTCGATCGGCAGGAACCATTCCAGGAACGACAGCAGGCGCTTGGCCTCGATGTGCTCTGGGGAGCCGAACGGCACCTGGCGCAGCAGCGGCTCGGCCAGCGGTTTGAGCGCCGATAGCTCATACACCAGCGCCGAATTGAACATGTCGGTGGCGTTGTCTTGGTAGGGGAAGATGTTGCGCTTCTCGCCGCGCCGCACCGACTCCCAGCGTCCGATGGTCTGCTGGGCTGTGTAGCCACGGTCGCGGGCGTCCCGGACGATGCGGCGGATCAGGCGCGTGTCGGTGGTGGAGATACGGTTGTGGCTGTCGAGGTTCAGTTGGGTGAGGGCCGAAATGTACAGCCGGAAGGTCTGCTCCTGCGGGAAGTCTGGGATCAACTGTGGATTCAAGCCGTGGATGCCCTCCAGGATGATCAGTTGATCCTTTTCCAGGTGCACAATCTCGCCCGGTTCACTGCGCCCGGTCTTGAAGTTGTAATGCGGCAGCTGCACCTCTTCCCCGACGATCAGGCGCTGGAGCTGCTCGGTCAGCAGTGAGGTGTTCAGGGCATGCAGCGACTCGTAGTCGAATGCGCCGTTCTCGTCGCGGGGGGTCAGATCGCGGTCGACGAAGTAGTTGTCCAGCTCGACGGCCACAGGTGAGATTCCCTGCGCCAGCAGCTGGACTGACAGGCGCTTGGAGAAGGTGGTCTTTCCGGATGAGGACGGCCCGGCGATCAGCACGACACGCGCCTTCTTAGACAGCGCCGCCACCTGAGTAGAAATCTCAGCGATCTTCTGCTCGTGCAGCGCCTCCGACACCAGGATCACCTCGCGCGCGCGCCGGTCCGTGATGGCGTCATTCAGCGCGCCGACGCTGCCGATGCCCAGGCGCGACAGCCACTTGCCGTACTGCTGAAAGGTCGCCAGCAGATTGGCCGATTCGGGGATGGACTGGAGTTCGGTGGGCGTGTGCCGGCGCGGGTAGCCAAGAATGAAGCCCTCGCCCATTGGGATCAGCCCGAACCACTTCAGATAGCCGGTCGACGGCACCATATAGCCGTGATGGTAATCGCGGTGGGCTCCGAGCCGGTACAAAACAAGGTGATCCTTCTGGCGGTACTTGATCAAACGCACCTTGTCGAGCTCGCCCTTCTGCTCGAAGAACTCGATCGCCTCTTCCAAAGGCACCTTCTGGCGCTCAAAGATCAAGTCCGCGTCGACCAGGGCTTGCATATGATCTTCCAGGGCCTCCAGCTCCAGGTTGCTCAACGGAGGCCGCCCAGTGACATGGCAGTAGTAACCGCCGGAAGAGACCGAATGATCCACAACCAGTGTAGCGGTCGGCTGCATGTCATCGAACGCGGCCTCCAAAAGGAAAGTCAGCGAACGGCGGTAGATGCGAGCGCCATCGGCGCCGGTCATATCGACCGGGGTCACCCTGGAGTCCATCGTGATCGGGTAGGTCAACTCGCGCAGCTCACCATTAACAATGGCGCCAACAATTGGCGGATTGCCCCATTCCGGTAAAGCGCGTAAAAAGGCTTCGACATCCACGCCGCGTGGCCCGCAGAAAACGCGTCCATCGGGAAGCTGGATTTCTACCTCCGCTCTAGGGGAGGCAAGTTGAGTGATTTCGAGTGTTTTGCTGAGGTCAGTCATAGCTTTGTTTCCGTTTAAATTTCCTGTTACGACGCTAGCAGTGTTGTTCTGTGTGAAAGCGATGCAGCTGTTAGCTTCCTTGCGAATTCATTGTAACAACCGATTGACGTAATCGACCTTACGGACTTCTAAACTTCCTTTTTTGTTGGGAATCCTCCTTAAAAATCGAGAGCCGGATAGAGAGACGGCAATAGAACGTCCCTGTCTCAAACGGCATCACAAATCTTCCGGAGTTAAGCTCCCATTCCCCCTGATCGATCGTTTACGCCCACTGTTGCGGAGGTAATTATAGCACGATTTTTAAAGGATTAAGCAAGCAGAGCACCAGGGCAATCGCAGCGTTCCGGCTGCTCTCTGTGCTCTGCTCTCAACTCTCCAAACAATGCGGTAAAATCAGATCAGCAATCTCAACATTTGGAGGTGCAGATGGAAAGGACAGTCTGGCGGGTGATCCGCTCAGGACCAGAGGAAGGCGCATTCAACATGGCTCTGGATGAGGCCATCCTGGAAGCGGCGGGGCGCAAGGACAGCCCACCCACAATAAGGCTGTACGCCTGGCAGCCCGCCTGCCTCTCGCTCGGCTATTCGCAGCCGGCAGCGGACGCCGACCGTCAGGCCCTGGGGCAGCGTGGTTGGGGACTGGTCCGCCGCCCGACCGGGGGACGCGCCATCCTTCATACCGACGAGCTCACCTATGCCGTTATCGGCTCGAAGGATGAGCCGCAAGTGCAGGGCAGCGTGCTGGAAAGTTACCGCAGGCTCTCATTGGGGCTGCTGGCCGGACTGGGGCGGCTGGGGCTGCCCGTTCAGGCCGATGAAGTCTATCCGCAGGCCGAAGGAAACGGTTCCAACGGCCCGGTGTGTTTCGAGGTGCCCTCCAATTATGAGATCACCGTTGCCGGAAAGAAGCTGATGGGCAGCGCTCAATCCCGGCGGCATTTCGGTGTCCTGCAGCATGGCTCGCTGCCCTTGCAAGGCGACCTGAGCCGGATTGTACAGGCCCTGATCTTCCCGGATGAAGCCGCCCGCAGGCAGGCCGCCCAGCGCCTGCTGCGACGCGCCACCACCGTCGAGGGCTTCCTCGGCCGGGCGCCCTCCTGGGAGGAAGTCGCGGATGCCCTGCTGGCTGGATTCCAAGGGGCGCTGGGAATCGAGGTCGCAGAGGCGCAAGCTTCACAGGCCGAACGTGACCGGGCCCATCAGCTGGTGGTGGAGAAGTATGCGAATGAGGAATGGACGGAAAGACTGTAACCGATACCTCCCCCTGCCTCTTCATTTTGTAGAAGGTAGGGGGAGGTTCTGCGGTTAACGAGAGGCTGCTATTCGCCTGGGATCACCGTTGCCCCGGGCGCTGCCGGTGTCCCGGAAAACTCGAACGTCACCTGATCGTACCCCAGCGACTCGAAGAAACTGCGCAGGTAATTCTCAGCATTATCGCCGGCCGTTTGGAGGATGCCATCTTCCAGCGCAGCTTTGGCAATCTCCTGCTCAGCCACCTGGCGGGCCTGGGTCTCCAGGTCTACCTGCTGCTGGCGTAGAATGCCGGTCTGGCGATCGTACACGTAGGACTTATCGTTATCCAGCGTGGCGACGAAAATCTCCGGCTGCGGCAAGGTGACGTGAAGTACGTCCCCTTCCAGGCGCATGTCCTGCGACGTGATCTTGGACATATCGATGCCGGCGATCACGGTACCATGCGCCACGAACAGCAGCCGGTCGCCGAACAGGAAGCCAAACTGGCCCTGCCCAGACTCGGCGGTGATCACCTTTTCGATCGAGTATTGGATCGTCTCGAGCCGGGCCAGCGACTTCACGTCGTTGATGATGGTCACCGGGTCTGGAATGATCGTGGGGGTGGGATGCAGCAGGTCTGAGACCTGGGTCTGCAGGTGCTGATTGGCTTGCTGCACCGGAGCCAGGGCCTGATTTGCCGTCCGTTGGACAGCATTCACCAGGATCAGGGGGATTCCGACGAGCGCGACAATGATCAGCAATGCCAGCAGGCCAAATAATACCCAACCAATATTTCTATTCATTTCACTTGCCTCCTTTCTGGCTTGCCAATATATTTTTCGTTACGGTTTAAAAGTTCAGCTATAATTGATTATAACCGTTCTGATACTCGAGTTGAACTGCTATCAAATGAAATTTCATACACATGGTCGTCTACCCATAAAGATCAAGGCCTTAATCGTGCTGCTGCTTTCAGGCGCAATCCTTTTAAGCGCCTGCCGGCCGGTCGTAGTGGTTGAAGGTGATCCACCGCCGCAGGAGAACACCCTTGCGCCCACCTTGCCGCCCCTCCAAGAGGCGACCATGACGCCGATCCCGGTGCCTGCCGGTGACGAAGAGAATCCGCTCATCATGGCGATCGTCTCAGAGGACGAAGACCCGGGCATGGACAGCGCCGGGTTCGATCTGGCGGCGCAGATCTCAGAGCGCACCGGATTGAACGTGCAGTCACAGATGTTCACCTCATACCAACAAGTGCTGGACGGCCTCGGAAGCGGCGAAGTGCAGATGGCCTGGCTGCCGCCGCTGACCTATCTGCAGGCCAGCCGGATGGGCCGGGCGAACGCAGCCCTGCTGACGAATCACCTGGGCACCTACACCTATGGCACGCAGTTCTTCGCCAACGTCGACAGCAACTTCAGTGTCTACTTCGATACCGGCGCGAATCTCGCGACGGTGGACGCCGGTACCGCCTTGCGGCAGTTCTCCGACAAGCGGCCCTGCTTCACCGAGCCCTCTTCGGCCTCCGGTTACGTTGTGCCGGAAGGACTGCTGCTGCAAAATGGTGTCGAATTCCAGCCACCCGTAGAAGCGCAGGCCTACGCTTCGGTGCTGCGGGCGCTGTATGTGGGTGGCATCTGTGATTTCGGGGTCACCTACTCGGTTACCGGGGACCCACGCACGGCCTCCAGCATGTCAGACCTCCCGGACATCATGGACAAGGTGGTGGTGATCTGGCAGAGCGACTCGATCATCCCTAACCTGAACTTCTCCTTCGTACCCAGCGCCAGCCTGGACGTTGCCCAGCAGGTTGCACAGGCCCTGCTGGACATCGCCGCCGAAGAGGACGGCTTGCAGCTGATCTCTGACGCCACAAACTATGATGTCCAGGCGCTCAAGCAGATCGACGACAGCGCGTATGATCTCCTGCGAGAGGTGGTGGACCTGGTCAGGCCGGACCTCAAGCTCGTGATCGGAAAGTAATGATCGAGAAGCCAGACCTGGAAGATGCCGCGCTCATTGCCAGGTTGCAGGAGGAGTTCGGCCTTCAGATCACGCAGCTCACCTTCCTCCCTCTGGGATGGGACATGAATACCGCCGTCTACCGGGCAGTCACCCACCAGGGAGCGGCCAATTTCCTGAAGCTTCGCAAGGGGGATTTCAACGAGATCGCGGTTCGCTTACCGGCATTCCTGCACGAGCAGGCCATTCAAGCAGTCATTTCACCCTTAGAGACCATGCAGGGGCGCTTGTGGGGTCGCCTGGAGCCTTACAGGATGATTCTGTACCCGTTTATCGAAGGTCGCGATGGGTACGAAACCGACCTGAACGAGGGGCAGTGGCATACGTTCGGCGCAGCGTTGAGATCCATCCACGCTGTTCGGGTTCCCATAGATATGGCTATGCGCATCCCCTCCGAACGATATTCCGATCACTGGCGCGAGCTGGCGCTCCGGTTCTTACGGCAGGTCGAAGAAGAGGAATTCCGAGACCCGATCGCAGCCAAGACAGCGGCGCTCCTCCATGAAAGGCGGGAGGAAATCGCCGGCATGGCGCAGCATACCCGGCGTTTGGCCGATAGACTCCGCTCCCATGCGCCGGCGCTCGTCCTGTGTCACAACGACATTCACCCCGGCAATCTGCATATCAGCGCCGAGGGCAAGGTCTACATCGTCGATTGGGACGAGCCAGTCTTCGCCCCACGCGAGCGCGACCTGGCGCTGATCGGGGGCAGCCGCACCTGGTCGAAAGAGCAGGATACACGCTCGTTTTACCAGGGTTACGGCCCGGCGCCGTTGGACCCGGTCGGGTTGGCCTACTACCGCCGTGAACGCATTCTGGTGGATATCGCCGAGTTCTGCAAGCAGCTGCTGCTTGAGACCGGCAGTGAAGAGAACCGCGAGCAATCGTATCAGTTTCTAACCGGCATCTTCCAGCCGGGTGGCGATTTGGAGATTGCAGAGAAAAGAGAGCAGGAAGAGAAGTAGTCGCTCTCAAATCTCCACTGTATGCGCTCTCAACGATAGTGGTAAAATCCCTTTTGTGTTAATAAAAATGACCAAAGCTATCCTGAAAACAGGTTTCTACCTGGCGCTGGCCGGCGGATTGGTTCTGGGCTCATCCAGGCTGTTCACAGGACTGTTCGCCCGCCAGCGGCAGTTCACCACAGAGAACGCCCCCAGCGCCCCGGTTGCCATCGTGTTTGGCGCAGGGCTGCGACGTGACGGCGCTCCCACACCCGTGCTGCGCGACCGGGTGGCCACCGCGGTCGAGCTGTATAAGGCCGGCAAAGTCCAGAAGCTGTTGATGAGCGGGGATAATCGCTTCGTGGACTACAATGAGCCGGGCGCCATGCAGAATTACGCCATGGAGCTCGGCGTGCCGGAGGAAGACATCGTGCTGGACTACGCCGGGCGGCGCACCTACGACACCTGCTACCGCGCTCACCACATCTTTGGAGTCGAGCAGGCCCTGGTGATCACCCAACGCTTCCACCTGCCGCGCACCATCTACACCTGCAGTGTCATCGGCATCCAGGCGGATGGCGTGGTCGCCGACCGGGGAGATTACGGCGCCGTGCGCATCTGGGAAACCCGCGAGCTGATGGCTACTGCGGTCGCATTGTTGGAATTGTGGGTGACGCACCCGCTGCCGGTGCTGGGGAATCCTGAACCAATCTTTACGAATGCCGTCCCGCAAACCAGCCAAAAGCCGAACTAAACCTGTTTGTCCCATGCTGCTGTAGGGGGCATGCAAAGGCCTGCCCTTACAATTCGCGCCCAATTTAAGGGGCGAAATGGTACAAAACTTGCAAGTTAATTCAATCATCGGAGGAATTTGATGGACCGGTCGGAAGCGCTCGAAATTGTACAGAAATACGTCAAGAACCAAAACCTGATCAACCATATGTTATCGGTGGAAGCTGCGATGCGTTTTTACGCTCGAAAGTTCGGCGAAGACGAAGAGTTGTGGGGCGTCGTAGGCTTGCTGCACGACTTCGACTGGGAGATCCACCCCACCCTGGAAGGCCATCCTCAGGCAGGCGCGCCCATCTTGCGAGAGCTCGGTGTGTCGGAGGAGATCATCCAGGCCGTGCTGAGCCATGCCGACCACACCGGTGTGCCGCGTGAGACGTGCATGCAGAAAACGCTGTATGCCTGTGACGAGATCACCGGGCTGGTGACGGCGGTGGCGCTGGTAAGGCCCTCCCGCTCGCTGTACGATCTCAAAGCCAAATCGGTCAAGAAGAAGTGGAAGGATCGCTCCTTCGCTGCCGGGGCTAACCGGGAGGAGATCGAGCGCGCCACAGAGGAATTCGGCCTGGAGCTGTGGGAGCACGTGGACAATGTCATCCTGGCGATGCGCGCCATCGCTCCTGAATTAGGGCTGGAGGGAGAACTTCAGCCAGAGTAGCTTCAGACTCAGAAAAATGAGGCTGCTCAAGCACTGACGCCATGGCGCCGCTGCTCGAGCAGTTACAACAATAATTTTTCATCGAGGTTTCATCATGGCACTTCAAGGCAAAGGCTTCATGATCTGGAAAGTGCCCAACTGCGAGGGCGGCGATGCGAATAAGATCGCCCAGTTCGCCGCAGCGGCCGGGTTGACGCACGTCTTGATTAAGATCGCAGACGGCCCATACCCCTACAACGTCGATAAAGAGACCAAGATCGATCTGGTTCCGCCGGTGGTTGCAGCGCTGCAAGCCAAAGGGATCCAGGCCTGGGGGTGGCACTACCTGTACGGCTATAACCCGGTGTCAGAGGCCCAGATGGCCGTCAGGCGGGTGAAAGATCTGGGCCTGCGCGGCTATGTGATCGACGCCGAGGAGGAGTTCAAGAAGCCGGGCATGGATGCAGTCGCCCGGACCTTTATGACCGAGCTGCGCAAGGGCCTGCCGCAGAAGCCGGTGGCGCTGTGCAGCTATCGCTGGCCCTCGTATCACCCGCAGTTTCCATGGGATGCCTTCCTAGAGAAGTGTGATTACAATATGCCGCAGGTGTACTGGATGGAAGCCCACAACCCGGCCGCCCAGCTGCAGCGCTCCGTGCGAGAGCTCAGCGCCCTGCGCTACGTGCGTCCGATCATGCCGACCGGACCGGTGTTCCGCGAGCATGGCTGGGGGCCGACCGTTGAAGAAATCCAAGAGTATCTGCAGGCCTGCCGCGACCTGAATCTGAGCGCCACAAACTTCTTCGCCTGGGACTATGGACGCTCGAATCTGACTGAGCTGTGGGACGCTATCGCCGCGTTCTCGTGGGGATCCCCGCAGCAGCCCGAGAAAGACGTGGTGGAGCAGTACATCGAGGCGCTGAACAGCCGGGACGCCGCTCAGATTATCCGCCTGTTCACAGACGATGCCTTGCACATCACGGTCAAGCGCACCCTCGGCGGAGTCGGGGGAATCCAAACCTGGTTCGAGAACCTGTTGGGCAAAAAGCTGCCGAACGGCTCGTTCAAGTTGGTCAGCTCCACCACCCTCAACAACGGCCGCCATTTCAGCTGGACTGCCACCTCCCCCTCTGGAGCGGTCCACAACGGGCGCGACACCTTCGGGCTGCGAGATGGCAAGATTGCCTATCACTACAGCTCATTCACAGTGACGGAAAACATTTAAAGAGAGCAGGGAATCACGCCCAAGGGCGTGATTCCCTGCTCTCTTTTTTTGTATCCTACTCACTCGCCCACAATCCGAAAAACCATAGGGACATGGCGGGATTGCGCAAGACCACCGAATTGTACCGGTAGGGGCATGGCGAGTAGCGCAAGACAACATCATTAACCAATACGCAGCCATGCCCCCTCCCCCATAATGCGCAAAACCACCGAATCGTACCGGTAGGGGCATGGCGAGTAGCGCAAGACAATAAAATTTAACCAATACGCAGCCATGCCCCCATGGTAATCACGAATTTTGGCCGAGGGGAAAGGGGCCGGGGATGTCCTTCTGGGAAATGGTTCTGATCGGTTTTGGGGGCATGGCTGCGTAATGGCTCAATACAGGAGTCTTGCGCATTCCCGCCATGCCCCTACCGGTTCAAAATTATTGTCGCGCGCGTTCCCGCCATGCCCCCGACATAATCACGTATTTTGGTCGAAGGGAAAGGGTTCTGATGGGTTTTGAGGGCCGGAATCCGCGAGCCAACCAGATTGTATGTGTAGGGGCATGGCGGGAATGCGCGAAACAACACCATTTAACCAATACGCAGCCATGCCCCTGATTACCAAAGGGGAAAGGGCAAAGGCGATTTCCCCTGGGGTTCGGTGATTGATGGCCATTGGGGCACGGCTTCGTATTGGTTAAATTCTGTTGTCTTGCGCTACTCGCCGTGCCCCTACCGGTTCAAATTTGTTGTCGCGCGCTACTCGCCGTGCCCCTACCGGTTCAAATTCTGTTGTCTTGCGCTACTCGCCGTGCCCCTACCGGTTCAAATTTGTTGTCGCGCGCATTCTCGCCATGCCCGTACAGGTTCAATGATGGTGTCCGTTACTCGCCCTTTTTTTATCCCTCGTCTTTTGGTTTGCGCCTTCGAGAGGGCTTGGGCGCCTCCGGCACGCGCTGGCTGGGGTTCAAGCTGGCGCGGTCGACCGGGGCAGCCTGATCCTTTGCGGTAGATTTCTGGCGACTGCGAGGGGCGGCGGGTATCAACTCCGGTTGAGTGGGCGCGCTGGCCGCACCGGCAGCCTTCGTCGAGCCCGAGCGGCTCTTGGAAGCAGGCGGGGACTCCGAAGGGGCATCTGCTTGCTTGCGTGAGCGGCTCTTGCGGGTATTTGCTGGTTTGGGCTCGGCCGGAGCTTCCGCAGCGGTCGCCGCGGGCTTACCGGCAGTTTTGCTGCGCGTGCTGGTCGGGGCTGGTTTGTCCGCAGGCTTAGCGGCCTTTGAGCGGGCGCTGGTAGAAGCGGCTTTGGGCGGCTTGCTGCGGCTGGTAGACTTTCCGGCGGTCTTGGCGCCGTCCGACCTGGCTGTTGAGCCGGAACTGGAGCGAGCGCGACGCTTGCGCGCCGGTGTGGGCTTCGGCTCCTCCCAACCATCGATCGCGTCATCCACCCGCGTGATCCCAATCAGGGCGTCGCCCTCCTTGGCCGGCAGCACCTCTTGCGCACCGCGGTCGCGCTTGCCGATATCGATCGCGTCTACTCGCACCAGTCGCGCTGCGGCCTGTTCGAAGTGGGCGATGCCGTTCTGCGTACGCGAGCCGGCCAGCGTCCCGGCCATCTTGATCGAGTTCGACAGGCGACCGGCGATCACGCCCTGGCCGTAGCGGCCCTGCAGTGGAAACTCGCTAACCGGTATGCGCCAGCCGCAGCCATCCGAGGCGACGATCAAGATCTCGTCGTTCTCCGAGACGCACTCGGCCGCCGCCACCTGGTCGCCGTTCTTCATCTTGATGCCGTTGACGCCCGCCGCCACCAGGCCCATCGGCCGAACTTCCTGCTCGGAGAAGCGGATCGCCATGCCGCGCTCGGTCAGCAGCAGCAGATGGTCCTCACCATGTGTGACCGTCAGCCACAGCAGGCTGTCCTCGGGGTTGACCTTCACTAAGGTGAACAACTGCGAGGAAGGGCCGGGCAGTTCCTGCAGTGAAGATTTCTTCACCATGCCGCCTCGCGAGACCGTCAGCACGTAGCTGTCTTGCTCGGGCAGGTTGGGCGGGATCGCGAACATATCGGCCAACCGGTCTTTCTCTTCAAAGGGCGCCACCCGCCAGAGCGGCAAGCCCTCAGTCAGGTCGTCTGAGATGGGCAGAGCGGACACCGAGAGGGCCGCGGTGCGGCCATCCTGAGCAGCCAGGTAAACGGTATGGTGGGTCGTAGCTTTAATCAACCGGCTGGCCGCCTGACGTCCGGAGACACGCGGCAGCTTCGTGCCGGAGGTGCGCGCCACTGTGCCGTCGTTCATGACGCTGACCCACACCTCTTCGGCTGGCGTCAGTGCGTTGGCGGTCAGAAGCAGCTTGGCTGATTCCCCCTCGGCCAGCGAGACGATCTGCGTACGGCGCGGATCGGCGTAGACCTCTCGCACTGCCAGCAGCTCGGTCTCGACCATTTCGCGCATGCGCTGAGGCGAGCGCAGCAGGCTCTCCAAGTCTTTAATCGTCTTGGCCAGCTCTTTATACTCTTCCTCGATCTTCTTGCGTTCTAACGAAGCCAGGCGGCGCAGGGGCATGTCCAGGATCGCCTGGGCCTGAATGTCACTCAGTTTGTAGCGCTTGATCAGGCGAGTGCGGGCGGTCTCCACGTCGGGTGAATTTCGGATCAGGCTAACGATATCATCCAGGTTCTTAAGCGCAATCCGCAGGCCTTCCAGAATGTGCGCCCGGGCGCGCGCCCGTTCCAGGTCGAACTCGCTTCGGCGGCGCACCACTTCGAGACGGTGCTCGATATACACCCGCAGAGCCTGTTTGAGGGTCAGCAAGCGAGGCTCACCGTCCACCAGGGCCAATAGGGCCATACCGAACGTGGACTGCAGCGGGGTGCGCTTGTAGAGGAAGCGCAGCACCTCATCACTGTCGGCGTTCTTGCTCAGCTCGATCACGATGCGCATACCCTGGCGGTCGGACTCGTCACGCAGATCGACGATGCCCTCTACGTGACCGTCACGCACCAGGTCGGCGATACGCTCGACCAGCGAGGCCTTATTGGTCAGGTAGGGCAGCTCGGTGATGATGATGCGCGAGCGGCCGCGGCCCATGTCCTCCAGGTGAACTCGGCCGCGCACGGGAATGCGACCGCGCCCGGTGGCGTAGGCCGATAGGATATCGTTCGTGCCGTTCTCTTGTAAGATAATGCCACCGGTGGGGAAATCGGGGCCCTTGACGTACTGCATCAAGTCCGAAACGCCAATATCATCCAGGTGGTCCCACTCTTTGAGCATGTAGATCAAAGCGTCCACCACCTCCCCCAGGTTGTGAGGCGGGATGTTGGTGGCCATGCCGACGGCGATGCCGCTGGCGCCGTTGACCAGCAGGTTCGGTACCGCAGCCGGTAGCACGGTCGGCTCGTCGATCGTGTCGTCGAAATTGCGGGTAAAGTCGACCGTGTTGCGATCGATCTGATCGAGCAGCTGCATGCCAAACGAGGTCATGCGCGCTTCAGTATAGCGCATGGCCGCGGGCGGGTCACCGTCGACGCTGCCAAAGTTGCCCTGGCCTTCAACCAGCGGAGCGCGCATGGAGAAGTCCTGCGCCATGCGCGCCATGGCTTCGTAAACTGCCACGTCGCCGTGTGGATGGTACTTACCCAACACCTCACCGACGATCCTGGCGGACTTCTTGAAGCCCGAATTGGCCCGCAAACCCATATCGTACATGGCATAAAGGATGCGGCGCTGGACGGGTTTCAACCCATCGCGCGCATCCGGCAGAGCCCGCGCCACGATCACACTCATGGCGTAATCGAGGTAGGACTGCTGCATTTCACTGTCAATGTCTACTTTACGGACAATGCCTACTTCCATTGTTTTGCTCCGTCGCTTTCTATTTAGAACAATTGTACTAACGTATGACGATTTACACAAGAGTAAAAATAATTGCGCGTAACTGCTCAGGCAGTGGTGTTTTCAGGAGAAGGAGCGCCGCTGCAGCGGCGCTCCTTCTCCTGAAAACACCACTGCCTGAGCAGTTACAATGACTGGAAATATCTTATCAGAAATTAACGAAATAAGGACAAGATTGGTGCATAAAAGGACCCCGAGGGGAAATGCCCTCGGGGTCCCGATCTTCAATTCTCAATCAACTAGTCGGCCCCGGTCGGAAGCTCAGAGACGTCCATCGGATGCTGCTTGGCAGCTTCCTTCTCTTCCGCCAACTCCGCAATGCGCTCCTCTTGCTCGACGAAGCGACCATGCACGAAGCCGGTACCCGCCGGGATCAGCTTGCCGATGATGACATTCTCCTTCAAGCCGTACAGCGGGTCTTCGCTTGATGCGATTGCGGCGCCGGCCAGCACCTTGATCGTGTGCTGGAACGAGGACGCCGACAAGAACGAATCGGTGCTCAGGGATGCTTTGGTGACACCCAGCAGGATCTCGGCATACTTGGCCGGCTGCTTGCCATCGGTCAGCATCTGCTCGTTGACCCGGCGGATCTCCAGGCGGTCGACGACGTCCATTGGCAGGAAGTGCGTGTCGCCCGGGCGAACCACTTGCACCTTGCCCAGCATCTTGCGGATCAGCACCTCGAAGTGCTTGTCGTTGATGTTCTGGCCTTGGGCCCGGTACACCTTCTGGATCTCGGTCAGCAGGTACATCTCAGCGGCGTCGCGACCGTTGATGCGCAGCACGGTGTGCGGGTTCAGCGAACCCTCGGTCAGCGGCTGGCCGGCGTTGACGTGCTCGCCGTCGCGGATCAGCAAGCGCGAGGTGGTGGGGATTTCATAATCCTCCGACTCGCGGTTCTCGTACGAGATGATCACCTTGCGGTTCTCAACCCGCACCTGTCCGGTGTGCTGAGCGGTGATGGTGGCATCGCCAAGCTGGACGATCGTGTCGCCCATGGAAACGGTGTCCTCGTCCTTGACGGCGATGGTCCACTCCTCAGGCACATCGTACTCGTCGGCCACGATCTCGCTGTGTTCGACGCGCACCGTGCGCTGTTCGCTGATGCGGTCGGACAGGATGACCTTGGACACGCCCGAAATCTTGGTAATGACCGCTTCACCTTTCGGCATGCGGCGGGCTTCGAAGAGTTCCTCAACACGAGGGAGACCGGTCGTGATGTCACCGCCGGCAGCCACACCACCGGTGTGGAATGTGCGCAGGGTCAGCTGGGTGCCGGGCTCGCCGATCGACTGGGCGGCGACGATACCGACAGCCGCGCCGAGCTCGACCATCTTGCCGCGCCCCAGGTCCATGCCGTAGCATTTGGCGCAGATACCGTGGATCAGATCGCAGGTCATTGGCGAACGCACTTTGACGACGTCTACAGCCGTCTGAGAAATCTTGCGGACACGGTCGTGATCGAGCATATCGTCGCGCTCGCCGAGAATCTCACCAGTGGTCGGGTCGACCACGCGGGCCGCCAGCAAGCGCCCATACAGGCGGCTGCCCAGCGGCTGCCCGGCGACGTCCTCGCTCTTGCGGATCCACATGCCGTCTTCCGTGCCGCAGTCCTCTTCGTTGATGATAATGTCTTGCGCCACGTCGACCAGACGGCGGGTCAGATAACCGGCGTCTGCGGTACGCAGGGCGGTGTCGGCCAGACCTTTGCGAGCGCCGTGGGTGGAGATGAAGTATTCCAGAGCGGTCAGGCCCTCGCGGAAGTTCGACTGGATGGGCAGGCGGATGATGCGACCGGCGGGGTCAGCCATCAAGCCGCGCATACCGGCCAACTGCGAGATTGTGCCGAAACCACCCTTGGTGGCGCCGGAGTTTGCCATGGTGAACAAATTGCCATTGGGGTCCATCTGCTTACGGACGGCGTCTGCCAGCACAGTGGTCGTCGTCTGCCAGACTTCGATGACGCGCTCGTTGCGTTCCTGTTCGGTCAGCAGACCACGGCGGAATGAGCGGTTGATGTTCTCGACTTCCTGCTGGGCCTTGGCCAGGATTTCCGGCTTCTCGGCCGGAATGGTGATGTCGTTGACGGCCAGGGTCGAGCCGGAGCGCATGGCGTATTCGAAGCCAATGTCCTTGACTCGGTCGGCCACTTCGGTGGTGATATCCGCACCAACTACCTCATAAACCTCAGCGATCAAGTCTTTCACGCCGCCCTTATCCAGGACCTCGTTGACAAACTGAACCTCAGGCGGGAGGATGCGATTGAAGATCACGCGCCCAACGGTAGTGTCGAGCAGTTTCTTCTCGCCCTCGGCCTGGTAGTTGCCCTGCTCATCAAAGTGGGTTTCCACCTTAACCTTGATCTTCGCGTGGACGTCCACCTGACCCAGGCTGTAGGCCAGATCCACCTCGTCCATGTCAATGAAGGCGCGGCCAGTGCCCTTGTGCTCACGGTCATCCATCATGGTCAGGTAGTACACACCCAAGACCATGTCCTTCGACGGGCTGATGATCGGCTCGCCATCGGCAGGCTTGAGCAGGTTGCGGGACGAAAGCATCAGGTTGCGGGCTTCCCAAACCGCCTTCTCGGATAGCGGCACATGCACAGCCATTTGGTCACCGTCGAAGTCTGCGTTGAAAGCGGTGGTGACCAGCGGGTGCAGCTGAATGGCGCTGCCCTCGATGAGGACGGGCTCGAAGGCCTGGATACCCAGACGGTGCAGGGTGGGCGCACGGTTCAGCAGAACCGGTCGCTCTTTGATGACCTCTTCCAGAACTTCCCAAACCTCTGGGCGATTGCGCTCAATGAACCGGCGGGCTCCCTTGACGTTGGCGGCGTAGTTGTGCGCCACCAGACGGGCGATCACGAACGGACGGTACAGCTCCAGCGCCATGGTCTTGGGCAGACCGCACTGATACAGCTTGAGAGCCGGGCCGACCACGATCACCGAACGGCCGGAGTAGTCGACGCGCTTACCGAGCAGGTTGCGGCGGAAACGGCCTTTCTTACCCTTGAGCATGTCGCTCAGGGATTTCAATTCACGGCGGCCGCGGCGGGAAAGCGCCTTGCCGCGCTGTGAATTATCGATCAGGCTGTCCACAGCCTCCTGGAGCATGCGCTTCTCGTTGCGGACGATCACGTCCGGGGCGCCCAGCTCCAACAGTCTCTTCAATCGATTGTTGCGGTTGATTACACGGCGGTAAAGATCGTTGAGGTCAGAGGTTGCGAAACGACCGCCATCGAGCTGCACCATAGGGCGCAGGTCGGGCGGGATCACAGGCAGAACTGTCAGGACCATCCACTCAGGGCGGTTGCCCGAGCGGCGGAAGGCTTCCACCACCTTCAAACGGGTGGTCGCTTTCTTGCGCTTCTGCTTGCTCTTCGAGGTTCTCACCTCAACCCACAGGTCTTCCGAGAGCTTGTCCAGGTCGAGCCGGCGCAGAATGTCGTAGAAGGCTTCGGCGCCCATATCGGAGCGGAACACCTGGCCCCAGCGCTGCTTGAGCTCGCGATAGCGGCTTTCGCTCAAGAAAGTGAAGGGGCGCAGCTCCTGCAGCTCGTCGCGCAGGCGAGCGTTCTGGTTCTGGGTCTGCTCCGACTGGTCTTCCAGTTGGTTGCGCAGGGCTTCCATCTGCTCATCGGCTTCGGCGCGCACCTGCTGTTTGCTCAGGTCGATCTGCGCCAGGTCGCGCTGCAGTTGCTCTTTGAACTCGTTCTCGATCTCGTCGAGGCGTTCCTTGACGATCTTCTGAACGCGGCTGATGTGCTGGTTGGTAATGGCTTCTCCAGCCTCAGCGACCACGGTATTGGCTGCGCCAAAAACCATCTGGTTGCGGGTGGGTTTGCCCAGAGTATCCTGAAGCGAGCGTTCCAGCTCCTGGCCTTCTTGCATGACCGGCTCGAGCCGGGTCGCAATCTGCTCGTCGGCGCGGGATTGCAGGTCGGTCCGCTGCGCTTGCAGCTCTTCCAACCGGCGGTCACGGCTCAGCTTGACTTCCAGGATTTTGGCGTTGATCTGAGAGCCGGCTTCGCGCTCAGTAACGCTGATCTCATCTTCGAGACGCTTGAGCGCCTTCTGGCGAGCGTCTTCATCCACGTACGTAACGATATACTGTGCGAAGTACAGGACACGGTCGAGATTGCGGCGAGAAATATCCAACAGCAAGCCCAGGTATGAGGGGATGCGCCGGGTATACCAGATGTGAGCAACCGGCGTTGACAGGTCGATATGCCCCATCCGCTCACGCCGAACGGATGAACGTGTCACCTCCACGCCGCACTTATCGCAAACGATCCCCTTATAGCGGGGATTCTTATACTTACCGCAGTAACACTGCCAGTCTCTCGTCGGGCCAAAAATTGCCTCGCAGAAGAGGCCGTCCTTCTCGGGCCGCAGCCTGCGGTAGTTAATAGTCTCAGGCTTCAATACCTCTCCGTAGGACCAACTACGGATCGTCTCCGGGGATGCCAGGCCAATACGTAATGCTACCAGGTCTTTCGTTTCCACCAAACTGCCTCCTGAACCGGAATTTTAAACAAAAAAGCCAAAAAGCGCATGAGTTTCTCTCAGCGCTTTGATAAGCGTGGGGTCAAAGGTTATATACATGCAAACTGAGATTATACCACAAATTATCCAATTTGTGCAATGAGAATCTGGAGAAAATCCCCTTATTTTATGAGGATGTTTCCCCCCCTGGCGGCTCGAAAGGCACTTCGAGGTAAAAAGCACTCCCTTTCCCCAATTGGCTCTCTACCCAAACACGCCCTCCATGGCGCTCTGCAATCGTTTTGACGATCGCTAATCCTAAACCGGTGCCTCGTTGTGCATAAGCTTCCCGCCGGCCGCTGCGGTAAAACTTCTCAAACATGTGAGGCAGATCTAAAGGTGCGATACCTATCCCCGTATCTCGTACTTCGAATACGACCGTAGATGGACGTAATTGTACCTCAATATTGACTTTTCCGCCAACTTGAGTGTACTTAATCGCATTTTCCACCAGGTTATAGATGGACTGCTCCAGCAAGGCGTTATCGGCCTGGATGGTGATCGGCTGCAGCATCTCTGGGTCTTCTGGCCGGTCGTTGATGAGCTGAATGTTCTTCTGCGTGGCCTGGGGAGTCAGGGCATTCATCACCCGGTCAACCACCTCGTACACCGAGAACTTGCTGATCTGCAGGCCAATCCCGGCCTCGATGCGGCCCAGGTCGAGCAGGTTGTTCACCAGGCGGGTCATGTTCTCTACCCCACCGACGATCTTGCGGACGTAGCCCTTTTGCTGATCGTTCAGCTCCCCAACCATTTGCAGCATGGTTGCATAGCCGCGCATCAGGGTCAGCGGTGAGCGCAAGTCGTGACTGACGGTCGATACAAAATCGGACTTGAGCATATCCAGCTGCTTGTAATGGGTGATGTCGCGCAGGATGCAGATCTTGCCCATGTGGTGGCCATCGCCTTGCACCGGCGAAACGCTGGCAAAGTACACCCGGTTGTTCTGCATGGTGATCTCGCATGAAGATACACCCTCTTTGGGCTCATCCAGCACCAGCTCCAGCAGTTCCTTGTTGAAGATCACGTCTTTGATATGCCGGCCTGCACCCGAGGCCACGACTAGCCCGGGCACCTGCAAGGCGGCCGGGTTGAGCAGCAGCAGGCGCATCTGCTGATCGATGACAAACACCGGTTCGGGGGTCGAAGCCAGCATGGCTTCCAGGCGCTGCCGCCCGATCTCGGCGGTGGCGTACAGGCGGGCGTTCCCGGCTGCCAAGGCGGCCTGCCCGGCCAGGGTGGAGAGGAAACGGATTTCCTCATCCCAAATCGTGTGCGGCTCGTCGTAGGCGATCCACAGCGCCCCGTAGTACATGTTCTCGTGATGCAGTGGCATAGCCAGAACCGCTCCCGGCTGGGGATGCCCAGGCGGGACGTTTAAGCGTCTCAGACGTTGGGTGTTGGCGATGGTGACCATCTCCTGCTGGCGCATCATCTCGAAGATCTGGGAGTCCAGGAAGGCGAAGCGTTCGTTAGAAGGCCCGCATCCGAAGCCGACCGGCTTTTCCTGACGCGGATCGAGGGTCACATCCCGCACCAACACCACTCGAGCCGAGGAAGCGTTATCGCCCAGGGCGGCTCGCAAGATCGGCTGGACGGCATCTTCCACCTCCAGGTGCATCGCTACGCCCTGACTGACCATCAGCAGCCGGTTCAACTCCTCCAGGCGGGCTTTCAGGCTGATGCGCATCTGCTCGAAAGCGCGCCCGAACTGCCCCACCTCGTCCACTCCCTGGATTTGCAGGGGGTGATCGAGCTGGCCTTGTGAGATCAGGGTGGCCTCGTCGGCCAGACCCTTGAGCGAGAGCGTGACCGAGCCCAGCGCCAACCGCAGGATGAAGAAGGACACCACCGCCAGGAAGATCAACATCACCAGCAGCGGCACGGCGATATCGAGCGCCATCTGCTGGGCTTGCTCCGCCGGGACCGAGAGGACCACCGCCCAAGGCCGCCCGATGATTGGTTTGTAGTAACTGTACTGTCGCGTACCGCTGGAGGAGGTATCTTGGAACGAACCCTGGGATTCCGGCAGCCTGCCGAAGTACTGGGTCATCACCAGATTGGCTACCGGGTGGTAGAGAATATAACCATTCTCGTCCAGGATCATGCCCTCGCCGCCAATATCGTGGATGGTTTCAAGGGCTTGGATGGCAGGCTGCGTGAAGGGATTGGAGTTGAGGTCGGTGCGCCCGAGCAGCACCCCGCGAGTGTTGCCATAATCATCATGAATGGTAGCGATGAAAGAGATTTGGGCAGTGGTTTCGCCCGGCCAAGGGCGGATGGTGTAGGTCTGGATGGGCACACCCTGTAATGCCATCTGGATGCCCGCTCGCTCCTGGTCTGAGGGACGCACCTGCTCGAAATCATCCAGCGGATAACCAGCGACCGGCTGCCCGAGCTGGTCGAACAGGTACAGCTGGCGGAAATAGGGTATCGAACGCAGGCGCTGCGCCAGGGAATCCACTGACTTATCGTGCGGCAGGCCGTACAACCCTTCCTTCGAGAGGTTGAGGATCAGGTTCTGCCCAGTCTCCAGGAAGTATGGCAGGCTCTCCGAGGCCACCTCAGAGGTACTGGATAACCGATTCTCGATCATGCGCCGGGCTGCGTTGCCCGCCACAATCCAGTCGCTGATCATCAAGGTCAGCACCAGCACCAGCACCAGCGGGCCGACCGTGTAGAAGAAACGCAGCTGGAGATTCTTCTCGGCGGGCGAGGGGATCAGATCGACCGGCCGCGACCAGGGCGGCGAGTGGGTCAGGTAGAGCAGCTCGAGGAAAGCCCCGGCGATCAACAGTGAGACGCCGTAGGTGATCACGACCAGCCAGGATTGTGTCAGGGCATAATCGATGCGCACGGCAAGCGAGCCGCGCACCGCGAAGAACGACGCGAGAATGTAGACCGGCGAGTAGGCCAGTGCCAGGAACAGGGCAGCGCCGAACGGGTGGCGCAGGAAGCGATAGGTTGGGGTGCGGAAGCGCTGGCGGACGCAAGCGCCAAACAGCAGCGCCAGCCCGGCCACCTCGAGCGGGGTAAACAGGCTGTGGGTATCCCAGATGCTTAACATCAGCCCGGCGTACAACCCTACGATGGTCCCAATGCCGGGACCGAACACACTGGCCGCCAAGGCCCAGGGCAAGGCCGAAAGGAACATCATGGCCGGGGTGCTGCGTTCGAGCAGGCCGCCGGGCATGGGCAGAGCGTTCTTGTCGGGCAGGCGCGCTCCCAAGAACAGCATGGTCAGCGGAACGATCAGGATCAGGGACAGCGCCAGAAAACGCTGGCCGTTGGTGCGGATGGGTTTAGGCTCCCACCAGTGCCACATCCCCCACAGCAGCAGTGAAAGCAGAATTAACCAGCCGGTCCAACCTAGCAAGTGTGAAGGCAGATCAATATAAGGGGGGTTCGTGAACAGGCTGAAAATAATTTGCATGCCTATCTTCGGTGCAATGAGTATACCATCCTGGCAATGATACAGGCAGTGGCGTTTTTTAAAACGGAAAGCGCTGCTGCGAAGCAGCTACTAAAATTATAGCATCTGCTTTGGATTTCTTGCTTTCAACCAGGTTCGGATCCCTTAACAGTTTCGTAACTTGAATATCCGAGAAAGTAATGCAGATGTCTGAACGCTAGAAGTGTTCGAACATCTGCATTGATTTCCTTCATCCCTGGGGCATCTTCGCCTGTTTGTCGAACCCCTTCCAGGCCTGGGCGCCGTAGTTCGTCATACGCTGCCCCTCCGCCTGCGCCCGCACCTTTTGCAGCCAGCGCTGCTCGGCCTCACCCGCTTCACGGAAGCATTGTTGGCTGAAGGCCCGGCGCTCCTCTAACGGCGCGCAAGACAGCCGCTCAGCGCCCTCCACGAAGCGCTGCTGAAGCGCTTGCCGCTCCCCGGCGATCAGCGGCCAGCGCGCCGGGTAGTTGCGCAAGATCTCACGATGCAGGCTTTCATGCCGCCAGAACAGGCTGCGCTCGTCGTATGTCCCGCTGGGCTCGGGTCCAGTGTCTGGCAGCCCGGCATCCATCCATATCGGTTTGAACATGCTGGTACAGGGAGCGGAGGTGCCGGTCAGCCAGTGCACGTTCCCATCCAGTGAGAGGTGCGACACCATCGAGCCGACCGACTGGCTGCCGCGCACCGGTCCGAATCCGGCATGCATGCACACGTCCGCCCCCAGCAGGCCCTTGTCCGGCGACCAGCCCTGCTCGACAGAATGACTATGCGAAGAAAGCAAGCGCATCATGGTCTCGACCGTGATGTCGCCCTGAGCCGCACGCAAACCATCCGTCGTACACTGCCGCCGCGGCGCTCCGGCCCCGAACTTGCTGTATAGAAAATCGGCGTAGCAAGCGGCGAAATCGAAATCGTCCCGCTTCTTGCACAGCCTGCGCTCGACGGCATAATCCACCACCCCACTCGATGCCAGATTCCAATCTTTTCCGATGGTGTAGATGTTGGAAATCGAGCGCACATCTTTCACCTGCTCGGCCACCCACTGCCGGTCGACCGTCTCCAGAATCCAGGCGTCGTTTGGGTCGGCGATGATGAAGCTGTTGTGATAGTAGAAGCCGTGGGTGAAGCCGCAGTTCCCGCTCTGTCCATTCTCCTCCAGCAGTTTGGTCATCACGTACAGCGCCTCTTGGGCGGTTGTGGCCCGCTCGAGGCCCAGGCGGATAAAATCCATACCGATCAGCCCGGGCTCTTTGCCGGCAGCGATCTTGGAGAAGACCGCCTCGTTGCCGATCACCACGCCGTGCTCGTTCGCGCCCATCTCGGCGCCCCACATCCAGAACGGCTTGGCGAGCAGCACGGCATTCGTGTGCGCTGCCTGTGGGATGGAGATATAGGTGCATTTGAGCATCTCGCCGGGTTGATGGTCCGCCGCCGGGACGAGCATCAGGTGGTGGGCTTCATTCGGCTCGCGGTCGCTGTTCTTTGCGAAGATCACTGAGCCGTCGCTGGTTGAATGATTTAGGGCTACCAGGGTATCGCACATAGAATTCTCCAAAAACGAAGAGAGCAGCTGCAGCTCTCCGCTATTTTTCCTCGATCATCTTGATCACCAGATCGAACACGCGATCGATGCTCATCCCGTCTGTCTTGATAACGACGGCATCCTCGGCCGCCTTGAGCGGAGCCAGCTTGCGGGTCGAGTTCGATCCGGTCGCGGCGGCGCATGGAGGCCAGGATGGAATCGAAGGAAGCCAGTTCGCCGCGCTCGATCACTTCCAGGTAGCGGCGGTGGGCGCGTTCCTCCACGCTGGCGTCCATGTACAGCTTCAACGGCGCTTCAGGGAACACCACTGTGCCGATGTCGCGCCCCACCATGACTACCGATCCGCGCTGCCCGATCTTGCGCTGCTGGTCGGTCATCGCCTTGCGCACACCGGTGTAAGTGGAGACCTGTGACACATTCGCGTCCACCTCGGGTTTGCGGATCGCCCAGGTCACGTCTTTGCCGTCAAGCAGCACGTCCGACTTGCGGCTGTCGGGCACAGACGGCGGCAAAACGTCGATCTCGATCCGCTCTGCGATGCGGTTGACCCCGGCTTCATCATCGACCGAGCCAAGTGTTTCCAGCGCTGCCAGCGTGACCGCCCGGTACATCACGCCGGTGTCGAAGTACAGATAGTCCAAATGCTGCGCCAGCTTTTCAGCCAGGGTTGATTTTCCAGATGCCGCCGTGCCATCAACAGCAATAATGTCGGGAAGCTTCATTGTTGGGTGGGCTCCATATAAAAGAGATAGGAGAAACAAGGATGTTATCGCCTGCGTTGCAAAGTTTTACTGCGTGACGTTACCTGCCTGCGTTGCGCCTGGGAACAGGTCGCTGCGCACCCAAAAGACCACCAGACTTTCGCTCACTGGAGTCTTGCGCACCACCCACCAGGTCTTCCAATCATTCTTGACGAGCAAATTCCAGTCCGAGGACTGCTGCAAGATGAAGTCCTGCCCGGTGTAGCTGGATGCCAGCTGAGGGGCCGATTGGACCGGGGTGATCAGCAGGGAAGGTGAGACCTCTGCAGGCAGTACGTCGACGAAGCGGGCGCCTTCATAGTTGCGCAGCAGCCAGCGCAAAGCGGGCGAATCGACGCCCATCACCGTCAGATCCAAATTGGTACCTGCAGGTGTGTTCCAGTCGTCCAACTGCAGGGCTGTCTTGTACAACAAGCTGCCCTGAGCGATGTATGGGCTGTCGCGTAATGGAACGCTTCCCGGGGCTGCGCCCAGGCCGGCCGCCTGCCAGGCGCCGGAAAGGGTGAAAGCCGCCAGGACGATGCCTAACCCAAACGCGAGACCCGAAGCGGCAACTTCCATCAACCAGCCCCAACCCACCAGCACGGATACAATCACCAGCAAGATCAGGGCCGCATAAATGCTGAGCTTGATCACTTGCAGAATAGCCTCGGTATCGGAAACTGCCGGATTGCTCAGATGGACGAAATTCAGCCAGGCGAAGGTCAGCAAGATCACCACCAGCATCACCTGCCCCACCAGCGCCCATGGGTCGCTGGAAAAGCCGGTGATCATGCGCACGATCTGCCGGGCGGAGAGAGCCCACAGCGGAGCCAGCGCCCAGATCAGGTCGAACGGTTGGCGCGCCGGATTGACCAGCACCAGCAGCATACCGATCAACGCCCAGCGTGTCAGGAACGCATCCAGCGGATTGTGAAAACGCAGGCTTGACGAGAGCATGCCCAACACGCCGAACAGCAGCGCCAGGGGGGTATAGGCCGCCAGCGCCAACAGCATCTGCAGGATCGGCGTCTGCACTGCCTGCGTCCAGCCGGACAGATATGCAACCAAACTGGAGCCCAGCGCGCTGAGGCCAGATGGAACCAGGAATGCCAGCGGCAGCAGCACGCCCACCATGAGCAGCGTCCCGGCCAACCAGGGCAGGGAGCGCGTCCAATCGGGTGGGACCAGACCATTCTTTTCTTCCACCGGGACCACCCGCACCCCGGCCGGGCCCACGTTGACCTCTTCCGCTTCCGGCTTTTCTACGGATGGCGTAAACAATGCCGTCCAAAGCAGCGCCAACCCGACGATCAAGGCTCCTTCCCAGATGCCAGGGCCGCCCAGCAGGGCCAGTCCGGCGAAGATGCCCGCCCAGGCATAGCGCCGGTTGAAGAGGAAACCGGCCGCCAGTGCCGAAAAGGACAGCGTGAAGATCAGCCCATTCGCTTGCCGGGACACGGCCACCAGGTCGGGAGCAAACGCCAGCAGGAAGGCCAGCGCCACCGCCGGCCAGCGCCCGATCCAACGGCGGAACAACAGCGGTGACAGGATCAAACCGGCGCCTGCCAGAGCCGGCAGCAAGCGAGCGGCGGTGGCGCCGTCGCCAAAGACATAGAACAACAACCCGGTCAGCAGGACGTAACCCGGCTGCGGCCCAATCAGCGGATGCGCGCCGCGCGCCAGGTCGAGCGCCTGCATGGCCCAGGTCGCTTCGATGTCGGTGAGCGGCGCCAGGCCCAGATGGATCAGACGTATGAACAGCCCCAGCAGAAATGCCAGGACGAACAGTCCATTTTCCAGTGTCAGTGTACGCGATTTCATCGACTCACCTTTATAGGCCCGAATTCAAAACAACCGAACTGGAATCCGGCGCCTGGTATATTGTAACGGAACCTTGCTGGAAAACAGGCTTCAAATACTGTTGGAATTTGGTCTCGATTAACCCGATAGGTGCTGCGCTCCGAGCCGCCGACAAACACGTAGCGGATGTTGTAGCGCTTCAGGATGGTCTGTGCCTCTTGCCAGTTATTGGTCTCGTACAGTCGCTTGATATCACTCTCGCGCGAACCCATTTCCTCCGCGCCGCCGCGCCACTGGCTCTCGTGACCGGGCCAGCCCAGCACGTTCGGGAGGCCGGTATGGGTGGCCACCCGGGCATACTCTGGCCGGTAGCTGCCGCCGACCGCCTCGGCCACCACGCCCAGCGGCTGCTTGTCGAGGAACCGGTAGGCGGCGTACTCGTCGGGGTTGTATACCTGGATGTCGTGCGTGCCGTCGAGGGTCGAGACCGCAGGATCGAGCATTTTATATTTGCTGCCAATGCCAAACGCCGTATATACCAATCCCATCGAGATCACAACGGTAAGCCCAATCATGAAGAGCGCCTTCCAGGCTCCCTTCAATAATGGCAGCAGTAAACCGATGGCATAGGCCCCGGCGATGCTCCACAATATCCAGGTTTCGAAATAGAACTTGAAGATGGTGTTCATGCGCGTGCCGAACTGATCGCGCAGGTAGAAGAACTCCGGCACCAGGGTCAGCCCGCCGCCGACCAGCACAAGCAGCAGCACGAAGGCGTTGGTCGAACCCGCCGCGTCCGTGTGAGCGACCGGCTCACCACCGTCGAAGGCCACCGTGACAGGCTCATCGATCTTGACCGCGTTGGTTGCTTTGCGGTAGCCGGCCAGCAAACCCCACGACAGGCCCACCAGGGCGAACAGCGTCAGCCATGCGCCGGGTGATTCGATCCGGCGCAGCAGCGAGTTGCCAAGCACGGTGTAAGGATCGGTGACGGTGGAGGCGGCTGCGCCGTACTGCAGCTCGACAAACATGCGGCCCAGATCCTGGAGTTTCAACCCTGCGTTGGATAGGGCGCCGCCCGATTTCGCCAGTTCCTCACCGACCTTGGGCAGGCTGAGCGCCACGTAGCTGAACAGGTACGAGCCCAGCCAAAAACCGCCGGTGACGATGGCGGAGAACTTCAATCCCGCGCCCAGTTCAATCCGCCCGCCGCGCTGGCTCCACAGCCAGACCAGCCAGGCCAGGATCGGCACCAGCAGCGGCCCGAAGAAGATCCAGAAGCTGGTGCCGCGGGTGAAGAAGCTCAGGCTGGGAAGGAAGCCGCCGGCCTGAGAGGAGAAGCCTAGGTAGAAGGGCAAGTACAGCAGCACGCCAATAAAGCCCAACACCAGCCCAGTCTCCACGAACTCCCATAAGCGGCGCGCCTTCCAACCGTCTTGCTCGACTCGCGCGAGCGCATAGGTCGCAGCAGCCAGAGCGACGTAGATCGGGAAGTCCCAGGTGTTGAGAAACGCCAGACCGCCCAGCGTCACCGCCAGCAGCCAAAAATCCGCCCGGCGCATCCAGTTGGCCAGCGCCAGGTTCTTCAGCGCGTGATCCTCTCCGTCGAGCCAGCTGCCCAGCCAGGGGAACAACCCGTCGCCGCGCAGCGGCTGCGCCCGCAGGCTGAAATACAGGTTGAGTGCCAAACCAATCGCCAGCAATGCGAACGGCATCGCCAGGACGTGAGGGTGCAGGTCGGCCAGCAGGAACGAGAAGAACGGGAACTCGTCGATCACTTCCCGCCCGACCACGCAGGCCTGCCCGGAGGCCATCTGGGCCACGTGCCCCATATCGAAGTCTTGCAGGACGCGCGAGGCCCGCCACCACCAGATGCCGCCTGCCCGGTTAGGCATCCATTGGAAAGGCGTCGACGGGGCCTGACAAATCTCCTGGATGTTGAGCCACTGGAAGAAGCTCGAGTGCCAGGTACCGTCGGCCGCTTGGGTCCAGGTGATGCCGAGGGCGTGCAGCACCTCCAGCGCCCCTTCCAGGTTGCTCATCAACAGCAGGAGCAGCGGCGCAAACAGCGCCCCGGCAGCCGCAAGCACCGGCTTTTGGTCCGGGTTGCGCCGGTTCCAGGCCGAGAGCAGCGAATAGACCAGGCCGTAAGCCGCCAGGGCTGTCATGGCAAACCACGAGGACACCCCCAGATTGAAGGTTACGCCGGAAGCGATCCCGGTAAGGCGCGTGAGCATGGCGACCAGCACGTAGCCGAAGTAGTAGTACGAGATGGAGTAGCCCGAAAGCCAAGGGTCGTTGGGCGGGAAGGTGGACGAGCGCAAGATGGCGTTGAGAAAGGCCAGTTCCATCGGCTTTTCGGTGCCCGAGATCACCGGGTCGGCGGCGCGCATCAGCGCGAGGAAGACGAACGCCAGCAGGAACAGCAATTCCGCGGCCAGCACAAGACGCAGGTGCTCGCGCAGCCAGGCGCGCAGATCGCCCCAGCGCCCGCGCCCGGCCCAATAGGACAATCCAATCAGCAGCGCCAGCGCGACCAGCATACCGCCGAGATCGTTTTGGAGGATGCGGAACGAGGCCAGCAGCCAGAAGCCGAAGCCCCACAGCAGCAGCCCCAGCGGCCGCGACAGGGTCAGGCCGCGGTCGGGCAGGCGTCCCAGCAGCCGGAAGGCGATCGGGAACGCCAGCCAGCCGATGATAGAGATTGCCAAATACCAGAGAAGAATTTCGAACATCATCGCTATTTTACCCTACCCCGTTGACCTGGTAGATAACTGTGTCGCCATCGCGGTAGACTTCCTGCCACAGGTTACCATTGAGCTGCTCGAACTTGGCGATCCCGTTCGGGTCGTACATGGCCCGCTCCAGCTGCCCGACGATGATGTATTTCACGTCGTAGGTCTGCAGGAAGATCTCGGCTTGCTGTGGGTCGAAGGTGTTGTAGAAATCGCCCACTGCAGCGACCCGGTTCCAGACCTCAGCGTCGTCCACGATGCCGCGCTGCTGGCGCTGGTGCCAGTTCCAGCCCACCACCCCCGGCAGCCCGGTGTAGATGGTGAAGCGCGTGCCCCAGCCGTACTCGGTGGTGTTGGCCTCAACGATCACCGGCGATCCCTGCACATTCTGCTGCATCCAGCGGATGGCGCGGTAATCCTGACTCAGGTCCATATTCCAGTCATTAACCGAGTAGGTGGAATACTCCATATAGGTCATGCCGTCCAGGGTGTGCGGCGCATCGACGGCCATACGGTCGATAATCTTGGCCCGCCCCCCAAGCAGCGGGTACAGGGCCGCTCCGAACACCAGCAGCGCCAAGCCCAACTGCCAGGCAGCGCTCCAACCGGCCCGCCAGCGTTTGATGACCGCCGGGAACAGCCACATTAGCCCGGCCGCCGCCGACAGCGACAGCAGAGTCCAGGCTTGCAGGTAGAATTTGAAGACCGTGTTCATGCGCTCGATATCGCCAACCAGCACGATCAACTCGACCGCCAGGGTCAGAGTCATCCCGCTGCCGACCATGAACAGCACTGCGCGCTTGGCGTCCGGCTGGTTGGGGCGCAAGAGCAGCGCCGCGGCCCAGGCGGCCACCGGCAGCGCGATCCAGGCAATGGCCACCCTCATCAAAGACAGGCCGATCACCGCCAACACCAGCAGCGCCAGCAGCCCGATGATCAGGTCGCGGTAGGGGCGCAGGCGCTGCAAGGACGAGAGCGGGGTGGAGTCCATCCAGTCAATCGTTTCCCAGAACAGCCACGAGACGATCACAAACAGGAACAGGCCCCAATGCACGAGGTAGGATTCGACCGGGGTGCGGTCTCCGGTCCAGCGACCGATGGCCGAGTAACCCTGCAAGTACCAGTCGCCGAACGGCTTGTAAAGCAAGAAAGCCAGCACAGCCAGCAGCCCGGCGGCTGCCGCACCGATGGCGGCGCGCTTGATCCAGTCCGGCCAATTCAGGCGCGAGAGCCAGGCCGGGAGCTGGGCGTAGCGGCCCGCGGTATAGATCAGCGCCATGCCGCTCAACGCCAGGTAGGCGGGCAGGTCCCAGGTATTGGTGGCCCGTAAGGTGCCGACCGCCATGCCGCCCAGCAGCAAGCTCGCGCCGAAGAACATCCAACCGCGCTGGCCGGGACCGCTGCCCCAGCGCCACTTGCCGCGGATGATCGACAGGGCAAACACCAGCGCCAGGATCGTGATCGACAAGGCGATCAGGTGGGCGTGCGGATCGGCATAGAGGAAGGTGAAGAACGGGAATTCGGTGATCGGCGAGCCGGGGATGGCCCGGCTGGGATCCCAATACCAGCGGCCGACATCGTAAGGCAGCTGCGCCCCGCCCACGAACTGGATGAAGCCCTGCAGCGCCCAGCCGATGTGCTGGAAGAAATTGCCCTGCTCGATCGGGATGGGTGCAGCCAACTGCTGCCAGCCCTTCCAGATCATACGCACCGTGCCCAGGTTGCCCAGGATCAGCAGGCCAATCGACGAGGCCAGCCCGGCCAGCAGCGGCCAGAGTTCCAGCCCAAAGATATGGCTGTTGGTGATCTCCGGCTCGGGCAGATCGCTGGGGTCTTCCTCCTGCGGCTCGGGCAGCTCGCTGAGATCTTCCTCCTCCGTCTGTTTAGCGGAGCCGCTGCGGGCCAGCAGGTTCCAGCCGAATGAGAAAGCCCCCAGCGCCACGAAGCTGAACAGCATCGGCAGGAAGATGTTGTAGGCAATCGAGGGCACGACCGCCAGCCACTTGGTCAGCACGCCCACCAGCACGAAGCCGTAATAGTAGTAATTCAGGTAGCCGCCCGCGAACCAGGGATCGTAAGGCGGGAAGGTGGTGCTCTTGATCACGGCGTTGAGGTAGGAGAAGTCCATCGGCTTCTCGCCGCCCTTGTAGGGGTGCCACAGGTCGGGGTTGCCCAAACGGATGAACAGGAACACCAGGAAGAAGGTCAGCGCCAGGCCTTCGACCACCAGGATGTAGCGCTTGCGCTCATGCAGGTCTTGCAAGATGCCGTCCTTCTGGATGAAGAACAGTCCCACGTTTACCGCCAGCAGCAGAACAGCCGCCAGAGTGATGTTGACCTGGGTGAATGGCACGCCCAGCGAGCCGCCGATCCACACCAGCCAGGCCAGCAGGATCACGCCCACCAGCCGCGAGAGCGGGTAGCCGCGGTCGGGTAAGCCGTGCAGGGCCATGCGTACGAACGGGAACACAGCCCAGCCGAGCAGCAGCACCACCAGGTACCACAGCGCCGCGGCCAATCCCGGGAAGCGGTTCTGCAGATCCGTGTAGCTGAACAGCTGCGACCAGGTGCCCCCGGCACGCTGCTGCGCCAGGCGGTCTTGTGGCAGCATCAGCTTATTGATTTCCGCCGGGGAATTCTTACCCTTCAAGCCGGCCAACAGTTGATCGATCCGCTGGCGCAAGGTCGTGCCGCCGACCTGCATGGGCACGTTCTTGGGCGTCAGATGCACCACCTGGCTGAGATCGACCCGATCCAGTTGTGACCGCACTTGATCGGGACTGTAAGCGTCTGTCTTTTGGAAGATGAACACCTTGGGATGGTCGTAGACAGTGAAGGCTTCTTCGGCGAATTGGGTGTTGAAGGTCAGCGGCCCCAGGGTGGGCTCAGACTGGAACACTTTCACCAGCTCGAAGCCCAGCTTGCCCTGGAACATGCCGGGTTGAGCCACGTTGTAACACCACTCCACGGTTTGATCGGCCGGGCAGCCGATCAGATCGCGGTAGTATTCGGCGGTCAGAGGGTAGCGCTCGGGCACGCGAGTGGTGGAACCCCACTGGCGGCTGGAGCTGATGAACAGGTAATCCGCCTGGTCCAAGTTATCGATCATGCGCTCGCGCTTGGCCGCATCATCGTCCCAATACATCTCAAAGTTGAGATCGGTGCGGTACAGGCCGGTGTAGTAGTCGAAGACGGACGCGCCGTTGACGTTGTAGGGCAGCGGATCGTCCCAGCTGGATTCGAGCGCCTGGGTGCTGCCGTATACGCCCAACACACCGGGACCGTCCGTCAAATTCAGGGTGAGCGTGTAAACCTCGCCAGACTGCAAGCTCACCGGCTGGTCGAAGCGGAAGGTATAACCCTGGCCGTCGCCGCCATCGGCAGGGAAAGCGCTGCTGACTACGGCGGAGGCGTCCACATTGTTACCGTTGAGGTTTAGCTGCAGAGTCTTGGGCTCGGTGTAGCCTTCCCAATCGACCACGTGTGGCAGGTACACCTCACTCAGCTGGCCGGTCTTGTCTGGGACGAATTGGAAATTATACGGCTGGCCGGGGCGCAGGGCCTTGACCGGTTGTTCGAGCGCCTGACGGATCGGATAACTTGGACCGGCGTAGCCCAGGTAGGTTGGGCCGGCCAGGTTGAGGACATCGGCCGGGCCGGCGGGCTGGAGGATCAGGAAATACTGCCGGCCCTTCTGGACGCTGAGCGGCTGCATCAGCGGGACCGAGACGCTCTGACCGCGTGGATCATTGGAAGGGGTGAAGGCATCGGTGAGCGAACCGACCGATAACAACTGCTGCCCGGCGCGGTCTGCGCTGACCGCCACAGCCAGGGTCTTCGGCTGCCCATCGCCCATGGGGTTGACCACGTGCTCCAGGTCCACTTCCAGGATGGGGCCGTCACGCTCGGCGGTGAAGGCCATCACCAGCGGCTGCTGGGCGGTCACTTCGGCCTGCGACCAATACGGCAGCGGCTGGTTGTAGTCGCCCTCGGCGCCCTGATCGATGTGCAGGTTGATGGCAGCCGGGACATTCTGGAAGATCCAGCTGCTGGCGGCGATGCGGGTCACCGGGCGGGTGTAAATCCGTGAGAAAGCGAAGGCGTACAGGAACGTGGAGATCAGCACCGCTGCGCCGACCCCAAAAGCCAGCGGCCTGCGCCAGTGGATGGGAGCACGATCGTTTTCGAGCGGGCCGTCTTGACGCAGTCGAGCGCGGCGGTCCAGGAAAGCGAACACAGCCCAGGCTGCGATGATCGCCAGGGCCGGGTAGACCGGCAGCTGATAGCGCATGCTGCGCGAGAAGGCCACCGACTGCCACACGAAGTATGCCAGCGTCCAGCTCCACAGCAGCAGATGCTTGCGCCACTCGCCTTTGATCATGCGCCAGCCCATGTAAAGGAAACCGGTCCAGGCCAGCAGCCCGAGCGGCAGGCCCATGCCAAACTCAACCATATTGCGCCAGGAGAAGGTCAATGGGCGGCGAGCCCACTGCAAAGCGGGTGGGAAGTCCACGTCCCCGGCGCTTTGCTCGCTCAAAGTCTTGAGGCTGTCGATCCACTGTGGGTTAGGCTTGATGCCCAATAAACCCGGGCCGGTGAAGGCATACGGCTGGAATATGCGGAAAACGATAAAAGCAATGACCGCCGCCAGGATCAGATTGCGCGCCAGGGTGAAAGCGTAGCGCAGGCGCTGCTCTTGCGGCAGGCGCAGCCAATACAGCAGCGCCGCAATGACAATGGTGATCGCCAGCGGCGCGGCGCTGACCTTGGATGCCATCGCAAACCCAAGCGCCACGCCGAACAAGCCGTAAGGGAGAAGCGATTTCCAAGTGCGGAACGTGCCGTTGAGAATGGCGCCCAGGTCGGGGTCCGCATCGAAAGGCTCGTCCTCCAAAGTGACCGCTTCCTCCGCCGCTTCAGATCCCGACGCGCCCGTATCTTCAAGCTCGACGGTTGCAGCGGCTGCGGCGGGCGCTTCGACGGGCGGCACATCCGCGGTAGAGACACGAACGGCGAAGTAAATCCCCAGGAAAATGAAGAAGTTGGTGAAGGTGTCGACAGTGAAATAATGCGACAGCTGGATCGGCAAGACTGCGAAGGCTGCAAACGCCGTGGACAGCAGCGCCAGGCGCGTCTTCCGGAACAGGCGCATGGCAATCAGATACACCAGCAGCACCGTACCCAGGTCGAACAGGCCGGAGAGGGCCCGCCCCACCAGGTGGATCTCCGAGTAGCCGGTCTGATCGAACAGCTCGCCCACGATACGAGTCAGGATCAGCGGAAAGTCGCCGTAGACGTAGAAACCGTAGCCGGTATTGTTGGGGTTCAGTGTAGAGGTGGCGGTGCTGAAATACTCGGAAACACTGCTCACCGAATGCAGCGACGAGGCCACCATGGTCATGAAGCGCTCGTCCGGATGCAGATGGAAATCGCCGTCCCAGTTTAGACCGACGAAGCGGAAGTAAGCCCCTGCCAGGAGGATACCGGTCAGCAGCAAGCCCCAAATCACTCGCTGCAGCACAGCCGGACGGGCGTTTTGTTTGACGTTCGCAGTGGATATTTCAGAAGTCATCGTGGTTTCTTGTCTTGCCAATCGATCTTTCCAAACCTTCTATGGCTGAGAGCTGGATTGAGCGGATACGTCGGGGGTGTCTGGAGGGACGAAGAACTCGATAAAGTCCTTGCCATCGTACTCACTGACGTGGAACAGCTTCTGCGTTCCGTTGGGGTACATCTGCTGCAGCTGCGCCAGGGACTCCTGGTCTTCAGGCTTGAGCAGGAACAGCTTGGGGTTGGGCTGGTCGAGGGTGGATGGGAAGTCCTGCGCCCACAGAGCATAATCCTTGCGCGGGTATCCGGCGTTGATACCGACCAGGCGGGTATCCACCCAATGCGCATAAGGCACCACGTAGGCGGTGTCGGGCGTGCCGATCATGGTGGCGAAACTGCGGATGACCTGGCCCAGGTCGGTGGTATTCCAGGCTCCACCAAGGAACTGGTGTTTGTACTGATTGAAGACCAGGTCATAGTTCTGGCGGGCCGAGATGCCGGTCAGCAGCAGCGCCATGATTACCACCGCCAATCCGGCGAAAGCTGACCCGGTCTCCGGTCGCCGCCAAAAGTTCCAGGAGCGGATGCGGTGGAAGATGGCCGAAAGGAACGCCTCCATGCCAATGGCGGCAATCACGAACACCGGGATGTAGGCCGCCCCGGAGCGGTTCAGCGAGGGGTTCTCACCGGGGAAAGCCAGCGACAGGATCGAGGGCATCATCAGCAGCGGCGCCGACACCAGCAGGAACAAGTCCAGCCAATGACGCCGGCGCAGGTAGCGCACGAACAGCGAGAACCCGCCCAGGAACAGGAAAACCGCAGTGATCACGTCCAACGCCGGGCGATCGGTCACCGAGTGCACCCAGATGCTGCCGTTGCTCACCCAGAACATGATGCTGGCCTTCCACAGATTGCTGAGGAAGATCAGCAGCGCCGGGCCGGGTAAGGCCTGCTCATTACTGCCCAGGCGCGAAAAGGCCCGGTAGCCGAACATATCCGGGTTCGAGAGCATGTAACGGAACAGCGGCAGGAAGATCACGAAAGACACGAAGGCCAGCACGATCAGCGCCCAGAATGTTTGGGTGCGCTTCCCGCGCGATTGGGCGTGCAGCAGGTACAGCCCCACCGCAATCACCACCACGAACGGCGCGATCCGCATCGGACTGTAGCCGTGCAATCCTAGCCCGAGCGCCAGCCCGGCCAGGATGAAGTCATTGCGGTTTTGGGTGCGCAGCCCGCGCACCAGGAAGAACAGCATCGGCGCCGTGAACAACGGGTAGAGCGGAAAGCGCAGCCCTACCCGAGCGATCACGTTCGGCCAGTAGGCGAAAGCCGCCAGGGTCACGGCGGCCAGCCCTACCCACTTGTTGGCAACCTCTTTGCCAAGCAAGTAAATGAACGGTAGGGTCAGCAGCCCGGCGGTAGCGGTGCCAAGCTTCAAGCTGATAAAGGAAACGCCAAAGCCTA
The DNA here is from genome assembly GCA_963811225.1 of uncultured Chloroflexia bacterium. Taxonomy (GTDB): domain Bacteria; phylum Chloroflexota; class Anaerolineae; order Anaerolineales; family Anaerolineaceae; genus CAWEQO01. Next base: position 699,109 of record CAWEQO010000012.1, read on the forward strand.
AAAAGCGGGCGATAAAAGCGGTCAGGTACATCTGGATCGCTTCACGACCGGTGTTGCGGGGGAAGAAGATTGAGTACTGACCATCGAGCACATCTTGGACGTCCAGCAGCTTCTCGGCGTGGTCGCTGAACATCTGCCCCGGCACCTGGCTCAATTGGTAATAGCGGAAGAAGACCGCCATGAGCGCCACGCCGATCAACAACACACCGAACCAGCTGATGCGGATGGGGTCATGCGAGAGCTGTGAAATCCAATGGGGAATGCGTTTGCTGAACGACCGGGGGGAACTGCCCTGGCGCGGCAGCCACAGCGCCCAAAGCAGCAGGCCGATGCTGATCGCCCACACCAGCACATTGAAAGAGGTAAAGCGGTTGTTGCTAAATAACAAGAACGCCACCACCAGGAACGGCAGCAAGAGGTACAGCGGCAAGAGCCGCATCTCCAGTGACAACGGCTCGAATGCTTGCGCCCGCAGGGGCAGGATGCGCCACTCGCCGGCGCGCATGGCCAATATCAGCATCCCGGCAGACAGCAGGTACAGAGACGCAGGCGCTGCAGTCCCGTTGGCGTGTGGGTCAAGGATGCTTTGCGCCAGGATGGCCAGCAGGAACGCTCCCAGGGTGCGCCATGGCAAGCCACGCGTCGTCGCAGCAGCCCGCTCCACATCCACCGCAGACCGCGCGTCCACAGCCGCCGGTGCAGCCGCCAGCGCAGGCGAAGCCTGCGAGAGCAAATCCTCTCCGGCTTCGTCCGGTTGTTCTTCTATGGCAGGCGCTGCAAGCGATACGTCCTCCGAGTGCGTTTGGGGGAGCGGTATGCGCCCGAAGCTCAGCCTCGCTTTCACGTAATCCAGGATACTTGGTTCTTGCATAAATCCAACTCGTGGTTTTTTTTGGGTCTGCGTTAACAGGCCAAGTTTACTTTATTTACAGCCCAGGCACAAGGAAGGCTTATTTAATGTCGGACCCGCACAGGCGCGAAGCCCCATCAGGCCGAGAGGTTGTGGATCTATCAGGTTTCGGATGTTTGCAGGATGACGATTTCACCCAACAAACATCCGAAACCTGATAGATCCACAACCTCTCGGCCTGGTGATGGGCGGTTCCGCACCTTACGACCTGCGAGTGATGTAGAAGGTATACGAACCCTGCGGCTGCTGGCGATCTTCCAGGTAAGCAGGCGCAACCACTGCGGCGGTCAGGGCCAGGTTCCAACGGGTCGGCGAAAGGATCCAGCGACCGAACAACTTATTTGTCACCAGCGACGGCAGGCCGAAGTAGTGCCCCCATTCCAGGGTATGCAGGGCCTGCGGCGAGAAGTAATGCCAATAGCGCTCGATGCTGAAACCGGCGAGCCCCAAACGCTCTTCCCAAACTTCAGGCGAGTCACAGTGGTGGTGGCGGGAGATGCGGTTGAAGAACTGCCGGTAGGCTTCCGCCGGTCGATTCAGCCGGACCTTCTCCAACGCGGCTGGGATGGAGAGATTCTTCAAGAAATTGTGGTTTGGGACGCAAAAGACGAAGGGAGCGCCCGGCTTGAGCACGCGCCCCATCTCTTTCAAGACCGAATCCAGGTCGGGGATATGCTCCAGCACAGAGTTGCTGATGGCGCTGCCAAAGTATCCGTCCGGGAAGGGCAGCTCGTCGCCCGCGCCCTGCACCACCATGCGGTAACCGCCGCGCTTAACCGCCTCACGCACCGGCCCGGTCCACGGATCGATGCCGACATCCAGCGGGTGATCGAAGGCAATGGTCACGAAGTGGCCGTCACCGCAGCCCAGATCGAGTACAGGCCCAGGCAGATCGAAGGAAGGGTATTCGCGCGCTTCCACGGCGCGTAACACGGCGCGGAAGTATGGCAGGCTGCTAATTTGCTCCCAGAGGTAGTCCCTGGCGGATGGGTTCTGTATTGCAGGGTTCATTGCGGCTAAGCCTGGCTCTTTCTATCCGAGGTTTCCTCTGCCAGCTCTTTTTGCAGCTCGGCGAACAGGTCTTCATAATGCCGTGCGATCGTATCCGGACGGTAGCGAATGGCGATCTCAGCGGGGTCTTTCACGTAAGCTTGCGGGTCGGCGAAGATATCCAGCAGGGCTTGCGCCAGGGCATCCGAATCGCCGATCGGCACCACTTTACCCATCCCGTGCACCTTGACAGGCTGGCGCACGCCCGGCAGGTTGGATGCCACCGACGGCACACCGTTGATCATGGCCTCGATCTGTACCAGCCCGAACGCCTCGGTTGAGTTGAGGCTGGGCAGCACCAGTGCGTCCAGGTTCGGGTAGAAGCGGGCCATCTCTTTGGGGTCCAGGTTGCCCAGGAACTGCCAGTGGCCTTCCCTCTGGTAACGCTCGATGGTCGGCCACAGGCGCTTGAAGTAAGCTTCCTCACCCATGATGTTCTGATAGGACCCGGCGAACTGCACCAGCGCATTCGGATGTTCCTCTAAGATGCGCGGCATGGCCCGCAGCAGGATCTCGACGCCCTTCTCACTGGCAAAGCGGGCAGCCATGCCGATCACAGGGCGGTGATTTTCAGGATTGTGCTCCTGGCGGAAGGCTTCCACCAACTCCTGCGACACCTCGGGCAGCTCTACCGGCGGCGGGATGATGTGCAGCTTGTTCGGGTAGCGGTTGAGGAACGAGGAATGCTCGGCGTAATCCTGGGTGTAGGTGACGATGCGATGCGTGCCGAGGGCCGCCAGGTTGTTCATCACGAGCACAGCCTGGTTGGCGGTCCAGGCCATCAGCCCGGGAGGCATGCGCAGGTCGCAGTGATAAGTGATGATGGTGGGTTTTTTCCACATCCGACCGCGCAGGGCGATCCCGGCTGCGTCGAACTGCGGCAGGTGCAGGTGGATCACGTCGTTCTCACGCACCAGCCGGTTGGCGATCAGGCCGAAGGTAGGCATGATCACGCCCTTGCTGAGGCGGAACATAACCGGGGCGCGCACAATCCGCACCCCGTCTTGCACTTCTTCCGCCGGCAGGCTTTTGTCGTAGCGCGAGGTCAGCACGGTCACCTTGTGACCACGCTTGACCATGGCTTTCGCCAGCCGCTCGGCGTAAATTGTCAGCCCACTGGTGTGCGGGCGGTAATAAGTCAAAACGATCAAAACGCGCATTGCAAAAAAAGCCTTACTTGTTTATTTTTCGAACAGTTCTCTGTTCGCTTTCACCCAATCAAATAGGCGCTGCAAGCCCTCTTGGACACTTACCTGTGGGGTCCAGCCCAGCTCTTCCCCGGCCTTGCGGATATCGGAGACGTAGATGCGCTGGTCGCCGGGACGCCAGTCGGACCAGCTGACCGGCACCTCGTGGCCCACGGCTTCTTGCAGCATTGGACCGAAGTCTTTCCATACCGAGATGACGTTCGTGGGCCCGCCGCCGACGTTGTAGACCTGCCCGGCGACCCGGTCGATATTCTCCAGGCTGGTGTCGTAGGCATTCAACAGGTCTTCGACGTACAGCACGTCGCGCACCTGCTTACCGTCGCCGTAGATCGAGATTGGCTTGCCGGTCACTGCAGCGATTACGAACCAGGCCAGCCAGCCCTGGTCTTCGATACCAAACTGGCGCGGGCCGTAGATGCAGCTCTGACGCAGCACCACGGTCGGGAGATCGTAGATGCGGTTGTAATCGCGCACATACTGGTCGCCGGAGCCTTTGGAGCAGCCATAGGGCGAGTGGAAATCGAGCGGCTGCTTCTCTGAAATACCATAAGGCATGGTCAGGTAGTGGTAGTCCGTTTCCCCTTCTACCACAGCCACCTCTTCCATGCCGCCGTAGACCTTGTTGGTGGAGGCATACAGCACTGCCGGGCTGCGGCCCGAGGCGCGCGCCGCTTCCATCACGTTGAAGGTGCCGTTGGCGTTGATCTCGAAGTCCTCACGCGGATCGACCACTGAAGTGGTCACGGCGACCTGCGCCGCAAGATGAACGATCACATCTGCGTCCTTGGCCGCTTGCCGGATAGCCTCTGCGTCGCGCACATCCGCCCGGACCAACTGATAGGCGTCGCCGTACTGCTGGCGCAGCCATTCCAGGTTCAATTTTGCCCCGCCTCTCGACAGGTTATCGTAGATGGTGACGGTTTCGCCGCGCTGTACGAGCCGCGATACATAATTGGAACCGATGAACCCAGCGCCCCCGGTTACAAGATACTTTCTCGACATGCCTGGTTTCACTCCAAACTATGAGATTTCACTGGGGTTCTCGCCGGTCGCCAGGATCTCCGAAAACAAGTTGGAGAGCGAGCGGCCTTGCAAGAGCAAGCCCCAAAGTCCAAGAATTCCAGTCAAGACGAACTGGAAAATATGCATCAATAAAGCGTACCCGAGCGCCCCGGCGCTGGCGCCCAAAACCGTTAAGGCCGCCACAATCGAGCCTTCGAACAGGCCGATGCCGCTCGGCGCCGAAGGCAGGGCAATGCCCATCGCAAGCACTGAGTCGACGAAGGCCGCCCACCACACCGGCGCTTGCGGGGCGATGATCAGCAGCATCACGTAGTAGATCAGGACCCAAATACCCCAAGACAGCGCGATCCAGAAGAAGCTCAAAAAGAACTGCGACGGCTTGGTCAGCACGGAGAAGCCCTTAAGCACCGACTCCACCTGCGGCAGTGCGTACTTGCGCACCAGCGCCCAGCGCCCGCCCAGGCGTTCCATCCATGACATCACCGGCCCCGGATTGCGGGCAATCAGGTACAGAGCGATGAGACCGGCAAACACCAGTCCCAGGGTGATGTAAGCGATCACGTAATACTGCTGCATGCCCAAGGCCAGCGGCAAGGTGGTCAGCAGCAGCGTGGCCGCCATGACCAGGTCGAAGGAGCGCTCGATCACGATGGTCGAGAGCACACGGAATGGGCTGAGCTTGATGGCGCGGCCCATGAAGACCGCCCGGCCCAGCTCGCCGGCCCGCAGCGGAAAGATGTTGTTGAGGAAATAACCGATATTGATGATAAAAAAGCTTTGCTTGAGACTTGGGCGCCCTTGCAAGAGCACACGCCAGGCCATCGCCCGCGTCCCCAAAGAAATCACAGTCAGCGCCGCCGCGATCACAAGGTTCATCGGCCGCAGCGCCTTGAACGCCAGGCTGATATCTTGCCACTGCGATAAGCTTAAAACGACTGCAATTGCGACAACACTAATCAAAACACCCGGCAGCCAGCGGATTGCTTTTCGCCAGAAGGAGTTCTTCTTCGGCTGCATGTTCTATTCATCCTCCAGGCTGAGAACAGCCATGAAAGCCTCTTGTGGAATTTCGACGCTTCCTACCATTTTCATTCTGCGTTTCCCCCGTTTTTGCTTTTCCAATAATTTTTTCTTGCGTGAGATATCGCCGCCGTAGCATTTCGCCAGCACATCTTTACGCAAGGCCTTCACATTGGCGCGTGAGATCACCCGACCGCCGGAGGATGCCTGGATCGCCACGTCGTACATCTGGCGCGGGATCAGGTCTTTAAGCCTGCTCACCAGGGCCTGGCCCTTGTGGTAAGCGTCCTCTTTGTGGACGATCGCCGCCAGGGCATCCACCGAATCACCACCCACCAGCACCTCTAATTTAACCAAATTGCCGGGGCGGTAATCGGCAAACTGGTAATCCATCGAAGCATAGCCGCGCGTGCGCGACTTCAACTCATCAAAGAAGTTTACCAAAATTTCGGACAAAGGGATCTCGAATCCCAACTGGACTCGGTTCGGGGCGGGGTAATCCTGCTCGCCGAACACGCCGTGGCGCTTGGTGACCAGCTCCATCACCTGCCCGTAATAATCGGTGGGGGTGATGATCTGCAAGTTCATCCACGGCTCGTGGATCTCCTGGATCTTTGCTTCATCCGGCAGGTCGGCAGGCGAGTCGATCATGATCACCTCACCGTCCAGCATCACCACCTCATATTCCACTGACGGCGCGGTCACAACAATATCCAGATCGTACTCGCGCTCCAGGCGCTCCTGGATGATCTCCATATGGAACAGGCCCAGGAAGCCGCAGCGGAAGCCGAAGTTTAGCGCCTGAGAAGTCTCAGGCTGGTAGACCAGCGATGCGTCGTTTAGCTGTAACTTTTCCAGGGAATCCTTGAGGTCGGCATAGTCCTCGCCTTCCACCGGATAGATCCCGGCGAAAACCATCGGCTTAGCCTTGCGATAACCCGGTAGGGGCCTGGCGGCCGGATTGCTGGCCAGGGTGATCGTGTCACCCACCCGGCACTCCGCCACGTTTTTCAGACCGGTCGCGATATACCCCACCTCGCCAGCGGCAAGCTGATCGACGGCGCGCATGTCGGGGGCGAAAATGCCCAGTTCAAGCGGTTTGACGTTCACGCTGTTCGACATGACCCGGATGGTCTCGCCGTTCTTGATGCTGCCCTCGGTGATCCTTGCGTAAGCGACCACGCCGCGGTATGTATCGTAATGAGAGTCGAAGATCAGGGCTCGCAGGGGCGCATCGCGCTGACCGCGCGGCGGCGGCACCAGCCTGACGATCTGCTCCAATACCTTGTCGACGTTGGTGCCTTCCTTGGCCGAGATCCGGATGATGTCCTCATCGGGAATGCCGAGCAGGTTACTGATGTCGTCGGCGACCTCGTCCGGGCGGGCTGAGATTAGATCGACCTTGTTGATGACCGGGATGATCACCAGGTTGGATTCGAGGGCCAGATACAGGTTTGCCAGCGTCTGAGCCTCGATGCCCTGGGTGGCGTCCACAACCAGTAAAGCGCCCTCGCATGCTTCCAGGGCGCGACTGACCTCATAGTTGAAGTCGACGTGACCGGGGGTATCGATCAAGTTCAGCTCGTAGGTCTCACCGTCCTGGGCGTTGTACACCATGCGAACGGCCGAGGCCTTGATGGTGACGCCTTTCTCACGCTCCAGGTCCATCGTGTCGAGCACCTGATCCATCATTTCCCGCTCGGATATTGTGCCGGTCAACTGCAGCATGCGGTCCGCCATGGTGGACTTGCCGTGGTCGACGTGGGCGATAATGCAAAAATTCCGTATCTGATCCATAGTCGGATGAAGTATACCGCATATTTGACTATACGTCATTGAAGAAGAAAAAGGTGCGCGCGGTCAAACGTTGTCGATTTGACCGCTTCAGCAAAAAAATCACTGCTCGCTGTTACGTTCAAAGTATAATTAGATTTAAAAAGATAGTGGAATATATGTAGACCTTCGAGAATTGCAAAACCGGTCCATAAAAAGGAGCTGTTAATGTCGAGCTTTCGTTCAGGCGGGCGCAGGAGAATTATTAATCACAAATGGCGGGAGTACAAAGAGTTATACGATACGCTGCTCGAGGAGAACAAGGCGGTTTGGCGGCAAAACGAGCGCAAGCGGAAAGCTGCCGAGTCCGATCGTGAAGGTGCGTCTGCCGAACGAGAAGGTGCCGAAGAAGACAGGATCGTTTCTGAGGAGGTACGTTTATCCGCAGAACATAGGCGGGAAGTGGCCGAAGAAAAACGAAAAAGGGCCGATCAAGGTCGTATATTTTTAGAGGAGCAGCGTGAGGAAAATGAGAAGGCTCGTCAGAATGCTGAGATGATCCGACACATCGCTGAAGAAGTGCGCGAGGAAGCCGAAGCGCTGCGCAGGGTTACCGAAAAGGCTCGCCAGGATGCCGAATCCTTGCGGCAAGCCAACAAAGAGCAGCAGGAATTGATCAACGAGATGCGGAAGTCACTGATTGAATTCATTGAGTCGCAGAAGAAAAAATACTCATAGAATTCATTACGTCACCTCGTCCTCTACAAACACAGAACCAATCAAATCCCCTATATCAAGAGCGGGCGCGCCTGGGTAATACAAATGCACCAGGAATTCAATGTTACCTTTGGGCCCGTGCAGCGGCGAGCGGATCAATCCTTTCACTCCATATCCTGCCTCGACCGCAAACCCCAACACCTCCTCCAGCACTTTGCGATGTACCAGCGGGTCTCGGATCACCCCCTCGCCGCGGGCCAACTCAGCCCGCCCGGCCTCGAACTGCGGTTTGATCAGCGCGACGACCTGGCCCAGACGCCCTCCCAAAACGGGTTCTGCGTCAGAGATGGGTCCAAACCACCCTGCCACCACCGGCAGGATGATCCGCAGCGAAATAAACGAAGCATCGATCGTTACCAGCGAAACCGGTTCAGGCAAGCGCCGGACGTGGCGGGCATTCGTGCGCTCCATCACCACGACGCGTGGATCGTTGCGCAGCTTCCAGTGCAGCTCGCCGTAGCCCACGTCGATGGCGTACACCCTGGCTGCGCCATGCTGCAGCAGCGCATCGGTAAATCCGCCGGTCGAGGCGCCCACGTCGGCGCACACTCTGCCATCCAGGCTCGTTAAATGAAACGCCTGCAGCGCCGCCTCCAGTTTTTCGCCGCCGCGCGACACGAACGGTGGGCCGCTCTCGATCTCAAGCCGGGCGTTCGGGGCCACTTTGGTAGCCGGTTTGACCACCATCTGTCCGTCCACGCGCACCTGGCCGGCCATCACAAGCCGCTGCGCCAGCGAGCGACTATCCACCATGCCCCGTTCGGTTAGCAAAACATCCAGGCGTATTTTCTTCATAGGGTGATTTTACTCGAATGTGAAGGGAGTGGAGGACTGTTGCTGTTCTCCGCTCTCTGTTCTCTACCTCCTACTTATGATATATTAATAATATGCTACGCGCCCTCATCAAAACCATGCGTCCCAAGCAGTGGACCAAAAATGCTTTTGTGTTCGCCGCACTGGTGTTCGACCGCCAGTTAACCAACCCGTCGGCATTTGCGCGTACGCTGGCAGGTTTTGCTCTTTTCTGCTTGCTTTCCAGTTCCGTCTACATTATTAATGACATTGCCGACCGGGAAGCCGACCGCCGGCATCCCACCAAGCGCAATCGGCCCATCGCTTCGGGCAAGCTGCCGGTGCGCGTGGCTGTTATCGCCGCGGCCGGGCTGATTGTGTTCGCCCTCCCGCTGGCGTACCTGCTCTCACCCGGCTTCGCCGCCATCGCCTTGATCTACCTGGCCGTCAACCTGGCCTATTCCAATTACTTCAAGCACATCCCACTGATCGACGTGATGATCCTGGCAGCCGGGTACGTGCTGCGGGTCGGTGCAGGCGTAATGCTGATCACGGTCGAGCGATTCTCGCCCTGGTTGTACGTGGTCACCACTCTGTTTGCACTCTATATCGGCTTCGGCAAGCGCCGGGCTGAGATGACTCTGCTGGTTAACGGGAGCGGCGGCTCCACCCGCAAGGTGCTAGAAGGCTATTCCATCTACTTCCTCGATCAGCTCATCATCATCGTGTCGAGCACCACCATCGTGGCGTACAGCCTGTACACCTTCTCGGCGCCCAACCTGCCCGACAATCATGTAATGATGCTGACCATCCCGTTCGTGCTGTACGGGATTTTCCGCTACCTGTACCTGCTGCTGGTCAAGGGGGAAGGCGGCGCGCCGGACGAACTGCTGCTCTCCGACCGCCCACTGCAGGCGACCATCTTTTTGTGGGGGCTGTCGATCCTGGTCATTTTCTACCTGTTTACGAGAGGATAATCCATGCCGGCGTTCACGGCTACCGCACCGGGGAAAGTCATCCTGTTCGGCGAGCATGCCGTCGTGTATGGCCGTCCGGCCATCGCCGTGCCGGTCACCCAGGTACATGCGAAAGCGACGGTCAGCGCGAACCTGGGCGGCGCGCCCGGACAGATCCTGATCGAAGCCCCGGACATCGGTTTGCGCGCGGCCGCCGTCGATTTGCCAGCCGAGCACCCGCTGGCCGTGGGGCTGGAAACCGTCCGGCAGCACGTCGGCGCCGAACGCCTGCCCGCCTTGCGGCTGAAAATCACCTCGACCATCCCGGTAGCCTCCGGCCTTGGTTCGGGCGCGGCCGTATCTGTGGCTGTAACCCGGGCCCTGGGCGCCTTCCTCGGACAGCCCTTCAGCGATGATGAAATCTCGGTCATTGCCTATGAGGTGGAAAAGATCCACCATGGCACGCCCTCCGGTATCGACAACACCGTGATCGCCCATGCCCGTCCGGTCTATTTCCGCCTCGGCCAGCCGCTGGAAGTGCTGCGTGTGCGTCACCCGTTCACCCTGATCATCGCCGACAGCGGCGTGCAGAGCGTGACCAGCGCCGTGGTCGGTGACCTGCGCCACCGCTGGCAGAAACAGCCTGCCTCATACGAGACACGCTTTGATACAATTGGAAAGATCACCGAGGCCGCCCGCCAGGCCATCGAGCAAGGGGCGGTGGAAGCGCTTGGCCCGCTGATGAACGCCAACCAGCAGGAGCTGCAAGCATTGGGCGTCTCGTCGCCCGAGCTGGACCGGTTGGTCACAGCCGCCCTGGAAGCGGGCGCGAGCGGCGCAAAACTCTCCGGCGCGGGCTGGGGCGGCAACATGCTGGCTCTGGTCACACCCCAGCAAAGCGAAGAGGTGTCCGAGGCGCTGCAGCAAGCCGGTGCGGTGCGGACCATGCTCACGACGGTTCAACCGGAGATAGATCCTAAAGACTTCGATGATCTTTAGAACCAACCCGAGAAATCGGAGTGAGTGCTGCGGGTGAAGCGCTGCAGCGCTTCACCCGCAGCACTCACTCCGATTTCTACTATGCAAAGATAGAACGGGGACCGTGATCCATGCTCTACCTGTTGAAATTGGGCGGTTCGCTCATTACCGACAAGAACCAGGCTCACACTGCTCGCCCAGACGTGCTGGCGCGACTTTCGGCCCAAATCGCCGACGCCATGCGGGATAATCCCGGCCTGCGCCTGGTGATCGGGCACGGCTCAGGCTCTTTCGGACACGTGGCCGGCAAGCGCAACGGCACACGCCAGGGCGTCGAGACCCGCCGGCAGTGGCTCGGTTTCGTCGAAGTGTGGAAGGAGGCTCGAACGCTGAACCAGATCGTGGTCGAGGCGCTCGAATCGGCCGGACTGCCGGTGATCGCCTTCCCGCCCTCGGCCGGGGTGATCGCCGAGAATGGTCGAGTGGCCTCGTGGGACCTGGCCCCGCTCCAGGCAGCCCTGGATGCAGGCCTGCTGCCGCTGATCAACGGGGACACCATCTTCGACCGGGCGATGGGTGGGACGATCCTTTCTACCGAGGAGCTATTCTTCTACCTGGCGCGTCACCTGGATGCCGACCGTATCCTGCTGGCCGGGATCGAAGCCGGGGTATGGAAGGATTACCCCGCCCGTGCAGAGCTGATCCGCACAATTTCGCCGCGCAACATGGACAGCATCACCCGCTCCCTGGGCGACTCGTCCGCCACGGACGTGACTGGCGGGATGGCCGCCAAAGTCCAGGAGATGCTGCGGCTGGTGAAGGACAACCCCGGACTGGAAGTACTAATCTTTTCGGGGGAAGAGATCGCCCAGGCCCTGAGGGGTGAAACGCCGGGAACCAGAATCTGTCATCATTAAGAAGGGAATCATGCTTTTCAATCGAGAACGTTTAGAAGAAATCGAGGCGCAGCACCTGGCGCCGTACGGTGTGCGAAGCAAGGACAGCCGTGGACGGCTGCACCCGGAGGACGAACCGGAGTTCCGCACGCCCTTCCAGCGCGACCGCGACCGCATTCTGCACACCAGCGCCTTCCGCCGTCTGGAGTACAAGACGCAGGTCTTCATCAATTACGAGGGCGACTATTACCGCACCCGCCTGACCCACACCCTCGAAGTGACCCAGATTGGGCGCTCGCTTGCTCGCTCGCTGGGCGCAAACGAAGACCTGGTCGAGACCATCTGCATGGCCCACGATCTGGGTCACCCGCCCTTCGGTCACTCCGGTGAAGAGTCGCTCGCCAAGATGATGATGGATTATGGCGGCTTCGACCACAACAAGCAGTCCTTCCGCATCATCACCCAGCTGGAGCACCGCTATCCCGATTGGCCGGGCCTCAATTTGACCTGGGAAGTGCTGGAAGGCATCGTCAAGCACGAGACCGAGTACGACCGATCGGATGCTGAGGAGTTCAACCCCGAACTGCGCGGCACCATCGAAGCTCAAATCGCCAACGCTGCCGACGAGATGGCCTACTCAACTCACGACCTGGACGATGGCCTGCGCTCGGGCATGATCACCCCCGAAATGCTGGAAGGCATCTTCTTGTGGGAAATGGCCACCGATGTGCTCGGCTGGAAGGGCGTCACCCTGACCCCACTCGACCGGCACCGCATCATCCGCCACCTGGTTGGCCTGGAGGTGGACGAGCTGGTACATGCAACAGACCAGCGCCTGCGCGAAAGCGGTGTACGTTCGGTAGACGAATTACAACGCCTGCCGTATAATGTAGTCGGCTTTAGCGAGGACATGCACCGCAAGAACAGGCAGTTGAAAGACTTTCTGTTTAACAATCTGTACCGGCATTACCGGGTCGTGCGTATGGCCGTGAAGGCCGAGAATGTTGTTTCGAACCTGTTCAAGGCGTATCAGGCTGAGCCGAGCATCTTACCCAAGCACGTGCAAGAAGAGGTCAATCCATGGGGCCTGGAGCGTACCATCTGCGATTACATTGCAGGCATGACCGACCGCTATGCCATTGAAGAACACCAAAAATTATTCGATCCGTCCATACTTCCATAGGGCCAAACGGCGAGGGTGGGCTGCAGCACACGCACTGCGACAAACACCCTTGCACCCGAGCGGCTTGTGGGGCGAATCGTTGAAATAAAAAACAAAAAGGAAGAGGACGAACATTTATTATGGGAACTCAAACTTCATACCTGACCGCCGAAGGCGCCAAACGGCTGCAAGAAGAATTGGACTACTTGAAAGGCCCCGGCCGTGATGAACTGGCTAAACGCCTGCGGGCGGCCATCCAGCAGGGCGATCTCTCCGAGAACGCCGATTACTCCGCCGCCAAAGAAGAACAGGCTTTCCTTGAAGGGCGCATCCAGGAACTGCAAGCGCTCCTGAAGAACGCTGTCATCATCGACGACATGGAGCGCACCGCCGGAGAAGTGAATATCGGTTCGAAGGTCACCATCCAAGAAGGCAATTATCCGCCGGAAACCTACCACCTGGTAGGCACGAAGGAAGCCGACCCGCGCCAGGGCCGCATCTCTTACGCTTCGCCAATCGGTCAGGCGCTGATGGGCCGCAAGACCGGCGACGAAGTCGAGGCCACCACCCCTGGCGGCGCCATCCGGCTTAAGATCGTCAAAATCGAGTAGGTTCTTCTAGCGCAACCGCGAAACACCGGCCTCAGCAGCTGCCCTTCAGAAATAAAAAAATGCGAGCGCAAGCGCTCGCATTTTTTTATTTCTGTCGGATTAGCCCATCTTCTGCCAGATCGCCAGCTCCAGCGTCATCCGGTCGAAGTAGCTGTTGGGCGGCAGAGCGCCCTGGCCGTAGTTCATATCGACCACACGGGCTTCGAGCTGCAGGGTGGCCGTCTCCAGCAGGATGTGCTGGCCCGGCTCCACCACCACCGGCTCGCCCTTCGACATCAAGCGCTGGCTGATGTTCGGGTCGTTGAAGGCGTGCTCGCTCATCAAAACCTTGGTAACCGTCTGGATGTCGTTCTTGTCGAACAGCCACACCTCGAAGGCGGTGACCTTCTTGGGGTCGCCCACGCCGATGGTGTCGGAGATGCCCACGCCGCACTCACCCAAGAACTCACCGGTCGGCAAGTCGATGCTGAACGAGTCATCGTAAGCATCCTCACCCAGCACGTAGGTGGTCATGAACTGAGCAATCGGCGGCTCCTGTCCCTCGGCGACATAATCCGTTTGCTCCGCGGAGGGAGCAGCCGGTTCGGCAGGCGCGCGGCCGGCGCCGGGGAAGATCATGGCCCCACCTTCCGGGCGCTTGCGGACGGCCAGGAAGTAGAAGGCAGCCCCACCGATCACCAGCAGCAGCAAGCATAACACGACGATCCAAACAACCCAGTTAGGCCCGCTAAATTCCTCGATTGGCGCTACAGCTCCTGGAGGCGCCAACTCTTCTGTCGTCTGCTCGCCCGCAGCAGCGGTCACCTGCTGCTCCGGCGCTGTGGTGCCCACCACCAACTGGTTGAACATCGCTACCTGCTCGGGGTCCATGCTCGGCTCAGAGGACACGGTTGAAAGCAGCTCCAGGCGTTCGTCCGGCGGTCCAAGCGCTTCGAAGCGCTGCAGCGCCAGGGATGCGTCCTTGTTCTGGGCATACAACTCGATGGTCATTGCCAGCCACTGCTGCTTTAAGTCGGGTCGCAAGACTGTAACGTCGGCGTTCGTCCATTGAACGGGCCAAATAACCCAGGCGAAAATTAGACCGACAATAAGACCTGCGATAGCGCCTCCAATGGCAGCGACCATCGGCTTGTTGAGTTGCTCACGAATCCTGTCCATAGTTTGCTCCTACTGGGAGATGAAATATGCTTTGATGTTGGTTACGGATTCAACCTTTGTCTATTTTAGAACAAAGTTCTCGTTAACGCAACTGGAAGTTGGTTTCAAACGGCCCTTAAAGGTGGGGTTTTGCCCGCCTTTAAGGGCTCATTCCGTTGTTGTAATCAAGTTGCAAGGTTCCACAGGTCCTCAGCATGCGCAGCGCAGTTATCAGCATCGCGAGGGGTGAGGGCCTATAGAATCAAGTTGCAAGGTCTATGCCGACTCGGATGCCGCTTCTTCGATCTGATCCAATAGGAAGGTCTCGCTGCACTTCATGCACTGCACTTCCCGCTTGTTCGTCACCACGAGCGTGCCGCCGCAATTGGGGCATGGCACAGCGATCGGTCGCTTCCAGGATGTGAACTGGCAGTTGGGGTAATTGGAGCAGCCGTAGAAAATGCGCCCCTTGCGGGTCTTGCGCAAGACGATATCACCGCCGTCCTCGGGGCATTTGACCCCGATCTTTTCCAACCAGGGCTCCGTGTAGCGGCACTCGGGGAAGTTACTGCAGCTGATGAATTTTCCGTAGCGACCCCAGCGGATCACCAAATCGTGGCCGCATTTCGGGCAGGCGCGCCCCACCTTCTCCAGCTCGGCTTTGGTGGTGGGCATCTCCTGCTGAGCTTTCTCCAGCTTGGGTTGAAAGTCGGAATAGAAATCCCGGATGATGGCGTTCCAGCGTGATTCACCAGTCGCAACCTGGTCGAGATCTTCCTCCATGTGGGCGGTAAAGGCCGTGTCGACAATCTCGGGGAAATGCTCCACCAGCAAATCGTTGACCAGCACGCCCGTCTCGGTAGGCGACAAGCGCTTACTCTCGCGCACTACATAGCCGCGATCTTGAATCGTCGACAGGATTGGCGCATAAGTGGATGGACGTCCAATGCCGTGCTCTTCCAAGGACTGCACCAGCGACGCCTCCGTGTAGCGCGGCGGCGGCTGGGTGAAGTGCTGTTCGGGCGACAGACGGCGCAGGTTCTGCTTCTGGCCTTCTTCCAGGCCGTTCGGGATGCGCACATTGTCGGCGTCTTCCGAAATCTTATCCTCGTCGGCAGTCTCTTCATAGACGACCAGGAAACCGGGGAAGCGCAGAGTGGAGCCGCTCGACCGCAGACCATACAAGTGATCTTTCCCATTCGCCTGGATATCCACGGATAGGGTATCGTAGATTGCAGCTTCCATCTGCGAAGCGACGAAGCGCTGCCAGATCAGCTGGTACAGGCGGAACTGGTCGCGGTTGAGGAACTTTTTGACCTTGTCCGGATGCCGGAAAACCGAGGTCGGGCGGATAGCCTCGTGCGCTTCCTGAGCGCCCTTGGCACGCGTTTTATACTGTGGCGCGCTGGGCGGCATGAAGTCGTTGCCGTAGGTCTGCTGGATGTAGCGGCGGGCATCGGCCGCAGCCTGTGTGGAGATGTTGGTCGAGTCGGTGCGCATGTAGGTAATCAACCCTGCGCCGCCGCCCTCGCCCACTTCCAGGCCTTCGTACAGCTGCTGGGCCAGCGCCATGGTGCGCTTGGCGGTAAAGCCAAGGCGGCGCGAGGCCTCCTGCTGCATCGTGCTGGTGATGTAGGGCGCAGATGGCTTGCGGCGGCGCTCACCACGCTTGATGCGCGTGATGGCGTAGGAAGCCTGTTCCATGTCAGCGGTGATCGCGTGGACCGCCTCTTCGTTGGGCAGATCCGGGTCGGCCTCATCGATCCGCACCAGGCGAGCCATGTAGGTTTGTTTAATCTTCTCCGGCTTCAGCTCGGCCTGGATCGTCCAGTATTCCACCGGCTCGAAATCGTCAATCTCGCGCTCGCGTTCCACAATCAGACGCAGCGCCACCGACTGGACGCGCCCTGCCGACAACCGGCCGCGCACCTTCTCCCACAATAAGGGGCTGATGCCGTAGCCGACCAGCCGGTCGAGCACGCGCCTGGCCTGCTGCGCATCCACCAGGTCCATGTTGATCTGGCGTGGATGCGTGAACGCCTCTTCGATGGCCGGCTCGGTGATCTCGTGAAAAACCACCCGCTTCGTCACCTTTGGGTCGATCTCAGCGGCTTCCATTAAATGCCACGCAATCGCCTCACCCTCGCGGTCAGGGTCGGTTGCCAGGTAGACTTCTGCGGCCTTCTTGGCCAGCTCTTTGAGCTCTTTTACCACCGCGCGCTTCTCGTTCGGCACGCGGTACTTCGGCTCGAAGTCATTGTCCACATCTACCGATAACTGCGAGCGCAGCAAATCGCGCACGTGTCCGACCGATGCCCGGACGGTGTAACCCTTGCCCAGGAATCGGCCAACCGTGCGGGCTTTGGCCGGTGACTCAACGATCACCAGCTTTCCGCTGCGCTTCGTGGTCTTCTTTGGTTTCTCAGGGGGTTTGAGCCCTTCATGCGCTTCCGTCCGTCCGGTGCGGAACAACTTGGTACCGCACACCGGGCAGGTGCCGCGCGTCACCGGTGCGCTGGCTTTGTTAAAGTCGGCTACCGGATTTTGAATTTCTCGCTTCTCCCTGCACTTTACACAATAAGCTTCCAATGATACTTTCTCCTACCTCTCCCTTTGAACGAAAGCGGCAAACGTTAACCTACTTTCGGCTATGCTGCAGCCGGAAGCATGCAAACATTTGCCACACAAGCGATCAAAGGTACTTTTCTAATCCTTTTTCTTTCAGCAGATTCACGGCCTGCCGGACGTTCTGCGCCTCCTCTCGGGTGCAAACCAGTAACGCGTCGCCTGAATCAACGATTACGAGGTCACGCAAACCGATCGTAACGACCATCTTTTCCTTCGATTCGGACACCACCAGGGTGGACTTGGTATCGATGTCGATATTTTTGGCCGTCAGGATGATATTGCCATTCTCGTCCGGTTCCATCACATCGTAGACCGAATCCCAGCTGCCAACATCGCTCCAGCCAAGATCCTCAGCAGCCAGCACGGCTACCTGATGAGCGCCCTCCATAATACCATAATCGACCGTTTGTGTCTTAATGCCCGGCCAAACCTCGCGCACCACGTTCAACCGCCGGTCCGTATCCCAGGCGGCTGCGATGGTATCCAGCGCTTGCGACAGATCGGGCATTTGCCGCTTAATCTCGGACAAAATGCGCTCCACCTTCCAGATGAACATGCCGGAGTTCCAATCGTGGTCGCCGCGCGCCACAAACTCGCGCGCCAGCGGCTTGTGCGGTTTCTCTTTGAAGCCCTCCACTTTGTAGGCCTCAAAGCCATCGAACTTGCCGATCCGCTCACCGCGATGGATGTAGCCGTAGGCCGTCGAGGGGGAAGTGGGCTCGATTCCCAGGGTGACCAGATAATCATCGTTGGCCACCTTGTAGGCCGCCTCCAGGAGGTGCCTGAACTTGTCTTCATTTTTGATGATGTGGTCGGCCGTCAACACGGCCATGACCGCATTCGGGTTGCGCTGCTTGAGCGCCATCGCTGCAAACCCGACCACCGAGGCGGTGCCGCGCGGCATCGGCTCGATCAGGTAGTTCTCCGAGGGGATATCCGAGCGCTGCTCTTGCAGCAGGTCGGCCTGCTCGCGCACCGTCACGACCAGGATGCGCTCCGGAGGGAAGACACCCTGCAGCCGATCGACTGCTTGTTGGAACAACGACAGGTCTTCTCCAAGGGTCAACAGTTGCTTAGGTTTGCCTTTATGAGACAGGGGCCAAAGGCGTGTTCCGCCCCCTCCGGCCATGATCACAGCAAAATAGTTGTCTTTCATGTCACTCCGTCCAGTATCCTGCGTGCGACTCGCGCACGGCAATATAATTCATCCCACCTACATGGCGGATTAATCCTTTCAGCTCCATTAGCGTGAGTGTAGCTGAAACCTGATTAATTGACAAGCCTGAGCGTACCTGAATTTCATCTACGTGCACCGGTTCTGAGCCCAACAGATTGAGAAGACCAGCTTCTACCGGGTCGGAGGGGATCACCCTGCGAGCTTGCTGCTGCACCTGTGCCTGTTCCAGGTTGAGCACCTCCAGCACCTCAGACGGTCGCAGCAGCGGGTGCGCTCCATCCGAAATGAGATTATTCGTGCCTTTGCTCTGCGGCGCGTGGATTGGCCCGGGCACGGCGAAAACCTCACGCCCCTGCTCAACCGCAAACCGGGCGGTGATCAACGCGCCGCTCTTTTCCCCGGCCTCGATCACAACCGTGGCCTTCGTCAGCCCGGCGATGATCCGGTTGCGAGGGGGGAAGTTCTGCGCCTCAGGAGGTGTGCCGGGCGCATAATCGCTGAGGATGCAGCCGTTGGCGAGTATCTGCTCGGCCAGTTTCTTGTGCTCGGGCGGATAGATGCGGTCCACCCCGCTGCCCAGCACCGCGATCGTCCGTCCACCGGCATTCAGCGCCGCATGATGGGCAACTGCGTCCGTGCCACGTGCCAGCCCACTTACCACGGTCATGCCGCTTTGCGCCAGCGAAGAGGCGATCTCCTCCGCCACCTGGCGACCGTAGGCAGTCACCCGCCGCGTCCCGACAATTGCGATTGCATACTCGTCTTCCGGCAAGAACGTGCCGCGCTGGTACAGTACGGGCGGCGGCTGGTCGATCTCCTTTAACAAGCAGGGGTATTCTTCGTCCATCCAGGTGACCACCTGGATGCCCTGGCGCTGAATGTGCTCCAGGAACTTCTCCGGCTCGATTTGGCGGCGCACGCTCTGCAGGTTCTCAACAATGCGCGGGCTCAGTCCGGCCGAGACAAAAGCGTCTGTGGGCGCATGCCAGGCCACCTGCAAGTCACCGAAATAATCGATCAAGCCTTGCAAGCGGACAGAGCCGATGCCCTTAACCAGGTTGAACCCTACCCAATAGGCTTTTGGATCCATGCGGCGATCCCTTCTACCGGCTTATGCGGTGTTGTTTGCTTGTGCGTGCTGTTCACAAGCAAACAACACTGCATCCATTGCTACGATGATTCCCATTTCGGCGGGCGCACCACCATCTCCCGCCGCTTGAGGTCAATGCTGAGGATCACTTCATTTTCAACTGCCGGCAGCAGCAGTTCGGTTCCATCCTCTAAGCGGATCACATAGACATCGTTTGCACGGGTCTCCAGGATCTCGTCCAGCTTGCCCAGTTCTCGGCCTTGATCGTCCAGCACCCGTATTCCCATCAGCTGGTGGTGGTAATACTCCCCCTTGGGTAAAAGCGGAACCGCCTTGGTTTGCACGAGCACGTACTGGTTGGCCAGCGCGGACGCCTGCTCTCGAGTTTCGATGCCTTCCAAACCCAGCAAAATGCTCTTACCGTGCTGGTGCACCCGGGTAACTTTCATCGGCACGTGCTGCTCCTCGCCGACGAATATCGTCTTGCCGGGGCGCAGGCGTTCGGGGAAGTCGGTCAGGATATCCATGTGCATATCCCCTTTGATGCCGTGCGGGCGGCGCAGCTTCCCGATGGCTAAGAACTCAGGCTCGCCCGAGGTGGGCGAGCCTGCTTGTTGAGATTCTTGATTTGAAGGGTCGTCGGTGTAGCTCGTCATCTCGGCTCAACGACATCCAGCACAACTTGCTTTCCATCGCGAGCAGCCGCCACGCGCAGCAATGTGCGCACGGCATTGGCCACCCGGCCGCCTTTGCCAATCACCCGCCCCATGTCTTCTTTTGCAACCCGCAGTTCAAGCCGGACCTTATTACTGCCGCCCCGCTCTTGCCGCACTTGGACTGAGCTCGGATCGTCTACTAAAGACAAGGCGATATATTCGACCAGTTCCTTCACGAAATCATCCTTTCCCTACGCAGCACAGCCGCCCGGGAAAACCCACCAATTCGCTACGGGCGAGTTTTCGCGTTGACGTTACGCTGGGCGTAGACTTCTTTAGCTTCCTGCATCAGGGTCTCAGCCGGCTCACCGTCCTTGAAACGCTTGTAGCGGTCCATCAGGCCGACGATCTGGAACAGCTTGGCGACCAATTCACTCGGCTGAGCGCCGTGACTGAACCAATCATACACCCGATCTTCTTGAACTTCAAATGTGAACGGGTCAGTGAGGGGATTGTAGAATCCCAGGATCTCCAAAAAGCGGCCATCACGCGGCGATTCGGAATTAGCAGCAACAATACGGTAACTGGGTTGGTGTTTCTGTCCAACACGACGTAATCGAATTCGAACCATCGAGCTTATTCTCCCATTTTGTAAATGACGATTTTATTTGATCAATTGCCGTTCCACTGCCAGAGAGTTGAGAGGGGGGTGCGCTGAAGGGAGCGCGAGGGACTCTCCAACCGAGGGCGGGCTTTATCGAAAGAGGTTGGGCATACCGCGCCCACCAGTCTTTTGCAAAGTTTTAAACAGTTTCTGCGTCTCGCGGAACTGTTTCATCAACCGGTTCACGTCCTGAACCTCGGTGCCCGAGCCGCGTGCGATGCGCCGGCGGCGGCTGGCGTTCAGAACTTCCGGATTGCGGCGTTCTTTGACGGTCATCGAATTGATGATCGCCTCGGTCATCTTCAGCTGCTGCTCGGCATCCTGTGGGTCGATCTGGCGGGCCATCTGGTTCATGCCGCCGGGCAGCATCTCCAGCACCTTGCCTAACGGGCCCATCTTGCGGATCTGGCGCAGCTGGTTAGCAAAGTCCTCCAGGCTAAATTGGCCTTTCATCAGCTTTTCAGCCTGGGCCTGAGCTTCCTGCTGGTCGAAGGCTTCTTCGGCCTTCTCGATCAGGCCGATCATGTCGCCCATGCCCAGGATGCGCGAGGCCAGCCGACTGGGATCGTAGGCTTCTAACGCCTCGATGCCCTCACCCGTGCCCAGGAATTTGATCGGCACACCCGTGACATTGCGGATGGAAATGGCCGCGCCGCCGCGGGCATCGCCGTCCATCTTGGTCATGACCAACCCGGTCAGCGAGACCGTGTCGCGGAAGCCCTCGGCGATGTGCAGGGCTTCCTGGCCGATCATCGCATCCACAACCAACAAGGTCTCGTTGGTTGGCACGTTCTTGCGGATGGAGCGCAGTTCGTCCATCAGGTTTTGATCGAGCTGAGAACGACCGGCGGTGTCGATGATCATTGTGGTGTAGCCGCCCTTTTGGGCCTGATCGTACGCATGCCGGGTCACCTCAGGGGGCAGTTTGCCCTCCTCCGTGTACACCGGCACGCCGACGCGCTCGCCCAGGGTTTGCAGCTGCTTGATCGCAGCCGGGCGGTAAGGGTCAGCGGCCACCAGCATCACACGCTCGCCCTGCGAGCGCAGAATGCGGGCCAGCTTTGCGGCGGCGGTGGTTTTACCGGAGCCTTGCAAACCCACCAGCATCAACACACGCGGCCGCGGCCCGCTCAGGTTGAGTCCATCCGGCTCGCCTAAGGTAGCCAGCAGCTCTTCATGGACGATCTTGATCACCTGCTGGGCCGGGTTGAGCGCCCGGGACACTTCTTGCCCGATGGAGCGCTCACGCACCCGCTTGGTGAAATCCTTGACCACGCTGTAATGCACGTCGGCTTCCAGCAGCGCAAGGCGAACCTCGCGCATCGCCACATCGACGTCGGCCTCAGAGAGCTTGCCGCGCCTGCGCAGATTTTGGAATACCCCATTCAGTCGTTCAGATAAATTCTCAAACACAATAATTTCTCAAGTCACGGTTCCAATGGTTGGTTATGGGCTGCAGGTTGTGCAAGCCACAAGCAATCACTGCATCCATTGTAATCCAACATCATAATAACCCTTTTCTAGAAGGGCCACCCACTGCAGGATTTTAGTCCGGATGGCGGAAATGGTCAAGGGATGCGGCCCGAGAACACCTCAAATCTGTTTGAAAATTAATCAACTCCGAGAGAAAGCTCGGATTTCAGCAACGGAACGACAAATCGAGGGTTATAATCAACGAGGCGCTTCTTACACCCATCTCGCCGCATCAATTATACCAGACGGTAACCACTCAGTCCGTGGTGTTTTCCGAAGATTTTCGGCCATAAAACGCCACCGGCCGAGAGGATTACCGGGCAGGTCTCATCTGGAAGGAGAATTTATATGTCGAAAGTTGCCATCGTCACCGACAGCACTGCATATTTCCCGGCGGGGCTGCTGAACGGTCTGCCGGTTTATTCCCTGCCGCTGCACGTCCTCTGGGGAGAGGATAACTACCTGGACGGGGTCGATATCACCCCAACCGAGTTCTATAAGCGGCTGCAAAATTCGAAAGCGATGCCCACCACTTCACAGGTCACGCCTTCGGCGTTTACCGGCTTATACCAACAATTGATCGATGAAGGCTACGACATCCTCAGTATCCATATCTCCGGCAAGCTGTCCGGCACGATCGACTCCGCCTGCCAGGCGAAAGACCAGCTGCCCGGCGCCAAGATTGCCTTGATTGATTCAGAAACGACCTCAATGGCGATGGGCTTCATCGCTCTGGCTGCGGCGCGCGCAGCCGCGGAGGGCGCAACCCTGAAGGAATGCGTAGCTTTGAGCGAGCAGGCCAAGTTGAAAACGGAAGTCTATTTCGCTGTGAGCACCCTGGAATTCCTGCGGCGCGGCGGCCGGATCGGAGGGGCGGCGGCCTTCCTTGGCACGGCCTTGAACCTCAAGCCGATCCTGGCTTTGAAGGAAGGCAAAGTGGAAGCGATCGAAAAGGTGCGCACGATGTCGAAAGCGCTCGACCGCCTGACGGATATCGTTCAGAAACAAACCAATGGCGGACGGCCGATTTACCTGGCTACCCTGCACGCCAACGCGCCCAAAGAAGCCCAAATGCTGCTCGAACGTATCCGCAGCATTTACGACAGCTCGGACGTCGCCGATGCGATGGTTAGCGAGATCAGCCCGGTCCTGGGTACGCACGCCGGGCCTGGCACAGTCGGAATCGTATTCATGACGGGGATGTAAAGTAGAAAAGAGAGCAGAGGGCAGTCGATTAAAATGACTGCCCTCTGCTCTCTTAAAGTGTAAGCTCTCCTCTTTTTCCCTGACAGACTTCCTCTTTTCCCTCGTTCTCCCTTGAAATTGATACAATATGGATATCGCTGCGATCTAACCATCGCAGCCATCCCTCCATTCAAGGACCCTGCCGATGAAAACTTTCCCCAGGATTGGAATCGAAATTCCCAAAATTATGCTGCCCAAGCCCGGCATCGACACCCACAAGTGGGCCGTGATCGCCGTCGACCAGTTCACCTCTGAGCCCGAGTACTGGGAACAGGTGCAGTCCATCGTGGACGATGCCCCCTCTACTCTGCACCTGGTACTACCCGAGATCTACATCGGCCAAGACGACGAGCCTGAGCGCATCGCCGCCACGCAGCAAGCCGCCAAACGCTACGTCGACCAGGGCCTTTTGGAGCCGTTCGAGGGCTTCGTGCTGGTCGAGCGCACGGTCAATGGTAAGACCCGCCGCGGCCTGATGCTGGCGCTAGATCTCGAACATTACAATTACAACAAGGACTCGCAGAGCCTCATCCGGGCCACCGAAGGCACGATCCTCGATCGCCTGCCGCCGCGCATGAAGATCCGCAGCGGGGCGCCCCTGGAGATCCCACATATCCTGGTGCTGATCGATGACCCGGAGTGTACCGTGATTGAGCCGCTGTACGAGCAGCGTGAGAACCTGCCGGTGCTGTACGACTTTGACCTGATGCTGGGCAGCGGTCACCTGACCGGCTACGGGATCCGAGACGAAGCCCAACAGGAACAGGTGTCCTCCGCTCTAGAAAACCTGGCCGAACCGCAGGCTTTTCGCCGGAAGTATCAGGTGGGCGAAGATCAGCAGGTACTGCTGTTTGCCATGGGCGACGGCAATCATTCGTTGGCTACCGCCAAGGCCGTATGGGAAGGGATGAAGCCGATCGTCGGGCTGGAACACCCAGCCCGCTACGCGCTGGTGGAGATCGAGAACGTGCACGACGATGGCCTGCACTTCGCCCCCATTCACCGGACGATGTTCGGCTTAAAGAGGACTGGCGCAAGCTTGCGGAGCGTTATTACGGCGACCGGCAGGGAGTGACCCCAGCCGCAAGCTTCGAGGAAATGCGCCAGTTAGTTGATGAGCAGGCTGGCGACGATCATCTGGTTGGCGTCATTGCGCCGGACGGCTATGCCGTTCTGCGCTTGATCGCCCCCACCGAGTTCGAACCTCCCGGTTGGTTCGCTGCAAGGCTTCCTCAACGCAGCGCTCGAACAGGGCTGGACCGAAAAGATCGACTATGTGCACGGTGAAGAGGTCATCGACCGGCTCGGAAAGCAGCCCGGCCAGGTGGGTTTCTACCTGCCCGGTATGCAAAAATCCGACCTGTTCAAGACCGTGATCCTGGACGGCGTCCTGCCACGCAAGACCTTCTCGATGGGCGAGGCCAAAGAGAAACGCTTTTATATGGAGAGCCGCAAGATCGTCTAGCGCCTCGGAAAACCTCGGACCTACCCTCTGCCTCTCTACAGGAATGAAGGGCAAGTGGGTTGGTCCGAGGTTTTGGGGGTGATGGCCCCAGCGAGTATAATTGACCCACAAACTGCAAGGACGGAGGTGAAATGGAACCCCTTTACATACCTGAAGATGCTGTTCCGCCGCAAGAGGTGCGCTTGGAAGAAGTACGCGTCGAGCCTTGGGCGGACGATCCGCACCGCATGCGCGTCCACCTGCAAGTTACGCCGTTCCTGGCCCGCCCCAACCTGCAGGTGAGCATCCTCAATCCGGAGGGGGAGAGCGTCTCCAGCGTCAACATCGTCGAAGCCATGCAGCACAAGATGGTCTTCACCATGCACATCCGCACGCAGGAAGTGGGCGAGCAGTACAGTCTTTCGGTGGAAGTCTCTTACCCCGACATCGGAACCGTCGACCAGCGCAAGATTGAATTCAACCCGCATGTTTCTGAGAAGAAAAGCTAAGCCCCTTTTTACGGTAAAGGCGCTGCTGCTCAGCGCCCTCCTCCTCGCCGGCTGCGCCCCGGCGACCGCGGCTGCGATTCCCGCTGCAACCCGGATCTCTGCAGCGGACACCCCGACACTCTTGGCCGTCCTCGCTCCCACCAACACCCCGCTCCCGCCCACCCTCACGCCTGCGCCCAGCGAGACGCCCTCCCCCGCCATGGCCGTTTGCTCTCCCTTGGAAGGCTTCAGCCTCAGCGAGCTGCCCAATATCCTCTCCAACCCCTACAACCCGCCCCGCCCCGGCAGCGACAACCCTCACCAGGGCATCGACTTGAGCTTCTACCGCTACGGCGACCGTCTGGGCATGCTCGGGCTGCCGGTGCAGGCGGTGCTCCCCGGCACGACCGCGATGAGCACCGAGGAGCGTTTCCCCTACGGTTATGCGCTGCTGATCGAAACCCCGCTGGAAGCCCTGCCGCAAAGCTGGCTGGACCAGCTTGCCGTCCCGACCCCGGCGCCCACCCTGGCACTCGATGGCAACGCCCTCAGCTGCCCCACACCCGAGACGCCACCCGCATGGGACCTGGAAAAACACTCTCTGTACCTGCTGTATGCCCACATGCAGGAGAAACCTGCATTCCAACCCGGCGACGCAATCCAATGCGGACAGAGGATCGGTATGGTGGGCAACAGCGGCAACTCGATCAATGAACACCTGCACCTGGAGGTGCGGGTCGGCCCGGCTGGAGCGCGCTTCAACAGTATGGACCACTACGACAACGCCGCCTCCGCTGAGGATATGTGGAGCTACTGCACCTGGCGCATCTCCGAACAGTTCCAAAAGATTGATCCGACGAAGCTGTTGTTTTTGCAGCCGTAATATTTTTTGTAACCAGGGAGTGGAGAGTAGTGAACAAAGCGCCGCGGCAGCGATTTGTTCACTACTCTCCACTCCCTGGTTACAACAACCACCTTCCAATTTTGTAATAAACGGTAAAACTACGCTCACTCCCGCTCAGTTTTCATTTTAATTTGCTACAATTCTTTTAGGCGTCTTTCACCCAAACCAAAATGTTGGACCGATCCGTGGAGTATCAACCTTACCAGTACCAACACTGCCAGCAATGAACAAAATTTCTTCGAAACTGTCCAGGATCCTTTTTTACAGTCTGGTGATCCTTCTGATTGCCAACCTGGCGATTTTTGCGTTCATTGGTGTACCTGCCCTGCGCAAGGCCGGGGTGCTTGAATCACAAGGAGCCAACGCGCAAGCCCCTTCCCTGGCCCCCAGCCAAACCCCACTGCCCAGCGAGAGCCCGCTCCCATCCGAAATTCCCGCCGCCAAACCCGCCTTCGAAATGCCCTCCGCCGGAACCTTGCAAGAAGACGGTATCGTGATCCTTTCGATGCGGGACGGTAACTTCTTCCACCTGTTTGCCTACCACCCGCTGCTGCTGCCCCTGACCCGTCTGACCAATTCCACCTGGGACGACATCACGCCTGCCGTCAGCCCGGATGGCTCCTTACTGGCCTACAGTTCACGCCGCAACGGCTATTGGGATGTCTACGTGCTCAACCTGGACGACAACAGCCTGGCGCGCATCACCGACTCGCCCGAATACGACGCCTCCCCGACCTGGTCGCCGGACGGTCAGTGGCTGGCGTATGAATCCATCATCAACGGCAGCCTTGACCTGTACGTGCGCTCGTTCTCCGATCTGACCCAGGCCCCCGTTCAGCTGACCGATTCCCCCGGCGCCGACTCTTCACCCAATTGGTCTCCCGCCGGTCGTCAGATCGCATTCGTATCCGACCGCTCCGGCGACATGGACGTCTGGGTCGCCCGCCTCGACCAAACCGACGAACGCTTCTCGAATATCAGCCACGACAGCGAAGCCCAAGACAGCCACCCGGCCTGGTCGTCGGACGGACGTTACCTGGCCTGGGCCTCGCAGAAGGACGGCGTCAGCGCCTTGATGGTGTGGGACAGCCAAAACCCATCCGCTCCGCCGCTGCACGCCGGAAATGGCGACCTGCCCGTCTGGCGGCCGGATGGGCGTATCCTGCTCACCACCGCCCACCTGCCGAACCAATCCGGTGTGGAGGGCTACGTGCCCGAAAATGCAACCCTTTTGTACCCGCTAAGCCTGCTGCCCGGTCAGGTGGATGGCATGGATTGGAAGAGCGGCCGCCTCCCCGAGCTGATCGCCGCGCTGTCCTTACCACCCGACGCTGCCAGCCCTTCAGCCGCCCTATGGCAGCCTAAGCTGTCCAGCGACCCGATGCCACCTGGCGGGCGCTACGGTATCGTTCCACTGGATGACGTCACCGCCCCGTACCCATACCTGCACGACGCCGTCGACGAATCGTTCAACAGCCTGCGCTGGCAGGTGGGCGTCGAGACCGGCTGGGACTTGCTCTCCAGCCTGGAAAATGCCTACTTCCCACTGACCGAGCCGCCCTCCCCTGGCGCCGGCCTGAACTGGCTGCTGACCGGGCGCAGCATCGCCATTAACCCCATGCCGATGTACGCCGGGTGGATGCTGGTCAACAAGGAAGAATACGATGGCCAGGTGTATTGGCGCGTGTACCTCAAAGCCCGCTACCAGGACGGCTCGCAGGGACGGCCGCTCTCCATGCCGCCCTGGGATATTAACGCCCGCTATGCCGGTGACCCGGTGGCCTACGAACATGGCGGCAAGTTCGGTGAGATCCCAACCGGTTACTGGGTCGATTTCACCGAGGTTTCCTTCCGCTACGGCTGGGAGCGCCTGCCCGCCCTGAATAACTGGCGCACCTACTACCTCGGTACCCGCTTCAACCAGTTTGTCCTCAGTGATGGCATGGACTGGAACAGCGCCATGGCGCAGATCCTGCCGCCCGAGGCGCTGGTGACGGCCACCTTCGTGCCCACCTACACCCTCACGGTCGCGCCCACCCTGGCTTACAAGAGCCTGTACACCCCGACGCCGCCGCCCCCGCCGACCTTCACGCCGACCATCCGGCCCACCTGGACGCCGCAGCCATGAGACACTCTCGGCCCGCTCCCCCGCTGCTGTTAATCGCCTGGCTGGCCCTGGCCGCCGGGATGGCGCTGTCCGGCTGCATGGTACAACCCACCGTGCAGGCCTTTGCTCCCACCGAAGCGCCCGCCACCCCCACCGCAGAACCCAGCCCCACGTCAGAGCCGGTCATTCCAACTGCCATAGCGGTTGCCGAACTGCCTTCCGCCATCGAGCCGGTCCCCGGATCGGTCGAGGATGCCGACATCCTGCGCTTCACCTTCCCAACGCCAGGGCCCGAACCGGTCTCGTTGTGGCGCCCGCCGCTCTATGACACCCCCTGGGCTCTGTCGCCCTACGACCACTTCTACTTCTCGCGCCCTATTGCGGCCGACGTGGTCAACTGGCCGCTGGCCGATTACCGCTACGGCGGCATCTTCTTCGGTGACAGCGTCCATACCGGCATCGACATCCCCAACCCTACGGGCACTCCCGTGCTGGCGGCCGCGCCCGGCAAGGTGATCTTCACCGGCTACGGCCTATTCTACGGCAGCAACAACCCAGACGATCCTTACGGCCAGGCTGTCTCCATCGAGCACGATTTCGGCTACCAGGGACACCGGCTGTACACCATTTACGCCCACCTTTCGAAAATCACCGCGGTGCAGGGCCAGCGGGTGGAGGCCGGCACGCAAGTCGGTCTGGTCGGCGACACCGGCAACACCACCGGCCCGCACCTGCACTTCGAAGTGCGTCTCGAAAAGGACAGCTTCTACGCCACCCGCAATCCCGAGCTTTGGCTGGCGCCGCCGCAAGGTTGGGGCGTACTGGTGGGGCGGATAATGAACACCAACACCTCGCTGCTGACCCGTCAGGAAGTTAACGTGCGCTCACTCGATACCGGTCAGAAATGGACCGTCATCACCTACGGAAGCAACACTGTCAACAGCGATGAGAACTACGGCGAGAACCTGGTGCTGAGTGACCTTCCGGCCGGAGAATATCAGGTTTCCGTCGATTACCTGGAAGAAACCTACAAAACTTACGTCTCCATCCATCCCGGCGCAGTCGCCTACATCAAGTATCAGGGCAAATTCGGCTTCAACAACGCCCCCCTCCCCACGCCGGACCCCGAAGATATCCTGCGTCCCATTGAGTGACTCCTTTCCCTGCTACTTTTTTCCCTACCCTTGACAATTCTTGCAAGGCAGTTGACAATTCGTTTGCGCCGCTTCACGCAAATGCTTGTCAAAAAATGAACGGAGGTTGAGACACCATGTCCAAGTCACGCATAATAACCGGGGGGTTATTACTTCTGGTTAGCGTTCTGATCCTCGGTGCTTGCACGCCAGGAAATGAGCCGTCTGCCCCAACGGTTGATACCAATATGATTTTCACTGCAGCAGCCCAGACGGTTCAAGCTCAATTATCGGAAACGGCCGCGGCGGCCCCGACAGCCACCGACACGCCCGTTCCTACTGAAACTACCGCCGCCCTCGAAGTTCCTACCCTGGCGCCGGTTGGTCAGCAAGTCGATGAGACCGGACTGCTAACTGCCACAGCGATCTTCACCCTGGGTCCGCTGCCCGGCGCCGCCACCGCGACCGCTGGTCTGCCCGCCGGTCCCAGCAGCGTCACGGCTCAATGGGTCAGCAACGAACCCGCCGACAACACTGAAATGTACAAGGGCCAAAAGTTCGACATCCGTTGGACCATCCGCAATGTGGGAACGAAAACCTGGAACAAGGATTACTACATTCAATTTGCCTGGGGTGACAAGCTCACTGAAAAGAACAAGTACTTCCTTCGAGAGGAAGTCAAGCCAGACAGCACCACCACCGTGATTGCCGACGGCATTGCACCCAGCAAAGGCGGCGAATACACCACCTGGTGGAAGGTGAAGGATGCGGAAGGCAACAACATCGGCGATATTACCCTGACGATCACCGTCGGAGGACCAACAGCCACTCCCGATTACGGAAACTTGTGCGACGAAAAAAGTTTTTATAATGATCACACGGACGCATGTGACAAGTTCTGTACAAGAGAAGGCGACGAATACTGCTGGGGTTATTAATCGCCTGGCGTCAATATTCACTAAAATAATCGCCGGGGTGCAAGCCCCGGCATTTTACTTTTTCAAGGATTCTATCGGAACCTGAGGATAGCGAGATGAAACGATCCTTCCCTTATTTGGTAAGCGCCTTGCTCTTGCTGAGCCTCCTGCTGTTATCAGGCTGTGGCAAGAAAACACCCACACCGGATCCCAAAGCAGTGTACACCTCGGCGGCAGAGACAGTGGCCGTCCAGCTGCAAACACAGGGCCTGCCGGCTGCCGCGCCCACCACGACACCGTTCGCGTTTAAGACTCCCACCATCGAGGTCGTCCTACCGCCCAACGGGAATGCCACCCTTCCGCCGGTCGTCCAACCGACCGCCCCGCAAGGCCCCACCGGCACTCCCAGCGTACCTGATCGAGGCGTGTGGATCTCTCAAACCCCTGGCGACGACAGCTCCATCCCGGTCAACAGCCCCTTCCAAATGACCTGGACCGTCCAGAACACCGGCTCCACCACCTGGACCACTGCCTATCAACTGCGCTTCTACGCCGGCACGAAATTCGGCTCTCCGGCTGTGATCAATTTGCCCAAAGAGGTTGCCCCCGGCGAGAAAGTCGACATTTCCCTGAACCTGACCACACCCGCCGATCCCGGCAATTATAATGGCACCTGGGTGTTATCTAACGCCGATGGCGGCAACTTTCGCCCGCTGGACGTCAGCCTCAAGGTCGTTCTACCGCCCACCAGCACCCCCGCACCCACCGAGACGCCCACAACTGCTGCGCCAACCGTCGAACCGCCCACCCCTGGCCCAGAAAGCCCCACGGACACGCCGGAAACCGGCGGCTAAGAGGGTTTGATACGCCGATGATTGGGTAACAAAGCGGTCCAAGCATAGGCGTATTTCATCAAATTTGAGATCGCCCTTGACGGCTGCGGCAACTCGGTAGAAAATCATAGAAGATAGAAAGGCGGTGAGGAGACCGGATGGTCGCTAAACCTGTCAAATGGAGAAGGTTATTCCTGCTGGTCGCGCTGCTGCCGATATTCGGCTGCAGCTTTACCCGCTTGCTGGCCTCTCCTCAGGCGCAGGCTCCCACCTCCATCGCCGTGGATGTGAATGATATCCGCACGCAATCGGCGAAAACGGTCGTGGCTTACCTCACCTTGGATGCCCTCATGAACCCCTCGGCAACCATCACGCCCACCCGCACCCGCCGCCCACCCACCAGCACCCCCACCGAAACCCCAACCGCCACATCCACGCCTTACAAGTCGGCCACCCCCACTCGCACCAGCACCAAGCCTCCGATCCCGCGTGCGACGTCGACCATTTACATTTCAAACTCGGCCCGGCTCTACTCTCAAAACCCAAAGGATTTCACCGTGCTGTCACCGGGTCAGGATTTTGATATCACTTGGGTGGTCAAGAACACCAGCGGGCATGGTTGGACAAAAAAGTATGCATACAAGTACAGTGAAGGTTATAAAGGCTACCGTCATGAAATTTATTACCTGCCGGAACCGGTGAAGAACCTGCAGGAAACCAAGCTGATCGTGGATATGATTGCGCCGAAAGAACCCGGCCAGTATATTACCCGCTGGGTGCTGGTGAATGAGCGTGACGTCGAATTTGCCACTTTTTACTTCACCTTCTTCGTGTCGGCAAAATAACCGCCGATCCTCTGGAGACCGGATAGAAACGTTCGTATGCCCGTAAAAGATGACATCCAGGCCGAGGCATTCAACCTCGGCTTTTCTTTGTTCGGTGTGACGCTGCCCGTCCACCCACCAACCTACCCCTCCTATTTGCGTTGGCTGGAGCTGGGCCGCCATGGCGCCATGGAGTACCTGGATAATCTGCGCGCCCGCAGCCGGCACGCCGACCCGCTGTCCATCCTACCGGAAGCCCGCTCGATCCTGGCGCTGGGCATGCGTTACCCTGCGCCCAACGGCATTCCAGAAGCCGAGGACAGCCGCCCGGCCGGGCGCGTGGCCGCTTACGCCTGGGGCAGCGATTATCATGAAGTGATCCCGCCCCGCCTGGGAGCCCTGATGGAGCAGGTTGAGCGAATCCTGCGGCGTCGTGCGCCTGTATGGCGCGGCTACACCGATACCGGCCCGATCCTGGAGCGGGATGCGGCTCGAACGCGCCGGCCTGGGCTGGATGGGCAAGAATACCTGCCTGATTTCCCCCAGCAAAGGCTCTTACTTCCTGCTAGGTGAAGCGCTGATCGACGCCGAGATCGAGCCCAACGCGCCTTTCAGCAGCGACCAGTGCGGCTCTTGCCGGCGCTGCATCGAGGCCTGTCCAACCGCCTGCATTCAGGAAGATCGCACCATCGACGCTACCCACTGCATCTCTTATTTGACCATCGAGAACAAGGGGAGCATCCCCATCGAACTCCGCCATCAAATGGGGGATTGGGTCTTCGGCTGCGACGTTTGCCAGCAGGTCTGCCCCTGGAATATCCGCTTTGCACCCGTCAATGCAGGCGAAAGCGAGCCGTCCTTCGATCCTCGTCCTGGTGTGCCGCGCCCCACGCTCTCCGAAGAACTGCACCTCACGCCGCAAGCGTTCAATAAAAAATTCAAAAACAGCCCGGTCAAGCGCTCCAAGCGCCGCGGCTATCTGCGCAACGTGGCCGTGGCGATCGGCAACAGCGGCGATCCCACGAGCGTCCCCGACCTTGCAGGGTCGCTGGCTAACGAGCCCGAGCCGCTGGTGCGAGCGCATGCCGCCTGGGCGCTGGGAAAGATTGGCACGCCGCCTTCGCGCGCCTCCCTCGAGAAAGCCCTCAAACGAGAAGGTGACCCGACGGTTGCCGCCGAAATTTACATCGCTCTAGGGCAAGGATCATAACGGCTAAGGACGCCCGCATCGACCCTGCCTCGAAGCACATTATCGATATCGATTTGAAAGGAAGTTCCGATGAAGAAAAAAACACCCATCCTGACGATCACCCTGACATTGGGCCTCGCGCTGCTGTCCGCTTCCCTGGCATCCTGTTCGCCGGTCACCCCGCAGGCTGCGACGCAGGACCCGAACCAGATCGCCTCCCAGGCTGTGCAGACCTTCGAAGCCGGGATCACTGCCAGTGCTGCTGCGAACCCAACCGAAACGCCGGCTCCCACCGATACGCCCGTTCCACCGGCCGCCCCCACCGTCCCGGCTGCCACAACCGCCCCGTCTGAACCGACCGCCACCTACTACATCGCCCCAGCCGATCAAGCCGAGTTCGTCAGCCAGAAGCCCTTGGACGGCGCGCAGGTGGGCATGAACCAAAGGTTCGACGTCACCTGGACACTGCGCAACACGGGTAAAACCACCTGGACGAAGGATTACAGCCTGCGCTACTTCAGCGGTGCGGCCCTCGGCGAGCGTAACGCCTACTACTTTACGAAAGATGTTCCATCTGGGGAAGAAATCAAGATCACCGTGGACATGGTCGCTCCCAACTACCCGGCCCGGTTGAAGAGCAACTGGGTGCTGGCGAACGCCGATGAGGCGGCCTTCTTCCCGGTTTTCATGGAGGTTGAAATCGTGGACGGCCCAACCGTCACGCCCACCCCTACGTCCACCAATACTCCCACCCCCGGCCCCTCGCCAACAAAGGTGATCGGGTAAGGAACAGCTGCTCGCCGGACAGGCGCAGCCTAAGGCGTACAGCGCCTCAGGCTGCGCTTTTGCGGTTCTAAGGTTCCCACTTGGGAAAACCTGCATCCTCGGCCAGCACGGTGAGCATCTCGGTCTCCCGCTGCCACACCACCACCTCTGGCCGAGCGTCCGAGGAGTTCAGTGAAAAGCGCTGGAAGAGCAGCTCTTGCCCGGAAGGGCTCCAGTGATAGCTGTTGTGTGAATAGGTAAAGTCACTGGTCACCGGCCGGGCCTGCGAGCCGTCCAACTGCATCATCCAGATCTGGCGGTTGACCAGGTTGCCCACCAGGCGCACGCTGGTCGCCAGCCACTCACCGTCCGGCGACCAGTCGGGTGTGCCATACTCGGCCACGTCCGGATTGTCCTTTAGCGCCGGCTGGTTCACCCCGGTCTCGAAGTTAGCTTCATAAACCAGAACGAACACCTCACCGAGGGCCGTTTGCGTGTCGGTGTACAGCATCTTTGTGCCGTCCGGCGACCAGCTGACCGCGCTTTCTGAGGTCGAGGGTAAAAAGATGTCGGTCCCATCCACCATATTGACTACACGCAGTCCGCCGGAGGAGATGTCGTAATAAGCCAGCCGCTGCCCGTCCGGCGACCATGAAGGTTTATCACCTGTGGAATGGGTGTTGGAGATCAAAGGCGCATCCATACCGGTCGAGCGGTCAAACAGGCGTATCTCCGAGACAGGTTGAACGCCGCGAGTGGCCGCACTGCCCCGCACGTAAACGATCCGGGTTCCCTCCGGCGCAATCGACGGCTGCGTGCAGATGTCTGTGCCGCAGTCGAGCAGGTTGCTGCTCTCGCCCGCCCGGTCTACCTGCCACAGATCGGCCCCGCCCTGGTCGTTCTTTACTGCATACGCGATCCACTCCCCATCCGGTGACACGCCAAAGTCCTGCACCCGCCCGCCCGTATCTGTCAATGGCTGCCCCCCACCACCGTCTGCCCGCACTCGCCACAGCTCGGGCCCTTCGTTCATAGGCGAGAGGTAAACCACCCACGGCTTGCGCACCCTTACAGTCCATTCTTCGGGACTGAAGATCGCGCGACCATCCATGGCAGTCGAACCGGGGTCCAGCGTAACCGTGTAGGTCTGGCCGGGCGTGAGCGGCTCCTGCGGCCAGAAATGAAGGCGGTTGCCTTCCCAGGTAAAGCGACCATGGACGTCTGGCTGCAGATGAAAACGCTGCTCGACAGATGCGGGGGTCATGGCTTGCGCGAAGGCCAGCGTTAGTGGTCCTCTTCCGCCGATCTCTTCGCTGGTCAACACGGGCGCCCGCAGCCGTTCCTGGCCTCCATAGGCAATCAAGACCAGCCCAACCAGCACCGGCAGCGCAAGCGCCAGCAGGTTCCCACGTCGCCCGCTCAACAAATCAGCAGGGGCGGCTTTCTGAGCACCCTCCCCCGCCGGCTTGCGAAAATTCCGCACCCCCTCCGCTAAAACCAAACATCCAAGCCCCGCCAGGATCACCAGCGGCGCCATGCGCTGGTCCACATAGGCTCGCATTTCACCGCTCCATGCCTGCCAAAGGATGAATATGCCCAGGACGACCAGGATAGGCGTCTGGAAGGAGCGGTAAGCCCCCGCCCCGGCTCTCTCCTGAAAGGCGAGGGAACCTGGCTCTCCTCGCTCTTTCGGAGAGGGCTGAGGTGAGAGCCTGGTTGTAAACACCCCTGCCAACAAGGCCAGGTTCTGAATTCCCAGCGCCGGCCCAACGCTCAAAACGACCACCAGCAATAGGGTAGAGAGGCTGCCCATCAAGCCCTGCACGAGAAAGACCTGTGCCAGGGAATTTCCGGCCAGCACCGCCGGGAGCAGCTGCCCGTGCAGCGCCTGCTGTGGCAGGAAGGCCCGCGGCAGCGCCGCCAACAGCGAACCGACCAACAGATAGGGGGCAAAGTCGAACAGGTCATCCGCGGCCAGCAGGAGGGCCTGCTGCAGTTGGCCTCTCACTCCGCCCCTCTTCAGAGGTGTGAGGGAGTTGGAGCACTCTCCATGCTTCTGCGAGTGGAGAAGGGCCGGCATTCCCCCTCTCCCTCCCGGAGAGGGGCGGGCAGCAGCCCACACCGCCATCCCCACTGCCGCCGCGAACGCATACCCCAACGCCATCCGCCCCCACAGCAGCGGACCCGGCCCAAGCAGCGCCAGCATGACCGTCAAGGAGATGGGGTTAAGCGCCGGAGCAGCCAGCCAAAATGCAACCACAACTGGCAGGGAGAAACCATTACGGTAGAAGCGCCGGGCCAGCGGGGCCGCCCCGGCTGCGCCGACCGGGAAGAAAAGCCCCAGCAGGGCCCCCACAAGCACGCCCAAGAGCCGCCGGCGCGGCAGCAGGCCAGCAAGGTCTTCTCTGCTGAGAAATGCCGCCGCAAGCCCGGAGACTAGCGCTCCGAGCATCAAGAACGGGAGCGTCTCGACAAAGACCCCCAAGAAGGCCAGAATGTAAAAACTGATTGGATCGAGCATAAATAGGAAGGAACGACATCCCGTTTTCAAATGAAAACGGGATGTCGTAGATGCCCGGTTAGGGCGAATCGATTACTGCGCTGAGGTTGCCGTTACTTCAATAACAGATGACGTCGACGTGACGGTGCCAGGCGCAGGGGTGCTGGTCGGTGCCAGCGTTGGAGTGGGGGTGACGATGTTGATCGGGATGACCAGGGTCTGCCCCGCGTAGATCGTGTTCTTATCTTCGAGTAGATCCAGGTTGTTCTTCCTGTTGTATTCGTTGGTCGCCTTGATGATCTCATCGATGGTGCTGTTGAAGCGCTGAGCGATCACATCCATCGTCTCGCCGGTTTTGATCTGGTACTCGATCTTGGTTCCGGGAGTCAGGTCGGATGAGATCGGCGTTTCGGTGGGCAGCTGCTGGTTCTGGGTCGGGATCAGGATCTTGTCACCCGGGTTGATCGGGCAGGTGCCGGGATTGAAGTTGTTCAACGCCAGCAGGACCTCCAGGTCCACCTCGAAGGTGGCGGAGATATCCCAGCAGGTGTCGCCCTCCTGCACCTCATACTCAAACGGGCCGGATGGTGTCGACGTTATTGTTACGGTGGGAGTCAGGGTTTCGGTGGGAGTCAGGGTAGCGGTCGCTGTGGGCGTCACCGGTGTAGCCGTCGATGTGCTCGTTGATGTAGGTGTTGCCGAAGCGAAGAGCGCCATCGCAGGGCGGTTCGGTCCAGTGAACCAAACCACCAGAATGATGATTCCAACTGCGACGAGCAGTACTGCCAGCCCCCCGACCACGAACGGCATTATTTGTTGGCGCTTTCGATAAGAATCGATCACGTTTTGGGGAGAATCTTTTCGAGCCATAGTTTATCCTGTTTGTTTCCTCGCAGCATAGGCCGGTTGTTGAAGCTTACCGGTGAGCATGAAATGAAGCAAGGGATTGGGATAGCATGTTGCAGAAGGATTTTACCTGATATTTACAGATTCAGCGAGTCCGGCCGAATGATGGTTCTCGCGAAAATATTTGTCAAGGAACTGTCCGGTGAAGGATGCCGGCTGGGCAACAATCTCTTCCGGTGTTCCGGTCGCGATTAACTCGCCGCCCCGGTCGCCGCCTTCAGGTCCCAAGTCGATGACGTAGTCGGCCACCTTGATGATATCCAGGTTGTGCTCGATGATCAAGACCGTGTTGCCGTTCTCGACCAGCTGCTGCAGCACTTCGATCAGCTTGTGCACATCCGCGGCGTGCAGGCCTACCGAGGGCTCGTCCAGCACGTACAGGGTCTTGCCGGTCGAACGACGCGACAGCTCACGGGCCAGCTTGACCCGCTGGGCCTCGCCACCCGACAGGGTCGGTGCGGGCTGCCCGATGCGGATGTAACCCAGCCCAACCTCGTTAAGCGTGCGCAGGCGGCTCATAATTGACGGGAAGGCTGAAAAGACCTCCAGACCCTCTTCCACGGTCATGTCCAGCACGTCGGCGATGGAGTAGGTCTTGAAACGCACCTGTAAGGTCTCCCGGTTGAAGCGCGAGCCATTACACACATCGCAGGGCACGTACACATCCGGCAGGAACTGCATCTCGATCCGCAGCTGTCCCTGGCCCTGGCAGGCCTCACAGCGCCCGCCGTGGACGTTGAATGAAAAGCGCCCAGGCTTGTAACCGCGCATCTTGCTCTCGGGCAGCTCGGCGAACAGCTTGCGGATCTCGTCGAACATGCCGGTGTAGGTGGCCGGGTTCGAGCGCGGCGTGCGTCCAATCGGCGACTGATCAATGTTGATGATCTTGTCGATGTGTTCGGTGCCCTCGATGCGGTCGTAGTCGCCGGGTTGGGTATGCGCCCCGTGCAGTTCGCGCGCCAGGGCGTTGTAGAGCACGTCTACCATCAGGGTCGACTTGCCCGAGCCGGATACGCCGGTGATGCATACCAGCCGTCCCAGCGGGACCTTCACGTCCAGGTTCTTCAAGTTGTTGGCGCGCGCCCCTACGATCCTGAGCGCCTTGCCGTTGCCTTCGCGACGTTCCGCCGGCATGGGCACCTGCAGGCGGCGAGACATGTACGCCCCGGTCAACGAGTTTGGATTGGCGAGAATATCTTCCACCGTTCCTTCGGCGACCACCTCCCCGCCATGCTCACCCGCCCCCGGCCCCAGGTCCAAGATCCAATCGGCGCTGCGAATGGTCTCTTCATCATGCTCCACAACCAGGACCGTGTTACCCAGGTTGCGCAGATTTTTGAGGGTCGCCAGCAGGCGGTCGTTGTCACGCGGATGCAGGCCAATCGAGGGCTCGTCCAGCACGTACAGCACGCCCATCAGCCGCGAGCCGATCTGGGTCGCCAGGCGGATGCGCTGCGCCTCACCGCCCGAAAGCGAACCGGCTGAGCGATTGAGGGTCAGGTAATCCAGGCCAACGTCCACGAGGAAGCCCAGGCGGCTCTCGATCTCCTTCAAGATCCGGCTGGCGATCGCCTTCTGTCGCGACGAGAGCAGCTCAGGGTTGTCGGCCATCTGCCGCTCCCATTCCAGGGTGCGCAGCACCGGCCACTGGGTCACCTCGACAATGTTGCTGCCGTTAACGGTCACCGCCAGCACTTCAGGGCGCAGGCGGGTGCCTTTGCAGGTGGGGCAGGCCCGGTCGCTCATATATTCGGAGATCTTGTTGCGCATGTAATCCGAGTTGGTTTCGCGGTAACGGCGCTCCAGATTCGGCACCACGCCTTCGAATGTGGTGCGGAATGAGGACTGGCGTTCGTTGCGGCCGTTCAAGCGCACAGTCACCTCTTCCTCGCCGGTACCGTATAGGATCAGATCCAGCTTTTCCTTCGACAGCTCGGAAACCGGAGCGTCCAGGCTGATGTGGTAGTGACGCGCAACCGCCTCGATCATCTGCCAGTAGTAGCCGCCCTGCTCGCGCTCGCGGCCGGTGTTCCACTCCAGCGCCACAATTGCGCCTTCGTTGAGCGAACGCTCGTCATCGGGGATGAGCAGGTTCGGATCGATTTCCAAACGGCTGCCCAGGCCCTGGCAGTCGGGGCAGGCGCCATGCGGGGTGTTGAACGAAAAGGTGCGTGGCTCGATCTCCGGCAGGCTCACGCCGTGCTCCGGGCACGCCAGGTGCTCTGAGTAGAACAGGTCTTGCGGCGGATCGACCGATAGAATTCTGGATCGTCAAGTAGCCCTCGCCCACCTTCAGCGACGTCTCGACCGAATCGGTCAGGCGCGAGCGGGCGGTCTTTTCCTCTTCTTCCGTCTCGGCTTTGCGCAGGACCAGGCGGTCGACCACCGCCTCGATCGTGTGGATCTTGTAGCGGTCAAGCTTAATCTCGTCGTCCAGACTGTACACCGTACCATCCACCCTCACCCGTGCAAACCCGGCCTTGCGGACCTCGTCGAAGACCGCCTGATAGGTGCCCTTACGGGCGCGCACGACCGGCGCCAGCAGCAGCAGGCGGCTGTCATCCGGCAGCTGCTCAATGCTGTCCACGATCTCTTGAGCGGACTGCTTGACGACCTCACGACCGCATATCGGGCAGTGTGGGATGCCAATGCGCGCGAACAGCAGGCGCAGATAATCATAGATCTCGGTCACCGTGCCGACCGTTGAACGCGGGTTGTGTGAGGTAGCCTTCTGGTCGATGGAGACAGCCGGGGAAAGCCCTTCGATGTAGTCCACGTCGGGCTTGTCCATTTGCCCCAGGAACTGGCGCGCGTACGCCGACAGCGATTCGACATACCGCCGCTGCCCCTCGGCAAAGATCGTGTCGAATGCCAGAGAGGATTTACCCGACCCGGATAAACCGGTAATCACGACAAACTTATCGCGAGGAATTTCAACCGATATATTTTTGAGGTTGTGTTGACGTGCGCCAACCACACGAATACTGTTTTGCGACATACCACACCTTTCGCTCGCAATCAACGATTGCAGATCTTACGGGAAAGCAACCGGCAAACGCCGGAGAATTAGAACAATATAGAACAGTTATTATATCACTTCCGAGGCTATTAATGAAGGGACTGTTTCACGCTGCAGAATTTATTGACGTCCTGCCTCCTGCAGCGTCCTCTGGGGTTGTATACGATATAATCATCTTGTCCTACGAGCAAGGCTCTCAGAACCCTATCAAAGATAGAACCGAGCGAGAATACCACATGCAAACCTCTCAAAGTAAACGAGCCATCTGGGCCTGGACCATGTATGACTGGGCCAACTCCGCCTTCGCCACCACCATTATGGCGGCGGTCCTGCCGGTGTATTACTCCACCGTAGCCGCCTCCATCCTGGCGCCCAACGTTGCAACCGCCTACTGGGCCTACACGACCTCGATCGCCCTGCTGATAACGGCCGTGATCAGCCCGATCCTGGGGGCAGTGGCCGACTTTCAGGGCGCCAAGAAACGCTACCTGGCAGCATTCATGTTCATCGGCATCACCGGCACAGCGCTGTTGTTCTTCATCCGCACCGGTGATTGGATGCTGGCTTCGTTGTTCTTCATCATTGGCAATATCGGGTTCTCAGGCTCGCTGGTTTTCTACAATTCGCTTCTGCCGCACATCTCCACCTCCGAAACCATCGACCAGGTCTCCTCGCGCGGCTATGCCATGGGCTACATCGGCGGCGGACTGCTGCTGGCGATCAACCTGGGTATGATCCTGTTTGCCCCGGAAGAATTGACCGGGCTCATGACCCGTCTGGCATTCCTGAGCGTGGCGATTTGGTGGCTGGTGTTCTCCTTCCCGATCCTGCGCTACGTCTCTGAGCCGCAGCGTCGCGTCCGGCCCGGTGAAGAAGGCCTTTCGGCCATCCAGGCCAGCTTCAACCGCCTGGGGCGCACCTTCCGC
The DNA here is from genome assembly GCA_963811225.1 of uncultured Chloroflexia bacterium. GTDB lineage: Bacteria > Chloroflexota > Anaerolineae > Anaerolineales > Anaerolineaceae > CAWEQO01. The sequence goes on from CAWEQO010000012.1 coordinate 740,290, forward strand.
GACCTGCGCAGTTACCGGGAGTTGTTCCTGTTCCTGATCGCTTTCTGGTTCTACAATAACGGCATCGGCACGATCATCATTATGGCCACCATCTACGGCGCGGAGATCGGCATTGGTCAGACCACGCTGATCGGCACACTGCTGATGGTGCAGTTCCTGGCGGCGCCGTTTGCCTTCCTGTTTGGCTGGCTGGCCAAGAAGATCGGCACCCGCAACAGCATCTATCTGGCCCTGGCAATCTACACGCTGATCGCCATCGCCGGATATTTTTTGCAGTATGAGTGGCAGTTCTGGGCGCTGGGCGCCATGGTAGCCACCGTGCAGGGCGGCAGCCAGGCCCTCAGCCGCTCGCTGCTGGCGCGCATGATGCCTGCCAGCAAATCGGCCGAGTTCTTCGGCTTCTTCAGCGTTAGCGAGAAGTTTGCCGGAATCGCAGGCCCAGCCCTGTTCGGCTTTGTCTCGCAGTTGGCCGGCGGAAGCCGTCTGAGCATTGTCTCGCTGATCATCTTCTTCGTGATCGGCGGTATCCTGCTCAGCATGGTCAACGTCGACAAAGGCATCGCCATGGCAAAGCTCGAAGAGAGCGAGATGGAGCCGGCGAATTAAGATCGCAGATAGCAGAGAGCAGCCAATGCACATGGACTGCTCTCTGCTCTCTCAATCCCCAATCTTCAAATACTCCGGATTCTTCTCCCCCAGCAGCCCCATCACCAGGTGATACAGTGTATACAGCTCCAGGGAGAACGGTAAATAACCGCCATAACCGAGCAGCGGCATCTCGAACACGTGCAGCACGTTGGCATACGGGATCAAGTACACCCACTTTGGATACGAAAAATAATTCCACATCTCCCAGAAGAAGCCGGTCAGCAGCGCCCCACACCACAGGGCGATGACCGGGCGCCAATCGCCCCGACCGGTGTAACGCGTCACGCTGCGGAAGCCGAGCCAGATGTTGACCGGCTCCAGGATGAAGAACAGCGACAGCCAGAAGAACGGGAAGAACAGCTGCGGCCACACCAGCAGCAGCGCCAGCATCAACACGCCCAGGATAAAGAAAACCAACGTGGTGCGCCGGTCACCGCGGATGACCGGGCCCTTGCCGAGCTTTTGGATAAATCCCATCCCGGCAAACAGCTCCGCCGTGCTGAAGATCGCCGGGATCACCACCGAGAAGTTGAAGCTTGCCAGCAGGAAGAATGCCAGCGGGCTGAAAAGCTCGGCTCCATCATACTGCCAGTTATGCACCCGCAGGTTGACCAGCTCAAACACCCACCACAATGGGATCGATAGGGCGAACAGGCCCAGGTAGCGCAGCCGGCTGCGCGCAAACAGCGAGGTACCTCGCAGGCGGTAGCCGAGGGCGTCCATCGTCAGGGAATAGCCCACCCACATCGGGAAAAAGGCCCAGGCCGTGCGCAGACCGGGTAAAACCCAGTTGACCGGCCAAAAAATGATGAGAAGCAGTAGTCCAACCCAGCCGTGCCGGGGAAACACCTTCGCTTGCGTGGCGTCCATCCTCACCTCCCTAATTTCAAGCACTACCATTATACAAAAAGAGCGAAACCTGGAGCCGCTGAGATTTTAAAGAGACAGAGAGTAGAAGTCACTCTCTGTCTCTTGGCTGTCTGAGGATCAAAAAAGATTTTGCTGCGCCTTTGCGTTTCGCTCTCTTATCCAGAGAAATACTGCAAAGCCACCCGCAGCTTTTCCTCTACGTCGTTGGGCGTATCTCTGGGTATGGACTGGACTGCCCGCTGCGCCTCCACGATGCTGTAACCTAGCGCAGTCAGCGCCTCCAACACCTCGGTATCGATATCGGTAGACGGCATAAACTCCAACGTCAGGCCTTCGCCGACCTTGCCCTGCAGGTACAGGTTGATCTTCTGCCCGGTCTTCTTACCCACCCCCGGCACGCGCCCGAAAATCTCGGGCTGCTCGCTCAGCACCGCCCGACGGATGGAGTCAACCGACAGGTGCGACAGGATCGACATCGCCAGCCGTGGCCCAACTCCGTTGACGCCCAGCAGCAGCAGGAAAAAGCTGCGCTCCTCCTCGTGCTCGAAGCCGTACAGGGTCAGCGCATCTTCACGCACCACGAGATAGGTGTGCAGGAACAACTGCTCGCCAATGCGCACCTGGCTCCGCACCGAGGGGAACACGTAGACCAGCAGCCCCACCCCACCCATCGAGATGACCAGGGTATCTTCACCTGCGGAGATAACCTCACCTTGAACGCTTGCAATCATTTATCGAACCCTTCGATGTTGGTTGAAAATCTCGTATAAAACCACGGCCGTGGCGACCGCCAGGTTAAGCGAATCGCTGCGGCCAACCATGGGAATGCGCACAATTGTATCGCAAATTGCGACGTGATGCTCCAGCAGCCCGTGGCGCTCACTGCCCATCAGCAGAACCACAGCCTGCGGGTACACCGCCGCCTGGTAATCGACTGCGCCCCGGTCTGAGGTGCCGATCAGCGGCGCTCCGGTGGCCCGCTTCCACTCGGCAAAGTTTGGGAAGGGCGCTTTGACCAGCTTCTGCGAGAAGATTGCGCCCATGCTGGCGCGCACCGTCGCCGGATCGTATGGGTCGGTGGATTGGTCCAGCAGGATGATACCCGCTCCACCAACGCCGTCCAGCGTGCGCAGGATCGTGCCCAGGTTGCCCGGGTCGGCGACTGCATCCAGCGCCACCCAGGATGAGCCACCCGCCAGCTGCACTCGCTCGAGCGGCAGCCAACGCTGGCGTACCAGCGCGGCGATGCCCTGGGGGCCTTCTTTGAGCGCCATGCTCTTGAACACCTGCCCGCCGACCTCCAGGATTGGCGCGCCCTGCCGGCGCTGCAATTCGACCAGATCTTGCCCAAATTCGCTTACCAGCAGCTCAGGGGAGACGATCCAACTGTCGATCTCCCAACCCGCTTCGACCGCCTCTCCGGCGATTCGCAGCCCCTCCACGTAAAACAGCCCGCTCTGCTGGCGCTCCTTGCGGTCGCGCTGCAGTTTGCGGGCCAGTTTTATTCGTGGATTGGAGGTGCTGGTGATCACAAATCTTCTTCCCACCCTGTCAGGCTCTTCATCCGACTCGAATGCAGGTGGCAAATTGCCACCGCCAACGCATCCGCAGCGTCGTCCGGCTGCGGGATGCTCTCTAACGACAGCAGCATCGTCACCATTTGCTGCACTTGCTTCTTTTCCGCGCCGCCATAACCCACCACCGCCTGCTTGACGTCCATGGGATTGTACTCCCCAACGGGGAGACCCGCCTGAGCCAGCGCCAGCAGGATCACGCCGCGCGCCTGACCTACTGCGATTGCGGTGGTCACATTCCGCTGAAAAAAAAGCTTCTCCACCGCGCCGCTGTCGGGACGATGGAGAAGCAAGATTTGCTGCAGTTCGGTGTACAGCTGCAATAAGCGCTGCTCTGGCGGAGTGTGCGGCGGCGTCTCGATCACACCATAAGTGAGCGTGTCCAGGTTGCCCTCTGGCGTCTCGCGTATCAGTCCATAACCGGTGCGCGCAGTGCCTGGATCGATGCCGATGACCAGCATGGATTACTCGGTCTCCAGGGCCGTCATGGCCTCCTCGGAGATGTGCAGGTTGGAGTATACATTCTGCACGTCATCCAGGTCTTCCAGCGATTCGATGGTGCGCACAACCTGCATGGTCGCGTCCACGTCCAGATCCATTTCCTGATTGGGCATCATGCGCAGCTCTGCCTCTTCCGGCTGGATCTTAGCGGCGCGCAAGCGGTCGGACAGGGTCTTGAAGGCTTCCACCGGCGCAACAATCTCGATGATTTCTTCATCCATGTCCACGTCGTCCGCCCCGCCCTCGACTGCCATCTCGAACACGTTGTCGAAATCGGCCTTGTTGGACGGGATGCTGAAATAAGCGGCTCGCCTGAACTGCCAGGCAACGGAGCCGGCCTCACCCATGCTTCCGCCCCCCTTGGTCAAAATGTGGCGAAGTTCAGCAACCGTGCGATTGCGATTTTCGGTCAGGCATTCGATCATCAAAGCCACACCATGAGGTCCATACCCTTCGTAGAACACCTCTTCATAGGTTTCGCCGTCTTTGCCTTCACCTGTGCCACGCTTAATGGCGCGCTCAATGTTCTCTTTGGGCATATTCTGGTTGCGGGCGCGCTCAACTGCTAGCCGCAGGCGAAAGTTGGTTTCGGAATCCCCGCCGCCCTCTCGCGACGCCATGAGAATTTCGCGCGTTAATCGCGTGAAGATCTTGCCTCTCTTGGCATCCTCAGCGCCTTTCTTGCGCTTAATAGTTGACCACTTTGAGTGACCGGACATACTTCATATCTCCTAAAGATCTATCGGGATGAGCAAATTTTTAGAATTTCTCTTGCTCGCATTATACCATAACGGGCACTTTTCTCTAAATTAGAGAGTAGAGGATTAGTGCGATGAGGTGGGATGCGCTTTGGAAGAGCGCCTACCTGACCGGCCCTGGAAGACATACCAATCCGAGGGGATGCTCCCTGAATAACAGAATCGCAAGCTTACCTGTTCAGTTACAAATACCCATTGAATTATTACCATTTTATTACTAGAATATATCCATACAAATACTTTTATAAAACTATAGGGGTATAAATAATGACCATTCGAACGAAACTCACGATTGCGCTCACCCTCCTGTTACTTTTCGTCGCATCGATTGCCGGGTCAAAAAATATTGTCTCCACTCCCGTCCCCATAACAGGCTACAGCCCTAACGCAGTTGTGACCGACTCTTCTGCCATGCCCACCTTGAATGATTTTACGCAGAACCTCCAAAATGGCGATTCGACCACGCTGGTTGGCGTCTATGTAACCGGTCAAATGGCATTACCCGTTGTCCAGCAGCCCACGAGCAACCCTGCTTATGTTTCCACCACGCCCGAGGTCGTCACCCAGTTCGGTTCGGCCGCCAAGTACAACTCCCAGGGGCTTTTGGCCCACAACTATCTGGCCGGGAAGCACTTCTACAGCCTGCAAAAAGGCCAGGAAGTGATTTTGGTGTTTGGGGATGGGTCGATCCGGCGCTATAAGATTGACGAAATCTTGAGCTACCAGGCGCTCAGCCCCGAAGATGTGTATTCACACTTTGTTCCGCTGCAGGGCCAACGCAATCAGATGACCAGCACCGATCTGTTCTACCAGACGTATGGTAAGGGGGACAACCTGGTCTTGCAAACCTGCATCCAGGTCGGCAGCGAGCCTTCTTGGGGCCGCTTGTTTGTAATCGCTCATCCGGATACGGCAGTGATGATCGCAGCTCCCAGCAATCTCGCCTCTTTGTATCGGATGAACCCGCGGCCGCAGTAAACCGGTATTGAATGATGTTGTATACGCCATCAGGCGGGCGCTAAAAGCGCCCGCCTGATGTTTCATTATCGAGGTCTTGGGAGCATCGCAGTCGCTCCAAGACGCCCAATAACCGGTCGTTAATTTACTGGATCGGCTGACTGTCGATCGGCTGCGCCACGACGATTAGCCGGTGGGTGTTGCTTTCGAACGGCCAGCAGGTGACCAGGGTCAGACGCTCGTCGTTCGAGCGCATGATCCAGCGCGCGTTTTCCATGCGCTGCTCCAGGCTCACGTACTTCTCCGGCAGGATCATCTTGTTGGTCACCATGTAGCGGTATTCGTGGGAGGAGCCGTAGACCACAACGATGTCGCCCTCGTTGACGTTCACAAGGTACTGGAACACCAGCCCGTGGATGTTGTGGTGCCCGTTCAGCACCGTGTTGCCAACCTGACCCAGCATGGCCGAGTCGGTGTGCCAGCCGGACGCGTGCCGGTCGGGCGCCAGCCACTGCTCGAACTCCACCCCGTCAATGTTCACCTTATTCGCCGTAGCGGGCACGACATCCGCATCCAGGCCGATCGACTCGATCACGATCCGGGACGGCATCTCAGGAGCCAGGGTAGGCTCGGGGGTGGGCGACGGCAGCGGTGTGGACTGGTCACCAGCGGCGTGGCCGTCGCTGGAGGGATGGTCGGCAGAGGCGCAGAAGTGGCATTGGCTGCGTCTGCCCCGCCTGCCATCAGCAAGACAGGGATGGGCGTCTCCACCCAGCCTTCCGGCGTCGGCAGATGCGAGCCCAGGATATGAACCGGCGCCGCCGACCCCGCCGCTTCAACGGCTGGGGTGGGCGTCCGGCTTGCTTTCATGCGGGAGTGCCCCAAAGCTGGGGCACTCCCGGCGTTTTCATCAACAGGCACGGAATAGGGCACGAAACCCTCATCAGACAGGTACGCTTGCTCTCCACTGGCCTGATTAAAGAAGGCCCGGACCTGACGCACGATATCTGAAGATCCGCTAAAGCCAAAGTACAGTAGTGCAATTCCTACGACGAGTAACCAACCCGCCCTGATCCTCTCAAACCAACCTCTCATTATCCCTCATCCTGATTACCCATAATTTGTTCCGAGGCGGCTGTTATGACTTGTTCATACGCGACAGGCCTTGCAGCGCGAGGGCGATGCCAAGGAACACCAGACCTAATTGCATTGTAACCTTTTGCAGCAAGTTTAGTCCAGCTTGCATCTGAGCAATCGAGGCCAGATCGGCGCCGCCGACCGGGATGAGTTCCTGCTCGCCGGCGGTTGCCGAGCCGTCGGTCGTGTTCTGGCCGCCGGTCACCGGCGCTACGGATTCAGGCGCTCCCAGCGTCGGAATGGTTGTGGAGGTGGGCATGGCCGTCAGCGTGCGCGGATCGGTGGTGGGGGTCGGCGTCAGGGTCGGCCCGCCGGGCGTGACGGTGGGGCGGAAGATCACCGGCGACGTGTTGGTCGGCGTGGGCTCGTTCGGAGGCGAAGTGCGCGTCCGGGTCGGCCGCGGGGTCGTAGCAGGCGATGTCGCTGTCGGTGTCGGTGTTTCAACCGTTGGCGTTTCCGTTGGCGGTGTCACTGTGGTGGGTGTCACTATAGTCGGCGTCTCTGATGTGGGCGTTTCCGGCGTCGGCGTCACTGTGCAAGCGCTCGGATGAAGGAAATAATCAAACTGATCATCTGCTACGACTTCATCACCTAGGTAAAGGCTAGCATCATAGTGGATCTCTATAGGAAAATTCAAGATCCACTGCAGATGTTAAGCCAGGCCAATCCGCATTGACAACATAGGTGTCCCCGTCCTGAACATCGATATTCTCGACATGATCAAACTGTTTATAACTTGTACATCTTCGGATGCTTCCAATAATAGTCTACTTTAAGCCGTAATGTTGAAGAGTTCTGGTATGGTTACGCTTACGGTTCAAGAAACCGTTTGCCCAGGATGTCAAATAACTGCAGGGAAGCAGATGCCTCAGCAACGTCTTGCCCATTCCAAGAAACATCATAGCCATCGACAAAAGATTGGCCGGATACCAATACGCCCAGCCGCGACCGCATCCGCGCCGCGCGCGTTCGGCTGGGAGAACGCCTCGTTCCTTCCGCTCGTGCGCGGGCCGTTCTGGTTGTTTCCATTGGTGCTGGGGGGCGGGGTCGAGCGGCTGCCCGGTCCGACGGTTGGTCGTCTTTGGCCGTCACTTGCTGCCGCAGCAGGTTGATTTACCAGTGATAGTACGAAGCCGGTGAGAAGAAAAGCGATGCCCAGGGCATAACTGATCTTCGTCAATCTTTTAATGAAAGACCTTTGGTTCATGAATGAATTTCCTCCCGGTTTAATTGTTACCGTTCTCAAACTTCTGTTTGAAGCTTGTATCCCAGCCGGTCAACGTTGAGAATGAGGTTTGAGCCCGGTTCAGCTTTTTCGAATTTCCTGCGCAGCAGGTACACCAGGTACTTTGTGCGCTTACGCACATCGCTCGAATCTTCTCCCCATACTGCTTGTGAAATCGTCTGATAACTTACGATTGCCGGCGCGTGCTTTGCCAGCACAGACAACACGGAGAATTCCTTAGGGGTCAGACGGACCTCTTTACCGTTCAAGGTCACTTCTTGGGACATGAGATCGACGATGAGGTTGACCTGTGGAAAGACGAGACGGCTGACTTCTTGTGGTTTTCCTGAACGCCGCAAGACTGCCTTCACACGGGCGACCACTTCTGCGTTGTAGAACGGCTTGGTAACGTAATCATCGACGCCGTTGGACAACCCTTTCACGATTTCGTTCTTGGAATTCATGGCCGATATGACAATGACCGGGACGTCCGTCATCTGGCGGAGGTGATTCAAGATCTCCCAGCCGTCCATCTCCGGCATCATAATATCCAGCAGCACCAGGTCTGGTTTGTGTTCGACCACTTTTTTGAGCGCCTCTTGCCCGCTGCAAGCGCTCATCACGTTGAACCCGGCAATCCGTAATATTTGTTTGAGCAAGAATATGGTGTCAAACTCATCCTCAACCACCAATACTCGCTGGCGGTCGGTGTTGACTTCATCCAGGTCTATGCCTGCTCCAACGCTCGGGGTCAGAATTTTTTCATTTTCGGCCTGAATATCCATCCATTACCCCTCTATTTTCGAAACATTAGCTTATTAAGAGAAAACCGGCGCCGGCCGGTTTCGCTACTCAGCTCCTTATACGCCCTGCCTGCAGAAAAACTTATTCTGCCGGACAAGCGACCAAATCAGGCGTATAGATCTTTGCCACCCTACGGATAACTGTCTATGCGGTTATAAAATCGAATGTTTATTGCTTGAAGAGTCGTTTTTCGGCAACAAAAAAACCGGCCATACGGCCGGTTTCGCTATTGGCTCCATGAATGACTGTTTGGAATTTTAGCTCCAAACAAAGCGACCAGTTTAGGCATTCATTTCATCGCCGCCGAAAAACACTTTTATTAAAACTACATTATAAAAAGTATTATAAATCTTACCATTTGGTTTGTCAATAGCCTCTGCAACCTATCAGAATACAAACGACTGACTACCTTTTCCAAATGGAAACCGCAACTACTCAATCAGGGATCCTGTAACGGGAAGTGAAATTGTTTGCATCCCGAGATCCCTTCCGGCAAAAGCGCTTCCGCTTGAGTGGTTACCGCTGATTCAGATTGTTTTGTAAAGTTCTACCCGGCTTTTCAAGACCGGTGAGGGGTGGGCTCCAGTGCACCCTGGTTGAAGAGTGCACTGGATAAACCCCGCATCTCCCCCTCTGCATCCCCACTGTTGGGCCAGTCGTTTTCTATCATCCCTCAACCCAAAACGCTGCACCCGCAGATTTTATAGCTCTCATTGAAGCCTGTTCCAAGGGCCTCATCCAGGCCAGAAGGTGCAATAAAAAAACCGGCCAAACGGCCGGTTTCGCTACTTGGCTCCCCGAGTGCCTTGCCCGGTGAAGGGCAAAGCGACCAAATGGGCACTCGGATCATCGCCTCCGTTGAATGAAAGCTATGAAGTTGAACGATTACCGACAACAACCACATTACAAATTTGTTAAGTAATTTTAATTATCTGCTCGTATTATAGAAATTACCGGACGGTTTGTCAATAACCAATTTCTGCTGTAGAAGGTTTTACCGGAACCAAACCGCTTCACACACCTTTATGGCCTACCCGAAATGAAAAACCGGCTGCTGGCTGGTGACACCGTCCCTTCGTTCGTATCTCCACTAAATCTCTATCACCCCTAATGGCGGCGAGACGGTATCTAATTGTCCCCTTCCAAGCAGAGCCGGTTTATCACATTCCGGTACAACCGATAGTTAGCTTGTCATGTAAACCGATAATCTTGGTGCAATTTGTGCTACATCCTTATTATAGGGAGTCCATCCGGAAAGTCAATGACGACACCCCTTCGCAAACGGGTTATTTCCGCATCAACCGAAAGGGTTATAACCCCAGACAGGTTTTATGATAGGCAGGAGAGCCGCCACAAAGCCCCCTCTCGATCATTAACCCGATCCAAGCAAACAGTGAATCAGAAAAGCCGGTGCAGTCTCCTCAACTGCACCGGCCAGAAATTTGCTTTGGCCTACTTCTTCAGGTATCGCAGCAAGCCGTACAACATAAAGCCGGCTGCAGCCAGTATCATGGCCCAATCCAGCGCCGGCTGCAGTTTGCTGTCCGTCAGCCAGTTCTGCCAGCTGATGTCACCGCCGGTGACCGGGATGATCACTTCTTCAGCACTCGTGGCGGGTACACCCAGCGGGACTGCAGTTGCGCCGATGAGCGGTATCTGCTCGCCACCTAATGCGGCGAAGCCATACGGCGTGATCGTCGGCGGGGGTGTGTTCGTCATAAACCCGCCCGTAACCGGAACGCCAGCCGTCGGTGAGGGTGTTTGCGTCTCGTTTGGCGCTACGATGATGACCGGGATAGTTTCAACCGGTGTCTGCGTGATAACCACCGTAATAATGATCGGCGCCGGAGTTGGCGGTACCGGTGTGGCCGTGATGATGATCGGCGTCGGGCTGGCGGGTACAGGGGTAGCCGTAATGATGATCGGCGTCGGGCTGGCCGGTACGGGTGTGGCGGTAATGATGATCGGGGTTGGGGTGGCCGGTACCGGTGTGGCGGTAATGACGATCGACGTCTGTGAAGGCGCCCCAATCGTGATCGTCGGCGGCGGTGTGATCGACGGCGTCAGTGACGGGATCACGGTGATGACGACCGGCGTCTGCGTTGGCGTGACCGGCGTCGGCGACGGCGTTGGCGTCAACGAGGGGGTCACGGTGATGACGATCGGCGTCTGGGTTGGCGTGATGGGCGTGTTAGACGGTGTGAGCGTCGGCGCCGTATGTGTCGGGGTCGGTGTTAGCGACGGAATGAACAGCGTCTCGGTTGGCGTAGCGGTAGGCGCCGTCTGAGTCGCCGTTGGTGTGAACGATGGGATGAACTGCGTTTCCGTCGGCGTAAAGGTCGAGGTCGGTATTGGCGTCTCGGTCAGCGCGCCAATGGTTGGCGTTATCGGTGTCGGTGTCTCTGAGATTACAGCCGTGATAATGATCGGCGTCTGGGTTGGTGGAACCGGTGTTGCGCTTGGAGCGACTGGCGTCGAGCTGGGCGAAACCGGAGTCGCGCTTGGAACGACTGGCGTCGCGCTCGGCGGAACCGGAGTCGAGCTGGGCGGAACCGCCGTCTCCGTTTCTGCTCCAATCGTCGGCGTGCCCGGCGTTCCCGTTGGAGGAACCGGCGTCGACGATGGGGGTACGGGAGTCTCCGTTTCTGCTCCAATCGTTGGCGTGTTCGGCGTTCCCGTTAGAGGAACCGGCGTCGACGATGGGGGTATGGGAGTCTCCGTTTCTGCTCCAATCGTTGGCGTGTTCGGCGCCTGCGTGTTCGTGGGCGCAGCCGGGGTCAGCTGGCACACCCATGGGTACCAGTAGTAATCGATCCCTGTGCTGGCAATCGAGTCGCCGTTGTCGACGATCAACGCCCCACCCATGTGGACTTCCACCACCTCGTCACCCGGGCGCACACCCGGCCATTCGGCCGTGAAGCTGAAGGTGTCGCCATTCTCAACCTGGCCTCCATCGATGTACTTGATCTCCGTCCGTTGATCCGGCGGTTCAACCACGCGCCACGAAGCTTGCAAGCGGGCGCTCATGCCCTCCGGCAGGGTCACCTTCAAGGTGCCCTCCACAGTTGTGGGGGATAACTGACAGAAGCTGGTATCCCCATGGGTGAACTTCAGGTCAGCCCCTTCAACCGCAGCCGCCGAATCCAACTTGCTGATCTTGGCCGCTTGGATGGCTTTTTGGGTCGGATCTTTTGTCGGCTTGGGTGTTTTCGTCGACTTGGGTGTCTTTGTTGGCTTCTTCGTCTTGGTTGGTTTCGCTGTCTTGGCCGGTGCGGCTACCTTCGCGATCTTAGGATCGGCTGTCTTCTTCGCCAGAGACTCGCCATAAGCAACCAATCCAGGGCGGTTCATAACATATAGAAGACCAATACCAATCAAAGTGACGATCACACTCAGGTACAGCACGTTTGAGAGAAAGCGAACGACTTTATGCAGTTTACCATTCATAGCCCTTCTCCAATTCGTACACATAAAGAAACTTCCATCGCAGCTGCCCAAGCCACAGAAAGCCCCATTGCAGCGGTGCTTCCTCTCAAAATAAACTCCACTGCCTGAGCAGCTGTTTTAATTGTTAAAATGCAGCGTTTGAAATACGATTTTCTTATAGCGTTCTCCCCCATCAAAAAACAAAAACCGGCCATAGAGGCCGGCTTTCCGCTCATCAGAAGCAGTAATTACAACGATAATGCATGGATATGTGGAAAGGCTTCAATTCTCTACAGCGTATCGAGGCCGACCTGCCTGCAGTAGGAGTCCCCCTGGTCGTCAGAATGTTAAATGTTCAATAACCAGACAACCTACAATTTTTAATTGTCTTCTCATAGTATAAGCATGAAAATTGGGTTTGTCAATTGTTTACTTAAATAATCGATATTTTCTAATCATTCTATGACAACCTCCTTCCATAAAACAGTCAGCAGGATTGGGGATCGCTACCAATCCTGCTGACTGTTTTCCCAGAAGAACGTGGCGCGCAGGTCAGGGCTACACGTTTGTTTTCTACTTCCGCCCCTCGTCCTTGCGCACCGGGTTTTGCAGCTTGCCAATCCCCTCAATCGCCACCTCAACGATGTCCCCCTCTTCCAAGGGACCAATCCCGGCCGGCGTACCGCTCAGGATCACATCGCCCGGCTGCAGGGTCATCACTGATGAGATGAAAGCAATCAGTCGCGAGACCGTAAAGACCATCTCACGCGTCGATGACATCTGGCGCATCTCGCCGTTGACATGGCAGGTGATCAGCGTATCCGCAGCATCCAGCTCGGTCTCGATCCAGGGTCCAAGCGGGCAAAATGTATCGAAGCCCTTAGCGCGCGTCCACTGCCCATCGCGGCGCTGCAGGTCGCGGGCGGTAACGTCGTTGGCGATCGTGTAACCCATCACGTAGTCCATGGCTTGCTCCGCCTGGATCCAGCGTCCGGTCTTACCGATCACCACCGCCAACTCAGCCTCGTGGTCCACTCGCTGCGACTGCGGCGGCAGCAAAATGGCTTCGCCCGGGCCGATGATCGAGGTGGTGGGCTTGAAGAACAGCAGCGGCACCTCGGGCACCTCGTTTTGAAGCTCCTTGGCGTGCTCCACATAGTTGCGCCCGATACAAATAATCTTGCCAGGCAGTAACGGCGCCAGCAGCTTGACCCGCTCCAATGGCAACTCCGCCGACAAACGGCGGTACTCCCCCATCGGAGAGCCATCCAGCGGCCCAACCCGATCCTCTAAGATCCAGCCATAGCGCGGTACATCCGAGCCGTATTGATAACGAACGAAACGCATTGAAAATACCTCCTAAATTGAATCGTTTAGCGACTGTTTCAATGTTTGCATGTCAACGTGAAGAGGAGGTCTTCATGCTGACATGCAAATATTGAAACAGTCGCTAAACAGTGTAGCATAGAACCGGAGAGTAGAGTATAATTTGCGCGTACGGGCGGGTAGCTCAGTTGGTTAGAGCACATCCCTTACAAGGATGGGGTCGCAGGTTCGAAGTCCTGTTCCGCCCACTTTTCACACCTGATCCCAGATCCAATTTTCTACTTTCTAATCACCACCAGGTTCTCACCATCGATATGATCATCAAAGACGGCCTTTACACCCCACTTCTGCAGCCGCAAAAATTGTACAGTCGCATCGAGGTCATGTCAAAACCATGCCCAGTACCGATCGAATCCGGAGTTTATGCCTGGTATTTTCAAGAAGCCCCTCCAGGCGTACCTGTCTTCGACTGTTATCGATACAATGGTCTTGCCTTACTCTATATCGGCATATCTCCCGCAAAACCAGTCGAGCCCAGTCAGAGGCATCCTCAAAACTTGCGCAAGCGGATATTAAAACACGTCAAAGGCAGAGCAGATATTTCTACACTTCGAAAGTCACTCGGCTGCTTGCTGCAAGATAAGCTTGGTTTACACGTTCAAATGAAGGGAAAGGATCACCGTCGCTATTTTGGTGAAGGGGAAGCCCACCTATCAACATGGATGGCGGAGAATGCCTTTGTCACATGGCTGGTCAATGACAAGCCGTGGGTGTTGGAAAAGGATTTGATTCACAAGTTGTCCTTACCCCTCAATTTACAGCATAACCAGAGCCATCCTTTTTATCCAACCCTCACTCTGCTTCGGAAAGAATTTCTAAACACACAAATACCTTAACAATCTATCTAACGGTTTAAGGTAACTCACAATATCCAGCAAGGGGACCATCAATGACTATTCCAGATTTTCAATCCATTATGCTACCGCTGCTCCGGTTAGCGACCGATAAGGAAATCCACAAGCTAAATGATGCTGTCGATCAACTGGCAAATCAGTTCGATTTATCCGACGAGGAAAGATCAGAACTTTTGCAAAGCGGCCAGCAGCCTGTTTTTTATAATCGGGTTGGTTGGGCAAAAACGTATCTGAAAAAATCAGGGCTATTAGAAGATCCACGACGTGGGCACTTTCAAATTACAGAAAGAGGATCTCAGCTCCTCCGAGAAAACCCTTCCAAAATTAATATGAAACTTTTGGAGAGGTATGATGAGTATCGAGAATTCAAAAAATCTGATAATGAAACCATTGAAAGCATAAAGTCAGAGGAATATCTGGAAGAACTGACCCCGGAAGAAGCTTTAGAAAACGCCTATCAACGGATCAGGAAAGGCATTTCAGAACAACTCCTTTCGTATGTAATTAATAGCACGCCTGGTTTCTTTGAGAAATTGGTGGTTGAACTTCTCGTCAAGATGGGTTATGGCGGCACACAACGGGACGCAGCCCGAGCGGTTGGTCGCAGTGGTGATGAAGGTATTGATGGGATCATTGATGAGGACCGGCTTGGCCTTGAAACCATTTACATTCAGGCCAAGAAGTGGAATACTGAACAAACCGTTGGCCGAAGAGAAATCCAACAATTTGTAGGCGCTCTGACGGGACAAAGAGCTAAGAAAGGCGTTTTTATTACGACGACAAGGTTCACCGATACCGCCAGGCATTATGTTGAAAACATCGAGCCAAAGGTGATCCTCATCGATGGCAACCGGCTAACTGAATTGATGATCGATTATGGGGTAGGGGTTGCCTCAAGAACGAGCTACGAACTTAAGGAAATCGATACAGATTATTTTGGCGAAGCTGCTGCCGATTTCTGATGCAAGTATTCATTTAAAAAGCCGGGATTTCTCCCGGCTTTTTTCTTATACAGCTTGCCCCTCGTCCGGCGATGGACCATCATATCCTTTTGTCCGCGCCCAGGCGTCGATGGCCTGCGCCCAGGTCATCGGTGCGGGGGGCGGCGGTTCGGACAGTCCGGCGTATCGATAGACCGCCTCGCGATCGCCGTTCCAACGGTCGTAATCCATGTTGAGGCTCTCGCTGCCAATGCCGACACCGTGGCTGGTTGTCTGGTGGATCAGATAAGTTCTCACGCC
Organism: uncultured Chloroflexia bacterium; assembly: GCA_963811225.1. Taxonomy (GTDB): domain Bacteria; phylum Chloroflexota; class Anaerolineae; order Anaerolineales; family Anaerolineaceae; genus CAWEQO01. The sequence continues at coordinate 755,671 of CAWEQO010000012.1, forward strand.
CTTCGGCATTAGCGGTGGGCCAGGGTGCTCCTCCGCGGTGCTCAAGTAGGTCGCCAGCCACCAATCGTAATCGTTGAGCCAGTCGGCCCCCACCAGGAACTGGTCGATCCAACTCGCCCGGCTGTACAAGATCGGGCGCTTGCCGGTACGGCTTTGGATCTGCAAAGCCATGGCGTGGATGTTGTTCTTAATCAACGTGGTGCTGTAGCCGTGATCCAGTTCCAGGTCCAGGACAGGCGGCAGCTCGCCCAGGTCTTCACCGAGCATCCCCAGGAAGTTGTCCACCTGACGGGTGACATCTTCTCCAGGGAACACAACATGATAGGCCATGCGCAAAATGCCTACCCGTTTGGCCTCGCTCCAGTTCCATTGAAACCAACTGTCGCGATAACCCCAGCTGACCGTTGCCCGGACACCTGCAAAGATCACGTCGGGCTCGAAAGCCGCCACCGTCTCCCAATTCATCTTACCCTGATAGCGACTCACGTCGACGCCAAAAGCTCTTGCCATGCTTTACATGCCTCCCTTTGCATTGAACTGATCCAGGGCCGAACCCTGGTTTTGTGACGAAAAGAACAACCCTTTTATTCATTATACAATGGCAAACAAAGGAGAAGCAACTACCCAACCGGCCAGGGAAAAACTGCATTTGCAGAAAGAAGTCTTCCGGTGCCCTCAGTGGACCGGAAGACTTCTTTCTGCAAATGCAGTTTTTCCCTAGAACTGTCCCTGCATCGACCCGGCATAGCCGGTGAGCTCGACGTAGCCGCTGCCGCTAACCGCCTGTCCTGCCCGGCGGCCTTCAATCTGCACCGCACCCTCCCAATAGGTGAAGGATACCCTCAGCTCCTGGTCGGGGATCAGCGGGCGGATGTGTATTTCGAGGTCCTCCGATGGCACGCGCACCGTCCACGCGGCCGGGTAGACTGCGCCCGAGTGCGGGCTACGCCATTGGCCTTGTATCTCAACGCTGAACTGGCTGAGGTCGAGCGCCGTAACGCTGCCGTCTGGGGCGACAAAAGCGCCGCGTGAGAAGGCATCCAGGCTGCCATCGGCTTTGCGGATGGTGTAGACCATCAACTGGCTGCCGTCGTCCAATTGCAAAGCGAACCAATCCCAACCGACCTGATCTGCCGCCAGCGCCGACGTGGAAAATTCATGGTCCATCCAGCTCAGGCCGCTCACGTCGATCGGCTTCTCGCCCAACGACAGGCTGCCGGCGCTCTCCAATTGGGTTTGGCTGTAGTAGTACGAGGCGTTGCCCGGGTCAGGGCCCTTCTGACTGTAGCCCCGGTCGCCTTGCAGAACCGGCCACTTGACATCCGTCAGGGTCAGGTCGAGCCGCACCTCTCCCGCCGCAGCTTGCAAATGGTATGTGTTGGCGTCCAACTGCTTCACCGACCAATCGTCCAGCCACACGCTGTACAGCGGCTCTCCCGGATTCCCCTTCTGCGGGGTCGCCCCACTCAGCCCGGCCGCGCCGCGCTCCAGTCGCTCGAAGTAGCGGAAGCGGTTGCTCTCAGCGTCAGTCAAGGTGAAATGCGCCATGTAGGCCTGGTCCGCGGCCCAATCCGAGCTGCGCCGGGCGCGCTGCTCAGGCGGCACGAGCGCCCGCCGAAAGAAGGTCAGCTGGTAGCCGTAACGAGCGCCATTCGCAGCGCTCAGGTTGCCGGTGTAGTACCACCACTCGGTCTGAAAATCGTTGTGCGGGCCATGGTCCCTCGGAAACTGAAGCGGCCGCGGTCCGTCGGCACGGGCGAAACTGCCGCTGACTTGGGGCGCAGCGATCACCTGAGACGGCTGGGGAGCCCGTCTCAGCGGCAGGATGGCCGAAAGGACCGCACCGATCACCAGCATTGCAATGAGGGAGACGAGCAGGGTGCGGAGTTTCATCGTTGGCCCTCGCTGCTCCAGACGCGCGCAGGCTTGCGGGTGCAGCCGGGCCTCACCCACGCGAAGCCCCGCTTTCCACTGGTCGAAGATGGGAGCCTCGCTGCCTTTGTACTTTTCTCCCCTCTCCATTCAATCGAGAGCGGGGCTTCGCATATGTGAGGTCTACTCATACCGAATCGCCTCCGCAGCGGGTATTTTGCTTAACTTCCAGGCAGGGTAGACGCCCGCCAGCAGCGCCGCCGCCAACGAGATGACCAGCGCCTGCAAGAACGCTCCGGGCTCCAATGCTCTCTGCAGTGTCCAGCCGAATGAACGCTGGTTGATGACGTAGATCAATATCAACGCCAGGGTGTACCCGGCCGGGGCCGCCAATGCGCCCGCCACCAGACCCATCAGCCCAGTCTCCAGCATCACCAGCTTCCACAGCTGCCGCCCGGTCAGGCCCAAGGCCCGCAGGATGCCCAGCTCGCGCTGCTTCTCCATCTGCAAGAGCAGAAGCGTGTTGAGGATCCCGATGAAGGCCACCACCGTAGCCAGGATGCGCAGCGCCGCCGTGATGGCAAAGGTGCGGTCGAAGATCGCCAGAACCTCTTGACGCAGCGCCCGGTTAGGCCGCACCAGCAGCCGCTGCTGCTCGCTCAAGTGGTCCTGCAGCCAGCGCGTGAGCTGATCAGGGTCGGTCCCGGGCTGCAAGCGCAAGTCCATTGAAGTGATGGCGGTATCGTTCCAATTCTTGCGGTAAACATCCAGCGCCATCAGCAGCGTGCCCTGGCTGGATGAATAGTCATAGAACACACCCATCACCGGGAATTCCCTCCAGCCCTGCTGCGTGTACAGCTTCAGGCGGCTGCCTGGCTGCAGCAGGTCCAGGCGGCGTGCGAGTGGCTCCGACACAAGGATGCCGCCCGCCTGCATCCCCGCGCCAACATCTTCCGGCCTGCCTTGCAAGCTCAGGAACATCCGCTCCTGGCCCAGGTGATCGTTGCTGGAAGCGTACACCTGCACCGGGCCTTGATCGGACTGTACCGGCGTGGTCCGCAGCAGGTTGACCTGTGTCACGCCCGGCCAGGTTGGCGCCTGGGCCACCACTTGCGGATCGATTGGCGCGGATGGGGCCGTGCCGGTGTAGGTTGGGGCCGAGATGTACACATCGCCCTGCAAGGTGGCTTCCAGCCACAGGTTGACCGTGTGCCGGAAGCTCTCGATCATCAGGCTGACTCCAATCGTTACCGCTACGGCGATCATCAGCGCCGCCACCGAAACCGACGTGCGGCTGAGCGAATTCTCCAGGTTGCGCGGCGCCATGCGCCCCAACAGGCCGAATACCCGCCCGAGCAGCGGCGACGCAACCCGCATCAGCAGCACCAGGATCAGGGCTGCCAGCAGTGCGAACCCGACAATCACCGCCAGCGTGCCGCCGAACCCGCCGAGTAGGCCCAGGCCAGGCAGGGTGAACAGCACAGCGCCCGTACCGATACTGCCTAATCCGGCCAGGGCCGTCCAGGACACCGCCTTGCGGGCCTTGCGCTCCAGCGTAGAGCGCAGCAGGGCCGCTTCCGGCGGGACTGAGGCCGCCTCCCAGGCCGGGAGCGCTGCGGCCGCCGCCGAGGCCAGAATACCCAAAACCCCACCTTTCAGCAGGCTGGACACCGGTAAGCCCACATTCTGTACGGTCGTCGTAAAATAGAGATCGTTCACGGTCTGAGTGACCATCGCTACGGTTTGCCGGCCCATCAGCACGCCCAGCCCGGTCCCGATGATGCCACCGGTCAGGCCCAACAGCAGCGCCTCAACCACCACCAGCAAGAACACCTCCCGCCGGGTGACGCCCAAACAGCGCAGCACGCCGAACAGCGCCCGGCGCTGCACCACTGAGAAGGTCATGGTGTTATAGATCAAGAATAACCCCACCACCAATGCCAGCAGGCTCAGGGCGGTCAGGTTCAGCCGGAAGGCGGCGGTCATCTGCGACACCGAGCCAGAGCGGGCTGCGGCGGGCTGAACCAGTACGCCCTGCGGCAGCCAGGCCTGCAGCCTCGCCAGCGACTGGCCTTTGTCGTCCGGCAGGATCAGGTCGATCCGGTCGAGCTTACCCAGCTGCCCACTCAGCTCCTGCACGGTGGCAATGTCCGCCAGGATCAGGCCGCTCAGCTTTCGCTGTGACAGGGCGTCCCCCGGCCTGACCAGGCCCACGATGGACGCTGCCTTTTTCTCGCCGTTGACGTCCAGATTCAGGCTGTCGCCCACCTGCAGTCCATAACGCTCAGCCATGCTCTGGGAGAGCAGCACCCCACCCGGCTTCGTCAGGAACGGCGTCAACTGATCGAGCGCAAAGCCGTTGGTGTCCCCTAAATATGGAAGGAACGGCCCGCTGCTGAACGGGTCCACACCCAACAGCTGCAGGGGTTGGCCGCCCAGCTGCGGCGAGGACACGTATACCGAGAGGGCTGGTGTGGCCGTTTCCACCGGCCCGCTGCAGCGCAGCCTGGTGTAAAGGCTGTCGTCCAGGCCCTCCGGCCCGCCCGTGATTTCGTGCGTGGCGCTGCCCGCCACCGCCTCGGCGCTCAACTCGAAGGCGCGCTGGGCGCTGGCGTTGGCAAGGTCGATCGCTACCACCACCGCCACCCCCAGGGTGATCCCCAGCACCATCAGCAGGCTCTGCCATCTGTGGCGCAGCAGATAGCGCAGCCCCACCTTCCAGAGGACCACAGAGGAAACATTCGATTGCATTAAGATTCCTTGGGGAGCAGCTGACCGTGGCGCAGCACCAGCACCCGGTCGGCGTAGCCGGCAGCCTCGCTGCTGTGCGTCACCAGCACCAGGTTCTTGCCCACCTTACGGGTCAAGCGGTCGAGCAAGTCCATTACCGCTCGCCCGGTCTCTGCATCGAGGTTGCCAGTAGGCTCGTCCGCCAGCAGCACCAGCGGATCGTGCGCCAGGGACCGGGCAATGGCAACCCGCTGCTGTTCGCCGCCCGACAGCCGGTCGGGGAAGGCCTTCAGGCGGTCGCTCAGCCCGACCTCTTCCAGCAGGTCCAGGGCATGCTGCCGCCCGCCGTTATTCAGCATTCCATTCAGCTCTAGCGGCAGGGTTACGTTCTCCCACACCGTCAGCGTGGGGATCAAATTAAAAAATTGGAAAATAAAGCCAATCGAGCGCCGCCGGAACAGGGTGCGCTGCAGGTCGTTCAACCCGGTCAGGCGCTCGTGGTCCAGGTAGATCTCCCCCTGGTCGGCCCGGTCGATGCCGCTGATCAAGTTAAGCAGCGTGGTCTTCCCGCTGCCGCTCCTGCCAAGAATGGCGGTGAACTCTCCTTTTTCAAAGCTGGCTGTGGCGTCTTGCAAGATCGTATGCTGTTTTCCGGCTTCCTGGTAGGCTTTCGAAAGGCGCTCCAGCCGCAAAAAACTCATTTAGAACCAATCCATTTTTACGAATATAAACGTTACGACTAATGCGATACTGATAGAAATGGCGATCACGATCAACCAGGCCAGCACGTTGCTTTGGAACGGCAGGCCCACGTTCATGCCAAAAAAGCTGGTCACGATGGTCGGCAGGCTCAGGATGATGGTAATGGCCGCCAGGAACTTCAAGATGATGTTCTGGTTATTGGAGATGATCGAGGCGAAGCCATCCATCATTGAGCTGAGGATGGTGGTGGAGATGTTGACCATCTCGATTGCCTGCTGGTTTTCGGTAATAACGTCCTCCAGCAGATCCTCATCGTCCGGATATTTGTGGAACAATTGCGTTCGCTGCAGCCGGTCGAGCATCAACTGATTGCTGCGCAAGGCGGTGGTGAAGTATACCAGGCTCTTTTGGTATTTGAGCAGCTCCAGCACCTCTTTGTTGCGCGAGGATTTCTGAATCATGTCTTCCAGAACATCCACCCGGTTGTTGATCTCACGCAGATTCATCAGGAACTTGCTGGCCGCATTAAGCAGGATATGCAGCACAAAGCGGTTGCGCTTGGCAGTCGAGAGACCCCGTACCCGCCCGGATGCAAGCTCCTGAATGATTTCGTTCTGGCGGCGCGAGACGGTGATGATGTAATTCTCGGTCAGGATGATGCCGAGCGGGATGGTCGTGTAGGGGACGTCGACGCGCGGCCCCTGATAATACGGGATGCGGATGAGGATCAGCAGCGTACCGTCATCCTCACGTTCAGTACGGGAGCGTTCATCGATATCCAGGGGATAGGTGATGAAGTCTTGCGGCAGCCCCAGGGTGGTCAGCTGCTCGATATCATCCGTGGTGGGATCGAACACGTTGATCCAGGAACCCGGCTGCAGCTCCTCGATTTTTTCCAACCCCACACCTGTATTCTTAATGTACTGGATCATGATGATCTCCTCCCCGTGTCCGAATGAATTTCCACATTACCAGGTAATTTTAACACCTTATTCCCAACCACAAAGGTCAGTGTCCAAGGATAACACAGGCAAGAATGGAACCCAGCGCCGCAGAGGATATCGCAGGCGTCTCACCTGAATTAAGAAACTTTCCCTCTCTGCGGTTTGCGCTCCGCCAGCTCTGAAGAATGAATTAGAAAAAGGTAGGAAAAAGCCCACAAAAAGAACCTGGTTGAGTATATTGGAGTTGTGAACAGACAGCCAATATACCAACCAGGAGCTTAATAATACCATGCAGGAAGCAAATGCAGAGCGAAAAGGGAAAAATCAGGGGGAGGATTCGGAAGACGAAGCCCAAAAACAGATACTGAGTTTGTTTTTCCGGACGGCACAGCAGTATGGTGGGAAATGGAAAGATATATTTCAGGGAGTAAGTGATCAACGGGAAGCGGGGAAGGTAACCTATTCGCTGAAGGTCTTGTTATTCACCGGAGTACTGCTGTTTATTTGCCATTTGGGGGCGCGGCGGCAGGTCAATCACCAACTGCGGGGCAATGAGCGAGTGTGCAAGAAATATCGGGCGCTGTTTGGGGTAGAGAGTGTTCCGCATGGCGATACGCTGAACTATAACTACCAACGGCTGAAGGTAGAAGAGGTGCAGGAAGTCGTCTGCCGGTTGATGGAAAGGGTCATGGCGACGGAAGAATTGCGCCGTTGGCGGCTGTTTGGGGTCTATTTTTTGGTAGCAATGGACGGCACCGGGGTGTTGACCTATCACGAGCGGCATTGTGACACCTGCCTGACCCGTAAACTCTCGAATGGTCAGACCCTTTACTATCATCCGGTATTGGAAGCAAAATTGGTGACTGCCAATGGCTACGCTTTATCCTTGATGACGGAATTCATCGAGAATAGCGATCCGCAAGCCACCAAGCAAGATTGTGAACTGAAAGCGTTCTACCGTCTGGCGGATCGTCTAAAGCAGCGCTTTCCACAGACCAACTTTTGTTTGTTGTTGGACGGTCTCTTTGCGGGCGGCCCCACCCTAGAAGTGTGTAAAAAGAAGGAGTGGAAATACCTGATTGGGTTGACCGATGAAGATTTACCCAGCGTAAATCAGGAATTCGAAGCATTATTGGCTCTCCCACCCGAAAACCGAAAGGAAATCGTGCTAGACAAAGGCGTTCGGCAAGTCTATCGCTGGATGAATAGCATCGCCTACACTGATAGTGACAATCGGAGCCATTCTCTCAACGTTTTGGAGTGTGTCGAAACGATTCCCACCAAGAGGGAGCAATCGACCAAGTTCAAATGGTTGACCAATTTCACCCTGCTCTCCACCAATGCGCCCACCATTGCCAATCAAGCTGGTCGGCTGCGCTGGAAAATTGAGAATGAGGGCTTCAACCTCCAGAAAAACGGTGGCTTTGCCTTGGAACACGTCTTTAGCCAGAACGAAACGGCTCACAAAGTCTTCTACTTGCTCCTGCAGATTGCCCTGCTCTTCTTTCAACTCATGGCCAAAGGCCCTGCCTTTACTCGCACCTTCCCCAAAGGACTGGGTTCCTTGAAAAACATCGCCTACCGTTTGCTCGAAGCCTGGCGCAATCTTCGCCTCGAAGATCGAGCCTTGCTCGCACTGCTCGCCTTACCCCTCGATACTTCCTAACAAGCATCTCCCGCGGTTCTCTTTCCTGATTCTCTCTCCCCAAGTGCTATGGATCTGGGGTAGTTGTCTTTCCTATTGTCGGTTGTTGTCTTTTCGCCTTTCCCAGTTTTGATCTCGCCTCCCGAAATCCTCCATCCTACTTCCTTTCTGGTCTTTTTACCAATGCTTTTCACATTTCCTGTTTTTCATTCTTCAGAGCTGGCGCTCCGCTTTTGACCTGGAAATTCCGACCATTATGGTGTATAATAGATGTGCAACGGGGATGTCAGGCTTCGACGGGGGAGGCTGGTCCCGAATTGCGAGCCGAGAGGTGCCGACCTCGAGAAATCAGCACAAAACACAAGTGCCAATCGCACTTCATATGCTGCAATGCCCCTCGCTGCCTAAGCGATGAGCTAGCGCATCGGTCTCCAGATGAGACTGCGTCCGCCTGCGTCGCATTCCGACCGGCTGCAGGATCGGGCGTCACAATAGCCGGAATGCTATGCGGAGGGTCGCGTACCGCATAAAAGAGGGCTTTCGGGTCCAAGCGACTGGCTGGCTGCCGGATCTGTCGATCCCCTGGCTGACAGCGAGAACTCAAGATCGACTACGCTCGTAGTACATTCGAGGGTCAATTTTTCGGACGCGGGTTCGATTCCCGCCATCTCCACTCTTGAAAAAACCGGCGCAGCTGCGCCGGTTTTTTATTTAAGAGAAGCTGCAGCTTTTGCGCTTCGCCTCTGAAAATTCCAAACAATTCATCCCGGATCTCAAGCTGAACGTCTCGCAAGGCATCGCCACCTGAAAAGTGGCCGGCCCTGACGACCTGGCTGCCACGGTGTGATCAATGGAAAATCCCCGGCCGGTCAGATATGCGGCGGCTGAAAGGCATGCATGAGCAAGCAAGCTAGGCTGCCGTTCTAAACAACCCCGCTGCCCTGACCGCCTCGAACGGATGCTTTCCCACCGCAGTCTCGTCCGAGAGCACGAAACCCTGGTAGCCCTGCATTAGACAGTCGTGCAAATAGCACACCTCGGACCGCGTCGACGTATGCGACGCAGTCATGTGTTCCAGCACCTGCCCGGCCATGATTACCGGTTTGCCCAGTTCGCGCACCTGCTGTGAAACCTTCCAAACCGCGGCTGCCATGGCTGCCATCCCCAGCTCGGCGCCCAGGTCCCCCCGGCACACCCACAGATCCATGGAATACATCGCGATGCGCATGATATCTTCCATGGCGCTGCCGCGCTCCAACTTGGCAATCAAATGCGCGCCTGGGCCAAACATCTCACGCACTCGCTGCATCTCGCCGGCATCTTTAATGTAAGATATGGCGTATTGGATGAAGTCGTAAGGCGCTGCCAGCCGGATGATTTCCTGGTCCTTCTCACTCAGCGCCTCGCGGCGGAAGTCGCCGGCGCTGAGGGTGACGCCCTTGCCCGGACGGATCGGGCCGCCCAGAGCCACCTTCGCTGCCAGCCGCCCTTCGCCTACCCATTCCACCTGCAAGCGCAGCCTGGCATCGTCCAGCACGATTTCTCCGCTGCAGCCCTGCGCCGCTGCGAAGAAATCGGGGTGTGGCACCGGCAGCGTTCCCGGCTGCTTCGTCTCGCCTGCCAGCACCAGTTCCACCGCCTGCCCTGCCTGCAGTATGAACGGCTCGAAGCGCCCCAGACGCCACTTGCTCCCCTGCAAGTCGAGCACCAGTGGGATACCCGCCTGCGCTAAAAATGGCTCCAATCGTTCGAGCCAGCCTTCCAGTTCCTTTGGAGTGAGATGCGAGGTGTTCAGCCGGAACGCAGTTGCGCCCACGCGAAACATTTCCCACCAGGAATCCTGGTTGTTGGTCACCGGACCGATCGTCGCGATAATTTGATAATTCAAAGATTTATGCCCTGAAGGATCGTTTTGCTGCTGCCAGAACTGGCCCTCATCTATTTCACCACAAAATTGACCGTCCTGCCAGGGACGTAAATCACCTTCCTGACCTCGCCGGAGAAGTACTTCTCGGCAATCTCGCGTGCCCGGGCCTGCACCAATTCCTCGCTCTCGCCCTGCGCAACCAACAGCACGCCGCGCAGCTTGCCATTCACCTGCACCGGGATCTCGGCCTGCTCCTCACGCTCAAGGCTCGGATCATATTCCGGCCACAGCGATTTGTGCACCGAGCCCTTCTGCCCCAAGGTCTGCCAGCATTTCTCGGTCAAGAAAGGCGCGAACGGCGCCAGCGACTGCACCCACTTAGCCATATCTTCATTGGAAACGGCCTCATCCCCGCCTGCGACCGTGTTCAGCGTCTCCATCATCTTTGCGATGGCGGTGTTGTACTTGAACACTGCGATATCGTTAGCCACGTCATGCACCAGCCGGTTGATCTCCACTTTCGCCGCCCGCGAGGACTGCTTGTGCCGCCCGGCATTGTCATTAATGAAACGCTCGAAGCGGTCCAGGAAGCGCTTGACGCCCAGCAAGGCGCGCTCGTTCCAGGCCATGGTGGCGTCGTAAGGCCCGATAAACAGCAGGTAGGTGCGCACCGTATCAGCTCCATACTTCTCGGATAGCTGATCCGGCACAACCACGTTGCCGCGGCTCTTGCTCATACGCTGGCCGTCCGAACCCAGGATCACACCGTGCGACATCCGTTTGATATACGGCTCAGCGATGTCTTGCGGCACCGCTCCGATATCCAGCAGGAACTTATAGATGAAGCGCGAGTACAGCAAGTGCAGGGTGTTGTGCTCGTCGCCGCCGATGTACACGTCCACCGGCATCCAGTACTCCATCTTCTCCATCGACGCCAGCCGCCGGTCATTGTGGGGATCGATGAAACGCAGGTAGTACCAGTCGCTGCCGGCCCAGTTGGGCATCGTGTCGGTCTCGCGCCGGGCCGGTCCGCCGCACTTCGGGCATTCGACGTTAACCCAATCCTCGATGTTGGCCAAGGGCGACTCACCCGTATCGGTCGGCTGATAAGCTTCCACCTCGGGCAGCACCACCGGCAGGTCCTCTTCCGGCACCGGCGTCCAACCGCACTCCTGGCAATAAACCATCGGGATCGGCTCGCCCCAGTAGTGCTGCCGGCTGAAGATCCAATCTCGCAGGTGATACAACTCGGCCCGTTTGCCCAGCCCTTCCTGCTCCAGCCAGCGAACCACGGAAATGATGGCCTGTGCAGGGTTCAGCCCACTGATCGGCCCCGAATCGACCAGCTGGCCTTCCAGCCCGGTATAGGCCGACTGCTCGAAATCCCAGCCATCCTCAGGGATCACCACCGGCTTGATCGGCAGGCCATGCTGCCTGGCGAACTCGTAGTCGCGCTCATCATGGGCCGGAACCGCCATGATTGCCCCGGTCCCGTAGGTCGGCAGCACAAAGTCGCCGATCCACACCGGCAGGTTCTCGCCGGTGGCCGGGTGCAGCGCCATCATCCCACTGTACACCCCGGTCTTTTCCTGCGCCAGATCGGTGCGCTCCAGGTCCGACTTCGTGTGCGCAGCGCTGCAATAAGCCGCCACCTCGGGGCGCTCCCCGGCAGCTTGCTGCGCCAGCGGGTGCTCGGGCGCCACCACCATGAAGGTGCAGCCCCACAGTGTATCCGGGCGGGTGGTGAACACCTGCAGCACCTCGTTCGAGTTCTGCACCTGGAAGTCGATGTTGGCGCCCTCGCTGCGCCCAATCCAGTGGATCTGGGCGGCCTTGACCTTCTCGATGAAGTCGGTCTGCGCCAACCCGGCGATCAACCGGTCCGCGTAGGCCGTGATCTTCACCACCCACTGGCTGATGCTGCGCCGCTCGACCTGCGTGCCGCAGCGCTCGCACTTGCCGTCGATCACTTCTTCATTTGCGAGGCCGACCTTGTCTTTGGGGCACCAGTTGATCGGCATCTCGGCCTTGTATGCCAGCCCGTGCTCGAACAGCTGGATGAAGATCCACTGCGTCCACTTGTAATACTCCGGGTCGGTGGTGTCGATCACCCGCTCCCAGTCGAACGAGTAGCCCATCTCGGTCATCTGGCGGCGGTAGGTCTCGGTGTTTTCCTTGGTGACCTGCTGCGGCGGACGACCTGTGCGAATGGCAAAGTTCTCAGTCGGCAGGCCGAAGGCGTCCCAACCCATTGGGAACAGCACGTTCTTCCCCTGCATACGCTGGAAGCGGGCATACACGTCCGCACCGGTGAAGGTAAAGGCGTGGCCGATATGCAGCCCGTATCCCGATGGGTAGGGGAATTCGGCCAGTATGTACACTTTCTCTTTGTCGCTGAAGTCTTTCGCATGAAAGTCTGTCATTTCTTCCCACTCCATTCCCGTCGGCCCTCATCCCCCAGCCCTCGCCCTCTGGAAAAGGGCTGGAGGTGAGGGTCGGCCGCTATCCCACCTCAATCACCAGCCCCTTCAAATAGGCGCCTTCCGGGAAATTCAACGCTACCGGATGATCCGGTCCCTGCTCCATCCGGCCGATAATCCTCGTCTGCACGCCCGCATCCAGCGCCGCCCCTGCCACGATCTTTTGGAACAGGTCCGCAGAAACGCCGCCCGAACACGAGAAGGTGAACAGCAGCCCACCCGGTTTCAGCAGCTTGAACGCCAGCAAGTTGATGTCCTTGTATCCGCGCGCCGCCCGCTCGGCCTGGGCTGCGGTGGGCGCAAACTTGGGCGGGTCAAGAATGATGGCGTCCCACTCCTGGCGGCTGTCGCGCATGGTGCGCAGCGCCTGGAACACGTCCGCTTCCAGCCACAGCGCCTTCTCCGGCGGGAAGCCGTTCAGCGCCACGTTCTCGCGCCCCCAGGCCAACGCGTCCGCCGAGCTGTCCAGCGAGAGCACCTCGCTGGCGCCGCCCGCCAGAGCGTAGATACTGAACGCGGCGGTGTAGCTGAAGCAGTTCAGCACCCGCCGGTCGCGCACCAACTCTCCCACCCGCTGGCGGTTGTCGCGCTGGTCGATGTAGAATCCTGTCTTTTGACCGTGCAGCACGTCTACCAGGAAGCGCAGACTGTTCTCCTGGATCTGCAAGCGCGGCTCAGGCTCCGTGCCGAACAACACCCCCACCCGCTCGGGCAATCCCTCCAGAGCGCGCACGTCCACATCCGAGCGCTCCACCACACAGCGAGCGCCCGTGCGCTCCACCAACGCCTCCACTAACGTGTCGCGCCAGCGCTCCGCCCCGGTCGAGAGTGCCTGCACCACCAGGGTTTGGTTGTAACGATCGGCGATGAAACCGGGAATACCATCCAACTCGGCGTGCACCAACCGCAGTGCGTCGGTGTTCTCTGGCGGGGCGATCAACCGGCGCAGGTCCAAAGCGCTTTGCACCCGGCGCTGGAAGAACTCCGTATCCACGGCCTCGTCCGAATCCCAGGTCCACATTCGCGCCCGGATGTTCGACTGCGGGCTGTAAGCCGCCTTCCCCAACAATTCACCCCCGGCGGCATGCACTTCTACGGTGTCGCCCATGCCCGGGTTCCCTTTTACCTGCGCCAGCGCTCCCGAGAAGATCCATGGATGCCGCTGCCGCACCGATTTGTCCCGCCCTGGTTTTAAGATAATTGCGTCCATTGGGATATTGTAATAGAAAAGAGAGTGAAGAACAGAGAATGGCGCGCAGTTAGCGCTTTCTCTTCTTCCCGCTCTTATTTGGGAATTTCCTTCTTGCGTTCATAGTTTATTTGTGCTACCCTTTAGATGCGAATTGGACATAAATGGTCCGGTTTAGAGCAGATTGCATACAGGAGGAAAATAAGATGCAGAAGATTACCCCCTTCTTATGGTTCGATCACCAGGCTGAGGAAGCCGTCAAGTTCTACACTTCCATCTTCCAAAATGCTCAGACCGGTGAAACCAGCCGCTACAGCGATGGGATGCCCCTGCCAAAAGGCACGGTCATGACCGCCTCGTTCACGATTGCCGGGCTGGAGTTCACGGCCCTGAACGGCGGCCCCGAGTTTTCCTTTACCCCGGCCATCTCCTTCTTCGTAACCTGTCAAACTGAGGAACAGATCGACGCGCTGTGGGATCAGCTTAGCCAAGGCGGAGACGTTTTGATGGAGCTGGATCAATATCCGTTCAGCGAGAAGTTCGGCTGGCTCAATGACCGCTTTGGTGTCTCCTGGCAGCTATCGCTCGCCCATATCGAGCAAAAGATCGCTCCGTATCTCCTGTTCGTCGGCGAGCAGCAGGGTCACGCCGAAGAAGCGATTAACTTTTACACCGGACTGTTCAAAAATTCTCGGATTTTACAACTCGAACACCACGGCCCGGACCAGGGTGAAGTCGAAGGCACAGTCATGCACGCTCGCTTCACGCTCGAAGGACAGGAGTTCATAGCCATGGACAGCAGCCTCCCTCACCACTTCGGCTTCACCGAAGCCGTCTCTTTCTACTTCCACTGCAGCGACCAGGAAGAGGTCGATTATTTCTGGGAGAAGCTCTCCTCGGGCGGCGAGGAGGGCCAGTGCGGCTGGCTGAAGGACAAATTCGGCGTCTCCTGGCAGGTCGTCCCAAACCGTCTCATGGAACTGATGAGCGACCCGGATCGCGAAAAAGCAGGTCGCGTTACCCAGGCCATGCTGCAAATGCAGAAAATCGAGGTCGATAAGCTGCAAGAAGCTTATGACCAAGTAAAAGTTTAACCCGACGGCGCAAAGACACGCAGAAAAACGCGAAGGCAACATTGCCTTCGCGTTTTTCTGCGTGTCTTTGCGCCGTCGGGTTAAACCCTTCTAACTGATTAATTTTAAGACACCCGCTTCATCCAGGATCTCTACCCCCAGCTTCTGCGCCTTGGCCAGCTTCGATCCGGGGTTCTCGCCCAGCACCAGGCAACTGGTCTTCTTGCTGACGCTGTCGATCACTTTGCCGCCGTGAGACTGGATCAGCTCCTTTATCTCGTCGCGCGAATAATTCGGCAACGTGCCGGTGATAACGAAGGTCATTCCCTCCAGCCTGGCTTCCCCTGCATCCCGCGCCGCGCCATTCTCGACCACCGGCCACACGCCCGCCGCCTTTAGCTTTTCCAGCAGCTGCTGGTTGGCCGGGCGCGCGAACCACTCCACGATCATCTCGGCGATGTTTGGGCCTACCCCTTCCAGCTGCTGCAGTTCCTCGAAGGTAGCCCGTTCAAGCGTAACCAGCGAGCGGTACGATCCTGCCAAATCCACCGCCATCACCTCACCCACGCCGCGGATGCCCAACGCTGTGATCAGGCGAGACAGCGGCTGCTGCTTGGACGACTCAATCGACTGCAGCAGGTTGTCGGCTTTCTTCTCGGCGAAACCCTCCAGGGCCAGCAGATCGTCACGTTTGAGCGTATACAGGTCGGCCACGTCCTTCACCAGCCCGGCGCCCACCAGCTGCTCCACGATCTTGATCCCCAGCCCGACAATGTCCATCGCGCCCCGGGATACGAAGTGCTCCAGATTGCGCACCAGTTGGGCCGGGCAGGCCGCGTTGACACAGTACCAGGCCACCTCATCCGGCAGGTTCTCCACCGGCTGGCCGCAAGCCGGGCATACCTCCGGCGGCGTGAAGTTCTGCTCCTCACCGCTGCGCGCCTCCGTCACCGGGCCGACCACATATGGGATTACGTCCCCCGCCCGTTTCATCAGCACCCGGTCCCCCATCCGGATATCCTTTTCCTTAATATAATCGAAGTTGTGCAGCGTCGCCTGCTTGACGATCACCCCGCCGATCTCGACCGGCTCCAGCATGGCGTACGGTGTCAACACGCCGGTACGGCCCACATTCACGCGGATGTCGTTCAGCCGGGTGGTCACCTCGCGCGCAGGGTACTTCAGCGCAATCGCGCCGCGCGGGTCTTTTCCCACAGTGCCCAGCTCGGCTGACAGATCCAGGTCGTCGATCTTAATCACCACGCCGTCCGTCTCATACGGCAAGAGCTCACGCTGCTGCAGCCACACGCCTGAGCGTTTCAAAGTGGTCGGAAAATCGGCCTGGAACTCGGACACTTCTGCAACCGGAAAGCCCAAACTGCGTAGATAATTAAGGACGTCCCATTGACTGGCCGGCACCGGACCGCTGGCGTCTACGATCTGATAAGTCAGCACCACCAGCGGCCGCGTGGCTGTGATTGAAGAGTCCAGCTGGCGCAGCGATCCGGCCGCAGTGTTGCGCGGATTGAGGTAGGTACGTTCCCCGGCCTCCGTCAGGCGCTGGTTGAGCGCCTCGAAATCCTGGATCGAGATGAACACCTCGCCGCGCACCACCAGGGTCTCGGGCGGCTGCGGCCCATCTTTGTCGACCGGGATACGCAGTGGTATCGAACGCACCGTGCGCAGGTTGTTGGTAATGTCTTCACCCACTTCGCCGTCGCCGCGGGTCGCTCCCTGCACGAACACGCCGCTGCGGTAGTGCAGCACCACCGTCAGGCCGTCGATCTTGGGCTCCAGGGTGAAGCCCACCTGCCCCACCCGCTCGTCCAGGCGCAGCAGGCGCTCGTACCAGGCCCGCACACCGTCCAGATCGAAGGCGTTCGCCAGCGAGAGGATCGGAGCCGGGTGCTGCACCTTCGAGAAGCGCTCGCTGAGCCCGCTGCCTGCCCGCTGGGTGGGCGAATCGGACGTCACCAGCTCTGAATGCTCGGCTTCCAGGGCACGCAGGCGCAGCAGCATTTGATCGAACTCGTAGTCGCTGATCACCGGCGCGTCCAGCACATGATAGCGGTGGTTGTGGAAATGGATTTCCCGCCGCAAAGACTCGATTTCCTGTTGAACGTTGGGATTGAGGGAGTCGCTGTCCATAATGAGAATTATATATCCTTTGTTGTTGAAGTTGCTTCGATTTGAGGATGTCTCCGGCCTCCTGGAATCCAAGTAGTTCCAACAACTCGGATGACGAAAGGGCTTTTTTGAAAAATGTAATCCCGCTGTAGTTAACTTTTTCACATAGGACTGCTATCATAGATATGTTACACTATTTCGCAATGGAGGTCCGAAAATGAGCGCAGGTCGAATTATCGCCTATATTGGCGCAGCAATCTTAATCTTTTTTGGCGTTCTGTTCCTATGGGGCGCGGGCGGACAAACAGGCGGCGGGTTCAGCTGGGTGCTGATCGGCCTGATCAGCGTGGTGATCGGCTTCGTGCTGATCTTCTTTGCTTCTCGCAAGCCCAAATCCACCGCCTCCTCAGACCAGAACGTGACCTTGAAAATCGACCTCCCCGGCAACGTGCAGATGGACGCCATGAAGTGCAAGGCCTGCGGAGGCGTGCTGTCTGAGAAGGACATCAAGATGGTGAACGGCGCTCCGGTCGTCACCTGCCCGTATTGCGGAACCGTCTATCAGCTAACCGAAGAACCCAAATGGTAACCTTGCTGTTTGTGAGGAAATAAATCAATGAAAACGAAGCTGCTCGGTGTGTTTATCGTGCTGGCGTTGCTGGGGGCAAGCTGGAGCAGCGCACTTGCACAAAATTATTCCTTTTCCGTTCCAAAGGAGGACGTCACCGTATCCATCGACGCCCAAGGTACGGCAACGATCGACTATACCTATGTCTTCCAAAACGAGCCCGGCGCCAGCCCCATCGATGCGGTCGATATCGGCACGCCCAACGACACCTACAACCTGGGCAGCGTCACCGCCACAATCGACGGTCAGGCGATCCGGAGCATTGAGGTCTCACCTTACGTGGACCACGGCGTCGCCCTCAATCTGGGCTCAAATGCCATCCAGCCCGGGCAGTCCGGCACCATCCACGTGACCATCCCCGGCATCAACGGCATCCTCTATCCCGGCACACAGAAAGAAAACGAGCCCTACGCCAGCTTCCAGTTCATGCCCAACTACTTCGACAGCTCGTTCGTGAACGGCAATACCAACATGAGCGTTACGCTGGTGCTGCCGCCAGGCATGACCGCCGATCTGCCCACCTACTTCAATCCCAAGGGTTGGCCCGGCGACGCCGCTCCGCAGTCTGGTTTCACCAACGACAACCGCGTCTTCTACACCTGGCAGTCTGATCAGGCCAGCGCCGCGAAACAGTACACCTTCGGCGGCAGCTTCCCGGCTCGCCTGGTCCCAACCGATGTGATCGCTGCGGCCCCGGTATCCGGCGGCAACCGCTCGATCAGCTTCAACACCAATACGCTGTGCTGTGTGGGTTTCGCCCTGCTGTTCGGCGGCATCTTTGTCTTCGCGATTTACTCCAGTATCTGGGGCGCACGCAAGCGCAAGCTGAAATACCTTTCGCCAAAGATCACCGTCGAGGGCCACGGCATTAAGCGCGGTCTGACCTCGGTCGAAGCGGCCATTCTGCTCGAGGAGCCCATCGATAAGATCATGACCATGATCCTGTTCTCGACCATCAAGAAGGGCGCCGCCAGCGTGGTGAGCCGAGATCCGCTCAAGATCGATGTGGAAAAGCCCCTGCCCGAAGGTCTGCAATCCTACGAGACTGAATTCCTCGAAGCCATGCAGGAGACCAATCCCAAGCAGCAGCGTAATAAGCTGCAAGATGTGACGGTCAACCTGATCAAAGGCCTGGAAGGCAAGATGAAGGGTTTCAGCCACAAAGAGACCGTGGCCTATTACAAAGACATCATGGAACGGGCCTGGAATCAGGTGCAAGCTGCCGACACGCCCGAGATGAAGATGGAGAAGTTCGACGAGTTCATGGGCTGGACCATGCTCGGCCGCGACTTCAACGATCGCACCCAGCGCACCTTCAGCGGCGGCCCGGTGTTCATCCCCATGTGGTGGGGCCGCTTCGACCCGACCTATCGCGGCGCGACCGGTACACTCGGCGGAGGCGGCCTGGCTTCCTCCACCCCGTCCACTGGCGGCAAAACCACCATCAATCTACCAAACCTGCCTGGCTCCGACTTCGCTGCCTCGATGGTCAACGGCGTTCAGGCCTTCTCTGCGGGGGTGGTCGGCGACCTGACCAACTTCACCGGCGCCATCACTAACCGCACCAACCCTCTACCGCCCACCTCTACCCAGCGCTCAAACTGGCGCGGCGGGGGCGGCGGCGGCGGTCACAGCTGCGCCTGCGCCTGTGCCTGCGCCGGTTGCGCCTGCGCTTGCGCCGGCGGCGGACGCTAGCTCACTGGAGAACCGATGGTTTCGATACGAGAAATGACGTCCCGGATTGGCGGCAAGATCGCTGGAATGCAGCGGTCCAGTCAGGTGATCGCGCCGCCCGATCCGGGCGTTTCCCATTACGTCCGTGAAGAGGGTCTCAGCAAGGTGCGCTTACACCTGCGGGTCGAGCCGGACGGCTCCGGCCTGCTGATGGCCAATGCCGCCCGGGCTTATCACTTCAACCCCACCGCCACCTACATGGCCTACCTGTGGTTGAAAGAGGCGCCCGAGCCCCAGGCTGTCGCCGGGCTGACCTATCACTACCACGTCTCCGCCGCACAGGCCCGCCAGGATTACGCCGCTTTCTCGCAGCAGATGACCTTGATCGCCTCGCCGGACGGCGCCTGCCCGATCTGTGAGCTCGATCTGGAGACCAGTGCACCCTTCTCCGACCGGCCCTCGGCCCCCTACCGCATGGATCTGGCCATCACATACCGCTGCCAGAACGACTGCGCCCACTGCTACAACGCTCGCTCACGACAACAGCCAGAGCTGACCACCGAGCAGTGGAAGCAGGTCCTCGACCGGTTGTGGGAGATTGGCATCCCGCACATCGTTTTCACCGGCGGCGAGCCCACCCTACGCAAAGACCTGCCTGAACTGGTGGCCCACGCCGAGCGCAACGGTCAGATCACCGGGATTAACACCAACGGCCGCCTGCTCAAAGACCCGGCCCTGGTGCAAAAGCTGGTCGATGCCGGTCTGGATCACGCCCAGATCACGCTCGAGTCGCACGCTCCAGCCATTCATGACCGGATGGTCCAGCGCAAAGGCGCCTGGGAGGAGACCGTTGCCGGGGTCAGAAACGCCCTGGACAGCCGCATGTTCGTCATGACGAACACAACCATGCTGCAAGATAACGCTCCCTACCTGGAAGACACCCTGCGCTTCCTGGCCGAGCTGGGCGTGCCCACCGTTGGCCTCAATGCCTTGATCTACTCCGGCCACGGCGCCTCGGTCGGCACCGGGCTGGCCGAAGCCAGCCTTCCGCCCCTGCTCGATCTCGCCCGCACCGCTACCCAGCGCAGCGGCCAGCGCCTGATCTGGTACACCCCCACCCAATACTGCCATTTCGATCCAATCCAGCTGGAGCTGGGCGTCAAAGGCTGCACCGCCGCCCTCTATAACATGTGCATCGAGCCAGACGGCAGCGCCATCCCCTGCCAATCCTACTACCAATCCCTCGGAAATATGCTCAGCGACCCCTGGGAATCGATTTGGAATCACGATCTGGCCATCTCCTTGCGCGAGCGCAGGGAAGTGCCTGAAGCCTGCACATCCTGCTCGCTGCTGCCCGAGTGCGGCGGAGGCTGCCCCCTGGCCCGCACCGCCGGGATCGCTGCGCCGGTTCCCGTCCACCCCCTCTCGTCAGGAACGGAGAGTTTGCCATGAATACGATCAACAACTTATTCGAACGTTTCTTCCCGTCCGCCCGCCCGCTTCCTCCCGGCGTCTATCACTACCAGGCTCCCACCGACGCACCCAAGCCCTACCGTCTGCACTTACGCATCGAGAACGACGGCAGCGGCATCCTGATCATCAACGCCAGTACCGTGCTGCACCTCAATCATACCGCCACTGAGTTTGCTTATCACCTGATCCAGGAGACCCCTGAAGAGGAAGTCATCCGCCAGGTGATCAAACGGTACAACGTCTCCGGTGAGGAAGCCCGCCGCGACTTCAAAGACCTCAAAGACCGCATGGAGGCGCTGATCGTCACCCCCGATCTCGACCCGGTTACCTTCCTCGATTTCGATCGCAAGGAGCCCTACTCCGGCGACCTCTCGGCTCCGTACCGCATCGACTGTGCGCTGACCTACCAGCTCCCCGAGGAGCGCGTTACCGGCATTACCCCCGTCGACCGGGTCAAGCGCGAGCTGCGCACCGCAGAGTGGAAAACGATCCTCAAGAAAGCCTGGGACGCCGGGGTGCCGCACGCCATCTTTACCGGCGGCGAGCCCACCCTGCGGCCCGATCTGGTCGAGCTGGTTCAATACACTGAGGATCTCGGCATGGTCGTCGGCTTGATCTCCGCGGGCCATCGCCTCACCGACACCGATTTCCTGCACCAGCTGCTGACCGCCGGTCTGGACCACCTCATGCTGGTTCTCGACCCGACCGATGAGGTCGCCTGGGAAGCCCTGCGAGACGTCATGCCTGAAGACCTCTTCACGACCGTTCACCTGACCATCACGCCAGACAACGCCCGGATCATCGAGGAAGAAATCCGGCAGCTGGCCATCCGCGGCGTGACCTCGCTCTCGCTCAGCGCTAACGACCTCGAACTGAAAGATGTCGTCACCCACGCCCGCCAGGTGGCCTCTGAGCTGGACATGAGCATGGTCTGGGATCTGCCCGTGCCCTACTCCAACCAGAACCCGGTCTCGCTGGAAATGGAAAACGGCGAAACGCCTCCCGAAGGCGGCGGACAGGCCTGGGTCTACGTCGAGCCCGACGGAGATGTGCTGCCCACTCAGGGCGATCTCACTCTGATGGGCAACCTGCTCGACAACTCGTGGGAAAATGTGTGGGCCAAACGTCCGAAGTGAACCCTTCTGACTGGCAAGCTCGCTTCCGGCAGCAAACGCGCTGGACCTCCGCGGTCCGGCGCTATCTCTATCCACGCCTCGGGCTCGGGCATACCGCACGCGTCCTGGAGGTCGGCTGCGGGCCAGGCGCCATCCTCGACGATCTGCGCCAGTCAACCACTGCCAGCATCCAGGGCCTGGACATTCGCTTCGACTTCCTGCGCCTGGCCCAATCGACCGCACCTACCTCCCCGCTTACCTGCGGCAACGCCCTGACGCTGCCCTATGCGGACGGCTCCTTCGATGTTACCCTTTGCCACTACCTGCTGCTGTGGCTCTCAAACCCAGGGCAAGCCCTGGCCGAAATGCGCCGCGTCACCCGTCTCGGCGGCTTCGTCGCAGCCCTGGCCGAACCGGATTATCCCGCTCGCATCGACTATCCGGACGAACTGGCCGCGCTTGGCCGGCTGCAATCCCAATCCCTCGCCTCCCAGGGCGCGGACCCATCCATCGGCAAGCGCCTGCTGGCGTTGTTCCAAGAAGCCGGGCTGCAAGAGGTCCAGGCCGGACTGGTTGGTGGCGAGTGGGGTCAGCCGGTGAACCCGGATTTTCTCCAATCCGAGTGGGCAGTGCTGGAGCAAGACCTCAAAGGTCACATTACCCGCGAAGAATTCTTCCGCCTGCGCCAGGTCGACCGGTCCGCCTGGGAGCAGGGAACTCGCATCCTTTACGTTCCCACCTTCTACGCCTGGGGAAGAGGATAACCGGCTCGCTCCAAGGCTGCAGGCCCTAAACACAGCCTGAGAATGAAAAACAGGAAATGTGAAAAGCATTGGTAAAAAGACCAGAAAGGAAGTAGGATGGAGGATTTCGGGAGGCGAGATCAAAACTGGGAAAGGCGAAAAGACAACAACGGACAATAGGAAAGACAACTACCCCAGATCATAGCACTTGGGGAGAGAGAATGAGGAAAGAGAACCGCGGGAGATGCTTGTTAGGAAGTATCGAGGGGTGAGGAGAGCAGTGCGAGCAAGGCTCGATCTTCGAGGCGAAGATTGCGCCAGGCTTCGAGCAAACGGTAGGCGATGTTTTTCAAGGAACCCAGTCCTTTGGGGAAGGTGCGAGTAAAGGCAGGGCCTTTGGCTATGAGTTGAAAGAAGAGCAGGGCAATCTGCAGGAGCAAGTAGAAGACTTTGTGAGCCGTTTCGTTCTGGCTAAAGACGTGTTCCAAGGCAAAGCCACCGTTTTTCTGGAGGTTGAAGCCCTCATTCTCAATTTTCCAGCGCAGCCGACCAGCTTGATTGGCAATGGTGGGCGCATTGGTGGAGAGCAGGGTGAAATTGGTGAACCATTTGAACTTGGTCGGTTGCTCCCTCTTGGTGGGAATCGTTTCGACACACTCCAAAACGTTGAGAGAATGGCTCCGATTGTCACTATCAGTGTAGGCGATGCTATTCATCCAGCGATAGACTTGCCGAACGCCTTTGTCTAGCACGATTTCCTTTCGGTTTTCGGGTGGGAGAGCCAATAATGCTTCGAATTCCTGATTCACGCTGGGTAAATCTTCATCGGTCAACCAATCAGGTATTTCCACTCCTTCTTTTTACACACTTCTAGGGTGGGGCCGCCCGCAAAGAGACCGTCCAACAACAAACAAAAGTTGGTCTGTGGAAAGCGCTGCTTTAGACGATCCGCAGACGGTAGAACGCTTTCAGTTCACAATCTTGCTTGGTGGCTTGCGGATCGCTATTCTCGATGAATTCCGTCATCAAGGATAAAGCGTAGCTATTGGCAGTCACCAATTTTGCTTCCAATACCGGATGATAGTAAAGGGTCTGACCATTCGAGAGTTTACGGGTCAGGCAGGTGTCACAATGCCGCTCGTGATAGGTCAACACCCGGTGCCGTCCATTGCTACCAAAAAATAGACCCAAACAGCCGCCAACGGCGCAATTCTACCGTCGCTATGACCTTTCCATCAACCGGCAGACGACTTCCTGCACCTCTTCTACCTTCAGCCGTTGGTAGTTATAGTTCAGCGTATCGCTATGCGGAACACTCTCTACCCCAAACAGCGCCGATATTTCTTGCACACTCGCTCATTGCCCCGCAGTTGGTGATTGACCTGCCGCCGCGCCCCAAATGGCAAATAAACAGCAGTACTCCGGTGAATAACAAGACCTTCAGCGAATAGGTTACCTTCCCCGCTTCCCGTTGATCACTTACTCCCTGAAATATATCTTTCCATTTCCCACCATACTGCTGTGCCGTCCGGAAAAACAAACTCAGTATCTGTTTTTGGGCTTCGTCTTCAAATCCTCCCCCTGATTTTTCCCTTTTCGCTCTGCATTTGCTTCCTGCATGGTATTATTAAGCTCCTGGTTGGTATATTGGCTGTCTGTTCACAACTCCAATATACTCAACCAGGTTTTTTTGTGGGCTTTTTCCTACCTTTTTCTAATTCATTCTCAGATGCCCTAAACACAAATTCCTTCTTTCGCTATATACTATTCCATATCCCTCTCACCAGGAGCATCCCTTGTCCTCCAAACCCAAACATTCCGGCCGCACCCTGTTTGCACTCGGCTTCGGATTCTTGATCGATCAAGGCGAATCTGAGGCCATGGGCGTGCTGGTGCCCATCATCCAATCCATGTACGGCGTCAGCTTCGTCATGGTCGGGCTGATGACCACCTTGCGCAACATTACTCAGACCGTCAGCGCCCCGCTGTGGGGTTACGCCGCCGACCGCTTCTCGCGCAAGAAAGTGCTGGTCTTCGGCACGGGCATCTGGGGCTTATGGACCATCGCCGTCGGTCTGATGCCCAACTTCACCGCCATGCTTGTGGTGCGCGCCATCTCCGGTCTAGGCCTGGGAGCGCTCATGCCCGCCACCTTCTCCCTGCTCGGCGATCACTACCCCCAGAACCGGCGTGGACGCGCCCTGGGCGTGATCGGCTTCGTCGGCATGATGGGTACGGTGGTCGGGGTGCTGGCGCTGGGCTTCGTCGCCACCGAGGAGTTGTGGCGATGGGGCTTCGTCGGACTGGGCGTTGCCAGCGTCCTCTCCGGCCTGATCATCTGGCTGTTTGTCGAGGAGCTTCCGCGCGGCTCGGCTGAGCCCGAGCTGGCCGACATCATCAACGAGCAGAAGGCCAAGCAGTACCAGATCAACTGGCAGGATGTTTTCGGCACCCTGCGCATCCCCACCATCTGGGCCGCCATCGCCCAGGGCATCACCGGCACGATGCCTTGGGTTGTCATGGGCTTCTACTTCATCAACTGGCTGGTCACCGAACTTGGCTATGCGAATAACATCTCCTTCTCCGACCCGCGGCAGCGCCCCACTGGTCTTCGCCGTGGTGGTAGTCGGCTCGGCTTTCGGCAATTTCATCGGCGGCGCGATCGGTGATTTCGCCGAACGTATCAATCCGAAGTATGGGCGCACCATCATCGGCCAGTTCTCAGTCTTCAGTGGGGTGCCCCTGCTCTATCTCCTGCTCTCGCGCGGCGCCCAGATGAGCTTCGGGCAGCTGATCGGGCTGGCTCTGGTGGCCGCCCTGCTGATCTCCTGGCCCGGTCGCGGCGCCAAAGAGCCGATGATGCAGGCCGTGGTCCTGCCCGAGGCCCGCTCCAGTGCCTACGCGGTGGTCAATCTGATCGAGGGTGGTCTATCGGCCTTCGCCGGGGTCATCGCCGGCGCTCTGGCCGACAAGATCGGTCTGACCAATGCCCTGCTGTGGACGATCCCCTTCCCCTGGATCATCTGCGGCCTGGTCTTCTCGGCCTTCTACTTCACCTATCCGCGTGACGCCGCCCGCGTGCGCGAAATCCTCGCACAACGCCGCCAGGAAATGCTCGCTAAGTCCACCCTCGCGACCGCCCCCATTGGGGGGCCAGCCGCCTCGACTCCTGCCGTTTCGTCCGGCGATTAAGTTCAAACCTTTATCCGCTCCGGCAGTGACAATTTTTCTTCCAGTTCCATGGCACGACCCCACCTGGGCTGCTTACCTGCGGCCAAAAATCCGCATTAACTTTGTAAAAGGGGACTCTACTACTTTGGGCTAACACAATAAAGCGCGAAGCCTTTACAAGATCCACAAACCCGGCTATAATACTGCCTGTCCTTCGGGGCGTGGCGCAGCCCGGCTAGCGCGCTTGCATGGGGTGCAAGAGGTCGGAGGTTCAAATCCTCTCGCCCCGACTGGAACGAAAAAGACCGTCAGCAATGGCGGTCTTTTTCAATTGTCGGAGTTTCTCCCCAAAAGGGGACGATGAAATCCTCTCGCCCCGACTGGAACGAAAAAAGACCGTCAGCAATGGCGGTCTTTTTCCATTATCGGAGCTTCTCCCCAAAAGGGGACGATGAAATCCTCTCGCCCCGACTGGAACGAAAAAGACCGTCAGCAATGGCGGTCTTTTTCCATTATCGGAGCTTCTCCCCAAAAGGGGACGATGAAATCCTCACCGCGACTGGAACGAAAAAAGACCGTCAGCAATGGCAATCTTTCTGTTGGATAAGAGAAGCCTATACCTGCGCTTTGGCCGGTTCCACCTGACCTGCAAGAACCTCAGCCGTTTCCCTCTTTTTCCAAGAAAATCGTATACCCCAAAACACAAGCAGCGAACAGCCCACCAAAAACGACTGCGACCTGCGTGCTCACCCAGGCCGGGAACAGCAGCAGGCCCAGCAGGGGCAAATTCAGCATGAACAGCAGTGGGATCAGCGAGTAAACCGGCACGTATGGGACAATCAAGCAGGTTGCTGCGTAAATGGCGGTTGCCCGTTGGCGGTCGGAGAGCTTCTTCCAAGTAACCGCCAGCAGCGGCAGCACGGCCAGCGACCAGGGAAACAGCGAAATGTTGACGTTCTGCCGGACCAGGTGGTCCACCCCCTGGGTCAGGATGGTCTCGACGTAAGGCGCCGGCCAAAAGCCGAACGCTGCAAACGAAATCAGCAGTACGGCCCCCGGCACGACTAACACCTTCCAACCGCGGAACTTCCAAAGGTAAAACAGCGCCAGTGCCATGCCAAGATGCGGCTTCGCTGTCAACAGCAGCGCTGCCGCCCCACCCAGGTAGGGGTTCTTCTTTTTCAAGGCAAACAGTCCCAATACCGCTCCCAACGCCACCCAGTTATCCACCTGCCCGTAAAAAAAGATCCACACTACCGGCAGCGTGAGCATCAACCAGGGGAAAGAGAAATCCGCAGCCAAAACCGCCCCGGCCGTGACAATCAAGCTGAACACGTTAAACCAGTGCCATGAATTTGGCAGGGCCGCAATCGGTGAAATCCCTAGATAAATCCAGGTGGGGAATTGATTGGTGGCCGGATGCTTGACGTAATCCAGCCAGCAGACGAACCAGTCGAAACCGGTGATGGGCAATAAATTGCTCCCGATCACAAGCCCGGCCAGGATCACCAGTGAGGTGAACTTCCACAGCCTTAACTGCTTAGAGGATAAATAGAGCGGATGGATCAGAAAGGATAGCGCAGCTCGCCAGGATAGCATCTCTCGTCTCTCACGGGTTATGAATTCCACCATAAAAGTATAGCAAGTCAGCTATCGTGAGGAAAGCCAAAGAAGCATACAGCCGACTTACAAAATTCTGTCCTCCTTTATCCCTGCGCCGCTTGCATCACCTGCATGACTACCCGTAAGCGCTGCTCCAGATCCTGCTCGTGCGTAAACCGGATATCATGCGGTGATGATTTCTATTGATTTTGACCTGAATTGAATATATACTAAAAGAGGCTTGCAACTGTGCGCGGTGCAGTCATATCCGCGGCAGTGAAAAAGCTTTCTCCTGAACACTTGCAACCGTCGCAATCTCAATGCAGCCACAATTCAGAGGAAAGGTTTTGCCTTTCTGCAGCCAGTGAGAACAGTCCTTCTGTCTGGCCGCCTGAAACTCACCTTGCTCTCAAGGTGATGTCTCCTGTCGGCTCCCGTCAACAGATTGAAGAATTAAATAAAACGGAGGTGGGGATTACAAGAAACCGTTCAAACAGGTCAAGAAGCGAGATACATCGAGAATTTCCATTCAAAATAGGAGCAAAAATGAAACAAAAATTTCAGATCTTGCTGGCCCTCTTTGTAATTCTGAGCCTGATGCTTGTGGCGGTGCCAGGCGGTACCGTCAAAGCCCAAGAGTCGCGTAATCTGGTCATCCTTGGCACGAGCGATATCCACGGCAACGTCGATAACTACGATTACTACACAGACAGTGTCCCAACTGGTTCGTCGGCGCGCGGCTTGACCAAGGTCATGACCTATGTCAAGGGCGTGCTCGCCGAAAACCCCGATAACACCCTCCTGATCGACAACGGCGATACCATTCAGGGCACGCCGCTCGTCTACTATTTTGGCGTGCTGCACCCCGAGCTGGCCCCCAATCCCATGGCAACTGTGATGAACGCCATGGGATTTGTGTCTGCCACGGTCGGCAACCACGAGTTCAACTACGGCCCTGGGGTCTTCAAACGCTATCAAGACGCTGCCGACTTCCCGCTGCTCTCGGCCAACGTGACCGGCTGCCAGGATTACACCTTCACGCCCTACATCATTAAGGATGTCAACGGCGTGCAGGTAGGCATCCTCGGCCTGACCCCGCCTGCAGTTAAATACTGGGAGCGCCCCGAGAACATCACCGGCTGCGTGTTTGGAGACGCAATGGACGCGGCCAACCACTACGTGCCGATCATGAAAGCCGAAGGTGCAGATGTTATCGTCGTGGCGGCTCATACCGGACTGGACGACACCTACGGCTACGGGCGTGAAGAGAACTTCGCCAGATTCCTGGCCGAAGAAGTCCCCGGCATCGATGTGATCCTGGCCGGCCATGCCCATGCGAATGTTTCTGGGCAGTTCATCAATGGCGTTCTGATCACAGAGCCCAACTACCACACCCGCAACCTCTCCGACATCCGCATTACAGTGACCGGTGAAGGCAGCGATTGGGCGGTAACGAGCAAGTCCTCATCCACTCCAGCGATGGGCCCCTACGCCGAAGACCCCGACATTCTGGCGATCACCGGGCCTTACCATGACGTCACGGTGGAATACATCAACACCCCAATCGGCGAAGCCCTGGATGACTTCCCCGGTGGGTTTATGGCACGCGTCGCTGACGGCCCAATGGCCGATCTGATCAACCAGGTCCAGATGGATGCCGCCGCCGAAGCCGGTTTCCCGGTGGAAGCCTCGCTGGCAGCGCTGTTCACCAATCAGGCTCAGATCATGAAAGGCCCCATTAAGCTCAAGGATGCCTACGCAGTCTACATCTACGACAACACCTTGTATGTCATTGAAGCCACCGGCCAGATGATCAAGGACGAGATCGAGTGGACCGCTAATTACTTCAACGAGTATGCCTATGGGCCGGAAGGTGTCACGGTAAACAGCACAGTCCGTGACTATAACTACGACCTCTGGTCCGGCATCGACTATAAGATCGACGTGACCCGGCCGGTTGGCGACCGCGTGGTCGAGCTGACCTTGAACGGCCAGCCGCTGGCCATGGACCAGGTGGTGAATGTGGCGCTCAACAACTACCGCGCCACCGGCAAATTCCCCACCGCTGCCAAGCTCTACCAATCTACGGTGGAAGTGCGCGAGCTGGTCACAAACTGGATCATTGCCAACAGCCCGATCTCGGCCAGTGACGTCTACGATCATAACTTCGATCTGCTGCCGCCGGTCAACACCTGGCTGCCCGAAATGGCTGACCAACCTGTCGACCGCACTGATTTCACCGATCTGCTCTGGACCGGTTACAACGATTCGGTCTCCGGCAGTATGGTTGTCCCCGGCCAAAAGAAACTGGGCGACAAACTCGACCGCGAGAGCGGCCTTTACCTGCTGGTGGAAGGCGCTCTGGGTGGTACCGGCAATATCCAACCTACCATGACCGTGCTGAAACCCTATGCCGACAAAGCGGGCGTGCTCGGTTGGGCCAAGGAGGCGGTGGTATTCGCCCTGCAGCAGTGCATCTTCCAGCCGGAAGGGAAGTGGCTGCTGCCGCGCCAAACGCTCACGAATGCCGAAGCGTTGACCTGGGTGCGCGAAGCCAAGTTCCCTTTGGGCTGCACGCCCTGATCGAAACCTCCGTTTTTAGAAAGTAACAAAACCGGGCGCAGATGAACTGCGCCCGGTTTGCTGAATTTTCCCTCATTAACATCCGTATTTTGTATTAAAATCAAGCCCATGCCTTATCACTTCACACCCCTCAACCGCGTATACGCCGAAACCATCCTCACCTGGAAATACGACGGTCCGTACGCTTTCTATGATTATCATCAATCCAGCGACCACATCCTCAAAATGGACGCCTGGGGCAGTACGCTCTTCGCTGCCCTGGATGAATCCGGCAATCTGATCGGCGAGCTGACCATCGGCTTCCTCGATCAGGACGAGGAATGGGTGCCGCAAGCTGAGATGGACGCCTGCCATCTGGACCATTGCATTCTCTGGATCGGCTTCGGCATGCGTCCCGACCTGACCGGGCACGGCCTCGGCCTGTCCTTCGTCAACGCCTGCGTCGATTTCTCTGTCCACATGGCCCGCGACCGCTACCGTTACTCTGGCGAGTACATTGGCCTGGGCGTGTACTGCTTCAATCAGCGCGCCATTAAGGTTTACGAGCGCGCCGGTTTCATCAAATTTAAAGACAGCAGCTCTATCAAAAAGGGAGTCGAGTACAAAGCGCAACGCATGAAAAAACGCATCGACTGTGATATCCATTGAAACCATCCAAGAATACCCAACCGCACCCCCAAAAAAATCTCGGGGCCAAAGGCCTGATCGTATTAATCGCCCTGTTGAGCGCTTTCGTCCCGCTCTCCACCGACCTCTACCTGCCTGCCCTGCCAACGATGGGCGCCTTTTTTAATGCCCCCGCCAACCAGATCAACCTGACCCTAACGGCTTTCTTCATCTTCTACGCCCTCGGGACCCTGTTTTGGGGGCCACTCAGCGACCGCTATGGACGCCGCCCGGTGCTGCTGGTGGGGATGTCGGTTTATGTCGTCGCCAGCGCCCTATGCGCCAATGCCTGGGACGTGGGCGCTCTGATCTTCTTCCGCGCCTTGCAGGCCGCCGGCGGCAGCGCTGCGGGTGCGGTTGCCACCGCCATCGTCAAGGACGTTTACACCGGCCGGCAGCGAGAATCGGTGCTGGCTATCGTCCAATCGATGGTGCTGATCTCCCCGGCGGTCGCACCGGTGCTGGGCGCCTTCCTGCTGACAGTTACCACCTGGCGCGGCGTATTCTGGGTGCTGTCCGGCATCGGCGTAGTAGCGCTGATCGGCAGTCTGGCCTTTCAGGAGACCATCGTCGAGTACAGCACGGGCGCACTGGTCCAATCCATCACCCGCCTGGGCAAGGTGCTCCAAAACCGGGGCTTCACCTTGCTGCTGATCCTGTTCTCGATCGGCAGCATATCGGGCCTGGCCTATATCGCTTCGTCTACCTATATCTACCAGGACGGCTTCCACCTCAGCAGCCGCGCCTACAGCTACTACTTCTCCCTCAACGCCCTCGGCATGATCTCCGGCCCCATGATCTTCCTGCGCCTCTCACGCCGCCTGCATTCCGAGACCATCATCAAGGCCTGCTTCATGTCCATCGCCACGGCTGGTGTACTGATTGCGCTGTTCGGCAACCTGCAGCCCTGGGTCATGGCGCTGTGCATCCTGCCCTCTTCGATCGCCGGCAGCTGCATGCGCGCCCCGGCCGCAAATCTGATGCTCGAACAGCAGCAGGGCGACACCGGCTCGGTCTCCTCTTTGATCGGCTGCACCGGCCTGCTCATGGGCAGCCTGGGAATGACCCTGATCTCGCTGGATTGGAGCAACACCATCGTCACCCTGGGTGTGATGACTTTCGCCACCGCTGCAACCAGCCTGCTCATGTGGCCCTTTGTGATCAAGAGGGCCGTCAGGCTCCCCGGGCCAAACCTAACTCTTCGGACGGAAGAGAGAATCTAACCTAAAAAGAGCGGATCGCGCTCCGAGCGCGATCCGCTCTTTTGGGGTACCTGTGAAATCCTTTTTCACTCCGGCAGCTCTTTTTCTTTTCTAACGCAGGCACTCCACTTCAAACACGACCACCGGCTCACGCTTGCCCTTCGCCAACACCGGCTCGACCGCAGTGGCCACCACCTGGTCGGCCACCTGCTGGTAGGTCTCCTGGCTGATCAGGATCTGCCCACCCCCGGTGCTCTCCTGGATACGCTTGGCAGTGTTCACGCAGTCACCGATGGCGGTGTAATCCAGGCGCTTTTCGGTGCCCACCAGCCCCAGCACGGCCTCGCCCACGTGAATACCGATCCCAAAGGTCAGTCGCTCCGCGGGCTGCAATTGTCGATGCAGTGCGTCGAGGTGGTCGCGGATTGCAACCGCCGCTCGCACCGCTCGCAAGGTATGGTCTGGCTGCAGCACAGGCGCATTAAACCAGGCCATCACCGCATCCCCCAAGAACTTATCAATCGTGCCGCCCTCGTTTAACACCGCATTGGCTGCCATTGCCAGGTAGCGGTTCAGCACCGCCACCAATTCTTCCGGGGGCATGCCTTCCCCCAAGCTGGTGAAGCCACGGATATCTGCAAACAAGACGGTGATTTCGGCCCGCTGGCCGCCTAGCTGCAGCCGGTTCGGGTCCAACTGCTGGATCACAGCCGGGGACACCATGCGCTCGAACAGGCGGCGCTGCGCCTCCAGATGCTTCTTCTCGGTCAGGTCTTCCAACACAATGGCAAAACCTTGGTTGGTTTGCTGCAAGTCCTTCAATGGAGAAAGGCTCAGCCGCAGGTCGGTCTGGCCGCGCTCCGGCAGTTCCGGGCTGGTCTCCAACCCCAGGATGGGCTGCTTGGTGCGCCGCAGCATATCGAAGTAGGGCTTGAGCGTGGCAGCCAGCGGCGGAGCAATCTCCTCCAGCCTGCGCCCGATCACCTGCTGCTGGGTTTGGCCTAAGATCTCCTCGGCGGCGTGATTGCATAGGACGATCTTCTCTTCCACATCCGTGGTCAACACCCCGCTGGCCATCGAAGCAAAGACGTTGTCGGTCAAATTCTTCAGATCGGTGACTTCGACCAATGTCTGCCGGACCGATGCGAACAGGCGGGCGTTCTCAATCGCCACTGCGGCCTGATCGGCGAAGGCGGAAAGCAAATCGCCTTCCCTGTTGGTAAACAATCCCGCCTTGACCCGGTTGTCGGCGTAAATTACCCCGGTCAGTTCATCCTTCACTTTCAATGGCACGCACAGGACCGAACGCAAATTGTGCGCCACCACGCTTTTCTGGCTGTTAAAACGTGGGTCCTCGCGGGCGTTGGTGGTCATCACCGGCTGCCCCGAAGCGACCACCCGATTGATCAGGCTGTAGCTAATGGCGAAATCAGCCGGAAGGACCAACTCTTTCTCCCAATTGCGCGCCACACGGATCGAAAGGTCACCGTTTTGCGAGCCCGGATCACGCAGCATCAGGAATCCACGCTCTGCGCGGGTGATCCAGATGATCGTGTCCATTACAGTCCGCAGCACTTCATCCAGTTCCACGGAAGAGTTGACGAACGAGCCAATGCGGGCCAGGGAATGCAGCCGCTTCCGTTCTGCCTCCAACGCCACCACCGACTTGCGCAGCATCTGCAAGTTATCGCTCAGCTGGAAGACCCCCTCGTAGATCACCTTAGGGATCGAAGCCGGGCGGGTCTGCTCCAAAAACGACTGCATCTGCTCGGCAACGCCATTCAGATGGACTATTTTTTGGTCCAGAGCTTGGAAGGCAAGCGAGTCGGAAACATCCAGTTCCATACGGATATTCTTCTTTCTATGGGCGTTTCTGAAGGGGTGGTATTTTTCAGGTGAATATCCTGCAAGATATCGTCCTTCAAAAACTCCTTATTGAGATTCGGGAGATACGTTTAAAAATCGCCTTGAAAATGAAGAGAAAACCAGTCGCCAGATATTGATGTATGCGTTGTGAGCAACTGTCAGATCATAGGTATGCAAGCTGTATTCGGCCCGGTGATATTCTTCTAAGATCGCCTTCGCCGGTTCGAACGCTTCCGGCACTAATTTTACCAGTGCAGCCATCCGTTCCGCCGGCGTTTCTCCCGTAGAAGTCTTATGGCCCAGCAGCCACAGCATCCAAGAGGTCCGCTCGAACATCCGCTCGATCTCCAGCATTTGCGTCTGCCGCACCCAGTACTGTAAGAAACCAGGTGTCTTCATCCCGCGCTTCATGATTGTCTCTTCGAGCATCACCGGGAAGGGCCTGCGCAGCCATTCAGGATGCATGCGCAGCCACAAGAAAATGAGCGCCGCACCGCCAAACATCACCGTCGGGAAAATCCACCAGGGGAATTTCGGCGGTGCTGCGGCCGGCTCGGCGATTTCGATATCTTCGACTTCGTTCATTAAGTGGCCGCCCGGATCTCTCGGCCCGCCTTCTGAGGACGACAATGGGTTGGATGGCATGTAGCCCTCGCCCGCTGCGGCCTCGCCAACCGGCAGTTCGATCACCGGCTGAGCCGTGGTCGGCTCAAACTCCACCCATCCTGCGCCGGGGAAATACACTTCGGGCCAGGCGTGGCTGTCACTGACTCGCACCGTATAAGTGCCTGCAACTTCATCATACTGCCCCTGGGCGTATCCAATAGCAATGCGGGCCGGGATGCCAAGTGAGCGCAGCATCAAAACCTCGGCAGTCGCATAGTAATTGCAGTAGCCCTTCTTATAATCAAGCAGGAACCACTCAACTACGTCCTGTCCGGAAGGCGGGTTCGGCACCGTCTTCTCGTAGGTGATGTTCTGGCGCAGGTACCTGGTAATCGCCATCGTCTGGTCATACGGCGTCTCTTCGCCGGCCACGATCTCCCGAGCAGTCTGTTGTACCCGCTCGGAGAAGTTGTCGGGCAGCGCAAGGTAGCGCTCTCGCACCCATCCCGGATAATCCTGGCCGGCTTCCTCCAACTGATTGATCGTCGGTGAAGACACCCAAACGTTCGCCTTATACGTGTCGCCCGCCTGGAAAGGGGTATTCGACAGTGCGCTGATTACGTCCAAATCTCCGTTGTCCAGCTCTTCCACAATCAGGCTGGCCGGCCGGTCAAGCGACAGCAGCATTGAGGGAACATAAGCCAGACGGGTCGTTCCCGAGCGCATACTGAAAGCCACGTCCGTTTTCCGGCGGCCCAAGAACACGGGATACTCCAGCGGCCATTGGTCCAGGGTGACATTGGCCATGGAGTCAACGGTGTTCTTCCATTCCTTACTGTCGAAAAAGTCGTAGCTGTAGCCGCGCCAGTAATAGCGGATGTCTTTGGGCGGCAGCGAGGGCTTCGCAGTGAACAGAACATCCTCACCCAGCACAGCCCCATTCCCAAGGCCCATGGTTGGGCTGAAGGTGTTACTGACATACATCACCGGATTGTTCAAGCCGCTGACCGCATTCGAGAAGCGGTTCTTCAAGCCCGACCAGGTGCTGGAAAATTTCGAATTGGCTTTTGTGTTAGGAGTGAGCGCCTCGAGCATAGAGGGTAGATTCCAGGCCAACAATACCAGGACCAGGCCGCCGATCAGCATGCTCCTCCCCAGACTGTAACCGGTCTCGAAATCGATCGACACGCCCTTCGCGATCCACTCCCGGCGTGAGTGCAAGAAATACATGCGTCCGAGCAGCAGCAGCGAGAACAGGGCGAATGCGCCACTGTAGATGTAGCGATTCGAGAGGAACGAGTGGTTGTAATCGACAACAAGAAGGGACAGGCCGGCCGCCATCAGCGGGATCCACGGTCTACCGTGGCGGGTGAACAAGTACCCGGCGGTTATGCCGATCAACCAGAACAGCACGCCCATCAAGGCCAGGAATAAAATCGTATCCCTGTTGGGTTGGTTGTGGAAGAAGGCGCTGACCGAAGCCCAGATGCGCAGCATCGCTTGCGTCAGTCGACCGGGCCAGCCCAGCTCTGGATTAACGGTCGAGCTGATCTGCCAGGTGAGGAAAAACATGCTGTAGGCAGCAGCCATCCAGTAAACGACTTTGCGCTCGAACAAGCTCAATCCCAGCAGAGCGCCAAGGATATACCCAATCGTCACCAATACATCGACGCGGGTCAGGTATTTCGTCCAATGGGTAACCTCAAGCCGGAAAGCTGCCGTCCACAAACACAACAGGAGCAGCACGAACACGAACACATCCCACCAGCGATTGGTTTTGTTTTCCATTGTTTGAGTGTACAATAAATAGGTTCCTCACGTCAATTATACTGGAGAGTGGTATGGAATCACTACGAACATTGGAAATTGCAATTACCATTTTCTTCCAAAACCTGGGTGGTTGGCTGGTTCCGCCGATGCGTTTCTTCACCTTTCTGGGGCAGGAGGAGTTCTTCCTGTTGATCATGCCGGCCATCTACTGGTGCGTGAACGCCGTGCTTGGGCTGCGGGTGGGGGTGATGCTGATGATGGCAAACGCCGTCAACTTCTCCTTCAAGCTCGTCTCGCGCGGCCCGCGTCCCTTCTGGATCGAACCCCGCGTTCGGGCTTACTTGCACGAGTTTACGTTTGGTTTGCCCTCCGGCCATGCGGAAACCGCTGCCAGCGTGTGGGGGCTGCTGGCTGTGAGTGTGCGTAAGCGCTGGCTGAAGACCTTGCTGTTGCTGACCATCTTCTTCATCGGCCTGTCCCGCATCATCCTGGGCGTGCACTTCACCAGCGATGTGCTTGCCGGCTGGCTGCTCGGTGGGCTCACCATACTGATCTTCATCAAATTGGAAAAGCCGCTGTGGAACTGGCTCAAGCAGATGCCGCTCGGTCAACAATACATCGTCCTATTCTTGCTCTCCTTGCTGGTCGTCACCATCTCGCTGCTGCCGCTGCTGTGGATGGGCGGTTATCAGATGCCTGCCGAATGGCTGCAGAACGCCTTGAACGCTTTCCCGGATCAAACGGCCAACCCGATCGATCCGAGCGGCGCTTTCACGGTGGGCGGCACCCTGTTCGGCATGGCTGCTGGGGCCGCCTGGTTGTTCCAACGGCGCGGCGGGTTGAACGTATCCGGTTCGCTGCAGCAGCGCATTCTGCGCTACATCTTCGGGTTTGCCGGTATGATTTTAATCTACGCCGGGCTCGGATCAATCTTCCCGCGTGACCCCAATCTGCTCAGCTACGCTCTACGCTTCTTGCGCTATGCGCTGATTGGGCTGTGGGTTTCGGCGTTTGCGCCGGTGCTCTTCGTCCAGTTTGGGCTGGCAGAACCTGTTTCGGAGCAATTCCGCTTCGAAATGCAAGAAAAGCGAATATAATTCTACTAACAGCTTGACAGCGATGTTTTGCTGAGCGCAAGCGCCCGGCAAAATGTCACTGCCTTCAAAAAGCGTGCAATAAAAAAGGAGGAAATCGATGGGCCGCTTTGGAAACTTTCTAATCGGTGTTGTTGCTGGCTATGCAGTTGGAGGGGGCATAGGAATCTTGCTCGCCCCGACATCCGGAAACCAGTTCCGGCAAAACATCGTCGAATACAAAGACCAGGTTACGGCGGACGTGAAAGCCGCCATGGAAGAAAGGCAGGACCAGCTCCGCAGGGAGCTTGCCTATCGTCGTTCACCCGACGTTCATCTTGAGAAAAGCTAGGCGTTCGGCGGGCCGAAAGGCCCGCCAATCCTTTCTATCCTTAAAATTGGACCCATACTTGTGACGAACAATACTACCATCCGTTACCCTCGCAATGTTATCGTGCGCAGGCTGCTGCGGCTGCTTGGACGCATCATCTTTCCCCTGTTTGCGCAAGTCAAAATTAACGGGCGAGAGAACTTCCCGAAATCAGGGCCGCTCATCCTGGCCGGCAATCATGTCGCCGTGGTGGAAGTGTTATTGATGGCGGTCTATGCGCCTTACCTCATCGAAATCCTCGGCACCGGAGACATCCCGCTTGATCCCAGCTACGCCTGGATGGGTAAGCTGTATCAATTCATTCCGATCAACCGAGGCAATATTGACCAGCAAGGTCTCAAGCAAGCTTTGAGCGTGCTGCAGCAAGGCGGCGTGCTGGCAATCTTCCCGGAGGGCGGCATCTGGCAGCCGGCCGCCATGCAGGCTCACACCGGCGTCTCTTATCTCAGCAGCCAGGGCAGCGCCCCGGTCCTGCCGATTGGTTTCGGCGGCATGCGCGGCGCTCTGGCTGCCATGCTGCACTTCAAGCGTCCCAAAATGACCATGACGGTCGGAGAGGTGCTGCCGCCGGTCGAAGTCAAACGCCCGGACCTGTCGCGCAAGGAGGCGCTGGTGCAAGGCGCCAACGATATCCTCGAGCGCATCCGCGCCCTGGTGCCCGTGGAGGAGCGCCAGCGCGCCACCCCCCTCCAAGTCGAGCGCTACGAATTGAACTTGCAGGTCATCAACCAGCAGGGGCAGTCCGTCTCGCCACCGCAGGCAGTGGCGATCGTCCAGGCGGCTCCGCTGGCGAAGTTCCTGTGCCAACCGGTGCTGCTGGACGTGTTCGTACGAAACCTGCACATGCCGCAGGTGCGGGCGCTGCAGTTTCCTCACCCCGCTCATCCCGCGGTTAAGGTCGAGCAGGCCGCCCAAGCCATTCTCGGCTACCTGGACGTTAATACCGGCTTCCTGACCTACCGCTTTGGTATGGAAGAAGGCATCGACATGCGCGCCGGGATCGCGCAGCTGCGTGATCTGGCAGCTTGGGCTGAAGGTCACGGTTACGCCATCGACATCCTCCCCGAACACCATTACAAAGACGAGCAGGGCAGCGAAGTGATCGAGACCGGCGGCGTCGTCAGGCCCAACCTGTGATCTTGGCTTTCCGTAAAACGCTCGGGGATCAATCGCCAATCCATAGAAAGACACTGCCTGTTGGAACCGGCTGTTTGCTGTATTCAGGCAGGCGGTATAGGATCTATGGTTGCGCAGTCATGGGATTGTGAATTTATGGCTAAGAAGATCCTCCTCGATACCGATATTGGCAGCGACATTGATGACGCAGTCTGCCTGGCCTATCTCCTGGCCAACCCCGAATGCGATCTGCTCGGCATCACCACCGTCACCGGGCAGCCGGTCGAGCGCGCTCGCATGACCAGTGCCATGTGCCGTGCGGCCGGAAAGGACGTCCCTATCTTTGCCGGGCTGGAATCGCCGCTCCTGATCCGGCAGCGCCAGCCCGAAGCGCCGCAGTCACGCGCCCTGGCGAATTGGCCCCACCAGCGCGACTTCCCCTGCGGGGCAGATGCCATCCTGTTCCTGCGCGACACCATCCGCGCCCACCCGGGCGAGATCACTCTGCTGACCATCGGCCCGCTGACCAACATCGGCGTGTTATTCAGCCTCGATCCCGAGATCCCGTCGCTGTTAAAGGGTATGTTCATCATGGGCGGAGCCTTTATCCCCCGGCCCGGACAGTATGAGATGGAATGGAACGAAATCGTCGATCCGCACGCGGCTGCCATCGTTTACAGCCGGCCCCCGCAAGTGCAGCGCTCAATTGGCATCGATGTGACCCTGCAAGTGCAGATGGACGCGCAGCAGGTCAGGCAGCGTTTTCGCTCTGCGCTGCTGCAGCCCGTGCTGGACTTCGCCGAGGTTTGGTTCCGCGAGCAAGACGTCATTACCTTCCACGATCCGCTCGCCGCCGCCTGCATTTTCGATCCCACCATCTGCCGCTTTGAATCCGGGCGCATAGACATCGAAACTACCGACCCAGACAAGCTGGGGAAAACCAGCTTCACTCCCGACCTGGACGCACAACAAGAGGTCGCTCTGGAAGTCCAACCCGATCGCTTCTTCAAGCACTTTTTCTCGATGTTCGAATAAAGACTCTCTTCCTTACTTCCTGACGTGGTACTCCCCCTCCACCACCCACTTGTACGTCGTCAGCTCGCGCAAGCCCATCGGACCGCGCGCATGCAGGCGCTGGGTTGAAATCGCCACCTCGGCACCCAGGCCGAACTCGCCGCCGTCTGTGAAGCGCGTGCTGGCGTTTACGTACACCGCCGCCGAATCCACTTCGGCAATGAAGCGCCGGGAGTGTTCCTCGTCGCGGGTCAGGATGCCGTCCGAGTGCCCTGTGCTGTGCGCCTCGATGTGCTCGATCGCCTGGTCGATCCCGTCCACCACCTTGATCCCCAGCACCAGCGACAGCCACTCCGTGTCAAAATCATCCACTCCAGCGGGCTGGGCCTGATCCCGCTGTTCCCTCG
This sequence comes from uncultured Chloroflexia bacterium, assembly GCA_963811225.1. GTDB lineage: Bacteria > Chloroflexota > Anaerolineae > Anaerolineales > Anaerolineaceae > CAWEQO01. The sequence continues at coordinate 795,400 of CAWEQO010000012.1, forward strand.
GCAAGCACTCCATCGCCCGCTCGTCCACCCGGAAGCTAACCCCATCCTTGTTCAGCGCCTGCACCAGCCGGGGAATGAATTCCTGCGCCACGCGCCGATCCACCAGGGCCGTGTCGAGCGCATTGCACACCGTCGGTCGCTGGATCTTAGCGTTGCGGATCACCGCCAGCGACGCTTCCAGATCGGCGGTTTCATCCACATACAGGTGGCAAATGCCAATCCCGCCGGTAATGACCGGGATCTGGCTGTTCTCCCGGCAGTACTGGTGCAGCTGCGCCGAGCCGCGCGGGATCAGCATGTCCACATACGCGTGCATCTTCAGCAGTTCGCCCACCAGCGCCCGGTCGGGGCTGTCGATGAACTGGACCGCTTCTTGCGGCACGGCAGTGCCCTCCAGGCCGCGCCGGATTGCCCCCACCAGCGCCCGGTTGGAGCGCAGCGTCTCGCTGCCGCCGCGTAGGATGATGGCGTTACCGGTCTTCAAAGCCAACCCGGCCACATCCACGGTTACGTTCGGCCGCGATTCATAGATCACCGCCAGCACGCCCACCGGAATGCGCTGCTTGCGCAGTTTCAGTCCGTTTTCCAGGACGCTCGCGTCGAACACCTCTCCGACCGGGTCGGGCAGTCCGGCGATGCCGCGAAGGCTGTCGAGCATTCCCGCCATCCGGGTTTCGGTCAGCGTCAGCCGGTCGAGCAGCGCCTCTGACAGCCCCTTGGCCCTGCCCGCCTCGACATCCTCGCGGTTGGCTGCCAGGATCACATCACGCTCCCCTTCGATCTGCTCGGCTATCCGCAGCAAAGCCGCGTTCTTCTGCTCACTCAATGCCCTTGCCAGCTGCCGTGCCGCCTTACGCGCCGCTTTTCCCATCCCGTCCAATTTTGACATCCCTACCTCCTTTAGGAGTGATTCGTCAATTGGGCAATAGGATCAAGCTTCCTAACTGCCCAATTGACGAAGGGCCTCTCTACAACAACATCATATTATTATGATGAATGACCTCATCCCCATAGGTGTACCCCAACAGGCTCTCGATCTCCGCCGACTGGCGGCCCAACAACACCTGCAGGTCCTTGGAGGAATAGTTCACCAGGCCTAGCGCCGCTTCGTTCTCGGCGGGGTCCAGGATACGCACCGTGTCGCCCCGCTCGAAGCCGCCCTCCACCGCGGTGACACCTACCGGGAGCAAGCTGCCGCCACGCCGCAGCGCCTGGATCGCTCCGGCGTCCACCTGCACCCGCCCAGCGCTGCGCATGCCGGCCAAGATGTAACGCTTGCGGCTCTCCATGGTGCTAATCAAGGGGGTGAAGCGTGTCCCCAGCCGCTCTCCGTTGACTACACGCTGCAAAACGTCCGGCTCGCCACCCGCTGCGATCACCACCGCCGCGCCTGAGCGTCGCGCCAGATCGGCAGCTTGCAGCTTGGTTGCCATGCCGCCCGTTCCCAATCCGCTCACGCTGCCCCCGGCCGCCTCGACGAGACTGCCCGGGATCTCCGGCGTATTCACCTCTTCCACCAGCCGGGCGTCACTGTGATTGCGCGGGTCCGCGGTAAACAGTCCTGGCTGGTCGGTCAGCAGAACCAGCAGGTCCGCTCCGATTAAGTTAGCCACCAGCGCCGACAGGGTGTCGTTATCACCGAAGCGGATCTCTTCGGTCGCGATCGTATCGTTCTCATTAATGATCGGGATCACCCCTTGCGCCAGCAGGGCTTCAAGGGTGTTGTGGGCGTTCAAGTAGCGGTTGCGATCTGAAAGGTCAGAGCGGGTCAGCAGCACCTGGGCCACTTGTTTGCTGTACAGTTGGAAGATTTGGGAATAGATCGCCATCAGCCGCGGCTGCCCCACCGCCGAGAGCATCTGCTTAGAAGGGATGAATTTAGGTAGATCGGGGAAATTCAGGGCCTCGTTCCCGGCAGCAATCGCCCCTGAAGATGCCAGGGCCACCTGCACCCCATTGGAATGCAGCCTCGAAATTTGCCGTATCAACTCGACCATGCGCGGCAGTGACAGGTTAGACGTCTCCGCCGTAAGAGTAGATGTGCCCAATTTAACGACGATTCGATGGTAGGGCATAGAAAGATCAATGCTGTGGTAACAGCACTCCTTCGATGGTTTCCATCAGCGCCCTGGCCGCCGCCGCCGGTCCCTCACGCTCCAAGCCGTGCACGCCCAGGCAGGTGCGCATCTCACCCACGAACGTATGGCTGTCGAACAGCGCCTGGAAAAAGTCCTGCGCCAGCCCTTCATGCAGCTCGCGATACTGAGGAGGGCCGAAGATGTTGCCAAAATATGATTCCACCATACCCGTAGTCGTGGTGGTGCCTTTGCTCATCACCGCCCCACGCCGATAAACCGCCAACGCTTCCTCCGGTGAGTGAAACGCCCGAATCACCGGATGCTCATCGTCCACCAGGTCATAGTTGTTGGCGTACAGGATGATGTCCACCGGATAGCCGCGCACCACTTCCTTGTATTTAGTCACCGGCAGCACCACCCGGGCGTTGGTCTGGTCGGGGTTCATCATGATCACCCGGTCGATCTGCCCCAGGGCATAGCCCGACTGCAAATCATCCAGGCGCACGAAAGCGCCCATCTCGGTGCCAAAGCCATAAACCCGCCCATCCGGGCCAATCTGCAGCGAGCCCATATCGTCGGCGATCACGGTCAGGTCTTCGACGTGGCTGTTGCCGATCGTACGCAGCGCCTCCAGCGTCTCGGACTTGCCCGCGCCGGTATCCCCAACAATCAGCACGTTGATATCGCCGTCGTTGCGGAAGGCGATGTTCACCATCGCGCCGTGAAACGGCAGCCAACCCTGCTTCATGGCCTTGATGTTGTGCAAGGTCAGCACCATCTTCTTTAAATAACCGAAGTAGCCGTAGCGGTCACGGTACGGCACCGTGCCAACCAGAATGTCGTTCTCCTCATCTTCGTAGAAGATCGTTTCGGAGCTCGTAGGCTCCTCTTCGAACGGCTTATGCCCGAAGATGAACACCGCGTCCGGCTGTCGGTCCAGGTCTTCATCGTCGGCCAGCTCGAACAGGTTGCTGAGCGAAAAGCCCAGCTCGAACAGGCTCAGGTTGAAGTAGATCAGGATCAGCTGCGGACCTACCTTGGCAGGATAGCACAGCCAATCCTGCGGATCCATCTCGATCTGTTCCAGCGGGTTGGCGTACACCCGCTCGAACATGCCGCTGCGCTTATTGGACGGGGTGTTGAAGATCATTGGCGGATAGATGAGCACCTGGCGCAGCATGGGCGTCTGGTTGAGCTTCTCGTACAGCGGCGATTTGAACGGCACCTTCTTCTGCATTGCAATCGTGCCGATCTCCACGCCTGCACTGACCTGGCGGTATACCCGCGGGTGACGCCCGGTGATGTTCTCCTGCACGTTGCGGTAGGCCTCGCGCACCACGTACATCAGCGCCTCGACCGTGTCGTTGAAGGTTCGATACGGCCGCCGATCCAGCCGGTCCTCCAGCGAGTCGCACACCATCAAACGGTGCAGCCGCCGCCAGTAGTTATAAAACTGCTCAACGAAGTCGTTGAGCAGGCTCTTGTCTCGGAAGAACTGCTCCGAGCCTTCGAGCACCCTTGGAACGAGGTCTGCCGGGAGGTTCTCCAGGAACTGCAGCGTTTGCGCCAGCAAGAGCATATCCTGCTGCAAAACCGGCGCATGATCGAAAATGCGCAGCAGCCGCGACTGCTTCTCTTCCAGGCTGTGAATGTACTGTTCGAGGATCTCCTGAAACAATCCACTTGCCAGAAGCTCGCTCGCACTGATATTCATTTTATTGCGCGAGTGCAGAACCACCTTACCATCGAAAATGCGGTAGGACTTGCCGGCCGACGTTGACGAGCTGCTGCGATACGTTCCTACATCCATCCCTGATCCACCTTTACTTTCAATTATCCCGCCACCGGCTGCGAGGCCTTCGGTTGCGGCTGTGGTTTCTTTGGCTGCTCTTCTTTTTCTTCGATCATCTCTTCCAGCATCCGGGTCGTCAGCGATTTGGGCCGCTCGATCGGTTTCATCAGAACCCGGGCCCAGGTAGCGTGGGTGGTGATGCCCAGCGCCCGGCTGACCCCAAACAGCACCGTGAAGAAATCGTATTCACGCACGCCGTAATGATACTGCAGCGAGCCTGAGATGGCGTCCACGTTTGGCCAGGGGTTGCTAACCTTGCCCAACTTCTGCAGCACGCCCGGGATCGCATCATACACCAGTTGGACCAACTGGAACAGCTCGTCTTTGGGTAAGTACTTTTTGCCGAAGTTAAGCTGGGCGGTGAAGCGCGGATCGGTGGTACGCAGCACAGCGTGACCGTAGCCTGGGATCACCTGACCGGCGTTCAGCTGCTCCCAGGCGAAGTCGGCCAGTTCCTGCCGGGTCGGGAAGTTTGGAAAACGCTCCTTGACGCTCATCAGCCAGCGCAGCACTTCTTGGTTCGCCAATCCGTGCAGCGGCCCGGCCAAGCCATCCATACCGGCCGAGACCGAATAGTACGTATCCGACAGGGCGGACGCCACCAGATGGGCCGTATGAGCGCTGACGTTGCCGCCCTCATGATCCGAATGGATCACGAAGAACAAGCGGCACAGGTCTTGATACTCTTTATCGTCGCCCTTGCCGATCATATAGGCAAAATTCGCGCCCCAATCCAGGTCCGGGTTGGGCTTAACAATCTGCCCATCCCGGTACTTCAGGTTGTAGATAAAAGCCGCCAGCCCCGGCAGCCTGGCCGTCAAATTCAGGCTGTCTTCCAGATAGTAGCGCCAGTATTCATCCTTCGGGATACCCTCTTCGTACTTCTTGGCGAACACCGACTCGTTCTGCATGATTAAGATACCTTGAGAAAACAGGACCATCGGGTGGGTTTCCTTTGGCATCGCTCGCAGCACGTCGTAGACGTACTGCGGGATTTCGCTGCGCGTCTTCCACTCTTTCTCGACTTCCTGCGCCTGCGCTTTCGTCGGTATGGCGTTAGCCATCAACAGGTAATACAACCCCCCGACCATCGGGTACTCCGAGCCTTCCCATTTGGGCAGAGCTTCGAGGATTTCCGGAATGCTGTACCCGCGAAAACGGATGCCCTCCTGAGGATCGACGTAGGAAATGTCACTGACCTGAACGGGCACACCACGAACGCCGCCGTAAATCTGTTCGACCGTAACGCCGGCAATTTCGAAAGCTCCATGTTCCTTGACCAGCTTGGAAACGCGCTCACGCCAAATCGGAACCAGATCACTGATCTTCTCTTCAAGTATCATTCCGCACTCTCCTGCTACAACAATCAACGAACTCTATCTGGATATAAACGTTCACACACCCCTGTACGTGCAGTTGCGCCGAGCGATGCCGGTTACATCGCCTGCTGCGGAACCGGACGGCGGTATGGGTTTGGCGCGCCCCGGTAGCCCATCTCACGAGAAATTTCGTAAGCGACCTCCGTCACCATCCGGCTGTATTTCTCTGTGCTTTCTTCCGTGAATCGTTGGGTGGGACCAGAAATGGTCAATGCTGCAGAGATATCACCGTTCTGATCGTAAATGGGGGCAGCCACCCCCGAGGCCTCCAAGATCCACTCTCCGTAGCTCACGGCGTAGCCCTGTTCGGCAACCTTATCCAGCTCCACTTCCAAATCCTGGCGGTCGGCGATGGTGTTACTGGTCAGGGGTTCCAGCTTCATCGAATCCAGCAAGGCGTTGCGGTGAGCCTTAGAGACGAACGCCAGGAAGACCTTGCCCGCCGATCCTGCATACAACGGCAAGCGCCGCCCGATGCGAGCGTCGATCCGCACAATGTGCGGGCTTTCCAGGCGCTCTACGCAAACTCGCTCGCTGCCCTCCAGCACGTACAGGCTGATGGTTTCAAGCGTTTCCACATGCAGTTGCTCCATCAACGGCAGCGCTTGCTTGCGCACGTCCAAATTCGAAGTGTACACTCCTGCCCAAGACAGTAATTTCCCCCCCAAAGAATAGGCTCGTGTGACCGGGTTCTGGTTCAACAGACCGATGTCCTTCATCGCAGCCATCAAACGTCCCGACGTGCTGCTCGACAGGCCAACCATCCGTGCGGCTTCCCGCACCCCCAGCTCTGGATGATCCTGTGTAAAGCAGTCCAGTAAGGCCACAACTCGATGCAAAGTGTTGAACTTATCCATATCAAAGAATCCCTTTTGTCCCACTTAATGGGACACTGTCCCAAAAACCATTGATCTATTATAGGGCTTTTCGGGCTTCTTTGTCAACCCCTTAAATTATATTGTTATAACTTGAGCTTGCCGTGATATGATTTCAGGGAGAGGCCTTCTGCAGCGGCGCCCTCCCTGAAACCAAACCACCACCTCGGCAGTTACAACTGGACATTAATTGTCTATTTACTAGAATGTATTATACTATATTAATAAGATTAGGATTCTCTGGTTTATGGGATGCAGAAAACAATCATGAAACAATCAACAGACCCGACAACAACCGAACAAAATATAATTGAGATTCGCAGTGGCCGTTTGGTCATACCTGACCGGCCGGTTATCCCCTTCATCCGTGGCGATGGCATCGGGCCGGAGATCTGGTCCGCTTCGCAACGCATCTTCGACGCCGCTGTACAAAAAGCCTACGGGGGCCGCCGCGAAGTGCAGTGGCTGGAAGTCTACGCAGGACAGACAGCCTTCGACCGTTTTGGCGCCAGCCTGCCCGATGAAACCCTGGAGGCGTTCCGGCGCTACCGCATCGGCATCAAGGGTCCGCTAATAACCCCGGTCGGCGGCGGCATCCGCTCCTTGAATGTAGCCATCCGCAAGGGCCTCGATCTGTATGTTTGCCAGCGTCCGGTGCGCTGGTTCCCCGGCGTCCCCTCGCCGGTGCGCCGCCCCGACCTGGTCAATATGGTTGTCTTCCGTGAGAACACCGAGGACATCTATACCGGCATTGAGTTTCAAGAAGGCACCCCCGCCGCGGATGAGTTCAAGCAGTTGCTCCGGGAGCACTTCCCGCAGGAATATGCCCGCATCCGCTTCCCTGACACCGCCGGTTTCAGCATCAAGCCGGTCTCACGTGAAGGCACCGAGCGCCTGGTGCGGGCTGCCATCCGCTGGGCTTTGGACAACCACCGCAAGAATGTAACCCTGGTTCATAAAGGCAACATCATGAAGTTCACAGAAGGCGCCTTTCGAGCCTGGGGATACGCCCTGGCCGAGCGTGAGTTCGGCGAGCAGGTCTACACGCTCATCCAGTGGCAGCGCACGAAGGCAGCCTCCGGCGCAGTGGCTGCGGATGCCGAAATGGAAGCCGCTTTGCAGTCTGGGAGGCTGCTGGTCAAAGACCTGATCGCCGATATCGTCTTCGAGCGAGCTCTGACCCGCCCTGAGGACCTGGACGTGCTGGCAACCCTCAACCTCAACGGCGACTACCTCTCGGATGCTCTCGCCGCCCAGGTTGGCGGCGTCGGCATCGCCCCCGGTGGCAACATCAACTATGCTACCGGTATGGCCGTATTCGAAGCCACGCATGGCACCGCACCAGACATCGCCGGGCAGGGTAAAGCCAACCCCTCCTCGCTGGCGCTCTCCGGTGAAATGATGTTCCACTATCTCGGCTGGCATGAAGCTGCCGAGAAGATTGTCAAAGGCATCGAGTGCGCCATTCAAGCCGGCAAGGTCACCTTCGATCTGCGCCGCTTGATGGAAGACGCCACCCTGATGACCACCGCTCAATTTGCGGGTGCTGTGATTGAATACATGGAATGATACGATTTAGCGTAAGGAGCTGCCGTGGAAAATTCTCATTTTAATATCCGTTCGACCCTCCAGACCTCGTCTGGAATCTACGAGATCTTCAGCCTGACCCAACTGGAGGATTCCGGTGAGACCGAGCTCGACCGGCTGCCCTTCAGCATCCGAATCCTGCTCGAAAACGCCCTGCGGCACTTCGCTGACGGCGGCGCGACCGAGAGGGACGTGCGCAATCTGGCCCGCTGGAAAGCTGGCCAGGAACACCGCCCGATCATCCCCTTCTTCCCGGGCCGGGTGGTCATGCAAGATTTCACCGGGCTGCCCGTGCTGGTCGACCTGGCCGCCACGCGCTCGGCTCTTGCCAAACTCAAAGGCGACCCGAACAAGGTCAATCCGGTCATCCCTGTGGATGTGGTCATCGACCACTCCGTGCAGGTCGACTACTACGGCACGCCGGAAGCCTTCCAACGGAACGCCGAGATCGAGTTCAAGCGCAACCGTGAGCGCTACGAGATGCTGCACTGGGGCCAGAAAGCCTTCCAGAACTTCCGGGTGGTGCCGCCGGCCACCGGGATCGTCCATCAGGTGAACCTCGAATACCTTGCCAAAGTAGTGCTGACGCACGAAGAGGATGGGCGCAAAGTCGCCTATCCCGACACGCTGGTCGGCACCAACTCGCACACCACCATGATCAACGGTTTGGGCGTGGTCGGTTGGGGCGTGGGCGGCATCGAGGCCATCGCAGCAATGCTCGGGCAGCCGTTAGAGATGCTTGTCCCGGATGTGATCGGCTTCGAGCTGCACAACCGCCTGTCGGAAGGCGTCACCCCCACCGATCTGACCCTCACCATTGTGCAGATGCTGCGCAAGAAGGGCGTCGTCGGGTAAGTTTGTCGAGTTCTACGGCTCAGGCCTGGGCGCACTCTCCCTGGCCGACCGGGCGATGATCTCCAATATGACCCCCGAGACCGGCGCCACTCTCCTGTATTTCCCAGTCGATGAGCGCACGCTGGACTACATGCGCTTCACGGGCCGCTCAGAAGAACTGGTGGAGCTGGTCGAGGCTTACATGCGCGCCCAGCGCCTGTTCCATACTCCCGAGACCCATGCTCCCGAGTTCACCGACCGCCTGGAGCTGGATCTCAGCTCCGTGGAGCCCAGCATGGCCGGACCTAAGCGCCCGCAGGACCGCGTTACCCTGTCGGAGATGCAGTCAACCTTCCGCAGGTCGCTAACCGCCCCGCGCACCGAGCGCGGCTTTGCCGTTCCCGCTGAACAGACAGACCGGCGCGTGCCGGTACACGACAACGGATCCAGCAGCGAAATTCGTCACGGCTCAGTCGTCATCGCCGCGATTACCTCTTGCACCAACACCTCAGACCCGTTTGTGATGGTAGCCGCTGGTCTTTTAGCCAAGAAAGCTCTCGAAGCCGGACTGAACGTGGAGCCTTATGTGAAAACCAGCCTTGCGCCCGGATCGCGCGTCGTCACCGAGTACCTCACGCAGGCCGATCTGCTCGATCCACTCTCCAAACTGGGCTTCGACCTGGTCGGTTACGGCTGCACGACCTGCATCGGCAATTCCGGTCCACTGGACGAGGAGGTTGTGGAGGCCATCGATGAGGGCGACCTGGTGGTGGCCGCAGTGTTGTCGGGCAACCGCAACTTTGAAGGCCGCATCAGCCCGCAGACCCAGGCCAACTTCCTGGCATCGCCGCCGCTGGTGGTTGCCTACGCCCTGGCCGGCACGGTGGACATCGACATGACCAGCGAGCCGCTCGGCACGGGCAAAAATGGACAGCCGGTCTATTTGCGGGATATCTGGCCCAATTCGGCAGAAGTGGAGGAAGTCATCCAATCCAGCCTGAAGCCGGAGATGTTCACCAGGAGCTATGGGCAAATCTACACCGGCAACGAGACCTGGAATGAAATCCCCAGCGAAGCAGGCGTTCTGTACGATTGGAACGCCGATTCGACCTACGTGCAGGAGCCGCCTTACTTCACGAACATCAAGCCCAATATGCCGCCGCCGGTCAATATCCACGATGCTCGCGTGCTGGCCCTGCTGGGCGATTCGGTCACCACCGATCACATCTCCCCCGCCGGGACGATTCCATCCAACAGCCCGGCCGGGAAATACCTGATCGAGCACGGCGTCCAACCTAAGGACTTCAACTCGTTCGGCTCACGGCGCGGCAACGACCGGGTCATGACCCGCGGCACCTTCGGCAACATTCGCCTGAAGAACCGGCTCGTTCCCGGCAGTGAGGGCAGCGTAACCGCCCACCTGCCAGACGGCGAGCAGATGAGCATCTTCGATGCCGCCATGCAGTATCAAAAAGAGGGAACCCCGCTGGTGATCCTGGCGGGCAAGGAGTACGGCACCGGCTCCAGCCGCGACTGGGCCGCCAAGGGAACCTTGCTGCTGGGCGTCAAGGCCGTCATCGTCGAATCCTTCGAGCGCATCCACCGCTCCAACCTGGCCGGCATGGGCATACTGCCACTGCAGTTCAAGCCCGGCGAGAACGTCGATTCTCTGGGCCTTACCGGCCACGAAACCTTCAGCATTGAACGGCATCGAAGAGGGTCTGGTGCCCGGTAAAGAACTGCAAGTGACTGCCACCCGCCCGGACGGCAGCCAGGTAAAATTTGACGCCATCATCCGCCTGGACACCGACATCGAGATCACCTACTACCGCAACGGCGGCATCTTACAGACCGTGCTGCTGCAGCTGTTGGCGGAGAAATAGCTTTCCTCCCCATATAAAAACTTATCGGGGCTGCCTGGATAATCAGGCAGCCCCGATGATTTAGATCGGCAAACTCTCCTCCCAACTTATGGAGTTGCCGATGGACTTGCTTGCAGCGTCAGGTTCAACACCGGTGTCGCGGTCGCCATTGGCGTTACCGCTGCCCCAGTCCCTGGGGTCGGGCTTGGCTGTGCATACGGAGTTGGCCTTGCTGTGCGGACGGGGTTTGGTTGATCCTGCGGCTGACCGCCCAGCGAGTAAGCCCAAACACCCGATCCGGGTTGCGTGCCGCCAACGGCTTTAGGAACGCCGCCGCCAACAAACAGGGTGTTTCCAACCACGACCAGCGGAGCCCCGACCGGGGCAGCAGCCTTGGTTTCGAAGACCGGCTGACCGTCATTGGCCCGGTAACCTTTAATGGTACCGTCTAGCGAGCCGACAAAGTACACGTCGTTCGACAGGAAACCTGCGGCCCAGCCAACTGCAGGTTGCGCCTTTTCCGCCGACCAAACATTCTGGCCTGTTCTGGCGTCCAAAGCTTTTACGGTGATCGGGAATTCCTCCGGCGGCTTGCCGTCGCTGTAGTTGTTGTTGCTCCAAGCAAACACGTACCCTTGCGCCGTGGAAGCCTCACCGCGCATGCCACCGCCTACACCGGCGTAACCGATGTACGTCTTCCAAACCACATCTCCATTCGTGCGATCGAAAGCCCAATAGTAGCCGCTCTTCTGGCCAATCCCCACCATTTGGCGGGTCTCGCCACCCACAGTTGCATTGAACAGCTGCGGTCCAGCGCCGAAATCATAATCCGGGCCGATGGGCTTGATCGGCAGCCAGATGTCTTTATCAGTCACCTGGGTCGACCACTTGATATCACCCGTGTTAACGTCCAGGGCCATGGCTGAGTCAGAATACTGCGTAGAAAGGCCCTCATAGTTATTGCCGGTGCCAAAGAAAAGCGTGTTGGTTGTGGGATCGACTGCAAATGAGCCCCAAACTGCAACACCGTTTCCTGGAGAATCTACCAGCTTGGTCTCCCACAGAATTTCGCCTGATTTTCCGTCCAGCGCCATGACACTACCCTGGAAGCTGATCTTCATATTTGGGTTCTGGTGGCTGAGCGGCTCTTCCACGGAGGAGAGACCAAGGATCAGTTTACCGTCATAGTACATCAATTTGCCCAGGTTGCCGGCATACTGGTTGTCAGATAGTTTGGTTTGCCAGACGGTGTCGCCGGTGTTCATATCGAGGGCATAAGCGGTACCTTCAACACTGGCAAAGTAAACGTACTGATCGCCAACCGCGCCGGAACCGGCAAATCCATGCCACGGCCATTCCGACTTTGGCTGATCCACCTGTTTCTGCCAGATGACGTCACCGGTGCTCGCGTCGACCGCGTAGGCGTTGCCGCCCCAGTCGCCAAAGAAGACCCGGCCGTTCATGACCAGGGGCATACCGGTAACCATTTCAGGCGTGTTCACTCCCCAGGCCTGTTGCAGCTGCGAAGCGTTCGTGCTGTTGATCGCCGACTGCAGGTTCGTCCGCCGGTTCAAGATCCCCAGCGCAGCCGCTTCCCGCTGTTGATCGATATTGGTAAAGCCCTGATAGTCGGGCCCGCCGTTAATATCGATCGGCGTGGATGGCGCCGCGTTCGGGGTTCCACCCGTCTGAGGGATCACGATGGTGACGCCGGTCGTCGGTGTGGGTCCGCTTGGGGTTACGGTGGGTGTACTGGAGGGAGTCGGCGTGCCCTGCAGCCCTACAATTGTCGGGCTAGGCTGTCCTCCGCTCGCAGGCGTGGACGTCGCCGTGGCTCCCCCCATCATCGTTGGCGCAGGCGTGTTGGTATCAAAGAGTTGTCCGGTTGTTGGAGTCGGCGTGAAGACCATCCCAGGTGTCATCGACGCAACCGACGTAGCCGTCATTGTCATTTCCTGGTCCAATCCTGGCGCAGCCTGCAGCGTACCGGCATTGGTTGCCATCGCGTCCGCGGCAGCGCTGGTTGGGCTGACCTGCACGCCTGTATTCGGCACGCCTACCTCGCTGGTACCCGCCGCTCCAGGCGCTGCAGTTCCTCCCAGGTCTTCCAGCCCCTGTGGTAATGTTGCGGTTCCAGTTTCACTGCCGGACGCGCACCCGGCCATCAAGACCATACTTAACAATATAAGGGTTACCACGGACCTCCGGGTAACAGTCAGAATTTGCTTACTTGTTTTCATGTTTTCCCCATTTTCTTATCGATATTGATTGTCTTTTAAAATCACCAGTCTGGAGTTACCTCTCCCCCTCATTCTCTGGTTGAAATGAACGTCTCAAACAGAACTGGCGAAAATTAGTGTAATGGCCTGCTTAAAGCAAACAAAGAAGGGAGAGCCCTAACGCTTCATAGGACTCTCCCTTCACAGGGACTGGGGATTTCCCTATATTTGAATGTTGTACCGGCTCCAGGCTCTATTGAATACTGAAGCGATAATCCGCCGGTTGACGGGTGAAGCGGGTCGTTCCGCTAATCACCAGGACCACATCACCATTGCCGCCGGTATGCAGCGGCACATCCACGGCCTGCCCAGGCTGCACGTCGATGGTCTCGACGGTCACCTGACCGTTTGAGCGAATCATCGAGATGCGGAAGGTTTGCGGCAAGATGTTGTCGACGCGCACAAAGCCGGCGCCTTCCCAGCCGCCATCATCCGTCTCGAAGTCGGTTTGGTAGCCAATCGCCGGGATAGAAACATCATCCAGCAGTAAGCCTTCGCCATTCACAGCTGCATCCGTGACATACTCGAAACGCAGCTGGATCTTTTCGCCGGCAAACTGCGATAAGTCCACGCTCTCCTGGATCCAGCCATTGCTGACGCCGTTGTAAGCCCAACCGTAGCTGTTTCCGGACGGGTCCTGATCGGTTCCCGAGGGGGTCTTTATAATCTGCCAGGTTTTGCCGCCGTCATCCGAAGCCACCAAATAGAGATAATCGTAATCTTTCTCCAGGTCATACCAGGTGTAATACTGAATGTCGATCGGGCCCTGCACGCCGCTGAAGTCGAATGTTTGGGTCAGGGCCATGTCGGACTCGTCGCCTTTGTTCGACCAGAAAGCATACTTTCCAGAATGGGCGTTCTCGGGCAAGATACCCACCTGACCTGCGCCTTGGAAGCTCAACGTGTAATCGCCTTCACAGCGGATGTGGATGTAATCGACGCCGTACTGCTTCACGTCGCTCTGCTGCCAATCCGATGGGCAGGTGTTCAGCACTTCCGTATCCGAGGTCGGCGGCAGGGAGGGATAATTGTGATAGTAATAGCGACCATCGCCAATGCTTTGGTTGTTAAGGTAATTGGCAACCACCCAATCAGCAAAGACATCGTCTGCGGTCACTGGCTGGCCGGTAGTCAGGTCCGTCTCATCCAACTGCTTCAACACATCATCGACGCTGTCCATGCCGTTCGCCTGATCTGCGACCAGCGCTTTGGTGGCCTCATCGCCGAAGCGGTCGAGGAAGTAGGTGGTGAACAAGAAACCGGCGCCGTAGTGCGGGCTGGTTGCGCTGGGATCATTCGGCCAGTCATTCAACTGCAAGTCGGGGTCCTGCATATACAGGTAGTCAAACCCACCCACATCGTAGCCGTTCAAGAAGGCCGCAAGCTCGGAGAAGCCCTCGTTGAGCCACGAGGTCTCGTTGCGGTCGCGATACCAGTGGATCATGTGCTGGAACTCATGCGCCAGCACACTGTAGGTGAACTCTTCGCCCAGGGTCAGGTTGTCGGCATTCAGCAGGAACATCTCATGCCCGTTGGAATACTTGTGCGCGAGCGGATGCACGGAGTCGGCCGAGGAGAAGTAACCCGCCAGGTTGAAGCCCAGCCCCTTGGCAAAAACGATGTACAGTCGGGGATCGTTGTCGATGCCCGGATTCCATTCGCTGCCGAAGAACTGCCGATCGGTCTCATAGATTTTCTGGTCGAAGGTGTCGCCCAACTGCTTCAAGGCGCTTTCGCTGAAATTGACATCATTCTCGATCCAGAAATAGATATGGTCTCCTTCATACCGCAGGGTCGCATCGATCTGGAAATTCTGATTGGTGTCGACGTTCTGCACCCAGAACTTCTGCTCCTGTCCAACGCCACTTGGTCGGGGCGAGTCGACCGTCTCGGGGATTTCACTCTTGCCGCCCAGCCGCATGGCCAGTTCGCGCGGGTCATTTTCCGGAACGATAGTATCTTCCAAAGTCTGCAGCGAGCTGAGCTCGGATGAGTCGACCGGCTTGTCGATAACGAACGGGGTCGGTGAGATACCAGTCTGCGGTTCGGCAGCGAGCGGAGTCGAGGTCGCCAACGGGAAGGGGAGCTCCTGCGGGGGTTGGACTGTGATCGCAACATCTGGTCCGGTCACATAGGCAGGCCGCACCAGGAAGTAACCGGCCGCACCAACCCCGACGACAATTAAGGAGCATAAGCACAGCAACACGATGATAACAACCGCAATGATCGGCAGTTTTGAATTCATCTAGGTCTCCTTGATTTCGATTAGACTGTCAAACTTGACGGTCAACTACGGATAAATCTGTGTCTCTCACTTCCAGCATGACCGCAGCGGTCAACAGGCCGCTGGTCAACCAGAGGTAAGGAAAAGCAAAGGTATCGACGCTGAAGCCCTCCACCAGGAAGGCGATCAGCGTCATCGATGCGGCGATTGCCACCATCCGGAACAGCGGGCTGCGGCTGCGCATGATGCTGCGCGCAGACTGCCACAGGACAAAAAACCAGCTTACAAAACAAGCAAACCCGGCTATGCCGGTCTCGGCCAGCAAACGCACCCAGAAGCTTTTGATGTTCAGCAGATTATTCGATCGGAAGAGCAGGTCGCGCACTTCCACAAGTCCCATGGCGTAGCCGGAAAGGGTCTGCGGGAAGTAGAACCCGGCATTACCAAGCCCGACTCCCAGCCAGGGGTGCTGGTTGAACACCTCCCAACCGGCCTGCCAATACACAACCCGCGAAGCGAACATCAACTGATTGGCGCACTGCAAGAGGGCGTCACCGCCGCCAAGCGAGCACTCAAACAGCTTGCCCATCCGCAAGGGGTCCAGCTTGCTCAAGACGAAGCCCAAGCCGAGCAGAATACCCAAGTATACCAGCACCAGCGCTGCCAGAATGAAAAATGATACCCAATTAGCCCGTTGGCGGGCGTGAGTAGCGTCCCCTTGCCAGCGGCGCAGCACACGCGGCTGTATCCAGCGGGTCAGGCGCAGGTTCAGCCGCACCAGCAAGAACCCCACCATCAACAGGAAGGCCAGCAGACCCACCCGCGACAGGGTCAACAGCAGCACCAGCACGCCGGCTATCAGCAGCAGGTCTTCGAAATGCAAGCCCAGCAGCCGGAAGCGGTGGACAGAGAAGCGCCGCCATGCGGATGCCAGCCAAAACGGCAGGTACAACAGGTTGAGCTGGTGCGCCAGCCACGAGGGCTCCAGGGCAAATCCCGAGGTGCGCTGGCGAAAGAGCGGCCCGATGGAGTACAACTCGTGGATGGCACGCATCCAGTCAGGGTAATGGTTGCCGGTGTACCAGGCCGCCGCCTGCGCCAGTGACCAGACCAGGACCGCCAGGCCACTCCAGTTGACCAGCCGCAGCGTCGTGCGTATGCGCCGGTCGTCCTGCAGCCAGGTGGCGGCCACCAGATAGAATGAAACGCCCACCGCCAGGGTCAGCAGCCCTTCGATGCCGTTGCGGAGGATCGATTGATCTTTGTAGGGGGGAATCGACAGGAAGGTGGACAGCAAGGTGGAAAGAACCGCCACCAGCACAAACGCCAGCAAAGGCAGGCTCTGGCGCGGCAGAGGCATGCCGCGCAGCAGCGCCGGCAGGAACCAGGCCAGCACCAGCGCCAGCAGGATCAGGCCCGAAGGCGCGGCCACGGTGTCCGAATGCACGAGCCGCACGACCAGCGGCATGCTGGTGACCGGCAGGAGCACCACCAGCAAAGCCCAGGCCCAGCCGGGCAGGCGCTGCGCCAACTGCCTAAGCAAAACGCACCTTCCTCTGCGCCAAGCGGGCCGGGAGCCGCAGGTAGATTGCCCACAGCGCCAGCACGAACCCGATCAGCGCCCCCGCCAGCACCATTCGGCCTCGGTCGTTGATCGCCGGTTTCGTGGGCGCTGCCGCCGTTCCGGTCAAGGCAAAGCTGGTGTAAGGCAAAATGCCCTGACTGGCCTGCTGCTCTTGCTGCAGAACGGAATCCACTTGGGCCAGGTCGGCCTGGATCGTCCCTAAGTTCTCCAGGGTGCATGGCGTGTGGGCCGGGCCGGCTGCCACCGAATGCTCCAGGCAGCTGGACAGGCCGGCCTGTAAACGGGACAGGTGGTCGGCAGCTAAAGCGTGGCTGTGCGCATCGTTCAGGGCGGCATAGGCAGCCTGCGCCCAGCGGTTCGCCAGCCCGGCGGCCGCTTGCGGATCTCGGTCGCGCACCCGCAGCGTCCAGACGTTGTTATAGCGCTCCAGGTAGCCATTTTGCGTCAGGTTCCCGGCAGCTTGACCGGCTGGCTGCACGTCCGCCGCTGCGGCATCCATCACCGCGCTGGAGCCGATCACATCCCCCACCACGCCGATGGCGTAGTCCTCCTCCACATCGGTCAATTGGCCGGTGTGGGTGAAGTCGATCGAAACGCTGATGGCCGCCTTGGATTCGTACACGGGCGGCTGCACTTGATGGACCGCCCAGCCTGCGCCCGCCCCCAGGATCATCATCAGCGCGACCAGCCACCAGGTGTGCAGCACCTGTCGAGGGTTTCACGCGGGGAGAAGGTTTCGTTCAGCGTGCCGGCGGGAGCAGTGGCTCCTGTGCGGTTTGGATCCAATTCTGAGTTCCTGTCCATGTAGTGAGCCCATTATACCGTGAAAAGGTCGTAGAACAGCATGTGCGAGCGGTGACGTCACCGCTCGCACATGCTGTTCAACGACCTTTTCAGTCGACTATCGTGTGACCCAGTTGATCACAACCAGGTTTTTTTCGCAATCGGCGTAGGTATCGAATGTGACCGGCTCAGACTGCGGATTTCCATCCATGCCGTACAGGCGCACCGCCAGAGCGCCACTCGATCCCAGCGGCTGCCCGGCCAGTTCGACCTCATAGCCGCCTGGGCCGTAACCGGTCTCGGCTCCGGCGACACCCAGCAGGTCCAGCGGCTGCCCGGCCAGTTCACCAGTGACCACCACCACCATGTCCGTCACCGGCTGATCTTTCGGGCCAAAGATTTGCCCGGCCACGCCCATCCAGCTGCAGTCCAGGCTGTCATGCATCCAGCCGCGTTGATAGGCCGGCGAGCCTTCCTGGAGCACATACTTCGGCGTGAACACGGTCGCGGTCGGCGATGGAACGGGAGTCTTCGTCGGCGCAGGCGTGTAGGTTGCCGTGGGTTCCGGCAAATTGGTCGGGGTCGAGGTCAGCGTCGGGAGCGGGGTTTCGGTGGAGATTGGAGCGGACGTTGCGATACTGGCCGTCAGGGTCGGCGTGACGTCGTTCTGCTCGGCCATCGGCAGCACCGGCAGCAGCGAGCACGACACCAGCAGCAGGGTGTATACCGCCAACCAGATTTTCTTGGGGATCATTGCGAGCCTCCTTAAACGCATACCGGTAGTGTCCTTCCGATAACGTGCAGGAAGCATGCCAGGGATCAATTCAATAAGCGCCTTTGCCGTGCAGCACCACCCAAATGGTCTTGACCAGGATCTGCAGGTCGAGCCAGATGGAGTAGTGCTGGACGTAGTAGAGGTCTTCCTCGGTGTGCAAGTGCATCGGCTTGTCGCTGCGCCCGTTGACCTGCCACCAACCGGTCATGCCTTGCGGCACGGCGAAGCGCTTGCGCTGCCACAGCTCGTACTTCTCCACCAGGGTCGGCATTTCCGGACGCGGCCCCACCAGGCTCATCTCGCCGCGCAGCACGTTGAGCAGCTGGGGCAGCTCATCCAGACTGGTGGCGCGCAAAATATGCCCGACTCGGGTCACGCGCGGGTCGTCAGGCAGCTTGTGGATCAAATGACCATTTCCATCCGACACGGTCACCAGCGCCAGGAGCTGTTCGGCGTTGGCGACCATGGTGCGGAACTTGATCATCTCGAACAGGCGGCCGTTCTCGCCCACCCGTTTCTGACGGAAGAACACCGGGCCGGGGCTGTCCAACCGGATGGCCGCGGCCGACAGCGCCATGACCGGCAGCACGAAGGGCAGCGCCGCCAGGCAGACCAGGATGTCGAAGCCGCGCTTGAGCATGCGCTGGTATTCGCTGAGGGCCGGGGCGCGCAGGTCGAGCATGGGGATCCCGGCGAACTCCTCGACCGTGGCCTTGTGCAGCGCCAGGGAGAAGTAGTCGGGCACCACCCACACCCGCACCGGCAGGTCGTGCAGCTCGCTGACCACCGTGTTCAGGCGGTCGTCTGCGCCGCGCGGCAGCGCCACGATCACGTCGTCCACCCCGGCCTCGCACACCAATGCCCGCACGGCGCTGGTCGGGCCGACCACCTTGGATCGGGTCGCTTGCTTCTCGGCGTCGTCGTCGAGGAAGCCGAGCAGCCGCAGCCCTGTCTCACGGTGCAGCTCGATCTGCGCCTGCACCTGACGGCCGGTGTCGGTCGCGCCCAGGATCAGCACCAGGCGCTCGTGCCCGTTGCCGAACATGTCATAGCGATAGGCGATGCGGTAGGCCAGCCGCCACAGCGCCATGGCGCAGAACGCCAGGAGGATGAAGGACAAGAACAGGAAACGGGACACCTCGCGGTAGGTCAGGAACAAAATCCCGGCCATCGAGATCATCGCCAGCAGCGTGCCCAGCGAAAGCGAGCCGAGCTCGTCGGCCACCCGGAAATTGCGCCGGCCATCATAAACCGAGACCAGGATCAGCAGGCTCACCCAAATGATGGGGAACTCGATGTACAGGTCGAGGGGGATGCGGATTGGGCTGCCCAGCGGCTGCACGAAGGAAAATACGTGCCCGAGCGGCCAGCGCAGGATCGTCGCGAGGTACAGCCCGGCCGCGATCAGCAGTCCGTCCAGAGCCATTGAAAACAGTGCAAAGTTGGTTGAAAAGCGTCGGAACATGAGACTACCCCCTTATCTTGTACCTCATTAAATCAATGATTGCCAGCACAGCGAAGCGCGGGTACTGCAGGTAACGCCGCCACAACCGGCGAGGCTCGCACGCCAGCCGGAACAGCCACTCGAAGCCGGAGCGCTGGATCCAGCGCGGCGCCTGGCGCTTGGCGCCCGAGAGGAAGTCGAAGGCTGCCCCGACGCCGATCAAGGCCGGGACGCCCAACCGCTCGACGTGCGCATACATCCAGGCCTCCTGCTTGGGCGACGAGATCCCCACCCAGACAATATCCGGCCGGGCCGCCTGGATGCGCTCGACGATCGCCGCATCCTCCTCCGGCGTCAGCGGGCGGAACGGCGGCGAATACGCCCCCACAACGCACAGCCCCGGGAACTGCTCCTGCAGCCGCTGCGCCAGCCGCTCGGGGATGCCCTCGGCCCCACCGTAGAAGTAGTGGCGGTAACCCCCCTCCAGCCCGTTCGCACAGACCGCCTGCATCAGGTCCGGCCCGTAGACGCGTTCGACGTGCTTGAAGCCGCGGGCGCGCAGCAGCCAGACGATGGGCATGCCGTCCGGGGTGGTCAGGCCGGAGGCGTTGAAGAAAGGCAACAGATCGGGGTGATTGACGCACTCCATCACGGAATGGGCCGGGGCAACGCAGACGTAGTTGGGAGTGCGGGTCTGGATCCAGGAGTCGATGGCGGCGAGCGCCTGGGCCATGTTGATGGCGGAGATGGAGACGGAGAGGATGGGGGTGCGG
>CAWEQO010000013.1:0-338239 GCA_963811225.1 uncultured Chloroflexia bacterium
TAATGTAACTATCCGATCTTTGACCGGTGTACCGGAAGGTAGTGGGGGTGCTGCCGCTGCTGTAGCGGGTCTCGCCCCAGGCTTTGTACCACATCTCGGCGGTCTTCCTGCCGCTGGCGTCGCGGTCAAGGAGGTGCTTCCCAGGTGGTCGTTGAACAAATATTGGAGCGTGTTTGTCCCGCCTACGAGGGTCCGGATGGCCACGCGGGTCGTGCCGGCATAGTAGTACAGGCGCTGGGTAGTGGTGGTACCGGAAACCTCCCACTCATAATAATTGCCGATGTAGGCAGTCGTTACGTTGGTCGTGCCGATTAGCGTTGATTGTACTCGATTTCCGTCGCCGTCGTAAGCGTAATTAGCGACGGTGTTTCTATCCAGTATCTCTTTCCTTTGTCTTCAGCAATAAAGTATGCCAAACAATATGTCCACGTTTTTCAAGGTCTTACAAGAAGTACCGTGATCTGATAAACCGGACCGTTGCGCGGTTTGATGAAATTAGTTTGCAGCACTGCTTAACTCCCTTTCGAGCCGCTCAAGTGCCTCCATATCCTGTTCTAAATCAGGGTGCTGAGTTTGGCGTTCCAAATCAATCCCTTGTGTCATTTCAGCAATTGCTTCTTCAAGCCGGCCTTGCTTTGCATAAATTCCAGCAATGTTGTAACGAGTAGCAATTTCGCCCCGCAAACGACCAACTTCCTCGCTTACCAACAAGGATTGACGGTAATCGTCAATCGCCCGTTCTAGTTGTTCTGCATCCATGCGGGTAACGCCCAAGTTGCTAAGAATAGCAGCTTCTCCGACGCGGTCGCCAACCGCGCGCATCAAGGGCAAAGCTTGCTCATAGAGCATAAGAGCCCTTTGCGGTTGGCCGGTGGTGCGATATACGCCTGCGAGATTGTTGAAAGAGTCCCTTTTGAGTGGTTTTGAAACGCAAAGACGCGCAGGCGCAAAGAAGCGATTAGCGGCTTCTTTGCGCCTGCGCGTCTTTGCGTTTCTAGATTCTTACGCCAGTGGATTCCACAGCAGCGCCAGGCCGATCGCAGCGGCCGCTAACAGTGCACCGGCCGCTACGAAGAATACGCTGACTTCGATGGTCTCTTTCTTTGTAACCAGGTTGGTGGGCAAACGCTCGAACACGGTCTGCAGCTCGTCGGCGCTCGAAGCAGTGTAGTATTTACCGCCGCTCATCTGGGCCACGTCACGCAGCGTCTCTTCGTCGA
Organism: uncultured Chloroflexia bacterium; assembly: GCA_963811225.1. Lineage (GTDB taxonomy): Bacteria > Chloroflexota > Anaerolineae > Anaerolineales > Anaerolineaceae > CAWEQO01. Next base: position 1,221 of record CAWEQO010000013.1, read on the forward strand.
TGCCGCGCTGGAACCAGCCGCTGAAGCCTGGGCCACCGCCGAAGGCTCCACCGCTCCCTCGCTGCTGGCCAAAACCAAAGGCAGGATCGCCCTCTTTGGTGCCAAAGCCGATCGTATAGATGCGAATGCCGCGCTTGATCGCCTCTTGCGCAGCGTCACGCGGCATGGGGCCTGAGGTCGTGACGCCGTCGGTCAACAGCACGATAATGGCTGGAATGTACTCGCCTTCCGGCGCAGGGGTGACGTCGAACTGGCTCTCGGTGCCGGTCATTACCGGCATCACGCTGCGGGTGGTCTCGGCGATGGCGTTGATCGCCTCGTAGATGCCCGAGCCGATCGCCGTGCGGCGTCCCAAGGTCAGGCTCTGAATGGCCGAGCGCTGGGCGTCCTGGTCGGAGGTGGGCGGCAAGACGATGTCGGCATAGCCGGAGAAAGCCACGATACCGATCTGGGTGTTCGCCGGCTGGCGCTGGATAAACGATAGGGCTGCATTCTGGGCCGCAGCCAGACGGCTGGGCGAGATGTCGCGTTGGCGCATGGAGCGTGACACGTCGATGGTCAGGATGATGGTGCTTTGCCCGGATGGGACGCGCGTGGCGCTCACCGGACGGGCCAGCGCCAGGATCAGGCTAACCAACGACAGCAGGAACAGGGCAAACGGGAAATGGCGCCGGAAGCTCGAACGCTTCGGCAAAGCCTCACGCACCAGCGACAGGCTGGAATAACGCACGGCATACTTGCGCCGCCTGCGCAGCATCCAGACGTAAGCCCCGATCAGCACAGGGATCAATCCCAGCAAGAACAGAAACCAGGGCCAGAGCCATTCCATGAATAACCTCCAATCAATAAAATGAAACCGGATGGGATGTTGCAGCGGGTATGTTATGGCGCGCCCTCCACAATATACCGCCGATTTCAGCGTTGCATTTTTAAGGCAGCCGCCCAAACCATAGAAGCGAGAACAATCCGCCGACCAACAGCACGATCATACCCAGACCCGCGAGCACAGCCGTAATCTCAATCTTCTCCGGCTTGACCACCAGCTGCGGCACGATGCTGTCGTACACGTTCTGCAGGTCCTCGGCGTTTGCGGCGTTGTAATATGCGCCGCCGCTGATCTTGGCGATTTGCAGCAGCATCTCCTCGTTCAGCGAGGTATGCACGGTATAGCCTTCCACCTGCAAGTCCGTCCCAGCCGGGCTGCCAATGCCGATGGTGAAGATGCGCACATTCAACTCAGAAGCCTTCTGGGCAATTTCGAGCGGATCAGGGTTGGTGGTGTTCTCTCCGTCCGAGAGCAGGATGATGACCGAGGACGAGCCAACCTCGGGTGGAATGTCCGGCACCTTCAAAGATCCGTCCGGCTGCACGTTCTCGGTCACCGGCTCGACGCCGGCCCCCGAAGCGAGGGTATTCAACGAGGCCAGGATGCCGTAAGCCAGCGCCGTGCTGCGCTGAGGCTTTAGCCGGTCGATGGCCGCCAGGATGGCCTCCTGGTCGCCGGTGGGGGCCTGCACGCTGAAGCCGTTGTCGCTGAAGGCCACCACCCCCACTTTGACGGTGGCCGGCTGCTTCTCGACGAAGGCGTGGGCTGCGGCCTTGGCAGCCTCCATACGGGTTGGCTGGAAGTCGTCTGCGGCCATGCTTCCGGAGACGTCGAAAGCCAGCAGCACGTTGCCCTCGATGCGCGGCAGGCTCAGTGTTGCCTGCGGGCGCGCCAGGGAGAACAACAAGATCGCCAGCCCGGACAGGAAGAGAATGATCGGGAAGTGCCTGCGCCTGCCCACTGCACGGCCGCGCGCCGACTGCACCAGCCCCAGACTGCTATAAGACTCCAGCAGCCGCTGCCTGCGCCGCTGCTGCCGCCAGTAGATCCAGGCGAACAGCGGAACCAGCAGCAAAAAGATCAGCATCCCCGGCCATTGGAGTGTCATCGATCCATCTACCTCACCCTTCGGCGCTGCTTACGCAGCTTTACAAAGCGCACAATCGCTCCGACCAAATCCTCCTCCGTCGAGAGCGTCTGGGAATCTACTCCGGCCCGGTTGAACGACATACGCAGGGCGTCCTCACGCTTTTTGGCGGCTTCTGCAAAGCGGGCCCGAAAGAGCGGATCGTGCGTGTCCACATACAGCTGCTCACCGGTCTCGGCGTCTTCTAACACCAACGGGCCGACGTCGGGCAGCTCGATCTCGCGCGGGTCGAACAGCCGGATGGTGAGCACCTCGTGACGCTGTGTGAGCAGGTTGAGCGGGCGCTCCCAACCCGGCTCGCAGATGAAATCGGAGATCACGAACAGCAGGGAACGCTTGCGGATGACATTCATCCCGGCCTGCAGCAGCGGCACGAGGTTGGTAAAAGGCGCTTGCTCCAGCTTGGGCTGGCGCAGCAGATCGTTGAGAATGTGCAGCACCTGCACCTTGCCGCCGCGCGCCGGGATGACTTTCTGGATGCGATTGTCATAGAAAATGGCGCCGATGCGGTTACCATGCCGGGTCAGCAAGCGCGCCAGCGTGGTTACCAAATCCACCATCACCGCTCGCTTCTGCAAATCCTGGGCGCCAAAATCCATCGATGGGCTTAGATCCAGCAAAAACCAGGCGGAGATCTCCCGGTCTTCCACATACTGGCGCACGTAAGGCGTGTCCATCCGGGCAGTGACGTTCCAGTCGATGTAGCGAATGTCGTCCTCAGGCTGGTACTCACGCAGGTCCGAAAAGTCGACGCCGTAGCCGTAGAACAGGCTACGATAGTCGCCCTGCAGCAGCCCGTCCAGGCGGCGGATCACCTTCCAATCCAGGCGCTGCAGGATCCGCTCAGGCGAAGCCTTTTCTGTCTTGGCCTCCCGTAAGGAAGTCACCGCGGGCGCATCAGCTGGTGCGGACATTGGCGGGTTCACGTTCATTGAGCGGCATCACCGGGATCGGGATGCGGTCGAAGATCTTTCGCAGGATGTCATCGGCGGTCACGCCGTCGGAGAGGGCCTCATAGGAAAGCACGATGCGATGGCGAATCACGTCGTAAGCCATATCGAGCACGTCTTGCGGCAGCACATACTCGCGGCCGCGCACGAAGGCCAGCGCCTTGGCGGTAAGGATCAGATTGATCGAGGCGCGCGGGCTGGCGCCGAACAGCATATAATGCTCCAATTCTTTCAAACCAAATTGGGCCGGCTGGCGGGTGGCAGTAACCACCCGAATGGCATATTCCAACAGGGCCGGGTCGGCGTAAACGGCATACGCCTTCTTCTGCAAGTCGAGCAGCTGATCCGTGGTCAGCACTTTCTGCACCGTCTCCAAGAAGCCGGTCATGCGCTCCACGATAACAAACTCCTCGGTGGAGGTGGGATAATCCACCAGCACCTTTAACATGAAGCGATCCACCTGGGCCTCGGGCAAAGCGTATGTGCCCTCGGTCTCGATGGGGTTCTGAGTCGCCATGACCAGGAAGGGCTCCGGTACCTTGAAGGTCTCGCGGCCGATGGTGACCTGGCGCTCCTGCATCACTTCCAGCAGGGCGCTCTGCACCTTGGCAGGGGCGCGGTTGATCTCGTCTGCCAGCAGCAGGTTGGTAAACACCGGTCCAAGCGAGGTATTGAACTCGCCGGTCTTTTGGTTGTAGATGCGTGTGCCGATCAGATCGGCGGGGACGAGATCGGGCGTGAACTGGATGCGCTTGAACTCGCCGCCGATGGCCTCGGCCAGGGTCTTGATGGCCATGGTCTTAGCCAGCCCGGGAACGCCCTCCACCAGGATGTGACCGCGCGCCAGCAGCGCTACGATCAGCCGCTCCAGCAGGTGGTCCTGCCCGACGATGATCTTCTTGACCTCGTACAGCACCCGCTCGATGGGTAAGCGGTTAACGGGCTTCGCGTTTTGATCCATAAGAGTACTCCTTTGCCCGGCGTCGACCCTCACCCTCTGAAACTGCGAAGCGTGCCGGTAGTGAGGGCTGACACTGGCCTGATATCTAATACGGCAGCTCCCCGCCGCCCGCTTGCACAGCGGTGGTGATCGGCACGGCAAAGCCGATACCCACAAACACTTCCTGTTGGGTCGGGTTGAGAATGCCAACCACGATCCCCACCACCTGGCCGTCACGGTTGAGCAGCGGCCCGCCGGAATTGCCAGGGTTGACGGCTGCGTCGATCTGGATCAGGCCGTTCAACTCCTGGGTGTGATCCTCCGACTTAAAGCTGCGGTTGAAACCGGAAATGACTCCGGCGCTCATCGAGCCATATAAACCGAAGGGATTGCCGACCGCATACGCTTCGTCGCCGACCTGCATGGCATTGGGGTTGCCTAAGACCGCAGGGACGATCAGCTCGGACGGCTGCAGAGGCGTTAGCAAGGCGATATCGTTCTCCGGCTGCGAGGCGGAGATCTTCGCCGGGGATTGGACGCCGTCGGCGAAGGTGACCAGGATGGCATCCGCACCGTCGACGACGTGCAGGCTGGTGAGGATGTCACCCGTATTGGTGACGACCACGCCGCTGCCCAAGGCCCCGGAGGCTTGATCTCCCGAGCCGGTCTGCGACTCGACGAGAACGAGCGAGGGCAGGATTTGTTGGTAGACGAGAGTGGAATTAGCAGGAGGAGGGGTGGCCGAAGCCAGGGTCTGAGCGACGGTTTGTTCGACGTCATTGGCGGTCAGCGGCGCAGGCCCAGGGAAGACGGCATTGTACAGCAAAAGCCCAACGAAGGTGGCCAGCACGCCGAGAGCGAACGGCAAGGCGCGCCGCAAGAACTGCCGGAATCGCCGCCAGCGGTTCTGCCATCTTGTTGAACGAGAATCGTTCGATTCTTCCATACCTGTTCCATTCCCGGAGCCGCTTATCCATGCAGGTTGCGCCCCTATCTCCGGAGGTTAAAAAGAGATAAATATTGTCTTGATTATAACGATGATAAATGAGGAGAACATGAAATCCAAGTCGATGCAGCGCTGATCGGCGCGCCACAAAATATTCGGCTCTTAAAGCGGTCGTGCTGCCCTGGAGCCGGGCGCGCAAGCGCTGCAAACGTCAGGGATTCTGATGGAAAAGCATATTCGAGAAAAGACGGAACGGGAGTGACCGCAGGACGGCGAGACCCGCCAGCGCCGAAGGGAACAAGACACCAAACACAGCAGGACCAGAACGGCGAGCAAACAAGCAAGTCTGCTCAACCTCCAACTTTAAGGCGCTTGCAGTGGAATCGGGGACGAGCAGCTAAAGCCTACCGGGGCTTTCGGCGCTTCATAATTGTATTCGTCCACGTACAGGGTCTTCTTCTCCGACTGCCCGGCAATGGTGATCTCGAAGATGTCGAGAATTACGTCTCCCACCAACTCGCTGCCGGTCCTTTCGTAGCTTACGTTTTCCCCGTTGGGCCCGCGCAGCACATCCAGGTAGCCACGCTCACGGGCCGGGCCGTCCATCCAATCCCCGCCAACCTTTATCGGGTTTTCCTGTATGGATCCGTAAGTAGGATCTGTGGATACCGGGCAAAGCTCATCACCGGGAACTACCGAGGCGAACTCCACCGTATGGAGGATTGAGTCGAACAATTCTTCTCCCTGACTGCTCCATAGCGTCTCGTCGTCTTCGATATTGGCAATCACCATGCCGAACAAGTACTGATCCTCACTCACCAGCAAGGCCACGGCCTTGCCCTTGAACGGGAAATCTCCCAGGTAACCATCGAGGTTGAAGGATTGGCCCTGCGCCCCATCCACATCGATAGGTTCGCCGGGGCCCAGGTTATAGACCCCACCGGTGCGATCCATCAGCGTTGAGACGAAGCTGTCGACGATCTCCTGGGGCAATTGGCTTACTGGCGGCGCTAACTCACCATAAAAAGAAATGGTGATGCTACCCTCTTCATTTTGGACGACCGCCTGCTTTTCAATAACCTGGAAGGGAAAATCAAACGGGGGTGTGATGGAGAAACCACCCGCTGAGGCGTACTGCCGGGGATAGAATGTGACCGAGAATGGGACTGCGGATGGAAGGGCGGTCGCCGTTTTAAGCGGCGGCGTAGCGGGTGATTGGGGCGTGCCTGTCGAGGCGGCGGTCGCAGTCGACAGGACCGCCTGGGTTGGCACAGGTGTTGATGACGGCTCCGGCTGCGGCAGCGTGCAGGCAGCCAGCGAGAGTATGAAGACGACAGTCAGAAAGTGAACTAGGAGCCTTGTTTGCATGGTGACCTTCTGGATTGAATTTTTGAAGCAAAGAGCAAGGGATAAATATGATTATAGTGGAGATCGATTACATTTGTGTCATCTCTTGATAAATTCTACAAAGACCTCCCACATTCAATCGCCTGGTGAATCCTTCCATTCGTACTTCCTCTGCTCATACCAGCCCATGCGCACGTTTTCGCGCAGGTCGAACTCCGTCATGTAGGGCTTGATATCCAGCAGAGGCGTACCGTCCAGCATGTCCACGCCGCGCACGTGCAGGCGATTGCCCTCGCGGCCCAACTGCTCGACGATCGACATGCCGATGTGATTGGGGCGGAATGGGTGGCGGGTGGTGTAGACGCCGTGGTCCCGATCGTCGAGGAAGGGCCGCACCAGCAGGCGGGTCTCGTTAGCTCGGTCGAACAGGTAGAGCAGGTGCAGGTGCGAGAACCCTTCGATACCCTGCAGCCCTGGGGTATATTCGGGCAGCACCTCCACCCAGCCCTCCGCCTGAGAGCGCACAGATTGGATGGGCGTCTGGCCCGGTTCGCTAAACGGTGTGCGGATCACGCCAATCGCTTCCACTGTAAATTTCATCTCATACTCCAAAAATTCCAGACAACAAGAACACAAAGATCGAGCCCAAGATCATGCCGATAGCGGTGGCATGCTGATGACCATACTCACGCGCCGCCGGGATCAGCTCGTCCAGGGTGATGAACATCATCACGCCCCCGGCGAAGGCCAGCGTAGCCGGGACAAAGGTGGCGAACGACGACAGGAACAGCGCTGCCACGAGCGCCCCAAACGGCTCGACCATGCCCGAGAATAACGCTATCAGGAAAGCGTCCCGGCGGCAAATACCGCTGCGGCAGAGCGGCAGCGCGGTGGCGATACCTTCGGGGATGTTGTGAAGCAAGATGGCCGCGCCAATGAAGAATCCGAAAGCGGGTGCGTGCATGTAGCCCGCTCCCACGGCGATGCCCTCTGGTATGTTATGGACGGTGATACCCACCGCTAACAGCATCCCGGTTTTCAACAGCCGCCGGTCAGTGATGTGATTGCGGCTTCGGAAACGCCCCATGCCCCGACGCCAACGCCGGCGCATGGGACCGGGCCGCTCCGCGGGCTGCCGTCCTTGCCTGCGCACTTCGGTTTCACCAAAGCGTATGTGCGGAGCGAAAAAGTCCAGCAGAAACATGAAAGTGGACCCGGCGCCAAAACCAGCGGTGGCAACCCAAAAACCGGCCAGTTCCCAAGCCTCGTTGACAAGCTGTAAAAAAGCCAACGAGATCATCACACCAGCGGTGATGCCCATGAGAAAGCCAAAAGAGCGCCGCCCGGGGATGCGCAGAATAGCGATCAGCCCCCCGACGGCAGTGCCGAGCCCGGCGACCAGGCTGATCAGAAAGATGTTCAGGAATGTGTTTGCAGTCAGGGTTGGCATAATTTCCTTGCTGTGATGCAATGATGGATGTCCATGATATTCAACCGGAGCAGTCGGGGCAGATACCGCTCACAAGTAAATGCACATCCGTCACACGCACGCGCTCGCGCTCGGTCAGCCGGCGAGAGATTTCCTCCATCTGCGGCGCTTCGAACTCGATCACCCGCCCACAGTTTTTGCAGATGAAGTGGTAGTGCGGCGCGTCTTGGGTCGAACTCGAAGTGGCCGTGGTCTTCTCCCAGGTTGTGCTCCTGGATCAGGCCGGTGGCTTTAAGATACGCCAGGGAGCGGTACACCGTCGCCAGACTGATATTCTCGTCCCGCTCCCTGGCCAGCTGATAGATCGTCTCGGCATCCAGGTGCTCCTGACTGTCGGATACCACGTCCAGGACGAGCTTGCGCTGCCGGGTCAGGCGCTGCCCCGAAAATCGCTGAGTGTTCATGCTGATCCCTTTCTGGCAAGAAGATGAATTGAGAATGCTTCTCATTCTCAGTATAAAGTGTAACATATTATATGACAAGATAGATATTTGTCACTAATATTTGACCCCTGTTTTTTTCTTTCACCGATTGACTCCCCCACCCGATTTAAGGTATGCTATAGATAGCAGTTCCTGCTGAAACAGCCACCACGCATCCAAGCCCACATTCTGTTGCCAAATTAGAGAGTAACCAGACCGCTTGTTATTGTTAGGAGGGCAGCATGAAGACGTTCTTTTGGTTGAGTTGGGTGATGCTGATCCTGGCCGGGCTGGTCGGCCTGCTCATGCCGAGCCTGAGGGCTCTACCGCCAGTCCTGTACCTTGCGTATCTGTTTTTCTGCGCCTTGGCCGGTGCAATGGCGCTTATCTCCACCTCGCTTGCATTCATCCAGTTCTTAAAGTCGATCAACGGCCATTAATGGATTGTGTGCGTGTTCACCGGTCCTCCCTAAGGCCAGCGTTTACAGCAGCATGTACGTTCTTGCTGCTTGTAAGGAGCGCCTCCAAACTTAATAAAACGGAGGCGCTCCCAAGTTAAAACAGAGGAATGGTGGCATTTCACATTCCGGTGACTCAGCTCACCGGAATGTGAAATGCCACCATTCCTCTTTTATTCTTCTTTCGTTACGATCCCTTACCCCGCCGCGACATCCAATAACCCAGGCCAAGCAGCGCCACCACGACCACCAGGCTGGCGATGGTCAGCGCCGGGAGGAACCAGGGGAAACGCTCCAACAGGGTCTGCTGCTCAGGCGGCTGTGCAGAAGGATTGCCCGGTTGATCGGATGATGCCAGCTCCGCGACCGGAGTGATCTCGGTCACGGCGGTTGCAACCGGAGCGGCCTGACCCTCACCCGTCAGTACGCGCGTATCGGTGACGAACAGCCGATCGCCACGCACCATGGCCAGATTGCCCTTCAGCTCCCAGATGCGCCCCGAGTTCATCAAGAAGTCTGCGGCGCTTTGCAGCCCGGCGTCGCTGGTGCCGGTGATCACAATCAGGATGCGCTCGGAATTCCACTGCGAGGGGACCAGTTCCAGGAAGCCCAGGTCGAGTCCATCTTGCAAGCGGTACACCACGCTGTCGATGGTCTGCTCAATCGTGTCGACGCCGGGGATGAACGGCTGCGGCAGCTGATCGTTGATGGACTGCAGCAGTGGGCTGCGGCTGGGCCTACCGATCAGCACCAAATGGTAGGACGCCAGATCCGTCTGGCCGGGATCACCCAGCAGCAGCGCCGGCTCGAATGCCCGACCCTGGCTGGCGGAGCCCAGGAAGGCAGCGATCTGGAAGGCGACGGTGTATTCCTCGTTGGTTGGATCCGACGGCAGCGAGATCAATACATCTTTCATCTGCGGGTCTTGATTGAACGGCCGCGGCCAGAAATCCAGGTTGAAGAAGGCGCTGAGGTCTTGCCCGGTATGCGCCAGGTACAGCGATGATTCCGCGCTGAGCGTTACCCAGGCGGTGGAGGTCTCGGGCAGGATGCACGGATCGGGCAGGTCGGCCTCGATTTGCACCAGCAAGGTGTTGCTCAGGCCGGGCTGCGAGCTCTCAGGCGGCAGCGGGGCGATTAGCTCGCCATCGACCGCATTGCTGCCGTCAAGACGTGCCGAGCCGATCGGAACGTCGTTCAAGAACACGGTGATCGAGGATAGCGCTCCATCCAGCAAAGGCGAGTGCGAGAACTTCAGGCGCAGGCCGGCATCCGAAGTCAGGTTCCAGTCAAGCGGCAGATCGAAATTATAGTAGATGTCCTTGCGGCCGATGCCGGTCACTACCCGCTCGGTGTAGCCCAGGTCGGTGAAGGTCAGGTCGAGCGGTGTCTGCGGAAGCGAGATGCTGTCTGTATGCACCTCCTGCACCACGGCTTCCTGCCCAGCCAGCCGCAAGAACTGCGGTTGCGCGCTCAGGGCCAGACCGGCCTTGCGCACGCCTTCATCCGTTGCGCCGGTGACCAGCAGGGCGGCTTTGCCCACCCGTTCGGGTGACTGCACTAAACGGAGCACGCCGTCGGTCTCAGCGGCGGTCGAGGGCGTTTTCCCCGCCAGCCTACCAATCAGGCTGTTGTTCTCGGGTGTGCCGACCACAATCAGGTTTTCCGCCATCACGGCCTCGTCCACCTGAGAAGCGTGGAAAACGCGCAGCTCTACCCGATTGCCGGTCACGCTGCCGAGCCCGGCCGCCACCGACAAGGCCGCCTGCAGCACGTCCGGGGAAGGTTCGTCCGGCAGGATCAGGTTGGTCTCGTTTGGCAGGTGGCTGCGCTGAAAGAACGGCGCCGGGTAATTTGACAGATCCAAATCGAGCGGCAGTGGCAGGTATCGGACCGTCAGAAACGAGCCGGCTGAAATGCTCAGCGAGCTGAACAGAGCGTCCTCGCATGGGCCATAGTCGCGCAGGAACACCTCCAGGCGGTCGTAGTCTCCCTGGCGCGCCGGCCACACGTCGGGCAAGGCCACGTTCAGGTCGTGATCCCCGCTGCCGGTGAAGGTCTCGTAGATCGAGATGCCGTTCAGCCTCACCTGGATGTTCGCCTGCCGAGCCAATTCATCCTGCGCCTGTGAGAGCGCGCCCCCCGCCAGGAAGCTTACATTCAGCTGCAGGCTGCTGCCCGGCTGCACTTGCCAATGCATGGGTAAGCCAAAGGAGTATTCGGCCTGAGCGAAGGGCCCGCGCAGGGTAACGTCTTTGTAACCCCAGGCGGAGAGCGGGACTACATCGGACTGCAAGGTTTGCTGCGGCAGCGGACGAGCCTGCACCGGATTGACCATCCACAGGCAGGCGGAGAATGCCAGCAGCGCCAGCATCAGGGTATGAATCAGACGGAACTCTTAACATGCTCTCCCCTCCTCCATCACTGCTCCTTCTTCGAAACGGGCGCTTTGACCGGCCCGAACAGCGGCTGCAGCGCGAGACGCTCCGGCAGCAAGCGGCGGATCAGATCCGGCAGCTCGCGCAGATCCCACAGCCGCAGCAGTTGGCCCAGCCCAAGATAGAAGGCCAGGATCAGCAGGGTCATCAGCGGGCTGCCGAGCGCCCAGGCGCTCCAGATTCCGGCCGAATACAGCGCCGCCCCCAACCCCAATTCACGGAAGGTGAAGGCGGCATGCTGCGGCAGCCGGCGGCGCATGTAGAAGGCGTGCACCAGCGAGTAGCCGCCCCAAGAGGCCACGTTGCTCCAGGCTGCCCCGACCGAGCCGAAGTGCGATACCAGCCAAAACGTCAGCGGGATGTAGATTGCGGTAATCCAGAGCTTGGCGTTGCGGTTGGCCTGCGGATAGTCGCCGGCGATGGTGAGCGAGCTGTTGAGCACCTCAATTGAATTGAAGATGCACGAGGTAGAGAGGATCGCTACCAGCAGCGGCACCAGCGTGTAAGCTTTTGTGAACAAGATTGGCGTCAGCGGCTCCGTAATCGCCACGACCAGGAACCCCAGCGCCGAAAAGAACGCCAGGTTGAGCGAAGACAGGCGCTTGTACTGGTCGATGTCGGCGTAGTGGCCGCCCGCGAACGTTACCAGGAAGATGCGCGACATTACCGTAATCGGCTGGTCGAGGATGCCGATGAAGGTGAAAGCGGCGGCATATTCAGCCATGGCGGAAAAGCCAAGCTTGCCCTGCAAGATCAGCTGGTCGGTCTGGTGCCCCACGATGTCGAGAATGTCGGTGATCCACAGCGGAGCGCTGAGCGCCAACAGCGAGTGAAACCCGCTGGATTGAACCACTTGCGTCAGCCGATCAGGCGTCCAGAAACGCCGGTAGCGCTGGATAAAGTAAAAGACAATTCCCACGGCAAGCAGGATGTTGGCAGAGACCAGGCCCCACACCGGAGAGCGGGTATCCCGGCCGAGCAGCACGAACAGCCCTACGCTGGCGGTCTGGATGATGACACCCAGCGCTGCCAGGACGATCTCGCGACGCTGATCGAACTGGCCGCGCAGGGCGGAGCGCGCCAGGTCGAACAGGGTGAACGGCCCAACGCTCAGCACCACCAGCACATACAGCCAGCCGATCAGGTGCTGCAGGGCCAGCCCAACCGCCGCCAGCAGCAGCGATATTCCAAGAGCAAAGCCGACCAGCAGCAAAACGATTGGAGCAAAGCTGTCCTCCTCCTGGTTGGCGGCGACGTGTTTGGCCAGCGCCCGCTTCAAGCCGAACGCCAGCAGCGAGCTGCCCAACACGACCACGGTCATGTAGTAGGCATAAGCGCCGAGCGCCTCTTTACCCAGCGTCTTGGCGATCAGCGATTTGACCAGGATGTGCATCACGCTGGCGAACAGCGAGACGATGTACAGGCCGGCCGAGTAGGAGAAGATCTTCTTAAGCATTCGCTCCCCGTTCGAGGAACGGCATCATCCGGTCGACCACCCGCGTCCAGGTGAGCTCCTGGCGCACACGTCTGGCCCCGGCAGTGCCCATGCTTTGGCGCAGCCGGGGATCGGCCATCAAGTCCAGGATACAGCCGGCCAACTTCTCAGGGCTGCGGGGTGGGACGACAAATCCGGTCTCACCGTTTTGCACCAGCTCGGCCATGCCGCCCGCCGAACTGACCACGCAGGGGGTCTGAAAAGCCATTGCCTCCACCACGGCATTGCCGCAGGGCTCGAAGTTGGAGGGCAGCACGAAGATGCTGGCGCGCTCATAGATCTTCATCAAACGGCTGCGGTCGTAGATCTTGCCCAACACCTCCACGCCGGGCCGTTCGATGCGTGCGTCGCTGCCCACCAGCAGCAAACGCGCACTCGGGCGCTCGCGGCGAATGATCTCGAATGCCTGCAGTAAGGTGCTCACCCCCTTGCGCTCGAAATCTTTGCCAACCATCAGCAGCGTCAAGCCGTAATCGGTCACCTTGTCCCTTGGCAGCGAGTCGAGGTCGAAGTTGCAGCCCGTCCCCACGAACACGGCCCGGTCCTCCGGCAGGCCGTAATCCTCGATCAACGAGCGCCGGGCCCACTCGGTATGGGTGAACACAAAGCGCGCCTTTTGGAAGGCCTCGCGTTCCAGGGCAGACCAGTGACGCAGCTCACGGCCGCGTACCGGCGCCCAAGGACGGTAATAACGCTCGGACAGGGCGTAGGTGTTATCCACCAGCATGACGTAAGGCCAGCGTCCCGCAGGTTCGCCGGGCGCATACAGCCCGCGCAGTTGGAATGCCAGGTCGTAGCTTCCTTCCCACTCTGCCAGCATCTGCCCGGCCAGGTGGCTGTGCCGGCGGAAGCCCCACACGTTGAGGTCGTAACGCTCGCGCCAGTGGCTGCGGTTGGGCCGCCAGGTGTTAAGCGCATTCCAGGCCCGCTGCCAGCCTTGCAGGCTCACGTCGAGCACACGCGTGACGTCGGCCCGCTTCGAAAGCGCCCCGAACACAGCCCTGTTCAGCCCAGAGGAGGCCATGGGATCATACGCTGCCCCCTGGGTCAGTCCGATGAGTCGTATTGTCATTTAGCGCGCCACCTTGCGCCAGAGAACCGTCTGACGCCTCGTTGAGATTTGCAGCAGGCCGCCCAAGGCCGCCAGCTGCGCATTCAGGAAGTAATACAACAAATAAAGCAGCTTCACCCGCACCCCAAACCGCTCCAGCAGCGCGCCGAGCCCTGCCAGCAGGTAGAACAGGCCCTGCAGCCCCAGGCTGATCTCGGCCCAGGGGGAAAATAATCCAGGCAAGGCTGCTATCCCGCTCACGCCTGTACGCTGAACGAAGGTCAGCGCCAGGCTGGACAAGAGCGCCGCCAGCATGAGCGGAAACACCAACAACCGCAGCAGCTTGTGCGAGAAGAACGCCAGCGCAAACCAGGGATGACGCCAGGACAGGCGCAGCACCTGCCCCACCAGCTGCCAGCGCCCGGCGGCGATGCGGCTCTTGCGGCCATATTCGTCGCGGAGCAACTCGGAGCCCTTCTCAACCGTGACAGCGGACGGGTCGTAGACCACCCGACGACCGCTGCGGATCGTATCGATGACCAACTGGAAGTCATCGTTGATGGTGCTGCCTTTCTGCGGGCGGAAGATCTCGCGCCGGATGGCGATTAGCTCGCCGGACGCGGCCGGGGTCGAACCAATGCGACTCTCCAGGGTTTTGATATGGCCCTCATAGCGCCAGTACAGCCCCTCGCTGTTTTCCAGTAAGCTCTCGCCGTACAGCAGCTTGCGCCCTCCGGCCAGACCAACGCTGTGGTCGGCAAAGTTCGACAGCAGCGCCCGCAGCGTGCCCGGCCAGAGCAGGGCGTTCGCATCCGTGAACACCAGGATATCCCCGTGAGAACGCTGCACCGCCCGGTTGAGAGCGGTCATCTTCCCGGCCCGCTGCGGGCTGTGATCGAGAATCACCCGCCCGTTCCCCGAGGCCAGCACCTGATGGGCGGTGTCGTCCGAAGAGCCATCCTCGGCCACGATCACCTCGATGCGGTTCTCGGGATAGTCGCTGTTCTGGATGCTGCGCAGCTTATCGGCAATGATGCCCGCCTCGTTGTATGCCGGGACGATCACGCTGATGAACGGCAGGAATTCACTGCGCTGCACCGGTTTGGCCAACAACCGGTCAATCAGCGCCAGCAGCAGCGGGTACAGGGCAAGGTGGTACAGGATCAACCCGCACGACAACCAGAACAGCAGCGCCAGCAGCGACTCAACGCCCATCGACCCGATCCCTTAAAAAGCTGGATTGCAAGATCAGTCTCTCCAGCGCCCCCGAGACCTTTGCGACGAACACCTGACGGTCATCGGTGCCAATATACATGCGGTGCAGCGCCAGCCGGTCCATGTCATTGGGGGGATTTGCGCCGTGCATCAAGGTCAGGCCCAGGTCGAAGCCCGAGCGCTCCACCAGACGTCGAGTGCGAAGGTTGAAGTCGCCGCGCCGTCCGTTCGGATAGGCAAACCAGGGCACCTCCTGCCCAAGCTCGCGCTCCACAATCTGCTTGGAAACGGCCACCTCCCAGGCGGCGCGGTCCTCGGGCATATGGGTAAGGATCGGGTGGGTATGCGTGTGCGCCCCAAAAGAGATGCCTCCCCAGCGCATTTCACGCACCTCATCCCAGGTCACGAACAGCCGCTCCCCGAGGAACGCAGCGGGCACGCCATCCAATTTTTCGCGCAGGGTATTCAGCGTCTCTTGGCGGTGCTCTTCCAACTGCGACTTGAGCAGCCGCCGCAAGCGCTCGCGCGACTGTGCCCGCTCTATCATGGTATGGAAGCGCAGTTCTCCTGCCCCCGGGACCACAGCCTGCTCGACCTTCGTCGCCGACACTAGCGCGGCAACTTCGTCCCACCACATACGCTCGGTGGTGCCGACCAGACCGGTGATCAAGAAAATGACCGCCGGGATGCTGTGCCGCTGCAAGATCGGGTAGGCTACATCGAAGTTGTCGCGATAGCCGTCGTCAAAGGTGACCAGGGCGGCGTTTGGCGGCAGATCGTGGCCGTGTGACAGGCGCAAGGCGATCTCCTCGGGCGCCAGCAGTTCGAAATGCTGCTGCAAGTAGGCCATCTGCCACTCGAACCCCTCGGGGGTGGCGCTCACCATGCGACTGTCGAGCCCGACCACCTGCTCCGGCTCCTGCACCCGATGGTAATTGAGGATCGTCAAGGCCGGCCGGCGGCCCGATTTGCGCTCCCGAATACAGTGGTCGGTAAAACCGCTGGCAACCAGGGCCCGGCAGGCAAGGCGCATCGCCAGGTTCATCGGCGCACCCCCTTGCGATGCTCCAGGGCGGCGGCATACGCCAGCCGGGTACCGTAAACCATCTCATCGATTGAAAAGCGTTCCGGGATCTCCCTGGCGGCCTGCTCGCCCAGCTTATGCGCCAATGCCTCATCTCGCAGCAAGGCATCTAACGCTTCGGCCAGAGCCCCCGGGTCGTTCGGCTCCACCAGCAGGCCGTTCTCGGCGCTGCGGATCACCTCCGGCACGCCGCCTACTCGGGCCGCCACAACCGGCAGCCCGCTGGTGCAGGCCTCCAGCAAGGCAATCGGGATGCCTTCGGTGCGCGAGGGCAAGACGAAGATGTCCATCGCTGCCAGCAGTTGGGGAACATCCTTGCGGAACCCGGCGAAAATCATCTTGTCCTCCACGCCCAGCTCGGCCGACTGGCGACGCAGCCTGGACTCCAAGCGCCCACTGCCCGCAATCAGGCAGCGAAGGTTGGGATGTTCATGGGCCAGCCCAGCCACCGCCTGGATCAGCAAATCATAGCCCTTAACCGGTTCCAGGCGTCCCAGCGCGCCGATCACGCGCTCTTGCGGGGCGATGCCCAATTCCTTGCGCAGCAGCAGCCCTTCTTCCCGGCTGGCGGGTTTGATCTCGGTCGCGTTCGGCACCGCGACGATCCGCTCAGCCGAAACGCCGTCTTTAATCATGGCTTCGCGCAGGTACTCCGATACGGTAACGACCTGATCGAAGCGCGGCTCGGCCCAGCGCTCGACCCGGCGGTAGAAGCCGCCCTTGAGCGTCCCGGCGTACTCGATACCGTTCGAACTGTGGATGGTGGCTACCAGCGCCGGCCGGGGATCGACCTTGCGCAGGGCCAGTACGGTCCAAAAATAGGACTGCACATTGTGGGCGTCAACCAGGGTGAAGAAGCCTTCGCTCAGCCATTCCGCCAGACGGCGCGAGATGAACAGGTTCGTCTTCCCAGCTGCGATCTCCACCGGCTGCTGCCCGGCCGCTTGCAAACGCTTTGCCAGCGGAGAGCCTTGCAGAACGGCCACCTGGCACATCTGCGGACCGAATGCAGAGGCAAGCTGAACCACGCGAGCCTCGGCCCCACCGAAGAACCGGGCCAGGTCCACGATCAAAATTTGCGCCGCAGAATGGGTTACATGTGCCATTGTCTGCCTCCTCCCTTACCACCCCACCAGGCGATGATACAGTTCCAGGTGCGCCTCGCCGATCTTTTGCAGATCGCAGTAACCGGAGACGTCCCGGCGAGCCTGCTCCCCCAGCGTACGGCGCAGGTCGGGGCGGGAAGCCACTTCCCTCAACCCCTCGGCCAACTGATCGGCGTCGTGGGACGGCGCCAGCAGGCCATTGTGATGATCCACCATGAGGTCACTGATGCCACCGACGTTCGTTGCCAGTACCGCTAGCTCGCAAGACATTGCCTCCAGCATTGCCAGGGGCAGCCCCTCACGGAAGGAAGGCTGTACATACAGATCACTCGCCTGCAAATAGGGAGCCGTGTCCGCTACTGTGCCGGTGAAGCGCACGCTGCCATTCAGCTTGAGCTGTTGAGCCAGCGCTTCCAACTGGCTGCGCAGCGACCCATCCCCAACGATCAGCAGGTGGGCATCATCGAACTGCGTTGAAACCTGCGCCCAGGCCTGCAGCAGCACGTCCAGCCCCTTTTCTTCTGCCAGTCGCCCGGTATAACACGCCAACAGGCCACCGGGCAGGCCCAGCTTCGATCGCAGCGCCAGGCGCTGTGCCTCGGCGACGGGGTGATAATGACCGGTCTCTATCGCACAGGGGATGTGGAAGATGCGCTCCTCCGGGATCCCGACCGAGCGCAGCTCGTTATGGATCTGCTTACTGATCGAGATAAAGGCATCCCCGCCTCGACGCGCCCAAGCCAATCGCATCCCACCGGTGATCTTGCGCTTGCGCTGCAGCTTGTAAACGTCTCCTAGATAGCCGCCGCTGTGCGGATTGACCACCAGCTTCGCCCCGGTCAGGGCCTGTCCAAACAGCCCCACCGTCATCGGCGAGAGCATCTCGTGGCTGTGGATCACCTGATAGCGGTTCCGCTCGCGCGACAGCCGGATCAGGGCGTTGGCGGTAAAACTCAACGAAGCGCCGATCTTGGAGCGGTTATAGATCGGCATGCGGTGCACCGGCACCCCTTCGATCTCCTCATCGTACGGCAGGCCGGGATAATGCCGCGTGATCACTTCGACGTCCACCCCCTGGGATTGTAAATAGCGGCTCAGACGCAAACTGTGCGCCTGGGCTCCACCCAACAACGGATGGAAATCAATATGGATCATACGTACGCCCAACTTCTTCAAATTAAAACGTCTCCTCTATCCTGCCGATCTCCGGCGTCTGTTTCGCCTCCGCTTTGGCGATCAGCGGAGCGGCGGTTGTCAGCCCGATCAGCAGCCACAGCGATTTGTCATACTGCGAGCTGGAAAAGAAACCAATTAAAAGGAATGCTGCCAGGCTTATTTGAAGCATCTTGGCGATGTCGCTCATCGATCCAGGCGGATGCTTTCGAACCACCCGCTCCAGGCTGACCAGCGGCGAGAACATCAACAACGCAAACGGGATCAGCCCGACCACGCCTGCACCGGTAGCAATTTCAAGGTACATGTTGTGCGCTACCCGGTTCATATCGTCATCGTTCAGGTAGAACTGGTAGTCGGAATGACTGTACGTTTCGGTGAAGCCGCCCATGCCGCGCCCCAAGAAGGGCCGCTCCAAGAACAGCTGCGTGCCGAAGGTGTAGTATGTAAAACGCCGGTCGGTGGAGGCCTGGGCAGATTCAGCCGCCCGGTCGGCCTCGCCGTTGAAGCCAAGCCGGCTCCTGACTTGCGCGGGCGCGAAGAAATAGCCCAGCAGCACCACCAGCGCGATCAGCCCCATGTTGAGCGCGGGGCGCTTCTCGCGCAAAGCGATCAGGAGCATCACCGCCACTGCCGCCAACATTCCACTGCGTGTGCCGGACAGCACGACGGCATATAGGAACAACAGATCCACACCACCCAAAGCCAGGCGCGCCCAGCGATTGGAGGCATGCCGGAACATGTACCATACCAGCGGCAGCAGGATCACCAGGGCGTAGGCGAAGCCGGTCGGGTCGTCCATGGTGCCGTTGATGCGCATATCTTCCAGGGTGTCCGGCAGGAAGAAGTACTGATAATAGCCATACACGGCCGAGACACTCCCGGCGGCAATCATCACCCACAGGATGCGATGCAGAGCAGGCAGTGTACGCTCCAGGTTGATCACCAGGAAGTACAGCGACACCATACGCACAAGCTTGAAGGTCTTGTCGATTGCGAACATCGGATCGACCGCCACCAGGTCGGATGCCAGCATGGCGAGCAGCAGAAGGATAATGTAAATGTTCTGCACCGGTCCGGCCAGCTTTTCATGCGAGTTGACCACCAGATAATTTACGGCGTAAGCGCCGAGGGCCACCACCCCGAGCGCTTTCATGGCCGACAGCAGCGGGGTGTCGCCGACCAGGTTGAAAGCTTCCAGCGGGATGGCAAAGGTGACCGCCAGCAGTCCGATCTCGGGCTTTTGCACCAGCAGCGCCCCGGCCAGCACCAGCAGGATGACGCCGAACGCATACAGGAATGAGCCGCGTATGGCGACAAACGACAGACCGGCGCCCGCCAACAGCGCCAGCCCCACCCCTGCGACCGCGCGCCACGGCGCCGGCGGCAGCTGCCGACCGGCGCGGGTGATCAACATTCTCGGCAGCCGAATGTCAGCGTTCATCCTTACCCCGCCCCCGGACGACCTGCTCGATCACTGTATTCATTTAGCCGGCCGCCTGACTGGTTCCAGGAACAATGTAATAGCTGCCCAGGTTCGCCTGCTCAGCCTTTTTCAACGCCAGTTCTGCCCGGGCGATCAAGTCCGCATCGGTCAGGCCTTCCTTGTACATTGCGGCGCCAAAGTTGCAGGAGAAGTTGAATTTGCCGCCGGTCTCTTCGTCCTCGAAAGTCTTTTGCTCGATCAGCTTGCACAGCCGCTCAATCGCCATCCGGGTCGAAGCCTCGGTGGCGTCCACCATCAGCCAGGCCAACTGGCCCTGGCTCCAGCGCGAGAGGATTTCGCCCTGGCGGATGTGACGCTTCAGGTAGGTCGCCAACTGCTTGCGAACTCGCTGCTGCGCCTGGCGCGGGAACGGGTCCTCGGCCCCATCCAGGCTGGGGGTGATGAGCATACACACAGAAAGGTCCTGGCAATTGCGCTTGGTCAGGTTGATCTGCTCTCGCAGGCGATGCTGGAAATAGCGTTTGTTGTACAGCCCGGTCTCGCGATCGAGGATCGAGAAGGTCTCCAGCGAGCCGAGTGGTTTTTTCAGGTACTCCGCCAGGAAGCTAATGCTGACGCCAAAGAGCAGGCCGAGCACCGCCACCAGGACCGTGTCGCGCGGCACGTCCGGGCTGAAGGGACTGACAGGCATCTGGGCTTCGTCCAACACCTTCACGTTGTAGATTTCGTACAAATCGTCGATATACGTAACCGATTGATCGGCCACGGCGTTGGTCATCTGGTAGACCAGGAGCGGGTCACTGCCTTCGGCATCGATTCGAATCAGGTTGGTGCGTTGAATGACGTTTACAAGAATGGAAACATCGTCGCCCTGCGCCTGCGTCAAGCTGGCTTCGGCCTGCTGATAGACTCGACGGCTGCGAATGATCTCGGCATAGGTGTTGATGATGGCCGGATTCTCCAGGCTGTCCAGACTCTGGCGCACGGCCGAAAGCTCGGTAATGCTGCTCTTCGGGCTGACCACCATGGTGAGGCTGGAGCGATAACGAGGAGGCTGGCTTACACTAAACAGAAAGCCGGAGACGGTGACAACGATGAAACTTGCAGCTACGAGCCACCACCAGCGGAGTATGATATTCAGGTAGCGCCTGAGTTCCATCCGGACCCCAATCCTAGAGAATTAGTGAGCGCCGCGACGGTTCAAGACCGCGCCGACAGTTTGAAATAAAATCTGAAGATCGAATAAGATACTTTGCTTTTCAATATAGGCGATGTCGAGCTTGAGCCGTTCATCGAAGTCGACGCTGCTGCGGCCCTTCACCTGCCACAGGCCGGTCAGACCGGGTGTCACTTCCAGGCGTTCTGTCTGCCACAACCGGTAGGTTTCGTAACCAAAAGATGTTGGCCGAGGCCCAACCCAACTCATTTCACCCTTGATAATGTTCAAGATCTGCGGCAGCTCGTCCAGGCTGCTGATGCGCAGGAACCGCCCGACGCGCGTGATGCGCGGGTCCTGGTCGATCTTGAAGTCGGGAGAGGTCAGCCGGTTCAGCTCGGCGTACTGCGCCTTGAGCGCCTCGGCATTGCTCACCATCGTGCGGAACTTGTACATGCGGAAGCGCTTACCGCTCTTACCGGTCCGCATCTGCACAAAGAAGGTCGGCCCGGGCAAGTCGAGGCGGGTAGCCAGCGCCACGAGCAGTCCAATCGGGACTGCAAACGGCAAGACGAGGACGCACAACAGGATATCCAGGGCGCGTTTGGCAGTCTGATATCCCTTACGGATCGGGGCTACGTGGGGTTTGTTGAGGACTTTCATGCTGGCTTTTCCCATTCAGTGATGATGTCGGATTCGTATGGTTGGCTGTCGAGGAGAGCTGCAGCTTACTGTATCACTTTAATTGTATATTTTATGCCGATTTCGCCTGCGGCTTGATTGCCGTCTGTTCACTCATTTTCAATTTTTCACGCATCTCTCGCTTGGCCCGGTCCACCAGGCTTTCAAACGTGACCGCGTCGGTGGGGAAGGAAGCGCTGCCGGTTTGGATGCTGACGCCAATCTGCCGGGCGGTGATCTCGCGCAGCCATTCACCGATCTTCTCGGCTTCTTCTTCGCTGGATTCCGGCAGCAGCACCAGGAAATGATCGTCTTCCTGGGTAATAATGTCATAATCCGGCAGCTCATTCGTGATCAACCGGGCTACACCGGAGCGCAAATACTGCTTGATCATCGCCTGCTGGGCCTCCTGCACCATCCGGTCCAGGGCGACCGTGTTCATGTCCTCATCGATGCCGATGGCAATCATCGACAGCGGGCGGTGATGATGGCGGGCGCGGCGCACCTCGCGATACATTTCCGCTTGCCCCGTCTCGAAGGCTTCGGGTTGATCGACATCCTCGCCAATGGTGATGTTGCTTACGGCATCTTCGAAGTCGCGCAGGCGATTGCTGATATGCCGGGCCAGGTAGATGGTAGCCCAGAGCGACACCACCTCGGTGACGGTCAACGGCAGCGAGGCGCCGAACACCTCATATCCCACCCAGGCTTTCAAAATCAGGAATATGGGGACCGGCAGCGCCAAGACCGCCCACAAAGGCGCCTTGCGCATCCCGGGCAAGAGGATGATCAGCACCCCCAGCAGCGGGGTAAAAATGTAACCGACGTGCGAGATGTTAATCGGGGCGGTGATACGCTCGACGCTGAAAAACAACAGCAGCCAAATGATGAGCGTTACGACGTAGATGCGCAGTTGTCTCATACAAATTCCCTCTCCATACCTGTTAAGGCCATTACAGCAGGCGCATGAGAGCGCTGAAGACGGCCTTAATGCACAAATTCATCCAGGCGTTATCTCGCCCAGACATTCTTGCATCCATGACTCCACTGTCCCTCAAACCCCGCCCACAAATAATGATACATTCATTCTGTATTTCGCCATTTCTATTGTAGTGAGAAAATGGGTGTTTTTCTGGTTAGGTTTTGATAATAGTTGTAAATATTTTATTACGGAGAATCGAGAGTAGAAAACCGTAATGGCCTCCTAAAGATACGTCTCTCTAAGAGGCCATCCCGATTCCCTGTTCTCGATTCTCTATTCTCTTTGGATAGAAATATACGTATAGGTCGCGCCAACCATGCCGAGCACCAGACCGACAACCGAGCTGCCGTAGGCCAGGAAGCCCAACAGAAAGCTGGGCTTCAGCCAATGGCCGAACATCAAGAACGACAGCGCAAAGCCGATCACGACCAGCACCAAGCCGATCAGGATCATGGCGCGCGGGCTCATGGCCTTCATTGATACAACCAGCAAGAGACGAGATGGCCGGGGTTGACCTCGAACGTCTCCGGTTCTTGGGTGTCACATAGGCCCGGAATACAGCGGTCGCAGCGCGGGTGGAAGCGGCAGCCGGGGGGAGGTGTCACCAGGCTGGGCGGCTCGCCGGGCGGCACCTCCCGGTAGACGGCCGCATTACGGGCGTCCGGGTCGGAGGTTGCCGAGAGCAGCGCCTGGGTGTAGGGATGGCACGAGTTATTGAGCAAGTCGTTGACCAACGCTTTTTCGACCACCTTCCCGGCATACATCACGAAGATGCGCTCGGAGAAGTAGCGCACGGTTGACAGGTCGTGGGTGATGTAGATGACCGCTACGTTGTGGGAAGCCTGCAAACCACGCAGCAGCTTGAGGATCTCCACTCGGACCGAAGCGTCCAGCATCGAGACCGGCTCGTCCGCCACGATCAGCTTCGGCTCCAGCAGCATTGCCCGGGCGATGACGACCCGCTGCTGCTGTCCGCCGCTGAGCATGTGCGGGAACTTGGTCAGGAAGTCTTCGAGCGGGGTTAGCTTCACTTCTCCCATCACCTGTTCGATGCGCTTCACGCGAGCGGCCTTATCCTTGATGCCGTTGACGATCAGCGGCTCTTCCAGGATACGCTGGATGTTCATGAACGGCGGCAGCGCACCGAACGGATCTTGCTGCACGTAACCTACCTGCGAACGGTACCATTTGAGGTCGGCGCGCTTCAGGTCGTCGATGGTCTTGCCATTGAAGATCACGCTGCCCTTCGTGGGCCGGTTTAAACCGAGGATGGTCTTCATCAAGCTGGACTTACCACAGCCGCTCTCGCCGACCACGGCGATGGCCTCGCCCTGATGCAGATCGAAGGTCACATTGTCGACGGCGCGCACATAGCCGGTGACGCTGAAGCCCCAGCGGCGCAGCTCGAACCACACGTTCAGATGATCCACCGCCAGCAGAGGGCCGTTCGACTGGGTTTTGGTTTCAATTTTGATTTTGGTTTGCATTTCCATGGCCTACTCCTGCTCCTGCACATGCAGCCAACAGCGCACCTGCCGTCCGCCTAAATGAGTGACCGGGGGATCCTGGCTGCAGCGACCGTTGCGGAAGGGGCAGCGCGGCCCGAAGCGGCAGCCGCTCGGCAGATCGAACAGGCTGGGCGGCGCGCCGGTGATGAAATCGGGTTCCTTGTTACCGCGCAGCTTAGGCACGCTGGCCATCAGTTTCTGAGAATAGGGGTGCAGCGGCATATCGAAGAAATTGGCTGCGTCGCTGACCTCAACAATCTGCCCTGCGTACATCACGGCCACCTTGTCGGCCAGCTCACTTGAGGTGGCGATGTCGTGGGTAATCAGGATGTAGCTGACCTCCAGCTCTTTCTTCAGGCGCTTGAGGACGTTCATAATATTGGCCTGAGTCAGCACGTCCAGAGCCGAGGTGGGCTCATCCAGGATAATCATCTCGGGCATGGTCACCAGCGCCATGGCGATGGCCACGCGTTGGCGCATGCCGCCGCTCAGCTCGAAGGCGTAGCGGTGCAGAAAATCGGACGGCACGCCTACGTTCTGGAACATCTTGCGAGCATGCAGCAGAGCCTCATCTTTAGAGACGCCATTGTGCACGATCATGGGTTCGGCCACCTGATCGCCCACCCGCAGCACAGGGTTGAGGGCATTCATGGCAGCCTGCGGCACCATCGACATCTTCAGCCAACGCACGCGCTTGCGGAAGTCTTCCTCTCCGAGCGCCATGATGTTTTCCCCATCCAGCAGCACCTCACCCGTGTAACTCTGCACGTTGCGGGGCAGAAGCCGCAGCAGAGCCTTGGCGAGTGAGCTCTTACCGCAGCCCGACTCGCCCAATACCACGATGGCCTCGTTGTGATCCAGCGCGAAATCCACCCTGTCTACCGCCCGCACCGCGCCTTTCATGGTGCGGAAGTGCAGGGTCAGGTTTTCGGTTCTCAATAAAGCTTCTTTTGAGTTTGCCATTTTAGAGGCCTCGCAGTCTGGGGTTGAAGATCCGGTCGAGGGAGAAACCGACCATGGCGAAGGCCAAACCGGTCAGCATCAGCAGGAACGAAGGCTCCAGCACCCAATAATACATACCCTTGAATAGTGCGCCGTTGCTGTTGGCGTCCTCGATCATCTTGCCCCAGGTGGGCAGGATCGGGTCGCCCAGGCCGAGCACCGCCAGAGAGGCTTCCAGGAAGACGAAGGTGGGGATGACGCTCACCAACTGGGGGATCAAGATCGGGATGATCCGCGGCATCAGGTAGCTGAAAATGATGCGGATATCGCTGGCCCCGTAAGCCCTGGCGGCTTCGATGTAAGGGGATTCCTTGATCTGCAGGAAGATGGCCCGGTAATTCTTGATCGAGCCGCCGAAGATCGAGAGCAAGATGCTGATCCCCAGCATCAACCAGATGCTGCGGCTGTAAAGCGTTCCAATCATCA
This sequence comes from uncultured Chloroflexia bacterium, assembly GCA_963811225.1. GTDB lineage: Bacteria > Chloroflexota > Anaerolineae > Anaerolineales > Anaerolineaceae > CAWEQO01. The sequence continues at coordinate 26,510 of CAWEQO010000013.1, forward strand.
TCAAGATCGGCAGGAAGGGCAGCACCAGGTTGACCTCGGTGATGCGCTGGATCAGCTCATCGATCCATTTTCCGTACCAAACACCCACGGCGGCGATCACCATGGTCGTGACTGTTGTACCCAGGGCAGCCAGCAGGCCGAATGACAGGGCGATCGGCGTGCCCCACAGCAGCGAGACCATCAGGTCGCGGCGGCGGTGATCGGTGCCGGCCAAACCCTGCACCTGCCCGTACATGACGAACTTGGCGTCTACATCCGAACCATCTTCGAACACCAGTCCGAGCACACGCAGCTCGTAATGTCCCTTCAACGAGCGAGGGGTCTCCTGGGCCGGGTCTATGAACAACGCCTGCTGCGCCGGGACCTCTTTCAGCTTACGCTGCAGCTTCTTGTCCTGTGGAATTCGGAAGGTGTCATTCGTGCTGACGGAGAAATCGCCCAACTTGGTGACGGTGCCATCAGGCGCTTCCCACTCCAGCTCGACGTACGGCTGCTTGCCTTCATATTGAGAGGTGAAGAAGACCGTCAGGTCTTGTGGAAAACCGTCGTAGGGGTAGTCGAAGGGGAAGGTGATGCTGACATCGGTCATGCTGTCGGAAATCACTGTGCGGGTCTTCGTGATCGGGCCGTCTTGGCTGGCGTCGGCGCTGTCGAGCACCAGGGTCTGCGGCAGCTTATCACGGGTGAACCAGTTGTACCAGATCGGCTGCGCATTCTTGGGGCTTTCGCTCCATACGTCTTCGCCGCCGCGCCACAAGCGCACGGCCTCGCTGTAAGGGATGGCAATCACGGTGTAAATCGCTAAACCGACCAGCAGGGCGATCACGACCAATCCGGCGACAGCCGAAGGATAACGGAAGAGTTCTTTCAGTGTTTTCATACCTTGCTCCCACCGTCACCAATTTTGACCCGAGGATCGACCAGGGCATAGACGAAGTCCAGCAGAAAAACGGTCAGCGCCAGCAGGTAGGCGAAGATCACTGTAATGCCGACGATCACCGGGGTATCGTACAAACCGATGGCCTGGTAGTACAGGCGTCCCAGGCCGGGCCAGTTGAAGACTTTCTCCAGGATGATGGCGCCCTGCCAGGTGAAGATCAACGTCAGGGCAAAGCTGGTGATGATGTTCGGCAGCGTAGGCCGCAGGATATAACGCTGCTCGATGTCGTGCGAGGAAAGGCCCTTGGCCTTGGCCATTTCCACGTAGTCTTCACTGGAATAGATCAGGAAGAAGGTGCGCCAGCCGTAGATCGCCCCAAAGATCGAGCTGATGGTCATCGCCAGCACCGGCAGGATCATGTGCTGGACCAGACTGAGCGCATACTCGAACGTATTGTCGGGCGGCGGGGCCGAGACCATGCCGCCGAACGGCAAGACGCGCCAGGTGGCGGCGAACAGGATGATCAGGAAAATGCCGTAAAACCAACCCGGCGCCGATGACAGCGGCGAAAGCGCCACGACCGCCTTATCCATGAAGCTGCCGTACTTGCGCGACAACCCCAGCGCCAGGAACACCGACAGGAAAAAGTTCAGCAAGTTGGCCGTAGCAAACAAGACCAGGGTGGAGGGCAGGCGCTCCAGCAGGATCTGGCGCACCATCTTCGATCCGCTGTCGCTGGTCAAGTTTTGTGCCCGGCCTAAATTAAGCGTCAGCGCATCACCCAGAAAGGAAAAGCTGCGCGGAAGAAACTTCTGATTCAGCCCAAGGCGATCTTCCTGCTGGCGAATCATGTCTTCGACCAGTTTGTCGCGTTCCGCTTGGGGCATGGCCTTCATCTTTGGGCTCGTGCTGACGGTCATCATAACCCTCTCGCGGATTTCTCCCTTTCGGATTTGGTCCACGTAACCACCCATATTGGCGATCAGGATGGTGAGATAAACACCGATCACGACGGTGATAAACAATGTGACCAATTTGAAAAGCGTGTATTTACCAAGCCGAGAAAGTGTCCCGGCAAAGGCCTTACGCTTTTCCTGCGTTGTGATGCCCAACTCGATCGTTAGGGATGAATCTGTCATCGCAGTACTCCCTTCTCTTCCCTTTGAAAATCCATTCGGCAATCGGAAAACCATTGTTGTGGGTTGGGCTGAGGGCGATTGCGTCACCCGCACCCCAACCGACAGCAGTCCTCTCGGATGAGGGCGACCCGAGCACTTTCTCTCGGGTCGCCCTGATGATCAACTGCGCTCTTTGATAACGACTCGTTTACTGATTACGGAACGGTTACGAACTCAACCGTGGTAAAGGACGGGATGCTCACCAGATTTGAGGCGACCGCAACTTCCAGGCGGTTCGAACCGGCTTCCAACTGGGCAGTCTGCTCAGAGGTCAGGGTAACATTCCATAAGCCATCTTCGACCGCGGCGGCCCCACCGGAGGTCAGCAGTTCGTTGTTCGCATCGAACACCAGGAACTTGACCTGATCGATATTGGCGGCAGCGTAGGGAGCGTCTTCGAAGGAGACGTACACATCGAAGGAAGCTTCGTCACCGGCGGTGACACGACCGGGGCCGTCCACCTCAACCACCGGGTAAGCAGGCTCGGAGAAGCTCGCCCACTTGTCGGCGGTGTCGATGTAATCGGGATTGTTCTTCAGCGTGATCATGCTCTCGACCGGGTAGACCTTGTCGATGAAGTAGGGGCCCGTGCCGATCCAGAAGTGACCGTGCCCGGCGTACCAGTTTTTCAGGTTCTGCCAGCGAGCGGCGGCTTCTTCAGGGGTGATGTAATTACCCAGGGTGGTCGCGTAGGGGATATAGTCCTCAGCGATGGCCTGATCCAGGTACTTGTTAAGGATGTCGAGGCTGGGGCCGCTCAAAAAGCTGGTCCACTCGACCTCTTTTTCATCCGCCTTGGTGGCAGTGAAGGCCAATTCGTTGTTCTGCTCGGCCAGGATGCCCAGACCAATGTTGTGCCAGGCGCCGGTACCGTAGTTGTACTCGGTCCAGAAGTTCAGCCACTGGTAAACGTTGTCCTCAGCCTGTGGGAAGTACCAATCGTTGTACATTTCGATGACGAGCGGCTTCTCGGAGACGAGGCGCCAGCCGCGGAATGAGTTGAGGAAAGCTTCCTGCTCGGCGGCGCTGCCCTCATCGTAGATCGGGCTTTCGACCTTGCCGGTATCCAGGCTCAGGATCCAGCCAATCATGATGTCGGCGACGGAGAACTGGCTGCCGTCGTGCCACGTGATCGTATCCAGGTTGTCGGGGTAGTAAACAACCGTCTTTGCCTTGGCGGTGGTTCCCTCGGGGAACTTTTCGCTGGCGGGGATGAAGGTCTGGTTGGCGGCATCCCAGTCAACCCAGGCATCTTCAGGAACCTGAATCTCGGGGACGAACTGCAGGTCAACCCAATCCAGGGATTTTTCAACCGGCAGGCCTTCCTTCACGGTGACTTCGGCGCGCTCGATGCGCTGGGCGCGAGCCAGACCGGTGAAGGGATCTTTGACCGTGTCGCGATCCATGGTGGCACGCTGGACCATCGAGTTGGGGGCGTAGTTGGTGCCGCCGATTGGGTTCCAGGGCTCACTCATGATCTGCACGTTGGAGACGGTCATGTCGCCGCCTTCTTGATCGGCATAGCGCAGGGTGGAGGCCCACAGCATGGAGCTCTGGATGCCTGCGGCAAGGTCACCGGCGACTTGCACGTTGGAGGCCATCGGGGTGTAGCTCATCACATCCACCAGGTTCACGCGGACGGAATCTTCCAGCGACAGTTCCATGGCGCGCTCGAACAGATCCTTGCGCTCATCCATACTGTTGTAGTCGGCGCGGTTCAGGCGGTCGGCGACGGTATCGAACTCCTCACTCGGTTTGTAAGCTTCCCACAGAGGGGAGCCCAGGCCACGAGTGGTGTACATGAAGTCGAACTGGCTGGATTCGTCGCGCAGGACCCATTTGGTGATCCAAGCGCCGGTGTAGAAGTTCCACAGGCCGTCGGCGGGGTTGCTCTGCAGCCAGATGGGCGAAGCTTCGGAGCTGGACTTGTACTGGCGATCGACGGTGAAGCCGAGGTCTTCCAGCACGTTCGAGAAGTAATCGCCAACCTCAGTGCGCTCGTCCTCGGTGCGGATGATGCCGATCAGCTGGACCGGTGCGCCGTTATACTGCCACTTGCCGTCCACCAGCTCTGCGCCCAGGGACTGCATTTCGGTATCAATGATTCCTTTGCCCTTATCGAAGTCGAAAGCGTACTTGGCCTCGATCTCTCGGGCTTTTTCCATGTAGCGCACGTATTCGGGGAAACCGCCCACGATCGGCAGGAACTTCGGGCGACCCAGTCCCCCCAAGATCTCCTGGACGATATAGTTGCGGTCAATCACATAGTTGACGGCCTCGCGGATCTTGGCGTCAGAGAAGGGGTTCAACTTGCCGGTGCCGTCGAAGACGGGGCCGTAGGGGTTGAAGGTGATCTCATCGTTGGAACCGCTCGAAGCAAAGTAAGCCAGATTGGGATCGGCCTTGATCTGCTCCAGGATGTCGGCGTCGGCCATGGTTTCAGCATGCAGCTGAATTTCGCCGGCGTCGATACGGCTGACGGCGGTTTCGGACGAGGCTTCTTCCACGAAGGTGATCGAGTCGAGCCAGCCACCGTGACGGTCCGTCGTCACAGGTTCGGCGGCAGGGGCCTCAGCCGGCTGTTCGGCAGCCGGAGCAGCGGTCGGCTGCTCGCCAGACTGCCCGGCGGGCTGCTGTGCAGCGGGCGCTTCCGTCGCAGCGGATGGCGCGGCGGGTTCTCCAATGGCCGTGGGAGTGGCGGGGGTGCCGCACGCCGACAGGAACATGGAAACGATAACGATGAGGATGACGTATTTCATCCAGTTGTGCTTGTACTGCATTGATTCTCCTCCAAGGATATGGATAGGATAGGATATTGACTCCGGTATTGGCTGGGAAAGTGGTTGAGGAATAGTAACGAGCACCTCCAACTGCAACGTGGATATTGATGCGCCGGTTTGTAGAGTCCATTTGTAGTCAAAACGATAGCACAACCGACCCGCTCCTACATGGCCCCACGGTATAGCTTTGCACCTGTACAGGTGGCCAGTTTTTTCTCATGTGTTTTTAATACTTTAGGAGTGGATATGACTCAGAAAATCGCTGGTTCCTGTCTGCCGTTGCAGCCAGGAACCAGCGATTTTCTGAGTCATATCCACTATAATAGATGCAGTGCAGCATACCTTTCCTCTCATTTTTTTTATAGCTCCCCATCCGAGCGGGAACGATTGGCGCGCAAGGAGCGTCTATGCTCTGAGAAGTTCGACCTGTAAACGCCACTCTCTGAAAGGGGTAGTAAATGCCACGCCAGGACAAGCCATTCGATTTATCAAGCCGGATCCTCGTTCTCATTGCCATTTTGATTGTATTTGCCGGAGCAGGGGTGATCATCTGGCAGCTCTGGTTTCAGCCCGATCCGATCAGCGTCAATACCGCCACACCGGCAAGGAGCGTAAACATCAACATGAATGATCCTGCCAACGCGTTCAACGTGCAGCTGAGCGAAGGCCGGCCCCAGGCGCAAAGCATCCAGACGACCCCAGCTGCCAGCGGTGAGCCGCTCTCAGCCGACCAGGTGGAACAGATCCTGGCACGCCTGCCAACCCTGCCGGCCCAACCGGGCGACGAAACGCCTTTCAAGATGGCGCAGCAGCCCATCCCCCCACCGCGCACCGGTGAGACCATCCAGCAATCCTTCCCGCCGCAAGAGCCAGCGACCGGGCCTACCGCCATTCCGTCCGGTCCGCTGGAAGTGCTGCGCTACTCACCCGAGGGCAAGGTCTCGGTAGCGCCCTTCATCAGCGTGACCTTTAACCAACCCATGGCGCCGCTGACCACCCTCGGCCAGTTGAGCGCCGCGGACGTGCCGGTGAAGATCGACCCGCCGCTGGAAGGTACCTGGCGCTGGTTGGGCACTCGCACCCTGACCTTCGAATACAACTCCACTCAAATCGACCGGCTGCCCAAGTCCACCGAGTACAACATCCGTGTGCCTGCAGGGACGAAATCGACCACCGGCGGCGAACTGACGAAGGCGGTCGAGTGGAGCTTCACCACCCCCACGCCCACCGTAGTCACCGTTTACCCCTCCGATATCCCCCAACCCACCAACCCGTTGTTCTTCATCGCCTTCGACCAGCGCATCGACCCGGCTGCCGTGCTGAAGGCCATCCACGTTCAGGCCGGCAGGCGCGATGTCAGCTTGAAGCTGGCAAGCGAAGCCGATGTCCAGGCCGACAAGCAAGTGTCGATGCTGGCGAAGAATGCCCTCGAGGGGCGCTGGCTGGCCTTCAAGGCCCAGGAGCCGCTGCCCGCCGACACCCAGATCACTGTCACCATTGGCCCGGACACCCCCTCGGCCGAAGGCCCCCTGACCGATACGATCACCGAGAGCTACAGCTTCCACACCTACGCTCCCTTGCGCATCGATGATCACGGCTGCTACTGGTCCAACAACGACTGCGTCCCCCTCGCACCGCTCTACATCCGCTTCAACAACCCCTTGGACACGGGCCTGTTCCAGGACAACCTGATCACGGTGAAGCCTGAGATTCCGGGCCTGACCATTAACAACCTGGGCACGACCATCGAGCTGCGCGGCATGACCAAGGGCCAGACCACTTACACCGTCACGGTTGACGGCAGCGTCCAGGATATCTTTGGCCAGCAGCTCGGCAAAGATGCCAGTCTGACCTTCAAAGTCGGCCCGGCCGACCCGAACTTGTTCGGCCCCGACCAGCCTTTCGTGACACTCGACCCGTCGCTGGAGACGCCCATCTTCTCCGTCTACGCCATCAACTATACCAAGCTGGACGTGCAGGTTTACGCCGTTCAACCCACCGACTGGCCCGCCTACCAGCAGTACCGCATGGACTTCAGCCGTGACTTAAACTCCAAGGTAGTTCCCCCCGGACGGTTGGTGATCGATAAAACCCTGCGGGTGGAGGCAGCCTCGGATGCCCTGACCCAGGTGGACATCGACCTGTCGTCCGTTATGGACGGTAAGTTCGGCCACTTTGTGGTGGTGGTGCAGCCGCCGAGCAGCCTGTTCAAGAACCCCAATGATTACCGTCCGATCGTGCAGACCTGGGTACAGGTCACCCAGATTGGCCTGGATGCCTTCGCCGACCCAACCGACATGGTCGCCTGGACCACCGGCCTTAAAGATGGCTCAGCGCTGTCTGGGGTGACCATCATGCCCGGCATGCCCAACGCCAGCCCGGTCGTCACCGGCGAAGACGGCACCGTCCGCTTCCCGATCCCTTCCGGCGCTTCATATCTGGTGGCCAGACTGGGCGCAGACCAGTCCCTGCTGCCGCGCTCGACCTACTTCTGGTACACCGATACATGGACACGGCAGACGCTCTACGATGAGATGCGCTGGTACGTGCTGGACGATCGCCAGATGTACCGCCCGGGCGAGGACGTACACGTCAAGGGCTTCCTACGCAAAATTACCACCGGACCGCTGGGCGACGTGCAGCCGCTGGGCAGCGAGGTCGGCCCGATCAACTACCAGTTGATTGGCTCGCAAGGCAACAATCTACTTAATGGGCAGGCGGAAGTGGACAACCTGGGTGGCTTCGATTTCAACTTCAGCCTACCCGAGAGCATGAACCTGGGCTACGTCCAGCTGATCCTGGACGCCCGCAACCCAGGCGGCCTGACCAACGCCGAATACTATCATTCCTTCCAGGTGGAGGAGTTCCGGCGGCCCGAGTTCGAAGTGGTCGCCCGCAACGAGTTCCCCGGCCCGTACTTCGCAGGCGGCGAGGCCACTGTAGCGGTCAAGGCCAGCTACTATGCCGGCGGCCCACTGCCCAATGCCGACGTAACCTGGACGGTCAGCTCGAGCCCAGGCCAGTATTCGCCCCCCAACTGGCCCAACTTCACCTTCGGCAGCTGGACACCCTGGTGGTCCTACCAGATAGATTTCTACGGTCCCGATTACGGCAGCCCCAACGGCCCCCAAATGGAACAGGGCTTTAGCGGCGTCACCGACGCATCCGGCGAGCACTACCTCAACCTCGATTTCTCCTCGGGCTCGCTGCAGCCCATGAGCATGACCGCCCAGGCGACCGTCATGGACGTCAACCGCCAGGCCTGGACCGGCTCGACCTCGCTGCTGGTGCACCCGGCCGACCTGTACGTCGGCCTCAAGACCGACCGCTACTTCGTGCAGCGCGGCCAGCCGCTCAAGGTCGACTTCATCGTCACCGACCTGGACGGCAATCCGGTCGTCGACCGCCCGGTGACCGTCACCGCCGCCCGCCTGGTTTGGAAGTACCAGAATGGATCGTGGCAGGAGGTGGAGGCCGAAACACAGACCTGCAACGAAGGCTCAACCATCGATCCGGGCGCCTGCACCTTCGAGACCTCCATTGGCGGCACGTACCGCATCACCGCCACGATCAGCGACGAGATGGGCCGCAAGAACCAGACCCAATTCACCCGCTGGGTCAGCGGCGGTGAGCGCCCGCCTTCACGGAAGGTGGAGCAAGAGCAGCTGACCTTGATCCCGGACCAAGAGAATTATCAATCCGGCGATACCGCCGAGGTGCTGGTGCAGGCGCCCTTCAGCCCGGCCGAAGGCTTACTGACCCTGACCCGTGGAGGCATTGTCACCACACAACGCTTTACCGTGGAAGGCAACAGCGCCATCCTGCGCATCCCTGTTAAGGAAAGCTACATTCCCAACCTGAACGTGCAGGTCGACCTGACCGGCGCAGCGCCGCGCACCGACGACAACGGCAGCCCCGTGCCGGATGCGCCCGCCCGCCCGGCCTACGCCAGCGGAACGCTAAACCTGAGCATCCCGCCCGAAGAGCGCACGCTGTCGGTGCAAGTTGGAGCCAATCCGGACGCGACCGAGCCTGGCGGCGACACCGTCATTGACGTCCTGGTGCACGACGCCCAGGGCAAGCCGGTGCAGGGCGCGGAAGTGACCGTCTTCGCGGTCGACGAGGCCATCTTGGCTCTTACAAACTACAACCTGGCCGATCCTCTGGCCATCTTCTACAGCGACCGCCCATCGAACCTGTACGCAACCTACGCCCGGGCCAGCATCATCCTGGCAGATCCGCTGGCGCTGGCGGCCGATCAAGGCCGCGGCGGCGGCGGCGAAAACTATGCCATGGACAAAGCCATGGGTGCTATGCCGCAAATGGAAGCTCCCATGGCCGCCGCCCAGCCGACGATGACCGCCGTCCAGGAAAGTGGGGCTCCCGGTGCAGCGCCGCAGCCCATCCGGGTGCGCACCAACTTCAACCCGCTGGCCGTGTTTGCCCCGGCCGCCATGACCGATGTGGACGGCAGCGTGCAGGTGCAAGTCAAGCTGCCCGACAATCTGACTCGCTACCGCATTATGGCGGTGGCCGCTAACCCCTCCAATAAGTTCGGCTCGGCGGACGCCAACCTGACGGCCCGCCTGCCGCTGATGGTGCGGCCCTCAGCCCCGCGCTTCCTGAACTTTGGCGACGAGTTCGAGCTGCCGGTGGTGATCCAAAACCAGACCGGTGAACCCATGACCGTCGACGTGGCCGTCCGGGCCAGCAATCTGGAGCTGACCGGCCCAGCCGGGCTGCGCGTCGAAGTGCCCGCCAACGACCGGGTAGAAGTGCGCTTCCCGGCCTCGGCTCAAGCCGCCGGAACGGCTCGCTATCAGATCGCAGCGGTCTCCGGCAGTTATGCCGATGCCGCCAGCGGCGAGCTGCCCGTCTACACCCCGGCCACCAGCGATGCCTTTGCGGTCTACGGCGTGGTCAACTCAGGCGCTGTCGCTCAGCCGCTGCTCTCTCCGGAGGGTGTCTTCCCGCAGTTCGGCGGCCTGGAGATTACGACCTCTTCCACCGCCCTGCAATCCCTTACCGATGCAGTTCTCTACCTGGTCTCTTACCCCTACGAATGCAGCGAACAGCTCGCCAGCCGCATCCTGGCCGTCGCGGCTTTGCGGGACGTGCTGACCGCCTTCGACGCTCCCGGCCTGCCTTCCCCCCAAGAGATGGAAAACGCCGTGCAGCATGACATCCAAACCCTGCAGGGCATGCAGAACCCAGACGGCGGCTTCCCCTACTGGACGCGCGGCCGCGAATCGATCCCCTTCAACACCATCCACACCGCCCACGCGCTCTACCGGGCCGAGTCCAAGGGCTTCGAAGTCCCGTCTGAGATGCGACAAGCCGTACTCGGCTACCTGCGCAGCATAGAAGACCATTACCCCTCGTATTACAGCCAGCGCACCCGCCAGACTCTCAGCGCTTACGCCCTGTACGTGCGCACCTTGATTGGCGACCCCGATCCGCAGAAAGCGCTCAAACTGATCAATCAGGCCGGGCTGGATAACCTCTCGCTGGATGCGGTCGGTTGGCTGTGGCAGTCGATTTAAGATTCGCCGGATGCGGCCGCGCAGCTGAATGACATCCGCCGCCTGATCAACAACCGGGTGGTCGAGACCGCCGGAGCGGCCAACTTCACCACCTCCTACGATGAGCAAGATTATCTGCTGCTCGGCTCCAGCCGCCGAACCGATGCGATCCTGCTGGACGCCCTGATGGCCGACAACCCGCAGTCCGACCTGATCCCCAAGGTGGTCAATGGGCTGCTGGCTCACCGCACCAAGGGCCGCTGGGGCAACACCCAAGAGAATGTGTTCGTGCTGCTGGCGCTCGACCGCTACTTCAACACCTACGAGACCCAGACGCCCGACTTCACCGCCCGCATCTGGCTGGGTGAGGATTACGCCGGGGAGAGCACCTTCCAGGGCTACTCCACCGACCGCCACGCCACCAACGTGCCAATGAATGACTTGCTCGATCGAGTCCCCGCCGGGCAGACCAGCGACTTGATCCTCTCGAAAGAGGGTGAAGGGCGGCTGTACTACCGCCTGGGCCTGCGCTACGCCCCCACCGACCTGCAGCTCGATCCACTCGACATGGGCTTTGCGGTCTCCAGGGTTTACGAAGCTGTGGACAATCCCGATGACGTCAGCCGCGACGAGAACGGCGCCTGGCACATCCGCGCCGGAGCGAAGGTGCGCGTGCGGATCACGATGGCGGCCGACAATCGCCGCTACCACGTAGCCCTGGCCGATCCGCTGCCCGCCGGTCTGGAGATCCTCAATCCGGCCCTGTCGGTCAGCGAGTCTGCCCCGCCAAACGACCCTACCCAGAGCAAGTACGGCTGGTGGTGGTGGAACTGGTTCGATCATCAGAACCTGCGCGACGAACGGGCCGAAGCCTTCACGCCCCTGCTGTGGGATGGCGTCTATGAATACACCTATTACGCCCGCGCCACCACCCCCGGCGCCTTCGTGACGCCGCCGACCAAGGCGGAGGAAATGTACTCGCCGGAGGTGTTCGGCAGAAGCGCCAGCGACGTGGTAATCGTAAAATAAATAGACAGAATGCAAAAGAGCCGAGAGCATACGCTCTCGGCTCTTTTGCATTCTGTCTATTTACTTACCACTTGAAGTCTTTGAACTCCGAAAGCTTGCTGTACAGCTGCAAATCCTTCAGATGCTCGAGCGCAATCGGGGCGGCGGTCGAGTGGCCGTAGATCATCACACTCGCCATCAGCAGCAGGATGAACAGCAGCACGACCTGGAAATAACGCATGGCTGGCAGGATCAGCTTCCATTGGATGTCTTCCAGCAGGTTGCGCTGGGGCGCAGCCCGCCGCCGGATGGAGCGCACTTTGCGGACCCGCTTCGAGCGCGCCATCGAGTTACGATACAGCGCCTCGTAGGCCAGCAGCATATTGCGGGTGTCATGGCGAGCGACCCGCTGCTTGCTGGCCTCACCCATTCCCCGCCAGGCCTCGGAATGGCTTGCCAGCAGGTCGATCTTGCGGGCGGCATCTTGCGGGTTTCCGGGCTCGAACAGGAAACCGTTCAGGCCGTTCTTGACCAGCTCGGGCAGAGCCATGGCGTTGGCCGCCAGCACCGGTTTGCCGCAGGCCATCGCCTCCAGGGTAGCGATGCTGAGCGATTCGGCATCGCCGGGCATGACGAACACATTGGAGCAGTTCATCAAGCCGGGCACCTGGGAATGGCTCACCTCGCCCAAGAAGCGCACCCGGTCATCGATTTGTAAACGGTGCGCCAGGCGCTTGATCTTCTCATCGCGGGCGCCTTTGCCCGCCAGCGCCAGGACCACATCCTTCCGGTGCACGTCTGCCAGCGCTCGCACAATCACATCGACCCGCTTCTCGTAGTCCATCCGGCCAACGTAGAGGAAGATCTTGCGGTCTTGCGGCAGACCGTAGCGCTGCAGTAGAGAAGCCCGGCAGTCCTCAGGAGTTTCATTGAAATCTTGCAAGTTGACGCCGCACGAGATTGGGCGGACGTCCACCTTTAATCCGTGATCCATTAACATGCGCGCCGCCGAAGCGGAGGGTGTCGCAACCATATCGCTGCGGTTCAAGAAGGATAATATCCAGCGCCAGATGACGGACTCGATCCAGCCGCGGAACGGCTGCGGGACATTGGTGAAATAAGGCGCGCCTACATTCGGGCCGGGATGGTGGGTAGCCACGACCGGTATACCATGCCGCCGGGCTACACGCAGCGCATACTGGCTCACCGGCGCAGAATCCTGCAGGTGAACCAGATCGGGCCGGAAGTCACGGAAGATTTGCTTCACCTGGCCTTGGTAACCATACGCCAGGTAGAACTCCTTATGGATAAACCACAAATTCAGCGCGGGCGTAGAGGCTTTGATGACCCCGTTGATCCTGGTCTTTTCCCCTTTCTGACCGGTGCCGGGTGTCAAGACCATCACCTCGTTACCCATGCGGGCCATCCCCTCGGCCAGGCTGCCGGTGAAGATCGACTGCCCGTTATTTTGTGGAAGATAGGTTGCCCCGATAATTAAGATTCGCATACAAATACTCTCATTGCGGTTTCTCATCATTACCGTTTAGAAAACGGTCAAAGAGTTTGTCTCGAAACCAAGAGCTCCGGGCAAACAAGAAGAACCCGAGCACGACCAATGCGGAAATCGCAAGCGCAAAGTACTCGAAGCCCTTCTCAACTTGAAGTAAGCTGTTGGCGGCAAAATACATCGTCGTGATCAGCAGGCCGGTAACAAGCGTCTCACCGATGACGATAAACGGGAACCATTTCCGCCAGGGGACACGTGCAATCCCGGCGATGATCAGCGCCGGGACGATGAATGCGTTGGTAACTTTTGCGAGGAACAGGATTTTAACCGCGTGATCGTGAATGCGCTCGCGCAGCTTATCGAAGGTTTCCGGATTGATGCCAATCCGTTTGCCCCCTCGCTTGAACCAGTCGAGTTTCCCTAAAAAGCCAACCATATACCACCCTGTGTCGGCAGCCAGGTTGCCGGTAATGGCCGAAAAAAACACCAGCACCGGGTTCAACAACCTGGTCGAAGCAGCCGCAGACGCCAGGAGAATGACGACCGGCCCTTCTATGGCGACGAGTATGGTGATCAGCGGGTAAGCCCAATAACCAAATGGCGCGACCTGACCGGACTTCAAGGCCGCGAAGAACTGGTTGAGCATATCGAGTAAGTGCTGCATCGTTCATCTTGCAACCGCAAACGCCAAATTCACCAATCCCGGGCAGCGGTTCCTTTCCTCCCTGTTCTCATCTGATTGTAACGGATAATGAATTGTTGAGATTAAAGCCTGGATGAGAATACCCTCTACAGAACCCGCTCTTGTTCCTCAAAGTCCTTTACGCAGGCTTCAGGCTTAGCGCCGAAACCCAGATATGCGCAACACCGAACAGGATCGACGCTGCGAACAGGGGCCAGGAGTTCAGCAAGTAGGATGAGAGCAGCAGGAACACGACCGGCGCAACCGCCATCGGCAGCGGAATGCAGAACAAGGACGCACCCAACAAGCGCGCTTGCCTCCCATCCACAAAATAACGTCCCCAGGCGGCGTAGTAGATCGCCAAAGCCAAGACCATCAGCACCGCCGCCGTGACGGCATAACGCTGATCGAGATTGAAGGCGTAGAAGAACGGCAGCGTCAAGATCGCCAGCCGCCCCAGGTTTTCTAAAATATTCAGCCACTGCGGCACCTTGCTCTCGTCGGCAGCGCCCGATTTTGGCAGCAGCATCCAGAGCAGATTCGGCAGCATGAGCAGTACCGGCACGAGCCAACCCAAACGAATTACTAAATTCATATCGTTACCCTTTTTATATACGTCGCCGGTTCCAGTTTTGTTTCATCTCCAAAGCAGTTCTCATTAAAAAGGTTCTTCTAACCTTCCTGGCGAAGGTTAACCCAATAAGATTGGCTTAGAACCTGTTCTAGGAATCGGAGTGAGGTGCTTGCAGCCAACGCACCAGGTCGGCGTAATCCGTGCCGACCCAGTCCGGGCGGCCTTCGCCGGTCCACTTGCCGTAGAAGGCGGTATGCACGCCCGCAGCCATCCCGGCCTGGATATCCAGGGCGCGATCACCGAGCGCCAGGGTCTCTTCTCGCTGCAAAGCGTGCGCCTCGATCAAATCGTTGAACATGGACGGATCGGGCTTACGGGGAAAATGATCGTCGGCGGTGCGGATGCCTGCGAACCAGTGTCGCAGGCCGTGCGTGTCGAGCAGCCGCTCCAGCCCCCAGCGACCGCGATGCGTGGCGATTACGTTGACTCCGCCCGCTTCGATCGCCGCGGCACAGACCGCTTCCACACCTGGGAAGGGCGGCTCGGTCTCCGGCGGAGTCTGGCGGTACAGCTCCACGAAGCACTCCATGAAGGGGTCCAACTCCAGCCCATACTGCTCCGCCAGGGTTTTCCCACAGCGGCTCAGTGAGACCTGGGCCAGCTCGGAGACCTGCCGCTCGCTGCCGGTAACGCCCAGCTCGGCCAACGCCGCCAGGAACGCCCGGGTAATGCCGGGGTAAGTGTCGAACAAGGTGCCGTCGACGTCCCAAATGATGCTGCGGATCATAAGCGCTTCTCCATTTCCTCCCACAGCTTCTGCCCATACATCTCCAGCCCCTCGATGATGTAGGGTCGCAGCGGGCCGGGTAAATTGTTGAAGTGGCGAATATCGTCCCAGAAGCGGTAGAAGTAGCTGCGCAAGAAAAAGCGGTCATCCGGCGGAACAGCCTGGAAGTAGCGCTCCAGCAGGCCCATCTCAGCGCCCGGGCCGTTGTACAGGTGGAACAGCTCGATCTCCGGGTCGGCCCAGCAGCTGTCCAGCGGGTCGATGATGCCGGTCACGCGGCAGGTATCCGGATCGACCATATAATTCCAGACGTTGTAATCGCTGTGGATCAGGGAAGATTGCGGGCAGGGGTGGCTAAGGATCTGGTCGAAGTGGGTATAAGAACGCTCGGCCACCTCGCGCAGGAAATCAGGGAAGCCGGGCGCGCCCATCTCGGCCTGGGCTTCCTGATAGTAGCGATCCACTTTAGGACGGTAGAAATCCAACCAGGTGGGAAAGAATGGCCCATGGAGCTCGCCAAAGCCTTTGGGTTGGTTGACGGCATGCAGTTCCAGCAAGTTCTCGACGATCTCATCGGCGAAGGCTGCCAGCGCCGATGGGTTGGGGAACTTCACCTCCGAGGCTTTGACCCCCGGCAGCAGCTCCATCAGGATGCCCTCGAAAGGCGCTTCCTCCGGGCCTTTGTACAGGCCATACACCTCGGGGATCTTCAAACGGCTGTGGGGCCGGAGCGCATCCAGGTTGCGCTGCTCTCGAGCGGTCCAACCGGGGAATTTCTGCCACTACAGGATCACCTGTCCCGGCGCCCGGTCGATCTCTGCCCGGTACACCACCCCGTAAAACCCCCACCCCACCGGCTGGTAAGCCAGCATCCGCCCGCCGAACGTCGCTGCGATGGCTCGCTCGGCGTAACTCGGGTCTTCCAACTGCTGCAAAGGGAATTCGCTGCCTGCACTCATATGGTTTACGTCCTTGAGAATAATGCGGAACAAAATAATTGTAACCGAAGAGAATGGAGAGTAGAGACCAGTTGCCGTTCTTTCCTCTCCGTTCTCTTCTTTCCGTTTTCCGTTATAATCAACCCGTCCGACCATTCCAATGGAGGCAACCATCCCATGATCCCCTCTTTCCTCATCTCCAAAGCATACAAGCGCGGCAGCCTGCGCAACCGTGGTAACGGCTTCGAGTTCAGCTTGCGCAATCCAATTGAGACCGGCACGTTGATCGGAGTGGGGCCGCTGGTGGTGGATGGGACCAGCTGCCCGGCAGCGGCAATTACAATCCGCGGAGCCAGCGGCGAGATCCGCGCCGATGAGCTGACCCGCCGCAACCCGCTCGAGTTCGCAGCCAACAGCGAGATGCGCGTGATTGTGGCAGGCGAGCCTCTACCGGAAGGGCCGCACGAGCTGGTGCTAACTGCCAATACCGCCGAAATCGGTCGCATTACCCTGAATGTCAAGGATGATCTCAGCGTTGACTAAGGCGCTCTGCACATGAAACGACTGGTCCCCTACATTTCGATTGCCATCCTGCTGGCGCTCTTGCTGGTCTCGCTGTCCTCGGCCCTGCGTGTCGCCCAATCCGTCCGGAAGACTTGGAACCCGGCCGAAATCGGCCAGGACGGGCGCAGCCTTTGGGAGCAGCGCCTGGAGGAATTGCGCGGCGACCTGCCCATGCAGGGCATCGTCGGCTACGTCTCCGAGCAGGATATCGCACACGCACCCTTCGACCCGGTCGACACCAATGAGGAATACGCCCTGACGCAGTACTTCCTGTCGCCGTTGATCATCCAGCGCAGCACAGACTACGAGTACGTGATCGGCAATTTCGGCAATCCCGACTATGATTACAAGGTGGAAGAAACCCTGGGGATCGAGCAGATCGCTTCGTATGGCATGGGTATCTACCTGTATAAGGGGAAACCGTAATGATCGTGCGCAGCCTGCTGCTGGCGCTGCCACCGGTGCTGATCGGGCTAGCCGTGCTTTTCCTGGTCTGGCCGGGGCCGCTCCAGAGCAGCCTGCTGCTCAAGCTGTTCCTGGGGGTTGGCGCCGGACTGGGCATTGACTCGTGCCTGTACTACGCCTGGATGATGCTGTTCTCGCCGGCGCAGGGCGGATTCCTGGCAGTCGAGGGGCTGGCGCTGCTGGGACTGCTGGCGGCGCTGTACCGGCTGCGACTGAGAGAGGTCTTGCCCACCCGCAATAGAAACCTGACTATACGAATGCCGTCTATCGTAAGCCTGCTGCCGCCGGCGGTGTTTTTCGGGGCGCTGGGCATCTCGGCGGCGGCGTTCGTGGCCTACACCTTCCTGCAGCCGCTCGGCACCTACGACGCCTTCGGCATCTGGAACCTGCGCGCCCGATTGATCCTCACCAACGCCGCCGACTGGAAGATCGCCTTCTCCCCGATCCTGTATTGGAACATCCACCCCGACTACCCGCTGCTGCTGACCGCCAACGTGACCCGGCTGTGGTCGCTGCTTGGGCAGCTCACGCCGCGCGCCCCGATCGTGCTGGCCGGGCTGTTTACCTTCTCTCTGGCCGGGCTGCTGTTCTCTGCCGTTACGGAATTGAAAGACGCCGGGCAGGGAGCAATCGCCGGGCTGGTGCTGCTGGGCACGCCTGCCCTGCTGCTGCTGGGCGCGTCCGAGACGGCCGAGATCCCGCTGGCGTACTACCTGCTGGCCTCGACGGCGCTGCTGCTGCTCTACAGCCGCAGCGGAGAAAAGCCTCTGCTGGCCCTGGCCGGATTGATGGCAGGGCTGGCTGCCTGGACCAAGAATGAGGGCATGTTGTTCCTGGTGGGGTTGTGTGCGGCGTTGGTGGTGGTGACCCTAACCACAAGCCTCCATCCGCGTGAAGCCTCCCTCTACCCTGGCGGGCAGGCTGCCCAGTCCCGGAGGGCTAGGCTGCGCTCCCTGTGGCCCTTCGGCCTTGGGCTGCTGCTGCCGCTCGTCACACTGGCGGCCTTCAAGCTCGCGCTGGCGCCCACCAACGACCTGTTCGCCGAGCAGACCATCTCGGGGGTACTTGCCAGGCTGGTCGATTTGTCCCGCTACCGCACCATCCTGGCGGCGCTCGGCCAGAACCTGTGGCGTTTTGGCAACTGGCGCTTCCCGATCCTGCCGGCGCTGCTCCTGGCCGGGGTCCTGCTGTTCCGTGGCCTGCGCCGGGAGGATCGCTTTGGGCTGGCGGTGGTGCTGCTCTCCACCGCTGTCACACTCGCCGGTTACTTCGGCGTCTATCTGATCACCCCACACCCGCTCAAGTGGCACCTGACCTACTCCTTGGACCGGCTGCTGTTCCACTTCTTCCCGGTGCTGTTGATGGTGCTGTTTACCGTCAGTCGCTCGATCCAGGAGGCGCTGGCAGGAATAACCAGGGAGCAGAAAAGAGAATAGAGAATAGAGAATAGAGAATAGAGAGCAGTAAAAGCATAACCGTCACGCAGGAAGGCCTTGCTTTTACTGCTCTCTAATTTCTGCTCTCTATTTTCGCCCCTTCTTCTCTTCCTCTTTCTTGAACCCAAACGCCAGCACTTGATTCACATTCAGCACGCGGGGCATGCCCTCACCTAAAAAGAGGGCTGTGACTGATGCGGTATCGATGTTCACCCGCTGGAAAGAATCGAGCGGCATGTCCAGGTAATACGACACAGCCAGGCGGATGGTATCAGAGTGCGAGAAGCAGGCGACGATGTCCTTCTCCCCATGGGCCGCCTTGATCTCTTCCAGCGCCCGCACCACCCGCTCGCGCGCCTCGGCGAACAACTCACCTTCCGGGAAACGCATCTCCGAAGGCTTTTCCTGAACGGTCTTCCACAGTTTCATGCAACTCATCTGCTTGTTGGTTTTGCCCTGCCATTTGCCGAAGTGAACTTCCAACAATCCCTCGCAAGTCTGCACCTTCAAGTCATGCGCCTCAGCCAGCGGCTGGGCGGTTTCCATGGCACGCTCCAGCGGGCTGCTGTAAACGGCTGTGATCGGCGCGTCCTTTAACAGGTCCGCGATCGCTTGCGCCTGTTGCTTGCCTTCATCATTAAGATGGACCCCAGGCAAACGCCCGGCCAGGCGCTTGCCGACAAAATCATTGACCCCGTGACGGATCAGCAGGATGACCGGCATCTTGCTCCTTTTCTTTCCCTTCTGGTTTAGATTGCTTTTTCAAGCGCTCGTACAGCTCTGCCTGAGCGGCGCGCCACTTTTCCAGCCGCTCGGCCACCTGGGCCTCGTAGCCCTGGTCGGATGGCTGGTAGAAGTGCTTGCCGAGCAGCTCGGTCGGCAGGTACTGCTGCGGTGCAAAGTGCCCTGGAGAACTATGCGGATACTGGTACCCCTTGCCGTGCCCAAAGCCCTTGGCGTCGCGCGACGAGTCCATCAGGTGCACCGGCACCTGCCCCACGCCTTCCTTTTTCAGCAGTTCTTGAATGGCGAAGAACTGCGTGGCCGTGTTGGACTTGGGCGCAGTGGACAGGTAAAGGGTGGCCTCGACGATCGGGAAGACGCCCTCGGGCAGGCCGATAAACTCGAACGCCTGGGCGGCTGCGTTGGCTACTACCAGGCCCATTGGATCGGCCAGGCCGATGTCTTCCCCGGCCAGGATGATCAAGCGCCGCAGGACAAAACGCGGATCTTCCCCGGCTATGAGCATCTTGGCCAGCCAATACAGCGCTGCGTCCGGATCGGAGCCGCGCACCGACTTGATAAAGGCCGAGATCGTGTCATAGTGAGCGTCGCCCAGCTTGTCGTACTGCAAGGCTCGCTTCTGGATCAACTCCTCGGCCACTTCGAGCGTAACGTGGATCACACCTGCCTTATCCGGCGGCGTGCTCTCCACCGCCAGCTCGAGGGCGTTCAGCAGATTACGGGCGTCTCCGTTCGACAGGTCCAGCAGGTGGGCGCGCGCTTCCGGCTCCACCTGCACCTGTTTCTCCCCGTAACCACGTTCTTTATCGCTCAAGGCCCGTTCGAACAGAATGGTCAGGTCTTCCTCGGCCAGCGGCTCGAGCTGAAAGATACGCGAGCGCGACACCAGCGCCCGGATGACTTCGAAGTAGGGATTCTCGGTGGTTGCGCCGATCAGGGTGATCATGCCATTCTCGACGTGCGGCAGGAGCGCATCCTGCTGGGCCTTGTTCCAGCGATGGACCTCGTCTACGAACAGGATCGTGCGGGCGCGATACATCTTGCGGCGCTCGCGCGCCTTGGCGATCACCTCGCGTAGTTCGCCCACGCCCGCCAGCACGGCTGAGATCGCCTCGAAATGGGCCTCCGAATGACGGGCGATCAAGCGGGCCAGGGTGGTCTTGCCCGTGCCAGGAGGGCCGTAGAAGATGATCGAAGAGAACAGGCGGTCGGACTCAATGGCCCGGCGCAGCAGCTTTCCCGGCCCGATGATGTGCTGCTGCCCGACGAACTCGTCGAGCGTGCGCGGGCGCATGCGCGCCGCCAGCGGCGCCTCATCTTCCATTCTTGCTTGCATAGCGTGGTCAAACAGGTCGGCCATGGATCATCCTCTCGTTGCTCCCCTCGAATGGACTGGTTTTGATTGTACCATAGGGAAAAAAGAGAGCAGAGAGCAGTCGGGGCTTACGATCCTGACTGCTCTCTGCTCTCGAATAACTCGACTACCCCTTCATCTTTTCCATATACGCCACGATCTCGGGCACGCCGCTCAGCTTCTCGTAGAAGAAGTTGTTCACCAGGTTGATCACCTCGGCTCGGGCGGCTTCTGCTTGCGGCGACAGCCCTTCGCCGCTCTTCTCACGCGAGAGGATGTCTTTCAGGCGCAGCAACATGCGCACGATCTCCTCTTCCTGCTCGCCTTCCAGCGCCCGGATAACGTCCATAATCAGCTCATCGGACTGGCCCAGGAGCATGTCCAGCGAGATGGTCGTACCGGGCTTGAAGCAGTCGTCGATGGTGCGGATCAGCGACCAGACCTGATACAGCACGGTGGTCGGCTCGTCGAACAGCTCGCGCAGGAAGGCTGCCTCCTGATAGCGCCCGGTCAGGCGAAAGATGTTGTACATTCGCTTGGCAACCTTGCCGTAGTTGGGATCCTTGGTCAGGTACTTCTTGACCTCATACTCCAGTGCGGTGACGTAGTTGTCCAGGGCATCGCTGGAGACTTGCCTGGCCAGCTTGGTGAATACCGGGATCGAATCCGCCTCCAGGTAGACCTCCTGAAAGTAAGGGTCGAGGTAGCCATCCAATGGGGTGATGAAACCGTCCTCGGCCTCCCAGGTCACGTCCAGCATGTTGCTGGCATTGACCAGCTGCTTGCGAACCGGGTCGGCCACCACCCAATCCAGCTTACACCAGCCGGGCTCGTTCTGCACGTCGGACCAGGCGATCTCGGCCGCCTCGCTGTTCTCCTTCGCGCCCACCTTCTTGCCCGCCTCGATCTCCTCGGGCATCCAGGCGATCGGTGTTCCGGCTTTATGGGTATGGCTGCCTTGACCGAAATCGAACGGGTATGAACCGAACTTGACCTCGATCAGCATGTAGTCCGGGCCGCGCCAGGCGGAGAGCGCCTTGTTGCGCATCAGGTCTGCCAGGATTTGGCAGGCCTCCTCTTTGGTGGCGGCCTTGATGTTGACCCGCTCGAAGTAATCGGCGTCGCCTGGATAGGACTGGATCTTCGACTGCGCCGCCGAGCCTGACAGCGCCAGCGCTGTCTCCACCTGCCCGGGTATGTCCTCAAACTCCACGATCTTCCCGATCCGGCGGAAGTGCACCAAATCTTCGGTGCTGAAATCGAGCATGCTGATGCGGTGCCCAAATACGCCGCTGTGTACATCGATCACCACGTCGCTGCCAGATTGAGCCGCCATGGCGGTCATCCACTGCAGCGCGTCCGCTTCGTCGAGCTCGATACCCAGGCGCTGGGCCAACTCGACAATGCGCTGCAAATCATCGGAAGGGGTTACGGGTTGCTGGCTCATGGGTTTCTCCTGTGTGTCGACTTCCCCCCTGCCTCCCCTGAAGGAAAGGAAGAAACTACAAATATTGCTCTCCCTGCCCTTCAAGGGAGGGTCGGAGAGAGATTGGGTTTAGGGTTGGCGGGAGCGCATTTCCCCCAGCATTTTCTCGAACAGTTCCGCCTGCACCAGGGCATCATCCAGGGCATTATGGCTCAGCTGCCGCCCTTCTAAATAGACCGGGCTGACATTGCGCATCGAGGTCTCCGCCCAGCGAACGCCCTTGAGCCCCATATAGAAAGACTTGACGTCGATGGCGCTGTAGCCGAAGGGGTTGCGACCCAGGCAGCGGTGGAAGTAGTCGGCCACGAACATCCAGTCGAAGGGTGCGTTGAAGCCGAGGAAGATGGGCCGCTCGTGGTGGACGGTGTGTTTCAGCCAGCTCTCGAAACGCTCCAGGGCATCCTTCGGTTCCAGGCCGCGTTCGACCAGCTCCGCCAGCGACAGTCCGCTAATCTGCATGGCCGACGGCACTTCGTTTTCATTGACCGGCTTCAATTCTACATAAAAGGTGCTGCGGGGCTCGCGGATCGTGCAGGCTCCGATCGAGAGCATAGAATACTCGTACGGATTGGGGCCCGAGGTCTCTACATCGACGGAGATGTAGGTGGATATCTCTTTCTCAAGCGGATCGAGGGGCGTGGTGGAAGAGTTCGATGATGGTTCCATATTCAATATCATAGCGGGTTTTTTAAAAATGGCAACCACGCCGGAGATGCAATATGCGCAGTCGGATGGCTTTGCCATCCGACTGCGCATATTGCATCTTCGACGTGACTAGCGCTTGTTCACCAGGTAAATCCCCAGCAGCACGGCGCAGCCGCCCAGCCATTGGGCCGGGGTCAGCAGCTCGCCGGCGAAGGGGATCGCCAGCAGCGCAGTCAGCACCGGCTGGGCGATCATGGTCGGGGAGACCACCGCCGCCGGTAAGTGCCCGAGCGCATACACCATCGAGAAGTAGCCGCCGATCTGCGAGACCAGCGCCGCAGCCAGGAAGATCAGGTAGGTCTGCGGCGGCAAACCGGTCAGCTGCTGCCCGCCAATCAGGTTGACGAACAGCAGCACGACTGCGGCCGTCAGCACGGTCAGCCAAACGTAGGGGATGGTGTCAAAGTGCTCGCGGCTGCGTTGGGTGATCAAGAAGTACCCGGCATAAAACAAGCTGGAGAACAGGCCAAGCAGATCGCCCAGGGTCAGGTGAGCGGCAAACAGGAGGTCGCTGCCGAAAACCACCCCAGCCCCCACCAGGGCCAGCGCCAACCCCACCCAGAAACGCTTGCTCAGGCGCTCCTTCCAGAACAGGAAGGCCACCAGCGCCACCCACAGCGGAGCGATGTTGTTGAGCAGGGTAGCGTTGGCAATGTTGGTCAGGCCAATGGCGGTGCTCCAAACGGTGTGGTCCAGGGCGGTAAACAGGCCGCCCAGCAGCGGCAGCACCAGCAGAACCCGGCGGGAGGGCAGCCGGGCGGCGCTGCGCTTGCCCACAAAAACCGTCAGGACCAGCCCGGCGATGGCCATGCGATAGAACGAAGTGACCGTTCCGGGCACGTTGGCCCAGCGCACAAACAGGGCCGACAGACTGAGCGCCAGCACACTGAATCCCAGGGCCAGGTAAGCCAGGGTTCGACGTGACAGCCCTAAAGGCCCGATCCCCAGGCGGCTGTCTTCCGTCAGGTTCTCGGCCTTCTCCATCATTTTCGGCCGCGGCCGTTCCAACTGCTCAGCAGATCGGGCAGTTCGCTCAGGGTAGAAATGGATGCATCCGGCTGGATGACTTCCTGAACTTCGATATTGTCGGGACGCACCCCGTGGCGAGTGATCCAGATGCTGGACATGCCCACGTTTTGAGCGCCGAGCACGTCGGCGTTGAGGGTGTCGCCCACCATCACGACCTGCTCGGGATCGACGCCCCAATGCTCGAGCGCCATGCGGAAGATTTCGGCGGAGGGCTTGCGGATGCCGACCCCGGCAGAGACGATGACGACATCGAAGAATTCACGCAGGCCATGCACATCGACCAGCGTCTGCACGTCCTTGTCGTCGGCGGCGTTGGAGATCAGGCCAATGCGGTAACCCTGGTCACGCAGGGTCTCCAGCATGGAGATGGTATCCTCCTCCAAGAGCCAGTGCTGCTGACTGATGCTGTACATGGCGTCGATGGCCGGGCGGAGCTCTTCCGCAGGGACTTCTTCATATCCGTAATCGTGAAGCAGGCCGGTCAGGATGTACTCTGTTGTGTACTCCCGCCACTCTTTCTCTTTCGAATGGAAGTAATAATCGAAACGCTCGTGCAAATCCTCAGCAAACTGCTCAGAGTCCAACTGGTAGCCTTCGGCTTGCAGCGCTTTCAGCAGGGCGGCCGTGCTCTCCTTGCGCACCTCGTGCCAATCGGCATCGAAACGCAGCAGGGTATGCCCCAGGTCAAAGATAACGAAATCAAATCTGTGTTGCATGAAAACCTCTTGGAAAGTTATAGTGAGCTAGAATTGTATCAGAGAAAGCAGGCACTCAGGCAATCAGGGATCAGGAGAGCTCTCCTGATCCCTGATTGCCTGAGTGCCTGCTTGACTGTCCGCCTAATATCCCCGCGCCACCTCGAAGCGATTCAGCAGTTGTGCAGAGTTGAGATAGCGCTCCAGGTTTTCGGAGAAGAGTGAGATGGCTCGTTCGTTATAACGCGGGCTGTATCCGGCGATGTGCGGTGAGACGATCACGTTTTGCATGCGCCAGAGCGGGCTGTTGCTGGGCAGCGGTTCGTCGGGGAACACGTCCAGGGCTGCTCCGGCGATGCGGTTCTCTTGCAGCGCCGTCAGCAGCGCCCGGTGGTTGATCACCTCGCCCCGGCTGACATCCACCAGGTAGGAATTCTGCTTCATCGCCCGCAGTTCCTCTTCGCCAATCATGCCCTTGGTCAGTTCTGTCAACGGCACGGTGATCACCACGAAGTCGCACTCCTTGATCATGGAGCGCACGGCTGCATGTGGGTAGAGGCGATGGAATAGATCGCCCTCCGGATCGCCCTGGCCCTCGGGGGTATAGCCGCTGTCCTTGGGCTGCATGACGTCCCGTTTGGTCGCCAGGACGCGCACGCCAAACGGCTGCAGCAGGCGAGCCAGCTCGCGCCCCACGCTGCCGTAACCGACGATGCCGACCGTGCTGTCGCGCAGCTCACGCGGGCTGAAACGCTCCCAACTGTCGCGCGGCCAATCGGCCCGATCCTGATTGGAGAAGATGGCGGGCAGCTTATGCCCGAGCGCCAGCAGCATGGTGAGCGCATACTCGGCCACCTGGGGTGTGGCTGCCCCGCTTAAAGTGGTAAAGACGATATCGTCCCGACCGAAGAGCGACGCGCCCAACAACGCATTGATCCCGGCATAATGGAACTGCACCCACTTCAGATTGGGGACCTTATCCGGCTCGGGCAGCACATTGGCGGTGTAGAGGATCTCCGTACGCTTCCACACCTCCGACGAGATATCGTTGGCGGTGCGGGCCGCCTGGACGGTGATCTTCAAACGCGGCGAGAGATCTCGCAGCTGCTCGATAAAATATTCCGGGAAAGATACAGTAATCAAGACCTCAATCGGTTGAGTGCTCATGCGCTTTCATCCTTGCGGAATATGCAGCGAAGCTCCACCGGCTCTTCGGCACACATTCCGCTTGCTTATGACAGATAAATATGGTCTGGGTCCAGCTCTTCGCGCAGGATCCGCAGTTCCTCGGCGGTCGGCGCCTTGGTGACTTCCAAGTCATCCGCCACCGCCAGCGGCCAACCGGTGTTGACCTGCACCTGCTCGACCGTCACACCCGGGTGCAGCGCCGTGAGGACCATCTCGCCGTCCTCGTTGGGGGTCAGGATGCCCAGGTTGGTCACCACCGCTTCCGGCCCCCCACCCCGCACGCCCGCCCACTCACGCTGAGAGCGGCCGCTCAGGAAACCGGCCGAGGTGGCAAAGTCCACCTTCTCGGGGAAGCGCCGCTTCTGATGGGGCGTAATGATGTAACAACGGTTGGCCCAGGCGGCGATCTCCATCGAGCCGCCCGAACCGGGGAGGCGCACCTTGGGATGCTGGTATTCGCCGATCACAGTGGCGTTGATATTTCCGTAGCGGTCGATCTGCGCTCCGCCCAGAAAGCCGACATCGACGTTGCCGCGCTGCAGGTACAGCGTGAAGATATCGTACATGCTGCAGACTAGCGACGAACCGCTCACCAGGGTCGGGTCACCGATCGAGAGCGGCAGGCGCGCCGGGCGAGCACCCACCACACCGGCCTCGTAGATCATCAGCATCTCGGGCGCGTGGGTGCGCTGCGCCAGGTTGCAGGCCAGGTTGGGCAAGCCCACGCCCACGAATACCACGTCACCGTTGCGCAGCAGCCGGGCGGCGTTGACGGTCATCAGCTCTGAAGCTGTATAGTCAGCCATGTTAATACGCTCCGTAATCCACGGGTTTGCTGCAGCGGCCGGCCACTTTTAGCCGTTCCATCGTTTCCGCCCCCAGCTTATCCATGTACTCCGCCCGATCGCGCACGCCGTAGACCCATTCGTCCAGGTAGGCTTGCACGCCCTCTTTCGTCTCACTTATTTTATCCCAGGCCAGGTAAAAAGCGTTATCCCGGTCGTAATAACCTTGGGTGTATGAGGGATGAGCGCAGTAGGGCACATGGCAGACTGCGTCAACGATGAAACCGGGGATCAGGGTGCGGTTGGGGTCCGAGCGGATCACTTCCTCGTCCACGATCTCCTCGGCGGTGACAATCACGCGCTGAGCGGCGAAGGCGGCTTCCTTCTGCTCTCCGATGATGCCCCAGATCTGGGCGTTGCCGCTTGCGTCGCAGCGCTGCACATGCACGATAGCCACATCGGGATGCAGCGCCGGGACCACCACCACGTCCTTGCCAGAGTAGGGGTCGGTCACGCGCTTGTAGTTGGGGTTGGCCCGCTCCAAGCTGCCCGCAGCGGTCGGATTCATGGGCATAAAGGGCAGTCCGCTGGCCCCCGCCTGCAGGCGTGAGATCATCCCGAAGTGGGAGTACTCCTCCCAATCTAAGCGTCCCGCCTCGATCTCGAAACGCACGATGCGCAGCGAACCGACACCCGGGTTGCCCATATAAGAGAAGATTACCTTGCCGGCGCAGCCCGCCGCCACCATCTGATCGTAGATCAGGTCGGGTGTGGCGCGCGCCAGGATCAAGTCCTTGCGGCCCTGGCGAATAATCTCGTGCCCGGCGGCAAACGGGATCAGATGCGTAAACCCGGCGGCATACACCAGATCGCCGTCGTGGACGAAGCGCTGAATGGCTTCCGGTAGTGAGATGATTTTCGACATAGTCTCTCGATCTTGGATGCGTGTGAATCCACCCCCGGCTGTGAAAGCCTCCGGGGTCCTTCCGATTAACCGGCCTTCTTCTTCTCCTGCCTGTCCTTCTTCCTTAAAACGCGGAAGCGGCCGCTGTCTTGAGATTCCGGTTTGGGGTTCAGCCATATCAACAAGGTACCCAGTACCATCATGCCGCCGCCCCAGGTGATCAGCCCGCAAATCGGGCTGTGCGCGATATCGGAAAACACGAACAGCGTGATCAGGAGGATGCCGAGAAAGTTTAAGAAGATACCAATGCGTCGCCTGAATTCCATTGTGTGTAGTTGTGCAGCGATTTCTAGATGCCCCGTGCGGGCCGGACTGTTGGCGTATGGTCGTCAGACAGCCCGGCCCCACCAGATGAGTTCGAAGGTCAGCTTCGCTTGATACGCGTACGGATCTGTTCGTGCATGTACAAAGGCAGATAATATAGGCCGCCTGCGTTCTTACCCGAAGAGCCCGAGCCTTTCCAGCCGCCGAAGGGTTGGAAGCCAGGCCATGCGCCGGTGGTGGCGCCCTGCGGACGGTTGGCATAGGTGACGCCCGCCTCGATCTTATCAAAGAACCAATCCACCTCTTCCTGCGTCCCGTAGAAACCGGCGGTGAGTCCATAGTTGACATCGTTGGCCTGCTGCATGGCTTCTTCGAGACTGCTCACTTTCGCCACCGTGGTGATCGGCACAAACATCTCCTCTTTCCACAGATGGTTATCGAGCGGCAGCTCGGCCAGGGTCGGGGCGCAGAAGTAGCCATTGGCGAACTCGCCCTCGGTCAGCACCTTGCCGCCGGTCAGGATCTTCCCGGCCTTCGCAAGCTCGTCCACAAAACGTTGGTAATCGCGGTAGGAACTCTTGTTGACCACCGGGCCCATGTAGACGTTGCGATCCGTCGGGTCGCCGACCGCCAGCTTATTGGTCAGCTCCACCATGCGGGAAACCAGTTCTTCGTACACCGGCTCTTCGGCAAATACACGCGAGCAGGCCGAGCATTTTTGTCCCTGCAGGCCAAAAGCCGAGCGTACAATGCCGACCGCGGCATCTTCCAGGTCGGCATGGCGAGAGACGATGGCGGGGTTCTTACCGCCCAGTTCCAGGATGATCGGGCGCACGAAGCGACCCTCGGCGAAGGTGCGGTAAATGCCCATGCCGACGTCGAACGAGCCGGTGAAAGTGATGCCATCGATCTCGGGGCTTTCGATCAACGCCTGCCCGAGCGAGCTGCCCGGCCCGGTGACGTAGTTGAACACGCCATCCGGCACACCGGCTTCCCGCAGGCATTCGGCGATCAGGCGGGCCGTCCAGGGGGTATCGGTGGCGGGCTTCATGATTAAGGTGTTCCCGGCTGCCAACGCTGAAGCCGAGGGCCCGCCGGTTAGCGCGCTGGGGAAGTTGAAGGGGCTGATCACCAGCCACACGCCGTAAGGCCGCAGCACCGAGACGTTGGTGGAATTGAAGCCCACGAGAGGGTCTTTGCCCATCTCTTTGACGTACCCGTCGTTCTCTTCAATCTGAGAGCAGGCATAGCGGAACAGGTCGGCTGTCTCGGCCACATCACCGAGCGCCTCCATGCGGTTCTTGCCGACTTCCATGGCGACCACAGCACCCATCTCGAAGATGCGCTTGTCCATGATGTCGGCCGCTTTGCGGATTAAGGCGATACGTTCCTGCCATGGAGTGTGGCTCCAGGCGGGGAAGGCCTTGCGGGCGGCGGCGACGGCAGCCTGAGCGTCTTTGGCGCTGCCTTTTTGGAAAATACCGAGCACCTGATCCGGGTTGGTAGGGCTGCGGTCTTCGAACTTATCATTGGCGTAGTGCTCTTTCCCATCGATGATCATGGCGTGTTCTTTGCCAAGGTTATCTTTGAGACTTGCTAATGCCTCTTCGAAATGGGTATGCAGTTCTTCAGGTGGGCTGAACATGGTGGCATAAGTGAGCTTGAAAGAAGACTCCGTTGCCATAGAAACTTGACCTCCTCTGATCTTTCCTATCGGCTAAGTCGTCCTACTGCCTGAGCGCTTCAAGCAGTAGCCAGGGGAAAACGATGCAGCGCTGCATCGGGCGCCATGGAGTGGTTTCCGCTGCAACACAACCCGTTTATCAGGCCGAATCTAAGTATAGTCCAGGCGGGCGCGCAAGTCAAAGAAAGAAGCGCAGCTTTGGGGGCATCTCAATTTGGAGATGCCCCCCGCCTTCACTTGCACCGAACAGCAATTTCCGCTAAACTGATTCTGAGGATATGATGGACGCGCAGAATACTACTTTCGTTGGTGTAGACGTATCGACCGGGCGGCAGCCATTCTGCTATGCTGCTCTGGACGGTGATCTACGCCTGTTGGCGATGGGCCAGGGCGACCTGCAAGATGCGGTGGCCTTCACGGCCGGGCGCAGCGACGCGCTGGTCGCCATTGGCGCGCCATCCGGGCCAAGTCAGGGATTGATGACGCAGCCCGAAGTACGCCAGCGTTACAAGAGCCTGCCGCCGAAAGGACGCCGCTCCGAGCTGCGCGTGGCCGAGCATGAACTGCGCCTGCGCCAGGTGGCCGTGCCGCGCACACCTGGTAAGCCGGAAGACTGCCCGGAGTGGATGCGCCAGGGCTTCGAGCTGTACCAACTGCTGGGCCAGGTTGGCTATGGAACCTACCCCGGAGAGGGCGAGCGGCTGTGGCTCGAGTCACAGGCCGAGGCGGTGTACTGCGCCCTGCTGGGGCTGTCGCCCTTCGAAGCCCGCACGCTGGAAGGCCGCCTGCAGCGGCAACTTGTGCTCCACGACCTGCGTCTACCCGTCACCGATCCGCTGCGCTTCTTCGAGGAGATCACCCGGCACAAGCTGCTGCACGGTGTCCTGCCGCTCAAAGACATCTTCTCCCCAGGTGAGCTAAATGCCCTGGCGCTGGCCTATGTTGCCTGGCTGGCTGTCACCCAACCGGAAGAGACGCTCTGCTTTGGCGAAGAGCCCGAGGGGGTGCTGTACCTGCCAAAAGGCAAGCTGCCGCAGGACTTGCAGCCGTCGCTGTTGTAAAGAAGAGAGTAGAGAACAGACAGAAGAGAGCAGCCGGGCATCCCGACTGCTCTCTTCTGTCTGTTCTCTACTCTCTTTATTTATCCACCCAATTATGCTATACTTTATCTAGATTGTGATATATTGTACAGCTATTAGGAGAGGGTAAGAAAAATGAATTTTGCCATGTGGTCCAAGGCGCTGCGGGTGATCCCGCGCATTACAAAAGAAGAATGGGATGGCCTCGATGTCGTCTCGCGCTGGTTGATTTCCACTCGGGCAGCCGTGCTCATCATGACCTTCATCTCCGCCGCCATCGCCGGACTGCTGGCCCTGCGCGCCGGAGAGTTCAACCTGCTGCGCTGGGCTCTGCTGGCGGTCGGGCTGATCTTCGCCCATGCCACCAACAATCTGATCAATGACCTGACCGATTATCAGCGCGGTGTGGACAAGGATAATTACTTCCGCACCCAGTATGGACCGCAGCCGGTCCAGCAGGGATTGATGACCGTGCGCCAGCTGTTGATCTACGCCGGGGTCACCGGGTTGATCGCTTTGGCAGCCGGGCTGCCGCTGGTCATTCAAGGCGGCTGGGTTGCCGCGGCGCTGCTGGGGGCGGGGGTGTTCTTCGTGCTGTTCTACACCTTCCCGCTCAAGTATATCGGCCTGGGCGAGATCGCCGTCATTGTGGTGTGGGGACCGTTGATGGTCGGCGGCGGGTATTTCGTCATCACCGGGCAGTGGGACTGGAACGTTGTGATCGCCTCGCTGCCGTATGCGCTCGGCACCACCATGGTGATCTTCGGCAAGCACATCGATAAACTGGCGCAAGACAAGGCCAAGGGCATCCATACCCTACCCGTCATCCTGGGAGAGCGTGCAGCCCGCTACACCGCCATCGGCATGGCCGCAGTGCAGTACCTGTCGATCGTGTATCTGGTGCTGACCGGCTTCTTCACCCCGGTGATGCTGGTGGTGTTCCTCTCGCTGATCAACATCCCCGGCCTGATCAAGATGTTCTCACAGCCCAAGCCCAGCGAACGTCCCGCCGACTACCCAGAGGATGCATGGCCGCTGTGGTTCGTCGCCGGGGCCTTCGGTCACAACCGCAGCTTCGGTCTTTGGTTCCTGGTGGGGTTGATCTTAGAGGTGGTCGTCACCCGGTTGTTCTAAAGCAAAAAAGAGAGCAGAGAACAGAGAGCAGAAGCCCTCGCTGGGGTAGACCGCTCTCTGTTCTTTGTTCTCTGCTGCCCATCATTAACGCACTTCTCACTTCTCCCGCGTATAATACAGGTATCCTCGAAGTCAAGGAGAATCAATGCCGCCAGAAAAGTCGCTCAACGCTCTGCTCGATCAACTCGATTCACGTCTGGGCAGGCTCGAAGCGGAGACCGGAAAGCAGGCTGAAGCCATCCTGCACGAGATGGATGAGATCCGCAGCCGCTTCGAAGAGCTGAAAGACCAGGAGCACCTCCTGGCGGTCGAGCGCGACCAGTTCGAATACCTGCAAAGCCGCCTGCGCAGGGTGATGCCGCAGGCGCTGCGCGAGCTGGGCGGCAAGGCTGCGCTGCAGTCGCTGCGGGCGAAGCGCAAACCGGAGCGGGCGCGCTGGTGGTGGTACCTGGACGAAGAGGTCGCGGCCGAGCGCCGGCAGGTTCTGAAACGGGATGCGCTAATCCTGGGCGTCGCGACTGTGGTGATCGCAGCGCTGGCGCTGGTCTACCACTTCTTCCTGGCTCCTGACCCTGCGCTCGTGGCGGCACTGCGCTATGAGAATCAAGCCTACTTTCTGCTAGAGCAAGGCAACCCGGAACAAGCCCTCCAGTTGGTCGATCAGGCGCTCGCCAACCAACCCGACGATCCCGATCTGATGATCTTTAAGGGCTTGCTGCTGCAAAAGTTGGATCAAGATCCACAGCAGGTTCAGAACCTGTTTGGCAAGGCTGGTCAGATCTTGGGCTCGCAAGAGCAGTTCCTGCTCAGCCGCTCAAAGCTCAACCTGCAAATGGGCAATGCCCGGGCAGCGCTGGCGGACTTGCAAACCGTTTTGGAGAGCAATCCGGATTCGGCCCTGGCACACTACTATGCCGGGTCGGCCTACGAAAGCATGGGGGACGTGGCGAAAGCCATGGATGAATATAATACCGGCTACAACCTGGCCGACCAGCAAGGCCAATCAGAGCTGGCTGCGACGATCCGGGTGGCGTATGCGATGCTGAGCCAGTCGTCGCAGGGAATATTTCCAACCGAAACACCATAAAAGATCCTGGAAACAAAAATAGGACGTCGAGATACTGCGGTATCTCGACGTCCTGTTTTTGTTTCCAGGATCTTTTATGGTGTGCAGCTGGGGTTGTTTTCCAGAACCTCTTTAAAATTTAAAGCGGTCGTCGGCGTACGAGAAGAAATGCCTGTCTTCCAGCATGGAGAAATTGGTTCCAAAATAGGTGTTGAACATCAAGCGGAACGAATTGACCGGGCTGATGGCGGGATACAGCGGCGCCTGCCGGCCTGCCCCCGGAAAATAGTACGCATTGAGGATGGGTAACTTGCTGGGGCCATGGTCTCCCTGCAGGATGATGACCGGGGGCGTGCTCGACCGGTCCAGGATCTGGCGCAGGATTTGGGCGATGCGTTGGTTAATGTACTCGGTCTGCCCAACGAAGCCCTCACGCTCGAACTCCTCGTTCGCCGCTGCCCCAGCGCTCTGGTAGAAGCGCACGTCCGTGTTGATCGAACCATCGGCAGCGAACACGTACGGCGTGTGGGGGATCAGAATGTGAGCGAACACGAATTTTGGGCTCTGGAGCACAGGGATATTTGGCAGTTGACCGAGCTTGAATAGCTCACGCTGGATGTGCTCGTTATAGTACGGGCTGCCGCCGACCGCATTCGTGCCGTTGTGCGACTGCTGGTAGTCCAGCGCCAGCGATGCGGCAGTATTGCGCAGGAGCATCAGCTCGAACAAACGCAAGCCGCTGGGGGGCGCGTTAGCCCCACCGGGAGCCAGGTAGGTGTCTGCATCGCTGATCGAGCTCCACGAAAAGCCCGTCTCGAATGCCACTGTCTGGTAGCCAATCGCTTCCAAGTCGCGGCGCACGCGGCTGTGACGCATCAGCTCGGGCATTGAGGTTTGCGCATCGTCGGCCAGGGTCTCCAGGCGTTGGAACTCCGGCGCCAGGTTTTCGAGATAATCCATATTCAGCGAGGTCGACAGCGACAGCTCGGTCGAGGCGTAATTGCTCATACTGCAGTCGGCCACATAGAAGCCCATCCGGCGCAGATCGTCCAGGAAGGGCTGGTTGTCGAACTCGTAGTCGGCCTGCAGAACGTCGGCTCGGGTGTAGGTGTCGAGAATAATGTAGTAGACGTCCGGGAGATCATCCCCGGCGGCAGCCGAAAAATCGCCGGCTGTTGTGGCGGCCTGCGCTTTGTGCGCCATGAGGGTAGAGGAAATGGTGAAACTGCCGGCCTGCAGCAGCGGCAGCAGCACCGCCGCAGCCGCGGCGACGTTCACGAAGGGGGTCAGCGCTGAAAGATGGCGCCGGGAGAGGATCAGCCACAAGCCGGCTGCCAGGACCGCCCCATACAGCGGCAGCAGGTAGCGGTGCCGCCCAAGCAGCACGCCAACATCCGGCCGGCCGTGCAAGAACTGGTACACCTGACCATAGGAGAAGAACAGCAGCCCGATCAATGTCGTGACCAGAGCCGCCTTGTGCCAGTCTTTTAACACTTGCCCCAACAGGGCAAAAATTAGCGCGCCGGCCAGCAGGGATACTGCCAGCGGGCGCACAGCGACCCAAACTGCAACTTCTTTGATGTTATTGGCCAGCAAAGCCAGTGTAGGGTAAGCGAAGAACAGCAGCGGGTGAATGAAAGGAAATCTAGCCCACTTCATCCAAAGATCTTACCTCTCCGTAGGGAGCTGAAAACGCGGCCGGGATGCGCCGGTTATCTGTGACAGCCAACGACGGGCAGCCCTTTATTGGTCCCTCTCCATTAAATACAGAAGGCGTTGTGAACCTTGAATCTCGCGCACGTCTCGTAGACAGAATTTCTCGCTAAACGCCTGCTCGAAATCTTCCCGGGTGTACTTGTTAAAAATGTCTTCCCGGCTGGCCAAAAGCCGCTGCACCTGCGAATCAGACTTGGGGATGAACTCTACCACCAGCCAGCGTCCGGCCCGAGCGAAGAAATCTGCCAGGAGCGGGAACGGCAAGTTGTTCGAGATTGCCAGGTGATGCACCAGCGCCAGCGCCAGCGTCACATCCACAGGGCCACGCGCCAGCAGCGCATCGCGCTCCTGGTTAGCCCAACCGATGCCCGGGCTGGGGTTGGTCAGGTCGAGCACCAGCGGCAG
This sequence comes from uncultured Chloroflexia bacterium, assembly GCA_963811225.1. Taxonomy (GTDB): domain Bacteria; phylum Chloroflexota; class Anaerolineae; order Anaerolineales; family Anaerolineaceae; genus CAWEQO01. Next base: position 61,129 of record CAWEQO010000013.1, read on the forward strand.
GATTTGCTTCTCCTTACGCTGCTTGCCGTCCAGGTAGTTCTTCTCGACGGCAGCCGGGTCGATGTCGAAGGAGATCACCTTTGCTCCCGGGGCGGCAGCCACCTGGCTGAACACGCCGGTGTTTGCGCCCAGGTCCCAGACAATATTGGGTTGGATGCGCTCGATGAACTCAGCGACGATGCGCTTCTTCTCATCGAAGGCCGCCTGACTGTAGTTGGTGTCCTGGTAATAGTCGCCCCATTCGGTGCCGGCCGGTTTCCAGTTCAGGCCGCGCACGGTCGTCTCCAGGCTGTCCACCAGCCCCAACAGGGCTGTGCGTCCCATCTGCCGGCCGCCCTGCCGGGTGGGAGCGATGCCCTCCCCGGCGTAACGCTTTTGGGACGAGGCGTGCAGGTGGATATGGGTCGCCAGGCCAAAGTTGAGCCGTGAGCGAGTGGGTAACAAGGCGCTTGTCAGATCGAGCGGGATGCCGTCGATGTAGACACGCAGCATCTGGCTCAGGCGCACGTCCTTATAAGCCATCAGCGCAAGCGGCGCTAAGAAGTGCTGGCAGAACTGGCGATAGGCCACCCACGGCTCTCCCTCTTTGTAACGCTCGAAGGACAGCGTGTCGATCAGGACAGGGCGACCGTTGTGGAACTGGATGTTATAGGCGCTGGCATCTTTGAGAGAAAGATCGTGCTCGATGGCCAGCTTTTGCAGCCGCAAGGTCAGCAGGGCTGCATCTTTAAGCTGGCTGAAGCTCCACTCGTAAGGGTAGGAGATAAATGTAACCGGCTGCGGTTTCAGGACCTTGTAAGCCAGCTCGGGCGCTTCGGGCTCGACGTCCACCTCTTCGTGGGGTATCATGCGCCCTTTCGCGGTAAGCTGCTCGTACAGTCCCGACTGCATCAGCCGGTCATAATCCTGGCGATAGCGCTGGTTTACCTGCCGGTAGAGAACCGGTCCGTGCCGGAACAGAAAACCGCTCGGGTCACGAAAAGACGATCCGAGACGACGGTCATTACTCATCTGCCGCCTGTTCCTCTTCCTCTACCTGTTCGATTGCTTTGTTCTTGTTGAAAAACGCCCGTATGCGCTTCCAGTAAATCTTGATAGCAAACGTGCCCCCTAAGACCGCTGCCAACAAGAGCTGCAAGATGTAACTTCCAGACCCTGGATCGAGATAAAGGTGACCACTCAGTTGCGGGGCTGCTAAAAGGGTTAAGGCCAACATATCATACTCCCATGGTTCCCAGGGCGGTCTGCGTGCCGGTCGCCGCCCGTGAGGGGTGTTCGATTTTTTTACTTGGGTTGCTTCAAGTGAGTCCGATTATACCCCCATTTTTCCGTTCTTACTTCCAACGAAAGTCTTGGGCGCCAGGGAGCTTAAGCGAGAGGTCGTACACCTGTCCATCGACCTGCAGGATCACAGCCGAGCCGCGGCAATCCCCGCCGGCTGCCGCGTTCGAACCGGAGTAGACAATCGCCGTCCGGTCGTTTGACCAGGCCGCCTGGCCGAAAACATAAACCCAAATTTTTTGGATGCCGCAGTTCGGGTTGAGATACGGAACCGGGGCAAGCATGCTCAACCGCCCTTGCATGTCCAGCTTGTACACCCCAGAAGGCGGGAATATGCCCGGATTGGTGTTCTGAATGACGAAGCCGATGCTTCCGTCTTGCAAATAGACTGCGTCGGTGGCGGCCATGATGCTGGCGCAGCGCGACATGTCCCAGCCGCAGACATCGATGTGCATGACCGGGGCGCGTGCCCCTGTGGCCGGGTTGACCCGATCCAGGTAGGCCCCATACGGCCCCTCCGACAGCAAAAGCAGCGAGCCGTCCGACGACCAGCTGAACGAGTAAATATTGGTGGAATAGATTAAGGTCTTTTGGATGTCGACAATTTCACCGGTTTCAACATTCTCCACGGCGGCGGATATCTCTCCGGAGTCGAGCGGATGGGCAATGACCCGCGCCTGTCCATCGGGTGCAGAACAGTTTAGAAAGCCTCCATCCGAACGGCAGCGCTGCGAGTTTGCGGGGGCTTGTTCCAGCGATACCGGCCAGCCGCCCTCTTTCGGAATCCGGTACCAGGTTCCCTCTTGCAGGTAATACAGGTCGGACGGCAGCTTCGGCAGTGGATCGTTTTCCCCTAATACAACAACCGAAGGCGCAGTTGGGCGGGTAAGCTCCCCGGCGTATCCGAAACGTTCCCCCTTCCAGCGGTAAATCTGCCAGCGCCGCGGGACCCCCTCACCCTCTCGAGCGATAAACGCCGGCGGCAAATCGGAGTGGAAGCGGCTGTCTTGCATCCACACCAACTGCACATCCGGCGGCAGCTGCCCGGCGTCCACGACTTGCTCACCGTCCTTCCGCAGCGCCTGGACGGTCATGCCCTCGGGCGTGTCCCAGTAGACCATCAATTCCTGCTCGCCGTCGTTGTTGATATCCATCCAGGAATGGTCTTCCGCGTCGGCTGCCACGGTAAAATCCTTACCCAGCGCCGGAGACACCGACCACTGCTCCACGGCCTGCCGTTCGACGATGGTATCGTAGATCAGGCGCTCGCCGTCCCGCACGAAGACCCCCTTGTCCGCGAACTGGACAGCTAAATCCTGCGGGTACTCGACCGGCACCACCGCTCGGACGCTGTGCCCCGGCAGGTCCCAATACACCAGCGACCACTGCTGGCGCGCGTCCAGGCCGAGGAAGGCCTCGGTCTGGGTAGAGGGCTCCACGGCAGCCCAAGCTTTAGGACTCATTTGCATGTCGTCCCAACTCCAGAGAACGCCTGGCGTGAGATCTTCCGCTTTCGCGGCCCGCCCAATCAATGCAAAGTGGAAACCACCGGCGAGCTCGTACGGCACAGCCAGCACGCTCCACTGTCCCTCATCCGATTCGACGACCCAAACCTTGTCCCAGGCAAAACGGGCTTCGCCCGGCAGCAGGGCTTTGATGGCATCCAAATCACGAACCCATTCCGGAGGGTCAAGGGTCTCAGCTGTGGGAGACTGCCAATCGCCGAAGGGTGTAGCGGTTGCGGCGGCGGCTAAGAAAGGCAGATCGACTGCCGTCGATTCGGGGATGCGCTCGCGCGCGCAGGCTGCCAGGCTAAGAAGCAGGCATAGTCCCAGAAGCAAGCTGAGCTTTCGACGGTTCATGGATCCTCACCAACGGCTTTTTTAAAATCGTAAGCTGTGGAAGACTGCAATCGCCCGCAGCTGGCCCACAACCATCTCTGTCACGCCATCCAAGCGCTCTACAATTATCGCGCCGATACCCGGATATTTCGCAATTCTAACCAGTGGGCCTCTTTCGTTTCGAGCGTGCCGAATTTTACCCCACCATCCGGCGGTAGGGCGGCAAACTGGTTGTCGATCCAGAGGATCAAACCCAGGCGACCTTTGGGGGCGATGCCGGTTTGGTACTGCACCTGGTTGTCCACCCGGAAGCTCACCCACAGGCCAAAGTATTCCAACAAGTACTCATGCCAGTCTGTCGGGTCAAGCTCCACCCGCCTGGCGTCATCCTTGATAAAATTGCGCGCCATGCGCCGCAGCCACCAGGCGGTCGGGCGGATTGCCAGCAAGGGCAGCGCCGGGGCCCCGAGCAGCAGCAGCGGTGCGGGGAGGCGCGTCGAGGAGAACGTGTCCATCAGAAAGCCCTGGGCCGGCAGGTCGTTGCGCAAGGATAAATAGTTGGGCGGCGAGGCATGGAAGTACCAGGCGGCCTGCGGCAGCGCCGGAATGCGCCGGGCAGCGCCGCTCACGCCCCAACTGGCGCTGAACGGGTCGTTCCAAAAGCCGAAGCCCCAGGTGCCCGGGATGTCTTTGTGTGAAACCCGCGCCTCGAGGCTCAAGCGCAGCGGCGGACGCCAGGGGAACTCAGAGCGCGGCAGGCCGAGATGATCGTCCAACTGGGCCCAGCGATACTCGCCGCCCGAACCCTGCGGCATGGTCAGCCTCCAGGTCCCCGGCCGCACAGATTCCACCGTCCCACCGTTTGCCGTCCGTATTTGCAGTTCAGGCATATCTCCCTCCTATGTACCCCCACCCTCCATCAGGCCTGTCCCTACAGACCAAACGCCCACAGCACCCACATCAGGATCATAAACAGGCCAACGAATATCTTGGCGATCACGCCCAGGCCGCAGCCGGCTGCCACGCTGCGGGTCGAGCGCCAGGCTTGCCGCCAGTTACGCAGGCGGATCATCTCCACAGCGAACACGCCCAACAGCGCCCCCAGCAGCCCACCGAAAGGCGGCAGCACGATGGTGCCGACCACGCCCAGGAGCAGCGAGACGCCGATGGCCAGCCAACTGGCTCCGGTGCGCCGGGCGCTGGCGCCCATCAGGTAGTTGTCCGCCAGGCTGCCGGCGACCATCAGCACGGTCAGAATGGCAAAGATGATCCCGCTGGCCCAGGTGAAGCCGTCCACCAGTCCATAGACCAGCGCCGCCGCCCAGATGATCACCAAACCGGGGATCAGCGTGGTCAGCAAACCAGCCAGGCCGACCAGCATGACACCCAGGACGGCAAGTTGAAGCCCCAACTGCCCCATGCTGCCCATGTGCGCCTATTCGCCTTCCGGGCGGATCACGTCGATGCCGCCCATCCAGGGGCGCAGCATATCCGGCACGATGACACTGCCGTCGGGCTGCTGGTAGTTCTCCAGCACAGCGATGAGGGTGCGCGGCAGTCCCAGGCCCGAGCCATTCAGGGTGTGAATCAGTTGGGCTTTGCCGCCGTCGGCCGGGCGGAACTTGATGTTACCGCGCCGGGCCTGGTAGTCGCCTACGGTCGAGACGGATGAAACCTCCAGCCACTCGCCTTCACCCGGCGCCCACACTTCCAGGTCGTAGGTTTTCTGGGCGTGGAAACCCAGGTCGCCGGTGCACAACAATTTGACCCGGTAAGCCAGTCCCAGCCCGGCGCAAGTCTCTTCGGCTGCTTTCAGCATGCGCTCCAGCTCGGCCTCCGTATTCTCGGGCGTGGTGTAAGTGTACATCTCCACCTTGTCGAACTGGTGGCCGCGCTTGATGCCGCGCACGTCGCGACCGGCGCTCATCTTCTCACGGCGGAAGCAGGGGGTGTAGGCGGTATAGCGCAGCGGCAGCTGCTCTTCCGGGATGATGTCATTCATATGGATGCCGGTCAGCGGCACCTCGGCGGTCGGCACCATCCACTTGTCGTCTTCCACATCATGGTACAGATTATCGGCGAACTTGGGCAGTTCACCCGAGACGAACAGCACCTCCTCGCGCACCATGAATGGGGTGTACTTTTCCAGGTAGCCCTGGCGGTGATGCAGATCCAGCATCCAGGCGATCAACGCCCGCTGCAAACGCGCCCCGGCCCCGCTCAGCACGTAGAAGCGCGTGCCCGAGAGTTTTGCGCCCTGGTCAAAGTTGATGATGCCCAGATCGACGCCCAGGTCCCAGTGCGGTTTGGGGGTGAAGTCGAAGGTCTTCTGCTCACCCACCGTCTTGATCACGACGTTCTCGCTCTCGTCGACGCCGTACGGCACCGAGGGCAGCGGGATAGCCGGCAGGCGTACCATCAGACCGTTAAGGTCCGTATCCACCTGGGCAACCTGTTCGTCCAGGCCGCCGATCTGTTCGCCCACCTGGCGCATCGCGTCGATCTTCTCCTGTCGAGCTTGCTTGTCTTTCATGCGCCCGATCTCACGCGAGACCGTGTTGCGCTGGGCCTTCAAGGCCTCCACTTCCACCAGCAGCGCCCGACGCCGCTCGTCGAGCTGCAGGATCTGGTCGACCACGCCCGGGTCCATTTGCCGGACACGCAGCGCATCCCGCACCTTGTCGGGCTCTTCTCGGATCAAATTCATATCCAGCATGGGTATCCATCCTTTCGCAGGTAGATGATGTGTGTGCAGCCGCCCCAGCAGGAAAGCCTGCGCTTCGAGCAGCTATAAATAAACCCCCTCATCCATGCAGGACGAAGGGGGCGTTCGTGGTACCACCTGCGTTTGCCGCCGGCATGGATCCTCACGCGCCAGCAGCCTCGTTGCGGCGATAACGGAACCACCGGTCCTCTTACGGCAGCATTTCTTGCTGCCCCTGCGAGGACAACCTGCCCTGAAGGACAGCCGGGGAGGATTTGGCCGGATCAGCCTGCCAGCTCGCACCATCCGCCGGCTCTCTGCAAGGCATCCCGGTTACTTGGCCCCGGGCGAGTTGTTTCCAATATTATATCAGAGAGTGGAGTGCAAAGAATATACACGTTACTGTGCTTTGCTCTCTATTTTCTACTCTCTGTTCTTATGATTGTTCGAAAATGGGGGGTCGTCATCCGCGTCAAGGTCGAGACGGTAACCGACGCTGCGCACGGTCTTGATCAGGCGCGGGTGGCGTGGATCTTCCTCGATCGCCTGACGCAGCCAGCTGATGTGCACGTCCAGGGTGCGGGTATCGCCGGTATAGCCGGTCTCCCACACCATGCGGAACAGCTCCTTGCGGTCGATCACCTCGCCCTTGCGGTCCATCAACGCCTTGAGCAGCGCCACCAGCCGCGGGGTCAGGCTCGACTGCCGGTCCTGGTAGCGCACCCAACGCTGCTCCACATCCAGCTGCAGATCCCCCACCACCAGTAAGTTCTTCTCATCGGAGGGCAGCAGTGGGCGTATGCGATTCAGCAATTTTTGCAGGGTAAAGGGCTGCGACAGGATCACTTCGGCGTTTAGCCCGTTGGCGTTATCCACTTCTTCTTCGACCACGAGCACGATCGGAACACCCGGGGCCTTTTTGCGGATGGATTGGCAGATGCGCTTTCCGCTGGTGCGCATTGAAGCGGCATCGATCAATACCAGGTGAGGTTTTTTTTCTGCCAGGCGAGTCAGCGCGACACTACCACTCGGTACGCTATCGACGTGGAAACCTTTCCTCGTCAGGCCCATAAAAAATGATGGGTGCTCGGCGCGTTTTCCCTCAATGAGCAAAATGTTCGCTTTTGTCAGGATCACCACAGCCGGTTCCCCTTTCTCCTCTACCGTCGTTTGAATATCGATCAACATCATTTATGGCTTCAGTTTGTACCTGCCAATTACCATTCTACCTTAAAACGTTAAGAATCAATCGTCATTCCAGGTGAAAGGAAATCTGCCTGCCAGCGGATTTGCCAGATCCTTACCGCCCAATCACGCCCCCAACATCGAAATGGCACTCTGTAACTACCAGGCGAAAGGAATTTTCCAGAGAGGGGAGCCTTTACAGTGGCGCCCCCTCTCTGGAAAATCGCCGCTGCGAACGCAGTTACGCATCACCTCTCTTCGAGCAGTCTATCATCTCAATTTAAGGTTCGATCATTATACCCGATTTTTTAACATTTTCAACGAGTCGTCCACAAAAAAAACTGATTCCTAAATCGAATTGTAATGTGCGCAACCTGGAACCCTGAATGGAATTGACTTCATCTGCCGACTTCTCATCTAATCGAGTTGCATCCCGGATATCACCGTGTTAGAATAAATGCAGTTTGTTATCTTTTGAATCCCGGCGAGGGAGGTTGTGTATGTCCAGAATGGTTGAAGTCGTTATCGATAGTGTTCGGGTCAGCCTTACAAACAATCAGCGCATCGTGGTGCTGAAAGAGGCGGACCTCGACCGGTATTTACCCATCTGGATAGGCCCTTACGAAGCGGAATCCATAACGATCGCTTTACAAGAGATCGAAGTGGCGCGCCCGCAGACGCACGATCTGCTGAAAAACATAATGCACACCCTCAACGCACGCTTGCTGCGAGTTGAAGTCATTGGTTTGCGAGAAGACGTTTTCTACGGCAACTTAGTCCTTGAGTTAAACGACGGTCGTGTTGTGAATGTTGACTGCCGTCCTTCCGATGCTTTAGCGATTTCTGTCCGCGCGCACGTTCCGATTTTGGTCTCAAAGGATGTTATGGAAAGCGCCGGAGTCATTCCCGAGCAAGAGGTTGAAGAGGAAGTTCCGATCGACGAGGAACCGGCTGAAGCGCTGGGAGAAGAAGGCGAAGAGCGCCTGTCAGTATTTGAAGACTTTCTCGAACAGCTCGACATCGATACGTCAGATGAAGACGAAGAGGATGAGGAAGACGAAGAAGACGAAGAAGAAGTTGACGATGATGACGTCGATGACGACGATGACGACGACGATGAAGAGCACAGCCAAGGCAAACCCGACGCCTGACCTTAAGCCATAAAACCAACCATACCGGGAGCCCTTTCCGACCCCCGGTCTATTTCACGACCCCTGGACACTCATGAGCGATCTGGCCTCATTCGAACCCGTTGCCTCATCGGAGGTGCAAGCGCCGCCCCACAGCCGAGAGGCCGAGGAAGCGGTGCTTGGAGCCGTTTTAATTAACCCCGAATCCTATTATGAATTAGCCCAGTTCCTCCAGCCGGACGATTTTTACATCGTCCGCAATCGCTGGATCTGGGACGCCTTCACCCGCCTGCACGAATCGCGCAGCCCCATCGATTTTCTGACCGTTTGCCAGGGCCTGGAGCAGCAAAACCAACTGACCGAAGTGGGCGGAGCGGCTTACATCATGTCGCTCATCAATCAGACGCCCACCTCGCTGCACGCCGAGGCGTACGGACACATCATCGAAGAGAACTCGATCCGCAGGCGCATGCTGGCTTCCGCCAACGAGCTGGCCAAGCTGGCCTTCAATCGCCAGCAGTCGATCGACACCGTGCTGGACGAGGCGGAGAAATCCATCTTCGGACTCAGCGAGCGCCGGGTGCGCCACGACCTGCAGCCCATCCAGCAAGTATTGAGTGACGTCTACGACCGCGTCGATCAACTGTCACGCCGCAGCGACGAGATCTACGGTGTGCCCACTGGCCTGATCGACCTCGACCGGCTGCTGGGCGGCTTGCAGAAATCCGACCTGCTGATCATTGCCGGTCGTCCGGGTATGGGTAAAACCGGCTTCCTGCTGTCGGTCGCCAAGAATGCCGCTCTAAAACATAAAAAACACGTGGCGATGTTCTCGCTTGAAATGTCGAACGAGCAGCTGGTGCAGCGTTTAATTGCCCAGGAAACCGGCATCGACACCCAGCGACTGCGCACCGGCAAGCTCAATGACGACGAGTGGCCGCTGTTCACCCATGCCATTGAGGTGCTGGGCGATACGCACATGTATCTAGATGACACGCCCGCCATCACCCCACTGCAAATGCGCACAAAGTGCCGCCGCTTACACATGGAATACGAACTCGACCTGATCGTTGTGGACTACCTGCAGTTGATGAGCGGCGACCTGCGCAACGACAACCGCGTGCAGGAGGTTTCATTCATCTCCCGCAGTCTCAAGGTGCTGGCGCGCGAACTGAATGTGCCTGTGCTGACGGCGGCACAGTTATCGCGCGCCGTCGAGCAGCGCGCCGACAAGAAGCCGCAGTTATCTGACCTGCGTGAGTCCGGCTCGTTGGAGCAGGACGCCGACATCGTCATGTTCATCAACCGGCCGGATGCGATGGAAAAGGACAGCCCGCGCAAGAACATCGCGGAGATCATCGTCGCCAAGCACCGCAACGGTCCCACCCATCCGGGCATCGAGCTGGTTTTCTTGAACAACCTGGCGCGCTTCGAGAACGCTGCTTCCGCGCACCACTAGCCGAATGATGTGACATTTCTGAATCGAGCTGCAAGAGACACGATCGAGAAATGACACTGAAAGACAGGTCTTATGCCACCCTTCGCTGGTTTTCCGGTCGGTAAAGTCCGTCTCACCCCGATCCCGGTCACCTTCTTTACCGAGCTGCTGCCGGAGATCGACAATCTGTCCGAGCTGAAGGTGACCTTATATAGCCTGTGGTTCCTCGACCGCCAGGAAGGGCCGATCCGCTTCATCTGCTACAAAGATTTCACTGAGGACCAGCGCTTGATGCAGGGCCTGGGGAATGAGGAGAAGCAGGCGCTGGCTAACCTGCTGGACGGCTTACAGCGCGCCGAGCAGCGTGGGACGCTCTTGCGAGCGCAGGGGCAGAGTGAGGGGATCGAAGAGACCTTTTACTTGCTCAACTCGCCGCGCGGCCGGGCCGCCTTGAAGGCCTACCAGCAGGGGGCGTGGTCGCCGGATGAGCAAAGCCGGGCCGTAGTGGCAATCGAGCTGGAGAAGCCGAATATTTACCGCCTGTACGAGGAGAATATCGGCCCGCTGACCCCGCTGATCGCCGACGCCCTGCGTGATGCGGAAGAGACCTATCCGCCGGAGTGGATCGATGACGCCATCCGCAAAGCCGTGCAGGCGAACGCCCGCAGCTGGCGTTACATGGAGGCAATCCTGAAATCTCGGCAGAAGGAAGGACGCGATGGAACCAATCGACGAGGCTCTCAAAAAGGTAGCCAACGGTATCTCGAAGACGAATTCGCAGACCACATCGAGCACTGAGCCGGGCGGCGAGGCATCAAAGGATGCCAACCTGCCGGGCGACCCCAACTGCCCGATTTGCTCCGGCATCGGCTTCGTGCGCCAGGATTTGCCCATCGGCCACCCCGAGTTCGGGCGCTTGCAGATTTGCTCGTGCCGGTCACAGGCCGTGGCGCAGGCGACCCAAAATCGCCTGTACCGCTTGAGCAACCTGGAAGCCTTCAAGAACATGACCTTCGAGAACTTCAAGATGGAAGGCCGCCTGGGGCTGGGTGAGCATGAGGTCAATTCCTTGCGGATGGCGCTGACCCTGACCGAGCAGTATGCGCACGACCTGAACGGCTGGCTGCTGCTTATGGGTGAATATGGCACCGGCAAAACCCATCTTGCGGCGGCGGTCGCCAATTTTGTCGTCAGCATGGCTGTACCCGTGTTGTTCCTGACCGTGCCCGACCTGCTCGACTGGCTGCGCTTCTCCTACGGAGCCATCGATCAGACCTTCGAGAGCCGCTTCGACGAGATCCGCAACATCCGCCTGCTGGTGCTGGACGACCTTGGCACGCAAAGTTCCACGCCCTGGGCGCAAGAAAAGCTGTACCAGATCCTCAACTACCGCTACACCAACCGCCTGGCAACCGTCATCACCACCAACCTGCGGATGGAAGATATCGAAGGCCGCATCCGCTCACGCCTGGAAGACCCCGACCTGGTCAGCCGGGTGGAGATCAAAGCCCCCGATTACCGCTCCCCCGTGCGTGACGAGGGTCACCCGGCCCTCTCGACCCTGCACCTGCACAGCGGACGCACGTTCAGCAATTTCAGTATGCGAGAGCGCGAGAAGATCAACAGCGAGCAGCGCCAGAACCTGGAAAAGGCCTGGGAAGCCGCCCACGACTTCGCCCAGAACCCGAAAGGCTGGCTGGTGCTGATGGGCGAGTATGCCACCGGGAAGACCCACCTGGCCGCTGCCGCCGGAAACTTCCGCCATGCGATGGGCGAGTCGCCTATGTTCGTGGTGGTGCCCGACCTGCTCGATCACTTGCGCGCCACTTTCAGCCCCAACAGCGCCATCTCCTACGATCGCCTGTTTGAAGAGGTGCGCTCTGCCTCGCTGCTGGTGCTCGACGACCTGGGCACCCAGAGCGCCACACCCTGGGCGCGTGAGAAGCTCTACCAAATCTTCAACTATCGCTACAACGCCGAACTGCCGACGGTGATTACCACGTCCGATCAGCTCTCGGATATCGATCCGCGCATCCGCAGCCGCATGTTGGATGGGCGCATGTGCCGCATCTTTGCCCTGGCCGTGCCGCCTTACCGCCCCGGCGTTGCGAATGGCGAGCCGCCTGCCCGCCGCAGCCGGTCGAAACCGAAGCCATAGAAACTGGCCGGTATCACGTTTTTCCAACAAGAGTGAAAATCGGAGCTATTTTCACATCAAAAATCCGAGAGCAGCCGGGATGCGACCCCGATTGCTCTCGGATTTTTTAACAATAATATTCCGAATTAATTTGACAAAAATGATAAATATTATTAGAATATCCTCGTTAATACCTTACTAGTTTTCACGGGAGTTCAAATGCTGCCTGCTTTTCTTATCACCCTGCGCGAAGGCGTCGAGATCGCCTTGATCCTTGGAATCGTCCTGGGAATCCTGCGCAAGCTCAACCGCCAAGACCTCAAACCCGCCCTATGGTTCGGCGCGGGTGCGGCTGTGCTGGTCAGTCTCGGCCTGGCAGCCGGGCTGCGCCTGGTCGGCGCCGAGTTCAAAGGCGCGGCCGAGATGATCTTCGAGGGCGCGAGTATGCTGCTGGCCGCCGGAGTCCTGACCTGGATGATCTTCTGGATGCATCGCCAGTCCGCTTCTATCCGCCCGCAGCTGGAGTTTAAGATGCGCTCGAAGGGCTTGAGCGGACGCGGCCCAATGTTCTGGCTGGCATTCCTGGCCGTGCTGCGTGAGGGGGTTGAGCTGGCGCTGCTGCTGGTTGCGTCCAGTCTGGTGTCCGGCGCAAGCGCCTTCTTCACCGGCGCGTTGGGCGGGCTGGCGGCTGCGGCTGCTATTGGCTGGCTGCTGTTCAGCGGCACCTACCGCCTCTCGATCAAGAACTTCTTCCGCGTCTCGAACGTGCTGCTGGTGCTGTTCGCGGCCGGACTGGCGGCCCACGGCGTGCACGAGTTCGTCGAGGCCGGCTGGATCCCGGCCGGGATTGATCCGCTCTACAACCTCACGCCGCTGCTGAGCGCGAGCTCGCTGCCCGGGCAGCTGCTGAGCGCGCTGTTCGGATATAATCCCACTCCGGCCTTGAGCGAGACCCTGGCGTATCTGGTCTACTTCGCCGCCATCGCCCTCGGATTACGTTCTGTGTATACGCTGCCACAGAAGGAACAGGCTGCGGCCGGCGACTAAAGCACGAGCGTAATGGAACCGTCTTAACTTTAGGGAGGGAGGTTGATCGTGATGGTTTTACCGCCACGATCAACCTCCCCCTATTTAAGATGTCGTCCGTCAGGCTCTTCTCCTTGACGACAATCGCACAAACCTGTACAATCGAGTTAATCGAATAGAGTCTTTGAGGTGCCTTAACCCCCGGATGGGAAGGCTTAAAGGCGAAACCGGTGAGAGTCCGGTGCTGTCGCGCAACTGTAAGGGAGCCGCTTACGCTCCTAAGCCAGGTCGCCCGCCTGCGGAGACGTTTTCACAACCTCGCAGAAAGGAGGTGAGAACATCGGCTTCCCCCATCCGATTTCACACTTCCCTGTCAAGCGACAGGGATTTTTGTTTCCAGGGAAAACCGCTGCCGCTTTGCTTCCTTTCAACACATCAGGAGAATAAGATGAAACGCGTGTTTTCCCCTCTGCTTGTGCTGGCCGCTCTCGCCTTGACCGTGTCGATGGCCCTGTCAGCTTGCACCCCGGCAGCCCCGACCGCCCCATCCATGAAGTCGACCGGCGTCGTGGAAGTGACGCAGCCTGCCCCCACCCTGGCCTCCGCCTCAACCGAGATCGTGATGGTGGATGGCCTGGGACGTGAAGTGCGGCTGCACGGACCGGCCCAGAAGATCGTCTCGCTGGCGCCCTCCAACACCGAGATCCTGTTCGCAATCGGCGCCGGGCCGCAGATCATCGCCCGCGACGATTTCTCCGATTATCCCGAAGAGGCCAAGAGCCTGGCGGCGATCGGCGGCAACATGAGCAGCTACAATCTGGAGGAGATTACCCGCCTGCAGCCCGATCTGGTCCTGGCGTCTGAACTCAACACGCCTGAGCAGGTCAAGGCTCTCGAAAACCTCGGCTTGACCGTCTACTACCTCGAAAATCCGACCGACCTGGAGAGCATGTTCGCCAACCTGCAAAAGGTTGGCGAGCTGACCGGCCATGCAGATGAAGCCGCCGCCCTGGCCGAGACGCTGCGCATCCGCGCCGCAGCCGTGGAGAACGCCCTCAGCGGCTCGACCGAGCGTCCAAAGGTATTCTATGAGCTGGACGGAACCGATCCTGCGAAGCCCTGGACAGCCGGTTCTGGCACCTTCATCGATACCTTCATCCAGATGGCCGGCGGCGTGAACGTGGCTTCGGAAATGAGCGGCGGCTGGGGCCAGATCAGCCAGGAAGAGTTGATCGTCCAGAACCCCGACATCATTCTGCTGGGGGATTCGGCCTACGGCGTCACCCCCGAGCAGGTGTCCGGCCGTCCCGGTTGGGACCAGATCAAAGCGGTGAAGGATGGGAACATCCGGCCCTTCGATGACAACCTGGTCAGCCGGCCCAGCCCGCGCCTGATCGACGGCCTGGAGCTGCTGGCCCAGATCCTGCACCCCGAATCCGCGCTCGAGATGAAGTAGGAATGTGAATTGACGAATCAAATCGTCCGCGAAGACACTGCACAGGAGCGCGCCGCTGAGACGCGCTCCCGCAAGGCGCGCCCGGCCTCCAGCTTTTTGATCAGTTTTGGGCTGCTGGCGGCGGTGCTGCTGCTGAGTGTCGCTGTGGGCGCCGTCGTCATCCCGCCAGGCACCACCCTCAATCTGATATTTGACCGCCTGGTCGGGCGGGCGCTCCCGGCCGAGCTGCAGCCCTTCGCCTCCATCCTCTTCGACCTGCGCCTGCCGCGCACCTTGCTGGTGGCGCTGGCCGGCGCGGCCCTCTCCGGAAGCGGCGCGGCTTATCAAGGACTGTTCCGCAACCCACTGGCCGATCCCTACTTGATCGGCGTGGCTTCGGGGGCCGGGTTGGGCGCAGTCATGGCGATGAGTGTCCGGTGGCCCTACACCGTGGCCGGGCTGCTGGCCGTCCCGGCGGCGGGCTTCCTGGGGGCGCTGGTGACCGTGCTGGTGGTCTATCAACTGGCCCGGGTCGGGCGCACCATCCCCACCACCAATCTGATCCTGGCGGGGGTAGCGGTCAGTTCGTTCACCACCGCCCTGACTTCATTCTGGATGATCAACGCCACGGGTGAAGTGCGGCGAGCGCTGGTGTGGCTGCTGGGCGGGGCCACGCTCTCCGGCTGGCAGCCGGTGCTGGCCGTGCTGCCTTACGTCGTGCTCGGGCTGGGTGTGCTGCTGACACTCGGCCACAGCTTGAACGTGCTGCAGTTCGGCGACGAGCAGGCCAAACAGCTCGGGCTGCCCGCCGAGCGTGTCCGCATCCTGATCATCGCTGCCGCCACGCTGACCACCGCCGCGGCGGTTGCCTTCGCCGGGATTATCGGCTTCGTCGGCCTGATCGTCCCACACATTGTGCGCCTGGTGTGGGGCGGCGACTATCGCCGCCTGCTGCCGCTTTCGATCATTAACGGGGCCGTGCTGCTGCTGGCCGCAGACGTGCTGGCCCGGGTGGTCATGGCGCCGCGTGAAATCCCGGTTGGTATCATCACCGCCCTGGCGGGCGGACCCTTCTTCCTGTGGATCCTGCGCAGGGCTAAACAGCAAATGTTCTGGTGAACGCGATGCTTGAAATTCAAAATCTCTCCGTCTCTTACGGCTCCCACCGAGTGCTTAGCGGCGTCAACCTGGCGCTGGCGCCCGGTCAAATCCTGGCCCTGATTGGCCCCAACGGCACCGGCAAATCCACGCTGATCCGCACCCTGGCGGGCATTGTCCCACCGCTGAATGGCAGCCTGCAAGTGGATGGGCAAGACATCGTCAAACTGGGCGCGATGCAGCGTGCCCGCCTGATGGCATTCGTGCCCCAGGCGCTGCAGCTTCCCCCAGCTTTCACCGCCTGGGAGACGGTGCTGCTGGGTCGCACGCCGCACCTGAACTGGCTTGGGCAGGTCTCGCCCCATGACGAAGCCATCGCCCGGCGTGCCATGGTCCGCACAAAAACCAGCGCCCTGGCCGAGCGCCGGGTGGGCGAGCTGTCTGGCGGCGAGCAGCAGCGCATCCTGCTGGCACGCGCCCTGGCCCAAGACACGCCCATTCTGGTGATGGACGAGCCCACCGCCCACCTCGACCTGCAGTATCAAATCAGCCTGCTGGATGAAGTGCGCTCGCTGGCCCGCCAGGAGCGCCTGGCGGTGCTGATCGCTCTGCACGATCTGAACCTGGTCTCGCGTTACGCCGACCGGGTGGCCTTGCTGCTGGATGGCCGCTTGCAAGCCTTTGGCACGCCCGGCGAGGTGCTGACCCCGCCGCTGCTCTCGCGGGCCTACAAAGTGCCCCTGCAAGTGCTGCAGATGGGCGCCGGCAGCCCGGCAGTGATTGCGCCGGTTGGGGACTAGGGTATACTTTTTGTATGTCTTATTCAACCGTATTTTTTGACCTGGACGAAACCTTATATCCATCGCATAGTGGGGTGTGGGAGGCCATCGCGGCGCGCATCAATACCTATATGACCC
This sequence comes from uncultured Chloroflexia bacterium, assembly GCA_963811225.1. GTDB lineage: Bacteria > Chloroflexota > Anaerolineae > Anaerolineales > Anaerolineaceae > CAWEQO01. The sequence goes on from CAWEQO010000013.1 coordinate 77,321, forward strand.
AACACCTGACGATGGTGCCGCCTGCTGAAATCCCTGCCCTGCGGACGCGCCTGTTCCACGAATATGGCACCACGCTGCGCGGGCTGAAGACCGAATACCAAATCGATGAGCTCGATTTTCTGCGTTACGTACACGATGTCCCGCTCAAAGACCTGCTGGCGCCTGATCCCTGGCTGCGCCAGACCCTGCTGCGTTACCCACTGCGCCGGATCATCTTCACAAACGCCGACACTCATCACGCCCGGCGGGTGCTGGATGTGCTCGGGTTGGGAGATTGCTTCGAGCAGATCATCGACGTGCTTGGCATCTCTCCGTACTGCAAGCCCCAGCCTGAGGCCTTCCAACTGGCGCTGGAGCGCTGCGGTGGCCTGCGCCCGGAAGAGTGCATCCTGATCGACGATGGCCGCCGGAACATTACCGGCGCACGCGAGGCCGGGTTGTATACCATTTGGGTTGGGCAGAAAGGACAGGGCCACGACCCCGACGCCCACGCAACCATCGCATCCATCCGGCAACTGCCCCAGGCGCTCGATCCATTGTTGAGCAGCAGCCTGCGTGGGAAAGAAGGTCAAGCGCATGGCGCGTGATATCCCTGCCTTCGCCTGGCTGCTGTTCGGGTTCATCGTGATCCTGGTCGTTGGGATCAACCTGGCGCTGATCGCTGCGTTCCTTGGCCGCAACCGGCCCCACTCTGAGAAATCGGCTCGCTCGGAGCCGCTGCCCTTCAACGATCTACCCGAAACCATCCGCCACCCCTGGCACCGTGAGGATGAAATGCTAGAAGAGCTTTCCGAACGGGTCAAGGACATGCAAAAGCCGAAGCAGTAATTTTTCGTTCAACAAACGACGCGATCTTTGGTTGAACGGAAGCAGGATTCCTCATTCTCACTTAACCCAATTATGGTACGCTTACCCGAATAAGCAGCGCAATATACAGGAGAATCGAATGCAGTCGAAGTTTACGCGGTATTTTCTAATTGCAGTGATTGCTGTAATGCTGCTGGGTGGGACGTTCTCCGGCGGCGTGATCGTCGGTTGGGCCATGCCCGGCAGCGCCAGCAATCTCCTGCCGCTTACCGGCAGGCAGGTTACCCCAGCCCCCGGACAGGGCGGTACCCCAGACGATCTAAACACCTTGTTCGCTCCCTTCTGGGAGTCCTGGAATATTGTTCACGATCAATATGTCGACCAGCCGGTCGACGATAGCGAGATGATGCGCGGTGCTATCCGCGGCATGATGGAATCGCTCGGCGATCCGCACAGCTCGTATATGGACCCGAACCAGTACGAGCAGGCCAACACGCCGCTGATCGGCGAGTATGAAGGCATCGGCGCATGGGTAGACGTGACTGGCGAATACCTCAAGATCGTCAGCCCCATGCCCAACTCGCCCGCCGAGCAGGCCGGCCTCAAGCCGGAGGATGAGGTGATTGCGGTCGATGGAGAAGACATGACCGGCGTCGCAGGGGATATCGTGCTGCGTCACATTCTCGGCCCGGCCGGAACCGATGTCACCCTGACCATCCGCCGCTCCAATGCCACCACCGGCGACACCAACACCTTCGATGTCACCATCCAGCGCTCCAAGATTGTCCTCCATTCGGCGGAGGGGAAGATGCTCGACAATAACATCGCCTACGTGCAGCTGAACACCTTCGGCGACAACACTTCCCAAGAATTACGCCAGACGCTGCGCGACCTGATGAAACAGAATCCGAAGGGCATGGTCCTCGATCTACGGAACAACGGCGGCGGCTACCTCAACACCGCCATCGAAGTCATCTCCGAGTTCATCAAGGGCGGCCAGGTGGTGATGTACGAGCAGTTTGGTGACGGCACCCGCCGCACCTTCAAGACCACCAACGGCGGCCTGGCGACCAACATCCCCCTGGTGGTGCTGGTTAACGAGGGCAGCGCCAGCGCCTCCGAGATCACTGCCGGGGCCATCCAAGACCTGGGCCGCGGCCAACTGGTCGGCGTGACCACCTACGGCAAGGGCTCCGTGCAAAACTGGGTGGCCTTGCAAGACGCACAAGGCGCCGTACGCGTCACGGTCGCCCGCTGGCTGACACCGAAAGAGCGCCAGATCAACGGCGTCGGGCTGGACCCGGACATTACCGTGGAAGTGACGGAAGAAGACCTGCAAGCCGGTCGTGATCCGCAGTTGGACAAGGCCGTAGAGATCCTGTCGGCCCAATAAGCTGTATTTATCAGAGAATCAGCATGCCGGGGATGCCTAACCGATCCCCGGCATGCTTTTTTAGGGCGCGGGTGAAAACCGGCAATATTTTGAATACGTACCGACGGACCCACACAACCCTAAATATTAGGTATAATGATCCTGTGCGTAAGTTTATATTTGCTATCGTCCTGCTGCTGGCTATCATATTCCTCATCACCAGCTTCTCGGAAGTTCAACAGATAGCCGCGATCTTGAAATCGGGGGAATTGAAGTTCATCGGTCTGGCGGTCGTCATCGAACTGATCTGGCTGCTTAACGTAGGTATATCCTACCAGACTATCTATCGGATCATTGGAATTGAGGAGTCCCGCAGACGGCTGCTGCTGTTAGCCGCTGCCGCGCAGTTCGTTAACACCGTTGCCCCGGCCGTCGCCGGTATGCCTGCCATCGCGGTCTTCTTGGCCGACGGCCGCCGCCGGGGGCACCCCTCGGGCCGGGTGATGGTCGCCTGGGCAACCTTTCTGGTCTTCGACTACTTTGGCTTGCTCGTGGCGGTCTTCATCGCACTGATCGTGATGTTCCAGTACGACAACCTGGGCTGGATGCAAATCGTCTCGTCGATCATCCTGGGCCTCATTGCCCTGGCGATTAGCTCCATGCTCTTCTTGGGCCTGAAAGCCCCGAAGATGCTGGGCGCCGTTCTGGCCTGGGGAGCGCGCCAGGTGAACAAAGTCGGCCGCCTGTTCCGCCGCAAGCAGTTCCTGGCAGTCGAGCGGGCTTATTCCCTGGCGGACGAGATTTCAGAGGGCATGCACACCTTGCGGGCCAAGCCCCGCGATCTGGCGCTGCCGCTGCTCTTGACGCTCTCGAACAAAGCCTTGCTGATCACCATCCTGGCGTTGATCTTCCTGGCCTTCAAAGTAACCTTTACCCTCGGCACCCTGCTGGCCGGCTTCGGACTGGCATACCTGTTCGTGATCGTCTCACCGACGCCCAATGGGATTGGGGTCGTAGAGGGTATCGTGCCGTTTTACCTGACTTCGTTGCGTGTTCCGTTCGAGGCGGCCACCGTGGTGACGCTCGCCTTTCGTGGAGTCACGTTTTGGTTACCTTTCCTTATTGGTATGGCAAGCTTTCGATATTTCTCTGAAGCAAAGCCAAACCTTAAAGAAGAACTTAATTGACAGTTCGCTGTGTGGAAGGTATAATGTTCATTTGCTGAAATTACCTTGGAGAGTGTATTTATGGAATCAAATATCGTGGAAGAAACCCCAACCGAGATCAAGCCCAAGATGAAGTTCACCGGCAGAGTGGTGAAAACCAGCTTGGCTGGAGCTGTAATCGACATTGGGGTAGAACAGCCGACCGTCATGCATATTTCTCAGATCGTCCCGCCCAACGAGAACGAGCCCATCAAGCGTGTTGAAGATGTGCTCCAGCCCGGGCAGGAGATTGAGGTCTATGTACGCAGGGTCAGAGGCGATCATATCGAATTGACGATGTTCAAACCGCTCGACCTCGAGTGGCGCGAGATCAAGAAAGGTATGACCGTCAAAGGGACTGTCACCAGACTGGAAAAGTTTGGTGCGTTTGTCGAGATTGGCGCGGAACGACCTGGCCTGGTTCACATCAGTGAAATGGCCCACGGATACGTCCGCCAGCCCTCCGACGTTGTCAAGGAAGGCGACGAGATTGAAGCAGAAGTCCTCGACGTCAACCGAAAAAAGAAGCAGATCAAGCTGAGCATGAAGGCGCTGCAGCCCGAGCCCGTGAAGGAAGAAGAGAACTTCCGGTCGATGACTGCTCCCACTCCACGCGAGAAGCCTGTTCGCCGCAAGAAGGCGCCCCGCAAGGCGCGCGTGCGCAAGGATGAGTCCGGCGAGCTGTCTTACGAGTTCAACGAAACTCAGCAGACCGAAGCGGAACCGACTGCGATGGAAATTGCCCTGCGAGATGCGATGGAGCGGGCAAAGAACCGCAAGAAAGAACAGGAAGATAAGAAGCGTAAGTCTGTTTCGCAAGAACAGGAAGATCTTCTGGAGCGGACGCTCGAAAATAAGCGAGGTTCCTGACCGATCTTTCCGTCCACTTGATTCGCACCTCCAAATGTGGCGCCCCGGTTTTTGAACGAACAACTGACGCCGGTTCAAAAACCTGCCAGTTTCAGCGACAGCACAGTCTTTTGAAAGTTTTTGAGTACTTCTAGCCTGGCCAGTCGACCGGAACGTTACAGCTCAAGCCAGGTTATTCGGCTGATTGTTATTTAGGATGGTACGATTGAACGGAATAATCCTTCATCAAGTGAGAACAGCACCTTTAACCATCCGGTGAGGAGGCGCCAATCCAGGCCCTCCTCACTTCTTTTAAACCGTGGTTCATCTTTACCTTCGGGAGGGCAGCCAAACGGGCTGCCCCTACGGGAGTGACGAACGGCGTTGAGAGGAAAGGAATCATGACGACCAAATATATTTTCTTCACTGGCGGCGTGGTCAGCTCGGTTGGCAAGGGTGTCACCGCCGCGGCAGTCGGCAGACTGCTAAAAGAACGAGGCTTCAAGGTCGCAGTGCAAAAGCTGGACCCTTACATCAACGTCGACCCAGGCACGATGAGCCCTTATCAGCACGGCGAGGTTTTCGTGTTGGATGACGGCGCCGAGACGGACCTCGACCTGGGCCATTACGAGCGCTTCATCGATGTGCGCCTGAACCGGGTGTGCAACGTGACGACCGGGCAAGTCTACGCCGAGGTGATCGGCAAGGAGCGTCGCGGCGACTATCTGGGCGGCACCATCCAGGTCATCCCACACATTACCAACGAGATCAAGCGCCGCATCGGTATGGTGGCCAAGACCACCGGCGCCGAGATCGTGCTGGTGGAGGTGGGCGGGACGGTCGGCGACATCGAGAGCCTGCCCTTTCTGGAGGCCCTGCGCCAGCTGCGCAGCGACCTGGGCCGCGGCAACTCACTCTATATCCACGTCACCTGGCTGCCCTACATCGGCGCTACTGCCGAGCTGAAGACCAAGCCCACCCAACACTCGGTGCGCGAGCTGCGTTCGATTGGTATCTCGCCCGATATGATCGTCGCCCGCTCGGATTATCCGGTCGAAGACAGCATCCGCGAGAAGATCGCCCAGTTCTGCGATGTCGAGCCGCAGGCCGTGATCCCCATGGTCACCACACCGGTGCTGTACGAGGTGCCGCTGCTGCTGGAAGAGAAGCGCGTCGGTGACTACGTGTTGGAGCGACTGGGGCTGGAAGCCCGCCGCAAGCCGGATTGGACCGAGTGGCAGCGCATGGTGGCCGGGATCAGCCGGCCCAAGCCCACTGTGAAAATCGCCCTGGTTGGCAAGTACGTCGAGCTGCACGACGCCTACATCAGCGTTCGCGAGGCCATCAAGCACGCTGCCCTGCAGCTGGGCGTCGAGCCGGAGTTGAGCTGGGTCCATTCCGCCGACCTTGAAAAAGGCCGCGGCTGGGATGTCTTGCAAGAGGTGGATGGCATCGTGGTGCCGGGCGGCTTCGGCAGCCGCGGTATCGAGGGCAAGATCCAGGCGGCGCACTTTGCCCGAACCGAGAAGGTGCCCTATCTGGGCCTGTGCCTGGGGATGCAGCTGATGGTGGTGGAGTTCGGCCGCCATACGCTGGAGAATGAGCTGGCCAACTCGACCGAATTCGACCGCAGCACGTCTCACCCGGTCATCGACCTGATGCCCGATCAAAAGAACATTAGCGATATGGGCGGTACGATGCGGCTGGGCTTGTACCCCTGCCAACTGCAGCCGGGCACCATTGCTGCAGAGGCTTACCAGCAGGAGCAGGTAGAGGAACGTCACCGCCATCGCTTCGAGTTCAACAACAGCTACCGCGGCCCATTCGAGAAGCAGGGGATGCGCTTCTCGGGCCTGTCCCCCGACGGTCGCCTGGTGGAGATCGCCGAGCTGCGCGATCATCCCTTCATGCTGGGCACGCAGTTCCATCCGGAATTCCTTTCGCGACCCAACCGCCCGCACCCGCTGTTCCTGCGGTTTATGCAGGCGGTGATGGACAAAGCTGGAGTCGTGACGGAGACGGAGACGACTTAACCATCCATCATTCGCTGCACCCGGAGGGCCCTCATACCCTGGTGGAATGTTTCACAACAGGGAGCACAAAGATCGTTAAGGTGAGTAAGAACCTTAGCGATCTTACAATGCCAGAGGCTGCTCTCCACGTTCTAATCTCTTCATTTTTATTGCCTACTACTTCATGAAGGGTTATACTTAGGATCGATCCGAGAAATCGGAGAGGGTGCTGCATTGGGTAGGGCTGCAGTGCTCCCACTGCAGCACCCTCTCCAATTTCTCGGATCGATCCTAAGGACTGTTGTCAAGCTCTGGCCCACAAGGCGAAGCAGTTCGCCATTATGAAAGATTTAGGGAGAGGTTAAGAACAAATGGATACCACGATCGAATCAATCAGTGCACTCGAAATCCTCGACTCCCGAGGAAACCCAACGGTGGAAGTGGAAGTCGTTCTGAGCGACGGTAGTTGGGGTCGCGCTGCGGTGCCCTCGGGCGCCTCGACCGGCGTTCACGAAGCTCTCGAGCTGCGCGATCAAGATAAGAGCCGCTATAACGGCAAAGGCGTGCTGAACGCTGTCGACAACGTCAACGACGAAATCGCTGAGGCGCTGGTGGGCTGGGATGCGCTGGAACAACAGGCTATCGACATGGCGATGATCGAGCTGGACGGCACCGAGAACAAGTCCAACCTTGGCGCAAACGCCATCCTGGGCACCAGCCTGGCCGTCGCCAAGGCCGCCGCCAACTCACTGGGCCTGCCGCTGTACCGCTACATCGGCGGCGTCTACGCCCATGTGCTGCCCGTCCCGATGATGAACATCCTCAACGGCGGCGCACACACCGGCTGGCAGTCAACGGATGCGCAGGAATTTATGGTCATGCCGCTGGGCGCAGAGAACTTTACCGAAGGCGTTCGGTGGGGGGCTGAGATCTATCACAGCCTGCGCGGTGTGCTCAAGGGCCGCGGCTACACCACGCTGGTCGGCGACGAGGGCGGTTTCGCCCCGGCGTTGAAGGCCAACGCCGAAGCCGTCGAGGTGATCCTCGAAGCCATCGAGAAGGCCGGTTACAAGCCCGGCGAGCAGGTGGGCATCGCGCTCGACCCGGCCGCTTCTGAGTTTTACGATGAGGAAACCGGCAAGTACAACCTGCGCAAAGAAGGCAAGATGCTGACCAGCGAAGAGATGGTGCAGTTCTGGATCGATTGGGTCAAGAAGTATCCAATCGTCTCGATCGAAGACGGCCTGGCCCAGGACGACTGGAATGGCTGGAAGATGCTCACCGCCGAGATTGGCGACCGCGTCCAGATCGTCGGCGACGACCTGCTGGTCACCAACCCGGTGCGCGTGCGCAAAGGCATCGAGGAGAAAGCCGCCAACGCACTGCTGGTCAAGCTCAACCAGATCGGCTCACTGACCGAGACCATCGAAGCGGTCACGCTGTGCCACCGGGCCGGCTGGAACGCAGTGACCTCGCACCGCTCGGGCGAGACCGAAGACAGCACGATCGCCGACCTGGCCGTGGCGCTCAACACCGGCCAGATCAAGACCGGCGCCCCCGCCCGCTCCGATCGAGTAGCCAAGTACAACCAGCTCATCCGCATCGAAGCCGAGCTGGGTGACACCGCCGTCTACGCCGGTTGGGATGCGCTGAAGACCCACGCAAAATAATTAGAAGTAGAAGTCTCAGAGTGGAGAGCTGAACTGCTCTCCACTCTTTTTGTTTAATAGAAAAGCTGTTGAAATCGGGGAAATTATTGCTATACTAAATGTGTTCCTGCTTTTGGGTAAAAAATTAGTGGCACAAATCGAGAGGGGCATTTTCAGCTTCATTGCAGCCAATTGTGCCAATTTTCAATTGAATACACCTACCAAAATTACGGCTACACTAAGGTGGACGCATGCCCGCACCCCTGGAACCGTGGATTGCACTGTCCATATTCGCCGCCTGTTACCTGATCGGGTCGGTTTCTTTTACGCGCCTGATTTCAAGGGCGATGAACCCAAATGTCAACCTGCAGGCAGTGGAAGTTGCCGTTCCCGGCGCGACCCAAAACTACAAGCTGACTTCGATGGGCGCTTCCACCGCCGAGCGCGTGCTCGGTAAGAAGGCCGGTGCGATCATCAGCGTGCTAGACACGTTGAAGATTATAGTCCCGGCGCTGATCGTCAAAGCGCTGTTCCCGAACCAACCCTACTTGCTTATCGCTTCGGTGGCCGCCATCATCGGGCATGACTGGCCGATCTACTACCGCTTCAAGGGCGGGCGTGGCATGGCGGTCACCTATGGGGGCTTGCTGGTGGTCGATTGGCTGGGGATGCTGGTCACCTTTCTGACAGGTATGTTCTTGGGGATTGTGGTGTTCCGCAGCCTTTGGGTAGTGTTCGTCGGGGGCATGCTATTGCTGATCCCCTGGTTCTGGTTCACTACCCACGATCCCTTTTACTTGGGCTACGCGATTGCCATCAATGTGATCTTCTGGCTGGCGCTGCTGCCCGAGATCCGCCAGACCCTGCACATTCTAAAAACTGCTGAGGGGCACATCTCGGCCGATATCGGCGCTGAATTTAGCTCGTTTGGGAACCTGATTGCGAAACTGAGACGATCACCGCAAGAACACCGTCAGGGGGAACAGGATGCGCGAACATCTCATCGTTGATTTACGCCAGCACGATTTACCGCTGTCGATTGGAACCAAAGCCGAGAACCTGCGCAGTCTGATCGATTACGGTCTGAAGGTGCCGGCAACCTATGCCTGCTCTTGGGAGGCTTGCCAGCCGGATCAACCAGCTGAGGAGGAAGCGCTCGCCCCGTTGATCGCGCAGCTGCGAGCCGAGCTGGAGGTTCAGATTGACCCGGCCAAAGCTTACGCCGTGCGCTCGTCGGCCAACCTGGAAGACGGGGTGGTGCGCTCCTTTGCCGGGCAGTTCAGCACCTTCCTAGACCGCAAAGGCGTCGACAGCATCCTCAGCGCCATGCAGGCGGTGTGGGCTTCAGCCAACTGCCAGAGCGCCGGGCTGTACCAGGAGAAGATGGCCGGCGACCGCCAGGTGGTGCGGATGGGAGTCGTCATTCAGGAGATGGTGCCGCCGGTGGTGTCGGGGGTGGCGTTCAGTCGCAACCCGATCACTGGGCTGAGCGAAGTGGTCATCGAAGCGGTCAAGGGCAGCGGAGAGCAGCTGGTGCAGGATGGGCTGACGCCCTACCGCTGGATTCAGCGTCGCGAGGGTATCATCCAGTCGCCTGAGCAAGCCCCACTCAGCGAGAAGGTGGTGCAGCATGTTGCCAGGCAGACGCGGGCAATTGCGCGCCGGGCGAAATGCGACGTGGATTTGGAATGGGTGTTTGATGGGGAAAGCGTGCAGTGGGTGCAAATGCGCCGCATCACGGCCCTGCAAAAGGTGAAGATCTATTCCCACAGCCTGGCCAAACAGATGGTCCCTGGGATGCTCAAGCCGCTGGTTTTGTCCACCCTGCTGCCCACTGCCGAGCGCTTTTGGAAACAGTTCGTCATGGAAGTCAGCAATATGCCAGAGGACAAAATTGAACCGACCGTGAAAGTGTTCCACTATAACGCTTATATCGATGTCACCGCGGTCGGCAAGGTCTTCTCGATGCTCGGGTTCCCTGAGGATTCGGTCGAGATGGTGATGGGGATCGGGCCGAGCTACAGCAATATGCCGCCCTTCCGTCCCAACCTGCGCATGCTGTCATTCTTGCCGTCGTACCTGCGCTTTATCTTCGATAAGCTGCGCTTCGACCAGCGCCTGGAAACCTCGTTTGCCTGGCTGCACCAGCGCTATCAGGCCTTCGGTGCGGTCGACCTGACCTCGCTGAGCGCCAAGGAGCTGTTGGCACAAGTCGAAAGCGTTCTGGATGCGATGGTGGTCAACAACTACATCGTGATGGTGCAGCGCATGATTCTGTCGGCGTATACCGGGGTGTTGCGGCGGCAGCTGAAGCAAAGCAGCATCGACTTCGAAACGCTGGACCTGCTGTACGGGCTGGACGAAATCGAAGAATACCACCCGGGGTTCGAATTGCAGCGCCTGAGCGGGCAGCTCGCCCGGCTGGAGCCTGGACTGCGACAGCGGGTATCCTGTTTGCCAGTGGGCGAGGCGCGGGGATTGGCGGGCGCACAGGATTTCTTCAGAGCCTTCGACGCCTTCCTGGAGCGCTTCGGTTATCTGAGCGACAACGGCAACGATTTCTCCACGCCCACCTGGCGCGAACGCCCGGACATCGTCTTCCAAATGGTCGCGGCGCATGATGGGCAGCCGCCGAGGGGTGGGCCCAAAACCCGCTTCGACGACCTGCCCCTGCCTGGCTGGAAACGTCAGATGACCGGCGTGATGTACCGCCGGGTGCGGCTCTACCGCCTGTATCGCGAGCACCTTACCAGCCTATTCGTCAAGGTGCACGAGCTGCTGCGCACGCACTTCCTGGAAGCTGGGAGGCGGCTGGCTGCGATGGGCTGCCTGGATCGGGTGGATGACGTGTTTTTATTGCAGTACGAAGAGGTCCGGATGGGGCTGCTGGAGCCGGAAGCGGGCCTTGACTGGCGCGAGATGGTGGCCCAACGGAAAGAGGAAATGGCGCGGCTGCGTGGCTTCACACCCCCGCAAGTGGTTTATGGCGACCAGGAGCCGCCCATCAATCTGTCCGTCCACTCCTGTATGAAGGGCATCCCGACTTCGAAAGGCTACTATACCGGGCGCGTGCGGGTCATCTGCTGCCTGGAAGATTTCCCGCGCCTGGAATTGGGAGACGTGCTGGTGGTGCCTTATTCGGACGTGGGCTGGACGCCGCTGTTCCTGAAGGCTGGGGCGGTCGTGTCGGAATTGGGGGGCATCCTGTCGCACAGCTCGATCATCGCCCGCGAGTACGGCATTCCGGCGGTGGTCTCTGTGGCGCACGCGACACGCTTACAGGACGGCTGTCGGGTGACGGTAGATGGGTATCAGGGGGAAGTGGTGGTTCTGGGAGAAACGGTAACGGAATAATTCCTGGCGAAAGAAGAGGAGGAATATATGCCGGTATTAGAGGCAAATGGATTGCGAAAAGCATACCAGCTGGGTGAGCATGAAGTCAACGCCCTGGACGGGGTCGACTTCCAGGTGGAAAAAGGTGAGTTTATCAGCATTATGGGACCATCGGGCAGCGGCAAATCGACGCTGCTGCACTTATTGGGCGGGCTCGACCGGCCTAGCCATGGAGAAGTGACCCTCGGCGGTAAACGGCTGTCGCTGCTGAACGACCGGCAGGCGACGTTGGTGCGGAGGCATAACGTGGGGTTCATGTTCCAGTTCTTCAACCTGCTGCCTACTTTGAACGCCGAGGAAAATATCATCCTGCCGCTGATCATCGACGGCAAAGACCCACGAAGTTACCGTGAGCGGCTGGAAGACTTACTGAAGTTGGTTGGCTTGAGCGACCGCCGCACCCACAAACCGGACCAGCTTTCAGGCGGCGAGCAGCAGCGCGTTGCCCTGGCCCGGGCGCTGATCACCGATCCGGCGATCATCCTGGCGGATGAGCCCACGGGTAACTTAGATTCAAAAACCGGGCGGATGATGATGGACCTGCTGCGCCGGTCGTGCGAGGTGCTGCAGCAAGCGATCATCGTGGTCACGCATGACCCGCGGGCGGCGGCGTATGCAGACCGGATCCTGGTCCTGCGAGACGGGCTGGTGGTGTGCGAATACCGGCTGGACGGCAATGAGCCGCTGCAGGAACGCGTCCGCCAGGTGATGAGCCTGATGGAGCAAATGGAAGCCGAGCCTGAAGAGGTGGGGGCTAAGATCTTATGAGGCTCATCCGGCTCGTCTTGCTGCGCTCAATGCGCTTGCGCCCCTTGCGAACGATCCTGAGCGTGTTCGGCATCGTGATCGGGGTCGCCAGCATCGTGGCGATTGGCCTGACCAACCAAGCGGCGCTCGATTCGGTCACCCAGGTCTTTCAGGATACGTCTGGGAAAGCCAACCTGATCGTGCTGACCTCGGTCTCGGATGCGCAAGGCTTCCCGGAAAGCGCACTGCATAAAGTGCTGGGGGTCTCGACCATCGACACGGTGGCGCCGTCACTGCAAATGCAGACCATCCTCTCCAAGGACACACCGGCCTCTGAGATCGGCCTCAATTTCTTCGGCGTTAATTTAGGCGGGTTGAGCCTGTATGGTATCGATCCGTTGGTGGATGTACGGATCCGACCTTATCGTATCATAGAAGGGCAGTTTCTATCGAACAAAGCCGATGCATATGAAATCGTTCTGGTACAAGACTACGCCCGGGAAGAGGACCTGACGGTCGGCAAGTGGGTAGAAATACTCACCCCACACGGTTTCAAGAAGCTGCGGCTGGTGGGATTGATGGCCAAAGAAGGCCCAGGCCTGACCAATAATGGCTCCTTTGGCGTAATCCCCCTGCAGACTGCCCAAAAACTTTTTGACCGCTCCAACGAGCTGGACCAAATCGACATCCTGACGACCAAAAACGCTTCCTCCGGTCCGGCACTGGATTCGCTAAAATCGGGCCTGCAATCGCGCCTGGGGAAGGATTATTCGGTGCTGTACCCGGCCTCGCAAGGCGAACGCATGGCGCAGATGCTGCAAAGTTACCAGATTGGGTTGAACTTTATGAGCGGCATCGCCTTGTTCGTGGGCGCTTTCCTGATCTACAACGCCTTCACGATGACCGTGATCGAGCGCACGCGAGAGATCGGCCTGCTGCGCACGGTGGGTATGACCCGTATGCAGGTGACCGGCCAGGTGGTGCTGGAAGCAGTGCTGCTCGGCATCCTCGGCTCGGCCCTGGGCGCTTTGCTGGGGGTACTGATGGCGCGCGGCCTATCGTACATGATGGGAATCCTGATCGGGCAAAATCTGAGCCAGATCGATATCGACTCCAATATTCTCGGCATCGCGGCCGGGGTGGGCGTGGCAGCCACGTTCCTGTCGGCGGTCATCCCAGCCTTTCAGGCCAGCCGCATTTCTCCGCTTGAGGCACTGCGGGTGCACGGCCGGAGCCGCGAGTCCTGGCTGGTGCGGCAAGGCTGGAAGCTGGGCGTGCTTCTGCTGGCGGTCTCGGCTTTTGTGCTGATTGCCAATCCCTTCCCCTATGAAATTCAGCTTCACGTCAGCAACAGTGCGGTGATCCTGCTGTTCCTGGGCGGCACGCTGGTGATCCCGGTGACGATTGGGGCGTGGGAATGGGGGACGCGCCCGCTGATGCGTCTGATCTACGGCAGCAGCGGGCGGATCGGCAGCAGCAACATCCAACGCTCGCGCCTGCGCACCACGCTGACGGTGGCGGCACTGATGGTGGGTGTGGCGATGATCCTGATTGTCCAAGCCATGACCAGTTCGTTCAGCGGGGACCTGACCGCCTGGATCGATGCCTATACCGGCGGCGACATGTATGTCGCGTCGAGCATGCCAATGCGCAGCAACATCGCCAGGCGCCTGGAGTTGGTGGATGGTGTAGCCTACGTTGCGCCGATCCGTTACATTGACGTGAAATGGCGCACGCCGGATGGACAGGATGAGCCCGTGACGTTCATGGGGATCGATCCGGCTGTTCACAGCCGCGTGACGTCCTTTGTATTCAGCGGCGAGCAGACCGACGTCAGCGCCGCCTTGAACCGGCTGGCTGCCGGAGATGCGGTCTTCCTCTCGAGCGTGCTTGCGGAGAAGTATGGCATTCACGCAGGCGATCAGGTGCAGCTGCGCACGCGTATGGGGCTGCGGCCGTTTGAAGTGGCGGCAATCAACGTCGACTTTTACAACCGCGGCATGACCATTACCGGCAACTGGAACGATCTTTACCGCTATTTTGGGGTCAATACCGCAACCGCCTATATGCTAAAAACCGAACCGGGATACAATATAGAACAGGTGCAAAGCTCGATCAAAAGCCAATACGGAGACCGCTACCATTTGACGGTGGAATCGAACGCAGCCATTCAAGAGCGGGTAACCCAGCTGATCAATCAGGCCTTCAGCATGTTTGATGTACTGTCGATGGTGAGCATCCTGATCGCCGCCATGGGCATTGTTAACACGATGACCATGAACGTGATCGAGCGCAGGCGTGAGATCGGCATGCTGCGCAGCATGGGCATGACCCGCTGGCAGGTGGTGCGTATGATCCTGTCGGAAGCCGGATTGATCGGGCTGATCGGCGGGCTGCTGGGGCTGGCGTTCGGCATCGTTTTGTCGCGGGTCCTGTTCTTGGCAATGATGGCAATGTCCGGCTACTCGTTGACCTACGTGCTGCCGGTGCGCGGCGTCTTCACGGCGCTGGCGGTCACCCTGCTGATCTCTCAGCTTGCTGCGGCGTTTCCGTCGCGGCGGGCCGCCCGAACGGACATTCTTGAGGCCATCCAGTACGAATAGTTTCTCCGGTTGGGCAGTGATGTTGATCGATACAATAAGCGCTGCTGCAATGGCGCTTTTTCTATCGACGAATTGCCCAACAATTCCAATTTCTCCATTGAGAGAGGTGCAATGCCAACCATTACATCGCTAAACGTCACCGGCTATAAGAACCGGCCCGTTCCCAACACCTTCATCAAACATGACGGTAAATCCCGCCACCTGGCGGTGATCTTCCCCGGCTACGGCTACACCGCCGATATGCCCGCATTGTACTACCCATCCCAGCTGCTGCTGGGCCACGGCGCGGATGTGCTTAAAGTTAACTACAACTACAGCGGCAGCGACGAGTTCGCCAACACCTTCGACGAGGAGCAGTACGTCTGGCTGTACACCAATTCCTTCGCCGCCTGGGAGGAGGGCTGGAAGCAGCGCCGCTACGATCAGGTAACGCTGGTGGGGAAGTCGCTTGGCTCACTGGCTGTTTCCCACATTGTCAGCAGCGACAGCCGGCTGGCGCTGGTCAGCTGCGTGTTCATCACCCCGGCCCTGACAGACCACAACTTCATCAACGATATCCTCGATACCGAACCGCGCAGCCTGCTTGCCATCGGCACCGATGATCATTATTACAATCCAGAGACGCTCAAAGAAGTGGAACGGGCCACCAACCGGGAGGCGCTGGTATTCCATGGCGCCAATCACAGCCTGGAAGTCAAGAACAACCTGGGGCAATCGCTGCACATCATGGAACGCCTGCTGCGCACGATGGATATCTTCATCCGTGAGGCGCGGCTGGGATAAGGAGCCTTTGATGGTCAACCCTCCCACATGGCTGGCCGCCTGCGGACTGTACTGCGGCGCGTGCTATCACTACCGCGCCGCCTTCAGCGAGAGCCGCTATTTACTGCAGCGCGCTGCCGCGCAAGGACGCTCCCACGAAAACCTTACCTGTCAGGGCTGCCGCTCCGACAAGCTCTACATCCATCCCGGCTGCTCACAGTGCGGCATTCGAGATTGCGCCGAAAGCCGAGGGCTGCTGTACTGCGGCGAGTGCGAGGAGATGCCCTGCGAACGCCTGCTGACCTTCCAAAACGATGGGCGCAGGCATCACCTGGAGGTCTTGGGTAACCTGTGGGCGCTGAACGAGCAGGGCCCCAAGGCGTGGCTGCAGGCTCAGGCAGCCTATTGGACGTGCGAGTGCGGCATGGCGCTGAGCTGGTATGACCAGAATTGCCCGAAATGTGGAAGGGCCAGATGGGTGGAGCGCACTTGAAAAAGCTGTTCCAAATGCTGCTTGAGGAGGTTCAATGACAGAAGATCTATTCAACGCCATGGCCCAAGCCATCATCGGCGGCGAGGCCGAGGATGCCGCCCGGCTGGCTGCCGAGGCCATTGCCCTGAACATCCCGCCGCTGGAAGCGATCAACCGCGGCTTCGTGCCGGGAATGGACACAGTCGGTGAGGGCTTCCACACGGGTGA
This sequence comes from uncultured Chloroflexia bacterium, assembly GCA_963811225.1. GTDB lineage: Bacteria > Chloroflexota > Anaerolineae > Anaerolineales > Anaerolineaceae > CAWEQO01. Next base: position 93,420 of record CAWEQO010000013.1, read on the forward strand.
GCTGTTCCTGCCGGATCTGGTGATGGCGGCAGAAGCCATGAAGGCCGGCGTGGCGGTGCTGGAGCCGGAAATGGCCCGCCTGGGAACGGGACGCGAGGTGCTGGGCAAGGTGGTGATCGGCACCGTGCAAGGCGATATCCACGACATCGGCAAGACCCTGGTGGCGACCATGCTCTCCACCAGCGGCTTCGAGGTGTATGACCTGGGCGTTAGCGTGCCAGTGCAGGCCTTCGTGGACAAGGCCCGCGAGACCGGGGCGGACATCGTGGCGATGAGCGCCCTGCTGACCACCACCATGGTCCGCCAGCGAGACGTGATCCAGGCCCTGGAAGCGGCCGGGCTGCGCCCGGGCGTGAAGGTCATGGTGGGCGGCGCGCCGGTCACCCGCCGCTGGGCCGAGCAGATCGGCGCGGACGGCTTCAGCGAGGACGCGATTCGTGCGGTCGAGCTGGCGAGGAGGTTGTTATGACTCACACGATTAAATCCATTAACAACCCAGGCATTCGGCTGGAAGTGCTCGACCCAGACCAGGTGCAGCGCCTGCACTTCGCCACCCTGGAGATCATCGAGACCACCGGGGTGCGCTTCCCCTCGCAGAAGGCGCTGGACATCTGGGAGGAGCATGGCGCAACCGTCGACCGAGAGAGCATGATCGTGCGCGCCCCCGGCTCATTGATCGAAGCGGCAATGCGCATGGCCCCGCCTGCTTATACCCTCGCCGCCCGAGACCCGGCGCTCGACCTGCTGCTGGACGGCAACCACGTCTTCTGTGGCACGGACGGCTGCGGGGTGGAGGTGATCGACCTGCACACGGGGGAGCGGCGCGCCTCACGCCTGCAAGATGTGGCCGAGATCGCCCGGGTGGCGGACGCACTGGAAGAGATCGCTTTCCACTGGGTGGCCGTCTCGGCGCAAGACTGCCCGCCCGAGACGCGCAGCCTGCACGAGCTGAAGGCGATCTGGGAGAACTCGACCAAGCACGTCCAGACGGAGAGCGTCTACTCCGAACGCGAGGCCCATCTTGCGGTCGAGATGGCTGCGCTGGTGGCAGGCGGCAAAGATGCGCTGCGCCGGCGCCCCGTACTCTCGATCATGCAGTGCACGGCCTCGCCGCTGGGTCAAGATGACGGCAGTCTGGATGCTGCCTTAATCGCCGCCGAAGCCGGACTGCCGGTCGGCTTCATGACGATGGCTTCGGCCGCCTCCACCGCCCCGGCAACCATGGCAGGCACGCTGGCAGTCGGCAATGCCGAGGTGATCAGCGCGCTGGCGCTCATCCAGCTGGCGTATCCCGGCGCGCCGGTGTTCTATGCCGCCGCCCAAACCGCCATGGACCTGCGCACCGGGGCCTATACCGGCGGCGGCCCCGAGGACTTCCTGTTCGGCGCAGCCAGCAATGCCCTGGCCGACTTCTATGACGTGCCGCTCTCGATGGGCTCGTTTGCGTCCGGGGCCAAGGAGCCGGACTGGCAGGCCGGGTTGGAGAACAGCCTGTCCACTTTCATGGCCTCTGCCGCGATGTCCGATATGCTGCTGGGCGTCGGGCTGCTGCATGGCAGTCGCATCTGGTCGTACGAGCAGATGCTGATGGACTGCGAAATCTTCGATATCGTGCGCAAGATGGTCTCGGGGATTGTGGTGGATGAGAATACGCTCGGCCTGGACGCCATCGACAAGGTCGGCCCAGGAGGGCATTTCCTGGCGCAGAAGCACACCCGCAAGCACATGCGCGAGCTGTGGCTGCCGCGCCTGATCGAGCGCACCCCGTTCGAGACCTGGGAAGCGCGCAAAGAAGGCGCACGTGACATTGCCCGCCAGAAAGCACAGGAGATTCTCGCCACCCACCAGCCCGAACCACTGGACGCGCAGCTGGTGGAGGAATTGGCAAGGTTAATCGCATAGGCTCAGTGTGTAGGAAACAGAGAGCGGAGAGTAAAAGCCAGAACCTGGGGGCTTATACTCTCCGCTCTCTGCTTTCTACACGTTGAGCCTAGGTCATTAAAGCTGGAAATCCCTTATCTTCTCTACCTTCTTCGGCTGGCTGTCCCCATTCTGCAGAAACACGGTTTGGGTTGGATAGGCGAACTCAATGCCCTCGGACTCGAAGCGGTGCATGATCTCCAGATTGATCGTCTGCTGAACATCCATGTACAGGTTGTAGTCCGAATCCTCCACGAAGTACACCACCTCGAAATCCAGTGAAGACGGCCCGAAGCCTTTGAAATGGGCACGGTCAAAGGTCACCCGGGGCTGCAAGGCGACCACCTCATCGATGATGCCCGGGATTATCTTAACCTTGTCGTAGGGCGTCTGGTAGGTAACCCCAATGGTGAACGGAACCCGGCGGCGCGCCATGCGCTTGTAGTTGCGGATGCGGCTGCTGAGCAGATCGTTATTGCCAAACACCAGCTGCTCGCCCGATAAGCTGCGCACACGCGTGCTCTTAAGCCCGATGTGCTCAACCGTGCCGCTGTAATCCCCAACGGTGATGAAGTCGCCGATGACGAACGGCCGGTCGAGGGCGATCGACAGCGAGGCGAACAGGTCACCGAGGATATTCTGCACCGCCAGGCCAACGGCGATCCCGGTAATGCCCAAGCTGGCGATGAGCGTGTCGACGCGGATGCCGGGGATATTGTTGAGCATCATCACGATCACAATGACCCAGACCGTAGCGCGCAGGATGATGCCCAGCGCTCCGACAGTGGTCGCGCGTGCCGGCTCCGTCTCCACTTGCTGATGGATGCGCCGGGCGATCATGTAGGTGATCAGGCTGTTGAGCCACATCCCAACTTGCAAGAGCAAGGCGGTCTTCACCAGGATGCCCAGGATCTGGTTGGTGCGGTCGTCTAGCCTGAGCACCAGCGACCCAAAGTACAGCGATACGATCAGCAAGAACAGGATCTTCGTGCTGGAAATCAGGTTGACCAGGAAATCGTCCAGATCGGTGTGGTTTTCCTCTACCCGACGGCGGATGCGGCCATGCAGAAAAAGCCGCGACAGCAGGAGAATGATAAAAATCAAGAATGCAGTGGCCAGGGCGATCATCCAAGCTCCCAACGCATTTCCGTATAAGACTGTTGCAAGAATATTCATTCACTTCCTCTCATAGACCGGACAAGATCCCGTCAGGTTTTGAACTGGCAGCTCTTGTTCGTCGCCCGCGTCCACAGGCGCAAGCTGCGATAAATCAACCTTCTTATGTTAATGGATCTCGAAGCATGAGTCAAATTGGCACTGCAGGGACTTTGATGGGCCATTCGCAAGTTGGCCTTAGTTGTGTACTTTGTATTACGGGGTTATGAGGATTGACACTACACATCTTGCACGTAGAAGATGATAATAGGTTTGATCCGGGATTCCCACTGTTTTTGTCTGAGTTCTCGGAAATAACTCCACCAGTTGAGCGTAAAGGAGGAATGAATGCCCCCAAAGGGACGAATCGAAGTCAACGAAATGTATTGCAAAGGGTGCGAGCTGTGCGTCTCCGCCTGCCCGCAAGATGTGGTGGCCCTTTCAGCCGACCGGCTGAACACCAAGGGCTACCATCCGGCCGAGTTAATCGAAGCTGGCTGCACGGGCTGTGGAATTTGCGCGATCGTCTGCCCTGAAGCAGCCATCGTCGTCTATCGTGAGGTCACTCAACCCAAACGGGTTGCCAATTAGGAGGCAGGCATGGCTCGAGAATTACTGAAAGGCAACGTGGCAATCGCTGAAGCAGCCATCCGGGCAGGACTTCAGGCATACTTTGGCTACCCGATCACACCGCAGACCGAGCTGCTGGAGCACCTTGCAGCCCGCATGCCCGAGCTGGGAAGAGCTTTCGTCCAGGCTGAGAGTGAATTGGGCGCCATCAACATGGTCTACGGGGCGGCCTGCACCGGCACGCGCGTGATGAGCTCGTCTTCCGGCCCGGGCATCAGCCTGATGCTGGAAGGCATCTCCTACATCGCCGGCACCGAGCTGCCGATGGTGCTGGTTGACGTGATGCGCGGCGGCCCTGGCCTGGGCAACATCGCCCCCTCACAAGGTGATTACAACCAGATGGTCCACGGCGGCGGCCACGGCGACTACCACTCGATCGTGCTGGCCCCGGCCAACGTGCAGGAAGCCATCGACATGACGGTCGAGGCGTTCGAGCTGGCTGAAAAGTACCGCTCGATCGTGTGCGTCTTGGTCGACGGCAGCATTGGCCAGATGATGGAACCGGCCGAACTGCCCGAGATCCGCGAACCGCACAGCATCGAGGCAGACTGGCCCACCACCGGCGCTATCGGACGCCAACGGCGCTTCCTGACCTCCATCAATCTCGATCCGCCGGCTCAGGAACAGACCAACCTGCGCATTCAGCGCCGCTGGCAAGAGGTGATGGCCAACGAAATTCGCTACAAAGAATACTTCATGGAAGGCGCCCGCTATCGTGATCGTGGGCTTCGGCTCCGCCGGGCGCGTGGCCCTCTCGGCAGTGCGTGCCGCCCGGGCCGAAGGGATCCCGGTTGGGCTGCTGCGCCCGATCACCCTCAACCCCTTCCCGGCCTCCAAAGTCGAAGAGGTTGGCAAGAACGCCGAAGGCTTGTTGGTGGTCGAGATGAATGCCGGCCAGATGCTCGACGACGTTTTGCTGGCGACCAAGGGCTCCGTCCCGATTGAGTTTTACGGCCGCATGGGTGGCGTAGTTCCTTACCCCGATGAAATCCTAACCGAGATCCGGCGCATGGCTGCCGGCCCATTGCACACCGATGGGCACCCGCGCGATCGCTGGCTCCAGCGTATGGCCGCGTTGAATTAAGAGAGGATGGTAGACATGGCAACCATGAATCCAGAGTTAGAACAGATCGTTTACCAGCGGCCCAAGTCGCTGTCTGTCACCGGCACGTCCTACTGCCCCGGCTGCACCCACGGCATCGCTCATCGATTGGTGGCCGAAGTGATCGACGAGATGAACGTGCGTGACCACACCATCGGCGTCGCTTCAGTGGGCTGCTCGGTGTTCGCCTATAACTTCTTCGATTTCGACTTCGTTCAAGCGCCTCACGGCCGCGCCCCGGCAATGGCCACCGGCGTCAAGCGCTCCCTGCCCGACCGGATCGTCTTCACCTATCAGGGCGACGGCGACCTGGCTTCGATTGGCACCGGCGAGATCGTCCACGCGGCTGCACGCGGTGAAAACATCACCGTGGTCTTCATCAACAATACCAACTACGGCATGACCGGCGGCCAGATGGCCCCGACCACCTTGCCCGGACAGAAGACCACCACATCGCCCAATGGCCGCGATGTGGAAACCGCGGGTTACCCGGTTCGGGCTTCTGAGATGATTGCCAAGCTGGACGGCGCCAGCTACGTGGTGCGCCGCAGCCTGCACGATCCCAAGAACATCCGTCTGGCCAAGAAAGCGATCCGCACCGCCTTCGAAGTGCAGGCGCGCGGTCTGGGCTTCGCGATGGTCGAGCTGCTCTCCACCTGCCCTACCAACTGGGGTTTATCCCCACTTGAGGCGAACAAATGGCTGGAAGAGAAAATGCTGCCGTACTATCCGCTGGGCGACTACAAGGTGAATTCGGTCGTCGCCGAGATTCGCATCTAACAGGAGGAGACAATGCAGAAGGAAGTGATTATTTCCGGATTTGGCGGCCAAGGCGTATTGTTCGCCGGGCAGCTGCTGACCTATGCAGCGATGGAACAGGGCTTGGAAGTGACCTGGTTCCCCTCCTACGGACCGGAGATGCGCGGCGGCACGGCCAACTGTACCGTGGTGATCGCGGACGAAGAGATCGGTTCGCCGCTGGTGCGCAACCCAACCGCTGCAATCGTGATGAACCGGCCATCGCTCGATAAGTACGAGCCGCTCATCCGCCCCAGTGGTGTGCTGGTGGTCAACACCTCGATGGTCGACCGCGAGCCGACCCGCACCGACATCAAGATTGTCATGGTTCCCGGCAACGAGATCGCCGAGCGCCTTGGTGATCGCCGCATGACCAACATGGTGCTGATCGGCAGCCTGCTGGCTAACCTGGACCTGCTGCCCAAAGAGGCCCTGGTTAAGGCGCTGCAAGAGCACCTCCCGGCCCGCCGTCAGAACCTGGTGTCGGCGAATATCCAGGCCATCAGCGAGGGTATGAGCTTCGTAGCAGCTGAACCCGCCTGATCGAGAGAATGGAATCAAAACTGGGTGGCTGCGCCACCCAGTTTTTGTTTTAAGCCGGTCGACGAATCCTACCGTTGTATTCTCACGAATATTATGATATAAATCCAGATACTGGTTCTGACAGTGGAGTACAGGAGGGTGCAGCATGTCGGACTCTACCCAAACGCTGCCGCCGGCCTTCGTCCCGGCCGGGCAAGACCGCTTCGGCGAGCATCGTAGTCTGGGGGTCAGCGCGATCGAATTCAAGGTGTGCGGGCAAGACAGCGCCGGCATCCTGGTCGTGGAGAACGCTTTCCACCAAAAAGGCGGCCCGGCCCGGCACCTGCACTACGAACAGGATGAATGGTTCCACGTGATCGAGGGGGAGTTTGTGTTCGAGGTGGGGAATGAGCGTTTCCTGCTCAAACCCGGGGACGCGTTGTTTGGCCCACGCCGAGTGCCGCACGTCTGGGCCTTTATCGGGGAGAAGCGTGGCCGGATCTTAATTGTGTTAACCCGGCTGGGAAAATGGAGGCATTTTTCCGCTCGGTCACGCAGGCGAACGCCATGCCCTCTCTAGATCCGGAACTCTGGCGGGCGCACGGGATGGAGGTGCTGGGAGGTCCGCTGCGGCCCGGGTAGTCTGACAACTCGCAACTTAACTTGCATTTAAAAACAAACTGTGATATAGTATAGGCGCTTTCAAGAAGGTCACCGAATGGGGATCGTTCTGTATTAAATCGCTCCGCAAGGGGTGGTTTTGTTTCGTTTAATAGCCGCCATATATTGGTTAGGTTCGACCCCGCCCCACCACTTTTGCATCACAAAACGGTTACCACGAATAGAATACAAGGTACGTAAAAGGAAAAATAGAAATGCCGACTTCATTCCTGACACGAGAAGGCTATGACAAGCTTCAGGAAGAACTTGAACACCTGCGAACCAAGAAACGACAGGAAATCGCCGAGCGTCTTCATGAGGCTATGGAGGGCGGCGAGTTGATAGAGAACGCCGAGTATGAAGCCGCGAAAAACGAGCAGGCCTTCGTCGAGGGCCGCATAAAAGAGCTCGAGATCTTGCTCGCCACTGCCCGTGTAATCGAAGATAAAGGTAACAACGGTGGAACCATCCAGGTTGGTACCACAATTACCATCCTCGAAGATGGCAGCCTCGATCCCGAGGTTTATACCATCGTGGGTGCAGCCGAAGCCAATCCGTCTTCCGGGCGCATTTCCAACGAATCCCCTCTCGGTAAGGCCTTGTTGAGCCATAAGTCCGGCGAGAAGGTTCAGGTGGACGCGCCAGCGGGGTCCTTCATGGTTGAAATTCTGAAGGTTGAGTAGCACTTCTTAGAAAAATAACCAGACCCCGCCCACCCGGCGGGGTCTTTTAGTTCCCCTGACAACGGCGCGCCCAACGAGAGCGATTATAATAGGCACATTCATTAAAATGTTTCTCCCGGCTCGCAGGAGATTCGAAATCATTCGAGAGAAGGAAAAGCAGCATGGAATTATCCGACTTAGAAAAAATACGTTTAGAGAAAATCCTCCGCATGCGCGAGCAGGGCCGAGAGCCCTATCCCACCCGCGCCAATCCGACCCATTCCATCGCCGAAGCCACCCAGGCCTTTCAGAATGCGGAAAGCCAGGAGGGTGAAGGCGAGCGCCAACCCCTTCAGGTGACCCTGGCCGGGCGCATCCGCTCCATTCGCCCGATGGGCAAGATCAGCTTTGCTCACATCGAAGACGGCAGCGGCCGCATTCAGCTCTTCTTTCGGGTCAACGAGCTCGGACAGGAAGAGATGGAACGCTTCCGCGATGACTATGACCTGGGCGACTATATCGAAGCTGCCGGGGAGATGATGCGCACCCGGACGGGTGAGGCCACCTTGCTGGTCAAATCCTACCGCATGCTGGCCAAGGCGCTTAGCCCGCTGCCCGCCGCCAAAGACGAATTGGTGGACGGTGAGGTGGTGCGGCACGCCACCCTCTCCGACCCGGAATTGCGCTACCGCCAGCGCTACGCCGACCTGGCAATCAACCCCGAGGTGCGGAAGATATTCCAAATCCGCGCGGCTGCCACCCGTGCCTTACGGGAGTTCCTCGATCAGCGCGGCTTCATCGAGGTCGAGACACCCATCCTCCAGCCCATCTATGGCGGAGCGGCGGCCAAACCTTTCACCACCCACCACAACCAGCTCAAGCAAGACCTGTTCCTACGCATCTCGTTCGAGCTGTACCTCAAACGCCTGCTGGTCGGCGGCTTTGACCGGGTGTATGAGATCGGGCGTGACTTCCGCAACGAGGGCATCTCGTTCAAGCACAACCCCGAGTTCACCCAGCTCGAGTTCTACATGGCCTACGCCGATTACAAGAAGATCATGGAGCTCACCGAGCAGATGGTGGCCTACACCTGTGACGAGGTGCTTGGCACCCGCCAACTGGTCTTCAACGGCAAGGAAATCGACGCGAATCCCCCCTGGCGGCGGCTGGAGCTGCGCCAGGCGATCATCGACGCGGCCGGCATCGACATCAACGAGCACCGCACGGACGAGAGCCTGGCCAAAGCGATGGAGGAGAAGGGGCTCCCCTTCAAACCCGGCACGCCGCGCGGCAAGCTGATCGACGAACTCATCGGCGACTTCATCGAGCCGAACCTGATCCAGCCGACCTTCCTGTACGATTACCCGCGCGACATCTCGCCCCTGGCGAAGAGCAAACCCGGCGATCCTCAAACGGTGGAGCGCTTCGAGGGCTTCGCCGGCGGCATGGAGCTGTGCAACGCCTTCACCGAGCTGAACGATCCGCTCGATCAGGAAGCCCGTTTCCTGGAGATGGGACGCGACTACGAGACCGGCGACGAAGAGCAGCACCCAATGGACGAGGATTACCTGCGGGCGATGTCTTACGGCATGCCGCCCAACGGCGGTTTCGGCATGGGCATCGACCGGTTGACCATGCTGCTGGCCGGGCAGCGCACAATCCGTGAGGTGGTCTTGTTCCCCCATCTGAGAGAGCGGGACAAAGAGTAAAAACAGAAGAGAATAGCGAGTAAAGAATAGAGAGCGGCCAGATTTTGGCTGCTCTCTATTCTTTCCTCGCTATTTAGCAGCAACAGGCCGGGCGCAGATCCCCGGCCTGTTGGTCATCGGATGGCTCTTGGTACGTTCACTGGGCCAAGATTCGTGCCATCTCGTAGTATTCCATTGGCAGAATGCGCTGCTTGGAGATCACGTCCTCCAGCGGCACACAGCGCATATCGCGCCCCTTGAGACCGATCATCACGCCGCGTTCGCCTTCCATCAAGAACTGCACGGCCTTCGTGCCGTAGCGAGAGGCCAGCAGCCGGTCGAAGGCGGAGGGCTTGCCGCCGCGCTGGATGTGCCCGAGGATGGTCAGGCGGGTGGTGAAGCCCAAATCCATCTGATCGACCGTCTCGGTCAGCTCGGTGGCAGTGGGCCGGGCGCCCTCGGCAGCCACGATGATGCAGTGGGTTTTGCCTTTGCGATAAGCGGTGTTGACCAGGTTGACCACGTCTTCGAGTGGGGTTTGCACCTCGGGGATGAGCACCATCTCGGCCCCGGAGATGATCCCGGCTTGCACGGCCAGATAGCCCGACTCGCGGCCCATGGTCTCGATCAGGAAGGCCCGGTTGTGCGAAGAGGCAGTGTCGCGGATCTTATCGATGGCGTCGACGATGGTATTCAGGGCAGTGTCGACCCCGATGCACATGTCAGCGCCGTAGATGTCGTTGTCGATGCTGGCCGGGATGCCCATCACGGTCATGCCGCGCCGGGCCAGCGCTTCGGCGCCGCGCAGCGAGCCGTCGCCGCCAATCACGATCAAGGCGTCCATTCCGGCGCTGTTCATCTCCCGGATCGCCTGGATCTGGCCATCATCGGTGCAAAACTCCTTGCTGCGGGCTGTCTGGAGGATCGTTCCACCGCGTTGGAGGATGCCGCCCACGTCGCGCAAGCCCAGCTGGCGGTAGCGACCGTGCATCAGGCCCTCATAGCCGTCCTCCACCCCCAGGACTCGCTGGTTGTAAGCCAGCCCGGTGCGCACCACAGCTCGAATGCAGGCGTTCATCCCTGGCGCATCTCCCCCCGATGTCATTACGCCAATTGTTTTGATTTTCTTCCCGTCCATTGATTTCTTATATGCCTCTCTATTGTTTCGATCGATATCATTATACATGAGACGCATAAAATGGGGAGCGCACTTTCTACGTGCGCTCCACCTCTTAATTCGAAAGCAACCGAATACTGAAATGCGCTGCGCTACTGGGCCGTGCGCACGTCAACGTTCCCCTCGCCCACCAGCTTGTGCAGCTCGCCCATCAGATCGCTGGAGATGCCGGTAGTCTCGTTTGGAAACTCAATGACGTACGAATGGCCCTGCTCGAACAGCATCAGGGCGAAGTGATCGCGGCCGGGACACGAGCGCAGCACTCCGTAGACATGCTTCAGGCGGCGCACGTCGCGTTCTTTGTCGCCCAACGGGCGCAGCACCACGGTGATCTTCCGCGGCTCGCTGTCCTTGTTTTCGAACACGCCCATCGGTTGGGCGCCGGCAGAAGGAGTGGCGTAAGACAGCGGCACAAACTTCTTTGCAGGCGACGGCATGGAGGGAGCATAATTCTGCCCGGCTTGGGCCATGGGAGCGGTCGAATATGCCTGCACTTCAGCGGCAGGTTGTGCAGCAGGCTTCGGCTGCGGTTTGGCTTGCGGCTTTGCCTTGGGCGGCGTCTCCAGCATTCCTGCCGGGATGATCACCGGGAGGTCCGCTCCCGGCCCTTCCGTCATATCGAACGGGGGCGGCATCAGGTGCCAATCGTCCGGCCCGTCGGGAGCAAAACCATCATAGGGGTCAAGGGGCTGCACCGGCGGCTCGGCTTGAGGTTGTGGGGTAACCGTTGGCAGCGGGGATGGCGACGGCAGCGGGACGGGATCGGAAGGCCGGACCTCACGCATGATCATCACCGGGCGCTCTTCCTCCGCTTCACCGTCCTCTTCGTCCTCCGAGCCTGCTCCCCAACTGCTGCCGAACTCATTCCCCGGATTGACGTCCGACGGATAGACGGTCAGCCGGTCTACACCATAACCGGCAAGGTCCGCTTCATCTTCCGATGGCAGGTCGGTCAGGGTCTCCAGCGCCACGTGGTCGACCAGGAGCTTAGGGTCGCTGTTCTCGTTGTCCAGCTTGCCCTGCACCACCAGCACCTGATCGATGGTCACCAGCTCGCCAAACTGCTCCCAGGCGCGTGGGAACAGGATCAGCTCGATGTTGCCCTGGATATCCTCGATGGTGGCAAAGCCCATGGCCTTGCCCGTCTTGGTCTGGTGCGGGCGCATGCGCGTCACCATGCCGGCCACGGTCACCTTGGCCTTGTTGCGCAGGTCGCCCAGCTCGCCCGAGAAATGGGTGATCTTGCGGCGCAGGATCGGCAGGTAGGGGGTCAGCGGGTGAGCGGAGACGTATAAACCAAGCAGCTCGCGCTCCCACTCCAACTGCTGGCGCGAGTCGACGTTGTACACGATCGGCAGGTCGATTTCCTCTTCGATGCCATTCTCCATGCCGAAGAAGCTCATCTGCCCGGCCTGCTCGGCCTTGAAGTAGCTGGCGCTGATCGCCGTGATCTGGTCGAGCGCCTGGAACATCGCCATACGCTCGCCGAGCGAGTTGAGCGCGCCCACCCGGATCAAACTTTCCAACGCACGCTTACCCGCCGTACGCAGGTCAACCCGGTGGGCGAAGTCGTTCAAGTCTTTGAACGGCCCGTCCTTGCGCGCCCCCAGGATCAACTCGACCGGTCCCTGGCCCACGTTTTTGACCGCGCCCATGCCGAAGCGAATGGCCGATTTCTCGCCCTCGCGATCCTCGATTGAAAAGTCCCAGCTGCTGGTGTTCACGTCCGGCGGCAGCACATCGATGCCCATGCTGCGGCAGTCGGCCACGTAGAAGGCCACCTTGTCGCTGTTGTTCTTTTCCGCCGAGAGCAGGGCGGTCATGTATTCAATGGTGTAGTGGGTCTTGAGGTAGGCCGTCTGCACGGCAATCACGCCGTAATCGGCGGCATGGCTCTTGTTGAAACCGTAGCGAGCAAAGTTCTCCCAGTCCTGGAAGATGGCCGCCGCCACCTCTTCGGGAATGCCGTTTTTGACCGCGCCCTCAACGAACTTCTTATTGTGCTTGGCGATCAACTCTTTCTTTTTCTTGGCAATCGCTTTGCGCAGATCGTCCGACTCAGAAGCGGTGTAGCCCGCCAGCTGAATGGCGGCGAACATGATCTGTTCCTGATAGATCGGGATGCCGTACGTCTCGGCGAAGATCGGTTCCATCTTCGGATGGCGGTAGGTGACCTCTTCTTCGCCGTGCATGCGCTTGATGTAGGAGGGGATGAAATCCAGAGGCCCGGGACGATAAAGCGCCACCATAGCGATAATGTTCGCCAGGTTGTGCGGGCGCATCTGCACCAGGAAGCGGGTCATACCCGAGCCTTCCAGCTGGAAGACGCCTGCCGTATGGCCCTGGCCCAGGAACTGGTAGGTTTCGGGGTCTTCGATCGGGATGTTGTTCAGGTCGAAGTGGATGCCATGCCGCTCTTCGATCAACTTGCAGGCCCTGTTCATAATGGTCAGGGTAATCAGGCCCAGGAAGTCGACCTTGAGCAGGCCAAGCGCATCCACCACCGACATCTCGCACTGCGTGACGGTCTTGACCGGGCTGTCCTCCGATCCGCTGGTCGGCCGGTGCAAGGGAATGTACTCCACCATGGGGCGATCTGTGATCACCACGCCGGCGGCGTGAGTCCCAACGTTGCGCACGACGCCTTCCATGTTCGAAGCGGTATCGATCAGCTCGCGCAGGTAGTCGGTCTCGTCGTGCAAGGCCTTCAGCTCCGACGACTGCTCGAGCGCTTCGACGATGGAGATCCCCAGCACTTGCGGGATCGACTTGGCCACCCGATCAACCTCAGACAGGGGGATATCCATCACACGGCCCACGTCACGGATGGCGGCCTTGGCGCCCATCGTGCCGAAGGTGATGATTTGAGCCACTTTGTCGTCGCCGTACTTGTGGGCGCAGTATTCCATCAGGCTGGCACGCTTATCATCCTGGAAGTCCAGGTCGATATCCGGCATGGAAACACGCCCGGGGTTGAGGAAGCGCTCGAAGATCAGGCCGTGCTCGAGCGGCTCCACCAGGGTGATATCCAGGGTGTAGGCCACAACCGAACCGGCTGCCGAACCGCGGGCGTTGTACCAGATGCCTTCCTGGCGCGAGTGGCGGCACAAGTCCCACACGATCAAGAAGTAGGCGTCGAAGCCCATCTCATGGATGATTCTCAGCTCATACTCCAGGCGCTCCTTCACCTCCGGATCGCGGGCACGCGCGCCGTAGCGGCGCTGCATACCCTCTTCGCACAGCTTTCGCAAGTACGATTGGGTGGTGTAGCCTTCCGGCACCGTAAACTCCGGCAGGTGGTAGCCCTTGGTGTTCAAGTCTACGTTGCAGCGCTCGGCCACCATCAGCGTGTTGCTGAGCGCCTCAGGCACCTCGCTGAACAGGGTCGACATCTCCTCCGGGGAGCGCAGGTAATAGGAGTGCTCGGTCATGCGGAAGCGATTGGGATCCGAGAGCAGCGCCCCGGTCTGGATCGCAAGCAGGATATCCTGGAAGCGATAGTCTTCTGCGTCCACGTAGTGAACGTCGTTGGTGGCAACGTAGCGGGCCTGATAGCGTGGTCCCATCTCCATCAGCGCCTGGTTGACCGTCTTCAGTTCAGGGATGTCGTGCTGCTGCAGCTCCAAGAAGAAGTTGTCCTTACCGAACACATCGTAATACCAGTCGATCTTCTTCTTGGCCGATTCCAGGTCGCCGGCGCGCAGCGCTCGCGGGATCTCGGCGGCTAAACAGCCGCTGGTCGCGATCAGGCCTTCGGCATGCGCCGCCAGGAAATCGTGATCGGTGCGCGGGTTGTAGTAGAAGCCGTTCAGCTGAGCGGCGCTGGCGATCTTCAGCAGGTTCTGGTAGCCGGTCTGGTTCTCGGCCAGCAGGAGCAAATGCGACGACTGCTTGTCCAGGCGCGAATCCCGGTCTTCCATGCCGCGCGCTGCCATGTAAGCCTCTAAACCGATCAGCGGCTTGACCCCTGCAGCCCGGGCCGCGTTGAAAAACTCGACCACGCCGAACATCGTGCCGTGGTCGGTGATCGCCACGGCGGGCATGTTCATCTCTTTGGCGCGTTTTACCAGCTTCTTGATCTTGCTGAAACCGTCGAGCAGCGAATATTCCGTATGCACGTGCAAGTGGACAAAAGACATATACCCCATATCCTCGTTGTTAGCTTCAAACTCTACCGGCAATCCATGATTCATTATAGCATCTGGAAGATTCAGATGAAAATTTTTTAAGTCTCGAGCAGCAGATTTTAAGATGTCTAATAGAAGGAGCGTTCTAACAGGCGATCACCGTCTTGCTATTCAACGGGTTTCCGCAGCATTGTCTGTCCTCAGGCGCATGAAGCCCCGCTACCCTGGCCAGGACGCTGCACATTCCATTGCACAGAGGGGGGAGAAAAGCTCATGCCCTTCCCGCTCTTACCATCAGACCCCAGCCGCGCATGAACAGTGGAATTTGCACGATGATGAACCACACCAGGAAAAAGGTGCCGGCTCCGGCGGCAATGTTCATATACAGCGGGAGCCGCAGGCGCGCCCGGTTTAGCGCCGCGTGGGCGTCGGCGATGATGGTCTGATAGTCGCTCACTACCTCCTCAGCCCGGTTCAGGCTGGTTTGGATGTCGGCAATCGTGACCGACAATTCTTGCACGTCCTGATTGAGCGTGTCGAAGTTGCGAGAGGTCTGCTTCAAGGCGTCCTGCACCTCCGCCGTCGAGGCCGGCAGCCCCACCATGCTTTTCTGCACCTGAATGATGCTGTCTTCCAAGGGGATATCCCGGCGGTAATTAACACCGGGCAAGTAGGAAAGGGCGTTCAAGAGCTGGTCGATCAGGTGGGCGCTGTTGCGCACCGAGACCAATGCGTCTTGGGTCTGGAGCAGCGAGGTGGTCAGATCTACACCGATCAAAGTCGCCATCGAACCGGCCATGTCCGAGGTGGCCTCCAGCGAGCCGGCTACATCCTCCATGGAGGATGAGATCAGGGCGATGTTCTGATCCACCTGCATGAGGGAATCGTTCGCTACCAGCAGCATTTCGCTGGTGGCATCCAGCGTACGCCCGAACAGGTCGATGGAGTTGGTGGCGCTTTGGATGGCCCCCGGAACGGTGTACCAGGTGAAAATCAAACCGGAAATCCCGCCAATTAAACCTAAGATAGAAACGATCACCAGTACAATCCCTATCAGGCGCAGTAAAAAAACCTTCATGCAGCTCCCTCTCCTCATTATTTGTCGATCCATTCTTATTGTAGCAGAACAGGAGCGCTTCTTCTTACGATCCTTCTACCCCCTACCCTGCTCACACCTCAAACGCTAAACGGGATATACTAGTTGAAAACTTGCACAGGACAAATTCCATGAAACCTTTCGATTTCCATCGCTATGACCGACAGACGCTGCGAGAGCGCCTTGGCAGCATGGACCAATTGGCCGGAATGCGCCTGGTCGAGGCCAACGACGGCCCGGCTCGCGGCAGCCGCATGCTGGAGGTGTGGACCGGCAGCGGACTGTCTTTCACCATCCTGCCCGACCGGGCGATGGACATTTCGGCCGCACAGTTCCGGGGCGTACCGCTGGCCTGGGCCTCACCCAACGGCGACACCCATGCGCACTTCCACGAACCACACGGCATGGGCTGGCTGCGCACCTTCCAGGGCGGCCTGCTGGCCACCTGCGGCCTGGATCAGTTCGGTCCACCCAATCAAGATGAGGGCGAAGACTTCGGGCTGCATGGGCGGGTCGGGACCATCCCGGCACGCCAGGTCAACTATCGAACCGGCTGGCAGGCAGAGGAATACCGGCTGACGGCCTCCGGCGAGGTGCGCCAGGCCCGTTTGTTCGGCGAGAACCTGACGCTGCGGCGCACGATCTCAACGCAAATGGGCTCGAACGCCATCCGCATCGCCGATGAAGTCACGAACGAGGGCTTCGAGCGCCGGCCGCACATGATCCTGTACCACTTCAACCTGGGCTTCCCGCTGCTCAGTGAGCGGGCCGAGCTGCACATCGAAGCCGATCAAACCCTGCCGCGTGACGCGGATGCCGAGTCGGGGCTCCAGGACTGGATGCGCTTCCAGTCGCCGACCCCCGGTTTCCGGGAGCAGGTCTTCAAGCACATCCCCAAGCCGGACGCGGACGGGATGGCCACGGTCGAGCTGCGCAACCCCGAGATCGGGTTAGGGCTGCGCTGGCGATTCCCGCTGAAGGCCCTCCCCAACCTGTATCAGTGGAAGATGATGGGCCAGGGCGCTTACGTCCTGGGCATCGAGCCGTCCAACACCAGCACGCTCGGCGGCCGGGCCAACGCTCGAGAAACCGGGCAGCTGCCCTATCTCGAACCCGGCGAGAGCCGAAGCTATACCATTGACCTCGAAGTCGTTGAATTGGAGAGTTAACCGATGCATACTGTTGCAGAAATCGTTAAAACTGCCGCCCGGCGCGGCATCGTGGTACCCGCCTTCAATGTCCCTTATTTGCCGATGATGGAGCCGGTGATACAGGCCGTGGTCGACGCCGGCTCGTTCGCCCTGATCGAGTCTGCCAGATTGGAATGGTACAAGTTCGAGGCGCGCGGCCCGGCCGAGGTGGCTGAGGCCTTCGCCCGCTGTGCCAGTCCACACCACGTGCGCCTGCATCTGGACCACGTGCCAGTGATCGACGAAGACGACTGCCGGGTCGACTTCATGCCGGTGTTCGAGCAGGCCCTGTCACTGGGCTACGAGTTGGTGATGATTGACGGTTCGCGGCTGCCACTGGATGAGAACATCCAAGCGACGCGCCAGGTGGTCGAAGCTGCCGGCGCTTATGGCGTGCCTGTGGAGGCTGAGTTGGGTGCGGTCTTGGGTCACGAGACCGGGCCGCTGCCGCCTTACGAGGACATGTTCGCCTCGGGCAAGGGCTTCACCGACCCTGACGAGGCCCGCCGCTTCGTGCAGGAGAGCGGCTGCAGCTGGCTGTCGGTGGCGGTGGGAAACATCCACGGCGCAATCGCCGCCGGGCGCAAGGACGAGAAGAAAGTGGCTGCTCGGCTCGACCTGGAGCACCTGTCCAAGCTGGCGGAAATGACCGGCGTACCGCTGGTGCTGCATGGCGGGTCGGGCGTGCAAAAGGAATACGTTCTGAAAGGCGTCAAGCGTGGCATCGCCAAGATCAACGTCGGCACCGAGATCCGCCAACCCTACGAGGTAACGCTAAAAGAGACCGGCAGCCTGGAGCAAGCCAGGCAGGCGGTCTACGAGCGCACCACCTGGGTGCTGCGGGATTATTTGGGCATCGGTGGGTCGGCAGAGGTTTTAACCGGAGAGAGAGAATAAGGAGAACCAATGAGCTTGCTCGGCATCGACATCGGCACCAGCGGCTGCAAGGCCGGCGTATTCTCGCTGGATGGGCGGCTGCTGAGCCTGGCCTATCAGGAATACGACTACGACCACTCGCAGCCGGGTTGGGCCGTGCTGGACAGCCTATACGTCTGGGAGAAGATCAAAACCACCATCCGTGAAGCCGCGGCCGGTGCGACGCTGGATCCGATCCAGGCGTTGAGCGTCTCGTCGCTGGGTGAATCGGTCGTGCCGGTCACCGCCGACCGCCAGATCCTCGGGCCGTCACTGCTGAACTTCGACGTGCGCGGCGCCGAGTACCTGCCTGGGTTGTCCGAAACGCTCGATAACGAACGACTGTACGGCATCAACGGCAACACCCTCGGCAACCACTACTCCCTGACCAAGCTGCTGTGGATGAAAGAGCGCCAACCCGAGCTGTACGACCGAACCTGGAAACTGCTGCACTGGAGCGGCTTCGTCGCCTTTATGCTGGGCGCCGACGCAGTTGTCGATTACTCGCTGGCGAACCGCACACTGCTGTTCGACCTGGACCTGTGCGATTGGTCGGATGATTTACTGGCCCTGACCGGGCTGGACCGAGATAAACTGCCGGCGCCAGTGCCGTCCGGACAAGTCATCGGTTCGGTGGCGAGGCCAATTGCGGAAGAACTGGGGCTGCCGCCGGGTATCCCGATCGTCAGCGGCGGGCACGACCAGTCGATGAACGGCATCGGCTGCGGCGTGATCTCCCCCGGGCAGGCCATGTACGGCATGGGCACCTACCTGTGCATGATGCCGGTCTTCGACCGCCGCCCCAGCCCACAGACGATGATCGCGCGCGGCTTCAACACCGAGCACCACGCCGCCTCCGGACTCTTCGTCAGCTTCATCTACAATCAGGGCGGCTCGGTCGTCAAGTGGTTCCGGGACACTTTTGCCACGGCCGAGCGCGATGCCGCCCGCGCTGCCGGGGAGGACCTGTATACCCGCCTGATGGCCGAGATGCCGTCCGAGCCCAGCCGGGTGATGGCCCTGCCGCACTTCACCGTCACCGGGCCGCCGGCCTTCATCGCCGATTCGAGCGGCGTGATCGCCGGGCTCAAATTGGAGACCTCACGCGGTGAGATCCTCAAGGGCATGCTGGAAGCGATGACTTTTTACATCCGAGAGTTCTTCGAGGAGCTGCCCCGGGCAGGCATTCAGATCGACAGCTTCCGGGCAGTCGGCGGCGGCAGCAAGTCAGACGCCTGGCTGCAGCTGTCGGCAGACATCCTGGGGCGACCGTTCGTGCGCCCGGTCATCAATGAAGCCGGCTCACTCGGCGCGGCCATCCTGGCAGGCACGGGCTGTGGAGCCTTCCCCTCGCTGGCCGAGGGTGTGGAGATCATGGTCGTGCCCGAGCGGACTTTCGAGCCCAACCCGGCCGCCCAGGCGCGCTACGATGAACGCTTCGAGCTGTACCGGCAGTTGTATCCATTGATGGGAAATTACCTGCGCTCCTTAGAGCGTTGATCAGGGCTTCTCGGTGCAGCGGCAGGCAAAATGCCTGCCGCTGCAACTTTACTGCTTTCAAGGAATTTCATGTTCAGCGATAAAGAATACTACTCTGCTCTGATCCGCATCGGCCTGCCGATCGTCATCCAGAACTTCCTGATGTCCTCACTGAACATGTTGGGCGTGTTGATGATCGGGCAGTTGGGCGAGACCGAGGTGGCTGCGGTGGGGCTCGCCAACCAGATGTTCTTCCTGCTCTCGCTGCTGCTGTTCGGCATCAGCAGCGGGGCCAGCCTATTCACGGCGCAGCTGTGGGGCCGCAAGGACACCGCCAGCATCCACAAGGTGATGGGCATCGCCCTGACGCTGGGGATCGGATTCAGCAGTCTGTTCGCCCTGGTAGGGATCGCCTTCCCGCAGGTGTTCCTGTCGTTCTACACGCAAGACCCACAGGTGATCACCCTTGGCAGCCAGTACTTGCGCATCGTCGGATTCAGCTACCTGGCCACCAGCCTCACCTACACCTTCGCCAACATCCTTCGCAGCGTCGAAAACGCGTGCCTGCCGATGTATGTCAGCGTGGGCGCGCTGGGGCTGAATATGCTGCTGAACTACCTGCTGATCTTCGGCAACCTGGGCTTCCCTGCGATGGGCGTGCGCGGCGCGGCCACCGCCACCCTGGCGGCGCGCATCCTGGAAGCTGGCGTGCTGTTGAGCCTGGCCTACCTGTTGAAAACCCCGGTCGCCGCCCGCCTGAACCAGTTCATCGCCTTCAACCGCGCCTTCCTGAAACGCTATTTTGCCACGGCCCTGCCGGTGGTGTTCAACGAGTCGCTGTGGGCGGTGGGGATCAGCATCTACAACGCCATCTACGGTCACATCGGCACCAACTCGATCGCAGCGGTCAACATCGCCAGCACGGTCGAGAACATGGCCTTCGTGCTGTTCATCGGCATCGCCAATGCCTCGGCGGTCGTAATCGGCGGGCGGATCGGCGCAGGGGAGGAGCATAAAGCTTCGACTTACGCCCGCCGCACCCTGGCGCTGGGCGTGATGGGGGCTGTGCTGATGGGCATTACCATCTTTGTCACCAAAGACCTGATCCTATCGCTGTATAACATCTCGGCCGAAACCCATCTAAACGCGCGCAACATCCTGATCATCCTGTCGTTTGCGCTGTGGGTGCGGGCCTCGAACACGATCATCGTGGTAGGCGTCTTGCGCAGCGGCGGCGACACGCGCTTCTCGTTCGTGCTGGACGTGGGCACGGTGTGGTTGATTGGCATCCCGCTGGCGCTGCTGGGTGCGTTCGTGCTGCACTTCCCGGTTTACGGCGTCGTGCTGATGGTGATGGGGGATGAGATTGCCAAGTTCTGCGTGGGGGTGTGGCGGGTATCGACCGGCCGATGGATCAACAATTTGACCCATACGATGGCGTTAAGTTAAAAACCAGTGTCCTGGCAGGAACCTGGTTTTCAGTCCGGCTGTTCACGGTTCTCTATTCCCTGATTTCCCCAATCATCGACCAGGGGCCCGTCCAATTGATCTCGACCGGAAGAACCCGGCCGCGCAGGTCTTGCTCGGCGGCGGCGAAAACCAGCTTGTTGGTCTCGGTGCGGCCGCGCCAGCGATCCTTGGCCTTCCGCTCGAACAGCACCGGCACACGCTTGCCCAGGTAGGTGGCGTGGATCTCGGCTGCGATCGACCCTTGCAGCGCTTCCAGCGCACGGAAGCGCCGCCACTTTTCCTCGTCCGGCACGTTGTCATCCATCTTGCGGGTGGCGACCGTGCCCGGCCGCAGCGAATAGCGCGCCATGTGAGCCACATCCATCTTCAGCTCGGCCATCAGGTCGTAGGTGCGTTGGAACTGCGCCTCAGTCTCACCGGGGAAGCCGACGATGATGTCGGTCGCAATCGAAACGCCGGGGATGCGCTCACGAATCTTGCCCACCAGATCACGGTATTGGCCCGAAGTGTAGCCCCGATGCATGTTCGCCAGCACCTCATCATCTCCAGCCTGCACCGGCACCTCGATATGCGGCATTACCTTGGGCAGCTCGGCGACCGTGTCCAGCAGCTCGTCGGTCATCCAGTTGGGGTGCGAGGTCAGGAAACGGACGCGCTCCAGCCCATCGATGGCGTTCAGGCGAATCAGCAGCCCCGCCAGTGTTGGATAATCCGGCTGGTCCTTGCCGTAGCGGTCCACGATCTGGCCCAGCAGGGTGATCTCGCGCACACCCTGGTCGACCAGCGCATGGGCCTCCGCCAGGATCTCTTGCGGCGGGCGGCTGCGCTCGACGCCGCGCCGGTAGGGAATGATGCAAAAGGTGCAGGCGTGCGAGCAGCCATAGACAATCGGGATGTGGGTCGCCACAAGCTTGCCGCGCTCGCTCTCCGGCAGCGTCAGGTCGCCATCCATCATCGCAAAGCGCTGGAGGGTCTCTTCCGTCTCCAGCTCGCGCCCGTCCCGCTCGGCCAGGAAAGACAGCAGCGGCATTGGGTCGGAAGGCGGCGAGAACACGTCCACATAGGGGAAGCGCTCGCGCAGCTTACCGTTGGTCTTGACGCCCACCAGACAGCCCATCAGGTTAATCACCAGACCGGGGCGCTTGATCTTCAACGGCTTCAACGAAGACAGCCTCCCATAAGCCTTGTCTTCGGCGCTCTGGCGCACCACACAAGTGTTCAACACGATCACGTCCGCGTCTTCGGCGCGAGCCGTTTGCCGGTAGCCCAAGTGCTCCAACGCCGAGCCGACCCGCAGCGAGTCGGCGTCATTCATTTGACAGCCTTCTGTCCAGATGTGATACTTCATGGGGGCAATTATATCAAGGAATAAGGGCCTAAGTGTACTGAATTTGTCAGGATTAATGTCAAGGCGCTGATCAGAGAGGTTCTCGTTTTTCTGGTAAAATCAATCAATGCGTGACCCCAACAAGTTACCCACAATTGTCAAAACGTTGATGGGGGCAATTGGAATGTTAATCGCCCTGGTGGTGGTGTATCACCTGCCGCCGGTCGAACGGCGCCTGTCCTGGCGCTTTGATATCTTTGCAACCACACTTCGCATGGCCCTTCACCCCGCTGGCGATATACCCACACCCGCCAGCCGTTCAGACGTTGTGTATGCCCAGTCGCCCGAGGAGACTGCGACTGCGCTGCCAACCGCCACCCTCACACCTACCCCGGCGCCCACGAAGGAATATACACCCACAATAACGCCGACCGAAGCGCCTACGCTGACACCCACCGCCATTCCCAACGCCTTCAACATGGAATACCCCGTCTACAAAGACCCCCAGGATTGGAACAACTGCGGCCCCGCCACCCTGGCGCTCTACCTGCGCTACTACGGCTGGGAGGGCGAACAGCACACCATCTCGGACGTGATCAAGCCCATCCGCGGCGACCGCAACGTCAATGTGGATGAGCTGCTTGGCTACGTGTACGACAACATCAACTGGCTGTACGCCGATTACCGTGTTGGCGGTGACCTAGACCTGATCCGCAAGATCCTGGCGACGGGCACACCGGTCATGATCGAGGAGAGCTTCTGGGACGATCAGAACTATTGGCCCAGCGACGACCGCTGGGCGGGGCACTACCTGCTGATCACCGGCTACGACAACTCCACTGAGATCTTCACTGTGCAAGACAGCTTCCGGGGCCCGAACCGCCGCGTGCCTTATTCCGACCTGGATAAATCCTGGCAGTCCTTCAACCGGGTATACTTCCTGCTCTACAAGCCCGAACTGGCCGAACAGATCCAGGGCATCATTGGAGAGGACTACGACGCCAATCGCCAGCACGCCATCGAGACTGCGCGCAAAGAGACCGAGGAGAACCCCGACAACCCCTACGCCTGGTTCAACCTGGGCACCAACCTGGTCTACTTCGAGCGTTACGACGAGGCCGTTGAGGCTTACGACAAAGCCCGCTCGCTGCGGCTGCCCCAGCGCATGCTGCGCTACCAGTTCGGCCCGTTCATCGCCTATTTCCACACCAATCAAAACGAAGATCTGTTGGCCCTGACCGAATATGCCCTTAAGATCACGCCCAATTCAGAAGAGGCGCTGCTTTGGCGTGGTTGGGCGCTGTATCGTGACGGGAATAAAGAAGGCGCGATCGAACAGTTCAACCTGGCGCTGGAGGCCCATCCCGGCTATTCCGACGCCAACTATGCCATCAACTTTGTGACCCAGAATTAAAGGGAACTTCGTGACCAAACGTATCCTGCTGACCATCCTGACCTTGCTGTTCGTCGCCTGCTTCGTGCTGACCGTGATCCTGCTCCCGGGCGCATTCCTGGCCATCAAAGCGGCCGTGCTGCCCGCGCCGACCGTCACCTTGCAGCCCACACTGATGCCCTTCGCGACCGTCCCCCCTGCCCCCACTGCGACACCGGCGGTCGAGCCGACCGCGCCGGCAGCCGAAACCCTGCCCACCGAAGCCCTGACCGCGCCGACCACTCCAGAGGGAGCCTCCGTGCCGCCCGAGATCGCCGTTCAGATGGACGCCATCGAGCAGCAGGTGATCCAGCTGCGCGGTTTGGCCCCCCAGCACGACCTGAAACGCAACATGCTGACGAAAGAGCAGCTGCGTGATAAGGTGGTGAACGACTTTTTCAAAGACTATACTGCCGAGGATGCCGCCAACGACAGCCGCGTCCTGGCTGCGTTTGGTCTGCTGGAGCCCGGTTTTGACCTGATGAACTTCTACCTCGATCTGTATACCGAGCAGATTGCGGGCTACTATGACAGCGAGACCAAAGAGTTCTACGTGGTGCAGGGCGAGAGCTTCGGCGGGCCCGAGCGTCTAACCTACGCCCACGAGTTCACCCATGCCCTGCAAGACCAAAACTACGATCTGCGGGAAGGGCTGAACCTGCGTGATGACTACTGCGAGGATCACTCCCAGTACTGCAACTCGGCTTCCTCGTTGATCGAAGGCGACGCCACGATGACGAGCTACAGCTGGTTCTTCCAATTCGGCACACAGGAAGACCAGAGCCAGCTGCAAGCGTACGCCAATACCTACGAAAGCCCCGTGTACAACTCGGCGCCTGCCTTCATGCACGAAGACTTCATCTTCCCCTATCAGCAAGGGCAGGAATTCGTCCAGAGCTTGTACGATCGCGGCGGTTTCGATGCCATCACCCAGGCCTTCGCCGATCCACCAGACTCCACAGAGCAAATCCTGCACCCCGACAAGTACCCGCAAGACCAGCCGGTTGAGCTGCCCCATCCCGATTTGAGCGCAGCCCTTGGCGACGGCTGGACCCAGATCGACAGCGACATGCTGGGCGAGTGGACCACCTACCTGCTGCTGGCTGAAGGTTACCAGCCCGAATTCCGCATCCCGGCCGACCAGGCCAGGACGGCGGCAGCCGGTTGGGAGGGCGACGGCTACAGCGTCTACTGGAACGCGGCTGCCGAACAACTGGCCCTGGAGCAGCGCTGGCGCTGGGAAAATGCGCAGGATACCCAGGAGTTCTGGGACGCGCTCCAGACCTATGGAAAAGCCCGTTGGGGCAGCCCACAGCGGCAGTCCGATGCATTGGTTTGGGAGAACACCAGCGATGGCTATGTAAGCATCCAAAGGGACGGTCGCCAGATCACGTGGACCCTCGCGCCGGATGAGGATGTTACCGGACGCATGCTGCAGCAGCTCGCCGCTGCTCAAGAGTAGCTGCCGTGCCCCTCGACCTATCCCGTATTCGCGCCCTCTGCTTCGATGTCGACGGCACCCTTTGCGATACAGATGACCAGTGGACCCTGCGCTTCGAGCGCGCCCTGCGGCCGCTGCGAGGCGTGTTCCCCCGGCGGGATGTACGCCCCTTGGCCCACTGGCTGGTCATGGGCTTGGAATCGCCCGGGAACGTCGTTTACGGCGCCCTCGATCGGATCGGCCTGGACGAGTACATCGCCGGGCTGTACAACTTCATGGCACATCGTTTGCCCTCGCGCCGGCCGCGCTCCTTCCTGCTGGTATCCGGCGTGCAGGAGATGCTGGCGGCGCTCCAGCCGCGCTACCCGCTGTCTGTTGTCAGCGCCCGCGACCGCCGCACCACCCTGGCCTTCCTGGCATTTCACGGCCTGACAGTCCACTTTCCCACCGTGGTAACCTCGCAGACCTGCCGCTACACCAAGCCCTTCCCAGACCCGATCCGCTATGCGGCCCAGGAGATGGGGGTGCAGCCGCACGAGTGCCTGATGATTGGCGACACCACCGTGGACATCCGCTCGGGCAAGGCAGCCGGGGCGCAGACCATCGGCGTGCTATGCGGATTCGGAACCGAGCAAGAGCTGCGCAAAGCCGGCGCAGACCTGATCCTGCCTTCCACCGCTGATCTGGTGGAGGTGCTGCAGATGATCGCTCAATCGTAGAGGCCGGCACAAGCCCCGCCCATCCTAGGCCCGACGATCTAAACCAGCGAGGTTTTCATGAAATCATCATCCACGATGACAAACGAAGAAACATCACAGTCCGTTCAAACCAGAAAAACCGCCAAAAGCAGCGGCTATTTCCTGGCCTTCATCGGCCTGGGCATGGCCGGGGCCATGTTCGGACCCACCCTACCCTTCCTGGCCGAGCAAACCGGCAGCCAATTGAGTCAAATTAGCTACCTGTTCATGGCCCGCTCCCTGGGCTACCTGATCGGCTCGGTACTGGGCGGCCGCACCTACGACCGCCTCCCCGGCCACACCATCATGGGTATCGCCCTGCTGCTGATGGCCGGAGCGATGGCCGCCATCCCGACCATCCCACTGCTGTGGGCGCTGGCGCTCTTGTTCGTTGTGTTCGGAGCGATGGAAGGCACGGTGGACGTGGGCGGCAATACCATGCTGGTGTGGGTACATCACCCCAATACCGGGCCGTTCATGAATGCGCTGCACTTCTTCTTCGGCATTGGCACCTTCCTGGCGCCGATCCTGATCGCCCAGGTGATGCTGGTCAGCGGCGCCATCCGGTGGCCTTTCTGGATCATGGCGCTGCTGATCCTGCCGGTGGCGGTGTGGATCCTGAGCCAACCCAGCCCAAGCAGCTTGAAGACCGACCAAAACAACCCCGCCGGGAAGGCAAACCCGCTGCTGGTCGTCCTGATCGCGCTGCTGTTTTTCATGGCCGTCGGCGCAGAAATCTCCTTCGGCGGCTGGATCTACACCTACGCGCTCCGGCTCAATTTAGCCAATGCGACGACCGCTGCTTACCTGACCTCGCTGTACTGGGGCTCGTTTACCCTGGGACGGCTGCTCGGCATCCCGATCACGATGCGGCTGCGGCCGCGCACCGTTCTGCTCAGCGACGTGATCGGTTGTGCGCTGGGCGTGCTGGTGGTGCTGTTCTTCCCCAGGCCGGAAATCGGCGTGTGGATCGGCACGGCGATCTTCGGCCTCGCGATGGCCTCGATCTTCCCCACCCTGATCTCGTTCGCCGAGCACCGCATGGTCCTGACCGGCCAGGTCACCAGCTATTTCTTCGTGGGATCCAGCTTGAGCGGAATGATCACCCCCTGGTTGATCGGGCAGATGTTCGAATCGATCGGCCCGCAGGTGACCATGGTGACCATCTTGATCGATATGCTGCTGGCGCTGGTGATCTTGCTGGCGTTGATCGGTTATTCGTCACGGTTAGCGGCGCAAAAGGCGGCTTAAGGTAGAGAGTGAAGAGCAAGCGATTCGCGAGCAGTGAACACGCTAAGGAGATTTGCATGGATATTCGAGCGTACAACCGCAATGCCTGGAACAAGCAGGTCGAGGGGGGCAACCAGTGGACCAAGCCGGTTACATCCGAGCAGGTCGAGGCCGCCCGGCGCGGCGATTGGCAAGTCGTGTTGACCCCCACCATCCCGGTGCCGCGCGACTGGTTTGGCGACTTGCAAGGGCAGGACTTGCTGTGCCTGGCTTCGGGCGGCGGGCAGCAGGGACCGATCCTGGCGGCAGCCGGGGCGCGGGTGACTGTGCTGGACAATTCACCGCGCCAGCTGGCATCTGACCGCATGGTGGCCGAACGGGATGGGCTGGAGGTGACCACAATCGAGGGCGATATGCGCAAGCTGGATATGCTGGCCGATGACAGCTTCGACCTGATCTTCCACCCGGTCTCGAACACCTTCGTCGACGATATTCTGGCGGTGTGGCGCGAGGCCTTTCGGGTGCTGCGTCCGGGCGGTGCGCTGCTGGCGGGCTTTACCAATCCAATCAACTATATCTTCGACTTTGATAAGCTCGACCAGGGCATTATCGAAGTCGTCCACTCGATCCCCTATGCCGACATCACCGACCTGGACGAGGAAAAGCGCAAGCAGCACATGGCTGAAGAGTGGCCGCTGGAATGGAGCCACACCTTCAATACCCAAATCGGTGGGCAGCTGCAGGCCGGGTTCCACCTGGTCGGCTTTTACGAGGACGTTGACCCCGGCACACTGCTGGAGAAGGTTATGCCGGGCTTCTTCGCTACCAGGGCGATCAAACCTTAAACGCGCAAAGGATTAGAAAGAAGAGACGCAAGGCTAGCCTTGCGTCTCTTCTTTCTAATCCTTTGCGCGTTTAAGGTTTTACAACAGACCAAAGAAGCGCAGCAGCGGGCGACCATAGTCGAAGAACGGCCAGGGGATGGCAGCCAGGATGATCGCGAGCGACACCGTGAACCAAATCGCCAGCCTCCGGTACCTGGCCACCGGCTCGGCCGCTTTGCGCCCCACCGACCGCCCAATATGTGCAATCGCCACGGCGACCAGCATCAGGAAGATATGCTCGACCGCATAGAAGCGTACCACCGCATTCTGCATGGCAGTGCCCATATCGCCAAAGGCTGCGAAAGTGTACGTGCCGGGATAAATATACAGGATGATACCGAACAAGACTTGCAGATCCAGCACGATCGTATAGACCAAACCGATCCGCTCAGCTTCGGTCGTCCATTCGCGGCGCCCCAGCCAGCCTCCCCAGGCTCGCACCAGTGCAACGAGCGCGAAAATAATGACCAGCCAGCGAGTGAGATTGTGCAGCGTGAGCAGCGTGATATACATGCAATTCCCTCCTAAGGACTGTCCCTCTGATGAAAAACCACTCCGGTTATTTTACTACGTTCTCCGCTTCCAATCATCCGTTCTGAGGGCCAGATCAGGAGAAACCACCTGTACGAAACCAGATTGAGGCGCCAGACCGGGCAAGGGCAGCGCCCTCATCGTTATTTTGGTCTGGTTGCCGAAAACTCACCGCAAAAATGGTATCCTTAGAACAAGATAGATGCAGGCGACTGCAGTCTCTCTTCTCATGAAAATATATGGGGGCTTTACAAACTGCCGGCGCACCGGCCGATCCAAAAGAACCGCGCGAAGGAATACAACCTGGTTCCGGTTAGGGTCGATCCGCCTGTGTGCGCACGAGGATTCAGAATAGGGAGAGTTTTATGAACCAAGGACCACCCTGGCTCAAACCACTTGCGACGGCTGCCGCCTTGTTCATCGCGGCCGTACTCCTGGCCGGGATCGTCGCGTCGCCCGTCCGTTACGCCCGCAGTCCAGAGGGCTACAACCAGGAGCGCGAGCATTGGAACACCAAGAACACCACCCAATTCATTGGGGATACGCTGGAAGAAGTGGCGGCGCGAAGTCAGCCGGGCGGTGTATCCGTCCACGCAGCCCGAGAACACCCCTTCCGTCGTGCTGCTGTACGACCCCAGCGATTGGAAGGGCGGCTTGCAGGCGGCCTCGCTGCTGCGCTCGCTAAATGGCGTGTTACTGCCCGCCTCCACTGAAATGCTGGAAGAAATCGACCGCCTGCGCCCATCCGGCTCAGACGTCATGAACGGCGCCCAGGCGCTGCTGATCAATGCCGCCGTTGACCCGGGGACCGGCCTGCTCACGCAAAGCTTGGATACCCGCCAGCTCGGCGACCTGCGCGCGCGGCTGCCCGAGCAGCCCCGGCACGCGCTCCTGCTCGACGGGCAAGACCCGCAAACGGCCCTGCTGGCCGCTCCATGGTTGGCATACAGCGGCGACATGGCAGTTTTCGACCCCGCCGACGCGCCTGCAGGCTTGCCGCTGTATGCGCTCGGGGATGCTGTGGCGCCGGAGGGGACTACACGCATCGGCAGCGTCGACCCGGCGCAGACCGCTGTAGCATTCGCAAAGTACGAGGACCCAACGAATCCATTGTTCGGCTGGGGCATGAACGCTGATACCACCACCGGGTACCGCGCCTACACACTGGCCCGACCGGATGAACCCGGCATGGCGCTCTTGAGCGCCAACCTGGCCCGGCGCGGCAAGATCGGGCCGTTGATGTGGTCGGGCGAGCGGACGCTGCCCACCTTGATTAACGACTACTTCTGGAGCCAGCGCGCCGCCTTTTGGGTCACGCCCAGCGAAGGACCTTTTCACCATTTCTACGTGCTCGGTGGGCTCGACCGGATCAGCTTCCCGGCCCAATCGCAAGCCGACTACGCGGTCGAGATCGGCCCATACAAGGGCAAAGGCGACGGCATGAGCGGCATCGATATGCTGGCGGCCACCTGGATCTTGCTTGGAGCCGCCTCGGCAATCTGGATCCTGTTCCATCAAAGCAAGCTCCTGCCGCATCAAAATTGGGTGATGCGCCTGGCCTGGCCGCTGGCGGCCCTTCTCATGGGCCCGTTTGCCATTCCGGCATACATCCTTTCATACAATCGTCCGCTGATCCGGATGAAGAACCGCATGATGTGGGACCGGCCGCTGTGGCTGCAAGGCCTTGCGGCCACCATCTCGGCGGTCGGCTTCGGCGCCACCATCATGATCGTCACGGGCTTTCTCACCAGCCTGTTTGGCATCCCTTTGATCCCAGCCCAGGGGCCGCTGTTCTTCCTGGGCGCACCGATGATCCTGATCATGATCTTCAACTATATCGCCGCTGTGATCGTCTCCTGGCTGTTATTCCAGACCCCCATGCTGGCCATGTTCTACGGCCTGACATACCGGCAGACCTTGCTCAAAGCCCTGCCGATGGTCTTGATCTCGATGACCGCTGCCGCAGCAGCCATGAACCCGGGCATGTGGTGGCTGATGATGTGGAACCTGCCGATGATGCCGTCTGAAGAATCGATCTTGTGGTTCGGGGTCATGCTCTTCACCGGCTTCCTGGCGCTCCTGCTGGCCTGGCCGTTCAATACGTTCCTGGTCATAAAACAGCGCAAAAGCGGGCTTATGTAAGGAGGAGATATGTTGAAAAACACATGGATAACCCTGGGGATTCTGGCCGTGACGGTGGCTGTCATGGTCGCCGGAATTTTATGGTATGAAGATCAAGTATTGATCCCGCAAACGGAGCCCGCTTCAGTTCCTGGCGAAGTGCCGTTCCTGGAGCCGAACCATAACCTGGTCACAGTCAACACCACCCGTATCGGCTCGGACGACCCGGTACAGACCGCGGTGGCCGTCGCCCAGATCATCTATCCGGTCACCGAGGAAGGGAACACGCCCGGCGCAATCGTGCTGGTCAACCGCAACCTCCTGCCTGAGGTGATGGTTGCCACCAGCCGGGTTCAGCACTTCCCGGTTAACGCGCCGATCTTGTATGTCGACGAAAACAGCATTCCCGATCTGACCCGCAAAGAGCTTTTAAGGCTCAAGCCGGAAGGGGTGATGATGGATGGCAACACCCAGGTGTACCTGTTCGGGACGATCTCGGATGCCGTGGCGAGCGAGGTACAGCAGATGGGCTTCCAGATCCGCCAGATCCAGGCCGCAGATATCTTCGAGCTGGCCGAAGATGCCGACAACTGGAGCGCGACCCAACACGGCAACCACCAAAACGATGTAGTGATCGCCAACCTGGATTCCCTGGCGCCTGCCATCCCCTCGATCTTCTGGAACGCGCACATGGGCGACGGGCTGGCCTTCGTCACTAATGAGGGCGTGCCCGAGGCCACCCGGCGCATCCTGCAGCGCCGCGCGCACGGCCCTTGGATCTACGTCTTCGGCGATGAAAGCGTCGTGCCCGACCTGGTAGTGCGCGAGCTGGCGCAGTATGGACAGGTGACTCGCATCCCCGGCAGCAGCGCATCCGAAACCAGCGCGCACTTCGCTGCCTTTCACGACGAAGGCAAAGATTGGGGCGCCTGGTTCTTACAAGGCGCACGCAGCTTCGGCTGGGGCATCGGCGAAGCCGGTCACAACGCCATCTTCGTGCGGCTCGACGGGCCTGCCGGCTGGCAGAACGCGGTACCCGCCACCACCCTCAGCCACATGGGCAAGCATGCCCCGGTTTTGGTACTGGATTCGGCCGGGCAGATTCCCGAAGCCGTGAAGACCTACTTGAAGCTGACCGCCCCGTACGAGACCGCGCCGCGCCAGCAGTTGACCAATCACGGCTGGATCATCGGCGGCGAAGGCACGATTTCTTGGGAAACCCAGGCTCAGATTGACCTGTACCTGGATACAATTTTTAGCGCAAAGGAGTGACGGCCATGCCCAAAAAGAAACGCAAGGCAGAAAAAGACGCCGGCCCGGTACGCGTCTTCGAAGCCAAAAAGGATACTCCACGCAAACCGAAGAACGAAAAAGATATGCGCGCCATGGCCGGGCACGTGGTGGAACATCGTACCAAACCCTACCCGCAAGCCGAATGGCCGCAATTCGACCCCTTCCCACGGCCGCTCTTGCAAGGCCTGGCCTGGGGGACGTTGGTCGGGATACTGCTGGAAGTCTTGTGGGCAGCCCTGATGAACAACGGAGCGCTGGTCATTCCCGGTTGGGACGGCCTGTTCTCGATGACCCCCTTCACGTTTTACGTTTTCTGGAGCATGGTCGGAGCAGCTTTTGGCATCATCGTGATAGGCGTGGCGTTCATTCTGATCACGCCTGTCCCTAGATCCAGTGAGGAGCTGCAAGAAGAGAGAATCAATAACAGAACGACTTAAGCATCAAGGAGACGTAATGCAGCCAACCCCCCGCCTCTCGCTGCCCGGGCGCCGGAAGCCCTACGTGATGGCCCACCGGGGTAACCGAGCGTTGTTCCCGGAGAACACGCTGGCTTCCTTTCGCCAGGCTATCGCCGACGGCGCCGACATCCTGGAGACCGACCTGCACCTGAGCGCCGACGGTGTGTTCATGTGCATCCACGACGCCACCGTCGACCGCACCACGGACGGCAGCGGTCCGGTGGCCGAGAAGACCCTGGCGCAGCTCCAAGCGTTGAGCGCATTCGACAGCCGCCCCGGATTCGAACAGGAGCGCATCCCCACCCTGGCGGAGGTGGCGGCCATCCTGCCGCCAGACATGGGCCTGGCGCTGGAGCTGAAGACCGACCGCTTCCTTGAGCCGTCCGTGTGCGTTCAACTGGCAGAAGAACTGGCTGAACTCGGCATCCGCGACCGCTCGGTGGTGCTGTCTTTCAGCCTGACGCGCATCCAGGCCGTGCAAGTCATCGCCCCCGACATCCCGATCGGCTGGATCACCCTTTCCAACCTGAGACCAATCCGAGCTCCGCAGCTGCTGGGGCCGTTCTGGCCGGTGCTGCTGGCCAATCCATTCTATGTGAGCACGTCGCATCGGCATGGACAGGTCGTTTGCCCGCTAGATCCGATGCCGGACAAGCGCCTGTGGCTGTATCGTTTCCTGGGCTGTGATGCCGTGCTGACCGATAACCCGCAAAGCACAATCCAACGGCTCAAAAAATACGATCAACCTGAATGATTAGCCCAGGTGGGATGCACTTCAGAAGTGCGCCTCACCTCGTGTTTTGTAAGAAATTAGAGGGGAAATGAATACCAAAATTCCACGTGACAACAGCCTCGACAGCGGCCTCGCGCTGCTTTCAGAAGGCTATCCGTTTATTGCCAGCCGCGCGCAGCGGCTGAATACCGATATCTTCGAGACCCGGCTTTTCTTGCAAAAGGCCTACTGCGTGACGGGCGCCGACGCGGCCCGGATGTTCTACCAACCTGAACGCTTCACCCGCCGCGGCGCGCTACCGAAGACCACGCTGTGGCTGTTGCAAGACTCCGGCAGCGTGGCTACTTTGAATGGACGGGCGCATTTGCACCGCAAGGAAATGTTCATGGACCGGATGAGCCCGGAGAGCATGGGCCTGCTGGTGGAACACATGACGCGTGAGTGGCTGGCAGCCATCCCGCGCTGGGAGCATCAAGACCGTGTCGTGCTGTTCGATGCGCTGCATGAGATCCTGACCCGGGCGGTATGCGCCTGGACGGGCGTACCCTTGCCGGAAAATGAAGTGGACCAGCGCACCCGCCAGCTGTCGGCGATGATTGCGGGGGCAGGCTCGGCCGGGCCGCACAACTGGTACGGTCAACTGCTGCGCCAGAGCGCAGAGCGCTGGCTGCGCGGCATTGTGCGGCAGGCGCGCTCCGGTCAGCTGCAGCCGCCGGAGGGCTCGCCGCTGGAGGCCTTCATCCGGCATCGCGACCTGAATGGCAAGCTGCTGCCGGTCAACATCGTGGCGGTGGAGCTGCTAAACCTGCTGCGCCCGGTGGTGGCGGTGGCGCGCTTTATCGTCTTCAGCAGCGCTGGCCCTGCACGACTGCCCTGCCTGCGAGCAGCGCATCCATGACGGCGACGAGCAGTACACCGAGTGGTTCGTACAGGAAGTGCGCCGGTTTTATCCCTTCTTCCCGTTCGTGGGTGGGCGCGGGCTGCATGATTTCGATTGGCAAGGGCATCACTTCCCCAAGAATACCTGGATGCTGCTCGATCTGTGGGGAACCAACCACGACGAGCGCACCTGGGGGGACCCGTGGCGGTTCCGTCCGGAGCGCTTTGCCGATTGGGACGAAAGCCCGTACGACTTCATCCCGCAGGGCGGCGGCTACTACGATCGGAATCACCGCTGCGCTGGTGAATGGGTGACCGTTGCTTTGATGCTATGCGCCGTCCAGCTGCTGGTCAATTCGATGGCGTACGAGGTGCCGCCGCAAGACCTGGGCATCAACCTGGCGCATATGCCGGCCATCCCGAACAGCCGGTTTGTGATTTCAAGCTGTACGGCCGTTGGTTGGAGCCAAAGACGTCCAAGGCTCGATGGAAAGGGAGGTCGCGGTGACCTCCTGGGGTTAAGTTGAACGAGATGATTTTAGGGGTTTCTTGAAGAGTGGAGTGACACTTGCACGCTGCAAGTGTCACTTCAATAAAGATGACGTTACAGCAGATTTTGAATGGAATTTGATATTGGTTGGTAATGGACCCAACACAAGGATGTGTTGGGCTACGTATGGATGCAAGGTCAGTCACCGCAGCGTGGGTGCGACCGCCAGGGCGATGGTACAGCAGGGATTTTGGATGGAATTTGAGGTTGGTTGGCGAGGGACCCAACACAAGGATGTGTTGGGCTACGAATGGATTGAGTGCAAAGAAGAATATCCTTGACTTCCATATTTATTCGTGATATATTTCACACATTGGTTTGCGGTACAAACTTGTTTGCAATGGAAGGAATTACACCAATGAACAACCCAATCGATCAAATTGCCCAGCGCACACAGCGCTACTGGTATGTGGATGGCCTGGCAGAAATGGCCGGCGGCACGGTGATCCTGCTGCTTGGGCTGTTCTTCCTGGCAATCACCTTTGTTCCGGATACCCCAGTGCGCAACTGGCTGCTGATGCTCGGGCAGCCCGGGCTGATCCTGCTCGGGTTGCTGGGCTCCCGCAAGGCGATTGCATACTTCAAAGAGCGCATCACCTACCCGCGCACCGGGTATGTCTCGTACAAGCGGTCACGCGGCGGGCGGCGCATCCAGGCGATTGTGGTCACGGCGGTATTCGCAGCCATCCTGGCGATCGTCGTCTCGTTGGCCGGCAGCTTCGTCAGCGAGAACTGGCTGCCGATCATCTCGGCCACCCTGGTGGCGCTGTTCATCCTGTACCTGGCGTACCAGTTTGGCTTGCGGCGCTTCTATGCCATCTCAGTGATCGCCTTCCTGCTCGGTCTGGCTACCGCCTGGTTGGCCCTGCCCGATCCCTACACCACGGTATTCTTCTTCTCGGCGCTCGGACTGGTTTGGATCCTCTCTGGAGCATGGACCCTGGCGCTGTACCTGCGCGAAACTCAACCTTCGGTTGCGGAAGAGGGAGCATGAGACGCGATGGCCGCAACTTTGGACGCCGCCCGACCTGCCGCCTGAGCAGCGCCCTGACCGGCAGGCTGGTTCGCTCGGTCTTGCGCTTAACCCGCCGGATCCCGGGTGGACGGCCATGAGTGACCTGCGCCACCTGACAGAGGTCGACCGGCTGATCCATGAGCCCGCCCGGCTGATGATCGTCTCACTGCTCTCGGCGGCCGAGCAGACCGACTTTCTGTTCCTGCTGCGGGAGACCGGTCTGACCAAGGGCAACCTGTCTTCACACCTGTCCCGCCTGGAAGAAGCCGGTTACGTGGAGATCGAAAAGACCTACCGTGGCAAAGTGCCGCAAACCCTGATCAGCCTATCCAATGAAGGCCGTAAAGCGTTTGTCATCTATCGAAAGCAATTGAAAGAGATCGTTGATCGTTTATCCATGGAGTAAAAGCATGACGCAACCTGTTATCCGCACACAAAACCTCGAGCGCACCTTTGGCAGCGTGCGCGCCGTCGACGGCATTTCCTTCGAAGTGCCGCAAGGCATCGTGTTCGGCTTCTTAGGCCCGAACGGATCCGGCAAGACCACCACCATCCGGCTGCTGCTTGGACTGCTGGAACCCACCGGCGGCACGGCACAGGTGCTGGGTTACGATACCCGCACCCAAGCGGACGAAATCCGCCAGCGCAGCGGCGCACTGCTGGAGCATACCGGCCTGTACGAGCGACTGAGCGCCTACGACAACCTGGAGTTTTATGGTCGCATCTGGCACATCCCGCCCGCCGAGCGCCAGAAGCGCATCCACGAGCTGCTGGCCGAGGTGGACCTGTGGGAACGGCGGACAGACACGGTCGCCAACTGGAGCCGGGGCATGAAGCAGAAGCTGGCCGTCGCCCGCACCCTGATCCACCGCCCCAAACTGGTGTTCCTGGACGAACCTACCGCCGGACTCGACCCAGTAGCGGCGGCCGCACTGCGCGAAGACCTGGACAACCTGGCTCGCCGCCAGGGAGTCACCGTCTTCCTGACCACCCACAACCTCTCGGAAGCCGAACGGCTTTGCAGCATGGTGGCGGTGATCCGACACGGCAAACTGATGGCGATGGGCTCGCCGGATGAACTGCGCCAGCGCCAGGGCCAAAATCGGATGGAGATTGTCGGCCGCAACATCACCGAAAGCGTCATAGCGATCATGCAGCAGCGCCCTGAGGTGACCGGCGCGCGCACAGAGAACGGGCGGCTGGTGCTTAACCTGCGCGACGAAGCTGATTCGGCGGCGCTGGTGCCGCTGCTGGTGGCAAATGGGGTGCAGATCGACGAAGTGCGCAAGGGCAAGTCGAGTCTGGAAGACGTTTTCTTGACTTTGATGGAGGAAGAATCCAATGATTAGCGACATGATCACCATGATCTGGAAAGAGTGGAGGGAAATCTTTTTGCGACGCGGCGGCACACGCAGCGGCTGGCTCAACGTGCTCATCATCCTGGGCTTGATGGGTGTGTTCATGCCCATCCAGGGCGGCACGGAGTGGCTAACCAACCCGGTCTTCCCGCTGCTGTGGTCGTGGCTGCCGATATTCATGGCGATCAACCTCGTCGCCGACGCCTTTGCCGGCGAACGCGAGCGTCACACGCTCGAAACCCTGCTCGCCAGCCGCCTATCCGACCGGGCGATCCTGCTCGGTAAGATCGGTGCAGCCGTCTTCTATGCCTGGGGCATCACGGTGGCCGGGCTGCTGCTCGGCGCCGTGACGGTCAACGTGGCACACCCAGGCGGACCGCTCTTCTACACCGGCCTGACCTTCCCGCTTGGGCTGGCGCTTAGCTTCCTGGCCTCGCTGCTGGTGGCTTCCATCGGCACGCTGATCTCGTTGAATGCGCCCATCGCCCGCTCTGCGTACCAGCGTCTGAGCATTATCATCATGGCGATCTGGCTGCTGCCGTCACTGGGGCTGCAGTTCATCCCCGAGAATGTACGCAGCACGCTGTTCGCCGGCTTGCAAAGCGTAAACGTGATGAGCGTGCTGGCCGGCGCGTTAGGTGGCCTGGTGGTCATCGACGCGGCGCTGCTGGTCATCGCGATGTCGCGGTTTAGACGAGCGCGCTTGATATTGGAGTAAAAAAGAGCGCAGAGAGTAGAGGACCGTTACCGCCAGTGGTTTGGCAGTAACGGTTCTCTCCTTTCTACGCTTTGTGATCAAAAAGACCCGACTGCCCGAGCAGTCACAAAAGGTTTTCATTCATCAAAAAAACCACTAATACAACTGAGACACTTCGTGCTATGATAGTAGTATCAGGGCAGGGAAAAATTTTAAGAACTTTAAGTTCTGTTACCATCAAGCCAAGTGACTGCAGGAGGAGTCATGAAAATGCCTCGCTGGGGACTTGCAGCCGGCATCGCTACCGGTGCTGCGGCTGCGGCATGGACTGCAACTTATTATCGAAAACAAAAATGGACAGCGGTGGAAAAGCTGCGTTCCGGTGGTAAACTGGCGCAGACCGCGAAAGGATTAATCGAGTTCTCGGAAACAGGGGAAGGCCCGGCGGTGTTAATCAGCCACGGCAGCGGGGGAAACTACCGCCATACGATGGATCTCACCGGGCCGAGTGCCTGTCTGCGCTTTATCGGCGTTTCGCGTCCGGGTTACCTGCGCACGCCGCTGGATACCGGCCGCAGCTTTGAAGAGCAGGCCGACGCTTTCGCCGCCTTGCTCGACTCTCTTGGAATCGCCAGGGCCGCCATGGTAGGCATGGCAGCCGGCGGCGCGGCGGCCATCCAGTTCGCCGTGCGCCACCCCGACCGCTGCTGGGGCCTGGTGCTCGTCTCGGCGGTCAATCAGCCTGTGCCTACGCTGCCTGCACCGCTGCAGATCCTCGAACAGGCGGTGCGCGCCTCTGACTTTCTCCCCTGGATGCTGCTCAACACGCCGCTGCTTTATCTGCTGACAGGGCGCAAATTGATCTCGAACCTGGGCGACGGTCCGGTCAAGTGGGGTCTCTACCGCCGCACAATGCGCGGGCTGTTCCCGATTAGCTTGATGCGTGAAGGCATCCTCAACGACCTCGAACAGGTCCGCCAAATCTCGCGCTACCCGATGGACACGATCAGCGCGCCTTCCCTGGTCATCCATGGGGATAAGGATGCTATCGTACCGTTCGAGCAGGGCCAATGGAGCGCCGGGCGCATCCCGAGCGCCATGTTCCTGGTGGTCCAGGGCGGGGGACACCTGAGCTTCATCACGCATCTCGACCAGACCCGCCAGGCATTGATCAGCTTCTTGCAGGTGCGGGCCCCGCAATAAGAAAGAAAACAGGTGGTCCATGGCTCCCGGCAGCCTCATCGAAACCGTGAAACGCTACTACGAATTCCGTGGGCTGACCCAGCCCGATGCAAGTCAATCTTTCCTGTTCCTCGTCTCTGAGATGGGCGAATTGGCCGACGCCTTCGTGCAAAACCAGGCCGAGTGGGTGCGTAACGATCCAGACCGGGAGCGAGATATGGAGGCCGAGATCGGCGACGTGCTGATGATGCTGACGGTCTTTGCATCCACCCAAGGCATCGATCCGGTCGAGGCGATGCTCAAGAAGATGGGCAGGAAGGGATTCGAATCCTAAGAGAGCAGAGAATAGAAAAAAGAGAGCGGCGGTTGCAGCTTTTGCGCTGCAACCGCCGCTCTCTTTTTTCTATTCTCTACCCTCTTATTTTACGCGAAACTGTAAGGTTTCCGAGTCCCCTACGCTGCCTGCCAGGTCATAGGCCTTGACCTGGAGGGTGTGCTCTCCGGGACGGGATTCCCAGAGATGCACGTACGGCTCCTCGCCGGTCTCACCCACCCGGCGGCCGTCCACGATCCACTCCACCCGTTCGACGCCCACGGCTTCATCGATGCTGGCTTCTAGGCTGATGGCGCGTTCGGAAGGGCCAAAGGTGGCGCCCGGCTGGGGGAACAGCACTCGCACGACCGGAGCGGTGTTGTCCACGGTCACCTGGATGGTGCCCGCCTGCACCTGCTGATCGCTGCGCACCACCATCAGCCGCACGGCGTACAGGCCCTCCTTCAATCCCCGGGTGTCCCACACACCCAGAACGCCCTCGTCCACCGGTTTTTCGTACGTCTCGCCGATCTGCAGCCACAGCCGCGGGTTGACCCCCTGGCCCGCCTCCAGCCGGTACGAGTCGAAATCCTGGCCGCCTGCCGTGCCGCGCAGCGTGATCTTACCGGCGACCACGCTGAACAGCTCCGGGCTGCTGAAATGGGCATCCGGCAGCATCTTCGGCGCACGGATGGTATCGTACTCCGTGGGCGGCAGCTCCAGTCCGGCTTCCTGGGCCCAAGCGCGCGCCTCAGGCGGCACGTTCAGGTAAGTACGCTCCTCTACGCTCTCCAGCGGGGTGAACACGGTCGCCAGCTTGCCGGTGTCACGATTGACCGCCACCACCTGGTAGAGTGAGTCGTACTCCAGCGGCTCGCTGCCGTCCACGAAGACCTCTTTCAGCGTTACCGGGCAGTCCACGGTGGGCAGTTGGCCGCTTGGGTCACACACCAGCAGCTGCGAGATGCCCGCCGGGACCTCCCAACCACCGGGCGGCAGATCCCGGGTGGCGTAAGCCATGACCGCATGCCAAATGCCCGCAGCCATGGCAGGCTGCAGCCGCGGCGACTGTTCCTGCTCCGTGTGCGATCCCATCCATACCACCGCCAGTCGCTGCGGCGTGTACCCCACCGCCCACACTTCACTGCCGCCGGCGGCCTGCCCGGCCTTCGCGCCGACAGGACGCCCGATCTCCAGTGGGTTGGGATAGCCCAGACTGGGCCAGCGGG
The DNA here is from genome assembly GCA_963811225.1 of uncultured Chloroflexia bacterium. Taxonomy (GTDB): domain Bacteria; phylum Chloroflexota; class Anaerolineae; order Anaerolineales; family Anaerolineaceae; genus CAWEQO01. The sequence goes on from CAWEQO010000013.1 coordinate 133,421, forward strand.
CGGTCTCGTCGCTGAGGACGTCATGGACCAGGTAGGCCAGTTGAGCGCTCAGCACCGGTTGTCGCTGTGGCTCCCCGGCCTGCAGCCAGGGCCGCCCGGTCTGGTCCTCTACCCGCAGCAGCACCACCGGCTTAAGGCGATTGTCGACGCTTCGGCGCTCGCCTGACTGCTCACCCAGCCGAGCGAACGTGCTGTACGCCTGAGCCACGTCCAGCGGCGAGACGTAACCGCCCGCATACAGCAGCTCCTCCGGGCGCTCCTGGCCCGATTGCAGGCTCAGCCCCAGGGGCTCAGCCAACCGCCACACATTGGGCGCGCCGATCTGAACCAGCAGCTGCGATAACGGCGCCAGGTAGTCATTGGCCAGCGCCATGCGCAAGCGCTGTGGGCCGTGGAAGCGGCCATCGGGATTGGCGTATTCGGAAAGGCCGGCGGGCAGGCTGGATGGCACGTCCCAAACCAGGCCGGCGGGGCTCAGACCACGCGCAAACCCGGCCATGGCCACAAAAGGCGACAGCAGCGAGCCGGGTTGGTGGCCGTTGAGCGAGCTGCCCTCGCTCCTGGGGCTGCTGTCGCCGAGCAGCGCCAGCACCTGGGAACTGTCCAGGTCGAGCAGCACCCCACTGGACACGAGCGTGTCGGGCAGCGGCTCTTGCCCGGTGGGGAACTCCGGCAGCAGGGCAGCCGTCTCGCAGATACGGCTGCCGGGCAGCGGCGAGACCGCGCCGGGGAAGCCCTCCAGCCGCTGCACTTGCGACTGCGCGGCGCAGGCAAACTGCAGCTGCAAGTCGTAGTCCAGCGAGGTGACAATCTTAAGCCCGCCCATTTCCACCCGCTTGCGACCATAACGGCTTGAAAGCTGCTCCAGCACCATGCGGTTAAAAGCCGGGGCGATCTCGGGCGGCGGCTGCATCGCTTCGCGCAGCGCCAGGCTCATCTGCCGGTACGACAGGTAGTCCTGCTCGGTGATTGCTCCCAGAGAAAGCAGCCGGTCCAGCGCTTCCCGCTGGCGGTCCATGGCTGCGGCGGGCGAGTCCAGCGGGTTGAGCGTGGGCGCGTTCGCCAACGAGGCAATCAAAGCCGCCTCCGGCAAATTCAGCGCGCTGGCCGGTTTTCCAAGGTACAGTTGGGAGGCGCTTTCGGCCCCATAGGCCAGGTGCCCATAAGAGGCGCTGTTGAGGTACCATTCCAGCGCCTGACTTCGTCCGTAGGTTGCGACGATCTGCCCCGCCAGCAGACGCATGCGCAGCGTGCGCAGCAGGCCGGGCGACTCGGTCTCCAGCAGCAGGTCACTGGCCAGGTGTTCGGGCAGGGTCAGGGGATTGGGGTCGAAGGGCCGCCACCAGGCGAAACCGGGTTGACGCCAGAAGTTGGGATCGTAGAGGGCCACGGTTACCTGCAGCAGGTACGGTGACAGATGCTCGGGCTCGGCCGGGTCGATGGACAGGTAGCGGCGGCGTACACCGCTGTTGTCCAGCACCAGCAGCAGCTTCTCGCCGGTATGATCGTACAGGCGGGTGGGCTGCAAGAGCACCCCGTTCGATGGGTTGAGCAAAACCGGCAGCTGGTCCGCGCTGGGCAGCCCGGCTACAAACCTGGAGAACGCCAGCCCGGCAAGGACCAACGCCAGCACCAGCAGGGGCACAGCGATCAACCCACATCCGAAGCTGGAACGTCCAAGCCGCCGGTCGAAAGCACTCGACCGGTGGACCTGGCGCCGGCGCCGGCGGCGTACCAGCAGGCTAACTTGACTCGTGCGCACTGGCAATCCTTTTCGATGAGTTGATCGAAGCCCTGCTGTTGCAGCTTCCGATCCAATCAAAAAATCCGTCTAGTTCGTCATGCGGGTGGGCGTACGTGTCGGCAATGGGGTCCGGGTTGGGGTGGGCGTTTTCGTAGGGACCGGCGTGTAGGTAGGCAGTGGCGTCCGCGTAAACGTGGGTGTAGGGGTTGGCTGGCGCGTGTGCGTCGCCGTGGGTGTAACCGGGGTCATTGTGGGGGTGTACAACGCCTGCATATGGGCTTCGGCGTCTGCTACCCACGCCTGAGGGAGGGCTTCTTCCGGCAGGGCAAGGAAATCTTTCCAATCCTTGAGCGCCGCCATATTTTCTTGCAGCATTTCCAGAGATTGCGCCCGGTAGTAATAGATTTCGGCCAACTGTTCGCCGGTCTCATCGAACGCGTCGGCTTCACTGAACTTCATATAAGCGTTGCCATAGCGCTCCTGCGCCATGAAAACCCGCCCGAGGGTAATGTTCCCCTCGAAGGATTTGGAATTCAGGATCAGCGCCTGGGACAGGTCGTCTTCAGCGGCATCGAAATCTCCCTGCTGATAGTATAGCATCCCTCGGCTGAGATAGGCATCGAACTGCTTTGGGTCCAACGCCAGCGAGCGGCTAAAAGCCTGCAGGGCCTGATCTGGGTCACTCACAGCGGTAAAACCTTTGCCCAGCCAGGCATACGCCAGCGGGTCGTCCTTGACGTAGGTGACGTAGGTCTCCAGCGACTCGATCGCCTGGCCCGTCTTACCCAGATCCAATTCGATGCCGCCGATCAGGCGGTAAACGGGCAGGTAAGTCAGATCGATCTGCCTGGCGCGCTGAGCATCTTCCAAGGCTGCGTCGAGCCGGCCCGACATCCAATTCGCCTGGGCGCGCAGGTCATTCAATGCCAGCGAATCCGGTGAGAGCATCGAAGCCATGTCCAGGTGCAGCAAGGCAGTCTCGGCATCCTGCTGGTCGAGATCGAGGCGGGCCAGCTCGATATAAGCGTCGACATAGGTCGAGTCCAGCTCGACCGCTTTTTCCAAATCGGCGCGGGCCGCATCCGGGCGAGGGGCAGAACCTGCCAGTTCCGCCCGGGCGCGTCCCAGGTAAGCGGGCGCGAACAGTGGACTGATGGCCAAAGAGCGGTTGTAGGCTTCGATGGCGCGGCTGTAAGCGCCTTGCATGCGGTAGGCCTCACCCTGATAATAAACCACGTCCGGCGCATCCGGCTCCAGGGTGGTCACCTGCTCCATGAAACTCAGCACGGTCGACCAATCCTGGCGGTCGTAGGCGCGCATGGCAGACCGGTAGGATTCGCTGATCGGATGCGGGGTGTTGACGTACAGCGGGATGGGCGTGTAAGTGGCTTCAAGCTGCATCCACAGCGGCACTGGGCCGGATGGAGTGGGCGTGATGGTCGGGACGGTGGGCGTTGGGGAAACATAGTAGAAGGTGGCCTGCGGCCAGGGAGTGAAGCGGGCTGCGCTGGCCCGGTTGGACAGGCTGGTGAAGCCGAAAAACAGCAGCGCCGCCAGCATCACCACCGCCCCACTGAAGACAGCAATTTGCTTCCAGGATCCGGCTTTCATCATTGGCTCCGGCGCAGCGAACTTCTGGATCTGTGACTGCCAGTTACGCCGCTGGTAACGCAGCGGCACCGCGAGGCTGCTGTCCGCGGGCAGCACGCCCTGCAGGATCAACCCTCGCCGGGCCGCCTGGTTCTGCGGATCGAGGCGCAGCGCTTCCTTCAAACAATAAATACGCTCGCGCGGCGTCTCGACGACGGCGCTCATCCACAACCAATATTCCAATTGATTCGCGTCCTGCTTGATGAGGCGCGTAAAGAGGTCTCTCGCTCTGCTTTTGTCCCCCTGTTCGATTGCAGCCATAGCCTCATTGAAAATCTGCGATTGGGCTGTCATGCAAACAGTGTAGCATAGCGAGAACAGCCCGACAAGCCCCGTCCGGCGCACCATACTAAAGTGTAAAGTGGAGAGACACAACCTGAAGGCGCAAGACGCCCAGCAGATCATCAAGAAGGGCTACTTCGCCCGGCCATACCTGGGCGTGCAGTCCCAGATAGTCACACCTGCAGCGGCCGCCCGCTACAACCTTCCGGCCGCCGAGGCAGGCATTCACCCCCGGCGACACCATCTCGGTCCGGGTGGAGTGCGGTAACAAGACGGCCGATTTGCAGGTGACGCTGGGGAGACGAGAAGCCAGTAAAGAAGAGCGCAGCGAATCGAGAACGGGGAGCAGCACCTACAAGTGGCAGGGCCGCTCTCCGTTCTCGATTCGCTGCTTTATCTAACCTCGAAAAATAAGCGGCGTAATGAGCAGGGCAAACAGGGCCCAGATGGTGTAGGCGATTGCGGCAGGTTGGGTGATGGCATGCAGCGTCTCCAGCCAGCGCGCCCGGCCGCCTTTGACCAGCCCTACGATTAACACCACCAACAAGCTGATGTTAATCACATTCCAGCCGAGGATCACGGTGCGGTTCATGGTGAGGCCGCCTTCGATCGTGCGGTAGGCGGTGGCCGAGAGGGCATACAGGCTGACCAGCACCGTCAGGCCGGCCAGCGCCAGCAAGCCGCCACGCAGCAGCCGGGCCGTGCGCTCCGAGAGTCCCTGGGCGCTGACCGGGGTGATGCCAATCAACAGGCCCATGATAGCGAACAGCATCAGGTTGTAGACGATCAGCACGTCACGGTTTTGGAACGGCTCCAGGAAGCGGAACGGGATCGCGATGATATAGGCCACCAGCACCAGCAGCGACAGCGGCAGCAGCAGGCGCATCAAGATCGCCAGGATCCGGCTCAAACCGTTGCTGAAATCCTGCTCCTCGGGCGGAACCTGCGGATCGTAGACGGTCGCTACAGCCAGCAGCGCCACCAGCCCCGATCCTCCCGCCATGACCAGGCGATCCAGCCATTCAGGGAAGTAGATGCCGAGCGCCGAGAACAGCCCCTGGGTGATGCCAAGCAGCAGCACTCCGCCCGCCAGGAACAGACCGCCGGTGATGACGGCCTCGAAGGATTTGCTCAGGAAGGCAAAGCGATTGCGGTTGTTGGTCCGCCAGCCGAGCAGGTAGAAACCCACCCCCACCAGAGCCAGCAGCGGCAAGTGAGCCGCCATGATCACTTGATAGTACTGCTGCATGTATCCAACGCTGTTGGCAAGAAGATAAATCGTCATGGCGCAGACCGTCCCCAACGCCAGCCAAACCCAGGCCGCCCGCCGGGGCTTGCGCGTGGCTGCCGCCAGGAAGGCCAGGATGAATGCCGCCGCCACCGGCGCCCAAAAGAAGAATACGAGCGGAATTTCAGAACGCGTAAAGGATAGCTTCACGTCGGTCAAAACGAACAGGGCAATCCCAGCCAAGACGCCCATCCCCACCGCCAGCAGCCAATTGGACGGGTGAGCGCCCGCTGCCTCTGTCAGCGGGGCCAGGCGGTAGTGCCAGGCCGCCAACAGCAGGTTCCCCGGCGATTCGGCATACAGCGCCTGGATTGCCTCTGCAAAATCGGCTTGCGTGCGGCTCTGCTGCGCCTTCCGGTACAGGGCCTCCAACCGCTCAGGATCGGCGGCGGATTCTTCCAAGGCAATTGTATAATCCATGAGCTGCTCCTTTATGTATAAAACGCGGCTTTCTTTCCGGCAAACGCATCCCGGATGCGCTGGAAGTGCGGGCTAAGCAGGTCCATATGCTCGATCTCTTCCAGGCTGAAATAACCGGCCTCGGTGGTCTCGCTGCTGAGTCCCAGCAAGCCGCCCACCGGCTCGGCCTCGAAGCTCAGCGCCACGATCTGTACCTTGTTGCCGTCCGGGTACTCGACCAGATCGTTCGGATCGCTGTACACCCCGATCAGGCGCACGATGCGCACCCGCAGCCCGGTCTCCTCGAAGACCTCGCGGATGCAGTTCTCGGCGCCGCTCTCGCCCGGCTCCATGCCGCCACCCGGCAGGCACCACTGGCCGTTGTCGGTCCGGCGGGTCAGCAAAACCTTCTCCCGGCGCTGATCGAAAATGACCGCCGCCGAACCCACCCGTAGGACACCGTTCTTGCCGATGCGCTCGCCGTGGTGGATGATTGTTTTCTTCTGGCTGGGGTTGGTGTTTATTGACAATTTTTATCCTAATTACTATAATAATCTTAGAAAATAACACTGCGAATCGACTGCGATCTCTCATAATACGCGGTGATTAAATTGTACAAAAAAAGGAGCCTGTTTATGCCTGACTACGCGCACCCGGAATACCTGGTCGATACCAATTGGGTTGCCGAGCATTTGAACGATCCAAACGTACGTATCGTCGAATCGGACGAAGACTACCTGTTGTATGAGACCGGCCACATCCCCGGGGCCGTCAAGGTGGACTGGTTCACCACCCTGCAGGATCCGGTGGAGCGCGACTTCCTCTCGAAGCAGGCCTTCGAAGACCTGTGCAGGCGTCTGGGCATCGCCAACGACACCACCGTCGTCTTCTACGGCGACCGCTACAACTGGTTCGCTACGTATGCCCTATGGCTGTTCGAATATTACGGCCATAAAAACAGTAAGATTATGAACGGCGGCCGGTTGAAATGGGAGCATGAAGGACGGCCCTTCACCAAAGAAGAACCGAAGTACCCTCCAACAAATTATACAGCCAAAGAAGCGGACGAGAGCATCCGAGCTTACCGCGACGAGGTGCTGGCGCAGTCCAATGCCGGGCGCCCGATGGTGGATGTGCGCTCTCCGCAGGAATACCGCGGCGAGCTGCTGTCGATGCCCAATTACCCCCAGGAAGGCGCTACGCGCGGGGGACACATCCCCGGGGCCGTCAATATCCCCTGGTCGCGAGCGGTAGACAGTGAGACGGGTGTGTTCATGCCCGCCAGCGATCTGCGCGCCCTCTATCAGGGCAGCGGCGTCGACCCCGACAGCCGGGTCATTTCCTACTGCCGCATTGGCGAGCGCTCCTCGCACACCTGGTTTGTATTGAAATACCTGCTGGGCTACCCCAATGTCAAGAATTATGACGGTTCATGGACCGAGTGGGGCAACCTGGTGGGCGCTCCGGTGGCGAAGGGATCCAACCTGTGAACGATATGGACCGCCAGGAGCAGATCGAGTTCATGCTCGATCACTACCAGAACCCGCACAACCACGGTGAAATGGCGGACGCGGATGCCTCCTTCCAGGGCGGCAACCCGGGCTGCGGCGATATCGTGACCATGTATGTAAAGATGGACGGCGACCACATCGAAGAGGTCAGCTTCACCGGCGAAGGCTGCACGATCAGCCAGGCAGCCGCCTCGGTGCTGACGGACGAGCTGAAAGGCATGACGATGGCCGAAGTGGAGCAGCTTGGCTACCCCTTTATCAGCAATCTGCTTGGTGACGAGGTGGTCAAGATGCGGCCGCGCTGCGCCACCGTGGCCCTCGATGCGGCCAAGACAGCGCTGAAGGAGTACCGGCGGAAAAAGATCCTGGGAGAGTAGAGAGGGTTAGAACAGCCCCTTCAAGGGAGGAACAGGGAACAGTCAGAGTTGACTGTTCCCTGTTTCCCCTTGAAGGGGCTGTTCCCTATTCTTTGTCTTTACACCACGATTGCCGGGGTGGCGGCCTGTTCGAATTTCTTGAGCTTCTTGATTGCGCAGAGGCCGTTGAAGAACCAGATCAGGCCGAAGGCGTGGAAGGCCAGGCTGAGGTAATCCTGGGCCAGCAGGAAAATGAGCGCATCCAAACTGTACAACACCATCCCGACGATGAACGGCCACTTGCGTCGGCCGCGCGCCAGCCAGCCGAGCAGGATGAACAGACCGATCACGCCGACGGTCAGACCGAGCAGCGCCAGCCCAACGATCATGCCCACCTGCTCGCCAACCTGAGTATGCACGGCAACCGCAAATGCATCCAAGACCTGCGTAATCCCCAGGCCGAAGAAAAAGTTCATGCTGCCGCCGACACGAGAGATAATGGTGTTGAGGGCTGAGAGCCCGGCGATCCAATAGAACCAGTTTGCGCCCGACCTGAACTGCTGCTCCAGCTTATAGAGGGCGGCAATGGTTGCGTACTGCTGCTGCTGCGATGTGTCCATGTATTCTCCTATGGTTCCGTGCTAAAGCGATGTGGATATCACCTCAAGCGCCTGTTTCATCAGATCCATGTCGGCCTGCGTGCCCATGTGGCCCAGGCGGAACACCTTGCCCGCCAGCGGGCCGTAGTTGCCGCCCACCGCCAGCCCGTGCCGGCGGAAGCGGGCGTCTAAGTCTTGCCAGGGGATGTCCTCCGGCACATTGACTGCCGTGACGGTCGGCGAGGCGACAGCGCCCGGTGCATAGAACAGCTCCAGCCCCATGGCGGTCAGCCGCTCACGGCAGTAGACCGCCACCTGCTCGTGCCGTTCGAAGACCGAGTCCAGCCCCTCCGTCAGGAGCAGCTCGGCCGCAGCGTTCAGAGCCGCCACCCCTGCCCAGTTGGGGGTGTACGGGAAGTAGAAATCCTGCTGAGCGGTCTTGAAAGGTTTGAGGGCGTCGTAGCCGCTGTAGTTGACCGCATCGATGGCCTTCCATGCCATCTCGCTGACCGAGAGCCAGCACATACTCGGCGGCACGGATAGGGCCTTCTGCGCCCCGCCCAGGCACAGGTCGATGCCCCAGGCATCCACCTGAACCGGTGCGCCGCCAATGCTGGCGACCGCGTCCACATACAGCAGCGGCACCCCGTACTGCGCCTTCAGCCGCCCCAGTTCAGCGATCGGGTTCAACGTGCCTGAGGGGGTCTCGCAGTGGATGGCGGTGATCATCTTGGGCCGGAAGCTAGCAATGGCCTGCTCGACCTTGCTCCAATCATGCAGCGTCTCGTTCCAAGGGAATTCGACCAGCTGCACCTCAGCCCCAATCGAGCGGGCCATATCGCCCACGCCCGAGCCGAACAATCCGGTGGAAACGGCCAGCACACGCTCACCAGGGCGAATGCAGCTCTTCAGCGCCGCCCACAGCGCCAGCATGCCCTCGCCGGTTTCGATGACCACCTGATTGTGGGTGCCCATCAGCTGCTGCAGTTGAGCTTCGGTGCGGTTATACAGCTCTAAGAACTCCGGCTCGACATCGGCCGAGCCGTAATTGGTCTGATAGACATTCAACACGGCTTCCGGCACCCTAACCGGGCCTGGAACCATTGGAATGGGATAGGTTTGCATGTGACCTCCTTGGTTATCGCCGGGGTGGTTTGCGGTGATGCCCCCTTGCCCAGTGACTGACAATGTTTATTCTACAACAACTTTAAGAAACTGTGAACATACTAAGGTTGTTTCGAAAATAAATATGGAGGGTATGCGCAGTCATACCCTCCATATCTACATCCCCTGCGGGAAGTAACTTACTTCGTCAAGCTGATCGATGGCACTCCATGATAGATCACATTATTGTTGAACTGGACTACAAAGCTGCCGTTGCCGCGCCCATCCAGTGACCTCGCGATAATCTGGCCCATCACGACCCAATCGTCAGGATCGTAGCCGCCTCCCATTGCGCCTACGTCACCGTCGAGGGCGTACACCGTGCCGGTGATCTTGATGCTGCCGTTGCCGAAGGTGTTAATTGTATTCTGCTGGCCTCGGGCCATGAAGAAAACCATGCCCTTGTAGGTGCAGCTGGCCGAATGATCGCCCTCGGTCCCGATGCAGTTGTCATCGTTTGGGGCAGTAAGCTCAAGAGCCGCATTGCCGGTGAAATCGAAGCCGCCGTCCATCAAATACAGGACAACCCCATCACCCTTGAGCTCATCTTGCCCGGTCATTTTTACGTCGCCAGAAATGCAGTAGATGCCGGGGTTCAACCAGATGCTTGAATTTGAAGGCGAACCAAAACTAGGCTGATCATTGCCGCCGTAACGTCCCGGCTCGTAGATCGATTTCTTATTGCTGCCGTTGCCTGTGGTTGCAATTGAACCGTCTTGGGTGCAGATTGGCTCTTCAAGGAAGCTCAAAGGGTCGCCGATGCGGATGCCGTTGTTTGAGACGGTCTCGATCGGAGTCGGGTAGACATTGTCGGTCGAATCTTTACATTCCTGAGCAACGTTCCCGTTACCACCGCCATAGGGGCCGCCAGGGTTGCCATTGTTTGTGCCTTCTTCGGTATAATCATGCACGCCGACGCTGTAGATCTTGTTGCCCCCGCAGGCGCGGATGCCCCAGTTATGCGCAGAGTTTGGCGGATCTATAGAGCAGTGCCCGTTGTCTGGGTCGGGGGAGTTGAGAAAGATGTCGCCGTAATAGGTGATGATGCCGCCGCTGTGGCCGCCGCCGTTGATATTTAGGAGGTGGTCGACGCCACCTTGATTCTTGTTCTTTGTGCAGTCACCCATGGCAATGATGGCAGCGTTCGGCATCGCCCCGGCCGCTCCTCGGGTCTTTGAAATCGCCGCAACCTGATTCTCGACCTCGTTGAAACCGAACAGTTGGGCAAAGAACATCTGAGTCGTTGAATCCAGGCCGACCTGGACCTGGTAGTAGCTGCCATCACCATCCGATCCCTGCGAGACGACAATCGCGGCCTGGCTGGGGTCGTAATGGTTGGCCGACAGGACCTCTTCGGCTTTTTGGACCGCCTCCGCATCGGTCCGGCCCTCTGCTTTCTGGAGCGACCCAGCCAGCGCAGCCGCATCGGCCGCATTCTGAGCTTGTCGGCGGTCGGAATAGACCATACCGCCGTCGATTGCCAGGGCGGTGAAGCCAAGCAGCACCACAAATCCGAGTGCAATCAAGATGAGCACCTGACCAGATTCCTTTCTGTGGTATTTGATTTGCATAATTCCTCCTTTATGTTTGGATCGAACAATGGTATCCAACGGATACAAAATACAATGGAATCCATACAGGTAATTTAAGGCAAGCGTTAATGAAACCGGGTAACCAACGTCAATCGCGGCCGGGAGCGGCGATATTGATTTTGATTTCGAGATAGCTGTTAAAAGGTTTAAATCCCCCTGCACAAGCGTTGACAAGATCGGGGCAGCCGATCTGAATGTCGCACCCCAGTTACCCACATTCCAAGCGGACAATTCGTGACGAACGATATTCGATGTTCTATGTGAGAACTGCAATCACTGCCAGGGCAGTTGATTCTATTTTTACTTCGTCAAAGCGATCTTCGGCTTACCATGGTAGATCCATTCATCATCATAAAGAACCGAGAAGGTGCCACTGCCGTTTCCAACGAGATTCTTCGTGATGACCTGTCCTCTTACCACCCATTCATCCTGTTCTGATCCGCCGCCATCGGCACGGACGCTACCATCGAGAGCGTAAACAGTGCCCCAAACCTCGGTGTGACCGTTACCGGAAAATTCGATCTCGGCCGTGTTCCCTCTGGCTGAGAAAATGACCATGCCGTTGTAATCGCAAATGTTAGATGGATCCCCAGCCGTTCCTTCGCAGTTGGTATCTGTCGGTGCTGTCAAATGCACGAGCGCTTGCCCAGAGAACTTGGCGCCCAAGTTGGCCAAATACAAGACTACCCCATCTCCACTGATTGAGGAACCCGAGGCCATTGAAATATCTTTCGGATTCTTGCTGTCACCATAAATACAATAGATGCCCGGTTTGAGCGTAATATCCCCATCCGTTGGAAAATCCAAAGAATAGCCCTCTCCATAATTCCCAGGATTATAGACGTTCGGAGAATCCACGGAGCCATTCGAATTGCAGACCGGTTCATCCAAGCCTTCTAAAGGATCACCAATTCTAAGACCTCCATTTGCATCATGTTGAGTGATTGGAGACGGATCAATCATCGGTTCCCAAGGATAATCGTATGAACCAACGCTGATGATATTTCCATTAACGGCGAGTACACCAATAGACTTCGGGGCGCTGGTCAACTCAATAGGGCAAACATCCGGACCCGGCGAATTTAGGAAAATATCCCCATTAAGGACAACCAACCCCCCGCCTTTATCCTCGGCGCCGCCACCGTTGAGCGTGATCAAGTGTTTCACCCCACCATCTTTAACCGGGATCGTGCAGTCGCCCATGGCGATAATGGCCGCTCCCTCTGGCCCGCCGAAGCTGCCGCGGGTCTTAGCGACCGCATTGACCTTGTTTTCCACTTCATTAAACCCAAACAGGTGTGCGAAGAACATCTTGGTGATGGATGACAGGTCTACCTGCACTTGGAAATAGCTGCCATCGCTGTCTGATCCTGTAGAGACGACAATCGACGCCTGGGCAGGGTCGTAATGGTTCACTGCCAAGACCTCCTCTGCTTTCGCAATGGCGGTCGTATCCAGCTGGCCTTCGGCTTTCTGGAGCGCTCCGGCCAGCGCGGCCGCATCGGCTGCGTTCTGGGCCTGGCGGCGGTCGGAATAAATCATGCCTCCGTCGATTGCCAGGGCAGTGAACCCAAGCAGCACGATAAAGGCAACCGCAATTAAAATCAGTACCTGTCCGGACTCTTTCTGGTGATCGCCTGTATTCATCGTTCCTCCTCGCTTACCAGCGGAGTTCTATGGTCTTTAAAAATCAATAACAGATGGGGGTGAGAATCACGTAGTGGATCTCGGCTTTCAAAGGAAGCGGCTTGTTGCCAACAATTGTGGTGGTCAACGGCATGATAAACTGGTGGTAATAGGTAACGGTAATATTGATCAGGTCGCCGGCGCACGCGTCAGCGACATCGATCGAGCCATCATTGACGCTGATCTCGATATCGTAATCAGGGACAGCGGCCATATCCACCGGGCTATCCGAAGAGATGTGGATACGGTTGAGAATGTCAGCTGTCGTCTTGGTCTCGGTAATCGAGGCGTAGATGGCGCCTTCCTGGGCCGCATCCCGGATGGCGATGTAGGCGAAGAACATGCGCCCCAGGTCGATCACGCCGCCTAACACAGAACAGCAGCACCATAAAGCTGACTGCCAGTTCCACCAGGCTTTGGCCTTTTGTTTGTTTTGGAGGTGTTGTTGTGGTTTTTTCATTGAATTATAACCCCTCGCAATGATCTCATTCGAATATAATTGGTTGACAACATGTATTGGCGTTGTATTGAATCAGGGGCTGAAATAGTAATTGTATACTGTACCGCTTGTCACAGAGATCCCAACCAATGATATAAGGGATCGTTGTAAAATCGTTATTTGCAAGATGAGCAGAAGCGACACATGTTCCATCCGAATCTGTTGAACTTAACGGTTATAGCACATGGATGATAGGTTATCGATTCGAGTGACATTCAGGCGAAGTAATCCAGTCTCCCATTTACCGTGAACCCACAACGGTGGTTGTTTTGTCTTCAACAGTAACAGTGACGAATGCAAATCCGGCCTGTTATCGAGATCGTTTTACTGCTTCGGTACTAAAGCGCTAACATCCATATCTAGCTTAGCCGGCTAGGACCACGCCCCACCCCCACCTCCTCCACCGCCTCCCGTGTCTTTGCGAGCAATGTACAGGTCGGTGACGATGGTATGGGCATTATCGGATTGGAGTGTCAAATCGGAAAGCGGAAGCGGCACCAGCGGCGAGTAGGTGGCTGTGACTTGTACCAAAATGCGCGCGCCTGGGACGATCTCGGCCGGGTTGAGGGTATCGCAGCCGCCATCGATGGCAGTATGCACGGCGCCATTCTTTAAGTTGTCGTACGATATCAGGATATTGGCGTCGTCGATCCCGGCGGCGAAGCCGACGCGCTTGGCGGCGTCCCAAATCCCGGTGCAATCATCGAAGTTGTCGACGGCTGCGCCGTAGCGGGCGGCCTCACGGCTGGCGGATGCTACCGAGCTGTAGACGAACAGCAGCCAGCCCATTTCAATGATGGCCCATATGATGAACAATACGATGGGAATTGTGAGCGCAAATTCGACCAAACCCTGGCCGGCTGCCCCCTGCGCCTCTCTTCGGCGCGGCCTGCTTTTCAATGCGATGTGTGATGCTTGGCTGTTTGGCATACGAAGTCCTCGTCCCCCCCTGGCGAATAATTCGGCTGACTTATAGAATGAATAATAGACCGGTCGGCCTCATTCGGCAGCCAGACTATCTGCTTTGCAGACCCTCAGCTTTGCGTCCCCACCTCGCGATGAGTTTGCCCTTTCGTGGTTGTTTCCCCCTGATAATCTAATCCAGGAAAACTGGATATTCAGCGCCATTGCATTCGTGCTGCCAGGAAGGATATGATCTATGAATGCAATTGGCAGCCTGAACAGGGTATCTTAAAATAAATTATAACAAGGAATTACCGGATTTCAATAGATTTGTAATGTCTGAGGAGTGGTTACGCGGAGAGGAGCGGTCACTTCCCCTTTTTGTGCGCTTCCCACTCCAGGCGCAGCAAGCCAAACAACAGCTCATCCTCGAACTCACCCCGCTTGAGTACATTCTCGCGCATGCAGCCTTCCTGCACGAAGCCCAACCCCTGAAACAAACGGATCGAGCGAGTGTTAAAGCGTACACCTCCGCCTGTATACGGTGCATACCCAGCCGTTCGAAGCAGAAATCGATTACCGCCGTCAGCAACTCTTTGCCGAAGCCCCGGCCCCAGCAGGTCTTATCGCTGATCGAAATGCCCAGGCGGCAGTGACGGTGGTAGCGGTCGACGAAGGCGATCATGCCGTTGCCGATGAAGCGGTCTCCTTCTCTCAAATGGATCGCATAGTGGATGGTCGTGCTGGTCAGGTCACCTTTCTTGATCAGCCGCTCCATCACCTTGCGGGTCTCTTCCAGTAGATCGGGCCGGCGATCTTCAGGCTCGTCGCTGCTCAAGTAGTTCAGCTCGGGGTCTTCCTCCCAGGCGTGATACTGCACCAGGTTCCTCATTGAATGTGGTTTGAGGATAAGTCGCTCGGTTTCGAGGTAAATCATGGTACTCCTTCTAGCGGTTGAGAATCAGCGTGCCGGCACGGTTTTGGTATCCCCGGTTTCTAAAGGGAGCTCTGCGGTGCATTCCGGGCAGCGGGTGGCGCCGATTGGAATGCTCAGGGTGCAGTAGGGGCACTTCTTTTGCGTGGGCACCTTCTCTGTGGTTTTCCCGGTCCGCAGGCTGTTGATCCAGCGCACGATTAGAAAGATGATAAACGCCAGAATAATAAAATTGATCAAGGTGTTGATGAAGTGACCGTAGTTGATCGTCGGCGCGCCGGCTGCCTGGGCTTCGGCTAAGGAATTATAGGTTTTACCAGACAAATTGATGTAATAATTGTTGAGGTCTTTGGTGCGGCCCAGCACGACGCCCAGCGGCGGCATGACCAGGTCGGAGACGATCGAATCCACGATCTTGTTAAAGGCCCCACCAATAATAATGCCGACTGCAAGGTCGATCACGCTGCCGCGCACGGCAAACTCTTTGAAATCAGTCCAGATCGCCATGTAAAGACTCCTTAATTCCCGTTTTCGCCCACGTCAGTGTTATATACCATAAAGAAAGAGAACAGACAAGCAAAGCAGAACTTTGACAGTTTAGACGGATGTCTTTATAGATACCCGCTTGAACGATGAACTCTTCTTATATATTTTATAGATACTTCCAATACTGTTTTAAGGACAATTAGAAGCGATCACGTTACGATTAATATCATGAAAGAAATCGATAGAGATCTCTTTCAGGATTGGGGGCAAATGAATGCTTGTTTCATTCACAGCCTTAAGGAGGGGGGAAACGTTCCACAGATTCTCTGCGAAACAAATTCCCTATATTCCCAGGTTCTCAAATAAACCCGGCGCGGCGATTCATGATCGCCTTTATTTGGCTTTAACCAGGCAGAGCTTCCCTGCCGCGCGCAGTCTCAAATCAACATGGTTCAATCATCGCAAAAGCTTAATGTATCGGTAGGAAAAGAACATGTTCAAAAAAATTTCCAGAAAAGCATATCGTGGTTTCAGCTTCATTGGGTTGTTCCTCATTGCTGCCGTCCTGGCAACGGCCTGCAGCGGACAGCCGCCGGCCAACCAAACCATGACCGTCGCAGCAGAAGAAACCCAAGGGTTACCCGTCACAGGAGCAACACAACCGGCGAGCACATCCGGCAGCCAGACAAACACGCCGCAGCCGAATATCACATCCGAAGCGGGTGGAACTCCTCCGGCCGCCACCAGCGGGCCAAGCACGCCGCAAGCGACACCTGTGCCCGCGATGAGCGGTGGCAGCATCAACACCGTTGACGTTACCGAGGGCAACTACTATATCAAGTTGAGCCACAATGTCGTGCAGCCCGGCCAGGTGACGTTCAACGTCACCAACCAGGGCCCAGACGATCACGAATTTTTGATCTTCCAGACAAAGCTCGCGCAAGACAACCTGCCCACCCAAAATGGCCAGATCCAGGAGAATGGGCCTGGCGTTAACAAGGTTGAAGATCACAGCCAGGTAACGAAGGGGACTTCTTACACCGTCTCAGTCAATTTGCAGCCGGGCCATTATGTGGTGGTCTGCAACCTGCCGGGACACTACTTGCAGGGCATGCACGCTGAGATGGTCGTCTCGCAAAACGCAGGCGCCACGTTGACGGCTGAAGCCGGAAGCGCCAGCGCCGCTACCCCAACGCCGAAGGGCGCAGGCAACATGCCAACTGCAACCCCAACTTCGATCACCACCCAGAGCCAGCCAACGACTTCTTCCTCCAGTGACCAATCTTCGAGCAGCAGTGGAAATGCTGCACCAACTGTTGAAGGCACCCCGGCATCTTACAGCGGGAGCATCGATACAGTGAATGTAGTTGAAGGGAACTACCATATTAATTTAGGCCATCATGTGGTTGCACCGGGAAAGGTCACCTTCAACGTCACGAACAATGGACCCGACGATCATGAATTTGTGATCTTCAAAACGAAGTTATCACAAGACAATCTGCCCACTCAAAACGGACAGATTAACGAGAACGCGCCCAGCCTGAACAAAGTCTTCGATCATCCCCAGGTATCCAAAGGCACCACTTATACAGCGACGGTAAATCTTGATCCGGGTCACTATGTGGTCGTTTGTAACCTGCCGGGTCACTACTTGCAGGGCATGCACGCCGAGTTGATTGTCGCACAGAATGCAGCCGCCACATTGACGGCCCAGGCGTCAAGCGGTGGGCAGCAGCAATCGAGTTCGTCTTCCAGCAGCCAGGCTACCGCCACCCCAACGCCTGCCCCGGTCTCGAGCACCGTTGGTGTAATCATGCGCCAGAACCAGATCTTCCTGGATCACACTTCCGTTGCATCTGGAATGACCCAATTCAACGTACAGAACCAGGGCATCGGGCAAGACAGCCTGATGATTGTGAAAAGCGATATGGACCCCGGCAACCTGCCGGTGCAGAATGCGATGGTGAATACCAACGCCTCGGGCGTGCAGAAAATTGCATCCTTCGACAAAATCCAGCCGGGCAAGAGCACCCAGATCCAAGCACAGCTGCAGCCGGGCAGCTACGTGCTGGTTTCGAACGATGAGGGCAAGTACAGCCAGGGCGAGTGGATCGCTTTCACCGTCACTTCCGGCGGCCAGTCAACCGCAGCTTCTGGCGAACCGACCGCAACGCCAACCCCGACTTCTAGCGGGCCGACCGCAACGCCAACCATGACTGCCACAGCAGCCGCGACTTCAGCGGCTACCGCAGGCGTCCCCGCAACCGGTGGAACCGCTGCGCCTACACAAGCGGCCACCTCTGGAACGCCAGAAGTGACCCCAACCGTCTCAGCGAACGCCGCGCAGGTCAAGGTCATCGAAGAGGATTACAGCATCTTTATGAACGACGTGGTCATCCCCGCCGGGCAGGTGCAGTTCCAACTGCGTAACCTTGCCAACATGCAGCACGAGTTCGTGGTGTTCAAGACCGATCTGGCATCTCCGAATCTGCCGGTGCAGAACGGACAGGTGGTTGAAACCTCGCCACAGTTGAATAAGATGGGCGAGCAGGACCAGTATCCGGGCGGCGAGTCAAGAACATTGACGCTGACCCTGCAGCCCGGTCACTATGTCGCGATTTGTAACATCGTCGGCCACTACCAGCAGGGTATGCACATCGACTTCTGGGTGACCGGCTCACAAAGCGCGCTGCCCAGCATCCCTTCAACGGGAGGGCAGGCTCAGCAAGCCACCCAACAGCCAACGCAGCAAGCAACTCCGCAGGCTACCCCTCAAGCCACGCAAGCTGCAACCCAGGCTGCCACGCCAGCAGCAACCGCTGCCACGCCTGAGGTAACCCCGACCGTCTCGGCCAACGCCGCGCAGGTCAAGGTCATCGAAGAGGATTACAGCATCTTTATGAACGACGTGGTCATCCCCGCCGGGCAGGTGCAGTTCCAACTGCGTAACCTTGCCAACATGCAGCACGAGTTCGTGGTGTTCAAGACCGATCTGGCATCTCCGAATCTGCCGGTGCAGAACGGACAGGTGGTTGAAACCTCGCCACAGTTGAATAAGATGGGCGAGCAGGACCAGTATCCGGGCGGCGAGTCAAGAACATTGACGCTGACCCTGCAGCCCGGTCACTACGTCGCCATTTGCAACATCGTCGGCCACTACCAGCAGGGTATGCACATCGACTTCTGGGTCACCTCTGGAGGGGCCCTACCCGGCATATCCTCAGCCAGCTCTTCGCCATCCGGTGGCGGATAGCCGGAAGTTACGGTAGGCGCCGATCCGTGTAGAAAAAATCAACCTGGCGAGACTGAAAGCAGTCTCGCCAGGTTTTTTTACCAAGCCTTGCCGGTTTCCATCAATCCGCGACCGAAGGCACCGGTCCTTCCAGCACAGTCGTGCATTCCGGACAGCGCTTCGCGGTGATCGGAATGGTCATCGAGCAGTAAGGGCAGGCCTTGGTGGTCGGCGCCGCTACGGGCTGCGGGACCGGGCGCTGCGCCCGGTTCATGGCCTTGACGATAAAGAAGATCACCAGCGCTACGATCAGGAAGTTGATCAGAGTATTGATGAACAGGCCGTAGTTTAGGGTTGGCGCTCCGGCCTCTTGGGCTGCCGCCAGGGATGCATACTGCGTTCCATTCAGGCTGACATATAGATTGGTGAAATCGACCTTGCCGAGCAGCAGGCCAATCGGCGGCATGATCACGTCCTTGACGAGCGAGGTTATCACCCCACCGAATGCCGCGCCGATGATGATACCGATGGCCAAGTCGATCATGTTCCCCTTCAGAGCGAATTCTTTAAATTCCTTCCACATCGAGTCCTCCTTGCATTTAAGCAGAAATAACCGGAAACCTCCCGGGGGCGTACCGATCCGAAAAAAACAGCTTCCGCCGAATTGGATATTTCAGGGAAGCGTAGTAGAGTGAGCCGCGGTTTGAAATGTATGTGTATCTTACAAGATATCGAACCACAAATCAAGCGATTTTGGTTAATAATGTAAATTGGGGAAAAGGGTTGAGGGCAGTTTGATGTGCCTGCAGGCACATCAAACTGCCCTCAACCCTTTTCCCCAATTTACATTATGATAAGATTATTCACAGGGGTGAAATAGAGAATAGGAGAAAATGTTGCTATTCCTTCTGGCTTTTTCAATCGCCTTGCTCATCGCTGTACTGCTTTCGGGCGTGGCTGCGCGTACCATCTTCTCAACGACGATCTTGTTCTTGATCGCCGGGATGTTCCTCGGCAGCCTGCACCTGCCGCTGGTCGAGGATCTGACCTCAAGCCAGCCTTTCCTGCAGCAGTTCGTGACCCTGGCGATGCTGGCGGTGCTGTTTCCAGATGGGATGGAGATCAACCTGAATGAACTGCGCCGGGATTGGGAACTGCCCGCCAAAGCACTGCTGCTGGGCTTACCCTTGACGATCCTGATCATCGCCTTCTTTGCGCATCAGTTCGTTGGGCTGTACTGGTACCAGGCGCTTCTGGTTGGCGCAGTGCTCAGCCCGACCGACCCGGTGGTAGCGGCGGCGATCATCCAGCCGAACGTGCCGCCCAAACTGCGCAACCTGATCAACGTCGAGAGCGGCTTGAACGACGGTCTGGCCCTGCCGATCATCCTGGCAATCCTGTCGATCTTCGGCTTTCGGCAGCCCTCGCTGGGCAGCTGGGTGTTGGAAGTCCTGCTCGGCTTCGCGATCGGGCTGCTGATCCCCTGGCTGCTGTCAAGAGTGGCGAACTTCCGCCAGAACCTCATCTCGAATGCCTATGCGCCCCTGTTCGGGTTTGGGGTTTTGCTGTTGTTAATTTCGACCGCTTACCTGCTGCACGCCAATGTATTCATCGCCGCTTATGCCGGCGGGATCGGCTTTGCTTCTTTCAGCCCCCGCTATTGCAAGGCTTTCCAGTCTTTGGGCGGGCCGCTGGCCGAGCTGATGAAGCTAGGCGCCATCCTGCTGTTTGGGGCGTTCGTGTCGCTCGATTTCCTGCGCAGCATTACGACGACTCAGATTGTGTTTGCGATCCTGGTGCTGTTCCTGGCCCGGCCGCTGGCCTTTCTCATTACCCTGTTTCGCTCCTCGCTGCCCTGGCGCGAGCGCGCCACCGCCGCCTGGTTTGGGCCGCGCGGCTTCGCTTCAGTGGTGTACGCTCTGCTGATCGTTTCCTACGGCGTCGACCGCAGCAAGAACCTGTTCGCTCTGATCTCGTGGGTGATCCTGTTCTCGATCGTGCTGCACTCCACCACGGATCAGTTTTTTGCCCATTGGATTGGTGAAGAGCACGAAGAAGAAAAAGAGAAAGCCGGCAGCTCGAACACCGGTCCCTATTCTTGAGATATCTTTTTAGAAGAATCGGTTGAGTAGGTTTCTCTAGAAATGGGTCTGACGAGAAATCGGGGCGCTGCCATGTGAGAAGGCCCTATCGGATCTTCTCACACGGCAGCGCCCCTTCGATGTAAAAACCGGCTAAATGGAAGTGGCAATTCTCCCCAGGGCTTGACCGAAGCGATCGATCTCCTCGATGGTGTTGTAATGCACCGGGCCTACCCGGACCAGACCGCCCATATCTTCCAGGCCCAGGCGCTCTGTTACGGCCAGGGCGTAGAAGTTGCCGTCCCAAACATTGATACCGACGGTGCCCATTTTCTCTGCCACCTGCTGGGGCGACTGGCCCTTGAGCGTAAAGCTGTAGGTTGGCACGCGCTTCTCCAGCTGACGCTCGTCGGTGATGCCATAGATCTGCACCCCGGGCGTCTCTTGCAGCGCCTCTAACAGCGTTCGGCTGAGATCATACTCATAGGCGCGGACGGCGCTCATCGCTTCTTTGAAGACCAGTTGGCGGCCTTCATACTGCCCAGCATACAGCTCGGCGTGCTCTGAGCCGAAGTTCTCACCCACCCACTGCAGGTACTCCAGCGCGCCCAACAGCCCACTCATTGCCTCGAAGTTCCCCGTTCCGGTCTCGAACTTTCCAGGCGGATCGCCAGGGGCAGGGCGCACACGGTAGGCCGAAAGCCCTTCCAGCAGCTCGTAGCGACTGTACAAGGCGCCCAAATGGGGGCCGAAGAACTTGTACGAGGAGCACACCAGGAAGTCACAGCCCAGCTTCTGTACATCGATTGGCCCATGCGGGGCATACTGCACCGCGTCCACGTAGACCAGCGCCCCGGCGTCGTGGGCCCAATCGACGATCTTCTTGACCGGGTTGATCGTTCCCAGTGCGTTGGAAGCGTAGCCCACCGCCACCAGCTTTGGCCCTTCCGCCAGGGCGGCCTGCATGTCTTCCAGATCGAGGGTACCATCTTCGGCGTGGAAGTCCACCCAGCGCACGCGCAAATCGAGATCCTGAGCCAGCTGCAGCCAGGGGCTGATGTTGGCATCATGGTCCAGGCGGGTGACCACGATCGTGTCGCCGGATTGGAAGGTCCGCCCCAAGGCGCGGCTGATCGAGAAAGTAAGCGTGGTCATGTTTGCCCCGAAGACGATCTCCTCCGGCCGAGCGGCGTGGACGAAATCGGCCATGGCGGCGCGGGCCTGCTCCACGCGGGCGTCGGAAGCATGGCTGGTCTCAAAAGCCCCGCCGTGGTTGGCGTTCATCTGCACCAGGTATTCTTGCATGCGATCCAGGCTTTGGCGACAAATTTGAGTCCCGCCGGGGTTATCCAGGAAAATCGCCGGGAGATCCAAAGCGGGGAACTGCGAACGGATAGCGTTGATGTCCATGGTTTTTCCTCTGGTTGCTGGTTTCGTGGTCTGCCGGCCACATCCTTCGGCAGGCCGTTGACTGATATGAAGAGTGGAGAGACATTGCTCTCCACTCTAATTCTATTGATTTTGGGAAAAAGTACTAGTCGTCGAAGTCGAAATCCTCGTCATCTCCGAGGTCGATTTCCACTTCGGTGTCCCCTGGCAGTTGGCGGATCCACAGCACCAGGACATGTCCATCATGTGTATCCATCGAGCGAGCCGCCATGATCGGCACTCGTTCCTCGAGGCCGAGGTCATTGCGATAATGCAGGTACATGGTCTCACGATTATTCCATGCCCGGTAGCAGCGCTCAACTAACGCCGGACCATTGAAGGTGCGCAGCCGGGTAATGGCAAGATCGTACAGGAATGGGCTTTCATTCAAGCCCAGAGCCCAGCCATCGTCGATCTCTTCGAATGTTGGAGGGGGCCCCTCTATTATGGTTATTTTATTATCCATAGTTGCTATCTCCAGTCTGGCGAATCATACCACAAAAAAAAGAATGTCAATACCACGATAGAAAATGCAAATAAAACTTTAATATGGTAATGAATGCCGCAGAGTGCCCTGGTCTTGATGACTCCGCCATGAAATTCTGGGTTCCCCCAACATAATCGTACAGTAGAAAAGAGGTACAATTATTATATACTATGATCAGTGAAAAAGAAATACGTTCCCATCTGAAAGGTTTGCCGGTATCCGGCCTGCGCTATTTCGACAGCGTCCCTTCGACCAACGATGAAGCGCTGCAGTGGGCCGAAGCGGGCGGCGCGGATGGCGCTCTGGTGGTGGCCGACGAGCAGACCGCCGGACGCGGCCGCTTGAACCGGCGCTGGGTCACTCGACCAGGGGCGGCGCTTGCTTTGAGCCTGCTGCTGCATCCAGGCGAGCAAGAACTCGGTCGCCTGCTGCTGTTCTCGCCGCTGGCGGCCCTGGCCCTGCATGATGCGCTGGAGCAGCGCTGGGGCTTGGGCTCGCAGATCAAGTGGCCGAACGATGTGCTGCTGGCAGGCCGTAAAGTGGCCGGGATACTGGTTGAGTCGGCCTGGCTGGGCAGCCAACTGCTGGGTGTGGTGGTTGGGGTTGGCATCAATATTGCGCCCTCCTCTGTGCCGCCGGCCGGTGAGCTAATCTTCCCCGCCACCAGCATTGAAGACCAGCTTGGACGGCCGGTGGATCGGCTCGAATTGATGCGAGCCTTGCTGGAAGAGATGTTCGCCTGGCGGCCGCGCCTTGGATCGCCGGAGTTTTACCAGACCTGGGAAGATCATCTGGCTTATCGCGGCGAGTGGGTCCAGATCCAGCAGCTCGGGCAGCCTTCCCTGGAAGGGATTGTGTTGGGGATTGCCCCGGGCGGAAACTTGCGTTTGCAAACTGAAGAAGGAAAAGAAGTCAACGTGGCTGCCGGAGACGTGCGCCTGCGCCCAATGAACAAAGATCTTTCATAAGACTTGGAGGTATACATGTTAGATGATCTGCGCAATTCAGCCTCTTATCAAGACGAGTTCGAACAACCCACAGAAGAAGAGCAAGAGCTGCTGCCCGGTGTGCCGGCCCGCCAAAAAGAGCCGTTCCTCGGCATGACCGCGCCCCAGCGTTTCGTGATCACGCTGCTGCTGCTCTTCATGGTCTGCTTGCTGGGCTCCTTCTGCCTGATGGTAACCGGGAAAATCTTCCCGATTTTTTAGATCGTCGAACGGACGAGAAGTACCGATCTGCAGCGACAGGCATCTCTGCCGGTCGTCCCCGGTTGGCAGCGCGCCTACCAGGCACGACCGGCAGAGATGCCTGTCGCTCATTGATATGGATCCGAAAATCGTTGTGTAGGGGCGCCAGGCGCCCCACACAACGATTTTCGGTCCGGTGTGATAACTAACCAATCTTATGGGTTTGGAGCGCTCCCGTTGCCGTTCGCGCTGCTCTTACCGTTCTCTACTTCGCTCCCGTTGCCGTTCGCGCTGCTGTTGCCGTTCTCTACTTCGCTTCCATCGCCGTTCGCGCTGCCCTTACCGTTCTCTACTTCGCTTCCATCGCCATTGCCCCTGCCATTTTCATCCTCACGGGAGAGCACGGCCAGGCCTGCCACAAAATCATCGTTATCCAGGTTCATCATGCGCACGCCGCGCGTCGCACGGCCCATCTTGCTGATATCCTTCACCCGCAAGCGCAGCACCATACCGTTGGCGCTGATCAGCATCACTTCATCCTCGTCCTTGACCACCTTGGCGGCCGCAATCTCGCCGATCTCATCGAGGCTGCTCTTGCTGATGGTTAGCACGCCGCCCGTCGCCCGGCCCTTGACCGGATATTCGTCGACGTCAGTGCGCTTGCCATAACCCCTGTCGGTTACGATCAGCACCGAACTGTCCGGCTCGATCACCTCCATCGAGGTCAGCTTATCGCCTTGTTGCAGACGGATGCTAATCACGCCTGCTGCAGGCCGGCCCATCGGGCGGACGTCCTGCTCGGAAATGCGCAGGGCCTTGCCGCCGCGAGTCACCAGCAGCACGTCATCCTTGCCGGTGGTCGGGCGGACCCAGCACAGCTCATCGTCTTGATCCAGGTTGATGGCAATCAGGCCCGAGTTGCGCACATTCGAGAATTCGTCCAGCGACACCCGCTTGATACGGCCGTTGGCGGTCGCCATCACAAGATAGCGGTTCGAGGCGAAATCAGGGACGGCGAGGGCGGCAGTGATGTGCTCGTTGGGACCCAACGAGAGCACGTTGACAATCGGCACACCCTTGTCGATCCGGCTGGCATCCGGGATCTGGTAGACCTTCTCGGAATAGACTTTGCCCTTATCGGAGAAGAACAGGATGGTGTTGAGCGTTCGGGCGTGGGTGAACACCTGCATGGCGTCCTCTTCCCGCACGGTCTGCCCGTTGATGCCCTTTCCGCCGCGGCCTCGTGTCCTGTAGACGCTCGGTGAAACGCGCTTGATGTAGCCCTTTTGTGTAATCGTGATCATGGCCGGTTCATCTTCGACCAGGTCTTCCTCGTCGAAGTTCTCGCTGGCATCCGGGGCAATGTGGGTGCGGCGCTCATCGCCGTACTTTTTGGACAGCTCATCCAGATCGGAGCGGATCACGCTCAGGATCTTCTTTGGCGAGGCCAACAGATCCTCCAAGTAAGCGATCCGTTCCATCGTCTCGCTCTGCTCCGCTTCGATCTTTTGGCGCTCCAGGGCGGCCAGGCGGCGCAGCTGCAGGTCGAGGATGGCCTGCGCCTGCGGTTCCGACAGCTTGAAGCGTTCCATCAATTGCTGGCGGGCGTCATCGGCATCGTCGGCGTTGCGGATGGTGTAGATAACATCATCCAGGTTCGCCAGGGCGATCAGCAAGCCGTCCAGGATGTGCGCACGGCGGCGAGCCTTGTCCAGCTCGAACTGCGAGCGGCGTACGATGACATCTTTGCGATGCTCGACGAAGATCTGCAGGGAGCGTTTGAGGGTCAGCAGGCGCGGCTCGTTGTTGACCAACGCCAGCAGGTGCACACCAAACGTGGACTGCAGCGGGGTGTACTTGAAGAGCTGGTTGAGCACCTTCTTGGGTTGTGCGCCGCGCTTGAGCTCGATAACGATGCTCATGCCCCGCCGGTCGAACTCGTCGCGCAGATCGGTGATGGCGTCGATGCGCCCGCTGCGCGCCAGATCGGCGATGCGCTCGATCAGCGTGGTTTTGTTGATCTGATACGGGATTTCGGTCACCACGATCGAATAGCGCCCACCGCGCAGCTCTTCGACGTGGGCCTGACCGCGCAGCACGATCCGGCCGCGCCCGGTCGTATAGGCCGAGATGATGCCCTCGCGCCCAATAATCACGCCGCCGGTCGGGAAATCTGGACCGGGGACGAAATTGAGCAGGTCATCGACGGCGATCTCATCGATCTCGTCGTAGTTGTCGATCACGTAGTTGATGGCGGCGGTCAGCTCACGGAGGTTGTGCGGCGGAATATTGGTCGCCATGCCGACGGCAATACCGGCCGAGCCGTTCAGCAGCAGGTTGGGCAGCCGCGAGGGCAGCACGGTGGGCTCTTGCAGCGAGCCGTCGAAGTTGTCGGTGAAGGCGACGGTGTCCTTCTCGATATCCACCAACATCTCTTCGGCCATCGCGCCCATGCGGGCCTCGGTGTAACGCATGGCGGCCGGTGGGTCTCCATCGACCGAACCGAAGTTACCCTGGCCGTCTACCAGCAGGTAGCGCATGGAGAAGTCCTGCGCCAGGCGCGCCATGGCGTCATAGACGGCCATATCGCCGTGCGGGTGGAACTTACCCAGCACCTCGCCGACGATACGAGCGGACTTCTTGTACGAGGTGTTCGCCCGGATGCCCATCTCATGCATGGCATACAAAATTCGGCGGTGGACCGGCTTGAGCCCGTCACGCGCGTCCGGCAGGGCGCGCGCCACGATCACGCTCATGGCATAATCCAGGTATGCCGTTCGCATCTGTTCGTCGATGTCGACGGATTGAATGGTACCAATATCCATAAATGATTCCTTGCTTTTGGGAGGTTGTCTAAAATGTGTTGTTTTGTGTGCGCTGCAACCCACGACACTGCAGCGCACACAAAACAACACGTTTTGGACAACCTCCAATGGTTTGCGGTTGTCAGGTCAACGGTTTGCAGAGTCGTGGGGCGACAGAGAAATCTGCTGCCGGTTGACTTCGCTTGGGACTTTATAATTATACCTTAAATGTAGGGATTAGGCGGGAGAGCGTAAGGGCGATGGCCCACTGCGGGGAACGGGCGCTCCTCCCACACCTGAAACTTCCCGGAAGGCAGAATCTTTGGCGGTGACGCAGTTGCTGCCGGGCGCTGTGCAAAATTCTAAAGACCTCATCTGATTGACTTGGGCTGCGAAATTGAAGGTTTAACCAATGGCATCTCCAGAAAGATCTAGCGGATGCTGATGGCCTTGTCCTTGCTCTAAACGGAAAGATTAGCCTGGGGGAACCGCTTTATGCGTGATTGGAGGATATAAACAGGTTGCGGATGAGCAGCGAGCCGCCAACCGCCATGGCGATGACGGCCAAGGTATAGGCTACAATCATGACCACCACCAGCACAAACCAGAAACCCACAAGTTCGGCGTCTCCATTGGCCAGACCCGTGACTTCTGCCACCAGCTGGCTGATCAACAGCAAGGCGATGGCCGCCCCAAGGCCTCCCAAGATCCAGCCGCGCTGCGAGCGCGCCCGCAGCGCCGCCCAGACCAGCAGCCCTCCACCCAGCAGCGCCAGCGGAAACAGCTCGGCCGGCATCAGAAAATCGAAGCGGAAGAGGCCGTTCGTGATCAGAAAAACAACTGTCACCACCACCGGCGCAACGATCGGCAGCCAGGCCAGCGCAGTTCCTGCGATCGCCAAACCTTTGGAGAAGCCGCCTTTTTTACCCTCGATCTGGGTACCCTTCGTATGCTCCATCCTGATCCTCTCTCTCTATAAGAGTTATGGTAAGCACTCCAGGTTTGTCATCAGGTTCTCGATCTGCTTGCCATCTTTCTTCTTCCAATCCGGCTCGGCGCGCATGCGCTGCAGTGCACTGCAAAACACCGGCCGCATGGTCTCATCGGCGCTGACCGCACCTGCGGCAATTTCCGTGGCCTGATCCCAATCGCCCAGGTGGACTCGAGCCTCCAGGAACGGCAGCCACTCGCTCAACAGCTCCGGGCCGTAACCCTGCGCCAGAGCATCTTCCTCCAGCCGGGCCGCTCCCTCCCAATCCCCCACCTGACGAGCAAGCTCGGCCTTCTCAAAAGCATAGCACCAGGTGTGCGCCGGCTCCTTGCCGAACAACTCGGCGGGCGGCTGGGCGGGCGGAGCTGCGCCCGGCAGGATGCGCGACAGGTCCGAGAGCGGGATGGCATCTGTCAGCAAATACGGCAGCCCTGGAAAGACGTCGCCGCCGGTGTAGGCGCTGTCCAGGCTCCGCAGGCAGCCGGGCGAGGGATCGTAGATCACCACCGCCTGCGCCGTGGAGCCGTGGAAGCTCCTGGTCCGGTAGCTGGCAGAGATGGGCGTGCCGGGTCGCATGTTCGGCAGCGCTTCACCATTCAGACGGATGGTGGAATAGATCATCAGGTAGGGCATCTCGGCGCCGCGGAAATCGGGCGCGTAGATCCAGTTCAACGGCGCAATCAGCGAGTTGTCACTGACGTACTTCAACGGCAGCTCGTGGGTGATCAGGGCAGTGCCGGGCTCCAGCCCAGGTGCGCGCCAGGCCAACTGCCAGAAGAAGGTGCGCTGATTGTCCCAGTCGCGGCGATAGGTGTTGGCCGTGTTGAACTGAGCGCCCACCGCCAGGGCCACAAACAGGCTCAGCACCAGCGCCTTGCGCCGGTCGGTTTTCAGGAAATACTCCAGCAGCCCCACGAACAGCAGACTGCCGCCCAGCATCATCGACTGTAAGAAGCGGTCCCAGGGGAACTCCAGCGCAAACGGCAGCCCCGCAGCCCAGGAAGGTAGCCGACCGAGCAATATACCCAGCACACCCAGGGCAATCGCTTGCAGCGCCCAGCGATCTTCGCTCCCCTGGCTGGTCGCTGAAGCTTCCGGAGCCGGAGACAATTTCAGCAGGTACGCCAGCAAAACGACGAACACCGCCGCCACCAGGGCCAGCGTAAGCCAGGTCGATACGGCATTCAGCGGCAGCAGGAACAACTGCAAGCCCTGATCCCAACTGGCTACTGCGACGGTCGCCAGGGTTTGGATGAAGTCCTGGACTACCTGAAAGACAAACGCCCGAGGCCCATCTGCGATGTATTGGGACAACTTAACCCCATAGGAGATGTAGTCTGACGAGCGCTGGTAGACGTACAGCCAAACGCCGTTGAGCAGCCACACCAGGGCATATGGCAGCCAGAGGAGCAGCGTGCGCACCGGGCGCTTGAGGACAGGCAGCCCCATCCCGGCCAGCAGGATCCATAGGATCAGCGGTCGCAGCAGCTCCAGTCCTAGAAAGTATTCCGAGGGGAACAGCCCCATCACCATGAACGCCAGCGCCAGGCCGGTCTGCGTCCAGGGGCGGCGGCCTGCTTGCCTGGCCCGTACCGCACGGGCTGTGAAGCCCAGCGACAGCAGGAACATGACCAGGGGCGCTTGCTCCTGGTTAGCGTGCGTGAAGGCGATCCACTGCTGCCCAAAGCCTGGGAATACCAGGAAGATCATGGCTGCCCAGGCGGATTGGCGCGGCTTGTCCGGCCAAATCTGGCGCAGCGACCACCACAATGCCAGCGCCGCAGCCAGCCGCACCACAAGGCCGTACAGCTGCCAGGCCAGGGGCGAATCGCGCAGGAGCGGGATGGTCAGCAAGAAGAAGGGGGCATCGAATGGGCGGAACATGCTGAACACGTCCAGCAGTTCCCGCAGCGAGAGGAAGCGGCTCAGCCAGGCAAAGGGCCAATCGTCCCAATAGAAACCGAGCCATGGAATGAGCAATCCATAACTCAATAACGCCAGCAGCGCTAACACTGCCGGCACCGGGATCGATCGACGCCTGGACTTTAGCATACTTCCGCTCCCTCTTTGGAAGTCCATCCATACTTATGCAGTTGCTAGCGATCTAACGCTAAAGTGAGATCTGCGGCTGTGAGAGGTGAATGCTTTTTCATTTTAGCGAAGTTATCCAAGATTGTCCATCGAATCGTGGATTCCAAAAAATCAAGGCGTACCTTGCAAATCAGATCAGACTCTGCTATAATTTCACCCGTTCATGGGCGCGTAGCTCAGTTGGTTAGAGCGCACGGTTCACATCCGTGAGGTTCGGAGGTTCGAGCCCTCTCGCGCCCACCATAAACACAAGAGACCGTTTCGGCGGTCTTTTTGTTTGGGTTCGGTGGTCCCCAGAAGGGGATGTTATTCGAGCCCTCTCGCGCCCACCATAAACACAAGAGACCGTTTCGGCGGTCTTTTTGTTTGGGTTCGGTGGTCCCCAGAAGGGGATGTTATTCGAGCCCTCTCGCGCCCACCATAAACACAAGAGACCGTTTCGGCGGTCTTTTTGTTTGGGTTCGGTGGTCCCCAGAAGGGGATGTTATTCGAGCCCTCTCGCGCCCACCATAAACACAAGAGACCGTTTCGGCGGTCTTTTTGTTTGGGTTCGGTGGTCCCCAGAAGGGGATGTTATTCGAGCCCTCTCGCGCCCACCATAAACACAAGAGACCGTTTCGGCGGTCTTTTTGTTTGGGTTCGGTGGTCCCCAGAAGGGGATGTTATTCGAGCCCTCTCGCGCCCACCATAAACACAAGAGACCGTTTCGGCGGTCTTTTTGTTTGGGTTCGGTGGTCCCCAGAAGGGGATGTTATTCGAGCCCTCTCGCGCCCACCATAAACACAAGAGACCGTTTCGGCGGTCTTTTTGTTTGGGTTCGGTGGTCCCCAGAAGGGGATGTTATTCGAGCCCTCTCGCGCCCACCATAAACACAAGAGACCGTTTCGGCGGTCTTTTTGTTTGGGTTCGTTTGAAGGTTGGCAGAAACGTTCTCATTCAACAACGTGTTACAATATCATCTCAGCGCCAATCGGCGCTGCTTGAGCGGATGTCCAATTCCCGCTTTCAGAACCGCCGCGTTTGCGGCGGTTCTCATTTTAAATTATGGATTCCCCTATCCTAAGGGTAGGGAATTCCCTTTGATAAGGAGGGGTAAACTCTCCATTGATATCCCGCCCGCATTCCATTATAGTGTCATTAAAATTCGTCATTGCAGGAGGGTGGAATTGTTTCGCAGTTTACAGAACCTGATCGGCTACACCGTCCGCGCCCTCGACGGGGATATCGGAACCGTAGCCGATTTTTATTTCGATGATTTCGGATGGCAGGTGCGCTATTTGATCGTCCAGATGGACGTCGAGAATGGCGTCCGCCTATCACTGCTTTCACCGCTGGCGTTTGGCAACCTGGAAGAAACGGAGGAAGAAGGGGTCTTCCCCGTGCGCGTGAACCGTGCTCAGGTATTGAGAAGCCCGCTTTTACAAAAAGACGAGCCGGTCTCACTCCGCCATTTGACCGCCATTCACACGTTCTATCAATGGCCCATCTATTGGGACATTGGGGACAAGGCCGAATACGGCCCCATCGAAGAAGGTATGACGGGCTACCCGATCGTCGAGATGATGACCGAAGCCGAGGCGCAGCGGGACAGCTTCTCGAATACCGAGAATCCGCACCTGCGCAGCGCCAAAGAGGTCATCGGTTATTACATCAACACCCGCGACGGCGTACAGGCGGCGCATGTCGCCGATTTCCTCGTCGAAGACGAGGGCTGGCGGGTGATGTATATGGTCGCGGATGCCGGCGGACAGGTCACCGATCGCTACGTGCTGCTGTCGCCCACCTGGGTTGAGAAAATCAACTGGCCGGATCGTGAAATCAATCTGGATCTCAAGACAGAAACCATCCGGAAGAGCCCCCCATATAACCCCGAGATGATTCTCGACAGGGGTTATGAAGAGCAGCTGTTCCGTCACTTCAATCGCAAAGCATACTGGTCGAGAGAAAAATAAAATTGGAGGTACCATGAAAACAGTAAAGGCTTTACCTATTCTTGCGCTGATTCTTGTCCTGGCGCTGGCGGCTTGCGTGCCGGCCACAGCCGTACCCGAGCAGCAAACACCGTTCTTTCTGACGGTCACTCCGTTAACGACCGTTGTGGTTCCGACTTCGGTGCAGAACCCGGTGACAACGCCGCTATCAAATTCGACCCCGGTCCTGCCGACCGATGTGCTGACCACGCCGTTCGTTCAAACCCCGATCGTGGAGACGCCGGTCCTCCCCACTGTGGTCCCAACCCAAGAGGTCCCGCAGACCGGTGGGAATGCATCTCCCTTCGATCAGGCCGGCGCTTTCGTCGCCCTGTATAACCAGCTGACCCAAATGGACAACCTGAACGTCCAGCAGTTGGGCGCTGTGCAACAGCCATACTTCTCGGTGCAAGCGCAGCTGCTGTTAGTTAACGGCCAGCAGGTGCAGGTATTCGAATTCGACAGCGTCTCTGCTCGCCAAGAAGCCGCGGACATGGTCTCGTCGACCGGCGAGAGCATCGGCGGGTATGTACCCAGCTTCGTTGGCACTCCGCACTTCTGGTCACAGGGTCGGCTGCTGACGATGTATGTTGGCAGTGACCAGCAGGTCATCGATGCTTTCACCAGCATCCTCGGCCCGCAGATCAACAACCCGGTGGGCGCTGCCGCCACCCCGGTTGTCACCCAGCAGACCATTTTGCTGGCACAGCAATATCTAGCCGCCCTGCTTGGCGTGAACGTCAACCAGGTTGAACTGGTTTCCGTGCAGCAAGAGCAGTGGCCGAACGCATGCCTGGGTTTGGCGCAGCAAAATGAATCCTGCGCGCAGGTGGTGACGCCCGGTTACCAGGTCCTGCTGCGGGTCAACAGCCAACTGTACCAGGTGCGCACCGATACTGTCGGCCAGCAGATCCGTGTCACCCAGGGACAGTCACAGTAAGAAAATCGAAAATCAAAAGCCCGCATCCCTTCTGGGTGCGGGCTTTTTTGATGGCGGCAGAGGGTATAATAAAACCAGTCGGTTGCTGCCAGAGCAGCGACCCCAGCAATTATCTTTTCAGGTGGGTATCCTATGACTCCCGTAAAGAACTATCTAATCGACATGGATGGCGTGCTCGTGCGCGGCTCAACTATGATCCCCGGCGCAGACGAGTTCATCAACCGGCTGCGCAGCGCCGCCGCCAAATTCGTCGTCCTCACCAACAACTCGCGCTACACCCCGCGTGACCTGTCACACTACCTGCATACCGTCGGGATCACGATCAACGAGAGGGAGATCTTCACCTCGGCGATCGCGACCGCCCGCTTCCTGCGAGCCCAGCGCCCGCACAGCACCGCCTTCGTGATCGGCGAGAGCGGCTTGACCTCCGCCATCCACGAGGTGGGCTATATCATCACCGAGTTCGATCCCGAGTATGTGGTGCTGGGCGAGACGGTCAACTACAACCTGGAACAGGTCACCAAGGCCATCCGGCTGGTGGCGGGCGGCGCACACTTCATCGCCACCAACCCCGACCCCTCCGGCCCCTCCGCCGAGGGTGTGGTACCGGGCTGCGGCGCGATGGCGGCTCTAATCGAGCGCGCCACCGGGATCGAGCCTTTCTTTGTCGGCAAGCCCAACCCCTTAATGATGCGCTCGGCGCTCAACTACCTCGAAGTCCACTCCGAGAACACCGTCATCGTGGGCGACCGGATGGACACCGATATCGTCGCCGGGGTGCAAAGCGGGATGGAAACCATCCTGGTGTTGAGCGGTATCACCACCAAAGATGAAGTGTCGCGTTATCCCTATGTGCCCGGCAGCATTGTGGGCTCTGTCGCCGACATCCAAGTATAATCATCCGGCTTAAAACCAATCCGAGAAATCGGAGTGCGATGTTACAACATCCACTTCGATTTCTCGGATTGATTCGATGACCGTAGAGGAAAGGCTACCTCACCGCTTCCGTGCGGGTGACCTTCTCGCCGTTCTTGATCGTAAACTCGTCGAAATCGCGAGCCACGTAGGTGCGGGGGAATACCGACTGGGCTTCCTCCAAAACGTTCTTCTCACGATAGCGCCGCGACAGGTGCGTCAGGATCAGTTGGCCCACGTTGGCCCGCTTGGCCAGCTCGGCGGACGATTTTGCTGTCAGATGCGAAAATTGATGCGCCATCTCAGCTTCTTCCTGCAAGTAAGTCGCCTCAATGATCAAGGCGTCCGCGTCCTGCACATACTCCATCAGGCTGTTGGTCTCACCGGTGTCGCCGATCACCACCAGGCGCGTGCCCGGACGGAACTCGCCCAGCACCATGTCCGGCTCGATCTTGCGCCCGTCCGGTAGGGCGATACTCTGACCTTCCACCAGGTCACGCCGCCATGGTCCCGGCGGGATACCCAATTCCTCAGCCCTTTCCGGCAAGAACGGCCGGCGTCCTTTCTCTTGAAAGATATAGCCTAGAGAATCGGAGCCGCGGTGGTGGACCGGAAAAGCTGAAATCGTCAGATCGTCCAACTGGAGGAACGGGCCTGGCCCGATGGCACGCAAGTGAACGGGGACCGGCGGCCGGCCGCCTCGCAGCACGACGCCATAGATCAAATCGTGGATGCGGTCCAAAGTGCCGCGCCCGCCGAAGATCTCCAGCTCCTCCATCGTCTCCCAACGCATCAGGGTCGATAGCAGCCCAGCCAATCCCAGAATGTGATCCAGGTGGCCGTGGGTGATCAGAATGCGGTTCAGGCGCTTAAAACCCGCACCGGATTGTAAAATCTGGCGCTGCGTGCCTTCGCCGCAGTCGACCAGGAAACGATATTCGGAATGCTTGATCAGCATAGCCGGCAAATTGCGCCGCACAGAAGGCGCAGAAGCCGAGGTACCCAGGAACAAAACTTCAAACAAGTATTGAAATCCCCTTTCGCGTTGTGTGCCTTATTGTACCAAAAAGGATGAACGATCGAAAAGAAAAGCAGCCGACTGAGTCGACCGCTTTCCTATTCGACCGTCCATCCTTATTTACTTCTCAATGCGCGGGTTGACCCACACGGCCCAGTCCTGCCCGCCGTTGGCGTTCGCGTCCACCTGTAACAGGAACTCTACCGTCTTGCCCGACAGCGACGACAGATCGAAGTCCAGATCGCGCACGCTGTTATCGTAGGTTTCATTGTAGCCGGCGGCCGATCCAAGTGAGGTGTATCCGCCGCCATCGGCGATATACTTCAGATAAAAGTTCACGTTGCAGTTGGTGGCTCCATCCCGGCAGCCAATGCGCACCTTGAAGTGATATCCGGCCTTGACGTTCACCCCCGGGTACAACCCCTGAATCCAGCCGTTGCCATCGGCGGCCCAATTCGGGTTGCTGTCCCACAGCGGATGAGTCTCAATTCCCGGCGCGCCCGCCTTCGACCCGGTTTCCATCGTCGGATTATTGAGCTTAATCACAAAACCCGTATCGTCGCCCGGATCTCCTGGGCAATCCAGTATGCCGGCTTTGCTGGTCCAATCTGCATCGCAGACATGGTCGACGAAACTGTAGACCACGACCGGACCGGACTGCGCTTCCACATTAATCTGCACATAGAAGTTCATCTTGGCGCTGCCGCCGATGCCAAAGGTCACACCGGATGGCGTTTGCAGCGTCCAGTTGCCCTCGTAGCTGCCCGCGGCGTCCGGCGCAGTCATTTCGACCGAAATGTCTACGGTTTCATCCGGATCCACATTATGCGGCAAGTTGACCGATTGCGGCGCGCTCATCCGGTTGCCGTGATCGAACACCGCTTTATAGTCTGTCGTCCAGGTGCAAGTGCCGACGTTCTTGAGTCGCCAGGTTTTGGTGAAGGTTTCGCCTGCGGTAATGCTGGCACCATCCGGAATGGTCACGTCCGTAACGAACTGCGCCCAATTACAAGGGCGTGCGGTTGGTGGGACGGGGGTGTTGGTGATCAATGGGATGGCGGTGCTGGTAGGCGGCAGGGTCGGTGGGATCTGGGTCTCGGTCGCATCCTGCTGGGGCATCGCCTCGGCGGTCTGGGTCAACGCAACCTCCAGCGTCTGCGCCAGCGCGGTAAATGTCGCCTCCGGCCCGGCTGCGGTCGGGGCAGCGTCGCCGCGACTGGGGAAGTTGCAGGCCAGGGCAGCCAGCGCAAGGATGGTGAAGAAAGCAAGCAGCGGGTGCTTTTTAATCATTGTTGAGATCTCCTCATTGAGAATCAAAGCGGGCCAAAGCGGCTACCGTTCTCCTCTTAAACGTTCAACAGAACAAAAATGTTTCCGTTCTCCTACAGCGATAGTTCCTTTTTACCATTATTCCCTGCAAATCGCAAATCTTGCTTACACTGCAGGTCTGTTTGGGATGGATGCCTGCCGGCCCAAGAACCACAAAAGGAAACGGATGGAACTCGAAAGGTATTCGTGTTCCATCCGTTTCCTTTTGTGGTTTGTGAGTGCCCCAGGAGCGACTCGAACGCTCAACCTAGGCGTTAGGAGTGCCTTGCTCTGTCCTATTGAGCTACTGGGGCATTGACGGAATTATAGCATGAAAGTGTTTTGTAGGGCCATTGGATGTGAGCGGGTGCAGAGCAGTGGCCGGCGGGAATCAAAAACATGAGCAGCCGTTGTTACGGTATCACTGACCTCCGATCCTGCGTAATGCAGGAGCCGTCCAGGCAAATGGGGTCAAGAGAGAGGTAGATTTTCTACCTCTGCCGGTTGTGTACTTCCTTCTTCAAGCTTGCACACACAACCACTAACTTTCCGGTTGAGACGCTGCCGTCGATGACCAGATTGTCCAGTGGAACCGGCTGCTCATGTACTCTGTTTATAGCATAAAATGACTGCGCGATTCAAGTAGGACTTCCCCTAACAGGGCGTCTCTATTGGGGTGATGGGGTTACTCGTACGACAGCACCTCACGGATCGTCAGGCGCACGGCGTTCCGGGCCGGGATGATGCTTGCAACCGCCGAGAGCAGCAGCACCAGCGCCAGCCAGATCACCACCCCTTGCGGCGAGAATACGTACGTCAGCGGCACCTTCATCAGCGACGTCCCCAGGCTGGCGTCCAGCAGGCGAGCAATCGGCAAGGAGACCCCCACACTCAGGATCCAACTGATCAACCCCACCAGCATCCCCTCGATCACCACGATCTGGAAGACAGCGAAATCGCGGGCACCCACCGAGCGCATGATCCCGATCTCACGCGTCCGTTCCAGCACGTTCATGCCCATCGTGCCCATCAACCCCAAACCTCCCACTGCGGCGATCAGCAGCGCCATCAACAGCAGCAGGTAGATCAAAATATCGACGGTTGCGCGCTTCTGCTGGATGATGCTTGCGCCGGTCTGGAAGGTGCCATCTACGCCCTGCGACTGGAAGCGCGCCCGCACTGCATC
Source organism: uncultured Chloroflexia bacterium (assembly GCA_963811225.1). Taxonomy (GTDB): domain Bacteria; phylum Chloroflexota; class Anaerolineae; order Anaerolineales; family Anaerolineaceae; genus CAWEQO01. The sequence goes on from CAWEQO010000013.1 coordinate 170,152, forward strand.
CAGCACCTGGGCCTGGGCGTTCGGGTCGTGCTGCCCGGTCACAATCCTCAGGCTGTTCACTTGCCCGCTGCTGTTAGTGATCTTCTCAAGGTATTCGTTGTTGGCGTACATGACCGGATTGGGCAGATCGCCGGCGAGTTTGAAGATGCCGACGACGTGGAAGGGGTAGTCTTGCTTGTCGATCCGCAGCGTGATCACATCCCCCACCTTTACCTCCGGGCGTAAATTGATGAAGTGGTTATCCACCACAATCGCATTCTGGTCCTCCGGCATCAGCCAGCGACCGGACGTCACGACCGGGTCGACCAGCCTGGTTCCAGCCGGCGGGCTGTAGACGAGCACCAAATCGCTGTTTTCTCCCTGCGGGTAGAGCACATTCGCTTGAAGCGATCCCCAGCCTTCCATCGACACAATACCAGCGATGCCGGCTGTGGCGGCCTGCAAACGATCCAGCCGGTACGGGCGCGACAGTTCCACGTTCACGTCCGATTGCGAATACCCGAAGGTCTGCTCGAACTCGTAATACATCGATGCTCGCACGCTGAATACGGCGATAAAGATCGCCCCACCAAGCGTCATAGTCGACAGGGTCAGGGTCAGGCGGCTTTTGCGCCGGAAGGTATTGCGGATCGAGAGCAGCAGCGGGCGCGGCAGGAAGTGCACCGCCTCCAGCAGCCGGTCGAATGGGCTGTGGCCGCCGCTGGCGCTCACCCCATAGTTTGTAATGGCCTCACGGATTGTGCGCTGCGCCCCACCGATCACCGGCACCAGCGCGCCCACCAGCGGCACCGCCAGCCCGATCAAAACTTGGGCCGCCAGCGACACCGGGTGAATGGCAAAGGCGCCAGGGTTGGCGTTGAGCATCCCGTCCAACCAGCGTGTCAGCCCGTAAGCCGCCAGCCCAGCCAGCGGCACGGCGATCACCAGGGCCATCAAGCCGTACGACAGCACCAGGGTCATGTACATGACAATCAGTTGGGTAGTCGTGGCCCCCAGCGCTTTCATCACCCCAATCTGGCGCACGTGCAGGCTCATCAGCGAAGATAATGTATTGACCACCAAAAAGCCGCTCAAGAATACCGCCAGCATCCCCAGCGCAGCCAGCAAGGCCAGTACTGTCTCGATGGTGGCCTGGGCCGGATGCTGCCCGGGGCGGTTAATGCTGATATTGAAGACCTCATGCCCGCTTTGCTCGAGCTTAGCGGCCACCCGCTCCGAGATAGCGAAGACCGCATCGCGGTCGGTTGGCGAGCCGGCGGTGATGAAAGCCACGTAGTTGAACAGGCGCGAGCCGCCCAACCACTCCATCGTGGCGCGGTTGACATAACCGCTGGTGCGGCTGTTGAACTTGAAGGGGTTGGCATGCACATCGTGGATCGTCCCGGCGATCTTCAACGCGCGCACTTGCCCGTTCGCCATTTCGAGGTTGAGTGTATCCCCCGGCTTCATCCCCATTGCCGCGGCCGCCTGGCGCTCCAGGTAAATTTCGCGCATGTGCAGATAGGCTGAGCCGTCTTCGAGCGTCAGCTTGTCGACCTGGATGCCGTTCAATGAAGTGATGCTGTCGACGTTGATCGGATATCTGCCGCCATCTGCAGTGACGATCGTGATCCAAAAGCCGTAGCGGCCCTCAATGGCTGTCACGCCTTGGATGCGCGACAGCGCCGGGATCAGGTCATCGTCGAACAGGTCCGCGTAGATGCGGGCGGTGTGCGGGCTGATCGACCAGTAATCGGCGGCCATGTCATCACGGATGATGAAGTAGGAACTTGCAACCACGCCGACCGCAAATACACCCACCGCGATCGAGATCGCAACCAGCAGCGAACGCGCCTTATTGTTCCACAGATCGGCAAATATTTTCTTCCAGTAAGCTGTAAGCATCGCACGCCTGCCTCTTCTGAAATGACATCCTGAGCCAAGGAGTACCTGCCGGAAATCGGAATGAGGGTGTAACAAACCATTCTGCTTTCCGGATTAATTTCTTAATCGTCTGTCAATTCAGCAGTTTTAAGAAGTTCTTCGAATATTGAAAGTATAGCCATGTTGTTCCAACTTTACAATTTAATTTCAGCGCAAAAACCACTTGTATCGAAAACCTGATCTGAAATATAATTATTTCTGCAATGTCCCTATGCAAAGTTTCGATCGAAGATCACTGCTCAGGCAGTGACAATTAAAGAACTGAATCCGAGCGCGGAAAGCACATTAAATTCATCGGAAATAGGTTGACTTTTTTTGTCACATGGAATCTATGGGGGAGTTTTTTATGCAGTAGTCCAAGCAGACGTTCCCGGCCCTCCAGATGGAGGGCCGTTCTCATTGATGCACCTATCACATACTTGGAGGAAATTTCATGCACACTTCGTTGAACCATCACCGCAGCCGCCTGGCGTGGATCCTGTCGGCGCTCCTACTTTTGAGCATTTTCTTGAGCGCGTGCACTCCCGTCCCCAGCGTCCCGCCAACCGAAACCCCCGTTCCAACCGAGCCGCCCACAGCGACCTCAGTCCCCACGGAAACCGCCGTCCCGACTGCCATACCCACTGAAACCCCCGAACCGACTGCCACATTCACCGCCACACCCGACCTGACGGCCACCGCCGCCCTCGAACAGACCGCCACCGCTGAGGCCTATGCGGCCAAGGCGAACGATGTGCTGGAAGAGATCAGCGTTGATCCGGCTCAGGGCCACATCGTGTGGACGAATGAGAAATTCCCTAAACTGATGGTGGACTCTTACGGCGAAGAGAATTATCGCAAGTTGGAAGACCTGGGCGAGATCAGCGATTTCGTGATCCATACCAAGATCGACTGGGATTCCACCTCCGGCTTATCCGGCTGCGGCATCCGCTTCCGCTCGGAAGAGGACATGGACTACGGTGCATATTACTTCTTCGTGATGATGCGACTCTCAGGCGCGCCCGCCTGGGACATCGAGTACTACAAATTCGATCAATTCCAGACCAACTTGACCGGTGTACGCTATACGAATGACATCAACGATAATCCCAACAGCACCAACGCCATTACGGTCATGGCCAAGGGTGCGGATATCACCACCTACATCAACGGCACGCGTGAGTACGTATCGAATTACCAAAAACTGATGAAAGGCTACAATGCTTTCTCCGCCTGGCAGGAATCGGGCGAGACCACTTGCCAGTTCCACGACAGCTGGGTGTGGGTCTTCGATGAAGAATAACTAACCCCATCTCTACGACCGGCGATACGCTGTTGTTGTCTTGGATCGATGCCGCACGAAAGAAAGCACCAGCGTATCGCCTTTTTCAGCTTCTCTTGTCATTTCATCCCCCTCGATTTATAATAGAGCCCCAAGCGGGAGTCGCCAAGTGGTAAGGCATCAGCCTTCCAAGCTGACATTCGCGGGTTCGAATCCCGTCTCCCGCTCACGGAACCACCATCACGAAGGGAGGGCGCACGCTGTGCGCCCTCCCTTCGTGTCTTCTGGGATCCCTATGGGGCCAGGTTTAACCGATGTGGCTCGATACCCACTCTTCGATTGTGGCCCGGTGCAGCGCACGCTCGAAGTATCCGCCGCTCGCCGAGAGCCCTTCGTAGCCCTTAGCAGCCAGCTCTTCCATGAGGGGGAACAACTGGTGGGCGTAGTGACGCATGCACGCCTCGGGGTGGATGCCCGGCCACGAGTAGCAGGTTGTCGTGACCCGGCGGTTGGTCGACGACACCAACTCCGGCACTGTATTTTCCCAATTGGGATCCTCCGGCGAGAAGATGTACTGGTCCAGGTTGCCTTGCGGAATGCCTTCGATGCCGCGGACCACCTGCGGTTGGCAGTCCAGCAGATATGGGTCCACCGCCAGGTCTACCACCACGGCGTGCTCCGGCAGCCAGCCGATCCACTCGTTCGGCACCACAGGCACGGCCGTATTGCGGCGCTGCGAGGCATCCACCAGCACGTCGGATTGCTCGAACAGCAGCTTCATCATCGCAGGGTTGTGCGACAGGTTGCGCCCAACGCTCCACACAATGCTGCCGGGGCCCTTGCGGTCGATGTGCTCATTGTTGCGCTCGATATTGCCCAGCTTGCTGCCCGCCTCGACCGCGTGTTTCCCCACCATCCCCGTGCCAATCACCAGCACTTTCCAAGGTTGTCCGTCTGGCCGCACCAGTCCCGGCCAGCGGTTTTCGAGCACGTCGAAGGCCGCTTCCAGGCCGTTCCAGGCGACTGACTTCATGTTTTCCACCAGTCGGATATTGTTGTGGTCCACGATGCTGTCCAATGAAATGGCGTTGATCTTGTGGTCCAGCAGGAGTTGGGTGCGCTCTGGGCGGGTGGGATAGTGCAGCATGGAGATCAGGCAAGCGCCCGGCGGGATGCAGTCGAACTCGGCGCGCTTAGGCGAGCGTAACATCATGACGTAATCTTTACTGAAAGCTTCCTCACGGCTGCACATATGCACGAGCGGGTTGCCCAACTGGTAATCGTCGAAGGTCAGGCCCGAACGAGAACCCATACCTTCTTCGGTGAAGACCTCAAAGCCAATTTCTGTCAGCTGTTGGATAAACTCAGGGAGGAAGACACGCTTCTCCCCCGCTTCTTTGAGCATTCGTGGGAAGCCAATCTTTTTTGTTTTCGGGATCATTTTCAAAAGTTCCTTTCTAAAGAACAAAGGGGTGGAGTCTTTCCATAAGAGAACGCCACTGCAGCCGTGCTTCCTCTCAGGGAAAAACACCACTGCCTTGGCAGTTACAAGGATCGCTGCGTACCTTCAAATTGCTGCTGCCGGGTTGCGGCGGGTGAAGCCTCAGGTTGATGATTGTAGAGTATCTGCGATTGTAATCGATGCATTGTCTTAAGGATTCTAAACGCTTTTCACACTCATTATGATATATGATTCCAAAATTGGCAAACGACTCGGAAAATCACGATTTCAACGAGCGGAGGAAATTTTTGGAAAGCAAACCCAAGTTGTGGGAATGAATAACTTATACGAAACCTACCCCCCATATATGGGGGGTAGCAAAAATAGATTTCCCAGGGTTGGGGGAAGCGAGCCAGAAATCAAAACGAAGAAAAGAGCGCCGTTCCCACGCCATTCTTTAACATGAGAGGTCTTAAAGAATCAAGTTTTTTTAGGCCAGCGTATGGTTTACAACTTGTCGGAAGCACCCCTTTCTGCTAGAATACTCCTACGCACGCCATTCGGAGAGATTTCCGCCCGGTCTCCAGAAATATCGTTATGTGGGCTCATAAATAAAGGTAAGGCTTCCCCCACTGCCCTCCGCAGTGGGTTTGCTTCCCTATGCGTGTCGCACAACCTAGCAACGAAAATAAACCGTCGAGGAGGGTGAGACACATGAACGCTCAACAAGCCTGGCAGGCTACTTTGGGCCAGCTTCAGATGGAAATGTCCAAAGCAGCTTTCGACACTTGGGTCCGCAGCGCCGAACTGGTCTCGTATCAAGACGATATCTTTAAAGTTGGAGTCCAGAATGCATACGCCCGCGACTGGTTGGAAAGCCGGCTTTCCAGCACCGTGTCACGGCTTTTGACCGGAATTATGGGCCGGTCACAGACTGTGGATTTTGTCGTCTGGCAAAAAGATTTCGAAAATAGTGAAAGCGAACGTATTATGAGCGAGGACCTGAACGAAGCTCCCGGTCCAGATCGCAATCAGACCATCAACCCACGCTACACCTTCGACAGCTTTGTGATCGGCACCAGCAACCGCATGGCGCACGCCGCCTGCCAGGCCGTTGCCGACAACCCGGCGCGGGCCTACAATCCGCTGTTCCTTTATGGAGGTGTTGGTCTAGGGAAAACCCACCTGCTGCACGCAATCGGCAATCAAGCGCACCGCCAAGGCTTACAGGTATTATATGTTTCATCGGAAGAGTTCACCAACGATCTGATCAATTCGATTCAGAAGAGGACAACAGCAGCCTTCCGTGATCGCTACCGCCGGATTGACGTGTTAATGATCGACGATATCCAGTTCATTGCCGGAAAAGAATCGACGCAGGAAGAGTTTTTCCACACCTTCAACACCCTGCACGGCCAAGACAAACAGCTGATCATCTCCTCCGACCGCCCTCCCAAGGCGCTGGTTACCCTGGAAGAGCGCCTGCGTTCCCGGTTCGAGTGGGGCCTGTGCGTAGACATTCAACCCCCCGATATCGAAACCCGAATCGCCATCCTACGTTACAAGGCCGAGCGGGCCGGGCGGCAGGTGAGCATCGACATCCTCGAGATGATCGCCCGCCAGATCCAATCCAACATCCGCGAACTGGAAGGCGCACTGACCCGCGTCCTGGCGTTCGCAGACCTGAGTGGGCAGCCCGTGACCGTCGATCTGGTCCAAATTGCTCTGGCCGATCTGCTGCCACAGCGCAACCGGATCGAGCCGGATGAAGTGGTGGGACTGGTCGCCAGCGCCTTCGGGTTGAGCGCCGAGCGCCTGCTGGGACGCGACCGGTCACGCGAAGTGGCCCTACCCCGCCAGATCGCGATGTATCTACTGCGCGAGGAGGGCAACGTCTCCCTACCGCAGATCGGCGAAGCCATCGGCGGGCGGGATCACACGACCGTCATGTATGCCTGCGATAAGGTAGCCGACCTGATCGAACGGGACGACCGTTTGCGCCGTCAGATCTTATCGATACGCGAGAAACTCTACAATCACGCCACCCCCTGACCTCTCGCGGCCAACCGCTGCAGCCGTCATCTCTGGCAATGGTGCGTCTTGCGTCGCTGCTGAGCGTCGTCGGCGCCATTTGTAGGGGCAGGCCAATCGCCTGCCCCAAAGGAAGGCTTCGCCCCCTCCAATCCCTTCAGGAGGGGGCTTTCCTTTCAATTCAAGAGAGTAGTCAAAACATCCGACTACTCTCCGCTCTCTGTCCCCTTAAATTGAAAATCTGATATAATAAATATGATGTTTATCATGTTTATTATCGCATTACAGGGAGTTTGAATGGCAATCGACCGATTTGGGCGTAACATCCACTACCTGCGTATCAGCCTTACCGACCACTGCAACCTGCGCTGCGTGTACTGCATGCCGGAGGACATGACCTTCCGGCCCAACGCACAAATGATGCAGGATGACGAGCTGCTGCTGCTGGCGCGCCTGTTTGCCGACCTGGGCTTTGACAAGTTCCGGCTGACCGGCGGCGAACCGACCGTGCGCGCGCACGTAGTAGACCTCGTGCGTGAGATCCACAGGGTCCCCGGCGTACGCTCGCTCTCGATGACAACCAACGGCCTGCTGCTTGGCAAGCTGGCCCAACCGCTCAAACAGGCCGGTCTTGAACGGGTCAACGTCAGTCTGGATACCCTCGACCCGGTCCGCTTCAAAAAGCTGACCCGCTGGGGCAAACTCGAGCAGGTCTGGGAGGGCATCCAGGCTGCCGAAGAAGCCGGGTTGACCCCGATCAAGATCAATGCCGTTGTGGTGCGGGGAGTCAATGACCAAGACATGGCCGCCCTGGCCGAGCTAACCTGCGAACATCCCTGGCAAGTTCGCTTCATCGAGATGATGCCTTTTGGCGGCGCCACCGAATTTCAGAAAAGCCAGATCGTCACTACCCGCGAGATGATGGAGCGCATCGAGGAAGGCGCCGGCAAGCTGGAGCCGGTCGGCAATAAACTGGACGGCGAAGCGCGCATATACCACCTGCCCGGCGCGCTGGGACAGGTTGGCTTCATCTCCTCGGTGACGCTGCCCTTCTGCGCCAGCTGCACCCGCGCCCGCCTGACCGCCGATGGTAAGCTGCGCCTGTGCCTGCTGCGCGACAAAGAGCTCGACCTGCTCACACCGCTGCGCAACGGCGCCAGCCTGGAAGACCTGCGGCAGCTGGTCGTTTCCGGTATATGGGGCAAGCCCTGGGGCCACGGTCTGGCCGATGGTGAGGTAGCGACCAACCGCACGATGAGCGAAATTGGGGGGTAATTAAGAGCGTTACGCTCTTATGCGATACCGTTGGCCTGGAACCATACCCAGGCTTCCGCGAAAGCCTGTTCGGCCTTCTTGAAGGAGGGCAGTCCCAGCTCCCCGAGAGCCTTGTGCGTATCGTAATAGAAATAGCGACCGGCCAGGTACAGCGTGCTGGGGTCCACAGGCAGATTCAAGAACGACCGCAGCCAGCGCGCAGGGGCTGCCATCGAGCGCACCACCCGCGGCGGCAGTTCGACCAGCGGCTTGCTACCGCCCGTTAGCGCTGCAATCTTCTGGACGATCTCTTTGAGGGTCAGATTCTCGCCCCCTAGAATGTAACGCTCGCCGGTACGGCCACGCTCCAAGGCCGACACATGCCCGCGAGCCACGTCATCGATGTGCACCACGTTGATTCCCGCATCCACCAGCGCCGGGAGCCGCCCGCGCGCTACCTGCACGACCAAGGAGGTATTCATCCGGTACACGTCCCTGGGCCCGAACACCAGCGAGGGGTTCACGATGACCACATCCAAACCTTGGGCCACCGCCTTTTGCACCTCCATCTCGGCCAGGTACTTGGCGTAGCCGTAGGGCCAGCGCTCGGGGATGTAATTCCAGGTATGGCGCTCATCGATCGGCATGCGTTGGCTGCCATAATGCTCCGGCACACCCAGAGCCGCTACCGAGCTGGTGTGCACCACGCGCTGCACGCCCGCCTGGAGCGCCCCCTGCAGTACCGCCCGGGTGCCCTCCACGGTCACCGCCTGCAGCGGGCCCGGATCCTCACGCACTCCCAGCAGTGCGGCTGCATGGAACACGGCATCCACCCCCTGCATCGCTTCCAGCAGCGTTTCCGGCTGGGTCAGGTCGCCGAGGGCCTGTTCCACCGGCAGACCTTCCAGCAGGCGCAGTGAACTGGACGGCCGGTGGAACGCCCGCACCTCGTAGCCTGCGTCCAACAAGCCACGGCAAATGGCATTCCCAACAAACCCGGTCGATCCGGTGACCAGCGCTTTCACATTGACCTCGTTTCAGTCCCCAATCCATTCCACCAGGGTCGACTCGCCCTGACCTACCCCCACGCACAGCGTCGCCAGCCCGTAGAACGGCCGCGGCATCGATGGCGCCCGCCGCCGCATCTCGTGGATCAGGGTGGTGAGGATGCGCGCCCCCGAGCAGCCCAAGGGATGGCCCAATGCCACCGCTCCACCGTTCACATTGACGATCTCATGCCCTATGCCCAGCTCACGCATGACCGCCAGGGTCTGCACGGCAAACGCCTCGTTGATTTCCACCAGCCCGATCTGCTCGATGGATAGGCCGGTGCGGTCCAACAGCTTGCGGGTGGCCGGCACTGGGCCCATGCCCATGATGCGCGGCGGAACCCCTGCGGCCGCCGAGCCCAAGACCCTCACCATGGGTTTCAATCCCAATTCTTCCGCTCGATCCGCGCTGCAAACCAACAAGGCCGCGGCGCCGTCGTTCAGGCCAGAGGAATTGCCAGCCGTGACCGTGCCGTCCTTGCGAAAGGCCGGTCGCAGCCGGGCCAGCGCCTCTGGGCTGGTATCGCGGCGCGGCCGCTCATCTGTATTCACCATCACCGGATCGCCTTTGCGCTGCGGCACAGGCACCGGTACGATCTCCTCGGCGAACTTACCCGAGTCGATGGCCGCAATGGCGCGCCGATGGCTGTGATAGGCGAAGTCATCCTGCTGCTCGCGTGTGATGCCGGTCCTGTCGGCGATGTTCTCAGCGGTGACGCCCAGCGCATCGGTGTGGCCCATGGCCTCCATCTTTGGGTTGACGAAGCGCCATCCCAGCGTGGTATCGTAAGCGGTCAGGTTGCCGAACGGGAAGCCCTGCTCGGCCTTGGGCAGCGCGTACGGCGCACGCGACATGTTCTCCACGCCGCCTGCCAGGAACACATCCCCCTCGCCCACCCGGATGGCTCGCGCCGCCATGTTCACCGCCGTCAGGCCGGAAGCGCACAGGCGGTTGAAGGTCACCCCCGCCACCTCCTCCGGCATACCCGCCAGCAGTGCGCTCATACGGGCGATGTTGCGGTTGTCCTCACCGGCCTGGTTGGCGCAGCCCAGATAAACTTCTTCCACCTGGGCCGGGTCCAGCCCGGTGCGCTCCAGCAGACTGTGCAGCACCTGCGCCGCCAGGTCGTCGGGCCGCACCCTGGCGAGCCCGCCCCCTAGAGCCCCAACCGGGCTCCGCACCGCATCGATGATGACGACATCAGGCATGACAACCTCCTCAAATGATATTCGCATGGAAAATGGCTGCTCGAGCAGTTAAAGAAATTCTACCACCGCTAAGCGGAGGGTGAGTGCAAGATGTGACGACTTCCTGGTGTTCGTGGTGCAGCGGCTCTCCGAAAATGCAGTGAGTCTTCACCCCTCATGCTCAGTCTGTGGTTAGAACTTCTAATTGCTTTATTACAAAACTATTAGGATTTACTTCGATTTTGATTGATTATTCTGACTGATTGATGTAGAATTAACAGTGCTTGTTGGGGATTTTCTTGTTGTAACTGAATTGATACTTATACAACGAAAGACCGGTCTCTTGCAACGCGCAAATCTCTCTCCTACCGGTAGCGAATGATACTTTACACGTTCTCCAAAAACGGTATCGGCATAGATCTGCATACCTGGAGACAAAGATGAAAGCAAGGTTCCTCAATCGGCTCCTCATTCTCCTCCCGCTCGTGCTGATCGGGCTATTTTTGGCCGGCTGCAGCGAGATTCCCGGGGGTATGGCCCCCTTGCAGCCCCTTGCAGCGCAGCAAGCCCAGGCTGGGGTTGATCCATTGTTCGAGCAGTTTTACCAGCAAACGGGAGGGGTCGACCAACTGGGCCAACCGATATCGGGGCTAAAGAATGAGAACGGCAAACAGTGCCAGTATACGACCAACGGCGTGATGTGCTACGACCCGAATGCCGGCCCCGATCAACAATTTAGCTACATCTCCGTTCAGCCTACGATCAACGTCGATACCCCCTACGACCGCATCCTCGAACGGATGGGCGGGCGTAAAGTGTTCGGGGAGCCGCAAGGTGAGCCCGTGATCGCCAGCGACGGGCAGATGGAGCAAGCGTACACGAATATCGTAGTCTATTCGCCCCCCAACAATCCCAATGATATCCACTTCCGATCGCTGGCCCGCTCACTTGGCATGCCCGCCGGTCAGCCTGGGCCTAAGGTTTACGATCGCCGCCACAATGTGATCTTTTATCAAGTGGATGGCGAGCTTGGCTTCCACGTGCCGGTTGTCTTCGATGAGTTTATCGCCCAGCATGGCGGTGTGGAGAAGTCGGGTAAGCCCATCTCCGAGCCGATCGCCACCCAAGAGGAAGGGCAGCAGGTGGCACGCCAGTGCTTCGAGAACTACTGCCTCGACTACTACGTCAATGCGCCGGCCGGGAACCAGGTGCGGCTGGCTCCGCTCGGCCTGCAGTACGCCCAGTCCATGTCCACAGCCGGCTATGCGAGTGTTGCCCCTGCGGTCAGTGACACCCTGGCGATGCTCGTCAGTGAGGACAAGACACAGGTGACCGTCTCAGACTCCCAGACCTTCTACCTGCTGATATACAAAGACCACACCAAAGAGCCCCAATCGGGCGTCACCGCCAGCATCGATCTGATGCTGCCGGATGGCACCAACTACACCTACCAGACTCCACCCACCGGCTCCAACGGCTGGACGAGCCTGACCATCCCGCCCCTGCCCAATCTGACGCATGGGATGATGATCGCTTATAAGGTCTGCCTCGACCAGCCGGTCGAGACGCCGAACTGTGTTTCCGAGATGTACCTGATCTGGAACTACCAGTAGATCGTTTTACAACAAAAAGCGTAGCTACTCAGGCAGACAACGTAGCCCCAGGCATCCTCGCCTGGGGTTCTTGGCCTGAAAGGCGCACCGGCCTATAAAAGATCGAACATTCTACCCGCCGGCTACCCCAGGCAGCCCTCAACAGGGTGCTTCGCGAGGATGCCTGGGGCTACGTTGTCGGCCTGAGTAGTTACCAAAAAGCTTCCCAATCCGTGGATTGGAAAGCTTTTTCTATTTCAGAAGCGCTATGGTCTGGCCTGAGCCAGCAGTTCCACCGTGCCGATCTGGCCCCCCAGACTGTATACCTGCATCTCGAAGGGCTGCTCTTTCCCGGCCCGCAGGGGCTTTTCATTTTCCCAGCGCCGCACCCCCACCACCTGCCCGGTGACGTCATAGGCGGTCGCTAAGATCCACACCACTCCGGCCTTGCCCTCTTCCCCCTCCAGCCTCACCGTCCCGCGGACCACAGCGCTCAATCCGTCATCTGCAATTTGCACTTGCGTCCCCGCTGCTTGCACCGGCAAGTAGCGTTCGCTGCCCTCGGCGACGGGCAGAGCCGTGAGCAGTTCGGCGCTGGCCCTCAAGTCAGCCGGTGCGGGCGCCTCGAAATACACCATCAGCGGCAGCGACGCCCCGGACGGCAGCAGGTCCAACGGTGCAACCGCCACCTGCGAGCACATGTCTGTGCCATCCGCATCTGCGATACGCACCACCGCCGACACACTCTCCACCGCCGTGTCCTGGCGGTTGCGCACCAGCACGAAGCACCACGCCCCGCCATCCTTCTGATGGGAGCAATTGACCGCTTTCAACTTGACCGCCACCGGCGTGGGCGAAGGCACAGCCGAGGTTGGCTGCTGACTGGAGGCCGGAATGCTCAAAGCGCTGCCTACTTTCAGCAAGTACGGGTCGAGGCCCGGGTTGACCTCCAGCAAAGCCTGCACACTGACGTGATACAGGTAGGCAATACCGCCCAGGTCTTCCCCGGCCTTGATTGTATGCGTTTGGAGGGTTGCGGTGGGCGAAGGCAAGGGCGTTACCGTGGCGGGATCGGGCGGCGCGGGCGTGCTGCTGGCAGTCGCTGTAAGGAAGGGCGTCAGTTCGCCCATTGACACAGGAGCAGGCGTACCGGTAGCCGTTGGGGTTACCGGAGCGCACCCCACCAGCGCCAGGGCGATCAGCACGCTGGCCGTGAAAAGATGAATTTTCATCTTCAGGAGCATGGTTCGGATTATATCACGCCGGGAAGATCGCATCCCAGAGTGGGCAGAGGCAGCAAAGGCGCACTCTATGTTACGTCTTTTCCGGTTATACTTTTTAAGGGGGATAGAAGCGAGGCATGATGAAAAAACGCAATGGTGTGCGTGTCCATATTCAAAGAGAACAGCAGTTTCGTCCGGGCGTTTCCTACTGGATCAGCCGCGCCTTCGATGAATTCCTGGCGCTGCCCTCTGCTATCGCCTTGATCGGTCTGGTGCTGGCGGTGCTGATCTACCTGCTCGATCGCTCCACCTTCCCATTATTGGAACCGCTGCGCAACTTCCTACAAATGCACATCTTCACCGAGGCCGCAGGCACGGCGAATTTCATTTCTACCGTCACAGGCGGTTTGATGACCGTCACCTCCATCACGATTTCGGTTCTGGTAGTGGCTCTGCAGCAGTCGGTCAGCAACATGAGCGAGCGGGTGTTCAGCCAGTTTATCCGCAGGCGTGTCAATCAGATCTACTTCGGCGTCTTCGTCGGAGCAGTGCTGTACTCCATGGCGACCCTGGCGACCATCCACCCCGATCAAAACGCCATCTTCGCCGCCACGGTAGACCTCATCCTGGCCTCAGCTTCCATCTACATGCTGATCATCCTGCTCTACACAACGATGAACCAGATGAACCCAGAGGTGATCATCGGCGCCATTCACGACAGCACCCTGTTGGCGCGTCAGAAGCAAATGGTTTTAATCGCCAACACCTTGCGCAAAGAAACCTACAACGGTCCCAACGATCTCACCGTCAAAGCTATATCCGAGGGTTACATCACCCGCATCAACCTCAATACCATCGAGCGAGCCATCCAGCAAGGGAAAGGCAGGGTAGAGGTGAAACTGCTGGTGGCTATCGGCGCATACGTGATCTATGAAGACCAAATTGCCGACATCGAGGCTGAATTTGCCGATGACGCCGAGCGGGTGAGCGAAGCTGTCCGGCGCAGCCTGGACCTCTCGCGCCAGCGCGACATCCTCTACGACGCCGCCTTCGGGCTGGAACAGCTCGAGACGATCGGCTGGACCTCCATCTCCTCCGCCAAGTCCGATCCGGCGCCGGGACTGATGGTCATCCGCAGCGCCGGCGACCTGTTATCGCACTGGATACGCGAGGAAAAGCTGGAGAAACTGCCCGACAGGGCCGGCCTGGACGTGGTATACCATGACGATGTGATGGACCGCCTGATGGATGTGTTGGAATCGGCGGCGGTGGCGGCCTACGAGTCCAAGCAGCACATGTCGCTCAGCGAGGTTTACTGCACCATCATGGCCAGCTTCGTGCGCATGTCACCGCTCCTGCAGCAGCGCTCCATCGACCTGCTGATGCGCAGTCTCCCGGCGCTTCGCGGCCAAATCCTTACCAACGATTTGGATCATTCGGTCGGCCTGGTCATCCGCACCCTGCAAACCAATGGCTACGCCGATAGGGCCAACGCGATCCAGCAAGCCCGGGACGAATTGGCGCAGAAATAATGAGGACTCCGGCAGCCGCCTGCGCCATTTTATTCCAATGGATGCGTTCAAAAGTTGCAGGTTCTGGCGTGTTCGCCGGGCCGGGACGCCAAGAATTTAGAACGTAACCGCGCATCCAGAAAAAATTGGTTTTTCCGAGAGTGTTATAATCAAGCCTATGAAAAACTTCAAAACGGTCTTATTGGTGGTGGTTGTGGCGGTATTCTTGTGCGGCATCGTCGCCATGCTTCCGCCGATTAGAGAGCGCATCGCTTACCGGGCGGAAATCATCCGGAATCGGGTCGAGTACACCTTCTTCCCCCCAACCGAAGCGCTGTTCATGCCTCAGGGCCAGCAGGCGGTCGCGGCAGCAGCCACGCTCGAAACACAGCCCCCACCTGCTGCGGAAACGGTCACCCCCGCTCCATCCGCAACCCTGACGCCGACCGTTCCCACAGCCACCCCCGGCCCCACTGCCACACCTCTGCCCACCCAGATCATCTTGCAGGGGGTGCGCTACGAGGACCAGCACGGGCTGTGGAACTACTGTGCGCCTTCCACTCTTTCGATGGCCCTGTCTTACTGGGGGTGGGAAGGCAACCGGCTTGACACCGGCAAGTACCTGAAACCCTTCGACGAAGACCTGAACGTCATGCCCTACGAGATGGCGAACTACGTAGCCGACCGCACCAACCTGACCTCGGTCGTGCGCTCAGGCGGCACACTGACCCTGCTGCAAAAGTTGGTCGCGTCTGGCTTCCCGGTCATCATCGAAAAAGGTCAGCAAATTAAAGAAACGACCACCGGCATCGTCACGTGGATGGGCCATTACAACGTCGTGGTCGGTTATGATGACACCACGCAAGAAGTGATTACGCGCGACGCCTACTATTCGCCGCCCACCTACCCTCTCGACTTCCGCATTTCCTACGATGAGATCATGAAGGAATGGCAGGGCTTCAACTATGTCTTCATGGTCATCTACCCTCCCGATCGTCAGAATGAGGTGTTTTCTCTGCTCGGCGATTATGCCGACGAGAATGCCGCCAGCCAGATTGCCTTCCAGAAAGCCTCCGATGAGGTTTACACCACCACGGGAGCCGACACCTTCTTCGCCTGGTTCAATCGGGGCACCAGCCAGGTGGCTTTGCAAGACTACTACGGCGCAGCCCAATCCTACGACGAAGCCTTCAATACCCTCGCCAGTATGCCAACAGATGAAGTCCCGAAAAAGATCATGCGCATCATTTGGTACGAAACCGGCCCCTATTTCGCCTATTACTACTCCGGTCGTTATCAAGACGTGATCAACCTGGCGGAGCAGTCCCTCGATCTACCCACGCAGGGTCCGTATCTGGAAGAGAGTTTTTACTGGCGGGCGCAGGCCCGGCTGGCTCTGGGCGACAACCAGGGCGCCATCGACGACTTGCGCAAGAGCCTCGAGTACCACCCTGGATTTATCCCGAGTGTCGAACTGATGAACCAACTGGGGGTTACACCCTAATATGCTCAAGATCCTACACTTCGCCGACGCCCACATCGACATCGCCGCACACGGCCGGCGTGATCCGGTTTCGGGCCTGCCCATGCGCGTGCTCGACTTCCTCAAGGCGCTCGATACCATCGTCGATACCGCCATTGCCGAGAAGGTGAACCTGGTCCTGTTTGCCGGCGACGCCTACAAAGACCGCACCCCGGTACCCACCTTCCAGCGCGAGTGGGGTAAGCGCATGATGCGCCTGTCGGATGCGGGCGTCCCGACCCTGATGCTTGTCGGTAACCACGATCTGTCGCCGGCGGTCGGGCGCGCCAACGCCCTGCAGGAGTTCGACACCCTGCACGTGCCGCACCTGTACCTGGCCGACCGGCCCGCCTTCTGGAGGCCGGAAGACCTGGAGGGCCTGCCCTTGCAGGTGCTGGCCCTGCCCTGGATCTCACGATCGAGCATGATGGCTACTCTCGAAATGTCCGGCGCCAAGCCTGCCGAGATCTACGCCGAGCTGGAAGTGCGCATGCGCGAGCTGGTGCAGAGCTGGCTGGAAAAGGTCGATCCAAGCCTGCCGGTGATCTTGGCTGCCCACGCCTCGGTTGAAGGCGCCAAGTACGGCGGCGAGCGCAGCATCATGCTCGGCAGTGACCTGGTGCTGTCGGGCTCGCTGGTGCGCGATCCGCGCCTGAACTACGTGGCCCTCGGGCACATCCATAAAGCCCAGAACCTGAACAAAGGTGAGCAGCCGCCGGTCGTCTATCCCGGTTCCATCGAGCGGGTCGACTTTGGCGAAGCCGCCGACGAAAAGTTCTTCGTCATCGCCAACATCGAAAAGGGCGAGCCCACCAGTGTGGATTGGCGCAAGCTGGACGGCCGCCGCTTCATAGACCGGTATGTGATCGTGGAGTCGGAAGCTGATTTCCAGCAAAAGCTGATCGAGGCGATTCCGCCGGAGGACGAGATCAGGGAGGCCATCTTCCGCCTGGTGGTCAGCTATCCGCGCCAATGGGACCCGCTGTTCGACGAAGCCGAGCTGCGCCGCCTGACTGAAACGGCCTTCGAATTCCACCTGGTGCGCCGTCCGCAGATGGAGGCCCGTCTGCGCTTACCCTCCGACCAGGCCATCAGCAGCCTGCCGGTGATCGAGCTGCTCGACCTGTACTGGAAAACCGTCAACACCGAACCCGGTGAGCTGGAAGCCCTGCAGAAACTGGCGAACGAGATCGTCAGCGACGGCAAGCCGGAGGAAGAAGAGCAAGCGCAGCAGTCCGAAGGTGAAGCAGAGCCCGCAGATTAGGGGAGCCCTGGCCCTCACCTCTGCGGACACACGTAGCAGTCCCGGTGGGAGAGGGTATCTCCGCAAAGGTGAGGGCCAGGGACCGGATCCAAAAACAAAATCAAGGGGAGAAATTTACGAGCATCCTATGCCCGGACCATTCCTAGAAATTCTACTCATTCTGTTCCTGATTATCGCCAACGGCATCTTCGCCATGTCGGAAGCCGCTATGATCACACTGCGCCAGGCTCGCCTGGAGCAGCGCGCCGAAGACGGCGACCACAGCGCCCAAACCGCGCTGAGCCTCTCGCGCCATCCCAACCAGTTCCTTGCCACCGTGCAGATCGGCATTACCCTGGTGGGCATCTTCAACGGCGCCCTGGGCGGTGCGGCCCTCAGCCGCTACCTGGCGCCCTACCTGGCGCTCATTCCCGTGCTGGCTCCGTATGCCAGTGCGCTAGCCCTGGTGCTGGTCGTCCTGGCGATCACCTACGTGTCGCTGGTGATCGGCGAGCTGATCCCCAAACGCATCGGCCTAAACAATCCTGAAGGCGTCGCCATGGCGGTCGCCCGGCCCATGCGATTCCTCTCGCGCCTGGCGGGACCGGTCGTTACCCTGTTGAGCAAGTCTACCGAGATCGGTCTGCGCTTGATGGGCGTTAAGAAGTCAAACGAGCCACCCGTCACGGAGGAAGAAGTGCGCATCCTGCTGGAGAAGGGCACACGCGTGGGCGTCTTCGAGGAGGCCGAACAGAACATCGTCGAAAGCGTCTTTCGACTGGGCGACCGGCGCGTCGACGCCATCATGACTCCCCGCACCGAGGTGTTCTGGCTAGACCTGGACGACCCACTCGATCAAACCTTTCAAGAAGTGACCGATAGCCCACACGCCCTGTTCCCGGTGGCACAGGGCGATCTGGATAACGTCATCGGCATCCTGCGCGCCCGCGACCTGTTGGTGGCTCGGCTGGAGAACCAGGTCATCAACCTGCGCGACCTGCTGCTCCAGCCAATCTTCGTCCCCGAAAGTACGCCCGTTTTTCGCGTCCTTGAGGAGGTGCGCAAATCCGGCCTGACCTTAGCCTTCGTCATCGACGAATATGGCGGCGTCTTGGGCGTTGTCACATTGATCGACATCCTGACTGCCATTGTCGGTGACATCCCCGAAGCGGGTGAGGATTATGAGCCGCTGGCCTTCAAGCGCCCGGACGGCACCTGGCTGTTTGACGGGCTGCTGCGCATCGACGAGCTCAAAGAGATCCTCGATTTGGATACGCTGCCAGAGGAAGTGCACCTGGGATATCAGACGCTGGGTGGAATGATCATGGCCTACACCGGTGAAATACCCGGCGTGGGCAACTCCTTCGACTGGGAGGGCTTCCACTTTGAAGTGGTGGACATGGACGCCATGCGCGTCGACAAAGTGCTGGTGGTGCCGCCTGCCGAAGGAACTGAGCCGCCTGGCGGCGAAGGCAGCGGGATTTGAACCAGGTCCCTGGTTTTTTTGCAAGCGGAGCCCTTCCTCCGTCCCATGCTCCATATAGGACGGAGGGGCCTTTTACAGAGGGATCTTTTTTAGATGCGATTGCGCTAACATCCGTCCTTTTACAAAGCCGGAGGGGGGTCTGGCTGCGGTATAATATATCTCTGACTTTTTACCGACCGACTAACCTTAGAACTGGCCCTCATGATTCCAAAATACTTACGCATCTCCGGGTTCCTCTCTTACCAGGAGCCCATTGAACTCGATTTCACCGGTTTCGACCTGGCTTGCATCTCCGGGCACAACGGCGCCGGCAAGTCCTCCTTGCTGGACGCCATGACCTGGGCGCTCTTCGGTCAGGCTCGCCGCCGCGACAACTCCGTCATCAACTCTCATGCCAACGCCGCCGAGGTGGTCTTCGACTTCTGGTACGAAAAGCACCTCTACCGCGTCCAACGCAGCAAGGCGCCAAGCAAGAGCACCATCCTCGAGTTTTACCTGCACGACAACGAGCGCTGGCGGCCCCTGACCGAGCACACCATGCGCGAGACCGAATCCCGCATCGAGCAGACCCTGCGCATGGACTACGAGACCTTCATCAACGCCTCCTTCTTCTTGCAAGGCAAGGCCGATCAGTTTGCCATGCAGCGACCCGGTGACCGCAAGCGCATCCTCAGCAGCATCCTGGGCCTGGAGATGTGGGAGACCTATCGGGAGCGCGCTTACAACCGCCGCCGCCGGCTGGAGCTGGAGCTGGCTGCCACCGACCGTCTACTGTTTGAGATCAATGCCGAGCTGGATGAGGAAGGCGCTCGCAAGGCTCGCCTGGCCGAACTGAAGCAGAACCTGAAACAACTGGAAGCGCTGCGCAAGGAAAAGAGCAAGAACCTCGAACATTTACGCCGCCTGAAAAGCTCACTCGATGAGCAGCGCCGCCTGGTAGAGATGCTCAAAGGCCAGCTGCGCTCGGCCCGCGAACGTCTCGATCAGCGCTGTCGTCATTTGGAAAACCGGCTGCAAGAGCGCCAACAAGCTCAGGAGCGTATGGCTTCCGGCGAAAAGGTCGAAGCCGCTTACCGCGGCTGGCAGGAGGCCCGCAAGGAGCTCGAACGCTGGGAAGCGGTGGCCGTGAACTTCCGCCAATACGAATCCCGAGCGCGCCGCGCCACTCATGGCGATCGAGAGCGAGCGCTCGCGGCTGGAGCAGTCCCGTAAGAACCTGCGCCAGCAGCAAACCCAGATGAACGCGCTTGAAAACTCCCTGCCCGATCTGATCGCCGAACTGGCGATCGCTTCCAACAAGGTGGGCTCGACCCTCAAGCAGCTCGACCTGCGCGCCGGCCTGGATTCCGAGCTGTACCGGCTGCAGGGAGCGCAGACTGAGGCCCTGGCCGAGAACAAGCGCCTGAAATCCGAGATGGCCGAGTTGAAAGAGCGCATCCAGCGCCTGAAAGCGGCCAGCGGCGTCGACTGCCCGCTGTGCGGCCAACCCCTTAGCCCAGAAGACCGACAAAAGCTGATCGAGAGCCTGGAGCTGCAGGGCCGCGACCTCGGCGACCGCTACCGCGCCAATCAAGAGACGGTTCGCCAAGGCGACGACCGCCAGAAGACCATCCAGCGCGAGATCAAGAACCTGCAGCTGGTGGAGATCGACCTGCGCCAGCAGCAGCGTGCCCTCGACCAGATCCAGCACCGCAAAGGGCAGATCGAAGAGACCCTCGATTTATGGAACGCTAACGGCGGTAAAGAGCTGGCGAAGCTCCAGCAGAAGCTCGAAACCGAAGACTATGCACAAGAAGCGCGTGCCGGGCTGTCTAAGATCGATATGGCCCTGGCAGAGCTGGGCTACGACGCTGCCGAGCACGACCGCACCCGCAAGGCCGAGCTGGAGGGCCGCACCACCGAGGAGCAGCTGCGCCAGTTGGAAGTGGCTCGCGCCGCCCTGACGCCGTTGGAGCGCGAGATCGAAGACCTCCAGAAACAAACCGAGGCCGACGAGACCGAGACCAACGCCTTGCAGAGAATCCTTCGAATTGGCCATGAAGAAGTACGAGGAAGACACCACCAACCTGCCGGACGTCGACCAGACCGAGCAAGAGTTGTTCGACCTGCAAGAGCAGGAGAACCGGGTGCGCATGCAGGTTGGCGGCGCCACGCAAGCGGTCGAAGTGCTGAATTCGCTGCGGGTGCGTCAGTCTGAGAAATCCGAGCAGCGCGCCGATCTGGCCGCTCAGATCGCTCGCTTGCGCACGCTCGAGCGCGCTTTCAGCAAAGATGGCGTCCCGGCGCTGCTGATCGAACAGGCTCTGCCCGAGATCGAAGGCCAGGCCAACGACATCCTCGACCGGCTGACCAACGGCAACATGTCGGTGCGCTTCGCCACACAGAAGGAGTACAAGGATAAATCTCGCGACGACAAGCGTGAGACCCTCGACATCCTCATCAGCGACTCGGCCGGCTGGCGTGAGTACGAGATGTTCTCGGGCGGCGAAGCCTTCCGGGTCAATTTCGCCATCCGCCTGGCGCTGTCGCGCGTCTTGTCTCAGCGTGCCGGCGCTCGCTTGCAGTCCCTGGTGATCGACGAGGGCTTTGGCAGCCAGGATGCCGAAGGCCGCCAGCGCCTGCTGGAGGCCATCAACCTGGTCCGTCCCGATTTCGCCAAGATCCTGGTCATCACTCACTTAGAGGAGCTGAAAGACGCCTTCCCTGCCCGCATCGAGGTGGAGAAGACCGAAACCGGCTCGCGGCTGCGGATGGTGGCATGAGCCTTATTCCCGCTCGGCTGGGGTTGGTGCAGCGCGTCGTCACCGTCTACCGGGCGCCCTTCTTCGACGCCCTGGCAGCCGCCAGCCGGGATGGGTTGGGGATCTTTGCCGGGCAGGCCCGCCCGCAAGAAGCCATCGAGCCGGGGATGCCCCGCCTGGCCCAACTGACCCTCGCTAACAACGCCCACCTGTTCGGCGGGCGGTTCTATCTGTGTCTGCAGCCTGGGTTAACCCGCTGGCTGGGCTCCTGGCAGCCGGACGCGCTGATCGTCGAGGCCAATCCGCGCTACCTCTCCACCCCCTCGGCGGTGCGTTGGATGCATGCCCATCGTCGCCCGGTCATCGGTTGGGGTTTAGGCGCGCCCGCCGCTTCCAGCCCCGCCGCCGCCTTGCGGAAAAGCTTCCTCAGCCGCTTCGACGCGCTGATCACCTACAGCCGGCAAGGAGCGGAAGAATATCAGGCTGCCGGCTTCCCCAGTGAGCGGATCTTCGTGGCCCCCAACGCCGCCAGCCCGCGCCCGAAGCACCCACTGCCATCTCACCCAGATACGTTCCCACCGGAAGGCCCAATCGTGTTGTTCGTCGGGCGGCTGCAGGCCCGCAAGCGCGTCGACTACCTGCTGCGAGCCTGCGCCAGTCTGCCACAGGAATCCCGCCCACGCTTGTGGATCGTCGGCGACGGCCCCGAGCGCGCCGACCTGGAGGCGTTGGCCGCCCAGGTCTACCCCGCAGCGCGCTTCTTCGGCGCGGTCTACGGCCCCGATCTGGACGATCTGTTCCGCTCTGCCGACCTGTTCGTGCTGCCCGGCACCGGTGGTCTGGCCGTTCAGCAAGCCATGTCGTTCGGCCTGCCCGTCATGGTTGCCGAAGCCGATGGCACCCAGACCGACCTGGTGCGGCCTGAGAACGGCTTCCGCCTGCCTCCCGGCGACCTGGATGCATTGTCTGCTTCGTTATCGCAGGCCCTCCGCGATCCGGCTCGCCTGCGCCGGATGGGCGCCGCCTCGTACCGGATCGTGGCCGAGGAAATCAACCTGGAGGCCATGGTGAAGGTGTTCGCCCGGGCGGTCAACTGCGTGCTGCCCGCACCAGGGAGGGGTGATTCATGCACATCCTCCTGATCGCCGATGGGCGCAGCCCCAACACTTACCGCTGGCTCCAGGGTATCTTGTCCCTGCCGCACCGGGTCACGCTGGTCTCCACCTATCCTTGCCAGCCGCTGCCCGGTATCGAAGCCACCTATATTCTACCGGTGGCCTTCGCTAACCGGGCAGGCAGCCAACTGCGCACCGCCCCAGCCCTTCCTGCTGAAAACGGCAGTCCTTCTGCCTTGAAAACCCGGCTGCACGCCCTGGCGCTCAATGGGCGCTACCTGCTCGGGCCGCTGACACTGGCCGGTTATGGACGCCGGCTGCACCGGTTGGTCGAGCAAATTCAGCCCGACCTGATCCACGCCCTGCGCATCCCCTTCGAGGGTATGCTGGCCGTGGCTGCCGATGCGCCCGTCCCGCTGGCGGTCACCATTTGGGGGAACGACCTGACCCTGCACGCCAACCGCAATGCCGCCATGCAGCGCTGGACTCGCCGCGTCCTGCGCCGCGCCAATGGCCTGCTGGCCGACGCCCATCGCGACATCCGCTTAGGCTGGCAGTGGGGCTTCCCGCGCACCCGTCCAAGCATGGTGCTGCCCGGCGGCGGCGGTATCGACCTGGGCGCCATGCGCCGCCTGCTGAGCGAAACGCCCTGTCCACCTGGGCTGGACATCCCTGCGGGAGCGCCCCTGGTACTCAACCCGCGCGGCTTCCGCCCCGGCAGCGTCCGCAATGACGTTTTCTTCGCGGCTATCCCGCAGGTGCTGGAGCGTCGCCCAGACGCCGTGTTCGCCTGTGCGGGCATGGCCGGGCAAGCCGAAGCGATTGAGGCGCTCCAAAGCCTGGGTGTGACGAAGCAGGTGCGCCTGCTGCCCTACCTGCCTCAAGCCCAACTCTGGCGCTTATTCCAGCAAGCCCAGGTCAGCGTGACCATCAGCCAACATGACGGCACCCCCAACTCGCTGCTGGAAGCCATGTCGCTGGGGTGCTTCCCCATTGCCGGGGACATCGAATCCCTGCGTGAATGGATCACCCCGGGCGTCAACGGCCTGCTCGTCGAGCCGACCAAGCCCGAAGCCCTGGCGGCCGCCATTCTCACTGCCCTGGATACCCCCGGCCTGCGCGCCTCAGCCGCCGAGGCCAACCTGGAAGTGATCCGCCAGCGGGCTAGCTCCAGCCTGGTCCAATCACAGATGGAGGTTTTTTACCAACAGGTACTTGGGTAAAGCGCGCAGCGCGAAGTCGCAGAGACAGCAGAGGCGCAGAGATTTTACATAAAATCTCTGCGCCTCTGCTGTCTCTGCGACTTCGCGCTAAGCTCTTACCACCAAATGCGGAACCAGGTGCGAGCCTGAGCAGATGAGCTGCCATAGGTTACGCTGGCTTCCACCCGCACCACTTCCTTTTCCGGCATGCCGCTCACCTCGAACGACAGCTCGCTAAAGCCATTCTTGTTGGTCGATGGAGCGCGCACATCGTACTGGCTGCCGTCCGGGAAATATACCGAGACGCTCACCATCGCCCCTTCTACCGGCTTGAATGCCTGGTCCTGCACGATCACATACAGCGACTGGGTGCTATCGTTCGCCATCAGCGCCTGCTCGACAAAGGCATTCGCTTGAAGCTGGACCATCGGCAGCGGCGAGTTGAAGCCCTCGTACGCCGAGGTATCCAGGCTGCCCAACTGATCGTACTCGATCTGTCCAAGCGGGGTCAGCCCGACGGTTTCTCCATCCCGGGCGTCGGGGCGCCACTCGAAGCGCGCCTTCTGGTAATACTGCACGTAGCGCCCGTCACGGATCTCGACATCGGAAATGGGGCTGCCGAAATACCTGGCGCCCTCATATTTATCGTAGAAGCGGATAAATGAGTAGCAGGCGCTGTAACCCGTGTCGGGGAACAGGCGGCAAGCCGGGCTGTTGGTGTTAAGCTCTGCCACCGGCGCGCCGGGTTCATATTGCATTTCGCCCAGCGCCGCCGGCTGCACAGTGCCATCGCTATCCAGGTCGAAGCGCGCCCGCTGGAAATACTGCACCGTCTGGCCGTATTTTCCGGGCATCTCTTCCGAAATGGGATAACCGAACAGCAGCAGCGAATCGGGCGTGCTGTGATAGAAACTCAAAAAGGCGCCTCTTACGAAGTGCCCGGTTTCCGGGAAATATTCTTCTTTGTCTTGAGCGGAAACAACGCCAGGTATACTGGCGATGATGATGAAAGCAAGTAAGACTGCGATGAAACGAGAAATGCCCCTCATGGTTAAAATTATACACGAATTAAAAAGAATGACAACAAAAAAATGACCAATTTTTTCACAGAAGGGTAATTGTAATGTTTCTCGATCGATCCATTCATTCCGGCGGGCTGCCAACCACAACTTTTGCACCCTTTTGCCTCGTAATTCGTATATATTGTTAATGAGAACGGGCGTTCCCCCAATCCTGAGTTCCTGGTATAATTAACCACGAAGGAGATTTAGAATGTCTCAAAATAACCCTAGAGAAATCAAACCGGTTAACCCCGGATTCCTCGGACAGATTGCGCTGCAAGTCAAGCTCATCGTTCGCTTGATGGGCGATTCGCGCGTCAGTCCATTTCTAAAAGTCTTACCGGTTTTAAGCGTGCTTTATTGGTTGGTTCCCGATCTGCTCCCTGGGCCGATCGACGATGCCGGCTTGATGTTCCTGGGCGGCTATCTATTCGTCGAGCTGTGCCCGCGGGCGGTGGTCAACGAGCACCTGCGAGAACTTAAGGGAGAACCCACCGAACCTCCCACGGAACAACCGCGCGATGACGTCATCGATGGCGAGTTCCACGACATACCGTAATCAGGCAACAATTCGAGAATTCCAAGCGTAAGATGGCGCTGTGATTTCCCGAATTTTCTAATCTGTCACTGCCTGGGCAAAGGGGTCCATGCCTGAGCAGCACCTTAACCGTAAAAACCAAAAGCCGGTCGCATTGAGGCCGGTCATGCCAAACAATGCGGCCAGGTGGAACGCACTTCCAAAGTGCGTTCCACCTCTTCGCTCAATTAAAAAGGAGTATTACAACCATGACGACCAGGACTGGTCCTATGGCTGGCATGCTCGCCCTCATCGGGCTCATGCTGCTGGCCGCTTGCGGATCGAATGGGGGAAATTCGCCGCAAGAGACCGCTACCAATTCCCCGGTCAATTCCGTCCTTCCAACCACCACTTCGGCAGTCATGCCAACCGCAGACCAACCCACCGTCACGAGCGATAATGCGCCCGCGAACGAACAGACGAGCGCCGCGCCTACCGCCCTCCCGGCGAACACCACTGTCCCCACCCCGCAAGCTGCGCCCACCGCAAACACCGTGACCCAGTTCCCTGCGGCCAACAGCGCTCAATGGGTTCCTTTCGTCTCCGGTCTCACCAAGCCCACCGACCTCAAAGACCCCGGCGACGGCTCGGGGCGGCTGTTCATCCTGGAGCAGCCCGGGCGCATCCGCATCGTTCAGGACGGGCAGCTGCTGGATCAGCCCTTCTTGGATATTACCGGCCAGGTCGGCTCACAAGGCTCCGAGCAAGGCCTGCTCGGCATCGACTTCGACCCTAACTTCGCCCAGAACGGCATCTTCTTCACCAACTACACCAACCGCCAGGGCAATTCGGTTGTCTCGCAGTGGAGCGTCTCCTCCTCCAATCCCAATCAGGCCGACCAACAAAGCGAGCAAATCCTGCTGACCATCGACCAGCCCTATCAGAATCACAACGGCGGTGGTGTGCTCTTCGGGCCGGACGGCTATCTGTACCTGTCATTCGGAGACGGCGGCTCGGGCGGCGACCCGCAAGGCAACGCTCAGAACACCAGTACCTTGCTGGGAACCATCCTCCGCATCCAACCCGACTTGCAAGGCGGCTACAGCATCCCGCCCAATAATCCCTTCGCCAATGGCCAGGGTGGCCGGCAGGAGATCGACTTGTATGGTCTCCGCAACCCCTGGCGCTTCTCCTTCGATCCGGGTACCGGGGATATGTATATCGCCGACGTGGGCCAGAACCAGTGGGAAGAGGTCGATTTCCTCCCAGCGGGCGCGCCAGGCGGTGAGAACTTCGGTTGGAATTATTACGAAGGCAACCATATCTACGCCGGTCAGCCACCACAGGACATGGCGTTTACTTTCCCGGTCTACGAGTACTCGCATGACCAGGGCTGCTCGATCACGGGCGGATACGTCTACCGCGGCGCAAATTTGCCCAACTGGCAGGGTGTCTACCTGTTCGGCGATTACTGCTCGGGTGAGGTCTGGGGACTGCTGCAGGATGCCCAGGGACAGTGGCAGACGCAAGCTCTGTTCCAGACCCCCTACCGGATCAGCGCCTTCGGCCAGGACGCCGGCGGTAACGTCTATCTTTTGGATCACGGCCAGGGACAAGTGCTGAAGCTCGCTCCCTGATTCTAATGGGTTCAAAAAAGCCTCCGGCAGTGCCGGAGGCTTTTTTGAATCATTCTCATCCGATTACGCCATTTGTCTTGCCAAAATATGACGCTCTACACTATCCTAAATGATATTCTAAGGTTATATTTACCAATAAGACAGCATAAGGCGTCTTATTTATAGGAGGTGTACTGTGGCTTTTAAAACCTGGCAAGAGATCAAAGTTCGCTACTGCGACCACGCCGGTTGCCAAGTAGCGCTGGAAGCGGAAGTGGTTTACCCGGCAGAGTTCCTGCCCGAGCAGCCGCCTCGCGTCCTCGCGCATCGCTGCTCCCAGGCCGTTCGCTGCATGTTATTTAGTAAGCCCTCCTGCATGTGGGCTGGCAGCAACCCGC
This sequence comes from uncultured Chloroflexia bacterium, assembly GCA_963811225.1. GTDB lineage: Bacteria > Chloroflexota > Anaerolineae > Anaerolineales > Anaerolineaceae > CAWEQO01. The sequence goes on from CAWEQO010000013.1 coordinate 197,526, forward strand.
TCTACGATCCGTTCCTCGAGAAGAGCCAATCATAACAACCACCCCGCTCTGCAGGTGAGCGTCGCAACGCATTCATTCTTCTCTCCTACCTCATTACCTGGACAAACCGAGCCCATCTTTCTGATGGGTTCGGTGGTTTAATGATCCGCGCCTCCGCTGCGCCTGCACGGCAGTTCGGTTGTCGCCAAACCGGCGGCAAGTCAAACAGACGTGCGCACCACTTTTTACAGCCCCTGCACCACCACGTAACCCGCCTGCAGCAGCACCGATTTGGCCCGCTCCAGGTCGGCTTCTTTTAACAAAATGTAATCGGTGTTATAGGTGGACAGGGAAAAAATGCTGATCTCAGCCTTGGCCAGCGGCGAAGAAATATTCGCAATCACACCGACCATCGCAAAATCCAGGGGACCAGGCACCTGCAGCGCCCTCCACCCCTTCTCTACCTTCCAGCCCGGCTGGATGGCATCTTCTGGCAGCACCAGCGAGAGCTCCTCCGCCGTTCGGGTTATCGACCAAAAGGGCCGGCGCTGAATCTCCTCCGACAACTGCGTCCCAATCGGCGCCTGGCACACTGCCAGCTGTTCTGGCAGCACATTTAACGTCAAATTTGCCATTTCTTCTCCCCTTTCAACTTCCCCCTATTCAGACAGCCGGGCAAGCAGTGAAAAGCTCAGCGGCGGCCTGGCAGTCTCTTGCTCCATATACGCGAACACGTTGGATAAATCATGCGGGTACTCTGCAAACGAGCGGATGGACAACCCTTGCCCCAGCACAGCCGAGAAGATATCCGATAATTTGTGATGGAACCAGTAGGTCGGCAGTGACTCGTAGGTGGTATGCCCGTAATAGTCCAATCCATCCTGGTCGATGTAGGGCTGCTCTTTGAAATACGAATGGTACAACTGCATGGGGTCCGGGTTGCCCGGCTCGAACATATCCAGGATCGGGTGCTCCTCGTAAATCAAGAGCCATCCCTCCGGGCTTAGCAGCCGCCGCACGACCTGAAAATAGCGCCCCAAGTCAGGGATCCAGCCCAGTGAACCCACCGAAATAAAGACGATGCCAAACAGATCATTGTAGCTCTCGGGGATATCGTAGATGTCACTGGCAACAAACCGGCAGTCGATCCCACTCGCGGCTGCCAGCCGCCGGGCCTGCTCGATAAAAGCCTCTGAGATATCGAAGCCCGTGCAGCGCCCCGCTCCCAGGTTCTTGATGGACAGCAGCTCACGACCATTGTTGCACTGCAGCTGCGCTACCGGAGCGCCTTCCAGCCCCACTTGATGGAACAACCCGGTGATCGTTTCGTCCAACAAGCTGAAACCAGGGGTTTTAAAATCCTGCACGAGCCGCTCGAAGTTCTGGCGCTCATGCACGCCGGCCGCCTGGTTCCAGGCCGCCCGGTTGGCACCGGTGTAATTTTCCGGATCGCTCAATCTTCCTCCTGCCCGGGTGGCGTTTCCATTTGCTGCCGCAAAACCTGTCGCAAATGATCGATCGGCAGCATCTCACCCTGCTCGTCCTGATAATACCAGTTGTCCCAGCCGTTGCAAGGAGCGCCTTCCAGCAGGCGCTTACCCGTCTGATGGATCGAGCCCACAAAGCCATCCATCACCAGCTTGCCGTCCGGCTTGATGCGCGCCGTCACGGTCATGTTTGGCTTGAAGTACAGCTGCTGGCCCGGCTTGAGGAAGCCGTACTCCAGCAGCCGGCTGAAGGGAATGCGCGCCTGCAGGCGCCTATGGTCGCGCACGTCGAAGGTGTAGTCATCGAACAACTCGGGCATGACGCTTTCGATGCGCTCGCGCGCCAGTTGGATGTACGTCTCCTCACGCTCGATCCCGATCCACTCGCGGTGCAGCTTTTTAGCCACTGCCCCGGTGGTGCCCGTGCCGAAGAACGGGTCCAGCACCACATCTCCCGGGTTGCTGGAAGACAGGATGACACGATACAGCAGCGCTTCGGGCTTTTGGGTCGGGTGGGCCTTCTTGCCGTTCACCTTCAAACGCTCGGGACCCGAGCAGATGGGCAGCAGCCAGTCGCTGCGCATCTGCTTCTCGTCGTTAAACTCCTTCATGGCTCCATGGTTGAAGGTGTACCGCCCCCCTTGCATTTTAGACACCCACAAGAGCGTCTCGTGCGCATTGGTAAAACGCACACCTCTGAAATTCGGCATCGGGTTGCCTTTAATCCAGATCACGTCGTTTAAAAACCAATATCCAAGATCCTGCAGAATACGCCCGATCCGGTAAATATTATGGTAGCTGCCGATCACCCACAGCGTTCCGGTGTCCTTCAACACCCGGCGGCAGGCCGATAACCAGCTGCGGGTGAAGATGTCGTATGCTTCAAAACTGCTGAAATGATCCCACGCATCGTTGACCGCATCCACCCGGGTCATGTTGGGCCGCCACAGCTCCTGCTGCAATTGCAGGTTATAAGGCGGGTCGGCAAAGATTAAATCGATTGACTTCTCGGGTAAACCATCGAGAATCTCGATACAATCACCTTGCAGGACTTGCTGGAGCGGCAGCTTGGATTTCATCGTCCCCCAATTGGTTTATTCTTCCTCTTCCTGCACTTCGGATGGACGGTAATGGCGCGCGTAATACTGCTTCAAGCCATGGCGCAGCCGGTTCATGTACAGCGTTTCCAATTCTGGCACGGCCTGGAATTGGCCGACCAGGCCGGGCACCAGTTTAGCGGTATCCTCAGCGGGAGCCCCGGCTTCGGCCAGCGCTTCGGTTTCCCGCTTGACCGTTTCCAGGAAAGCCAGCTGCTGGCGCACATCGTTAAACGTAGCCAGTCCGCCCCGGCTGCTGACCAGGATCCAATCCTGATAGTCTGGCGAGAGCAGCATGTTCAGCAGATCGATCCAGGCATCCAGATTGGCGCCCGAGAAGAAGGGCGGCTGTTTCAACGTGACAGCATCACCCAGGAATACCACCTGCTGCTCTGGCAGCGATACCCAAATGGCATCCGGGGCCGGGCCGGGCCGGTATTCCAACATGACCGGACTGCCGTTCCAGTTGACCTTCAACTCTTCGGAGAAGGTGATCTCCGGCGGCGCCCAGCGCACGCTGCCCAGGTTGTTGTACAGTTCCCACTCAGCGCCGATGTCGTTCGGCTGAGCTTTGAAAGTCGCCGGGCGGTTGCGCAGGATCTCGGCCATTTTCTCGTGGCCCACGATGGTGCAGTCCATCGCCCGCACGCCAAGCGTCCGGTCCAGGTGGGCATCCAGGTTGACCAGTAAGCGGTCGACCCCGCCGCCCAGGTTGAGCAGCGCCGAGCGCCAAGACCGGGCATCCTCCGCTCGGAAGGGCGCATCGATCAAGATCAGGCCGTGCGGCCAATTAATGGCCCCTACGGTCACCCCGGCGTAAATTGTCTCGATATAAATATGTGGCGCAATTTCTTGCATGTGAATCCTCTATCCTTCAAGAATGTCTGGAAAGCGCAGATTTGCGGCCTCTCCAACTCTCTCTAACTATAACGCATGAACAATCGTTTTGCTTACGCGGATAGGCTCTATGTCTGGCGAGCAGCCGGGAGCAGGAACAGGAAGCGGCTGCCTGCCCCTTCCTGGCTCTCGACCCAGATGTTCCCGCCGTGGGCTTGCACGGCCAGGCGGCAGAAAGCCAGCCCCAGCCCCACGCCGCGCGGGTAACGCTCTGTCTGCAGCCGAATGAACTTGTTAAAGATGTGCTCTTGGGCTTCCTGGGGAATACCCGGACCACTGTCCTGCACCCACAGAAGCACCCAATCCCCCTGATCCTGACCACCGATGACGATCTTGCCGTTGATCGGTGTGAACTTGGTGGCGTTCTCTACCAGGTTGATCAGCACCCTCCGGACCATGTCTGAATCCACCCACAGCATCGGGAAGGATTCCGGCAGTTCCACGTCCACCAGCTGCTGCTTGCCCTCCACTACCGGACCCACCGCCTCCAGCGACTCTCTCACCAAATCCCCCACGTTAACCGTCGTGCGATTGGTGATCGGTTGGCCGGATTCCAGGCGGTTGATATCGAGCAGCGAGCTGATCAAACGCTGCAGCCGCTCGGTCGAGCGATTGGCGATCGAAAAGATCGACTTCAGGGACGGCGACTCTTCCATCGAAACCATCGAAGAGAGCATATCCAGGCTGGAGACGATGTTGGCCAGCGGCGAGCGGAGATCGTGGTAGATCATCGCCATCAAATCTTCCTGCAGCGAATCCAGCGCCTTGCGTTCTGAGATGTCGTGCAGCGTCCACTGGACCGACGTTTCGGCTCCGATTTGCACCTCACGCACGTGCACTTCTACCGGCAGAGCTTCCAGGTTCGTCCTGCGCAGGTCCGACTCATAGGTGACCGTCTTGCTCTCCCGCAGGTTCTGGTACTTCTCCCCCAGCAGGTCCAGGCGCAGCTCGATCAGGTTCGACACCCGCATCCCCTTCCAATCGGCCCGGGAGTAACCGGTGACGAGCTCAGCCTGACGGTTTGCTTCCAGCACCTCTCCATCGAAGTTGGTGATCAGGATCGGATCGATGCTGTCGTCGAACAACTCATGATAACGCCTGGTTGCCAACTCTAAGGAATCATACAGGCGCGCATTGAAAATGGCAATGCTGGCCTGGTCTGCAATCGCCTGCAGCAGGGCCATCTGCTCCTGATTGAAAAACTCAGGTGAGGGGTAGACGATCGTCAGCACGCCCACCAACTCGTCGCGCGACTCCAGTGGCAGGCAAATTGCAGATTTCGCGCCGCTCTGTTCAGCCGAATCATCCGCCCGCTGCAGCCAACGCTCGTCCTTGCTGGTGTTGGGCACCAGCACCGCCTCACGGTGGCGCAGCACCCAGCCCGCCAGCCCTTGATCGATCGTATCTTTCAAGCGTTCGGTCGTCTGGGGCAATAACTGGTCACGGATGACGATGGCTGCATCGATGGGTTCTTCGTGCTCGTCCAACACGATCAGCGTCCCCCGCTCGGCGCCCACGTTGCGGATCGAGAGAAACAACACACGACTGAGCACTGCGTGCAAATCCAGTGTGGTCGCCAACTCACGGCTTATATTGTAGAGTAACTCTAGTGATGCTCGCGTGGCATCATTCGTCATGGATGTCTCCCACCCGCATTTCTACCGATCCACTCCCGCTTGCAGCGACTGCCGGACGGCGTTACAGCGCTCACAGTGGGAGTCGCCGCACAGCATGGCCAGGGGATCGTTACGCAAGAAGCCGGAAACAATCTCGACCATTGGCTGCAGGCGCACCGCCCGCACATCGGCCTTGCCGATCTGCGCCCTGCGGGTAATGCCCTTGAGCAGCGGGTCGACCTGCTGGAATCCCTGCGAGCAGCCTGGGAACCCGGGGCATTCTTTAATGCCTTCGCGGGTAAGCGCCCAGCGCGTGAACTGCCTACGCCCCATTAACCGCTCGGCATAATGGATCGACGTGTTGGTCGTCTGATCGACACCGATCAGCACTACCCAACCGTCCTGCTTCTCCAGCGCGCCAATTGGGGCAAGCGGCTCTTCCAGCGTTTGCGCCTGCAAGGCAGTGTCGACGTTTAAGCCTGCGAAGGACAGGATCGGGTGATTGGAGCGCTTCACACCTTCGTGCCTGCGGAAGGTCTCGGCGATCACGCCCATCATCATGTCGGCGGGCATATCCGGCTTGAAAAACTCGGCCATGCGGTTGCGGTCCTTGCCGGAACCGTAGACGATGCCGTTGTTCTCTGGGCCGGTTTCCGGCGTCAGCATGGTTTTATAGGTAAAGGCAGGCATCATTAAGGAGTCGACCGTCATCAGCAGCGCCCCTAAGATTGTATCTGCGCCGCCGCGAACATCCCCGAAAGCGGACAAAGAGGCGTGCGCGATAACCGGCTTTTCTCGCCCCAGGTTCAACTGCCTGAGGCCGGTGACGATATCTCGGAATGAAACCATACCCTCCCATTCCTTTCCATTATTGTAACCGTTTGAGTCATCGACCGTCTCAAAAGAGGGGCCACTGCAGCGCCTTCTAGCGGAACACGTCACTGTCGGAACGGTTACAATATTTTTTAATCGAAGCCCAATCGGAAAACCTGGCCGGTCAGCCCGGCCGCCTGCGGACCGCACAGGAACAGCGCAAGCTGCGAGATCGATGCAGCGCTGCCTGGTTTATCCTCTCCGGTGCAAATCGCGTGGACACAAATATTATACGTCAGAAACTCCGCAGCCGCTGTTTGGGTAAGCGCCAGCAATCCGGCTGTGGAGGCGTTGTAAGCTGCCCGGCCCCTTTCGAGCTTTTCACCCCGGCAGTCTCCCATCAGGTTGAGGATGACGCCGCTGCCCTGATCGCTCATCGCCCGCCCGGCCGCCTTCATCATTAAGAACGGTCCGTTCAGGTTGAAATCCAGGGTGCGCTGCCAATCCCACTCGTCCGTATCCAAGAGCGGCGCTTGCGGCCGCACCCCAGAGAAGTTCACCAACACATCCAGTCGCCCGAAGTCCTTCAGAACCCAATCGACCAGCGCTCCAGCAGGAAGCCCCTTGGACACGTCTTCGACATAGGCCCGCGCCTCGCCGCCCAGCCGCCGGATTTCCTCCACGGTCTCGTCTACTCCCATGGGGGTCAGATCATTGGCGGCCACCCGCGCCCCGGCCCGAGCAAATGCCAGCGCCAGCGATTTTCCCGGCTCGCGCCCGGCCGCGCCGACCAGCGCCACCTTGCCGCTCAAGTTGACCGGTCCTGCCATCTCACTCATCTTGTGCGCTCCCTTGGGGGCGGCATACGGGTATACCGCCCGGCTTGCGCCCGTTTAAGGGCAAGTTGAAATACGGCGACGGGTCGAGCGTGTTCGTGATCTGCAGCTCGTTGCGGAACTTACCCTGGCCGTCAGCCAGCACCACGCTGAAATGCAGGTGCACGCCTGTGGGGTTGCCAGGTGTGCCCGACCAGTTCCCCATGGTTCCCAGCAGCGTTCCGGCCGTGACGAAGCGCTCACTCGTTCCCGCCGGGAAGTCGGCGGAGATGAAAGAACTGCCCTCGGTGTCGGCCATGTGGGTGTAGTAGGTCCAGATCTGACGGCCCGGGTGGAGCGGATCATCGGGAATGCGCAAGATGACGCTCGACTTCCAGTCCGGCAGGCGGGTCAGGTAGCCATCGTAAGCCGCATAGACCGGCATTACACCCGGCTGAGCGCCGCCGAAGATATCAATACCCTGGTGGCGATGGCCAATGCGGAACAAGTCATCCCACAAATAACCAATGTAACCGTTGGTGGGGAATTGGAATGGGGCGCTCTGGCAGCGCTGCCCGGCCTGCATCGCCCAATCGGTATGCGCCTGCGGGTTACGGATCCACTGCACGACCTGGGCATGCCGGGCGGCCATGCCTGGCCTGCGTAAGAATAAATAGGCAATTCCGGCGATCAAAATCACAAGCAGCGCGGCTGCCAGCATCAGGCGGAGGAAGGTTTTCATAAGAAGCAATTATACCCTGGCCGGCCATCAGCGTCTCTCGGGCAACCACGCCACAAGGGCGCCCCTGGGGTCGTGGTTATTCCTCCCAAGTCCGTGAGGAGGCGATATTCACCCGGTCTCTTCCGTCATCCTTGGCTTTGTACAAGGCCATGTCTGCCAGGGACAGCAGCGGGTCCATGGCTGCGGCGTGGTCTGGATAAGCCGATATGCCCACCGAGGCGGTAACCGGCCCCAGGGTCATGCCGCGGTGATTGACGGTGACCCGTTTGAGCCCCTCGCGCAGATTCTCGGCCCGCAGGGTTGTATCCTCCAACGTAGCCTGCGGCAGGATCAGCACGAACTCGTCGCCGCCGTAGCGGCAGGCGATGTCACTGCCGCGGATGTTTGCCGACAGGAATTCCCCCAATGAAGACAGCAGCGCATCGCCCGCGGAATGGCCGTAGGTGTCGTTGAACTGCTTGAAGTGGTCCAGGTCGATCATGATAAATCCGACCGACTGGTCCTGGCGCTGCGCCTGGCGCAGCTCGCGTTCCACCGTCGTCTCCATGTAGCGGCGGTTATACAGCCCGGTCAGCAAATCGCAGATCGATTGGCGCTGCAGCAACTCACGCAGCCGCAGGTTGGCAATCGCCAGGGCAATCCGTTCCGCCACCATGATCGCCAGCGTCTGGCAGCGCGGCTCTTCGTATTCTGTTGGCTCACAGCGCACGTAGAACAATCCCATCAGATCGCCGTGGGCGCTCATCGGGATGCACACGTAGCCGATGGGCTCGCTGGTGTTGATGTGTCCGCAGTTGAGATCGTGCTCCGGCAAGTTGACGCTGTGGATACGGCCGCGACGCAGCGCCCAGCAGTGGTCCGGCGCAAAAACCATATCGCTGCCGATCGCCTCACCCCAGGTGGCCGTCGCTTCGACCAGCTTCCTGGACGCATTTTGCAGATACAGCGCCCCCGATTGTTTCGAGAACAGGCGTGGAGCCATCATCTGCACGACGTCCGTCAGGTCCTCCAGCGACAGGCAGCCCTGCAGCAAGTCCCCCAGTTCGTTCAACAGCGTGATCTCCTGGTTGCGCTGGCGCATTTCATCCACCGATCCTTGCAAGCGTTTGTTCGCCTCATACAGCGCTTGCTCGGCCTGCTTGCGCTCGGTAATGTCACGCGCCGTGGACAGGATCTGGTACGGCTTGCCGTCCTTCTCGATCAAATGCAGCCGCGACTCGATCCACATATAGCGCCCCTGTGCATTGCGGATCCGGATCTGAACCAGATCATCTTTCAATTCAATCAACCGTTGATCGATCGAGTCGAGAACATGCAGGTCATCCGGGTGAACATAGCGGCGCACGTCCTTCCCGAGCACATCACCGGACGGTTTGCCCGAGAGCAGTTGGACTGAAGGACTGGCATAGACGAAATCTCCCCGCATGTTGTGCAGCGACACCACGTCCGAGATCGAGTTCGGCCAACAGGCGATACTGCGCCTCACGCTCGATCAAGGTCTCCTCAGCCTTCTTGCGGGCCAGCACGTTGGCGAACACGTCGCCCATCAGCTGCAGCAGGCGGATGTCTTCCTCGGCCCATTCCTTTTCTGCCCGCTCATTTGCAAACCCGAAGGCGCCGAACAGGACTTCGTCCAACACCAGCGGGATATTCAACACAGAGCGCCGGCCTTGCGCCAGCCAGAATGTCTTCTCAAAATTGGCGGCAGGCGGCAGGTCTTCCACCCGCGGCACTTTCACCACCTCCTGCCGGCGCAGCCGCTCGAATGACCAATGGAACGGCTCCAACTCTAGCCCGCGGTTGTCTCCAATCGCCGGGTTACTGCCTTCGGAAGCCCAGACGTAGCTGCGCTCGATGCGCCGCCCATCCGGGGAGATCAGGTCCAAAAAGCAGTGGTCTACCTGGGTGAACTCGCCGATCTCCTGCAGCGCTTCCTGAATGCTGCGGTCCACCTCCTCGGACGACAGGTTGATGAACCCGGCCGACAGGTTCGTAACCATTTCCTCGATTTCGAGGCGGTGGCGCAACTGCTGCTCGGCCTGCTTGCGCTCGGTGATATCGCTTAGCACTGCATCCAGGCGCACCCGTCCGGGCGCAATCTCGCTGGCGACGCGGCTGTCACGCACCCAACGCACCTGCCCATCGGGCAGCAGGATCCGGTACTCTTCCACAACAGGACCACTGCTCCACTTCCATGCCCGGTCCAGGCGCTCACGCGTCCAATCCCGGTCCTCGATTGGAACGAGCGTGAGGAAAGGCCGGGGCGTCTGGCGAAAATACTCCGGCGGCCGCCCGGTGATGCGCTCAATGACCGGCGAGATGTAGCGGTATTCGCCCTGCCCGGTCTCGCGGTCCACTTCTGCGGTCCACAAAGCGTCGGACACCGAATTAATGATCTGATCCAGCTCCTGCCGGGCGCGCCGTAATACCTGATCGGTTTGCTGGCGGGCCAGGGCGTTGACAAACACGTCTCCCATAATGCGCAGCAAACCAACGTCCTCGTCCTCCCAGGTCTTGCGTCGATGGGTGGTCTCGAAGCCCCAAAAGCCAAACAACATATTGTTCAACACCAGCGGGAACGACAGGGAGGATTGGACGGACGCCGATTCACCCAGGCGGCGTTCGGTCTCAGCCTCTTCCGGCAAGTCACCCGGTTCGGTGAACATCACCGTCTCACGGTTCTTGAACTTCATCAGAGTCCACTGGAAGGGCTCGAACGAGGTCCCCGGCAGCCGGTCGGTGCGGCTCTCCACCCCCTCACCACACCACTCGTAGGCTTCTTCGATCCGGTTCCAATCGCTGGACAGCAGGTAGACGAACGCCCGATCTGCACCGGCGAACTTGCCCAGCGACTGCAGCGCGGATTGGATGCCGGCGTCGATGCGGTTGGAGGTGAGGTTGATGAAGCGGGTGGAGATGCTGGTGATGAGCGCCTCGATGGCATGCCGGTACTGCAAGCGTTCTTCCGCACGCTTGCGCTCGGTCACGTCGAATTGCACGGTTTGGATCGAAGGCTTGCCCTGGTAGTCGGTGCAGATGCTCAAGGCTTCCACCCAGCGGATCTTGCCGGCCTTGCTGTTGATGCGGATCTCCTGCAGAATCGAGGACCGCTCGCCCGAAAGCAGCTGCGCCAGCCCCTCTTCGAACAGTTCGAGGTCTTCAGGGGCAATGATCGCCCGGTGCAGATCCTCCGCTGAAAAGGACACCAGCTCTTGCAGCGAATAGCCGCTGTTCGAAACCGCGGCCGGGTTGGCAAACACGACGCGGCCTTCCTGGAAGATCAGCAGCTCCTGCAAGGACTGCTCGACCAGCGCCCGGTAGGCCTCCTCGGCCTGCTTGCGCTCGCTGACATCCACCAGCGCAATCTGGATCGCCGGGCGGCCTTCAAACTGCACAGTGGTGGTCAACGTGGACGCCCAACCGGTGGTGCCGTCCTTGCGCAGCCGGCGGAACTCCTGGCGGGACGGGGTGGGATGGCCCGCATTCCGCTGCTCAGGAGGGACGAAGACCCGCCCCCCCTCCTCGAGCGGTGAGCCGTACAGGATCTCCTCCGGCAAGAAGCCCTGCAGCTCCTCCAGGCTGTAACCGGTGCTGCGAATGGCTGCCTGATTGGCGAACACAATCCGGCCATCCTGCACAATGTACAGCTCCTGCAGCGAGCGGTCGACCAGGGCCCGGTACGCTTCCTCCGCCTGCTTGCGCTGGGATATGTCGCGCACTACCACCAGCGAGACGGTCTCGCTGCCGATGGGGTAGGCGCTGATGTTCATCTCGACTGGGAAGCGCTCGCCGTTGGCACGCAGGTTCGTGAACTCGATGGGGTGGGGCGGCACTTTGGCTTTCAACTCGGCCGTGTCGGCGGCCAGCATGTGGGCGTACTCGTCCGGCACGATCTCCGAGATGTGTTTGGAGAGCAGCTGCTCGCGGCTGTAACCATACAGCTTGCAGGCGCTCCGATTGACGTCGAGGATACGGCCGGCGCGCGACTGCACCAGGATGGCGTCGTTGACCCCATCGAAGATGCTGTGGTAGCGGTCGTCGGCCTCGCGCAGCTTGAGCTCCATCTCCTTGCGCTCGGTGATATCCTTGCCTGCCCCATACACCCAGGCCAACTTGCCGGTCTGCGGTTCCAGGACCGGGCGGCTGTAATGCCGCAGCCAGCGATAGGAGGCGTCTTGCGCCTTGATGCGGAACTCGATCACCCCCGGCTGTCCGGCGCTCACCTGGCGCATGTGCGCTGTCAACTCGGCCAGGTCCTGGGGGTGCACCAGCTTCTTCCAGCCGGTTTGCGCGGGAATATCTTCGATGTTGAAGCCGGTCAGCTTGTGGAAAGAGCCCGTGATCCACTCCAGGTCCAGCTGTTTTCCTGAGCCAATGCGAAGCGACCAGGCGTAATCGGTGATCAAATCGGAGACGATACGGTAGCGTTCCTGCGAGCCGCGCAGCTCTTCGGTCAGGCGCTTGCGCTCAAGGGCGTAACGCATGGCCCGCACCAAGAGATCGGTGTTGATCTTGCCTTTGACCAGGTAATCTTGCGCGCCGCTCTTGACCGCCTGCAGGGCAACCTCGGCTGAGTCCATGGCGCTGACCACAATAATGGGGATGTGCGGGGAATGCCGGCTGACCGCGGCGAAGGTGTCTAGGCCGCTGCTGCCGGGGAGGTCCAGGTCGAGGAGGATTAGATCGAAGGGGTCTTGGGCCAGGGCCTGGAAGCCATCGGCAAGGCTGTATCGATGAGCCAGGCGAACGTCGGAATCACCAGACTTTTTCAGCATTTCATCAAGGAGACAAAAATCGAAAAGATTATCCTCTATGACAAGAACGTTCATCATTGAGACAGCCTTGCAGGTCTTTATGAAAGGATAAAATAGCCGTTCAGGGGAACTGGCGTCGATGAACCCCCATTCATGACCGGTAGGATGGTATCCGGCTCAGGCCGGCTGCAACGCCAGAACCCGCTGGCGAACCGATAACTTTAGCGCATCAACGAGCATGATGGACCGCGCAGCGGGAAACGTTCTCGTGGAACTGAAACATTGCAAGAACATTGTCGCGCGCTGAAAGGTTAAAAAGGTTATAACACATTTCCGAAACGGCCCACCTCGCAAAACTGAAAGGAGCGGTTAGCAGATCGTAGAGCGCCTGCACGTCGCCAAAATGATGATTTTTTTGTCGGTAAGGGGCAGATATTCGTTCCTAAAGATGAGGGATCGTCCGCAACAGGGGAAAATATTTTAACGCAAGGCACAGCCATGATATAATATTTTGGCAGTCGCTCTCCGGGCCCGTAGCTCAGCGGCAGAGCGCGCGGCTCATAACCGCTTGGTCGATGGTTCGAATCCATCCGGGCCCATTGAGAAACTTCCAAATTATCCGGTTACGACATACGTGGAGCGCTCCAGGGCTTTCTCCATCTGCTTGATCTCTTCGGGGGTTTTAATACTTTTAAAATCACTGGCGTGAAATTCCCGCACATGCTCCAGCGCCTTGGCGACGACCTCTTCCACCGTCTCTCCCTTTACCATGAACGAGCAGGCCAGCCCCATTTCCTTACAGGAATACTTGATTAACATGATTTCCTCTATGTGTTCCATTAATTGACTGATCTCATTGTAACAAGGATTCGCGCCATTGTCTGTGAATAGGGCATGAGAGTTGGCGCGCAAGGGCTGCGCTTGAAACCGCCGCCCGGATATGCTATCTTATTCGTGACGAAAGGGCAAACCGCTAAAACCGGTGAGCCGCAGGCTCAGGCCCTTATATTTTCATCCACAGTTCGAAAGGGTGACAAGATGATCAGTCGAATCTGGCATGGTTGGACCACGCCTGAAAACGCCGAACCTTATGAGAATTCTGCTTAAAGAAGAGATTTTCATCGGGATTGCCAATCGCAGCATCCGCGGCTACCGCGGCATCCAGCTCCTGCGCCGCAGCGTTGACAACGAGGTTGAGTTCGTCACCGAAATGTGGTTCGAACTCGCTCGAGGCTGTGCGCGAGTTCGCCGGAGAAGACTACGAGGCGGCGGTGGTGCCGCCCAAGGCGCGCCAGGTTTTGGCCCACTTCGACCAGCGCTCTCAGCACTACCAGGTTGAAGTCGAGCGGACACTTTAGTCCTGGTTAAACCAAAAGGGGTTGGTCCAAACTGCGGACAACCCCTTTTGGTTTAAAGAAGCGGCGGATGATCAAACTCAATCGCCCAGCGCACAATCTCGCGGCCGTCCATGCCTGCCATGGACGGCTCTCTTTTCAGCTCACGGATGGTCTCCAGAACAACCGATTCGGGTTTCACGAATATTTACAGGCTCCGCACCACTCTCGCCAACCGTCCGATGCCTTCCTCGATCTCGGCGGGCGTCAGGGCGCAGAACGGCAGGCGCACGAAGCGCTCTCCGCCGCCATTGCAGAAGAAGCCGCGACCATCGGTCAGCGCCAGACCAGATTCCAACCCTCTGGCCTGCAGGGTCTCGAACTGCACCGGATCGTTCAGGGTCATTCCGATGAAGAAGCCTCCATCCGGTTTGGCCCAGGTGGCCAGGCTGCCGAAATTGCGCTCAAGCGCCGACAGCATCGCATCGAGCCGGGTGACGTACAACTGTTTGAGCTCTTCCAGGTGCGCTTCCAGGCGACCGTCTACCGTGTAGCAGTAAACCATGGCCTGGTTGAAGAACGAGGTGTTGATGTAGGTGTCCTCGGCATACTTGGCCAGCGGACCGGTGACCTCTTCGGGGGCGAGCATGTAACCGGTGCGCAAGCCGGGAGCGATCAGCTTGCTGTACGAGGACATCTGAATGGTATGCTCGGGCGTGCGCTCGTAGAACGTGGGCGACTCGTCGCCACGGTAGCGCAAGCGGCGGTAAGGGATGTCTTCCATGATATAGAAGCCATACTGCTCGGCCAGCCGGGCCAGGCGCCGGCGCTTCTCTTCCGAGAGGACCGTGCCGCTGGGGTTCTGGAAATCGGGGATGATGTAGAAGAACAGCGGGCGCTCGCCTTGCTTCAGCCGCGCCTCGACTGCATCCACATCCGGGCCGTCTGCTTCGAGCGGGAAGCCGACCAGCGCAGCCCCGGCCCGGCGCAGCACCGTCAGAGTGCGGTCATACGTGGGCTCTTCGACATAGACAATGTCGCCCGGTTTAATCACCAGGTGGGCGTACATGTCTACCAGCTGCAGCGAACCCTGTCCAACCAGAACGTTCTCCTCGGCTGCCCCCTTCTCCTGTGCGATCAACTGGCGCAGCGGGCGAAAGCCGCGCGATGGGCCGTACTGCAAGATGACGTCGCCGTATTCCGCCAGGGCCTCGCCGGCCGCCTCGGCCAACTGGTCTTTGGGGAAGCTCTCGCTGGGCGGAACGCCGCGCGTCAACTTTATGGTTTGATTTGCCATCTACAACTTGTCCCTTTCGGATTGTGGTGTGACTTGATGATACTCCGCTTCCATTTGAGCGTCTACAGGAATTCTACCCGATTAAATCGGATCGTTGCCCCATGCCTGCAGACACTTAGATTCCGATTCATGAGTGGGAGCCTTGCGGCAGGAGTCATCGGAAGAGAAATTGATAGGCACGGCGAGCAGTGCAAGACCACAGGATTTCACCTATAGGGGCTCGGCGAGTTACGCGAGACCACAGGATTTCACCTGTAGGGGCACGGCGAGTTGCGCGAGACAACGTAATTGAGCCAATGCGAAGCCGTGCCCCGGTGGTCATCGTCCATTTTAGCCGGAGCGGGAAGGTGAAGGGTGTTTTTCTTGGAAACGGTATTGATGGGTTTGTCCGGGGCACGGCTTCGTATTGGTTCAATCCTGTAGTCTTGCGTTACTCGCCGTGCCCCTACAAGTGAAATCCTGTAGTCTTGCATTACTCGCCGTGCCCCTACCGGTGAAATCCTGTAGTCTTGCGTTACTCGCCGTGGCCCTACAGATTCAAGGATGCGGTTGGCTGACGCCTAGGTGTAACACATCACCTTATTCCTGCCGGACTCCTTGGCCTGGTAGAGCGCCCGGTCGGCATAATCCAGGAGGTTCTCCAGCGTGAGGCCGTCCTCGCTGTGATACTGAGCCACTCCCAGGCTAATGGTGATCGACAGCGTCGCGACGGGGATATGGATGGGCGTCGATCCGACCCGCTGGCGCAGGCGCTCGGCGGTCATCTGGGCCAGGGGGCGGCCGGTCTGTGGCAGGAGCACGACAAATTCTTCGCCGCCGAAACGCGCCAGCAAATCACCGTGGCGCACATCCTCATTCACCCGCCTGGCGATCTCCACCAGCACCTCATCCCCGGCCATGTGGCCGTACGTGTCGTTGATGATCTTGAAGTGATCCAGGTCGAACATGATCAGGGAAAGCGGCAGGTGCAGCCGTTGGGCGCGCTCCAGCTCCTCGGCGGCCAAATCGTAGAAGCGGCGGCGGTTGATGATGCCGGTGAGAGGATCGGTGTTGGCGAGGCATTCCAGCCGGACCGCCCGGCGCTTGTACAGGTCGATTTCCTCTTGCAGATCCACATTCCGGCGCTGCAAGGCGTCCAGGCTGCGGCGCGCCGCCGAGAGCTGGCGACTAACCTCCAGGCTCTCCAACCGCCGGGCGGCTTGCTCGTCGAACAGCGCCTCTTTCAGCGCCTGCATGCGCTCCAGTTGGGCCAGCGCCGCTTTAAAGTCCTGGCTTTGTCGGAACAGCTCCGCCAACCCCTGGCAGCACTCAATCTCCAGGGCCTTGGCCCCAGCCTGCTGCGCGGTCGTCAGGGCATCCTGCAGGGAAACCAGCGCCAGGTCGAGCCGCCCCTGGCGGCGGTGGATCTCGCCGATGGCCAGCAGCGCGGATGCCGACTCGTGGTCGAGCACGCCCGCGCCATGTTTCTCGGTCAGGTTGAGCGCCCGGCGGAAACACGTCAGGGCCAGATCCGTCTCGCCCTGCGCCCGGTACACCTTTCCGAGCGAGCGCAGCGACTCAGCCAGGCGCAGCCAGGCTTGCAGCGCTTCCGCCAGCTGGACGCTTTCCAGGCCACATTCCAGGGCCGGCGTCAGCTGCCCTTGCTGCCGGTAGGCCCCACACAGGCCGTCCAGGGCGGCGCTCAGCGACAGGCGCTCTGCCAGCTTGCGAAAGAATTTCACACTATCCAACAGGTACGGCAAAGCTTTCTGCGGCTGTTCCAGTGTGACCAACGCACAGCCCAGGTTGCACTGCATCAGGGCCACCGCCAGGGCATCCTCACTCGCCTGAGCCTGCTCCAGCGCCCGGTACAGGCACTCGAACGCCTGCTCGGATTGGCCCAACAGCAGCAGCGACTGCCCGGTTCCGGCGGTGCAAGCTGCAGCCCCCCGGCCATCCTCTTGCGCGTTGAACAGCGCCTGAGCCCGGGTGAAGCACTCCTGCGCCTGCCCGGCCTGCCCCATGCGCAGCCGCATCTGCCCGAAAGCCAGCAGCGCCTCGGCCCGTTCACTCCCGCCCCCTTGCGACTCTGCCAGGCGCAGCGCCTTCTCCAACAGCGAGATCGCCAGCGGTAGATCACGCTGGCCGAAGGAAAGCGCCTGCCGGGTGAGGAGCGCCACCTGCTGATGGAGAGTTGTTGATGCGGGAAGTAAGTCCACTGTGTCCGTTCGATGCATGGCTGCCTTGCTGCCGGAATTCCTGAGAGGATAATTTCCTCTCTCCATTGCAAGAACTGTGCTCACGACAGGGAAACAAAAAACGAGCTTGCAGCGCTGCAAGCTCGTTTGTATTTCACCATCTCTTGGTTATCAAAGCGGATGCCATCACAAGTTCTTGAAGTTTAAATTGGACGGAGCCAGGGTCTCTTCGACCCTGGCTCCGTTTCTCGATGTTTTCCCCCCGATGCCCACATCAAACGTAGATTTCATCTGTAATCAATTCGGGCTGCTCTCCCCCTGCAACCCGTCCATCGTGACCAGCAAGCCTGCGTGGTCGGATGGTCGAACGTCATTTGCCCCCTGGACGTTTGCAATTACCCAAATTGATTGCAGATTTCCTTCCAGACCCGGATCGACCCATACGTAGTCGATCCGGATGGAAGGGTTCCGCGAATCAAAGGTATAGCCTTCGTCCGCTGGATTCAATCGGTTCCATGCATCCACCCATCCCGATTGCTGAAAACGCTGGATCACCTCGGAATCAGGGGTCTGATTGAAGTCCCCCAAGAGCACCCGTCTTCCGGAAAACTCATTCAGGTAATCCTGCGCTTCATTCAAGTTTTGTTCAGCTTGTTTATCAACCCAAGAAAAATAACCATTAAACAAATGGAACGGCTGTGAATCGAAATCGAAGCGCGCATGCAGCATGATTCGATGGATCGGATCGTCCGTCCCCTCTAAGAACGTCAACTGGCGGTGATCGACACCCGAAAAAGCGAACCGTGAGAGCAAAGCCAATCCATCGGCGCTGCCATCCTCATGGATCCAGGCCGGCTGGAAGCATGTGTACAGATATTCGGGGAAGAGGCGAGAGATTTGCTGGGCCTGGTCGACCCCGTTCTCTACTCCGGCTTCCTGCCGAACGGCCTGGAAAGCAAGGATATCCGGTTGGTTTTGCTCGATCACGTCACGGATCAAGGGCAAGCGCGCCTCCCACGGGCCGACTTTGGTCCCGTAAGCGTTCAGATTCAGTGTCATGATCTTTAACATTCTGTGCGCATCCTTATCCGTGTCTTGTCTTCATTTCCCTGGTTCAAGCGGTGCGTTTTCTGGGAAACGCCAGTGTGAAAGCAAACAATGCAAACAACAGCCAGAACAGGAGCTTTGCAATACCGGCGAAGGCTTCGGCTGTCAGTCCCCCAAATCCAACCACTCCTACCAATTCTGCTAGTATCAACAAGATGATCGACAGTTTGAGCATGTCGTCCTTACTCCCTCAAGCGTTCCATATTCTCTGCAAATTAAAACTCCCTCACCCAGTATGACAGGAGCTTTTTTATTCGGTTTCTTACTAAACCCAACGTAAAGAATAACCGCCCTTGTTTTTTCCAACAATGGGGGATATACCTGAAACTCTGGTAGGGAAATCCCTACCAGAGTGATTTTAAGGAGCCGGGCCTCTCTCGCGGAGGATCTCCTCCCAAAACTTGGGGCGCTGCACCGGGGCTCGACAGCAAATCGCCCCGGACAGCTTGTGCCCGGGGCGACATCTACAACCGTGACTGGTTGGATGGTTCTACCGTTCCGCTTGCAAATTGACCTGCGACTCGGCGATCTTTGTCAGCTTTTTGTTGGTCTTCTCTTCCTCGTCCAGGGTCTCTTTCAGCAAGTGTGAGGCCTTCGAAATCCCCAGCTCATCGGACCATGTCGCCACGGTGCCGTAGCTGGCAATCTCGTAGTGCTCGGCCTTTTGAGCCGCAGAAATCAGGGCGGCGTCCATCACGGGGCCGGAGAAGCTCTTTTTCATCACTTCTTCGCCCTCTTTCAGGATGCCCTCCATCCCGTGGCATTTTTTGCCGGTGGGCTGCTGGGACAGATCGTCAAAGATCTGGTCCAGGCGCTGCTTCTGCTTCTTGGTTGTGTCAAGGTGCTGCTGGAAAGCCTGCTTGAGGTCCTGCGATGACGCAGCTTGCGCCATCTTGGGAAGCGCCTCGATCAACTGTGACTCGGCGCTGTACAGGTCTTTCAACTCCATCAAGAACACGTCTTTCAGTGATTTACCATCAGTTCTCATTTGCATATTCTTCAACTCCTTACTTTTGTACCTGTAAAATCTACCAGTAAACGACCCAGTTTTTGGGTCTGTGATTTAACTTTAATGGCTGCAAAAAGCCGGGTCAATGGGGGAATTACCCGAATAAACTCGGGAAAATCCCTATGAAGGAAAAGGGGCTGATCAGGATGACCATGAGAGGTGGATTTTGACTGGGAATGGGGGGATCGGATGCGCTTGGATCAGAAGTCTTTCAGCCGGATTTGGCCTCGATTAGAATTCCTTTAAGATTTATATTATTTTGCCCTACGGCTGCCGAAATAAATCGACAATAAGAACAACGCCACAAAAACCCAGAACAGCACCTGGGCGATGCCGCTGGCGGCGCCGCCTTCCCGGCCGAACCCCAGTACACCGGTCAGCGCCACGAAGATCAGCAGAATCAGTGACCATTTGAGCATGCCTTCGGATTTCATCCGTCTCGCCCTCGCTCCATCATCGACCGGTTACACCGGCAGCTGGTCGTGCTTTTGGCTGTCTTGGATCACGCCCAAATAGGAGGCGGCGTCCAGGCGGTTGCCCACCTCCAGCTTCTGCAAGATCGAGTGGACGTGATTCTTCACCGTGCCCACTTCGATGTAGAGCTGCTCGGCAATCTCCTGGTTTGTCAGGCCCTTCTCGATCAGGGTCAGCACTTCGATCTCACGCGGCGTCAACCCGACCGGCTCATAGGGTGAAGGGCGGATCTCCGACAGCAGCCGCGCCAACTCGACCACCCGCGACATGAGCACGGCGGCAATCTTGGGTGAGACGATGGCCTTATCGGCGTAGGCCGTACGCACATATTCCACCATGTGCTCCACAGAGTCGTTCTTCAAGATATAGCCGGCCGCTCCAGCCTCAATATAGGGTAGGATCTGCTCCTTCTCCTCTGTAAGGCCCAGGACCAGCACTTTGATGCCCCGATCGGATCGGGTCAGCTTGCGGGTAAACGTCAGCGCGCCATCTTCCGGCAGTTTCGTACTGACGAGAACCACGTCCACATCCTGATTAACCACCTGCGCCAGCGCGTCGTCCACCGATACGGCCTGTCCGATGACGGCGATATCCGGCTCATCCTCCAATGCAACCGCGATCACATTCGAAATCAGTTGGAACTCGTTTACCAGCAGCACGCGAATCATCGAACGGTCCTTTCTACACTACCCCCAACCGATATACAATTGCCTGACCTCGGTTAAGATTTCATCCGGCCAGGCAATTCTGTCTTACGGTAACTGCTCGGGCATTGCTGTGTGTTTATCGCAAAAAGGGTCGCACAGTTACATTCAAAGATCATTTTTTAATCGACCGGACTCCCGGGTATTCTTTCCCTCTCCGAACCTTCAGAAAGATCATAGAAGTTAATTAACCATAATTTTTTTCGAAGCGCTTAACAATGGGGAACTCCCCGAAAAGCGCTTGGGGATTTCCCTACTGACAGAACTTTAGGATGGGGGCAGCCCCTGAGACAGGTTTACGGAGCGCCCTTTTCGATCTCCACCGGCTTCTCTTCCATCGGCACGTCGACTTTCTTCGGCACGACCACCCGAATGGCGTTATGCAGCACCTTCAGCTCCATGGGGGTCTTGTGCACGATCTCGCCGTCGGCTTCGACATCGATTGGCTCGGCGGTGTCGATGAACACCTTCTCGCTGGCACGGACGCAGTGCATTTCGGGTCGGCCCATGTCGCGTTTGATAAAGACATTCCAGGCCAGGTTGGCAAGATCGATCAAGGTGCGCGAACGCACGATGCAAACCTCCACCTTGCCATCGTCAGGCTTAATTCCCAGCTCTTTGCGCAGTCCTTTTAATCCAATAATGCCGGCGTTGGCTATGAGCACTTCAGACGCCCAACCATTCATCCGGCGTCCGTCGATCTCTATGGTGAAATCATGCAAGCGGAATCCGCCCAGCTTTGAACCGGCATTCCATACGTAGGCAAAAAAGCCGAAGCGGCGCTTCTGCTCGCGCTTGGTGTTCTGGATGATATCGGTACTGAGCCCCACACTGACCGTCAGGAAGAAATACTTGTCGTCCACCTGCATGGCGTCGATCTCGCGAATGGCATGCTCGCCAATTAACAGATCGATGGCGTCGGCCGTATTTTGTGGCACATCCAGCTCCTGCGCCATCACGTTGCCGGATCCAAGCGGGACGATCGCCAGCGGGATCTTGGTATTGACGAGCCCGGCCGCAACCATCGATACCGTACCGTCGCCGCCGCCGGCAACGACCAGGTCGAAGCCTTCGTCCACCGCCTTGCGGACCACATCGGGCAGGGATTCCTTGCCGGTTGTCTCATACATCTCATAACGCCAATTCATCGATTTAAATCGCTGCTCGATCGCATCGAGGCCCGCCCCGGCATCATCGGCCCCTGCAACGGGATTGTAAACAAAATAGATATTGGGGGTTCCTGCGTTGGAATTGTCGTCCATGCGCGTTTCCTTTCCCAACTGAGTTTTAACCAAGCTTCATTTCCTTTCTAAGGATTTTAAGCGATAGCAAGAAGAAGAACAAACCGATAAAGATCAGCCCTAAAATATAGAGTACGGTGATCCCATAACCTCGCAGCATGATATCCTGATACAGCAGCCGCCCATAGGTGGCAGGGGTGATCCATGAAATGATTTGCACCGGCTTCGCCAGGTAACGCAGATCGAGGAACATGCCGCTGAAAAACACACTCACCAGCAAGCTGAGCATGGCCAGCTGCACCGCCTGGCTCTCATTCTCGGCCGCAAGCGAGATGGAAAAGCCCAACCCCAGCGACACGAACAGCAGCGCCAGGGTCACCGCAATCACATTCAACCAACCGCCCAGGAAGGGCACCCCTAAACCGAAGTAAATCAGCAGTAGCAGGATCATCGACAGGATGAAGCCCAGGCTCATGTAACTGAGGTACTTGCCAAACAGCGTCTCGAACGGCGAGATTGGCGCCACCCGGAACAACTCCATCGTCCCCGAAAGCCGTTCGCGCACGATCGAGAGCGCCCCGAATGTGACTGCCATGTGCTGCACCAACAAGGCGACTACCGCGGGCGTGAAGAAGACCACCGGCTGGATATCGTTCAGCGGGGCGACCGACTGGGTTTCGCTGCGGAACGGACTGACCAGCACGGTTGGGGAGATGGATTGGAACTCCCGCAGCTGACCTTGCAGTTGAGTCAACTGCTGCTCGGTTTGATCGAGGCGTTGGATCTCTTGCTGCACCTCGGCGCCGCTCGGGTTGTTGTTCTCGCCGGTCGCCGATTGGCCTTGCAGTTGGTTTAGCGCCGTCAAAATATCCGTGAGGTTATTCTGCTGGGTGGTCGCCCCGGTTTCGGCCTGCACGATCTGGGCGAACAGCAAGCGGCTCTCCACCGTGGAGAGGATCACTGCCAAGTTGTTGTTCAGGTCTCGCTGATGAACCCGGGCCGAGGCCATGTTTCCAAAGGCCAGCGCATCCTTCATCCCTCGGATATTGGTGTGCGCCTGGCTGAGCTCTTGCGATAAAGTGCGAGTGTCTGTTTGAGCCTGGCGGGCAAACTGGCTTAGCACTCGCCGGTTGACCTCGTCGATGTAATTCTGCCCCAGATACTTGATGTAGCTAACCTGCGCCGGGTCGATTTCGTTATGGTACAAGGTGAAAACGGCCTGCTCGTTACTGCGGATCAGGCCCTGGACATTGGCCGGGGGCACCACCACCAGGTCCACCTGCCCGGATGCCAGCTTGTTAATCGCGTCATTGGGGTTCGAGGTAATGCCCACGAAAACCAAATCCGGCCCCAGCGAGGTGGCATACTGCTCGATGCTGGTGCGCAGCTCGTTGCTCGGCGAAGCCACAAACAGCGCCCGCACCGGCCTGGCCTGGTTGCGGTATCCAATCCCGAACAAGAACAAGATCAAAAAGGGGCCAAAAACCAGCGTGAAGATCAGGCGCGGCTGGCGCAGGATCTCGACCCACTCTTTTCGAAAGAAAGATGAAACCCGTGTGATGAAGCCTTCGAGGTTACCCATTCTTATCTTCCTCCTCGATCAAGTGGACGAACACATCGTCGAAAGGAGGCAGATACTCTTCGATTGTGTGTACTTGTATTCCCTGCTGGCCGCACCACTCCATCAAATCGGGGATGGCCGTACTGGCCCGATCGACCACTAACCGCAGCTGGTGATCGGAAATCACGTTGGCGTTATCGCTGACGAACGGCAAATTCTCGATCGCCTCGATCACCGGCCAGCGCAGCGGCTCCTCGGTTTCCAGGTTGATCACCTCGCCGCCGTAGGCTTTGTAGCGGATATTGGAGGGGGTATCCACGACCAGCAGCTCGCCCTCATCCATTACACCCACCAGGTCACAGTAGGTGACCTCACTGACATACTGGGTGGTAATGAAGAGCGTTTTGCCCTCGCTCTTGATTTGGTTAAACTGATCCCAGAACTTGTTGCGCAGCACCGGATCGATGCCGGCCGTGGGCTCATCCAGAAAGATCAGATCGGGATCCTGCACCAGGGTGGCCGCCAGGCTGAGCCTGCGCTTCATCCCGCCGGACAGATCCCGCACCAGCTTGGACCGATGCTTTTGCAGCTCAACAAAGTCCAGCAGCTCGTTCAGGCGGTCATTGCGGTCGAAAAGGCTGACCCCGTACAATGAAGCGGCGAAATTCATGTTCTCCCAAACGCTGAGGTACGGGTACAGCGAGAACATCTGCGGCATGTAGCCGATCCGCTCGCGGATGCTGCGATCAAAATCGGATGGGCGGCGCCCCAAGACAACCGCCTCACCGTTCGTGGGCGTGTAGGTGCCGGTCAGCATCCGAATGGTGGTGGTTTTCCCCGATCCGCTGGGGCCGATAAAACCAAAGATCAAGCCTTTAGGGACGCTAAACGAAAGATTACGCACCGCCACTTCGCTCCCAAACTCTTTGGAGAGGCGCCGGGCGCAAATGATTTCCCCCTCGCACATTTGAGCTAATTCATTCCAATCAGACATACCAATTTTGTTTCCCTTCCAAGGGATTTTTTATAATTCTCTAACTCCTATGAATTAAATCGGTATAAGCTCTCCGAAGCAATGGGGACTATCCCGCTAAAGAATAAGGGAATTCCCTATCAGCAAAGTAAGAAACAAAAATGGAGCTCGGGTAAGCTCCATTTTGAAGGCTGCAATTTCCCGCTGCTTGTATTGTACAAGAAATTGGACTGAAAAGACGCATAAAACCTGCAAAACCCTGTAGATTGATGGTGTGTTAGCGGCGCTGCAGCGCCGCTAACACACCATCAATCTACAGGGTTTTGCAGGTTTTATGCGTCTTTGTGTTTGACCACCGGCCTCTGCCGCATCTGCGACACATCCAAGTCCCCCAACACCCCGGACTCCTCCAGGAAGGTTAAAAATGCACCGACCACCTTCGGATCGAAATACGTGCCCGACTGGTCGCGGATGTACTCGTAGGTCTCAAGCAGCGACCAGTCTGCCCGATAAGGACGTTCAGAGGTAAGCGCATCCCATACGTCGATCACAGAGAAAATACGGGCCGCCAATGGGATCTCTTCGCCGCGCAGGCCGCGCGGATAACCGCCGCCGTCCCAGCGCTCATGATGGTTGTAGGGGATATCTAAGGCCGGGCGCAGGTAAGAGATCGGGTAAAGCAGCTCATAGGCAATGACCGGATGGCGCTTCATCACCTTCCACTCCTCTTCGTTCAAGTCGCCGGGCTTGAGCAGGATCGCGTCCGGGATGGCCATCTTGCCGATATCGTGCAGCAGCGCCCCACGGTGGATGTGCACCAGCTCCGGATCGGGAACGCCCATGAAGCGGGCCAACCGCAGGGTCAGCTCGGCAACCCGCTCGGTGTGACCCTGAGTCTCTTTGTCGCGCAGCTCCAACGCTCCAGACCAGCCCTGAATGGTGGCGTTGTAAGCCGTCTCAAGCTCAACGTTCTTATTCTGCAGGTCATTGAACAGCTGGGCGTTGTCGATGGTTATGGCCGACAGGCTGGCAAAGGAATCCAGGTACTCCATCCACTCAGGGTCCGGGTCAAAGCCTTCGTAGCAGTACACCTCCAGCACGCCCTTGACCTCACCCTTCGATATCAACGGGGAGACGACCAGGGTGACACTGCCGTTCTGCGAGATTTTCAGCGGCCGCAGCTGGTCGACGTCCCCTTGAAACAGCTGGGGGGTGTAGACCGTCTGGCGCTGTGCGGCGGCCTGATTGGCGAACACCTGGCTCTTGGCTAGCAGCGAGCGCTCAACGTTGCGCGTACGGAAGCCGCAGCCGGCAGCGAACTCCATCCGGCGCTGGTCGTCTTCAAACAGCAAGATCGCCGCCGAATTGACATCCAACTGCTCGGTGATGTGCACCAGCAAAACGTGCAGCGTCACGAATAAGTCGAAGCTGGTCACAATCTCCAGGTCGATGGCGTGCAGGGCCTGCACCTGGCTCAAGCGCCGCTGCGACTCCTCGTACAGCCGGGCATTCACGATGGCCTGCACCGCCTGGTCCCCCAGCCCGTGCAGCAGGTCGATCTCATTCAGGGTGAAGCGGTGCGGATCGCCGATGGTATAGCCAATCAGTTCGCCGATCACCTCGTTATTGCGCTGCAAGACCATGCGGATGCAGGTATGGATGCCCATCTCGGCCAGCAGCGCCTTGGCCGGCTCCTGGCGCTCCTTTTGGAGGTCGGACGTCCACTGGATAATGCCTTCATCCACCGACAGCTCGCCTTCACAGGCTGAAGCCAGCTCCCCAATCGATTTGCGGTAGCGCTCCGGCAAACCAAACGCGGCAACCTGGTCGACCGCCTGTTTGTCATTCGGATCGTACAGCTTCAGCACGGCAACGGAAATGTCCAGAGCCTGCACGGTGGCTTCGCAGACTGCATTTAGCACCGCCGAGAGGTCCAGCTGGGCATTGAGCCGGGCAGCCACCTGCGCCAGCGTGCGGGCGTGATCGGCGTTCTGGCGCATCTGCTCCTCGACAGCCTTCTGGGCGGTGATATCTCGCACATAGACGATGAGCACCTGCTCCCCGTCAATTGTGGCAATCTGAGTGTTGATGCGGGCCTGGAACAGCCGGCCCGTTTTCTTCTTCGCCAGCGCCTCCATCATCATGCCGGCCTCGTTGGCGGGTTCGCTAATCAAATCGGGCAGCGACTCCAGCACCTCGGCGGGGATCAAATCGGTGACGTACAACCGGGTGATCTCGTCTCGCCGGTAGCCGAACAGGGTACAAGCTGCGCTGTTGACGTCCAGGATGCGGCCATCCAGGGTTTCCACCAAAATTGCGTCCGCCGAGGCCTCGAATAAAGTACGGTACTTCTGCTCGCTCTCGCGCAGCGCCTCCCCCACCGACCGGGCTTCATTGCGTGAGCGCAGCAAGCGAATGCCATGCGCCAGGTTGTCAGCAAGCTCCATCAGCAGGCGCACTTCCTGCGCTTGGAAGCGGTCGGACTCGCCGGAAAGGATAGTCAGGACGCCGAACGGACGGCCTTCGATCGTCAAAGGCAGGCTGGCCGCCGCAACCAGTTCGCCTGCGCCGGATTGGACAGGCTGCCCCATCCGCAATACAATCTGCCGCTCGACCATCGCTTCGCCACTCTGGATGGCGCGAACCGCCAGGTTCTGGCCCGGCAGGCTGGTTGGGGCTTCTCGTGCACCGTCATCGTCCAGCCCGACGCCAGCCCACGCTTCCGGGCGCACCCCGGCCGGCGCTTCCGCGTCACGGTAACCCAGCCATGCCAGGCGGTATCCGCCCTGATAGACCAGCAGGCGGCACAATTCGGCGATCACCTGATCCTCGAAGGTTGCCCGGGCAACCACCTGGCTGCCGGCGTTAAGGATCTTCAACATGCGGTTCAGTTGTTGAATTTGCTCTTCCTGGCGGCGCTTATTGGTCACGTCCCGCAAGACGATCAACTGACCATGGAAGGGCTCATTTCGCCCATCCAGGCGGTTAACCTGCATGCCGTAGACTTGATGTTCTTTTCCCTGACGCAGCTCCAGCTCGGTGTACGCCCCCAGCGATGGCCCGGTGGCTGCCGCGCCCGCCTGCCAGCCCGGCAGCAAATCGTCCACCTTCCGTCCAATCACCTGCGCTGCCGGCGACTCCAAAATGTGCTCGGCAGCCGGATTGAGGTCCGCCACCTGACCGCGCTGATTGACGACGATCACGCCCTCTTCCATACCGGCTACGATCGAAGCGCGCGCCACCGGGATGATATCGTTGATCTGATAGCGGTACAGGCCCCAGGTGATGGCGGCCCCGGAAATGGCAAAAGCAAACGGGGTCAGATCGAGATTGTTGAACGGCCCGGCCTGCGCAATGTAGAAGACGTTCGCCAGCCAGGGAACCAGCGAGCCGAACAGCAGCGCCAGCGCCTGGGCCCGATACAGGCGCAGCGATAGGCGCAGCGCCTGCAAAGCGACCAGAACACCGATGAAGCCCAGCGCATATGCATAGGCCGCGTTGACCAAGAACCAAGGGCCGTATTCGATGGTCAAAATGGGCAGGTTCGAACCCGGTAGAATGCCCACCTGCCGCCACAGCCAATGGTGCTGCGGGTTTGTCCAGGCCAGGAAGATGGTCAAAACCGGCACGATCAGCGCCAGCGCCAGGCTGCGCCGGTTCACAAAACGCTGACGGCCGGTATACAGCAAGATGAAGGTCAGCCAAAGAACAGGAATGAGAGCGATTGGGACGTATTCCAGGCGCGCCCAAAGCATCTTGGCGGGCAGATCGCTGAATGACAGCTCCATGGCATAGCCGAACGACCACACAGCAGCCGACAGCATCAACAGCGCCAGGAAAGTGGAACCGTAAACGCCGGGCCGCCGCCAGACGAGCCAGCCGGTTGCCAGGGATATCGCCGCTGCAAGCAGCAGTGGGATCAGGTAAGGGGTCAAATGAAAAGATATTGTCATAAAACCATTAAACTGCCATCGATCTGAGCGCCTAACCGGTGTAGTCAGGGCGCTCGACGTAATGCGTACGCTTGCTGACCTTCTCGCGATACATTAATTCATCGGCCTTCTGCATTAAGAGGGTGAGCGGCCCTGCCACCTCTCCGGTGGCAATCCCAACCGAGAAGTTGAGCGGCAAATCCTGGTGGGATTGGTTGTGCAGCTCCAACTGCTCACGGATACGCTGCCTGGTCAGGTCGGCTTCTTCTTTGCCCGTTCCCGGCAGAAGCACGGCAAACTCATCCCCGCCGATGCGGGCGATCACGTCCTCGGCCCGGAACACGTCTTTGAGCACGCGTGCCGTCCGCCGGATCAACTCGTCCCCGGCGGCGTGACCGCGAGTGTCGTTGGCGGGCTTCAAGCCGTCGATGTCAATGATCACCATGCTGATCGGCAAATTGCGGCCGCGCTCCAGGCGGATCAACTCCTCCTCGAAAAATGCACGGTTATATAGACCCGAGAGCGAATTGTGGTTGCTGAGGTAGCGCATCTGCTCTTCCGCCAGCTTGCGCTCGGTGATGTCATAAGCGGTGCCGATGACCGCCGGTTTACCCTCATATTCAAAGGGGGTGGCGGTGATCTCTAGATACCGCTGGTCGCCGATGCCGGTATCGACCGGCGTCTCGAAGCGAACGTGCAGGGCCTTGCCATCCTCCAGCAAGTTCAAGAAGCGCAGCGAGCTGAGGCGCTTTTCCTCGGGGATCATGTCCTCGAAGCCAATCTGCCGCAGATGTTCCTGATTGTAGCCAAAGGTCGCCGAGCCCATCGGATTGGTGTAGCGGAATTTGCCATTTTGATGAATAAAGATGATGGCCGCCGAAGTCTCTGCCAGCTTACGGAAGCGGTCTTCGCTCTTCTTCAGGGCCTGGGTGGCTTCCTGCAGCCGTTCGAGCATGTCATTGATGGAGCCGGCCAAGATCGACAGCTCATCCTTGCCGGAAACCGGGATGCGCTCCGACAAGTTGCCGGATTCCGCAATGCCCAGCACACGCTTCGTCAGTTGACCCAGGCGGGTCAGAATTTGCCGCTCGAGCAGCGCGATCGAGATCAATGCAAATATTCCGCCCACCGAAAACAGGAGGAACATAAAGTACGAGAGACTGGCGCGCCCCTGCTGGTAGATCGAGCGCGAGCCGGTAACCGTCAGCAGCAGCGCCGGCGTGCCGTACACGTCGTCGATGAGGGTGTAGCCGCCGATCAGGGTACTGCTAACCGGCCGGACCGCGATCGGATTCTCAGCGGACAAGGAAGACAGCACGTCCGGCGAATCACCGGCCTCTTCCAGGTCTGCAACTGCCGCGACCTTCATATTCACGCCCGCCACTCCCGCCATGTTGGAGATCTCTTGGGATGACAGGTAACGGCCGATCAGGATCACGCCGCGCACCGGTCCTTCCTTACTGCTGGTGAGGATCGGGCGCGCCACCACCAGAGCCGGGTCTTGCGGGAGCATCAGCACGCCGTTGACGCTGGCCTCCGCATCGGTGGTGGGCAGCAGCGGGCTTCCCGGCTGGATTTGATCCAACAAGAACGGCGGCACAGGGGCCCAATGGTTTTGGGCGTAATCGTAGCCGCCGGTGTAAATGATGTTTCCCTGCAGGTCGGCGATCACAACAAAATTTAAATTCAAGCCGTTGAAGGTTTCACTGGAGTAATTGCGTAGAATGTATTGGGGATCGGGGCTTTGAATGTACTGGTAAGCATCATCGGAAGCGGCCCAATCCTGATCGATGGCATCCAGCACATTGAGAGACTGATTGAGCGTGCGCTCTGCGCGATTCACATCGGCGCGCGCGTATTGGTCCTCCAGCCGCACATAACTCCCGAGGAGGATCAATCGCGAGGTTGCATAGATGACCGAGATCACGATCAGGATCGTCAGCCCAACCGTGACTAAGGTTTTATCCCTTAGTGACATGATATTCCCCCAGGCTTACCGCTCGACGCTTGTTTTCAGGTTGTACCTTACGATCAAGCCAATTCCGGCAAGCTCTCGCACGGCTTGCCGGAGCTGCAGCACGTTCAAATCCTACCAATAGTAACTCCCATGCGCTCGAGCCGCCAAGCGCCGGCGTTCAAGATTGCAATTTCAAAAACCCGTGTTTCCTACTAATGACGTGGCGTATGGATCGGACTACCGGCTAACATTGGTCAAACCATTCGGATTGATAAAACAGGGCCGTGATGATGCTGATCTTCCCTGCATTAAACATAATTTTATCACATTGGTAAATAATTGAATTAACCGAGAATAAGGATTTTAACAGCCCGAACCTCTCACGCAGTCCTCACTTCCACCTTATCCATCAAATGGAGAGGGGGTATTGCACAGCAATTCTCAATATGATTTGTTAAGGTAGGAAAAGGCACCTGGACAAGTGAGCGCGAATGGAATACCCTTGAGGCATGTACGAGAAGCTAAAATCGACGAAGATGATCCAGGCGCTCAGGCAGCAGTGTAGCAAATTTCCCGATCTGCGGACCGGGGGAAACAAGCGGTACGAGTTGCAAGATGCTGGGATGAGCGCATTTGCGGTGTTCTTCACGCAAAGTCCATCCTTTCTGGCCCACCAACGCGATATGCAGTTACGCAAAGGGCAGAGCAACGCAGAGCGCTTGTTTGATCTGGCAGAATTGCCTAGCGATAATCAGATCCGTAATTTGCTCGATCCAGTCGCTCCATCCTACGTGGATGGGATATATCGCTATATTTTCACGGAGATCGAGCACACGCCTTTGCTAGACAGCTATCGTTCGTATGGGGATCAGTTGCTGATCGCAATCGACGGCACCGAATATTTCTCCTCGCAGAAGATCCACTGCGACAACTGCAATACCCGGGTTTTGAATAATGGTGCGCTGCGCTATTTTCACAGCGTTTTGACGCCGGTCATCGTGCAGCCAGGCAATGCCCACGTGCTGGCCTTGGAGCCGGAGTTCATTGTGCCGCAGGATGGGCACGAAAAACAGGACTGCGAGCTGAATGCTGCTAAGCGCTGGATCGAAAAATATGGCTTGTTCTATGCCAAGCGCGGCGTGACCCTCCTGGGCGATGATCTGTTCAGCCGGTCGCCCTTCTGTCGGCTGCTGAAAGACAAGTCACTGCACTTCATTCTGGTGTGTAAACCCGATTCGCACCCGGAATTGTATCAAACGGTGGCATTCCTGGCGGCCAATGCGGTCTTGGGCACCAAAGTCGTCCGACGGTGGATGGGCAAGTATGCCGAGATTGACACCTATCGCTATGCCAACCAGGTCGCCTTATTTGCTGCTCAGGAGGCGCCCTCCGTTAACTGGGTGGAACTGACCACCACCCGCGAAGACAGCGGGGCGATCCTCTTCAAAAATGCGTGGATCAGTGATTTTGAGATGCGAGACACTTCCGTCGAGGCCATTGTGCGCGATGGTCGCGCCCGTTGGAAAGTCGAAAACGAGAACAACAATGTCCTCAAAACCAAAGGCTACCACCTGGAACACAATTTCGGGCACGGTAGTCAGCATTTGGCGGCGATCTTGCTCTCACTCAATCTGCTGGCCTTCCTGTTCCACACCATTTTGGATCTGGTTGATGAGCAGTACCGTGCCATTCGGCAGAAATTAGGCCCGCGGCGCACCTTCTTTCAGGATTTGGAGGCGCTGTTACGCTACTTTGAGTTTTCTACCTGGGACCAGGTCTTTGATTTTATGTTCAAGGGTCTCGAACTGGATACCGGATGATCATTCTCCGCTTGGCCTTGTTCGATCCCATGGGCTGCGTCGTGTGCCTTTCGGCGCCGCAGCTTGGTTTAGTTCCCCGCCCATTCCGTTTCCTTCCGATCAAAAGATTGCTGGTTCTGCTGCCTGGGCTGTTCCCCCGTTTTTGAAGTCCTATCTTTTCCGACTGCTGATCCTTCCTTCTCCATATTGAGAATTGCTGGGTATTGCAACGTTTACTGGCGGATTACGTATTAAAATTAGATGAGTAAAACTCACCGTTTGCTCTATAATATTGATGTGGCTTTGTTCGAAATCCGGGAGGGATGAAAAATGTCAGATCGCAATTTAAATGAGAAAGACGAAAAAGACGAGAAAGATCGCGACAAGCACGAAGAAAAAACCATGGAAGAAAAGTGGCGGCGCGATCCATTGGGGCGGGTGATTTGGGCCTTCATCTTGATCTGGGGCGGGCTGGTGTTCCTGGCAGCGAACTTTGGCTTGCTGGGGTCGTTCATCGTCAATGTCCCCGGGGCGGGCTTCGTCCCCTACGTGGGCGCCTGGGGCATCTTTATGATCGGTGCGGGGATCATCCTGCTGATCGAGGTGCTCATCCGGCTGGTAACGCCCGCTTACCGCGCCCCCATCGGCGGCACCTTCTTCCTGGCGCTGGTGTTCATCGCGGTTGGCATGGGCAACTGGTTCGGCTGGAACGTGATCTGGCCCTTCATCCTGATCGCCTTGGGCCTGTCGATCCTGCTGCGGGCCTTCTGGCGCAGAGGATAAAGACAGGTCCAGGGATAGACTGGCGGCGGCGCTGCCAGTCTATCCCTATGGCTGACGATCCTTACAATTGTCCAAAATTGAAGGTCGAAAACTCGTTCCAGGCATAGCGCCAGGGCGTCCAGAATTCCTCACGACCAATACAGCGGAAATAAGGCGGCTTGAACGCCAGAATCAAGTCGCCTATCTTATAGCGGGGCAAGACCGGCGTAGACACAATCAAACTGCCGCTCTCGCCCGGTTTCATCTCGTGCATCATTTTGATCCCCGAACGGGTCTGCACCTCAAAGAAGAACAAATCGTAGTTGGGCATCCAGCCGCGCTTTTCGTCCATCTGCTGGCCGAACATGCCCTCCGTCGCGCCGTAGATCTCGCGAATGGCCGCCTGCGGCCCATACAGGGCGCGCAGGGCAGGTTCGAGACGGGTGTTAATGCCCGCCACGCTGCCCAGCGTCATGATCTGGGTCTTCCAGACGTCCTTGGGATAGAGGCGGCGCTCCTTGCGCAGATAGCGGGCGAAATCGATGGCGGTCGGCGCGACGCCGCCCACCAGGGTGACGTTTTGCTCCCGGCACTTCTGATAGGCCAGCTCGAAGCGAGCGTTCCAGTCGCGAGCGGTCTTACCGCCGCCGAGTGCATCGATCTCGTCCTGGCTGGGGACCGAGCGCACCGGCGTCTGCATGGAAACGTGGCGGGTGTAGATGCCGGAACTGTAGCCATACTCCACGTCGCGCTCGCCCACCTTGACCGTTCCGACAAGGGAGGGGAAATTCAGGTTGAGATTGACCCCGCTGAAAATGTCGAAGCGCTTGCTGGAAGCGACGTAGTTCATCACTGCCCGCCCCGCGCTGACCCGCATCTTTAGGTCGGTGGGCGTCATGGGGATGAACTTGGTCTCGCCTTTGGTGGTGCCGCGCGTGATCGCCCAGCCGACCGGGTCCTCGTTCAGCAAGGCGCAAACATCGCCTTCCATCACCCGGCGGATCAGCGGCTGGTAGTCCTCGTAGGTGGCCACCGGGAAGGCGGCGCGATAATCGGCGGTACTCAGGCCGGGGCCGGCGTGATGGAGCGCGCCGTAATCGGTCTGAGCATAGATTGCGAGCAGGTTTTGGAGTACCTGCTCCTGGGCCTTGGGCGGGTCGGCCAGCGCCGCCTGAAAGGGCTGCAGAAATGAGGCCAACTTTTGCATGCCTGCTAAAAGGGTAGACGAGTCCATGTGCGCCGCTCCTGTTCTCCGTTTCTAGCTAGTATACACACAATTCTTCCAGCCGGATTGGCCCGTTCCCTTTGCCTGAGGGCCCGCTTTATGACATTCATCACCTCCGAGACAGATATAGTTTACATTCCGTCAAATATATCTTGCATTTTGCAATATATATGTTACAATCACTCCAATGATCCGAATTTCAAAACCAGGCCAGGCAGGATGGAAGATATCGAATACGAGAATCGATTGAAACTGGCGCGCATTGAAGTCGGCTTGACGCAAGAGCAGCTGGCCGAACAAGTTGGTGTGACCAGACAAACCATTGGGTTGATCGAAGCCGGCAAGTACAACCCTACATTAAAGCTGTGCCTGATGCTGGCGAAGATCACCGGAAAGAACCTGAACGAGTTATTCTGGATCAAGGGCAGTTCCTAAAAACAATTTGAGGCATGGGAGTGCTGCAGAGGAGCGCTGCGCGCTCCTCTGCAGCACTCCCATGCCCCAGAATCATTCGTAACCTTTTAACCTTTCAGTTCGCCTGTCCTCTTCGTATGAGGAGCAAGGAGGGCTTATTATGCCTGTTTGGTCGTCGATCGATACCTTCTTTCTGACCTGCGCCGCGGTTGGCGGCGGGCTGTTCCTGGTGCGGCTGATCCTGTTCCTCTTGGGTGGCGGAGACCACGACGGCGCTATCGATGTGCCGCATGACATCAGCGACGGCCTGCACGATGCCCAGGTGGACACCGATTCCAGCTTCCGCTTCCTTTCGCTGCAGGGGCTGGCCGGGTTCTTCACCATGTTCGGGCTGGTCGGGCTGACGCTGACGCGCAGCGCAGTTCAGATGGGTTGGGCGCTGCTGGCGGCCCTGGCGGCCGGGTTGATCACGCTGTGGATCATCAGCAAGATCTTCAGCATGGCCCGCCAGATGCAAGCCGACGGCACCCTGGTGGTCGCCAACGCCATCGGCCACGAGGGCACGGTCTATCTGACCATCCCCGCCGATGGTACCGGGCAGGTGCAGGTCAGCGTGCAAGGCGCCCAGCGTATGTTCGATGCAGCCTCATTAAATCACGAGCGCATCTCCACCGGAGAAAGCATCCGGGTCATCAAAGTCGTTAGCGACAAGATCCTTGTCGTTGAAAAAATTATCCGGTAAGTTCAATAGGAGGCTTACAATGGGAACCACAGGAACCGCTTTACTT
Organism: uncultured Chloroflexia bacterium; assembly: GCA_963811225.1. GTDB lineage: Bacteria > Chloroflexota > Anaerolineae > Anaerolineales > Anaerolineaceae > CAWEQO01. The sequence goes on from CAWEQO010000013.1 coordinate 232,480, forward strand.
GGCGTACTGTCGGTAGCAGCATTCGTCGTGATCGTTCTCTCGACGGTTCTCTATCTGGCCAGCCGCTTCAAGCGCTGCCCGTCCGATAAGATTCTGGTCATTTACGGCCGCGTCGATCAAGGGCGCTCCAGCCGCTGTATGCACGGTGGCGGCGCGCTGATCTGGCCGCTGATCCAGGATTACCAATATCTCAGCCTGACCCCGATCACAATCAGCATCCCGCTGCAAGGGGCGTTGTCGCTGCAGAACATCCGCATCAACGTGCCCAGCACCTTCACCGTCGGCGTCAGCACCGATCCGAACATTATGACCAACGCCGCCGAGCGCCTGCTCGGGCTGCAGCAGAAGGCGATCGAGGACATGGCCAAGGAAATCATCTTCGGCCAGCTGCGCCTCACGGTTGCCTCGCTGACGATCGAGCAGATTAACCAGGACCGCGAGAGCTTCTTGGAAGCAGTGCGCAAGAATGTCGAGCCCGAGCTCAACAAGATTGGCCTATACCTGATCAACGTCAACATCACCGACATCACCGACGAGTTCGACTACATCGAGAGCATCGGCAAGAAGGCCGCCTCCGAGGCCATCAACAAGGCCAAGGTCGATGTGGCCGTGCAGGACAAGTTTGGCGCGATTGGTGAAGCCGAAGCCGTGCGCGAGCGTGAGATCCGCGTGTCCGAGAACATGGCAATGGCCGAGAAGGGCCGCAAGAAAGCCTTTTCCGAGCAGCGTATCTACGTGCAGGAGCGCGAGGCCGAAGCGGTTGGCGGCGAGAACAAAGCCAAGGTTAACATCGCCCAATCCAACTCGCAGCTTGCCATCCAGGAAGCCATTGCGACGCAGGATGCTGAAGTCGCCCGCCGAAAGGCAACCGCTGAAATCCAGCGCGCCGAGTACCTGGCGGAGCAGGAACGCCTGAACGCTGCCGAGGTAGTCCGCTCGGAAGTTGACAAGCGCAAAATCGAGATCGCGGCCGAAGCTGAAGCCGAGCGCACCCGCCGCGAGGCCAAGGGTGTCGCTGATGGAATCCTGCTCAAATATGAAGCCGAAGCCGAAGGCCAGCGCAAGCTGCTGGAAGGCAAAGCCCTGGGCTACAAAGAGCTGGTCTTCAGCTGCAACGGCGACGCACGCGCCGCCGCCACCCTGCTGATGATCGAGAAGATGGAAGAACTGGTCGCCAAGCAGGTGGAAGCCATTAGCAACCTGAAGATCGACCGCATCACCGTCTGGGACTCTGGCGCCAACGGCAACTCGTCCACCGCCAACTTCCTGTCCAGCTTCATCAAGAGCCTGCCTCCGCTGCAAGACTTGTCGCAGATGGTCGGCATTGAACTGCCCGAATACCTGGGCAAAATGAATGGAGATACCCCCGTCAAGACCGATACGAACGGCGTAAAACCAGAGAGTGTGGTTTAATTGAAGCCGTAAGGCCGAGTCCGGCGAGGCCGGGCAGCCGTAACAGGCCTGCCCGGCCTCTTAATTTTTGAATGCAAACTCTCACCCCAACCCGATCCAAGGGGTGAGGGCCGGCACTGCCAGAGGATTATCCATGCGGAACGTTCGCCTGCTCCCGATTTTGTCCGTGCTGGCGCTTTCGCTGGCCTGCAGCCTGAGCCCAATGGTCAGCCCGCCGGCCACGCAGACAGCCACCCCCACCATCCAGCTCCCCACGCGCACGCCACCGCCGCCCACCGCCACCGTCTACAACACCCCCAGCCCGACTCCAGAGACACCCGTCCCACCCACGCCCACGCTGCCGCCGCCGACCTTCACGGCCGAGGCGCTCGGTGAGCGTGTCAACCTGCGCAGCGGCCCCTCCACCCTGCACACCATCATCGGCATGGTCCCCAAAGGCACCCATGTCTCCGTGATCGGCAAGGCGGCCGGTGATGAATGGGTCTTCGCCGAAAGCACCGACGGCAAGACAGGCTGGTTGTCGACGTCGTTCCTGCAGCTGCACGGCAGCCTGAGCAGCCTGGAAGAGATCCCGGTCAAGGCCAGCTTCATCGTCGAAGGCCAGGTGGTTGACAGCGCCGGCACACCCATCAACGGCGTGGTCCTGGCCGTCTACAAGGGCCAAGGGCCGGATCAGCTGCGGACGGATGCGACCAGCAATGCCTCCGGCCGTTTCTACGCCTACCTGCCCTTGGGAGCGGATGGCAGTTGGACGGTGGAAGTGGTCGGCATCGGCTGCAGCAGCTGGATCATGGACTCCAACTGCCGTTATCACGGTGTGTTCAGCGCCCACGGCAAGGAAACCATCCAGCCGCCCGTGTCCGAACCGCTGTATTTCGTGTTCGATAACCAGGTGCAGTAAATTTAAAAACATAGCTCAGGCAGTGAAATCACTGCCTGAGCAACTGCTTAAAACACCAAGACCCGGCAGCAAAGCCGTCCAGCCTTGGGTTCTAACAGAGTCTCGTCTCCTTAAGGGATCACATCAGAAACGAGTTGATAATACACGCATCAAACTTCGCGGTCTCGGTCGCGATTGTGTTTGACAAACACGTTGCCCGGAGCCCAAGGCGTGCCAAGCGCCGGCAAGATCCAGCGGTCCAGGCCCCACCATCCGGCCGTCTTCCAGGCGAGAATGATAAACACAGTCAGCAGGAACATGAACGGGTTGGTGCTGGCGGAACCTGCCATCATAAAGTTCCAGTTGAGCAAGCCGCCGAAAAAGGCAGCAATACCGGTGAAAATACCTAAGATCAAAGCGATACCGACCAGAATCTCTCCGGCGATGACCAGCTTGGAGAACCAGGTGTACGCGTTGGTATCCAGCAAGAACTGGATGAAGCTCCGGTACCAGCCGAAAGCGATTGCCGGGCGAGCGGGCGGCGGCGGGACAGCAACCGCACCCGTCCAGAATCCCCTTAAGGCGTCACCAGAGACCCAGGCCGGGTTCTGCAGCTTTTCCCAACCGGCCACAAACCACTCATACCCTAAATACAGCCGTATGATCAACCACAGCCAGGCCAGCCGGGTGCTGTCAAAGAGCGCTCGGGCGGCCGGCGGATCACTTAGCCAATACGGTATGGCAGTGTTAACTTCGTCATTTTCACGATTTGAATCAAATTGTTGAGCCATATTTTTCCCTCACTAATCCCCTAATATTTACAAGCATTATAACGGATTCAACGTAATTAATCCAAATTTCAAAAAGGGAAAGGGGTTTACGACCTGCTTGTGCACCCAATTATCTGCGCCGATTGCGCAGCAGCAGCGCCACCAGCGTTCCGATCACCAGCAGCAGCCCACCGATGCACAGCAGCGCCAGCACCACAAACAGCCATCCGGTGTTCGAAATGCCGAAAGGCGGCCGGGTAACCGTGAGGGGAGCTGACGTCGGCGTCAGCTGCAGGGGATAGGGAGTGGGCACCGGTCGCCGGGTAGCGGTCGCTGTGGGCGTGGGTAAGTCGACGGTCGAGACCAGGGTGGGCTCTGCGCCCGGCGTGGGCATCTCTGCGACCATTCCATTGAGCTGATCGTAGATTGCCTGGGCGCGCTCATTTTCGGGATCCAGCGAATATACCACGTTTAACTGGTTCATAATCTTGTCTAGGCTGGGAGCAGGCGTGCCGGGGATTTGATCGGCATTTAAATAATGGGCCGCCAACGCCTCTAAATACATCGCATTCGTCTCGGGGTCCTCCGGTCGAATGACCAGCGATTCCAGGTAGGCTTGCTCGGCTTGCAGGATGTAATGTTCGGCCCCTGGGCGCAGGAAGTAGATGCCTTTTCCCTCGGCTGCCTCCAGGTACAAATCACCCAAGTCTTTCAGTGCGCCGGCATCCTCCGGATCGTCGGCCACCTTCTCGCGCAGGTCGTAGATCAGATTCATGAAAACGGGCGAGAGGATCTTAGCGCTCCAGTTGTCCTGGCGTTTCGGTTCCAGGTTCTCGAAATGCCAGCGGATTTCATTCTCCTCCATCTGCGGCTGGGGGTCAGGGGGAAAGGTTGCCGACAGGAAATTGTCCGGGCTGGCGACGTAAGGCAGGCGCAGGACGATATTGCCCGCGCCGATTGGGCCCTTCCACCCTGCGCCGGTCTCAAGGATGTAATTGAAGCCGGCCTCCGGCAGATAACCGGTGGAATGGGTGTTGTAGGTGACGGCAATTTCCACCGGCTCTCCGGCGGGGAAAGCGACATCGAAGGCCGCCCACTGTACCGGCGGATCGTCCGGAACGGTTGGGTTGGTGGTTTCTACATCGATCCAACTGACCGGCTCGCCGTCTACACTGACGGTGAAATCCGTCAGCGTTGGGACGTGAAAGAAGCCGTCGCCCACGCCGTACGGGTTGACCAGCGGGAAGCGCACTTGCATCTCCTCATCCTCAGAGCCTGTATTTTGCATTTGGAAGACCGCCTCCACCTGCGCCTCGACCCCGGTCAGGTCCATCTCATCGACGCTGAAATCGACCACGTCCCCCACGGTAATCGTCACTTGCTCGGCGGCCATTTCCACCTGCGTGCCAGTGTCCTCACCGGGGGTGATGCTGCTGCCGCCCGGTATCTGCGGCGGAGCGATGTCTGCCTGCGCCACCTGTGGGAGAGCAAACGAAGCCAGCCCTGCAATCAGCAGGGCGATGATCGCCGGCCATGTGAAGCGAGAAAGATGCTGTTTGATCACAGCCATCAGAAACTCCTAGCCCATCAAAATCCACTAACTTTTCGCCAGCAGTGGTATTCCACAGCTGTTTGTGTGTGGTTACACCCATTACGGCCTGCGAAGCGCACGATCTGAGCGGTACTCGCTTTTCTATTAAATCAACAAAAAGCCGCCCGGTCAAGCTCGGGCGGCGTTCATCCTGCTGTTCCCCTATCCATTTTCAGGCGGATCAGCAGCGAAGGGAATTTTCTTGCAAAAATTGGGTCAGCTGCTCACTGGCTAGCGGACGGCTGAACAGGAAACCCTGCATCTGATTGCAGCCGATGCTGGTGAGCTCCTCCTTCTGCTGCTCTTCCTCCACCCCCTCGGCCACCACCGTCAGATCCAACCCCTGCGCCAGCCCCATGATGGCGATGATCAGGGCCAGCGAGCGCCGCCGGGAAAGCGGCTCGCGGATCAAATCCTGAACGAAGGCCCGGTCGATCTTGAGCTTGTCCACAGGAAGGTAGCGGAAGTAAGAGAAAGACGAGTAGCCTGCGCCAAAGTCATCAATGCTGATGCTGACCCCCAACTTGCGCAGCTGATCCACCTGGATCGCAATCTGGTCGATGTTCTCGACCATCGTGCCCTCGGTCAGCTCCAGCTCTAACAAAGACGGGTGCAGGTGAGCCTTCTTCAGGGTGGCGGCGACCACCTCCACAAAATTTTCCTCGGCGAACTGGCGCACGGAAACGTTGACCGCCACCCGGAACGGCCCGAAGCCCATCCTCATCCAATCGGCGATCTGGTAACAGGCCTGTTCCAGCACCCAGGTACCCACCGGCACAATCTGCCCGGTCTCCTCAGCGATGCGGATGAACTTATCCGGCTGGAGCAAGCCCAGGCGGGGGTGGTTCCAGCGCAGCAGCGCCTCGACCCCCACCATGCGCCCGGTACGGTTGTCGATTTGAGGCTGGTAGACCAACATCAGCTCGTTGGCTTCCAGAGATCGATACAGCCGGTTGACGATCTCGAAGTGCTGCGCAGCCGCCCGCATCAGCTCGGGCGTGAAAACCCGGACGTGGTTACCGCCGCTGCGCTTGACGGTGTACATGGCGATGTCGGCATTGCGCTCCAGCGTGTCCATGTCGGCCCCGTCACGTGGGAAGATGCTGACGCCCATGCTGGCAGTCAAGTAAACGTCGTAAGCCTGGGCCTGGAACGGCAGCTTGAACGCTTCCCGCAAGCCCTCCGTCACCATTTCCACATCGCCGGGCGTTTCAACCCCTGGAACTAACAGAACAAAACGGTCACCGGCGTAGCGTCTGAGATACACCGGCTTGCCCTTGATTGAATCGAGGCGATGCGCCACTTCCTCCATCAAGCGGTTGCCGGCGGGAACCCCTAGGGCACTATTCACGTTCGAAAATCCATCCAAATCGATCAAGACCACCGCCGCGCCGCGGTCTTCTACTTGGACTTCCGATAAGATTCTTTCCAGGTCGGCTGTCGATGCAGTCTGTTCCATGCGCCTACCTCTACGAAGGATTGATACGCGGGGGTAAATTGCAAGAACCATGCCTCTTGTTGGAACACTCCGGCATTGGCATAAAATATTCCTCCAAGAAAGTAAAATTTCACCCCTTTTCCCGCTTCTCAAACCGGGCGGCAAATGTATAATAGTTTATAATCCGAACTAAATCGAGAGCAGAAACCCTTTTTTGAACAGGAGAATATGATGAATAGAACAACCTTGGGCGTGATCATCGGTAACCGCGGTTTTTTCCCCGGCCATCTATGCGAAACCGGCCGCAAGACCATTCTAAAAGTACTCGAAGAAGAAGGCATCGATGTCGTTGCGCTGTCTCCTGAAGAGACGCAGTACGGCAGCATCGTCAGCATCAGCGACGGGCAGAAGCTGGCCGACCTGTTCAAGCAAAACCGGGAGCGCATCGACGGCATCCTGATCACCCTGCCCAACTTCGGCGAGGAACGCACCATCGCCAACGCCATCCGCTGGTCCGGCCTGAACGTGCCCGTACTGGTGCATGCCTTCCCGGATGAGGTCGGCAAGATGCTCATCACCGACCGGCGAGACTTGTTCTGCGGCAAGATGTCGGCCTGCAACAACCTGATGCAGTATGGCATCAAGTACACCCTCACCAGCCAGCACACCATGGACCCCGAGGGCGCGGCCTTCCGCAAAGACCTGCAGACCTTCGCCGCCACCTGCCGCATGGTTAAGGGCCTGAACGGCGCACGCGTGGGCGTCATCGGCGCCCGCCCGGCGGCCTTCAACACGGTGCGCTTCAGTGAGAAGCTGTTCGAACGCAGCGGCATCAGCGTCGATACCGTCGACCTGTCCGAGATGATCGGCAAGGCGAACCGCATTAAGGAAGGCGACCAGCAGCTGAAGAACAAGGTCGAAATGATTGCCGGCTACGTGCCGACTGATGGCGTCCCGAACGCCTCGGTCCTGCGCATGGCCCGCCTGGGCGTGGTGATCGACAACTGGATGGAAGAGAACAACCTGCAAGCCAGCGCCATCCAATGCTGGACCGCCATGCAAGAGTTCTACGGCGTAGTTCCCTGCACCCTGATGAGCATGATGAGCAACAGCCTGACCCCTTCGGCCTGCGAGACCGACATTGCGGGCGTGATCGGCATGCTGGCCATGGCGCTCGGCTCGGGCAAGCCCTCGGCCATCGTCGACTGGAACAACAACTACGGCGAAGACCCCGACAAGGGCGTCATCTTCCACTGCTCCAACCTGCCGAAGGATATTTTTGTAGAAGAAGGGAGCAAAGTGGGCCCCGCTCCGGTCATGGATTACCAGGAGATCATCGCCGGTACGGTCGGCAAAGACGCCACCTTCGGCACTGTGGTTGGCCGGGTCAAAGAAGCCCCCTTCACCTACTGCCGCGTTTCGACCGATGACTTTAACGGCAAGATCAACACCTACCTGGGTGAAGGCCAGCTGACCGACGATCCGTTGAGCACCTTCGGCGGCTACGGCGTGGTGCGCATCCCCAAACTGCAGAAGCTGCTCAAGCACATCTGCAATAATGGCTTCGAGCATCACGTGGCGGTCAACCTCTCACAGCAGGCGGACGCCCTTGAAGAGGCGTTCGGTAAGTACATGGGCTGGGACGTGTATTATCACAATAAAGCCGAAGATTAAATTGAAGGTTTCTTAAGATGAGGTCCAAAGGGTTTGTGAAATCCTTTGGACCTTTTTTATTTCGATTCAAGTTGCCCACTGCAATGTGACCATTGACTGCGTTCGGCGCTTTACGCCGAACATTCAACAGAATCGGGGAAAATAGAATAGAATGAGATGGTACAACAACTTAATTTGAGGGAAACGAAAAGATACCCATGAAAAAATCATCCAATGAGCCACTGATCGTGATCGGGCAGGATGCCCTCGAGCAGTTCCAGGCTTACTGCCACGACCACGGTTATACCGACTTTGCCCTGATCGCCGATCAGAACACCTACCCGGTGCTCGGCCAGCGCGTGCAGCGGATGCTCGAAGCGGACGGATGCAAGGTCACGCCGATCATCCTGGAGGGCGACCCGGTCCTGCCCGGCGACATTGCCATCTTCCAGGTGTTCGACCAGCTGCCATACGAGCCGGTTGTGTGCGTCTCGGTCGGCTCGGGCTCGCTGACCGACATCACCCGTTTCGTCAGCTATCACAGCCGCAACCGCTTCATCGCCCTGCCCACCGCCCCCTCGGTCGACGGCTTCACCTCCACCGGCTCGCCGCTGATCGCGCGCGGCTTCAAGAAGACCCACTACACCCACGCCCCCGAAGCCATCTTCGCCGAACTGAAGACGCTGCAAAATGCGCCGACCGAACTGATCGCCTCCGGTCTCGGCGATATGCTGGGTAAGTTTATCGCCCAGGCCGACTGGAAGATGGGCTCGCTGCTGTGGAACGAGGCGTACGATCCCGAGATTGCCGAGCACACCTGGGAGGCGCTGCAGCTGTGCATCGCCCAGGCGGGCACGCTGTGCGACCGAGACGAGGAGTTGATTCGCTTGCTGATGCAGGGCCTGATCGAATCAGGATTAAGTATGCTGCGGATGAATCTCTCCCACCCGGCCTCGGGCGCGGAGCACCACATTTCGCACTTCCTGGAAATGCGCTCGCTGCAGACCGGCGGCCCGCACCTGATGCATGGCGAGACCGTGGCGCTCGGCTCGATCCCGGCGGCCAAGATGTACGTGCGCTTTCGCAGCATGAGCAAAGACGAGGCGGCCAAGATCCTGGCGCAGGCCGAGCTGCCGGAGCCTGAGGACGAAGTGCGCGCCATCCAGACCGCCTACGGCCCCCTGGCGGATGACACCATCGAGCAGGTGCGCGAGCAGATCTACATGGGTGAGGAGCGTTTCGAGCAGCTCAAGCGGGATGTGCTGGACAACTGGGACACGCTGCAGAAGTATGCGGCGCGGGTGGCCGAACCCGAGCAATTGGAGAACTGGCTGGAGCAAGTGTGCGGACCCACCACACCCGAAGAGATCGGCGTGAGCCAGGAAGAGATGGAAGAAGCCATCCAGAATGCCCACTACTTGCGCTCGCGTTTCACGATTGCCAAGTTGTTCCACTACATGGGAATCTTGCCGGAGTTCTAGAACGTAACCCAGAGAAAGCAGAGAGGCAGAGCAATCTTTTAAACGGTTGCTCTGCCTCTCTGCTTTCTCTGCGTTAGGCTCTTAAATCAGCCCGCGCTGTGCGGCGGCGGCGATGGCGGCGGCGCGCGAATCCACTCCCAGCTTGTTGTAGATGTTGGCAAGGTGCGCCTTGACCGTGCGCTCGGTGATGCCCAGGCGGTAGGCGATCTCCTTGCTGCGATCGCCTTCGGCCACTGCCTGCAGCACTTCCATCTCGCGCTCGGTCAGCCCGGCGTCATCTTGACGCGGCAGTTCGGGCTTCGGATTGGGCTGTGCGGCTGCCGATAGAAGTCGCGCCACCACCTCAGGCCGCAGCAGGGTCTCGCCGCGGGCCGCAGCCCGGATGGTGTCGAACAAAGCCTGGCGGCCCGTGTCCTTCAACAAATAACCATTGGCTCCTGCCCGCAGACCGCGCACCAGCAGCTCGTCCTCGTTATAGGTGGTCAAGATCACCACCGACGTCTCGGGGCAGCGCTTGCGCAGGATCTCGATTGCCTCCAGCCCGCCCATAACCGGCATACGCAGGTCCATGAGCACCACGTCGGGGTGAAGCGCCTCCGCCAGTCGCACGGCCTCGGCCCCGTCCCCGGCCTCGCCCACCAGCTCGAAATCGTCCCTGGTCTCCAGGATCAAGCGCAGGCCATCCCGCACGATCAAGTGATCGTCTGCGATCAACAGTCGAATTTTGTCAGTCATCGCGCCCCCTCTCCAATGGCAGGGCCAGCTTCAGCACTGCCCCTTGGCCGGGCTTCGAACTCACTGCCAGCGTCCCGCCCACCAGCCGGGCACGCTCGCGTATCCCCAGCAGCCCGTAGTGGCCTGGAGTGTGCCCCACTTGCTTCGGGTCGAAGCCGCAGCCGTCGTCGCCGATCTCGATCTGCAGCTGACGATCCACCACCACGATTCGCACCCAGGCTCGCTGCGCCTGCGCGTGCCTGGCCACGTTGGTCAAACCCTCGGCCACCATACGGCAGACGGAGTCCTCCAACCCGGCAGGCAGCTCCTCGGGCAGCGACAGGTTCAACTCACAGGGGATGCCGGTCGACTGGCTGAAGCGTTCGGCCTCCTCACGCAGCGTGCGCTCCAGAGCAACGCGGGTGTGCTCGCCGCTGCGCAGGTCGTCGATCGCCCGGCGCGCCTCGGCCAGCGTGGTGCGCGCCCGGCCCATGGCCTGCTGCACAATGGCCTGAGCCCGCTCGACCCGCCCGCTGGACAGGTGCAAGTCGGCCGCCTCTAGCTGCAAAATCAACCCGGCCAGCCCTTGCGCCAGGGTATCGTGCAGCTCGCGCGCCATGCGCTCGCGCTCGTTTACCAGGGTCAGGGCCTCGATCTCGCCGGTGTATTCGGCCAGCTGGCGGTTGGCCATCTCCAGCTCCTCGGCCAGCTGCTGGGCCTTCTGGCGGGCTTCGCTCTCCCGCCCATACAGCGTCGTATAAATCACGACGAACAGCGTCATCGGTATGATGATGAACAGCCACGTCAGGGTGGTCTGCTCATGCGCCACCAGGATCACGCTGACCGCCGACAGCAGCAGGAAGGTGATCACTGCGGCGACCTTGTACAGCGGCTTACGCAGCGCACCGATCGCCTCACCCACCAGCGCCATGTACAACCCATAAGACAGGGCGCTGCTGCCGGTCACCAGGGTCATGGTGAAGGCCAGCGCGCTCTGCACGCCCAGGTACAGCAGCGCACCGCCGGGTCGCCGCATCAGCCAGATCATATTCCAGTGCAGCGCAGCATGGATCAGCATCAACACGCTGAAGGGCGCCAGCACCGCCGGTTGGCGCGTGGCCGGGTCCATGAAGAGTGTGATAGCATAAAGGAACGCCAGCGCCAGCATGACCAGCACGAAGAATGGCAGCACAAAATGAGCTTCACGCGCATCTTCGCCGGGTAGCAATTTTAGAGGTTTTGGAACGGAATCAGGGGAAGGATTCATGGTAGTTGTATTATAGCCTTACTCCATCCAAGACACATTGTCCGCAAGTACAGTGTACGAAAGGACAATACGGAATGGCCAGGCGAACGATGACGTGCGGTCCACTGCAGCCTATACTGTTTTCAAATGAACAAACCAGACAGAACCGCACCAAGGTGCGCCATAAAGGAGAACAAAATGAACGAAAACACGAATACCCCCAACAAGAGCCAGCTGCTCAACTTGGTCTTCAAGGCCATCGCCCTCGCCATGGGCGTGGCGGGTGCAACCCTGGGCATTCTGGGCAGCATCCCGGCCGAAACCATCGTAATCCTGCTCGGCATCGGCCTGTTCTGCCTGGCCCTGACCCAACTGGGCAAAGAGTAAACGCAGCTGCTCAGGCAGTGATGTTCAGCAAGGTATTAGAGCCCCCTGCTAAACATCACTGCCCGAACAGTTAAGAATAAACCAAGCAAAGTCTTCATTCCTCGAACCGTTTTAGAAAGGCAACCTGATGGGCGCAATCGAAATCCTTAATTTGCAAAAGTCGTTCGACAACCTCCAGGCGGTGCGCGGCGTCAGCTTCACCGTCGAAGAAGGTGAGATCTTCAGCCTGCTCGGCCCCAACGGAGCAGGCAAATCCACCACCATCTCGATGCTCTCGGGCCTGCTGCAGCCCAGCGGGGGCGATGCTCGCATCATGGGTCATTCGATCCTGAGCGACTCGAACGCCGCCCGGGCCGCTCTGGGGGTTGTGCCGCAAGACATTGCCCTGTACGGCGACCTCTCGGCCCGCGAGAACCTGGTCTTCTGGGGCAAGATGTACGGCCTGCGCGGAGCGGCCCTCAAGCAGCGGGTCGATGAGACGCTGGAGATCACCGGCCTGACCGACCGCCAGAAAGGGCGCGTGGAGACCTTCTCGGGCGGCATGAAGCGCCGGGTCAATATCGGGGCTGCCTTACTGCACAACCCCCAGGTGGTCATCATGGACGAGCCGACGGTCGGCATCGACCCGCAGAGCCGTCGCCACATCCTCGACAACGTGAAAGAGCTGAACCGCCGCGGCATGACCGTGCTCTACACAACCCACTATATGGAAGAAGCCGAAGAGCTCTCCAACCACATCGCCATCATGGACCAGGGAAAGATCATCGCCTGCGGCACACATGCCGAGCTGGTTAAGCTGGTCGGCGAGCAGGCCCGCCTCGACCTGGATCTGTCCGGCAACGTGCAAGCCGCCGCCGCCCGCTGGGAGCAGGTGGAAGGCATCTCGCGCGTCTCGCCCAACGAACACGAGGTTACCGTCTTGGCCGCCGACAGCAACGTCGCCCTGCCGCGCCTGTTCGAGGCCGCCACCGCCGCCGGCGCCCGCATCCTCTCGGTGGATATCCAAGAACCGAATTTAGAAGCTGTGTTCCTGCATTTGACGGGAAAAGCGTTAAGAGATTAGGGAAAAGAGAGTAGAGAACAAAGAGCAGAAAGTAGTTACTGCCCGCCGTTCTCCCTGCTTTGACGAATCTCAACTCTCTGTTCTCTGCTCTCTTCCTTTGGAGTCACCTATGAAAATCCTCGATATCGCCCTCAAAGATTTGCTGCGCTCGTTCCGCAGCATGTTCCTGATCGGCATGGGCCTGGCCGCCCCACTGATCCTTGCCGGGCTGATCTTTGCAGCCTTCTCCGGCATGAGCAACGACAGCCGCGGCGTGGCAACCCTGCCCGACATCCACGTAGCCGTGGTTAACCTCGACCAGGCCCAGCCCAACCTGCCCGACCTCGGCGCAACCATCCTGAGCTTCCTGCGCGACGAACGCATGCCCTCCTGGCTGGTCGTCAGCACGCTCGACAGTGAAGCTGCCGCCCGGGCCGCCATCGAAAACCAGCAGGTGGATGTGGCGGTGATCGTGCCGCCCGACTTCAGCGCCACAATGACCAAAATCGACGGCCATAACGCCCTGACCCTGCTGCACGACCCCACCCTGACCATCGGCCCCACCATCGTCAAGGGACTGCTCGAGCAGTTCATCGACGGCGTCTCGGGCTCAACTGTGGCTTACCGCACCATCAACGGCCGCCTGGAAGCTTCCGGCGTCGCGCCCGATCTGGCCAAAGTTGGCCCTTTGGTGCAGCAGTATTCCGACTGGTATGCCGCGCTCGAAACCGACCTCAACCACGGCGCCCAGCCCGTGCTGGATGTGCAGGCTCCGGCCGGCGGGGTTGAATCCTCCGGCATCACCTCAGACCCCATGGACCGCATGATTGCCGCGATCATGGCCGGCCAGATGATCTTCTTCGCCTTCTTCACCGGCGCGTACGCCACAGAATCGCTGCTCAGAGAGGACGAGGAAGGCACCCTTGCGCGCCTGTTCACAACCCCCACCAGCCGCTCCACCGTGCTGGCCGGGAAATTTCTGGCGGTGTTCTTCACCATCATCGTCCAATCGCTGGTGCTGCTGCTCGTTTCCAACCTGATCTTTCACGTCAACTGGGGCAGCCCTCTTACCATCGGCCTGGCGCTGATCGGTCAGGTGGTGGCGGCCAGCGGGCTGGGCATCTTCTTGATCTCGCTGATCAAGACGGTCAAACAGGCCGGGCCGGTGTTGGGTGGTGCGCTGGCCGCGCTGGGCATGCTCGGCGGCCTGTTCACCTCGAACATCGCCATGCCACCCGCCTTCGCCACAATCAACCTGTTCACCCCACACGGCTGGGTGATGCAGGCTTGGAAGCTGGCGCTCAACGGCGCCGGCCCGCAAGAAGTGCTGCTGTCGCTGGTCGTCCTGCTCGCGATCGGCGCAGTCCTGTTCGCTCTCGGCGCCCGCAATTTCGGCAAGCGTTTTGCCTAGATGCCATTCCTGGAGGTCCTAATGCGTACCCTCGATATCGCTCTCAAAGATATATTGCAAATCGTCCGCGACCGCCGTTCGCTGATGTTCCTGGTGCTGATGCCGCTGGTGTTTACCCTCTTCATGGGCTACGCCTACCGGCGCGGCGCCACCGCCGAAGACACCCGCCCGGTTATCGGTTGGCTCAACCAGGACCCAAACGGCCTGCTCGCTACCCGCCTGGAAGGTCTGCTCGACAGCGCGGAGGCCGTCCGCCTGCAAGCGCTGACCCCCGCCCAGGCCGCCGATCCCGCTGCAGCCGCCCGCGCCGACTACGCCGCCGTCCTGGTAGTCCCCTCCGGCTTCAGCCAAACCACCCTGGAGGGGCAGAAAGCCCGCCTGACATTGATCGTTGACGAAGCCAGCCAGGACGGGCAAGCCGCCCGCCAGGCCGTGCGCGTCGCCACCGTGCGCCTGCTGAGCGCCGCCGAAGCGGCCCAACTGAGCGACTTAGCCCTGGAAGCTCAGGGCGTCCCGGCCGCCCAGGTTGGCGACCTCTCCTTTGCCGCTGCCGTCGATGAGGCCCTGCAGGGCTGGCAGACCCCGATGCTCAGCGTGACGGTCGAGCCGGTGCGCACCGCCGCAGTCTCTGCGGATGATACCTTTTGGGCTAACCCTTACAACCAGGCCTCGCCGGGTATGATCGTGCAGTTTGCCCTGTTCGGGCTGGTCTCGCTCTCCACCATCGTAGTGCAGGAGCGCAAGTCGCGCACCCTGCAGCGCATGTTGACCACCTCTCTGCCGCGCTCGGCGGTGGTCGCCGGACACCTGTTGGGCATGTTCGCCCTGGTGTTCATTCAGGAACTGGTGCTGGTGGTTTTCGGGCAGTTTGCCCTGGGTGTGAATTACCTGCGCGAGCCGCTGGCCACCCTGCTGCTGATGGTCGCCATGGGCCTGTGGATCGCCAGCATGGGCCTGCTGGTCGCGGTGCTGGTCAAAGGCGAGGAGCAGGTCATCGTGTTTGCGCTGATGGGCATGTTCCTGTTCACCGCTCTGGCCGGGGCCTGGTTCCCGCTGGAAGTCACCGGCCCGGCATTCAACACGATCGGCCATCTCACCCCCGGAGCGTGGGCCATGGACGGGTTCCAAAACATCCTGATCCGCGGCCAAGGGTTGTCCTCGGTCCTGCTGCCTGCCGCGATTATCCTGGGGTACGGCCTGCTCTTCTTCGCCGTCGCCTCCTGGCGGCTGCGCTATGCGGAAGGGTAGAAAAGAAAAAAGAGAGTAGAGAGCAGAGAGCAGTCAGGAACGCTTCTGACTGCTCTCTGCTCTCAAATCCCTTTCCAATCGAACTGGCTCTATCCCGCCTTCAGGCTTTCGATTAAACTGATAGCAACCCTAAACAGAAACGAGGTAACCCGATGACCATCCCTATTTACCAGGTCGACTCCTTCAGCGCTGCGCCGTTTAAGGGCAACCCGGCCGGCGTATGCCTGATCGAAGCGCAAAAGCCCGACGCCTGGATGGCAAACGTCGCCAAAGAGATGAACCTGTCAGAGACCGCCTTTCCCCTGCCCGAGGGCGACGGCTACCGTCTGCGCTGGTTTACACCGGCGGTCGAGGTGGACCTGTGCGGCCACGCCACCCTGGCCACCGCCCACATCCTGTGGGAGACAGGGCGGCTCAAGCCGGGCGAGCAAGCTTGCTTCCAGTCACGCTCGGGCCTGCTGAGCGCCACCCGCAGCGCAGACGGCTGGATCGAGATGAACTTCCCGGTCAAGCTGGTGGAGCCGGTCGATGCCCCCGAGGGTTTGATCGAGGCGTTAGGCGTCGAGCCGGTCTTTGTTGGCAAGAACGTGTTCGACTACCTGATCGAGGTCGAAACGGAAGACGAGGTGCGCGCCGCACAACCCGATATGGCCCTGCTGAATTCCGTCCAGGCGCGTGGGGCCATCCTCACCAGCCGCGGCGCTTCCGGCGGGCAATATGACTTCATCTCGCGCTTCTTCGCCCCGCAGGTCGGCGTGCCCGAGGACCCGGTGACCGGCTCGGCCCACTCTGCCCTGACCCCTTACTGGGCCAACAAGCTCGGCAAGCAGGAACTGTTCGCTTACCAGGCCTCAGCCCGCGGCGGGCAGCTGCGACTGCGGCTGGAAGGCGACCGGGCGATGATCGCCGGACAGGCCGTGACGGTCATTCGTGGAGAACTCGAAGCGTAGAGAAAGTTGGTAGAGAATAGAACAGAGAGCAGTCAAGGCGTCTTGACTGCTCTCTGTTGAATTTCACGCTTATTCTAAAACGACGACGGTATCGAACGGGTCCCGCATCCAGGCCGGGACGATCACCCGCACCGCATCGCCTGCACGCGTCATCTTCACTTTGTGCCCCTCCAGCAGGCAGGACGAGGTCACGCTCTCCGGCACGCCGCGCAGCTCGACCCTATCGCTGGGATAAGCCAGCAGGTGCGCGTAGTGCGTGTCGCCGCGGCGCGTGCCGACCACGCCCTTGCCGCCAATCACCCCGGCCCGCGTGCCGTAGACCGCCTC
Organism: uncultured Chloroflexia bacterium; assembly: GCA_963811225.1. GTDB lineage: Bacteria > Chloroflexota > Anaerolineae > Anaerolineales > Anaerolineaceae > CAWEQO01. The sequence continues at coordinate 249,031 of CAWEQO010000013.1, forward strand.
GCCATTGTGCTTCAGCCACGCGCCCACCTCGCGCAGCCGGGAAGCATGCTCCGGTAGAATCTCGCCCGCGGCCGTCGGCCCGACGTTGAGCAAATAGTTGGCCCCCACCCCAGCCGCCTTGACCAGCGTCTGCACCAACCGTTCGGTCGACTTGTGGTTCTCGTCATCGAAGTGAATGCCCCAGTTGTCGTTGATGGTCATGCAGACTTCCAACGGCAGATCGTACACCTGGGTGGTGTTAAACCCGACCGTGTTCTCCCCCGGCAGATCCTGCTCGAAGCCCTGCACGTCCTCGCCCGGCAGGGGCTGCTCGTGGCGGTTGTTGATGACCACCGCCTCCGGCTGCAGCTCGTGGATCAGGTTATACAGCCGCTCGTACTCGAAGCTGCCGCCCGCCAGGAAGTAGCGGTTGGTATCGTCAATGGTGTGACGCGGCCAATCGCCGTCGAACCAGATGCAAGCGATCTCGCCGAAGCGGGTGCACAGCTCGCGCACCTGCCCGTGCAGGAACTCCAGGTAATCCTCCCAGGCCAACCCGCTGGTCTCACGGGAGCGATAGGCCGGGTGATGCCAATCCATCAGCGAGCTGTAAAAGCCCAGCTGGACATCGCCGCGCCGGGCACAGGCGTCCGCCAGTTCCTGGATCGGGTCACGCTGGAAGGGCGTGTTGGTGACCTTGTAATCGCTCAGGGCGGTGTCGTACATGCTGAAACCGTCATGGTGGCGGCTGGTGATGACCATGTACTTCTGCCCGGCGTCGGCGGCGATGCTGACCCACTCGTCGGCGTCGAAGCGCTTGGGGTTGAAGCTCAGCACCAGCTTCTCGTACTCATGCACGGGGATGCGCTCGTGGTGCATCACCCACTCGCCGCGCCCGATCAAGGAATACAACCCCCAGTGGATGAACATTCCAAAACGTTTATCGAGGAAGGCGTTCAGCCCTTCCGCAGACGCTTGTTTGACCGTCATGGTATTTGCTCCTGGAATTGAAGTGGATTCTGCTTCTATTGTACAGGAAATCCCAACCACCGAAGATCACGAAGAGCAAGAACGGGCGCCTTTACCTTTGAGGCTCTTTCAGCGCCTTCAGCCACTTCTTGTAGTCCGGGCACATGCGTTCGACCTCGGCCCAGAAGTCTTTGGAATGGTTGCGGTGCTTGAGGTGGGCCAGCTCGTGCATCACCACGTAATCCACCACCTCGATGCGATGCAGCATCAGCCGCCAGGAGAAGTTCAGGCTGCCGCGCGACGAGCATGAGCCCCAGCGGGTGCGCGCCCCGGTGATGCCCACTTTGACCGGCGTATAACCGAACTTCTTGGCGTAATGTTCCACCCGCTCCGGCAGAATCGCCCTGGCCTGCAGCCGGTACCACGCCTCGAACAGCTTCTCGGCCTGCGCCTGATAAGCTTTGGAAAGAATGAAATGCCGGTGCAGCATCAGCGGCTCGGGTGGGTTGGGCGCGATCTCCAGCGGGTAACGCTTGCCGAGGAAGGAAAACTTTTCGCCTTCTTTATAGCGCAGCGGAGACACTCGCTGCTCGGCCACCTCGCCTTGCTTCTTGCGGATCCAGTCGGCATGCTCCGCCACCACCTGCTCCACCTGAGCGCGCGTGGCACGCTTTGGCGCTCGCACCACCAGCGCTCCGTCGGGCTGGATGATCAGGGCAAAGGTCTTTCTTTTGCTGCGAATGATCTTGCTGATTTCCATACCGCAAGTATACCCAGAATTTCATCCATCCGCATCTTGCGCTGGTCTGGGGATCGGCCCAACCACTCAATCTGTCACTGGGTTCACCAGCCCGGTTTTCACCTCACTGATCTCCCACAGCCGGCGGGCGGCTTCCTTGTCATACGACGCCTTGGAAGACGGCACCGACTTCTTCTTCACGAAGTACTCTCCGGTCGTGCCCTCCACCTCAGGCGACGAAGCCAAATAGATGCTCGTCTCGGCGCCCTTCTCCGGGGTGATGGTGAAGGGCTGCAGCAGCAGCATAAGCGCATTGGTGATCGCGCCGTTGTTCCTGGCGAAGCCGGTGCTTACAAAGCCGGGGTGCAGCGCATTGACGGTCACCCCGCTGCCCTCCAGCCGCCGGGCCAGCTCGTAGGTGAACAGCACGTTCGCCAGCTTGGTGTCGCTGTAAGCTACCCAGCCGCCGTGGGTGTCGTCGCTGCGCAGAGCCTCGAAGTCGATGGTTGCGCCAAGATGACCCATCGAGGAAACGTTGACGATGCGCGCCGGCGCGCTGGCTTTGAGCATGTCCAGCAGGAGATTGGTCAATAAGAAATATGCGTAGTGGTTGAGCGCCCAGCTGTAGGGGATGCCATCCACGCTCATGCGGCGCTTCATGAAGAACCCCCCGGCATTGTTGACCAGCACATCCAGGCGATCGTAGCGCCGCCGGAACTCGCCCGCCACCCGCCGCACCTGCGCTTGTGAGGAAAGATCGGCGATGAGGTAATCCACATGGGGATTGCCGGTCTCCCGCTTGATCTCATCGACCACCCGCCCGGCCTTCTCCTCGTTGCGGGCGACAATCGCGACGGTTGCGCCCATCTCCGCCAGCCCCTTGGCTGTCTCCCGGCCAATACCACCGGTGCCGCCGGTGATCAAAACCACTTTGCCTGTCATGTCTACAGATTGATCTGTCATCAGTTTCGTCCCACCTTCAAAAAAGTTGTTGCGCTCTATTGTAAGCGAGGTAAGGCAAGAATTCAACCAGATGTAAAGGGCGCAGAGCCGCAACCATTTCGAAAACCATCCGTATATTAAGTAGACTTCCGGAGGCAAGCGGTTCTCCGCTCACCAGTTGGCCGCTGCTCCGGAAGTCATTTTGAAACCATTATTGAGCGACCGAAAGGAAAGTCGAGATGAACACCACCACCGTTGTGGAAACCCGTAAAAGCCCTGGCTGCCTGCTGCAGATCCTGTGGTTCGCATTCATCGGCGTCTGGTTGGGACAGGCCTGGATGATCGCTGCCTGGCTGTTGATGGTCTCGATCATCGGGATTCCCTTCGGCATCGCCATGCTCAACATGCTCCCCAAGGTCATCGCCTTGCGGGAGCCGGACGAGCGCACCCGCGTCACCATCCGCCCGGATGGCTCCATCGCCCGGCGCGCAGCCGATCCTGACCAGGCGCCCTTCCTGCTGCGGGCCGTGTACTTCTTGCTGGTCGGCTGGTGGCTAAGCGCGATCTGGATGGAAGCCGCTTACGCCGTCACGCTTACGGTCATCGGCCTGCCCATCGGCTTCTGGATGTTCGACCGGGTGCCGCAGGTTGTATCGTTGAAGAGAAGTTAGAGAATCGATAAAAGAAAGCGGTCCCCAAGGGAGCGCTTCGCAAAGAGCGGTCAGGAACCTGACTGCTCTTTGTTTTTATATCACAGCAAGGGGGCGGCTTTCTTATGAATTGGGCTAAGAGTCCCACCTTATCTCATCGTTTGGCGCAGCTTATATGAACCAGCTACTCCGGCATATGCTATAATCACCGCGTATCTTAAACCAAACGAATGCAAAGAAAATCACTATGCAGTTTTTAATTACTGGAGCAGCCGGGTTTTTAGGATCGGCGCTGGCAAACCGACTATCGAGAGAGGGTCACGCAGTGCGCGGGCTGGATGATCTATCCACCGGCGACCCTGGTGTTCTCGATTCCGCGATCCATTTCACGCGCGGCGACGTCAACGACCGCCCCAAGCTTTGGACCCTGCTGCATGAGGTGGACTGCGTTTACCACCTGGCAGCACGCGTCCTGGTGCCCGAGTCGGTGCTCTATCCGCGCGAATACAGCCAGGTCAACGTCGGTGGCACGGTCACTCTCATGGAAGCCATGCGGGATGTGGGCGTGCGCCGGGTGGTGCTCATCTCCTCGGGAGCGATCTACGGCGAGCAGGAGCAGCAGCCCCTGCGTGAGGACGCTACACCTAACCCGCGCTCTCCTTATGCGGTCTCGAAGCTCTCCGCCGAATACTACGTGCGCACCATTGGCAGCCTATGGGGCATCGAGACCGTCTGCCTGCGGGTCTTCAATGCCTACGGCCCAGGCCAGCACATCCCGCCCGTGCATGCCCCGGTCATCCCCAACTTCTTGCGCCAGTCGGCCATGAACGGCACCCTGGTGATCCATGGGGACGGTCATCAAACTCGCGACTACGTCTACATCGACGACGTGGTCAACGCCATGCAGTCTGCCGCCACCGCCCCCGACGTCAATCAGGAAACGATCAACGTCGGAAGCGGTCGCGAGACCAGCACGCGAGACCTGGCGCGCCTGTCGATGGAGATCACCGGCGGCAAGCCCGAGATGGTCTACAACAACCGCAACGACCGCGGCCCCTCACGCATGTGCGCCGACATCTCCCTGGCCCACAAGAAACTCGATTACAAGCCCCTGACCTCGCTCGAAGATGGTTTACGCCTCACCTTTCAGCGCGATCCGCGTTTGAATAAAACCTCTTCATCGTAAGAATTCCCCAACCCTTTGTTCGTTTTGAATTTAAGAAACGCGAATGGCTTTCTGAAACAGGCCCCTTCACCTCGGGAGGGGTGCTTCACCTCGGGACGAACGAAAGCCGGTTGAAATGGAGCTTTGCTTGGGCGGCGCACTGTCGCCCAAACGAAGCTCCATTTCAACCGGCTTTAGTTCGTCCACGCCCGCTGCCTCCAGCACATTTGCGGCTGCAAATCGACGAGGGTTTCGGAACCACAAGTATTGTACAATACAACCATGTCTGTGTCGCGTCCGCTGATGCCCTCCTTTTACACCCCCCCGGCTACGCAAGTGGCGCGCGACTTGCTGGGCATGCGCCTGGTACGCATCCTGGAAGGGCAGCGCCTGTCCGGCATCATCCTCGAGACCGAAGCCTATCAGGGCGAGCAAGACCTGGCCTGCCATGCCCGCGCCGGGCGCACACGGCGCACGGAGGTGATGTATGGCCCACCCGGCCGCGCTTATATTTACTTCACCTATGGAATGCATTGGTTATTGAACGCCGTATGCCAACCGGCAGGTTCCCCGGCTGCTGTGCTGATCCGGGCCATCGATCCTCAAGAGGGCCTGGATGTGATCACTGCCCGGCGCAGCCGCGTGCTGCCGGCGCACTGGACCGACGGCCCCGCCAAGCTGGCGATGGCCCTGGCCATCGACGGCGATCTCAATGGCGTCGACCTGACCGATCCCACCGGCCCGCTGTTCATCGAGCCCGGCGAGCCCGTGCCGGACGAGGAAGCGCTGACCGGACCGCGGGTCGGGATCGAACTCGGTCCCCGAACCATGGAAGTCGATCCCCTGGCGGTATCGTTGGATGCGCTAAACGGGCGCAGTTTTCCCTGCAAATTTCCCAACTCAATGGTATAAATTGGGTATGCCTGATCCACAATCGCTCTCCATGCCTGAGCTTCCCTGCGACCCCACCTCCCTGATCATCTTCGGCGGCGGGGGGCAGGGCAAATGCCTGATCGACCTGGTGCAGGTGTGCGGCGCTTTCCGCGTGGTTGGAATTATCGACGACGGCATCCGGGACGGGACAGAGATCCTGGGTGTGCCGGTGCTGGGCGGCGCAAACCTGCTGCCAGATCTTTACCGCAGCGGCTTTCGCCTGGCGGCCAACGCGGTCGGCGGGATCGGCAACGTGTCCGTGCGGGTCAAAATCTTCGACCTGCTGGCGGAGGCCGGTTTCAGTTGCCCCAATCTGGTGCACCCCACCGCCTGGGTCGAGCCGAGCGCGGAACTGGCAGGCGGCGTGCAAATCCTGGCGATGTCCTACGTCAGCAGCGCGGCCAAGATCGGCTACGGCACGCTGATCAACGCGGGTGTGATCGTCTCGCACGACTGCCGTATCGGCCAGTGCGTCAACCTTTCTCCGGGGGCGGCCCTGGCCGGCGAGGTCTGCGTGGAGGATTTCGCTCAGATCGGCATGAACGTCACGGTCAATATCGGCGTGACAATTGGGTCGGGCGCCCGAGTGGGCAATGGCGCCACCGTCAAGGCCGACGTTCCGCCGGGCGGCCGCGTCTACGCCGGGACCATCTGGCCGCCGCGCTCCGCCTGACCGACTTTCTGCGCGGAGCCGCATCCCGAACCGTAGAGAACAATCCATAGGGGATCACATCAAATAAGGAAAATCAGTGCAAATGAGTGATGAAGACGGTCCAGTAAAAACCACCGACGATCGCACGATCCAGGCGGCCCAAGATGTATTAACCGGCGAGACCAAGAAGACTGGGCTGGCCCGGCTGATGCCTTTCCTTGGCCCGGCCTTCATCGCCAGCGTTGCTTACGTCGACCCGGGCAACTTTGCCACCAACATCGCCGGTGGGGCCCAGTTTGGCTACATCCTGCTGTGGGTCATCGTGGCCAGCAACCTGATGGCCATGCTCATCCAGGCGCTCTCCGCCAAACTTGGGATTGCAACCGGGCACAACCTGGCAGAGCACTGCCGTAACCGCTTCCCAACCTGGGTCGTTTACAGCATGTGGGTGCTGATGGAGCTGGTCGCCATCGCCACCGACCTGGCGGAATTTTTGGGGGCGGCCATCGGCTTCAACCTGCTGCTCCACGTCCCCTTGTGGATTGCCGGGATCCTGACCGCCATCGCCACCTTCCTGATCCTCGGCCTCGAACGCCGCGGCTTCCGCCCGCTCGAAGCCGTGATCAGCGTGCTGGTTGGCGTGGTCGCCATCAGCTACGTGATCGAAACCATCCTCGATCGCCCCGACTGGAGCCAGGTTTTCTACCACGCGGTCGTCCCGCAGTTCCAGGGCCCCGAGAGCGTCCTGCTGGCAACCGGCATCCTGGGCGCGACGGTCATGCCACACGCCATCTTCCTGCACTCCGCCCTGACTCAGGGACGTATCGTTGTGCGCGAGCCGGCCTTGATGAAGCGCCTGTTCCGCTTCGAGATCATCGACGTGCTGATCGCGATGGGCATGGCCAGCCTGATCAACGGCGCGATGCTGGTGATGTCGGCGGCCACGTTTTTCACCCAAGGTCTCACCCACATCGGCACCATCGAAGAGGCTTATCGTACACTGCAGCCCCTGCTTGGCCCGGCTGCCGGATGGGTTTTCGGCATCTCGCTGCTGGCCTCGGGCCTGTCCTCGGCCTCGGTTGGCACCATGGCCGGGCAGGTGATGATGCAGGGCTTCTTGCATCACCACATCCCCATTTGGATCCGGCGCATGGTCACCATGCTGCCCTCGCTGATCGTCATCATGATCGGCCTCGACCCCACCCGCACGCTGGTGATCAGCCAGGTTGTGCTCAGCTTCGGCCTGCCCTTCGCCATCATCCCGCTGGTCATGTTCACTCGGGACAAAAAGCTCATGGGGGTGCTGGTCAATCACAAAATCACGACCATCATCGTCAGTTTGATCGCGGTCCTGATCATCTTCTTGAATTTCTACCTCTTGTACACCACTTTCGCGGGAGGCTAGCCATGTTTAAACACCTGCTCGTACCCCTTGACGGTTCCAATTTAGCCGAGACCGCTCTACCTTACGCGGCAGTTTTGGCCCAGGATCTCGACGCTCAGGTCACCCTGGTTCATATTATCGAAGAGAATGCCCCGGCGGAGATCCATGGAGAGCGTCACCTGCATACCGAAGATGAGGCCTGCCAGTACCTGGACGATATCAAGCAGCAGCACTTCACAGACAGCGTCGAGGTCTCCTGCCACGTCCACACCGAGAAGACCCGGCACGTCGCCCGAGCCATCGCAGAGCATGTGAGCGAGCTGAAGCCGGACATGATCGTCATGTCTACCCACGGCAAAAGCGGTCTGCGCAGGCTGATGGTCGGCAATATCGCTCAGCAGATCATCGGGCGCAGCCAGGCGCCGCTGTTCCTGGTGCATCCCCCGGATGAACAGCAGCAGGCAGCCCCACAGCCGCCGCGCTTGAAGCGCTTCCTGGTCGCGCTGGATGGCAACCCCGAGCACGATCAGGCCGGGTTACCGGTGGCGGCCCATATCGCCGAAGCCGCAGGAGCCTCCCTGCTGCTGTTCTCGGTGGTCTACACCCTGCAAACCCTGCCGCCAAAGCTCTCTGCCACCGGCAAGATGCTGCCCTCCGCGACCGCCGCCACGCTCGACAGCTCTGTAAACGCGATGCAGGGCTACCTGGCGGAGCAGGCCCAGCCGTGGCAGGATCGAGGGATTCCGGTTACAATCGAAGTGACCCGAGGTGAGCCTGCCCAACAGATCTTATCCGCAATCGATCGCAATGACTGCGACCTGAGCATTCTGGCTACGCATGGAAAAGCCGGCATGAGCGCCTTCTGGGCCGGCAGCATCGCCGCGCCGGTGATCACCGGCAGCAGCAAGCCCCTCATCCTGGTGCCGGTCAAATCATAGTCCTTTCGCGCGTTTAGCGGACGAATTGCATTCATCCGATCCACGCCAAAACCTGGAGGATCACCGCTATGTTTGGAAAAAAATCAGCCGCAACCCCGATTGCCACCAGCCCTACCGAACGGGTCACTTCCGTTTTAGGCCCCGGTATCAACTGGCAGGGCAACCTGCGCGGCAGTGGCGGCATCCGCATTGAAGGCACCTTTGAGGGTGACATTTCCGTCAAAGGCCTGGTCGTCGTTGGCGAGACCGGGCGCGTCTCTTGCGAACACATGCGCGCGAACACGGTTGTCATCGCCGGCGCGGTGCATGGCAACATCACCGCTGAGAAGCTCGAAATCCGCAGCACGGGCCGCGTGTGGGGTGACGTGACCACGGTGGCCTTCTCGACCGAAGAGGGCTCGTTCTTACGCGGCCAGGTTCGCATGGAAGAGAAGGTAGAGCTGAACCTGGAATCGCTCGAAGACAAACCCGCCCAAGAGCCGCTGGCGCCCGCCGAAGACGAGGAGTAAGCCTTGCCTGACCGATCCCTGATTCTGGCCCTGTCCGAGTACATCGGTGTCATCGCGGTGGTGATGATCGCCGCTTTAAGCCCCGGCCTTGCCAAGCGCCGCCCGCTGATCTTCCAATTCCCACGCCGCGAGGGCGTTGTTGCGCTGTCCCTCTTCATCCTGATCTTCTTCTTCAACCTGGTCCTGGTTTTGCGCGGTATCGCCTCACCCGTCAGCCGGTTGGGTGAGGACTTCGGCGTCCTGTGGCCGCGCCTGTTGGTGTCCTTTTTCAGCCTGCTGGCCGTGGCGGGCGCGCTGGTCTTTCGCCGCCAGCCACTGCTCAGCGCCGGTTGGAGCCGCCGCCTGCTGGGTCCGTCCTTCCGGCTGGGGTTAGCCCTGGTGTTTCTGACCGTCTTCCTGCGCGGCGAGTTCATGAACCTGTTCCGCGGTCTCAGCGCCCAACAGGGCTATCTCTTGCTGGCCTGGACGCTGATCGCCTTTACGGAGGAGACCATCTTCCGGGGCTACATCCAACTGCGCCTGACCTCCTGGCTGGGCGGTTGGGTCGGCTGGTTCGGCACGGCCTTCCTGTTCGTGGTCTGGCAAATCCCCTTCTTGCTGGCCGACCCGGTCGCACTGCCTGCCAACCTGGCGCTGGCTGCCGTCCGGGCGGTGCTGCTAGGCTGGATCATGCGCCGCACCGGGCACGTCCTCGCGCCCGCCATGTGGCGCGCCATGTCGGAGTGGTTGTTTTACGTTTAGCGATCAAGAAACCGGGTTTATTACAGGAGCGCCCAATGCGCATGTCGAAGCTTTTCAGCACTACCCGCCGGGAAACTCCGTCGGAGAGTGAAGCTGCCAGCCACCAGCTGCTGCTGCGAGCCGGCTTCATCCGCCAGCTGGGCGCAGGCATATTCACGTCCTTGCCCCTGGCGCGGCGCTCGCTGGACAAGATAGGCCAGATCATGCGCGAGGAGATCGACGCGATCGGCGGCCAGGAGATCACGATGCCGGTGGTCAACCCGGCCGACATCTGGCAGGAGACCGGGCGCTGGTATCAGATCGGCGCGGAGATGGGCCGCTTCAAGGACAAGACCGGGCACGACATGGTGCTGGCCATGACCCACGAAGAGGTGGTAACGGACCTGGTGCGGGACGAGATCCGCTCCTACCGCCAGATGCCCGCCCTCATCTACCACATCCAAACCAAGTGGCGCGACGACCCGCGGCCGCGCGCCGGGCTGATCCGGGCACGCGAGTTTACCATGCTCGACAGCTACTCCCTGGACGCCACCTGGGAGGGCCTCGACCGCCAGTATGACGCCCACTACCAGGCCTACTTCAACATCTTCAACCGCTGCGGCCTGCCTGTGGTGGCCGTAGAAGCCGACACCGGCATGATGGGCGGCAAGATAGCCCACGAGTACATGTACCTCACGCCCATCGGCGAAGACACCCTGCTGTTCTGCGACGCCTGCGGCTACGCTGCCAACCGCCAGATCGCGGCCGCCCGCAAGCCTGCCCCAGCCGAGGAAGCCCCTCTATCCCTCGAAAAGGTGGCCACACCCAACACCACCACCATCGACAACCTGGCGAAGTTCCTGGATATCCCTGCCTCCCGGACAGCCAAGGCCGTCTTCATGATGGCCACGCCTGCCGAGGGCGACGATCAGCAGTTCATCTTCGCCGTGGTGCGTGGCGACATGGAGGTCAACGAGACCAAGTTGTCCAACGCACTGCGCTCCCGCGAGCTGCGCCCCGCTACGGAAGAAGAGATTCGCGCCACCGGCGCAACCCCGGGCTACGCCTCCCCGATCGGCATCCACGGCGCGACTGTGATCGTCGACGATCTGATCCCGCAGTCGCCCAACCTGACAGCAGGGGCGAATGAGAGCGGCTATCACCTGCACAACGTCAACTACGGCCGGGATTACACTGCAGACATTGTGGCCGACATCACCGCGGCGCGCGAGGGCGACCCATGCGCGAACTGCGGCGGAACCTTACGCAGCAGCCGGGGCGTGGAGGTGGCCAATATCTTCAAGCTCGGCACCCGTTATACAGAGGCCATGGGAGCCACCTTCCTGGGGGAGGATGGAGAGCAGCGGCCGATCATTATGGGCTCGTATGGCATCGGGCTCGGGCGGCTGCTGGCCTGCATCGCCGAGGAGCACCACGACGAGCACGGCCTGTGCTGGCCGGTCAGCGCTGCGCCCTTCCCCATTCACCTGGTCTCCCTGCTCAGTAAGAACGAGCAGGTCCAGGAGACTGCAGAGCTGGTCGCCACATGTCTGGCAGGCGCCGGGCTGGAGACGCTCTTCGACGACCGGGCCGAGTCCGCGGGGGTCAAGTTCAACGACGCAGACCTGATCGGCCTGCCCCTGCGCATCACCGTCAGCGAGCGCGCCCTCAAGCAGGGTGGGGTGGAGATGAAGCTGCGGCGCTCCGATGAGCGCAGTGTTGTTCCGCTGGAGCAGGTGGTGGACGAAGCGCGCCGGCTTCTTGCGATGGGGTGAAGGGGTGACCATGGGACACAGGCGGGAGACGGGTTATAATAAGCCGCGCATGATCCAAGATACTGTATTTCCCCCGCCCAAAACGCCCGGCGTGCTGCTGCATGTCGGCGGTGTGCTGCTGCTTGGCGGCGCAGCGGGCGCAAGCGTCTACCTGGCCCTCCAGCAGCAGGTCGGCTCGTATTCAGCCCTGCTTCTGCTGCTCTCGCTGGCGCTGCTGCTGCCCATTGGCCTGGGCATCTATCGCGGCCTTGCGCTGCTGCGCGCCAGCTATACCCTCGAGCGCGACGGCCTGCGCCTGCGTTGGGGATTGCGCTCGGAGGACATCCCACTGCCCGAAGTCGAGTGGGTGCGCCCGGCCAGCGATATGGGCTTTTCAATGCCGCTGCCCTTCCTGCCCTTCCCAGGAGCCATCCTTGGCACGCGGGTCGTGGAGGGGCTGGGGCCGGTCGAGTACATGGCCTCCGACTACAGCAAGATGCTGCTGCTGGCAACACCGGAGAAGATCTACGTCATCTCCCCCGCCGACCCGAAATCCTTCCAACGTGCGTTCCAACGCACCATCGAAATGGGCAGCCTCACCCCCATCCCCGCTTACTCGACCCAACCGGCGGCTTTCCTGCAGCGCGTCTGGTCCGACCTGCCCGCCCGCACTGCCCTTCTGGCCGGGCTGGCGCTGACCATCGCCCTGTTCGTGCTGGTAGCCACGGTGATCCCCACTCGCGCCTCGCTGCCGCTCGGCTTCGACAAGGCCGGGCAGCCCATGGCCGGCGGCCCGCCCGAGCGCCTGCTGCTCCTGCCGGTGCTGGCGACCTTCTCGCTGGTGATCGATCTGGCCGGCGGCATGTTCTTCTACCGCTACCAAGACACCCAACCCATTGCCTACCTGCTGTGGACAGCGGGCGCGCTCACGCCGCTGCTGCTCATCGCCGCCACCCTTTTGCTGATCTGAAGAATGCAGCTCAAATTGGGTGCGGTGGGGTTGATAACAACCCCACCGCACCCAATTTGAGCTGCACCGGTTTATGCTATACTGCTTTAAGTAAACTCACGTTCCAATCCAATCTTGATGGGGGTTCATTCAGCCTCCCAGCATCAACAACCCGATTTTTAAGGAGGTCAGCATGCCGGCGCCCTATCGCGTCTATCCACCTGGAGCCATCCGATCCAACAGCCGCAGACATGCAAACAGGTCTGCACAACCGCAATCCTTCCTGGCCACCAGATCGCCGCAGGTCGAGTCCATCAGCACTTACCTCGACCGGCTGATGAAGATGCTCCCGGCCGAGGTCCTCAGCCTGTACCTGGTTGGCAGCGGCATCATCCCCGAGGAATCGCCGCGGGGAGTGCTGCTGGGCTGGTTCATCCTGTGCCTGATTGGCGTGATTGCCTTACGCGTCTGGGGTACCTCTGACAAGGACGCCGGCCTACCGGTTGACTGGTGGCATGTGACCATCTCGGCCGTGGCCTTCATCATCTGGGTCTACACCATCGGAGGGCCCTTCAAGCTGTATGGCGTCCACGTCGAGTACATCGGCTCGCTGCTGGTGCTGGCCTGGACCTTCTTCGTGCCGTTATTCTATAAGGGGCAGAAGGTCTAAAAGCAACCACGGAACTGCACCAAAGAACACGAAACATGGACGCAAGGTCTTGCGTCCATGTTTCGTGTTCTTTGGTGCAGTTCCGTGGTTGCTTTTGGTGTTACCCGCCGACCGGCGGGTTTAGAGAACCGGTCAATTCTCGTAGTAGCTGCTCTCGCGGATCTCGTAGCCGCTGTCCAGGCAGTCCTGCTCGGAGCGCAGCGTGTTTGGCTGGTAGTCCTGCGGCACGATAACGTAGTAGAACTTCCAGATCGCACTGTAACCCTTGTCACCGGGGACCGTGTCGTAGATGTTGTACTGCCCCTCGATCTTCTTGGCGCTCTCCAGCCAGCCCTTATCGTCCAGCTTAACCTCGTGGACCGGCTGGTACTCCTTGGCCCACTTGATCCGATCGCGGTCGGTGATCATCATCGGCTCGCCTTCGATCGCATAAACCAGCTTGCCTTTGTACCAGGCCCGCTCCACCTCTTGACTGAAGGGATTGTCGTAGGTCAGGTCGGTGACGCCGCTCTCCTGAAACTGCTTACCGCCGCCTGAAGCCCGGATGCGCCCTTCGTGGATGGTCCAGCCCTTCCCGGAACGCTTTTTCAGCTCAGGCGCGCCGTTTTGCGCCTGGGATGCCTCTGGGTTTGTCTTTGCCATATCTTTCTCCTTTCCATTTCCACCCTGCCTGCTGTTGATCGCAGATAGTCGTATCGTACCATAAGCAGGAGGCAATGAGGCGATTCGTCGCTGGGGCAATTTGGGCCTAATTGTCTCATTAATGAATCGCTGTCATTGCCTCCATGATATAATCCGTCCATTCTGGCCATGATTAATCTCACCCAACTCCTGCTCGGTATCCTGTTTGCCGTCATCGTGGCGGCGGCGGCTTATCGCGCCCACAGCCTCGACCGTTCTGGGGCGGTTGCGGCGGCCGCGCTCGGCATGGTGGTGTTTGGGCTGGGCGGACTGCCGTGGGCGGCGCTGCTGCTGGGTTTCTTCATCACCTCCAGCGCGCTTTCCCGGCTGTTCGGCAAACGCAAGCACGCCCTGGCCGAGAAATTCTCCAAAGGCTCTACTCGAGATGCCGGTCAGGTGCTGGCCAATGGCGGCCTCGCCGGCGTGTTCGTGTTATTACACCTGGCCTTCCCCGGCGCGGTCTGGCCATGGTTGGCGTTTGCCGGTAGCCTGGCAGCGGTGAACGCCGATACCTGGGCGACCGAGCTGGGGGTTCTCTCGCCGGTCGCGCCGGTGGGCATCACCACCTTGCGCCCGGTCGAGCGCGGCGCTTCGGGCGGCATCACCGTCACCGGCACGCTGGCTTCACTGGCCGGGGCGGCGGTGATCGGGCTGCTGGCAGTTCTGACCATGCCCTCGCCCGATTGGCCGCTGGCGCTGGCGTTCATCAGCCTGGCCGGGCTGTTCGGCAGCCTGGTGGACTCCTTCCTCGGCGCGACGGCCCAGGCCATCTACATCTGCCCGAATTGCGACAAGGAGACCGAGCGCCACCCCACTCACACCTGCGGCAGCCCCACCAGCCTGGTGCGCGGCCTGCCCTGGTTGAACAACGACTGGGTCAACATCACCTGCGCCCTGGCAGGCGCGCTGTTGGCTCTGGCGCTGGCCCTGTTGACCTTCTAACACCCTCCTCATGAACCAATCCCCGCGCGCTTACCGCATCTTCCTGCTCTATAACCTGGCCACAGCGGCCTTCTTCTCGCTGGCTTTCACCGTCGGCAGCGTGTACTACGTACTGACCGCCAGGCTCGACCCGCTGCAGCTGGTGCTGGTCGGCACGGCATTGGAGACCTCGATCTTCCTGTTCGAGACGCCCACCGGCATTGTGGCCGACCTGTACGGACGGCGCATCTCGGTCATCATTGGCGTGTTCCTGGTGGGCGCGGGGCTGCTGTTGGAAGGCAGCGTTCCCGTGTTCGGGTTCATCCTGCTGGCGCAGCTGCTGTGGGGGGTGGGTTACACCTTCACCAGCGGGGCTCTGCAAGCCTGGATCTCCGACGAGATCGGCGAGGAGCAGGCCGGGAAAGCCTTCCTGCGCGCCCAGCAGCTCGGGCAGATCGGCGCGCTGGCGGGTACCATCGCCGGGACCGTCATCGGCACGCTGCGGTTGGGGCTGCCCATCCAGCTGGCGGGCGGGCTGTTCCTGCTGCTGGGGCTGGCATTGATCGCGCAGATGCCCGAACACAACTTCACGCCTGCCCTGCAGTCGGAACGCTCCACCCTGGGGAACATGCTGCAGACCCTGCGCTCGGGTGTCTCGGTCGTGCGGGGCCGCCCGGCCTTACAGAGCATACTGTGGATTGGGCTGTTCTTCGGGCTGTACTCCGAGGGCTTCGACCGGCTGTGGGTCGCTCACATGCTCGAACAGTTCCGCTTCCCGCTGTGGGAACCGGTGGTCTGGTTCGGCATTCTGCGCGGCGCGGCCATGCTGCTGACCGCCGGAGCGGTGGAGATTGTCACACGCCGCCTGGACACCACCCACATGCCCTCGCTGGCGCGGGCCATGGCCTTGCTGACGGCAGGGCTGGTGGCCAGCCTGTTCCTGTTTGGAATGGCGGGGCAGCTGTGGGCGGCAGCGGCGCTGTTCCTATCGATCAGCGTGCTGCGCGAAGTGATCTACCCCCTGTATACCACCTGGGTCAACCACCGCCTGGACCCCAGCGTGCGGGCTACCGTGCTCTCGTTAAGCAGTCAGGTGGACGCGCTCGGACAGATCAGCGGCGGCCCGGCGCTGGGCCTGATCGCCCAGCGCATCTCGATCCAGGCAGGGTTGTTCGGGTCGGCGGCGCTGCTGGCTCCCGCTCTGGCGCTTTTTGCAAGGTTGACTTCGCGGAGCGGTTAAAAGAGCAGTGAACGGAGAGTAGAGAGCGGGTACCGTTTTCTACTCTCCGTTCACTGCTCTTTTAAACTTCCGCAGGGGCCTTGACAGGATAGGGGATGCGCACCGCACCGGGCGCGCCCTCTTTCACCCGCATCGGCAGGGTCAGCAGGCGGTCGTGGATCAGGCACAGGCCCTCATTCCCCTCACGACAATAATAGATCGTCATGTTCAGGCGCAAGTCCTGGTCGCCCTCGAGATGCAAGTGCAGGGCGATCGGCTCGTCGGCGTCGAACATCAGCGGCGGCACATCCCCGAAGTCCGGCTGATGGAGAGTGGCCGGGGCGTCGGGGTTGCGCTTATAACCCTCAGGCAGGCGCACAACGAAGCGGATCAGCACATCTCCCGGGCTCACCTCGATTGGCTGCAGCCGGACCGACTTATCCTGGCTGCGCACGGGTGAAGACAGGCGCTCGATCCCCAGCAGCGCCAGCGTGGCAATCGTGCCACTCTCCAGGTTGGCGACGCGCACGCTGTGGTTGTTGGTATCTGCGATGAACAAGCGGCTGCCCAACACACATACCCCTTCCGGCTCGTACAACTGCGCCTCACGGAAGGGCCCATCCTGCAGTCCTCTGTCACCAGAGCCGAGCAGGGTGCGGACCGTGTTGGAGGCCGGGTTGAGGGTCTTGATCTTGTGGTTGAAGGTGTCGGCGATGTAAATCAAGCCGTAGCCGTAGTCGATGCCGCTGGGGTGCTGGAGCAGCACCTGCTCGCCTGAGCCATCCTGGTCGCCAAAGTCGAACAGCCCGACGCCTACCTGAGTCTCGACGTCCAGATCACCGCTAAAGTGGATGGCGCGAATGGCGCTGGCCTCGGGGTCGGCCACATAGATGGTGTTCTCACCGAGCGCCAGGCCGCTGGGCTGGTTGAAGCTGGCCTGGGCCGGGGGGCCGTCCACCAGGGCTTCGAAGCCGTTACCGGCAAAGGGCCGCAGCTCCCGCTCGTCAATCAGGATCCAGACCTGATGCGAGCCGGCCATGGCGATGAACAGGTACCGGTCGAGCGCCAGCACGTCCCAGGGCGAGCGCAGGGGTGTCTTGACAGGTTCAGCGGCGGCAATGCGCCCGTGGGCCTTCTCCCCGGTCCCGGCGACCGTGCGCACCTGTCCGCTCTCCAGGTCGATGGCGCGCACTGCGTGGTTCTCGGCGTCGGCTACATAGAGGACGCCGTGCGCCACGCTGCCGATGAGGTCCATGCCGCGCGGGTAATGGAAGCGAGCTTCGTTCTCGTGGCCGTCCTCCAACCCAGGCGCGCCGCTGCCGAAGACGCGCACCACCTCACCGCTGCTGCCGTCTGGATCGAGCGTGACCTGCAAGATGCGGTTGTGGCCCGAGTCGGCGATGAACAGGGCGTTCTCGGACGCCAGCACCTTGGAAGGGTAACGCAGCACTCGCTCAGGCTCGGCAGCGCGCTCAGGCTGCAGGGTCAACGGGGCACGATCGATGACGCCTGCGTTCTCTTCGATCAGCTGCCGGATCCGTGGGGCCACGTCTGCGGCCTGGATCTCACCGGACTGCTCCCAGGCAATGCGCCCCTGCGGTCCGATCAGCACGACCGTCGGCCAGGCGTTGACGTTGTATTCATTCCAGATACGAAAGTTGGAGTCATTGACCACGGGATGCTCGATCCCGGCGCGGATGACCGCCTGACGAATGTTCTCGGTCTGGCGCTCGGCAGGAAACTTGGCCGAATGCACGCCAACGACCACGAGGACATCGGGGAACTGCTCACGGAGTCGACGCAACTGCGCGACATTATGGTGGCAGTTTACTCAGGCATACGTCCAAAACTCCAGCAGTATCACTTTGCCGTGCAGGTTTGCAAGGCGGAGCGGCTGTGGAGTGTTGAGCCACTCCAGGTGGGTGGGAAATTCTGGAGCGTGAATATTTCCAGGGTAAGGCATTAGTAATTCCTATGGCGCGTGATCGTGCGGCGCGTTTTGCCAGGGCCGAAGATCAGCCCGATTAGCTCGACGATCCCCACGGCCAGCAATAGATAGACGAACATGGCGACAAACGAGGAGACTTCCAAAAAGAGTCCATCCGTCTCCAATGGACTGACGATCCCGGCAAAGGGCCAGAGCAGGATATTGGTGACAAAGTAGACCAGGGCAGCGAACGGGGCGACCGGGCTGGCGCCAATCAGCAGCAAAACGATGCGCAGGCCAATCAGCGCCTCGACGAAGGCCAGCGCCAGCCAGATGAGGCGGTTGATGGTGGCAGCCGGGCTGGAACGCACCTCAACCACGTCTTCGATAATGGTGGCGGGTTCCTCGGGGTTCATCGGGTCATACTCGTAAGGCTGCACGTGCACAACCTCGGCGCGCTCGCTGCGCGGGTCTATGGGCTCTGACATGATTCTCCTTTCTCGAAAGAAGTAAAAGATTCAGTTAATCCGATTTGGCGGTGCGATTATGCATTATTCCTATTTATAAGCGATTGGAACAGGCGCTTCAATCCGGAAAGTTCCCGATTGAGAGGTAGGAGTTTCCCTATTGGGTGAAGTAAAGGGACGCCCGAATGGCGTCATTCAATTGTGGGGGCGTTGATGGATATGTTTTGGCGGGCGGCAGCAATGCGCCGCTCGGCCTGATCACAGTGCTCTTGAGCGATATCGCGCCGGCGTAGTGGCGGTTATTCTCGACGACTGCGGCGCAGGTGGAGCCCGAGCCGTTGAACGGGTCGAGGATGGCTCCCCTCGCATCTCACTTTAGGGCAGTAAAAGAGGTGAATTTGAAGAAAGTATTAAATTCGGCTGTTATTTATTATTTTCTTTATTATAATTGGTTAGCTTGAACCTGAGCTTACGCCAAACCAGAACTGCAACAGCAGCGGCTAACTCTCTCGAAAACTTCGCTGCCGGAGCAGTTACGAAAAACCTTACCATCAGGCGGGTAGAGAATGAACAATGATGAAATCAAAATAATTCTTAATTTGCATGACTTATGGCTTGACAGCAATGGAAAGGAAGGCAAGCAAGCCAAATTTGACGATCAAGACTTAGGGGGAATTACAATTCAAAAAGCAAGACTGAATCAGGCATCGTTCCGAAGAGCCAAACTAATCAAAGCGGACCTGTCGGGATCCAATTTATCGGGCGCGAATTTCACGCGGGCCGACCTGACGGAAGCCAACCTGCGCGGCTGTAAGCTGACCGCCGCCTCGCTGACTCGCGCGACGGTCGTCAAGGCCGATCTCAGCTGGGCCGACTTGAGCGACGCGAACCTGTTCGGGGCCAACCTGAACCGCTCGGACCTGAGCTGGTCGAACCTGATCCGGGCGGACTTGACCTCGGCTAATCTGAAGGGCACCAAGCGCAAGAATATTGTGCTGCCAGACGGGTGGTCGATGCATTAACCGGTTGTCATTCTCTGAACGACAACCGGCTTCTGTCAATGAATGCGCTATTTGATTGCTCACAGCTCAATGGCGCTGATGTAGATCTCTACAGCCAGCCTTCTTGTTTCGCCATAGCGACTGCGTCTTCCGTTGAGGTTGCCCCGAGCTTCTTAAGGATGGTGTCGTGATACTGGAGGGCCACCTCACGCTCGATGCCCATCTGTTTGGCGATCTCGGCCTGGCTCATCCCGTGGGCAATCAGCCGCAGAACCTCGATCTCGCGGAAGGTCAGGGTGACCTCCTCGTTCTCTGAGGCTTTCATCGCCCGGATCTTTTGAGCAACGCGCGGACTGACCCAACCCTTTTCGCCGCGGGCCACACCGCGGACAGCCTCAACAATCCATTTGGGGGCTTCGCCCTTGATAATATAGCCAGAAGCGCCGTTTGCCAGCACCTCACGGATGTATTCTTGGTCATCATAAGCAGACAAGACCAGAATTTTCGGCGAACCGTCCAGGCTGTCTTTCAAACGGCGAGTCACCTCGATGCCATTCAATCCAGGCATTTCAATATCAAGAAGCAAAACATCCGGCCCTAATTCTTTCACCGAGCGCAGCGCGCCAAAACCATCTCTGGCTTCACCAACGACGATAATATCCGGGGCTTTGTTTAGCAAGCCCCGAATTCCACGTCGAACACTTTCGTGATCGTCGGCCAGTACTACGCTCGTGGTCCTTACGTCGTCCATGCGATTTACTCCACTCGCGATACCTGCTCATGATTGCTTCGTCATTGCCAGACGGGAGTGCATGGCAATCTGCTTTTGCCAACAAAGGTATCCAGGTTTGATTGATTATACCAAGCATTGAAACCGGGGGGATACCAGATGGGCTGACGGGGCCTTTCAGACATTCAAAACAACAGTTGAACACCGGATTTTTCCGATATGTTCAACTGTTGTCCTATAGAAGATACTTAGCAGTATCGCTGACTTCGAAGATGATTTTCATGTTTTATGAGAGAGCATTTCCCTCTACAGCATCCGTTTCATCGGAAGAGAGACTACTAAGCCTTTTCATCCATTTTGGATAAGAACTGATCGACTTCACTGGAAGCCTGTTCTTTGGTATACCCGTACTTTTCCTGCAACTTGCCGACCAGCTTCTGGTAATCCCCCTGCACCTGATCGACATCGTCATTGGTCAGTTTGCCCCAAGTTTTCTGGGCCTGTCCCTTCACCTGTTTCCAGTTACCTTTTAAGATATCACTGTTCACAATGCGTCTCCTTTCATTCTGCAATAAGAACGCTCCTACAGCATAAAAAAGAACAAGAGCGTCAATAAAACTATAAAGGCGGAGGGGGGATGTGTAAATAAGGGAGTGCCCTATGAGGAGAGTAGGGATTCCCCTACCAGGGGAAAGGCCTTTCAGCCGATCGCAGAGAAACAGGATTAATCGACCGAGATTCAAAAACCACTCCAAGTTTAGTTGAAGGGGTTTTTGAAGGCAAACGAAGGTGAGAAAGAGGGAACCGGCGCTTAGACCAGACCGATCCGGACGGCGAGGACAGCTGCCTCGACCCGAGAGGATACGCTGAGCTTGGTGAAGATGGCGTCCATGTACTTCTCAACAGTCTTTTCACTGATGCCCAGGTTGTTTGCAATGCTCTGGTTGGTGTTCCCGTCGACCACTAATCGCAGCACGTCAACCTCACGTGGGGTCAGCTGGCTGCGCTCCGCTTCATCGCCGCGCACCCAAGAGACCATCTGAGCGGCAATACGGCGGCTCACCCAGCCCTGCTCGCCATGGGCGACACCCCGTACGGCATCGACAATCGTCTCAGGCGCCTCCTCCTTGACCAGATAGCCGGCGGCTCCCAATTCCAGCAGTTCACGGATGTAGACCGGGTCATCATAGGCGCTGAGGGCAAGGATCTTGACCGGAGAGCCCAAGGACTGTAAGCGAGCCGCAACTTCGCGACCGTTGAGATCGGGCATCTCCATGTCCAGGAGGAGGATATCGGGCTTGGTTTCTTCCACCAACTGGAGCGCTTCCCCGCCGGTGGAGGCTTCACCCAGCACTTCGATATCCACCACTTTTTCCAGCATGTGCCGGATACCATTCCGGACGACCGGATGATCGTCTGCCAGAACGACTCTAATTGGGCTCATTTCTCACTCTCCATTTTTAAAGCTCGCTGTTACCATTGTACGGCACAACCGCACGAATGAGCGTTCCCTTTCCAGGTGAAGATTCAATTTCTAGCTTCCCTCCAAGCGCCTCGGCCCGCTCGCGCGCGCCGATTAAGCCCATGTGATTGCCACGAGCCAGCGCAAGCCAGCGGCGTGGCACATTAAATCCATTACCATCATCCTGAATCTCTAAGACGGCTCGCTCTTCATCCAGGAAGAAGCGTACCCAAACCTTGGTCGCTTGGGAGTGCTTGAGGATATTGTTGAGCAACTCCTGGTAGATGCGGTACAACCCCAGGCGCAGATCCTCAGGCAGACGTTGACCATCCTGGCTCAGAAGCACCTTGAGCGCCAGATCGGGGTGCTGTTTCTGGAAGAACTCGATGTGCAACTCGATGGCCTTCTCAAGACCGAACGGAGCCAACGACGGGGGTCGCAGCTCACCGGCGATGGCGCGCAAGTGGGTGGCCACTCCTTCGAGGGTTTTCTGCATGGAACGAATCTGCTCCAGGTCTTCCTGGTTCGCAATGGAGCCTTCCAGCGCCTGCGCCTGGAACGAGAGGGCGATGATATCCTGCAGCGGGTCGTCATGCAGCTCCTGGGCCAGGCGCAAGCGCTCGTTCTCCCGGCTGCGCATCAGGCGGTGGCGAACCTCTTCGAGCTCCGCTTCGATTTGCTTGCGGTCGGTAATTTCCTCGACCATGCCAATCACGAAGCGGGGACGGCCGTCTGTTCCCATGATAGGCGTAGCAGTGATGCGAGCCCAGGCGTAGGTGCCATCTTTGCGCAGGTAGCGTTTTTCTAAGCTATAATTCTCTCGCCGGCCAGAAACGAGCTCATGGAAGAGCTTGTCGCTGATCGCCTGGTCTTGCGGATGCGTAATGTCATTATAGTGGAATTTCCGCATTTCCTCGATGGAATATCCGAGCATATTGCGAAAAGAAGGGTTGAAACGGGTCATCATACCGTTTGCATCCTTCAGCACGATGCCAATACCCGCCCGCTCAAACAGGTCGGAGAAGAGTGCTTCGCTTTGGGCCAAAGCCTGTTCTGCCCGGCGCTTGTCGGTGATATCGGTAGCAACACCAACGACCCCAACAATCTGCCCGTTCATGTCCATAAAGGGAGAATAGCGGGTATCGAAAACCATGGGGCCCATTTGGATCACTTCGGAAAGGGTCTCACCGGCGAGGGCGCGCTCGAAAGACCGAACCGCTTGCGGAACGGCTTGATAGAGATCATAGACAGAGCTGCCCACTGAGGTCTTTGGGCGGAAGCCGTTTAACCTCTCAAGCGGTTTACCGGTCGAGAGGCGGATGATGCCTTTGCTGTCGATCATGAACATGATGATCGGAGCGTTGCTGGCAAAAAGCCGAATGAACTGCTCGCCGTTTACTATGGTTTGTTGTTGATTCGGAATGCTCTCCGCTTCGTTCTTTTGCAATTCGCTCCTAATGAAGTTTGAGTTTTGGATATCAACTTTCGATGCCATTGTTACACCTATATGTTACCACAATCGTACACAATATTTTTATTATCGCTTTGCAATGGAGATCAATGGTCTCAATGGTGCATTTTACAAAAAGTTCAAAAAAGCAAAGCGTTCATGTATAATCTAAATAAGCTTTATGAAAGGAGGTATGGGGGAATTCATCCTTCCGATCACTGCAGCCATATTCCCATCAAACAATTGCATGGACAACATTTTTTCAATCTTCAAAAAATCCTTCTCCGAGTTCGGTGAAGACGAGGGGCCGCGTTTGTCGGCCGCTCTGGCATACTATTCGATCTTTGCACTGGCTCCGCTGATCTTGATTGCCATCTTCATTGCGGGGTTATTCTTCTCGCAAGGACAGGCCACCAGCGCCATCCGCTCGAGCATTGCCAGTGTGGTCGGCCCGAATGCGGCGGACACTTTATTGAGCATCGCAAGCAACCGGGCAGTCGGGTCAGGTGGGATCCTTGCGACCGTGTTGGGCACACTTGCCCTGATCGTTGGGGCGACGGGGGTGTTTGCAGCGATGCAAAGCTCCCTGAATCAAATTTGGGACGTTGAGCCCAATAAGAGCGGGATCTGGGAGACGATCAAAGACCGGCTTCTGGCGTTCTTGATGGTGTTTGCTATCGGCCTGCTGCTGATCGCGGCGATGCTGGCAAGCGCCTCACTGGCCTTGATCGGAGGGTTCTTCACCGATATCCTTCCGGGCGGCAGCGGAGTGTGGTTTTTGCTCGAATTCATCGTCAGCTGGGCGATCATTGCAGCGCTGTTTGCCCTGGTCTTCAAGATCCTGCCCGATGTCAACATTCCCTGGAAAGTGGTCTGGGTCGGAGCAATCGGCACGGCCTTCCTGTTTAACATCGGCAAGCTGCTGATCGGTCTATATCTTGGTAAAGCCAGTATCGCCTCTACCTACGGCGCCGCCGGTGGCCTCGTGTTGATCCTGGTCTTCATCTACTATTCCGGGCTGATCTTCTTCTTTGGAGCCGAGTTCACTCAGGTGTACGCGCGCCGGATGGGAGAGCGAATTACCCCAAAGGAAGGCGCACACTGGACTGACAAGAAAAAGAAGACAGAAAAGCAGGAAGAGGAACCCCGGAACGTGGTGTGGAAACCAGGGCAAGTTCCGCCAGGTGCGAGACAGGCGGTCCCTGTAACTGGGGTATACACCGAAAATGTTGCGTACCCGGCCTCTGGGGTCTACCCATGGGATTCTGTGTATGCAGAGGAAACGCACCCCGAACCGCCGCGCGGCTTTTTTGCGTTGGTGGCGGCCAGCCTGGTAACGCTGATCGGCGGTGTCCTGGCGATCTTCCAGCTCTCCAGCCCCGGCAAGAAGGGCTAGCCGGGAGGACAGCAGTGGCATACGATAAAAGGTGTTAACCAACATTTCGCCGCTCATTCTATTTTCTGATGGAATGGGCAGCACCAGAACTACTGCTTCACTATATCGTTAGATTCCCTAAGAAGCAACCCGGTTGTTTTCCTAAGGGGAAAGGTAGGGATAACCCCACCCTAAGGGTAGGGTTATCCCTACTGCGCGATCAGGGGAAAAAAGACTGCCGGCTGCAGCAGATAATTGCTGCAGCCGGCAGTCTTTTCGGGCGCTGAAGATTAATCCACTTTGCCCTGCTGGATCAGGATCAGCAGCTCTTTAACGACGCGCGGGTCGAAGTGAGCGCCTGAACAGCGCTTGAGCTCTGTGATGGCCTCAGATTGGGTCAGGGCATTGCGATAGACACGGCCATTGATCATGACGCTATAGGCGTCAGCCACGGCGAGGATGCGCGCTTCCATGGGGATTTGCTCGCCCTTTAAACCGTAAGGGTAGCCGCTGCCGTCGAACTTTTCATGATGAGAACGGATGATCGCTGAGACGCGCGCCAGGCTTGAAATAGGAGAGAGGATGTCGGCGCCGACCATCGGATGACGCTTGATCACGTCCCACTCAGAAGGCGAAAGCGGGCCGGGTTTGCGCAGGATCTCGTCCGAGATGTCGAGTTTGCCGATGTCGTGCAGCATGCCGGCGAGACGAATGATCTCGACCTCTTCGTCGCGATAACCGAGGCGGTGCGCCAGCGAGGCGGCCAGGTTGGCGGTGCGCTGGCAGTGGTTGAAGGCATCGGGGTCAGCGGCATCGATGGCTTCAGCCAGGGCCAGTATGATCTTGATGAAACTCTTTTCGAGGTTGACATTGCGGCGGGCGCTTTAAATCGCAATGGTAGCCTGCTCGGCGATACGGGTGATCAGCTCGACTTGCTTGTGGACCAGCGAACTGCTGCCGTTGCGGTTTTCACCAATGATGAGCAAGCCGACTCTCTCGGCCTGGGCGCGCATGGGGAACAGCCAAATGCGCCGGGCGACATCGAGGCCTAAGGCGCTGCGTTCTTCATGGCTGAGGGAATCGTCGGTGCGGTTGACAGGGAGCAGAGCGTCCGCGTCAAAGGCGTGCGTAAAAAGCGGCCAGGCCGCCGGTGGGATGATCTGGTTTTTGTGGAAGCCGTTGGAAATGCTGTAACCGTTGTAAACGGCACGGCAAATGTAGGAACCGTCTTGCTCACGGGTTACGATCTGACTAAAAATAGCGGGGGTCGCTTCAACGGCGCTGCGGACTAAGCGGTCCAGCAGGGCTTCATGCGGCTCCTTTGTGTCCAATTCTTGACTGAGATCGCAAACCATCATCAGTTCACAGAGGTGGCGATGCCGGCTAGATACAACACCAGATTTCTGCAGTGTTCCTGTTTGCTGATGGATGTACATATAACTGTTCTCCGTTCACGTTCCTAAAGTATGCGGGCAGCAGTGAGTGGAACGTCGAGGGCGCTTCGCAACTGCCTAATAACACACTCCTATGCAAGATTCGAACCCACAACATTCTATTTCGATACGATTTCAGACAAAAACGCACCTTGATCCTTTTCAGGACCCAGGTGCAGAAATTTTTCCTTTGGCCTGCCAATATCGATCGAGGTGACGAGAAGGCGGACGACGCCCAGGTGCCAGGGGCATCGACGCTTTCTGTCAGTCGCCGGCGAAACAGGCGAGCGATGCCGAGGGGATTTCCTGGATCTGGGTCAGCTGTTTTGCGAAATCCTCAAGTGACGAGGCTCGAATGGATGATACCCGATCCTTGACTTCACGATCAAGATTGAAAGCTTCGCCGCCATAACCGGAGGCCAGCGCCTGACCGGGATCGGTCAGAAGCATCTTGCGGAAGCGCTGGTTGATGACAGCGGCAGTAAGCAGGCGGCTCGATTCCCTCTCAAATGTTACGCGAGCGGTGGGTTTCGTTAAGAAGAAGTTCATTGCGCTCATGTTGTTCCTCCTGTTGCTGCTTGATTGGTCCGCTCAGGGACCACAGCAGCCAAAACGCTCCAATTCCGATAATGATGTCGCCGAGGCTAAAGGCGACGCGATATGGGATCCAACCTGGTAATGTAAACTGGTCTGCCAACCACCAAAGACGGATTTGCTCTATTGGGAGGATGATGTCTTTGGTGTAACCAAGTCGTTCCCCAACCTTCCACATCCCTGTTCCACCAGCGAGCTTCTCCACTGTGTGGGCGCTGATTGGCATCCACCCACCGTTGAGGACGATCACTGTGAAGTTCATTAATAAGCCAATTCCCAGGGCATAGAACCCTTGTGCTTTTCGGTTGTACCAGGCGAAGACAATCAATAACGCCTGTGTCACTACGAGAGCAATTCGGGCACCGTCGTCTGGGAATTTAGCGCTGGTTTGCGGCAGTTGAAAAGCGATCAGTTGTGGGATAAAGGCCAGCAGCACCAGCCCGGTGTAGCGGAGGCTGAGAGACTGTAATTGGCGGTGTCCCCAATATGCTCGCGCCAGAGCTGCGATGAGACCTGCGACGACGGCGAGGAGCAGGATCAAATATTATCCTCCGGCACTTCCCCAGCAGCCCGGGGCGCCAGCAGCGAGGATATACATAACGATGGTGGTGACCAGAACGACCAACTGTGCCTTGCGAGAAGAAAATGCCTTTTTCATGATGCCTCCCAAAAATGTTTGATTTCCCAATGGATATATACAGTCTACGATTGGGAGGCTTTAAAGGAGGCTCCAAAACAGTCGCAAGCGCCAACCTGGCGGATGAATTTTTGGCAAATTGTTAGGATTGATGGGCCTGGCCGGTTATTTCAATGCATCAAAGTGTCGTGCAAAGTCTGTGTTTGCGGTGATGGTAGGGCATTGATTTCCTGAAGCAAGGCCTGGCGACAGCGCTCATACTGGCGGGCTACGGCCGCACGGTTGCCCATGGCGGCGTGTATCCGCATTGCCAGCCGGTGTGCTGCTTCCAGACAGGGATCCTCCTCCAGAGCGCGCTGACTGTAATCCAGCGCGACCTGAAGCTGCCCCCCCTCTAAGTGGATCTCGGATAACTGTAAGAGGGTTTCCAAGTGATATTGAAACAACCGTTCCCGCTCCGATAAGCTCCAGGTCTCTTCGCTTTCAGGGAGGAAGGGGCCCTTATACAGGCGCACGGCGGCTTGATAGTGAGTGATCTTCTCTTTCGGCGTGCCGGCTCGCTGCGCCTGTTTGATTTCTTTTAGGAAATTTTCGACATCGTACTCGTAATCCAGGCCGTGATTGAAACGATAGTAATCATCTTGCAGGACAATGGCCTGCTTGCCCACCGCATGGCGCACACGATAAATGGTGTTCTTGAAGCGCAGCTTCAATTCGTCGGAGGAGATATCGGGCCAGAAGATGGCGCCAACGCCCTCTTTGGTCATACCTTCCGGGCGGTTCAGCAAAATGAAGAACAGATCGCGCGCCATCTTGGTCTGCCAATCGGCCATCGTGATGCTTTTGGCGCTCAGTTTGACCTGCACTTTGCCAAGGGCGCGGATGATCAGGCGCGGCGGGGCAAACGGGACGGTGGAGGCCTTCTGGCGCAACCGGCGGCGCATAGAAGGCAAACGCTGCTCGAGCTGCTTGATCTGGCGGAGATAATTTGCCAGCAACCAGGAGAGAGCCTGTCGGTTTTCATGGTTTCAATCCGTTTCTTTTCCCATAAGCCCACAGTAATCAAAGGCTGCTGCTTTTCCGGTTCTCCAATTAAACGAAAAGCTTGTTGAAGGTGATCGCTGGATGGGGTGGCGGATTTCAGATCAAACTCGGCGAATGAGAGATAAAGGCAAGCCCGAGCTGCTTCGAGTTGATAACCATTGGATTGAAAATGAGCAAGAGCCGATTGCAACAGATCGACCGCCTCTTTGGCTTTCCCTATGGCCGTTTTCAATGCGCCATCTTCCGCTGCGCACAAGCTTTGCTCGTACTGCGAGCCGCCATCCCGAGCACGCTGCCAGGCCGCATCCAAGCGCAGGTGCGCGTGCTCATAATCTTTCTTCATTCGATAGATCGCCGCTTCAGCCAGCGTCAGGTAGATCAACAAAAATCGCTCTCCAATGCGCTCCGAAATATCGTAGGCATGGCGGTAAGCTTCTCGGGCTTCATCCGCTGCTTGAAGATCACGATATAAATCGCCGATATCCGTATAGGCATATGCTTCTAGACGAGGGGAGCCGGCAATACGGGCATGCTGGAGGGCTTTTTCCAAAGTGGATGCTGCAGTTTCATAATCGCCACGTAAATGCTGTAAGTATCCAAGGTTGTTAAGAACGTTCGCTTGCCACAGAGAATTCCCAGCGGAGCTTAAAATCATCAAGGACCTGTTTATAAAAATGCTCAGCGCAGACATAGTCCCCTTTTGCCTGCTGAACAAGGCCGAGCTCCATTAAGATGAAAGGTTTGAACGG
This sequence comes from uncultured Chloroflexia bacterium, assembly GCA_963811225.1. GTDB lineage: Bacteria > Chloroflexota > Anaerolineae > Anaerolineales > Anaerolineaceae > CAWEQO01. Next base: position 277,674 of record CAWEQO010000013.1, read on the forward strand.
CTGGTCAGGAAGCGATTGACTAAGATCGAGTGCCTGCTTTAAGGATGAGAGCGCATCGAACAGTTTTCCCTGACGATAGTAGGAGAAACCCATTGCGCGCAGAGCCATGACACACGCTGTCTTTTCAGGGGGCTTTGAATTCGACCAGCTGACAATACCCTTTTCGCATCCAGATACAGCAGCAGTATGATCACCTAATTGGTTCTCGTACAAATGCTCTGCTTGACAATGTAAGGGCAAGTAATTCTGGCTGTGTTTGCTCGATCCATTGCAGAAACTGCCTGACTTAACAACTGTAAGCTCTGGCTTGTTTCTCCGAGGGCATCCAAAACGATACCCTTCAACGATAGTAAACCGGGTTGAGAAGTCAAGAGTTCCGTATGGAAGAGAATCGAGCCATTCGGAGATTAATTTGACACGTCCAGAAGTGACTACGGCCGTTCCCGCCTGCTCAATCAGTTTGGCCTTGCCCATCACGTCACCAAGCTGTTGGTAGAAGCGGTAAGCGCTTTCCCAATCGCCGTGGGCGGTGTAGTATTCGGCGAGGGCCTGCTGGATCAGGCGGGTCTCTTCGGGGAATTCGCGGGCCATGCGGGCCTGGAGGAAATCTCGGAAGAGGTGGTGGTAGCGCAGCCAGATGCGATCTTCGCCGACGAGCAGGACAAACAGGTTGCTATGAATGACCTCGTCGAGATACACATTCCAGGGTTCTGCGGAGAGATGGAGCGAGTTGCCGATGACCTCTTCGCACAGGTTGGCGTCAAACTCCTCCAGGAGCGAGGAGCGCAGCAAGAATCGCTGGATCTCGACAGGCTGCTTGGCCAGCACCTGGTCGAGGTACTCCGGCAGGCCCACACCCGAGACGCGCGCCGCCCGGCGACGGTCGGGGGCCTTCTGCTGGATCGCCTGGGTGGACAGCAGCAGGCCGGTAATCCAGCCTTCAGCCTGACGGATCAGATCTTGCGAGGCTTCGAACGAGATGGTGGATTGATAGTTTTGCAGCAGCAGCTCTTGCAGCTCTTCCGGGACGAAGGCCAGCTCTTCGAAGCTGAGGCCGCCGACCTGCGAGCGAGCGACCATCAGAGGGAAGTCGGGCAGGGTGAGCAGGGTGCGTGAGGCGATGATGAGATGGCAGTTCTCGTCGACATCCTGGATGAAGCGGCTGACGAATTGATCGACCACCTTGCTGCCGTCGACAAGGTGGTAATCATCGAGCACAACCACGAAGTGCTCGGAGATTTGCTCGTATGCATCGTTGATAATGGTGGTGGTGAGGTGATCGAGATTGAAGTCGCCCTGGAGGGCGCTGCGCAGAGCAGCCATGGAGCTTTCGCCAAACGAAGGGAAGCGGACGTTGAGAGCTGAGATGAAGTAGGCGAGGAAACGTAAGGGGTCGCGATCGAGGGGATCGATCGAATACCAGCAGACGGGATATTCGATGTGGTTGGCGAAATCAATCAGTAGGGAGGTCTTCCCATAACCGGCCGGGGCTGCGATGATGGTGAGCTTGTTGTCCATCAACTCGTAAAGGAAATGAAGCAGCCGCCGGCGCGATAGTAAATCGCTGCGTCGGCGCGGCATGATTACCCTGGTTCGAGTTACAGGGATGGGGCTTTCCATACGGTGTACCGGCTCCCAAAATCAGAGATAAGTCATCAGTTAATTTGCCAATTCCAGGCGGAATTATTGGGCTCTTCCGTACATCATACATGAAGCCCTGAGGAAAATCAACCTCTGTGAATGCATTCAACGATTGTCGATTTTGGATTGGTTTACGCTGCCAACCCATCACAGACCTGCCGCTAAAAGAGCCTAAACAACCGAGTAACGAGGGGGCGGATGAGATCCCAATTTGGCAGAAGCACCTGGGCGCCGCCGCCGGTGACATAGGGCGTGGTCATCTCGCGGGCGATGGTTTGATTATCAATGCCGCCGGTAAGAACCGATAGTAGGAACGAAGTCCCGAGACGGGGCCACAGCCAAAGCGGCAGGTTGGTATCCACGGCAGCCATGGCGGCTTGGACCACTGCGGGAAGCCGGGCCCATTCGGACGGGTTAAGCATCTGCCAGACAGCGGCCTTTACCAGCAGCTGGGTATGCGCCATGCGAAAGAAGTCATCGGCGCCGCTGCGATCGCGCACGAAAGCGAGGGCCTGCTCGGCGTTGAGGCGCTGGCGTCCAGCCGGATAACCGGACATCGGCTCGGGGAAGTCGACAGTGACGCCGCCCATGGCATCGAAGATACCCAGGAAACCGTCAAAGCGGACGCGCAGGTAATAGGGCACACGCACGCCAAAGTTCTGCTGGATGACCTGCGCCAGAGCAGCCGGCCCGCTGCCGGGCTTCTGGGCTTCGGCATAAAAGTGGGCCGTGTTGATTCGATCCTCTCCAATCCCTGGAATGTCAAGGTACAAGTCGCGCGGGATCGACAGCATGCGCACGGAGGGTGGCAATGGAGCGATGCCGGTGAGGATGATCGTGTCGCTGCGGCCAAGGGCGGTGCCTTCGGGAACCCGGTCGATGCCCAGCAAAACAATGTTGGTACGGATTGGCGCAAAGAAATAGAGCGCCGCCAATAGGATCAGCGCCAGGAACAAGGGCCGGGCAGACCGCCGCTTCCGTCCACGCGATTTGGCTTCGATGTGGATGGCCTGGAATTCGGCCATTGGATCAGTGATGAGCACGGGTTGTGTTTCGCCGGCAGGCTCTTGTGAAAAGTCCAAACCGATTGAATCGAGCGGTATGGGCTGCAAGCTGGGCCGGGTCTGCGCAAGCGAGTCCTCCGGGAGAAAAGGCTGGGTTTCCCCATCCGGATCGTACCGGGGCGCCTGATGATCGTTATTCATATTGAACCTTTAAAGCGTCTGCGCCGGTGGAGCCGCGCGACTGCGTTCAGTTTATGCACATTTAATGTAACGTTCAACTGCAATCGGATTTTACACCATATCGAGGAAACTGTCAGCAGATAAAAGGGTTGTAAATTCTAAATCTAAGCTAAGATACGATTTGGAGACATGTGGTATAATGGGGTCGATAGGAATAAGTGATAGTGGGGGCTATCGGGATCACTCTGTTGCCGGATCTATCCGCAACACAATTAGTAGGCGCACTCGTCGCCGATGGGTAATTCGGCGAACATGCCTTTTGTGTGTATAGCAACAGGACCGCCCAGCCCGCAGCCAGCAATGCATCCTTATTTTGATAGCTCCCCTTATTACACCTCCTATCGAAGGCGCTGGTTTCAGCGTACACCAACTACGAAAGGAGGAGAGCATCTTGCCAACAGTTCGATCAAGAGAAAAAGAGAGCCCAGATTCATTACTTAGAAGGTTCCGAAAGAAGGTTACTCGCAGCGGCGTGTTAGGACAAGTAAGACGTAAACGCTGGTTTACCTCGAAAAGCGAGCAGCGCCGTATTGAAAAGAAAAAAGCGATCCGAAAGCAACTGCGCCGCCGGGCACGGCGAAGCTGAAACGGACGATCACTTTAGTGGTAGACGAGGAGGGGAAATGTCAACCGAAATGAGTATATTCAAGACCATCAGGTTTTGGCCGGAATGCATGTCCGGCCAAAACAGAAAGCAGGGAGACTATGTTGCAAACTGATGTTGCACCAAAAAACCAGGCAAGCGGAAGCCAGGATCTGGTCGACCTGTACTTCAATGAAGTGTCTGAAGTACCTTTGCTGACACATGATGAAGAGATTGATCTGGCGCAAAGAATTGAGCGCGGGCACCAGGCTCGTCATAAGCTGGTGGAGGGCGAATTCGACGAAGAAGAGCACAACAAACTCGTTCGCCAGATCACAGATGGCCAGGACGCAATCGAGCAATTAATCACCGCAAATTCTAGATTGGTGATCAGCATTGCCAAAAAATATACCAATTACGGCGTCCCGTTTAGCGATCTGATCCAAGAAGGCAATATCGGCTTAATGCGAGCCGTAAAAAAGTTTGATTACCGTCGTGGATTTAAATTCAGCACTTATGCCACCTGGTGGATTCGCCAGGCGGTTACGCGCGCTTTGGCGATGCAGGCCAGAACCATCCGCCTGCCTGTCCATAAAGAGGATGAAGTATCACAAATCCGGCGCGCCCAACGCCAACTAACCCAGAGACTCGGACGACGCCCATCGACGACAGAGCTGGGGGAAATGCTGGGAATTTCAAAAGCGCAGGTGGAAAAAACCCTGCAAGAATCGCAGCATACTGTGTCTTTGGAAACGCCGGTTGGCGATGAAGAAGGCACCGTGTTGGCCGATCTGATCGAGGATGAACGGGCCCCGGAACCTGAGGAAGTGGCAGCCTACCAGCTGATGCGTGAAAACCTCAACCGGGTGCTCGAAGAACTACCGCAGCGCGAGCGCCATATTTTACGATTGCGCTACGGGCTGGTCGACGGACAGTTCCATACCTTCCGTGAGGTTGGTAAAATGATTGGCGTGACGCATGAGCGGGTGCGCCAGATCGAGGCGACTGCACTTCGCCGCCTGCGCAAGTCGGGCGCGACCATCAAGCTGCGACGCTGCCTCGAATAGATTTGCAAGTGCGCATATTTCAGCCCCGGAGGAAATCTCCGGGGCTGTTTGTTTAATGGCTGATAGCAAAGCCAGTGATCGCAGGATCCGAAGCATAAAGTGGCCCTATGCTGTTAGCCGATTTTGGCATAAAATGATAAAGCCAGTTGGTTGAGCGGCTGGCATTTCCAGCAAACAGATGGAAAGCACCTTGCAAGCCTGCCCCAAATGGAGAAACGAGAAGATGATGCGGATCCCGATCAACCGTGAGAGCAATATCCCCTTATACCAGCAGATCGAACAGTTTTTGCGGGATGAAATCTTATCGGCCGCGCTGCCGGCAGACACGCGCCTGCCGTCCAGCCGTGAGCTGGCAGCCGGGCTGGGCGTCAACCGCATCACGATTTCGAACGCATACGCCGACCTGGAGGCTGAGGGGCTGGTATACAGCAAGCCGGGCAGCGGCACGTATGTTGCGCCGCTGGAAGACCAGGAGATCGGAGTGAGCGGGGAGGAGGACGAAGAGTGGCCGCTGTGGCAGAAGATGTTGAGCCAGCGGGCGCCTGACCGCCTGCGCCATCCGTACCCGGGTTTCGCCAATGGGCTCGGGCATCCCTCGCGCGACACCATTGACCTGTCGATGGGCTCTGGAGCGGACGATTTTTTCCCGGTCGATGAGTTCCGCAAGTCGATTGATACGGTGCTGCGCCGCGACCGCAACGACGCCATCGGCTACGGTGAGCGGGCGGGGCACTACCCGCTGCGGCGGACAATCGCCCACATCCTGGTCAACCAGGGCGTGCCGTGCCAGCCGGAGAACGTGCTGATCACGACCGGCTCGCAGCAAGCGCTGATGCTGGTGGCGCACCTGTTATTGCGCCCGGGGGACACGGTGCTGGTGGAGAGCCCCAGCTACAGCGCGGCGCTGGACCTGTTCGCCTCGCTGGGCGTAAGGCTGGTGGGGGCGCCCATGGATGAGGAGGGCATGCGGACTGATCTGCTGGAGGACCTGCTGCGGACGGTGCAGCCACAGTTGATCTACACCATTCCCACCTTCCACAACCCGACCGGCACCTGCCTGAGCGGATCCCGGCGGCGGCAGCTGATCGCCCTGGCGGGACGGTTCAACGTGCCGATCCTGGAGGACGAATTTGTGGGCGATCTGCGCTACGATGGGCGCTCGCAGCCGGCGCTGAAGGCGTTCGACAGCGGCAACAACGTGATCTATACCGGCACATTCTCGAAGATGCTGATGCCGGGGCTGCGAATTGGATATATCGTGGCGAATGGGCCCGTATACGAGAACCTGCTGGAGCTGAAGCGGATCAACGACCTGGCCACGTCGGATTTAATCCAGCGGACGCTGGACACGTACATCAATGTGGGACGCTACCAGTCCTATCTACGCAAGGCGTGCCGGGAGTATCGCTCCAGACGGGATGCGACTGCGAGCGCCATCGAGCGCCGGCTGCCGAAGGAGGCGCAGTTTAACCTTCCGCAAGGAGGGCTGTTCATCTGGCTGCGGCTGCCGCCCGGTGTAATGGATGAGCAGGTGGTCAGGGCTGCGGCAGAAGAAAAACTTGCGCTGACGCCAGGATGCGCATACTTCCCCGGGCAGGAGGAGCACGGGTTCTTGCGGTTGAACTTCGCCAGGTACAACGAAGAGACGATGGAGGAAGGGATCAAGCGCCTGGGGAGGGCAATCGAGAGAGCCTAACGCTGCCTGCAGGGGCGCTTCGCTAAATGGCAAAGAGGGGTTAGGGAAAACAAGTCGTCTTCCGCATTAATTAACTCATTTTCTCATATCCATTAAAATGAAAGAGGAATACACACGGTCCGGGGGGAGCCAGACACCGTTACGCCTTTCCATCCAGTTGAGCATTGACCCTCGCGATCGCCCGCTCCGTGACTCGCTTATTGGTGCGTCCCTTCCTATAAAGGGGCAAGTGGAATTGGAGGTAATTGATGCGACCGATATGGTCTGGGGCCATCAGCTTTGGCCTCATTTATATCCCTGTAAAACTGTATCCTGCGAACTCAAAACCAGGATCTGGATTTCGATCTCATCCGCCGCAAGGACATGGGCGGCATTCGCTATGCGCGCATGAGCCGCGAGACCGGTGAGGAAGTGCCCTACGAGGAGATCGTCAAGGGCTACCAGTACAGCCCGGGCAACTACGTGATGGTGGAAAATGAAGACTTCGAGCGGGCGCGCGGCGGCAAGTCAAAGGTGATCGACATTCTGAGCTTCGTCAACCTGGACGACGTCGACACGAAGTATTTCGAGAAGCCCTTCTACCTGGAGCCTACCGAAAACGCGCAGCAAGGTTATGCGCTGCTGCGGGAAGCGCTCAAGAAGACCAACAAGGCCGGGCTGGTCAAGTTCATGCTGCGGACGCGCGAGCACCTGGGCGTGCTCAAGCCCGAGAATGACCTGATCTTGCTGGATCAGATGCGTTATGCGGCCGAAATCCGCAGTCCGGAGGAGTTGGAGCTGCCCGGCAACGAGGAAGTCGGCAGTCGTGAGCTGGAGATGGCGGTGCGACTGATCGACCAGCTAACCCAGCCTTGGAACCCCGAGCAGTACCGCGACACGTATATCGACGAGCTGCGTGAGGTGATCCAGAAGAAGGCGGAGGGCCAGGAGCTGGCCCCGGTGAAAGAAGAGGAGATCCCAACCGAAGTGACCGACCTGTTTGCCCGGCTCAGCGAGAAGTCTCGACAAGGCCCGCAAGAAAAGCTAGGCCGGATCGATGCCCCTGGAGGATTACCGGAAGAAGCGCAATTTCCAGCAGACCTCCGAACCGGCGGGAGAGATCGAAACCGCCGGCGAGGGTCCGCTGCGCTTTGTGGTACAAAAGCATCAGGCCAGCCACTTACACTACGATTTCCGTCTGGAGCTGAACGGCATCCTCCTCAGTTGGGCCGTGCCACATGGGCCGTCGCTGGACCCGTCCGAGCGGCGGCTGGCGATGCGCACCGAAGACCACCCCCTCTCTTACCGCAGCTTCGAGGGCATCATTCCCGAGGGGAATTACGGCGCGGGGACGGTCATGGTATGGGACCGGGGCTTATATCACACGCCGGGGGCAGCCGGGCGGACGGATAACGAGCGCCAGATGCGGCGTGGGTTGGAGATCGGCCACATCCACGTGGTGCTGGAGGGGGAAAAGCTCAAGGGACAGTTTCACCTGATCCGGATGAAGAAAGAAGAAGGGGACTGGCTGCTGATCAAGGCGGACGACGCGTATGCCACGCAGTTGGACATCCTCACGGAAGACCGCTCGGTATTGAGCGGCCTTTCAATGCAGGAAATCCGGGCAAGCGCCGAAGAGCAGGCGGAGGAGGAAGAAGAACCAGAGCCGCCCACCAACATCGACCTGAGCCGGTTCGACCTGACCGGCGCGGTGCGCAGCCCAATGCCGACCGAGATCACACCCATGGCGGCGCGGCTGGCAGATGAGCCGTTCGAGAAGCCGGACTGGCTGTACGAGATCAAGTGGGACGGCTTCCGGGGCGTGGCGGAGGTGCATCCGGGTGAGGCGAACCTGTACTCGCGGCACCAGTTGGATTACCAGAAGGAATTCCCTCCCATTGTGGAGGCGCTGCGACAGCTGGGCTTCGAGGCGGTGCTGGATGGCGAAGTGGTGGTGGTGGACGAGTTAGGCCGCTCGGACTTTTTGCTGCTGCAAGAGTACCGCAAGACCGGACAGGGCACGCTGGTGTACTACGTGTTTGACCTGTTGTACCTGGAAGGCCACGACCTGATGACCCTGCCACTGTACCGGCGAAAGGAGATCCTGCAGGCGATCCTGCCGGAGATGGCGCGCATCAAGTACAGCGATCACGTCGAAGGGGAGGGGCTGGCGTTCTACCAGGCGGCGATCGACCACGGCATGGAGGGCATCATGGCCAAGGCAAAGGGCAGCCTCTACGAGCCGGGCATACGCAGCGGGAACTGGCTGAAGATCAAGACTCACCGGCGGCAAGAGGCGGTGGTCGGGGGGTACACCGAGCCGCGCGGCAACCGGCCCGACCTGGGCGCGCTGCTGTTGGGCGTGTACGATGAGCGCGGCAACCTGGTCTTCATCGGACACACGGGCGGCGGGCTAAGCCATCAGGATCTGGGGGAAATCCGGGAGACGCTCAAGGGGCTGGAGCGCAAGGATTTACCCTTTCAGACCACCCCACACACCAACCAGCCGGCCACCTGGGTGGAGCCGGAACTGGTGTGCGAGGTGCGCTTCGCCGAGTGGACCGCGTCGGGCATGATGCGCCAGCCGATCTTCGCAGGGTGGAGACCGGACAAAGACCCGCGCGACGTGCGGCGCGAGATGCCGGTGCCGGTGGAGGCTGAGCCAGAGACGCCCAAGCTGGAGCCGCGCCAAGAGCAGTCGAAGAGCGAAGAGATTGGCGGGCATGAAGTAGCGCTGACCAACCTGCAGAAGCTGTATTATCCGGAAGACCCGCTGACCAAGGGGGACGTCATCGAGTACTACCGTACCATGGCCCGCTATATGCTTCCCTATTTGAAAGACCGGCCGCTGTTCCTCCGGCGCTACCCCAACGGCATCCACGGCAGCAGCTTTTTTCAGAAGGATGTCGACGACGTGCCCGATTGGGTACAAACAGTGGAGATCGAATCGGACACGAGCGGCAACAAGATCAACTACATCGTCTGCCAGGACGAAGCCACCCTGGCATACATCGCCAACCTGGGGGCGATCGAGCTGCATCCATGGAACTCGCGGATCGGCAAGCTGGAATTTCCAGACTACCTGGTGTTCGATCTGGATCCCTGGTCGCGACCATTCAGCGACGTGATCGAGGTGGCCTTGCAGTTCCATCAAATCCTGGAGGAGATCGGCGCGGCCAGCCTGGTGAAGACCAGCGGGCAATCAGGACTGCACATTTTCATCCCGCTGGGAGCGCATTACACATACGAGCAGGGCCGGCAGTTCGCCACCCTGATCGCCCGGCTGGTCAACACCCGCCTGCCGGATATCACCTCGATTGAGCGCAGTCCACAGAAGCGCGAGGGTAAGATGTATCTGGACGTGTTGCAAAACCGGACCGGGCAAGCGCTGATCGCGCCCTATTCCTTGCGACCGCACCCGGGCGCGCCGGTGTCCACACCGCTGCGATGGGCGGAGGTGCGCCACGGCCTGGACCCGCTGGCATTCAATTTCCATACAGTGCAGCCGCGAGTGGCCGAACTAGGCGACCTGTGGAAGGGGGTTTTGGGGCCAGGAGTGAACATCGAAGGCAGTTTGAACGGTCTCAAAGCGCTGTGGCAGGCCCAAGTTGGATAACAAATTCTCAAAATTGGTAAAAATCACCCTTTTTTAAGTTTACTTTTTTCATATATGCCGTATAATATTATTCAGGTAGGGTTTTCCCTACCCCGTTTATAGGGGATTTCCCCCATGGTATCACCACCCTAATCTCTCTAGAATTAATTTAGAGAAGTAAAGGGGGAAAGTACTTCTTCTTAAATCGAATTACCGGCGAGCGTTAATCGGCGGGAGGAACGCTCGAGTTTAACCACAAGCGACACCAGTACTGCGCTGGTGTCGTTTGTATTTATATCTCGCGCCACCCCAAGGCTGGGGTAAAGACGTCAAAGAGTTGACATTGAAGAGCAGCAAAAGGAACGCGCCTCGAGCGCGTTCCTTTTGCACTTAAGGGACTTCTGTGCCGAGGACGTCTTGCAGCGCCTGGAGGACGGTCTGATTTTGGCCCAGATAGAGCACGATCAGGCGGTCCTTGCGGAAGAAGTGCGGCGTTCCCTGCAGTTCTACGACCTGTCCGTTCACCTCGACGCCGTTCTCAGTAATACGTACCTGCTCGGCTTCAGCCTGGCCCTGCTGCTCATACGGATAGACGTGGACCACCTCGCCGTTGACGAGGATCGGGCGGTCAGGCGCGGAGAACAGCGGCTGAGACAGCCGATCTTGCGGGGCAGACGATACGACCTTCAGTCCCTGCCGGTTCAGGGCGGTCAAGAATTCGGGGCGACCCATGACCGGCTTGTTGGATGGGCCGGGCACCAGCACCGCTTGCCCGTTGGCGACGTGATAGACGTACTCCCTGCGGTCTTGGGCGAGCGGCACCGACAAGGTAATTTTATAACCCTGTACAGTTTGTTCGGAACCGCTGCTGCCCGTAGAAGGAATCCCAAGATTACCCTTTTGGAGCTGCACCGGCTCAATCGAGTCGACCCGGATCGAGGACGGATCGGGCAAATCCAGCCGGTTTTGCAGATCGGTCATCGCCAGGTCGACCTGCGGCTCGGCCGTGCCGCGCAGATTTAAGCTAGCCTCTACAGAAGGGGAGCAGCCGGAAAGAACGATCAATAATGCCCCTAACAACCAAAAAACTTTCGATAAATGTTTCACCCAGTCTCCTTTCTTCCTATATCCGCCGGTGGATTCTTCGTGCTGGGTTGAACGACCGGCTCGCCGAGCGTCTTCATCAGCGAAGATAGCACCTTTGGGTCTTCCCCTTTATACAAGGCCAGCATGCGGCCGCGCGACCAAAAATATGGCTTTTCGCCAAGTTCCGGGTTATAGTTGTTGGCGTTAGCAGAAATGATCTTTTGGGCCGCTACCCGCGCTGGTTCGCTCTCAAAAATAAAAACCTGGACATTATCGCCGTTCACGGTGATCAGTTGGGCAGCCACATCGAACAGCGCCTGCCCCATCTGACCTCCATCCACAACTTCTGCGCCATTGCTGCGAAGATCGTCCAGAAGCGTAAGGTAATCGTCCGGCATTTTCGCTGCCAGTCCGCCGGTTTTCTCTCCCGTGTTGGGAATGGCAGCGGCGCAGGCGGATAGCAGCAACAGGGATACAAGCCCCACTACCATTAACCAGCTCTTCTGTTTCATTCGACCTCTAAAACCCCCACCAGAAACAGGATATATGGGTTCAATGCCGGCAATCCCCGGAGTAAACGATTGGCAATTCATCCTGCAGAAAACGAGTGGAAGCTGTGAATGCCCTTTCTTCCACGACCGGCTCCTACACAATTAACTGTAATGGAAGGTAAAAGGGGGTTCAATCAGGGAAGTTCCTATTGAAGGATGAGGGATTCCCCTCGGAACGAAAAACAGCCGTCACCCGACGATGAAGTCGGGTGACGGCTGTTTTTCGTTCCGGAAACTACAAAGACTCAGCGATCGATTGTCCGGCGATCCAGCCGGTCGTCCAGGCATTTTGAAGGTTAAAGCCGCCGGTCAGGGCATCGATATCGAGCACCTCGCCGGCCAGGTAGAGTCCGGAACAAACCTTGCTCTGCATGGTTTTGAAATCGACCTGATTGAGAGCGACGCCCCCGCTGGTGACGAACTCCTCTTTGAAGACGCCCTTGCCGCGGATCTGGAAGCTGCCGAGCGTGAGCTCGGCGGCCAGGCGGTTGAGGGCATTCTTGGAGGTCTCGACCCAGACACGCTCCTCCTCAATCCCTGCCGCCTCGACCAAACGCCGCCACAGTCGCTGGGGCAGCCTGCCGAGCGGATCGTGAGGAGCAACCTGTTGGCGGGGAGACTTTTCCTTGAAGGCCAGGAAGAAGTTGTAGAGGCTGTCTTGATTGTAATCGGGCAGCCAGTTAACCAGTAGATCGGCCTGGTACCTGGCATCGTGCAAGAAGCGCGCCCCCCAGGCGGAGAGGCGCAAGACAGCCGGACCGCTGAAGCCCCAGTGGGTGACCAGCAGCGGGCCTTGGGCCTCCAGGCGGGGCTCTGGGAGGCGCAAGTGAACCGGATCGACGGAGATACCGGAGAGACCCTTCAGGCGTGGATCGGGCACGGTGAAAGTGAAGAGCGAGGGCACGGGGGGAATAACGGCATGGCCGAGCGAGGCGGCCAGATCGAGCGATTGGCGGTCGCCGCCGGTCGCCAGGAGCAGGCGGCGAGAGGCAAGCCGGTGGCTGTCACGCAGGGTCAGCTCGAAACGCCGACCCTGCCAGTCCTCGATCACTTCAACAGCAGCGACCGGGGCGTGTGTCTCGATCTCGACACCCAGGCGACGGGCTTCGTGGAGCAGCGTGCTGGTGATGGTCTCGGCCGAGTCGCTGACGGGAAAGATGCGCCCGTCCGGCTCAGTTTTGAGTGGGATGTCGCGGCGCTCGAACCAGCGCACGGTGTCGCGCGGCTGGAAGCGCTGGAAAGGCCCGAGCAGAGCGCGACCGCCATGGGGGTAGAAGCGGACAAGCTCGGCCGGATCGAAGCAGGCATTCGTCACGTTGCAGCGCCCACCGCCGGAGATGAGCACTTTGGAGAGCAGCTTGTTCCCCTTTTCCAAGATCAGTATGCGGCTGCCCGGACGGGCGGATACGCAGGTGATGGCGCCGAAAAAGCCGGCCGCGCCACCGCCGATGACGAGAAGGTCGTAGAGTTCCATGAAGGAATTATAGACGAAATGCAACCACACGAGACGGCAGGTCAGGGATGGCCGGAAGATTGCTAAAAGGCAGCAGGCCCTCCGAAGAGGGCCTGTGTTATAATCCTGCTGGTGCCGAAGGTGGGAATCGAACCCACACTCCTTTCGGAACACGATTTTGAGTCGTGCGCGTCTGCCTGTTCCGCCACTCCGGCACTGAGAGCTTCATTGTATCAAAACTTCTCATAAGGATCAAGGTTTCGCAACTTATTATGCGCCTAGGAATTGTTGGCTTACCCCAATCAGGGAAAACGACCCTGTTCAATGCACTGACGCGCGGCTCGGTACCCACCGGCACGGTCAGCGGCAAGATCGAGGTCCACACGGCGGTCGTGGAAGTGCCCGACCCGCGGGTGGACCGTTTGTCGGAAATGTTCAACCCGAAGAAGACCATCTATGCCAAGGTCACGTACGCGGACATCGCCGGGTTAGACGGCAGCGCCGGGAAGACCGGAATCTCGGGAACGCTGCTCAACCAGCTGGCCCAGATGGACGGCTTCATCCACGTCGTGCGGGCCTTCGAGGACGATAATGTGCCCCACCCGTCCGGGTCGGTCGATCCGCAGCGGGATGTAGAGACGATGGACACCGAGTTCATTCTCAACGACTTGATCTCGGTAGAGCGCAAGCTGGAGCGCCTGGCGGACGAGCGCCGCAAAGGCGCCGGGCGTGACAAGGCGACCATCGACCGGGAGATTGAGCTGTTTCAGCGCATGCACGAAGTCCTCTCAGAAGAGAAGCCGCTGCGCGATATGGAGCTGACGCCGGACGAGGAGAAGGCGCTGTCGGGTTACGGTTTCCTCAGCCGCAAGCCGATGCTGATCGTGCTCAATCTGGCCGAAAGCCAGGAAGCGCCCGAGATTACCTACACGCACCAGCGCGGCAAAGTGGTGGCGTTGAAGGGCAAGCTGGAGATGGAGATTGCCCAGCTGCCGCCAGAAGAGATGGAGATGTTCCTGGAGGAGTACGGCATCGATGAGCCGAGCCTCAACCGCATGATCCGGTTGTCGTACGATTTGCTGGGGCTGATCTCCTTCTTTACGGTTGGAGAGGACGAGGTGCGTGCCTGGACCGTCCACCAGGGAGCGGTCGCTCCCGAGGCGGCCGGTGTGATCCACTCAGATTTGCAGAAGGGCTTCATCCGGGCTGAGGTGATCAACGATAACGAGCTGATGGCGTTAGGCAGCATGGCTGAGGCAAAGGCAAAAGGCAAGCTGCGCCTGGAGGGCAAGGAATACGTGGTCCAGGATGGGGATATTTTAAATATCCGCTTCCACGTGTAGATGGGGGAAGAGGGAATAGAGAACAGAGAATAGAGAGTTGTGAGAGGCTATTTGTGTGCCCCCGGCAGAACTTGAATATCATCCCTCGATGGGATCGGCAACCTTAAATAAAAACAGCCCTTTTTCAGAGCTGATTATCTGTGCCCCCGGCAGAACTCGAATCTGCAACCTTTTGCTCCGCAAGCAAACGCTCTGTCCAATTGAGCTACGAGGGCATTCTTTCAGCCCGGGCCGGCTGCCCGGATCGGCCTAAATATACCCCATCCCACTCAAATCGTCAAGCCATCTTTTCCATGGAAATTTGCTAAAAGCTGTATAGAGAGGGAGGTTTCCGTATTTGCAAGATGCATGCGTCTCTCGCAAATACATAGAAAGAAATCTCCCTCTCTACCGGGCGTGCTCCTCTTCACGCAGGCGCAGGGTCCACTCGGCCAGGGAGTCCAGCAGCATGCGCACGAAGCCCTGAGTGGTCTCGTCGACCAGCTTGCCTTCAGCGTCGAACTTCTCTTGCGCCCGCGAGACAAACACCTCCGGACGTAGAACGACATGCACGCGAGCCGCAGCCAGGATCTGGCGCAGGTGGTCCTGGGCGCGCACGGTGCCCCACAACCCGACGGTTGCGCCCATGATGGCGGCGGTCTTGTAATACAGGGGGGAATCCACCGTGGGCCAGGAAGCCCAATCGATGGCGTTTTTGAGCACGCCCGGGATGCTGTGGTTGTACTCCGGTGTGGCGAACAGCAGGGCATCCGAACGCTCGATGGCGTTCTTCAAGCCCAGCACGCCCACCGGCACGTCGATCAAGTCGGCGTTGTAGATCGGCACCGGGGAGAGATCGAAAATCTCGACCTCGATGTGATCGGGCGCCAGCTCTTGGGCAGCCTGCAGCAGGAACCGGTTATAGGCCTTGGCGCTGACCGTTCCTGGAATGCCGAGAATGCGAAGTGACTTTTTGACTGTACCCATTTCTACTTGCCTGGCTCAGGGACACCCGGCACGGCCGCCATGATGGCGTGGACCTGCTGCAGTTCTTCTTCGTTAACCGTGTGGCCCATTCCCGGGTAGATGCGCACATCCACCGCCCCACCCAGCGCGCGCAGCACGTCGGCAGTCTCTTCCACCCGCTCGAGAGGAATGAAAGGATCCCCATCGCTGCAGCCGAGCAGCACCGGGGTGCCGTCCAGCGACTGGGTAGTATCCGGGGCGGAGACCTCCGCGCCAATCAGCCCGCCGCTCAGCCCAACGATACCCCCGTAGCGGCGCGGGTTGCGGGCGGCGAACTCGGTCACCAGACAGGCGCCCTGCGAAAAGCCGAGCAAGATCACCTGTTCTGGGAGGATGCCTGCCTCCTTAAAGCGATCGAGCTGCTGCTCAATCTTCTTCAAAGCAGCCGACAACCAGGGCTCGTTCATTTTGACCGGGCTCATAAAGTTGTTTGGATACCAGGTGTTCCCCTCAGCTTGAGGCGCCAGATAGGCGAAGCCGGGATAAAAGATCAGGCGCGCCAAGCGAAGGATGCCGTCGGCGGTGCCGCCGCGGCCATGCAGCAGGATCATGCCTGCCTGCGCCTTCGAAAGCAGCTCCCCGGCCGAAAGAACCGGCTGTTCTGCATGTGGTTTATCTTTTTGTGCAGATTGATCTAAAGCCATCGTTCCCCCTTTTGATTGCAGACCATTTACGTACTCCTTCTCCCCCAACTACGGCTAATTGGTAACTGCTCAGGCAGTGATGGTTTTCGAGAGAAGGAGAGCGGCTGCAGTGGCGCTCCTTCTTTCGAAAACCACCACTGCCTGAGCAGTTACGATCATTGCTTATTTCTATTATAAATGATTGGATAGGTTTCGTAAAATTTTGACGAGCGGGTACGGGGGCAATCAGAACCTGATTGCCCCCGTACCCACGCTTACTCGTATTTCAACGCCGTAACGGGCTGCAGTGTCGCAGCGCGCAGGGCCGGGTAGAGGCCGGAGAGCAGGCCGATCAGGGTCGCAAAGACCAGCGAGAAAACCGGCAGCCAGGCGGGAGTTAAAACGGCGATGGAACTGGGGATGCCGCCGGTCTCGCCGGCACGCTCGGCCAGGTAAACCAGAGCGGCCACATTGAGAGCCTTGCCGCCCAGCCAGCCCACCAGCACACCTCCCAGGCCGCCCAGCAGGCCAATCCCGGCGGCTTCGCCGAGGAAGATGCTGAGCACATCGCGGTTGGTGGCGCCGACCGCTTTCATCAGCCCGATCTCGCGCGTGCGCTCCAGGATCGCCATGGTCATGGTGTTGGCGATGCCAATCGCAGCCACCAGCAGGGCAATTGCGCCGACACCTCCAAAGATGACCTGCATGACGGTAAAGAAGCTGTTGACGCCCTCCAGGAAGGTCTGAGGCGTGCTGGCCATGTACCCCAGCTCGTTGATCTGATCGGAGATCTCGCTGACCACGTCGGTGCTGGCGCACTTGACGTAGACCATCTCGTAGCCGTCCCGGTTGCGGTTGATACGTGAGCCGCGGAACCATTCATTCCAGGCGGCCAGTTCCTCGATCGGCACAAACAAGTTGCCGTCAGCGTCATAGTTGCGGGTCTCAGTGAGGATGCCGGTGACGCGCAGGTCAATACGCTTGCGAACCTCTTGGCCGTCGGAGCTCATCTTGATCAGAGTAAGGCGGATACGCTGATCGTACAGGTCGGGCGCGACCGGGGTAACCTCCTGATTGGGGCGCGAGCGCGGGTCCATGAAGCTCTTGGCAACCCAGCCGCCAATCACCACGGTCCCCTTCGAGAGCGTGGTGTCGCCCTGGGCGGCCGGATAGCTGAAGATGGAGAGATCTTCAGCGCCGACACCGATCACGCTGCCATAGGTTTCCAATCGCCCAAACTGGATCTGCGCGCCGCCCCACAGATATTCGCGTGGGATGACGGTCGAAACGCCGGGGATGGCCTTGATCTCATCGATAGCAGAAGGAGTAAGCAGCTTGTTCTGCTGCTGCTGCGGTCCGCCGCCCCCGCCGCCCCCGGCCTTTTCGACGATCATCCCACCGTTACCATAGCTGGGCATGACCGCGATCAGGGTCAGATCGCCCATGTTGCCGAACTGCTTCTGGTAATTCTGCTGCATGCCGTTCGCAAGTGAGATCAGCAGCACGACCGAGGCGGTGCCGATGACCACGCCCACGGCGGTCATGACAACCCGGCCTTTGCGCCGGCTCAGGTTATCAAGGATCAGGCGCACCAAATCGAAGAAATTCATCTAGTTCTTGCCCTCGCCCTTGATTGGAGCGCCGGAGCCTGGGTCGAGCGGCATCTCCATGCCGGGGCCGCCCTGGTTGCTGGGCTGCTCGGGAGCGCTGTTCAGTCCGATCAGTCCCTTCAAGGCGCGCAGCGCCTTCTGCCAGAAGGTTTCAGGGCCGGTTGAGACGTCTACCGGCATACCTTCCATGCCCTGACCGGGGAATCCCTCCATACCCGGCTCGACCATGCCGGGATAGCCTGCCTGCCCAGGCATTATCCCCTGGCCTTCCGCGCCGGGTTCCATACCCATACCCGCATCCTGCACTTCCAGGCTCAAGGTCTGAACGATACTGCGGGGCTGGTTGAAGTTGTCGGTATAGTTAATGGTGATGAGCAAGTCGAGCGGGCCGGGCTGCATGGGCATCACCATGGCATCCATGGTGAAATAGCCACCCGGTTCCAGGTTGCCGACCAGACTGACGTTGTTGGTCACTTCAGCGGCCTTACTGGTCACCTTGAGCGAACCGAGCACGCTGGTCATGCGACCCAGGTTGGTGACCTGCAGCGGCAGTGGATTGGGCTGACCGGAGAAGAACACACCGGGATCGCGGTAGTATCCGACTTCGACCTGCGGCAGGGAGTACACCAGCAGGGTGATGACCTGATCGTCGATGATGCGTGTGCCGTGCTCATCGATGTAGACGAAGGCGATCCTTAACGGATAGGCGCCGGGGTTGGTGGACACGTTGACAATCAACTGAGTGCTGCTGCGGTAGACCGCCCCGGTGGGGATATCGTTAAGATAGAACAGATTGGAGGTGCCGAGTGGGGCAAAGTTGGTCAGGTCGCTGCTGCCGCCCGAAACGCCGCCCGGCTGAGGCGTGCCGCTGCTGACGTCGATGCTGGCGCCGCTGCCGCCGAGGACCATGGTAACGGCCTTGGCGTCGCTGTTGCCAAGGTTGCGGATCTCTAGATCGAGGTTGAAGATGGTGCCCGGCTGCAGCGGGTCGACGCTGGCGTTGTAACCGCTGATGACCAGCTGCGGGCGTGGCTGTGCCGTTCCGGTGGGCGTGGGGGTATAGGTGGATGCCACGCCGGAATAAACGGTCTCTTTGATACCGACCGTGACCGTGAAGTTCACTGTGTAGGGGAGGCCGTCCTCCCCAGAGTAACTTAAAGCAACCGTCACAACCGACGCGTCGCCGGTCAAACTGCCGGAGGCAATCATCGGCTGGACCATGTTCGTGCCTTTGCCTGGATCGAGCGGGCCAACGGTGTTGACCCCACCGGTCTCCAGCGGGAAGAGATCGACGCTCGATAATACGGCGGTCAGATTATAGGCGCGCTGGCTGCCCCGGTTCTTGAGATGTAAGATCAGATCGAAAGTTTTCCCGGCCTCCACAAAGCCGCCTGTGTCGACCGAGTTGATCACCACGAGCGGACGGAGCACCTCTGCCGGAAGCGTAGGAGTCGCCGTTTTGGTCGGCTTGGGCGTCTTTGTAGGAGTCGCCGTTTTAGTTGGCTTGAGCGTCTGTGTCGGCACGGCAGTCGGCTCCTCCCCTTGGGCCAGGGCGGCGCTCGGCGAAAGCTGTAAGACCAGCCCGAACAGGAACAGCAAAACAATCGAAATGCGAACGATGGAACGTTTCATGAGAGATCCCTTTTACAGGCGTACAGCGTTACGCCCTACGAATTTTCGGATTCCAATGCGAACAGGTTGGCGGCATTGTAAGCTTCCTCGCTGACCGAATGCCCGTCGAGCAGATAGATCACCTGGGTGGCGAAGCGGACCATGCGGTGATCGTGGGTGACGACCACCACAGTACGCCCGCTCTGGTGCAAGTCGGAGAGTAACTGCATGATGCCAAAGCCGCTGGAAGTGTCGAGATTGCCGGTGGGCTCATCCGCCAGGATCAGGGATGGGTTGTTGGCCAGAGCGCGGGCGATGGCGACGCGCTGCTGCTGCCCCCCGGAGAGCTCGGTAGGGCGGTGATGGGCGCGGTTCTCCAGCCCGACGGCTTTTAGCAGCTCTCCGGCGCGCTTTGTGCGCTGCTTGCCGGCCACGCCGCTAAAGCGCATCGGGAAGGTCACATTGTGTAAAGCGGTCATGCTGGAAACCAGGTTGAAGGACTGGAACACGAAGCCCACCGAACGGCGGCGGTAGAGGGCCAGATGATTTTCGTCCATCTTTTCGAGCGACTGGCCCCCAACACTGATCCGCCCGCCAGTGGGCCGGTCGAGCCCGCCGAACAGATACAGCAAGGTGCTCTTTCCCGAGCCGGAAGGACCCATGATGATGGTAAAGCTGTTGCGCGGGATATCCAGGTCGAGATTGTCCACGGCCCGGACGGCCTGACGGCCCATCTGGAATATCTTGTGCAGTCCTTCTGTGCGAATGAAAACGCCGTTGTCCATACGAAAAGTCCTACAAAAAATTGGAAGGGGTCAACTAGAAGAAGAATGGCTGTGTGGTCGCCATCGATCCGAGCTTGGAGACCAGGAAACCGGGCAGCCCTTGCAGCGCCAGCAGCGCCACGACCACCAGCAAAGTGACCGCCCAGGCCTTGGTGCGCGCCAGTCCGGTGGCAGGCACCACACCAACCAGCAGCAGCGCCACCTGGCAGATCAGGTACAGATCGATGAAGGCCAGGATGATGCCCAGGTAGGAGCTGAAACCGGTGGAGGCGGGCGCCATGAAGCCGGACAGCCCCGGGCTGGTGACCATTTGATGCGTGGAGAGAGAGAAGGCGGCGCGCACGAGGTAGCGGAAGACCAGGGGTAGGCTGGCCCAGGCAGCCAGGTTAAAGAAGCGTTGCTGCTGCTGCGGCTGCCTGCCATGGTCAGGGTCAGATGTAGTAAGCTTCCAAGCAGGAACCAGCTCAACCAGACCCCGGCAAGAAGGCCGATGGCCGGGAAGACGTAGATGAAAACAGGGCCCTGGCGGGCGTCTATGCCCTCTTGCAGTTGGGCGATTTGATCTGGCGAGAAGTATTGGGCATTTTCGGGCATGGCGGAGGACATTTGGGCTTCGGCTTTGCGCACCGGCCCTTGTACCAGCACCAGCAGCGCAACCGCCAGGGTCAGCAGCAAGAGCGGCGCTGCCCAAACGCCGTGTTCCTGTTTGACCACCTGTTCAATCGTCCGGCGCGGATGCAACAGGAGTGGGATGATCCATTCCAGATGGATCGATTGATTCTGAGGCAGCTCACCATTGATTGTTTCCAGCCCAATCTCTGCCATACCGATCTCCTTTCCCCCAATGGAGCGACCCGGAAGAGGTTCCGGGCGGTTCTTGAAGGATCTTTATAGATGTACAAACAAGTCAGATAACCGAGTCAGATTGTAGCATGAAGCCAATACTTCTATAACGAAAATTGGAGAGGAAAGTTCCAACACAAAGCATTAAAAAAATCGCCCCCGTCCATTCGACGGGGGCGGAAAGCAAGATGAATACTGGCCCCAGCGACGGGGCGCTTTAAGTATCCGGCGGTCAAAGGCAAGACGCGCCGGTGTAGGCGGACTTCAACGGGTTAGCGCAATTAATTGCCGTTTCACCGTTCCGAACTCCAATCCAAGCAAACTGATTGCCAGGAAAACGAAGCCCACCAGGGCTATTGCAAGATAAACGATCACAGACATGGCCCACCTCCTCAAGCGATGCTCCAATAATGGCAGGCCGGCGTGCCTGCCGTATACCAAAATCGCAGGGTTCTATAAGCTAAAACCCCAAGCTGGCGTAAAAGCTACCGCCAGTTTTAACCCAATTTATCGAGGCTTCAAGGGAGTGTGAGATCAGCCGCCCGGTGTTCCAACTGCATCGCAACGCCCCCTGATATGAAAGTGCCAAGCTTTCTTCATAAATACATTATACAATAAATCCGGCCTTTTGTTTCTTAGCAATTTTGCAATGTTTTCTAACCGTGCACGGCAGGTCTCACGCTGCCCTATCTTATATAACGTTTTTCGGAGAGAAAAGTTTCAGGGTTTTAGAGGAATTTCCGGACCGCCCGCGGTGCGTTCTTAGAAGATCAGGGGGATGGCGAGAGGCTGTATAAGGTGGACACACTATGATTGATGAATTTGGTACAATATAAACTAGTGCTTAGCATAGGACTGGCTCAGGCAGTGGCGTCATGGCGCCCTGCCAAACACCACTGCCTGAGCCAGTTACATCATTAATGGTAAACGGCCGTGTCAGGGGGAATTGCACGGAAACTTACAGAATGAAGGGGCAAAACATGAGCGTTCAAATTTTCCGCGAGCCAGAGCGACCGCACGTCGTGGTAGTTGGGGCTGGTTTTGGCGGTTTGGAAGCAATCCGAGAGCTGAACGGTAAGCCGGTCAACGTCACGATTGTCGACCAGAATAACTACCACCTGTTCCAACCGCTGTTGTATCAGGTGGCGAGCGCCGGGCTGGCGCCTTACGATATCGCCTATCCGGTACGCAGGATGCTGAGGCACCGGGAGAACGAGCGTTTCTGCTTGAGCCGGGTGAACAAGCTGGATCTGGATCACAAACGCCTGTATACCGAGGCAGAAGAGATCCATTACGATTATCTGATCCTGGCAGTGGGCAGTGTGACCAACTACTTCGGCATCCAATCGATCGAGGAGAACGGATTCACCCTGAAGAGCCTGGGGGATGCAGAGGCGATCCGCGTGCATCTGGTGCGGCAGTTCGAGGCGGCGACCCGGGAGGAAGACCCGGAACGGCGCAGAGCGCTGCTGACCACCACGCTGGTTGGAGGCGGACCTACCGGGGTGGAGCTGGCCGGGGCGATTTCGGAATTGTACTTTCACGTGATGCTGAAAGATTATCCAGACATCCGGGCGGAAGAGGTGCACATTATTTTGCTGGAAGCAATGGACCGGCTGCTGTTGATGATGCCGGAGAACCTGTCGGAACACGCCCAGAAAGTGCTGGAAAACAAGCACGTGGAGGTGGCGTTCAACAAAATGGTCACCGGTTATGACGGCAAGCAAGTGACCTTTAAAGAGGGCGAGCCGCTGCGGACCCGGACCCTGATCTGGACGGCAGGCGCTAAAGCCAGCCCGCTGATCGCCAGCATCGATGAGCCGCAAGGCCGCCTCGGACGGGTGAAGGTGGCGCCAACGCTGCAGCTGCCGGGGTACCCGGAAGTGTTCGTGATCGGCGATGCGGCTTTTTTGGAAGACAAGGAAGGCGCAGCGCTGCCGATGTTGGCAACTGTGGCGCTGCAAGAAGGCGAGCTGGCATCCAAGAACATCCTGCATCGGATCCGGTCCGAGCGGCTGGAAGACTTTGAATACCAGAACCCAGGCATCCTGGCAACGATCGGGCGCAGCCAGGCAGTGGCGGAGCTGGGGCGCTTCCAGTTCACGGGCTTCTTCGCTTGGATCGTGTGGCTGGTGGTGCACATCTACCAGCTCGTAGGCTTCCGCAACCGGATTGTTGTGTTCATTAATTGGATTTTCCAGTACATCTTCTACGACCGCCCTCTGCGGATCGTGTCGAAAGAGCCGGAGCAGGTGCACGAGAATGAAGCGCCCGAGAAGGAAGTGACGTACGTCTCGTAGGTCAGCAAGCAGCCAACAGTGAACGGGGGGCAGCCGCTGTCCCCCGTTCACTGTTGGCTGCTTGCTGCCACTGATCGGGACATTCGTCATGATAATCCTGGCTATTTGACGAGTATCTATTTCCCGAAAAATCCGGTATTATTAGGGCACTGTTTTCCCGTTTGTCAGACAATAGGAGACCTCATGGAACAAGAAACCGAAAACGTCGAACGCCCGGATGATGAGTTTAAGCTACACCATGCTTGGCGCGATTGTCGGGCTGGTTCTCGGCGTCATCGTCACCTCTGTACTTTTCCAGAATTTTTATATTGGCGCCGTGATCGGCCTGGTTCTCGGTGTTGTCGCCGGCATGGCAGTGGAGAAGAAGCGCAAGGGTAAGTAGTTCCGAACGTTCATCAGAGGGGCGAGAAGCGGCACCCCGATAATGCCGGGCGCAAAGAGGCAATCTTTGCGCCCGGCATTATCGGGGTGCCGCGCGTCTATAAGGATATTGACAAGGGCTGTGGGGATCTGTGCGCACACTGCGATCGGTACCTGCAATCGAACAAGCGGGTCGGTTTCACCGGCGATAAGTGGGAATGAAAAGGGAAATCTGTCGATTTGGTGACGTTTTACGACGTAAGAGCCGTCGAACGTCACGATCCGAGGCGAAGTGATTTCGGACCATTCTTGGTATAATTTGAGTTGTTTGTCTCTCAAGTTTATTGGACAACCAGGGGACGAAGAAGACAAATTAACAGGCAGCAATTTTTTGATGATTAATTAAGGAGTATCGATGCCTTCTGAGAAAGATATAATGGAGGCGCTGCAGCGGGTGATGGACCCTGAGCTGCACCGCAGTATTGTGGAGCTGAACATGGTGCGCGATCTGAAGATCGAGGACAGCGCTGTAAGCTTCACCCTGGCCCTGACCGTGCCGACCTGCCCAATGCGCAACCAGATGGCTGATAACGCCCGTTCCATCTTGATGGGGATGCCGGGCGTCGAGAAGGTCGACTTGCAGTTTGGGGCGATGACCGATGAGGAGCGCCGCGCGCTGATGGGCGGGCAGCAAGGACTGCCCAAGCTGAATCAGTTCAACAAGATCGACCACGTGGTGGCGGTGATGAGCGGCAAAGGCGGCGTGGGCAAGTCAAGCGTGACGGCCCTGTTGGCGGCGGCGCTGGCGCGTCGTGGTTATAAGGTAGGCGTGCTGGACGCAGACATCACCGGGCCGAGCATCCCCAAGTTGTTCGGGCTGCCCTCGGGCGGCCTGCGCGGCAGCGAAGCCGGGATGCTGCCGGCCAGCACCAAGACCGGGATCAAGGTGGTCTCGATCAACCTGCTGCTGAAGGAAGCCGACACCCCGGTCATCTGGCGCGGGCCGATGATTGCCGGAGCGATCCAACAGTTCTACAATGACGCCCTGTGGGGCAAGCTGGACTATCTGCTGGTGGATCTGCCTCCGGGAACCTCGGATGCAGCCCTGACTGTGGTGCAGTCTCTGCCGCTCTCGGGCGTGGTGATGGTGACCACCCCACAAGACCTGGCGACGCTGGTGGTGCGCAAAGCAGTGCACATGGTGCAGCAGCTCAACATCCCGGTGCTTGGCATTGTGGAGAACATGAGCTACTTTGAGTGCCCCGACAACGGCAAGCGCTACGAGCTGTTCGGCCCCAGTCATGCCGGAGAAGTGGCCGCAGCAACCGGTGCGCCGGTGGCGGCGAGAATGCCGGTGAATCCCGCGGTAGCCACGCTTTCCGACGCCGGAAAAGTGGAGGAAGTGGACGCGCCCGAGATGGAAGCCTTGGCAGAGCGGATCGGTCAGGCGCTGCGCAAGAGCTAGGCCTTTTGAATAAAATAACGACGAGGGAGCGCTGCAGCAGCGCTCCCTCGTCGTTATTTTATTCAAAAGATTCTCTAACCATTTTCTAATCCCTGCTTCTCTTTTCACTGCTATCGTTATGATATAATGTTTCGAACACTCGTTCCAGAAATTCCCCATTCGGTTATTGACTCTTTAGAATAAGTGTTCTATAATCTATTTATCGTACTATATCCGTTCTAGTTTTTCACGAAAGTGAAAAAAGGAGATGTTCAGGTGAACCTCTCAAACTCACGTTCTAACAACCGTTTTAGTCTGCTGAGCAGAGGAAAGTTATCGCCAGGCCTGATCTTCGCCGTCATTATCTTGACGGCGCTGCTAGCCTTCGAGATCTTCAACTACAGCACTACCGATTTTGCTTTGACGGATCTCTTGGGCGACCTGAGGTTCGCCGGTGTTCGTTGGGCCACCATCCTTTCGATCGCATTCTGCGGGATCGACTTTGCGGGCATTGCCCGGCTGTTCACCCCAGAACAAGGCGGCGAAGAACCAAAAGAGGTGTGGTACCTGTTCGGCGCCTGGCTTCTGGCCGCAACCATGAACGCGATCCTCACCTGGTGGGGCGTTTCCATGGCTGTCATCACCCACTCCGTCAGCAGCACCACCGTAATGAGCGCCAGCACGCTGACCAAAGTTGTGCCGATTTTCGTGGCGATCATGGTATGGGTCATCCGTATCTTGATCATCGGGTCGCTGTCAATGGCGGGCGACCGGCTCCTGTGGGGCCATGCCGCTCCCCAGCGCCGAGCTCCGGCCCCCCAGCGCAGCTACACGGGCAACAGCAATAATCAACGCACTCCGGCGACGATGCCCATGCAAGCCGCGCCCGCGCCACGACCGTCTGCCGCCCGCTCAATGGAGCCAGGCAGCAACAACGGCAGCGGCCGGCAAGAGCCGACTTATCACAGCCTCTCATTCACGCCTCGCCCAATGCCGAAACCAACTCAAGTGCATCCAAAAGGCAGAAACGACAACAGCAGCAATGAAGGTAGCGCAGCACCTCGGCGACGTTTGTAATCCATTCATCTATATTTTAAAAACAGCACGACCGGTTCTGCAAATCGAACCGGTCGTGCTGTTTTTGCTGTTATTTAAGCAGCGGCAGCCAGACGGCGAAAGTGGTTCCGTGGCTCTCTTGCGAGGTGACCTCAATGTTGCCGCCGTGGTTGCGAACGATGTAATAGGCAATCGACAGGCCCAGGCCGAAGCCGGTGCCCTTGCCGCGCTTGCGTGACTTCTCACCACGGTAGAAGCGCTCGAAGATGTGCGGCAGATCTTCCTGCGGAATGCCGGGGCCGTTGTCGGTGACGATCACCTGGGCCTGGTTGCCCGCCTTACGCAAGGTGATCGTCACCTGCCCGCCGGACTGCGTGTATTGGATCGCGTTGCCCACAAGGTTCAAAAACACCTGCTTGAGGCGATCACGATCACCCATGACTTGCAATTGATCGATCTCCACCAGGCGCAGGTTAACACGCTCTCCGGCCAGCACGCGCATTTGCTGGAAGACTTCCAAGATAATGGTATCGATCTCGACCGGGGCCATTTCGAGGGGCAGGTTGCCAGACTCGACCTGAGCCAGGAGCAGCAAGTCTCCCACCATGCGGGTCAGGCGGTCGACCTCGTCCTCGATGCTGCTGAGGGATTCCTCGTCGGCTTCTTTGGCGCGGCGCATCAAGGCGACGTTGCCCTTGATCACCGTCAGTGGGGTGCGCAGCTCATGACTGACATCCGCCAGGAAGCGGCGCTGGGTTGTGAACAGCTTTTCCAGGCGTTCGAGGGTATCGTTGAAGGCCCGGATGAGGATGGCAATCTCGTCGTCTTGCGCGCCAATCAGCGGAATGCGCCGCGACAAGTCTTCGGCGCGGGTGATGCTCTCGGCGATGGCGGTCGCCACGGTCAGGGGCGCCAATGCGCGCCCGGTGACCAGCCAGGCAGCCAGCCCGGCGACGAACATCGCGACCACAAGCAGCAGGATCAGCACGGACGCCAGGGTGCGCTGGGTGATGTTGATGAACGCCAGGTTGAGGCCCACTTGCAGAACGCCGGCAGGCCCGCGGGCGCTTTCCAGCGGCACGCTGAGCACGCGCAGGCTCAGTCCATTAACCAGGCTCTGGTGAAAGACATTGGAACCGGCGTAACGACCAAGCTGATCCAGCGGCTTGCTAATGGTCGCAGGTCGAGTATATAAAAGGTTGCCGTCGTTCCCCCACACCTGGACGTACAGGTTTTCGGTTGGCTGGTACTCTGTCAGCGAGCTGGTGATGATCTGGTTGTCGGTGCTGTTAACGCTCAACTGATTAACGATCTGCTCGGCCTCCTGCGACAGGGTCGTATCCAATTGATCGAGCAGCACGATGCTGACCATGCCGTAGACCAGTGACCCAAAAATCAGCAGCACACCACCCAAGAGCGAGGTATACAGCAATGTCAGGCGGAGGCGCAGGGTCATTAAGGATTCTCACGCAGCACGTAACCGACGCCTCGAACGGTATGGATCAGGCGAGGTTCGTCTTCAGCCTCCAGTTTTTGACGCAGATAACGGATGTACACATCCAGCACGTTGCTTTCGCCGCCAAAATCGTATCCCCAAACCCGGTCAAAGATGACCTCGCGGGTGAGCACCTGGCGTGGGTGGCGCATGAACAGCTCGAGCAAGTCGTACTCTTTAGCGGTCAGCGAAATGACCCTCCCCTGGCGCGTGGCCTGGCGCGTAGACGTGTCGAGCGTCAGATCGGCGAAGGATAACACGGGGGCGCGGTCTTGTTGGGTGCGGCGGAGCAGCGCCCGGACGTGTGCCAGCAGTTCGTCGAGCTCGAAAGGTTTAACCATGTAATCGTCGGCGCCGGAATCCAGTCCCTGGACGCGGTCCGAGACCGTGTCCTTTGCAGTTAGGATCAGGATCGGCACGTTGCTTACCGAGCGCATGCGCTGGGCCACTTCGAGACCGTCCATGCCGGGCAGCATCCAGTCCAGGATCACCAGGTCTGGGTTGTGGTCGCGAGCCAGGGCAAGCCCGGTCTCGCCGTCTAAGGCAGCATCGACCTGGTAGCCTTCGTAGGCCAGGCCGCGCCGCAGTACTTTTACGATGGCTTCATCGTCTTCGATTATCAAGATACGTTCATTCATAGACCCTCCTCTGAACTGTATACATCCCTCCACCCCGCTCGGGGCGCGATTGCGTTTGACCATTGCGGCGATGGGTAAGAAGAATTTCTATATTAATTTTCTCACATTCTCACTTTAATCAAATTTTCTCATTTCGGCTAATATTTGTGAAAACTCGTGCCCGCTCCTTGAAATGGGAGCATTTAAGCCGGGTAGAACTTCTCACCTCGCAAATGCTCCCTTAAAAAACTCCTTCCCGGGCAGTCTGATTTTTGCGCTATAATGTTCCCCATGAGTAAGCCGCCAATGAAAAAGCCCGAATGGGTCGATCATCCCAAAAAACTGCGCCAGATGATAACAGACCTGGAGCAATATCCCTTACTGGCAGTTGATACCGAATCGAACAGCCTGTACGTCTATCAGGAGCAAGTCTGCCTGATCCAATTCTCCACCGGCGATACCGATTATCTGGTTGACCCGCTGGCGATCAGCGACCTCTCGCCGCTCTGGAAGATCTTCGCCAACCGCGACATCGAGAAGATCTTTCACGCCGCCGAGTACGATCTGATCTGCCTGAAGCGCGACTTCGGGTACCGCTTCGCCAATATCTTCGATACGATGGTAGCGGCGCGGATTTTAGGCCGGCAGTCCGTTGGGCTGGGCTCGATGTTGAAGGAGACCTTCGGCATTGAGGTCGACAAGCGCTACCAGCGGGCCAACTGGGGCAAGCGGCCGCTTCCACAGGCGCAGCTGGCCTACGCCCGCCTGGACACGCATTATCTGATCGACCTGCGCAACCGGCTAAAAGCCGAACTGGTCGAGAAGGGCTGGTGGGCGCTGGCTGAAGAGGACTTCCGGGCGGCCGAGCAGGTGACCATGCCGGACCAGGACCACAGTCCAAGCCGCTGCCTGCGCATCTCGGGCAGCCAGAACCTGTCGCCGGTCGAGCTGTCGATCCTGCATTCGCTTTGCGAGTACCGGGACGAGCAGGCGCGCTTTTCGAACCTGCCTCCATTCAAGGTGTTGAGCAACCGGGTGCTGCTGGAGGTGGCGCGCAACCGACCGCAATCCTTCCAGGAGTTGGAACAGTTGGGCACGCTCTCCCCGCGCCTTTTGAGCCGCCACAGCGAAGGGCTGTTGGAGGCGGTCGAGAAGGGTTATCAGGCCGGGCCGCTGGAACGACCGCACAATCACAACCGGCCGGCTGAGGATTTCCTGTTTCGGCTGGATGCGATGCGCAACTGGCGCAAGGAAATGGGCCAGCAGATGGGCGTTCCTTCGGACGTGATCTTGCCACGCGACATCCTGGAGCAGATCGCACAGGCGAACCCCAGGAGTTTGCCGGAGCTGGCCGAGCTGATGGGCCACCTGCCCTGGCGGCTGCAGCGGTTCGGGGAAACGATTCTGAAGACCTTGGAACGGTAGAATAAGTTTGTTGGATTGACACAATCCATGCTATAATAAGGGGCTTTTGAGGAGAGGTGCCGGAGTGGACGATCGGGGCGGTCTCGAAAACCGTTGTGGCCCCTGTGGCCACCGTGGGTTCGAATCCCACCCTCTCCGCCTTGAAAGACAGGCTCCGAGGGCGGTTCCCAGCCACTCTCCGCCTTGAAGAGGCGAAAAAGTCAGAGCTGGAGAGTGAAAGAGAACAGTCAAAACGCTTAGCGGTCGCTGAGCGTTTTTGGTTTAAAAGACTTTCCTCGTAGCCCAACACAGGAATGTGTTGGGTCCACTGCGAAGGGACATCAAACTCCATCCTCCATTCCCGCTGCAAAGATGACCTCGTAGCCCAACACATCCTTGTGTTGGGTCCATGGCGAAGGGACATCAAACTCTATCCTCCATTCCCGCTGCAAAGATGACTTCGTAGCTCAACACATCCTTGTGTTGGGTCCATGGCGAAGGGACATCAAACTCCATCCTCCATTCCCGCTGCAAAGATGACCTCGTAGCCCAACACATCCCTGTGTTGGGTCCATTGGCGAAGGGACATCAAACTCCATCCAAAATTCGGATGGAAATCCTATTTATAAGGGCATGGCAGGAGAAAAACCGTTATGAGAAGTCAATCAAGCAGGGCTGCGCCGAGCAAGGTTTCGTTTCCATCCAAGCTGGAAAAACGCAGGGAGTAACGGTCTCGAAACATGGGGGAGAGTTCCCGCTCCAACGTGGAGATCAAGATTGGACCGACAATGTCTTCGGCGCGCATGACGCCGCCGCCGAGGATCAGCAGGTCGGGGTCGAGCAGGCTGATGAGGTTGGCGACGGCGAGGCCAAGAGCGGTGAAGGCGCGCTCGGAGACCTGGGCGGCGAGGGGATCGCCGTCGCGGGCGGCTTGCAGCACCAGGCGCGCATCCAGATCTTCTGTGCGGATGCGCAGCCGGGCAAGTGGGCTGCCGGGTTTGGCCTCGGCCAGGGATTTGCGTCCGTCACGGGCGATGGCCCAGCCGGAGCAAAGGCTTTCGAGGCAGCCGCGCTTGCCACAAGTGCACCCTGGACCGCCGGGCTGCAGGGTGATGTGGCCTAGCTCACCCGCCAGGGATCGGCCGCGATACAAGTGACCGTCAAGAATGAGGCCGGCGCCCACGCCAGTGCTGACCTGGATATAGACCAGGTTATGAGGCTCTCTATTGGCATCGAAAGCCCAGGCGCCCAGGGCAGCTGCGTTCGCATCATTGTCCATCGAAGCCGGGCAGCCGAAGGCCTCAGAGGCGAGCTGGGGCAAGGGGATGCCGGACCAACCGGCGACGTGGTGAGAGTCCAGCACCTGGCGGCGGTCGGCGCTGACCGGGCCGCCGAAGCTGATCCCGATCCGGGCAGGCTGCGACACACCGGCAGCTTGCAGCGCCTGGCGACCCAGGTCGAACATGGTTTGGATGCCGGCATGCGCTCCCCGGCCGGCTGGAGTCGTACAGCGTTTATGAGAAAGGGTCTGACCGCAGGCCGTGTCCACGACGGCGGCGGCAAGCTTGGTGCCACCGAAGTCGAGCGCCAGCGCGTGTGGGGAAAAGCTGCCAGTGAGGGCCATCAAAGCCGCTCTCCAACCGAGCGGTTGCGCTCCAACACTTGCTTGGATGAAGCTGTGCCGGTTAAGCCGATCTGCTGAATGACGATTGAAGCCACCAGCGCGCCGATCTGCCCGACCTCTTCCAGCGTGGCTCCGGCGCATTGCGCCGCGCCGGTAGCGGCGTTGACGCTGTCCCCGGCGCCAACGATGTCTATAGGGCCGCTGACCGGAACGGCCGGAATGACGACCGCGGCGCAATCTTGGCCGGGGATGATGCACATCCCCTGGCTGCCCAGGGTGATGATTACCGGGCGGCCGGTGCGGCGGCTCAACCGGCGGCCGCAGCGCTCAGCGCGAGCGACAGCGAGCTCGTCTGCGGCAGCGCAATCTTGGAGCGCCCGCGCCACCTCGTCGATATTGGATTTTAGCGTGACCTTGTCGAACAGGCCCAGGAAGGCACGCGAGTCGACCTGAATAAGCTTGTCTGGATGGGCCTGCGCCTGTCGCTCGATCTCGGCACGCAGACGATCGGTTACCACGCCGCAATTGCGCTCGGTGACTTGGTCGACTACAAGCATCCCATCGGCCTCAGTCAGCAGGGCGCCCATATGCTCGATCAATTTGTCTTCTAGCTCAGGGGGCAGCGGGCGGCGGCGCTTAACGTCCAGGCGGTTGAGCTCGTGGACGGCGCCATCCGGCTCGGCCATCATGGGCTTGGTGTAAGTGGGAGTTGCGTAACCAGGCACCTCGATCAGTCCACGCAGGTCGACCCCGTTTTGGGCAAGTCGCTTGCGCAGCTCGTAACCGCTGCCGTCATCGCCCAAGAGGCCCAATGCCAGCACGTTCACGCCCAGGGCGCGCAGGTTCGAAACGACTGTGCCGGCGGCGCCGGGATAGGTGCGGCTCTCCACCACCTGATACGCCTCCAGACCGGTCTCGATCGAAGTCTCGCTCAAAGAGCGGTTGAGCATCAAGTAGTGATCCAGAAAGTAGTCGCCAAAGACGACAAGCTTAACCTCCGGAAATTTTGCTAAGAGGTGCTCTAAGCGGGTCTGGTTCATGAAGTCCTTTGAGAAACGCGCGGCGCAGCGACGCGCCGTGCGTTTAACTCCTCTCTATACAATCGATGATGCGGTGATAAAGGTTGGGGATCGAATCGCGGTGGTCGGCCTGGATGTAATAACTCTCGCCGCCGTCCTGGACTGTGCGTACCAGGATGGTCTTGTAGGGGCGGTAGTAATAGGCGGCGGTGCCGCGCGGCGCTTCGGTGCGGAAATCGGGGCCTAGATCAAGCAGATCGAAGACGGCGGTTGTGAAATGGACGATGGTCTGGTCAGACTGGCGCGCCACGTTGCGAGCCATGGAGAGCGCTTTGAGGTACACCTCGGGCCCGGTCACTGCGCTGCCGGCGTTCAAGAATACGCCGCCCTCCAAACGCATAATGGACTCAGTGAAAACCAGGAAGTCGGCGTAGGAACTGGCGCCCAGAGCAGCGCCGTCAAGGTTTGGGTGTTCGTGAATGATATCCTGGCCGACACTGGCATGGACGGTGACGGGAACTTGGAGCTCAAAGCCACGCGCCAGGAGGGAGATGTCTTTGTGAGGCAAACCAAACTCAATGATCATGCGCCCAATCGCCTCACCCATGCCGATGCCCTCGTGCGCGGCGTCAACCATCGCATCGTTGATGCGTCCGGTCTCGTTCCAAAGGCCAAACTGGCCCTCAGAAATGTAGCGAGCCACGCTCTCGGTGGTCTCGCCGATCAGCGCCAGTTCATAATCATGGATGGCGCCGGCGCCGTTGAGGGCGATGTGGGTGACAATGCCGCGGCGCATCAGATCAATCAGCAGCGGGGAATTGCCGCGGCGGATGACGTGGGCGCCCATCATCAGGACGACAGGCGCTCCAGCGCGGCGGGCAGCAGCGATGCGCTCCGCAAGGGTATCGAGATCAGGTGAATCGAGGCGCCGGTAGGGCGAGTCGGGGAAGAGCATGACACTCAAGTCCAGGTCGTTTTTACGCTCCACGAGCGGCCTCAGGATCAATTTCGAGCGGTCGAACTGGGGATAAGGCACGGGGCCTCCTTGTTTTGTGTGGACAGGAACACTCGAATCGAGGGAGTGGAACTGCCGGGCTAAGAAAGGAACAGGTAGTCCTCGAGAAGCTGGCGCTCGCGGAAGTCGGGGATGATCAGATCAGCCCCGGCGCTGATCAGGCGGCTGCGCTTCCATGCATCGACGCCGGCGCGGTTCTTCTCGTCAGAGGCGACACCCACAGCGATGCCATCGACGGCCTTCGAATCCTCGATCTCCACGTAACCGTCGCCGAAGGCGACAAATTCGCTGCCGTGCAAATTGTGATCTTTAATGATGCGCTCGATGACCATCCGCTTTGAAAAGCCCTTAAAGTGGTCTTGTGCGCCGTAAATCTCCGAGAAATAGGGGGTCAGGCCCAGCAGATCGACCTCTTCAAGCACGTACTGCTCGTCGGTGCCGGAGGCCAGGAAGCAGGTGATGCCGCGGCGTTTCAAGCTGCTCAGCCACTCAATAGAACCGGGGACGGTCATCTCCTCCGGGGAGACGCGGCCGGCCTTAAGATTGGCGATGCGGTCCTTAATGTGCCGGTTCAGACGATCGTTGTAGATGCGTTTGTATTCCAGCGAGGGAAGTGGGCTACCGCCGCGCTTTTCGATCTCTTCATAAAGCTGGATCATCTGGTAGATGGTCTGCTTGCCGGTAAGACGGGTGACAAATTCCTTGACAACCGTCTCGATGACGGTGCGGTCCTCATGACGAGGAGTGTCCATTAGCAGATCGATCATCATGGGGATCATGATGGCCTGCCAGCCTTCGCGAATGAGGGAAACGGTGCCGTCGAAGTCGAAGAGCGCATAGCGGATCTGCCCGCGCTGGATCTCGGGAGAGATAACCTCGATGCTCGAATTAGAAAAAAATGTGTAAGATGTAGTTTGCATGATGAAAATCTCCTGTCGAAACATGATCATTATAACTTGCTTTTTGCTTTAAACTGCATATAATTATGTAAACGTTTAACCGTTAAGGATTACAGTTAAAGTTTACTAAGATTCCGCTCCTCCAAGGACTTTTATGCCAAGGAAAGTCACGATCGCGCAGGTAGCCAAAGAGGCAGGGGTTTCAATTGCAACCGTATCTCGGGTGCTCAATCAGCGCGAGGGCAGCATCAAGATCAGCGATGATACCAAATCCACTGTTCGGGAGGTCGCCGGCCGCCTGGGCTATCAGGCGAACCCATTCGCGACCGCCCTGCGGACGCGGCGCAGCGGATTGATCGGCACGATCATCCGCGATCTGCGCGACCCGTTCCTGACCCAGGTGTTCATTCAAATGCAGCGGGTGGCGCACGAAAGCAGCATCGAGCTGCTGCTGGCGAACGCCAATTTCGATATTTCCGTAGCGGGGCGCCAGGCGAACATCATGAACAGCCTGTGGTTCGACGGGCTCATCTTGCTGGGCGACATTCCAGGTGACCTGGACATGATCCAACAAGTGCGGCATAACAAGAAACCGTGCGTGGCGGCGGTCTCGGGTCAGCGCACTGACCTGCCCTCGGTCAACCTGGACGAAAGCGCAGGGGTACGGCTGGCGCTCGACTACCTGCTGTCCCTCGGCCACCAGCGGATTGCCTGTCTGGGCGTGACCGAACTCTTGGGGATCAAAGAGCGGCTGTCCGCCTTCAGTGCTTATGTGGAGCAGAACGGGCTGATCGTGGAAGAAGGCTACGTGCAGGCCTGCCAAAACAATCAGCGCTCTGCTGCGATTGGTGCGGCAAATTTGATGAAGCTGCCTCAGCCCCCCACCGCCATCTTTTGCAGCACAGACCTGATCGCCCTTGGAGTGATCAACCATTTCAATCGAACGGGAATTAAAGTGCCGGACGACGTATCCGTGACCGGCTTCGACAATATTGAAGAAACCTCAAACGCTTTCCCATCCCTGACAACTGTATCGCAGCGAGCCGACATGATCGCGAAGCAAGCTCTGCAACTGCTGATCGAAATGTTCGAAGAGGCTGAATCGGAAACGGACCCCAAAATGATACTGGTGACGCCCGAACTGGTCGTGCGCGAATCGTGCGGACCGGCGAGGTGGTAAAATTAGAGCCCCAACCAGAGCCCACGCGGCCCTACAACAGGAAACTTCTAACCAACGACAACGATATGAAAACAGAACAGTACATCGAAACGTATTTTGCAGATCTCAAACGGATCATAGATGCCGCACCCCGTCAAAAAATCGTTCAGGTATTCGAAAAGCTGGAAGAATGCCAGCGCTGCGGCCAGACGCTGTTTGTATTCGGCAACGGCGGCAGCGCCGCCACCGCTCAGCATATGGTGTGCGACATGGGCAAGAACACGCGCGGCTCTGAGAAACCGCGCATGCGTGTGTTGGGTCTGAGCGACAATATGGCGACCTTCTCGGCCTACGCGAATGACGAGGGCTACGAGCGGGTATTCGCCGAACAGATCATTTCGCTGGGACAAGCCGGCGATATGGCGCTGGCGATCAGCGGCAGCGGCAACTCGCCCAACGTGCTGGAGGGCGTCAAAGCCGCCCAGGCGCAAGACATGTTCACAATCGGCCTGACCGGTTACTCCGGCGGAAAGCTGAAAGACCTGGTGGACCTGGCGCTGGTGGTCCCATCGGACGACATGGAGCAGATCGAGGATATTCACATGGTCCTGGATCACCTGCTGACCGGAATGCTGCGCGGACGGCGGTTTGACGCATGAGAAGCAGTCAAGGCCACTTCTTAAAATTCATCGAGGAAACCAATGGCGTTTAAAAAGTTGAAAGTAGGTGTGGCGGGTCTTGGCTTTATTGGACCGGCGCATATCGAGAGCATCCGCCGGCTGGGCGACGAAGTGTTGGGCATTGCCGGCATGGACTATGCCGAAGCCCAAGCCAAGGCAGCCGAACTGGCAGTGGAGAAGCCTTACCAGAGCTTTGAAGCCATGATCGCCGACCCCGAGATCGACGTAGTTCACATTTGCTCGCCGAACTACCTGCACTATCAACAATCGATGCAAGCGTTGGAAGCCGGCAAACACGTGGTGTGCGAGAAGCCGCTGACCGTCACATCGGCCGAGTTGGCGGAACTCGTGCGCATGGCCGGCGAAAAGAAATTGGCCTGTTCGGTCAACTACAACTTGCGCTATTACCCGGTTAACTTTGAGGCGCGCGAGGCAGTCCGTTCGGGAGAGCTGGGCAAGATCCACGCTGTCCACGGTTCATATTTGCAGGACTGGCTGTTGTACCCGACCGACTGGAACTGGCGACTGCTGCCGAAAGAAGGCGGAGCGCTGTGTGCGGTGGCAGACGTCGGTTCACACTGGATCGACATGATCACATTCATTACGGGTCTACAAATCACCGAAGTGATGGCCGACCTGGGCACCTGTATCCCGGTTCGAAAGCGGCCGCTGGGCGGCTCGCAAACGTTCGAAGGCAAGCTGGGAACGCAGAAGGAGTACGAAGAGGTGCAGGTAGAGGCTGATGACTTCGCCAACATTTTGTTCCACTTCGATAACGGCGCCAAAGGCAGCCTGGTGGTATCGCAAGTCAGCGCCGGGCACAAGAACAGCATGCTATATGAGATCAATGGAGCGGTTTCTTCCGTGGCCTGGAATTCGGAGACTCCGGATGCCCTCTGGCGCGGCTACCGCGACCGCTATAATCAAATCCTGATCAAAGACCCCTCACTGATGCACGGCGCAGCGCGTTCGGTAGCATCGTATCCCGGCGGGCATACAGAAGGCTTTCCCGACACCTTCAAACAGCTAGCCCGCCAGGTGCACGACTACATCCGGGCCGGAAACCCAGACGCCCTTCAGGATTTCCCAACCTTCGCCGACGGTCACCGGGCTTTGCTGGTCGAAGAGGCCATCTTGCAAAGCGCCCAAACCGGGCGGTGGGTTCCTGCAGCCTGACAAAGAAAGGAGGTGATCGGTAAGCATGCGTTTCGGCCAGGGCAGCCATGCGCGGAAAGAAATTCAGCAGCCGCCCGTATCACAAGGAAATGCAAATCTCACTAAGATGAAGGGCAAGCTACCCGACAAGAAGCAGCCCTTCAAAACAGACACTTTTTGGAGGAACATAGGATGAAGAAGCTTTTTAGTTTGATCGCAGTTCTGATCGTGCTCTCGATGCTCGCAGCCTGCGCACCCGCTGCCCCGGCAGCCCCTGCCGCCGGCGAACCCGCCGCAGCAAAGACCAAGGTTATGGGCATTGTGATGCCGAGCGCCACACACGGCTTCACTGGCGAAAGCATTAAACATGCCGAAGCCTTCGCAAAAGAACTCTCAGCGAAAAGTGGCTTTGAGTACAAGTTCATGACCGCGGGCGAATCGTCCGAGCAGAATAACCAGATCGACACCCTGATCAACGAAAAAGTCGACGTAATCGTGCTCTGGCCGATGAACGGCGACGAGCTGCGCTCCGCAGCCCAGAAGGTCAT
The DNA here is from genome assembly GCA_963811225.1 of uncultured Chloroflexia bacterium. Classification (GTDB taxonomy): domain Bacteria; phylum Chloroflexota; class Anaerolineae; order Anaerolineales; family Anaerolineaceae; genus CAWEQO01. The sequence continues at coordinate 315,164 of CAWEQO010000013.1, forward strand.
GGACGCCGGCATTCCGCTGGTGATTTACGACCGCTTGATCACCGACTTCACCCCGACCGTTGAGTTCATGGGTGACAACGTCACCATCGGTGAGATGACCGGCAAGTATTTCAACAACTACTTCAAGACCGAAATCGCCAATGGCGATACCATCAATATCCTTGAGTTCAAGGGCGACCTCTCGACGGTCCCGACTCAGCGCTCGGACGGCTTTAAGTCGACCGCCGCATCGAACTTCAACATCTTGCAAGAGTTCACCACTGACTGGCAGCGCGCGAAGGCCCAAGAGCAGATGGAAACCTTCTTGAACACCTCCTCGGTGGAAGATATCGAGAGCGTCAAAGCGATCTTCACGCATGACGACGAGGTGGTTTTGGGTGTTCTGGACGCGATCGAAGGCTATAAGGGCCCGGCCACGCTGGATATCCGCCTGGTCTCCGGTGTTGGCGCTCGACGAGAAAACCTGGACACCTTCCCCAAGTACAAGGATCAGTTCGGTATCGATCAGGTAACCTACGCCTTCTCGCCGGCCATGATCCGCGAAGCCGTGCAGCTCGGCGCCGACATTCTGAATGGTGAAAGCCCCTCGGGCCTGATCCTGGGTGCAACGGTGGAAGTCGACAACAGCAACGCCGAAGAATTCCGCACGAACGATATCTACGTCACGCGCTACAGCCTCGATTAAGATCGAGCGCAATGCTTGTGAGAATTAGAACGCTCTGAAAAAACAAGGTATTGGTCGGGCGTTTGACCGCCCGGCCAATACCTTTCTTTACTTTTTTCTTAAACGCAGTAAAATAGTGCATCGCAAAGCTTGGAAAGGAAGGCGCAGCTTCCATGATCCTGGAAATGAGAGGGATTACCAAATTCTTCGGCCCGGTAAAAGCCCTGGACGATGTTAATTTTTCAGTCGGAGAAGCGGAAATTCACGGTCTGCTGGGCGAAAACGGAGCGGGCAAATCCACCTTGATGAATATTCTAGGTGGAGCGCTGCAGCCGAGCGCAGGCGAGATCTATATCGACGGCCAGCTGATCGAAGAGATGACCATTCACAACTCCAACGACCTGGGCATCCGGTTCATCCATCAGGAACTGAACCTGGTGAACGACCTGACCGTTTATGAAAACCTCTTTCTCGGGCAAGAGATCAACAACCGGGTGGGCTTCCTGAACCGCAACGAGATGATCCGACGCTCGAAACAAGTGCTCGAACGGATCAAGCTGGACATCGATCCGAAAGAAATGCTGAGCAACCTGGAACCATCGCGCAAGCAGCTGGTGGAAATCGCCAAGGCGCTGCTGTTCGAGGGGAAGCTGATCATCATGGATGAGCCGACCACTGCACTGACGAACCGTGAGATCGATGTGTTGTTCCAGATCATGCGCAGCTTGAAAGCGCAGGGCTTGAGCATCATCTTCATCTCGCACAAGATGCCCGAGCTGTTTGCGATTTGCGATAAATTCACTGTACTGCGCGACGGGAAGTTTATCGAATTGGGCTTTTTCAAGGACATCAACGAACAAGTAGCCACAAATTTGCTGGTAGGCCGCAGCATCGTGGACAGTCAGCTGGTCAAAGAGGACATGCGCGGCGAACCAATTTTTTTAGTGAACAACCTGACCAGCAAGGGCCACTTCTACGACATCAGTTTCGAATTGCACAAGGGCGAGGTGCTCGCCATCACCGGGCTGCACGGCGACGGGCGCGGCGAGCTTTCAGAGGCTCTATTTGGGGCCCGGCACGTCGACTCCGGCACAGTGGTCCTGAACGGCAAGAAGCTGAACCTGGGCAATATCGCCGATGTGATGCGGGCGGGCGTGGGTATGGTGCCGCGCAACCGCAAAGAGCGCTCCATCATCAAAGACCTGAACATCCTCAACAACATATCGATTGCCTACTTTATCGGCAAGCACAAGCGGTTCTTTGTCAATCGAAAGGAAGAGTTAGATCAATTCGAACGCGCCCAAAAGGTAACCAACATCCGCGTGGGCAGCCCGGAAGATTACATCACATCGTTGAGCGGCGGCAACCAGCAAAAAGTGATCGTCTCACGCTGGTTGGAGCTCGATTCCGAAATCTACATCCTGGACAACCCAACTCAGGGGATCGACGTGGGCGCAAAGTTTGAGATCTACAAGTTGATCAATGAATTGGCTCGCAACGGTAAGAGCCTGATCATTTTCAGCCAGGAGTTCCCAGAAATCTATAAAATTGCCGATCGCTGTCTGGTGATGTACGAAGGGCACATCAATGCTGAACTGGATCGAGACCAATTGACCGAAGTAAACGTCATGTATTATGCCACTGGTTCTAACAAGGAAGGTGTTAATGGAAAAGTCAATCAGACCGCTGATTAGGGGCCTTACCTGGGAAAAGGCAAGAAATTTCACTTCAAAATATTCCTATCTGATTTCTTTCCTGGGGCTGCTGATCATCGCGACGATCGCCAACCCCATGTACTTTTCCTACGCCAACTTGTCGACCCTGCTGCTGCAAGCGTCGATCAAGGGCATTATTGCGCTTGGCATGGGAATGTTAATTATCGCCGGAATGATCGACCTTTCCGTCGGTTCGATGGTTGCGCTGGTGGCAGGGCTGGGCGTGGTGGTGCTGAATAGCACGCAAAGCCCCTGGATTGCGCTGGTTTTTTGCATGGTTTTCGGCGCTTTTCTCGGCTCGATTAACGGCCTGCTGGTGACGCTGGGACGGATTGCGCCCTTCATCGTAACGCTGGCGACCATGAGCGCCTACCGCTCGATCATCGTGCAGTTGGGGCAGGGGGGGCCGTTCAACGTCAACGCCGAAATCCTTCCATCTTTCCGTATGATCGCAGCGGGCAGCGTAGCCGGCATCCCGAACCTGGCTATCATCTTTGTGGTGATTACGGTGATCTTCACGATCATCATGGTGCGGACCAAGTTTGGACGCTACGTCTATGCCGTTGGCTCGAACGAGCAGGCAGCCCGCCTGACGGGCATCAACGTCAACCTCGTTAAGGCATTGTGCTTCACAATTACCGGCCTATTGGCGGGCATCTCGGCATTCCTGCTGATCTCGCGCCTGACGTCGATTACGGCGCCGAACGCGGGCATGTCCTTCGAACTGGATGCGATCGCGGGCGTCGCCATCGGCGGCATCGCCATGACCGGCGGGCGTGGCATGGTGGCGGGTTCATTCTTCGGTGCGCTGATGGTACAGATGATCGAAGGTATTCTGATTGCGGCGCGCATCCCGCCGTTTTTGAACGGTTTAGTAAAGGGCATTATTATCATCTTCACGGTTTTCTTGCAGAGAAAGCGGAATTCGAACTAACGGTCAAGAGCCGCTGCAAGCCTTCGTATTTTAAAAAATACGAAAACGCCTTGACACATCCGTTTCTCTATGCTATAAACGAGCCCAATGGACGCCATACGCACTCACTTGCATCATCATCATACCAAGATAACCCACCCCGGAAAGGCTGGGTTTGCTTGCATTTGGTGATGTAAGTAAATCTTCAGGAAAAAAAATCGGCCTTCCGAGTGAAGGCCGATTTTTTTTATCTTAATCCCGAATGGAGAAATTCTGATGAAACCTTCTAACCGCACCATCCTTGTCACCGGCCTGATTTTGGCCTTCGCTCTGCTGCTGTCCGCCTGCGCCGCGCCTGCCGCGCTGAACGGGCCCTCCGCCGCGACCGCATCCCCCGAGGGCTGCCTGGGCGCCCCGGAAGACGCCATCGTCGACCTGAACTGCCGCGAGGTCACCATTGCCGTCGAGAACATGTACCTGCCGTTCAACTACGTCTCTCTCGCAACCGGCAATCCGGGCGGCTGGGACTACGATACCTGGAACGAGCTGTGCACCCGCCTGCGCTGCACCCCGGTGTTCGTTGAGGTCGGGTGGGACAGCCTGATCCCCTCAGTGGCGGCGAGTCAGTATGACGTCGGCGCGGACGGCATCACCATCACCGACGCGCGCGCCGAGGAGGTCGATTTCTCCAGCGGCTACCTGAAGATCCAGCAGCGCCTGCTGGTGCGCAAGGGCGAAAGCCGCTTCACCACTTTAGGGGAGATCGCCGCCAACGATAACCTGCTGCTGGGCACCCAGTCGAGCACGACCAACTACGAAACCGCAGTCGAGACAGTGCCCGAGGAAAAGATCAAAGCGTTCGAGCAGATGCCGTTTGCCGTGCAAGCCCTGGTGGCGGGGGACGTGGACGCAGTCTTGATCGACGAGGTGGTGGGCATGGGCTACCTGGGCGAGAACGGTGACAAGCTGGAATTCAGCGGTGAGCCGATCACCAGCGAAGAACTGGGCTTCGCCTACCCCAAGGGCAGCGATCTGCGCGAACCGGTGGACCAGGCGCTGGAGTCAATGCGCCAGGACGGGACGCTGGAGAAGCTGAATGCAAAGTACTTCTCCCCGGACTTCCAGATCACCGAAGACGACATCGTCACGGGCGACTGAGATGGCAGCCCGAGCGAGCGTTTTCCCCTTGCGGCGCGGCCCGAATGAACGGACCGGAATGCCCGCGGCGGCCCAGCGTGAAATCCCCTGGTGGCTGGTTGCGGTCGGCCTGATTGCGGTGGTAACGGCCTGGCAGATCGCCACCAAGCCCAGCTATCGCGAGGCGTTCGGCTTCATCCGGGCCGGGCTTGGCATCACCATTGCGACCTCATTAAGCTCGTATGTGGTGGCGCTGGCGCTGGGGCTATTGGCCGGGATGGGAAGACTCTCGAAAAACAAGGTGGCCAGCAACCTGGCCACCTTGTACATCGAGATCGTGCGCGGTGTGCCAATGCTGGTGCTGATCTTCTTCATCGCGCTGGTGCTGGTGCCGGCCGCAATGAGCGGGTTGAGCGCGACTGCCGGGCGTGTGGCCGCGCTGGGACTGGCGGGCCCGGCTGCCCGGCTGGAGGGGCTGGACGCTCGCTCGATCCCGATGAACGTGCGGGCGGTGATCGCCCTGTCGATCACGTATGGGGCATTCCAGGCTGAAATCTTCCGAGCGGGCATCCAATCGGTTGGCAAAGGCCAGATGGAGGCCGCCCGGGCGCTGGGACTGACCCAATCGCAAGCGATGCGCTACGTGGTGCTGCCGCAGGCGGTGCGCAATATCCTGCCGGCGCTGGGCAACGAGTTCATCTCGATACTGAAAGACTCTTCGCTGGTGTCGGTGCTGGCGGTGCGCGACATCACCCAGGTGGCGCGGCTGTACGCCGGGCAGTCCTTCCGCTTCTCGGAAGCCTACACCGTGCTGGCGGTGTTGTACCTCTCGATGACCATCTTCCTGTCAGGGCTGGTTAAAGTTTTAGAGAGGAAGTACGGCAGCCCGAAGAGTTAAGCGAGCCCCTTAAACCGAGCCGGAGCACACGCCCCTGTGTGCTCCGGCCGGTACTGCACTTGCACTAGGCTGAAGGGCGACTAGTAGAGAGGAGGGTTCGCATTTTGAGCCAGCTGGAGCGCCATTTCGGGGAACCAGGCTCCGGCGGGCGGGTCGATGAAACCCCATACGGGATCGATCGTCTCACCGGCCGGTCCAAGACCGCGGGCGCACTCGCCGTCAGATTCGCCGGGAATCTTGATCCACAGGTAAGCATCCAGCAGATCGCTGCCGGTATCGGCGGTGGGCTGAATACCCAGGGCGCGATCGGGTGGGTTGCACCAGTCTTGCGGATCGGGGTAGACGTCAGAGGGCGGCTGCCAGGGTCCGTTGCCATTGCGGCTGGTGTCAATGACGAAGTGGGTGGTGGGCTCAACGCCGGCCAGCATGCTGGCGTAGCGCTCTGTGAGCCCGGTGGTGTTGAGAGCCAGTTCCTCTGCGCCCTCGCTCCACACGCGATAATTGTCAAGGGCAGTTCCACTCCAGCCGGTAGAAGGACCTCCGTTCCAATACTGGTTCGGGCAGCCAGAGAAGTCACCCGGATTCACGACGGTGGCATACGTGATGCAGTCGGAGATCCAGGTACCGAAGAATGTCAGGTTGGTGGTGTACATGTAGTTGGAGACATTCAGGAAGAAGCCGTCGGCGCGCTCGACGCCGGCCGTGACCAACCGGTAGGAGGTTTCACCAACGTTGAGCCATCCGCTGTGGGTGGCATCCAGGTAAACCATGACGTTCGGCAGGGCCTTGAGCGCATCCACGGCATAGTTCATCATCATGAAGCGGTCGGCTGCAGCGGTCTCAGGGTTGGCTTCCGCAGGTTGGCACCAATCCATGGAGCCATCCAGATTGGTATACCAGGGGATGATGCCCAAGCCATCCGGCTCGAGGATTACGACGGCTTCATTCTTGCCAATACCCCTGGCGAATGCGTCGATCCAGGCTTCGTACTCGGCAACCGTAGTCGCTCCACCGGCGGAGTATTGCGCGCAATCGCGGAAGGGGATGTTGTAAGCCACCAGAACGGGCACGCTCTTCTTGGCAGCAGCCATCTTGACGATATTCTTAACCTGCTGCTGGGTTTTGTGAGGCGATTCGCCGCCGGTGATCCAAACCGCCTGCGGGATCTTGATCATTTCACGGATCAGGTTGGCGTCGGCTTTATCCTTGCTTTTGGTGAGGTTGGCGATTTGCATAATCGCCCCATGGTCCGGCTTGCGGACGTAGAAATTCGTGTCGGGATCGATGCCGGTGCCGAATGCGAACACCGGAGCTGCTGCGATGAGGAGGATCAGAATTGTGCTGAAAATGAGGATGGGTCGAAGCGTTCTGTGTTTCATTTCCTTCTCCTTTCGGTTAAAACGGATAGAAACGGCTTACAGGGGCTTAATCCACAACACTGCACGCATGCCATTACCCGCTCAATACGGCATCATGCTATTCTATTTTGACATAAAATAGAGCCTTGCGAGGTATACATAAAGTATACTGTTTGTCCGCACCTCTCCCTCATGATCTATAGAGACAGTCATTGAATCCGCCTCTCGTTTGGATTACACTGGTAATTGGATAATTGTTGTCTAAATTTGCCAACCAGGGAGGTGGATGATGGTTTTGAGTTCCTGGCGTTCGTTAATCCGGAGACTTTCGGAAATTGGCGCCAGTGCAGAGGATGCTCCTGAGGTCCGGCTGCAAAAATCGCTGATGGTGGCAGGCATTGTCATGTCCTCCGTCGTCGGGGCAGTTTGGGGAGCCGCTTACATCACCCTGGACGAGCCGGCAGCCGGAGCCATCCCCCTCTCGTATGCCGTGGTCTCCTTGTTGGATCTGATCTACTTCAGCCTGACCCGCCGCTACCGATTTTTCCGCAACAGTCAGCTGGTCTTGATCCTGTTGCTGCCCTTCGCAGTGCAGTTTGCGTTGGGCGGTTTCATTAATTCCAGCGCGGTCATCGTGTGGTCTTTCCTGTGCCCGATGGGCGCAGTGCTGTTCGCCGGGTACCGGGCGGGGCCACGCTGGCTGGCCGCCTACCTCGCGGCCATGATCGTCAGTGGGCTGCTGCAGCCGTACGTGCGGCAGAACAATCATCTCTCGCAGGGGATGATTACCGCCTTCTTCGTTTTGAATATCGGCGCCCTATCAGCCCTGGTGTTTGCACTGCTGCACTATTTCGTAAAACAGAGGGAACAGGCTTACCGGCTGCTGGCGATCGAACAGGATCGATCGGAAAGCCTGCTGCTGAACGTGCTGCCGGAGGAAATCGCGCAGCGGCTGAAGAGCGGCGAGCAGGTGGTGGCCGACCAGCATGATTCGGTAAGCATCCTGTTCGCCGACCTGGTTGGCTTCACACCGCTGACCAACGAGCTTTCGCCGAATGCGATGGTGTCACTGCTCAATCAAATTTATTCGCACTTCGATTTGCTGATCGAAGAGTATGGCGTCGAAAAAATCCGAACGATTGGGGACAACTACATGGTGGCGGCAGGTTTACCGCGTGCCCGGCGTGACCATGCCCAAGCGTTGGCCGGACTGGCGCTCGAAATGAACGCCTACATCAGCGGCTTAAAGCCGGCGGCAGGGAAGCGCCTGTCTTTCCGGATTGGGATTAATTCGGGGCCGGCCATCGCCGGAGTGCTCGGTTTCAAGAAGTTTGCCTATGATGTGTGGGGGGATACGGTCAACGTCGCAAGCCGGATGGAGAGTCAGGGGACGCCTGGACAGATCCAGATTACCCAAGATACATATGACCTGATCAAAGATGAGTTTATTTGCCAGCCCAACGGCCCGATGTACGTGAAAGGTAAAGGGACGATGAACACCTGGTTCTTGATCAGGCGCATGCCGTCAAAAGGCAAACCGGAAGGGCAGCAGGAAAACGAGGCGGCGGCGGCTTCGTTCCATAGGATTTAAAGCCAGAAGGGCAACCTTTACAGTAAAATTCCCGTTAAAGGATAGAAGATAAGGGGGATGGTCCACTGCTGCAGTTCGCGCAGCGATCAGCGGACAAAATCTGATCGAAAAGAGGTGAATACGATGACGATTCGAAAGCGAGCAATCGCTCTATTTTCTGGGCTGGTTTTACTGACGCTGTCGGCCTGTATGCCGATCGTCCCACCGCTGCCCAGCACCGGTGACACTTCGACGCCTGTCTCGGCGTCGACCATCCCGGTCGTTGTGACCGGTGGACTGGAGAACACGCATTGGCAGCTGGAGTCGATGGGGCCGGTGAGTTCACCCGAACCGGCGCTGGCCGGAACGAATGTGACGCTGAACTTCGAGTCCAATAGCCAGGTTAGTGGGAACGGCGGCTGCAACTCGTTCGGCGGCAGCTATCAGCTGCAAGACGGCTCTATCAGCTTTACCCAAGTGGTGCACACAGAGATGGCCTGCCTGGACCAGGGGCGCAGCCAGCAAGAGGGACAGTTCTTCCAAGCGCTGCTGAACACCGGGCAATACCAGGTCAACGGCGACCGGCTGCGTATCCAGTACAACAATGGGCAAGACGCTCTGCACTTCGTCCAGGCCGGCGCAGCGCCGGAAGCCACTTCGGTGGGCTCGGAAGGCAGGGCTGGCCCCAACCCGACCGTTGGCAGCCCGTCCGGCACGGTCGTTTCCAACCCGACCCCTGCGCCGGTGATCCCCAACAGCGACCAATATCCTTACATCGACAACCGCAGCGGGCCGGTGGAGGTGCTGACCTCGCTGTTCAATGCGATCAACCGCAAGGAATACGACCGGGCATACTCGTACTGGCAGAGCGGCGTCTCTGATTTGCCGCCGTACGATCAATTCAAAGCAGGCTATGCGAATACCAAATCGGTGCAGCTGTTTACCGGCCCGATCAGTGGGGGCGTGGGCGCCGGGCAGTATTATTATTCGGTGCCCACGGTGCTGGTGTCGCAGACCACCGGCGGCGAAACCCAGACTTTTGCAGGATGTTACATCCTGCACCTGGCCAACCCGATTATCCAGGATGCGCCACCCTACCACCCCATGTCAATCCAATCGGCGAATATCCAGCAGGTGAAGAATGTGTCCGATCCGGCGTCGGTGATGCCGGGGAGTTGTGGGCAGTAAAGAAAAAAAGATCATGAGATGAAAAACCCCTGCCTTGCCGGCAGGGGTTTTTCATCTCATGATCCGTTTTTCTCTTGACAAATTCCTTCAGCGGGAGTATATTTCCGAGCCGAATAGTTCGATGTGTTACTAGTTTTGTGGAAACAGGTATCAATGGCCTCACCTTGTGATCAAGAAAGAGAAATGAAGCGCGCCGAAGTTTTCCGGAATGCGAAAGAATTCTTCCAGGTGGACGATACGCGCGGGCCCGAGTTATTCGGGAGCATTCACCGGATATCTCATCTGACCCATATGATCGATAACCAGGCGTCGGACAGCTCCGGCCTTTCCGGGCCGCGCTGGGCGATCATGCTGCGCCTGTTGATCGCCGAGTACATGGGAGAACCATCCGGCCTGACCCCCACCGACCTCAGCCATGCACAGCGTGTCAGCAAGAACACGATCAGCTCGCTGCTGCGCGGCCTGGAAGAACAGGGGTTGATCGAGCGCGATCTGGACCCGGACGATCTGCGCGTGTTCCGCATCCACCTGACCGAGGCCGGCCGGGCGCTGATCCGCAAGTCGGGGCCGCAGCGCATCGGGCGGATGAACCGGCTGCTGGATGGGCTGGAGACCGAAGAACGCACTCAGCTAATGGCCCTGCTCGAAAAACTACTCCAGTCGTTACTGGTTAAACTTTGCAAGACCGAGGAGCAATCGGCCAATAACTGAGCCGTTCGCCGCGGTCTCATCGGAGACAATTCATTATGATTCGTTTAGCAAAACACCTGAAACCTTTCCTGCCCATGATCCTGCTGGCGATTGTGCTGCTGTTCGTACAGGCCAACATGGACCTGGCTCTACCCGATTACTTGTCCAGGATCGTCAATTACGGCATCCAGCAAGGTGGGGTTGCCAACGCCGTGCCCGAGGCCGTCCGTAAGAGCCAGATGGACCGCCTGACCGTCTTCTTGAGCGCCGATGAGCAAACTCGGGTACTCAACGATTACCAGCTGGTGGATCAGAATTCGGCGGATTATGCCGACTACGTCCAGCAGTATCCGGCCCTGGCCAACGAGCCGATCTACGTATTGACCGCCACCGACCCGGCCGAGATCGAATGGCTGAACCCGGTGATGGGCAAGGCCGAGCTGGCCGTATCGGGCATCCAGCAGATGCTGGCAGACCCACAAAAGGCGCAAGCGATGGCGCAAGATAACGGCTTCGACCTCTCGAAGCTGCCGCCGAACGTCGACGTATTCAGCGTGCTGGCCCAACTGCCGCCCGCACAACGGGAGCAAATCCAGGCGGCGATGAACAAGCAGTTCGCCGCCATGGGCAACAGCATGGTAATCCAGGCAGCCGTGCCGGTGGTCAAGGAGGAGTACCAGGCTCTGGGCATGAACACCAGCGCCCTGCAAACCAACTACATCGTGCGCACCGGCGGGATCATGCTGTTGATCACCCTGGTTTCGATGGTCAGCACGATTTGGGTAGGCTACCTTTCGGCACGCACCGCAGCCGGGCTGGCGCGCAACCTGCGCCGCAACGTTTTCCAAAAGGTGGAGAGCTTCTCCAGCAACGAGTTCGACAAATTCTCAACCGCCTCGCTGATCACCCGCACCACCAACGACATCACCCAGATCCAGATGGTGGTGATCATGATGATCCGCATGGTGTTCTATGCCCCCATCATGGGTGTGGGCGGCATTATCCATGCCCTGGCCAAAGACACCTCGATGTGGTGGATCATTGCCGTGGCGGTGTTGATGCTGCTCAGCCTAGTGTTGATCGTGTTCTCGCTGTCGCTGCCGCGCTTCAAGAAGATCCAGAGCCTGGTGGACCGGCTCAACCTGGTAACGCGCGAGAGCCTGTCGGGCATGATGGTGATCCGGGCTTTCAACATGCAAGGCTTCGAGGAGCAGCGTTTCGACCGCGCCAACCAGGATTTGACCGGCACGATGCTGTTCGTCAGCCGGATGATGGCTACAATGTTCCCGGTGATGATGTTGATCATGAACGGGCTGTCGCTGCTGATCATCTGGGTCGGCTCCCATCAAGTGGCGCAGTCTCAGATGCAGGTGGGCGATATGATGGCCTTCTTGCAGTATTCTATGCAGATCGTGTTCTCGTTCTTGATGATGTCGTTCATGTTCATCATCCTCCCACGCGCTTCCGTGTCGGCCGGGCGTATCGCCGATGTGCTGGAAACCGACCCCACCATCCGCGACGAGCCCAATCCGCGCCGCCTGCCGTCGACCGTGCGCGGCCTGGTGGACTTCAATCACGTCTCGTTCCGCTACCCAGGCGCTGAGGAGGATGCCCTGCACGACCTGACCTTCACAGCCCAGCCCGGGCAGACCACCGCCATCATCGGCTCGACCGGCTCGGGCAAGTCGACCGTGGTCAACTTGATCCCACGCTTCTACGATATCACCGGCGGCTGCATCACCATCGACGGAGTAGACATCCGAGATGTTACCCAGCACGACCTGCGGGCGCAGATTGGCTATGTGCCGCAGAAGAGCACCCTGTTCTCAGGCACGATCGAGAGTAACCTTGCTTACGCCGACGAAGACGCCTCGCCGGAACTGCTGGCCGAGGCAGCCGAGATCGCACAGGCCAAGGAGTTCATCGAGACCTGGCCGGACGGTATGGACTCGGAAATTTCACAAGGCGGCATGAACGTCTCAGGAGGGCAAAAGCAGCGCCTGTCGATTGCGCGGGCGCTGGTCAAGCGTGCCCCAATCTACATCTTCGACGACAGCTTCTCGGCGCTGGACTTCAAGACCGATGCGGCCCTGCGCCGGTCGCTCAAGCAAAAGACCGCCCACAGCACCCTGCTGATCGTCACCCAGCGGGTTTCGACGATCAAGAATGCAGAGCAGATCATTGTATTAGATGAGGGCAAGATTGTGGGCAAAGGCACCCATCAGGAATTAATGGCAACCTGCGAAACCTACCGCGAGATTGCTCTGTCACAGCTGAGCATGAAGGAGCTGGCATGAGCGACAATCACAACAACCACAATAACGGTAACCACAACGGCGCCGGCCCGAACGGTCACGGCAACGGCAGCGGCGCCCTGAAAAGCAACGGGAACGGGAACGGCTTGAATAGCCGTCCAACCGGCGTGCAGCAGGGACGGCGCGGCATGGGCTTTGGCCCGGGGCGCGGCCATGGAATGATGCCGGGCGAGAAAGCCCGTGACTTCAAGGGCACCATTAAGCGGCTGGTGGCCTATTTACGCTCCTACTGGATTGCAATTCTAGGGGTGATGCTGTTCGCAACCGGCGGCACAATTTTCAACATCCTGGGGCCGAAGATTTTGGGTAAGGCCACCACCAGGCTGTTCGAAGGCATCATGGCGCAGATCCAGGGCACGGGCGTGGGCATCGACTTCACGTATATCGGCAATATCCTGCTCACCCTGGTGGCGCTGTACCTGCTGGCTTCAGGCTTCAATTACGTCCAGGGTTGGATCATGGCGGGCGTGACGGCCAAGATCACTTACCGCTTCCGCAAGGACATCGCCGACAAGATCAACCGTATGCCGCTGCGCTACTTCGACGGCACCAATCAGGGCGAAGTGCTCTCGCGCATCACGAATGATGTCGACACGGTCAGCCAGACGCTCAACCAAAGCCTGTCACAGATCATCAGTTCAGTGGTGATGGTGATCGGCGTGCTGATCATGATGCTCACGATCAGCTGGCTGATGACCCTGGTGGCGCTGCTGATCATCCCGCTCTCGATCCTCATCTCCAGTCAGGTGATCAAGCGCTCGCAGAAGTTCTTCAAGGAGCAGCAGGATTACCTGGGCCACGTCAACGGGCACGTCGAGGAAATGTACGGTGGGCACATCGTCATGAAGGCCTTCAACGGCGAGGCGAAGAGCGTGGAGGTCTTCGACGAATATAATGAACGGCTGTACAGCTCGGCCTGGAAGTCACAGTTCCTGTCGGGCCTGATCATGCCTGTGATGAGCTTCGTTGGCAACCTGGGCTACGTGGGGGTGGCCGTCTTGGGCGGCTGGCTGGCGATCCGCAATGCGATCACGGTCGGCGACATCCAGGCTTTCATTCAGTATGTGCGCTCGTTCACGCAGCCGATCTCGCAGTTGGCGAACATCTCGAACGTGCTGCAGCAGACCGCTGCGGCGGCCGAGCGTGTGTTCGAGTTCCTCAACGAAAAAGAGGAGATCGCCGACGTAGAGAACCCGGTCATACTGCCGAAGGTGGAAGGCTGCGTCGATTTCCAGCACGTGCGCTTTGGCTACGACCCCAAGAATGTGATTATCAAAGACCTTAGCGCCTCGATCACCCCCGGGCAGAAGGTAGCCATCGTCGGGCCGACCGGCGCCGGCAAGACGACCATCGTCAAGCTGTTGATGCGCTTCTATGATGTCAACGAAGGCGCCATCCTGGTGGACGGGGTCAACATCAAGGACTTCCGCCGGGCCGACCTGCGCAAGATTTTCGGCATGGTGCTGCAAGACACCTGGCTGTACAACGCAAGCGTGATGGAGAACATCCGCTACGGTCGGCCCGACGCTACGGATGATGAAGTGGTCGCGGCGGCCAAGGCGGCCCACGTGGATCACTTCGTCCACACCCTGCCCGACGGATACGACATGGTCCTCAATGAAGAGGCCACCAACATCTCGCAGGGCCAGAAGCAGCTGCTGACGATTGCGCGGGCGGTGCTGGCCGACCCGCGGGTCTTGATCCTGGACGAGGCGACCAGTTCGGTGGATACCCGCACCGAAGTGCTGATCCAGCGCGCAATGGACAACCTGATGAAAGGTCGCACCAGCTTCATCATCGCCCACCGGCTGAGCACCATCCGAGACGCCGATTGGATCCTGGTGATGAAAGAAGGCGATATCGTCGAGCAGGGCAAGCACGACGAGCTGCTCAAGCAAAGCGGAGACTACGCCGAAATGTACAACAGCCAGTTCGAGCACTTGCCGGCGGTGTAAGTTTTGATCGCCGAAAAAGGATCGGAGCGACCGCCGCGGCAGTCGCTCCGATCCTTGATCCTTACTTGATAAGAAATCAGGCCGGCGTGCGGCGCCGGCCTGATTTTGTTATCTACGGAGATGTTTCGCCTTGCCCCCTCTGGCATTCGATGGGTTAGGACTCGACGAGCTCACTTTCCAGCATTCCCTGGAGGATGAACTCGAGAGCCATGGTATGGCTGCAACGCCCACGTGTTTGGAAGAAGTCACAGTCACATGTCCAATCACCTTTATTGTAGCTCACCGTGTGTGCATTATTTGCCCCATCCACAGTTACAGTGAAAGACGAAAAACGGAAGCGGTTCTTTTCTTGAGCATACCGCTTAGCCTTCTCGATCTTTCCGATCATGCCATAGTCCATGGTTGGTCATCTCCTTTCGAGCCAGTTAAGTGTAATAGTAACAAAAAGGCACGCGCCGCGATCACGTGCCACAACTGAGGTTCTTTTCACTTTTCTTGTTCTTTACATTTGGCATTGTGTGTTTGTCCTCAACACTCTCTATTATCATAGCGGGAGTCAGTTAAAATGTCAACCTCTTTTCGAGAACCAATGCATCTTCGCCGCCGGAATAATACCCCGGCCAGACGGTGTATGCGTGATAGCCTTCCTTCTCGTAGAGACGTTTGGCGGCTTCATTGGTGCGTCGCACGGACAACCGCACAAAGGGAGTGCCGAGCTCTTTCTCGCAAGCGTGCAGCAAGGCCGTGGCGATGCCCTGGCGGCGATAATCCTCGCGGATCGCCAGGGTGATGATCCAGCCCACCTGTTCGTGCGAGCGGCGGTCGCCACCCACGAACCCGACCATCTCATCGCCGACGGTGGCTTTAATCCGAACGACGCCTGGCATGGTTAACGCTGCGATCAGGTCAATCAGCGGCCAGGCGTCTCGGTCAAAGGCTTGGTTTTCCAGCTCGCGCAGCGGCCCAAGGTCACGCCAGCCGGCCTTTTCCAATGAAAAGGTTGTCGTTCCTACCAATCGTGTTTACTTTTCCTCGCCTTGCCTGCCAAAGTTCGCCATCAAGCTGGTCAGCTCAATGGGGAAGAAGAACTTCGAAGACGGGCTGTTAGACATATTGCGAAGAGTCTCGAAGTACTGGAGTGTCATTGTCTTGGCGTCCGCTGACACCGCCGTCTGGTTGATGCGCTCAAGAGCGTTGGCAAAGCCTTCGGCCCGCAGCAGCAGCGACTGGCGCTCACCCTCAGCACGCAGGACGGCGGACTGCTTCTCGCCATCGGCTTGCAAAATGGCCGACTGTCGTGCGCCTTCAGCCACGTTGATGGCGGCCTCGCGCGTACCGGTCGAACTCGGTCACCACGGCACGGCGGGTGCGCTCGGCGGTTAGCTGGCAATTCATCGAGTTCCTGCACCTCGCGCGGCGGGATGATCTCGCGGATTTCGACATTGGTCACCTTGACACCCCAACGCTCGGTGACCTCGTCCAACCTGACTCGCAGCGATTGGTTGATCTTTTCGCGCTGCGAGAGGACGTCATCCAACAGGATACCACCAATGACGGAGCGAAGAGTAGTGGTGGCAATACCTTGGGCGGCCATCTCGAAATTGCCAACCTGCAGCACAGACTGCACCGGGTCGAAGACCTTGTAGTACCACAGGAAGTCGATGGAGATAGGGGCGTTGTCGAGGGTGATGGACGTTTGAGCCGGGATCTCTCGTACCAGCTCGCGCAGGTCAACTCTCACGGCGCGATCCACAAAGGGGATCAGGATGACCAGGCCGGGTCCTTTCGGACCAACGCAGCGACCGAGGCGGAAGACAACCAGGCGCTGGTATTCGGGGACAACCTTGAGGGCGGAGGCGACAAAAACGATCACGATGAGTACGATCACGCCCACCAGGCATAACAGAGGGGTAACTCCAGGCATATTAAAACTCCTTCATTATATTTCTGTATCCGGCGGGGGTGAAACGGGCTGCGGCGCGGCCGGCACTACCAACAAAACGAGGCCGTCTCGCCCGGTTACCTTCACCCGGCTGCCTGCCGGTATAAAGACATCACTGTGTGCGGTCCACTCTTCGCCGCCCACGTAGACCGCACCTTCACGGTAGATATCGGTGCGGGCCTCGCCCACCTGTCCGATGTAGCGTTCCATATTCATGGAAGGCGGCTGCTGCAGCGCATCCATCCCGGCATGGGCCACGTACCACAGCAGCCCGAACGCCAGCACCGAAACCAGGCTGGCGATGAAGGGATGGACGGCGGTGCCGCCCTCAGGGGCGCGGAACAGGAAAATGCTGCCGCCGATCAACGCCAGCAGCGCGATTGCCAAATAGATATAGCGTTTGGAGCGCCGAAGCGCCAGGATAAAGGGGAACACCCCCAGCACCAGCAAGATCAAGGCCCAGGGGTTGATTTGCATGTTAATGATGCCATAGCCGGCCAGCGCCAGGGCGAACAGCGCGCCGACCTCCAGGATGCCGGTCCCGGGAGTAAACAGCGCCAGCAATGCCAGAACGAAACCGCTGACGAGCAAAAAATAGGCAACGTTTGGATCAAGAAGAAAGTTCATTTAATAACCTACACAATCTTTGACTTGCAGGTTGAGAATCCGCCGGATATTTAGATTATACCCTTAATCAATATACGGAGGGGCTCGCATTGGGTTTCATCGATCGGCGGATCGACCCTCTCTTATTGGATTGAGACAAGCGGCGGAACGCACTTTGGAAGTGCATCCCCCATCGTCCCGAACATACCACACTTGCACCTTATGCAAGTGTGGTATGTTCGGGCGATATCGCAATGGGGATTTGAATGGAATTCGCTCAGAAGCAGCAGGCGTTTAAAATGCAAAGCAAGCAGCCGACATCTGCTTGCTTTGCTCTGTCCGTGTTTCCCTCAACCACTTCACTCAAGACTGTCGACCCCAAGGAGGAGGAGAGAGGTCTTGACTTCCAATATGATACACCCCCAACATTAATTGAAGCGAAAGGGAGCGTTAGCATTTGCTTAAATTGGCTAAGAAGCAGCTAATAATCCGCGTTGTGGGATATTGGATGGATACCCGAAGCGCCCTTCAAGCACACAAACCGATAATGACTAAGAAAAAACGAAGATTCTCCGATACAATAGGGACAATGATCAATCACTCGCAATCTACCCATCGCTCTCAGGCTGTGCGCATCCTGGCAGCGCTTGCGCTGGCGGCGCTGCTGTTCGGCGTCTTCATCCCGGCGCGCGCCCAGGCGGGGGGACGGGTGGTGATGGGTCCGGTCGACGCCAGTAAGTTCCCGGTGGTGCAGCTCAACTTCGAGGCCTATGACGCTTACGGGCGCTTCGCCGCATCCCTGTCGAAGGCGGACGTGCAGGCGCTGGAGGACGACAATCCGCTGCCGGTGCAGGCGCTGCAGCAGCAGGAGCCCGGCCTGCAGTTCATCCTGGCCTTGAATGCGGCCCCACTGCTGACAGCCCAGACCGCGGGCGTCTCGCATTTTGATCAGCTGCGTGGAGCGGTGGCTGCCTGGGCTGAGACCCGCCCAAGCAACGGCGCCGATGATTACAGCCTGTCGACCAATACAGGGCTGATGACCATTCGCAGCGACGACCCGGCCAAGCTGGTCGAGGCGCTCGACGAATATGGGACCGGCCTGCTGGAGGCGGCCCCCAGCAGCGTTAGCCTGTCGGAGGCGCTCGACCTGGCCACCGATCCGAATCCACGCCCACAGATGAAGCGGGCCCTTCTATACATTACCCCGCCGCCGGTCCAGGCGACGCTGGACTCCTTGCCGTCAATGATCTCGCGCGCTTCGCAGCTGGGCTTGCGCATCTACGTCTGGCTGGTGGCGCCCGCCAATCAGGCCGGAACGCAGGCGGTCGAGGCGCTGCGGCCCCTGGCGGACGAGACCGGCGGGATGTTCTACCAGTTCACCGGCGAAGAAGCGCCACCGAATATCGAAGAGTACCTGGAACCGCTGCGCTTCATTTACCATGCCGAGTACCGCTCGGTCATCCAGAGCAGCGGCGCCCACAATTTGAAGGTGCAGGTGAATTCGACGAGCTTCCAGGCAACCGGCGCCGAAGGAACCTTCGAGGTCAAGGTGCTGCCGCCCAATCCGATCTTCCTCTCGCCGCCCTCCCAGATCCAGCGGGTCTACGCAGAGATGGACACGCCGCAAGAGGTGCCTTCCCTGCAGCCCAGCGAGACCACCATCCACATCATGATCGAATTTCCAGACGGCCACGAGCGCAACCTGCGGGCGGCGCGGCTGTTTGTAGATGGAGCTCTTGCATCGGAGGTCACCAAAGCGCCTTTCGACAAGCTGCCCTGGCCGCTGATGGGATATCAGAGCGGCCAGAGCCACGTGCTGAAGGTGGAAGTGGAAGATGAGCTGGGGCTGAGCCAGACGAGCATCGAGGCTCCTGTAGAAGTGACCGTCGAGGAGCTGGAGATCCCCTGGTGGCAGAACCTGATCGGCGAGCAGCGCTATACGGTGGCGCTGGCGGCTGTGCTGGCAGGCAGCATCCTGACTGTCGTGCTTGCGCTGACCGGCAAACGCAGCAGGCGCAAGGACAAGCGCCGGCAGGACCCGCTCACCCAGCAGGTTCGGGTGCGCAATGAGCCGCGCTCGCAGCCGCGACATGCATTGTCCGGCGCGCAGCAGGTAACCTGGCCGCGCGCCCTGGCCCACCCGGATGCACCCGCCCGGCTGGTGCGCCTGTCAGAGAACGGCCACAGCCTACCCAGCGAGTCGGTGGCGCTGTCGCGCAAAGAGGTCACTTTCGGCTGCGACCCGCAGATGGCCATCACTGTGCTGAATTCACCCTCGGTCAGCCCGCTGCACGCCAGGCTGTACCAGGATCCGGAAGGTCGCTACATCCTGGTGGACAACAACTCGGTCGCCGGAACGTGGGTCAACTACGCCCCGGTATCCAAACTGGGCGTCCACCTGGAACATGGCGACCTGGTCCACATTGGGCGGATGTCTTACCGTTTCGAGCTGCGCGACCCCGGCGCAAACCGCCGGCCGATTGTCACTCCTTACCAAGACGAAGACCTATGATCCGAACCGAAAAGGCCCCCTACAATACAGTCGCTATCAGCCACCCGGGCATGAGCGGCAAAAACAACGAGGACCGCTTTGCCGTCTCCGCGTTTCGGCTGGGCGGTAAAGATGCAACGCCCGTGCTGCTCGCCGTGCTTTCAGATGGGATCGGCGGGCACCGGGCCGGGGAGATCGCGGCCGAGATTGCAGTGGAGCGCATCAGCCGGCGCGTGTCGGAGAGCAAGGGTAAGCTCTCACCGGTGGATATTCTGCAAGACGCCGTGATCGAGGTCAGCGAAGAGATCCGCAAGATGGCGAACGAAGACCCTGAGCGCAAGGGAATGGGCGCCACCATCGCGTCGGCGCTGATCGTCGGACGGCACCTGCATATGGTGACCGTAGGCGACTCGCGCGTCTATCTGCTGCGCAATCACCGCATCCGCCGATTGAGCATCGACCACACCTGGATCCAAGAAGCGCTGGACGCAGGCGTAATCACGCCGGAAGAGGCGGAAGGGCACCCCAACGCCCACATCATCCGGCGCTACCTGGGCTCCCCCAAGCCGCCAGAGGTGGACATGCGCATCCGGCTGAACCCCGGCGAGAGCGACGCCGAGGCGATCGGCAACCAGGGTATGCTGCTGCAGCCCAACGACCGGCTGCTGTTATGCACCGACGGCCTGACGGACGTGGTGGATGACGCCGAGATCCAGGCGATCCTCGACCGCCAGCCGCTGGAGCAGGCCGGTCAATCGCTGGTGGAGCTGGCCAACCAGCGCGGCGGCCCAGACAACATCACCGTCATTGGGGTGCAGACGCCGGAGAAACTGGCAGCGGCGAAGGCCCCACCGCCCTGGCGTCTTTACGCAGCCGGCTGCCTTAGTTTGCTGGTGCTGGCGGCGCTGGCGATTTTCCTGGCGGCCGGGCTTGGCTGGATCACAGGCATTCAGAGCACGCCCACCCAAGAACTGCCAACGCTGCAAACCACCGGCACGCCGCTGTTCCAGCCGCTGCCCGGCGAAGTGACCCCCCTGCCTAGCGTGGAGCCCACCCGGCCCATACCACCAACCCCTGGCTTCGAGCGCCCCACCCTGACGCCCTGGCCGACGAACACACCTGGTCCCTCGCCGACACCGACGGTCACGCCAACCGGTGTATTCCTTTAATAAGAGCGCCGTGCGAGCCGCAGAAATTGCAGAGACGCAGAGGTAACTAATGTCCTCTGCGTCTCTGCAATTTCTGCGGCTCGCACGGCGCTCTTAAATCGCTTTCCCCGCTGCTTTCGCCTGCGCAATCAAATTCTGGGCGGCCTTGACCGTTGGCATGTCGATCATCTTTCCGTTCATGGCGAAGGCGCCCTTGCCTTTTTGGGCGCTTTCGCCGTAATCATCCAACAGTTTCCGAGCAGCAGCGACGGCCTCGTCGGAAGGGGTAAAGATCTCCTGCACCGGCTGAACCTGGTTCGGGTGGATGATCTGCTTGCCGGTAAAGCCCAACTGCATGCCCTGCAGCGCCTCGGCGCGCAGCCCTTCCAGATCGTGGAAGTCGATCTTGACCATATCGATGGCCTGCAGGCCATGGGCCGCAGCGTGCAGCACCACCGCGCTGCGGGCATAGAAAACCTCCCACGCCTCAGAAGTGCGCCGGGCGCCCAGGCCAACGGCCATATCGTCCGCGCCGAAGATGAAAGCCTGCAGTCGCCTGGTGGCGCTAGAGATCTCGGGCAGGTTGATGATCGCATGGGGCGTCTCGATCATGGCTAGCAGGACGATCGAGCCTTCCGGCCAGTGATACTGCTCCTCGGCTTCGGTGATCAGGCGGTTCACGAACTGCAGAGCGGTGGCCGAGACGGCCTTAGAAACGACAATGCCGTCGGGATGAGCCGGAAGGATCTCCTCCAGTTCCTCGCGCGCCAGGTTCGAGTCCACACGGTTGATGCGTACCAGCTTCTCGGACCCGCCGAAGTCCAGGGTCTGCAGGGCTTGCTTGATGGTCTGGCGCGCCTCGATTTTACGGTCATCCGAGACACTGTCCTCAATATCCATGCAGATTGAATCTACACCGAGGGTGGTCGCTTTTTCGATTTTGTGCAAATCATTACCGGGCATATAAAGCAGCGCTCGACGGGCTCTCATCCATTCACCTCCAATAAAAGAACTGCAAAAAATTTAGTACAATAAGCAAGTGGATAAACCAACACAAACTCTCCCCGCAAATTATATCCTGAAAGGCACACTCGATCTAAGCACAGATCGCAAGGCTGCTCTTGTCTTTAGCCTGATGGGAATCGTGCTGTTCTTCGTGTTTGGCGGGCTGTTCGGCTACGCGATCGTCCGCATGCGCCCGCTGGACAGCGGACAAATGACCAGCATCACCATCACTGGTGTCGGCAGCCTCGTGCTGGTAATCCTGGTGGCGGTAGGAATCAACATCGTAGTGGTGGTGCTGCACGAGGCCGTACACGGCCTGTTCTTCTGGCTGTTCACCAAATCTCGGCCCGGGTTTGCCTTCAAGATCTGGTATGCCTATGCATCGGCCCCCTCGTGGTACCTGCCTCGCAGCCTATACCTGGTCGTAGCGCTCTCGCCGCTGATTGCGCTGACTGCACTGGGCTTCGCCCTGGTTCCGTTCGCTCCAGCGGGACTGCTTGCAGCGCTGCTGCTGTTCATGACCTTGAACGCCAGCGGGGCGGTGGGCGATATTGGGGTTGCCATTTGGCTGCTGTTCCAGCCACAGTCATGCCTGGCCAACGACCACGGGGATGCCATATCGCTGTACGTACCGGGAGAGGGATAGGATAATCGCTTGAAAAAAAGGTCTGGAGTGGGCGCACACGATTCGTGTGCGCCCACTCCAGACCTTTTGGGTATCGCTTCCCGATTTAGACGACTGGCAAATACGCCTCCACCATCGAGATAAAGCTGGGGATATCCAGCGGCTTCGTGATGTAACCGCGATTCTTAATTTCAGTCAAACCATTCTCCTCTCACTGGCTAGTTTGCAAACAGATTGTTAGCTGGGCGTAATGGTTGCTGCGGTAAGCAGATGCTGCCTGTGAGGTAGGTTCAAATGGTTTTCCAACTGACCCTCAGCTGGATTTTTAGTACAAATCCATAATAAAACGACGCAGTTTTTACGGAATAGAGAGGTAGAAATACGGATTGACGGCCCTCTTGCAATTTTCGATGATGAAGCTGACGTGAGGGCGATTATCGACCACTTTTGCAGAATTAAAAAAACTTGCGATATGAGATCAGGCATGGTAAAATTATGCCCGTCTACGAGGGTGTACGTGATGGAGGGATGGCCGAGTGGTTTAAGGCGCCTGTCTTGAAAACAGGTGTGGGGTTACCCCCACCGTGGGTTCGAATCCCTCTCCCTCCGCTCAACCGGAGGGTATTAACAACCGGTAAAACTGGGGAGGTGCCAGAGTGGCTGATTGGGCTCGCCTGCTAAGTGAGTGCTGGGGTTAACTCAGCCGCGGGTTCGAATCCCGCCCTCCCCGCTACTACAAAGTTTTTCTGTGTCACGAGGGGCATAAACGCATCGGTTGGTCGAACGGCCACGATGTGTTGCCCCGGAGAAAAGCTGCTCGGACTGCCATCCGAAGCAGCTTTTTTCTTTCGATTGG
>CAWEQO010000014.1:0-160401 GCA_963811225.1 uncultured Chloroflexia bacterium
GAGCAATGATCATTACCGCCTTGGGAGCCGTGTATTATCAAAGGGAGGGCGTGTCCCGATACTCCTCCTTCTGCTAAAATACGACTCCCAAAGCAGTTCCGTTTTAATCATCATCCAGGGGTGATTGACTTTTTTCAAACCAGAAGCTAAAATGAATATGCGTTAATCTCGTGTTAATATTCAAGTGGGGAAGAAAACAGATTTCATAGAAGGAGGTAACGCCTATTCGAGTGATTTTCAACGGCTCCGCAATCAAGTTAGCCATTCCCCTGGTAGAGCGCCTCACCATCGCGCCCACCACCACTGCCTCTGTTTCCACCGCCGCCCATCCCACCACAGCCGCGCGCCGCGCGCAAACAGCCACTGCACTACCCACCTCAGCGTTCCAGGGACTGTCATTGAGTGTCTGGGTTATTTTTGTGTTCATCCGATCCCGCAGCACAACAATAACATTTTCAGAACTCTCTGTGTGGGCAGATTTTCTATGTCCAAACAATCCAAGTAACAGACAATTTCAATAGGAGTTGCAATGCACAAGAAGACACGCTATGCAGTCATGCTGATGCTGGTACTGGTGCTGACCCTCTCGATGGTCTCCCCGGCTGGCGCAAAGTACAAACCCGGACGCTATGTCGACGTCCAAATTCTGGCGATCAACGACTTCCATGGGGCCGTCGAAAGCTACAGCTCGGCCACCATCAACGGTGAAAGCGTCCCGGTTGGCGGAGTGGCTTACCTGGCCGCCCACGTCCAGCAGGAAAAGGCCGCCAACCCGAACACGATCTTCGTGGGCGACGGCGACCTGATCGGCGCTAGCCCGCTGATCTCGGCCCTGTTCCACGACGAGCCGACCATCATGGCGCTCAGCATGGCGGGCATGGAGTATTCGAGCGTCGGCAACCACGAGTTCGACGAAGGCTGGCAAGAGCTTCTGCGCATCCAGAACGGCGGCTGCAATCCGCTGGACGGCTGCGTGGACGGCATCTACCCGAACAACGTCTATCCCGGCGCCGGGTTCCAGTACCTGGCCGCCAATGTGGTTTTCGATCAAAACGGCAAGAAAAAGGCCAAGACCGAAAAGACCCTGCTACCTCCTTATGAAATCAAGTCGATCACCGGCGCAAAAGTTGGGTTCATCGGTGTCGGGTACGAAAATACCCCCACCATCGTCGTTCCTTCCGGCGTTGCAGGCCTGACGTTCAACCCAGAGGTCAAACGATCAACAAGTACGCAAAAGAGCTGTCGCACCGCCGGGTCAACACGATTGTGGCCCTGGTACATGACGGCTTCGAGAGCGCAGACGCCTGCGCCGATCCCAGCAATTCCTTCTACCAGAAGGTCATGGCGATGGATGATGAGGTAGATGTCGTCATCACCGGCCATACCCACAAGTACTATACCTGCACGGTCGGCGACAAGCTGGTCACCTCAGCTTACTACAACGGCCGCATGTACACCGACATCGACCTGTCGATCGACAAGTCCACCGGTGACGTGGTCCAGAAGAGCGCTGAGAACAAGTGGAACACCCACGACGTAGAGCCCGTTCAGGCCATCGTGGATTTGCTGGCTCAATATAAAGCAGTCTCCGGGCCGATTGAGAATGCTCCGGTCGGCACGATCACCGCGGATATCACCCGCAAGCAAAACGCGGCGGGCGAATCGGCCCTGGGCGACGTGATCGCCGACGGACAGCTGTATGCGACCCAAGATCCCGCCTACGGCGGCGCAGTTGTGGCCATCACCAACCCCGGCGGCATCCGCACCGACCTCACTTACGCTCCAGACGGCATCGTGACCTACGCTGAGGCTTTTGAGGTGCAGCCGTTCTCCAACGACATGGTGACCATGACGCTGACCGGCCAGCAGATCAAAGACCTGCTGGAGCAGCAGTGGGTGGCCAACCGCATGCTGCAGATCTCGAACACCTTGCATTACACCTGGAGCGAGGGCGCCGCGGTGGGCAGCAAGGTCAGCGATATCACCATCGAGGGTACGCCGATTGACCTGAGCGCCGACTACCGGGTGACGGTCAACAACTTCCTGGCGGGCGGCGGTGATGGTTTCACCGTCCTGCTGGGCGGCACTAACCTCCTCACCGGTTTCACCGACTTGAGCGCCTTCGTAAACTACCTGAGCGCATTCTCGCCGGTTGCGCCGCCTGAGCTGAACCGCATCACTGTGGTTCCATAACCCAATCCAAACATTTAGAAGCATTTCAAGGCGCCCGGGCAATCCCGGGCGCCTTTGAGAATCGGGGATGGATGGGGTGTTGGGTTGGAGAATGCGTAGCGACAGACATCCCTGTCTGTCGTATTTGATTGGGAAAGACGATGAACTCGCCTATTTGGGGTATTTGATTGCGACATACGACAGACAGGGATGTCTGTCGCTACGGGCTGGATGTTTGATTGCGAAATACGACAGGCAGGGATGTGGAGTGCCTGTCGCTACGGGCGGAGATGCGTAATGACGACCGGGACAAGGGTCGAAGATCAGTTGGGGGGTCACGGTATGGAATATGACCATAGATATGTCTTTAAATAGGTCTCAAGTCTTAGAATTTCTATATACTTCATTTGTATTTTCTATTAAACTTAACGGGAGAACGTATGATAGGTAAAGGAATCCTTATGACCGCAACCCCTCTTCCTGAAGAACCTCTTCCCAGCATGGCGGAGTTGAAGCCGTTCCTCGCTCCCTACATGAAATCCGACCTGCGCCGCAGCCTGCTGCAGCTGGCTAACACGTTGGCGCCGTACGCCCTGCTGTGGTACTTAATGGTGCTGGCCCTGCAAGTCTCGTTTTGGTTGATGCTGCCGCTGGCGGTGCTGGCGGCGGGCTTCCTGGTGCGGGTGTTCATCATCTTCCACGACTGCGGGCACAACGCCTTCTTTTCCAGCACCACTGCCAACCGCCGGGTCGGCTCGCTGCTGGGCGTGCTGGTGTTCACCCCCGGCGAGCAGTGGTGGCACTCGCATGCCCTGCACCATGCCACCAGCGGCAACCTCGACAAGCGCGGGCGGGGCGACGTGACCATGCTGACCAAGGCGGAATATTTGAGCATGCCCTGGCAGCAGCGGCTGTCGTATCGCATCTTCCGCAGCCCCTGGGGCATGTTCGGCTTCGGGCCGATTGCCATGTTCTTCATCATGCATCGCTTCCCTGCCCCGAAATACAGTAAAAAGGAGACCATGAGCGTGGTGTGGACCAACCTGACCCTCCTGGCGTTGGCGGCAGTCCTCAGCTTGCTGATCGGGCTTAAAGCTTACCTGATCATCCAGTTCACGGTCATGTGGATGGCGGGCGTAGTGGGCATCTTCATGTTCTACCTGCAGCACCAGTACGAAAACGGCTATTGGAGGCATAACCCCCAATGGAATTACGTCGCCTCCGGGCTGCTGGGCGCCTCGTACTACCATCTGCCTAAGATCCTGGAATGGTTCACCGGCAATATCGGCTACCACCACATCCACCACCTCAGCCCGCGCATCCCCAACTACAACCTGCCTAAGGTGCAGGCCGGCTCGCCGCTGATCCAAAAATGGACGCAGATGATTACGCTGTGGGAGGGCTTCCGGACCGTCAGGTACAAACTGTGGGATGAGACGGCCGAACGGATGATCACATGGAAAGAAGTTCGAGAGCAGAAATTGGTGACTAGAGAGCCTTAACGGCTCTCTTTTTTTGGCTTGCAGGAGCGCAGGACCCATGCTAGACTTAACCTGTCGCTGATCCATCCGCATGTTCACCCCTAGGGAAGGAGCGGGTGAAATGATCGAAATTCTGACAGAACGACTGCGTTTGATCCCCCTGTCAATGGACCAAATGGTCTGCCTGCTGGAAAATTTACAGGAACTCGAAGATACCCTGGATATGACCGTCTCGCGGCCGGTCTTGACCGAGCGGGTGCAGCGAGCGATCCAGCGGAAAATCGAAAAAATGGATGCAGTGGATAAACGCCTCCACCCCTGGTACACCTACTGGCTGATCGTCATTTCCGAAAGCCAGTGCGGGGCCGGTCTGGTCGGTTTTAAAGGCTGCCCGGACGACAACAATGGGCAGGTCGAGATCGGCTACGGCATGGACCCCACCTATCAGCGCCAGGGATACACCACCGAAGCCGTGCGAGCCCTGATTGGATGGGCCTTCGAGGAACCGGCTTGCAAAGAAATCGTCGCCAGGGATGTCTTGAAGGATAACCCGGCCTCCAGCCGAATCCTGGAAAAAGTAGGTATGACGGTCTACGAGGAAACCGAGGACAGCCTGTCCTGGCGAAAACATAACGCGCAGCAGGCATGGGGGGCGTAAGGCCAACCCTTGTGGTCACCCCTGCGCGCCCTCCCCTGCGAAAATAAAACCCTAGAAAGGTTTCCCATCATGAAAACCATCCCCTTATCGGCATACGACGAGGTGCGTGAGACCCTGACGAAATTCCAGGAGGGCTACAGCCAGCGCAGCGTCGAGAAGATCGATTCTTTCATGGATCTGTTCGTGCCCGAGGCCGACATTGAGCTGATCGGCACGGGCGGCATCCAGCCGGGGAAAGACGAGTGGTGCCTGAACCGCCAAAGCGTACGACACCTGATCGAGGATGATTGGAATTACTGGGGCGACGTGAACGTCCAGGTGGAGGATGCCAGCGTGCACATTCACGGCGACGTGGCCTGGGTGTCTGCGCCCGGTACGGTCACGCGCACCCTCAATCCCAATCAGAGCTACCAGAACTACCTGGACAACATGCAGAGCATGCTCAAGCGCGATTTCGAAACCAGCGCCCACGAGAAGCTGCTGGAGGTCGTGCGCGGCGCCACCAACACCCTGTTCGAGGCCAATCAAGGCGCCACTTACATCTGGCCCTTCCGCTTCACGGCCATCCTGGTGCTGGTGGGAGGCGTCTGGCGCTTCCACCAGATCCAGTTCAGCTTCCCCACCACCCGCTTCCCAGACGTGAGATACAACCAAGCCAAGTGAGGTAGGTTCGAGCCTACCAAAGGACCCCTTTGTGACCAGCATCCTCGTTTGCGGCTTGATCAACATCGAAACCACCTTGCGCGTCGAGGGTTTCCCGGTGCATTACAACCCGGTCAATTACCCCTTTTTCGGCGTGCAAACCAGCGTCTCGGGCGTCGGCTTCAACCTGGCCAAGGCGCTGACGGCGCTAGGCGAACTCGGTGCGCTTCCTCTCGATCATCGGGCAAGACCTGCTCGGCGAGCAAGTGCGTATGGCCCTGTCGCTCGAACACATCGATGCCCGCCGGGTGCTGCCGATCGCCCGCCAAACCGCCCAATCCGTCATCCTGTACGATCCACAGGGTAAGCGTGAGATCTTCGTCGACCTGAAAGACATGCAGGAGCAGGCTTACCCCATGGACGTCTTCGAGCAGGCCGCCGCCGAGGCCGACCTGCTGGCGCTGGCAAACATCAACTATTCGCGGCCGTTCTTGCAAAGAGCCAAACAGATGGGCAAGCCGGTTGCCACGGACGTGCATGTGATCTCCAACCTGGACGATGACTACAACCGCGACTTCATGCAGGCCGCCGACATCCTCTTCATGTCCAACGAGGGCCTGCCCTGCCCGCCCGAGGAGTGGGCCCGGCACGTCCTGCGGCGCTACCATCCGGAGGCGCTGGTGATCGGTCTGGGGGCGGGCGGCGCGCTGCTGGCGCTGCCGGGCGGAGAGATCGAGCGCGTCCCGGCCTGCACGGTGCGGCCCATCGTCAACACGATTGGCGCAGGGGATGCGCTCTTCTCGGCCTTCATCCACGGCTACGCCCGCACTCGCGACCCATACGAGTCGCTGCGCAAGGCGGTGCTGTTTGCCGGGTATAAGATTGGCGCAGCTGGAGCGGCCGGGGGATTTTTGGATGCGGAGAGTTTAGAGAGCCTCTATCGGGGCTAGCGCCTCGCTCAATACCCACAAAGATTCAAATATCTTTAAAAACCTTAACAGACGATGCGCTTTGCCGCTTTGCCGCTTTCCGCGATCCGTTTGACAATGAAAGGAACGAACATGCCCCACTTCACCCACAACCACCGGCGCATCTTCTACCGCGAACAGGGCAGCGGTCCGCTGCTGCTGATCCTGCCCGGCAACACTGCCACCTCAGCCTGCCACCTGCGTGAACTGGAGCACTTTGGCGAGCGCTTCCATGCAGTCTCGCCGGACTTTCTGGGCACGGGGCAGTCGGACCGCCTGGACGAGTGGCCGCTGGACTGGTACGAGCAGGGTGCGCATACGGCCGCGGCCCTGGCCGGGCACCTGGGAGCTGAACGGTTTGCGGTCATGGGCACCAGCGGCGGTGGGTTCGTTGCGCTGCTGACGGCAGCCTTCTACCCTGACGCTGTGCAGGCTGTGGTGGCCGACAGCACTGTGGACGTGTTCCCGCCTGACGCCATCCGCTACTCGGTGGCAGGGCGCGCCCCACGCGAGCCCGGGCAGGTGGAGTTTTGGCAGTTCGCGCAGGGAGATGATTGGGAGGTGGTTGTGGAGGCCGACAGCGACTTCTTGCTGCGGCTGGCCGGGCAAGGCGGCTTCCGGCTGGGCGAGCGCCTGGAGTGCATCCGATGCCCTGCGCTGCTGACAGCCAGCCAGGCGGACGATCTGCTCTACCAGGGCGATACGCAGCAGCTTGACATGCTCCGGCGCATCCGTGACTGCCGGGCCTTCATTACCAAAGAAGGCGGCCATCCATTGATGTGGAGCCGTCCAAACGAATTTTTCGCCGCGGCTGACGAGTTTTTAGCTCAAGCAATCGAATAAAATACAGGCGCCTTTGGGCAAGATCGAGGAATTGGATGCCTACGGTGTGGGCGTCGGCTCGACCGGAGCCGGGGCCGCGGCGGGCTTCAGACGCTTGAAGACCACGGTCATGAAGCCGCCGTTCTTGCCGCCCTGATCGTGCTGGATGATCTGCACCAGGTCCCAGCCCTGACCACCCATCGCTTTGAGATAGCTTTCCAGGTAGGTGTTGTCGTCGTCCTTGACCACGTAACAGGCCATATTGCCGGTGCCCATGTCGGGCTGGCACTGCATCATCACGGACTGGTATTCCCATTGATCGTAAACTGCAGTTGCGGTTGGCTGCGGCAGTTCCATCACCGGGACCGGGGTTTCGTTGGCCTTGCAGCCGGCCAGTAAGCCCGCCATCGCCACGACGGTCAGCAAGATCAAGAGCGTTCTTTTCATCGGTGGTCCTCCCTTTGTTCTCTTCGACGCCGTTCGATGGCGCGAAAGCATGAAACTTGAGCGGAAAATATCTTAATTATTATACAGCAAGTGTTCTTGAAGTTCGCGGCGGCGGCGCTAGCGTCGTTTCCCCAGCTGTACCGCCAGCACCCCCAACACCACCAGTCCCAGCCCCAACGTCTCTTGCCCGTTCAGGCGCTCGCCCAGGAACAGCACCGCCAGGATGGGGATCTGCACCATCATGCTGTTGTTGATCACGCTCAACTCGGTCGCCGAGAGGGTGCGCAAGGTCAGGTTCCACAGCGTGAAGGCGAAGGCCGTATTGACGACCGCCAGCCAGACCACGATCAGCCAGTTGATCGGGCTCAGCTGCGGCAGCCCCTGCCCCAGCACGCCGCCCGCCAACAGCAGCGGCGCGCCGACGCCCATGCTGACCACCGTCACGCCCAGAGCGGACAGGTCGCGGCGGCGGTTGATCGAACGCCCCAGCACCGCAGAACCGGCGTTCGCCAGCACCCCGGCGCTCACGGCGATCCACCCCAGCGCCTGCCCAGGCGGGATCTGCACCGGGTAGAAGTACACCAGCGCCCCCAGCACCGACAGCCCGATGCCAGCCCACTGGGCAGGGGCCGGGCGCTCGCTCAGCAAGAGGATGCCCAGCAGCGCCACGAAGATGGAGGTGAAGCTGAGCAGCAGGTTGACGGTCACGGCGGGCAGGTAAGCCAGCCCCACGAACTGCGATCCCTGGGTGATGGCGTAATACAGCAAGCCGAGCGCCGCCAGCCCGAGCCAGCGGCTCCGCCCCAGCCCGCGCAGCTCGGCTGCGCCGCCGCGCCGCAGGAACAACGCCAGCAGCAAAACGAACGCCAGGCTGTAGCGCAGCCCGGCGAAGGTCAGTGCGGGGATGTCGGTCAGCCCGATCTTGATCAGCACCCACGAGGTAGCCCACAGGAACGTGACGAACAGCGCTTGCAGCGCAGCAGAACGATGAGAAGTTGAGGACGGCATAGGATCAAGATTATATCAAGAGAAGAGAGAGTAGAGAGGTTGAAACGGATCGCCCTGTAAGAGCTGCCAACGTGAAGGGCTGGTCTCTGCTCTCTGTTTTCTCCTTCCTGCCCCCTCTCTCTTGATATAATCAGTCATCGCATTCGACCGAGAACTGTAATCCCAAAGGACCACCCATGACCGCTGTATCCTTTCCCAATTCCAGCTTTGCCGCCCGGCAGCGCCTCAGCCGCGGCCAGGTGACCTGGGCGCGCACCCTGGGCATGCTTTTCAGCCGGACCTTGCTGTTCGCCGCCATCCAGTTCCTGTTTTTCGGCGTCTTCCTGGCGCTGGGTCTTTCCGATGCCTGGGGCCGCGCCGTCGCGCTCTGGCCGCTGAGCGCCACCCTGACCAACTTCGCCTCGATCTTCCTGCTGGCGCGCCTGGCGCGCGCCGAGGGACTGCGCCTGACGGACATCTACCGCGGCGAGGCCCACCGTTTCTGGCCCAACCTGGGCCTGGCGGCGCTTTTCCTGCTGCTGGCCGGGCCCATCGGCTGGCTGCCCAACGTGATCCTGGGCAACGTGATGTTCGGCGACCAGATGAGTGCAGTGCACATGATGTTCCGTCCGCTGCCGCTCTGGCTGGTGTACGCGGCCATGGCGCTGTTCCCGCTAACGATCGGCCTGGCCGAGCTGTCCACCTACTTCGGCTATGTCATGCCGCGCCTGGAAGCCCTGACCGGCAGGCCCTGGCTGGCGGTGGCGCTCCCCGCGCTGCTGCTGGCGGCCCAGCACATGGCCCTGCCGCTGATCTTCGACGGCGTCTTCGTCGCCTGGCGGCTGCTGATGTTCCTGCCCCTGGCGGTCTACATGGGCCTGATCCTGCACTGGCGGCCGCGCCTGATGCCCTACCTGATGGTCTGTCACGCACTGATCGACCTGGGTACGATGGTCACCTTGCTCATGGCGGCCCAAGGACTGCTGTAAAAGAGCCACTCAGCCAAGGAGCAAATCATGCACGCACCATGCGAACAGACGCCCGAGCAGGTCGTCGCCTGGGCGCTGGATGAGGAGATGTTCGAGAAGGTCAGGCGGTTGTTTGAGGAAATCAAGAGCTGAACCGCTTTTGTGGTCCAGCTCTTGCTATAATAGACTCAAGACAGGGGCGAAAGATATAGAAAGGATCCAAGAATGGACACAGCCATCGTCGAGCAGCTGCTCGATTCGCGAGAACCGTCGATTTGCTATAAGACCCGCGTGCTGCTGATGGACGCCGACCCGTACAGTCAGGAGGTGTGGGCGCTCCAGCAGCAGGTTAAGGAGTTGGAGCGGGTGCAGAAGCTGCTCTCGCTGCGGGATGCGGAAGGGAACATCCCCTATCACCCTTATAAGAAGTGGTACGGCGCGCACTGGACCCTGGCGGCCCTGGCCGACCTGGGCTACCCGTCCGGAGACGAGTTGCTGACGCCGCTGCGCGAGCAGGTCTACGAGTGGCTGTTTTCGGTCAAGCACATCACGAGCATTCATGCGATCGAGGGACGCGTGCGGCGCTGCGCCTCACAGGAGGGCAACGCCCTGTATGCCCTGATGCGCCTGGGCCTGGCCGACAACCGCACCTTGCAGTTGGCCGAGAGCCTGATCCGCTGGCAGTGGCCCGACGGCGGCTGGAACTGCGACAAGAGCCCCGAGACGCTGAACTCCTCGTTCATGGAGACGCTCATCCCCATGCGCGCCTTGATCCACTATGCCCAGCTCTCCTCCGACACCAAAGCGGCCCAGACCGCCCGCCGCGCCGCCGAGGTTTTCCTCAACCGGCAAATGTACCGCCGCGCCCACGATGGCGCAGTGATCCACCCCGACTTCACCCGTCTGCACTACCCGCCTTACTGGCACTACGATATCCTGGCGGGGCTGCAGGTGATGGCCGAGGCCGGGCTGCTCAGCGACGAGCGCTGCCAGGAGGCCCTCGATCTGCTGGAATCCAAACGCCTGCCGGACGGCGGCTTCCCCGCCGAGGGACGCTACTACACCACCGGCGCAAGCGCCCCCTCCAACCGCTCCCTGGTCGATTGGGGCGGCGTCAACAAGCGCAAGATGAACGAATTCGTGACGGTGAATGCATTGTACGTCTTGAAAACGGCCGGTCGATTGATGTAAGATAGGTGTCGATGAACGATTTGAAACTCAGTCACAGCGCTCAAAAAGTCCAGACGGCCCTGGCGCAGATGGGCGTGACCTGCCAGGTGGTCGAGCTGCCGGATTCCACCCGCACCGCCAAAGAGGCCGCCCAGGCGATCGGCTGCGGCGTGGAGCAGATCGTCAAGTCGCTGGTGTTCCGCGGCAAGCTCAGCGGCGAGCCGCTGCTGGTGGTCGCCAGCGGCGTCAACCGCGTGGACGAGAAGCTGGTGGCCGGAATCTTCGGCGAGCCGCTCGAGAAGGCGGATGCCGACTTCGTCCGCGAGCGCACCGGCTTTGTCATCGGGGGTGTGCCGCCCGCCGGGCACACTGCGCCCATCCAAACCTTGATCGATGCAGATCTGCTGCAGTATACCGAGATCTGGGCCGCGGCCGGAACACCGCGAGCCGTGTTCGCCCTGACCCCGGCCGATCTGCAGCGCATCACCGCCGGGAAGGTGACGGAGATCTGCTGATGACCAAGGGCAGTCTCCGGCGCTTCGACCGCAGCGCCATGCTCAAGTCGCTGTGGCAGCCGCTGCTGGTCTGGTCGGCGGCGGTGGTGGCCGTGGCGCTGATCGGTCAGCCGACGGTGGTATGCATCACCCCGCTGGCCTGGCTGCTGGCCATCCCGGTTGGGCAGCAGGTGATCGAGCGTTCCAGCAACCGGTATCAGCAGATGTCGCTGATCGAGGCGGCCGTGTGTGGTGGGTTCTTGGGTCTCTACCAGGGTCTGCTGTTCCTGCCGGTCGGCTACATCACGCCCGGCATGACCGGTCAGGACCGGCAGCTGCTGCTGGTGCTGGCGCTGTTTTCCATCCTGATCGGGGTGTTCGCCTGCTCGGCCCTGGCGTTTTTCTTCGCCATGCGCAAGCAGAGTCAAATGGAAGAAGAATGAGCGGCCCGCCGGCCGACGCGAGGACGCATTGAATCCTGACGATTTCTACCAAATGGTCCACCTGGCCTTCATGCTGCCGCCCGGACCGCGCCATCGCGGCATGCTCAAACTGCAAGAGCAGATCCATGCCGGGTACAGCCGGGCGGTCGGCGCCATCGACACCCAGCGCGCCGCCCAGACCAGTTCGGACGGGCGCACCATCCTGCAAGTCGTCGGGCACATTGCCGAGTGGGACCGCTGGATGCTGCTCGGCGCGGCCGAGATGCTCAGCGGAGCCTCCTCCCCGCAGATGATGCGCCTGCAGGGCTACGTGGATGCCGCCGGGCAGGCCCACAACTTCAACAGCATCGGTGAGTTCAACGCCGTGATGGCGCAGCAGCAAGCCGGCATACCCTGGGAGGCAGTCCAGCCGCTGGCGCTGCGCATGGCTTCGGCGCTGTACACGCTGTTCAGCCACCCGCTGCTGCTGGGGCCGGCCGTGCTGGAGCAGGGCGAGCCCGAGCAGGTGAAGTTCCCCTCGGGCAAGTCGATCACCGTGCCGGTGGGCTGGGCGCTGTGGTACATCACCCTCGAGCACGAGGGCGTGGAGCACGCCGGGGATTTGGGAATGGTTTAAGATGGATTACACAATCCGCCGCGCAGCGCTGGATGACGCCGAACGGCTGGCCGAGCTGGTCCGCAGCGTCGGCTGGTTCCGGCACATGCAAGATGAGACCTTCGAGCAGACCTGCGACAACGTGACGCGCCAGATCGAGCTGTGCCTGCGGGACGACAGCCACATGGTGCTGTGCGCCCAGGAGGACGACCGGCTGCTCGGCTACGTCTTGGTGCACTGGAACCCCTACCTGATCCACACCGGCCCCGAGGGCTATGTCTCCGAGCTGTTCGTGCAAGACTTCGCCCGGGGGCGCGGGGTCGGGGCGCGGCTGCTGGGAACGGTCAAAGAGGAAGCCCGCAAGCGCGGCTGCGACCGGCTGTTATTGCTGAACGTGCGCAGCCGGGAGTCGTATGTGAGGGGCTTCTACCGCAAGCACGGCTGGATCGAGTGGGAGGACGCCGCTCCGTTCGTCTACCGGCTTTAATACTTATCCCTCCGTCCCACGCAGAGCTCTTCCTCTGTCCCATGCTCCACCTGGGACAGAGAGAAAACGCACCCGCTGCTTCAGCCATCTTGACAAGTTATGCTATGATAGAAGTAGTCAAGTTTGAGGATTTCTACAGAAAATATACAGTTTATAGGGGGTAGCGAGGAGGTATTACCCTACACGAAACGCAGCATTTCCAAGAGCAAGACGCTTGGTCAACCGATCCGTACATAATCAAATTGGAGGAATGCAAATGAAACGTGTAGCTTTTTCACTGACCCTGGTTCTGGTCCTGATGCTCAGCGTCGTCGGCATGGCGTCCGCCGTGACAGACGGGTATCCTGACGGTGAGGGCCACCCCTACGTGGGCTTGATGGTCGCGCAGACTGCCGATGGCACGCCCCTCTGGCGCTGCAGCGGCACACTGGTCGCCCCGCAGTTGTTCGTCACCGCCGGGCACTGCACCGAAGCCCCGGCAGCGCACGTCGAGATCTGGTTCGAGACCGACGTGCAATCGAATCAGGCCGCCTTGGGTTACCCGTATACGGGTGACGTCGGAGGCACGCCCTACACCCACCCGCAGTACGACCCCAACGCCTTCTTCCTGTACGATTTGGGCGTCGTGGTGCTCGACACGCCACTCGTAATGGACACCTACGGCCAGCTGCCCGAGCTGAACCAACTCGAACTCGCTCAAGACGCGCCGCGGCCATAAAGATACCACCTTCACGGCGGTCGGCTACGGCTTGCAGAAGAGCTTCCCCGACGCTGCCAGCTGGAAGGATGTGGCTCAGAAGGTGCGCATGGTCGCGACCCCGCGGCTGATCCAGATCAACGGCGGCATCGTGGGCGATTACTCCTTGCTGCTTTCGAATAACGCCAACACCGGCGGCACCTGCTTCGGCAACTCGGGCGGCCCGAACTTCATCGGCGACTTCGAACGTGATGGCCGGGGTGACCTCGTTCGGCATGAACGGCACCTGCGGCGGCACCGGCGGCGTCTACCGCATCGACAGGGCCGATGACCTGAACTGGCTCTACGGAGAATTCGGCCAGTACCTGAATTAAAGCAACCAAGAAGAATCATGCAGAAACACAAAGCAGGAGCACCCGTTGCTCCTGCTTTGTGTTTCTGCATGGCTGCTTTCCGTCAGATCTTCCAGCCTCCTAGCTTGCTCGGGCTGCTTGTACGCGCATCCCGGTGAAAGCCGCCGCTTGCCTGGGGGTCAGGCCGGCTGCCAGCCCTCGTATAGGTGGATGCAGCCGGCCGCATCCACAAAAAAATCATTCCAAGAACAAACCTCCCCCGGCCTGCAGATTGGCCGGGGGAGACTGGTCCACGGGATGTGGGCGAAGGTCGGGTGCGATTAAGCTAGCGGTTCAGCTCCAGATAGGTAGGCCGGAGGTAGTTCTCGTCCGGATTGAAGTTGATGCGGGTCGATGAGTTGCCGGTGAAGGTGACCTCCCAACCGATGATCTGGGTATGGTAGGTGGGGTGTATGTCGCCGTTCCCCTCGATGTCGATCAGCGAACCCGGGCCGTAGACCGTGCCGGTGTAGTAGCTGCCCGAGTTGCCGGAGATCAGGATGTCTTTGTTGGCGCCGCTGGCCGAGTAGATCACCACATTGCGAATGGCCGGGCTGGCCTCACCGGTGGGAGCCGACAGCTCGACGTGAGCATTGCCGGCGATCCAAATGCGCCCGCTCTTCATATAGATCGTAACGCCGTTACCGATCAAGGTACCCGCAGTTA
This sequence comes from uncultured Chloroflexia bacterium, assembly GCA_963811225.1. Taxonomy (GTDB): domain Bacteria; phylum Chloroflexota; class Anaerolineae; order Anaerolineales; family Anaerolineaceae; genus CAWEQO01. Next base: position 14,090 of record CAWEQO010000014.1, read on the forward strand.
CACGGAAGTCGCCGTTGAAGCAGTATAGACCGGGCATCATGGTCAGGGTTTGCTGGCCGGTCACGTTGGTAGCGCCGTAGTTGCCCGGATAGATCGTCGCATCTTTCTTCTTGTCCTGGCCCTTGTTCTTGTCATCCTCCTCAACATAGCCCGAGTTGTTCAGGGAATCGCAGTCCGGCTCGGGGATCTCAGGCACGACGACCTTTGCAGGCGCTTTGGTTGGGTCTGGGTCAAAGTCTGCCATCGAGCACTTTGTGCAGTCCGAGACATAGTGGATCGGTAACGTGTTGGGCGTGACGTGGGTCGGGGGATGCCCGCCGGTTGTGATGCCGCCGTTCGAGATGAGGCCTCCGCCGTTGACGTAGATCTCCGGGCTGCCTTTGATCCACAGCGCCTTTTCACTGCCTTCGTTCAGTGCGATGATTGCGTATCCCGCCGCGAAGTTGGATCGCGGACGCACTCGCACCACGGATTCGACCGTATTTTTGACGTCGCCGCTGTAGAACAGTTGGGCGAAGGCGGTCTGCACCTCGCTGGTCACACTGACCCGCACGTCGACATGGGGGTCGGGCCGCCCGTTCTTGGTATCGATCCCACAGGTGATTTCGATACCGCTCTTGTCCGACAGGTCCTGGTCGAGCTCGAAGCCGTTGGTTTTGGCTCGCGAGGCCGCCAGGTTGAGCGCGGCCGTCTTGACCGCATTCATCGTCGCGCCAGTGCAATCGAAGTTGCCTTCGGTGACGAAGCGGTTCTCCATCTCCATGGCAGCCGCACCCCCGCCCGCATAGGCAGCAGCGTCGGCGGCGTTCTGGTCGTAGCGCCGGTCGGCGTAGATCTGGCCGCCATCGATGGCCAGGGCCGTCAGCCCCAGCAGGGCAACCAGCCCAAGCGTGAGCAGGACCAGCACCTGCCCACTTTCCTCCTTATCTCTCAATTTGACTCGCATGGTAGTTCCTCCTTTCAAAATGAAACGGTGACGAATGCCGCCCTCTGCGGGGTCCATGCTGGTTAACGTGGACCCGGCGAGAGGCAAGCAAATGAATCCAGCAAATGCTGGAGGACAACCGATGGATTGGGCTAATTTTCTCAGTGGAAATTTACAGACGTGCCCCCTCGTACAATTCGTTATGATGGCGGTAATGTCACACGTACACTACGTGTTTTATTTATACGTATTTCTACGTATTCATTAAACGACGAATCAGGGTGAAAGTCAATATGATTCCGGGGAAAGATTCATTACAGTCTTGCAAGAAAGCGAACGCCAGAACCATGGATGCACACAAAGAATGCGCTTGATCGATAGAGGCGATTGCCCCTCTACGTCCATCGTTCTGGTCGTTTTGGATTCTACAACCCTTATAAAGTTTTTTTTTCAATACTCGAATTGACTCAAATCCCGCAAAGTGCTATCATCGGATTATAATAAATGAAGTCCAATCATTGTGTGGGCAGCGGTGTTTTTCATTAGGGTCGCTGCAAGTTATCATCCTTTTCGCACATTAACAACCAGATATTATTTTTGGAGGATTTTCATGAGTTCCGAATTCATTGTCCGTTTAATCGGAATGATCGCCTTCTCCATCATTGGAGTTTATTGGGGCAGCCTGCTTGGACAGTACGCCAATCAAACCCCCACCGTTGGAACCTTCTCCGTTGAGCAGTATGCATTCACCATAGGCCTGGTAGGCGCTTTAGCTGGACTTATCCTCACTCCTTTTATCACAACCCGTCCGATCCGTGCCTTGCGCTCAATCTTTGCCCGCATCTCCGTCCAAACCCTCTTCGCATCCCTCATTGGCCTGGTGGTTGGACTGATCTTCGCCGCCCTGCTCGCTTTTCCTATTTCATTACTTCCTTCACCTTTCGGGGACATTCTGCCGTTCGTTGGCGTGCTTCTGTTTGGGTACATGGGTGTAGCCGTGTTCGTCATGCGCCAGAATGATCTATTCGGCATGATGTCTGCAATCACGTCTCGTCCCGGGCAAGGCAGAGAGGATGGAAAGGAAGGCGAAAGCGGCGCCGGTTGGGCCGACGGCCGCTCGATCCTGTTGGACACCAGCGTTATTATCGACGGCCGAATAGCCGATATCGCTCGTACTGGCTTCCTGGCCGGTACGCTTCTGATTCCGCGCTTCGTGCTGCTTGAACTTCAATACATCGCCGACTCGCCCGACAGCCTGCGCCGGCAGCGCGGCCGCCGTGGCATGGAGGTGCTGTCTTCGCTGCAGCGCGAGCCAACCATCCCCGTCAAGATGAGTGACATCGACGTGGAGGGGGTGCGCGAGGTGGATGACAAGCTGGTGATCCTGGCCCGGCAGCTGCGCTGTCCGGTGCTGACCAACGATTACAACCTCAACCGCATCGCCGAGCTGCAAGGCGTGACGGTGCTGAACGTCAACGAACTGGCCAACGCCGTCAAGTCGGTGCTGCTGCCCGGTGAGGTGCTCCCCATCCGCATCATTCAAGAAGGCAAAGAGTACGGGCAGGGCGTCGGTTACATGGACGACGGCACCATGGTCGTGGTCGAGAACGGCCGCGAGCACATGGATAACGAGATTGAGGTCATGGTGACCAAGGTGCTGCAGACCGCAGCCGGCCGGATGATCTTCGCCCGCCCTGAAGAACACAGCGGCCGCAACGGGAACCGCTAGGAGTAAAGAAAGAATGGCATTGAAAGTTTATAATACACTGACTCGCAAGAAAGAAGACTTCGAAACCATCGAGCCGGGAAAAGTGCGCTTGTACGTATGCGGACCCACCGTATACAACAAGGCGCACATCGGCCACGCCATGTCGGCGCTGGTCTTTGACGTGATTCGACGCTACCTCGAATACCGGGGTTACAAAGTAGAGCACGTCATGAACTACACCGACGTGGACGACAAAATCATCCGCCGGGCCAACGAGCTGAACATCGATCCATTTGCCCTGGCGAACACCTATATTCGAGAATACCGCCGCGACATGGAAGCCCTGAACGTCGAAGAGCCGACGGCGACCCCGCGCGCCACCCAAGAGATCGGCAGCATCGTCGAGATCATCCAGGGGCTGATCGCCAACGGTCACGCCTACCCGGCCGATGGCGACGTGTATTTCCGGGTCGAGAGCGACAAAGACTACGGCTCGCTCTCAGGCCGCAAGATCGAGGACAATCAGGCCGGGGCGCGCATCGACGTGGACGAGCGCAAAGAGCACCCCATGGACTTTGCCCTGTGGAAGGCCTCCAAAGAGGCCGAGCCCTACTGGCCCAGCCCGTGGGGCCCTGGGCGGCCCGGCTGGCACATCGAGTGCTCGGCCATGAGCCTCAACCACTTGGGCGAGCAGATCGATATCCACGGCGGCGGCAACGACTTGATCTTCCCGCATCATGAGAACGAGCGCGCGCAGTCCGAAAGCCTGACCGGCAAGGCTTTCGTGCGCTACTGGATCCACAACGGCATGCTCCAGCTTGGCGTCGAGAAGATGTCGAAGTCACTGGGTAACATGATCACCATCGAGGAGTTCCTCGATCGGCACAGCGCCGACGTTCTGCGCTTCATCGTGCTCAACTCGGCCTACCGCAGCCCACTGACCTACAGCGAAAGCATCGCCGAGCAGGCCGAGAGCGCCCTGGAGCGCATGGACTCGGGCCTGCGCCCGCAGCTGCCGGGTTCCAATGGCGCGCCGCAAGAGACGCTGGACGCGCTCCACAAGCAGATCGAGGACACTCAGAACGGCTTCACGACGGTGATGGACGACGATTTCAACACCGCCGGGGCGCTGGGCCAGATGTTCGACCTGGTGCGCTCCATCAACCAGGCGCGCGACGCCGGGGCCACCGACGACCAGCTGCAGCCCGCCCAAGACAAGCTGCGCGAGCTGGCGGGCGTGCTGGGCCTGCGCCTCGACCAGGAGGAAAAGGACCGACAAGGCGCCGAGCCCTTTATTGATCTGCTGGTCGAACTGCGCTCCGACCTGCGCAAGCAGAAGCAGTGGGCCCTCTCCGATCAGATCCGCGACAAGCTTGCCGATCTCGATGTGATTTTGGAAGATTCGAAAGAAGGCACCACCTGGAGGTGGGGATAGTTCCTGAGAGAGTAGAGAACAGAGAGTAGAATAGAGAGCAGTATACTCTACTCTCTGTTCTCTACTCTCTGTTCTCTATTCCTTTTATTATGAAAGAATGGATCACCGGGCGAAACCCGGTCTACGAAGTGATGCAAGCCAGGCGGCGGCACCTCTTCCGGCTGCAAGTGGCCAGAGGGGTGGAGGAAAAGGGCCGCCTGGCCGAGATTTTAAAAATGGCCCCCCAGCGCAATCTGAAGGTGGAGCGTGTGCAGCGTCAGCAGCTGGACGCGATCGGTGAGAACCCGCAGGGCGTGGCGCTGGAGGTCAGCGCCTACCCTTACGCCGCCATTCAAGACATCCTGGCCCTGCCCAAAGAGCGCCAGGAGCCGCTGTTCGTACTGCTGCTGGACGTGATCCAGAACCCGCAAAACCTGGGCACCCTGCTCCGCACAGCGGAAGCGGTGGGGGTGCACGGTGTGGTGGTGCCGCTGGCGCGGGCCGCCGGGGTGACGCCCGCGGTGGTGCACGCCTCGGCAGGGGCCAGCGAGCACCTGCTGGTGGCGCAGTACAACCTGGCCCAGGCGATCGACCTGCTCAAAGAGGCGAACGCCTGGGTGATCGGGCTGGAGGGCTCGCCCGAGGCGCAGCCGGTAAAGCAGGTGCGTTTGGACGGGCCGCTGGGGCTGGTGGTCGGCAGCGAGGGCGAGGGTATGCGCACCCTGGTGCGCAAATCCTGCGATGTGCTCATGCGCCTGCCGATGCGCGGCCGGGTCGAATCGCTGAACGCCGCCGTGGCCGGTTCGATTGCCCTTTACCTGGCTCTAGAGGCAAGAGCAAAATCCTAAGAGAGTAGAGAACGGATCATTCACCGCAGCCTCACGAAGCGCCCTGGAAGGGGTTTCTGTAGTTCCGTAGCCCCAGGCATCCTCGCGAAGCACCCTGTAAGGGCTGCCGGGGTCCATCGTTTATGCATACCCCTTGCCTACGGGAGTCCCTGTCGCAAATACCCCAGACAGCCCTTACAGGGTGCTTCGCGAGGATGTCTGGGGCTACAGAACCTCAAGCATCCTTGTCTGGGGCTACGCGCTGCGTGCAAGCGGTTTCCATGCCTGGCGGCGATTGCCAATCATCGGGACTGCTCTCTGTTTTTCCCTGCTATAATCGTCTTATCCTGCACTTCCAAGGAAGACGCCATGAGACTTCCCTTCGGCATCCGCAAGTTCAACCGAGACGTCCTCAACCGGCTGACCGGCAAAATCGCCCGCTCGGCGCACGGACCGTTTGTGATCATCCAGCACGCCGGGCGCAAGAGCGGCAAACGCTACGAGAACTCCCATCATCGCCAACCCCATCCAGGAAGGCTTCGTGATCGCCCTGACTTACGGGCCCGAGGTGGATTGGTATAAGAACATCTGCGCCGCCGGCAAGTGCCGCATCCTGCGGCACAAGCAGTGGTTTGAAATCAGCGCCATCGAGCCGATTGACGCCCAGGAAGCCCTGACCAGTTTTCCCGGCTTTGAGAGGGCCATCCTTAGCAGGGTGGGTATCCAAGATTTTGTGAGGCTCAGATGACCCCTGCCACTCCCCCCGGCCCGAGCGGCCTCAAGCTCCTCACCCAACTGCCCGCCATCCAGCGCGACGTGCTCGGCTTCTTGACCGACTCGGTGCGCGCCTACGGCGACCTGGTGTTCTTCGACGTGCCGCGCAACCCGGCCTACCTGCTCAACCGGCCCGAGTTGATCCAGCACGTGCTGCTCGAGAACTACCGCAACTACACCAAAGACACCATCCAGTACAACTCGCTGCGTGAGATCACCGGCGAGGGCCTGCTGACCTCTGACAGCGAGCTGTGGCTGCGCCAGCGCCGCCTGGAGCAGCCCGCCTTCGCCCGGCCGCGCCTGGCTCAACTGGATCAGGTGGTCGTTCCGGCGCTGGGAAAGATGCTGGCAAGCTGGGACGAACCCGCCCGCTCCGGCGAGCAGATCGACGTGGACGACGAGATGATGCGCATGGCGCTCGAAGTGGTCGGCAAGGCCCTGTTCAGCATCGACCTGTCCGAGCAGGCCGCCCAGCTGACCGGGGCGGTGCTGACCGCGCTCGACCACCTGGTGCACCGCCTGCGCAACCCGGTCGGCCTGCCGGGGGTGGTGCTGACGCCGCGCCGGGCGCGCTTCCAATCCGCCATCGCCACGCTCGACCTGACCGTCTACGACCTGATCGCCAGCCGCCGCGAGCGCGCCAACCCCGGCGACGACCTGCTCGGTATGCTGCTGAAGGCGCGCGACCCCGAGACCGGCGAGCCGATGAGCGAGCAGCAGGTGCGGGATGAGGTGATCACCATCCTGATCGCCGGCCACGAGACGGTCGCCAGCGCGCTGACCTGGACCTGGTACCTGCTGGCCAAGCACCCGGCCGCCTGGCAGCGCCTGCATGAGGAGGCCTCATCCGTGCTGCAAGGGGCAGCCCCCACCACTGCCGACCTGTCCAGGCTGCCCTTCACGCGCCAGGTGTTCGACGAGGCCCTGCGCCTGTATCCGCCCGCCTGGATCATCACCCGCAAGGCCCTCGCCGCCGACCGCCTGGGCGAGTTCGAGACGCCGCCCGGCGCGCTGATGATCATGAGCCCTTACACCATCCAGCGCCATCCCGACTTCTGGGACGAGCCGGACGCCTTCCGCCCCGAGCGCTTCGACGACGAGGGCTCCTCTCGCCCGCGTTTTGCCTACATCCCCTTCGGCGGCGGGCCGCGCCTGTGCATCGGCAACAACTTCGCCCTGATCGAAGCGCAGCTCACCCTGGCTGCGGTCGCCCAGCGCTTCCGCCTGGCCCTGCTGCCCGAACGACCGGTCGAGATGGATGCCCTGGTCACCCTGCGCCCCAAGCACGGCTTGCCGATGCGGGTGATCAAGCTCTCCTGACGGCTCAGGCAAAAGCGCAAAGCCGCTGGGAAAAGCGAGAAACGGGGGTTAGGTTATTTGACACTGCCTGAGTTGTTACAACCTTTGCGCCTTGCGTGAGACATTAAGCTATAATTGCTTCTTAACCGATGAACTGGATTCGCAATTACACGCCACAACCTGACCAAAACCGGCTGTACCGTATCGCCCTGATTGTAACCATTGTTGGAAACGTCACGCTGGCAATCGGCAAGGGTATTGTCGCCTACCTGTCCGGCTCGGTCGCCATTTACGCCGACGCCGCCAACTCCGTTTCGGATGTGCTGTATTCCATTATGATGGTCCTGGGCCTGTACATGGCCATGCAGCCGCCGGATCTCTCGCACCCGCAAGGCCACAGCCGCTTCGAGCCGTTGGTGGGGATGGTGGTGGCGATGTCGATGGGCTTCGCCGGGTACGAGGCCGCCCGCACCGCCCTGATACGCTTCTTCGAGGGCGGCAAGGCCATCGAACCGGGCTTGCCGATGCTGGTGCTGTTAGCCAGCGCGGCGGTCAAAGCGGGCATGTTTGTCATCATTCGGCGCGCGGCCCAGCAGCTGCACAGCCCCACTCTGCGGACCACTGCTAAGGATAATCTCAGCGACGTGCTGACCTCTACCGCCGCTTTCGTCGGTGTTTTTGGCTCGGACTTCGTCAGCCCACTGCTCGACCCCATCGCCGGTGTGCTGGTGGCGCTTTGGATCTTCCGCACCGCCTACGGCGCGCTTCGCGAGAACCTCAACTTCCTGACCGGGGCGGGCGCGCCCGAAGAGCTGCGCAACCAGATCGTCGAGGCGGCCGCCTCGGTGCCGGGTGTGCTGCGCGTGCACCATACCATGACGGAGTACGTCGGTCCGCAGCTGGTGGTGGACATGCACATCAACGTCAAGGGCGCCACCCCTCTGGACGAAAGTCACGCTATCTCCGACGAGGTCATCGCCCGCATCGAAGCCATCCCCGAGGTCGACCGGGCCTACGTGCATATCGAGCCGGAGGGTTATGATTAAAGAGAGAGCAGAGAATAGAGAACAGAGAGCAGGCGCCTGCTCTCTGTTCTCTATTCTCTGCTCTCTTTTTTACTTACTGCAAATAGTCCCGCAGCTGCCTGCTGCGGCGTGGGTGCCGCAGCCTTCGCAGGGCCTTGCTCTCAATCTGGCGGATGCGCTCGCGGGTCAGGCCGAATTTTTGCCCCACCTCTTCCAGCGTGTACGAGCGGCCATTTTCCAAACCGAAGCGCAGGCGCAGGATGCGCGCCTCGCGCGGCGGCAGGGTGTCGAGCACCTCTTCAATCTTCTCGCTCAACAGCTTGGCATATGCGCTTTGAATGGGTGTGGGGGTTACTTCATCCTCGACGAACATGCCCAGTTCGGCATCTTCCTCGTCCTCGTTGATCGGGCTTTCGAGCGACAGCGGCAGCCATGAAACCTGCATCATCCAATCCACCTTGTTCGGCTGGATTCCCACCCGCTCGGCCAGCTCTTCGGTGGTCGGCACCCGGCCCAGCTTCTGCTCCAGCTCGTGTGAGGTCTTGTACAACTGGCGAATGCGGTCCACCATATGCACGGGGACGCGGATCGTGCGGCCCTGGTCGGCGATGGCCCGGGTGATGGTCTGGCGGATCCACCAGGTGGCGTAGGTCGAGAAGCGGAAACCGCGCTGGTACTCATACTTCTCCACCGCCTTCATCAAGCCCAGGTTGCCCTCCTGGATCAAATCCAGGAACGGCACGCCGCGGCCCACGTAGCGCTTGGCGATGCTGACCACCAGCCGGGTGTTGGCCTTGATCAGGTGCTCGCGCGCCAGTTCGCCGTCTTCACGGACCTGATCCAGGTCGGTGCGGGCCCTGGCAGACAGGCTGCCGTTGCTGCGCTCCATTTTGTGCTGTGCGACCAAGCCCGCCTCGATCCGCTTGGCCAGGCCGATCTCTTCTTCGACCGTCAGCAGGGCCACCCGCGCCATTTCTTTCAAGTACAGGCCAATCGTATCGTCACTCGAAATGGGGGTTAAGTCGGCGTAAGGGTTCATGTCGCTGGGCGGAGAAGACTCCTCCTCTTGCTCCACCTCCTGATCCAGGATCTCGACGCCCCTGCGTCGCAGCGCAATGACGACCGATTCCAGGCGCTCCGAATCCTTACTGACATCCGGATACACCTCGATCAGGTCGTCTGTCGTCAGATATCCTTGAACGTCTGCCTTTTCGAGCAGCATATTCAAGATCCCGGCGGTCTTCCTGCGTCTACCCGTTGCTTCCAATGGTCCCCTCCGATGAATCAAAGTCAGGCTCGTCCGACTCTGCTTCCGAGTTGAACTCATGGCCTGCTTCCTGCAGCTGATGGCAACTGCCGGCGCCGCCATCTTGCGATGACGCCGGCGGTCGCTCAATTCTTAATCTTCTTCCACAGGGTGCTCGTGGGGTTCAACATTTAAATCTGCGCCACAAATGGGGCAGAGACCTAAACAATCAGCCTTGCAAAGCGGGCTGATTGGCACTTCGAGCAGCATATACTCGCGGACCAGGGGAGCTAGATCGATATTGCCGTCTTCAGGGAGGATCAGTTCCGACTCGTCCGTTCCGCGATTGTTAAACGCATATAGTTCGCTGAAATCTGAGTGAAGGGGCTGAGAGTATTCTGCCAGGCAGCGGACACATTCGACTTGGACAATCCCTTCAAAGTCTCCCTGCACCAGCAGTCCTTGTGGCGTGCGCGAGATGTGCGCAGCGCCTTGAAAATCTTGGATCTCGATATCAGGTAAGTTAAGCTGAGGATACTCGAAATGAATATCGCGGCTTGTACCGATAGGTTGGCCTACAAGGAAGCCAACATTGAAACGTAGCGGGTTCCGGGGCTGATTCACAGGCAAAGCAATCCAGAAAGTTCGGATATAATACGAACTAACATTATACTGTTCGTAGCAAGATTATATCATAGCGGATTCAAGATGTCAATTTTTTATCATTTAATTAATAAAAATGGAGTATTTCAATGGGTACACTTCTCATCGCAAGCAGCAACCCCGGCAAACTGCGGGAAATTGAATCGATCTTTACCGATAACCCTCCGGAGAAGGGGAAGATACGCCTGCTCTCCCCGGTTCAACTGGGCGTCATCCTGGATATCGAGGAGAACGGCGAGACCTACGCCGATAATGCCGCTCTCAAAGCCGTGGCCTTCTGCCAGGCCAGCGGGTTGATCACCCTGGCCGACAACTCCGGCCTGGAGGTGGACGTGCTGGAGGGTGCGCCAGGGGTGCATTCTCACCGCATCACGACGGATCCCAACGCCACCGACGCCGACCGGCGGGCCCTGCTGCTGAAACTCTTGCAGCCCTACCCACGGCCCTGGCTGGCGCGCTTCCGCTGCACGGTGGCCATCTCGACGCCCGAGGGCGGGCTGTTCTACAGCGGCGGCCAGGTGCGTGGCGAGATCATCCCGGATGCGCGCGGCGATCAAGGCTTCGGTTATGACCCGATCTTCTTGCTGCCCGAGCTCGACCGCACCATGGCCGAGATGAGTATGGAGGAGAAAAATCACCTCAGCCACCGCGCCCGCGCCATCCGCTCGGCGCTGCCCGGTCTGTATGCGCTGTATGAATGAGAGCCGGCCGCTTCCGCTCACCAGCCCCACCTGCCCTTAAAGCGAATCCCCTCCTTAAGGGGAAGGAGGGGATCGGCGGGAGGAATGAAAAAGAATAAGAAAATTTCTTTCGTAATTTTTTCTATCTGCTTACAATCCAATTTTATCCCATTTAACACCAATAATACTTTTCAATCCTGTTAGGTACAGGGTGATATTGCCCCACACAGGCTGCAAGGACCGGCTGCATCCTTTGCGAACTCCTAACATCATTTTGCGTTATAATCTAATCAGCACGGTTCTCATCTTTCTTTAATAAATTTTCCCTTGTTTTCGCAACTTCTAAGCCGCCTGCTCGTTATATAAAAAGACAAAAACTGTACAAGCAGCCATGCTTGCGCAGCGCCGGCTGGACGATACCAAAGTTTTTATTGTAGGGCTTTCCTCTGGAGGCAAGATGCGACGAAACAGCTTTTTCTGGGGACTTTTACTTTTGATTGTCGGGCTGGTGTTGATGCTCAACGTTGTTGGCCTGCTGCCCGGCGACGCCGGGGCTTATATCTGGCCGCTGGTGCTGGTTCTGATCGGCGTGTTCATGCTGATCGGACCGCTGACCCGCCGCCGCCAGGCCGAGACCCTCTCGGTGCCGCTTGAAGGGGCCACCCGCGCCAGCGTCCGATTGGACCATGGCGCCGGGCGCCTGACCGTCGGGCCGTCGAGCGAGGCGGGGCTGCTCCTGCGGGGCTCGTTCTCCGAAGGCGTCGACGAGAGCACCCACCGCTCGGCCGGTGAAGTCGACGTGCAGCTGCGCGCCATCGGTCCGAATGCCTTCCCGCCCTTCTTTTACTCGGGCGGCAACGACTGGCAGATCGACCTGGCCCGCGGCGTGCCCATGCGCCTAGAATTGAACACGGGCGCCAACGAGGCCCGCCTCGACCTGACCGAACTGGCGGTGACCGAACTGGTGCTCAAGACCGGCGCCAGCTCCACTCGCGTCCAACTGCCCGCCCGGGCCGGTATGACTCGGGTGGACGTCTCTTCCGGTGTGGCCTCGGTGGATCTGCGCGTGCCCGAAGGTGTGGCGGCCCGCATCCGCGCCGTTGGCGGCCTGACCGGGATCACCGTGGATTCTCGGCGCTTCCCCCATGTTGGCGACTATTACGAAACCCCCGGCTACGAGACGGCCCAGAACAAGGTCGAGATTCGCTCGGAAACCGGCGTGGGATCGGTGGATATTCATTAAATCATTGTGCCGGAACTGCTGCGCATGAGGGTTGTTCGCAGCAGTTCCGGCAAGAATCATTCTGGGAGGGATGAACATGAAATGGAGTAGTTGGCGATATATTCTTGGCGGCGCCCTGGTGTTGATGGGCGCTCTGACACTGCTGCAGGTGTTGGGATACATCCCCACCTCCGGCAACGTCGTCGGCGTTATTTTTGGCGTTCTATTTTTGGCGCTCGGCATCTCGTTCCTGACCGTCTTCGGTGCGGGGCGTCAGAACTGGTGGGCAGCCATCCCGGGCACCGTCCTGGTCTTCCTGGGCCTGTTGGTTTTGTTCGGTGTCTTTACACCCAGGTTGGCCGATCGCTGGGGCGGCCCCTTCTTCCTGGCCGGCATTAGCCTGGCCTTCTGGCTGGTGTATTTCATGGCGCCCCAGAACTGGTGGGCCATCATTCCTGGGGGTGTCTTGCTAACCCTGGCAGCCGTGGCGGCGCTCCCTGAATCCGGAGACTTCGCCGGTGGGTTGTTCTTCCTCGGGATGGCGCTGACTTTCTTCGTGCTTTGGCTGATCCCGGTTAACGGCAGGCGCATGACCTGGCCGTGGATCCCGGGCGCCGTGCTGGCGGTCATGGGTTTGATCGTCTTGTTTGCCAGCACCAACCTGTTCAACTACGTCTGGCCGGCGCTGCTGATCCTGGCCGGCCTGGTGCTGCTGGTGCGCGCTTACTGGCGCAGAGCATAGACCGTCAATCCGGCTCTCGGCAGCGCTCGCGCCTGACCCTTTTGGGTAGGTCCGAGTGCGTCCGAGAGCAGAAAAGGAGAATCCAATGGACAGCTATCGTCGTCCTCACAGCATTTTTTGGCCTTTACTGCTGATTGGCCTGGGCGTGTTCCTGTTCCTCAAAACGCTCGGCTACATCAGCGGGCAGACCGGCGAGACGCTGATGCGTCTCTGGCCGCTGATCTTCGTGGTCGGCGGGCTCGACAGCATGTACCGTCGCGAGAGCTTCGTCGCCCCGGTGCTGATGATCGGCATCGGCACCATCATCCTGCTCAGCAACTTCGGCTACATCCAGGTGACCAACTGGTTGGTCTTCCTGCGCCTGTGGCCGGTGCTGCTGATCGCCTGGGGCCTCGACCTGTTGATCGGGCGGCGCGGGGTCTGGTCAGCGGGGCTGGGCATCCTGCTCGGCCTGGCGATGATCGCCGGGATCGTGATGTTCTCGGTCTCGCAGCCGCAGGTGGGCATTCCCCCCACCGTCGTGCAGATTGATCAGGATCCACAGGGCGCAACCGAAGCCGTGGTCGACATCAACTCGGCCACCGGTTTGCTGGACATCGGTGCAGGGGCACCCGCCGGCCGATTGGTCTCCGGCGAGGTGCGCATACCGGCCAACACCAGCATCAACGAAACCTACGAAGTGAGCAGCGGCCGCGGCGTTTACAATCTCAACACCGGCGAGATGGGCGTCGTAGCGCCCTTCTTCAGCACGCGCGACTACCCCTGGAAGCTGGCCCTGGCCGGCGACATCCCGCTTGACGTGCAGTCCAGCCTGGCGGTCGGTGAGCAGAACCTGGACCTGACAGGCATGAACCTGACCCATCTGCAGACCGAAACGGTGATCGGGCGGAACGTCATCACCCTGCCTTCAACCGGCAGCTTCGACGGCAGCGCCAACGTGGTCATCGGCACACTGGTCATCTACGTGCCGCAGGGCGCGCCGGTGCAGATCCGGCTCGACACCGCCATCACCGCCGTCACCTTGCCCTCCGACTTTACTCGCAGCGGCGACCTGATCACCGCGCCCGGGGCGCAAGGCGCCGCCAACCCCATCACCATTAATGTGAACTTGCCGATCGGCAGCCTGCAAGTGGAGAACCTGCCTTAAATCGCTGACCCCATAAATTACCGGTCACACGGTTATGAACTTGTCCTAAGCGCAGAAATAGTACGGGTGATGGCTGCGGCTGCTTCGCAACCACCACCCGTACTATTTTTGTTTTCTTTTCGGACAACCGCTCTTTGCCTGAGATCTTAAAATACAAACCCCCCGACCAGTTGAGGGGGGCAACCGGGAGGAGGGTTATTTTTATTGTAGCATGGAAATAACAGCTTTACAAGTGCTTCTCCAACCGATTCTCGCCAAATCAAAACCAGGCTTCTGCAGAAGCCTGGTTTTTCGTTAAATGCTACCCCCCCGTTTCCTGCTCCTCCCCCAGCCACTCCGGCCTGGGCAGCGGCGCTTGCGGATGATGGTCTAAAAAGCTCTTCAGATCATTGTTGTCCGGCACAAAAGCGAAGCCAAACTCCACCTGACCGCACACAATGGCGATGAACTGGCGCGGGTACAGGTCCTCGGCGCCGTCCATGTTTAACAACACCCGGCTGACCAGCGGGCTGCCGGCCCGAAAAGTGACCGGCGAGACGTAGCGCCGGATGCGCAGGTCCATGTCGGTGAAGCCAGGGTCTTCCATCACCAGCATCAGATGCACCCCAACCGCCGCTCCCTCGGCAGCAGACAACCGGGCGAACCTCCACAGCTCATCCCGGTCGGGGTATGACAAGGAGTTGGCCACCTCGTAACTGAAGTTGTTGAACGCGGCCAGCAGTTCCGGCGGCCGCTCGGGAAGATCGCTCCAGCGGCGAGCGGCGCTGTTCTCCAGCAGGGCCTTGCGGCGCTGCACCTCTTCGTGCAGCCGGCGCAGGTACCAGACCGTTTCGCCTGGGCCTTCCTCATCCAGCAGCATCAGCGCTGCATTTGGGTGCTGCCGGAAAAGCATGAAGTCGCTGCCAGTCCGGTCAAAGATGACCGCCTGCCAGCCTAAGGCCAGCGCTCCGGCGATCAAGGGCCGCACCGCCATGATCGCCTTGCCGCTGCCGGGCGTGCCGGTGATCAACCAGTGGGGGTCGGCTTTCGGGTCGATGGAGATCATCCCTTCGGGGCCCAGTCCCAACGGCAGCCCACGGCCCTGCCACCGCTCCTCAACCGCCCGCCATGGCGCGCTGACCGGCAGGTCGTCCGGCGGGTCCGCCCGGCGCACACCCGCCAGCGCGCCGCCATTTTGATGCGGCCGCGGGTACACGGGAGGCGCGGGCCGGGCAAACTCCGCGTCGACCACCGGCGCGGGAGCCAGACCGCCAGAGGGCACTCCGCCCACCATGCGGTGGCCATAACGGTCGAAGATCACGTAGGGCGCTCGAGACTCGACCTCTTCCAGCTCGCGGCGCTCCACTGTCCGGCGCATGGACTGCCACACAAACCAGGCCAGCAGGGCCAGCGTGCTAAGAATGCTCAACAGCACGGCGATGCCTAAGATGCTGTTGAGCATCTGCCGGCGGCGGATGTCGATGCCGCGCTGCTGCTGCTCGTAATAGATCTGATTGGCCTGGGCGATGATCGCCTGGGTGGTGCTGGTCGTCTGCAAAGACTGCTGCGTCTCAGCCACCATCGCGGTCGAAGTAGCCTGATCGGCCGAGGCGGTCATGGTTGCATTGACCACAGCGGCCATCTCAGTGGAGCGCAGCTGCTCGGCCACCCGGGTGGCTAAACTGGCATCGGACACGGCCTGGGTCTGCTGAACAGCGAACGTGGCGTTCACCGCCATTTCGGTACGCCGCACCGACTGCGTCCCCAACTGACCTATGCCCGGGGACGTGGTTCCATCCCCGGCGCAGCTCGAAAGCAGCCAGAGGGATGTGAGTACAAAGGTCGCAATGAAAACCGTGCGTTTCATCCGTGAGCGGTCCCTTCACATCAATTTGGAGTCGTATCGATTGCTGTCCCCCAACCTCGCAAACAGCCTGTCATCCCAGGAACGCTCCGAGAGATCGGAGGCGTTCCATCTTTAGATTACCATAGAAGCGGCCGGATTGTAATCGGGACTCTCCCCATATAGGAGTAGGGAAATTCCTAAATTCGGGGTTTCCTTATGATCCATGCAATCGAGGTGTTAGGGTCCGGGCTGCCTGGGGTAACCTGCAACAGGGCAGCAAGGTTTGTTCTACCCGGGGGCATGGCAGGAATGCGCGAGACAACAATTTTGAACCAATAGGCAGCCATGCCCTGACGGTAATGCGCAAGATTTGTTCTGCCTGTAGGGGCATGGCGGGAATGCGCAAGACAACAATTTTAAATCAATACGCAGCCATGCCCTGCTGCCCTACCAATACCATTTCCAAGAAAAACAACAGTGGCCCCTTTCCCTTCGGCCAAAATATATGATTCCCGCCAGGGCATGGCTGCGTATTGGTTAAAATTTGTTATCTTGGGTTATGTGAGAGCGGGGGGCATGGCTGCGTATTGGTTAACGCTTATTGTCTTGCGCATTCCCGCCATGCCCTACAACCTCCCCAAATGATCTGTGTGAGGGATTCATGCCCGAGGACCTACAATTACAGACAATTCACCCCAATTCGAGGTTTATTTAGGGAACTTTCCGTTACCCGACTGCGTTAAAGCCATGAAAAGGAATGAAGTCATTCATAAAAATCAGGAGGATTTCCATGAAACGTAACACATTTGCTATCCTTATCGGTTTGCTGCTCATCACGGTGCTGGGCGCTTGCTCCCCGCAAGCCCCGATCGTGTCAGCGAACCCCGCAGCGGCAGACCCCTACCGTCCCGTACCCCAGATGACGGCCAACGGCCAGGGCGTCGTCTATCTGACCCCCGACGTGGCCTACGTCTCCATCGGGGTGCAGACCAGCGCCGACAACGTCAGCGCAGCCCTGAACGACAATAACGCCCAGGCCAGCGCCATCGCCAACACCCTCAAAGAGATGGGCGTCGCCGAGAAGGACATCCAGACCAGCGCCTTCAGCGTCTACCCCCAGCAGGACTACGCCCCCGACGGCACCCCCATGGCCATGAAGTACGTGGTCAACAACACGGTCTACGTCACCGTGCGCGACCTGAACAACATGGGCCAGCTGCTCGAACTCGGTCGTCCGCTCCGGCGCTAACACCATCTACGGCATCAACTTCGACGTCGAGAAAAAAGACGCCGCCTTCGCAGAAGCGCGCAAGATGGCCATCGACAACGCCAAGCAGAACGCGACCGAACTGGCCGACGCGGCCGGCATCCAACTCGGCGGCCTGATCAACCTGAACGTCTACCAGACCAGCGGCCCCTCACCGGTCTACAGCGGCAAGGGCGGCGCCATGGCAGCCCAGGCCCAGCAGGCTCCCGTCTCCGCCGGCCAGATGATGATCACCATCAATGCCGATTTGACCTACGAAATTCAGTAAGGGAAAAAAGGGAATAGAGAATAGAGAACAGAGAGCAGTTGCTGCTCTCTGTTCCCCGTTCCCCGTTCCCCGTTCCCTGTTCCCTGTTCTCTGCTCTCTATTCCCTATTCCCTATTCCCTTTCCTCCGAAATCAATAAACGATCTTGCTGATGTGCGCCAGCTTGCTCAAGCGGTGCCTGGACTGGATCCTGCGGATGGTGCCGGTCAGGCCGCGCACCACAAGGCTGTCGGTGATGGCGCCCTCGGCGAAGTAGTCGACGCCCTTCAGCAGGTCGCCGCTGGTCAGGCCGGTGGCGGCGAAGAAGGTATCGTCCGAGGAAACCAAGTCCTCCATCATCAGCACCTTGTTGAAATCGATTCCGGCTTCCTCGCCCTTGCGGCGTTCTTCCTCATCCCGGGCGTAAGGGATGCCCTGGATGTTGCCGCCCATGGCCCGCAAGGCGCAGGCCGAGAGCACGCCCTCGGGTGTGCCGCCGATGCCCATCAGCACGTCGATGCCGGTCTCGGGCATGGCGGTCATGATCGATCCGGCCACGTCGCCGTCGCGGATCAGGCGGATGCGGGCCCCTGCCCGCCGCACCTGGGCAATCAACTCTTCGTGGCGCGGCCGGTCCAGGATCACCACAACCAGGTCGTCCACGTCCTCACCCTTGGCCTTTGCGATCCGCTTCAGGTTATCCTCCACCGGCGCCTGGATGTCGATCACGTCCTTCAACAGTGGGCCGACCGCCAGCTTGTGCATGTAAACGCACGGGCCCGGGTCGAACATGCTGCCGCGCGGCGCCAGCGCCACGGTCGCGATCGAATTCGACTGCCCCAGCGCAAACGGCCGCGTCCCGTCGATCGGGTCCACGGCGATGTCCACCTCGGGCGGCTCGCCGGTGCCCAGGCGCTCGCCGTTGTACAGCATCGGCGCCCGGTCCTTCTCACCCTCGCCAATCACCACGATGCCGTCCATCTGGATCGAATTCAGCACCAGGCGCATGCCCTCCACCGCGGCATGGTCGGCGGCGATCTTGTCGCCGCGGCCCATGTAGCGGCCCGAGGCCAGCGCAGCCGCCTCAGTGACGCGCGCCAGCTCCAATGCCAGGTTTCGGGTTGGTTCTTTACCGTTCATCATTGCCCTCCTTTGGTTCGTTTGAACGAATAATCGGATCAACATTTGAGGCCAGCTTCACTGTGCCGGCCGGTGAATTATGCGAAAAATGACCCCACGAAAAAGGCCAGGAAGCCCAGCGATGCGCTGATGTACAGCGCCCGCATGGCAAAACGTCCCTCGGCCTGGGTTTGATGGCGCAGCAGCCGTGCTCCAAAGTACACGATCAGCACGTCCGTCAGCGAGATGGTTACCAGGTACAGCAGCCCCAGGCGGCCCCACACCAGCGGCAGCAAGGTCAGCCCGACCACCACCGCCAGCAAGATGCCCGACAGGTTGAGCGCAAAACGCTTGCCACGCAAGATCGCCAGGGACTTCGAGCCGCGCAGCCGGTCGCCCTCGGCATCCATGGCGTCTCCGGCAATCTCCTCGGCCAGGTCGAAAAAGAACGCCACCGACCCAAACAGCCACACGATCCGGTCCCAGGGCCTGCCGGCGATGATGCCGCCTAGAATGAAGGTGGAAGCCACCGAGGCGCTGACCATCAGGTTGCCCCACAGCCCGGCCGCTTTGAGCTTCCAGTTGTACAGGAAGCCCAAGAGCCAGACCAGCACGCTGAAGCCGAGCGCCACCGGGCCAAACACCGCCGCAGCCGCCAGTCCTGCCAGGGCCGCCGCCGCGCCCAGGGCGATCACCTCACCCGGCGTGAGCAGCCCGGACGGCAGCGGTCGCTGGGGCGCGTTGATTCGGTCGACCTCCAGGTCGAAGTAGTCGTTTAAGATCAGCGCAGAGCCCGATAGGAAGAAGGCGCACAGGAAGCCCAGTCCCAGCGCCAGCGGCGCCGGCAGCGCCCCCAGCGCCAGCAGCTCGCCCAGCGCCACGCATACGCCCGCCGCCAGCGGAAGTTCTGGCCGGAAGATGCGCACTGCGGCGATTGCTTTTTGTTGGATGGTCATCGAATTCAATCTATATCCACAAGCCGATCAAATAAAACCCAATTGCCGCGGCCCAGATCCACGTGTCGATGCGGTCCATAATGCCCCCATGGCCGGGTAAGATCCTGCTCGAATCCTTCACGCCAAACTGGCGCTTGATCATACTCTCGCCTAAATCACCCAGCGGCGAGACGACCGCCAGGGTGACGCCCAGCAGCAGCCCGCGCCCGGGCGTGATTACCGGGGCGCGCAGGCCCCACAGCATCCCCAACAGGGCAGTGAACAGCGCCGAAAACGCCACCCCGCTCAGATAGCCCTCCCAGGTCTTCTTTGGGCTGATGCGCGGCGCCAGGGGGGTGTGACCAAAGCGCCGACCAAAGCTAAAGGCGGCCGAGTTGGCGAACATGATGGCCGGCAGTACCAGCAGCGTCCACCACTGCCCGTCCGGCAGGCTGCGAACAGAGATCAGGTACGCCCCGAGCCAGCCCAGGTAGAACACCCCGGCCACTGTGATGGTGAAATTCGTGGCGGCCTTTTCCACCTGCCCCCGGCAGTCGAGCACCTCGACCGCCATCGCCAGGAGGACCACGGCGGTGATCAGCTGCGGGGTCCATTCGAAACCGGTGGCGGCCCGCGCAATCGCCAGCGCCAACACTCCGCCGATTAAAACAACTGGGGAGGGTGTGTACCCTCCCAGTTTGAACAGTCGCCAATATTCCCAGGCTGCCACCCCCAGCGCTGCGATGATCAAAACATCATATGCCAAGCCGCCCGCTGCGATCAGCAGAATGAACAGCGGAAGCAAGACGATGGCGACCAGCAAACGTTGTCTCAGCATCCACCCTGGTTCTCCCCGCAATCCGACAGGCGCCCAAAGCGCCGGTCGCGATGGCTAAACTCCTCCACCGCTTTGCGCAACTCATCTTTCCCGAAATCGGGCCAATAGGACGGTGTCACGTACCACTCGGCGTAGGCGGCTTGCCAGATCAGGAAGTTGCTCAAGCGCATCTCCCCGGAAGTGCGAACGATCAGATCGGGATCGGGAACGCCGGAGGTGAACATATAGCGGCTGACGGTCTCCTCACTGATCTCGTCTGGGGGGATCTCATCGGTGATCATATCGCGAATGGCGCAGATAATCTCATCCCGTCCGCCGTAATTGAACGCAACCGACAGCACCAGACGGTCATTGTCTTTGGTCATCTCGATGGCGTGTTTGACCTTCTCACGCAAGACCGGCTCGAGCCGTTCCAGCCGTCCAATGTGGCGCAGCTGAACGCCTTCCTCGTGCAGTTCTTCCAATTCCCGGTCGATCACATCGGCCAGGATATACATCAAACCATCGACCTCTTCTCGAGGTCGGCCCCAATTTTCGGTCGAGAACGCGTAGATGGTCAGGTAGCGGATGCCCAATTCGACCGAAGCGGTGATGATGGTGCGCAGGTTTTCCGTTCCGGCGCGATGGCCTGCCAGTCGCGGCAGGCCGCGCTGTGCGGCCCAACGCCCATTGCCGTCCATAATGATGGCGATGTGATTCGGAACCTTTTCCAGGGTTACCGGCTCTTGTATATTACCCATAATCGCAAAACTGTTTATACCTCCATAATTTCTTTCTGCTTGCGCTCGGAGACGTCATCCACCACCAAGATATAATGGTCCGTCAGTCTTTGCAGCTCTTCCTCGCCACGCTTCTGTTCGTCCTCCGAGATCATCTTCTCGTGCTCGAACTCGCGCAGGTCCTTGATCAGATCGCGGCGCACGTTGCGGATCGCAACCCGGCCTTCTTCGGCCCGGCTGCCAACATACTTGGCCAGATCCCGGCGGCGTTCCTCGGTCAGGGGGGGCAAATTGAGCCGGATGATCTTCCCATCATTATTCGGCGTCAGACCCAATTCGGAGGCCAAAATCGAGCGCTCGATGGCCCGCAGTGTGGAAGCGTCGTAGGGCTTGATCATCAACTGACGCGGCTCGGGCACGCTGATACTGGCAAGTTGGAGCAAAGGGGTGGGCGCGCCATAATAATCGATCTGCAGGCGCTCCACGATAGCCGGTGATGCCCGCCCAGTCCGAACGGCGGCCAGGTCATCCTCTAAAGACTCGATGGCTCCTTTCATGCGAGTCTCGGCTTCTTTCACGGTGTCTTTAATCACAACCGCCTCCTTAAGAGAGATTCAGTTTATACGTGATGCGGACAGGGTCCGGCAGGTTTAAGCATACCTCAAATTGGCAAAAAATGCTACTTTGGAGGCAAGAGAGAATAGGGGCCAGGGATCAGGTAATGAGGCGCATAGCCCCGAACATCCTCGCGACCACCCAGAAGGGGTTGCCTGGGGACCTTGTGGATAGAAGGCGTTCTTTTATCGGCCGAGGGGTCTCCAGGCCAGTTACCCAGGCTACGTGATCGAAGACTGCCTGAACAGTTATCATTTTATATGATGTGAATACCGTTTACAACCACTCAAGTGCTTAAGGGTGCATATTCGTTCGCAGGGCTGCCCGATGGTGACTTCATCGTCTTCGTTCAGGCCAATGGCTCCACCGGTTTCAACCTGAGCCGGGTTGACTGCTCTCTTCTTTGTACTCTCTACTCGCTTTTCTCCCCTTTTAAGCTTTTGCCTCTTGACTCTTCTCCATATACTCAGTAAAATAGAAAAAGATTTCTAGAACATTCGTTCACAAGCGTTCGATCGGAGCCTTCATGACCAAGCTAACCTATCCCGTGCCGGGGATCGACAGCTACCGCAAGGATAACCCTCAGGAACAAAAAAGGGCAGTCACACCTCAGCGCCAAACTTATATCCGCCAGCCCGGCGAGAACCGTCCGATGCCGCGTGCGCCCCTGCGTTCCAACCAACCGGACCGTACGCCGGTGCGGACTTCATCTTCCACTCCGGCCCCTGCTCCGACCACTGCTCCGGTTGCGTCTCCGGCTCCATCCACCGCCCCCCGCGCCATTCCAAGTGCCGCGCCCGTCACCGCCTCCGTACCCAGGCCATTCGTCGCAGCAATTCCCACCAATAACGGCCCAACAGTCCTCGGCCTGGAACAGTTTTTGCAGCGCTACAGTGATCTGCCCGAACAGACCGCCGCCCTCGGCTACTGCGACGACAAGCTGCCCGTCCTGTTCGATTTCACTCAGGCGTCCGCCGGTCCGCTGCTGATCCTTGGCGACCATGGCTCCGGCAAGACCAACCTGCTGCGGGTGCTGCTGAGCAGCGCAGCCCACGCCAACGCGCCGCACCAGTTCAAGTACATGATCATCGCTGCGCATCCCGATGAGTACGGCACGCTGGCGGAAGAGGACATCAAAGCCAGGCACTGCATCGATCTGCTCGGAACGTACGACCAGCAAGCCCACAAGGCTATCGTACGTATGGCCACATTGGCCGAAGAACGTTACAATCATCATCGGGTGGACCCACCTGCGCTCGTTGTAATCGACGACATGAAGTTCATCACCACCGCGGATACCGATGTTCGCCTGAATTTTGAATGGCTGGTCAAACATGGGCCCGCGGTGCACGTCTGGCCGGTTGTGGCCCTGCAGACCGAGTCCGCCCTGGATATGGGCCGCTGGACCGCTCACTTCCGCACGCGCGTCATTGGGCGCATGCCGGAGAAAGCCGCCAACCGGTTAGGCATGTATACCGGGCTGAACGCCAATGACCTGCACAACGGGAAGCAGTTCGGCGTCCATGTGGATCAAACCTGGATGCGCTTCTGGGTGCCATTTGCGAAGACGTCTTAACCGTTTTTCTCCAGATATTGTTGTGGATATCCTATCTGCATTAATATCTGTAGAAAAGCAAAATCATTTTTGGAGGACTGAATGAGAACGGGAATGTTGTGGTTCGACAACGATCCGAAAACCGACCTGATCACCAAGATTAGCCAGGCGGCTGTGTATTATCAGAAGAAGTACGGCGCTCGACCTGACCTGTGCTTCGTCCACCCGACCATGTCCGGCGGCGGCGACAATCCCAATGGCATCGAGGTGCGCACCAACCGCATGATCCGCCCCAACCACCTGTGGATCGGTATCCAAGAATAATCCCTTTTCCTTATTGGTAGATTCTTTTCTCCCCCCTCCCAATGGAAACCCCTCCCCGCGGCCGGCGGGGAGGGGTCGTTAACGCACAGTCAGCTCTTACGTGCACCCTTGGGACTGGGGTAACCCCTGGGGCTGGGGTAACCCCTGGGGCTGGGGTAACCCCACCCTCAGGGGGGCACCGGCTCATCCCTCTTCGTTCTCGCTGAAGTCCTTCAAAAACCGCACCGTCCTCTTGACCACATTCACCAGTTGGCGCAGTGGCCGCTGGGAATACTCGTCCGCAAAGTGGGTTGCGGCCCTCTCCAGGCTCACGTCCGAGTGGTATTCCTCGCGCAAGTACCACAGGTGCTCGATGATCCATAGATAAAGGTCGGCCTCCGAGCGCTGGGGGAACTCCTTGAGGATGTTGTATTCACGGATCACGTGTACCAGCGGCAGGTAAACCTGATCCACCCATCCCACCACCGCTTCTTCCCAGGTGACGTCGCGGTCCAACTGCATCCCTAAAAAGTAGCGATGCACGCTGATGTGCTCGAGGATGCGCTCATAACCGCCGGGGAGGGTCAGATGCACGTCGACCTCCGGGCGCAGTTCGAGCAGGTGAGTGCGTTCGAGAAAGTCGGCCTGCTCCAGGCGGCGGATCAATTCGTCGACGTCGACGCTCGAATCGATCGGCACGGGCGTTTCCACCTCGATCACGTCCGCATCGAGGTAATACTGGCCCTTTTTGCGCGCCACCGAGACGCGATGGTTGCCGTCCTTGACGTAATAGGTGTCGCCAATCTTGTAGACCTCGATCGGCGGCAGCACCACGTCTGTCAAGTGGGCGCGGTCGATGCTCATCCAGCGCCCCTGGGTGTGCGTATGCTTGGGCAGAAAGGCCCGGTCGAAATCGTTGTAACGACTGACGCTACCCACAATCTGGTTGACCGGCACCTGGCGCAGCCCGATGTAGTGCTGGTTGCTCAACGGCAGGCTCTTACGGATCTCATCATAGGGCAGCAAGGTGTTCGGGCTCTGCGTGAACCAGCTGACCACCGAGCGCCAGAAACCGGCCCGCAGCGCTGACTCGAAATCTTGTTTTGCAGTCTCGTCAATACCTCTATTCCCCGTCATACCTTTACTCCTTCCCAACCTGACCCCTTACTTCTCTCGGCCGTTTCGGATCCCACCACAGCTCCCGGTATCCATAGGAATTGACCACCAGCGTGTGACCCAGCAGTGTCTCGACGATAGTATCTGGGCGGTATACGTGAATGTGGCCGTGCAGGTGGTAAGCCGGCTTGAACGCTAAGTCCAGCCAGCGGAACGCCTTGACCCCCCGGTGAGCGCGGTCGTCCTGATCGTGAACCTGATACGGCGACGCATGGGTGACGAAGATGTCGAGGAAGCGGCCGTAACGCAGCCGGTTCGCCAGCAATCTCGGGATGAGGCCAATGACATACAGCCACATCTGCGTCTCCGTATATTGATTCGGTCCAAAATTATACACCAAACTGCCCGCGATTCCAGCAAGCAGCAGCCCTGATTCGGCCCGGACAGCCCGCCGGTGCAAATTCACGCCGCCCCACGGGCTGGTGCGCGGGCCTCCTACGCCGTACTCCACCTGCGCCGCGTGATTGCCCTTCACGTAGTACAGGCGCTTGTCGAGCATCGAGATCATATATTCAAGGTAATAGTACGGCAGGTCGCCGCAGCTGATCATGAGGTCGACGTTCCCAAACCGTTGTACAATCTGGGGGCTGTAAATAATCGCCTTCTCCTCATCGCTGACGGCCAGAATTTTCATGTCTTCCATCCGAGAGCAGTCCCTCTCTCCAGTCGCTGCTTCCCGCTTTATACCCCCATCCCCACCGCAATTGCCACGGCGTGCGTGTCGGTGTCGCTGATGCTCACCGACCAGACCTGCACGCCCAGCTGCTCGGCGCGCGCCAGGGCTTTGCCATACAGGTGCAGCACCGGCTCACCCGCCGGGCCGCGCCGGGTCTCGATCTCCTGCCAGCTGACCGGGCCGATGCCAGTCCCCAGCGCCTTGGAGACCGCCTCCTTGACCGCGAAGCGTCCCGCCAGGGTCGCATCCGAGTTGCCCGCCTCGGCCAATTCCTGCTCGGTAAACACCCGCTTCAAGAATTGCTCACGGATCGCCGGGCGCTGGCTGCTCAGCCGCCCGATCTCCAGCATATCCACCCCGGAACGCAAGACCGGCATGCCTCTACCTTACCCAATCTCCGGCCCGGCGCTGACCGTCACCAGATGGTCCAACTGCAGGTACTTGCGGGCCGTCTCGAGCACTTGCTCGGGGGTCACCTGCATCACCATCTCCGGGTAGCGCCAGTAGTAGTCCAGCCCAAGATTAAAGCGTTCCTGCTTCAGCAAGGCGTTCGCCACGCCGCCGTTCGACTCCATCGACAGCGGCAGCCGCCCAACGTAGTTGGCCTGATTGTCCTGCAGCTCCTCCTGGGTGACCGGCTCGCGGATGAAACGCTCCAATTCGCTCCGGATCAGGTCGATGGCGCGCTGCAGGTTGGCCGGGTTGACGCCCGCCGAGACGTCCCATGAGCCCGCTTCGATCATGGCATTCAGGCTGGCGCTGGCGCTGTAGGCCAGCCCGGCCTGCTCGCGCACCACCTCGCCGATGCGCCCCATCATCCCGAACAGCCCGAGGATGCTGTTTCCCAGCGAAGCAGGCAGGTAATCGGGTGAGTTGCGCTTTGGCCCGAGCGTGCCCATCACCAGGTCCGACTGGTGCTTCCCGGCGATCGGGATGTGCTTGCGGACGCTCTGGGTCAGCGGCGGCGCCGGCGACAGCTCGGGAACGGGCTGCTGGTGAGGGTTCTCCCAATCACCTACGGCCGCCTGCACCCGCTCGATGGCCTCTTGGGCCGAGACGCCGCCCACCACCGACACCACCATGCCCTGCGGCCCGTAGTGCGCCTTGTGGAAGGCCTGCAGGTCCTGTATTTGGATGGCCTGGATGGTGTGCGGGAAGCCGTCCTCCGGACGCGCATACGGGTGCGAGCGGAAGATTAACTCGTCGAAGGTCATGGCGGCCATGTCGGCGGTGTCTTGGGCGCGGATTGCAAGTCCGGCCAGGCACTGCGCCCGCAGTCGCTCCACGTGGTCAGCCGGGAACAGCGGCCTCCGGACAGACTCCGAGAACAGCGACAGCAGCAGCGGCAGGTCTTCCACCAGCGCCCGCCCGCCAAAGCCGGTGTTGTGCGTGCTGGCCCCAAACCCGAATGCGGCTCCCACCGATTCGAGCGCGCCAAAGATCTCCGAGAACGAGCGTGCCTGGGTGCCGCGCATGAGCGCCATGGCGGTCAGGTAGGCCAACCCCAGCTTGTCGTCCGGATCGTTGATGCTGCCGGACGGGATGTAGCCGGTGACCACGACCGACGGGCTGGCGAAGTTCGAGCGGGTCAATACGATGATGCCGTTGGGCAATTCCACCCGGGTGATATCGTCCGGGCCGGGCAGGCTCTTCCAGGTTTCGGTTGTGATCAAGTTCATTCCTCGCCCTCCTCTTCTCCGGTCGGCAGGTAAGCGCCGACCACCCGCCGCTCGGGCAGCAGGTAGGTCTGGGCAACCCGCAGCACGTCTTGCGGCGTCACCTGCTCCAGCCGCTCCAGGTAGCTGGTGAACCACTCGTACGTGGCGAACATCTCAGCCAGCCCCAGCCAGTGGGCCTGGTTGGAGATGTTTTCGGTGCCATAGGCGAACAATGCCCTGGCCTGCTTGCTCGCCCGGGCCACCTCCTGATCCGTAATGTGCTCCTCCTGTAAGCGCTGCACCTGCTCGTCAATGGCTGCCAGCACTTCGTCGGCCGTGCGCCCATCGCGCACCAGTGCGGTGATGGAGTACAGGTAAGGATCGATGGTCGGCTGCAGGTTACCGGCCACGCTCACCGCCAGCTCGCGATCGATCAAGGCCCGGTACAACCGGCTGGTCTTGTTGGAGATGCCTCCGCCGAGCATGAACGAGCCCGAAGGCCCGCTCAGCAAGCTGTCGAGCACCGTCAGGGGCATAAAATCGGGATGGCCGGCAGCCGGTGCGCGGTAGGCCAGCCGCAGGTAGGTGGTGTCGCCCGGCCCTTCGACATCCAGGCGCTGCTCCGCCAGCGGCGGTTCCTCCGGCGGCGCGACCACGGGCACCTCGTGGGCCGGGATATGACCGTACAGCTCCGCCAGCCGCGCCAACATTTGCTCTGCGTTGAAGTCGCCCGCCATGGAGATGACGGCGTTGTTGGGGGCATAGTAAGTGCGGTAGTGGTTGTAGAGGTCTTCGCGACTGATCTTCCACAGGTCGGTCTTCTCGCCGATCACCTCATATCGATAGGGATGCACCTGGAAGGCTGCCTGCTGGATGGTCTCATCCAGGCGGAACATCGGTTCGTTCTCGCTGCCCTCCCGCTCCGAAATGATCACCGTGCGCTCCGACTCCACATCTTCGGGGTCAAAGATGCTGTTGATCATCCGGTCGGCCTCCAAGCGCAAGGCCAGGTCGATGCGACCGGCGGGCAGTTTCTCGTAGTAAGTGGTCCAATCCAGGTAAGTGGAAGCGTTCCAGGCGCCACCTTCGCGTGAAACGGCCTTATCCAGCGAGCCGCTCGGAAAAGTGGGCGTACCCTTGAACTGCATGTGCTCCACCCAATGCGATAGGCCGGTCTTGCCGGGCAGCTCGTTGCGCGAGCCCACCCGGTACCACACCCAGTGACTGATTAAAGGCGCAGTATGCATCTCAAGGAGATGCACCGTCAGCCCGTTTGCAAATTTTACCTGAATTGGTTGTATCATTTACCCTCTAATCGTTTAGATCATCCGACTTGCGCGCGAGACGGACCTCAGCCGCGGCCCCTCTCGATGAAACGGGGAGGGGAGCTTTGGTTTCAACCTCTTCCTCCCCGCGCCGTTTCATGGAGAGGGATCGAGGGTGAGGTCCGTCCAGCGCGCAAGCCAGCTGTTAACGCTTCAATTTCTTTATTGTTTCAGCTTAATCAACAGCTTGCACTCCACATTCGCCGGGTCTCCGCATAGAGCCTCTTCCCACGAGTTGGGCGTATCATCGACCAACGTGTAATACGGCTTGACCACCTCCTGCAGGCCGACGAACGGCGCGTGCAGATCGGTCTCCTTAAGCGGGATGTCGACGGCCACATTCAGCTTGACCGGGATCTGCTGGTCCACCGGAACCACCAGGCTGAGATGCACCGGCAGCTGCGTCCCGGCGGGCAGGGTAATATCGGTCACCGCGCCCTGGATGTGCAGTCCGCCCGTATCCAGCGACACGTAGGCATTATCGATGAAGACGTTATCGGTCAATGTGACGGTCGTGTCGGTCTCCAACGGCAAATCGAACTTGGCCGGCACGTTGGTCTCCACCGGAATGCTGGTGCGAATGCTGGCCTGATCCATCATGACAAAGTTCTGGTACAGCCCGCCCAGCAGCTGATCCTTCACCATCTGTTTTAAGGTGAAGAGTTGGCCGCCGAGCGTAACCAAAATGACAATCAGGACGACGTTAATGGTGAGCGACACCAGCCCGGTGATGGTCCAAAACGCCGGGCCGATTTTTTCGAGGCGCAGGAAGCGCCGCCTGCGGCGATAAGGGCGGTATGGATGGAGAGAGTTGTTCGGTGTTTGGCGTGGTAATGGGCTCATGCTGGATCTCCTGTGAATGTGGCTGATCGTTGCATCCCGTGGGCAAGGCGTGAATGTTGTCCTTGCGCATCTGATAAGTTGAGCTTTCAATCAATATATCACAGGTTTCGTATCGATTGGCAGGAAACAGTCTATAATTACCTTACAAACACCCCGTTGAATGAATTCATATTCTTGTCATGTTGTTGTCATATAATTGACCAATATTGGTAACATAATAGGAATGCTAATCGATTACGTAGCTGCTCGAGCAGACAGAATGGCCCAAAAGAGAACATTGTGCAGTTACAATCCAGACACCGATTTGCAGTGCGTTGGAGGGGACGATGGAGAGAAATGAACAATTCAATCATCTGGCGGCGGTCATTGGGGCCGGCCCGGCAGGGCTGTTCGCGGCCCGCGAGCTTGCCAATCATGGCGTCCAGGTGGTTTTAATCAATCGGGATATCAAACCCGGGGGCCTGGCCGAATACGGCATCTACCCCGATAAACTGCGCATGAAAGAAGGCCTGCGCAACCAGTTCCACCAGATCCTGGCGCAGGAAGGCATCCACTATTTCGGCAATCTGAGCGTCGGCGAAAACGGCGACCTGTCGATCGATGACCTGCGCCGGATGGGCGTCCAGGCCGTGCTGGTGACTGTGGGGGCGCAGGGCACGAAGTGGCTCGGCCTGCCGGGGGAAGACCTTACCGGCGTGTACCATGCCAAAGATCTTGTCTATCATTATAATTTGCTGCCCCCCTACAGTCGTAAGCCATTCCACATCGGTCGCAAGGTGGCCATTGTCGGCATGGGCAACGTGATGGCCGATATCGCCCATTACCTGATCCAAGAGCGCCAGGTCGATGAGGTGATCGCCATTGCCCGGCGCGGCCCCGGCGAGATCAAGTTCTCGCGGGCAGAGATCCAAGAGATCGGCGCCAACCTCGACCAGCAGGCTCTGTTCGATGAGATCGATCAGAATGCCGAGCTGATGCGCTCGATCGGCCAGGACCCGGTGGCTACCAAGGCCTTCTTCCAACAGGCGCTGGCCAAAACGCCGCCGGTCAAATCGCAGACCCATTTCATCATCCGCTTCCTGATGTCACCCATGCGCATCCTGGGCGACGAGAGCGGTCACGTGACCGGGCTGGAGGTGCAGAACAACACGCTGGCGCTGAAGGGCGATAACCCGCGTGCCCGCGGCCTGGGAACCTTCCAGGTTCTGGACGTCGACACGGTCATCTTCGCCATCGGCGACCGGGTAGACGAGGGCCTGGGCTTGCCGGTGGAGGGCAATGAATTCTGCAAGGACCCTACCCCCCGCTTCCCGGTCGGCGACCTGACCTACGAGGTCTACGATCCGCGCACCTGCGCCCCCATCCCCGATATCTTCGTGGCGGGTTGGTCTCGCAAGGCCAGCAGCGGGCTGGTCGGCATCGCCCGCAAGGATGGCATACAGGGCGCGCAGGTGGTGCTGCAATATTTGCAGGCCCTGCCCCCCAACGAACCGCAAGACCTGGGCCAGGTGATGCGCCAACTGCGTCATTTGAAGGATGTAACCGTGGATAACCAGGCCCTGGCGCGCCTGAAAGCCATCGAGCGCGCTCGCGCGCAAGAGCTGGGGCTGGATGATTTTAAATTTGGAACGAATGAGGAAATGATCGAGGCGTTGGAAGAAAGGCCCGTCGGGCAATTGGGAGACTGAGAACTCAGCCTTCCATCACCTCGATCTTCGTCTTCTTCCCCCCTTGCTCGTCTTCCTCCTCCTGCGATTTGGAAAACGGGATCAGCAGCAAAAAGCCAATCGCCACCACCGCTTCGCCGAGGACCACACCACGCGCCTGCCACGGCCCGAAATACGGCACCTTGGTAGGCAGCGGATGGCTGCCAAAGCCGAATACGTCGGCCATGCCGCAGAACACCGCAATCACATACCCGGTAGACACCAGCCGCAGCCCAAAATCGACCGCGATGCTCGACTTACGGTGCTTCCACAGCGCCATCATGCTCAGGTAGCCCCCTACGCACATGAACGCCAACCCGATCAGGAACACGGCGATCTGCACGAAACCGATGATCGGGCTGCGGTCCAGGCCGAAGATGGCCGGGCGGGCGCCCAAGAGAAAGATGGCAAATCCCAGCAGCGTCAACGACAATCCCAGGCGCACTCGCCGCCTTGAATAAGGCTGGGTGGTGGGTGAGATGCTTGCTGCGGGTATTTTGGATCTCATGATTCCGGTAAAGTCCTTTCCAAATGGCGCTGCCAGTTGCCGTGCAAGATCAGTTCCACGTCTGCAGGGGTGTAGCCCCGTTCGGCCAGCACCGTGCCCAACTTCTGCAGGTCGGCCACGCTGTCCATGCCTTGGGGGATCATGCCGCTGCCGAAGCCGCCATCGAAGTCAGAACCGATGCCCACGTGCCGGGCGTCGCCGGCGATTTGACAGACGTGGTCGACGTGCGCCGCCAACGTATCGAGCGTGACATCGCTGCCCTCGTCGCCTGGCCGCCAGCCGGGTTTGAGGAAGCCGTTGAACGGCAGCACCCCCATGATACCATCTCTCTCGATTAACAGGCGGATGACCGTGTCGGAAAGATGACGCTCACCTTCCACGCCCTTGAGCAGCGCCCGGGCGTTGGCGTGGCTGGCAATCAGCGGGCCTTCATAGACATCCAGCGCCACCTGCGCCGACGCCTCGGTCATGTGCGCCAGGTCGAGGGTGAAGCCCAGGCCGGCCATGGCTTCCAACAGCTCCAGGCCCGCGCGAGTGAAGCTGCCCGGCTCGAACGAACCGCCGCACCAGCGCCCTCCGGCCCACACCGGGCCGATGATCCGCACGCCCATTTCCCACCATTCCTCCAACTCTTCCACCCCGGCGATGCCCTCGGCGCCTTCCATCAGCATCACCAGGCCCACCGGATGGGTGCGTCCGGGGTAGCTGGCGGGCGTCTGCCGCCACGGCTGCAGCACTTCGGACAGGTCCTTGCGGGTGGTGATCAGGCGGAACTGGTCTGGATGATTGTCGCTCAACCGCCGGTACAGGTCCACCTGCCCGTGCAGCAGCCGCACGGCCTGGGCGCTGTCGCGGTAATACTGCGACTCCCAACTGCCGTGGGCGTATTTCTTATTGGCCGTAAACAACGTGCCGAACACCACCGCTACCTGGCCGCGCTGGTACTCGGGCCAGCCGATCAGGGTATGCCCGCTGTGCGCAGGCACCTGCGTATCCACCTCCAGGCGGCGCGTCTCCTCCACCGAACGGAGGTAGTCGCGGTTGAAGCTCAGCATGTTGTAAGCCAGGTCTTCGTGCGCGTCAATGATGTAAGTCAAGGGGTTCCTCAGCGATTAAACTCGCCCCCTGCCCTCCTAAAAAGGCAGGGGGAGGTCTAAAAAAAGAATGAGCGCACCGGCTGCGGTGCGCTCATTGATTTTCGTGATTACTCTTCCGTAGCCGGGGGCTGCTGCTCTTCTTTTTTCTCTTCGGCTTCTGGAGCCTCTGGAGCCGCTTCGGCTTCCGGGGCTTCTTGGGCCACTTCAGCTTCTGGAGCTTCTTGAGCTTCTTGAGCTACTTCAGCTTCCGGGGCTTCTTCGGCTGCGGGAGCTTCTTGAGCCACTTCAGCTTCCGGGGCTTCCTCGGCTGCGGGGGCTTCTTGGGCCGCTTCAGCTTCCGGGGCTTCTTGGGCCTCTTCGGCTTCCGGGGTCTCTACAGCTTCCTCAACCTCTGTCTCGTCGTCCTCGATCTCGGTCTCGTCTTCCAGCAGCGTCTGCCAATCCATGTCGGCATACGCCATCGACTCGACCCGGCGCAGGCTCAGCCCGATACGGTGATTTTGGGGATCGACCTTGATAACCCGCAGGGTTACCACGTCGCCTTCCTTCAACACCTCTTTCGGGTGCTCGATGCGCTTCTCGCTGATCTCAGAAATGTGGATCAGGCCTTCGAGGTCCTCTTCCAGGCGGGCAAAGGCGCCGAACTTGGTCAGGCGGGTGATGGTTCCCTCAACCAGCTGGCCTTGCTGGTACTGCTCGGCCTTCTGGATCCAGGGGTCCTCCTGCAGCTGGCGGATCGAAAGTCCGATGCGCTTCTTATCTTTGTCGATGCTGATGACCTTGACCTTGACTTCCTGGCCAACCTGTAAAACATCGGCTGGGTTGTTGATGCGGTCCCAGGAGATCTCTGACAGATGCACCAGGCCGTCGGCTCCGGCGATATTCACGAAAGCGCCGAAATCGGCCAGGCTGGTGACGCGACCGGTGCGGACTTCGCCTTCGGTCAGCTCTTCGATCACCTTCTCCTTGAGTGACTCACGCGTCTCATTGGAGGCGGCGCGTTCCGAAAGGATCAGGCGGCGGCGATCACGATCAACTTCGATCACACACACTTCGATCTCTTCGCTGATCATCTCACTCCAGCGTTCTTCGGGGGTATCTCCGGTGACTTGTGCCCGGCGGGAGAGGCTCACTTGAGAAGCGGGTACGAAGCCCCGCAGCGTTCCCATCGGTACGATCAATCCACCTTTGTTATACCCAATGATCTCGCTTTCGAAGCTTTCCTTCGATTCCATCAGCTCTTCGGCTTCACGCCAGCTGACTTCCTCTCGAGCCCGGACATACGAGAGCACTAGATTCCCATTTGAGTCCTCAGGATTGACGACATAAACGGGGATTTCTTGCCCGATCGTTAAATTGGCCAATTCATCTGGGGGAATCATGTCGTATTCACGACCACTGATGATGCCCTCTGACTTCGTGCCAACACTAACCAGTATCTGGCCAGGGGTGATACTGGCAACCACACCATCTCGAATTTCTCCCTGATGGGGGAAATCGATACCTAGGCCCTCTTTTTCCAACAAGGAAGCCATGTTGTTGTGGTTCTCATTGTTCTCGTTCTCGGGCATGGCCCCCTGCTCGAGTTGGGCGTCGTTTTGTTCCATACGTTCTCTGTACTCCGGTTAAAAAAGGTTAGACCTGATTATAAGGGGTTAATACAATATTTGCAAGCCTTTATTAAGAAGCGCAGGCATGCATTATTAACCTGGTCTTTTATCAGATCAGATTGATCCAGCAAGCTGTGCAAGAAACCGGGCTTCTGACAGAAACCCGGTTTCTTCCTGCATTCTAATGGCGTTTGCGCTTCTTCTTCTTGCTCTTCCCGCCGTCACTCGCCGGGCCGGCTTTCGCCGCCGGGCCGGGCTGTGGTTGAGGCGCCTGCCCCGCCGGAGCCGGCACTTTGGCGGTATTATCGGGCCGGTCGCGCTCCACCTGAGCGGAAGCGGCGCGCTGCACGCGGTAGGTGAAGATGTGCGAGATTACGCCCATGCGGATGTCTGCCAGCAGCTGCTGGAACATCTCGGTGGCCTTGCTCTTGTACTGCACCAGCGGATCGCGCTGGGCGTAGGCTTCCAGTCCGATCGAGACACGCAGCGCCTCGACGCTGGTCAGGTAGTCCACCCACTGCTCCGAAATCACCCGCAGCAGCAGGTCGCGGTATACCTGGTTCTGCAAGAAGTGCCCCAACACTTGCTGAGACAGCTTGCGCTCTTCCTCCGGGAACTCGGTTAGCGGGCGCTCGGCCAGCTCTTCGAACTCTTCCACCCCGAAAGCTTCGGCCAGCTTGGTGCGGCGGCCCTCATCTAACTGCTGCAGGGTGGCGGCGCTGCTCTGCAGCCAGTCCCACTCGGCCATACCGCGCGCCGTCTCCAGCTGCTGCAAAGCCTCGATCATGTGGTTCTGTACTTTGGTCGTCACCAGCTGCGGGGTCTTGTCCTGCAGCCAGCGAGCGGTCAGGAACACGTAGTTGATGCGCGTGTAGGCCTGCGTGCCGCGCCGGTGGGTGCGGGCGTCGAAGGAGACCTTGCTGCCCTGGGTCATCAGGTTCAGCATGTCCATCCACTGCTTTGTGCCGATCTCTTCGTCGCCGATCTTGTTCAGGGCGCTGTCCAGGTCGCGAGCGATCTGACCCTCTTCGCCCAGCAGCTTTTCCATGCGCTGGTCGAACACGCCGGCGGCGGCGTCCATCACCTGCCCGGCTGCATCCATCCAATCCTGACCCTGGGTGATGCTGCCCTTCAGGTTCAGGCTCTCGTCCAGGCGGCGCTCCAGCGCCCCGATCACCCGGTTGAGGTGGACCGTGCCCAGATAATCGTGTATCTGTTCCTCCAGCGCCTCAGACACCTCGCGGTCGCCTTCGGGCAGCAAGCGCATCTGATCGCCGGTCAATTTCAACGGCACGCGCACCAGCTCGGACAGCTGCATGAGCAGGTCCTGCGGGCGCATCTGGGTGAACTCCGATTCGGGATCGCCCAGGCTCTCGAAGAAGGTGTCCAGCGTATCGTTCCGGGCGCTGACCTGTTCGGCGTAGTTCTCCTCAGTGCGCTCCAACAGCGTGCGGGCCGAGTTCAACAGGTGCTCACGCTCCGCCTCCAGCGCCTCGCGGGCCACATCCAGCAGGGCATTCTGCACGTCCTGGTCGGTGGTCTCGCCCTCGGGCAACCGGTCCTCCACCGCCTCGATCATCAGGCGGTAGGTGAACGACGGGTACACGATCAACTCGTACTGGAAGGGCGGCTGCACCTGGTCGAGGTAGGCCAGCAGCTTCCACGGGCCTTCTTCGTCCTTCAGGCCTTCCTTGATGCGGCGCTCCAGCTCCATATCCAGCATTTGCAGCACGTCTTCGCTCAGATCGTTCTTCTCGAAGACCATGTCGCGCTGGGAATAGATGCGCTGGCGTTGCGCGTTAAGCACGTCGTCGTACTCCAACAGGTGCTTGCGGACATCGAAGTTCGAGCCTTCCACCCGCTCCTGCGACTGTTCCACCACCCGGCCGATCAGGTTCATCTCCAGCGGCTGGCTCTCGTCCACGAAGATGCGCTTCCAAAGCGATTCCACCTGCGCGCCGCCGAACAAGCGCATGAGCTCGTCTTCAAGCGACAGGTAGAAGCGCGAGGAGCCGGGGTCGCCCTGGCGGGCGGCGCGGCCGCGCAGCTGGTTGTCGATCCGGCGGGCTTCATGCCGCTCGGAGCCGATCACATGCAGGCCGCCCAGCTCACGGACGCGCTTCATGTCTTCCATGTACTGCCGGAAGGCATTGACCAACTCTTCGTAGATGCCGTACTCTTCCTCGGGCATCTCCTTCAACAGCGCCAGACGCTCTTCGTTGCGCATGTCGAACGGGTCTTCTTCGCTCTTGCCGAGCACCCGGTTGACGTCCCGCAGGATTTCCTCGGGCAGCTCGCCACCCAACTTGATGTCCACACCGCGGCCGGCCATGTTGGTGGCAATCGTGACCGCCCCAAATGCGCCCGCGCTGGCGATGATCATGGATTCCTCATCGTGCTTGCGGGCGTTCAGCACCTTGTGCGGCACGCCGCCCTGCATCGTCTTGCGCAGGCGTTCTTTGTTCTCAGCGGGCACGCCCAGCACGTCGATCAGCCGGTCGAGGTTCTCGTCGTCCTCCATGTTCATCGACAAGTCAACCATGCGAGCAACCGGGCGGATCTCGCCCACGGTCAACTGCTCCAGCGGCTTGTTCAGCGGCTGCAGCTCATCGATCTGCTTGGTGATCATGTCGATGTTGTTCTTGCGCATCCAGGCTTCCCGGATCAGCAAGGTCTGCGCCAGCCGGCGGATCGGCTCGGCGTCCAGGCGGCTGGAAAGCAGCTCGGAGTGCTCCACCGAGGTGGTGCCCACCAACTGCGGCCGCCCGATAATGTAGTACGACAGGATCTCCTGGGTGATGGCGCGCAGCTTGCCCTCGCCGGTGCGGAAGACCACGTCGGGGTAGTCTTTGCGCTTCCAGAAGATCGGGCGGCTGTTCTTTTCGTCCTCTTTGGTGTAGTAGGTGTACTTGTAACCCTGCTCGTCCTTGGCGTCCACCGCTTTCAGCGGCGAGCCTTTCTGCTCGGCCACGAACTCCAGGTTGGTCGGGATCGCCAGCACTTCCAGCTTGTAGATCTTGGCGAACTCCTCAGCCTCCGTTAGGGCGGTACCGGTCATGCCCGAAAGTTTCTCGTACATGCGGAAGTAGTTCTGCAAGGTGATGGTGGCGTACGTGATGTTCTCCGGCTCCACCTTGGCGCCCTCTTTGGCCTCCACCGCCTGGTGCAGGCCCTCCGACCAGCGCCGGCCGGGCATCAGGCGGCCGGTGAACTCATCCACAATCACCACTTTACCGCCCTGGACGATGTAGTCTTTGTTGCGGCGGTAAAGGAATTGGGCGCGCATGGCCTGTTCCAGGTAGCCCAGCACGCGCGCTTGCTCGGGGGTGATGTCCTCGGGGCGCTCGGGATCGCGCAGCGGCATGTCGAGGATCGCCTCAACGTGCGCCTCGCCCGCCTCGGTCAGCGAGACGGCTCGCTCTTTTTCATTAATTTCGTAGTCTTCGGGGTTGAGCTGGCGCACCACTGCGGCCATGCGCACGTACCACTCACCCTCATCCTGGGCGGGACCCGAGATGATCAGCGGGGTGCGGGCCTCGTCGATGAGGATGTTGTCGACCTCGTCGATGATACAGTAGTAGTGCTTGCGCTGGACGCGTTCCTCCATGCTCATGGTGAGGTTGTCGCGCAGGTAGTCGAAGCCAAACTCGCTGTTGGTGCCATAGGTCACGTCGGCCAGGTAGCACTCTTTGCGGTGCACTTTGCGCAGCTGGTGCTGGTCCTCGTGCGGCGAGGTCTTCTCCAGGTCCACCAGATAACCAAAGCGACCACCCTCGTTCGCCGACATTTGGAGCACACCGACGTTCATACCGACGGCCTGGAAGATGGGAGCCATCCAGCGGGCGTCGCGGCGGGCCAGGTAGTCGTTGACGGTCACCAGATGTACGCCCCGGCGGGTCAGCGCGTTGAGATAGATCGGCAGCGTAGAGGTCAGGGTCTTGCCCTCACCGGTGCGCATCTCGGCGATCTTACCCTGATGCAGGGTAACGCCGCCGATCAACTGCACGTCATACTGGCGCTGTCCGATGGCGCGCTTACTGGCCTCACGAACCGCCGCGAACGCTTCCGGCAGCAGGTCGTCCAGGGTCTCACCCTGGTCGAGCCGCTCACGGAACTCGGCGGTCTTGGCCTTCAACGCCTCATCACTCAACTGCTCGTAGGGCTGCTCCAGGCTGTTGATTTCCTCGACGGTGGCCGATAATTTTTGAATTTCGCGTTTGTGGGGGTCGCCCCCAATTAAACGAACAATATTCGAAAACATAAGTTCACCTTTCCTGTGTAACCTACGAATTATAGCATGAGTACATGAGGGAATTTTAATTGAGCTGCCCTGCAAGCGCCCCTGAATTTCTTCCTTGTTCGACGCTGCGCGATCGCTTCCCGCTCTACGGCGATCGCAACAGTGTGGCTACGATTTCCCTTTCCTCTTGTCCTGTTCCTGCACAAAGCGGCTCATCAAGCCTAACGTCGACCGCTGCAGCAAGATCAACATCAGCGTCATCAACAGCGCCAATGCGAACAAGGCCAAATCGCTGGCGAACTCGCCCCCCAGCCCGAACAGCAGCGAGGTCGACACCGCCGGAGGATGCACGGCGTTCAGCACGATCATCAACACGATGGTGAGGATCATGGCTGCTCCCACGCCGAAATAATTTTTGCCCAGCAGCGTGAACGACGCATACCCCGCCAGCGCCCCAACCATCTGCGAGATGACCAGTGTGCGCCCGTTGTTCATCTTGTTGCTGGGGTTGATGTAAATCAGGAAGGCGCTGGAGGCCAGCGAGGTGAACAGCACCGCCCGGCTCGACAAGAACCCCACCAGCGCGATGACCAGCAGCACCGTCACGGTCGGCAGCGCCGCCAGGATCAGCTCCTGCCAGATGCTCAGGTTGCGCCCAATGAGCAGCTCCATCGGCCGCGGCTCTTTCTCCTTCTGTTTAGTCTTTTTCGATTCGGATTGATGCGCTTGCTTGCTCACTCGCTTCTCCTTCCCCCTTCCTCATTTTACCAAAATGAGAAGCACGCTGGGACACGGAGACGCGGTGGCAAAGAGATCGAAACCGATCTCTTTGCCACCGCGTCTCCGTGTATCCCGGTCTGGCGCTAACGCTTGCCGTCTTGGCGGATATGCTTTTTCTCGCACTCCTGCTTGCGAGGCGCCTTGGGCTCTTGCGGTTTCTCAACCGGGCGCTGTGGCCAATGATCTTTAATTATTTTCTGCGGAAGTTGTAGCATTGACATAAGCGTTGATTGAGCTTGCACCTGCCTTCATAAAACACGCACTCCCTGCAGTCATTGAATTGCTTCTTTGCAGGGAGCGCACTTTTGATTTCGGAAGGATACGCGGGGCGTGTCCCTTTCGAATAACGGCGATACAGCTTCTCGTAGATTGCCATCGTTACCCCTTTCCACTAATCGTTCTTCCCTCCTAATCTCAGTGTGCTACCGGTAACTTATATTTTTATTGTAGCAAATTTTCCAATGATTTTTTAACAAAAATATTAACCCCCAGTTAAGAACTTGTTAGGAATCTGACAGCGGCGCCCCCTCACAAAAAAAGGTCCTGGGGATTTCCAAAATCCTCAGGACCTGATCCTCACAAACCTAAACGCGCCTATTGGTGGATGCTGTGGCCCTCTGCGTCCTCGGCCGCCTCCTTCAGCGCCTCCGACAGCGTCGGGTGGATGTGCACGTTGCGCGCCACCTCGTTCGTGGTCAGCTCCATCATCTGGGCGATGGTCAGCTCGGGCAGCAGCTCACTCACCTCCGGCCCGATCAGGTGCGCCCCCAGGATTTCACCATAGCGCTCGTCGGTTACCACCTTGACGAATCCAACTCCCTCGCCCAGGCCGAGCGCCTTGCCGTTGGCGATGAAGTTGAAGCGCCCGATCTTGACCTCGTAGCCCTGCTCGCGTGCCTGCGCTTCGGTGAGACCGAAGCTGGCGACCTGCGGGATCGAGAACACTGCGCGCGGCATCATGGTGTAATCCAGCGTGACTGTCTCGACCCCGGCAATCGTCTCGGCCGCCACGATGCCCATGGCCGAGGCCACGTGCGCCAGCAGCAGCTCACCGGTCACGTCGCCAATGGCGTAGATGCCCGGCACGCTGGTCTGCATGTGCTCGTCCACCTGGATGAAGCCGCGCTGGTTGAGCTGCACGCCCACATCCTCCAGCCCGATGCCCTGCGTGTTGGGCTTGAAGCCGATCGCCATCAGGGCTTGATCGGCTTCGATGGTCTTCTCACCCTCGTCGCCGCTCACCGTGACGCGCACGCCGCTGTCGGTCTTCTCGATCTTCTGCAGCTTGTGCCCGGTTAGCAGCTCGAAGCCGCGCCGCTTGTAGATCTTGGACAGCTCCTTGCTGACGTCCTCGTCCTCCAGGGGCAGGATGCGGGGCAGCATCTCGACGATGGTCACCTGCGAGCCGTACGAGTTCCAGACCGTGCCGAACTCGATCCCAATCGGCCCGCCACCCACGATCACCACCTTTTCCGGGCGAGTGGTCTGCAAGATCGCCTCCCAGTAGCTGACCACCTTCTCCCCGTCGATCTCTACATTCGGGATGGAAGCCGCGTGCGCGCCGGTGGCGACGATCAGGTTCTTGGCCTTCAGCTCTTGCGTTTTACCGTCCTCGCCGGTCACCTGCACGGTATCCTTGGCGGTCAGCTTGGCCGTGCCCATGTGCACGTCGATCTTGTTCTTGCGCATCAAGAAGCCCACGCCTTTGACCAGCCGCTCCGATACCTTACGGCTGCGGTCGACCGCCACGGAATAATCCAGCTGTAAGTTGTCGAAGGAGAAGCCAAACTCCTTGGAACGCTCGCGCAGCGTGTGCGCCACGTCCGCATTTTTGAGCAAGGATTTCGAGGGGATGCAGCCCACATTCAGGCAGATGCCGCCCAAAAATTCCTTCTCTATGATGGCCGTCTTCAGCCCCAGCTGCGCCGCCCGGATAGCTGCCACATATCCGCCCGGCCCCGAGCCGATCACAACCACGTCGTAAGGTGAATTCGCTTGATTTTCACTCATGTTAACCCTTTCCACAGGCCCCCAAGGCCTGGATAAATGATTTCCCACTAAAATGACTGTTTTATTTTACTATGTACAGAGCAAAGAGAGTAGACGAATGTTGAAAAAAAGTAACTATTCAGGCAGATACCGTAGCCCCAGGCATCCTCGTCGCACGTCGCACGTAGCCCCAGGCATCCCTGCCTGGGGTTCTTGGCGTACAAGGCACACCGGCCGATAAAAGATGGAACATTCTACCCGCCGGCTACCCCAGGCAGGGATGCCTGGGGCTACGTGCGACGAGGATGCCTGGGCTACGTTATCTGCCTGAGTAGCTGCGAAAAAAGAAGACCTGGAATCATAAATACTTCCCGGCAGCAGGTCGCTGCCGGGAAGTATTTATGATCCTTTATTCTCTATGTTGTTCCTTTACCTCACCTTAAAGAAACGCGGTGGGCTCCACGGACCGGCGTATCCCAGCCCGTTGATCGCCCGCACCCGCCAGAAGTATTTCCCTGGCTCCAGCGTCCCGGCCACACAGCTTGGGTCCGCAACGGTGATGATCTGATCCGGGCTTTTGAAGCCCGCAGTCGTGTCAATCTGGACCTCGTACGTGTTCGCCTGAGCGAGCTTGACCGGGGGAACGACCCTCCAGGTCAGGGTGGGCGTGTTCAAATCGGCATCCGCTTCGTTCTTCGGCATCCACAGCACCGGTCTAAAAACCCCAGGCGTAACCGTGAATGAGCCGCCCGGCAGCCATCCGGACCATTGTCCGCCTTCGCGATACTGGATCCGCCAGTAATATTTCTGGTACGAAAGCCCTCGGGCTGCGTAAGAGGTGCTCTTTCCCGACAAGTCTTTGTGGACGATGACATCGTTGAAACCGGCATCCGTGGCGATTTCGAGCTGCAGCTGGTCGAACCGTTTGGCGGTGATCCAGCTCAGCCTGGCCGATTTGTTCCTCGTGAAGGCATCCATCTGAGGGGACCGCAGCAGGGTGACTGCGAACCGGGCAGGCATGCTCCAACCGGAGGCGTTGCCGTTCGCGTCTACCGAGCTGACCCGCCAGTAATACTCGCCGTAGTTCAGGGCGCGATCGTTAGGCAGCCGGTAAATGTTTTTGGTCGTAGTCTCTTCTAAGACAACGTTGGTAAAGCCGGCATCTTCGGCCACTTGCAGGGTGTATTCCAACACCCCCCTTCCCTTCGACCAAACGAACATCTGGTTCGTGGGAGGCATATACCAGCCGTCCTTGGGCCGGTAGAGCCTGGAGACGCCTGGGGCCACGCGGTCGAGGATGAACGAGTATTCACTGCTCCACGGGCCAACTTCGTTGTAAGCGTTAATGCCGCGCACCCGCCAGAAGTATTTGCCATCCGGTAGCGTGCCGCCGCTGAAGCTGGTGCCGTTGACCACTTCATTGACTACCAGGTTCGAGAAGCTGCGGTTGCGGCTGACATGGATGCGATACTTGGCAGCGTTGGCGTCCGATTCCCACCCAAAGTCGAAGGTGGGGGTGTTGATGAAGGCATTGTTGGCCGGTGAAGTCAGGAGCACCTGCTCAGGGGTCTGGTCCGAGCCGGTCTCAAAAGCAGCCGTCACCGTCTGGGCCGCGTTGACCATCAGATCGCAGTCGTTCATGCCCGAGCAGCCCCCGCCGCTCCAACCGGCGAACTGCGAGCCAATCTCCGGGCTGGCGATCAGCTTGATCGTGGTTCCTTCGCCGAACGAGTAGCTGCAGGTCGGTCCGCAGTTAATCCCGCTCGGGACGCTGATCACGTCGCCGATGCCGTCGCCGGTGCGGTTGACCGTGATGGCGTAATAGGTGTCATTGCCCTGGCCCTGCACGCTGAAGGTGTAGGGGTTCTCATCGCTGTCGTTGTTGTCGATGCTGATCGTAGCGACGCGTGTCCCGCCCAAGGTGGGGTTGAAGGTGATCTCGAACGAGACCGATTGGTTCACGCCGATCTTGGCGGGCGGTTGTTTCGTCACCTTGAAATCTGACGCTGCCGCCCCGCCGACCATGATGATGGGACTGCCGGTCAACTGCAGGTTGGACGAACCGGTGTTGGCAATTGTGAACCGGTGAGTCACCTTGGTATTGTCCACGTGGGTCTCACCGAAGTCTGTCCCGTCGCCGGTGTTAGGGGTAACGTCGCCGCTGGCGATCGAAACGCTCCCGTCGCCTGAACGCACGTCCATCTCCGGCGCGCAGGCCAGGGTGGCGGCAGAGGCGATTTCGGAATACTCCGAGAAGCTGTCGTCACCGCTGCGGTGAGCGCGCACCCGGTAGGTGTAAGACTTGTTGCAGGCCAGACCGGTGTTGCTGAAGGTGGTCGTGTTGGCCGTTACGCTGCCCACCTGCGACCATTGGCCCGTGTCGCCGGTTGAACGTTCAATCCGGAAGTCACTCTCGTCGGCCGAGTTGTCCGTCCAGCTCAAGTTGATCTGCGCCGGCGAAACCGCCTGGGCGCTCAGGTTGGTGGGCGCGGGCGGCGGCAGGCACGACTGCGTGGCGGCGGTAGCCACGTTGGAATAGGCCGAGAACTGCCCGTCCGAAGCGCGGTAAGCCCGCACGCGGAAGGAATACGGCGTGTCGCAGGTCAGGCCGGTGCTGGAATAGCTGGCAGCGTTCGGCCCCAGCTGAGCGATCTCGCTCCAGCCACCGCCGGCTTGCGAGCGTTCAACCCGGTACTCGTCCTCATCCGCGGCGTTATCATTCCAGGTCAAATTGATCTGCGTGGGTGAAAAGGCTTTTGCGGTCAGGCTGCCCGGCTTCTTCGGCCCATCGAACGGGAAGGCGCCCATGTCGTTGCGGCTGCCGTCCGGGTCGTTCTGCGCCCCTGCCGGATTTCCGGCGTCAATCGCCGGGGACTGAGGGGTGAGGCGATAGTCGCTGCCCGGGTTGACAAACTGCGGATCGAGCAGGATGACGCCGGTACCCAGGCTGACTGAGCCGCTGGTGTCGCCGG
The DNA here is from genome assembly GCA_963811225.1 of uncultured Chloroflexia bacterium. Classification (GTDB taxonomy): domain Bacteria; phylum Chloroflexota; class Anaerolineae; order Anaerolineales; family Anaerolineaceae; genus CAWEQO01. Next base: position 57,764 of record CAWEQO010000014.1, read on the forward strand.
AGCCGTTCTGCCAGAAATCGCTGTAGGTCACCGGGACGTTGGGCGCGCCGCTGGCCGTCAGGATACCGTAGCCATCGTTGCCCGTCACGATGCTGTTCATCACCTTGCCAGAGGCTGCGCTGGCATGCACGCGCAAACCGCTGCCCTGGTTATCGGCCAGGGTGACGTTGGTCAGGTTGGCGTTGGACGACTGTATGACGTAGACGCCATCTTGGACGTTTTGATCGATCAGGCTGTGATCGGCATTCAAAGTGCCCGCGACGATGATGCCCCATCCCAGGTTTTTATAGATGCGAGCCCGATTGAGATTGAGCGTCGCTGCTACGTCGACGATGATCCCGGCATTGGCGACCTCAATGCTGTAGCCGCTGCCGGAATTTGTAAAGCCAATATCGTTCAGCGTGACGGTCAAGGTGTTATCGATCCACAGGCCCTTTTCGACGCCGTCGGCATTGACGATGGTGGCGGTCATGCCTGCGCCGGTGATGGTCACGTTGCGGTGGATGATCAGATGCTCGTGATAGGTCCCCGCGGCGACGGTGATCTCGTCGTCGGTCGCGGCTTTCTCAATCGCCGCCTGGATCGTGGCGCACGCCTCAGAGAGCGACAGGCAGGAGTTGCTGTCGTTCCCCGAGGGAGAGACATACCAGTTGGTGCTGGCGTGTGCGGTCGAAACAACCGACCCGACTGCCGCTGTCGCCAATGCAGCTACGAACAGCAGCCTGAACAAAATACGGAATGCTCGGTTCATGAAAGTCCCCTCTATGCAGTTGGAATGAAAAGTTGAGAACCCCCGCTGGACGAAAACGCGACCCACCGAGGAAATGATCCGCAGGGAATGCTGCTGCGGGACGAGTGGCTGCCGTACGTCTAAGTTATCAATGCCGATTTTTGCTTCGCGCCCTCATACACCCCTAATTTGCGCACAAACGTTCACAAGAATACTGAACAATTAAAATTATATGACTTAACCGCTGCTTTGAAAAGGGGTTAACACAAGATCATCCCGATGCCCTTTTAGCGTCTCACTGCGTCCAGGAACCGACTGCGATGGACATTTTAAATCGAACAGGGGTGTTCACAGGAGATATTTCCTCCTGTGAACACCCCTAAAATCAATTTCAACCTTATCCTTCTTCGATGCGCGGCTTATTGCCCAAGACTTCGTCCATCTTCTCCATCACGTCGGGCGTCAGCTTGCCGGCCACTTCGAGCGCCTTCATGTTCTGATGCACCTGCTCGGGACGGCTGGCCCCGGTGATCACGGTGCTGACGTTCGGGTTCTTCAGCGCCCAGGCGATCGCCATCTGCGCCATGCTCACCCCCAGGTCGTCGGCGATCGGCTGCAGCTGCTTGACCTTCTCGATCCGCTCGGGGGTGATCACATACTTGCGCAGCCAGTCGAAGCCCTCCAGCGATGCGCGGCTGCCCTCGGGGATGCCATTGTTGTACTTGCCGGTCAGCAGGCCGGAAGCCAGCGGGCTCCAGATGGTGGTGCCGTAGCCCAGGTCACGGAACACCGGCAGGTACTCGGCTTCCATCTTGTCGCGCTCGAACATATTGTACTGCGGCTGCTCCATCGACGGCGGGGTCAGGTTGTACTGCCGGGCGACCGCGTCGGCGCGCATGATGTCGGCCGCGCTCCACTCGGAAGTGCCCCAGTAGAACGCCTTGCCCTGCTTGATGACGATGTCCATGGCCCGCACAGTCTCTTCAATCGGTGTGTTTGGGTCGGGACGGTGGCAGAACAGCAGGTCGACGTAGTCCATCTGCAAGCGCTTGAGCGAGGCGTCGATGCCCTCCAGAATGTGCTTATGCGACAGGCCGCGATCGTTCGGACCCTCGCCGCCCCAGAACAGCTTTGTCGACACCACGATGTCGGAGCAATTCCAGCCCAGCTTCTTGATGACGTTGCCCATCACGGTCTCGGCGTTGCCGTTGGCGTAGGCCTCAGCGTTGTCGAAGAAATTGACACCGTAGTCACGCGCCACTGTCATGCAGTCGCGGGCGATATCCTCGCCCACCTGACCCCCATACGTGACCCACGCTCCCAGCGACAGCGCGCTGAGCTTGATCCCGGCCTTGCCCAATCGTCGATACTCCATGAGTTCCCTCCATTGAATGAGATATAAGAAACGATCCTGGTAGTGGTTTTTCGAAAGAGCCGCTGCAGCGGCTCTTTCGAAAAACCACTACCAGGGCATTTACCACGTGTGAATTAAACCACAAAACCTGGCTGCATGCATCGGCCAACCGGGCAGTCCTGCATCACTCTATTGGGTGATTCAAAGGCGTCTGGGTCCAAGGAAAAGGGCCAGGGCGTCCACTCTCCACCCTCTTCCCCTATGTTACAATCCAATATAGAGGGATATCAAATCAGGAGAAAGAAACCATGGATACCGTAAATCGATATTGGCTCGAAACTCACCTCGGACTGCCCTATGAGCAGGCCATCAACCGGGTCACCGAGGCGCTGAAAGAGGAGGGCTTTGGCGTCATCACCCAGATCGACGCGACCAAGATCTTCAAAGAGAAGCTCGACCAGGATTTCCGCAAGTACATCATCCTCGGGGCCTGCAACCCCAAGCTGTCATTCCAGGCGCTGACCGGCGAACTGGAAGCCGGGTTGTTATTACCCTGCAACGTCGTGGTCTACGAGCAGGATGAAGGCTCCGCCGTGCGCATTCTCGACCCACACAAGATGATCGGCGTCGCCAACAGCGCTGCCCTGGACACCGTCGCAGATGAGGCCAGCGTTCGCCTGGAGCGGGTAATCACCCGCCTGGAGGGCAAGCGGACCGGGGCCGCCGTTTAATGAATTGGAGGAGTTGGAATGATGGCATTTAGTGGATTCATGATTCTCATCGTCGTTATTTTGCTGTTCGTGCTGGTGGTGGGGGCCATCCTCGTGGTCACCTTCGCGCTGCGCAACCGGCAGGACCAAACGCCGGTCGGGCCGCAGCCCGGCTCGAAGCAGGCTGCGCTCGACATTCTCAAAGAACGCTACGCCCACGGCGAAATCACGCGCGAGGAATACGCAGACATCCGCCGCGACCTGGAATCCTAGCGGCGAAAGGAGGATGCAGTGCAAACGCCCAGGACGACCCGCACGATTTTCTTCATCATCGGCGGCGTGCTGCTGCTGTGCCTGTGCCTGGTGGTGGCCGGTCTGGCAGTGTACGGCTTCTTTGGGCCGCGGCTCGGGATCACCACACCGGCCCAACGCGGCCCGTTCAACATGCCGATGAACCCGTTCGGGCGACGGCCGTTCGCGCCCGTGCCGACCGGCGGCGCCTACGCCTCTAACGGGGAGCAGATCTACTTCACCGGCACCAGCCAGTCCAACGGACCGATCCTACCCGAGATGACCGGACGGCGCATGATGCCGCCCGGGCATCTATCCTGCGCCTCGTGCCACGGCCCCGAGGGTCGCGGCGGCAAGGTGACCATGATGATGAACACCTTCACGGCCCCCGACATCCGCTGGAGCGTTCTTCAAAAAGAAGGCTACACCACTGAGACCCTCAAGCGCGCCATCACCGAGGGCGTCGACGAGGCCGGCGATCCCCTCGCCTGGCAGATGCCGCACTGGCAGATGAGCGATGCAGACCTGAACGACCTGGTAACTTACATCCAATCGCTGCAATGACACAAGGGGAGAGGTAGATAGAGAGACGGGGCGGGCTGCAGCCCGCCCCGTCTCTCTATCTACCTCTCCCCTTGTGTCAGCGTATCACAGTAATCATCGTCCCCGCTCCTGGCTCAGACACCAGCGAGAATTTCGCCCCAATCGCCTCGGCCCGCTCCTTCATCCCCAGCAGGCCAAAGTGACCCTCCAGCAGGAGGCTGGAGAAGTCCTTCGAGCCGTCGAAGCCGCTGCCATTGTCTCGCAGCTGCAAGTAAAACGACCCCGGCTCGACCTTAAAAGTCACCCACACCTTGCTCGCTTTGGCGTGCTGGATGATGTTATCCACCCCCGCCTGGAAGATACGGAACAGGGCTAAGCGCTCCTCGTCCGGCAGATTGCGCTGATCCTCCATCACGTCCAGTTCCAACTCGATCTCCGGATGACGCTCGCGCAGGTCTTCGGCATAGATTTGGATAACCTTGGCCAGACCAAAGTGCATTAAGGTTGGCGGGCGCAGCTCGTACAGCAGGGCCCGCAGCTGGTGCATCGTGTCCTTGATGTTGATCCCGATCTGGTTCAGCTCTACCAGTAAAGTTGGATCCGGGAAAGTCTCCTTCATGATCTGCAGATAGAAAGACGTGCTCGACAGCATCTGGATCGGCCCATCGTGGAGGTCACGGGCGATCTTCAAGCGCTCCTGCTCGCGCTGCCCCATCAAGCGGTGGTGCACTTCCCGGTCCATCTGGGCCTTGAGCTGCTCCGCTTCCAGCCGGCGCATCTCGGTGATATCCGTGAAGACTCCGACCGCCCCGCGCGGCTCGCCAATTTCATCGAACAGCGGGTTGGCGTTCCCCAACACGTGGAATTTGCGCCCATCCTTGAAAACAATCTCCATGGCATGGTCGCGTACCGGCTTCCCGGTAGAGGCGGCCAACTGCAAGGGCATCTCTGACGCCGGCACCTTCTTTCCATTCAGCATGTACTGGTAGGTTCGGACAACATCCTCTTGATCCGGATTGTTGGGAGAAATGTTCACCCCCTGACGGATTCCCATAAACTGGTACGCATACCGATTCCCAGTGATCTCCCTGCATTCTGGATCGTTTGCAATCCAAATCATCGCCGGGGCTGCGTCCATTAAGGCTTCCATCTCGTTGACCCGCTGGCGCTCGCGGGCCTCACTCCGGCGCAGGCCTTTCTCGGCCCGTTTGCTCATCAATGCCTGGATGATAGCCGGCGCCAGCCTCTCGAGCGTTTCGAGCGTCTCGGCATTGTAACCGCCCTCCCGGTTGATCAATCCAACCATGCCGAACAGCTTTCCCCTCGAATACAGCGGAGCCCCCAGGAAAGCGGTCAACGGAGGGTGTCCCTCCGGCACGTCCGTCCGGTCGGGGTGGGTTCCTGGATCGTTGGTGAAAAAGCCCTTCCCATCCAACAGCACCCGCTCAAAGATGCCTTGGATCTTTAAACCCTTCATATTACTGTTGGCAATGTTGTCTAAACGCCTAGTCTCTGGGTTGATCTCGCCGATTAATCCGAACTCGCTTTGGGTGATCTCTTCGACTACCTCCAGGCACAGCATGCCCAGCTGCTCTTCACTCTTTTTAGACATCGCCTGGTGGAAGATGCGGTTGATGCCCGCCAAAATGGCGTTCTGACGGCGGATCTCGGCTTCGCGCTGTTTACGCATAGTGATATCCCGCCAGGAATTCAACGCAGCCGTAATATTGCCCTGCGCATCGCGAATCGGCGCAGCATTCACCAACACAGTGCGCTTCTCACCGTCTCCTGTGCGGATCACGAATTCTTCATCATGCACGTCCTCCCCGAAACGGCTGGCCCGGTACAGCGGCAGCTGGTCTCTGGATCGGGCGGGTTTCTCCATCCGGCAGGAACAAGTCCCAGGCGATCTGGTGCCTGTCGGTCGCGATCCCAATCAAGCTCTCCGACTTTGGGTTTTTCGTCATCTCGATCCCATAGCCGCTCACTTTGATGATTGGGAAGTCTGGCGGGCCGCCGGTGATAATAATTCCCTCCGGGATGTTCGCCATCAGGCCTCCAGCAGCAGGCGCCCCTCCTCGGCTTGCGCCAGAGCTTGCCTCAATTTGTCCTCAGCCTGCTTGCTCGTGGTGATGTCGCGGACGGCGCCTGTACGGTAGAGCGGTTCCCCGTGGGCATCTTTCGTGATCTTGACATGGTCCCCAATCCAACGCCAGCTGCCGTCCTTGCAGTGGAAGCGGTACTCCAGCTTAGCGCCGTCCATCTCCAAGGCCTCTGCCAGCCCGTCCCAAATCGCCTGACGGTCGTCTGGGAGGATGCGCTCCAGCACTTCGGATGTGCTCCACTGCATGATTTCACCGGCGCTGTAGCCGAAGATGTTTTCGATCACCGGGCTCATATAATCGTAGCGGTCGCGGCGCAGATCGCGGCGGTAAGAGGCGTCCATCGAATTTTCGAGCACCTCTTGAAAACGCCCGACAAGCTCGGCCAGCTCTTCCCGACTGCGGATGATCTCCTCCTCAGCCCGCTTCTGATCGGTGACATCGTAGCCGATGACCTTGGCGCCTCGCGGCCGGCCCTGTTCATCCCGAGTAAAGGTGACGTAGAGCTGAGCACAGATCGTATGGCCGTCTTTGGCCCGGATCGTGTACTCGACGTTCTTCGGCGACTCCTCACCGGCCAGCCAGCGCTGCATGCGTTGTCCAAAGCGAGCCCGGCCCTCCGAGTCCATCAGGTCGAGCGGCTCCATCGTCAGCAGCTCTTCTCGACTGTAGCCCGACATCTCCAGCATGGCATCATTGACCGTGGTGAACCGGCGTTTGTGGAAATCGAGTTCATAGATTGCGGCCGGAGCATACTGCACCAGCTCACGATACTTGCGCTCCAATTCCGCCAGCGCCTGTTCGATGCGCTTGCGCCCTTGAATGTCGCAGAAATAGATCGTTAGACCTCCTTCCAGGGTGGGATAGACGTTGACCTGCAGCCAGGTTTGCAGCATCGGTGAAAAGGTTTCCATGTGCTCCGACTGGCGCGTCTGCATGACCCGCCGCATGGCTTGAAAGCCTTCGACATTCTGGTACTCTCCAAAGACATCCTGGAGCGCCATTCCAATCAGGCTGTCCCGCTTGCGCTGCCACCATTCCTCCGTGCGCCGGTTCACGTAGGTGATGCGCCAATCGGCATCCACAGCGTAAAAGGCATCGCCGATGCTCTCGAGGATATCGCCGGCCTGCCCGAGCATTCCGGCCTGCTTCCGGCGCTCCTCCAGGCAATCTTCCCTGCTCTGTAGATCGGTTTCGAGGCGCCGCAGCTCGGGCGCAAGCGACTCGCGGTATTCGGGCGGCAGCCCGGCGATTTTCTCAGCCAAAACATGGATATCGAGCTTGCCGTGATGAAGATCGGAGGAGGCATACGGAGAAGCCATCTTTACTCCTTAAAGACAGATCCGATCATTCGGAGGGCGCACTGCAGCATCCACTTCGATTTCTCGGATGGTTCTGAATATCAAACATTTGGAAAGGGGCTGATAACAGTAAGCAATTGTCCCCCTCGCGGCTTTACGAATTTATCCTGAATAAATGATTGACACGAGATATTCTAGCATAAAATTGACGAATGGGCGTGCGTTACCGCTCCATGACCAGCACTGCCGCGCCCTCAAAAGCCCCCGCCCGCAGCTGGTCCAGCGCTTCGTTGGCCTGCTCGAGCGCGAAGGTGTGCACCTCGGTCTTCACCGGCTGCTCGGCGATCACCTTCATGAACTCGATCCCGTCCTCGCGCGTCAGGTTGGCTACCGAACGGATCAGCCGCTCCTCCCACAGCAGAGCATACGGGAACGAGGGGATGTCGCTCATGTAGATGCCGCCGCACACCACCCGCCCGCCGCGGTCGACCGCCTTGAGCGCCTGCGGCACCAGCGGGCCTACCGGCGCAAAGATGATGGCCGCATCCAGCGGCTCGGGCGGCAGCTCGTCCGAGCCGCCCGCCCAGACCGCGCCCAGGCTGCGGGCGAAGTCTTGGCCCTTCTCGTCGCCCGGTCGGGTGAAGGCATAAACCTGCTTGCCCTGCCCGGTTGCCACCTGCGCCAGGATGTGCGCCGCACCGCCAAAGCCGTACAGTCCCAACCGTTCCAGCGGCTCACCCGACAGACGGTACGAGCGGAAGCCGATCAGCCCGGCGCACAGCAGCGGGGCCGCTTCGGTGTCGTCGTAGCCCTGCGGGATGCGGAAGCAATAGCGCCGGTCGGCGACCGTGTAATCGGCGTAGCCGCCGTCGAGGGTGTAACCGGTGAACAGCGCATTCTCGCACAGGTTCTCTTGGCCGCGCTCACAGTAGCGGCAGGCGCCGTCGGTGTAGCCCAGCCAGGGGATGCCGACGCGCTCGCCCGGCACGAACTCGTTCACGTTCGCCCCGGTCGCCGCCACCGTGCCGACGATCTCGTGCCCGGGGATCAGCGGCAGCTTGGGATGCTTCAGCTCCCCATCCACGATGTGCAGGTCCGTGCGGCACACCCCGCAGGCATGCACCCGCACCAGCACCTGGTCTGGCGAGGGCAGCGGCGTCAGCGCCTCGCGCAGCTGCAGCGGCTCCCCCTGCTTTTCCAGCACCATCGCTCGCATGGTCTTTGGAATCTCCATCGGTCCACCTCCTATGCCTATTGTAATCAGAATTATGAGAGTATTTGCAACATCCACCCGCATTTGTTAGAATCAAGCCATCCAGGACCCACTCCCTGTTTGAATAATCAATGGAAAGATAAAAGGAGACATATCGTATGGCGCAGAATTCTACTGTCCAAAAGGGGACTCCTGTCCTTCGCGAATTCTCGACCCTGGCCCTGGTGCTGATCCCGATCGGGATCGGCATCAATTATGTGGGCGCTACGCTCATCAAGCTGCTCCAACTGCCGTTCTACCTCGAACTCGATCGGCACGATCCTTACCGGCATCATCGCCGGCCCGTGGGTCGGCGCCGTCGTCGGGCTGATCCAGAACATCCTGTTCGGCCTGACCGTCGACCCAATCTATCTGCCCTACGCCATCGTCAACGTCGCTTTTGGTATCGCGGCTGGCCTGATCGCGAGAGCGGGTTGGTTCGAGAAATGGTATAAAGTCATCTATGCCGGTCTGGTGATCATCGCCATCGGTGTGCTGCTCAGCGCACCCATCAACGTGTTCTTCTTCGGTGGTGTGCCCGAGCAAGCCGGCGCAGCCCTGGCCTGGGGTTACCTACGGGCCATCGGCGTGGGATTATGGCAGTCGGTCTTCGCCGTCTCGATCTTCCGTGAGCTGGGCGACAAGATGATCACCGTCTTCGTGGCCTTCTTCATCTACAAATCGCTGCCGCCGCGCTTCCTGATCAAGTTCCCAGGCTATTTCAAGAACGCCAAAGGATGACCCAGATCGGGATGTACTACCCAGGGGCGACGCTGTTCCACCGCCTCAATCCCCTGACGAAACTCGTGCTGGCTGCCTCGCTTTCGCTGGCTGTGTTCCTCAACCCGCATCTGTCCGTCACGCTGCCGCTGCTCGCGCTGAGCATCGCGCTGCTGTTCGTGGCCAACGCGTCCAAAGCGGTGCTGAAGTCGGTCTTCCGCTTCATCGCCTTCTTCCTGGTGGTGCTGTTTGTCGTCCAGTCGCTGTGGTGGCAGGGCGAGAGCGCCACCTGGCAGCTCGGCCCGCTGACCATCCGCCAGGCCGGTTTTTACTATTCCCTGCTTATCGCCTCGCGCCTGCTGGTGGTGCTGTTAAGCTTCTATGTGCTGATGTATTCCACCCATCCCTCCGACCTGGTCCAAAGTCTCGAGCAGCGCGGGCTGTCGCCGCGCATCTCGTACGTGATCCTCGCCACCCTGCAAGCCGTGACCGAGATGCAGGAGCGTGCCGATCGTGATCATGGAGGTCCAGCAAAGCCGCGGGGTGGAGACCAAAGGCAGCCTGCTGGTGCGCGCCAAAGCTTACGTGCCGCTGGTGGGGCCGCTGATCGTCGGCTCGCTGCTGAATATCGAGAGCCGGGCCCTGGCCCTGGAGGTGCGCGGCTTCTCCTCCAGTCAGGTCAAGACGCAGATGAAAATTATCCCCGAGATGCCCTGGGAACGCTGGGCGCGCCGGCTGCTGATCCTGCTGCCGTTTGCCGTGCTGGCATGGAGGCTGCTGTGAGCCTGGCCGTCGAGATCCGCGATCTGCGCTACACCTATCCAGGAAGCGAGCAGCCTGCCCTGGCGGTGGAGCATCTGGCGGTGCGCCCCGGCGAGTTCGTCTGCCTGGTGGGCGCGAACGCCGCCGGGAAATCCACCCTGTGCCGCGCAGTCGCCGGGTTGATCCCGCACTTCTACAACGGTCAACTGGAAGGCAGTGTCCAGGTCTACGGCCAGGAGACCGCCGGCTCCACCATCTCCGATCTGGCCGGCCGGGTCGGCTATGTGATGGACGACCCCTTCGACCAGTTAACCCGCGCCACTTACACCGTCTACGCCGAGATCGCTTTCGGTTTGCAGAATATCGGCATGCCGGTCGACGAGATCCACCGCAGCGTCGCCCAGGTGTTAGAAGAGTTAGGCATTGCTGCGCTGGCGCAGCGAGTGCCGACGACCCTCTCCGGAGGCGAGCAGCAGCGCGTCGCCATCGCCTCGATCTTCGCCCGCCGCCCCGATATCCTGGTCATGGACGAGGCCACCAGCCAGCTCGACCCGCAGGGCACCGAGGCCATCTTCCAGCTGGTGCGCCACTTCCAGTCCCTCGGCAAGACCATCCTGATGGTCGAGCCAAAGCTCGATAAGATCCTCCAGCATGCCGACCGGCTGGTGTTCCTGCATGAAGGGCGCATTCTGGCTGACGGCCCGGTACGCGAAGTGCTGAACGCCGGGGTGTTCGAGCAGACCGGCCTGGGCCTGCCCAGCTACCCGGCTCTGGCCCGCGGCTTGCAGTCCGCCGGCCTGTACGCCGGCCCGCTGCCGGTGCATTTGGAAGAGGCCAAAGCCGTGGTTGTGGAGGCGCTGCATGACCGCGATTGAGTACACCCGCGTCCATTTTACCTACCCCAGCGGCACGCCCGCTCTGAACGGCGTCGACCTGACCATTCAAGCGGGCGAGGCCGCCGCGATCATCGGCCAGAACGGGGCCGGGAAGACCACCCTGGTCAAAATGGTCAACGGCTTGCTGCACCCCAGCGCCGGAACGGTGCGCTTGCTTGGTGAAGATATTTCCGGCAAGACCACCGCTGCGCTGGCTCGAACGGTTGGCTTTGTGTTCCAGAACCCGCGCACTCAGATCTTTCTCGGCTCGGTTGAAGCCGAGGTGGCCTTTGGTCCTAAAAACCTGGGCTTCCCAGCCGAGCGCGTGCAGCAGCAGGTCGAGGCGGCCCTCGAACAGGTTGGGCTGAGCGGCAAGCGCCAGACCCACCCCTACGAGCTGACTCCGGTCGAGCGCAAGCTGCTGACCATTGCCTCGATCGTCTCGATGGACCCGCAGGTGCTGATCCTCGACGAGCCGACCGGCGGTCTGGACTCGCCCTCCGTTAACCGGGTGGTCGCGGTGGTCGAGCGCTTGCGCGCTCTGGGCCGCACTGTACTGACCGTCACGCATGATATGGACTTCGTGGCCCGCTGCTTCGAGCGCGTGGTGGTGATGAGTCGCGGCGAGATCGTCGCCAGCGGCCCTACCCGCGAGGTCTTCAGCCAGCACGAGCGCCTGGCCGAAACCTACCTCGAACCGACTGCCATCAGCGCCCTCGCCGCCGCCTCCGGCCTGCCGAAAACGTTAATCACCGTCCCTGAGATGGTTGAATATCTGAAAAATAGAGAGTAGCCCGCGCTTGGAGGACTACTCTCCACTCTCTCGCCATGATAGAATGAAGCAGACGAATTTATTGGTTAATCCTGCGGGGAATGAAGGAACAATGACTGAAGATACAAATACTGAATTTAAATCCGGCTTTATCACCCTAATCGGGCGGCCCAACGTGGGCAAATCGACCTTGCTGAACGCGTTCATGCGCCAGAAGATCGCCGCGGTCTCGCCGCGACCGCAGACCACCCGCCAGCGCCAGCTTGGCATCCTCACCACCGACAACGCCCAGATGGTGTTCGTCGACACGCCCGGGATACACATCCCGCGCCACAAGCTGGGCGAATACATGAACGAGATCGCCGCGGCCACCCTGGAGGACGCGGACGTGATCGTCTGGCTGGTGGAGGGCAGCGCCATGCCCACCGAGGAGGACGAGATCATCGCCGAGCGGCTCAAGGCGCTCAAGCGCCGCCCGCCGGTGCTGCTGGCGCTCAACAAGATCGAACAGACACCCATCGAGCAGATCAAGGAGTATGAGACTGCCTACGGCTCCCTGCTTCCGGACGCCGAGCTGTTCACCATCTCGGCCCGCAGCAGCCTGCACGTCGAGGATCTGCTCCAGCGCATGGTCGAGCTGCTGCCCGAGGGCCCGCCCTTCTACGATCCCGATCAGATCACGGATCTGTACGAGCGCGACATCGCCGCCGACCTGATCCGAGAGGCGGCCCTGGTGCACCTGCGTGACGAGGTCCCGCACGGCATCGCCGTGCGCATTGACGAGTTCACCGAGCGCAATGAAACCGGGGCTTACATCGTCGCCACCCTGTTTGTGGAGCGTGAGTCACACAAGGGCATCGTCATCGGGCACGGCGGCGAGATGCTCAAAAAGATCGGCTCCGACGCTCGCAGAGCCATTGAAGTCATGAGCGGGCGCAAAGTCTACCTGGAACTGCGTGTCAAAGTCAATAAGAACTGGCGGAATAGTCTAGACGCCCTGAGGCAATTCGGATACAGCAGCGATAAGGAGTAGCGTATGCTCACGCCCCTGTTCTGGCTGGCGCTGGTGGTCGCGGTGGTCGATTGGATCGCGTCCTGGCAAAATTGGAAGCAAGTCCGTTACGTCAGCAAGCCGGGGGCCATGCTGCTTCTGATCGCCTGGTTTAGCCAGGTGGGCCACTGGCAGGGTCCGCTGATTTGGTTCGGGCTGGCGCTGGTGTTCTCGCTGGGCGGGGATGTATTCCTGATGCTGCCGGAACGCTTCTTCCTGTTCGGGTTGGTCTCGTTCCTGACCGCCCACATCTTCTACGTGGTCGGGCTCAACATCTCGCCCGTGCCGGTGCGCTGGCAGAGCCTTTTGGTGCTGGTGGTGGTCGGGCTGATGGCGGCGCTGGTATTCGGCAATATCCGGCGCGGCTTGCTGCGCCAGGAAGGCGGTCGCGCCATGGTCGTGCCGGTGGCAATCTACAGCCTCGTCATCAGCCTGATGCTCATCTCGGCGCTGCTGAACTTCTGGCGGCCCAACTGGCCCGTGCAAGCCGCAGCCTTCGCCGCCGGCGGCGCGGCCCTATTCTACATCTCCGACTCACTCCTGGCCACCAACCGCTTCGTCGCCCCGTTTCCCGCCGCCGACTTCTGGGTCATGCTCACCTACCACCTCGGCCAGTTCGGCCTGGCGATTGGGGCCTTGCTGGCATTTGCGCTGTAAGATCATACCGACTCACAGGCCTGGCCGGGCATTTACGCGGTCGAATCTGGCAGTTGGCCATCCTAATTGCCTGCTCCCTGATCGCCCTATATTCCTACTTCTTCTTGCTCTGAAGATTCAGCGCAGCCGCTTCTCGAATGAGCTGCTTAAATCCTTCCTCGTCGATTCTGTCGCCTTCGTGAAGGTCAATCGCCCGCCTTACCTTCCCTTCCAGGCTGGAATTGAAAAGGCCGGAGGGATCCTGCAGGGACGCGCCTTTGAAGAACGTCAGCTTGACCGCGTTCTTGTAGGTCTCGCCCGTGCAGATGCCGCCGTTGTGGGACCAAACCGGCGTTCCCGGACTGGATGGCTTGGCCCACTTCCACTCCTCAACCGCTTCGGGGTCTGCTTGCAGGATGAGCTCACGCACCCGGGCCAGCGTTTCGCCGCGCCAGTCGCCGAGCTCATTGATTTTCCTGCTAATCTGCTCGGATGCCGGCTCGCTGCCGGTCTCCTGATCGTTGACTTGCTGTTCATTCATGGATCACCATCTCCTCTTGACTGCTCTCCAGGCTCTTCCCCTCTAAAAACCACGTCTCCATCGGCCCCTTGCCCTTCACCTCGATCACGCCGCGCGGCTCGTAAATGTACCCTTCGCCGATCTGGCGCTTCATCTCCTTGGTGATTTGGATGCGCCCTGGCACCCCCTCCAATTCCATGCGGCTGGCGGTGTTGACCGTGTCGCCCCACACGTCATAGTGGAACTTGTGCCGTCCGATCACGCCCGCCACCAGCGGCCCGCAGTGCAGGCCAAAGCGGAAATCGATCTTCTTGCCCGCCCACTCCGGCAGCGCCCGGATGTATTCGCGCATCTCCAGCGCCATCTGAGCCAGCGCGGCGGCATGATCCTCACGCCGCACCGGCACACCACACGCCGCCATGTAATTGTCGCCTACCGTGCGGATCTTCTCCACGCGGTACTTTTCCGCCAACAGATCGAAGTAGGAAAAGATCTCATTGAGCATATCGACCAATTCTTCGGGCGTCATCCGCACGGACAGCGGCGTGAACCCCGACAGATCTGCGAACAGCACGCTGGCGCAGTCGCACAAATCGGCGATGGCGCTCTTGCCGTCTTTCAGCGCCGGGGCAATCTCCTTCGGCAGCACGTTCAGCAGCAGCCGGTCTGCCTTCTCACGCTCCACCCGCGCCATCTGCATGGCCTCGTTCTTCTTGCGAATGAAGTAGTAGATCAATACGAAGGCCATGGTGGAGATGACGCCGATGTTCAGCACGAACATGCTGGTGATCAGCGAGGACCCCAGGTTGGTCTGCACGTTAAACAAGGGGTCGAGGAAACCGCTCAACACCAGCAGCCCCAAAAATCCAAGCTGCCAGAGGTATGCCCGCCGCAGCGACGAGAACATCAGCGCCCCAAACGGGCTAATGATCGACCACAGGATCACTGCCGAGGACTGGAAGAAGCCCCCCAGCGACTGCGCCATCAAGAATGGGCACAGCAAGATCAGCAGGAACTGGCTAAAGCGGTACAACTTGAAGCGCCCGGTCATCCCAAACACGAACAGGCTGATCATTGAGAAAATGCCATAACTAATTGGGATGCTGGCTGCTACGAATTCACCAACCACAACATAAATGGTGCCCCACGCCAGCCCCGCCACGATAAACATCATGCTGCCGCCCATCATGAGCGACTTCTGCAGCGCTTCTTCTTCACTGTCCTGGGGCTGGTCGGCAATGTGAGTAATCTCGGCAAGCGTATCGACCAACAAACGTACGTTCATCACTCCCCCTCCTGGGGTTGCCGGGTACCGTTGCAATTTCTACTGCGAATAGGATCCCTTGATCCAATTATACATAAATGGTAATTAAAGTGTGATTAAAAATACACTCACGTATTGACTTACCGGACAGGCGCAGCCCAAGGAACGGTGTAAAATGCCTTGGGCTGCGCCTGTTCTTTGGAGCATATAAAAGCCCGGTTACGTGCTCAACGACCTGAATCCCTCCCCCAACGCCTCATGCACCTGGCCGATCACCATGAACGCCTTCGGGTCCGCCTCACGCACCAACTCCTTCAACTGATTCACCTCAGCCCGCGTCACCACGCAGTACAGCACCGGGCGGTCCGCGCCCGTGTATCCGCCCGTCGCATTGACGATGGTCACGCCGCGCTCCATGTGATCCAGGATCCCGCGTGAGACCGTCTCCGGGCAGGCGGTGATGATCAGCGCCGTACGGAACACGCCCGAGCCTTCCGAGATCATCTCGGCTGCCAACCCGCTGACATAAATGACCACCAGACCGTACAGCGCCCGCGACCAGTCGAAGGCCAGGCCGCTGGCCAGCACCACCAACGTGTCGGTCACCAAATAGGCTTGCGAGATCGAGATGCCCAGACGGTGGTTCAGCAGCCGTCCAAGGATGTCGCTGCCGCCGCTGGTGCCCTTGCCGCGATAGACCAGCCCGAGGCCGATGCCCAACAGCAAACCGCCGTACAGTGCGTTCAGCACCAGGTCGTCGGTCACACCGTTGGCCGGTAGGAACGGGACCAGCGCATCCGTCAGCAGTGAGAACAGCGCCACCGCCACCGCCGTGCGCGCCGCAAAGCGCGGTCCACCCAGGTAGCGCCAGCCGATGATGAACAGCGGCACGTTGCCGATGAACACCATTAAGCCGATGGGCCAATGCGTAAAATAGTTGACGATCTGCGCCGCGCCGCTGACTCCCCCACTGACCATCTGCCCCGGCACCAGGAACAGGCGCATCGCCAGCGCCTGCACCAGCGCTCCAACCCCTACGAACAGAAAGTCCTGGACGTTCTTCCAGGAAAGTTCAATCGAGCCGGGGATCCGAAATCTCCGGCTCGCTTTAGGCTGCACTGCATCCAGTTTTTTCATCCACGCTCCACTTTCCGGCTTTCTGCTTGCTGAATTTCATGCTCTAAAAAGTAGTTTAGCAGCGAGCGCAGCAGCACGATCGCGCCCAGGTTGAGGATGTCCTGACGGGTCGGGGCGACGGCTGTGCGCAAAATGTCACTGGCCACGGTGAACTCCAGCCCGAGCGCGAGGGTGCGTCCCAGGCGTAAGCGGATCGCCTCGGTGGCGTTGACCGTGTTCTCGCTGGGCCGCACGAAGTGCCACAGGTACTTCACCACGCCGATCAGCACGCCGATGCCCACCACCAGCCCGGCGGCGATCTCAGCCCCCGCCGCCACATATCCGGCAATGGACTTGAGCGTTTCCTCGAGCGGATTGCCGCTCGCCACCGGCGCAGGCACCCCGGTGTTGAGGCTGAGCAGCAGCGCCAACCCAAAGATCAGCGCCACCGGCAAGATCAGGTTGATCCAATTCAGGCGCTCTGGCGCCGCGCCTGCAGGCCGTTCATCCATTTGCATCATCCTTTAAGTGCAATTATTCTCTGCACCCTGGAAAACGCCGTTATCCAGGGTGCAGAGAATAATCCTTCCGATCACTCATTCAACTTCGTGCCGCAAGTGCGGCAGAACGTGTCGCCCCGCGAGGCTCGCCGCCCACACTGGCGGCAGTAGATTTCATCCTGCGGGCGCTCCTTCTTCTCGATCCCATTGCGTTTGCGGGCGGCCTCGGGCAGCGTTCGCCCCGAGCGCAGGAACCAGATGATGCCCCCGGCGATCAGCAGCGCGCCCAGGATCCCCAGCAGCCCGCCAAGCATGTTCCACGACAGCCGCCCGGAGGTGCGCGGCGTGACCGGATTGACCGGATAGACCGGCAGGGCCGTGGCCGCGTAAGCGATGTCCGGCTTCTGGTAAGAGAAGCTCAACGTTACCGTAACGCCTTCGGGCACGTCGTCCACCTTCTTGGAATAATACTTGTTGCCATCTTCCGCATGGTTGACCGGTCCCATCGACGAGGTGAAGGACATCTGGCTGGCATGCACCGGCTGCAGCACCTGCAAGACCATATGATCGATCTGGTAGTCGCCCGGCCAGACGAAGCGGTACTGCCGCTCCTGGTCTTCGATCTTCAGGCGCAGGTCGTTGTACTCGAGGTGAATGAAGGGCCGGGGCGTGGTGAACTTCACCAGCAGCCAATCCCCCTGCACCTCGGTCTCGTAGGTCAAGTCGTAAAGCAGTCCGTCCCAGTCTTCCATTGCAAGTGAGGTCGGGGCATTGGCGCTGCGCGGGATGCGCAAAGAAACGGAGGCGGGCAGCGAAACATCCGGGCTGAGGGTAATGCGATAGATGACCAACACGCCCTCGCGATCATACTCGGGCCAGATGTTGACTTCGATCGTATCAATGGTTGTTGTGGTTTGCGCGGAAACAGGCCGGGCAATCGGCTGCAGCGTTACCAATAGCAATGCGACGATCCATCGCCACATCGGAAAAGCCTCCGTTCATCAATCTCGCTTCTTACAGCCCAATCTTACCACGCCTTGCGCAGACTGCGACCGGGGAAGGAACCACGAATTTAGACCCATACTCCTGGATTGTAAACAGGGGCGTGAAAGCCCCTCTGGTAACTCAAGTTCGTTAGGGTTTGTGAAATCGTTCACTTTTGTTATAATGAGAATTGGATTAAAATCTCAGGGGGGCTTATTGCAGAGGGACGCGACTTCACCCTGCGCGCGCACGAGCAATTCATTCCAATCGATCACCGCCTATCGAAAAGGAGACCGCATGCCAAAACTGTCCGAATTCTTGCGTTCCTCACGAGTCCTCGTGATCGGCCTGATCACTGTGATCCTCGTGGTTGGCCTGGGGGTCATCGCGATGGCCATCGGCGGGGCCACGGCGCACGCTGCCGGCGGCGAGCAGGTCAGCATCGATGCGCTGGCTAACAGCACCAACGACTGCGTCACCTGCCACCGCAGCGCATCGCCCGGCATCGTCGATCAGTACGGTCACAGCAGCATGGCCGCCGCCGAGGTTACCTGCCAGGACTGCCACGAAGTCGACGCCGGCTATCCCGGTGCAGTGGCCCACAAGGGCGCCTACGTGCTTAACTCACCTACCACAGACAAGTGCGCAACCTGCCATCAAACCGAGGTGGCCGAGTTCAATCAGAGCCGTCACGCCCTGCCCGCTTACGTGGCCTATGCCGGTTCCGAGGGGCTGTCTGATGAGCTGCAAGCGATGTATGCCGCCGTTCCCGAGGGCGGTTACTCTCAGGATAAATCCAAGGCCGAAAACGCTTTGCACGCTTTGGAAGGACCCGAGGTGACCAAGTTTGCCTGCGAGACCTGCCACAACGTCGGCGCGCCCATGCCCGACGGCTCGGTCGGCCAGTGCCAGAAGTGCCACCTGCGCCACGAGTTCAGCCTGGAGCAGGTCCGCAAGCCCGAGACCTGCAACGCCTGCCACATTGGCCCCGACCATCCGCAGTGGGAGATCTACCACGAATCCCCGCACGGCATCGCTTATGCCACCACCGGCGATACCTGGAACTGGGACGCCGAGCCCGGCACCCTCTCCGCTCAGGACTTCCAGGCCGCCACCTGCGCCACCTGCCACATCAGCGGCTTCGGACAGGCCGCCACCACGCACGATGTCGGCGAGCGCCTGACCTGGTACCTGTTCGCCCCGGTCAGCGAGCGCCGCCCCAGCTGGCAGGACAATCAGATCCGCATGCAGGGCGTTTGCCTCGAATGCCATAACGTCGATTTCGTCGGCGGTTTCTACGCAGACGCGGACGCCGCCACCCTAAAGGTCAACGAATGGGTGATCCAGAGCGATCAGATTGTGCAGCCGCTCAAGGACGCCGGCCTGATGACCGCCGCACCTTACGACCAGCCCATCGACTTCACCTACTTCGAGCTGTGGCATCACTGGGGCCGCACCGCCAAGTTCGGCGCCTGGATGCAGGGCCCCGACTACGTGCAGTGGCACGGCGCCTACGAGATCCTCAAGAACCTGTCCGAGCTGCAGGCCGAAGTGGACGACACGCTCAATCAGGCGGGGGCCGGGCAATGAGCCCTTACCCCCTGGCGGACGCCTTCCCGGCCATTCGGCGTGTCCACATCCCCTTCACCCGTGACCAGTTGTTCCTGCTGATGGCGGCGCTCAATGAGTTCTTCCTGGGCGTCGACACCTACCTGGCCCACCTGATAAGCGGCACCATCGTGCCGCGTGAGTGGATCCCGATCCTGTTTGGCCCCATCGCCAGCGTGCTGCTGGTCGCCGCCGGGCTGCTGGCGATCAAGCGCCGCATGGCCGCCAATATCACGTCGACGATGGTGTTCTTCGCCAGCGTAGTGGTCGGTCTGCTCGGCAGTTACTTCCACTGGATCCGGGCTATCCTGCCCAACGCGCCCGCCGGGCAGCAAGTCAGCCTGTCGCTGCTGGTCTGGGCTCCGCCCATCCTCGGCCCGGTCACCTTTGCGCTGGTCGGCCTGCTCGGCATGAGCGCCGCCTGGCAGGAGGACCCGCCCGGGAGCGGTGTGCTGGCGCTGCCTGGCGGCCGCCGCCTGCACATGCCTTACAGCAAGACCCGCGCCTATTTCTTTTAATGGGTTTTGGCATGTTGATCACAGTCATCAGCAGCGTGCTCGACCATGCCCGCACCGGCTTCATCAACCCCTGGCTGTGGCTGCCCACGGTAATCGGCGTGTTCGCCACCGCCGCCACCTTCACCATGGGCTTGATCGACGATCTCCGGCGGGCCGATACGGTCACGTACACGGCTGCCATGCTGCTGATGATGGCGGTCGGGGCCACCGGGGCGGCGCTGCACGTGCTGACCAACCTGGAGACGCGCGGCGCCATCGTCGGCGAGCAGTTCCTGCGCGGCGCGCCCCTGCTCGCCCCGCTGCTCTTCGCCAATATGGGCATGCTGGGGTTGATCGTGCTGACCGAAGAACCGGAACCAAATTTACACGAATAACACGAACCGTTAACGGATAAGAATAATGGCGGTTGTCGATGGACAACCGCCATTATTCTTATCCGTTAACGGTTCGTGTTTGCCCTTAAGGCGTTGTGTTGTTGTAGAACCAGTTGTAGGCGTAATATCCCTGCGGGCTCTCCAAGCGGATCGCAATCCGATCCTGGCCGGTCAAGAAGGCCGGGATGTTGTACGTCTCGGTGAATGAGCCGCCTGCACCCGAGTTGGTGGTCGTTACCACCTCACCGCCGACGCCTGCCGTGCCATAGTAGTTCATGGTCACGGTAAAGTTCTGGTTGGGCGGGAAGTTCTTGGTCTGGATGGTCACGCTGTCGTTAGCCACCACGCTCTGAATGCTGAAGGTCGGGATGCCGGTAAAGACCGGGGTCTTGGTGGGGGTTGGAGTGAGCGTCGGCCCGCCAGGAGTAACGGTCGCGGTCGGCACGCCGGGTGTGCTGGTCGGCACCACACCAGTGGTGTTGTTCCAGAACCAGTTGTAGGCATAGTAGCCTTGCGGGCTTTCCAAGCGGATGGCGATCCGGTCCTGGCCGGTCAGGAAGGCCGGGATATTGTACGTCTCGGTGAACGAACCGCCCGCGCCCGAGTTGGTGGTGGTCACCACCTCACCACCAATGCCCAGCGTGCCGTAGTAGTTCATGGTCACGGTGAAGTTCTGGTTGGGTGGGAAGTTCTTGGTCTGGATGGTTACGCTGTCGTTAGCCACCACGTCTTGGATGCTGAAGGTCGGGATGCCGGTGTAAGGCGTGGGGTACGGCGTCACGGTCGGTCCGCCGGGGGTGACCGTGGCGGTCGGGACGGTGGTATTGTTCCAGAACCAGTTGTAAGCGAAGTAACCCAGCGGGCTGTCCATGCGGATTGCAATCCGTTCTGCGCTCGCCAGCGACGCCGGGATGCTGTAGGTCTCCTCGAAGGAGCCGCCGGAGCCCGAGTTGGTCGTGGTCACCACTTCGCCGCCGATGCCCAGCGTGCCGTAAGCGCCCATGCGTACGACAAAGTTCTGGCTGGGTGGGAAGTTCTTGGTGCGGATCGTGACGGAATCACCCGCCACCACATCGACGATCGAGAAGGTCGGAATGCCGCTGTATCCGGGAACGGGCGTCACAACCGTGCCCGTGTTCCAGAACCAGTTGTAGGCATAATATCCGCCGGGGCTGTCCATGCGGATCGCAATCCGATCGTTCGAAGCCAACCCGGACGGGATGGCGTAGGTCTCTTCATACGACCCGCCCGCCCCCGAGTTGGTGGTTGTAATCACCGTTCCGCCGATGCCCAGCGTGCCGTAGTCACCCATGCGCACCACAAAATTCTGATTGGCCGGGAAATTGTAGGTGCGAACGGTCACGGAAACGCCTGGGTCGATACTGACGATCGAAAAGGTCGGGATCGCCAAGGTGGCCAAATCAGGCGATGCTTGCACCTGAGCTGCGCCTGGCAGGAACAGTACGCCGAGGATCGCGAGCATCAAACCGATGTGCAAGGCTCTTTGGCCATTCCATTTCATTTTCACGTTGTCAATGTACTTCAATAAGGTCTCCATACTAAATACCCTCCTGCTTTCTCCAATGGAAATGGTTCGATTATTAAGTAATCGCTCGGGCAGTGGCGTTTTTGAGGAGAGAAAAACATTTCTGCAGCGGCGTTTACCTCTCTACAAAAGCGCCACTGCCTGAGCGATTACTTAATAATTTTCTAATAGTATATTACGATATCTATCAAATGTATACAACATTTTATGTCCAGTTCTCTAACCTTACCCTTTCCAGCCTCTTCCTGACCCTATACAGGGTCAGGAAGAGGGCTCTTTCTCAAAAAGGCTGCGCTAACGGTTGATTCGAACCGCTTCCCAGAAAGCCCGGTCATCACGGCTGCTGCCGTTGTTGTAGACCATCAAATAGAATTCCACATCCTTGCCATCCAGATCGTCAAGGTTGATGCCGATGCTGGTGTAGTCGCCATCGTATTCCTCATCCCAGGTACCCAGGCTGGTGCGCTCGCTCTCGCCTTCGATGCGATACTGCACCTCGAAGGTCACGTCGCAGTCCTCGCTGTCGTTCATGCATCCGACCAGCGCTGAGAAGGTGTCGCCGGCGCGCACCCGCAGGGCCGGGTAGCGCCCCACGATCCTGCCGCTGCTGCCGCTGTTGGGGATGGTGATGATCGTGCCCTCGTCATCGTGGTAGCCGCCCTCCAGCACCGGGGAGTAGGTGCGGGTGATCGAGCCGTTGCTGAAGTCGTTGCCGGCGCTCGGGCAGGGCAAGTAGCCGTCTTCCGTGCGCCAGGTGGCGGCGCAGTAGTTGTAGACGAAGTCGCGCTTGTGCGCGTCATCCCATTCGCCGGGCTCGCTGCTGCCCGACACGTTGATCTTGACCCAGAAGGCCTGGTCTGCATAAGCCCCGTAGCCAAAGACCACTCCACTGGCGCTGCGCATCATCCACTTGCCGGTATAGTCCCCTCCCGTGTTCGGGGAGATCATCGTAACGGACAGGTCGATGATGTCGCCCGGGCGCACGGTGGCGTTCAGGTCGGCAGCCGTGGGCGCACCCATCTGGTTGCCGCCCACGAAGAGCAGGTCGAAGTCGGACGACCAGGTGCAAGAGCCGGTGTTCTGAATCCGCCAGGTCTTGACGAAGGTCTGGTTGGGCGTGAAGGTGGCGCCATCCGGAACGGATACATCCTTCACGAAGCCCAGGCGGTAGCAGGGCAGCGGTGTGGGCGACGGCGGCATGGGCGTCAGCGACGGCACCGGTGTAAGCGAAGGGATCGGCGTCAACGTCGGGATCGGTTCGAGCGTGTTGGTCGCCGTAGCAGTCGGCGCCTCGGTGGAGGTCGGCGATACGTCCGTGGCTGCCTGCGTATCCGCCGGGACGGCGGTATCCAGCGGCTGCGAGACCTGGGTCAACTGAGCGACCAGCGTCTCAAAGGCCGCTTGCGTGCTCATGGCGCTGATGGTTGAATAGGCAGATGTCTCCACCTGGCCGGGCTGCTCCGCTTGCGGAGTAGAGAATCCGGGCAGGCACGCCGATAAAGCCAGAACCAGGATCGACAACAAGATCCATAGGGGTAGTGATTTGCGCAACATTGGTGTTCTCCTTTTAAACACTTTAATCCTCATCTTAAAGACGTTGAGAGAATTGAAAGTGTTCCCATTTTCGGCGCGACGGCATGCGCTCTGCTGCCATTAAAAAGGAGGGGTAGAGCCTCAACCCCCTGCGAAAAGCCGTGTACGGATAAAGCGGCCCAAACTTGCAGGAATTGCACTTCTATTATCGCAAACTATGCGAAAAAAGCAAGACCCCAAGATTTCGTGCCAACTGGAATCGATTCCATTTCCATTCAAATTCCCCACTGCAAGTCCATCCCATAAAAAAACTCCCCTTTTTTCAAAGGGGAGTTTCCTCCATCAACCAGTATCTTTTACGCTTCGTGGAATTCGCCTTCGACGACGTCTTCGCCGCCACCTTCGCCTTCACCGCCGGGGCCTTGCGGTCCCTCTCCCTGCGGACCTTGCGGGCCGCCCTGCGGCTGCTGCACCTGCTGCATCAGCGTGTTCAGCGACTGCTGCAGCTGGTCCATCTGGCTGCGGATGTTGTTGATGTCGTCGGTGTTGAGCGCCTGGCGCAGCGAATTGATCTGGCTCTCCACCTGACCGCGCAGGTCGGCGGGCACCTGGTCGCCCAGGTCACGCAAAGCCTTTTCGGCCTGGTACGCCACCGTATCGGCGGTGTTGCGTGTCTCGGCCACCTCGCGCAGGCGCTGGTCCTCGGATTGATGCTGCTGGGCTTCTTGCACCAGCCGCTCGATCTCATTGCTGTCGAGGTTGGTCGTGGCCGTAATCTTCACGCGCTGCTCGCGGCCGGAGGCCTTGTCTTTCGCAGACACGTTCAAAATGCCGTTAGCATCGATGTCGAAGGTCACCTCGATCTGCGGGACACCGCGCGGTGACGGCGGTATGCCCTCCAGGCGGAAGCGGCCCAGGCTCATGTTATCGCCGGCCATCTCGCGCTCACCCTGCAAAACGTGCACGTCCACTGCGGTCTGGTTATCCTCGGCCGTGGAGAACGTCTGTGTCTTGCGGGCCGGGATGGTGGTATTGCGCTCGATCAGCTTGGTCATCACGCCGCCCAGGGTCTCCAGACCCAACGAAAGCGGGGTGACGTCGAGCAGCAGCACGTCTTTGACCTGGCCGCCCAAAACGCCCGCCTGAATGGCAGCGCCAATCGCAACGACCTCGTCCGGGTTGACGCCCTTGTTGGGCTCTTTATTGGTCAGGCTGCGCACCAGCTGCTGCACCATTGGCATGCGGGTTGCGCCGCCGACCAGGATGACCTCATTGATTTTGTCAACGGTCGTGTTGGCATCTTTGAGCGCCGCATCGAACGGGCCGCGCAGCCGCTCCACCAGCTCGGAAGACATCTGATCGAATTTCGCCCGCGTGAGCTTCAGCTGCAAGTGCTTGGGGCCGTTGGCGTCGGCGGTGATGTAGGGTAGATTGATCTCGGTCTCCATCACGCTCGACAGCTCGATCTTGGCCTTCTCGGCCGCCTCGCGCAATCGCTGCAGCGCCTGACGGTCGTTGCGCAGGTCGATGCCCTGCTCGGCCTTGAACTGGTCGGCCGCCCAGTTGACGATCTTCTCGTCCCAGTCGTCGCCGCCCAGGTGGGTGTCGCCGCTGGTCGATTTCACTTCAAAGACGCCGTCGCCCACTTCTAACACGCTGACATCGAAGGTTCCGCCGCCCAGGTCGAAGACCAGGATGGCTTCGTTGGTCTTCTTGTCCATCCCATAGGCCAGGGACGAAGCGGTCGGCTCGTTGATGATGCGCAGCACTTCCAGGCCGGCGATCTTACCGGCGTCTTTTGTGGCCTGGCGCTGGCTGTCATTGAAGTATGCCGGCACGGTGATGACCGCCTGGTTGATCGGCTCGCCTAAGTACGCCTCGGCATCTGATTTTAATTTGGCGAGGATCATCGCAGAAATTTCCTGCGGGCTGTATTCGCGGTTCATCACCGGAACGCGCACACGCGCATCTCCGGACGGGCCTTCCACCACCTCATAAGGGACCATCTTGCGTTCGGTCTGCACCTCATCGAAGCGGCGGCCCATAAAGCGCTTAATCGAAAAAATCGTATTCTCTGGGTTGATCACAGCCTGGCGCTTGGCAGGCTGGCCCACAATACGTTCACCATTCTTGTTGAAAGCCACTACGGAAGGCAAAAGGCGAGGGCCCTCTGCAGTCGGGATGACGACGGGCTCACCGCCTTCCATCACGGCGACAACACTATTGGTGGTACCTAAGTCAATTCCAATAATTCTCGGCATAGAAACTACTCCTTTCCCGAGGCATTTGTTGATTTAAGAGTAATAGGTTCCTGCAAGAAGGTTATTAACAAGCTATTAGAGAATTGTTTGCATCAACTCTCACCGTTTGAAGCGGGTTGGGGTGCGGGCTGGTGAGGTCCGTTTCCTCATCTCCCTATCACCAATCCGCCTTATAATTAACCCAGGTAGAAAACTGGAGACTCCCATGAAACGATATCCCCGCTGGACTTATTTATTCATCATCCTCCTCAGCCTGGCGCTGAGCTTCGGCCGCGCCGCAGCCCAGAGCGGCAGCCCTGGTGTTGTGATGTTGAACATCGATGGGCCGATTACTCCCGTCGCCGCCGATTACCTGAACCGTGGGCTCAAGGCCGCCGAACGGCGCGACGCGGGGCTGGTGGTGCTGCAGCTGAATACCCCCGGCGGGACGATCAGTGACATGAACAACATGATCCAGCAGATCCGCGCCAGCGACATCCCTGTGGCCGTCTACGTCGCGCCGCGCGGCGCCATGGCCGGCAGCGCCGGGACGCTGATCACCCTCGCCGGGCACGTGGCCGCCATGGCCCCCGAGACCATCATCGGCGCGGCCAGCCCGGTCGGCAGCCAGGGTGAGGACATCGGCCAGACCATGGAAACCAAAGTCAAGGAGGCGCTGAAGGCAACCGCTCGCACCCTCACCCAAGACCGGCCCGCCTCCGCTACCAAACTGGCCGAGCAGGCCATCGACCAGGCCAAAGCCGTGACGGTGGATGAGGCCCTGCAAGCCGGCCTGGTGGACTTGAAGGCCTTCGACGTGAAAGACCTGCTCGATCAAATCGACGGGCGCACGGTTAAGCTGAGCTCCGGCGAGGAGGTGACGCTCAACACGAAAGACGCCGGCATCGTCGAGATCCCCTTCAGCTTCATCGAGCGCATCCTGCAGGCTCTGATCGATCCCAACCTGGTGTTCCTGCTGCTGGCGCTCGGCATCCAGGCCATCCTGATCGAGATGGCCAGCCCGGGCGGCTGGGTTGCCGGGTTTATCGGTGTGGTCTGCTTGCTGCTTGCGGTCTACGGCCTGGGCGTGCTGCCCGTCAACTGGTTTGGGCTGCTGTTCCTGGGGGTGGCGTTCGTGCTGTTCATCCTGGAATTGAAGACGCCTTCGCTCGGCCTGCTGACCGCGGCCGGGGTGGTGTCCTTCATCGGCGGTTCGCTGATCATGTTCAACTCGGTCGACATCGTTGGCTTCCCCAGGCTGTCGGTGCCGCTGGTGGTCGGCATGGGTCTCTTCCTGGCGGCCAGCTTCCTGGCGATTGTGACCGTGGCGATGCGCGCCCGCCGCTTGCCGGTCCTGACCGGCCGCGAAGCCCTGCCCGGGCGCACCGGCATCGCCCGCTCCGATCTGAACCCGACCGGCTCCGTCTACGCCGCCGGTGAGATGTGGCGCGCCGAGGTCGTTCCGGGTGAGGAATGCCCGCTCGAAGCAGGCGCGAAGGTCTTGATCGTCGACGTGGAAGGGCTGACGCTCAGAGTTAAGAGAGCGTAAAGCCTTAAAGAGAACAGGGAGTAGTCACCGGCGGTGACTACTCCCTGTTCTCTTTAAGGCTTTACGCGCTTACCTTCCCCCAAAGGGTACGTTCATTCTTACGGATTGACCTTCTCCAGCAGCAGGCTGGTCTCCAGCGTGATATTGTCCACCACGCTCAACACCACCGGCACGCGCGGCTGGCTCAGACCAAAGTCCTCAAAGGTGAAGCTGGTGGACGCATCCGCGTTGGCCGTGCCGTCGTTGTTCATCGTCCCGGTCACGTCCCAGGTCACCGGATGGGTCACGCCCTTGACCGTCAAATCACCCGTCATCTGGAAGGACACCTGCTCACCCGGCTGGGGCAGCCCGTTCAGCCCGCTGATCGAGGTCGGCACGAAAACCACCTGCGGGAACTGGGCCGTGTCCAGAAGGTTGCGGCTCACGAAACCATCCCTGCGGCTTTCGTCGCTGACCAGCGTGCTCACATCCACACTGAACTTGCTGTTCTGCGAGTCCACGCTGCCGTCCGGCAGGACCGTGATCTGCCCACTGACCGCCTCGGTCTTACCCACCGCATCGCTGGGCAAGCTCAGTTTCACCAGCTGCTCGCGCACCCGGTAGTTGGCCGTGCTTCCCGGAACCACCTGGAACGTCAGTGGGCCTGCTGTCGACTCGCCGCCCGAAGCCGGCACTTGCTGGCCGCTGGTAGGCGCCGCCGTCGGTGCAGCCAGGGTTGGGACAGCCGCCGCGGGGGCGACCGTGACGGGCGCCTGGGTCGGTGCGGCAGCGGTCGAAGCGCATGCTCCGAGGATGAAGGCGCTCAAGAGCGTCAAAATTGCATACGGAAAAAACTTTCTGTTCATAAAACTGCCTCCAAAGACGCCAGGTTCATGATTTTACAACACTTCCCCTACGAACAAATACGGACAATATAAACCGCAATTATAAACTACTATAGCAACCGAAAATGAATAGAAGATGAAAACGGGTGCACGGAACTGTTGTCGATTCTGTTGTTGGTTTGGCCGCCGCGGCGGCCAAACCAACAACAGAATCGACAACAGTTCCGTGTACCCGGTCGATCGAGCAGGAACAACAGATGTGGCGGTGATATTCCACCGCCACATCTGTTATTCCTGCTCGATCGACCGGGGCAGGGGACCGTTGAGCGGCCCCCTGCCGAGCGGTCGGCGAATCGTCTTTTACTCGTCAGAAAGCGTCTTCAAGAACGTCACCAGCCAGGCCTCTTGCGTCTGGTTCAGGCCCAGATTGCCCAGCTCGCTGGTGTTAACCGTCGCTGCGACTTCCGGCGCGGGCCAGTCTTCCACGTCGCGAGTGTTGTAGAAGTGCACGATCTCATCCAGCGACTTGAAGTAGCCGTTATGCCCATAGGCCTTCACAAAGGACGGGTCGGGCCGCTTATCCACGTTGCGCAGGGTGGGCACTTTGAACTTGCCCATCTCGGCTTCGTAGATTTCGGAGTCATACCCGGCGCCCATCAAGAACCCACCCAGGCCCGGATCTGCCCAATTGGGATCTGCAATTGTGGCCGGGTTCTCTGGGTTCTTGGGGATACCCAGGTTGTCGTAGGTGAAGTCGGTGAACAGCGGGTAACCGGCCGAGCCTTCGTCCAGGGTGTGGCAGGCCGAGCACTGGCCCTGCGTGTTGTAGACGGCCAGCCCGCGCAGCTCGTCGTTGTTCAGCCCCAACTGTTTGTACTTTTCCCAGTTCACCATGGAGATGGCGGTCACGTCCATGTTTTTCTCTTTGGCCGTGTCCCAGAAGCTGTCGAACTTGGAGGTGAACTTCGATACCTCAGTTGACCGCTCGTAACTGGCGATCGACCGGGCGATGTTGTTGTACGCGTTAGTGACCTTTTTCTCGCTGTTGCAGTTGAGCTTGCCCCACACACTCTCATACATATTGGCGTAGCTCGACGCCGCCACCTTCATGCACAGCGCCTGCGCATCGGGCAGGGCCTGCTCCATTGGATTCAAGAACGGCCCCTTGGCTTGCTCGGCCACTGGATCTCCCAGCGTCCAGCCGGTGGCGCGCCCGTCCCAGAACATACCGCCTACCCAGGTGCCTTCCTCGTCCATATACAAAACGGGGCTGTCGCCCGCATAAGCTGCACTGGGCGGCTTGCGATTGCCAAAGTTGCCGGCGATTGAGCCCTCGTACACCGATCCGTGGAGGTTTATCATAGCGTCCGGCCCGGTAAATCCGACCCCTGGTCCGTGGCAAGCTGCACAGGCTTCATTGTCATTCAGCGACAGGTTCTGATCGAAGAACAGCGCTTTGCCAAGCGCCTGCTCTTGTGTCAGCGCCTGGGCTTGTGCATGGGCCTGCGTTACAAACCCCAGCGCAAGCAGCAGTCCTCCGAGCATGAATGCCGTAATAGCGATCCATTTAATTTTCATTTCCATCCTCCCACTATCTAATCGTCAAAGGGATTCCTGCGTGAGCAGTATCCAAAGGCAAATCAGTGACCATGGAAATTCGTGCAAGCAGACTTCTTGCGCCTCCTTTCGTAAAAAAAGAGGGTGTTGTGTTATCAGATAAGCATGGGAAGCAGCCGTATCGCTGAGATCAGGCTGAACGCGCGACCATTAATAAGACAGGTGAACAACGGATAAAGAACGACGCCTGCCCAGGAAATGCCCCGTGGTCTGAGCAGTTGTGAGTCACCTATCATTATTATGGTAAAAAAAAGTGGTGTTGTCAAGTATATTGTTTGCCAATCCAATATTTTCACATCTATTTTGAAATTGTCCCTTGCCTGTGCCACACTCTGCAGCATAATCGGTTTCGGTAGCGCCCGGAATCTCAATAATCGTTTAGAGCAATCGAGGCACGGCTTGCGTAAAGAGGGACCTTTTCTTCATTATTTTGTGGAACGATTCCTCTCAATGGGAACCGTTTACTACTCTCTGCTCTCTTTCTCATTTATAATATCCCCCATGAGCAACCCTGAACTCGCCCCCTCCGGCAAACATATTCGCCTGACCAGCCTGTCCAGCTGCGCGGGCTGAGCGTCTAAGCTAAGCGCCGAAGCGCTGGCGCAGGTTCTGCGCCCGGTCGAAAACATCTTCAAAGCCCAGGACTATCCCGACCTGCTGGTCGGCATGGACGCGCCCGACGACGCCGCGGTCTGGCGTCTCGACGATCATCGCGCCCTGGTGGTCACCACCGACTTCTTCACCCCAGTGGTCGATGACCCATACGACTACGGCGCCATCGCGGCGGCCAACAGCCTGTCGGACGTGTACGCCATGGGCGGGAAGCCCTTCCTGGCGCTCAATGTGGCAGCTCTGCCGCCCGACCTGCCCTACGACTTCACTGCCGAGATCGTACGCGGCGGCGCCGAAAAGGCCTACGAGGCCGGGGTGGCGGTGGTCGGCGGGCACACCGTCCAAGACAAGGAGCCCAAGTTCGGCCTGGTGGCGATTGGCTTCGTCGACCCCGACAACATGCTCACCAAGGGCCGCGCCCGCCCCGGCGACCGGCTGGTGATCACCAAACCGCTCGGCTTCGGCGTCACCACCACCGCCCTCAAGCAGCAGAAGGCTGACCCGGTCGACGTGGCCGAGGTGGTCGCCTGGATGAAACGGCTCAATCGTGAAGCTGCAATCCTGGCGAACGAGTTCCGCCTGCAGGCCGGCACCGACATCACCGGCTTCAGCCTGCTCGGTCATGGCTGGGAAGCCGCCGCTGCCAGCGGTGTCGGCTTCCGGCTGGTCTTCAGCCAGATCCCCTTCGTCTCCGGCGCGCGCAAGTATGGCGATCTGTGGACCTTCCCCGGCGGCGCGGCCGACAACAGCCTGTATTTCAAATCGCACGTGCGCTTCGAGCCCAACATCGACGAGACCTCGCAGATGCTGCTGTTCGACCCGCAGACCAGCGGCGGCCTCCTGCTGGCTGTCCCGCCCGGAAAGCTTGCCGACTTCCAGGCCCGCGCCCAGGAGCTCGATCAGCCCGTCTGGGAAATCGGCGATGTGGTAGAAGGCGACACGATTCAGGTTGTGTAGGTAGCGACAGACATCCCTGTCTGTCGTATCCCACCTTTGCTCTTGTAGCGACAGACATCCTTGTCTGTCGTATCCCACCTTTGCTCTTGTGGCGACAGACATCCCTGTCTGTCGTAGTTTTCCAATCCAACTACGACAGACAGGGATGTCTGTCGCTACACGACTCCGTTTCTTCTCCGATTAAATCGTTGGCACTCCCTGTCTGTCGCTACGGCTACGGTTTTTACGGCTTTTCTTCACCAATGAGGTCGTTCGCCTGAGCCACCAGCGCATCCAGGCGGGTGATCATGTTTTGCGACTGCGGGGTGAGCGCTTCCTCCATTTGCTCCGCCATCACGTGGATGTGGTCCACCCGCTCGCGCAGGTCGGCGATCTTGCGCACGGAGCGCAGCTGCATCCGGTCCACGGCGGGTCGGCGCATGTGCTGCACGAACAGCTGGATGCCCGCCGTCAGCGGCGGCGCAGCCAGGATCGCCAGCAGCCCCAGGCTGTCGGCCAGCACGAAGGCGATGATGACCATCAGCAGCGAGCTGTAGCGCTCGCGCCCGAAGAAGCGCGCCCCCATGGGAGCCAGCGCCTCCAAACCGACCAACACCACCACCGTATAGATCGTCCCGGCTGCCGACAGCAGCAGGCTGGTGGACGAGCCCGCCAGGAATACCGGCACCGCGATCAGCCACATCCCCAGCCACGGGATCAGCGAGAGCAGCGCCGCGCCGATGGCCAGCAGGGTTGGATAAGGCACCCCCATCAGCGCCAATCCCACCCCCACCAAGATGCCTGCCAGGAAGCTGCGCGCCAGTTCACTGCGCAGGTAGGCCCCGATGCGGTCTTCGATGTCGCGCCAGGTGCCGCGCGCCCGGCTGCGAGACTCTACCGGCAGCAGCGACAACCAAAGCCGCTCGAAGTGCACCCGGTCGGCCGACCAGTAGACGCTCAGCACCACGGTCACCGCCAACGCGGCGACGAGCGCTCCCAGGCTGCCGGCCGCCCCCAGGATCCCCTCGATCAGCACGTTGAAGCCCTCCTGACTATAGAGATCGTACAGTTGGTTCGGAGCGGGCAGTTGGGATACGATGGCCTGCTGCAGCGCCGTGCCTTCCGGCCAGTTCGAGTAGATCGTATCGTAGCCGGAGCTCAGTTGATGGGTCAGAACAGTCAGCTCTTGCACCACGGCCGAACTGACCGCGGCCAACACCATCCCGATCACCAGCAGGACCAGCACATACACGATCACCAATGAGGTGGTGCGGCTGATGCCGCGCACCTTGAAGCCCTCGGCCAGCGGGCGCACCGCCGCGGCCAGGAACAGCGACATCAGGAACAGGATCAGCGCGCTGCGGAAGACGTACACCAGCCCGACCATGGCCAGGGTCGTCAGTACGACTGCGGTGTTCAGGGCGATGCGCTTCATAGAACCGGCTCCCGCGGCGGCTCGCCGGCCTCGGTATCCCGCAGGATATCCACCAGGTCGTCCGTCACCGCCTCGATGGCATCCTCGATGTGGTCGGTGACCGCCTCGGAGACCTCCTCTTTGTTGCGCACCTGCTTGCGGATGTCCTGGATCAGCTCCTGGGCCTCATAGCGCAGCAGGCTGAAGCGGTTGCGCTCATCCCCTTCAGGCGGGACCGGCTGTTCGGTCTTGAACACCAGGTCGTCGAAGACCATCTGCAAGATCATCGTCAGCGGGATGGCGAGCAGCGCCCCCAAGATACCGAAAAGCGAGCCAAAGGCGGTCAGCGCCAGCAAGGTCAGGAACGGGTTGACGCCCGCCGCCCGGCCCATAATGCGCGGCACCAGGAAAGCGTTCTCCAGCTGCTGGATAAGGAAGGCCGCCAGCGCCACCCACAGGATCTTGGACGGCTCCAGCGCCAGGGCGATCAGCACCGCCGGAAGCGCCCCCAGGATTGGCCCCACCATCGGCACGGCCTCCATCACCCCGGCAAAGAAGCCCAGCAGCAGCGAGTACGGCAGGCCGATGATGGTGTAAGCCACTAGCGAAGCCCCACCCACCGCGGCCGACAGCAGCAGCAGGCCGCGGGTGTAAGCGCCCAGGCGGACCAGCGCGCGCTCGGCGAAGTCGCGCACCCCGGGCCGCTTATCCGATGGCACGAACATCAGCAGCGAGCGGATGACCAGGTCGCTTTCCAGCACCCAGTAGAAGGTCAGCAGTAGGGTCGTCGCCACCACGAACAGCCCGCGCAAGACGACCGCCATCACGTCGATGACCGGCTGGAACTCCTCCTGCAGGGTGGCATCCGGCGGTGGAGCGGGCAGCCGCGGCGGGAAGTATGGCGGGATTTGGCGTCCAAAGCGGCGGATGAACAGGCTGGGTGAAGTCGCCATCTGGTTGCGCAGGTTATCGTAGTAGCCGGAAAGGGTGTTGTTGATCGCTGCGCTCTGGCCCTGGAACAGCGGCACGAACAGGTAGATCAGGCCCGCCAGCAGAAGTACGGCAGTGATGAGCGCCAGCCCGGCGCTGAGCGAGCGCGGCACGCCGCGTTTGCCCAGCCAGTCGACCGCCGGGCGCACCGCCGTGCCGATCACGATCGCCGCGAACAGGCTGAACACGACCAGCCGGAACACCACCAGCAGCGCAAACGCCGCCACCACCCCGACCACGACCAGAGTCGCCAGGATCAGGCGTCGCGACGTCCATTCAGTTGGCCTGGATGTGATTGTCTTCTCCATGGATTCTATCCCGTCCGGCAAGGCATCGCTGCCGCTCCTTCTAACGGTAAATGTAATCCCCCTCGTATAAAAGAATTATACCGGATGGCAAGCCAGATATTAAGGGTTTCTTCCTGCGTCCCACGCGCACCTCCTGCGTCATGCTCTGCGTGGGACGCCCCTCCCCGCAACCTCAGACGTCCCAGGCGACCGGAACGTGCTCGAACGCGTGGAACAGCGGCGTCTCACGGTAAACGAGCTCGTCCGCGGGCACGGTCAGGCGCAGACCGGGCAGCCGCCGCAGCAGCGTATTCAGGGCGATCTCACCCTCCAGCCGGGCCAGCGGCGCGCCCAGGCAGTAGTGGATGCCCTTGCCGAAGGCCAGATGGGCGTTGAGGTTGGGCCGGTCGATGTCCAGCCGGGTGGGATGCTCGAACTCGGCCGAGTCGCGGTTGGCCGAGCCCAGCACCGGCACCACCATGTCGCCGCGTGGGATGTGCTTGCCGTCGATCTCCACATCTTTCGTCACCCAGCGGGCCAGCGCTCGCTGCACCGGCGACTCGTAGCGCAGGAACTCCTCGACCGCCTGCGGCATCTGCTCGGGATGGTCGATCAGGCGTTCCTTGACCTCGGGATGAGCCAGGACGGCAACGGTAGCGTTGCCAATCAGCGTCACAGTGGTCTCGTGCCCGGCGATGATCAGCAGCACCACCATGCTGAACAGCTCCTCGGTGCTCAGCCGGTCGCCGGCTTCCTCGGCGTGCAGCAGCGCCGAGATCAGGTCGCCCTGCGGATTCTTGCGGCGCTGCTCGAAGATTTGCCCCAGGTACATGACGAAGCCCATGGCGCTCTCATAGAAAGCCTGCTCGTCGCCTTTAAAGGGCCCGCTGACGAATGCGTCTGACCACTCGCGGAAGTTGGCCCGATCCTCAACCGGGATACCGAGCAGCTCGGCGATCACGGTGATCGGCAGCGGGAAGGCGTATTCCTCCACCAGGTCCATCTCGCCCTGGTCTCGCACCTTATCGAGCAGCGTTTCGGCGATCTGCTGGATGCGCGGCCGCAGCGCCGCAATGCGCCGCGGCGTAAACGCCTGGGTCACCAGCGAGCGCAGGCGGCGGTGGTCCTCACCGTCTTTGGTCAAGAGGTGGTTGTTGACCATGTCCATCAGCTGGGGCCGGTTCATCTTCTCGACCGTCTCGGGGTCGAAGGCTGCCCGGAAGTCCATGGCAAAATGCTCGGTGTCCTTCAAAACGGCCTCGACGTCTTCGTAGCGGGTAACGTACCACATCCGGCGGCCGTACGAGCTGGTCTGCGCCGTCACCGGTTCCTGCTCGCGCAGCTGGGCGAAGATCTGGTTGGAGTTGCGGTAGAACTCCTGGCTGGTTAAATCAAAGTCCTGTCCTGTTTGCATGGAAAGCCTTTCTATCTCATCCCCCAATCGGCGCAGCCGGTAATCACCGGCTGCGGAAGTTCCAACAAGTTACGGCTCAATATTACTCCCAAATGGCGGCGAACCCCAGAACTCTCTGAGGGAATCTTAATCTCAGCGGTAAAGACGTGAAGGCGCAAAGGAAAGCTACCTGTGTCTTTTTCTATCTTTCCTTTGGGTTTCGAGGCTCTTAATCCCCCGTGAGAGTATTCGCCCGTATGAGAGGGAAGTGGTAAACTTTAACCTATGGTCACTCCATCCGATCATATCCAGGGCGTGCTCGACACGCTCCCCACCAAACCGGGCTGCTACATCATGAAAGACGCCAAGGGGACGATTATCTACGTCGGCAAGGCGGTCAATCTACGCAGCCGCGTCCGGTCGTACTTCCATTCCAGCGCCGAGGAGAATGCCAAGACGGCGCGGTTGGTGAGTCACATCGCCGACATCGAGTGGATCGTGGTGGGGTCAGAGCTGGAAGCGTTGATCCTGGAGATGAACCTGATCAAGAAGCACCGGCCGCGCTACAACATCCGCCTCAAGGATGACAAGCGCTACCCCTACATCAAGATCCACTGGGCCTCGCCCTTCCCCAAAGTGACCGTGACACGCAATATGGTCAACGACGGCTCACGCTACTACGGGCCTTACACCAGCGTATGGGCCGTGCACCAGACGCTGGATGTGCTGCGGCGCATCTTCCCCTACCTGACCTGCGACCGGGAGATCACCGGCGGCGATCCGCGCGCCTGCCTGTACTACGATATCAAGCTGTGCACCGCGCCCTGCATCGGGGCTATCAACCAGAAGGACTACCGCCAGCTGATCGATGACCTGAGCCAGTTCCTGGAGGGCAAGACTGAGAACATCGTCGAGCGCCTGCAGCAGGAAATGAAGACGGCCTCCGAGGAGCTGCGCTTCGAACAGGCCGCCGCCCGCCGCGACCAGATCAACGCCATCGAGAAGGTGGTGGAGCGCCAAAAGGTGATCACCAGCGAGGAGAAGGACACCGACGTGATCGCCATGGCGCGCGCCAACGGTGAAGCCTGCGTGCAGATCTTCTTCATCCGCAGCGGCAAGCTGCTGGGCCGCGAGTACTTCATCCTCGAGGGCACCGAAGATGCCAGCGACTCCGAGATCATCGAGCAGTTCGTCAAGCAGTTCTACGCCGAGGCCGCCACTGTGCCGTCTGAGCTGCTGCTGCCGCAAGAGGTGGAGGAGGCACAGATCATCAAGCAGTGGCTGAACACACGCCGCGGCGGGCAGAAGGTGGAGATCCGCCTGCCGCAGGGCGAGACCAGCCAGGATCTGCTGGACATGGCCGCGGAGAATGCGGTGGAGACGCTGCGCGCCCTGCGGGCGCAGTGGGAGTTGGACACCAACCGCCAGACCGAGGCGCTGAGCGAGCTGCAGCAGGCGCTCAAACTGGCCGATCCACCCAACCGGATCGAGTGCTACGACATCTCGAACACGCAGGGCACGGCCGCAGTGGGCAGCATGGTAGTGTTCGAGCAGGGCGTGCCCAACAAGAAGCTCTACCGGCGCTTCAACATCCAGTCTGTGTGCGGACCGGACGATTTCGCCAGTATGGAAGAGGTGCTCGACCGGCGCTTTAAGCGCTGGCAGTCCAGCCATGAGCTCGCCAAGGTGGGCGGGAAGCGGGATGAATCCTTCTCTGTGCTGCCCGACCTGTTGATCGTGGACGGTGGCAAGGGCCAGCTGAGCCGGGCGGTCAAGGTGCTGGAGGATCATGGCCTGCTGGACAAGGTGCCCGTGGCGGGTCTAGCCAAGCAGCA
This sequence comes from uncultured Chloroflexia bacterium, assembly GCA_963811225.1. GTDB lineage: Bacteria > Chloroflexota > Anaerolineae > Anaerolineales > Anaerolineaceae > CAWEQO01. The sequence continues at coordinate 94,523 of CAWEQO010000014.1, forward strand.
GGAGGAGCTGTTCGTGCCGGGGCAGAGCCGCTCGCTGAGGCTGCCCAGGCACTCACAGGGGCTGTACTTGCTGCAGCGCATCCGGGATGAGGCCCACCGCTTCGCCATCACCGCCCACCGCAAACGCCGCACCAAGATCGGGATGGCCTCGCAGCTGGACGCCATCCCCGGCATTGGCCCGGCCCGGCGCAAGGCGCTGCTAGGCCACTTTGGCTCGATTGACAAGATCCGCGGCGCAACCGTGGAGGATCTGACCGGGGTGCCGGGGATTACGGAGGATTTAGCGCGCTCAATTATCGGGCATTTGGAGTAAATAAGAGAGTAGAGAGCAGTAGCCCCAGGCAAAGTTATTACCAATTTTGATGATCAAAGATCATTTGGGAAGGTTGTAGGGGCATGGCGAGTAGCGCAAGACTCCACAATTTAACCAATACGAAGCCGTGCCCCCGCCCCCATAATGCGCAAAACACCATAATTGAACCAATACGCAGCTATGCCCTGCTGCCCCACCCATACCATTTTCAAGAAAAACAACCGCGGCCCGTTTCCCTTCGGCCAAAATGTATGATTGCCGTCAGGGCATGGCTGCGTATTGATTAAGTTGTGGGGTCTCGTATATTCCCGCCATGCCCCTACCGGTAGGACAAATCTGCACATTCCCGCCATGCCCCGATAGCAATCACGCATCTTGGCCGAAGGGAAAAGGGCCATCGTGTTCTTTCTTGGAAGTGATTCGGATGGATTATCGGGGCATGGCTGCGTATTGGTTAACGCCTATTGTCCCGCGTAATCCCGCCGTGCCCCCGCCCTGGTATTGCGCAAGACCACAGGATCGTGTAGGGGCATGGCGGGAATGCGCAAGACAACAATTTTGAACCAATACGCAGCCATGCCCCGATAGCAATCACGCATCTTGGCCGAAGGGAAAAGGGCCATCGTGTTCTTTCTTGGAAGTGATTCGGATGGATTATCGGGGCATGGCTGCGTATTGGTTAACGCCTATTGTCTCGCGCATTCCCGCCATGCCCCTACGGGTAGAACAAACCTTGCCATCCTAATAGGGTGCTTTGCGAGGATGCCTGGTGGCTGCTCTTCGCGGCTTTGCGCGAGACATTAAAGTTCTGCTTTCAGCTCGGAAGGCAATACGTCCGCGTCGATGCGCTCCGCCTCGTGGAAGGCGGCAAAGCTGTGCAAGCCGCGGGCGAAGGCGGCGGCGAAAGCGGCGCGCTCGGCCTCATCCTTGGGGAAGCCCTGCTCGTACCAGAAGCCGTTGATCAGCAGGGTCTTGTTCTTACGGTCGAGCTTGGGGTCGATGCGGGCCACCAGGCGGTCGCCCCACAAGATGGGCAGGACGTAGTAGCCCCAGCGGCGGGTGTGCGCGGGCTTGTAGATCTCCCAGACGTACTCGTAGTCGAACAGCCAGGCGGCGCGGCCGCGCGCGCTGACAATCTCAAGCGGGGAGAGGAAGACCACTTCATCCTGCGTCGTGGCGCCGTGCGGCTGCCATTCCGCCGGGATCTGTCCGGATTCCAGGGCGTGCAGGCTGGGCAGGTCTTCGGGCAGGGCCAGGAAGCGCTCACTCATGACTCGCCCCGACCCGTTTTGCACCTGCACGGACGCCAGTTCGCCCTCCGCCAGCAGGCGCTGCAGCCAAGCCGCACCCGTATCCTTGTCAATCTTGCGATGCAAGTCGCCGCCGACCGCGCTGCGCCAGTCGCGCTCGCGCATCAGTCCATGGAATGCAACCTCCTTGCGAGCGAAGAATGCCTCGGCCTCCTTGACGGAGGCAGCATAGTCCAGCTCAGGTGGGGCGATGCGCTCGCGCAGGTCGTAGAAACGCACAGAGCCCTCACGGTGGTGGATCATCAGCTCGCCGGTGATCCAGAGGGCGTAAAGGGCGATGGAGGTGTCTTTGCTGCCACGGTACTGGCGCTCGACGCGCCGGCTGCCGTTGAAGTCACGCGGGCTGAGGGGGCCGCGCTCACGGATGGCGGCGCGCACCTCGTCCAGCAGCTCGGGATGCTGCATGGCATAGCCGCCGACGCGGCCCTGACCGATGGCGCGGCGCATGTAGGTGCGCCAATAGGGCAGCTCGGACATCGGGTAGATATACAAGGCGCCGCCAAAGTCGAAGAAGCGGCGCTGCTCGTACATCAGGGTTTGCAGGTACTCCGGGCGATAACCGGCGACGCGGCCCCACAGGGCGATATCGTGGCTGCGGGCGACCACGGTCAGCGGGTCGACCTGCACAGCCTGGACAGCTTCGAGCGCCTTCGCGACGCCTTCCAGCCCGCTCCAGCGGCGACCGGGCCACAGGCCCTGCTTGCCAAGGATGAAGCGGCGCAAGGTGGTAGGGGAGATCGTGGTCAATAGGTCAACCTGGACAGATGGGGATTCGTTTTTGAAAAACAAAAAGGAACGCATATGCTTTTCATCAATCCCACCTGCTTCTAAGATTATAGCACTTATTTTCTATTAATGCATGAGCGTCTTTTTCCGGCAATCGCATCTAAAAAAGATTCCTTCCGTCCCATGCTCTGCGTGGGACGGAGGGGAAATTCCCTTTTACAGCAGGCGGAAGAAGTAGCCCACTGCGCCGATGACGAGCTTGACGACCATCAGGGCGGACACAGCCACTAGCGCCTGGGTCTGGGTTTGGACGAGGGGCAGCTGCCAGCCGGACAGGCCCGCAGCGAACACCACCAGGATGGCGGCGCCCAACAGGTAGCCGAGGATGGCCAGGGGTGAGGCCCAGCGATTGCTGGCGCCGACCTGACCGATGCCGCCCGAGCAGGCAGCCATGCCCAGGATCAACAGGCCCCACAAAGCGGCCCGCGGGCTGTTGATCAGCGGCAGGGTCTTACCGGCCAGCACCGTGAGGGTGATCCAGGCGGCGGCCAGCACCAGTACGAAGGGCAAAAGAAAACCAGGGATTAACCCAAAGGCTTTAGCTTTCATTCCAATATCCTTTAGATCACTAGAGAAGATTTTCGGCTGGGACGGTTTGTTACAATATCGAGTATGATATTGTTCAGGCAGCAGCGGCCTTCCCTTTCAAGGAAAAAGTTACTGCCTGAGCAGTTCCGTCATCCCTTATTATACAAGCGCCCCATTACAAATGGTAGAGTCGTCAGGATACCGGTATGAATTTACGAATGATCCGCATTTTTGTTCTCCTCTTGCTCCTGTTTTCCGCCAGCCTGGCCGCCTGCGCGCCTGTCGAGATTCCGACGGCAGCGGCGGCCGTCGACACGACCAGGGCTGCGGCGACGCCGCTGCCGGCAGAAACGGCGATCCAAACGGCAGCCACAACCGCAACCGAGAGCGCCACACCAGCGCCAACGATCACCCCTTCGCCCACGGCCACGCTGTTCCCGATGGCGATCGCGGCGCAGCGCATGACGCCCTACCCTGGCAGCGAGATCACAATCGAGCAGGAGCTGGACCCGGGGGCCAACTATTCGCGCTACTACGCCTCGTATCTGTCGGAGGGACTGCGCATCTACGGGCTGCTAACCGTGCCGTACGGGGAGATGCCGGAGGGCGGCTGGCCGGCGATCGTCTTCAATCACGGCTACATCCCACCGGAGGTGTACCGCACCACCGAGCGTTACATCGCTTACGTCGACACGCTGGCGCGCAGCGGCTACATCGTCTTCCGCATCGACTACCGCGGCAACGACCGTTCGGAGGGCGAGGCGAGCGGGGCGTACGGCGATACCGGTTATACAGCGGATGTGCTGAATGCGCTGGGGGCGCTGAAGCAGTTCGGCCTGGTGAACCCGGAAAAGATCGGGATGTGGGGGCATTCGATGGGGGGATTCTTGACGCTGCGGGCGATGGTGATCTCGAAGGATATCAAAGCCGGGGTGATCTGGGGCGGGGTGGTGGGCTCGTACCCGGACATGAGCAGCCTGTGGCGCCATAACCACGTTGGGCCCACGCCCACGCCGCCCGCCCGGGGCAAGGCGCTGGCGGGACTGGGCGAACCTATACGGGAGCTACGACGAGAACCCGGCATTCTGGCAGTCGGTCTCGGCCAACAGCTATCTAAGCGAAATCAGCGGGCCGCTGCAGCTGCACCACTCGATCACCGACGAGGAGGTGCCTGTGATCTTCTCGCAGATCCTGTACGAGCAGTTGAAGGCCCTGGACAAGCCGGTGGAGCTGTATACCTATGAGGGCGACAACCACAACATCGCCGCGAATTTCAGCGTGGCGATGTCGCGGACGGTGGAATTCTTCGACCGGTATTTGAAGTGAGGGAGTAGAGCGGAGAACAATCACTGCCGCCGGGAAAGGATCATTTCCGGGCAGCAGTATTCTTTGCGGTCTACTCTCTGTTTTTCAGGCGGCGCTCAAACTCTTCGGAGGAGACGCGCTCTTTGAAGGTGGCGATCACCCACTGATTGCCGTTGGCGTCTTCAACGACGGCGTTGCGGTCGCCGTAAAATTCGTCTTGCGGCTCACGCAGCGATTTGGCCCCGGCTTCCAAGGCGCGGCGGTAGGTCTCATCAACGTCCGGCACGTAGACATACAGCATGGCGGGCATGGTCTTTTCGCCCTCGCCGACCTGGCCCATCATGATAGCGGAGTTCGCCAGGCAGACCTCGGCGTGCATGATGCTGCCATCGGGCCGGACCATGCGCTCGGTCTCCTCGGCGTCGAAGGTTTCGGTGAGAAAGTTGATCTGAGCGGCCACGTCGTGGACGATCAGGTAGGGGGACACGGCATGATAGCCCTCTGGGATATACGAGTCTTGGTCCATCGATTTCCTCCTCTTTCTAGATGGATTGTACCCGATGAAGCCGCGAAGGCGTGGAAAATTTCAAGGTAGGCGCGGACGGCGATGATTCTTGCCGGGATAGGGCCGCTGACCTTGGTTTGATTCTCGATCTCGCCTATAATGGCGCTATAGAAATTGGGGGAATACGATGACGGAGACGAAACCTGTTCGAAGCATCCGGCTGCTGCGCTGGAGGATCCTGTTGGGGGCTGAGACGGCTGTGCTGGCGGCGGCGCTGGCGAGCGGCGCGCTGATCCGGCTGCTGCCGCTGCTGATCGCCCGCACCCGTGCGCCCTACCGCCTGGGCGGGCTGTATGTGGAATTTGCCCGGCAGATCGCCTTGAACGGCTACCGCTTCCCAACCTGGATCCCGCACTACACGCAAGGCGGCATCCCCTTTGCCTACCCGCCGCTGCCGTTCTTCCTGGCGGGCGGGCTGGCCTACGGGCTGGGGCTGCCGACCTTCCTGGTCAGCAACGGACTGCCGGCACTGGCAGCCGCGCTGTCGGTTCCGGCATACTACCTCCTGCTGCGGGCGCTGCGCTTGCCGCGCGGCGTGATCCTGGCGGGAACGCTGCTGTTCGCCACGCTGCCCTCGGCCTACCAGCAGCAGATCGAGGGGGCCGGGCTGGCGGAGGCTTTCGGCACGCTGGCGCTGATCCTGCTGCTGGCGGCGCTGGCGTATGCCTTCTGGAAGCCGGCGGCGCTGCGCTTCGCCTGGGTAGGGCTGGCGTTGGGACTGTGCGCCCTGTCCTCGCCGGGCAGCGCGGTGGCGGTGGTCCCGGCTGTGGGCATCTTCCTGGCAGCGCGCCTGTTCCGCGAGGGGCTGAAAGGTTTTGCCCGCTTTGGGCTGTACACCGTTGGCGCGGGGCTGCTGGGGGCGCTGGTGAGCCTGCCGTACTGGCTGCACATCGCCAACCACTACGGCCTGGCATTCCTGGCGGCGGCCTTTGGGGCACAGACCCAGGGGGTGCTGGGCACGCTGATCGACCAGTTTTACTATACCCTGGCGCTGCCGGGGGCGGGGGCCGCTTATTCCGTGCTGTGGGATGCGCTGCTGCTGGCGGGGCTGGTGTGGGCGCTCTACCGCAGGCGCTTCGAACTGGCGGCGGCCTACCTGCTGTTCGCCAACATCCCGCGCGAGGGCGACTGGCTGGTGTCGATCCCGGCGGCGGCGCTGATGGCGTTTGGGTTGATGGCGCTGTGGCTGCCGTTCTACCGTCGGCTGGTGGCCGAGATGCCCGAGCGGATGCGCTTGCGCAGTGCGCTGGCGGCTGTGCTGCCGGCGCTGGCGCTGCTGGCCGTGCTGTACCACGTCAATTTGCACGCCGTGCGACCGGCGCGCGACTCGCTGGTAACGTTCTCAGGCATGACCGAGGCGGCCTCAGCGGTGCAGGCGCGCACTCCGACGGACGCCAGCCTGATAGTGGTGGCGCCGGACGATGCGCTGGAATGGGTGCCGTTCCTGATGGAGCGGACGGTGGTCAACATGCGCTTCGGGGCAGAGTGGCTGCCGGAGGAACTGCCCAAGATCCAGGCGTTTGCAAACGGTCTGAACGCCTGCACGGATTGGCCGTGCGTGCAGCAGCTGGCGCAGGGCTGGGGCGTGCCGCCGGGGAGCTACATCCTGGCGGATAAGACCAGGATTGGCGAGGCCGCGCCGTATGCGGTGGAGTGGCAGTCGCAGCGGTATGGGTTGTATGTGTTTCGGTAAGCGCACCACTTGCGTGCTCCCCTCTCCACCAATCGGTCTCCAAAAACTCCTTTTGCCGATATAATTGGATAAATAGCATCTAAATAATCAGGCGGAACGAACTTCCAAAGTGCTTTCCGCCTGCTCCCAATTTGATCGAAGAGGAGGTCAAATGAGAAGACTGATCGTTCATGAATTTATCACCTTGGATGGCGTGATCCAAGCGCCAGGTCAGGCCGCGGAAGACGATGCGGGCGATTTTCCTTACGGCGGCTGGTCGCTGCCCTACTGGCATGACGATATCGGCGCACACTTCAGCGAAGCGTTTGCAGAGGCCGACTCGCTGCTGCTGGGCAGAAAAACCTGGCAGATCCACGGAGAGGCCTTCGGGCCGCATCCCGAACAGGACCCTTTTACTGGGATGAAGAAGTATGTCGTTTCTAACAGCTTGCAGTCCACTGCGCTGTGGCCGGATTTATTCCTCATCCGCGGCAGCGTGGTCGATGAGGTGCGCAAACTGAAGGGCCAATCGGGGAAAAACATCATTCTGGATGGCAGCAGCGTTCTACTACAAGCCTTGATCGAAAACGATCTGGTGGATGAGTATATGCTGCACGTATATCCGCTGGCGCTCGGCCGCGGGAAGCGTTTATTTCCAGACGGCAAGCGGGTCAACTTGAAGTTGATCGAATCTACAGCAATGCAGACCGGGGTGGTCTATCTACGCTACCAACCGGCCTAGAATCATGTTTGACAGTCCACGCGAGACCGTGTTATAATCCCATGCCGCCGAAAAGTGATTGCGGCATTGGTATCGATATTTTTTGTAAGGAAGCCTGCTATGAATGATTTAATGAAAGCCATCGAAGCCCCCGTTAACCCGAACGTCCCGAGCTTGCAGCCCGGAGACACGGTCAGCGTACACTTAAAGATTACAGAAGGCACACGCGAGCGCATCCAGGAATTTAAGGGTGTCGTTCTGTTTGTCCACACCAAAGGCCCCAATTCTACCTTCACCGTACGGCGCATCGCGTCCAACGGTGTGGGCGTTGAACGCTCGTTCCTGACCCGTTCCCCGCGCATCGCCAAGGTCGTCGTTGAGCGGCACGCCGTGGTTCGCCGGTCACGCCTGTATTTCCTGCGCGGCCGCACCGGCAAACGGGCACGTCTCAAACAGCGTTTCTAAGCCTTCCTTTTTGTTTACGCACCAACCAGGGTGCAACCGAACCAGGTTGCGCCCTTTTTACTTACAATAAGGTCCAATTATGCCACCATTGATCGGAATTACTACGTCTCACGCTTTACAAGGCGAAAACGCAAACCGGAATCACGTGCCGGACGCCTATATTGAAGCCATCGTGCGGGCCGGGGGAAACCCGGTGCTGGTGCCGGTGGGCTATCCCATTGACCATCTGCCGGCGCTGCGCGCCAGACTCGACGGGCTGCTGCTGACCGGCGGCGACGACATCGACCCGGCGCTGTTCGGCGGACAAGCGCATCCCAAGGTCAGTGGGATCGACGCGGGCCGCGACCGCCTGGAGATTGCCCTGGCGCGGATGGCGGTCGAAACGGAATGGCCGTTCCTGGCGATCTGCCGGGGCATCCAGGTCATGAACGTGGCCCTGGGCGGCACGCTGTATACGCACATCAAAGACCAGCTGCCGGGCGCGCTGGAGCACGGCTTGTGGGACACGCACCCGCGCGATTACCTGGCGCATAAGGTGCGGCTGCAAGCGGGCTCGCGACTGGAGAGCATCCTGGGCGGGCCGAGCGCCGGGGTGAACAGTTTCCATCACCAGGGTGTGGAGAAGGCTGCGCCGGGGCTGGCGGAGACGGCCTGGGCGCCGGACGGCCTGGTGGAGGGCGTCGAACTGCCGGAGCACCCGTTCGCGCTGGGCGTGCAGTGGCACCCGGAGTGCATTCCGCAGCAGGAGAACCAGGCAGCGCTGTTCCGGGCGTTCGTGGAAGCAGCGGATAAGGCAAAAAGCAACTCCTAAGGGAGCGCTTCGCAAAGGCGCACAGAATGCAAAGCTGTAACGATGTGTGTGACACGCTGCTAGCAGGTATGGCATGAGCGCGGTTCCGATTGGCGTGTTCGACTCGGGCGTGGGGGGGCTGTCGGTGCTGCGGGCGCTGCGCGCAACGCTGCCGGGGCAGCCGGTGATCTACCTGGCGGACCAGGCGCACGTGCCCTATGGGCCGCGGCCGCTGGCCGAGGTGCGCTCGTTCGCCGAGGGGATCACCCGCTATCTACTGGGGCAGGGGGCGCAGTTGATCGTGGTGGCCTGCAACGCAGCCTCGGCGGCGGCGCTGCACCACCTGCGAGCCTTGTTCCCCGAGACGCCCTTCGTCGGCATGGAACCGGCGGTCAAACCGGCCGCAGAGACGACCTCGTCGGGAGTGGTGGGCGTGCTCGCCACCCCGGCGACATTCCAGGGGGCGCTGTATGCCTCGGTCATCGAGCGTTTCGCCAGGGGGGTCACGCTGCTGCAAGACACTTGCCCCGGGCTGGTCAAGCAGATCGAGGCGGGGCGGCTGGACGACGAAGAGACGCGCGCCATCCTGCGCCGGGCGCTGAAGCCGATGCTGGCAGGCGGGATCGACACGGTGGTGCTGGGCTGCACGCATTACCCCTTCATTATCCCGTTGATCCAGGAGATCACCGGACCGGCGGTGCGGGTGATCGACCCTGCGCCGGCAGTAGCACGCCAGGCCCGGCGCTTGCTGGCTGGCCGCGGCTGGCTGGCCGAGCCGCAGCCGGTGGGATGGGTGCGCTACCTGACCACGGGGGATGCACGGGCGCTGGAAGAACTGCTGCCGAAGCTGGGAGCGGAGGATGTGCTCGTGGAGAGAGCAGCGCTGTAGGGTTTGGCTGGCTTAGCGGCGCAGCTGTGCGGCCAAATAACCTGTCCTCTACAACATCCGAGCGCATTCCTGAGGGAGTGATTTCTGGTATACTTGGTAAAAGTCATAGAAGGAGCGGCGAGAGCGATGCCACCAGTTGAAATCGATGTAGATCCAATTCTTCACATTACGACGGACGCGATTGGCAAACCCGGACAGCGCGTTTTCTATATCCAGGCATGGCAGCAAGATCGTACCGTTTCGGTAATCGTCGAGAAGGTCCAAATCCAGACCCTGGCAGTTGGCGTGGAGCAGTTCTTGAACGAAGTTAAAGAGCGCTTTCCCGACCTGCCGGAGGCGGCTGCCGAGTATGACGAAGGCAAAATGCACATTCAACCACCGGTCGATCCGCTGTTCCGCGTCGGTGAGCTGGGGCTGGCTTACGACGCCGACCGCGATCTGCTGGTGCTGGTCGCCCGAGAAGTGGCGGCCGGGCAAGAAAATCCGGAGGATACGCGGGTGGTGCGCTTCTGGTGCACCCGCTCGCAACTGCGGGCGATGTCAAGATGGGGGTTAGAGATTTCAGGACGCGGCCGTCCGCTGTGCCCGTACTGTGGAGAACCCATGGAGCCGGAAGGGCATTTCTGTCCGAAACGCAACGGACACAAACACTAGCCGGTTCAATCAGCCCCACTCCTAGAGAGGGGGCTTTCTTTATCAGTGGGAATTAGAATGAACTTTGTCGATAAGCAATGTATCTTACAGGCCTTGCGGGAGGGTGATCTGAGCCTGCAGGGACAGTTTTTAAGCGGCTCAAACTACACCCTGCTGGCCAGGGTGGTGCAGGAAGCCTTACAGGTAGACGTGGTGTACAAGCCCCTGCGCGGCGAGCAGCCGCTCTGGGACTTTCCAACGGGGTCGCTGGCGAAGCGCGAGGTAGCGGCCTTCGAGGTCAGCGAGATCCTGGGCTGGGACCTGGTGCCGCCGACCGTGTTCCGCAAGAAGAACGCCCCGCTGGGGCCGGGCTCGGTGCAGCAGTTCATCGAGCACGACCCGGAGTATCACTATTTCCACTTCGAAGAGGGAGACAAGCAGCGCCTGCGCCCGGTGGCCCTGTTCGACCTGCTGGTCAACAACGCCGACCGGAAGGGCGGGCACGTGCTGAGCGACACCAACCACCACCTGTGGCTGATCGATCATGGGATTTGCTTCCACACTGAGTCGAAGCTGCGCACCGTGATCTGGGATTTCGCCGGGGAGGAGATCCCCGCCAATCTGCTGGCGGACTTGAAGCGCTTCTCGGAGGCGCTGGATGCGCGCGGCGAGGAATACAAGCGCCTGGCCACGCTGCTGCAAAACGGCGAGATCGCAGCGATGAAGCAGCGGGCGCATTCGCTGATCGAGTCGAAGCACTTCCCGCACCCGGCCACCAGCCGCAGGCCTTACCCCTGGCCGCCGATTTAGAAGGGCAGTTGGGGAATGAGGGAATTGGGCAACCAGGGCCTGGTTACCCAATGCTCCATTCCGCTTGCAGGAGATCTAGAAACCAGGTTTTTGGGAAAAACCTGGTTTCTTAAAACATCAAGGAGGAATCATGCCCCATCTATCTTTCTGCCTGGTAGGTTTTGGCAACGTCGGGCAGGCGTTTGCGCGCCTGCTGGAGCGCAAACGCGAGCTGCTCGAAGCGCAGCACGGCTTCACCTTCAACGTGACCGGGATCGCCACCGGACGGCACGGCATGGCTATCGACCCGGCCGGGATCGACCTGGAAGAGGCGCTGCGCATCGCCGCCGAAGGCGGGCGCATGGATGCGCTGACCGCCCGGCCCATCCCCGGCTCGATTTTCGAGTTCATCCGCCAGTGCCCGGCGGACGTGCTGTTCGAGAATTCGCCGGTCAACCATCACACCGGGCAGCCTGCGGCCGACTACCTGCGCACCGGCCTGGAGCAAGGCATGCACGCCATCACCGCCAACAAGGGGCCTGTGGTGCACGCCTACCACCAGCTAAGCGAGCTGGCGGCCAGGCAGGGTAAGCGCTTCCTGTTTGAGTCGAGCGTGATGGATGGCGCCCCGATCTTCTCGCTGTTCCGCGAGACGCTGCCGGCGGTGGATTTGCGCGGCTTTAGCGGCATCCTCAACTCGTGCACCAATCTGCTGTTAGAGCGGATGGAAAGCGGCGAGACGCTGGAACAGGCGGTGGCGTATGGGGCGTCGATTGGCATCACCGAGACCGACCCGAGCGCCGACGTTGACGGCTGGGACGCAGCCATTAAGGTGGCGGCGCTGGTGACCGTGTTGATGGGCATCCCGCTGAAGCCCGACGATATCGACCGTCAGGGCATCCGCGGCGTCACGCCTGAGATGATCGCCGAGGCCATGGCGGCTGGCGAGCGCTGGAAGCTGGTGTGCGAAGCCCGCCGCGAGGGGGAGGGGGTCAGGGCGTGGGTGGCTCCGGCGCGGGTCACGTCGCTGTCGCCGCTGTTCAGCGTGGGCGGCACGAGCTCGTTCTGCTTGTTCGAGCTGGACACGCTGCCGGGATTGGGCGTCCTGGAGAGCAACCCCGGCCCGGAGACGACCGCCTTTGGGTTATTGGCGGATTTGATCACGGCGGTAAAAGATGAGTGAAGTCTACTGGATTGGGGGGGCGGCGCTGTCGTGGGTGGATGCGGAGGAGGCGACCGCTGCGGGCGAGCCGGACGAGATGGCCTTCGACCTGCTCGAACTCGCTGTTCAAGACCACGGCTGCCAGGGGCGCCTGGATCGACGAAGTCAATTGGATGATTGCGGCAGGCTGGCATGATGCCGCCCGGCTGGCGCTGAGCGAAGCCGGGGTGCGCAGCCGCGCGCCGGTGTTCTACTGGCCGAGTGAGACGCTGCTCGATCACCTGCTGCTGCATGACGCCGCCCGCAGCGTGATGGTGCAAGACTGCCACCTGACAATCTTCGGGCAGCAAGATGCTTCGGGCGCCAGCCTGGGGCTGCTGGCCTCGCCAACCGCAGTGGGGCGCTACAACCTGATGCCGCGCGCCCGGCTGGATGCGCGCCTAGCGCTCAACCCGGGCAAACGCTCACAGACGCTGGCGGCGCTGTACCAGGTGCTCGAACGGCGCGACCTGGAGCCACACTCGACCGCCTGGTTTGCGGCTTGCTCCGATGTCGGCCTGGACGAACTGCAAGAAGACCATCACACCTTCCCGGACGCTCGCTGGCTGACGCCCCCGGCGCGGCCACAGGCGGGCGTCACCTTCCGCCTGGCGCAGCTGGTGGAGAAGCTGGAAGAGGAGAATGCCGGCCAGGGCTTGTTGATCAGCGCTCAGCCCGGTCAGCCGGTGTTAGCGACGCTGGTGCAGAGGATCTAGAAGATGGCGCATTCGGCATACATCGCATTGGGCACCAACCTGGGCGAGCGGCGGGCCAACCTGCGGCGGGCGATCGAGATGATGGGCCCGGGGGTGCGGGTGCTGCGCAAGTCGCCGGTGTACGAGACGACACCGTGGGGTGTGCTCGACCAGCCGGACTTCCTCAATCAAGTGGTGGCGGTGGAGACAGATCTGGCGCCGCACCGCCTGCTGATGGAGCTGAAACGCATCGAAGCCGAGATGGGCCGCGAGCAGACGGTCCGCTACGGCCCGCGGATCATCGACCTGGACATCCTGTTCTACAATGACGAGGTGATCGATCTGCCCAGCCTGACCATCCCACACCCGTACCTGCACGAGCGGGCCTTTGTGCTGGCGCCGCTGAACGACCTGATCCCCGAAAGGGCGCACCCCCTGCTGGGCAAAACCGTGCGCCAGATGCTGGCAGAGGTGGGGATGGAGGGAGTGAAGAGGGTGGACGCAGGACATCTGGGCGACTGACTACTCTCTAATTTCTGGTTTTCTATTACAATCTAAGCATGACAGCGCTCACTTATCCCCTCAATTGGGGTTCTCGCACATACGTCATGGGCATTCTCAACGTCACGCCGGACAGCTTCTCAGGCGACGGGCTGTTGGCGCGTGAGACCTGGCAGAAAGAAGCCATCGATCAAGCCAAACGCTTTGCGCTGGCCGGCGTCGACATCCTGGACATCGGCGGGGAGAGCACCCGTCCCGGCGCTGAAGTCGTGGACGAGGCGGCCGAGATGGAGCGGGTGCTGCCGGTGGTCCATGCGCTGAAGAAGTCTCACCTGAATGCCATCCTGTCGGTGGACACCTACAAAGCCTCGGTTGCGGAGGAAGCCATCAAAGCCGGGGCGAACTGGATCAACGACGTCTGGGCGCTGCGGGCCGACCCCGAGATGGCCGGGCTGATCGCCAAACGCCGGTGTCCGGTGGTACTGATGCACAACCGCATCCGACCGGGCAGTGAAGAACTGCGCGAGCGGCTCGGCGGGCGCTACATCGGAGTGCAGTACGATAACCTGGTGGAAGATGTACAGAAAGAGCTGCTGCACAGCGTCAACCTGGCGCTGGTGGCGGGCGTCAAACCCGAGAACATCATCCTCGATCCGGGCATCGGCTTCGGCAAGACCGTGGAGCAAAGCCTGGAGCTGCTCAACCGCCTGGATGAGATCCGCTCGTTGGGCTACCCGGTGCTGCTGGGGCCGTCGCGCAAGTCGTTCATCGGCTACACGCTCGACCTGCCGCCCGATCAGCGCCTGGAAGGCACCGCCGCAACCGTGGCGGTGGGCATCGTGCGCGGCGCGGATATCATCCGGGTGCACGACGTGCAAGCCATGGTGCGGGTGGCGCGCATGACCGACGCCATCGTGCGCCGGCGATAACTTAAGGGTAAAGCGTAACTGGGCTGCAAAACGGTCCATGCGAAGGCTGTTTTCAGATCGTCGTAATCATTGGAAGGAACCACGTCCATGTTCGTTATGGGCATCCTGGCCGTGCTGCAAGTCGCCGCCATTCCCGGTGGAATCGCCTACCGGGCGCTTAAGATTCATCAAGGCATCCTGCAAAGCATCGTGACCATTTTCATGCTCAGCCTGACCATCAATTATGTGGCCGGGCTTGCCCTGGTTGCGCTCGGGCTGTACCTGCGCCCGGTGGCGCTGGCGCTCCTGGCGCTGGAGGTTCTGGCGCTGGCCTGGCTGTACCGGCGGGCATTTTTGACGCCACTGGGCGCCGTGGCGCAGGTCGTGCTGGCGCGCTCCGCTGAGTTCCTTCTCAGCTTTGTGCCAAAGCCCGAGCCGGACAGCAGCCGGGCGTTCGCAAAAGTATTGAAAGCGGCGCTGGGGCTAACACTGGGGATTATGGCGGTCAGCAGCATCGCCTGGGTGGGGCGCGTGTTCATCGACAACCTGGGCAGCGTGTTCAATTCTTGGGATGCGGTGCTGTCATGGAACCGCTGGGCGCTGGCCTGGTCGCAAAACCAATTCCCGTCCGGCACCTGGCAGTACCCGCAGTTATTACCGCTCAACTGGTCAATGATCTACGTGATCACCGGCAGCAGCATGCAGCTGTTTAGCAAGGCGATCATGCCGCTGTTCAGCCTGTTCATCCTGCTGATGATCTTCGATCTAGGGCTGGACGCCGCGCGGGCCGGCAGTGGCCTGCCTGCACTCGGCTTCTTCCTGGCGGTGGTGATTACCCGCCTGATGCTCAAGAAGTTCCTCGGCGACTACATCACCGAGGGCTATGCCGACATTCCGGTGGCGTTTGCCGGGTTCGTGCCCATCTATACCCTGCTCAAGGCGCGCCAACTGGAGGATGCAAGCCAGCGCGTAAAGGCCGCACAGCTAGGGATGCTGCTGGCGGGCGGGGCGGCAGTGGCCAAGGCCGCCGGGGTGGTGACGCTGGGGTTGTATCCGCTGCTGGCGTGGTTGGTATTGGATCGCAGGCCGGGCCTGGCCTCTACCCCCTCCTTCAAGAAAAGGGGCGAAGAGTCAAAGGCCTATCCCTTTTTAGCGGAGGTTGGGGGAAGGCCCGGATGGCGCTCCATGGCCCCGGCCCTCGGGGCGGCGCTGTTGATTGCGCTGCCGTGGTATGCGTTCAAGCAGGCGCAAATCTGGCAAGGGTCGGATCAGAGCAACGTGGCGATTGTCACCAGCGCGATCTATGAGGGCGCCGGACTGGGGCAGCGGGCGCTGGCAGCCTGGCAGAGCCTGGGCAAGTATGCATACCTGATCGCCTTCCTGGTCCTGGCGCTGCCGGTGTTTGACCGGGCTTACCGCTGGATTGTGGCGCTGGTAGTGCTGCCGTTCTGCCTTTCGTGGGCGCTGTTTTTCAGCTACGACACGCGCAACCTGGCGCTGGCGCTGCCGTTGATCGGGCTGGCCGGCGGCGTGGCGCTGGGACGGCTGGCGGAACTGGGTATCGATCTTCTGGCGCAGCTGCGTTCGGCCCGGCTGCGGGCTTACAGTTTGGCGGCGCTGGGGCTGCTGGCGCTGGCCGGTGTGGGGCTGCTCTTGCCCGATCAAAAGTTGGAAGCGCAGCAAGTGGAACAGCAGCGAGAGATCTTCAGCCCGGAACTGAACGCCAGGCTGTATGACTACGTCGACAAGCACGGGCCGGAGATGCGCATCGCAACCAATTACCCGGTCGCGGCGCTGCCAGGGCTGGAGCAGATGCAGGTCAACTTCTGGTATCAGGACTTCGACACCTACCAGGGGCTGGTGGCCAATGGCGAGGTGAATTACCTGCTGGCCCCTTCCCGTATGGACGGGCGCATCGAAGCGGATATCGAGCAGAATCTGGCATCGGGGGCGTATAAGCTGCTCTTCGAGGATGATGGGTACGTGCCGTACCGATTCATTAAGATCGTGAAGAGGGGGGAGCGCAGCGCAGCGCAGTCCGGTCCTTAAGGAACCAGCCGATTTTCGTTCCTTCGTTCCCCGACCCTATACCCTGGGGAACGAAGGAACGAAACGAATTTATCCGACGAACAATTGCAGGGAAATATTTCCAAAAACGATGTTTTCTTAATCGTGTTATTATATTGATATCTCCCCTATTTAGAGGCCCCCATGACATTCGTCGAAATCCCACACACGCTGCAGAACAAGTGGACCAGTACACGCAACTTGTTGGTCATCGCATCGCCTTTATTGATTGTGCTGCTCGGCATGATTCTCGCCCGGGTATCCTTTGCATTGATGGGAAACTGGGCCTGGAGTCTTACGATGCCGGTCTACTGGCTCACGATGAGCGTTATCATTTTTCTTGTGTCAGGCAAAGAGAAATGGCTCAGTTGGTTCAGAAAACCGCATGGCAGCAAGCTCTGGCTGGTATTCGGTCTGCTGATTGGTTTATCTGCATATCCGCTGTTGCTGCTTCCAAATGCGTCCCTGCTGCGAACACCTCTGCTGACAATCCTCTGGTTCACATTCGGATTGATTAATGGAACTGTTGAAGAATCGTATTGGCGAGGCTTCTTGTTCACAGAGATTCACGGCTGGCCATCCTGGCTGACCGTTACATATTCCTCGGTATTGTTTATTGCAATACATTTTCTTATGTTAGGCACCTTCTCAGTAGCACTATTCAACATCCCATTTCTGGTGATCCTGATCTTTATCACTGTTGCTCTGGCGTTGATGTTTATCCGTACGGGCAGTTTGCGCTGGTCGGCAATATCTCACATTCTCACGGATTGGGGCAACATGAATATCTTCGTATTCATGAATTTGACGAAATTATTTTAGACGGAGTTCCTGATCCCGCATTCACGTTAATTTTCGTTCCTTCGTTCCCCGACCCTATACCCTGGGGAACGAAGGAACGAAACCCAACGGCCCTGATGAATTTTGACAAACAGAACCGGCAGCCTCCTCTGGGGGGCGCTTAGGGTCCGCGAAGCGCCCTGTAATGTGCCTTTAATGTGACTCGACAGGGATATATTTCTGCGCTATACTCTGTTTACCGGGCGACCGGAACAACACAGCCATCGTGATGATCCAGCCCTGCTTTTCAAAACAATGAAGAAGGCGCTGGATCGTTTATCGGTAAGTGGGATTTAGAATCCATTCATTTTTTGATACCGCACGCGCTCGCCTGGCATCGCTGAACACTGCTGCAACCTGCTGATCGAGCCGGTTCGCCGGCAGTCCCTTTCTGACTTAGATGCCATACATCTCACTCTCGCAGATTGGACCGGCACGGGTGAACCTGAAATCCTTCTTTTACAGCCGCTTCAGCATTCTGCTGGCTTATACGCTTGCCCGAATTCTCCCGCCGTTCTTTGGACGGCCGTTTGCCAGTTTAATTGGAGGCCTGGTTGCTAGAGACAGGCAGTTCAGCCAGGTGCGAGCAGTACGGGCAAATCAGTGGGTTGTCCTTGAGGGGCAAGTTTCCGCTGAAGCCCTGACCGAGTCCGTCCGCCAGACGTTCCGCTATACGGGGCGTTTCCTTTACGATTTCTTGCACTTTTTTAACAGAAAACAGGCCGTTTTCCGGTTGGTTGAGTTCGACCCGAGCTTCGAGCGCTTAATCCAACAGAACCGAGAAGGCAAGCAAGGTGTTTTAATGGTGGTGCCACACCTGACGAACGTCGACCTGATCGGGCATGCCGCCGCGCTGGCCGGAATGCGCTTCCAGGTGTTATCGTACCCTGACCCACCGGCCAGCTACAAGGCGACGAACCGGCTGCGCTCGGCGGTGGGCATCGACGTGACGCCCATGTCGATCAAGGCGCTGCGCAAGGCCACGGAAAGGCTGAAGGCGAACGGCTTCGTGCTGACCGGGGTGGACCGCCCGATTGCCAATGAAAAGTACCAGGTGTCTTTCTTTGGTCGCCCGGCTTCGCTGCCCGTGGGCCACGTCCGCCTGGCGCTAAAGACAAACGTCCCGGTGGTGATCGTCAGCGGCCGACTGCAAGAGAATGGCCGCTACCTGGTTTGGGCATCCGATCCACTCTGGATGCAGCCGGATGAGGATCTAAATCACGAGATTGTAGCGAACGCCGAGAAGATCCTGGGGCTCATCGAGCAAGACATCCGCAAAGCCCCCGATCAGTGGTCCATGTTTTACCCAGTTTGGCCGGAGGCAATGGAAGAAGTGTCGTCAGGCTGAATTTCGCTGCAAGAAGAACACGAGGCAATATGACAAAAGCAAAATTGGAAAGTGAAGTGTTTCAAGGCAGCATTATCGTTCCAAGAAAGAAACGGGAGAAGGCTGCGAAAGCAAACAAAGCCGCCCACCGAAAAGGGAAAAAACTCAAGCCACATACCCGGGTACTGGGTTCATGGCTGAGCCCGGTGGAAAAACCGGTCCTGTTATGGCTGGCTGCACGCTTGCCGGCCTGGATGACCCCCGATATTTTGACCTTTATCGGTATCCTCGGTTCGGGTCTGATCCTTACCGGATACTGCCTTACGCTGGTTAACAAGTACTTCCTGCTGCTGGCCAGCTTCGGGTTCGTGCTGAACTGGTTCGGCGACAGCCTCGACGGCACCATCGCGCGCTATCGCAAGATCGAGCGGCCGAAGTACGGCTTCTTTGTCGATCACTCGGTGGACGCTTTCAATGAAGTTTGCATCTTCATTGGTGTCGGCATTTCCCCTTACGCTCAATTCACCATTGCCATGCTGGCGCTGGTTGGTTATCTATTGATGTCGGTCAATGTGTTTTTGAGCACCTACGTGACCGGCGAATTCCGGCTGTCGTACGCCAGGCTCGGCCCGACCGAGGCGCGCATCCTGGCGATTGCGGCGAACCTGTTTGTGCTGCTGGCCGTGGTGCCGCAGTTGACCGTGTTCGGGTTCGAGATCACAGCCATCGATCTTTTGGGATTGTTCATGGCTGCGGTGCTGTACAGCTCGTTCATGATGCAAACGGTTAAGACCAGCTTGAAGCTGGAGAAGGCGGAAAGAAGGAATTAGGGAATTGGTAATCAAGCCAATAGGGACTGGATCATTGGGACGCCCTGATGATCCAGTCCCTATTTTGTTTGATTACCTTCCCCCAGCAGGTATAATGGAAACGCCCGCAAACGGGCGAAACTGGGGGAAATATGTTTTTTTCCAATCTGTCTCTGATCTGGAACATTGTAATCTTCCTGTCAGCGGCGGCGGTGGTGACGGTTGCCGGGATCAAAACCGCCAACGTGATCAACGTGATCACCCAACGCACAGGCATGGGCAACGCCATGGGTGGGCTGCTGCTGCTCGGCGGCAGCACCTCGCTGGCTGCACTGGCAACCTCGGTCACGGCTTCCATCAACAACAATCCGAACCTGGCATTCAGCAACGCCCTCGGCGGAATCACTGCGGCAGTGGCGTTCACCGCCATTGCCGACATGGTCTACCGCAAGCAGAGCCTGATGTTTGCGTCGGCTTCGGTGTCCAACTTAATCGAGGGCGGCACGCTCGTGGCGCTGCTGGGGCTGGTCCTGATGGCGCTGGCGCTGCCGGCCTTCAGCATCTGGTCGGTCAACGTGATTTCGATCGTGCTGGTGTTCGGCTACCTGTACGGTTTGCAGATGGCATCGAAGGCACGCACCGATCCCATGTGGGTGCCGAAAGGCCAGCAGCAGAAAAAACAGCAGGACAACCAGAAGAAAGGCGAGGGGAAGCAAAAAGGCGGCATGCGCAAGCAGTGGCTGCTGTTTGCCGGTTACTCGCTGGCCATGGCTGCCGGGGGATGGGTAATCGCCGGGACAGGCACGTCCATCGCCAACGATATCGGCATCTCGCAGACCGTGCTGGGGGCGCTGTTCACCGGCATCGCCACTTCGCTGGACTCGTTCGTCACGGTGCTGGCAACGATCTCTAAGGGCAAGCCCACCCTGGCAATCGGCGGGATCATCGGCGGGAACGCCTTCAGCGTGCTGATCCTGACCGCCGCCGACATCGCCTATCGCAGCGGCTCGATCTACCACAACATCGACAAGCAGCAGACCTTCCTGCTGTCGCTGGCTGTGGTGCTGACGGGGGTGCAGCTGATGGGGCTGCTGCGACGCCGCAAGCGTGAAATCTTCAACATCGCCTACGACAGCCTGTTGATCTTCGGGCTGTATGCGCTCGGAATCGTATGGCTGTTTTTTGCGAAGTGATTGGTGGATTGGTGGATTGGTGGATTGGGCGGTTGGGCGGTTGGGCGGTTGGGCGGATTGGGCGGTTGATGGATTGGGCAATTAGGCGATTAGGCGATTAGGCCGCAAGTGAAGCCTAATTCACCAATTGCCCAGTTGCCCAATCGCCCAATCCACCAATCCACCAATCGCCCGCTCTCGCTTTATGGTACACTTTCGTTAACATAACAGGTAATCTTTATTCGATTAGCAACGCAGAGGGTACAGTTGCTTCCATTTCTACGAGGGAATTTGTACGGTGTTTGAGAATGGCGGCTCTGTCGCCATTCTCAAACACCGTACAAATTCGTTTAAGGAGGAATTTCATATGGCGTTGTCGAAGGATACGATGCGTGAGATGTTCTGGACCATGCTGCTGGCGCGGCGGGTGGACGAGCGCGCCTGGGTGCTGCACCGCCAGGGCAAGATCGCCTTTCACATCTCGGGGATCGGGCAGGAAGGCGCTCAGGTCGGTGCGGCCTATGCGATCCGCAAGGGTCACGACTGGGTTACGCCCTACTACCGCGATCTGGCGCTGATGATGGCCCTGGGCTACTCAGCCCGGGACTTCATGTTCGCAGCGATGGGCAAGGAAGGCGAGGTCACGTCCGGTGGGCGGCAGATGCCCAGCCACTTCAGCTACAAGCCGTCCAACCTGGTCAGCCACAGCGCACCGGTCGCCACACAGGCCCCGCATGCTGCCGGGATTGGCCTGGCGATCAAGCTGAACAAGACCGACCAGGTCGTGCTGTCCACCGTGGGCGAAGGCTCCACCTCACAGGGTGAGTGGTACGAGGCGCTCAACTTCTCCTCGGTGCACAACCTGCCGGTGGTGTTCATTGTGGAGAACAACCTGTATGCCATCTCCGTGCCGGTCGACCGGCAGATGGCCGTGCCCGGCCCGGCCGACAAGGCCTGCGGCCTGGGCCTGGACGGGCGCACCGTGGACGGCACGGATATGTTTGCAGTCTACGAGGAGGTGCACAAGGCGGTCGAGAAGGCGCGCAAGGGCGGCGGGCCCAGCCTGATCGAGGCGCGCATGTACCGCATCACCCCGCACTCCTCGGACGACGACGACCGCACCTACCGCTCCCGTGAGGAGGTGGAGGAGCACAAGAAGAGCGACCCGCTTCTGGTGGCGCGCAAGGCGCTGGAAGGCGCCGGCATCCTGACGCCCAAGATGGTGGACGAGATGGAGGCGCGCGCCAAAGAGATCGTGAACCAGGCGGTCCAGGAAGCCACAGATGCCCCCTACCCACCCCTGCAAGTGGGCCAGACCGGCGTGTATGCCCAGGAGGTGGAGCATGCCTGAGAAAACCATGATCGATGCCATCCGCGAGGCCATGGACGAAGAATTGGCACGCGACGAAAAGGTGTTCATCATCGGCGAGGACGTGGGCCAGCGCGGCGGCGTGTTCCGGGCGACGATGGGCCTGTTCGACAAATACGGCGGCGACCGGGTGATCAATTCGCCGCTGGCGGAGCTGTCGATTGTGGGCGTGGGCATCGGGGCTGCGCTGTACGGCATGCGCCCGATCTGTGAGATCCAGTTCGCCGACTTCATCTACCCGGCCATGAACCAGATCATCAGCGAGGCGGCCAAGATGCACTACCGCTCGAACGGCGACTGGCAGGCGCCGATGGTCATCCGGGCGCCCTACGGCGGCGGGATCGGCGGCGGGCTGTACCACTCGCAGAGCGTCGAGGCCTTCTTCACCCACATACCGGGGCTGAAGGTGGTCATCCCCTCCAACCCCTACGACGCCAAGGGGCTGCTCAAGTCGGCGGTGCGCGATCCCGACCCGGTGATGTTCTTCGAGCCGAAGAAGGGTTACCGCCTGATCCGCGGCGAGGTGCCGGAGGGCGAGTATACCGTGCCGATTGGCCCGGCCAAGGTGTCGCGTGAGGGCCAGGACCTGTCGGTGTTTGCGTATGGGATCATGCACCACTACGCCCTGCAAGCCGCCGAGACCGTGGCGCAGGAGGGAATCGACGTCGAGGTGGTGGATTTGCGCACGCTGTACCCGGTGGACCGCAAGACGATCCTGGATTCGGTGAAAAAGACCAGCAAGGCGCTGATCGTGTATGAGGACAACCTGACCGGCGGCTACGGCGCAGAGGTGTCTGCCACGATTGCCGGCGGCGCTTTCGAGTATTTAGATGCGCCGGTGAAGCGGCTGGCCGGGCCGGATGTGCCGGCAGTGCCGTTTGCGCACAACCTGCAGGACTGGTTCATGCTCAATCCGGACAAGATCGCCGAGGCCATCCGTGAGCTGGCGAGGTATTAGGAGGATTTATGCCAACCAAAGTCATTATGCCGCAGCTAGGCGAATCGGTCGTTGAGGGCACGGTCGCCGAGTGGCTGAAGAAAGAGGGCGAACACGTCGAGGAGTTCGAGCCGCTGGTGGAGGTGGATACCGACAAGGTCAACAGCGAGGTGCCCAGCCCGGCCAGCGGGACGGTGCTGAAGATCCTGGTGCCCCGCTCGGAGACGGTGCAGGCGGGCACGGTGCTGGCCTGGATCGGCGAGCCGGGCGAGGAGATCCCCGAGGGTGAGGATGCGCCGCCCAAGCAGCGCGACGAGTCGGCGCTGAGCGAGGAGCAGGAAGCCGCCACCCCCACCCTCGAAACGGGGGATCAAGAACAGACCCGCCCGGTAAGTGTAACCGCCGAGGAGCAGGCCGAGCCGGCCACGCCGGGCAGGGACAGGAAACTGGGCTTCATCTCGCCGGTGGTGGCGCGGCTGGCACAAGATGAGAACGTGGACCTGCGTGAGGTGCCGGGATCGGGCGAGGGCGGCCGCATCACCAAGAAGGACGTGCTCAAGTACATCGAAGAGCGCCAGGCCCGACCGGAGCGCGAAGAGCCGGCTGCCTGGGAGACGCCCGGGGAAGGGGATCTGTTCCGCCCGACCGAGCTGCAGTTCCCTCAGGAGAAGCAGCAGCCCCAGGCGCAGCCGTCGAAAGCGCCTGAAAAACAGACCGGCGTCGAGAAACAGAGCGGCGACCGGCTCATGCCGCTGACCAGCGTGCGACGTCAGATCGCCGAGCACATGGTACGCAGCAAGCGCAGCGCCCCGCACGTGACCACTGTAATGGAGGCCAACATGCAGCGGGTGGCGCAGCACCGCGCCGCGCACAAGGACAGCTACGCCCGCGAGGGGGCCAACCTGACCTACACAGCCTACTTCGTCTCGGCGGTCGTGCAGGCCTTGCGCGCCTACCCGATCGTCAACTCTTCCTGGAGCGACGAGGGCATCCTTGTGCATCCAGACAGCAACGTGGGTGTAGCGGTCTCGCTGGGCGAGGAAGGCCTGATTGTGCCGGTGATCCAGCAGGCCGGGCAGTACTCGCTGCTGGGGCTGGCCCGAGCCATCAATGACCTGGCCGAGCGGGCGCGCAGTCACAAGCTCAAACCCGATGACGTGCGCGGCGGCACCTTCTCGATCACCAACCACGGCACGTCGCGCTCACTGTTCGCCACCCCGGTCATCAACCAGCCGCAAGCCGCCATTTTAGGCGTCGGCATGATCCAGAAGCGGGTGGTGGTGATCGACGACGCCATCGCCATCCGCCCGATGGTGTACCTGTCGCTGACCTTCGACCACCGCATCCTGGACGGGGCTTCGGGGGATGGGTTCCTGGGGAAGATTGTGGACGTGCTGGAAAATTGGAGTTAGTAGAAAACAGAGAGCAGAGAGTAGAGAGGATCGGTTATGTCTGAGCAAGTGATTTCGGTTGACAGTTCCGATATCCGAGAGGGAAAGCTGGAGGAACTGAAAAGAGCCGTTCAGGAACTGGTCGACTTCGTCGAAGCGAACGAGACCAGCATCCTGTCTTACCAAATGTTTATCGATGAACACGAGCAGCGCATGACGGTCGTGCAGGTCCACCCGGACTCTGCCTCCATGGAGTACCACATGCAGGCGGCGGGCGAGATCTTCGCGAAGTTTGGCAGCCTGATCCAGTTGCGCACGATGGATGTCTACGGCGCGCCCAGCGAGAGGCTGGTGGAGCAGCTGCGGTCCAAAGTGCAGATGCTGGGCACTGCGACGGTGCACGTCCACCGCCCGCAAGCGGGCTTCAGCCGATTGTAGACCGAGCTTTAGCAGCCAGGCAGGTGGGTATTCGCAAAGTGCCCTACCTGCCTGGTTTTTTTATCCTGCGGTGAGCAATGAACCAGTCCCGCCAGACCGATGATCGCCCACTGGCCCAGGCGGGCGCTGAGAGAGCGCGCTGGTGCATGACGCGAACGAGGGGCGTCAGGGAGCCGTCACGCGGGCCGGTTTGCAGCACCCGCCAGGCGAGGAAGGCGAAGGGCAGGATGGCGATGAGGGCGACGACCAGGCCGATGCTGAGCGTGGCGCGCGGATGACGCAGGGTCACTTTTTGGCCGGAGAGCCAATCTTTGCGCATGCGGTTCCTTTCTCCCCCTGCTCCTATTGTAGCCGTAGGTTGGCCGCGGTTGAAATCGCAGCCCCAGACTGCCCTTACAGGGTGCTTCGTCGCGAGGATATCTGGGGCTGCGTGAGCGGTATATGCTACAATATCTCTGGCAATTATTCTCATCGATACAAACAACATAGGAGAGAACATCATGATTCGAGCCGAGGGGCCGTGGTTCCGGGATGAGCATGGGCGGGCGCTGATTTTGCGCGGGGTGAACCTGGGCGGCAGCAGCAAGGCGCCGTTTGGGCCCAAGGGGCCGTCACACGTGCGAGAGGGCTTCTTCGACCACCGCAGCGTCTCATTCGTGGGGCGGCCCTTCCCGCTGGCCGAGGCCGACGAGCATCTCCGCCGCCTGCACGCCTGGGGCTTCCGCTTCCTGCGCTTCCTGATCACCTGGGAGGCGGTCGAGCACGCCGGGCCGGGGCAGTACGACTATGCGTACATCGACTACGTGGCCGAGGTGGTGCGGCGGGCGGGCGAGCATGGCATCAACGTGTTCATCGACCCGCACCAGGACGCCTGGAGCCGCTTCACGGGCGGCGACGGTGCGCCGGGCTGGACGCTGGAGGCGGTCGGGATGCAGCCGGAGAAGCTGGTCGAGACCGGCGCTGCGGTGGTGCATAACCAGCACCCGGGCCAGTTCCCACGCATGATCTGGCCGACCAACTACGCCAAGCTCGGCGCAGCGACGATGTTCACGCTGTTTTTCGCCGGGAGCGATTTCGCGCCCAACCTGTGCATCAACGGCCAATCGGTGCAGGAATATCTACAGGCGCACTACATCGAGGCGGTGCGGCAGGTTGCGCTGGCGGTTAAAAACCTGCCCAACGTGGCCGGCTTCGACACGCTCAACGAGCCGACGACCGGCTACATCGGCCGCAGCGACCTGACCCAGCCCTTCGGGGTGCTGCTAAAAGGCTACTCGCCCTCACCGCTGCAGTCGTGGGCGCTGGGCGAGGGCATCCCGCAGGAGGTGGAGGTGTGGGACACCGGCCTGACCGGGCCCAAGCTGCAGCGGCGCGAGACGCTGAACGAGGCGGGGGCGCGCCTGTGGCGCGAGGGCTGCCGCGACGTGTGGCGGGCGCACGGCGTGTGGGACGTTGATTCGCAGGGCAAGCCGTACCTGATCGAGCCGGACTACTTCAGCCGGGCAGCCGGTCGCAAGGTCGTCTTTGGCGACTACATCAAGCCCTTCGCCATCCGCTACACTGAGGCCATCCGCTCGATCAACCCGGATTGGATCATCTTCTTCGAGAACGCCGTGGACGATGAAACCCCGCCGCGCTGGAGCGAGGAGGACCCCACCAACATCGCCTACGCGCCGCACTGGTACGACGGTATGACCCTGTTCACCAAGAGCTTCAACCCCTGGCTCGGGGTGGACACGACCGGCGAGAAGACAAAGCTGGTGGTGGGGCCGGGCAAGGTGCGCAAGTCGTTTGCGGACCAACTGGGGCAGATCAAGCGGATGGCGCAGACTCGCCTCGGCGGCGTGCCCACCCTGCTCGGTGAGTTCGGCATCCCCTTCGACCTGAACGGCAAGCGCGCCTACCGCAGCGGCAACTTCAGCAAGCAGGCGCAGGCGCTGGACGCCAGCTTTTGCGCGCTGGAGGCCAACCTGCTGAGCGGCACGCTGTGGAACTATACCGCCGACAACACCAACGCCCACGGCGACCAGTGGAACGAGGAAGACCTGTCGATCTTCAGCCGCGACCAGCAAACGGACCCCGAGGACATCAACTCGGGCGGGCGGGCGCTGGAGGCGGGCGTGCGCCCGTATGCCGTGGCGACCGCCGGCGAGCCGCTGGCGATGTCGTTCGACCGCAAGCGCAAGCTGTTCGTGTTCGAGTTCCGCCACGACCCGGCCATCCGGGAGCCGAGCGAGTTCTACGTGCCAAACTTGCAGTATCCCCGCGGCTACCGGGTGATCCTCTCGGACGGGGAGTACTGGGTGGACCGCGAGAACCAGCGCATGGTCTACCGGCACACCTTCACTCGTGAGGTGCACCGGGTGGAGATTGTGGAGTAAATTCAGGGGGTGTGGCGGGCCGGAGGCTTATGCTTGCATTCCCCTCCAAGCTAAGGCATAATCTCCTCTATGAGAGCAAACTCCCTCCGCTTACCGCACGGGATGCTGGACTATCCCGCCTACCTGCCGGACGCCACCTTTGGTGTGGTGCGGGCGGTCGACGCCGAGGACCTGCTGGACGTGGGTGTGCAGGCCGTGGTGATGAACACCTTCCACCTGATGCAGAGGCCCGGCTCCACCACCGTGGCGGCGCTGGGCGGGCTGCACCAGATGAGCAGCTGGCCGCGCCCCATCGTCACCAACTCGGGCGGCTTCCAGGCCTACTCCCTGATCCGCCAAAACCCCAAGTTCGGCCAACTGACCGACCGCTGCCTGATCTTCCGCAACGAGGCCGGCAAGAAGATCCAGCTCTCGCCGGAGAAGTCGGTGCAGCTGCAGATCGGCTACGGCACCGACGTGGTCATCTGCCTGGACGACTGCACCCACGTCGAGTCGAGCTACGAGGAGCAGCAGCTCTCGGTGCGGCGCACGATCGAGTGGGCCAAACGCTGCAAGACCGAGTACGGGCGACAGCTCGACCAGCGCAAGACGCCCGAGGGCGAGCGCCCCAAGATCTTCGGAGTGATCCAGGGCGGCGGCTACCGTGACCTGCGCAGGCAGTGCGCCGAGGCGCTGCTGGAGATCGGCTTCGACGGCTACGGCTACGGCGGCTGGCCCCTGGACGAGGAGAACCACCTGCTGGCGGACATGCTGGCGGCGGTGCGCGAGGACGTGCCGGAGGAGTTCCCGCTGCATGCCCTGGGCGTGGGCCACCCGGAGAACGTGTTGGCCAGCTGGGACCTGGGCTACGACATCTTCGACAGCGCCATGCCCACCCGCGACGCCCGGCATGGGCGGCTGTACGTCTTCACCCAAGCGCCGGAGGGACCGGACGCCGGCCTGAGCGGTAAATGGATGAAGTACATCTACATCAACGACGAGCGCCACATCAAAGACGGCCGCCCGCTTTCCCCCTACTGCGACTGCCTGGTATGCCAGCGCTACTCGGCGGGCTACCTGCATCACCTGTTCAAGCTGAATGACAGCCTGTACCCGCGCCTGGCGACCATCCACAACCTGAGCTTCATGGTGCGGCTGACCGAGCGCTTGCGAAAGCGCAGCCGGTGAGCGACGCCGGGCAGCTGGACGAGCTGGTGGCGGCGGTGCGGGCGGGGGCCAAATACCGCGCCATCAGCGAGCCGCTGGTGCGGCAGGTGGGGGCGCAGGAACTGGCCAAAGGCCGCAAGTTCAAGGACGCGGTCAAGGCCACCCGCAACAAGCTGCACCAGGTGGGCGGGGCCTACCAGGAGGAGGGCATCGACTACGCCCGCCGGCTGGCCGAGCTGGAGACCCTGCCGCACGACCGCTTCGACCCGGCGGTGCGGGACTTCTGCCGCCGGATGATGGCCCAGCATGCCTCGACCCGCGAGCGCCTGCCCGTGTTGGACGAATTCTACGCCCAGACGCTGGCCCCGCTCGGGCCGCTGGACTCCGTGCTGGATGCGGCCTGCGGGCTGAACCCACTGGCGCTGGCCTGGATGCCGCTGGCGGAGGGCAGCCGCTACTACGCCTGCGACATCTACGAGGACATGGTCGATTTCCTCAATCGCTTCTTCGCCCACGTCGGTCAGGCGGGCGAGGCCTGGGTGTGCGACCTGGCCGCGCAGACGCCACAGCAGGCAGCTCAGGTTGGCATGGCGCTGAAGACCATCCCGTGCCTGGAGCAGCTGGATAAGACGGTGGGCCCGCGCTTACTGGCGGGTTTGCAGGCGCAGACGCTGCTGATCTCGTTCCCGGCGCAGAGCCTGGGCGGGCGCTCGAAGGGCATGCTGCAGAACTATGAAACGCACTTCCGCGAGCTGGTGGAGGGGACGGGCTGGGACGTGCAGCGCTTCGAATTCGCAACCGAGCTGGCTTTTCGAGTTCAGAAATAATGTCTCACGCCAAGGAAAGAGCGAGAACAGAAGAAGTAATGTCTCACGCCAAGGCGCCAAGGCGCTAAGGAAAGAGCGAGAAATGAGCTGGCTTTTTGAATTCAAAATAATGTCTCACGCTAAGGCGCCAAGGCGCTAAGGGAAGAGCGAGAAATGAATGTTTTTTTAACTCTTAAGGCTTTTCTTGGCGCCTTGGCGCCTTGGCGTGAGACATAAAAAAATGGACGATCTAGACTTCCTGATCCATGAAATCCTCTCCTCCCGCAAGTACCGCGAGCTGGGCATCCCGCCCGAGACGGTGCGGGACCTGCTGCTGCGCGAACTGGCGCTCGGGCGCTCGCACAAGGAGGCGCTCAAGGCGGTGCGGCAGAAGCTGCACAACCTGGTGGCGCCGTACCTGGGCGATCCGGATTATGCCACCGCGGCCGCCGAACTGGACGCGGCCTACGCCCAGGGCGGGCGGGCGGCGCTCAAGCCGGTGTGCGCGCGCATCCTGGGGCAGCACGCCTCGACCCGCGAGCGCCTGCCCGACCTGGAGACCTTCTACGAGCGCATCTTCTCCGTGACCGGCAAACCCACCGAAATCCTGGACCTGGCCTGCGGGCTGAATCCGTTCTCGTTCCCCTGGATGGGCCTGCCGGAGAGCGTGCGCTACCACGCCTACGACATCCACGCGCCGCGGGTGGCGCTGATTAACCACTACTTCCGGCTGCAGGGGCTCGCGCCGCTGGCCGAGGCGCGCGACATCCTGGTCTCGCCGCCGGAGATCGAGGCGCCGGTGGCGTTCTTCTTCAAGGAGGCGCACCGCTTCGAGCAGCGTCACAAGGGCTCGACGCGCGGGTTCTTGCGTGCGCTGCGGGCGCGCCGGCTGGTGGTGACGCTGCCCGCCAGCAGCCTGACCGGGCGGCACGACCTGTCGGAAGGCCACCGCAGGCTGGTGTACAGCGCCATCGCCGGGCAGCCCTGGCCGGTGACCGAGCTGCAGGTGGGCGAGGAGATGATTTTTGTGGTTGAGAGGAGAGAGTAGAGAGCAGGAAGAGCCGGGATGTCTCACGCCAGGGCGCAAAGGCGCTAAGGAAAGAGCGAGAACCGGGCTGGCTTTTTGAGTTAGGAAGGGATGTCTCACGCCAAGGCGCCAAGGCGCTAAGGAAAGAGCGAGAACCGGGCTGGCTTTTTGAGTTAGGAAGGGATGTCTCACGCCAAGGCGCCAAGGCGCTAAGGAAAGAGCGAGAAATGAATGTTTTTTTTAACCTTAAGGCTTTTCTTGGCGCCTTGGCGCCTTGGCGTGAGACATTTGATCCCTCCGGCCGCAAACCGGAACGCTTCGCGAGCAGACCCTTAGATGTACCCCCAACTGCCTGGTTGCCCAATCCCCTTTTCTCTGTATAATGATTGTGAGGTAAGTTCAACAGTTCGTGCCCAAGGGGAGCGCACACATGAAAAGGTATAAGTTGTGGTGGCTGTTTGGTGGAATTGCTGCCGGGGTCATTTTTTACGTTGCCAGTTTGGCCCTCTATCCAGAATGGGGGCAAGATGCCAGGGCCTTAATTGCGCTGGCGGTGGTTGCGATTCCGGCCGGGTTCGAGCTGGCGAAGAAAATCAAAGACCTCGTGGATGAAAAAGAGAAAACACCAGCCCTGGCGGGAGTAAACATTCAGACGATCGGACAGGAAGGGTCAAATTTCGCCGCTCCTGTCACTTTACAGCCCGGCTCCACCCTGGTGGCTCACGACCAGATCATCCAGCAGCTTCCACCCGAACCCGTCTTCCACCCCCTGCAACAGCTGCCCTCGCCTCCGGCCGACTTCACCGGGCGTGAGTGGGAATTGAAGCAGCTGCTGGCAGCGGCCGAGAGCAGGAACGTCAAGATCAGCGCGCTGCAGGGCATGGGCGGCGTGGGCAAGACGGCGCTGGCGCTGGTGCGTGGCCGACCGGATCAAGGGCCGCTGCCCGGACGCGCAGATCTTCCTGGACCTGAAGGGCGCGCCCGAGCCGAACCAGCAGGCGCTGACGCCCGAAGAGGTCATGCGGCATGTGATCCTGTCGTTCGAGCCGGGGGTGAAGCTGCCCGGGGATTTGGGGAGCCTGCTGGCCGTCTATCGTTCCGTGCTGGCGGGCAAGCGGGCCCTGCTGCTGTTCGACAATGCCAAAGACGCAGGGCCAGCTCAAAGACCTGATCCCGCCCGCGCCGTGCCTGCTGCTGGTGACCTCGCGCCAGCGTTTCGCCCTGCCGGGGCTGGAAGAAGTGAACCTGGAGCGCCTGCCGGAGCCGGACGCGGTCCAGCTGCTGCGGGCGATCGCCGGGGAGCGGATTGCAGCCGCTGGAAACCGAGATCGCGCGGCAGTGCGGCTGCTTGCCGCTGGCGCTGCGGGCCGCGGCCAGCCTGCTCAGGCAGCGCAAGGACATGAATGCACAGGACTTGTACGCGCGCCTGCAGGACGCCTGCAAGCTGCTGGCGCTGAAAGATACATCCAGAGATTTAACTGTGGAGGCGGCCTTGCAGGCCAGCTGTGACCTGTTGGGCGCGGACTTGCAGCAGAAGTGGCGCTGGCTGGCGGTGTTCCCGGGCGCGTTCGATGCGGCCGCCGCCGCGGCGGTCTGGCAGGCGCAGGCGGAGGACGCGGGAGACGCGCTGGGGGCGCTGCTGGGATACAGCCTGCTGGAGTACGACGACAAAACCCGGCGCTGGAGCCTGCACGACGTGATCCGCCTGTTTGCGGGCCGGCAGCTTTCCAAGCAGGAAAGCGGGAGGCGTCCCTGCGCCATGCGCGAGCATTACGTGTAAGTGCTGTCATGCAGCAAAGGAGCTTTATACTTAAAAGGCGAATGAAGGCGTGCTGCAGGGGCTGCGCCTGTTCGACCTGGAGTGGGAGAACATCCAGGCTGGTCAGGCCTGGGCGGTCAAAAATGCGGACTGGGAGCCGCGCGCCCTGCGGCTGTGCTATGACTACCCGAACGCGGGAGCCTACGTGCTGGACCTGCGCCTGCACCCGCGCGACCGGATTGCCTGGCTGGAAACAGGGCTGCAGTCCGCCCGAAAGCAAGACAACAAATATAGAGAAGGGGTCATGCTGGGCAACCTGGGGATTGCCTACGAAAACCTGGGCGATTACACCAAGGCGATCGAGCGCTACCAGCAGGAGCTGCAGATCGCGCGCGAGATCGGCGACCGGCGCGGGGAGGGGAATGCGCTGGGCAACCTGGGGCTTGCCTACGAAAACCTGGGCGATTACACCAAGGCGATCGAGCACTACCAGCAGGCGCTGCAGATCGACCGGGAGATCGGCGACCGGCGCGGGGAGGGGGATGCGCTGGGCAACCTGGGGAACGCCTACGACAACCTGGGCGATTACACCAAGGCGATCGAGTACCACCAGCAGCGGCTGCAGATCGCCGCGAGATCGGCGACCGGCGCGGGGAGGGGGCTGCGCTGGGCAACCTGGGGAATGCCTACGCTAACCTGGGCGATTACCCAAGGCGATTGAGCACCACCAGCAGCGGCTGCAGATCGCCGCGAGATCGGCGACCGGCGCGGCGAGGGGAAGGCGCTGGGCAACCTGGGGAATGCCTACGCCGACCTGGGCGATTACACCAAGGCGATCGAGCGCTACCAGCAGCGGCTGCAGATCGCCGCGAGATTGGCGACCGGCGCGGGAGGGGCTGCGCTGGGCAACCTGGGGAACGCCTACGCCAACCTGGGCGAGGTCCCCAAGGCAATCGAGCGCTACCAGCAGCAGCTGCAGATCGCGCGCGAGATCGGCGACCGGCGCGGCGAGGGGGCTGCGCTGGGCAACCTGGGGAACGCCTACGCCGACCTGGGCGAGGTTCCCAAGGCGATCGAATACTTCGAGCAGCGGCTGCAGATCGCGCGCGAGATCGGCGACCGGCGCGGCGAGGGGAATGCCTGCTGGAACCTGGGGCTGGTCTACGAGAATTCAGGCGACCTGCAAGAGGCGGTCGAGCTGATGGAAGTGACGCTGTCTTTTGAGCGCAAGATTGGGCACCCGGATTATGAGAAGGACTCGGCAGACTGTGGAAGAAATCAGGAAGAGAATAGAGCGTGGAGCGTAGAGAGCAATTCCAGCCAGGGAAGGCCATCGCCGAATATAAGCGCAAGCTGAAGGCGGCGCGTGCGTCCGGCGATCTCACAGCCCAGCTGGAGGCGCTGCACCGGCTGGCGGGGCTGCACCGCGACACGTCCCGGCTGCGGCGGGCGATGGGCTATTACCGGCAGCAGCTGGCGCTGGCGCGGCGGCTGGGGGAGCGGCAGCTGGAGGCGGACGCGCTCGGCAACCTGGGCAACGGTTACAACCTGCTCGGCAAGCTGCGGGATGCGCTGGACTGCTACCAGCGCCTGCTGTACCTGGCCCGCCAGGAGGGCAGCCGCACGGCCGAGGCGGGGGCGCTGGGCAATTTGGGGGTGGTGTACTGCAAGCTGGGCGATGCGCGCCGGGGGATCGAGTTTTACGAGCAGGACTTGACGCTGCGGCGGCAGCTGGGCGACCGGGCGGGCGAGGCGGCGGCCTGCTGGAATTTGGGATTGGCTTACCGGGACGTGGGGGCGCTGCAGCGGGCGGCGGCGCACATGCAGGCGGCGCTGGCGTACGAGAAGGAGACGGGGGACCCGGATTACAGCCAGGATCGGGTGATCTACGAGGAAGTATCAGAGGCTATTCAATCGGAAAATTAATGTCTCACGCCAAGACGCCAAGGCGCCAAGTTTAAAGACACTTTTAAACTTGGCGCCTTGGCGTCTTGGCGTGAGACATTAATTTTGAGTCAGTCCAGCGCCTTGACCATGTACAGCTCGCCGCGCCGGAAGCCGCGCGCCTCGTAGTAGCGGCGGGTGCCGACCGCGGCGATGACGGCCAGGCGGCGGCAGCCATGGGCGCGGGCGATCTCTTCGGCGCGCTCCAGCAGGGCCGTGCCCAGGCCGATGTGCTGGGCGGCGCCTGCCTGCTCGCTGCCCACCGGCAGGGATTGGCCGTAGACGTGGACTTCGCGGACGAGGGCCGCGCCCTCCAGGTCGGGCAGGTCGAGTGGTTCGGAAGAGGCCCTAAAGGTCGGTTCGCCAACCTTTAGGTTCCGGGGGGGACTGGATGGAAGCGAGAGGCGCAGGTAACCCGCGATGCGGTCTTCGGGGGTCACGAAGGACAGGAAGTGTTCCTCGGCGTCCAGGGGGTGATAGACCAGGTCGTCCAGGCGCAGGGCTGCAGGGTCCACCTTGTGGCCGCGCACTTCCCGGCAGCGGATGCACTGGCACGTCTGCCCGCGGCGCTTCGACCTCGGCTATGGCGTCCATGCGCAGGCTGGTGCGCTTGTTGCCCGCCACCACATGGGTGGAGGGGATGTCGCGGATGATGCGGTTGACGCGGCAGTAGCGCGGGATGCCGGGCTTGATGTCGGCGATCAGCTCGACCAGCTCTTCCATCGTGTAAGGCGTGTACTCGCCGCGCTGCCAGCAGTCGTACAGCCCGGTGCCCTCCAGCAGCTGGGTGGGGTAGATCTTGATCTCATCCGGCGAGACGCCCAGCCCGCCCTCGGCCTGCGACCACAGGCGGGCGAAGTCGCGCCGGTCGGATGCGAGCGTGGCCCCGAGCAGGTTGGGCATCCAGTGGGCCACGATCTTGAAGCCCGCCGCCCGCAGCAAAGCCGCCGCCCGCAGGGTTTGGGCGTTGGTGTGGCCGCGCCGGTTGGCTTCCTGGATGGCGTCGTCCAGCGACTGCACGCCCATCTGCACCTTGGTCACGCCCAGGCGGCGCAGCCAGGCGAGCTCCTTGGGCTTGATGAAGTCCGGGCGGGTCTCGATCACCAGGCCGACGTTGCGGTGTTCGGCGGTCTCGTTGCGGGCGTGCGCCTCGTCCAGGGAGTCGCTGTCGACGCCGTTCATGGCATCGAAGCAGCGTAGGACGAACCACTCCTGGTAATCCTTGCGGTAGGCCGACCAGGTGCCGCCCAGGATCAGCAGCTCGATCTTGTCGATGGGGTGGCCGACCGCGGTGTAGGCGTCCAGGCGCGAGCGCACCTGCAGGTAGGGGTCGAAGTCGTTCTGGAACGCGCGGGCCGCGCCGGGCTCGTCGGGCAGGTAGCTCTTGGGCATGCGCACGTCATCCGGGCAGAAGATGCACTTGCCGGGGCAGGGGTAGGGCTTGGTCAAGACGGTGACGGTGGTGACGCCCGAGAGGGTGCGCACCGGCTTCATGCGGATGCGCGCCAGCAGGCCGGGGTCCTCGTCCCACTCACCCGACTCGACCAGGCTGCGGTAGACGGCCACCAGGGTGCGCTTGGCGATGTGGCCGCCGCCGCCCGGCAGCGGGTTGCGGCGCACGGCCTGCATCACGTCGGCGCCGCCGCGCACCTCGTCGAGGACCAGGCGGGCGATGGCGAGCATGTCCGGGGTGTCGTGGTGAGAGTTGAGCCAGTGTTGTTTGTTCATAGAAAAAAGAGAGTGAGAGAGTAGAGGAAACAGTTAGAGCTTTCCAGGTGTTCGCAACTGTTCTCTACTCTCTGTTCTCTATTCTCTTCCCTCTATTATAATAAATTTATGCAATCTGCCACCATTTCCTTCCTTCTAGACCTTAATCGTCAATTTTACCAGACTTTTGGGCGGGCGTTCGCGGCCACGCGGCGGCGCATCCAGCCGGGGGTGCGGCGGGTACTGGCGGAGCTCGGCTCGCTGGGGCCGGGGGATTACCTCGATCTGGGCTGCGGCAGCGGCTCGCTGGCGGCGGCCTGGATGGAGAGCGGCCCGCCGGGCAGCTACACCGGGCTGGACTTCTCGCCCGAGCTGCTGGACGAGGCGCGGCTGGCGGTGGCGGGCCTCGAGCGGGACGACTTGCGCCTGCGGTTCTTGCCTGCCGACCTGTCGGACCCGGGCTGGGCCGCGCCGCTGGCGGAGGAGCGCTTCGACGCGGTGCTGGCGTTCGCGGCGCTGCATCACATCCCCTCGCACGAGCTGCGGGTCTCGATCTTACACCAGGTGCGGGAGCTGCTCAAGCCGGGCGGCGCGTTCATCCATTCCGAGTGGCAGTTCCAGAACAACCCGCGCCTGTTGGAGCGCATCCTGCCGTGGGAGCGGGTTGGGCTGGACGATGCCAACCTGGAGCCGGGCGACACGCTGCTCGACTGGCGCTACACCCTGCCCGAGCAGCCGGAGCAGGTGGGCCTGCGCTACGTGCACCTGTTCGACCGGGCCGAGTTGATCATGCTGGCGCACGAGACCGGCTTCGAGGTGGTGGAGGAGTTCGAGTTGGATGGGCAAGGGGGAAGGATGGGGTTGTATCAGAGGTGGCAATAAAGCCTGCTCCCATCGATCCGCACGGGCTGGAAACCCGCGAGGAGATCCAGCGGCGCTACGGAAGCCACCCCAGAGGGCTGGTTCCGCTGGCTGTACGAGCGAATCCAGCCGAGCTCGCCCGCAGCGCATCCTCGACCTGGGCAGCGGGCCGGGCAGCCTGTGGCGCGCGGTCCGTGAGCAGCTGCCGGAGGATTGGCGCATCGTGCTGGCGGACCGTTCGCTGGAGATGCTGCGCCGCTCGGTGAGCGAGGCCGACCTGCCGCAAGTCGCCGGGCGGGCGCGGCTGGATGCGCACGATTTGCCGTTTGCGGATGGGTCGTTCGACGCGGCGCTGGCGATTGGGCTGCTGGATTTGATCCCGAAGCGCGCACGCGCCCTGGCGGAAATCCGGCGGACGCTGGCCGCAGGCGGGCGGCTGTATGCTTCTGCGGGTGGGGAGCGGCACCTGCAAGAGCTGGAGCGCCTGCTGCGGCAGATTGCGCCGTCGGCCAGCATCGGCGGGCTGACCGAGCGCTTCGGGCTGGAGAACGGCCGCGAGCAGTTACTGCCCTGGTTCGCGCAGGTGGAGCAGCACGTATTCCGCGATGCGCTGGTGTTCGAGCAGGCCGAGCCGGCGCTGGATTACATCCTCTCGGAGGAGCGGCTGCGGGCGCGCCTGCCCAAGCACAGCCGGGACGCGCTGGTCCGGGCGGTCGAACGGGAGCTGGAAGCGCAGGGCAGCCTGCGGGTGACGGTGGAGAAGGGCTTGTTTGTGGCATGGG
Organism: uncultured Chloroflexia bacterium; assembly: GCA_963811225.1. GTDB lineage: Bacteria > Chloroflexota > Anaerolineae > Anaerolineales > Anaerolineaceae > CAWEQO01. Next base: position 131,357 of record CAWEQO010000014.1, read on the forward strand.
GAAAGCGCTAGGCAAAGGGACCGGGCACAGTCCTTGCACCTTTCAGATTCAAAATCTTACATTATCAATACTCGGGTAGTATTGTAATGACCAGCATGAATCATTAAAATACAATGGAACAACAACACCTAGAGCATCGTAATTACATCGATCAGGTTAAACCTTGACGACTAAACCTTCCGAACTAGCAAGGCTATACCCTGCAGCCGCGGCGCGAACTGGCGGCCTGCCTTCTCTGCCTTTCCGTTTACTCTTCTCGATCCTCATTTCCCTGGTTTACATCGGCATCTTCTACCTGCTGCACGCCCAAATGGGACCGGTCGTGATCACGCTGATGGCCATTCCGGTGGCTGTGGCCGGCTGGATGTTCGGCAGCCTGGCGGGCACGCTGTTTGGGCTGACCGGGGTGGGGCTGAACCTGTTCCTGCTGTATTCGGTCGGCTGGCTGGACTGGGAGCACGTCCTGCGCGGCAACGGCCTGACCGGCTCGCTGATCATCCTGCTGGTGGGCTTCCTGCTTGGGCACGTCAGCCAGCTGATGCGGCGGATCAACTATGAACTGAGTGAGCGGACCAAGGCCGAGCATCGCCAGCGCAGCCTGGCCTCGCTGTTAAAAGTCCACCCTGGAAGCCACCGCCGACGGCATCCTGCTGATCGACGGGCGCGGCATGATCGTGGTCTACAACCAGAAGTTCGTGCAGCTGTGGGAACTGTCATCAGAAGACCTGCGTCAAACGCCGCTGATCCAGCGCCTGGAAGCCCTGATCGAAAAGGTGGTCAACCGGGTGGAGTTCCGCGAGAGCCTGCAGCGGGTGCTGGAGCAGCAAGACCAGGAGCACCACTTCAACGTGTTCCTGATCGGCGGGCAGACGCTGAAATGCCAGGCCATCCCGCAGAGTCTGGATGCGGCCGGGCACAAGAACGGCATGGTGCTGAGCTTCCAGGATATTACCGACCTGAAACAGAAGAACGACGCCCTGCTGAAGAGCGAGAAGAAAGTCCGCAGCTTGATCGACAACTCGGTGGACGGCATAAATCTGCTGGATGAGCGGGGTTGGGTGATCGAGTGGAACCCGGCGCAAGAAGCGATCACCGGCCTGGCGGCGGAAGAGGTGCTGGGCAAGCCAATCTGGGAAGTGATGCACGAACTGCTGGGGCCGGAGAGCAAGTACACCACAACTCCGGATGACCTGCGCCTGTGGTTCCGCGAGGAGCTGAACAAGCTGCACGCGAGCAGCGAAGCGCACCGCAACCTGTCGCGCGACATCTTCCGGCCCGACCGGCGCACCGTCTTCGTGGAATGGACGCTGTTCCCCATCCGCTCGGACCGCGGCGTCATGTATGGCCTGATCTGCCGCGACGTGACCCGCCGACGAGAGGCCGAGGAGGCGCTGCGGGCCCGCCACGAGATGACTCAATCGATCCTGGACGCCTATCCCGACATGGCCGTGCTGCTGGACGTGACCGGCCGCGTGCTGGCGATCAACGAGCCGTTTGCCCGCTCGGTCGGCGCGAACGTGCAGGAGATCGTGGGAGTGAACCTGTACAATCTGCTCAAGCCCGGGGATGCCACCAAGGTGCGCCGGCAGGGCCTGTACGAGGCCATCCTGAGCGGTAAAACTGCGGAGCGCGAGCTGCTGCTGAACGGGCGCTGGTACGCAGACACCTTCTACCCGATCCTCAACAACGAGGGCACAGTTGGACGGGTGGCGCTCTTCTCACGAGACGTGACCGGCAGCCGGCAGCGCGAGCGCGAGCTGGAGGCGGTGGCCTCGATCTCGTCGGCGCTGCGCGCCGCCCTGACCCGCGACGAAGTCTACCCGATCATCCTCGACCAGATCGAGACGCTGCTGGACACGGACGGCATCGGGCTGGTGCTGCGCGACCCGGACACCGGCGAGGTGCGCATGGAGCAGGCGCGCGGAGTGTGGAGCTCGCTGATGCACATGCGCTTCGCCCCCGAGCAAGCCACGCGCGGCCCGATCCTGATCCTCAAAGAGCCCTACCTCAACAACGAGATCGAAAGCTCGCTGCATATGTTCCAGACCCGGCCCTACACCGGGCTAAGAGCCACGGCCTGCGTGCCGCTGGAGATCGAGGGCAACATCATCGGCGCGTTGTGGATCGGGCGCAAGACCGAGATCAACCAAGACGACGTGCGCATCCTTTCGGCGCTGGCGCACACCACCGCCAACGCCATCCACCGCGTGTCGCTGTACGAGCAGACCCGCCTGTACGCCGATCAGCTGGCCCTGGGCAGCGAGACCGGCCGAGAGCTGGGCGAGACGCTCTCGCTGAGTGAAATCTACGCCCGCCTGTCGCACTCCATCTACCGGATGCTGCCCAACCTGGCGCGGGTGCTGATCACCCGCTTCGACCCGCAAACGCAGGAGATCGTCTACGCCCACGGCCTGCAAGACGGGCGACCGCTGGACGTGACGGTGATGCCGCGGCTGCCGCTCAAGCAGCCTGACGAGTGCGACCAGAGCCGGGCGATCCACGACCGGCAGGCGTTCGTCAAGAACGACTGCAAGCTGTACCTGAAGGGGCCTTCGTCCGCGCCGGTGCAGTCGGCGCTGCTGGTGCCGCTGGTGATCAAGGGTGAGGCGCTGGGGGTGCTGCAGCTGGAGAGCTACACCAATTGGCGCTTCGGTAAACCCGAAGTGCAGCTGCTGACCCTGATCGGCAACACCGCAGCCATCGCCATCCAGAATGCGCTGCTGTTCGAGAACCTGCAGCAGTCGCACGAGAATCTGACGCTGGCCTACGAGACCACGTTGGAGGGCTGGGCCCGGGCGCTCGACCTGCGCGACCACGGCACGCAGGACCATACCCACCGGGTGGTGGATCTGGCGCTGCAGCTGGGCCGCCGCCTGGGCATGGATGACAGCGAGCTGACCAACCTGCGCCGTGGCGCGCAGCTGCACGACATCGGCAAGATGGGCGTGCCGGACAGCATCCTGCTCAAGCCCGGCCCGCTGACCGACGAGGAGTGGAAGGTGATGCGCCTTCACCCGGTCTACGCCTACGAGATGCTCTACCCGGTGCCGGAGTTCCGCAAGATCCTGGACATCCCGTACTGCCATCACGAGAAGTGGGACGGCACGGGCTATCCACGCAAGCTCAGCAGCGAGGATATCCCGCTGCCGGCGCGCATCTTCTCGGTCGTGGATGTGTGGGATGCGCTCTGCTCGGACCGGCCCTATCGCAGCGCATGGCCGGCGGAAAAGGTGATCAATTATCTGGAGTCGCAATCCGGCCGCCAGTTCGATCCAGAGGTGGTTGAGAAGTTCCTGGAGATGGTGAAGGCGTAAGGCGCACCGGTTGCCAAAATGCAAATTTTGTACTATAGTGTTAATAACCTTCCCGCTGGCAGACGGGGAGCAATCTTCAACGGTTTTTTAGGGGGTTAGACAGCCCGGCCATGGTAAAGCGGCCGGGCCGTTGCTGTTTTTAAGGGCATTGGAAATTTTGAAATTCGGGGGGCAGGCAGCCCTTACAGAGTGTTCCCCAGGCAAGGATGCCTGGGGCTACGGGGGTGGGATGCTCCCCCAGGCAGCCCTTACAGGGTGCTTCGCGAGGATGCCTGGGGCTACGCGGGTTTGGGATGCAGGGGGTTACGGGGTTACGGGGGTATTCCGCAGTGGATGTGATTTGCCGCGAATACTTACGACAGCAGGGGTTCTACCTTGTTTTGGTAGACGGCTTTCCAGGTGTAATCGCGGCGGACGCGGACGCGCATCTCGTATTGGGGGTCATTGTGGAGGCGTTTGTAGATGAGGCCGGCGATATTGGCGGGGTCATCGACCGTGGAGAAGTAGGTGGCCCATTCGAGGGCCAGGGCGCGCAGCGAGGGCAGCCCGGTGCAGAAGATCGGCAGGCGGGCTAGCCCGGCCTCCAGCAGGGGCATGCCGAAGCCTTCTTCGCGGCTGGTCAGCAGCAAGGCGTCGGAGAAGCGGAAGAACCCGGCCAGCACCGTGTCGGACAGGCGCTCGGGGACGATCTCGGCCAGCAGGTGTACAGCCCCCTCCAGACCCAACTCCTTGCGCTGCTGCTTGAGCTGATCGAAGTACTGGCGATTGAGCGGGCTGGACGAACTGGGCCCGGTGATCACCAGGGTGGCCTCAGGCATCCACTTGCGCAGCTCAGCCAGAACGCCGATGGCCAGCTCCAGGTTCTTGCGCCGGGTGACGCGGGTCGGCGTGAGCAGGATCGGCGCGGCCATGGTCAAATCGAGCTGGTCGATCAGGGCGGCGGCCTTGGACGGCAGGTTGAGGAAATCGGCCAGGTCCAGGCCGACAGGGACCACGGTGATCTCCCACAGGGGCAAGCCGGTCAGATCGGCCAGCTGCTCGCGGCGTTCAGGCGAAACGGCCACCTGCCTGGCGCTGGGCCAGGCCTGGCTGAGCAGGCTCCAGGGCCAGCCGGGATGGATCTCACGCTGGAAGCGCGGGATCGTCCAGGCCAGGTCGTGGTGCCACAGGATCAGGCGCGGCGAGTTCTCTTGATGGAAAATGTTGTACAGAGCGGCGGTGAAGGCCAGGTTGCGGTGCAGCGAGGCAACATTGTGGGCGATCACGACGTCTGCGCCTTCGATGGCCCGCTCCAGCCGGACCTGGATGCTTTCCACAAGGGGCTGAAAGTCCTGGGGCACTTCGCCCGAGTCCAGGGCGGCCTTGACCCGCAGCACCTGGGGGTGGCGGTAATCGAGCAGCGGGATCACCTCCACCGGGATGCGGGCATTCCAGACCTCACCCCGGCCCGTGACAATCCGCACCTGATGCCCGGCCCGGTCCAGCAGCTGCGCCTGGCGGGCTAATGCGGTTTCGACGCCTCCTACCTCAGGAGGCGCGGTATAGTGCATCAGCACAATGTTCATCTGTCCCTCTTAAGGTTTCCAGTTCGGTCGTTGTTTTTCCCCAGCGACTTCTTTAACGGTGATCATCCTGGCTTCGCCTCCAAACACCGGCAGCCAATAGAGCTCATCCTGCCCGGTCGCATCCGACAGATAGACGACGAAGAACCCGTCCGGCGACCAGCTGGGAGAATGCTCGTGGGCCGGCATGTCGGTCAGGTTTTCCCCGGTTGGAAGATTGAACGGCAGCGCCGGCGGATCGGGCAGATCGGCCAACCACAGGTCGCCACTGCGGACAAAAAGCAGGAAAGCGCCATCGGGCGAGACCTGCGGCGAGGATTCTTCGGACAACGGCGTGTTGGTCAAGTTATAGGGGGTGAGCGGCAGCATCAGGAAGGGTGAATCCTGCTGGAGCCCACTCACATCAACGGCATAGAGATCGCCGCCGCTGTCGAAAAACAGGGTCTTGCCATCCGCCGACCAGGCCGGTGACGATTCGACCGCGACGGAATTCGTCAGGCGCAAGGTATAGGGCTTGTTCGCCCGCCGGGCTACTACGTATATATCCACCTGTCCCTGGCTCTGGTTAACCAGGGCAACCCACTCGTTGTCCGGCGAATAGACGCCCTGAGAATTGCTGCCCTCGGGCTGGTTGGGCAGCAAGTTTAGCCCCTGACCGCCTCTGGTGAACAGCTTACGCTGATTGGAGGGCTTGTCATATCCCTCATACAGCAGTTCACTGCCGTTCGAATTCCAGTCCGACATCAAAAAGAACTGTTTCGGTGACTTCGTGACCAGCACCCGGTTGAAGTTCTTCCCATTCAGACCGACCGTCAGCAAGTCCGGCTGGCCGTCGCCATTGACGTCAGCCGAGAAAGCGATGCGGACGGAAACCGGTGTAGGCGTGGAGGTCATCGTGGGCGTCGAGGTCACCGTGGGGGTGGAGGTCAGCGTTGGCGTGGGGGTAATGGTGGCGGTGGGCGTATCCGTGCCCGTTTCGGTCGGGGTGGGGGTAGTGGTCGACGTGCGCGTGTTCGTGCCGGTTCGGGTAGGCGTGCCGGTATTCGTGGCCGTGGGGGTGTTGGAAGGCGTATGGGTAGGCAGCGTGCCGGTGGGGGTGCGGGTGGACGTGCGCGTCGGGGTTCTCGTGCGAGTAGGGACCCGGGTACTGGTGCGCGATGCGGCCGGATAGTAGGGCACAACGGTGCGGATGTACCAGGTGGACGTTGGGCGGAAAGTGGAAGTGGGCTTATGGGTGGAGGTGGGGAAGGGGGTGATGATCTTGGTGTTACTCACCGCACCGCTGCCGGGAGTGCCGCCGGACGGAGGAATTTCCTCCCCACCGCCGGCCTCGTCAATGGCGGTGGCGGTCAGGTCGGACGAGCCGCCGGGCAGGAACTGGGGCGAGGGGGTGACCTGGGGTGAGCCGGTGCGCCAGGCGGCAAGCGGCGTGTAGGTGGTATTGGTGGCGGTCGCGAAGAAGCTGACGAGACTGCCCCCGGGGATCGTGGTGATAGAGACCACCAGCAGGAACACGCCGGTCAGGAAAATCCCAACCCACACGGCGAGCACCGTGAGGAGGATGCGCCCGTCCGGTACGGCAAAGCCTGCTTTTTCAAACCAGTCTCTCCAACTCATGTGTCAAATCCTGTCGATAACGTTAGAACCGATCCGAGAAATCGGAGTGGGTGAAATACAATTCCCTTTTGTCATTATATCGTATTTGCAAAAAAGCTTTGAACCGCGGCCGGTCCGGGAGCATGTTCACGATCAAAAAGATGTAAGGGCACGAGAAGGAGGGCCAATTTTCCTCCTTCTCCCTCTTAACGCTGTGGACCGCTTTATGGTTCCAAGTTCAATCCAGGCGCGCCTGGGCCCTCGTAGGGCTGCGTGATTGGGCTTTGCTTTTCCGCCTGTTGTGATGTGACATTTGCGCCTTCGAATCATGACAAAAGACAATCCCTACAATGTTGACAAACTCTCTCTTATTGTGCTATTCTTCACGTAGCAATCAATATACTCGATTCGAAATGAGTGAAAGGAAAATTAAGATGGCTTACACCATTAATGCTGATGAATGCATCGCCTGCGGCGCATGCGAAGCTGAGTGCCCTGAAGGTGCAATCTCCGAGGTTGACGGCATGTACGTGATCGACGCTGCCAAGTGCGAGGATTGCGGTTCGTGCCTGGATGTTTGCCCGGTCGAAGCGATCAGCGCATAACCAGGTTCGAGATAGAGTTTGAAATCCCCAGGCCAAATGGCCTGGGGAATTTTTTAATTTGCGTACGGTCCTCGGTTTGGCGCTCAACGCAGCGAGGTGTTCCCTCGAACCCAACACAGGGATGTGTTGGGCTACGCCTACATACTCATTCGCATAAGGGTGCGAAGGGCGGGCCTTCATCCATGTTATAATCGCGCCGGTGAGTTTTAGCACACCATCCTTCGCGGCACTCAACAATTGACCGAATGAACCCTGATGCAGGGAAAATAATCTGCACGTCGAGGCATCTATGAAAAAATTTATCGCCGTTGCCGGGAATATTGGCGTTGGCAAGTCTACGCTCGTTCGCTTGCTGTCCGAGCACATCGACTGCCAGCCCTTTTTCGAGCCTGTCGCCGAGAACCCGTACCTGTCCGATTTCTATACCGACATGTCCGCCTGGGGTTTCCACTCGCAGATCTTCTTCCTGACGCACCGGCTGCGCATCCACGCCGAACTGATCCACTTCCCCGGCTCGGTCATTCAAGACCGCAGCATATACGAGGACGCAGAGGTGTTCGCGTTCAACCTGCACCTGCAAGGGCACCTGTCGGCGCGTGATTATGAGACCTATCACACGCTCTACAAGACGCTGAGCGAGTTCTTGCCGCCGCCCGATCTGGTAATCTATCTACGGGCCTCGACGCGAACCTTGCTGCATCGAATTGAGCAAAGAAATCGGGACTATGAGCGAACCATTCGTCCCGATTACTTGGCACAGCTGAATGTGTTATATGAAAATTGGATCTCCGGGTTTACGTTCTGTCCGGTGCTGACGGTTCCCGCCGATGATCTCGATTATGTTGCTCATCCACGCCATCTCGACCTGGTCATCCGAAAAGTGCAGGAGAAGCTAACCGGGAAAGAAGAAGTGGTCTTCGCGCCAGATGAGGTGAACGCAAGCGAATAAATCGCAGCTGGTCTATCCGAAGCCAGACGAAAAAAAGCTGTCCGTTCGGACAGAGGAACCGGCCCGCAAACTAACGGGGTTCAACCACCAGCTTGATCGCGGTTCTCACCTTTCCATCGATATCGACATCGACAAATTCAGGAGCGCAGTAAACGGCGATGCCGTCTTCAGCGAGATAACCCTTGGCAAGCACCAGTGCTTTGATGGCCTGATTGACAGCCCCCGCTCCGATTGCCTGCACTTCAGCATGTTTGTGCTCGCGGATTACCCCCGCAATCGCCCCCGCTACGGCAGCAGTGCGGGAGTTCGCCTTAACCTTGATAATGTCCATTTTCTTCTCCCTTCCTTGTTTTAGGACTTCATCTTGCAATATAACGCTAGGGGGCATACCAATAGAATTAGCGTATTTTAGCAAATTGTACTGGATTAACCGTGTAGAAGCAAGCGTCAGTTTAGTGTCAGTCGCCGTTAGGTTCTTTTACATTAACGCCTGGTTCCCATTAAGGTCGAACGAATAATTTGTTTTAAAATCCTTTTTCGCGGTTGAATCCCTAAACCCCCGTCTCGAGCATTTAACCTTTCTTAATGTACCGCAGTTTTAGAATTTTCGCAATAGCGAGAGGGAGGTAAATTTGGGGGGCATCGAGCATGGGGGAATGCGCAAGGTTTGTTCTACCCGGTGGAAAAAAGGCCAAGGGGAATTTCCATGGGTTTGATGTTTGATGGGGATGCATCGGGGGTAGGCGCGCCAATCTCAAGGCCAGGACAACCACTGCAGCCTTTTGGAGGTTATGGCAAATCTGCGCCGGAAGAAAGGTTGAAACCGAAGAAGGCCAATTGGTCACGGACTCGATCATCGATCCAGGCGAGATCATGCTCCTTGTAGCGCTGGTAGGTCTTTGGCACTTGTGGAATTTTCGCCAGCTTTGAAAGGTCGGGCTGCGTGGGTGGCTGCACGAAGTCGAGCAGCCGGACAATAGTCTCTTTGGGCGAGAGTACCAGGTCTTCGAAGCGGATGAGGTAGAAATTCTCGCCAAAGAGGCGGCTGCCGTCGTCGTAGGCGCGCTTGTTGGACCGGTACCAGAATTCGAAATGGGCCTGGTCGCTGTCATCAGAAGTATCCATCCCAAAAGTGGGGCGCCAGTATTCGTACTGCTGATCGTTGCGGGTGTAGACCATGTCCAGGCCGTGGCGGATCAAATGAATATATTTGGCTTGTGGATAGAAGTCTTTCAAGCCCTCCGTGAAGTACATCGAATTCGGCTCTTTCCAACCCCATAGGCAGCGGTGATCTTTGGGTGCCCGAATTGCCTTCTCCGAACGGGCCAGAACCCAGGCCGGTTTGTACCGGTGCAAGGCATGGTCACGGGCGCAGCGCAGGAACAGCTTCCAGTCATCGAATCGGGACGGCATGCGCCCGTAGAACAGGCCCTCGTATAAGCCGAATAGCCTGGGCTGCTCGGCTGCCAGTTTTTCGGGGGATGGGGAATAACGGTAGGGATGCTTAAAAACGTAGGTGAAAGTCAGGTTGTCACTGGCAGCGTTCAGGTCGCTGCCAATATAGACACCGGCTTGCCTGAGGATCTCAGCCACCACACGGGTTCCACTGCCGCCGTTGCCGCCGACCACGATTGGGGCCAGGGCGCGGCAAACCGGGCTAGAGCAAGCAGCTTGAGCGGTCAATGGTCACCTCCTGTGATCGCAGCGAAGGGGTCATCAATCCCAGTGGAAATCTCGGCCCAGGTATTCGTACAAGCACCGGTTGTGGGGCGCAAAATAAGCCTGCAAAGATCGACGCAGCTCGACGGGAACCTCGGCTTTCTTGCCGGTGTTCTTTGGCTCCAGATGGAACGCCGACCAGTCCGGGTCCACGTCCAGGAAGGTGAAGACGCTCTTCATAGCGCCGGGCGTGTCGGCGAAGAATGCCTCGCTGCTCAGGATTAACATCTGGTTCGGGTCGAAGTGCTGGTGGTAGCGCCGGATCTGGTCGACGTAGATGCCGCGCCGCTTGTAGGAGTGCAGGCGGAAGGTGTGGCTGAGATAGCTCTCGTCGGCCTGCATCTTTTCCAGCTCCGGATCGATACGGTCGTCCTCCTGGGCGAGAGCTTCCTCCAGCGACAGGGTCTCGTTTTGGCGAGCTACCTCGAAATAGTAGTGCGAAATGGCTCGCTCAACCGGATTGCGCAGCAGCAGGATCAATTTTGCCTGCGGGAGCAGCTGTTTTATGCGCTCCGGGACGAACGGATGGAACAGGTAATACGGGGTGGCCTCACCAGTAATGGCGCCGTCGGAGCTTTTTAAGGGGAATTGGGCCCGGTACCAGGGCGCGCCCTGATGATAATGAGCGTCGAAGAAGTGCAGTTCTTTGCGGCTGGCGGCTAAAACCTGGGGATGCTGGGTGAGGTAATAATACAGCGAGGAAGTACCGGCCCGCTGCGCGCCGATCATGATGAAATCGGGCAAGCGCCGGAAGCTGTAGGTGATTTTACGGTAGAGGCTGGCGAAATCGATCATGGAGCAATTCTTTTAAAAAGGCAGATGTGGATCACGGGGGCATTATAACATGGGGTCGTGAGTGGATCGATTTTTATGCGGGAAACAAGGTTATAACGCTCGATCAAAACCCTTGCAGGGCGCGGCGGGCACGCTCGGTCCACGAATACCGCTCGGCGTCCTGGTGGGCCTGCGCGCCCAGGTCGGCGCGGCGGGTGGGATCATCCAGCAGCGCAGTGAAGGCTCGCTCCCAGGCGGGCAGGTCCTCGGGCGGGCAGAAGACGGCGCTGCCCTCGTCGAGCACCTCGTGCAGCACCGGCAGGTCGCTGGAAAGGATGGCCCGCCCGGCAGCCAGGTAGTCGAACATCTTCATCGGCGAGCAGATCTCGGCCGAGTTGCCGCCGCTGCTCCCGGCGATGGCGGTTTCATAAGGCATCAACAGGATGTCGGCGGCGGCCTGGTAGAGCGGCAGGCGGGCGTTGGGGACGAAACCGGTCAGGGTGACGTTCTGCACGCCGATCTGCTGTAGGGCGGCGCGCCAGTGCGCCACGTCTTCGTCGCGGCCGCCAACCCATAAGAACTGGATTTGGGGGAAACGCTTGGCAAGTCCCACCAGGATCTCGATGCCGCGCCCGGCGTAGAAGTGCCCGGTGTAACCGGCGGTCAGGCGCTCGGTCAGGCCCAGCTGGGCGCGCGCCGCAGACGGTGAGGGCAGGCCGGCATAGCGATTCAGGTCGACTCCGTTGGGAGCGATCTGGGTGAACTCCGGCGGCAGCAAGATATTCAACTGCTGCTCCACCCGGCTGCGCAGCGCCTCGGTGATCACCAGGATGCGCTTCCGGCCTTTCGAGGTCGCCAGCAAGCGGAACAGGCCTGGGCCGAGGCTGCCGGTCGGGCGGTCGTGCAGCTCGAAGATCACCGGCAGCCCGCGCCACTGCGCCTGATTGGCGGCGGACAACAACCAGGTGTAGATCAAGTCCGCGCCCCAACGGCGGGCGGCGTTAACCGAACTCCAGGCGAAGTCGTAGCGTTTCAGCGCCGGGCGGGAGGGCAAGCGGCGGACGTCGAAGGGCGTCTCCAGGCCGTAATGCGCAGCCAGGGCTTCCCAAGCGGGATCCTCGCCGGTCTCTGGAACCCACAGCGACACCTGGTGCCCTAACTGGGCCAGGGCATGGCAGGCCTTCATGGCCTGGATGCTGTTGGCGGTGCCGGAGGGCAGGCGCGAGGTGCTGATGCAAGCGATCTTCATGCGGGCTCCATTTCAGCCGGGCCGGACTGCTCGGCGCGGCGCAGTAAGGTCAGGCCGCGGTAGACGATCCAGCCGACCGAGATCACGAAGTAGCCCGAGAGCAGGGCGGCTTCCATCACGTAGCCGTAGCGCGGCACCAGGACGAAGCTGAGCCCGATCTTGACTGCCCCGGCCACCAGGGTGGCCCAGAAGGGGGTCAACGGTTGACCGAAGGACAATAACAGCGGGCGGTTCCAGAAGAAGATGTTGGCGATGCCGAAGCCGACCAGCAGGGTCAGCATGGCAGGGTAGGCGGGCAAGAACTCGCGGCCGTAGAAGAGAATGGCATAATTTCCAAACAGCAGCAGCCCAAGCCCCACCGCAACCGTCCAACCGCCGGAGAGCACGGTAATGCGCTTGAGCAGCCGGCGCAGCTGCGACCAGTCGCGCCCGGCGATGCTGCGGTTGATCTCGGGGTAGGTTGTGCTGATCAGGGGCGTGACCGGCACCATGATCAAGTTGATGATGGCCAGGGCGATCTTGTAATACCCGGCTTGCAGCGGCGAGAGGAAGAACGCCACCCACAGCAGCTCATTGTCACGGACCAGCAGGTTGACGGTGGCGCTCAGGTTGGTGCTAACCCCAAAGAAGGACAATTCACCCAGGGGCGGCAGCAGGGAAAGCCGCGCCCGCCACCAGCCGGGTCCGAGCAGCCGGTTGAGGCTGCCAAAGGCGAGCACGGCCGGGCCGATGCCCAGCATCAGCTTGCCGACCAGGTACGCCAGCAGCACCACCAGCATGCCCATTTGCGGGTTGGAGAAGGGGATGAAAAAAGCCGCCACAATGATGAGCGCAGTCAGCACACTCTGCGCCAGATTGACAGCGGCCTGAGCGCGGAAGCGATTGTCCACCTGCAAGATGCCGGTGGACGTCTCGGCGACGAGGCTGCCGAGCACGCTGACGCCGTAGATCCAAAATAGATAGGTGATGGATGTATCTTTGGCAAAAATGGCGGCGGCCAGCGGGGCAAGCAGGATCAGCAGGGCGAAGGCCAGTATCGAGCTGGCGGCTTCGACCAACCCGGCCACCTTGACGATAGCGGCGGCCCGCTCGGGCTGCCGCTCCTCCAGGTAGCCGCCGACATATTTAACGACCAGTTCCCCCATCCGAAACGAAAACAGGCGATTGACGGTGGAGGCGTAGGCGACAATAATGCCCATCACGCCGAAACCCGTCACCCCCAGCAGCCTGGCAGCAAAGACGCTCTGGACCATGGTCAGGCCCATGCCGATGGTATTGCTGCTAAACAGATAACCCGTGTTGCGGATCACCCGTCCCACCAGCCGGTCCTGCCGCCAGTTGCGCCACATTTCCGAAAGAGCTGACATTTAGTCCGTGATCACCTGGCTGGTCCAGTCGCGCTCCTGCATGTACCAATCGACCATGCGGCGCATGCCCTCTTGCAAGCCCACCTGCGGCTGCCAACCGAGCAGCTTGCGAGCCTTGCTCACATCGGCCTGGTTGGTCAGCATGTCGGCCTTGACCGGCGGGAAGCGCTCCACGTTGGCCTTCTTGCCGATCAGTTTTTCCAGCTCGGCGATCATCTCGTTGATGGTGATGACCTCGTGCCCGCCCAGGTTGATGATCTCGTAGCCGACCGGCTTGAGGCCCTGGATGGTGCCGCGGGCGATATCGTCCACGTAGGTGAAGCCGCGTGACTGCTCGCCGTCGCCGTTCAGGCGCACCGGGCGGCCTTCGGTGATCCACTGCGCAAAGCGGAACATGACCATATCGGGGCGACCGGCCGGGCCGTAGACGGTGAAATAGCGAAACACGGTCACGTCGATGCCGTTGAGGAAATGATAGGCGTAGCACATCGCCTCGGCGCCCTTCTTGCTGGCGGAATACGGCTGCAGCGGGTGGCTGCTGTCGGCGGTCTCGGGGGTAGGCAGCGGGGCGTCCTTGCCGTAGATGCTGGAGGTGGAGGCAAGCACGAGCTTGGGCACATCATGATCCTTGCAAGCTTCCAGCAGATTGAGCGTGCCGGTCATGTTGGTGTTCACAAACGCCCAGGGGTTCTCTACGCTGGCGCGCACCCCGGCGCGGGCGGCCAAATTAATGACACCCTCGATTGCCGGGTTGGCGTCGAAGACCGTCTCCAGGGCGTCGCGGTCGCTGATATCCTGCTGATAGAAGCAGAAGTTGGCGTCCTTCTTCAGGCGCTCCAGGCGGTAGTGTTTCAAGCGGACGTCGTAGGCATCGTTCAAGTTATCCACGCCGATCACGCTGTGGCCCGCTTCCAAGAGCTGGGCGCAAACCCGATTGGCGATGAAACCGGCCGCGCCGGTGACTAAGTACGTTCCCATTTACAACCTCACTACTTTTGGATTACCGGCGCCAACCTTGGCGAGCGCGTTGCGGGTGTCGACGATCAGTTGGGCCGCATCCAGAATGGCCGAATAATCGTAGTCCTTGTGGTTGGTGACGATCACCACGCAGTCGGCGGTTTTAACGGAGGCCATCAGGTCAGGCACCGACTGCATATTCCAGCCATCGTGGGAGAAGGCGCTTACGTACGGGTCGTGGTAGCTGACGCAAGCGCCCTTCTGCTTCAGCAGGCCAATCACATCGATAGCCGGGGACTCGCGCAGGTCGTCGATGTCGGGCTTGTAGGCTGCGCCCAGCACCAGAACGCTGCTGTCTTTGAGCGACTTGCGATGCTCGTTGAGCGCGTCCTGCACCAGGCTCACCACGTAGCGCGGCATGTTCGAGTTGATCTCAGAGGCCAGCTCAATGAAGCGGGCGGTGTAGTTGAGCGATTTGAGCTTCCAGGACAGGTACAGCGGATCGATCGGGATGCAGTGACCGCCCAGGCCGGGGCCGGGGGTGAACTTCATGAAGCCGAATGGCTTGGTGGCGGCGGCCTCGATCACTTCCCACACGTCCACGTCCAGGCGCTGGCACATGATAGCCAGCTCGTTGACCAGCCCGATGTTGATCATCCGGAAGGTATTCTCCAGCAGCTTGGCCATCTCGGCTACCTCAGCAGAGGACACCGGCACGACGGTCTTCATCGCCTGCGAGTACCAGGCCACAGCCAGATCCATGCAGGCGGGGGTGATGCCGCCGACGACCTTCGGGGTGTTGATGGTGGTCCAATCCTCACGGCCGGGGTCCACGCGTTCGGGGGAGAAAGCCAGGTAGAAGTCCTTGCCAACTTCCATACCGGTGACCTGGGTCAGAGCGGGCAGCATCAGCTCGCGGGTCGTGCCGGGGTAGGTGGTCGATTCGAGCACGATCACCATGCCCTTGTGCAGGTAGGGGGCCAGGCCGTCCATGGCCGAAATGATGAACGACAGGTCGGGGTCGCCGAACTTACGCAGGGGGGTGGGCACGCAGATGCTGACGGCGTCCATGTCTTTGAGGACGCTGTAATCTGTGGTGGAGCGCAGGCGGCCGGCCTTGACCAGCTTGGCGACCTGCTCGGTGGACACGTCGCCAATGTAGCTGATGCCCTCGTTTAGCAAGTCCACCTTGGACTGGATGGGGTCGATGCCGGTGACATCGAAGCCGGCTTCGGCGAAGACGGTCGCCAGCGGCAGGCCGACGTAGCCCATGCCGAGCACGGCGACTTTGGCGGTTTTGTCGAGAAAGCGCTGAATTTGCGGATTTTGCGATTGTGTAACCATGGAAAAGCGAACCTCCGTGAAGAGATGTGATGCTTCAAGAGAGCCGGCGCGCCAACGGCGGCGCCCTCCTAAGGTCGTACGAACTGCCCTCTATTGTAAATCATTTTAGGAAAACCGGATGGGGGCCGGGCGCAATACCCCACACACATCCTTGTGTGTGGTTCAGGGTGACGACCGGAGAGTATTGGGCGCAGGACCACACACAGGGATGTGTGTGGCTACAGAGTGCCCGGCTACTGGGTGTGGTTACATCATTTTCTCCAGCTTCTCCACGTCCACGTTGTCTAGCCGCATCAGCAGGGCATCCTCGCCATTGTCTCGGTAGTATCGTGAGCGGATGCCGTCCACTCTGAAGTCAAAGGACTCGTACAGGCGCTGGGCGGCCAGGTTGCTGCGCCGCACTTCTAAGAAGACCTTCTGCAGGCCCTCTTTGGATGCCTCCAGCAGGGACTTGGCCAGCAGTTTGCGGCCCACTCCGTGTTGGCGGTAGTCGGGATGGACGGCGATGGTGCCGATGTGACCTTCGTCGATCACGACCCACATGACCAGCATCCCCACCACCCTGGCGGCGGCGTTGTCGGGCTGCGCTTCGGCCACCCACAGGCGCGTGCTGGGATTCTCGTTCAGCTCGAAGCGGAACGAGCGTTCGGGCCAGGGCAGGCTGAACGAGAGCTTATCGATCTCGTGGACCTGCTTGATATCCTTCTCTTGCATCGGTCGAATGACGATGTCCACGTTGGGGGCTCGGTTTATCCTGGAATAGGTGAAGCGGTACGTAAGTAGATCGGCGAGAGAGAGTTGACGTCATCGATCCGTCCGGCCTTGTAGCGCTTCCAGGCCAGCTCGGCCAGGTAAGCCGGCTGGCGCAGCGACTGCGCGGGAGAGGCCAGAACAGCGTTCTTGCGCTTGCGGCCCAACAGCTGACGGGTCGTTTCGTTCAATTCTCCGACGATCAGCGTGGGGGAATTGATCTGATCCGACAGCTCGTTGGCGGTCATCACATCAGGGTCGCCCTGCGCAACCCAGCGATGATGGTTCAGGGCGTACCAGCCCACCGCCAAACGGCCGCGCCCGACTTCCAATACGGCTGCCATCGGCATTTCTACCAGCGGCTGAGATGTGGCGACCACGTCGAGGGTGGGGATGCCGACCACGGGCAGGCGCAGCGCCAGCGCCAGGCCCTTGACCAGCGCCAGGCCGATGCGCAGGCTGGTGAAGGAGCCCGGACCAAGGGCCACGCCCAGAGCCTCCAGGTCGGCCGGCCGGCTGTGGGTGCGAGCGAGCAGATCCTGCAGCGAGGGCGCCAGCTCGACGGTGTGGTGGGTCTGGGTGCGCCAGGCCAGCTCTCCCAGCACCTGGACGCCATCATAGAGCGCCAGTCCCATCCATTGGGTCGATGTATCAACGGCAAGCAGCAAGATTAACCTCCAAAGGCTCGGCGGCGGAAAGACGCCAGTAGATATTCGGCCCGGGTGCCGTGCGGGGCAAACAGCATGAAGCGCTGCGTCTCGGCCACGTAGCGCATCTCGATCCACAGGCAGCCTGCCGGCAGCGCGCCGCGGATGCGGTCGGCCCACTCCACCAGCAGAGCGCCGTTCTCGATCATAATGTCCAGGTCGAGGTCCTCGGCTTCCAGGGCGTCGGCCAGGCGGTAAGCATCCAGGTGGTAGAGGCTGGGGCCGCCGGGCTTGTTGTAGATGTTGACCAGGACGAAGGTGGGGCTGGAAACGGGGTCGAGCGAGCCCCAACCCTGGGCAATGCCCTGGACGAAGGTAGTCTTCCCGGCCCCCAGGTCACCCGACAGTCCGATCACGTCCCCCACCTGCAGCAAGCCGCCGAGCCGCATTCCCAGTCGGCGGGTCTGGTCGGGGCTGCGGCTGACGAACTCGAGTACGTGTGGGTCGAGAATTGGCATAAAGAAATTATAAAGCAAAAATTAACAGGGGGTGACGAAAAAAACGAATGTCTCGCGCAAAGATCACCAGGGAGCGCAAGGACGCAAAGAACAGAGATTGTTTATTCCTTGGGCTCCCTGGTGTGAGGCGTTTCCATCCTCCTCATGAAGCCAACAAGGTCTGTACCAATATCTCCCCCAGCCATGCGGCGTACTCCTCCTGAGACCAGCCGCGGTCACGCACCAGCAGGTTGTACATCTCGGGGCTGGTGAGCGACCAGAGCGTCTCGGCGGCGCGGGTCTCATCCAGGCTGGGGCGCAGGGTGGCGGTGGACTGCAAATGGCGCGCCACGGTGCGCATGCTGTCCAGGCGCTGGGCGAGCAGCCCTTCCAGCAGTTCGGCGATGTCGGGCTCGGTCTTGGCGGCGCTGCGCAGCACCTCGAACAACGGGGCGACGCGCGCCAGGATGCCGGAGATATCCGCTGCGAAACGCTCCAGGAAGCGCGCCGGGACGGTCTCTCGCAGGATGTCCTGGCGTGCGGGGCGCTGCAGCAGGGGGATCTGCTGCTCGTCGCCGCCCACAGCCAGATCGATTAGCTGCGCCAGCAGGCTGCGCTTGTTGCCGAAGGCGGAGAAGATGGTCTCGTTAGCCACCCCGGCTTCCTCGGCGATGGCCTCGATGGTCGCACCGCTGTAGCCGCGCTCGAGGAACAACTTGCGGGCGGAGGCAAGGATCTGGCGGCGGGTCTCCAAAGCTTGCGCCCGGCGTCGTTTGGAGTTGTATGGGCGTTTGGGCTTGGAGGATTCGTTCATATTCCCTATTGACTTTGTTTGAATTTCGATGTATTATAAATGTAATAAATACAGTATAACAGTATTAAATTTCGATGTCAACGGTTTCAAGCGATCGGTAATGGCCCACCTCCTTGAAACCCCCAAAGCCGGTCGGGGCGAGCAGCACAACAACATCACGTGCTGTTCGCCCTTCGTTTTCCCCGTACCCCTGACAGAATTGATCTTAATAAGCGCACATTGCCTATTGACTTTGTCTTATTTTAGATGTAGTATATAACTATTGAATACAGTATATATGTATTCAAATTGAATGTCAACCCTATCGGTTCATCGCGTTAACAGTACAGGAGGATACAATGACAGCAGAACAAAACCTGGCCGCGTTTCGGGCCATCATCCAAGAGGTGTTCAACCAGGGTCATTTCGAAGCGCTGCAGCAGTACGTGCGCCCGGATTTCATCGAGCACCAGTTCGGGATGCACGCCACTTTAGAAGGCATGGCGGGCGACATCCGCTACCTGCGCACCGCCTTCCCGGATTTCCACCTGCAGATCGAGGATATCGTCAGTGACGGCGGCAAGGTCTGGGCACGCATGCAGGCCAGCGGCACGAACACGGGTGGCTTCATGGGGCATCCCAATGGCAAATCCTTCGAGGCGGCTGTGTTCGACCTGGCGCGCTTTGAGGATGGTTTGATGGTGGAGCATTGGGGCTCGCCCGACCGCTTCCACATTCTGACACAGCTCGGGCTGCTGCCCTAGCGTCAACCCTCGACAGAACTGCTGCAATAAGGTTTTTGGCAACTGCTCAGGCAGTAGTGTTTCACAAGGATTCTGGGTCCCCCTGTGAAACACGACTGCCTGAGCAGTGACGATTTTTGAAGGGAAATATTGTGATGGACTGAACTCATCCTCATAAAACGCTTAACTCATTCAGTTTCTACTTTATACTTGTAGCTGTAGCACGGTATTCCAGGGGTGAAGATGACAATTGAATATCGATAAATCATCTGCTAGGAACAGCATGCTCGCGTAAGATTGCTGCCTAAACTCATACGGAATAGGATAATCAAAGACATAGAAACGCATGCTCCAAGAAACAGAACAAAACCATCGATCTTCGTATTCCCCCCTCAGTAAAGCCGAGAGGCAGCGGGGGACACGCATCCGTCAGGTGAAGTCTTTTTCCAAGGCGATGCTCTTTCTGCTGCCGTCCCTGGCGCTGTTTGCTACCTTCGTCTTCGTGCCGCTGGTACGCACCTTCATCCTAAGCTCTTACTTGACCAACCCGCTCGGCAAAGCGACCGTGTTTGTCGGCCTGGGACAGTATCAGCGCATGTTCACCACCCCCGAATTTGGAAACAGCCTGGCTCGCTCGGTCCTGTTCGTGGCGGAGACGGTGCCAACAACGATGCTGATCTCCTTGATCCTGGCACTGCTGGCCAACCAGCGCCTCAAATGGATTTCGGTCTTCCGGATCGTTTTCTCCATCACCATCGCGGTCTCTTCGGCGACGGCCTCACTGATGTTTGTATACATCTACCACCCGTCCATCGGCAGCCTCAACTATTTCATCGAACTGTTGGGAGGCACGGCCATCCCATGGCTGATCAGCGACAAATTTGCGCTGACGGCCATTGTGTTGACCAGCGTCTGGCTGCAGCTGGGATTGAACACGGTCATCCTGCTGGCGGCCATGCAGGGCATCCCGGAAGAACTGTATGAGAGCGCCATGATCGATGGGGCCAACAGTTGGGAACGCTTCTGGGGCATCACGCTGCCCTTCCTATCCTCAACCTTCTTCTTCCTGCTGGTGGTCGATATGCTGGCGGCCTTCCAGACCTTCACGCCGGTGCAGATCATGACCCTCGGCGGGCCCATCGATTCAACCAACCTGCTGGTGTATTCAATCTACCGCCAGTTCTACTTCAACGGCAAATACGGCCTGGCTGCGGCACAATCGATCATGTTGTTCTTGATCATGCTCGTGCTGACGATTATCCAATTCGTGTTCGTGGAAAGAAAAGTCTTTTACGAATGAACATTCCGAATCCCATCAATCGAATCCTCGGGAAAACCTTAATGTATGTGCTGTTGGTCGCCGCGGCGATTGTGGTGCTGTACCCGATCTGGACTGCGATCAACATCAGCATGTTGAACGATCAACAACTGGCAACTTACCCGCCGCGCCTGTGGCCGTCCAGCCTGTACTTCCGAAACTTCATCCACGCCCTGCAGCAAGCGCCGCTGGTGCGCTACCTGCTCAACAGCACCATCCAGTCCTCACTGGTCACGGTCGGTCAGCTGTTCACCGCCAGCCTGGCGGCCTTCGCATTCACGTTTATCGATTTCAAATGGAAGAATTTCTTCTTCCTGGTTTTCCTGGCCACCATGATGATCCCGTGGGAAGCCACGATCATCCCCAACTACCTGCTGGTGAAGCAGCTGAACTGGACGGACAGCTTCCAGGGGCTGGCGGTGCCTTTCATGGCCACGGGCTTCGGCACCTTCTTGCTGCGCCAGTTCTTCCGCACCATCCCCAAGGAACTGCACGACGCGGCCGTGATCGACGGCGCAAGCGATCTGTATTTCCTGACCTCGATCGTGCTGCCGCTGGCCCGCCCGGCCCTGGGGACGCTGGCAGTCTACAGCTTCTTGCAGACCTACAACCAATACCTGTGGCCGCTTCTGATTACCAATTCCCCCGATATGCGAACGGTGCAAATCGGAATCGCTTTACTGCAAGATGAAGAACGCTTCATGTTCAACACTGTAATGGCAGGCGTGGTGATCATCCTGATCCCAACATTCTTCCTGTTCATCTTCAGCAACCGCCAACTTATCCGTGGTTTGACTGCCGGAGCGATCAAGGGCTAGGCCCTGCCCGGCATTTGAACAATCTTTTCCCTAACTCCTAAGGAGGAAAAATGAAGAAGTCACTGTACGCTCTATTGATCTCAATGGTGATCATGAGCATGGTGCTGGCCGGCTGCGCAGCCCCCGCTGCACCGACCAACGCCCCCCAGGCAGTAGAACCGACCACTGCCGCCCCGGCCGCCCCGGCCGCTCCCGCCGCCGCGAGTGGGACCGATGCAACCTCGACCGCCCTGGCAGCCGCAGTCCCGACCGCGGTGCCTACGTCGACCATTGCGCCGCCCAAGAGTGAGAACGCAACCAAGATTGAGTTCTGGCACTCCATGGCTGGCGACATCGGTGGGAAAGCCATCCCGCAGATGGCCAACGATTTCAACGCCTCGCAAGATCAGTGCTACGTCGAACCGATCTACCAGGGCTCCTATGACGACTCGCTCAATAAGCTAAAAGCCGGCCTGCAGTCCAACCAGACCCCGGCCGTGGTGCAGGTCTACGACATTGGCACCCGCCTGCTGGTCGACCTGCAAGTGGCCACCCCGGTGCAGACCTACATCGACAAAGAGAACTACGACATCTCGGACCTGGAGCCCAACGTCCTGGCGTACTACACCGTGGACGGTCAGTTGTACTCCATGCCCTTCAACACCTCCACCCCGCTGCTGTACTACAACAAAGACATGTTCAAAGCAGCCGGTCTGGATCCTGAGAAACCCCCGCGCACCTTCGACGAGTTCGCTGCCGCCGCCGAGAAGCTGACCCAGAAAGACGCCAGCGGCAAGGTTACCGTCTCCGGCGGCGCCTTCGCTGTTTACGGCTGGTTCTTCGAACAGTACCTGGCCGCCTCGGGTGGCCTGTATGTGGACAACAATAACGGCCGCGACGGCTACGCCTCAAAGGCCACCTTCAACGGCGCTGAGGGTCTGAACCTGTTCAACTGGTGGCAGACCATGTACGAAAACGGCTCGCTGGGCAACTACGGCCGCAAGACCGTCGACACCCGCAACGCCTTCCTGGCCGGGCAGACCGCCATGTTCATCGACTCGACCGCTGTTCTGCGCGGTATGATCGAGGGCAGCAAGGGCAAGTTCGAAGTTGGCACGGGCTTCCTGCCGCGTGCGAACGAAGACGCCTACGCCAATTACGGCACCATCATCGGCGGCGGTTCGCTGTGGATGATCAACAACCGGCCACAGGCCGAGCAGGACTGCGCCTGGGAGTTCATCAAGTTCCAGAGTTCCCCGGCCGAGCAGGCCTACTGGTGGACGATGTCGGGCTACTTCCCGATCCGCAAGGCTGCTTACAACGAGCAGCTGGGCCAGGACTGGGCCGCCAAATACCCGCAGTTCACCACAGCGGTGGATCAGCTGCACGCCACCCCCATTAACAACGTGACCCGCGGCGCGCTGATCGGCGTGTTCCCGTCGGCGCGTGCCACGATCGAGACCGCTATCGAAGAGATCCTGTCGGGAACGGCCCCGCAGGAAGCACTGGATACGGCGGCCGCCTCGGTCACCCAGGCCATCGAGGATTACAACGCCTCTATGGGCATCCAACCCTAAGCAAGGCAGTTTCTGATGCAATTACCCCGGTAGGGAGCGCTGCTCTCTACCGGGGAATTTATATCCAAAGCGCCTTGAGCATGGGAGGGGGAAGGACGCTGATCGTACGGGGGCGTCCCACGTGGAACATGGGACGGAGGAGCGGAGGAGATCATGGGTCGGAGGAATGAAAAATCGTTGAAGAGGAGATTCTTATGAAGAACGTTGTCTTAATTTCCCTGGCCGTTCTGAGCCTGACGGCCTGCAGCACGTCGGCGGCGTCTCCCGCGTCGCCGTCTAATTTACCCAGGCCGCTGAACATCGCCCATCGCGGGGCGCGCTCGCTGGCGCCTGAGAATACCCTGGCAGCGGCCCGCAAAGCTTATGAGGCCGGGGCGGACATGTGGGAGCTGGACGTGGCGGTGACGGCCGACGGGCAGCTGGTCGTGCTGCACGATGACACACTCGAACGCACCTCGAACGTCCGGCAGGTCTACCCCGACCGGCGTCCCTGGGCGGTCAACGACTTCAGTCTGGACGAGCTGCGCCAACTGGATTTCGGCTCGTGGTTTAATCAGAGCGATCCATTCAAGCAGATCAAGGCCGGGGCGGTCAGCCAGCAGGACCAGGAAAGCTATGTGGGCGAGAAGATCCCTACCCTGGAAGAGGCGCTGACGTTCACCCGCGACAACAACTGGCGGGTGAACGTGGAGATCAAGGACGCCAGCGGCCTGCCCGGCGATGCGGTGGTGGTGCAGAAGACGGTGGATCTGATCCACAAAATCGGCATGACGGACAGCGTGATCATCTCGTCCTTCAATCACGATTATTTGCGCCAGGTGCGCCAGATCGACCCGGATATCAAGACCGCCGTGCTGGTAGAAGGCCGTGAGTCGAACCCGGCGGCGCTGCTGGACGAATACAACGCCCAGGGCTTCAACCCGAACGTAAAGAACACCAACCCGCAGCAGGTCTCTGAGCTGGCGCAGGCCGGGAAAGAGGTTTACGTCTGGACGGTCAACGATCCGAAGGATATGAGGGAACTGGCGCAGGCCGGGGTGACGGGGGTCATCACGGATTTTCCCCAGGCGTTCGAGAAGGCATTAACGAACGGCGATTAAGAGGAAATGGCCCACGCAAAGGACGCGAAGAAGAACCTTTAAAGCTCTTCTTCGCGTCCTTTGCGGCTTTGCCTGTTATATTTCTTTTTTGCAACTACTCGGGAAAGTTATTACCAATTTTGATGATCAAAGATCATTTGGAAAGGTCGTAGGGGCATGGCGGGAATGCGCGAGACCACATAATTAAATCAATACGCAGCCATGCCCTGGCGGCAATCATACATTTTGACGGAAGGGGAAGGGGCCGAGGTTGTTATTCTTGGAATAGGTTCGGGGGGGTTACCAGGGCACGGCTTCGTATTGGCTCAATATTGGAGTCTTGCGTTACTCGCCGTGCCCCTACCGGTTCAATTATGTCGTCTTGCGTTACTCGCCGTGCCCCTACCAATTCAATACACATATCCACCATTCCCGCCATGCCCCTGTCCCCCCATGATGCGCGTGATCATTGAATGGAACCGGTAGGGGCATGGCGGGAATGCGCAAGACAATAGGAGTTAACCAATACGCAGCCATGCCCTAACGGCAATCATACATTTTGACGGAAGGGAAAGGGCCATGGTTGTTATTCTTGGAATAGGTTCGGGGGGGTTACCAGGGCACGGCTTCGTATTGGCTCAATATTGGAGTTTTGCGTTACTCGCCGTGCCCCTACCGGTTCAATTATGTCGTCTTGCGTTACTCGCCGTGCCCCTACCGATTCAATACACATATCCACCATTCCCGCCGTGCCCCTTGTATGATTGAAGAGGAGTAAGATCAAGGGTAGTGGATAAGGACACGGCAGATCGAGTGCCCCTAGGTTAAAGAAAACCGAACCGTAGCGAAGGTCGCCGTGTCCTTCCGATAATAGCCCGAACAGTTGCCGGGACCGCAAATGGGCGAGTCCGTATCCGCAAGGTTGGGACCAGAGAGATGCGATGATGGAGGGCAAAATGAGCGAAAAAGACAAAGCAGCAGTATATGTGGGGATCGATGTGAGCAAGGCACAACTGGATGTGGCCGTACGGCCGTCCGCTAAACACTGGCAGGTGGAAAACAACGAGAAAGGGATTGCGAAACTCGTCGATCAATTGAGTGCATTCCCGCCGACCTTGATTGTACTGGAAGCCACCGGTGGCTTAGAGACAGACGTAGCCGTAGCTTTGGCGGCGGCTCAGATGCCGGTGGCGGTGATCAACCCACGTCAGTCCCGCGATTTTGCGAAATCCACCGGAGAACTGGCCAAAACGGACAAGATTGATGGCGGTGTGCTGGCTCATTTTGCGGAAGCGATCCGCCCCGAGCCCCGCAGGATGCCGGATGAGCAGGCTCGAGAGCTTCAGGCGATCTTGGTTCGTCGCCGCCAACTGGTCGAAATGCTGGTGGCAGAGAAAAACCGACAGAAGCAAGCCCGCTCAGTGATGCAAGTGCGCATTCAAGACCATATTGAGTGGCTGGAGCAGGAGCTGGCAGATATTGACAAGGACTTACATCAGCGCTTGCAAGATAGCCCGGTCTGGCGTGAAAAGGATGAGTTGCTGCAATCTGTCAAAGGCATCGGGCCCGTGACCTCTACGACGCTGCTAGCCGAACTGCCCGAGCTGGGTCAACTCAATCGCAAGCAGATTGCCGCACTCGTGGGAGTAGCGCCGTTCAATCGAGACAGTGGCAAAATGCGTGGCAAACGGGCCATTTGGGGAGGCCGGGCGAGTGTCCGCAGTGCCTTGTACCTGGCAACCCTGAATGCTACCCGCTTCAACGTTGTTATCAAGGCTTACTATGAGCGCTTGGTCCAGGCCGGCAAGTTGCGTAAGGTTGCCTTAGTGGCCTGCATGCACAAAATGTTAACGATTCTCAATGCGATGATGCGTTCTGGTACTCGTTGGGAACCTCGCCTGGCTATGCCTAAATCCTAAATTTGGCCTTGACTTTTATCACAGTTGCTACAGGCAGAACAAATCTTGTTGCCCTGTCGCTGGAACCCCAGGCGGCCCTAACAGCCAGGGTATAGGGTTGGGCGCCCGAAGGCGACCCCCAGGTGCGGCCCGAAGAACTTGTAGGGCGAGCAGACCAGCACGTCGACGCCCAACGCGCCGACGTCGATCGGCCCGTGCGGCGCGTAGTGCACGGCGTCGGCCCAGGCGAGCGCCCCTGCGCCGTGAGCGAGCTGGGCGATGCGGCGGACGTCGGTCAGCGTCCCGACCGCGTTCGAGGCGACCGGGAAGGCGACCACGCGCGTCCGGTCGGAGAGCTGCCGCTCCAGATCGTCGAGGTCGAGCGGCTGTCGTCGTGGATGTCGACGAAGCGGACGGTCAGGTCGCGGTCGTGGGCGAGCTCGAGCCAGGGGGCGACGTTCGCGTCGTGGTCGAGGCTCGTGACGAGGATCTCGTCCCCGGCCCGAAACTCGCGGCCCGCCGTCCGGGAGAGGGCGAAGTTGAGCGTCGTCATGTTCGGGCCGAAGACGGCCTCGTCGGGCGCGCAGCCGAGGAAGCGCGGCCGCGGTGGGCGCGCGCGCTCGCGAGGGCCTCGGTGCGGCGGCTCGTCTCGTACGGGCCGCTGACGTTCGCGTTCGACTCGCGGAGGTAGGCGGCGATCGCGTCGATCACCTCGTCGGGCACCTGGGTGCCGCCGGGGCCGTCGAAGAAGACGAGGTCGCGCTCGAGCGCGGAGAAGCGTGCGCGGACGGCGGCGACGTCGAGGCTCAACGGCCGCCTGCCCCAGGCTCGAGCAGCTCGGCCTCGCGCTCGGCAGGAGGCCGGCCTTGCCCGTCCACTCGGGCACGTCGCGGGCCGTCTCGGCGAGCGGCCGGAAGGTCAGACCGGCCGCGACCGCCGGGAGACGTCGACGAGCTGGAAGGCGGCGAAGTCCTCGTTCGCGGCCGGGATCCAGCCGGCAGGTCGCTCCAGCCCTCGACGCCCTGCTCGAGCAGGAAGGCCTCGTCGACCCAGACGACCTCGTCGCACCGCAGGCCTCGCAGCATCGAGCCGAAGGTGAGCGCGCCGGGCGGCGAGGTGGCGTTGAACACGCCCCGCGGCCGTCCTCGGCAAGCTGGAGCATCCAGCCGGCCAGGTCGCGGACGTCGATCATCTGCACGGGCTGTCCGGCGGGCGGGGCGAGGACGGGCCTCCGCGCTCGACCCGGCGCGGCCAGTAGGTGAAGCGGTCGGTCGGGTCGTGCGGGCCGACGATCAGGCCGGGGCGGACGACCAGCGCGCGCGTCGCCGAAGGCGCGCTCGCCCCGTGCTCGCAGAGCGCCTTCAGCGAGCCGTAGTTCGCGGAGTCCTCGAGCAGGCGGTCGTCCGGCCCGTCGGCGAGCTGCGCCGGCGGGTCGTCTCGGCGCGCGGCTCACGGTAGTCGGCGTAGGAGGAGATGCTGGAGACGAACGGGTACGCGGGCGGCGCTCGGAGGAGCTCAGCGGAGTCGCCCGACGAGCCGCGGGACGTAGCCGGAGGTGTCGAGGACGGCGTCCCACGTGCGGCCTCGAGCGCGACAGGTCGCCGTCGCGGTCGCCGTGCAGCTTCTCGAGCTGCGGGGAAGAGCGCCGGGTTCGTCTGGCCGCGGTTGAACGTGGTCACCTCGTGGCCGCTGGTCGAGCGCGGCCTCGATCAGCGCATGGCCGAGGAACTTCGGGCCGCCGAGCAGGAGCAGCTTGAGGCCTCCGGCCTCACGACGTCGCCTCACACCAGGCTGACAGCTCCGCTGTCGCCTTTGTGCTCGGCTTCGTCTCTCACGCGACCTTCCAGGCGTAGCGCGGCGTCGCGGTGAGCGAGGCGCCGACGAAACAGTCGCGCTCGGCCTTCGGCGAGCAGCCGGGTACCTGGTCGGCCGGCGCCGGGTCGAACCGGACGTCGAGGCGCGCGTCGATCGTCGACGAATGCGAAGCGGTCGTCCTCCTCGCGGCGGGTGACCGTCCCCTGCCCGCCCCGCCGCTCGCCTCGACGGCCACGCCCACCCGGCCGGCGTGATAACGGAGGCTGGTCAGCGAGCATTCGAGCAGGGCCGGCGAGGACGAGGTGCTCGGGCGACCAGTTCCCGGGCACCTCGAGCGGTCGTGCCCTCCGCTGTGCCGACGGCCGTCCCGGTCGAGGGCGACCGCGAACTCGAGGACTCTCGCTCTCGGCTCCGCCATGCGGAAAAACCTAGCGGGTCCGTCCGGTCGGGAAGCTACGTTCGGACCGTGACGCGGCTCCGGCCCCTGAGCGAGTCCGAGTGCTACGCGCGGCTCTACGGTGATCGCGAATCGACGGTGGCGGTGATCCGGGAGTCCGATCCCGAACGCCCGAGCGGCGGGCTGCTCGGCGAGCAGCTGCGCCGGCTCGTCGAGGGGCGGCGCTGGTGGGCTCGAACGGCGAGCTCTCCGAGGTGGAAGCGGCGTGAGGCGCGCGGGAAGGGACCGGGTCGCGTAGCGTGGGCAGCGCCGTTCCCGATGTTCTCGCGCCCGACCTGGACTTGATCTTCTGCGGGATCAATCCGGGGCGGGTCTCCGCCGCGGCGGCGGCGCACTTCGCCAACCCGCGGAACGACTTCTGGCGGCTCCTCCACGCGCCGGGTTCACGCCCCAGCTGCTCGCCCCGAGGAGCAGTTCGAGGTGCTGCGCCGCGGGATCGGGCTGACGAACGCCGCATCGCGGACCACGCCCGGGTCGAGCGACCTGCGCGCGGCGGACTTCGCGGGCGCCGGCGCACGGCTGGAGCGGCTCGCGCCGGAATTGCGCCCGCGGGCGATCGGGTTCGTCGGCAAGGAGGCGTACCGTGGGCCGTTCCGGGAGCGGCCGGCGCACGGACTGCAGAAGCGCAGGCTGGGGAGACGATGCTGTACGTGCTGCCGTCGACGTCACCCGCGAACGCAGCCGTCCCCTACGCCGAGCGGCTGCGCTGGTTCGTCGCACTGCGGAAGCTGCTGGACTGAGACTACCGGCCGGCCGCGTAGCCTTGCATGCCGCGCGGGTTGGCTCCCGCCTTGAGCAGGCCGTCCTCGCGCGCGACGGCGCTGACCCGTCCGAGCGACCACGGATCGGTGACGGTGACGTCGTGGCCGCGCCGGCGGAGCTCGTCGGCAACGTCCTCGCCCCAGCGCGCCTCCAGCGCCAGCGAGCGCGGCGCGCTCTCGCGCGGGAAGAACGAGGACGGGAAGTGGTCGGTGTGGAACAGCGGCGCGCTGGATCGCGGCCTGAAGGTCGTCGCCGAAGACGACGTGGCGGAGGAACGCGTGCAGCGACCACTGGTCCTGCTGGTCGCCGCCGGGCGTCCCGATCGCGAGCGCCGCCCCGCCGTCGCGCAGCGCGATCGTCGGCGACAGCGTCGTCCGCGGCCTGCGCCCCGGCACGAGCGACGACGGCAGCCCTTCCTCGAGCCAGAACATCTGCGCTCTCGTTACAGCGGCCACCCGAGCGCCGGGATCACCGGC
>CAWEQO010000015.1:0-239373 GCA_963811225.1 uncultured Chloroflexia bacterium
TCAACACTACCCGCCAGCTTGCAGCGCCGGTTCCACTCGTTAACCCCTCCTCGACAATCAATCCCATTGCAAAGCCCGCCTCTGAACGGATCGGCGCGAGGAACATCCTGCGCCGGGGCCGGTTTATGTTATAACCAATAGTGTTCTTTTGCTGCTTTTAGACGTAACAACAGGGGGGAAAGCGAGGATATATGGACCCATTACCGGCGACCGGCGGCATTTGCCATCGCACCAATCCGCCTGCCAGGGAGATTTTCAGCGTACAGGTCAACCGGCTGCCCCAGCCCTACTGGGACTGGCAGCTGAGCCTGACCTGCCTGCAGGGTCTGGTTAACCGGGAGCGCCCGCAAATTTTCCTGATCCTGGACCTGTTCGATCACCTGTGGCTCGACTGGCTGGTCGAGCGCGGCGACGTGGAAAAAGTGACGCACCTGGATGCCGAGGACCTGCTGCAGCGCTTCCTTCCCGCCGCCAAGGGGCTGGTCATCACCGACCCCTGCCTGGACGCCACCACCAACGTCGCCACCATGCTGGCCGGGATCGAGCAGCGCCTGGTGGTGATGCCGGATTTCCTGGCGGCGGTGGGCGCGCAGATCCCCGAGGAGATCCAAAAGGACACCCTCGACCTGCGCTCGTTCCACTGGCAGCGTGACCTGGACGCTTACCGCTGGTTCTACGATACCTACGGCGATCAGCAGACCGGGCGCATGTGTGCGATCCTCTCGCCGGAGGACGTAGCGCTGCGCGATTATCTGGTGGCCTTCAAGCTGCCGATCTTTTGGCTGAAAGAGACCTTCGACGAGGCGGATGAGGGTTTTGTGAGGGAACGCTTGCTGGCGCTGCCGCCGAACATCCCCTGCCTGGGCTGGCCGTCTTACCCGATCGGGAGAGACGAAGGCGTCGGCGAGTCGATGGGGGTGGTGATGCTGAGCGAGTGCGCCAAGTTCATGGTCTGCTCCGCTTTCGAGCGGGTCTCGCAGGGCACCAGCAACCTGACCGTCCACTCCGGCACGCAGGCCAGCCTTTCGCATCAAAGCGCCCCTGCGCCCAAACTGGACCCCGGCAAGGTATACATCACCTTCATCCGCACCGACGGCGACAGCCCCGACTTCTACCGCCAGAACTTCCGCAAGCTGTGGGAAGACCCCGACCGGGGCCGCTTCCCGGTCGGCTGGCAGCAGTCGCCGCTGCTGCTCGACTTGATGCCCGATATTTTGGATTGGTTCTACCGGCATGCCGCGCCCAACGACGGTTTTACCAATGCGGTCACCGGGGTGGGCTACATCCACGAGTGGAATTACGCCGGGGGCTACCCTGCCGAGCGCCGCGAGCAGATCTGGGGGGACTTCGTCGAGCTGTCGAAGGGCTATCGTGAGAGGCTGGGGCTGGAGACCCTGGTCACATTCTATGACATGCCGGAGGAACGGCTGGAAGACCTGTGCCGTTCGGGCATTCGCGGCCTGTTCAAAAATTACGACCGCTCGAAAGCCGACAGCCTGTCGCACATCGTGCAAGAGATCGCCGGGGTGCCGGTCATCCAGACCAGCACCAAGAACCCGGGTGACAATCAGATCACCTTTCAGGAGGTGGTGGCCGATATCCAGCAGTGGACGCCCCGGGAACGCCCCGGCTTCGTTTATGCCAGCATCGGCAACTGGCTGACGCAGATGGCCTATGTGCGGGCGCTGGTCGAGCACCTGGGCGACGAATATGTGCCGGTGACGCCGGACCAACTGGTGGATCTTTACTGGCAGTCGAAGCGAACTTAACTATAATAGAAGAGTAGGATGCAGCCGTTTTTCACTCGAGGGAGGTTAGGATGACACAGGTAAATGCACTGGCCGGCAAGAAGGCTCCGGAAGAACTGCTGGTGGACGTCGAGGCACTGCTCGACGCCTACTTCGATCTCAAACCAGACCCCAACGTGCCCGGGCAGCGCGTCTCGTTCGGCACCTCGGGGCACCGGGGCGTGTCGTTCGAGCGCAGCTTCAACGAGGACCATATCCTTGCCACCTGCCAGGCCATCAGCGAGTTCCGCAGGGAGGCCGGGACCAACGGGCCGCTGTATCTCGGCATGGACACCCACGCCCTCTCGAAGCCTGCCCATGAGACCGCGGTGGAGGTGTTCGCCGCCAACGGCGTCAACCTGGTCATCCAGGGCCCGGGCGGCTTCACGCCCACGCCGGTCATTTCCCATGCCATCCTGACCTACAACCGCGACCGCTCCTCCGGTCTGGCCGACGGCGTGGTGATCACTCCCTCTCACAACCCGCCCGACAACGGCGGCATCAAGTACAACCCGCCCTCCGGCGGCCCGGCCGGCACGGACACCACCCGCAAGATTCAAAACCGGGCCAATGAGATCCTGCAGCAGGGGCTGCAGGGCGTGCGCAGGGTCTCCTACAAGCAGGCCCTGCAGGCCGAAACCACCCACACCTACGACTACGTCACGCCCTATGTGAGCGACCTGGAAAACGTGATCGATATGCAGGTCGTTTCTGGGGCCGGGCTCAAGATTGGCGTCGACCCGATGGGCGGCTCGGGCGTGGCCTATTGGGAGCCGATTGCCGAGCGCTACGGCCTGGACATGGACGTGGTCAACCCGGTGGTGGACCCGCGCTTCTCCTTCATGACCGTCGACCACGACGGCAAGATCCGCATGGACTGCTCCTCTCCCTATGCCATGGCCAGCCTGATCCAGCTCAAAGACCGCTTCGACATCGCCTTCGGCAACGATCCCGACTACGACCGCCACGGCATCGTGACGCGCAGCGCCGGGCTGATGAACCCGAATGCCTACCTGGCGACCGCCATCTGGTACCTGTTCCGCAACCGTCCCGAGTGGGGCGACGGCGTGGCGGTCGGCAAGACGCTGGTATCCAGCTCGATGATCGACCGGGTAGTGGCCGAGTTGGGCCGCCGCCTGTGTGAGGTGCCGGTGGGGTTTAAGTGGTTCGTGGACGGGCTGCTGCGCGGCGAGCTGGGCTTCGGCGGTGAGGAAAGCGCCGGGGCGTCCTTCCTGCGCAAAAATGGCACGGTCTGGACCACCGACAAGGACGGCATCCTGCTCGACCTGCTGGCGGTGGAGATCCTGGCGAAGACCGGACGCGACCCCGCCGAGCATTTCCAAACCCTGGAGGATAAGTTCGGGCGCTCGGAGTATGCTCGCATCGATGCGCCGGCCAGTAAAGCCCAGAAAGCCGTGTTGGAAGACCTCTCGCCGGAGATGATCGAGGCCAAAGAGATGGCCGGCGACAAGATCGTGGCGACGCTCACCCGCGCCCCCTGCAACAACGCACCCATCGGCGGCCTGAAGGTGGTCACCGAGCACGGCTGGTTCGCCGCCCGTCCTTCCGGCACAGAGGACGTGTATAAAATCTACGCCGAGAGCTTCAATGGCGACGAACACCTGCGCCGCATCCAGCAAGAAGCGCAAGAGATCGTCGCGGCCGCCTTCAAGGCCGCCGGGGTGTAGCCCCAGGCATCCTCGCGAAGCACCCTGTAAGGGCTGCCTGGGGATTGCGTTCTACGCGCGCCCTATGCCGGGGGTCTTCGCTCTACGCGCGCCCCTTACTAAAACGACTGGAAAATCACCAGCAGGTAGAAGATCAAAAATGCTGCAATCCCAATCGTCGCCACTGCGACGTAGATGGGCAAGCGCGTGCTGATCTCGCCGCCGCCCTTGCGGATGACCTCGTTGACGGCGCGGTAGCGGTAAACGGCGATGACCGCCATGGCAGCAGCCAACGCAATGATACCGATGCCGATCCCCATGGAGAGGATGTTGTCGGCGCTTTTGCCGTTGATATTCTGGTTGGATTGGGTAAGCTGGTCAAACCACAGGCCGAAGCGAGCAACGATAAATCCAAGGATAAACGCTCCCAGCGACGTACGGATCCAATTCAGGAAGGTGCGCTCGTTGCTGAGGTAGGAATCGGTCTTCGCTTCCTGGATTTCGATCTGGCCGACGCGTTTCTTGCTTTCCTCGCCGCTCTTCTTCGAGGAGCCGGTTTCTACAGCCATCTTGATCGTTTCCCTCCTGCTTCTATCTTAACACAAAGCGCAGCGGATGAGGTAGGTATACGCCTGAAAACAAACAGAGAGTGCGGCTCGTGGCGCTGCACTCTCTGTTTGCTGGTTTCGGGACCGCTTATTCGACCGTCGTCGTCAAGCTGTAATCGGCGGTATCGACCGAGGGCACGATCATGATCACGTAGTCCTGCGTGGCCGGGAGCGTGCCGGTCCAGGTGGTCAGGCCCAGGTGCGAGCGCACCAGGGGTTGGCCGTCCGAGAGGCCGTAGATGGTCAGCGCCAGGCCGGCACTGTCTGAGGTGATTGTCACGGTCATGGTCTGATCTTGCATGGCACGCAGCAGGTAGGTGGTCGCGTAGTGGTTGACGATCTGTCCGTCGACGGTGGCGGAGACTGCGCCCGGCGCAAACGAGATGCGGGCCGGTATGGTGATGCCCAGGGTGAAGTCGGCGCCGTCGCTCCCATCCACCACCTGCACCAGGTAATCGCCGTTACGCGGCAGCACCGCTTGCACCGCCGGCCCGTACACGCTGGCCAGCACCTGCATGTTACCGGCGTCCACGATCCGAAGGGTCAGGTCTTGAGATGCGCTCGAGATCGAGGCCATCAGCAGCTGATCCCTGGCTGCGCCTACCACGTAGGTGCGGATGCCGTTCCCGACCACCACACCGTCGACGCTGGTCGAGGTGGCGCCGGCAGGCAGGTTGATGCGGGTCATGACCATCGGCGTGGGCGTTGCCCCAACAATGATGCGGGTATACAGCGCGGCCGATCCGTACGGACCGGAGCCGAAGTAGGTGTTATCCAGCAGGAACATCCACTCGCTGGTGTAAACGCCGGGCGAGTTGGGGGCCACCATGCTCACGGCGATATCCAGCATTTGCCCGGGGGCAACCGGCCCGGTGATCTGCACCTGGTACGGAGCGCCCAGCTGGCTGCCGCTGTAGAAGACCAGCGCGTTCAGCGGGTAGCCTGTGCCCCAGGTGCAAGTGCCGTCGTTGCGCACCCGCCAGATCTTGGTGAAGGCCCGGCCGGCGTCCATGCGCGAATCGTCCGGGATGGTAACGTCGGCGATGTAGGTCGCCAGGTAGGTGCAGCGCGGGGTCTGAACGCCGCCATTCTGGCCGCTGGAGATGGTCGGAATGGGCGTGGAGGTCGGGGCCGGGGAGGTAATGGTCGGGATTGAGGTGCTGGTATTGGCGGGCAGCGCGGTGGCGCTGGGCTGTGGCAGCGCGGTGGCGGTCGAGCCTTGCACCGCCACCGAGGTTGGCACGCTGGTGTAACTCACCGGCAGGCCGGCGGTTGCGGCCAGGGTGGCGAACAGATCCGGGGTGGCCCGGTTGGCTCCGGTGGGCAGATTGCAAGCCGACAGGCTGAGCCCGAGGATGATCAGGATAGCGATGAGCAAAGGAAAACGTTTCATGGTAGACCCCTAACAACAGAATGGGCTCGCAGGGAAGAAGGTTCCCTCGCGAGTGCTTACATGGATATAACGGAGAAAGGGGCCAAAAGGTTCCGTAAAGGCCGGTTTTATCCCCCTGAATACGCTCGCACCAGCGCCGCGACCTTGTCCAGGGGCAGTGCCTCGACCGTGCTGCCCAGGTAGCCGGTCATGCTCGTGGCCATGCAGAGCGAATTGTAGATCGCCTCCTCGACCGCTTCGATGGCGGCCTCGAACAGCGGCGACATCATCCCGTTCGGCAGCTCGACCAGCGCCGAGGGGGCGCTGCGCCGTGGCAGGGTGCGCCGCACAAACTCGGCCGTCGAGAAGGCCAGGGCGTAATCCCCCGACTGATCGGACATCGAAGCGCCCGTACGGGCCAGCCCGGCCAGACCGCGCCGTGCCAGGCGGACGCAGTTCCGGTCTGACAGGGGCGCATCCGTCGCCAGGACGATCATAATGGAGCCGTCCGCATCCCCCTGGTCCAGCTCTTCCTTGAGGTAATACTGCCCCAGCGCCCGCCCGACCGGGACGCCGTCCATTTGCAGCACCCCGCCGAAGTTGCTCTGCACCAGCGCTCCCACAATGTAGCCGCCCAGCGGCTCGGGCAGCCGGCGTGAGCTGCTGCCGATGCCGCCCTTCCAGTTGAAAGCCACTGTGCCTGTCCCTGCGCCGATCGCCCCTTCCGCCACCGGGCCTTCTTGGGCAGTTTCGATCGCCTGGCGGATCATCTCGGGCGTCAGGGCGCGCTTGCGGATGTTGTTCAGGTGGCTGTCGTTGGTTTCGCCCACCACCGGGTTGATCGAGGTGATCTCCTCGCCGCCGGGCTGGGCCAGGCTCCAATCCAGGATGGCGTCCAGGGCGCGCGCCACGCACAGGGTATTGGTCAGCAGGATGGGCGTCTCGATCTCGCCCTGCTCGATGATCTGGGTGCTGCCGGCCAGTTTGCCGAAGCCGTTGCCCACCGCCAGCCCCGCCGGGACTTTCTCCTGATACAGGCTGCCGGAGTGCGGCAGAATTGCGGTTGCGCCGGTGCGCACGTCATCCCCCGCGATCAGGGTGAAGTGCCCGACGCGCACCCCGGGCACGTCGGTGATGGCGTTTAGCGGGCCGGGCGGCAGCACTCCCGGCGCGACCCCGATCTCACGGGCGCGCCTGCGGGAGGACGGTGATTGGTTTTCGTGTTGCGGCATGGACTTCCCTTTCTGTTGAATTTTAAGATTATAGCACCAGGGATTGAAATGCAAAGGCGACAGGTTGCTCCTGTGCTTCTCCTTTTCGGTATTTATGACAAAAGTGGTACAATATAAAATGCAGCGTCTCATTGGGGATGCGGTTGACGCTAATTACGGGGAGCTGGAATACCAAATGATAGAGAATGACTCTATGATGCAAGAAAAGATCAAGCTTCCGTGGACTCAAACGGGCTGGCTGGACGAAGCCACTACCTGGATTCGCGAAGAATTAATGCGCCTGGGCATGGAGGTGCGCGGAGCCATCGAACAGCCACACGTCCGACCCTGGTCGACCGTGCTGCGCGCGTCCACCTTTGGCGGGGTTGCCTATTTCAAGGCCATCTCGCCTGCTCTAGGTCACGAACCGGCGCTGACCCAGGCGCTCTGGCGCTGGCGGGATGACTGCATTCCGGAAGTGCTGGCGATCGATGAAGAGCGCGGCTGGCTGCTGTATCTGGATATGGGCAGCTGCCTGCGCGAGCAAATCCAGTCGATCGAGGGTTTGCGCCACTGGCGCAAGGTGCTGCCGCTCTATGCCGGCTTGCAGATCGATATGATCGAGCACGTGGATGAACTGCTCGACCTGGGCGCCCTCGACCGGCGGCTGGAATTCCTGCCCCGGCAGTTCGAGGCGCTGCTCGATCAGCGTGACACCCTGCGCATCGACCGGACGGATGGTCTCAGCGCCGGGGAATACGAGCGGCTGCGCGCCCTGGCTCCTCGGTTTTCCGACCAGTGTCAGGCGCTGGCT
Organism: uncultured Chloroflexia bacterium; assembly: GCA_963811225.1. Taxonomy (GTDB): domain Bacteria; phylum Chloroflexota; class Anaerolineae; order Anaerolineales; family Anaerolineaceae; genus CAWEQO01. The sequence continues at coordinate 7,460 of CAWEQO010000015.1, forward strand.
GCCTACGCCATCCCCGAGACCCTGCATCACGACGACTTCCACGACGGCAACGTCTTCACGTACAACGGCAGCTATATCCTCTCCGATTGGGGCGAGAGCTGCGTGGCGCATCCTTTCTTTTCCATGCTCGTGACGCTGCGCAGCATTGCCTACCGCCTCAAGCTGGATGAGGATGGCGGCGAGCTGTCTATGCTGCGGGACGTTTACCTCGACAGTTGGATGGATTACGCCTCCCGCGAGGATTTGCTGGAGGCCTACTCCCTGGCGAATCGGGTGGCGATGGTCAACCGGGCGCTGACCTGGCAGCGGGTGATCGCGCAGCTCGAAGAGCCGTACCGCAGCGAGCACCTCGGCTCGGTGTCCGGCTGGCTCCAGGACTTTTTGGAGGCGGAACAGGCGGCCGATTAGCCCCCAGGCGCATAAAAACACAGCAGGCGTTTTGGTTGGACACCAACAAAACGCCTGCTGTGTTTTTATGCGCCTGAGAGCTAATCGGAACGAAATTTGCAGCATTTGTGTAAAATGGTACAATTGGATATCGCCTGTTTACCATTAAGCTGATCCGCCTCGTTGCCTTGAATCAAGGAGCTTTTCTTATGCGGTTGAAATCCTTAAAAATAATTGTTCTCCTGGCGCTGGTACTGGCTGCCGCGGGCTTTACAGCCGGCAGTGCAGTGCAGGCAGTCGCCGCCCAAACCAACTCGACCGTAAAGATTTACTTCTTTTGGGGGGACGGCTGCCCGCACTGTGCGGCTGCCGATCCTTTTCTAGAAGGGTTGACCCAAACGTATTCCGGGGTAGAACTGCTCAAGTTCGAGGTCTGGAACGTGCCCGAGAACCGTGACTTGATGCACCAGATGGGTGAAAAGTATGGCTTCGACCCGGCCGGTGTGCCGACCATTTTGGTTGGCTCGCAGCATTGGGTCGGCTATTCCGATTTGATCGGCAGCGATATCGAGCAGGCGGTCAAGGAATGCCTGGCAAGCGGCTGTGAAGATGCTGGAGCGGGTTTGCTCTCCCCGGCAGCCGAGGAGCCCGCTCAACCGCAAGCCCCAACCCAACCGGCGCAGGAATCCACCCAGCCCCAAGCCCCGGCTCAGCCGGGAGTGGAGCAGCATCTGATCAGCGTTCCACTGCTCGGCACCGTCAACCTGGACAAGCAGTCTCTGTGGGTCAGCACTCTGTTGATCTCGTTTGTGGACGGCTTCAACCCCTGCTCGCTGTGGGTGCTTTCCATGTTGATGGCCCTGACCATCCACACCGGCTCGCGCAAGAAGATCCTGCTGATTGGCCTGGTTTTCCTGGCGGTCACCGCCGGTGTATATGCCCTGTTCATTGCCGGGCTGTTCAGCGTGCTCAAAATCATTCGCTTTGTCGGCTGGATCCAGGCGCTGGTGGCGGGCATGGCGCTCATCTTCGCCATGGTCAACATCAAGGACTACTTTTGGTACAAAGAGGGCGTTTCCTTCACAATTTCTGATGAAAACAAGGGCAGCATCGCCCGCAGCATCCGCAAAGTGATCGCTTCCAGCGACTCGTTGTGGGGTCTGATCGGCTCGACCGTGGTCATGTCGGCCGGCGTCTCGCTGGTGGAGTTCTCCTGCACCGCCGGCTTCCCGGTGATCTGGACCAACCTGCTGACTGCCCAGGGTGTTTCCGCTCTGACCTTCATCTTACTGCTGCTGTTGTATATGCTGATCTATCAAATTGACGAGCTGGCGATTTTCCTCTCGGTGGTGTTCACCCTAAAAACCAGCCGCATCGAGGAGAAGCAGGGCCGCATCCTTAAGCTGATCGGCGGCATGTTGATGCTGACCCTGGCGGTGGTGATGCTGGTCAATCCGAGCCTGATGAACAACCTGACCAGCTCGCTGCTCATCTTTGGGATCGCCTTCGGAGCGGCTATCCTGGTGCTGTTGATCCACCGCTGGCTGCTGCCGCTCTTCGGCATCTCATTTGGCCTGGAAAGCTCCAAAAAAAGCTCCAACCGGCGCAAGCGTTCCGCACCTCGCCGCCGCTAATTTCTTCGAAATTGAGTATCGAGCGCACCCCCCTGATCCTGATCGTACGTTTCAGGGTTTCAATTGTATAATCAATCAGATAACTGTTCGCTGGTACTCCTGCTGATCTCTTCTCGTGCTTTTAGAGGATTATTTGAAAATGTCACACACCCTGGTGAGGATTCTGATCGTACTGCTCGTGGTGGCAGCCTTCCTGGCAGTCCTGTACCCGTTGGCGCTCCGACCCTGGATGAACCGCCGGGGTGCAAGCGATGAGGAGCTGAAAGCCGCCCTGCCCGGCGACGACCTGATCGCCGTCTCAGTGGCCGGTTACACCCGGGCGATGACCATCCACGCCCCGGTCGAGGCCGTCTGGCCCTGGGTTGTCCAGATGGGCGCTGACAAGGGCGGGCTGTACAGCTATACCTGGCTCGAAGCGCTGGTCAATTGTCCCATCGTCAACGCCGACAGCATCCATCCTGAGTGGCAAGACCTGCAGGTGGGTGATCTGTTCAAGCTGTGCCCCAAGGACCCTGGCCCGCCGCCCTATATCGTCGCAGCCATCGAACCCGGCCGGGCCCTGACCGTCGGCCACAAGGCCGCCCCGTCCGACCCCGCCCCAGAAGGAACCGTCTGGTTCGATACCTGGAGCTTTATCCTCCAGCCGGTGGACGCCGGCGCCACCCGCTTAATCATCCGCAGCCGTAACGCCGGGCAGTTCGGATGGATGCCCATCTTCGAGCCGATCGCATTCTTTATGGAAAATGGCATGATGCGCGGCATTCGCATTCGTGCAGAGGCCGCTCAATTGAGTCCAATCCATTAATCCATTCATAAGGGAGTTTTTAGGATGACCTTGCGCGAACCCAAAGAAATTTATCTGGATCCAACGCAGCCCATCGAACAGCGCGTGCAAGACCTGCTGGGGCGGTTGACCTTGGAAGAGAAAATCGGACAGATGCTGAACGCCAGCCCTGCCATCCCGCGTCTTGGCATCCCGGCTTATGATTACTGGAGCGAAGCGCTGCACGGTGTGGCCCGCAATGGGCGCGCGACCGTGTTCCCGCAAGCCATTGGCATGGCCGCCTCCTGGGACCCCGATTTGATCGAGCGGGTCGCTTCGGCCATCGCCGATGAGGGACGCGCGAAGTACCACGCCGCCCTGCGCCGCACGGGGGAGACCCTGCGCTACCAGGGACTGACCTTCTGGAGCCCGAACGTGAATGTTTTCAGGGATCCGAGATGGGGCCGCGGTCAGGAGACCTGGGGTGAAGACCCCTACCTCACCGGTGAGATGGGCTCCGCCTTCGTGCAGGGCATGCAGGGCGACGACCCCCGCTACCTCAAGACTGCCGCCTGCGCCAAGCACTACGCCGTCCACTCCGGCCCCGAACGCCTGCGCCATGGCTTCGATGCCCGGGCCTCTCTGCGCGACATGCAAGACACCTATCTGCCCGCTTTCAAGAAGCTGGTCGTGGACGCTAAGGTCGAGGCGGTCATGGGCGCTTACAATCGGGTCAACGGCGCCCCGGCTTGCGCCAGCGACTTCCTGCTGGAGCAGACCTTGCGCCAGGAGTGGGGCTTCGAGGGTCACGTCGTCTCGGACTGCGGCGCCCTGGGCGACATCCACAACCATCACAAGGTGACCGCCGACGCCGCCGAGAGTTCCGCCCTGGCCCTCAAAGCCGGCTGCGACCTCTCCTGCTGGTGCACCTACGATCATCTCGGCGAGGCCATCGAGCGCGGCCTGATCAGCGAGGCAGATATCGACCGCTCGCTGGCCCGCACCTACACCACCCGCTTCAAGCTCGGCATGTTCGACCCGGACGAGATGGTCCCGTTCGCCAATACGCCGTTGAGCGTGGTCAACAGCCCCGAGCACCGCGCCCTGGCCCACGAGGCGGCGGTCAAGTCGGTGGTGCTGCTCAAGAACCGCAAGAACATCTTGCCCATCCAGCCGGACGTGCGTGAGGTGCTGGTGGTCGGGCCGAACGCGGGCAGCGTGGACGCCCTGATCGGCAATTACTCCGGCATAAGCGACACCTTCACCACCCTGCTGGAAGGCATCGCCGGGCGTGCGCCTGAAGGCGTCAAGATCGAGTACCGCCAGGGCTGCCAGCTGACTCATCCGAATGCCAACGAGCACGACTGGGGTGTGCTGCAGGCCGCCCAGGCCGATGTGGTCATCGCCTGCATGGGCCTCAACCACCTGATGGAAGGTGAAGAGGGCGACGCCTTGCTGACCGCCGAGAACGGCGACAAGTCTGACATCGCCCTGCCGGATGCGCAGGTCAGTTACATCCGCAAGCTGGCTGCAGGCGGCGCCAAGATCGTGCTGGTGCTGTTTGGCGGCAGCCCAATCGCTCTGGGCGAAGTGGCCGAAATGGTCGAGGCGGTGGTGTTCGTGTGGTACCCGGGCCAGGAAGGCGGGCGGGCAGTGGCTGAAGTGCTGTTTGGGGATCACGCCCCCTCCGGCAAGCTGCCGCTCACGTTCCCCGAATCGCTCGATCAGGTGCCGCCCTTCGAGGACTACAACATGCAGGGCCGCACCTACCGCTACAGTGAGGCTGAGCCGCTCTACCCGTTCGGCTTTGGCCTGAGCTATACCCGCTTCGAATATTCGGACCTGGAGCTGCAGTCGAACTCCCTGACCGCCGGTGAGCCGGTGCGCTTCTCCTTCGTTGTAAAGAACAGCGGCGGTGTCGAGGCCGAGGAAGTGGCCCAGGTTTACCTCAAGGACCTGGAAACGTCCGTCCCGGCCCCGCTGCACAAGCTGTTCGCCTTCCGACGGGTGCAGTTGAAACCCGGCGAGTCGCAGCGCCTGGAGTTCACCGTCCAGGCCGAGCAGATGATGCTGGTCGATGAGGACGGCAAGTCCGTGCTGGAGCCGGGCCGCTTCCGCCTGACCGCCGGCGGCTGCTCGCCTTCCGCCCGCGGCGAGGCCCTGGGCGCGCCCGCACCGGTCAGCGCCGAGTTTACGGTACAGTAATTGCAATGCATATCGATGATATTCTGTTGTCGGTGTGCATTATTTGACAACAAAATAATTGGGTAAACCATTGGGGGGTAGGGGAACCACCGCTGCCACCACATGGAACTATGCAACAAGGAGGCATTATGAAATCCCTGAGTTTTACCCGGTTAGCCGTCATAGCTGTTTTGGTCGTGCTGACCATCGTGCCCTTTGCGTCCGTGCAGGCCAAGGGCGGTCCGTATATCGAGGTTGTGCCGCTGGATGAGGTCACGGTCATCGCGGCCGGAGAGCTGTGCTCGTTTGAGGTCACCTCGACGATCACCGGCACGCTGCGGGTCAAGTACTGGGCCGACAAGGACGGCAACTTACAGCGCGAGCTGGACAAGTACAATGAGAAGTGGACCTACACCGCCAACGGCGTGACCCTGAAAGCCAGGAACGGCGGCCCCAGCCACATCACCTTCCTCTCGGACACCGAGATGTACCTGCGCTATGCCGGGGCCTACACCCTGGTGACCGACCACGGCCCGATCTTCGGCTCGGCCGGGCAGGGCTGGGAGCGCTACGAGGTCATCGACGGCGAGTGGGTCAAGGTGGATGAGGGCTTCACGGGCGGCAATTTCGCCTGGAATCCCGAAGCCTTCTGCGCAGCGTTCGAGTAGTCCTCACGTTTGGCGGTCGCCGCCAGGCATGAAAATTAACCGCAAATACCCCGGACGTTCACGTCCGGGGTATTTGCGTCAAGGGTTCGTGGACCGGGGATCTCCCTTGCCAACGGGAATCTCTATCGTGTAGTCCCAGTCATCCTACATCCAGAAAATGAACAATTCTTCGTAGCCCCAGTCATCCTCGCACAGCACACTGTAAGGGCTGACTGGGGTCCCCGGTCTGAGAACTTCCCTTGCCAATGGGAATCCCTATCGCAAATCCCCCAGTCAAGGATGACTGGGGCTACATGCTCCCTTTTTGATTCCTCCAAACCTTGATAGGATCGTCTTCCCGGCTTATCATAAGGAGCGGGAATGGGAGGGAAACTTCATGAGAGCTTTTGTTTTGAGCGGCGGCGGCAATTACGGCGCGCTCCAGGTGGGCGCGCTGCAAGCGCTGTTCGACCGCGGCATTCAACCCGACCTGCTGGTCGGCACATCCGCCGGGGCGCTGAATGCCGCCTGGTTTGCCGGCGACCCCACTGCAAGGGGCCTGCGCCAGTTGGCGCGCCTGTGGACCGGTTACGCTCCGCAGTTGTTCGCCGGGTACCGCCGCCTGATTGCGCTTTACCACATGGCTTCCACGCGCGCAAGCATCATACCCAGCCAGATGCTGGTGGATCTGATCTCGCGCTGGATGCCGGCAGGGGTAAGCTTCAAGAATTACGGCAGCCTGCCCGTCTATGCCGTGGCTGCCCGTTTGGCGGACGGCGCCCGCCACGTCTTTGGCGATGAACCCGGCGACTTGCTGCTGGACGGCCTGATGGCCTCAACCGCTTTGCCGCCGCTGTTCCCGCCTTGGAACGTCAACGGCGCTGCTTACATCGACGGCGGCGCGGTCGCCAACCTGCCCTTGCGGGTGGCGGTCGAGCGCGGCGCGGATGAGATCTATGCCCTGCAGATCTGCGGCGGCCCATACGGCAGCGATCATGCCCCCGAGGGCATCCTGCCGGTCGTCATCCAGTCGATCATTGTGATGGTCAACCAACAAGCCTCCGCCGAGTTCGAGGCGGTGCGGCGCATCCCCGGCATCCGCCTGCATCTCATCCAACTGTGCGCCGATACTAACCCCGGCTTCTGGAACTTCGACGCCTCCGCCGAAATGATCTGTGACGGCTACGGAGCCGTCGACGACTACTTCCATGCATTGGAGTAAACGATGACACAATCGATCTGGACCGAGGAAACCAGCGTCCGCTCGTTCGAGACGGACTTCGAAGAGCAGTGGAAACCGGCCTGCTTTTTCCAGGCCATGCAAGAGGCCGCCACCCATCACGCCGCCAGCTTTGGCTTCGACTATCAAGACATGCTCGCGAATAACATGATCTGGGTGCTGTCGCGCATGCTGATCCGCTTCGAGCGGTTCCCCAGGCTGCGCCAGAAGGTCGTGGTCACCACCTGGCCCAAGGGCCTCCAGCAGAAGATCTTCTTCACCCGCGACTTCATCTTCGCCGGCCCCGACGGCGAGCGCTTCGCCACCGCCACCTCGGCCTGGCTGTTGATCGATCCGAGCGCCCGGCGCATGCTTCACCCGCGCGCCCTGCAGGGCAAGGTGCCCGACAACGAAGCCCTGAGCGCCATGGACGAGCAGTTGGAGAAGATCAATCCTGGCGAAGACCTGCCCGAGCGTCTGGTCACACCCGCTGCTTACAGCGCCGTCGACCTGATGGGCCACGTCAATAATGCCCGCTACATCGAGTGGATCAGCGACAGCTTTCCCATGCGGCAGTACCAAACTCAGCGCCTGTCTTGGCTGCAGATCAACTATCTCAACGAAGTCAAGCCCGGCGAATGCGTCTCCGTCCGCACAGCTCCCAAAGAGGATGATCCCTTCACCTGGCTGGTGGATGGCCTGAACCAGTCCAGCAACCAGCGCGCCTTCGAGGCTGCCCTGGGCTGGGTTGCCCGAGAGGGAGAAGAAACGCAAATTTAAGGGTTTACAGGGTTCGGCAGAAGCAATATGCTACAATGGTTACAACGCAACTGCAAGTAGTTACGTTATAACAATATTGGTATCGAGGGGGATAGAGGAGTGAGGATTCATTGCCGACGCTTGAATTGAAAACCGCCGGGCGGCAGTTCCGCCGCCAGTTCGGCGCGGCCATTCGCCAGAACCTGATCCGAGCATTAGCCGAGTTGATCACCAACAGCGACGATTCCTACCGGCGCATGCAGCGACAAGACGGTCCGGGCTTCGGCCACATCGAAGTGATCTACGACCGCAAGAGCCGCCGCATCGCTGTGGTGGATTGGGCCGAGGGCATGGATGCGGCTGCCATGGAGCGCATGTATCCCAACTACGGGGCCGCTACCAGTGGGTTGTACAGCGGACTGAGCGTGCGCGGTTACTTCGGCAAGGGCATCAAGGATGTGCTCTTCAGCATGGATGGCGGCGTGGTGCAGTCGATCTATGCAGGTCAGGTCTACACCGCCCACTTTAATTGGGAAGACGACCGCCCGATGATCGTCATCGACGAGAAGAGCAAGGAAGCCACGCAGTCCATGCGCCGTATGCTTGGCATCCCACAAGGCAACGGCACCCGGGTCAGTTTCGAGGTCCCGACGGACATGAGCCTGCCGCGCCACGAGTCGCTGCTGAAGAATCTGGCAAACTTTTACATGCTGCGCCTGATCAACACCGACGAGGAGCGGATCATCCGCTTGCGAACCCGCAGCGCTCGCAGGAAAGTGCAGGAGAACCGGGTGCAGTACCGCTTCCCAGAGGGTGAGCCGGTGGTCGCCGCTTCGTTCGAGATCGACTACCAAGGCCAGAACTATGCGGTGGATCTGCAGGTCGAACGCGCCGAAAGCCAGCTGACCCAGACCGGCGAGGATCGCGAGGGGGGCATCCTGATCTACGAGAGCGGCAGCACCGTGCTCGACCTGACTCTGTTTGGCTACGACCGGGAGGAGTATGCCGCTCACCTGTTCGGGAAGATGGAGCTTCACAACTTCCGTGCGCTGCTCAAAGCCGACGAGAGCGTGCTGACCGACACCCGCGACGGTCTCGACCGCCACCATCCTTTCACCCGCGCCCTGGCGGCCGAGGTGGAATCCCGTTTGAGCCCGGCCGTCGAGCACGAGCGCCACCTGCTGCTGCAGGGCACCCCCCACAACCTGTCCAGGAAGCAGCGCAAGCGCCTGTGGGAGTCGATCGATCAGATCAATGCCCTGGTCGGCAGCTTGACCGGGCTGGACCTGGATCTGGACGAGGCCATCGAGAGCCTGGAGACGCCGCCCGAAGGCGGAATCGAGTTCATCCCGCACAGCCTGCAGCTGTGCCGGGGCTCGAAAACGGTCGTGCGCCTGCGCATCGACACCTCGGTGATCCCGCCCAACACCCCGGTTGCGCTCCGCTCGAAGAACAGCCGCATCACCGCCGAGCCGCAGTCTTTCGAGGTGCCCATCGCCCACGGCAAACTGGTGGCGGTGCAGAACGTCGTCCTCTCGGGGCGGCGGGTGGGCGACCACGGCCAGATCGAGGCCCGGGCCGGCAGCTTCAGCGCCGGACTGCAGGTTGAGGTAGTGCCCGATCGCTATCCCGAGCCGGAGGGCGGGCTGGCGTTTCTGCCGGATGTGATGCGCATGGCGAACAACGCTCGCCGCAAAGCCATTCTGTACGTCCACCGGTCGGTTGCGAAACCGGGCGACAGGCTGCACTTCCGGGTCAACCGCCGGCAAGTGGAGTTGGGCTTCGAGGAACTGCAGCTCACGCCGGGGGATTTCAAGCAGGATGTGGCCCGGGTGGAGCTGCCCATCAAAGGCGCCGGCATCGGCAGCAAGGCGCTGGTGAACGTCTCGGCCAACCGACACGAGGCCCAGCTGGCGGTCGAAGTGGTCTCACGCCAGGACCACCGCCCGCGCGGCCCGCGCCTGCTGACCGGATACCGTTTCGACCCGGTCACGCCCAGCCGGGTGCGCGCTTCCTATGACAATGAGACCGGCCTGATCTGGATCTACCTGCAGAATCCGGTGGTCGAGCGCTACTTTGGCGGACTACCGCTGCGCGTGGCGCTCGGCACGCCGCACTGCCAGATCCTGCTGGCCGAAATCATCCTGGAGCAGGTTGCCTGGGTCTCTCGCCGCAAGATGATCGAGTCGGGAGCGGCCATGTACTTGAGCAGCAACCACACCGAGGAAGACCTGGCCGCGGTGCAGCGCTTCACCGCCGAATACGGGGGTAAAATCCATTCCTGGATCGCCGACGATCAGGTGATCGAGCGGGTCATCCAGGCGCTGACGGGATAAACAGGAGGGAATATGAAATCTCAAGATCAGGATATGAATACCCCTAAGGGGGTTGACTTCGATGATCAGACCGGCTACTTGCTGGTCCGGCTGGACAAAGACAAGTACGGGTTTGTGGATGATGCGCTAAACTTCAAAGACCAGACCTACCAGCCCAAAAAAGAGCTGCATATCACCATTCTCAGCCAGGATGCGGCGGATCAGGTGCAGAAAGCGCTTAACAAAATGCCCGCCCGCGGCCGTCAAATCAGTAAGTTGGTGCAAGAGGCCGATTGGTCGTACCGCAAGTTCCAGCGCTTTTATCAGGTGCAGGACGAACAGGGCAATCAGAGCATTATTCAGATGGTGGAGGTGGGCGGGCTGCGGCAGTTCTTCGACCATTTGAATCAGATCTTCGAAACCAAACTGAAACCGCCGCCAACCCACGTGACCCTCTACGTTCACGGTGATGAGGAGGGTATCGCACTGCCCGACCAGCAAACTTTCGACCAGCGCGTCGTCGGTGAGATCAATCCAAAGGTCCTCCAGCAGCAGTTCTCGCAAGCGCGCATGCAGGGCGGAGAATAGTACAGGCAAGCATTAAATATCGTGAACTGCGAATATATTCGCAGTTCACGATATTTAATGCTTTTACGCGCGTTGTGATAAAATGACTTTCGCAGTAGGATTAGTCAAAATAAATGGGACATACATTCTTCGACCTCAACCAGCCGGTAATTCAGTTCGTCTACGCCCTGACCTTCTTCACCATGGGCCTGGTGACTGCTTTGCAGTCGCGCAGTTCCTCCCGCTTGGAGCTGGCCCGCTCGCTGGCCTGGCTGGCGGCCTTCGGCATCCTGTTCGGCCTGTACGAATGGGGCGAGCTGTTCGTCCCGGTAGGGGAGGCCCAGCTGAATCAGGTGGGGGCTCGCCTGCTGCACAGCCTGCACTTGCTGGAATTGAGCGTCTCACTGGCCTGCCTGATGCAGTTCGGGCTGGTTCTGCTGCGTCCCATTTACCAGATGCGCTGGATCGAGTGGATCCCCTCGGGGCTGCTGATCCTCGATTTGGCGATTGCGACTTTCGTCTTGCCCGCTTACGCTCCCGATTTTCAAACCTGGCATAATATGGCTAATGCGCTCGCCCGCTACATGCTCGGTTTCCCCGGTGGCCTGTTGGCAGCTTACGGCTTGCGTGAGCAGGCCTTCCGCTTGATTGCCCCGCTCCAAGCCGAGCACATCGTCGAAAACTTGCGCGCTGCCGGGATTTCCCTGGCCCTGTTCGCTTTCTTCGGCGGACTGGTGCCGCCGCCGGTGCCTTTCTTCCCCGGCAGCTTCCTCAACACCACCACCTTTGAGGATGCTTTCGGCCCGCCGCCGCTGATCTTCCTGTCCGTCGTCGGCTTGACCCTGGCGGTCTCGATCATCCGCGCCCTGGAGATCTTCGAGGTGGAGACCGAGCGCCGGATCGAAGCGATGGAGCAGCAGCAGATCCTGGCGACGGAGCGTGAGCGCATCGCCCGTGAGCTGCACGATGGCGCCATCCAAACCGTTTACACCGCCGGGCTGCTGGTCGAATCGGCCCAGAAGATGGTGGAGCCGGAAACCGTGCTGGCGAACCGTCTGGACCGGGCGGTCACCGCCCTGAACGATGCGATCCGCGACCTGCGGCGCAGTCTGAGCGATCTGCACACTCAGCCCTCGGGTGAGTCGATCATCTCCACCCTGCGCAGCATCGCCGAAGACCCGCATATCCGCTCGCTGGTGGACGTCTCGCTCGACCTGCAGCTCTCGGAGGAGGATACCCTCTCCCCGGTGCGCACCGATCATATCCTGGCGATCTTGAAAGAGGCCCTTTCGAACGTGATGCGCCATGCCCATGCCCGCAGTGTCAGGATCAGCGCCCGCTGCGTCGACAGCCATCTGGTGCTGGTGATCCAAGACGACGGCCACGGCTTGGGACGCAAGTCGACGGATGGTTATGGACTGCGCAACATGCGCGACCGGGCCCGTTTGCTGGGCGGCAGCCTGGACGTGGAGAGCAAGAAAGGCGGCGGGACGCAGGTGACCTTGGAAATCCCCTGGAAGGATGAACGATGAAGAAGATTCGCGTGCTGCTGGTCGACGACCACGAGATTGTGCGGCTGGGCTTGATGACGCTCATCAACGACCAGGCCGATATGCAGGTAGTCGGGGAGGCCGGTTCGGCCGGAGAGGCGCTGCAGAGTGTAGAGCGCCTGCGCCCCGAGGTGGTGTTGATGGACATTCGCCTGCCGGGAGAGAGCGGAATCGAGGCGACTTCTGCAATTTGCAAGCAGTACCCCAAATCACACGTTGTCATGCTGACCTCCTTTGCCGACGATGAACTGGTGCTGCGCTCGATCCGTGCCGGGGCGGCCGGTTACGTGCTGAAACAGGTTGGCAACGAAGAGCTGCTGCGCGCCATCCGAGCCGCCGCCAAGGGCGAGGCCCTGCTCGACCCGGCAACGACCGCCCGCTTGCTGACCCGCGTCCGCGAGACCGAGCGCAAAGCCGACCTGGAGGCCTTCCGCGACCTCTCGGAGCGCGAGCGCGACGTGCTGGTGGAAGTGGCCCGTGGCAAAACCAACCGAGACATTGGCGCGGCCTTGAATCTGAGTGACAAGACCGTACGCAACTACATCACCAGCATCTTGCAGAAGCTGGCTCTCTCCAACCGGGTGGAGCTGGCCGCCTACGCCGTGCAGCACAACGTGTTCGACCTGCTCAAAGAGGAGTAAACAAGAGAATAGAGTATATACTGCAGCCCCCAGCGCTTGCGCTGGGGGCTGCTCTTTAAAATGAAAAACACCCAGGAGTTTCGTAACTCCTGGGTGCTATTGTTTGACGTTCTACCTTGTTGCGACTTTGCGCTTTGGCGTTGGAGCCACCACTTCTTGCTTCTTGCCACGACCCCAGGGCGTGCCGATCAGAGGCAGGAGGAAATAGTCGGCGCCGATGTAACCGGCGACTTTCCAGGCCAGGATCAAGCCGATCGCCACGATGAAAAGCATCGGGTTGGTGCTGGCGGAGCCGGCCATCATGAAGTTCCAGTTCATCAAACCACCGAAGAAGGCGGCGACACCGGTGAAGGCGCCCACGATCAGGCCAATGCCGACCAGGATTTCACCGTAGGTGACCAGCTTGGAGAACCAGACGTAGGAGCCGCTGTCGATCATGAATTGCAGGAAAGTGCGGTACCAGCCGAAAGCGATCAAGGGGCGGGCGGGGGCGTCAGGAACTGCAACCGCGCGCACGAAGAAGCCTTTCAGCGCTTCGCCGGTGCTGACCCAGGCAGGGTTGGAAACTTTCTCGATACCGGCTTCGACCCACTGATAACCGAGCCAGACGCGCAGGATCAACCAGATCCAGGAAGCCTTCGGGCTGTTCAACAGCCACTTGACAAAACCAGGCTCCTCAACGACAGTTCCTTTGTTCAGAAAGGACAACTTAGCCATTCAAACACTCCTTTTGTTGCAACTGAGATTTTCAAGAAATCGTAATATGACTGTTACGCTCTATATTGTATGGATTTCCACGAAGAAGACCAGTGACACATGTCCCTAAATGAATAGGGACATATATACCGGATTGGTCATGTTTCAGAGAATAGAGAGTGGAGAGCAGAGAGCAGTCAGAGCACACTTTGACTGCTCTCTGCTCTCCACTCTCTGTTCTCTATTTTCCATTCGCTAATTTATATTTCTGCTACAATAGATTCCAGAGCAAATTATTCCTTGGGAGCAATTGATGTTTATCAAACAGATGGGACTGCCGAAAGACGCGCTGGCCGGTAAGGTCGCGGTCGTCACCGGCGCGGGGCGCGGCATTGGCAAGGATCTGGCCCTGGACCTGGCCTGGCTGGGCGCGCGGATCGTCATCGCCGAGATTTCGCCAGCCGGGGCCGAGGTGGAGGCTCAGATCCATTCCATGGGCGGCGAGGCTGTCTACATCCAAACAGACCTGGCCGACAAATCCAGCGTTTCCGCCCTGGCCGGGCAAACCCTGGCGCAGTTTGGCCGGGTCGATATCCTGGTCAACAACGCCGCGGCAGTGAAAACCGGCTCTCTGTTGGAGCTGCCCCTGTCTGCCTGGGACCATATTTACGCCGTTAACGCCCGCGCGGTGGTGCAGCTGACCCAGGCCTTCCTGCCGGGGATGCTGGAGCGCCTGAATGGGGTGGTGGTGATGGTGGCTTCGGCTGAGGGCATCGCCTACCAGGCCCCATATTCGTTCACCAAAGTTGGGCAGCAGTCTATGGCGATCTCGCTGGCGGGTGAGCTTGGTGCGGACAGCGGCGTCTCGGTGTTTGTCTTTGCCCCCGGCATGGTCGATACGCCCGCCGTGCAGGAGTACGTGCGCGAACTGGCGCCGCGTTACGACATGACCTTCGAGGAATTCACCCACATGGGCGCCAACCCCGGTTATGACGGTCTAATGCCCGCCGAGCACTGCGCCGCCGGTTTTGCCTACGACATTGTTCATGCTCAAGAGCTGCACGGTCAGATCGCAGATGCCTTCCAACCGCTGGCCCGCCTGGGCTTGCTGAACGTGACCGAGAAGGAAGCTTCCCATCATGCGCCGGCCGCTCCCGCTGCGACGTCCGAGCCGGAACCGGCACAGCCCGGCAGTATCCCTCCGGCTGAATTGGCTCAGGGGGTGCTGGCCGTCTTGCAAACCGTGGACCGAGAATATAACGAGCTGGACATTTTCCGCCGCGGCTGGGTCACCCGCGATTTCCAAAAGAACACCGGCATGAGCGTCAAGGATTGGCTGGAAACGGCCTCGAACCTGGTGAACGAGCTGGACTTGCTTGTCCACTCGCCCAACTCGCTGGAAGCGCAAGCCATCCGGGGCAAGTTCCCCTGGTTGAAGGACCGGCTGATACGCCTGGCGGCTTTCTTCCGCAAAAATCAAAACGACGCCCGCGGCTACATCCGCGATCCAGAGCAGTTGACCCTGGCGCTGGAAGCCCTGGAGCAAAGGGAGTCGGTCGTCCGGGCGTTGATCGCAGCCTTGGAGCAAGTTTAACCGCAGCAGCTATCTGCAAGCGTCATCCGACGGATTGCAATTTAGAACTCGCATATCGAGGAGGTGGGGGGATGGGGGCAATTCATATGAATTTCTACGTGGAAGCGCCGCTGAAGCAGGTCTGGAACTTCGGCCTGGACCCGGCGCATATTTCCGAATGGCAGCCCAACATTGTCACGGTCACGGATGTCTCCCCAGCCGGGAGGGCGCCTGCCCGCGGCACAACCTACAATCTGATCTACCGCTGCGGCATCATCTTCCGCCGCCGCAGCCCGGTGGAGGTCATTCACGTGGAGCCGCTGAAGATGGTGGAGACGCTGGGGCACATGCCTCTGGGGGGCGTTTCGATCTCGCGCACCCAGATGTGGTCCGACGGCTCCGGCACCAGCGTGCAGTACCGCCTGGACTACCGCTTGCCGGGCGGCTTCCTGGGGCGCTGGCTCGATCGCCTGATTTTTCAACCGTCTTTCAAACGTTACGTGCGCAGGATGACCGAGAACTACAAGCGCTGCGCCGAACGCTTAACCGAGGAGGGATTGGGATGAAATACCTGGCGTTTGAAAAGGAAAGACCTGGGGCCACTGCCGAGGACTTCCAACCCTATCTGGCCGCGGAGGCCGATCAGGCCTGGAGGCTGTACACCCAAGGCATCGTGCGCGAGCTCTACTTCCGCGCCGACCAGCATACGGCTGTGCTGGTGCTGGAATGCAGCCAAGAAGGTGAGGCCTGTGAAGCCCTCAACTCCCTGCCGCTGGTCCAGGCCGGCTTGATCACCTTCGAGTTGATCCAGTTGATGCCCTATGACGGATTTTCGCGGTTATTTGGGACTGAAAGAGCGTAAGGCAGAGTCGCAGAAACAGCAGAGACGCAGAGGCCAAATAAAAAACCTCTGCGTCTCTGCTGTTTCTGGTGTCTCTGGGCTGCGCTCTTACTCAGGACCAATTGGAGCGGTTTTCGCTGGGTCTGTCGCCAGGAACTGACCGCAGCCCGGTTCCGCCACGATCTCGCCATCCCGCAGCAGCGGGTGTCCGCGCTGGAAGCTCATCTCCGGCCATCCCAGCGCCTCGTGGCCCTCGTACAGTGTGTAGCCGACTCGGCTGTGCTGATTCTCCGCCTGGATGATGAAGCGCCGCGCCGGGTCGAACACCACCAGGTCGGCGTCCGAGCCCACCTGGACTGTGCCCTTCTTGGGATACAGCCCGAAGATGCGCGCCGGGTTCTCGCACAGCGCCTGCACCAGCCGCACCACGCCGATCCGGCCGCGGTTGACGCCGCCGTCATAGGTCATCGGCAGCAGCGTCTCGAGCTGGGGCGAGCCGAAGCCCTGCACCAGGAAGTCGCCGTCGACATCCTTGGCCTTGGGCGCATGGTCTGAGGCCACCGTTTGCAGCGTGCCGTCGCGCAGCGCCGCCCACAGCGCCGCCTGATCGGCCTGGCTGCGGATCGGCGGGCCGATCTTGGCCAGCGCGCCGCGCCGCTCGATGACCTCTTCGGTCAGGTTCAGGTACTGCGGGCAGGTCTCGGCATATACCGGCAGGCCCTGCTCGTGCGCCGCCCGGATGGGCCGCAGCGCCCGTGCCGAGGTTACGTGCGGGATGTACAGCGGGCAGCCGGTCACCTCCGCCAGGCAGATCGAGCGGAAGATGGCCTCTTCCTCGAAGGCCGCCGGGCGCGAGGCGTTGAAGTTCCTGGCCGAGGCATTCGGGCCCTTGAGGTACTTATCTTCCAGGTAGTCGATCCCGCCGCCGTTCTCGGCGTGCACCATCGCCATGCCGCCGTTGGCCGCCAGGATGTCCATGGCCTTGATCAGCTGGTAGTCATCGGTGTACCAGCCCTGTTTGAGATAGGTCAGGAAGAACTTGAAGGTCTTCACACCCAGCCGCATCACCTGCTCGATCTCCGGCACCTGGATCGGCGCGTCGAACAGTCCGCCATGCAGCCCGAAGTCCAGCCGCGAGCGCTTCCAGGCGTCCTGCTGCATCTCGCCCACCTTCTCCACCAGGCTTTCGCCCTTGCGAGCATACGCGAAGTGGATCAGGGTGGTCGTGCCACCGTAAGCGGCCACCTGCGAACAGGCTTCGACGTCGTCCAGGTAGACCGGGTGGACGTGCACGTCCAGGATGCCGGGGAAGATGTACTTGCCCCTGACGTCGATCACCTGCGGGCAGCCCTGGCGCGGCAGGTCCGGTCCAACGGCGGCAATCGTCTCGCCGCGCACGCCCACATCCGCCAGATGCATCCCGGCCCCGGTGACGACCATGCCATTCACGATTAAGAGGTCAAAAGATTCATTCATTTTGCTTCGCCTGTTTCACCAACGCCAGCACCTTCTCGGGTGTCAGCGGCAATTCATTGACAGAAACGGCCAGCGCGTTCGAAACCGCGTTCGCCACCGCCGGCGCGGCCGGGGTGAGGGCCGGCTCGCCGATGCCCTTGGCCCCGAACGGCCCCAGTCCGCTGCCGGATTCGAGGATGATCACCTGGGTCGACGGCACGTCCATGGCGGTCGGGATCAGATACTCCGCCAGCGAGCCGGCCTGGATGCGCCCGTCCTTCATTGCCATGTTCTCCATCAAGGCGTAGCCGATGCCCTGCACCGTCCCGCCCTCGATTTGCCCGTGCACCGCGGCCGGGTTGACCGCCCGGCCAACATCGTGGCAGGCCACCGACTTGAGCACGCTCACTTCGCCGGTCTCGATATCGACCGCCACTTCCACGCCCACCGATCCAAAGGTGAAATCCGGCCAGATCGGTCCCTGCACGTTCTCAGGATCGACCGGGGCGGTAAAGGGTGCTTTGAACAGGGCCAGGTTCGCCAGCGGCAGGCCTTCCGAAGCGCACAGCGCCGCCAGTTCGCGCAAGGCGACCGACTGCTCGGGATCGTCCTTGACGAACACCCGGCTGTCGGCGATGTCCAGGTTGGCCGGGTCTTCTTCCAGCTTCAACGAAGCCCGGTCGATCAGCGTGTCGCGCACCGCCTGCGAGGCCTGCAGCACGGCGTTGCCCGACATGAACAGCTGCCGGGTGGCGGTGGAGGTGCCTGACAGCGGCGTCAGGGCCGAGTCGGTGTGGTAGATGCTCACATTCTCCACCGGTATGCCCAGCACTTCGCTGGCGATCTGGCACACCGCCGAGACCTGCCCGGCGCCCAGATCCGGGATACCCGAACGGACCACCACCGTGCCGTCCATCTCCAGCCCTACCCAGGCTTGCGAGGTGTCGTGGAACCAGGTGATGCGCCCATAGCTCTGCATGTAAGAGGAGAAGCCCTGGCCGATCCTGGTGTGATCGTTGGCCGGATGGGTCGGCTCGCCCAGCGCTTCCAGCACACGCGAGGCAGTCTCTTCCAACCAGGCGGCCGTGGTGATCTCTTGATTGACGCCTACGTCGCCGGTATGCAGGTAGTTGATCCGGCGGAACTCGTAGGGGTCCATCCCCAGCCGTTTGGCGATCTCGTCCATCTGCCGTTCGTGGGCGAAGGCCGCCTGCGGGATGCCGAAGCCGCGGAAGGCGCTGGTGAAGATCTGGTTGGTCGCCACGGCGAAGCTGTCGACGTGCAGGTTGTCCACCCGGTACGGCCCGGTGGCCGCGCCGGTGGCATACAGCAGCACGTACGGGCTCAGGTACACGTACGCCCCCGAGTCGGCGACCATGCGAACCTCGGCGGCGGTGATGCGCCCGTCGCGCGTCACGCCCGTGCGGTGGGTGATGACGAACGGATGGCGTTTGGAGTGGGCCTGGATCGATTCCTCGCGGGTGTATTCCATCCGCACCGGTCGCCCGGTTTTCATTGCCAGCAGGCCGATGAAGATCTCGACGGTGATGTCCTCCTTGCCGCCGAAGCCGCCGCCGACCATGGTGCCCTGCACGTGCAGCTTGTGCTGCGGCACGCCCAAAGCCAGGGCAATGCTGCGGAAGTGCTCCACCACCTGGGTGCAGACCCGGATGGTGATCACGCCCTTGTCGTCCATCCAGGCCACCCCGGCCTCGGGCTCCAGGTAGGCGTGCTCGACGAACGGCACTCGGAAGGTATTCTCGACGATCAAGTCGGCCTGGGCCATGCCTTCGCTCAAGTTACCCTTGCGCACCTTCCAGCGCGCCACGATGTTGTCCGGCGCGGCGATGACCGGCGCGCCGGACTGCATCGCTTCGATCGGGTCGAAAACTGCGGGCAGCTCCTCGTATTCGATCTCGATCAGCTTCAAGGCTCGATCGGCAATCGCCAGTGTCTCGGCCGCCACCAGCGCAATCGGATCGCCGATGAAGCGCACCAGGTCGGTCGCCAGCACGTGCGCGTCCGAGCCCGAGCGCCGCTTCTGCCCGGTTTGCCCGGGCATGTCGGTCACCAGCACGGACTGCGGCAGGTCCGCCGCGGTCAGCACGCACACCACACCCGGCAGGGCCTGGGCCTTGGCGACGTCAAGGCGCTTGATGCGGGCCGATGGCACGCTGCTGCGGAACACCCGGGCGTGCAGCATGCGCGGCATGAACAGGTCGCCGGCGTAGACCGTGTCGCCGACCACCTTGCCCATGGCGTCCACCCGCCGGATGGGCTTGCCGATCGTGCGCAGCTCGGGCAAATCGACCTTAGGGAGGGGTTTGGCGGTGTATTTCATGCTTGCGCCTCTTTCCCGCCCTCTGCAGCGTCCATCACTTCGGCCGCGGCCTGGATGGCCCGCACGATCTGCCCGTAACCGGTGCAGCGGCACAGGTTGCCCGAGATGGCCTCGCGGATCTCTTCCTCGCTGGGATGGGGGTTGGTATCCAGCAGCGCCGAGGCCGCCACGACCATGCCCGGGGTGCAGTAGCCGCACTGGGCCGCGCCGTATTCGGCAAAGGCCTGCTGGATGGGGTGCGGACTGTTTACGGTACCCAGCCCGGAATCCGTGACGATCTCGGCCCCATCGGCCTGCCAGGCCAGCACCATGCAGCTGTTGACCGCTTTGCCGTTCAGCAGCACCGCACACGCCCCGCAGTCGCCCTTCTCGCAGCCGTTCTTGACGTCCAGATAGCCCAGGACCTCGCGCAAGGCGCGCAGCAGGGTCACGTTGGGGGCCAGGGCTAACTGATGCTGCTGTCCGTTGACGGTCAGGTTGATGATTCGGGCTTGCATCTTATTCCTCCTTGGCCTGCATCTGGCCGATGATTTGCTCCAGCAGCCGCCGCACCAGCACGGCCGCCATCTCGCGCCGGTATTCGGCCGAGGCGCGCACGTCCGAGATGGGCGACGCCGCCCGAGCGGCCAGTTCGGCGGCCTCACGGGCGCACACCGCCGTCAGTTTTCGGCCGTACAGCGCATCTTCCGCTCCCCTTGCGCGCAGCGGCACCGGTGCAACCGAGCCCAACGCAATCCGGGCTTTCTCCACTTTGCCATCCTCGTCCACGTCCACCCGCACGGCTGCGCTGACCACCGAGATGGCGTCGGCCTTGCGCAGGCCCAGCTTCTGAAAGGCGGTGTAGGTGTTCGGCCCAACCGCCGTCCAGCGCACCCCGGCGATGACCTCACCCGGCTGCAGTTGGGTCTTGCGGACGTGGATGAAGAACTCGTCCAGCGGGATGCGGCGGCGTCCGGCTGACGAGGCCAGTTCCACCTCGGCTTCCAACGCCAGCAGGGATGGGGCCGTGTCGGCCGCCGGCGAGCCGTCCGCCAGGTTGCCGCCAAGCGTGGCGCGGTTGCGCACCAGCGGGCTGGCGAATATCGACGCCGCCGCCCGCAGGCACGGCCCGGCCGCGCCCACTTGCGGATCGTCCAGCAGCTCGGCGATGGTCACGCCCGCTCCCGTGAAGACATGCCCGTTCTCACGACGGATACCTTTCAACTCGGGCAGCCGGCTGATATCCACCAGCGTCTGCGGCGCATGCCGGCCGCTGCGCAGGTCTACCACCAGGTTGGTGCCGCCTGCCAGCGGGGCAGTGTCCGGCGCGTGTTCCGCCAGGCACTCCAGCGCTTCTTGCAGGCTTGTGGGCAGGTACAGATCGAACTCAGGCAGCATGGAAAAACCTCCAGTCGGTTCGCTTCAATCAGCCTTATCTTCTACAACGGACATCACCGCTCGCACGATGCTCAAATAGCCGGTGCAGCGGCAGCGGTTGCCTTTCAGCGTGTCGCGCACCTCGTCTTCGTCCGGCTGCGGGTTATCCTTCAGCAGGCTTTTGACCGTCATCAAGATACCCGGGGTGCAGTAGCCGCATTGAAAGGCGGCTTTCTCGACGAACGCCTCTTGCAGCGGGTCCAGCTCGCCGTCCGGCGACTGCAAGCCCTCGATGGTCGTCACCGACTTGCCGTCCACCGCGATCGCCAGCGTCAGGCATGCCAGCGCCGGTCTGCCGTCGATTTGCACCGTGCAGGCGCTGCACTCACCCACGCCGCAGCCGTACTTGGTGCCGGTCAGCTGCAGGCGCTCGCGCAGCACGTTCAGCAGCAGCTCGTTGGGCTTGACCCACAGCTTGCGCTCATGCCCGTTGACCGTCAGCGTGATCTGGCGCTGCATTTCGGCCGCGACGTTCACCGCTTCGGGCATCGCAATCTCCTCCGTCGTCTTGACCGGGCGCGGCGTGAGCTTCAACTCGCTGCCACTGCCGTCCCACAGCGCCTGGAGCAGGTCTTGGGCCATCACTTTGACCACTTCCCGCCGGTACCAGGCCGTCGAACGGATATCGTCGATCGGGCTGACCGCTTCGGATGCGGCCTGCGCGGCCTTTGCGGCCAGTTCTGGTGAGAACGGCTTGCCTTCCAGCATGACTTCGGCCGTTTTGGCTCGCATGGGTGTGGGCGCCACTGAGCCGAACGCCATCCGGCATCGGGTCACCCGCTCGCCATCCCTTTGCAGCATCACCGCCACGCTGGCCTTGGCCAGGTCAGCGGAGACACGCGCAAGCTTGTAGAAGGCGCTAGTCGAGCCGGGCAGGGGCGGCGGCAGGATGATGGCGGTCAGCAGCTCGTCCGGTTTCAAGAGCGTGTGCCCCGGCGAGACGAACAGGTCTTCCAGCGGCATGCGCAGCTCGCCGCGCGTGCTGCGCACCATCACCTCTGCGCTCAGCGCTAGCAGGGCGGGCGGCGTGTCGGAGGCAGGCGAGCCGTTGCACAGGTTGCCGCCGATGGTGGCCATCTCCTGGATCTGGGTGCTGCCGAAGGCCGCGCAGGCTTGCGCCAGCGCCGGGTAGCAGTATCTCACCAGCGGATGATCGCGCACCTCACGGATCGCAGCGCGCGCCCCGATGATCAGGCTGCCGTGCTCGTCCCGGCGGATCTCGTCCAGCCCGCGCACGTTCTGGACGTCGATCAACGCCCGCGGCGCTTCGCGTTCCATCTTCATCATCACCAGCACGTGCGTGCCGCCCGCCAGGATGCGGGCCTGCTCTCCGTACTTCTCCAGCAGCGTCAGGGTCTCGTCCAGCGAGACCGGGGCGTAGTAATCGAAGGCATCCACGATCAAATGCGAGTTCGAGGGGTGGGTATGGTTGTGGTTTGCGCTCATTTCGACTGCTCCTTGATCGCCTTCAGGATCACCTCGGGCGTGATCGGCAGCTCGTAGAAGCGGATCCCCAGGGCGTTGTAGATGGCGTTGGCGTAGGCCGCTGCGACCGGGTTAGTGGCGGCTTCGCCCAGGCCCTTGGCCCCGAACGGGCCACTCGGCTCGTAGGTGTTGGCGAAGTATGCCTTGAATTCCTCCAGGTGGGGGGCTTCTTCGATCCCGGGGGTCTTGGCGTCGATCCAGTAGCCGTGCGAGAGCAGATCACCACGCTCGTCCCAGGTGTTCAACTCCAGCAGGGCAAAGCCCATGCCGCGCGCCAACCCGCCTTCCAGCTGGCCCAGCGCCATGTCTGGGTTGACCACCGTGCCGCAGTCGCCGCCCATCACCGCCCGCACCGTGCGCACCACGCCGGTCCAGGTGTCTACTTCCACTTCCAGGAAGCAGCTCACGTAAGCCGGTGGGCAGTTGACCGGGCGGTAGCTGTCCAGCTGGGCAATCGTCTTCCAGCTCTCGGTCCAGCAGCGCGTCGCCAGCTCCTGCAGGGTCATGTTCTTATCCGGCACCGAGGGGCAGTACACCACGCCCTGGCCCAGGTCTTCATCCAGCCGTAGGGTCAGCGCCTCCGGCATGATATTCAAATAGCGGCCGGCCGTCTCGACGATCTCTTGCCGCACCTGTTTGGCCACGCGCACCGCCGCCCCGCACCCGGCATAGATGCCGCGCGTGGCGTGGGTCGTGACGTCGTACAGGGTGGAAGTCGTTTCGGCCGGGGCCACGTTGACCTTGTCCAGCGGCACGCACAGCTCCTCGGCCACCAGCTTGGCCATGGCTTCCAGCGTCCCGCCGCCGTGGTCCATGACTGCTGAGACCACGTCCACCGAGCCGTCCTGGTTCAGTTTGACCATTGCGCCCGAGAAGTCGATCACGTCGCCCGGTTTGGGCGCTCCGGCGCTGGAGGTGTGGAAGCCGCGCGCCATGCCGATCCCCCGGCGGCAGCGCCCGGTTTTGGCGGAGGCCGGCAGGCGCTTGTCCCAGCCGATCTCCTCCGCCCCGCGCCGCAGCAGCTCGGGCACGCCGTCGCTCAGCACGATCGAGCGCACCAGCGGCCCCTGACCCCAGAAGGTGTCGCCCAGGCCGACGTAATTCTTGCGCTTGATCTCCAGCGGGTCCATGCCCAGTTTCTCGGCCAGCTCTTCGATCAGCGTCTCGGCTGCGAAGGTCACCTGCGGGTTGCCGTAACCCTGCATCGCCACCGAGGGCGGCTTATTCGTATAGACCGCCACGCCGCGGTAGCGCACGTTCGGCAGCCGATACAGCGACACCAGCCAGCCGACGCCCACCCCCAGGTACGAGTAGCCCTGCGTGATGTGCGCGCCGATGTCGGCCACCAGCTCCATCTTGGCCCCCGTCAGCGTGCCGTCCTTCTTGGCGGCCAGCTGGATGTGGGCCTGCAGCGGGTAGCGGGTGTGATCGTTGGCATCCTCTTCGCGCGTCAGCATCAGCTTGACCGGGCGGCGCGCCTTGAGCGCCAGCGCCGCCGCAATCGGCACGACGGTGTTCATTTGGATGCTCGATCCAAACGTGCCGCCGCAGCTGATGCGCTTGACGTTGATCTTGCTCAGTGGGATGCCGAAGATCTGCCCCAGGCTGATGCGCACGTTGTGGATCGATTGGGCCGTAGCCCACACCGTCAGGCCGCCGTTCGGCTCTGGCTTGACAACCGCCGTCTTGGGCTCCATCTGGGCGTGGTAGATCTTGTTGGTCTTGAAGGTGCCTTCCACGATCAAGTCGGCCTCGGCGAAGGCCTTGTCCACGTCGCCCTCATCGACCGTGCGCTCTGTGGCGATGTTGTTATGGATCGGGATGGTCTGGTCGCCGTAATCGACGGTCTCATACAGCGCCGCAGTCCCATCTTTCATCGCCTCGACCGGGTCCAACACCACCAGCAGCGGCTCGTACTCCACCTTGACCGCCCGGGCGGCCTGTTCGGCCAGCTCTTCGGTCTCGGCTGCCACCGCCGCCACCGCTTCGCCCATGCGCCGCACTTTGTCGGCCAGCACGTAGCGGTCTTTGTGCAGCGCCCACGGCACAGTAATGATGCGCTCGTTGTAGCGCACCTGTGGGATGTCGGCGAAGGTGATGCAGACTGCGCCCATTGCCTCGGCCTCGCTCACGTCCACGCTCTTGATGATGGCGTGGGCATAGGGGCTGGCGACCGTGCGGGCGTGCAGCATGTGCGCCAGGCTGACGTCGGTGGAGTACTGCTCCTGCCCCGTCACCCGGGCGATGCCGTCCTTGCGCCGCGTCACCTTTCCAACGATTTTTAGATCCTGGTCTGTCATACGGTACCTCTTTTTCTTTCGCTGCACAGATAAGCCTTGTCCGTCTTCTTCTATCGACCCCAGACAACCCTTACAGGGTGCTTCGCGAGGATGTCTGGGGCTACACCTACGCCGCGCCCGCCACCAGGGCCAACAATGCCATGCGGGTATACACCCCATTCCCGGCCTGGCGGAAATAGGCGGCTCCATCCATCAAGTCCACGTCCGTGGCAATCTCGTTGACGCGCGGCAGCGGGTGCATGACCGTCAGGTTGGGATTGATCCGCTCGATGGTTTCACGCGTCAGCACGTAGCTGCCCTTCAGGCGCTCGTACTCGGCCGGGTCGGCGAAGCGCTCCTTCTGGATGCGAGTCATGTACAGAACATCGGCATTCTTCAGGGCGGTTTGCAGGTCTTCGGTCTCTTCCACTTCCATCCCCGCGGCGCGCAGCTTCTCGGTCACCTCGGCCGGCATGCGCAGCGCCTCAGGCGCCACGAACACCAGCTTGCAGTTGAAGTGCTTGTAAAGCTCCACCCCCGAATGCACCGTGCGCCCGTTCTTCAGATCGCCGCACAGCACCAGGGTCTTGCCGTCCAGCCCGCCCCGCTCCGAGCGGATGGTGAACAGGTCCAGCAGCGCCTGGGTCGGATGCTGCCCGGCCCCATCCCCGCCGTTGAACACCGGGGCTTTGGCGACCTCCGCCGCTTGCGCAGCCGAGCCGACCGCCGGGTGGCGCATGGCGATGAAGTCGGCGTACTGGTCGGCCATGCGGATCGTGTCGGCCAGGGTCTCGCCCTTGGCGACAGAGGTCGAACTCGGCGGAGGAGAAACCGATCACGCTGCCGCCCAGGCGGTGCATGGCCGCCTCGAACGACAGCCGGGTGCGGGTGCTGGGCTCGAAGAACAGCGCCGCCAGCACGTAACCGTGCAGCAGGTCCAGTCCGTGCTGCTTATCGAGCTGCCTGCGGAAATCCTCCGTGGTGTCCATGATACAGTCCAGTTGTTCCCGGCTGAACTGGCCGCCGTGCAAAATGTCGATGCCTTTCAACGAATCCATGTGAGTCTCCTCATTTGGTTGGGTTTTCAATTGTTAACGGTTTGGGTACTGGGCTGCGCCCAGTAAGCGTGACAGCTCGCAGCTGGCCTTCAATACGCTTTCGGCGATCTCGGGGATCTGCTCAGGCGTCACGCGTGCCACCGGGCCGATGATCCCAATCCCGGCCACCGGGCGGTTGGTGTGGTCGTACACAGGCGCGGCCACGCCCATCGCTCCGTTGTCGGTTTCCTCGAAGGATACGGCATAGCCTCGCCGCCGGATCTCCCGCAGCTCGGCCTGCATCTCTTCTTTCTGGGTGATGGTGTTCGGCAAGAACGGGGTCAGAACGACCTGCGCCAGGATGCAGTCGATCTCATCTTCGGGCAGGAAGGCCCACAGCACTTTGGATGAAGCCCCGGCGTGCAGCTTCAAGCGGCTGCCGACCCGCTTCGCCCAGCGCACGGCCTGTGGGCTCTCGATCTGCTCGATCCACACCCCGGCGTTGTTGGCCCGATCGAGCACCGACAGCACCGAGGTCTCACGCGTTTGCTCCGAGAGCTTACGCAGTACCGGCAAGGCCACCGTGCGCAGCTCGTTGGAGCTCTGCGCCAGGATGCCCAGGTGGATCAGCATATAACCCAAACGGAAGCTGCGTCCATCCGGGTCGCGCGTCAGGATACCCTTCTCCTCCAGCGCAGACAGCAGCCGGAAGGTGGTGCTCTTGGGCAGGTTAACCGCCCGGCTGACCTCGGTCAGTGTGAGCGCTTTATTCTCCTCACTGAATGCATCCAGGATCGAGCATACCCGGTTGACTGTACTGACGCCGCTGTTTTCTTTCGCCATTAAATTCTTTTCTTCATAAATATGCAATCACCTGCGGCCCTTCGGGCAGCACACACACCCGCTCGCCGTACTTCCCCGGCAGTTCCTCCAGCGCCGCTGTCAAATCCTCGATCGGCCGGAAGAGCGCCTTGCGGATGGTCTCGGGTGTCAGGTACTCGCTGTACATGTACACGTCGGCCTTCTCCTGCACCATGGCCTGCACCTGCACCTGCCACTGGTCGGGGCAGCGGAAACCTGGTTGGGCCATGATCTCGCGCAGCCCCTGCACCGACCCGGCCCGCTCCAGCAGGGCGGCATAGGCGCTGCCCTCCGGCCGTCCGTCCTCGCAGGCTGCGGCCATCAAAATGGCTCCGCCCGGGCGCACGATCTGGGCCGCGGCGCTCATGCCCTTGACGCACTGATACAGGTTCTGATCGAGTGGGTAGCCGCTGTTGGTCGTAATCACCACATCGTAGGGCGCGTCCACCTTCACCATGGCATTGGAGCGCACGAACTCGCAGCCCTGGCGGTGCGCCTCGACCAAATCCCCTGCGAAGACTCCGGTGACCTGCTTGTCGCGGTTCAGCGCCACGTTCAGTAGGAAGGTGTGCTCGATCTTTCGCGCCGCCTCCAGCATCTCCTCCCAGATCGGGTTGCCGTGCGTGATGCCCCAGGTGGAATTTGGGTCGCCGATCATCTTCAAGTCGTGATTGCCCAGCACCGTCTCTTCTGAGGCCAGCCCCGGCAGCACGCCCTTCGGTCCGCCGCTAAATCCGGCGAAGAAGTGCGGCTCGATGAACCCGGTCAGCACGTTCAGGTCGGATTCGAACAGCGCCTTGTGAATTTCCATTGGGTGGCCGAATGAGGACTCGCCTAGCGAGACCATATTGTCGGGATTGCGCGGTGTGTGCTGGATGCAGCGGTAACTGCCCAGGATTTCCGGCCCGAGCAGCGCTTCCATCTCCGCCGGGGAGTGCTCTTTGTGCGTTCCCAGCGCGCAGATCAGGGTGATGTCCTCGCGCCGCACTCCGGCCCCTTCCAGTTCTTGCAGCACCACCGGCAAAATGCGCCGGTTGGGCGTGGAGCGGGTGATGTCGCTGTGCACCACGGTGACTTTGCTGCCGGGCCGCGCCAGCGCCGCCAGCGCCTTGGCGCCGGTCGGATGGTACAGGGCGCTGCACACCGCCCCGGCCTCATCCGGCAGGCCCGGTTGGAACTGCGGCTCGACTACGTCTGCATGGTAGGGCAGCGCAATCCGCAGACCGCTGCGCCCGTAGGCCAGGAAATGGGTTTCTGTCATCGCTGCATCGCTGCCAGGATGTCTTCCAGTTCGTCGATCAGACGCTCATTCTGGATTGGGTAGCCAATCGTGACCCGCGCCCAGGTGGGCAGGTCGTAGGTGCCGCCCGGACGGATGATGATGCCCTTGGCGGTCAACAGCTCGATGATCTCGGGCGCCTGCGGTCCCAGGTCGACGAACACGAAGTTGGTGTGGCTGGGCACGAACGGCAGCTTTAGGCGGGTGAATTCCTGGTAGAGATACTCGCGCCCAACTGTGTTGGTCAGAATGGTCCGGTTGAGGAAGTCATCGTCCTCCAGCGCCGCCAGCCCGGCCTTCTGAGCCAGCAGGTTGACCGAGAATGGTTCCTTAACCGTCTTAATCGGCGC
Organism: uncultured Chloroflexia bacterium; assembly: GCA_963811225.1. Taxonomy (GTDB): domain Bacteria; phylum Chloroflexota; class Anaerolineae; order Anaerolineales; family Anaerolineaceae; genus CAWEQO01. The sequence continues at coordinate 35,739 of CAWEQO010000015.1, forward strand.
CAGTACGTCCTCTTGGCCGATCCCGAAACCAAGGCGAATGCCCGCCAGCCCGTAGGCCTTCGAGAACGTCCGCAGCACAATCACGTTCGGGCGACCTTCCCGCACGTATGCCAGCGTGTCGGGGTAGTCTGGTTCATCGACGAAGTGGTAGTAGGCCTCATCGAACACCACCAGCACCCGCTCGGGCACTGCGTTCAGGAATTCGTCCACCTCGCTCGCCCGTACGATCGTTCCGGTGGGGTTATTGGGATTGCAAACGAAGATCACCTTAGTGCGCTCGTTGACCGCATCCAGCATCCCATCCAGGTCGAGACCATAATCTTTCATCGGGACCTTGATCAGCCGGGCGCGCATGATATGCGTATAGATATCGTAGACCGGGAAGGACGAGCGGCTGACGATCACATCGCAGTCGTCGTCCAGGTAGGCCTGGCAGATCTGCATGATCAGGCCGTCCGCGCCGTTGCCCATGGCAATCTGCTCTGGGTAGACGTTCAGCTTGCGCGCCAGCGCCTTTTTGAGGGTGCGGCTTTCGCCATCAGGGTAGTAGCAGATCTCCGATAGGCTGTCTTGAATGGCTTTGAGCGCCTTGGGGGAAGCGCCGATCGGGTTCTCGTTGGAAGCCAGCTTGATCACGTCCGTTAGACCATACTGCTGCTGGACTTCCTCAATGCCCCGTCCGGGCTTATACAGGTGTACGTGATCGAGCCCGTGCTGCGGGCGTACCGAAGTTTTCAAGGGTTTATCCTCCTGAAATGACTCGCACATCTCCGATGAGCAGTCCCTGTTCGAACAGGAACACTGGATTGAGATCGATTTCTGCGATTTCGGGATACAGGAACGGCAGCTGCGAGAAGCGCACGATCAGGTTGGCCAATGCCACCAAATCGCGCCGCTTTTGGCCGCGGATGCCGTTCAGGATCGGAAAGCTCTTCAACTCGCGCACCATGCGTTCGGCTTCGGCTTGATCGACCGGCGCCACCCGCATGGAGGTGTCGCGCAGGACCTCGGTGTAGATCCCGCCCGCTCCCAGCACCACCACCGGGCCGAACTTGGCGTCCCGGGTGCAGCCGAGCAGCACTTCCTGGGCATCTTTCAGCTGCGGGTAGATCACGACGCCATAGAAGGTCTTGCCCTGGGCAGCGTCTTTCAATTGATGGAACGCCCGCCGCGCATCTTGATCGTCCTGAATGCCCAGGATTACCCCGCCCACCTCCGACTTGTGCAGGATATCCGGCGAGACCACCTTCATCACCACCGGGTAGCCGATCTCGCCGGCCCCCCTGACTGCATCTTCGGGCTTGTAGGCCGTGCGGAACTCGGGAACGGGGATGCCATTATGCCGCAGCCACGCCATGGCTTGCGGCTCCAGGAACCAGCCTTCCATCGAGCGCGGCAGCGGACCGGCCTCGGGCGGCGGCGGTGGGGTGGGCAGCAGGGTGCGCTTGCGCTCTTCGTAGGTTGCCATCTGCGCCAGCACGTCAACGGCCCGCTCTCCCGTGACGTAATTGGGGATGCCGTGCTCCTGCAGATAGGCGATTCCCTCTTCGACCAGTTTCCCTGCCATGAAGGAGGCGATCACCGGCTTGCCCGAGCCCTTGGCCCCCTCGGCGATGCCCCTGGCCAGCGCCACCGAATCGAGATACGGCGTCGCAACGTTGATTGCCAGGGCTGCGTCGTAGGATTCAAGCATCAGGGACAGGCTCTCGCGGTAATTCTGCTCGCTGCCCTGCACCGTCAGGTCCACCGGGTTACCCAGCGCGCAGTAGGGGGCCAGCGATTGCAGCAGGTCTTCGCGCAGATCTGGCCCCGGCTCGCCCACCGACAGGCTGCGGCTCTCGGCCCGGTCGGCTGCCAGGATGCCCGGGCCGCCCGAGTTGGTCACGATCGCCAGGCGGCGTCCCATCACAGGCGGCAGGCTGGTGAAGCCCTTGCACAGGTCGAACATCTCTTCGACCGTCTCCACCCGGATGGCCCCGCTGGTCTTTAAGGCTGCTTCGTAGACTGCATCCGATCCTGCCATGGAGCCGGTATGCGACAGCGCCGCCCGTCGCCCCGACCCGGTGCGCCCGGATTTGATCACCACCAGCGGCTTGACCTGGCAGAAGGCATTCACCGCTTCCATGAACTTGCGCCCATCCGCCACCGTCTCGATGTACAATGCAACCACTTCGGTCTCGGAGTCTTCGGCCAGGTACGGCAGCAGTTCGATCTCGTCCAGGTCGGCCCGATTGCCGTAGCTAACGAATTTGGAGATGCCAACACCCTGCTCCTCGGCCCACGACAGCACCGCACCGCCCAGCGCCCCGCTCTGTGAGATGAAAGCGGTCTTTCCGGCGGGCGGGCGCGTCTCAAGGGTTGCGAACAGGCGCTGAGCCGTGTTGGCGATCCCGGCGCAGTTCGGTCCGATCACCCGGATGCCGTATTCCTGTGCGATGCGCATCACCTCGGCTTCGCCCTCGTGGTTGCCCACCTCCGCGAAGCCGGACGAGATGATTACCGCCGCGCCAATGCCCTTCTTGCCGCAGTCCTCCAGCACCGCTGCCACGGTTGGGGCTGGCGAAGCGATCACCGCCAGATCCACCGGAGCGTCGATCTCGCTCGCCGAGCGGAAGCCGGGAGCGCCCGGCACACCCTGCCCCTTGGGGTTGATGGCGTAGACGCGCTCGCAGCCGCCCAGCAGGATCTGCCGGACCAGCTCATATCCCAGCTTCCCCTCGCTCATCGACCCGGCCACCACCACGCCGCGCGGCTCGAACAGGCTGCGGATGCTCATGAATGCGTCTCCACGTCCTCGTCCAGCGCCATACCGGATTGCAGGGCGAAGCGGTTGCGCTGGCTGTGCTTGGGCCAGCGCTCGATCACTGCTTGCAGCAGCTCCTCCGCCCCCAGCGCCTCGCGCAGGCCGGTTCGAGCCCAGACTGCCCCCAGCACGAATACGTTGTCCGCCACCGGCGCCCCTTGATACTCCGGCAGCAGGCTGCGTTCCATCAGGTGCAGGCGCGCACCGGCCTTCTCCACCTGCTCGCACACCGCATCGACTGCCGGGTAGGGGCCCTTGCCCAGCAGCGCTTTGGTCGGCAGCCACACGTCGTTCCACAGCACGAAGTCGCCGCCCGGCTGCACGTACCGCACGGCTTTTAAGGCCTCTGAGCGCTCCATGGCGATCACCAGCTGCGCGCCTTTCTCCGGGATGTTCGGTCCTACGCGCTCACGCCCCAGCCGCACCTGCGCCTTCACGAAGCCGCCGCGCTGGGCCATGCCCTCGGTCGGATAATAGTTGGCCGGAATGCCCGTTAGAAAGGCCGCCTCGGTCAGCAGCTCGGCAATGGTCAGCACGCCCTGACCGCCCACGCCTACCAGGTAAATGTCGTAGTTCATTCGTACAGCTCCACTTGGATCGCGCCCAGGTTGCACACCTCGGCGCACAGCCCGCAGCCGGTGCACAACGTCTCGTCCACCACCAGCTTGCCGTCCTCGATCGACAGGGCCGGGCAGCCGGTCAGGTTGATGCACAGCTTGCACAGCGGGCACTTGCTCTCGTCGATGATCACCCGCGCCTTCTTGACGCCTCGCCGCAGCGATTGGATGGCGCACTCCCGCCGGGCCAGGATCACCTTCACCCCGGGCAGCGGCAGCGCCTCCTGGATCGCCTGGGTGGTCTCTTCCAGCTCGTACGGGTCGACGATGCGGAAATGCTCCACCCCCAGCGCCGGGACGATCTTGGCGATGTCCACCCGCTGCCCGCCGTCCGTTTGGAAGTCCTCGCCGGTTCCGGGGTTGGTCTGCATGCCGGTCATGGCGGTCCAGCCGTTGTCCAGGATGATCAGGGTCAGTGGGGTCTGGTGCTGCACGGCGTTGACCAGCTCGGGCAGCCCGGCGTGGAAGAAGGTCGAATCGCCGATGGTAGCGATGACCGGTGTCTGCACTCCGGCGTGTACGAAGCCCTGCGCCATGCCGATGCTGGCGCCCATCGAGACCTCGTTCCAGACCGTGTTGAAGGGCGGGTTCATGCCCAGGATCGTGCAGCCGATGTCGCCTGTGACCATGACCTCGTCCTTGCGGTAGCCAAGCTTCTTGAGCGCCTTGTTGATCGCCAGGAAGGTGCCGCGGTGCGGGCAGCCGGCGCAAACCGTGATCGGGCGCGGCGCCGCCAGCGATTCGGCGGCATGGCCCTGCAGCAGGGCGATCGGTTCGGGCAGGTTGAGCGCGCTGGTTAATCCAATCAGCACCTGGCGCACGTCGTATGCGCCCACCCGGCTGAGAGTGCCATCCAGCTTGCCGGTGATGGCGCCCTGCCAGTGGCACTGGCGCGCCAGCACGTACACCTGCTGCTCCAGCGCCGGCTCCAGCTCCTCCAGCACCAGCACCGCTCCACAGTGATGCAGCAGCTGTTCGGCCTCGTCCTTGGGGAACGGGTTGACCGAGATGACTTCCAGGGTGGAGATCTCCTCCCGCCGGATACCCAGCTGTTCCGCCAGCGCGAAGCCTTCATCTAAATAAGCAATCGCTGCCCCCGAGACGATCACGCCCAGGCTGCCTTTTTGCTGCGACAGGCGCAGCCGGTTCAGCCCGGTCTTGGCGATGGCCTTGCGAGCCGCCTCCAGCCGGGCGATCACGTCCCGGTGCTGGTTGGTGGCGATCACCGAGCCGGCCTTGGTGAACCGGTTGATGTCGTTGACCAGCTTGGGTGCGCGCGCCAGCGCCGGGGCAGGCGGCATGTGCACTTCCATCGCCGTCTTCGAATTCGCCACCGCCGTGACCATGCGCACGAACACCGGGCTGCCCACTTGCTCGGACAGATCGAAGGCGTACTGCGCCAGGTCGTAAGCCCGCTCGGGGTAGGGCGGCTCCAGCATCGGCAGGTCGGTTAGCAGGGCAAAGCCGCGCGAATCCTGCTCGACCATTCCGGCGTTTGCGCCCGGGTCGTCGGCCACGTAGATCACCATGCCGCCCACCACGCCCGAATAGGCGACGGAGGCCAGCGAGTCGTAGGCCACGTTCAAGCCCGACATCTTCATCGTGCACAGCGAGCGCTGCCCGGCCCAGGCGGCCGCGGCTGCAATTTCGAGCGCCACCTTCTCGTTGGCGCTCCATTCGATGTGCCGGTCTTTCAAGTCCATTGCAAGCAGGCTGGCCAGGGCGCGCGTCGAGGGTGTGCCGGGATATCCCGCCACGACCTTTACGCCCGCCTGCAAGGCGCCCAGTGCAAGGGCTTCATTTCCGCTCAGGATTTGTCCGGCCAAGGGCCCTCCTCAACAGACGTACCAGGATTCGAATTCAAAGCAACAATAAGGGGGTTTTGTCCCATATAATGGAACTGCATTCCATTAAATAGAATTATAGCAAAGCCACAAGGGAGAGTCAATTGGCGTTAAGTTACATCAGGAAAAAAAGAGAAAGCCCCGTAAGGATTTGAAATCCACAAATATCGAGTAAGATGGAAGCTATTCATGGAAAGAGAGGTATTAATGCCCAGCCCACAAAGCTTCATAATCCGCCAGTTTGCCCGCTTCCTCAAATCCCGCATGGAATCCATCGACTCGCTCGATCGCTGGCGCGAGCTGTCTCGGGCCGGTTCCAGTGGACCGCTCTCGGTCAGAGGCGTTAAAACCCGCTGGGTCGAGGCCAATGGTGTGCCCGCCCAATGGCTGATCCCGGAGAACGTGATGGATGGCCGCACGGTCCTCTTCATCCATGGCGGCGGATGGGTGCTGGGCTATTACAACCCGCACCGCCTGATGTTCGGGCGCATCGCTCAGACTGCCCAGGCCCGGGCCTTGTCGCTGGACTACCGCCTGGCCCCCGAGCATCCCTTCCCCGCCGCAGTCGATGATTGCCTGGCGGGTTACCGCTACCTGCTCCAGCAAGGAGTTCGACCCGCGCACGCTGATCCTCGCCGGGGACTCCGCAGGCGGCAACCTGGTACTGGCGACCCTGCTGGCCCTGAAAGACGCAGGCGATCCCCTGCCCGCCGGGGGCGTACTGATGTCTCCCGCCACCGACATGACCGGGCGCGGCTGGACTTATCGCACCAATGCGGACAAAGAGGCCCTGCTGCCGATGAACTTTGCGGACACCTGCGTCGAGATGTATCTGCAAGATGCCGACCCGTATAACCCGCACATCTCGCCTTTGCTGGGTGACCTGAGCGGCCTGCCGCCGCTGCTCATCCAGTCTGGCGGTGATGAGCTCTTGCTCAGCGATGCCACCCGTCTTGCCGACAAGGCCCGGCAGGCCGGTGTGGACGTGACCCTGGAGGTCTACCCGGGCATGTGGCATGTCTGGCAGTCGTTTGCGCCCTATTTGCCGGAGGGTCAGCAAGCCATTCAATCCATTTCAAAGTTTATCGACCGGCTGTACGCATAAGGATTAAACAGCAGGGGTAAACGGTGGACTGCAGCCACCGTTTACCCCTGCTGTTTAATCCTTATGCGTACAGCCGCCTCGCCGCCTCGATTACCTCTTCCGTGGAGATCGAAGTGACGAACGACACCTCGTGCGTGCAGCCTTGTTCCGGCAGATGATCGATCTCTTGTTTGGTAATCAGACGGCCGCATTGTGGGCAGCGCCGGTCCCAGGCGATCAGGGGCGTAAAGCGCTGGCGGTACAGCGGCAGGGAGTTGATTACACTCTCCACCCAGAACAACCCAACCACCGGCCTGCCCAATGCCAGCGCCATGTGCAGCGGCCCGGTATCGTTGCTGATGACCATGCGGGCCTTTGTGAGCAGCCCAGTCAGGCCGCTCAGGCTGAGTTGGTCTCGCAGGTTAACGCATGGGGCATGCATTTGTTCCATCACCCGCTCGATTTGGGCCGCATCGATGCGCGTCCCGGTAAGCGCCACCTTCAGGCCCAGCTCTTCGGCCAGGAAATCTCCCACCTTGGCGAAGCGTTCCGCAGGCCAGAAGCGGCGTGGATCGGTGGAACCGGTGTGCAGCACCGCAAACGGTCCGTCGATCTGCTCCAGCGCCGGTGCAGCCGCTTGCAGGTCGTCATCCAGCGCCGGCAGGCAGGGCGTCAGCTCGTCCGATCTGGGCGCGCCCCCACCAGCGCCACGATCTCCATCTGCCGAAAAATTTCGTGCTGGTAGTAAGTGTACGGCACCCAACGGTCGAGCGCAGGCGCGCCCGGCGCACGCGCTCCGACTCTGACCCGGGCATTCAGCCGGCGGACAAACTGATTGGAGTGCGCACCGCCGCCGTGCATTTGCAGCGCCAGGTCGAAGGACTCTCCCTGCATCTCTCGGAGGAAGGTTTCCTCCACCTGCGGATCGATCACCAGGCCAAGCTCTATATCTTTGCCCAGCGGTGGCGGCACAGCCAACACCCGGTGAACTCCCGGCAGCCGGCTCGTAAGAAAATCGACGTGCCACTGCCGCCCAAGATAGGTGATCTCTGCCTGCGGATAGGTCTCGTGCAGGGCAAGCAGCGCCGGCAGCGCCATGATGAAGTCGCCGATGGCGGTCGCGCGCAGGATGACGATCTTGCGCACATTCGGAAGAATTCCTGTTTCCATGCTTGCATTATAACGAAGACCGCAGCCAAAACCGACGGATTTTTGACGATCCATGTGTGAGTTCTATCGGTAGGGGCATGGCTGCGTATTGGTTAAAGTTTGTGGTCTTGGGTAATGTGAGGGCTAGGGCATGGCTGCGTATTGGTTAAAACTTGTTGTCTCGCGCATTCCCGCCATGCCCCTACAGGTAAATTTCTGTGGTCGTGCGCATAATGGAGGACGGGGGCACGGCTTCGTATTGGTTAAATTATGTAGTCTTGCGTTACTCGCCGTGCCCCTACATGATCCTGTGATTGTGTGCATTGCGAGGGACAGGGGCATTGTGGGAATGGCGGAAATGTGGATTGAACCTGTAGGGGCACGGCGGGTAACGCAAAACTCCAATATTGAGCCACTACGAAGCCGTGCCCCGATAACCCACCCGAACCTGTTCCAAGAAGAATAACCTCGGCCCCTTTCCCTTTGGCAAAATGCGTGATTGCCATCGGGGGCTGGGCGGCGTATTGGTTAAAGTTTGTTGTCTCGCCTTTGGCAATCAGGGCATGGCTGCGTATTGGTTAACGCCTGTTGTCGTGCGCATTCCCGCCATGCCCCTACAGGTACATTCCTGTTGGCGTGCGTGTTCCCGGCATACCTTACAGTTTCAATAAATCTACAATATTTGAATCCGCTCCAGGCAACCTCGCATTTCCCATATTTGTGGAAAGTGAGTATAATATGAAAGGTTCAGTCTACACTCAATCATAGAGAAGCTTTTCGGTCAATTCGATGCTGTGACGAGAAAGAGGCCTTGCTTCTCTGTCTCGTGAGCCAGGAATTATTTACTTTTGTCCTTAATTGTGAATCGAATCACTTGTTAGGAGATGTGGCGCCTCCATTGATACCGTTATTGCCTCATTCCAGTCTATCTTTATGGGGGTTTTTTTGTGTTTTTATCGGCCGCGAACCGGGACCGGTTTAATGATTAAAGATGCTCATTGAAACGATGTTTACGGTAACCATATGAGAAATCTACAGCAAAGGATACCGACCCACCTTCGATATGCACTTTACGGCTTATTGATCGGTTGTGCTTATATCGGTCTTGGAATCTGGACATCCGGCGGCTACGCAGGTGCAAATCCCGCGCAGCGCAGCACTTTCTTTGTCATCAGTGCGGCAGTCATCGTCTTATTCCCTTTAAGCGGTTGGATTGTCGGCAGCAGCATGGAGCGCCTGGCTCGTTTGAATGCCGATCTGAAGCGCTCGCAAGCAGAGCTGGCTCGCCGCGAGCGTGACTTGCTGGCCGAGACCGAAGTGCTGCGCTCCGAGAACACCGAGCGCAACCGCCTCGAGAAGATCCTGGAACGAGGCAAGCGTGAGTGGGAAGGCATCTTCGATGCCGTGCAGGATTCCATCATCGTCGCGGATGGGAACGGTACCATCATCCGCTGCAATCGTGCCGCCATCCAGTGGTTGGGCACCACCTTCGACCAGTTGGTGGCTACCCCGGTCGGCCGAGTATTCTTTGGCGAGGGTATCGATGACCCGGCGCAGTTGGACGCCCTGGAGGGCGAGGTGCGCCTGCCCAACCGTGAAGGCTGGTACGAGGTCACCCAAGACCCGATTTACCTGGAAGACGATCACCTGGGCACCATCTACATTCTGCGAGACATCACCGAGCGGAAGCAGGCTGAGGCGATCATCCACGAGCAGAAGCAGTACCTCGAGGCGCTCATCAGCAACAGCCCGGTCGCCATTGTCACGCTCGATAAACAGCAGAAGATTCTATCCAGCAATCCGGCCTTCGAGACCCTGTTCGGCTACACTCAGCAAGAAATTATCGAGCGCAACCTCGACCAGCTCCTGGTTAACAACCTGCACGCCCAAGCCCCGTCATATTCCGAGCAGGTGCTTCAGGGCCAGTCGGTAAAGAAGACCGTTCAGCTGCGCCGCAAAGATGGCACGAACGCCGACGTCGAGATCTACGGCGTCCCATTGATCGTCAGCGGCGAAATTGCCGGGGTGTTGTGGTTGTACCACGACGTGACCGAGCTGGTCCAGGCCCGCCGTCAGGCAGAGCAGGCCGACCGGGCCAAGAGCGAGTTCCTGGCCAACATGAGCCACGAGATTCGCACGCCCATGAACGGCATCATGGGCATGATCGAACTGACCCTGGGCACCGACCTGACCAACGAACAGTTCGACTTTCTGACCGGGGCGCGCGAGAGCGCCGACGCTTTGCTGAGCGTGCTTAATGGCATCCTCGATTTCTCGAAGATCGAGGCCGGGCAGCTGCAGTTGGAGATCATTGACTTCGATCTGCGCGGCGTGGTCGAAGGCGTGGCCCAGACGCTCGCCAATCGCGCCGAGGTCAAAGGCCTGGAGATTGCCTCGCTGATCGACAACGACGTGCCCTACTACGTGAAGGGTGACCCGGTGCGTTTGCGCCAGGTGCTGGTGAATCTGGTGGAAAACGCGATCAAGTTCACCGAGAAGGGTGAGGTACTGATCCGCACCGAGCTGGTCGAAGAGAACAGCCAGCAGGCGGTTCTGCGTTTCAGCGTTACCGATACGGGCATCGGCATCCCATACGACCGTCAGAAAGCCATCTTCGAGCGTTTCGTCCAGGCCGACGGTTCCACTACCCGGCGCTATGGCGGCACCGGTCTGGGCCTGACCATTTCCAAGCAGCTGGCTGAGATGATGGGCGGCCGGATTGGCGTTGAAAGCGAGCCCAACCGGGGCAGTTCCTTCTGGTTTACCGCAGAACTGGAAAAGCTGCCCGGCAAAGCACTGCTGGACGAAACGGAAACAGACGGACTGCGCGGGCTGCGGGTGTTGGTGGTCGATGACAACGCCACCAATCGGCGCATTTTTACCAAGATGCTGGAGGGTTTCGGCTGCCACGTCACTGCCGTCGGCAGCGGCGTGGATGTCATGCCCTCCCTGATCCGGGCTTTGTTAGTGAGCGCGCCCTACAAGCTGGTGCTGCTCGATATGCAGATGCCGAATATGGATGGCGAAGATATCCTGCGCATGATCCGTAAGGAACCCTTGACGCAGAATATCACGGTGGTCGTGCTGACTTCGATGGGGCGGCGCAGCGAGCTCTCACGGCTGAACGAGCTTGGGTGCGCCGGTTACCTGTTGAAACCGGTCAAGCAGTCGCAGCTGTTAGAGACCCTCACCTCTGTTATTGGTCAGCGCAAGCGTAAAGACACCACAGGGCGCAGGCGTCACACATTGGGTAAACCACGCCATATCATGAACCAAGGCTTGCACATTCTGCTGGCCGAGGATAATGAAATCAACCAGCGCATGACTCAAGTGCTCCTCACCAAGCAGGGCTGCGAGGTCGATCTGGCGAACAACGGTTTAGAAGCGGTCGATGCTGTGCAAAAAAAGCAGTACGACCTGATCTTCATGGATGTGCAGATGCCGGATATGGACGGCTTCGAGGCCACCCAGAAGATCCGTGTGTTCGAGGATAAAGATCGCCATACCCCGGTGGTCGCCATGACCGCTCACGCCATGCCGGAAGATCGCCAGCGCTGTCTGGACGCCGGAATGGATGACTACCTGTCCAAACCGCTCGACGCGCACAAAGTGTTTGAGATTATCGAGCGCTGGACGGATACGCGCGGCGAGTATCTGCCCAAGGACGGTCCTGGTCAGGCTGCACCCATTCCACCGCCATTGGATCCGGATGCTGTTTTCGACCCACAGAATGCGCTTTCTCGCTTCGGTTATGATCGGGTTTTCTTCCGTACCCTCTTGGAAGATTTCTTGCAGACTCTTCCACAGAAGCTGGAGACGATGCGGATGGCTCTGGAGCAGAAGAAGCCCGAGATCCTTTCGTATCAGGCGCACAATTTGAAAGGCGTAGCGGCCAACTTCGGCGCCATGCGGCTTTCGAACCTGGCGCACAAGTTGGATGAAGCTAGCAAGGCGAATGACATGGATAGCGCAGCGGATCTGTTCAAAGAAATTATCGCCGGCGTCGACTGTTTGAAAGAGAGCGCCGCTGGTTTGCTTGTCAAGCAAGAACCTGATTAATCGGAGAGGTCTTCAATGCCACGTGTGTTATTGATAGATGACGAACCAATTTACTACAAGATGCTTGTCCATACCCTGAAGCCAATCGGTTATGAGGTGGAATATACCAAAACGGGCATGGAAGGGTTGACCGCGGTGCCATTAATGAAGCCGGACGTCATCATTACCGATGTGCGCCTGCCGGACCTGTCGGGTTATGAGGTCGCTCAGCGCTTGCGGCGCGATCCTCGCTACAACAACATTCCGATCATCTTCTTGACCAGTCAGGCGGATTTGAGCAACAAGCTCAAGGCCTTCGAGGTCGGCGCAGATGATTATCTCAGCAAGCCGTTTCAGCCAGAGGAACTGGTGGCCCGCCTGGGCGTGCTGGTTCGCCGCAGTGAAGCCTTGAAAGCGGTGCGCCACCACGACGAGGATGCCCCGGATACAGCCTCGATCCTCGCCGTGCACAGCCTGCGGGGGGGAGTGGGCTGCTCCACCCTGGCGGTCAACCTGGCCATCGCCTTCTACCAGATCTGGCAGCGGCCGACCTTGATCATCGATTCGGTGCTGAACGCAGGCCAGGTGGCCTTGATGATGAATGTCTCGCCGCGGTACACTTGGGCTGACCTGTCGGAATATAAGTCCTTCGAGCTGGACCAGGATCTGGTTGCCTCGATTATCACCCGTCACCCGTCTGGTGTGGAGTTGATCGCTTCGCCCACCTACCCGGTCGCCGGGGATACCTTCAGCGAGGATTTCTGGCAGACATCGCTGCAACATCTCAAGACGATGTACGAGTTCATCATCATTGACACGGCCCACGATTTCAACAACATCTCGATCCAGATGCTCGATCCGGCCGACCACATCCTGATGCCGCTCGTGCCCGAAATGGCCTCGATCCGGGCTGCAGTGTGCGCGTTGAATATCTACGAAAAGCTCGGCTACGGGCGCGAGAAAATCATTCCGATCATCAACAATGCCTTCTTCCAGGCCGGTATCAAGCAGCCGCAAATTGAGAAGGCTCTCAGCCGTCCGGTCGAGCATATTCTGCCGAACACCCAAGCCGAGTTCACCAAGGCGATCAACTTCGGCGAGCCGTACATATTGACCAATAACGAGACGCCGGCCTCTTTCATGATCGAGGACATGGCCTACAAGCTGAGTAAAGAAGTGTTGAAGAACATCCCGCCTGCTGCACCAACGCTAAACTGGAGGCGGGTTAACAATCGCTTGACCAGCAAGCGTTAGCGGGTCAGGCGTTCCGGTAGGTACGGACTCCTTGCTGTCAAAGGAAGGGAGCCCGAATTCTAAGATTTCATCTGAGAAAGCAGTACCTTTTTTCGCAATTCTGTTGTAACATTTAGAGTATCGGAAACTGCTGTAAACGCTCTGCTTTAAGCATTTCAGCGCATTTGAGAGTATCGTGGTTATCGAGCGGTGGGTACAATACGCTGTTCCATTCTGGTTTTTAGGAGAAGTCGCCGCAGTGTTTCTTACATTTGGCAACCCAACCGCAGTTAATATGATCGATCTGTGCATCAAGGAATGATCTTGATGCGCCGGAAGATCCTTTCCATTTGCGTCCTCCTGAGTGCGTTGGCCGCCGTGTTTTTCGTTGGGCCGCAGCAAGTCGTCGCTCAAAGTGGCGGCGGCGGAGGTGGGCGTTTCACCACTGTTGAGTCGACCACCCAACAGTACGTTTGGAACCTCGTCTTGAACCGCACTGGAAAGGCGATCTGCGAAGTGATCATCGATCACGAAGGCCAGCCCACCCAGTACGATGCCATCACCGCCTGCGCCCAAGAGATCTTCACCCAACCGACCCCGGCTGCTCCCGGTGAGGCGGTCCCGACTCAAGCCCCCTTCGATATCAATGCATTTTTCCGCAACGTCCGCTGGGAATTCGTCGGCTCGCGCGAAGTGACCCGTCTGGTAAAGGTTCCCCTGCCGGACATGGTGGTGTACGTCACCGCCCCGCAAGGACCGCTCCTGCAGCCGTACGTCATCCTGACGGCCTATGAGCCGGTTTCAGAATACAAGATCATCCGCATCCAGGGACAGGTTGGATCCATTGGGTTTGTTTGCGACGGCTCGCGCTGTGAAGTGCCGGTGATGCAGGATACTCGCGTAATCTTCTGGGCGTATTCCAGTCTGGGTGACCAGAGCGAGCGTGTCCAGGCCGATGTGCGCGTGGTCAGGCGGGATGAGGGCTACTTCGTCTCCATCACGGGCGTCTCACGTTTTGCAGTCTATGAGGATATCTGCGCCCAATACTGGGGCGTTTCCGACTTGAACCTGCCGGAATGGGCCAACTTCCCACCCACGCCGGAAGAGCTCCACACCCAGCGCACGCTCCACTTCCTGACGAGCAAGTTAATTATGACCGGGCTGGTGGATGCGCGCGACTGCCCGGGCAACGGATTCCTGCTCGGCGGCGCGCCGAACGCCTGTGGGATCGAAGCAGCTCAGCAGACCATGATTAGCTGGCAAAACCAGTTCGACCCAACGATTTGGGCAGCCGGGCGGGATGTGGGTGTCCCACCCGTGCTGATCAAGAGCCTGATCGAGCTGGAGTCGCAGTTCTGGCCTGCCAACGCCCGCTTTTACATTCAAGAATTCGGCCTGGGCCAGATGAACCAGCTGGGCGCGGATGTGGCTTTGCGTTGGGATCAGAACCTGTACCTGCGCGTCTGCACCGATCTGCTGCTGGATTGCACCAAGCCTTACGCCAGCTTGCCGAGCTACACACAGGCCATGGTGCGCGGCGCCCTGATGCGCATCATCAGCGCCGACTGCGCCACCTGCCCCAACGGACTCAATCTTGCCTCGGCCGAGCAGAGCATTTCGATTGTTGCTCAAACGATGCGCGCCAACTGCCAGCAGACCGGCTACATTATCGATCAGCTGGACGCCTCTGCCAATTACGAAGACCTGTGGCGCTTCACAATGGCTTCCTATCACAGCGGTTATTCCTGTGTGAGAAATGCCATCGCGGATGCGAAGCACAACGGCGAGCCAACCGATTGGGAACACGTCGCCCCGTACCTCTGCGACGGCGCCCAAACTTACGTGGACGATTTGTGGAGGAATTTGAATTCCTTCAACCAGTACGTGATTCCGCCTGTGCAGCCGGCCGCGCCGACCCTGATCCCAACCTTCTTGCCAACTCCTACGCAGGCGCCCACGGTTTCTACCCGGTCCACGGCTCAGATTCGCGTCGTGGTCTACATTGACAACAACAATAACAATATCCCCAATGTGGGCGAATTGATCAGTGGGGTAAGCGCCCAGATTGTCTATGAAAATGGCAAGACGGAAACAAAGACCGTCACAGATGGTCAGGTTGTCTTCGATGCCACCGGCGTTCCGATCGGTTCAGCGTTCACAATCAACGTTCCCAGCTTGTACCGCACCTACACGTCTACCGTCCCTGCAGAAGGTGAAGCTCTGGTAACCATTCGCTTAACCCCGCCTGAACTTCCGCCGCTGCTACCTTAAAGGAGATCGATCAACTATGCCGAACGACACCATCGATCCATTACCGTTAGAACCCGAAGAAGAAAACGAGGAAGTTAACCCCGAAGAAGCGCCTTTAGCAGAGGACGCCTATGCTTCCAGCATCCGCCAGAATCTTTTGGATCAGTCTCCAGAGACGAAGTCGCCAAAGGGTTTTGCGCGCCTGTTCTCTGGGATTTCCAGCATCTTCGGCAGAAAATCACAAGCGGACGAGCAAGAGCAAGAACCGCAGGTAGAACAATCTTACCGGCCGGAGATCTCTTCGACGCCTATGCTGGATATGGATGAGCTGGTGGTTCCGAAGGGCTACAGCCTGGACGAGGACGAAGCGGAAGTTGATCCGGAGCCCGGCGCTTTTACCGAAGAGTTCGATCCGTCTGTGCCAGCGGAAAGCGCTTTCGACCTCTACACAGAAGAGGATCAGCCTGTCCCCAATTCTCCATCCAATCCCTTCTTTGAAATAGAGGAAGAAGAACAGCAGCCGGAGCAGGCTGATTCCATCTTCCCCTTCTTAGATCTGGAATCCGATGAGGTGGGGGAAAAGCAGGAAGAGCCTGGTGGCTCGCAAGTGACCCCGTTCTGGGAGATGTATCGTACCGGGGGCATCGATCAAGAGCAGGAGCCAGGTCCGATGGAGGTTCCGCAGCTGCCCGAATCCGAGCCGCCCCAACCTGCCCCGGTGACCAGTGAAGACGAGAAAGAATGGAAGGCCTTTCTTTCGAACCTTTTGAAACGCCAGGACGACAAGCCTTCATCGCTGGAGATGGACGACCACCAGCTAACCGATCGGCTGCAAAGCGCGGGGTTGGTAAACTCGGCTGAGGACGGCATGCCGAAGCCAAAAACCGGCAAGCTGAAGGAACCGACTGCGAACGAAAAGACAGCGCCGTTTGTTTGGGAGAAAGAAATCCCCTCAGGAGAATCCGAGAAGGATCCCGATCGAGAGGAGCAGCCCAACCCACCTGGCTTTGATGAGGTTGTGGACGACTGGTTTGCCCAGGATGAGGAGACGGCGTCCGCAGAGGAACCGGATGAAGCCGAGAGCAGCCTCGATCCGTTGAACGATCCTTCTGCCGCCCGTTCGGCGATCAACGGCAGCGAGTATTACTGGAGCGACGAAACCGGTAAGTCGCAAAAGGCGGAGGAGTCAGAGGAAGCGCCCGGCGCCTGGTTCTCAGAGTTGGAGTCACCGGCTGCCGGCGTCGCCCCTGCCCCCTTTGAGATCGGTGCAGAGCCGTCCGAAGAGGCTCCCTTTGAGCCTTCCTCGGAAACTCCCGCATCACCTCTGTCAGACGAAAGCGAAGCCAGCCCCCAACGCCTGCGCCCGATTGTGCTGGAAGACTACGAACCGCCGCCCGCTCCAGAACCGGAGGAGCCGAGCGCCCTGGATGAGGTCGGGACGAAGGTCGGGGGATTCTGGCGCACGCAGAGCCTGCTCACCAAAGTCACCATCATCTTGCTGGCGGTGTTCATGTTTGGCCTGGCCGTCTCGATCCCCCTGTTTAATTACCTGCTCAACCGCCCACAGCCGGTCACCCCGGCTGCTGTGGCGGTGGTGGTCGATCCAAACGGCCAGCCCATTCCGATCGGGCTCAAGCTGACCGGCGGCTGGTTCTTTAATCTTCAGCAAAGCAATATCGAAGAGGGCGTCTGGGTGCCTGAGGGCGCCGAATGGCTGGAAGGCACCGAGGTGCGCAAGGTGGTTGCCATCCCCTGGAGCCGCCAGTCGGAGGCAGTGGTGAGCTCGCTGATTGCCGGCGATATGCTCCAGCTGCATTTAAGCGACAATAAAATCCAAGAATACCAGGTGGACAGCGTCGAGCAAGTCGACCGTACCGATGTTTATATGTATGCCGACAACGAAGCCTCTTTAGTGGTGATCCTCTATCAGGCCAACTCCAACAAACGCTGGGTGATCGTTTCCCATCTCGTTGAACCGGAGCGATAGAGTTTCCCATCCAAGAAAACCGAGCAGTCCGTGAAGCAGGATGGATGGTTTAGTTGCCAATCGAAGGTTGGCAACTAAACCATCCATCTTGCTTCACGGACTGCTTTCAAATTGCATATTATCAATTACCATTTCAGAACCGATAACAAATTTCAGCAATACATTTGTTATAATTTAGTGTGAAGGCAAACCCTGTCTTTAATCATTTAACCATTACGCACAGTACAGCCCAAATGCTGGTACTGGAATAGCGTATCGATTGCAACCAGAAGGCCTGGTAACCGCCAATGATTCAACGCACGAGCATTCCCACAGAAAGCGTGCAGTCTTCAGAGCAGCAGTACCGCCAAGACGGAGCTCTGCCGCAGGTGCGTTTCCCCATCCGCGCAAAAATTACACTTCCATATCTCTTCCTGGCGATCGGTCTGGCGATCGGGGCAGCTTTGCTGGCATCGCGCATCGTGTTCGATACCCTCGATGAGCGCTTCACCAATCAACTGATCGAAGGCGGTAAGCTGGCATCCGAGTGGATGGTGCGCGAGGAGAACCGCTTGTTAGAGACGCTGCGCCTGCTGGCTTATGCCGAAGGCATTCCGGATGCCGTGCAGGCCAACAATCCCGAGCGACTGCGCGAACTGGCCTTCGGGATCGTGGTGGATCACGGCGAGGAATTGGTTTTGTTCCTTAACCGGCAGGGAAATCTGGTGCTGTCGCTGTACCATCCGGCGGAATCGCCGGTCGAGAATTATCAGTTCACCACCGGCGGCGAGTCGATCTATTTGGAGTGGCCGTTTGTAAAAAAGGTGCTGGACAATCAGCAGGACAATTTCGGGGATAAGTATTCCGGCTACGGGAAGATCTCAAAGGGGCGTTTCTTCTATGCGGTCGGCCCCTTATATAACAGGCAGGGGGAGTTTGCGGGGATGGTGTTGGTGGGCAAAAGCCTGGACAAGATGGTCGCACAGATGCGCCAGGAGACGCTCGCTCAGGTAACCATCTACGGTTTTGATGGTCAGCCGCTTGCCAGCACGTTCCATCCGCCTCAGCCGGTGCAGTTGGATCAGATCACCGATGTTCTGCAGAATCAGGATACCAGCAGTCTGCGCCGGGACATGGGCGCGAGTCGCGATCTCACCGTCAACAATATCGAATACGACGAGCTGCTCGGCCCTTGGGAAGTGCGCGGCGACGTCGACCTGGGTGTGCTCGGCGCTTCGCTCCCCAAAACCTTCCTGGTCAGTACCACCCGCGTCACCCGCATCCAGATCAGCATTCTGGTTGCCATGACGTTTGTGCTGATCATTTTGACCGGCCTTATCTTATCCAGTTACATCACCTCACCCTTAATCGGCCTTGTGAAAGCTTCCACACGCGTGGCCGGCGGCGACTTGCAAGTGCATCTGGACCACAAGTCCAACGATGAGGTCGCCGTCCTGGCGCAATCGTTCAACCAGATGGTCGATAGTTTGCACGCCTCGAAGATGGACCTGGTCAACGCCTACGACCGCACCCTAGAGGGCTGGTCGAAGGCGGCCGAGCTGCGCGATCAAGAGACCGAAGCCCACATGCAGCGCGTCACTCAGACCACCATCCGTCTGGCAGAGCGCCTGGGTATCCAGGGCGAGCGGTTAGAACATATGCGCCGTGGAGCGGTGCTGCACGACATCGGCAAGGTTGGTGTCTCGGACGCCATTTTGCTCAAGCCGGGGAAGCTGACCGACGAGGAGATGAATGCCATGCGCATGCATCCCGTGTACGCCTACGAGATGCTGTGGCCGATCGAATACTTGCGCTCCTCGATCGACATCCCCTATGGCCATCACGAGCGCTGGGACGGCAAGGGCTATCCGAGAGGGTTGAAAGCAGAGGAGATCCCCCTCGCGGCGCGGATTTTCGCGGTGGTGGATGTATGGGATGCGCTGCGCTCCGACCGGGTGTACCGCAAAGCGCTCCCAGAGGATGAGGTGATGCGTATCTTGCGAGAGGGCAGGGGCACGCAGTTCGACCCGGCCATTCTGGATGTATTCCTGGGAATGTTGGAGGAGCGTACCTGAAAGCTGAAGGTTTTTGTGTGTGGGCAGCGCTGGTAGCACACAAAAAATCTACACCCACAGGCGCGCCGGTGCGTAAAGAATGCGAAGCGGCTTTATTGTAGCGAGGCACAACATTGACTGAGCAAGGTGAAACCACTCGCGAACTCGAGGAGACCAGGCGGCCGTCGTCAGCGCGCCGGCCTGGTCTTGATCGCGCTGCTCATCGTCTCGCTCCTGTGCTTGAGCCTGAGCTTCCTGCCTTTGAGCAGCGTCTCGAGCCGGCGCGGCCATCTCTTGCCGGTCGACCTCCATTCGGTGCATGAGGCCGACTACAGCCGGGATGAGCGGTCCGAGCCCAACCCGCCGATCAGCGGCGATATCGTGCTGGAGGTGATTCTCGACAACGAACCGGACGCTGCGGATTTACGTCAGCGCCTAGAAACCATCACGGCGGTATTCCTTTCCCCGGTGCCCTCCGCAACCCCACCTTTTGGGGCGACCCTGCAAGCCACCCCTTCTCCGAAGGTTCCCCCGGCCACCGCTGATCTGACAACCCTGACCGCCACGCTCGCCCCAAGCCCAACCCCCGAGACCGTCCAAGCCTCCCTGACCCCGCTGCCCTCGCTGACCGCAGCGCAGCTGCCTTCGCTCATCCCCACCTGGCCCTGGCAGTACGTGGTTCCCAGCCCCACGAAGACTCAAGCGCCTGCGCCGAAGCGCACCCGAACTCGCACGCTAACTCCAACCCCCACGTGCACCCGAACTCGCACGCCCACCATCACCTGGACAAGCGTTCCTACGTTGACGTCCACCGTAACGGAGACCCTCACCATGACGCCCTCCGCCACGGACACCTCCACCGTTATCCCGCTGCCGACAGAGACTGCCACACCCACGGCGACTCAGACGGATACCCCGTCACCGACTGCTACTGCAACATCAACAAACACGTCGACCGCAACAACAACTGCTACGGACACGGCGACAGATACACCGACAGCTACCGAAACATCTACGTCGACCGCAACAGCAACTGCTACGGTCACGGCGACTCAGACGGATACCCCTTTACCAACTGCTACATCGACCGCAACTCAGACGGATACGGCGTCACCAACAGATACACCAACATCTACAGCTACATCAACTGCAACTGCCACACCAACGGATACGCCGACGGCAACCGCTACGGCCACGGCGACTCAGACGGATACCCCATCACCAACTGCTACTGCAACATCAACAAACACGGCGACCGCAACTGCAACTCAGACAGCAGCCGCCACACCGACGGATACACCGACTGCTACTGCAACTTCTACACCCACGTCGACTGCAACTGCAACTCAGACAGCAACCGCTACACCAACTTACACACAGACTGCTTCTGCAACCCCTACGGCGACCGCGAACTCAGACTGAAACACCGGCTTCAACTTCAACCGCAACAGCCACTGCCACCTCGACGGATACACCGACAGCTACCGCAACAGCAACTGCCACACCCACGGCAACTCAGACGGATACGCCGACCTCGACCGCCACCTCAACTGCGACTGCCACACAGACAGATACACCAACAGGTACACCAACTGCTACTGCCACATCGACCGCAACCGTCACATCAACAGCGACTCACACGGATACGCCGACGCCGTCTCCCACCGCGAGCATAACCCCCACGCCCACCGAAACCGGCACGCCCACCGAAACGCCCACCCCCACAGAGACCGTTGTCTGCTCAGGACCGCTGCCGGTGGACGGCGTCCTGCCCGATGGTTTCGCTGCTTATGTCAGCCCGGGCAATGGCGCAGTAAATGTCTCGATGAATACCACCAGCATCACTATTTACTACAGTCAACCGATGAAATTTGATGGAAAAGGCGGCAGCGTCGAACGGCCGGAGCATTACCAGGTGCAGGATGAAAATAGAAACTTGCCGATAGCAATTATCTCGCGTTCCTACGACCCGTTAACCTACGCGCTAACCCTCAATTTGTTCCAGCAGGGTCCAATCTGGCAGCCCAACACCCTTTACCAGGTAACCGTGAAAGGCTCGGTTCAGAATGCCTGCGGCACAAAGCAAGGCAGCGATGTCACTACCACTTTCACCACCGGTTCCTCGGCAGCTTCTCCATCGATAAAACTGAAGAAGGCCGGCGCTGCTCGCACCCCCACGCCAACCCGGACGCTCACCCACACACCCACGCGCACCCCCACCGGCACGCAACCCATCACACGCATCAGCCCAACCCTGAGCCAGAAGGGTAAACGCACGCCAACCGGGGCGCCTTTGGTCAAACGCTTGCAGCCATCTCCCACGCCCTCCATACACACTCCCACGCTCACCGCCGTCGCCACCCGCACGCCCCGCCGGGAGCCGACGCCGGATCCCTTTGGTCCTGGGCCGATTTTTACTCACGTGGACGATAATGCCTGGAGGCTGCCCCTTCTGCAGTGGCTTCGGATGCTGCAGGTCAGGATCGATTAAAAGAAATGTTGTGTGAGATGATAGGCCATCCCACACAACATTCCTTGATCGGTGGTTAACTTCTGCGGACTGCCGAGAGCAGTGACCGCAGCAGCAAGATCATTCCCAGCAGGATCAGCAGCAGCGGCCAAACCACCCCACCCCAGGCAAAGCGGAAGCCGCTGATGCCGATGACCAGCTCGAAGAACGCCGCTCCCACCAGGAACAGGATCAGGCCGATGGTGACCAGGTTGATGCCGGTGTGCATCCAATCGCGGCGTCCGCGCAGTGCGCCCACGATCATTGCCGCGATGCCTGTGGCTGTGGGTGTGATCAGCGCCCATGCGTACGCCCAGCTCTCCCAATGATTCGTGACATTCTGGTACAGCAGCAGCAGCCCGGTCATCGTCACCATCGCGCCGAACATACTAAACCCCAGCGCACTTTCAGACGGCAGGAACACCGCCACCACGAAAACCACCACGCCCGGAACGATGATGAAAAACGGCCAGGCCAGCGCTGCCAGGTTGATATTGAAGACCAGTCCAACAACCTGGGCTAGAAAAAACAGGATGCCGATCACGATCAGCGTAATCCCCGCTGCCACGCTGGCTCGGACCGGTTTGTGGGTGGAACTATTTTGGTCGGACATAAGAACGCTCCTTTTCAAACAAGCTACTGCTTGCGCAGATATACAGTGACTTACATCACCATCATCTCTTCAATTTTCTTGAGGTTCGCATCCGTAGGGATGTCTTTGCAGTTCCAATGCTTTTTGCAGCCCGGGTAGTCCAGCAGTATGCCCTGCGCGTTCAGGCCCAGTTTCTGCGCTTCCCAACCGGCGCTCCAGTTGCGTAAGGCGCAAGCCACCCCCAGTACACCCAGGCCGCTGCCTGCCTGCCCGGAGGAGACGCATACCCTCCCCAGCTCGTCGTCAGGGATGCACACCACCGCCACGTTGTGCTTCTTGCCCAGCTGCGTGATCTGATGCACTTTGCAGGTTGGGGTGCATCCGGCGCACTGTTTGCCGATCGGCGTCTGCACGGCCTGGCACTTGCCTTCCGGCTGGGCTCGCATACACACCGGAACGATCACCAGCCTGCGCTCGGCCGAGCGATATCCGGAGCGGTAGGCTTGATTGAGAACCTGTGTGCCGAGCATGCCAAGATGGTATTCCAGGCGTGAGCGCATGACCAGCGGCGCATCATAGCGCCAGTGGACTTTCGGAGCGCTGCCGGTGCGGTAAAAGTCGGCGTCTGCGGTGTACTGCCCCAGCGCCTGCTCACTCTCCGCTTCGAAAGCTTCTGCCAGCCGCCAGCACTGCAAGATCGCCTGCCGGGTCTGGTCGGGCGGCCACCTCTCGATGAAGAAGTTCAGCCACTCTGTAAAGCGTTCAGCCTGCACCGTCTCGTCGTGCGCTTCGAGCCACTCGATCAGGTTCTTCATGTCTTCAGGCGTGGCATGGATTGGGCCGCGCTCTGTGTGCCAGGCCCGGTTGAGTCTTCCCAACATACCGCGCAAGCGCTTCACCGGTCCCTCGGCCCAGGGCTGTTTGTCTTGCAGCACCGTCAGCCACTCCAACAGATCGGCGTTGCCGCGGCTCAAGCTTGCAGCCTGCCCTCCATGCTCGCGCAGCAGCACCCCCAGCGTCAGCAGCTCGAACGCGCATTCCCAAGGAGTGCGCGCCCGGAGCGCCGAGGCCTTCCGGGACTTGAGAAAGTCCACCACCAGTCCACCGACCTGATCGATGGCTTTGGACTGCCAGCGCTCTGTGAATTCTGCGATGGTTGTGTAGTAAGCGTCAGAACCTTGTCCCCGCGGTTGTAAGTTGTACGGTTTAATTTCCATCCTCAATGCCTGTTCATTTTCCTGATTGAATTGAGCCAATCTTTATTTCCGGGAAGGGAGCGCTGCGGCAGCAGCGTTCATTTCCCGGAAATGCACTGCTGAATAAAAAATTACCCAAAATCGCTTTCCAAAAATCGATATTTATAGTATATCTGAAAATGGCAAAACAGTTTTGGCTTGAGTACCTGTCGTCGGATCGAATTGGAGTCATGGAACTCCGGGTATGATCTCGCGAGTAGGTACAGGAGGGCGCTAGTGATTGTATTCCTGTTACTTCTCGATTTACTGCTCGTCTGCTTAATGGTTTGGGAAGGATTTAACCGGTTGTTAAGGTTCATTCCCAATCGGCTGCTTCATCGTTTGCACGCATTCGTTCGGGTGTACTTATTTATCCCGCTGCTGCTTCTGCTTGGTCTCTTTGTACTTGTCATACTGGTTTGGGAACGGGCGTCATTTGCCCGCTTTTCTCATGCAGTCCTGCTGCTCGGGCTGTGGATGCCTGCAACCTTACTGGCGTTCTGCTCGGTCATTCTCATTCGTTCCCGTTACAAACGTATTGGCCTGCCGGTGACCGGCTTTGTGCTTTCCATCATTCCCATCATCGTGTTTACGCCGCTCAGCCGCTTCTACAGCATCTTTGGCTCGATCGGTTATGTTTTGCCCCTGCTGATTGGGTTGGCTTGCCTGGGCTATATCTACGTGGTCTTGCTCTGGCTGACCGTCGATTCGAGCAGCTTGTACGAAGAGTGAGTGCGGAATTACTAGAGAGCGCGGCTTACCTCACCGCGCTCTCTGTCGTTAATAACCTTGCTCCTACTTCAAATATCCCAGCCACTTCTTCTGCAGCTCGATCATTGTGTGCAGGGTTTGCTCGGCAGCCCGGGCGCTGTCGACCACCGGATCTACCAGCAGGGCTTGCAGCGCCAGCTGCTTCGACTTTTGCAGCACAGCCTCGGCGGTCAGATTGTGCACCGCCACTTGATTGGCCAGCAGTCCGGCGATGCCGATCGGCAGGGAGCCTAATTTCACCCCGCTTACGCCGTTTCCGTCGACCACTCCCGGGACCTCCACCACAATATTCTTGGGCAAGTTCTCGATCAACCCATCGTTGGGCACGTTGACCGCCAGTTCTTCCCGTCGCTCGCCGGTCACGATGCCGGCCATCATCGGCACGACGCTCCAGCCTTCGCCCTCGCCCGTGCCTTCCACCCGCGAATCGCTGATCTGCTGGGCGCACCACACCTGGTACGTCCGATAGAAATCCAGGATTCCCTGGTGATCGACCACCTCATGCGCCCACTGGATATACTCGCCAAAGTGACTGTCGGTGGTAATGGGCAGATATCCGAACGTCTCCAGGATATACCGGAACAGCCCTCGCTCCGGCCAACCCTGCCCCCGGCGTTCCATTAATGTGATCGGAATGCCCTCTTCATTGACCCAATCCTCGATCCCAGCCTCTTTGTCGAAATAAGCCGGGGCCTTGGCGCGCACGTCTGGGTAGGCATCTTTGCCACTGTCTTTGTAATGCACCTCCAACAGCACGCTGAAATGGTTCAAGCCGCCCGCCTTGAAGGCAAGGTTCGAGCGAGGCGTCTCCAGCATGCGCGGCAGGTGGTATGGCAGCGAAGCCACTTCATGGCACAGGCCGGTGAACTTCAGGTCCGGGAACTTGCGGGTCACGGTGGTGCAGATGCGGCTCATCGGGTTGCTAAAGTTGAACACATGCGCCTCGGGGCAGATGTCCTGGATATCGGCGCAGATCTCGAGGATTGGCGGGATGATCCGCAGCGAGTGGAACAGTCCGCCCGGCCCGCCGTTCTCGCCGTATACCTGGCGGATGCCATACTGCTGCGGAACGCGCCAGTCCTGATCCCACAGCTCGAAGCGGTTTCCCACCTCAATCGAGATGATGGCGAAATCCGCCCCTTGTAGAGCTTCCTTACGATCGGCGGTGGCGCAGATATCGTACGGCAAGTTGTTCGCCTCGACGTGCGCTCTCGCCACCCTTTCCACGCGCTCCAGCGCCGTGGGATCGATGTCATGCAGCACGATTGTGCTGCCTTCCAGCGCCTTTTCTTTCAAGATGTCACCGATGGTGCCCAATCCGAAATTGGCGCTGCCTGCTCCGATCAACACGATTCGGTTTTGCATGCCTTCCCTCTCTTGAGAATGATGAGTTTTCTATATTATACAACTGCAGGAGACTGCCACACTGTGCCCCTCGCCGTCTCACGATTGGTGTGGGAAGGCGAGGGGCACGGTGTAGGCAATCTGCGCCAGTTTCTTGACACCACCCCCTGTCACAACTAAAATAGGGTATCTTTTACACACCGATTGTACAGTTCGGCCCAGGACTCTCTCATGCTCTCTGTCATCATCCCCATCTACAACGAACTCCATACCATCGAGCCCCTGATCGAGCGCGTCATCGCCTCGCCTTGTGATAAGGAAATCATCGCGGTCGATGACGGCTCAACGGACGGCACGCGTGAGACGCTGGCGCGCTTGCAAGAGAAGTATCCTGAGATCTTGCACTGCTTCTACCATGACAAGAACCGCGGCAAGGGCGGCGCGATCCAAACCGGCCTTATGCACATTCATGGTGATGTGGTTGTGATCCAGGATGCCGACCTGGAATATCATCCCGAGGACTACCCGGCAGCGCTGCGCCTGATTGACAACGACTGGGCCGATGCCGTCTATGGTTCACGCTTTCTAGGCCCGCACCGGGTCTTCCTGTTCACCCATTACCTCGCCAATCGCTTTCTGACCTTCGTCGCCAACGTGCTCACCTCGGGCATCCTGACCGACATGGAAACCGGCTTTAAGATGATCCGGGCGGAAGTGCTCAAGAGCCTCAACATCCAGTCCTTCACTTTCGACTTCGAGGTTGAAGTGACCGTTAAGCTCTTCCGCCACGGCTACCGCGTCTACGAAATCCCCATCACCTACACCGGCCGCGACTATGATGAGGGCAAAAAGATCACCTGGATCGACGGTGTGCGCGCTATGTGGGCCCTTTTGAAGTGGGGGCTGCTCTACCGCAAAGCTTAAGTTCAATAAACGAGTTCCACTTTTGAATGATGCAGTCGTTCAAAAGTGGAACCGGTTTATTTTCTTGATCCGTTTTTTTCACTTTTTCTCCTCTTGACAATTCTCTCAGAATCGGATATAAATAGAACAGGAGTTCAGCACTCCGTCCTGCGTTCCTTGCATCCTTAGCCGAGACCGGGTCACATACGCCAGCCGAGCACTTGACTTTCTCCCCGATCTCTGACTGATACCTTTAGCAACAAGTTCTATAGAGAGGATCCAATGACCGAATCCATGTTTGATTCCACCTTAATTAAGGCTCTGACGGAGCCCTTCCACCCGATGTTTGTGGAGTGGAAACCGCAGGTAACCACCAAGGATGGCTCTAAAGCCCTGGCGGCTGCCTACGTCGACGCGCGCCACTACCAGCACCGCCTCGATTCCCTGGCCCCGGGTTGGGAAACCGAGTACGAGTTCATCAAGCCGGACGGTTCGCTGGTCAAGTGCCGCCTGACGCTCCACGGCGTTACCCGCGAGGAGGTCGGCGAGTCCGACCCAGGCGAGGACAATACCGCCACCAGCGCCGTCGCCCAGTCGTTCAAGCGCGCTTGCGCTGCCTTTGGCTTAGGCCGCTATCTATACTTCCTGCCTCAGGTCTGGAGCGAGTACGACGCCAAGTCGCGCCGCATCACAACCCCACCTGCGCTGCCCGCCTGGGCCAAACCCGGCGGTAGCGGCTACCCAATGAGCGAGGGCGAGCACAGCAGCAATGGCAGCGGCAACGGCGGCGCCGAGGCCAAACCGGCCCGGGCGCGCAAAGCCGCAGCCGCCCAGAAGGCCAAGCCGGAGGAGCCGTCTGAGGCAATCGCGGAGACGGGCGCAGCCACCCCCACCGAGACGCCCCACATCATGAGCCGCGAGGATGCCGCCGGCATCATCTTCTCGCTGCGTCCCAAGACCCGCCCGGAACTGTCCGGTAAGACACTCGGCGAGGTAGCCGAGGCCGCTCCAGACATACTGGTGTGGCTGGCCGAACAGTATACCCCAACCCCAGAAACAGAACAGCTCAAGGAGGCAGCCCAGATATTGAATCAATAAGCCGTATGGAAGGCTAACTATCAACCGAAAAAACTTGATGCCCTGTAGATAAATGAGCCCAAAGCCGGCTCAAACCTGAACCCGTTTCTCAAGTTTATGGATGAGAGTGACTGCCTGATGCAGCGCTCTCTAAAGGAGAAAGACCATGTTCCATACTGTGATTTTGGTGGGCAATCTCGGTCGTGAGCCAGAAATGCGCTACACACCCGAGGGCCAGTCTGTGACCAATTTCAGCGTGGCGAGCAACCGCCAGTACACCAACAGCGCCGGAGAGCAAATCAAAGAGACCGTTTGGTTCCGCATCGCTGTGTGGGGCAAGCAAGCCGAGACCTGCAACCAATACCTGCGTAAAGGCAGCCGGGTGCTGATCGAAGGCCGCTTGAACCCCGACCCGGAGACCGGAGGACCCCGAATCTGGGAAGGCAATGGGCGTCACGGCGCCTCCTATGAGGTCACTGCGCATACGGTGCGCTTCCTTTCTACACGAGAAGAAGACCAGGCCAACGCCGAGGGCGAATCGAACGGATCGAGCGCCGGTTCGGGGGAACAGGAAGAAATCCCGTTCTAACCTGAAATTCTAAAACGATTGACTGATATCACGTAAAAAAGGTGCGGGCGAAAGCTCGCACCTTTTTTATGTGTACCATTCTTCTCACAACTGTACCCAATACCCTGCAAGTGTCACTTCGTCAGGAGAAAACTTCTAGAGTACTAGCCAATGCAAATCTCGATTCTACGAATTATTTACCCGCCTCCAATAAAATTCTTATCTCCGCGGTGTAAAAATAAGGTAAGAAAGTATTTATTCCGTAGACGGTCTTCTCACCTTTATTAAGAGACCGAGTAGAAGGAGGTATCATTGGTAGCTTTTGATACACCACTTACCACCAGCGATCAAAGCATCGATCGCGTTCTAAATGCCGGGCTGCCGGTCCTGCTGGTATTCCTGAATGGGCCTGCACCGGCCAACATCCCCGATACACTGCGAAAGCTGGCCCGCGAGCACCAGGGCAAGCTGTTGGTCGTGCAGGTGCAGGCGGGTGAGAACCCTGACTCGGCTCGCCGCTACCAGGTCACCCGCACTCCGGCGGTTGTGGACGTGCGTGATGGCAAGGAAATCGCCAAGGCCGAAGGTATATCCGCCTCCGACCTGGAACGCCACGCCGACTACCTGCTCGGCAAAGGCCCCAAGCCGCAGCCGCAGGCCCGGCAAGCGGGTGGACAGCATGGCGGCAACGGCAGCCGCGAGCCTGTCCAGGTTACCGATTCGACATTCGAATCGCAAGTGATGAAATCCTCGATGCCGGTGCTGGTCGATTTTTGGGCCCCCTGGTGTGGTCCCTGCCGCATGACCAACCCGATCGTTGAAAAATTGGCCCGCGAAATGCCCGAACGTTTGACCGTCGCCAAGGTCAACGTCGATCAGAATCCATTGATCTCCAGCCGCTACGGTGTCGCCAGCATCCCGACCATGATGATCGTTAAGGACGGCCGCATCGTCGACCGCTGGGCCGGAGCCATGCCCGAGGCGAACATCCGCTCTCGTATTCAACAATATTTATAGAGAATCAAAAACAGAGAGCAGAGAGTAGTTAGAACCAGGCGTTCTTACCACTCTCTGCTCTCTGTTTTTGATTCTCTCTACCTCACAATCAAAGACCCATGGGATCCATCCGGCTGGGCCGTCACCATCTCGTCTCCCCTCGTCAGGGTGCCCTGGTAATTCTTCTCTCCCGCGTGCACCTGCCATCCGCCCAGCACGAAGGGCAGCGGCCCATCCGCCGCAAGCCACTCGCCGTTGTACTTGCGCGCCAGGTGCGTGTGCGTGCCAGTCGACACACCACCCTCACAGGATGGGTGTCCGATCCGGTCGTTGGTGTTCAAACGCGTACCCACCGCGACGCGGTCCTTCGCGGCGACGTGCAGATACATCAGCGCCCAGCCGGTCTGCTCGTAGCCGTCTTCGTCCAGGTCTATCATCACCACCCCGTCGCCGGTGCGCACCACCAATCCCGGCGCAGCCGCGGTCACCCAGGCGGCCGAGACCGTGCAGCCCCGCTCGGCTCGCGAGGGCGCGAAATCCACGCCGCCGCGCGGGCTGCCGCTGCCCCAGGCCATGTGCGGCCCACCGGTCAGGTTCCAGGGATCGCCCGACTCGAACGGCAGCTCCAGTGCCGGCTGCGTCAGGCCCTCCGGCAGCATCGGCTCCACCTGGGCTGCTCGCGTCCACGGATCGCCGAACATTCGCCCCTGCAGCGCAGGAAAGCTTTCGTTTCCATACAGATGGCGCTCCCAGTTGCCCTGCTTATACAGCGTCTTGAACAGGTACTGCACTGCCACCGTCCCGGCATTCAAGCGCGGGTCGATCCGCACCGGCGCATCCCCCTCGAAGTCCAGTTGAGTCAGCGTCCCGGCCCGCCAGCCGTAATAGCCGATCGTCAGCTGGCGCTGGGTCAGGATGAGCTGCTTGTACAACCCTTCGTAGCTTCCCACCTGAAACCCGAGCGGGTAGTTGGGCAGCGGGTTGTGGGGCTGCCCGTACACCCAGCCGGCCTGGAACTCCAAGGCCGCCAGCAGAATGCGCGGGTTGGTGGAGGTTTCATCTGCCACTCGCTGTACGATCTCAGCGCCGCTCAGGGTCTTCCCATCCAGCTCCTCCGAGTAGCCGCTCAGGTAACCGCCCACCTGCGCCACGAACTGCTCCACGTCGAATGCGGCTGCGCTCGGAGAATAGACGATCTCGCTGTCGGGCAGCAGCGCTCCCGGGTAGGCGATGCCCCCCAGCTTGTTCGGGATGCGCGTCAATGTCCCTGGCTGGATCAGTCCTTCCGCAGGCAGTAGGCGGCTCGATTGGATCTGAGCAGCATCGACGTCGAAGCGCTTGAGCAGCGCCGGGAGCGTGTCGCCCGGCAAGGTGGAATATTCGAAGACGCTGCCCACGGGCTGTGGCGCCTGGGTTTCCAGCGGGAATTGGGGTGGAATGGTCGGAATTTCCACACCCGGCTGCGGCTGTGGAACTGCATCGACCGGCGTCGATGTAGGGAACATCGGCGGTGCGGTGGGCGGGAACAGCGCTTGCATGGTCTTCTGCACCAC
Organism: uncultured Chloroflexia bacterium; assembly: GCA_963811225.1. Classification (GTDB taxonomy): domain Bacteria; phylum Chloroflexota; class Anaerolineae; order Anaerolineales; family Anaerolineaceae; genus CAWEQO01. The sequence continues at coordinate 66,325 of CAWEQO010000015.1, forward strand.
TTGCTCCACCGCACGCTGCCGCTGCTCTTCCCGAGACGGGAAGTTGCAGGCCAGCGCCGGCAGCAGCCAGACCAGCAGGATGGTGAGGATCAATTTTCGTTTTGTGTGCGAGGTCATAATGGACTGCAAGTCATCTTTCTATGGTTTCGATCGCACCTGATTGTATCCTGTTTTTAAAGTTGAAGAGCCTGCCGTTTGGCAGGCTCTTAACCGTTTCTAATTCTCTCAGTTTAGAGCGGGAATTCGCGGTTGCGGACGTTTTCCATGATTTCGACTTCTTCCCTCAGCTCCCGATTGGTGGGATTGGGGTTCGAGCTTGTGCTCTCCTTGGCGCTCTGAATGGTGCTCTGCGCCTTGTCTTTAGCCGTATCAATGGCATTCTTGGCCTGATGGCGCACATTCTCAGTTGCGTCCTTGGCCTGATCCTTCAATTGAGTGGCTTTGTCTTCAATCATGTGGCGAGTCCGCTCGCCCGCTTGTGGGGCGGTCAATAAAGCAGTACCGGCGCCCAGGGCAGCTCCGACCAGCATGCCCATTAGCATGGAGCCGAAATTGAAATCCCCTTCGTCCTCATCCATGAAATCGTAGTCTTGCTGCTTGCTCGATTTCATCGCCTGCTTCGCTTCATGGCGAGCCCGATCGGCAACGTCTTTGGCTTCCTTGCGTGCTCGCTGAGCGACGTCTTTCGCCTTGCTGCTCAGCTTGTCGGTGATATCGGACTGCTGCCCGCGCATCTGCTGGGCCTTCTCAGCCACCTGGCTGAACTGGCTGCGGGCGGTATCGGCGGTGTCTGCCGCCATATCCTTCAGATCAGATGCTTTTTCGCTGATCAAGTGGCGTGTTTTCCGTCCAGACTGTGGAGCCAGGAGCAGCGCAGCCAAACCACCGGCCGCGGCGCCAATCAATAAACCGGTAAAAGCGAATCCACCTTTTTCAGCGGTGTCTTGGTAAAATCTTCGAGTTTCCATATTTCCTTCCTTCCTCTACGAACAAAACCAATGAACATTCGTCTAGTACTATTAAGGGTAAGGGACGCGGAAAATGAATTCAATGGGGTCTCTCCGTAAAGAATGGGTAGGGATTTCCCTACCCACCGCTTATTCCCGCGCCAGCAGCCGGGCAACCGCCGTTTCCGTCAGTTTCAGCCCGTTGCGAGTCTCTTGCACCTCTTGCGCGCTGCGCTCCATCACTTCGAACAGGCTCTGGTCCTGATACGAATCGATGATCCTGGGGTGGATGTAGTAGCTGCGGCAGACCGCGGGAGTGTTTCCCAGGTAGCGCGCCACCCGCTTGACCGCCTGCACCACCTGGCGCTTGCTCTCACGCTCGTTCTGAGCCGGCCCAACCAGATACAGCTCGACCGCTGCGTGGACCGTGCCGCCCCAGGTGCGGAAGTCCTTGGCGGTCAGGTCTTCCCCCGAGGCCTCGCGCAGGTAGTCGTTCACATCTCCCGAGTTCGACCACTCGCCGCCGCCCGTCCTCGTCGACGTATTGAAACAACTGCTGCCCGGGAAGCTCCTGGATCTTTCGCATCAACCGCGCCAGGCGCGGGTCACGGATCTTCACCTGGCGCTGCTGACCACTTTTGCCTTTGAAAGAAAAGGAGAGCGTCATACCGTGCTGTTCAAAGTGCCGGTTTCGCAGGGTTACCAGGCCGAATGAGTTGTTCTTGCGGGCATATTCAGGGTTGCCCACTCGAATCAGTGTGTTTTCCAGCAAGCGCACCACCGCCGCCACCACTTTGCGGTGCGACAATTTGCGGCGGCGCAGGTCGTGGTCCACTTGCTCGCGGATGCGCGGCAGGGCCTGGCTAAATGCCAGCATGCGTTCGAACTTGTTTTGGCTGCGCGCCTCCTCCCACTGCGGGTGGTAGATATACTGTTTGCGGCCCTTATCGTCGCGGCCGGTCACCTGGATGTGGCCGTTCGGATCTGCGCAGATCCACACCTGCTTCCAGGCCGGTGGAATGACAAGCTTCGCAAAGCGCTCGCGCAGCTGCGCGTCTTGCACCAGCACGCCCTCCGGCGTGTAATAGCTGAAGCCCTTGCCCCGTCCGCGGCGGCTGAATCCCGGCTGGCCGTCGTTCACGTAGTGCAAACCGGCCGCTCGGGCATCCGCAATTGCTTCTTCGTCAGGCGCTTTGATTTCTTTCTCTTGGACTACCTTCTCTGCGATTAACGTTTGTTCCATTGATTCCCTTTTTTGGAACTGCTCAGGCCGGAATGCCTGAGCAGTCGAAAGTTTCAACCAGTATTGATGAGATTGAGTCTATCCCTCCGCTTCAATTCCCGGCATGGGGAGATTGCCTAAAATCGGTGTAGGAATATCCCTACGGGAGGAGCCGCTTCCCCCATTGAAGATTCACCCGGTTTCCATCCTTTATTTGAATCTGCCATAAATAAAGGCTATAATATCAAAATAGGAGGAAATCAAGCGTGGGTATCCATTACAAGACCAAAACTTGCACACATCTGGACCAGATCCAGGATGTATCACCCTCCGCGCAAGGCTGTGAGGAGTGCCTCAAGCTTGGTGACGAGTGGGTCCATTTGCGTATCTGCCGGATTTGTGGAAAGGTGGGCTGCTGCGACAATTCTAAGAATAAGCACGCCACGCGCCATTTTCACGAGACCGGCCATGCGATTATTCAATCCTTCGAGCCTGGAGAGGATTGGATGTGGTGTTATCTTGACAAGACCATGATCTTTTCAGAGGGATCCGCGTAGGAAGAAATGCTTTTGCCCTGAGAGCGGACAGGGGCTGTTTGAAGAGGAGGGACAGAAATGGCGAAACCCGTAATTTTGACCGTGGACGACGAGCCGCAGGTGCTCAATGCAATCGAGCGCGATTTGCGCCGGCATTATCAGGCTGCGTACCGGATTATGAAAGCCGGGTCGGGGCAGGAGGCGCTGGATGCAGTCGTCGAGCTGAAGCGTCGCAGCGTCCCGGTGGCGCTGTTCCTGGTCGACCAGCGCATGCCCAATATGACCGGAACCGAATTCTTGCGCGAAGCCTTGAAGCATTATCCAAACGCCGAGCGGGTGCTGCTCACCGCCTACGCCGATACGGAAGCCGCCATTTCGGCCATCAATGACATTGGCCTGGACTTCTACCTGATGAAGCCCTGGCATCCGCCCGAGCAGAACCTGTACCCCGTGCTGGACGATCTGCTCGGCGATTGGCTCGTCACCGCCGACCTGCCCTACGAGGGCATTCGCGTAGCCGGAACCCTCTGGTCGCCCAGCAGCCACCAGGTTAAGGACTTCCTGGCCCGCAATCGCATTCCTTATCAATGGCTGGATATCGAAGCCGACAGTGAAGCGCTGGCTCTGGTGGAGGCGCTGCAGCGAGGTGAGGAACGCCACCTGCCGGTGGTGTTCTTTCCCGACGGCGCCACCCTGGTCGAGCCGGATTACACCCAACTGGCAGAGAAGGTGGGCATGCGCACCCATGCCGCACAGCCTTTCTACGATTTAATCATCGTCGGCGCTGGTCCGGCCGGGTTGGGGGCTGCGGTCTACGGCGCATCTGAAGGACTGCGCACCGCTCTGATCGAGCGCGAGGCCACCGGAGGGCAGGCCGGCACCAGCTCTCGCATTGAGAACTACCTCGGCTTTCCGAAAGGCATCAGCGGCTGGGACCTTGCCCAGCGCGCCACTGCCCAGGCCACACGCCTCGGCGCAGAGATCATCACCGCCCAAGAGGTCACAAGCGTGCAGGTCGACGGCCCTTACCGCATCGTCTCCCTGACCGACGACAGCCAGCTTAGCTGCCATGCCTTGCTGATCTGCTCGGGCGTGGCCGTGCGCCGCCTAAATGTTCCCGGCACCGAAGACCTGACCGGCGCCGGCATCTATTATGGCGCGGCGGCAAGCGAGGCGGTGCATTACCGGGATAAGGATGTCTTCATCATCGGTGGGGCAAACTCGGCAGGGCAGGCGGCCATGTTCCTGTCGCGGTACGCCGCCAAAGTCACCATCCTGGTGCGCAGCAGCTCGCTGGCTTCGGGAATGTCGGCTTACTTGATCGATCAAATCAAGGGCACGAAGAATATCGAGGCGCTGACCAACGTCGAGGTGACCGAGGTCGCGGGCAAGCGTAAGCTGGATAAACTCACCTACCACAACTCGGAGACCGGCGAGGATAACACGGTCGCCGCGGATGCCCTGTTCATCTTCATCGGCGCCGTTCCGCACACCGAGATGATCGCCCAAGTGGTGGACTGCAACTCGGCAGGGTTCGTCCTGACCGGGGCAGACCTGATGCGCGACGGCCGCCGCCCCGCCGGTTGGACTCTCAAACGTGACCCCTACTACCTTGAAACCAGCGTCCCGGGCGTTTTTGCCGCCGGGGATGTGCGCCAGGGGGCCATTCGCCGGGTGGCTTCCGCCGTCGGTGAGGGCGCAATCGCCGTTAGCCTGATCCACCAGTACCTGAAGACCGTCTGATGGCCGTTTACAATTTTCTCAAACGGGTTCCGTTATTTGCCGAACTGCCCGAAAAGGACCTGGCAAGGCTGTGCGAAATGGTCGAGGAGGTGGATCTGAAAGCCGGGGATCTGCTCTTTTCGGAGGGCGACCTGGGCAACCATGCTTATGTGATCCGCAAAGGCGAGGTGGAGGTGCTCAAAGCCTCGCAGCGCCGGGACGTGCTGCTGGCGGTCCGCACCGAGGGCGAGGTGATTGGCGAGATGGCCCTGCTGGAGGATACTACTCGCACAGCCAGCCTGCGCGCTCGCACCGACGTCACCCTGCTGAAGATCGACAAGTCCCAACTGGACAACCTGCTGGAAACCAGCTCGTCTGCGGCGCGGGTGCTGTTCTACACGATCCTCCGGCGCTGGCGCGAAACCCATGCCGCCTTGCGTCAAAGCGAGAAAATGGCCGAGCTGGGCCGCATGACCGCCGGAGTGGCCCACGAGCTCAACAACCCGGCCGCCGCCGCCGGGCGCAGCGCCAGCCAACTGCTGGATTCGATCTCCAACCTGATGGCAGCCCAAACCGAGCTAACCGAGCTGCACCTGCAGCCACCTGAAGAAGCTCTGCTGGACTTTCTGAAGGACAGGATCGAGGCCAGCATCACCAACCCCATCCATCTGGACACCATCACCCGCAGCGACCGGGAGGCCGAGCTGGAGGACTGGTTGAACGACCAGGGCATCCAGGATGCCTGGGAGCTCTCTCCGGCCCTGACAGGGCTGGACCTGAGCGCCGAAGATCGCAAACGCATCTCGTCCGGCTTTAGTGAGGCCGAGCTTCCGGTCGTGCTGACCTGGGTGCAGGCCACCTGCGACGTCGAGAATCTGCTGGTGGAGATCCGTGAAGCTGCCGGCCGCATTTCGACCATCGTCCAGGCGCTCAAATCCTATTCCTACCTCGATCAGGCCCCCGTCCAAGAGGTCGACATCCACGCCGGGCTGGAGAATACCCTGATCATCATGCGCCACAAGCTCAAGCAAGGCATCGAGATCAAGCGTGAATACGCTCAGGATTTGCCGCACATCCAGGGCCACGGCAGCGAGCTCAACCAGGTATGGACCAACCTGATCGACAACGCCGTCGACGCCATGGATGGCCAGGGGACGATTACCCTTCGCACCCGGCGTGAGAAGGACTGGGTGGTTGTGGAGATCGAGGACAACGGGCCCGGCATCCCGCCCGAGATCCAGGACAAAATCTTCGACCCATTCTTCACTACTAAGCCGCCCGGGCAGGGCACCGGCCTGGGGCTGGACATCAGCTACAACATCATCGTCCACAAGCATCGCGGCGAGATCAAGGTCCTCTCTAAGCCCGGCCAAACGATCTTCCAGATCAGCTTGCCGGTCAATGCGCAGCTGTCGAACAATTAGTATAATGTTTAGTAGATGTACAAGGATAGAGAGAGCGAGGGGCAGCAGGAACTCGCTCTCTCTATCCTTGTACATCTACTCAGTATCGGTCTATTCTGATAGGAAGATAAGATACAAATGTGGCAACTCGATCAAATCTCCATTGTTGAGTATCTGTGACACTTCCGTTTGCTTACAGTTTAAAAAGATAGGAGTGCTGGAGTGGTCGATGTGCAAAAAGTACCGTTTTTTCGTTGGTTCAATGGACAAAACTGGCTTAACCTTACTTACAGAAGAAGGGGTTATCTCAAAAACAGAGTCGGGTTTGACGGCTAGTGCTAGCTGTGAAAGGTGGAAAACCTTCCTTTCCCCGTTCTTATAGTTGCAGAGAATCCTAGGAGACTTCTTCGCTGATCCAGGTTCATTTCCAAGTTTACTCTCGACAGAAGCAGCTTGCACACTCATCGCTAAGACGGTTGTGTTTTGCGATGTTTCTGAAGTTTCTTTTCGTAAGGAACGGAGGAATTGGTCCAAGAAGGGATCGTTCTTTTCAGCAAGCCATATAGCCAAAACCATAACCGAGCCTGTAATCGCAATGAGGACGATAAAAATTGGGATTCGACCCAGTACCCACACAACAAGGGGTTCGAGGGCTGCATACCCAGATTTTTCACTTTTCTGTTGAGCTTGTGTGTATTCTCTTTCTAAAGCCTCGAACACAGCCAAATCGTTTGAAATAATGCTTCTTTGTGCAGCAAGTTGATCCGGCAGAATAACCCAAAACTCCATTTCTACTAAAAAGGGTTGAGTAATTTTGTTGAAGAAAGGGTCCCCGCTTAGTTCGATTAATTTTTTCCGGACCTGAGAATCTCGAGCGAGTTCTGCTGAAGGGCGCAAGAAACTTTCCACGTCAGTTAGGCCTGTTTGCATATCTTGAATGGCCTGACTTGACGACTGAATTTTTTCGTAAACTCTGTCCAAAACATGCTTGTCGGTTTTTGCCCCCTGCCTTTTTATTGTCTCCAATTCCTGCAGCTCTGTTGGTAATTTCGAAACCTGATCGAGAGTTTGCCATACCCGATCGACAGAAGATAACCCCTGATAAAGCAATTTTAAAGGAATTGCATATTCTGGATATTTATTTGCTAAGGATGGCCAAAGGAGTTGGTCATTATAAATGTCGGCGACAACGGTTTTTACGCTGTGCAGCATATTGAGACCGAAGAGGGCCTTTAAGTTGTCCGCCCTACCCGCCAAATCCCCTAAATGCTGCGTAAATTCCGGGTTCTCATTCAGAATTACAGCCATCTGTCTGGCAGCGTCATCGTAAGGGTTTAGAAGCTGTGCGGAAACGCTCACAAGAACCAGCGATACAAGAACTAATGTCAGGCAAGCCGAAAAAGTGGCAATATTCCGATATCTTAGCGTTGATTTGATCCAATGAGAGATTGGCGATAAACGATTTTTGAGAGGTCTAAGCTCGTCCCCGATGATCTTACGCGATTGCTTGCGCGCTTGTGGATCTAATAATCCCCACATAAATCCCTCCCTTATTGATGTTGGGAAATCTTTACCCGTTACTATTGTATAGCTTTTATGAAAAACGATATAGCAAGACTTCTATATTGGAAATGAGATACTGTATCTTTAATTCATGAAGTAGGGGAGGAAAGAAATACCTGATCACCGGTAGAATCAAGGTGACGAAACCAGAGACACCGGAGATCAGGCAATGACTATTGTACCCATAGGCAAGCTAGTAATACAAGTAGGCGAGGGGAAAAATCGGGAGGAATATCTGCATAGGTTCGTCAGCGGACTTGAAGAGGCGGTGAAGGAAGTGGTGAAGCGGAGCATTGAGGCGGAACTGGAAGAAGAAGTCACGCGGGCCCTGAAACGGAAGCAGCATGGACGCAGTAAAAAGGTAAGCAGTGCAGAGAAAGGGGCAGCGATCTGTCAGAAATGTGGCACCCAACAAGTGAGCCAGTTCTGGCGAAACGGGCATTACCGGCGCGGGCTGGATACCAGTTGGGGGCACCTGAGCCTGGAGATGCCGCAGGTGCGCTGCCGGTGTGGTGGCAGTGTGCAGATCCCCTTTCGGACCCTGAAGAAAGGGCAGCGGATCTGGGATGATTTGGCCTGGGAAATGGAAGCGGAGTATGGCTGGGGGCTGAGTTTGCGCTGGATCAAAGCCAAAGAGGATGCCAAACTGGGGGGTTCGTTGGGTTTGCGCACGATCCAGGAGCGGGTGCAGCAGGCGGGAGCAGGGCGAGAAGAATGGTTGCAACGCCCACTGGACAGCTTTCCGCCAATTGTGGAAGTGGACGGGGTGTGGATTACGCTAATGAAGACGACGGAGGAGAAACACAAGGATCGGATAGGCCGGCTGCGGCAGAAAAAAGTGGGGCAGCGCTATGTGATCTTGTTTGCGCGGGGCTGTTGGCCGACCACCGGGAAACATAGCCTGCTGACCTGGTTGGTTGCCGAGAAAGAAAGTGAAGAAAGCTGGGGAGACCTGCTGTTTGCAGTCAAACAAATCCAGTTGCGCACCCCGGGACGCTGGGACTTGCTCATCGCGGATGGCGCGGGCGGGTTGGAAGCGGCGCGCCAAACGAATTGCCCCGACGTTCCGCTGCAACGCTGTATTTTCCATAAATTGCGTAATCTCCTGCGCGACCTGGCACTTCCGGAGGGTATGGATCGTCCGAGCGCCAAGGTTTACCGTCAGGCGATCTTGGACGAAGCCCGTGTGATCTGGCAGGCAGACGGAGAAATCCAGGCCTGGCAGCGCTATCATGCTTTTTGTAAGAAGTGGACGGCCGACCAGCCCAAGCTTGTCCGCACCTTGCAGCGTGATTTTGAACGTACCCTGGCCTTCTTCCTAGTCCATCAGCAGGCGTTAGAACGTGGCGAAGATTGGTCCTTCACTCACCTGCGCACCACCAGTCACCTCGAGCGTGAAAACCGCAATTTCCGCAGACGCTTGCGTCAGGCCGTTCTGTTTCAATCGCAAGAGGGCCTTGAAGCCGCCATTTTTCAGAACCATTCCCTGCGTGCAACCCTGCCTTCTACTTCATGAACCAAAGATACAGTACCGGAAATGATGAAGGCACACGAGGGGCAATCGTCACTGCTCTCCATTCTCTGCTCTCTAATCTCTTATAATACAATCACTATTTGACTAAGGGAGGAATTTACCATGGAATACCGTTCATTAGGGCGGACCGGTGTGATGGTCTCGCCGTTGTGCCTGGGGACGATGAACTTCGGCGACCCTACCAGCGAGCAAGACTCCATCGCTATCATCGATCACGCGCTCGATTCTGGCATCAACTTTGTCGACACTGCCAACGTCTACAACGGCGGCGAAAGCGAGCGCATCGTCGGCAAGGCGCTCAAGGCCAACGGCAAACGTGACCAGATCGTTCTGGCGACCAAGGTCTACAATCAGGTTGGCACCGGCCCCAACGAGCGCGGCGTATCCCGCTACCACATCCTTAAGGCCTGCGAGGACTCGCTGCGGCGCCTGCAGACCGATCACATCGACCTGTACCAGCTGCATCGTCCCTCGCTGAGCGTGCCACAGGACGAGACCCTGCGCGCTCTCGACGATCTGGTGCAGTCCGGCAAGGTGGTCTATATCGGCACCTCCACCTTCCCGGCCTGGATGATTATGGAAGGGCTGGCAATCAGCGAGAAGTACAGCCTGGCCCGCTACGTCAGCGAGCAGCCACCCTACAACCTGCTCGACCGCCGCGTGGAAAACGAGCTAATCCCACTGGCACAGAAGTATGGGATGGCGATTCTGCCCTGGTCGCCGCTGGCGGGCGGCATCCTGACCGGGCGCTACGCCTCAAAGACCAGCGTGCCCGAGGGCTCGCGCCGCTCGCGCTGGGGTGAAGTCTTCGATGAGCGTTTTACCAGGCGCGGCTTTGAAGTCGCAGAAAAGCTGGATGAGATGGCTGAGGAGCGCGGTCTCACCTCCGCTCAGTTAGCTCTGCTGTGGGTCAAAGACCAGCCCGGCGTCACCGCCCCCATCATTGGACCGCGCACCATGGATCATCTGGTCTCGTTCTTGCCGCTGCTCGAAATGCAGTTGAAACCTGAGGATGAGGAGCAGTTCGATCAACTGGTGCACCCAGGCAATGCCGTCGCAGATTTCTATAACAGCAACGATTGGATGAAGGCCCGTATCACCGGTTGACCCGCTGCCCCATCGCCCGGACAGCGAATCACGGACTCCTTCCCGTGGCGCTGCAGCGCGCCCCCATGCCGTGCAAGCGCGGATTGAAGGTTCACAGCCCGCGCAGGTTCAATTTAAAAGCTCTAGGTGTGGAATTCCTGATGGTCGGCGTATTCGGACGCCCGGCTCGGTGGCAGGTTGCGCCGCACTTCTTCGATCTCATCCAGGTTCTTGCCGGCCTGCGCTCCCACGCGCCTGGCCCACTGCGCCATCCGGCCGACACCCTCTTCTAAGGAAACCGGGTCCCAATCTCCAAACACGCGGCGGGCCTTGGCGTGCGAGCTGAAGGCGTGCTCGACCTGGTTGCGCGTCGCCAGATGGACGATGTTGGGCTCTACCCCCATCGCATCCGCCACGATGTAGGCCAGGTAGTTGACCGAGTAGGGGGTATCGGCCCCAACGTTGAAGGTCTGGTTGTAGGCCTCGAGCGTCTGGATCGAGCGGGCAATGATCGGCGCGACGTCGCTGATATAAGAAAAAGCCCGCGACTGCCGCCCGTCACCGAAGACCGTCATCGGCTGGCCCTGCATGATCTGGTTCATAAAGACGCCGATCACGTTACGGTTGCGGCCGCCAATGGTCTGGCGCTCGCCGTAGACGTTGTGCAGGCGGAAGATGATGGAGTTCAGACCATACCTGTCATGGGCGGCCTTCAGCTCCATCTCGACAGAGTACTTGCCGATCCCGCATGGATCCTCCGGCATCGGCGTCATATCTTCGGTCATCGGCAGCTGTCCACGCCCGTAGACAGCAATGGAAGAGGTGAAGACGAAGCACTTGACGGCGTTGTTGACGGCGGCGTCGATCAGATTGAGCGAGCCGACCAGGTCGTTTTGATCGTTGGAGCGTTTGGTGGAGCGGCTCGAGCCCTCGGCAGTGCAGGCCGCCAGGTGGAAAATGTGATCGAAGGAATAATGCTCGAACAGCTCGTCGATCAACGCACGGTTGAGCATCGAGCCGTCCACGAAATCAACCCCCTCCGGCACGTTGTCTGGATTTCCCCCACTCAGGTCATCCAATATGACGACTTGATAACCTTGCTTGTGTAACTCCTCGGCAACGTGCGAGCCGATAAACCCGGCTCCGCCGGTGACGAGAACATTTTCACTCATAATCGCCCCTTGAATGTTCTTTCTAAACAGCCCTGGCGCAGGCGCGATACCATAGAACCGCCTGAGCAGCTGCATATTGGATGGAAACTGTGATGCTGGTCGTAGAACGGCGCTGCTGTATCATCAATGACCGGCAGCGAGTCGTGCGTTGGATCGTGGTTGCGCCCCCTGCGATTTTTTATCGATCCTTCCCGTATAGATTCATTGTAGCAATCTTTACAAATGGTGTCAACAATAGGCGGCCCGCGCCCGCCAGGACCAGGGCTGCGGATTGTTGACAATTCTTCTCAAACTCCTATAATATTCATATGAACGAACGCGTGTATCTTGCCGCAAGTGACAGCCTGATCTTGATCGATCACAGCGACGGCGATTGGCGTGAGGCCGGGCGAAGCCTGCAAGGCCAACGCCTCACCTCCGTCATGGCCTGGGGAGACACCGTGATTGCCGGGTCTGTGGATGGTCTCTGGCTCTCGCGCGATCAGGGCCAGACCTGGAAGTCCGCCTCGGACTGCATACCCGATGGCAGCCGCCACATCCGCTGGCTGGCCCGCAACGCCTCCCGCCCGGTGCGCATCTTCGCCGGCACGGAGCCCGCCGAAATTTTCACTTCCGAAGATGGCGGCGAGACCTGGCAGGGGCATCCCGAGGTGCCCGAATTACGTGATCGCTTCGGCTGGTACCTGCCGTATTCTCCCGAGGCCGGCTGCGTGCGCGGCTTCGCCTTCTCGGGTAGCCGCGGTTACGCGGCGGTGGAGCAGGGTGGGGTGCTGGTCACCGACGACAACGGCGACACCTGGTAGTTGGCTGCGGGCAGCACCGGCCAAACCAGCTTTGAGAACCCGCAGGGCAAGCACATCCACCCTGACGTGCATTCCATCCGCGTCCACCCGGTCTCTGCCAGCCGTGTCTGCGCCCCCACCGGCGGCGGATTGTTCTACTCATATGACGGCGGCGACAGCTGGAAGCGTCTCTACCGCTGCTACTGCCGCGCCGCCTGGCTCGACCCCGACGATCCCAACCACGTCATCTTTGGCCCGGCCAACTCCGTCGACCGCGGCGGCCGCCTGGAGCAGAGCCATGATGGCGGCGCAACCTGGCAGCCCGCCGATGACGGCCTCGATACCCCCTGGCCGCGTCACATGGTCGAGCGCTTCTTGCAAGTTGGTGAAGATCTGCTGGCAGTGCTCTCCAACGGTCAAATCTACGCCGCACCTCTCACCGCCCTCAGCTGGCGGCAAGTCCTCCCCGATCTCCCCGCCATCCGCGCCGCCGCCACAAACAGCCCCTAATCGGCAACCCGGACCCTAAAGGTTACCTTTAGGGTCCGGGTTGCTTCAGCAGCAATTCTCCCACTCTCTCCCATCTGTGCCGATCAGCGCCGCCGCCTCTTCCGGCCCCCAGCTGCCCGGTGGATACGTGTGCAGCGGCGGGGACTCCATCGCCTCCCATGGATGCAGCAGGTGCCCCACCAGCTTCCAGGCGCGTTCGATCTCGTCACTGCGGGCGAACAGCGAAGCATCCCCTTGCATCGCGTCCAGCAGCAGCCGCTCGTAGGCGTCCGGCAGGGCCCGGCTGCCGATCAGGTCACTGTACATGAAATTCATCGCCACCGGCGTGACGCTCATGTTCATCCCCGGCGTTTTCATATCAAAACACAGGTGGATGCCCTCGTTCGGCTGGATGCAGAAGCCCAGGCGGTTGGCTGAAGCCGGGTCCTCTCCAGGAAAGATCGGGTTCGGCGTCACCTTGAACTGGATCATGATCTCAGTGGACTTCTTTGCCAGGGCTTTACCCGTCCGCAAGTAGAACGGCACGCCCTGCCAACGCCAGTTGTCGATGAACAGTTTCAGGGCGATGAAGGTGGGCGTGGTGGAATCCGGCGCTGTGCCTTCCTCTTTGCGATAGCCCTGGTACTGTCCCCACACCGATTGGTCCATCTCCGGCGGGCGGATGGCTTTGAGCACTTTGACCTTTTCGTTGCGCAGGTCGTTGGCGCTCATCGTCAACGGCGGCTCCATCGCCACCAGCGACACCAGCTGCAGCACGTGGTTCTGGAGCATGTCGCGCACCACACCGCTTTGTTCGTAATACCCGGCCCGGTGGCCCACGCCTTCTTCTTCCGCCGCCGTGATCTGCACGTGGTCGATGTACTTGTTGTTCCACATTTCTTGGAACATATAATTGGCAAAGCGGAACGCCAGGATGTTCTGGACCGTCTCTTTGCCCAGGTAGTGATCGATGCGGTAAACCTGCCGCTCTTCGAAGTAGCTGTGCACCTCTTCGTTCAGCTGTTTGGCGCTCTCCAGATCGTGCCCGAACGGCTTTTCGATGATGATGCGCACCCAGCCTCGACTGTGATTCAAGCCGGATTCGCCCAGGTTGCGGATCACATCGCCGTAGACCGTCGGTGGGATCGCCAGGTAGAACAGCCGGTTCTGCCGGGTGCCAAACTGCTTGTCGAACTGTTCCAGCCGCTCGCCCAGCCGCCGGTACGTCTCCGGCTCGTCATAGTCCCCGGTCAGGTACGACAGCCGCTCCGAGAACTTCTGCCACAGGTCCAGGTCGAGCACGCCTTCGCTCTCTAGCGCATCCCGCAGGTGCTGCCGGAACCGCTCGTCGCTGTATTCTGTGCGCCCCATCCCAATGATGCGCACATCGTCCGGCATCATCTGCTTTCCTTCCAGGCTGAACAGCGCCGGGATGAGTTTGCGCTGGGTCAAATCTCCGGATGCGCCGAAGATGACCATTGCGCATGATTCTTCACGTTCGCTCAATCCTCCCCCTTCACAAAATCGATATCGTCCACGCTGCGCACCACGCCGCCGTTATACAGCCCCGAGACCTGGCGCAGGGTCAACGCCTGATCGAACTCGGTCAGCGCCGAGATGCCGTCCGCCGGGACAATCACGTTGTACCATCGCAGCGCGGCCGAGGCCACCGTATGCAGCACGCACACGTTCGAAACCGTGCCCACGATCACCAAGTTCTTGACCCCCCAAACCCTCGCCAAAACGTGGTCCAGCGAGCTTTCGTAGAAGCCGTCGTAGCGGTACTTCACCACGACCAGTTCCTCCGGCTGCCGGGGGGCCAGGTCGTCAATAATTTGCCAGCCCCAGGTGCCCTTGACGCAGTGTTTCGGCCAAATGTCAAACTCCGGATCGTCTTCCATGGAGGTATCTTGGGTGAAGGCCACGTGCGTGCCACTTTCACGAGCCGCATCCAGAAGCTTCTTGATGTTTCCGATCGTGCCGGCTGCGTCCGGCACCAGCAGCGAACCCTCCGGTTTGACGAAGTCGTTAACCATGTCGACGATGATGAGAGCCGTCTTGTCGGCCGGCAGTCGGACTTGCTCCAAAAAAGGAATTTCGGGAACTTGCACGGTGGAACCGGGAATCGATGGTATTGCCATTCCTAATCTCCTCGTTTGCGTGATGGTAACTGCTCCGGCAGAGGTGTCACGACACCCTGCCGGAGCAGCTGTAAAATTAATTCTATTCGGGCAGGCGTCCTTTCAAGTCTTCCGGCTTGAACGGACCGGGCTCGGCGATCAGCTTACGGGCGTTGTCCACCTGATCCCAGGTGTTCCACAGCAGCGCGCCGCGCACCCGCCCATCCTTGAGATAGTATACGACACCTTTGTGGAATGGTTCTACCCAATCTTCCACGGTTTCCAACTGCGGGTTAAGCTCTCCCACTGCCTCATAGCCCAGATCGAACAGATCGGAATAGAAGAACGGCAGGTGATCGTAGTACAGCTCCTCACCCGACATATTGCGTCCGGCAATCTCTCCTTGGGTCAGGGCGTTGTCCTCGTGCTCTACCCGCATGCGCATCTCCAGCTCCGGATTGTAGAACGAGACCGCATCCCCGGCGGCATAGATGTCCGGCTGGCTGGTGCGCAGCATCCGGTCGACGATGATGCCGTTGCCCACATCCAGCCCGGCTGCCTGGGCTATGCTCACGTTCGGGCGTATGCCGATCCCTGCCACCACCACATCCGAGACGATTTCATCGCCGTTCTTGGTGGTGAGCGCCTTCTTGCCGTCCCGAATTTGGAAGCCCTCGATCATCTCTCCTGCCCGCACGTCGACGCCGTGCTCACGGTAGTAGTCGTTCAAGAACTCCGACAGGTCACGGGGGTAGAGCAGTGCGCCAATCCCAATCTCCGGGAAGACCATGGTCACCTTTTGGCCGTTCATCGCCAGCGCCGCTGCAATCTCCGATCCGATGAAACCGCCCCCAATCACTGTAAATGTTCGCCCATCTTGCGCCAGTTCGTGCAGCTTTCGGTAGTCTTGCAAATTACGATAATAGATGATGTCCTCACCGCCGAAAGGCAGCCGCTTCGGCGTGCCGCCGGTCGCCAGCAGCAGGTGATCGTAGCTGTAGGCGTTGTCCTGCTCATCGTGCACCACCCGGTTCATCTGATCGAAGCTGTGGATCGGGTGGTGCAGGTGCAGTTTCACATCCTGCCCATCCAGGTCGCGCCAGATCTGATCGATGGTTTTACCCTTCCACAACCCCTTCGATAGGGCCGGGCGCGTGTAGGGTGGGTCCGGCTCGGCGCTGAAGACCGCAATCTGACCCTCCTGGTCGTTCTTGCGGATTCCCTGAACGGCAGCCGCGGCCGCCATTCCTCCGCCCACAATGATGTACGAGTAATGAGGCATCTTATTCTCCTTTCTTATTTTCCCCTTCTCAGATAATATAACATATTTGACCGAGAATCGGCGATACCCTATCCAAGGCTTTCACCCCTCCAACTTTACCCAACGTTTGCTCCAACAAATTCCAATCCTTATCCAATTCCTTTTGTGGTAGGTTTATTTGAAAGGAATAGATAGGAGCGCGCCTGGCTGGCAAGCTCGGCATGGCGGCTTGAGAAGTTTCTTTCCGGCAGCCCATCGGGCACGTTTTCTGTTTACGGTTGTTTATTCGGTAGTGGGGGAATAAAGGAAAGGTTTGATTGGCAATTTTTGAGGATCGTAAGGAGGCAGGACGCGTCTTCAGCGCGTGAGCTGTCTCATACCAAAGGACGGGGGAACATGGTCGTCCTGGCGCTGCCGCGAGGTGGCGTCCCCGTTGGATACGAGGTTGCCAAGAAACTCGATGCGCCGTTGGACGTCTTCATCGTTCGCAAGCTGGGTGTGCCCGGCCACGAAGAGCTGGCCATGGGAGCCATTGCCTCTGGTGGGGTGCTGGTGCTCAATAAAGAGGTGATCTGGAGGCTCAACATCTCTCGCCAGGTGATTGACGAGGTCGCCGGCGAGGAACGTCGCGAGCTGGAGCGCCGCGAGCAGGCCTATCGGCACGGGCGTCCGCCGATCGACGTCAAGGGCAAGGTCGCCATCCTGATCGATGATGGCCTGGCGACCGGGGCCAGCATGAAGGCCGCTATCGAAGGTCTGAAGTCGCGCGATCCATCCAAGATCATCGTCGCCGTACCGGTGGCCGCACCAGAGACCTGCGCATCCTTCCAGGATCTGGTCGACGAAATCATCTGCGCCGAGACGCCCGAGCCGTTTTTCGGCGTCGGCGTCTGGTATAAGGATTTTTCGCAGACCACGGATGAAGAGGTCCGTTCTTTACTCGAGCAGTCACGCGAGTTCTCCAACGTTGGCGAGCGCGCGAACCGTGATAATTCATGAAAGGGGAAATATAGATGACAGTCGTGAAAGTTGTCGAAATTTTAGCTCAGTCTCCCAACAGTTGGGAAGATGCCACAAAAGAGGCATTGCGCGTAGCCTCTGAGACCATCCAGGGCATCCAAAGCATTTACATCAAGGAATTTCAGGCGGTCGTCGAGAACAACCAGATCACCGCTTACCGGGTGGATGCCAAGATTTCGTTTACCATCAAAGAAAAGATGCGAGACTAAACAACATCCATCTGAATCGCCCGGGAGACGGACGGCAGGGGGATGCCGCCTCTCCCGGTGGTTTCATTGAAGCCGGCCGAGAAATCGGAGTGGAGCGTTGCAGTGGAGTATGCAGCGCTCTGTTGGCACTCCACTCCGATTTCTCGAATCGATTTCAATAGGAAGGAGTGCAGAATGGATAGGAAGCAAGATCAAGCGATTGAGGACCGTCTCGTGCAAATTCCCCTTGGTCACGTCCAGCTTGAAGGCTCTTTGAACGTCCCGGAGGATGCCGAGGGCATAGTCGTGTTTGTGCACGGCAGCGGCAGCAGCCGCCACAGCCCACGCAACCAGTTCGTAGCGAAGCAGTTGCGCCAGGGGCCGCTCGGTACGCTGCTCTTCGATCTGCTCACCTCCGAGGAGGAGGAGATCGATATGCGCACCGGCCGGCTGCGCTTCGACATTGGCCTGCTGGCCGAGCGTACGATTGCTGCGGTTGAGTGGTTGTCGAAGCAGGACTTTGCCGAGGGACTCGAAACAGGCTTGTTTGGCGCAAGCACCGGAGCCGCAGCCGCGCTCATCACGGCCGCCGAGCGCCCCGATAGGATCACTGCGGTCGTCTCACGCGGTGGGCGTCCCGACATGGCCGAAGGCTTCTTGCAGCGCGTCCAAGCCCCGACCCTGCTGATTGTAGGCGGCCAGGATTCCCCAGTCATTGAGATGAACCAGGAGGCGTTCGAGCAGATGTCGCCCGACCTGGAAAAGGAATTCCGTATCGTCCCAGGGGCTACGCACCTGTTCTCTGAGCCCGGCGCCCTCGAACAAGTGGCTGAGATGGCCCAGGAGTGGTTCACGGAGCACTTGACTTCGCAGGAGGAGTAGCCGCTTGCGTTGTCATCCTCCCCTCAACCCTTATCGGTGCGCTGCGCAGTCCACCCAATGGAGAGGGGCGCTTCACGCGGGGCCCTCTGAGGTTCTATAGAATAACGGGAGGTAAATCAATTATGAGAATTAGACGGCAGTCAGATTCTGATGCCGACACCCGTGAGCTGGCCAACAAGCTGGCTTCGCTGACCCAACCTTTGGAAAACGAGGACGACCTCGATCCTTTGTTGGAGCGCATTGGAGACGCCCGTTACGTGCTTCTGGGTGAGGCGTCCCACGGTACGTCCGAGTTTTATCGCTGGCGCATGCGCATTTCACAACGTTTGATGGAAGAGAAAGACTTCTCGTTCATCTGCGTGGAGGGCGACTGGCCTGATTGCTACCGGGTTAATCGCTACATTAAATCCTATCCCGACTCAGGCGACAGTGCCCTGGATGTGCTGCAGGCCTTCGAGCGCTGGCCGACCTGGATGTGGGCCAACTGGGAGGTGGTTGCCCTGGCTGAGTGGATGCGCCGTTTCAACGAGCAGCGTCAGACCGAGCGCAAAGTGGGCTTCTTCGGCCTGGACGTCTACAGCCTGTGGGAATCGCTGGACGCCATCACTCAATATCTGAAGGAGAACGAGCCGGAGGCGGTCGAGATGGCCCGTAAGGCCTACAACTGCTTCGAGCCCTTCTCTGAAGATCCCCAGGAATATGCCCGGGCGGTCGCCTTTGTCCCTGAAACCTGTCAGGACGAGGTGGTCGAACTGCTCCAGAACATCCGCAACCGGATGCCTGAGTTCAAGCATGATCACGAGTCGAAATTCAGTCTGGAGCAGAATGCCCTGGTGGTGCAGGACGCCGAGCGCTACTACCGCGCCATGATCGCCGGCGGCGCCAATTCCTGGAACGTGCGTGACTATCACATGGCCGAGACCCTCGACCGCTTGATGGAGCACCACGGCGACGACGCCAAGGCGATTGTCTGGGCTCATAACACGCACGTCGGCGACGCCCGCGCCACCGACATGTCGGAAGTGGGCATGGTCAACATCGGTGAGCTGGCCCGCCGCCGTCACCGCCCGGATGGGGTGGTGCTGGTTGGCTTTGGCAGCTACGAGGGCAGCGTCATCGCTGGGCAGGAGTGGGACGCCCCCATGGAGGCCATGGATGTGCCGCAAGGCCGCCAGGGCAGCTGGGAGCGTGTCTTTCACGAGGCGAAGCCCAAGAACCAGCTGCTCATCATGAACGACGTCGCTGACAATGAGCGCTTCCTCGACTTGCGCGGTCACCGTGCCATCGGCGTGGTTTATGACCCCGAGTTCGAAGCCTACGGCAATTATGTTCCGACGGTGCTGCCCCGTCGCTATGATGCCTTCCTGTTCTTCGACCAGGCTGAGGCGCTGCATCCGCTGCACCTGGTCGAAGCGGTTCCCGGCCTGCCGCCGGAATTGTATCCATGGGGATTCTAGAAAATTATGCCAAACCAAGAAGATCAATTATCCGAATATCGCAAGAAGCGCAACTTCGAGCGAACGAAAGAACCGTCCGGCGGCGAGCGCCGTTCGGGCGGGCAGCCGGCGTTCGTCATCCAAAAGCACGACGCCACGAACCTGCACTACGATTTCCGCCTGGAGATCGATGGCGTGCTCAAATCCTGGGCGGTGCCTAAAGGCCCGTCTACCGATCCTGGCACCCGCCGCCTGGCCGTGCCTACCGAAGACCATCCCCTCGACTACCTCGACTTCGAGGGTGTGATCCCCGAAGATGAGTACGGCGGTGGCGCTGTCATTGTCTGGGACACGGGCAAGTTCCGCAATCTGCGCGCCGATAAGCCCAAGGGCGCCGCGACCCTGGAGCAGTCATTGCAGCAGGGCACGATCGAGGTCTGGCTGGAGGGCAAGAAGCTGCAAGGCGGCTACGCCCTGGTGCGCACCGGCAAGGGCGAAGACGCTAACTGGCTGCTAATCAAGATGAAAGACGACCGGGCCCGCCCGGATGTGGACGTCCTCAAAGAGCAGCCGGATTCCGTCCTGACCGGACGCTCGTTGGAAGACGTTGTCCGTGAGGAAGCCCGGCAAGGGGAAAAGGAACAAGCCGAATGAAGCTGGACGGTCACGAAGTCGACATCACCCATCCCGATAAAGTTCTTTTCCCCGACGCGGACATCACCAAAGGCGATCTGATCGAGTATTACGAGCGGGTCGCGCCCAGCATGCTGCCGCATCTCAAAGACCGTCCCGTCACCATGCAGCGCTTTCCCAACGGTATCGAGAAGGGCGGCTTCTTTCAAAAGCAAGCCTCCGACTACTTCCCCGACTGGATCCGCCTGGCCGATATCGATCTTCTGCAAGAGGAGGAGGACCAGCAGCAGGTGGTGGTGGAGAACTCCGCTACGCTGGTGTATCTCGCTAACCAGGCCGCCATCACCCTGCATGCCTGGCTCAGCCGGGCGGATAAGCTCTACTACCCCGACCGCATGATCTTCGATCTCGATCCCCACGACAGCGACTTTGGGCCGGTGCGCGAAGCCGCCCGTGAGCTGCGCCAGATGCTCCTGGAAGTCGGTCTTACGCCTTTCCTGATGACCACCGGCTCGCGCGGCTTGCACGTGGTCACCCCGCTGGACCGCACCACCGAGTTCGACCAGGTGCGCGAGTTCGCCAAAGACCTGGCGGACGTGGCCGCCGCCCGCCGCCCGGACAAGCTCACCACCGAGGTCCGCAAGGATGCCCGCAAAGGGCGCCTGTTCCTGGACTACTTGCGCAATTCTTATGCCCAGACCGCCGTTGCTCCTTATTCCGTGCGGGCCAAGCCCGGCGCGCCCGTCGCCGCCCCACTGCTGTGGAAAGAGTTGGGCGAGAGCGCCATGCGCTCGGGCCGCTTCACCATCCGCAACCTCTTCGACCGTCTCGACCAGCGCGGCGACCCCTGGCAGGATATGCTGTCGCATTCCAGGCCGCTGCGCCAGGCCTATGACGAGCTGCACAAGATGCAGGAAGCCAAGGCCTAAAAAGAATAGAGAGTAGAAAACAGAGATCGGTGACTGCGCTTTTGCAGTCACCGATCTCTGTTTTCTACTCTCTATTCTTTTCTTTTTTATCCCTTGACCGATCCCGCCAGCAGGCCGCGTACGAAGTAGCGCTGCAGGGTGAAGAACACCAGCATCGGTAGGAGCACGGAGATGAAGGCCGCGGCCGTCAACACCTGCCAGTTGCCGCCCAACGAGTTGACCAAATTGCTGATCGTCACCGTCAGCGGGGCCACGGCTGGGCTGCCGCCCAGGTAGATCAAGGCCACCAGCAGGTCGTTCCATACCCACATGAACTGGAAGATCACCAGCGAGGCGAACGCCGGAATGGAGAGCGGCATCACGATCTGGAAGAACACGTTGAACGCCGACGCCCCATCCAGGTAGGCCGACTCGAACAGGTCCCTCGGCAGCCCGCCGAATGAATTTCTCAGCAGGTAGATCGCGAACGGCAGGCCGTAAGCGGCGTGCGCCAGCCACAAGGCCGGGAAGGTGCCCGTCGCGCCGATGTCGCTGTATATGCGTAGGACCGGGATAAACGTCATTTGAAGCGGGATCACCAGCAAGCCCACCACAATAACAAAAATAAAGTAGCGTCCGGGGAATTCCATCCAGGCGAAGGCGTAGGCCGCGAAGGCCGCTACCATGATCGGGATGATGGTGGCTGGGATGGCAATGAACAGGCTGTTGACGAAGCTGCGCAGCATGCCGGAGCGTGACAGCGCCTCGGCATACAGACTGGTGGTGAACTGGCCGGGATTGGCAAATGCCGTCCACCAGCCGGTATCGGCGATTGCCCGTGCAGGCCGGAAGGAGCTTACCAGCAGGCCGATCACCGGAATGAGCCAGATGAGCGCGAGCCCAATCACGATAACATGTAAAGGAATCCGGCGGATGAACCTGGATAAAGGTCCGCCTGCTTTTCGAGTTTCAGGTACCTCTAGTTGCGTTGCTTCATCAGTCATTATCGGATTGCCTCCTGTTCTCGGAATCGGTTGATGTTGTAAATCATGACGGGAATCACCGCCAGTAAAAGGATCACCGCGATGGAGCTGGCCCGTCCAAAGTTGCGGTAGTTGAACATCTCTTTGTACATGCGGTTGGCGATCACTTCGGTGCCAAGGTTGCCGTTGGTCATCACATAGACGATGTCGAAGATCTTCAACACGTTGATCACCATGGTTGTGACGACGACAGCGATGGTGGTGCTGATCATCGGAAGCATGATGTTGAAGAAGATCTGAACTTCGCTTGCGCCGTCCACCCGGGCGGCTTCCATGACTTCGTCTGGGATACTCTTTAAACCGGCCGATAAGATCACCATGGCGAAACCGGTCCACATCCAGATACCGATTGCGATCAACGCCAGGTTATTCCAGGTGGTATCGAACAGAAACGACGTGGGTTGGTAGTTCGGGAAAATGGAGAGCAATAAAGCGTTGATGGTGCCGGTTTGAGGCTGGTTCGGGGGCTGGTAATCGTACATCAGCTTCCAGATGACGCCCGCAGCCACGTAAGAGATGGCCATTGGCAGGAAGATGGCCGATTTGGCAGCCGATTCGTAAGGCACCCGGTCGACCAGCACGGCGATCAGAAGGCCGAACAAGACCGTCCCGAGGGTGAAAACAACCAGCCATAAAAGGTTATTTTTCAGCGCTTCCAGCATGACGCTGCTGGTAAAGATATACAGGTAGTTTTGCAAGCCAATGAAGTTGGTCGATTTGGCGTCTAAAAAGCTCAAGTAAAACGTGTTGATAACCGGATAGATCAAATAGAAAATTAACAGTAAACCCGCCGGTAAGACCCATAACCAAGGGCGCACCCGATCCTGCCAGACCTGCGAAACGCGTCCCATGACCCACTCGACCAGCGCTACGTAGGCGACGGTAGCGGCAGGGACGCCCAGAACAACGACCACAGCCAGAAGGATACGACTCATTGCTGCCCCTTTCTTGTATTACAGCTAAATTTGGAAGAAAGGGGGCAGCCCGTAAGCCGGGCTGCCCCCTGAATGTCGAGACATTAAGGTGTAGCGGTAGCGGCTGCCCCTTGTTGGCTGTATGCATCCTGAGCGACTTGCTCGATTTGCTGCAGGATATTGTCGAGATCGCTGGGGTTCGAGACGTAGTCCAGAATGCCGGACCAGAAGGCATTGTTGACAGCTTCGGGCATCTGGTCTGAGGCGTCGAAGCGCACGGCCGGAGCGGTGGCGATCGTCTCAGCTTCTTTCTGAGTCAGCTCATCCGGATACGCGCTTGCAGGAACGCTCCTATTGGCCGAGAGGAACCCGCCGCGCTGTGCCCAGATGGACTGCGCGTCGGCGGTGGTCAGCCAGTTCAACAGAGCTTCAGCCTGCGGCGTGTCGTTGAACATGCCGAACAGGTCGCCGGCGACTTCCACCGGGGCTTCATTTTGACCCTTCGGAGGGAAGGGGAAGAAATTGTAATCGGCGCTGGCGCCCGCTTTAAGATCGGGGAACTGATCGGTGATGAAGCCGGGCATGAAGCTGGCCGAGTGGGTCATGTAGCAGCCCACCGGATCGGAGAACAGCGGGAAGGCTGCCTCGCCAAAGTTCGTGGAGAGAACATACTGCTGTCCGCCATAAACCATGTCCGGATTGTTGACGATGTCGCCAAAGTCTTGCCAGGCCTGCTTGATCTGATCCGACGTCCATGGGATTTCGTGCTTCACCCACTGGTCGTAGACCTGCGGCCCAGCGTCAACCAGGACGAAGTCCTCAATCCAGTCGGTACCCGGCCAACCGGAGGCCGCGCCCAATTCGAGCGCGATACACCAGGGCGCATTGCCGTTACTGATGATCGTCTGTTCGAGCTGCTGCATCTGGTCCCAGTTTTGAGGGACGGTGTAATTGTTGGCGTTGAAGGCTTGCGGGTTGTACCAGATCTGACTCTTCAGAGACGCCTTGATGAAAATACCGTACAGGTTGCCGTTGACCGTGGCCAGATCGAGCCAACCCTGATCGTAGTCGTTTTGCAGTGAGCTGAGATCCAGCACTTGGTTTAACGGGACCAGAGCGCCGGAAGCGGCGAACTCATTCAACTGACCTGGACCGGGAACGCCGGCCAGTTCAGGCGGGTTACCGCCCTGAACGCGGGTGGTCAGCACGGCGTTCAAGTCGCGCGTGCCTTCATATTGCACCTGGACGCCGGTGCAATCTTCAAAGGGCTGCACCATGGCCATAAAGCTATCTTGCTCGGCTCCGCCCCAGGTAGCCAACACGTTCACGGTACCGCCTAAATCTTGATATTGAGACAGGACACCTGGGCAGTTTCCGGCTCCACCTGCGGCAGTCGTCGCGGCTGGGGTTTCAGCTGCCATGGTTGCGGCAGGTGTCTCTGCCCCAGCGGCCATGGTGGGGGCCAGTGTGGCCGGCGGGAGCGTTTCTACGCCGCCCTCAGCGACTGTAGGAACTACGGTTTCGTTCGCAGCTCCAGGACCGCAAGCTGCAATGCCAAGGGCGAAAACCATGAAAAGGCTCAGGGTCACCCATACTTTACGTGAAAACATATCTTCCTCCTTAAATCGGTTGTCGATCAATAAGAAACAACGAGTGGAATTGTTTAAAGAAAGCAAATAAGCTGTGTGTTCACCACCTCCTTCGATCGGGCCCGAATCGTATGCTTCCATGCGAACCGGCCGTGGTGGGCGGAACTTAAAATGAATAGCCCCCACACTTACATTAACATAAAAAATGCTGTTGAGAGGTTGGGTTGGGGGTATTCTAAGACTGAAATGAGGAAAAAAAGTTGGGTTTCGGTTGGAAAGCGCTTTGAGAGGCGGACCGCTACCCAATCTCTAGCGGCTGCCCCTTCAACGGATCCAACACAAGCTCGATGGCCCCTTGCGGACACTTGTCCACGCAAACGCCGCAGCCCATGCATTTCTCGCTGTCAACAACCGAGGTGAAGCCGTCTACCGAGAGCGCCTCAAACTGGCAGTATGCATTGCACGTGCCGCATTGGATGCACAAATCCGTGTTGATCTCGGCCCGGTAACCCGACGATGCGAGCATCGGCACCCCATTTCGCTGCGCCTGCATGGCCCCGCAGCAGCACGAGCAGCAGTTGCAGATGGCATAGAAGCGCCCCAACATGGCATCCTTAAAGAAGGCGTGCGCCACGTGTCCTCGAGCGTGCTCGGCTTGCAAGAGCTGATCGGCTTCCTCCGTCGTAATCCAGCGCGAGCGCTCTGGATGGTGATCGTGGACGAACCCGGCAAACGGCTCACCGACGATCAGGCACACGTCCAGCGGCAGGCAGGGATTGGCGCGCGAGGACCGGCACGGGCAATCCAGCACGATGATGTGATCGGGATGCTGCATGATAATGCTGCGCGCTTTACTGTAGGGAATCACCTGCTCCAGGTCTTCGATATGGATCGGCTCCTTAATGCTGACCAGCTGCCGGGCCGTCTCCAGCGGCACCACCTTGCCGTGATAGGTGTCTGCGAAGGTCACGGTCGGTTTGCTGTCGTCCGACTTCGTCCGCGCCGGGAACAGCCTGGTGAAAAAGTTCGCCACCGGGCGGATCACCTTGTTAAGTGGGTGCTCGCCCGTGCCAATGCCGATGTACAGGTACGGCCAGCGGCCATACACGTACCCGTGCACGAAGTCGAACAGCGAATATCCCCGCATCCTGCGGCCTTCCCGATAAAACGCCTGCGTCGATGTTTGCACCAGCCGGAACTTTTTCTTTTCTTTCATCTGGCCCTCGCTTTCGTGATCTCACTCATTTTACCCTCTTCAGGCCTTTATGGCTGCATATTCTCTTTATCAGGCGAAAGGTCCATCCTGGGAACCCTACGCCTCCCTCCAACGTCTAAGCATAAGATACACGCAATCATCGACTATAATAAACGCGCATACCAAAACTGCACAGAAAGCGCATACCTGGAGAACCGCCCGTGAAAAAACTGAGCTTACCCATCCTCATGATCGCAGCCCTGCTCGTTCTCAGCAGCTGTAACTTCCCATCCGGCGCCGCCACCGCCACTGTCGCCCCCATGGACGCCATCAACACCGCCGCCGCCCAGACCGTCATCGCCATGTCGACCGCCCTGGCAGCTACCACGCCCGCCCCCGCCACCGGTGACTCCACCCAGGCCCCGCAAGAGACCGCCGTCCCGGCGACTGACCTGCCCGTCGTGACGCTGCCGCCTCTGGCCTCCGCCACGCCCGCTTCCGGCGGCTCTGCGACTGTTTGCGACCGCATGAAGTTCGTCAAAGACATTACCGTTCCCGATCATACATCCTTCGCTCCCAATACCAGTTTCACCAAGACCTGGCGGCTGCAAAACGCCGGGACTTGCACCTGGACCAGCGGTTACCACCTGGTGTTCGATACCGGCGACGCCTTGAACGGGCCGTCTTCGATCAGCCTGCCCGGGAACGTAGCCCCCGGCCAGGAGGTGGATGTATCCATCAACTTGAAAACCCCCGCCGACACCGGAGAGTACACCGGCTATTGGAAGCTGGAGAACGCCTCCGGTCACCGCTTCGGTTGGGGCGACGGCGACAAGGCGATTTGGGCCATTGTGGACGTGAAAACCACTCCGGTTCCATTTGCCGTGATCGGTGTCGATATGTCTGTCGATCATGACAATGTCGTTGCCGATTGCCCCTACGCATACACCTTTGATATCAGCATCCGCACCAGCGGCGACGGTTCCGTTACCTATTACCTCGAGTCCAGCGACGGCCAAACGACTAGCTTAAGAGAGGTCAACTTCAGCAAAGCCGAAACGGTGAGCGTATCCCGTACGATGAAGTTTGACAAAGATTTCCAGGGTTGGGTGAAAGTATACATCGACAACCCCAATCATCAGTACTTCGGACGCGTCAACCTGAAGCTCGACTGCAATTAAGAGCGCCAGGAACGGCTCAGGCGGTGGCGTCATGGTGCCGCCGCCTGAGCCGTTAAAAAGCCTTCCTATACCCGCGTGTATTCACGTGACACGAAGAAATTCGTACGCTCCGGCATGTCTCCCGCATCGCAGAACATCTGCACGCACGGATCATCCTCACCGGCTTCCTTACAGCGCTTGTAGGTTTCCTCGTCTCGCCAGATCGAGATCACTTGCCAGTTACGCTTGTTGTCAGTGGAATGGATGAGAAAAGAATGCAGCAGTCCCTCTGGAGGACGATGAATGGCTTTGGCATAAGACTGCTCCAATCGCGACCAGTTCTCGCTCGATACATTCCCGGATAGAACCGTTAAATACATCCCATCCTCCTTTCACTGTTAACCGGAACTCTCCTCATGATTCATTATACAGAAAATTGGATGGCATAGAAATAGCTTATTTGGAATAGAAATAACCTGTTCCTTAACAGGGGCGCCTTAAATCACCAATGCGATTGTGCTTGCACAATCGCATTGGATAATCCACATTCCGGGGACGGCTTATGAGTCCATCAAAAATCCAGCCAGATACCGTTAATAGAAACCCAACCCGGGCTTCAGCGCTGGGCTATGGGTGGCAGCAATGAATATCCTTCCTCTCACCGGTTGGGTGAAAGGATCGGCAGGTTAGCGCCTGCGGATAGGTTGTCGGTCCATATTTTAACGCCAGCGCGAATCGTGCTGTGTCTCTCGAACCTAACGGTGGTTCCTGTTCCTCAGGAACGCCGGGATGTCGAGGTCATCGGTGTTGACCATCCGTGGCTGGAACTCCGAGGGCGCCGATTGGCTGGTGGAGGGACGCTCCGTCTTTTCCAAGGGCTGCTGTGAACGCGGCTGGCTTGAGCGGATCTCTTCATGCTTGGCAGCAGGGCGCTCGACCGATACGGGTCGCATCCCTGCCCGGTCAAAACCCGTCGCGATTACCGTCACGCGGACCTCGTCGCCCAGGTTCGGGTCGATCACTGCGCCGAAGATCAGGTTGACATCCGGATGTGCGGTCTCTTTGATGATCGCAGCGGCCGTGTTAACCTCGAATAGGGTCAGGTCCGATCCGCCGGTCACGTTGAACAGGATGCCGCGCGCACCGTCAATCGTGATGTCCAGCAGCTGGCTGGAGATCGCCATCTCGGCCGACACGCGAGCCCGGTCCTCGCCTGAAGCCCGGCCAACCGCCATCAATGCGGCGCCGCCCTCAGACATGATCGCCCGCACGTCTGCGAAGTCCAGATTGATCAAGCCGGGCACCGTGATCAATTCCGAGATGCCCTGGATGCCCTGGCGCAGCACATCGTCTGCCACCTGGAAGGCGTCCTGCAAGCTGGCGCGCTTGTCCACGATCTGCAGCAGGCGGTCGTTGGGGATCACGATCAAGGTGTCCGCCTGCTCTTTGAGCTTGGCGATGCCCTGCTCGGCCGACTGCTGGCGGCGCATTCCCTCAAAGGTGAACGGCCGGGTGACCACACCGATGGTCAGGGCGCCCACTTCTTTGGCAATCTGCGCCACGATCGGCGCTGCACCGGTGCCGGTGCCGCCGCCCAGTCCCGCCGTCACGAAGACCATGTCGGAGCCTTTGAGCACTTCGTACAGCTCTTCTGCCGACTCTTCGGCGGCTTTGCGGCCCATCTCAGGTTGACCGCCAGCCCCCAGACCGCGGGTGACTTTCTCTCCCACACGAACGCGGGTCGGCGCCTGTGACAGGAGCAGCGCCTGGCCATCGGTATTGATGGCGATGAATTCGACTCCCTGCATGCCGTAGTCAATCATGCGATTGACGGCGTTGCAGCCCCCACCGCCCACACCTACAACCTTGATGCGGGCAAACAACTCGGGTTGAGCTTGCGATAGTTGGTCCATTACTTTTCTCCCTTTCAACTAAACAGCTAAATAGATGCAGCAGATTGACTGGTGCATAAGCCGGCGAGCCTAAGGTAACAATCGTCTGAGGAAGTTCTTGAGCGTTTCCAGCCCAAAGCCTCCTCCTTTCGAAGTTGAACTGCGATAAGGCTGTGCAGTTTCGTTCATCATTAATGCCCAGTACAGTAAACCGATGCTGGTCGAGTAGGCGGGCGAATTGAGCTGGTCCACCAGCCCTACCAGGTTTTCCGGCTTTGCGATCCTCACAGGCAGCCCAAGCACTTCACTGGCCAGGCCGCGAATCCCCGGCAGGCAGCTTACGCCCCCGGTCAATACCATTCCCGCTGGCAGCAGGCCATCATATCCGGATCGCTTGATCTCCTGCAGCACCAGTAAGAAAATTTCTTCAACGCGGGCTTCGATGATGTGAGCCAGGTCCCTCCGGCTCACCAACTGCGGCTGTTCGTCGCCAAACGAGCGGATCGAGAAGGATTCATCCTCCTGCACCTCGTGCTCAATGGCGTGGCCGTATTGCTTCTTGATTTCCTCCGCCTGATCCATCGGCAGGCGCAGGCCGTGGGCGATATCCGAGGTGATATGGTTACCGCCCACCGCCAGCACCATCGTGTGCCAGACGTCTCCGTCGATATAAATTGCCAGGTCGGTCGTCCCGCCGCCGATGTCGCACACCACGGTGCCCATCTGGCGTTCCGTCTCCGACAGCACCACTTCCGCTGACGCCAGCGGGTTCAGCACGAACTGGCTGACTTCCACCCCCGCCGACTGCACGCACTGGCGCAGGTTCTCGACGGTGGCCGCTGCGGCGGTGATGATGTGCGCTTCCACCTCCAGCCGGTAGCTGTGCATGCCAATCGGCATGTGGATGCCGTCTTGCCCGTCGACCGTGAACCCACGTTGGATCACGTGGATGATTTCCCGGTTATGGGGGATGGCTACCGCCTGAGCGGCTTCCAGGGCCCGGTCGATATCATCCTGGTCGATCACCCGGCCGCTGATCCCCACCACGCCCCGGCTGTTGACCGAGGAGACGTGGGACCCCGCCAGGCTGACAATGGCCGAGGCCACTTCCAGCCCCGAAGAGCGCTGCGCCTTCTCAACCGAGCGGGCGATGGATTGGGATGCCGCGCCGAGGTCCACGATGGTCCCCTTGCGGATGCCCTGAGATGGCTCGATGCCGACTCCCAGGATCCGCAGGCCATGGTCTCCCTCTACTCTGGCGACCAAAGTGCAGACTTTGGTTGTTCCAATATCAATTCCCACAACAATCGGTTCTTCCATGGCGGTTACTGCTCCAGTCGATAATAGGGTGCGTCCACTTCCGCGACGCTCACCAGCACAGGTCGGATCTCTTGCCTATCCAGCTGATGAACGATCTCGCCGTAGACCAGCATCTTGACGTCCAGGTTATCCAGCGTTTTGCCCACGTAGGCCCGCCAGCCGTTCGGATCGTCCCAGCCGATCCCTTCCTGCTCGCTGTAGATCAGCATCGTTCCGGCAGGCATCCGCTCGTTCAGCACCCGGATGCCCTCCAACAGCTTGGAGTCCACCTGGCGCTGGCTCAAGCTCAGCTCGGGCGGTTTCTGCGCTTCCAATACCGATTGGCCGGCGTTTGTGTCGCCCGTTTGCGGCAGGACCACCGGCAGCAGGGGCGGCAGGCAGTCGGCTTTGATCTTGATGATTTCACCGTCCGGTTCGCCCCGGGCCGGGAAGATCGCCCCTTCTGCATCCATCCACAAGGTCTGCTTGTTGTACTTCCAGGCCAGCTCCGGCTCACGCTCTACGGCGCTGATCTTGACCGTCGCCGGCAGAACAATCTCCACCGAAACCTCTTTCAGCTCGGGGAAGGCCGATTTCAGGTCTTGGGTGGCCTTGGCAGGATCGACCATGAAGATCGGCAGGCCTTCCAGCTCGGTCACTGCATCCAATTCGGACGGCGATAGGCGCTTGAGGCCTTCCACCTGCGGCACGCTTACCTGCAGCTCGGGGCGGGTCATTGCCAGGTACAGCGCCGATCCCAACAGAACCACCAGGAAGAACGACAGCAGCCGCCATCCGAGGTGGACCACCGGCAGGGCCGGAATTTGCAGCTCGGCGCCGGGGGTGTCCAAAGGGATTGCCACTTTGCGCTTCACCCGGCTTTGCGTCCGGCGCACCACGGGAGTGCCCATACCGCCGCGGGCGAAGATGGTCGGCGCGACCGCTGAATAGCGTTTCTGGAGTACGGGCCGCTTGGCCCGCGTCGAGCTGGTCGCGGCCTTCTTCATGCGGTCCTTCGACTTTGCATTCCGGCGCTGGCGGACCTGATCCGAGCGAGGATCACTGGATTCAGAGGCTCGTTCTCTCATTCGTCACCTCCGTATTTGCGTTCGGTCCGGTCATGGTCGCCTTTGCGCTCGAAGGCCAGCTCCACCAACCGGTCGATCAGGGCCGGGTAGGGCAGGCCAACCGCATCCCACAGCTTGGGATACATACTGATTCGGGTAAATCCCGGAATGGTGTTGATTTCTCCAATATAGACCTCACCGCTATCTTTGTCTAGCAAAAAATCTACGCGACACATCCCGGCGCAATCGACAGCTTTGAAAGCTCGAACAGCCAGGTTCTGCAGCTTCGCCACCGTCTCTTCATCAACGGGCGCGGGGATCATCAGGTCCGTTGTGTCCTCCAGGTACTTGGCCGAGTAGGTGTAAAAATCCGCCTTTGGCACAATCTCTCCCGGTATGGAGGCGACCGGCTGGTCGTTGCCCAACACGCTCATCTCGATCTCCCGAGCGTTCAAGCCCCGTTCCACCAGAATGCGCCGGTCGTAGCGGGCCGCTTCCATCAGGCCCTCATACAGGTCTGAGCGGTTGCGGCATTTGGTCACGCCAACTGACGAGCCAAGGTTGGCGGGCTTGACGAACAGTGGGTAAGAGGCTACCGCCTCAGCAGCATCCATTACTTGCTGCGTGTTCTGCTCGATGTCTTGGCGGGTGACAGTGATCGCCTCCACCACCGGCAGGTGGTTGGCACGCATCACGTCTTTGAACAGCGCTTTGTCCATCCCCACCGCCGAGCCCAGCACGCCCGCTCCCACGTAGGCGATGTCGATCATCTCGAACAGCCCCTGCAGGGTACCGTCTTCCCCAAAGGTGCCGTGGAGCACCGGGAAGATCACGTCCAGCGTGGCGTACGGCTCCAGGGTGATGCCCGCGTCGTTCGACCGGCGCAGGTATAAGGTATGGTCCCCGGTCTCGGGCAGCAAGATGACTTCTTGCAGCGACTCACTGCGCTTTTGGCCCAGCTCGTCCAGTACGTTTTCGCCGACCACCCACTTCCCTTCCTGGGTGATCCCAATCGGGGTCACGTCGTACTTGTTCGGATCGAGTACGTTTAAGACGGAACGCGCCGACATCAGCGAGACTTCGTGCTCGCCGGAGCGGCCTCCGAATAAAATTCCGATCCTGATCTTAGACGTGTTCTCCACAGACAATTCTCCAGTATTGATTTCTACGAGCGGCATTCTGCCATACCGGCTTGCGGCCACTCGCCCAATAATTCCACTTCCAGTTCCAGGCGCACGCCCGACTGCTCCAGCACCTTTTGCTGTGCGAGGCAGATCAGGCTGTAAATATCGCCGGCGGTTGCGCCTTCATCGTTGACGAAGAAGTTGGCGTGAGCCATGCTGATCGCCGCACCACCACAGCGGGCGCCCTTCAATCCGGCCGCCTCGATCAAACGCCCGGCGTAATCGCCTTCGGGGTTCTTGAACATCGAACCCATACTGGCGCCTGGGGGCTGGGTAGATCGGCGGTGCGTGTTGAATGCGTCCATGCGGGCCTGCACGTCTTCGGTGGTGCTGGTGGTTAGTTTCATCTGGGCTGCCAGGATCACCACCGGCTGGCGCTCACGCTTGAGAACACTCGACCGGTAGGCATATCCCAACTGCTCGGCAGTCCAGGTTTCTTTTCCTCGACTCTGATGCAAGATTTCTGCCAGCGCCAGGCTGGCGTGCATGTCGCCATCGTGCGCCCCGGCGTTACCGTACACTGCTCCGCCCACCGTTCCCGGCACCGTCGCCGCCCATTCCAGGCCGCTCAGGCCCCTCAGCGCCACCTGCCGGGCCACCCCGCCCAGGTTCGCCCCCGATTCGGCCCATACATTTGGCGGGCTGACGTGGGTGTTTACCTTAATGGTGCGTGCCCGGTTGATCAGAACCACGCCCTTATAACCCTCGTCGCTGACCAGCACGTTGGAGCCGGCTCCCAGCACCCGGAACGGCGCCTTCAACTCCCACAGCGCCCGAGCGGCGCGTTCCAGCTCCTGGCTGGAGTGGATCACGAGCATGGCGTCCACCTCGCCGCCCGCTCTGGCGGTGGTGTAGTTCGATAGACGCACGTTTTCCTGCAGCTCG
The DNA here is from genome assembly GCA_963811225.1 of uncultured Chloroflexia bacterium. Lineage (GTDB taxonomy): Bacteria > Chloroflexota > Anaerolineae > Anaerolineales > Anaerolineaceae > CAWEQO01. Next base: position 99,457 of record CAWEQO010000015.1, read on the forward strand.
CTGCCGAAAATCTCGTGCAATCGGTCGATCGGGGTCGAAGGTGTCAACGCGGTCATTCCTTTGATCTCTAGATCCCTTTCAAAAAGTCGATCAATCGGTAGATCAGCTCCTGGCGCTGCTCTTCCGACATCTCTTGATGTTTGGCCCGCACGTTCGCTCCCTTGCCCCGTGGCTTCGAGGCCTGTGCCGTGAGGCGCATTCCAGACGCTGCCGGCGTGGACGCTTCGAAGGTTCGCTTCTTTGATTCAGGCATTGCTTGCCTCCTTTAGACTCTTCAGCACCTCGGCGCTGACCTGATCGGCGTCTCCTGCTGAGAGCACGATCACCACGTCCCCCGCTTGCAGCTGCCGCAGCAGGGCTTGCGCTGCGTCTGCCAGCGTGGGAGTAAACTCCACGGCCGTGTGCGGCATTTGCGCCACGACCGAAGCCGCCGAGAAATGGTCGTTGGTTTCGCGGGCCGCATACACCTCGGTGACTACGACCCGGTCGGCGTCTGTAAAGGCGTGCAGGAAGCCGTCCAGCAGGGTTTGCGTGCGCGAGTAGGTGTGCGGCTGCCACACGGCCCAGATGCGACGGCCGGGGTAGCGCGAGCGCGCCGCCGCCAGCGTGGCCCGGATCTCGGTGGGGTGGTGGCCGTAATCGTCGATCACCGTCACCCCGGCGGCTTCCCCTTGCACGTCGAAGCGCCGCCCGGTGCCCTGGAACTCGCCCAGCGCGTCCGCCGCTGCTTGCACGTCCAGGCCCAGCTGGTGCGCAATCGCAATGCTTGCCAGCGCATTGCGCACGTTGTGCTCGCCGGGCACCTGCAGGCCGGCCGAAGCCAGCCGCTCACCCCGGTACTGCATCTCGAACTGCATCCCAGCGCTGCCCGCTTCCAGGCGCACCGCCCGGTAGTCGGCCTCGGGGCGCAGGCCATAGCTCAGCATTTGGCTTCTATGTGGCGCTGCGGATGCCAGCGAGAAAGCCGGCTCGTCGTCTCGGCACACCAGCAGCCCGCCGCCCGGTTTGAGCCTGCCGATAAAATCGGCGAACGCCTGCCGGTAATCCTCCAGGGTCGGGAAGCAGTCTGGGTGATCGTGCTCCAGGTTGGTCAGCACGATCCATGCGGGCTGCAAGCCCAGGAACATGCGATCGTACTCGTCCGCCTCGATCACAAAGGCGTCGCCCTTCCCGGCGTGGGCGTTGCAGCCCAGATTCTTGGAAACCCCGCCGATGATGTACGAGGGGTCCTGCTCGATCTGCGACAGCATCCAGGCGATCATCGCCGTGGTGGTGGTCTTGCCGTGCGTCCCTGCCACGGCGACACCCATCTTCCCGGCCATGAACTGTCCCAGGAAGTCGGAGCGTTTCAGCACCGGGATGCCCAGCGCGAGCGCGGCCTGCACCTCGGGGTTGTCATCTTTGATCGCCGAGGAGCGCACCACCACATCCGCTCCATTCACCTGCTCGGCGGCGTGGCCGATGAACACCCGCGCCCCGGCCGCTTCGATGTCGCGTGCCAGGGGCGAGGCGCTCCGGTCCGAGCCGCTGACCTCGTACCCGCTCTCCAGCAGGAGCCGGGCGATGGCCGAGAGACCGGCGCCGCCGATGCCGATGAAATGAACGTGCTTCATCACAAGAACACCACCAGTACAAATGCGAATGCGATCGCCACGGCGAAATAAATCACCGGGATGCCCAGCCAATGGGGCGGCATGAGCGCGATCAGGCGGGCGATCGAAGTTTCGAGGGCCGAGCCGGCCGGGGCGGCGATGAACACCCCGGGGAAGGGGTAGCCGGAGGCGTCAAGGTAGTACCAGATCGTGCCCCATACCAGGTAGCCGTTGATGCCGCCCAAGAAGAAGCCCAACAGCGAGTTCTTGCAGTCGCTCGCGGGCGAAGCGGCCCGAGCCAGACAGCCGCGGCAGGTTTGGCCCCTGGTAACCGAAGAACACCAGCACGATGACGATAATTGCCCGCACCCAAAACAGCGTGCGCCCGCCGCCTGAGACCAGCGACGTGATGAATGGGGCATACTCTTCCAGCACCATAATGATAAAGAGCGCCAGGATGAGCGAGAACGTCACGAGCAGTTCTTTTGCCCAGCCTCGACTCATCCCGATCACGGCGAACAAAAAGACCATAATCCAGAACAGCACGTTCAGGCCAATCATGCGGGTCCTCCCTGTTTGGGAGCTTCGCCAGCCAGCTCCCGGATCTGGTCTGCCAGGCGCTCGGCGGCTTGCGGTCGCGCCAGCGACGCAGCCGCCCTGCGCATCGATTCCAGGCGCTCTTGGTCTGCAAACAGATCCAAGACCGTGGGCAGCAGCGCCGTCGAAAGGTCCTCATCTTGCAAGACCAGAGCCGCGCCCTTGCTGGATAGATAATCGGCGTTGACTTTCTGGTACCGCCAGGCGTGCGGATATGGGACCAGTATGGCCGGCAGTCCAAACAGCGGGTACTCCCCTAAGGTCGAACCCCCGGCGCGTGAGACAACCAGGTCTGCGCTGGCCAGCGCGCTGCCCATCTCTTCGTGCAGGTACGGGAAGGGCAGGTAACGCCAGGCCTGCGCCGCCGGCAGCGTCGCCGGGATGACCTGGATGGCAGGCCAGTCGATCTGCCCGGTGACGTGGATCACCTGGCAGCTCTGCAGCAGCTCCGGCAAAGCCTGGATCACCGACTGGTTGATCGAGCGCGCCCCGGTGCTGCCGCCCATCACCAGCAGGGTGGGCAGGTTCTCACGCAGGCCGATCTTCTTGCGGGCCGCTTCTTTCTCTTGGCTCACCAGCTCAGCCCGCAGCGGGTAGCCGGTCGTCACCACCCGGTCGTCGTTGGGGAAGAAGCGCTTTGACTCTTCTACTGTCACACAGATCCGCCTGGCAAAGCGGGAGATGAACTTCAACGCCCAAGCCGGCTCGATGTCGGGGACGAACTCCAGCATCGGCCTGCCCATCGCGGCCAGGGCCATCGGCGCAGCGACGAACCCACCCGTGAAGAGCAGCACATCCGGCTTGAATTCACGCAGGATCCGGCGGGATGCAGCCACGCCCCGCGCCAGCTGCCACAGGTTGCTGGGCAGCGTTCGCAGGGCCATGCCGTGCAGTTTCCCCGCAGGGATTGCCGCAAACGGAATGGCGGCGCGTTCGACCAGGCGAGCCTCAGGGCCCTCCTGTGTGCCTACCCACAGGGTAGACTGCGCGTCACTTCCGAGCGCTTGATGCACGGCCACGGCTGGATACACTCCTCCGCCCGTCCCGCCTGCGCAAATCAACAATCGCACTGAAGAAACTCCCTTCTTTTCTTGCCTTATCCGTCGAAGAACGCGACACGTTCATAATGATCCCCAGCGCCGCCAGGGTCATCGTCATACTCGATCCACCTGCGCTCATCAGCGGCAGGGCATTGCCGGCGAATGGGATCATGTTAACCATCACGCCGATGTTGATCAGCGCTTCCATCACGATCCAAATCGTCAGGCCGCCCGCCAGCAGCTTTCCAAACAGGTCTGGAGCCCGGTGCGCAATTGCCATGCCGCGCCACAACAGCACCAGGTACAGCCCCATCACCACAAGGCTGCCGGCGATGCCGGTTTCCTCGGCGATCACGGCAAAGATGCTGTCCGTCCAGGGCACGGGCAAGCCGGTGAACTTGGTGGTGCCTTTACCGATGCCGACCCCAAACCATCCGCCGCGCACCACGGCTTCCATCGAGCGCTGTACGTGGTAAGAGGCCTGCTGCGGGTCTCGTAAGCCGGAAATATATTCCCCCAGGCGCTGGTGCCCGGTGGGATAGATCGAGACCACCAGCCAGCCTAACAGGCTGATCACGATGACCACCAGCATGATCTGGCGCAGCTCGCCGTTCGCCAGGAAGAACAGGATGCCGCCCAGCACGATGATTGTGGCTGCGGCGCTGATATCGGGCTGCAGCAGGATCAAACCGGCGGTACCGCCTAAAATGATCATCATCGGGAACAGCCCGAAGGTTATATCATTAAGCTGGTCTTTGCGCGTATACAGCCACGCGGACATGTATACCACCGTGCTCAGCTTAGCCAGCTCAGACGGCTGGACTGAGCCGTTCAGGAACGTTCGATTCGGGTTCTCCGGATCGGGGTTGATCACCAGCACCAGCACCAGCATGACCAGCGTGACCGCCATGATCGGGATCACCAGCGCCTGGTAGCGGTGATAGTCGATAAAGCTGAAGGCCAGGGCTACCCCAAACCCGAGCAGTGCGAAGATCACCTGGCGGGTCAGGATGAAGCTGGAGCTGCTCGACTTGGTGACGAACAGGGAGTAGTTCCAGCTGGCCGAATACACCATCAACAGCCCAAAAACAACCAGGCTGACCACAGCCAGCATCAACGGAGCGTCCCAGCCGATGTGGAGAGGGCGGGGCTGCCTGGCAGATTTCACCGCCGGTCTTGCCGCAGTCCTTGCGCTCTTGCGCGGGTTTACGAAAGTTCTTGTACCCATTTCCGATAATCCTCCCCACGTTCCTCAAAATCTCGAAACTCGTCAAAACTCGTGCCGCCCGGTGAAAGCAGCACCTGGTCTCCTGGTTCGACCACCGCTGCGGCCGCCTGGACCGCTTCTTTCAACCCCTGGCAGCGCTCCAGCGTGTAGGGCCGCTGCCCGTCCTCAAACCGTCCAATCGCATCTAAGATGATGGGCGCCGCTTCGCCGAAAACGATCAGGTGATCGACCCGGCAGCGCACCAGTTTGGCAAGCTCGTCCCACGGCAGGTTCTTGTCTCGTCCGCCCAGCAGCAGCACCAGCGGCTCATCGAATGAGCGGATCGCTGCGATCGTGCGTTCGGGAGCCGTAGCGATCGAGTTGTTGTACCAGTTGGCTCCATGCCACTGGCGCACCAGTTCCAGGCGGTGAGTCACGCCCCGGAAGTCCTTCACGCCTTCTTCCATGGCGCCGACCGGTAAGCCTGTGACATGGGCGATGGCGCAGGCCGCCAGCACGTTGAGCAGGTTGTACTCTCCTCGTAGCAAGATGGATGCCTGCTGCATGAGCAGTTGGTCTTGCTGTCCATCGCTCAGATACAGCGCCCCATCCTCCACGAAGGTCCCTACCATGCCTGGCTCGGGGCGCTGCAGCCCAAAGCTGACCAGACGCCCAGGCGCCATCTCGCGCAGCGCCCATGCGCCTGGGTCTTCCCGCCCCAGCACCGCTGTGTCCTGCGGCCCCTGGAACCGGATCAGGCGCGCTTTGGCGGCGGTATAGGCCTCCATCGTACCGTGCCGGTCCAGATGGTTCGGCGTGACGTTCAAGATCGCCGCCACCTGCGGCGAGCGGGTCATCAGCTCCAGTTGGAAGCTCGACAGCTCCAGGACCACCAGATCGTCCGGCTGGATCTGGTCCAGGTACTCGATCAGCGGCAGGCCGATGTTGCCGCCTACCCAGGCGCGCTGCGGCGCTTGTACCGCCGCCTGGGCCATGCGACCTACGAGGGTCGTGGTAGTCGTCTTCCCGGCCGAGCCGGTGATGCCCACCACCCGGCAAGGGACTGCTTCCATGAAGATCTGTGAGTCGTTCGAGAGCGGCAGGCTGCGTTCGAGTGCAGCCGCCACAATCGGCAGATCCAGCGGCACGCCACCCGAGAGGCACATCAAGTCGGTCTCGTCCAGCAGGCGCAGCGGGTGCCCGCCCAGCTCCCAGGTCACCGGGTAGCCTGCCATGCTTTCGAGTGCCTTCCGCATTTGCTCCGGTGTGCGCTTGTCGTTCAGCGTCACTTGGGCGCCATGTGTGGACAGGAAGCGCGCCAGGGCCAGCCCTTGCCGGGCGGCTCCCAGGATCAACACGCGCTTTCCGTTCCAGGATCTCATCTCATCACACCAATGCCAAAGCAATCCCTAAAAAGGCGAACAGCAGGCTCACCAGCCAGAACCGCTGCACAACTTGGGTCTCGCTCCAACCCAACAGCTCGAAATGCAAATGCACCGGAGCCATCTTGAAAAACCGCTTACCCTTGGTCGCCTTGAAGTATACGATTTGGATCACCACGCTCAGAGCCTCGCTGACCGGGATGATGGCGATGATCGGCAGCAGCAGCCACTGGCCCGTCATCAGAGTCACCACGCCCAGTGTGGCTCCCAGCGAGAGCGCTCCGGCATCGCCCATGAACAGCTCCGCCGGGTGGGCGTTGAACCACAAGAACCCGAACAAGGCCCCTACCATGGTGAAGCAGAAGCGCCCGATGAACACCTGTCCCTGCAGCAGGGCAATCGCCCCATAACCGGCGAAGGCCGTCGCAGAGATGATCCCCGCCAGTCCGTCCAATCCATCCGTGAAGTTGACCGCATTCGACATGCCCACGATGATGAAGGCCGCGATCGGGATGTACCAGATGCCCAGCGGGATGGGCTCTTTCAGCGCCGGCCAGTACAGCTGCGGCGAGCCGAGCGAGTATTTCAACCCGTACGCCGCGCCTAAAGCCAGCAGCACCTGCAGCAAAAACTTGGTGCGGATGCGCATCCCCAGGCCGCGCCGCGGGCCGCGAATGCCTTCCCAATCGTCGATGGCGCCCAGCAGCCCGAACCCGAGCATGACCAGCACCGGCAGCAGCACCGAGCGGCCCAGTACGTCCAGGCCGATCACCTTGGCTGCGTTCAGCAGGATGGTCACCATCGCTACCGGCAGGATGAACATCACCCCACCCATGGTCGGCGTTCCCATTTTGGTAATGTGCATGCCCGGCTCTTCCACTCGGATCAGCTTACCGATCTTGAAGTGCCGCAGCAGGCGGATCAACGGTCCGCCCCAAATCACCGCCAGCATGAACCCTAACGTGCTCAACGCCAGCGCCAGTGGGGTTTCCATTACAGGAGGAGTAGGATCCATCAGGATGACACCTCCAGGGCCGCCACAATCCGGTCCATTCTCAATCCGTGCGAACCTTTAATCAGAACGATATCTCCTTCCTTCAGGTGCGACTGCAAATAGTCGATCGTTTCCGGCACGTCGTTTAAGCTGGTGATCGCGCCTTTGCGCAGCCCGGCCTTCCGGGCCGATTCGGCAATGATCCTACCGCGCTCGCCAACCGTGACGAGCTCGGCGCATACTTCCGCCGCCCGCACGCCCACGAGTTCGTGGCCTTTGCGTTCGTACTGTCCGAGCTCCAGCATCTCACCCAGCACCGCAATCTTGCGCCCCGGCAGCTCTTCGAGCAGGTTGAGCGCCGCCATGGTCGACTCGGGCGAGGCGTTGTAGGTGTCGTCGAGGATGAAAGCTCCATTGTCCGTGTGTACCGCCACCAGCCGCAGCTGGTTGCGGCCCCACTGCAGCCCGGCGATGATCTCTTGCCAGGGCATGCCTTCCACCAACCCCACCGCCGCCGCACGCAGGGCGGTATGCACCGAGTGCCGCCCGATCAATGGGACACGCAGGTGCAGCACTTCGTTGTAGTAGTGCATCCGGAAGCGAATGCCTTCCAAGCCCAGGCTTTCCACATTGTCGGCCCACAGCTCTGCGCCGGGGTCCATGCCGTAGTACAGCACCGAGGCTTGCGTCACGTCCGCCATCGGCCGCACCCATGGGTCGTCGAAGTTCAAAATGGCTACACCCTCTGGAGAGGGGGGCAGCGCCTGCACCAGCTCGGACTTGCCCCGGGCGATCGCTTCCTGCGATCCGGCCCGCTCGGCGTGGACGGTGCCCACGTTGGTGACCACGCCCACTTGCGGCAGCGCCAGGTCGCTCAGGAACGAGATTTCGCCCGGCATGTAAAAGCCCATCTCCAGCACCGCACATTCGTGGCCCGGCCCCAGTCGGAGCAGGCTCAGCGGCAGCCCGATCTCGTTGTTCAGGTTGCCCGGATTTTTGAAGGTGCGATATCGCTGGCTCAACACTTCGGCCACCAGTTCTTTCGTGGTGGATTTCCCCACGCTTCCGGTGATGCCAATCACCTGCAGGTCCAGTTTGCGCCGCCAGAAGCGGGCTACGGTCTGCAGCGCCTTGAGCGTGTCATCGACCCGCACACAGAACGGCGGCTCAGGCTGGGCGAATTCTTCCGGCAGCTTGCCGGCGCGCAGATCGACCGTGTTGTGCTTGTACGATAGGTCTTCCTGCACCAGCGCCAGGTGCGCGCCGCGCTCGAACGCGTGATCGACGTAGTCGTGGCCGTTGACTCGCTCCCCCACCAGGGCGACAAACATCGCTCCGGGAATGACTTGCCTTGAATTCGATGGATGCCTCGCTGATGATCAGCGAGGCCCCAGGGCCAGGGGCGCCAGTGATAGCTTCTAACACATCGGCCAGCGTCAGCATTTGCGCATACCTTTAGTTCCCGTAAAGTCTCAATCGTTCCGCATCGGGCGGTAGATCGATCAGCTTGACAAGATCGGTCACCACGTCTTTAAAGATGGGCGTGGCCACGACCGAGCCCCACATCGAGGACTGGGGTTTCTCCAGCCAGACGTACACTACAAAGCGCGGGTCGTCCACCGGGCCCCAACCAACAAACGAGGTGTTTGTCAGGTTGGTATCGTACCCGCCCTCGGAGGGGATTTCACCCGTGCCGGTCTTCCCGGCTAAGTTGTACCCATCCACCAGCGCCGCGGAACCTTCTTCCAACAGCGATACGGACAGCATCTCGGTCAGCGTATGAGCGGTTTTGGCTTTGATCGGCTGGCCCACCAGGGTGGGAGTCACCTCACGCTGGTAACCATTTTCGATCACGGCCTTAAGAATGTGCGGAGCCATCATCTTGCCGTCGTTCGCAACGGCCGAAATCGCCATGATCATTTGAATGGGCGTGGCCGCCAGACCTTGACCAAACGAGTTGGTCGCCAGGTTGACTTCGGCCCAGTTGGGGTCGCCCGGTATGCTCAATGGGAAGGTTACCTCACCCGCTAAGTCGACGTTGGTGCGGTGGCCGATCCCAAATTCCTTCATATAGGAGTAGAATTTGGGGGCTCCTAACGTGGTCGAAACCCAAGACAGGCAGACATTCAGCGAGTGCTGCATGCACCCGGTCATGGTCTGCGGGCCCCATGCGCCGCGATCCCAGTTGTAAATGTTGTACCCACCGTATGGGAAAACGCCCGTGTCAACGAACGTGGTGTCTGGCGTCACGACGCCTGCGTCCAATGCAGACGCCATGGTCAGTACCTTGAATACCGAGCCCGGCTCATAGGTTTGGCCAATCGCCCGGTTGAACGGGGTGGTCGCGCTGAACACTTCGCTCAGCTTCCAGTACTCGTTCAGGTCAATCCGCGGCGTGGTTGCCATCGCCAGAATTTCGCCGGTCTTTGGATCCAGCACAACGATCGTTCCGGATTCTGCATCGTTCGATTCTACCGCGTTATCCAGAATCCGTTCGACAGATGACTGGATTTCTCGGTCGATCGTCAGCACAAGGCTCGCCCCAGGTGGGACCACCGGGAGATCGCTGGCTTTATTCGGATCGTAATAATAGGTCGCCTCGACCGGCGTGCCTGCCAGGAGGTCATTATACTTCTCTTCAACTCCGAAATAAGGCCGGCCGGTGTCCGGGTCCAAGAACGAATAAAAGCCAACGAGGTTGGACGCCAGCGAGTTTTCCGGGTAGCTGCGCTGCAAGCGTGGCCGCCATTCCAACCCGTCCAGGTTCGGTGGTTTCTTCCCTTTCCGCAAATCGCTCTTGCTGATGGTTACGGACTTGTACTGGTCAACCCGCTTTTCCAGCTCGGCAATCTTGTCGGGCGTCACGATCTTTTCCAGGGTGACGTATTCGTGCTTGCCTTTTTCGAATTTTATCTCGGCTTTATCGAGCGCTTCTTTATAATCTGTTCCCAGGATCTCGTTCACGTTCTGAGCAATCGTCACTGCGTCGGTCACGTCGATCAGGTTGAGGCCGACTTCGTAGACTTCTTTATTCCCCGCGAGCAGGTTACCCCAACGGTCGTAGATATTGCCACGCTCTGGGTACAACGTAACATTTTCGGATATGTAATTGTTATCGGCGATTGTTTCCAGTTCTCTCGCGCTGGCGTTGGTTTGAATGCGCGCCATCTGCCCGACGATCATCATCCCGAGCAGGGTGAGTGAGATCCCAACCGTATGCAAGCGAGACCAAAGTCCAACGTTCATGGTTGCATCCCCCGTGTATTTTCTGTAACCGTGATAATTCCTTGGAACAACCACTCCCACAGTGATTGCTTGTAGCTCGGTTTGATCACGGGTGGATTGATCTTGACCGGCGCAGGCGGTGGCGCCATGATTGCAGTCTGCCGTCCTGGATAGCCCGGAATGACCATATAGATCATGCTGTCTTCACCAATCGGCTCGAAGCCGAGTGCGGCAGCCCGGCCTTCCATTTGCGCTGCCGAGGTGATGAACGCCAGGTTCGACTTCATGTTGGAGATGCGACGTAGTGTCTTCTCGCGTTCCCATTCCAGATCCTGGATCTGGACGCCCGCCTCAACGGTCTTGGCGGAGATATAGAGGTAAAGCCCGGCAACAAGCGCTACCATGACGAGAACCAGCATAAACAGACCAATCCGTTGAAGCTGGATCCGCCAGGGAGCTTGCTGGTAGGCTTGGGTCATACTTTGCGTCATTGCTGCTACCTTTTTGCGGAGTGTTGCCCCAACTCATGCAAAAGTCATGCCAGGTTCAGCTTCTCCGCAACTCTCAAGCGAGCGCTGCGCGCTCGTGGATTATTTTGAGTTTCTGTTTCTGCCGCCGTAATCGGACGGCGGCTTACTTCTCTCAGGGACGCCCTGTGCCCACAGGTGCAAACGGGTTGCTCAGGAGGACAAATACAGTCCTTGCTTTCCCTCCGGAAGAACTGCTTGACGATGCGATCTTCGAGCGAATGGAAGGAAATAACAGCAAGTCTTCCTTCCGGCGCTAGCGCTGCCATGGCTTGCGGTAAAAATGTTTCGACAGCTTGCAGCTCTTCATTTACAGCGATCCGGAGAGCCTGAAAAGAGCGCGTTGCAGGGTGGATGCGGCTTCGTTTTCCCCCGGTCGCTTTCGAGATCACCTCGGCAAGTTGGAGGGTTGTCTCCAACGGTCGTTCCAGGCAGATGGCTCGGGCAATCTTTCTTGACTGCCTCTCCTCACCATACCGCCAGAGGATGTTTGCGAGTTCTTCCTCCGGCAGTTGGTTCACGAGATCTGCTGCCGTTAAGGATTGATCTGGACGAAAGCGCATGTCTAAAGGTCCCTCTTTTAGAAAGGAGAAACCTCTTTCTGGGGTGTCGATCTGCATCGATGAGACTCCTAGGTCGGCGACAATCCCGTCAACGTTATTCCAGTTCAATTGACTGACTTGCTCCAGGAGCGTGGTGTAGGATGCATGCACAAGTGTGTAGCGTCCTTGGTATTCGATGAGGCGCTGGTTTGCTAATTCCAGCGCCCGGGGGTCGAGGTCGAAACCGAGAAGCTGCCCGTCTGGGCTGCTTGCCTCTAATATCCCCCAGGCATGGCCTCCGGCTCCAATGGTGGCATCCACGTAGCGCCCTGGGCTTTTTGGGCGTAATGCGGCTATAATCTCTTGGTAAAGAACAGGATGATGGAAGTGCTCTTCATTGCTAGAAGCATGTTCCATAAGAATTAAACCGATAAGTCCAATGCTGCAAACCGCTGTCCATTTGCTTCTGCATCCTGTAGCGTTGCATTTTCCTCGTTCCATCGTTCGGGTGACCAGATTTCAAAGTAGTCACCAACCCCTACCACGATGGCTGACCCTTCTAACTGGGCAGCCTGCCGCAAGAATTGTGGGATCAAAAAGCGCCCGGCGCGATCGACTTCAACTCGATCGGCATGTGCAAAGATCAGGCGCTTCAACTGCCGGGCAGTAGGGTTCGTCATGCTCATGCGATTGATCCGCTCGTAGATCTGTTCGAAGGAGGAAGAAGTGAGCACCATCAGGTTTTCGTCGAAACCCTGGGTGATGAAGGCGCCGTTTTGCAACAAGTCCCGGTATCGCGCCGGGATTGTCAGGCGGCCTTTCTCATCAATCGTGTGCTCGTACTGTCCTAAGAACATTCGTTCTACCTCGGCTAGATATGCGGAACGCCGGATTCGGCTCCGGCGCTCCACTTTCTCCCACTTTTCACCACATTTATCCACAGTATATCCGAAAAGAAGCAACAATGCAAGCGCTATCACCCACCTGTAATCTTTGTAAGGATTTCTTTACGAATAAATCGTAGAGCAGTAATAATATTTTTGTTAATTTCTACCAACCACACCGCTCATCCAAAAGGAGTCACTCGATGCACTGGACCGACCGCTCATTCCTCCGCCAGGAAGCCTACCGCCAGCCCGACAAGCTCGCCGCCCGTCAGGCTCTCCATCAGCACTACAACCAGAACCCAGAGCCCTGGTTCTCCTGGGTCTTCGACCGCCTGGACCTCCAGCCCGGGCTGCGCATCCTGGACGTTGGCTGTGGGCCCGCCGACCTGTGGCGGCACAATCTCGATCGCCTGCCGCCCGACCTCTCGGTTACCCTGGCCGATCTGTCGCAAGGCATGGCCGCCCGCGCCGCCGCCACCCTCCCCGCCGCATCCGGCCGCACCCACTTTTCCTTCCTTTCCGCCGATATCCAGCGCCTGCCCTTCGAGGACGCCCGCTTCGACCTGGTCATCGCCAACCACATGCTCTACCACGTCCCCGACCTGCCTGCCGGACTGCAAGAGATCCGGCGCATCCTGGCTCCCGGCGGTCGTTTGTGCGCCACCGCCAACGGCCGCGGTCACATGATCGAGCTCAGCCTGCTGGCCGGGCAGCCTCTCGGCCAGACCGTCATGGAGGCAATGGTCGAGCGTTTCGGTCTGGAGGTCGCTCCGAGCGTGCTTTCTCCCTGCTTCACTGCCGTTCAGATCGAACCCTACCCCGACGGGATGTGGGTCACCGAGGCCGAGCCCCTGGTCGCCTACGTGGAGAGCATGTTCCATTCAGGAGAGGCCCACCCCGATCACGACACCGTCCGCAGCCAGGTCGAAGCCCGCATCCAGATCGAAGGCGGCTACCGTGTCACCAAGGCCAGCGGCATCATCCGCGCGGTCCGAATTTGAATACACGCCCCACTCCCTTCAAGGGCGTTAGACATTCTTTATTCCAATCAACAGTTGCTGTAGAAAGGCCAACCAAATGATCCAACGCTTCCCCTTTGCGCACACCTTTTCCATCGTTGCCCGCGACCCCAAGACCGGGCAAATGGGCGTCGCCGTCCAATCCCACTGGTTCTCGGTCGGCTCCATCGTCACCTGGGGCGAGGCCGGGGTGGGGGTGGTCGCCACCCAATCCATGGTCGAGCCCAGCTACGGCCCGCTCGGACTGACCCTGATGAAGGCCGGTAAAACCCCTCAAGAGGCGCTCACCTCCCTACTCGCCAGTGACGAAGGCCGCGCCCTGCGCCAGGTCGCCATGCTCGACACCCAGGGCCGCGTTGCCACTCATACCGGTGAGCGCTGCATCGCCGATGCCGGTCACGAAACCGGCGACGGCTTTTCCTGTCAGGCCAACATGATGGCCAACGCCAAGATTTGGCCCGCCATGGCCGCGGCTTACCGCGCCGCACAGGGCGACCTCCCACACCGCCTGCTCTCTGCCCTGGAGGCCGGGCAGGCCGCCGGCGGCGACATCCGCGGCAAGCAGAGCGCTGCCATCTTGATCGTCAAGCCCGAAATCGACCGGTCAACCCTGGGCCGACCGCTGGATGGACCTGCGCGTCGAGGATCATTCCGAGCCTATCCCCGAACTGCGCCGCCTGGTGGATATTTTCCTGGCTTACGAGTACATGAATCACGGCGATGAACGCCTGGGCGCAGGCGAGGTCGACGAGGCGATGCAGGCTTATCAAACTGCCGCCCGTATGGCTCCTCACATCGACGAGCTGCCCTTCTGGCAGGCCGTCACCCTGGCCGACACCGGTCGGGTTGAAGAATCCCTGCCCATCTTTAAGCAAGTCTTCGCCTCCAACCCCAACTGGGCCATCCTCGTCCAGCGCTTGCCGGTCTGCGGCCTCCTGCGCGATGACCCTGAGATGATGCGCCGCATTTTGGCAGAGAGAGAATCGTCCGCATGATTGGCACGTAGCCCCAGGCATGAAAATCGCTTGGACTTAGCCCCAGTCATCCTCGCGAAGCACCCTGTAAGGGTTGCTTGGGGCTACAGGTGACAAGGATGCCTGGGGCTACATCTGGTTTTCTATATATAAAAACACCGGAGTTTATGGAAAAACTCCGGTGTTTTTATGCAGCCCTGAGACTCTTTTCTACTCTACCTGCAGCGCATCGATATTGGTCGTCCCGCCCCTGCGGTGGACGACCTTGATCGTATGGGTCCCATTCGGGAGCCAAGGTCCCGTCCACTGGTAGCCCGTCTTCGTCGTCGCCGCCCGCTCGAGAATTGTCTTCCGCAGCCTGCCATCGATATAGATGGAACTGTAGCCGCCTTTCGGCACTCGAGCGTATTTCACCTTCACGCGCCGCCCGATAAAGGTCATCGCCGCGATCTCTCCGACCATTTTGGATAGGCTCAAGCTGCCGCCGAAGGCGCCTGCAGCGCTGCTCGTATCCCAACCCGGTAGATAGACGATCGCATCGCTGGAATTGTCATAAATGCCCGCCCCGACCGGCGCGTCCGGGGTGAACCTCAAGCTCAGCATCATCTGCGAATTGGCGCTGCCCTTGTTCTTGTCGGCCACTTCGATGTAATAGTAGTGCCGTCCTGCCAGCCGCACGGTCACGACGGAGGCGCTGCTGCCGCCGCCGTTATCGTCCCACGCCACCATCTTCGGGTTCGACCGCGAGCCCTGCCAGACACCTATCAGCGTGTCGTAGTTGCTGCCCACCGTGTTCACCGTCAAGGTGCCGTTCGTCTTCGGATAGAAGCGGTACCAGACCGTGCGGTAGCCGCGAGAATCGCCCGATGACAGCGGGAACAGCGGATCGCTCGAAGCGGTGGTCGCCGAGTAAACGTCACGCTGGTCGCTGAACGTATAGCCGCTGCCGGTATCCTTCAACTGCTTGGGTGAGGCGATCGAATTGAACGCCGTTCGGACCGGGGTGTAGGTCAGGTTGAGACTTAAATTCCCTGCATAGGACGACTTGCTGGCGACTTCGATGTAATAGGTGGTGTTTGGTTGGGCGGTCATCCCGATCTTCGACTGTTTGATGGAGGAGGAAATATTATCCTGCCAGGCAACCCGCTTCAGGGAACTGCTCGTTCCAGTGTATACGCCGAGGACCGTGTCATAGTTGCTGCCTTTGGTATGGATTACCAGCTGGCCCTTGCTGAACGAGGTGAATTCGTACCACACGGTGGCATCGCCCGGCTGGGGATTCCGCCAGGGGAAGGTGGGATCGCTGCCGGCAAGTGTGGCTCCGGAGACGTCCCGGCTGTCCTGGTATTTGACGATCCCGCCCGGGTTGTCGACTTTCACCGCACTGTTGAAATTGTCGTTCGAAGGGGGCGCCGACGGGGCCGGTGCGTTGTAGTCTACGTAAGTGGCCCCATAGCCCACATTCGATACGTTCCACTTGATGTTCATGTATCCGTTTTCACCCCAGCTGGAGCCCCATGAGTTGCGTACGATCCAGGTTTGGTTGGCGTCGTTCCAGCCCACCAGCACCACACCATGGTCCAGGCACTTGTTGTCGTTCGAGTAGACCCCGCTCTTGTAGCTGCCCCAGCCTTGGGAACAGATCGCCGTTGCCACCGGGCCGTGATTGTAGATCGCGCCCTTGATCTGATCGACGGAGGGGACCGAATTGGCGTCTTTGATGTAATGCCATTCTGAGAGCTTGTAGGGGTGATTGTAGGCAACCGAGCAGCTGCCGTTGGTGGCGGAGTAGGGTTTATCGCTTTCCAGCACAGCGCCCGGAGCGTTGCCGTTCTTTCCGCCCTTTGAAGTGTGCAGATCGTGCGCCCACCAGCCACCGGCGCAGCCCCAGCTGCTCGTGTTGCAGGAGATCAGATACTGCTCCGACAGGTCGACGCTCTTATTTTGTTGGATCAGCAGCGCCAATTCCATCACGCCCACGGTACCGAACGCCCAGCACGCGCCGCAGCCGCCCTGATTGCGCACCGGGGTCACCTTGCCCTGGCTGCGCCAATCGAACGATTGCGGCAGCCCGATCAATGTGTCTGCCCCCACCGAAGGCTGTGCGGGGGCCGCTGCCTGCGCCTCACCCATTGCCTGGAGGAAGGGCGTCACCGGGCTGCTCAAGTCCAGCGCTTCCGGCATCTGCGCCGCCTGTACCATCAAGCTGCGCGTGACCGGCGCGCCGCTTTCAAACGGACGCCGGTAGATCAGGTTGAGGGTTACATCGCCGCTCTTGGTCGCGTACAGCCGCAGCCTCTCCTGCGCCTGTGCGCCCGGGCCGCTGACCTTCTCAACGAAGTCCGGCTCACCGCTCTGCGTCAAGATGTCCGGCTCGACCGACTGCACTTCCCAGGCATACCCGGTACCCGGGCGGCTTTCCAGCATTACGGTCACATCCTGGCCCTGCTCCACCTTCGTCGCGACGCTCACCTGGGCCGGCCCGCCCAAGAAGTCGAAGTCCGCTCCCAGATCGGTGTAGATCACCTGGCGCAGCTCGTCCTGCGAGTTGTCGCCATTCATTTCCACCTGGTAGGAGGGTTCGGCGCTTGCCGCAAAACTCTGCCGCGCTCTGCACTTGCACGTCTACGTCCTTCGACTTGAGCTTGTCGTCCAGCGTGGACTGCAGCAGCACGCCCGTTTGCGCCGTACCGCCCATCGCCTGGACCTCCTCGCTCGGCACCGGCACGCTCATCACCAGCGACCAGGTCAGCTCGCCCGGCGTTTCTTCCGTGGCAGTCTCGGCTGCTGTGGCTGTGACTGTGGCTGTCGTTGTCGTTGTAGGCTCCAGCGTTGGCGGCACCGTCAGGTTCGGGGTAAACTCGCCTGTCGGCTCCAGGGTCGCGGTGGCAGCCGGCTCTTCCGTTGGAAGGTCAGGTTCCAATGTGACGGTCTCGGTCAGGTCTGGGGCTGCGGAGCTCTCTACTGTAGGCAGCCCGCCAGGCGTTTGGAGGGTTTCTTGCAAGGGGATTTGCGTTTGCGCCGGGTCTGTGGGGTTGTCGGATTGGGCCCGGGCCTGGATCGGTTGGACGGCGAGCATGCTAGCGGCCAAAATACTGATAATGACCAGTGTGCTGGACATCCGTAACAGGGACTTCGGTTTGTGAATGTTCATAGCCTCTTCTTCCGGGTTTGGGATTGGGGGCGTCGATGAGGGAGCGATGAATAACGGTAACGACAAAACGCTTCTCCAACAGGTCGGGAATCCCTGTTAGAGCTTGATCTTCGTGGATAGACCCGCTAAGAGCGGAAGGGCGATCGGGTTGCAGGCCCCGGAACGGACCGATCCGGAACCAAACTATGCAGGCTCTTAATTGAGCCCTTTATTAAGCTTGAACCCCTGCTGCTGAAAATACTCTGCCACAGCATTTGACGAACCGATTTTACTATATCCTCGAGCAGCAAAACTGCGCGTTACAATTTTGAAAGGGAATTGAAACGGAAAAGAAATAAAGAGAAGCGATTTCCTGCCGCTGTTCTCTACCCTCCACTCTCCATATTTTGTAATACAATGAAACAAATTCCTCAACAACGGATGGAGCCCATGACTACTCTCCAAGAATTCGTTGATCGGGTGACCGGCAACATCGAAAAGGTCATCATCGGCAAGCGTGAAGTCATTCAATACCTCATGGTCGCTTTGCTGTGCGAGGGTCACGTCTTGCTTGAAGACGTACCCGGCGTCGGCAAGACTATGCTGGCCCGCGCCCTCTCCATCAGCATGGGCGGCAAGTTCAAGCGCCTCCAGTGCACCCCCGACCTGCTGCCTAACGACGTGACCGGCGTCTCCATCTATAACCAGCAGACCGGCGAGTTCGAGTTCCGGCCCGGCCCGGTCTTCGTGCAGGTCTTGCTGGTCGACGAGATCAACCGCGCCACACCCCGCACGCAGGCCGCCTTGCTGGAGGCCATGCAGGAGCAGCAGGTCACCGTTGACGGCGTTACCTACCCGCTGCCGCGGCCTTTCCTGGTCATTGCCACCCAAAACCCTATTGAATACGAGGGAACCTTCCCCTTGCCAGAGGCGCAGCTCGATCGCTTCTTCATGCGCCTTACCGTCGGTTATCCCGCAACCGCCGACGAGCGCCAGCTGCTCACCCACCTGCAGCGAGAGCATCCGATCACTCAGCTGCAGCCCGTGGTCGACAGCGTCAATCTGATCGAATTGCAGAAGCAGGTCTGGGAAGTGTACGTCGAGGACAGCCTGCAAGACTACATCGTCAGCCTGGTTACTGCCACCCGCAATCACCCCGACCTGTCCCTGGGCGCCAGCCCGCGCGCCAGCCTGGCCTTGTTCCGCGCCTCCCAAGCCCTGGCAGCCATTCAGGGCCGCGACCACGTCATCCCCGACGACATCCAGCGTCTGGCCCCGTTCGTTCTGACCCACCGCGTCATCCTCTCGCCCGAGTCCGACCTGCGCGGCCGCACCGCCGAGGGACTGGTACGCGGCATTCTCGCTGCGGTACCCCTCAACCTTGACGACAACAAAGGGCATTAGGCTTCTCCTCCAATGTCCGCTTTCCTCCTCTTTCTCACGGTCGCATTGATCCTGCTCGGCGCAGGGACGGGAGAGAGCTTTGTCTTCCACATTGTTTATCTGATCGCCGGAACTTATTTTCTCGGCCGCTGGTGGAGCGCCAGATCGCTCTCGGCCGTGCAGTTCGAGCGCAAGTACGATGACCACGTTTACCTGGGTAAGTCGGTGCCTGTGCGCCTCGAGCTGAAGAATACCGGCTGGCTGCCGGTGCTGTGGCTGCGAGTGCGTGATTTACTACCCATCGAGATCATGCCGACCCAGTCCTTTCAGCAGGTCATCAGCCTCGGTCCGTATGAGAGCCAAACAGTCGGCTACGTGCTGGAGCCTTACCACCGCGGCTGTTACCCGGTCGGCCCGCTTGAGCTGACGGGTGGCGACCTGCTCGGCCTGGCCCGCGATCAGGTTCAGGAGGCCGATCAAAGCTACCTGACGGTTTACCCCCGTGTCATCCCCCTCTCCGCTCTCAAGCTGCCCTCACGCTCCCCTATGGGTACCCTGCGCCACAAGGAGCCCATCTTCGAGGACCCCAGCCGCCCGGCCGGCAAGCGCGACTACGTCAACGGCAACTCCCTCCGCCGCATCGATTGGAAGTCCTCGGCTTCCGTCGGCCGATTGCAGGTCAAGCAGTTCGAGCCTTCCATCGCCCTCGAAACCGCCATCTTCCTCGATCTGGACGTTCAGGACTACCACTACCGCCGCCGCATCGACGCCACCGAGCTCGCCATCGTGGTGGCCGCCTCAGTCGCCAATTGGGTGATCGCCCAGAAGCAGTCCACCGGGCTGGTCACCAACGGCATCGATCCCCTTGCTCAGGATGGTATCTCCCAGCCGCTCACCCCTCGCAAGGGCCGCGGTCACCTGATGCGCCTCTTGGAGACCCTGGCGCGCATCAAGCTTTGTGAGGGTCAATCCTTCACCCACAGCATCCACCAGTACCGTCCCAACCTCAGTTGGGGCGCCACCCTGATCGTCATCACCGGTCAGGCCGGCGACGATCTGTTCGAAGAGTTCTTCCAGGCCCAGCGCGCCGGCATGGATGTTGTCTTGATCCTGTGCGGAGACGTGCCCGGCTTGCAAGAGACCAGGCGTCGCGCCCGTCATTTCGGCATCCCCGTCTATTCGTTCTGGTCAGAGCGTGACCTGGACCTGTGGCGAAAGTGAGCCCGGCATGATCTTCAAGCTGTTCAAGCCCTTCCAATCCTCCCAACGGCTCTCGCTCTATGTCGACGGGGCCCTGATCGCCGGGATGATGGCTTGTTTCGGCATTTCTTACGTCCAGTTCGTTCAGCGCATCTTCCCCGGCTGGTCTGGCGGCTACCTGCCCTGGCTTTTCGCCGTGATCTCTCTCGAAGTCACCTATACCCACTTCGCCAACCGTGACAAATCCTTCGGCGAGCAGCTCAACCGCCGCCTGACCGAGTGGGTGGTGCTGTTCTTCCTTATTAAACTGCTTTCCATGCTCTTTAGCCGCCAGGGCGGATTTCTTTCCGAGGTCTCGCTGTGGGAGAAAGACTTGCTGCTCTTCTTCTCGCCTGCTTTCCTCGCCGCTCTGCTTCCCGCCCTGATCGTCTGGATCGCCAGTTATACCTTCGCCGGCGATTTGGCTGCCCTGCAGGTCGAAGAGTCTGAGCTTTACATTGACGGCCAGGCCATGCTGGACCGCAACCGCATCGACTACCGCCAGCGCCTGAGTGAGTGGGTCATGCTGCTCGGCTTGGGCGTCATCCTGCTGGCTTTTTTTGCCCGCTTCGACCTGGTCCAGGTTTTCGGCGAGACTTTCCCCAGCCGCGCCCCGGTCTACAACGTGGTCGCCTACTTCTTGCTCGGATTCCTGCTGCTCAGCCAGGCTCAATTCGGCTCGCTGCAGCGCAGCTGGCTTTGGGACCGCATCCCCACCGCCGGACGCTTGCCCGGCCGCTGGCTGGCTTACAGTCTGCTCTTCTTCATCCTGTTGGCGCTGGTCTCGCTGGCGCTGCCTACCCGTTACACCATCGGCTTGCTGGACACACTGCGGATCGTCGTCGGCTTCCTCATGCAGCTGTTCTCGCTGCTGCTGACCTTGCTGCTTTACCCCTTCATTTTCTTGATCAACCTGCTCACCGGCCGGACAAACGAAGATCAGCCGCCCCCGCCGCCGCTGCAGCTGCCTGAGATCGACCGCAGCGCACCGACCGTGGCAGGATCGCCTTTGCCCTGGCTCGAAATTCTGCGCTCGCTGGCCTTCTGGCTGATTTTAGCTGCCATTCTGATTTACTTCTTCCGTTCCTATTTGCTTCAGAATAAGGATCTATTGGCTTCCTTCCGCCGGGTGAAGCTTCTGGGCTGGCTGTCTCAGGCCTGGATCGCGCTGCGGAAGTGGCTGCGCGGCGTTAATTTGCAGGTCGGCCAGGCAATCCAGGCCGGGCGCAAGCGGCTCTTTCCCCAGCGCCGGGGCTCGCTGGCAGCTGCTCTGCGGCGATCCATCAACTTCCGGCGTCTCAACCCCCGCCAGCGGGTCATCTTCTTCTACCTGCGTATGATCGAGCGTGGGGGAGAGCAGGGCATCCCCCGCTCACCCGCCCAGACTCCCTCCCAGTATTCGCAGCAGCTGCGCCAGACACTCCCCGACGTCGGCCCTGAGCTTGATGATATGACCTCCGCTTTCCTCGATGCCCGGTACAGCCCCCACCAGGTTGACCCAGAAGATGCCGCCGCTGTTCAATCTTGGTGGAAACGCATCCTGCAGGCCCTGCACCGGGTCGAAAAACCGCGTTTCTAGAATCCATCCAAAATCATTCCTTTATTTTCTAGCAACTACTCAGGCAGACAACGTAGCCCCAGGCTGCCCTTATAGAGTGCTTCGCGAGGATGCCTGGGGCTACGTTGTCTGCCTGAGTAGTTTTTTCTATACCATTAAAAAGGCTGGCGGGAGGTCATTCCTCCCGCCAGATCATGTCCCGTCAACCCGTCTCTAATTCGGACAGGCGCCCGTATTCCTCCAATTCACCACCGTGTCTTCCTGCGTCATCGTCCCGTCCGGACCGTAATACACGGTCACAGTCCTGTTGCCTAGCTCCTCGCAGGTGATGCCTTTTTCCACATAATCCCAGCTGCCGAGGGCGTACTTGTACTCCAGGTGGTAGCCTTCCGCCAGATCCAGTGTGATCATCCAATAGGTCCCATCCACCTGCGTCATCGGCGTTGCGGCCGGGTCCCAGTCCTGGAAGTTTCCGGCGATCGTGACCGTCGCGTCAGCCGGGGTCCAGTCCGGCACGGTAACATTAATGGTCACCTGCACCGTGCGCGCCTGGGCGGTCGCTTGCACCTCGTTAGAATTTTCCGACACATTGAACGAAGTGTCTGCCGCCCTGACCACATAATAATAACTGGCGTTGGCGGCTGCACCCCAATCGGTGAACTCCAGGCCCGGCGCCGGCACAGTCCCAACTTTCGTGTATGGCCCGCCCGCTGCATCGCCTCGCAGGATTTCGTAGCGGAACACGTCACTGTCGGCCGGGGCTCCCCATTTTAGCGAGATAAAGCCGGTCGAGGCGCCCGTGACTTGCAGGTTGCCCGGCGCAGCCGGTGGCGTGCTGTCGCCGGACGCGGTGACCGTCAGTGCGCCCGCTTGGGCCGGGTCATATCCATTGCCGGTTCCGTCCAGGTCGGCATACACCCACACCATCCCGGCGGTCGTGCTGTAGCGGTAAGCGTAATCAAACGTCCCCACCGATTCGGGCAGCAGCGCCGACTTGAACTCGTCGTTGTTTCCGTTGTCCGCGTTGAAAACCGCATCCACCCAGATCCAATCCGGGCTGCTGTCCGGGTCCGAGCCGTCCGGTCCATAGCCCAGCTGGGCGATCAGGCCCGGGGTCGGTCCCGGCTGGTTGGTTGCGCCGTCGACCCACACTTGACCGTAGATGCTTTCGGTTGGGTTCGTCGCGCTGATTGGTTGGATGATGGTCAGCGGCCACTGCAAATTGGCCCAGCCAATCACCAGCGCCGGCATGGCCCCGGCCTCATTCGAGCGTGCGCTCTCGTTCCCGGCCGCGTCCACCGCCGTGACCACGTAGTAGTACATCTGCCCATTCGTCACGTCTTGGTCGTGATAGCTCGTCCCGCTGACCGGCGCAGAATTGATCTTCTCGTAGCCGCCGTGCGTGACGATGCTGCGGTATACGTGATACCCTGCCGCGCTGCTGACGGCGTCCCACTGCAGGTCGACCATGCCATTCCCGGCGCTCGCTTGCAGGTGATCCGGGAACTCCGGCGGTTTCAGGTCGGCTTTCTTGGCCGTGGTCAGGATGCGCCCCCAGCGCCCTTCGACGCTCACGTCCAGCTTGCCGCCGTTGACCGTGAACGTGCCGCCGTTTAGCTCGTCGGTCAGCAGGCTGCCTTCCGGAATGTAACCGCTCACGTCAATGCTCAGGCTGTGCTCAGCCGCATCCTTGTTCACCGCCACCACCGCTGCCCCGCTCAGGTCTTTGCGCCCGTAGGCATAAGCGCCGTCGTCGTTGTTGGTGTACAGCGTATCAAAGCTGCCGGTGCGCAGGTAGCTGTGCTGATTGCGGATGTGGATCAGGCCGCTGTAATGCGCCAGCATCTGTTCGTCGATTGCGTCCCAGGCGAACGGCCGGCGGTCATCCGGATCGGTGTCGCCGGTCATCCCGGCCTCGTCGCCGTAGTAGATCGTCGGCGCGCCCGGCATGGTCATCTGCAGGATCGCCAGCAGCTCCAGCCTGGCCTTACCCTCCGCCAGGTTGGCCGCGTTGAATTCCTTGTCCTCGCGGTTGCGCTCTCCCGGCGTCAGCGCCCACAGAATGCGCTGGGTGTCGTGCGAACCCACCAGGTTCATCATGGCCTGATAGGCCGGGGTGGGGTAGTCCTCTTTGATCGATTGCATTACGCTGTCAAATTCGCTCGGGTTCAGCCCGACGATTGCGCCCTGGTTCGGGTCGCTCATCTCGCCGTTGACGAACCCCAACAGCGCCCGGCGGAAGCGGTAGTTCATGCTGCTGTCGAACTCGCTGCCCAGCAGCCAATCGCTGGCATCGTCCCAGATCTCGCCCACGATGACCGCGTTCGGGTTGGCCGATTTCACCTGCGGGCGGAACTCCTGCCAGAAGTCGTGGCTCTTGTCTGGCGCAACGTCCAGCCGCCAGCCCATCGTGCCCTGCTTGACCCAGTAGCGCGCCACGCTGTTCTTGTTGCCGTAGATGAAGTCTCGCACCGATTGGATCTCGGTCAGCACCGGCAGGCTGTCGAAGCCCCACCACGAGTTGTAATCCTCCGGCCAGTTGTTGAAGGTGTACCAGTCGAAGTAGGGTGAATCCTGGCTTTCGAATGCGCCGGCAGTGATGTAGCGCGAGTACTTATCGAAGTACAGGCTGTCGGACGAGGTGTGGTTGAATACGCCGTCCAGGATGATGTTGATGCCGGCTGCCTTGGCCTGCTTCACCAGCAGGTCGAACTCCTGCTTCGATCCAAGATACGGGTCGATGCTGAAGTAATCGGTGGTGTCGTACATGTGGTTGGAGGGGCCCTTGAAGATTGGGTTGAAGTAAATGGTTGTCACCCCCAGGCTCTTCAGGTAATCCAGCTTGCGGGTCACGCCCTTCAGGTCGCCTCCGAAAAAGTCGCTTCCCATGGGCTCTTCGTCGCAGGTCGCCCCCACGTAGCTGCGGCAGTAGCCCTCCGGCAGGTCGGTCCAGTCCTTGGCCGTCACCGGATCGCCGTACACATCCGGGTCTTTCGCCGGTTTGGCGTTGTTGCCCTGTTCGCCGCTGAAGAAGCGGTCGGGGAAGATCTGATAGATCACCGCGTTCTTCATCCAATCCGGAGTGGTGAAGGCCGGATCGTACACGTCGATCTGGAAACTGTAGTCGGGCGAATCCTCGTACGCCTGCCCCCAGCCGCCATCCAACAGACCGTCGTCTTCGTAGTAATCCTCGTCCGCGCCATCCCGCACAATAAAGCGGTAATACAGCACGGTCGGCTGTTCTTGGGTCGAGATCTCTGTCTGCCAGTAATCGTAGCCGTAAGGCTCGTCACCGGTCGTCGCCACTTTTTGCATCGGGTAAAGCATTTGCGACCCGGCCGCGGTGCTCCATACCCGCACGTTCACGCCGGTCAGGTCGTTGTGGTAGCTGCGGAAGCGCAGGATGACCGGCGTGCCGGTGGTCACTGCACCGAAGGGCGCCCTGTAAAGGTCGGAGCGCGAGTCATGGCCGAGCCCGTCCCACCAGATATTATCGTCGGGTCGCGGGATCGTTGGCGCTGGCGTCACCGCCACTTTGATGCGCCCAGCCAGAGGGTCTACCTTAAATACAACCTCTTGATCGGCTTCCGTTGTGGTGAAGGCAGCGTTCGTGGCGTTCACACCGCGCCCATCCGCGCCGATGGCATCCCAGGTGCCCGTCTTAGTGGCCTTGATCGTGTAATTGCCCGGATTGGCGATGGGTGTGCTCAGCGTATAAGTTCCATCGCCATTCGACGTCATTCCTGTGTTGGGATCGGCATTGTTGTAGCTCTGCCAGTCGCCGACTGCCGTCCAGGCGCCCGGTTCGGTGCTCACTCCAACAATGTTGGCTGCTGGCATCCATTCGTCGTTGTAGGTGTTTGTGTCGAGCGTGATCATGACGACTTCACCGGTTGATTCGAGCCAGGCGTTCGAACTCGGGTAGCCGAACCACTCTGCTGTAGCAACTTTAAATTCGTACCGTCCCTCTGCAGCAGTGACCTGCGTGCTGAAAATGCCGTCCCCGGCCGTGACGTCGCCATTGGTCCCGTCATCGAACATTGGGTCGCTTGTTCCCCAGCCGTTGAAGTCGCCGCGCGCGTACCAGATTGGCGTTGGGGCCGGTGGTAAGGCTGGGAAAACAGCAAAAGCCGACAGGGTCGTAACGATGCCGCCGTCCCAATCCGGGCTGGTGAAGGCTACGTTCGGGTCGTTCGGAGAAGTGTCTTGGGCGTGCCCGTTGCCGCCCGTGGTGAACAGCTCAAGATGGATGCGCTCTGGGCTTCCCAAGGCAGCTTTCGGCACCCGGTACTCGATCCAATCGTTTTCCGGGCCGTAACCCTGCTCGCCGTCCTGACTGATCAGGCTGTCATAGGACCAGCCGCTTCCATCCCAGTGGTTGAGCTGGACGTCTTGCAAGACGTCGCTGCCATCATGATAGACGTACAGGGTGTGTTCCGGCAGGTGCGCGGAGATGGCATTGACCGCCCGCTCCCAAGGGTCGCCGGTCGCGCCAGAGCCGCTTATGCCGTCTGAGTCGATGTAGATTCCGTAGGTCATGCCCCAGCTTGAGGCGAAGGCGTCGAAGCCGATATAGTAGTTATCGGCATCTTCGACCACGTACAGCCCGGTCACGTCCAGGTTGGGCTCGGTCATGTCGCCTTGCGGGTCGCTCGCCAGCGGCTCCCCCCAGTCGGCGTCCTTGACCCCGTCGATGACAATGGTCGGGTCTGCGAAGGTTGCCGATGTGGCTGCGGCCGGTATCCATGAGACCATCAGCGCCAGGATCGTCAAGAGCGAAATGATGAATGCCGAATTCCCTCGTGTTTTCATATCCTCTCCTTGTAGATGTTATCGATCTGCCCGGATTTCTGATTTCCTTTGGTTAAACGCAAACTTACCCGACCGCCAGTTTTCATTGCGGTAGGTTGTGCAACAGTGCTTCCTTGAAGTGATCTCCGTTGTTTTTGGCCGCGGCATCTCTGCTGTGCATCTGTGAAAAACAAATCTGAAGCAGGATAATTTGGAGTGCCTTGCCCGCTCTCCCTCGCTTCAATGCAGTGATGGCGACGATGGATGGCCCTGAATGAAGGTTAATCGATTTTTAATCATAGCGAAAACGGGTGAGAATTGCAACTCCTTTCCGCTTTCTATACTATACTGATAGCAGACATCCCCCCTGTGTAAGGTGCAGGTATTACCCTTTTGAGGCGAACACCATTATGCTTTCACGCGTTTACTCTTGTGCTGTGATCGGGCTGGACGGCGTTGTTGTCGAAGTTGAGGTGGATTTTGGTCAGGGACTGCCGCACATGGCGATCGTGGGCCTGCCGGATGCCGCCGTACAAGAGAGCCGCGAGCGCGTCTATTCGGCCATCAAGAACGCCGGGATGTTCTACCCCCGCAAGCCGCTTACCGTCAATCTCGCTCCCGCGTCCGTCCGCAAAGAGGGTCCGGCTTATGATCTGCCGATTGCCCTGGGCGTGCTGGTCGCTGCCGACCAGATCTCGGCCGAAGCGCTGGATGGCGCCCTGGCAGTCGGCGAGCTTTCGCTGGATGGCACGGTGCGCCACGTGCGAGGCATCCTGCCGATGGCCGCCACAGCCCGCCAGCAGGGTTTCAAGCGCATCTTCGTACCCGAGGCGGACGCGCCCGAGGCCGCCCTGATCCCTGAGTTAGAAGTCATCCCGGTGCGCTCGCTGGCGGCCTTGTGCGCTCACCTGAACGATACCGCGCCGATCCACCCGCACCCTCCGATCATGGTGGAGGAGATGGAAGTCACCGTAATGACCGACCTGCAAGAGATCAAGGGCCAGGAACACGCCAAGCGTGCTCTGGAAGTGGCGGCCAGCGGCTCGCACAACATCCTGTTCACCGGTTCCCCGGGCACCGGCAAGACCTTGCTCGCCCGGGCCCTCCCGGCCATCTTGCCGCGCATGACCATCGATGAGGCCTTGGACGTCACCCGCATTTACTCGGTCGCCGACCAGCTTCCCACCGACATCCCCTTGATCCGCAATCGTCCCTTCCGCTCGCCGCACCACACCATCAGCCATGCGGGTCTGGTCGGCGGCGGCAACTGGCCCCATCCCGGTGAGATCTCGCTGGCCCATCGCGGCGTGCTCTTTCTGGACGAGCTGCCCGAGTTCGGCTCTCGCGTCCTGGAAGTGCTGCGCCAGCCCATCGAGGACAAAATCGTCACCATCAGCCGGGCCCAGGGCTCGCTGACCTTCCCGGCCAATTTCATGCTCGTCTCCGCCATGAACCCCTGCCCCTGCGGCTATTATGGCGATCCGGTGCGCCCATGCACCTGCTCCAACTCCACGATCACCAAGTACCAGAAGCGGATCTCCGGCCCGCTGTTGGACCGCATTGACATTTATATCGAGGTGCCGCGCGTGGACTATGAGAAGCTGAGCGACGGGCGGGTGGGGGAGCCGTCTTCCAGCGTGCGTGAGCGGGTTGAAGCTGCCCGCCAGATCCAACGCCAGCGTTTCGAGGGCACCGACGTCGGCTGCAACGCCGAAATGCGCCCCGTCGAAATCCGCAAGTACTGCGCCCTTGATACCGCCTGCAGCAACTTGATGAAAACCGCCATGCGGCAGCTCCAGCTCTCGGCGCGCGCCTATCACCGTGTCCTCAAACTCTCCCGCACTATCGCCGACCTGGCCGGCTGCCAAGAAATCGGCCCCACTCATCTGGCGGAAGCGCTGCAGTACAGGCCGAAGATGAACCAAAGCTAACGACGGATTTTAGGGAGGCGGTCAACATCTTCACGCCCATCCAGGCGGTCAGATCGTTCGTCCTGCTACTCGTGCCGATGGCGCTCCTCTCCAACAGGTGGCTGGACAAATCAAGGCTTACAATCCAGCCCAGCCGATTCGAATACCGTCCGCGAGCAGGGACATAAACAGACCGTCGAAGGTTAACGTTTAAGGAGGGACGTATGTCTCAAACGTGGTACATCCTCCGCCACGCCGATAAAGAGCGCGGCGATTTCTATGATGCGCAGCGGAAAATCCACGACCACCCCATCAGTCAGAAAGGGCGCGAGCAAGCGCAGCGGCTGTGCGCTTATTTCGAGGGCAAGCCCATCGAAGCCATCTATGTCAGCGCCTACCAGCGCACTTCCCAAACCATCACGCCGGCTGCGCAGCAGCTCGGGCTCACGCCGGTCCTGGATGCCCGCTTGAATGAGATCAACAACGGCCGCATCGGCATGAAGTCGGATGCCGAAGTACGGCAGGAGTTTCCCGAAGTCTGGAATGCGATGATCAGCCGTTCGGCGGATTTCCAATTCCCGGATGGCGAAAGCGGGCAGGCGGCGCAGCAGCGCATCGTCTCGTTCTTGGAAGAGAAACGACACCAGCATGCCGGCGACCTGGTCCTCGTGACGCACGACGGGTTGATCCGCTTGCTGATGTGCCATTTGATGGAACTGCCCGTCTACAAGCGCTGGAATTTTCAGGTCGATACCTGCGGCATTACCGAGATCCGTTATCAAGAAGATTTCGACAGCTGGAAGCTGATCCGCTTCAACCATGTGTGTGAGCAGCGGCGCTGAGCTTTCGCAACCCGAGTTATAATCAGTGGGCTGGTCCCATCCTTTTGAGAGCCTCCGCCATTCTCGGAGATTTATGGTTTCTCGCGTTCCCTCTCTGCTTACGAAAATACCCGTCTACCCACTCTTATTCGGCATCTACCCGGTCCTTTATTTATGGGGCGCAAACCGCTCTCAGGAATCGGCCTACGTTGTCATCCCCTCGCTGCTCGCCACATTCGCGCTGGTCTCCCTGGCGTACCTGTTGGCCGGCTTCCTTTTTCGAGATACCCACCGGGCTGCTGGAGCGGTGTTCTTGCTAAGCATTTTCGTCCTTGGATACGGGCATGCGGTCAATTTACTGGCTTCGCTCCATATCATTGTCCATTATCGCTGGATGCCGGTAGGACTGGCCCTGACCCTGCTGCTCACTTTCCTGCTCGTTCGCCGGTTCGATTTCAAGCGGCCCGCCGAGATCCTCAACCCGGTTTCCGTGATCCTCGTCCTGTTGGCGGTGATCCCAACCGGTTATTTCTACGTCGTTTCGGCCCATCGTAAAGTTGCAGCGCCCCTGCCCATTTCGGCACAGATCGGGTCTTCCTCACTGCCGCAGGCGGACCGGCCCGATGTTTACTTCATCCTGCTGGACGCCTACAGCCGTTCGGACTTGTTCCAATCCCGCTTCGACTTCGACAACCGCGCCTTTGTCTCGGCCTTAACGGCACGCGGCTTCGTCTTCCCGGACTGCGCTAAAGCCAACTACCCGGCGACCACGCCTGTGATCGCCTCGATCTTGAACATGGACTACCTCAACGATCTCAGGCTTTCCCACAGCGCCGTTCTAAATGAAGCCGGTTCTGCCCAGTTGGGCCCCTACATCCAGGATAACCGCGTCTTCCAGTCTTTCCGATCCCACGGCTACCGGCTGGTCACGTTCCGGGGTTTCCTGCCCTTGATCGACCTGCAAAACGTCGACCGCTACGTGGACTTCGAGCAGGATGTCTCGTTCACGCGACGCCTGGAGACCAACAACTTCCAGGATCTGTACCTGCGCACGACCGCGCTTTCCGGTTACCAAACTGCCCTGCAAATCTTGAGCGCGCGCGCTCCTGAGCAGCTTCAGAAATATCTACCCGCCGACCGGCGCTTCGAACAGGTCCGACAGCAGAATATTTATGCCCTCCAGGCGCTGCAAGCCATGCCCGCATCTGTGGAAGGCCCTAAGCTGGTCTACGCTCATTTGTATGCGGCCCACTGGCCTTATGCCTTGCGCCCCGACGGCAGCGCCCGCCTGCCCTACACAGAAGCCGAGACCGACGCCGGCTACCTGGACGGCGTACGCTACCTGAATAACCACCTGCTCGACGTGATCGACAGCATCCTCGCCAATTCAAAAACGCCTCCGGTGATCATCCTGCAGAGCGACCATGGCTACCCAGAGCAGGAGGGCAAGCCGGACTGGTCGGGCGCAAACCGCTTGAAGATCTTCAGCGCTTATTATCTGCCGGGCGGCGGCGATCTGCTGCTGTATGACCAGATCACACCGGTCAACAACTTCCGGCTGGTGTTGAAGCAGTACCTGCACGAGGATATCAGTCTCTTGCCCGATGCTTCCTACTACGTCCGGCCAGACAATGGAGCCGTAGAAGTCGCGCCGAGCACTTGCATTTCCAGATGAACAACCGGATTGATGATCGAGGAGTTTGCAGGAGGGTTTCCCGATGAAAACGCGAACCGGTTGGGGCATTCGGATGCGTGCCGTGGATGCCCGTATCTACCGAACAACAGGCGGGGCGCTTGCAGTCAAGCAAGCGCCCCGCCTGTTGTTCGGTGGAAATGGTTAAGGTTCTCTGACTTCCAGCGACTCGATCATTGCATCCAGACTGGATAGGGGAATGCTGAAATCTCCATCCGGTGTTTGATCGATCTTGATTTGTAAGGCTTCTTTGTACACTTTTACTTCACTCGGCAAATTGTCCGAGACCTGCCCCGGGAAGGGGATGCCTCCTTCGGGTAATCCGGCGTTTGGGTTGTTCCAATCGAAGTCATCCGGAAGGAAATCCGCGCCCTCTGGTAGGACGGCCGAGATGTAGTACTTGCCATCGCTGGTCAGTCCCTGGAAGGTGTAGATCATTCGTGAATTCATCACCGGGTAAATGCCCTGGGTATATTGGGTCAGGTAGCGTATGCCCGAACCGTTTGCGAAGGACAGGAATTTGGGTTGGGCAGTGAACGTCTGAGCCTCGATCGAGACCGACAAGAATGGCAGATGATCGCCGGATTGGGCCTGCCTGCTGGAGAGCATGACTCCCAAATCGAAGGCGGTCTTGGCGCTGGAGGGCGATGCCTGCGTAAATTCGTCCATGGGGAACACATCGATGCGCGGCTGGTCGTATGTGTTCGATATCGCATAACCGTTGAGAGTGAGCGCAAGGTATTCCGGATGTGGATGGAATTCGGTTGAGGCCGGCATGACCGCTGTGTCGCTGCCGTCAGCCACCTCGGCCGGAAGATTCACCGAGAGGTTAACTTGATCGATCGGCACCGGGGATGGTTGGGCGGTCAGTTCTGGTGTGTAAGTGGGTAGTGGAGCGGCAGTGGCCGCCATGGTAGGCTGGACGGGCGCGCTGGTCGGCGTTAAAGCAGCGGGCACGGGTTTCGCAGCCGGTGTGCAAGCTGCCAGCAGAAGTACAGCGAAGAGCGTGGAAAGAAGCAGTTTCTGTTTCATGGTTACCCCAATCCCTTTCAAGGGCAAACGAGAATTTACTTACTACTTAACGCCATTTCGCCAAAATAGTTCCCGCCGTAAGGATCAAGCATCCTGCAAGCGCCACTGCCTGAGCAGTTATATCCAGGATATAATTTATTATCGGTCCATTCTCAAAATGACACCAGGAGGGTATCCATGAGCGAGCGGCAAGCGAATTTAGCATTGGAACAAGCCTACGAGTTAGCCAAAGAACGCTATGCTCAGATCGGCGTTGACACCGACGAAGCCTTACGGGCGCTGGCAGGGGTTTCGATCAGCCTGCACTGCTGGCAGGGTGACGATGTGGGCGGCTTCGAGCCGGACGCCGGTGAACTGGGCGGCGGGCTGGCTGCCACCGGGAATTTTCCCGGCAAGGCTCGCACTGCCGCTGAGCTGCGCGGCGACTTGAACAAGGCTTACAGCTTGATTCCGGGGCGGCATCGCTTGAACCTGCACGCCATGTACGCCGAGACCGGCGGTAAAAAGGTGGAACGCAACCATCTGGAGCCGGAGCATTTTTCCGCCTGGGTCGATTGGGCCAAAGCCAATCACCATGGTCTGGATTTCAACCCTTCCCTGTTCTCGCATCCCCTTGCGAACGATGGTTTCACCCTCTCCAGCTACGACGAGGGCGTGCGCCGCTTCTGGGTCGAGCACTGCATCGCCTGCCGCCAGATCGGCGAATCCTTCGGACGCCAGTTGGGAACCGCCTGTGTGACCAACATCTGGATCCCGGACGGCTATAAGGACACCCCGGTCGATCGGCGCACGCCGCGTGAGCTGCTCAAGCGCTCGCTGGACGAGATCCTGGCCGAAGAGATCGACCCAGCTTATAACCTGGACGCCATCGAGCCCAAGCTGTTCGGCATTGGCTCGGAGAGCTATGTCACCGGCTCGCACGAGTTCTATCTGGGCTACGCAGTTGCCAATCAAGTCTTGTTTACCCTCGATTCCGGCCATTTCCACCCCACCGAAACCATCTCCGATAAGCTCTCCGCCGTGCTGCTCTACATCCCCGA
The DNA here is from genome assembly GCA_963811225.1 of uncultured Chloroflexia bacterium. Lineage (GTDB taxonomy): Bacteria > Chloroflexota > Anaerolineae > Anaerolineales > Anaerolineaceae > CAWEQO01. The sequence goes on from CAWEQO010000015.1 coordinate 132,043, forward strand.
AGTGCTGCTGCACGTCAGCCGCGGCGTACGCTGGGATAGCGATCATGTAGTGACGATGAGCGACGATCTCCAGGCGATTGCCCAGGAACTCGTGAGCGGCAGTTACCTGGACCGGGTCCACATTGGGTTGGACTACTTCGACGCCAGCATCAACCGGGTGGCGGCCTGGGTGATCGGATCGCGCAACACCATGCGGGCTCTGCTGCTGTCGATGCTCGAGCCGATCGACTCGCTGCGCGAGATGGAACGATCCGGCGATTTTACCGGCCGGTTAGCGCTGCTGGAAGAGCTGAAATCCATGCCCTCCGGCCCGGTTTGGGATATGTTCTGTTCCCAGCAAGGCGCCCCGGTCGGCGCGGCCTGGATCGACGAGGTCAAGGCCTATGAGAAGGACGTGTTGTCTGAGAGGAGCTAGACCCTTTGGACATGGACTGTGAGAGGAGCCTCGTTTGATCACCCAAGATAAAATCGACGAGTGGCTGCGCGAAGTGGAGGAGCGGCCCTCATCCGCTGGGATCATCGTGCAGTACATTGCCGGCCGCTTGCGCCAGTTGACCGAGTGGAATGAAGAGCTGCGCGCCGAGAACCTGGAACTGCGCTCGAATCGCAAGGTGGGGGAATACGAGAAGCAGATCGCCAAGCTGATGTACCAGGTGGAGCTGCTGAAGCGGCAGGTCGGGACGGGCGCAGTCACCGTGCAAGCCGAGACGCTCAGCCTGATTGCCTACAACCCCAAGGGCGAGGCGCTGCGCCTCGAACTGGAGGCGTCCGGGTTGGAATTGCAGCAGGCGGTAGCCCGCCTGCCCGGCGTGTCCAGCCTCGACTCGCGCATCAAGCTGCTCGTCACCGGCTCGCGCGAGGAACTGCTGTTCGTCTTCGACAGCGGTCGCACGGTCGCCACGGCCGCCGCCGAGATTCCCGCGGCGGAAGGGCAGGCTCTCACCTGGGAGGATGCCTTCTTGCAAGAGCCGCGCGGCGCAGAAGAGCTGGCGTTCGTCGCTCCCATTGGACGCATGCCCCTGATCGAATCCTGCATACAGACCAGCCTGCGCGGCTGCGTCAAGCGCATCCCCAAGCAGTACTTCGAAGCTCACGTTGCCAATAACTTCATTGGCTCGGGTGTCAAACAGCTTCCCGACAAAACCTGCGATTTGGTGCTGTGCTCGCAAGAGGATTTGTTTGTCCTTGTCAGTCGGGAGGGCTACCTGCTCACGCTCTCCCCCGACCGGCTGCCCTATTCCATCGAAGAAGCCCTGAAGCTGGCCGCCACCGACTACGTGATGAACACCTTTGTCACCGCCGGGAAGCCCTCATTGGCGGTGATGACTTAAACCGGCAAGCTGATCCATCGTGAGATCGGCTGGCTGGAACCGGCGAACAGTTTCAAAACGCATGGACAGCCCGTCTTCTCCAATTCCCGGCGCAGCGCAGGCGTGCGCATAGTCGGGGCCGCAGCCGCCGGCAAGCAGGATTGGGCCGTCGTGCTCGACAGCCAGGGTCAAGTGACCCTCTACCGCATGGGCGACCTGTTCGCTACCGGTGCGGTTTCGTTGGCCGAGGACGAGACCGAAGTCCTGTGGTTCAGCGTGTTCTCCGCTCCCGAGACCGAGGAATTGGTATGAGGCAGCCATGAGCTTGAACGTCGGCATCGACTTCGGTACCTCCAACTCGGGCGTGTCCGTCTCGGATGGCACGCGGGTGCGCCTGCTCCCCATCGACCCCAAGAGCGCCACGCCCGAGGTGGTGAAGACTATTTTGTATATCACTCGCGATTACAAACACACCATCGGCCAGGAGGCGGTCGAACTGTATTACCGCCAAAACGTGAACCGCTTACGGCGATATGTGAAGAAGTGGGTGGGGGAGATCGACGTCTTCGGTGGCGACATGCACTTCGTGCGCGATGTGTTCGTCGATGTGGATGAGCTGATGCCGGGGCGTCTGCTGCAGTTCATCAAGACTGCCCTGCGCACCGACAGCTACCAGGGTACTAACGTGTTCGACCGCTACTACAGCCTCGGCGATATCATCACCGTCTACCTGCGCGAGCTCAAACAGCGCTCCGAAGCCCTGCTGCATGAAGAGATTACCGGTGTGACGCTCGGCCGTCCGGTGCATTTCGCAAAGTCACCCGAGCAGGACCGCAAGGCCCAGGAAACGCTGGACGCAGCCGCATACCAGGCGGGTTTTCGGCAGGTGTCCTTCGAGTTGGAGCCGGTCGCTGCGGCGCTGTTCTATGAGCAGTCCATCAGCCGGCCGCAAAACGTGCTGGTCTTCGATTTCGGCGGCGGCACCCTGGATATCACCATCATGCGTTTGGGCGACCCGCACAATCGCCAGGTTTACGCCAACGGCGGCATCGACATCGCCGGGAGCGACTTTGACCGGGCCATCATCGAGAAGCGCATGCTGCCGCACTTTGGGCAGGGCCAGGTGGACAGCATTGAGATTGCCGATCTGATCAACTCGGTTTCTGATTGGATGATTTTGCCCGAGCTGAGTGTGCCGCGCGCCCGGCTGCGCCTGCAGCGGGCCATCCAGGAAGGCCAGGCCCCGGTGCGTCTGAAGGCGCTCGAAGCCCTGATCTTCAACGATCTGGCCTTCTCGTTCTACAACGCCGTCGAAGCCGCCAAGATCGCCCTCTCCAGCCGGGGAGCTGCCTTGATTCGCCTGGCCGAGAAAGATATCGACCTGTGGGAGCTGTATACCCGCCTGCAGTTCGAGCAGGATATCGAGGAGCAGCGCTCGAAGATCGAGCGCGTGCTGCTGGCAACGGTCGCACAATCGGGGTTGGACGTGGAACAGATCGACGCGGTGGTGAAAACGGGCGGCTCTTCCAGCATCCCGGCTTTCTCCGAAATGCTGGCGCGGATATTCAGCCCGCAGCGGGTCAAGGCATCCTCTCAATTCAGCAGCGTTAGCGCCGGTTTAGGGATTAAAGCCCATTCGTCTCGCTAGGCCGGCTGCGGTCTTGCGATGGTCGCGCCCCGGCCATGCGCAGATTCTCGGCGATCAAGCCCCGCTCACCTTGCTCGACTTCAAATTCAAAAACGATCCTGCGGCTCGGCAAATCCTTCGGCGAGACCATTTCCGGCAGCGCCGAGTTGTGGAAGAAAACAGCCTTGTAGGGCGAGTCCGGAAGGCGCGGGTCCGAGATCCAGGAGAGGGGGGAGATATGGTCCAGGTAAGCCAGGAAGCCGAAACTCTCATCTTCCTGGTGGTAGTAGCAAAAGCCGCGCACGGTGGAGCCGGTTTCACCCCAAGGAGTATCCCGCCGGTTGGTCGAGATTAACTCTGGGATCAGGTAACCCGAGGTGAAGTTGTCGGCCTCTTTCCGCAGCAAAGTCGAGATATTCTCGAAGGCGATCACTTCGACCCGGCAGCCCTTGTCGCGCACGTGCTCCATCGGCCGCACGAAGTCGCCATCCCCCGTGACCAGGATGACCAGGTCCAGGTTGCGCGACTGATTGATCATGTCGATTGCCATATCCATATCGGCATTGGCTTTGCCGTAGCGGCGGCGAGAATCGGGATCATAATACCACTGCACCTCGCGAATGGTCACGTGATAGCCAAAATCGCGCAACACGTCGTGGAACCGCAGCGTTCGGTCGTTGTATTCCCGGTCGTTCCTGGCCCGATCGGCGTCGAAGGAAACGTAGGCGTTGAGTTTTTGACTGGTCCCATAAGCCTCAGCATAATGGCGTAGTACATCAAACCGCATGCGCTGCCCACCGTTCAAGTAGATATTCGAAACGTCGACAAAAACCCCCACTCGATACTGCTCGTGTTCGTTATACATTTGATTAATCCTAACAGTTTCTAATTTATTATCAATTATCAATGATCTCGATAAGAACGTCAATCGATTAGCCGAAAGTGTACATATCAGATTCGTTGCATTTGCTGAAAACAGGCTGGAGGAAATGGGTGACGGCGCTCCAACGCCGCCACCCATTTCCTCCAGCCTGTTTTCAGCGCCCTTGAAGTGGCAGCCTATCACGGTTTGAATTAAGTGTATACTGATAGAAATCCCCAGGTTTCCTGAAAGGGAAGGAATACGGCCAACAAGGAGGCGTCCAATGAAACCATTTCGAAAAAATGTTGCCATCGCGATTGACGGCGGCGGGATCCGCGGCATCATCGTCACCAAGGCGCTCTCGATCCTTGAAGAGGCGCTGCAGCAGCCGGTCAGTGAGATGTTCCGCATGGCGGCCGGCACCTCCACCGGTTCGATCATAACGGCCGGGATCGCCAGCGGATTGACGGCCCAACGCCTGCACGAGCTCTACATTCAGCTCGGCAATCAGGTGTTTCCACGGACGTGGCGCAAGGTCCTGTTTCCTTTAGCCCGCTATCGCTACCCGGGCGATCCGCTCCATTCCGCTCTAGAGACCTATTTCGGCGAATACGTGATGGGCGACTACTGGAACCGTCCCAACCCCATCGACCTGGTGATCACCACCTTTGACTTGTTGACCAACCACACGCGCTTCGTCAAATCTTGGAAAGAAGAATATGCCGCCTGGCCGGTCGTGAAGGCCGTGCAAGGCTCTTCTACCGTGCCCACCTACTTCCCGATTGTCGAGGGGCGCTACATCGATGGGGGCGTGGGCGCATACGCAAACCCGGCCTATCTGGCAGCCTATGAAGCCAAGTTTGTGCTGGGCTGGAACCCGTCCGAGACCACCCTCATCAGCCTGGGAACCGGGCGCGAGCCGTATGTCTTTCAACCGGAACAGGCCCAGAGATTGTGGCCGTGGCAGTGGCTGACGCCGGTGCTCGGCGCATTCTTACAGTCGGCAGACGATCAGCAGGTGCAGTTGGTCGAGACCTTCTTCACCGAGATGGATTTTCGCCGCTTTAACCTGCCCCTGCGCGACAAGATCGAGATGGACGATGTCAGCAAGATGCCCGAGCTGGAACTGTACGGCGTCGAGTTGGGGCATATGATCCTGAACGACCAGACCGATCCTGCCCAGTACGTGATCCCCAAAAAGCCGGATTAGGTCGTTGTGCCGGCATGAGGACCACATTTCCATTGTATATTACAATTTCTGAACACCCGCAAGCATCACTCTCCTGACGAGGTTTACAACTTATGGTCTATGTTGAAGCGGTCTCCAAAGTCCTACCAGTCATCCTGCTCTTGTTGTTGGGCGTGTTCCTGAAGCGCACCCGCTTCCTTTGTCCGGAGACGATCCAGGATTTTAAGAAACTGGTTGTCAATATCACCCTCCCGGTCTTGTTGTTCCTGGCGTTTTCCGGCGTTAACATCCAGCCCCATCTCCTGTTGATTGTGGGAGCCATCTTCCTGGCTTGCCTGGCGGTCCTGCTGATCGGGCGTGGAATTCAGCCGCTGTTCAGAATTTCCTCGCCCTACTTCCCCAGCCTGCTGACCGGCTTCGAGGCGGGCATGATGGGTTACGCCATCTTCAGCGCCGTATACGGACCGGAGAGCATCTTCAAGTTTGGCGTCATCGACCTCGGTCAAGTGGCCTTTGTGTTCTTCATCCTCGTGCCGTCGCTCGAACGCCTCTCGATGGGGCCCAAGCCGTTTCGAAGCGTGTTGGTGAACTTCTTGAAGACCCCGGTCATCCTGGCGATTTTTATCGGCATCATTTTCCAACAGACCGGCCTGCGGGCCCTGATGGAATCCACGCCGATCACCGCCAGCCTGTTCGACACCTTGGCGATCGTTGGCAGCCTGACGACGCCCCTGGTCGCCATCTTCATTGGCTACGAGATGAATATCAAGCGTGGCATGCTGGCGAAGCCGATCCTCACCGTGGGCGTGCGGCTGCTGATTTGGGTTGCCTTCGGGTTGGCGCTGAATACTTTCGTGGTCGACGGGCTGCTGCACCTCGACAACGTCTTCCAGGCTGCCGTGATGACCATGTTCATCCTCCCACCGCCGTTTGTCATCCCCCTGTTCATGCCCAAGGCCCATCTTCAAGACCGTGATTTCGTCCTCAACACCCTCACCATCGCCACGCTGGCGACCCTGGTGGCATTCTCAATCGTAAGCGTGGTATATCCGGCTTAACCGAGAGAGTGGAGAGCAGAGAGCAGTCAAAGCTCCTGGCTGCTCTCTGCTCTCGTCAAACTGCGGTATCATTAATCCCATAGAAAGGGTTGGTTTTCATGAAGGATCCCAATCGAGATGTTTCGGCTGGGCGTAAGGCGCTCTATTACGCCGGTCTGGTCGTCACCGTTATCGGCTTTTTCGTGTTTCTCTCTGTCTTCTTTACTTTGGCTTTTAGCTTTGCCGGTCCGGCATTTGGACCTGGGATGTCCAGTCTGTTCGGCTCGTTTGCCCTGCGGGGCATCCTTGGCGTGCTGATGGTGGGTGCAGGCCAGTTCATGATGCGCGTCGGCGCCCGGGGTGTGGCCGGGTCCGGGCTGATGCTCGACCCGCGCCGCACACGTGAGGATCTGGAGCCCTGGAGCCGGGCGGCCGGCGGCATGGTGAACGATGCCTTGGATGAAGCCAACATCGATCTGCACCACGACGAAGATGGCAACGAGCTGCCCTTCGACGAGAAACTCCGCCGCCTGGAATCTCTGCGCAAAGAAGGTTTGATCACCGAAGAGGAATACCAGGCCAAACGTCACGACATCCTCAACGATCGCTGGTAAAGAGCAGCGGTTCCGCTCGTCATGGAAAACCGGCAGGACTTGCTGAAACAAGTCCTGCCGGTTTTCCATGACGAACAGTTACAATGAGAGCAATCTATAAAATTGGAGGTGGAATATGAAAATTGGGTTTATCGGCCTGGGGATCATGGGGGAGCGCATGGCGGAGAACTTGATGATGGCCGGCCATTCGTTGGTAGTTTACAACCGCACCCAACTGAAAGCCCGGCCCCTGGTGGACCAGGGCGCTGAACTGGCCGGCAGCGCAGCAGACGTGGCTAAGCAGGTGAATATCCTGTTCACCATGCTGGCCGATCCGCAGGCAGTGGAGGCCGTGGCGCTCGGCGAGTGGGGTTTCCTACCTGAGATGAAACCCGGTTCTCTCTGGGTTGACTCCAGCACGGTTAACCCCTCCTTTTCCAAACGGATGGCGGAGGAAGCCAAGCGGCGGCAGGTGCGCTTCGTGGATGCGCCTGTAGCGGGCAGCAAGATCCCTGCCGAGAAAGGTGAGTTGTTGTTCCTGGTGGGGGGCGAAGCCGACGATGTAAACGGTCTGCAGCCGCTGTTCGATGTCATGGGCAGCAAGACCATCCATGCCGGTGGAAATGGCATGGGCACTTCGCTGAAGATGGTCTTCAATCTGCTGCTGGGTGAGATCATGCTGGCCTTTTCGGAGGGTCTCGTTCTCGGGCAGTCGCTCGGCTTCGAGCGCGACCGCCTGTTCGATATCCTCTCGCAGTCCGCAGTGGTCGCTCCGTTCACCATTGCCAAACGCCAGAAGATCGAAGAGGGGGAGTATGAGGCCGAATTTCCGCTGCAGTGGATGCAGAAGGACCTGCAGCTGGCTTCACAGACCGCCTACGAGCAGGGCGTGGCCCTGCCGGGCGTCAATGAGATTAAAGAGATCTACGCCCTGGCCATGCAGCAAGGCTTGGCCGGCAAAGATTTTTCGGCAATCTACAGCTTCTTAAGCCAGGGCCTTAAGTAAAACAGGAGAGTAGAGAAGAGCCCTCCCCGTATTTGCGCAGAGCCCCCTCTGATGGGATACCGGAGAAGAGTTAGAACCTTTGACTAACGGTTCTCTACGTTCGATTCTCTACTCTCTACAGGCTTTCCCATTATAATTAAGACATGAAATGTCCCAACTGCGGGTTTGACGATCCGCCTGAGGCGCTGTATTGCGGTATGTGTGGAACGCCGCTCGTGCAGGTATGCTCGAACTGTGGGCACACCAATCACCTGGCGTTCCATTTTTGCATTCAATGCGGTAAACCCTTAACCGGCGCACAGCTTGGACCTTCAGCCCCACAGCCGCAGCTGCCCTTGTGGGAGCCTGCTCCGCAGCGAAACATCACGGAACCCGCTCAAGTGGGCACCGAGATGCAGTCGCTGGAGGGCGAGCGCCGCATTGCCAGCGTGATTCTCGCGGACGTCGCGAACTCCACCGATCTGATGGAGCGCATTGGAACCGAGGCCTGGGTGGCCTTGATGAACCGGATCTTCCAAATCTTGGAAGCCGAGATCTACCGTTTCGGTGGCGAGGTGGAGCAGTTCCGCGGTGACGGTCTGGTGGCATTCTTCGGGGCGCACGTAGCCCACGAGGACGACCCTGAGCATGCCGTCCTGGCCGGGTTGGCGATGCAGCGCGCCATCCAGCAGTATGCCGTTCGGCTGGCCGAGGAACAAGATATCACCCTCAAGCTACGGGTGGGCGTCAACACCGGCGAGGTGATTGTCGCTGCAGTGGGCGACATCCGTCAGCACCGTGAATATACCGCCATGGGAGAAGCAGTTGCCATGGCCTCTCGGATGGAGACCTCCGCCGAGCCGGGCACCGTCTTGGTCAGCGAGAACACGTACCGCCTGGCGCAGCCCCGTTTCAGGTGGCAGCTGTTAGGCGAAATCATGGTGAAGGGGGTCAGTCATCCGGTGTCTGTCTTCCGCCCGCTCGATCCGCAGCCTTACCTCGACCAGGCGTTGGAGCTGCAAGGTGGATCCGGTTCCGAGCCGCTGACCGGCCGCGAGCTGGAATTCGAAGTGCTGAAGAAGTCCATCGAGAACCTGAACGGCGGGCACGGTTCGATCGTTCTGGTGATCGGCGAGAAGGGCATGGGTAAAAGCCTGCTGGTCTCGCGGGTGCGACAGCATTTCACCCGCCAGAAGAACTCCACGCCAACCGGCGCCGAGCTGCAGGCTGAGGTGGAGCGCCGGCCCGATTCGGGCAAGGTTGTGCAGTGGTTTACCGGCCGCTCGCGCTCTTACGATCAGACCTGGCCTTACGCCGTCTGGCGTGAGCTGGTCAAACGCTGGTTCGGCATTTTACCCGATGAAGACGCCGAAGCCGGTACTGAGCGGCTGTATCAGCGCTCGTTGGATCTGTGGGGTGAAGAGGCCGAGCGCTATTATCCTTCCCTGGCGACCTTCTTGTCCCTGCCCCTGGATGACCGCTATTCCGAGCGCGTCAAGCACCTGACCGCTGAGGCGCTTCAACGTGAATTCTTTTCCACCATTCAAAGTTGGGCCGAGGCCGTTGGGCGTAAGAATCCTACCGTTTTTTCTTTCGTCGATGTGCAGTGGGCAGACAGCCGTTCGATCGAGCTGCTTAAGCACTGCTTGCCCATTTGCGATACCCACCCCGTCTTGTGGCTGGTGCAGATGCGCCCCGACCGGGATACCTCTGTCTGGATCTTGCGCCAGTTTGTCGAGAAGGAGTTCCCGCACCGGCTGACCGAAATTGCCTTGCGGGCCTTGAACGAAGAGGAGAGCGCCGAGCTGATCGAGCAGATGCTGGGGCCGGGCGTTTTGAACAACGATACCCACGACCTGGTGATTCGCAAAGCAGAGGGCTATCCATACTTCCTCCAAGAGTTGATCCACATGCTCATGCTGCAGGGAGTGCTGGTGCAGGAAGACGAAAATGGAGCCTGGCGTCAGACCCGCTCAATCTCTACCCTGGATATGCCCGACAGCTTGCAAGGCCTGGTGCTGGCCCGCATCGATCGGCTGACCCCCGTGGAGCGGCGCGTCCTCCAATTGGCCGCGGTGATCGGGATGAACTTCTGGCAAAATGTGCTGGAAGACCTGGTGGGTAACATCAAACAGGTGCAGGAAGCCCTGTCTGGTTTGCAGCGCGCTCAGTTGATCCAGGAGCGCGGCCAGGTGACCGGGGTGGGGATGGAATACTTCTTCCATTCCTCCTTGGTGCGCGAGGTGGCATACGAAAGTTTGCTCAGCGCCCAACGCACAGCCTGCCATCTGCACGTTGCCCAATATCTAGAGAATAACCTGGAAGTCGAGGTCGGTGAGCAGTTTGACAGCACCATCGCTTACCATTATCGCTGCGGCGGACACACCCGCAAAGAGCTGTTCTACACCCTCACTGCCGCCGATCGCGCCCGACGGGTGTATGCCAACGTCGAGGCGCTGGAGCTGTATAACCGGGCCATCGAGCTGCTCGAGAAGCTGGACGGCGGAGCGGAGAACAAAAACCTGCGGCAGATGCTGTTGGCAAACCGTTTTGAGGTGCTTACCGGCCGGATGGAGATCTTCTACCAAAATGGTGAAGTCGACGCCAGCCGGGCTGATGCAAAAGCTCTCTTAGAGATCGCCGAGGAGCTGGACACCGACAAGGCCTGGATGATCGATGCGCTCATCCGCCAGCCGGAGGTGACTGAACCGATCAGCAGGGATGAGATCATCGAAATTGGGCTGCCGATGACCTACCGGGCCAAAGACCTCTCGGTGGAAATCAAAGACAAGCGCCGGGAGATGTACAGCTTGCTGGCGATTGGCAGGCTGCTGCTGGTTTTGAAGGATCCCAAGTGGCAGGATGTCACCGAAAAAGCCCTGGAACTGGCCCGCCAGCTGCACGATTTGCGCATGGAGGTGGACCTGCTGTTTGGCATCGGCGAAGCCTATGGACTGCTCAATCCGGAGAAGGCCAAGGAGTACCTGGATGCAGCCATGTCGATCTCGCAGTCGCTGGATGACAAAGAGATCGAGATGACCCTCTTGAGTGCGGTTGGCCCGCAGTACGAGCGCATCGGTGATTATTACAAGCAGCTCACCGAGTACGAGCTGAAGCGGGTAGAGATTGGCCGCGAGATGGGCAACCGCATGTGGGAAGGTCACGCCCTCATGTTCTGCGGGCAAATCCAGGGCTCCTATCTGGGCGACTTTGAGGGTGGGCTGGTTTACATTGAAGAAGCCCTCAGCCGCTGGGAAAACACAGAAGGCCGCATCTACCCGATGATGCGCAAGGCCCAAATCCTCATTGAACAGGGCAAGTATGATGAAGCCGAAGTCATTCTGGAAGAAGCTCGACCGATCTGCGTGCGCGGCGTGGTTGATTTGGCCCGAGCCGGGATCGAGCTGGTCACCTCGATGTTATACCTGGAGCGCGGCGACGCCGAACACCTGCAGGCCGATCTGGAGCTCCTGGATCGGGTGCAGGGGTTAGTCGACGAAGAAGTGGTGCCCAGCCAGTACGAGATCGCTGCCAACTGCCACCGCAGTATCGCGCATTTGGGATTGGCGGGCTGTGGCATGGATGAGGAACACTGCCAGGAACACAAACACCTCGCCCTGGAGGCTTCGACCTCGGCGCTGCACGGCCTGGATTCGTTCGGCTTCTTGCAAATTGTCGAATGTGTCAGTGAGGAAGTCCTCTTCCGGCACGGTCAGGCACTGTTCGCCAACGAACGCCAGGAAGAGGCAAAAGAATATATCAGGCGTGCTTACGACGAGATGATGCGTAAGCACGCCTTTATTCCGCCCGACAGCCATTTCCGCCGGACATTTTTAGAGAATATTCAGCTGCACCGGGAAATCCAGATGGCTTACGCCGCTCTGTAACCCGTTTGTCTAGCTGTCTTTCTTCCCGCCAAACATACCGCCAAGCTTGTCGGCCATCCCGCTGACATCCTTGCCGGCCATTACTGCATCCAGCTGCCCGGCAATTTGCGGGGGTAACTTATCCTTGAGATAACCAACGACAGTGTTCACCGCAGTTCGGGCGTCTTTTTCCGAAATTCCTGTTTTATCCTGTACCATCTTAACCAGTTGATCCATCGTTTTCACCTTTCCCCATTCTAAGAGTTGGCCGAAGCCACACGTAGAGTCTACCTGATATTGAGGAGCGCTGTCAACGATGGATTAAACTTTCACAGAAATGGGAAGGATACAAAATTTGTAACTACCCAGGCAGACAACGTAGCCCCAGGCAGCCCTTAACAGGGTGCTTCGCGAGGATGCCTGGGGCTACGTTGTCTGCTTGAGTAGTTACCAAAATTTACTGAATACAGGATCGAGGCCGGACGGATTCCGAAAGATCCACTATCCGAAAAAGCCAGGATGGTGGATAATAGAAGCAGGTATCGACCTCGCAGAGGGGTTTAGCAGTTGGATTCTCTGGAAAAATACCATCCACAATTCGATAGGAGTGGTCCGACATGGCAGAATTTACTCGTTACGAAATCTACGTACTGCTCAATCAGGTAAAACCGTTGTGGTTGTGCCGTATTGATCTTTCAGGCGCGGAGTTGCGCGGTGTCGACTTGCGGGGAGCTGCCTTGTTTGGCACCAATTTCAGCCGGGCGCAGCTGCACGGCGCCAACATGGCCGGAGCGAACCTCGGCGGCGCGGATCTAAGCGGCGCCATGTTGATCGGCGCCGACATGCGCAAGGCCTGGCTGCGCGGCGCAGACTTGCGCGACGCCGATTTAAGCGAGTGCAGCCTGATCGACGCCGATCTCACCGAGGCCGATTTGAGCAACACCAATCTTCAAAATGCCAACCTGGGCGGCGCTGACCTGACCAACGCAAATCTCACCAACGCCAACCTCTCCGGCACGAACGCTCCCGACTACAAGATCCTGCGGGCCAAATCCCTGAGCGGCACGATCCTCCCCGACGGCTCGATCCACGAATAAGGACCACGAGCAACACGAAGGGATCCCCATCCATCGATGGGGATCCCTTCGTGTGATTCGTGGTTTTTATTCCGAAGTGCGCAAATCCTCATAGCCGATGTCCCGCATCCATTGGCAAATGACCGGGCCGCCATGTCGATCCGCTGCCGGGATGCCGTTCTCCTGTGGGACGCCGCTGTAGCCGCGGAAGTAGCCGTACGGCCCGGTGAGCTGGTCGGCGGCCGCCTGCGAAAGCTCCTCGTCGCCGATGGCGATCGCATGGATGTGCACCGCCGAGCCAGGGTACAGTTCGTCGAAGTCTCGGAACCAGGCCGCGAAGCCGGCCAGACGCAAAGCCTGCACCAGCGGCTCGATATCGTCGTACAGGACCGTCCAGGTGCCGGTGCGCATGACTGAAAGGTCCACCGCGCCGCCGCCCAGGTGGGTGCCGAAGCTGGCTGCGCCGTTGTCATGGAAACTGCCCTGGGTGACGGCGTAGCCGGTGATCTCAATCTCGCCACCATATAGCTCGGCGGCATACTGCAGCATCTCGACGGTGCGCTGGTTGAGCGTCCAGCCGTTGACCATCACTCGCGAATAATCTTCGCCGGGGGGCTTGCACCCCTGCGGCTCGATTGTGGGTGTAATGGAGGGGGTGAGGGACGGCGTGGGTGGCGCCGGGGGTTCGCTGGGCCGGGGTGTTGGGGTTGGCGTGGCCGAAGCCATGCGTGTAATCGTTAAGGTCGGTTGGGGCGCAACATTGACGGGAACCACGGTCGCCGGGCTGCATGCGCTCAACAGCGCCGCCAGCAGAATCATTCCGGCGACTGCGATCATCCCTCGTTTCATGCTGAGGATCCTCGCGAAAATCTTCGCAGCAGGGCAGCTCCCGGCAGCCCGAGCGCCAGGCAGGCCACCGCGGTCACGGCGAACATCGGCTGCAGGCCCATCCGGTCGGCCAGGATGCCGCTCAGCCACGGCCCGGCGAACATCCCTATTGCATACACCGACTGATAGACGCCCATTGCAGTTGTGCGCTCACCCTCGTCGACTTTCTCGATGCTCATCCCCATCAACACCGGGTAATTGATGCCTGCTGCCAGGCCGACCAGCGCCTGGGCTGCGAACACCCAGACCAGCGAATTGGCGGCCGCCGCGACCATGATCCCGGCCCCGGCCAGGATAAAGCTGGCGAACACCAGCCGCTGCGTATTGATCCAGCGCACCAGCTGTGTGGTCAGGAAATTCCCCGCCGCAAGAATGGCGATGTTCAACGTCACCAGCATCGATTGCAGCACATCGCCTGCGCCGAACTTCTGCGCCAGCAGGGGTAGAAAGCTGAAAGTGGTCGCCCACACCGCATACTGCCCGATTGCGCTCAGCAGCGAAGGGAACAGGACGTCTCCGCGCGTCACCAGCCGCGCGATCCCACCCAACGAGGGCGGGGTCACCGGGCGGCGCTTCTCTCCGCCTGCCAGCATCACCAGCATCGCCAATCCCGCTACGCCAACCGAGAGATAAAAGGCCAGCGGATAACCGCCCAGGTTGTTCAGGAAACCGGTGGTCATGGTCGCAAGCATGCGCGAAAGCGAGCTGACCAGGGTCATCACTGCCGAAGCGTGCACCACATTTTCAGCCGGAAACAGGCTGGTATAGACCACCACCAGCGGAACCCACGTGCCCGCCGCCAGCCCTGTGATCGCTCGTCCCAGTGTCAGCCCACCCAAGGTCCCCACGCTTGCCAACACGTAAGCGCCTAAGCCTGAGAGTGCCAGACCAATCAGGATGAAAGGCTTGCGCCTTCCCAGCCAGTCAGCGGCGATGCCGAGCGGCAGGCGCACGAGCATCTGCCACAGGCCATACATCGCCAGCACCCCACCGACCAGGGCCAGGCTTTGCGTTTTGGTTTCGATATAGACCGGCAAAGTCGGCACGTAAAGATACAGTGAGGTCCAGTAGAGGAAAGCGACGGCAATGTACAGGCTGCGCAGCAAGCGGGTGTTACTGGCAGATCGGGTCTGTGACGCTGACGGAGGTTGCATGGGTAGGATTCCTTTCGATGGTCTTTATTGTATGCAGGAGAGGTGGATCGGGCAAGCGCGGGCCCAGCGGCAAATGACCTCTCGATTGTGAGGGTAGAAGCCTGGGGATGCGCTCTCCAGGGGTGAGACTGTATGCTGCCATAAGAAAGGTTTGTATGAGATACGGATACTGGTTTGGAAATGATTATCTTGACATTACAAATGGATCGTGATAATCTTCCCTTGCAGTAGTAAGATGGGTAGTCCCTGGATAGCGAACATCCAATTTCGCTCGGCGGACCCCACATCGAAATCCTTTGTTCTATAGATGGAGAATAAGAAATGGCAGAACGTTACACCGGAACCGTTAAATGGTTCAATGCAGCGAAGGGGTATGGTTTCATCGGCCGCGAAGATGGCGAAGATGACATCTTCGTTCACTATTCGGCGATTGAAATGGAAGGGTATCGCCGCTTGCGCGAGGGTGAAAGGGTCGAGTTCTCAATCGAGCAGGGAGCAAATGGGCTCCAGGCTGCAAACGTGACGACAGCTTCCTAACGACTGACCACAATTCAACCGTGAGCCGCCTTAAGGCGGCTCTTTTTTTATTCCTATGGATCGAATGAAGTTTGACGAACAGAGTCGACAACGCCGCTAAGACGGATGATCCCGGCCCGCAGCCCCAGGCATCCCTGTCTGGGGCTGCGGGCCGATTTAGCCCTGGAGGGGCTCCTCGAAAATAAACTGAGCTGCTTTTAATCGGATCGGATTCCTACCAGGAAAGCTGCAATTTTCAGGTATTCTTCAGCAGTCATCTGCCAGCCTTCGGCGCTCCTCCACCAGGTAGTCGAGCGGTACCAGTGCCCGCGGACCGGGCGAACGTTTACCTTAATGCTGCTGCCCTTGAAAACTTCTTGGAAGATCAACCGGGTGCGGAAGGTGTGGAAAGGATCGGTCACTACCAGGATGCTCTTGAATTTCATCGGCTCCAGGTAGCGCCGGACTTCTTTGGCCTCTTCATAGGTGCTGTTGCCGTGTTTGTCGGTCACCAGCAGCCCCGTGATCGGCACACCCTGGTTGATCGCCTGCAGCTTCATGTCCATCAAGTGGCTTTGCCAGCCGCCACCCTCGCGCTCGGGGTGGGTGAACACGATAAACTCGGCCATTTTCTCCTGGTAGATGCGCACCGCCTCGTCCAGCCGCTCACTGCCCCCTCCGCCGCTTAAAACCACGGCCGCATCCGACTCCACCAGCGGATCCGCGATGATCAGGAGGCCTCCGGCAGCGGTCAGGGCAAGATACAGCCCGAGAACGGCCACCAGCGCCAGCGCGCCAATCCCCGCTGCCCCGCCGATGGTTCCCAGGCAGGAGCAGGAGCGCAGGCAGCCACGTTTCTGTTCCACCGGTTGATCGTTCATCTAGTTTTCAGCCTGTTTCTCCCAGACTTCTGTTTCCAGCGCGCGGCGCATACGGTCCAGCGCTTCTTCCAGTGTCTGACGCGGGCAGCCAAAGTTCAGCCGGACGAATCCTTCCCCGCCTGTGCCGAAGTCTTCCCCATCGTTGAGCGCAACATGGGCCTTCTCCAAGAAGAACTGCGCCGGGCTGCCTTCGATGCCGCTCTTACGGCAGTCGAGCCAGGCCAGGTAGGTGCCTTCCGGCATCCCCATCTCGATCCCCGGCAGCCGTTCTTGCACGTAGTGGTACAGAAAATCCCGGTTCTCTTGCATGTAGGCCATCACCTGCTCCAGCCATTCCCGTCCCTGGGTGTAAGCGGCCTCGGCAGCCACTTGCCCCAGCAGGTTGGCGTGCGGCACCAGCCCGTGTTGGGCGTTCAGCAGCCGCTTGCGCACGTCGGGGTCTTGCACGATGGCGAAGGCAAAGCCCAGCCCGGCAATGTTGAAGGTTTTGCTGGGGGCCATCAGCGTGACGGTGCGGCGCGCAATCTCCGGGGCCAGCGAAGCGATGGGCGTGTGCGGGTGGCCGGGGAATACCAAGTCGCTGTGGATTTCATCCGAGATGATCCAGACGTCGTTCTCCAGGCAAATTTCCGCCATGCGCTCCAACTCATCAGGCCGAAAGACGCGCCCGGTTGGGTTGTGTGGGTTGCACAGGATGAAGGCGCGGGTGCGCGCCGTAATGGCTTCCTCGAAGGCATCGAAGTCGATACGGTAGCTGCCGTCCGGTTGGCGAACCAGTTCGACTTCCTGGTGGAACCGCCCGGTGGTGTTCGAGGCAATATTGATCGGCGGGTAAACCGGCGGCTGCATCAGCAGGCCGTCCTCCGGCTGCGTCAAGGCCATGACCGACAGGTGCACGCCGCTCAGCACGCACGGCATGAAGAGAATCTCTCTCTCATCCACTTTCCAATCATAAAGGCGCACCAGCCACTCCTGGATGGCAGCGGTCAGCGCCTGGGTGCGCTGAGGATACCCAAAAATTCCGTGCGCCACCCGGGCTTGCAGGGCATCCAGCACCGGCTGGGGAGAAATAAAATCGGTATCGGCCACCCACAGGGGCAGCATGTCTAACTCGTAGCGATTCCACTTAACACTTTCCGTGTTTCGACGGTCGTAGATCTCATCGAAGTTGTACTGCATGCGCAATTCCTTCCATGTTTGAAGTGTAAGTGGATTATAACGCAATCGATTACCGGTAAGCTTTGGTATACTAAGCAATCATAGGAGCAATTGATATGCCGCAATCTGTTCACCCCCCAGACCTTCTCTTGCTGTCCCCCCCGGATTGGGAAGACTATGCCTTGCTGGATTCCGGTGACGGCATGAAGCTGGAGCGTTTCGGGCCTTATAAGCTGGTCCGACCCGAGCCTGAGGCCATGTGGCGGCCCGCTTTGCCGGACAAGGAATGGCGCGCAGCCCAGGCCATCTTCGAACCCTCGAGCGAGGAGCTGGGCGGGCACTGGAACAGCCAGGGGAAGCTGCCGGAATCCTGGACGATGCGCTACAAAGACCTGCGCTTTCAGGTGCAGCTGACCGCCTCGCGCCATGTGGGTGTGTTCCCCGAGCAGGCCGGGCAGTGGGACTGGATCGAAGAGCAGGTCCGCTCGGCCGGGCGACCCTTGCGGGTGCTCAACCTGTTCGGCTACACCGGCCTGGCTACCCTTGCGGCCGCCCATGCCGGCGCTGAGGTCACCCATCTGGACGCCTCAAAAAAGGTGGTCACCTGGGCTCACGACAACCTGCGCCTCTCCGGTCTGGAAAGCCGCCCGGTGCGCTGGATTGTGGATGACGCTCTGAAATTCGTCCAACGCGAGGCCCGTCGTGACTCGCGCTACGACGGCATCATCCTCGACCCGCCCAAGTTCGGCCGCGGTCCTAAGGGCGAGGTCTGGGAGTTCTATAAGCTGATCCCTAATCTGCTGCAAGCTTGCAGCAAGATTCTGACCCACAACCCTCGCTTCGTCGTGCTGACCGCTTACGCGGTCAAGGCTTCTGCAGTGACGCTGTATTATGCCATGCAAGAGATGATGGCCAAACACCGGGGCGCCTCCACCGCTGGAGAAGTGGTGCTGGACGAAAAAAGCGCCGGCCGAATTTTATCCATGGCGATTTTTTCCCGCTGGAGTTCTAAAGAATAGGACCCTATCAGGGCAAAGCAAGCCGGAAAACTCCTTATTCAAGGGGCACCGGTTGCGCACTATGTGTGTTAAATGGGTGAAGAGGAGCGTATTCATGGACGAAAGACCCTCAATCGCTGTGATTGGGCCCGGCGTCATGGCCGAGGCCATCATTGGAGGTTTGCTGCGCGATGGCTTGACTGCACCGAGCCGAATTTGCACCTCCGGACCGCGCCTGGAGCGGGTGAAGGATCTGCAAGAGCGCTACGGCATCAAGCCGTACACCGACAACGCCGCCGGGGTTAGCGGCGCTGATCTGGTGATCCTGTCGATCAAACCGCAGCGGCTGGAGGTGGTGTTGGAGGGGCTGAAAGACAAGATCCGGCCGGACGCCCTCGTTCTATCCATTGTCGCCGGCGCTTCGATTGCCACCCTCAATGCCGGCCTGAATCATTCGGTCATCGTGCGCGCCATGCCCAACACACCCGCCCAAATCGGCGAGGGTATCACGGTTTGGACCGCCTCGGAGACCGTGAGTGGCGAGCAGCGGGAGCTGACTCGCGGCATCTTGAGGGCATTGGGGCAGGAGATCGAAGTCGAGGAGGAGAGCTATCTCGATATGGCGACCGCCCTATCCGGCACCGGCCCGGCTTACATCTTCCTGTTCCTCGAAGCCATGATCGACGCCGGGGTGCACCTGGGCTTTCCGCGCCGCATCTCCGAGCAGCTCGTCACCCAAACCATGCGCGGCTCGGTCGACTATTACCAAACAAAGAGCGCCCATCCGGCCAAACTGCGCAACGAGGTCACCTCTCCCGCCGGCACTTCGGCAGCCGCGCTGTATTACCTGGAGAAGGCCGGTTTCCGCACCGCGATCTCACGCGCCATCTGGGCGGCTTACGAGCGTTCGCAAGAGCTGGGTAAAGGCCGCAACAGCCAGCCGCCCGAGAAGGAGTAATGCAGAGCCCTCACCTGACCTCACGCAGCCTGTGAGGTCAGGTGAGGGCTCATGGTAGAAACATGGAACCCGTCAAGCCCTGGCAGTTGTTCTTGCGTCTCTTGATCCCTATGCTGTGGGCGGTTGCCCTGCACCTCGGCCCGCGGCCGGCTGCTTACGATGCCGCTCTGGTGACCGCCTGGCAGGCGCGCTTGCTCGATCACCCTGCCCAGGAAAGCCAGGCGCTGCAGTCTGCCGTTGCGCTGGAACCCGGACGAGCGGATCTTTGGGAGCGCATCGGGCAGCTGTCTGTCGAGACCCAAGATTGGGACCAGGCGATCCGAGCCTACCGCCAGGAAGAGAGGATGGGCGCTTTATCCTCGTCGGGGCGCAGGGCTTTGGGCGAGGTTTACTGGCAGCAGGGGGAACCTTCATCCGCCATCGAAGTATGGAAGCCTCTTATGCTCAGCGGGGAGGCCGGTCAGGAACTGTTCCAGAAGGTGTATGACCGCCAGCGCGCCGACCGTGCCTACTCCGGCGCAGTTCAAACGCTGTACCTGTGGAAGAACCTTGAACCTCTGAACGCCGAAGTCCTTTACAATCTTGGCGTACTGATGCTGGATACCGAGCCTGCACAAGCCATCGACTTACTGGATCAGGCCGCCCGACAAGACACAAACCTGATGCAGAAGGTCTATGCGCTTCGTGAGGCTGTTGAGGCCCAAGATCGAACCAGCTTATCGATGGGTCAGGCCCTTTCACGGTTGGGAGAGTGGGATCAGGCGGAGTTGTTTTTTGCAAAAGCAACCATCGAGGAACCCGATAACCCCGAAGCCTGGACTTACCTGGCTGAATCGATGGACCAAATGGGCGAGAGCGGCATCGACGCCTTCCAGCATGCCCTGCAGTTGGACCCGACCTCCGTCATAGCCCGGGCGGGAGCTGCTTTGCACTTCCGCCGTCAGGGCAGCCTGGACCTGGCCCTGACCTATTTGAAGTCACTGGCGCGCCAGCAGCCGGACAAGGCCGTATGGCAGCTGGAGATCGGCAGCACCCTGGCAATGGATGGTGAGCTGCGTGACGCCATGACCTATTTTCAACGGGCGCTGGAGCTGGAGCCGGACAACGCCTATTACTGGAGCGTGGTGGCCGCCTTCAGCGCCGACAACACCTACGACCTGAGCGGCACCGGCTTGCCCGCCGCTCGACAGGCGCTGCTGCTGTCGCCCAACACGCCCGAATACCTGGACTTGATGGGCGTAGTCTTCATTCGCCTGGAAGACTTCACCAGTGCGGAACGTTTCTTGCAACAAGCCCTTCAGAAGGATGCGAAGCTTGCCTCTGCCCAACTGCACCTCGGCCAGCTGTATCTGCAGCAAGGCCGCACCGATCTGGCCTACAAATCCCTGACACAGGCGGAAACCCTGGCAGGGGAGACCTCACAAATCGGCAAGCTGGCCGGTCGGCTGTTGGAGCGCTACTTCCCCTAGCCGCAGGTGCATCCAAACCACCATGATCGGAAGAAGCCTGGCGGGCGGCATTTGTATGCTAAAATTGACTGTGGATGTCTATATTTAGCGACGATCGCCCCCGGACAAACCGGGAGGTTTTGCCATGAGAAAAGGATTTGTCTTTCTCCTTGCTGTGTTGGTCGCGTTGACGGCTGCATCTTGTTCCTCTCTCCCTTTAGTGGCCGATGACCCGAATACGCAGGGCAGTGTCTTGCTGTCCGATGACTTTTCCAATCCAAACAGCGGCTGGGATACCTGGAGCAGCAATGGCTCGCTGGTGACTTACCAGGACGGCGCTTTGCGCATCTTCATTAATGAGCCCCAGTTCGATTACTGGTCCCGGCCTGGCAAGCGCTTCGACGACGTGCGCATCGCGGTCGAAGCGACCCGCGCCGACGGCCCGGTCGACAATGATTATGGCGTGATCTGCCGCTACAAGGATCAGGATAATTTCTACGCCTTCTTGATCAGCAGCGATCAGTATGCCGGGATCATGAAAGTGAAGGACGGCGATTACCAGCTCATCAGCGGTGACAGCATGCAGTACTTTGACGCCATCAAGACCGGCAGCGAGACGAACTATCTCGGCGCCGATTGCATTGGCTCGCACCTGATCTTTTATATCAACGGCGTCAAGACGATAGAAGCCAACGACCTGGACTTCTCCTCTGGCGAGGTCGGCTTGATCGCCGGGACCTACGAGACTCCCGGCGTCGATATCCGCTTCGACAATTTTGTGGCGTCGAGACCGTAAATAGCCATCGATGTTCGCAAGAAAGAAATTTGAATACTCGCTGACATTTTCAGCGGATATTCAAATTTCTTTCTTCCCATCCGTAACGATTACAATTCTTATTGGTGGTTCATTTCATGAAAGTTTATCTCGATACAATTGGCTGCAGGCTCAATCAGAGCGAAATAGAAAAGATGGCCGGAGAGTTCCGGGCGGCGGGCCATACCGTGATCGATACCCCTGTGGACGCCGATCTCGTGGTGGTCAATACCTGCACGGTCACCTCGGCTGCCGCCTCGGATTCTCGTCAGAAGATCCGGCAGGCCGGTCGTGCCGGTGGGCGTGAGATCATCGTTACCGGCTGCTGGGCCACCCTCGACCCGGCCGGCGCCGCCGGGCTGCTCAACGTCACCCGCGTGATCCCCAACCTGGAGAAAGACTCCCTGGTCGCGTCCACTCTCGATCTGTCCGCGCAGACCTTCGATCGTGAGCCGCTGGCCCGCCAACCCCTGCCCGGCATCCACTTGCGCACCCGCGCCTTCCTCAAAGTTCAAGACGGCTGTGACAACCACTGCACCTTCTGCATAACCCGAGTGGCCCGCGGCGCCGGCCGCAGCCGCTCTCTGGATGATGTGCTGGCAGATGTGCGTGCCGCACGCAAGGGCGGCGCGCAGGAGATCGTGCTGACCGGCGTACAGCTCGGCTCGTGGGGCGCCGACTTCGAGCAGCCTTTGCCCCTGCGCCGTCTGATCGAGGGTATCCTGAAAGAAACCAACGCCCCCCGCCTGCGCTTGTCCTCTCTGGAGCCGTGGAACCTGGATGATGACTTCTTCAGCCTGTGGCAAGATCCGCGCCTGTGCCGTCATTTGCACCTGCCGCTGCAATCGGGCTGCGAGGCCACCTTGCGCCGCATGGCCCGCAAGACGACTCCCGGCAGCTACGCCCGCCTGATCGAGGCAGCCCGCTCGGCAGCGCCCGATATCGCCATCACCACCGACCTGATCGCCGGTTTTCCTGGTGAAACCGACCAGCACTTTGCTGAAAGCTTAGCTTTCGTGCGCCAGATGGACTTCGCCTCCGGGCACGTTTTTACATACTCTGCGCGCCCTGGCACGCCCGCCGCCCGCTACAACGATCAGGTGCTTTTTGCAGTGCGCAAGCAGCGCAACGCCGAGCTGCGCGCCGCCCTTGCCGAATCCTCCGAGCGCTACCAGCAGCGCTTCCAGGGTGAAATCCTGGACGTGCTGTGGGAGGCGACCGACTCGAATGGCCCGGACGGCTGGCACTTGCAGGGGTTGACCGGCAACTACTTGCGGGTGAACGCCTTATCGCCCCAGCGCCTGTGGAACCAGATCAGCCGCGTGCGCCTGACAGAATGGACTCCCGACGGCTTCCAAGGGGAAATTGTTACCAGGCAGTAACGCCTCGGATGCCGTTTGCCCAATCCCTGATGGCAGCGGGTTGAGCACGTGCACGAGGTCTGGCTGGGCTTCCTCCAGCTTCCGCTCGATCCGGGCAGGAATGGAAAGATGAAGCGCAGTCTGGGGTAGAACGGGAAGGGGAAGGGGAAGCGGCACTGCCCATTTCTTCTGAAAACCCGTTTTTATTTTCTAATGATGAATCCCGTGCAAATCCATTATAATAGCAGCGATATAGGGATTGAGGAACGCAATCATTCGCGACATGCAGACCGGAAAATGTTTCGGGGCGGCTCACAGTAGCCGCCCCGAACGCTGTTAATCGATACTGTTCCTTCGACTATCTTTACAAATTCAACTGGTCGATCAGGTCTTTCAGGATCTTCGCCGATTTCTGCAAGCCCTCGACCTCATCCTGATCGAGGTGCAGCCGCACCACGTGTTCGACCCCACCCCGATCGATCACGGTGGGCAGACTGAAGCATACATCCGAGATCCCATAGTACTCATTTTGCAGGCTGGAGACGGACAGCACCGTGCTCTGGTCGCGCAGGATCGCCTCAATGATCCGCAGCAGCCCGGCGCCGATGGCATAATAGGTGGCGCCCTTGAGCTCGATGATATGGTAGGCGGCATCCCGCGTCTGCTCGAAGATGTCGCCCAGCGACTTGTCCGTGCAGATCATATTGTTGGCTTCGCAGTAGGTTTCCAGGCGCATCCCGGCAATATTTGCCAGTGACCAGACCGGCACCTCGCTGTCGCCGTGCTCGCCGATAATGTAAGCGTGTACGCTGCGTGGGTCTACGTCGAACTGTTGGCTGAGCAGGTAGCGGAAGCGGGCCGTATCCAGGATTGTGCCCGAGCCGAATACCTGGTTCGCAGGCAGCCCGGACTGCTTGAGCGCTACATACGTCAGGATGTCAACCGGGTTGGTGGCAATCAAAATGATCCCTTGCGGGTTATTCTGGACGATCTGCGGGATGATCTGCTGGAAAATGCTCGCATTGCGCTGCACCAGGTTGAGGCGCGATTCGCCCGGGCGCTGTGCGCTGCCCGCCGTGACGATCGTCACGACCGCTCCGGCGCAGTCTTCATATCCGCCTGCCCAAACCCGCACCGGCTTGGCCAGAGGGACGGCATGATTCAGATCCATCGCTTCGCCCCTGGCCTTGTCTTGATTGGCGTCGATCAGCACAATTTCAGAGGCCAGCCCGCTCAACAGCAGGGCATAAGCGAACGAGGTGCCAACATTCCCGGCGCCAACAATGGCTACACGGGTCGGGTGATGAACTTCGTGAGTCATATGAAACTTTCTCCTTACCGATCTCTTGAATCACAGGCATAGAACCCGGCTGTGCCCGTTTCTGAATTTCCCCTTTTACTCCCCACATTATAGCATCCCTTCCCCTATCGCAAATGCTTGACCCCGGCGAAAACTCCGGTATACTTATGTGCTTATGGCAGGATAATGGTGCGTGGATCAGCATCGGCGTACACAAAAAATTAATGGCCTTGGCGTGATAATTGTGATATAACCTTTATGAATAAGGGATGCTTTTTTAGCGCGTTCTTTTTTGGATGCTATTGTAGATTGTTACAAATAACATGAACCTGGATGATAAAGACGGCACGACTGTGCTGCGAAGAAATACCGAATATAACCCTCCGCCATCCTGGCGCACTTGGTTAATTGGACACCCACTTCCAACGGCTGACTCTGAGAACCAGACCATCGGCAAGCTCATTGGACTGGCCGTTTTCGCGTCGGATGCGCTTTCCTCCACCGCCTACGCCACCCAAGAAATGATGGTCATTCTAATCCTGGCCGGCATGGGGGCGCTGCGTTTCTCCATCCCGATCTCGCTGGCCATCGTCGCGCTGCTGACCATTCTGACCCTCTCCTACGAGCAAACCATCCACGCCTATCCCAGCGGCGGCGGCGCTTACATTGTCGCTCGCGACAACCTGGGTGATCTGCCGGCCTTGCTGGCTGCGGCTGCCCTCCTTACCGACTACATCCTGACCGTTTCTGTGTCCATCTCTTCGGCCATCGCTCAGATCGTCTCAGCCTTCCCCAACATCGAACGTTTCCGAGTCGAGATCGCAGTGCTCTTGGTGTTCTTCATTATGGTGGTCAATTTGCGCGGTGTGCGTGAATCCGGCAATGCCTTCGCCATCCCCACTTATTTCTTCCTGGTCATGATCGTTTCCACCGTGGCCGTGGGCTTGTTCCGCTTTTTCACCGGGTCGCTGGGCACGGTGCCCAACCCGCCGGAAGTGATCCTCATTCAGGCGGCTCAACCGTTATCATTCTTCCTTGTTTTGCGGGCCTTTTCCAACGGCACCTCGGCTGTGACTGGTGTGGAAGCCATCTCCAATGGCATCACGGCCTTCAAAGAGCCGCGCAGCCGCAACGCCGGTATTACCCTGATCTGGATGGCCGCCATCTTGGGTTCGCTGGTTGTCGCCATCACCTTCCTGGCTTATCACATCGGCACCATCCCATCCGAGGTCGAAACGGTCATCTCGCAGCTGGCCCGCACCATCTTTGACGGCCGCGGAATTCTATACCTGGGCGTGATTGTAGCCACCACCGTCATCCTGATCATGGCCAGCAACACCGCCTTTGCCGGTTTCCCCCGTCTGAGCGCCATGGTCGCCGAGGACGGCTTTTTACCCCGCCAATTGACCTATCGCGGCAGCCGCCTGGTTTATTCGCGTGGTATTTTCGCTCTCTCTATGATTGCCAGCGGCTTGATTATCATCTTCCAGGCCAGTGTGACTGCCCTGATCCCGCTGTATGCCATCGGTGTTTTCCTGTCGTTTTCGCTTTCGCAGGCCGGTATGGCCCGGCGCTGGTGGAAATCGGGACACATCCCGCCCGGCGAGCAGTTGATCGAGCGCGGCTCCAGCCTGACCCGCGACAAGGGCTGGCTCTCCAAGATGATCATCAACGGTTTCGGCGCGGTGACCACGTTTGTCGTGATGATCGTATTTGCCGTGACCAAATTTACCGAGGGCGCCTGGATCGTCATTGCGCTAACCCCGCTGCTCGTGCTGATGTTTTCGTCGATCCACCGTCACTATCAAGAGCTGGCCAAGCGGCTCTCTTTGGAGCGTTTCGGCGAGCCCGGGCCGATCACCCGCAACCGGGTCATCCTGTTGATCGGCGGCGTGCATCGTGGCGCTGTGACTGCACTGCGCTATGCGCGCACTTTGTCGGACGACATCACCGCCGTGCACATCTCCATCGACCCGGACGAAACTGAGCGCGTCCGCGAGAAGTGGAACATCTGGGGGCAGGGTATCCGGCTGGTCATCCTCGAGTCGCCCTTCCGCCTGTTCATCGAGCCGCTGCTGGAATACATCGACGAGATCGACGAGCTGCGCCAGCCGAACGAGATGATTACCATCGTCGTGCCTGAGTTTATGAGTCGTCACCCGGCCAGCGCCATTTTGCACGCTCGCACCGCCGATACCTTGCGCCGGGTGTTGTTGCTTCGAGAAGAAATTGTTGTAACCGATGTGCCGTATCAAGTCAGTGGCCCCTGGAAAGAGTGAGGTCAAATTATGAAAGTCATTGTTGTCGGCTGTGGCCGGTTTGGGAGCGAGTTGGCCACTCGCCTGTTCCACCGCGGCCACGAGGTCAGTGTCATCGACAGTACTGCATCTGCATTCCACAGCCTGCCGTCCAATTTTCATGGCCGTCTGATTGAAGGCGACGCCCTCAATCAAGACGTGCTCATCCGGGCCGGCATACCCGACGCGGATGCTCTGGCCTGTGTCACCAGCTCCGATTCGCTCAATCTGGTGATCGGTCACCTGGCTCGTTCGATGTATGAAGTGCCGAACGTAATTGCCCGCAATTATGGCCCGAACTGCCGGGTCTTGTTCGAGATTTTTGGCTTACAAGTGATCAGTTCGAGCAGCTGGGGCGCCCAGCGGGTCGAGGAAATGATTTCGCACGCCGAGATCCGCACCGTCTTCTCCGCCGGGAACGGCGAGGTGGAAGTGTACGAACTGCTCATCCCCGAGGATTGGGATGGCCGCCGCCTGACCGACTTGATGAATGAGCTTTCCACCCCGGTAGCCATCACCCGGGCCGGGCGCGCATTCCTGCCCACATCCGACACGCTCTTGCAGACCGATGATATGGTGCATATCAGCGCCACCTTCGACGGCATCGAGGAAATTCGACGCCACCTGCAGCAGCCCGCAGAGGAGGCCTGATATGTACGTCTTGATTGCAGGTGGCGGACGGACGGGTACCCAACTGGCGAAGTTCCTGCTTGCCCAGGATCATGAGGTCCACGTGATCGAGAACCGGCCCGACGTGCTGGCACGCATGCATCGTGACCTGCCGACCGAGTCGGTCCACGAGGGCAATCCGGTGGATCCGCACGTACTGGAGCGAGCCGGGATTATGAAAGCCGATGTGCTGGCGGCGACGACCACCAGCGATGAGATGAATTTGGTGCAGTGCTACGTGGCGCGCGTCCGCTACAACGTGCCGCGCACCATTGCCCGGGTCAACAATCCGCGCGACGCCTGGCTGTTCACCGAGCTTTTCCACGTTGATGTGGCCATGAACCAGGCGGAAATCCTGGCCCGGCTGATCGAGGAAGAGATGTCGATGGGCGATATGGTCACGCTGCTGAAGCTGCGCCGCGGCAATTATTCGCTCGTTGAAGAGAAGATCCCCGAAGGGGCGCGCGCCATCGGTGTGGCCATCAAAGACATGAACCTGGATGGGGTCGTGATTGCCGCCATCATCCGGCATGGCGAGGTCATCGTCCCGCGTGGCATCTCCATTTTTGAGGCCGGGGATGAAGTTCTGGCGGTTGCGGACGCTGAAGGCGCCCGCCGCCTGGCAGTGCTGCTCTCCAGGCCTGCCAACGACCATCCTTTAACGTCCAAAAAAGTTTGACCGCTCAGAGACGTTAAGGTATAATTTACGGTTGTTATTCGCAATTATAAATAACTTATCCGGGAAATCGGGAGTGCGAGTTGCAGTGGGGCGCTGCACTTTTTCCCACAACAACTCACCTTCCCGATTTCTTGGATGAGCAATAAGTTGAATGCACGAAAGGATTTGAAATGCCAAAGAGGACTTATCAGCCAAAAAAGAGAAGGCGAGTTCGCGTCCATGGTTTCCGATCTCGCATGGCCACCGCGGATGGTCGCCAGGTACTGAAGCGCCGCCGCCTGAAGGGCCGCCATCGTTTAACGGTGAAGGCAAACGCTCATATCAAAAAAATCAGGTGGTAGACACTCCCGTGCCGGGAATGATGTCTGCACACCTGGCCTGGTCAAGCAAGAGTGTGGGGATCGCAGGTCAAGTGAATGGTTGGCAGACAGGGTAGCGGGTGGAACGCAAGTTTCGCCTGACCCGAACAACAGACTTTATGCGGGTGCGGCGATCTGGTAAGTCTTTTGCCCACCCGCTTGTTGTGTTGATTGCCTATCCGGCTTCTCACGAAACAGTACGAATTGGCGTAGCGGCCAGCCGTGCGGTCGGGAACGCTGTTATGCGTAACCGGGCGAAAAGGAAGCTGCGCGCCTGCATGTACCAAGCTCTCCCTTCGGTGAAAAAAGGCTGGGATCTCGTTTTATTAGCACGCCGGCCAATTCTCGAAGCAAACTTCAACGATATCTGCACTGCGGTTCATAAGTTGTTGGTCCGTGCCGAGTTATTGGAAGAAGTAAATGGAACCTGAATTAGAACATGAACACCAACATCAAACCTCAACAGAGCCGCAATTACGAGATTTACCATTTAATCTCTGGAATCTGCCGCGTTGGATCTTGTTGGGGATGATCCGTATCTATCAAAAGATCGTCTCTCCGACCCTGCCGGCCAACACTTGCCGGTTTTACCCGACATGTTCGCACTATGGGTACCAGGCGATCTATAAGTACGGCGCCATGAAGGGTGGGCTCATGGCCGCTTGGAGGGTATTGCGCTGCAATCCGTTCAATCCCGGCGGTTACGACCCAGTTCCTTAGGCCCGGTCCATCTTGAAAATGGAAAGTAAACAAAAAATCGATGAAACGCAACCGTCTTTCACTGCTGTTACTCCTGGTCTCTACTGCTCTCCTGCTTACCGCTTGCACAGGCGCAATTGGCGCCAGCAGTTGGCCAGGTATCACCCCCGCTGGTGATACCGTCTATATCGCTTACGCTACCGCTGTTCACGCTATCAATGTGCAGCCTGGGGCAGCAAATCAGGTTTGGGCAGCTCCGGTAGAAGCCAACAACCGCGTGAATTACTACGCAGCGCCCGCTGTGACTGACAATCTGGTGGTCGTTGGCGACTATTCCAACCAGCTTCACGCCTTGCAGCGCTCCAGCGGCACGGAATCCTGGATATTCCCTGGCGCGACCGGTCGTTATATCGCCCGTCCGCTCGTGGTTGACCAGGCGATCTATGCCCCCAACGCCGATGGGTTCCTGTACGCCTTGGATATTCAGGGGAACCTGAAGTGGAAATTCAAGACGGAGCAGGGCTTGTGGGCCCAGCCGGCTAGCAATGGAAGCGTAGTATTTCAGCCCTCCATGGATCACTTCCTGTATGCGGTCAATGCCCAAGATGGCTCGCAGTTGTGGAAAGTGGATCTGGGTGGGGCTGCGGTCTCCAGCCCGGTACTCAGCGATGGTCAGATCTACGTCAGCACCCTCACCAATGAGATGCTGTCCGTCGATGCGACCACTGGACAGATCCTTTGGCGAGCCAAAACGAAAGATGCGATCTGGGCTGCGCCCGTGCTAAATGAAGGCACGCTGTACTTTGGCGACCTTTCCAGCACCGCTTATTCCGTCAATGCGAAGAACGGCAGCGTCAATTGGCAGCAAGAGCTGGGCGGCGGCTCTATCATCGGTGCGGCTGCGGTCATCGATCAAGGCGTCGTCTTTGTGGCCGAGCAGGGCTTAGTGCAGGCGATTAGCTTCGACGGCCAAAAGCTGTGGAATGCCACAATTAATGGTAAACTTTATAGCGACCCGGCCGTTGTGAATAACCGGATCGTTATCGGTATCGTTCAAGGTGATAACCTTCTAGCCGCCCTTGATTTCAATGGGAGCGTCGTTTGGAACTTCGCTCTTCCTAAGTAAGTTAATAGGATAAAAGCCATGTGGAATGCTTTTGTTAGTGTATTTGTCAGTGTTTTATTATTCATTTACCAATTAGTCGGTAATTTCGGAGTGGCGATCATTCTGTTCACCATTCTGATCCGGCTTGTCACCCATCCCCTGACTGCACAGCAGATGAAGGGTTCGCAAGCCATGCAAGAGCTTCAGCAGAATAAGAAGTGGCAGGAGATGCAGAAAAAGTACGCCAAAGATAAGGAGAAATTGGCGCAGGAGCAGATGAAGCTGTACAAGGAGCTGGGCATCAGTCCCTTCGCCTCCTGTCTGCCGACGCTGATCCAGTTCCCCATCATCATTGGCCTGTATCAGGCCGTGATCCGCTCGTTGGCGGCCACCCCGATCGAGCTTCTGAACCTGACCCATTCTGCGCTTGCAAATGTAATCAACGTCTCTTCCCTGATCCCCCTCAACAGCCACTTCTTGTGGATGAACCTGGCCAACCCAGAGCGGCTGAACCTGTCATTCCTGCCCTTCGGTATCCCGGTCCTGGCGGTCGTCGTCATGGCCACCACCTACCTGCAGTCCAAGCTGATGACGCCGCCCACAACCGGCGATGGCGCCGATCAGGCTGCCATGATGGGCAAGATGATGAACCTGTACATGCCTTTCCTGATGGGCTATCTGGCACTCACCCTGGCGTCGGGTCTGGCACTGTATTTCCTGGTTTCGAACGTGGTTGGTATTTTACAGTACTCCTTATTGGGAAAGGTGAATTGGCGTAACGTGTTACCATCCCGCAAGCCTGTCAACGTAAAGTAAAACGGGCTTGTTACAATAGAGGCGAAAAATGAGTCAAGAGAAAACAACGCTTGAGGTCATCGCCCCGACGGTTGACGAAGCCATCGAAAATGGTTTGGACCAGTTGGGCATTCCTCGAGACGCAGTCGAAGTGGAAGTTCTGGACCCCGGCAGCCGCGGCATCTTCGGGCTTGGCGGGCGTCAGGCCCGCGTGCGCCTGTCCCTGCATAATGCTGAGCCTGTTTCTGAACCGGCTCGCCCAAAGCCTGCCCCGGAACCGCGCAAGGCGGAGCCTGTCCAGAGCAGCCGCGTCGAGAAAGCCCCGACTTCACAGCCGGTGGCACAAGCGGAAACCGACGAAGAGCGGCCGCTCGAAGTGGCTTCTCAAGTTGTCCGCGACCTGCTTCAGAGGATGAAGGTCAACGCGACGGTGACGACCGAATACATCGAGCCGGAAGATTCGAAAGATCAACGCATGGTCCTGGTCGAGATCCAGGGCGATGATCTGAGCATCTTGATCGGACGGCGCAGTGAGACGCTCAATGCGCTCCAGTATATCTCCAGCCTGATCGTCGGCAAGCAGCTCGACCGCTGGGTTCCGCTGATGATCGATGTGCAGGGTTATCGCTCGCGGCGTGAGCGTCAGCTGCGGCAGCTCGCCCGGCGCATGGCCGAGCAAGCCATCCACACCGGTCGCCGTCAGGTTTTAGAACCGATGCCCGCCAACGAGCGCCGCTTGATCCACCTGGAACTGAAGGACCATCCCAAGGTCATCACGGAAAGCATCGGAGAAGAGCCGAGCCGCAAGGTCACGATCATACTCAAGAAATAGCGTAACGATTGGTTACACAGAGAGGAGATGTTGCACAGCGACATCTCCTCTCTGTGTAATCAGTGGGGATGGGTGCGCTCAAATCGTCAACATTTGAGCGCACCAAGAGGGGGACCGATATTTGGTGCTTTTTTCACAGTAGGGGTATACTCATATTTAAACAGGCCGCTGCGCCTGACGAATGGGGAGGGCTTAGAAAAAAGATGCGTGCAGTCGATGTGATTGTAAAAAAGCGAGACGGCCAGGAGTTGACCCAGGAGGAAATCCAGTTTTTCGTCCGGGGCTTTGCTGAAGGCAGCATCCCGGATTATCAGGCGGCTGCCTGGGCGATGGCGGTGCTGATCAATGGCATGAGCGATCAAGAAACCACCGATCTGACCATGGCCATGGCGCACAGTGGCGACGTTCTGGACCTTTCTCAAGTGGTTCCTATCGCAGTCGATAAACATTCCACCGGCGGCGTAGGAGACAAAACCACGCTGGTGGTCGGGCCGGTGGTCGCAGCCTTGGGTCTGGCAGTCGGCAAGATGTCTGGACGCGGCCTGGGCTTCAGCGGCGGTACCCTGGACAAAATGGAATCGATCCCCGGCTATCGCACCGACTTGACCGAGCAAGAATTCCTCGATCAGTTGAAAGAGATTGGCATCGTGCTGACCGGGCAAACCGGCGACTTGGCCCCCGCAGATGGGAAGCTGTATGCCCTGCGGGACGTCACCGGCACAGTCCCTTCGATCCCGCTGATTGCCTCCTCTGTTATGAGCAAGAAGATCGCCGCCGGGGCCCAGGCCATCCTGTTGGATGTCAAGACCGGACGCGGCGCGTTTATGGAAACTCTGGAAGACGCTCAGCGCTTGGCTCGTTTGATGGTCTCCATCGGCAAGCTGAGCGGGCGCAATGTCACCGCCTTGCTTTCAGACATGAACCAGCCCCTTGGCGACGCGGTAGGCAATGCCCTGGAGGTCAAAGAGGCCATCGACACCCTGCATGGCAAAGGCCCCGAGGACTTCCGCGAACACTGCCTGGTTGTGTCGGCCCACATGCTCGTTTTGGGTCACAAGGCTGCCAACTTGGACGAGGCTCGCAAAATGGCGGAGGACGCCATACGAGACGGCCGCGCCTGGGAGAAGTTCCGCCAGCTGGTGCAAGCCCAGGGCGGCGACGTCAGCTACGTGGACCATCCCGAGAAGCTGCCGGTCGCCAGGCTGGTCGAGACGGTGGAATCGCCTCGCACCGGCTGCATTCAGGCCATTCTTGCCCGTGAAGTTGGTGAGACCGCTGTGGTGTTAGGCGCGGGCCGTGAGCGCAAGGGCGAGCCAATTGCTCCGGGTGTCGGCTTCATGTTTCATCATAAGGTCGGCGACCGGGTCGAAGCGGGTGAGCCTTTATTCACCATTCACGCCGATGATCCGGATAAGCTGAACGAAGCGAAGCAGCGCATTCTGGCTGCATACGAATGGCAAGACCAGTCTTGCAACCCTCTACCCCTGTTTTATGGTGTCATTGAGTAACATCTCCTGAGGCACTCGCTGTGGCTGATAGCAACGCGCCTGGAAAACATCCAACCCAAAAGCCCGCTGCCGGTTCTGGAAAGTCGAGCCGGCCCGAGGGAAGCTGCCGGTATTTCATCGAGCGCCTGAAGGAAGGCGTTTGGTGCTTCGAGCCCCTTTCGCCGGTAGATCTATCGCTGCCCGTGGCCGTAAAGTCCCGGCAGCTGTCCGAAGCCGTCTGCGTTAGCTATAACCCGGCGGCTGCCGCCTTCCTCAATTTGCCGGACGACGCTTTGCTCGGCTTTCCGCTGTCGGGGTTACTGCCCTCCGAAGAGATCATGGTATCCACCCTGGCTGCATTCTTCGAGCACGGCTGCCGCCTGGATGAATTCGAATGGTCCCGGTCGAACGAGCAGGGCGTTGTGCGTCGCTTCAAAAACAACCTGATCGGTGAGGTGGAAGAGAACCGGATCAAACGGGTTTGGATCTGCCAGCAGGATATCAGCGAGCAAGCTCAGGCGCTGGCGGGGATGATGGAAAGCGAAGAGCGGCTGCAGCGTCTCTCGAACAACATGCTGGAGCTGATTTACGAGACCGACCCGAACAACAGTTTCATATACGTCAGCCCCACCACCAAGGATCTGTTGGGTTACTCACCCGACAGCTTGCTTGGGACCTCATTTTTTGACATCATTCATCCCGAAGACCGCCGGAGGGTGCAGCTGCAGTTGGCGGAGGCGCTGCAAATGGGGGAGAAGCGCGCACCTGCTCCTTTCCGCTTGGAGTACCGCGCCCGCCACAACAAAGGACATGACGTTTGGGTAGAGAGCATCGGCAGTGGGCTGCTGGATGACCAGGGCTGCATATCCGGCGCCATCCTGGCTACTCGTGACGTGACCGAGCGCAACAGGGCCGAAAAGTTGCAGAAAGCGCTTTACCGCATTTCGGAAGCTGCGAACACGGCGCAAGACATGAACGCCCTCTACGTGCAGGTGCATCAGATCGTCGCCGAGCTGATCCCCGCCAAAAACCTGTTCATCGCACTTTACGATGCCGCATCCGACCGCATTCATTTCCCTTATTTTGTCGATGAATATGAAGAGCAAAAACCCCTTCCTACCGACCGCTTAAAGAGCAGCGATATCGAAGGCAGCCTCACGATGCACATCATCCGCAATGGCGCGCCCATGCTGGTCTCGCCGGAGCGCTTCGATGAACTGGAAGCCGAGGGTGTGGTGAAATCCCTGGGCCGTCCTTCTCTGGATTGGATGGGCGTTCCCTTGAAAACCTCAGAGGGCAAAATCATCGGGATGCTGGCCGTGCAGACCTATGATGAGGGCGTGCGCTATCAGGAAGACCAGAAAGATTTGCTGGGATTTGTCTCGACCCAGATTGCCATGGCGATTGAGAACAAGCGCGTCGAAGATGCGCTGCGAGAGAGCGAATCGCGCTTACGGGCCATCTTGAATGCCATCCCGGATATGATCTTGTTGATCGATCAAGACGGCCTGTTCATCGATTTCTTTCCCCCTAATGAGATGACTGACCTCGAAATGGTCGAGGATCTCATGGGCAAGCGGGTCGAGATGGTCTGGCCGGGTGAAACCGCCAGCCGGCTGGTCGGGTTGATCCACAAAGCTCTGCAGACCGAACAACTGCAGGTGATGGAGTTTACCGTGCCGGCTCCCGACGATCTGCGCAGCCTGGAAACTCGCATCGCGCCTTGTGGTGAAAACGTTGCCTTGATGTTGGTGCGCGAGATCACTGAGCGCAAGAAAAATGAGGAAGCCCTGCGCCAGATGAATGAGAAGCTGACCGTGTGGGTTAATGAGCTGGAGCAGCGCAATCGGGAAGCCATGCTGCTCAACAAGATGGGCGACATGCTGCAGAGCTGTCTGAACAAAGAGGAAGCCTACGCCGTCTTCAAGCAGTATGCCCAGCAGCTGTTCGTCAACCACTCTGGCGCCATGTATATCCTCTACGAGTCCCGCAATTTGCTGGAAATGGTGCTGAGTTGGGGAGAGAATCCTCCTAAGGAGCCCTTCTTCGCACCGGACGAGTGCTGGGCGCTGCGGCGCGGCCGGGTGCACGTGGTCAGCAACTCGGAGCATAAGCTGGTCTGCAAGCACGCCCGGGATACCGATGAGAACGGAGAGGTTTCCCCCTACCTGTGCATCCCGATGATTGCCCACGGTGACACCATTGGGCTGCTGCACCTGCGCAGCGATAACGAGCCCATCCATCGCTGGGAGACCCTGGCGACCATGGTGACCGAGCAGGTGGCCCTGGCGCTGGCGAACTTGAACCTGCGCGACATGCTTCAGATCCAGTCCGTGCGCGACCCGCTGACCAACCTGTTCAACCGGCGCTACTTGCAAGAGACGCTCGACCGTGAGCTCAGCCGCTCGCGCCGCTATAACATTTCGCTGGGTGTGATCATGGCCGACATCGACCACTTCAAACGCTTCAATGACACCATGGGCCACGACGCAGGCGACCTTGCACTGCAAGAGTTGGGCGTGCTGCTGCAAACCAAAACGCGCAAAGAGGACATCGTTTGCCGCTACGGTGGCGATGAAATCTCGATCGTGCTGCCCGGGGCTACCCTGCAAGAGACCCTCGAGCGGGCCGAGCAGCTGCGCGAGGCCGTGCGGCGGCTGTCGGTGCGGCATCAGGGCATTACCCTCGGTCGCATCACCATGTCATTCGGCGTGGCGGCCTATCCCCATCACGGCGAATCCGCTCAAGACCTGCTCCAGTCGGCCGACACCGCCCTCTACCGTGCCAAGCGCGCCGGTCGTGACCGGGTGGAGATGCTCTCCGAGGGCGAGAGCTCCAAGTGGGAAGAGGAATAGTTTCGTCAAAATATGCGCCTGTCCAGCCTGCGATGCAGTCGCATGGCAAGCGTGTTCTTTCAACGTAGAATTGATTTTTTCCCCCAACCGTGGCATAATTGGGGAAATTGGACCGACAAAGCGATGATGGAAACGAGTAGGCTTGCTGACGCCGCCAGCGAACCCGGGACAGTGTGAGCCGGGACGGCTGCGCAAGCCGAAAATCCTTCCGGAGCTGCAACCTGAACGCAAAGTTTCACCTCTTTGCCAGTAGGCGCGACGGCCCCGCCCGCCGTTATCCGGGGCGCAGGTCTATCCTTTTGGATGTATCTGATAGAGAGCTCACCCTCGGGTGAGAATCTGGGTGGTACCGCGGGTTTGTCTCGTCCCAATGTTCAGGGACGAGATTTTTTTGTTTTGGAACCAATTCGAGAAATCGGGAGTGATCCCACCCCCGATTTCTCGGACCAGTTCCGATCTTTTGATTTTTTGGAGGTTTTCTGTGTTTCGAGACGTACCGGTGAAAGTTGATTTTGCTGCCCAAGAGCGCGAGCTGCTGCAGTTTTGGAAGGATACCCACGCCTTCGAGAAGCTGCGCGAGCTGCACAAGGACGACCCTTCCTGGTCGTTCATCGATGGGCCGATCACGGCGAACAACCCCATGGGTGTCCATCACGGTTGGGGCCGCTCCTATAAAGATGGAATGCAGCGTTACCAGGCCATGAAAGGCCAGCAGCTGCGCTACCAGAATGGTTTCGACTGCCAGGGGCTGTGGGTGGAGGTCGAGGTTGAAAAGGAGCAGGGCTTCAAGACCAAGAAAGACATTGAAGAGTTCGGGCTGGAGCAGTTTGTGCGCATGTGTAAAGCGCGCGTCCTGCGTTATGCCGCCGTGCAGACCGAGCAGTCGCAGCGTCTGGGTTACTGGATGGACTGGAACGACCCGGAGCGGCTGCGCTGGCTGGCCGAAAAACTCATGCAGGACCCCCAGCAAGAGGTCACTATTGAAGGCCCCCAGGGCCCGGTGACCGGTACGGTCGAGCAGCTGGTCGGTAAGCTGGGCCTGCCCGAGATGGGCGGCAGCTACTTCACCTTCTCCACCGAAAACAACTACATGATCTGGACCTTCCTCAAGAAATGTTGGGAGAAGGGCTGGCTCTACCGCGGCGCCGATGTGATGCCCTGGTGCCCGCGCTGCGCCACGGCCATCAGCCAGCACGAGATCGTCACCGACGGCTACGCCGAGCTGACCCACAACAGCGTCATTGTGCGTTTCCCCTTGCGCACGGTCTCCGAGGACGGTAGCGCCCAACCGCGCCTGGACCCGCAGACCGGCCTGCCCGAGTATGTCCTGGTCTGGACGACCACTCCCTGGACACTGACCAGCAACGTGGCCGCCGCAGTCGGGCCTGACTTGACCTATCTGAAGGTGCGCCAGGGCGACCAGGTGTTGTACCTGGCCAAGGGCACCGCCCACATGCTGCGCGGTGACTATGAAACGCTGGGCGAGCTGAAAGGCGTTGAGATGGTCGGCTGGTCGTACGATGGCCCCTTCGACGAACTGGAGCCCGCCGGCCGCCCGGGAGGATTTGTCCAGCTGAAGGATCTGATTAAGGGCATTTCACAGACCGCCCGCCAGGCCCATCGGATCATCCCCTGGGAAGAGGTCGGCGAGACCGAGGGTACCGGCATCGTCCACATCGCCCCAGGCTGCGGCGCCGAGGACTTCCAGCTGGGGAAGCAGTTCCACCTGCCGCTGATCGCCCCCCTGGAGGACGAGGGTCATTTCGTCCCGGGCTTCGATTGGTTGAGCGGCATGCACGTCTCCCAGGTCTCCGATCCAATCTTCGATAATCTGCGCCAGAAGGGCCTGCTCTACCGGGTAGAGCCCTATACCCACCGCTATCCCACCTGCTGGCGCTGTAAGACCGAGCTGGTCTTCCGCCTGGTGGACGAGTGGTTCATCAGCATGGGCGAGGTCTACGACAAGCCGCGCGAAGAGCTGACCCAGGCCGAGAAGGATGCCAGCCTGCGTTATCAGATCATGGACGTGGTCGATCAGATCCGCTGGATCCCAGAGTTCGGGCACTCGCGTGAGATGGACTGGCTGCGCAACATGCACGACTGGATGATCAGCAAGAAGCGTTTCTGGGGTCTGGCCCTGCCAATCTGGACCTGCAAGAAATGCGGTCATTTCGAGGTGGTCGGCAACGAAGAGGAACTGAAGTCGCGCGCCGCAGCGGGCTGGGACTCCTTCGAGGGCCATACCCCCCACCGCCCGTACGTGGACGCCGTCAAGATCGAGTGCCCCGAGTGCCACACCGAGATGAGCCGCATTCCCGACGTGGGCAACCCCTGGCTGGACGCCGGTGTGGTGCCCTTCAGCACCCTGCGCTATCGCACCGACCGTGAGTACTGGAACGAGTGGTACCCGGCCGACTGGATCTCCAAGTCCTTCCCCGGCCAGTTCCGCAACTGGTTCTACAGCCTGCTGGCCATGGGCACCGTGCTCGACCAGAGCCCGCCGTTCTTGCAGAACTTCAGCTACGGCACCCTGGTCGCTGAGGATGGCCGCCCGATGCACAAGAGCTGGGGCAACTCGATCGAGTTCAACGAGGCCGCCGACAAGATGGGCGTGGATGTGATGCGCTGGCTGTACGCTAACCAGAAGCCCGAAAACGACCTGCTGTTCGGTTATAACCGCGGCGATGAGGCCCGCCGCCAGTTCTTGATCCCCTTGTGGAACGTCTACAGCTTCTTCGCCACGTATGCCAACCTCGACGGTTGGACCCCCAACACGTCCGCCTTCGACCCGCAGTTCCCCGAAGGCCCCACGCCTGAGACGGACAGCCTCATGGACCGCTGGCTGCTGGCGCGCTTGAATCAGGTGACCGAGAGGATGACGAACAGCCTGGAGAACTCTGATTTCATGGCGGCAGCCGGTGTGGTGGGCGTTTTCATCGACGACCTGACCAACTGGTACGTGCGCCGCAGCAAGCGCCGCTTTTGGAAGAGCGAGCACGATACCGACAAGAACGCCGCCTATGCCACCTTGTATCATGTGCTGGTCAAGCTGGCGCGCTTGCTAGCGCCTCTGACTCCGTTCGTTACCGAATCGATCTATCAAAACTTAGTGGGCTGCGCTTATTCCGAGGCCTACGAGAGCGTCCATCACACCACCTGGCCCAAAGTGGATCGGGCCGCAGTCGATGAAGAGCTGGTGGAGCAGATGGCGCTGGCCCGCCAGGTTGCCAGCCTGGGACTGGCCGCCCGCAGCGCCGCCAACCTCAAGGTGCGCCAGCCGTTGGCCAAGGCCATTGCTCACACCGGCGGGCGGGACAAGCTGAATCCCGAGCTGGTGGATATCGTCACCGATGAGTTGAACGTGAAGGAGTTTACGTTCGTCAAGGAAGCCGGCGAGCTGGTCAATTACCGGGTGCTGCCCGACAATAAGCTGCTAGGGCTGCGCTTCGGAGCCAGGTTCCCCAAGGTGCGGGCAGCCCTATCCGCTGCCGACCCGGCCGAGATGGCCGCCAAAGTGCAGGACGGCCAGCCGGTTAGCCTGCAGGTTGAGGGCGAAACCGTCGAGCTGGCGCCGGAAGAGGTGTTGGTACAGACCGAGGCCGTCGAAGGCCTGGCGGTCGCCTCCGATCATGGCATAGCCGTGGCAGTGGACGCGGTGCTGACACCCGAGCTGCGTGACGAGGGCCTGGCGCGTGAGATCGTGCGCCGCTTGCAAACCATGCGCAAGGAAGCCGGTTTCAATATCGAAGACCGCATCACCAGTTACTACCGCCTGGACAACCCACAAAGCCATCTGGCTCCGGTCATGGTAAACTGGTCAGAGTACATTTGCAGTGAGACGCTGTCGGTGGCGTTGCTCAGTGAGACGTTCCCGCAGGATGCCTTCACCGAGCAACATAAGATCGATGGAGAGACACTGGCGCTGGGGGTGCGCAAAAACGATTAGGTCAGAGGTGCTTCGTCCGTTCGGACCTCACCATGCCGAGCCCCCTCTACCCTGGCATACCCGCCAGGGTAGAGGGGGCTCGGGGAAGCGCCCGTCAAGGGTGTGAGGGCCGCTGAGTCGATGTACTCCTTCAGGGAGGCAAAATGTTTCGACCGGTAACGCCGAGATTAAATGTGAACTTGATGGAGGAAGCGCAGCTGCGCTTCTGGAAATCGCACGATGTTTTCCAAAAGTCGATGGAGCAGCGTCAGGGCGGGCCGCAGTACGTTTTCTATGAGGGCCCTCCCACCGCCAATGGTCGCCCAGGCGTGCATCACATCCTGGCGCGCGCCTTTAAAGACGTCTTCCCACGCTACAAGACCATGCGCGGTTACTACGTCGATCGTCGCGGCGGTTGGGATACCCACGGCTTGCCGGTCGAGATCGAGGTCGAAAAGAAGCTCGGCTTTACCAACAAGCAGCAGATTGAGGATTACGGCGTTGGAGAATTCAACGAGCTGTGCCGGGAATCGGCTTTCACCTACATTCAAGAGTGGGAGAAGCTGACCGACCGCATCGCTTACTGGGTCGACCTCGACCGGGCCTACATCACCTATAAGAACGAATACATCGAGTCCGTCTGGTGGATCTTGAAGACCTTCTGGGAGCGCAATCTGCTCTATCAGGGCTTCAAGGTGGTGCCTTACTGCCCGCGCTGCGGCACGCCGCTCTCCGATCACGAGGTGGCCCTCGGTTATGAAGAGACCAGCGACCCCTCGGTCTACGTGCGCATGCCGCTCAAGGATGAGCCGGGTACCTCTCTGCTGATCTGGACCACCACCCCCTGGACCCTGCCCGCTAACGTGGCCGTGGCCGCCTCCCCCGAGGTCGATTACGTCACCGTGGAGCACGAGCTGCCTGAGGGCGGCACAGAGCGCCTGATCCTGGCCGAGCAGCTGGTCGAGAAGGTGTTCGATGGCCAGCCGGTCAAGGTTGTGGATCATTTCAAGGGCAAGCAGCTCAAGGGCAAGCGTTACAAGCCGCTCTTCACCTTCCTCCCGCTCGAAAAACCCGCCCACCGGGTGGTGCTCGGCGATTTCGTCAATGTCGAAGACGGCACCGGGTTAGTGCACATCGCCCCGGCCTTCGGCGCCGAGGACATGCAGGTGGCCATCGAGGAGGATTTGCCCATCCTGATGACCGTGGCCGAGGACGGCACCTTCATCTCCGACATCCGCCAGTGGAGCGGTAAGTTCGTCAAGGATGCCGACCCCTTCATCACCCACGATCTGTACGGCCGCGGCTTACTATTCCATGAAGCCACCATTCAGCATACTTACCCCTTCTGCTGGCGCTGCGGCACGCCCTTGCTGTATTACGCCCGCCCCACCTGGTACATCCGCACCAGCCAGTTCAAGGACCGTATGGTCGAGCTCAACGAGAGCATCAACTGGTATCCGCCGCATATCAAGCACGGCCGCTTCGGCAACTGGCTGGAGAACAACGTCGATTGGGCTTTGGGCCGTGAGCGCTACTGGGGCACGCCGCTGCCGGTTTGGGAGTGTGTGGAGTGCCACTACCAGGAAGCCGTCGGTTCCCGCGCCGAGCTGTCCGAGAAGGCCGGGCGCGACCTGTCGGAGTTGGACCTGCACCGCCCGTTCGTGGACGAGGTGCACTGGGATTGCCCTGAGTGCCAGGGCCGCATGCAGCGCGTCCCCGAGCTGATCGATGTCTGGTTCGATTCTGGCTCTATGCCCTACGCCCAATGGCACTACCCCTACGAGAATCAAGAGGAGTTCCAGCAGGAGTTCCCTGCCGACTACATCTGCGAAGCGGTCGATCAGACGCGCGGCTGGTTCTACTCCCTGCATGCCATCGCTTCGCTGTTGTTCGACTCGGTCGCCTACAAGAACGTCATCAGCCTGGGATTGATCCTGGACGCCAACGGGCAGAAGATGTCCAAGTCGCGCGGCAACGTGGTCGACCCCTGGGACGTGATCAACGAGAACGGCGCGGACGCGATGCGCTGGTACCTGTACACCGCCAGCCCGCCTGGACAGGAGCGCCGCTTCTCCAAAGAATTGGTGGCCGAGGTTGTGCGCAGCTTCACCCTCACCCTTTGGAACACCTATTCCTTCTTCATCACCTACGCCAACCTGGACGGCTGGACGCCCAATCCGAATGCCCCGGTCGAGTACAGCCCTCTCGATCGCTGGCTGCGCTCGGCCTTGAACGCCCTGGTGCGCGACGTGACCGCCGCAATGGAGACCTACGACGTGATTGGCGCCACCCGTCCCATCGAGACCTTTGTCGATCAGTTGTCCAACTGGTACCTGCGCCGCTCGCGCCGCCGCTTCTGGAAGAGCGGCGACGATGCCGACAAGCAGGCCGCCTACGCCACCCTCTACGAGGCCCTGACGACGCTGAGCAAGTTGTTGGCCCCCACCATGCCCTTTATCGCCGAAGAGCTCTACCAGAACCTGGTGCGCTCGCTCGACCCAACCGATACGCTCTCGGTGCATCTCACCAACTGGCCCCTCTACGATCCTGACCAGATCGATGAGCAGCTCAACCGCGAGATGGCCCTGGTCATGCGCCTGGCCTCGCTCGGGCACGCCGCCCGCAACAAAGCCAACCGTAAGGTGCGCCAACCCTTGGCCGAAGCCGCTTTCTCGGTCGGCAGCGCCGAAGAGGCCGGGGTGGTGCAGAAGCACGCCGATCTGCTCGAGGACGAGCTCAACGTCAAGCGCGTGCGCGCGCTGGACACTGCCGCCGAGGTGGCTGTTTTCAGCCTCAACCCGCTGCCCAAGCAGCTCGGGCAGAAGTACAGCAGCCGCTTCCCCGGCATTCGCAAGGCCATCCTGAGCCTGCCCGCCGACCAGTCCGCCCGCAAGCTGTTGGCAGGCGAGCCTCTGACCGTCACCGCCAACGGCGAGACCTATGAGATCCAGCCGGATGAGGTCGAGGTGCGCGCCAACGCGCACACCGGTTTCGCCGTTGCCTCCGAGGGTGCGTACCTGGCGGCCCTCGATACCGAGCTGACACCCAAGCTGGTGCAGGAAGGCCTGGCGCGCGAATTCGTCCGCCGGGTGCAAGACCTGCGCAAGTCCGCCGGCTTCGACATTGCCGACCGCATCGAGTTGTTCTACAATGCCACCCATGACCTGCACGAGGCGGTCGAAGCTTTCCGCGACTATATCATGGGCGAAACCCTGGCGGTCACCATGGCCCATGGCTCCATCCCTCAAGCACTGCCCCACGTGCGCGACGAATTCGATGGTCAAAAGGTCGTCATTGCCCTGGCAAAGGCGTCATCGAGTTGAAACGCAAGGGCGCAAACTCGCAAAGAGATCGAAGGAAAAACAAGTAGAGGAGTATCGCAAGTATGTATCACGTATCCGTGCAGCAAGATTTTATCGCCCAGCATTCTATGATCGGCGGCGACTGGGGGGAAGAGAGCGATCTGCATTCCCACCATTATGTGTTGGAGGTCGAGCTGGCAGGCGCTGAGCTGAACAAAGACGGCCAGTTGATGGACCTCAACGACCTGCTGGACAACGTCGACCAGCGCGTCGAGTATTTCCGCGACCAGAATCTCAACGAGATGCCCTCGTTCGAGGGAGTCAATCCGACGTCTGAGAACTTCGCCCGCGTACTGTGCGAGGAGATCAATAAAGAGATCTACGCCGGCA
The DNA here is from genome assembly GCA_963811225.1 of uncultured Chloroflexia bacterium. Classification (GTDB taxonomy): domain Bacteria; phylum Chloroflexota; class Anaerolineae; order Anaerolineales; family Anaerolineaceae; genus CAWEQO01. The sequence goes on from CAWEQO010000015.1 coordinate 175,458, forward strand.
ACGTGGATTCGTTGATGGTGCGCCTGTGGGAAAACGAGAGCACCTGGGCATCCTACACGTTGCAGCGTGATTGACAGCATCCCGTCCACGTCCGGCTCCTACTGCTTGCAGATGCGGCTGGATGATAGCACCCAGATCGAAGTCGGCCGGTTGGGGATATTCCCGTTCCCAGCCGGCCATTATTTCTACTGCGGCAGCGCGCATGGCGGCGGCGGCCTGCGGTCCAGGCTGGGGCGGCATCTCGCCGGGAATGGCCGCCTGCACTGGCACATCGATTATCTGCGCCAGTCGGCAGCCGTGAGCGGCTTTGGCTACCGCTGTGGCGGCGAGCCGCTGGAATGCGCCTGGAGCCAGTCCCTGGCGACGCTCCCCGACGCGCGGGTCGTCGTCCCTCACTTCGGCGCGGGCGACTGCCGCCGCGCCTGCCCGGCCCATTTAATATACTTCTCTAAGCTTTCGGCGCCGTTGGATCAAAATGGGTTAAAATGGAGGGAGTTCGTAGATTGGAGGAACGTTTGAAGCGTATAACCCGCAATTACCTGTACCTGGCTCTGATGGCAGGCGCGATCATCATCGTTGACCAGGTCAGCAAAGCTTATATCCGCAGCCACTTAGCGATGGGTCAAATGTGGGCCCCGTGGGATTGGCTGATGCCCTACGCCCGCATTGTTCGCGTCGGTAACACCGGTGTGGCTTTTGGCATGCTGCAGGGCAGCCAGCCGATCCTGACCGTGCTTGCCTTGCTGGTTGCTGTTGCTATCATCTATTATTATCCACGCGTCGCGGCCGAAGATTGGACCCTGCGTCTGGCGTTGGGGCTCCAGCTGGGCGGCGCATTAGGAAACCTGGCCGACCGCATTTTCTTTGGCCACGTGACCGATTTCATCTCCGTGGGCACCTTTCCGGTCTTCAACGTCGCCGATTCGTGCATTACCATTGGCGTAATCGTGCTGGTGTTGGGTGTCTATTTCCAGGAACGCAAGAACAGTGATACCGGCCCCGATTCCAATCCGGCCGTTCACGATGATCCTGGGGTAGACGGAAAGCCGCTGCACTGTGAGTGAGCAAACCCTGAGCTTCACATATCAAGGAGAAGAATCGCAGCGGTTGGACAAGTTCCTGGTGGAACAACTGCCGCAGTTTTCCCGCTCGCAGCTGCAGAACCTGATCCGCAACGGCAACGTTCAGGTGAATGACAGTGTGGTCACGAAGACAGGCTTCAACCTGGAGGGCCGCCAGCAGGTGCAGGTGCACGTCCCGCCACCCGAGCCGACCGACCTGATCCCGGAGGACATCCCGCTCGACATGGTCTTCGAGAACGATGACGTCATGGTCATCAATAAGCCGGCCGGCATGGTGGTGCATCCCGCCGCCGGGCATTCTACCGGCACGCTGGTGCATGCCGCCCTGGCCCACGCCCCCGAGATGGAAGGCATCAACGGCGAGCAGCGCCCGGGCATCGTCCACCGCCTCGACAAAGACACTTCCGGCCTGATCCTGATCGCCAAGAACGACACGGCTCACCGCTGGCTGCAGGACCAGTTCAAGGACCGCGAGGTGCGCAAAGTCTACCTGGCGCTGGTCGATAGCGCACCTCCCACGCCCACCGGCAGGGTGGAAGCGCCCATCGGCCGCGACAGCGGCAACCGTAAGCGCATGGCCGTGGTGCCGCCGCGCAAGGGCCGCGACTCTGTGACCGAGTACGAGACGCTGGAGGTTTTCGAAGAGCATACCCTGTTGGAAGTCCATCCGCTGACCGGCCGTACCCATCAGATCCGCATCCATATGGCCTTTCTGGGCTGCCCAATCACCGGCGACACCCTCTACGGCCATCGCAAACCCACCCTGCCGATCAAGCGCCACTTCCTGCACGCCGCCCGCCTGACCGTCACGCTGCCCGGCGAAGACGCCCCGCGCACCTTCGAGGCGCCGCTGCCGGAAGAGCTGCAGAAGGCCTTGGACACCTTACGCTCAAGATCCTATTGACCATTCTCTTGTTTGATGGAGTGAAGAGGTGGAACGCACTGTCAAAGTGCGTTCCACCTGTCCTCATCATTTCCCGTGCAACCGGCAGCTTTCCACTTTCAAATCCCTATCTTCACGAGGCATTCCAATGACCGTTGATCTCCGTTCCGATACCGTAACCAAACCCACCCCCGCCATGCGCGCAGCCATGGCCAACGCCGAAGTCGGCGACGACGTGATGGGGGAGGACACAACCATCAACCAACTGCAAAGCATGGCCGCCGAGCGCCTGGGCAAAGAAGCCGGGCTCTTCGTTCCCTCCGGCACCATGGGCAACCTCGCCTCAATCCTGGCCCACTGCGGCCGCGGCGACGAGGTCATCATGGGCCATCTCGGGCATACCTTCCTGTTCGAGGCCGGTGGGATCGCTGCCCTGGGTGGCGTCCATCCTCACACCATTCCCAACCAGTCCGATGGAACCCTGCGGCTCAGCGATATTCGCGGTGCAATCCGTCCCGACGATATTCATCACCCGCCCACTCGCCTGATTGTGCTGGAGAACACCCACAACCGCTGCGGTGGGGTGGTGCTGTCGCCGGAGTACACCCATCAGGTGCGTGAATTTGCGGACGAGCGCGGCCTGTTGATGCACCTGGACGGCGCACGCATCTTCAACGCTGCCGTGGCGCTGGGCGTCCCGGCCCGCGAGCTGGCGGCGGACTTCGACTCGGTCACCTTCTGCTTGAGCAAGGGCCTGTGCGCCCCGGTTGGCTCTGTCATCCTTGGCTCCGAGGAGTTCATCCGCAAAGTGCGTCGCATCCGCAAGCAGTTGGGCGGCGGTATGCGCCAGGCGGGCATCATCGCCGCTGCCGGCATCGTTGCCCTGGAACAGATGGTTGACCGCTTGGAGGAGGACCACTGCCGGGCGGGCGCTTTGGCGCAAGGTCTGGCCGTCATGCCCGGCATCGAGCCGGATACCGCCACCCCACCCACAAACATGGTCTTTGCCAACCTGGCCGAAGGCATGCCGCTCAGCGCGGCCGAAGTCGCTGCCCGCTTGAAGGAGCACGGCGTGCTGGTCGGCGCAACCGGCGAGCGTCGCTTCCGCATGGTCACCCACTATTGGGTCGACGACGCCGGCATCGACCAGACCGTGCGCGCCTTCCAGCAAGTGCTGGCGAGCGTATAGGCAAAAGCTGAAGTATTACAATTTGCCAAAGCGGCCGCTTTTATGATAGACTGACGGCATCAATTATTGGTGAATTTGATATAATCAGGATTGCATGATCGCCTACATTGATGCAGCTCGGTGGATTTCGAAGATCGCCTAAGAGGATTTTTGAAACCCAAACGGCCTGTGTCTTTTCGTATTTTCGTTGATTCTCGCAACTTAAAGATAGCCCGACAACAGACGTAAGGGCTCCTATCATGTAGCGATCGACCCCCGGAGGATTGTGAATGTCAGAATATCTGACACTGGAGCAAATTGATGAGGCCGCGCAAGCTGTGCGCAGCCGCACTTCCCACCAACCACGGATTGGTATGATTTTAGGCAGCGGTCTGGGTGAGCTGGCCGATCTGATCGAAGAGCCGGACCGTATCCCCTTTCGCGACATCCCCCATTGGCCCGTTTCCACCGTGCAAGGACACAAAGGCCAGCTGGTGATCGGCAAGCTTGCCGGGCAGCAGGTCATGGTCCTGCAGGGCCGCGTCCACTTCTACGAAGGCTATCGCATGGATCAGGTGACCTTGCCGGTGCGTGTCATGCAGCGGATGGGTCTGGAGATGCTGTTCGTCACCAACGCGGCCGGCGCGATCGACCCGGATTTTGAGCCCGGCGATCTCATGCTGATCACCGACCAGATTTCCTTGATGACCATGACCGGTAACAATCCACTGTTCGGCCCCAATCTGAGCGAATTTGGCGAGCGATTCCCCGACATGAGCCAGGCCTACGACCGCAAGCTGCTCGACCTGGCCCGCCAGTCGGCCCGCGAGCAGAATATCGATCTGCGCGAAGGCGTCTATGCCGGGTTGTCCGGCCCATCCTTCGAAACTCCCGCCGACCTGCGCTTCTTGAACAGCATCGGCGCCGATGCGGTCGGCATGTCCACTGTCCCCGAAGTCATCGTCGCCCGGCACGGCAAGACCCGCGTTCTGGGTATCTCTGGGATCAGCAACAAGGCGAACCTCGACGGCAGCACCGTCACCACCCACGAAGAAGTTCTGGAAGCGGGGAAGGTGATCGTCCCCAAGCTCAAGGGCGTTTTGCTGGGCGTGCTGCAAAAGCTGTAAGACATCCGAATTCTCACGAAAGGCGTAGAATCTTTCTTCGCCCTCCGTTCCTGAACAACAAATGCGGACATGGAAGACATACTTAGGTTCTTACAACAACACGAGATCATGATTTATGCACTGTTGGGGGCGGTGGGCTTATTCTACATGCGTAAGCTGCTCATCCATTGGCGCGAGTGGCGGGACGCCATTTTCGGACTGGAACGGGAGACTGCCCAGCGTCGTTTGAGTGCGTCCTTATCTCTGGTTGTGCTGCTGTCTTTGCTTGGTGTGGCGGAGTTTTCCATTATCACCTTCGTCACTCCGGCCTACCCAATGGCATTCTCACTGCAAACGCCCACCCTCGATCTCCTGGCTACCCCTACTCAGGCCTTGATGTCCGCCGAGTCCACGCCCAATATGATGGTCAAAGCGGTGATTGGGACGCAAGTCCCCGCTGCCGGGGATGGCTGCATCTCGGGCAAACTGGAGTGGACCGATCCCACAGCCGGCGGCGAGATCAGCGGCGTCGTCGAGCTGAAAGGCACGGTCTACGTCGACAATCTCGGCTTTTACAAGTATGAGTTCAGCCAACCGGGAACCGATACCTGGACCACCATTGCCGCCGGGGATGCCACCGTGGAGTTCTGATAAACTGGGTGGCGCCTGGAACACCGGCCAGCTCGTGCCCGGTGACTATCGCCTCCGCCTGGTTGTTTCTGACAATCAAAACCAAACGCTGCCCGCCTGCGAGATTCCCGTTCGAGTCGTCGCAGCTCAATGAGGAGAATGCAATGCCTGAGATTGAAATTCGGCCGGTAGCAGCCGCTGACTTCCCCATTATCCTTAACTTCGATCGCTCCTATGAAACCGACTATGTCTGGCAGATGGACCGCACTTTGGAGGATGGGCAGGTAGCGGTCAAATTTCGCACCATCCGGCTGCCAAGGCCGGTCCGTGTCGAGTTTCCGTATTCCCCCAGCCAACTGGCCCATGAATGGGGCGCTAACCCCACCATTCTTGTCGCCTGGCTCGAAGGGGTGCAGGTAGGCTACGTGCGGGTCAAGGAGCAGCTGGTTCCAGGCACGGCCTGGATTTCCGACATGGCGGTCTTCAAGGGCGTCCGGCGCAAGGGCATCGCCAGCGGAATGGTGCTGTCTGCCCAGGAATGGGCCATGAATCGCAACCTGCGCCGTATGATGATCGAGATGCAGTCCAAGAACTTCCCAGGCATCAACATGGCCCACCGGCTCGGCTTCGAATTCTGCGGTTATCAGGACCACTATTACGCCAACCGCGACATTGCTTTATTCTTCACACGTTTCCTCCGATAGAAAGTGTCGTTCGATCCAATCGTTTTAACGTTATTCCTATGATTTCAAGCTGGCAAGAAGCACTTATCATTTTCTTCAGAACCCTCAGCCAGATCCTGACTGCGGGCATTGCAGTTACTGCCTTCGCACTGCTGCTGTATGCCATGACGTTCAACCTGCGCGACCGGGTGGCCCGCTCTTTCGCGGCTGTCATGGTGTGCGTGGTGATCGTCTTCGCAGCCGAAGCCCTGGGGGGGTCTTCCTCCTTTGGTTGGGAGATCGAATTCTGGCTTCGCACCCAATGGGTTGGGATCATCCTTCTCCCGGCTGTGTACTTGCAGTTTTCTGATGCGCTCCTGGCGACTACGGGGAAGCCCAGCCGCTGGCGGCGTTACCTGGCTGTGCGCGTGGCCTATGTGATCTCGGCGGCTTTATTACTGGCCCTGATCCTCGACGACTTCGTCGGCCCGATCGCCTTGGGCGAGCCGCCCGCGCCGCACTTGCAGCCCACTCTGCTGACCGATCTCTTCATCCCGTATTACATCATGGTGATGTTGATGTCATGGTATAACTTTGCCCGGGCCTACAACCGCACCACGACCCCCACCAGCCGCAGGCGCATGTCTTATCTGCTGACCGGCGCGCTGGCCCCAGCGATTGGATCATTCCCATTCTTGCTGTACGGCTCCAGCTTCGCCGGGCAGCACCAGCTGACGTTCTGGTTTGCGGTTTCCTTTGTCAACCTGACCTTTGGGGCCTTGATCGTCATCATGGCCTACGCGGTGGCCTTTTTCGGCGTCCCTTGGCCCGACCGGGTTGTGAAGAGCCGCTTGTTCAAGTGGACCCTGCGCGGCCCCGTCATGGCCAGCTTCGTCTTGGGCATGGTAACGGTTGTCCGCCGCCTGGGTGTGGCCTTTGGCACACAGTATTCGGCCCTGGTGCCGATCACCATGGTTGCCACCATTCTGATGGGGCAGTACCTGATCACCCTGTTCAGCCCCTTATGGGAGCGGGTGCTTTTTTACGGAAAAGACCGCGACGACCTGATCATGCTGCGCAATCTTCAGGACCGGCTGCTGACCAGCAACGACTTGAAGCAGTTCGTCGAGATGATCCTGGCAGCAATGCGCGATCGTCTGCAGGCGCCAGGGGCTTACGTAGCCGTGCTGGATGGCGACCGGCTGGATTTGACGATCACGACGGGACGGGTGGACTTCAACGAGCAGGACGACTCGGCGCAGCTGCTAGAGATGGCCAAGAACAACGGAGACGAGATCCCGATGATGTTCCAGTGGAGCGACGGCTACATTTTGCCGCTGATCAACCTGGATGAGAACAATGACGGCGGACCGGAGCTGATTGGCCTGCTCGGTGTCTGCGGGGTAACTCGTGAGCTGGACGAGGAAGAGATCCAGGCCATGGGCCTGTTGGCCGAGCGGGTGATGATTGCCTTGCGTGACCGCAAGCTGCAGCAGCAGGTCTTCCGCTCGCTGCAAAGCCTCTCACCGAACGTGGACATCATCCAGCGCATGCGCGCCGCCGGTCGCTTCGATGAGCAGACCCTGCTAAAAGACGAAGTCCCCGAGGTGCAGCGCGACATGACCCAATGGGTCAAAGATGCCCTGACGCACTATTGGGGCGGCCCGAAGCTGACGGAGAGCCCGTTGATGGCGCTGAAGGTGGTGCAGGAGTTGTTGAACGAGCACGAAGGCAATCAGGCCAACGCCCTGCGCTCGATCCTGCGCAAAGCGGTCGATCAGGTCAAGCCGGAAGGCGAGCGCCGTTTCACGGCAGAGTGGATCCTTTACAATATCTTGGAGCTAAAGTTCCTCGAAGGCCGCAAGGTGCGTGAGGTGGCCATGCGGTTGGCCATGTCAGAGGCGGATCTGTATCGCAAGCAGCGGATCGCCATCGAGGCGGTGGCCAAAGCCATTCTGGATATGGAGCAAGAAATCCACCATCAGGTGGGCTCGTAGAAGCTCTTGATATGGTTTTAATGGTGGAAACCCTTCAAAAGTAGAAACTCCACCTTAAAATTGAAAGATTTGTACAAATTCCTTCCGGTTTTTAAGGAGGTTAATAGAAAATTAAGATAGAATAGAAGGGTGTGTGTTTATCCGTTGGGATTACCTTTTTGTTGATCGTGGGGAGGTGGGAGTATGTTGTCCAAGAGGGAGGTTCAAAACCTGCAAGACGTCATGCCCGAACTGGTCGATGAAGGCTGGTGGACATCTGTATTAGCCGACGAAGATGCCAATCTGCCTTCTCGCTTGGAAGCCATAACGCGAGCAGGGACCTCGACGAGCCTGGACGGTGTTGATTGGGATAGAGTCCAGGAATTGTATGACCGGGATGAGATCGTGAACCTTGAAGTCCACGGCTGCAACCGCGGGGGGTTGCTGGTGCAAGGAGAGGGACTGCAGGGCTTTGTACCTGTATCACATCTGGTCGATTTGCCAAGCACGTTGGATGAGGACGAACGCCACGACCGGTTAAGCGCCTATGTCGGTCGAACGCTGCAGTTGAAGGTGATCGAATGTGAACCTTCGATGGAGCGCATCGTTCTCTCGGAACGAGCGGCACAAGCCGGTAAAGGCAAACGCAAGCAGCTGTTCAACTCATTGAAGCCTGGTGAGATGGTTACCGGAAACGTGACGAACGTCACCGACTTCGGTGTGTTTGTGGATCTTGGGGGGGTGGAAGGGCTGATCCACGTGTCTGAGCTCTCTTGGGGTCGCGTCCAGCACCCTTCTGACGTGCTGGATGTCGGCAACTCGATCGAGACCCTTGTGCTGCAAGTCAGCGAAGAGAGCTCGCGGGTCGCTTTGAGCCTGAAGCGCTTATGCCAGAATCCGTGGGAAACGCTGTTGGAGAATTACAAACCGGGCGACGTTGTCTCGGCCAAGATCACTGCGATCATGCGTTTCGGGGCTTTTGCACGGCTGGAGGAAGGCATCGAAGGCTTGATCCATGTTTCCTCGATTGCCCAGAATTCAGGCCAAAAAGATCTGGAAAGGATGCTCAAGGTTGGGCAGCCCGTTGAGGTGCGCATTCTGCACATCGACGCCGGACGGCGCAGGCTGGGTTTAGGCCTGGTGAGCCATGAATGAAGGGTGCTTCAGAGTTGTCTGGGCGTTCGCGTAAACGGCCCAGCGCTTCGGACCCTCAATCCGATAGTTCTTCCGACGCGAACCTGACCGATCAGGTTGCGAATTTTGCGGTGCAGTTTCGCCGCTTCGGTTGGGATATACTGGGCATTGGGCTGTTGGCTCTGTCCATCATGACATTATTAGGTTTAATGGGCTTGACCCAGGGAGCGCTTGTGTCTCTCTGGGTTTCGTTCTTACGGGCCTGGCTGGGGTGGGGCAGCTTCCTGATCATCGCCCTGGGCGGCATTATCGGCCTGCTGGCCTTGTGGCGGCATTTTACCGAGCTTCCGGCTTTCAATTTAGGGCGCATCCTGGCCCTGGAAGGTATGTGCTTTACCCTACTGGCCGTCCTGTCCATTATGGGCGGTCATTTGATCGACCGCGCCGATGCCGGTTTGGATGGCGGCCGCGTTGGTTGGGCGCTGGCGGAACTGCTAAACGGTTGGCTGCCCGGTCCGCTCAGCATGGCGGTCTTGATTGTGCTGATGCTGCTGTTCTTTATGGCCGGGTTTGGCCTGTTCCAGCCGCTTGCGCAGCAGTTCGACGCCTGGCTGCTGGATGATCCGTTGGAAGAGGACGAAGAGCTCGACGGTTACGAAGACGAAGGGCTGCTTGCGCCGGAAGACGTCGAAGAGCCGCTGGAAGCGCCGGAGACGAAGGGCCGCAAGCGCGGCAGCCGCTCCGCAGGGAGCGCATTGACCTCTCCGCCGCGCAACACTAACTTGCCACCGCTCAACCTGCTGCTGCAAGATCGAACCTCTCGCCCAGACGAGGCCGAGCATCACCAGACTGCCGATCTGATCAAACAGACCCTGGCGGAATTTGGCATCCCGGCCGAAGTGCGCGGATACCGGGTCGGCCCAACGGTGACCCAGTATGCGGTCGAGCCGGGCTTCATTGAAAAGGCAGGTTCGGACGGCAAGACCTCCTGGCAAAAGGTGCGCGTCTCGCAGATCTCGGCCTTGGCGCGCGATCTGGCCCTGGCCCTTTCGGCCGAGCGGCTGCGCATCGAAGCCCCCGTACCTGGGCGGTCGTTCGTTGGCATTGAGGTGCCGAACGAGCACGGCTCCATGGTGCGGCTGCGCTCCATCCTCGAAAGCCCCGAATTCAACAAGCTCAACTCGTCCCTTTCCATAGCCCTCGGCCGAGACGTCTCCGGCCTGCCGGTCGCAGCCGACCTGGCGCGCATGCCGCATTTGCTGGTCGCCGGTACGACCGGCTCGGGCAAGTCGGTTTGCATCGCCGCCTTAACCATGTCCCTGGTGATGAACAACACTCCAGAGGAATTGCGCCTGGCCATGCTCGACCCGAAGATGGTGGAGCTGGTGCGTTTCAATGGCCTGCCGCACTTGCTGGGTAAGGTGGAGACCCAAACCGAGCGCATGGTGGGTGTGCTGCGCTGGGCATTGGCCGAGATGGATGCCCGCTATCGACTGTTGGAATCGGCCCGGGCGCGCGACCTGAACAGCTACAACAAGCGCCAGCAGCGCAAGAAACTGCGCACGCTGCCCCGGATCGTCATCCTGGTCGACGAATTGGCCGACTTGATGATGTCGGCTCCCGACCAGACCGAGCATGCCCTGGTTCGCCTGGCGCAGCTGGCGCGTGCCACCGGTATCCACCTGGTGGTCGCCACCCAGCGTCCCAGCACCGACGTGCTCACCGGCCTGATCAAGGCCAACTTCCCCGCCCGTATCTCCTTCACCGTAGCCTCCTCGATCGATTCGCGCGTCATCCTTGACACGAACGGCGCAGAGACGCTGCTCGGGCGCGGCGATATGCTGTTCCTCAACCCCGAGGTTGGCGTCCCGCAGCGCTCGCAAGGCGTGCTGGTCACCGATCACGAGGTGGAGCGCATTATCGAGTTCTGGAATAAACTGGCGCCCACCGAGCAGTCGGAGGCGCCCTGGGAATCACTGCTGGATGACGATGAGGACGAAGCCGACAAGCTGATCGATCGGGCGACCGAGATCGTGCGGAAGACCCAGCACGCCAGCGCCTCCATGCTTCAGCGCCGCCTGCGCATCGGCTATCCGCGCGCCGCCCGCTTGATCGATGAGCTGGAGGAGCTGGGCGTGGTCGGGCCGTCACTCGGTGGGGGTCGCGAGCGCGAAGTGCTTCTGCCGCGCGATGATGACGAAGAAAATGATTTGATGTTCGACTCTGGCGAAGCACAAGACGACAACGACGAATAAGCGAATTCGGGTAAAGATTTGTACGTTTTACTCGCTGACGTTGCAACGTCAGCGAGTAAAACGTACAAATCTTTACCCAGACTTCGATGGTGACCGTGGAAACCTTAGACATAATCCTCCTGATGATCTTCATATTGCTCGTCCTGATCCCGGCGATGCTGCTGCTTGCTGCCTATCTTACTGGTCACGCTCGCCGCGCCTACCCGGTGCTGGCCGAAGATGCGATCGTGCAGGTCGGCCGAGAATCCCTGACGTCTGCCGAGCTGGCAAAGCGTTACATTCCCATCATGAAGATCCGGTCCGCCAACCCAACCCCCGACCTGCTGTGGATCTTCTATGAGATCGTGGAAAACCCCAACCGGCAAACTTATGACATTGTCTACTACGATGTTTGGGAGAATGAGATCCACCCCAACCCCACCTTGCACCGCTTTTACTCCGCCTTCCGAGCGCCTTATTATGGCTATCCCCTCTACGATATTGAGTACATTCAAGTCAGCGTTGATCGGCAGACGGGTGAGATTGTGGGCGTTATGCACGAGGACAGCCCCGGAGAGGACTATTTCGTCATGCTTAGCGAACACTTGGTGGCGCGCTACCTCCTCCGGCCGGATGGCTCTTTTGTCAAGATCATCAGTGACCGGGAGGGCCACGAGCGTTATCGGGAGCAGACCTGGCCGGTAGAATTCTCCGGCACGCATCCGGTCCTGGCAGCCGCCACCTGGAACCACCTCTCGCGCCTGATCTTGCCCGACGACACGCTCTACGATCGGATGTTCCAACCGCCGCTGCGTTATCTCACCGACCAGGATTACCGCCGCTATAAGTTCGTCCGCAAAAGCCAGGGCGATCACCGCACCCGTGAGCCTGCGCTTTCCGCCTTCTTGGGCGGGCTGGCCGCGGCCGTATTAATTGGCGTCCCCAGCTGGCTGATTTCCAAGCTGCATTAGTTTCCCGATGATTTGTTGTATGTGGTTGCGATCGGCAGACCATATCAACAAAAAAATCGGACTGCGGCCCGGCCAAGAAATCCTTAATAATCGAGTAAAATTAATAGCAGGTTCCGCACGGTCGAATTGAGTTGTTATGGCGCGATCCGGCGGGCAAACCCATCCATTGAGGAATGCATTTCATGAAAAAACATGTTTTGGCTTTTGGCAATCCCGTATATGACATCATCATTACACCCTTCCTTCATCCCAACGGAAGGGTACTTTCGGGCTGCTCCACAAACGCTTGTCTGGCGCTGGTCAAGCTCGGCGAAAGCGCCACGCTGGTCGGTACCGTTGGGGAGGACTATCGCTCGGAGATCCAAGGTGACCTGGAAGAGCATGGCATCGCTTACGAGTTATCCCAATCCGAGCAGACGGGGGGCTTCAAACTGGTTTACGACCGCACCGGCAACCGTGACCTTTCCGTTTTGGGTGTGGCCGCGCCGGTTCCGGCCCACAGCAACGGCTATCATCCCGTTCATTTCGTCTTGTTAGGGCCCATCCTGGGTGAGGTCAACGGTGAGCTTGCTCGCTTCGTACGCGAGACCATCGACGCCCCGATCCTGCTCGATCCGCAGGGACTGCTGCGCGGCATCGTCGACGGTAACATCGTACACGTGATGTCCGCCTCATTCGCCGAGGTCGCCGGGCTCAGCACCGTGGTCAAGGCCAATGAGGTCGAGGCCCGGATCGTGACCGGTATTGATCCACGTCACGACCCGGAAGGCTCGGTTAAGGCCCTCCACCAGTTCGGCTGCAAGATCGCAGTCGTAACCCTGGCGGAGGCAGGCTCGATCATCTACGATGGCGTCAACCTGTATCCCATTCCGCCCTACGCGACCCACGCCATCGACCCAACCGGCGCCGGGGACACCTACGCTGCCGGTTTCATGACCAAATATCTCGAGACCCCCGACGATCTCTCGGCGGTTGGCTGCTTTGCCTCCTCGGTGGCTTCGGTGATGGTCGAAAACAGCGGTCCGGATTTTCCATTGACCCGCGCCGAAGCCGACCGGCGCATGGAAACCCTGCTCAGCGGCCGCTTGGAATTAGGACTTTAAGTTTCGGTTCTCAAGACCGGATTGAAGAAGTCGGAGTAGATGCTGCAGTAAGGCGCTGCAGGTACTCCGATTCCTTCAATCCGGTCGTATATCAATCGATTGGAAGGTATGCATGCTGAATAAGTTCCGCGCCGAGTACGAGAGCTTTTCCATTATTTTCGGCAAGATATCCATGCGTCTCGGGCTTTCGCCCGATTTCTGGACCCTGTTTAGCCTGGCTTCTTCCCTGGTCGCAGCCTTCTTCCTGTTCCAGCATCAATACTGGCTGGGTCTGCTGATGATCATCGTCATGAACCTGGCCGACATGATGGATGGCGCCACGGCGCGCGCCAGCGGCAAAGGCACCCTGTTCGGCTCGGTGCTCGACCATGTGGTTGACCGCTATGCGGAGTTCATCGTCTTTGCCGGGTTGGTTGGCGGCGGAACCATCAGTCCCGTCATGGGCATGTTCATTATCGCCGGCGTGATCATGGCTTCTTATGTGCGCGCCAAGGCCGAGTCGAAGGGCGGCTTGAAGAGCTGTGTGATCGGCATCGCCGGGCGTGAGGAAAAGTTGATCCTCATGATGGTCGCGCTCGTGTTTTTTGCCCTCGGCTTTGCCACCATCGGCATCGCGCTCTTGTTCGTCGTTGGGCTGATCTCGCACATCACCGCTTATCAACGCTTGATGTATGCCCGCCAGCTCATCCTGGGCGCGAAGGCTTAGGGTTGGTTAATAAATACGCTCCAAGCAAGGTGGGCGATTTATATTAATGTTACAATATGGGCATTCTATGCCCGTTTTTCAAACCGGCTTTTAGAGGAGAATTTATGATCATCGATCGCTTTGGGATCCATTTCGGCTCGATCTTTACCATCCACTTTTACGGCCTGATCATCATGACCGGCGTCGTCGCCGCGGCGTTTATCGCTCGAAGACAGGCTAAAAAAGCGGGTGAGGACCCCGAGGTGGTTTGGGATGTACTGGCCTGGGTCGTCATCGCCGGCATCATTGGCGCCCGCCTCTGGCACATTTTGACCCCCCCGCCGAACTTCATCGAGCAAGGAATCACAACCAAGTATTATCTGACTCACCCCCTGGCCGCAATCGCCATCTGGAACGGCGGCCTGGGCATTTTGGGAGCCGTAGTCGGTGGCGCAATCGCCCTGTTCTTCTTCATGCGCCAGCGCGGCCTCAGCTTCGCCCGTTGGGTGGACATCATCGCTCCCGGTTTGGCGCTGGCGCAGGCCATTGGCCGTTGGGGCAACTTTGTCAATGAAGAGCTGTACGGCTCGCCCACCAACCTGCCGTGGGGCCTCTACATCGATCCCCAATACCGCTTGCCTCAATATCAGAACGTTGCTTACTATCACCCCCTGTTCCTGTACGAATCGCTGTGGAACCTGGGTAATATGGCCCTGCTGTTGTGGGTCTCGAAGCGCTACAGGGACCGCCTGCTGCCCGGCGACGTGTTCCTGATTTACGCCATCGTCTACCCGGTTGGGCGTTTCTTGCTCGAATTCTTGCGCCTGGATGCGTCCATGGTCGCCGGTATCAACATCAATCAGTGGATCATGGCAGGGATTGCATTGATTTCCCTGTTTGCCTTGATCTTGCGTCATCGTTTTACCTCTCGCCCGCAGCCTGTCGAACCGGTCGATCCTACCGATACGTTTGTCAACGTAGGCGAGTAAGGCCTCTACAATGATTTTCAGGTGCGCTGCAAAGCGCACCTGAAAATCATTTGTTGCGGTTCAGGTTTCGCGTTGTTGTCTTTGTTCGTGGACCCACATCCAGAAGGGCGTCCCGTGATCATTGCTGAGGATCTGACCAAACATTTTGACAACTTTGTGGCCGTTGAAGGCGTCGACCTGAACATCGACACCGGCCAAGTCCTGGCTTTATTGGGACCGAACGGCGCTGGGAAGACGACGACGGTGCGCATGCTCACCTCGGTGCTGGCGCCGACCCGCGGCCGGGCCATCGTCGCCGGTTACGATGTGATCCGCCGGCCCGACATGGTGCGCGCCTCGGTCGGCGTGTTGACCGAGCATCACGGCCTGTATGGTCGCATGAATGCCGACGAGTACCTGGAGTTCTACGGTTCGCTGTACGGGTTGGAGCGCAAGCGCCTGATCCAGCGGCGAGATGAGCTGTTAGAGAAGTTTGGGCTGGCATTTGCCCGCCGCAAACGGCTGGGGGAGTATTCCAAGGGCATGCGCCAGAAATTAGCCCTGGTGCGCGCCCTGATCCACGAACCGCCGGTGCTGCTGCTCGATGAGCCCACCTCGGCCATGGACCCGGAAAGCGCCCGCATGGTGCGCGACTCCATCCAGTCGCTGCGCTCGGGCGACCGCACAATCATCCTTTGCACCCACAATCTTGCCGAAGCCGAAGAGCTGGCCGATCAGGTCGCCATCATCCAGCAGGGGCGCATCCTGGTGAACGACCG
This sequence comes from uncultured Chloroflexia bacterium, assembly GCA_963811225.1. GTDB lineage: Bacteria > Chloroflexota > Anaerolineae > Anaerolineales > Anaerolineaceae > CAWEQO01. Next base: position 190,839 of record CAWEQO010000015.1, read on the forward strand.
CCCAGAGAACCTCAAGCTGGCGCTGCTCGGCCCAGAGGAATACGAAGCCCGGCTGATGAGTGAATTGAATGGCTGGAACATTCAACTGCCGCCCGGCGTGACCCTCACCGGCCGCGGCGACTGCTGGCTGCGTTTCCAGGTCGGTAACCCCGACTTATCCAACCCACTGCTGCTGCGGCTGCTGATCGAACAGAGCTTGGACGTGGTTTCGTTTTCCAAAGTGCCGCGCAGCCTGGAAATGGCCTACCTCAAGGCCGTCAGCCGGGAGCAGCCGGAGGTGAGCCATGTTGGATAGCCTGCGACCGGCGCTGATCATCACCCGCCGCGAAGTGCGCGATCAGCTGCGTGATTGGCGCATCATCTTCCCGGTGCTCGGCCTGACCCTGTTCTTCCCCTTCCTGATGAATTTCACGGCCCAACAGCTGCTCGGCTTCGTCCAGCGTTACGGCGCAGACATCATTGGCGAGCGATTGGTGCCGTTCCTGCTCATGGTGGTTGGCTTCTTCCCCATCTCGGTTTCGCTGGTTATCGCCCTCGAATCGTTCGTGGGTGAGAAGGAGCGCGGCAGCATTGAGCCGCTGCTTAACTCGCCGCTGCGCGACTGGCAGCTGTACCTCGGCAAGCTGCTGGCGGTGACCGTGCCGCCGCTGGTCTACAGCTACCTTGGCATGCTGGTCTATTTGATCGGCCTGTCGCTCAAGCACATCCCCTGGCCCGAGCCCGGCCTGCTGGTTCAGATCATCGCGCTGACCAGCGTCCAGGCGGTGATGATGGTCGCCGGGGCCGTGGTGGTCTCTTCGCAGGCCACCTCCGTCCGCTCGGCCAACTTGCTGGCCAGCTTCATCATCATCCCCTCGGCGTTCCTGATTCAGGGGGAGAGCGTTTTGATGTTCTGGGCCAATTACAGCTTGCTATGGTGGGCGGTGGTGGGGGTAATGATCCTGACGGTGCTGCTGGTGCGGGTGGGCCTGGCTCACTTCCAACGAGAGGAGCTGTTGGGGCGTGAGCTCGACGTGCTCAATGTGCGCTGGATCTTGCGGACGTTTGCTGCGAACTTCACCGGCGGCGAGCGCACCCTGGCCGGCTGGTACCGTCATCTCTTCCGCCAGGCCCTGCCCGATACCCGCAAGGCCATCTGGATGATCGCCGCCTTGGCGGTCGTCGGGGTCATCGTAGGGGTGGGGCAGGTACAGCGTTTCCCGCTGGTCTTCTCCGGCGATTCGGTCCAAGGGGTCGATCGACGCGTCCAAGATCTGATGCAAATGAATGCCGGCCAGCTGCAGCCGGCGCTTCTCATCCTGTGGCAAAATGTACGGGTGCTGCTGCTCTCGATGGTGCTCGGCCTCCTGTCATTGGGCATCTTGGGCGTGCTGCCGTTCTTCGCCTCCATGGGCGCTACCGGTTTCCTGGTGGGCACCCTGGCTGCGAACGGGCTGCCAGCGGCCACCTATCTGGGATTGGTGCTGCCGCATGCCGTGCTCGAAGTCCCGGCTGCGATCCTGGCGACCGCTGCCATCCTTCGGACGGGAGCGCTGCTGGCAACGCCTACGCCGGATAAAACAGTGGGGGAGGTCTTCCTATCTTCTCTGGCGCACTGGTGCAAGTTAATGATTGGATTGGTTTTGCCGCTGTTGCTGCTGGCGTCGATGGTGGAAGCCTGGGTGACGCCCCGTCTGGCGGTTCTGCTGCTCAAATAAAGCGCTGCGTAGGCGTTCTGGAGGGAATTTATGGGTGAGGTAATTATTTTGGGATCGGCCAATGCCGTCCCGGGGGAGAATCACGATAACTCCCACCTCGTGGCGGTCAGCCAACAGCGCGTTGTATTGATTGACAGCGGCAACACCCCACTATCCAATTTGCAAAAGGCGGGCATCGCGCCCGGCCGGCTGACCGACCTGATCCTGACCCATTTCCACCCCGACCACGTCGCCTCGGCTCCGCTGCTGCTCATGGATCTTTGGCTGCTCGGGCGCAAGCAGGAGCTAACCGTGCACGGCTTGAAGGACACCCTCGACCGCATGGAAGCGATGATGGACCTCTACAACTGGCGCGCCTGGCCGAACTTTTACCCGCTCATTTTCCATCGGCTGCCGGAGGAAGAACTGCGCCCGGTGATCCGTGGGGGAGATTTGGAGATCTTCAGCTCGCCCGTCAGGCACCTGATCCCAACCATCGGGCTGCGCATGGTGTTTCAAGACCCCGGCAAGATTATCGCTTATTCCTCGGATACAGAGCCGTTTGAGAACACCGAGCGCCTGGCAAAGGGGGCAGATATCCTTATCCATGAAGCCACCGGCGCCTCTGAGGGACACTCTTCCGCCGCGCAGGCCGGGCAGATTGCCGCACGGGCCGGCGCCAAGTCTTTGGGCCTGATCCATTACAATGGTGAGGGGGTTGGTGGCGGCTTAATCAAAGAGGCCAGGGAGCATTTTTCCGGCCCGGTGTTTCTGGCGACCGATTTCTTGAGGCTTGACGGTTGAGAGGAAAACAAAAAGGGCGGTTATAACCACCCTTTTCATTGTTCGTCTTCGTTACCAACCGTTCAGGTAAGGCTCCCACTCTGCGCACTCTTTGAGATGCCTTCCGAAAATATACATTGCAGAACTGGGCGGCTCTTTGGGTACGTGCAGCAAGGCCATCCTGACTTCTTCCAGCGTGCGCCCGCCTTTACGGTGATTGCAAAGCGAGCAGGCCGCGACGACGTTCGTCCAGACCTGCTGCCCACCTAAGTGCCGTGGAATGACGTGATCGATCGTCAGATCGGAAGTGTGCTTGCCGCAGTACTGGCAGGTATAGTTGTCGCGGCGGAAGATTTCTCTGCGCGTGAGTTTCACCTGTGGCCGGGGGCGGTGTACCATATTTTCGAGTCGGATCACCGAGGGACGCGGGTAAACAGAATTGGCCGTGCGGATGTGTCCCCTTCCATTCACCACCATCGATGCCTTCTCGGTCAGAATGAGCCCGATCGCCCGCCGCAGGTGACAAACATTGATCGGCTCAAAGTTTGCGTTTAGCACCAATACGGTCTCTGACATACCAGCTCCATTTAGAACAGCGCAGGCAGTGGTGTTTTCGGGAACGCCGCAGCCGCGGCGCTTCTCAAAAACACCACTGCCTGCGCTGTTACTCCATTTCCAAAATTATAGCACGAGTTTTCGATTCGTTCTCGTTCCTGGAAGTAGAATAAGCGCATGCCGGGAACATTTAACAGAGGGCTAACGGAAAGGGGAAACGATGAAAGTGATGATCTCAGGAGGAACAGGTTTGATCGGCCGGGCCTTGATCCAGCGCTTGCTGCCGGCCGGGCATGAGGTCTGGGTGCTCAGCCGCAGCCCCGGGCGCTCAGGGCTGCCGGAGCCGGTCCACGTGCTTCAATGGGACGCGCGCACCTCAGCCGGTTGGATCCGGGAGTTCGAGCAGATGGACGCCATCGCCAACCTGGCAGGCGAGAACCTTGGCGCCGGGTATTGGACGTCTGGACGCAAGCAGCGCATCATCGACAGCCGCTTGCACGCCGGGGACGCGTTCGTCGAAGCCTTCCGTCAGGCGGAGCGCAAGCCGGGCGTGATCATCCAGGCATCGGCCATCGGCTATTACGGCGAGAACAGCGGCAATAAGGTGCTGTCGGCCGAATCACCGCCGGGGGACGATTTCCTGGCGCAGATGTGCGTGGCCTGGGAGCGCTCCACACAACCGGTGGAGGATCTGGGGGTGCGCCGGGTCATCGTCCGCTCGGGCCTGGTGCTCGCCAAAGGAGCCGACTTACTGCAGCGCTTGTTATTCCCCTTCAACCTGTTCGTCGGAGGACCTTTGGGCGGCGGGCATCAGTGGTGGTCCTGGATCCATATGGATGATGAAGTCGGCGCGCTGCAGTTCCTGATGGAGAATCAACAAGCCAGCGGTCCATTCAATTTGACCGCCCCCCACCCGGTGCAAATGGCCGAGTTCGGGCGCACCCTGGCGCAGATCATCGCTCGCCCGTACTGGTTCCCGGTGCCGAAGTTCGGCCTGCGCCTTGTGTTAGGCGAGATGAGCACGCTGGTGCTGAGCAGCCAGCGTGCCCTGCCTGTCCGCTTACAGCAACTGGGCTACCCATTCAAGTTCGAGCGCTTGCGCTCGGCTTTGGAAGATGTGCTATAAAGTTCCGTGCTGCCTATGATGGGAAGCCGCTCGCACTTTCGGCTGGTACAGGATTACCAGCAGGGCGATATTTGCCACCACCCAAATGCTGGCCGGGAGCAGGAAAATATCGAAGCCGATGACGCCCAGGATCACTCCCTGGATGGCGTCTAGCAGGCCGATGACCCCGAATGCCAGCGCCAGCTTCCAACCGGTGCTGGTCTTCTTATAGAACTCGATCGCCACTGGAAACACCGCCAGGCTCAGGGTATAGTCAAAGAAGGGCGGCAGCAGTCTCAGGAAATCATGTGGCACGGGCAGCCCCAACAGCGGCACACGCGCATACCCGGCGATCACCGCCACAATCCCTGTCGTTCGAAAGATCTGCGCCACGATCAACACGGTTGCCGTAATGAAGTAAACGTTGGTATGCGTGGATCGCAGGACGTGTTTTGATTGCGTCATTTTGAACCTCCTTATTTATTTCCTCCTGCCAATTTTTCAGCAGCAGGCGAATGCCGCAGCGATAACATCGCCAAAATGCCAACCAGTGGGCCTAGCGCCAGGAACGAAAACGCCCAGGACCAGCCGACCAGGTTTTGCAGGGATGGTATCAGGCGAATCGTGATCATGGTCAGCAGGAAGCCCAGGCTGGTTTGCACGGTCAGCGCCGTACCGATGTAGCCTTTCTTGGAAAGCTCGCTGACCGCCGCGCTGAATTGTGCCGAATCGGCCACGACCGCGAAGCCCCAAATCAGGCACAACGCCACCAGCAGGATCGGGTGAGCGCCAAACAGGAAGCCAACCAGCAGCGCACAGCTTCCGCTGACGGCCAGGGACGCAATCGTAAGCGTCGTCCGTCCCCAGCGGTCGGCCAGGATTCCGGCCAGCAGGCTGCCGAGCCCCCCGGCCGCGATGACCATGAATGCCGTCAGGCTGGCCCAGGCAGGGCGTATGCCTCGCAGGCTGAAGCTGGCGACCAAAAAGGCCGCGATCCAGGCCCACATGGCGAACAATTCCCACATGTGCCCCAGATAACCCAGGATGACCAGGCGCAGCGAGCGCACTCGAAAGACTTCACCCGCATACCGCCAGTTGAATCGGGGCGTGCGTGACTGGTAAGGCCCTTCGTGCACGAACAGGATCGCCAGCAGGCCGCCCGCGCCCGCCAGCACAGCCCCGATTTCCAGCACCTGCCGCCAGTTTTCCATCCCGGTCAGTGTGTTGAGCAGATGCGGGAAGGCTGTTCCCAGGGTAAGCGCCCCTACCAGCAGGCCGATCCCCAGGCCGCGGTCGGCTTTGGTCCATGTGGCCATGATTTTCATGCCAACTGGGTAGACGCCCACCAGCACCAGCCCGGTCAGGAACCGCAAGGCCAGAGCCGGGACCAGCCCGTTCACGGTCAGTGGGATCAGGCCGGTGCAAATCGCAGCCAGAAAGGCAGTGACGGCAAACAGCCGCCGGGATGAGACCCGGTCGGCCAGATTGAGCAGCGCCGAAGCGACCGATCCGACCACAAACCCGGCCTGGACCGACATGGTCAGCCAGGCCCGGCCGGAGTTGGATAGGCCCCAGGCCGAGGTCAATGGGCTGACCACCGCGGATGCCGAGAACCAGGTCCCCATGGCTAGCAGCTCGGCCAATGAAAGAAGGATCAATACCTTCCACTTTCCGGCAAGCGTTGGTTCACCTGCCGGTTTACTTCCGATTTGATTCATTTTGAATTTTTGATCCATCTGATTCCTCCCTTCCGGACAGATCCCGACTTTGCGCCGGCCTCATTTGTCTCCCTTGTGAGCTGTTCCGACCCTATCGATGATAAAAAAAGAACAGGCGCAGGCTTCGCTGTTCTTTGAAAGACTGCAAATGAACTGCAGTCAGAGGGCAGTTGGATGGGGCGGTTCGAAGGTTGGTGGAATTCAGCTCACTATTCTATATATAACATTTAATATATCAATTGTCAAAATAATCTGGCCGGCCTGCTCTTGCTGTCGTATTACGAGGCTCCAACCTTGAGATCCTTTGGATCGGACCGCAGCATTGAAATGCGGTACAATTGGCGAACCATACCTTAAACCGAGGTAAACATTCTCCATGAGAAAGAAATGGATTGAAGCGCTGGCGGCGCTGTTGGTCGCGCTGGCTTGCATTATGGCGGTTGACCGGTTGACCAACCGCCTGGACCACGTCGAAGGTCATGCCTGGGATTTCGTGTACTACATCGATATGGCCGAGCACGGCCTGAGCGGCAACGATCAACTCGTGTCGCCCTATGCTTACCGTTGGCTAACTCCACTCATCGCCGGTTTCATCAGCCAGACCTTCCACCAGCCAACCTACGTTGGTTTTCGAACTCACCGCCTACGTTGGCCTGGCCGCCATGCTGGTGGGGGTCTACTTCTTTGGCCGCCGTTTCCGCGCCCGCTACCTGACGGCATTGATGCTCATGCTCGTGCCGGTGTTGGGCCTGTTCAATATCAAGTTCCTGCTGTTCAACTCCTTCCGTCCGGACCAGTTAGCCTATCCGCTGATGGTGTTCGCCATCCTGTCCCTGCTCGACCGGCATTGGGGCCTGGCCCTGGTTCTTTCCCTGATTGGGCTGCAGTCTCGTGAATATTTGATCATCCCGCCGCTCATCATCCTGTTCGAGGCGCTGCGTGCCTGGCGCAAAGGAGAGCTGAGCTTGAAGGGTTGGTTGGGTTGGTCTGCCCTGGTGGGGGTGACGGTGGGCATTGCGGTGATCGTGCCTCGCTTGGTGATCCCGGTGGCGTTCACCCAACAGATCCTCGACCCTTTCCACGACAAGCATTTCCTGAAGAAGTTCATCACCTTGCCGCTCAACTGGAAGCGAGACGCGAACATCCTCTTCAATATTGTGGCCTACTGGATGCCGTTCTTGATCCTGTTCACCTCGGCCCGCTTCCGGCACGCCTGGAGCCAGCTTCGCCGCTTTTACGCCTGGTTCGCCATCTACCTGGGCATGTGCCTGTTCGCTATGATGTACGGCGGCGCCGATTTCGAGCGCTTTGCAACCTTCTTCTTCATCCCGCAGGCCTTCCTGTTGGTGTACTTCTTCATGCAAGACGTGCACCTGTACGAGATCCTCTACCTGATCGGCGCGATGGTCATCTTCAATCGCCTGACTTACCTGATCCCCATCTGGGATTTCAACGCCTATCTCGACTTTTACGGCGGCTACGGCGACCACATCAATCTCAATGCCCTGGCGCGCTGGGTGGAGCTGGGCGGTTTCATCGTCCTCGGACAGCTCTGGCGCAGCCTGATCGCACTGGTGCCCGCCTGGCAGGGCATGACGCTGGTGTGGCTGTCTCGTAGGTTCGAAGAGCGCTTCCTGGAGCGCTTGCCCGGATTGAATCGCGGCAAGGTCAGAGAAAATCCGTTATAATTTGCACACTTTGGTGCATGCCTGAGAAGTCAGGCCCTCACACCCTTCAGCCCGCGCCCTTAAGCACTGGGCGAGAGTTGGGGAAGCGCCCGCTAAGGGTGTAAGGGCTTGATTTCTGGGGTGTGCCGGAATGAATTTTTGTGGAGGCGGAAATGAACGTCGAAGAACAGGTTGCATTCTTGATGCAAGGGACCGAATACGGGGATGAGGCCGTCAAGCAGGCCATGACGGAAGAACTGCGCCAGCGCTTGATCCAGGTGCAAAAAGAGGGTCGTCCGCTGCGGGTCTATGCTGGCTTCGATCCCCGCAAGGCAGACCTGCACCTGGGGCATACGATCCCCATGCGCAAGCTGCGCCAGTTCCAAGACCTGGGCCACGATGTGACCTTCGTGATCGGCACCTACACTTCGATGATCGGCGACCCGAGCGACAAGGACGTGCTGCGGCCGCGCCTGACCGATGAAGAGGTGGCGGAGAACGCCCGTACCTACGCCGAGCAAGCCTTCCGCATCCTCGACCGCGAGAAAACCAAGATCGTCTACAACGCCGACTGGCTTTCCAAACTCTCCTTTGCCGACCTGATCCACCTGGCCTCGAATTTCACCGTCCAGCAGTTCTTGACCCGTGAAAACTTCAAGCTGCGCTGGGATAAGGGTGAGGCCATCTACCTGCATGAGACCTTCTATGCCTTAATGCAGGGCTACGACGCCTACCACTTGCGCGCCGACGTTCAGGTGGGCGGTACGGATCAACTCTTCAACATCATGACAGCCGCGCGCAAGATCATGACGTTTTTGGGCGAGAAGCCCAACATCCCGGTCATTATGGGCATCCTGCCGGGTACCGACGGCGTGGTGCGCATGAGCAAGTCTCTGGGCAACCACATCCCGATCTACACCAATGCCGAGGACATGTACGGCAAGACCATGAGCATCCCCGACTTCGCCATGCCGCTCTACTTCCGCCTGGCCACCGATTGGACACCCCCTAAGGTCGAACAGATGGAAAAGGACCTGGCTTCCGGTCAGCTTCACCCGCGCGACGCCAAGATGCAGCTGGCTTTCGAAGTGGCCCGCCTGTTCTACGATGAGGAGCAAGCCAAACAGGCGCAGGATGCCTTTATTCAGTTGTTCCAGAAGGGCGCCATGCCCGAGGACATGCCTGAGTACCACCTGGACGGCGGACAAAACATTCTGGATGTGCTGGTGGATGCCGACCTGGTCAGCAGCAAGAGCGAAGGCCGTCGCCTTATGAGCCAGAACGGCGTCAAACTCGATGGCGAGCCCCTGACCGACCCCACCACCTCCATCGACAGCGAGGGCGTCCTCCAGGTTGGTAAGCGCCATTTTGTGCGGTTAGTGAAGTAAAGTGAGTCGAGAATAGAAAGCAGAGAGCAGTTGCCGCCGGCAACTGCTCTCTGCTTTCTATTCTCAACTCTTTTTCCTATGGATTGATCGTCTTCTCCAGCAGCGTTTGGCCAATCTTCTGCGCCAGGTTGGGATTGTCCTGTTCCAGCGCCACCACCACTGCAAGCGGTGATCCCTGCCAGGATGAGCGGGTGCCGCCCAGGTACCAGGTTATCTTCCCTTCGGGTGTAAAGCCCGAACCCAGCGCTTCCCACAACGGAAAGCCTTCGATCGTCATCTGCTGGGCAGCATCCTCAGAGCCAGACGTGGACAGTGCTTTCACCGGCGCCTTGTTCGGCAAGACCACCCAGCCTTGCTGGGGTGTGTCAACCGCCGCAGCCAGCAGGGGGGAGGGGCGCTCGCCGCCGGTGCTGATCGTCGCAGCCGCCAGCGCCACCTGTAAAGGTGAGACGCGCAAATCGGTCTGTCCAACCGCCGACATTTCGGTATTGGCCACTTCTGCCACTTTGCTGGCGTTGGCGACCGGCAGCTGGATGTCTGGCTGCTCGCCAAAGCCCAAGGCCCGGTACAGATTCGCCAGCTGGACACTGTTCAGAGATTTCGCCAGGTCAATCAGGCTGCCTGGGCAGCCCGCTGAAACCAGCTCGCCCCAATCGGGCGTTGGCGAAGCCGGTTGGACTGTGCAGTCCCAGGTGCTGCCTTCGAAGCGGTAGGTGGTGGCGGGCGAAACGGGGGGCAGCTTTCCGGAGGTGTCTTGATAAGCCAGCAAGAAAGGCCCCATTGCCGTGCCCAGCGGATACTGTCCCTGTGTGGCGCGGTTGATCAGTGGGGCGTTGGGATCGTTGATCCACTCTTCCCACTTCTGATCGATCTCATTCGGATTGTAGTAAGGGTGGGATGCCATCGCAAGCACTTCACCGGTATGCGCGTTCATCAAGACGACTGCCCCGGCGTGTTCGCCGAGGAGCTGGTCGGCGCGCTGCTGCATCTCCAGGTCCAGGCTGAGACGGACGTTTAGCCCGGCCGGACGCTGTGAATACAGCAGCTTATTGGACCAGACCAGGGAGGAAGGGCTGCCGCGTATGCCGCGCAAGTAGGAATCGAGCGAGGCTTCCAGGCCGGTTTGACCGTAGATGGGATGCGTATAGCCGACTACGGGGCCGAGCGCCGGGTCTTCCACTTTGCGGGTGTAATCTCCTGGCGCGCCGGTGCTAATCACCAGCGGGCGGTTCTCATTATCCAGGATCGTACCGCGCGGCGCGTACCGGTCGCCGATCGACCAGCGTGGGTTGTCTCCCCGGTCCACCAGGCTGCCGGCGCGGCCGTAAGCCCACCAGCCGTTTAGCAGCCCGATCACCGCTAGCGTGCCGAGCAGCAGGCCGCTGGTCAGCATGTAGGGGGCCGGGCTCACCAGGGGGACCGGCTCTTCCTCGTCCCGGTTGGCAACCAGCGACAGGATCGCCAGCGCCAGGAACGAAGTCAGCAGCGATGAGCCGCCGTACGAGACGAACGGCAGGGTTACCCCGGTCAGCGGCAGCAGCCGCAGGTTGCCCGAGATGATCAGGATGCTTTGCAGCGCAAAATACACCGACAGCCCGGCTGCCAGGTAACGCTGATAATGGTTGGACGAGCGCAGCGCAGCGATGAAGCCCCGCCCGGCAAGCAGCGCCAGCAGGGCGATCAGACCCAATGTACCCAGCAGCCCATTCTCTTCGGCGATCGAGGCAAAGATGAAGTCGGAGTGGGCAATTGGCACGACGCTCGGACTGCCCATCCCCGGTCCGCTTCCGACAATCCCGCCGCTTGCCACCGCGATCAGCGACTGCACGATCTGATAGGAGCTGCCGGTGGGGTCCAGCCAGGGGTTGAGCCAGGCGTTAACCCGCACCTGGATCACGCCGAATAAGGCGTAGCCGAACACCGCCGCGACCAGCAGGATCCCGCCTGCCGCCAGCAGGACCTTCCAGCGGCCCGAGGCCATATAGATGATCAGGAAGTACAGCGCCAGGAACAGCGAGGCTGTGCCCAGGTCGCGTTGAGCAACCAGAATTGCCAGCGACGCGCCCACCAGCACCAGGGTCGGCGGCAGCAGCTGCCGCAAGCTAAAGCTCACCAGCAGGTTGTCGGCCAGGTAAGCTGCCAGGAACACGATCAGCAGCAGCTTGAGCGGCTCGGAGGGCTGCAGGTAGATGCCGCAGCAGCCCAGCCACAGGTGCGGCCCTGCCCCGCCCGGGTAGGTGCCAAGGATGAAGGTCAGCGCAGTCAGCAGCAGGCCGCCGGTCAGCCAGATGTACTTGTACCGCCGCAGCAGCGCCAGCGGATGCTCGATCCGCAAAGCGCCGTAGAATGCCAGCAGCCCCACGGCCAGCCAGATCGTTTGCCGCAAGCCGAACACAGCGTCCAGCCGCCAGATTGTCATCATGCCCCAACCTACCAACAGCGCCGCCACGGACAGCAAATACGGATCGTGGTCGGGTAAGCGCCTGGAAACCTGGCGGTGAATCAAAGCGAAGCCTGCCACCCAAACCACAAAGCCGATCCAGTGGTTCCAGCGGTAGGAGACGTTCCAGGTGTGCAGTCGGACGGCCGGGGACAGCGTTAACGCCAGCGCGTACAGGAACAGGAATATGGCCGCCCAAGTCAGCAGGCGGCGTTGGATTTTATCGTTTGTTGCGGTGGAAGCTGGAAAGAGAAAGTTCACGGGGCCAGATACTTGCCCACGAGGAGGTCCAGTTTCTCGCGCGTTTCCGGCGGAACATGGTCCAGGTTCGTGGTGAGCGCCTTTCCAAGAGCGTTTTCGCAGTCGCAGTCAAAATCGTCGTCCAGCGCGGCCACCAGATTGCGGATGCCTTCCTGGATCAGGTCGACGTTTTGATTGAGAATACGGATGATCATTTCCACAGTGACCGTCTCTTCGGTGGCATGCCAGACGTCGTAATCGGTCACGTGGGCAGCCGAAGCATAGCACATTTCGGCCTCGCGCGCCAGGAACGCCTCCGGCGAAGCTGTCATGCCGATGATCGACATGCCCCAGGAGCGGTAGGTGTTCGATTCAGCCTTCGTGGAGAAGCGCGGCCCCTCGATCGTGATGAACGTCCCACCGCGGTGGACCTTGGCGTCGGTTGGCGCCAGGGCCTGGACCATGCGGTTGGATAGGTCGCTGCAGAAGGGTTCGGCCGCGCCCACGTGGGCCACCAGCCCTTCGCCAAAGAAGCTGCGTACCCGATCCTTCGTAAAATCGAAGATCTGGTCGGGCACCACGATGTGCCCCGGGGCGAAATCTTCGCGCAGTGAGCCGCAGGCGCTGACCGCCAGCACCCGCCGGATGCCGAGCGACTTCAGGGCGTAGATGTTGGCGCGATAAGGCACTTCGCTGGGGGTGTAGATGTGGCCGATGCCATGCCGGGCCAGGAAGGCCACACGTTTGCCGGCCAGCGTGCCGAGCGTGATGGGTGAACTGGGTTTGCCGAAAGGGGTGTCGATCTCAACCGTTTCAACATCGGTCAGGTCTTTGAACTGGTAGAGGCCGGTGCCTCCAATAACGCCTAGAACAGGGGATTCTTTCATAGGGTCCTCCCGGGCCAATCATAGCATAACTTTACGGTGACTGCTCAGGCAGTGGCATGGATGCAGGCAGATAGCGACGCGCTTGAGCAGTCACGCTTTCCTTACTTATGCGGAAATGTCACCAGTAAGTTGACCTTACCGCAGCGCATCTCATCCCCCGAGATGATCACCGTTGGCGTTTCGATGCGTTCGTCATTCAAGAAGGTGCCGTTGGTTGATTGCAAATCTTCCGCCCACCATTGACTGTGATGGAAGCTCAGGCGAGCATGGTGCGCTGAAACGGTATCGTTTGGAATGGAGTAATCGGAATTGGGGTCGCGCCCGACGATCACCTCGGGAACCCCGAACTCCTCGCTTATGCCTTCGTCGTTGTCCAGGTCTGTCAGGGTGACCGGTGGTACCTTACGGGCGGTCAGCATTTGGTCGCTCAGACGCAGCTCACGCCAGATGGTGTAAATCGCCCAGCCCAAAAAACTGTACAGGCTGACGGCAAGGAGTGCTCTTATAATCAGGACGATGATAGCGCTCATGTGGTTTCCATTTGGCTTTACTCGGGTTGAGCCGGCCAGCTGGCTGTTTGCGAGGCAGTGTCATCTGGCTTTGGCGGCGGATCTTCGCCGTAGATCATGGCATACCCGGCGAGAGAGATCACGTCGCCGGGCTTGAGGGTCTGGTGACTCACGCGCTGCCCATTGACGAAGGTGCCGCCGGTCGAGTTCAGGTCGAACAGCACGTAGCGGCCGCGAGTGGCGCGGATTTGGGCGTGGGTGCGCGAGATGCGCGGATCATCGATGATCAGGTGGTTGTCGGCCCGCCGGCCGATGGTGATAACCGTCTGGCGCAGTGGGAAGGTGTCTACCCCATCCAGGATCAGGTAGGCGTTCTCCGGGCGGCTGTGCGCATGCTGATGATTGGGCAGCACCGGCAGCACGTCCGTCCGCCCCAGTGGGGAGTCTGGCCGTCCGGCGACCACTCGAAACTCCTCTGGAGGCAGCGATTCGTCGCTGGACAGGCGGATCATGGCCGGGGTAGAGAACTGCAGCCCGGTCTCATGCGCCGCCTGGCTCAACGCCTGCGCCAGTTCATCGAACAGCGCTTGCCGCGGCAGCCAGAACGACAGGTTCTCCGGGCTGAGGTAGATGGTGTAAATGCCGGTAGCAACCGGGTTGTCATTTTCCTGGCCGGAGAGCGAAGCTTGCAGCGCGTTCACCAGCCGGCGCGCCAGGAGGTGCTGGCGGCTGCTCCAGGGAAGCAGCTGGGCGCTGTTTTCGATAAACTGTTGCAAATGTTCTTCGATCTGGTCTAGTTTGGATTTCATACCGTATAATTATACCGAGGATTATGGAAAATCACGAATCAGGTTACACAGAGCTGGATCACACCGCCGACTGGTCGGTGCATGTTTGGGCGCCGACCCTGCCAAAGCTGTTCGAGCAGGCCGCCCGGGCAATGTATGCCCTCACCGGTGCAGAGCTGCGCATCCGGCCGCGGCGCTTCGTCCCCATCCAATTGGACGCGCCCGACGCCGAAGGCTTGCTGGTCGCCTTTCTGAACGAGCTGCTGTATAGGGGTGAAGAGCAGGGCCTGGGCTTCGTGCGCTACGAGCTGGAGGTGAGCGACACGCATCTGGAGGGCCAACTGCGCAGCGCTCCGCTGGTTGCGATCAGCAAAGAGATCAAGGCCGTGACCTACCACGGACTGGAGATCCGGCATACCGAGCGCGGCGTCGAGGCCACCATTATATTCGATGTGTGAGACGATTTCTTCAAAAAATGTTTTCAGGAAACCGAGGAGGGGATTGATGGTTTCGATCCATCAGATGAACAAAATCAGCGATTACGAGTGGGAGATCCCCGCTTCTTACCGCAGCGACATGCGGGTTCCCGTGCGGGTGTTCGCCACTCGCCGCTTACTGGAAGCCGCTCTGGGCGACCGCTCCATGGAGCAGGCGGTTAATTCGGCCACGCTGCCCGGGCTGGTCGGCAATGTGCTGGTTATGCCGGACGTGCACCAGGGCTACGGCTTCCCCATCGGTGGGGTGGCGGCCACTCGTTATCCAGACGGTGTGATTTCGCCCGGTGGCATCGGATACGACATCAACTGCGGTGTACGCCTGCTGGCCTCGCAGATCCCTTACGAAGAAGCCAAACCCTATCTCGAGGATCTCGCCACCGCACTCGACAAATATTGCCCCAGCGGCGTCGGCTCTAAGGGCGGCATCTCTCTCAGCAAGAATGAGCTCGACCAGGTCTGCCAGGACGGCTCAGGCTGGGCCCGCAAGAAGGGCTATGCCAGCGAGCAGGATGTGCGCCGTACTGAAGAATACGGCAGCCTACGAGGCGCAGACCCAGACAAGGTCAGCCCGCGCGCCAAGGAGCGCGGCCGCTCGCAGTTGGGTACGCTCGGCTCGGGCAACCACTTCCTGGAAGTCGAGGTGGTGGATCAGATCTTCGACCCCGCTGCCGCTGCCGCCATGGGTTTGCAGGAGGGAAATCTCACCCTCATGATCCACTGCGGATCGCGCGGCTTCGGCCACCAGATCTGCACCGATTACGTCCAGTCCTTCCAGAGCGCCGTCAAACGTTACGGCATCAAGCTGCCCGACCGTGAGCTGGTCTGTGCTCCGCTGAACTCGCCGGAAGGCCAGGACTATCTGGCCGCCATGCGCTCCGCCGCCAATTACGCCTTCGCCAACCGTCAGCTGCTGGCCCACCTGGCCCGCCAGGCCTTCGAAGAGGTGTTTGCCGGCAAGTTCAAGGACTGGCGTCTGACTCAGGTGTACGATCTCGCCCACAACATCGCCAAGCAGGAGACCCACACCATCGACGGCGAGCAGATGACGGTGTGCGTCCACCGCAAAGGCGCTACACGCGCTTTCGGGCCGGGCGTCCCAGGCATTCCCGTTGAGTTCCAGGCCACCGGGCAGCCGGTGCTGGTCCCGG
The DNA here is from genome assembly GCA_963811225.1 of uncultured Chloroflexia bacterium. Taxonomy (GTDB): domain Bacteria; phylum Chloroflexota; class Anaerolineae; order Anaerolineales; family Anaerolineaceae; genus CAWEQO01. The sequence continues at coordinate 206,240 of CAWEQO010000015.1, forward strand.
GCAGCATGGGCACCTCCTCGTGGGTGCTGACCGGCACCGAGCAGAGCATGGAGCGCACCTTCGGCTCCACCTGCCATGGGGCGGGGCGGGTGATGAGCCGCGGTCAGGCCAAGCGCGAGGTGCAGGGCCAGGAGCTGCGCAACGACCTGGAGGCCGGCGGCATCCACGTGCGCGCCGGCTCGCTGCCCGGCCTGGCCGAGGAAGCCCCTCAGGCCTACAAAGACGTCGACGTGGTGATCGAAACCGTCAGCGGCGCCGGCATCGCCGGCAAGACCGCCCGCCTGCTGCCCGTCGTCGTCGTCAAAGGCTAGAACACCGAAACTTTGCAAACAAGGGTGATTGTCCACGGACAATCACCCTTGTTTGCAAAGTTTCGGGCTGCTCGTGGTCCTAGAGCTCTTCCGAAGACCCCTCAACCGGTTTGCCGATGTCCTCGGTCTTGGCCTGGGTTAGATCCACGAACGCCTTGGGCGCCAGACGGATCTGCAAGCCCCGCTGACCTCCCGACACCTGCATCTCCGTTAGCGTCAGCGCCGAGCGGTCCAGCAGCACCTGGAAGCCTTTGTTGAGCAGCGCCAGCGCTGAGATACCGCCCGCTTGCAGCCCGGTCAGATGCTCGGCTTCTTTCTGCGTCGGCACCGAGACCTTCTTCTCCCCCAGCGCCGCAGCCACCTTCTTCAGATCCACCTCGGCCGTCGCCGGGATCACCGCCAGCACCGGCTTGCCCGGCTTGGGCCGCACCACCACGATCGTCTTGAACACACTCTGCGGCGGCACATTCAGCAAGCGGGCCGTATCCAGAGCGCTGATCTTCTCGGCCGGCAGCTCCAGCGCCGTGAAGGCAATCTTGCGTGACTGCAGCAGGCGGGTAACGTTATTGGTGATTGGCATCATTTACTCCCTTACTCTTTTCCGCAGGTAAATCGGGTTGCTGAAGATCCAACCCCGGCGCTTGCCCAGGTAATCGATGTAACACTCCACCCGGTAAGCTCCCGGCTCCCTGGCGATATAGGCGCAGATCTGGCGGTCCTGCCAGCTTTTGACCACGCTGCCGTCCTTGATCAGGCGGCACTCCACCGGCACAGGCAGCCGCACCTGAAAGGTCACGCTCTCGTTGATCGGAATCTCGTCGCCCATAATGGCGTTGCGGTCGCGGCCCTGAGCCGTGAAGCGGAAACCGCGCGTCGACAGCGGCAGGTCGTACCCAATAAAAGCATGTCCGTTCCGCAAGCTGTCCAGCACCATCCGCCGGTCGGCGATTAAATCGCCGCTCAATCCTTCTTGCGCCAGGATATGGGTGTTGATCGCCTGGAAGTGGAAATCGTATGGCAAGACGGTATGCCGAAGCGGGCCGGCGTGCATGGCTGCCGCGTGGGCGTCCGAGCCACCCACCGCTACCACCTTGCGCCCTTGCGCCAGCAGCCGGTCCCACTGTGACAAAGTGGCGGGGTGCGGCCCCTTGGCGATAAACTGCGGAAAAAAGACATAGAACAGCGCCTCCGGCCAGCCGTGGACCACCTCTTTCAGTTCGCTGTAACCGTTCCACAGCTCGATCCCGGTGTAGCCGCGCACGTCCCAATTATCCCATGTGATGGCAGTTTCGTGGAACATGTTCAGCGCCTGGTCGAAGGGGTGGGCGATGAAGGTTAACCCTCCCGCTCGCTGCGCCTGATCGATCAATCGCTGGGGGTTGTCGCCGAACTGCGACAGCTCGCGGTTGGCTCCCAGCACCAGCAGGTGGTTGTGCGCAGGCTCCCGACTGCGGTCGTGGACCTCTTGGCCCACCAGCAGCAGTACGCGCTTGTCATCGTTCTGATGGTAGCCTTCCGGCCCCTGCACCAGCACGTTGTGATCGGTGGTGAAAACAACATCAATCCCGGCCCGCATGGCGGCCTGGGCGATCTCTTCGTGGCTTCCCCCTCCGTCGGAGTAATGGCTGTGGATGTGAAGATTGGTGATCAATTCTTGCATTGTGGTTGACGATTCCGGGTTATAAAAGGTATAATGTGGGCTGTTTGTACACCATAGGAGGAAGATGTGACTTTGCAACACTTTTTTGACATCGCCTTGATTATAACGTCAATCGCCCTGACCGTTAGCGTGATCCTGCAAAATAAGGGCGTCGGGCTTGGCGGTTTAACTGGAACCGACTCAAACAACGTTTTCACCGCCCGTCGCGGCGTGGAAAAGACTTTGTTCTGGATTACCATCGGTTTCGGCGTGCTGTTCTTTATCTTGACCATGATTACCGTCGTGATCAGTCGATAAGTTTGGCGAAACCGGCATACTTTTTATTGTAATCATCCGAATAGGGCGACTCGCCGTCTGGGGAGTTCGCCCTTTTAATATCAGCCTTTAATGTTCGATCGAACGAGCAAAGCTTAACACGAGCCAATCCGAATGAAGAAGTTACGCTGGCAATTGATCATCATCTTTATAACCGGCCTGGTTGTCGGTTTTCTGCTGATTGGAGAACAACCCGGCAGCATCTTGCCGGTCTCCGCCCCAGAACCGGCCAAAGGCGGTATCTACACAGAAGCGTTGATCGGTTCCCTGCAGCGTCTCAACCCCCTCATCGATGCCAATAACCAACCTGACCGAGACGTCGACCGCTTGCTGTTCAGCGGCCTCATCCGCTTCGACGCCCGCGGCGTGCCCCAGCCTGACCTGGCCGAATCCTACGGCTATTCCAAGGACGGCACCATCTACAACGTCAGCCTGCGCGAAGACGCAGTCTGGCACGACGGCGAGCCGGTCACAAGCGACGATGTGCTCTTTACCATCGAGCTGATGCGCTCTGACAGCCCATATATCCCCGAGGACATCCGTTCGTTCTGGCAGGAAGTGGACGTCAACAACCTCAGCGCCGATACCCTGCAGTTCAAGCTTCCCGAGCCCTTCGCTCCCTTCCTGGACTACCTGTCCTTCGGGATCCTGCCCGAGCATCTCCTCGGCGGTAAATCGCTCGACGAGATCGTCGACGATCCGTTCAACATGCAGCCCATCGGCAGCGGGCCCTACCGCTTCGACCACTTTCTGGTTGAGGACGGACAGGTCACCGGCGCAGCGCTCATCGCCTTCGACAAGTTCTACCGCACACCGGCCTTCATCGAGCAGATCATTTTGCGCTACTACCCTGACGCTCCCGCCGCGTTCGATGCCTATCGCAACGGCGACGTGCAGGGCATCGGCCAGGTGACCGCCGACATTCTGCCGGACGTGCTGTCCGAGCAGAACCTGGCAGTCTACACGGGTCGTAACCCCGAATTGTCGATGGTATTCTTCAACCTGAAGGACCCCGAAGCGAAGTTCTTGCAGGAGCCTGACGTCCGCAAGGCCTTGATGTATGGCTTGAACCGCCAGTGGATCGTAGACCGCCAACTGCAAGGCCAGGCCATCGTGGCGAACGGACCGATCCTGCCGGGCACCTGGGCCTACTACGATGGTCTGAAGGCCATGTCCTACAGTCCCGCCAAGGCCGTCGACATGCTCAAAGAGGCCGAATATACGGTGCCGGCCTCCGGTGGGCCGCGCGAAAAAGAGGGCGACGTCATGTCGATTGAACTGCTCTATCCGGATGACGAGCTGCACACCGCCATTGCCGAGTCCATCCAGCGCGATTGGTCCAAGCTTGATGTGGAGGTTAACCTGGTGGCCTTGCCGTATGATGAGCTGATCAATACCCGGCTGGCCAACCGCGACTATGAAGCCGCTCTGGTGGATCTCAACCTGTCACGCACGCCCGATCCCGACCCCTATCCATTCTGGGATCAGGCTCAGGCCACCGGTGGGCAGAACTATTCGCAGTGGGACAACCGCGTCGCCAGTGAGTACATCGAGCAAGCTCGCGTGACGTCTGATCTGACCGAGCGGGAGAAGATGTACCGCAACTTCCAGGTGGTCTTCCAGGATGACCTGCCCTCGCTGCCCCTATATTACTCGGTGTACAGCTACGCCGTGGACAAAGAGGTACAGGGCGTCCAGATGGGTCCCCTCTTCGACAGCAGCGACCGCTTTGCTACGATCACCGACTGGTACCTGGTTTCTGGGCAGCCCTCTGCTGCGACCGGCGAGCAGTAAAACGCCGGCGTTTCAAACGATCAAGGGAGGACATTCATGGCAAAAGATTTCGAAGGAGACCGGGCTTACCTGAAAGCCGCTGTCGCCGACCTGGAGGAGTATCTGCTCTCTCCGCAGCTGTACTGGCCCCTTTCCTTGCGCGGCCGGGGTGCAGATGGCGGCATCGACCAGTTGACCATTGGCAATCTTCTTCTCATCCAGAAACGTTTGCAGGCGCTGCCACCCGATCAGCAGGGTGACCTCGAAACGCTTTCGGAGCGTGTCCAGGCCACCCATGAACATTGGCCCGCAAACTGGTCGCGCAAGACTGAACAAGAATTCACCGGCCGCCTGCGTTTGTGGCAGAACTATCTCAACGATCTTTTCAAAGACACCGGGCGCTACGCCTCGGGCTATCCGAATGCCGCCCGCTGGCGCGCCATCTTGCACCTGATTAAAGCCGACGTCGAAAATCTGGAGCCCAGCGAGAATGATCTGATGGTGCTGCTCGACCGGCGGCTGCGGGTCGTGTCAGTCCCCGGCACGTTCGTCTGGCAGCCGGAAGTTCAGAGTTCGTTCCCGGTGGAACCCTACTGGTTTCTGTATATCGCCATCCGTCAGGACTGATCCATTATGCCAAAGTTGTTTACCGGAAAAGGAGATGAAGGCTACACCGGCCTGTTAGGGGAGGGGCGGGTTGCCAAGTACGATCTGCGTATGGAAGCCGTCGGCGCGGTCGATGAGGCCACCGCAGCCCTGGGGATGGCTCGCAGCCAGGCCCAGAACCCCGAGACGGGTGCAGTCTTGCTTCACGTCCAGCGCGACCTGTATCTCCTGATGGCCGAAGCCGCTGCCACAGCTGAGAACGCCGAACGCTTCCATCAGATCAACGCAGCCAGGGTGTCCTGGCTGGAAGAGCAGATCGAGGCGCTCGGGCAGCAGGTGCCCCTGCCGAAAGAGTTTATTGTGCCGGGGGATTCCACGGCCGGCGCTTACCTCGACCTGGGCCGTACCATTGTCCGTCGTGCCGAGCGGCGCATGGCCGAGCTGCTCCACCGCGGCGACGTGCAAAATCCTGAACTGCTGCGCTATCTCAACCGGCTCTCCAGCCTGTGCTTTATGCTCGAGCTGCGTGAAAACCAGGCGGCCGGCGTCGAGAAATCTACCCTCGCGAAGAAGAACGAGAAATGACCGGAACCCTCATCAACACCGCCACCGTTTTGATCGGCGGCTTTTTGGGCGTGCTGCTCGGCTCGCGGCTGCCCGAACGCCTGCGCCAAACCGTCGTCGCCGGGCTGGGGTTATTCACCCTGGCGTACGGCCTGTCGATGTTTCTCAAAACCGAGAACTCCTTGATCGTTTTAGGCAGCTTGTTGATCGGGGCGCTGTTGGGTGAGTGGTGGCAGATTGAGGCCGGGCTGCAAAACCTGGGCGCCTGGTTGGAGCGGCATTTCCAGCGCAGCCGCGCTCCACTGCAAGAAGGGGCCTTCTCGGATGAAGATGCCGGCAGCCGGGCGCGTTTCGTGCGCGGCTTCCTGACCGCCTCGCTGGTGTTCTGTGTCGGCCCCATGACCATCCTGGGCGCCATTCAAGATGGGCTGACCGGCGACTACAATCTGCTGGCGGTCAAGGCCGTGCTCGACGGCTTCGCCGCGCTGGCGTTCGCCTCCACGCTTGGGGTTGGGGTGTTGTTTTCGGTGCTGGTCATCTTGATCTATCAAGGGGGCCTCAGCCTGCTGGCCGGGCAGCTGACCGCCCTGGTGTCCTCCCAGCCTCAAATGATGACCGAGATGAGCGCCGTGGGCGGCGTGATCTTGATCGCCATCGCCATTAGCAGCCTGTTGGAGATCAAGCCCATCCGCTCGGGCAACTTCCTCCCGGCCCTGGTGATCGCCCCGGCCCTGGTAGCTTTGCTGGCCTGGCTGGGCGTGACCGTGCCGTAAACCCAGAAAATAGAAATCAGAGAATAGAAAACAGTCCCTGCCAATTCAAGGGACTGTTTTCTATTCTCTTCTTTTCTACTGGATTGGCGTCGAGGTAGGCACCGGTGTGCCCGCCAACGCCGATTCGACTGCCGACTGCAGCTGGTCGCGGCCGACAATCTCCGTGCCGTTGATTAAGAAGGACGGCGTGCCGGAGATGCCTTTCTGAACTCCGTAGGCCTGTTCCTCCTGGATCTTCTGCGCGTATTTGTTATTCGATAAGCAGTCTTGGAACTGCGTCACATCCAGGTTGATCGCCTTGGCGAATTCTGTCAGCGCCTGTTTGCTCATCGGGCTGGGGGTCGTGCCGACGTTGGCGAAGATCACATCGTGGTATTCCCAGAACTTGCCCTGATCGGCCGCGCAGAGGGATGCCTCTGCGCCGTTGTCCGATTCCGGAGCGATGACCCGGAAGGGATGGAAAACGTAGTAGACTTGACCGGTCGTGACGTACTGCTGGATGAACTGCGACTCGCCGATGTAATTGGCGGGCACTCCCTCAACATAATCGTTGCAGTGACTGCAGAGGAAATCGGAGAACACTTCCACCTTGACCGGCGCGTCTGGATTGCCAAGCGCGGTGCCGTCCGGCTGTGGCAGGGCCACCGTGGTGGGCACTACTACCGAAGCGGAAGCCCGCAGCCCAGGTACGATTAAGAAGTCGCAACCACAACTGCAAACACAGCGATAATTCCTATCCAGATCATCCGCTGGCGCTGCTGCGCTTTCCGGCGCTTATCGCGGATATCTTGTCGTTTACCCATCGAGAAACCTCCTGAACTATTTCGATAAATTTTGCCATATTTTTGGGTGATTGTAAATCCCACAAACTTATGAATTAAAGGGTGAAATATTCCCGTAGTCCCTTGCATTGGCACAGAAATGTGGAAATATTGTAACGGCAGACAACGTAGCCCCAGGCTGTAAGGGCTGCCTGGGGTAGCCGGCGGGTAGAATGTTCGATCTTTTATAGGCCGGTGCGCCTTTCAGGCGAAGAACACCAGCCAGCCCTTACAGCCTGGGGCTACGTTATCTGCCTGAGGAGTTAGGAAATATTTACATTCAATATTCCAATAATCCCAGGAGGTCAGTTTCCGTTCACCATCAGCGGAGCGATGCAACTGCCGCTCCACCGGATTAACCTCGCAATGAGGATTGTGAATTGTCCTTAAATCGGAAACCTTAAGACAAAACAAAAACCGGGAATCTTTCCCCCGTCCGTTCGAATCCCAGCTTTTCATACAGCGCCAGCGAGGCGTGGTTGTCGCTCTGCGTGTTGACCGTTACCAGCCGGCTGCGGCGTTGTGAAAAATGCGCTTGCAAATCCCGCACAAGCAGCGCTCCGATCCCTTGCTGCTGCAGGCTTGGATCCACTGCCAGGCGCGCCAGGTGTGCGCTGTAGGACGATTGTGTGCTGATCTGGTAACCCACGATCTTACCATCTATCTCGGCAACCATGGAGTACGCCGACTGCTTGTATGAGCGCGTCAGGGTGTCGAGCGAGATTTGCCACAACCGTTCGAAGGCCAGCTCATCCACCACCTGCACAGCCGGCAGGTCGGCGGGCTTTAGCGTGCGCAGCGAGACATGGCTGTTTGCAACCTGCTTCTGTGGACTCCGGTCATTCCACTGCAGCACCACGATATGCTGGCGGTGGCGGAATCCCGTCTCGATCAGCAGCTGCGCGAACCAATCTTGCAGCGCAAGACCCGCAATTGGGTAAGCATACTCGGGCGGCAGGGACTCGTGGCCCTTTTCAAACAGCATCTGCCAGGCTTCCCGCAGGTCGATGGCGGTAGACGCCGCGAAGAACCGCACCCACGCCACCTCGGGCGGGTCGGGCGGGCAGGCGAGCGCCGCCAGTAGGCGCTGGTTGCGCTCTAAAAGCCAAAAGGGCTGGCGTCCTAACCAGTCGGTTGGGCTGCGCCAGTCCAGGTGGCGGTGAACGTAGTATTCGAAGGTAATGAGCGTCGAGATTGCTCTTTGATCCCCCTCGGTTGCTATCCTTAAAGTCAATGATTCTGGCATTACCTGGATATCCGCAGCATCCGGAATGGCACTTTCAGTAATCGGTTGAGCAGCCGTTCCTTGGCGCTCAACCGCGGCTTCAAATCGAGCGCCGCCTGCATGCTGGCCATGGACTGCAAATGCCCGCCGGTTTTGAGCTGCAGCGCCGAGATGTTCTGTAAAACATAGACACGCAGTTCATCGTTCCCGGTCCCTTTGAGCAGCTCCGAGGACTTCTCATACAGCGCCAGGGCCGGTTTCAACTTGCCGAGTTCCTCCAGCGCGGCCGCCTGATTGCCGTAAGCCATCGCGGCCCGCACGGGATCGTTCACTTGCAGGAACACCATCTCGGTTCCCTCGGCTGCTGCGAGCGCACCGTTCGCGTCGCCGTCTTTCAGCAGGGCTACGCTGCGGTTGTTGCGCATCTCGGCTGCCGCCGCCTCGTTTTGCTCGGCGATGAAAACGCCGGCTGCCTCTTCATACAGCCGGGCAGCCTTTTGATAGCTGCCGCTTTCGTAAGCGGCGCTTGCCTGTTTGACAATGGGGTGGGATGAAGGTGCAGCGCTCATCGGTTTTCCGTCCTTGCTTGTCATCTCTAAATCGGCAGTCGTAGTTTTCCGGTTAGTAAGTGATCTCCAGCAGGCCTTCGGCGATCGTACGCAGCTTTTCAACCGACATCTCGCTCAGGCGCATCGCCAGCTCGATATAGGGCTGGTTGACCGGCTTGGCCACGAACGACTTCAGATCTTCAGGCAGCTGGTCGAACTGCTGCATGGCTTGCTGCTGCATGCGCCACTTACCGATTGGCCCGCGCTGGTCGAACAGCTGCTCGACCGGCAGATTCAATGCCGAGGTCAGTGCGTCCACCTGCGGCAAGGGGATGGACGCCTGCCCCATTTCATAGGACTTCAACTGCTCTTCTGCAATGCCGGTCTTTTCGGACAACTCGTGGCTGGACAGGTTGGCGTCGATCCTGGCCTGCTTGATCTGAACTCCGATCAGGCGGTCGCGCAGCTGGCGCAGCTTGCGCTGGTTTTCGGCTTGCAGCGCTTCCTGCTGCTGCGACCGTGACTGCCGCCCCCAAAAATGATCCAGAGGCACGTTCAGGAAATACGCCAACGATTCGAGCGCCGGCAGCGAGGGCGCTTGCGCCCCCTTCTCGAAGTCCCGGTACTGTTCGGGTGAGACTCCCATGACCTCGGCGCATTCTTCAACCGTTCTGCGGCTTGCCTGCCGGGCGTCGTACATCAACGCGCCGACCATCTTGGTTCGAAGTTTGATGAATCGCTCTTGTTTATCCATACCCGACCTCTTGTTTCGTTGAAGGGGCTCCTCACACGCCGCCCCAATCAGTTTGTCTGATGAGAACCACAGCCGCCCGGTTATTCAGTTGGTTGCAGCTATTATAGCATTTGCCGAAACGATGCAGGCATTGGACTGAGTCGAAAGCGCCGCCCCTGCCTGCGCGCTTCGTGGCCGGCCTCTCGGCTACCGGCGCCGGTGGTTCAGGCTCTGCATGGCTCCAAACACTTCGGGCCCCAACTTGAAACCCGAAACCTCCAACCGCTGCGAGAACAGCGGGCGGATGCCGGTCGGTTTGAGTTCACCGATGATCGTGCCGTCGGTTTTGACGCCGGTCTGATCGAACTTGAAAATGTCGGTCATCACGACCGTGTCGCCTTCCATGCCGGCCACCTCGGTGATCGAGGTGACCTTGCGGCTCCCGTCGCGCAGGCGCGACTGCTGGACGATGACATCCACGGCCGCTGCGATCTGCTCGCGGATCACTTTGATCGGCAAGTCCATGCCCGACATCAGGCACATCGTCTCCAGGCGAGAGATGGCGTCACGCGCGGTGTTGGCGTGGAGTGTGGTCAGGGAGCCATCGTGGCCCGTGTTCATCGCTTGCAGCATATCCAGCGCCTCACCACCGCGCACCTCGCCGACGATGATCCGGTCGGGGCGCATACGCAAGGAGTTGCGTACCAGTTCGCGGATGGTCACCGCGTGCAGCCCTTCCACGTTGGCCGGCTTGGTCTCCATGCGCACCACGTGGTCCTGCTGCAGCTTCAGCTCCGCCGCATCTTCGATGGTGACGATACGGTCCTCTTCGGGAATAAAGGTCGACAGCACGTTGAGCAGGGTCGTCTTGCCTGAACCGGTGCCGCCGGATACCAGGATATTCAGCCGCGAGACCACGCAAGCTCTCAGGAACTCGGCCATGTTCGGGGTTAGCGAGCCTAATTTGACCAGGTCGGCGATGCTGAGCTTGTCTTTCTGGAACTTGCGGATGGTGATCGTGGGCCCGTCGATCGCGACCGGCGGAATTACCGCATTGACGCGCGAGCCGTCCGGCAGGCGTGCGTCGACTGTGGGGCTGTCTGCATCGATCCGGCGACCCAGCGGCATAATAATTTTGTCGATCAGGTGCAGAATTTGCTCGTCGTTATCGAAAACGATGTTGGTTCGGGTAATTTTGCCTTTGCGCTCGATGTAAACCTTGGTGCGGCCGTTGACCATCACCTCACTGATGTCGGGGTCATCCAGCAGCGGCTGCAGCGGCCCAAAGCCGAGCAGCTCGTCGAGGATATCGTGGAAGACCTGCTCGCGCAGTGAAGCCGGCAGCTGCAGCTTGGTATTCTGGTAAGCTTCCTGCAGCTTTTCGCTCAGCACCTTGCGCCGGTCGTCTGGGTGGATCGGGTTCATTTCCAGCTCGCGCACGACCATCCCCGACAGATAACTTTTGAGCTTTACCAGATCTGGGCTGCGATTTTGCGATGTGGGTATGGTCATTCTTCGCTCCCAGGCGTGGTCAGCTCTTCAATTGGAATGATCCAGATGATTTGGTCGCGGTGAACGGAAAGGAAATTCGCCTCATACAGCACCTTTCCTTCGTCGTCATAGACCGTGGCATCCGTAACAGCCAGGAAGCAGTCCGAATTGCTCAGTTCATCCTTCAGCCGGTCATCCGGGCGAACGTAGATATTTCCCTCAATCCGGTTGCGGGTCGTTTGGATGATGGCATTGACCGGTATTTTTGAAATGACGTTTGTGTGGATCTTACCTTTTTCTTCAAAAGAAGCATACATCCGGAAACCCCTTTACAGCGATGTTAGATAATTTCTTTTTCCACAGGGGGCATCAAGTATCCCAACCCGGCGCGGGTGACGATGTGTTGTGGTTGGTGCGGGTTGTCTTCAAGTTTTTGGCGCAAGCGGGCAATGCTGACCCACAGGATCTCTTTATCCTCGCGGTACTGCGGACCCCAGATCGCCACCAACAGCTCTTCGGCGGTCAGCACTTGCCCAACGTGCTGGGCAAATTGGATTAACAGTCGATATTCGGTGGCAGACAGGAAGATTGGCTTGTTTTCTTTCCAGACCTCTGCCCGGGCAAAGTCGATCTTCAAGTTGCCGTGCATAAAGTAGCGGTTTTGGGTCACTTGCTCCGTGGTGTGCGCCCGGCGCAGTACCGCGCGCACGCGCGCTACCAGTTCGGTTGCCGAGAATGGTTTCACCACGTAGTCGTCCGCGCCGACGTTCAGCCCCTTGACCCGGTCCTGTTCTTCACCCCTCGCGGTCAGGATGATGATCGGCACGTTCGAGAACTGGCGGATGCGTTCGCAGGTGCTGATACCATCGAGTTTGGGCATCATGATGTCCATGACGATCAGGTCGGGGTGGCGGTTCGACACCATCTCTAGAGCCTCTTCGCCATTGCCGGCCGTGATCACGTCATAGCCTTCTTTTTGGAGGTTCACTTTCAACAGGTGCTGGTACAGGCTTTCGTCGTCGACTGCCAATATTAGAGTCATACCGCGACTTCCTTTCAGTGTTAACTTGAGTGAATTGAATCTATGAAATGATACCTGTGAACGGGGCTCTGTGCGCTTTACAGTTTACGAACAGCACGGGAGGGTCAAATGGAAGGTCGTGCCGTCTCCCACTCTGGACGTTGCCGTGATCTCGCCGTTGTGGGCTTGCATGATCTGTTTGCAGATGTACAGCCCCAAACCCGTTCCGCGAATGTTGGGCGGCTGGTCTGGATTGCGGAAAAAGCGATTGAAGATAAAGGGTAAATATTCTTCCGGGATGCCGGGGCCGTGGTCTCGCACCCCGATGTAAACTTGCTGGTCGCTCTGCTCGATCTTGATCTCCACCACCGAGTCGGGCGCATATTTCGAGGCGTTGCTGAGCAGGTTCTCGAACACCTGCGAAAGCCGGTTGGGGTTCCCCTGGATGGTCGGCAGGTCTTTGCTCACCTCTACCTTGATCTTCAGGTTGGGTTGATGCAGGTCCGAGCGCATGATCACGTCGTTCATCAGGGCGTCCAGGCGCACCGGTTGGAAGCGCATGTCCAGGTGTCCCGACTGCAGCCGGGCAGAGTCGAGCAGGTTCTCGATCAGCTCCTGCAGTTGGTCGGTCTCCTGGTCGATGATTTCGAGGAACTCCTGCTGGGTCGCCTGGTCCCAGGTGGTGTCCGAGCGCAGCAAAGTGGTGGCATAGCCTTTAATAAAGCCCAGCGGGCTGCGCAGCTCATGGGTGATGGTGGAGATGAAGTCCTGCTGGATCTGATTCTGCACGTGCTGGGCTTCCAGGCGATGGTACTCTTTCTGCAGGTTCTGGCGTTCCACGAGCAAGGAAATCTGCAAGGCAATAAACTCGGCCAGCTTAATGTTCTCTTGCGAAAACGCCGGTCCACCGAAACGCACGAAGATCAGCGCTCCAAGCGAGCGCTGGTCGACCGTCAGCGGAATCCCCAGCATGTAAGGCTGGTTGAGCCTGTCTTCGGTGGCTCCTGGGGTGGGCTCTTCGAGCGCGATCTGGCGGGATTCCGTGACCCGCGAGGCCAGGCTTTCGCCCCAGGCAATGTCAGCCTCTTTGTTGCGACCCCGGCCCACTGCCTTGGCATACATGACGTCGATGCCTTCACCTTCCTGGTTTACCAAATAAACCGCCAGGTTGTCGAAGATGAAGATTGAGCGTACCAGCCGGACCACCTGATTGAGCGCCGGTTTCCACTCGGAGGCGTGGATGACTGCCCGGCTGATGGCATACAAGTGTTCTGGTCTTACGCTGCCGCCTGAATTGTTAGGATCTCCGCTCATTGAAGTGCCCTGCCCCTGAAGAGTTTTGGCTCGCATTCTTGGCCCCTATCAGGAAGCCGCTGTGACTTCCACAGTTGTGATGAGGAATGAGAATTCGCTTCCCTGGTTGACCTCTGAGGTGACGTGCAGGATAGCCCCATGGGCTTCGATAATTTTTTTCACCAGGGTCAGGCCAATCCCCGTTCCTGCGAACTTTCGGGTTGATGAGCCGTCCAACTGGTGGAATGGCTCGAAAATTTCTTCGACTCGCTCGGGCGCAATCCCAATCCCGGTGTCGGCGATTGACACGCGCACCATCTTGCTCTCCCGTTCGGCCATCAAGGTCACCTTACCACCCGGCGGTGAGAATTTGATCGCATTGTCCAGCAGTTGCTGCAGCGCCCAGCTCAGCTTTTCTTCGTCCGCCAGCACCGGGGGCAGATTCTTCTCGCAATCCAGCTCCAGAGTGACGTTGTGCTCCTGTGCCCGCGCCTTGAACTGATTTCCAAGCGCCTTGCATACTTCCTGGATATAGAATGGCTGCACCCGCAAGTTGAGGTCCCCTCGTTCGACGGTGGAGAACAGGATCAGGTCTTCAATCAGGCGCTCCAAGCGTCCCGATGAGCGCTGCATGACCTGCAAGGCCTGCTGCTGCTCTCCTGTTAAGGAGCCCAGTTCTTCGGCCAACAGGAGCTCAAGATAACCCTTTAAGTGGGTGAGGGGGGTGCGCAGCTCGTGCGAGATGTTGGCGACGAAGTTGGACTTTAGCCGCCCCAACTCGGATAGCTTTGCCAGAGCATTTTCCAACTCGGCGGTGCGCTGCTTTACCCGCTGCTCCAGCCGTTGGTTGGCTCTCTGCAGCGCCGAGCGCAGCTGAATGATCTGTATGGTAATGGCGGTGTCGAGTGTACTTCGATCGATCAGCCCCATTTCCAACAGGATTTGCCCGATCAGCGGCGTAGTCCCTTGGGCCTGCCGCACTTCTTCCTGATAGTTGAGGGCGCGCTGAAGGTCACTGGAGGATAACAAACCTTGCTCGACAAGGTAATCTCCCAGCCTGCTAACCAGGACTTCGGGGGTCAGAGCCTGTTGTTGTGTGTTCATTCCTTCCGTTTCGAACTACACCGAGTAAACCCATTCTCCTGCTATCATCGTGCGTTCAGGGTGAAGGATGTAAAGTTCGTGCGGATCGATCGCAAATGGGTCAGAATCCAAAACGATCAAATCGGCCAGGTAACCCATGCAGAGCTTACCAAGGTGGTTTTCGAGCCCGGCAGCGTATGCCGGACCGGTGGTGAATGACTTCAGCGCTTCGATTAAGGGTATGCGTTGTGTGGGGCGCCACCCTTGTGCTTGAGGTTCACCATTCATTCTACAACGAGTTACGGCTGCATGCAATCCCCAGAAGGGGTTGGGCGATTCGACCGGGGCGTCCGATCCAAAAGCCAGGTGCGCGCCGCTGTCGAGCAGGGCGCGATATGCGTACGCCAGCCCCGCGCGCTCTCCCCAGTACTGGTCGGCCATGTACATATCCGATGTGGCATGGATCGGCTGCACCGAGGCGATGATGTCCAGTTGGGCCAGGCGCGGCAGGTCTGCCGGGTGCAGCGCCTGGACGTGCTCGATGCGGTGGCGCAGGTGCGCCAGCCCGTTCTCCCGCTCGAACTTTCGCAGCTGCTCGTAGGCGTCCAGCACCTCCCGGTTGGCACGGTCGCCGATCGCGTGCACCGCCAGGCTGATGCCGTGGCCTACGGCTTCCTTGCCGCATTCGAAGATGTCGCGGCTGGTCAGGAACAGCATTCCGGTCGAGTTGGGGTCGTTCTCATACGGCTCCAGCATGGCTGCCGTGTGTGGGCCGAGCGCCCCATCCGAGAACAGCTTCAGCGAGCCCACCCGCAGCATCGCATCGCCAAAGCCCGTTCGCATCCCCAGCGCCTCGAACGCATTGAAACGAGCTTCCGGGATGCTCTTCACCACCCGCAGCCGCAGCTTGTCTTCCTGCTGCAGCATCTGCAGCGCGGCGAAGCAGGTCACTGGGTCGAAATCATGCACCCCGGTCAGCCCCATCTTCCACAAGATCGGCTGGGCATTCGAGACAGCCTGGCGCACTTGCTCGACGGTCGGCTCCGGCAAAGCTGCCTCCATCAACTCCATGGCCGCTTCAAACAGGATGCCGTCCGGTTTCCCCGATGCGTCTCGGCCGATGTGGCCGTCCTTCGGGTCGGGGGTATCGGCGGTAACCCCTGCCAGTTCCAGCGCCTTGCTGTTTGCCCACGAGGCGTGCAAGGACTTGGCGGTCAGGTAGACGGGGTTGTTCGGCGCGATCTGGTCCAGGTCTTCCCGGCTTCCGAAGCCCTCGGGCCAGTTGTTCTGGTTCCAGCCGTGACCGCGGATCCATTCGCCTGGTTCTGTCTCCCGGGCGCGTTCCGCCACCCGCCGCAGGCATTCCTGGCGCGTGTCCGTTTCGCATTCCACCATCTGTAAGCCCAGGGCGTAATGCTGCAGGTGCAGGTGCGCGTCCACCAGCCCCGGCCAGATCGTCTGCCCGCCCAGGTCGATCTTCTCGTCATCCCGCCCGGCCATGGCAAGCATATCTTCGCTGCTGCCAACCGCTGCAATGCGGTCGTCAAGGATCGCCATAGCGCCGGCTTTGGGTTGGGCCGGGTCGAGGGTGACAATGTTTGCGTTGTAGAGAATCCGCATGGATTATTCTCCTAAAAGCTGGGCAATCAGTGTCTCCAGCTCTTCTTCGGAATAATAGTGCAAGGTGATGCTGCCGCCTTTTTTACCGTGCCGCAGGGTCACCTTGGTGCTTAAGCGCCGGCGTAAACGCTCTTCCAGGTCCAGCAAGTCGGGGGACTTGGCAGGCATGGCAGGGCGCACCGGCTTTTCACCACACATCTGGCGCACCAACTCTTCGGTCTGGCGCACATTCATCTCTCGCCGGATGACCGTCTGCAAAGCGGCCACCTGGGCCTGCGGCGTGGGCAGCCCCAGCAGCGCCCGGGCGTGACCTTCACTGATGCGCCCCTCAGCCAGTGACTTGCGCACGAACTCGGGCAGGTTCAGCAGCCGCAGTGTGTTGCTCACCGAGACCCGGCTCTTGCCCACCCGGTTGGCGATTTCTTCGTGCGAAAGGCTGAACGCTTCGTGCAGCTGGTGATAGGCCTCCGCCGTTTCCAGCGGGGTCAGGTCGGCGCGCTGCACGTTTTCGATCAGGGCCAGTTCCAGCATTTGCTGGGCGGTCGCCTGACGCAGGATGACCGGCACCGACTCCAGCCCGGCCAGCTGCGCGGCTCGCATACGGCGCTCTCCGGCGATGAGGGTGTACTGATCGCTCTGCGGGTCTTTCGAGACGATCAGCGGCTGCAGGATGCCATGCTCGCGGATCGAGCTGACCAGATCTTGCAGTTCATCGGGCTGCATCGTATGCCGGGGTTGGTGCGGATTGGGGA
Source organism: uncultured Chloroflexia bacterium (assembly GCA_963811225.1). Lineage (GTDB taxonomy): Bacteria > Chloroflexota > Anaerolineae > Anaerolineales > Anaerolineaceae > CAWEQO01. The sequence goes on from CAWEQO010000015.1 coordinate 222,829, forward strand.
CGATCTGGGAGATCTGTACAAAAACCCCCCCTCCTTCCGTTCCGGAAGGCTGCCCGCCCTGAATCAATGCGTCTAAACCTTTCCCTAAACCAGCTTTGCGGGCCATGAAAACTCCCTCTTATGCCTCGAGTACAGGTATGTAGATGCCATCCTGGGCCAGGATTTCACGCGCCAGGGCCGAATAAGCCTTGGCAGGGGTGGAATCGGGCGCGTAGATGGCGATTGGCTGCCCATAGGATGGAGCCTCCGCCAATCGCACGCTGCGCGGGATGATCGATTGGAATACCTGGGTCGGGAAGTAACGCCGCACCTCACTGACCACGTCCACCGCCAGGCGCGTGCGCCCATCGAACATGGTCAGGATCACTCCCCGCACCTGCAGTTCCGGGTACTTTGTGCTGCGCACCCGCTCCACCGTTTCGGTCAGCTGTCCAAGCCCTTCCAGCGCCAGATATTCACACTGGACCGGGATCAAGACACCGTTCTGAGCCGCAAACAGCCCATTGAGGGTCAGCAGGCTGAGCGAGGGTGGGCAGTCGATTAAGATGTAATCGTAGCGGTCTGCCAGTGGAGCCAGCACCTCTTTCAGGCGCATCTCTCGGTTATCCATGTCGATCAGCTCCACCTCGGCTCCGGCCAGCGCCGGCGAGGATGGCAGCAGCGACATCTTGTAGCGCGGATTATGCAGCACCTGCGCCGCCGCCGGGGCCTCCCCAATCAGCACCTCGTACGTCCCGCACTTTATTCCATGCTTGTCGATCCCCAGCGAAGAAGTGGCGTTGGCCTGCGGATCGAGATCGACCAACAGCACACGTTGGCCGTAGTAACCCAGGTAGGCTCCCAGGTTGATGGCGGAGGTGGTTTTACCCACACCGCCCTTTTGGTTTACGAGTGTATAGGTACGCGCCATTTTACTCTTCAATCACTTCGATCAAACAAGTTTGGACTTCTTGTGGGGTTGGGATGCCCTGAATGCCCGGTCGGGTTACGGAGATGGCCGCCAGGGCATTCGCATAGCGGCAGGCCTCCCACGGATCGTGGGTAACCTGTAGACGGTGGAAGAAGGTGGCGGCGAAGATGTCTCCCGCTCCGGTGGCGTCCACTTCCATTTCTTTGGGCGCACTAAAGCGGCGTACATCGCCATTCCAGTAAACTCGCGCCCCGGCTGCGCCCTCGGTCACGACCAGCACCCGAATATGCGCCGCCATGTCCTCGATCACCCGCTCGTCACCACGTACATCCTCAACCGACAGCACCGCCGCCGACGCCCGTTCCAGCACGTAGCCGGCTTCGAGCCAGTCGCCATAATAGACGTTACCGTCGCGGTCCCAATCCCGCATCCAGCCTTGAGGGGTCACGCCTACGAACGAATCTGGGAACATGCGCACCAGCTTGGGGTCTACCTCACGCGCCACCGGTCCCAAGTGGATCAGCGGAGCGCTGCGCCAGGTCTCCGGGATGTGACTGAGGTCCAGATCCTCCGCTCGATGGTGCAAGATCTGTACGCGCCCCTCGGGCGTGTAGATGTTCTCGAAGGTGGTGGCTGCACTGGAAGGGTATGGCGCAATGCTAACCCCATCCCAATTCGGCAGGGGCAGCTCGGGTGGAAAAGAGGTGACCACACCCACCCGCAAGCCGAGCGCCCGGGCAGTCAAGGAGGCATAGGTGACCGTACCGCCAAAGATTGGGCCGTCCGGTGTCAGGTCTTGGGTCAGATGGCCGACGACAAGGTAATCTACAGGTTCGATTCGCGCCAGTTTTTGCATTGGACAATTATAACCTTACAACATTAATAGTTTTCGGTAACATTTCAACCCGCGAGGCTGTTCTAGAGAAGAGCGCCCCCGCATGAAATGGTACCCGATATGCCCTTATTCGGCGGCCTCGTTTGGCAAGGAATCCAAGACGTCATCCAGTGTGACCGCCTCGCGCCGCATACCGGGGGCCGGCTCACCGCAGAACGGGCACAGGTTCCAAGCCAGCTCCATCAGGCGGCCACACTGCAGGCAGCGCTTTTTGAGCTTGGTATGGCAGTTGGGGCAGAAGCTCCAATCGTCTTGCAGGTGCCGGCCGCAGCCCGGGCAGAGTGGATGATCCTCGATGGCTTGCAGCAGCGCCTCTTCTTCCAGCGAGTGCTGGTACTCTTCTTCCAGCGTATGCGCCGGGCGCAGGATCAGGTAGATCAAGATGCCCGGTAGAGACAGCACCGCCACCACCAGCACCGCCAGCACGCGCGCCAGCGGATCACGCGCCCGCGAGCGGATGTCGCGCCAGGTCCAAATCACCAGGCTCAACCACAGGGCAGCCAGGAATGCCGCAGCATAAGCTGCCCCGATCAAGACCGTATTGCTCATAGCAGTTGGGTTGAAGATCATGGTGTTCTCCGATGGAGAAATTATAGCATGGATGGTTTGTTAGCATATATTGCGCACAGCGGGTATTGAGGATGTCTGTAGGGAGAACTCCACCAATATTCGCTGCATTTCGATGCGTTTTTTCGCTTGCGAGATCGATTCGATTTATGTATAGTAGTACTCTGTCAATCCTTATTTCTACATTGAAGCCATATCATGGTCAAAGAAACTACTGCCACCTACCGCATCACCGATCTTGCCACCACCGAACGGCCGCGCGAGCGGCTGGCGGAACTGGGCCCCGGCGCGCTGACCAATGCCGAGCTGTTGGCCATTTTGCTGCGCGTTGGCGTGCACGGTGAGAACGCCGTTGAAGTGGGTCAGCGCCTGCTGAACACCTTCGGGGGCGTCACCGGTTTGCACCGCAGCGCTTACATCGACGTCTGCAATCAGCACGGGCTTGGCCCGGCTAAAGCCGCCCAGATCAAAGCCGCCCTTGAATTGGGCCGCCGCCTGCGCCTGGAGTTGCCCGATGAGCGCCCCGTCATCCACAGTCCCGCCGACGCCGCCGCTTTGGTGGAATACGAAATGGCCGGGCTTTCCAAAGAGAACCTGTGGGTCATCAACGTCGACACCCGCAACCGGGTCATCAACATCGAGAAGATTTACGTCGGCTCACTCAACGCCTCCATGGTTCGAGTCGGCGAGCTGTTCAAGGCCGCCATTCAGCGTGACGCAGCCGCCATGCTGATCGTCCACAACCACCCCAGCGGAGATCCCACCCCAAGCCCCGAGGACGTCGGGCTGACCCGGGCCGTCGTCCAGGCCGGCAAGCTGCTGGACGTTGAAGTGCTCGATCACCTCGTCATTGGACAGGGTAAGTGGGTGTCGATGAAAGAGCGCGGCCTCGGGTTTTGAGAAAGGGCGCGGGCGAATAGAGGCTGGCTCTCCCAATCCTTATTCGCCTGCGCCCTTCTTTAACAGTTGACAAATACCGCCATTCATAGTAATATTTTTCCCGCTGAGGCGAGGTAGCTCAGTGGTAGAGCAGGGGACTCATAAGCCCTTGGTCGTGGGTTCAAATCCCACTCTCGCCACTACCCAATATCTGGGGGTTGATTGCACGGAGAACCTGTATATGGGGGTCGATATCCGCGAAAAACGATATGTTAAAGGATAGTCCCTTGCTCGTTTTCGCTGTAGTCCCTTGCTCGTCTGTGAGCAGGGGATTAACCTAATTATAGGCAGAAACAAGGAATTTGCAATTAAAAACCCCCGACCAAAAATCGAGGGTTTTTACGTTTTCGACGCCGGAAACTTTAGCGGAGCAGCATAAAGGCCACCCCAATCAACTGAGCAATGATCACCCCCACGACCGCTCGCATCAACCATTTGCGCTCATCCTTTTGATCGGCCATGTTGCCCATCAAGTTCCTGATATCGGAGATCAGCCCCGGGTCTTCACCTTTGCCCTTCAGGGCAACTTTCAGGTCGTCAAGAACCTCCACCGACTGCATGACCTTCGCCACGACCCCAACCCCGCCGTTGTTCCCGTACAGCGCATGGTCGTGCTCCTCCACCGTCCTGGTCACGCCCTCAACCTTTTCTCGGATCACAGAAACATCCCCAGCGACCTGGTTGACCTTCTCCGTGATGACATTGACGGATGCTTCGATCCTTGTAATCCTACCTTCTTGCATACATGGTTCCATCGTTCACCTCACATCAGGAAACGAGCTTGAATGGCGGCCTTGGCGTCGTTCATCATGCCCACCAGCGGCGCGGTGTAGGTGGCGGGTAACTGGAACCAGGTATCCGGGTAGGGCCGATAGCCGGTGATGTTCCCGTCGTCATCGTAGATCGGCGTCTGCGGTGGCATGGTCACCCAGAAGGTGGCTTCCTCGGTCTCCCAAGGAGTTCCGCCGGCATCCTGTACCTCGAACCTGGCTATGACCGCGTTGCGGACGTAGTCTACGGTGATGGTGAGGATACGGATTTGCGTGAGCGTGATGGTTCTGGTCATTGATCTTCTCCTAGTCGTGAATAATCACCTGGAACAAACGCCCGAGGGCGCTGCTCGGTGCGGGCTTGATCGCGATGGCGGATTGGGCGGATATGCGATTAGTCGTGGGCCAGCTCCAGCTCATGTCGACGGTGCCTCCCGTTGAGATCTTGTGAGAGACACCTGCCTTCTGGTCGGCGTAGTCGGCATTGATATCGACGATTTGTGAGGCGTCTGCAGTGATTTCCTCGGCGGTCTCCGCCTTGCAAATGCCATCGATCACCAGCGAACCCGCGCTGCAATCCATCGAGACCGATGAGGTCTTCGTGGCTGTGGTACGGAGATCTTGAGAAGGCGTATGAGCCTCGATCATCCCGTTTGGGTCTGCACCGGTGATGGAGAAAGCAACAAGGGTATGGACTGCCGAGGCCAGCCAACTCACCGAACAGGTGATTAAGCTGTTTGGCGTTGGGTTCTCCAGCACATAGATTACTGTGCGTGTATTTGGACTGGAGTTTTTGTTGTAGCAAGAGGCAATACCAGTACGATCAAGGTCAACTCCATCAATCGTTGGATTTGTTGGCCATGACCCCAGACGGCAGCTGACGATGAAAACGATCAAGCGCCCATTACTGCCATCCGTATTGACGGTAATACTGTCCGCGGCGTTATTGGCGCTCTTGGAGTTGGTATCATAAATATTGAGGGCCATTATTATCTCGTTCCTCTCAGAGCCAGCGTCACCTGTTTGACCGTCGAGGAGCTCCCCACGAAGAAGGCCAGAATGTCACCGGCGGAGAGGGAGGTGGTCCAGCCGGTTAGAGTGGTGTCGGTCGCGTAGTCCACACTGGAGAGTGCAGGATTGGCGGAGGCGACAATGCTTTGGGCGGAGGAGGTCGGCTTTGCCCCCGATCCTCTCCAGATGTCTACGACAATGGAACCCGCGGCGTCTGCAACGAGGGTGCAAGACTGGACAGTGCAATCCCACGGCACGACCAGATAACCGATGATCCCGAGCGGCACTCCGTCCACGCCGTTGCCTATGATCACTTCCAGGCCAAACGGGTGCGTGTGCGCTTCCGGTGGGTATTCGGTCGGTTTGTCCGTTACGCCCATCCACGGAACACTATCGGCGCTGTCGGCGCTTTCAACCTTGCCGTCATTGTCAGGATCGTAGGTTGTCTTGACCATATCGCCGACGGTGGGCTTGTTCGTGACGTTATTCCAATGCACTGCTCCACCCGCTCCAGAAGTGTTGAGTTCCCCCTCGGTATAGTAGCGGTCGTCGTGGGTGTGAGCGTCCGGCGGGAAAGTAGCCGGTTTGCCGGAAACGCCGGTCCAGGGAACGGCGTTCGCGTTCGCAACTGCCGATGTGACATCCGTCCCTACATGAGTATGGGCGCTGGGGGTGAAGGTTGCCGGTTTGTCAGGGATACCCGCCCAGGGAACGCTGTCGGCTGTATCGGCGGCTTCCACCTTACCGTCATTATCGGTGTCATACACCGCCTTTTCCATATCTGCCGACAAACCAGCGGGTGGATCAGTGATGTCCGCCCACAAGTGCGTATGCACGGCCTCAGCGCTTCCGATGTCGGATGGGGAAAGGGCGTCACTGCCACCGGTGGCATGCTGAGATTTGTGCGCCCCTAGAGACATCGTGAACAGCCCACCCGGACCGCCGTCGGAGAACTCGATGCCTTGCCCGGCGGAGAACACGCGTTCGTTGGTCAGGCCATCCGATAATCCCAGGACGAGGTACTTGGCGTCGATAGGCGCTCCACCACTTCCAGAGACCTGCACCCCCAACTGAATGTCCGTGCCGTTGTCCAGGATGACGTGCAAACTGCCGCTGGTGTCCACGTACAGCCGGGAGAACCCAGCCGCTGGGGCTCCGGGGAAAGCGGTTTGTGCGAGATCGATGATGCTCATTTTGTCTCCTATTCAGAGATCGCGAGGGCGATTAAGGTCGCGGTATAAATTTGGGTCATGTGTTCGCTATTGGAGTTCTTATATTGAAGGTTCACGACCCGACCCCCTGCTGGAACGCCCGTTTTCATCCAGGTGTAGCCAAAGGGCATAAACGGATGATTGTAGGCATTCGTGTCGTAGAACTGGCAGTGCACATCGCTGGCGTCTGGCGTTCCGTCCACCGATCCGCGTATGTAGCCCGAGCTATCATCGGTCGAGCGCATTGTCCCACTCCCGATCAGCACAACCGTGCAAGTGGAGGGAAGGTTCAAGGTGATGGTGGTATCTGGGATATCCACATAGGTTATCGAACCCGTAGAGGCGTAAGCTGTCCGCTGCGCCATTCCAAAGGCTTTGATCTGCCCCGTTACTTGCACGTCTTCACCAATCACTTTATCCGTTGTGCCATCGTAAATATGCAGTTTTCCATCGGCGGAGACCCACATCTTGCTCGACCCTGGAGCGGGAGCGGCGGGTTGCGAAACCAATTGCGAGAGCGCCAGGCTGCTAAATAAGGGGTTCGAAACTGCCTCCTGCGCTCCTGAAAGAGAGACCTCCGTCCCTGCGTCGTTGACGAAACGCAAAGAGCCGTCGGCGTTGACGTAGACACGCCCGTAATTGAGCGGCGGAATGCCCGGGCTGACCGTGCGCTTGCGAAAGTCCAATATGCTCATACGATTACAAGCCTCCCATCGCCCTCGATGCGGATGCCTCCGGCGTCTCCGAAGGCCACATCCCCGGCGATCAGCATGCGCTGGCCATCCAAGACGACCAGCATTGTGTTGTAGTAGTCGGCGTTCACCCCGGTTCCACCGCCCCCACTGGAAGAAGCCACGGTTCCTGGAACGTAGGCGCCACCTTGATAGACCAAAGCCTGCCCTTCGCTGGGCGGGGTAACCGAGACCGGCACACCCCGGATCGAGACTGCGTCCTGCCCATCGGCCAGCTTGCCGCGCAGACCCGTCACGTCAATCTGGTCCGAACCGCCGCTTTGGTGTGTGGAGGCGTGCGGGCCGGAGGTTCCATCGCCAGAGGAGCCGGACGAGTTTCCGACGCCTGAAAGTACGATAGGCCGGCCTCGTTTCCATGAGATCGATACTTCTTGTCCCGGCCTCAAGGCGTCGGCGTCACCGATCACCTCGACGTTGCGGATGGCGTTCGGAGATGAGCCGATGCGGATGTCCACCCGCCCGCCGTCGATGGCGTGGATGTAGGCCCGGTAGACCTCCCCTTGCACCGTGCCTTGAATGACGTGCCGGATGATTTGATCGATGTTCATCAGCTCCTCGGCTTTCGTCCGTTAATGCTCATGTCCAGAACGGCCCGGTTGCCGGTCACGTCGAAGACCACGTTCACGCCGTCGACGATCAATTTCTGCACCGTTCCCGACTGGTTGTAGATGATGTCGTTCGGCTCCACCCTCGGGTCGAGCGCCCCGCTCAAGGAGACGCTGGTCTTGCGGCTGCCGAAGTCCTCCAGGTACAAACTGTTAAAGTACCTGGCGTCGTAGACCGAGTTGATCTCGTTGATGTTCATCATGTGGAACAGGTTGCCCAGAAGCCGGATCGTCTCATAGTCGTAATGCTCCTCGACCTCCGCGCCCTCCACGCGCAGCCGGGTCACGATGCTGGCGTCGCTGTCCTGCTGGGAGTTCTCCACCTCGAGCGCGTAGGGGGTCTCTTGCGTGTTGACTTCAGTCCTGGCCCGGTAAATGCGCAGCTTCCCGTCTTTATCGTCCTGGTAGAAGAAGCGGCGCGAGCCGATCAGGTCCGATAAAAGCATAGCTCCACGCTTGCCGGCATCGAGGATGAAATTGTCGGTGCGGATGCCCCCTTCCGGCATGTCGACCGCAATCGGTGAGGCATACGTGCCGGTGATCGTGAAATACGAACCGCGGGTCGCCTGGTCGATCACGAACGAGTAAATGAGCTTGCCCTCGCACCAAACCGAGATGTAGCTCTCGTAGAAGGAGACCGTGACCCACCCAACCATCGGCTGGGCCAGCGGGAAGGTCTCTTGCGCCACGCTCAGCTTCGCGTAGGAGATCTCCGTGCCGGTGATGATTAAGTCCAGCCCATTTGTCGCGCCCGCCAGCCTGCCAGAGGAGAGCACGACCGTATCGTTTCCGACGTCGGACAGTTCCAGTCCCAGGACGAAGTTGCGGGTGTCGACGAGCGGGTTCACAGCGGACGGGGTCACGCTGGACGGATAAAGCAGCCCGGCAACCGTCTCCAGCACCCCGGCTTTGCGCGCGATCTTGTAAGCCACGTCCCGCAAGGAGAGGTCCACGTTGCCGGAGAAGTAGCGGTAGGCGTTCATCATGACCAGCGGTCTGGGTCTCCACACATGGCAGACGCTCGAACCGTGCGAGGCCGCCAGGGTGCTCTCCTTGGCTCGGGTGAGGCCGGATAAGGTCGGGACGATCTTCAACACACTCGTTCCATCGCAGACGAGGAAGGGACTGCGGTCCACGCTGAAGCGCGCCCCGTAGTACGGATCGGAGGCGGTCGAGCCGGTAATCAGGAAGGTCTCGCCCTCACCCTTACCCTCGGTGACAACCAGCGCCAGCCCCTTGTAGTGGTCGACGACAGCGGAGAGAGAGGCGTTATGCTTCACATGCAGGGCATACTTCTCGCCCTGAAGGTGATTGGTCGAGTACAGCTCAAACGGCACGGCATCGGCAATGACCGGCCAGCCGTCGGTTTCCTCGTTGAAGTAGTAGGTGTTCTTGGTGTAGGCCGCTCCACCGTTCCTGGTGGCGTAGAAGGTTGTGGAAATGGGATGATGGGCATCCTTGCCGCGGGTGACCACGATCCAACAACTGGTAGACGGCAGCTCGGAGGAGAAGGTCATCGGCACCGTCACCCAGCCGCCCTCGACCGGCACGTCCTCTGGGTCGATCACGCCCTCGGCGTACATCGTTCCCAAAGGGCGGGCTTCGTCCTTCGGAGTGGCATACACGCCGGCGTATAACCCGTCCTCCGGGTAATTCATCTTCTGGACCCACACCCGGATGGCCGTTGGGCGGTAACTGGTGCTCGGCACGGAGCACTGCTGAACGACACGGCTGCGGGCACGGTCATCGGCGAAGTTGATCGTGTTGGGGCCGATTTCCTGGTAGTTGGAGCACAGGAAGCCCCACTGGAACTGGAGCCCCGAGAGGCTCTCGTTGATCGACTTCACGGTGTAGTCGATCACCTCTTCGTCGACGATCACGGTTTCCGAGGCCGGAAACACAGAATTATCGTCGACCGGGATGTAATCATCTTGCGAACCGAACTGGTAGGAATTCGAGTGCGGGGTAGCATTGCGCAGGAACGCCGCCCCTCGGCCCAGTTCGTCTCGTTTCCAGGGCAGGTGTTCGTAGTCTTCGAGCTGGTAGGAGCCCACCGGCGACCAGGTCGTGCCTGTGCGGGCGTACAACTGCACCAGCCCGTCGATGACCTTCAGCGCGAACCAGGTCTCGGTGTCTAATGGCAGATCGTAGGAGAACGAGGTCTGCTTGTGCCAGGCGCTGTCCTCGACGATGTAGATCCCGAAGCCATGCCCCAGGTTGTGCTCGCTCGAGCCGTACAGGGCGAACACGCCGTTACTGCCGTACTCACTCTCCTCGGCGTCGCGCCCGAGCCTTTGGGAAGCGTCGTAAGAGTTCTCCCGGTAGTAGTTCAGGCCCAGGCCGAACTGCGGGTCGTACTCGTTGGACATGCGCTTGAAGCGCCCGACCACAATCCCTGAGCGGTTGGGAACCTCAGAGGAGTACAGGTAGCCGTCCTGGTTGAAGTAGTCCGGGTACAGCCAGTCTCCATCCGTCGCCCAGCGGCCCCCGACCCGGATCAACTTTCCGATGTCGGACGGGATGCACGACATTTTTGCCTGGGATAAATAATCGTAGGAGGCGTCGCTTTCCCACTGCGACAATCTTTTGATCGCCTGCGAACTGGCGGACAGGTTCAGGGCGGACCCCGTCCCGTTCTTGGACGGCCCGACCATGTCCAGGCTGAAGGTGCCCAGTTTGGCCGCCTGCCCGTTGACGATGGTTTCGAAGACCACCTCCGCCCCAGGCGTCATGGCCGGGTGCAGGGAGGATGCAGCCAGGTCGGCCTGGAAGCCGAACGGGTTGTTCGGGGCGGCGCTCAGCGAGCCCTTCGCCATTCCCACGGTCGTGGTCTTGGCAGGGTTGCTCACGCCCACAAACGCGGTCGGTTCAGCGGCGAAACGCAGGGCCGGCCCCACGTACCACAGTTTGCCATCGAACAGGTGCAGCTTGCCTTCTCCGTCCGTGCCTTCCTGGCGAATGAAGAACTCGCGCCCCATGGTGACATCCTCCGGCCCGACCAGGTAGCAGGTCATGGCGACGCCGTAGGAGCGTTTCAGAACGCCGGTCAGGAACACCTGCCCGTTCAAAAGGCTGACGCCGGTCAACCGGAAGAGGCTTGTGTCGTCGATGACGTCGATGGGCAGGACCGGAGAAACTTCGCTCCACCAATCCCCTTTGCGCTTCAGGTAGATCGCCCGGTAGTTCGTGCCGTCCATCAGGTACACGTAATCGGCGTCGGCGACCCGCACCGCGTCTACCCGGCCAAACTGGCCGAAAACGCCGTACACTCTGCCCTCCCACAGCGTGTCGGTCCCGCCCGAAAGGTAGTGGGCCTCGACCACCTTGTAGGCCGATCCGTCGCTCTTGAGGACCAGGGCATAGATATCATCCGCGCTCACCGGCGCAATCGCCACCGGGTAGGCCGAGCTGAAGCCCAAGCCTACTGGCGCGGTCACGCCTGCGCCGCTCCGGTCCACGTAGGCCAGGCTGCCGTCCGACTGCTGGAAGAAGATCCGCCCGCCGAAGACCGCCACCCGCGAGCCGATCATCAGCTCGACCCCCGCGACGTACGACCAGGTGGTGTCGCGAAAGTTGGCGTCGTTGGCGGTGTGGTAGGCCAGGTACAGGTCTTGGTAGGATGCGCCCGCCACGCTCGCCGCTCGCTGGATGCCGCCCGAGTAGTCATCGGCGTCGTAGGAGAACGGCGTGATACTTTCCGATGCCGGATAGGCGTCGAAGCGCAGCAGGGTATCGGTCACGGTCACCCTGGCTCCGATCTGGCGCACGTTCTTCAAATACTCGCTGTAGTTGACGTCTCTCATGCCAGCACCAGCCTCACATCGGCATACCACAGGTTCGACGGCCCATCCCACTTGGGGGTCAAGGACCGCTGCTGCATGGTCCCGAGGATATGCGCGTCGTGGGCATTCCCGTAGTGGTCCACGAACGCCACCGTCCCGAGGATGCGGAAGGCGGTTCTGAGGTCGTCGATGGTGCCCCAGCCCGCTTCGGAGGCCACCGGCGCTTCAATTGTGCCAAACCACTCGTCGGTGACCGCCGGCCCGTAAGTTACGTCCACCACGCCCGAACTGGTCAGCCGGTCGGTCGAGGGCTTGTTCATGACCGGGTTCCAGTTCTTGAACAGGGTGGTGTACTTCAGTCCGTTGAGTTGGATGTAATTGTTCATGGCGTTGTCGGTCCATACTGGTCAAGTCCCGTCACCGGGTTGAATAATGGGTCGCCCTTCCCGTTGCTCACTTCCTGGAGCAGCTCGATCAGGGCGTTGATCTTGTACACGTCGATGTTGTTCGCGCCCCACATCAGGTTCTGGAGGGCGTTCATCGCCCGGAACGCGCCTTCGTACTTCTCCATGTTCTCCAGTGTCCCGGTCAGTTTGTCCCATTTCGGCTCGGCTTTGACCAGCGCGTCGGCGAATACCTTGGCGTCCTCCGCCTGCTTGGCTTGCAGTCCCGCGCTCTGTTTCTGAAGTTCAATCTGGTCGTGCTGGTACTCGCGGGACAGCTTGCGGGCTTCTTCCTCGAGCTTCTGGCTCTCCTCGTACTCGGCCTTCTTGCGCTCCCAGCTCTGGGTGTCCGCCTTGTAGTTCTCCTGGCGCTGGCGCTTGCCGAGCTCGTAGTTCTCCTTGTCGAGCCGCTGGAGCGTAAGAGTGTACTCTTCCTGCTTCTTGTACTGCTCTTCCTGGCGCGCCCACAACTGCTCTTGCCGCGAGCGCTGTTCGCCGATCTGCTCTTCTTGCAGGTTGTGCGAGGCGACCGACCGGTCTCGCTGGCGCAGGAGCTGGCGGCGCTGGCGGCCCGAGGAGTAGCGGATCGCCTCGTTGATGTCTTCCATGTTCCAGGAGAACTGCATTGCGTTCTGCTGGTCCTGGAACTGCCAGTCCTGCCGGGACCACGCCTCTTGCTGCTGGAAACCCTGGTAGTTGAAGCCTAACTGCCACAGGTTGTAGGCATTCGAGGTGTTCATCCGCTGGAGCTGGATGTTTTCGCTCTTGATGGCGAACTGGTTCTGCATGACCATTCGCCGCCGCTGCTCGGCGAAGTCCGCGGCTTGCGAGCGCTGCTGCAGGGCGATCTGGCGGTCCTCGATGCCCCAGCTCGACCCTTCCGTCGGGTTGTCCCACGACCCGCCGCCGTTCGAGCCCCACAGGTAGTTCTCCTGCAAGGCGATCCCGGCCATCTGGATGCCCGCCCCCGCCACCGAGTTCTCGTAGCTCTTCTGGTTCTGGAGGAGCTGCACGTCCATCGTGCCGCCCTGGTTGTAGGCGTCGACGATCTGGCTCTGGAGCGGCGACAGGTTTCCGGCATCGAAACCAAACAGCCAGGAGGCTTTATCGACGTCGGTTCCCATCACTGGGTAATTGTTCAGGAAGTTCCCGGCCCCGGGCGAGACGTTGTTGAGCTGGCTCTGGCGGTTGGCCCACCAGGTGAAGGTCTGGTTGGCGGCGCGCCCGTTGGTCTGGAACACGCTCCGCTGGGCCTGGTCGTAGAACCGGAAGGCGGGGTTGCCGGTCTTCCAGCCCTCCCAGCTCATCCGGCTGATGTCTCCACCCATGTAGGCGGAGAGCAGGTCGGCCTGGCGGTTGGTCATTCCGGCATCGGAAAGAAGCTGGTAGGAGGCAGCGTAGTTGACGCCCTGCACCGCTAACTGAGAGGAGACGTCCGCAACCGCCCCGCCGACGTACTGGTTCATGCGCCCGGCGTAGGAGCTCATCAGGCTCATCATGCCCGGGCCGGCCTCGCCCTGGAACATCTGGTAGCCACTGATCGCCGCCGACGCGTTGTAGAGCTGCGGAACGGTCAGGTTCTTCGCCAGCTCGGTCCCGAGGTTCTCGTACGCTTCTTTCGCTGGCATCAGCGCCTGGAGCTGGCTCCCTAACTGCGCATTGCGGGAAGAGACATAGTTAAGCGTGTCCTGCTTCTGTATGCTTCCCGCTTTCCAGTAATCCTCAAAAGCCTGGATGAAATTAGTCGTCCCGAACTTGAAGCCCGACTGGCGGGCATAGCCCTCAGCGCCCTGCTGCAACTGGGCGCTGCTCAGGCCAAGGCCGCGAGCCGCCGAGCCGAAGCCCGCCATAAGATCGTAGTTCAGGTTATCGTTGCCGTAGATCTGGCCCAGCCGATGGGTCGAGGCAAGCGTCTTGTCGGTCCCTTCCATGCTGAAGGAGGCCAGAATGCCGTTCAGGTCTTGGAGCTTGTCGGTGTCCTTGGGCGGGTTGTAGAGGTTGGTGGTCTTGGCGATGCCGGCTTTTTCTTCAAGGGTCATCTCTGACCAAGTCTGCTCGCCGTTTGTGGCCGCGTACCACGGGCGCTCGTGTTCCTTGTTATAAGCCACCTGCGCCCGCGCCCCACCGACAACCCCGGCGACAACCTGGGCGGCATTGCCAAGCGACCAGACCGGCCTGCCGTGGTAGGCGAGCTGGTTGACGGCCTCGAACCCAACGCCGCCCGCCGCTATCGTAACGCCTGCCGCCAGGCCGAGATTACCCAGCTTCGCAGCCGTGGCCGGCGAGACCATCTTTGGCATCATCTGGGAGAGAACTTGCGCGCCCATGTACGCCGTACCGGCGACGCCGGCCCCCAGGCCGACGTACTCGCCGACGCGGGTTATGCCGCCGTTCAGGTAGCCCGACATCATGTATCCGGCAGTCTGGAAACCGCCGTACACCTCGCTGGCTGCTCTGCCGGTGCGCTCCTGAAGGATTGAGGCTTCCACGCCCCGGCTGGTCGGGACGGCGCTCGTGTTGCCGATCTCCGCCATGCGGTCGTATTCCATCCCCATGCCGGTGTCGTACTGTTCGGCGGCCTGCATGCCTGGGCCAGCCGACATGCTCCACAAGCGCTTCATCAGGTACGCGCCGTAGAGCACCTTGCCGAGCTTGCCGCCCCAGAAACCGTTGCTTCTGTCGCGAGGCTCCGCGCTGCTGGATGAGCCTCCGCTTCTGCCGCGACCACCAATGGAGTACGAACCGTTGTCGCCGGTGATGATGGTCTCCTCGCCCTGGAGGAGTTCCTCGTCGGTCATGCCTGCGATCTTGGTTGCAGCGGTCGCGTCGCTGTCCCGAAGCTGTTGCAGGGAAGCCGCGTTCTTGATCTTGACCGAGCCGTGCGCGGTGCGCGACACGTTGGTCTTGCTGGTGCCGATGGCGCTGTTGACCGCGCCCAGCGCATTGTCGGTCTGCTGGCCCGCCAGTTCTTTGATGTGCGCCGCCAGGGTGCGCTCTTCCAGCTCGTTGGGCGTGCCGCGCACGCGCCCCTCGACCTCCTTGACGTAGTCGAGCAGGAACTTGTTGATGCGCGCCCGCAGGGTGGCGGCGAAGTCGTTCGGGTCGCCGGTCGGCATCGGGCCGCTGTTGAAGGCGTGCGCCCAAGCATCCTGCGCCAGGGTGTTGGCTCGCTGGACCCCTTCGGGGCTCACGCTCACGCTGCCGTTGTTCATGAACATGCCGTTGCCCTGCGCATCGGTCGTGTAGGAGCCGACGGTTGGGCTGGCGTAACCGCGAATGGCGTAGCTGTTGGCCGCCATCGAGCTGCCGTACGAGGCGAAGGCGACCGGGTTGAGCATGGCCCGGGCCGGGTGCTGGACGCTGCCCGGAGGGGTAGGATGCCCGGTAGGCCCGACCGACGGGGTGGGCGTGCTCTGGGTGCGCGACATCGACGGATTGGCGTTCCCGTTCGCCCGGCCCGTTGCGCTGAAGGCCCAGTTGTTGTTCGGCCCGCCTGCGGCGTTGCGCGCAGGCACCGGAGTAGACGCCCGCGCCGCCATCTCGGGGGTTTGGGACGGGTTGATGACCGCGCCCGTCCCGTTGAACGCCTGGTCGATCAGCGGCGTGGTGCCGCCCTCTTCGGCGCTCGCGTACAGGTTCAGGCTTCCATCCTGGCCGTTGACGCGCGAGATGCCCACCGCCAGCTTCTCAGCGGCGGCTTGCTGCTCGTCGGGGGAATTGCCTCGGAAGTTGTTCGCGGAGACCTCGGCGTAGACGTGCTCGGCCTGCGCGCCCTGCGAGCCGTGGTAGGTGCGCGCCTCGACCGAACCGTCTGGCCGGTGCGCGGCGTCCTCCTGCATGCGGATCTCGGCCTCTTCCCAGGTCATGCGACCGGCGAAGACCTCATCCAGGTACTTGTCTTCTGAAGGATTGATCCAGACGCCCAGGCCCTGCCCGGCGGCGGACGTCTGGATCGCCTCGAGCTGCTTGCGGTTCGACCCGACGACCATCATCTTGCTCGGGTCGGCGCCGCCGGTGATGTCCGCCTGGACGTCCCTGGCGAGCTGGGTGTACTCGTCCTCGGATTGGAAGCCGCGCACGCTGCGCTTGACCACGTTCGGGTTCGAGCTCAGTTGCGAGACTGAGCGGTCTCCAGCCGGGGTGTTGTTCAAGTTTCCGACAGCGGAAACCAGCTCAGGCACCAGGCGGAAGTTTCTGTTCAGGTTCTCGGGCCGAACGCCCAGCTTGCGGGAGATCCAGCCGAACGGGTCTTGGATCGGGCGCAGGAAGGACCACATGCCGGCCTGGTTCTTGTCGCCGGAGACGGAGTAGGTCGCGTACGGGTTCATGCGGTGCAGGTGCTCGAACAGGGACTGGGCCGCCTTGCCGACCTGGTTCCACTCGTCGACGGCGATGTACTTGAAGCCCTTGAGCATGTTCGCCAGTTGCGGGTTGGCGTTCAGGAAGCGGGCCGGGATCGAGAGCATTTCCGACATCGTAATCTGCTGGTTGGAGCGCAGCTGCCGGTTGGCTTCCGTGAAGTAACCCTTGAAGACGTCTGGGCTCAAGCCCTGCTGGGTGATGAACTCGTCGAACTCGGGCGTGTCGTAGTCCGCCTCGGTCATCAGTTGCGAGCGGTACAGCTCGGCAGCGTCGCCGTATTTCATCACCTGATCGGTGA
>CAWEQO010000016.1:0-63789 GCA_963811225.1 uncultured Chloroflexia bacterium
GGATTTTTGAAAAATGGGCAAGCAAATGTCGGCAGACTTGGGGCAGGTCTATGCAATCTCCAGGTCTTTGACGGCCATGGCGGCGATGGATTCGCCGATGCTGATGGACGCAGTGGCAGCCGGGGAGGGGGCATTCAGCACATGGATCTGGCGCTCGGCCTGCTTGATACGGAAATCGTCGGCCAGGAAGCCGTTCGGCTCCAACGCCTGGGCGCGCACCCCCGCGCCGCTTCTCTGAACGTCATCGTTTTGCAGCTCAGGGATCAACTTTTGCAAGGCGTGCACAAAGGCGCGCTTGTTGAAAGAGCGGTACATCTCACCAATTCCCGTCTTCCAATATTTCATGGCCATGCGCCAGAAGCCTGTATAAGTAGCGTACTGGAGCATGTCGGGGATGGAGATATCGAACATCTTGTAACCTTCGCGACGGAAGGCCAGCACGGCATTGGGGCCCGCTTCGATGCCGCCATGGATCATGCGGGTGAAGTGGACGCCAAGGAAGGGGAAGCGGGCGTCCGGCACCGGATAGATGAGATTGTTGACGAGGTACTGCTTTTCCGGCGTCAGCTCGTAATATTCGCCACGGAAGGGGATGATTTGCAAACCGGGATCGACGCCGGCCATGCGAGCGATGCGGTCGGAGTACAGACCGGCGCAGTTGATCAGATTGTGGGCCTGGACGTCGCAGCAGGAGGTCTCGATAGTGAACTCGCTGCCATGTTTGTGGATGGCATTGACCTTGGCGCCCAGCTGGATGGTCCCACCGCGCTCCTGGACGATTTTCGCATAGGTTTCGGTGACCTGGGTATAATCGACGATCCCGGTTTCTTGCACGTGCAAGCCGGCCACGCCGACGGTATACGGCTCGTATTCCTTGATCTCCTCGGCGCTGAGCCGCCGCAGGCCTTCCAGCCCATTGGCCTCGCCGCGCTTCTCCAACGCGTCGAGGGCGGGCAGCTCGCTTTCGCTTGTGGCTACCACGACTTTGCCGCAGCGATCGTGAGCGATGCCGTACTGCTCGCAGAACGCGTACATTTGCTTACGGCCGTTGACACAATTTAGGGCTTTGAGGGAACCGGGCTTGTAATACAGCCCGGAATGAATGACACCGCTGTTATGACCGGTTTGGTGTGCGGCTACATGATCTTCGGCCTCAAGGACAATGAGCGACAGCGAGCGGCCTTCCGTGAGCGCCATGGCTGTTGCCAGCCCGACAATCCCGCCTCCAATGATGGCGACGTCGTATGGAGTTGATGGCATGTTTTCGATCCCCAATCTAATCGTTATTCTGCATTACCAGTTGGATATATTTTATCCTCATTACAGGAAAGAAGCAAATTCAAACGATGGAATTCGCTGCTGTTGTCTGGCAGCAGTGAATCCCATCGTTTGAATTTGCTTACACCGCCGCGTAGGTTTCCCCGATATCTTCGACGACCCGGTAGACGAAGTCCCCTTGGCGGACGTAATCGACAACCTGCACGGCGATCTCTTCGCAGGATGCGCTGATGGCAATTTTACGGTGGTTGGCTTCCATCGAAAAGTTAGGTTGGGTGAAGTCGGTGGTGTATCCGAGGAAATGCAGGTAGTCGCCCAATTTGACGGGAATGTCCAGGCAGATGACGGCGACGTTCAAGCGGGTGTAGTAATGCAGTACTTTACCGACACGAACCTCCATTGTGCGCCTCCTTTCGCAATAAAAAGGCTCCGGTGGTTCTGGGGTGGCGGAAAAGGGCCAGCTACTCTTCAGTGTACGGAAAATGCATGGGGAATGCAAGGGATTGTGCAGATTGGCGCAGGCTTGGTCCGGGGGCGTGCACTGACCATTGGGTTGCTAAATCCTCACGATCACCCTGGTGAACGCGCCCGGTTTGCTCTCGACCGCCAGCGAGCCGCCGACGACGGCCATGAGCGTGGTGTGCAGCGATAAACCCTGACCGGCGCCGCTGCTGTTGGACTGGTTGGCGCTGCCGCCGGGGACGATGCCGACGCCGTTGTCCTCCACACTGATCTGGAAGCCATTCTGTCCGGAGGCCGCGACGCGCAGGTGCAGGGGCTGATCGCCGCGGGCATGGCGGGCAGCGTTGCGAACGGCCTCGCGCACGGCGTAATACAGCACTTCGGCGGTCAGGGGTGAAAGACTGCAGGCGGCGTCGAGGGCGGCGTCATCCTGCGACCAGGTGGATTGGTCAAAGGGGCCGGAAAAGTCTTGTTCGACCATTTGGCGCAGCGCACCGAGCAGCCCCAGGCGGTTCAGGGCCGGTGCCGGTTGGGCCGGCAGGTCGCGCAGCAGGGCCGAGACCTGGCGGTGGACTGCGCTTAGCTGCTGAACGGCATTTTGGACTTCGGGTGCGGCGGCGGCAGCTGAACCGCCCAACTCGAGCAGGGTGGTGTGTAGAGCCGGGAGGATCTCATCGTGGAGTGTGCGGCGGGTCTGGCGGTCGAGCACCTGCCCGGCCACCATGCGCTCGCGCTGCAGCGCACTCAATCGGCGCACGATCTCGACGCTGGCCATGGTATCCACCAGGCGCTCGCCGCTGGCGCGGGCAATCTCGATCTCTTCTTGAGTGTAGAAACTGCGGCCGTTCTTCTCGCCCAAGAGCAGCGCACCGATCAGGCCGCGCTCGCTCCACAGCGGAATGGCCAGAGCGAAGCCGTTGTGCTCGGAGGGGTCGAGCTCGACCACCATCAGTTCAGGCGAAGTGAAGCGGGCGGCGATGGGCTCGATGGATGGCAGTTCGCTCGTTTTTCCGGGCGGGTAGATCAACGGTGGCCCGGCGAAGGCTGCCAGCGGACCGAGCGTGACCAGGGCGGCGCGGCCGGCGTCCAGGACTTCCTGGCACAGGGCGTGGAAGGGCAGGTCGAGGTCGAGATCGGGCAAATCGGAAGGACCGGCTGACAGGGCGCGCTCGTAGATGCGCTGGCTGGCGACGAACGGCCGCAGCTGGCGGATGGTCCAGTCGCGTTCGACGAACGATCGCCAGGTGAGCAGCGCCAGGGAGACGGCCGCCATCAGCAGGGCCAGGAGCAGGCTGTAGATGGCGGAGATGCGCAGGTTGTAGGCGCCCGAGACCAGCAGGCTGATCCCGGCGGCCAGCAGGATGGCGATGTAATAATAGCGCCGCAGCCCCTGGCGAGGCAGGGCTTTGCCGGTAAAGATCTCATAGGAGACCAGGGCCTGCCCCAGGAACAGCACCGATAGGCCGATCAGCCCGGCGATGAGGATGTCGTGCAGGGTCAGGTGCAGGCTGAACCACTGCATCGATGGCCCCCGGCCGGACAGCAACCCTGAGAACCAGACGATCCGCACCACCACCCAGCCGACCAGCAGGCTGACGATCAGCAGGATCAACGAGGAAGCCAGTAACCAGGGCTGGGCGCGGCGGCGAGCGGCGTCGCCCATCGGCCGCCGGGTGGGGCCGGGACGCCGCAAAGCGTCCAGCGCAGGGAACAGGCACAGCAGGATGTAGACCGGCAGGAGCAGGATGGGCAGCGGGACGCCGAACAGGACCGGGCGTGCCTGGTGGATGTCGAGGTAGGTGATCTCACTGAAGCTGGGCAGCGAATGCGGCAGCAGGAGCAAGGCGACCATGAACCCGGCAAACAGCACGTTCAATATCAGGAAAGGCGCCTGGCGGCGGTGCATGGCGGTGCGTGGGCGCTCCCAGAAACCGGCATACCACAGCACCACCAGGTACCAGGCGACCGGCGAGAGCACGACGGGCAGCCAGCCGGCCCGCCACCACAGCTGCAGCCAGGGGTTGCCGACCTGGAAGCCCAGCGCCAGGATGAGAGAGTGGCAGACGAAGAAGGCCGAGCCGAGCAGCAAGCCGCCGGCGGTCAGGTGGATGCCGGGGGTGCGGCGCTCACTGGTTAGCCAGACGGTCAGCCCAAGCCAGGCAAGCAGGATGGTGTTGAACAGCGAGACGGCCAGGGCGGCCCAATCAAGCAGGAATAAGCCGCTCACTCAGCCTCCTCCCAGGGCACCCACTGGCCGCGCTCGTCCTGCATGGAAGGGAGACCATCGGCATCCCAGACCAGCAGACGCCCGGCGCGATAGATGATGGCGGCGCGGGTGCGGGCGACCTTCTCATCGGTGGCGGTCTCGTCCAGACCCCAGGCAGCGTAGATCTGGCCATTGGTGCGGCTGATGGTGCGCTTGTCGCGGAAACCCATCTGGGCGGCGATCTGCTCGTTGGTCAGGCCGTTGGCGAGCATACGGGCCACGGCGCGCTCATTGGGTTCCAGCAGGGCCAGGGGTGACTGCTCGTCCTTTTGGCGCACTTCGATCACGCGGGTCTCGATGTCAGAGTTGATGAAGCTGCGACCGGACACCGCGTCTCGAATGAGCGGGACGATCATTTGCGGCAGCAAGTAATTGGACTTGCGCACGTAGGCGTAATGGGAGAGGACGCCGGACAGGCGGAAGTCGCGGTAGTAGTTGTCGTCGTCCTGGATGGAATAGAAAACGACCGGCAGGCGCGGAAACTCGCGACGGATGGCGACAGCAGCCTGGATGCCGTTCATCTGACCGGCGAGCTGAACGTCCATCAGGATGGCCTGGGGCGGGTCTTGCAGGGCGCAGGCAAGGGCGTCTTCGCCGCTGTCCACGCCGCAGGTGACCTGGATCTCGCCGGTGGCTGTCAGCCCGGTGACGAGCGCCTGGCGCAGGGCGGTGTTGTCTTCGACGACCAGTAGGGTTAGCAAGAGTATCTTATCCTCGAAATCTTTTTTGGATTGGAAGCATCCTTTCGATCTATTGTACGTTGGAACGGTGTGATCGGTAAAGGAAGGGGATCGGCCAAACGACGGCTGCCATGCCCTTTCCCCAGAGCATACCTCACTGTAAGAAGAGCCGTCAAGCACTTGAGTGCGCGCAAACCGGGACTTGAGAGGTTTTTTTAGGCTGCAGGGGCGGGTATACTGGAGGAAATCCCTGCATCGAGGAGGATCATGCATGCTTAAAAAGCTAGCGTGGGTTTCGGCCTATGCGATATCGATGGCGTTTATCGAGGCGGCGGTGGTCGTGTACCTGCGCGGGCTGCTGTTTTACGGCTCGGAGACGGTGGAGCTGGGCGGGTATTACCGGATCGAGATTGGTCGTGAGGCGGCCACGCTGGTGATGCTGATGGCGGTAGGTTGGTTGGCGGGGCGCAGCTGGCCCGAACGCCTGGCGTACGGTGTGTATGCTTTCGGGTTGTGGGACATCGGCTACTATGTCTGGCTTAAAGTTACGACCGGATGGCCGGAGAGCTTTTTAAGCCCGGATGTGCTGTTCCTGATCCCTGTGCGCTGGACGGGCCCGGTTCTGGCGCCGGCGCTGATTGCGGCGCTGATGTGTTTTGGCGCGGTGATTTTATTGAAGCGGATGGAGCAAGAAAAGCGGCTGCACTTTCCTCCGCTGCGCATAGCCATGTTAGGAGTTGGCGGAGCGCTGGCGCTGTTCACTTTCGTGATGGATACGCTGCTCGCCTACCTGCAGGGCAACCCGGATTGGAACGATCTCTATCCGGGCACTTTCCACTGGCCGCTGTTCCTTCCGGCGTTCGTGCTGATGAGCGCCCCGATTTTCCAGTTGACGTTCGAATCAAAAAATAAGGAGAAGCAAGCATGACAATCATCAAACGCAAACACCTGCTCATCCTGGTGGCCTTGCTGGCCGGGTGGGCATTCGACCTGCTGTTCTGGCAGCGGCGCCCGGGCGTATCCGTCCCGATTTACGTGGCGATCCTGCTGGCGGGGCTGTTCGTGCTGGCCTGGGTTGAGCGCGTGCGAGTCTCTGCCTGGAGCCTGGCGCTGACTCCGCCGATCTTGTTCTTCGCAGTGATGCTGTATGTGCGCCAGGAGCCGATGACGATCTTCGTCAGCGGGCTGCTGCTGGCCGTTCTAATGCTGGGGCTGGCGCTGAGCCTGGTCAGCGGGCTGTGGCCGCGCTTTAGTCTGACAGACTGGTTCATCGGGGCGCTGCGGGTGACAGTCAGCGCTTTCGCCGGCGTGTTTCCATTGTTCCCGCACAAGGCGAAGATGATGGACGGCGCCGGGTTGGCCGAGCCGCCGGAAGAGGTGGTTAACCCCAAGACGGTCTGGCCGCTGGTGCGCTCGATCTTGATCGGCCTATTGATCGCTCTGCCGGTCGTGCTGGTGCTCGGCGGCTTGTTGGCGATGGCCGACCCGGTCTTCAACGACCTGCTGGCGCGATTCTTAAGAATTGGTCGGAGTACTTCTGGCGGTTGGTAATCATCCTGGCGCTGGCGTACCTGCTTACGGGGGTCTATCTCTACAGCCTGACACGCAGTGGCGAGAAGCGCCTGATCGGAGCGGATAAGCCGTGGATGCCGGCCTTCCTGGGTGGGATCGAGTCCAGCACGGTGCTGGCGTGCGTCGACCTGCTGTTTATGCTGTTCGTGGTCGTTCAGTTTACCTACTTCTTTGGTGGAGGGGCCAACATCAACCTCGAGGGCTACACCTATGCCCAATACGCTCGCAAGGGTTTCATGGAGCTCGTGTGGGTGGCGTTTCTCAGCCTGCTGCTGTTCTTGAGCCTGAATGCGATCACCCGGCGCGACACCCGCCTGTTCAAGTGGCTGTTCTCAGGCCTGGGGATTGGTCTGGTGGCGCTGGTTGGCGTGATCCTGCTCTCGGCCTACTACCGTCTCAACTTATATGAAAGCGTGTACGGCTTTTCCCGCATCCGCACCTACGTGCACGTGTTCATGGTCTGGCTGGGGCTGCTGCTGCTGGCGACGATCCTGCTGGAACTGGTCGGGAAGACGCGCTGGTTCGCCTCGGCGCTGCTGCTGACCGCGCTGGGGTTTGGGGCCAGCCTGAGCCTGCTGAACGTGGACGGCTTCATCGCCCGGCAGAACGTGCCGCAGGTGAGCGAACCGGATACCGGCAGCCGGGTGGCGGTGGACCACAACTACTTGCTGACGTTATCAACGGATGCTGTTCCCGCTATCGTGACCCGCTATCAATCGCTGGCAAGTGGGGAAGTGAGCGACAACCTGGGGGCAGTGCTGGCCTGCAAGGAACACGAGCTGCAGAACGAGGAGCCGCAGAGCTGGCCGAGCTACCGCTACAGCCCGGCGCGCGCACGGCAGGCGCTTCTGGCGGTTGAGAATGACCTGAAGCAGTACACCTGGAAAGAGCAGGGATATGGGAATTACGTGGTGAAGGGTGGGAACGAGTATTTTTGCCAGGGCGGCAGCTGGGACTGATGATTACAAGAGCAGGGAACAGGCAGCAGTTACTGCTGCCTGTTCCCTGCGATCGGTTTTGCGCGGCCGGTTACTCTGTCGCTTTAATCTTCCAGCTTATCTTTGCGTTTGAGGCCGTGTTCCAAGAAGTAAAACAACAGCAGGGTGAAGACCACGAACACGCTCACCAGCAGGAAGGGGTTGACGTTCAGCAGCCCAGGCAGGGTGACGTTGCCGAGGTTGGCGGGCTTCGCCAGGGGCGGAAAGACCTGCTGGTAGGTTAAACCGAACAGGATGGCGCCTGCGATCAGCCCCAACACACCCGAGATCAGGTAATCCAGTTTGCCTTCGCCGGACCCGGCGACACAGGTGCCCGGTCAGTAACCGGTCAGCGACATGCCTGCGCCGAAGATCAGCCCGCCGACCAGGTTTCCGACCACGTAGGTGGCCGGGATGTTGGGAAACTGGAGTGCGCCGGTCTCATGCATCAGGTACAGCCCGATCATGGCGATCACCAGGGCGGTCATCATGAACTTGATCACGGTCAGGTTGGTGAAGCGGAAGACGCCGGTGATGTTGGCGTAGCGGGTCAGCCCACCTTTAACCAGGGCGAAGCCAAACAGGATGCCAAGCAGAACGACGATGGCGTATTCAAGGCTCATATCAATACCTCTTCCGATAAACCAAAATGGCAACGATAATACCGGAGGCGAACATGCCGCCCATGAAGATGAAAGCGGCCGGGGCTAATAACATGCCGCCCGAGATGGCCAGCCCGCTGGTGCAGCCGCCGGCGATCCCTGCGCCGTACTGCAGCAGGACCGCGCCGAAAAAGCCGATTATGAAGCGCTTCCAGCCAGCCGGGCCGAAGACCTTTTTCCAGGTCGGGTCGTCGTTCCAGCGCAGGCGGAAGGTGCCGCTAGACAGGGAGGCCAGGAAGCCGCCAAAGAACATGCCTACCAGCAGCATGACCTGCCAGTTGAAGCCGGGCGGGGTGATGAACTTGAAGTAGGTGTTATCTGCGGCGGATGGGGCCACTTTGTTGAGGATGGTGCTGGTGAAGGCTGCGAAGCCGCCCGAGGCAGACAGCAGGTGCTGGCTGAGCAGCGCCATGCCAATGGCGACCAGCCCGAGCAGCACCCCGGCCGCATAGGGCGACCAGAACTCCTGGCGGACGCGGCCCCAAACCCACAGCAGCCAGGACGACGGCTGCTGGGCGCTACGGCGCAGGCGGCGTTCGTTCCAGACCACATAGCCGCTGCCGCCAACCAGACCGGCTGCCAGCAGGAAGCCCAGCGCCCAGTTGCCGGCGGCATTTTGCGGCCTGGTTTTTGGGGGATTGGCTGCGGCAGGAGGGGATGCCGGGGCTGCGCCAGCACCGCCGGGGGAGTCGCCGGGGCCGGAAGGCATGGAAGGCCCGATCGCCGGACCGATGGCCGGTCCGAGCGGGCTGGTTTTACCCGGATTGGGAACGGCATTGACGTCGATGGTGACGCCCAGCTCGGCGGCGTAGGTGTTGCACACCTGGCTGAGGTTGTCGGTGTGGCAGTTTTGGCAGCTGGCGGTCATCGCACTGAGATCGCTGGTCACGCCCTGGTGGGCGGTGGCGAAGTCTTTGGCGTCGCGGCTGCCGCCATGGCAAACCACACAGGCGTCATAAGGTTCGTGATCGATGTGCCAACTGCCCTGGTTGTTGACCGGGTACTGGTTTTGGATCTCGTGACAAGTTTTACAGCTCGAAGGGTTGCCGCACTGTGCGTCGACCACCTGTGGGGTTTGGATCGTGAAGACCGCAAACACCAGCAGCAGGCCGCCGATCAGCAGGGAGAACCAGGATAGCTTGCGAAGCATGGAGTACCTCCGCGGGGCGCTTCACCCGCAATCTATTTGATAACATACGTGGGGGTTTCTGCAAGTGGCATCTTTCACAGGTTCGGCGGTTGAATGTCATAGAGAGAAATTTTTCAACTGGAACGTGATCTTTGAGGGGCCGGTTGGCGCGTGCATGAGTTCGAACCATCCTTTAAGTGGTCGAAAAGGCCCGTTTGTGCCATAATTCTTGTGCAACTAAATCGAAGGAGAGACAATGTTACCGACAAAGATTGTCATTATCGGCGCGGGGAGCGCCATCTTTGGACTGAATACGTTGGGGGCGTTGATGCAGAGCGAGCGGCTGCGCGGCAGCCGGCTGTCGCTGGTGGACCGCGACCCGGGCGCGCTGGAGCGTATGACGGGTTTAGCCGGCCGGCTGAACCGGGATTGGGGCGCCAGGATGCAAATCAGCTCCTACACCCATCACGAGGAGGCCCTGGATGGGGCTGCGTTCGTCGTCTCGGCCATCGAGGTGCCGCCCAGGGAGCGTTTGTGGCGGGAGGACTTCGAGGTGACTTTGCGGCATGGGGTGCGCCAGCCGTACGCCGAGAACGGCGGACCGGGCGGCTTCGCTCATGCGGCCCGCAATGTGCTGCCGGTGCTGAAGATCGCGCATGACATGGAAAAGGCCTGCCCCAACGCTTTTTTCGTCAACTTCAGCAACCCAATGGTGCGCATCTGCGACGCCATCCACCGTTACAGCCAAATCAAAGTGATCGGTTTGTGCCACCAGATCTACGCCGGGTATGGGATTGTGGGCTTCCTCCTGGCCGAGCGGCTGGGAATCGAGCTGCCGCCGCGGCCATTCAGCGCACATGCGGTCAAGGCGCACTCGAAGAACTTCAAGCGGATCGTCGACCAGGCAGTGGAAAAGATCGACATCAAGGCGGCCGGGTTGAATCACTTCACCTGGATGCTGGACGTGCGCGAGAAGTCCAGCGGCGAGGATCTGTACCCGCTGGTGGCCGAGGCCTGGAAGACCGCGCCGGAGTGGTTCGAGCCGCTGACCCGGCGGGCGTTCGAGGCGTTTGGGATCATGCCGATCCCGGGCGATGGGCACCTGTGCGAGTACCTGCCCTGGATGAGCGACCCGGAAACCAGGCCGTGGGAGAAATACGGCATCTTGCTGTACGATTGGGATGAAGCCGAGCTGCGCCGTGAGGATGGTCACGCCGAGATCGGCCGGATGGGCGCGGGCGAGGCAGATGTCGAGCGCCTCAAAGGGGCCGACAGCGAGGGGGCGGTCGAGGTGATCGAGGGCATCGCCGGGGCCGGCAACCACGATCACCTGGCCGTGGACCTGCCAAACGAGGGGCAGATTGCCAATTTACCGGCGGGAGCGATCGTCGAGACGCCGGGGGTCTTTAGCGGGATGGGCGCGCAGGGACTGGCGGTGGGCGAGCTGCCCGTGCCGGTGGCCGAGCTGTGCCGGCGTGAGATCACGGTCGGTCAGCTGACGGTGGACGCGGCGGTCAGCGGAGACCGTCAGCTGGCGCTGCAGTGCCTTCTGCTGGACCCGGTCATCCGGGACATCGACGTGGCCAAGGAGATTTTGGACGATTATTTGGTGACGTTTAAGGAGCAGCTGCCGCAGTTCTGGAAGTAAAAAGGGAGTAGAAAGTAGAGAACAGAGAGCAGTTAGAACACGCCTGCGTTCTAACTGCTCTCTGTTCTCTACTTTCTACTCTCTTTATTTAGAACTTGACCGGATTGTAATCCGTGCCACGGTCGAAGTAGTCTTCATTTTCGGAGCGTTTGAGATAGCGGACGACCACGTAGGTCAGTGGAGTCGCCAGGACTTCGTAGACCACCTTGAAGCCCCACTGCGCCAGGATGGTCGTCAGCAGCTCGGGCGGCGACAAGATGCCAAAGAATGCCAGGGTGATGAAGATGGTTGAAGTCGATGCCCTCGCCGAGGACGGTCGAGGAGATGGTGCGCAGCCACAAGAAGCGGCCCTCGGTGCGGACTTTCAAGCGGGACATGACGTATGAATTCAGGAACTCGCCGGACAAGTAAGCCACAAACGATGCCCCGAGCAAGCGGGGGGCGAAGCCCAAGATGGCCAGGTAGGCTTGCTGGGATTCCGGAGCGGTCTGGAATGGCCCGACCGTCCAAAAGGATGCGGGGGGCAGCAAGCCGGCCAGCCAGATTGCCGTCACGGCCAGCAGATTGCAGAAGAATCCGGTCCAGATGACACGGCGGGCGTTGCTGTAGCCGTAGACCTCGGTCAAGACGTCGCCGAAGATGTAGGCGATGGGGAACAGGACCACTGCGGCCGGGAGCACGAGCCCGAAGATTGTGACGAGCTTAACGGCCACGATATTCGAGATGATCAGCGTGGTCACGAAGACGGCTGTAACGAATGGATACCAGCGGTAGCCGCTGCGTTCTCTGGGCTGTTTTGGCAAGCGGCCCTCTTTAGCCTTGCGGTTCTTGTTTGGCGGGTTTCAGCCACTGCCGGCGGGCTTCGGGCGTCTTGGTCTTTTCGGACTCGATCGTGATGCCGATACCGCCGCGGATGTTGAAGATACCGGTTACCTTGATCCAATGCGGATCGAGGACTTTGACCAGATCATCCATGATCTGGTTGACGACGTGTTCGTGAAAAGCTCCCTCATTGCGGTACGACCACAAGTAGAGCTTGTAAGATTTCGATTCGACTACTTTCTCATCCGGCACGTACTCGACTTTGATGTGGGCGAAGTCCGGCTGGCCGGTCATCGGGCACTGGCAGGTGAATTCGTCGGTTTCCAGCGTGACCAGGTAATAGCGGCCGGGCGAGCGGTTGGGGAAGGCCTCCAGGTTCTTGCTCGGCTGCGCCGGGCGACCTAAGACGGACAAGCCTTCCAGATCGGTTGGTTCAGTTCCCATAGATGTTTCCTCCGGACCTGAATTATACCAAGGGAAGGGATTGCAAACTCAGGCAATTAGGGACCAGGAATCGAGAATAGCGCCTGAGGTGAAGGGTAAACGGAAGCGAAGAGGCAGTGGGAAACAAAACCACTGCCTCTTCGCTTCCGTTACCGATCAACGTTCGGAGTTTATTCTCCAAACCGCACGTCGACGCTCATGCCGGGCCGCAGGCCGCCGGGGATGCTGTCGAGGTCGATCCAGGTGGTGTAGACCACGTCGCCGCCAAGGGTGTCTGCCAGGGGCGAGATTTCGGCCACCCGCCCGGGAACGTTTTGCCCGAGAGCCTTGATCAAGACCGTCACCGGCTGGCCGATGCTGACCTGGGGCACGTCACGCTCGCTCAGATCGGTTGTCTCAACTCGCAGATGGTCCAGGTCGGCCAGGGTCAGGATGGCCTGCCCAGGCAGCACCCACTCGCCGCCAACCACTCGCAGGCTGCTGACCGCGCCGTCGAAAGGCGCTTTGAGCTCGACGTCGGCAAGAGAGGACTGGGCAGCGGTCAATTGGGCTTGAGCGTTCTGGATACGGGCCTGCGCCAGCGCCAATGCCTCTGGGTCGGGACCGTTCTGGAGCTGGTCGTACTCGCGCTGGGCGGCGTCCAGCTCTGCCTTAGCGACCTGCAGCTCACCCTCGGCCTTGTCGACCTCGACTGCGTTTGGGATGGAGAGCAGGTAGTTCAGGTTGGCCTGGGCTCGATCGCGGGCGGTGCGGGTGGCAGCCAGAGCGCTGAGCGCGCCGGCCTTGGTCACGCTGTCCTCGGGGCTGCCGGACAAGCCATTGTAGGCCTCCTCGGCCTTCTCGACCCGGTCCTGGGCCACCGTTAGATCGGCGCGGGCCACGGCAATCTGGTCGTCGCTGCCCACCTGGAACTGCTTCCAGCTGCGGTGCTTTTGGGCTGTATCGTAGGCGTCTGCGGCTTGCGCCAGCCGCAGCTGAGCCTGGGCGCGGGCCTGCTCGGCGCTGTTTTGCAGGCTGGTCAGCTCCTGTTGGGCCGAGAGCAGCTCCAGGTTGGCGGCTTCGACCGCCGCAGCCAGCTTCTTACTGCCGGAGAGCCGCACCAGCACCTGCCCCTGCTGCACCTTGTCGCCGTTAGCGACGCGAACTTCCTGTACCGAGCCGCCCTGAGCGAAGGCTACCTGCGCCAGCCGGGCCGGAACGATGGAACCGGAAGCGGTCACGCCGCCGCTGATTGAGGCAGGCGCTCCGGCGGCAGCGCCGCCAGTGGGCACGGAGCGATCCAGAACCACAGTGGGCAGCGGTGTGGGCGCCGGGGGGTTCAGGGCGCTGCAGGCGGGCAGCGCCAGCAGCGCAAGCAGGGCCAGCAAGACCCATAAAACGTTGGATTTCATCTTACGCTCCTGACTGAACCGTCTCCATGGCGCCGTTCGACACGATGCAGCCATCTCGCAAGGTGACCACGCGGCGAGCGTACTGGATGACGCGCGGATCGTGCGTGGCGAAGACGAAGGTGACGCCGGTTTCCCGGTTCAAGCGAGTCATGATCTCCATGATCTGCTTGCCGTTGGGCGTGTCCAGGTTCGCCGTTGGCTCGTCCGCCAGGACCAGGGCCGGGCTGCTCGCCAGGGCGCGGGCGATGGCCACACGCTGCTGCTCACCGCCGGAGAGCTGGTCGGGGCGGTGGTAGGCGCGCTCTTTCAGGTCGACTGCTTCGAGCAGCTGCAGGACGCGCTCCCTGCGCTGCGTGGCGTTTTGGCCATTGAGCAGCAGCGGCATCTCGACGTTCTCGAAGGCCGTTAGGGTAGGGATCAGCGCAAAGAACTGGAAGATAAAGCCGATGGTGCCGCGCCGCATGTCGGCGCGCTGGTTGCGGTTGAGGCGGGTAACGTCTTTGCCGTTGATGTAGACCTGGCCGGAAGTGGGCTGGTCGAGGCAGCCGATGATCTGCAAGAGGGTGGTCTTGCCAGAGCCGGACGGACCCACCAGGGCGGTAAATTCACCCGGTTCGATCGTGAGGTCGACGCCGCGCAGGGCCTGCGTCTCAACTTTACCGATCTGATAATTGCGAGTTACGTTTTCAATCTTCGTGACTTCCATGATATTTCTCCATAACCATTTTACAAGAGAGCGCTCTTTGCGCTTATTGGCCGCTGCGTAGAGCCTCAACGGGCTCCAGATGCGCTGCCAGCAGCGCCGGGTAGAGCGAAGCCAGCAGGGTAACGACAAAGGCGGTGATCACCAGGGAAACGGTATCCTGGAGGGTGAGCTGGCCGTAGATGCGCTCTCCCATCATGATGCCGGTAACGCCCATGTTGCCAATGTAAAAGCCGATCTTGGAGGCATACAGCGCGAGCAGGCTGCCGATGCCAAGGCCCATCAAAATGCCCAACAGCGCCAGCAGGCTCGATTCAGCGAAGAACATGGCCATGATGCTGCGGCTTTTCATGCCGATGGCGGACAGGATGCCGATTTCACGCGTGCGCTCGAAGACCGACATGACCAGGGTATTGACGATCACGGTGGCGGTAATGGCGAGGACGATCAGGTACAGGATGATGATGTAAGCGTTCGACATTTGTTCCGTTTGGATCAGAATCTCGTTCATCTGCTCCCAGGTCTTCACTTGATAGCGACCGGCCTGTAAGGCCGAGACGACCGAGGGGGCGTCCTCTTTATTCTTTAGCAGCACAAAGACCGTGCTGGCGTGACCATCGGTTTGGGTGATCGCCTGGGCTTTGGAGAGTGGCATGAAGACCGTGCTCTGGTCGTAGCCGGGGATACCGGTGGTATAGATGCCGCGAATGGTGAAGACTTGCTCGTCCACGTCACCGTTAGAGGTGTTGACCAGCAGGTTGACCGCCTGCCCGGCTTGCAGATCGAGCTGCTCGGCCAGGGTCTTACCGATCAGGATCCCGTCACGATCGTCAGCAGCCAGGTAGCTGCCGGCGGTCAGGCCGTCTTGGAAGGGTTTGTTGGCAGCGGATGCCGGATCGATGCCGACGATGCGAACGCCGGTGGTTTCTTCTCCATCGGCGACCATACCGCTGGCAAACAGGCGCGGCGTGGCGACGTCCACCGGGGTGAGGGCTGCAATCTGTGCGGCCATCTGCACGGGGTTTTCGACCAGGTCTTCCCAGGCCAGGCTGGTTTTGTCTTCATCGTAGGTTGCCGCAGTCACCTGGAGGTGACCGCTCTGCAGCCGTATGGTTGCATCCATCGCATTGCGCATTTCACCCGTAAGCACGGCGGCCATCAGCATCAATAAGCCCAGGCCCATGCCCAGCGCCAGCGCCGAGAGGAGCGAGCGGCGGCGGTTGCGGTTGAGGTCGCGAATTGCCACTTTAAGGAGTTGGATCATTGTGTACCTCACACGTAATGGAGCGCGGCGGCCGGGTCCTTGCGGGCGGCTTCGCGGGCCGGGTAATAGGATGCCAGGATGGAGATGATCACGACCGTCAGGCCGCGCTGCAGCAGCTTGTTCACCCCAAGCGTGGGGTAGATGCGGCTGTTGATCAGGGCGGTGTACTCGGTCAGGGTGGAGAAGGCGCTGAAGTCGAAGCCGATCTGCCCGAGGGTGAAATTGATGATCAGTCCGAGGGCAATGCCGAACGCCAGCCCGATGATGCCCATCAAAGCACCTTCCACGAGGAAGAGCGCCGATACCTGGCGGGGCTTCAAGCCGAGCGCTCCGAGAATGCCGATCTCACGCGTGCGCTCGAACACGGCCATGACCAGCAGGTTGAGAATGCCAATTCCGGCGATGATCATGATGACCACGCTGAAGATGTTCATTACACCGCTCTTCGATTGGATTGCGGACTGCATCTCCGGGAAGTTGGTTTGCCATGAGCCGATCTCCTCGCCGGAGAGCTGGGGCTTGAGCGCCTTTATCACGGCGGCTTCCTGCCCGAGCGACTGGAGCGAGACCATCACCTCGGTGGACTGGCCGGTGAGGCCATACAGGTCTTGAGCTTCGGCCAGCGACATGTAGATCGTGCGCTTTTCGATCTCGGCCATGCCCAGGTCGTAGACCCCGGCGACGGTCATGGTGCGCTGACGCATCTGGTTATGCATGGCCCGCCCGGCCAGGGTAATGCGGTCGCCGGCGGTGACGCCCATGGCCTTGGCAAGACCCTGACCAATGAAGATCATGTCGCGATCGTCGGGGGTAAGATATCGCCCGGCCGACACATTTTGCCCAACCAGGCTGACAGGCAGCTCTTTCTCCGGCTCGATCCCGGCGATGCTGACCGAGAAGGCGCCTTCGTGGCTGCTGGCCAAACCGCCGGTGACGATGCGCCGTGAGGCGGCCACGACCTGGGGTTGGGCCAGGGCAGACTGGATGATGTCTTCGTCGTTTTGGAGGGGTAGAAGCGAGGTCTTGCCGGACTGCGAATATCCTTCCGCGTGGACCTGGATATTCCCGCCCAAAACTTTGATCGCGTTGCCATAGATTGCCTGCTCGAAACCGGCCATGAAACCGTCGTACCACATCATAAGCGCCATGCCGATTCCGACCGCCAGGAAGACGATCAGGGTGCGGCGGCGCTGCCGCCAGATGTTTCGCCAGGCCAGGCGAAGATAGAGGGTCATAGGTGACGTTCCTTTCTACATTGACGAACCAAACAAAATACCACAGAACGGATACAACAAAACACACGGGCCGGGTGCGTTGTGGCTGCGTAAGTCACAACAGCGCGCCCGGGCGGTAGGTTTAGTCTTGACGAAAAGGGATCGCCTGCGGGACCAGCCAGGTTTTCAGCATCTCGGTGTCGAACAGGGCCAACGATCCGGGTTCGGCTCCGAGCACGCGCTCGAGGGCGCTGGTATGGGCTGCGATGCTCTGCTCGATTTGCTCGTAGCCTTGCAGGCGCTCGGCTTCGCTCGGTTTGTGGACCAGTTCCAGGAAGGCGCCCCCAATGGAATCGCCCATGCCCTGGAACAGCGACAGCAGCACCTCGCCAATCTGGTCGGGGTAGGGGGTCGAGAAGACGCCCTCGGCGACGCCCTGGCGGATAATCAACGCCAGCATGGGGGTGAACTGCCGCATGGTGGCGAGCATCATTTTCTGACGGAGCAAAGCGTTTTCGTCGGCATACCAGGCGCGCAGCAGCACGAGCAAGAAATCCTTGCGGTCTGTTTTCCAGGCTGCGATGGAGCCAAAGAAGCGCTCGAACTTTTCCAGAGCGCCCAGGTCGGGGTCCTCGACGATCGGCAGGACGACTTCCAGGGCCGCTGCGGAGGTGCGTTCCACCAGCGCTTCGAGCAGGCGCTGCTTGGAGTCGAAGTAGTGGTAGAAAGCGCCTTTAGAGATCTGCAGCGCGTTCAGGATATCCTGAATGGTGGCTTGTTCGTAACCTTTCGTATAGAAAAGGCCCTGGACCACATCCAGGATCTCGTTGCGGCGGGTATTAAATTCTGCTTCGTTAAACGTGCGTGCCATGTTTTTGCCTTTATTAGACCGACCGGCGGTTTATTATCTAGAGTATATCTGGAAGTGGACAGGATGTCAAGATGTTGGGCGGGGAAGCGGCTCTGCCAACCGTCGGTTGACATTCAACTTAATTTTCTCTATACTGGCGTTGATTGGAATTTCCGACCAGGCAAAGGATTACAAATGAAGAAAACGACTTTTGCACTATTTTTTGGCAACCGTGGCTTTTTCCCAGCCTCGCTCATCGCCGAAGCGCGAGAAGAGATGCGGCGTGAACTGAATGCGTTGGGGCACGAGGTATTGATATTGGATGAATTGGCGACGTGCTACGGCGCAGTCGAGACGCCGCGCGAGGGTGAGGTGTACGCCAACTTCCTGCGTGAGAATCGCGGCAAGTTTGGGGAAGTCATCGTGTCGCTGCCAAACTTTGGCGACGAGACCGGGGCGGTGGCGGCGCTGGCGGAAGCGGGCGTGCCGATCTGGATCCAGGCCTACCCCGACGAGTTTGATAAGATGGGACCCGAGCTGCGGCGGGATTCGTTCTGCGGCAAGATTTCGATCATGGACGTGTTCCGGCAGTATGGCGTGAAGTATACGGCGATGAAGCCGCATACGGTCAGGCCGGGCACGGAACGCTTTAAACAGAACGTCGACCAGTTTGACCGGGTGTGCCAGGTAGTCAAAGGGGTCAAGGGCATGGTTGTCGGCGCAATTGGGGCGCGCACGACGCCGTTCAAGACAGTGCGCATCGATGAGGTGTCCTTGCAGCGGCATGGCATCACGGTGGAAACCTTCGATATGTCGGATATTTTTCATCGGATGCGAACGGTCGATGCCGGGAAGGACGCCTACAGGGAGAAAGCGGAAGGGCTGCGCAGCTACACTCGCTGGGATGGCGTGCCAGAGAAGGCGTTCGAAAACATCGTGCGGCTGGGTGTAACGCTCGATCAGGTGGTGGAAGAAGCCCAGCTGGATGCGATGGCGATTCGTTGCTGGACCGAAATCCAGCTGCAAATGGGCATCTCACCCTGTGTGGCGATGGGTATGCTCAACGATCAAGGCCTGGCGTCGGCCTGCGAGGTGGACCTGGGCAACGCCGTGACCATGAAAGCGCTCAACCTGGCGTCTTATAACCCGGTGGGCTTGCTGGATTGGAACAACAATTACGGCGACGAGGACGAGAAGTGCGTTCTGTTCCACTGCGGACCGCTGCCGGCCAGCATGATGCAGGGCAAGGGACTGGTGACCGATCATGCCATCCTGAAGAACTCGGTTGGTGAGGGGAATGCTTATGGCCCTAATACCGGGCGCATCCGCCCAATGGACTTCACCTTCGGCAGTTTGATGACCGACGAGGGCGCAGTCAGGTTGTACCTGGGCGAAGGCCGCTTCACCAACGACCCAATCCCGGAAAATTACTTCGGCGTTGCCGGGGTTGCGCATATTCGTAATCTGCAAGACGTGCTGCTGCACGTGGGCGTGAACGGACACCGCCATCACGTCAGCATTACCGAGGGATGCGTACAGGAGCCGATGCGCGAGGCGCTTGGCAATTACCTTGGCTTCGAGGTGGAGCTGCCCCAGGGATAAGAATTGAGAGAGCAGAGAGTGGAGAGCGGGTCGAAGCTCTCCACTCTCTACTTTAACATGAGCTGCTCAACCCAAAGCTCGCTCCGTGCGGAGCCCCTCGGCCTCTGAGACTGGTAAGCGTACCCGGCGGGTAGAGGGAGCTCCGCAAGGAGAGGCTGTTTTTAAGGAATGACGGTTTTCGGGTGGATCACGTAGAGGTAACGGGCGACGCGGCTGCTTCCCACATATTCCTGGTGGGCTTCGGCTTCGCCTCCACGACGCTGCCACAGCCAGAGGTTGCCCTCGGCTTCGAACGCGGAGCGCATTTGACCGGCGACCTGACGCTTGCGGATCCAATGCCGGGCCTCCTCAGTGGAGTAGTCGCCCGTTTCATACGGCAGTGACAACTCGTTTAAGGCCTGCGCAAAGCGGGTCGAGCGGGGTTGGAGCAGCTCCGCAGGCTCGTTTGCGCTCAGCCAAACAGAATAGAGGACGTAGAGCTTGCCGGAGGGTTTCAGCCAATCCAGGATGCGGGTCAGAAAAACCGGCGCATCTCCTGCGAAGTAAACCCCATCGATGATCAGGATGGCGTCGAAGCTGGCGGGCGGAAAGTCGACCGTGGTCATGTCGGCGGCCAGGAAGTGCAGGCGCTCGAGCTGGTGGTTGGCGGCCGCCAACGAATCCGCCCAGGCGATGCCCTCCTCGGCAATGTCGACCCCGGTGGCGGATGCGCCGGTTTGGGTGGCGATGTAGGCGGTCACCGCGCCGCTGCCACAACCAAGCTCCAGGAAGGACCGGACGCCATCTTCCTTCAGTCGCGCCGCCAGGTCATCCACCTGGCGCATGTCCGCCATGCCATGCTGGCACAGGTCGCGGCCGTAGACCTGCTCACAGAAGCGGGCGTGGGCCGGGCTGCGGCGGGCGCGATGGAAGAACTCGTTGTAGGCATACAGGTAACGGGGGTGAGCCTGGCGTAGTTCAGCGGCGCGGACCGCTCCGGCTGGGGTCAGGGAAAGCCGGTCACTTTGCAGGCCGGCAAAGCCCTGCGCTTGCAGCTCGGCAGCTGCGCCGGACCAGTCGAGGCGGTAGATGCC
Source organism: uncultured Chloroflexia bacterium (assembly GCA_963811225.1). Taxonomy (GTDB): domain Bacteria; phylum Chloroflexota; class Anaerolineae; order Anaerolineales; family Anaerolineaceae; genus CAWEQO01. The sequence continues at coordinate 20,038 of CAWEQO010000016.1, forward strand.
AAAGTAAGCGTCGCCGGTAGTCTGAATTGCGTCAAGGGCTTGCGGGTCGGTAGGGCCTTGCTGGTTCTGTTTGGATGACATGAAAGCCGAGAGGAGAAATTGCTCGGCTGGGGTAAGGTCGGGCATTATTTACTCCATTCATGGGCGAGGATGGCGTAAATCAGTGTGTCCCACCAGCGGTTTTTGAAGTGCTCGTTCTCGCGCAGGTGACCCTCCAGGCGCATGCCAAGCTTTTCCAGAACGCGAGCCGAGGCGGTGTTCTCGGCGATGCAGGTGGCCCAGACGCGATGGACGTTCAACTGGGTGAAGCCAAAGCGGAGGATAGCCTTTGCGGCTTCGGTGGCGTATCCGTGACCCCAGCGCTGGGGAGAGATCTCGTAGCCAATATCCGCGCTGTTGGACTCGGTGCTGTCCTTGCGGATGCCGCAGTTGCCGACCAGCTCGCCGTTGGATTTGAGGGTGACGGCCAGTTGGAACTTGGTGCGCGGCTCGGTCTGCTGCTGAATAATGAAGCGCGAGACAAACATGCGCACGTCCTCTGGGGAGCGCCCGGTCCACGGATAGTAGCGCAGGTAGAGCGGATCACGCTGATAAGCCAGCACGGCTTGCCAGTCGCTGTCGACGAACTCGCGCAGGATCAGACGCTCGGTTAGCAGTTCCATCTCAAAAACCATTATACCGATTCGGTTACCTTCATGTAAATCCTGGGCCGCAGTTACAATAGAGGACACTAACAAGACTGGGAGGAATGACGGATGGTAGAGCGAGTGAATGTGATTACCGGAGCAAGTTCGGGGATTGGGGCCGAGCTGGCACTGCAGCTGGCAGCCCGCGGGGAGTATGTGGCGCTGGCGGCGCGGCGGAAAGATCGGCTCGAGCGGGTGGCCGAGCAGTGTGGCGAGAAGGCGCTGGTGGTGGTGACGGACGTCACCCGGCGGGAGCAGGTCGATCATCTGCGAGATGAAGCGCTGCGGGCGTTTGGGCACGTGGATGTATGGGTCAACAACGCCGGGCGGGGCATTGGCCGTTCGGTGCTGGAGCTGACCGACGAGGACTTTGACGAGATGATGGCGGTCAACACAAAATCGGCGCTGTACGGGATGCAGGCGATCGTGCCACACTTCCAGAAGCGCGGCACGGGGCACCTGATCAACGTCTCCTCGGCCTTGAGCCGGCTGCCCTTTGCCACCTACCGCTCAGCTTACAGCGCAGCCAAGGCGGCGCTCAACAGCCTGACCACACACATGCGCTGGGATCTGCGCCAGGAGTATCCGAACATTCATGTGACGCTGGTCATGCCGCCGGCGGTGTCGACCGAGTTTGCCGAGAGCGCGCTGTATGGCACACCCGGGCTGCACGGGGCCGGTCAGCGCGGCACGCTGCAAACGCCGGAGGAGGTGGCTGCGACGATTGTGGATGCGATTGACCACCCCAGACCGGAGCTGTATACCAATCCGCAGCAGGCAGTCATGGTGGCGCAGTTTTACTCGGATTTGGAAGGTTTTGAGGCAAACCTGCGTAGATAAAAAGGGGATGGCTGGATGTATAAAAACTGCCCGGAGTATTCTCCGGGCAGTTTTTGAATTGCGTGGCGATCGGGAATTACTTCCAGATCTGGTAGGAGTCGGCCAGGTAAGGCACATACTCGTTGGTGGCGTGCATGTAGAAGAACAGCGGCACATATTCCACGTTGAAGCCAATCACGGTGAACGAGGCCGGCAGGTTGTCGGCGATGTAGGTGTTGAAATGGCCCTTGGGTGGCTGAACGTACGGGTAGCAGTGGTTGAAGACCTTATTGTTGGGATCAACCGGCTTGAGGGTGCCGTCGAGCAGCTGCATGGAGACGTAGTTGTCGGCGCCCATGTTGTTCTTCCAGATCGGATCGGTCCAGGGCAGCCAGCCGGTGACGCGGTCGGCGGTGTCGATCGGGTCGGTGGTATAGCGTTCCCACAGCGGCACGGTGAACAGTTCCTCGTTGTAGAGCTTCACCATGGTTTCGATGTAGGGTTTCTGCACTTCAGGATCCATACCCTGCGAGATGTTATCGGTCAGTTCTTTCAAATTGACCTGCTCGCCATCCGGGGTGGTCCAATCCAGCGGGAAGCCGATGCCGGGTTGACCTTCGCTGCTAGGATCGTTGAAGGGCGTACCCAGAACGTATTCGTAGGAGCGGTAGGGATGGGGCGGGTTGTACAGGAAGCCGATGTCCATCAGCAGCTCGAACTCGCCGTTCTGCTTGATGTTGGCGCGCTCGCTGTCCTGATAGGGCTGAACCTCAACCTTGATGCCGAAGTTGGTCAGCTGTTCGGCAGCGTTGGTGGAAGAACCAACGTAGTCGATCCAGGTACCGGGTACCCACAGCTTGTATTCCATCTTCTTGCCGGTGTCATCGTACCAGCCGTCGGCTTTCTTGACCATACCGGCCTGCGCCAGCAGATCTTCAGCCTTAGCCCAGTCTTTCTGATAGGTGTTGAGGCTGTTATAAATATCGGGGTTTACCCAGCCTTCCACGGCGGTGTCGGGCATACCGCCCATGTACTTGACGGGCTTGGCAGCGTCGCCGAAGGCGACGATCGCATTCTCTTCACGGTCGATGATATAAGCGAAGGCCTGACGGACTTCCTTGATCTCGAACGGGTGTACCCGGTAGTTGAACTCGATGCTCGGACCGTTGCCCATCGGAGCCTGCATGATGTACAGGTTGGGCAGGTTCTTGAAGCCTTCGAGAACGGCCGGCGGGTAGGCATGGGTGGAGTAATCCACCTCGCCCGTTTGGGTCAGGGGGGTGCAGGCGTTGGTCTCACCGTAGTAGACCAGGATTTTGTCGAAGTCGATCTTGTCAGCGTTGTAACCCAGGGGGTTCTTGACCAGCTCGACCTGCGCTTCCGAATAGGTGGACATATCGGGGATGAAGGGGCCAGAAACGACTGCCTCGGTGGGTTTGAAGGCGTTGAACTCGGCCCACCAGGCGGTGAAGCCTTCGTCAGCCTTGCGGTCCACGGCAGCGGCGCGGTACTCACCGGCCTTGTCCATCCACTCGCCAAAGACCGAATAGGGGTAAACCAGCTCGGTCCGCAGCAGGTAGCGGAGGATGCGCATGGAGAGGTCGTTCATGTAGAAGACAACCGTGGTTTCGTCAACAGCCTGGATGTCATCCAACCAGGTCCAGACAGCGGCGTTGTTCGCCCAGCTGAGGTTGTAGGAGCCGACGATATCATGGGCGGTCAGGTCAGTGCCATCGCTCCACTTTAGATCGGGTTTGAGGGTGACGGTGACGACATGGCCCTCATAATTGACGTCGATCTGGTCGGCGATTGAGGATTCCGCAGGCGCCGCAGTTGGTTGTTCGACGGCAGGGGCTTGCGTGGGCTGCTCTACAGCGGGGGCTTGCGTGGGCTGTGCGGCGGCTGGCGCAGGCGCTTCAGTTGCAGCAGCGGGTTCGGCCACGGGCGTCGCTGCCGGGGTGCATGCCGTTAACAGCATGGCCAGTACAACGATGAGAGAAGCGAACCGAAACGACTTTTTCATTTGATTCTCCTTCGAATTCAATATCAGCATGATCTTGCAAGATTTGATGAGCGAAGTAACCACCGAGTTCATTGAGATGCAGTCCGGTCAGGGAGAGCTCTCACTTCTTGGATAACCATCACCTCCTTATCGCCATGGCGGTTCTGAACTGCAGAGATCTGCAGGCGCTGCCAGTGAGGGGGTCGGGCAGAAGCCTGCGGCAAAGGGCCCGAAAAGGCCAAATCAACCACTTATTTGTTCGCCTTGCGCACCAGGATGATGATCACAACCAGCATCACGACCCCGACGATCAGGCTGAACAGGTCAATGTAATAAGCCGCGGTTCCCGGATGGAGGAAAGTCAAAAGCACCAGGGACATCAGGGTAATACCGATGGCTAATGTGAACCAAAACTTTCCCGATTCAGGGCTGATCATGCGATTAGGCCCTCACCCGGTTTTCGTCGACCAGGTGGCAGGCCACATTGCAGCCGCCCGGGTAGGTTTCCAGCTGCGGTACTTCCTGCTCGCAGCGGCTGCCCATGAAGTACGGGCAGCGGGGATGGAAAGAACAGCCCTTGGGAAGGTTCAACAAGCTGGGAACGTCCATGGAGCGCAATTCGATGCGGCGCTTGTTGCGGGTCACTTCCGGATCGGCCTCGGGGATGGAAGAGATCAGCACTTGCGTGTAGGGATGCAGCGGATCGGCGACCAGTTTGCGGGAAGGGGAGATCTCGACGATGCGGCCAAGGTACATGACGCCAATGCGACCTTCCCAGGCGAAGTACTTGGCCAGCGCCAGGTCGTGGGTGATGAGCAAGAATGCCATGCCCAATTCGTCACGCAGGCGGGTCATCATGCGCAAAATACTGATGCGGATCGACACGTCGACCATCGAAACGGCCTCGTCTGCGACGATCAAGGACGGCATGACCGAGATGGCCCGGGCAACCGAGATACGCTGGCGCTGCCCGCCGCTCAGCTGGTGCGGGTACTTGTACAGTAGATCGTCGGGTGGGGTCAGATCAACCATTTCGAGCAGCTCGCACACCCGTTTGATGGTCGCTTTTTCCGAGGACGTTGGTTTGTGGCGGTTGAGCGGGGCGGCGATGATGTCGAACACCGTTTGGGTGGGGTTCAGCGAGGCATAGGGGTCCTGATGGACCATCTGCACGGAGAGGCGGAACTCCTTCTTCTCGGCAGGAGTCATGTCATGGATGGCCTTGCCCTTGAAGGTGAATTCGCCGCTGCTGGGGGATAGTAAACCGGAGATGATCTTGCCGGTGGTGGTTTTTCCGCAGCCGGATTCGCCAACCATGCAGAAAATCTCACCGGGCTGAATGGCTAACGAGACGCTGTCGACGGCTTTGATCACGCGGCGCTTGACATGGAAGGTTCGGGAAACGTTTTTTAGTTCGATCAATGCGGTCATGATGCCTCGAATGCTCGTTTGGCTTGTTGGGCGGCTTTCCAATTCCAGCAGGCCACCAGGTGATCCGGCCGGATCAGATCCAGAGAGGGCTCCTCATCGCGGCAGCGCTTATCTGCCAAGGGGCAGCGCGGGTGGAACTTGCAGCCGGTCGGCATGTTGATCAGGTCGGGCGGCGAGCCGGGAATGGAGGTCAGCTCGCTGCGGTCGCTGGCCAGGGTGGGCACGGCGTGGATCAAGCCGATGGTATAGGGGTGGTGTGGGTCGATGAAGGTGGTGTAGACGCTGCACTCCTCGACCACTCGTCCGGCGTAAACCGTTACGACCCGGTCGGCCAGTTCGGCGGCCAGGGACAGGTCGTGGGAGATAAAGATCATTGAGAAGTCGAGCTTCGTGCGCAGATCGTTGAGCACGGTCATAATGTTGCGCTGGGTGAGGATATCGAGGGCGGTGGTGGGCTCATCGAAGATCAGCAGGCCGGGCTCGAGCAGCAGCGACAGGGCGATGATCACGCGCTGGCGCATGCCGCCGGACAGCTCGTGGGGGTAGGAATTCCAGACCCGTTCGGGTTCCAACCGCACCATGCGCAGGTATTCGAAGGACCGTTCGTTGAATTCCCTTCCAGTTTTGACGCCGTGCGCCCGGGCGGTGTCCTCGAAATGCTGCGAGACGCGCAGCACCGGGTTCATGGCGTTCAGCGCAGACTGGAAGACCATGGCGCAGTCTTTCCAACGGAAGCGGCGCATGTCCGCATTGTCCAAACGCATCACATCGATCGAATCGACGATCTCGCCGCTCGAATTGACCCGGTTGTAGGTGATATTTCCCTGGCGCATCACGGCGGTGTCGGCCAGCAGGCGGATGAGGCCCAGGCCGAGGGTGGTCTTGCCGGAGCCGCTCTCGCCGATGATTGCCACGACCTCGCCGCGGCGGACCTCGAAGGAGATGCCGCGGACTGCCTGCAGCCTGCCGTGCTGGACCTTGTATTCGATGCACAGGTCCTGGACGGACAGGACAACCGGGGCCGTCGATCTCTGAGGGGATTGAGGAATGGTCATTGCCTACACCTCCGTCCGCAAGCGGGGATTGAAAACGTCGTCCAACGAGCGGGCGATCAGGACCAGCGAAAGTTCGAAGATGATGATTGCCAGCACCGGAGCCAGAACGTTCCAGGCGGCATTGGGGTTGTAGATGGCGCCCTTGTTGTAGGCCATACTGAGCATGACGCCCCAGTTTTCGCCGGAGAGAGGCACAAGGCCCAGGAACACCAGACCTGTCTGCTGGTAGATGGCCGAGGTCATCGAGAAGACCAGGGCAATGGCGATGAAGGACATCATGTTCGGCAGCAGCTCACGGAAGAGAATATGCCAGGTACCCAGGTTGAGATTGACCGCTGCCTCGACGAAATCGCGTTTCTTGAGGGATAACACTTGCGAACGGATCTGGCGGGCCAGCCCGGCCCAGGAGAGAATGCCGATGATGATGGCCAATGGGACGATGGAATTCAGCCGGATGAGGGTAGCCAGGACAGCCAGGAGCGGGAACTGCGGGATGGTCAGCCAGATATTGACGACCTCCATCATGAAGCTGTCGAAGCTGCCGCCGATGAAGGCGCTGGAAGCGCCGACGAGGGTTGCGATGAAGGTGGTGACCACACCGGCCAGCAAGGCCACCAGCAGGATGTCTTTACCGCCGTAGATCAGCAGCACCAGATTGTCTTTGCCCTGATAGTCGGTGCCGAGAACGTGATTCATGGAGGGGCCTTGGTAGATCTCTTTCACATTGACGTGATTGGGAGGATCGACGACCAGCGGGCCGATAAAAGAGAATACGATCATAAGCATCAGGAAGATGAAACCAATACGTCCTGAAGGGTTGCGCCACAGGATTTTGAACGATTTCCAAAGCTCGCGACCCGTGACACGGAAGAACTCGAAGAATTTGTCCATCTTAGTTTTCTCCGTCGGTCGTGCGAATACGAGGGTCGAGGAGGCCATACAGGATATCGGAGACGAAATTCGCTCCGATGATGGCAATGGTGGTGGTCAGGAAGACGCCCTGCATGATCGGGTAGTCGCGGGCGCCAATCGCCTGCCAGAGCAGCAAGCCGATGCCCTGATAGGTGAAGATTTGCTCAATGATGACCGATCCGCCCATCACGAAGCCGACGGAGATGGCCAGGCGGGTGACCAGCGGCAGGCTGGCGTTTTGGCCGACGTAGGCAGTGATGATGCGTGAGTCGGGCAGGCCGCGGGCCTTGGCGGTGGTGACATAGTCTTCACCGAGGGTGGCGACGGTGCTGGCTTTCATGGTCAGCAGCCACGAGCCGGCGGTTGAGAGGATGTACACCACCGCCGGGATGAACAGGTGTTTCAGGGCGTCGAACAGGAAGGTGAGCGAGAACTCCGGGTGTATCCCGGGTGAGAGCGAGCCGCGCAGCAGCTTCAACGGGTAGATCTTCCAGACCACTCCAAGCAGCAGGAAGAGGATGATGGCCGTCAAGTAGTTGGGCGTGGCATCCAGGATGGCGGCCAGGTTCGACAGCAGGTAGTCGATCCACGTGTTGCGCTTGTAGGCGATGACCGTGCCGAGCGTGATGCCGATGGCGAAGCTGATGACCAGGGAAATCCCAACCGAGAAGATGGTCCAGGGCAGGCGCTCGGCGATCATCTGGGTGACTTCTACACCCTGCGAGCGGTAAGAGTTGCCCATGTCGCCGTGGGCCAGGTTGATCATGTAGTGATAATACTGAGATAAGACCGGCTCGCTGAAATCGATCCGCATGATCGAAGAAGCCATGGAGACGGCTGCATCCTCCGAAAGGCCGCGCTGGACCATCAACTCTTGCACCATGAGATCGTAAGGATTTCCGGGCATCAAGCGAATGACGAAGAAGATGATCGTGGTGACCAGCCACAGGGTGAAGACGGCTTTCGCAATGCGCTTGACCCAAAAGTTGCTGGTGACCCTACGCACGACTTTCATTGGGACAGTACGCTGTTTTGGCCTGGCTTCCGCTAAACTTACCATAAAAAAACTCCTGTCGAAGGATATGAAAAGACAGCGGTTGGCGATTAGCTCTTGTTGTTCTTGATCAAGGCGCTGTTCGCATCCGGGGTGACAACAATCTGGCGCATGGGCGGGCTGTTGACGTTCAGTTCTGTCTTGAAGCGTACGAAACCCGGCTTTTGAACGCCCACCACCAGCTCGATCGGCTCATCGTTGGCCGAGTAGGTGATCCGCTCGGAGACGAGCACGGATTGGCCGAACTCGATCTCGAGCAGTTTCGAAGCGACCAGATCGGCCTCGTTGGCTTCGAGGAATTGAATAGCACGCAACGGTTTGATGTAGTAATGTTCCTGTAGGATTTTATAAAGGGAAGTTTCGCTGTCGATTAGCCGGTCGAGCCCGGGGAACCTGGTGCAGACCAGGTGCGCCCGCTCCAACGCCAGGGGATATTCATTGGCGTAGCGGATGCGGGTGATTTGATAGACAAGGGTGCCGGCGGGGACTTCCAGCCAGTGGGCCAGGTAGGCGGTGAGGGGGACGGTGTCGCAAGAGACAACTTTGGAGGAGGGGATGAGCCCTTGCATGCGGATCTCATCCGTCCAGCCCAGCAGCTGCTGGAGGCTGTGTTCGATGCGCGGGCTTTCGGCAACGTAGGTGCCTTTGCCCGGCACGGTGAAGAGCCAGCCTTCGTTGATCAGCGATTGGAGCGCTTGACGAACTGTGACGCGGCTGACGCCGGTCATTTCACTCAGTTTATTCAGCGAGGGAATTTTCTGACGCGGCTGCAGGTCACGATCGCGTATCGCCTTGAGGATGATGCTGCGGATCTGTAGGTATAGGCGCTCAGAACCGGCTTTATCGAAGCTTGAAAAATCCATGGTGATCCTACCTTGGGATTGCAAGATCCTGATATGAAAGGGCAGGAAGTGAACCGGTATTCAGTTGTTACAAATTGATAAATTGGACCTGCGCTGGTTATACCGTGCTATCCCGGTATAGACTGTGCTAGTAAAGATTAGCACACTATTAAAATGATGTCAAGATGATAGAGAAACTGGTAAGAACCATGCTAGACCAGTATAGCACGGTTAACCAAACCCTGGTATACTGCAATTATCATATTGTTTTAACCAATCCGCACATCCTAAACAGTAAAAATGACATGATCAGAACCGGACTTGCTACACTCATCGAAGATCACCAGGCTCTGCTTGGAAACCGGCGCATCGGACTGATAACACAGTCGGCGGCGGTACTGCCCAATTTAACCGACAGCGTCGACGCACTGCGCTCTGCAGGCGTCAACCTGACGGCCCTGTTCGGGCCGGAACATGGGCTGCGCGGCGCGGCGCCGGACGGCGCCAGCGTGGGGCATGCTCGCGACCCGATCAGCGGACTGCCGGTCTACAGCCTGTATGGGCCGGACAAAATGCCTACCGCAGAGATGCTGGAGGGGCTGGACGTGCTGGTGTTCGATATGCAGGATGTGGGGGTGCGTTTCTATACCTACCTGAGCACCCTGCACTATGTCCTCAATGGAGCGGCCCAGGCAGGCAAGAGCGTGCTGGCGCTGGACCGACCCAACCCGATTACCGGCGTGCGCCTGGAGGGTCCGCTGGTGGAGCCGGGCTTCGAATCGTTCATCGGCATTCTGGCCGGGCTGCCCATCCGCCATGCCATGACGTTTGGCGAGATGGCGATGTACATGGCCGGGCGGGAGGGGCTGGATGTGGACTTCCGCGTCGTCCAAATGCAGGGCTGGCGGCGCGAGATGTGGTTCAACCAGACCGGGCTACCCTGGGTGACCACTTCACCGGCCATGCCGCATTTGAGCACCACGGTCGTGTATCCGGGCATGTGCTTCCTGGAAGGCACCAGCCTGTCCGAGGGGCGTGGCACCAGCCTGCCGTTCGAGGTGGCCGGGGCGCCCTGGATGGATGGGTATGCCTGGGCGGCTGCGCTCAACGGCCTGGATCTGCCGGGTGTGCGCTTCCGCCCGCTGTTCTTCCAGCCTTATGCCAGCAAGTATGCCAACGAGATCTGCAGCGGCGTGCAGCTGTTTGTGACCGACCGAAATGTTTTCGAGCCGGTGCGCACGGCGCTGCACATGATCGTCGAGGCGCACAAGCAGGCGCCCCAGTTGTTCGCCTTCCGGCCCTCACACCGCACCGATACGGTGGCACACTTCGACCTGGAACTGGGCGCCGACAAGGTGCGTAAGGCAATCCTGGCGGACGCCAGCGTGGACGAGATCATGCAAGACTGGCCGCGCCAGCAAGCCGAATTTTGGGAGAGCGTGCGCCCGTATTTGTTGTATGAATAAGCAGGAGCTGCACAGTATGACCCCTGGAACAATCTCCGAGATTCTTAAAACCATGACGTTGGAAGAAAAGGTCGGGCAGCTGTTCGTGATCGGTTTCGACGGCCCGACGTTCGACCCCGGACTGCGCCAGATGATCGTGGAATATGGCGTAGGCGGGGTTATCTTTTTTGCCCGCAACGTCGAGAACCCAAAGCAGGTGGCAGAGCTGACGAACGCATTGCAGGCGGCCGCCAGGGAAGGCGGGCACCCCGGGCTGCTGGTGGCGGTCGATCAAGAAGGCGGGCGGGTGGCGCGCCTGACCGAGGAGACCGGCTTCACGGAATTCCCGGGCGGCATGGCCATGGGCGCCACCGGCGATCCGCAAACTGCCTATCGGGTTGGAGCCGCGATGGCAGCAGAGATGCGCGCGGTAGGCTTCAACGTCGATTTCGCCCCCGACCTGGATGTCAACAACAATCCCGATAACCCGGTGATCGGCCTGCGCTCGTTCGGCTCTGATCCAGAGAAAGTGGCCGCATTTGGAGCGGCTTTCATTCTTGGATTGCAGGAAAACGGCGTGATGGCGTTTGGCAAGCACTTCCCAGGTCACGGCGACACCAGCGTGGATTCGCACGTGGGCCTGCCGGTGGTGCCGCACGGACGCGAGCGCCTGGAGGCGGTGGAGTTTGTGCCGTTCCGGGCGGCGGTGCAGGCGGGTGCGGCAGGCATCATGTCGGCCCACGTAACCTTCCCGGAGATCGACCCGGATGGGCTGCCGGGGACACTCTCATCGAAGGTAATGACCGGGCTGGTACGCGAGGAACTCGGATTTCAGGGCCTGCTGGCGACCAACTCGCTGGAGATGGGCGCGCTGGGCGCCAGCGGTTATCCGGCAGAGCAGGCGGCGCTGCAAGCCTTCCAGGCCGGGGCCGATCTCCTGCTGTTCAACCGGGATCACGACTTGCACAAGCAGGCTTTTCGGCGGACGCTGGAAGCGGTGCGCAGCGGCGAGATATCCATCGAGCGGCTGGACGAATCGGTCGGGCGGATTTTGTCGGCCAAGGCGCGCCACGAGCTTTTAACGCCGCCGCAAGTCGACGCGCAAAACCTACGGCAGGTCCGCAAAGCGGAAGTCGTCCAGATGGCGGATGAGGCGGCCCGGGCAGGGCTGACACTGGTGCGCTGTGCTGAGGGCAAGCTGCCGCTCAAGGAAGGCGAGCCGCTGCTGGTGGTGGAAATCCCGGCAGCCCGAGGGCTGGGCAAGCGCTTGCAGGCGCAGACGCTGACGGTCTCGGACCGGCCCACGGAGAACGAGGTCAAGACAGCGGCGGCATTGGCCGGCGGCAAGACGGTTTTGGTCACCACCAGCGACGCCAAGAATAATCCGGCGCAAGCTGCGCTGGTCAGGGCCCTGTTGGAGACGGGCGCCGCACTGATTGTGGCCGCGCTGCGCAACCCCTACGATCTGATGGCCTTCCCGCAAGTGCAAACATACATTGCAACCTATGGATCGAACCCGCCCGCGCTGCGGGCGCTGGCGGACCTGCTGATGGGACGCTGCCGGCCCGCTGGGAAACTGCCGGTGGAATTGCCAGGGCTGCCTGAAGGATAAGAGAATCCAAGACCTGTTTTAAGGAAAGGAAGACGATGTTCCTGATCCCATTCGATGTCGAGACAAGTGAGCACTGTGAGGCGGCGGCGCACGTCTGGAACTCCGGCGCTCCGTCGGATTTATCGATCGCCCCAGATTTCGTGGCATTCAACTGCGAGCATCAGACAGGCCTTCGCCAGGTCGGCTGGCTGGCAGTCCAAGACGAGAGCGTCTTCGGTTTCGTGCACGCCACGGCCCAGGAGGGGCAGAGCCTGGGCTTTATCGATTTGCTGGCGGTCGAGCCGGAAGCGCGCCGCCAGGGCGTGGGCCAGGCGATGCTGAAGCAAGCCGAGGGCTGGCTCAAGAGCCAGGGGGCCAAGCGAGTGCGCCTGGGCGGAGCGCTTCGGCCGTTCCTGGCGGGACTGCCGGAGAGACTGGGCAGCGAAGGCTTCTTCGAGAAGCAGGGCTACCGGCTGCGCGATCCGGGTCCCAAAGTATGGGACGTGGCGCGCGACCTGGCGGGCTACCAAACCCCGCACAGCACCGCCACGGTGGAGGCGGATATCCGCCCGGTGACCACCGAGGAGATTGCTGGGCTGCTGGCCTTCCTGGAGCGAGCCTTCCCCGGTCGCTGGCATGCGGAGGTGGCGGCGTTCCTGGAGAATGGAGGCCGCTCGACGGATATCCTGGCGGTGCACGACGAGAACGGCATCGATGGCTTCCTGTGGATGACCTTCGCCAATTCCAAGCGGCCGTTGAACCGCTACTACCCCGGCAGGCTGCCCGAGCCGTGGGGGCAGTTCGGGCCGCTGGGGGTGGGGCAGGGCTGCCGCGGCCGCGGCTACGGCGGCGCGATCATCGATGCCGCAGCGCGGCGTTTGCAGCATGCAGGCGTGCGCGGCTGCGTCATCGACTGGACCGAGCTGCTCGGCCTGTACGCCAAGTTCGGCTTCGAGCCGTACCGTGAATACACGGTTTACCTGAAGGACTTATAGGATGGAAAATGCTTTTTCGCCGGTCGACGGTATCCTGGGAGAGGCGGTGGAGCGGGTCGCCCCGGCCATTCAGTTGACCATCCATTGGAAGGGCGAGCGCATCTTCTCTAAAGCTTACGGATGTTTGGCTCCGGACACCCGGGCGCAGCCGGTCGACCGCCAGACCCTGTTCGATCTGGCCTCGATCACCAAGCTGTTCACTACCACGACCTTCATGACTCTGGTCGAGGAAGGGAAAACCGCATTGGACCAGCCGGTTAGCGAGGCGCTGCCGGCGTTTCGCGGTTTGCGCCCCATCCGGCCTTACGAAGATCCGTTGAATTGGTCTGGCTTGGTGGACGTGTCCGGTGGGGCAAACGGCATGGTCGACGCGGGGAAGATCGCTTTCCGCAGCCTGTTGGCGCACAACTCCGGTCTGCCCGCCTGGCGTCCCTTCGAGGAGACAGCCAACCCAAGCGAAGCGCGGCAGATGGCGCTGGAGACCTTCTTCGCTTACCCGACCGGTTCACAAGTGGTATACAGCGACGTTGGACTGATCTTGTTGGGCATGGCGGTGGAGGCGCTGAGTGGGCAGCGCCTGGAGGAAGCCATCCAAGCGCGAGTCATAGTGCCGCTGGGGCTGGCGGCAACACGCTTCTTCCCGCCCGAGCCGCATCCCGGTAACGTGGCCCCGACCGAATTCTGCCGCTGGCGTCACCGCCGCATCGTTGGCGAGGTGCATGACGAGAACGCCTGGCGGCTGGGCGGTGTGGCGGGTCACGCCGGGCTGTTCTCGAACGCAGACGAGCTGGCGCACTTCGGACAGATGTATTTGGACGGCGGCAAGCCGCTGCTCAAGTCAGAAACGGTGACCGAGATGACCACACTGCAGGCGCAGGAAGGCGCCACCCGGCGCGGGGTGGGCTTCCACCTGTGGAGCCCTGACCCGGACGCCAGCAGCCATCCCTTTAGCCCGCAGACCTTCGGACACACCGGCTTCACCGGCACCTGCCTGTGGATGGATCCACAGCGACAACTGGTTGTGGCGCTGCTGACCAACGAGGTCTACAATGGGCGCACAGACCGCGGCATTGGCCCGCTGCGCGTCGCCGTAAACCAGGCGATTGTCACCATCATTGATGAACTGGAATAGAACAGACAGCCCTCAGCCTGGGTAAGTCGCTTATCTTCGCTCTCGGAAGAGAGCAGGCTGAAGGTCTCGGAGGATTTCATGATTGTCGCAGGGTTAATGTCAGGAACGTCAGCCGACGGAACGGATGCAGTTGTCGTCGAGCTTCACGGCGAGCCGCCGCGCTTGCAGTGGAAGCTTCTTGCGCATATCCATCGCCCGCACCCACAAGAGCTGTGCGAGGAGATCTTCGCCTGCTTCCGGCCTGAGACCGGCAGCGTCGACCGCCTGTGCGCCTTGAACTTTGTGCTCGGGCAGGCGTTTGGGGAGGCGGCGCTGGCAGCCATCGAGGCGGCCGGGCTGACCCCAAAGCAGGTGGACCTGATCGGTTCGCACGGGCAGACGCTCTGGCACATCCCAACCGGGCCACAAGCGTCCACGTTACAACTGGGGGAACCGGCGGTGATCGCCGAGATGACCGGTCTGCCGGTGATCTCGAACTTCCGAGTGCGAGACGTGGCGGCGGGCGGGCAGGGCGCGCCACTGGTGGCCTACGTGGACGGGCTGCTGCTGCAAGCTGAGAACACGGTGCGGGCGACGTTAAATATCGGCGGGATCGCGAACGTGACTTACTTGCCGCCGCTAAACTGCCCCGACCAGCAGATCTTGGCTTTCGACACCGGCCCGGGCAACATGCTGATGGATGACGCCGTACGGCGGGCAACCGGCGGAGCGCAAACCTACGACCGGGACGGTGTGATGGCCGCGAGAGGGAACGTCAGCGATGAACTGCTGCAGGAGCTGCTGGCCGATCCCTATTTCGCCCAGAGCCCACCCAAGACGACCGGGCGTGAACGCTTCGGCGCGCAGCTGGGGCAGCAGATCTGGCAGCGCTCCGCGGCCTCAGTCTTGAGCGAAGAAGACCTGGTCGCTACGCTGACCGAGCTCACCGCACGCAGCATCGCCCGGGCGTTCGGCGATTTTCTGCCGAGAATGCCACAAGAAGTGATCGTCAGCGGCGGCGGGGCGCGCAACCGAACGTTGATGGCGCGGCTGGCGGCGCACCTGCCGGAGTGCCGGGTGATGCCATCAGATGTGGTGGGGATCGGCCTGGAAGTCAAAGAGGCGCTGGCGTTTGCCGTACTGGCCTACGAAAGCTGGCACCGGCGTCCCGGCAACCTGCCGAAAGCCACCGGCGCCGCTCGACCCGTGATCCTGGGCAACCTGACTCCACAGACGAGGAGCGCGACAGCCCCGGCGCAGCCGGCCGCGACAGGCCTGCCGACAACAGAGGCGCGCAATCCACGCTCGGCGTACATCGACACCGTATCTACACTGGAGATGGTGCAGATGATCAATCGTGAAGACCGCAAAGTGGCCGAGGCGGTGGGCACGCAGCTGGCGGCTGTCGCCGAGGCCATCGATCGGATCGCCGAGCGCATGCGAGCCGGTGGGCGGCTGATCTACATCGGCGCGGGCACCTCTGGACGGCTGGGGGTGGTGGACGCCTCCGAATGCCCGCCGACCTTTGGCACCCAGGCGGAGCTGGTCGTGGCGTTGATGGCGGGCGGGACCCGAGCCTTCACCGAGGCCGTCGAGGGGGTGGAGGACGATGCCACTGCCGGAGAGCGCGACATGCTGGCGCTGGACGTAGGCCCGCAGGATTCAGTGGTGGGACTGGCTGCCAGTGGGCGCACGCCGTACGTGTTAGGTGGTTTGCGCATAGCCAAGAATAGAGGCGCACTGACGATCAGCGTGGCCTGTAACCATCCCTCGCCGGTGGCAGAGATGGCCGAGATCCATATTGCCCCGGTGGTGGGGCCGGAAGTGATCGCCGGGTCGACGCGCATGAAGGCCGGCACGGCGCAAAAGCTGGTGCTGAACCTGATCTCAACCGGTGTGATGATCCGCATCGGGAAAACCTTCTCAAACTTAATGGTGGATGTGCAGCCGACCAATACCAAGCTGCGCCAGCGGGCACGGCGGATTGTGGCCGAGGCGTGTGGGATCAGCCAGGAAGAGGCCGGGGCGGTCTACGAGCGCTGCGGGCATGAGGTAAAGACGGCCATTGTGGCCCAATTGGCCGGGGTCGAGCCGGAGGAGGCGCGTCTACGGCTGGCGGCGGCAAACGGCATCACCCGGGCCGCGCTGAAAGGGGACTGAAATGGCAGGCGGCCACGTGATCGGCGTAGACGGCGGCGGGAGCAAGACCCTGGCGCTGCTGGCCGATTCGGATGGGACCATCCTGGGGCGAGGCCGGTCTGGCCCGAGCAACTATCAGGCGGTGGGGACGGAGGCGGCTTTTGCGGCGGTGCAAGCGGCCGCCGGGGAAGCCTGGAAAGACGCCGGGCTGGAGCAGGGGCCGCTTGCGGCGGTGTGCATGGGGTTGGCGGGGGCGGGCCGGCCGGAGGACCACAAGCTGATCCAAGCGTGGGGGGAAGACGCCTTCCCGGGAGCCAGGATCACCATTGTCAATGACGCCCATCTGGCGCTGGCCGCCGGGACGCCCGCCCAATGGGGACTGGCGGTGATCAGCGGCACGGGCTCGCTGATCTATGGCTGCGACCGGCAGGGGAAAAGCGCCCGGGCCGGTGGCTGGGGCTACCTGTTCGGCGACGAAGGCAGCGGCTACGCCATCGGTTTGCGGGCGCTGCGGGCAGTGGCGCAAGCGTCCGACGGTCGCGGGCCGGTAACCGCCCTCACCGATCTGGTGTTGTCAGCCTGGCAGCTGCAAGCGCCGGGCGACCTGGTCCGGCACGTCTATCGGTCAATGGCTAACCGGATCGAGATCGGCGAGCTGGCAGTGCTGGTGGAGCAGGCCGCCGGGCAGCGGGGGGATACGGTGGCGATGGGAATCCTGACGGAGGCCGGGAAAGATCTGGCGTTGGGGGCAAGCACAGTGGCGCAGAAATTGAGATTCGAGGGGGAAGTGCCGTGCGCGCTGGCAGGCGGGTCGCTGGTGAAGGGGACGTTGTTGGGGAAAGCCTTTCTGCGAGCCACCGAAGAGTACGGATTGCGGCTGAGACCGGTGCAAAAGGTGGCAGAACCTGCGCTTGGCGCGGTGCGGATCGCTTGCACTTCATGAGAATCGTATATAATATACAATAGTTTAGCGCCGCCTTCGCTGCCCGCTCGTTTCAGGCTAACCGTTTCCTCCTGGCAGTTATTGTGAAGTAAACAGGATAAACTCTTAATACCTTATGGCAAAATTCAACACCCTTACCGTTCGTGTCAATTTAAAAAAGCAATTCAACCGCGCCCTTGAAGAGCTGCTGCCGCTGCTTGCAGTGCCGGTGGCCCTGGTGGTAGGCGTGTTCATGTTGTTGGCCTTGAAAGCCAACCCGTTCCAGGCGTACGGGGCGTTATTCTACGGAGCGTTTGGCGACATCTCGGGAATCACACAGACCCTCGTAAAAGCGACTCCCTTGCTCCTTGTAGGCTTGGGAGTCGTGATTGCGTTCCGGGGAGGCGTGATCAACATCGGTGCGGAAGGCCAGATCATCGCCGGGGCGCTGGCTGCCACGGCGATGGCGGTCTCGCTGCCGGAATGGCCGCGCTGGATCCTGCTGCCGTCGTGCCTGGTCATCGGTGTCCTGTCAGGCGCACTTTGGGGGAGCATCCCGGGTATCTTGAAAGCGCGCTTGGGCGTCAACGAAATTCTCAGCACGGTGATGATGAACGCCATCGCCATCCAGCTGAGCAATTACCTCTTGCGCGGCCCCTTGATCGATCCAAAGGAAATCGAGCAGGGCACGCGCATTGCCCAGTCGGCGCTGCTGCCAAAGGCAGTCTGGCTGACCCGTCTGGTGCCGCGCACGCTGCTGCATTCCGGGGCGATCTTGGCGGTGGTGCTGGCTGTTCTGGTTTATATTTTCCTGTGGCGCACGGTGATCGGCTACCGCATCCGCGCCGTGGGGTTAAATCCGCAAGCCGCACGCTACGCCGGTATCTCTGTGCCGTTCTACCAGGCTCTGAGCCTGATTTTAGGTGGGGCGTTTGCCGGGTTAGCGGGCGCAGTCGAGGTGATGGGCGTGCAGCACCGTATGCTGGAGGGACTGTCCGGCGGTTACGGGTTTACCGGGATCGTGGCGGCCCTGTTTGGCAACCTCCATCCCCTGGGGCTAATCCCGGCGTCGGTATTGTTTGGCGGCCTGCTGGTTGGAGCGGACCAGATGCAGCGCTCGGTGCAGGTGCCGTCGGCGCTGATCGACACCCTCTTAGGGCTGATGATCCTGTTGGTAGTGGGAAGTAAAATCTGGTCATTACGCCAGGCAAGGAAACGTGAATTGAAGGAAGCGGAAACCGCATGAGCGATTTATTTTCACTCCCTGTATTGTTAGGCATCCTTTATTCGGCGATCCGTCTGGCAACTCCCTACCTTTATGCGGCCGTCGGCGAGACCTTCGCCCAGACCTCGGGTGTGCTGAACCTGGGGGTCGAAGGCATGATGCTCATGGGGGCCTACAGCGCCTTTTATGTCGCGTCGAAAACCGGCAGCTTGCTGTTAGGTTTGCTGGCGGGGGCGCTAACCGGAGCGATCATGGGCCTAATTATGGCGGTCATCTCGGTGACCCTAAAGGCTGAGCAAGGCATCAGCGGCATTGGCCTGGCGCTCTTTGGGCTGGGGCTTTCGAGTCTGCTGTTCAAAGAGACTCTGGGCACTGTGGTTTCGATCAATGGCTTCCAGGCGATCAAAATCCCCCTGTTGGGCGATATCCCGCTGTTTGGGCCGGCGCTTTTCAATCACAACCTGCTGGTGTATGGCGCTTTCCTAATGGTGCCTGTTTCGACCTGGATCTTGAGTAAGACCACCTTTGGTTTAAAAGTCCGGGCGGCGGGCCAGAACCCGCAGGCTGCGGACTCGCTGGGCGTGAATATCACCTTGATCCGCTACACGACCCTGACGATCGGCGGCGTGATGGCGGGCATCGCCGGCGCCTCACTCTCGATTGGGCTGATCAACCTGTTCCAGGAAAACATGACCAACGGCATGGGCTATATCGCTGTGGCGCTGGTTTACTTCGGAGGCTGGCGTCCCATCGGGGTTCTGGGAGGGGCGCTGCTGTTCAGCTTTGTGAACGCGCTGCAGTTGTGGATCCAAGTGAAGGGTATTAATCTTCCCTCCGACATTGCGGTTATGATGCCGTACGTACTGACCATCCTGGCGCTGGCATTCGCCACCCAGCGGACGCGCCAGCCTGCGGCCTTAACGAAGGTGTTCGAACGAGGAGAGAATTAACGTCATTACGTCAATCCAACACATAGAGGAGGTGGTGAAAACAAAAATCGCTCAGGTGACTTCCGCCCTCGTCGTAACCATTCGGTTTTGGTTCTATTAAGAAGGAGAAACTATGAAATCCCCGTTCTATCGAATTGTTGCTCTGCTCGTGCTTTTGAGCGCGCTGATGGCAGCTTGCACCCCCGCTGCTGCTCCAACGGCTGCCCCGGCTGAAGGAAACGCTGCCCAGACCGGTCCCTTCCGGGTTGCGGTTGTGTTCCCAAGCACGATCACGGATGCCTCGTTTAGCGAGTCGATGTACAAAGCGCTGCTGTCTGTACAGGAAGAGATGGGCGGAACGGACAAGATGGAAATCGCCTACTCTGAAAACCTGTTTAACGTCCCGGACGCGGCTGCGGCGATTCGCGATTATGCGAGTAAAGGCTACGATCTGGTGCTTGCTCACGGTTCTCAGTACGGGACCTCCCTGCAGCAGATCGCTCCCGATTTCCCTGAGACCAGCTTTGGCTGGGGGACTTCGCTGGATACATTCCAGGCGGATGATATCAACAACGTGTTCGCCTACCAGGCACAGGCCGAAGAAGGTGGTTACGTACTGGGAACCGTCGCGGCGCTGATGTCGAAGACGGGCGTGCTGGGCGTCAGTGGACCGGTTGAAGCCGGGGATGCCAAGCTGTATGTGGATGGGTTCAAAGCTGGAGCAGAAGCCGCTAAACCCGGAACGGTTGTCAATATTTCCTACACCGGTTCGTTCTCAGACGTTTCCTTGATGTCAGCTGCCGCCGAAACGCACATCTCGGCCGGCGCCGACATGTTGACCGGCTCTTCGCAGTCGGTGGTGGGCGCAATTGGCGTCGCCAAGGATAAGGGCGTCTACTGGTTCGGCACACAGTGGGATCAGACCAGTCTGGCCCCTGAAGTGGTGCTCGCCAGCCAGGTGTATGACTGGACCGGCATTGTAAACGACATGATCGCCAGCCGCGAGGCGGGTGTTCTGGGCAACAAAGCCTACACCCTGACCTTCAAGAACAAAGGCCTGGTGATCCAGTACAATGATGCGATCGAGGTCCCGGCGGATGTGAAGGCGGCTGCGGACAAAGCCATCCAGGGTATTATGGATGGCAGCATCGATCCGCTCGGCTAGTCGACGGTCAACTTTCAAGTGAATTAAATGGGGGTGTTGGAGGCGCCATGGCGCCTCCAACACCCCGGGTAGATCAAAGCCTTATTTGTTGATGAAAGGATTCGTGCTGAGTGTCCGCACAAAAATCTCTCCCAATAAGCGAAAAACGGATTGAAGAAGTTCAAATGGTTGGCATTGTTAAGCGCTTCCCAGGCGTATTAGCGAATGACCATGTCGATTTCAACGTTCGTGCGGGAGAAATCCACGCTTTGTTGGGCGAAAACGGCGCGGGGAAAAGCACGCTCGTGCGCCAGCTGTATGGGCTGTACCGCCCGGACGAGGGGCAAATCCTGGTAAACGGCGAAGAATGCCAGTTCCGCTCGCCGCTCAACTCCATTAACAGCGGAATCGGCATGATCCACCAGCACTTCATGCTCGTGCCGTCTTTGACGGTGACTGAGAATGTGGCGCTGGGGCTGAAATCCTCGCGCGGGTTCATGCTAGATTTACAGAAGGTGGAAAAGCGGATCAATGAACTGAGTGAGCAGTACGGCTTGAAGGTCGATCCGCGGGCGCAGGTCTGGCAGCTGGCGGTGGGCGAGCAGCAGCGGGTGGAGATCCTGAAGGCCCTGTACCGGGGTGCGGATTTGCTGATCCTGGACGAGCCCACGGCGGTTTTGACGCCCCAAGAAGTGGACGACCTGTTCAAGACCTTCCGGCAGATGGCCAGCGTTGGGCACGCGCTGATCTTCATCTCCCATAAGCTGCACGAAGTGCTATCGATCAGCAACCGGGTCACGGTGCTGCGCGATGGGCGCGTGGTGGGAGAATGCCAGACCGAAGGCTCGACCAGGGCCGGGCTGGCGCAGATGATGGTCGGCCGTCCGGTGATCTTGCAATACCAGCGGGCGCCGCTGGTGCCGGCCAAAGCCTGCCTGGAAATCCGGGATATGTACACCCGCGGCGACAAGGGCGGTGACGCTCTGAACGGCGTTTCACTGACCCTGCAAGGTGGGGAGATCTTGGGGCTGGCGGGCGTCTCGGGCAACGGGCAGCGCGAGTTGGCCGAGTGTCTGGCCGGGCTGCGGCCGATCCGCCAGGGGCATGTCTTTATCAACGGCAAGGACATCAGCCACATGTCGCCACGCGAGCGGATTAGCGTGGGGCAGTCCTATATTCCGGAAGAGCGCATGCGCGAGGGCGCCATCAAGGACTTCAGCGTGGCGGACAATTTTGTGCTGGAAGACCATGGCAAACCGCCCTACTCACGCGGCATCTTCCTCGATAAGAAAGCCATTGAAGAACGGACCAGGGAAATGGTCTCGGCCTATAATGTGAAAACGCCGAGTATCGAGACACCCATCAAGAACCTCTCGGGCGGGAACATTCAGAAGTTGATCCTGGCGCGAGAGCTGTCTCGCAACCCGAAGGTATTGATCGCCGCACAACCAACCCGGGGTGTTGATATTGGCGCAAGCGAGTACATTCACCTGCGCCTGCTGGAGCAGCGCCAGGCCGGCATGGCCATTTTGCTGATCTCCGAAGACCTGGATGAAATTCGGGCGCTGTCGGATCGCATCGCCGTCATTTATGAGGGCAAGATCATCGGCGTGGTGGACAACTCCTCAACAACTCTGGAGGAGTTAGGGTTAATGATGGCGGGTGTCCGCCAGGAATGATCGAAACGCACCTTCCTGAGCGCTTGCCAAATGCGTTATAATTAAATTTAATCTCAAAATCGGTGGTCGGCCGGACATCATTCCTGCCGGCGTCGGGATCAAAAACCCGTCGAAAAGTGCCACCCTTCTAAAAAGGAGCCCACCGATCTTATGAGCATTTGTTCCAATTACCTCGTTGTAAAATCAATTGAAGAAGGTTTGCATGCCCTGGCATCCACTCCTGGTCCGGCGCGCCCGATCGCGGGCGGGACTGATCTGCTGCTGGAGATCCAGCAGGGTCGTCAAGCGCCCATCCATACTCTGGTCGATGTTTCCCAAATTCCCGAGCTCAACGTGCTCGAGCTGCGCGGCGATCATCTGTTCATCGGCGCAGCCGTGCCGGTGCGGGTCGTAGCCCAGTCGCCGCTGGTCCTGGAGCACGCCCTGGCGGTATCTGAGGCGTGTGAGCTGATCGGTGGGCCGCAGGTGCGCAACAGCGCTACGCTGGGCGGGAATGTGGCCCACGCGCTGCCTGCCGCCGACGGCATGATTGGGTTGTGCGCCATGGACGCCAGGGTGCAGGTGGTCAGCAAGCAGGGTTTGCGGCTGGAGCCGATCCTGAGCCTGTTCAAGGGGCCCGGGATTTCGGCGCTGGAGTTGGACCGGGAGTTTATCGTCGGCTTCGAGCTGCCGCTGCGCCAGCCCGGGCAGGCATCGGCCTTCAGCCGGTTCATGCGGCCGCAGGGTGTGGCGCTGCCGATCCTTAATTCTGCCGTGTGGCTGCAGCGCGAAGGGGACTGTATCCAGGATATCCGGGTGGTGATTGGACCCTCGGGTCCCGTCCCGCAGCGGATTATCGAGCTGGAGCAGGCCTGTATGGGCGCCCCGTTCGATGCGGCGCTGAAGGAGAAACTGCGGGGAGCGATTCGCCCCAGCGTGCGTTTCCGCAGCAGCGCGCAGCGCGCCAGCGCCGAATATCGCTATCAGTTAAGTGAAGTTCTATTGGAAACCGTTATCGGTACGGCCTGGCAGCGCGCCGGGCAATTGGAGGTGGCATGAACGAACAAGAGATTCAATTCAATGTCAATGGGAAAGACGTTCGGGTAGGGGTCGCCCCTGGCGAAATGCTGGCGGATGTGCTGCGCTACAAGCTTGGTTTGACCGGCACCAAAATCGCCTGCAACGAATCCGAATGCGGCTCTTGCACGGTCCTGCTCGATCATGAGCCGGTACTTTCGTGCAATTATCCGGCGGCCAAGGCGGATGGAAAGCACGTCTTGACCGTAGAAGGGCTGAGCACACAGACGCCCCGCTCGAACGGGTCGGCGCCGAAGCTGCACCCGCTGCAAGAAGCCTTTATCCAGTACGGGGCGGTGCAGTGCGGCTTCTGCATCCCAGGTCAGTTGATGACGTCTTATGCTTTGCTGTGTAAGAACCCGGACCCCAGCGAGGACGAGATCAAGGCGGCTTTGAAGGACACCTTGTGCCGCTGCGCAGGTTATCCGACCATCCTCAAGTCGATCCAAGAGGCGGCGCGAGTGATGCGGACGGGCGATGCGGTCCGGCCGATTGATGTCGAACCGTCTGGCAGCTCGAAGAAGGCAGTCGGAACGGTGCGCCCTCGGGCGGACGGCGAAGCCAAGGTTACCGGCACGGCCATCTACACCGACGACCTGCAGTTCGAGGGCATGCTGCACGCTCGTGTCAAGCGCGCCATGGTGCCGTCCGCCATCGTACGCAAGATCGACACGAGCGCGGCCAAAGCCCTGACGGGTGTGGCTGCGGTGCTGACCGCCGAGGACATCCCCGGCGAGCACCTGCACGGCCTGATCATTGCCGATTGGCCCAGCCTGGTCGGTGTTGGCGAGAGGGTGCGCACGGTGGGCGACGCGGTTGCGATTGTGGCGGCGGAGACGCGCGAGATCGCCACGCAGGCGCTGAACCTGATCGAGGTGGAGTTCGAACCGCTGCCGGTGGTCAGTGACCCGGTCCAGGCGCACCTGCCGGACGCACCGCAGATCCACGATAAGGGCAACCTGCTCAAACATATCAAGGTGCGAAAAGGCGATGTGGAGCAGGGATTTTCTGAGGCGGATGTAATCCTGGAGCACACTTTCCACACGCCCTTCCACGACCACGCCTTCATGGAACCGGAGTGCAGCATTGCCCGCCTGACCCCCGAGGGTCGCATGGAGGTTTACGTCGGTTCACAGATCCCCTATCAGGATCGCGAGCAGGTCGCCAGGATCCTCGGCCTGCCGGAAGACAAAGTGCACATTATCGGGCAGCTGATCGGCGGCGGATTTGGCGGCAAAGAGGACGTCGCCGGGCAGGCCCATGCGGCGCTGCTGGCACAGACCACCGGACGACCGGTGAAGCTTCTGTATGACCGTCACGAGAGCTTGATCGCACATCCCAAACGCCACGCGACCCAGATCCGGGTCAAGATTGGCGCAAAGCGCGACGGCCGCCTGACGGCGGTCGAGTCGGAGCTGTACGGGGATGGCGGCGCATATGCCTCGCTCAGTGAGAAGGTCATGACCCGGGCGACCACCCATTCCTCGGGGCCTTACGAAGCGCCGCACGTCAAAGCCGATTGCTACGCCATGTACACCAACAATCCCCCGGCGGGCGCATTCCGCGGCTTTGGGGTGATGCAGTCGGCCTTCGCGGTCGAGAGCGTGATGGACATGCTGGCGGAAGAACTGGACATCGATCCGATCGAGCTGCGCCGGATGAACGCTTTGCGGGTGGGCAGCATCACGAACACCGGTCAGGCGCTGCGCAACAGCGTGGGCTTGCTGGAGTGTATTGAAAAAGTCACTGCGGAGATTGCATGCCTGGGCTATGACCAGCCGTTTGTCAGCCGCCCGGTCGAGGGCGCACCACACCTGCGCCGGTCTTGGGGCATCGCAGTGGCCTACAAGAACACCGGTTTGGGCGGCGGCGCGCCGGACAAAGCCGGGGCCGAGGTGGAGCTGTATCGGGATGGACACTTCGAGGTGCGCACCTCTTCCGCTGAATTGGGCCAGGGGCTGCCGACCGTGCTTCAGTTGATTGCAGCCGAGGAACTGGGCATGAAACCGGAGCAAGTGCATGTTCTGCTCTCGGACACCGATCTGACACCCGACGGCGGCCCAACCACGGCTTCACGCCAGACGTTCGTCTCCGGCAATGCCGTGCGGCAGACCGCCCAGGCCCTGCGTGAGATGATCACCAGCGAGCTGGCAGAGCAGTACGACGTGCGCCCGGACAAGATCCACTACGTGGAGGGCCTGGCCCAGGTGGGCGAGTTAACCGTCAGCATGGGCGAAGTGGCTGAGAAGATGATCGCCGGCGGGCGCAAACCGCTTGCCAGTTCGGTCTATTGGGCGCCGGAGACCAAGCCGCTCGGCCAGGGCGGAGATATGCACTTCGCATTCTCGTTCGCAGCCCAGGCAGCCGAGGTGGAAGTCAACATGCTGACCGGCGAAGTGACCGTGCTGCGCTTGATTTCGGCCAACGACGTAGGCTTTGCGGTGAACCCGCTTGGTTTACGGGGCCAGATCGAGGGTGGGGCCATGATGGGTATCGGACACGCCCTAACCGAGAACTTCATCGTCAAAGACGGCAAGGTGATCACCGACCGGCTGGCTCGCTACCGCATGCCCTCGATCACCCTGACACCGAAGATCACGTCGATTGTGGTCGAGCATCCCGTGCCGGAGGGTCCGCATGGCGCTAAAGGTGTGGGCGAGATTGTGTTGATCCCAACCGCGCCGGCGATTACAAACGCCATATACAACGCCGCCGGCGTGCGCCTGTACAGCCTGCCGGTGGATCAGGAAGTGGTCTTGCAAGGCATTCGAGCGAAGCAGGTTCCGGTGTAAAAAGCTGTTCTAACAGGAAGAGAAGAAAAAGATAGGAATAGAAAGCCCCTCATGCCAGAATAGAATCATGAGGGGCTTTCTATACCTATCTTTTTCTTTGGTTTCAGTCCAATGCGTCCCGCCCTCTGTTTATTGAACAGAATGACGCAGCAGCAGGGTAGTCGAGTGCTACTGCCTGGGCTGCCGGGCGCTTAGCGGTGTAAGCTGTATTTGCTTAGAAAGAGCATAGGCAGCCGGCAGGTCGCTGTCGCTTTCGACGAGCGTGCGGCCGGCAACGATCACGGAGTTGTTCGGTGAGAATATCTGCTTCATGCTGCCCGGCACCTGTCCATTCCAACCTGGCCCCGTAATGAGATAGTCCCCCGCCTGTGTGCCGGTGGTACGCGTGCCGACGTAAGCAAAAACAGTATTTTTCGAAGGGTCGGTGAACTGAACACTGTAGTAGCGATCGTTCATATCGGGTACGTGCAAGACCAACGGCCCTTGACGTAAATCCAGCCAGCCGGCGGTCAAGAGCGTGTCACGGTTCACCCCCACGGTCAGGGGATTCGAGCTTGAGTGGGCTTGCGCAGCCAGGGGTTCCGCAAAGAGTCTTTGGGGCTGGGTATAAAGTGTATTGATTGGGATGGGACCGTCGCCGAACCCTTTCGTGAGCAGCGCCCGCTTGTATGCGGAGAGCATCAAGCGCGGCCAGAGGTAGATCACCACGAGCCACACCACGACTACCACCGCACCGAAGATCAGTAAATTCTGGTTGTTCATATCCATCAACTCACTTCGACCACCGGTGGGACGGTGTACTTGCCTTCGAGGACGGGCTTGCCGGGGATGCAGATGCGCAGCCAGAGGATGAAATTACCCAAAGGCGCGGGCAGCCAGTTGGACTCGTGACCTGCCGGAGCCGCCTTTTGAATGTATACGTCGACCGAGCCATCAGGGTTTTGGGCCAGGCCGGTACGATCGCTGATGCTGTAGCGGTTGAGCGGATTCGCCACAAAGTGATTCTCCGCATCCCCCATCGTAATTGACCAGAAGGCTTTGTTCGGTGGGAGTCCTCCGGGCGGGAAGTGCATGACGTAGTCGTGCGCTCCGGAGAGCGTATGGCCGTCTGAGTCTGAATTCGTCCACCAGTACATCGCCTCCTGCGGCAGGTTCACCGGGCCGGGAAAAAGCTGGGCTTGCGCGGCGCGCAAGAACATGCCGTTGCCGGGCTCACCCAACCCATACATGGTGATCCAGCCATTGACCTTTTTGGCCTTGATTAGAGCATATACCTGGGCCGAAACAAACGCCAGCCCGAAGCCGATCAGGGCGCCCTGAATGATGGCATTCCGCAAAATCATTCTTTGGGGGAAGAGGGCGGTGCGGACGATGAAATATACGCATATCGCGCCGATAAGGATTGCAAGATAAGAGTAGCGTTTGCTCACAGCTTTATCCTATCACTTTTAGCGTAGTAATGTTAGCTGCCGAATGAAAAGGACTACTTCGATTGATTGTCGAAGTAGTCCTTTTGAGAGGGAATTCAATCGCAGCTTTTCAACCTGCTCTTGCGTTTCTCCCCTTCCTGCGGGGTTCCGCAGTCTGAACCTGCGGGAGCGACGGGATTTGAACCCGCGGTCTCGGCCTTGACAGGGCCGCATGTTAAGCCACTACACCACGCCCCCGAACGAGTGATAGTTTACCATGGACCCTATGCTTCGTCAAGGATTTTTTGGCGATTTGGTAATAAGAATCTTGCTAAGAAGTAAGCCTTTTTTGTTAGGACACTACGACTTAAAAATCCAGGGGTCGTTTGCGCGCTGCCACTCGACCAGCTCGTCCGGCTGGAACCACAGCTCGATCTCCTGGCGGGCGGTCTCTGGGCCGTCAGAGGCGTGTGTGAGGTTGCGTTCGACCTCCAGGGCAAAATCGTGGCGGATGGTGCCTGGAGCGGCCTCCAGGGGCCGTGTGGCGCCCATTGTCTGGCGCACGGCGGCAATTGCGCCTGATCCTTCCCAAACCATTGCCATGACCGGGCCTGAGGTGATGTACTGGATGAGGCCTTCATAAAAGGGTTTGCCTTTGTGGACGGCGTAGTGTTCTTCGGCCAGCGACTGGCCGACCTGCATGAACTTGGCGGCGGCCAGTTTCAGGCCGCGCTGTTCCAGGCGCTGGATCACCTCTCCGACCAGCCCGCGCTGGACGCCGTCCGGTTTGACCATAACGAATGTTCTTTCCAAGGTTTCCTCCCCAAGGTTAAATTAAGTTCGTCTTATTTTAACGCATATTTACAGGCAAAGGATGATGCCAGGTGGAACGCACTAGCCATTGGTACCACCCCTTTCCCTGATATAACAAGAATAAAAGAGCGGGCATGGTTGATAACCACCATGCCCGCTCTCATGTCCATCATTTTCTTTAGCGCAGGAGCTCTTCGGCTTTCGTGTAGCTGTCCAGAGCGTCCTGGATTTGGTTGTTGTGCAAGTATGCGTCGCCCAGCGCCTGCCAGAGAGTGATGTCGACTGGGTGACGGTAGAGGGCGTTGCGCAAGTCTTGGATGACCTCATCGAGCTGCTGGTCGGACTCGATCAACTGGCTGTATTGCTCGATGGCCGCCTCGACCTTGCCGTGCTCCAGCAGCGCCAGCGCCTGCTCACGCAAGGCGTTCGGTTGGGTTTCTTCTGCTGGAGCGGCTGCCATCACCGGCTCAGCGGCGGGCTGCTCAGCTTCCACGACTTCGGGCTCAACCTCTTCCGGCGGTTCTGCAACCACCTCTTCGGGTTCCGCTGCGGCTTGCGGGGTCTCGACCTCATCCTCGACCTGTGGGGTATCAATAACCTCGATCACCTCAGCTTGCGCGGCTTCGGGCTGTTCCTCGACCGGCTCCTCAGGGAAGAGGTCCGCCAGCGGCATGGTCTCTTCGGGTTGTTCGGCCTCGGGCGCCTCGATTGGAGCCGGCGCTTCCTCTGTCTCTTCCATGAGCTCCGCTTGGGGGTCGGTTGCGATGACCGGCTCTTCCACTTCCGCGACTGCTTCGAACTCTTCCGCTTCCCCAAGGTTGAAGGACCGCACCGGGATTTCCTGGGTATCGGCCTCGGCCTCGCTGATTTCAGCTTCTGGAATCTGCGGCTCTTGCGGGGCGGGTTCGGGCTGCTGCTCGATGACCGGCTCGGATGCAATGCCCAGTTCTTCCAACCCTGCGACCTCAACCGGCGGCTGAATCTCTTGCAGCCATTCTGGCACCTCGGCGGCTTCGGCCGGAGCGCCTTCTTCCTGCTCAAGCGCTCGCAGCCAGTCAGGGATATCCTCGGCCTCTTCGGCTTCACTGACCGGCGCGGTTGTCGCTTCTACAGGCGATGCTTCTGCGGTCTCAACCGGTTGGGTGGTTTCCTCTTCAGGGCCGCTCAGCGCCTCGAACCAGTCGAGAAGCTCGTCCTCTTTCTTGCCGTCTTCGGAGGTTTCTTCAGAGCGGGCAATTTCATCGAGCCAGGCGGGCAGTTCTGCTTCGGTCGCTTCCGCTTCCTCAACGGCTTCGGCCAGCCCGGCTTGCGGTTGGGAAACTTCGGTTTCCTCGGGCGTTTCTACGGCCTCGGTTTCGGCTTGCGCTTCCAGGGTCTGGGACTCTTGCGGCGCTGCGGCGAGCGGGTCTTCCTCAATCTCTTCTTGTGCTTCTTCTTGCACCCACTCGGGCGGTTTTTCCAAGCGGTCTTCCGGCCTGGTCAGCAAGGTTTCCTCATCAGCGCCATGTTGGGACGCCAGGGATTCGAGCCAGGAAAAGGCGGCGGCCTCATCGCTGAAGTCAGGCATGGCGGGGAAGTCACTCTCGGCCTCGCCGGTCTCGATGGCCTCAGCCTGCGGCGTTTCTGCCTCTTGCGGCTCTTCGAGCAGTTCTTCCGTGACCTCGAACATCTGGACGCCAGATGCGGCAATCTCCTCGACGTCAGGGGCCTCAGCCAAAGGCTCGGCTCCTGCCTCGGCTTCGGGTTCTTCGGCTATTTCGAATGACTGGGCTCCGGCTTCGGCCAGCACCTCTTCGGCGCTTTCGATGGCCTCTGGTTCTACGACCGTCTCTTCCGGAGCCGCGAACACCTGAGCTCCGGCAGCTTCGATCTCCTCGGCGATCTCTTGAGCGGGTGGAGCCTCCGCCAGATCTGGCTCAGTTTGTTCCATTTCCTCGCGCACCCATTCAGGTGGGACATCCTTGCGGTCTTCCTGCCGGGTGATCAAGGTCTCTTCATCGGCGCCTTGCTGGGCTGCAAGCAATTCCAGCCAGGCCATGGCGTCATCCAGGTTATCCATATCGGGAGGCAGCACAAACTCATCGCTTGGGACTGCCGGGATTACAGCTTGGGGCGCCTGGGGAGCCTCTTCGAGAGATTCCGGCACCCAACTGCTTTCGACCGTTTGCGGTTCTTGCGGCTTTTCCGGTTCCTGCAGCTCTTCGGGCTGCTGCTCGGATCTTTCCAGCTCCTGCAGCCAGGCAGGCGTGGAGTCCGCCTCAACGGCGGCAGGCAGCTCCTCGGTTTCATCTGCTTCTTCCAATTCACTGGCGGCGCTCAACCAGTCCGCCAGCTCATCCTCAGGGCCAACGATGGTGGTTGAGGAGGAGGTCATTTCCATTTCGTGCAGCCAATCGGGTACGTTGTCTTCTTCGGCTGCGGCGGGCGCTTCTCCCTGCTCCTCGGCCGGCTGCGCTTCCGCGGTAAACGCATCTTCGTCAGGGGCCTCGGCGGCGGGTTCTTCACCGCCCTCCAATTCTGGAAGAAGACTGGCGAGCATATCGAGGCTGGTATTGTCTTCTTCTTCAGCGAGAGGCTCTTCCTCTTCGGGGGCCAGAGACTTCAACCAATCGGGAATATCGGCAGGAACAGGCTCATCATCTCCGATGGCTTCTTCTTCATCCTTGAACGATAAGGGCGGCGGCGCTTGCTCAGGTCCGGTCGCCTCCGACCAGCCGACGTCTCGCATCCATTCAGGGATGTCGGATTCATCGGCAGGCTCGGCTTCGGGCAAGTCTGCAGCCGGGGAAGCGAGCTGTTCTTCGGCGGCCGGCTCTTCGACGGACTGCTCATACGACCGGGCCGGGAAGAAATCCTCCATGGGTTCAACTGGCCGCTCGGCTGCTTTTGCCTCACGGATTGCGGACAGCCAATCGGGAAGATCTTCCTGAGGCTCCTGTTCCAGTTTTGCGCCAATCGTGCTTGCCCAGGCAGGCTGCTCGGGCAAGGCTTCGCCAGGCTCCCACTCCATTTGCTCCAGAGTGACGGCATTATCGGGCACCTGGTTAGAGGTGGGCGCGTTCGGCGAGATGAAGGTATAGTAAGGATCGAGGGCGCTGACGGTTTGCCGGAAGGCCTTGGCATCTTCGGCGCGTGAGGTTTCCGGGAGGATCTCAGCCAGGATGCGGTTGGCCTCATAGCAGTAGGGCAGCCTGGCTACCAATCGACTGCTGACCTCGGTAGCCTCAACCTTCTGGCCGCTCAAGAAATACATGCGGGCCAGGATCACTTCGATATCGATACGGGATGGGGCTTCGGATAGGGCGGCTCGCGCCTCAGCAATGGCCTGCGGATAGAGATCGCCGCGGGCGTACATGCGCACTAAAGCGCCCCGCGTCAGGCGCACCTTCGGCGGCTCGACACCGTCTCTGCGGCCATACAGGCGGCGCAGTTCGTCTTGCACGGCAGTATTGGATGGCTGGATCTCGAACGCGCGCTCCATGTGCCAGATGGCTGCATCCAGGTTGCCCTCGTCCTCGCGGATGATGCTCATGCCCAATTGGGAGACGAAATCATCCGGTTCGGCCGAGAGGACCCGTTGCAAGACGTCGGCAGCTTCGGTGTAGCGCTGGCTTTCGAGATAGGTTTTCCCGAGCAGACGGTAGGTATCGATATGCTTAGGGAAGACTTTCAGGATGTAGCGGCATTGCGCAATCGCTTCTTCCGTCTGCCCTCGCTCGATGAGATTTTCAATGTCTCGGTTGTAAGCCCGCAATGATATTTTAGCCATAGAGGACCCTCCACAAGGATTAGTATGCACTAATCTTGGTGTTTGTGCAAGTGGTTCGTTCGTTCTTTTTGGAAATGTAAGGGGGTTGCAAAAAGTGTACCCAATTCCACGATTTGTTCTACCGGTAGGGGCATGTAGAATTAAAAAACTGAGGGGCATGGAAAACCATGCCCCTCAGAATATATCCAATTTGGATTACTCGCCGAGATAATCGCGCAGCTTGCGACGGATGGTGGGATGGCGCAGGCGGCTGAGCGCCTGGGCTTCAATCTGGCGGACGCGCTCGCGGGTGACACCCATCTTGCGGCCGACCTCTTCGAGGGTATATGCCTGCCCATCCAACAGACCATAGCGGAGCTGCAGGATGCGCACTTCACGCGGAGGCAGGCCGTTGAGGACCTCTTCGAGGTGTTCGCGCAGTAAGTTGTAGGTGGCGCTGTCGTCCGGAGCGGGGGCGTCGTTGTCTTCGATGAAGTCACCCAGCACCGAATCCTCTTCGTCATCGGTAGGGGTCTCCAGCGAAAGTGGGCGGCGAGCCACCTGGATCATGTTCTCCACCTTCTTGGGCGGCACATCCAGGGCGCTGGCCAGCTCTTCGACGGTTGGTTCGCGGCCGAGGCGCTGGGTCAGCTGGTGCTGAATGCGCAGCAGTTTGTTGATCTGATCGCCCATATGCACGGGCACACGGATCGTGCGGCCCTGGTCGGCGATGGCGCGAGTCACGGCCTGGCGGATCCACCAGGTTGCGTAGGTGCTGAATTTGTGGCCGCGGCGGTAATCGAACTTCTTGGTGGCGCGGATGAGGCCGATGTTGCCCTCCTGGATCAGATCCAAGAATGGGACGCCGCGCCCCATGTATTTCTTGGCGACGCTGATCACCAGGCGGGAGTTGGCGGTGATGAGGTGCTCGCGGGCGGCCCAGCCGTCTTCGATCAGCCGGCGCAGCTCGGTCCGGCGGCGCATATTCACGTTGCCGCGGGCCAGCTCTTCACGCGCCATCCGGCCGCGTTCGATGCGCTGAGCAAGTTCAACTTCTTCTTCGGCGGTCAGCAGGGGTACTCGGCTGACCTCTTTTAAATACAAGCCGATGGTGTCGTCTGTATCGATGTTGGCAAGATCGTCGAGAGTGACGCCCTTTTCTTCTTCATCATCGTCATCATCTTCCTGATTGCCAAGGTCTTCTTCGCTCGGCTCTTCAGTAGGGGTATCTTCGACGTATGGAATGCCGGCGCTCATCAGCGCCGCAAATGCTTCTTCGAGCTGTTCGACATCCTGTTCGGCTTCGGGGAAGAAATGCAAAATATCGTCAATTGTAACGTAGGTCTTTTGCCGACCCATTTCAATTAAACGAGCGATCGCAGGGTATTCTTCCTCGTCGTCAACTACATTAATCATTTCATTGTTCATTTATGCGTTCTAAATCCTCTTCGCAAGCGAAGTTATTTTTTCATCTATTCTTGATGCTGTAGAAGGCATTCGATGTAAGAACCTTCACAGACCCCGTTTCAGGATACACTTTTTCCGAGTAAAAAGCAATACCCTTGACAATTTGCAGAGAGAGAAGTTTACGATGCAGGTGTTCGCGTAGCTCCTTCAGGCACTGCAGTTTCGGTTGATTGTACGATGAGATGCTCTACAGAGAGAAGCCCGAGGACTTCATCCATTGAGCTTTTTCGTACAAGCACGACATCTCCCTGGTTTAGACGGACATAGTATCCGCTCTCGGTGGGAGTAACATTTCCAATTTGTACAATTTCTGTTTCGCCGCCGCTGCCGGTTAGGGACAACGTATAGGCGGGAGACTGCAGCCCGACGGTGTCGAGCCCAGTGGACGCAGGCAGCGTATCGATGTTTTCGAGGGCCGACAGCGTGGAGATGAGCTCTTCGACCTTGCCTGGGTCGATCGAAGTCTCCAGGCCAGCGACGGTCCAACTGCCGCCATTGACTCGCTGCAGGTGGAACGCGCCGTTCTCGACGCTTTCCACGTTGATGCTGGTCGCCCGGTCTACCGGCCAGCCGGACAGCAATTTCGGCATAACGGTCGCCGTGGGGGTCTCCGTTTCCAGCAGCCGGGCAGCGGTGGGCAACTCGGTCAAGAAGATGCCCGCAGCAAGCACAACGACAAACACTACCAGGACGAGAATCGTCGATCGACGGATCATGATTTAGCCTCGATTGCGACGCTGAACCCAGGTGACGATGCCGCCGGTTACGACTGCGCCGGGGATCACGAAGACCAAACCGAGGAAGAGCAGCCAGATGGTCGTTTGCTTGGGAGGGATCAACATGCGCTGCGTCGTCTGCTTAGGCGTCAGGTTGAGCAAGTTCTCTTGACCGGCGGCCCAATCGACGATATTGACCATGAGATCGCCGTTGGCGTAGTTCTGGTAATAGCCATCGCCCGCAAAATCTGCGTCACCGATCACTACCATTCGTGAGTTGGCAGCGGCGCTGCTGGCAGCGATGGCCAGGGTCACCGGACCGGGCAGGTCGTTCTG
This sequence comes from uncultured Chloroflexia bacterium, assembly GCA_963811225.1. Lineage (GTDB taxonomy): Bacteria > Chloroflexota > Anaerolineae > Anaerolineales > Anaerolineaceae > CAWEQO01. The sequence continues at coordinate 54,356 of CAWEQO010000016.1, forward strand.
GTCGAACTCGAACTGGTTGAGCTTGAGGCTCTCAATATTGGTCTCACCCCAGGCGGCGCTGGAAGACTCGACCAGATCGGTGAGCGTTACGCCGCCGGGCACATCGCCGTGCTGCAAGCTGCGGGCGGTGGGGAAGAGCGAGGCCATGTTCTGCAGCTTGTCGGTGATGGCGTGGCTGCCGTAGGAGTCTGCGATGGCGATGAGCGGTGGGTTAATGTTCGGATCGATTACGATATCATTGGTCAGGTCGATGCCCCAATCGCTGGCAACGTAGGCTTGCAAAGGATTGGCTGTGCCAGGCGTGTCGTTGAGCGCATCCGGTTCGACCAGCCAAACAACAGAGCCGCCGTTCGAAAGGTAGGTTTTTAAGGAATCGACTTCTGCTTGGGTCAGCGGCTGCTTCGCCCCGGCAATGATGATCGAGAGCGCGTCCTCTGGGATTGGGTTGCTCATCAGGTTCAGGCTCTTGATGGTGTAGTTCTTCAACTCGAGCAGCGATTTCACGCCGCTGTAGCCCGTTTCGTCCGTGGCATCGAGCGAGTGTTCGCCGTGCCCCGAGAGGAAGTAGACCGTCCGGTCGCCCGGATTGGCCAGGCGCAGCAAGGCGTTGCTCATGTCTTCCTCACTGGCATAGGTAACGCTTTCCTGGCGGTCGCCCATGACCAGAACAATCGTGCCGTCGCGCAGGACTTGCGCTTCTTGCGCCTTGACTGGATTGGCGTCTGGATCGATGAACTCGTAAGAGAACTCTCCACTGCTGTTATCTGCAAAATTCTGCAATAAAGTGCGGGTATCGTCGGTGGCATAAGGATAGCGGCTGCTGTAGAAGGCCTCGGCTACCACCGGCGACTGCAAGCTGTCCAGCAGGTTGAGGGTCTCCGGCGAAAGCGTATGCTGCTTGTCTTCCGTCAGATCCCACGTTGGAGAATACTTGAAGCCAACAAAATTGACAACAATCAGAATACCGATAAATGCCAAACTCATGACAAGCGAGTTGCTGCCGTAGCGGGCCTGACGGCCGGTCAGCGCGGCGCGCGTGCGCTGTGGATCGAGGAAGGCGTACAATGCCAATCCGAGCAGGATAGCGCCTAGACTGATCTGAACGGGCAGATTGAACTCTCGCTGCACGATGAGGAAGCCGGTACCGGCCAGCGCACCGATCAGGGCGATATACAGCCCAACGGGAGCGAACTTTTTCCACTGGGGTTTCATTATCGCCACCTCCGAGTTTCGACGGATACCGACCCCAAGAACAGACCCAGGGCCGTCAAGCTCAGGTAATACAGAATTCCATCCAACTTAATCACGCCCAGCAGGAAATCCGAGTAGAAATGCTCGGACAGGCTCAGATAGCGGAAAACATCTCCGCCGCTCTGCACCATCTGGGCGGGTGCGGCGATGACCCATAAGATAATGATGATGCCCAGGGTTGCCATAAAAGCGGCGATCTGATTGCTGAAGAGCGAGGATGCGAACACGCCGATGGCGCACATGGCAGCCAAGAGCAGGACCATACCCAGATAACCGGAGATCAGGACACCCACATCGATGCCGGGGCTGATCAGGCGGTTGAGGACGGCGGGATAAATCAAGGTGATGGCGCTAACGGTCAGAAAGAACAAGAAGGGCCCCAGCCATTTGCCGATGACCAACTGCCAATCGGTGATCGGGGCGGTCAGCAGCAGCTCGATGGTGCCATTGCGGTTTTCTTCCGAGAGGGTGCGCATGGTGATGGCCGGCACTGCCAGGAAGAAGAGCGGGAAAACGAGCAGTTGGAAAGTCCGGTCCATCGAGGGGACGAACTGCTGGGTTTGGGTTGCAAAGTAAATGTCGAGGAACAGGAACCCACCCGACACCAGGAAAATGACCACCATCAGCACGTAGGCGATCGGGCTGATGAAAAAGTGCTTGTACTCGCGAAGTGCAATGGTCCAGATATTGCGCATCGGTTTACCTCTCTTCCTCTGCCAGATTGAGGGCGCCGGCTTCTGGCGTTTCACCGATAAATGCCGGTGGCAGTACTTCGTCGCGGGTAAGCTCGAGGAAGATCTCTTCAAGGCTCATCATGTTCGGCTGAAGGAGCAACAGGTCACAGCCGGCGTTGATGATCTTGCGGGCCACATCGGGGCGGGAGTCGACGCCGGGCTGCATCTCGAACTCGATGGTGTCGTCGGCTTTTTCGATCGCGTTCGTCACGCCGGGCACGCCTTTGATCAAGGAAACCAGGCCGTCAACTTCGCCGCGGATCTTCAAGGTGATGCGTTTTGCGCCGGTCAGGCGGGCTTGCAAGCCCTCGGTGGTGTCTTCAGCGACGATGCGTCCTTTGTTAATGATCAGTACCCGGTCGCAGACTTGCTGCGCTTCGGGCAGGATATGGGTGGAAAGCAGAACGGTGTGTTCTTCACCGATCTCCCGCACGAGGTTGCGGACTTCGATGATTTGCGCCGGGTCGAGGCCAATGGTCGGCTCGTCGAGGATCAAGACTTCGGGGTGATGCAGGAGCGCCTGGGCCAGGCCGATCCGCTGGCGCATGCCTTTGGAGAGGTTGCCGATATAACCGCCGGAGCGGTCTTCCATGTGAACCAACTCGAGGACCTCATCCACCCGGTTTTCGGCTTTGCGGACGTGCCGCAGGTTGGCCATAAACAGTAAGTAATCGAAGACGGTCATATCTGGATACAGCGGGACGGTCTCGGGCAGGTATCCGACGATCTTGCGGACTTCTAAAGACTGGTTGATGATGTCGAAACCGCCGATGGTAACGTCACCCGAAGTGGGTGGCATGAAGCCGGAGAGAATCCGCATTGTAGTGGTTTTCCCGGCCCCATTCGGCCCCAAGAACCCGACAATTTCACCCTTTTGGATCTCAAAGTCGAGCTCGTTAATCGCCCTGCGAGGACCATAGTCCTTCGTCAATTTGCGAACACGAATCATGCGCATCTCCTAAATTTAGGATTAAAATGATGTGCTGCCTTCCGCAGAAAACGAGCGGAAACAGGCTCCGCTCGTCAGCATCTACATATATTATGGAGTGTTCTTAGATCTCTAATAAATGCCGCATAACACTATACATCAACGGGATGGGTGATGTCAATAACCTTGTTGAACTCTAATCGAATGCTTAATCTACCCGAAATACTTTGCCTGATGCTGTAGAAATGATCCGATCGTTTCTACAGCATCAGGCAAAACAATCTCCAAGGCTGCGTCATTGCTCACTAGTTGTCCAGATGAATGTCTCTTTTTAATTGACAGGGCGAATGAATAAGGTAAAATAGGACGAGTATCTTCACACTTTTGCGCATTGCAGTCCTCTCGATAGGATTGCTTTATGAAATTTACCCCCAATTGGAGGCAAAATGAATCTCCTAGGTCTTGCCAGGCATGGCTTAAATAGTTTCGAGCAAATCGCTATTGTGGCTGTGGTCGTCACTGCATTTATCAGTCTTCTTTATGCATGGCTCCTGCGTGGAACCGTGCTGAAGAAAGATAAAGGCACAGAGAAAATGCAAGAGGTTTGGAACGCCATCCGCGTCGGTGCGGACAGCTACCTCTCTAGCCAACTCAAGACGATCCTTCCGGCGATTGGTCTTTTAGGCGTCGCGCTCTTCCTGAGTGTTTATGTCGTTCCCCCGAGCGCTGAAGCATTGGAAGAGTTCCCCCAAAATACCACCATTATTATTGCGGTTGGCCGAACGATTGCGTTCGTCTTGGGCGCAAGCTTCTCGCTGATTGTTGGACAGCTGGGCATGCGCATGGCCATCCAGGCCAGCGTGCGCGCTTCCTCTGCTGCCCGGCGCGGCTTCAATGAAGCTCTGTCGATCGCCTACTACGCCGGCACCATTACCGGTATGCTAACCGATGGTCTCGGTCTGCTGGGCGGCACGGTCATCTTCATTATCTTCGGTAAGGCGGCTCCGGACGCTCTGCTGGGCTTCGGCTTTGGCGGCACGCTGCTGGCTTTGTTCATGCGCGTCGGCGGTGGCATCTACACCAAGGCTGCCGACGTCGGCGCAGACCTGGTCGGCAAGGTCGAAAAGGACATTCCGGAAGATGATCCGCGCAATGCAGCCGTAATTGCAGACCTGGTTGGCGACAACGTCGGCGACTGCGCCGGCATGGCTGCGGATATCTTCGAATCTTACGAGGTTACCATCGTCTCGGCCCTGATACTGGGCCTGTCGCTGGTAGCGATCACGGGCGAACTGAAATGGATTGTCTACCCGCTGATCATTCGCGGCATTGGCGTCATCAGCTCGATCTTGGGAACCTTCACCGTCCCGATTTGGGAAAACTTCCCGATCAAGTTCCTGCGGTCGCATGACGCGGAAGAATCAATGTTCCGCTCGTACGAAGTCTCCAGCATCAACACGGTGCTGTGGGCCTTCCTGGTGGCAATCCTGTATGCCCATGACTGGCGCCTGGCGATGCTAACGGCCGTTGGCGTGGGTCTGGCGGTAGCCTTCAACCCGCTCACCTCGTACTTTACCTCCACCAAGCGCACTCCGGTGAAAGAGATCGTCAAGAGTACCGGCACCGGTCCGGCGACCACGATCCTGACCGGCCTGGCGGTCGGCATGGAATTGAGCGTGTGGGCGCTGCTGCTCATTGCGGTTTCGTTCGTGTTCGCCCTGATGCTGTATGGCGGCGAACCCTCGGTGTACGTGCTGTATGCGGTGGCTATGATCGGTATCGGCATGTTGAGCCATACCGGCAACAACGTGGCGATGGACTCCTACGGCCCCATCTCTGACAATGCCAACGGCATCGGCGAGATGGCCTGGCACGATCTGACCGACAAAGACACCCTGCAAGCCCGCCAGATCATGGCAGACCTGGACGCAGTCGGCAACACCACCAAAGCGATTACAAAGGGCGTGGCAATTGCCTCGGCCGTGATCGCAGCGGTCAGCCTGTTTGCATCCTTTATTACGGATGTGGGTCGTGTGCAAATTCAACTGGGCATGCCGGTCATGGAATCGATCCGCGTCTCGAGCACGCGCGTGTTTATCGGGCTGCTGCTCGGCGGCGCGCTGCCGTGGCTGTTTAGCTCGCTGTCGATCAAGGCAGTCTCGCGTGCGGCCAGCCAGATCGTAGAGGAAGTCCGCCGTCAGTTCCGCATCCCAGGCATTATGGAAGGCACAGTCAAGCCCGATTATGCCCAGGCGGTCGGTATCTCGACCCGCTCGGCGCAGAAAGAGCTGATCCCCCTGGCGACGATTGCGGTGTTGATGCCGCTGCTGGTCGGCCTGGTGCTGCAAGTCGAAGCGCTGGGTGGCTTCCTGGTGGGTGTGATCCTGAGTGGACAGCTCCTGGCGGTCTTTATGGCCAACACGGGCGGCGCCTGGGACAACGCCAAGAAGGCGATCGAAGACGAGCCGCGCAACCTGGAAGCCAATACGGGCAAGGGCTCCGAGCGCCACAAAGCCGGCGTGGTCGGCGACACGGTCGGCGATCCGTTGAAGGATACCGCAGGCCCGGCGTTGAACCCGATGATCAAGGTGGTCAACCTGGTCAGCCTGCTGGCAGCGCCAATTATCGTCAAGTACGAACACTTAGGCGTTGGCGGCTGGATCGTCGTTGCACTCCTGCTGGTGGCGATTATCTGGGCATTCACCCGCAGCCAGCGTCCGGTGGAACCGCTTGTAACGGTCGAGCCGACAAAAGCGATCGCAGACTAGTTCCGAATCTCAATTGAAACAGAAAGATCCGGAGGATTCAAAAATCCTTCGGATCTTTTTTATTGTTTACCCTCAACTATTCCACAGCCCCTTGTAATGCAGTGAGCTACTTCATCGCTTTCCACATTTTCCGATAGTGGCGGAACATGCGGCGGCGCATCATGAACATTGCGCCCATCGCCGTGAAGAACGCCAGGGCGATCTTGGTGGCGTCCACCACCGGTTGGACCTGCACGCCCTGCGGACCGATGACAATCGCTGCGACCGGGCGGGCGCCCGACCAACCGCCGCCGCTTACGCCGGCGCCGCCGCCCTCTCCCGGCGACTTGTCTTCTTCCGCACCTTCACCGCCGGCGGATTGGACCGTTTGGCCTTCCCGGTTCTCTTCCTGCTCTCTACTGATGCCGCCGCCTATGCCGGCTAAGTACATGCCTCCGGCAGAGACCTCTGAAGTCGTGATCACCGTGAAGTCGCCTGCCTGAACGGGTTCGCTAAACACGACCCCCGGCTTGGTTGGATTGAACAACTTATCGAACAAGTCCGCAAACTGCTGGTTGGCGCTCTCCATGCGAGTGTTCACGGTTTTAAAGAAGCTAACCATTTTCGTTCCTCCAATTGCGCCTGGGACGCGATCCCAGGCTGAATATAAATGTAAGAGCGGCAATCGCCAGGATGCTGATGATGGTGACATCTACGATGGGGATGCGTTCCTGGCTGCCGTCTCGTTCGACCAGGACGGCGGTTGGGCGCGCCCAAGCCAACCGTCCGATAAAGCCGTTGATGCGGATCGTTTGGGCTTGGGGTGTAACCCTCAGGTCCCCGCGGGTCACCGGCTCACCGGTGATCGATTGCACTTGCACGAGGTCTTTCAACTGCATCAATGCTTTTCCTTTCATTCCAGGCAGGTCTGAACAGGCGGTTTCGGTTAATCGCCCTTGGCTTCCTTGACCCATTCGAGTATTTTCTGGAAATCACCCGGATAGGGCGCTTCAAAGATGGTGGACTCTCCGGTAACGGGATGGAGAAAGGCAATCCGGAAGGCATGCAGGGCCAGCCGGGCGGGGGTTGACCCGAGGTCGGGCAGATTGTCAGAACGCCCGGGGCCGTAGATCGGATCGAACAGGATTGGGTGGCCGATGGCATAGAGATGGGCGCGGATCTGGTGCGTGTAGCCAGTACGAGGGTGGGCGGCGATCAGGGTGTGGCCGTCGAAGTAGGTCATCACGTCCACTTCGGTAATGGCCGGGCGGCCTTTGACATTGTCGACGACCGTGCGATGTTTGCTGCCTACATTCATCCGCAGAGGCAGCTCGACGTTCTGCCAGTCCTTTTCCACAACCCCCTCGACCAGGGCATGATAGGTTTTGGCCACCTGATGCCGGTCGAACTGCAGGTTCAGGCTGCGGTGGGCCTCGGCCGAGCGGGCTAATAACAACACCCCGCTGGTCTCACGATCCAGGCGGTGCACAGTCCACAGCCGCCCGTAACGCGGCTCAAGCAGGCGGGTAACGTAGGGAAGATCTGCCTTGTAGCCGTCGGGAATCGAAAGCAGCCCGGCGGGTTTGTTGATCACCAGCAGGGAGTCGTCCGTGTACAACACCGTTGGTTCTAAATTAGCTTGCATCCCATCCATCTCCATCCCTCGGATGGATTGTAACAGAAATTAAATCATGGGAACAGAAAACAGGGCGCTCAATGCGCCCTGTTTTCTGTTCCCATGATTTAATTTTTACCAGGAATAGGCCTTGGGCGCTTCGCCACCGGGACCGGGCCAAATCTCATCCAGGCGCTGGAGGGTCTCATCCGAGAAATGGATCTCCAGGGCATGGGCGCTGTCTTTTAGCTGCTGCATGGTACGCGGGCCAATGATCGGTGCGGTGACCACCGGATTATGCAGCAGCCAGGCCAAAGCCACCTCAGCGGGTTTCTCGCCCAGGTCTCGGCACAGGGCTTCGTACTGCTCCAACTGCTGGCGGTGCTCCTCGATTTCCTTCTGCGTGCGCTCGTTCGCGCGTCGTCCCTGGCTGGACTTCTCCAGCGCGCCGCCCAGCAGACCACCTCCCAATGGGCTCCAGGGGATCAGGCCCAGGCCATAGTGGCGGCAAGCGGGGATGACCTCCAGCTCGATGGTGCGAGCGTTCAGATTGTAGAGGCTCTGCTCGGAGACCAGCCCCATGAAGCTGCGCTGCTTGGCGGCAGCCTGAGCGGTGGCGATGTGCCAGCCGGCAAAATTGCTGCTTCCTACGTAGACCACCTTGCCCTGCTGCACCAGCACTTCCATGGCCTGCCAGATTTCCTGGAAGGGCGTGCCAATTTCAACGTGGTGCATCTGGTACAGGTCGATATGGTCGGTTTGCAAGCGCTGCAGGCTCTCTTCCACCGCCTGGCGGATGTGGTAGGCCGACAGGCCGCGCTGGTTTGGCCAGTCGCCCATCTCTCCAAACACTTTGGTCGCCAGAACAATCTTCTCACGTCGACCACCGCCCTGCGCCAGCCAGCGTCCGATGATCTTTTCGGTGATGCCTTCGCCCTTTTTCCAACCGTAGACGTTGGCGGTGTCGAAGAAGTTGATGCCCATATCGAGGGCTTCATCCATGATGCGGAAGCTGTCTTCCTCATTTGCGACGGGGCCAAAATTCATTGTGCCGAGGCACAGGCGGCTGACGGTAAGTCCCGTCCGCCCGAGGTGCGTGTATTCCATCGATTCCCTCCTGAAGTGATTTTTGTAAGTCGAGTTGATCTTATCAAGAAAGAGACGGGGAGTCAAACCCGAGCACCTCGGGCGAAGGTAGAAATATCCATATTGGACTCGGCTGTTTCGATATACAATAAGGCTAGTTTGACAGAAAATGAGGAGGGAAAGATGCATATCGTACTCGTGCATATCCATGTTAAGCCGGAATTTGTGGACAAATTTAAAGCAGCCAGCCTGGAGAATGCCCGTAACAGCGTGCTGGAGCCGGGGGTGGCGCGCTTCGATGTGATCCAGCAGAAAGAGGACCCAACGCGCTTCACCCTGGTGGAGGTTTACCGGGACACCGAGGCGCCGGCTCTGCATAAACAGACCGCCCACTATAGCAATTGGCGTGAGGCCGTGACGGATTGGATGGCTGAGCCGCGTCAGGGCGTGGCGTATGCAAACCTTTTCCCGGCAGACGAGGGATGGGGATAAGCCATGCCGTTCGAGTTTGCAACCGCCAGCCGTATCCGCTTTGGCAGCGGGGCCTTCGGGGATGTAGGTGAGATCGCGAGCGAGATGGGCAAGCGCGCCCTGGTCGTGATCGGTCAAAGTGGCAATTTCGCCGAGGAGCTCTACCAGCAGCTGTCTGAGCGGGGTATCGAGTGGGTGGAGGTGCGGGCAGCCGGCGAGCCGACGACCTTGTCCGTGCAGCAAGGGGTCGAAACGGCGCGGGCGTTCGGGGCAGAATTCGGCGTGGCCCTGGGCGGCGGCAGCGTGATCGATACCGGCAAGGCCATCACTGCCATGCTGACCAACTCGGGCGAGCTGTTGGATTACCTGGAGGTGGTCGGGCGAGGACAGAAGATCGCCAACCCGGCCGCAGCGCTGATCGCGATCCCGACCACGGCAGGCACCGGCAGCGAAGTGACCCGCAACGCCGTACTGGGTGTGCCCGACAGCCGGGTAAAAGTCAGCCTGCGCAGTCCGCTGATGATCCCGCGTGTGGCGCTGGTGGACCCCGAGCTGACCCTCAGCCTTCCGCCGGCAATGACCGCCTCAAGCGGCATGGATGC
>CAWEQO010000017.1:0-26827 GCA_963811225.1 uncultured Chloroflexia bacterium
CACCCATCTACTGTGACCATGATGCAATCTCGGATCCCCAATCTTCCCATCCATCCCTGATCCCCATCCCCTCCACCATCTCCCACCCCATCTGCGGCACATGAAAGACCAGCGGCGCGTAGTACGCCCCCTGCCCCGGCCCATACACACCGGGATTCCTGACCGCGTCCAGCGCCTGCTGCCCCAGGCGGGCGGCGTCCTCCGTGCGGCCCTCGGCCGCGGCCAGCTCGGCCTGCGCCCAGATCAGCTCAATCCGCTCGGCGCCGTTGTGGAAGTACGCCAGCGGTGCGATCTTCAGATTCTGGCGCGCCGCCGCCAAATCTCCGGACTGCAAATCCTGCTCTGCCAGACGGATAAAATAAATTGCGACCCCTTCGCCCGCGTCGACCCGGCGCTGCGCATCGGCCAGGTCCAGCATCTCAAGCGGAGTCTCCTGCAAGGCAGCATCCAGGGCTTCCCGGCGCGTCTGGTTGAGCGCCAGTAGGTGGAAGGGTACAACTCCGGCTGCAGCAGCAGCGCCTCGGCATAGGCATCCCTGGCCGCTTGGAGGCTGCCTCGCATCTCTTCCACCTCTCCCAGGTTGCGCCAGTACAGCGCCGCCTCCGGAGCAGCGGCGGTCGCTTTTCGGAAAGAAGCTGCCGCAGCGTCCAAGTCGCCGCGAGCCCGGTACAGCGCGCCCAGATTAGCATGGTTCAGCCCCCAATCGGGGTCGAGGTCGACAGCCCGTTCGAAGGAGCTGATGGCGGCATCCAGGGCATCCGGATCAACCGGATCGGACTGCAAGCTCAACGCCAATCCCAGCTGTTGGTGACCGATCGCCAGATTTGGATCCCGGCGGGTCGACTCCTGGAAGTGGGCGACCGCCTGTGCCATGCTGCCGGCATTCGCCGCCTGCACGCCTTGATACAGCGGTTCGAGCCGCCAGGCATTGACAAAGCCGTACCCCGCTAGTGCCACGCCAAACAGCGCCAAACCAACACGCGCCCACTTGGAAACCGGACGCTGCAGCGCCATGGCTGCTCCGAGTATGAGGACCAGCGACAGGCTGGCAAAGGGCATCCGGTATAACCCATCGAACAGTCCGTGGACGAGATAGGTTGCAAAGGCCGCCAGAGCGCCAACGAAAACAGCTTTGTGGTCAGGGCTGTGTGTTTCCCAACGCTCCTTTGAAACTTTTACAAACTGCCAAAGGAAAAACGAAAGTGCGCCCACACCCAACAGGCCGCTGCATGCTAGCACATCCAACATCTGATTATGAGAATGGAGGAAGATTTCTCCCGGTGGAGCCGAGTTCGCCCGCATGTAGAAGCTGGCATACACATTCCAGCCGCTGCCGACCAGCGGTGAACGCAAGAACATTCCCCAGCCGACCGGCCAGAATTGAGACCGCGAGGTCAGCGCTGGGCCGTGAGTTGGGTGGCTTAAAAGCCTGCCCATATATAAGGACGCAGCCACTGCGATCAGGCTGATAAGCCCAGCGGCTGCCAGCCAAAACCCAACTCTCCTGCGCTGCTTTCGCCAGGTTGCTCTCAGGTCGACGCCGGTATAGGAGACGATGAAGACAACCAGCACGAAGAAACCGGCTGCAGCGCCCACCCATGCGCCTCTCGACGAAGCCAGAAAGATCAACAGCACTGCCGAGAGCGAATACAAGCCGAGCAGGATGCGCTGCCAGCGAAACAGTCGCATAAACTGGAAACCCAAACTGACCATCAGCAGCACGTTGAAATAAGCCGCCATGTTATTGGAGCCATGCAGTCTAAAGCTGATCGAAGGGATCCATTCACCCGGCGCAGCCTGCAGCCACAACGAATACCAGGCGGCCGCATCTCGCCAGCTCCAGTACATCACCGCCCCACCAACCAGCAGCGCCATCGTCGCAATTCGTGCGGCCGATAGCCCCCATTGGACCAGCAGCGGAACGATCAGCAGGATGCACAACCCGGCGGAGATCAACCAGGACTGCTCGAACGAACGGCGTGGATCGATAGCGAAGAAAGAAGTAAAGAAGATGACACCCGCAAACAGGAGCACAGGCAGCTCGAGCCCGGTTTGGGCCCGCCCGAAGGCGATCCACACCAGCACAGATATCGAGAGCAAAACTGGGTTGAGCCAACCAGGCACATTTGGCGAAAAAATGATCAAGTAGATCAGGAACAGCAGCAGGAAAGTCGTTTTGAGCGCCCGGAAGAAAAGAAGCGCCGATAGACCTTTACGGTTCGTCACTCCCCACCCCCTCCCGCCACACCTCGACCTGCGCCTTCCGCTCTTTTAACCGAGCCGGTTCAACCCTCACCACTTGCGGCAAGATCTCCAACCCCATCCCCGGCCGCCGGTACATGAACTGCTCGTAGTGCAGATCGGCGTAGGTCGCGGGGCCGAACAAGCCTGACTGCTCATAGCGCCTCACCACCCCCTCACCCAGCCCGACGGCCTGAGCATACTCGCCGCGGGCCGCGTGGAGTTCCGCCAGAAGCCAATCCCGCTCCATCAATTCCGGCAGATAAGCGAAGGTTAAACTGACCTTTTGCAGCAGCGCTTCCGTCTCATCCAGGTCTCCCACCTCCAGGTCCAGCTTTGCCAGCTGCAGCAGCGGGCCTGGTCGATCAGGCTCCTGCACGATCGCCGCCCGCAGCTCCTGGGCGGACAGCTGTTCCGCTGCCGGATGCGTCACTTCCCATTCGGAAACCGCTTCCATCCTCGCCGGGCTGCCCTGCCAAAAATCGAACTCCGCTGTCTCCCCTTTCGACAGCGCCTGGGTGTACGCTGCCAGCGCCACCTGCGGGGAACCCTGCTCCTCGGCAACGATGCCCAGGTTCAGATAAGCCAGGCCCCAATCCGGTGAAGCCGTTACCGCCCCTTCCAGCGCCCAGTGCGCCTTATCCAGGTCGGACTGCTGGCGGTACAGCGCCGCGAGATTCACCCAGTTCAGCCCCCAGGATGTGTCCCGCGCGACCACCTGCTCCAGCTCAGCGACCGCCCCCGGCAGATTCCCCTCCAACGCATAGACCTTGCCCAGCTGCTGGTGCGCAATGACCGACCAGGGCTCGCGCCGGATCGCCTGCAGGAAGCTCGCCTCGGCTTTCGACAGGTCGCCTGCATTCGCCGCCGCCACACCCGAGACCATCGGCGCCATCATCCAGACCTCCGCCCAGACGAGGAGCGCCGGCGCGATCACCCAGTACGGTCGCCGCCTGGGCCTGTCGACTGCCCTCCCCGGCTCACCGAGCGCAGCGCCCAGGAGGACGAGCAGCCCCACCACAGCCATCGGCTCGGTGTGGAAGCAGTCGAAAATGTTGTGCACACCCAGAGCCAACGTCCCGGCCGCCGCGGCCATCACGACCGAAAGCTCCATGCCTTGGGCCGTTTCCAATCGCCGCTTGAGCCGCTTGAACAGGAAGAATACGACCACCCCGGCCCCAAGCGTCCCTACCAGCCCCATCTCAGCCAGCAGGTTGAGGTAGGCGCTGTGGGCGTGGGCGTAGAAAGCGTTGGGCGGCACGGAGTTATAGGCCAGGTAGGAGTTGCCGAACGTATATGGCCCCTGCCCAATCATCGGATGCTTTAAAAAGGTGTCAATGGCTGCCGGCCAAACAAAGCTGCGAGAGTTGAAGAAGCTCCCATGCGATGGGTGCGAGAGGATCTTCAACCCCAGCCAGCCGGCGCCTGCCAGCACAATCAAGGCCAGCGCCGAGCCGGCAGTCACCAGCCATCGTTTCGCCCGGACCTTCCCCCACAGCGCCTTCACATCTTGACGGCGCTTCCAATACAGCAACCCTGCCAACAGCGCCAGCCCGGCTGCCGTGCCGATCCAACCGCCCCTGGACGAGGTCAGGAAAATCGTCGCCAGCAGCAGCAGCATCACGAAGCCAAGCAGCGCCCGCGAAAACCATGATTTGGTGTAAAACGAACGAGCAGCCGCTGCGAACAGCATCGTGTAGCACGGCATGACCAGCACATTGGCGTAGTACGGCCGGTAGGTAACCATGGGCAACCACTGTCCCGGATTAAGCGCCAGCCACTGCCGGTACCAGCCGAACGCCTGCCACCACATGAAGATCGGGATCGACAACCCGACAATCAGCAGCGCCCGCGCGAACATCTCCGCCGGCCAGCCGCGTGCCGTGAGGTCAGCCGCCAGCGCGAACAGGAGCAGTCCTGCCGCGGTGATGGCCAGCTGCTCAACCGAGCGACTCCAATCGATCGAAAAGACGGTCGAGAGCACGAACGCTCCCATGAAAAGAAGGAGCGGTTTACCTAACGGCACCGGCGCTCGCTGGCCGAAGATCAGCCAGGCAGTCGCCAGCACGGACAACAAAACCGCCGCAGCCTGAATCATCCCGAAATCTTCCAGCAGGAGCGTGGTTCCGGTCAGGATCAGGAAGAAAGGCAGCACCAGGAGCAGCAGGGTCTGTTGGATGATATACGACCAGCGGACACCCCGCTCTACCCGGGTCATATTATTCTTGAGTACCTGCGTCATTTATCCCCTGCCCCCTCATTCCTAATTTTCTTGCCAGATTTGTGGCCACTTTTCGCATATGTGATGATAATTTTGTCGTTGATTTCCGCTGCCCGGCTCTCCGAACGCTTAATAAACCACTTACTCTTCGGTTGCTTTCAATTTCCACGCCTGCGTCAGTGTTCGCAGCTGTGCTACTTTTAAGGGCTCTACAAGGACCACCTGTCCCAGCAGTTCCCTCTCCATCCCCGGCCTGCGGTACATCACCGGCGCGTAATACAGCACGCCAATGCTGCCCGGCCCATTCAGGCCAACCCTCTCATACCCCTCCAGGGCCTTCTGCCCCTGCTCCACCGCCTTGTCCATCTCGCCCTGCGCCGCATACACCTCGGCCAACAACCAATCGCGCTCGACCAGGTCGGGCGGCGAGGTAAACGACAATCCCACCTGCTGCAGCGCCTGCTCGGCCGCGCCCGGGTTTCCAGCCTTTAGCTCGGCGGATGCCAAGGAGAGGTAGACACTTGCCCTTTCCGGGTTTTGTCTCACCGCCTCCCGAAGCTCCTCCAGCGATGGCTGGACAGCGACCGGCTGCGCAGTCTTCCAGGCAGCCGCAGCCTCCATCCGCACCGGGCTTTCCTCCCAGAAACTTACCTCCAGCGTCTCGCCCTTCGCCAGCGCCTGCCCGTACGCCGCCAGCGCAGCGCTTCTGTCTCCTTGCTGCTCCGCCACCACGCCCAGGTTCAAATACGGCAGGCTCCAACCAGGCGCGGCTTTCACCGCCGCATCCAGCGCCCTGCGCGCCTTCGCCAGGTCACCCTGCTGCCGGTACATCGTGCCCAGGTTCAACCAGTTGGCCGACCAGGAAGGGTCGTACGCCACCACCTGCTCCAGCTCAGCGATGGCTTTCGGGAGCGCATCCGTGCTGCCCTGATCCGCTTCCAACGCATACACCTGTCCCATCTGCTGGTGCGCGATCACCGACCAGGGCTCGCGCCGGATGGCCTCTTGGAAAGCCGCTTGCGCCGAGGGGAGATCGTTGGCGTTAGCGGCGGCGACACCTGGGAACAGCGGCGCCATCATCCAGATCTCGGCCCATATCAGCGCGACCGGCAGCAGCGCCCAATATGGACGGCGTTTGCGATGGGTCTTCCCTCCGCCCGGTTCCGCCAGCGCCGCTCCCAAGATCAGGAACAGCCCCACGGTGATGACCGGCTCCATGTGGAAGCACTCGCTAATGCTGTTGACCGCAAGCGCGGCCACCCCCGCCGCCGCTGCCATCACCAGGGGAAGATCCATCCCGGCGGCTCGATCCAGCCTACGCTTCAGCAGCCTGACCAGAAAAAACAGCACCACCCCGAAGGTCAGCGCTCCAACCAATCCCATCTCAGCGATCAGGTTGAGCAAGGCATCGTGGGCGTGATAGAAAATTCCCTTGGGCGGCACCGAATTATATGCCAGGTAAGCGTTGGCAAAGGTGTACGGCCCTTGCCCGACCAGCGGGTGTTTCAAGAAAGTGGCGATGGCGGCCGGCCAAAATTCACTTCGCGAGCTTAATAAAGCGCCGTGGGAGGGATGAGAAGCCAGTTTTAGCCCTACCCACCCCACGCCTGCCAGTCCCACCAGGGCCAGCACCGCGCCGACCCAAAGCAGCCACTTCTGGTCCTTGAGCTCGTCCCACCAGCCCTTTAGCTCCTGCTTGCGCTTCCAATACAGCAGGGCCGCTAAAACGCCCAGTCCGACTGCCGTTGCCAGCCAGCCCCCACGCGACGAGGTGATGAAAATTGTCGCGAGCAGGCCCAGGGCGTACACAATCAGCAGCCCGCGCAGCAGCTTACCTTTTGTGAAAAACCAATAGGCCATGATCAGCAGCAGCAGCAGATAGCACGGGACGACTACGTTATTCGCGTAATTCGGGCGGTAGATCAGTGATGGCAGCCATTCACCAGGATGCACCGCCAGCCACTGGCGGTACCAGCCAAAAACGTCCGCCCAAATTAAGATCGGGATTACAAGACCAACGATCAGAAATGCCCGTGCGAACTGCTCGGACGGCCAACCACGCGCCGCCAGATCAGCCACCAGAGCGAAGATGAAAATCCCCGCCAGGGTAAGCGCCATCTGCTCCAGAGAACGACTCCAATCCATCGAAAAGACCGTGCAAACCACGAAGCCGGCCATGAACAGCAGCAGGGGCTTAGCCAGCGGAGTCGGTGCGCTCTGCCCGAAAATCAGCCAGACCCCGGCCATCAGCGTTAGCAAGAGGGCCGCCCCCCGGATCACGTCGAAATTCACCAGCAAAGGAGTGATCCCGGTCAGAATTAGGAAGTACGGCAGAACCAGGAGCAGCAGCGCCTCCTGGATGATAAATGCCCATTTAACTCGCCCGGAAAAACTTCCGGCCACCCTGAACGAATTAATTCTCAATTGCTTGAGCTACTCCCTCCCCCGCCACTCTGCCACCAGCCTCTCCCTCACCTCCAACTTCTGCGACCATATCCCCTCGAGCTGCGGCACCGTCTCAACACCCATCGTGATTTGCCGGAACATCCATGGGCCGTAGCCGCGGCCACCGGTGAATTCGGGTGTGAACGCCACCAGCTCGCGCCAGCGGTTGAGTACAGGTTGCCCCAGGGAAACAGCCTGAGCATAGTCACCCTGAGCGGCAGCGATCTCAGCCTTCAGCCACTGCACCTTCAACCAGTCGGTCTCCAGGCTGGTCCAAGCCATGCCGGCTTGCGTGATCGTCCGCTCGGCATCCTCCACTCGCCCCGCATCCAGGTACGCCTGGACCAACGCCGGGTAGCTTTTGACTTCGTGCGGATCGGCTGCAAGCTTCGCTTCCAGTTCGATGATGGATAGGCTTGCCGCTGGGTACTCCTGCAGCCAGCCATCCCGCGCCGAGCGGCGCAGTTCCGTCTCCTCCCAAAAGCCGGCGTCCGCCCAATCGGGAGCTTGATCGAGCGCCTGACGGTACATCTCCTGGGCTTGCCCGTTCTCACCGCTCTGTTCGAGCGACCCGCCATAATGCAGCACAAACAAGGCGGCATTCGGCGCTCGCTGCTCGGCCTGCTGCCACTCGTATCGGGCTGCTGATAAATCACCGTGCGCCTCATAGAGCGCGCCCAAATTCGCGTGGTTCAGGCTCCAGTAAGGATCGATGATCGTCGCCCGCTCGAATGCGGCGATGGCGCCGTCGAGGTCTTGCGTGTGTGCCAGAGCCAGGCCGAGCTGCTGCTGGACGATGGCAGAGCGAGGATCGCGCTGCGCGGCCGTCTCCAGTTTCGTCACCGCCTGGTTCCATTCCCCGGCGTTGGCCAGGGTTACACCCTTATCTAACGGCAGCGACAGGTATAGGAAGAGCCATGCCGCGCCCGCTGCAACCCATCCAAGCGTCCGCAGCGGAATACTGCGGGCCGGCCCAGTTGGCCGGGCTGCGCCGGTCCCCATGGCCGCGCCGAGCACGATCAGCATGACCCACAGCGCGGTCGGCAGGGTGTGATGCACGCTGTCGAACAGACCGTGCACTGCAAAAGCGCCTAATGCCGCAGCGGCTCCCGCCACTGCAGTGCGCTCCTGACCCGAGGTCGCCAGCAGGCGTCGATATAAGCCGCGCACCAGCGCCAGTCCCAGCCAGGTAAAAGCCGCAAAACCAACCAGTCCACTGCTGCTCAACACGTCCAGATAGATGTTGTGGGCATACGGGAACATCTCGGTTGGCGGCACCGAGTTCTCCTGCAAGAACAGGCTGATATAGGTGAACGGCCCTACCCCAATGATCGGCGAGCGCAGGAATGCCTTCCAGGCAGGGCCCCACAAATAGCCGCGGGAGGACAGGATCGGACCGTGGGTGGGTTGGCTGCTCTGTTGGATCATCACCCAGGCGAACAAACCCGCCGCGGCGATCAAGGCCAGCGCCAGCCCAGCCAGTGCCAGGCGGTTAGTGCGCAGCCATTTCCAAACCGCCAGCCACTTCTTCGGATTAACCAGCACGATTGTCAGCGCCAGCGCGCCAAAACCACCGATCGTTCCCAGCCAGCCGCCGCGTGACGAGGTCAGGTACAACACTGCCAGCGCCGCCAGGCTGTACAAGCCCAAAAAGATGCGCGCCGGCCACGATTTCGACCCGATCAGCCGGGCCAGCGCCAGCATCAGGAAGATGTTGGTGATGACCGCCAGGAAATTGGGCGCGGGCAGCCGGTAAACAATGGTGGGAATCCACTGCCCAGGCGCCACCTGCAGCCAGCGCAAATACCACTGCAGCGCATCCAGCAGCGAAAAGCCCAGGATGATTCCACCTGAGATCAACATCGTCTTGATGAACAACTCGGCCGGCCAACCGCGCCGTACCAACGCCGAGACGACGAACATCAAGAAGAAGGGAATAGCGATCAGCCAGGTCTCGGCAAACGAGCGCCGGGCATCGATGGAGGTGAAAGAGGTCAGCACGAGGGCGACCAGGAAGGCCAGCGCCGGCAGGTCCAGTTCAGACGGTATTCGCCGCCCGATGAACAGATAAACCACCGCCAGGAACGACAGTAGCCCGGCTGTAACCGCCAGGACCGATGGCGAGACCAGGCTGTTCTGCGTAAACAGCAAGATGAAGCTCAACACAATAATCAGCGCCGTCTCCTGAAGCAGATACTTCCAGGCAACGACGCTTGTTTTTGATTGGGCTGCTGCTGCTTTATTCAACATAGTTGTATGTCGTTATGAATGAATCATTAAGAAAAAGGGCCTGCTTGTTTGCGCTTTCCCCAGGCATGCTCCGCCCCTGTGACATACGCTGTCACAGCAATCGCTCACTCATTATAGTATGCCGATCTACGCAAACTCTATACAGTTCCGTTTGTTGAAAATCTCAGGCTGTTAAACACTGGAAACTTCCCATGAGTCCCCTGGTTAAATTTCGGCTTTTACAGAAATCTGCAAATTTATTGTACAGCCAAACAATTGGATGCGCAACGAAACCGTGAGAAGGGTTTGTATCCTGTAAACTGGCGTTATAATGTGAGCCTGAGCCTTCATGGGCATGCAATCTTTTCACCAAGGACAATCCTATAGATGAAACAACTGCTGCAACACCTTCATGATGGTCAAACGGTCGTGACCGAGGTGCCGGTGCCCGGAGTGCGCCCCGGCTTCGTACTCGTGCGCACCGCCGCCTCGCTGGTCTCCGCCGGCACCGAGCGCGCCCTGGTCTCTTTCGCCGAGAAGAATCTGATCGGCAAGGCTCAGTCTCGCCCAGACCTGGTGCGGCAACTGCTGGATAAGGCCCGCCGCGAAGGATTGCTGACCACCATCGACGCCGCCTTCAACCGCCTCGATCAGCCTATGCCGCTCGGCTATTCCTCTGCAGGAACCATCGTTGCGGTTGGCGCCGGAGTGGGAGGCTTTCACACCGGCGACCGGGTGGCCTGTGCCGGCGGCGGTTACGCCGTCCACGCCGAGTACAACTTAGTGCCGCTCAACCTATTAGCCCGCATTCCCGAGCAGGTCGATTTCGAATCGGCCGCCTTTTCCACCCTCGGCGCCATCGCCATGCACGGCTTCCGCCTGGCCCAACCCCAGCTTGGGGAATCGGTGGCCGTGGTCGGCCTGGGAGTGCTCGGTCTGCTGGCAGCCGGGATCGCTCATGCCGCCGGCTGCCATGTGTTCGGCATCGACCTGGAACCCGAACGTGTACTCCTGGCCAAGGCCATGGGTTTTGCCGCCGCAGTGCGCACCGGCGTCGAAGCCGCCGCCCAAGCCTTCACCCACGGCCGCGGCTTCGACGTGGTCCTCATCTGCGCCGACGCCCACTCCAATGACCCGGTCGAGCTGGCCGGGGAGATCGCAGCCGATCGCGGCCGGGTGAGCGCCATTGGCGCCTTCGGCATGGACATCCCCCGCAAGGTGTACTACGAAAAAGAACTGCGCTTCCAGGTCTCACGCTCCTACGGCCCCGGCCGCTACGACCACACCTACGAGGAGCAGGGCATCGACTATCCCTCCGGCTACGTGCGCTGGACAGAGGGCCGCAACCTGCAGGCCTTCGTCGATCTGCTCGCCACCGGGCAGCTGGACGTGCGCCCACTGATTACCCACCGCTTCCCGATCGAGCAAGCCCCCCAGGCCTACGAGCTGATCACCGGCAAGCGCGCCGAACCCTTCCTGGGTGTGCTGCTCACCTATTCTCAAGAGCCTGCCGACCCGCCTCAGGCCCGCGTGGTGGTTCCGACTGCCCACCCGCAAGCCCCGGTCGAGTCCGGGTTGGCGCTGGGCGTGCTCGGCGCTGGGAATTACGCTACGGCTATGTTCCTACCCGGTGTCGCAAAGGTCGGTGGGGTCAAGCGACAGGTGATTGCCTCCGCCGCCGGGCTGAACGCCCGCCATGCTGCCGGTCGCTTTGGCTTCGCCGCGGCATCCTCCTCGGAGGAGGATGTCCTCAACGACCCCGCCATCAACATCGTTGCCATCCTCACCCGCCACGACCAGCACGCTCGCCAAACCGCCGCTGCCCTGCGCAACGGCAAGCACGTTTACTGCGAGAAGCCCCTGGCTCTCAACCGTGCGGAGCTGGACGAAATTGCCTCCACCCTGCAGTTCGAGAACGCTCCACTGCTGACCGTCGGTTTCAACCGCCGCTTTGCCCCACTAGCCATCGCTCTCAAGCAGTTCCTGCAAAGCAGCCCCGAGCCGCTGACCGCTCACTACCGCGTCAATGCCGGGTACCTGCCGCTCAACCACTGGCTGCACGACCCGGCCGTTGGCGGCGGGCGCATCATCGGCGAGGGCTGCCACTTCGTCGATTTCCTGACCTTCCTGATCGGCCAGCCGCCGGTCTCGGTCAGCGCCCAGGCCCTGCCGGATGGCGGTCGCTACCGTGAGGACAACGTTGTATTGACCTTCCGTTTCCCCAACGGCTCGCTCGGTACGGTCAGCTACATGGCGAACGGCGATAAATCCTTCCCCAAAGAGCGCGTAGAGGTCTTTTTAGGCGGGCGCGCCGCCGCCCTGGATGATTTCCGCACGCTGGAGCTGGCCGAGAATGGCCGCCACCGGGTGATCCGCTCGCGCCTGCGCCAGGACAAGGGCCACCAGGCCGCCTGGAGCAACTTCCTCGGTGCGGCGCGGCGCGGAGAGCAGCCTCCCATCCCCTATGATCAGCTGTGGGGCGTCACCCTGGCAACGTTTGCCGCCGTCGAATCGCTGCGCTGTAGCGATCCGGTTGAAATCCCGCTCGTCGAGGTCTGAGAGCCGTCATGTCGCTAACACGGCGCTTGCGCGCCACCCTGTTTGCTGCCCGTGAGCTTGGGCCCGGACCGCTGGGCCAATACGCTCTCTACCGCTTCGGCTTGCTCACCGGTCACTACCTGCGCGCCACCCCTCCCAAACCATACGAAGCTTACCTGCCAGCCGGCTACGTCTCGAAGCCGTTTCCGTCCATCCTGTCCCTGCCGTCGCAATCTGAACTGGCCTCACTGCCAGGAATGCAGTCGCAACCGCTGCTGGATGAAGCCAATGAGATCGTTAAGGGCTGGGTGCGCCTGTTTGGCGGCAACCCGGTCCCACTCCTGCTGGAGCCGCCCGGGCCAATGCAGCATTGGACGAAGTGCCTGGACGATACCCTAACCGGCGACGTCAAGCTGATCTGGGAGCCTGCCCGTCTGGGCATCAGCTTCCCTCTCGGGCGCGCCTACCTGCTGACCGGTGATGAGCGCTACCCGCGTGCATTCTGGCAGCAGGTCGAATTATTCCTCGACCGGAATCCCCCCAACCTGGGCCCCAACTGGGCTTCAGCGCAAGAGGTCGGCCTGCGCATCCTGGCGTTCGCTTTCGCCGGGCAGGTTTTCGCCGGTTCGCCCCACACTACACCTGAGCGAATGCGCCTGCTGTCCGCCGCCGTCGCCGCACACGCTGCTCGCATCCCCGCCACTCTGCCCTACGCCCGCGCCCAGAACAACAACCACCTGCTGACCGAGGCGCTGGGACTGTATCTCGCATCGGCCTTGCTGCCCGATCATCCCGATTCCGCCCGCTGGCAGGCGCTCGGCTGGCGCTGGTTGAACCATGGACTGCAAACCCAGATCGCTCCGGATGGCGGCTATGCGCAGCACAGCGCCAATTACCACCGCCTGATGCTGCATGTCGCTCTGTTCGGGCTGGCCGCTGTCCGCTCGAATGGGCAAACACTCCCACAGGAATCGCTCGAACGCCTGTCTGCCGCCACCCTCTGGCTGCGCGACCTGCAAGACCCGCGCTCCGGCCGCGTTCCGAACCTGGGCCACAACGACGGCGCACACATCCTCCCCCTGTCCAACAGCGATTTCGGCGATTACCGCCCGGTGGTCCAGGCTGCCAGCCGCGCTTTCCTCGGCGCTCCGTCCCTGCCGCCCGGCCATTGGGACGAACTGTCTGCCTGGCTCGGGCTGCCGCTGGATGCGCGCTCTGAAATCTCCGGTCTGCGCCACGCAGCCCAAACCTCTTACGCCATTCACCGGCTTGCCGCCAAGAAAAGCTGGGCTCAGCTGCGGGCGCTGAAGTTCGAAGTTCGCCCGGCTCACGCCGACCAGATGCACGTCGACCTGTGGTGGCAGGGTCAAGCCGTGCTGCTAGACGCCGGCACTTATCGCTACACAGCTCCCCCACCCTGGCAGAACGCCCTGACCTGCGCCGCCGTCCACAATACGCTGACCGTTGATAACCAAGAACCGATGGAGCGGGCCGGCAAGTTCCTCTGGCTGCGCTGGGATCAGGCTCGCCTGCTGCATGAAGACGCCAACTGCATCGAAGCTGAGCATGCTGGTTATACCCGGCTGGGTGTCCTGCATCGGCGCGCTCTGCAGCGCCTGGATGACGATGCCTGGAAAATCGTCGATTCCCTGCTGGCGACCGATGACAACAGCTCGGCCAGCCCGCATACGAGCACGCTGCACTACCTCCTTCCCGATTTACCCTGGCGCATCGACGGCGCTTCCTTGATCTTGCAAGCCCGTACCGGTCCGATTCGCCTGCAAGTGACCGTCGATCAGCCGGCCCAAATCGATTCCGTCCAGCTGGTCCGCGGCGGGGAATCTCTCTACGGTCCTCCCAACGGCCCAGCCTTCCTCGGCTGGTACTCTCCCACCTACAACCACAAGCTTCCCGCCCTCTCCTTCCGCGTGGCCATCCACGGCTCACTGCCTTTGATCGTGACGACCAAGATTGATCTCACTCCTTAAGAAACCCAATTTTGATCATCAATCCATATCAAATACTCAGGCCTAATCCCGAATGATCAAGCCGCCTACTTACCGGTTCGCTGCTCTCCCCATCCTGCGGTAAAATCAACGCATGCACATCCTCCTGATCCATCAGGCCTTCACAGCATTAGATGAAGCCGGCGGCACCCGTCACTATGAGCTGGCCCTGCACCTGGTCGAGCGCGGCCATCGCGTCACCGTCATTACCAGCCCCGTCAGCTACCTGACCGGGCAGGCCAGGGGCTCCAAGGTCGCCTGGATCGAACGATCCAGCCCGGCCCCCGGCATCGAAGTGCTGCGTTCGTACACCTACCCCGCATTCCATAAGTCTTTCTTCCACCGCCTGATCGGCTTCTTCAGTTTCATGATTTCGTCCTTTCTCACCGGTCTCAGCGTGCGCCACGTCGACCTGGTCTGGGGAACCTCGCCGCCCATTTTCCAGGGCGTCACCGCCTGGTTATTAGCCCGGCTCAAGCGCGTCCCGTTCCTGTTCGAAGTGCGCGACCTGTGGCCGGCTTTCGCCATTGCCGTGGGCGTGCTCAAGAATCCGCTGCTGGTGGGCGCCTCGCTCTGGCTGGAGCGCTTCCTCTACCGCCACGCCGATCAGGTCATCGTCAACTCGCCCGGCTTCATCGACCACGTCACCCGGCGCGGCGCCCGTCAGGTCGAGCTGATCCCCAACGGCGCCGACCCGGCCATGTTCGCCCCCGATTCCTGCGGCAGCGATTTCCGCTCCCGCCACGGCCTGGACGGTAAATTCGTCGCCCTGTATGCCGGCGCGCATGGCCTGTCTAACGATCTGGGTATCCTGCTGGAAGCCGCCTGCCGGTTGAAGGGCCAGGATCATATCCGCTTCGTGCTGGTCGGCGACGGTAAAGAAAAATCGAACTTGCAGAAGCAGGCCGCATTGCTCAGGCTGGACAACCTGCTGTTCCTCCCGGCAGTGCCCAAGTCCGCCATGACGGATGTCTTGGCCGCCTCGGATGCCTGCATCGCCATCCTCAAGCCCATCGAGATGTACAAGACCACCTATCCCAACAAAGTCTTCGACTACATG
Organism: uncultured Chloroflexia bacterium; assembly: GCA_963811225.1. Taxonomy (GTDB): domain Bacteria; phylum Chloroflexota; class Anaerolineae; order Anaerolineales; family Anaerolineaceae; genus CAWEQO01. The sequence goes on from CAWEQO010000017.1 coordinate 14,741, forward strand.
GCAGCCGGGCGCCCGGTTATCCTGGCTATCGGCGGGGTCATCCGGGAAGTGGTAGAATCCGCTCAGGCAGGATTGTACATATCGCCTGGAGATCCGACCGCGTTGGCCGGAGCCGTTGAAATGCTGGCAGGCGACCCTGCGCTGGCACGCAAACAAGGCATGGCGGGACTGCAGTTCATCAAAGACCACTTCGACCGCGGTCAACTGGCGCAGCAACTAACCGCAGTAATCGAAAATATGAGTAAGAAGCATGCCAGAAAAAATCCTGCTCGTTGAAGACGAGATCTCGCTGCAAGAGGCGCTTGCTTATCACCTCAAAAAACAGGGCCACACCGTCGAGACGGTTGGTGATGGCGCTGCCGCCCTGACCTGATCATCCTCGACGTCATGCTGCCCGGTATGGACGGCTTCGAAGTCTGCGGGGGCTGCGTCAGGGGATGACCACTCCATTCTGATGCTGACCGCCCGTGACGATGAGATCGACCGGGTCGTCGGCCTGGAAGTCGGTGCGGACGATTCCCTGTTGTCGAAACAGCGTTTTCGTCAATATACACCCTTCTCATCATTTCATTATCTTCCTCTCCCGAATATATGGTAGACTTTGTCTGCAATATTCCGGTGATGAACGATATGATTCATACAGAGACCCAAGCCCCCACCCATACCCGCTCCCCCCTCGAACTGCGCGACATGCATTTCTATTACAGCGCTTTCCGTGCTGTTAAGAACGTCAATCTGCAGATCGAGCCGCATCAAATCACCGCGATTATCGGCCCATCAGGCTGCGGCAAGAGCACCGTGCTGCGCTCGCTCAACCGCATGAACGATCTTATCCCCGGCACGCGCGTGGAGGGCGAAATCCTCTTCCACGGACAAAACATCTACGCCCCAGAGGTCGACCCCGTCAAGCTCCGCCAGGTGATCGGTATGGTCTTCCAGAAGCCCAACCCCTTCCCGAAGAGCATCTACGAGAACGTCGCCTGGGGAGCCAAGATCAACGGCAGCAAAGAAAACGTGGACGACCTGGTGGAGCAGTCACTGATGCAGGCGGCTTTATGGGATGATGTCAAGGACAACCTCAAAGCCAGCGCCCTATCGCTCTCCGGCGGGCAGCAGCAGCGCCTATGCATCGCCAGGGCTCTGGCAGTCAAACCCGAGATCATCCTGATGGATGAGCCCTGCTCGGCTCTCGACCCCATCGCTACGCTTAAGATCGAAGACCTGATGCGTGAGTTATCCGCCCGTTACACGATCGTCATCGTCACCCACAACATGCAGCAAGCCGCCCGCGCCTCCGACTACACTGCCTTCTTCACGATGGACGAAGACCGGGCAGGTATAATGGTAGAATATGGTCTGACCAACCAGATTTTTACCAATCCACACGATCAACGCACCGAAGATTACATTACCGGGCGTTTCGGTTAAACCACTCGCAGCTTTGTCAAAGAGGTTGGAATGCCAAGAGAAACCTTGGATCGGCAAATGCATCAATTGCAAAACGAGATCCTGATGCTTGGCGGCATGGTGGAACAGGCCGTGCTGCGGGCAGTGGACACGCTGAAACGCCGTGACGTGGAAGCCGCCAAGCATATCTACGAGGATGATTTTTACATTAACGAGAAGCGTTTCGCCCTCGAAAACGCCATTCTAATCACCATCGCAACCCAACAACCCATCGCTCGCGACCTGCGTATGCTGGCCGCCATGCTCGAGATCATCACCGAGCTCGAACGCATGGGCGACTACGCCAAAGGCATCGCCAAGGTGACCGTCAAACTCGGCGACGCTGACGCGGCCGTCCCAATCGTAGAGATCAATCGCATGGCCGAGCTTGGGGTCGATATGCTCCACCGCTCCCTCAGCGCATTCATGGAGGGCAACGCCAAGCAGGCCAGCTTGATCCCGATGGAAGACGATCAGGTGGACGACCTCTATAACGTGATCTACCACGGCCTGGTTAACGCCATGATTGCTAATCCCCAGTCCATCGATCAGGCCAACATGATGATGTGGGTAGCCCACAACCTGGAGCGTCTGGCGGACCGCGTCACGAACATCTGCGAACGCACCGTGTTCATGGCAACCGGCGAGCTGCTCGAGCTCGAAACCACGGACGACGAAGACTTATTGGACTGAATTGAGATGGTCCAAGTGTGCGCTCCCCCTCCAAAATTGACCGGAGGGGGATTTTGCGTCCATGGCCAAATTTGCTATAATATTTACAATCACCCTAATAAGTGTCTGAAAAGTGCTGTTTGTGTATGCTGATCGCGGCGTAAACATCCGCCGCAGCCACAACCGCATCAAAGAAGCACTTGAAGATGCTCACGAATCGATCGATAAAGAGGCAACCGTGCTAAAAAAGGGGAAATATCCTGGAAAATTGATCGTTGTCGAAGGGATCGATGGAAGTGGCAAGTCCACTCAAATCGACCTGCTCTACAAGTGGCTGCAATCGCAAGGGAAGTCGGTTTACTTCTCAGAGTGGAACTCCTCCGGCCTGGTGAAAAGCACTACCAAGCTGGCCAAAAAGCAGAAGATGTTCACCCCCACCACCTTCAGCCTGCTGCAAGCCACCGATTTTTCGGACCGCTGGGAGAATTTCATCCTGCCGATGCTTAAGGCAGGCGTGGTCGTCCTGGCAGATCGCTATGCGTTCACCGCATTCGCTCGCGATGTCGCTCGCGGCGTCGACCCCGGTTGGGTGCGCAACCTGTACTCCTTCTCTATCCAGCCCGACCTGGCAATGTACTTCCGCGTTCCCTTGGACGTGGCCGTCGAGCGCATCATGGCAGGGCGCGCCAAGCTGAAGTATTACGAGGCCGGCATGGATCTCGGCCTATCAGAGAACAGGGTGACCAGCTTCCGCCTGTTCCAGCAGCGCATCATTGATGAGTACGAATCCATGGTCGAAGAGTTTGGCTTTACCGTCATCGACGGTACCTTGCCCATCGAGCAGCAGCAGCAGGATATCCGCCAAATGGTGCGCAAAGCGCTCTACCGCTGGAAAGGGTTACCGCATCCGCTGCGCTCCAGAAGACGCCGCAAGGTTCAACCGGTGACTGTTTCCACCCAGGAGGCGCAGAAATGAAAGTCGAATTCTACGGCGCCGGTTTCCCTTACAGACCCCTGCGTGAGACCCCTGGAAAATTAATCGTCATGGAAGGCACCGATGGCGTCGGCCGCTCCAGTCAGATCGCCTTGCTGCGGCGTTGGTTGGAAGAAGCGGGCTACGCTGTGTCCGATACCGGTCTGCGGCGCTCACCTCTTACAGCGCCCGGACTAGACGCAGCCAAGATGGGCCACACCCTCGGCCCGCTGACCATGAGCCTTTTTTATGCCACCGATTTCGCCGACCGCCTGGAAAACCAGATCATTCCGGCCCTGCGCGCCGGTTTTGTAGTCCTTTCCGACCGTTATTTTTATTCGACCATCGCTCGGGATGTGGTACGCGGTGCAGACCCGGTCTGGTCTCGGGAAGTGTATGGGTTTGCCCTCAAGCCAGACATGGTCTTGTATCTGAAAGCAGACATCCAGACCCTGATCGCTCGTATCGTGCACGGCCGCGGCTTTAATTACTGGGAAGCCGGCATGGACATCCGCTGCGCCGATAATCTGTTCGACAGCTTCAAAGCCTATCAGGCGCAGCTGATCGATCAGTTCGACCAGATGGCCGACGAGTATGGTTTCGTCACCATCGATGCCAACCGCTCTATTCAGGCTGTGTTTGAAGACGCCCGCCAGAATATCTCGAAACTGTTCGAGCAAGACCAAGTGAAATGATTGGCATCGGCCGAGCGCTGCCCATCGAAGGGAAGGGTAGATGAGCCCCAGGCCCGATAACAGCACCTGCACCTTTGGCGCAGGCATCCTGATAAAATACCTGCAAGCGCTGCTGCAGGAAGTGGATGGCGTGCGTGGCGCGCAGGATATCGAGCATATTCACCGCATGCGGGTCGCTTCCCGGCGCTTGCGCGCCGCTTTGCCGCTGTTCGCCCGGTGCTATCCGGATAAGAAGGTGCACTCCTGGCTGAAACAGATCCGCCGGATCACCAGGGCCCTGGGCGAGGCGCGTGACGCCGATGTACAGATTGATCGCCTGGAGGACATCTACCGCAGCCTGCCTGAGCGCCGCTATGGTCCGGGTGTGCGCCGTCTGCTCTTGCGCCTCAAGCAGCAGCGTGCCGGTATGCAGTCGCACGTGGTCCAAACCCTGGATCATTTACTGGAAAGCGGTGTGATCGCTGAAATGCAGCAGTATTTTGGAGAACTGCAGCCGGTTGATGATTTACCCATTCCCTACTCCCGGTCTCTTTACGAATTGGGCTTTCAGGCCGGGCAAGATAGTCTGCAGGATCTCTTCTCTTACGAGCCTTATATTCACGATGAATCCTGTGTCCCCGAGCTGCACGCCATGCGAGTCGCCGCCAAACACCTGCGCTACACCCTCGAAACCTTCAGCCCGCTCTACCCGCCAAAACTGGACAGGACGATCAAAGTGGTGCGCAAGATCCAAGATACCCTGGGCGAAATCCACGACAGCGATGTGTGGGTTGATTACCTGCCCACCTTCTTGGAAGAGGAGCGTAAGCGCATCATCGAATTCTATGGCAGCGCCGGCCCAACTCGAAGGATCGTCCCCGGTATCCAATACTTACAAGAGTTCGCGGCGGGAAGAGCGTCAGAAGCTCTACCGAGGTTTCCTCCAGGACTGGGAGGAGTGGAAGCAGACAGGGTTATGGCAAAACCTGGAGGAGATGCTGCACCTACCGGTTTCCTTCCAAGGCGAGGTTTACCCACCTGCCGTACCCCTTGCAAACGTTAAAACCCAAGAGGAGGAGTAGCGATGGCCTTGATCTATTCTAACGGCACGCCGCACGTCGATATTGAGGAACAGCAAGCGGAGATCGCCCCTCCCGAATTAAGCGAAGAGCAGCGCGGCGCAATGGATTTGATCCTCAAGCTGGCCGTGACTTGCGGTTATGAAGCCGAGCATACCCATCACGTCACCTACCTGGCCGAGCGCATGTTCGACGACCTGCAAGAGCTGCACAAGCTCGGCCCGCAAGAGCGCTACTTGCTCACTTGCGCCTCCCTACTGCACGACATCGGCTGGATGGAAGGCCGCCGCGGCCATCACAAGACGGCCCTGCGCATCATCCTCGAAACGCCCATGCTGCCCTTCGACCAGAAGCAGCGCCTGATCATTGGCTCCATCGCCCGTTACCACCGCGGCCCGATGCCCAAGCATAAGCACGACCATTATGCCGCCCTCGAACCAGAAGAGCAGCATCTGATCGAAATGCTGGCGGCAATCCTGCGCGTCGCCGACGGTCTCGACCGCACCCACCGCGGCCTGGTGCAAGACATCCGCTGCACCTTTTCCCACAAGAAGATCGTGGTCCACTGCTCCCTAACCGCCCCCTTCCCCGACGAAGAGGCCGCCACCAAGGCCAAGAGTAACTTGCTCAAGAAGGTCTTTGACCGCAAGCTGGTCCTCAAGTGGAAAGCGGATCACCAAAAGAAATAGAAGCGCGAAGACGTCCTCGCATCCTGGAAAGGCGCTTCCCAAAACATCTACCCGGCTTCGACAGGGGCGTGGTTTGGGGAAGCGCCTTTTTTATAGTACTTAAGTCACAAATAAAACACTACTCAGGGTGGTTTTTACAACTGAAGCAGGGGGGTATAATAGGCATCGGGAAAAGCATCCCAACTCCTTCTATCATTTGCTTTCTTAGATAAGGAATCTCCACTTGATCCAGACGACATCCCAAAAAATTGTTGACAACATTCAGAAAGTCATCGTCGGCAAAGAGGAAGTGATCCAGCTCTTGCTGGCCGCTGTGCTTTGTGAGGGCCATATCCTGCTCGAAGACGTGCCCGGCACCGGTAAAACCACCCTGGCGCGCGCCCTGGCAGCCTCTCTGGGCTGTTCTTTCCGCCGCATCCAGTTCACCCCTGACCTGCTGCCCTCGGACGTGACCGGCTTGAGCTGGTTCAACCAGAAAACCCAGGAATTCGAATTCCGACCTGGGCCGATTATGTCGCAGGTGGTGCTTGGCGACGAGATCAATCGCGCCACCCCACGCACCCAAGCTGCCATGCTGGAGGCCATGCAAGAGCGCCAGGTGACCGGCGATGGCGTCACCCGCCTGCTGGAGCGGCCCTTCCTGGTGCTCGCCACCCAGAACCCGGTCGAGCTGGAAGGCACCTTCCCCCTGCCCGAGGCCCAGCTGGACCGCTTCTTGATGCGGATCTACATCGGCTACCCCAATCAGGACGAGGAAAACGCCATTCTCGAACGCTTCCGCGCCAGCGATCCCCTGCCCGACCTGCAGCCGGTGACCTCCCCCGCCGAGGTCATCGCCATGCAAACTGCCCGCCGCGAGATCAAGGTCGAAGACACGGTCCGCGATTATATCGTGCGTATTGCCCGCGCCACTCGCAAAAATCAGGACATCCAGCTGGGCGCCAGCCCGCGCGACGATGGCCGTGTACCAGGCGGCTCAGGCCTGGGCCGCCATCCAAGGCCGCGACTTTATTCTGCCCGACGACGTCAAATTCCTGGCGCCTTACGTGCTGTGTCACCGCCTGATCATCTCACCTCAGGCGCAGCTGCGCGGCCGCTCCTCCATCGAACTGGTCAACGACATCGTCTCCACCGTGTCCGTCCCTGTGGAATCCTGACGTGACGCCCATCAACTGGCTTCCGCTGCTGATCGTAGCCTTCCTGGCGGGGGCCTACCTCCGCCTGCCCTGGCTGGTCATCTTCTCGTCGGCGGTGATGCTGGTCATCGGCCTGGCCAGCCTGTGGAAACACTACGCCCTCGAACGTGTCAACTATGTGCGCCGCTGGCACTACCGGCGTGGCTTTCCCGGCGAGAGCACCGAGGTGCGCATCGAGGTGGAGAATCGCAAGTGGCTGCCCGTCTCCTGGCTGCGGGTATCCGACCCCTGGCCGGTCAACGTCGCCCCCGATGATGAACCTTCCCTGACCCACTCCGCCATCGCCGATCAGGCCCACCTGATCAATCTGTTCAGCCTGCGTCCCTTCGAGCGCATCCTGCGCCGCTACAAACTGACCTTCCACAACCGCGGCGTCTACCCGGTCGGCCCGGCCACGCTCGAATCCGGTGACCTGTTCGGCCTGTACACCGAGGGGAAGCAGATGGAGACGCGTGAAGAGCTCACAGTCTTCCCCGAGCTGCTGCCGCTCTCAATCCTGCAACTGCCCACCGATGATCCCTTCGGCGACCGGGCTTCCCGCCGCCGTCTGTTCGAAGACCCCAACCTGCCCATGGGCGTGCGTCCCTATCGCCCGGAAGATGAATTCCGGCGCATCCACTGGAATGCCACCGCCCGCACCGGCTCGATGCAGGTCAAGGTCTACCAGCCGGTCTCCTCACGTGTGATGATGGTCTGCCTCAACGTGCTAACCACCCCGCAACCCTGGCTAGGCACCTACAAAAACCTGTTCGAGCAGCTGATCAAGATGGCCGCCACTCTCGTCTACCACAGCTATCAAGACGGCTACTCCGTAGGCCTGATTTCCAACGGCTGCCTTGCCCGCGCCGACCATCCTTTCATGATCTCTCCTGGGCGCTCATCCGAGCAGCTGCCGAACCTGCTGCAAGCCCTGGCCGCCGTGACCGAGTACACCACCTCTCCGATGGAAAACATGCTGATCAAGTCCATGTCGCAGGTGCCCTACGGCTCGAACCTGACCATCATCACCGCCCTGCTGCCGCCCACCCTGCTCGATACGCTCATTCGTCTGAAGCGCTACCGCCCCAACATGCTGCTCATCTCGCTGGCCGAAGAAGCCCCACCGCAAATCCCCGGCATCCGCACCCTGCACCTGCCCTTCATCCCCTCCGGCGAAAAGGAGACGCGCTGATGGCGACCAAAACACCTGCCCTGCTGTGCCTAAAGTTCCCGCCGTTCCTATGGTTTGAGCTGGGAGTGCTGTGCGTGATGCTGATGGAAGCCATCTGGGCGGCCGTGTGGTACGACGCTTTCATTGAGCCTGAGATCTCCTGGCTGCCGATTGCCGCCTTCTTTGCTCTGGTGCTGCTCGGCAGCCACTACCTTTCTCGCCTGCTCCACCGTCTGGATCCGACCGAGGTGGTCAACCGGATTGTGTTCCTCGGCTGGTTGGCCTTCTGCCTGTTCGCCAGCCTGAGTTGGCTGCTGTTCCCTGGCAAGGGCTATTCTCTGTTCGAGCTGCTGGGCGAATCCGTCATGACCCTTGGCCAGGGTGACCATGGTATGCGCGTCTTCTGGCACCTGCTGTTCCTGGCGCTGCTCGCCTGGCGTGGGGTTTCGCTGGCGCGCAAACCACTCTCCATGGGTTACAACTTTAGCGGATTTCGCACCGGCATCGGAATGTTCCTGCTGTATGGTCTGGCCTTCGGCTGGCTGGAGAAGTCTGGCGCGCTGGCTGCCTTTGGCGTTTTCCTGTTCATCAGCCTAATTGGCATGAGCTTCGCCCGTATCGCTAACCTGGGTGAATCGCGCGGCGGCAAGCTGCCCCCCTTCGGCCTGACCTGGATGGGCGGCATCCTGCTGGCCGCTCTGGTCGTCGTGGTCTTCTCGATGGGCGTCGGCTGGCTGGTGCGCGGTCAGGTCTCCAACTGGCTGGCGGCTGCCGTAGCCGGGGCGTTTATGCTGCTTGCGCTAAGCTTCTACACCATCCTCACCCCGGTGCTTTCGGCCATCATCGATCTATCCTACCGCTTCGGCCAGCGCATCTTCTCCACCTTCAATTTGAACCCTGCCATTGCCAATCAAGCGATCGGAGAGGCGCAGAAGCACAGCGGCGAGAACAAGGACGCTCTCAACCTGCTGGTCGATACCAGCCGCGGCCCGGTGCTGGCCGGCATCCTGCTGCTGGTACTGATCCTGATCCTGGTGAGCCTGAGTTGGAAACCATGGCAGCGGCGCAAGCCGGCGCTGGAAGAGCAGATCGAGGGCATCGGGCGCGCTCGTGCGCTGGAGGCCCAAAAGCCCCCCGAGCGCAAACCATTCTCCTTCAGCCCGCGTCGACTGCTGGCTGCCGCCCGCATCCGCCGCATCTACAGCCAGTTGTGCAGCCTGAGCGCCGGCCTGGGCCAGCCGCGTGCCGCGGCCGTCACCCCGCTGGAATACCTACCCAAGATGGAGACGATCTTCCCCAAGCATCCGCAAGAGCTGGCGCTGATCACCCGATCCTACCTGCAAGTGCGCTACGGTGAGGTACCCGAGACGAACGAGGAAGTCCAGGCCGTGGTCAGCGCCTGGAACCGTGTGCGCGCCGAAGGCCGCCGCCAGCGTACCAGCGCAGCCATGTTAGGCCGAAAGAAGTAACCTTCGTCCTCCCGAAGCGACAGACATCCCTGGTTGTCGAAGGCAGTCAAGATGGCCTTCAACAACCAGGGATGTCTGTTATTTTAATATCGTAACTGCTTCTTAAATTCTCAAGGCTCCCCAAACACCTTCAGAATCCGCGCAACATGCTTCGCACCTTTCTCATACAGATCCAGGCGCATGTTCTCATTCGGCGCGTGCGCCTGTCCGCCCGGATGGCCCACGCCCGCCGTGACAATCGGCACATTCAGCACCTCCTGGAAGACTGCATTCGGTCCTGAACCGCCAATCATTGGCACGATCTGCATTGGCATGCCGTATACGCCGCAAGCAGTCTCGACTACGAGCTGCACGAACGGATCGTCCGGATTGGTGCGGGCCGGGGCGTCGCCGCCCAGGAACTCGATCTTTACGTCGTTGAAACCCTCCGCGTCCAGATGGCTGCGCAGCTGCGCCAGTACCTGCTCAGGCTTCTGGTCCGGCACCAGGCGGAAATCCAGCTTGGCGCTGGCTTTGGCCGGCTGGACGGTCTTGGACCCCGGTCCCTGGTAGCCTGCCGTCACACCGCAGATTGTGCAGGTGGGCCGGTAGGCCTCGGCGATGCGCAGCTCGACGCCGCCGGTCAGGCCGTCAAGGAAGTGATCGATGCCGTAGCGGCTCTTATATTCGTCGGCCACCTCTGGCAGCGCTTCCATCAACTCCACCTCACGCGGATTGGGCTCACGCACTGTATCGTAAAAACCGGGGATACGGATGCGCTCATCCGGGCTTTTGAGGCTGTTGAGCGCCCACACCAGCCGCCAGGCTGCATTGGGGAAGATCGATCCGCCGGTTCCGGAATGCACGTCTTGATTGGCCGTCTCGACGCTTAGCTCCACGTAACAAATGCCGCGCAGGCCCAGATACTGCATCGGATGATCGCGGTAGTCCACCCCACCGAACTCCCACACGCAGGCGTCACCCGCCAGCAGATCTGCGTGCTCTCGCACAAAATCATTCAGATGAAGGCTGCTGGTCTCCTCTTCGCCCTCGATCACAAACTTGACATTGCAGGGCAGCTCACCCTCGGCATCCAAAAGCGCGTCGATGGCGTGCAGGCGGCTGGTGATGTGTCCCTTATCATCATTGACGCCGCGTGCATACAGCTTCCCGTCCCGCAGCGACGGCTCGAACGGCGGCGTCTCCCACAGTTCCAGCGGCTCGGCCGGCTGCACATCATAATGGTTGTAGAAAATCAGTATTTTATCGCTGCGACCCTTGCGCTCGGCGAAGACCACCGGCGCGCCGCCGGTCGGAAGCACTTGCGCTGCGAACCCGCGGCGGGCGAGCATGTCCGCCACCATTTGGGCGGTCTCCTCCAGGCCCCACTTTTGGGCCGAAACGCTCGGCTGTGCGCACAGCTTCGACAACTCGTCGATGCTGTCCATGAGATGCCCCTCGATATATTGATCGATGCGGCTGAAATCCTGCATGATTTGTAGCTCCAATCTAGAATGGTTTTGGCGTTAATTTCCGAAGAGGCCGTTCAAAATGGAAGCGCCCCCATAGGCGAACAGCATCATCTTCAAGGTCTTGCCGATCGCCGTCCATAACAGGTAACGATAGACCGGCAGTTTCAAGGCGCCGGCGACAATGCCGGCCATGTCGAACAGGGGATTAGGGATAAAAGCCAGCACCAGGATGGTTACATCCCCATACTTGCGCATCCACTCGGTCAAACGGTCGTACCAATTGCGATTCTCGATCACCGCCGATCCGCTAAAACCGGCCAGGTAGCCGGTCAGCTCGCCAATCGTTGCGCCCAACCCGGCCGCTATCGCCACCCAGAACGGGTCGAAGATCGCCCCCATCGTGGAGGTGATCACCAACGTCGGCAGCGGGACGATGATGGTGGCATTGGCGATAATCGATACGAAAAAGATGCCGGGGTATCCCAGGTACTCGAGATGCTTGACCTGATCGGCAATGGTGAGCAAATAGACCGTCAGCGCGATCACGAAGATCAGAATTAAAACCCGGAGCACAGTGGTCCGGTTGAGTTTCACGGTCATTCACCGGCTCGAAGCAAGGCTTCAATTCTGGAAATCACCATCTCCATCGCCACAGTATTCATCCCGCCTTCAGGGATAATCACGTCGGCATAGCGTTTGGACTGCTCGACAAACTCCAGATGCATCGGGCGGACGGTGTTGATATACTGAGAAATGACCAATTCGGTCGTACGCCCGCGCTCGGTGATGTCGCGCTTCAGCCTTCGGATGAAGCGCAGATCGGCGTCGGTATCAACGTAGAGCTTGACATCGAACAGTTCGCGCAGCATGGGGTCGGCCAGGATCAGGATGCCCTCGACCACAATCACCCGGTGCGGCTCAATGTGGATGGTCTGAGTCGTGCGGGCGTGATGGGTGAAGTCGTACACCGGCAGCTCGATCGACTCCCAATTTTTCAACTTCTTGATGTGCTCCACCATCAGATTCGTTTCAAGGGATTCAGGATGGTCAAAGTTAATTTGGACCCGCTGGTTGGGCGGCAAGTCACGTAGGTCACGGTAGTAGGCATCGTGGGGCAGGTAAGCGATGCGGTCCGCTCCAACCGTATTTAGAATCACGTTGGCAACGGTAGTCTTTCCGGAGCCGGAGCCGCCGGCAATCGCAATCACAATGGGTTCGGGTCGAGTAGTTGATGGCATGGAAAAATTATAATCCAAGTAACCCACAATTGTAGAGAAGGATGTATACT
>CAWEQO010000018.1:0-252032 GCA_963811225.1 uncultured Chloroflexia bacterium
TAGTGCGGGCTGATTCGTGATTGGCCATTTGTTGGGCCACCTCGAGCTTACCGCCATTCCTTAAATATTCCGTAATCCCTGTTGCCCGAAAGCTGTGGCAACAGACCTTCGTGCGCACACCGGCGTCTTCGGCGCGCCGGCCGATCATGCGATAAACATCCGGTTGCGTCATGGGCCTATCGGAAAGCTGACCTGTGCGGCCCCGGGCTGTACGAAAGAGAAAGCCCTTGGCATTCGCAGCGATTCCGGCTCCTTCCAGATACGCTTCGATGTACTCCTCGAGGTTGTGATGACAGGGCATCTCGTGACGCTTGCCGCCTTTTTCATGCAAACGTACCCAGGTGCGGCGACCCTGCACATAGACATCTTGGATCCGCATTTTGATGACGGCCCCCACACGCGCAAAGGTATAGACCATTATCCCGACAAGCGCTCGATCGCGCAGGCCCTGAGGTGAGTCTAAATCAATTGAGTCGATCAGTTCGCGGGTCTCTTCGGCTGAAAGCACCGAAGTCTTGCCTTTTTTAACGACATGTTTCGGTCCCTTGACCGAATGTGCCGGGTTTGTCGGGATCACCTGGCCAACCACCAGCCAGTCAAAGAGCATCCGGATCGCCGCCAGCTGCAGCTTGACCGAGGGCGTGGCGATAATTGACCGCAGTCCTTCGATGTAGGCGGCGACATGTATGGGCCGGACTTGGCCGAGTTCACCAATCCCGTGCTCAACACACCAGGTGGCGAAGGCCCCGGTTGCCCGCAGGTAAGCTTTTCGTGTGTTGGGGTTACTGATCTGCGCTGTGAAGAACTCGACGACCCGTTCGGCCGTCTTCGCATCGGGTGCAAAAAGCACCGGCAACACTCCCGCCATTTTCTTTCCGGTGATCATTAATTCATGTGCCATACCTTCCCCTCCCGGTGAGCCAATTATTATGTATGATAACGTCCTTTATCATACATGAAAATAGGCTGAAATTCATCGCCAAAATCCATGCGTGTTTGGCAGGTCAAGACTAGATAGACGATCTTATCCATGGCGGCGTCCTTGCCAAGCCGGCCATCGATGGCCGCTTTCAACCGCCGGACCCCAGTCCCGTTGGCATGCAGGATCAGCAGGTGGCTGCGCGGATATCCCCGCCGGACGAAGGCTTCCACCTCATTGGCCACCCGGCCAATCTCATCCTGCGGGCTGGTCAGGGAAAGCATTTCGGGGAAGGCTCCGTTGGGCATATTGAGCAGGTCGGGCACCAGGACTTCTTCCTCTTGCTCCTCTGGCAGGCGCAGGCGGTAGAACAGCGAGGCGAACTGCAAGATCTCGCGCGTAGTGCGGTAGCTGCGGCGCAGCTGCTGGCTGCGGCCGCGCGCCTGCAGGCCCAGGGACTTCCAGGAAGTCCCCCGCCCCAGGAAGCCCTGGGTGGGATCGGCCACCACGAACAGGTGCGCGTTCTGCTTCATAAGCAGCTTGTGCAGGATGGCAAACCACAGTGGCGCGAAGAACTGGGCCTCGTCTACCAGCAGAATATCGTATCCCGGGAACTGGACTGCGCCCGCCTGCTCGTACTGCCACAGTCGGCGCGGCACCTCGCCCCAGTCCAGCTTGCCCTGCTCTTTCAACGCCTGCTGGTAGGTCTCCAGGGCTTGCCATACCCGCTCGCGCTGCTCCTGGCTCAGACGGAAGCCGCGGCCGCGGCGGTCGGCCTGCAAATACTCGGCGCGAGACATCGGCAGCTGGTCCTTGATCCAGTCGATTTCACCGCTCAGCATACGCGAGCTGACCGGCGTATCATACAAATACTGCCGCCAGACTGGCTGCAGGAGCTGCTGCCGGGCACGCATCGATAACGGATCGGTCCAGGCGGGCTGCTTCGGCCAGCGCCGCCTGCACCAACCCATGAAAGTGCCCCACTCGATGTTGCCCGGCAGATTGCCCTCTAGCCGGAAGAAACGGCTCTGCATATCGTTAATCAGCGGGCGATTGTGGGTCAGCACCAGGAATCGCTTTTGGGGGTAGAGGTGATACAGCAGGCGCAGGCGATAGAGCAGGATCAGCGTCTTGCCGCTGCCGGCCACCCCGTTGATGATGTTCAGCCGAAAATCGCTCGACAGCCCTTCCCCCTCCTGCTCCAGGTCCAGGTCGGCTTTCACGGCCGACTCCTGGCTGTAGTCCAGCAGATAATCCGTCAGCCCGGCTTCCAGACGGCGCTCGACCGGCAGGCGCACGGTCATCTACTCCGGCACCACCACCTCAGGCGTGAAGGCCTGGCGCAGCTTTTCGAGCTGCAGCGGCTCCAGCGGGTTTTCGGGTAGGAAGTCTTGCCACCGCAGGCTGCCATTTTCCTGCAGCAGTTCTTTGCCGGCCCATTTGGAATCCCCACCGGCCTCGGGCGGCCGACTGTAGAGCACCTGGCGATGAGGGATGTTGGGGAACAGGATCAGGTTGGAGAGGCAGTGATCCAGCAGCAGACCGAGGGACTGGCTGAAGCGTTGAACCACCTCTTCCTCCGCTTCGCCAATCGGCCGGGGCGCGTCATTCAGCAGCAGCATCTGGGCTGCCGGCGCAGCCTGGACGGCCGAGGCCGGGCAGACCTTGACCAGCAAGGCGCGGCTGCCGGGGGTGATCAGAAGGAAATCGGGGGCGTCCGGCTGCCAGGGAGCCAGGTGATGCCAGACGAAGTATTCTTCCGGCAGAGCCTTGAGCGCCTTGAAGGTGCGCAAAACCTCGGAAGGCATGTGGCGCGGGGGATTCTCCGGCAGGATCTGGGCCATAGAGCTATACCAGACGGCCTTCCGGCAGGGTGATGGTCAAACAGCTGTCCAGCAAACCCCGCAGCAGCTCGTACGTTTCGATCTGCTCCGGATCGTTAGCGATGCCGTCCAGCATATGGCGGCTGCCGATCAGGATCAGCTTGGTGCGCGGGCGGGTGACCGCCACGTTCAGCCGCTGCGGCTGGAACAGGAAGTGCGCCAGCCGGCTGGCGAAGGCCGCGCTGGCGGTGGCAAAAGAAACCAGCACCACCTCGCGCTCCTGGCCCTGCATGCGCTCGACCGTGTCGACCACCAGCTGTTTGAAGGTGTTCTCATCGGCGATCTGATGCCGGAGCAGGCTGCGGATCAGGCGGCTCTGGGCGCGGTAGGGCACCACCACGCCGATCTCGTCGGGCGGCAGGCCGTGATCCAGCAGCGCCAGCACCAGCTCGGCGGCCACCTGCGCTTCCGTTGGCTGCGTACGGTGGTGTTGCGGTGGCACAAATCCAGGAAGACGGCCGGGGAGGCCGGGTCGAGCACAAAATCCCAGCGCGAGTGCTGCCCGGAGAGCTTCAAGCGCCGGGAAGCGGCAGCCAGGCTGGGCTTCAATTCTCCTTGATAGAAGGTGCGGCTTGGCCAATCTGAGAGTTCATCATTCAGGCGGTAAGTCACGTTGAGGGTTGTGGCGCTGCCACGCCCCGCCAGGTAGGCGAAAATCGAGGTGGCAGCTGCTTCCCGCCCATCATCGTTGAAGATGGTCACCGGCGGGAGCTGGTTCTCGTCGCCGATGAAAATATACTTGTCGGCCGCCAGCATGCCCATGATCGCCAGCGGCAGGGTCACCTGTGAGGCCTCGTCGAACAGGACCACGTCGAACTCGACGTTGGCCAGCCGCTGGGTCTGCAATGCAAAGGGCGTGGCGCCGACGATGTAGCCGCCACTCAAGTCGGCAAAGTGGGATTCGTCGAAAGTTTTGAAGTTTGGCACCACCAGGTCTCCGCCCTGGCGATCCTCGCCAATCTTACAGACCGGCAGGCTGTCGTCCACCTGCGGGATCTTGTTCAGCGCGTTGTGGATGGCGCGGTGGGTCAGCGCGGTGATCAGCACGCGCTGGTGATCCTCGACCAGCAGGCGGGCCAGCTGCGCTAGCACCCACGTCTTGCCGGTGCCGGGCGGACCCTGGATCAGGTGCAGGTGGTCGGCCGCGTAGGCCTGGGCCACTGCCTCCACCTGGCTGTCGTTCAGCCCAGCCATGCGCGCCGCCTCAGATGCGCGCTCGTAGCGGGCATAGTCTAGCTTGGGCTGCAGCGTTCCCCCCAGCAGGGGCAGGATGACGGAGCGGCCGCGCAGCGAATCGGCGACCGCATTCAGGGCGTCCAGGTAAAAGGGGCTGGCGTCGAACCAGTCCTGGTCGGCGACCCAGCCGTAGGGATGGCCCTTGATCTCCATCGGGTTGCCGCGGATGAACGTCACCTCCAGCTCGGTCTCGCCATCGTACTGCAGGTCGACGTGCAGGGCATCGGGATCTTTGGGGCTGTCGCGGTGCAGCGCCAGCAGGTCGCCCTCACGGAAGCGGGAATCGTTGGTGTCGCACGACAGTCGGATGACGCCCTTCTCCTCAGAGACAAACCGCAGGCCCTCGATCGCCCAGCCGCGCGCCACCCGCTCCCCCAGCGGGTGAGCCCACTGGCGTTCGAGCGCCTGTACTGCGTTTCGGCTTCGGTTTCCACTAAACGGCGCAGACGGTTGAGAAGATCGGTGGTAGAGGGCATGAGAAGGGAGTCCTTGAAGAAGAGAATAGACTACTGACAATTGTATATCGTTTTTAGGCCTAGAGCACCGCTAGTAGGGTAGTAAAGAAAGGGTGGGACAGGATTGCCTCGCTCATTCTTATTTTAAAAATCAGTATAATAACTGCAGTTACAATATAAAGGAAATTTGCCCTACTCTCCTTTCTGCCATTTTAGAACTTGTGTAGAAGGCAGCACGGCCGCCTGGAATCGCCCGGGTTGCCTTGCTTGGATCGATAACGACATCTAAACCGGGATGGACATCCGGGATAGGTGGAAGGAGCTGAGTTTACCATGCCGGAGATAAAACCGAATTACACAGAGCTTACCCATCAAGTCGTGCGAGAATCGGCTGAACCGCTGCCGTTCAAGGAGATCCTGCAGCGGGTAAACGATCTGGCCAAAATCACCACGAAGAGCCCGAAGAACACCATCCGTAACGCCATTGGTCAGAGCCGGTTGATCGTCAACACCGGGGGTGGCCGTTACGGTTGGAAATATCGAGTCATCAACGGATCCGTTATCCGTCTGCCCTTAACGGAAACAGATCGATCTCGGCAGCGGGTATCCTACAGCGATGAACTGCGCGATGCGCTATGGCCGGCCTTTTTCGAAGGTCAGAAGCGCAGCGATCGTTCCCCGATTCAACTGCAGCTGCCGGATGGAACAACTTGTGACTGGACGCTGGAGTTTTTCGGAGAGAGTGATTGGGGCACTACCAGTTCGTCCAAATTTTGGGGTTGGTTAAATTCGATCGATGCGCAGCCTGGTGATGACCTCATCTTTCGTGTGATCGATGGTGAGGCGCGCCAATATGGTGTAGAAATCCAAAAACACAGCGACCGGGATGAAGGAGCGATAGCGGAGCGAAACCGGCAAATTCTCCAGGTCGTTCAAACCTATAACCAACGCAGTCATTTTGAAGTATTGATTTGGGACATCGCTTCCCATTTGTTAGCTACCGGCCAATACAAGCATCCAGTACCGCCCGACCCATTGGAACAAATTTTAAAAGATGAGTTGTGGGGACCGGACCTTCCTTTTGAAACGGATCAAGCCGGGTGGATGCTCAAAAAAAAGCCGGAAATCGACCCGCTCATCGAGAGTTTATTGGATCAAATCGGTGATACGCTGCCCAGACAGCGCTCGCGTAAAAAGCAGCCTCCGGAGGCAGCGGTAGGTCGGATCTATCAGCTCAAAGTTACGCTCGGAAATATTCACCCCCCCATCTGGCGCCGTATCCAGGTCCAAGACGACATGACCCTGCCGAGGCTGCATGCCGTGCTGCAAATTGCGCTAGACTGGACCAATTCGCATCTGCATGGGTTCAAAGCGAACGGGCAGTTTTACAGCGAGCCTTCCCCCGATTACTACGATCTAGATGTGATCGATGAGGGGCAGGTGCGCCTGAGCCAGATTGCGCCTGAGATAGGATCACGGTTCATCTATGAATACGATTTCGGAGACAGCTGGAATCACGAATTGGTCGTCGAAGAAATCCTGACTCCGCAAAAAGGCGTGGAATATCCGCGCTGCATGGATGGAAAACGCTCGCGACCTCCTGAAGATGTTGGCGGAGCGTGGGGGTATGAAGAATTTTTAAAAGCCATCAGAGACCGAAGGCATCCCGAACACGACGAATATCTGCAGTGGGTCGGCGGGAAATTCGATCCAGAAGCGTTTAACCTTCAAAGGGCCAATGAGCTTTTGCATAGTTTCCAATTGGCGGTGGAAAAAGGATAGTCCATCCAGATTTTCGCCCTTTTTTAGTTGATCGCAGATTGTTTTATCCGCCCTGTTCGTAATCATTTGCGCAGACAGCCGGACCTCGACGTACCCACGACTCTCGGATACGTTGATTTTAACAGTTTGGGGGTGTAA
Organism: uncultured Chloroflexia bacterium; assembly: GCA_963811225.1. Classification (GTDB taxonomy): domain Bacteria; phylum Chloroflexota; class Anaerolineae; order Anaerolineales; family Anaerolineaceae; genus CAWEQO01. The sequence continues at coordinate 6,414 of CAWEQO010000018.1, forward strand.
TGCGCAACACTGTCAGGCGTCATTGGAACAGGTAGAGCCCAATGGTGTGGAGAAGCGGCACATGTTCGACCTGCCGCCGCTGCGGGTGGAAGTGGCCGAACATTAGGCGGGGATGAAACTTAATTTCTTGCGGCCGGCGTAGGCGTTCGATACCCATCCAGGACTTCAATATACGGCGCCTCGACAAAGCGCAAGGTCTGGTCGCCCGCTTTACATTGCCGGCCCGGACTTCAGCCTCTGCTTTTGACGCAGGGCCGCCGCTGGCGGGGATTTCAAGTCAACCAAAATACCGACCTGCTAAAAAAACTGGCGCGCTTCTGGTCGCCGGGAGGCGTTCGCAGCTGGTATCGGCTCGCTGCTTAAGGCGCAGGGTCTTTCCTAAATTCACCCCTTGACATCCTCCTATATTCATCGTAAAATTACGATATAAAGGATTGAGAATGGCAAAAGATTTACCCTTGATTCAAGATTTATCAATCGAAGAAGTTCGCCTGGCGAAGATGCTCAAGGCGCTGGGCAATCCTGTGCGCTTCCGCATTATGCAGTACCTGGCGGATCATCAGGTTTGCATCACCGGCGACATCGTCGAGTTCACCACCCTGGCGCAGTCCACCGTCAGCCAGCACCTGAAGGTGCTGCGCGAAGCCGGGCTGATCGAAGGCGAGCTTGAAGGGCCGGCCACCTGCTACTGCATCAGCCCGGCGGGAATCCAGTTCCTTAAAGATCAAATTGAGCACTGGCTGCCCAACTGCTGCTCAGGCGAATCGAGTTCTTGCAAGGAAAGCGGCTGCTAGCGCCGTGCGCGGCAGTTCTTTTTTTACTCCGAATCATCGTATTTTTACGATGAAACTAATCCAAGAGGTGTAAGATGTCTATGACACAAGCAGCAAGCGAGTATTTCAACCAGGCGGCCGGCAGCTGGGACGCCATCCGCAGCGGCTACTTTGGGCCGGAAGTGCGCCAGGCCGCCATCGCCAAAGCCTACCTGCGCCCGGAGATGATCGTCGCCGACGTCGGCGCAGGCACCGGGTTCGTCAGCGCCGGTCTGGCTCCCCTGGTCAGACGGGTCTACATGGTCGACGGTTCTGCGGCCATGCTGGATGTTGCCCGAAAAAACCTAAGCCAGTTCGGCAACGTGGAGTTCCACGAAGCCGACGGAAGCCGCCTGCCTTTCCCCTCCGAAAGCCTGGACGCCGTGTTCGCCAATATGTACCTGCACCATGCCAGCGACCCTCTGGCGGCGATTACTGAGATGGTACGCGTCTTGCGACCCGGCGGCCGCCTGGTCATCACGGATATGGATGCGCACTCCTACGACTGGATGAAGGAAGAAATGGCCGACGTTTGGCAGGGCTTCGACCGCGATCAGGTACGGGCCTGGTTCCGGGAAGTGGGATTGGTGAATGTGCTTGTCGACTGTACCGGGGAGTCCTGCTGCGCCCAATCCGCCAACCCGACGATTGATCCACAAGGGCGCGAGGCAAAGGTCAGCGTGTTCGTCGCTACCGGAACCCGGCGCATGACCATGCGCATCGCAGTCCACGACAATTACGCCGCCCTGGCCCAGTCCCGCCCGGGATGCGGCTGCGGCTCCAGAACAGCCACCCAGGCATCCTCTTGCTGTGGCGCGAGCGCACTTACGGAAGAGACCGGCTGCTGCGGATCGAGCGCCGAGGAGAGCGCTGACGGCGCCCGCTATTACTCTCCTGACGAACTGGCGTCAGCCCCGGAAGACGCATCCAGCTTTTCCCTGGCCTGCGGCAACCCCACTGCGATGGCCGGTTTGCAACCTGGCGAAGTGGTGCTGGACATTGGCAGCGGCGGTGGGCTGGACGCCTTCCTGGCGGCGCAGAGGGTCGGCCCGGAGGGACGCGTCATCGGCGTGGACATGACCGATGAAATGTTGGAGCGGGCGCGCGCCGCGGCCGAACGAAACGGATTCGCAAACGTCGAATTCCGCAAAGGTTATGCTGAAGAGCTGCCGGTTGAAGACGCCAGCGTAGACGTGATCATGTCGAACTGCGTGATCAACCTGACCGAAGACAAGGGGCAGGTATTCCAGGAGGCCTTCCGGGCGCTGAAACCGGGCGGGCGGCTGGAAGTCAGCGACGTGGTGACCGGCGGGCCGCTGCCGATCGAGCTGCGCATGGACGCAGCGGGCTGGTCGGAATGCGCCACCGGCGGGCTGCCCGAGCAAGAGTACCTGGACCTGATCGCGCAGGCCGGGTTCGCCGCCCCAACCGTCCGGCGCATCCCCGGCGAGGAACTCCTGGCGGGCGTGCCCGTCTACAGCGCGATCGTCTCCGCCCAAAAACCGGCGCGGGATGCCGAGCAGGGGCGCTGCTGCTCGGCTGCGTAGGACAAGACTGCAAAACACAGCAGAAAGCGAACGGAGGAGCATACCCATCCCCGTTCGCTTTCTGCTTTCGAACTTCCCTCGCCTATAAGAACTCGAGCAGCTGGCTCGTCTTGATTTTGCCCATATGCTCTCGCAGCCGGTGGGTCGGAAAGGGCTTACCGTGGGTTGGGCAAACGATCTCCACCCCGGCCGCCAGCATCTTCTGCCAGCTCTGGTAAGCCGCTTCCATCTCGGTTATAAAGACCGGGCTGTAATGCGAACCGGCGTATAGCAGGATACACGTGGCCGCGTCGCCGCAGTATGCAATCCGATCCTCACCGCTGTCAAGGACCAGAACCTGGTGGTCGATGCAGTGCTCCGCCGTATAAAGAATACTGCCCGCCGCCCCAATCCTCCTCAAAACATCCTGATCGTCGCCGTTCATAAGAACATCCTGCTCGCGCAGCGCGAAGGGCGGGAACTCAAGCGTCCAGTGAGGGTCCAGGCGCATCTTGATCCCAGCCAGCCAACAGACGCCGCGAGATTTGTCATTTTTCCCTGTCAGCAGCAAGTCTTTGGATTGGCGGTTTGCGATGAGAAACATCGGTTCGCGAACCACTTCCAATAAAATATGAAGGAACGTGCTTTTTCGCGACAGGCAGCTCATTGTAGCCGTCTTGAGCCAGGCGTTCCAGAGCATCTTGCTCAGTCAGGCCCTGCAAATTCATCTCATCAAATTGCTTTCTCATTCGAATAGGTGGCATTTCAGACAGGCATAAACAGGAGCGGGAACGGTGCCTATCAAGAACGTTCTCGATTTGTAGAGCTAAATTTTGGGTGGAATCAGAATCGGAAAACCAACCGGGGCTTCGGAGAGTGGAAATCCGGCAGGAATAGGAGCTGTGGTGCTGTTCTGTGTACAGTCCAGCGGCTGTACAGGCAGAACGAGGTCGTCCTGGTGACTCGCCTCTTCATAAGAAGGGGCATTCTGCATGGCAATGCTGGAGTAAGCGTTTGGTAGCAAGGCGTCTTCGATCAAGAAATGCACGGCCAGGCAGACCACCAGGATACAGAAGATGATCCGGGTCGTTCTTCGTGAAGGGGAAGACACAAGCCTAGCCATTGCGAACATGCTTCACGCCTTGCTGGAAAAGCTCGATGATATGCTCGTCTTCGATCCGATAGTAAACCACTTTGCCGTCCCGCCTGGATTCGACCATGCGCATCTGGCGCAGGCCGCGCATTTGATGCGACACGGCCGACTTGCTGATTCCCACTACTTCGGCCAGCGCGCCGACGTTCATCTCGCCCGTCATCAACGCTGAGAGGATGCGTACCCGGCTGGTGTCGGAGAATGCCCGGAACAGCTCGGCGACATGGGCCGCGAGATGCTCGGAGAGGATTGGGGAGGAAGATTCTTTACTCATCGCAACGAACAACTGAACAAGTGCTCATATGTTAAAATTTTATGCCTTGACCCGGATTTGGGCAAGTGATAAATGTCATATCAGTCCAGTTATGGAATTAGGGCGTAAAACCCAGGACATGCAGCCTTAGAACCTATCCCAAAATAGGAAGGGGTTGAAAGAAGAGACGTATCCTGTTAGAACTTAGTTGACCAAAACAAAATTCAGACAGGAAAACGTCTCTATGCACAAGAATAACACAAAACCAAAAAGCGTCAATTTTCATCAGATGCCCTCCAAACTATGGCGGATGCTGAAAAAGCATCTACCGAAAGCGCCGAAGAAAGCCGGGGTTGGCCGACCGCGGGTGAATGACCGCGATGTTCTCAATGGCATCTGGTTCATTTTGTGGACCGGTTGTCAATGGAAAGCGGTCGATCGCCACTGGTTTCAGGCTTCCAGCAGCACTTTACATCGGCGCTTCCAAACCTGGCAACAGGCCGGTGTGTTTGACAAGCTGTTCAAAGTCATGGTCAAGTACTATGCCAGAGAACGAAAAATTGGTTGGAAATGGCAATCGATCGACAGCAAAATGGTGCCAGCACCCTTAGGAGGAGGTGAAACCGGCAAAAATCCAACCGACCGCGCCAAATCCGGCGCAAAAATTCACATTCTGGTCGATGAAAGAGGAGCGCCACTGGCCATTCATATCACGGGTGCTAATCAGCATGATAAGTGGTCGGTTGATGATGTGGTGATCCACATGGTAGCGAAACGGCCATATTCCGAACAACACTTTGTGCCGATAAAGGCTACGATTCGGCCGACATTCATGCTTTTGTAAAAGAACAGCGGTATGTGCCGCACATCAAACATCGTCGTCGTAGGAATGAACCCAAGCTTGAGGAGTGTCCAATTCCTGGCGAAAAAAGTTTCCCGGCTCGCCGCTGGGTTGTCGAAAGGACTTTAGGTTGGTTAGCCAAGCGTCGCAGCATCGAAATCCGCGGGTGCAAAAAACCGGAGAACTGGATGGCTTTTCTCAAACTCGCTTCGGCTCATATCCTCCTTTGTCTAATTTTGGGATAGGTTCTTAGAATATAAGCCCTAATTCCATAAATTTCGCGCGTCTAGAAATGAAATTAATACTATAATAATCGGAAGAATCCACTTACAATGTTCAATATGAGATTCTAATTATGATCTCCTTTCCACAAGCAGAAAACTATTCCTCCCTCGCCCGCGAACTTCTAAAAACCATTTCCTCTCACACCGCCTCCGCTTCCACCGCAAATCTTGAGAATCTTTCTAAACTCCTTTATCCCCTAGAAAAATCACACTTTGCCCGGGGAGAGTTTATCTCTCTGCCTTCCCCTGTCAATGCGCTGCTTGTGCTTTCTCAGTCAGGAGAGAAAAGCGGTTCGGTCGTAGAGCTTGTGTGCGCTTGTGAAAATCACACGCTGCACTTGCTGCAGTACCAGCCGGGCGAGCCGTTGAAAGAGATCGATCAAATAGGATTCCCGAAGCACCCCATGATCGGTTTTGGTGTACCGCCCCACGTTCAAGGCTTTCCAACACCCGACCCGTTCCTGATCCTTTTAAAATCTGGAGTACCTAAATCTTATAATTTTATTTCCGCTGGCAACTCGAACGCCAGTGTTCTGGATCTGCACCCATCCCAACAAGTCATCCCGACAGATACGGTGATGCTTGCCCGCCGCTTTGGAAAGCTGAACTTCAAGGCTCTCGCGGCGCTGTATGTCTTACGCAATCCAAACACTAACCAGTTCTCATTGTACGGTACGGGGCTTTTCGAGACTACGGTGCAGTTTAACTTGCAGGGACGTCCTCTGGCAGTCGCCTTCACGCCACAGCAAGTGTTGCTTGGTTTGCAGGGAGAAACTCTGACCGCCTTGACTTGGGATGGCGTGGGATTCCAACCAGACCCTAAGTGGCCTGCTGCCGGTGTTCCTTTAACGGGAGAAGTGCAGGGGCTGGCTGTTGTGACGGCGAAACAAACCCATGCGGAATATATCCTAGCCGCGACTAGCGAGCGAATGCTCTTTGTGCTCGACACGACGGGACATATCCTCGAAAGGATCCAAATTCCACATAATCTTACAGCGTTAGATCTGTCCTCTCAAAACATCTGGCTGGCGGATGAGCTGGGACAGATTGCGCAAATCCAACCGGTCTTTACGCCGCTTGCAGACGACCCCCTTCCTCGATTCACTGAGATTTCCACCCTGGCGCCAAGTAAAAAACATGAACGGTTGACTTGCTCCTGGTTTACCAGCCAAGACCCGGCCCTCGTCGCTGCTGCATCTGAAATTTTTTGTAAAGGCCTGCTGGAAAACCGGCAGTGGGCAGACGAGATCCTAAAAGTGCTTGAGCCGTATCCATTCGAGATTGCACAGGTTGTGATCGCGCATTTCGCGCGGCACATCTTAGAGCAAGAGAACTACGACCAGCCGTCCGTGCGCAAGCTGGTCGACTGGATGGGCTCCTTCGCACTTCGATCCAGCCTCGAAATCAAAAGGCTGGTTTCGCGAGTGACGGGACAGATCATTGCCCATTTTGGAACCATCGAAAATGCAACGCCTGAATGGAACCGGCTGACAGACCTGCGAGCGATGGACGATCGTGAATGGCTGGAGTTTCGGCTGCAATCTGTTGCTTCCCCGTCGCACCAACCCAAACAAGCAGTTGCACTGTCGAACCTGCTGGGCGGCTATGCCGAAATGTTGAACCATCGCTACGTCCTTGAATGGAGCTTTTCCACCATCGGCCCGATCCGGGTCGTTTTGCCGTTCGAAAGAGGGGCCAGTGTCCTGGCAGCCACACGCGATGGGCAAGTGTTCCAGCTAGACCTTCATCAGCACAAGGTCATCCAGAAAGATTTGCACCTTGACCCCTCTGCCGGGATTCCCAACGCCATGGCATATACGCAAGATGGGAGCGTGTTCCTGGCAACTTCGTCTGGAAAACTCTATAAGAGCCAACTGGATGGCACCAGGATTGAGGCGTTTCAGCCAATCGGACAAGTGGAAGGGGATATACGAAACCTGGTATGCTTACAGAGTTCATCCACTGCAACCTCTCCTTGGCGCCTGGTGATCGGCAGCAGTGAAGGCCAAATTCATATGTATCAGGGTGGCCCGGATGGAGAAAACTGGCAGCTAATTCGTTCGGAGCAACTGCCCGTAGGCGAAATACGCGCTCTTGTTCTGTGCAACCTCCCTAACGAAAGCATGAAGGTCGAGCCAACTTTATTGGCAGGCGGGAGTACACTGGAAGGACGCGGCTGCCTGTATCAGTTGAACCCCGAGACACTGGAAATCAGGCGCTCCCTATCCTTTCTATCACCTGTGTTAGCCATCAAAGCCATGAGCGACAATATCGCGATGGTGTGCAGCGACGGTTTTGTCTACCGGATCCGGCCTGACGGATGGCTGAACTGGCGCTGGCGTGCAGGCCTTACCGCTCGTAATCTAGAGGTTTGCGATCTAATTGGCGATCAAGGGAGTGAATTGGTTATCGGGGCTGAATCGTACCATAAATCAGACGGCAATTACCTGCTGGTGCTGGACCAAAATGGACTCTCGCGCTGGATTATTCCTATGCCCGCACCGGTAGTAAACGTCCAATCCTTTTTGGGCGTCGACCAGCAGCCGCGCCTGATCGTCACCGGTCTCGATCACTCACTGCAAGTAATCAAGGTCATTCCCCCACTCGGCCGGACCGAAAACGAAGTAACAGAACGGACGAAAGCTTGCCTGAAACAAGCCGCAGAAACTTCTGGATACCCGGAAGCAGTCCTGCTGGAAACCTGGCTGTACGATATGAGCCAGCCGGAACTACAAGGCTACGCTTGCTTCCGCTTGTCGCAAGCGTCATACGGCCAAATCCCAGATGCTTTTTTAGATCTGGACCCGGCTGAGTCTGCGCCGATCGTGCAACGCGCATACCTCAGGTCCCTGGTCGACCTGGTGGCCCGCCCAGATTGTCCTGAGCCAATTTTCATGGAAAGCCTGCGCCGCCTGGAAGCCCTGGTCGCAAATCAATCTGGCATCATTGATTACGCCGTTCTGGCAGCCTTGCGAGAAATTGCCCTCCTGATCGACATCTCCATTGAAAATCTAGACATATGGAGCCCAATCTTACGAGCAGCCTCTGAATGGCCCCAGCATGAAATCCGGCATAACTGCTTGATGCTGATCAAACGAATTCTATCGAAGCAAGAAACCTTGCCGAGGGAAAATCTCCCGAAGGTTATTTGGGATATTTTAAAAGCAATTCTGCAAGAGGGAAATGGGTATACCGATCCCTGGATTGCGGAAGACATCTCCCTGCTGCTTCGAGAAATGCTGCCACAGAAACCACAAAATGATGAAACACCTTCTTCCTATCCAGTCACCGCAACCTGGCGGTTGTATCATCAAGCCTTGATGGTGTTGAAATCACCCTCAGTACTGATCTCGCTTGGGCAGAATGGTCTAAAACGCCTGGGCGGGGAGGGAGTAGAAAGAGCTATCTGCTGCCTGGGCGAGCTGGCTCGTTTTGAGTCGCCAACTGAAACCGTAAAATCCCTACAAGCCCTGGGTGAAGCGCTGCAACCTTCCACTGCTCCCGCCTTGGCCCGAGCAGAGGATCCCTTTTTGCAGGTTTATCGACTAATGAGCAGCGGCGCGGCGCTTGCCAATGGGGATGAGTGGCAGCGTTTTGCTGGCGATTTGCACTACGAAGGTGGAATCGACAGCTTGAAAGCCGCGCTGCGCATTATCGAGGCAGATGGCAGCCAGTTATTGGAATATTATGAAGAATTACTTGTCTACATCCACGAGTTCACCAACAAACGCATCCAAGTGGACACACTACAGCACCTATACAGCGATATCACGCATCTCTCCATACGCATTTTTGAAGATGGATCTGCCCGCAAAAAAACTTGGATTTCCCCACTATGGGCAGGCCTGGCCGGAATGCTGAAAACTTGGACGGATTCCGACGGAGTACTGGTCAAGTGGATCGAAGACGTGCGCCGCCCAGCGGAGCCAAAACTGGAATATGTGAGCGTGACGCTCATGCGAGGAGAGATGAATTTAATCGCCAACCTGATGAACCCCAGCTTTGGCGCTCGGATTGATGATCTGCAGTTATTCCTCGACGACATCACACTGGAAGCTCGTGGAACCTTTCTTAAAGGGAAAAAAGGATACTTCTCGGAAAACAGCCCAAATACATTTACCCTAAACAGTCAAGAACAACGCCGACTGGAAATCCGGCTGCCATTGACGGAAGCAGAGCTGAATCAGCTCAGGTTCGATACCAACGGGCATTTACGCGCCTGTTTACGCATCCCAATCCTCTATTACAAGCAGGCATCCGACCTCGGCGTAAATGAGTTGTCAGTCGAATTTTTACTCGACCGACAATCCCTGGCTTCTCTCAACTTGCGGCACGATCTACCCACTCATTGGCAGAGCGTCCGTAAGGTAATCGACCGGCAGTTGAAAGAGCGGAACGGCCAGATGCTGCTCCTCGAGTGCGCAGACCTGGCCCGGTCGAGCTTGCTGGAGTACCTGATCTCTCAATGTGATCCCAACACCTTTCGACTATTTGAACTGCAAAATTTGATCAGCGAGCTGAACAAGCATCGAGATTTCTTGGCGGCGCAGCGTGCGATCCTGGCCTGGTTCGCGGAACGAATCTGGCGCGAGAATGCCGATCTACCGAACCTTATTCGCGGCAGCGGCTCCCCTGCCACCACGTTTCTTCAAGGAGCAACCAGCCAGCATTCCCCAGAGATGATCATCTTCAATCAGTGGGATCGTCTGATTGATTACGCTGCCCGTTTGAACCAGCAAATTATGCAGGTGCTATACAGCACCCTGGAAGTCCTCCTCTCCTGGTGCCAGAAGAACAAAATCCCCCTGATCCTTGTCGGCAGTTATCTGAGCCGGCTCATCCTAACTGCCTGCTGGCCTCGCCTAGCCAGCCGAATTTTCGTAATCAATGTGAACCGGGTGGAAACCGGCCCAGGACGCAGCACGTTCGAGATGGCCGATGCAGTGAGAGCGTTACTAAAAGATCGCAACTTACTTGGGCTGCTCGACGATTCTCTGGAACCCTCTCCCGCCCAACTACTGTGCGAATGGAGCGGCGGGCATTTGCAAGTGCTCGAGCTGATGCTGGATGCGCTGAGTGAAGCTCGGCGGTACAACCAATCGATCCCCAAGAACATGCAGGAGTTCTTCCTGAATTATGCGCGCCGGCAGAACTTCTTCTCTTCCTGGTGGATGTGGCAAGGACCCTTCGAGCGGATTACTCTGGCTTTTACCGCCGTGGGAGAGATTTCGCTCGAACAGCCAACCTGGGCAGAAACCGGAATGGTACTCGCTCACGAATTTTATCCTTACTCTCGTCACCGGCGAATGGGTTCCAGCGGTCCAATCGCTTCAGGAACCGTGCTCAAAGATAAAGAGGCAGCAGCGATTCGCAGGGCAGAGAACTACCAATATGGGGATATATCCATCAGCGGCCTGGTGCCGTTTAAGCCCATTGAAGAATGGAATAAACCGGGCGCGATGTGGATGCAAGTGTTATCGGCCGGAGGCAGGCAAGTGTTGGAGCAGCTAGCCGAAGATGGCTTGATGAAAGAGCGAGCATCTACCTCCCTTCCGCGATACTATCACATCACTATTCCCTTATACCGGCAATGGCTGATCGATACAAGGGCCGCTGAGTATATGATGCGCGCGGCAGAAAACAGCCAGGAGAACTGGTTCCCCGGAAGCCTTGCGCGTTTAGCAGAAAATTCGCGTGGGGAACTGCTCTTCCCCGGTCGAAACACAGGGTCAATCAATCAGGATTTGCCCTTGACGCAGTTGACCGCCATCCGGAGCGCCCTGACCCGCGATACCCGCCTTCTTTTCATGAAGGTATATGGCCTGCGAGATGTAAATACGCAAGATACGGACGAACGCTGGAGCCGGCTCGTTGATTTCAGCGGGCGGCTACGCGCCTGGTTCAGTTCAGAGGTTCACAGCTTTGGTCCTGAAGCAACCATGGCATTGATCGCAAGCCTAAAATATTTCTTCGCTCTCACCATACCGGATACCGAAGGCGATGCATGGTCGATCCACCAGCAGGATACCGACTTGGTCTATTTCTCGCTGTTTGCTGAGATCGGCAAGGCGGGCCTGGTTTTGAATAAAAAGACCCTATTTATCCTGTTACATGACGACCGGGTCTACAATCACAACGAACTGCACGAACTCCGCCGGGCGGCCGATGAATTCTTACGAAAGCACGACCAAGAGTTTGTCCATACCGCAGATCAGGATAAAGAGCTACCCCAGCCAAACGTTATCTTTTTGATCACCCCCGGACCAGCTCTAGAGCTGCAGCAGAATATTCAATTACTGGAACGCCGCTCACCGTACATCATTCTACTAACTCCCGACAGGCTGGCCTCGATCCTCATTTCGCAAAATACGACCCGCGCCCTATTACAACAGGCATTCTCCGTTACTGGCCGGGTTCCTTTTTCGCCCTACCGCCTGTCTGGAAGCCTGGACGGCGACTCGCGCCTGTTTGTCGGTCGAGTGGAGGAAATCGAGCACATCATGCAGAACATCGATCGCGATCATTATGCGATCGTTGGCAGCCGCCGGATTGGAAAAACTTCTCTTCTAACGCGGATTGAATACCTGCTGAAGCAAGAGGAGGCAGCGCGAAAGCACTACTGCCTGTTCTTGCGGTTGAGCAAGAATACAGACGAGGTGAACTTCTACGAGCTGATTCGGGCCGAACTGGTGCGAATGAAACGCCCCGAACTGGCCAACCGCCTCGCCCAGAAACCGGAAGGTCGTTTCCATGATTTACAAGAAGTCATGCAAATCCTGTACGATGAGCTGGGGCGACCGGTTGTGCTGCTGATTGATGAGGTGGATGCCCTCTATTTCTATGACTTCTATAAAAATAAGGAACGCCTCTTCCAGTTCCTGCGAAATAACCTTGCCCAAACTCACCTGTGCACATTTATCATGACCGGGTATCACCATGTTTACATGAAACGATACAGCACAGCATCTGTCTTCAACAACTTCTGCACCTTCATTCGCCTTCAACAGGTTCAGTCGGATGACGTCGCCCGCCTCGTCAATATGATCTACAACTTTAACGTGGATGTGGTGAAACCGGATGAGATTTTGGGCGAAGTGATGAAAGGCACTTTTGGCATTCCCTACCTAGTCCAGCGAGCCTGCTACCAAATCTTACAGCGCCTAGATCTGTACCGCTTGCACAAGCTCGAACCGGAAACCGTAAAAATGGTTGTCGATCAAAAGCTCAACGCAGAGCTAATCCTTGAGTTCTGGGACAAACTAGAAATCGACGATATCATGGCCCAACACGAAACCGATGAAGAGCCGGATTCGAAAGAGCTCCAAATTTGCAAGATCAAGGTCATCTTGCTGTCGACAGTAGAACAGCGCTACGAATCCTCCGAAAAGGATTACGAAATCCGTTTGAAACCAGATATCAAGAAGAAATACTTTACCTCGAAAGAGGTGACTGAATATGTACGACCGCACGTAGACCCAAAAATATGGGATATAACACCAGACGAAGTCGATCGCCTGCTGCGCTCTCTGACCATGCTACTCATTATGAGCCCGTATGAAGAGCAAAACGCTTATCTCTTCACCAACGATATTCTGCCCAATCTTCTCATGGGACCGCAAAGCCAGAAGCGGGTCGATTTGTTCGGCGAGCTATACCGCCTGACCGAACGGCTGGAAAATTTAAAGCAATAAACGCAAGAGATCAAGGAAAGCCCCGGGGAACAAAAATGGAACCTTTGCTATCGCGTCGGTTGACCAATTTTGAAAAAGACAGTGATGAGGAATACACCCTGCAGAACCTTGCATCGATCTTGATGTCCAGGTCCAAAACACAAGGTTTCTTAATCCACGCCGGCCCTGGCAGTGGAAAAAGCCGCTTGCTAGAAGCCCTCGGACAGGCGATTGGCACGGACGAATCGGTCCTACCCGTTGGACCGATCAATATGAGTGTTTACCGAGGGCAGCCACATGGCAAAGAGATTATGGAGGACCTGCTGCGTGAGGTGCTGCGAGTTTGTCAGGTGCGGTCGATCCCGGACGTGCTCCAGTCTGGGCAGTTCCGGCGTGAAGTCAACAACCGCGGGATCAGTGCCGTCTTTTGTGATACCGTCGAAGCAGCCGGAAAAGCAGGATTCCGTCGAATTATTTTGCTCCTGGATAATTTTGACGATATCCACCCATCTGGAGCCGTATCGGTCGCCAGCCAGCTGCGCCGCCTATACGACAGCAGCTACCTTATCGGCGAATTCAATTTCGTTCTTATTAGCAAAAATGATCTGGATGAACTGTACCGTCTACATACATTTTCACCGTTGAGAGGCGTGACCAGCCTGTTCCTGCTGCTCGGTTTCGATCAATTGGAAATGGAATCGTTCATCGATGATTGGCTCCAGAACAACAACCATGAACTTGAGCTATCTGCCGAAGATAAACGGCAAATTCACTGGTACACACGTGGATACCTTTCTCTGATCAAATCCATCTTAGACCTGCTGGCAGATAACCGCAAACCTGGAAATCCGCCTTATTCCGTCGTCCAGGCAGTTGAAGATATCTGCCGGGACTATTACTTCCACGAGCCTCTGCGGACCGTCTTGCGGGAAATTGAGGATATTGCGCCCTCCATTAATGAATTGAATCTGGTCACAGCGCTGCAGGATATGATTGATCACGGGGTCGCCTCAGAGCGTTACGACCATGGAACACGCACCTTGCTGGCGATGGGAATATTTGTCTGGAACAAAGAGGAGATCACGTGGGCGAACCCCATCGTTCATCAGTTCTGGGAAGGATTTGGGCGGCGGGTGTTAGCTGACTGGAATCACCGACCGTTCGCCTCTAAGGAGGCTACCCTAAGCGCACAGGGCACGGTACGAGTGACCTTGTTAATCGACCTGGGCTTCTTTATTAAAAATATGGAAAAGTTTGAGGAAGTACGGGGCAGCAAACAATGGGTCGAACAACTGCGCCAGCTTCAGTCACAACTGCCAGATGGTCTTTTTGACCGTTGGGAAACCCATGAAAGCGGGAAAGGCGCTGATTTTTACGCCGCCCTTGGGCGCGATCTGAACCTTTTCCGGGCAGAAGTGATGCAGACCTCTTTCACCCCTGTTTACCAAACCCGCGTGCGCGATTTCGATCTCGACTTTGAAGACCGCTTGACCCTGATCCCTTATTCTCAAGAGGAAGGCACCATCCGCGAGATCAAGACGGCGCTGCACAAGGAATGGAATCGCTGGGATACCGTGCAAGTGCAGCTGACCCGCAGCGGAGCAATGCGTATCACACTCCTGCGCGAAATTCCGCACGCGCGCCCTTTGCTGCAGGTGCTCGACGACATGCTCCACCTGGAACAGGAAATTTCAACAGGTGAAAAACAGGCGGAAATCACCGTCCAGTGGGAGCTGGCTATTGCCATCGTGCAGGCATTCTTCTCCCAAGCCGCCCCAGTACTGCCAGACAGCTTGAAAATTTGGGCGGTCCCACCCATCCCACGCAGCGCAAACATGCCGACCGTCAACCACCACGCCCCCCTCTATCCGCATCGCGATCGGTATATCATCTACCAATTCCGCAAGTTGTGCAACTGCCGCCCGGGTAACCTTGTAGAGCGCCGAAACCGGAAGATTATTGAGGTCGAAGATCTTAAACCGCTGCTCGGAGAAAACAACAGTCGGACAAAGGAAAAGTGGAATACCGCCTTTTCTTATGGGCAAGAGTTGGCTATCCTGATGGAAGGTGTCATGCTGGATTTCAACGAGTATGAGGCCCCTGCAAATGAGATTGGCAGCGGCACGACAAAACTGGATTCCGAGATGCCAACCATCAAGCTGGAAAATATCGAAAGGCTGCTCAAGAAGGATTGCTCAAGCTGGAGCAACGAGCTTTTCAATATCTCGCTCGATAATGCCCTCATCCTTTATAACAGCGTAACGCTTGTCACACACAGCGAAACCGCCCTTGGAGACGATATCTACTGCCAGGCATGCAAAAGCTACACGCGCGAGCGGTTCCGGAAATTGCACTTTGCCCACCGCACCATTCAGTATGAGGATTACTGGCAGTGTGTCACGATTGGGCTGGAATACCTGCTCGAACTGCGCTGGGCCGCACAATGGGTCACGAATCAATTGGTCAATTGCCTCAGTGATGTTGCGGAATATATCAGCCAGCCAGTCAAAGAACGTGACCCGAGAAAGCTCCAGCAGCTTCTAAAACATATTGCCCTGGAGAACAGGCTGCTGTCCCACCTGCGGGAGGCCACCATCCCTTTACGAATTGCATCCGCGGACTATGCCGTGCAAAAATACGAGTTCTTCATCGAGGAAAGCCATCTGCGGGAAATTATTCAAAACGGCGAAAAAGATATCGACAACATCAATTCTTTCTTACAGCGCGATGAGGACCAACGCCAGCAGGAAGAAAGCAAAAAAGAGAACGCTTTCTTTACCCTGGCTGGATTGGGCTTGGCTGTTTTAGCGATTGTTAGCGCCTTCCCTTCGTTTCTAGCGGATGTAACCCAAACTTATAAGAACATGTTCAACCCTGATAAGGTGATCACCAATCCTTCAGTCAATGGTCCAGTAAATCTTATAGCTGCTGCTTTCTTTGTTCTCCTGCTGGCGGCTTACATTTTACTGATAGTGCGATTCTTGAGACGCCACGAACGAGAAAAGAACCAATTACCGATTAATAACGGTATCATTAAAAGATAGTCTTTGTCACCTTCTTAATAAATTTGGAAAATATGGGGAAAAATTATGTTGGGGTATCTGTTGAATGACGATGATCGTTACTCTACAGTCGTTATAATCAATGTTGCAATCGCTGAATGAAGCTGGCTGGGTCAACACAACCAAGGATCGTTCCAATCGGCCGAAGCAGTGCACAAACGACCGTTCCTCACGAACCGCGACATCATCAAAAATTGGACGGCCCATTTATAACTGGTCGCTCATCCTCAATCAGTTGGTGACCCGCTTCGAGAATTGGCTTCCCCATTAACTGTAGTTTCGCCAAAAAGGGCGAACAGCGCCTTAAAGACCGACACAAAAACGGCGAATGATCGAACTTCTGGCAGGTGAAAACAAGGCGTCTTGCTTACCCTACCCCCTTCACCCCGGCTGCCCTCACCGGCCCGGTGCTGCGGCGGATATTCAGCTCGGGCCGCAGCAGCACCTGCTGCGGATCGGTCAGCTCCCCGGTCATGTGTCCGATCAGGATGCGGGCAGCTTGATAGCCCATATCGAGGGCCGGGAAGGAAATGGTGGATAGGGGCGGTACGATCAGCTCGCTGATCGAGTCACTGAACAGCCCAATGATCGATAAGTCTTCCGGCACGCTCCGGCCGCTGATCTGCATCGCTTTGAGAAGCCCGGGGATGCCAATGTCCTGCGGGACGACGATAGCAGTGATGTCCGGGTATTCTGAAAGCAGATCGAGTACCACAGATTCTGGAAGATCGTTCTTCAGGTCAACCGCTCGCCACAGGATAGGTAGATCAAACTGCTGGCAGGCTTTTTGATAGCCCTGCAGCGCCCAGGTTGCAAAGCCATATTCCTTCTCTTGCAGTACCGGAGCCAGGGTGATGAAACCAATCTTTCGGTGCCCAAGCGCTGCCAGATATTGGACGGCGTCAGCCACCCCTTTACCAATATCAAAGTCAACATAACTCAAGCCGGTGTTATCCGTGCAGCGCCCTACCATCACAAAGGGTAGATTGTGCTCTTGCAGAAGTTTCACCCGGCGGTCGTGAGTCAGGATTTCCATTAAGATGATGCCGTCCGCCTGTCCACTCCTAAAGATCGAGAGCAGATCATTATCGTTCAGCGAGTTCACGATCAGGTTGAGCGAATAGCCGGCGTCCTCACAGCTCATGGCGGCGCTGGTCACGATGCTCTGGGAGGGTGGGTTGAAGTCCTGGGGATAGTGCAGGGCGATGAAATGGCTTTTACCCGAACGGAGCTGCTGCCAGGCCAGCTGCGGGGCAAAGCCCTGTTCTTCGATCAACTGTAAAACGCGCTGGCGGGTTGCCTCGGCCACGTCCGGGCGATTGTTAAGGATGCGAGAAACCGTGGTGGTCGAAACACCACTGGCATTCGCAATATCAACGATGGTCACCTTTTTCAGCTTTGATCGTTTTTCCACGAATAAGATTCCCTTTCAAGCGAAGGATAGGTTGAGCGCTTTACAATTGAACCATAACTGGTTGGCCGTTATATAGTACCGATGAGTTCCATCCAGTCCGGGAAGCTCCAGGATGGGCTCCCCCTTCATGGAGAAAAACTTCAAAGGTCTGTTGTTCAGGCATCCCGGTATACTTCCCTTGGCGCGCCCCCAATGTCAACTGTCTCTCGGCATCCTGCCAGTGGATATCGATCATTGAAAACTCGCCGTCTTCATAATGATACTGATCGCCCTCGTCCTCGTAAAGTTCAAAGGAGCCATCTCTTCCAGGATAGATGTGCAGTTCAATGGGCGCTCCAGGCAGGTCATTCACGTGCTGGCGGACGGGACCCATTGGCAGAATGGAGCCGGCGCGCACAAACAGCGGCAGACGGCTGATGGGGGCTTCGGCTTGAATCGTTTGGCCGCCAGAATAGATATTGCCCGGTCCAGAAGTCAACCCAATCTGCGCCGCTGGGCAGGTAGACCGGGCGGGTTTGCGGTATGCCCTTGAGAGGCTGCGATCCCACATCATACAGCATAGGCCGGGTGACCGGGTTCACCATCAGCGCCGGACCGAATAGATATTGATCGCGAACATCATAAGTGGCCGGGTCGGCGCGGAAATCAAACGGCAGGGCGCGCAGCATCGTGTAATCGTGATGGGTGGTCCAGCCTGCCAAAGAGTAGATGTATGGCAGCAAACGGTAACGCAGCTCCAGAGCGCTCACCAGGGCATCGTAGAAAGGCTCGCCGGGTTCGCCAAATCGCCAGATTTCACGAGGTGTGTCGGTGCCGTGTGTGCGGAACATTGGCAGAAAAGCTCCATATTGGAACCAGCGCACAAACAATTCGCGGTATCCGAGGTCCGCCACCCCCTCGTCATAATCGCCGCTCCAGAACCACATCTCCGGCTTGCGCTTGACAAAGAATCCGCCAATGTCGAGCGTCCAGTAAGGCATACCCGTGGCGCAGAAATTGAGCCCCTCCGCAATCTGGCGGCGGAAGGTTTCCCAACGGGCGGCGGTATCTCCAGACCAGGTAACGGTGGCATATCGCTGCTGGCCCAGGTAGGCCGAGCGGGTCAGATTGATCACCCGCTTTTCCTTCGCAGCCCGGCGCTGGCCTTCATAGATGCCCTGCGAATGCAGGAGCGAATAGGCATTGATCTGTTCCGGATCGAGGTAGCGTTTAGCCTCCTCCGTGTTGATCCGCAAGCGTTCTTCCGGCTCAGGCTTATTGGCCCCTTTCCAGTCGGCTTCAAAGGGTTCCGTGCAGTCGCACCACCAGGCGTCAATGCCATGGGAAAAGAGCCCTTGATTCGCCTGCTCCCAGTAACAGGCGCGGGCCTCAGGACTGAAGGCGTTGTAGGTGGCCTGATTGCCCAGCAGGTAGGCGTTGTCCTTCATCTCCTGCCAGTTTGCGCCGCCGGGCCGCATAATCGGCCAGATCGAGATCATCATACGTGTATGAAGATCGTGCAGATCGGCAGTCATCTGGCTGGGGTTGGGGAATCGCTGCGGGTCGAACGTCTTTTGACCCCATAGATCGCCGGTCCATGACTTCCAATCCAGCACGATGCAATCTAGCGGCAGCTCGCGCCGGCGGTACTCGCGCGCGATGTCGATCAGTTCAGCCTGGGTCACGTAACGCTCTTTCGACTGGACGTATCCAAACGCCCATTTGGGCAGCATCGGCGAACGACCGGTCAGGGTCCGAATTTCATGAACGATCTGGTCAAATTCAGGACCGTAGAGAAAGTAATAATCGAGCGCATCATCCACGTCGCTCCAGAGGTAGGAGCCAAAGGCGTCATCATGGAATGTCATCAGGGAACAACTATCTATAAAAACTCCGTAGCCGCGCGTCGAGATCAGAACCGGAACAACGGCCTTCATATTCTGCTGGTACAGATACTGGTGCTGTCCGCGCAGGTTGAACATGCCCTCTTCATGGGAGCCGAGACCATACAGCGCCTCGCCCTCCACCCATTCAAATTCAAGCTTGGTGTGGTAGGCTTTCCGGTCTACTACCTGGCGAACGTTGCGGGCATCCATGCGCACGCCGTCAGCGTTATCACGGCTCTCGATGGTGGTGGATTCATCGAACACAGAGACCAGCACATCTACCGGATCGAGCGTTTTCCCACCCCTGTCCGGTTCTTTGGTCAGCACCCGGCCCTGACGATCGAAATAAGTAAAGGCCAGCGTCTGGCGCTGGATGGCAATGGTCACGGCGGAGGTAGCCAAGATCAGACTCTCGGGCGTTTCTTCCACGGTATAAGCGATCTCGGGCTCGGGTTTGGCCGTCACGATCAGGCTGTCTTTTGGGCTGAATTCCGGCAGCAGGCTGAAGCGCACGCGGATGGCGCATGGAGAATAAGGGGTCAGTGAAAGATACCCCCGGTCGCTTGCGATATAGAGGCCTTCAGGTGTAGATGAGTAGGATTGTATAGGCATAATTTTTCTTCTAAGAGTGGTCGATGACAGGTAGCGCCGGTTAAGAATCGATATGATAAAGGCTTAGCGGTAATGCGCTGCAATTTCGAGCGCCTGGTCAATATCCCGCTCGGATTCGAAGTGCATCAGCAGGTGGACCCCATCTGGGCCAATTTCATCCAGCAGGGGCTTCAGCTGGTCAACTTCTACCCAACTGGCCATGACTGATTTCCCGGCGCCGCGGATCCGCTTATACAAATCGTACCAGCACGGATCGCCGCCTTGCGGCTGTCCAATGCCGGGCGTCCACTGAACGGCGTTGAGCTCTTCAATTTCGAGCAGGGCCGGCAGATGCCGGATGGCTCCCTTCCCATCCAGATGGTACATCGAGAAGTCCAGCTTACGGCACTGTTCGTGGATATACGGCTGTACGAACTGTCGAAAGTTCTTGGGCGAGATCATTCCGGAGAGATCGCACTGCAGCTTAGCCATTCGGCCGGGCGCCCATAACGAGAAGTAGCAGAAGGCCATCTCGCCATTCAGGTTGATCTCAGCATAGATGCGGTCGAAGACCTGGAACCAGGCGTCATTGACAGCCTGAAGCTGGCGCCGCAGTTCCTGCGGCCGGTCGATCATATCCAGCATCACCGGTTGAACCCCATGCAGCGAGGCCAGCGTATCCAGTCCTTCGATCAGGTCGGGGCAGCCCACAAAGTAACGCCCGGATGCGTTGGCCTTGCAAGCGCGGATCAGGTCCAGGTGCAGTTTCCACCAGCGGTTGTCCTCATCCAAGGCGATCTCATCACTGTCTGCCGGGCGCGGGTGGATCCAGATGGTCTCCTCGCCTCCCTCCAGCTCGCAGCCGAGGATAGCCGCCAGAGAGCCCGGGCCGAGATGGGTATTGGCGACGGGCAGGATGTCGGCCTTGAAGGAGCTGCGTGATAAGTGGTAATGGATGTTGGCGGCCCGCCAGGCGGGGTCGAACCAATATTGGTCCAGGTCGCGGGCCGGGGGCGGCTGGGGAACACTCGCATGCGCTGGGCCTTCTTTTTCTATATGCTCCCACATACTGATGAGCAGGCCCCGCCCGGCCCACCAATCCAGGTAACCCCGGCGCAACTCTTCCCAGTTATCTTTCCAGAGAGCATGTGACATCTTCAATCCACGCTAGCCTTTCACCGCGCCGGCCACCATCCCCGAGAGGATAAAGCGCTGGGCCAGCAGATAGATCACGATCACCGGCAGGATGGTCAGGACCACGTCGGCTGAGACCAGGCTCCAATCGGATTGGAACTGGCCAAAGAAATTGTAGACAGCCAAGGTCATGGGCCAGTGAGTGCTGCGGTTGAGATAGTAAAGCGGCACGAGGAACTCATTCCAGATATTCAGGATGTTGAGCACCGCCGAGGTTACCAGCACTGGGGTCAACAGCGGATAAATCACATCGAAGAACAGCCGCAGCGGGCTGCATCCATCGATAATGGCGGCCTCATCCAGCTCGCGCGGCAGGGTCTCGATAAAAGCGTATATCAGGAACACGCTGAAGGGAATCTGCGAAGCGGCATACAGCAGAATCACGCCAAACTGGGAATTGATGAGATGAGTCAGCTGCATTACCTTGGTGAGCGTGACGAAGTTCGTCGGCATGGCGATGCCCATCACCAGGAAGAAGTAAATAAAGCGGTTAAAACGGGTGCGGTTGCGCGAGAGCACGTAGGCGGCCAGCGCCGACAACGTTACGCCGATGGCCGTGGCAGCCAGGGCATAGAGCAGGCTGTTGGCAAAGGCCCCAATCAATTTGCCTTTTTCGATCACGGTCAAGAAATTGCTCCACTGTAAAACAGTGGGCAGCTGCGCGCCCATCGAGCTGGCCTCTGCCCTGGTTTTGAGCGAATTGACAAAGACCAGGTACACGGGAACAAACATGATCAGGCTGGAGAGGATCGCCAGCGCGTTGAAGAAGCCTGTCCGCAGCAGCCTGGTTGACCCTCTACGCGCCTCCGGATGGATTGTGATAGCCTTACGGATCTTCGTATTCATCGTCATACCATTACTCAACTTCTTCCCTGTGCATCAGCCGGATGACAAAATAACCCAGGATAATCATCACCAGGAACAGCAGCGATGAAAGCGCCGTCGCGATCCCATAGCGGCCTTTGGAAAAATCCTGGAAAATAACCGTATAGACCGTGTCGGTGACCCGGCCGGGGCCGCCGTTGGTGAGCACGAAAATGATGTCGAACACCTTCAAGCCGTAAAGCAGGTTCAACACTGTCGTTACGGACAGGACCGGCATCAGCAGCGGCAGGGTCACGTGGGTAAACGTACTCCAGCCGCTGGCCCCGTCGATCGATGCGGCCTCGTAATAATCCTTGGGGATGCTCTGCAGGCCGGCGATCAGGATGACCATGATGTAGCCGACGCCTCGCCAGGTATCCACGCCGATAACAGAGCCTAATGCCAGGTGTATATCGGTCAGCCATTTCAGGGCCAGGAAATCTAACCCCACCCCGCGCAGGAATGTGTTCAGAAAACCGGTGGCCGGGTTGAGGATGGATCGTAAAGATGAGGCTCACGACCAGCATGGGCAGCACAGCGGGCAGATAGATGAGCACCCGGTGTAAATAGGACAGGCGCTTAATGCCCTGGGTCAACAGCAGAGCTAACCCCAGGGCGATGGCGGTTTTTAAAGTGATCGTAGCGATGGTGAAAACGACCGTGTTTCTGATAAAACTGAGATACCCGTGGCCGGTGGAGCCAAAAATCGTCTTAAAGTTTTCCAGGCCAATCCAGTGGACCGTGGACGTGTAGCTGTTCCAATCGGTAAAGGAGTAAACAAAACCCATCAGGCTGGGGAGAACGTAAAAGATCAGGTATAAAAGCAAGGCCCCACTGACAAAGTAAAACGGATAGGCTTTGTTTTTCATCCATCTTCTCTCTTTGAAGCATCTTTTACCGTAACTGCCCAGGCAGTGGCGCTTTCACCACTGCCTGAGCGGTTACCTTATACCAAATATTGTGATCAGGGGCAGACCTATTAGCCAGCCCCTTATTTCCATTTCAAAGGCGTTGGTGTTATTTTACTGCCATGAAGTTGCCCTGGCAAAAACAACACCAAGACCTTTCAGGGGGTATTACTTCGCCCAGGCCGGGTCGCCAGCCGTTTGCGCCATTTCCGCGCGGCGCTGATCGATGCTTGCGAGCACGTCATCGGGGGTCATCGCGCCGGTGAACATGGAGACGATGTCCTTGCCCATATCCATCCACTGCGGGTTCACGTAGTTGACGGCATCCTGGTAAACGATGGTCTTGGGCGGGTAGGTGTCGATGAATTCCTGCTGCTCGGGTGTCCATTTTGCCGTGAGGCCGCTGAAGTCCAGCGAGGCAAATTGGGGAGTGTTATCGAGCAGGTACTGCAGGTTCTCGGTTCTCGTCAGGAAATCGAGATACTGCTTGGCTTCCGCAATGTGCTGAGACTTGCTGTAGATGAATTTACTGGGGCCGGCCGGGTGAGCGGGGGCGAGCTGGTTATCGACCAGCGGGATAGGGAAGAAGCCGAAGTCCGTGGCTTTTGCGGGCGCATAATCCTGCTCGATGCCGACTGGGGCCGTCAGCACAGACAGCGACATGGCATACTGGCCGCTCGCCAGCTGCATATTCGTATCGGCGACGGTATCGGAGAGCGCATTATCGCCAAAATCGCCATCCTGGTACAGCTCATTCAGCTGAGTCAGCGCTGTTTTCATGGTGTCGCTGGCGGCAAAGGTCGTTTGATTCTCGTTCAGCTGCTGAGCCAGACCTGGGTTCAGTTCTTCATAGCGGGGGCCGTCCATGGGGAACCAAAGCACGTGGTGCCAACCGTCCGAAACTGGTTCGTAGACGGGGGTAATCCCGGCAGCCTTAATCGTTTCACAGGCAGCTTTGAACTCATCGTACGTGGTGGGAACGCTGATACCAAGATCGGAGAAAATTTTCTTGTTGTAAACGACAACGTAATAGTTGGAGGCGATGATATCCCAAATTTCAGCGCCGTAAACCTTGCCGTTCAGGCTGACCATTTCGCGAGCGTTGGGGTCCATGCGGCTGACCCACTCTTCGTTGGACAAATCCACCGCATTATTCTCAACGTCATACTGGATCTTCAGGTCGGACACGCCGCTTTGGCCGCCAAAGATATCGGTGGCTTCGCCGGCATTGAGTTTCGTCTTGAGGACATTGAAATACTGATCGGCAGGGAGGATTTGATAGTCGACGTGGATGCCGGTCTCGGCTTCGAACTTCTTGGCGAGTTCGAGCTCGGCGTCTTTAATCCAGTCCTGGCTGGCCATATAGCTGATGGTGACAGCCTCTTTTGCGGGCGCTTGGGTTGCTTCCGGCGCAGTGGTGGGCTGAGCTGCTGCCGTGGTGGGTTGAGCTGCTGCCGTGGTCGGTTGGACTGCCTGTGGGGCGGCCGGGGCGGCAGTAGGCGCCGCACAGCCTGCGATGAACGCTGCAATAAACAACAGCGAGCAAATGGCGGAAATAGTCTTCTTCATTTCGGGTTGCTCCTTGTATATCCTGGGGTCTCAATCGTTGGGGAACTGCGTGACAAGAAAGGATGAATCAATTTAACATCATTTAGCGATATACACCTCCTGATGAAATCAACCCGGTAAGCCTTTCGGCTGTTCTGGCTTGTAATTCTTGCCTATTCTGATGAAAACATTTCCGGAAATGTTTTCGGGAACATTTCCATCATCGTACAACTTTCTTAGACCTGTGTCAATAGCGGGTATTGGAAGGGTTGCATCCATATGGATTCTGTTGGTGGATTCCCATCCGGCCATACCCAGACCCGGTGTTACGGGAGCTGGGCATTGTCCAGGCAGCCCGAATATGATCGGCTGGCTCAGCAGCTGATGGTCAGTTCTAGATCAACTCTTTCTTCTTTTGCGCTATAATTAGCCTGTCACAAGATGGTCAATAAAAACTGAATAATTCTTCATCGTACAACCTTTGGAGTCGTCATGGTCCACCCACCGCTGCCGTTACCCGTCTCGCTCCGCCGCCGCGTTTGCCGGCGGATTTTGCGTTTGTCTTTCAGCGCCCTTCTAGCGTTCGCGCTGGCCCTGGCCGGTCTGTTCGGCATCCCGCCCGCGACCGTCCGGGCTGCCACCATTACCGTGACTAACACCAACGACAGCGGCGCCGGCAGCCTGCGCGCCGCGATCGCCACCGCCGGCTCCGGTGACTCCATCGCTTTCAGCCTGACGACACCCGCGACCATTACGCTGTTGCAGGAGATCGTTGTCGATAAAGATCTGGTCATCAGCGGGCCGGGCGTGGCACAACTGGTCATCAGCGGCGGGAACTCCACCCGCATCTTCAAAGTGACCGCCGGAACGCTGCGCCTTGACAACATGAGCCTGAAAAACGGTTACAGTAAAGGCGAAGATGGAAGCCTGGAACAACCGGGCACTTACAACGGCGCGGGCGGAGCGGTATATGTCTCGAGTGGAGCCGGATTGACGGCCGAGTATGTGACCTTCATGAACAACAGGGCTGTGGGCGGCAATGGGGCCGATTCTGTTTCCAGTGGGACCGCATTTTACAGCGGCGGCGGCGGGGGGATGGGCGGCGCTGCCAACGCGAGCCGGCCAGTTTGGCGGCGGAGGCGGAGGCTCGAACGGGGGCGTTGGCGGGGCCGGCGGCTTCGGCGGAGGCGGCGGCGGAAGCGATGACTACGTCCTCGGGGCGAATGGCGGCCAGTATGGCGGCCAGGGCGGCTCATATGGAGCTTTCGGCCGATCGGGCGGCGGAGGCGGGGCCGGCATGGGCGGCGCGCTGTTTATCGAGAGCGGCGGGCTGGCCGGGGTGCGGAACGTTGTTTTCGAGAGCAACCAGGCTCAGGGCGGCAAAGGCGGCTCGGTGAACCTCGGCCCCAGCATGGGCGGCGGTGGCGGCGGAGGCGGAGCCGGTCTTGGCTCGGCGATTTTCAACCAGGGCAGTCTGTGCGTCGCAGCCGGGATCACCTTTTCGAGCAATACGTCAACCGGCGGAACTGCGGGGGTTGGATATACCTTCTTGCCTGAATATATCCGCCTGCTGCCTGCCGAGAACGGTCAGGGCGTCGACACCCAAACCGGAATCTTCGACCAGAGCGGCATCCACAACTGCAGCATCTGGTACTACCCTCCCACCAGCCTGACCTTGAGCCCGGTGACCGTATACGAGGACCAGGACGCGGGCCAGCCGGCAGGCACGTTCAGCGCTGCCGATCCGGATGTGGGCGACACCTTCACCTATACCCTGGTCAGCGGCGCGGGCAGCGCCGATAACGCCTCCTTCTCAATCACGGGCGACCAGCTAAAAACCGCCAAGACCCTCGACTATGAGACCCAAAGCAGCTATAGCATCCGCGTGCGCGTGACGGATGCCGGCGGGCGCTACCTGGAAAACACCTTCACGATCAACCTGACAAATGTCAACGATGCGCCGACAAGCATCGCCATCAGCAAGAATACCATCGATGAGAACCTTCCGTCCGGCACGCTGGTCGGGAACCTGACGGCCAGCCGATGCAGACGATCTTTCGCACACCTTCACATTTGTCGATCTGGGCGGGGCCTGCGCCGCAGATAACGCCGCCTTCACGATCAGCGGCAGCCAACTGCTCAGCGCCGAGCGCCTTCAACTACGAGGACAAAAACAGCTACACCGTCTGCGTGCGCGCTACGGACAAGGGCACGCCTCCGAAGAGCGTGGATGAGCGAGCTGACGATCCAGGTGAATGATGTCAATGAAGCGCCCACCAGCGTGAGCATTTCCAGCAGCAGCATCGCCGAAAACCTGGACAGCCGGCACAAAAATCGGCAGCTTCAGCGCCACCGACCCAGACTCGGGCCAGACCCACACCTTTGCACTGATCGATCCGGCGGATGCGCTCTCTGCCGGGGTTTGCAGCGGCGCGGATAACAGCGCCTTTACGATCGATGGCGGCGACCTCAAGTCCGCCGAGAGCTTCAACCATGAAGCCCGATCCCAGTACATCATCTGCGTGCGGGCGACCGACAATGGCAGTCCGGCGATGCGCATCGATCAGGCGTTTGGGATTGAAATTGGAGACGTCAACGAAGCGCCGTCCCTCGACGCGACCGTCTCCGCTGTCCGGGAACACCAGGCGGCCGGAGCGCTGGCCGCGACCCTGGCAGCCACCGATCCAGATGCCGGCCAAAGCCTCGGCTACAGCCTGTTTGATCAGCCGGGCACCTGCACCAGCGCCGACCGCTCGGCCTTCACCCTGGATGGGAACCGGCTGCTGTCTACCCAAGAACTGAATTACGAAACCCAAAACAGCTACACCGTCTGCGTGCACGTCAGTGATGACGGTGCGCCGGCCCTCGGCGACGATCTGGTGATCGCCATCCCGATCACCGACATCAATGAGGCTCCAACCGGCATGGCCCTGTCGTCTACCGGGGTGGCAGAAAACCAGGCGGCCGGGACGACGGTGGGCAGCCTGAGCGCTTCCGATCCGGATACCGGCCAGACTCACATCTTCACCCTGCTCGACCCAGCCCTGGCGCAGCCCAGCGGGGTATGCAGCGGCGCCGAGGGCAACGCCTCCTTCACAATTTCCGGTAACGTCCTGCAAACCAATCAGGCCTTCAATTATGAAAGCCAGTCCAGCTACACCATTTGCATTCGAACAACCGACAACGGCAGCCCGGTCATCAGCCTTGATCAACCTTTCACGATCAACGTAAGCGATGTCAACGAAGCGCCGACCGGGATCAGCCTGACGCCGAGCAGCATCGCTGAGAATCAGGACGCCGGAACGGTCATTGGTGCCCTGAGCGCCAGCGACCCGGACGATGGGCAGAGCTTGAGCTTCTCCCTGATCGATCCGACCACGGCGGCGCCGTCTGGGACATGCGACGGAGCGAACGATAATGCCGCGTTTACCGTCGCCGGCAACAACCTGCTGGCAGCTCAGAGTTTTGATCACGAAAGCCAGGACAGCCACATCATCTGCGTGCGGGCGACCGATAACGGAGATCCGGCTGCCAGCTCGGATCGGAAACTGACCGTGAGCGTTGCCGATGTTAATGAAGCGCCGACCGAGGTCAGGCTCACGTCGAGCAGCGTCGCCGAAAATTTGCCGGTCGGAACCAAGGTGAGCGGCCTGACGGCGGTCGACCCGGACGCAGGCCAGACGCACAGCTTTGCGCTGTCCAACCTGGGTGAAACATGCAGCGGCGTGGACAACGGCGCTTTTTCCATCTCCGGCAGCGACCTGCTGACCAACCAGGTTTTCAATTACGAAGTGAAGGGCGGCTACACCATCTGCATCCGGACCACCGACAGCGGAGCGCCGGCCCTCGACTTCTACCAACCGGTCAACATTGCGGTCAGCAACGTAAACGAGCCGCCTATCCTGGTCACGCCGTTAATCGACCAGATCACCGATGCAGGCGTCCTGTTCCAGTATGCATTCTCAGCGGACGCCTTCGACGATCCGGATCGGGAACCGCTCACTTATCAGGCAGCCCTACAAGATGGCAGCCCGCTGCCCGCCTGGTTGCGCTTCGACCCGGACAAGCGCAGCTTCAGCGGCACGCCGATGCTGCCGCAAGAGCTGGACGTGAGCGCAGCGGCGAAAGACGCGCTGGGTGAGAGCGCCAGCGACACCTTCCACCTGTCCGTGCGAATGCAGGCGGGTAATCATCCACCGGTGCTGGTTTACCCCATCCCCAACGCCTCTGCCCAGGTGGATGAAGGCTTCCGCTTCAGCTTTTCTGACGATCACTTCGCCGACTATGACGGCGACCCATTGCATTATGGCGCGACCCTGAGCGACGGCAGCCCGCTGCCAGATTGGCTGGGCTTTGATCCAGCCACCCCGACCTTCAGCGGCACGCCCGGGTCAAGCGATATCGGCGCGCTCAGCATTGAAGTGACCGTCCTGGATGGGCGCGGTGGGACCGCTTCCACCCTGCTAACCATATCCGTCGGGCAAAACGCGCCGCCCTCGCTGCTGCTGTCCATCCCCGACCAGACGGCCGGGCTGGGCCTGCCCTGGTCGTTCCAGCTTGATCCCGGCACATTCGCTGATCCAAACGGCGACCCTCTGACCTACTTCGCCGACCAGGCCGACGGCGCGCCGCTGCCTGCCTGGCTCTCCTTCGATCCCGCCACCGGCACGTTCGCGGGGACCTCGCCCGTCGACGGCGCGCTGCTGTGGGATCTGCGGGTCACCGCCAGCGACCCAGGCGGTGGATCGGCGCAGGCCGTCTTCAGACTCAGCCCATGGTCGTTTGCCGATACCGGCGGCCTGCCGGCTGGCGTCGTGGTCGCCTTCAACGATCGGGCCGGGGCAGGGCCGCTGACCAACCCGCCCAAGGCCGCGCGCCTCAACCGGACGGCCGGGCTAAACGCCGGTTATGCCGGACTGCCGGCCAGTGAGCTAGACGGGGCCGGGATGCAGGTGTGCTTCCAGGCCGGGTTAGAAGAGCGCCTGGCCGCTCGAGGCGACCTTTCCCGCCTGCGGATTGGAATGGAACAGGAGGATGCGTGGGTACTGCTGCCAACCCAAGCGAAACGTGGGCAGTTATGCGCGCAAGGCGCCCTGGCAGGGTTATATGATATCTTCCGGCTCCCCGGAACGGACCCTTCCGGCGATGCGGCCGGTGATCTGCCCAAGACCGGATTTGCGCCCGGGCAGAGTACCCGGCTGCAGCCCCAGCCTGCGGAGCGGACCTACGCCGATCTCGGCAGCGTCTGGCTGGAAATCCCGGCGCTCGACCTGAAAACCACGGTGCTGGGCGTACCGTTGGAAGAAGGCAGCTGGGACGTGAGCTGGTTGGGCGGCCGGATTGGCTGGCTGGAGGGCAGCGCCTTCCCCGGCCTGGCCGGCAACTCGGCGCTGACCGGGCACCTCAATGACTCCAACGGTCTGGCGGGGCCGTTCCAACGCTTGCGCGAGCTGAGCTGGGGGCAGCAGGTTATCGTGCACGCCTTTGGAGTGGCCTATACCTACGAGGCGCGTACAGTGGATACCTACGTGTCCCCGAACGACCGGAAATCCCTGCGGCATGAGGAACTGCCCTGGCTGACCCTGGTCACCTGTCAGGGCTACGACCCGGCCAGCGCGAGCTACCGCTGGCGGACCGTCGTCCGGGCGGTGCTGGTGAAAACTACCGGAGAATCGATCTACTCCTCCCCTTAAAAAAGAAGAGGATTAGCCTATTGTCGTTGGATTTTTAAAAGAAATGCAACGACTCAGGCAGATCACGCAGCCCTAGGCAGCCCTTACAGGGTGCTTCGCGAGGCTGCCTGGGGCTGCGTGATCTGCCTGAGTTGTTGCAGAAAAACGAAACCGCTTCTGCAGAGGCGGCCGCGGTTTTTGGTGTCGGAACCGTTCTTACCGCCGCAGATTGGGCAAGTGGACCATTTCTAATTATCGTCATGGGGAAGTCTACTGATTGTTGGCAGCCGCTAGTTTTTATGAAGTTGGTCCTTCTACTCCTCCGTCAGCGGTTCACCCTCGTCGTTCTGTTTGGAAACGGTCTCAGGGACATAACGGAACACAACCCAGGCAGCCACGAGACACAAAACCCCCATCACGATGAAGGGAAGCGCGAAAAAGTAAACCGCCAGCAGGCCGGCGATCAAAGGCCCAAGCCCAATGCCCAATCCAAATCCAACGGTAATAAAGCTCATCTGCTGGCCTTCACCGCCTTTTTTCGCCAGGTCAGCAGCGACGGCGAAAGCCGGGGCAGCGATCCCCGCAGAAGCGATCCCCTGAAAGACCCGAGCCGCAGTTAATTGAAAGGTCGAGCCCACATAGCCCAGGATCACAGTGGCCGGCGCCATGAGCAGCAAACCGCCGATGATCAAGGGCTTGCGTCCGATTCGGTCCGACCAGCGACCGAGAGGGATCTGAAAGATCAAACGGCTGACCGTCAGGGCGGAGATCGCCAAACCAAATCCAACCGCTGTCTGGTCCAGGCGCTGGTTGAACTGCTTCTCCAGGGTGGTAATCATGGAGAACGCCCCTGCCATCACCAGGCTGGCAAAGCTTGCGCCTAGAATCCCTCCAGACAGCAGGCCCAAGTTCAGAATTTGAAATGACCGTTTCTGTTTTTGTTCATTTGGCTGGTTCGTTTCAGGGAGGTCCTTTACCCATAACTGCACCAGAATGATACCGACCAAAATGAAACCGGCCCCAAGATAAAAGGCAAGGTTGAAACCATACCGCTCGTAAACAAAACCGCCTAACAAAGGCCCAATGGCCAGGCCGCCCATGCGAAATGCCGTGTAGATGCCCATCGATCCGCCGCGGGTCTGCCGATTGCTGGAGGTAGCCAGGAGCGCAACCGCAGCGGGTACGGTTATGGCGACACCCAGACCTTGAAGTGAGCGAAAAATCAGCATCACGGAATAGCGGTTGGCGATCACATATCCCAGCGAACTGAACACCATGAGCAGCAATCCGGCCTGGATAAATATCTTTCGCCTGCCAACGTAATCGCTGACCGCACCCATGATCGGTTGGAGGAAGGCCATCACCACCCCGAACAGGGAGATTAAGATGCCGACCCTGAGCGTCTCCGATAACTGGAACAGGGGGGAAGGCAGTTCAGCCACATACAGCGGAATCACGATGAATACAATGCTGTTGCCGACCGCATCCCCCAGCCGAGCTACGGACAAAGCCAAAACTGTGCGGTTTCCACCATTCTTTTCAATGAATTTTCTGAATGACGCCCCCCAACGGGTATTCTCGAACAAACGAACTTCCTTTCTTTCCCCCCACAAAGCCACATCGTAACCAGTTTACCACGAGAAAATTCAGCCGTCAAAAAGACGGCCGCACACACAAAAACGAAGAGTCCAACTGCTCGCTCCGAAAGAAAATCGATCCCCTGGAGAATAACTGCGGGCTTTCAGCGAACAGCCGGAAAAATCACAATTTTTGTGATTGTCTTCCTGCAGCATTGCTATTATGATGAAATCGCTTCCAAACGAGCACGGACCGATCGTTCCCTTTCCCATCCCTTGTTAGAAGGAATTTTTATGACCCAAACGATCTCGTTGAATAAATCTGAAAAAACACTGGGACAACCCCAGTACCACATTCATGTACGACCGGGTGAGGTCGGGAAGTATGTTCTGCTCCCCGGCGACCCCGATCGGGTGCTGCGCATCGCCCAGCATCTCGAAGATGCCCGCGAAATCGCCTTTCACCGCGAGCATCGCACCTGGACCGGCACTTATAAAGGCATTACGGTCAGCGCCACCTCGACCGGCATGGGCTGCCCCTCGACCGCCATCGCAGTGGAAGAGCTGGCGAACGTGGGCGCGACCCACTTCATCCGGGTAGGCAGCACGGGCGCTTTGCAGAAGGGCATGAACATTGGCGACATCGCCATCAGCACCGGCGTGATGCGCCTGGACGGCACCACCCGCTATTACGTCCACGACGGCTTCCCGGCCTTGCCCGATTACTTCCTGACCAAAGCTCTGTTCGACACCGCCGTGGAGAAACAGAAATCGCATCCCTATCAGGTGTTCATGGGAATGAACGCCACGTCAGACGCCTTCTATGCCGAGACGCCCGAGCTGCTGCAGATGCTGTGCGACCACCGGGTGCTGAATGTAGAAATGGAAGCTTCGGCCATCTTCTCGGTGGCGGCCCTGCGCGGGCTGCAAGCCGGCATGGTCTGCGCGGTTTCCGGCAACTTGCTCACCAGCGACGTGATCTACGACCGGGTCAATACCGGCCTGGTGCAAGGTTGGGAAGACGCCATCGATATCGCCCTTGAGTCGATTTATCAGTACGAAACCCAAGGGTATGAAGCCATGGGCAAGAAGTACACTCCCGAGTTCGATTACAGCCGGCGATACACTCCAAGATACTAGGAGTTTGCTAACCAAAGTACAGAAAGACCGTACCCTATTTTCGCTCAGTTTAAAGGAGAGAAATCGTGACCAAGAAGACCTTTGCAAAGTTGTTTGCAGCTCTGATCGTCATGAGCATGATTCTGGTGGCTTGCGCGCCGACAGCCCCAGCCGCAGTCGAACCGACCTCAGCGCCGGCCGAACCACAAGCAGCCGCGCCCACCTCGGCCCCCGCTGCCCAAGAGCCCGCCGCGGCAGCCAATGAATGCTCGTTGAAGATCGGCTTCGTGAGCGACGTCGGTAAGATCAACGACCAGTCGTTCAACCAGGCCGGTTGGACCGGCGTCCAAGAAGGCGCCAAGGCGCTCGACCTGCCCGAAAACTGCTACAGTTTCATCGAGACGGCCGACAGCGCCGACTATGAGACCAACATCAATTCCTTCGTCAAAGAAGGTTACAAGGTGATCGTCACTTCCGGTTTCGCCATGGGCGCCGTCACCCGCCAGGTCGCTGCGGAAAACCCGGATGTTTACTTCATTGGCATCGACCAGCAGCAGGTCAATGAGAACTTCGAGCCAGATCCGATGGACAACGTCGCCGGCTTGAACTTCCACGAAGACGTCGGCGGCTTCCTGGCGGGCGCGACCGCCGGCTTGATGACCGAGACCAACGTGGTGGGCGGCATCTTCGGCTGCCAGTTCATCCCCGCCGTGGCTCGCTATGAAGTCGGCTACCACAACGGCGTCGCCTTCGTGAACCCGGACGCCACCATCATCGACGTCTATCACCCCGGCTCGATCGACCAGTGCTTCGCGGACGCCTCCTTCGGTTCCGAAACCGCCCAGTCCTTTGTGGATGCCGGCGCGGACGTTGTGTATGGCGCGGGCGGCCTGACCGCCAACGGCGCGCTGATCACCGCCTGCAACAAGGGCGCCATGGTGATCGGCACCGACATGGACCAGTTCGAGACGCTGCCAGAGGTCAAGGACTGCATTCTGACCAGCGCCCTCAAGGACGTGGTTACCGGCGTGAAGGACCTGATTGTCTCCGTCAGCGACGGCAGCTTCCAGGGCGGCGACGCCTTTGGCCCATCGGCGCTGGCGCCGTTCCACAATATGGAAAGCCAGGTGCCGGACGACGTCAAGACTCAGCTGGAAGATATTGCCCAGAAGCTGAGCACCGGCGAAATCGATCCGTGCACCCCGTTCGAAGACTCCAACCCGAACACCTTCTGCGTTCCGGTTCAGTAAGCCAAGCCTGTAATCAGGGTACAATAGGTGGAAGCAGGGGCAGCCCTGCTTCCACCTTCTTTCAAAATCCTCTTTCCAATCGAACAGGGTATGCGCCACAGGCATCTCTCAACCCATGCCTTGGTAAGGAGATACACCATAACCGACTTAACCGAAACGCTTAATAAACGGGGGACCAACGAATTCCTGGCTCGCCTGTCGACGGTGGGTGTGCCGGTTCTGGCGATTTTCACCGCGCTGGTGGTCGCCAGCATCGCCATCTTGCTGGCCGGGTCCAATCCCCTCAAGGCGTACGCCGCTCTGGCGGCAGGGGCGTTCGGCGACCTGGACAGCATCATCACGACGATCATCAAAACCGTGCCCTTGCTGATCGTCGGCCTGGGCGTGGCAGTGGCGTTTCGCGGCGGCCTGTTTAACATCGGCGTGGAAGGCCAGCTGTTCGCCGGATCGATCGCTGCGGTAATCGTCGGCACGCGGCTACACGCTCCGGTTTACATCCACCTGCCGCTGACGCTGCTGGCGGGTGTGCTGGCGGGCGGCGTGTGGGCGGCGATCCCCGGCTACCTCAAAGCCAAATACGGCGCTAACGAGGTCATCACCACCATCATGACCAACTACATCGCGCTGCGCATCATCACCTGGTCGATTGGGGCGCGTGGCCCGCTGCGCCGGACCGGCAGCGTGGTGCCGGAGACCGGCTACCTGGCGCAAACGGCGCGCCTGCCCGATCTGATCGGCGACACGCGCCTGCACGCCGGCATCTTGATCGCGCTGCTGATGGCCGTGCTGGTCTATCTGCTGCTCTTCCGCACCACCCTGGGAATCGAAATCCGCACGGTTGGCATGAACCTGCATGCCGCCCAGTATTCCGGCATCAATGTGAACCGCACGATCGTGCTGACCATGGCGCTGAGCGGTGGGCTGGCCGGGTTAGCCGGAGCGGTGCAGGTGATGGGGCTGCCGCCCTACAACTTCACCACCGGCTTCAACGTCGGCATGGGCTTCGACAGCATTGCCGTGGCCGTCTTGGGGAGCATCCATCCGCTCGGGATCACCATCTCGGCGTTCCTGTTCGGCGCAATGGACGCCGGAGCGCGCTTGATGCAGCTGCGCGCTCGGGTACCGATCGAGATCATCACCATCCTGCAAGGCTTGATCCTCATGTTCGTGGCCGCCAATCAGATCATCCGCAGCATCTATCACATCCGCGCCCAGAAGCAAGAAGAGGGTGTGAACCTGACGCAAAGCTGGGGTGGGGGAGGCCAGGGTTAGCACATGGACACCGTTCTACTGGTTAGCTTATTCAGCCTGGCCATCATCAAGGCCGTGCCGCTCGTATATGGGGCGCTGTGCGGCATCTTGGGAGAGCGCTCGGGCGTGATCAACATCGGCATCGAAGGCATGATGCTGATCGGCGCGTTCATGGCCTTCATTGGATCGGCGCTGTTTAACAAGTGGACCGGGGGCGTTCTCAACCCGAACATCGCCCTGATCGTCGGCCTGGTGTCCGGTGTGGTGAGCGCGGCCCTGGTGGCGGCGCTGCATGCGGTACTCTCAATCCATTACAAGATCGACCAGGTCATCAGCGGCACAGTGATCAACCTGCTGGCAGCCGGCATCACCGATTACGCCGCCAACGTCTACATCGACCCCAGCCACCTGTCGGGCGTGGGCGTCTTTCCGGTGATCCAGATCCCTCTGCTGTCGAAGATTCCGATCCTCGGCAAGATCTTCTTCAGCCAGCAGCCGATGGTGTACCTGATGTTCATCCTGGTGATCTTCATGCAGTACGCCATCTTCCACACGCCCTGGGGACTGCGCATGCGCTCGGTCGGCGAGCACCCGCGCGCGGCCGACACGGTCGGCATCAACGTCAACCGCACCCGCTACCGCAATGTGATCCTGGGCGGCATGCTGGCCGGGTTGGGCGGAGCCTTCCTGGTGCTGGAGAGCGTTGGACGGTTCCAGAAGCTGATGACCTCTGGGCGCGGCTTCATCGCCCTGGCCGTCATGATCTTCGGGCGCTGGACGGCCACCGGGGCGTTCGGCGCGGCGCTGCTGTTCGGC
The DNA here is from genome assembly GCA_963811225.1 of uncultured Chloroflexia bacterium. GTDB lineage: Bacteria > Chloroflexota > Anaerolineae > Anaerolineales > Anaerolineaceae > CAWEQO01. The sequence continues at coordinate 42,084 of CAWEQO010000018.1, forward strand.
TTTGCCGAGGCGCTGGGCGTGCGCTTGCAGTTCGGTGACATCAACCACCTGGCTGCGCTGATAACCATCCTGGGCGCGAGCCTGGCGCTGGTCGGATTGTACTGGCTGGGGCGCAAGCTGCTGATCCGCAGCAAGCCCAGCCGCCCATACCTGCTGATCGCCTCCATGCTGGTCTTGGGGGCCGGGACGCTGGCCGCGGCCAGATTGGTTGCGTTCCCCAAAGTCAACATCCCGATCGAGTTCTTGGGCCTGCTGCCGTACATCTTGACCATCCTGGTGCTGACCGGCTTCGTTCGCAGAGCCGTGGGGCCTGCGGCGGTCGGCAAGGCCTATGAGAAGCAGTGAGGCAGTCATGACAGATCCCATCCTCCAAATCGAGAACATTACCAAGCGCTTTCCTGGCGTGCTGGCTAATGACGCCATTCACTTCGATCTGCGGCCGCAAGAGATCCATGCCTTGCTGGGCGAGAACGGAGCCGGGAAGTCGACCTTGATGAACATCCTCTATGGGTTGTACAAGCAGGACTCCGGGCGTATCCTGGTCAACGGCCAGGAGCTGGACATCCTCAGCCCAAACGACGCTCTCAGCGCCGGCATCGGCATGGTGCACCAGCACTTCATGCTCGTGCCGGTAATGACTGTGACTGAGAATCTCATGCTGGGGCACGAAAAAACGCGCGGCAGGCTGCCCAGGATGCTGGCCCGGCTGGACCGCGAGCAGGTGTCGCAAGAGATCCGCTCGCTTGGCGAGCGCTACGGCCTGCGGGTGGACCCGAATGCCCTGGTGGAAGACCTGTCGGTAGGCGAGGCGCAGCGGGTGGAGATCCTTAAGGTGCTCTACAAAGGCGCCGAGATTCTGATCCTGGATGAGCCGACCGCTGTGCTGACGCCGCAGGAGACCGAGGAACTGTTCGGGATTATGCGCTCGCTGGTGCGGCAGGGCAAATCCATCATCTTTATCACCCATAAGCTTAAAGAGGTTATGGAAATCGCCAACCGCATCACCGTGCTGCGATTGGGCAAGGTGGTCGGCACGACTGCGCCGCAAGAGACCAGCATGGAAGCGCTGGCCGCGATGATGGTGGGCCGGGAGGTGCTGCTGACGGTCGAGAAAGGGCGAATCGCACCCGGCCGAGAGCGTGCTGCGAGTGGAAGACCTGGTAGTGTACGGCAAGACCAACCACCTTTCGGTCAAAGGCGTCAGCTTCGAGGTGTGCGCCGGCGAGGTGTACGGCATCGCCGGGGTGCAGGGCAACGGGCAGACCGAACTGGTGGAGGCGATCACCGGGCTGCGCAAAGCGGCCGAAGGCAGGGTGCAGCCTGCTGGAGCAGGACGTTACCAACCAAACGCCGCGCCGCCTGAATGAGAGCGGGCTGGCGCACGTGCCGGAAGACCGCCAGAAGCACGGCCTGGTGCTGTCGTTCGGGATCGACACCAATCTGGTGTTGGAGACCTACTACCGCGAGCCGTTCTCGAACGGCTGGTGGATCCATCCGGAAAACATCCGCAAGCAAGCCGAGAAACTGGTGCAAGAGTTCGACGTGCGCACGCCTTCCATTACCACCCCGGTCAGCAGCCTGTCGGGCGGAAACCAGCAGAAGGTGATCATCGCCCGTGAGCTGAGCAGGCCGATCAAGCTGCTGGTGATCAACCAACCGACCCGCGGCCTGGACGTGGGCTCGATCGAGTTCATCCACAAGCGGATCGTCGAGGCCCGCAACCAGGGCGTTGCGGTGCTGCTGATCTCGGCCGAGCTGGACGAAATCCTGTCGCTGTCCGACCGGATCGGCGTGATGTACAGCGGTAAAATTGTCAAAGAGATCCCGGCAAGCGAAGCCGACCGCGAGACGCTGGGCTTTTACATGGCCGGTTTGCAGGCAAAAAGCGAAGAATACCCAACTGGTTAGAAAGAAGCGGTGATGCAGACAACCTTTATCCCTCCGGAACCTTCCGAAACACTGCGGAAGCTGCCCAAGTGCAACATCCACACCCACCTGGAAGGCTCTGTGCGGCCCCAGACATTCCTGGAACTGGCCGAGCAGCAGGGCCTGGCGCTGCCCTTCGACCCGGCAACCATCGAACAGCGGGTGCAGGTGGACGGCAGCGAAAAGACCCTGGTCGATTATCTGGATAAGATCGCCGTCAATTATCCAGTGTTGAAGAATGCCGAGGCGCTGCGGCGTACGGCTTTCGAAGCGGCCGAAATCGCCCACAACGACGGCGTGGTCTTCTTCGAGCTGCGGGCGGGGCCGGCGCTGCACGCCGCTCCCGGGCTGCCGATCGAGGGCTGCATCGAGGCCATGCTGGCCGGGCTGCAGGAGGCCCAGGTGGAGTTCGGCATCGTCACCGGCCTGATTGTGGCCGGGCTGCGCAACCATGAACCGGCGATCAACGAGGCGCTGGCGCGGGCGGCTTGCCGGTACCAGGGCCAGGGTGTGGTAGGATTTGACCTGGCCGGCGACGAGGCCGGGTACCCGGCAGGGCTGCACCATGAAGCGTTTGCGATTGTGCGCGAGGCCGGGCTGCCCTACACCATCCATGCCGGCGAGGCCTCCGGGGCAGAGAGCGTGCGTTATGCGGTCGAGGAGCTGGGCGCCGGGCGGATTGGTCACGGCGTGCGCAGCGTGGAGTCGCAGGAAGTGATGGAGCTGCTGCGCGAGCGCCAGGTGCTGCTGGAGGTGTGCCCGACCAGCAACGTGCACACCGGCACAGTGGAGTCGATCCAGGCGCACCCGGTCAAACGGCTGTACGAGTTCGGCATCCCCATCTCGATCAACGATGACGACCCCATCACCTCACGCACCCGGGCCTCCAATGAACTGGGGCTGCTGCAAACTGTGTTCGACATGCCGTTCGAAGCGTTGGTCGAGATCCAGCTGACCACCCTGGATCACGTCTTTTACCCCGACAAGCACGTGGTGGCCGGGTTGAAGGATCGGGTGAGGGCCTTCGCCCTGACGGCGCGATCTTAAGGATTTTGGAAACCCAAGGCAGAACTCCCTGCCCCTCTCGGCTGAATAGAGAGGGAAGAAAGAGAAGGACAGATGACGGATTTGCGAGATGAAATCGAGACCCTGACAGGCGGGATCACGCCGGTGACAAATGATACGGCCGAGTTCATCACCCGCTTGATCGTGCGCTTCTCGGAGCAAGACGCTTTTTCCGTCCAGCTGCCGGAAGTGCTGAAGGCGGTGGGAGAGTTCACCCGCGCCCAGCGTGTCACCATGTCTTTCCAAACCCAGACCGGCACCCAAGAAGTCTCTTGGGTCAACCACCACGCGCCTGGTGACTGCGACCTGCAGGTGTTCCACGCCCGGCTGCGCCAGTCAGGGCCCAACAACGCCATCCACTTCTACTTCCAAGACTGCGATAAGCGCAGCGCCTCGCTCTACCTGCTGATCGCGGCGCTGATCAATTCGCAGCTGACCGCCGGGCAGATGATTCAGGCCGAGCACTCGCAGCGCCTGCTGGCCGAGTCGATCAATCAAATCTCCAAGATCCTGACCTCGACGCTCAACCGGGACGAGCTGCTGTCGCTGTTCCTCGATCAGCTGGAGACGCTGGTGCCGTACGACAGCGCCAACGTGATGCTGCTGCAGGACGGGCTGCTGTACATGCACGCCGCCCGCGGTTACGAGGTCTTCTCCGGGCCGGTGGACATCTCCGAGATCACCTTCATCCCCAACCAGACCTTTCTGATGAACGACGTTCTGATGGGCACCAAGCCGGTCATTTTGAACGACACCCACCGCTCGCCCGAGTGGACCTGGGCGCCGTGCGGCGAACATATCCGGGCATGGATGGGTGTACCCTTCCGGGTCAAGGGCAACGTGATCGGCTTGTTCTCGATCGACAAGTCGACGCCGAACTTCTTTAAAGAGAAGCATGCCGAGCTGGCCTCGGCGCTGTCGAAGCACGCTGCGCTGGCGCTGGACAACGCCCTGATGTACGCCCAGCTGCAGGACGCCCACGAGCAGCTGCGCGGGCTTTCGGCCAAGATCATCGACGCCCAGGAGAAGGAGCGCCAGAAGATCGCCATGGAGCTGCACGATCACGCCGGGCAGGCGCTGCTGGCGCTGCGGGCCGAGTTGAAGGTGCTGCGCCATAACCTGCAAACCAGCCAGGAGAAGGCCCAGGAGCAGATTGACTACCTGGACCAGACCGTGTTGGAGCTGAACAAAGACCTCGAGCAGCTGGCCTATGACCTGCGCCCGCCGACGCTGAACGCCCTGGGGCTGGTTTCGGCGCTAGAGCAGTACGCAGCCGACTTTGGGCGGCGCATGAAGATCAAGACTGACTTCATCGCCGATGCCGACATCCCGCGCCTGCCAGAGGAGATCGAGCTGGTGTGCTACCGCATCGTGCAAGAAGCGCTGACCAACGCCGGTCGACACGCCCGGGCCAGTCGAGTGCAGGTGACCATCAACCACTTCAAGGAGATGCTGTATCTGGTCGTCATGGATAACGGCGTCGGGTTCAGCGGCCCCGACGCAAACGGGCGGCAGGGCTTCGGTTTGCTAGGGATCCGCGAGCGCCTGGCTCAGATCCAGGGCTACTTGAAGATTAACAGCCAGCCAGGCGAAGGGACTGAATTAGTGGTGACGATCCCGCTGCCGCAGGAACGGGCGTGATGAAAATCTTCCTGGTGGAAGACCACCACATCATGCGCCGGGGATTGGCGTCGCTGCTGACGACGGAATGCGAGGCCGAGATCCTGGGTGAGGTCGCCAGCGGCGAAGAGGCCTTGAAGCTCTTGCAGGCTGGCAACCTGCCCGATTTGATTCTTATGGACATCTCGCTGCCGGGGATGAGCGGGATCGAAGCCACCCGAGAGATCAAGGCGCACTTCCCGCAGGTTAAGGTGCTTGATTTTGTCGATGTACCAGAACCCCACCTTCGTGCATCAGGCCATGCAGGCCGGAGCGGCCGGGTACATCCTCAAGAAGTCGATGGTGGAGGAGCTGAACTCGGCCATCGAGCAGGTGGCGCAGGGAAAGCCTTTCATCAGCCCGATGATCACCGACACGCTCGATCCGGAGGTGGTGTTAAACTCGGAGCAGATCCAACGCCTGACGAACCGCGAGGCAGAGGTGTTCGAGCGGCTGGCGGAGGGCAAGTCGGTCAGGGAGATTGCCGAGGAGCTGTTTGTCAGCATTTACACGGTATACACCCACATGAATACCATTCGGCGCAAGATGGGGATCGAGAAGAACCCGGAGCTGGTGCGCTATGCGATGGAAAACCCACTGATCGTTAAACCTTCCGAGCGAAACAAAACCTAGCAGCGTCCGATTGCAACAGCCGACTCGCCGTTCCCTGAACCCACCATAGAGGGCTGCGGAATGTGGGGCCGGCGTTCTCGTCATTTTCCTTCTCTCTCATTCAAACATTAGAGAAACTGTAAACAGGAAGTTGATACTTGACTTTATTTATCTAATTGCTATAATTAACGGCATATTAGAGGATGTTAAATTTATGTAAGTAAAATCGAAGCAAAATATAAGGGGACTTCTTCATTTCCATCAGCACTGCAACAATGTAATTTAGGGTTGGCTAGCACTTGACGAGCGTGCGGGTTTAGAAACAAGAACACGCGCTTTCTTTACGCACGCAAAAATACAAGGCGATTCCCTATCATCGAGAATTCACTTAAATGCTGAATCTCCACGGTTTGGTTGTTTCTGTTTGGCTGTTTCCTTTTCAGTAAGTTTGAGGAGAAAGAAATGACAGACGTATTCAGTAAACAAACGGGGCTTGCCGATGACCAGGATCTTGTGAGCGATCACGATACAGCCTATCCATTTGCAATTACCGTGCTTGTGCCCACCCGCAACGAGGCAGGCAATATTGAAGAGCTACTTTACCGCCTGAACAAGACCCTCATAAATATTCATGCCGAGATCCTGTTTGTGGATGACAGCAGCGACACGACACCGGAAGTGATCAGGAGCCTGGAAGGTTGTTATCGTAACATCGAGGTTCACTTAATCCATCGGGAAGGCGCAGACCGAGCAGGGGGTCTTGGCGGCGCAGTGGTGGCCGGGTTACGAGCAGCCTGCTCGCCGTATGTATGCGTGATGGACGCAGACTTGCAGCACCCACCCGAACTGGTGCGCAAATTATTTGTAGCGATTCAAGATCAGGCGGCCGACATCGTTGTTGCCAGCCGCCGTACCACCGACGCCGATGCCGGTGAACTTGGTTTGGCTCGCAATCTGGTCTCTCGCTCGCTCGATCTAACTGCGCGAGCGATGTTTCCTGGCCGATTCCAAAATATATCCGATCCGCTGACCGGTTTCTTCATCCTCCGCAAAGATGTCATCAATATCGATCAACTGCACCCAAACGGTTTCAAAATCCTGCTCGAAATCCTCGTCCGAAATCCAAACATTCGAAAGTTTGAAATTCCTTTCCACTTTGGTACGCGACACGCGGGCAAGAGCAAAGCCTCAACCGCAGAAGTTTTCCGTTACCTTCAGCTGCTGCTAAACCTTCGTTTTCCTCCGGCGGCGCTGCGATTCGCCGGGTTTGCCCTGGTTGGCCTCACCGGGATCGCCGTAAACTCGCTGATCATGGCGCTGGCAACCGAGCTGCTGCAGGTTCATTACCTGGTCTCCGCCGGATTGGCAACTCTCGGCTCGACCACCTGGAACTTTCTGTTCAGCGAAATGCTCATCTTTCGCACCCGGCAGCCGGGCATGCGCAAGCGTTTCGCCTTATTCATGGGGATGAGTGGACTCGCCTTGCTTGGGCGCAGTCCAATAATCTATGCGCTCACCGCCCTGGTGGGCATCCACTATCTAATATCCAACTTAATCTCGCTGGTCCTGCTGACGGTGGTGCGGTTCCTGCTGGCTGATAACCTGATATGGAGTACGCCGGCCGCCAGAGAGCAGGCAGTGAAACAGTTGCCGACTGGCAACGCAAGAACCATGGGGAGTCCTATCATGTACGACCGTGTTTTCTACAATATCCATAACATCATTACCGTTTCATCACGCGCACCGCTGCCGGAACTTGAAGCTTTTCGAGTGCCGCTTCCAATCGAGCAGCCTACCATTACCTTGGAGTTGGGTCGGGTTGGTTCCATTCAACAAGAAATCGATCCATCTGACCGGCATTTCCACTACAAGGAAATCTTTGGGAGCATCGGTTTTGAAGCGGATGTAACCCTCGGCAAGAACATTCACATCGTGGCATCGCCCACCCTGCGTTTCTCGCCGCACGTGCTGTATACCAATCTAGTCGAACCGATCCTGCGCTGGGCTTTTGTTGAGCGCGGCTACGCTCTGGTCCATGGGGCTTCGATTGCCTTTGGCGGCAAAGCCTACATGATCACCGCCTTGACCGATACCGGTAAAACTACAACGCTGCTAAAGATCTTAAATCACCAACGCCGCGATACCGATAACGCCGCTTTCATCTCGGATGACATGACCATCTTGACGCCCGAAGGTGAAGTGCTCACCTACCCGAAGCCCCTAACGATCAGCTTCCACACTTTGCGGGCGGTCAATTCGAAGGTGCTCGACCGTAAAGAACGCCTTTCGCTGGCTTTCCAAAGTCGCCTGCACTCTCGTTCTGGCCGCAAGGCAGCGTTCCTGATGTCACAAACCAGGCTGCCCATGGCATCCATTAATATGCTGGTCCAGTTCCTGGTGCCGCCGCCCAAATATCATGTGGAACGTTTGCTCCCGCGGGTCAAGCTTGAGCACCGGGCACGGCTGGTTGGCATGTTCGTCATCGAGCGATCCTCCGAAGAGTGCAGCACGGAAATAGATAATAAGGAAGCGCTAGAGATCCTGCTCAACAACTGTGAAGATGCCTACGGCTTCCCGCCTTACCACTCGATCGCTGAGTTCCTGTATCATGCCAATGGGGTCGACCTGCGTCAGGTTGAACGGGAAATCATTATCAATGCCATGAATGCGCTTCCCGCCGCACTCATTCGCAGCAAGAACCTCGAATGGTGGCGGAGAATCCCGGCCTTCGTAGGGGAAGAAGTCGCTGTCCATTTCAGAGAAACGGATCCTTCGCAAAGCCGTGCGGAGAGATCAAATCAACCATTACCGGTGAATGCTTTACCAACGGGATAAGCACCAGGGGAGCTATATGCTTAGATTTGACTTAAGGGGGAAGGCATGGTTTTCCGCTTTGGCAGCGGAAAACTATGCTTTCCCTCGCATTACCTCACTTCATTACCGTATCCTTCTGATCGCAACCATCGCTGGCGGAATTTTTTTTCGCGTTTATCGGCTCATGCTGATCGGCTACAATACGGACGAGGCAGTTTACGCCGGTCAAGCGGCCGCAATTGCCGGGGTAGCACAGATTAAGGATCTATTCCCAATCTTTCGCGCCCACCCCTTGTTGTTCCAGTTCATTTTGTCGCTGCTGTATCATATCAATTTCAATGATCTGTGGGGGCGGCTGCTGGCCGCTGCCTTTGGCATCGGGACAGTGTATATGTCTTACCGTCTGGGTAAGCTGCTGTACGGCGAGGCTGCGGGTGTATTCGCATCGATGATCATGGCCTTCATGCCCTATCATGTAAGCGTCAGCCGGCAGGTGCTTTTAGATGGTCCGGAGACGTTTTTTGCCTTGGTCACAATTTACATGCTGGCACATTACAGCATCACGGGCAATCGCAGCTGGCTGTATGCCACCGGCGCAAGTATGGGCCTGACCTTTCTATCCAAGGAGACTGCGATTATCCTGTTGGGGTCGGTGTATGCTTTTCTTGCATTAGCCCGACACCTGCGGGTACGCATCATCGACCTGGCCATCGCGACCGTTATCATGTCTGCGGTCATCGCGCCGTTCCCCATCTCACTCGTCCTGGCGGGCGGGCGCAGTACAGGCAAGCAGTACCTGGCCTGGCAGCTCTTCCGCCACCCCAACCATGATGCTTCTTTCTACATCACGGTTGTGCCCCCTGCCATCGGCCTGCTCGTGATCCTGGCAGCCGTGCTCGGGCTTTGGCTGCTATGGAAAGAGCGCTCCTGGCGCGAGACGCTCTTGATTTCTTGGCTGCTGGTGCCCGTGATTTTCTTCCAGCTCTGGCCTGTCAAAGGCTACCAATACCTTCTTCCGACGGCCCCGGCTATCGCCGTTTTGGCGGCGCGCTTCCTGAGCCGCATCCCAAGCTTATTGGATGGTTTGCCGCGGCGCTTGCCGCTCAATTCGGCTGTTCTCACCGCCCTGGCCGTGATGGTTGTGGTCTCTTCATTGGCAAACAGCAGCTGGAAGAACATCCATCCATCCGGTTCGACGGCGTTTCTGGCAGGTACCGGTGGAGTCCCCGGCGGTCGCGAGGCCGGCGAGTGGGTGCTTGATAATGCTCCAGAAGGAGCCATATTTATGACCCTGGGGCCATCGATGGCAAACATCATCAAGTTCTATGGACGGCGGGATGCCTATGGGCTCTCCGTTAGCCCCAATCCGCTGTATCGCAATCCATCCTATACCCCCATCAATAACCCCGACCTGCAAATCCGCCGCTCGGAGATTCAATACTTAGTCTGGGATTCATACTCCGCAGCCCGCTCGTCGTTTTTTTCTGAAAAACTGCTGATGTACGTAGAGCGCTACAACGGCCGGGTGATCCATACCGAAAGTGTGACAGGGTTCGATGAGAGTGGGCATTCGATCTTAAAACCCGTGATTGTGATTTATGAGGTAAGACCATGAAAAAGGGCCTGTACTCTCTCTTGCTCCTGTTTACTTTTGCAGCTGTGCCGTTTACAACCGGCACAGCCGCAGCCCGATCAAAGGCGCAAGAAAATCAGCCGGCTACGCCCATCCAGCATTTGGTGGTGCTGATGCAGGAAAACCACACCTTCGACAACTACTTTGGAACTTATCCGGGAGCGGATGGAATCCCGGCGGACACGAAAATGCCTGTGGACCTCAAAGACCCCTCCGCGGGCTTTGTAACACCCTACCACATCGGTAACAGCTCGATCTCCGACCTGAGCCACAGCGCCAGCACCTTTGAAGAACAATACAACAATGGAGCCATGAATGGCTTTGTCTCCTCTCTCAACCGGCGTAAACAGGATGGCCGCGTTTCGATGGGTTACTACGATGGCAGCGACTTGCCCTTTTACTGGAACCTGGCCGATCAGTTTGTTTTGTTCGACCGTTTCTTCAGTTCAGCCAAAAGCGGCAGCTTTGCCAACCACTATTTTTGGGTAACCGGCACTGCCCCGCCCGCCGAGTCGGTCCGAAAACCGGGTGAGCCATTTGTTGAGCCAGCAACCATCTTTGACTTGCTGGAAGAGCGCGGTATTACCTGGAAGTTCTACGTCCAAAACTATGACCCCAGCATCACTTACCTTGACCTGGGCAGCAATGGGAATCGGGCCTCTCAGGTGGTGTGGGTGCCGCTGCTCAACTTCGACCGTTTTCTAGGCGATCCAAAATACGCCAGCCATATTGTCGATTTGAGTGAGTATTACCAGGACCTGAAGCAAGGAAGCTTACCGGCAGTCGCTTATATCGCGCCCTCCGGAGCCAGCGAACATCCGCCAGGTTCCCTGATGACCGGGCAGCACTTCGTGAAGACTCTGATCCAGGAGCTAATGCGCAGCGACGCGTGGGACAGCTCCGCTTTTCTCCTGCTGTACGATGATTGGGGCGGTTGGTACGACCATGTCGACCCACCGCAGGTGGATGAGTATGGTTATGGCTTTCGTGTCCCGGCCCTGCTTGTCAGCCCGTATGCCCGTAGGGGTACGATTGACAGCACGATACTCGATTTCACTTCAGTGTTGAAATTCATCGAGGAAAACTGGAACTTGCCTTCTCTGGCTGAAAGGGATGCCAAAGCGAATAGTTTTGTCTCCGCCTTCGATTTCAACCAGCCGCCGCGCAAACCCGTCTTTATCTCTTCTGTCCGTGCAGAACCCGACACTGTTCGGAAAGGCGTAACACGTGTCATCTACTCCTTGTATGGCAGCGCCTTGATCATTGCCGTGTTGGCCTTCGGAAATGCCCTTTACCGCCACCGAAGAAAGTTGAGGTATGCTCGTGAAGCCTCATAGCATCATCCGGTTGCTGTCTGCCATCATCATGATCGGGCTGGCGCTTGCCTTTGCGCGACCAGTCATGGCAGCGTCTGCCCCTCCCGCTCCCACCGTCTTAAAGCTGTCTCCAGTAAGACCTCAAGTCGTGGGGGATACTTTCACAGTCGATGCAACCCTGAAAACCGCTTCAGGCGATCCGATTCGCGAAGGCTCTATTGTCTTCTATGCCAACGATGACTATCTGGGTCGAGCCCGCCTTCAGGATGACGGCAGCGCCAACTTACAGGTGCGAAAAGGGTTGAAGGCAGGAAACTACTATAATTCGCGCCGAATACGGCGGCACACGCCTGTTATCCCCCTCTGGGGTCGAGCAGAGATTGTTTATCAACCCAGCTCTATTAAAGGTGCAGACCGTTCCCTCCGGTAAAGGGGGTCACCTTCAAGCTGGATGGCAGTACGGTTCGAAGTGATGAGCAGGGACTGGCGACCATCCCTGTAAGGGAAGATGGCAAGTACCGGCTAGAGGTTGTCACCGAAACCGCCAATGACGAAAACACGCAAGTGTCTTTTGGGCGTTGGATGGATAAATCCTTTGCCCCCTACCGCGATATCACTGTTTCAGGGAACGCCTCCCTGCAAGTCGGTCTGTTCATCGAGCACAAGGTGAGCCTGTCGTTTGTCGATCTGGAGGGCAACCCTGTGCCGCCCGAGCGCATTAGCGCCATTAACTTGAAGAATATGCGCGGCGATACGTACAACTTGAAAAACGGCCAGGCTCGCTTCTTTCCCGGCAGCAAGGTTGCTCGCCGGTTAGCGGGACTGGACGTGACGCAGCTGCAATATTCGGTGATGAGCGTTACGGTGGACGGCTCGAACGTGGTCAATCAAGCCCAGCAGCGATTCTACACCGGCCCGGGAGACAACTGGCAGGTATCATTACTGCTCTACTCGGCTCAGATCTCCGCTCAAGATGCCTTTTTCAAGTTCCCGGTCGGTAATGGAGTAACCCTCACCTACCCCAACGAGCACGAGGAGCAACTACCCTTCGGGCCGGACAACCAGGTGACCATTAACGGGCTGGCGCGGGGTATCTATCACGTTGGCATCAATGGCGTAACCGGTTATGCCCCCGCCACTCCGGTAGCCCTTTCGCAAGACCAGGTGGTCAATCTGGTGGTGCTTACATGGATCGATTTGCTCACGCTTGGCCTGGCAGGAGCGGTCCTGGCGTTTGGCCTGCTGTATATCGGCCGGCCAGAGCTCTTCCGGCAGGGTTTCCACGTCGTAACAACCCTATCAGAGCGCCTGTTTCCCGCTCCAAAGCCGGTTAAAAAGAAAAGGCACCGCCACAAGCGCCGGACACAGACATTTGCGGCCGCTGTCACACTCCCCCAACCTTCTCGGCAAGAGGCGGCGGGGTTGTTCGTCCGCTTGAACGGCTTGATTTTAAAGGCCCGAACGCTGGTTACAAAGGTGGTATCGAATGCAAACTAGAACCGGCTTCCTTGGCCGCTGGACAGGTTTATGCATTTCCATCTTGCTGATCGCGCGCCTGCTCGCTCCAACCGGTCTGGTACGGGCTCAATCTCCCATCCCAATTCTCGCTTACTACTATATCTGGTTCAATCAGCAATCCTGGGACCGGGCGAAGACCGATTATCCGATCCTCGGCCGGTACAGCAGTGACGATGAAGCCGTGATGCGCCAGCACATTCAGTGGGCTAAAGCCGCCGGGATTAGCGGCTTCATCGTCAGCTGGAAGGATACGATCGTACTCACCACGCGCCTGGAGACGCTCGCCCGGGTAGCGGCCCAAGAGAATTTTAAGCTGAGCATCATCTATCAGGGGCTGGACTTCGACCGTGACCCGCTGCCGGTCGATCGAGTGGCGGAAGACCTGGATTACTTTATTGCGCACTTCGCTTCATCGCCTGTTTTTGACCAGTTCGGCAAGCCGGTGGTGATCTGGTCGGGCAGTTGGAAGTTCACGACGGACAAAATTGCTGAGGTAACGGGGCCGAGGCGCGAGCAGCTGCTGATCCTGGCTTCGGAGAAAAGCGCTGAAGATTATCAACTCGTTGCGCCTTACTTCGACGGCGATGCTTACTACTGGTCCTCGGTTAACCCTGAAACCAATACCCGTTATCAAACTCGCCTGAATGCGCTGGCGGATGCCGTGCATCAAAATTTCGGTCTATGGATTGCTCCGGCGGCTCCCGGTTTTGATGCTCGTCTTGTTGGCGGTACGAGCGTGGTCGAACGCAAGAGCGGCGACACGCTGCGCACTGAACTGGGTGTGGCCATGCAGTCCTCTCCGGATGCAGTCGGCGTAATCAGCTGGAATGAGTTCAGCGAGAACACCCATATCGAGCCGAGCCTCAATTACGGGCGGAGCTCGCTGGAGGCGCTGGCAAATTTCAACAACCTTCCACCGCCCAAGGTCGCAGATTTTGATTCGAGTGAGCCCGCCCGAACGATCGCAGGGGTTGGCACCGGCGGAAAATTGGCTGCCCTCGGTGGTTTAGTGATTTTATTCCTGGTAAGCATCCTGATGCTCATCCGCAGACAGCACGTAGCCCTGGATTCAATATCCCAACGAAAGTAAGAAACAGGCAGGTCTGATTGTAAAGGCGACGTGTTGACGATGTTCGGGCAGATCGAGGGCAGCGCTTCACGCAGCGGCTCAATGCCGCCGTCCACAGTGTTTTTAAGGACGATGCGGTAAGAGCTGTTGTTCAGAAATAAATTATTCCGCCATCCCCATTTAAAATACACCTCTCGAAACTTTTCGCATTGATCACGCCGAAAATGGTTATAATGATCGGAGGAGCCGTGCCAAGGCCTCCTTATGGAATCGTGCCCCTCTGTTGTTCAATCAACCGCCGCTCCTGTTCGTTCGCCTGGCCGGAACTGCTCGATGCAAAAGTCCGATTTTCTTATCCGCACCAAGCTACGCCAGCCCTTCACCCGTCAAGAACTGGTTCCCCGTCCACGGCTGCACGAACAGGTCGCGCTGGGACTAAGCCGACCGCTGACCCTGATCGCCGCCCCGGCCGGCTTCGGCAAGACCACCCTGGCTGCCGCTGCGATCGCCGGGTGTAAAATGCCCGTGGCCTGGCTGTCCTTGGATCAGAACGACAGCCAGATCGGCCGCTTTCTTAGCTACCTTTTGGCGGCCCTTGCAATAGCCGTTCCGGCGATTGGCGGTGAAACCGCCCGGCTAGCGGCGCTTGCTGGAATGCCGCCGGAAGCGGTCTTGACCAACCTGATCAACGAACTGGACGGCATCGGAAGTGAGATAGCCCTGGTGCTGGACGATTACCACGCCATCCACAGCCAGGCAGTGCATGAGGCGGTCACTTTTTTGCTGGAACACTGCCCCACGACCTTCCACCTGGTGATCATTTCCCGTTCGGACCCGCCACTGCCCCTGGCACGCCTGCGCGCCCGCGGCCAACTGTTGGAACTACGCGCCGCCGACCTGCGCTTCAACGAGCCCGAAGCCGCCCAATTCCTCAACCAGGTCATGGGACTCCGGCTGGATCCACAGTCGATCGCCGTCCTCGAAGAGCGCACCGAGGGCTGGATCGCCGGCCTGCAAATGGCAGCCCTATCCATGCGCGACGGCAAAGATACGGCCGGTTTTATCGAAGGCTTTTCCGGCGCCAATCGCTACATTCTAGATTACCTGTTGGAAGAGGTTCTGGACAGCCAACCGCCGGAAATCCAGCGCTTTCTGCTGCGCACCTCGGTCCTGGAGCGCCTGACCGCCCCCTTATGCGACGCAGTCTTGGACGTCGAAGGATCAGCTTCAGCCACTACCCTGGAGCGCCTGGAACGAGCCAATCTCTTTCTGATGCTCCTGGATGATGAGCGCAAGTGGTACCGCTACCACCGCTTGTTTGCCGATCTGCTGCGGGCTCGCCTCAACCAGGCCAACCCCGCATTGAGCGGCCCGCTCCAATCCCGCGCTGCCGCATGGTGCGAGCAGAATGGGTTGGCGGCTGAAGCCGTCAGTTACGCTCTGGCTGCAAAGGATTATCCTCGGGCCGGAGAGCTGGTCGCAAAATATTGGGGAGACTTTGCGGCTGAAGGGCAGATCGAGACCCTGTGGTCCTGGCTGGCGGCCCTACCGGAAGATGCCATCCGCAGCAGCGCTGCGCTTGGCGTGGCCTGCTGCTGGGTGCTCTGGCTGAACGGGCGGATCGACGCGATCGAGCCGCACCTGATGGATGCAGAACGTGCCCTCGGACAGACGGCTTTGACGGGAGAGCCTGACCTGATGCTGCCGACCATGATCGCCGTGCTGCACTCGATCGTTGCCCGCCACCACAACGACTTCGCCTCCGCCAGCGCCTATGCTGAAAGCGCTCTGGCGCAGCTGCCGCAGAATTTACCGCCCGATCTTGGCGTGAACCTGCGCACCTTGATCTTCCTGGCGCTGGCGTCCGCCTATGATGGAGCCGGCGATCTCGAGCGGGCGGCTGCCGCCTATGCCGAGGTCTACCGCCTGAGTCGTATCGTCAAAAGCGCCACAGGCGTTGGCATCACCTATCGCCTGATCGGCGTGCTGCGGCTGCTCGGCCGCCTGAAAGAAGCCGAAACGGTCTGCCGCGAAGCGCTGCAGTTCTTCGCTGAGCAGGGAATAGCGGGTTTGCCGGCAGCAGGCATTTTGCACCTGAGCATGGCCGAGGTGCTGATGGAGAAAAACGAGCTCGAGGCGGCCCAAGATCACCTCAGACGGGGAAAAGAGCTGGGTAAGCACAGCGGTCGCTTCGACGCCGTGCGGAACGCAGCTCCTTTTGTCCACTTGCGACTGGCGCTCGGTGATGCGGACGGTGCGCTGGCGGCTGTCGAGGAAGCGGAAGCGGCGCTGGGCGAGGCGCGCCCGCCCCTGGCGGAGGCCGAGCTGCTCGCCCTTAAAGCCCGGGTTTTAATCCAAAAAGGCGCTTTGCCGCAAGCCGGGCAGTGTGCCCAGGAAGCGGTGCGCCTGGCCGGCCCAGACCAGGGCCAAACCGGACAGACAGTCGCACTGGCCGCGGCTCGAGCCCACGCAGCGCTCGTCCGGCCTCAAGAAGCAGTTGCGCTGCTGAACCGCTCCCTCTCTACGGCTGAGGAGCGCGGCCTGCCTGGCGAGGCCATTGAACTGCTGATCCTGCGCGGTTTGACGCTGCAGCGTCAGGGGGAAATCCGGCAGGCGCAGGCCGACCTGGAACGTGCCCTGGTGATGGCGGAGCCTCGAGGGTTTATCAGGGTCTTCTTGAATGAAGGCCAGCCGCTGCGGACGCTGCTGGAGCAGTGGGCTGCGCATGCCGCCCCCGGCTCCGTTCGAGATTACGCCCTCCGCTTGCTCTCCCAATTCGAGGTCCCGCCGCAGTCGACCGCCATATCGGAAGAATCGGCCGCGCCCAACGATAACCTGATCGAGCCGTTGAGCCAGCGAGAGCTGGAAGTGCTCCAGCAGATGGCTCAGGGTCTGACTAACCAGCAGATCGCCAAGTCGCTGGTCGTAGCGCCGGGCACCATCAAGGCTCACGCCGCCAGCATCTACCGTAAGCTGGACGTCGCGAATCGGACTGAGGCGGCAGCGCGGGCAAGAGAGCTCGGCATCCTTCCTTGATAACTCCCTTTACCCCTACAAATAACCCCTGAATATCCCGTTTGGCAGATGCGGCCGTCTTCATCGTGCGATAAATTATGAACAGACTGAAAAAGTTGGTTCACGATAAGGAGTTGTATGATGAAGAGAGTGACCGCGTTCGTTGGAAGTGCACGCAAGAAGAACACCTACAAGGCAGTCGAGCAGTTCCTGAACAATCTACAAGCGTTGGGGGAGATCGAAACCGAAATCGTTGTCCTGTGCAACTACAATCTAGGCATCTGCAAGGGCTGCCAGTTGTGCTTCAATAAGGGCGAGGAATTTTGCCCACTGCAGGACGATCGGGACGTGCTGTTTGACAAAATCGCCGCCTCGGACGGCGTCATCTTCGCCACGCCCAACTACACCTGGAATATGTCCGGGATTATGAAGATCTTCTGTGATCGCTTCGGTTTCGCCTGCCACCGTCCGCGCTGGTTCGGCAAAGCCTTCACCAGCATCGTCGTCCAGGCAGTCGCCCGCGGCGACAAGATCGTCGATTATTTCAATTTCACAGCGCGTGTGCTCGGATTCAACGCTTTGAAGGGCATGGTCATCACCGCCTTCGACCCGCGCACGGAGAAGCAGCAAAAAAAGATCGACCGCGACCTGGCAGAGCACAGCCAGCGCTTCTACGCCTTGCTGTCCAGGCCGGCTTACCCTGCACCTTCGTGGCTTCAGCTCCTGCTGTTCCGGATAGGGCGCAGCATGATGCTTGGGCAAGCCGATCCGGCCTCCGTCGATTACCAGTACTTTGCCAAGAAGGGCTGGTTTGAGTCGGATTACTACTATCCGGTTAAATTGGGCTGGCTGAAGCAATTCGCAGGCAGCTTCCTGGACCGACTGACACCCACGCTGCAAAAAATGATCGCCTGAGGAGAGCCGCAATGCAGGATTATTATGAGATCAAAGTCAAGGGCCACCTCGACCCGCGCTGGTCGGACTGGTTTGGTAGCTTGCAGCTGACCCACCTGGAAGGCAGCCAAACTCTGCTTGCGGGCCTACTGCCCGACCAGGCTGCCCTGCACGGTGTTCTGGAGCACATCCGCGACCTCAATTTGACCCTGATCTCGGTGAACTGCGGCCCTCCATCCGTAAATTCAACTGCTCAAGAAAAGTAAATTGAAAAGAAAGAGGCTGAAATGTCTGAAACAACCACCATTCCCCCCATCATCAACAAGGCGATGAAATTCGTCTTAGGCTCACCAGCGCACGGACTGGTCAGTAAGACTGTCCTGCTGATCAGCTTCACCGGGCGCAAGAGCGGCAAGACCTACACCACCCCTGTCAGCTACTCGCAAACCGGAGATCAGGTCAGCATTTTCACTCACGCCAGTTGGTGGAAAAACCTGCACGGCGGAGCGCCGGTCACGCTGCGAATCCGCGGCCGTGAACTCACGGGACTGGCTGAGCCGGTCACCGGGGAGCCGCAAGTCATTGCCGAGGAACTTGCGAAGCACTTGCGCCAGGTGCCGAGCGACGCCCGCTATTACAGTGTCAAATTCGACAAACGCGGAAACCCGCGGGCCGAAGACGTGGCGAAAGCCGTGCAGACAGTGGTGATGGTACGCGTCAGGTTGTGCTGATCTTTTGTTCCCCTTGATGAAGTACGGAGGCGTACGATGGCGCGTTTTGTTGTCGTTCTCCTGATGGCCCTGGCTGTCCTGCTGGTTGGGATTGCATTCGTCGTGGCGCACTACCTTCGGGATATCCGCGCCGCGCGGAAGCGCATCGATGGCCTGGGCAGCCAGCTGCTCGAGACGGGCATGGGGCCGGTGGAATACAAACAGGTCGGGGAAGGCTACCCGCTGCTGGTGGTCCATGGGGCGATGGGTGGCTTTGACCAGGGGTTATGGCTAGCGCAGGCTGCCAGTCTCAGCAACTACCGGATCATCGCCATCTCTCGCTTTGGCTACCTGCGCTCGGCTTTACCTGAAAATGCCAATCTTGATATGCAGGCCGATGCATTCGCCTGCTTGCTGGACACCCTGGAGATCCGGCAGGCAGCTGTCTTCGGCGCCTCGGCCGGCTCCACCGCTGCGCTCCGGTTCGCTGTGCGCTACCCGGAGCGCATATCAGCGCTGATCCTGTTTGGCCCGGACGCCCCGGGTAGCACCCAAATGGCTTTGCCACCCCGGTTCGTGTTTGACACTTTGCTGCGCAGCGACTTCGTCTACTGGACCCTGATCACGCTGTTTGGGAAGTGGGTGCAGAATCAGATTGGCCTGGCGCCCAAAGGATATACGCTCACGCCGGAACACAAGGCTATGCTGAAGAAGATCCAGACCGGAGACCTGCCGGTCAGCCGGCGGGTGGATGGCATGCTCTTCGAAAGCTACATGCTGCTGCCGGAATTCATGGAATCCGTTTCGCCCGCCGCCCGATATCCCCTATGCAAGATCGAAATCCCGGTGTTGGTCATCAACGCTGCCGACGATCCGATTTCGATCCCCGAAAACGTCCACGCCCTGGCAGCGCTTATGCCGAACGCCCGGCTGTTCGTCCTACCGGAGGGCGGTCACTTCCTGTTTGGTCATATGGAAGAAGTTAAAGTGGAGATCGCCCAGTTCCTGAACAGTAACTTGCCTCTACTTCCAAATACGAGAGGTCGCGATGAATAAAAAGAATTTCCTCTTCCCCACCTTAATCGGCTGCGCCGGGCTGGCTCTGGCCTTCAAAACGCTGTCCAATTCCGGTCAAGCAAAACAATCTCCAAAGCGCACTCCAACCGGCGCGACCTTTGACGAAATCGACGCCTACTTGGAAGAGCAAGTGGCTCGCTTAAACATTCCCGGCGCTGCGCTCTCCATTGTAGATGGAGAGCAGCTCGTACATCACCGCGGCTTTGGACGGGCCTGGCCGGGCGGCGAACCGCCCTCACCGCAGACACCCTTTTTCATTGGCTCGCTGACCAAATCCTTCACCGCCCTGGCGGTCATGCAGTTGATGGAAGCCGGCAAGATTGAACTGGATGCTCCGGTCCAGCGCTACCTGCCCTGGTTTCAGGTTGCAAATCCCCAGGCATCCGCCCAAATGACCGTGCGCCACCTGCTGAACCAGACCAGCGGTCTGTCCACCTGGTCCGGCTGGACACCGCTGGTTAGCTTTGATAAACACCCCAATGCAACGGAACACCTGGTGCGCGCCCTGGCCAGGTTCAAGCCCGCCCGCCTGCCCGGCGAGGGGTATGAGTACAGCAACGCCAATTACGATGTTTTGGGGCTGATCGTTGAGACCATCAGTGGGGAATCGTACGAGGAGTACATGCAGCGACATATCTTCGATCCGCTAGAAATGTATCACAGCTATACGAAACAAGCCAGGGCGCAGCGAGATGGTCTGGCAGCGGGCCATCGATTCTGGTTCTGGTATCCCTTCGCCGCGCCGAATATAGAGCCTCCGCGCGGATCGCTGCCATCGGGCCAGCTTATCGCTAGCGCCGAGGACATGGCTCACTACCTGATCGCCCAGCTGAATGGCGGCTGCTACAGCAGCGCCCAGGTCCTCTCCACAGCGGGGGTGGCCGAGATGCACCGCCCTGCCGCAGCTGTTGAAATGCTGGGCTGGACTTCGCATTACACCATGGGCTGGTACCACGAAGAACACGATCGGATGCGCATCCTCTGGCATACCGGCTTCGTGCCAGACTTTGCTGCATACATGGCGCTGCTTCCCGAGCAGAAGATTGGAGCGATCCTGCTTTTCAACGCCGACCACTTTATGATGAATCCAGTGATGACGGAAGTAGGGCACGGCCTGATGACCCGGGTAGCAGGCCGCCCACCGCTGCCGGCCTTGTTAGGACTCAGCTTCGTCAAAGTTGTCCCCTGGGCCACGCGCGCCTTGCTGCTCATCCCGCTGCTGCAAATCATCGGCGCCGCCGTCACACTGCGGAAGCTGCGCCGCTGGAGGGAGGATCCGCAGCAGCGCCCGAGCCACAGTCGCCTGTGGTTGCAGTATATTCTGCTTCCGCTCATCCCCAACCTGGCGCTGGCGGCTGTCCCGGTAATTTTGCAGGTGCGCAAGATGCTTGGATTTCTGCTGCTGTTCTTCCCCGATTTTTCCTGGGTTGCCCTGCTCGGTGGCGGCTTCGCCGGGGTCTGGAGCCTCCTGCGCACCGGACTTATTTTAAGGAATGGCCGAAAGGCGAACTAAAAGGAGAATCCTCATGTTAGAGACCATTTCCCAATCGGACGCCGAGTATGCCTGTGACCTCGTGAGCAGGATTTGCGCCGAGGTGGGACCCGGTTTTTCCGGCAGCCCGCAGGAGCGGGAACGGGCAGAGGTTCTCAAAAAGGAACTAGAGGCGTATCTGGGACTTGAGAATGTTGCTGTGGAAGAATTCCCGGTTGCTTCGGGCGCCTTCAAAGATTCGCAGGTGCTGAGCGGCATACTGCTGCTACTCGCTGCCGGATTGAACCTATCCACCGGCCGGCTCTCGAGTGTCGCACCATGGATCACGGCTGCGGCTGCACTCCTGATCGCAGCCATCCCGGTGTCGATGCTGATCTTCCAGTTCAGCCTCGGCTACGAACTAACCGATCAATTCTTCCCTAAGAAGCGTTCGGTCAACGTGATCGGCGCACTGTGCCGGCCCGAAACACAGACGGTCAAGCGGCTGCTGCTGATTGGCGGCCATCATGACAGCGCTATGGAAAACACCTGGCTGCGTTATCTCGGCTACGGATTCTTCTTCGCATCTACCACCATGTTCATCGGCATTGTCATGATGCTTGTGATGAGTATGATCCAGTTGGCAGGCGTGGTCACCGGGAATGGAAATCTGGTTTCAATCGGCACGCTAAAATGAGGCTTTCTGGTCTATCCTATCCTGCCGGCTGCTGGCTTTGTCCTATTCTTCCATCATGGCAGGAAAAATGGTGGAATTGTGCCAGGCGCAGTCGATAACCTGGCGGCTAGCGCGATTGCCGTGGCGATGTGCCGGTTCTTGGTAAGAAACCCCGCCTATCTTCCAGTGGATACGGAAATCCGGTTCGTGTCCTTCGGCAGCGAGGAAGTTGGGCTGCGTGGATCGCGGCGTTACGTCGAGCTGCACTTGGACGAGCTGAAACGCATGGATGCTCGACTGCTCAATTACGAGATGGTCGCCTATCCGGAAATCACCATCCTAACTTCCGATATGAATGGAGTCGTGAAGAATTCCCCCGAAATGGTGGACAGCCTGATTGCCGCAGCCATACGTGCAGGAGTTCCCTATAAAGTTGCGCCCGCCTCCTACGGCACCGCGACCGACGCGACACCGTTTAGCAAGGCAGGCCTCAAAGCCGCCACCCTGCTGCCCTTTAAGATGCCCCAACAAATGGTGGCCTTCTATCATCAGCGATGGGACGGGCCAGAAAACCTGACCAGCGAATCGCTGCTCAACGTGTTAAAACTCACGTTTGAATGGATCTGCGGGTACTCTTCTCCTATCGTATAAGATCTCCGCAATCCCTCCTCCGTTCGTTGACAATTCCTCCACAGTCGCCTGGCATACCTTCGGGACAACTCTCAGCGTCGGGAGGGATGCCAGGGGCTCACATTCAACGAGGAGGTTTTATAGGTTCGGACGGATGATCACCCGCGTTTTGTCTGCGGTCGTTTTGGTCACGATTCTCGCCGCACTCGACGGTATGGTCTATAACGCCATTGTAATCCAGGGCGTGGCACTTAGATGAAGCCGAGAGCGAGCCTGGACAGGGTACAATCATCACGTTTATGCATAAAGGAACAACATGATAACGAAAGTGAATTCTGGCCGTCGAAGGACGGTTAAGGAGGACAAGATGATCGATTCCCATCCACAATCTCGAAAGAAAGTTCTCGTCCTATGCACCGGCAACTCCTGCCGCTCGCAAATGGCGGAAGCCCTGATCAACGACTTCCTGGGTGACCGCTGGCAAGCTTACAGCGCCGGCACGCAACCATCCGGGTATGTGCACCCGCTGGCAATCCGGGCGCTGGAGGAGCTGGGAATCCAGCACCAGGGTGAATCGAAATCCGTCGAGGCGTTTTACGGCCAGGATTTTGACGTCGTGATCACGGTATGTGATGACGCCGCCGAGAACTGTCCGGTCTGGCTGGGCAAAGGCAAGCGGGCGCACATCGGCTTCCCAGACCCAGCCAAGGCGGTGGGCAGCGAGGCGGAGAAGCTGGCAGCGTTCCGGCAGGTGCGTGACGATATCCGCGCCAGGATATTGGATTACCTGGCAGCACTTAACAAAGGGAAATAGTTTTTCGAGTAGATTTTCTAATAGAATCAGGTAGGTATACCTATTCTTTTTTGTTTGAAAGTATAATAAAATTTTCATAAGGTTTATACCAACCATTTGTAGTACGAAGTAAATTTACTTTTGTGGCGTTTTATTACAGGAGCGTGTATGGCACTGCTACTCATTGTTGACGACAACTCCAGCACATTAGACCTGCTCGAGATCCTATTTGAAAAAGATGGTTATCAAGTGATTAAGGCGGATGGGGGACACGGCGCTCTTGCGCTGGCACGCAAGTATAAACCACAATTAATTCTTCTTGACCTGATGATGCCGGATATGGACGGCATCGCTGTTTGTCGTGCTGTTCGTAGAGACCCGAGCATAAGGAAAACCCCCATTATGATGCTCACTGCAGCCCGCACCACCGACAAAAAGCAGGAAATCTTGGAATGCGGTGCGGATGAGTATGTCGCGAAGCCGGCAAATCCTGCCGAACTGCGTGAGAAGGTTGCAAAATTACTGGAGAAAACATCCAAAGCGCCTGCCCCAAAGCCGCCCAGCAATGACCAGAAGGTTATTGCGGTAATCGGCACGACCGGCGGCTCAGGGACCACCACCGTTGCGATTAATCTGGCGGCAAGTTTTGCCAAAGCGGACCCTGACACCATCCTGGCGGAGCTCATTCCCGGCTCTGAAAGTGTTGCCTGGCAGCTCGGCCTCGCTGCTGACCAGCAATCTGCAAGTTCATACCGCCAATCGTTTGAAGACCAATTTTCGAAAGACTCGCTTACCAGCATACAGAAGCACACCTGCGGGTTGGACGTCTTAACCTTGCCGCAAAACGGCCTTGCATCCGCCAACGAGTTCGATGAATCCGGCGAGCAGGTGCAGCGGATCGTTCAGGAGCTTTCCAGAAGTTACCGCCGGATAATTCTAGACCTTGGGCGGGGGCTCAACTTCCGGATGCAGGCAGCCTTGCCCTACATAACCGACTATGTGATCGTTGTGCGAGCCAATTCGCTGGCGCTGCCGTATTCCATCGAGCAGATCAAGCTGCTGACTCAGAAGGGTGTGTCTTGGAATCAGATTCACATCGTGCTCGTTTCCTTTGGCACACAGCCTTACTTTTTAGATTTGGAAAAAAGCAAGCAGGTGCTGCAAACCGGAGGGATTCAGAATAACGTGTTGATGTACCTCCCGGCCATGCGCCAATTGGTTTACCTTGCTAATGAACAGTGCATGCCCATGGTGATGCTGTACCCAGAAGGACAAAAACTCAATCGTTATTTTCAGGAAGCGATAAAACGGCTGAGTGTGGAAGAAAAGTCCGCATAAGCCTAGAAAGGCAACCTGCTTGAAAGCCCTTATTGCGATCAAACCTCCACTGGTTTTCCTGCTTGCCTTGCTACTGCTGGTTAGCCTGCCACAATCGGTAAACGCAGAACCAACACCCCCCCTCTTCATGCAGATTCCATTGGGGTGGTTGGTTGATTCCCAACCTTTGCATCTGACCGATCTGGCTAACTCGATTGAAGTCGATATTCCCACCAGCAAATCGTGGCGCCTGGCTGGTGACGCATCATTTCTGGTTAAAGCATCTTATCCGGACGCGCTCGATGCTCAGAAATCGGCGCTGGTCTTTTCGATCAACGATACGCCAGTCGCTTCGCTACCAATCTTTGAGCTGAAAGCAGCCGGGACTATGGTGACCCTGCCCGCAGTTCGTTTTGGCCCGAAAAGCAACCGGTTGACCATACGCGCTCATCTCTATCTGAAAACTGATCCACCGCAAGCGGGCTGCCGCGACTTGAGCAATCCGTCGCGCTGGATTGAAATTTCTCCTGAGAGCGAGCTGCAGCTGAGCTTCAATCGCCATGACTCTACATACACGCTGAAAGATTTTCCCGCGCCATTCCAGGGGGTTGATTTCACGGAAAGTGGCTTCAGCGAGATACCAACGACTTTCGTCTTGCCCGACCAGCCCTCCCTAGGTGACCTGCGTTCTCTGACAGCGGCAGCATTTGCCTTTGGCCGCACAATGCCTGAGCATGATTCCTGGCCGCTTGAAGTGAGATCCCGCTCCCAGCTCTATGAGAACCCACCTGCAGGCGCGAACTTGGTATTTCTTGGGGGGTCGCAGCAGGGCCTGCTGGACCTCAACCTTGCCGGTGCAGATGCTGTGACCCTCGTGCGATCGCCTTTCAATCCGCAGCGGACAGCCCTGGTCTTGTCGGATGCCAATCCTAATGATGGCTCGCGCCCGGAGATGGCCCTGGCAGACCAAAACCGCCGGTTCGAGCTGGCCGGTTCTTCGGTCGTCCTGCCGCAAACCCCTCTGCAGACGTCAAAAGATTCGCCTTTGCCGGAAAAGCTTTCGTTTGAAAATCTGGGTTACCTTTCTCGTAAGGTAAAAGGCGCAGGCGTTCGCAGCCTGATCTACCAACTGTACCTGCCTTATGACGTTCAGCTCACCTCCGCGAATTTAGATCTATCCCTCACTCATTCTGAAAACCTTACCGAAGGCCGGTCGCTGGCAACCGTTTATCTCAACGGTGTTAATGTTGCCGGTATCTTGCTTAATGACCAGGACGAAGCCGGAGAGCTAACCGAGATCAATTTGCCGGTCAAGCATTTCCGTCCCGGCATTAATTATCTGCGCTTTACCTTCGACTTGCGCGTTCCGGCCGGGGCCTGTGCCTCGGATGAAAATTCTGTTTGGGCCACCGTTTCAAGCACGTCCCTTCTAGATCTAAAAAACACCACCTCGACGCGCCTGCCTGCTTTGGACGACTTCCCGCAGCCATTTAATGGCGAAGATGGCGCAACTTTGATCCTGCCCGATCACCCTGATTCCGATATGCTCAACCGGGTCGTTCGCCTGGCCATCTTGATCGGACAATCCGCCCAATCAGGCGCTGCGCCTCCCAGCGTCGTGACCGCTTCAACCTTCGATCCACTCGTTGATGGTGATCGGCACCTGGTATTGATCGGTACGCCACAGCAAAACCCGGCGCTAGGCCAGATCAACGCCGCTCTCCCGCAGCCGTTCGAGCAAGGCGGACAGCGGCTGGCGTCCGGTTACGCCATCAACAAGGCGGAACATATCGCTTCGACGGGCCTGCTTGAAATCTTTCGTTCCCCCTGGAAAGCCAATCGGCGCATCCTGGCCATCACTGGCGTCGATTCGCAAAGTTACCTGCGCGCATTCGACCAGCTGCTCGAATCTGGGGCAATTCTCCCACCCTGACCGGCAACGTGCTCGCCGTTTATCCAGGCAATGCTGCCGGTGACTTACAAGTACTGGCACGTTACGCACAAGACCCTGGCAACCTTCCGCTGGCCGGCTCGATTTTTCAGTCGATCGATCGGCCCGGGATCGGCGTATCCCTGGCGGCAATTGCCCTCGGTCTAGGGTTCTTGTTCCTGATCATTCTGGCGGTGCAATGGATTGGACGGCGGCAGGTAAACACACAAAAAAGTAAAACGGATATCCAATGAAATCATCTACTTCGACCAAACCCGAGATTGTAAACAACCTGAAAAGAGGATTCAAATGGCTGTATCTGGTGTTTGCACTGGTCATTGCCGAGGTCGTCGTGATCGCGCAAGTGAACAACCCGCGCACGATGCCAATCTTTCTTTTCTTGCTGATCTTGTTGCTTGGTTTGAGCCTGGAACTCGGCCGGCTGCGGGCCCTGCTGGCCTGGCTTGTGGCGATGTTTGTCTGGACTGCTATCAAGCGGTCGATCGGCGGTTGGACTGAAGAACTGTTGATCCCAAACTTGCTGGAGGTTACGCTTCTGTTGTCTATCGCCTGGATTGCGGGAACCTTTCGCGACCGGCAGGCCAGCTTCTGGAATGCGTACGCCGAAAAAGAGCTGCGCTTGCGGCCGGTTCAATTGGAAGATCAAGCCATTGGGCTGCTGGTTCCTTCACTCGGGCGAATGCGCCTGGACGAAGAAGAAGAGCGGGCCTTCCGCTATCACCGCCCGTTATCTTTATTGCTGCTTCACTTGCAAACTTACTCCCATCAACCTTGGGAACCGCGTGATTTGCAGATGGTATTGAAGGCTGTAAGCGCTGCGTTGAAGGATGCTGCGCTCGACACCGACATCCCCTTCCTGGTCGAAAGCAACCGCATGGGGCTGATCTTGCCTGAGACCGATTCCTTTGGAATCCAATCCGTTCTCGACCGATTGACCACCAACCTCCAAAACCTGCGTTTTGTGAAGGCAACCGGTGAATCGATCCCGCTCGCCGGGCGGGCGCAGCTGCGCTACGGCTACGCAGTCTATCTTGGAGAATCATCCAGCCGACCTGATATGATGACTGCTGTGCTGGAATCGCTTCATCACAGCATCGAAGCGAATCAAGGGCCCGTTTTTCAGAACCTGTTTATTGAGTACAAGTTGCTGGGGAATCTACCTGACAATCAGCCATCGATGCAAAGCGCATAAAAGATAAGGGATGGCAACGAATGGTTAGTCTCATTATTTTGTGTATGGTCCTGGTGGGAATGGTCCTTATCTGGCATCAGGCCAGAGCGGAGCATGATCGGCGTCTGGAGAAGATCCGCATTCGCATGTTTGTCAATGGCATTCGCGGCAAGTCCACCGTCACCCGGCTGATCGCCGGAGTTTTACGAGAGAGCGGCCTGATAACGCTTGGCAAAACCACCGGTTCTGCCGCCATGATTTTGCTTCCGGATGGCTCTGAAATCCCGATTCAACGGCAGTCGGCGCCCACGATCATCGAACTGGTGGAGACGATTGACCGCTATACCGATGAGGATACCGATGCAATTGTTCTGGAGACGATGGCCCTGCGCCCGAATAACCAGCGCGTCTCGCAGGACATGATGGTCAAGGCCAATATTACCGTGATCACGAATATCCGCGAGGATCATCAGGATGTGATGGGCGAAAGCTTAGAAGAGATCGCCGATGTTCTCTCGCTCGCCATGCCAAAGAACGGCATCGTGATCACGTCCGAAAACCGCCTAGACCTCCGCGAACGACTACAGCGGAATGCAGAGGCGCGCGGCAGCCGGTTGGTCTATGCCGATCCGGCCTGGGTCACTGAGGAAGATATGAAAGGACTCACCTACCTGACCTTCCCCGAGAACCTGGCTACCGGGCTCGCGATTGCCGAACTGCTGGGCATTCCAAGGGACACAGCAATCAGGGGGATGCGCCACGCTCAACCCGATATTGGCGTGGTAAATGTCCAGCGCACCAACTGGTACGCCAAGGAGATCATTTGGGCGCCGCTGTTCGCGGTCAACGACCGGGAGAGTCTGGTGCTGAGCCTTGAGATGCTTACGCCATACTATCGACCCGATGCGACCCGTATTGGTATTTTAAACAATCGTGAGGATCGCGGCAGGCGCGCGCTTGAGTTCGCCGATATCGCCGTTAACGATATCGAGATGGATTATCTGGTTACTTTCGGCGCATACGAAAATCTAGTGACCGCTCGTCTGGTTAAACTGGGTTATCCCGCTGAACGGATTATCAACCTGGGCTTCAGCGCCAACCCAACCCTCCAGCAGATCATCGACAAAATCTCCAGTTTAATCCATGGCGAGCAAGCCCTGCTGGTGGGCATGGTCAACATCCATACACCTCAGGCGGAACTGATCATGGAGTACTTCCACTCGCTCCCTGATGCTCCAGATTACCTCAATGAAGAACTTACTCGCCAGCGCTACCGCCCGCGCAGTGAACGACTGAAGGCGCGAGTAGGCGCCCGCCTGGCCGAAATCCAAGAGGAGCTGATCTGAGATGATGCCGCTGACACAGAACATCGAACTAACCCGACTGGCGATCGTGTTGGGCGTCATCGTCGGCACGCTGATCTACCAGCGCACCGGCCTCACGCTCGGCGGGGTCATCATTCCGGGCTTCTTCGCTTTATATATTCCATATCCGCTGCACCTGTTGGCAACGTTGATGATCTCGCTGGCCACCTATTTCTTTGTGCATAAGGTTTTGCTGCGGCGTAAAATATTCTACGGCCGCCAGCTGGTGGAGATTGAAATCCTGACTGGATTGTGCTTGCAAATCCTCTGGACGCTTTTGATGAACGCCCTTGGCAATCATGTCGCCCTTGCTCCTCTCTTGATTGGGGTGGGAATGGTTCTGCCGGGAATCATCGCTCATGACATGTCTCGCCAAGGAGTGTGGCGCACATTCGCTTCCAGCCTGTTCGGCGCGGTGGTGGTGTATTTGCTGGTTTATCTGATCGGGGCATTTCAAGAAATCTTGCCTGAAATAGTACTGATTCCGACCCCGCTTTACCGCGCACAACCAGAACCGTTTGCATTCCCTGTGGATTATCTGCCTTTTGCCATCATCGCTTCGGTCTTGCTGGGCATCTTCGTTTTGAAACGCTTCCACTTGCACACGGTTGGTTTTGCCGCCACCGCTTATTTTTCTCTCCTACTCTTGCGCCCTCTGGACCTGGCCCTGCTGGTCGGCTGCGCGCTTGCGACGTTTCTGCTGGTGAAGTTTGGCATCACGCGAATTGCCCTGGTGTTCGGACGAACTCGATTGGCTACAATGATTCTGATGGGCGTGGTGATCTCTTGGGCGGTCGAGCTGCTGGTCATCTACCTCAGTCAAGGAATGTTGAATCCTTGGGTTGGAATCAAGGCCATGGTCCCGCTGCTCGTGGCTCTTCTGGCAAATGAATTTGAGCGTCAAGGCTTGAAAAAGACGACTCTGGCAACCGCCATTTCATCTTTGTTTACTGTTGCAGCCATGCAGGCAGTGGGGCCACTGCTGCACTGGATCCATGTCATCTAGGAGAGACCGGATGCCCTTAACGATACAGCGTTCATCTGGCAGATCTTGGCTAGATTTCAAGCAACTGGCAATTTCACTGCTGCTTGGTTGTTCGATGTTGCTGAGCGCCTGCACCCCTCAGGCAGGCGCTCAGCAGGCAGTGCCTGCCAATCTAAACGCTCCTGTGAAAACACCCCAGCACCTGCGTGGACTCGTGCTGGATTTCGATGGCACGCCGATCGCAGGCGCTCAAGTGAACGCGCATGACGCCGTTGGAGTCACAGGCTCCGACGGTTGGTTTGATTTAGATACAAATGGGACAGGACAATGGGTTTCTGTAAGCAGCGCCAATTTCATCTCACGCACCCGCGCGGTCAGACCGGAAAAGCCAACCCTTTTCCGGTTGACGCCCCAGGACGGAAAAACGATCTCAATCCTCTTTACCGGTGATGTGATGTTCGGCCGGCGCTTTTTTGACCCCAACGAGGATGGCGACTTCTCCGATGGACTGCTGCCAGAGAACCCAACTCTTCAGGATCACCTCAACCTCATCGACCCGATCCGCCCGCTGCTGGAAAATGCCGACCTGACCGTAATCAACTTCGAAAGCGTGATCTCGGATGACCCCAGTCTCAATTATCTTCAATCCCGCCCTTCTGAGTATCATCAGGAAAAAGATTACGTTTACTCTTCTCATCCCAGCTCCCTGCTCGCGTTGAACCAGTCGGGAGTGGACGTAGTGGATGCAGGCAACAATCACGTCTACGATCTGCTCGATCCGGGCGCCCGTCAGACCCAGGACGCTCTGGCAGCGGCCGGTTTCATCTCCGGAGAAACATATTTCGGTATTGGCATGAACGAAGCCGAGGCCTGGAAACCAGCTACGCTCGAAGCGGATGGGCAAAGCCTTACGTTCATTGGCTGCACATCCATTTCCCACGGGCCAAACAGCGGCCTGAATTATGTGGCAGACGATGAAGAACAAAAAGGAGGCGCAGCGTCCTGTTCCTCAAAAACCATCAGGAACCTGGTCGCGGATTCGGTTGGCAGCGGTAACGTTCCGATTATGGTTCTACATGGGGGAATTGAATACCAGCGCACTCCTTCAGAGAGGATGCGCTTCAACGCAGACGCGGCGCGTTCAGCAGGTTCCTCGCTCGTGATCGGCCACCATACACACGTCATTTCTGGGCTTGACTGGGACGGCCAATCGCTCGTTGCCTTGAGCCTGGGCAACTTCATCTTCGACCAGACCCTTTGGCCAACCTTCGAGAGCATGGCGCTAGTCGTGCAAATGCGCGACGGCAAGGTGGTTCGCGCTTACACCGAACCCCTCATTATCGAGGACTATATCCCAACCGGCGTAACCGGCGCAGACGCCGAATATGTTGCGCGTGAGATTGCGGGGTACAGTGGACCTGGCTTTGTGATGGAAGATGGCTCGATTGAGAGCGACTTCTCCCACCAGGCAGACATTCAAACCTCAAACCTTGAAATAAAAAACGATGCCGGCTTAGTTCGCCCGGTCCCGAGCGGAGAATGGCTTTCTGCTTTCCCAGGGCAGGGAACACTGCGTCTGGGACGAGACTTGCTGCGGGTTGGCGATTTCGAAGATTACGACATCGATGCCCGCACGGGGGAAACGCCCTTCTGGGATCTCTCCGGGCCAGATAAAGCGACCGGCGCTGCTTACGCATTTGAAGGACAGTCTGGCGCTCACCTGGAGCGAGGTTCAGGAAGCCTGGAGCCTGTCACACTGACACCAACTCATCGCCAGTTGGTAAAAGCAGGGGATGAGATTACGGTGACTGGAATGGGACGCTCGCCTGGCAGCGCGCCTGTTGAGCTGCAGTTAAGCTGGTATACCGACACCAAAGGTCCCTCCGCGGATCAGACCAGTATTCCACTGCACCTGTCAAATGATTGGGCGCCATTCTCGATTAATGCAAAGGCGCCGGAGGGAATGGTGGCCGTTGGGCTCTATTTCAAGCTCCAACCGCCCGCGAGCGGCACTGTCTCGGTTGATTTTGACAATTTGCGCATGATCCAATGGGCTGAGCCAGATGCCCCCTTCAGCCCGCTCTACGATTTTTACCGGCTTCAAGGCAGCGGCGCAGTAACATTTGAGCGCAGCACGCTGCCCGGTTGGGATCTGTTTGAAAAATTTGACTAAAAGCATTTTGAAGCAGTTGGTTATGATCCTGCTGCTTGGTTTGGCGGCTTGCCAGAGCGATCGGCCCGCAGAGCCGCCGGCGCCTGCCACGTCAAGCCCGATCCCCACAGCCACACCCTGGGACACCTGCCCGCAGTTTTTGGGCGGTCACCTGGCAGACCTTTATCAGGCTGAAATCGATCAGGTTTCGCGGCTTGACGATCAGGGTATGGCGGCGCCAAGTTATGGAGAGATCGAGCAGTGGCGTAAAATTATTCGCCCGCTGGCTGCCGCCGATTTGGACGGAGCTTGCAAATCGCTGAAACAGTCCGGTTTCCCTTACCAGATTCTGGACTATACCGATATCTCCTCTGGCAAGCGCATAATAGTCCTCCGGGAAGTTTCGCCGCATTTCCTCGGCTGGGGCACTGTTTTGTTCAACCCAAAGCCGCTCCGCGACCTGGTTGTCGAGGCCCCACATCCAGACTACGACAAGTTGACGGCGGATGAAGCGCTGCTGTTCTTCCAGCAAACCGGCGCTGCCGCCCTGCTGGTCGCCGGGACAAACCGCTGCGCTAGCGGCCTATCGACTCCCGATGAATCACCGCCGTGCAGCCCTTCCCATGCCATGGGCCCTTCCGACGTGGCGCACCTGGATCTCTCGGCCTTCCAGGCGACCCATCAAGTTTTATTAGCATGCAGCAGCAACCTGTCAGCCATCCAGCTCCATGGACATGATCGAACAAGCTGCCCGGATATCTTCATCAGCAATACTCTCGACGAACCCGGTAATCTCTCCAATACTTTCGAAGAAAGCGTCAAACTTGCCTGTCCAAACTACACGGTCAGTCAGCCCGAGGAGTATCCTTCCTGCCCGCTAATTGGGACGAAAAATGTGCAAGGCGCTTCTCTGCACGCTTGCTCCGCCATGGACGAACGCTTCTTTCAGATCGAACAATCCCAATCCTTCCGCCAGAACCCGGCCTGTCTGGCTGGCGCGCTCTCGACGGTTTTCCCTAAGAAGTGAACCATTAAAGTAGAAAAGGCAAACTTTCGCGGATTAAATCCAGGCGAAAGGGTATTGACTTTTTAATTTTCCGCCCTATAATGAAAACATAATTCATTCAATAAACGAAGTAACTTTAACGATGACCCCTCCTTTACGCGGCAACCGCAACCTCATTCGAAGTATCAACCGTTCCATCCTCCTTAATGCCATTAAGACACAAGGTGAAGTTTCTCGCGCTGCTCTAGCCCACATGACCGGTCTCAGCCCGGCGACTGTCACCGCTATCACCAGCGATCTTATCCAGGAAGGATTGGTGTTTGAAAAAGCGACCGGCGATTCGACCGGCGGGCGTCCACCGATCATGCTAGCGCTCAATCCACGCGGCGGCTTTGTGATCGGCATCAAGCTGATGGAAGGCCACGTCGTTGGGGCACTGACCGACCTCAACGCAAACATTCTGGTCAAAGACAACGTAGACCTGGCGGATATCGAGCTGGCGACCAGCATTGAGACGCTGGTAACCCTGGTGAACCGTTTGATCAAAAGCGGCGGTATTCGCAAGAAGCAGTTAATGGGGGTCGGTATTGGTCTCGCGGGGGTGATTGACTTTGCACAGGGTATCGTGCGGCAAAACCCCTTCTTCGGATGGCGTAACACGCCGCTAAGGGAACTGCTCGAACCGCGCATGCGGGTTCCCGTCTACATCGACAATGACGTAAACACCCTCTCTTTGAGTGAGAAATGGCTCGATAAAGGTACGTCGGAAGATAATTTTATCGTCATCACGGTTGGCCGCGGCATCGGGATGGGCATTGTCATCAACGGACAGATCTATCGCGGCATAGGCGGGGGCGCAGGCGAGCTCGGGCACGTGATCGTAGACCCGAATGGCCCTCTTTGCGATTGCGGCAGACATGGCTGCTTGCAAAGCTTTGTCAGCGACTCTGCACTGGTGGCCGCGGCACAGCGCAAGGTTGATCCAAATATCGAAGATTTGGATGAGCTGGTCCAACGAGCGAAGTCCGGCGATGCGGCCGCAGCGAACGTGCTTGTCCATGCCGGCGGTATTGATGGGCAGGCAAATTGCGGGTCTCGTCAATGTATTTAATCCAAAGTTAATCGTCATCAGCGGTGAAGGCACCCGCATGGGTGAAACGTTCTTCTCCGCGTTGCGTTCCGCTTATTACGAAAGCGTCATGCCCAGCCTGGTTAAGGATACAGAGATTCGGGTCAATTCCTGGGGCGACGACATCTGGGCGCTTGGAGCAGCAAGCCTGGTGATTGCAGAAATATTCAAATCACCAATTCATAAGGAGGGAGCAATCGAGCATACTCGCTAAAAAAATTTAATCTGAGTTTCTTCGTTCAGCGTACAAACTATTCAAGCTTCCTTGAAATAGGAGTTTGAACCAGATGCAACCTAAAGGAAAAGGAGACTAGGATGAAGAGCAACAAGTTCTTGGTAGTTTTGTCTGTTCTACTTGCAATGGGAATGCTTTTGGCCGCTTGCGCGCCAGCCGCAGCCCCAACAGCAGCTGAGGCTCCCGCTGCTGCGCCGACCAACCCACCTGCCGCGGCCCCGACCAATCCTCCGGCTGCCGAGCCAACAAGTCCGCCCGCTGCGGAACCGACCAGCCCTCCCGCTGCGGAGCCTGTCACCATCACATTCTGGCACGGTTACAATGCCGACGTGGAAACGCCCTTCCTCGAAAACACCATCATCCCGGCATTCGAAGCCACTCATCCGAACATCAAGGTGGAATCGGTCAATATTCCCTACGACCAGTTCCACCAAAAATTGATCACCGCCATGGCCGGTGGGACCGCCCCCGACCTGACTCGTATGGATATCATTTGGGTGCCGGAATTCGCTGATATGGGCGCGCTCGCCAACCTCAGCGAGGTGATGTCTGACTTCAATACCTATAAAGACGCCGTCTTCCCGGGCCCTCTCTCGACCAACTTCTACAACGGCAGCTACTACGGCCTGCCGCTCGACACCAATACCCGCGTACTCATCTACAACAAAGCTGTGTTCGCTGCCGCCGGCATTGAAAATCCGCCCGCGACCATGGACGAGTTCACCACCGACTGCGAGAAAATCAAAGCGTTGGGTCAGGATATCTACTGTTTCGCCGACGGTGGCACCTATGGCTGGGCAGTCGATCCCTGGATTTGGAGCTTTGGCGGCGATATGACCTCGCCCGATTACACCAAAGCGACCGGTTTCCTGAATGGTCCTGATACGGTGGCCGCATATCAATTCCTGAAGGACGGGGTTGACAAGGGCTACATTCACCCTGGTATCATGGGCGGCGGTGTGGATACGAACGGCGGTTTAGGCACCGGCACCATCGCGATGGACCTGGATGGCCCCTGGTTCCCGCCCTCATTCTCCCAGCAGTTCCCCGACGCCGAGTACGGCATGGCGTTGATGCCAGCCGGCAAGGGCGGTTCGGTCTCGGTTGTTGGCGGCGAGGACATCGTTATGTTCCAGCAGAGCCAGAATAAAGAAGCTGCCGCCGAGTTCCTGCGCTACATGCTCTCGCTCGACACGCAAATGCAGATGGCTTCCGTCGGTCAGATGCCTGTTCTCCAGGCGACAACTGAGGCCGATAACCTGGCGAAACTGCCGGAATACTTCGGTATCTTCCTGCAGCAGCTCCAAACCGCCAAGGCGCGCACGCCCGTGGCGAATTGGACGAAGATCGAGCAGATCCTGACCGACGCCGGCACCGGTATCCTGAACGGCACGACCACGGCGCAGGAAGGCTTAGATGCCGCTACAGCGAAGATCGACCCGCTGCTGCCCTCCGGAAACTGATCA
The DNA here is from genome assembly GCA_963811225.1 of uncultured Chloroflexia bacterium. GTDB lineage: Bacteria > Chloroflexota > Anaerolineae > Anaerolineales > Anaerolineaceae > CAWEQO01. The sequence goes on from CAWEQO010000018.1 coordinate 77,738, forward strand.
CAACCTCTCGCCAAAAAGCAGGCGCCAGTAGATCGGTCTGCCGCTAAGGCGCAAGTCCTTGCAGATGAAAGCAGCAAGAGGCGCGTTGGAGCAATGAAAAAACGACAACAAACTATTCTGGCGTGCCGCTAATATTAAAAACCGACCCAAGAAATCGGAGGGAGTATTGAAACCTTCCACAGCAACCATCCCTCCGATTCCTTGGGCGGTTCCGAACAGATTTCGTTCCACGAATGGGCAAAGTAATGAATACTGCGATCAATCGGAAAAGAATCGGTATCTTTCATATGAGCTTGCGTAAGCAAAAGCTGATCGTTCCTTATCTATTCATTTTGCCGGCGATCGTATTATTCCTCGTCTTTCTGGTGTATCCCCTGCTAAAGGGTATCCAGATTAGCTTCTACGATTGGTCGATCATGCCCACCAAACCCAGTACCTTTGTCGGCCTGAAGAATTATATCCAAGCCTTCAAAGACCCGGTCGTCGGAGTCGCTTTCAAGAACACGCTCATCTACACGCTCATCACCGTCCCTGCTCAAATGATCCTTGCGATGCTGATCGCGCTGATGATCCACAATATCTCGAAAGGGAAGATCTTTTTCCGCACACTTTATTACATCCCCGTGATTACCTCCTGGGTGATCGTTTCGCTGTTGTTCCGCTACCTGTTCCAGAGTCCGCAAGGCATCATTAATTACTTTTTAGTCAACGTCCTGCAAGTGGCAGCCAAACCAATTCCCTGGCTTCAAAAGGCCAGCACGGCCATGATCCCCGTAATGGGCCTGGGCGTTTGGAAAGGGATCGGCTGGTCAATGATCATTTACCTGGCTGCCCTGGCCACCATCCCGCACGAGATTTTGGAAGCCGCTTCCATCGATGGCGCGAATACCTGGCAGCGCTTCCGCTCGATTACCCTGCCGTTGATCGGGCCAACCGTGGTATTCACCCTGGTGATGCTGTTGATTGGCGGGTTTAACGTATTTATCTCGGTCTTTCTCATCACAAACGGCGGTCCGATGCAGCAAACCGAAGTGCTGTTGAGTTATATGTACCACCAATCCTTTGATTATCTGGAATTGGGCTACGGAGCAGCCATCTCAATCCTCATGGCGGTCTTCATCGTGGTGGTGAGCATCTTACAAATGAAGTTCCTGCGTCGTCCAGAAGAATTACAGTAAAGGGCACACCATGCATAAAATATCACATCTCGTTAAAAAGTCCCCCATCTACCTGATCCTGCTCGCCGGTGGAATCATCATGGTCTTTCCCTTTCTGTGGATGATTTCTTCGGCCCTAACCCCTAATCTCTTCTACATTCAGTATCCGCCGCAGCTGATTCCCGCAAACCCTTCTCTGGAAAATTTCATTCAGGCCTGGAATGCCAACAAGTTCCAGCTCTACTTCCTGAACAGTATTCTGGTTGCGGTGGTCTCCACGTTCGCCGCATGCCTGTTTTCTGCAATGGCGGCGTATGCCTTCGCCCGGTTCAAGTTCCCCGGTAGAGAGATCATCTTCTTCACCCTGCTTGGCGTGATGATGGTGCCAAACGTGATCATGATCATCCCGCAGTTTTTACTGATGAAGTTCCTGAACTTGCGCAACAGCTTGGAAGGCCTGATGCTCATTTATACGGCAACCAGCCTTGCGCTGAACATTTTCCTGCTGCGCGGCTTCTTTGAACAGCTTCCGAAAGAGCTCGAAGAGGTGGCGCTGATTGACGGCGCCAATTTCTTCACAATCTTTTTGCGCATCATTCTCCCACTTTCTACACCGGCTGTGGCAACCGTAGCAATCTTCTCGTTCATGGGCTTTTGGGACGAATTCATCATGGCGCTCACGTTCATCGACGCCCCAGCCAAACGTACCCTGCCCATCGCGATTGCGCTTTTCCAGGGGCAGCACGGAACACAGTGGGGTTTGGTTTTCGCCGCCTCCTTGATCGCCCTGATCCCAATCTTCATCTTCTTCTTCAGCTTGCAAAAGTATTTTGTTGGTGGTTTAACCACTGGGGCATTCAAGGGATAAGGGATGATCAAAGCGTTACAAATTGCCGGCCTGTTCGCGGGCTACCTTCTATGCTTATTCATCGTCTATCCAACATCGAACATTCCGGAGGAATCAGAAAAACCAATGCCATCCGCACCTACCGTTTCACTGCATTTCGATCAAGCCTTTATGCGCCCAGGCGAGCCTGCAACCTGGACGGTTACCGTCCACAGCGATGATCGCAAGCAATATTCAGCAGCGACCATCACTGCCAAAATAAGTCACCTGGATCAAGCACTGGAAACCATCACCAAAACGATCGTTCTCTCCTATGGAGATCGGAGCGCTTCCTTTAAGTGGCTGCCGCCTCAAGAGACCCCTAAAGGCTATGGGCTAGATATCAGCGTGGTCCTGGCCGACGGCTCCGAAATCGCCCACTTCAGTTCCGGTTTTGATGTTTTGGATGCATGGTTTCAAATGCCCCGCTACGGTTTCCTGTCCGATTTCTTCCCCGGTCGGGCGGATGCCGCACAGACACTGCAAAACCTCACCGATTACCATGTCAACGGTTTGCAGTTTTACGATTGGATGTACCGCCACGAGACTTTGCTGACCGATCATGACCCATACATTGACGTGCTTGGCCGAGAATTGTCGCTGCAGACGGTGAACGCGCTGATCAAAGAAGCTCATAATCATCAGATTGCCGCAATGCCTTACACCGCCATCTATGCCGCTTCGATGGAGTTTTACAACCAGCACAAAGAATGGGGCCTGTACTACGCGGATGGGAAGCCGGTCTACCTGGGGACAGACTTTTTAGCTTACATGGACCCTCAGTCTGGCAGTCCATGGATGACACATCTTTTCAAAGAATTTCAAGCGGTGCTTGAAAACACACAGTTTGATGGTATCCATTTGGATCAATATGGTGATCCCAAAGAAGCATATGACGCCGAAGGACACCATATTGCATTGGGTCCGGCGATTGCCGAAACCATCACCAAGACCCATGCCTTAGTCGATCAATATCGTCCGGACGGCGCGGTGATCTTCAACTGCGTCACGAACTGGCCGGTGGAACTGGTTTCAAAAGCGGACGAGGACTTTATCTATATCGAAGTGTGGGAGCCATATTCCTCTTTCGCCGACCTGCATAACCTGATCGTGTACGCGCAATCCTTGGGGACCGGCAAACCGGTTGTACTGGCAGCTTACGTTCACCCAGAGAACACGTCCAATCCGATGCTCATGGATGCGATCATTTTCGCGAGCGGCGGCGGGCATATTGAATTGGGCGAAAATTCCGGGTATCTGGCGCACCCCTACTTCCCCTATTATGAAAAATTGTCGGACACGCATGCGCAGAGCTTGAAAAATTACTACGATTTCGCGGTCCGTTATCAGAATCTGATCGGTCCTTCCACGACTGAAGCGACCGGCAAGTGGATTTCTCAAATCGAATTGAGCGGATTGAAGGTAGGACTTAATACGAGTGACGATGTCTTCGCTTTGGTGCGTGAATCGCCAGATCATATGGCAGTCAGTCTGGTCAACATGACTGATATCCAGTCGGAGAAATGGAATGAGCCCGCTAAATATCCAAAACAAACCGGGCAAATTACGCTGACAATCAGCGGATTCGACCAAAAGGTAAACCAGGCGTTTCTGTCCAGCCCTGACGAAACGACCTTCTTCCTCGAGCCTGTACCGTTCAAGCAAGAAGGAGACCGGGTAACGCTTACCATCCCTTCACTCAAGATTTGGGATTTGGTTGTATTTTCGTATTGATCCTATATCATCAAACATCAATAGGTTCTCAATGGATATTTATCAGCACAGCATTGAAGTAATTTTGCAAAACCAACACAGCGGTGGAGCTTATATTGCCTCACCTGCCTTTCCGAACTACCGTTATTCCTGGCTGCGAGATGGCAGCTTTATTGCCCATTCCATGGACCGGGCCGGCGAGCATCAAAGCGCCGAAGCTTATTTCCGGTGGGTCGACCGAGCCATTCAGCGTTACGCTTATAAAGTAGATCAGCTGGAAGAACAACTGAAAAAGGGCGCTGTAAATATCAAGCCTTACATCTTGCATACTCGCTATACACTGGAAGGTGAGGAGGAGAATACCGACAGCACCTGGGGGAACTTCCAAATCGATGGATATGGAACATGGTTGTGGGCTCTGGTGGCGCACATCCAGCGAACCGGTAACGATACGCTGTTGTCTGAGTTTTCGTGCTCGATTGAAACGAGCATCCGCTTCTTGAGAGCCACCTGGCAGTTGCCGAACTATGATTGTTGGGAGGAACACCCTGAATTTCTGCACCCCTATTCTCTCTCGGCGGTATATGGGGGGCTGAAAGCCGTTGCCAGTCTGGTGGCATCTGGAAAAACCTCCTTTGCCCCGCTGCAAGTAGATGCATTCAGTGAACAAGTGAAAGAATTGCTCGACAAAAATGCCAAAGAAGGGGGCAAATTTGCTAAACATTTATGGCCCGGAACGATTGGACAACCTGCCAGGCCGGTGCAAAAGAGCGGTATCGATGCGAGCTTGCTCGGGCTCGCCGTCCCTTATCGAGTGTTTGCGCTCGACGACCCAGCCATCCTTAAAACTATCCATGCAATTGAAACAGACTTATGGCGTCCGGGCGGCGGAGTCTATCGCTACAAGGAAGATGTCTATTACGGTGGCGGTGAGTGGCTCTTGCTGGCAGGCTGGCTGGGATGGTACTACGCACAAGTTGGTGAAAAAAGCAAAGCGCAGAATCTGCGCGCATGGATCGAAAAGCAGGCAGATAAAAATGGGGACATGCCCGAGCAAGTAAACAACTGCTTGCTTGCGCCTGAAGAATACCAACCCTGGGTAGACAAATGGGGGCCGGTTGCCACCCCCCTGCTCTGGTCCCACGCCATGTACATTATCCTCGTAAATGCAATTCGGGAAGAATGAAACGATAAATTCTTCTCATCCTTTAAGATGAACCATCCCGACAAGACAGGTGGAATTTTGGGTGGTGCTGCTGTTTTTCGAAACAGTTCTTAATCGAACTTCAAATGCGCTCGATGCATACAAAAGCATTCCTCTTGCAAATATCTGCAAGGGGAATGCTTTTGTTTAAGCCCCCACATCGAGGATATCGCTGGCGCCGCGCTCGTGGTCTAGGCCGAGCGGATTGTTGACCACCCAGCCCATGAAGCACATGGTGGACGAACCGCGCCGTTCGTGTTGTCGGCATCCGTGCAGGGATTAATGCCCTTACTTATCCTCGTACAGCGCCACGCCCTTGATCAGGTTCCGCTGCAGCAGGATCAGCAGCACCAGCGGCGGGATCGCCGCCAAAAGTACGCCGCTCATCACGTAATGCCACTCCACAGCAGCGTCCGTGGCCACCAGCTGCTTCAAGCCAATCTGGACCATGCGGGTGCTGTCCGTACTGGCAATCAGCAGCGGCCACAGGTACTGGTTCCACATATAGAGAAACTCGATCAAAAACAGCGCGGCAATATTGGTCGCCGAGAGCGGAATGACGATCGAGTATAGGAACTGCATGGGAGTCGCACCGTCGATGCGAGCGGCGTCCGCCAGAGCCGGGGGGATGGTCTGGTACAACTGACGAAAGAGCAGGATGCCGGTCGCGCTTGCGAAGAATGGGATCGTTAGCGCCTGGAACGAGTTCGTCCAGCCGAGCGCATCCACCAGGGCATAGGTCGGCACAATGCGGACCGGCAGCGGCAGCATGTGGGTGATCAGGATCAGGCCGAAGAGCAGGCTCTTGCCGCGAAAATCAAAGTAAACGAAGGCAAAACCGCCCATAATGCTCAGGATGATTTTGCCGACCGCGACCACAATCGCTACAAAGCCTGTATTCATCAACAGGCGGCCCATATTGACCCGGTTCCAGGCAAAGGCGATGTTTTCAAAGAGCGCGCTGCCGGGCAGGATTTGCAAGTTATAGAACTGGTTCGGCGTCTGGGTGGCCAGCAGCAGCGCGTAAATCATGGGGAACATGATAAATGTAACCGCCAAGATCATCACCAGGTGCGACAAAACCGGCTTAAGCAGCCGCGTGCGAAACCAGGCAGCGGTATCACGGCGGGGTCGTGCAGGTAGGGAGACAGCAGTTTCAGATTTCATCGGTAATGAACTTTCTGACCTACATAACGGAACTGCAACCAGGTAAGCACAGCGACAAAGAACAGCAGGACAATCGACTGGGCGGAAGCGGAGCCGGTATTCATGCCCACAAACCCATCTTTATATAGGTTGAACACCAGCAGGTTTGTGGCCTGCCCAGGCCCACCCTGGGTGGTGATATGCACCAGACCAAACACCTCGAAGAACCCGTACAGGGTGTTCATAATCAGCAGGAAGAATGTGGTCGGCGAAAGCAGCGGAAACGTGACTTTCCAAAACTTTTGCCACCCACCTGCCCCGTCTAAAGAGGCCGCTTCGAGCAGTTCGGTGGGCAGCCCCTGCAAACCGGCGAGGAAGAAGACGATATTGTAGCCAAACATCTTCCATGTGGCCGCGAGCGCCAAAAACAGGATGGCAGAAACACTGCTGGTCAGATAGTTGAACTCAACCCCAAACAGGCGTTTGAAAAAGATTGCGCCCAGGCCAAAGCTGGGATTCATCATTAGGCCCCACACCAGGCCCGCAATCGCGGGGGAAAGCGCATATGGCCAGATGAGCATCGCCCGGTACACAGAAAAACCGGGAATATGCTGGTTGGCAACTGTCGCCACAAACAGGGAAGTGCTTAACCCAGTGAAAACGACCAGGATCACAAACTCGATGCTTACCCGAAGCGAGTTCAGGTAATTGGGGTTTGTGACCAGCCGGACGAAGTTTTCAAGTCCAATAAAAATTTTCCGATTTCCGAGGGGATTGACCCGAAAAAAGCTGAGATACAAGCTTTGCGCGCTTGGAATAAGGAAGAAAACGATGACCACGATGATCATCGGGGCAATCAGGAGGTACGGAAGATAACGGTTAGGGAAGCGAGTATTCATCTATTTTTTATTTGCCATGAAGTGCGAGATATTTTTAGATACAATACCTCGCACTTCACATAATGTCTCTAAGAACCCTTATTTATTGAGCGACTCGTAGTCTTTGAGAACCTGATTGGTCTCACTGGTCGCTTTATCCAGAGCAGTCTTCGGATCGACATTGTTGACCACTGCATCTTCGATCGCAGCTCCGACGATATCGCGAATCTGAACGAAGTTACCGAGCAGCACACCGCGCGCTGCAGGGGTATCCGCACCGCCCAAAATTTGGTCAAAGGCGGTTGCGTGGTTCGGCTCTTCATCAAACCAGCCGTCTGCTTTAAGCTTATCGTAAGCAGTGTTGGTGGCGGGGAAGTAGCCGGTTCCCTTGTGCCATGCAATTGTCTCATCCACCGTGTTGATGAACTGGAAGAACTCCCACGAACCAGCTTGCTGTTCCGGGGTGGCCTTGTTCATGAGCCAGAGACAGCCACCACCGACAACGCTGTTACCCGCCTCATAAGCGCCGTCAAAGCGTGGCAAGAAGGCAGTGCCGACTTTAAAATCGGCTGATTTTAGAATACCACCCAGTGAAGAAGTGGACTGGAACAGGAAGGGGAACTGTTTGGCAAGGAAGGGATCGTTGGCAGCATATTCACGCCCGCCGTAAACGAGGACCTTTTCCTGAGCCATCCGCTGCCATTCAGTGAGTACCTTTACGCCAAAGTCGGAATTCAAATAAACTTCAGTGGCAAGTCCGGCACGGCCATTATCCTGGTTCGCCAAGAGCTGGTTATGCTCAGCAAACATCTGCTCCATAATCCAGGCGGGCCAACCCATCGAGAAGCCGCCGGTGGCAGCGCCAGCATCCATAATCTTCTTACTGTATTCTTCCACTTCGGCCCAGGTCTTCGGTGGTTTATCAGGGTCCAACCCAGCAGCGGCAAACATATCTTTGTTGTAATAAAGCATGGCAGTCGAGCTGTTGAACGGCATGCAGTATAGATTATTGTCGACCGAGTAGTATTTTAAAATTGGCTGAACGATGTCGCCCCAGTTCACTTCACCCTTGTTCAGAGTATGGACTGGAACAATGGCGCCCGAATCGAGCATGGTGCGCGTGCCGACTTCGTAAACCTGAACGATCGTAGGCGGTGTGCCGCTCCGATAGGCAGCCAGAGCTTTGGTGAGCGTCTCTGCATAGCTGCCCGTATATTCAGGGACAACCTGATACTTGCTTTGCGACTGGTTAAACCGATCAGCAATTCCTTTGATCGTCTCTTCACGGCTGCCGCTCATCGCATGCCAGAAGGTGATTTGAACGGCTTCCGCTGGAGCAGCAGGTTCTTGAGGGGCCTGAGAAGCTTCAGGTTGGGGGGCAGTGGTAGGCGATGCAGCCGGGGTACAGGCTGACAGAGCGATGGACATCAAAACAATCAGGGTAAGGGCGAAATGTCGAGCTTTCATCCAGATCTCCTTTTTGAGGTTGGTTGGTTGTTCGTTCTAAAAGAACTTACTCTTGTCTTTCTCAAAATAAACTAGATGAGGGGCAACTCCTTTCTTGAAAGCACTATTCGGTTGTATTCGCTTTGGCTAAAGAATATTATATATGAAAGGCGGATAATGTAATATAGAATTTAATCCACAGCTTTGCGTTGGTTACACCACAAAAGAAAATAACAAGGCAAACGCTCTATCCAACCCCTGGACCCATCTGTTTATGCAATTGAGCATGTGATTTTGGATTACCTGGAAGCACTTGTTGAATCTTGAAATGGGGGCACAAAGGATTGATCGCCGAGGAGCAAAGTGTTCATACCTGGCAAGTCATTGACTACCCCCTTGAACGCACTCGAGGGGTGTTTGCCCTCAAGCCCAAATGATACGAATATCGTTGAAGGCGCCCTCAGTGGGAATTCTACTTGATGCTTGAAGATTCACAGGTGTGCCGATGCAGCCAATGGCTTGCAAATCAATATATTTACTAAATTGATATAAATTATCATATTGACAATTGCTCCTTAATTTTGTATCCTATTCATAGGTGTTTCCTTTTCTACAGGTCACCTCTGGATGCCTCGGGAGCAGTTCCAATGGATAGGTTCTCAATTCTCGATACAACTCTCGCCGGCCCAGGGGCTGCATACGGGGGCGAAAGGAGCGGTATCGATGGAGTCCAGCAGACGTGGGATCAGCTTACTCGATCTCTTCAATTTGCCCCCCGGCGCCCAGGCGCTCCTGCCTGATCAGATTGCTGCACAGCTGGAGGGGTTGGCGGTCCTGGACCACCGCGCATCCGTCAGCCCAGACGCCTTCATTCATCACGGCATGCTGCAGTCCATTGGGGAGGGGTTTGCGCTGCCCGGCCTGCGCGACTGGCTCCTGGAAATCCCGGGGATCAACACCGGCGTCCCCTTCCAATTGGTCTTCACCCGCGCGGTCCGGACGACGGCCCCCGCCACCGGCGAGGTGCTCGAACCCGCTCCTGATACGTTCCAGCTGGACCTGTTCCTCGATCTGTTTGCGATCCGCATTCCCGGTCTCGAGCCGGCAACCGTAGAAGAGAACTCCGGGCGGGCCAACTCATCTGGTGCGCGACCGCACCCGTGATAAGGTCAGGCTCATCGGCGGAGCCATCTTTCGCCTGAAATCCACCCCGCAGGGCATCTCGGCCCAGTTCGTCGACCCACCCGATCCACTCGATCCCAACACCCCCACCGGCTTTATCGCCGCTCTGACCTTCGACCCGCCCAGCTTTTTCTTCGGCGGCTCCGAGTTTGGCATGACCGCCGACAAGGTGCTCTACGACGGCTCAGAAGATTTCACGCCTCCGTCCATCGTCGAGCGCGGGCATGGCTCCGATTGGATGGGCCTTTCGATTAAAGAGGCCACCGTTTATTTTCCGCCCAGCGTCGGGCATCTCAGCATCGGCGTGCGCAACCTGCTGCTCGGCCATCCGTTCGGACTCCAGCTGGAAGTGCGGGTCGAGTTCGGCTACCTGAACCTCGAAACCTTTAGCGTAAATTTCACCAAGGAAGGCAGTACCACCCACCTGCCGGTAAGCGGGACCGGACAGAGCCGTACGGTGGAAATAGACAGCGATTCCGTCCAGATCAGCGGACAGGCGGGCAGCGGCTTCTTGCCCTCTGGCGATGCCCGCACCCCCAGCGGGTTTTGGACCCTGCCGGAGCATGACGATGCTACTGCCGAAACCACTACGAGCCAGACAGGGCTGGAGACCGAGTCGTTCGAGGTGCGTCCAGGCGACCTGGTGCGTTTCCAGGCTCGCGCCTTGGACAGCGGCGAGATTGCCGCCCAGTTCCCGGAGCTGCTGTACCGCTTCGAGCGCGCCAGCTCGGGCGGCGGCGGGAGCAGTTCGGCCCAGCATGCGCCGCAGGTCAATCTGACGGTCAACGGTCACACCTTCGATAATGTTGTCCAGCTCACCGGCGCGGCCTCTCAAATGAGCGCGGTCGAGTTCGCCGCGGACGTTCCGGCCAGCGAAGGCAGCGGCTTGCAGTGGAACACCGCCGCAGGCAGCAGCCTGACCACCGGCCGTACCCTGGCGGGCAGCCTGCTCCCCACCGGAACCGGACAGCACGTCCTCATCCTGCGCGATCCGGCTTCCAATAAGACCCGCCGGGTCGTGATCGAAGTGCACGAAAATACCGGCGAGCTGCTGGTCGGCTGCGCGGATGGGGTCTTCAACAGCCAGAACACACGCGTGAACATTCAATCGGTGCACACGCTCTATGATCTGGGGGCATTTCATGCCTCCGGTGCACGCGCAGCGCTGGACGCGCCGCGGCCAACCGCCAGCAGTGGAACGGTCACCCTGGCGGAAGGGCAGCTGGCCCTGACCGCGGTAGCATTCAGCGAGACCGCGCCGCCCATCCAGCCGCCTCCGGCGGTCGAAATGCTGGCCATAGGCGACGACGCCCGTATGATCTTCGGCCAGGCCACATTTATGGCGGGGGAAGTCGCCGCGCTGGAAGCCTTTTTGAGCGCCTACCAGAGCACGCCCGACGTCAATATCATCATCGTCGGGCGAACCGACGACCTGTGGGACGCAAACACCGATTTAGATCGCCGCCGCTCCTATAACGCTGATCTGGCCGTCCGGCGTGCCGCAGCGGCCCGGGATGAGGTTGTGCGTATCCTCGGCAGCGGCTCCGAAAGCCGGGTCTTCGCCGCGGCGAACAGGCCGCCGGATGGACCGGCGCTACCCCGCCAACCGCAGTGTTGGACCGGTTCTCTCCGGCTGAACGTGACCGGGTGACCAACACGATGTGGGCCATCGAACAAGATCATCCTGAATTTGTGCACAACAACCCCAACCTGCTGCCGGAAACTCCGCCCCGCCCCAACTATCGGATCGTTGAGGTATGGGCGGTGCGAACCAGTGCGGATCCGGCCCCGCCGAACGGTGCGGGCGATCCGTCCGCATCGAGCACCAGCTACACGGAAGTCTTGGTGCCCGGGCCTGACCGCACGGCTCATCCCGTCGACCGGCCACGCGACAACGCCCAATCCGATCCGCGCGGCTGGCGCTTCCGTTTGATCGTCAAGTGGGACAGCCCTACCCTGGTCAGCCTGTCCGACGCGATCCCTACCCTGGCGGAAATCTTGATCGAATGGGAGGGCGACCGGCTGAACCTGCCGAGTGGGGCCGGAACGCCGGTGAACGTGCCCTTCAGCCGCCGTGAGGTATTTGCGATTACCGGGCGGTGGGCGTACGACCCGCGCAGCGGCGAGACGGTGTTCAGCATTCGGGTCGAATCACGCAACGACCCAGACGGACTGTTCCCAACCATCGACGTGGCCGCACTGGCGGCGGTGTTCGGCTTTGGACCGGCCCTGCTGGCGGCCATCGACCCGCCAGAGCCCGGCTCGGCGCTGGTGGCCATCGGCGCACTGTTCGTCGCAGCCGGCTTCCTGACCGAGACGCTGCCGGGATTGGACGAGCCGATCATCCCGCAGGGCAAGATTGCCATCCGCGCCATCCAGGCCGAGCAGCGCCTGTTTACCGGACAATCCACCGAAGACCCGCGCACGCGCGTGACCCTCGACTATAGCGTCGAGATGGGCTTCGCCATCGATACCGATCTACTGGGTATCCATACCAGCCCGGACAAACCCATCCGGGTGAAATACAAAAACGTCGGGTTCGAGCTGAAGTGGAAGCCGAGCGGCGGCCTCGACGAGTTCAACGGCGTGTACGAAAACGTCTCGTTCGAGATCGAAGACCCCGGCCAGTGGACCATCAGCGGCCCGATGGGCAATTTGCTGCGCGTGACTGGCTCGCGCGCGGGCACAGGCTCCTCCTGGTTCGAGTTCGATCTGGCTTTCTCGATCGACCTGGGTGTGGTCAGCCTGACCAATGCCGTGGTGCGCTTGATCTTCCCCACCGGCGGCGGCGCCCCCGAGATTGAACTGCGTGGACTGGGTGTGTCCGTCAACATCCCCGGCACGCTGGAAGGTGCCGGCCGGCTCATGTTCGGTGAAGGCGGCGCGGTGCGCGGCGCAATCGAAGCGCGTATCATCCCGGCCAAGCTGCAAGTGGTTGGGGCGATTTCTATCCAGATGGTGGAAGACGAAGAATATACTTTTGTATTCGTCCAGATCGGCGTGCTGTTCCCGGTCGGCCTGCCGCTGGCCCAGAGCGGGCTGGCGGTCTTCGGCCTGGTCGGGCGGTTCGTATCCAACGGCGCCCGCGCCCTGCCCGCCGACCCGGATCCAATTGAGCGCGAGGTCCGCTGGCATGCGATTGTTCCGGAGAGCAAATACAACCCCAAGAAAGGCAATTGGGCGATCGGTCTGGGCGCAGCCATCGGCACCCTGCCCGACGTGGGTTTCTCCTTCAACGCCCTGGGCATGTTCACCATCTCCTTCCCGGAGATCTCGGTCGTCTTCGCGATCGACGCCAAGTTCATGTCGCTGCCCTCGCTGGCTTCCGAGCAGAAAGATGAGCCCGCCGGAGCCGACTTCTCACTCAAGCTGCTCGGTATCGTCGCCATCGACCCGCAGTCGGTGAAGATCGGCATCCGCGGATCGTTCACCATCCCGGAAGTGCTGGAGCTGCTGGTACCGATCTCGGCCTACTTCCCGATCGAGAAGACCAGTGATCTACCCTTTGACGCCTACGTGCGGATTGGCTCGGACAGCTACCGCCCGCCCGACACCAGCCTGGGTTACCCCCGCCTGGGAGAAACGGTGACTCTCAAGTTCTTGCCCGGCACGCTGGATGTAAAAGTCTGGTCGTACATGATGTTCGAGGAAAAGCGGTTGTACGCCCTGGGCGGCGACACCCGCTTCGACTTCACCGGCTTCTCGATCGGCTTCGGCGCGGGTTTTAGCATTGAATGGGGCGGCGGACCGGTACACCTGGCGGCCAGCGCCAAGATCCTGATCGGCATCGGCACCAAGCCGATGACCATGGTCGGCGGTATCTTTGTGCGCGGCGAGCTGTGGCTGGTGATTGTCGGCATTTCGGTTAGCGGCGAACTGCTGCTCAAGTTGAGCGAGCGCGAGCAGCGCGTCACTGGGAAGTTCTGCGGTGAGGTTAGCTTTTTCTTCTTCTCCGTCCGCGGCTGCGTTGACTTTGAGCTTGGCACCGATCCGGATCTCGACATCCCCTTCCCCGGGCTGCTCGTCCCTCGTCTGGACCTGACCGACCGGCGCGGCGTGATCACCGGCAAGCTGGATGCGCCCGCGAGCATGCCCCCGACGGACGCCGTCCCGGCCGAGGTGCCGGTCGTTTGGCCGGATACCGTGCCGGTGCTGAGCTTCCTGCACCATCTCAAGAACGCCATGGACACAGAAACCAATATCGACCGGGATGTACAGCCGCCAACGGCCCCTCTTTGGAGCGGAACCAGCGAGCTGAAGTACACCTTCCGGGTAACCGGCGTGGAGCTGTACCAGCAGGTCGGAGCCGCCTTCGAGAAGCTGGATCCGGAGCTGCCCGCCGCCTGGTGGTGGACCACACACCGCCCTGGCTTGCTGGCCCTGGATGACGGAACCGAGGATGGAGCGGCTCCGCCTTCCGAACATGAGGGCCGCCAGCTGGCCCTGCTGACCTGGGCCCCGGCTGCCTGGGCCGAAAGCCTGAGCGAAGGCGGCGCGGGCACACCCGGTGACCCGGCCGAAACCGTCGACCGCATCTGCGACCCGGCGCCGCCGCTCGAGCCGCTTTGCGTGCGCGGATGCAACGCCCAGCGCATCGATCACGACCGGGTGCGCCTGCTCCCCGACGGGCGTGGCGCCCCGCCCTACTTCGATTATTTTGAAGTGGTCGCGAAAGAAACCCTCGGCGCGCTCGACCTGGAAACCGCGATGGCGCTGCTGGACGAACTGGGGCTGTATATGGTCGGGGGACGCTCCATCGCGATCGCCAACCCCATCGCCGCAGGTGGCGCTTATGAGATCACCGCCGTCTACCGCTTCATGCGCTTCTTCTCGACTGCGGTATTCCGGGCCCAATTCAGCACTACGGTGGTCGAGCCGGTGCTGCTGCTGGCCCTGGCCAAGAGCCGCTACGAAGATGGGGGCGGGCAATCCGCCACCTGCGTGACATTCGAAGATGCCCGGCCGGTCGGTGACCCGGCAAACACCCTGCAGCATGCGGGCCTGGTCTTCAGCGCTCGGGGCGGCGAGATCAGCTTTGGGCCGGCACAGCTGGATGGCAAGCCATCGCTGCGCATCCCGGTCGATGAAATTTCAATCGACCTGCCGGAGAGCAGCAGCATGGTCAGCGTGCAGATCAGCATCAAAGGCGAAGTCCGCTTGAAAGCGGCTGCGCTGGACGTAGACGGCAGCGTTCAGGGCAGCGACAGCGGCTCTTATCGCTTCAACCATACCTTTACGTTTACCGGAGAGCACATCCGCCAGGTGCAGATCGCCGGCGCGAGCGGCCAACCGGCCGCCATTGTCGAGGTATGCTACCAGCCGGAAGACGCGCGGCCTGGAGAAGACAGGTATGACGATTTGCCGAACTTCTACCCGGCGGCGCTCCTGGAAGGCCGCTATGATGACCTGTTCAACCGCAACCCGCGTGGCGAGATCCCGTTTGTGGTCGGCATCCAGCCGGACCGCAGCGAGACGCCCTGGAAAGGCGCGGTGATCGCCGAGGACAGCCAGTACGTCTATGTCGAGTATGTCGCCCCGGGCAGCGCCGAACAGCCCTGGTGGGGCTTCCACATTGATTCTTGGACGCGCAGCAAGGTGGCTGTGGTGCGCGCCTGCGCCAACACCAACCAGGCGCGCCGGCAGCAGCAGGATGAGCAGGATAACCGCGACGGGATGGTTGGATTGATCAACGGCCTATTCGCCGATCTGGATCCGCTGGCTAACCACTACCTGCTAGAGCGCAGCCGGCTGTATCAGGTGCGGGTGCGCTGGCAGTGGGCCGGCTGGCGCAAGACCGAGGACGAACCGGACCCGCCCGACCCCGAAGCCGCCGAATTCGATTCACGCTGGCAGCCGGAGATCACCCAGTTCTTCTACTTCCGCACTGCGGCCGAGACGCCCCTGCCCAGCGCGCCTCCACCCGCCGACCTCCTGGATGAAAGCGTCTTCGATCCGCGCGGGGCGCTGCGCTACTTCCTGGGCTTCGAGGTGGCTGCGCAGCCCGACACGCACCTGCTGGACGACCCGATAAAGGCGCACTTCAGTGTCAAGCACCTGGAGGCGTTGATGGGAAAATATGGCTACGACCTGAACCTGGAGATCCGCCGCACGGACATGCCGCCAGGGACGCGCGTTCCCGGCCCAGACATGACCCCACTCGACGCCCCGTTCACCCTGGCCTGGCAGGCTCTCGAGCTGGGCTTGATGAGCCCGACCGACCAGCGCCTGGCGCAAGCGGCTGAGAGTGAGCCGTGCCTGGACGGCTTTCCGGTGGATGGGACCACCGGAGAAATTGACGCCGATTTGCTGCCGAATGCCGAGTACGACCTGCTCCTGCTGGCGAAGCAGCCGGACAGCGAGCTGGTCATCGCCCGCACCCACTTTTACACCTCGCGCTACGCCAACCCGGCCGAGATCCTTGACGCCCTGGGCTTTCCCACAAGTGGAGCGCCCAGCTTCGCCAAACCGCTCGACCTGGTGATCAATGCGGCGCTGCCGTCCGGCGCTGCGCTGGGCGACGATTCCGCACTCGATGAGGCCCTGCGCTCGGCCGGGCTCGACCCGTTCCCGCTGCCCGCAGGACCGCGCGTCTCCCTGCTGTGGCTGAACACATCCGGGATTTGGACGCTGGAAGGGGTGCTGGTGGAGGGGGATGAGCCGCTGCTGCGTTACAAGCCACGCCTGCTCAACGACCCGCGCCCACCGGAGGAGCGCCTGAGCGTGATCGACGCACAGCTGCGTGAAGGAGCGACAACGCTGGTTACCTTCACCCCAATGCGCAGCAACGTGACCTGGACGCGTGTCCTGCTGCGGCCGTCCACTGCGTTGGAAGCGTCCGGCCTGATCGGGCGCAGCGGCCTTGCTCTGGCCTTGCGCCTACGTGATGGCGGCGCGGTAAGAACTGGTTTGCGGGCGCTGGCCGGCGCACCGATCTACATGGCGGAGGTGGCATGATGCCTTCATTGGCTCCAAAATGGGCGTTGAGCGCCCAAGCAATCGACTCAGCCGGGAACCCCTACCTGGCGCGCGGCGTGCACCTGCGGATCGTCCCTTCACAGGAATTTGGGCTGCCGCTGGCCCCGTTCATGATCTACCGCGAGGATATCACCCAGGTGGCTGAGCGCTTCATGCGCACTGACATCATCTGGACCGATGCGCGCGGGCGCGTCCTGACCCCACCCTTCAACATCCCCTCCGGCCAGCGAGTGACCGGCTGGCTGCCACCCCTGGATACGGGAGTGTGCTGCTGGATACAGGCGCAGTTAGAAAAGACCGGGCCGGGCGGCGTGCGCATGGACGCCCTGGTGCATAACGCCCGCCTGCCGCTGAAACCGGCCGTGATCGCCTCCACAACCCGCGTGCCGCCGACGCTCTCGGCTTCGCGTATCGATCGCATTGTGCTGTCTGGGGATGCCCAGGTGTTTGGCGCGCGCTGGATCGACGCACGCACCCTGGCCGGCCGTTTAAAGCCAAAGTTCTGGAAGTTATTACCCATGCCGGTGGCCAGCGGCGCACGCTACATCAGTGTACCGGGCGCGCAGGCCGAAGCGAAGGACCGGGTCACCCGCGGCGCCCCGCCGCACATGGGCCGCCATGAAGAGCGGACGCCCTTCTTCGCCAGCACGGGAGGAGCGGTCACGCCAGCCGACGAGATCGACCGGGTGGGTCTGTTCACGCCCGATCTCGACCAGTGGCTGGAGCAGCTGATCAACGATCTCAGCCGCCCGGCAGATGAACTGGAAACGCCTTACACAGTCGAGGCACAAGGAGCCAAACCGATGGCCCGCGAGCGCCTGCTGATCAACACCCTGGGTCTGCTGATGCAGTCTGCAATGGACCCCGGCGCGGCACGCTACCTGGGCTTCATGGAAGTCGACCCCGAATCGAGCGACCATCCGCCGGGAACGCTGATCGCCTACTTCGTGCGCGGGCTGTTCCGCTTCGACAAAGAACGCCAGTCGCGGCTGCTGCGTGCCCTGTCCGGCGAGCAGGTGATCAGCCCGGAAGAAGGTCGAGCAATTCTGGAGGAATTCGAGCTGCACCTGCCGGCGCTGGACCTGGACGCGGTCGTCGATCTGAGCCTGGTGGCAGTCACCACCATCGCCAACCCACCGGACGTGCCCGGCTCGCCGCACATGCTGCCTGCGGATATCTCCGGGCCGTTCCTCCCGGCGGTTCCCCCGCACGCTCGGCGAGAAGTGATCTTGAATGGCAACGACCTGACCCCACTGGCGGCTTTAGAACGGATCGATTCGGATGGAGCGCATTCCTTGAATGCCCTGACGCGGGACCATAAGCGCGCCCTGCCACTCATCCCCGGCATACCGGACCCCAGTGTGACGGACGTCGATGCCACTTTCGCCGACCGGAACGCCCCGCCCGAGGCGCTGCTCTATCGCATCGCCATGGCGGACTGGTTCGGGCGCTGGGGCGATTGGAGCCAGCTGGTCGCCGGGAGCAAGCCGCGACCGCAGCCGCCCGCTCCCGCCCCAAACGTCCACTATACGCCGCCGGTGGTGACGGATGCCACACTGCTTGATCCGCCGCTGGGCGGTTTGCTGCGGGTTGAGATCCCCGTGCCGCCGCTCGAGAATTTACCCGCCGGTGGGTTCCCATTGGATAAGGCCCAACTCACGTTCAAGGAAGGCACAACCGTTCTGTTCACCCAAACGGAAGATCCGGCCGACCCGCACACCCTGCCCGGACGCAAGCTTATCGTCACATTCGACAATCACGCCTCGCTGCGAGTCAATCGAGCCGCCACCCGCACGGTCTCGCTCAGCGCTCGTTGGCAAGATACCGGCGGGAATACCTCCCACGCCTCACCGCCGATCGCCGTTGAAATGACCGATCCACGCCCACCGATTGCGGTCAGCATCCCCGGTATGCTCAAATACAGCGCTCGGCCAGACGTGACTGGTCTGGCGCGGGTGGACCTGCGCTGGCCGATCGACGCAACCCAGCGCCGCTTCCGGGTCTACTACGCAGATGAGATCGCCGCACGGGCCTATCTGGAACGTAAAGCGCCCAGCGACCCGGCATCCAGCGTGGCGCTGGCGGCACTGGATGCCGCAGACAGCCCGGTGGACAGGGCCACTGTCTTCAAGACCCATGCCTCGGCGCTCGGCCCGGCCGCCTTCGACCAGCTCACCCGCAGCCCACTTGAATTTTCGAGCGGCGAAGGGCGCTTTATTCACCAATTGAGCGGCTCGCTGCAAGTGCTATCCCTGTATCGAATTGTCTCGGTCAGCGCCAGCAACGTGGAAGCTCCATTCGGCAGCTCGGCGCTGGTGCCGGTCGGCGTGCCTAATACCGCGCCGCCCGCCCAGCCCTTCCTCACCATCCGCTCGATCCCGAACGGATCGCAGCCGCGCAGCGACCGGCTGGCGCTGGTGGTCGAGGCCGCCCGCCGCCCTACACGCCCGGTCGAGTACCGGCTGCGGCGCAGTACGGTGGACGCCACGAATGCGCTCGCGATGCCGATCCAGGCGTCCGGCGCGCTGCCTGCGCCGGACGGCGAACAGGTACGCATCGAGATCGAGCAGGGTCTGGACACGGCGGATCCACTGCGGCCCTGGATCAAGTATTTTTGGCGGGTGGAAGTGCGCGGCGAACCGGAACCGGGCTCGACCGGCGGCGCCGCCGGGCAGTGGAGCACATCCAGCGCGCCGGCCTCGGCCACGCTGATCCCGCCCGGCCCTCCAGCTTCGATCGAAGAGCTGGCGATAGAAGCGACCGAAACCAGTCATACCCTGACCTGGACACATCCCAACCCGCGCCTGGACGGCGGCACCGCCGGGGTCTACAAGTTCGAGATCTTCCAGCAGAAGCCCAACGATCGAATTCGCTCGATCGGAAGCCTGCTTGCGCTCGCACCGGCCTCGGCCGGCGGACGGCCCACGCCCACCGACAGCTTCACGTTCGTCACGGCTGTCGACGAAAGCGCCGGGATCGGCACGGCTTATCGGGTCGTGCTAACCGATCCACTCCATCGCGCCAGCCCACCCTGCACAGCGACGGTTACATCCATCGCGGAGCCCCCGCCGGCTCCACCCGACGATCTGCCGGATCCACCCACACCGCCGCCCCCGGCCGCCTCGCCTTCGCCGGCTGCGGTCGTGCTCGGAATCCTCATCATGATCGCCCGCGCAGGAATTGACCTGATCCGCCGCCTGTTGGGTGGTAGGAGGTAGGAGGAGACATGACAATCACCCTGACCAACCCCGATCCGGCCGAGCTCGGCTTTGCCTCTCCTGCGCTTGGGCCCTGGTTTTCCAACGACAAATCTTTGGCAGAACCGGACGGCGATCTCGGCCTGGCGGTCAACTTCAGCGCCGGAGAATCCTGGCTGCCAGCGTCTTCCGGCCTGTTGAGCCTGTTCGTGGCTGGTACAGAGCGGCCTTACTCCATTGCCGGATTGCGCAAGTCCGGCGGCGGACCGGCTTTTACCGACAACCGGGTTATCGCTGTATTCCGCCTGCTGGACGAAGTGGAAGAACGCCTACACGCATTAGGCCGCTTCCTCCCGCCGGTCACCGCCGCTCCCCCCAGCGGCGAACCCACCCCGGCGGCGGCGGCGACCCGCGCCCGGGTGCGCACCTTCGCGCTCGAACTAGCCGCCACGCTCGATCCTACCAGCCCAGACGATTTCATCGACCGCATCGGCGCTATGATCGTCCCCGAGCTCCCCAGTTATGTCGGCCGCGATCTAAGCGAGGCACGCGAGATCCGGAGAGCAAAAGCGGCTTACTTAGGGCTGGATATCCCCACCAGCGGCGTCGAGCTGGTCCAGAGCGGCACGCGCCCGATGAACGATCTCAAACGCGCCGGAAAGTTTGATCTTTCCGGCGGCGGCCTGACTCCCGAGCCGGAAAAACTGCTCAAATTTCCAAATGGGATGAGCACGCGGCTGTTCGTGTTTGACGACCGCGGCCTGCCGCTGGACCCCGGCGCAGTCGCGATCTGGTGGAAGTTCCTGGCGGTCAGCGCCTTCGACAACCTGTGGGCAGAGGGGTTCGAGGGAGCCGAACGACGCACAGCCAGCATCTCAGGTGGCGCCCGCTTCACCATCCACCTGGTCAACCCGCACGGCGGACATCTGCCCAACGATGCACCCCTGCTGCAGCGCACCGAGGTGACCGGCGTTTCCGATCTTCCGGACGCGACGGCCGCGCGCAATTTACGCAGCAGCACGAGTGGCGGCGTGACGCTCAGCTTCAGCGCTCCAGACAGTGCCGCGAGCGCCGATAACGCACCCTTCCCGCGCGCCGCGCTGCTGCCGGAAGGGCGTTTTTCCAGCACCGCGCAGGCCTGGGTTGGGGATTGGACCGGCTTCACCATTAACCGCGACTTTATCCAGATCGCGCTGGTGGAAGTGGAATCGCACCTGATTGGCGTGCCGCGCTTGCTGCCGGAAGGCACGGGCAACCCGGTTGCGCGCCGCAGGGCGGCCGACCAGAATCGCGTCACCACCCGCACCCATGTGGCCCGCGCCGCCGGAGATATCCTCAAGCTCACCCTGGATGCCGCCAACCAGTCCGTGCTGGACGTTTTCGACGGTACCGGCGCGGCGGCCCTGATCACATCCGCCGCCGACCGGGATTACGGCACCCTGAATGAGCTGTCCGGTCTGCCGGCCGGCCGCCCGCCGGACCAGATCCCCGAATTCACCGGTGCGATCCCTTCCGGCGCCGAGGAATTGAAGGACGCAAACGGGCGGCGGGTGGGCGCGGTCCACCCGGTGACCGGCGGAGAGCGGTTGACGCTGGTGGAGCTTGCCCTGGGAACGGACCTGGCCGGGGCTTGGGTGCGGATCTGGGCCCAGGATTTCGACCCGACGACCGGCAGCCGCAAGCGCCTGGACGGCGGCGCAGGTCGGGCCGACAGCAGCGGGCGAGCCCTGGCGCTGGTCCAGCTGGAAGTTGGCGCGACCGGAACCGATTCCCCCAGCGGGCTGGACTTGCTGATCAAGACTGCCGAGGGAGCGCGCGAGTACCCCGATCTGCGCTTCCGCCGCCCGGCGCCGATTACAGGCAGCGCGATCGCGTTGAACACGGCCACAAACGTGATCCTGTGCGAGACTGGGGAAAGCCTGACAACCGCCGGACTGGCGAATGCCGTCCCATCCGGCATGACGCTGGTCGCTTTGGCGGGAGATGGCCGGACAAATCCGGCCTTGATCGACCCCGCTTCCATCCCGGCCGGCGCTTTCACGGACACCACCTTGATCCGCAAGCTGGACAGCGGCGACGTGCTGGTGCTCTCCCAGCCGGCCTTCATCAAGCAGCCGGGCGGCAGCATCACCGCCGCGTTCGACGGCATCACCGTACAGCGCTTCGTCCGCAATGGAATCGAGCGCATCCGCACGGGCAGTGCCCTTGCTGCCGGCGCGCCGCTGCCCTCGCAGGAACGTCTCGAGACCGTCGCTGCCCGGGTCGATTCGAGTGGAGGCGGGACGGCCAGCGCGGCCCTTTCGGCGGGTGCGGCGCTCGCCCGGATGCACGAGTTGTTCCCCCACCAGCAAGGCCATCCCGGCGCCCCGGCCAGTGCAGAGATGCATGCCGCAGGGATCGCGCTGGACGGCGCCGCCGGACTGCTGCTGGCCGAGTACGTGCGCGACCGGCAGGAGCGCAGTTCGGCCGGCCTGGTCTCCGACGCATTCAACACCCCATTCCCGGCATTGAGCGAACCTCCGTCCGGGGATGCCGCGCTGTGGGCTGCCGTGCTGCGCACCAGCGGTAAGGGATCTGAGGGCGAGGCCGGAATGGATGCGCTGGCAGATATCCTGGTGGAGGCGCCCACCACGCCGGGCACGATTGCGCGCGACGTGGAGCGCTGGGTGCGCAACCGCAACATCGATGCCGACACCTCAAGCCTATCGGCCGATGTGCAGGCGGTGATCGCCGCTTTGAATACGATCCTGGCAGCCCTTCCACCGTCCGGGCCGAGCCAGGAGCGCAATGTGGCTTCTGCGGCGCGTGCCCTCGACCGGCGGCTGCAGGCGTCGCGCGGCATTCGTGAAGGGGCGCTGTCGCTGCTGGCGGCGGTGAACCGTGCCGAGGATTTTATTTACATGGAAACCCCAGCGTTGGATACGCTTAGCTGCGGCAGCGGCGACGAGCAGATCGGTCTGTTGACCGCCATTAAGAACCGGCTCAATGATTCCGACCACCGGGCGCTCAAGCTGATCCTGTGCGTGCCGCTCAAATACAGCCCGTTCGTCCCGCAGCCGATGCAAACCGTCCGCGACGTGCAGGTCAAGGCGGCGGTCGAATCGCTGCGCAGCCTGCCGTTTTTCGACCAGCGCGTGGCGCTCATCACGCCTAACGCCGGCAGCGGCCGTTCGCTGTATCTGGCCGGCACCACAGTCATCGTAGACGACGCCTTCCTGTTCACCGGCAGCACCCATTTGTGGCGGCGCGGCCTGGCGTTCGATTCATCCCTGTCCGCCGCCCTGTTCGACGAAAGCGTGGAGGCCGGGCGCCCGCGCCTGATCCGCCAGGCGCGCCGCGCACTGATCGCCGGACGCCTGGGTCTGGATGTCGAGCTGGTGCCTGAAAACCCGTCGGACTTGATGGAAGCGCTGCGGCTGCTGCCCAATCGGGACGGGGGCCGCCGCCTGACGACCCGCAGCGTGCTCAGCACCAAAGAGACCGCCACGACGACAGACAACGACATCTGGAACCCGGATGCCTCGCCTGGCAGCGGCTTCGACATCGCCACTTTCCTGGCGTCTTTGATCGCCATCCGCGAGCACGTCCCGCCAGCGCCTTAGTCGAGCAACTGTCGAAAAGCACGCGCGGGGAAAGAATACGCTGCGACACCTTTCGAAGGCAGGGCTAAGATTTAGCCCTTGTAATGACGCTGCCCATACGCCGATTTACCTCCTCACAGGAATACTCGGAGAGGTAGTTGCGCCGTGCAGTAAGGTTGGTCGCAAGGCACAGTACATGGCGTTCGATCTAGGCCTTCTGAAATCTTTGATTTTGACCCCAACATGCCAGCTTTGCGACCGTTACGTCAGTATGCTGTACAAATACCTTTCCAACAAAACGAGCAATTCGGCCGAAGCAGAAGATCTTTCCTCGGAAGCTTTTTAGCCGCTCTAGAGAATTTACCGCTTCCAGCTTCTGTCAATGTTTGGACGAAGGTCTGCGCTGGCTCATCCAACTGAATTTCGTTTCGTCGCCCGTTGGCAGCAGTTTGCCGGTGATTGACAACGCCGCTTCCACACTACAATCCAGCGCCGATGAGGCGGCCACGCAGCAGGCTTTCGCTGAAATGAAGGCAGTTGTCCCGCCAGTGGAGCTACCCCAACAGCTCAGCAAAATGGTCGCCTTGAAAACAGTTACCAGTTCCTGATGGCGGTATATCGCACCCGGTCCTGACCGGCTACCATCTGGCTGTGTGTGGGGCTGCAGTACGTCGTGTAGGGGCTCTGGTCGCTGACCTTTGATCGGCCCTAACCATCAGTTCAAGGAATAAGTTGCAAAAAAGAGCAAGGTGGCTTCGCTGCCGCCTTGCTCTTCTTCGTGTCACTTGACTTTTCCATTTCTTAATCGTACACTATAGATGTATTGACCTCTATACATATTTCCATCTGAATATTTTACTGTTGAATAGTATTCAAGCGTAAAGGACGGAATTATGGCCAATCTCAAACTGCTTTTTAAACTCAATCGGAACAGCAAGTTTCCACTCTATGAACTAATCGAACAAAATTTTCGCGAGTTGATCGCCTCCGCCCAACTCAAGCCCGGCGACAGCATTCCTTCCGAATGGGATCTGTCGGATCTTTATGGTGTCTCGCGGCTGACCGTCCGGCGCGCCTTAGAAGACCTGGCACGCCAGGGTTGGCTTAACCGCCGCCATGGTGTCGGCACCTTCGTTGCCAATCCCACCGTCACTCAAATCACCACCAGCCGCCTGAGCTTCTCGGATCAGATGTTGGCAATCGGTCGCACCCCCAGCAGCCGTCAGGTTTCCCTGCGTCTGGTCCCGGCTGCCGAGGAAGTCGCAAACGCTCTTGGGGTATCTCCCGGCGACAGCTTGGTCGAACTAACCCGCGTACGGCTGGCCGATGGCGAGCCGATCTTGCTGGAGACCTCCTATCTTTCGCAAGTGCGCTTCCCAGGACTGGAACATGCCAACCTTGCCGATGAATCCCTTTATCGTTATCTAGCCTCTCGCTATGAAGTTTCTATTGTAGGGCTCGATCACACCTTACAGCCTGTGCTGCTCAACAACGAAGAAGCCCAGCTGCTGGATGCCGAGCCCGATTCACCCGCCGTGCTGAGCGAACAGATCGCCTACGATGTCGATGGTGTTCCAGTGGAATACTGCTGGTCAGTCACACGCGGCGACAAATGCAAGTTTTACTTACGTTTCCGGCGCGGGGAACTGGCCGAATAAATTAACCCTAATGCCTGACCACCCTCTTCCCCCAGCTATCGAAAGCCTGCGCGGCGGGTTGATCGTATCGTGTCAGGCGATGCCCGGCGATGCCATGTTCGGCGCAGAGCACATGGCCGCCTTTGCCCGGGCTGCCTTGGACGGCGGCGCCTCAGGCCTGCGCGCCAACAGCCCGGTCGATATCGCCGCCGTGCGCCGGGCCGTGTCGCTGCCACTGATCGGCATTTGGAAAGTGGACCTGCCCGGTTACGAGGTGCGGATCACGCCGCGCTTGCGGGACGCGCTGATCGTGGCCGCCGCCGGGGCCGACATCATCGCTCTGGACGGCACACTGCGGCCACATCCGGACGGCCGTAGCGCGGCTGAGCTGATCCGGCGGGTACGCCAGGAGACCGAACTGCCGGTCATGGCCGATATCGCTACGCTAGAAGAAGGACTGGCCGCCGAGGAAGCCGGGGCAGACCTGATTGGTACCACCCTATCCGGCTACACCGCTGACAGCCGGCAGCAAGAGGAGCCCGATTTCGAGCTGCTGGCGGCCCTGACAGACAGGCTCTCGACACCAGTCATCGCCGAGGGCCGCATCAACACCCCCGCCCTGGCCGCTCAGGCTCTGGCACTGGGCGCATTTGCCGTGACGGTCGGCAGCGCCATCACCCGTCCACAGCTTATCACGGCCGGTTTTGCGGCCGCGATGCAGCCCAAACACGGAGCGCAGCTTTGACGGATTCGCTTGTACTCCTCCCAATGGACGACCGCCCGGTCAACTACAATTACCCGCGCTACCTGGCGCGCATTGCCGGGTTCGATTTGCGCCTGCCGCCAAGAGAGTGGCTGGGCAACCCCTGGCGCGAATCGCGCCACGCAGATCTGGTGAGCTGGCTGGAGTATGAAGCCCGCACATCGGACATGCTGGTAGTATCGGTAGACACTCTGGCTTACGGCGGCTTGATTCCCTCGCGCCGTTCGGTTGAACCGTTAAAGAGTGTGATCGAGCGGCTATTGGTGCTGCGGCGGCTCAAGGTGGATAACCCTAACCTGCTGATCTTCGGCTCGAGTGTGATCCTGCGCATCGCTCGCCACAACTCGAGCGAAGAGGAAAAGCCATATTGGGCTACCTGGGGAAGCCGTATGTTCCGGCTGTCGTACCTGGAGCACAAGCGCGAGCTTGGCGAGGCTTCCGCGCCGGAAGCCGACGAGGCGGACGAGCTGCGCAAAGAGATCCCGGATGAGGTCTACGCCGATTACCGCGCCGGGCGCAATCGCAACCACAACGTCAACCAGGAAATGCTCACCTGGGTAGGCGAGCATATCTTCGACTACCTGATCCTGCCCCAAGACGATACCGCCGACTACGGCTGGAACATCGCTGAGGCGCGTACCCTGCAAGCTCGTATCCATCGCGAAGAATTGAGTGAGCATGCCATCACCTACCCGGGTGCAGACGAGATCGGCTCGCTGCTGCTGGCGGCGGCCGCCTGTCGTCAGGCGGGTTTCCGCCCGCGAGTCTTTCCGCGCTATTCAGCCGCGGCTTCGCCAGGTGTGATCACCGCTTACGAAGACCGCCCGATCCATGAATTGGTCAAGGCGCACCTGTCCCCGCTGGGCGGATCGCTGGCCGATTCGCATGATCAGGCTGACCTGCTGCTATACCTGAATGCCCCGGCCCACGCCCAGGGCGAGGGGCTGTTCCAGTTGCCTGCCTTGCGCGGGCTGGATTGGGCACGGGACCTGCTGCCGGAGCAATTTCACGCCTGGCTGGACAGGCTTATGGCCGACCCAGTCTTTCGCGCCACCCGCCGCGAGCTGACCACGCCCCACCGCAGTCCTGAGGAGTTCGTGCGCGCCCTGACGGCAGATGTGCAGGCCGGACGCGCGGTGGCCCTGGCAGATGTGGCCTTCGTCAACGGCGCCGACTGGGTGCTGGGCGGGCTGCTGACGCGCCGCCTTGAGGCGGCCCAAATGGCAGCCTACGGCGGCTGGAACACCGCGGGCAACACGCTCGGTACCGTGCTGGCGCAGGCTGTGCTGCACCAGCTGGCAGTGCGTCAGGGCGAAACCAGCGAGCAGCGCCAGGCGCATCTAGAGTTCCTTTTCCTACGCTACTTGGATGATTATGTCTATCAGGCGGAGGTGCGCACTGAAGTCTGGCTGGAAGATCTACCCTCCCTTGGATTAAACCCCAGCTCTGAGCGGGTGAAAGACCCGGCGCTGGAGGCTGAACTGGTGCAGCGCCTGCGCCGGCGGTTGAAATCGCCCATCGACAAGTTGGCGAAGTTGTTCTGCAGCGCGGGTCAGGTGAAAGCGGTGACGGTGGAGAATATCCATCTGCCCTGGCAGCGCCTGTTTGAAATCGGTTTCGATGTGCACGTGACCTTATCTGAATAGATGGAACATCATCACGTTAGCGTTCATGCCCTAGCGATTGCAAAAGGAGAGCTCAACAATGTCCCTTGACCCTGTCCGCTTACCCGGCCGTTACTTTACCCGCCGTGAGCGCCGCTTTATCCCGGTCGGCGCACACTGGGTACCCGCTAAAGAAGCCCTGGATTGGCCCTATACCTGGAATCCCGAGAGTGTGGAAGCCGATTTCGCCAAAATGCAAGACCTGGGGTTCAACACCATGCGCTTCGACTTGTTCTGGGCCTGGTTCGAGCCGCACCCTGGCGTCTACAACCCAGAAGCCTTCCAGCAGCTCGACCACCTGATTGAGCTGGCCCACAAATACAACATTTACCTGCACCCTACCCTGTTTATCGGCGGCGAAGTCGGCGAAGCTTACTGGGACGTGCCCTGGCGACATGGACGTCATCCCCATGCCGACCCCGAGATGCTGCGCTTGCAAACCGATCACGCTGCCGAGTTCGCCCGACGCTATCGAGGCGAGAGCGCCATCCTGGCCTGGGACCTGACCGACGAGCCGCCCTACTGGATCGTCAGCGGCTCAACCACGGATGCTATGGCCATCAACTGGACTCGCCTGATCGCCTGGGCACTGCGAAAGCACGACCCTGAGCACGTTCTTTGCGTAGGCACCTCGATGGAAGACGTCTCGCGCGGGCCGTTCCGACCGGACACCATCGCCGAGGAGGTGGATTTTTTCTCGGCTCACCCCTACTCGATCTACGCCTTGAACCTTTTCCCCGACCCAATGCTCTCGGAGCGCGGCACCTACTGCGGCGCATTCCAGACCTTGCTGTCGAGTGGGGCCGGCCGTCCGGTGATGATCCATGAATTAGGCGCTTCCTCGGCCCAATACACACCCGAGCGCATCGCCGCCTTCGACAACGTAACCATGTACTCATCATTGGCAGCCGGGGCCAATGGCTTCCTGCTGTGGTGCTTCACCGACGCCGCCCCGGACACCTACCGGCGCAGCCCCTATCTGCGCGCCCCGCACGAGAACTCAGTTCGGCCTGACTACATGGGATCGTCAAGATCGTCCACAAGGGGAGACCCTACGGCGCTTCAGCCAGGTGCTAGCGCAGTTGGATCTGGAGGACCTGTCGCCCGAACCGGCCACCGCCGCTGTGCCAGTGCCGGATGAGTGGGCCCGCCCACATGGCGACTTCTCCCGGCTCGGCCTGACCAGCCGTGCCCCTTACGTTTCCACTCAGCAAGGTGGGGTGGTGGCCGGGCAAGACCTACCCGATACAACCGAGGCTTCAGGCTGGCTGGTGGGCTCGCTGCTGAACACACTGGTGCTGGCGCGGCGTGCTGGACTCAAAGTAGCTTTCCCACGGGAATACGCCCGCAAGGTAGGCCCGCTGGACGGTACCTGGGAGGAAAGCCCACTAGTGCTGGCGCCCGCCCCCTTGACCGCCACCGAACGCAACGAGACTCATCTGCACACAACCTTTTGGGAGCGGGCCAAAGCCTACGTCGCGAATGGTGGGACGCTATATGCCAGCGTGTGCGCTGACACGGCCATCCCCGAGATGGACGAGTTGTTCGGGGTCCGCCTGGCCGACCATATACCGGTAGAAAGCGTAATCTTGCGAGTCCAGAAAGAGTTCGGCGGATTGCAGGTAGGCGAGGAATTTCATTTCCAGCCCGACGCAGCCAATCACCGCCACTGGCCCGCCACCATCGACCTGAAGGGGGGTGAAGTCATCGCCGTTGATCAGGATGGCCGCCCGGCGATAGTGGCCAATCAGTATGGCCGCGGCAAGACGCTGCTTTGCACCTACCCGATCGAGAGCTACCTGGCACGGCGCGCGGGCGCTTTCGAGCGCGACGACCAGACGCACCGGCTGTACCAGGCTGTTAGGGACTGGGCCGCGGTGGCGGCGCAGTTCAGCACAGACCAGCCCTCGGTAGAAGTGGCCGGGATCTCAAGCGAGGGCCGCGGCTACGCTGTGTTGGCAAACCACGGCGGCCAGGATCTCACAGTGCAAGTATTGACCGCCTTACCAGTCAAAGCTGCCAGGTTGGTAACGCCTTCGGGATTCCAATCTCTAAGCGTGGATTCCCATGGTTGGGAGATGAACCTGCTGGCACATGACGGAGCCGTGGTTGAATGGAGTTCTTCCCAATTTTCCGGGGACGCCAAATCTTGAGCCGTAACCAGACATCCAAATCTGAACCTGTTATGTAAGACAGAAAGGAGGAGATGTCCGCTGAGGGAATTGGCAACGTGTCGTTTTTGCGTGTCGATCCATCCAATTGCAAGTGTTGGAAACAGAATTTGCAAACGAAAGGATTAGGATATGTACTGGAAAAAGATCGCGTTTGTTCTGATCGTGTTTGCCATGGCGCTGAGCGCCTGCACACCAGCCGCCCCTGCCGAGCCTCAATCCGGAGCCGCGCCGGCCGAAGGCAATCAGCCGAGTGACCAGCAGGTTACACTCACAGTATGGGATTATTACGGAGAAGCCACCCCGATCAAGCCGATCATCGAACCGTTTGAGAAAGAATATCCCAACATTAAGATTGACTACCAATCGATCGACTGGGACACCACCCTGGAGAAACTCAATGTCGTCCTTACCGGCGGCGAGACTCCCGATGTTACGACCATCGATATGACCTGGCTGCCGCGCTTTGCAGCTCTAGGCGCGTTCGCCGACTTGAACCCTTTTATGAACGGACAGATCAACGGCAAACCAATCAGCGAAGTCTACACCCCTGGTGGTCTGGATGCAATTACCTTCAACGGCCAGACCGTCGCCGCCCTGTATGACTTTGACACCTACGCACTGTACTATCGAGCCGACCTGTTCGAGCAGAAGGGTCTGCAGGTTCCCACAAACTGGGAAGAGCTCAAGAGCGTGGCTGAGCAGTTGAAAGAAGGTGACAAGTACCTGTATGAGTTTGACGCCGACACCTTCCACGGCTCACAATGGATCTATGAAAATGGCGGCTCCTTGCTGAACGCCGACAACACGAAAGCCACGTTCAATTCACCTGAGGGGGTAGATGCCATCACCTTCTATACCAGCCTGCTCAAGGACGGCGATGCCGTCAATTGGACCGAGGACCTGGGTGAGCGCATCCAGGGTGTGAAGGATGGCCGCATCGCCATGTTCTCGGACGGCCCGTATTACATGGGCATCCTCAAGAGCGCGGCCCCAGAGATGGCAGGACAGTGGAAAGTTGCTACCCACCCATTCAATAAGCAGCCCGGTTCTTACCTGGGTGGCACCGGCCTGGCAATCCCGGCCAAGGCGGCCAATAAAGACGCCGCCTGGAAGTTTATCGAATTTGCCCTGCGGCCTGAAAACCAGATTGGCGTGTACAAGAACGCCGGTGCGGCTCCGGCCATTGTTGATGCGCTCAACAGTCCCGAAGTCAACGGCCCAGACGAGTACTTTGGCGGGCAGCAAGCCTTCAGCGTCTTCCTGGACACCATGAATACCGCCACGCCTTTCCCCTATGTTCGCTCCTGGGCTGATATTGACACGGCCTTCACCGACGCGATGCAAAAGATCGCTCTCGATAAGGCCAGCGTGCAAGATGCGCTCGACGAAGCCGCACAGGCAACTGATGCGGCGCTTGTTCAGTAGTAAATACCGCTTCTCTCATCCCTTCCTGGGCCCTCCCTTCTCCACGAAGGAGAGGGGAGGGCGCTAAGGGAGCGTTTTGATCTAGATAGAAGAGGGAGTATGACAACCTCAACCGAAGTGAGGACGCAGGCGCGGCCGGCAACGACCAGGATGGTACGTGGCTTTCGCAAATACTGGATGGCTTACCTGTTTATCGCCGTTCCCGTCATCTGGAATATCGTTTTCTTGCTCGTCCCGATGTTCATGTCGCTGTGGTGGAGCCTGAACGATTACAGCGGCTTGCAGCCACCGGTGTTTATCGGCTTAAAGAACTATATTAACCTGATCACCAAGGATCCGATCTTCATAAAGTCTTTCATAAACACCACCATCTTCGTCTTGTTAGGGATGGGAATTGGCCCTAGCCTGGGACTGATCACGGCCCTGCTGCTCAATCAGAAGGTTAAGTTCCAAGCGCTCTTCCGAACCGCTTATTTCTTGCCGGTCATGACCAGCATGGTGGTGGTTTCTACCATCTGGATCATGCTCTACCAGCGTGACGGCTTGTTCAATGCAATCCTGGGGGCGCTGGGGATGACTCGGGTGGGATTCCTTTCAGATCCAAGCTTCGTGCTGGTTTCGATCGCCTTTGCCAGCATCTGGCAGGGCTTCGGCTTCGAGACCGTGGTCTTCTTAGCGGCTTTACAGTCTATCCCTGAAGAGCTGTATGAAGCGGCCGAGATCGATGGAGCGAACGCCTGGAACAAATTCACTGCGGTGACCTTGCCGGCGCTGCGCCCGGTGATCCTGTTCGCCTATATTGTCGGCATCATCGGCAGCTACCAGGTATTCGATCAGGTGCTCGTTATGACACGCGGCGGTCCGTTGTATGCCTCATCGACCATTGTCTACTATCTATTTACCAAATTCCAGGACCTTCGGCTTGGCTATGCTTCGGCCATCGCTTACATCCTGTTTGCCGTGCTGGTGGTCTTCTCCTATATCCAGTGGCGTTATTTCCGAGAGTGAGGCAGGCCATGTCAAAACATAAATCCTTCCGATACTGGCTGAGGCGAGGAATGCTGTACGCGCTGCTAATCTCGTCATCTATCCTGATGGTGGTCCCATTCTATTGGTCTGTAGTGACCTCGTTAAAGATTGAGCAGAACGTATTCCTGACCCCGCCGCAGTGGTGGCCGGACCCCTTCTCGATCCTGGCATACCAGCAGGTGCTGACACGCATCCACTTCATGAGCTTCTTCCTGAATAGTGTCATCGTGGCGGTGGCGATCACAGCCGGGCATGCCTTCTTTGACACCCTGGCAGCCTATGCCTTTGCCAAACTCAAGTTCCCCGGACGGGATAAAATCTTCTTCCTGATGCTGCTGGCGTTGATGGTACCCTTCCAGGTAAACTTAATCCCGCTGTATAAGATCATGAGCTTCTTGAAGTTCATCGACACTTATGCCGCGCTGATTGTGCCCTCGCTGACCAGCATCTTCGGCATCTTCCTGATGCGCCAGTTCCTGCTGACCATTCCGGATGACTTGCTGGACGCGGCCCGCATTGATGGGGCCGGCGAGTTCGGCGTCTTCTCGCGAGTCGTCTTGCCTCTGGTGCTGCCAGGTGTGGCTACCCTGGTGATCTTTATTTTTATGGGCGCTTGGAATGACTTCCTGTGGCCTCGAATTGTGCTCTCGTCCGAGCAGCTGTTTACCCTTCCGGTTGGTTTGGCACAACTGCAAATGAAGAACACTTCAAACCAGACCCAGATCATGGCGGGTACCGTGCTGACCGCACTGCCCATGATCCTTGTTTTCCTGCTGCTGCAGCGTCAGTTCATTTCCGGAATGACGGCCGGAGCGGTGAAAGAATGATCATCGGGGCTGTTGATATCGGCGGCACCAAAATAGCAGCCGGGATAGTGGACGAGCGCGGTCAGGTTCTGGCCTGGCGCTCCACACCCACCGACTCAGACAGCCGGGTGGAAAATGTCGTAATGGAAATTGCTGAAATGCTGCGTACGGCTCTGGCACAAGCCTGCCCGAGCGGTGAGGCGCTGTCTGGAATCGGTGTGGGCTGTACAGGCCCGGTCTATCCGGCCCTGGGCACGCTCGGCTACGTGGAGTTCATGCCGGCTTGGGAAGGCGCCGACCTGGCTGGGATGCTTCACGCGGCAACCGGTACGGAAACGTTCATCGAGAACGACGCCGACGCAGCCGCCCTGGGCGAGTGGGCCTGGGGCAAAGGCCGCGGTACAAACAACTTCATACTGGTCACCATTGGCACCGGTATTGGCGTTGGGCTGGTGCTGAACGGTCAGATCTATCGGGGCGTTGACGGCGCGCACCCAGAGATTGGGCATCACTTCATCGACCCGAGCGGCCCGCAGTGCTTCTGCGGTGGGCGCGGCTGCTGGGAGAGCCTGGCAGCCGGACCGGCCATGGAGCGCTGGGCGCAAGAAAACCATCCACAAGGCGCTCGATACTCCGCTCGTCAATTGTGTGAAGACGCCCGCAAGGGAGAACGCCTGGCGGTAGAGGCCGTGGACCGCACCGCCTACTATCTCGGCACCGGCTTCGCCAACCTGGTTACCCTGTATACACCTGAAATCATTACGGTTGGTGGTGGGCTCATGCAAGCCTGGGATCTGTTCTGGCCAACCATCGAACGCACAGTACGGACTTCCTGCGGCCTGGTGCCATTCGAACATGTCAGGATTACACAGGCCTCTACAGGAACGCAAACCGGTCTGGTAGGCGCAGCGCAAGTCTGGATCAGACGCCATTCCAAAAAATTATTTTAAAGGACCTACTGATGAATTCTCCTTATCTTACCGATATTCTCGACCAACCCAACGCACTGCGCCGCACCCTCGAGGTCCTAGCTGACACCCCTTCGATCGAACCGTTTTCGGAAAAGCTAGCGGCAGGAACGCTGACCCGGGTGGTGCTGACCGGCATGGGCTCATCGTGTTACGCGGTCCATCCCTTGTGGCTGCGCCTGACCGCAAGCGGGGTGAACGCATATGAGCTGGAAACCTCTGAGCTAATCCACTACGCGCCCCATTTGATCACCCCCGACTCGCTGGTTGTAGCCGTCTCCCAGTCAGGCGAGAGTGCCGAGATCGTGCAGTTGCTGGAAATGACTGAGAAAAAGGTTCCATTGATTGCTGTGACCAATACCCCCGATAGTGTGTTTGCCCAGCGCGCTGCGGCAGTGTTGGCGACCGACGCTGGCGAGGAGTATTCAGTATCCTGCAAGACCTACCTCGCAGCGTTGGCCGCCCTCGCCCGACTGGGCGATATACTGCTTCCAGATCAGGATGAGCTGGCCAATCTGGAACGGACGCCCGAGGCTGTGGCAGCTTATCTGGCGGATTGGTACGGTCATGTGGAGCGACTTACCCAGCTGCTGGAGGGAACGCATGACCTGTTCCTGGTGGGGCGTGGACCTTCGCTGGCGGCGGTCCAGACGGCCGGGCTGATCATCAAAGAGTCGGCCAAGTTCCCGGCCCAAGCCTTGAGCAGCGCAGCCTTCCGCCACGGCCCGTTCGAACTGGTCTCGCCCGAGACATTCGTCCTGGTATATTCCGGTAACCTAAAGACAGCAGACCTGAACCGCCAGTTGTATGAGGATGTCTGCGCCGCGGGCGGACACGCTGCCTTGGTGCAGGATGCGGCAGAAGCGGGATTGTTCGATTTGCCTGCGCGCAGCACGACCGAACGAACCGTGCTGGAAATGCTCCCGGCACAGATGATCTCGCTGGCTTTGGCCCGCTTGCAGAACATTGAACCCGGCAAGTTCCATTTGGCGAGCAAGGTTACAAGGGTTGAATAAGGAGAATTTTCTATGCCCTATCAAGCGGCAAATCAACGTTATGACACGATGATCTACAACCGCTGCGGCCGCAGCGGGTTAAAACTCCCGGCGATCTCGCTTGGATTATGGAACAACTTCGGCGGGGTTGACCGGCTCGAGGACGCTCGTGAAATGCTTAGGCTGGCTTTCGACCGCGGCGTCACCCACTTTGATCTGGCCAACAACTACGGGCCGCCCTACGGTTCAGCGGAGGAAACCTTTGGGCGCATCTATACTCAAGATTTTTCGCCTTACCGAGATGAAATGGTCATCTCGACCAAAGCGGGCTGGGACATGTGGCCCGGACCTTACGGCGACTGGGGATCGCGCAAATACTTGATCTCCAGTCTCGACCAGAGCCTCAAACGCATGGGCCTAGACCGAGTGGACATCTTCTATCATCACCGTCCCGACCCGGAAACCCCCTTAGAAGAAACCATGCAGGCGCTCGATTTCATCGTGCGCAGCGGGCGGGCGTTGTATGTGGGCATTTCGCAGTACCCGCCCGAGGAGACCCGCCGAGCGGCACATATATTGAGAGATCTGGGGACTCCCTTACTGATCCACCAGCCATCCTATAATATGTTCGACCGCTGGATCGAAGATGGGTTAACGAAGGCACTGGCAGAAGAAGGCATCGGCTGCATCGTGTTCTCTCCGCTAGCCCAGGGGCTGCTCTCCACCAAATACCTCAACCGAATCCCAGAAGGCTCCCGCGCCGCTAAACCTGACAGCGACCTACCTCGAGATGAAATCACAACTGATAAATTGGACAAAGTGCGCCGCTTGAATGAAATTGCTCAAGCGCGCAACCAATCCCTGCCACAGATGGCTCTCGCCTGGAATTTACGTATCCCCGAAGTGACTTCCGTGCTGATGGGCGCTTCCAGCCCCTGGCAGGTACAAGAAAACCTAAACACCCTGGAGCGCTTGGATTTCGAGCAGGATGAATTGGCGCAAATTGATGCCATTTTAAATTCCAATCGTCTCCCTCATGAGGGTGTTTAACGTCTCAGGGAAACCAGCAGTACGAAATCTGCAGCGTCATCGCAGGTCGACATGCAAAGGATGCTGGATGGATGATCTTCGGGGAATATGCCTCGTGTGGTTACCTGTCTATGGTTATGCGGGTGAGCAGCGGCGATAGAAGAGGCACGTGCCGACACCCAACCCCAGCGAATAAGCATATCGGTAGAAATGCACTCGTTATCTTATGGCCGAGAACCGTGAGTTTCGGAAGATCCAAATTCAGAAATTGCCAGTCGATTTGTAGGGGTCAGCGCAACCACTGCAGCGCAACCAGGTTTACGCCGGTGTTTTTGACCTGCGCCTCACCAGTTCTCTAACATCGCCGGCCGATTCCAACTCCAGCGCTTCGAGCGCCAGTTGTCTGGCTTCCTTTTGGGTCCATTCTCGAATAATTGTTTTTGCTTGAGGGATCATCGCCGGCGCCATGCTAAATTCATCCAGTTCGAGCCCGAGCAGGAGCGGGATGGCTTCGGGATCACCGGCAAGCTCGCCGCACAGGCCGATCCAAATACCGCGCGCATGCCCGGCTTCAATGACCGAGCGGATCTGGCGCAAAATGGCCGGGTGACAGGGGTCGGACAGGGCGGCCACCTTCTCGTTGGTGCGCTCCGCTGCAAAGGTGTATTGGGTCAGGTCGTTGGTCCCCACACTGAAGAAATCAACCTCACAGGCGAAGCGGTCGGCCATAACAACCACCGAGGGGATTTCCACCATCATACCAACCTGTAACTTCTCGGGCAGTGGCAAACCTGCCGCTTCCAACTCGGCGCTGGCATCTGCTAACAGAGCTTTTGCCTGGCGCAGCTCGGTGAGTGTAGCGATCATGGGAAACATGATGCGCATGTGGTGCCCAGCAGCCGCACGCAGCAAGGCGCGCAGTTGGGTCTTGAAGATATCGGGCTGGTCGAGCGAGATGCGGATAGCTCTGTAACCCAGGAAGGGGTTGGCCTCTTTGCCCAAATCCAGGTAGGGCAGTTCTTTGTCGCCGCCGACGTCCATCGTACGCACGACCACCGGGAGGTCGCCCATTGCTTCCATGACCGCCCGGTAGACCTGGAACTGTTCCTGCTCATCCGGGGCAGTTTGCCGGTCGAGGTAGAGAAACTCGGTCCGGAACAAGCCTACGCCTTCCGCGCCACTTTTCAAGGCTGTGTTAGCGTCATCCAGCCCACCAATATTCGCGACAACTTCCATCCGGATTCCATCGCGTGTCACTGCGGGTTCGGCAGCATGACCCAACGCCAGAGAGGAGCGCCGCTCAAAGGCGGCCCGGCTGCTTTCAAAATTAACTACCGCTGCGCTGTCTGCCGCTGCGATGACCCAACCGCGCTCAGCGTCCACCAGCAGGTCTGCTCCTGAAACAAGTTCCAGCAGCTGGGGCCCCGCGCCAACCACTGCCGGAAGGCCAAGGCTTTTGGCAAGGATGGCGGTGTGCGAGGTCGGCCCACCCTCGGCTGTACAGAATGCGAGCACCTTCGTTTTATCCAAGCGGACGGTGTCTGAGGGAGTCAGGTCGCGTGCCAGGATCACCGAGGGGTGGGTGAGTGCGGAAATATCGCTTTCAGGCAGGCGCAGCAGCAGGCGCAGGATCCGCAGGCCCACATCGCGCACATCCACGGCCCGGGCCGCGAAATAGGCATTGTCCATTACCTCCAGGGCCATGGCATATGTTTCGATGCCGTGGCTCCAGGCCGCCTCTGCGTTCACGTTTTGTTGCGTGATCTGGCTGTGCACAGCTTCGAGCAGGTCTGGATCCTCAATAAATAGCAAGTGTGCCTCAAAAACTGCCGCTTCCTCTGGGCCGACCTCTTGTGACGCTTTGGCATGAATCTCTTGCAGCTGGATTTTTGCAGCCGCGAGCGCCTCACCGAGTTCGGGCCAATTCTGCCGCTGGGTCCTTCGCCAGGAAACGCGGGATCTCAATGGCTTTGGTTGCCAGATGGAAGGCCGGGCCGGCCGCGTAACCGGGGGAAGCAGGAATACCTTGAATGATATGCATAAAATTCCTCGACTTACGATCTTTCTTTCATAACCGTCTGGAAGCGATATTTATATTTTCCTGGCAGTCGCCGAATAACGGCCATAAACCTTGACCGTTTCACACATCGCAATAATGTTTTGCGGCTGCGCCCCGGCTTCCACCCTCTGCGAGGGCGCCAGGATATAACCACCCGAAGCGCTCATTTGCTCCAGGACTTTCTTCACCTGCTCACGAACGCCGGCCTCACTGCCGGTCTCCAGCAGGGATTCATCCACCGCTCCCCAAAAACTGAGCCGGTCTCCGTACTCTCGTTTCAATGCCCGCAAGTCCAGCCCAGAAACGCCGGGCTGGAGCGGACCGAAAAGATCGATATGCCCCTCCACCAGATCCGGGAACACCTCCGGTCGGGGGATAGGAGCGTACAGCATCAGCCTGACGCCAGGCGCATAGCGATCGATCGCTCTGCGAGCTGCTCGCCAGCGCCGCTCAAAGACCGGGCGGATGGTCTCACGCCAAACATTAGGAGGGAAAATCCACTGCCCGGGAGTGTTCCAGTCCGCCTCGTGAATCTCAAGGATCGAGAGATATCGTCCACAAGCTTGCAGCCCAGCTTCGTCAAGCGCAATTTGCAGTCCGGAAATCCGGTTAAGGAGAGAGCAAACAAATTCCGAGTTTTCAACCAGGTCACGGCTCCATTGGGCCTCACCTCGCAGATTGCGAGCAACCTGTAAGATGGAACCCCCAAAACGGCCCACCAGCGCTAACCCGGTGCCGTGGAAGAGGCAAGCAGCCTGTTCTTCTAGCCCACGAACCCATGCAGGGCTCTGCGGGTCGGGCCATTGAAAACCATTCAAATCTTCCACTTGCACCGATTCCAGTGGAGACGCCACAACTTCCATTTCAAGGGCATCCGCGGCATTCCGGATGGTACGGTGAGCCACCTGCCATTCATCGATGTATATCTTATCTGGCTCAGACGGCAGCGCCTGCAGAGGTTGCAAACAGACATATGTCAGGTCGAGTCCAAGCAGGTTAGCAATATCAGCGTCCGGCCTGACGGATCCCCAATTGCAGTTTCCGGTTTCCAGAAGAGGTGGGAATCCAAGGTAGGAGCGCAGTTTTTGGTAAGGTGTAGAGGAGATGTCCAGGCCAATGGGTACGCGATCCGGTTCCTGGTGAGAAAGAACCGATCGAACTCTTTCCCGGGATGTCCAATCCTTGTTCATCACCGGCCTCCAAAAAAGGTAGCGAAGACGGAAAGGAGGTTTGAAGCCCCTCGAACCCTGGCATAGAGGATCGTAATAACTACCCCAGTGATTTCTCGACTTTGTTATAGCGAGGCGGCTCCGCGCCCAGATGATTGTCTCGAACAGATCTGGGAAGGGGCATAACGACCGCTATGAAGATGGCTGACCTTCTCCAAAATTATTGCGCACCAGGTCAAGCAGTGCAGTAAGAGCTTCTCCAGCCTGCTCGCCTTCCGTGTCCAACGCAATACAGTCACCCTGATTGACGCCCAGGCTTAAGACAGACAGGATGCTTTTGGCGTTGACGGCGTTCCCCGGTGTGCCAGCCTTCTTAATACGGATGGACGCAGGGAAACCGGACGCCATCCGGACGAAAACGGCGGCAGGACGGGCGTGCAATCCGGCCGGGTGCTCGATGGTAATTTCTGCTTGAGGCAAAGCTTCCTCCTGTAATCATATGATCAGGTTTCTGGGAGAGTCTGAAAGGTATTGCCATGGCGCAACCCCAGCAACACGTTTACGACATTCTATGGATTCTTACGCGCGGCGCGCTTGTTTTGTAGCCGGATGATCTTCAACGCTTCCCCGGCCAGATCTTCAGACGGGAGCATGGCCTGCACGGTTTCAAGGCTGAGCCGGTGTGGCAGTAAGCCGTTTTGTTGGGCAACGAACGGGAAGCGCACTTCCCGGATCGAAGCGTCCCAGGCAATTGTCAAGGATCCTAAAGCTTTTTTCGCTGGCATGTCAGGAGCGAAATCAGGCCGGCTGTGCAGTTGTGCGACGAGAGATAGAATCAGCGACTTGCGGATGTTCTTCAGATTGATCCAGGAAAGGACGATGACGGCTCCATACATGAGCACCAACAGGTTGATCCA
The DNA here is from genome assembly GCA_963811225.1 of uncultured Chloroflexia bacterium. GTDB lineage: Bacteria > Chloroflexota > Anaerolineae > Anaerolineales > Anaerolineaceae > CAWEQO01. The sequence continues at coordinate 117,738 of CAWEQO010000018.1, forward strand.
CAAACTGTTGGTTTCATAGAACTCCAGCACTGGGGGGCCCCACGCGCCCATCATACTCAGGATTATGGAGCGGATCATGCAGATCTCCTTACTTTCAATTTAGGCGAAGGTCGCAAATGAAAGGCACTTGCGACCTTCGCCATCTGAATCTTACGATTTTAGCAAAAGGCCATTGGAGGTGGACTAGTCCGCCGCAGCAGCAGCAACCTCTTCAGGAGTTGGGCCGCCGGCGGCCTGTTCCCAGGCCGAGGACTTGCGGAGGTACAGGTACCAGGCTCCTGCCAGGGCAGCCAGCATGATCAAGAGACCGGCCCAACCCAGGGTCCGGGTCAGGATCACGAACAGGAATGGCAGCCACAGGAAGCCATCGCCGATGGAGACGATGAAGGTCGCGGCAGCTGCGCTCTCGGGGATCGTCCAACCGATCGAGGCGGCCACCTGGGTCATCAGCGGGGCCATCGCATTACCAAAGTAGAAGCCGAATGCCAGAATGACCGTGCCGATGATGATAATGCGTGCGATGTTGCCGCGGCAAATCGGGCCGAGGATGGCCAGCACGAACGGAATGATCGCCAGGTCGGCGAACAACAAGATGCGGTTGCCGGGCAGGATCACCGAGAGCAGGATGGCGATCGGGACCAGCACCAGTGCGCTCGAGATCACGGCCGGGTGGCCGATCAGGATTGCGCTGTCCAGGCCGATGTAAACTTCGCGCCCACCGGAGCGGGTTTGCATGAACCCACGGGCAGCTTCCGAGATCGGGATCAGGCCTTCCATCAGGATCGAGACCATGCGGGGCAACAAGACCATCACCGCAGCCAGGTTGACGCCCAAGGTCAGTGTCTTGACAAAGAAGTCCTGCAGGCTGCCGCCGGATAAGGCGGGGGGCAAGAAGCCCAGGATGCCCAACACGACGCCAATCACCAGGCCGAGCACCATCGGATCGCCAAAGGTGGGACCAAAGCGTTTCTCTACCGCCTCGGGATCCATGTCCCATTTTTTCACGCCCGGGATCTTATCAATCACCCAGTTGAGCGCGATACCCAGCGGGGCCTGGGTGGTGGAGGTGCCGTGCGGAATGGAAATGCCCGGAAGGTTATAGAATTTTTGTACAGCCGGGGCGGTCCAGTCGGCAAGGAACAGCATGATTGCAGCGGAAACAGCGGCAGCGCCGAGGCCGAGGGCCAGGTTGCCGGTGGTCACGGAGATCAGCGAGCCAATGAAGGCAAAGTGCCAGAAGTTCCACAGGTCGATGTTGAGGGTCTTGGTAATCTTGAGCGCCAGCAGGATTACATTGACCAGCAGTGCGATAGGTATCACCCAAAGGCCGACATCCGATCCAAATGCGATCGCTGCCGCAGAAGGCCAGCCAACGTCAACCACATCTCGCTGAACGTTAAGGCTGGTGACCATCGCTTGGGAGACGTCGCTCAATGCTCCCCACATCAGACCGATGATCAGGTTAATGCCAATAAAGGCTACGCCAATGACCACCGCGGAACGGAAAGCCCGCCCCGGCTTCGTGCCCAAAATAACTGCGAAGAAGAAGATCATGATGGGCAGGAGCACAGTGGAGCCGAGGGCGTCGATTACTGCTTTAAGTCCGGTCAGAAAGGCATCCATCTTAGTTACTCTCCTATTTGAATTAATTTCAAAGGCAGTTTCTGTAAACAAATTGGAACTTATGAGGGTTTATTTTGCTGATAGATTGCCTCCTTTCCACTAAATCATAGAGAAGCGGGGGATGGTATGCGCTTTGAATTGACCGGCCCTGAGGGGATAGGTGCCGGAGGGAAAAGCCCTTACTGAAGCGCAAGGTTAAGCTTTCAGCGTGTCAATGATCTGTTTCATGACGGCATCTTTGCCAATACCGGTCAGGAAGGGCAGCCCCTGGATGACCGTGATGCCTAAATCCTTGGGAACAGGGGTTGTCGTAACGATAAGATCAGCACCCTGATCGACAAGCGCGCGTACCTCTGTCGCTTTGCATTGGCGGGTCATGACGTTGACCCCAGCCTTTTTGCAAGCTTCTTCAATCGCCCGCGCGACGACCGTCGAAGTTGCCACCGCCGTTCCGCAGGCGACGAGAACCAGTTTTGTTTTTGCCATGTGTTGTGTGCCTCCTTTGTCGCAATTCAGCAAACTTCTAAAACAAGATCCTCAGGGTTTCGAAACCCTTAGGATCCTATTCAGAAACCGCTTCTAAGCCGGATAAAATACTGAAGACCTCTTCGGGAACAATTGCCGTCATCAACGCGGCAACCAGATCGGGCTTTTGGAGCAGGCCGGCGACTTGCTGAAGCGTTTCGATCTGCGATTTTGGTTGGTCGAGGGCCAGCATAATGACCAGGCGTACGGGAACTTCCTCTTCGGTCATAACCATGTTATGAAAAATGACCGGATCCTTCAAGGTGGCCAGGGCGATGGCGGGTTTCTGCACGTATTCCGGGTCGACGTGCGGCATGGCAGCGTTGAGTTCGCCTTGGAGGGGCAAGCCGGTCGGCATCGTGGCTTCGCGCTGCAAGGTCGCCTCCACGAACCCATCGTTAACATAGCCTTGCTCTTTGAGCAGGGTCCCTAACCGCTGGATAATCATGCTCGAATCGGGCGAATCATCTTGTAGCAAAATTGCCTGTGGGACCAACAGCTGTGAAAGACTTAATCGACTTATCCTCCTTCTGTCGCAGATAAGTGAAAGGCGCAGAATACAACGGAATACTCGTATTACGGCCGATATTTGGGAGCGCCAACTGTGATGCTATTAAGCTTGTAAAAATTTAAGGGTGAAACGACTACCTTGATTATAGTAATTTTTATAACAAAATAAGAAATCATGCACATTTGTGCAAAAATAACGTTTGCGATCACGAGTTTGAAGCACCCTATGCACATTTGTGCGCGATTTGCACAAAAGGCCTAATTTTTCCTATAATCAATAGAGAATTAAGGACTGTTTTAAGTTGCTCTTGTATTGATAACCCCTTTGAGCAGGAAACGTGTCGTATGGATTTCGATGATGACGAACATATTGAGCTGCTTGCCGATATCGCCTTAATGTATTACGAGGAAGGTCTGACACAGGAAGAGATTGCCGGCCGCACCCAATTTTCCCGTTCCCATATCTCACGCCTGCTGGCTGAGGCGCAGAAGCGTGGAGTCGTTTCCATCCGGGTGCATCACCCGCTGGCTCGCAACCATTCTTTGGAGGCGAAACTGCAGGAGGTGTTTGGGCTGAAGGATGTGCGGGTTTGTCAGAACCGTTCGGAGCCGTACGAAGACATGGTCGAGCGCATCGGCGGTTTGGCGGCGCGGCTTGTGGCGCAGCACATACATGAAAATATCACCATCGGGCTTTCCTGGGGGTATGCACTGACAGAGGTGGTAAGCGCCTTTCACCCGGTTCATTGTCCTGGGTCGAGCGTGGTGCAGGTGATTGGGACGGTTGGATCGGTTGATCCAGTAACCGACGGTCCGGGCCTTGTGCGCCGTTTCGCTTCCCTGCTCGATGCCCGCGCTTATACTTTGGCAGCTCCCTGGTTCATCGATAACAAATTGGTGCGGGATGCGCTGCTAGAAGACAGGCGCTTGCGTGAAACGCTGGCGATGGCCGAGCACCTGGACATCGCGATCGTCGGGATTGGTACGATCGAACCAGAGCTGTCCAGCATTGTTCGTGCCGGATATATTATGCCCGAGCAAGCGCGCTACTTAGGCTCGATTGGAATCGTTGGCGATGTGTGCGGAGAACAGTTTGACATCCACGGAAACTTGATGGAGATTCCCCTGGCCGGGTACGTCTTCGGGATTGATGTAGGCCTGCTGCGAGAGGTGCCGCTGGTCATTGGGGTAGCCGGAGGGCCGAAAAAAGCCGATGCGATTCTTGGCGGCCTGCGATCGGGATTGGTCAATGTTCTGGTGACTGATGAAAGCGCGGCTGTCGCAATACTAGACAAAAACAGCCGTTCCGGATGAGAGAGACAGGCTGTGGATCGATATCCCTGTGTCAACCCGCCACCCATCATTGTTATTATAAAATCCTGAAAATCTATTCCAAATGAGGGCAAACCGATGAGCAAAATTGAAATTCAAGCATTATCAGAGGAGCGAGCAGAGGAATTGCTTGCCGAGATCGGGCCGGAACGCGCCCGAGAAATGCTGCAGGTGATGTTTACGACCCGGGCTTTTGAGGAGAAGGCTGAAGAGCTGTATGCCCTGGGCAAGGTGCATGGCACGATGCATCTCTCGATTGGTCAGGAGGCGGTGGCTGCAGCGGCTTCGAACAGCATGCGCAAAGGCTTCGATTACCTGCTGAACCATCACCGGGGGCATGGACATTGCATTTCGTGGGGCTCAGAAGTGCCGCTAATGATGGCCGAGTTCTTGGGGAAAGAGGCCGGCTACTGCCGCGGCCGAGGCGGCTCAATGCACATTGCGGACGTGGAGAACAACAACTTAGGCGCCAACGGGATCGTCGCCGGAGGGCTGCCGATCGCGACAGGTGTGGGCTTGAGCATCAAGCTGAGGAAATCGGGCCAGGTGGCTCTGGTGTTGTTTGGCGACGGAGCCACCAACGAAGGCGCATTCCACGAGTCGTTGAACCTGGCCTCAGTCTGGAAACTCCCGGTGGTCTTCCTATGCGAAAATAACCACTACAGCATGTCAATGGACATCCACAAGAGCACCAATATCGAGCACCTCAGCCAACGGGCGGTCGCTTACGGAATGCCCGGTGAGACGGTAGACGGAAACGATGTGCTGGCAGTATACGATGGTTTGACCCGCGCGGTCGAGCAGGCGCGCAAAGGGGATGGGCCAAGCCTGGTGGAAGTGGTAACATACCGCTGGCGCGGCCACTCGAAGAGCGATCGCCAGGTATACCGCACTCGCCAAGAACTCAAAGAATGGCAAGGACGCGATCCAATTCCTCGCTTCGCACTGCGGCTCGTTGAAGCAGGGATTATCCACGAAGATGAAATTGATTCATTCCGACAAAGAGGCGAGCAGATTATCGAAGATGCGGTGGCCTTCGCTGACGCCAGCCCCGAGCCCTCGATTGATACGATTATGGAAGGTGTCTATGCTTAAGACAACAACCCCAGAGAAAATGCCTCAGGCGGCCCAGACTCGCACACTGACCTATTCTGAAGCGATCCGTGAAGCGCTGCGCCAGGCAATGGAAACCGATCCAGCGGTGTTCCTGATCGGTGAAGATATCGGCGTGTACGGCGGCGCCTTTGGCGTGACCAACGGCCTGTACGAGCAGTTCGGTGAAGAACGCGTGCGTGATACGCCTATTTCCGAAGCGGCGATCGCTGGCGCTTGCCTGGGCGCTTCCCTGACCGGAATGCGCCCGGTGGGAGAGATCCAGTTCAGCGATTTCATCGTCCTGTCCATGGAGCAGCTGGTGATGCAGGCGGCCAAGATCCGCTTCATGTTCGGCGGCAAGGCCAGCGCCCCGTTCGTGCTGCGTATGCCGGGTGGCTCGGGCACCGGCGCGGCAGCTCAGCACAGCGAGAGCCTGGAAAACTGGTTCGTGCATGTGCCGGGCTTAAAGGTGGTGATGCCATCCAACGCCTACGACGCCAAAGGCTTGCTGCTGTCGGCGATTTACGACGATAACCCGGTGGTCTTCATCGAGCATAAGCTGCTGTACAAAACCTCCGCCGAGGTGCCTGAGGAGATGTATCGCATTCCCCTCAGCCAGACCAACGTCGCTCGCAAAGGGCGCGATCTAACCGTGGTTGCGACATCCATCATGGTCCAGCGCAGCTTGCAGGCGGCGGAGAAGCTGAGTCAGGAAGGCATCGAGCTGGAGGTCATCGACCCACGCACCTTGAATCCACTGGATGAAGCTCCGATTATTGAATCGGTCAAGCGCACCGGACGGCTGCTGGTGGTGCATGAGGCGGTCGGCACGGGCGGTTACGCTGGCGAGATCGCTTACCGGGTGGCTTCAAGCGAGGCGTTCAACTATCTAGAAACGCCCATCCGCCGGCTATGCGGGCTGGACATTCCGATCCCGTACAATCGCTCGCTCGAATACCATGCCGTCCCACAGGTAGAGACGATCGCAGAGGAGGCGCGCAAACTGGTGCGCGGAGAGTACTAATGGCGAAACAGGTGATCATGCCGCGATTTGGAATGACACAAGAAGAGGCAACCATCGTTGAATGGTTGTGCGCCGACGGCGATCGGGTGGAAAAGGGCGATCCGATCTGCGAAGTGACCACCGACAAAGTCAATATGGAGGTGGAAGCTCCGGAGGATGGCATCTTGAGCGATATCCGTTTCCAGGAAGGCGACACGGTGCCGGTCACTCAGGTGATTGCCGCGATCATGAGCGAGCAGGAACGGAAGAACTTCTCTGCGAGTAAACCGGCAGCACCGACGGCTGCGGAATCGAAACCGGAAAGCAAGCCAACATCTACCCCATCCCCGGCTTCGTTTGCAGCAACGCCGCTGGCGAAGCGCATGGCAGCGGTGGAAGGCGTCTCGTTGGACAGCCTGCCGGGCAGCGGCGCGGGCGGCAAGATCACCCGCGATGACGTGCGGCGCGAGATGAATGGTCATGTCAAAAAGAGTATGGGAGATGAGCAGCCGGTCCAGGCGCCGGCAGGAAAAGTACCCGCATCCCCGGCAGCGCGCGCGCTGGCGTTCGAACATGAGATCGATTTGGGAGATGTGCAAGGCACTGGCAAGCAAGGACGCGTGCAGGGATGGGATGTTGCCCAATATGCCCAGGGGTTGAAAGAAGCCCAGCGGCAGCCGGTCAGCCCATCTGCCCAGGCGCCGGACTCGATCGCAAGCAGCGAGCAGGCCGGCGTGGAAGTGACTGCCCTGGAAGGGATGCGCAAGACGATCGCCGAGCGAATGCAGGCCAGCTACCAACAGGCGCCGCACATTTTCATGGACGTGGAGATTGATATGAGTCGGGCTCTGGACCTGCGCGCCGCTCTCAACCCGCGCCAGCCGTCGGGGCGACAGCCCATTTCGCTGACCGCCCTGATCGTGCGGGCCTGCGCGCTGGCGCTGTGCGACCAACCGCTGCTAAACAGTCACTTTGTCAACGGCCAAATCCGGCGCTTCGATCAGATCAACGTTGGCATCGCCGTGGCGCTCGAGACCGGGCTGATTGTGCCGGTGATTCATGAAGCCGACCGGCAGGGTTTGAACGGCCTGGGAGATGCCGTGGCCGAGCTGAGCCGGAAAGCCCGCGAGGGCACACTGCGCCCGGACGATGTGACCGGCGGTACTTTCACCATTTCGAACCTGGGCATGTTCGGCATCGACCACTTCACAGCCATCCTCAACCCCCCGCAGGTGGGCATCCTGGCAGTGGGGCGAGTGGCGCGGCGCTTCGTGCCCGATGTAAATGACCAGCCGGTGGCGCGCTCACTCATGAACGTCTCGCTCTCCGCCGATCATCGAGTGATTGACGGGCTGGTGGGGGCGCGGTTCCTGAGCGCATTGAAGAATTACATGGAGAATCCGAACTTGATGGTGGAATAGGCAATGGCAAAAATTCAAGCAATGCAAAGTTTTCAAGGAAAACCAACCGGCGAAGTTTACCAGGCTGTGCTGAAGGCAGCGCCGAAGGCCGGCTTAGAGGTATGGAAGCGGCGGGATATCGCCTGGCTGGTGATGGTCCGCAGCGGAGCAGGTGGCAAGGGGATCGACGGCAATATCAGTGTGCGCCCGGGGGGGCAGGTGACCGTTGCCCTGAGCGCCGGCGAGATGAGCGAGGATGACCTGCAAGCTCGTGCCGGGGCAGTATTCGAGGAATTGAGTACGATATTAGGATGAGAAAAGTGGAAGACGCTGCCAACACACCGGATGACCTGTGCCGGCTTAAAGGGCTGGTGATCGACATGGATGGGGTATTGTGGAAGGGCGACCAGCCTCTTCCAGGGCTGGACCGTTTCTTCGGTATACTCCGCCGCAGGGGAATCCGCTTTATGCTGGCAACCAACAATAACACCAAAAGCCCGCTGGGGTTTGCCGAAAAAGCCAGGTCGATGGGTATTTTCGTCGAACCGGAAGAGGTGGTCACCGCCACGACAGCCACCATTCATTATCTGTGTGATCGCTACCCTTCCGGCACGCGCCTGTATGTCGTTGGAGAAAGGCCGCTCAAGCAGCAGTTAGAGCAGGCGGGGTTTGTTGTTGTTGATAGCGACGTGGCTGCAGTTGTGGCTGCACTGGACCGGGACCTGAACTACGAAATGATCAAGCGCGCTACGCTGCTAATCCGGGCGGGCGCAGACTTTATCGGCCCCAACCCAGACTTAATTTATCCCACTCCTGAAGGGCTGGCGCCGGGAAGCGGTATGGTACTGGCAGCATTGGAGGCAACCACCGGCTGCAAGCCGAAAATTATGGGGAAGCCCGAAGTTAGAATGTTTCTGATCGCGCTCGAACGGATGCGGCTGGCGCCACACCAATGCGCTTCGCTTGGCGACCGGCTGGATACCGATATCGCCGGAGGGCAGAGGTCCGGGTTGAAATCGATCCTGGTGATGAGCGGGGTAACCGGTCCGGCAGAATTAGCCGCAAGCGCTATCCACCCGGATTGGGTATTTACCGGGATCGATGCCCTTGCTGATGCGCTGAATTGCGGTGATAACTGTTTGAATTAGAAAAAGGGGCAAACGGTACCCGAATCGGGTAGTTACCGCTCAATTACAACCTTGAGGTCGAAGGCGCCAGTTGATTTGCCCGCTCTAACATAGAGGTTAGTAGATTGATCAATTCGGCGCAGATCAGGCGGATGCGCACCAGGTGCGACATCTGCTGTCGAGTGATAGGGTCGTCTCCAATGATCAACCGGATGGTTTTCTTTTCGACTTTTTCAATCAGTATGCGCGCTGCCGATAGGATCAGCGCCAATTGTGACTTGACTTCAGTTGCGGATTTGAGTGTTTCCTGGGCCCTCTCGAATCCCCCTAGCAGATCGCGGTTATACGGACTCCCTAACTGGTCTGCACGCTGTACGGCTTCTTGAATGAGCCGCAGCGCATTCTCTTGATTTTGTAAACTTGCCATTCCATCCCACCTTAACAATAAGTATTTCCTTCCATACCGATAAACCGGGCTTTTGATCCCCCTGGCCTCGGAAAAAGGTTCCTGATTCAAAACTTATTATATCGCATCCGTTCTCTTTTCGTCTAATTCTGGAAACAATGGAAGGAGCTTTCAATGGCGATCACCACCTATGCCCCCACCCGGTACTATAACACCTTTGGCCCGCACGAACCTGTGATCTGGTTGGAACCCGGCGATACGCTGGTTACGACTACGCTGGACGCGCATGGCTTTGACGCGGATGGGGAAGCCCGATCCCACCGCCCGAACCCCCTGACCGGTCCGTTTGGCGTGCGCAGCGCCAGGCCGGGGGACGTACTCAAAGTGCACTTGCTTCACTTGACCCCCAATCGTTCTCACGGATTTAGCTATCGCAACCTGCGCGGCAATATCGTGCCGCCTGCCTTCGTGCCTTTCTTGCCGCCACGTGAAGAAGTGCGCTGGCAGGTCGACTTGGAAGCAGGGGTAACTCGTCCGGAAGACCCACCTAAACACCTGCGTGATTTCACCGTCCCCCTCCTGCCGGTATTGGGCTGCATCGGCGTCGCCCCATCGCTGGAGCAGTCGATCACCTCGTATACCTGCGGCAACTTTGGCGGCAATATCAATTCGATCTCGATCGCTGCGGGAGCTACCCTCTATCTCCCGGTTTTCGTCGAGGGCGCCCTGCTTTTCATCGGAGATGGGCACGCAGCCCAGTCCCACGGCGAGATCGCCGGGACGGGGATCGAGGTGTCGCTGGATGTTGCTCTAGAAGTTGATTTGGTATACGGCAGCCAAATATCCATGCCGCGTGGCGAGAATGAAATCCAGCGCTTCACGATTGGCATCGATCGCACACTAGAGACAGCCTTACAGCAAGCGGTTGGTGAAATGATCGTCTGGCTGCAGGACGACCCAGGCTTAAGCGTGGATGAAGCGTGCATGCTGCTTGGGCAGGTGGCCCAGTTCGAAGTGGGGAACGTCGTCAGCCCATCATATTCGATGGGCTGTAAACTAGATAAGGCGTTGTTGGTGGAACATTCTTAATGATCCTGGGTGTGCTGCCCTTATCGCTGAAAGCAAGCCCATGGCCATCATATCCTCAGGGATGTTTTATGAAACTTGAAACAGTGTGAACGCTATACTTCCCAAGCTTTACTGCAGGATCACAATATTGCCTATTGAAGATAAGATTTATCTTATATATAATGAATATAGCTGCTCAGGCAGCGGCGTTCTTCAGTGATCCTTTAAATGTAGGAGGGTTTTCTATGAAAGTACTTTCCCGGATCCTCATCTCCATCCTCAAACTTCTCCATGCGATCCTCAAGCTGATTGAGGATTGGTTGAAAGGCAGGCATCCCGTCCCCGCCGGCCCGGTCATTACTCAGGTGGACCCGTTCGAGGCCTTCCCCGGCGACGTGATCGACCTTCACGGCAGCGGCTTTGCCGCCGCACTGGACGGTAACATCGTGACCGTCGGCGGGCAGCTCGCCCGGGTGATCCGCGCCGAGGCGACGAAGCTTAAAGTGATCGTCAGCCTCGACGCGCAAGATGGTCCGGTCACCGTGCAGACCGGCGGGCTGACCGCCAACAGCCCACAAGATTTCAAAGCCAAACCATATCCCACCCCCGGCTCCGGAGAAGACGGCCCACCCTCCTACTTTGAAGGTGGACCCAACTTGCAGCCAGGCGACCTGCCCTCCACCGGCGCCATGCCCGTGCTGGTGGTGCTGGTCAACCCAACGGACATCGCTCCGGCGAACCCAACCAACGCTCGCAACGATGTCGTCGACCGCTGGAACACCGTTCACACGTTTTACGACCAGGTCAGCTTTGCGACGCTCGACGTGCAGGTGGACGTAACCACCTCCTGGCAGCCGCTGCTGAAAAACTGGAGCTACTATCACGACACCGCCGGCAACAACATCAAGCAGTCGGTGCTCGACCAGCTCACCGCCGAGGCGGCCCAGATCGCGGTCAACGACGGCAAGAACCTGGACAATTACGGAATGATGGCGGTAGTAGTGTTCCTCAACGGCGCTTTCATCCGCGCCTGGGGCGGCTGGTCGAAGCAGAACTTCAACTACACCGACGCGCCCAGCAGCACCAACATCAACATCTCCGCCAACCACGCGGTCAACCTGCTGGCCATCCAGGAGTCGGCCAACTGGGGGCGCTTTGCCCACGAAACCGGCCACAACCTGATCGCTGCGCCATCCTTCCAGGACGGGACAGTAGGCACCGCCACCCTGGGCGAGGATGTTTACAGCAGCGACCTGGTGGATTCGTCCGCCGCCACCGCCCAGTCGTTCGACATTATGGGCGACCATGACCGCCACCCATGTTTCTCGGCCTACCACATGACCCGCTTGGGCTACTACGACGGCAGCAACGTGATCGATTTGCAGTGGGACCGCAATGCCTTCTCGCAGAGCTTTGATATTGTGGCGCACGGCCTGGCCAAGAACACCATGGTCGGCCGCTGCCACACCATCCGCATCAAAGTCTCCGATGGCCTGTACTACTACATCGAGGCCCGCCAGCGCCCCGGCGCCACAGCGCAGGTGTTCGATGACAATATCCCCATCGGCAGCGCGCCCAATCAGGGCGGCATTGTGGTTTATAAGGTGCTGATGGACACCATGAACAACAACCAGCAGACCCGCTTCATCACCCTGCTGCATGATCCGATCGTGCTAAAGCAGGGCGACAACGCCGTGGACCCGGCCCGCGATCTCACCATCACAGTCACCAACGACAGCCTGGCGGCCCGCCCGCTGGCGGCGCGCGTACAGGTTGCTTGGGCGCAGGTGATCTCCGACGATCCCAGCGGCGCATTCGACCTGACCGTCGAACCCTGGAACAGCAGTTACGAATCCCCCGACATCTGGATCGACCGGGCCCCCTTCGGTTCGTTCGACCATCCAAACGACAGCCAGGGCCGCCCAACCGGCAACGGTGACAAGCCCAAGCCGTTGACCATCAATCAGTTCACCGCCCGAGTGCACAACCAGGGGGCAGCCGATGCCAGCAACGTCAAGGTCACCTTCTACGTGGTGACCCCGCCCGGCGTGGGCGACAACGGCAACTGGTCCCCGCTCTCCACCGTCACGGTGGCGAATATCGCTCAGAACAGTTTTCAGAATGTAATGACCAACTGGGTGCCGGTGGTGGGGCAGCATACTTGCCTGCGCGCTTTCGCTTCGCAGCAGCTGGGCGAAGTCAGCGGCGGAAACAACTGGGCGCAAGAGAATGTCTTCGACTTTGAAGCCCCCGCTTCAATCCCCGAGCCGCAGATCATCCAGATCGCCGTGCGCAACCCGCGCAAGGAAAAATCGCTGGTGTACGTGACGCTGAAAAACGTGCCCTACGGCTATGTGGTGCAGTTCCCGCACCAATGGTTGATGATGGACGCCTTGGAGGAGCGGGCGCTGGAAATGGTGGTGGTCCCGCACCTGGACATCTCTGCCTATGAGAACGCCGACAAGCAGGAAGGCCGCACGCGCCGGGCAGCCGAGGTGCGTGTGACCGGCTATGTGCCGCGTGAGTATGTCGACGAGCAGACCGCCGGGCAGATCGTTGGCTCGACCATGGCGCATATTGGCGGGATCATGGCGCGCGTGACGCCCAAGCACCACGCCAACATCGAGCTGGCCCCCAACCGCGAATACCCACCCGCCAACCCATACCTGGGCGTGGTCGGCGCAGTGGTCCCGGCACGCGAGAATGAGAAAGTGACCGTGTACTTAACCGACCCGGACGACTGCCAGTGGGTGATCGAGCGCGCCACCGGCCCGCAGGGCGGCTTCAGTGCGGTGTTCGACCTGACGACCCCGCCGACGCTCGACACGCTGCCCTGGCAGAAGACTCCGGATGGTATGCCGGAGCGCCCGGCCGGGGTGTATAAGCCGCTGAGCGGGACGTATAAGGCGCAGGCTTTCCTGATCAACTCCCCCAACCTGGCTCAGGCAGAGTCGGCGATCGTTGAAATTGAGAAAAAGTTTTGAGTGATCACGAGTTAGTTCTTCGGTTACGGCTAAATTAGCTTTCCCTGTTCGGGCGGCGGGCTGTGCACCCATGTGCAGCCGCCGCCCGAGCAGCCTTACGGCCCTTGAGCAGAGCCTTCCCGGCAAAGAGCAGCAGCCCGCCCCCCTTATTCGAAACATGGTGAAGCTCCGCTTGCCTACAAAGTGGCCGCGCCACCGCCCCCCAATCCATCAGACGAGTAGTTAGTCCACCTGGGCAGTCGACCCATTCCCGGATCCTGAACTGTTCTTCTTTGTCGTCTCCATCTTCGGGATGGTCGACTCCTGACCGTTTCGGATTGCCAGGTAAGAGGGAGACATGATCTCTACCCCACCTCGGTTAAACTCATCTAAAATGTTTTCGTGCAGTTTTGAATAGGTAATCACCATCTTGCTGGCCTTATCGGTATAGGCATTCAGCTCGTAGGAAACGTAAGAATCATCCAGACTGGTTTTTAGCACAAACGGGGACGGATATTTCAGAATATAACGCGTTTTTCGGGCCGCCTGTACCATCAGTTGGTCGACTTTACGCCAGGGCACATCGTATCCGATCGTGACCGTCGTATGCAGAATCAGCCCATCTGTTTTTCCCTCGGCGCTGTAGTTTTGCACCTGACTTTGCACCACCATTGAATTTGGAAGAGTGACCATCACATTCTTGATCGTTTGGATGCGGGTCACCAGCAGCGTCCGTTCGGTGACATCGCCAACCGTGTCTGCCACCTGCACCCGATCCCCAACCCGCAGCCCGCGAGTATAGGTCAGGACGATCCCGGAGACAATATTGCTGGCGACAGAAGAAGAACCGATCGACAACAAGAAACCAATAAAGATTGAGATCCCTTTGAAGACGGGCGAAGATGATCCGGGAATATAGGGGAAGGCTGCGACCAGGGCAAACGCGATGACCAGGAGCTTGAGCAGCTGGTAGGTCGGCTCCACCAATTCCTGATGGAGCGGGTTGACCAGAATCTTTCCCTTCCCAATCGCATCGTAGAAGAACCTCATCACCTTAAAGATCAGCCAGGTCAGAAAGCTGATCGCGGCCAACATGAGCAGATTGGGAAGGATGCTCCGGAGCCCTTCCCACACAGACAACCCCACGTCAGACACAACCAGACCAACCGCCTGAGAAATGCCGCTGGTTAAGGTGTAAAGGCTGAGGATGATGAAAAGGCTGGTGGACACCAGTAAAAACAGCAGCACAAACTGGACGGCATTGAGAAACTGGATGAATGCTTTTGCGATCTGCGCTCTGGTGAGAAGATCGAGATCTTGAATACGAATGGTCCGGAAATGGTAATGCTCCCAATCTCCAATTCGCAGGTACAACGAGGCAAAGAGCCTTTTTATGACGGCGATCAGGAGTAAAAGCAGCAGAACCACAAAGATCGCTTCGACATCATCCAGAATTGAAAGGCTTTTTCCCCGCCACAGCTCTTCCAGATGGAACCCAAAAACCTGCGCCAAACCGCGGTCTGGCGTAGGTTCCAGTTGGAACAAAACGGCTAGGGCAGCGCTCAGGCCCCCTAACAGCATGAGTTGTATCGCCCAACGGAAAACGAGCCTGGAAGATTGACTCTGGACAGCTACCTTTTTGGGTTGGATGATCAATTGGTAGAGCCGGGTCTGTCTGAAAAAAACGAGCAGCAGGATCGCAAGGAAAAGAGCCGTAATCCAACTGATGTTAATATCATCCGTTCTTAATAATACTGTGGGCATCAGGGTTCCTCTCGGAGTTGAGTTATCCTTCGTGCAGCCGTTCCCCCCTGAATCCCCTATTAAGTATTGCTAAAATGCCGGGAAGATGTTGAGTATAACTATACTAACATGGTCTTATATTACCAGCCACCTGCAGAAATAACAACTCTGGTCTCCTAAATCGTGAACTTCGCTGCTATCTGATCCATTGTCTTCAAAAGAAGCCTCGTCTGGACGACTGCCGGCAGGCGTTGCGCGCAGGCACGCAGCCACCGGCTGCACCGACCCGGAAGCCGGCCCCTTCCATTAGTGTACAACCTAATCCCCCAACATGTGACATTCGTCATTGAGCCGCTATCGAACAATGGATATAATATTCACAATCTTGAATATTTCTCATAAGTGAGTGATCAATGGAAAATTCCCCTACAACCAAACGACTTTCTTTTTTGGACCGCTTTCTGACCCTGTGGATCTTCCTGGCCATGGCAGTCGGCGTGGGCTTGGGCTACCTGCTGCCGCAGGCGGTGGCAGCGTTCAACAGCGCCGTATCGGTCGGCACGACCAACATCCCGATCGCGATCGGGCTGATCCTGATGATGTACCCGCCGCTGGCCAAAGTCCATTACGATGAGCTAAGCAAGGTTTTCCGCAACTGGAAGGTGCTGGGGCTCTCGCTGGTGCAGAACTGGGTGATCGGCCCGGTGCTGATGTTCGTGCTAGCGATCGTGTTCTTGCGCGGTTATCCGGCTTACATGGCCGGTCTGATCATGATCGGCCTGGCGCGCTGCATTGCCATGGTGATCGTGTGGAACGAGCTGGCCCACGGCGATACCGATTACGCCGCCGGGTTGGTGGCCTTTAACAGCATCTTCCAGGTTCTGTTCTACAGCCTGTACGCTTACATCTTCATCACCGTCTTGCCAACCTGGTTCGGGCTGGAAGGCGTGGCCGTGCGCATCACCATCGGCGAGATTGCCAGGTCGGTGTTCATTTACCTGGGCATCCCCTTCCTGGCGGGTTTCATCACCAACATGGCGCTGACCCGAATCAAGGGCAAGCAATGGTTCTACCAGCGCTTCATCCCTAAGATTGCCCCGGTCACCCTGATTGCGCTGTTGTTCACCATCCTGGTGATGTTCTCGCTGAAGGGCAACCTGATCGTCTCCATCCCAATGGACGTGGTGCGCATCGCCATCCCGCTGTTGATCTACTTCGTGGGCATGTTCCTGGTCAGCTTCCTGCTGGGCAAGGCGGCCGGCGCGGACTACAAGCAAACCACCACCCTGTCCTTCACGGCCGCCTCGAACAACTTTGAGCTGGCGATTGCCGTGGCAGTGGCGGTGTTCGGCCTCAATTCTGGGCAAGCCTTCGCTGCGGTGATCGGCCCGCTGGTCGAGGTGCCGGTGATGATCGGCCTGGTCAACGTGGCCTTTTGGCTGCAGAAGCGGCTGTTCAAAGAGCAACTGAATGCCAGGCCAAAATCGAATCGGCATATGAAGCGCTCTTCGATCTGATAGAATGTGGGTAACTGCCAGGCAGTGGTGTTTAACAAGGCTATCAACCTGTCAAACACCACTGCTTCAGCGCAAATGAACGTGGAATAGAAAAACCAGCCGCGGACCTGCGTTCCATGAAAACTGAAAGGAGCCTTTATGCCCATTCCAGAAAGCTGGCTTCCGGCTCTGGTCGGCGAAACTACAAAGCCCTACTACCAGCAGCTCTACCGCTTTGTTGGTGAGGAGCGCCACAAATATAAAGTTTACCCACCAGGAGAAGATGTATTCAACGCCCTGCGCTACACACTCTTTGAGAGCGTACGGGTTGTGATCATCGGGCAAGATCCGTACCACAACGAAAACCAGGCCCACGGGCTGGCATTTTCGGTGCGGCCGGGGGTTGGCGTCCCTCCTTCGCTGTTGAATGTCTATAAAGAACTGCAGAGCGACGTTCAATTTCGCGTCCCAAACCACGGCTGCCTGATACCGTGGGCTGAGCAGGGTGTGCTGCTGCTAAATGCCGTGCTGACCGTGCGCGCCCACAACGCCAATTCGCACCAGGGTCAAGGGTGGGAGAATTTCACCGACGCTGTGCTGCGAGCGGTCAACAGCAGGGGCAGCCGGGTGGTCTTCCTGTTATGGGGCAGTTATGCGCAGCGCAAGGCCGAATGGATCGACACAAACCGCCACACGGTGCTGAAAGCGCCGCACCCGTCGCCGCTTTCTGCCAGCCGTGGCTTCTTCGGCTGCCGCCACTTTTCCAAAACCAACACGGCTCTCCAAGCGAATGGTCTGGCGGCCATTGACTGGCAGCTGCCGGATTTGATGCTCTAACCCGCAACCCATCCCTTTTGTGAACCTATCCAATCAACAAGGCGAGTGAACCGCTCACCCCCTTCCGCCGTTAAAATCCTTTATAAAAACGAGCTTTGGGCATGCGCCGCCAGGAACCATGAAATGAGATGAAGGGGAACGTTATCATTTCGATCGCCTGACAAGCACAAGTGCCTGGAAGGGTGCTCAACAAACTTACTGCACAAAGAGCCGGTTGATCGTGATCATTCATCAGCGGGGCGGAATGGTGAAGAAAGAAAGGGTTCAATCCACCTCCTGCTGGGTAGAGAGCGGGTCATCGAGCAGCAGTGGCGAGACCGCCAGCACGCTAAAAAGAACGCACACCAAACCGGCGCCGAGAAATACAACCGTCTGCGCAGGCCGAGAGGATGATGGTTTTTCCTCCGCTCCTGTCGGCCCGGCGCTCAAAGCTATACGAATGGTCTCGCCGCCGGCATGGACCGTGTGAACAGGGGCAATCCGATAAAAAGCGAAATTCGCCAAAAAAATGGCGAGTAAAACTGTCAGAAGGAATAAACCATTTTTCTTGATCATGCATTGAATATAGCAGGAAACTTTTTTAAACAAATCGGCCCCAGGTCTGAATTGGACTCAGATCCAGGGCTGATTTTTTAGGCTGCCTGTTTTTATCTGGCGGGCTCAGGTCTGGTCCCGGCGCACGATGCCCGACTGCCAGGCATATACCGCCGCCTGCGTCCGGTCGGAAAGGTGCAGCTTGGTGAGGATATTGGTCATGTGCGTCTTGACCGTCTTCTCGCTGATGACCAGCGCTTCCGCGATGTCGTGGTTGTTCTTCCCGGCAGCCACCTGATGCAGCACTTCCATCTCACGGTCGGTCAGGTCGCTGAACGGGTTGAGCGCCTCCTCACGCTGGCCGTGGATTTCTTTAACCAGCCGGGCGGCGACGCGCGGGTTGATCACCGCTTCCCCTGCGTTCGCGCGCCGGATCGCCTCGGCCAGGTCGTCGGGATCGATATCTTTAAGCACATACGAGAGCGCCCCGGCCCGGATGGCGGGAAAGATGTGCTCGTCCTCGTGATAGGAGGTCACCACGATCACCTGGGTGTGCGGGCTGGCTTTGCGGATCTGGCGAGTGGCTTCCACGCCGTCCATGCCCGGCATGATCAGGTCCATCAGGACAACATCCGGAGCCAGCTCGGCCACCAGGTTCACCGCCTCCTCCCCTGTAGCGGCCTCACCTGCCACCTGGATATCGTTTAGGGTGGCGAAATAAGCTTTCAGTCCCATGCGGACCATGTTGTGGTCGTCCACCAAGACGACGCGTATGGATTCTTCCATGACTGTTTACTCCTGTTATTGAACCGGTACGCTGGCCTTGACGGTGACGCCGCCATCCGGCCTGGCCTCGACCGCCAAACTTCCCTGGATGGCAGCCATGCGATCGCGCATGCTCTGCAGGCCAAAGCCGCGGCTGTTAGCATCGGGGTCGAAGCCAACGCCGTTATCGGTGATGCAAAGCGCTGACTGACCGGGATCCAACACCAGCCGGATGGTCGCCGCCGAAGCGCGGCTGTGCCGGGCCACGTTCGAGAGCGCTTCCTGCGCCACGCGGAACAGGGTTTGCTCGACCTCCAGCGGCAGGCGGCGCTCGTTCTGCACTTGAAATTCGGCCGGGATGCGCGAATACTGAGACCAGGTGGTCAAGTAATCGCGCAGCGCCCCGGCCAGGCCCTGACCCTCCAGGGCGGTCGGGCGCAGCTCGGTGATGATCAAACCCAACTCCTGCTGCGAAGACTTGATCAGCGCTTCCGCTTCCTCCAGGCGCTGGCGAGCTTCCGCCGGGTCGCGCTCGAGCAGAATTCTTGGCAGCGCGCACCTGCATTAAGGTGGCAAAGGTCTCCTGCTTGACCGTGTCGTGCAGCTCGCGCGCCAGGCGGTTGCGCTCCTCTAAGAGGGTAAGTTCCTGGCGGGTCTGCAGCAGCGCCTGGACGTGTTCCGCCATGCGGCGCATGCGCCCGCTCAGGTAGCTGATCTCGTCTTTCGAGCGATCCTGGGGCTGCACCGAGAAGTCGCCTTCGCTCCAGGCGTCAGCCGCCAGGGTTAGATCCTTGAGCCGGCGGGTGAGACCGCGCGACATGATGAACCCGAACAGGGCGCCAAACGGCGCCACCGCCAGCAGCAGGATTAAAGCGGTGGCGAACACAATGCCCAAAACAAGCGCCCACCAGGAGCCCAGGCCGGCCGGCAGCCCCTTGACGGTAACGATGATCACGGCAGCCAGCGGGCCTTCTCCCTGGCTCTGGCGGACCGGAACGGCCAACAGATAGTTCCCATCCGGGCGGATGGCAGAGACATCTCGGGCCTTCAAGTCCAGCTGCAGAGCGCTGGTCAGGATACTCTGCGCCTGGGCCACGTTGGAAGGCGGGCTGTACACCCGGCCAACCAATCCCCTGGCGTCCGCCGGGGCAGCCGCTAGGACAGTGCCGTCGGGCGCGATCACGTACATCGGCTCGGACTTGAGGATGGGCGCTGCGGGGCTGTCGAGAGGGCCTTCGGCCGGTAAGCTGGCGTATCCCGCTTCATAGGTCGCCTGAAGCCAGGACTGCAGCCCGTCCAGGTCGTTGGCGCCGGGCTGCAGGTATACGCGCGCCTGTGGGGGTAGGACCGAGACCACATCGGCGAGATACTCGTAGGTATCGGTGTTCATGCCGTGCGAAAACACGACCACGAACAGCAAGACGGTCACCTCCAGGGCGAGCAGCGCCAGGACCGTCACGCTGGTATAGGTGAGGATCAGCTTGCCGCGTAAAGTTCGAAAAAAAGCAATGATGCGCATAAAATGTAGGCTCTTCAGGCACTCCGTTCGTTCAAGACCACTCCCGGCGAGACGCTGGCCGGGTTCCAAGTGACACTCAAAACGATCAACAAGGTCAGGCCAATCCCGCAGAACACCACCATCGCAAGCGACGGAAGGTTCAACATCAGGGCAAAGACAGACAGATGAGAAGCGGCCGCCAGCATCGCCAGGAACGCCTGAACGATCAGCACGCCCGCGGCGGTGGCCAGCACGCCGGCCAACCCAAATTCTACCGCGAAAATGGATAGAATCTTGCGGCGGGAATAGCCGACCGTCTTGAGAACGCCGATCTCGTAGCGGCGATCCAGCATGGCCAGGCTGACGGAGTTGGCCACCAGCAAGAAACCGGCCAGCATAGACAGACCTGCCATGGCGAGCGCCAGGACGTACAGGTTGCGATAACTCTGCATGAACCGGGCCGCATAAGCAACCAGATCGACCACGGTAGCCTGCGGCAGGCTTGAACCCAGGTCAGTGACCGCCTTCTGGAGCTGCTGCGGCGCAACCTGCACGGAAAAGGTGAGCGAATCGGGCCGGGCAACCTGTTTGAAAGCATCCGCCGGCATGAGCAGACCGGTCGGGGAGAGCAGGTTCATGCTGTTGTAGTTGTATTCATAAGAACCGACCACGATAAAGGTCCGGATGGCGCCGTCCAGGAAAGCAGCCTGCACCCGGCTGCCGGCTTTGAGGTTCGCCCATTTGCTGGCGTAAACCCCATCGGGTTGGCTGCCCCAGCCGGCTCCGCTGAGGAGATAATCCTGCGGATCGGAGACCCCCACTAAAACGGCATCCATGGCACCAATCGATGCGCCCTCTTCCTCCGTGCTCAGGCCCGCCAGCGTAGTCCGATAGTTCACGCTCACCTTTTCCGGGTCTTGGGACTCAACCGCCTGGCGGATGGCGCTCTCCTGATCGGCCGCAGCCAGGATATTTAAGTTGTAGCCCTGCACATCGACAGCGCCGGATGAGATGCGCTTTTGGGTCGTTTGGGCGACCATCAGGCCCATGCTCAGCGAGAGCACGCCCACGAACAGGGCAATCATGGCGAAGACCAGGGCCACACCGCGCCGGCGCAAACTGTTGAGGGCCATGCGCGCCAGGGGAAAGCCGCCCAAGGGCAGCAGGTGCGTGCAAACCCACAGCGCCCCGCTGAAAATCGCGCCCAAACCGGTGATCCCGATCAGGATGCCGGCTAATACGCCAATGCTGGCAATCAGCGAGCCCATGATCAGGTGGATGAGCGCTATAAACGGCACGGCGAGCAGCAGAGCCAGCAGTACAGACTGCCACCCGCCGGAGCCTTGAACCTCGATGCGCTCGTTGCGAAGCAGCGCCATCGGGCGGGCCTGGCCCGTGACGAGGATCGCCCAAGAAGCGAAGATGACCGTGCTGAATGTGCCGACCAGCACCCCCATCAGCGGCGGGATGGGGGAGAAGATCCATTGATACAGCAGGGTCGAAGTGCGTTGGAACAGGTCCAGCAGGCCGGTGCTGACCAGCACACCCAGCCCGGCGCCCAGAAGGCTGCCGGCCAACCCGAGCAGCCCGGCTTCGAGCGCGAAGATCAGGCGCAGCTGGCCCTGCCTGTATCCGAGCGTTTTCCAGACAGCGATCTCATGTTGGCGGCGACGCAGCAGCACTTGCATCGTATTGGCGATGCCGATGCCGCCGACCAACAGACCCAGAATCCCGGCGCCCCGCAGGCCGGTGGTCCACAGGTTGGCGGTATGGTCATCCCGTCCTGCGGCCCAATCGACCGACCAGCCGGTCTCGTTCAATTTGTAGACGAGCGTTTCCGGGTCGGCGGTGTTCACGATGACTGTGTTGGCTGCCGGGCGGTCGTTGGCCAACCTTTGGGCAGTGGCAAGAGAAAAGTAGATTTTATCCCCGTAGTGGTTGGGGGTATCGCCGGCGATGGCTCGCACCGTGCCGTCTAGCGGCACGCCAACACTTGGGTCCGCCAGGACAATTGCGGTCCCCACTTCAAGATGGTTTTGTCTGGCAATGTCGCGGGTGACCACCACGTCGCCCACCTGCTGGAGCAGGGTCGGCAGGCCGGTGCTGCCGGGCTCCGCAATGGTCAACGAGCCGGCCAGGGGATACTTGTCCGGCTCCACACCCAGGGCGTTCCCGATGAAATGCATGTCGCCCGATCCCGGCGTGTGGAACATGAGGGAGGAACTGAATGCGATCAGGGTGTAGCGGTCGATCAGGTCGCTCTCCTGGAGCGACTGCAGCTGATCGATATCCTCGGGCCGGATGGTGTCTTCCGCCGCACGTCCCATACTGATGTCTCCGCCCAAAAGCTGGGACGGGGTCAGCACGACAGCACTTTCGATGGATTTGGCCAGCATGGTCATGGCGACCAGCGACATGATTCCAAAGGTGATGCACAGCAAAGCGACCAGGACGCGCTGGCCGCCGCGCAGCAGGTTGCGGACCGCCAGCCGGAAGAAATGGAACAGGGCGATCATTGGCGCACCTCACCGGTCAGGTTGTAGATGGACTCCGAAGCCAGCGGCAGCGGCTCGGAGTTGATCAGCCGGCCGTCGACGAGGTGCAGGCGGCGCCCGGCGCGCGCCGCGATCGCCGGGTCGTGGGTCACCATGATCACGGTCAATCCAAGCTGGTCGCGCAGCTGATGGATCAAATCGAGCACCTGCTTGCTGGTGGCGGTGTCGAGGTTGCCGGTGGGTTCGTCGGCCAGCAGGACGTCCGGGCCGCACACCAGGGCGCGAGCGATGGCGACGCGCTGCTGCTCTCCGCCCGAAAGCTGGTGCGGGTAGTGGTCCATACGCTCGCCCAATCCTACCTGCTCCAGCATTTTCAGCGCCAGGGCGCGCGCCTGTCGCCGCATTGGATGAATGTATAAGGGCGCTTCGACGTTTTCGAGCGCGGTCATGGTCGGGATCAGGTGGAAGGATTGGAACACGACTCCGATCTTCTCATTGCGCAAGCGCGCCAGCCGCCCCTCAGGCATTGCGCTGATCTCGATGCCCTCGAGGAAAACCTTTCCGGCAGAAGGCCGGTCGATGCCGCCTAAGATGCCGAGCAGCGTGGATTTGCCCGAGCCGGACGGGCCGGTGAGGGCCAGCCAGGAACCCGCTTCAACGGCGAAAGAAACTCCGTTGAGGATATGCAGTTCTCGACCGCCCTGCGGTAGGTGGCGCTGAACGTTCTCGACCTGAACGATGGTGTTAAGGGACATAGTATTCTCCTGTGATCCGGTTTTAGAGCCGCTGCGGGTTGCAGGGGGAATTGTCCAACGCCTCCACTCCCAGTTGGCTCGCAGGTTGAGTATACGCGCGGGGGTCAACAGGCGCCTCGGTCGCAGGTCTGAAAACGATTAAGCCCGCAGTCGGATTTCCAAGCGGAAGACCTGCCGCTGGCCGTTTTCAGCCACCGAACACCGCCGCCATAGGGCTGCCGGCCGAAAAAGCAATCAAGCCGATGTGGGGTGGTCCCGCATCGGCTTGATTGCTTTTTCGACCGGCTGTCCTTATGGCAGCGGCTGCATGCGCAGGTTCAGGCCGCGGATGCCTACGAACGCGCCATCGCCAATCAGGCTCTCGGCTTCCGGATGCACCAGCAGCCACTTGTTGCGCCCGAACAGCAAGGCGGCCTCGCCGCGCGGTTCGGGTTTCTGCTCGAGCTCGAAGTTCGTTCCGGCGGGCAAGGCCACCAGGGTGGCAAAGCCGGCCGACTCGGACACGTGCAGCGGGGCAAAGTGCAAACCCCAGGCATAGAGCTCGAAGACAGTGCCCTGCGGGACGTAGAAGGTCTTGACTGCGGCCGAGTTGAGCCAGGGCTGCTCGTCCCAGTGGATGTCGTTGTATTCGGCCAGCATCACGGCGCAGTCCGTTACGGCTACGTCGATCTCGCTACCCTTGTGGTATTCCAACCCATCCAGCTGCAAGTTGTGCCCATAGCACCAGCCCAACTGGACCGGCATGTCGCCGTAGTGCTGAAGCTCTAGGCAGGGTTTCAAGTCCCCAGCGACCTCCAACCCCGGCACGCCAGGCACGTACACCACGCCTGCGCCAATTTGGGCGTGCTCGCGAAGATACTGCGCCTCCCGGCTTGCGTCCAGCTCCACGATCACCCGCCCGTAGCGGGCGAAAGCGGGGTCGCTGATGGACAGGATTTCCAGCCCCGGATTTGCTTCTTTCAATGCTTGCAGTGTGTTCATTGTTGCCTCCATGAAAAAATGATCTCTAGAAAATCGTCCTATTTCCAAAGGTGCCCGCCCGGTCGGCGGGTCGATGCGCTCACAGGACGCCGGCAGCATCCACCTCGCAGGCCGGCGGCATCAGGTCATTGGCGTGCAGGCGCTCACGCCCAGGCACTTCCGGATCGAACTCCGGCGACATGGATTTGCCTCCTCTATTTTAGCAACGACTCGCGGATCTGTGTTCCGAATTTGACTACACTGCCCGCAATATAAGAAGCGCCCAATCAATCTGTTTACTTCGGAAACCAATCATCCCGAGCCTCAATGCAGAAAAAACTTAACCGAGCCGGGTTTCGTTATCCCAGGCCGCACCACTGCAAGCTCATCTCCCACAACCGCCGGGCTTTTTGCTCGTCATAGGATTCCTCGCTGGATGGCGTTTCTCTCCCATCCACGACAAACTTACCCCCCACCCCTTCAAATTTTGGATCGACGGCAACCGACAGGTAAGAGTCAGAAGCTTGATCGAGCGAACGCGCAAACGGCATCCGGGCCATGACCTGCCGGTAGAAAAGGCCTTCGATCCCCTTCCGGCGATTCCCAATCGCTTCCGGCACAAATCCAGGGCAGACTGCATTCGAGGTCACCTGCGTTCCGGACAACCGGCGCTGCAGCTCGTAAGCGAACCACATATTTGCCAGCTTGGAATTCTTGTAAAATATTCTCGTGTCGTAATACTTTTCGCCCTTCAGGTTGCCATAATCAAAATCCGGCGCGGGGCCAAACCCATAACCGGGAACGTGCAGCTGTGAAGACACCGTGATCACTCGGGCTGGCGCTGATTGCTTCAGGCGATTCAGCAGCAAATTGGTCAGCAGGAAATGCCCGAGGTGATTGGTTGCGAAGGTTAGTTCAAAACCGTCGGATGAAAATTGAGCTTGCTTGCCTGGAATGGATCCGCCGGCATTGTTGATCAGAACGTGCAGCGGGTAATCCCTGGCGAGAAAAGCAGCCCCGCACTCCCGGACAGAGGCGAACGAAGCCAGATCCAGCGGAATTGACTCTACGCTCGCCTTTGGGTTGCTCTTATGGATTTCATCTATCGCTTGCCGGCTGGCTTGTTGATTGCGAGAAGCCAGGATGACGTGGAAACCGTGCGCCGCCAGCTTCTTCACGGTGGCCAAACCGATCCCACTGTTACCGCCTGT
This sequence comes from uncultured Chloroflexia bacterium, assembly GCA_963811225.1. GTDB lineage: Bacteria > Chloroflexota > Anaerolineae > Anaerolineales > Anaerolineaceae > CAWEQO01. The sequence goes on from CAWEQO010000018.1 coordinate 143,084, forward strand.
AATCATTGCGACCCGAGGCTGCCTGTTTAACATGTTTCCTCCGAGGTTCTTCAAAATTCGTCAGACATCTTTCAAAGAGTCAATTATAGGACTAAATCCGCCGCCGTAAAAATATTAGCGGCGCGCCCAATAAATCTACTCATTTGATCATCGTCTCGGTCTCAGCGCGTTGGCAATCGTGTATAATTCAATCGTTTGCAGGACGAGGGGGATCTAAAGCTGGAGCATATTTACGTGAATTTGTTAAGCGCCAAACAGATGGATAAAATCGCTTTCGCTGCAATCGGAGATCAAACCGGTTGGCCGCAGCTTTCTCTTGGAGATCACCGGCGATGAACCCTATCCTCGTCACCGGCAGCATCAACATGGATCTGGTTGTCCGGGCGCCGCGCCATCCCGAGCCCGGTGAGACCCTTTTGGGCGGAGATTTCGCCACCTTCCCGGGTGGCAAAGGCGCTAATCAGGCCGTCGCGGCGGCCCGCCTCGGCGCGCCGGTCCGAATGATCGGTCGAACGGGAAGGGACGCCTTTGGCGATCAGATGATGGAAACGCTGGCACAAAACAAGGTGAATACAACCTGGATCCAGCGCGATCCGGAGGCGCGCACCGGCGTAGCCCTGATTACCGTGGCTGATTTTGGCGAGAACACCATCGTGGTGGCCTCTGGCGCAAACGGCAAGGTTTCCGCAGATCAAGTCCGGGAAGCCGGGCCGGCCTTTGAGGATGCGCGGCTCTTGCTGCTGCAGTTGGAAATCCCGCTGCCGGCCGTGCGCCAGGCGGTCGCCGAAGCGCGCAAACACCAGGTGGCAGTGATCTTGAACCCGGCTCCCGCCGCCGCCCTCGAACCCGAACTGCTGGCCCAGCTCGATTACCTGATCCCCAACCGCAGTGAGTTAGCCCTGCTGAGCGGGACAGACATGGACACCGACCCGGTTCAGTCGGCGCAGAAACTTTGCGAAGCCGGGGTCCGTCGGGTAATCGTGACCCTGGGGAGTAAGGGGGTGCTGGTGGTCGAACAGGGCCAAGAGGCCACACACCTGCCCTCTTATCAGGTTCCGGTGGTCGACACCACCGCGGCGGGCGATGCCTTTGTGGGAGCGTTCGCCGTGGCCCTGTCGGAAGGCCGCTCCACCATCGAAGCCGCCCGCTGGGGCAACGCGGCCGGCGCTCTCACCGTCGGCCGAGCAGGGGCGCAGCCGTCGCTGCCCAGCCGAGCCGAATTGGACTTATTCATGGCAAAAAGAGTATGAAGAAAACACCTTTATTGAATATTGAGCTATCGGAATTGATCGCGAGCCTGGGCCACAAGGACATGGTCGTGATCGGGGACGCCGGTCTGCCGACGCCCCCATCTACCCGGCGCATCGACCTGGCGCTGACCAAAGGCGTGCCCGGCTTCGTCGAAACCCTGCGCACCATCCTATCCGAAATGCAGGTGGAAAGCATCATCCTGGCGGAAGAGACGGGCGAGGCGAGCCCGCAGGTGCTGGAGGTCGTGCGTACACTGCTGCCCGACGCGCCACTGGAGACGGTCAGCCACGAACGGCTCAAGGAAATCTCCGCCTCGGCTTGCGCAGTGGTCCGCACGGGTGAGTTTACGCCCTATTCGAACATCATCCTGATCGCCGGGGTAGCCTTCTCATGACAACACCGACCTCACGGTTGAACTTGCGGAATTTCCTGCGCGAATTCGGGCTGCTGATTTCCTTTGGGTTGATGGTTGTGGCGCTGTCGCTGCTGTCGGACCGCTTCCTGACGGCAGCCAACATCACCAACGTGCTGCGCATCTCGGCGATCAATGCCATCATCTCGGTTGGCATGACCTTCGTCATCCTGACTGCGGGGATCGACCTGTCGGTGGGCGCGGTGGCGGCGCTGTCGGCAGTGATCGCGGCCCAGTTGATCCAGACGCTGGGCAGCACACCGCTGGCAATCGCCGCTTGCCTGCTGATTGGCATCCTGATCGGCATGCTGAACGGTGCGATCACCATTGCGCTGCACATCCCGCCCTTCATTACCACGCTGGGCATGATGACCATTGCGCGTGGTCTGGCGCTGACCTTCACCGGTGGACGCCCGATCACCGGCTTCCCCGAAGGCTTCCGTTTCCTGGGAGTCGGAACCATTGGTTCGCTGGCTGTGCCCATCCTGGTGGCCGGAATCGTATTCGTGCTGGGGTATATCCTGCTGGCGCGCACCTCGCTGGGTGTCCGCATCCGGGCCCTGGGGAACAACCCCGTCGCCGCCCGGCTGGCCGGCATCAACATCAGCCGCGTCACCGTGATGGTGTACACCATCCAGGGGATGCTGGCGGCCCTGGCCGGGCTGCTGCTCATCGGGCGGCTGAATTCAGCCGCCCCCACCATTGGCGTTGGATACGAATTCGACGCGATCGCGGCCGTCGTCGTCGGCGGCACGAGCTTTGCCGGTGGTGAGGGCGGGTTGTTTGGCACCTTGATCGGCGTGCTCATCATCGGTGTGATCAACAACGGGCTCAACCTGCTTAATGTGAATGCCCTGTGGGAGCAAGTCGTCAAAGGGATTGTCATCGCGCTCGCGCTGCTGATCTATAAAGCGACGTCTGAAAGGGGGTGATTTCTAGGAGAGGATGAACCGCGATGGAACCTCACTAGCACGTCCAATAAAATCAGTGTTCAATTCTAAGGGAGGATTGAGATGAAAAGGACCTTACCATTTATCAGTATCTTACTGGCCGGGATGATGCTCCTGGCCGCCTGCGCGCCCGCAGCAACCACGGCCCCAACAACCGTACCGGCCACGCAGGCTCCGGCCGCCACGGCAATGCCGACCGCTGCAATGCCGACGGTGGCTCCAACAACAGCCCCGACAGCCGCCGGGGCAACAACCGCTCCGACCACCGGCGCAACAGTGGTCGCGTCACCGGAACCGACGCAGGCATCCGCAGGGGTGTCGACATCCACGCCGCCTACACCGAACCAGCCTTACACGTTGGGCTTATCGCTCTCCACGCTGAACAACCCGTTCTTCGTCACCTTGCGTGACGGCGCGCAGCAAGCAGCCGACGCAGCCGGCGTGACCCTGGTGGTCTCGGATGCGCAGGACGACCCGGCCCGGCAGGCTTCACAGATCGAAGACCTGATCTCCAGGAACGTGGACGCCATCCTGCTGAACCCCACCGATTCGAATGCCGTGGTTCCTGCCGTTGAAAAAGCCAACGCAGCCGGCATCCCGGTGCTGACCATCGACCGCAGCGCGGCTGGCGGTCAGGTTGTGACCCACATTGCATCGGACAACGTCTTGGGCGGCCAGATGGCTGCCGATTTCTTGTGCAACGCCATTAATGGCCAAGGGAACGTGGTCGAGCTGCAGGGCACGACTGGCACTTCAGCCGCCCGCGACCGCGGTCAGGGCTTCGACCAGGAAATGGCCTCCGCCTGCCCAGGCGCTACGATCGTCGCCAAGCGGCCGGCCGACTTTGACCGGACCAAGGGCAACAGCGTCTTCACCGACATCCTGACCGCCCAGCCAGACATCGCCGGCGTGTTCGCACAGAACGACGAGATGGTGCTCGGCGCGATCCAGGCCGCTCAGGCCGCCAACCGCACCGGCATCGTCTTCGTCGGCTTCGACGCCATCCCCGACGCGCTTCAGGCGATCAAGGACGGCAACCTGGCTGCCACCATCGCCCAGCAGCCCTCTGAAATGGGCCGCCTCGGTGTGGATAACGCGATCATCGCTTTGAACGGCGAATCGGTTCCGGACAACATCCCGGTTCCGCTGAAGCTTATCACCGCCGCCAATGTGAACGAACAACAGTAATCCAAAATTCAGTGTGCTGTTCTCCCCCGGTATTCTGGGGGAGAACAGCACAACCTCAAGAGAGCATATGCCAGACGTTCTTCTATCCATGCAAAATATCAGCAAGTCGTTCCCGGGAGTGCGCGCTCTGGACGACGTCAGCCTGGAGATCTACCCGGCCGAAGTGCACGCCCTGGTGGGGGAGAACGGAGCGGGCAAATCGACGCTCATGAAGATCCTGACCGGCGCGATCCAGAAAGATTCAGGGACCATCCTGCTGGACGGCAAGGTGGTCGACATCCAATCACCCAACGATGCCCTGGCGCTGGGCATTAACATGATCCACCAGGAGCTCAACCTGATCCCCGAACTGACCGTGGGACAAAACATCCTGCTGGGGCGCGAGCCCACCCTGCCCGGTGGACGGATCAACTGGAAGGCGCTGTACGCCAGCGCGGCCGAGCGACTGAAGCTGGTGGGCATCGACATCAACCCGCGGGCGATCGTCGGCGACCTGTCAATCGCGCAGCAGCAGATCGTCGAGATCGCCAAAGCGCTGTCGCAGCAGGCGCGGCTGATCGCCATGGATGAGCCCACCTCCACTCTGACCGAGCGCGAGATCGACCACCTGTTCGAGCTCATTCGCTCGCTGCGCAACCAGGGCATTTCCATCATCTACATCTCGCACCGTTTAGAAGAGATCTACGAGATTGCCGAACGTGTAACCGTGCTGCGCGACGGGCAGACGGTTGGCACCTTTCCAGTCGGCGAGGTATCGCAAGCCGAGCTGGTGCACCAGATGGTCGGCCGCGACATCAATGACCTGTTTCAGAAAGAAGCTGCGGTACGGCAGAATGTGGTGTTAGAGCTCCAGCACATTTACAGCGCCAACTTCCTGAAGGACATCAACCTGACCCTGCACAAAGGTGAGATCCTGGGGCTGGCAGGGCTGGTCGGTTCAGGGCGCACCACCCTGGCCCGCACCCTGTTCGGGGCCGAGCAGGTCGAATCGGGGCAAATACGGATCGACGGCCAGCCGGTCTCGATCTCGACTCCCCAGGCCGCCATCCAACTGGGTATCGGATTGGTGCCAGAAGACCGTAAAGAGCAGGCGCTGCTGCTCAATATGGCCGTCTCGGACAACATCGCCATCAGCGGGTTGGATGAGTTCATCAGCCTGGGGCTGATCAATTTCGCCAAAGTGCGCGACACGGCGCAGGAATATGTGAAGACGCTCGACATCAAGACCCCCTCACTGCGCCAGCGGGTCCGCAACCTGTCGGGCGGGAACCAGCAAAAGACAGTCATTGCGCGCTGGCTGCTGCTGCACCCGCGCATCCTGATCCTGGATGAGCCCACCCGCGGCATCGACGTGGGCGCCAAGGCCGAGATCCACAAATTGATGAGCCAGTTAGCCCAGCAAGGCATGGGCATTTTAATGATCTCATCCGAACTGCCTGAAATCCTGGGCGTCAGCGACCGGATTGTCGTGATGCGCGAAGGGCGCATCACCGCCGAGTTCTCGCGTGCCGAAGCCACCCAAGACGCGATTATGCTGGCGGCCACCGGGGCCGTCGAAGACGAACCAATGAATGGATAAGCATGTCAGCACTGAACGATAACCAACAACAGGACTATAACGAAAACGAAGAGTATGTGCCGGAGCCACCCCACCGGCGGACAGTCTTCTACCGCGCCTTCACGACCAAATACAGCAGCCTAATCTTCCTGATCATCCTGTGGATCGCGCTGGGCCTCGCCAGCCCGGACTTCCTGCAGCCCAACAATCTGGTTACGGTCGCGCTGCAGACCGCCGTGCTGGCGATCGTGGCGATGGGGCTGACCTTCACCATGCTGACCGGCGGGATCGACCTTTCGGTCGGCTCGGTGATCGCCCTGACCAGCGCGCTGGCGGCCGGGCTGGCCGCCGAGGCGACCCTGGTGTCCGGCGGATTAGGCGGGCAGGGAATGCCGATACTGGTCGCCATCTTGCTGGCGCTGGCCGCAGGAGCAGCGGTGGGGGTCGTGAACGGGCTGCTGATCATTAAAGGTGGGATGCCGCCCTTCGTCGCCACGCTGGCCATGCTGGCGGTGGTGCGTGGGCTGACCCTGGTCTACACCGGGGGCTACGTCATCCCCGCCACTCGCAAGGGGTTGACCTTTCTCGGAGCGGGTGAAGTGGGGCCGGTTCCGGTGCCGGTGATCGTAATGGTGATCATGTTCATCGTCCTGTGGTATATCCTTTCACAGACCCGCTTCGGCACCTACGTCTACGCGGTTGGCGGCAACCCCGAGACGACCCGCCTGGCGGGTGTGCGCATCGGGCTGGTGATCCTGGGCACGTACGTGATCAGCGGCTTGATGTCGGCCATGGGCGGGATTATGCTGATGGGGCGCTTGAACTCGGCGCAGCCCAACCTGGCGATCGGCTTCGAACTGGACGTGATCGCCGCGGCGGTGATCGGCGGTACCAGCCTGTTTGGCGGGGTTGGCACGCTGTTCGGCACGCTGATCGGCGCTTTCATCATGGGCACGTTGAGCAACGGTATGAACCTGGTGGGCGTCGATCCGTACCTGCAGCAGGTGATCAAGGGCTTGGTGTTCGTCTTGGCTGTTGCCTGGAATTTTTACACCAAGCGGAAGTAAAGCGCAGCCAACTCCTGGTCACCATGAAGCTCGCGTTTCTTACCCATCCGGAAAATTATCCTGCACCTTGATGGAATTTCCGGTCTCGGTTCTCCAGATTGGGTTGAAATCGAATAACTGATCATCAGGGTTTTGGATCGCGGCAAACGAAAACGGGCTGCCGAAAAAACCCGGCAGCCCGCTATTCGTACGGAGAGGTGAGCCCTTTTACGGAAGCTGCTCGGTGGCGCTCGCAGCATGCGATGCCCTTAAGCGCAATGCTCCCACCCGGCTGATGTTTTACTACGCAAAGGTTGTGTATTCGAATCCTAAGACATTCGTCATCCGTTGGGCGGCTTGGGCGAACAGCGCTTTCACCATCACGAGCCGCTCATCCCGGGCCACGATGAGTGGATGGCGCTGCAGCTCTCCCTTCAACCGGTAATATGAATCGAGTTCGGGCCGGTCGAGGACGTCTCCCTGCTGCTCGCGCTCCACCAGTTTCTGGTAGACCTGGTTATAACGGGTCTCCAAATCAGACACCTCGGGGCTCTCTTGCGCTTGGGCTGCCAGGCGGAGGTATTCTTGCACGTTCGAATCGGCGCCTAGCTGTTTTCCAAGGTCTTCGGCGGCCTGTTTAAGTTCGTCTGTAATTGCCATCTTCAATCTCCTCTCATGCCAAGTTTCTCGGTACCACTGCCCCTTGATAAATCATTTGCGTTTGTGTGAGCCAGACCTGGCTCAAAATTAGCCCCCTCAGCCACAACCGCTTTTGACAGCGTTCGGGGCAAATGCAACCCCAGCCCCGGCGCTGATCAACCGGTCGACCGCGCGGAAGAGTTCTTTGACAGCCTCCTCGGCTTTGCGGTACGCTTGCACCGCCGGCAGGGCCTCCAGTTCCGCTTCGAGTGACTCCATCGAAGCGCCTTGCGGATCGCCATAATGCATTTGATGTTTGCGCAGCTCCAATGTGAGCCGCTTGACATCCGGGTCGAGTTGGATCAACCGCGCGAAGCGGATCAGCTCCTGGTACTCCGGCGATTGCGCCAACAGCGCAGCCAACCGGTCTGCGGACTGGTCAATTTGATCGGATGACTCCCGATCAAATTGCGTGCTGGTAGAAGTGTAAAAGGTCATTTTTGGGTTTTCCTGTTTCTAAAAGAGTTCTGCGCTTAAATTTTCTCCGCGCAGGGAATGCAGAGCTTCCTCCCATTTTTGACGCGCACGTAGCGTTCCACCACGATCTCACCGCATTCTTCGCAGACTTCGGCGTTAAAGTCGTGCTTGCGGCCGGGGGTCAGCTTGATTTCCTGGACAGGGCCGATATTGAACAGCTTTTCGATGGGTTCGGCCAGGATGTAATCGACCGCCGGCTCGATCAACTCGGGCGCGATCTGCGAGGCCGGTACGCCGTTCTTGCGGTACTCGATAAACTCGGATTCCTGGTTGCGGCGGATGACCTCGTTGCGAGTGGCAACCCGCACGCTGTGCCCTGTCTTGTTGTCAATCAGGGTCAGGACGAACTTGCCATACCCCAATTTGCGGATATTGCCTTTGCCGTACGTGCAGCCGGTCGCCATCATCACGCCGTCAACGTAGCAGGTGCCGCAGTGAGCTTCGTCCACCTCGACCAGCGCGGTCAGCTGACCATCTTTGGCGCGCTCGACGCCTAATGCTTCCATGGCAGCCAGCCCGGCCCGCAGGCCCATCGGCATTGCGGGGCATTTGTGCCCGTGCAGCAGCAAACCAGCTTTGAACAATTCATTCTCGCGATCCATTTGTAAAGCTCCTTTTATTTGAGTAAATCGAAAATCATTTTGGCTGCGATCAACCACAGCAGCACACCGATAATGCGCTTGAGCTGCGGGCTCGACAACTTGGTTTTCATAAGATGCGAACCGACGATCGAACCGGCTGCGGCCATGAGGGCCATGATTCCGACGAAGAGCGGGTCAATCCCGCCCATCGTGGCGTGACCCAGGAAACCGGAGAACGAAGAGAAAACAACGATGAAGGCGGTGGTTCCGGCAGCGACTTTGGCATCCAGTCCGAGCCAATTCAGCACCGGCAGGATGAAGTTGCCGCCGCCGACACCCAACATCCCGCCCAGGAAACCCGCCACACTGCCCACGCCTGCTCCGGCAGCCACCTCAACCGGTCGCGCGAGGGCTTGACTGCGTTTCTTGGCTTGATAGAACAGCATCATTGCGCCGGCGAACACCAGAAAAGCCGAAAACAACGCCAGCAGCAGGGTTTTATCGACCGAGGCGGTCAACCGCGCGCCGATCGGGGACAGGATAACGGCGGTAATAATCACCGGCAGGCCAAGACGCCAGTTAATGAGCTTACCGCGCCAGTAGTTGATGGCGGCGAACATCAGGCTCACCACGTTCAGCAGCAGGGCGGTTGGGGTCGCTTCGGCCAGCGGCACACCCAGGTAGTAGAACAGCGGCACAAACAGGAAGGCCGCGCCCAACCCGGCCATTGCCAGCAGGCCGGAGAAGATGAAGACGAGGACCGCGCTAATGACGTAAATCGCAATGGGCATGATCGACTCACATGACGATGTTGAACAGATAACCGGTCAGGATGATGGCGACCGCTACCACGCCGACGAACACGGCGATGAGCTGCGGCTTGAGCACCCGGCGCAGGATGATGACCTCGGGCAGGCTCAGTCCCACCACCGACATCATGAACGCCAGTACAGTGCCGAGCGAGGCGCCTTTTTCCATCAGGGCGCTGACGATGGGGATAACCCCGGCGGCATTCGAGTACAGAGGTACGCCCAGCAGAATGGCCGCCGGTACCGACCACCAGGCTTGCTTGCCCATGATGCCGGTCAAGGCGCTCTCGGGTACGTAGCCGTGGATGCCTGCGCCGACTGCGATGCCGATGATCACGAACAGCCAAACCTTGCCGACGATCTCTTTGACCGAGTCCCAGGCGCGCTCGATGCGTTCGGTCCAGGTGGGTTTCTCGATGAAGCCGCCTCCGCCCGACTGGATCTGCCAGACGAAGTCTTCCACGTAGCGTTCCATATTGAACCGCCCGATCAGCATCCCGGCGACGATGGCAATGGTCAGGCCGGAAGCGATGTACAGGCCGGCGACCTGCCAGCCGAACAAGCCCAGGAGCAGCACAACCGCGACTTCGTTGATGATCGGCGCGGCGATCAGGAACGAGAAGGTTACGCCGAGCGGGATGCCGCTCTCGACGAAGCCGATGAACAACGGCACAGCCGAGCACGAGCAGAAAGGCGTCACGATGCCGAGCACCGCTGCCAGGGCATTGCCGATGCCCTGACGCTTGCCGCCCAGCAGGGCGCGGGTGCGCTCGGGACTGAAAAAGCTGCGCAAGATCGAGATCAGGAAAATCATGCCGGAGAGCAGCAGTAAAATCTTGGGCACGTCATACAGGAAAAAGGCCAGCGCCTCCCCCAGGTGCGAACCGGCCGGCAGGCTCAGGGCCGAGTAGGCGATCCAATTGGCCAGCGGCTGGATCAGGTTGTACGCTGCGAACCATACGGCCGCTGCCGCAGCGACCAGAGCAAACAGCCGCAGTTGGGAAGGCGAATTTTGTGAAAGGGAACGATCCATCATAACTCCTTTATATTCAAAAGGTTGAATATAATTAGACAGAAGAACAGGCTGTCAAAGCGGTATTGTTCGAAGGGCAGCGCCCCTGCAAACAGCACCGCTTCGGCAGCCCCGTTAACGCTCAGTCTTTTAGCCAGGTTGCGATTTGGCTCTTGGACGGGATGCGGCCCGCTGACACGACTTTCTCGTTGACGACCAGGCCGGGTGTCGATAGGATGTTGTACTTCATGATCTCGGCGTAATCGGTGACCTTGACGATCTCGGCTTCCAGGCCCAGGTCGGCGATGGCTTCGCGGGTGACCGCTTCAAGCTTCCGGCAGTTGGGACAGCCGGAGCCAAGCACTTTAATCGTAAGCATAAGAACCTCCAAAAAATGTTTGTGGCAGTTTACAGATGAACGCCGGGCAGCGAGCATTTGTAAAATAAACTTAAGGATTGCATTTCGGGCACGGGCATTGGGCGCCCTCATTTAAGGGTATAGACGCCTTCTCGTCCACCATGGCCTGCACTGCATCCAGGACGGTGTAAATGCCTGGATTGGTGACAGTGTAGAACACGTTCCAGCCGTCACGGCGATCCTGGATCAGCCCGGCCTCCCGCAGCACGGCCAGCTGCTGCGAGATGTAGGCCTGGCGAAAACCAAGATACGCTTCGATGTGGCAGACACAGTGCTCGCCGTCTTGCAGGAGGTAAAGGATCGCCAGACGGGCAGGGTGCGTCAGCACTTTGAGCAGTTTGGCCTGGGACTCGAAAGATTGTAATTTGTTATCTGTTTCAATCATATTCATAAACCTGAATATGATGATAGCACGCAAACGAAGCGTATGAAAGGCAATCTGTCACCCAATTGTTGTGACAGATTGCACGAATTCATCGATCGACTTTATAAAATTTGCGCCTTATGGGCTGGGGCTTTTTCCCGCCGCCCCCCCGCTTGCACAACTGCAGTCTAAGGGGTGTAGTCACCGCCAGTCCGGCTATAGATTCGCTCGGCCTGTGTGGACTGGGAGTGAGTAATAAACTTGATATCCAACCACGAGAAACGGACAAAAACTGCGAGATCCTCATGCGTTCCGGTAACCTGCTTGAATGGTAGAGCAGGATCGGGGAGTTATGGTTGCACAAGCGGAGCCCAGGGCCTGAGACGCTGGAAAGCAATAAGATATGCAGTTAGATGTGCGAGATTGCCCCCGGTTTCGTGGAGGCGCACAATCGGCCGATCACCGCGAATGATCAGACGGTACAAAGGCTTAGCCGCTTCCTACCAGCTGAGGAATGTTGGAGTTCCCAAATGGATCGAGCAGTTCATCCGAGCAGCGGGCGAGACGGTCTATATGCATCAGAGCCTTGGCATCATACCCGACGTGATCGCCGGCTGCTATCGGGCCGAGAAAGGCATGAGAGGAGCCGAGGTCCTTTCGGAGCTGAGTCGTTTGCATCAGGAGTCGTTCGACGATCAAAAGCAGGCCCGCTTGCAATGGGAATTGAGCGATCCGTTGTGGTTGACAATGACCATGCGGGGGCTGCGGAAGCATATTCGAGATTTAGATTAAAATCCGCCGTCCAAAAAATTAAACCTGGTTGAAGACAAAATCGTTAAATAGTCAGGCAGCACCTGAATTGAACAATCAGGTGCTGCCTATTGCTTTTAGCCTTATGTGTTTATGGAGCTGTGAAAGACCAGATTTCTGACCATTCACTTGAACCATTGCTGCCATAAGAGCGGACGCGCCAGTAATATGTGCGGCCTGAGCGCAGCTTCTTTATTGAGGTTATGGAAGTCTTAGGCAAACTCTTGCTGAATAGAAGGTTGGAGAAACTGGGATTCATCGAGACTTGCAGTGTATAACGGGTGACACCATCGACCAGTTGCCAGGAAAAGACAGGAAGTAAGCTAGAAGCATAATTCAGGTTAGCAGGTTCGATCAGCATTGGGGTTGAAGGAGCAACCCGGAAAAAGGCACCGTTTGACCAGTTTCCATAATATCCTTCGCTACTAACACCGCGCACTCGCCAGTAATAGCGTGAATTTTGCTCCAGTTCGGTTGACAGGGTCACTTGCCTATTACTTACTGGCCCGGCAACCTGCTCCTTCGCTACAATATAAAGGAAGGTGGAGTCGGTTGCTACCTCGACCTCGTAGTACCCGAACACTCTTCCGTTCGGAATGACTGCGCTGCTCCAGAGCAATGCTGGATGCAGCGTGCGCTGGATCGAACCGAGCTTTGGAGACAGGGGCTTGGGAGTCGAGGGCTGTGCTGCGGTTTGAAGCTGCCAGATTTCCGAGGCCTTCCCTTTGCGTTCGCCAAATTTTGGAATCACTCGCCAGTATAGAGTCCGATCGATTGGAAGATTGGTAGGGGATAAGTAGATCGACTTCTTGCTGCTGCGAGAGCTCATCACCGACTTGAAATCAGCTCTGGTAGAAAATTGCAGCAAGTAGCTAGTGGCGCCGATGGTATTATCCCAATTGAACAAGGGACGATTGTTGAGCAACTGTGTATGGTCATCCGGAGCGGAGGCACCGTCATCAATAGAAAGGGTATAGAGTGCCTTCGCTCCCAGGTAGCCATCCACGACGAGGTAATAAGTGTGTCCAGCTTCGGCATCGAAGCTAAGGTCCTTTTTTGCGTAAGCAATGACTTCACCGGAGTTGCAGACGCCCGACGCTCCGTCCAGCAAAAACAAATTCAATTGAGAAGAGCTAGTCAAGAAAGCGTTCGTCTTCGCGGATATAGAAGGAGTATAAGCATAGACAAACTCAGGGCCAGATTCCTTCCATGAAGTGATACCGTAGTTGTCAATCGAATCGGTCGAACCCGCTCCATAATTAGAGCGCTTGTCCACAATGGACGAGCTAACGGATATAGCAGGTGTGCAATCGGAACCAATCGCTGGCTGCACGGGGAAGAGCAATAAACGTGAAATACCACCTCCGGGTGAAGGTTGGAAGATATTGATGGAGGCCATGCCTGGATTGGCAACGAGTGGGGCCGGGACGACCGCCGAGAGTTGGCCCGAGCTAAGCTTCGTAGTAGCCAGGCTGACACCATTCCAGTGTACTACTGCAGAGCCTACAAAACCGGTGCCATTAACCGTTAGGGTGAAGTCACCGCTGCCGGCTTTAATATGTTCAGGATAAACCGAATCTAAGCTGGGGACGGGATTACGAACCTGAACGCTTACACTGTTAGATGCTCCGCCACCCGGTTCGGGGTTCGAAACTTTGATAGGAACAATGCCAGAGACGCTCAGTAGGCTGGAATCAACCTGGGCGGTCAGACTGGTAGCGTTGATGAAGGTTGTCAGTAATGGAGTACTATCCCACATTACCATTGAACCCTCCATGAATTTGGCGCCGGTGACAGATAGGGTTAGGCTGTCGCTTTCAGCCAGAAGGACGTTCGGGGAAATGCTTTGCAAAGCCGGCACAAGATTCAGAATGCTGAAAACCTGTGCATCCGATTCGCCGCCGCCCGGCGCAGAGTTGAATACGGTCACGCCTACGTTCTCTGCTGTGGTCAATAGATCGGCCGAGACGTGAGCCTGCAGTGTATATGAACTGATGCGGTTCGTAACAAGGTCAACCCCATTCCAGCGAATGACGGCGCCCGGCATAAACTTCGAGCCATAGACAACGAGGGTAAAGCCATTTGTACCGGAATAAACACTGTGGGGAACCAGGCTGGTCGGCACCGGGACCGGATTTTGGACGGCGATCATCTTTACAGCGCTGGCACCGCCGCCAGGAGCAGGATTGATGACCGAAACGGAAAGTGTACCAGCGGCGCTCTGGACTGGCAGAGTTGCGGTGAGGGTGCTTGCATTTACGTAGTTTACGCTGATTTCTACACCATCCACCAACACTTTTGAGTTTGTTAAGAAGCCGCTGCCTACAAAGGTGAGAAGCGCGGCCCCGCCCTGAATATCGATCGTTGATGGGCTCACCGATACTAGCACGGGAACCGGGTTGGTGACGGAGAAGCTCAGGCTGTTGGAAGTACCGCCGCCCGGCGATGGATTGAATACTGTCAGGCTAACCATTGATGCTATGGCGAGGTTGTCAGCCGGAACGAGCGCTGTCAGCGTGGCAGAACTAACATAGGTAGTTGTCAAGTTCGTGCCGTTGAACCTGACAACCGAATTGTTGACAAAGCCGCTGCCGTTCAGGGTAATGGTCAGATCGTCATTTCCGGCGACGGCGCTGCTTGGATTAATACCCAACAGGGCTGGAACCGGGTTATCGATATTACCCACCTCGAAATTGGCCACAATCTGCTTATTGGCGTTCATGATCACGGACACGCTGGCAGAGGCGCTGCTCACCTCCCCTGTCCAGTTGTTAAACTTGTATCCATAGACAGGGCTTGCGTTCAGCTGCACGGTCGTGTCCGGTTCATAACCGCTGGCGCAGTCGATCGATGGTCCCGGAGAAATGCTAACAGATCCACCAGCCTCTGGGTTCTTACTGACAATGAGACTGTAACAAGTGTAGACCGCGAACGGCTGGTCAAAATTGTACATATCCCAGACGGATTTGAACAAATAGGTGCCACCCACCCCAGCGACATTACCACCCCATTGGATCCCCGCATAGGGTGTATAGGTAAAGAGAGCCGCAATGGCTTTCGACGCCGGGGTTACGATGACGCCGTCCTGGGTTTCTTTGGAAACGCCGATCGCCCATCCGCTGCGGGTCGCTCCGCCGGCCTCCTGTTCATTCAGATAAGCCCGATACAGACTGGCGGCAGTGGCGATTTGATTCCTGGCGGTGGGCGTGCTGCCAATCCCCATTAGGATGTTCAATTTGGAGGTTGTTGGGCAAGAGCTAATGGCGCTTTGCTCTTTTTGCATCGTTGCCAGCAGCACCTTAGGGTTGATATGGTACTGGGCTGCATACTGATGGATCAGCGCTGGGACGTCGATCACCTGACCATCGGTGTCTTCAATTTCATCTGCCAGACAGCTGCCCTGCTGCTTTAGAAAAGCGCGGATCTGACCAATGGATGCATCCGTCTCACCAGTGAAAATGTTATCGGGCATCCAATTCGTGTTGAAGGCCGCCGAGCTGAAGTTGGCTGTTACCGAGCGATTCCCATTCATGGTGATCGAAATCGAATTGGAGCTGCTAGTCGATTCCCCACTCCAGTTAGCAAACTCATAGCCGGAAGCAGCATTGGCGGTCGCGGTGATTTGCGTGCCTGTTTCATATGATCCAGATGGACAGCTGCCCGAGCTGTACTGAGAAAGGGAAATGGTCCCACCATTCTGAGGAGATAAAGCTGTATTCAACTGGTAGCAAGTTGCAGTGATCAATTTGAACCGTAGCGTATTGAATGATACGTTATGTGTTATCCGAGTTTCACCGGTGACGTCAGCCAGTTTGACATAAGCAGACGTTCCAGCGCTTAGATTAAATTGACCAAGACTTACCCACTGGTTGGAATAGGGTAGCTGATCGACATTTACTTCCCTGATAAGGGTCGAGCCCGAGCTGTAAACTCGATACTTTGCATGGTTAGTATCGATGCTGACCATGTCAGCCGTCCAGCCACAGTTGCGGTCGATATTACCATGGCTGGCGATATAGGCATAAATCTCGTAGGTGCCAGTGGATTGTAGATTCGGTCTCCAAATGGCTGAATTAGATGAAGTGCTGCTATCCTGAGCGTTCAAAGTGACATAAGCGGGGGTGTTTTCATAGCCATTGAACTTGTACCAATACGAAGTGCAGGTACTGCCAGTATAGGCAGGTGTCAAGCTAGGGTTGCAGACGTAAACATCGGTTGCTGTAGGGTTGGAGCAGTTGGCGGTAATGGGGGTACGATAGTTGTTGCTTACGACCGTCGATCCTTTGGAAGGTTCTCCAATCGGCGAATCGAAGATTACCTGATGCGATTGAGTCCACCATGAGCCGCGATCCTGTACCTGAAAGTGGAGGTGAGCGCCGCAAGAGTATCCTGTTTGACCAGAATATGCAACCAAATCGCCCTGATTAACATGCTGTCCAACACTAACTGTGACTCCATTGGTATTTAGGTGCAAATACAATGTGGCAGAATTATCACCATCGTTATTGATTACTACATAATTTGCCATATTGGCAAATGAGCTATCGCAAGCGCCTGATGAAGAGTTTTCTTTGACCAAAGCAACTGTCCCGCTACGGCTAGCCCAGAGCGGAGTGCCAACGTTCATGGAAAAATCGTAGGCCCAATCCCCTAAACCGGTATGATCTGTTGGAGTTTGTGTAACAAGGCGTGGAACTCCCCCCTCCCATGGAAGCTTATGTCCAGTGAAGGCTTCGGCCGAGATTATATCAGAGGGTGCAGTCCCAAATTGGACATAGAAAAAGGCTTTATTTTTATTCGAAAGTAGTTCTTCTGGCAATTGTTGGAGTTGTGTATCGAATTCTGGATTGTAGGTGGTAAAAACATACCATTGGTTGTCGATATACTTCAAGATAGCGATCTTACCTTCAAAGACCTCCTCCTCGTAGTAATCGATCAGTCCATCCAAGCCGGCTACATCCACTTTAGCGAGGACAACTTGGTGCTCGATAGAGTGGCCACTGGCGCTGGCATCCTTCAGAATGCCAGCGATCACGTAATCGCTGTAAGGTGGATCAATGGTTTGACGAGCTGGCGCCGCATTAACGGTTTGAAACGGAAATGGTAGTGTAACGATGATGGCAATGAGCAGTGCCATTAAGAAGAAGCGTTTTCTGCAGTGGTACATGATTGTTTCTCCTTCTGTATCCGATGAGGCTGAATGTTGGTTGCGGTAGGATTTGCTCGAAGGAAGTTTCGATAGCGGTCTATGCTGGTCGATACGCAACGATTTAAAATGGATTTTGCTGGCTGGAAAAATAGATAGGCTCCCCCTATATTCGTTCTATCACTTGCCTAACCGATCAATAGCCTGTCGGTGGAATTTAATAATAATAAGGGATAACCTTCGCTAACTTCAATTCAAATCCCACCAATTTCGAACTAGAATCGAAACAAAATTGAATGGATGTAACTGCTAAGGGAGAGATGTTTTTGCAGAAAGACGACGCCCTAGGCAATCAATCTGGCGCTCAATACGACGTTTGCTCTTTAGAATAATTGACCGTCCTATCTGCACACCCTCATCCTGGTTGTAGCCGACCACCCTTTGGAGGCTGCCGCCGCTCCCCCTGCCGCTCGAGCTGACCTGGGTGGTCTTCGTTCTATCTTTTCCCCCTTAAACCTATTGACTTGCTCAATTCTTTCGCTATAATTAATTTATCAATTGGATAAAATAATTAGCTGATTCCCAAGCCAATGCCAAAAAATAATTACCTGGGCAGCAACATCAATCTAGTCAAGACACACAACATGCAAATGATTTTGTTAAGCCTTTTGCATGACGAAAGCATTTCACACGTCCAGCTTGCCCAGAAGACCAACCTGTCCAGTTCCACCATCAGCAACCTCATCAACGAGCTGATCCAGCAAGGTGTAGTCTCCGAGATCGACCAGGAGGAGCCCGAGCCCGACTCCATCCGTCCGGTTGGACGCCCGCGCGCCACCCTCCACCTGGTGCCGAACGCCCGGTTGGTGATCGGCCTGCACGTCGGCGTGGGCTTGTTCCGCATCTGCATTGCCAACCTTGTCGGCGAAATCCTCGACAATCATATCGAATATTTCGACGTCAACGACCCGGCCGCCCAGGTGCTGGACCAGATGATCGCCGCGATCCAAAAGTTGATCGCCGCCAACGGGATTGAGCCCGGCAGTATCCTGGGCCTGGGCGTCGGCGCTTCGGGTCTGGTCGATTTCAAAGCAGGCATGAATATTTTAGCCCCCAATTTGAATTGGCATAACGTCCCCATCCGGGATTATTTATGCGATCGCCTGCACCTGCCCGTGGTCGTCGACAACAACGTCCGCACCATGGCCATCGGCGAAAAATATTTCGGCTCCGGCAAGAACGTCAACTCGCTCGTGTTTGTCTACGGGCGCATCGGCGTCGGCGCCGGGTTGATCTACAAAGGCGACGTTTTCCGCGGCAACGCTACCGGCGCGGGCGAAATCGGTCATACCATCATGATGATGGAGGGCGGGGAGCCCTGCCGCTGCGGCAACAGCGGCTGCCTGGAGACCCTTGTATCCGAACCCGCAATCATTCGACAGGCGGAAAAGATTGCGTGCACAAATCCGGACGGCATCCTGGCAAAACTTTCCGGCCAGAATATAGACGGTACTCTGATCGAGGAAGTGTTCGCGGCGGCCCACGCCGGGGACCAGGAAGTCCAAAGCATGCTGAAGCAGCGCGCCTATTACCTGGGGGTGGCCATCGCCGGTCTGGTCAACCTGTACAATCCTGAGATGATTATTTTCGGCGGGATCTTCGATGAGGGCCATGACCTGTTCATGGAGAACGTCATCGAGACGGTGCACGAAAAGGCCTTCAGCGGGCTGGGTAAGCAAGTCCAAATGGTGCCCACCAGCTTTGGCTGGAAGGCCGGCGTTCTGGGGGCGGCCGCACTGGCATTAACCACTTTCTTTTACCAGCAACCTTGATTGATTGACGACTGAGAAACCTATGGACTCACTTCGCATTGCATTTTTACCCATTGTACGCGTTCAGTTCGACGTCGAACTGGCAGAGAAAATGATCCAGGCGGCGCGCCAAAATCTTCTAGCTAACGGTTTCGAGTCTGTTCGGGCCCGAACAGCCCATCCGCGATTTGCCCTCCGCACAGGCCGCCATCGCCGGCCTGGCTTCTGTTCCTGTCGATATTCTGCTCATTTTCCAGGCCACCTTCGCAGACAGCAATATGGTGATCGCGTTAAGCCAGGCAATCGCCGCCCCCCTCTTCCTGTGGGCGGTCCCCGAAGAATGGACCGGCGGCAGGCTCCGGCTCAACTCGTTATGTGGGATTAACCTGGCCGGGCACGCCCTGACACTGCGGGGCAAGAAATACCGCTACGCGTACGCCCCGCCCATCGATCCGGCTGTTCTGGGCCAAATCCGGGCGCTGGCCGCCGCCGGCCGGCTGCGCAGGCGCATGCAATCCGCCCGCCTGGGCGTCGTCGGCGAGCACCCCGGCGGTATGGATACCTGCATCCTCGACGAGCCGCGCTTAAAAACCACCTTTGGCCTGGCGGTCGAGCGCATCCCTCTAGAGGATGTGTTCGCCCGGGCGCGCGCCGTTCCCAACGAGAAAAATGCCGCCGTGCGCAGAGACCTGGATGAAGTTCTGGATAACCTGGATACTTTGCAACCCAAGCCCCTGCTGGGCACCATCAGCGTGTATAACGCCCTCAAAGACATCGCCGTGGAACAACGCCTGGATGGCCTGGCGGTGCGCTGCTGGCCCGAGTTCTTCACTGAAATGGGCTGCGCGGCCTGCGGGGCCATGTCCATGCTCAGCGACGGCTTCGGGGGCGCCACCCCGCTGCCGTGCAGCTGTGAAGCCGACATCAACGGCGCCGTCACCCAGTTGATCTTGCAGCTGCTGTCCGGTGCGCCCGCTTTTGGCACCGACATGGTCGCGGCAGACATGGAACAAGATACGCTGGCCCTGTGGCACTGCGGCCTGGCCCCGTTTTCTATGGCCGATCCCAACCAGCCCAAACATGGCGGCAATCACTCCAACCGCGGCGTCCCACTGGTGATGGATTTTCCGCTCAAGCCCGGTCAGGTCACCATCGCCCGGGTCAGCCAGGCCACCGGTGAGCTGCGCCTGGTCGTGGGTCGCGGCGAGATCCTGGCGGCGCCCAAGCCTTTCAGCGGCACCAGCGGCGTCCTGCGCCTGGAAGCGTCCACCCAAACGTTCGTGGATGCGCTCATGCGCGAAGGCCTGGAGCACCATATATCGTTTGTGTACGGAGACTATCTGGATACGTTAAATGAATTCGCCGAGCTTATTTCCTTGCCCGTCTTAGGTCTTTAAAAGGAGGTGGTGGAGAGACCTGGAGTGAAGTCGCGTCTGCGCAAGATTTGGTTCATATTTTTCTAGCCAAAAGGAAAAAGGAGATTGCATGAAGACAAAAGCTTTGTTTGTGGCGTTTCTTTTGATAGCAATGGCACTCGCCAGCTGCACCCCTGCTGCCGCCCCCACCGCAGCTGTTCCGGCCGCGCCGGAAGCAACCGCCGTCCCCCCAACCGCCGTGCCGCCAACTGCTGTTCCGGCGGCCGCAGTTCCCCCCACCGCCGCTCCTCCCGCTCCAAAGGAGCAAGTGGTCTTGCACTTCATGTACTACCAGGATGGCGCTGAAGCTTCCATTATGGCGCCCTTGATCACCAAGTTCATGCAGGCCAACCCCGACATTCTCGTCGAGCTGGATGTGGTGCCCTACACCAACATCACCAACCAGCTGCCCGCTCAGGCCCAGGCCGGACAGGTTCCCGATATCGCCCGCATCACCAACTTCGGTGCCTTCCGAGGAATGCTGCTCGACCTGCGCCCGTATCTGAGCGATCCCTCCTTTATGGAGGACAACTTCGCAGCCCCTGTTCTGGCGGCCATGCGCCCCGAGGGAGATACCACCGGCCTGTATGGCTTCCCGGACACCCTGACCGTCACCGGTCCGTTCGTGGACACCACCCTGTTCGAGCAGGCCAACGTCCCACTGCCCGGCCCGGACGCCACCTGGCAGGATTGGACCGAAGCCACCGCTAAGGTTAAGGAAGCCACCGGCGTCAAGTACGCCATCGACATCGATGCCACCGGTCACCGCCTGGCCGGCGCAGTCATCAGCGAGGGCGGCACCCTGCTGACCCCTGACGGCAATTTCACCATCGACTCACAGGGGTTCCGCGATTTCGTCACCATGCTCAAGAGCTGGCACGACGACGGCCTGGCCGACCCACAAATTTGGGCCAAGGCCGGCAACAGCTGCATTAACGACTTCATGAGCGGCGATCTGGTCTTCTGCCTATCCGGCAGCTGGCAGGTCGGCAACGTCGCCAAGACGGTCGCAGGCAAGTTCGACTGGCAGGTCGTCCCGAACCCCACCGGCCCTGGCGGCAGCGTCGGCATCGCCGGTGGTTCGGCCGTGGTTGCCTTCAATGGCACCCAGTATCCGGAACAGGTTGCCCGCTTCATGGAATACCTGATGCAGCCTGAGAACTATGGCGCCTTCAGCGCCGGAACGCTGGCCCTGCCGGCTGAGGCCGCCGTGGCCAACGCAGGCGTTGAGTACAACACCGACGATGCATCCGTGAAATCGGCGCTGAACTCCTTCACCGCCGGCATCGCCAACATCAACGACCAGGGCTGGGCCTTGAATGTGAACCCGAATGCATTCGCATACTACCAAAATTCAGCCACCCGCATCTCGCAGTATATCAGCGGCGAGCTGACCCTGGACGAATTGATCCAGAAACTCCAATCGGACATCGACACTGCGATCGCGCAGAGTCAGAGCCAGTAAGTTTTGCTTTGAAGAGCTGTCCAGGGGGAAACCTCTGGACAGCTCATTCTTCAAGTTGGGGCTGGGGATGTGTGGCGAGTTTTAAGAATGATCCAAGGAAAGAAGTCTGGATACGACGAGATCCAAGTGAAATGCAAAAGGTAGCGCGATGGCCCAAAAAACTTTGAGGAGAAATGCGATTCAAACCACAGGGGACTGGGTGAGTTGGTCCCTTTCCCAGCTGTACGAATTCTTGACGCAAGTCCTCGACCGGTTCCTTTTCACCCCACTGCAGAGCCTGGTCGGAATCGACCGTATGCCATATTTCTTCGTCTTGCCGAACTTACTCGTGTTCGGCCTGTTCAGCCTGCTCCCCATGCTGCTGAATTTTGGATACGCCTTCACGAAGGATCCGAACTTGTTCCTGTCCCAACGCGCCTGGATTGGGATGGAAAACTTTCAGCAAATCTTCACCTGTAAAAGCATCTTCGATCCTAACACCTGCGCGGTCGATCTCTTCTGGCGGGCGGTCGGCAACACGATTCAGTTTGTGGTCTTCCAGGTGGCCCTGATGGTGATCATCTCGATGCTCACCGCGCTGGTCTTAAATAGCAAAATCAAGGCACGCGGATTCTTTCGCAGTGTCTATTTTTACCCGGTACTGCTCTCTCCCATCGTAGTCGCATTACTGTGGAAGTGGATCCTGCAAGACAACGGTCTGTTGAACGGCATCCTGGTTGGGCTGGGGTTGGGTCAGCAGCATTTCATGACCAACCCAACCTTTGCCCGCTTTTGGATGGTAATTATCAGCACCTGGTCCAACATGGGTTTTTACACCCTGATCCTGCTGGCAGGCTTGCAGTCCATCCCCTCCGAACTGTATGACTCGGCCAAAATCGATGGCGCGAACAACATCAACCTGTTCCGGAGCATCATCCTGCCGCTGCTGATGCCCACCATGCTGGTGGTTACCGTGCTTTCGCTGATCCGCGCCGTGCAGGTCTTCGATATCGTGTATGCCTTCACCGGCGGCGGTCCCGGCTCGGCCACCATGTATCTGGTCCAATTCATTTACATGAACGGCTTCTCCAGCCCGATTAAACTGCTCGGGATTGCCTCGACCGCCTCGCTCTTGATGGCCGGCGTCCTGGTCATCTTGACCGTGATCCAGCTAACGCTCCGTAGAAACGAGGTGTAATGTGAGCACAATCCTCCGTTTTCTCACCCGCACACGCGGCCGCAACCGGTTCCACTTTACCGATGTCGCCACCTACCTCTACCTCGGTTTTAGCGTCATCCTCATGTTTGGCCCGGTCTTGTGGCTGGTCATGTCCTCGTTCAAGTCCATCGGAGAGATCAACACCTTCCCGCCGCGGCTCTTCCCCTATAAGCAGGATACGGTCGTGGTCGCCGGGTATGACGAGCCGCTGCCCCTCTATCATGCCACCGTCGATGGCCGGACCATGCAGTTGGCCGAGACCTTCCGGCTGGGCATCCAATCCACCATGGTAGACCCGGCCGACCCCAGCCAGACTTACAAGGTCAACATCAAGGACGTCACGCCCGTCGAACACGTCACCTTCGACTTGAACAACTACCGGGAAGGCATCAACAGCTTCAACTTCGGGGTGTATTTGCGTAACAGCACCATCGTGACGGTCGTCGCCACGGTTCTCACCTTAATCGTCAACAGCATGGCCGCCTTTGCCCTCAGCAAGTACAAGTTCAAGGGCAGCACGGCCATCTTCCTGGTCATGATCGCCACCTTGATGGTCCCGACCACGGTCATCCTGGTGCCCGAGTTCCTGATCATCACCATGTTGAAATGGAACAACACCCTGACCGGGGTCATCATCCCGACCATCGCCACGCCCACGGGCATGTTCCTGCTGCGCCAGTACATGCTCACCCTGCCGGATGAGATCATCGACGCGGCCCGCGTGGATGGGGCCAGCGAATGGCGCATCTTCGCCCAGATCATCATCCCGCTCTCCGGCCCAGCCCTGGCCGTCCTGGCCATCTTCTCGGTCATGTGGCGTTGGAATGACTTCCTGTGGCCCCTGGTCGTGCTGACCCACAACAAACTGTTCACTTTGCAGGTTGGGCTGGCCTCCTTCCAGGGCGAGCTGAACGTCCAGTGGAATTTGATCCTGGCCATGACCGTGCTGACCCTGATCCCGGTATCGCTGATCTTCGCCTTCTTACAGCGCAGCATCACCACCGGGATTGCCACCACCGGTATGAAATAAGCGATTATTTGCGGGCTCTGGGCGCGCCGGCCGCCCGGACCGGAATTACAGATGAGGTATCGGTTTCAACGGAGGGTTCTGTGATCCATCATCACGAAGGGATTATTCTGCAACAAGGATACGAACCATTACAGTCGTTTGCCTTACAGGAAAGGACTTCCCAGGGAGCCAAATTTCTCACGCTAGCGGGCGGCTTTGAGGTTTCCTTCTTCAGTCAGGGGGTCGTCCGCCTCAAGTCGCTGGCCAAACGGGCCCAGCCCGATTACGGCATCCTGGTTGCCTCCCCTGAGAAAGTGGACGTCGAGTTCGCCGAGATCGACGGCGGCTTCCGGCTGCAGTCCGGCGACATGGCCTTCGAGCTGCTCAACACGCCGATGCGTATCCGCCTGCTCTACCAGGGCCGGGTGCTGCTACAATCCGTGACCGACCGGAACATCGAGGGAAAACTGCGCTTTTCCCCTTTCGCAAGGCGCGAGGATTCCTGGCTGGTTGCGCTGGCGCTGGTCAATACCGAGCCGGTTTATGGCCTGGGGGAGAAATGGGCTTCCCTCAACCGGCGCGGCCAGCTCATCCACAGCTGGAACGAAGACGCCACCACGGTCAACTCCGAGCTGTCCTACAAGAACACCCCTTTCGCCTGGAGCCCGGAGGGCTGGGGTATGTTCGTCCATACCCCCTCCAAGGTGACCCATGGAGTTGGCTACCCCGAGTGGTCGCACCGCAGCTACCTCCTGCAGGTCTTCGACCAGGAACTGGACCTGTTCTTCTTCACTGCCGGTTCTCCCGCACAGATGCTGGAAAAGTATACCGCTTTGACCGGGCGCGCCTATCAGCCGCCGCGCTGGAGCTACGGCACCTGGATGTCGCACGCCTATTACCAGAGCCCCGAGATCGTGCTGGACGTGGCCCAAAAGATCCGCGAGCACCGCATCCCCTGCGACGTGATTTTGCTGGACGGGCGCGCCTGGCATACCATGGAAGACCGCTTCGACTTTCAGTGGGACAAGGCCCGCTACCCCGATCCGCCCGCCTTCGTGCAGTCCTTGCGCTCCCAGGGCTATCGCTTGAATCTGTGGGAATACTCGTATCTTTCCACCTACAACCCTTTGTTCAACGAGCTGGCCGAAAAAGGCTACTTCCTGAAGACCCCTTCCGGTGAGCCCTACATCCATCGCTGGTTCCCCTGGCCTTACGACCACGCCTGGCCGCACCTGCAGCCCAGCGCGATCATCGATTTCACCAACCCCGAGGCTTACGCCTGGTTCCGAGACCAGCACAAACAGCTGTTCGACATCGGCGTCAGCGTGATGAAAACCGATTACGGCGAAGCGGTCCCGGAGAATGTGGTCGCCTTCAACGGGGACAGCGGCAAGCGCCTGCACAACGTCTACACGCACCTGTACAACCAGTGTGTATACGAAGCTACCGAAAAATACAGCCAGGACGGCGCAATGGTCTGGGGGCGCTCGTGTTGGGCGGGCGGCCAGCGTTACCCGGTCCAATGGGGCGGCGACCCGCAGTCGGACTGGGATGGTCTGGCAGCCAGCATCCGCGGCGGGCAATCCTGGGGCATGAGCGGTGGGCCTTTCTACGCGCACGATATCGGCGGCTTCGCCACCGGCAACCCCCCACCCGAACTGTACGTGCGCTGGGCCCAGGCCGGGGTCATGGCCTCGCACACCCGCTTCCACGGCATCGGCGACCGCGAGCCCTGGTTCTACGGTGAAGAAGCCGAGTGCATCGTGCGCCAGTGGCTGGAGTGGCGCTACCGCCTGATCCCCTACCTGCAAGCTTGCGCCCTGGAAGCCGGCGCAACCGGCATGCCAGTCATGCGCTCGATGGCGCTGGCCTTCCCCGAGGATAACATCGCCTGGCCGTTCGAGCAGCAGTACATGCTCGGGCCCTCCTTGCTGGTCATCCCCGTGGTCGTCCCCGGCGGCCAGGTGCGCTACTACCTCCCGCCCGGAAACTGGTACGATCTCTGGAACCAGACCTGGGTTAAGGGCCCGGGTTTCTTCAAGCAGACCGTGCCTCTGGATTACATCCCGGTCTTCGGGCGTGAAGGCGCCATCTTGCCCCTCGGCCCGGTCGTGCAGCATACGGACGAGCTGCAGCCGGGGCTGGATTTGCAGGAAGTCTGGACCTTTGGCAAGCCAGAGCATAGGCATGCAGCTACCTGGCCTGAGATTGTCGATTGGGCCGGATGGCATCTTAGCGCCCCTGCCGGATGGGGTGAAACAGGTTCAAAAATAGGAGTTCAAGATGAAATTTTTTCTGGATAGCGCCCACGTCGATGAGATCGAGTATGCCCTCAAGATGTGGAACATCGATGGGGTTACCACCAATCCGCGCCACGTGCAAAGCTCAGGCAAGTCGTTTCTGACCGTCATCCGTGAGATCGGCGGCCTGATGAAGGGGACGGATAAGACGGTATCGGTGGAGGTTAACCCGCATCATACCGAATTTGAAAAGATGGTCGCAGAGGGTGAGAAGCTGGCAGCCATCAGCCCCAACTTTGTGGTCAAGCTGCCGGCTACCGAAGCCGGTTTCAAGGCCGTTGCGGTCTTAAAGGAAAAGGGCATCCGCTCCAACCTGACCCTGGTCTTCTCGGTCACCCAGGCGCTGCAGGCCATGCGCATGGGGGCTTACTTCGTCTCGCCCTTCATCGGCTGGAAAGAGTCGAATGCAGAAGAGGTCCAGAGCTTCGTGCAAGAGGTGGTCGCTGTGCGCGACAACTATGCCTTCAGTACAGAGATCATCGTGGCCGCAGTGCGGAATGGGCGCCAGATGGCGGACGCGGCCGTGGCGGGCGCGGATATCGTCACCGCCGGGCTGGAGGTCTACAAAGACGCCTTCGATCATCCCTACACCCATTTGGGCCTGAAGAAGTTTTCGGACTTTTGGGACCAGACAGTATACGAATAAACAAGAACGAAAGGAGAAGGATTTGAAATGAAAAACAGTATCCTGATCCACCAGCCTAACGACGATGTCGGCGTGGCCGTGGCGGACCTGCAAGTTGGCGAAGAAATCGGGGTCGTAACCCTGGAGGGTGAATGCATTGGCTCCGTGATGCTGGTGAGTGACGTTCCGCTGGGGCATAAAGTCGCGATGCGCGAGCTGCTGCCCGACCAGCACGTGATCGAGTACGGCCGTGAAATTGGCTACGCCCTGGCCCCGATCCAGCGAGGCGAGCATGTCCATATCCACAACATCCGCAGCCTGCGGTGGGCCGGCCAGCAGAAGCTGACCATCGAAAAGTAGGAGGAGCCATGCCACGCTATCAAGATATTCCACTGACCGGTTACCGCCGAGAGAACGGCCGGGTCGGTATTCGCAACCACGTCCTGATCATCTCGGTCGACGATATTTCCAATGCCGCCGTCGAAGGCGTCTCACGCTTGATCCGCGGCACAACCGGCCTGCTGCATCCCTACGGCCGCTTGCAGTTCGGTGACGACTTGAACCTGACCTTCCGCACCCTGGTTGGCACCGCCCGCAATCCGAACGTGGCCGCCGTGATCGTCATCGGCATCGAGCCCAATTGGACCGACTTCATGGTCGAGGGCATCGCCGAGACCGGCAAGCCCGTGGCCGGTTTCAGCATCGAACGCCACGGCGACTTGAAGACCATTGAGATGGCTGCCCGCAAAGCCAAAGAATTCGTCCATTATGCCTCAGAACTGCCCCGCGTTCCGGTAGAATGGAATGAGATTTGGGTCTCGACCAAGTGCGGCGAATCCGACACGACCAGCGGCCTGGGCTCCAACCCAACCGTGGGCCGGGTGTTCGAGCGCCTGGAAAAGAATGGCAGCACGTTGTTCTTTGGCGAGACCACCGAGGTGACCGGCGCAGAAGACAAGATCATCGAACAGTGTGCCACACCCGAAATCGCAGCGCAGTTCGAAGCCGCCTTCGATAATTATCAAGAAATGGTCCAATCACAGGGTGTCAGCCTGCTGGGTACCCAACCCACCGAGGGCAACATCCGCGGCGGCCTGTCCACAATCGAAGAAAAGGCCCTGGGCAACGTCGCGAAGATGGGGCGCTGCATGGTCAGTGGCTTCCTGAAGCCGGCCGAAGAGCCCAAGAGCCCTGGTCTGCACTTCATGGACTCCTCCAGCGCCGCGGCCGAAATGGTCACTCTATGCTGCGCGGCCGGAGCGGCCCTGCATCTGTTCACCACCGGCCAGGGCAACATCATCGGCAACCTGATCGAGCCGGTTATCAAGATGTCCGCCAATCCGCTCACCGTCTCGACCATGACCGAGCACATCGACGTGGACCTGTCCGGGCTTCTGCGCCTGGAGATGACCCTCGACCAGGCCGCCGACGCCGCCATGGAGATGATGGCTCACACCATCAACGGCCGCCTGACCGCCGCGGAGACCCTCCGCCACGATGAGTTCGTCATCACCAAGCTGTACCGCAGCGCTTAACAGCCATTCAAATCGCATTCGAAGGGGCTCCGCAAGGAGCCCCAGGGTTTCACTTTTATCGGAGCTCCCGGCAAAGCATCCCGGTTCTACCTGGAAGCTGGCTACTGAAGATGGACCCCAAGAAAGCCAGAACGCTGCTGCTACCCCCGGCCGGGAACCTGCAGCAGGCCATCGAACGCCTTGCCCGGCCTGCAAGCCGGCGGCCGCATTGGCGTGCTGTCGCATGCATCTTCAACCATACCTTATCGAGCGAGGGAGACATGAGCTTTGGCAGTTCCAACAAAATTTTGCGGGTAAACCTGACCACCGGCAGCCTGAACGTGGAGGAGCTTTCGGAAGCGTTCTACCGGCAGTATCCCGGCGGCAAGGCCCTGGCCGGATACTACCTGCTGCGTGAAATGCCGGCCCACATCGAGCCCTTCGCCCCCGAAAACTTGCTGGTGTTCGCCAACGGCTTGATGACCGGCGCGCCCGTTTCCACCGCCACCCGGTTCGTGGTCTCTGCTCGCTCGCCGCTCACCAACGGTTACGGCGAATCCGAGGCCGGCGGCTTTTGGGGCCCCGAGCTGAAGATGGCCGGGTTCGAGGCCATCCTGGTCACCGGGCGGGCCGAAGAGCCGGTCTATCTCTGGATCCATGATGAGGAATACGAAATCCGCCCTGCCGCGCACTTATGGGGTCGCAGCCCGGCGGAGGTCGAGGCGGACATCCGGGCCGAGTTGGAAGACGACAAGATCCGCGTCTTGCAGATCGGCCTGGCCGGAGAAAACCGGGTGCGCTTCGCGGGCATCACCAACGACCTGCGCCATTTCAACGGCCGCAACGGCATGGGCGCGGTCATGGGTTCCAAGAACTTGCGCGCCATCGCCGTGCGCGGCAGCCATCGATATCAGAGCAACGCGTACGATTCGAACGCGCTCATGGCTCTTGGCCGCAAGTTCGCCAAAGCCGTCAAGCAGCACCCTGCCAGCTACGACCTCCAGCAGCGCGGCACGCCGGGTATCGTCGAAGCGCTCAACGCCGGTGGTATTCTGCCCACCCTGAACTTCCGTCAGGGCGCATTCGACAACGTCGACGCCATCAAGTGGGAAGCTTACGAGGAGCAGCTCCTGACCGCCCGTCGCAGCTGTTACGCCTGCGCTGTGCGCTGCAAGCGTGAAGTCGCCGTCGACGGTAAGGTCTCCGCTTACGGTGGGCCGGAATATGAAACGGTCGGTGCATTCGGCCCAGACTGCGGCATCGACGATTTGCAAGCCATCAACCGGGCGAATGAGCTGTGCAATACCTACATGCTGGACACGATTTCCACCGGGGCTGTCCTGGCCTTCGCCATGGAGTGCTTCGAGCACGGATTAATCACCAACGCTGACACGGGTGGGATCGAGCTGCGTTTTGGCAACGCAGACGCGCTGCTGCCGATGATCGAAAAGATCGCCAGGCGTGAAGGCATCGGCAGCCTGCTGGCCGAGGGCAGCAAGCGTGCCGCCGAGATCATCGGCGGAGACGCGCTGCATTTCACGGTCGAGGTGAAAGGTCAAGAACTGGCCATGCACGATCCGCGTGGCAAGTACAACGTCGGACTGGGCTATGCCGTCTCCGAAATTGGCGCCGACCACCTGGTGGTGGCTCACGACCCCATGCTGGCGAACCCCGAATTGATCGCCTTCAAGTCCTCCAGGCTGCTGGGCATTACCCAGGCGCAGCCGTCCTTAAGCCTGAACGACGAGAAAGTGCGCCAGTTTTACATCCTCGAGCGCTGGAACAGCCTGGAGAAATCCATTGGTTACTGCTTCTTCGGCCCTGCCCCGCGCTCGTTCATCACGCCTGAGGACGTGCTGGCCTCGGTCCATGCCGCCACCGGCTGGGACATGGACGTTGCCGAAGCCCTGGCGATTGGCGAGCGTGGGACCAACCTGGCGCGGCTGTTCAATGCCCGCGAGGGCTTTTCCCGAAAGGACGACACCCTGCCCGAGCGGCTCTTCCAGGGCCTGGAAAACGGAGCCCTCAAAGGGCATTCCGTCCCGCGTGAAGAGTTCGAGAGCGCATTGACCCGCCTGTACACCCTGAAGGGCTGGAACCCGGAAACCGGCAATCCCGAGCCTGAGCGCCTGGAGCAGCTTGGGTTGGGCTGGTCTGCAGAATTTATGGGGAGCTATGCGGATTGATTTTGACCGCTATTTTAGCTTTTACAAGCCCGGCCGCGACCCCTGGGTGGAGGCGCCGCTGGCTGCCCCAACCCACTTAAGCGACATCCTGGCCGGACTGGGCATCCCAATCGCCGAGGTGCATTTTGTGATCGTCAATGGCGAAGCCCGCAATCCTAAAGACGTTATCCTGTCCGAGGGTGATCGGGTCAAGCTGTTCCCGCCTTTCGGTGGCGGGTGAGAGATGTGCTCGCCACAGCCAGCAGGGTCCTCGATCAAAATCCGGCTCTTTCAGCAGCCTGACCTGTCTGAGCAATATCAACCAGCGCGAGGCCTTGGTACTTCTACCAGTCTGAAATGGCCGAAGAGGATGTGGAGCGCAATTATGCCGGATGGAAACGAGCCGTCCGGCAAGTGCTTGTGGATCGATAGAATCTCCTCTGATCCTGCTCCTTCTAAGGGGCATATCGATGAAAGCATGTACGGGAAGACAATGTCTTCACGTACATGCTTTAACCGTCTGATGGTTGACCTAAAACTTGCGCGACCACTCCTTGGGCCAGCGCTCGATGACCACTTTCTTTTGGGTGTAGAAATTGACCCCGTCCATGCTCTGAGCATGCAAATCACCGAAGAAGCTGTCCTTCCAGCCGCTGAAGGGGAAGAAGGCGATCGGGGCAGCCACGCCGATATTGATGCCGATGTTCCCGGCCTCGACTTCTGAGCGAAACTTGCGGGCCGCGGCGCCGCTGCTGGTAAACAGGCAGGCCATGTTGCCATAGCTGCCCGCGTTGATCAGTTGGATGGCCTCCTCTACCGTTTCGACCCGCATGACCCCCAGCACCGGGCCGAAGATCTCGGTGCGGGCGACGACCCCCTGCGTGGGCAGATCGAGCAGCACGGTGGGCCGCACGAAGCTGCCCTGCTCGTAACCGGAGATCTTGGCCCTGCGTCCATCGACCAGCAGCCCGGCGCCCTCCGAGACACCTTGGGCAATCAAGCCCTCGATGCGGCTTTTGCTCTGTGGGGTAATCACCGGGCCCATCTGAACGCCCTCACCCAGACCGTAGCCGACCACGCGTTTGGAGGCCGCCTCGGCGATGGCCTCGGGGAACTGCCGGCCCGCCTCCCCAACGGTGATAGCCAGCGAGGCCGCCAGGCAGCGCTGCCCCGCACAGCCGAAGGCGCTGTCGGCCACGATGCGGGTGGTCATCTCCACGTCCGCATCCGGCAGGATCACGATCGGATTCTTGGCGCCACCCTGGCACTGGGCGCGCTTGCCGTTGGCCGCTGCCCGAGCATACACTATCTTGGCCACCTGGGTGGAGCCGACGAAGCTGACCGCCCGGATCAGCGGGTGGTCGATGATGGCTTCCACGGCCTCTTTCCCCCCATTGACCAGGTTCAGCACGCCCTTGGGCAAACCGACCTCCTCCAAGATCTGGAAAGTGCGCTGCATCGTCAGCGGCACACGCTCGGAAGGCTTGACGATGAAGGTATTGCCGCAGGCCAGCGCATACGGCAGGAACCAGAACGGGATCATACCCGGAAAGTTGAAGGGGGTGATGGCGGCGCATACGCCCACCGGCTGGCGCAGCATGATCTCATCGATGCCGCGGGCGATATCCTCGCTGATCTTGCCCTGCAGCAGGCTTGGGATGCCGCAAGCCACCTCGACGTTTTCGATGGCGCGCTGGATCTCGCCGCTCGATTCTTCCAGGGTCTTGCCGCATTCCATGGTGATGATGCGAGCCAGTTCGTCTTTGTGCTGCTCGAGCACAGTCTTCATTTTATAGAGGTATTGGGCTCGATCGTTGGGCGGCAGCCGCCGCCAGCTTTGGAAAGCCTGCTGGGCGGCCTGCGCGGCCCGGTCGATCTCGCTCGAAGAAGACAGCGGCACTTTGGCGATCGTCTCCTGGGTGGCCGGATTAACTACGGTCAGATGCTCCGCCTGCTCGACCGGCAGCCATTCACCGTTGATGTAGTTGCACACAATGTTCGTTGACATAAAATGGGTTCCCTTTCCCGGCCTAGCCTTTGACGACCGCGCATGAAATTACGCTGGCTATCAGCGTATGGAATTGTGGTCTGATTGCTGTGTCAAATGATGCTGGATTTCTCCGTTAAATGCAACGGCTCTTATTGATATTTATACAACGGAGTTGTTTGTTTTACAACTTATTTTTGAAAATACAGAAAAAGCTGGCTCTTTTCGCATTTCGGCAGTGGTTTTTAATTGACTTTTACAACTGCCGGTTGTACAATGCTCAATAAGGTGTTCCCTCCTTTTACTCTTAATTGGGTCTCAATCTTACTCGTACAGCCCAGATGTCTGCCTTAATTTGGAAGGAGTATCGCTGTATGCACAGTCATAATTCCGCTTTGATCGATGAGATCCAGCGCCAGGCCAATCTGATCCGCATGGACGTGCTGGAGATGGTTTACCGGCGCAAGGCCGGCCATCTGGGCGGCTCGTATTCGGCAGCCGAGATCCTGGCAAGTTTGTATTTCCACCATTTGAAAATCGATCCCAATAACCCAACCTGGCCCACCCGTGACCGCTTCTTGCTGAGCAAGGGCCACGCCGCCGCGGCGCTGTATTCAGCGCTGGCGCGGCGCGGGTTCTTTCCGCTCGAAGAGCTGGAGACCTGGGGCCACCTAGGAGCGCGCCTGCAGGGCCACCCGGACCGAATCAAGATCCCCGGAGTCGAGATGTCCTCGGGTTTCCTGGGGCACGGCCTGTCGATTGGAGTCGGACTGGCCCTGGCGGCGCGCATGAACGGCGAACGCCACCACATCTATGCGCTGATGAGTGACGGCGACATGCAGGCCGGTGTCGCTTGGGAAGGCGCCCTGACCGCCGCCAAGTACAACACCAGCGAAGTTACCGTGATCATGGACTTCAACGACGTGCAGCTGGACGGACCGGGGCACGAGATCATGCCGCTGGAGCCGCTGCGCGACAAGTGGCGCTCTTTCGGCTTCCATGTGATCGAGGTGCACGGGCACAATGTGGCCCAGGTGTTGGACGCGCTCGACATGGCCCTGGACGTCCACAGCCAACCCACCGTGATCCTGGCGCATACCACCAAGGGCAAGGGCGTATCCTTTATGGAGAATACCGCCAAATGGCACGGGGCTGTTCCGGACGAGGAGCAGTACCGGCAGGCGAAACGTGAGATTGAGGAGGTGCTGCAGTGAGTGAAGTCCCACAACGACAGGCATACGGGCAGGCCCTGGCAGCTTACGGCGAGGCCAACCTGAACGTGGTGGTGCTGGACGCCGACGTTTCCTCCTCCACCCTGACGGCTTTCTTCGCCGAGCGATTCCCGGCACGCTTCTTCAACCTGGGCGTCACCGAAGCCTCGATGGTGGATGTGGGCGTGGGCATGGCCCTGGGCGGTAAGATTCCCTTCGTCAATACCTTTGCGGCCCTGCTGGCGCTGCGGGCGTGCGAGCAGATCCGCACCTGCGTCAGCTATGCCCAAGCCAACGTCAAGCTGATCGGCGGCTACTCGGGCGTATCCGACTATAAGGATGGGCCCACCCACTTCGCCACCAACGATGTGGCGGTGGTGCGCTCGCTCCCGAACATGGTGGTGCTGGCCCCGGCCGACAACCGCGAGGCGGCCGCCATGGTGCCGGTCATCGGGGAATGGCAGGGGCCGGTGTACGCTCGCATCAGCCGGGCAGCCGTGCCGGACGTGTACGACCGCAGCTACATCCCACAGATTGGGCGCGGGGTGGCGCTGCGCGAAGGTCAGGATGTCACCCTGCTGGGCACCGGCACGATAGTGGCGCGCTGCCTGATGGCGGCCGAACAGCTGCGCAGTGAGGGTATCGACGCGGGTGTGATCGGCATGTGGTCGATCAAGCCGCTGGACGAGGGCTTGCTGCTGCACGCCGCTCGCACCACCCGGGCGCTGGTCACGGTTGAGGACCACACCGTGGTCGGCGGCTTTGGCAGCGCGGTGGCCGAAGCCCTGGCCTGCTCCTTGCCGGTCCCGCTTGAGATGGTTGGCCTGCAGGACAACTTTGCCGAAACCGGGCCCGACCCGGACACGCTGATGGACGCCTGCGGGCTGGCGGTGGCAGACGTGGTCGCCGCGGCCCGGAAAGTGGTCCGGCGCAAGAAGGCCGCTTAGGTTTTTGCCGGGGTTAGAGCGTTTGACGCTGCTCTTCGGTACAAGTAAAAATTTTAGCACCTGCTCGGGCAGTGGTGTTGTAGGAGAGAGCAAACGCCGCTGCAGCCATGTTTGCTCTCTCTTACAATACCACTGCCCGAGCAGGTGCAATTTATTAATTCTCCCTTTAGAAGTGAGGTTGTATTGACCGAAATCCAATCCCTTGCACGCGGTTTAAAGATCCTGGACCTGATGGGACAGGCCGATGACGGCGTTAGCATCACTGAAGTGGCCGGCACCATGGGCATCGACAAAGGCAGCGCTTCCCGCCTGATCACCACGCTTGCGAAATATGGGTACGCCGAGAAAGACCCTGAAAGCCGGCGCTATCGCCTGGGCCCGATGGTTGTCAGTCTGAGCCGCATGGTGCTGCTGCGCAATCCCTTGCGCGAGACGGCCAAACCCTTCTTGCGCCAGTTGATGGAGCTGACCGGCGAATGCACGCACCTGGCGGTCGCCTCGCAGGGCAAAGTGCTGTACATCGATCAGGTCGAATCTCCGGCGTCGCTGCGGGTGAATGCCCAGGTAGGCACGATCGCCCCCATGCACTGCACGGCGCTGGGCAAGGCGCTGCTGGCCTTCAGCGGCGAGGAACCGGCATTTCCGCTTGAGTCCTTCACCGCTCGCACCATCACCGACTTGAATTTGCTCAAGGCGCACATCGAACAGACCCGCAAGCAAGGCTACGCCGTGGACGACGAGGAGTACGACTATGGCGTGCGCTGCATTGCCGTGCCGGTGTTCGACTTCCGCGACAAGCTGATCGGCTCGATTGGCATTTCCGGCCCGGCGGCGCGCATGCCCCTCGAACGACTGCCCGAGCTGGCGCGGCAGGTGGTAGAGGTGGGGCAGGAGCTCTCCGACCGCATGCGCTATATCCATTAACGGCTTGAATAGACCGCCCAAAATCGAGGCGGTCTACCGCATCTCAGCAGCACAATCGGGTAGCAGTTTGAACAACCGGAGGAGGGAGAATGTCGCAGATGGGTGGCGGATCACAAACAGACATCACCAACATGCGCCGCGAGCGCGCCGGGGCCATCGCTGCCGCCGGGTCGCTGGCGGCGGCCTTGCGTTCGGGAGCGCTGCCCCGGCGGATCGGGATGACCCTGTCGGAAGCGCTTGTCCTGGGACTGCTGCAGCAAGAGGTGCGCGACTTCCTGGTTGTTTTCGGCCACGGCTCGACCGAGATCGGCGAGGTTCTGCGCGTCTACCAGGAGGCCGGGCTGGTGCGGGTCTACCCCGTGCGGCACGAGATTGAAGCCTCCCACGCGGCTGCCGCCCTGCGGTGGGTGACCGGCCAGAAGGCTGCGGTGATCACCTCGATCGGGCCGGGCGCGCTGCAGGCCATGGCCGCATCGATTGTACCGGCCTCGAACGGCCTGGGCGTATGGTACCTGTTGGGCGACGAGACCACCGAGGACGAAGGCTTCAACATGCAGCAGATCCCCAAGCACGAGCAGAACCTGTTCCTGCAGCTGACCGGCGTCTTGGGCCGTTCGTATACCCTGCACACCCCGCTGTCCCTGGCCACGGCGCTGCGCCGCGGCCAGGCCACCGTCGACCATCCCTACCGGGGTGGTCCATTCTTCCTGCTCATGCCGATGAACACCCAACCGGCCTGGATCCCCGACTTCAACCTGGAAGAGCTTCCCTGCGAACCCCTGCCGCCGCTCGGCCCGGCCGCAGGCGGCTACCGGCAGGCGGCGGAATGGATCCATCATGCGAAGCGGGTGGTGGTCAAGGTCGGCGGAGGCGGGCGCAAGTGCGGCCCCGAGCTAACCGAACTGCTGGAACTGGCCGACGGCGCGCTGGTGCACACGCCCATTACCAGCGGAGCGATTCCGGCTTCGAACCCTCGCAATATGAGCGTGGGCGGCTCGAAAGGCTCCATCAGCGGCAACTACGCCATGGAGAATGCCGATCTGCTGATTGCGGTCGGCACGCGCGCGGTGTGCCAGTCGGACTGCTCGCGGACCGGCTACCCGCTGGTGCAGCATGTGATCAACATCAATGCCGACCTGGAAACTGCCATCCACTATGGCAAGACCCTGGCATTGGTGGGGGATGCGGCCGAGACCCTGCGCTGCTTGAACGAGACCCTGCGCCAGATGCCCGCCAAAAACGAGGGCCAGCCTTCCGCCTGGGCGCAGGCCTGCGCCGAGCAGCACAAGGCCTGGATGGAGTTCAAGGCGCTGCGCTATGCCCAGCCGGCGCTGCAGGACGACTACTGGGGGGAGCCGGTGCTGACCCAGCCCGCGGCAATCAAAGCTGCCAGCGACTGGGCCGCAGAGCGCGGCGCAGTCAGCTTCTACGATGCCGGCGACGTGCAGGCCAACGCCTTCCAGATCGTGGAGGACGAGCGGCCAGACCAAACCTACACAGAGACCGGCGCGAGCTACATGGGCTTCGCCGTCTCTGCGGTGCTGGCGGCGGCGGTGGCGCGGCGGCCGTTCTACCCCCTGGCAGTCACCGGGGACGGTTCCTTCACCATGAACCCGCAGATCCTGATCGACGGCGCCGAGCACGGGGTCAGGGGCTGTATCCTGCTGCTGGATAACGGCCGCATGGCGGCCATCTCCGGTTTGCAGAGCGCCCAATATGGCCCAGAATTCGCCACCGCAAACAGGCTGCAGATCGATTATCTAGCCTGGGCCGAGAGTGTTCCGGGGGTGCTTGCGCTGGAAGGCGGGCAGACGCCCGAGTCGCTGCGGGCAGCGCTGGAGCAAGCCTTTGCGCACCCGGGTCTATCACTGGTGCTGGTCAAAGTGTATTACGGCCCGGATGAGTTGGGTGGTATGGGCGTATTCGGGCGCTGGAACGTGGGCAATTGGGTGAAAGAAACCCAGAACCTGCGGCACGAGATTGGGTTATAGCATAAAGGAGAATTCAGCCATGAAAATTGCCGTGATCAACGAAACCAGCGCGGCCGACCGCAACGCGGATATCTTATCGGCGCTGGAAGGCCGCGGGCACGAGATCATCAACACCGGGATGACCAGGAACGGCGCTCAGCCTGAGCTGCAGTATATCCACACCGGGCTGATGGCCGCTCTGCTGTTGAACCTCAAGCGGGTTGACTTCGTCGTGGGAGGCTGCGGCACCGGGCAGGGCTTCTTGAACTCGGTCATGCAGTATCCGGGCGTATTCTGCGGGCACCTGCTCAACGGACTGGACGCCTGGCTGTTCGCGCAGATCAACGACGGGAATTGTATCTCGCTGGCGCTCAATCAGGGTTATGGATGGGCGGCTGAAGTCAACCTGCGCATGCTGTTCGACGCCTATTTCTCCGTCGAGCGCGGCGCCGGCTTCCCGGCCCACCGCAAGGAGCCGCAGGCCGCCTCACGCCAGACCCTGCAGACCATCTCCGCCTGCGCCCACCGCAGCATGGCCGAAATCATCGCCGGGCTGCCCGAGAGCGTCGTCCGGCCCGCCCTGACCTACCCCGGCATGTCCGAGTTGATCGACGCCGACAGCATCGGCGATCTGGCGCTGCAATCCGCTATCCAAAAATATCTCTAAATACGAGGTCCCATGAGCGATATCACCGCCGGGAAACTGCCCGCCCGCACCAAGCTGCTGTACGGCGTGGGCGATGTTGGCAATGCGGTCGTCAATTCCGCCATCCAGTTCTTTCTGATGAAGTTCTACACGGACGGCGCGCTGATCCTGCCGGCCCTGGCGGGCAGCGCCCTGCTGGTCGGCAAGATTTGGGACGGAATTAACGACCCCTTGATGGGCTGGCTGTCTGATCGCACCACCTCGCGCTTCGGCAAGCGCCGGGTGTTCATGCTGTTCGGCGCGGTGCCGCTGGGACTCAGCATCGCCCTGCTGTGGTTCGTCCCACCTGGTATGGCCACGCTGTTAACTTTTCTGTGGATCGCGCTGACCTTCGCCCTGTTCGACTCGCTCTGGACGCTCACCAACGTGCCTTACTATGCGCTGACCTCGGAACTGACCGACGACTACGACGAGCGCAGCAGCCTGACCGCCTTCCGTATGGTCATGGCGGTGCCCGCCTATCTGGTCGGCGCAGCGTTGACCCCGGCCATCGTCGGCTTCTTTGCCTTGCAGCGCACCGGCTACGCCTTTATCGGCATCGTCTACGGCTTGCTAGCGACGATCTCCCTGTTGGCCTGTGCAGCGGGCATTCGCGAGCGCAAATCGATCAGCGAGAAAAAGATCGAAACGCCGCCGCTCAAGTCGCTGCTGGCCACCCTGCGCAACAAGCCCTTCGTGCGCCTGCTGATCGCTTACATTATTATCAACCTCTCGTTCGCGCTGATTAAGACGCTGATGGCTTACTTCCTGCAGTACCAGCTGGGCATGGCCGCCGAAACGCCGATTGCGATGGGGCTGATGCTGGTGTGCGTGACCGCCTCGATCTTTGTCTGGAAGAAGATCTCCGAGCGGCTGGACAAGGGCCCTTCCTATGCAGCCGGGATGGTGCTGGGCGCGCTGGCGGTCTCGCTGACCTTCTTCCTGCCGCATGCAAAGACCGGTTGGATCTACGCCATCGCCGCGCTGGCCGGGTTCGGCTTTGGGGCGCAGTGGATTTTCCCCTGGGCCATGGTGGCGGACGTGGTGGACTACGACCGTCTGGAGACCGGCGAGCAGCGCAGCGGCATGTACTACGGCGTTTGGGGGCTGGTGACCAAGGTTTCGGAGGCATTGGCCCTGGCCGGCGTCGGCTGGGTCTTGAGCGGCTTCGGCTATATTGCCAACATCGAGCAGACTTCCCTGGCGCGCCTGGGCATCCGACTGTTCTTCGGCCCGATCCCGGCGATTTTGATCCTGACGGCGCTGCCACTGCTGATCTGGTACCCGATCACGCGCCACTCGCACGCCCAGGTTCAACGCAAGCTGGAGCTGGGAGGCGAACTGTGAGCGCCGCGCTGGGCGTGGCGATCGTCGGCTGCGGGCGGATCTCGGAACTGCATGGATTGGGCTATCACGGCCTGGACACGGCCCGCATTGTGGCGGTGTGCGACCCGAGCGCGGCCCGAGCGAATGAGAAAGCCAGGCTGTGGGGCGTGCGCAAAGTCTACAAGGATTACGCGGATGTGCTGGCCGATCCGGAGGTGGAGCTGGTGGAACTGCTGACGCCGCACCACCTGCACTGCTCGATGACGGTGGCGGCCTGCCAGGCGGGCAAGCACGTCTCGGTGCAAAAGCCGATGGCGATCGACGCCGACGAAGCCGGCCGGATGATCGCCGCGGCCGAGGCGGCCAGGGTCAAGCTGCGCATCTACGAGAACTTCGTTTTCTACCCGCCCGCGGCGCGCGCCCGTGAGATGATCCAGGCGGGCGAGATCGGCCAACCGCGCATGATCCGTATGCATGTCAACACCGGCACCGGCGACACCGCCTGGAAGGTTCCGCTCTCCGCCTGGCTGTGGCGCTTCCGCCACAAGACAGCCGGCGGCGGCCCACTAGTGTTCGACCACGGCTACCACCTGTTCTCGCTGGCCTATGACCTGCTTGGGCCGGTAGAGCGCGTCTCGGCCTGGATCGACAAGACCCCGGTGGCGCCCGGCATCTCCGTGGATGCTCCCGCCACGATCATGTTCCAGTTCAAAGCGTCACGCTGCTACGGGATGCTCGATTTCGAGCACACGCCCAAGATGCGCATCTACTCCAAATACTACGCGGACGACGACCGCATTGAGGTCATCGGTGAAAAGGGCATTTTAATGCTCAATCGCTACACCGCCCGCACCATCGACTTGCCCGAGCTGATGCTGTTCAAGAACGGCAAGACAACCCCCGTGCCGGTGGAGGGGGTGGAGTGGGAGGACAGCTTCATCGCCGCCACCCGCCACATGGTCAATGCGGTCCGCAAGGATTTGCCTCCCAAACTGGACGGTCCGACCGGGCGAGCCGTGCTGAAGTTTGCCCTGGCTGCGCAGTCCTCGGCGCGGTTAGGCCGTGAGGTGTACGTGGACACGGTATAGCCAGCGGCCAGGAATCCTTACAAGCAAGCTGCGCTTGTTCGTTGGGCTGCGCCTTGGCTGGCGAGCAGGAACAAATGGCAAATGAGACGTGGTCCAAGGCGTTGAAGGATGGGGAAGAAAATGATTGCCCGGCAGGCGAAGGAAATCGTCAGGCAGTGGGCGCTGGAAGAGGCTGCTCGAACGCCCGGGTTCCGCGGCGCCTTCTTCCATGGATCGATCAACTGGCTCCCGGACGAGGCGGAACTGCCGCAAACTTCGGACGTGGACGTGCTGATCGTCCTGGATCGCCCTGCCCCACTGGAGAAGCCGGGCAAACTCCTCTACCGGGCGGTGGTCATCGACGCCTCCTACCTGCCCGCAGCCCAAATCCGCTCGGCGGAGCAGGCGCTGGGCCTGTCGCACCTGGCGGGCAGCCTGCGGTCCGGCAACCTCATCGCCGACCCCACCGGTGAATTGCGCGCAATCCAGGCGCAGGTATCCACAGATTATGCCAAACAAGAGTGGGTCGTCCGGCGCTGCGAGCATGCCCTGGACAAGGTTCGCAGGCACTTGCAGGGGCTGGACGAAGCCAAACTTTTCCACGACCAGGCGCTCGCCTGGCTGTTCGGCGCAGGCGTGACGACGCATGTCCTGCTGGCAGCCGGGCTGAAGAACACCACGGTGCGCAAGCGCTACCTGGCCGTGCGTGAGCTGCTGATGGAATACGACCGAGCAGATTTCTATGAGACCCTGTTAGAGATGCTCGGCTGCGCATGGATCACCCAGGCGCAAGCCGAACGACACCTGTGCTTTTTGGCGGCGGCCTTCGATGCCGCCCGAATGGTGATCCGTTCGCCGTTCTCGTTCGCCGCCGACATCAGCGACCTCGCCCGTCCGTTGGTCATCGACGGCAGCCGCGAGCTGATTGAGCGTGGCGACCATCGTGAGGCGTTGTTCTGGATGGCGGTCTCTTATTTACGCTGTCAAAAGGTGCTCCTTCAGGATGGGCCGGTAGAGATTTTCGAACGGCACGACCTCGGCTGCCGGGCCCTGCTGGCGGACCTGGGCGTACGATCCTCCTTTGATTTGAAGCAGCGCAGCCGTCAGTTGCTGCAGATGCTGCCCGAGGTTTGGGTGGTGGCTGAAACGATCATCGCCTCGAACCCCGAGATCATCCCTGCAGCGTAGATGCCTCTCGCCCTCGAACAGAGAATTCTTCCTCAAAAAGCTCTTAGCGCCTCCGTCGCAGCCAACATCGCCGGGAGGTTGCGCGCCGGATCAGGCGGAATAGAGGGCAGCGAGCGCCCGCAGCGCCAGGGCATACGACTGCCACCCAAACCCGGCGATGCTGCCCCTGCACACCGGCGCGATCAGTGAGCGGTGCCGGAACTCCTCGCGAGCCTGTGGGTTCGAAAGATGCACTTCGATCACCGGGATCGGGATCGCGAGGATGGCATCCCGCAGAGCAACCGAAGTGTGGGTGTACCCGGCCGCGTTGAAAACGACGCCTTTCGCCCAGGCGCGCGCCTCTTGCAGCGCATCAATCAAGTCGCCTTCGTTGTTGGATTGGCGCGTGCGCACGTCCAGACCCAGCTCTTTCCCCAGCGCTACCAACCGCCGGTCGATCTCCGCCAGCGTCAGGCTGCCGTAGATCTCCGGCTCACGGCTGCCCAGCAGGTTCAGGTTCGGGCCGTGCAAGACAAGAACAGCGTCCATAACCGCTCCTCCTCGATCTCGATATCGTACCGCACCCGACCAATCGTCTCCGGCAGCGGCAGCAGTACCTTCTTGGACCGGCGCTTTTTGTCGACGCCAAACGCCCGGCGGATCTCCTCCGGGTTCAATGTTGGCGGCGCTTCCACCGGCAGTCCCAACTTGCGCAAGGCCCATTCGATCTTGTCGGCAGTCCCCGCCCAGGTCACGCCAAGCGCTTCACCGATGCGCGCCTCCACCACCAGGCCAATCGCCACCGCTTCTCCATGCCGGAGCCGGTAGTGGCTGGCGCTCTCGATCGCGTGGCCAATGGTGTGGCCCAGGTTCAAGACTGCCCGCTTACCCGCTTCGCGCGGGTCTTCTTCCACCACCCGCAGCTTGATCGCCATGGCTTCCCGGATCACGGTCACCCAATCCATCGCAGAGAATGGCGTGGTGGACAGCAGTTCGAACAGGTCCGGCGAAGCGATCACCGCCGCCTTCAGCGTCTCGCCGAGTCCGTTGCGCCATTCCTCCTGAGGCAACGTCCGCAGAACCTGCGGGTCCGCCAGCACCAGGTGTGGAGGGTAAAAAGCGCCGGCCAGGTTCTTGCCCTGCGGCAGGTCGATGCCGGTTTTGCCGCCCAGGCCGGCATCGACCATACCCAGCAGCGACGTCGGCGCGGCCACCCATGGGATGCCGCGCAGAAACGTGGCTGCGGCAAACCCTGCCAGGTCGGTGATCACACCCCCACCCAGCGCCAGCAGTGTGCTTTTCCTGTCCAGGCGAGCATGCAGCATCGCCCCCCATAACTGCGTCAGGCTCTCCAGGTTTTTGTTCGCCTCGCCGGATGGCAGGATATAAGCGGAAGCCTCGATCCCCGCCTCCTGCAGGGACCGGATAATCGGGTCCACATACAGCGGCGCGACGTGATCGTCGCTGACCACCAACACCGGCTCGTGCAAGCCGGCTTGGGCCAGGAGGTCGGCGCAGCTGGAAAGAACCCCCGGTTGAGCGATGACGTCCGTGCTTCCTCCCATTGCATTCAGCCGGAAGCGGCCCATGCGCCGCATGATCTCCCAGGCAGCGTCCTCGGGAGTACCGCAGCTTGTATCCACTGGCAGCGGGAAAGCGGCGTAATGGTCGGCGCGCGCTTGGAGCAGCGCTTCCAACTGCAGCGGAAGGTGATCCTTCAACAGCGGGCGGCTCCCGGCTTGCGGCGACAAGCGCTGGCGCAGCGTATCCAGATCCGCGGTGAGGCAGAATACCATCCCGGCGCGCAGCGCCGCCTGACGATTGACTTCCGCCAGCAGGGAGCCGCCGCCCAGCGCCAGGACGAACGCATCCTGCGCCAACAGCCCCTGCAGCGCCGTGGTTTCCATCCGGCGGAATCCGGGCTCCCCGAACTGGGAGAAAATCTCTGGGACCGTTTTCTGCGCCTGTGACTCGACTTCACGATCCAGATCGTAGAACGGCAGGTCGAGCTGCTCCGCCAGGCATCGTCCCGTCGTGGTCTTACCGGAGCCTGGGGGGCCATACAAGAAAATCTTCATTGCGGCCACCAGGTATGCGCTTCGTTGTCCATCTGCAAATCCTCCATTCGCGCCCGCCGCAAGGAATCGAAGCGCGGGCGCATCTCGGCCAGGGAATCGCCGCCCAACTTTTCGATCAGGGCGTCCGCCAGGATGAAAGCCAGCATGGCTTCCAGGATCACCACCGCCCGCGGCACCGGGCAGAAGTCCGAGCGCTCGTACTGCGTCGGTGTGTTTTGTCCGGTCGCCAGGTCGACGCTTTGCTGGGGGGTCAGGGTGGTGGCAATCGGCTTCATGGCCGCATGCACCCACAAGGGCTGCCCGGTGGTGATGCCCCCTTCCAACCCGCCGCTGCGGTTGGTCGGGCGCGCCAAGGTACCGTCCCGGTTGGTGATTGCGTCCTGTGCCTGGGTGCCCGGCAATCCGGCATTCTCGAAGGCTGGGCCAATTTCGACGCCCTTGACCGCCGGGATCGACAAAATCGCCGCTCCAATGCGGCCCTCCAGCTTGCGGTCCCAGTGGACGTGGGAGCCCAGTCCGGGCGGCAGGTTCAAGGCGAACACATCGATTTCGCCGCCCACAGTATCCCGCTGATCCATGGCCTGGCGAATGCGCGCCCGCATGGCCGGCTCGACGCCGGGGTCTGGGCAGGCGAGATCGGAAGCGGAGGCCTGCTCGATCCCTTGCGGAATGGAATCGAGAGCACCTTCCAGGCGGGCCTCACCAATCGCC
The DNA here is from genome assembly GCA_963811225.1 of uncultured Chloroflexia bacterium. Taxonomy (GTDB): domain Bacteria; phylum Chloroflexota; class Anaerolineae; order Anaerolineales; family Anaerolineaceae; genus CAWEQO01. The sequence goes on from CAWEQO010000018.1 coordinate 187,380, forward strand.
CGCACCCAGCCGCCAATTTGGATCCCAAACTCCCCCAGGAACTTGCGGCAGATTGCGCCCACCGCCACGCGCGCCGCCGTCTCACGCGCCGAAGCCCGCTCCAGTGCAGGGCGCAAATCCGAGTAGCCATATTTGACCGCCCCGGTCAGGTCGGCATGCCCCGGCCGTGGGATCGTAAAAGCCGGCACAGCCTCCCCGCGCCATTTCTCGTGATCGCGGTTATCAATCCGTACCGCGAGCGGCGCTCCGGTGGTTCTCCCGGCCATCACCCCAGCCAGGATTTCGGCCCGGTCGCTTTCCAGCTTCATGCGCGGCCCGGCGCCGTAGCCTTTCTGGCGGCGCTGCAGGTCCCGGTCGATGTCCTCCGGCGACAGCGCCAACCCGGCCGGTATACCTTCTAAAATCGCCGTCAACGCCGGTCCGTGCAATTCGCCGGCGGTCAGAAAACGCAAGCTCATGGTGTGTTCCTCCTTTTCATCTCGCCCAGCGCCTCTGCCATCCGGCCCATGGCAGCCTCGATCCGCTCCTCGGGCGTGGTCAGAGAGATGCGCACCCAGCCCTCGCCGCCGAGGCCGAAGACGGTGCCGGGCGTCAGGCTGACCTGTGCGCTCTCCAGCAAGAACGTCACAAAATCCAGCGACGTCCAGCCGGATGGGACCGGGCACCACAGGTAGATCGAGCCTTTGGGCAGGTCGACGTCCAGCCCCATCCCTTGCAAGGCTGCGACCGCCAGGTCACGGCGGCGGCAGTAGATCGCATTGCGCGCGGCAACCCAATCTGAACCGGTGTGCAGCGCCAGGGCTGCGGCTTCCATCACCGGCAGGAAATGCCCGCTGTCGATATTGGTCTTGATGTGGAATAAAGACTTGAGGGCTCGTGGGTTCCCCAGCGCTGCGCCCACCCGCCAGCCGGGCATGTTGTACGATTTCGACACGCTGTTGAATTCCAGCGCAGTTTCCATCGCCCCCGGCGCTTCCAGGATGCTGGGGGCATAATATCCGTCGAAGGTCACCTGGCTGTAGGCCGCATCGTGGCACAGCAGGATGTCATATTCCCGAGCCAAAGCGACGGCTTCGGCGAAGAAATCCAGGTTGGCGCTGGCCGCGGTGGGGTTGTTGGGATAGTTGAGCCATATCAACTTGGCTCGCTTTAGAATAGATAGGGGGATGTTCCCCAGGTCCGGCAGGTAGTCGTTCTCCCGCCGCAGGGGCAGATCGTAAACCTCGCCACCTGCGAACAAAGTCGAGCGGGTGTAAGTCATGTAGCCCGGGTCGGGGACCAGAACCACGTCGCCGGGGTCCACCCAGGCCTGCGCCAGGTGAAAGATGCCCTCTTTCGATCCAAGCAGCGGGGCTACCTGGGTCTCGGGATCCAGCTCGACGCCGTGCTGCAAACGGTACAGGTCGGCCCAGCCCTGGCGCAAATCCTCCGTCCCTTTGTGCGGCTGGTAACCGTGCCGGTCCGCGCATTGCGCCGACTGCTGCAGCGCCTGGATCACGGATCGGGCGGCGGCAGGTCCGGGGAACCGACGTCCAGCCGGATGACGTCTTTCCCCTCCTGGACCAGCTGCTTGATGCGATTCTCCAGAATGGCGAAGAAGTTTTCCGGCAGTCTGCTCATACGCTGCGCAAGGGATTTCATGGCTGCTCCTGTTGAATTTGTTCGGCTTTGGCCGATTCCCTCTCAAAAGCCGCCCGCATCGCCCGCCTGGGCGCCTGTAAACCCGTCCAGCGCTCGAAGGCCAGGGCGGCTTGCTCCACCAGCATCCCGCCGCCGGTCGCCGCATCCAGACCCTGCTGCCTGGCCTGCCGGACCAGGGCGGTCTCCTGCGGGTTGTACACCAGGTCGTAGACTTTGGTTCCATCCGGGAAAGGGACTTCCACCGGCCAGGGTGAGGCCTGCGCCTGCGGCGCCATGCCAAGCGGCGTGCAGTTGACGATGAGCGCGATGCGCTCGCCCTTCACAAGCTCCCCCAGGGATTGAGCGTCAAGCGGTCCTGTGTCGACGCCAGCGCCGGTCCCAAGCGCAGCCTGGAAATGCTGCCGCAAGGCTTCGGCCTGCGCAGAGCGCCGGGCAACCACGCGCACCCGCCATCCGTTTTGAAGGAGCGCGTGCACCGTGGCATATGCGCCGCCGCCCGCGCCCAGGATGAGGGCACTCCCGCCTGCTGAAATGCCCGGAAAACAAGCCTGCAGATCCTGCAAGAATCCGGGTGAGTCGGTGTTGTCGCCAATCAAGCGGCCATCTTCAGCAAAGAGCGTGTTGACCGCGCCAACTTGCTCCGCCAGCTCCGTCAGGCCGTCCAGGAAAGGAAAAACTGCCTGCTTCCAGGGGATGGTGACGTTCAGCCCTAGCATGCGCCCCGACCGCAGCTCCTCGAAAAGCTGCAGAAGACTGGCCTGGCCTTCAGGCAGGGGCCGCACCGGGAATAACCGGTAAGCCCCTGGCAAATCGAGCGCTGCCAAAGCCGCCTGATGAATGGCCGCCGAATAGCTGTGACCCAAAGGAAAACCGATCAGGCCCAGGGAGAAAGGCTTACTGTTCATCGTCATCCTCTTCGAAGTCCAGCTGCGCCCCTAACTCGGACAGGTGCGCACCAAATTCGGGGTACGACTCGCCCACGATTTGCGCCCCACCCATACGGACCGGCCCATCCCCCGCCAGGCCGGCGACCGCCAGCGCCATCGCCAGGCGGTGATCGCCGTGGGGATGGACGGCAGCGGGGCGAATGCGGCCGGGCCCTGCAATGACAAAACCATCGGCGGTTTCGGTGATGTCAACGCCCAGGCTTTTCAGCTCCCGGCACAGGCAGGCAATGCGATCGCTCTCCTTGTAGCGCAGTTCCACAGCGTCTTTCACCACGGTTTGCCCCCGGGCAAATGCCGCGGCCACGGCGAAGATAGGGAACTCGTCGATCATGCGCACCACACGCTCGCCGCTCACCTGCGTGCCGTGCAGCGCCGAATGGCGCACCGTAACGTCCCCATACGGCTCGCCCGCTTGCTCGCCCTGGCAGCTGATCTGGAGGTCTGCGCCCATTTCGAGCAGCGTATCCAGCATACCGGTGCGGCCGGGGTTCAGGCCCACGTTGCGGATGGTGACTTGTGATCCGGGCACGATCAGCCCGGCCACGATCAAGAAAGCTGCAGAAGACAGGTCGCCGGGCAGGTCGAGCTGCAGCAGGAGACAAGGGATCCGAAACTGGATGCAGGGTCACCCAATGCCCGTTCTGGTCCTCTCCCGTTTCCAGACGGACCCCCATGTGCCGCAGCATGCGCTCGCTATGGTCGCGGGACGCGGCCGGTTCATGCAGGCGCAGCGGGCCATCCGCCGCAAGCCCGGCCAGCAGCAGGCAGCTTTTCACCTGGGCGCTGGCCACCGGCAGCGAGTAATCCACGCGCGCGCAGCTTGTGCTGCCGCGGGCGCGCTGCCAGCTCGATGGGCGCATACTGCCCCTCGAAGCCGCTGACCGGGACACCCATGCTTTGCAGCGGCGCTAAGATGCGCTCCATCGGGCGGCGGCGCAGGCCCTGCGAGCCGTCCAGCGCCGCCGGGAGACCCGAAGCGGCCAGCGCGCCGGTCAGCAGGCGCAGGGTGGTGGCCGAATTGCCGCAGTCGATCGGCCCTGCCGGAGGCCGCCAGGAATCGATCCCCGGGCTGTCCAGCGCCAGAGTGTGGCCCTCCAACCGCCAGGCTGCCCCCAACTGGCGCACGGCTGCCAGCATCTTCCGGGTTACTCCGGATACCTGCAAATTCCCGATGCGCGAGCGCCCACGGGCCAGGGCCGCCAGCAGCACGGCCCGGTGGGACAGTGACTTGTCGCCCGGCATGTTCAGGCTGCCGTGCAGCGGCGCGGACGGATGAACGATCATCTTCATGGGGCCGCTCCGCTCAGGTATTTTTTCTGCTCGGCGGCCTGCTCCAGCGCCGCCCGCAGTTCCTCCCACTGACCCCGTCTCGAGCAGGGCATCGAGCGCATCCAGCTCTGTGCGAAAACGCGCCAGCGCCGCCATCACATCCTCGGAATTGGTTCGCAGGATGTCCAGCATCATCGTTTGCGGGGTAGCCGCCAGCCGGGTGGCGCTGCGCAGGCCCGGGCCGGCCAGCGGGCGGGCTTCTTGCGGGGTCGCCGCCGCCAGCGCGCAGGCCAGCAAATACGGCAGGTGGCTGGTAGCGGCCACCCAGCGGTCGTGCACAGGCGCATCGATCTCAAAGGGCCGGGCGCCAATCGCCAGGGCAATCTCCCCGGCGATCCGGCGGGCCAGCGACGTCGTGCGCTGCGCCTCGACCAGGGCAAATGGAGCGGACTGGTACAGCCCGGCGCAGGCGCTGGTAAAGCCCCCGGTCTCCTTGCCGCACATCGGGTGGCCGCCGATGGGCTGGAAGCGCGCCGGCAGCAGTTCCATCGCCGCCAGGATCTGGCGCTTGGTAGAGCCCAGGTCCAGCGCCACCGGGCTGCCGGGGTGCAGCGCCGGCAGATCTTGAATGAGCCGGATAATTTCCAGGACGGGCACGGCCAAAACGATCACGTCCGCCTGCGGCAGGAGTTCGTGTGGGTCACAAGCGCCCTGCTCGATGGCCCCCGCCCGCAGCGCGGCTTCCACCACCGCCGCGTCGCGGTCGATCCCCAAGCGGGCGGCGCACCTGCCCTGCAGGTCATACGCCAGCGAGCCGCCCATCAAGCCCAGCCCCAGGATCGCCACCCGGCAGTCTGCGAGATGCTGTGGATCAGCCATGGGCGGCTCCGTTCTCGCCGGGCTGCGCCGGCTGCGCCTTCGGACGCCGCTCGGCAAGCTGGCGGCCAACCGCCTGGGCAATCAAGCCCACCTGCCGCACCATCTCGGCAAACACTTCGGGCTTCAGGCTCTGGCCCCCATCCGAAAGCGCATGGCTGGGATGCGGGTGGACTTCCACGATCAGCCCGTCTGCGCCGGCCGCAACCCCGGCCCGCGCCACCGCTGAGACGTATTCCCAGTTGCCGGTCCCGTGACTCGGGTCGATGACCACCGGCAAATGCGTCAGCGACTTGAGCACCGGGATGGCGTTGATATCGACGGTAAAGCGGGTGGCCGTTTCGTATGTGCGGATGCCCCGCTCGCACAGCGCCACCCGCCGGTTGCCGTGTGAGAGGACGTATTCGGCCGCCATGAGCAGCTCTTCGATGGTCGCCGACATGCCGCGCTTGAGCAGCACGGGGTGCTGGCTCTCCCCCACTGCGTGCAGCAGGGCCGTGTTCTGCATGTTGCGCGCGCCAATCTGCAGCATATCCACATAGCGGGCCACCACCTCGACCTGCTCGGGCGCCAGCACCTCGGTCACCACCGGCATACCGGTCAGCTCGCGCGCCTCGGCCAGATAACGCAATCCCTCTTCTCCCAACCCTTGAAAGGAATAGGGCGAGGTGCGCGGCTTGAATGCGCCGCCGCGCAGTACATGCGCGCCCGCCTCCCGCACCGCCTGGGCCGTCTCCAGCAAATTCTCGCGGTTCTCCACCGAGCAGGGCCCGGCGATGATGATCACGCCCGAGCCGCCGATGTCAACCCCGTCCAGGGGAAAGACGGAATTCTCCGGGATGAACTCACGCGAGGCGATCTTGTAGGGGCGTGAGATCGGCACGATCCTGTCTACCCCATCCAACAGCAAGATTTGTTCGGGGCGTACGTTGCGGATATCCCCCACCACCCCGATGACCGTATGCTCCTCACCCTGCGACAGGTGGGCGTGCAAACCTTTGGATTCAATGACCTTAACCGCCTGCTGCACCTGTTCGGGTTTAGCGCCCACCTTCATGATAATCATCATTTCACACCTCCAATAGAAAGATCGGGACGCAGACCGGCTGCCGCGCCTAAGTAAACCGGGCGGATCGCCGACTGCGGCAGGTCGGTATTCCAGTGCAAGAGCACGCGTACACAGCGAGGCAGGGCGCCGGGCGCCGGGATCTCTTGGGCGCACATCAGCGGCACCTGGCTCCATCCCAGATCGCGAGCGGCCCTGGCAGGGTAGGCTGCGTTCAAATCGGGGGTGACGGTGAACAGGGCGCTGGCAACCTCTTCCGGCTGCAGAAGCGGGTTGGCGCTCAACAGCGCTTGCAGCAGTTTGCGCGTCGCTTCCAGGATGGCATCGGGAGTATTCTCTTCCGCCTGGACGGCTCCTCGAACTCCACGAACGGTCATAGCAACCTCCTTAGAAAACAAAAAACGCGAGACCGTTGGTCTCGCGTCTGGGTGATTGTGCTGTGGGATCTCTCTACACCCGCTTAAGCGCCGCCAACGGCAACCGATTCCGGAGACCGTAATAATAATAGGCATAATAATTGGGTGAAAAGATTGATCGTTTCATCATTGCTCTCTTTATAACGTTATCGCAGTTTATATCAAGAGAGGATGCTTGTCAAGTGGTTGGGCTGTTTAAAGCTATAATTAAGCGTAGGATCCCAAAAGTTATTGCAAGCATCAAATCAACACGGTAAACAAAACAACAGGAGGCCTTCTATGAGCATTTGGCAAGAGTACCAAATTGAGGATAAAGTTACGAAGATTCTGCAAGACATTCCGGATAGTGCCGACAAACATCACTTGGGCCGTCCATTTTTAACCGCATATCAAATTGCGATCGAGTTTGCCAACCGGTTCCCGGAAGAGCATCAGAAGATCGGCCATCCAGTAGGCGGGGCAGGCGTCGGGCAACGAAACAGTTTGGCACAGTATCTAGCCCTAGAACTTTCCAAGCATATCAAAAACCATTCCATCACGCACATCGAAGGCGGATTCCTGTCGAACCAGCACTTGCTTGACATCCGCTTCTCCCACGGCGACGACATTATCCAGTCCTCACTCACCGGCACCAACTTTACCCTGTCGATGTTCCGCTTGATCAGCTAGAAAACAAAATATTCATCTTGTGGAGTGGTAATGGTTGGAGTGTTGATACAGCACCAACACTCCAACCATTACCACTCCCGAAGGGTTTACTCTCACTCCATATCATCGAAGAAGTGATAGGGCTCTAGTTTTCCTCGGATCTCTTCCGCTAAGTAGAAGACGTCCTTTTTCGGGTTGTAGATGCGCAAGAACGGAATGCCTGCCTTTTGGAAGAGCATATTCTTCTGTAGGTCGTTGATGATCCGCTTTTTGATGCTGTGACTGCTCCCGTCGACCTCTACCACCAGCACCGGTTTGCCGCTCTTATCGGCCACGCAAAAATCGGCGGATGTTTGGAAATAATAGCTCGGCTTCATCTTTTCTACCGCCTTGATCGCCCATTCGCTGTCGAACAGGATGCTGATGTTCATGTTGATGCTGATGGTGTAATCGTCACTGCCAAATATCCTCTGCAGCGCAGCGTAGACCAGCTTCTCGTCCTGGGTGGTGAAGATATTGCTGTCCACCTCCGGCTCTTCCGCGCTGATTACCGGCATCATCAAAGTCATCTCGGAGACGTATTCCGGGTCCCGGCGGTCTTTGTCTCCTCCGCGGGCATGAGCCGTCAAGAGGTCAGCGTGGATCTTGTAAGCCTGCTTGCCGATCGTCACGAAGCCCGGCGTTAATTCTTGACCCGCTTCCACATGGTCCACTTTCGTCATCATGCGGGTGATCAAGAAGTCATGCAGAGATCGTTTCGCCTGTTCGACCGGAATGCCGCAGGTTTCCGCCAGGCGGCCGATGTCCGCAAAATTAACGACGCCGTAACAGGTCCGCAAAAAGTCGGCCTCCTCTTGAGACAAGTGCCTGTACTGCTCGGACGGCAGCCGCAAGGAAACCACCTCCAAGTGATCGAGCGTATCCATCCAGCTTTGGTATTCCGGATTGTCGGGGCAAAGCTGGATGGCCTTCCTCATCAAGGGGGTGGCTGTGGGCAATTCGCCTTTCTGGTAGAAGTAGCGGGCCATGGCAAAATGCATCGCGCCGCTTTCCGGCCAGCGGGAACGATAGGCATCGAAATGCTTCTCCACCCACTCGATTTGCTGCAAGTCATCCTCCAGCCACGCTTCGATCAGCAAGCGCGGCAGCAGCTCGCTTTCCCCCTCGAACATCCACTTCGGGCATACCCTGAAGGTCTTTCGAAGCTGAACGAAATGACGCCCTCTCTGCAGCAGCGAACCGAAACATTCGAGCAACAGCGTGAGCTGAAGATCCTCTCGGCCCTCCTCCTCCTGCGAGCTTTGCAAGATTTCGATCACACCCCACGCAATCTGTTCCGCGTCATGCCCGGTCAATTTAAGGGCGGCGGGCATCGTCTCCGACGGTCTCAGCGGCTGCTCTGCCGGCTTCCGCTTCAAATAGTTCCAGTAGGCAGTCACCGCCTCGGGCATTTCCCGGCGCTCGAGGTGGGCTTGAAACAATTTCCAGTAAACCAGCTCGTTCTGCCAGGACTGCTCCGCCCGCTGCAAGTGGCCGACCACCGCATCCAAGTCCGCCGGGCAAAACGCAGCCAGGGCCAGTTCCAGCCCACCAAGGTTTTCCGGCTGTGCGGTAAAGGCGTCCACCGGCTGCCAGGCTTGAGCGTGCAGCAAAGCCTCGAAATTCCCGACCCTATCTTTGCGCTCCTGGTCGGCCGGGTCGAGCTGCAGCCAGGTCTGGACCGCTTCGAGCAGGACAATTCCCGCTTCTTCCGGATTCCCCGACCGCAAGATATCCAACCCAAACGTACCGATCAGGTCGATACGCTCGGTTGAAACCTGGTCGGAGCAGCCAATCAAGCCTGCAATGGCCTGATCGCGCAGGGCGAAATCGTTTTGAGTCTTGCTTTCAATGGTGTGAAACGTGGAAAAAAAGTCGATGAATTCTTGCGCTTCCAACTGGCAAACCGCCAGCCGTCGCCGGTCGATATTCGAGTGGCTGCGATTGACCTTGCCTCGAAGGATTTCAATCGCTTCTGCATAGCGCTTTTTCTCGACCAATTCTTTGACGCGGTCTTTTTTGGATGATTTCTGCTTCATTGCTGCCCTCTACAAAGAATTTGGATCCATTCCCAACGGCCGCTGAGCCTTCCGGTAGAACCCCCAAACCGCTCGATCAAGGTTGGAGGATGCCAGGGATGGAGCGGTGAACGGTCGCTCGTCATACGGATCATGTCGAGCAGGAAGCAAGCGAACAAGTGGAAGTGACGAGGATGACAATTAAGTGTATCACGAATCGCGCAAAGCCTTCGCCAGATTGCGTACAAAGGGTGACTTAAAGCCGCCGGTAGAAGAAGAGGTAAATGCACAGGGGAGGGGCGTACGCCCCTCCCCTGTGCATTTACCTCTTCTTCTACCGGCGGCTGCTACATTTCGAAGTAGTCTTCATCCTTCATGTGATTATCCACTTTGGATTCCACCTGGAACACCGACACACCCAGTTCCTGCTCGACCGTTTGGATGAATTGATCGTACTCCTCAGCAGTAAACACCCCACCGATCTCCGTGTCCTTACTCGGCTTGCCGATCACAAGCCCATCTGCCTTGAACTCATTCATCACCTTCAGCAGCTGTGTGGGAATGTCCCCCGACCGTAAGGCACAGTCCACCTTTTCCACCCCTCGCCTGCGAGCGCGGTCGCATAACAGTTCCATGACGAACCGGCTCATGCTCTCCAACTGGCGGTAGACGACCTGCACCGACGTCATGGTCGGCGCAGCCGATCCCATGAAATCGGCGTTGAAGACATGGACAAAAGTTAACTGGGCATCGTTTTCACGCGCCAGGTCGATCGCTTTTGTTACGGTTGCGCGGCTCTCTGGTCTCCCCCTGAGTGCACAAACGATGTGATGCAAACCTTCGGAAACCATTTTTTATCTCACCTTCCAAAAATAAAGCGTATAAAGATCCAGATGGTCGCCAGCCCCACCGTGACGAGCAGGGCCGGGAACCCCTTTTTCAGGAAATAACTGTAGCTGACCGAATACCCGGCGCGCTGAGCGATACCGGATGCGACCATGTTGGCCGAAGCGCCGATCAGCGAACCATTGCCCCCCATGGCGGAGCCAATTGACAGGCAGTAGAACAACACTTTGCTGTGAGCGGCCGGGATGGTGCCGGACAGGAAGCCCACCACCGGCAGCATGGCTGCCGTGAAGGGGATGTTGGCCACCACCGTGGATAAGATCGCGCTCAGCCAGATAATGGCCACCACGGCAATGATCAAGTTGTCGCCCACCAACCTGCCAATCAGGTCGGCGATCATGCTGATCAACCCGACCTCGCGGATGCTGCCCACCACGATGAACAGAGCCATGAAGAAAACCAGGGTGGTCCAGTCGACGGATTCGATCATCTCTTCGATATCGGGCCGCACCCAAAGCAGCAGGACGGTCGCGCCCATCAAAGCCGTCACGGATGGCACCAGATGGAAATGCTCGCCCAGGATGAACAGCGCCAGCATTCCCGCCCCCACAATCCCGGCTTTCCGCAGGTTACCGGGTTGGGTGATCTTGGCGCGCTCCTCTAAACGGGTCAGCAGTTCGGGCGGCACCTCCGTGCTGGAGAGCAGGCTGCGGCGGTAAGTCAGCAGGCTGTAGGTGACCAGCCCGACCAGCGCCATCAGCACACCAGGCGTCAGGTTAATCAAGAAATCGGTAAAGGAAATGGCGGCGAACGAGCCGATCAGGATGTTGGTAGGTGTGCCGATCAGGGTGCTGATGCCGACCACGTTGGAGGCAAAGATCTCGGGCATGAGCAGCGAGAGCGGGTTGATCCGCAGCGCCAGGGCGATCTGGATCGTGATGGGCGCCATCAACAGCATGGTGGTGACGTTATCCAGGAAGGCAGAGGCGACGCCGGTCGTGATCATCAACACGATGACCAGCAGCCAGTTGCGCCCGGCTGAGACCCGATAGGCGAAGAAGGCCAGCCATTGGAACAGCCCGGTGCGCTCGACGGCCGCAATCACGATCATCATGCCCATGATCAGGAAGATCACGTTCCAGTCGATGTAACGGATGGCGTCTTCGAAAGTGAAGATGAACAACTGCGGCGAGATGGCCGAGCCCAGATAACTCACTGCAAAGACGAGCGTGGTGCCCAGCAGCGCTGCCAGCGCATTATGCACCAACCCGGCCGCGATCAGCGCCAGCATGGCTACGAAGATAATCGTTGCGAACCAAAAGGCGGCGTTTATTTGCCGCACCAGCGTGATCTGCGGTAAAACCACCGTCTCCCCCAATTCCAGGCGGCGCAGTTGAGTGACGGAGATGGTCACCGTCTGCTCTTGGAAGTGGGCCCGGTCCACGAACAGATCAACCCCTTCCGGAATATTCTGCGGCACCTCGATATTGAAGCTCCCGTCGGCTTGTGTGGTGGCCTCCGTCAATGGCTTGCTTGCGCTCTGCGCCCGCAGTTCCACGGTCGCACCTTCGACCGGCGTGTTCTGTCCATCCAGCACCGTGCCGACAATCAACACCGAGCCCTGCGCGTGCACCTGCGCGGTTTGCCAGGGCCAGGGTAAAAGTGGAAGTCCGATGATTAAAAGGAACCCGAGCAGCAGTCCGAAGAAAGCCTTCCTCATGCAGGCGCCTCCCCCGCCAGCACCACTTCCGCCCCGGTCTCATCTGTCAACCGCTTGACAAACATCTCGAATCTGCTGACGGTAAAAACGTTATCTTCTCTTTCGTGGATCGGGCTGCCAATCACGATCGTTCGCGCTTCCAATTCCTTACTCAATTTAATAATTTCCTCTGCGACCTTCCCCTCGCGAACGACCCCGTTTGCCTGGATGCCTTCCTCCTTGGCCTGTTCGCCGGCCTGCGCCAGGATGAACTCGCCCATGTCGAACATTTCCTCTCGAACAGTGGTGATGTGGCCTGTCGTCGCATGGGCCAAGAAGTCGAGGTTGACAACGTATAAAAAATAGAGGGGGAGATGACTCTCAGCCGCAATCGCAACCGCTTTGGCGATCGTCCGCCGGCTTTCCTCTCCCCCGCGCACTGCACACACGATACCTGACATATGCTCTCCTTTTCCCCTCTTCCATAGTTGGCACCGGTTTCCGTGTTGAACGCCGATATTCTGCAGTTCTCACAGCATGTGCTTATCTAGAAATCATTATAATAAATTAATTCAAAAGGATCAAATTAACCTATACGAAGGGCGTTTCCCTTGGGGTGTCCCGGTGTCCCAGCGGAATACCCCACGAGGACACCAGGACACCCCAAGGGGGCGCTTGCAGAGCAAGTCGCCATGGCGGAAACTTGGGTCAAACTGCTTCGTTGTGAATATCCAAAAAAGTGACGTTTTACACGAATTTGTTGTAATTTCCTGTAATTATATGTAAGCGTTCACATGAATATCCCCTAAACCACTTGACTTTTCCCTAAAAATCACTATTATTACTTATGTAAGCCCAACATAACCGTAAAAAAATCCGCAAACCTTCTGTTTTTCATGTAAACGTTTCCATGACTCAAACCTCTCGCAAAGCCACAATTATGGATGTCGCCGCCCAATCCGGCGTATCTTACGGCACGGTCTCACGGGTCATCAATGATGACCCGCACGTGAAAGCCGAGACTCGCACGCGCGTGCTGCAAGCGATGGAGGATTTGGGGTACGTGGTTAACCGCCAGGCGCGCAGCCTGGCGGGTGGAAAGTCGAATACGATTGCCGTGCTGGTGCCCGATTTGGGCACCGGCTACATTGGCGAAATTATGCGGGGAATCGACGCCGAGCTGGGCAATTTCGATTACGACTTGATGCTGTACACCACCCACCGCACGGCGACCAAAGAAGCCGATTATGTCGAAAACCTGATCAGCGGGGTGGTCGATGGTTTGCTGCTGGTGCTGCCGCGCAACCCCGCAGATTATATCGGCCTCCTGCTGAAGAGCAAATTCCCGTTCGTTCTGATCGATCATCAAGGAACCGGCAAAGAATGCCCCGGCGTAGGCGCCACCAATTGGCAAGGCGCCTATCAGGCCACCGAACACCTGATCGGCATGGGCCACACCCATATCGGTTTCATCACCGGAACGATGGACCTGGGGGCGGCGATGGACCGGCTGGCGGGTTATAAAGCCTCGCTGCGCACTCATCACATCCCGTTCCGGCCCGAACTGGTGTACGAAGGAGATTTCGATCAGCCCGACGGCTACAACGGCACGCTGAAGCTGCTCGAACTGCCTTCCCCTCCCACCGCCATTTTCGCCTCTAACGATGTCATGGCCTTCGGCGCCATGGATGCAGTCCGCAGCTGCGGTCTGCGCATCCCCGAAGACGTCAGCGTTGTAGGCTTCGATAACATCCCGCAATCGGCGCTGGTGCGCCCCGCACTGACCACCGTGCTGCAGCCGCTCGAGCACATGGGACGTGTCGCTACCCAGATCCTTCTGGATATGCTGAAAGACCCTGGCAAAAAAATTACTCGTATCGAATTACCAACAGAATTAATTATCCGCGATTCGGTATCAGACATTCGGGCGAAGCGAGCGTCCAGCTAGCCGTCCGAAACCCATTCAACCTGGGTCGCTGAAATTGGAAGGAGGTGAAGGAAAGAGAGTCAAGTTGCCTTTTATCTCTGTATCTCGAACCGTCCATCAACAATTAAGGAGAATCGGAGGGAATCAATGAAACGGGTATTTGCAGTATTGTTTGTCATGGTGTTGCTGCTTTCGGCGTGCGCGCCTGCGGCAGCCCCAACTGCTGAGGTCATTAAAGAGCAGGTCGAAGTGACCCGCGTCGTCGAGGTTGCGGGAACGCCGGTGATCGAAGTTGTAACGGCGACCCCCGCACCTGTCCAAAAAGAAGCTTCGCCCGACGTTCTGGGCGTGCTGCCCCGCGATCAAACACTCATCGCGGATATGCTGACCGGCCGCGTCGGCTCCCCTGACAACTTCAACGAGTGGGTCGGCTGGAAGAACCGCGACCGCGGCATGCAGCAGCTGGCCAACGAGCCATTGTGGTCGATCGATTTCGCCACCGGCGAGATCATCCCCGGCCTGGCGTCCGGTGACGCACAGTACAGTGCCGACTTCACCGAAGTCTCCATTCCGCTGCGCGAAGGCGTGACCTGGTCGGACGGCGAGCCGTTCACTTCGGCCGACGTGGTTTACACCGTCGAAACCCTGCTGGGCAACGACGGCTTCAACGCCCACAGCTACATGGCCGAGAATGTCAAGTCGGTGGATGCGCCCGACGATTACACCGTCCACTTCGTGTTGAATGCGCCCAACTCCCGGTTCCACACCACCTTCCTCGATCGCTGGGGCGCCACCTGGATCATGCCCAAGCATATCTTCGAGACCGTGGACGACCCGGTAACCTTCGAGTTCAACCCGTTCATCGGCACCGGCCCTTACAAACTGCACAGCTATGACCCGGCCGGTTTCTGGACCATCTGGGAAGTTCGCGACGACTGGCAGGATAGCCCGACCGGCATGATGTTCGGCGAGCCGCAGGTGAAATATGTGGTCTTCCAGGCCTTTGCCAATGAAGGCGCCAAGATCCTGTCGCAGCTGACCCACCAGGCCGACGTGCTGAACCTGTCTGCCGACGGTTTGGCCGCAGTCCTGGCGCAGTCCGACACCTCACGCGCCTACCAACCCGCTTATCCCTGGGTTGTGAACAACGACCCGGCCATCACCGGCATCACCTTCAACACCAAGCATGCGCCCTATGACAATAAAGAGGTCCGCTGGGCGCTGCTGCTGACCATGAACATTGTCGATTACGACAGCATTGCCGTGGACGGCATGGGCACGCTGAGCCCCGTCCACATCCCCTACCTGAGCAACTACCCCAAAGACTTCATCGACCCGATGCAGCAGTGGCTGAGCGAGTACACGCTGGATCTGGGCAACGGTGAAACCTTCCAACCGTACGATCCGACCGCCTCGCAGCAGCTGGCCGACTACGCCACGCAGCGCGGCTACGTGTTCCCCAACGATGCGGCCTACGTCAAGAAAGCCTTCGGTAATGGCTGGTGGAAGTACGCCCCCGATGCCGCCGAGAAACTGCTCGTCAAGAATGGCTTCTCCCGCAACGCAGATGGCAACTGGCTGCTGCCCGACGGTTCCAAATGGACCATGACGATCATCACCCAGTCCGATGCCCAGCATCCTGGCGTCCGCAACGCTGTGGCCGCCGCCCAGGAATGGAAGAAGTTCGGCATCGACGCTTCGACCTTCCCGACCGAAAACCAGGCTAACCTGGAATTCTCCGGCGACTACGATGTCACCAGCAGCTGGCCCGCCACCGAACCCTGGGGCGCCGGCCCTGACCTATACCGCACCCTCAACAACTACAACTCGGCCTACATGAAACCGCTGGGTGAGACCAACAACGGTCACGCCTCGCGCTGGTCGAGCCCTGAAATGGACGCGGTGCTGGAAAGTATGCGCAACACCGACCCGACCAACTACCAGGCGACTGTGGACGTTGGCATCGATGGTCTCAAGATCCTGGTCGATGAAATGCCCGGCATCCCCACCTTCAACTATCCCGGCTTCATCTCCTGGGACCAAACCTACTGGACCAACTGGCCCGGCAGTGAGAACGCTTACACCCAGCCGTACACCCATTGGGGTCCCTTCAAGTACATGACCCCGTTCTTGGAGCCGACTGGCAAGTAATCTGTAATCTGATCGAGAGCATTACAAAGGCCCCGGGTGGCCGCAATACCCACCCGGGGCCTCTCTTCTAAGCAGTTGAACCAACGGTGAGAAGAAGGAGACGGCCTTGGCATTCCTTAAGCGATATTTTAATCCCTCGCCTTATTCAATATATTTTAGTGATTCTTGTTGGGACCACGGCTGTGTTCATTATCCCTCGCCTGATGCCCAACGATCCGGTCCAGCGTACGATCGCGCAGATGAAAGCCCGCGGCGCATTCCTCGACCCGGGCACAATCGATCAAATCATCGCCGACACCACCGAAATGTATGGTCTAAGCGGCTCACTATTCGAACAATACATTGCGTTTTGGAACCGGCTCGTGCACCTCGACTTCGGAGTATCGTTCTTCCAATTCCCAACCACAGTTAACAAATTGATTGGGGTTGCCCTGCCCTGGACCCTCAGTTTGCTGCTAACGACCACGATTATCTCCTGGATCGTCGGCAACATCATCGGCGGGCTCGCAGGATATTTCTCGCGCAGCGGTTGGTCGCGCGGCCTGGATATCTTCGCAATGGTGGTGCGGCCCATGCCGTACTACATCTTTGCCTTCGCGCTGCTGCTGCTGCTGGCGTACGTGGTGCGCTGGTTCCCGGTTTCCGGCGGCGCCGGCCTCGGTCGCGTTCCCAGCTTCACCTGGGCCTTCTTTAAGGATGTCTTGTACCATTCCTTCCTCCCGGCGCTTTCACTGACGATCCTGGGTGGAGCGGTCTGGTTCCAGACCATGAAACTGATCGTGCAGAACGTGAATTCCGAAAACTTCGTGCAGTACGCCAAGCTCGGCGGCGTGCGGGAGACGAAGATCGTCAACAAGTATGTCATCCGCAATGCAATGCTGCCGCAAGTCACCGGATTGGCGCTGTCATTTGGGCAGATCTTTAGCGGCGCGCTGATCACGGAGATCGTGTTCTCATACCCCGGGTTGGGAACGCTGCTGTATAACGCGATCGTCAGCGGCGATTACAACCTGATCATGGGCATCACGGTCTTCTCGATCCTGGCGATTACGACGGCCATTCTGGTCATCGATTTTCTGTATCCACTACTCGACCCACGCGTCAGATACACATAAGGAGCCTGGTATCGTGAAAGTATTCCGAGACCTCTTCCGAGATTACCGGTTCGCGTTGAGCTTCATTGTGCTGTGTTTGCTGCTCGCGCTGTCGGTGCTTTCCTTCTTCTCACCGTACGACACGACGGTGTGGGGCGTTGTGCCACGTGACCTCAAGCCCTCGATGGAGCATCTGTTAGGAACCGATTCCAACGGACAGGAGATTTTCTGGCAAGCCGCAAACGCGGTGCGCAATTCACTCACCATTTCACTCATCGCAGGCATCTCCTCGCGCGTGATTGCCGTGCTGGTGGGCATGATCGCCGGATATAAAGGCGGCACCCTCGACAGGATTTTGATGTTCTTGAGTGACAGCCTGTTGGTGATCCCGCTGTTCCTGATCATCGTCATGCTGGCCATGCTGGTGCGAGAGCACATGAACCTGCTGGTGTTGGGGCTGCTGCTGGCCTTCTTCGGCTGGGCCTGGGATGCCCGCTTGATCCGTTCAACCATCCTAAGCCTCAGGGAACGCGACTTTACCACCACGGCCATCCTCTCCGGCACGGGCACCGTCCGGCTGGTGCTGGACGAATATATGCCCTTTGCCACCCCGCTGATTTTCTCAACCTTGATCAACAACATGTCATGGGCGATCGGCTTGGAGATCACGCTGGCGATCCTGGGGCTGGTCAATGTGAGCATTCCAACCCTGGGCACGATGCTGTATTGGGCCATCAACTACCAGGCGATCCTGTTAGGTCACTGGTGGTGGGTCTTGACCCCGGTTCTGCTGTCGATGCTCTTGTTTGTGGCCCTTTACTGGCTTTCGGTCAGCATCAGCGAGTACCTCGATCCGCGGACCCGCATCCAACGTGTGGGAGCATAGAGAGGCGCCATGACGAAAACCATTCTACGAACCGAAAATCTCAAAGCCTTTTACGTGCTGGATATGCAAGGCACGCAGAAGGTTGTCAAAGCGGTCAACGATGTCAGCATCGACATCTACGAAAATGAAGTCTATGGCATCGCCGGCGAAAGCGGCTGCGGCAAGACCACCCTGCTGAAGACGCTGGTCGCCTCGGTTGATCCGCCGCTGCGGCTGCAGAGCGGCAAAATCTACTACCACTGGAACGGCTCCGATATCGACGCCACTCAGCTGAGCACAGAAGAAAAGCGGCGGCTGCGGCTGGAGTACGTCTCGTACGTGCCGCAGGGATCGATGAGCGTGCTCAACCCCGTCACGAAGTTGAAAGAAACCTTCCATGATTTCATCTCCAGCCATGTGAGCGGGAAGACGCGCGATGAAGCCTTCAATATTGCCAAGAATTACATCGCCGAGTTGGGCCTGCCTGCCAGTGTGCTGAACTCCTACCCTCACCAGTTGTCGGGCGGCATGCGCCAGCGCGTGACGATCGCCCTGGCTACGCTGCTGCGGCCGCGGATCATCGTTGCCGATGAGCCGACCACCGCCCTGGATGTGGTGGTGCAGCGCGGGGTTGTGCAGCTGCTGCGGGAGATCCAACAAAAACTGAACAACACAATTGTGATCGTCACCCACGATATGGGTGTGCACGCCAACATCGCCGACCGCATCGGGATCATGTACGCCGGGAAGATTGTCGAAGAGGCCAGCACCAACAACATCTTCAACTGCCCCGCGCACCCCTACACCCAATACCTGATCAACTCGCTGCCGCGCTTCGGCGACAAGACCACGCGCGAGAGCGTACCGGGTGCGCCACCGTCACTGGCGGATCTGCCAACCGGCTGTCCGTTCCACCCACGCTGCCCGCACGTCATGCAAATTTGCCGGGAGAAGATGCCGGAGTTTACAAAAGTAGAGGCGAACCATAAAGTAGCCTGCTGGTACGTCGGAGAAGGAGAAAATGGAAAATCTGCTTGAAGTCCAGAATCTAAAGAAAGTTTTCTCCTTGGGAAACATCATCTCGAGGGTCCGCATTACGGCCGTTGATAACGTCTCCTTTCATATCCAACCGGCAGAGATCTTCGCCCTGGCAGGCGAGAGCGGCTGCGGCAAGACCACAACGGCTCGCATCGTGCTCGGCTTTGAGGAGCCCACCGCCGGACAGATCTGCCACAGCGGCGAGCCCCAGACCAAGGGCGAGCGCGTCTGGTTCACCCAGGGCATCCAGGCCATTTTTCAGGACCCATTCGGCACGTTCAACCCCCTGCGCACGGTGGACAGCTACTTCTTCGATATGGTGCGGAATTACAAGCTTGCTAACGGCAAGAAAGACGCGAACTCATTATATCGATCAAAAGCTGAAGCTGGTCGGCATGTCGTTTGAAGAATTCGCCGGGAAGTATCCAAGCGAATTCTCCGGCGGGCAGCTGCAGCGCATCTCGATCGCCCGGGCCTTGATGACCAACCCCAGCCTGCTGATTGCCGACGAGCCGGTGTCGATGGTGGACGCCTCGCTGCGCATGAGCATCGTGAACCTGTTCAAGAATCTGAAGGACGAGCTGGGCGTGAGCGTGCTGTACATCACGCACGACCTCGCCACAGCCTACTATATGAGCAACCGGATCGCTGTCATGTTCCGCGGCAATATCATCGAGATGGGCTCGGTGGAAAAGGTCTTGATGGATCCGAAGCACCCGTACACGAAGCTCCTGCGCGATTCCATTCCAGAGGCCGACCCGAACAAGCGCTGGAAGGGTACCATCAACCTGGCCGAACTGGAGAGCGAAGAGTACCTGCGCAAGGGCTGCAAGTTCGCCGGACGCTGCCCGCAAGTGATGGACATCTGCAAGGGCACAATCCCCGAAGATCTGATGGTGGATGGCGTGTTGGTGAAGTGCCACCTGTTCAACGAAGTGGGCACGCCCCGCACAGAGGTTGAGGGCTAAAAGCCGGTAAACATCTACTTTTATAACTCACGGCAGCTTGAAGCTGCCGTGAATCACAGTAACCGCATCAGCGGTTTCAAAACTCACAAAAAATGAATGCAGAGGGATCGTATGGCATTGTCTACCGAACAACGCCTTGGGTTGCTTCTTTCCCAAATGACCTTAGACGAAAAGCTGGCTCAGTTGGGCGCATGCTGGGCATTCGAGCTGCAAACCGACGGCCAACTTGATCAAGAGAAAATCAATGTGCGCTGCAAGGACGGTCTCGGGCAGGTAACCCGGATGGCGGGCGCCTCGACGCTCGATCCGTGCCAGGCCGCCCGGGATGCTAACGTGCTGCAGCGCTTCCTGGTCGAACAGACCCGCCTGGGTATCCCGGCCATCCTGCACGAAGAGTGCTGCTCGGGCGCGATGATCCTGGGCGGCTCCTCCTTCCCCCAAATGCTCGGGCTGGCGGCCACCTTCCAGCCGGACCTGGCCGAGGCCATGTCGACTGCGATCCGCAAGCAGTTGATGGCGATTGGCGCCCGGCAGGGATTAGCGCCGGTTCTGGACGTGGCCCGCGATCCGCGCTGGGGACGGGTAGAGGAAACCTTTGGCGAAGACCCCACCCTGGTGAGCCATTTTGGGATGGCGTACGTCAAGGGGCTGCAGAGCGACGATTTGCGCCAGGGCGTCATGGCCACCGGCAAGCACTTCATCGGTCACAGCCTGAGCCTGGGTGGGCTGAACTGCGCCCCTTCGCTGATTGGCAAGAACGATCTGTACAACGTTCTGCTGATGCCCTTTCAGGCGGCCATCCAGAAAGCCGGGCTGGCTTCGATCATGAACGCTTACCCCGAGTTGGACGGCGAAGTGGTGGCGGCTTCTCGCAAGATCTTAACCGACCTGCTGCGTGAGCAGCTAGGCTTCGAGGGGCTGCTGGTCTCAGATTACGAAGCCATCATCATGATTCACAACTATCATCGTCTGGCAGCCGAGAAGACTCAGGCAGCCGCGCTGGCGCTCCAAGCCGGCATCGACGTGGAACTGCCGGCCGTCAACTGCTACGGAGATGCGCTGAAGGCCGCTCTGGATGCGGGCGACGCAACGCTCGCCATGGTTGACCTGGCCGTAGAGCGCCATCTGCGCATGAAGGAAGCCCTCGGGCTGTTCGAGAACCCCTACGTGGACGAACGCCGGGTAATGGACGACTTCGAGACGCCCGAGAACCGGGCGCTGGCGCGCAGCATTGCCGAAAGGTCCATGGTGCTGCTGAAAAACGATGGCCTGCTGCCGCTGAAGAAGGAAGTTGGCACGCTGGCCGTGATCGGCCCGAACGCCGCCAACGGGCGGGCGCAGCTGGGCGATTACTCCTATCATGCGGGCATCGAGTACCTGACCAGCATCGCTCCGCAGGGTTCGAACCTGGCCGAGACCGACCTGAAAGCGCTGGCAGGCAGCGTGCAGCTGGTCGACGTGCTGCAGGGCATCCAGGCCAGGGTCTCCCCCACCACCAAAATGCTGTACGCCAAAGGCTGCGATCATCAAGGGCAAGATACCTCGGGCTTCGCCGAGGCCCTGGATCTTGTCGGGGAGGCGGACGTTGTTGTGCTGGTGCTGGGCGACCTGGCCGGGTTGATGCCGGAGTGCACCACCGGCGAGACGCGTGACTCGGCCGACCTGCAGCTGCCAGGCGTGCAAGCAGAGTTGGCCCGGGCGGTGATCGCCGCCGGCAAACCGGTGGCGGCGGTGCTGATCAACGGTAAGCCCCTGGCGCTGCCATGGCTGGACGAGCAAGCGAATGCTGTCCTGGAAGCCTGGCTGCCCGGCGAAGAAGGCGGCAGCGCCGTGGCCGCCGCGCTGTTCGGCGAGTCGAACCCGGGCGGCAAGCTGCCGCTCAGTTTCCCCCGCTCGGTGGGCCAGGTGCCGGTTTACTACAACCACAAGCCCTCCGGCATGTACTCCAACTGGTACGCCGATTACGTGACCGAAAAGGCGGCGCCGCTGTACCCCTTCGGCTACGGGCTGAGCTACACCAACTTTACTTACCATGACTTCCACATCGCCAAGACGGATGCCGCCCCGGGCGAGACGCTCGACGTCTCGGTGCAGGTGACCAATACCGGCAGCCGCGCCGGGGACGAAGTGGTGCAGCTGTACGTGCGCGACGAGTACGCCTGCGTGCCGCGGCCGGTAAAAGAGCTGAAGGGCTACCGCCGGGTCAGCCTGCAGCCGGGCGAGACCTGCAAAGTGACCTTCCACTTGAACGTGGACCAGCTGGCATTCTATGACCTGGATCTGAATCTGGTGTTGGAACCGGGGACGGTCCAGGTGATGGTTGGCGGCTCGTCGGCCGATGTGCAGGCCAGCGGGAAGTTCGAAATTGTCGGCCAGGGGAAGACGCGGGTCGCAGACCGGGTGGTGACCTGCCCGGTCGAAGTCGAGTAAATCCACGCCCTGAGGCCGATCCTCCGTACCCCTTACGCAGACAGCAGCGCCAGTGAGATCACCGACGCTGCTGTCTTTAAACCACAAATGCAGCGCCATCTGAAGAACACAGGTCCGACCGACAGCGCCTCGCGCAAAATAAAAAACCGGGTTCATCAGGAACCCGGTTTCAAAGGAGAGGAACGCTCTTGGTTTACTGAACTACAAAGTTGGTGTACATACCCTGAGCATAGTGACCGGGCTGGTTGCAGACAATGGCATAATGTCCGGCATCCAGGGTGACGGTCAGGTCGCCGCTCTCGTTAGGATTCAACTCGATCTCATCCACCGATTCGAGGTCGTCTTCAACCACGTTACCCGCGTCGTCGGTCGGGAGGTTTGCGGCATCCAAATCGGTCTTGAAGATGACGAACTCGTGGGCCATATCACTGGCTGCATTTTTCACATGGAATGTGATCTCGCCGGGGGCAGCAGTGGTCTTGGCCATATCAATCGTGTAGGTGTCCAGTGTTGCGTTGATGCTGTTTGCGCCGCCGCCGCCGCCGCTGCAGGCGCTGAGCAGTCCGATGGACAGCAGCAGGAGCGCCCCCAACGCCATAAACTTGAATGCTTTATGATTAAACATGACTCTTTTTTCCTTCCTTCTTCTTAATCCCGGTCCGGTTCCGAACCCGGTTTGTGATTGATCTTCACTTTTATAATAAAGAAGGAAAGGACGTTAGGCTTTACGGCAGACTAATCTTTAATTAAATGTGAGTTAAGTGCTTTGGGAAAATGACGCGGGCCATCAGGCCGCCCCAGGGCATGTTCTCCAATACGAGCCTTGCGCCGTGCGCCTCGACCAATCGACGGACGATGGGCAAGCCCAGGCCCATGCCCGTGCGGACGGGGCCGTTCATTTTGCCCTGGTAGAACATGTCGAAAACGTGCGGCATCTCCTCTTGCGGGATACCGGGGCCTGAATCGAGCACGCTCAGCTCGACGCCCTCGGAATTCTCTTCCGCTGAGAGGATGATCTCACCGCCGGTTGGCGTGAATTTCACGGCGTTGTCAGCCAGGTTGCCCATGATCTGATACAGGCGCACCTCTTCGGCCAGCACCGGCGAAGGCTCGCCGTGGACTTCCAGCTTCAGGGTGATGCCGCGCGCTTCGGCGATTGGGTTGATGCGGTTGCAGACACTCAGCATCAACTCCCCGACCTCGACCGGCTTGAGGCTCAACTTAAGCGGAGCCTGGCTGGGCCGCGCCGCCAGGGCCAGGTCTTCAATCAGGGCCTCGATGCGGCGCAGGGTGCGGCCAATCTCGGAGAGCAAGTCTTCGGCGAAAGCCGGATCGGTCAGGCCGCCGTCCAGCAGGCTGTCGATGCCCAGGCGCAGCCCACCCAGCGGGCGGGCCAGCTCGTGCGTCACGTTGGAGAGCACCTGGACACGCTCCTTGCTCTGCTGCTCCAGCTCGGCAGCCATCTGGTTGAGGTGGTCTGAGAGCTCGGCCAGCTCGGAGAAGGGCGTGGAAGGCAGGCGCACGCTGTAGTCGCCCCCGGCGACGCGTGCCGCCATGCCCTTGGCCTTCTCGATTGGATCGATGAACAGGCTGACCAGTCCAAAGGCAAGCAGCATGCTCAACCCTGCCAGCAGGGCCGCCCCCAGGAAGAGCTGGTTGCGCAAGGTGTTCATGGTGGCCTGGAAGTCGTCCAGCGGCAGCAGCAAGCAGACCACACCGACGATTTTCTGGTTCTCGCCATACACAGGCGAGGCGGCGTATAGGGTCTCCCCTGTATCGTAATAGATCTCTTGGCTGACGGAATGCCCTTGCAAAGCCTCGCGAGAGAACTCGATCGCATTTGCCCGTTCGTTCTCCTCCAAATCCAGGTCGGAAATCCTGGTGACTTTCAGCTCGGGGGAAATGAAAACAACTCGCAGATTGCTGTTGAAGGCGATGATGGTGGAAGGTAACTGGAAACTATTGGGGGATTGGGATTCTTGGATGCCTAACGTGGAGAGGATGCGCGCCCGTTCATGCAATTGGAGCAGCAGGGCTTGCTCGGCGGAGATCTCTTGCTGGCGCAGCCAGTAAAGGCCGGTACCCGCCAGCCCGAACAGGACGAAAATGGCATAGCTGAACGCCAGATAAGCGCGCAAACTGATCCGACCTCTTCTCAAGGAGGCCGGAAGCTTCCGAAAGTTTATACCATTAAGCTTCATGCACTAAATTTATACCCAACTCCACGAAGAGTCAACAGGTGCAGCGGACTGGATGGATCATCCTCAATCTTTTCGCGCAGGCTGCGCACCTGGACGTACAGCACTTGCGGCTCGCCGAGGTATTCATTCCCCCAAACGCCCTCGATGATCTCATCGACCGAAAAGACCCGGTCGGGATTCGTAAGGAAGAAGCGCAGCAGATCGAACTCGCGCGGCGAAAGGTGCAGCTTCTTGCCGTCGCGGTTGACTTCATGCTTGAGTGGGTCGAGACGGAAGCGGCCCAGCTCGATCAGTGCGGGCTCGGAGATGGGCGCATGCGTCTCAATTGCGCCGCTGCGGCGCAAGACCGCCTTCAGGCGCGAGAGCAGCACATCCACGCTGAAAGGCTTGGTGACGTAGTCATCAGCGCCGATCTCGAGGCCGACGATCTCGTCCAGCTCACGGCGGCGGGCGGTAAGGAAAATCACCGGGAATTCGTAGTGGGACTTTAGATAGGTACACAGGCTCAGGCCGTCCTCACCGGGCAGGCCAATGTCGAGGATCGCAGCCTTGAAAGCCTGGCGCCGCGCTTGCTCCACCGCGGCGCGGCTGTTGGTGGTGGTAACCACTTCATATCCGGCTTTTTCTAGATTGAACTTCAATCCCTTGCAGATCAAGGGATCGTCATCCACGACGAGGATTGAGAAACCCATACGAACTCCAACTGCTGTGGCGGGCGCTGCTGATGCGAACACCCACGGATAATTCGATTTATAAACGCTTAGAACTTGAAGGGTCTTGCAGTGGCGCTTCCCTGCTGAAAAAGCGCCCCCGCCTGAATACGATCTACTTAAAGTATATCATCAGGCTCAATAAATCAAGGGCATGACCAGCACCATAATTAGAATGATTGGCACGGCCAAAATGAGACCGATTACCAGCGGGAACGAGAAGACCGGCTTATCGTAGCGCAGGTGCATGAAGAACAGCACCACCAGCGCGGCCTTGGTGACCGCCAGGACGACCAGCACGGGCACCTTGATGGTGGGCGGCAGGTAGCTGGAGGCAATTTCAAGCCCGGTGAAGAAGGCCAGCGCCAGGAAAACCCAACCGTAAGGCGGGTGAACGACTCGCTCCTCGGCAACGTGAGCTTTCTCAGATGCGGTTTGGGTAGATTCTGGTTCGATATCCATCATTGCTCCTAGATCAAATAAATAACGGTGAACAAGACAATCCAGACGATGTCGACAAAGTGCCAGTACAGCCCGAATAATTCGAGCGGCTTGTGATCGTTGGCGGTTAACGGCTTGCGGCTGTTAATGAACAGCAGCATGCCCGCCCATACCAGACCGATGAAGACGTGTGTACCGTGGATGCCGGTGACGGTGAAGAAGGGCGTGCCGAAGCGTTCATGGATGCCGACGCCCTCGCCGAAGAGGGTGATCCACTCAAAGGCCTGCCCTCCCAGGAACAGCGCCCCCAGGACAATGACGCCGATCAGGTTGCGGCTCATGCTCTTCCGGTCGCCATGCTGGATGCCCGAGAGCGAGCGCACCACCAGGAAGCTGGAAGTAATCAGGATGAAGGTGTTGACGCCGATGATGGGCACGCTGAGGTGGCTGCTGAAGGCCGGGTATTCGGCGGGGTGGGCAATGCGGTAGAAGATGATCGTAAGGATCAGGGTGGTGAAGAAGATGACCTCACCGCCCAGGAAGAACCACACTGCCAGCTTGGTGGAGTCGCGCTGGATGGCGACGCCGGTGTGCTGTTGCGCGTTTTCGGTCATTCCCGGTCTCCTCTCTTCTGTCTGCGGACCCGAGGCTCATCGTCCACGACGACCTCCTCGCGGGCCAGGGACTCCGTGCGGTTTTCGAGCGTCCATCCGGTCAGTGCGACCAGCAGGATGGCTAAGCCGACCGCCGAAATGATCAGGCTGTAAATAATGCCCACTGCGATGACCAGCATACCGAAGGCCAAAACGATCGGCCAGTAACTGGGGTCGGGCAGTTCAATTTCGTGTTTGTGATTGTCATCCATAAAATTCCTCCATAGGGCAAGCGCCCTTCTCATTCAGTTTTATGGGGCCGAAAGCCCCTCAATCGATCAAGCATGGACTGCGCTGCTTCCCTGCCGGCCAAGCCAACGCCCAAAGAACACCAGCGCAAAGGCCATGAAGATCATGTCGGAAGGCAGCCACATCAACAGGCCGCCGAGCTGCTGGTCGCCCAGGGGGGTGAGGTTGAGGATACGCGGCGCTTCCTGGTAGAACGGGTACAGCATGGCTCCGGGCAGGGTCATCAAGGCAGCCAGGGCGGTGCAGGGGAAGGTGGTGGCCACCAGATAAAGCGCTCGGGTGACATCCGGCAAGCGGTTGACCGGCCTCGGCATGAGCGCCGGAGCCCAGCCGACGGTCGCCGCGCCCATGAACATCAGATGCTCGATGATGTGCAGCCATTCGTGCTCGAGGGCGGCGTCGTACGCGGCAGGGACGTGCCAGCCCCACATGACGCCGTTGAAGATGATGAAAGCCGGGGCCGGCGCGATGACCCACTGTGCCACGCGGCGGACACGTCCGGCCGGCAGCAGGCGCTCGAACATCCAGGCGGGCAAGCCCAAGAGCCACAGCGGTGGGGCCAGCAGAGTCAGCATCAGGTGCTGCACCATGTGGGCGGTGAAGAGATATTCGTCGCCGAGGCCGTCGAGCGGGCTGCACAGGGCCAGGAAAACGATCAGCATTCCGGCATAATATGAGACCTGTCGCAGCGCCGAGACCTGCGGTCCCCAGCTTCGCCAGCGGGCGGGCCGCAGCGCCGGATTGGCGGCAATGGCATAAGCGGAAATCAGCGCAGCCAGACCGATTAGAATGCTCGGGTCGAGGGCCCAGCCAACTTCTTGCATTGCACCTGACAAGCTCGTTTCCATCATCGCTCCTACAGCAAATACAGAACGGCAAACAAGACGAACCACACGGCCGTCACGTAATACCAGAACCAGGCGCTGACATCGATCACGGTATGGCTCTTTTCCGTGAAATCACCGAGCCGAGCGCGCAGCAGGTTGAGCCCGAGCAGCACCACACCGGCCAAGACGTGCACGGCGTGGAAGCCAATCAAGGCCATGTACATGCCTCCAAAGGCGGCATCCAGCGGGCTCATCCCGGACTTTGAAAATTCAATCACTTGCAAGGCCACAAACATCAGGCCGAGCATCAGCGACCAGGTCAGGCCGTTCTGCATGGCGTCACGGCGGCCTCTCTTAATCGAGCGGGCGGCATACCCGGCGGCCGCCGCGCTGAGCAGCAACACCAGGGTGTTGATGATGGGCAGCCACAGGCGTTCGAGACCGGCCTGAGTGTATGAAGGGGTGACGCTGGCCTCGGCCCGCACGAAGAGATAGGACGATACCAGCGTGCCAAACAGGATGGTCTCGCCGCCCAACAGCACCACCAGCGCCAATTTTGCAATGGATGCGGAGTTGCCGCGGTTCATCGGAGATCGAAAATCGTTCGAAGCGCTCTTCATCATAGCTTAGCCCTCCACTTTCCAGTCGGCCATGGCCGGGTTTTTCTTGTCCCACAACGGGCGGCGGCCGCGCACCTCAGGGACCTCCTCGAAGTTGTACTCGGGCGGCGGCGAAGTGGTCGCCCATTCAAGAGTGAAGCCGTCCCAGGGATCGTCGCCGGCGGTGGCAGGCCTGGCCAGGGAGCGGAAGAGGTTATAGATGAAGACGCTGACGGAAAGAGCGATGATAAATGCGCCGAATGTCTCCAGCAAGTTCCAAGTGTCCCAGCCCATGCCCGAGGCGTAAGTGTAAATGCGGCGCGGCATGCCCAGGATGCCCAGGATGTGCATCGGGAAGAACACCAGGTTCGCGCCGACGAACATCAGCCAGAAGTGCCACTTGCCGAGCGTCTCGCTGAGCATGCGACCGCTAAACTTGGGGAACCAGTAATAGATGCCGGCGAAGATCGAGAAGATCGCCCCGCCGAACAACACGTAATGGATGTGCGAGACGACGTAGTAGCTGTCGGTCACCTGCCAGTCGACCGGCACGACCGCCAGATGGACGCCGTCCAGGCCGCCAATGGTGAACATGGCGATGAAGCCCAGAGCGAACAGCATCGGCGTCTTGAATTTCAGCTTACCGCCCCACATCGTACCCAGCCAGGCGAAGATTTTTACCCCCGTTGGTACGCCAATCAAGAAGCTGTCGGCCGAGAAGAACATCAGCGCAACCGCCGGCAGTCCGGTGGCGAACATGTGGTGCGCCCACACGGTGAAGCCCAGGATGCCGATGGCGATGCCGGACAGTACCACCACGGTGTAGCCAAACAGCGGCTGGCGTGAGAAGACCGGGATGATCTCGGAGATGATGCCAAAGGCCGGCAGGATCAAAATATACACTTCGGGGTGGCCAAAGAACCAGAACAGGTGCTGCCACAGCAAGGCGTTGCCGCCCGCGGCCACGTTATAAAAGTGCGTGCCGACCAGCCGGTCGAGCAGCAGCAGTACCGAAGCGGTTGTCAGTGAGGGCAGCGAGAAGACGCCCAAGAAGGAGGTCACTACGGTCATCCAGACAAACACCGGCATACGCCCCAATGTCATCCCCGGCGCTCGCAACTGCAAGGCCGTGACGATGAAGTTGATTGCGCCCAAAGTGGTAGCGATGGTCAGCAGCAGGATGCCAAGCGCCCAAAAATCCATCCCGTGCGAGGGTGAGTAGAGCAGCTCGGTCAGCGGCGCATAGCTGAACCAGCCGTCGTTGGGCGCGCCGCCCGCAATGAAGCTGGAGTACATGAACAGCCCGCCGAACAGGAACACCCAGTAGCTCAAGGCGTTCAGCTTCGGGAAGGCCATATCGCGCGCCCCGATCATCAACGGAACCAGGTAGTTGCCCAGGCCGGTGCCGAGCGGCATGACCACCAGGAAGATCATGGTCGTGCCGTGCATGGTGAAGATCTCGTTGTAGACGGCGTTGGACAGGAATTTTGCGTTCGGTTGGGCCAGTTGGAGGCGTATCAGCAGCGCAAACACGCCGGCCACCAGGAAATAGACAGCAGCCGTCCCAATATACATCAGGCCAATGCGTTTGTGGTCGACCGTGGTCAACCATGACAGCAGCCCGGTGTAAGTCCTGGGAGATTCGTGGACGACTGGAAGGGTTTCAGTTCTCATAAGGTATCCCCATTCATTTCAGTTTCGTCAAATAGCTCATTAAGGTATCGATTTGGTCTTGCGAGAGATTCACCTTCATATCGTTCCCCGGCTTCATCTCATCATCGGCGTGCAGCCAGTTGCGCAAGTTCGCCTCGGTCAGATCGTAAGTGGCCCCGGCAAACGTCGAGCGTGACATCAGGTGGGTCAGGTTGGGTCCCACGGAATAGCCGGGAGGCGCATCCGGGTCGTAAACGCTCGGCCCGCCAACCGAATTGATGGTGCCGTTAGCATTCGTCCCTTGCGGGTGATCGCTGCCGGAGCGCCCCGCTTCGAGCTGGCTATTCTTAATCACGCCGGTACGGGTGGCCGAGTAGTTGTTGTCCAGGGTGTGGCAGGTGCTGCAAACGCCCTGGGTGACCAATGTGTAGGCCTGCTGCTCCTGATCGGTCTGGGGCTGGTAGGCCGGCTGCTGCTGGTTCTGCACCCAGGCATCGTAATCGGCCTGAGATTCAACCACCACTTTAATGCGCATGTTGGCGTGGTTGGCGCCGCAAAACTCGGCGCAGTGACCGTGGAAGTCGCCCGCAGTATCGGCGTTAAACCAGAGCTGGTTGGTTTGGCCGGGGATAGCGTCCACCTTATGCGACAGCTGCGGCACCCAGAAGCTGTGGATCACATCGGCTGAGGTGATATCTAAATGTACGTTAGCGCCCACCGGCACGTGCAGCTCGTTGGCGGTAATGAAACCCTGATCGGGATAGTCGAACTCCCACCACCACTGGTGGCCCACCACGGTCACGTTCACATCGTTTGCCAGGGCCCTGGGTGCGGCGATGGCGCTGATCGTGCGGATCGTCAGGAAGAATAGCGTCCCCACTAACAAGATAGGGACGGCTGTCCAGATGATTTCGAGCTTGCTGTTGCCGTAAATCTGACGCGGCTCCTGCAGATCATCGGAGCGGCTGCGGAAGCGGACGACGTTGTAAAGCAGCACGCCGATCACCAGGAGGAAGACGGCCAGCGCCATATAAAGGACGATATTGTACAGCTGCGCTTCGCTGCCGGAGACCATCGAATCGGGCTGCATAAAGGTTGGCGAGCCCACGCAGCCGGCCAGGGCGGAGCTTAGCAAGAGTATTAAGATCGGAAAAAACTTGTTTTTATGCATACAGTCCTCGGTCGGGCAAGCGGATACTTGTCCGGATAGTGTTTCCTTAAGATTTAAGGAAAACAGGCCGAGGTGTCCTTAGATGGGCATACAATCGAGTTAAGCGTTGGTTAAGGAGAAAGGAAATCGGTAGAACCGGGCATTAACAGCAGCCCCGCTGCGATTGCAATCGCAGCGGGGCTGCTGTTAATGCCCTAATTTAAATTCGTGCGAACGAGTCGATCAAACTGCGGCGGATTTCCGGCGTGACCTGGATCTCGCCCTGCTCCATCCCCAAGATCACTGCGCCGATCACCGGCGGTGCGGTCAGCGGCTTGAGCCGGGCGCCAGGGGCCAGCGACAGGATGGTCTCGCGCAGGGGCTCAATCAACGCCGCGCCCGCCTTGAACATCGAGCCGATCAAGATCACGTCGAATTCCAGCTCTTCGAAAGCCAGCTGACGGATGACCGCCTTGGCCAGCTCACCCAGCTCGCAGCCCGCCCAGCGCACCAGCCCACACGCCACCGCATCGCCCTCGGCGGCCGCCTGGAAGACCAGGGGTGCAGCCGAAGCGTGGATGGTATAACGCTCTTGGGTGATGCCCTCGACCAGGTCTTCCAGATCTTTGGCTCCCACCAGATCGATCAAAGCCGGGCTGAGGGCGGTGGCCGGGCCGCGCCGTGTCCACTCATGCGAGACACTCTGCACCGCTCGGACGATCAGCTCAGCGCCGCCAGCGCCCTCCCCCATCCAGAAGCCGTGACCGGTTACCATGCCTTCGCGCCTGTGCTCACGGTCCCAGCCGCGGCAGTTGCAGCCGGAGCCGGACACGATCGCCAGTCCCCAGCCCGCTTCCGAGCCCGCCAGCAGCCCCAGGATCGTGTCGTTGACCGCATCAAGCGGCGCAGCAATTCCGGCTGTGCGCAAGGATTCGAGCGTCTCCGCTTTTTCGGAAGCCCAGTCCAGGCCCGAGACGCCAAACCCGGCTCCGGAGATTTGCTCGGGGCGGATTCCGGCAGCGGTATAGGCTTGGGCGCAGGCCGTAGACACAGCCCGGATCAGGCCGTCATAGCCGACGACCTCGTGATTGCCCGCCCCTGCCTCGCCGAAGCCAACGGCATGGCCGTCTTGATCGGTGATCAAGACGTGGGTTTTCGAGCTGCCGATGTCGCCGCCTAAGATAGTATTGTGGATTGGTCATGAGAGCAGCCGTGTCAATCTTTGAAAAACTGCGCCAGGTAAGGCCGGTTAACTTCGAGCAGGTCATCCATAACCGCCTGGATCTGTTCCGCTTGTGGACCGAGCGGGTGCGCCAGCAGGGCTTGATACAGGGCATCGCGGTCGCCGTGCACGGCCGCCTCGACCGTCAGCAGCTCGTAGGCTTTCACCTGCGCCAGGAGTCCAAAGCAGGCCGGCGGGAGCGGCTCGGCAGGCAGCGGGTGGACTCCGGCATTGTCGACCCGGCAGGGCATCTCCAGCACCCAGTCGGCCGGCCAGCCAGGGACCGCGCCATTCTGACGCGTGTTGACCACGTGCATCTCACCCAGATCGTTATAGTGGGCGGCGAGCAGTTGGGTGGCGACGGTCGAATAATATGCGCCGCCGCGCTTCATCAGGTCGTCGGGCGGCTCGCACAGGTCCGGATCGCCATACTCGCGCAGCAAATCCTGCTCGACCTCGATCACCTCTTCGGCGCGCGAAGGCGGCCAGTTCTGCTGGGCCTGCAGCTTATGAGCCGTGTGGTAGTAGTACTGAAGGTAATAATTGGGGATCATGCCCAGCGATTCGATCAGCTCCGGTGGCCACTCCGGCTCCTCTTCGGCGCGCAAGCGCTCCAGCGCAGCCGAGAGCGTCTGCGGCCAAACGTCTTCGCCGTCGACCGTCAGGCCGCGGTGCCAGGAAAGGTGGTTGAGGCCCAGGGTGTCCAGTTCGGCGCGCGCAGGGGCAATGGTTTCGCCCTGTTTCTCAGACAGCGCCTCTAACATGCCCATCTTGGTCGTGATCGGCGCATTGCACAGGCCCACTGCGGGCACGTCCGGCGCATAGCGAAAGAGCGCCTCGGTGACCAGCCCGGCCGGGTTGGTGAAATTGACCAGCATCGCGCCCGGAGCCGCCTCGCGCATGTCGGCTGCTAGGCGCAACACCACCGGGATGGTGCGCAGCGCCTTGGCCATGCCGCCAACTCCGGTGGTCTCCTGCCCGATCAAACCGTGGCGCTTGCCCAGGTACTCGTCCTCGCGGCGGGCCTGCATCTGCCCTACCCGCAGTTGGGTGGTGACGTAAGCCGCGCCGCTGACCGCCTCACGCTGATCGGTGGTCAGCACGACCTTGAAGGGCCGGCCTTTGTTCTCCGCCATTCGCAGCGCAAAACCGCCGATGATGGCCAGGCGTTCCTCGTCGATATCCATCAGCCAGAGCTCCTCCAGGGGGAACTGCTCCAGTCGCGCCAGAAAACCGTTTACCAGCTCGGGCGTGTAGGTGGAACCACCCCCGATGACCGCCACTTTTAGCATAGGATCTCCTTTTCCAGTTCAGGAATTAGCGCCGGGTACAATCGAGCCAATCAAGTTTTGGATCACTGCGGTTCTAAAACGGATTCTACCATTTTTCTCAATGCGCCTGTTCTTGCAGGTGTAGAGCCGCACCGGCTGCCTTTACAGCCGGCCGCGCCATCCACCCTCGCATCAGCCACAGGCACAGCAGGGCCAACAAGGGCGCCGGGTAATACAGGGAAATGTGCTCTTCATTGCCGGTTAGCGTCACCAGGAACAGGGCCCACTGCCCCACCAGCAAGACCAGCAGTCCAAGGCCGGTAACCCACGGCGCGCTGCCTGGCCGGCGCTCCGCCACCATCCGGAACAGCAAGAAAAACGCCGGCAGCAGCACCACGTAGTGCGGCGTGGCGGTGCGGGTCGCCACCAGGTTGGTGAACACCAGAGTCAGCAGCGCCGCCCAGACAAAGTGGCGCGCATCCCGGCCCCAGGCCCGCGCCCACTCGAACAGCAGGTAGCCGACCAGGGCAGCGTGCAGCAGGATCGAAGCAGGCAGCTCGCCGCCAGGCAGCATCCGGGCCGTTTCCACCGCCAGGGAGCCGATCCGCCCGGTGTAACTCGGGTATTCTCGCAGCTGGGCCAGGAACTGCAGCGGCCAGGATGGCAGCGCCGCCAGCGAAACCAGCCCCAGCACGCTCAGGCTGATCAGGGCGCTCCAGATTAGGCGGTAGCGCCGGGCAGAGAATGCCCACAACAAAGCGAACGGCAGGATCAAGAAGCTCATTTGGGGCTTGGCAGTGGAGAGCGCCAGCAGGATCCCGGCGGGCAGGTCGTGGCCCTCCCGGATCAAAAGCAAGGCCAGCAGGATCAACAGCGCATTCACCCCGGCGAACTGCCCAAGGATGATGGTGCGCAGGCCCGGGTACCAGAACAAAGCAAACAAGATCACCCCTGCCGGCCCAATCCGGCCCACCCGCCAGCCGCTGAGGCGCAGGCTGACTATGGCTGCGGCAATCAAACAGACTTCCAGCAAGGTCATCCAGGCCGCACGCGCCAGGGTGTAGTCCAGCAGCCCAAACGGCCCGAAGAACAGCATCGAGTTCAGCGGGTAGACGAAGTGGGCAATGTCTTCACCCTTTTCGGGCTGAGCCGGGCGACCGTAGATCATCTCCTGACTCGCGAGGCTGACCTGGGGATCGTAGGGGCTGATCCCCTGGGTGACCCAATAATGCGCGCCCATCCAGCGCGCCAGGAAGTCATTGCCGCCCGGGTTCGCCTGGGCAAAGCGCAGATTCATCATCGTCAGCGCCGCCAGCACAGCCAGCGTGAGCGCGCTCAAGATCAGGATCAGAGATGATTTTCGGCGGGGAGCGCGATTCAAGTCCATTCTAGAGACTCCTCTTGTTGGCCCGATCTGTGCGGTGGAATGTGGTTCCAAGGTGCGTTCCACCGGGTCTCATCGTTTTGGGTGGCGCATATCGATAACCGGCTGCTTCTGGAAACATGCTTGGATTGTTTACCGGGCTGCTACCATTTTTCCCAATGCACCATGTCGTCCAGAGGCTGGCGGCCGCCCTTCTTGGGTGAGCCGGTCAAGGCCTCTTCATTTTCCGGGTAGCCGAAGGAAAGCGCCACGTGTACCTCGTAATCCTCCGGGAAACCGAGCAGGCGGCGAGCTTCTTCCGGCTCATAAATCGTCGCCGGGACGGAGCCGATGCCCAAATCCCAACCGGCCAGCTGCATGTAAGCTGCCGCCTGCCCGGCGTCAAAGGGGATGCTGAAGCGCTGCGACGGGTCGGGCGTTAGGATGAAGACTCCCAGCGCCGCCCCGGCCAGGTGACCGGCATAAGTGCCGGTCTGTGAGAGCTTTTGAAGCAGATCTTTATCCTGCACAGCAATGAACTGCCAGGGCTGGGTGTTCTTTGCGGATTGTGCCCGCCGCCCGGCGTTCAAAATTGTATGAATAGCATCTTCCGGCAGGGGCCGGTCTTGGAACTTGCGCACAGCCCGCTTCGTCCGGATGGCATCTTGTACGTTCATTTTATATCCCTCCTGTTCAAACCATTGTGAATGTTCTTCATTGTAACTTAATTCGTAACGGATCAGGCGGTCGTCAAGAATTACACATTTGACGACCGGCTGATCCGTTACGAATTAAGGTAACTGCTCAGTTATGGATGCCTCACACCTTCTCGGACCCTGACACCTCGTGGCGGGTGCTTCGGTTTTCGGTTCTATTCGCTGCTTGGCTGGCAAATCAAGCCCGGTAAACCAATTAATTTAGGCAACTGCTCT
This sequence comes from uncultured Chloroflexia bacterium, assembly GCA_963811225.1. GTDB lineage: Bacteria > Chloroflexota > Anaerolineae > Anaerolineales > Anaerolineaceae > CAWEQO01. The sequence goes on from CAWEQO010000018.1 coordinate 222,589, forward strand.
GGCAGATCACGTAGCCCCAGGCATCCCTGTCTGAGGTAACTGGCCGAAAAACTCCTCCAGCGGGGATATATAGCTAACGCTGGCTACCCCAGGTAGGGATGCCTGGGGCTACGTGGCGACGCGGCGAGTGGCTGAATGCCCGCTAACCCCTCAAAAACCAGCCAAGTTTAGTTCCTTAGTTCCCCAACTCTACACCCTGGGGAACTAAGGAACTAAATCCAACAGCCCTGATAAATTTTGACAAGTCGTGGCCGGGTTGTTCTTCACCAGCATGTCGGCGCTGCTGTTCTTATAGTTGTTTGGGATCAAGGTGTTTGGGTAAAAACAGCGAGCAGAGAATGGAGAACGGAGAAAAGTCAAAGCATAATCCGCTGGTGGCGCAGAAATAAACCAATAAGCGCAAATAAAAAGGAATTCCCTGTTTTTATTGTTTAAATTCTGCGTCATCTGCGGTTAAAAATTTCAATGCTTCGAGCAGTGTATCCTCTCGCCCAAACGCCCCGGCCTTAGTGACGACCGGCAGGTCGGGAGCAAGGGCGCTCTCCAATCTGCCCCAGGCGACGCCCGGGCAGATCTCGCCGCCCAAACGGATCAACTCCACTTGCAGCGCCGCGCAGCAGGCCCCGGCGATGTCGCCGCCGGTGAGGATCAGCCCTTCCACACTGCCGGAGCGGACCAGCGCCGCGGCCGCTTGCGCCAGCAGCCGTGCCAGCCGCGCTTCCTGCCCGGGCAGCTGCTCCAGCCGGGCGCTGGTGAGGATGGCCGCGGGATGCTGAGCCAGGGCTTGCTCCACCTGGATGGCGCAGGCCGGAACAACACCTTCCTCCATTGTCATCTGCGGTTGGACCAGCGGGAATCCCAGACGTTCCGCGGCATCCACCTGGCGGGCGGTGACCGGGCTGCGGCTGCCGGCGACGATCAGCGCCCGGCTGGCGGTGGGTGGCGTCAAGCGCATGGTCACAGCGCCTTCAGCGATCCGGGGCGCAAGCGCTCGCGCCAACCCAGCCGAGCCGCACAGCAAGCGCAGGCCGGCCTCATGGCTGCGCTGCACCAGCAGGCGCAAGTCTTCGTCCGTGTCGGTGTCGGCGATCCAGACGCCTTCGCCCGGGCAGTCCCACGGCAGGCCGGGGTTCAGCGCCAGCCCGGCGTGTGTGAACAGCGGCGGCAGGTGGATCGGGTCGAAGCCAGGGGCGTGCTGGCAGCCGGAGCGGGTCAGGCGGCCCTGGGCCGGGAAGGCCGGGCAGACCAGCGCCCGCGCCTGCCCGGAGGCCTGCATCAGCGCCGCCAGCTCTTCTCCCGGCGAGCCGCGCAGCAGCGAATCGATCTTTTTATACACCCAGCCGTCCAGCTTCCCGGATGTTGCGGCGCGATCCGCTAGAGACAGCATGGCCTCAAAAGCCTGCCCGGGCTCCAGATGGCGGCTTTCGCTGTTCAAAACCAAAACGTCGCAGTCGGGGAAATGCTCCGGTGAGAGGGAAATGCGGGTATCCAGGCCCAGGTGGGCGAAGAAAGCGCCGGTATCGGCCGCACCGGTCAGGTCGTCGGCCAGGATGGTCAGGCGCGCCATCACGGCTCCATCAGGATCGGTAGGGTCTCGGGGGCGTGGGTCAGGAAGGTGACCTTGGCGTCCCGGCCATGCCAGGCCATAGCTGCATACAGTGCGCCTTCCAGGCTGCCAAAGGGGTGGAAGCCGAGCGCCCGGGTCTCTTCCTGCGTGATCCCGTCGCTGACCAGGAACACCTGCGCCCGCCGGCGCACCTTGGCCCAGGCCAGCGCCAGCGCCCCGGCCACCTGGTCCACCTGCCCGGTCCGCACCAGTGCTTCGATCTCCTCCGCGTCCTGGTGCGCGTATTCCAGCAGCTGCGTGTGCATCACCGAGACCCCCTCGGGGCAGGGCGTGACCACCACGATGGTGCCGCCGTCCGTGACCACCCGGTCGGCGGCGTAGAGCGTTTTGTGCGCCTGCCAGAACTCAATGTCCGCCGGGTGACTGCCCGCCACCACCACACACGATTTGCGCTCGAAGGGCACGCCGTACACCGATTGGGCCACCTGCACCCCGGCCCGGTGAGCGTGGATCGGATGGCCGTAGAAGGCCCGCACCAGGCTGCCATTCGGGTCGAGCACGGTGTTGAGCACTGCCTTCAGCCCAATCCGCTCGGCGATCCGGTCCATCTCGGCGCGGACGATGTTCTCGACCTCACCCAGGTACGAGCGGCTGGTGCGGGTGCTGAGGAAGTGCGTTGCGCCGGTGGTGTCCGCGCCGCACACACCCGGCTGGACGATCTTGCTGCCGCCCGAATAGCCGGGGATGTGGTGTGGCACGATGCTGCCCAGGCCGATCAGGAAGTCGGCCTCCAACACCGCCCGGCTGACACTGATGGGCGTGCCGTTCTCGGTTACGCCCAGATCGACCATTTGGACCGGGTCGAGCCAGGGGTTGTTGATCACGGGTACACGCGTCATGACGACCGGACCGAAGCGCATCTCGATCTCGAAGGGGTTCATCGGCCGGTGGGTGCCCAGGGCGATCACCACCAGGAAGTGGTTATCGCGTATCCCGGCCCGGTTGAGCTCATTGAGCACCTCAGGCAGGATCAGGTCGACCGGCGTCTGGCGAGTCATGTCGTCGGCCAGGATGACCGCGTTTTTCGCGCCGCGCGCGGCCTCATACAACGGCGGCGCGCCGATCGGCTCGCGCAGGCAGCGCAGGATCTCAGCGCGCAGGTCGGGCGCTGGCAGGACCGGCAGCGGCGTCAGCACCGCCTCTAAGTTGCGGGTGGGCAGCTGCACCTCCTGGATCCGATCGCCGTAAGGCAAGGCGACAGTGGTATACAGGTCGCCGGATAAGGCAGGCTGTTTCAACGGGCGCCTGCCATCTGCACGGCGACCCGCACCGCGGCGAGCAGGCTGTCCTCGCGCGCCTGTCCGCTCCCGGCGATGTCGAACGCCGTGCCGTGGTCGACCGAGGTTCGGATGATGGGCAGGCCAATGCTGACGTTAACGCCCTGGTCGAAGGCCAGCAGTTTCATCGGGATGTGACCCTGGTCGTGGTACATCGCCACCACGATGTCGAACTCGCCCTGGCGAGCGCGCAGGAAAACCGTGTCGGGCGGCATCGGGTCGGAGACGTTCAAGCCGCGCCCCCGTGCCGCCAGGATCGCCGGGAGAATGCAGCGCTGGTCCTCGTCGCCGAACATCCCCCCCTCGCCGGCGTGCGGGTTCAGCCCGGCCACCGCAATGCGCGGTTGTGGAATGCCCAGGGTCTGGCAGGCTTTCTGCGCCAGATCGATGGTTTGCCCCACCCGCTCGGGTGTGACGCGCCGGATGGCCTCGGCCAGCGAGACGTGCGTGCTGACGTGCACCACCCGCAGCCCCTCCCCCACCAGCAGCATGCTCACCCGCCTGGCCCCCGTGCGCTCGGTTAGCAGCTCGGTGTGACCGGCGTAGTCGAAGCCGGCCGCGCGCATGGCGGCCTTATTGAGCGGCGCAGTCACGACCGCGTCCACCGCACGATCCATGGCCAGGTCGCAAGCCGCAAAGACTGCCTCGACCGCCGCTCGTCCGGAAGCCGCCGCGATCTGACCGACCGGGCAATCGCCGGGCCGAGCGTCGTGCAGGTCGAGCAGGGTCGGGTGATCGGGGGAATAGTCGCCGAGTGACGGTTCCGAAAGGATCTCGAAGTCCGGCTCCGGCAGCCCGAGGAAGCCCGCGGCGCGCTCGAAGATGCGCCGGTCGCCGATGATCAGCGGCCGGCAAAGCGCATAGACTTCTGCATGCTGCAGGGCTTTCAGAATGATCTCCGGGCCAACGCCGGAGGGATCGCCCTGGGTGATGGCGAGGATTGGAAGGGGATTGGAATGCATCAAAGCGTAAAGCTCCTTTAATTCATTGTAACGCCGATTCCCCCTTGATTAACAATCCCCAATCTCCCAAGTCTCGATATGATGCACAGACTGTCCGGGCTGGAGCGTGACCAGTGGACCAAGGGTTTCCAGCTCGAAAAACTCGTTGTTGCAGTAAATCTCCACGTTGCAGGCCGCATCGGCATGCGGCTTGCCGGGCTGCGGCTCGAACCGCTTGGTCAGGCGCACACCCTGGCGTTCATAAGTCACCCAGCCCGCCAGGTTGAAATAGCCCAGCTTGAACTCGTTCTCGTGTGGGCCGGCATTGAAACGCATGCAGTCCCCTTCCAACTGCAAACGCGGGTCGGGTAGACGCACGTAAGGCCAGAAAGCCAGCACGCTGCCTGGAACATTGGCGGAACGCTCGCCGGGCAGCGGCAGCACGGCTTGTCCACCCAGCGGCAGCTGGGTCACGGCCCAGGGCGCCAGATCGAGTGGGGTGGAGCCTTCGTTGGTGATCGTGTGTACGATGGTCAAAGCCGGGTAGTCGCCATCCAGGGCAATGTCCATCTGCTTGGCCAGCCGGTTCCAGCGGTCGGGGCGCTGGAACAAACACAGCGACAAGCCTTCCTGCCAGATTTCGCACGGCAGTCGCTCGGGCGAAGCCGTGTGATTGGTCTGCGGGGCGTGCCACAGGCGGTGCCCGCCGCGCAGATCGAAGCGCCCGTTGGACGTGTCCCAGCCGAACTCGGGCGTTTCGGCCAGCAGGTTGCGGTCATCGCCGTGACGAAAGAGGCGGATGATGCGCTGACCGCCCTCTTTGAGATACTCGATCCGCAGGAATGGGCTTTCCATCACGCCGGTCGGCAGGCCGTGATACTCGCTCATGCCGGCTCGCCCATGCGCACGGTGACTTCGTGCGTCCGGCCGTCGCCGAACAGCGGCAGCACGCTGCCTTCGATGCGCCGGTCATCCACCGCCACCCAGGCCACGCCTCGCTGAACATGCTCGGGGTTCTCGACTCGAATGTCGTAGCGGGCGCGGCGGAACTGCCGCCAGACGCGGAAGCCGTTCCACTCGCTGGGAATGCACGGATCGATCTTCAGCCCGGCGTAAGTGGGCCGCACACCCAGGATGTACTGCGTAGCGGCCTGGTACATCCATGAAGCCGTGCCGGACAGCCAACTGTTGCGGGCCAACCCGAACTGGGGGTGCTCGTCGGCCAGGATATTCTGAGCGTAGACGTACGGCTCCAGCTCATACTCGTCGATGTGGTCGTTCTTGGCGGCCGGGTTGGTTTGGGCGTAATAGCGGTAAGCGCGGTCCCCGTTCCCCGCCAGGGTCTCGGCCACGATCACCCAGGGATTGGCGTGCATGAAGATGCCGCCGTTCTCCTTGGCGCCCGGCGGATAAGTGGTGATGCCGCCCTTGCCCGGGTCGTACCCGTTGAAGCCGGGCGCGCTGAGCTTGATGCCATTGCTGGTATTGAGCCTGTCGTGCACCGCCTGCAAGGCGCTTTCGGCCTGTTCAGGGGTGGCGAACCCGGCGATGACCGGCCATGCCTGGGCGTAGGCGTAAATCTGCCCGGCCTCGTTCTGCTTCGAACCGAGCGGCGTGCCGTCGGCTTCGTAGTAGCTGCGGAACCACTCGCCGTCCCAGCCGTGCTCCTGGACTCGGGCCTGCATCTCGTCATACCAGCCGGTGAGCTTTTCGGCCTGCGCTTCATCCCCTTGCTGGCGGGTCAGTTCGATCAAATCCAGCAGCGCCTTGCCGTACAGGTGCGCACATAACAGCGATTCGGCCCCGGTCGGCAGGTTCATGGTGTCGTTCCAGTCGGCGAAGCCCAGCAGCGGCAGGCCGTGCGCGCCCGTGTCCGCATGGGTGAAGGCCACCGCCCGCAGCAGGTGCTCCAGCACACTGGCGGATTCGAGCGAATCGCCCTGCTTGTCCTTCTCGTAGAAGGGCATCTGCTCGTCGAGGAACTCAAAGTCGCCGGTCTCTTTCAAGTAGGCGCACACCGCCTGGACCGCCCACAGGTGATCGTCGCTGTAGTACTGCGGACGATCTTCCATCTCGGCCGCATCGCCGATCGAGGCTTCCATGGTGAGCGGGTAGAACTGGTGCATGGCCGAACCGTTACGCCGCTGCACCTGCAGCAGCTTGCGCAGGAATTCCTTGACCTCGCCCGGCGCCGAAGCGTTCACCGCCATCAAGTCTTGTGAACTGTCTCGGTAGCCCATGCCACGCGAGCCGTAGCCCAACTGATACAGCGACAGGTAGCGCGACCAGGTCTTGGTGGTGTAGCACTGGTAGGGGTTGTGGATGTTGAGCATCAGGTTCATGCTCTCATCGGGGGTGATGACCTGTAAGCGGGAGAGGTAACCCTCCCAGAACTCCTTCAACACGGCCAAAGCCTCATCGACCGCTTCGGGACGGTTATACTTGCCGATCGAGGGCATGGCATCCTCGATGCTGCCCTCCTGACCGAGCTGGATGACGAAGCGTCGTGTCTCGCCGGGCTGGAGCGTGCCCAGCGGCAGCATCAGCGCGCCGATGTTGTCGCCGCGGCGGGCCTCGTAGCAAGACAATTCGGGCTGCTGCAGCGCCAGCGGATTGGCCCAGGTGCCGTATTCGTTGTCGCCCAGGAAGCGCTTGCGGTCCGTCTCAAACGAGCTGGCCGGGAGGCTGGCGGTCAGGTAGTTGACGTGGTTCTCTTTGCGCATAAAAGCGGCCTGGCACAGGATCTGGCGACCTTCCTCGCCGGTCACCGCCCAGGACTGCATGGTCTGCGGCACCCAATCGGCGTTGGTGAGCTGCTTGAGGGCGTCGAAGTGGGTGTACTCCACCACCGGCACGGCGTCCAGCGTGACCGGCTCGTCACTGCGGTTGGTGATCCGCACGTCGCGCAGCTCGACGTTCTCGTCGCGCGGCACGAAGATGGTCGCCTCGGTCTCGATGCCCTCCACGACCGAGTGGATGCGGGTGTAGTTCAGGCCAATCTGGCACGCATAGCTCTCATAGGGTACCAGGCAGGGCACGTAGAAGGGCGAGAATACCCGGTAGCCGCCGTTGGGCATGATGCAGGCGCAGGTAGAGCGTCTCACCTTTGAACTCAGAGGCGGGCATCTGGGCGATATATTTCGTGATGCGGTTCAGACCAGGATCGCCCTTGCAGATCAGCGCCCCACCAGTATGGTCGACGAACCCGCCGAAGTCCAGCGTGCCGACATAGTTGATCCACTTGACCGGGGTGCGCGGGTTGGTGATCACGTAGCTTTTGTTTTCCGGGTCGAAATGTCCGTAGTTCATGGAAGGCTCCTTGATCCAATTGGGCTCTTCAGGGCATGATCGGGTCTCTCCCCTGCCCGGAGATGTGAGGGCCTCTGTCTGGAAAGACTACCGAATCTGTGTGTCAAATCGTTTACGAAACCGTTACCTGTACGGCCACCTGCTTTACCCCTTCCTCTGCCAGCGGAACAATCGTGCCTTCCATCGGCTTTCCATCCACCGCCAGCTTCACCACATTGCCGGGCCCCTCGCGGACAACCTGGATGTGATAGGTGACGCCGCGGAAGACGCGCTGGACCTGGAATCCGCTCCAGTCCGGGGGGATGACCGGCTGCACCTGCAGTCCGTCAAAGGCCGGGCGGATGCCGAGGATCCACTGCGTGATGGCAATGTAGTTCCAGGCTGCCGTGCCGCTGAGCCAGGAGTTCTTCGCCTCGCCAAAGGAGGGCGCATCCTTGCCGGCGATGGTCTGGGCGTAGACGTAGGGCTCACAGCGATGCACTTCGCTGATCTCCTCACGCGCCGAGGGGTTGATGCGCAGGTAATAGTCCATCGCCTGATCGCCGCGGCCCACCATGGTTTCGGCGATCATGATCCAGGGGTTGGTGTGACAGAAGACGCTGGCGTTCTCCTTGTAGCCCGGCGGGTAGGAAGAGATTTCACCCAGTTCGAGGTGGTAGCGGGTGTAAGCCGGCTGTAATAAGACGATGCCGTGCCGGGTGCCCAGGCGCTCGGCCACCGAGTTCGAGCGCCTGTTTTGCGCGGCCATCCTCGACGCCCAATCCAGCCATAACACACATGCCCTGCGGTTCGATGTAGATCTTGCCTTGGTCACAGGTCTGTGAGCCAACCGGATGGCCGAAGTTATCGTAGGCGCGCAGGAACCAGCTGCCGTCCCATCCGGCCTTATCCACCACTCGCGCCATTTCACTCGCTGCGGCCCGGACCGACTCGGCCCGCTCGCGCTTGCCCCGGCGCTCGGCGATCTCAGCCAACTCGCCCGCCACAAGCACGAACAGCCCGGCGATGAACACCGATTCGGCCACCTTGCCGTCCCTGTTGGTGGTGGTTTGGAAGGACTGCCCCGGGGTGTCGGAAAAGCAGTTGAGGTTGAGGCAGTCGTTCCAGTCGGCGCGACCGATCAACGGCAGCCCGTGCGGTCCCAGCCGCTCGAGGGTGTAATCGAAGCTGCGCTCCAGGTGGTCGTACAGGGGCATCTCCGTGCCGGGTTGATTATCGTAAGGCGCCGGCTCATCCAGGATGCTCCAGTCGCCGGTCTCTTTAATGTAAGCCGCCACGGCTAAGATCAGCCAGGCCGGATCGTCATTGAAATTGCCGCCCACGCCGTCGTTGCCACGCTTGGTGAGAGGTTGGTACTGGTGATAGGCCCCGCCGTTGGGCAGTTGGGTGGAGGCCAGGTCGAGGATACGCTCGCGGGCGCGTTCGGGCACCATCTGCACGAATCCCAGCAGGTCTTGATTGGAATCGCGGAAGCCCATGCCGCGCCCCACGCCCGATTCGAAGTAGGAGGCCGAGCGCGACATATTGAAGGTGATCATGCACTGGTATGCGTTCCAGATATTGACCATGCGATTGACGTGCCCATTGGGGGTGTCCACCTGGTAGGCGGCCAACAGGCCGTTCCAATGCTCGCGCAAGGCCTGGAAGGCGGTCTCGACGTTTCCTTTCTGCAGGAAATGCGCAATGAGCGGCCTGACGTTCGTCTTGTTGACACGCTGTGATCCGGGCGGGTCGAACTTGGCCTCGACCGGATTCTCCTGGTAGCCGAGCAAGAAGATCACCTGACGGCTTTCGCCGGGCTGCAGCTGCAGGCGCACGTGGTGCGAGCCGATCGGCGCCCAACCGTGGGCCTGCGTGAAGGCGGATTCGCCTTTCTCGACCACTACAGGCTTATCAAAGCCGCGGTATGGGCCGAGGAAATCCTCGCGCTGGGTGTCGTATCCGGCCAGAGGTTCGGAGCAGGCGAAGTAGGCGAAGTGATCGCGGCGCTCGCGGTACTCGGTCTTGTGATAGATGACCTCATCCTCCACCTCCACCTCGCCGGTGTTGAAGTTGCGCTGATAGTTGGTGTAATCGTCCCAGGCATCCCACAGGCAGAACTCCACCAGCGAGAAGGCCGACAGGTCGGCAGGCTGATCGCGGCGGTTGGTGACGGTGAGCTGCCAGATCTCCAAGTTGGCGTCGAGCGGGACAAAGTAACGGATGCCAGCCTGGATGCCGTCCTTGACGGATTCGATCGTGGTATAGCCCAGGCCGTGGCGGCAGGTGTAGGAGTTGAGCTGGCCGCCGGTGGGCTGCCAGGTGGGCGACCAGTAAGCGCCGCTTTGGTTGTCGCGTAAGTAAACGTAGCGCCCCCCGCTGTCATAGGGGACGTTGTTGTAGCGGTAGCGGGTGAGCCGCCGCAGGCGTGCATCCCGATAGAAGGAATATCCCCCGGCCGTGTTCGAGATCATGCCAAAATAATCTTGACTGCCCATATAATTGATCCAGGGAAGAGGCGTATCCGGCTTCGTAATGACATATTCCCTCTTCGCATCGTCGAAATATCCAAATTTCATGACGCCTCCAAAAAATGTTATTTTCGGTATCGCTCTGCCTTGGCGCCGCACGATTCGCGCACGATCAATTCGGTCGGCAGCTTAATCCGGCGGGGTTCGCTGGGCGGATTTTCAATGATCTCGATCAAACTCTCGGCAGCATGAGAGCCAAGCCCGAAGATGGGCTGGCGCACGGTTGTTAGCGTGGGCCGGGTCATCCGGGCAAATGGGATATCGTCGAAGCCGACCAGGGCCACATCCTCCGGCACGCGCAGGTTGGCCTCGTACAAGGCGCGCAGCACCCCGTGGGCCATGTCGTCGCTGGCGGCAAAGATGGCATCCGGGCGGGCGTCCAACATGCGCCGGGTGGCGTAATAACCACCGGTGTCGGTGAAATCGCCCTCCACCACCAGCTCGGGGCGCGCCGGGATGCCGTGCTCACTCAAAGCGTCGATGTAACCGTTGTAGCGGTCGAACCCGGCGATCATGTCCTGCGGACCGGTAACGCTCCCAATGCGTTTGCGGCCCAGGCGCAGCAAGTGCAGCACCGCCTGGCGGGCCCCGTCGCGGTTGTCGACGTCGACGCAGTGGATTTGGTCGTTGGTGGGATGGCGCCCAATGGTGATGAAGGGCAGTTGGCTCTCTTCCAGGGCCATCAAGATCGGGTCGTCGGTGACCATCGAAGAGATAATCACCCCATCCACCAGGCCGTTGTAGAGGATCTTGCTGATGGTGCGGCGCTCGTACTCCGGCTCTGCCAACCAGAGCATAACCGAATAATCCTTTGCGTTGCAGCCTGTAGATACCCCCTGAATGAGCATCGGAAAATAGGGATCGGTGAACAACTGGCGGACGCCGGTCGGGATGACCAGGCCGATCACGCTGGTGCGCCCGGCAGCCAGGGCGCGGGCGGCCATGTTCGGCCGGTAGTTTTGCTCGTCGACCACTTCCTTAATCCGGCGGCGGGTATCCTCGCTGACGTCTGGGTCGCCGTTAATGACGCGCGAGATCGTCGAGCGAGAAAACCCGCTGATGTGGGCAATATCTTCAAGGGTTGCAGGCATAAGGAAAGACCTCCGGGAACGCTCCCACTACAATCATAGCTTGCCGTCCACAGAGTGTCAAGGATATTAAGGGAATATTAAAATATTTCGCGCAGGATGCCGGGGCGCAAAGAAGAGTTAGTCCGTTCTTCTTTGCGCCCCGGCATCCTGCGCGAAATAGCAGGCTTTTTATTCCGCCAGGTACGGCGTGATCTCTTGCTCCAGCGCTTCGGGTGTGAATAAGCCAATGTGGACGGTCTTGACGATGCCATCCCGCCCGACCAGGATCGAGGTCGGAAAGTTGCGGATACCCATGGCGTTCAGGACGTTCGTGCCCGGATCGAGCAAAACCGGGAAGGAGAGCCCCATACCGGCAGCGAAATTGGCAGCCGTGCCTTTGGCCTCACCGGCATTGAGCGCCAGAATGATGAAGCCCTCATCCTGGTGGGCTTGATAGTAGGCCTGCAGGTCGGGCATTTCTGCACGGCAGGGTGGGCACCAGGTGGCCCAAGAGTTAATCAGCACCGGATGCCCGGCGTAGTCACTCAACTTCACCGTGTTGCCCTCTAGATCCTGGAGGGCGAAATCGCCGAGGGGCGAGCCCTGGCGGGCAACCGTGACGCTCTGTGCTGGGGAGCGACCACCGGTCAGAAAGAACAACGCAATTAAGAAAAGCGCACCGCCTGCGATGATGCCAATATTGCGGATGGTCGTGGCTCGCCGCCGGGCTGCCTGCCGTTCTCGCCGGGTTTGAGATTTGTTGGATGGTTTCTTTTCCATGTGCGTTTGTACCACTTTCTTTGAAACTGCCTGAGCAGATCCTTTTCTTTTTGATTCACCCACTCCGATCCCTCGGGTAGGTTCTATAGCGATCATTTATTCGATGCAGGTCGGGAAAAAAAGTTACAGCCGGGCATGCAGAATTTGATGATTGGTTGTGTGTTGGCGACGCCTTCGTGTTTGAGTTTCCCCCACCAACCGTTATGGTATAAATAGAGTAACTGCAGTAACAATAGCAAACCATCCCAAACTTGGGATTGGGGGGAATGATGAAAGGAGATTGGAATGGCGCTTTTAGACGATACCATCAAACCGCAAATCCAGGAAATCCTGGGGAAACTGGAAGGACCGGTCAAGTTGGTGGTGTTCACGCAGGGAGAAGGCGTTAAAGGGACAGACGGTGCGGATGGAAAGACTCCATCGGTAGCAATGCCGGGTGAGGGCAAAGCCGGCGGTGGGCTGGAATGTGAAATGTGCAGCGAGACCCGCCAACTGGCTGAAGAAGTGGCCGGGCTGTCCGATCAAGTCAGCATCCAGGTACTGGACTTCGTCAAAGACGAAAAGGAAGCCAAAAAGTACGAGATCGATAAGATCCCGGCGATCACGGTGCTGAAAGGCGGCGACCAACCGGTGGATTATGGCATCCGCTTGTACGGCATCCCCTCGGGCTATGAGTTTTCCTCTCTCTTAGAGGATATCCTCATGGCCGGCCGGGGCAAAGCCGAGATCAGCGAGAAGACTCAGAAGGAGCTCCAGAAGCTGGACAAGCCGGTCCATATCCAGGTATACGTCACACCTACCTGACCGTACTGCCCGCAAGCCGTGGTGCTTGCTCACAGACTGGCCGTAGCCAGCGACAAGGTCACAGCCGATATGGTCGAGGCAACCGAGTTCCCGCACCTGGCGTTCCGCTATCAGGTGTACGGCGTGCCCAGGATCGTGATCAACGAAGTCATCCATATCGAAGGGGCCGTACCGGAACAGTCGATGATCCAAGAATTGATGACGGTGATGGACGAAAATAAGATGAAGCAGCTGCGGGATGAGAATAAGATGCAGCTGCAATGAGACCAAAAGGGCTCGCGCACCCGTATCTTCAACGTGCCGGGCCCGAATGTAGATTGATGAGGAGGTTCTATCGATGGCAGCAATTGCCGGAATAGCCAGTCCGGGCAAAAAAAAGGAAATTATGAAGCTGCTGGAGGCCATGCAGTACCGCGGGCCGGCCGGGCAGCAAGTGATCGAGACAGACGGGGCTACGTTAGGGGTGGCTTGGACAATGCCCCAGGCCAATGCACAAGAAAAATTAACCCAAAAAGAGATCGCACAGGACTATGCCGGGGAAGGCCACAGTTCCGAGGCGCATGATTCCCTTGACGGCCTGGTGTTGAAACGTGACCGCCTGGGGGTTGCGCCGCTGTATTACGGACACACCAAAGAAGGTCTTCTGTGTTTTGCATCCGAAGTTAAAGCGCTGATGGACCTGGCAGACGATATTGAAGAGCTGCCGCCGGGTTCCGTGCTGAAGCACGGCAAGGTCACGCCGTATTACCATTTGGAAAAGAAGGCCCCCACCTATGAGGATTCGCAGATCATCGCCAAGAAGCTGCGCCAGAAGCTGGAAGACTCCATCGAAAAGTCGACCAGCCAAAAAGGGGAGATCGGCTCTTGGCTGTCGGGCGGGCTGGATTCGTCCACCATGGCGGCCCTGGCGCGCCCGCGTGTGAAGCGGCTGTATACCTTTGCCGCCGCGCTCGAAGGTGCGCCCGATCTGGAAGCAGCCCGGGTGGTGGCAAACTACATCGACTCGGATCACCAAGAGGTGATCGTCACGCTCGAGGATATGCTGGAAGCCCTGCCGGACGTGATCTTTCACCTGGAATCCTTCGATGCACTGTTGGTTCGCTCCAGCATCACCAACTACCTGGTAGCCAAGCGCGCTTCGGACTTTGTCCCGGCAGTGTTTTCTGGGGAAGGCGGCGATGAGCTGTTCGCCGGGTATTCGTACCTGAAAGACATGCAGCCGTCGGAACTGCCGGACGAGTTGATTGACATCACCGGCCGGCTGCACAACACCGCTCTACAGCGCGTCGACCGCTGCGCATCGGCCCACGGCACCGTGGCCCACACAGCCTTCCTCGACCCTGATGTGGTCGACTATGCCTTGCGCATCCCAGCCCGCTATAAGCTGCGTGACGGCACGGAAAAATGGATCCTGCGCCGGGCAGTGGACAATGCCCTGCCCCAGGCAATCGTGGAGCGCACAAAGGCCAAGTTCTGGGAAGGCGCCGGTGTAAGCGATCTGCTGTCGCAATATGCGGAGGAGAATATTTCCGACAAGGACTTCCAGGAAGAGCGCGACCTGCCGAACGGTTGGCAGCTGAACACCAAGGAAGAGCTGATGTACTACCGCATCTTCCGAGACCATTTTGGCGCTTTGGAAGACCTGTCGTGGATGGGCCGGACGAAGGGGGCGCCGGTCGTTTAGCGCCAGGGAAACACTGAGAGGGGCAGACGCGTAGACACGGTGACGGCTATGTCCGTCACCGTGTCTACGCGTCCGCCCCTCTCAGTGTTTCCCAATTTCAAACCCTCGCCTCGGCTCATTTTTCAGCTACAATTGCTGCAAGGGGAATATTGGTTAAATAGAGGGAATAACAACAAATGAGCAATCACAGTTATTCGAACACGCCAAATAAAGAAGACCACAAACTACCGAGGGGAAAAGAGGTCGATGGCATTAAGGCGGTCGACGAGAATGAAGGCAAACGCAATATCACCCGTGAGAGCCGGCCAATTTTAAAACCCGATCAGCGCAGGGTCTACAGCCAGACGCTGCGGGCGCTCAACAAAAGCGGCATTACCTATGCCGTCGGGGCTGCCTTCGCCCGGCACGCTTATACCAGCATCTGGCGCTACACCAAAGACCTGGATGTATTCTTGAAGCCGGAAGATTTGAAAACCGCCATGGACGCCTTGGAAAAGGTCGGCTTCGAGACGGAAGTCAAGGACGGACACTGGCTGGGAAAGGCCTGGAAGAAGGGCTACTTCATCGATCTGATCTTTGGGACCGGTCACGGACAGTTGCCCATCGACGAGGATCTGTTCCAGGGCAGTCAGAAGGCCGAAATCCTGGGGGTGCAGACCTACCTGGTCCCGCCGGAGGAGATCATCGCTTCGGCAGCCTACATCGCCGGGCGCAACCGCTTCGACGCCGGCGATATTGTCCACTTGATTCGAGGTTCGAAGGGCAACCTGGACTGGGAACGCATCCTGCACCGTCTGGGTGACAATTACGAACTGCTGCTGTGGCATCTGCTGCTTTTCGATTTTATGTATCCTGGTCACTCGGATTTTCTGCCCCAAGACCTGATGGTCAAGCTGTTCAATCGGGTGCGCAAGGGGTGGAAGAAACCGGAGAATAATCCGAAAACCTTCCGGGGCACACTGCTGGATCCATATTCCTATATCGTCGATATAGAAGATTGGGGTTATGAAGACCGCCGCAAATTCGAACCGCTGGTGAATGAGGAGGGAGAAGTATTGTGAGAATCGCCGCCATCGCAGATATCCACTGCCGCATCGCCAATCAAGAAGCCATCGCAGAACTGTTCGAGGGGGTCAACGAGCAAGCAGACGTGCTGGTTCTGGCCGGAGATCTGACCGATACCGGTCTGACGGAGGAAGCCGAAACCCTGGTCAAAAGCCTCGAGAACATCAGCATTCCGATCCTGGCGGTCTTGGGCAACCACGACCACGAAAGCGGCCACGCAGCCGAGATCACGAAGCTGCTTTCCGAGCAAGGCCTGATTATGATGGAAGGCCAAATCCGTGAAATCGAGGGCGTTGGGTTTGTCGGTACGAAAGGATTCTGCGGCGGATTCGGGCGAAATATGGTTCAGCCGTTTGGAGAAGAGGCATTGAAGGTCTTTATCCGGGCAGGCATCAACAAATCCATCGAGCTGGAAAATATGGTGGCACGCATGCAGAGCAGGCGTAAAATGGCGATCTTGCATTACTCACCGATCAAGGAAACCCTGGAAGGTGAAGCGCCGGAACTGTTTGCTTTCTTGGGATCCGAGCGGCTGGCCCACGCCCTTGACCGGCAGCGGGTGGATGTGGTGCTCCATGGTCACGCTCACCATGGCTCACCGGAGGGCCAAACACCGGGGGGCATTCCCGTGTACAACATCTCCCGGTTCGTGCTGCAGACTTACAGCGGCAAACCGTACCGGATCATCCAGCTTTAATGACCTTCGACTCCCACAACCAATCACGCGCACGCGAAGCGCCGGGAGCACAGGGAACATCGTAAACCACAAAACAAAAAGGAGCGAAAAAAAATGAACTTCGGAATCGACCCGACGATCTATGCATGGGTAGTCTTGCCAATCTTGGTCTTCTTTGCGCGCATCATCGACGTTTCGCTGGGCACGCTGCGCATCATCTTTGTCTCTAGGGGGAGACGCAATCTTGCACCCATCTTAGGGTTTTTTGAAGTGCTGGTCTGGATCGTTGTGGTGGCGCAGGTGGTGAACAACCTGCAGGCCTGGGTTTCTTACGTAGCATACGCCGCCGGGTTTGCAGCCGGAACCTACATCGGCCTGACGCTGGAGAACCGGCTGGCGATCGGCATGATGGCGGTCAGGACGATCAGCCCGAACGCTCACAAGTTCGTCCAGCCGCTGCGCGACGCCGGGTACGGGGTGACTGAGCTGAGTGGAGCAGGCACGACCGGGCCGGTAAACGTGGTCTACACGGTCATCCGCCGCAAAGACCTCGGCAACGTGATCCATATTATCCGCAGCATGGCGCCGAAGGCATTCGTTTCCGTCGAGGAGATCCAATCCGCCAAGGAAGGCATCTTCCCATCCGGGAAAGGGCCAGGAATCTGGGGACTGCTGAACCTGAAAGGGAAGAAGTGAAGTAGGGGGGATGGGGGATTGGGCGATTGGTAATTAGGCAATTAGGCAATTAGGAGCCTGATTGCCTGATTACCAATCACCTGACTGCCTAATTGCCTGATTACCAATCGCCCAATGCCTGATTGCCCAATTGCCTGATTGCCCCTATGGACGTGATATGCCCCTTCGAACATCCGCCCGGCAAGGGGTACTTTCCAATCAGAAATCGATAGTAGAATCTACCTATGACAAAATCCCCCATCCTCTTCTCCTCGATTGCTCTGCGGCTGCACAAGGCCGACACGGTGGCGGTGGCGCTGCGCGACATCCCGGCTGGAACGACGATCGTCCGCAACGACCTGCACCCGCCGGAGATGCTCGAAGTTCTCGAGAACATCCCTTCCGGTCACAAGCTTGCATTGAGCCGCATCCATGCCGGCGCACAGGTGAAGCGATACGGACATGTGATCGGGCTGGCGGGGCGCGAGATTCCGCCCGGGTCTTGGGTGCACACCCACAACCTGGAGTCGATCGAGACGCAGCGGGATTCGCAGGTACGGGTGGTCGCGTCACAGGAACCGCCCCAGCCCGGGCAATCGATACGCAGCTTTCTGGGCTATCCCCATCCTTCCGGGCGGGCCGGGACGCGCAATTACATTGCCGTGATCTCCACGGTCAGCTGCTCGGCCCAGGCGGCGCGCGCCATCGCCGCCCACTTCACGCCCGAGCGGCTGGCGGCTTACCCCCATGTGGACGGCGTCATAGCGGTCACGCACGGCAGCGGCTGCAGCATCCCCGAAGAAGGTCTGTCGCACGTCTACTTGCGTCGGGCCTTGCTCAATATCGCCCGGCACCCCAACGTGGGCGCGTCCCTGTTCATCAGCCTGGGCTGCGAGGTTAACCAGATGGCCGCCGCCGTCGCTGCGCTGGTAGAAGAGACAGGCGACCAGCCCCACCCGGTCATCGGGCCGCATCTGACCATCCAGGAGCTGGGCGGCATCCACAAGACCGTGGCAGCTGGCATCCGGGCGGTGGAGGAGCTGCTGCCGCAGGCGGATCAGACCACCCGCCAACCCGTTCCGCTCTCGGAGCTGTGCATCGCCTTGCAGTGCGGCGGCAGCGACGGCTGGTCGGGCGTCACGGCCAACCCACTGGTGGGCCAGGTCTCCGACCGGGTGGTGGCGCAAGGCGGGACGGTGGTGCTGGGCGAGACACCCGAGATCTACGGCGCCGAGCAGCTGCTAACCGGGCGGTCCGCCACACAGGAGGTGGGGCAGAAACTGCTGGAACGGGTGCGCTGGTGGGAACAGCAGGCCCAGACGATGGGTTTCAGCCTCGACAACAACCCCAGCCCCGGCAACAAAGCCGGCGGTCTGACTACCATCTACGAGAAGTCGCTCGGGGCGGTGGTTAAGGGCGGCAGCGCTCCGCTGCAGTCGGTGTACGAGTACGCCGAGCGGGTAACCGGAAGCGGCCTGACCTTTATGGACACCCCCGGCAACGATCTGGCGTCCATCAGCGGGCAGGTGGCGGGCGGCGCCAACCTGGTGTTGTTCACCACCGGGCGCGGCTCGGTCAGCGCCGGCATCCTGGCTCCCTGCTTGAAGATCGCTACCAACACCGGCATGTATGCGCGCATGCAAGCCGACATGGATTTCAACGCCGGGGCGCTGTTGGATGGCCTGACGATGGAAGCCGCCGCCCAAGACCTGCTGGACCTGGTGGTCGAGACGGCTTCAGGCAGCCAGACCCACAGCGAGAGCTTCGGCTTTCGTGAAGGTGAGTTTGTGCCCTGGCAGCCGGGGGCGATGTTGTGATCCTACAGAAGCTGGCCGGCTTGTGCCTCTTGCTCCTCCTGATCGGATGCGCCCCAATGCCGGTCTCAGCGCCTCCGGCAGCGCCAACCCATGGCGTGACCGTTGTGGGTCAGCGCCAGTATATCGTGCGCCAGCGTATCACGCTTGCCAACCAGGGCGCGGGGCAGCCGCAGAAGCAGAATATCTGGGTGGCGTTGATCCGGGATTTTGCGCCCTACCAGGACGTGCAGTCCATGCGAGTATCACCCAGGGATTACGCCCTGGTGACGGACGAATACGGTAACCAGTATGCCGAGTTCGATTTCTCCGGGCAACCGGCCGGGACGACCCAAACCATCGATATCGAGTACCGGCTGACGGTCCACGAAATCGCTTACGATGTGAGCAGCTGCGAGGGACAAATACCGGAGAACTTAAGCGCCTATACCCGCCCCGAGCTGCACATCGAATCCGGCAACCCGCAGATTGCAGCCCTGTCGAAAGACTTATCGCAGGGCAAGGCCACGGTTTGCCAACAGGCGCGTTCCTTCTACGATTACATCGGCGACACCCTGACCTATGCTCCCAATGAGAAGAACTGGGGCGCGCAGGTCGCTCTGGGGCCGATGGGCGCCGACTGCACCGAATATGCAGATCTGCTAGCGGCGCTCAGCCGGGCACAGGGCATCCCCGCCCGCTACTTCGAAGGTCTGCTCTACCTCGACCAGCAGTCGGACACCCAGGCCACCATCGAGCATGCCTGGCCCGAGGTGTACGCTCCCAACACTGGCTGGCTGGCGCTGGACCCCACCTTGGGGCGCACCCTGGGCAAACGCGACGCCTACTTCGCTCACTACACGCCCGACCACATCATCGTCACCAAGGGAGCCAATCCCTCGACCCTGCGCGGCAGCAGCTACTGGACTCACCTCTATTGGCCCGGCGACAGCGCCAGGATCAACGTCACCGGGAGCTGGCAGATCGAGCTGGTTAAATAAAGAAAAAGATGCCGGCTCTCGCCGGCATCTTTTTTCATCAACAAGCTTCAAACGCTAATCGGAGCGTTTGCGCAGGTAAGTGTGCATGATCACCGACATCACAATGATAAAACCGTAGATCAACTGAGTCCAGAAACCGGTCAGGCCGACCGCTACGGTGGCGGCCTCGATGGTGCCGATGATGAACGCTCCCAGGAAGGTCCCGAAGATCGTGCCGGTGCCGCCGAAGACGGACGTGCCGCCCAGGAAGACCGATGCCAGGGTGTTCAGCAAGTAGCCGTCGCCCAGGCTGGGCCAGAAATACGCCACGAAGAAGCTGTACAACAGTCCGGCAAAAGCCGAAACCAGGCCGACCAGCATGAAAGCCTGGATGCGGGTGCGCCCAGTGTTGATGCCCATCAGCTCGGCGCTTTTGGCGTTGTCGCCGATCAAGTAGATGTGCGCTCCAAAGCGGTGCCGGTTCATCAGCACCCATCCCCCAATGGTGATCAAAATCAACCAGATCATCTGCATGGGAATAAAATCGCCGATTTTGCCGACAAAAAGCGGGTAAAAGATCGTGCTCTTGATGAAGGACAGCGAGAAGTTGCCGCCTTGAGTCAATACCAGCACAGCGCCCCGCCAGAAGAACTGCGTGCCAATTGTCACAACAAGGGAAGGGATGCCGAATTTGACAATAATGGAGCCGTTGATCCAGCCGACGGCCGTCCCTGTTATCAGAGAGGCAATGATCGCCAGGAGCACCTGGATGGTCGGGTTCTGGATAAAGCTCGTCCAGTTATAGGTGTAGTAGAAAGACACCATCCCCATCGCCATGATCGATGGAAAAGACAGGTCCATCTCCCCGGCAACCACCACAATGGTCAGCGGAATGGCCATGATGGCGAAGAAGGGGATGGAAGACATGAAGGCCACGTAAATCTGCTTCGACAAAAAGGTGTTCGGGGCTGAAACGATAAAGACGAGCCAGAGGAGCAAAAAGACTCCTAAAATGCCCAACTGACCGCTGTTCGACCGGGCAAATCTGCGCAGGCTGAAGGGCACTTTATAGTGCCGGGTAACTTCCGGGGTTTTTAAGTCGCTTTGAGTATCCATTCGATCTAACCTCGTTTTCGTTATTCCAGGCTGCCGGTTTCTGCAACTTGGACCATCTTCTCCATCAGCTCATTCAAGCTGATATTCTTGGTCATAAATTGACCGGCAACTGTGCCGCGGTCGATCACCACCACGCGGTCGGCGACATTGTATACGTGCAGGATGTTGTGATCGATAAAGACAGCCGATTTGCCTGCGGCTTTGATATCATTGACAAAGTTGACCAGCTTAGCCGTCTCCTTCAACGAGAGGCCCATGGTCGGCTCGTCTAGAATAACGATATCTGCATTGAAGAACAGCGCTCGCACGATCGCCACACCCTGTTTTTCACCGCCCGAATAGGTGCCAACCTTTGAATCCGGGTTAACAGCCTTCGAGGTGAAACCCATCGATTGGGACATCAACCGGTAGGTCTCGTCTCGCATGCGCTGCACGTCCATGAAACCCCAGCGGTTGCAGAGCTCACGGCCCAGGAAGATGTTGCGCCACAGAGTTTGCAGTTCCGCGAGCGCCCGTTCCTGATAAACCGTTTCTACCCCTAATTCCCTGGCCTTCGGAACCGTCAGATGATCCACTTTCTTGCCGTTGAAAAGGATCTCGCCGGAGGATGGCTGGTAGTACCCGGTGATGATCTTGATCAACGTCGATTTCCCGGCGCCGTTGTCCCCCAGTAAGCCGACAACCTCGTTGCGGCCCAGCTGGAAGTTGATATTCTCCAACGCTTTGACTTCGCCAAAATATTTCGATACGTTCTTCAGCTCAAGACGATACTCTTCCATAAACCTGCTCCATTCCAATATTCGATTCCCTGCGCAGTGCATTTGCGGGAAATCGGGAGTATGATGCAGCCCGGCATGATGCATTTCACGGCTGCATCACACTCCCGATTTCTCGGACCGGCACTAAAATGATCGGTATGGAAATTTTCTGGAGAGGGAGCGCCGCGTTACGCGGCGCTCCCTGTAATTGAACCGATCGTGGTTTAGCGGATCTGCTGCTCAACCAACTTGGCCAGCTGCTCGACATTGTCCGCGTCGGCAAAGCCGGCGCCGGTGTCGATCTCAAGACCGGCAAAGTTATAGTTGTGGGACAGGCAAATCTGCAGCACACCGAAGTAGCCCTGCAGCCACTGCTGCTGGTCGATCACCAGCTGCAGCCAACCGCCGCGGATCGCTTCGATGGCGTTGCCGGACATATCGAAACCGGCGGCATAAACCTCACCCGGCTGCTTGCCGGCGGCTTCCAGGAAGGTCTGGACGGTGCCGGTCAGGTTGCCGTGGTCGGTGACCATCAGTTTGATGTCGGGATTGGCGGAGAAGATGCCGGTGAATAATGGCACGCCGGCGGCCGGGCTGGCGTTGGTGGCATCGTCAATTTCCTGGTAGATCACAGTCAGGCCCGCATCTTCCAGAGCTTTCTCCACGCCCTTGGTGCGCTCGCCGCGACCGGCCTGGGCTTTCAAGCCCCACAAGAAGGCCTTGTCGCCGGCTTGCACGCCGGAGCGCTTCACGGCTTCCTGGCCCAGGGCATAACCGGCCTGGTACAGGATCGCGCCGGCATAGCCGAAACCGTTGCTGGCATATTGGGCCTGCGCGATGGGCAGCTGGGTGTTCATGCTGGTCACGATAATGCCCTGCGCTTCGGCTTCGTCGATCATCGGATCAAAAGCCTCGTCACCGGGGTGGCCCATGACGGCGATGCCGTCCGGCTTGGTGGCCATCGCCTGCTGGAACTGGTCGATCATCTTGGCGGGATCCCAATCTGACCACACGTATTCCACGTCCGCGCCGGTATCCTTGGCAGCCTGGACTGCGCCGTTGTAAACGACCGTCTCAAAGCCACCGCCGGCAGTGCCGCCGGGGAAGAAGACGATCTTCGTGCCCGAGCACCAATTGGTGCCGGCAGCCGGAGCGCCGCCTTCCGTTGCGGCGGGGGCGGCGGGCGCGGCGGGAGCAGCCGGGGCCGCGGTTGCAGGGGCAGCGGCTTGCGGCTGCTGCTGCGCCGGGGCCTGGGCCTGCGTGGGCGCCGGTGCGGCTGCAGGGGCGCAAGCAGCCAGCAGAAGTGACGCCAGGGCGATCAGGGAAACGATCCATGCGACTTTCTTGAACATTCGAGCCTCCTCATTTTCTGTTGATCGAGTGAGCAAATCTGATGCTAAAAGGACGCATTGTGTCAAATGACAGCTTGTTATGAATCTCTCGTTGGGGCCTCCTCCCTTCATACCAGTTAAGTTTGTATCGCGCGAAGAGCTTCTCGCAGAAGTTGTTAAATATTAGCGGTTGAAAAGGCTTAAATCAAAACAAAGGCGCGGATCGCAGACCCTGGCCTAAAATTGATCATGTCCTTCCAGCCATATCCCGAAGCCAATCATTGGCGTCCTAGCTGCGCTTGATGCGTTTAAACCTACCTGTCGATGTTATGAAATTGCTCTCGCTTGGGCAACTTCAGTTTTTGTGTTAAAGGATCGTCGGGCTTACCCGAATTAGGGATGCTGCATTTAATTGATAAAGGGGAAAATTCCAAAGTAAGAACTATGAAAAATTGTACGCTAAAAGGACAATCGGGTCAAGCGAGTCGGCGTTCAAAAAGTTCGCTTTGTTATGGACCGGCTGCGCCCTGTCATAAAAAAATCAACTTTGACTTCACCAATTCCTCACACTGTTATATACTGGACTGGAGATGGCCCTGCAGCGGTGTTTTGGCCCGAGCGTTACTCTCCAATCCCCCTGCTGCTGGAGCAACCAATAAGAAATAGAAGCGGAGGCACTCCCAATGAATCCTCGCGAGCGTGTGATGGCCGCCCTGAACCATCAAGAGCCGGATCGAATCCCGATCGACATGGGCGGAACGATCGTCACCAGTATCACCAAGAAGGCCTACGTCGAGTTGAAGCATCATCTGGGCCAGCC
The DNA here is from genome assembly GCA_963811225.1 of uncultured Chloroflexia bacterium. GTDB lineage: Bacteria > Chloroflexota > Anaerolineae > Anaerolineales > Anaerolineaceae > CAWEQO01. Next base: position 245,805 of record CAWEQO010000018.1, read on the forward strand.
GGTGGAAGACATGGTCATGCTGGACTACGTCCAGCAGCTGCCGTACGTCGACGAGTCGCTCCTGGAGCGGTTCGGGGTTGATTTTCGGCTGGTGCAGCTACCGGCTGCCACTGCCCCCGGCCTGGAGGTGTTCGAGGAGGGCGATTACTACGCCTTCATCGACCGCTGGGGCTCCAAGCTGCACATGCCTAAGGACAGCGGACTGTACTTCGACTGGGTGGACTTCCCGGTCAAGGAAGCCAGCCTGGCAGCGCTGGACGCTTACCAGTGGCCGCAGCCCGATCCGCAAGAGCATATCCTCAAGCTCCGCCGGCAGGCCGAGCAGCTCTACCAACACACCGATTACGCCCTGGTCGGCAGCGCCGTCATCGGCGGCGGTATTTTCGAGCAGCCCGCCCGCACCATGGGCCTGCCCAACTTCCTCATGGCGCTGATGGCCGAGCCGGCCTTCGCCGACCGCTTGATGAGCCAGATCACCGATATCTACATCGAATCTTGCAATAACTATTTGGACGAGGTCGGCGAATACATCCAGGTCTTCACCTACTGGGATGACGTTGCCAGCCAGAACGGCTGGATGATCCGCCCGGAGACCTACCGCAAGCGCATCAAGCCGCTGCAAAAGAAACTGGTCGAGGCAATCAAAAAGAAGACGGACGCCAAGCTGTTCTACCACAGCTGCGGCGCAACCTACGACCTGATCCCCGACCTGATCGAGATCGGCTTCGACATCCTCAACCCGGTGCAGGTCAGCGCCAAAGGCATGGACACCCGCAAGCTAAAGGCCGAGTTTGGCAAGGACATCACCTTCTGGGGCGGCGGGATCGACACGCAGTTCGTGCTGCCCTTCGGCAAGCCTCAAGAAGTGCGCGACGAAGTCAAACGACGCATCGATGACCTGGCTCCCGGCGGCGGTTTCGTTTTTGCAGCGGTCCACAACATCCAGGCCTTCGTGCCCCCCGAGAACATCGTGGCGGCCTTCGATACTGCCTTGGAATATGGCACGTATACAGGATCGGAGCGTTAGGATGAAGCATCGCGAGCGAGTCCAGACTGCTCTGAGTCACGCAGCGCCCGACCGCTGCCCGCTGCAGGTCAGCTTCACGCCCGAGTTCGCCGAGCGCCTGAAAGCCGAGGTGCAGCTGGGTGGGGATCACATCCACAACCCCCACGGCGGCGGCAACACATACGAGCTGGAGCGCCTGCTGGGCGAGGATCTGCTGCTCACGTCGGTCGGCTGGGCGAATTCTTACTACCAGCAGCCCGGCGACTATACCGACGAATGGGGCATCGGCTGGAAATCGGCGGAGTATTCCACCCCTTACGGCGCCGGGCACTACACAGAGATCGCCGGGCACCCCCTGGAGGACGACAAGGCCATCGACAGCTACGAAGCGCCCGATCCCAACCGCCCGGAGCTGTACCAGGACGCCGCCTGGACACTGGAGACCTTTAAGGACGAGTACTGGATCGTGGGTGTGACGGTCACCACCATCTTCGAGACGGCCTGGGCGCTGCGCGGCTACGAACGCCTGCTGTCGGACCTGGTGACCAACCCAGACCTGGCCGGGCGCATCCTGGATATCCCCTACCGCTACCATCTCACAGCCGCGAAAAAGCTGGCCGCGATGGGCGTCGACATGATCTGGACCGGCGATGACGTCGGCATGCAGAACCGCATGCTCATGTCGCCTAAGGTTTGGCGGCGCTTCTTCAAGCCGCGCATGGCCAACTTCATCGCCGAGCTCAAAGCCATCAATCCGGCGCTCAAAGTGGCCTATCACTCCGACGGTAATATCTTGCCGATCATCCCCGACCTGATCGAGATCGGGCTGGATGTGCTCAACCCGATCCAGCCGGCCAGCATGGACCCCTCCGAGCTGAAGCGCAAGTTTGGCGAGAAGCTCTGCTTCTGGGGTTCCGTCGACGAGCAGCACACCCTGCCCTTCGGCTCGCCGCAAGATGTGGCCGCCGAGATCTGCACCCGCCTGGAGACCATCGGCCGCAGCGGCGGGTTGATCCTGGGCCCCACCCATCACGTCCAACTCGACACGCCCATGGAGAACTTTTGGGCGATGGTCAACACCATCAAAGATACCCGGTACGCCGAGGACCCATCCGGGAAACCGGAACAGGTGTCAGGATCAAAGGAACCCTAGATGACGAAACGGGAAGTGATTCAATGCGTGCTCGACGGGCAGCGGCCGCCCTACGTGCCCTGGTCGTTCGGGTTCACCGTGGAAGCCAAACAGAAGCTGCAAGCCCATTACCGGGTCGAGGATCTGCAGCCGGCGCTGGGCAACCATCTGCTTAAGTTGGGCAGCGATATCGGCTTCTTCGAGGACCTGGGCAATAACCGCTTGCGCGACGTCTTCGGCGTGGTCTGGGACCGCTCGGTCGACAAGGACATCGGTATCGTCGAGGGCTGTCTCCTTCCAAAGCCCTCCCTATCCGCTTACACCTTCCCCAATCCGCTCGACCCGCGTTTCTTCGACGGCATCCCCGCACGCATTTCCGGCTATTCCGACCGCTATCGCGTCTTTCAAATCGGTTTCTCTCTGTATGAGCGCGCCTGGACGCTGCGCGGCATGCAGAACCTGATGATGGATTTCTACGACAATCCCGCCTTCGTAGACGGGTTGCTTAACACCATCGCCGACTACAACATCGCCCAGGTGCATCAGGCCTTACAGTACGACATCGATGCGGTCTACTTTGGCGACGACTGGGGCCAGCAGCGCGGCTTGCAGATGGGCCCAAAATTGTGGAGGCGCTTTATTTACCCGGCGCTCCAGCGCATGTACGCCGAGGTGCACAAGAGCGGTAAGCGAGTCTTCATCCACTCCTGCGGGGATGTGGATGAGCTGTTCGACGACTTGATCGCCGCAGGGGTCAACTGCTTCAACCCCTTCCAGCCCGAGGTGATGGACATCCACAGCCTGCACGCCCGCTACCGCGGTCGACTGACCTTCCACGGCGGCCTGTCCACCCAACGAACGCTGCCCTATGGTAAAGTGGAGGACGTCCGCAAAGAGACTGCCAACCTGCTGGAGATGGGCAGGCAGGGCAGCTACATCCTCGCCCCCGCCCACGATGTCGAAGGCGACGTACCGCTGGAGAATATGCTGGCCTTCATCGAGATGGCCCAGGCGCAGTAAGCCACGGATGTTTCTGAGATGTAAGTGCGAGGCGCTGACCTATGGATCGGCGCCTCGCACTTACATCTCAGAAATGGTTGCCTTCCAGCAAGATTCGGGTGGCAGCGGGATTGGCGTGTGGCTATAATCATTGCAAGTGAGGAAAACAGGAGGTAAAGAATGACGGTAGCCACATACGAACAAATGGCAGAAGATTACCGGCGGATCGAGCAAGCCATCCGCTATCTCGAAGCGAATTATCGCCGCCAACCAGGCCTGGCTGAGGTGGCCGCACAGATCGGTTTGAGCGAGTATCATTTTCAACGCCTGTTCAGCCGCTGGGCGGGCATCAGCCCCAAGCGTTTCGTCCAGGCCCTGACCATCGACTACGCTCGTCAGCGCCTGGCTGAGAGTGAATCGGTGCTCGATGCGGCCATGGAGGCCGGTCTATCTGGCCCCGGTCGGCTGCACGATCTGTTCGTCACCCATGACGCCGTCACCCCCGGCGAGTTCAAGCATAAAGGCGAAGGGCTTACCATCCGCTACGGCGTCCATCCCTCCCTCTTTGGTGAGTGCCTGATCGGCCTGACCGAGCGAGGTGTTGTCGCGCTCAACTTCATCGACGGCGATGAGCCGCGCGCCCTGCGCGAAATGGTGCGCGATTGGCCGGCCGCCGAGATCGTCCAGGACCCGCAAGCAACCGCCCCGCTGGTGGCGCGCATTTTCTCCCCAGACGCATCACAAGAAGGCAGCCCCCCACTTCCGGTCTACATTTCCGGCACCAACTTTCAAGTCAAGGTCTGGCGGGCGCTGCTGGCGATCCCGCAGGGTTCGCTGGTCTCGTACGGCGCAATTGCCAAATCGGTGGGCCGGCCGGCTGCCACCCGAGCGGTCGGCACCGCCATCGGGCGCAACTCCGTCAGCTACCTGATCCCCTGCCACCGCGTCATTCGCAGCACAGGCGTTATTAGCAACTACCGCTGGGGCTCTGCACGTAAGAAAGCGATCCAGGCCTGGGAAGCGGCCCGGGCAGCAGAAGCAATCTAACCTTTTAAAAAATGAAGAGGAGGAAGAGGTGAGACCACCTCTTCCTCCTCTTCATTCTGGGAAAACTCGCCTACCACTTGCCCAGCAAGTTCCTCGCATCCACATTGTCGTTGATACGCTTATCGAAGACGTTCAGGTGCGTGTGATAGCCACAGTCGCGGCCGGCGCACAAGTTGCCGTTCCAGTCGAGGGTGTAGCCGTGGTTGCTCTCCGTGCCGACCTGCTGGCCGGTGGTGACCGGATCGCCAACGCTGACGGTGTAATTACCGTGCATCATGATCACTTGGTAAACTGAGTTCTCCAGGATCAGATTGGGGTTGCCCCACTGGTCGGTGAACATTTGGGTGACCGTGCCGTTGATTGGCGAATGGATCACCGCGCCATTTCCGGCTGCGAGGTCGATTGCCAGCTGGCCCATCCACTGGTCGTGCGGGCCTTGTGTAACCACATAGTTGTCGTAGATTTGGCCGAAGGCGGTTGGATCGTCTGCGGCGGCCGCGGACGGGTCGGATGGGGGCTGCGGTTCCGCCGCCATTGATTGCAGCGATGGCGGGTTATGTCCGACGGCGGCGGCACCGGCATCTCCACCGCCGTGGTCCTGCAGTCACTGGCCCAGGCCCGAGCGGTCTGGGGCGAGCACCAGGCCGGAGCGATCTGGGACGCGGCCGTCGTCAAGATCGTGCTCGGCGGCGGCTCGAACGCCCGCGACCTCGAGGACCTCTCCCGGCTCATCGGGCAACGCCGGGAACGCCAGACCTCGACCTCCAACGGCGGCACCGGCGGCCGCACGTCGACCACCACCAGCACCCGCGACGTCCCGGTCCTGGAGGCCTCACGGCTGCGGACCCTCCCCTTCGGGACCGCCGTCCTCCTCCTCCGTTCGGCGCGCCCAGCGGTGCTCACGCTTCGGCCGTGGACGACTCGAGCCGACGGCGCGACCCTCGCACGCCAGCGGCGGACCCTCGAGGAGACCATCCGGCAGAGCGCGCTTCGGATCGACAGGTCCCATCCCACCCGCGGACGCCGAGATGGAGGGCGTTCGGAGTGAGGCCGGACCGGCTGGGGTTCGACGCCGGCGTCGGCGCCCTCGCCGGCCCGGAGATCGCGGGTCCCACCCACTGGCCGTCCCTGGGTGACCTCGAACGCTGCGAGGAGCTCCGACGCCTGCGCGGCTGGGTCGAATCACTCGTCGACCGCTTCGCGATCGAGGTCCGCGTCATCCCGCCGTGCTGGTACCGGCACAACGCCATGGTCGAGACCCTCTCCGCCCTCCGGGACCACGAACGGATCTCCTTCATCGAGGACGCGTCCCCGACCAGCGCGCTCGACTGGCTGCGAGCCTGGCGAGAGGTCGACTCGATGCTCACCGACATCGCCGCCCGCACCCAGTGCTCGGCCAAGGAACACCGCGCCGACCCGCCCCGGATGTGGGAGGTCGACGAGGACGACTGGGCCGCCTTCCTCCGCGAGCAGGGCCCGAGCACGCTGCCGTTCTGATGGTGTCCCCGACCGCTCCGTAGCCGAAGGTGGAGCGCGGGAGGGCCCCGCGCGGAGAGGCCGACGTGCGGCGAGACCACACCACTGACGCACTCCCCAGAGCGGCGTCGCAGACCCAGTCGTGGCCGCCACACCCCCGTCGGCGGAACGCATTGGGGGGACCGGCAGCCGTCACCTGGGTCGGCCCGAGGGAGTTCGCGAGGCAGGTTCCCGTCGACGGCGGCAGGCCGCTGGTTCTCGACACCGGGTGGGGGCCTCGCCACGACCAGCGCCTCGAGCTCCTCCTCACCCCGGACGGGACCACCCGCGACCTCTACGCCTACGACCCGATCTGGGACGAGTACGCGGTCCTCGGCCACGACATCCCGCTCGACCACGTCCTGCTCGCCGTCGCCCGGGTGCGCAGTACCGGGGCCCTCGACGTCAGCGCACTCACCAGCCTCCTTGCAGCTCCTCGGGGACGCCACTCGCCCCATCGCCGGGGAGCCCGACGCCGACAGGCCGCTGTGGTGAGCCCGCCGCTCCCCCGTGTGGACGTCGACGCCGT